>NZ_MKFI01000003.1 GCF_001982635.1 Bradyrhizobium mercantei | reverse complement strand
CTTGAAACCTGAGATACTCCTACTGGACGAAATCACGTCAGCGCTGGATCCCGAGCTTGCCGGTGAGGTTCTCGACGTGGTTCGCGGTGTAGCGCACGAGACTAACGTGTCGCTCTTGATTGTGACGCACGAAATGCGCTTCGCACGCGAAGTCTCCGACCGCATCGCTGTCTTTGACGCGGGCCGCATCATTGAGCAGGGTCCACCCGACAAGATCTTCACCAGTCCACAGTCCGAGCGCACCCGCGCATTCCTACAATCCGTCCTGAACCACTGAACCTAATGGCAACTACCGTTACTGAGTTGCTCGTTGTCCGTGCCAGACAGCGTTCCGGTTGTCTTCCGTCGGCGGAATCACGACGGCATATGAACAATTTCTCATCGAGGTCGGGTATGGCCCGCGGATTGCTTTACACCAACGTCGAGGCGGGCGAGGGATTGGCGTGGACTCATGCTCCCGTTGAGCGCATCCGACAATCATGTCTATCGGTGCACGATTCGAAGGGAATACCCTGCAGCACTGACTGTCGTTGTAAGCGGGCATGTTCTTCATCCGGTTCGGAACGCTTCTTACGCGAACCGATCTCTCATCACTCGATGTATTCAGACGAATTCCATCCGAGCGACAGTAGCGACAGGAAAAACAATCTAGTCGATGACGAAAAGGTCTCCCGATGCCTCAGGAAGACCAAGTCAACGTACCGGTAGACGAACCGTGGCTCCGAGAAAGATGAGCAGAGTGCCTCGCGCGGATGCAGTTTCAATTTCGCCAACGACCCTCGCGCCGCTCAAGAACCCGACTTTCCGTTCCGTTTGGATTGCCGCGCAGGTCTGCAACCTCGGCACTCTTATGCAGACCGTTGCGATCGGCTGGCTGATGGCAACGATTTCGAATTCGACTCTAACGGTCGCGCTTGTTCAAACTTCATCGGCCCTGCCCACGTTCATTCTATCAATCTTCGCCGGAGCCATTGCCGATAATTTCAATCGCCGCTCAGTCATGCTCGCGACACAATGTCTCATGATGGCAGCATCTGCGATGCTGACCACTTTCGTGGCGCTGGGTTTTGTCGATCCATCGATCATCCTCGGCCTCACCTTTTTGATCGGATGCGGCACCGCGCTCAACAATCCCGCTTGGCAAGCGTCAGTCGGTGATATCGTCGACCAACGCGACATTCCCGCCGCCGTCACGCTCATCGCGGTGGGATACAATACGATCCGAAGCGTTGGCCCGGCCCTCGGGGGAATCGTTCTTGCATCCGTTGGACCTCTCCCAGTTTTCGCGTTGAACACACTCGGCTATTTGGCGCCACTAAGCGCCACATGGCGTTGCAGGTGGAAGGTTCGCACTTCACCACTCCCGCCCGAGTCGATGATTACGGCGATCCATGATGGAGTGCGGTTCACGGCCTTGTCTTCGGAAATCAAGGCAGCGATCGCGCGCGGAACCCTGTTTGGCTTGGCGGGCATCTCCACACTTGCGCTGCTTCCCTTGGTAGTTCGTGATCAGCTGGCGGGTGGTGCGCTCACATATGGCATTCTCATGGCCGGATTTGGGGCTGGCGCATTACTGGGCGGCGTTTGCGTCAACCACCTTAGGCGGGTTATGTCCCAAGAACTGCTCCTAAGACTCGCATGCGTCGCCTGTGCGGCGTGCTGTCTTTCCCTAGCTTTGAGTCCTCAGCTCGCAGCGGCGGCACCTGCGCTCGCCTTGGGTGGCGCAGGTTGGGTCGTAGCATGGTCTGGGCTTGGCGTGAACGTGCAATTGGCTAGTCCCCGGTGGGTCGTTGGTCGCACCATTGCCATCTACTATGCGTTCGCATATGGCGGTCTCGCCGCTGGCAGTTGGGTATGGGGTACGGCGGCCGAGAGCTGCTCCCTGACCTCGGCGCTGTTAGGCTCCGCAGGCGCACTTTTGCTGGTCGCCGCAGCCGGTTATTTGTTGCCCGTAAGCGAGCGTCCAAAATCGGACCTCGATGCTTCGAACCAATTCGGCGTCCCAGCAGTCGCCCTCGATCTAACCCCGAGAAGCGGTCCAATTGTCGTAAAGATTGACTATCGAGTACCACAGGAAAATATCGAGGCCTTCTTAGAGCTCATGCGCGAACGTCGGCGCGCTCAGAGCCGCGTAGGGGCTCGGCACTGGACCCTCCAACGTGATCTTCAAAAGCCTTCACAATGGGCTGAGACCTTCCGCACGCCTACTTGGACCGATTATATTCGCCTGAACCATCGTCTCACGACAGCCGACAAGGAGCTGGAGGAACGTGTACGCCAATTGCACGCGGGAGAACTTCCACCTCAAATGAAGCTTTCGATCGAGCGACCAACGAGCTCGCCGGAACCGCGGTAAGTCCATTCCTCCTTCCTCCCACCATTGACTTCTTCACAATAGGTTCGCCTTAAGCCTCTGGAAAGCTCTCTGCAGCTCCTTAGTTGGAAGCCCGAGCGCGAAGGTTCGCGGGCAAACCTTGCCGTTTGATCAGTTCGATAGCAGCTGCATCCGGCGCTTTCTGCGCACCGCGGAACGTCGTCATATATCTTCTCGCCAATTACGTGCAGCGTCATTTCCTGCAGATAGACTTCCTACGCCCTCTCCAGTTCGGCGAACTCCGGCAGCAGAACGTTGTCGACGAACCCTCGTATCATAACGGGTGTTGCGTTGGTGGATGTGGCGAGCCAGCTTCCCACCCGGCACACGCGCCCGCTGTAGCGTAGCTTCCGAGCGCAAGGCGCTCACTAGCGTAAGCGGCAAGCTGAGGCCGTCACACGGCGTGGTTCCATGGCATAAGCGCGTCGATTTCGCTGCTCGGCCAGCCGTTGGCGATACGCTAAAGCGCTAGGGCGAGCCAGGCGAACGGATCGACGTTGTTCATTTTCGCTGTCTGCAGCAGTGTTGCGATGGTTTGTCCGCCGCCGTCGCTGCCCGCGAAGATCATACCGAACGGACCGCCCGGATCACCCGTTGCAAGTGCGCGCCTCGGCGACATCCATGCCGGCGCGCACGACGATCTCGCCAATGACAATCTCGATCACCGCGCCTTCCACAGACGCCACCACACCTTCGCAACTCGAGTGCCGCGAGCGACAATGCCGCTCGGCTCGAGCGTCACGGCGCCAGGCTAACAACTGCGATGGATGAATGCCGATCCGGCGGGCGACCGCCGAGACGCTCGCGCCGGGCTCCAGCGCCTCTGTCTCAACCTGCGCTTTGAACTCGTCCGACCAGCCTCGACGAAGCTGCCGCGGCGCCCCTCGAGGCGGTTGGCGACCGCTTCAATTATATGGAAGGTTCTAGTTCCAGAACTTGGCGCAGACATAGATGCTCATATCGACTCACAAACTCACAGCCGATGGCCGATCGCTCACCCACTCCGCCAGACGGGGTCTCTTTGCGGCTTACTCACTAGCAATTCCGCCCCCACGAACAACGCCCTCGCGACAAAGTGAACGGGGCATCGAGCACGTCGTTAGGCGGGCGCGAATATGCTCTGATTTGAGTGTTAGCGATAACCTTCCTGGTATGCCCCGAGAGGCTGAAGGCGATGCTGCTTGCCGGACGGCACGAGAGCGAGTGGCTGCGCCAGATCATCAATGAGCTGCAGCGCTGCAGCGTCATCACCTCGGTCAGAAGGCAGAGTCGCTTCCCGAGGAGCAGATGCTGCTCGGTATCGAGGACGTCCAACGGGTTGCGGCCTGTATGGAAGCCAGCCAGGACGAGACGCTCCGGAAGGTCGGGCGGAGCGCGCACGCAAGCCCCGTAACAATGGCGGAGGCACTACCGACGTATTTGCCTTGGATCGACGCCGTGTTGACTTCGATCGCCATGACCTGCCCCCGCTGCAAGGGCAACCCGCCGCGATCGAGATGGAGCTAAAGGCAGCTTTAACCCTGTGGACTTGAGGAAGATCACGCTTTCTCGTGCAAAGATTGAAGGATCCGTAGAAGCTGCGCAAAACCGATGTGCTTATCTTCTCAGCGCTAGATCAGTTCGCTTCGTACAAACAGTTTGCATTGCGTCAGTTAGTTGACGGCTTCATCTTTGAGCGTCCGAGCGCAGGTTGCGCTTGCATCGATTCAGCTGACCAGAGACATGAGAGGCCAAAGCGTCCAGTTATCCTAGAGATAGACAGTAGATTGCGATTTGCCATCAGCCGTTGGAGCACCGGCTAGACTAGGCGTGTCATGATTAGGCTTTGCTAAAGTGCCGGATCACTTGCTGGAATGACGGGATCAGAGTAAGCGCTTGAGATGAGCCTGTAGCAACCGCATGCCTTTTGCTCAAGGCATTTGCGTTCCTTGATCTGCAAGACACCGCGCGTCTTGCAGATCAACCGCTGTTCCTCGAATTGGAGCAGCGTCTCCGTCACGCTGGCGCGGCGTAATCCTAAAACGGATGAAATATAGTCATGGGTAACTGGTAGAACAGTTGTATCAACGGCGTCGCTCGCCAAGCAGAGCCAACTTGCCACCCGCTCCTCGCGATCATGTCGAACGCCACATAATCCTGTCTGAGCGCAATGCAAACTGAGCGCTTGAACATATCGAAGGAGATGTTCCCTAATTTCGGTGCGCTCGTTCACCAGGCGACGCAGATCCTCGACTCGAATCCTGTACGCGCTTCCAGGAACGAGCACAACAGATTGATGGATCCAAAGATGTCCTCCCAATAGGAGCGAAGCGCCGACCGCGCCTCGATAGCCTATCACTGCGATTTCAAGGACGCTTCCCGCTGCGACGATCCTTAGCGAGACGAGACCCGACTCTATGAAATAAACGTGTTCGACGCGCCTTTTCGGCTCTTGCAAAACCATACGTTTCTTCAATCGGATTGGCTCTACGAATTCTCTCATAGTCGCGAGATTCTGTAGAGAAAGGCTCGCCAAAATCGCGTTCTTGACGAAGAATGGCGCACTAGGAGGCACGCTTTCAGGCCGATAAAGCATCAACTGCCTCCCTCGCATCCGAGCAGTTAAGAAACGTCCACTCGTGTCCAAGCAATTCCTACAACAATCGTCTCCAGCGACGTTTGCCTATCGCGTTTAAACCACTGTGGCCCTTACGAGAAATTGAACATCCAACAGTGATGGCATTCTCAATACGGCCGCAGAATACCCTGGTCGTCTTCACGCTCTCGTTCATCTGCCGAGTCATTCGTTCGAGCTTGTTCAAGGCGCCTCCGAAGCAATTGAGAGTGCATGAACGTGCAATCGCTCGATCGGCACACGTCTTAAGAGCCAGAGCATCGGGGCTCGTCTTGATTTCGTCCAAGCGATAATCTACCGTTATGATCCTGCTCTCATGGTCTATCCTGGAGTGGGACAAGGATGAGATTGAGCAGCCCTAGTCTTCGGACCACCCCCATCAAGCCTCGGCGAGGCAAGTGCAATCGAGCTTGCAAAGCTTCGTCGAGCACACGACCGCAATAAATCGCCACTTGCCCTCCTCAGCCTAACGAAGCCCCCTTGGCTCGGGCACGAGCTGGCATGATCGAAACGAAAAGGTTGATGTCCCCCGCTCTCTCCTCGGATTGGGCAAGCAACGGTGCTGACTTGTGACAATTGTGGGCTAACCGCCTTGCATGACGCCAATACCGATTTCGGAGGGAACGATACCAGCTTGGAATTGATTTGTGTCCTTCCCGGCTTTCTGAAGCATGAGCTGTGGCCTGACTGCACCAAAAAAACGGCAGGGTTTCGGACCCAGCATTTGTGGATCCGTTCCCTTGTTTGCCGACGGCCCCGCAGCGCGGTGTGGCGATTTCTGCGAGGCGAGGCGAAGGCCTGCGGTTCAAAAAAAGCGCTGTTCGCCTCGAGTGAGCTCGCTTGGACATGGCGGTAGACGCTAACGCCGGCGTTCATGACAGGCCAACATCAATCCCCGACGCTCGGTCTTTATCGACGAGATCCGGATAAGGAGCAATATGGCCCACAGCGCGGGTGGGAGCCAAAGGTAGTAGGGCGGTCATTGGCGGACGCTGACATTCCTTGGCGCCTTCCGGTGTGACCTAGGGCTATCGCATATGGGCGAGGACTGAGAGAAGGAAGTCGTTGTTCCATCTGGCCTGGAGCATTTTGTGGCTGGTACGCGCGGGACCTGGCGTGGCTTGCAAGGCATTGATGGCGAGCTTGCGGATGACGGCGAGGTTTTCTGGAGCATGATCCTTGCGGCTGCGACAGGCGTCCTCGTCGAACAGAACGTCGAGGACCCAGTGCAGGTTGTTCTCGATGCCCCAGTGTGCGCGCACGATGTCGAGCAGCTTCTTGGCCGACGGCAGGCGGGAAGCCAGAAAGTATCGGACTGTCTGCTTGGCAGACTTGCTGGCACTGGCGCGCCAGCTGTCGATACGGCCGACGGCGGCGACAGGGGGGAAGCCGTATTGCTTCGCCAATTGAGGTGCCGGCACGACGATGGCCTGCCGGCGCTCGACGCGGTCGTGAGCGGAGGTTCTTCGCTGGCTCGCCCGCGCTGGCTTCCGGGCGGTGTCGAGCAGCGCCTTGGCGGCCTGGAAGAGCCGGCCGCGGTTGCTCTTGATGGCCAGAACGTAGTGGCCCTTCCGATCGCGGATGGCCGCGTCGCCAGATGGCGGCGAATATGCTCTGAATTGGGTGTGAGCGACGCCCTGCCTGACGATCCCGAGACGCTGAAAGCGATGCTGCTTGCCGAGCGGTGCGAAAGCGAACGGCTGCGTCAGATCATCAAGGAATTGCAGCGACATCGGTTTGGCCGGCGGGCAGAGACGCTGCCTGAAGATCAGATGTTGCTGGGCCTGGAAGACGTTGAGCGGGTGGCAGCATACAGCGAGACGGCGCAGGACGTCAGCGCACCTGAAGGCCGTGAGGTGCGGGCTCGTAAGCGCCGCAGCAACCGCGGTGCCTTGCCGACGCACCTGCCGCGGATCGAGGTCATCGTCGACATCGAGGACAAGACCTGCCCCTGTTGCCAGGGCGAATTACACCGGCTTGGCGAGGATCGAAGCGAGCGGTTGGACCTGGTCCCGGCGCAGTTCCGGATCCTTGTTACCCGGCGTCCCAAATACGCCTGCCGTGCTTGCGAGGACGGCGTCAGACAGGCGCCGGCCTCAGCCCGGCTGATCGAGGGCGGATTGCCGACCGAGGCCACCGTCGCCCAAGTGCTGGTCTCCAAATATGCTGATCACCTGCCGCTCTACCGGCAGGCGCGGATTTACGCCCGCCAGGGCATTGAGCTCGATCGTTCGATGTTGGCAGACTGGGTGGGCCAGGCAGCCTTCCATCTGCGTCCGTTGCATGAGCGTCTCCTTGGCAAGCTCAGGCAACGGCCAAAGTTGTTCGCCGACGAGACGACGATGCCGGTGCTCGATCCCGGCCGCGGGCGCACCAAAACCGGTCAGCTCTGGGCCTATGCAGCGGACGACCGGCCATGGGGCGGCGCCAATCCGCCAGGCGTCGCCTATGTCTATGCCCCCGATCGCAAAGCCGACCGACCGATCGCCCATCTGGCAGGCTTCAAGGGTGTCCTGCAGGTCGATGGCTATGGCAAGCTGGCCGAGCGTGGTGACGTTCAGCTTGCATTCTGCTGGTCGCACATGCGGCGTAACTTCTACGAACTTGCCTCTCCTGGCCCCGCGCCCATTGCGGGTGAGGCGCTCAAGCATATTGCCGAGTTTTATGCCATCGAGAAGGCCATCCGCGGCCGCAGCGCCGAGGAACGTCGTCTGGTTCGACACCAGGAAAGCCGGCCGCTCGCCGATGCGTTCCAAAAATGGTTGCGAACAAGACTCGGCTTGATCAGCCAAAAGGGCAAGCTGGCCGACGCCATCCGCTATGCGCTCTCACGCTGGGATGGCCTGACGCGCTTCATCGATGATGGTCATATCGAGCTCGACAACAACGCCGTCGAACGCGCGATCCGCCCGATCACCCTCAACCGGAAAAATGCGTTGTTCGCAGGTTCCGATGGCGGCGCCGAGCACTGGGCCATCATCGCTTCCATGGTCGAAACCTGTATGTGTGGATGGCTCCCTCGGTGCAAGAGGTTTGTTTGAGCGATGCGCGACAAGTCGGCGGCTTGCATGTGTCCGGCCTACGTAAAAGGCGGCACGTTTGGCCGCCGGCCCAGATGAGATCCGCGGATCGGGTCCATAACAAGCTGACGCGCTTAAAGCGCCTACAGGTTTACTGGGTGTCCCGATCTCGTCTATCAACCGTCGCGTCATCTTCCCATTCAGCGCCGTTGCAACCACGACCGGCAGGACCCGGCTGGTCCTTCCGGCCGATACTTATGCCGTGCGATAGGTCTCCTCTCGTGTCATCACGGCCCAGATGATCCTTGCCATTTTGTTGGCCAGGGCGACCGCGGCGAGCTTGATGGGCTTACGCGCAATAATGCGTCCTAGCCAACTTTGAGCGAAGTTCTGCTTGCCGCGCGACCAGCGGATCGTGGACATGGCGCCAATGACGAGGAGGCGGCGGATGGTGCGGTCGCCCATCTTCGTGATGCGGCCCAATCGTTCTTTGCCACCGCTCGAGTTCTGACGTGGCACAAGGCCAAGCCATGCCGCGAAGTCGCGGCCTGATCGGAAACCGCGGATATCCGGCACTCCGGCTAATATCGCGCTGACGGTGATCGGACCGACGCCTGGAACGCTGAGCAACCTAGCGGCTTCGGGTTCTGCACGACAATGCCTCCGTATTTGGGCTTCGAGCGCATTGATCTGAGCGGTTAGGGCGACGAGCTGGTCGGCCAGGATATTTAACGGTGCTCGTACCGTATCGGGGATCGGTGTCGCCGGATCGGATATCCTCTTGATGAGAGGACCGACATGCTGAGGGCCCGCCGCTGCGATTACACCGAACTCTGCCATATGACTCCGGATCGCGTTGATCAGCGAAACACGCTGCCGCGACAGAAGTTCATGCGTGCGATGCACCACCCGCGCGGCCTGTTGCGCCAATGACTTGACGGGAGCGGGCCGAACCGCCGGTCACGTCACCGCTTCGCAGATCGCTGCGGCGTCCGCAGCGTCGTTCTTTTTGCCGTGCCACATAAGGCTTCACATATGAAGCCGGAATCATCTTAGCGTCATGGCCAAGAGCGCGAATCTCGCGTGCCCAGTAATGCGATGATGCGCATGCTTCCATGCCGACAACGCAAGGCGGCAACTTGGCGAAGAAACTTAGCACCTCCTCACGGCGAAGCTTCCTCTGGAGAACGGGGCGGCCTTTTGCGTCAGCCCCATGAACCTGAAAAACCCGCTTTGCCAGATCGAGCCCGACGGTAGTTACTTCGTTCATGAATGACATCTCCCTTACGGCGATCATCGCGACCACCTCCGCACTATGGCGCCGGAAGCGGGAGCCATCCACCTCATCAAGCTGAACGATGTCGATCCGCTTGCTTACCTGACCGGCGCCCTCACCAGAATCGTCAACGGCCATCCAAACGGCGACATCGATCAACTGCTTCCATGGGCTCATTGCCGTCAAGACCTCAAAGCCGTGGCCTGAGAACAGCGCTTACAATCGAACGGACGCTTCGCCAAGATCAAGCCCTGCCGACATTGCCATTGGCAGCGGCAGGTGGCGGGACGTGGTCTCCAGATCGTTGAGATCTAGCGCGCTGCATCAGGCACAAGCGCGGTAAGCCGCTCCAAGCGCCTTCCCGAAGATCAGCTCCTTAAGCGTCTGCATTGCCACGCAGAGCCTCTCGGCATCAAGCGCGAGCAGATCTCGTCCAGTGTCGGATCGGTCGGGAGAGCATCTGGCGATCGTCATGATCAGACGATTCGATTGACGCTCGCAGCGGCAAAGCCCTGACGACCCCTACACCGAATCGGAACGATGGAGCGCTCAGGGTAAAGGCTTCACGCAATCCTTAGCATCCTCCTTGATCATATCCGCGCCCTTTTCGGCTATCATGATCGTGGGCGCGTGGATGTTGCCGGAGGGAACGGTTGGCATGATCGAGGCATCAATCACACGCAGACCGCTAAGGCCGTGCATGCGAAGCCGACTATCGACGACGGCCATGAGGTCATCGCCCATTTTGCAGGTTCCGACAAGGTGGTACATCGCCTGTCCAGTGGAACGGGCGTAGTCGAGCCATTCGTCGTGGCTCTGTACCCTGTCGCCGGGCCGGCACTCCAATGCGATGTATTTAGCGATGGCGGGATGGCTCATGATTTTGCGCGCGACCTGCATGCCGGCGACAATGCAGGCTCGATCCGTTCCCGCTGTTAGGAAGTTTGACCGGATGGCAGGTTGGCTACCAGGCACCAGCGATTTGATATGGATCGACCCATGCGACTCGGGCCGACACTGAGACACTGCGATTGTCAAAGAGGGCTCCCTTTCGAGGCACCCCGGCCGTCCCGGGTCGTAGCTCGCTGGTGCCATTGTAAACTGTACGTCAGGCGTTTCCAGGCCGGGCGAAGTACGCACGAAGCCGAACACTAAGCCCGCTGGCCGAGTGAGGACGCCTGTGCCGCTCACGTAGTATCGTAGAATCTCTCGCAGGAACGTTAGGCCTCGCGTCTTCTCGTTGAACGTGATAGCGCGGTTCACCCGCCAAGTTATACGTGGCGCGAAGTGATTACGACAATTTTCGCCGACTCCCTTCAATTCGTGATTGACCGCTATGCCGAATCTCTTGAGGAGTGCGGGTTGGCCGATTCCAGAACGCTCTAGCAAGGCCGGCGACTGGACCGCGCCGCACGATAGGATCACCTCTCGGTTGCACCGGACCTCGCGCTTTCCATCGTGTACGCTGTAGGCGACGCCGACGGCGCGCTTGCCATCGAGCCGGACACGGTCAACAAGCGCATCGGTCTCGATGCGGAGGTTGGGGCGGCGGCGCGCCGGATCTAGAAAGGCGCGAACGGCCGACCACCGCCGACCATTCTTGATCGTTGCCTGGCAATAGCCGAAGCCTTCCTGCCGGCCGTTATTGTAGTCGTTGGTACGCGCAAAGCCGCTGGCTTCGGCAGCAAAGATCAAGGCTTCACCAAGCACATGGCGCTCCTCGGGGTCGCAGACATGGAGAAGCCCAGCTTTGCCACGCGAGTCGTTACCCTGGCCCTCGTAGTGCTCGGATTTCTTGAAGTAAGGCAGCACGTCCTCGTAGGACCATCCAGGATTGCCGAGCTCACTCCAGGTGTCGTAATCGAGTGGCTGGCCGCGCACGTAGAGCATGCCGTTGATCGAGCTACAGCCGCCTAGGACGCGACCGCTCGGATACGAGAGACGCTGGCCGGCTAGACCATCCTCGGCCTCTATATAGTAGTTCCAGTTGAACTTCTTCCGGTTCACTAGTTTAGTGTAGCCTGCGGGGATGTCGATCCACATTGATCTGTCGTGCGGACCAGCCTCCAGCAGCAACACCTTCGTGTTACTGTCTTCGCTCAGGCGACTGGCGAGCACGCAGCCAGCCGAACCGCCACCAACGATAATGTAATCCCATGCGGCCATGGTTTGCATTTGCTGGAACCTCTCAGAAGTAACCCACATAGTCACGGCGCAAGACGGGCACTTCAAGCCCACCCAGCCGGCAAACATTTCCGTCACATTGGATTGGAATTGCGGATAATGGGCACCCGGAAATCGCGACATCGAGAAACGCCTGCAAACACAGAGCCTGCTCCGTCACGACGAAGACCATGAAGGTACAAATGTCCACCGAAGAAACGGTCGAATGCGCTAGTAGGTGCCTGCACGATATCACCAAGGGATTTCCACGCCGTCATAGTTGATGAGGCACCCTGTATTCTGCGGACCGAGATTGGTGATTACGTTGCGCATTCCGGATACGCTTTCTCCGACCTCAATGTCTGCGGCTGATGTTCCCATGTCGGTCTTCACCCAACCTGGATGCAAGGCCACGACCAGGATGCTTCTTGGTGCGAGGTCCATCGCTAAGCTCCGCGTAAGGCAATGCAGTGCCGCCTTCGTCGCGCGGTAGATGTAGCTTCCGCCTCCCTGATTGCAGGCGATGCTGCCTAACCGGCTGCCAACGTTGACGATCTTCCCTCCCGAAGGAATTAGAGGAAAAAGTGCTTCCGCTATCTGGAGTGGCGCAATGGTATTTACATGGAACGCCGTTTGCCAGTTCGAGTAATTTATCCTCCCAAGTTGCTGCATGCCTGGGTGATAACCTGCATTGTTTATTAACAAGTCGATCTGCCGTCCTCTCAATACTTCGGGTAACGCACGTATGGCTTGTTCGTCTTGAACATCTAATGCTAGTAGCGCGGCGTCGCAGTCTAGCGCCCGAACTGCTTCGTCGGGGCGGCGCGAAGCCGCCATAACGGACCAGCCGGCTTCGCGGTACTGCCGAACGAACTCCAAGCCCAAGCCGCGGTTTGCCCCGGTCACAAGAACAGTTTGCATTGCATTCGCCTCTCTTCGAAACCTGGAAATCGGAACAAGTCCTCGGCGGGGCGCGCCCAATGTTTTGGCCCGCTCGTAAGGTTCACGCTGCAAAGTTCCTTTACACGGCGTTCGGGACCTTTTAGACGTCGGAATGACGTTCCATCGCTTCGATGCCGAACGCGCCGAGGACAGGCAAGCGGAATAGGCAACATCGTGCAGACGCCCTGCCAAGCTTTGGTGCAGCAGCCATAGTCCCAGAAAGCATCGGTACTAATGTGATATTCGAATTCTCACGCATGCGATTCGCGTCGCTGCCGCCTCTCAACACCAAAAACGCGTGAGCAGATGGCGCCTATAAGTACAAGTATGAGCCTATCGGCCACGGCGATCCAAGGATACCAAAAGCCGGTCACGCAATCAAAGTCCTGCACCAGCCCATCGCGAGTGAGCCCGGCAAGCTGCCGCACCGTAAACTCGAACGAAATTGGGTTGCGTTTTTGCGGCGTGGGGTTCGATGAGCCGTATCCATGACGGAGTGGTTCGGCAATTCCGCCATATTCGGTCGACGTCATCAACATCACGCCAGTCGCCACCTTCGCCAAAGATCTCGTAATCAGTCCCAATAGCACGCCTGCTACATTATCCCGCGCCACGTGTTAGCTGATGGTTAGTTGAGCCGGACTGAGCTTCTGACAAAGTGTCGCCGAGCTTCGAAGTTTTCGCTCGTCTCTCGAGAGCTGAATCGATCGAAGTTGTGGTCGAATGCAAGCTCTGAAGAGCAAACCTCCTCACCAGTATTTGGAACCGAAGAACCAGAAGCGTTGCGTATGCAGTCGTCCCAAGCGACAAGCCAATCCAGACGCCAATGGCGCCAAGTCCGATCTTCAAACCTAGCACGTAACTCATCGAAAAGCCTATCAGCCAATAGCTGACGCCCGCACACAAGAGCGGCACCCGCGTGTCTTTCAGTCCGCGGAGGCTACCTGCCGCAATGGTTTCTACAGTTTCTGTGATGAAGAATACCACGCTCACTAGGAGGAGGGTTGCAGCCAAATCGGTTGTCGCATCGGCATTCTCGGCTGTTTCTCTCAAAAATAGTGAGACAATCCTGAACCGAGAAGCGATAACGGCGATCGTGAATACTGCAGTGACTATGATGCCGAGCAGCATCGCAACCAAGCCTGCGCGTCTGGCGCCGGAAGCGTCTTTGCGGCCGGTCGCATGGCCAACGCACACGGTCGCTGCCATGGCGATACCCATCGGGACTTTGAATAGAACTATGGCGATCTGGCTGGCGATCTGATAGGCCGCAAGTGCGGTGGTGCCGATCAGGCCCATCAAGAGTGCGGCAGCCGAGTACAGCCCATACTCCATGAGAAAGGCCATCGCGTTCGGCCCGCCAACCACGATCAATTGCCGCATCAATGGCCAATCGAAATGCCAGGGATGTGCAAAGATCTGATAATCTCTGAAGGGCTGACGCCGGATGGCGAACCAGAGGGCGGCTAGGGACATCGCGCAGTTCACCAGAGTTGTGGCAACGCCCACCCCGAGCAGTTCTAGCCGCGGAAGGCCGAAATCGCCGTACATCAAAAGATAAACCAGCAAGGCGTTGAAAGGGATAGCAACGAGCGTGATCCACAAGGTCGGCTCCGGCCGCTTGACCGCCACCATGAAATTTCGGATTGCCCGAAACCACAATGCCGGTAAGACGCCCCATGCGAGTCCAGATAGATACTGCTCGGCAAGCCGTGCAGCTTCTCGATCTTGACCAAGAGCAACCAAGATCTGTTCGCTGCCCAGCATAAAAGCCACCATCGCTGGCGACAGCAGTAGCGCGGCCCACAGTCCCATGCGGAGGATGGATCGCGCAGCGGCCGGATTGTCGCTGCCAACTGCCTGCGCCACCAACGGAGCAACCGCCGACATGAGGCCCATGCCGAGTGCTAAACCGACAAAATAAATCTTGCTGGCGAGCGCTACGGCGCCGACCGCCTCAGCGCTGATGCGCCCGATGAACGCGAGATCAGTTATCATCATCGCGACTTGTCCGAGTTCGGCCAGCACGGTCGGCAATGCGAGTTTAGCGGTGCGACCGAGTTCGACAGCAAGCTGACGGCGCGTCACTCCTATCACTCGGCGCCGCCACGCCGACACCGGTTTTGCTTCTTTCAGCTTTTCCATGGAGCTCCTGCGGCCCGATTTACATCTCGAGCAAATGGATTTTTGCTTCGCGGAGAGCATTTCGCTCTCGCCCCAAATCGCGCTTATGGTGATGCAGATTCGTGCGCAGCTTTGTCAGCGAATTTGACGAACGGCGAACATGAACGTCGGGATCTACCATCGAATCCGCTGCGGCTGCCTGCTCGGCCACCCGATGAGAACACCACAACAACTTGACCAACCCTTCTGCTAGCTTATTGACCTTTCGCGCATCGTAAATCCAGGGGACACACGGCAAGTGGCCAGCACGGCAAACCGGCCGATCATCAGCATCGCGCAATGGACGCCCGCCATCCAACGCAGGCGATGGGGGAGAGAGAAGGATAGTCGGATTGAAGGACTTGCACTCAAGGAGAACGTATACGGGGGACGAAAGGCGAAAGTCTCGTAAGACATCACTGCGGTTCCTTCAGCAACTGCCCTGGATGAGCTTCCATTCCAAGCATCGTGCCAACCGCCAAAACTTGATTTACAAAGCAGTTTGCTCAACGCCGCGCGTTCTGGCGCGGACAACATGTCGGCTACCCGACAGCCCAGCATACGATGCCCAACATTGTTCGCTTTTATGGCCACGCTGCAAGTACGGTCCGCCTCGTTGGTGATACGAGGGCCGCAAGCTCCGCTTGCTGACTTGTGTTTTGCGCAGTTGAACCCGTTGGCTAGCAGGAGCGAATGACGATTGAGGCGTTGAGGGCGGGCATTTGAGAAGCAAAAACGGAGGTTGCTGGATTCGCCCGAAGAACGGGAATCGATCAGGCGGCCTACTTCCCATTGAAACCAGAGGTGCGAATTGCTACGTGCGGAGATGCGGCCGTTAGATTACCCTGGGCAACACAGGGCGAAAAACGTCGGTGGCTGAACCGGTGGAGCGAGAACAAGAAGTTGCAGGATGTGACCTGGAAAACGCAAGAAAGCTTTAGCGGAAGCGCAGGGCGGTCCAGGAAGGGCGTAACGAGCGGCGGGCATAGATTCGCACGGCCTCCGAGGCTGTAGGTGCTCATTCCAGCGTGCTGGGTGGCTTCAGTTTGCCATTTCCTGGCATCGCATATGGAACATTGCGTCACGTATCTTGCTGTCGGTCGACCGCAAAGCGCGGCGAGGAAGGGGAACTGGATACGATGAGCATCGAGGAAGGCCGAGGTCCTTCCCGTCTTCTTAATCGTGCGACGAGAATGCACCATCAACGCTTGGCACTGGGCACCTACGCCGCCGGTGCGAAGCTGTTCGCCTGCTTGAGTATGAGCAGGACCTTGCTGAGCAAGTACTACCCAGGAACTAAATCGCCGAACAAATCCACAGCTTCAACATAGAAGCCGGATATCCTGAGGTACTGGCTACGGCACGTAGACGTACGCCTCAAGGCTATTTGCGCATGCCATGGGCTGCCGTACGCGCGCTCCTCAACTGCGGCAATACGAACACCGGCTGTCAGATATCGGACAAGATATTCTAATCCAACAATTCGAGCTTCTAAGCTGGTTCACCGCCTCTGCGTCGGAACCTCACCAGCAAAGAACCGTCGCGGGTTGTCCTCTAGGATCGAAGCGATGTCCGCTTGGTTCACACCATGAGCGTGCAGCATAGGAATGAAATCGGTGAACATGTAGGCGTGCGCCTGCCAGAGGCCCTGGGACCTCAGCCGCTCGAAATCGGCGAGTTGCTCGGGGGTAGGCTGAAAATTGAATTTGCCGAGCCTGCCGCACAGGCGATCCATGCTCAAGATGATCTGCGAACGAAAACCGCCGTGCACGAGCTTCGCCACGTTGTCGGCACGAACAACGTCGCGCTGGCAATAATCCATTCCGATCTGATCGAACCCGATGTAGGAGCCACCCTCGACAACGCGCCGATGGTACGCGGGGTCAGGACTTGTGCAGCAATGGCCGATCAGACAGCGACGGGCGGCGACGCCATTAGCTGCGAATAGATGTTGTTGTTCTGGCCCGCCGTACCCGTTGGTGGTATGGGTGACGATCGGCACCCCGGTCGTCCTCTGCGCAACGCAGGCTGCTGCAAGAAATTTTCTCTCTTGCTCGGTGACAACTGGCGCGCCCGTCGACACCTTGATGACCCCGGCCCTTACACCGGTGTCGCCGACGCCATGGGTGATCTCGCGGATGTAAAATTCGGCGATCTCATCGACGGTACGCGCGCGCCAGTAGATCGGCAACCCCATCTCCTCATAGTAAAATCCGGTGGCGCAGACGATCTGCATACCGGACTTTTCGGAGACCTCCTTCATCAACGCAACGTCACGGCCTGTTTCGATCGGACAAGGGTCAACGAAAGTGCGTACACCATGCTCAGTGCGCAGTTGCATCAGCCGGCGGACTGCCTCCTTGACTAATTCCGCTCGATCAAACTTGGCAAGTGGATCGAACCAGGCACCTGGAAAGGCGATGAACAGGTGCTCATGCATCAGTGTGATCCCTAGGCTTTCGACCGAAATCCGACCGGTCACCGTCTGCACCATCATGGATTGAGCCTTCCTCGCACCGCTATTGCTTCGCATCAAGATGAAGTGTCGCCTAGACGACCTGGAGTTGCCCGCTTGGTCTTAGCGAATTCGCCATCTCCAATTTCGGTCAACCGACTTGTAGTTGCCCTCGTTGATCCTTCTTTTCGGGCGATGACACCTGCTCCAACCAGTAACCTCACGGATTCCTCCCAGTCGCAGTTCATCACCCTACCCGGGCTGATCCTCCACATGGGTTGGCTAGCTAAGTCGGGCTCACCTTTTCCAGGATGCTGGGCGTGGCAGTTCTATGTAACTGATTTCATGCCGCGATGGTCATGCAACCTGGGCTCGCTTGATCGTCTCGGTCAGAGATACTTCGAATATGTCAATGCCTTGATTTAATGTCTCCGGATCGATCGTGAGCGCAGGTAGGAATTTTACGACCTGATCACTGGGGCCGCATCGTTCGATAATCAATCCCTTCTCAAATGCCTTGCGTGCCGTCGCCTCCGCGATTTCAGCAATCTGGCAGTCAAACCCCAGCGCCATGCCTCGTCCGCGAACAGCAAAACTGTTTCCATGCTCGGATGCAATGGAATCCAGCCGGCGACGCATAAGATCTCCCGTGCGCTGGACCCCTTCTGAAAACGTCCGGCTGCGCCAATAAACGTTAATAGCTGCGGTAGCGGATACAAGCGCAAGGTTATTTCCCCGAAACGTAGCTGTGTGCTCTCCTGGCCGCCATGCGTCCCGTTCCTCCTTGATCAATAGCATCGACAATGGCAAGCCGTACCCACTTAGTGACTTCGACAGCACAACGATGTCCGGCGACAACCCTGCGAACTCGAAACTAAAGAATTCGCCTGTGCGGCCGCACCCCATCTGGATATCGTCTACGATGAAAAGGGCACCAACGTCCTTTGCTATGGCCTGAAGTGATTGCAGCCATTCCTTGCCGGCTACATTTATTCCCCCTTCTCCCTGTACAGTTTCAACGAGAATGGCTGCTGGAGCGTCGACGCCGCTGCTCTCGTCAAGCAATACCTTCCGCAGGTAGTCGGACGTATCAACCGCTGGCCCGAGATAACCATCATACGGCATGAAAGTTGCGCCGGACAAAGCCACGCCACTGGCTACGCGAAAAAGACGACCACCGGTCGCCGCGGCGGCCCCTAAACTGAGACCATGATATCCATGCGTGAATGAGACGACGTTCTGGCGTCCGGTGATTTTGCGTGAGAGCTTTAAAGCCGCCTCAACCGCATTGGCACCAGTTGGCCCGGTGAACTGAAAGCGATAGTTCTGCAGACCGCGTTCGCGAAGTATGACAGAATCGAATGTCTCCATGAATTCGCGCTTTGCAGGAGTGGCCATATCAAGCCCATGGACAACGGCATCCGACGCCAGATACTCGGCAATGGCCGCCTTGATCTCATGATTATTGTGGCCATAGTTCAGCGCTCCGGCACCAGAGAGGAAGTCAATGACCTCTCGGCCACCGTCCGTTAACATAATAGAGCCGCGGGCCCGACTGAAGACATCCGGAAGCGAACGAGAATACAAGCGGACGTTCGATTCTAACGCTGAGAAAGCTCGCAAGTTAGCCGGCTCGCCAATTGCCTCGCCCATCGTGTTTCCTTTCCAAGTGAGAGGTTCATGAACAAGCGGCTTTCGTCAGATTGCGCTAACTGTGGACGGGCGATTCGAACACGCGCGTTCTGGACCCGCGTCAGGATGTGTTGCGCGACGCATGCTGCCAAGCACGACCCCATGTACCTACATGAGAACTGAGAATCGCGGACCTACTAAGGTCAGCAGTATCCCTGAGGGATCGGGGCGTGGTTGTCGCGAGGACCAGAACAAGATTCGGCGCGTCCAAGTTTGCACCCCGGTATTGAACGCAATCTGTCAACGTGAGGTGAGAGACAGAATATTCCGGACCGCGATATCACGGGATCAAGCTATCAGCTGTCGTTTCGACTGCTCCCATGAATTTTGATAGGAGGCTTTTCAGGCGGGAAGCCTGCCGAATGAAAAATGGCTGCCTCGCGGCAAGCCCAAATTAGAAAGGAGCTGAATGATGAACATCACCGCACCAGTCCGTCACACCAATTACAGCTTGAACCCGGGGGACGAACTGAACGACCTTCGCATGTCTGACGGGGTGCGGCCATTGTATGAGCGCGTGCGCAAGTTCATCCAAGAAACCGTGGAACCAATTTCGGCTGAGATCGAGAAGCTTCCCGAGAACGCAGCCGACCGCTGGAGCTTCACCCCAGCGCATCTCGAATTGATCGAGAAGGCGAAGTCGAAGGCCAAGGCGGAGGGTTTGTGGAACTTCTTCCTGCCCAATGCTCACACCGGCGAGGGGATGAAGAATTTGGACTTCGCCTACATCGCCGCCGAGCTTGGCAAGGACCTGCTTGCACCTGAGGCCATGAACTGCGGGGCGCCCGACACCGGCAACATGGAGGTGCTGGAGCGCGTTGGCACGCCAGAGCAGAAGGAGAAGTGGCTGAAGCCGCTGCTCAACGGGGAAATCCGGTCGGCTTATGCCATGACCGAGCCAAACGTGGCCTCATCCGACGCCAAGAACATCTCGACAACGGCCAAGCTGGTCGGTGACGAGTGGGTGATCAACGGCGAAAAGTACTTCATCTCCGGCGCAGGCGACCCGCGCTGCAAGATCATGATCGTGATGGTGAAGACCAATCCGGATGCACCACCGAGCAAGCAACAGTCGCAGATCCTGGTGCCGAAGGACACGCCCGGCGTCGAGATCCTCGGGCCCATGCACGTTTTCGGGCAGGATCACGCACCGCGCGGCCACATGCACCTGCGCTTTAACAACGCCCGGGTGCCGAAGGGAAACATCCTGCTCGGAGGGGGCCGCGGCTTCGAGATCTCGCAAATCCGCCTCGGCCCGGGCCGCATCCATCACTGCATGCGCGTGATCGGCAAGGCGGAGAAGGCACTCGACATGATGGTGCGGCGCGGACTCACCCGCGAGGCCTTCGGCAAGAAGATCGCCCGTCTCGGCGGCAATCTGCAGTTAATCGCGCAGGCGCGCTGCGAAATCGAAGCCATGCGGCTGATGGTCCTGAAGGCTGCGAAGGCCATGGATGTGCTCGGTAACAAGGAAGCGCGGGTCTGGGTCAGCATGATCAAGGCTATGGTGCCGGAGCGTGCCTCTCGAATCATCGATCAGGCGATCCAGATGCACGGCGCAACCGGCATCTCGAATTGGACGCCGCTCGCCGAGATGTACACGGATGTCCGCCAGTTGCGCATGACTGATGGCCCCGACGAAGTCCACTGGATGGTCGTCGGCCGCCACGAACTGAGCATGGAGTAGGAGGACGAAACGCGTGACCGAATTCGACCTGCTACGCGCCGTTCTCGGCAGGCTGCCATGGCAGGCGCAAGGAAGCCGCGTCCCTTCGACTCCCGCCAGGCAGCAGGACTTCTCTGTGCTCGGATGGACGAAGGGTGACCTAAGTCATCGTCTTTGAGTTGAGCTTTCGAGGCATGTAAATCGGCCGAGCAAAGAGCAATTCAGGCTAAGTCGTTTTACCGAGGCGGCGGATCGCCCTTGGACTACCAGCGCATGCGAGCCATCGATCCGAGAGATCGGCCAGCCTTGTCGCCGTCCGTTCGAGAGTTTACGTGAGCTACGTACGCGGATCGACGTCGCATTGACGAGTCGTCGGTCGGCATTTGAAGCCGAGCCAGCCGTGGCCGGCCGCAGGAACAAGCTGAAACGCGTGACGCGCGCCCGGTAAAACAATTCAACCGTTGTCAGCCATCGTGACGACCGCGCCTGGAAATGGCGGCGCTTCAAGCCGATCCGCGGCAGTCGCTCCGATGGCCGCAGGCGAAGTCCCTCGACGCATTCCGGGCCGGCATCGCGGTATTTTCCTCATTCCGGCCTGCCGGAATCACGAGCCAAGTGCGTTACGCCTACCAGTGTAATGCGCTGTTGGCGCCGCGCGCCTCGTCCGACTTTGCTCGAGTGTAACCGGCACACGGATGCCAGGCCCATTCGGGTCATGCCACGCGCGGGACGCCGCCTTCTCTTGTTCGCTTACGGAAGGTGCGGGGACTGTTGGCTCGTGGAATGAGTCTCGACAACCCCGGGTGTTGGATGCCATGTGTTCTCTATAGAAAGAGAGGATATAATGGTTTCACCACTTTCAGCGCACGAACAGCCGATCTCGAAAATTTTCGGCGGCGACTACGTTTTTGAAATTCCTGGTTTTCAGCGCCCCTACGCATGGACGGTGGAGCAGGCGCGCGATCTTCTGGATGACCTATGGGACGCCGCCAGGGCCAAAGACCCGGGCGAAGAGCAATCCCCCTATTTTCTGGGAAGCATCGTCCTGATCAAGCCCGAGACCGTCCCCGACTGCCAGGTCGTGGACGGTCAGCAGAGACTGACCACAATAACGCTCCTTCTTTCAGCGATCCGGGCAAACCTGTCTGCGGACGAGGGCCGCGACATAACGCAGCTGATCTATGAAAAAGGCAGTCAGATCCTGGGGACGCAGGATCGATTTCGTCTGGCTCTGCGTTCCCGAGACCTCGAATTCTTTCAAACTTACGTTCAACGCGAAGGAGGGTTCACCAGTCTCGTCGCCCTTGGCGAACAAAACTCCGACAGCCGCCAGAACCTCCGCCGGAACGCTCTTTATTTTGATGAACGGCTGAAGGAAATGACGGTCGCGGAGCGCCTGACTCTCGCTCAGTTCATGGTCACGCGATGCTTCCTCGTCGTGGTCTCGACCCCGGACCTTGACTCCGCTTATCGCATTTTCTCGATACTGAACAGCCGTGGCCTGCCGCTCGCACCGGGCGATATCCTGAAGGCCGAGATCGTCGGCGCGATCGAAGACAGCCAGCGCGACGCCTACACCAGGAAGTGGGAAGATTTGGAAGAGTCTCTGGGGCGCGATCAGTTCAGCGAGCTTCTGAGCCTCATCCGCATGATCTATCGCAAAGCGAAACCAAAAGGCACCGTCCTCAAGGAGTTCCGCGAACACGTTGCGCAGGCTTACAAGCCCAAGCAACTGATCGATGAAGTCATCGTCCCCATCGGCGACGTTTTTGCCGAGTTGACCGATTCCGCTTACGTCAGCTCGGAAAAGGCGGAAATCGTCAATGAGCATCTGAAATGGCTGAATCGTCTCGAATTTAACGATTGGCTGCCGCCCGCCCTCGCCTTCGCGGTGCGCCACCGCAGCCAGCCCAGGAAGATGGAGACGTTCTTCCGCGATCTGGAGCGGCTTGCGTACTCCATGTTGATCCGCAAGAGCAGCATCAACGACCGCATCGAGAAATTCTCGCGGCTCACCAGGGAGATCGAGAACGGCGACGATCTGACCGGCACGAAGTCTGCATTGCAGCTTTCGCAGGCCGAACAGGCGGCAACATACAAGGTTCTGAGCGGCCCCCTATACGATACGCTGGCGGCCCGCGCACGATCCGCAGTATTGCTTCGTCTCGATGCGCTCATGTCCGGAGGTGGCGCAAGCTACGACTACGACACCATCACCGTCGAGCACGTGCTGCCGCAGAATCTCAAGGCGGACAGCAAATGGGCCGAGTGGTTTCCGGACGCGCAGAAGCGGCTCGAAGTCGTTCACTCGCTGGGAAACTTGGCCCTCCTGACAAGAAAGAAAAACGCCTCGGCGAGCAATTGGGAATTCGATCGCAAGAAGAAGGCCTACTTCGCAAAGGACGGCGTATCGCCGTTCGTGCTCACGACACAGGTTCTCGAACACAACGATTGGACTCCTGCCATCGTTGCCGCTCGCCAAAAGCAGCTTTGTGACAAGCTCGAAGCCCATTGGCGCCTGGAGAGCCGGAAAGCGGCGTGATCCAGCCGATATGTGCGATTAAGCCGAATGTCGTCCGGTCGGGCGTACTTGAGCGCCCAAAGAGCGGCACAGCGCGCTTTTCCCTTCCCGGCGGGCCCGCGTTCGAGCGCGGACTCCCCGACCGGTGCCCTGCCCCTTCAAGGGAAGTTCCACTATTCCACGCCGCGTGGGTGCGAAGACGGCAACCCCCGTGGATTGCACTCCATCCGATATATCTCGTGCGTACCGCTTTTTTCAAAGCGCTCTTCAATCGGCTCAGCCCAAAACCAAAACCGCGCATCGAAGTACCTTTGTGCGATGAGCCTCCAGACACGTCGCGGCCAACGTGCAGCATGTACACGGCACTGCCCGGCGCTTTTACCGCAGCTTCGAGATCGCCGCTAACGGCCCGAGGGCCCATAGTTGAATGGCATGCCTGCACGGCAGAAAGCATCGCCTTGAACGTCACGGCAAAGCCGCGGTCACTGACCGGCGGAAGACGAGGTTCATCCGGAGAAGATCGCCATTCTGGTAGCCGCCGACGATCTTGTCCCGATGCTCGGCTGGCAGGCTGCGCTGTTCGCGGGGATTGCGGTGAGCATGTGCGTGATTTCAGGGAGCTTGAAAGGCATGCCGCTTCGCGCGGCATGGCCGACGTTCGCGAACTCGCCTATATCGCCGTCTCCAGGCCGCGCCTTCATCTGTCGATATTCGGAGAGTCTTTCCATGATTTCTCGGCTTCAGGGCGTGCGCTGAGAGCCAGCCCTTCGTCCGATACGGACAGAGCGGCGTTTTCTCGTCTTGTCACATACGTGTGAAAGATTTTGCAGAACGCAACATGCGGTCCTTGAATGCAAGCCCGCGGCAACTGTCGCAGCTTCAATGCCACTGTGCTTTCTGAATTTGCCTTGTACAATTGGCGTGCGCCGTTTTCCAGTGGTCCTATGCGGCAGGCGGGCAGCGTCGGCAGACGCCCGCCGGAGACGACCGGCACCGACCCGCGACTGCCCTGGACGATCCCTGTAACGACACAATGGCAGCGCTCTTGACCATCGGAGACGCTCGTCGTTAAATTGAATTTATCAAGTGACGTCTCTTGGAGTTGTAAGCAATCTTCGGTTGATGTATGGTACGTCGTCTTCAACAGCACGGACTTGTCGAAAGAAGTTGCGGGCCGCCAGCACGTGAAATCGCCGGTCCTCAGATTGTTGCCACGTTTGCGATCAGTTCATAATGGAGATTTCAAATGAGCATCGGAGCAAAGAACCTGGGTGCCGAGCATCTCAATATGGCCGGAGAGCACCTTGAACTTGCAGCCAAACAATATCGTGATGCAGCCAAGTGTTACGATGCCGGAAATGGCGAAAAGGCTGCGCACCATGCGCTTGTCGCGCGTGGCGAACTGATACTCGCTCAAGATCACGAAAAGGAAGCAAGCAAGTATCACGCCTCGGAGCACGGCTGACAGCAATGTAATGGGGGCGCGGCCGAAAGCCGCGCCCCGCAAGCACGCTCCGGCGTGTCATCGGGCGGACGCCTCAAGGCAGACTTGAGCAACGGGAAGGTCAATTGCAGCCTTCGTCAAAGAACGTTCCCTCCATCCCGGTGGTTTGCAAACGCGAAGCCGAGGGACGGCAACGTCGCAGTGCTTGAACCGGGGAGGAAGAGCAGTTTGCCGGTGAACGGGACCGCTGACAATGATCGCTGCGAGCGCGCCCGATCCAAGTTTTGGGGAGAGCGATGCGGACCCGCCAAGCTTCATGCAGGTGTGTGCCGCATCGTACATTACGTACCGGATAATTGCATGCTTTGGCTCCGGCAATGGCGGGAGGAAGAGATATGTCTTTGATCGCGCCAGTTTTATTCCCGGAGGTCCTGCCGCCACAACGCTGTGCACAATTGATTGCGGAAATGTCGGGACGACTGAGCCCAGCGATGTTCTGGACCAAGGGAGAACGCGTCTACGATCCCAAGGTCCGCGAGGCGTACAACTGCAAATGGGTCGACGAAGATCTCGCCGGGCTGACTTGCGGGCTGATCGGTCGGCATGAAAAGACGGCCATCACCCGGGAGCGCATCGAGCCGATGGAGATTGTCTGCTACCCGCCGGGAAACGGCAGCGAACGTCACCTTGATGGCCCGCATCGCTCGCACTCGATCGTTTATTTCCTCAACGGCGGCTACGGTGGCGGCGAATTGGCGTTCGACAGTGGTGAGGTGTTCCGCGACCTGCCGGTCGGCAGTGCGGTCGTCTGGCAGAACGGGCCGGAGGCCTGGCACGCCTGCCTGCCCATCACGAGCGGGTTCAAGTGGATAGTTGTCAGCTGGGTGCGTCATGCGTACGCCCTGGGCAATGAACGCGAGATTCACGCCCAATTCCGGCCAAAGGTCGAAGCGGAGTCGGCATGACACGGGGCTCCTCAGGGATTGACCGGGTTAGTTATTTTCAAAGGTGAAAGATGCGAGCTCCTGATGTCCTGACCAATATCGATGCGGACGGCTTCCTGCGCCGGCTGGATAGGTCGATCTCGGCTTTGTACCCCGACCACCCCTTCGGCAGCGGCATAGACCGTGAGAGTTTCGGCGCGCTCATGGGGCAATATGCGGCGATGTCTGTTGCCTTCCCTTATATTCAGAGCGGTGCAATTTACCGGGCCTACCGGGGAGGCCTCAGTCAGTCCGCATGGAAGGACAACATTCAGATCAGCGCTGCGGTCGGAGCGTTCCTGACGTGGGACGAATTTGGCGGGCATGAACTCGTCATGCGCAGCGGGCCGAATGGACTGCTGGGCCTGACCGAAGTGAATCGCAATTTTCACTCGGCGATGCTGATCAGTGACGTGAGGAAACTGATCGGCGCCGGTTTCACGGAAGCCCTGCCCAACCGGAAGACGGCCGACTATCTGGACCGGCTCTACGACGGACTGTCCGATCCGGACGGAAACCGTAATATCGCCCATATGCTCGCTTTCGAGCGGCATGCCTTCGCAATGATCACGGCGCTGTATGAAACAATTCAGTTGCTGTTCGGTGCGGACGCTTCAAGAGGGCTGGACTATTTCGAAGCTCACATCGGAAACGACAGCAGCGGCGAGGCCGTCCACGTGGCAATGACCGGCGGAATGATCGAGAAACTGATCAAGCCTGATGAGGAAGCGGGCTTCCTTGAGAAATGCCTCAGTGCTTACGCCATGAACCACGAATGGTGTGCCGGTCTCGTGGCGGCTTCGCCGGTCCCAGCCTAACCGCAAGGCATCAGGGATGCCGACTATCATCATCATGAATAATGCGACCGAGCAGATGCTTGGTCAGCGGCTTGACCAGCAGCAGGCGCTGTTCGCGGCACAAGCGGCGACGCGGAACGTCTGGCTCGCGCGTCCGGGCGATGTTGTGGTGGCAACCAGGCGCCCCGGCGACGAGTTTCTGTCCTATATGGCCAGGGTCCTCGGTTGGCAGACGCAGGACGGGAAAGCGCCCGTCCGGATCGTAACACCCGAGACGGGCGCAGCCAGTGTCGTTCTGAACGACGAAGTCCTGCTGGATCAACGGACGATCCAGGCACTTCGTCGCGCGATCGGCGCACCTGAAGAATGGTCGATGCTCGCTTGCTATCAGACGGCCGGTACCGCCCGATTGCAGGAGGAGTTGCGCCTGGGCGCTTCGGGCGGTCAGGCGATCGCCCGACGCCATGCCGCACATTTTGGCACCGACCTACTCAACCGGAAAAGTCATTTTCGCCAGTTCGCGGTCGGCACCGGGTTGCCGATACCCGAGGGCGCGATCGTAACCGGGGAGACAGATCTCAAGCGTGTCATCGATGCGCTTTTGCCCCTGACGGGGAATGTGATGGTGAAGCTCGACAATGGCGCGGGCGGAACCGGCAACATTGTGCTGAGCGAAGTGGAAACCGGCCCGTTCCCCGGCGCCTGCCGGTCGATTCCGCTCCCTGTCGCAAATAGGGACGATCGAACCGAGATGCTCTCTGCGCTATGGCAGACTTTGCAAGGACGCCATGCCGGTCCGCTCGTTGTCGAGGCCTATCACCGGGCCGACGCCATGTTCTATCTCGAGTTTCTGATCAGGCCTGACGGACAGGCCGAGTTTCTCAACTCCGGCTCAATCCGCCTGAGCCGCAGCCCTGATCCGGCGGCCACCAGCCTGTTCTGGGTAGGTCTTCAATTGCCTGCCGTCTTGCCGGCTGCGCGGCTGGCGGAGGCAACCCTGCATTGCGGCCGAATGCTTCAGCTTGCCGCGATGATGGGCTATCGGGGCCACATCAATATTGACGCGATCATCACCTCCGACAACCAGTTGCTGTTCAACGAGGCCAACGCCCGCTGGGGGGGCGGCACTGTTCTTCACGAAGTCGCAAGCCGGCTGCTCGACTCCGGCTTCACCGCATCGCATGTCGCAGCCTCGTTCCGCGACGTGCCGTCACCGGGTTTCGGACGACTTGTGGCCCTGCTCGAACGAAGCGGCCTTGCTTTCAGCGCCGGCAATCGTTGCGGTATTGTCGTGCTGGCGTGCGACGATGTGAACACGCATACCTTTGAGGCGCTTGTCATCGCCAAAGGCTGCCATGAGGCGCGTGCGATGGAGCAGCGTCTGCTCGAAATGCTCCGGCACGAACTGGATGTCGCGGCATGAGCTTCGCTTCCGGAACAGCTTCGGCGCGCGATTCGAATCCGCGAACACCGCTGCCGAGCCCAGTGCGGACCTTGGCGCGGGCAACGGTGATCCTGGCTGCCTACGCGGTTCTTGCGTCGGCAGCGCTGGTAATCTCGCCTCGCGCGTGGGCGGCAGTGCCCGTCCTCGGCTGCGCCTTCATCCTGTCCGGCTGTCTCAACGCCGGGCATGACTGCATTCACCAGACCCACTTCGGCGCAGGCCGGTGGGACCGCGTTGCCGGTGCTCTCTGGTGCATGCCAATTCTGGTGAACTTCACGATCTATCGTCGCCAGCATCTGATACACCATCGCTTTTCGGCGACTGAGGGAGATTCCGAGCCGCAGATCCGGTTCGCGAATTTATCTGGCTATCTTCATGCTCAGTCGGGACTGGGCTTCTGGGGGTCGATCTTCCGCCGCATGGTCCTGACCTGGAGGGGCGATTTTCCGGCAGGCATCAATAGCAGGCGCTGGGCACGTGCCGCCCGACGCGACAATCTTGCCATCTCGCTCTGGCTGGCGGCCTGCGGAGCGGCGACGGTTTGGCAGACACGGACCATGTTCATCGTCTATTGGCTGCCGCTGCTGTTCTATCCGGCGTTCGCGCTGTTCTTCAGTCTGGCCGAACATTTCGACCTGGCCGAAGAGGGAAAGCCATGGCCCCGGGCGCGCAATATCCGCTCGAACGCCGTCGTCCGGTTCTTCCAATGGCACGCGAACTATCATGCGATCCATCATCGCCAGCCAGCGCTGCCCGCCTTCGCACTCCATTCAGCGCATCGCGCCGACACCGGGCGCGCAGATCCAATGGAGACGTCGTATCTGGCGTTTCATCTTCGGCTCGCCCTTCGTCTCATCCGGCGCGGGCAGTTGTAAGGCGGGCTTGCCTAGTTACGACGGAGACTGCAATTGATCGACCTGCCAGCCGAATTCGTGGACGAGACGGGCGTCCGGCGCTTCTGGTACCACGGCAGCTGCCACTGCGGAGGCGTAGCGTTTTCGGCTGCAGCTACAAGAAACCTGACTATCACCCTTTGCAATTGCAGTATCTGCCACAAATCAGGCCATCAGGAGCTGATGGTACGTGAGGAGCATTTCCGGCTTCACCGGGGGCAGGAATACCTGAAACAGTATCGCTTCGGTGAGTTCCTCGCCGTTCATAAGTTTTGTGTCCGCTGCGGCATCAAGCCGTTTTATCAGCCCCGATCGCATCCGACGGGGTTTCGCAGCGTCAATGCCCGCTGCGTCGAATTCCCGCCCGATGTCGTGCTCGAATATGTCGAATTCGATGGGAGGAACTGGGCGGCGAGTATCGCGGCCGGGACGCACAAGACCACGGAATAGACGTGAACCGCAGCGCGCTGGACCAGGGGGTGGATGATGCGCGAAGTAATCGAAGAATCGCTCGCCGATCAGTTCAGGCAGACCGGCTACCTGGCGTTCGGTTCGCATGACTGCCCGTTCTCCCCGGAGGAACGAGCCCGCATCCGCCATCTTGCCATGAATGATCCCGATCGCTTCGTCGTCGTCTCCACCGGCGACACGGACGAGGCTGTATCCGTGCGCGTGCACCGCTTGCTGATCGATGGCGACAGGCCGCGCGCGACCGACGCGGTACTGGTTGATGCACTGCTCGACATTGTCGCGGCACCCGGCAAGCTGGCGCTGTATGAGAACATCCTCGCCAGCGAGCCACTCGTCGTGCGCCGCATGCAGGCGCATGTCCTGGCCGAGGGCGAATTCATCGGCCGGCACCGTGACAGCGAATCCAGCAAGCGGTATCTGGCAGCGGTGATCGTCCAGCTCAATGCCGCCGAGGCAGGCGGCGGGTTCGCCATCTACCCACCCGACCGTCCCGCGCTGTTCCTGCACGACTTTACGGTCCTGGTGACAGATGCCGAACTGGAGCACGAGGTAATGCCGGTCATGGCCGGACGACGCTGCACGCTGGCGTTCTGGTTGGCCCGCGCCGAGACATGCTGATCAAGTTCAGCGCCCGGCAGTGGCGATCCCGCGGCATGGATCCTGCCTGCCGGATGGGCAAAGCTCTCTTAGAGGTTGGAGATCGCAATGGCGCTTACGAAACGGCACAATTACTTTCCGTTCGATCTCTTCGAATTCTCCGAGCTGCCAGGGCAGCTCGGGAGCGATATTCGTATGCTCGCCCGCTACAGCATGTTTCCCCCGTTCCCCTGGGGGCAATGGCTGTACGGACGATTGATCGAAGAGAACATCAGGCAGATCGAGGGTGACTTCATCGATCTGGGCGTTGGAATGGGTGGAATGTCGCTCTTCCTTGGCCTGCGGGCACGCGAACATCAGCGGAAGATGTATTGCCTGGACAGTTTCACCGGCCTGCCGGCACTTCACCCCGAACTGGATAATCCGGTGTTTCGCAAAGGCGACTACGGTCCCCCTGACGGACGCCCTGTTACACAATGGAAAGAGCGCCTCGAAAAAAGGATCGGGAATTTCGGGCTCCAGGACGTCGTTGAGATTGTTCCCGGTTTTTTCGACGACACGCTTCCCCGGATTTCCTCTCAGGCCAAGTTTGCGTTCGTCCACATTGATTGCGATCTTTATACAAGTGTTCGACCGGTGCTGGACGCGCTCTATGATCGGGTTTCGGACGGGGGTTACATCGTAATTGACGATTTCTTTCATCCGGCCCAGGGACCGCTTCGCGCGGCAGTGGGCTTTTTCAACGCGAGACAGATAGTTCCGCTTTTCCACATCTCCTTTCCCTACACCGTTGTGATAAAGAAAGGAGAGAAAGCCGAAATTGAGAACACACTCTCCAGCGTTGACGGAAACATTTACAGCCTGGATTATCTTCGAAGCGATCGCTTCTTCATCGATACGCTGGAAGGATGCTGGCGCCGCGCAAGGGACAGTGCCGACGCTCACGAGCCGGCCGAGAATGCCGGCCTACTGCTCTCGCTTCTAAGAGCTGACGAAAATGCCAAGAAGTCCGACATTTACGGGTATTGGTACGCCCTGCGCGATTTCTGGAACGGATTTCAGGATCACCGCCATGACAGGCCGGTTTACACCATATAGATTTCCACTGCCTGTCGGCTCCTGTGGTCTTCCCGAAGTCGGCCTTGGTCCCGCGGCGAGACTCCGTTCTTTTCGAAACGAACCAGATGAAAAATTTCTATTGGATCGATTCATTCGACGGATATCCAGAGACAATGGATGAAGTCATCAGGACATCCCTTGATGTCTACAACGGTCTGTACGCCACGTATACGGAAGCTCTGGGCTACAAATTCCGGTTGATCCATCTGGAGGATATGTACATCGCGACCGGCGAGACTCCCATCGTCTGGCATAGTGAATTCGGGAACATACTGACCCAGGATGGAGCCGCCTACGTTGGTCTGATACATCCCGATCTGCAGAAGGAAAGAAAGCAGGAATCGCTTTATCGATTGATCGCGAATTCGACGAACGTACGACTGCTGAACTATACGGCAAAATTCCCGATGGTCTGTAAAGACAAGTTTCGTGGGACTGATATCGCGCGGAAACTTGGGCTGCACGCATTGACTACGGCACTGCTCGGGGCGGAGCGCTCCACTCGTTCACAACTGGACTTTGCCGAGCAGACCGTGGGCTCCTATCCAATGTTCATCCGGCCACGCGATCTGACATCGGGGCTGGGGAAGAGAACAATAAACGACCGGGCCGGGCTGCAGAAATATATTGAAAACCCTCCGTTTCCAGGGCGATTGCTTATCATTCAGTCCTGCATTTCGATCGAAGCCGAGTATCGCGTTTATCTCGATCGCTGCGAGATTGTCGCGTGCCGCAGGCGCGAACCCTTGAAGGAAGGAGAATTGTGCGCCACGCCGGATGCGATACTGGAAGGCTCTCGAGCTCTCGCAAAACACCTGGAAACGACATACCTGTGCGTTGACTGGCTATGGACCGGCTCCGAGTTCTGGTTTTGCGAGTTCGAAACGGGCGGGGGATTCAGCGAACTGAGTGAGCCTCATCGGAGCCGTGTTGCCGCAGCGTTCTTTCGGAAGCTCGCAGCATAGCTGTGGCTACGAAAAGTCAGCACCATGGCGGAGAAGCCGGGTCGCACTGGCTGCCACTGCTTGTTCATCCGGCAGCGGCAAGAGTTGTCGCGTTTTGTACACCAGGTGGTACGACGGACGATCGGCGAAGCTGGTCGGGGTAGCGCAGCCGATCGTCCGTTGCGGTGAAGCAGGCGGCACAGGCCGCCGGCGTGAAGTATCCGGGGAGTAAGGACCGTCGAACAAGGCAGCCGGCGCCCCGGTTGGCGACCTGGTCCGGCTTCGCTTGGTCTCGCGGTTTCAAAGATCTGATCATTTGCTCGACGACAGGGCACTCGAGCTTATGCCGATCAATCGAAGGAGTAATCTTGCCAACAGGCATCTTCTCGATCCTGCCGATCAGCGTCACGACGTGGCCGCCTCTACCGACGACCGGGCGCAATCAGGCGACCATTTGCCGAAATCCGGCGCCCGATCATGTGATGAATGTCCGACAGCGTGGAACGGCTCCAGATTGCGCGCGTGCAGAACAAAGCGGCAGTCTTTCGCCGTTGAGCAGGTTTGTTCCCCGTCGGGGCGCACTTCCCGGACAGCGCGATGACTTCGGACAGCAGCGGCCTTCAGAAATCGCCGCCGCGACAGCGCAACGGCCAGTGCACTCGGTATGGGCACAATCAAAATATGAAGGCCCCCGGCGGGCATGCCGGAGGCCTTCCTGGAGGTTAAGCCGGATCAACAGAGCCGTTTCGTCTTCTCCTTCGCTGGTGTGATTTGACACTTACCAATTGCGCTGAGCGCGGAGCAGAAGCGTGAGGCTGTTCTGGTCCTTCAGCTCATACACAGCACCTGGTTTGGCGATACCTGACTGCACCGGCAGCGTAACCGTACTCCCGCCCGCATATTTCTGGTCGAGCATCGAGTAGGCCAGATCGGCCGAGAACGTTAGGTTCTTGACAGGAGTCCAACCAGTCGTCATGCCGACAACCGAATAGTTGAAGTCCGGGTTGCAGCCAGCAGCGCCGCTTGACAGCGCAAGCGTTGCGACAAATGCGCCGCAGATATAACCTTTAGCAGTATTGTTATATCGCACTGCTGACCACGCACCGTAGAGACTGGTGGCCCAACGCGGATCCCAGTTGTGGGTGTAGCCGCCGCGGAAGCCGTAGGTCGTGGTCAACTCCTGGCCCGAGCCTGCAACGAACACTGCGTCAGAGAGACCGCCAAGTCCGACGCTCTGATAAGCACCAGCAAGGCCCGTACCACCGTACATCGCGTAGCTGGTCGACATATAGTCTTGGAAGTTGTAACGGCTAGCGCCGTTCGTATAAACACCTGCCAGGTTGACCGTATCACCCGGACCGGTCGGGACGTTCTTGATCGACAGTGCCAGCTGTCCAGCCCAGCCCCATTTGTCAGCGGGATGCCCTGTCGTTTCATCGGCGCCGTAGTAGGCGGCGTGATTGTCGTGCGCGGCGACCGCCGCCTGGAACAGGCCCCAAGCCTGGTCGACGCGAAGCATGGCAATAAAATCCGGAGACGTCGTACCGGCGATATCGTTCCCACCATACGCGCCGGTCGCAAGACCCGCGGCCGTCGCAGCACTCATGTTCCAGATGTTGGTTGTGTCATGCTGAACTTGGTCCTGGGCCGAAAACGAGGCGGTGATGCCTTGGCCGAAGTCTGCAGTATAGGTGAACTGGTTGACCGGGTCCCAGCCGCCGCCGCCCGGCAAGCCGTCAAAATTGTTGCCGGGATAGTTGGCCCACGGAGCGGAGAATTGCGACTGCGCCTTGCCGATCGTGAAGCCGGCGAACTGAATGAACGCATAGTAGACACCCAGCGTGCCACCGGCGACGGTCGCTCCACTGTAGGCAGTCGAACCGTTCGAGGCAGTTGTACCGCCCCCGGAATAGCCGCCCGAATTCCAGTTGAATACACCATCGAAGAAGGTGCGAACCACGCCGTACTCGGTCTGGGTCCGCGTGTCGATGGACAGATCTTCACGGGAGGCAGTGCTATAATAGTTCCGGAGGCGATTTTGCGCACCGGCCACACCGCTACTGGCCGCGTCATAAACAGCGTTCGTGGCCAGCGCCGTTTGGACACGCAGATATCCACCGAGCTTGATGCAAGTATCGGTGCCGGGAATATAGTAGAAACCTGGTCCGTACAGGGAGCAGATCTTCACATACTCGATCGCTTTGGCCTTCACAGGAAGATCGGCTGCCTGCGCTCCAGCGCCCGCGAATAGTGCCGCAGAACAGAGGACAAGACTCTTCGTCAATTTCATCGATGAATCTCCAAGTTGGAAACGTTGAGTCCCGTCCTCCAACGATCCGCCGCTGTCACTTTCACCGCGACGGACGATGCTTGACGGAACGACTTCGAGGCCCCCCTCGATGTCTGACGAAAACGTTACTGGGTTACCGAAGTCGAGGTTTGCCGATCTTGGCGCTTGCAACTTCCAAATTCTGCGCCTGCGTGGGAGGTTTCGCAGTTTTTGTGCGAATCGGACGATCCAACCTCTATGCGTCGATCGAGGATGGACTCAGCCGGCGGCCTGATCCGCATGGCTGAACCGTCACTTCAACAAAGCGACTGTCCTAGATGGCACGACCCAATCCCGCGATGCAGATAGGCGCGTGGCCGAAGCCGACGAGACAAGGCTCGCGATACCCATACACGGCCTCCCGTCACTGGGCGAGTTTTGTGCCCGATGGGTTCGAATGCCTAGACGTCACCAGCAGGCTGCGCGCCTTGCGTGCAGCCGTTCTTCAGTTCGAGCTGATTTTCTCAGCGAACGCGCTTTTCTAGAGTTCGCAACGATCGGCAAGCGACATAGCGGAATTCGGCTTCAGCCGATGGCCGATTCTTTGGAGAGCTCGTCGAGCACCTGCTTTGTTGCTCCGTGCGCGAGTTCGACTATCTCGTCGATCTCGGCTTCGGAGACAACAAGAGGTGGAGCGAAGCCGAGAATATCTCCGTGCGGCATCGCGCGGGCAATAAGCCCGCGATCGCGGGCGGCTTTCGAGATGCGGGCACCGACCTTGAGCTGTGGGTCAAATCGCCGTTTCGTGTGGCGGTCTGCAACGAACTCGATCGCGCCGAGCAAGCCTACGCCTCGCACTTCGCCTACGATCTCGAGCTGCGCGAACCGCTCCTTGAGCCTGTTCTGGAAGTGCGCGCCGACGATTCTGGCGCGGTCGCTTAAGTGTTCCTTCTCGACAATATCCAGGACTGCATTGGCGGCAGCTGCCGCGACCGGATGGCCGGAATAGGTGTATCCGTGCGAAAATGCTCCTACTCGATCCGCAGCTTCCTCCATGACCGCGTAAACTTTTTCACCCACAATGGCTGCCGAAAGCGGCACGTAGCCGGAGGTCAGGCCTTTGGCGACGGTCACGAGGTCAGGCTCGATCTCGTAGAGCGTGCTGCCGAAGTCCGCCCCAGTTCGTCCGAATCCACAAATCACCTCGTCGGCGATCAGAAGGACGTCGTAGCGCCTGAGCACCGCCTGAATATCACGCCAGTAGCCCGCCGGCGGCGGCGTGATACCGCCCGTCCCCAACACCGGCTCAGCGATGAAGGCGCCGACCGTGTCGGGCCCCTCCCGCAGGATCAGCTCTTCGAGCTCGGCAGCGCGCCGGCGCGAAAAGGCCTCCTGCGTCTCGCCTGTCTCGGCGCCCCAATAGTGGTGCGGTGCGCCTGTGTGCAGGATGCCTGGGAAGGGAAGATCCATATGATCATGGTAGAACGACATGCCGGTCATCGAGCCGGAAACGACCGAACAGCCATGATAGCCGCGATCACGCGAGATGATCTTTTTCTTCTTCGGCTTTCCACGCAGGTTGTTGTAGTACCAAACGAGCTTCGCCTGGGTTTCATTGGCGTCCGATCCGGACAAGCCGAAGAACACTTTGCTTGGCTTTCCCGGCGCCATTCGTACGAGACGATCAGACAGGGTTGCCAGCTCTTCAGTCGTGTGAGCGGCATATGTGTGGTAGTAGGCCAGTTTGTGAGCCTGCCGCGCGATGGCTTCAGCCACCTCGGTCCGTCCGTACCCGATGTTTACGCAGTAGAGGCCGGCGAAGGCATCGATATAGCTGCGCCCCTCGGCATCCTGGATCCGAACGCCCTGGGCGCCTGTGACGATCGTCGGATCACCGATCTTTCCCGTAGCGTATTCCTTGAGCTGAGTGAATGGATGCAGCACACTCGTGCGATCTCGTTCAGCGATGGTTTTTATGTCAATCATTTCAATTCTCCTAGGCTACCAGATCGCCGAAGCAGACGTATTTGAGTTCCATGTATTCCGCTAAGCCGTGTCGCGAGCCCTCGCGGCCGAGGCCCGACTGCTTCCACCCCCCAAATGGAATCGGAGGCCCCGTGAATGAGGCTGTATTGATACCGAGCATGCCGCACTCGATCTGCTCAGAAAGCCGCAGCGCTCGGCGTAGATTGTCCGTGTAGATGTACCCGGCCAGCCCCATCTCGTTGGCATTGGCTCGAGCGATGACCTCTTCCTCGGACTCGAACGAAAGTACGGCGGCTACCGGCCCAAACGTTTCCTCACGCGCGATGAGCATGTCTTCAGTGACATCGCTCAGAAGCGTTGGCGCAACGAAGTTCGGACCTAAACTGGAGCCTTGATGAGTACAAAGACTGCGGGCGCCCTTTTTCAGCGCGTCATCGATCTGAGCTCTGCACTTGTTGGCGACCGACAACCTGGTCATCGGTCCGATGTCCGTTGCAGCTTCGAGACCATGCCCGACCTTCAGTTGAGCCATCGCCGCAGCAAAGGCCTCGACGAAGGCCCCGTACATGCCTGCTTGAACATAGATGCGGTTAGCGGCCAGGCAGTCCTGACCTGACGTCGCAAACTTAGCGGCCATCGCGCCCTCGACGGCCTTCTCAAGATCAACGTCATCAAAGATGATGAAAGGGGCATGCCCCCCGAGTTCCAGCGAGACCTTCTTGATCGTATCGGCGGCGCCCTCAAGAAGCAGACGGCCAACCTCGGTAGAACCAGTGAATGAAAGGGCGCGTATCCTTGTATCGCGTAGCAGTGGCGTCGAAAGTTCGATCGGGTGACCAACCAACACTTGAAACACGCCGCGCGGGATGCCGGCCTCTTGGGCCAGCCTGGCCACAGCGAGAGCTGAGAGCGGTGTCTCGGGTGCAGGCTTCACGATGATCGGACAACCGGCCGCAAGGGCGGCCCCAGCCTTTCGGGTCATCATCGCGACAGGAAAATTCCAAGGAGTGATCGCCGCAGTCACACCGATTGGCTGCATTCGCACCTGAAGCAGACTTCCGAGCTTATGGCTGGGAATTGTCTCTCCGTATGCCCGCTCGCCCTCTGCGGCGAACCAGTCGAGAAATCCAGCGCCATATGCAATTTCCTGGCGCGCCTCTTGGAGTGGCTTGCCCTGCTCGCTCGTCACAAGGACGGCGAGTTCTTCCGAATGGTCGAGCATCAATGACGCCCAGGACCTGAGCATCGCCCCACGCCTTGCTGGCAACAGTCTTCGCCATGCAGCAAAGGATTGATCAGCTGCCGCGATCGCAAGACTCATATCCGAAGGAGAGCAACGAGCCACATCGGCGATTTCCTCCCCGGTCGCGGGATCGACCACCACGTCTCGTTGGTCGCTCGCAACCCAGCGTCCGTCGATCAGCGCATCTCCCGCCAAAAAATCGCGACGGTGCAAGTTCTGCAGGTGGCTGGCAGCGAGACCGAGTAAACGAGGGCTTCTGCGCCGGATAGTTTCAAGGGCCATTCGAAGGTCCGAAGCGGTCATTTTGTTGAAATTTCCTGTGCATTCAGGATACTGGTGTCGCACAAGACATTTGCATCGCATTTCCTGCCGCTCGGATGATTTCCTGCATCACGCAGGCATTTTGCGGCGAAATCCACCTGTAGGCTGGAGACGACCATGCAGTACGATCGGATAGACGCCAAAATCCTCGAGATCGTGCAAAAGAACAATCGTTTGACATCCGAGGTGATCGGCGAAATGGCGGGCCTTTCCGCGACCGCCTGTCAGCGACGGCTGAAGAGGCTCCGTTCAGAAGGCATCATCGAGGCCGATGTCTCGATTGTTTCTGCGAAGGCCGTGGGAAGGCCAATTCAGATGCTCGTGCTGGTAAACCTGGAGCGGGAGCGTTCAGATATCATCGACAGATTCAAGAAGGCGATCAAGTCGTCCGCTGACGTCGTCAATGGATTCTACGTCACCGGCGACGCCGACTTTGTCTTGTATGTTACCGCGCGGACCATGGAAGAATATGAGCAGTTCACCCGGCGATTCTTCTATGAGAACCCGGACATAAAGGGCTTCAAAACGATGGTCATAATGGACCGCGTAAAGGCGGGCTTTGCTGTTCCAATTGAGGCTCCGCTCGAGGATTGATGTGGCGGTCCCGTCCCGCTGATCGATGAGTGGAGTGCGCTTCATCGCCTGGTCGTGCGGCACCCGGGACGAACCGCAGATCATTTGGCCGTAAGCGACAACTCATAATGCTTCGACCAGTCCTTATGAGGCGCTGAGAGCAATGAACATCCGGTTTCCACCTCCAGCTTCGCGACATGCCAGTCGGCGTGGATAGCGCGAGGGATGCTCAGTTGGTCGCCATTCAAGGACGGCCTTTCGTCGTTTCGTGTGCCTGCGGGAAGGCAGTCGGTAATCGGGTTCCAGCCGATCTCCTTTCTGTTTTTCGGCCCCCGCTCTTCGGCCTGGATCAGGCTCAGAGCGGGATAGCGCTTCCGCTTTCCGGTCGGCGGTAGGACGCGTGTCTTGCGATGCCGATCTCAAGACGGCCGGAATCGCTGTGCTGCCTTTGACTTCGATGCGATGGAGCCCTTTGGCGGCGACCTCGTCCATTTCGGCGGCGATGGTGTGATCGCCGTCTCCAGCCAGGCGGGCAACGCAGGGCTTGGTCAGGAAATGAGTTCCGATCTCCCGCGCTATGCAGACAGTTCGCAGATGTCACTCTTGCGATCACCGATATGGATGCACCGTCGCGGATGGTTAAAGGTTGCCTTCATTGCTGGAGATTTTCCAACCAGCGACACTTTTCCTTTTCTCAATGGGAAGCCGAATCGGATTGATCTTCTTTTTTTGCGCTGCCGTTCCCTTGAACTTCCTTCCTAGTGCAGAACTTGACAGCCGCCCATCTGCTGTTCGGCATCGAGATGTCCCTGATCACGGAAGAAGATTACATTCGCCTTTTGGTCGCGGCGCGCTGGGTGCCCGTGTCGCATCCCAGCGTTCCGCCCCTGAATTGCGCATGGTTGGACGCAGTCGGCACCGTCAATGCCAACAGCGCGATTGTCGGGTTCGAGACAAATGTTCCGAATTTGACGCACACACCCGATACAAGGCGACAAGAGAACCGCCAATTTTCAAACGGCACGCTGTTTGCTTAAGTCATACCGCCGTCGCCGATGCACCAATTTCATGGCGATTAGCTGAAAACCGAGAAGCCGAAGTGGAGGGTTTGACGTGATCTGGAGTTCGTCCTTGCCGAGCCTACAATGATTGCGCCCATCGCAAGCTGCGAGGTCAATTTGGTGGGCTTTGGCCCAGCAGTAAGCCGCCGACCGTTCTGCGAGTTAGAGAATATATCGGCGCAGGCCGGCGGGGGTTACGACGGGAGATTCTTCAGTGTTCCTTCGCCAATGTAGCGATGTCGTCTCCTCCGTTCCTGGCAGGTGACTTTTGCTCGACAAGATGAAGTCGCGCGCGGTGCGCATCTTTTGGGTACGACCTGATCCGAAGTAGCAACTGCCACTCGCCCTGCCCTTTGGCAACCGATGCTCCGATGTAGCCCAGCCCCTGCCGCCGATTGGACCTAGCTCGGAAACCTCGATCGAAAGGGTTAGCGTGCAGGCGTTTTCCTCATCAGCGCCGGCCCGGCGGACTTCATCGTTTTTGGTGGCTCGCCCTCGGCGCCGGCACCGAACAGCAATGTTGCGGCCAATTGCGCCTGCACGGAAGCGCGTCGATCACCGCAACCTCCAAACACTCGGCCCTGAGCGCGGCTGAGGGGACAACATTGCCCGCTCCTGAGCCGAGCAATCAAGAAAGCGCAGCGGTGATGTCGCGCCAAGAGCCAGGAGTGGCAAGACCGGCTTCTTTCTGCGCGCAAACGGGCGACGTTGCAAGGTGACCTCGAGCAGACGATGGAAACGGGCAAGCAGCTTCCGGCCTCAGCGCCTTCTCGACATTCTCAAGAGTTGCAGAACCTGCGTTGAGCCGCTGCTGCGCTAGAACGATCCGCCGCCTGTTCAAACCGAGCTATCGAGGCACATGTGAAACTGCTCTTAAGGAAGAGACTGATGGGAAGACGTTACATGCCGCATATCGGGATGGTTGCGTTGGCTAGTCAGCAGTATCTGGCGATCGCGTTCATTTATTCGGCCATTCCAGTGGTCCTTCGGGCCAACGGCGCCAGCCTGCAACTGGTCGGCTTGTATGGCATGGCACTCTTTGCCTTCACCGTTAACTTTCTTTGGGCCCCTGTCGTGGATCGATGGAGCCTCAATCGTCTCGGACTGAGGCGGTCATGGATCCTGTTGACTCAAGTCGGTACTGCCACTGTGCTGACAGTGATGGCATTCTTGAACCCAAGAACCGATTTCGTACCGGTTTTTCTTGTTTCTCTTGCCCTTGCGGCCATTGCCGCCACGCAGCGGATCGCAACGTTGGGCTACATAGCGGAAGTTCTCGATTCCGGCGAGCGTCCGTTGGGGGCCACACTGCTGGGCTGGGGTCGGGTCATCGGCCACGTGATCGGTGGCGCGGTCTGCCTCCAACTGATCGGAATTTTCGGTTGGCGTCCAGCTCTGCTCGGCCTAGCGCTGCTGCTGGCCGCTTTCGCTGCATGGGTGTTTGCGATTCCTGAACCGCTCCTCCGCAAGGACCGACGGCGCCAGTCCGAGCGCCTGTCTATTCTCACAATCTTGCGCAACAACGGCTTGTGGTCGACGGCCGCAACGATCGCGCCCGGCGTTATCGGGATTGCTGTGGCGTTTGCAATGATGCAGTTGCGGCTCGTTGACCTCGGCTTTGCCGCGGCAGAGATCGGGTGGATCGGAGCGTTGTCGGACGCATTAACGTATACCATCGTTGCGCCACTGACCGGCGCGATCCTGAAGCGAATGGCGCCGCACCGAGGCGTGATCTGGGGCTGTGCGGTCCTGGCTATCAGTTTTGGAGCGCTTGCAATTATCGACCGCTATGTCGACGTTCGCGTGAGCGCCGTCGTAAGCGTTGGGATCGTGTTCGTGGCACTCGCAGTCCAGCATGTTACATTCACGAACTGGTTTCTCGGGCTTGCCCGGCCGGGCAAGGCTGGGACAGATGTCACGTTCCTGACTTCGGTGATGGCGGCGTCTGCATTGGTGGGCTTCGCGGCGAGTGGATTTATTGGGGCGAGATTAGGCTACGGCGTCACGCTGCTACTGCCGGGCCTCGGCTATGCTCTCTCAGCCTTGCTCGCTGCGACGTTCCTGCGCTCCGCCGATCTGACGACGCGCGTCGCGGGGGACTGATGATCGAGCGCACACCAAGGCTAGGCTGACTTATCGCTGCACATCAACATTTCATCTCGCTTCTCAGCCTGGTACGGCATGCTGGGCACGGCTGTCGGGATCGGACCGCGTGCCGTCACAAGGATGAACTGAAGCAACGATGTTCTCTACGCTTCCAGTCACCACTGGTTACGCCAAGGTCTTGGCTCGCGTCGTAAAGAGGATGACTGGCTTGGTATCCGCACCCGGCCACTTCCGCTTCCTCATCTAGATCAGCGCCCCTGGGCAGGATCAGCCTATGGCAGAGCGGTGCGGCTGCGCTGAAAATGTTCGGAACAGTTGGACCATCGAGCACATCACCTGAAACGAGGATGTCCGTCGTTGGCTCTTCGCGACAAATTGCGCTAGCCGCGAGACGTCGGCCTGGTGCGGAGCACAGGCGTTGCAAATGCGCGGCGACAACCGGATCCCGCAGCTTGGCTTCGGCATCAGCAATCAACAAAACTTATCAATCAGAGTCAACTATATTTTTTCGTTTGACTAATTTTTTTCATAATCGATAGTACTTGAGGATGGATATCCCATTCTTCGTTGATCAGCTTTTGAAGTCATCATGACCGTGCGCGAAACGATAAGGCGTGAAAGCGCCAACCTAACCGCCAGCGAGCGCAAGATTTCTAATGCCGTGCTCGCGGATTATCCTTTCGGCGCGCTCCAAACCATCCAGGAATTGGCCGAGCGTACAGGCGTCAGTGCGCCCTCGATCACGCGCTTTGTCACCAAGATCGGCTTTGCCGGCTATCAGGAGTTCCAGCGCCAGTTGATAGCAGAATTGCGGGAAAGCCGACGCTCGCCGCTGGAGCTCAAGGCCACTGAAAAGCTCGGCAGCCGTCGTGCATTTCTGGCCGACTATGCGCGGCGGGCCTCCGAACGAATACATGAGATGAGCACAAGCGTTCCGCAGGAACAATTCGATCGGATCCTGGGGCTCATCGCGGATCCCACCCGAGCCGTGTTCGTGCTCGGCGGCCGCGTCAGTGACAGCATCGCTCGTTTCCTCTCGGTGCACCTCAAGCAGATTCGACCGAAGGTCTATCATCTTCCACCCAATCCAGAGCACTGGCCGGACCAGCTGCTGGCGATCCGCAGGCAAGATGTCCTGGTCCTGTTCGACTTTCGCCGCTACCAGGCCGACCTGCAGACGCTCGCCGATATCGTCGCAAGGGAATGCCGACCGTCAATTGTGTTGATCACCGACAAGTGGATGTCGCCAATTGCCCGTCACAGCGACCACGTTATTGCCCTGCCGATCGAAATTGAAACAGCGTGGGACACGCTGGTCTGCGCACTCACCCTCGTCGAAGCCTTGATCGTCAAAGTATCGGAATCGAACTGGTCCACGACCAAAAAACGGCTCGAGGCCTGGGACAGGCTTCGCCTGGTGCCACCGGGTCAGCCTTCGGAGGAAAAACAATGATCGCTGAGGAAATGCTCATTGCATGCTGTACGGATCTTGCCGGCAAGGTTCGTGGCAAGGCGTTTCCTGCTACGCAGCTCGACAAGCGGACCAAGCGGGGCATCGGCTGGACGCCAACCAACGCTCAGATCACCTGTTTCGACACCATTGCCGAAAGCCCGTTTGGCTCGCTTGGTGACCTCGTCCTCATTCCCGATGAAACTGCAAGGGTGCGCGTACTATTAAGCGACGATTTGCCGGCAGAGCATTTCGCGCTCGGTGATATCCGCCACACTGATGGGCGACCGTGGGAATTCTGTACCCGGTCGATCCTCAGGAGTGCTCTCGACCGCCTCAATCGGGTTACCGGCCTGACGCTGTTCGGGGCTTTCGAACACGAGTTCCAGTTTCGGAATGACGCGGGTCGCATTGGAGAGGCGTACAGCGTTAACGGCTTCCGTATCGAGCGGCGCCTGGCTGAAACACTCGTAGCAGCCATGCGCGCGGCGGGCCTGGAGCCGGACACGTTCATGAAGGAGTTCGGTTCTGGTCAGTATGAAGTCACGATGGGGCCGTCGCGCGGGATCGCCATAGCGGATCAGTCTACGATCCTACGCGAACTGGTGCGCCTGGTTGCGAACGCTTTTGGGAAAGAGGTTACGTTCACCCCGATCCGGAACCCAGCCGGCGTCGGCAACGGCGTTCACATTCATCTCAGCTTTCTCAATAGCGACACGCCGGCGACCTGGGATCCGAACGGCAAACATGAGCTTTCAAAAACCGCTGGCCAATTCGTCGGTGGGATCCTCAAGTACCTCCCCGCGATCGTCGCGATCACAGCCCCGAGCGTCATATCTTACCTACGGCTTACACCGCATCGCTGGAGCGCGGCCTTCAATAATCTTGGCTTCCGCGACCGCGAAGCTTCAGTGCGCATCTGTCCCGTTTCTGATTTGAGCGATATTTCCAAGGCAGCTCAATTCAATTTTGAATTCCGCGCTGCCGACGCTACGGCGAGCCCGCACTTGCAACTCGCCGCCATCGTACACGCCGGCGTCCAGGGCATCGAAGAGGAGCTGGCGACACCGGACGCAACCGCCGAGGACCTCTCTCTTCTTGATCCATCTGCCCTGGCCGAGCGTGGATACTGCCGCCTGCCGACATCGCTGCCCGAAGCTCTTGATCGCTTGCTGGCGAATTCCACGGTAAGCGGCTGGTTTCCCGCCGGCTTCACCAAGACATACGCAAAGCACAAGAAGGGAGAGATGGCATTCCTCGAGGGGAAACCTCAACAGGAAATCTGCAGCTTGTATGAGCAGGTTTACTGAGGGAGGAAACTCCAACTTTCGCTCCGATCGAGGATCGGGCTACTGTTTCGGAGTACAAACTCGTCCCATCAGCCGTTTGGACAGGAGTGCCCTTACGCATCCCCGATCCTCGCGCCTGCGCCATAGGCAGGAGAGCGTACCGCTCACATGAGCGCCGGCCGACAGTCATTCTCGATGTAACCAACGGCCAAGACTCGCGCGGCAGCGCCAAGTGCCTTCTGTCCGGAAGCGTCCCGCTTGGCTGTCACGATTCTGCCAATACGTCGCAAACGAGACAATCGCCGGCAAGACTCTAAGTAATTTTCGCCACCATATTTGGCCCAACTCATGCACCTAAATGTGCAGCACAATGCAACATCATCGGGAGCGCCGCAGCCTTGAGCCTTGTCCCTGGCACCAGTTCTACATTCGGTTACCTCATCGATGCGTCCCTTCCTCGCATGTGTCCTCTTCCTGCGACCACAGATCCCCCGCAGCGAACACTCTCGCGCTGAGCCAGCATCGCCGACCCGATCCGTTCACCGCCGACAATAGAACGACTGCGGTTCAAAGAGCCTGGAGTCATGGCAACTCCTACAGACGTGCATCCGGATCATCATCATCATCAGCGATGGCCCTCCTTCAGGATAGTCAGTGGATCCCAAAGTCAACCCAATCGACGTGGACTTCATTCCCGCTCAAGGCCGCGCCGACTACCATCGGCGGTCGTTGCTCAGGCTATGGCGCAGAGCGATCAGACATCCTGCCACGCGCCATCAATTCCCAGCCGGAGGCGAACAACCGACGTTGGCCGACATCAAGTCGGCTTGGGCAACGGTCGGCATAAGGGACATTTACGATCACTCTGAGCATCTGCATTCATCTCCCCCCTCTGAAGCCGGTCGATCATGTCCGGGCTCAGACATGATCCTTTGCATAGGAGGAGCGAGGAAGCCGCGGACCCTCATCGGAACGCATGAGGAGATGCTGTACAGCGCATGCTTCGATGGAAAAGCGTACTGTCTTTCAGGCATCACCAGTGATGACAGGGTACTCGTACTGGGAGGGAGCGGGACCTATTACGCCGAATATTGCAGCTTCTATGCCTTGTCACGAACGGCATGCACCATCATCCCCATCCGGGATTACAAGAGAGGTCGAGAAAATGCAGACATCATGCGAGAGTCGCGGGCGACCGCAATCCTTGGACCTCTGAGCGCTCTCCTTCCACTCCTGTCCTACTTGGAACTTAGCGATCTGACTTACGCTGGGATTAGGCACATTATTAAAGGCGGACAGCCATTGTCACGGCAGCTTCGATCGAGACTCGCGCAGCGATTCGGAGAAGATTTGTCCTTTCACTCTGTATTTCAGACGCCGGACCACGGTGCGGTAGGCTTCCAATGCTCCTCATGCGGCCCTGGCGAGTACCACCTTCACGAAGGCCTTATCTACGCGGAGCTCAGTTCAAGGAACGATGAGCGCGCGACAGAACTCGTCATTTCCAACCTGCACCGTTCCCGCATGCCCGTTGTCCGACTTCGGACCGGCCATTACGCGGACTGGGCCGATCCAGAAGGAACGTGTTCATGCGGGCTAACCTCCAGGAAAATACGAATTCTGGAAGAATTAAGCGACTTTTGAGAAACTCAAGGTGGCGGTCATCCATCGTAGCCTGGGCCCGGCGCACTCGATTTGGGTCAACTGCCGACAGGCTGTGTTGATCAGTATCGATCTTGGCCCAGCTCAGGGGCAAAAATCGTCGCCATAGAGCGCATCGCAACCGCACGCGTCGCCTGGCGGGTCATGTTCATCACCGTGAGTGCCTACTGCCGGGAGCCGCAGCTTGGGAAGCTGCCGTAACTCCGTGAGATATGCTGGCTAAAGCTTATCGTCCTCGACTTGAGCGTTCTCTGCTTCTCGTGGAAGACGCTAAATCCGCTCGTGCGTTACTGCCGGCCAGCAAAAGCTGCTGGTCGGCGATGAGGGTGTTGAGGTGCGGCGGCCGTTCCCCTTCACTCAATGGTGCCGCCGGCGCCCGGATGGTTTCCACGACGCCGCCCCCGCAATCGTAGCCGTTGTGATGATCATCGTGCATGCGCTACGCTATTGGGAACATGCCGATGGCGGTGCCGGAAGCACCGGAGACATGTGATATCTCGGCAGCGGGCAGAGCGGCTTCTCTGTCGCTGCACAGGAAAGCGTAGAGTTCCTTCACGCAAATGCGGGCGTCCTTCTTTTCTTTCTGAAAGGGCGGGACGATGGGCAACCTGATATCGGCCTTTTGGTAGAACGGACTGCGCTCTTCGTACAGCTGGTCAACCTTCTGCTCGATGCCGACGCCTTGCAGCAGCGGCCGGCTGGTGTCCCCCTTCAGGCGCCTGCGGAGCTCTTTCAGCTCGGTGTCGAGCCAGATCGACCTCGCCTTATTAAGGATCAGGGCTTGATTGGACTCCTTGCTAAAGCAGCCGCCGCCGGTTGCGATGACGATGGGCCCTCTCTCCAGCTGCTTGGTGAGCTCTTTGGTCTCCAGATCCCTGAAGTGCGCCTCGCCTCGGCCAGGGTCAGCGAACATCTCCATCAGATTACCGTGCTCGGCGACGATACGCTTATCCATGTCGACAAACTCCACCCCCAACTCCTTGGCAAGCTGGGCGCCGATGCGCGACTTGCCGCTCGCCGGCATGCCGACGAGCACGACCGGCCGCGTACCGAGGGCCGCGAGGATCTCGCCGGCTTGCGGCGAGCGAGCGACGGCAATCTGTTGTCTTGCGACGGTGGTCGACCTGTGGGTCCCTGCCGCCCTCGACCTGCTTTCTCCTGACGGGTCCCAGGGCAATATGTCCCAGGCGCCACGGGGAACGGGGACCAGCTCGCCTTCGCTCTGCGCGAGCTCGGCCCGGTAACTGGCCGGCGTATGGAACTCGACCTCGAAGCGATAGTTCTGCGCGGTTCTGAACGTCGTGTGAACGCCACGTAACCTCGGCGTGTCCATCCTGATGAACCAGTTGGTGGTCTCGACCTCGCTGCAGTCCCGCTCCTCGAAGGCCAGTGCCGCCTTCCTGAAGGCGCGCGTAAAAGCCTCGTCCGGGATCTCGAAGACATGGCGCACGGCATTGGTGACCAGTTGGGCCTGCGGCGCTGCACTTACGCTCTGGCCGGTCAACTCGTCGGCTATCCAGACCTGTCCGAGCGACCGTTGGTCAAGACGCGGCACCTTCACCTCGATGCCGTCCTGCTGCAAAAGCTCGGCAACCGCATGCACAGTTTCGGTAATCGCGCTTTCTTGCGTGGCGCGCTCCAGGGCCTGTTCGCTGCTCAGCGTTATCCTGCTGGCGGGGTCGTCGTCGGCCGAGATTGCTAAGGCGCTGGGCAGGATGCGCTTTTCGACGGCGAGTCTGATCGAGGCCTCCATGACCGAGGCTGCCAGCGTGGGGTTGTCCTTCAGATCCGCCAGGCTGCCATCGACGTCAAATCGGCCCTGGTGAAGCTTTGCCGCCTGCCCCTTGACATAGGACGCCGGCCTGAAGGCCGGCCTCCGCTCCAAGAGCCGCTGCAATACGTTGGCTTTTTGCGTGAACACCCGCGTACCGGTATCGGACTTGTAGGCGTCCGTGCCGACCTTGATGCCGACGCTCAACAGATTGATGGCGCTTTCACGCAGATCGTCCCGATTGTAGCCGTCGGGCCGCGGATCGATGCGCGGCTGGTAGTGGTCGAGCAGGAAGTCGATGCGCGTCCTGGCGTCCGCGGCTGCCGGATAGGATTCGCTGAGTTTCGGGAAGAGCGCGCCGGCGTCGGCGCTGACGGCAGGCTTCGCGCCGGTTGAGGCCACGGATCGCGCTAACTGCTGCTTGACGTCCGACTGCTCATGAGCCGGCTCGCTATTGAGCTGCAGATTCCAGTCCTGGAGCTCGGCCACTAGCAAGGCGGCCAGTTCGCAGGCCACCGGATGCCTGGCGACCTTGCTGTCTTCCACCGCGCTGGCGATGAGCTCATGGAGGGTCTGGCCATCCGGCCGATCTTCCTGCAACAGTGCGCGGATGTCGGCCTTGAGTTCAGGATGAATGCCCTCATAGGTGCCGAAGATGGCACGCTCGGCAAACCAGCGTTGCGCGTCCAGCGGCTGCGCCAGCATGTTGCGCTGCAGGCAGCTGTAGGTCTCCAGCACCAGCCCGGAGGCCGACAGGATCTGCTTGGACCGGCTGAACTGGTAGCCGCCTTTCTCAATGGCCGGCGTGTGCGACTTCGGCGGCTTCAGCGAGGCGATGCCGCGCGCCTGCAGCTGCGCGTCGAACTGGCTCACATGCTCGTAAAGGCGAGGTCGGTCGCCGATGATGATGACGGCGTCCCCGTCAAAATCGCCGTCGAGCTTTTTTTGTTCGGCGCTCGGAACCGCAACCAAAGAGCCGGGCGCGAACACCTCCGTCGCCTGCAGGATGCCGACGCACTCGAGCGCGGTGTCGGCCTTGACCCGTTCCTTTGCTTCCAGCCAGCGCGAATGGCACTTTACGTCCTCGGCAGACATCACCACCCCGCGCTCGGCGAAGTCCGCCGGCCACATTCCGTCGGGCACAACGATCAAGATGCCTTTGGCAAAGAAGGTCGGATCGTCGGCGGCAAGCCCGGCCCCCGACCTGTGCGCGACGTTGAAGCTGTATTGGAAGGCCACGCACCGATCCAGGAACGCCGCGGTCCGATCGCCATCGCCCGCCGACCTGACCCGGTCGGCGGCGAACGGGCGCAGGTTGGGCTTGTCATAGGGGGAGCGTCCGACAAGCACGCCAGCGTCACGGGTCAAGGTCTTGCTCTTGCCCGTCGGCACATGCAGGTATTCGTCGCTGGACGGCACGGCGATAGCGCCCGAACCCCCGATATGCCCGCCCGTGACCGTCCGGAACAGCTCCTCGGCGGTGAGGCTTTGATGGGTTTCGAGCCAAGCCAGAGCCTTCTCGCGGGTCTCCTGTGCCACCTCGACGCTGCGTGGATAATGTTGCAGCGCCGAGGGCGGCACCGCCGATTGCCTTTTATCGGCAAAGGCCGGCATCCGCTCGGGAGCGTCGTGGCGAGTTCGGGCAATGGCCGGCATGCGCTCGGCCAGTGAGGCCCTGATGAAGCCGCAGCCGTCATGCGGCCGCAAGGCGATCTCGCCGTCTGGCCCCTCGATCCGGAAGGGATGCACTGCGCCTGCGGGGCGGTCGGGCAGAAGGGACAGCTTAAAGCACCCTTCCAGCGCATAATCATGCGGACCAACGTCGGGGATGCTCGGCGGCGAGGCAAATCCGCGGCGCTGGGTATAGTAATAGGCTTCCTTGAACGGCGCCCAGGCCCGCGACAGCTGCTCAAAGGCCGTCCCCGGAGCCGTCTCGGCATAGGGGATCGCCAAAAGCTTGCCGCTTGGGACCTCTTCGGCCGCGAAGGGCAGCTGAGAGGCAAGCTGGTTCAGGCTCTTTTCCGGCGGCCTCAGTTTGCTGCCGCCGAACAGGTCCATGCGGTAGGGCACGCCCTCCACGGTGAGCGTGCGTGTGAGCATGGCGCCAGTCGGAATTCCCTTCAGCTGCACCGCCACCACCTTCACCGCGCCCGCGGTTAAGCGGTGGAAAATGGAATAGCGCAACTCGGCTTCGCTGCCCAGCGGCCGGCCTTGCATGTCAACCACCGGCAGCCGCATCAGTCCGGCATCGCCTTGCGGCGGTCTCGGCTCGTGGTCCATGGCCTGAAGGACCCGATGGACATCGAAGCTCGCGGCTGCATGCTGGGCCTGGATCATCGATGCGTTCTGCGCCATGAAGGTGTCGAGCGCTTCGAGCGGCTCCTTCGCCTCGATCTCGGCGATCACGTTCCAACTCTTGTAGGAAAGGTCGGCGTAGATGAGGGCGCGGGCACTATCCAGGATCTGCCTGGTCTTGCCGTGCAGCTCTTGCTGCCTGGCCTGCAAGGCGAGTTCGTCGCCGTCGACATAGGGCCGCCGGTAGAGCGTCTCCAGCACCGCCCGGCTCTTGAGCACCTGATAGATCGAAAGCGCCGGGAAGCGGCTTGCATTGGCGCCGCTGGTGCGCTCGGCCTGGCCTGGCTTGAGATAGGCATCGATCTTGCGTTCCACCACCGGCTGGATGGCGTTGAGCAGGTTCAGCGCCGACCTGCGGTGCCAGCGCAACACCGGCTTCGGGCTGCGAGCCAGTGGCAGCAGGGAGGCGCAAAGATTGCCCATCGTCTCGAGGTTGTTGTCGCGCTTAAACTCGGGAGCGGCACGTAACACCTCGAGCCTGTCCAGCCCCGGCCGTGCCAGCGCACCGAGATCGTCCAACAACTGCGCCTTGCCCAACGCCTTGAATATACTCGCGATGGCATGGACATCGGCCCGCTGCAGCCGATCCTCGGCATATTGGAGGTAGTGCGCCAGCCGATGCAGCCGGTCCTTTAGCAAGGCCGGTTCGGCGACCTCGCCGGCGATCTCTCCCTCGTCGATACTCCGCGACAGACCGTTGGCGACCCTGACTAGCGCAGGCGTGCTGAAAGTGGCGAAGCGACGGCCCTTGGAACCGAGCTCGCCGGCGATGGCAACGATCGCCTTGCGTGCTTTTTCTTCTTCCGGCCACTTGCCGAAACCGTTCACCAGATTGGCCAATTCTTGATCCGAGAATCCGTCGAGATTGCCGGCGCGGGCAGCCACCGCGCCGGCGATGGCAAGCGTCGCTGCACGCGTCTTCTGCTGGTCCGGCCATCTGCTGAAGCCGTACACCAAATCGGCCAGCTCTGGATCCGAAAATCCGTCGAGATTGCCGCCCCGGGCAACCACCGCGCCGGCGACGGCAAGCGTCGCTTCGCGCGTCTTCTGCTCGTCCGACATTGCGTCGGAGATACGGCATGGGCCTCCTTCGCTATCAGGACGCCCTGCTTGTCCGACCAACCCTCCGCGATCCAGCAAAACGCATCTCAGGGTCTCGGCATCTTGATCACGCACGGGCTCGACGGAACGTGATGAGGCGGCTTGCTGAACCGGGATGGTCAGTTCACGGCCATCATCGCGCTCCGTCGAAGCGGCGGACAAGGTCAATGGATTGGCTTCCTGCGCGCTGCTGGCCCCCCGCTCGAGGCACCACAGCCGATAACTGCGAATGTCCATCTCCGAAGCGATACCGCCCGAGGAATCCAAGATGGCGTTGCGGTCGATGATCCCTGTAAGGCCGTCAGTAGCGCGCCGCTGTGACGGAATTCGCAAAAGGCGAGGGCTGTCAAGCAATGCGGACTGACGATAGGGGTGATTCAAGCGAGAATTCGGGCGACGTTCAATCTCGGCCAGCACCGCGCCCAGCTGCGGCGACATACTGCCCACCGAATTGTCTTCCCCATCGGATGATTCCACCGGGCTCACTGCGCTTGGCTGCTCCAGATGGTCAGTTGCTGACGGAGAAGCTTCCGTAATCGAATGCTGGATTTCCTCATCTTCTTCGAAGATGGTATACAAAGCACGATCAGCCCAGCCTCGCTCGACAAACTCCATGCCTAGTCTCCCGTTTTAAAAGGCCCGCCGCCGGTTTCTGATCACGGGATATTGCGGAGTCCAGCTTACGAGATGCTGACGATCGCGACGAGAGCACCCGCGTCAGGGTGTCGCGTCATAAGCTCGCCGATTAGCAACTATGGATATCAGAGTGAGAAAGCTTGGAAGCTCGAGATTTCCAAATGCGGCAAGACCACAGCATCCTTTCTCCAGTTCGGTTGGGTGGCCCCTTAGCAGAAAGTAACGCGTCCGGCTAAGCTACCATCAGCCTCGCGTCATTTGCCGGCCACTGAGGCCGCCTTCTTCCAGTTTCAGTTCCCGAGACTCGACCCGCACCGTTGTCTGGACAGCGGGAGCACGGGCTCTTTCTCCGTCCAGGCAAATACCTAACCAACCAAGAGCCACTGATCCGTACGAGTGGAAATCAAGCAGCTACGCGAGGCCCGCGCCAATAAGACAAATTGATCGATATCGATCAAGCAGCGCTCGAAATCCAGTTCAAAAGAGCTGTCTTCGCTTTGGTGCCGACCGAGAAATCGGACACCTCGCCGCCCTTGAAGATCGCGAGCGCCGGAATAGAGCGCACGCCCAATTGGGCGGCGAGTTCTGGGTTTTCATCGATGTTGAGCTTGGCGACCTTGATCTTGCCTTCCATCTCGACGGAGATTTCCTCGAGGCTCGGAGCAATCATCTTGCAGGGATCGCACCATTCGGCCCAGAAATCGACGACGACGGGTGCTGCGGATTCCAGAACTTCCGACTGGAAGTTATTGATATCGACCTTCACGGTAGCCATCGCTGCTCCTTTGACCGAAGAAGATGTTGAACCACATGTGACGGTGTGGTGCAGAATTTTCAGTTGTCAACCCGACGATCAGCTTTTCTATGCTCTAAGACACGCCAGCGACGCTCATCGTTCCAAGGTGGAGCCTTCGCGCTTGCGGGATGCCCTCAACTCTGCTCGCGCGACTGTAGGCTTCGCTGATGGACTTTCCGCTCGGGCGAAGGGCCAACATTTGCTCACATGCGCTCATGTTCCTTTCGTATGGACCAACTGCCACATCCAGAACTGATCCGTAGGCGGCAAAGAGACCCCGTCTGGCGGAGCGGGTGAGCGATCGGCTAGGCGGCGCCCAATGCTTTCTATTGACCCCTTCTTCTATAATGCTTTCGATAAGCGGAGCATCAGCCTCGGTTGGGGCGACAGGTATACGCCCAACGGATGCCGAATACGCGCCACGTATACACCCAGCAGTCGCGCCACGTTTACGCCTTCTAAGCCCGCCACGCTGTTCCTGGAGAGCCTGCAGTGCAATGCCCACATACTTGTTCTTCTTGAACACCGTCTCAAAAAGCTCATTTAACGTCTTGTCATCAGTTTCTTCGGGCGATTGGCGTCTCTCGCCCAGGTATATTTCTCGGCCGTCGCGTGTGACAGCTTTCGGCGCTTGCCGACGGCCTCAATCATGGCCCAAGTGTAATCGCGATCCGTACCAGACACATTGGCCGGCGGTTTAGGGCCGGGACGCCGGTGAAGGCGGGCAGCATCGGCCATCCGCGCTGCATCCAGCTGCTGCTCAAAGGCCTCTTGTTCGGCCCGAGCTTGCTGCTGTTCCAGATCGGCGTTCTGCAGCGGCACTGTGCAGCACCAGATGCGTCGAAACCATGCGAGCCCACGCCAACCTCATCTCTAAGCCTATCCACGTTGGTTCGTATTCGTCCAAGCTTTCAGGAAGCTGTCGAAATCGCTGTCCGCATATGGATTTGGATGTGCCTCGAATCCTCTTTTTGGCATCCGCGAACTCAGGTGATTGCCATTATCAGCCCCTGCTCGAGAACCTACCATGAGGAACATAGTCAGGCAGCTCTCATAACATCCAGGCGATGCCCAATGAGGCTGGTCAGCTTTCCCGATCACTGCCCGGGTCGTGGCGTACCTTGATCTTACCGAGCAATCACGGCCGATTAAGCACTCCGGTTTAGCTCTCTAACGATAGCGTTCGAAGAACTCTGCGTGAGCGGCCCAATCCGGAAAGATGATGTCCGGTCGGAATCGCGGATGATACGCCCCTGTCTGCGTCATCAATCTAACGCGCGTCCGCTGGCCAAGGCTCCGCAAACAACAGAGAAACGGAGTCGATAGAAGTGCCGCATCTAGACGTCCATTTCGGCCGTCGGGTCGTCCAGAGAGAGCGGCTTGTAAGTCCGCCCCATGGCAACACCTCCTCAAGAAAGTGTCGCACTTCGTTTGTGAACTCAGGGTTGGCCAAATGGGTGGCTCGCCATCACCTCAGCGACGAACTCGCCGCAACGCGACACTCGCGACCCCGATCGCGCTCACGCAGCTTGCGCAGATCGCGATGATGGCGACGGATCTGGCCTGGATCGGCCACATCGGCATCGAGGCCCTCGCGGCAGCCGCGCTTGCCGGTATGATCTTATCGGTTGGCCTGACCTTCGCAGCTGGCGTGATCTCGGCAGTAGCGCCGCTCGCGGCGCAAGCACATGGCGCGGCAAACACAGCCCTGGTACGGAGTGCGCTGCGCATGGGGCTATGGATTGCACTCGCTCTATGGGCGCCGACTCCGATCGCGGTACTTTTCGAAAGACTGCCAGCATTTCCTGTTGGCAAGGGCAGCGGGACCGATCATTCCTTCCGCGGATGAACCAAAGACGATCTCCTCCGTAACGATCCACCACAAGACCAGAACAGGCCGTTTTGGATCTATCAACTAATTGATTGACCGCATCGTGCCGACCCTTCCTGTAACGTTTTGTATTGTAGCAGCGATTACCTGCCCGCAGCCGTCAGTACTGGCCCATCACCGAATATTGCCAATGACGGCCTCCTTGGCCTTTTCGTCTTTCGACAGAACGTTAGATGTCAATTGAGTGACCTGATTGAGCTTATCCAGAAGCCCTTGAAGCGAAATCACTGCCATTTGCCCTTCGCTGTTGGCGCTATCAATCGCCGCTTTGAGATTGTTGATCGCGGCGTCGAACTCCGCCTGTATGCCATATACGTCGTCTTTGATTTTCTCGATGGCGATGCCATTCGCCTGCATGAACTCATAGACGCTTCGGGTCTTGCCTTGCGAATCGACAAAGGCGCCGTACGCTTTAACAGTCTTGTCGTCATTTGGCCTTTCGGCCCGCAGAGTCGCCAATGCGCTATTCATGTCTTTCAAAAGATTGTTACGCGCCTGCATGCTGGCATAATCAGCCCGGAGCTGCGTCTCGTAGATGCCGTGTCGCTCCATCATGAGCAGCATCATGGTCGCATATAGCGACTGCCCATCTGTGAGGGCATAGTCCGCACTGTAGGACGGCACGCTTGCAGTTGCATTGATCATTTTCTACCTTCCTTCCGGTCTAAAACATCGTTTGTTCAAATGATGGGTTGCACTCAGGCCATGTTGACGAGTTTGCTCCTCGTCTCGCTATCAGCACTACGCATCTCCGCAAGCTTGCTCAGCATGTCCTGAATCTGCGTCTGATAGTAATCGATGAATTGCCTTTCGTCCTCCGCGTGGGCCTTCGCCTTGGTGCTATCCGCGTCATGCTTCGCCTTTTCTTCCTGACATTGAGTGGACGCCATGTTCATGCCGGCCCCCGCGATCTTGGACGTTTCCGTTGTCATGGCGGCCATGCCCCCCCATTTCATGGTCTCCGCTGCGGCCGCGGTTTGCGCGTGAGCCATGCGCGTAACGTCTAAATGGCCCATGCGATCAGAACTGTGGGCGTCAAGACCAGACGAGGACTTGGGTGCATTGCTTTCGAATCGCAATTGACTCTGGCGAGCACCCTTGAGATTCATGCCGGCGCCGGCGATAGCGCCACTCGATGCGGCGATCGAGCCAAACAACTGGTAGAGCCCTGAACTTCGAATCGACTTGGCGGCCGCGTCCTGCGCAGCGATATCGGCGCCAACCGCAGCCCACATGTCCTCTCTGGCCGCTTTGCGAAGCTCAGAATTGAGACGAACAATGAGCGCCGCGATCGCCGACATGTTGCTCCCCGTCGCAAAGTCCTCGAGCTTGGGCGCAATACCTGAAAGCGTCTGCTGAGTAACACGCTCAGGAAACCCCGAGTTTCCAAGCAGTGCAGAACTTGGCGCGCCGTTAACACTATGGGCAAGCGACGACTGAGTAGTGGTCGCCTCTGGTGCGCGGGCGCCGCGGAGGGAGACAGAGGGCGAACTCGGCGAAAGCTGACGATGCGCGGCATTGTCCAATGGATCAACGCCGACGACATTTACACGCTCGATAGCACCTAGCATGAATGCGTTCCTTACGCTCGCAAGAGAAGGCTGTTAGAAATGATTAGGCGAAGGCACGGATGAGAGACGCATCGCTTGCACTACGGCTCTCGATAGCCTCGGCAATCCTCTGCGTGGTCGCCTTTTGGTCGAGGACGAGTTGCTTGATGAAGTCCATCTCGTTGTTTTGAAGCTCTTTCATCCACGTAATTCGCTTCCTTATGTCCAACGCGTCCGCCTGAGCGTCCGCGGCCTCCTTCTGCTGAACCCCATTCGCTATGCCCGCAGCGGCCCCGCCGAACGAAGCAGTTGCCTCGCCAACGCGGGCGGCAGTTGAAACCTTCTGGCTGATCTGAGCAATCCTGGTAGCGTTCGAGGTTGTATCTGCGATCGTGGAAGCGGCTTGATTCATGGCCCTTGAGAGGACGGTTGCCAACGAGCCCGGTTGCTTTGCGAGGGAGGCAAGTCCACGGAGAGCTGACGCGCCGGCCTCACCAAGGCGGCTCCACATAGCGGCCGCGCGGGCTCCATTCGCAGCCCCACCCATAAGCCCGGCGCCTGCCGTCAGCACGGTAACCGACAATATGATGCCCATCGTGATGCCGACAGCCACTTTGTTCGCTTGGGCAGCATCCATGTTGCCGTCTTGCATGAGACGTTTGGCAATCGCCTGGGTCATCTTGTCGACGACACCCGTTTCGTTGAGCACCGCAACGCCAACTGTCACTGCCGCGGCAACTGTCGCAAGAGTGCCACCAGTGACCACGGCGGCCGCGACCGAGAGCCCGACCGCGAGCCACCCCAGGAACTTCCTTATGTGTGCGCTCTTTTTCGCTTTCGCCATGGCGTTAGCGGCTTCGATGATCTTGTTGCCGATCGTCTCGTGCTGCTGCCTTAGCAGTTCGCCTTCGTGTCGAACATCCGCCATCCCGCTCGCAATTAGCCGGTCAGCCATTTTGATCCTCAATGCCAGCAGATTGTTAGCAAGTTCTACCGGGTCGAGCCCGCGCGGCAGCGCCAGGTTCGGAATCGAACCCGATGCGACGATTTTGCGGGAGACTGCTGGCGGCAAATTGCCAATTGCTGTCGTATCGAGCGTGCCTGAACGAGCAATCAAGGAGCGGCCGGGTACAATTAGCGTCCCTGCTTCGTACTGCGCTTCACTGTTCCAACCGGTTACGTTCAAGCTATGCACCATTTGAGTTCCTTTCCGTTTTCAGACGGTCGAGCATCCGTCGCGCGCGCCAGGCGAACGTGTTGAGCTCGGAATTTCCGGCGCTGAGCGTCAGGACATCACCGAGCGCGACTATGGCTGCTGCCGGGCGCCCCAGTTTGACCAAACATTCTGCAGCGCGAAGTGGTATCTGCGGGTCCTCGCTGTTCAGGAGCGCAGCCAACTTGTAAGCCTGCACCGCCCCCTCTGTATCCTCAAGCATCTGACTGGCAGCAGCCAGGCTGAGCCAGGATCGCGCGTCAGTGTGTCGATGCAAGCATAGAAAGCGAAAGAAACTCAGCGCGTGCTCATATTTGCCGCAGCAGTAATAGCGGTAACCCAGCGCATATAGTGCCTCAAGTTCTTCGTCTGTAATGCCAACGACATCGCCTAACGTCGCGCGCCCCGCCATGAAGTCGAGCGCGAGGTGCGACGAGGCTCCGCCGTCAATCGCATCGGCCGCCTCAGGATCGCTCAATAGGCCTTGCTCGACCCCGCTCGCCAAATCACACCCTTTGTCCGAGCCATGAAAGATTCAAAGTCGTTTCGGGTGAAGGCAAAACATCGCCTGGGGCCGCCTGCTCGCATGAATAAGATGCGTCAGAGCCCCCATCGCAATCGCCGTTACTCGCAGGAGGAGATTCCGGGCCGGCCGCCCCGGCGTCCGATAGTTGAGCCAGCCACTCAAGTTGAGCATCCGCCCTCCTTAGAAGGCGGTCCATTTGCTCGATCGTTTGTCGGGACCTTTGTATCGTTTCGTCTAGATCCACGTTCGCTTCCTCACCAACTTCATGCGATGCAACCCGGGTCCGACCTGCACCCGACGGCGCCATGCCGCTCGCAGGTGCAAACCACTCGAGAACGTCGACCGCCAGATCGGCGGCTCGACGCCAGGGCTGGGACAATCTGCGTCTTGCACAAGATGCCCGTTATCCCGACTGAACGACGCCGAGAACAGCTTCGGCATCCAGGAGTACTGGACGGCTCCTGCCCTACGGTACCCGATAGTCCGCGGCGCGCAGAATATTGAGTCATTATGGGTGCATCGGCACGAATGATAGGGCCGCTCGTACCGGCGCAAGCGTGGCTACCGTTCAGGTTGTCGGACAATACGATTATTCTGAACTTTCCCTGAAACCTGATGAGGGCGGAGTTCGTAACGGCGACTTATCGTGGATGTGAAGCGCGTGGCATTCTCCGGACGCCTAGCGTTCCACCCGCCACTACCTGCCCAGGCCTTAAATTGCCCACATCCATCCTAGGGGGCACCCAATAGCGATCCGAACAATGTTGCCGAACAATTCACGACAAATTACTCGGTTCTGAGGAGGATGGCGTCGAAGGTGGCCCCAAGGGGTCTATTTCATTCGCGCCATGCTGACTATTCCGAAGCTCGCAACTGACCTCACGAATTCAGAGCCGATCACCACCGGTCTCGGTCGCAAGGTCCCCGAGCGCTCGCAACACCTCTGCGATAGGTTCAATCAAGTGTGACGGGATATATTCATCGACCAGACCGTCTTCCAGGAGCGCACGCGCCAGCGGAACATTTCGCATCACCGGCACGCCAGCGGCGGCGGCGGCCGCGATCATTTGCTGTGCGAGCAGGTCGGTACCAATAGCGTCAATCACGGGTAGCGGAGTCTGTTGCCCATCGTAGTAAAGCGCCACTGCAATATGCGTGGGATTGGAGATCAACGCGGTCGCACTACGCGCCAGGGCGATAGGATTCTTGGCCATCAATTGCGAACGAAGTTGCTTGCGGCGCCTCTTGATCAGGGGATCGCCTTCGTTTTCCTTGTATTCTCGCTTCACTTCTTCCAGCGACATCATATTCCTCTTCTCGAACTGCCACCGCTGGAACGCGAAGTCCGCAATTGCCACGACAAGATGGATCGACCCCGCCCAGACCGCGACATAGAATAAGAGGTTACCCGTCAGCAAAGCCAGGCAGGATATTCCGCAGCTCGGAATCCATACAAGCGAACTTACTGCTGCGCGAACCACAAATACAAGAACGAGACCGAGCAACAGCACCTTCACGACTGATCGGCTCAGCTCGAAGAGGCTCTGCGACGAGAATATCCTGCCGATGTTCTCACTTGGGTTCAGCCTCATGAGCGATGGCGCCGCTGCTGAGGGCGAGAAGAGCACTCCGGTCTGCAACATGTGGCCGCCGACACCGCCGATCAGGACGACGCCGAGAAACGGCGTTGTCAGGCTCTGTATTTCACGGCCGTACGATCCGAAGAGTTGCAGCGCGACAACGACAAAGTTCTCATTTTTCAGATGCGCGATGGGTAACAGGAGCGCTGCCTCAAGTCGGTCCACCAGGCGAGACAAAGAGGTGACGAACAAGGCGAAGAACCCAATGGTCAGCACCGCCGAGACAACCTCCCTGCTCTGAGCAACCTGTCCTTTCTTGCGCAGCTCGCGCAGCCTCTGACGGGTCGGTCTTTCGCTCTTACCAGCTGGCATGAATACTCACATGGCGATGCGGCGAACAAATGCGACAGGCGATAGCCCATGATCGCCGGTATGAGTCAAAACTGTCGCGAGCGACAGGATCAGCAGCAGCAGACCAACCACGCTTTTGACCGGCATAGCGACATAGAAGACCTGCAATTGTGGCACGAACCGACCAATCAGCGCCAGACCCAATTCACTTAAGAACATGGCGAGGATGGCTGGACCGGCGAGGAGCAATGTCAACAGCATGACGAGGTCCGCGAGGCTCAGTACCTCTCCGACGAATGCTGGACCAATTGTCGGACGAAAGGTCCACACAGGCCAGATTTCATGCGAGCGATAGAGTGCCTCCAGGAGCTTGGAGAAGCCTCCCGTGACGAACAGCCATGTGAGGTAAAGCTCACCCAGGAATGTCCCAAGCGGCGAGGTTTGATTGCCGCTTGCCGGATCAAGCAGACTGGCCATCGTTGCACCCCTTTGGTTGTCAATGAACGTGCCGCACGCCTCCACGCCCCACATGACGGCGGCAACTGGCAAGCCGAGTACAAGCCCGAGCAGAAGTTCCTTCAGTCCGAGGCCCAGGATCAGCGTCAGGCTGGCCAAGTCGAGGTCCTCAGGCCTTGTTGTCCAGGCGCGCCCCATTACAGGGAACGACAATGCGATGATCACGCTGTTGCGTGCCATTCCTGTCATCATATTGCGCGCGAGGACTGGGACGACCAGCATCATGCCCGATATGCGCGCAACCGCGAGCACAAGAACAACGAGGGCGGTACGCATCTCATCCGGATCAAGTGACAACATGAAAGGACAACCAGGATGATGAAGAGCGGCCGCGGTCCTTTCTGCAGATGCCGCACGCGATGGACAATCGATGACCCGCTCGAACTCCAACGCCTACACTGCGCCGATCTTGTCGAAGATTCGCATGGTATACCGGCCAAGCTCCTCAAACCAGCTCGCGGTGGCGACCAGCACAAGATTTACGCTTATCAGCTTCACAGCGAAGGAAAGTGTTTGCTCTTGAATCTGAGTCATGGCCTGGATGAGACTGATGGTCAGTCCCACTATCGTAGCGACGAGGACTGCCGGCAAGGACAGCACAACCGACAGTGTAAGCGCTTCGACGGCGACGTTGACGAGCGTGGCGGAATTCAAGACGCCGGTCCTGCGTAGGACAAGACGAGGCCGTGGATGAGGCGCTGCCACCCGTTCACGGCAACGAACAAGAACAGCTTGAATGGCAGGGATATCGTCATGGGTGAAACCATCATCATGCCCATCGCCAGAAGGATGTTGGAGATAACGAGATCGATAACGATGAAGGGGAGGAACAGCAAGCATCCGACCTTGAATGCCTCTTCCAGTTCGGACGTGATGAAGGCCGGGATCAAGATCAAAAATGCGTTGTCGACCACGTCAGCCGCGTCTTCCTTGCTCCACGACTTGCGCGTGGCATTGACGAAGAAATGACGTGATGTCGTGGACGTGTTTTTGATGAGGAAGTCACGAACTGGCTCGGCACCTATGGCTATCGTGTCGACCAATTCTCCGAACGTTTGGTACGCGATTGGCCTATCACGCAGAGCCTGATACGCGCCCTTCGCCACTGGCTGCATGATGTAGACCGAAAGTAAGATAGCGATCGCGTTCAAGGCCATGTTCGGTGGGATATTCTGAACGCCGAGTGCGTTGCGCAGCAGCCCAAAGACAACGACAAGCTTTACGAAGGACGTTACCGTAATCGCAACGAAGGGGAGGACCGCGATGGCTCCCATCAGGACGACAAGCGTCGCCGGATCGGGCAACTTATTCATCGCTCAGCCCGGGGCAAGCGCAGATCCAGCAGGCGCACCCCGGTCCGCTCAGCAATGCGCACCAGCTCACCCGTCGCGACGACTTGGCCATTGACGCGCAGAGAAACGTTAGTGGTTGCATCAAAGCCAAGATCGATGACCTGGCCCACAGCGAGTTCACGAAGCTGTCCGAGCGGCATGGTCAAACGTCCGACATCAACATCGACGGTCAGATTAAGGCTGTCGAGGCTTTCAGACGGGAGGAACTCCGGCTTACCCATCAAACGATCCACTACTGATTGGACAGAGAGGCGGCAATCCCGGATCGAGGCACGAAACCAGGGATTGTTAGAGAGGTGCGCGACAACGCTCATCACGCCATCCTTGCCCACCGATTGGTTGTCGAGCATGATGACGTCACCTTGCGCAAGTCGCTGTAGTTCCGCCACGGCAAGGCTGATGGGAGCAATGCGCACATCCAGAAGAAGCGGAAGCTCATCGAGCACTGCGGCTACGACCGGCAGGTCGGAGGAACAGTCGGCGACCCACTGCAGCCCCTCACCATCGAGTTCCACCAAACCGACCAGATCGCTCGGTTGCTCCAGCCGAACGATCTTGAACGCGTAGGGACGCGGGGCCGCGACGTCGGAGCAGGACCAGGTCGGCCGCAGACCGCACCATCGCTCCACCTCGATCGCCAGATCCTGCAGAACGATATCAAACAATATCTCACCCAAGCCGTGGCCAGGAGACAATGTGGTGATCTCCGGCCATCGTTCTACGGCCAGCTGTGGAAGGAGCATTGCCCCTAATGCGAGGCGGATTTTGTGGCCTTGCACATTCATTAACACGGTGTAACTTGGCACCGGGATGGGCCGATGCGTTGAATCGGCCATGACCGCCTGCACTTCGATGCCGGCGAGACTGAAAGCAAACGGAAGACGACTCGCAATTCGCGATATTGCGACAGCATCGCGTCCATCGTAGCGCGGAAGATCGATCATGAGCGCTTCTCAGCGCTGTAGTGGAATGTCGTCTCCGAACCGGAAGAGTGCCAATGACAGCCCTCTTCCCGCCAGCCTCGGCCAACGACTGCAATCATGACGCGCATGCCGAGCCGATCAGACAAGTGGCGCGCAAACGCTTGGCCTCGCAATTGCAAGATGGACCTAAGGTGGTCGGAGACGATGGAGAGAGATAGCGCATCGTCGCGGCACCTGACGGACACACATGCGCTTCCAAACACGACGCGATTCAACGTGATATACGCCGTCGCGCCCCCCCTGCGGTCCGGGCATATCAAACAGCGCTCAACGATCGCCTCCGCCAGCTCAGCGAGCTCTGTGGAACGTGAAGGCTTTCCGTCCACTCCCGGATCCTGTGCATAATCCGGCATGACGGGTTCGTGCGAGACGACGGGCACGCAGGAGGACGCAACGCCCCCCATCGCCACCGGATCATGCTGATCGTTGCCGAGCTTCGAGCAGCCGGAACCATCCGCGGGCGACTCGCAGTCATCCAGAGCGGCCTCTTCGAGTCGTCGCCGAAAGCGCTCGTAATCCGCACCAGGCACAGGCTTCTGGGCCGCGAGCACGCGCGGGGGCGAGCGGTCACATGGCGCGATTGCCGACATCGAAGCGCTGTCACGGACCTTCATCAAGGCAGCTCCATCGCAGCTTCACCAGACATCAAACGCGCCGCAGCGACAGGCACGCTGAAATGCCATGCAGACAGCTCAATTCGCGCATTGCAGCGCCGCGGCTCATCGCTCCAGTCACCAATCACGACCTTGTACCCCGGAGACAAGAGGAAGGTAAGCGCCGCTCAGCACAAGGCACTCCCTTCCACCCCTTTGATCTGCTTAGGGCCGCTCAGAAGCAAATACATTTTCGATATCGGTCCAGCTGATCGCGCTATGGCGCAGCCCAACGATCGGGCCAGGCCCGATCCATATGGTTGTTGAACGGCCGCCTGATCCCCTCCATGAACGGGGGCGGATTCTCAAGGACTTGGCACCGCTTAATATTCCAGTCAGCCTGGTCAGCCCAACCCGGGAAAAGCGCCTAGTCGATCCCGCAAGGCCTGCCGATCTGCGCCGATGTTGTTAAGGCGCAGCTGCTCTGGCTGCTGTCCTTCCGCCAACGTCTAACCAGCGTCCGCGTCGCGTCGAGCACGAAGACGCCACAATCATAGCGGTTCTGCTGCTGGGCCATGTCAGCTATGCTGCGAGGACAGCTACGCCGCCGCTAAGAAGATCGATGATTTCTGACTTAGTGCCTCATCATCTGAAGCGCGGCATGATCTTACGTGCGTCAAACTCCGGCGCATCAGGGAGTGTGTCGCGAGAGCAGCCCGCTTGTACTAGTCATGCGGGAACGGCCGACGGCACTCGGGTGGTCATGGCTTGACGAGATCGATGATCATCGCGCTCGTTCAGCCGACGACGGCATACAACGCGCCGTTTTGGAGCCAATGGCAGCGGAGTTTGGCTACCTGGCAAGGGTTGGTCCAGTTTGCGTCCGCGATCTCGCGCTTCACCCGTAACTGCCGAGATTGGCAACAACTCATCGAAACGTGCCGCGTGGTGAATACCGCTCCTGCTTATCCAGGCGACCATCAATGTGTGGTCAAAGCACGGAGCGCTCGCAGCTCCATCACTTCCCGTTATGGCCCGATATCGATGAATTAATTTGCAGCTTGGCGGGTCTCCGGTACTGACACTCGGAAGAATCATCAAGCTGCTATTTGTCTTATCCTCGGGAAAGTTTCGCCGCTGAGCGCCAGGCCCAACATCGCTCGCGCTGCTAAAGCTCCAGAGGATGGCTTTGCGCTGGCACATGGAAACATTGAATGAATGCACATCTTCCGCAAGTGTGTCCCCCTTCCCACCCCACGGCACTCACGTTTCTTTGTCTACTCCTCACCGGATGCGCAGGCTCGACGGCTGAGCGCAGCGTTCTACTGAACCCGCCGAGCGGCATTCGGAAGGTGTCCGAACCTACATACTCGGAGAGCGCACCGCTCGCGGGGGGCTTTGAAGTGTTGACCCAGCCATCCGCCCCACCTGCCGAAACCTCGGAGCGTCGGCTACCGGTCACCACCAATAGCACGCGCGTCAGTCTGGACTACGTCAATGCTGATATTCGGCGGGTCGTGAATGACGTCGTCGGCAATATCTTGGCCATGCCCGTTGTGATCGATCCAGGCGTGGAGGGAAAGATAACGCTCCGGACTTCCGGCAAGGTTCCGGCGAATGATGTTCCGCGGCTTCTGGACGAAGTGCTGGGAAAGTCTGGTTACGGACTGGCGGCAGGTGACCGGGGAGTCAGGGTGGCGCGCCTGGCTGATCTCGCCGACGGAGGGCGCGGCGATGTTAAGGTAATTCCCGTTCGTTATGTCGACCCAGTCGAGGTCATCAAGGTCATCCGACCAAACGTCGAGGAAAACGTTCATTTGGCGCCCGCCCCCGGACAACGAGGCATTGCGATCAGCGGCCCGCCCGGTGGCGTCAGTTCCGCGCGTGAACTCATAGCCTTGTTGGACATCGATAGCATGCTCCACAAGTCCTTTGCTCTGTATACCCTGGCTCAGGCTAGTCCCGCCGCAGTCGAGAAAGACCTCAATTTTCTATTCAATCAGAATGCTGAGGGTCCGGCGCGAGTCCGGTTTGCATCACTGGAGCGGTTGAACGGCATTCTTGTAATTGCCGACGATCCTGCGGCGCTCCAGCACGCGCGTACGACAATCGAGAAGCTGGACAGAACGTCGAAGGCAGCAGCAAACGTTCAAGTGCGGCCTCTGAAGTACCGAAGGGCGACGGAAGTGGCTCAGGTGCTGGCGCAAATCTTCGGCGCTGACCCGAGCGTTGCAGCAGCGCCCGCACAGTCCGATGGAGAGTCCGGCAAGGTGCCGGTGGCAAGCCTGGCCAGTCGATCAGACCTTCTTCCAAACCCGTCCAGCCCGCCGAACGCAGACTCCGACTCGAACACGCAGACGGTGCAAGCAAAGCACGAAGCGGTAGTGGTCCCGGCCAGTCTCGGGTTATCGGCGCCGGTGCGGATCCAGGCGGATCGCAGCCAGAACGCGCTTGTTATTCTGGCGGCACCGCACGATGCCAAGATCATCGATGCCGCGATCCGTCGTCTTGATGTCAAGCCTCGTCAGGTTCTCATCCAGGCAATTGTCGCGGAGGTCCGGCTAAACGACGGCCTGGGGTACGGGGTGGACTATCTTTTGTCCTCTCGTGGCCTGGGTGCCGTTCCAAAAGGTGGCTTGTCCTATGTGTTTCCCGGGACAAGTGCCAACGTTGTGCTGCATGCGCTGAGCGAGGTGGCGGACGTCAAGGTTGTATCCGCGCCACGCATTCTCGCGGTCGACAATCAGCCGGCGACGATCCAGGTCGGCGAGCAGGTCCCTATCTTGTCCCGATCATCCCAATCCCCGGCAAGCGAGAACTCGCCGATCATCAGCAACGTCGAACTGCGTGACACAGGAGTAATTTTGGCTGTTACGCCGAGAATAGGCGCCGGCGGTAGTGTCACACTCGACACTTTTCAGGAGGTTAGTACCGCCAACAAGAACAAGCTCACCAGCGTCCAGTCCCCTGTGATTTCGCTACGCCGCCTGCAGAGCACCGTATCCACACGAAACGGGGATACGATAGCGATTGGTGGGTTGATGCAGGATAGTACCTCTCGGGCCGATTCTGGGCTGCCTTTGCTGATGAACATTCCGCTTCTGGGAGCGGCATTCCGGCGTACTGAACAAACCAAAGAGCGAACTGAGCTCCTGGTGTTACTCAATCCTCTGGTGCTTCAAGGTGACGCAGAGGCAGGAGCCCTAACCGACGAGTTGCGGGCGAAGTTCGAATCGCTGGCGCCCGAGCTCGGCCGCCAGCTCACGCCCGGACCGCAACAAGAGGCTGCCTCACCAAAGCGTGAACAAGCTGCGAAGGTTCGGCGAGAGCTGGCAATCCCGGCCGTCACCGGCTCAATTTCGGTACCCAGAACCTTTCCTGAGCCCCCGGTATCTCCCCTGCTCGATGGCAATATGCGACGCGCACTCGATTGATAGTTGGCGCGAAGCAGTCTCCCGATCGGAACGCTGTGCTTGATCAGAGTACGTATCCAGTGACGACTAGAAGGTTGCTGTCGATCGGCGCAAGACCGTCATCGACGTCGCCGGTCAGACAGTCCCATCGCTTGCCGGCACGGACGATGACTCGCCGCTCAGGCTCCCGGGGCAGCAGGTCGGATGGCTGCTCGTCGGGCTTTTCCTTGAACGCGGGCCGCGGCAGGCGAGCTACACTGTCGTCGCAATCGCAACTTGTATCGACGAACATTTCTTCCCTCGGCGATCTGCCGCCAGTGAAACCTCAGTCCAACCAGCAAGATCCCAGGTTGCAGCTAGGCTTCGACTATTTGCTGGCCGGATCGCGGGGCGACGGCCGCTCGGCAACACGCTGGCGTTTGAAGTCTCAGAGTCAGTCGATGGTGGACGAATTCCACTTCGGGCCGGGGTTCACACTGGTTGTACCCTCGAGGCTCCCGTTATGATAATGAGCCTTCCTTCTCTTTGCCGTCTTTTCGAAGCGCCAGTTTTACGTGGGTTGTCAGGAGGTCACCTACCGCCTGTGCCGCGAAGGGCAGCGGAGTATTGCCGGAAGAGATCAGGCATGCCGTCACATGGATCGGCGGATCTATCGAGATCAGCCTCAGATGGCCATGTCCCGGCATGTCAGAGAAGACGATCTTCGGAACGATCACATTACCGATGCCTGCATTGACCAGGGAGAGCGCACTGGCGAACGTATCGACTTCCGCGATGCAATTGGGTATCAAGCCGACCTCTTGAAACGCCCGGTCCAACGCGCTGCGAACTGTGTTGGGCCTTGTCGGCAGCACAAGAGGAAGGTGAGCCAGTCGCTCGAGCGAAATGGTATGCGTGACGTCTTCCGCAAACACAGGTCCAACCAGCGATAGCGGCTGATGAAAGAGCGGCTGCCGCGATAAGCCCTGGATAGGCTCATCTTCCAGAAGGAAGCAGAGATCGAGCGCACGCGATGCGATAAGCGATCTCATGCGCAGAATGTCACCTGCAACCAGACGGAGGTGCACTTTCGGCAGAATCATCCGGCAGGCTTCCATAAAGTCGCAAGCCCAGCACACCGCAAATCCCGATGACATGCCAAGCCTTACCAAGCCTTCCGGTTCTCCTGCCGCCGACCGAACAACGCGGTCCAGCTGCTCCACCTGCCCAATGATCGATGCCGCCTCACGATAGAAGATTTCGCCCGCGGCAGTTGGACGAATGCCGCGTTGACTGCGCTGGAGCAGTTCGACGCCAAGCTCAGCTTCAAGGGCAGTCATTTGCTGGCTGAGGGCAGGTTGCGCCACGTGCAGCATGCCTGCCGCCCCCGTAAAGCTACCAGCATCCACGATGCCGAGGAAATAGCGGAGATGACGAAGTTGCAGGAAGTTAGGTGACATCAGTCGCGTTCGATTTCGCTCGGTCGATTCAGGCATGATCAGAATATCCGGACTCGCCATCAGCCCGGATAGCGTGCCGGCACCGAACGACCACACCTACCGATGAAGATCAGGCAATATTCCGGATGATACCATTGAGTGCGTCGTGAACCGCCTTGATGATGGTGGAGTTCAAGTTCAACAGTGTCGTGTGCTTGGTCATTGAGAGCTGAAAGCGAATCAGATCCATGGTGTCGTCCGGGTTCATGGTTGCCATACGTTCTCTCACATTGCGTTCCGATTGGACGACGGATTGCCCAATCGAGCTGGTTATACTGCCGAAATGCATTTCACCTCTCATTACTCAGCGGACTATTTCGCGGTGTTGCTGTACCCATGTAGCATCAACGACTTCGGTCGCGCAATCTATTGCCTCGAGCAGCGCCTGCAGTGCTTCGAACTGCCGCGTCGTGACGCCGCTATCAATGTGACGTTTCAGAGACTGCCTCCAGTTCTGGAGGTCTTCATTGATGACGGCTCTGCTGGAGCCATCGACATCATTTAGCAGCTGCTTCTCCAGCTCAAGCACGATGGATTCCTCTTCACCGTTGATCATCCTCGGTTAACCACTCTGGGTTCTCTCGATAGAGCATGCGAAGGTTCGATTCTCCGACGCGCACGATAAGCCCGTCGCGGTCAACGGCCGCAATCTTGCCGATGTGATCGATGCTGTCGCCCACTTTCAACTGAGCTCCGTTTTCAACCACGACGAAAGGTGTGCGGCCCAGGTGCACCCCTCGCACCGCGGGCAATACCATCAGCTCACACCGCGACTCGAGTCGGATATAGGGCCTGAATCTTTCCTCGAACCGAGCGGCAACGTCCTTCCACTCATCGTATGTCGCCGAGGCCAGCGCTCCGGACACGGATACGACATCGGGCCTTACGGTGATGCGGATGGACCGACGGAGTTCGGCGGACGCCGCCCGCAGCAAAAAAGCGCGTGCGCGATCTGGTGTTGCCACTTCATCATTGGTCTTGTAGATGCCCGGGATGTCCTGCTGGAGACGACGAAGGGCCGCTTCTACTTTAGCATCGCTCCGACCGTAACCTATTACTGTGAGTTCGCCTGCAGCTTCTACGCGAACGCGACCGTCGATATCAAAAGCGTGTAAGATCGTAGCTGCGAGGTCGATCAGCCTTGCGTCAGATAATTTGGCAGTAGCCGGTCGCTTTGCTGTGAGGTCAGCCGCAAGCCTGGGGTCCTGCCAGTCAGACTGGCTCTTGTTGGTATTCTCTCCAGGCCCCAGTTCGATCGTCAGCCTGCCGGCAGTCGATTGGATATTGACGTCGGGTGCAATGTCCGCCCCATGAGGATCGGCCGTCTGCGGCTCGATCGGCTGGGTGCCCGGAGGGTTAAAAAAAGACCGGGAGTGAAGCCGCTCCATCCCTGCCCAAGCGCCACATATTATCATCAGGAGGCCACAAACCACCGCCGCCAACCGCAATCGCCACGGTATCCAGCCCACCGCGAGACGTGTTCGCCAGCTGCCCAAACTCGATGACTCTGTCGCATCCGAAGCGGCCCTGCTTGCATCCACCCCCTGGCGCTCGGCTACGGTATACTCCTTGGGAAAGTCGAGCCCGACGGGACCGAGGCTAAAGATTGTGCGGCCAACACGGACCGGGGTGAACGGATCAAGGATAGTCGGATTGTTGGGAGTGCACTCTCTACCGTTGATCAGCACGCCCGGTGCGGACGCAGTGATCTGGATTTTCCCTGACTCGTTAACAATGCGAATATGCGAACCGACGAGTTCCGGATCGCCGAAGGTGAGGTCATCCGTATCATGGCTACCGATGAGCGACGTTCCCTCGTCCAGCCATGTCTCCGCGCCCAGGTTTGGCCCGGACAGCACGCGCAAAGTGAGCTTGGCCTGCTCATCGGTCAGAACATTCTTTTCCATTGGCATGCACGTCACTGCAGCGCAATTCGCGCCAAGGGCTGGACAGAGATGTCGGGAGTAAGCTCCTGATAGGAGAGCACCGGGAGCTCGTACAAATCGGCCTCGACAAGCTTGCGGACGTATCGACGGACATCGATCGAGGTGAGTAGCACGGGCTTGTATGGCAGCGATTCAAGGATGCCGGCGGCATCTTTTATCCTGCCAACGATCTGTCGCGTGGTCTGCGGATCGAGAGCGAGATAGCTCCCCGCAGACGTCTGTCGAATTGACTTGCGCACAGTATCTTCCACCTCCGGCGTCAAAATGTAGGCCGGCAACAGATTCGTACCGGCACAATGCTGAAAGCAGATCTGCCTCTTGAGCGCGCCGCGCACATACTCGGTCAGCAGCACTGTATCCTTCTCATTTTGTCCCCACTGGACCAATGTGTTGAGGATAGCACTCATATTTCGCAGCGAAACCTGCTCCGAAACGAGCCGTTTGAGCACCTCGGCAATCTTTTGCAGCGGGACTAGGCGCAACGCCTCCTTCACGAGTTCTGGAAAGGATCCTTCCGCCTGCTTCAAAAGCGCTTTCGTTTCCTGAATACCGATGAACTCATCGGCGTGCCGACGCACGATTAGACCAACATGGCAGGAGAGAATCTGGGCTGATTCCAGATACGGGATGCCCGCCGCTCGCAGCGACTCGAGATGTGCGACATCAACCCAGACGGTCTCGATCTGAGGCAAGAAGGAGGGCTCTTCCACGACACATGGAATGTCCACCATTTCGAGGCGCTCGGGAGTATCACGCGCCAGGATGTGTTGAGGCCGCAATCGTCCCGATCCGTATGGAACTTCATTTAGCCTGATAATATATTCGCCGTTGTGACAATCCTCGTTTATTCGGACATTGATCGCTGGAACCGGCACGCCAAGATCGAGCATCAGCGCCTGCTGCGTGGCCACCAACGCTTTATCAAGCACGTCCGGCTGGATCATCGTCTGGATATCCCGGTCAACGTCGATCATCAGGGGCACAGTAAGCATGATGCCATTGCCGCCTACGCCTACCTTCTTTGCCTCAGAGGCCTCAGTCGGATTCATCGACAGCGCTCCCCCGCTGAGTGGCTGGCCATGCGAGTCAGTGCGCAATAGCTGGCCACGACGCTGCAGCAGCCAGCCAGTCCCACCCACCGCTGCTGCCAAAACCATAAAAATCAATGTCGGAAAGCCGGGCACAAGGGAGAACAGGATGAGCATGAATGCGCCAACCATGAGTGCACGTGGTTGCGCACTCAGTTCATTGCCGATTGCATTGCCGAGGTCTGCGCTGTTGTCTTCGGAGCTTACTCGCGTGACGATGAATCCTGCCGTGATCGAGGTGAACAACGCCGGAATCTGACCGACGAGACCATCGCCAATGGTCAAGGTCGTATAGACTTCAAGCGCCTCCGAGAATCCCATTCCCTTTTGGAGTGAACCAATTGCGATCCCGCCAATGATGTTCACGATAATGCTGATCACGCCTGCGATCGCGTCCCCTTTGAGGAACTTCATGGCGCCGTCCATGGCACCGTACAACTGACTTTCGCGCTCGATGGCAACACGGCGCCTGCGTGCCTCTCGCATATCGATGCTGCCGGCCCGCAAGTCGCCATCGACGCTCATCTGCTTTCCCGGCATGGAATCCAGAGAAAAACGTGCAGCGACTTCGGCAACGCGCTCTGATCCTTTGGTGATGACGACAAATTGTACAATTGTCATGATCAAGAAGGTAACGGCGCCTACGACGAGATTACCAGCTACGACAAAGTTACCGAAGGTCTTGATGATCTGGCCAGCTTCCGCACGAAGCAGGATGGTGCGAGTTGCCGCAATACCGAGCGCCAGACGAAACAGCGTTGCCAGCAACAGCACCGATGGAAATGAGACGAATGCGAGTGGCGATTTGATGTAGACCGCCACCATCAGCAGGAGGGCTGCAATTCCCAGATTGACCGCTTGCAGCACATCCATAAGCACTGATGGAAGCGGAATAATCATCATGAAAACGATCGTGATCAGCAACGTCACCAGAACAATGTCGTTACGGCCGGTCGCGATGGTCAGCAGTTTGTCGAGTGACTTCATATGATCAGCCTAGCGCGACTTGCCCCGTGAAATGCCAGTCCATAGCCAGAGGTGCGACACGCAGCTGACGATGGCTCGCTCCGGCCCTGAGGCAGACTGCCGGCCCGCCTTCAAACCCAGAGCAGCAAATTTGAACCCTCCGCGCCGATTAGCTGCGTTCAAAGCCAACTCGCCCGGATCGCAACAGTGACTCTGATGTTTCTTCGATCGTCTGCCGTAAGCCCGCAGTCTTTGACCTAGACGACAGGCACACGCGATCGTGCCAGCGGGACGGTCGGTCGAGCGTATCGCCGTCAGCCTAACCGCACGATCTGCATCGACGTAAACCGCAGGATCCGATGCACCATGGATGAGATCGACCTACTAGACCCGCCATATCCAACGTCGTATCGACGCTCGCCTGATCCCCTCCCCTAGCCTTCGCATCCCCGACATTCTTCGAGATCCAAGGCCGATCCGGCTTGCGACGTGTTCACAGCAGTCCTGTTCTCGCAAACCTGCTCCGGCCTCCTCACCGAGGCATCGCGCAAAGCGCGCGCCAGATGTTCGCACTTATCGAACTGCTTGCCTGTTTGACGTACGATGTTGCACATTTCGTCGCGTGCCTGCCGGGCCCGATCGGCTTCCGCGATTGCCTTTTCAATGTCCTTTTCGAGCAGCTGATCGTGATCGTGCAGCGAGGTCATCCTTACCTTCAGACCGACAAGAGCGCCGAGAGCGACGGTTTCTCCGATCACGGAATCGTACAGGGAAGCTTCAAGCCGAAGACGCTTTTGCCGCCAGGTGCGGTGATTTTTGGCGGCGGTCTCCACGGCAGCGGCAGCGTTCTCAAGGGCCAGCTGTCGCGCCCGGAGAATATCTTGCTGACGATGATGTCGCAATTTCCGTAGCTCCAGGAGACGGTGGACGGCGTCCGAGATCATCCCACGCATGCTTCAAGCTCCTGGAGCGTGGCTTCGAAGTCCATTTGCTCACTTGTCGATTGGCGCAGGAAGTTCTGTATTTCGTCCCTTCTGGCGATCGCCTCATCCGCGAGTTCGTCGGTTCCGTTCTTGTATTCTCCCACACGAATCAACAGTTCGACCTCCTGGTATTTCGCCATCAGCTCACGCAGTCTCCGCGCCATGCTTTCATGCTGGGGAGCCACGATCATGCTCATGACGCGGCTGACGCTCGCAAGAATGTCGATGGCAGGATAGTGGTTCGACGTAGCCAGGGCACGCGAGAGCACAATGTGCCCATCAAGGATCGAGCGCGTTTCGTCGGCGACGGGTTCAGTCATGTCATCTCCCTCGACAAGCACGGTATAGAAGGCCGTGATCGACCCACGCGCATTGTTGCCCGCGCGTTCCAAAAGTTGCGGCAGTGTTGCGAACACGGATGGCGGGAAACCATGCCGGGTCGGTGGCTCACCCGCTGCAAGGCCGATCTCCCTGTGCGCCCGCGCAAAACGCGTTAGCGAATCCATGAGAAGCAGCACACGTTTGCCTTGATCGCGAAACCATTCAGCGATTGCAGTGGCTACATAGGCCGCCTTGGCGCGCTCCATGGCGGGCCGGTCGGACGTCGCGACAACAAAAACCGCTTTGGTTCGTGATTGCGAACCGAGTTGCGTGATGAACTCTTGCACCTCCCGTCCGCGCTCGCCGATAAGTGCTATCACCGCGACGTCAACGTCAGCGCCCCGTATGAGCATCGACAGCAGTGTGCTTTTGCCGGCTCCTGCAGCGGCAAAGATACCGACGCGTTGCCCTTCCCCGCACGTCAGCAGGGCATCGATCGCCCGTACACCGACCGGAAGAACCTGATCTATGCTACGCCGGCTTAGCGGATCCGGTGCGCTGCCATGAACCGGCACGTGGGCCTCTGCGATCATGGGCCCATGAGTGGTTGCATCGAGCGGGCGGCCAAGGCCGTCAAGCACCCGACCTAGCAAGTTCCAGCCCGCCGGCACCAGCAGGGCCTTGCTCGTCGGAATCACCTCTGTGAGGGTAGAAAGTCCCCGCATTTCCCCGAGCGGCGTCAGAACGGCAACATCGCGCTGAACACCGACGACCTCAGCGGTCAGTCCACGGTCATTTTTGGGATCGTGGAGTTCGCACAAATCCCCGATACGCACGCCAGGAGCCGTCGCACGGATGATTGTTCCAACGACTTGAAGGACGCGACCACGGACATTCATCGTCGGCGTTTGCTCAACCGCCCTGTTAGCGAGCCGGAAGAACCGATCGATGCTTTCATACGAACAACCTACGGGAGCTACCGCCGTTGACGGCTCGGCTGTCTCCGAGATCACTTCGACGCCTCCAGGCTTTTGCGAAGGCCGCTTTCGATCAATGTCAGCTGGCTTTCGATCGTCGCGTCGACCAGTCCGGCATCGGTCTCAAGAATACACCCGGCATCATTGATCCGCGGATCAGAAATCACTTCGACGACTGCGCGTGACGTGACCGCCGGGACTATCTCGTCGACCCGCCCGCGAACCGTCTCGACCAGCGACGGTGCCACTCGCAGCCGAACGACAGGGCTATGGCCCACGACTCGCAGGCTTCGCAGTGCGATCTGCACCGCGGTCTCGTCTGGTGCCGTCGTGTCGATGATCCGGCGGGCGATCTGCAGGCCGAGGTCCACGATCCTTTCCTTGTTTTGCTCCATGACCCGCAGCGACTCTACGGCGATTGCGGCCAAGCGCTGTTGAATTGTCACTTGCGCTTCCTTGAGCCCGGCTTCTCTGGCGGCCGCTTCAATCCTGCTCGCGGACATGCGCGCTTCCTCAACAAGCGCCTCTGCATCGCGCTGCGCCTGGGTCAGCAGTTGCTCGGCGTGCAGGAGTGCCTGCGCGCTTGCCGCCGGCAAGATTTGCCCTGGTCCGAGAACACTGATCGTCTCGGACGTCAATCGAACCAGTGCGACCATGGGGCCATCCTTTTGCGGACCAACCGCCGCATCGCATGAAAGGCGTCCTCTCCAGCACTGTCGTTGCGACAGGCGTTAGCCGACACCGTCCAGATCGACGCAGGGCTGCGTAATCTCAGTCGTACCTGCAGTGCATGCGGGATGCAGCCCATTGCGAGGCCGAACATCGCAGCTGCGCAGTGGAGCAGTTCAGCAGGCCCGGTCGGCAGCTTGGAAGCACCGATAGCCGACATCAGTCCGGCGGTCGGTCGTGGCAGCAGCGCGGCATCGAAAGCGAACGCGAAGGCGTCTTCTCCGAGGACGGAACGCGCTGCAACGACATCGGCGTTGCGAAGTTGCCCGACAAGACTCGGCACCCCGGTCCACGCCGCGGCAAGGCACATGAGGCGCACGGCGTCCGATACCGGCAAAAATGCGAGCCGCGTCCGCGGCGCATGGCCAGCGGAGATGATGGCCGACGCCCCCCTATCTTGATCGCGAAGCAGCCGACTTCCAAGTCTCATTCGGATGAACGAATCTGCCCGTGCAGGATCCCGCGGCAACCATTCCGGCCAATCCTTGGCTATAGCATCATCGAAGTCGGCCGCGGGATCGGCGATGCAGCGCATCATCGCTCCGGCCCACGGCCTGTGAAGCCAGCTGTCCGAAATTGCCGCCGATTCTGTCGCGATCATCGCGGGATTGCTCGCTTGCATCGATCTATGGCGCCGCAGGATTTGTTGTGTGGCTCACTCGCTTCCGCCACACGAGAAAGGCAAGAGCTGCATTGCAGATTAGCGATATCACCAGCCCAGCCACGAGTCCGACCAGGAGATAGAGCCGAGCGCTGGCCTCGGCGGCGACGGGAGGCGCATCAAGTGGCGGCAAGCCGCTATCGCTTTGACTTGCCTCGACGAGCGTAACCGAGACGCCGTCGTACGATACGCCCTTCAAGCTATTTGCGACCAACTCCTTGATCTTCGGTACGATCTGATCAACGGCAGTACCAGCCTTATAGCGGACCAATACAGCAGCAGTTGAGGGAGCAGGTGGGACGCGATCGTCGATCGTATTTTCGGGCAGGACGGCATGGACGCGGGCACTGAACACGCCATCGATCCTGGAGAGCGTCTCCGATAATTCCTGCGTCGTGCCATGGATGAATCGCACACGCTCCTCCGTTGGCGATGACAACATACCCTCTTTCTTGAAGAGGGTGCCCAAGTCGGCAAGCCGATCGCGAGGCAATCCGGCGCCATCCAGTACACCCATGGCACGCGGCACGTCTTTCGTCGAAACAATCAGGGAGGCCGCTCCGTTGTGCTCGGGCACCCGCTCGGCATCGATGCCGTGCCGCATCAGCAACGCGAGCATGTCGTTGGCGTCATGCGCCGGAAGATTGCGATAAAGCTCGATCTTTGCTCCGCAGCCCGTCAACGCGAGTGTCGCCAAAAGAATCAATGCGCGCTTCAACACCAACATCACGCTCGCATCACGGTTGTTCACTGGCTCTTCAGGAGAGTATCTAGGCTTTGCACGGCCTTCCCAACCACTTTCGACGCGATATCGTATTGCAGAGTCAGGGCTGACAGGGCGGACTGCGCGTTCAGCCACTCAGTCGAGCTGAACTCGCCGGAAGTATGGCTTTCCGCGACCCCGGCCGCGACTTTCGCGGCATCGCCGAAAGATGCGCTTAGTTTATCCATTCCACCAAGGATATCGTCAGCCACCCGGACGCGACCAATAAGCCCCTCCTCGCTGGAGCCAAGACCAGTGACCGCTGCGGGATCATCATTCGGTGATGATGGCACCGGCCGCTCGAGGGCCGCACGAAAGGCCTCGACCGAGTCACTCGGCGCCCTTGATGCCGCCGGCCTCCCGCTCGCCGGCGACACGGCCTCAAGTAGCGCCACGACCTCATTCACACCGCTCATTGACTGAACCTCCTGTATGTACCTTCGCTGCACCACCTAGTGCCGCAAAAAGCCCGTCGAGCGCCAGATCGCCGCGAGGAAGACGCCGAAGCACAGCATCCCGCTCGCTTAAGCGGCCAACAATCTCAAGCACCAGCGCCTGAAATGCCATTCCATAGGGATCATTCGCGCGGGCAAGAGGATCGAGGCGCTCCAGCGCTGCTTCAACGTCACCTGCCAATAGATCGACGAGCACGCAAGCGATGACGGCCTCCCGACCGCCTGGAGCAACCACACCAATTCCCTTGGCAATCCGCCTCGCTCGCTCCACGTCGCTTTTAAGACAGGCCAGAAACGCAATCTCGGTCAGGCACCGCAGAAGGCGGCGTCGGCTTTCCGGCGCGGCAAACGGGACCAAATCAGACATAACGACGAATAGTCCTTACACCGCTTTAAGCCCGCCTCATCCGCCAGAATGCAATAAGGCTTTCACCGAAGAGTTGCACCTGCTGCGGGGTGTTTTGGCCACCACTTCTGATGCCGCTGAGCGCGTCATCAGCATTCGGATAAAGCTCTGCCTTCCAGCAGGCCGCCGCTCAGGATTAGCTGCTTCAACGGTTCTAGTCCGCGGCACGATCGAGTGGAAATACCGTTCGCATATGGAAGCATAGTGAATGCATATGGAACGTAACTTCGGGCCAGACGGAAGACCGCGCAAGCAAGGAGTCAGGCGACGGACAGGGCAGACAACGCCGACGCGACCGACCACTTGCTCCCAAAGGTCGCAACAGAGAGCGTCTCAGAAAGCGTCATAGACGGACACATCAAAAGAGGAGTCAGTTTGCAACCAGCAAAACGGCTCAAGGTGACCTCTGAGTATTTCGTCCGGATGAAGTTACGCTCCGACCTGAGCAGCATTCTCGAGCCCGATGCTGCAAATTTTGCAAGTGAAATATTTGAGCAGCTGCGCGACAGCACAGGATCCTCACCGAGCGAACGGAGAGTAGCTTGGCAACCGCTTCATGGCGTATACAGATGCTGTCTTCGCAAGTTCGGGTATCGCGGTCGCAGTGAAGCACGGGGCTGCCAAGCCAGACATCTCGACCCCGGCAGCTTTCAAGAACGCGCTACTCTCCGCCAAAAGCGTCGCTTACAGCGATCCGGCAACTGGGGCGGCAATCGTCACCTTCGTGCGCGACGGCTGCTTGACGACATGCCATGTCTTACGCTGCTTGCCGATGCGGATGCCGAAGCCTGGTGTCTTGTCGTCATAGAAGTTGCCCTCTTTGAGAGAGCGAATGGTGATGTCAGTGAAATGGATGATGAACATTTTTGCTCGCTTTTTGCTCGGGAATGCGTGGTGTAGTGCCGAGAAAAGACGAGCAGCTATGAAGTACAGATTTTCCGGAAATTCAAGAAGGGTCAGTGACTTACGGTCGGCATGAGTAGAGATGAGCAGCTAAGATTTTTTGCTCAAGACAACTTGGCAAGCAGCACCGACCTCCTCAATCAGGTCGTTTGTGTACACTCGGCGGCAATACCCCTCGATCACCCGCAAACTATTGTCCTGGCGCTCCTGGCTGTAGGTCGCGCAAGCATCTGGCACGAGCGTCACCAGGTAACCGAGGTCGCAAGCGTCACGCACAGCGGATTCCACGCACTCGTCGGTAACCACCCCAGCCAATACCAGCTGTTTTGCGCCGAGATTGCGCAGCAGGTAATCGATATTGGTGGATATAAAGACGCTCGAGGACGATTTCGGCAGCACAATTTCGTCATCGCCCGGCGCAAGCTCGTCAATGACCTTGCCGTCCCATGAACCTCTTGGGACGTTGAAGCCCACGATCTTGTAGTTCTGGCCGCGATCGCGACCATCCCGTGTGAGGCTCTCAATCGTCGTGTAAAGTACTTCTATTCTTGCCGCACGAAAGGCAGCCTGCAGCCTCAGCATGTTGGGTATGGCAATGCTGTTCAAGCGATCGAAATAATAGCCGTGCTTGCCGGCGATGTCGTCGTCCGACACATCCTTGAACTCGCCGCCATCGCGTCGGATGCAAAAGTTCTGCACGTCGATGAACATTAATGCGGACTGCCCCGGATTGAGCGGCACCTCGCGCGTCGGAAGTTCAGTCGTTGACATGTTTTCCTCTCGCGCATCGATCGGCCCATAGCAGTTCAAGGTCGCAATCTGGGCGTCCCTCGGGATCATCGATCAAATGATTTACGATTCAAAGTAGCGGGCGCGGCAACCGGCGCTCTCCGCCCCCTCAGCGCATCCAGGCATGTTTAGTCAGACTGCAAGCTCTAAGATAAGAGACCTAAATGCGACGTCCCAGACAATCATCTTTGTGGCGAGGATCGGCCAAATTCAACCTCGTGTCGAGTTTATTCGCTGCGCCGGCAACGGTTACGTCGCCAACATCAGCCCGTCATTCTCCTGGCGGAACAACACGGCTCCTCAACTCTTCCCCGGTCAGCCATATCAGCCAATCATCGTCGACAATTTCCTCTTCCACCAGCCGCAAGATCGAGCCGGCTCTCTCATGGTGAGCATATCCGTACTGTGAAACAACGCCCTTATCGATTAGCCAGCGCGCTACCAATCCACAGACGAAATCAGGAGCCCACATGGCGAAGGACACGCCGAATGCCATTCCTCCCATAATCTCGGGTATGCCCGAACCTCTGAAGTCTCTGCGCACCCAACCATCGCCGTGATACGCTACTTTGCCAGACATCTTCCTCGCAATTGGTGCCGCACAAGTGCACTCATCCTCTGGATGGGCATGTTTGTCCGGATCGGCGTAGAACGCTTTCAGGGATTGAAGATGCTCTGCAAAGTTGCTGCGCGAAAGATCGTACAGTCGAACGGCCTGCAGGACCGCAACGTCATTGTTCTTGTCGACGCCGACCATCCAAAATCCCTCGCCTGATCCAATTGGCGAGCGGTCCGGCCGGAAATTCGGATATGTAGGCCCCTTCGTTGCAGTCGCCCGCGTAATCGAGATATACTCGTGAAAATCGACTCCCAACGAAAGCTTGATGCCTTTTTGGGCGGCGGCAGCGTCATAGCTGTTAATGAAGCGCGATATGTGCAGCAGGTCGACTACGCTCGTCATTGCCGCGTCTTGGTCCTATTGTGATGCGTCAGGTCCCTTAGCACTGCTACGGCACTAGCGATTTACGGGACACTACCAGTTCGGGTGGGTTAAGAGTGGGTCCGATTTTGACGAATTCGTCATCACTCGTGCCCAACGCCATCGCGACGGACACGACGAATAAGGCGGCAAGGCAAGCACGAACGACATCATCGATCTCGTGAAGACCGGGCTGTCACTCCGCCACTATCTGGTCCATCGCTCTGCGACGTGTCCGATCAGAGTGTGCGCGAGCCTACGGTCATGCGAAAGCAATGTGCCGAACACGGTCCGCATCCGATTGCTGATCGAGTGGTGGACGATCCAGGACGCACGCTTCTCGGACATTTCGCTCGACCTGGCGCGTCCGCCTGTCGCCCTAACGTGATGCGCAGCACATGATTATTGTATTCGCATATCACCAAACTATCGGAACCTCGCAGGCTGTAAGACGCCCTCCCTCCCGCACCTCGGCGGCCTTGAGGGCGTGCCGGATCTTGGTCTTCAGCGCGCACTTCTCCTCGCGGGATCGCCGAACGCGATCATGCGCAGGGCAGACTCGGGTCGTCTGTAATCGCAGGCTTTATTGCTTCGACACGGTCCGAATTGCTTCAACACGGTCCGAACCGGGCGATATCGCTGAGGGAGGCGAAAATTCCGGCGCGGAGGAGATAGCCGGACGGCCCGGCGAAGCGAGCCGAACCCGATCGCGGTCCTACATTGGCGATTCGCTGGCCGCCGCGATACTCGGTCCGTTCCGTACGAACTTAAGTATGATTCAACGCTACTCCCGTTCGCGCGCTTCCAGCATCGACGAAATCGAAGGGTCCCGCTATAGCTGCTCTAACATAAGTTGCGGCGCAGAGAGGATCGCCAGCACGGCGGGGGCTGAGGGGGATCGCAGGTGACTACGTTGACATGGGAGGACTTTTGCGACCATGCGATGGCGGTGGCAAGAGTTCCTCTTAGCGCGAGGAATGTGGGACGCGAAGGCGGCCTGAACGATGGACAGGTTGGCATCGTCTCCGCAACGGTCGACAGGTCCCTTTTCGTCATCGCCGGCCCAGGCAGCGGAAAGACGACCGCATCGGCTCTTCGGATCCTGAAGCTCATCTACGTAGACGGCCTCGATCCGCTCGAAATCGTCGCCACGACCTTCACACGTCGAGCCGCCGCGGTCCTGCGGAGCAGAATTATCGAGTGGGGCGAGAACATACGCGCGCGCGTCCTGCGCTCCCGGCGCCCTGCACCCCTTCGCTTCGAGAGGCTGGATTTCAACCAGTTGCGGGTCGGGACGATCGACAGCATCGCTCAGGACCTCCTCAATGAATTCAGGGCTGCCGGAGCGCCTCGACCGACACCGGTGGATACGCACGTCTTCGCCGCTCTGATGATGGCTGAAGGCGTCCGCCCAACGGCCGCGGCAAGGTCGAGGAGGCTATGCGCGTTTCTCGAATCGCTGGGATTTAATACCTACGGCGGCCTGCTCGGCTTCGGCGGTCGTGCCGCCGCCCTCGTCGAAATCCGCGAACGCCTCATAAACGATCGCGTCGACCGCGCCGCGCTTTTGGCCGGCGCCGGCCGCGGCGCCGACGACGTCAGCGTGGGTCTGTCGCGGGCGCTGGAAGCGATCGAGACGTTCGAGGCTGTCATGCGCGAGCGGGAGATCTTCGATTTCGCAGGTCTCAACGAGTACTTTCTCGAGGCGCTCGGCTCCGGCCGGATGAACGACTTCCTTGCGACCGTCCGGTTCGTCTTGGTCGACGAATATCAAGACACGAACTATCTGCAGGAGAGCATCTATTTCGCGTTGGCCGCCGCGGCGCGCGACAACGGCGGATCGATCTGTGTCGTCGGCGACGACGACCAGTCGCTGTATCGCTTCCGCGGCGCCACCGTGGAGCTTTTCGCCGGCTTTCGCGGGCGCGCACGGGATCGGGTGAGAATCGAAGCAACCGAAATAGCGCTGAATCTCAATTATCGATCGACGAGAAATATTGTGAGCCTCGTGGACAGCTTCGTGCGCTCCGATGTGATTTTTCAGCAGGCGCGCGTGATCGGCAAGCCGGCGCTTCTGCACGGCGCCGCCAATGAAGGCGAGCTACCTCTCGTCGGCATGTTCGAGGATGGCGAGCAATTGCTCGCCCAGGAAGTTGCAGGACTGATTGGCCGATTGGTCAACGGGGGCCGAATTCGGATTGCCGACGCTGAAGGGCAAAGACACGCGATCGCTCTCGACGCGGAACGCGGATCGGCCGGAGATATCGCGATCCTATTCGACTCGACATCTGAATACCGCGCAAGCGGCACCGAACGATTCCCGCGCCTCTTACGCGACGAACTCGAAGCGCTCGATCCGCCGATCGGTGTCTTCAATCCCCGAGGCCAGCCGCTAAAGAAGCAGGCGGCCGTACGCAGGCTCCTTGGCCTGGCGCTGCTTTGTCTCGATCCCAACGGTTCGATATTGGGCTCGCAGAGAATAGGAGATCCGGTGTTGCGCGAACTGCGCGGATGGCGCGACGACGCCGACGCCTTTCTCGTTTCCGGGCCGGCAAATCTGAGAAGATTCGTCGACAGCTGGCAGCGACGCCGAGCGACCCGGCCACTGCGAGGCAACACAAATGTCTCTTTGAGTGACCTGCTCTACAAGCTGGTCACCTGGATTCCCGCTTTCCAGGACGATGTCGAGCATCTGGCTTGGTTGGAAGCCATCATGCGCGCCGTATCGGCGGCCAGTCTCCTGCGCGGATTTCGGGGCGAACTCATTTTCGCGCCGGGTTCGCTCACTGACGAATTGGCGACGCGCAGCGTGGCCGACGCGATCTGGCGCGTGTTCGCCCCGATCGCCGACGATGTGATCGAGGTCGAGGAGGACTTGCTCGAGACATTGCCCCGCAACCGGGTCAACTTCATGACGATCCATCAGGCCAAGGGATTGGAGTTTCCGGTCACAATCGTCGACGTCGGTTCGGAACTCGGCGACGGAAGGGTCTCCAAGCCGTTCAAGCGCTATCCTACCGATCCCGATCGGGTCCATCGGATGGAAGATTTCTTCCGTCCATATTCGCAGATCGATCTGGGAAATCGGACCGGACAGGATCGCGCTTTCGACGACCTGACCAGGAAATATTTTGTCGCCTTCAGTCGCGCCCAGGACCTGCTGATCCTGGTCGGCCATTCCGTCGCTACGACGGGTATCAGCCGTAGCAAAAGGACGATGCAGAGCGTGGCCACCGGTTGGCGCCGCCCCTCGTGCGCACCTGCCGAACTCTGGCCCTGGCGAGGCCTCTCGTTCCTCAGGAGGTTATGATCATCGATGAGCATCCGTCCGCACGGCGTCGAGCGCATCATCCCCGAGTACAGCCTCACGGGCGACTTGCTGGCGTTCTTAAAATGTGGACGCCAGTATCGTCTATACAACAAGGCGGGCTTGCCTCCTTCCGTCCCGGTTCAACAGTGGTTCGGCGAATTCATTCACGGCCTGATGGAGGAGGCGTTTGCGCGGTGGCGGGCCGGCGGAGCCCCCTGGAACGGCGGTTGGCCTTGGACGTGGGCGACGCACATCCGCCCGATCGAGGAGACGGTCTATCGCAGGCTGCTGTCGCGGGGGCTGCGTCCTCCGCCGCGCCTTCTGTATCTCGACTATGATAATCCGACAGAGAACGGCCGAGGCATCGCAAGTCGCCGGGCGGAAGCGGCCTTGAACACGTGGGGCGTCCATCTCTTTCCGCTCGTCGCCGAAGCGGAACTGCGCCTGATGGGATCCAGGGAGTTGCCGCCCAATGCGCAGATGCGGGCCGTACGCTACTCTGTCACGGGAATAGTCGATGTCTTGAGTTCGGTTCAACTCCATCGCGCACCTCCGAGCAACGCCATTCTTCACCGTCTTCGCCAAAGCCCGGTGGTACGCGCCGAGATGGAACGGAGCGATGCCCCCTTCGAGATCATAGTGGACTACAAGGGCATGAGGCGCCCTCCAAGCGTGGGGAGCGACACGTGGCTCCACCAGGCGTGGCAGATACAGACTTATGCGTGGCTACGGCATCGGCAAAATCCCGACGCGAGGGTGATCGCGGGCGTACTTCTATACCTGAACGAACTCTATCCCTCGCAGACCGACCTTCGCGATCTGCGGAGCGATGTGAGAGGGCGCACGACCGATGTCATGCCGGCCCAGGCCGATCGCGCATTCCTCCTGGGCGAACGCGAAAGCCCGGAGCAGGAAGGCGAAGAACTCGAGACCGGCCAGACGCGCGGCCTCAGTAAGCTCTTTCTCGAGGATCGGAGCTTTCGGCTTGTCGAGGTCACGCCCGCCTCCCTCGACGAGGCAACCGGTCGGTTCGACAGGGTCGTCGGAGACATCGAAGTGGCGGTCCAGGCCGAGATCACGCAGGGATCGACCCGTGCGCCCTGGCCCACACAGCCGGAACAACGGACCTGCACGGCTTGCGACTTCAAATATCATTGTCCAGACGCGACGGGCCGCAACCGACTGCCCCAAGTCCCGTGATCCCCGCGAAAGCGTGGTGATAACTGCAGAGCATTTCTTCGGGAAGGCTCAAGAAACTGCACAACCGGAGCTTGACAGCGCGCGTTGCTTGTCGGATTAGCTAAGGGGGCGTTGGGGAATTCGCCAACTCCATCCGTGCTTTTTGGCTTTCCCCGTCCTTGCAGTAAAGAGTGGCTACGGTCGCAGAAAGAATGGCAGTTTCTCGTACGAAAACGATCAACCGCCTCCGAAAACCGACGCTGGTCGTGACGACCTGTTCGGCAGGAAAGCGATGCACGCGCGCGCTTTCCGTCAGATCGTTGCCGCGCGGGACGCTCGAGCAGACCGCAGATGCCTGGATCGGACGGCTGAAGAGGGAGACCCAACTCCAGCCGGCGGCCGATCTCTATAAGGGGCGGGCGTTCCAGATGGCCCGCAAGGCCGCGGAGCACGTTTCGGGAAGATTTGCCGTTCTTTCCGCGGGACTGGGTTACGTGAAGAGCGAAACCCCGATTCCGGGCTACGATCTGACGATCCGGCCGGTCGGGCCGGCCTCCGTCCTCCGCAAGATCAAGGGCGAAGTGAGCGCCGCGCGATGGTGGACCCACGTCTCGAAGGGACCTTTCTCCTCAACTCTGGCGAAAGACGCGAAGGGCTGCTCGCAAGTTCTGGTGTGCCTTTCGCGCGCCTACGCCGCGATGATCGAGAAGGAGTTGATAGCCGTTTCCCGAATGGAGGGTGTTCAGCTCAGATTGTTCGGGCTGTCCATCAGCAATCATCTGTGCCACGCCCTCAAGCCATACGTGATGCCGTACGACGAACGGTTGGACAGGCTCGGGCGCCCAGGAACGCGGGTCGACTTTCCCCAGCGCGCGCTTCTCGATTTTGTGACGAACATTTCGCCGCGATCCGACGGGACGCTCGAGACCGACAGGAAGGCCGTCGCGGCGCGCCTCGCCCCTGTCGCCTTTCGCCGACCGCGGGTCCAGAAGAGGGTTTCCGACGACGAGATCAGAAGGATGGTCACCCGCCTGATGCCGAAGGTCGGACCCACGTCGAACATGGTCCTCAGACATCTAAGGAATGTCGAAGGGGTGTCCTGCGAACAGGGTCGGTTCTCTCGGATCTACAACGACGTGCGGCGAGGGCTCTCATGAAGGCTATCCCATGCGTGAACGTGCACGCCATCAGGACCCGCCAAGGCGGCACCGAGGTCTTCGCGTTCTTCGTTCCCGGATCGCGGATACTCGAAATCGCCGAGATCGCCCGGATCAAGCAGTCCACGGACAGTCAGATCGAGGGTTTCCAGCGGCCCGAGATCCGCGCCCATGTCAAGGCGATAGCCGAATATCTGGCCGGCGGCGACGTCCTGTTTCCGAATGCCGTGATTCTCGCGATCGCCGGCGCCAAGTTCAATCAAAAGAGGGGCACGAAGAACGAGACCGTCGATGGCGCCGGCGACGCCGGCGTGCTCTCGATTCCGGTGAGACCGGGAAGGAAGTCTGCCTGGATCGTGGACGGACAGCAGCGCGCGCTGGCACTCGCCGAATCTGGCGGGTCAAATCTTCCGGTGCCGGTCATCGCGTTCGTCTCAAGTGACATAGCGGTTCACCGCGAGCAATTCATTCTCGTGAACAAGGCGCGCCCCCTCGACAAGCGCCTCATCGACGAACTGTTGCCGACGGTGGGGACCGTCCTTCCGCGCGATCTCTCCGCGCGCCGGGTCCCGAGCATACTGTGCGCCGCACTTGCCGATACGCCGAACTCTCCCTTCTATCAACTCGTCAAGAGACCATCCCATTCGTCCCCTTTGGCCGTCGTTACCGATTCGACCCTGACCAATCTCATGCGCCGCAGCTTGCAGGATCCACGCGGCGCGCTTGCCGCGCACGTCGACACCGACGGGACCGCCGATACCGACGCGATGTATCGGCTCCTCGTCTCCTTCTGGTCGGCGGTTCGGGACGCGTTCCCCGGCGCTTGGGGTCTTCCGCCAGACCGAAGCAGGCTCATGCATGCCGCCGGCATCACTGCGATGGGCGTCCTCATGGATCAGATCATGACGCGTTACGGCAATTTCGGCGGCGACCCTTCGGCGGTGAGGTCGGTGCTCACGCGCCTCGCTCCCTATTGCCGCTGGACCGAAGGAAGATGGGAGGCGCTGAACCGCGATTGGAACGACCTCCAATCGACACCCAAGGACCAACGTCTGCTCTCCAACTACCTGATCCAACTCGAGCGAGACGTCTCAAGGGCTTCGGCGGCATGAAGTTCTTGTATTCCGATAGCCTTGATTTCGTTGACCCGGAGTTCGACTTCGTCGCGGACCGCGCGGCGAAGCGGCGGCGCGCGCATGCCGACGACGACTTCCCGCACGAGCACCTGGACACCCCACCCTACGATGGTCTGCTGGTCTCCCGAGCGATCGTCGGGGACGCTACCGTGACCGGCAAGTATTCGGAGGCGCAGGCGATGCGCTTCCGCAGGGAAGGAGCGCGCGAATTTCTCCGCTACCCGCTTTCCAAATATCCCGGCAGCATGGTGATGGGGGACAACGGCGCCTTCACGTATCGAGACCGGAAGGATCCGCCCTATAAAATCCATGACACACTCGAATTCTACGAGGACGGCGGCTTCACGCACGGCTGCTCGATCGACCATCTGGTTTTCGATTTCCTTGAGGACGGGATGAAGCCTTCAGCCGAGGCGAAGCGGCGCGTGGACATCACGATCGAGAACGCGCGCCGATTTCTGCCGGCATCGAAGGCTTTGGGCAGGAAGTTCACTCCAGTCGGCGTCATTCAGGGCTGGTCTGCGCGCAGCATGGCCGACTGTGCGACCGCGCTCGCCAAGATGGGTTACGGCTATCTCGCCGTCGGCGGCATGGTACCGTTGCGCATCGAGCAGATCGAGAAGGCGTTGGCGACGATCCGCGAGTCTCTGCCAAGAAGCATCAAGCTGCACCTTCTCGGCTTCGGCAAGACCGAGCACCTCGCAGCTGTGAGGAAATACGGCGTTGCAAGCTTCGACACCACGTCGCCGTTGCTGCGCGCCTTCAAGGACGGCAAGCGCAATTACTATGCCTTGGGGAAGAGCGGCGAACTCGCCTATTACACGGCGGTCCGGATCCCCCAGGCGATCGACAACGACAGGCTGCTGAGAAGTGCCCGCAGGGGGCGTCTCGACCAAGAAAATCTGCTCCGGCTTGAGACGCGCGCGCTGGAAGGCGTTCGCAAGTTCGCCTCCCGAAGGATGAAGGTCGAATCCGCGGTGGATGCTGTCATCGAGTACGGCCGATACGCCCTCTGGGACGAGCGCGCGAGCGACGCACGCAACGAGGCGAGGCTCGCCGAATTGCGAACGGCCTATCTGAAAACGCTGGGCGATCGGCCCTGGGAGCGCTGTCGCTGCCGCGTCTGTCGCGACGCCGGCGTGGAGGCATTAATCTTCCGTTCGTCCAATCGCAACAAGAGACGCGGCATCCACAACCTGCACGTCTTCTACGCGCACCTGACGGCGGACGGCAAACAAGTCCGGAAAAGAGAACGATGACTAAAGTACGTTTCGAGCCGACGATTTCACCGCGCCAGGGCAAGGGCCCTCGGGTCATCTGCTTCTCCGCGACCCCGCAGGAGATCACGAAGATCGCTCGCATCGAGCGGATCGGCCGCGATGCGAAAGGTCGTCTGAACGGATTTCAGCGGCCGCAGATCGCGTCCCATATCAGGGAGATAAGCGATTATTTGGGGCAGGACGATGCGATGCTGCCCAACGCGATCGTGCTCGCGTTCGCCAAGGGAGCCTCGGCCACACGCGACGGCGGTTTTGTGGTCGACACTTCCGGCGGGCCTCCGGGGTGGGTGGTCGACGGCCAGCAACGTCTCTGCGCGGCGCTGAGCTTGCCGGAGCGGAAATTCGAATTTCTCGTCTCTTCGTTCCTCTGCGACGACATGGCAGAACTCAACCGTCAATTCATTCTGGTCAACAATACGCGGCCGATCGCCAAGCCTCTTATCTACGAACTGCTGCCGGGGCTGGACGGACTGCCGCACCGTTTGTCCGATCGCGCCGGCGCCGCATTGTTGACGGAACGCCTCAACTACGATCCGGATTCGTCGCTTCGCGGCCAGATCAACCAACAGACCCATCCTGAGGGCATCATCAAGGACACCCTTCTGCAGCGGCTTTTGATGAATTCGCTGCAGCAGGGCGCGCTTCGCGGCTTCGAAAGCAACGGAGAACTGATGTCCGAGGGCGTCGAACTCGTCAGCAATTTCTTCGGCGCGGTGCAGCACATCTTCGCTAAGGATTGGAAAGATCATACGCCGAAGACGTCGCGTCTTGTGCACGGCGTCGGTCTGATCTCCCTGGGCTACGCGATGGACGAACTTGCCATCAGGAACAAGGCGAAATCGCAACGACAATTCGAGAACGGCCTGAAGTGTCTGGTCGGCAAGACCCATTGGTCCAGCGGCGAGTGGAATTTCGGCACCGAAAAGCGTTTGTGGCACGCCCTTCAGAACACGAAGGCCGACTATCGGCTGGTGTCGCACTATCTCGTGCGCCTCATCCGGCGCGCCAATTGAGGGCGGTAGGGATATGGGCTCCTACGCGGTCAAGGAGATTTTTCTGACGCTGCAGGGCGAGGGAATACAGGCCGGGCGCCCCGCGGTGTTCTGCCGGTTCGCCGGCTGCAATCTGTGGTCGGGACGCGAACAGGATCGGCACGAGGCGGTCTGTCGTTTCTGCGATACGGATTTCGTCGGAACCGACGGCACGAAGGGAGGCCGGTATCGCGACGCACAAAGCCTCGCCGAGGCGATCGTCTCCGAATGGACCGCCGGCGAAGCTCATCGTCTCTGCGTCCTCACCGGGGGAGAGCCCCTGCTGCAGGTTGACGACGAAGTCGTGCGGGCGCTGCACGGCTTCGGCTTCCGTATCGCGATCGAGACGAATGGAACGCTGCCGGCCCCTGCCGGCATCGATTGGATCTGCGTCAGCCCAAAATCGAATGCCGAACTCGCGATCACCCGAGGACACGAACTCAAACTCGTGTACCCGCAGACGCTAGCCCCGCCTGAACGGTTCGAGAGGATGGGCTTCGATAATTTTCTGCTTCAACCGATGGACGGCCCCGACGTGGTCGACCACACGCGGCAGGCTGTCGCGTACTGCCTGAACAATCCGAAGTGGCGTCTCAGCGTTCAAACCCACAAGCATCTTGGCATCCGATGAAGATATCCCAGGCATTCAAGTTCGAAGCCGCGCACCGGCTTCCCAGCGTCCCGCAGACACACCGTTGCCATCGGATGCACGGTCATTCCTATCGCATCGAGGTCGTATTGGACGGGCCGGTCGATCCGCATACCGGCTTCGTGGTGGATTTTTTCGACATGGAGGCGGCGTTCGGCCCCCTTCTCAAGGCGCTCGACCACCACTGCCTGAACGACGTTCCGGGACTGGAAAATCCCACCGCGGAAAACATCGCGATCTGGATCTGGGACAGGATCAAGCCGCAACTGGCGCAACTCTTCAGCGTAAGGGTCTACGAGACCACCGATTGCTGGGCGGAATACGACGGACCCCCTCGCTGAATTCGGCATTCATTCCTGGAGATCGCAATGACGCAATCCGCAATCGTTCTCTTCTCGGGCGGCCAAGACTCGACGACGTGCCTCGCGTGGGCGCTGTCCCGCTACGATCATGTAGAGACGATCGGATTCGGATACGGTCAGCGTCACGCGATCGAAATGGATTGTCGCGACGCGGTGAGATCCGGCATTGCCGGCATCGACCGGCGCTGGGAAGCCAGGCTCGGGCGTGATCACGTCATCGACCTGGCCGTTCTCGGACAGGTGAGTACCAGCGCTCTGACTGCAGATCTGCCGCTTTCGAAACGGCCGGACGGTCTTCCCTCCACTTTCGTTCCCGGCCGCAATCTGGTGTTCCTAACCTTCGCGGCGATCGTCGCCCATCAGCGCGGCCTCAAACACGTCGTCACAGGCGTCTGCGAGACGGATTTCTCGGGTTACCCCGATTGCAGGGACGATACTGTGAAGGCGCTTCAAGTCGCTATCAATCTCGGCATGGAGGCACGTCTTGTACTGCAGACGCCGCTGATGTGGATCGACAAAGCCGCGACATGGAGGCTTGCCGAGAAGTTAGGAGGGCGCTCATTCGTCGAATTGATCCTCGACAAGACTCATACCTGCTACCTGGGCGACCGGAGCGTCCGTCACGATTGGGGCTTCGGCTGCGGCAAATGCGATGCCTGCGGGTTGCGGCGCGAAGGATGGCGGCGATATATGGGGGAAGCAGTTGATCTGCAAAGCGGGTGATTCGGTATGTTTGGCATCAGCAGGCCTCCCAGCGATACGGGCTTCGCGGAACTATTGGTCAAGCTCGACGGGTGGTCAATTCCGACGGACGCGCTCAATCACGTTCACGACGGTGCAAAGGCCAGTCTCGCGGAAGTGAAGGCGCTGACCGAATACGAGGACGGTAAAGCCTCGCGTCTGCTGACGATCGTGGCGTTCTTGAGCGCCGTTGTCGCCGCCGTCTTCACCAGGTTCGCGACAGACTATCCCTGGCCCGGTTTCGGCGCGTTCGGCACCGATCCGTTTTCGGCGCTGACCATAGCGACATACGCCGCTTTCTTCGCCTACGTCCTGTTGGTGACGGGCTCCGTATTGATTATCCTCAGGGCGGTCAAGCCGCGATTTAGAATACCCAAGACCTGGAAAGCCGGATCTAAGCCCCACCGACCAACGTCCATGCTCTTCTATAAAGGCATCCTGGACGTGACTGCTCCCACCTGGGGCGAAGCTTTCATCGCTCTCGGCACCAAAGAAGGAGCAGATCTTAAGGCATACTACGCCAAGTGTTACATCGCGGAATCCTATCTCGTCGCCGAAAAAGTGGCGGACAAGCTCCGGCTGCTAACTCCGGGCGTCGGTATGCTGCAGGCCGCGATGTGGGTGCTGTTGATCTTCTTTTCCCTATCCGGCGCCAACGTGATTCTGGTGAAATCTTCGAACGCCGGCGTAGCAGCCAAGTTGTCGTCTCCCACCACGCCGACCGCGACTCCGCCGGCGCCCGTTCCGGCCCCGGGCAAGAAAGGGGGATGACCCGTTGAAGGCGCATCTCTTCACGGACGCCGACAATACACTCTGGGATACGGACCGGGTATTCGCGGCCGCGCAATTGGACATGCTGCGGCAGATCGAGCGGCTCACCGGTCGTAACGCACCGCAGGACGAGGATCAAGGATTGGCGTTTTTGCGGGACTTGGACCAGAAGATCGCGGCGACGCATCCGGATCATCTGCGCTATCCGGCGGCGTTGCTCGCGCAAGGACTCTCGATGGTGCTTCAGGGGCGCGACGTAGAAGAAACGGTCGCACTAATCTCCGGACCGGAGGTCCGGCCGGACGACCTCTTCGAGTCGGCTCAATCCCGCTTCCTGGAAGCCATCCAGCGCCTTCCGGCGCTGCGGACGGGCGTTCGCGAAGGACTCATCGCCATCTCGAAAGCCGGAGTACCGGTCACGATCGTGACCGAAGAGAAGACCGAAAGGTGCCGCAGGTTCGTTTCCGGACACGGCCTCGAACACCTGATTGGCGAGGTCGTCTCGGTGCGCAAGACTTCGCAAGCATATCTCGACCTCAAGCGGGGCGTCGGCTCGGCTCGGTGTTTCATGGTAGGTGACCAGGTCGACCGGGACATCCTGGCTGCGGCGGCGGCCGGCTTCTCGACGTTCTACTTTCCGGGCGGCTTTGCGCCGTACTGGAACGCGGACCTCGACATGGGTGAAGCAAAGAGGATCGACCGGTACGATGCGATAGTTCCGGACATCCTTGCAGAGACGCGTCGGCCATTCCCGCCTCTGAAATAGGCCTGACGCCGCGAATAAATCGGTCTCATCAAGCCGAAAGTCCCACACGGTTTCAGACATGCCTATCCGCCATGGCAGGCGATATCAGACCGAACGCGTCGCTTCTTGCTGACGATCGTAATGTCGTAACGTCTCGGCTGCCAGTAAAAAACTCGCCGTTCCTCGTGGTCTGCCGCCGAAAGGCAGGTGATCGCGTACTGTTCTTACAGATGCGCACGTCGAGTTGGATGGCGAGGGCCACCTGCAGTGTGGGTCGAAGCTACGCCGCCGGAGGAACGGACGTCTTGCTGGAGTTCATCGTCTCGCGCCCTTGCATTCCTGTCGAGTTGAGATGAACGTCGCAACGACCACGCCCTCGAGTGTCACGATGCAAACTCCGACCTCCCCCCTGTAACCATGCTCTTGGGCCAGCCTCACGAGCCCACCCAACTGCGTGGCCTTGGATTCCATGTCCGAAAGGTTCGATCCGACATCCAGCAGCGACCGCGCTGCCAAATCGTCGGTCTTCGCTTGCACCGAAAGAATATCGATGATCTTCGAGGTTTCGATCCTCGATCTTTGGATTAGATCGGAGCCGATCCTGCTCCTTCCACCGCTATCGGAAAGGCCGGACGCCTTCGAATTGGCCTCCGCGATCATCTCATCCTCTTGCGGGGAAATCACCGGATCGCGGTTTCCCCCGCGTAGACTTTGGATACGGTCGAAGAGCATCGATCCGTATCCCCGGATCCCACTCAAGGCACTTTTCAAAGACGCACCCAATTTCGTGTCGAGCAAAGCGGATGCTCTTCTTCGGAGCTCAGATTTCGCGTCCGCCGACGACACCGCTCCCTTGAGGTAGTCGTCGACGAATTCGACCGCGGCCGCTCTTATGCCGTCAGCCAGCAAATCGTCGCTCATCGCCGTCAATATTTCTTTGATCACGTTCCCGGAGACGGTTTCCTTCACTAGCTCGGATATTGCCGGTTCGATGACCTCGGGGACCTTCGCAACGTCGAGCGCAGTCGAGAGCATCTCTCGGAACGCACGCTGCTGAGATGAGCTGCCGCCTGGTCGTTTGAGGTCGTCCCCGGGAGGGCTCCCTCCCCGCGCTGCCCCTCCCCGAGGTCCCTCCAGAGTAGATTCGAGTTCGGCCAGTTTGGACGTACTTGCCGCAGGCGGCGTGTTCAGCGCGTCCGACCGACCGCGTACGTCGAACTTGGCTGCGTTCGCCGTCGTTCTGCTCGCGATGCGCTCGTTCAGCCGCTCGTCGGAATTCAGGACCCTGGCCCTGAGTTCAGTGTCCCAAACACCCGAGCCGGCGGGCGGGGGCATCGGTCGTGGTCCCGGAGGCGCGCCCGCGGGTCGCGGACCACCCCAATCCCCCGGGGGCGGCGTAGTCCGGAAAAGGTGGTCATCCTGCAGGGTCGCCCTATCCAGCATGACCTTCGCGAAGTGGATGGACGCGCGGGCAACGGCTCGCCTGTATGAATTGTCTATAGCATCGTGCGCGGACCGAAGTTCGACCCGCAGGGCGTTCAAACCGCTAGGCGCAGAACCGTAGAAGGAGAACAGCAGGACCGCAACGAAGAAGGCACCGACGACGTCTATACCCTTCGATGCCATCTTCGAAAGTCGAGCGACCCTCGATGAGATAAGCGGAAAGAAGATCAGGTTGAAACCAAGCACGAGTATGATCGCAAGGCGCGCCTTCAGAGCGAAGGACTTCACGCGCTCAATTATGTGTCCAGTCTCGAGGCTATCGTACCAAGCAGTCACGGTGCTCAGTCGCGGTGAGAACTCCGTCAAGAAAAGATAGAAGCCGATCTGCAGAAACAGGAAACATGCCGAAACGGCGCCGGTCACCATGCAGTAGGTGGTAAGTTTCGATCCGACCTCGGCGAGGACAGCGTTGCCGCTGTGCCTTCGGCAGACTGCCCGGATCGCAAACACGGAGATAGCCGAGACGATCAACACCCCCAACGGCAACAGCCCGACGAAAGAAAAACCCGCGACAAACGCAAGCCAGGCGGGGATCAGGATCACCGGAAGAACGAACAGCGCCGAGAATTCACGCAGACGAGTTGAAATGCTCAAATTCTTGCCCTCCACTCGACTGGTGGCAGACCTATCAAATTTCCACTTATGCTAGTGAGCCAACGGGACCGCCTCCTATCTGAGCGAATTCCAACCAACAAGCTCAGCAGGCAGCATTGCTCAGTCTCTGTACGGACCTAGTCTCAAATACCAAGCTAAAGGACACTCTCCACGTGGCCGGAACATTTCGACACGGGCGATTTGTCGCGACGCGACGGCTTCGATGAGTGCGCGCGCTGATAGGGTAAAAAGAACTCTTGAACGCAACGATGTTGGTAACCCGAAGACGCTAGCAATCCTTCAAGATATACCTTTAAGTTGTAGCACACCTAAGCGGATTTTTGGAGAGGCATTGCGGGTCCGATATCGCCTCAGCTCGAATTTATTCGGTACGGAACGGACGCTGGCTGGATGAGTCACTCACCTACAATCTCGGCGATGCAGCGCATTGGGACTGAGGACGTCCTCGCACCCTTTACAGCTTGAGGCACACCTACATCTGTTTCCGCCTCATGGAGGGCGCCGACATCTACATGCTGGCCAAGAACTGCCGGACCAGCGTCGAGATGATTGAGAAATACTATGCCGCACACCTCAAGGACGTACTGGACGCCAGCGCCATCAACGTCCGGAAGCAGAAGGCGCCGAAGAAGGAAGTGGCCGACATTCGCAAGGGCGAACTCGCCACCCTGCGCTTGGCTGCTCATTCCGTGAGCGGAACGGAGTGTATTCCCTTTGCCGGAACACCATTTGCGCCGTATAGATGCACCGATGCGGGCGTGGCGGAACTGGTAGACGCATCGGACTTAAGCCATTGAGTGCCCTAGGGGAAACCCTGGGTGCAGAACTGCTCAAAGTCGGGGAAACCTTCACTGGCAATCCCGAGCCAAGCCCCCGCCGGGGGGAAGGTGTAGAGACTAGACGGGCAGCACCTACAGCGGACATCGCCAAGGTGAAGGGATAGTCCAGACCACGAACGCCGGATGGGCGGCGGCGGAAGCCGAAGTGGTACGAAAATCCGTGAGGCCGCAAGGCCTGTGCCGGTTCGAATCCGGCCGCCCGCACCACACTCGTTCACCAAACTATCGGTGCGCGAATTCGTAGCGGTCGCCAGAATCTGCAACCTGAAGGTAGACTCGCGGAGTGAGCAGCAAAGCACGTCCAATGGCCAGCGCAGACCAACTGAGGGCGCTTTTGAAGGCATACGCCGAGGCCGATGCCGGTCAGTTTCATTCGATCGCCATGCAGATCGCTGCTGGAGAGGCGCGAAGCGGACACGGCAAGCTCGCGGAAGAGCTGCGCGATCTTATCGACAAATCCCGCGCAAGAGTGCCCTCTCCAGGCCCTTCGCCCATTCCTCTTGGACGTCCCCGTGGCGAGATAGCCGACCTCCTAACGGTCACTTATCCGCACACGCGTTCGCACGACCTTGTACTAAGTCCCAAAACCAAAGCCATTCTGGAAAGAGTCATTCGCGAACATAAGACAATTCGCGACATCCGCGCGCATGGCCTAGCTCCTCGTAAGAAGCTTTTGCTAGTCGGTCCCCCAGGTACTGGAAAGACCTTAACCGCGTCAGCTGTCGCAGGTGAATTGTCGCTGCCTCTCTTCGTGGTTCGTCTTGATCGGCTTATCACACGTTATATGGGCGAGACCGGCGCTAAGTTGCGATTGATTTTCGATGCTATCGCGCAAACCCGCGCCGTCTACTTGTTTGACGAATTCGATAGCATTGGTTCCGAGCGTGGCCTCAGCAATGACGTTGGCGAAATCCGCCGCGTCGTGAACAGCTTTCTGCAAATGGTCGAGCAGGATGAGTCAGACAGCCTCATCATTGCCGCGACCAATCATCCAACTATTCTGGACAGGGCTCTTTTCAGACGGTTCGACGATATCGTCGAGTATTCGCTTCCTACTGAAAAAGAGATCATTGAAGCTCTTAATTTCAAATTTACCTCAAAAAGGATTGCAGATGTTGTGAAATGGGACGTTTTGGCCAAGAGGGCCAAGGGCCTGAGCTACGCGGACGTTACACGCGCCGCTAGCGACGCCATCAAGCATGCGCTGATTGAACGTCGGGAGTTGACCAGCAAGGATCTAACTGCCGCGATTTTGGAGCGCAAAGGTGTTCTGGCGCACAGGAAGCCAGCCAAATAACTCACATCCATTTTTGAATGCCGCGCTATCCGCACCTATTAGTGGACACTCCTGCGGAAACCGCCCGCGCCCCGGGGACACTCTCCCAAATTCAGCCTGCCCGACCGCGATCGGCCGACGCATGCGGCGCATTTGCGTGGCGCTCTGGACGCTGCACGCGCGCAACGAGGTCAATTTCCCGTTCAGGTGGGAAACGGATTCTACGATTCACCTGACATCATCCTGTCTTTTGAAAGCGACTCCAACTTTCCTCTCGCTTTTGAAAGCCTTGAGCTACGCAAGAGCGGCATTGAGCTGCTTTCCGTCATAACCGAGCTTTGCCTACGGGACTCCTTCAACCCAGCCCGCATGATGCGGCTGGGTGGGGCCACTAGTGCCTGGCCACTTCATTGTGATAGGCACAGATGATCTTGGGAGATTTGGCATGACCCAACAGCAACGAATTGCCGACTATCGTGCTCTAAGCTCGCAACTGATGGACTATGGCTGGTTCATTGGTCCATTTGCGACAGGCGAAGAGCACGAGCGCATCAAGAGCTTGGGAGCGCACATTACGGCAAATCCTCCTTCCGACGACAATGGGCGGCGCGCAATCGAGGACAAGATCCACAAAGAGCTGCTCGATGTAGCCTTTAGCACTCGTGCCCGCGCTCGCTACGTCTGGCTGACTCTAAGAACGCCCCACCTCAACGAATATTCTCATCTCTATGAGAGCGCGATTTTCGCCTACTACAAGCGGGAATACGCGGCTTCGGTGTGCTTGCTGCTTGTAACCCTCGAGGGAGTGCTACTTTCTCTCAATGGCTGGCGCGTGGGGCAACCAAACAAGCCAAACTTCAAACAGCTCACGGACACGATCACTAATCTTCCGCTCGTAAACGTGAATCCTGAGATGAACGCTATTCAAGAAGCATTCCGGGAAGCGCTATCCAGCTTCGTCCAGCGCTGGCTCTACTCCAACATGGACAATGCCGATTTCACGCTATCAGTTTTGAACCGGCACTACGTCTTACACGGAATGGATGCCGGTAATTTTTACCGACCGCAGGACGTTCACCGCCTCTTGTTGGCATTCGATCTTCTGATTGATTTGGTTGCCATCATCAACGGAACCTACCGCTCGATCGTTGAGGTCGATCTGGATGTCTATCAGCGGAGAGACGAGTTCTATCAACAGCTGCGGGGCGGTGCGATTCAGGTCCATGTGGCCGGCAATTATGAACAGAAGCTGCTGAAGGAGCACCCTAATTACGTGGCCCCGAATCAGGAGGCGTGCATCGACCTGCATGAGCCAGGTCTTTGAGCGTTATCACCTGTCTGTCCCATCGACGATTGCAGAAATGATGACCTCTCCGGCCCACGCAGCGACAGCGCCGACAATGACGTCAGGTCATTTGTGATGGCCCTATTCGAGAAGTAGCGCGCCCACCGAGGGCTGCGATGATCCCATGCCGCCGATAATGCAAGACGAGCGACACGGCGCCCCACCAAGACATACTCGATACCATCGAGCCAACTTAGATTCGACCAAACACCCCAGAACGCGTAGATCCTGGTGACCTAATCCAGTTCATGCGCACCAGCTCGCGATAATCCAGCCGGCTCCAAAGTTCAAACTGAGATACCACCGCCTGGGTGATATAGATCGGATCCGAGGCTTTCGGTTACCAGCCGGAGAAGGCTCCCGCGAGCGACGGGTCCACTTTGCCCGCCTCGACGTCTGTAAGAGCCAGATCGAGCATCTCGACGCCGCGGTCGGCTTCCTCCTGCGTCAACGTCAACGGTGGAGTGAGTTCGAGTACATTCGAGTTGACGCCAACATAGAACATCACCAATCCATATTCGAAGGCGCGATAAACGGTCATTGCGGTCTGCCGTTTTGCCGGCGCCCTTGTGGCCCGGTCGGTGACCAACTCTATTCCGATCGCCAGGCCCTGGCCGCGGACGTCGCCAATCAGCGCATGCCTCTGTTTCAACGCCTGGAGACGGGTGAGCAAATGGGCCCCCACCTTGGCAGCATTTTCCGCCAAACGATCGGTTTTGATGGCCTCAAGCACAGCCAACGCTGCGGCGGCGCAAACCGGATTGCCATGTAATGTCTGAAACGAGAATGCTGGCGCAAAATTCATGATGGCTTCTGGTCCTGCGACTGCCGAGATCGGCAATCCGCCGCCAAGCCCCTTCCCGAACACCACGATGTCGGGTTCGATTCCATGATGCGCAAAGGCATGCAGTCGCCCGGTTCTGCCCAATCCGACCTTGACTTCGTCGCTGACGAGGAGGATTCCGTGCTTGCGGCATCGCCGCTCAACTTCTGCAAAGAAGTCGGCTGGAGGAACCAGCATTCCGCCGTCGGACTGGATTGGCTCGATGAAGAAAGCGGCTACCTCTTGCGGAGGGACAGCGCCTGCAAAAAGCCGATCGAGGTGAGCGAGCGCTTTTTCCGCAGCTTCTTCCCCGTCGGCATAGCTGTTGGGATAGGGCACAAGCGTCAAGCCAGACGCCTTCGGTAGAGCTTGCGACGGGTGACCGGAGACTGCGGCAGAGCCGGTGGTGCCACCGTGGTAGGCGCCTGCGAAGGAGATGATCCGCGGCCGGCCTGTCGCTGCAACGACAATGCGTGCGACGGTCTCATTGGCGTCCGAACCGGAATGGCCAAACCAGATCCTGCCCGCTGCGCGAGGGGGCACGAGCGAGAGGAGCTCTTCGGCCAACTGCACTGTCGGCAGATTGGCGCTCGAAAGATAGCTTGCTCCGGCCTGGTCGGACAGAGCGCGGTCAACTGCTGCCCTGATACGAGGATCGGAATGACCCAGGCTCGCAGCGCCCCAGGAGGCCGCAAAATCCAGAAGCTGTCTGCTGTCATCTGCAATCAGTGTCGCCCGGGCGCCCCCCTTCACGGCCAACGGATAGAAGCGCAAATGAGCCAGTTTTGAAATCGATTGGGCTTCACGTTCATACAACCGGGTCATGTCTCGTTCCTGAGCTGAGATACTGGGCACTGGCCGCTCATTTTGGCCCTTACGACTGGCGTGCGAAACCGCATGTTGATGACGGCTTGCGAAAGTCTGCACTGCGGATCGCCGCACCGTCGTCATGCCGCACGAGATCATCAGGACAACGACCCAGCCAATTCTCCTCAACCTGCCTCGATCGATGCCCGGACAACCACGCGATTCATATCGCCTGACCCGAGGCTTCAATCCCACCCTTGCTCTGCACCGAATGCGACTGCAGTCGTTCAACGGACCCCAGAGTGACTGGCAGCTTCAGCCTCGTTCTCCTTGTCGGACGAAGTCATCAGCGCCCGATCTGCCAAAGCCGTCCCGGACTGTCGCGATCGCTTTTGGTTCGCATTCCTTGCAAGGATTGCGGGCAGTGCGGAGGCCAGCCCCTTTGGAAAGAACAGGAGAACGACGATCATCGCCAGTGCAACCAGCATGAAGCGGCCTTCGGCGAAGTTGTTAATGCTTGCAAGCCCTTCCGAGATGAAGGTCAGGAAGAGCGCAGCAAACAGCGGCCCATAGATGCTTGACGTGCCCCCGACAAGCACCATGCTCAAGATGAGCGACACGGTCGAGAAGTCGAAGACCTCCGGCGAGGCAACGCGCAGATAGATGACGTAGAAACCGCCCGCAATCCCCGTGAAGAACGCACTTGCCACCAGCGCCTTCAGGCGTTGCAACGCAATCGGAATGCCGCGCGAGACGGCGTAATCCTCGTTGTCGCGCAGAGCTTTGATCGAGAGACCGAAATCGGAACGAACCAGCCAGCGCAGACAAACGGTCGTGGTGACAAGCAGCCCAAAGGCGACATAGTAGTAGCCGAGCTTGTAGTCGCGCAGGAAATTGTAGCCCGGCAGCCATATCGTCGGCACGCGCACCATGCCTTGCGTTCCGCCGGTGAGATTTGATTGATTGATCACAAGTTGCATCACGAGCTGGCTGAAAGCAAACGTGACCAGCACCACATAGACGCCCTGAAGGCGTACGACCGGCAGAGCGACGATGGCAGCAGCAGCAGAAGCGGCGACCCCGCCGATGAGCATCGCAGCCCACGGATCAATCCCGAGAAGCTTTGCGGTCAGTCCTGTCGCATAAACACCCACGCCAAAAAAGGCGACATGGGCAAAATTGAAGATGCCGGCATAGCCAAGACTGAGGTCCCAGCTCGCTGCGACAATCCCGTAGACAAAGGAGATGATGAAAAGATGCCGCAGATAGCTGTCCTGGACGAAGATCGGCACAAGGAGCCCAGCGATTAGCAGGACGCCGATCAGCCATACCTTGCTGCTGCGGAGCTTGCCGCCGTGGAGGGCCATCATCAACGCACCACCTTTCCGAGGAGCCCCTGGGGCCGGATGAGCAGCACAAGGATGAGCAGGAGAAAGATCATCGAGGGTGCCCAGTAGATGCCTACGAAAAACACGAGGGCCGCCTCAAGGAGGCCCATCAGATAGGCAGCGACAACCGTGCCTCCCAATGAGCCCAGCCCGCCGAAGATCACGATGATCAATGCCTTGACGAGCGGCTCCGAGCCGAATTCCGGAGTGAGCAGGCGAATCGAGCCGAGCAGAACGCCTGTGAGCCCGGCAAGGACAGCCGAGAGAGCGAACGTAATGATAAAAAGCCTGGAGACGTCGATGCCGATCAGCCTGGCGGCATCCGGGTTTTGGCCAACAGCCCGTATTCCGCGTCCTGTCCGCGAACGGTCGAGGAAAAGCCAAAGCGCACCAAGCAACAAGGGCGCCACGACAATGATGAGCGCCTCCTGGGCGGAAATCGTCGTTTGCCAGATTTGAACGTTGCCCGTCGCGATCGGAGCCAATTGCTTGAGCCTTGCCCCCCAGATCAGCTGGATCCCCTTCTGCATGAATATCATGGCGGCAAGGGTCGTCATGACGGTGACGAGCAGGATATCGCGATGGTCGTAGAACGGCCGAACAATGACCCGCTCGATCAGAATGCCCACTCCGATCATGATCGCCGCTGAAACGGCGATTGCCAGACCCAGCCCGAAATTGAGCCCGGCCGCGTCCGACACGGTCCATGCGATATAGGCGCCGAGCGTCATCAGCACCCCGTGAGCGAAATTGAAGATGCCAAGTGTCGTCCATACCAGGGAAAGTCCGCTCGCCATCAACGCATAGCCTGAGCCGAGCACGATGCCGCTGACGAGAATGGCGCTAAGGATGTCACTCGTGATCATGCGCCCTCCGACCCGAAATACATGTCCATGATTTCCTGATGATCGAGTTCTCCGCTCCGGTTGATCTCCCGGCGGATCTCGCCGTGATCGACAAGGTACATGCGGTCGACCAAGGACAGGATGAATGCGATATCCTGCTCGACGAGAAGAAGTGGAATGCCGCGCGACGAGATTTCCGAGATTGCCTCAGCAAGCTCGTCCTTGAGCTTCGGAGACAGCCCAAGCGTTGGCTCATCCAGCATCAGCATGCGAGGCGCGCACATGAGTCCCGCGCCGATTGACAGCATCTGACGCTCGCCGCCTGACAGCGTCTTGCATTGCTGCCGACGGCGCTCGGCAAGCCGAGGAAACAGGTTGAGCACATAATCGAGGTTTGTCTTCAGCTCGTTCCGCGCGCGCGGCGTGAACGCCGCAAGTTCGAGCGTCTCCATGATCTGCATGTCTGGAAAGAGGCGATTGGCCTGGGGCACGTGAATCAAGCCGCGTGCCACGATCTTCTGGGGCGCGAGCTGATCGATCGTCTCGCCCATGAAGCGGACATCTCCCGCTCGCGGGCGGATCACCCGCGAAATCGTGTTGAGAAGCGTCGTCTTGCCGTGCCCGTTGGGTCCAAAGAGGCCGACGCGCTCCGTCGGTCCGACGTGAAAGCTCATGCCGAGCAGCACATCGGAAGCATCGTAACCGGCGCGCAAGCCAGCGATTTCAAGGGCGTTCGTATTGTTGCTCAAAGCCTGGCCTCCCGTTTGCCGAGATAGGCTTCCACGACCTCCGGGTTACGCACCACCTCGGCCGGACTTCCTGAGGCGATGATGGCACCGTGATTGAGAATCATCAGACGTTCGGACACGTTCAAGAGAAGCGGCAGGACGTGTTCGATGAGCACGACAGTGATGCCGCGTCGGTGCACGGTAAATATGAGGTCGGAGAGCCCGGTTACTTCCGGCTTGGTGAGGCCGGCGGCAGGCTCATCGAGGAGAAGCACCTTGGGCCGGCCTGCAATTGCGGAAGCTATCATCAACTGCTTGCGCTCAAAGACGGAAAGGTCTGAGGCGGCTTTCGCCCGGCGTTCAGCCTTGAGTGACACGTCATCGAGCGCCTGATCAGCGGCTTCTTTCGCCTCAGTCGATGTCATCCTCCCGCAATAGACGGCGCTTGCATAAACGTTCTCGCGCGCGCTCAGCGTCGCAAACTCCGCGTCCTTTTGGAATGTTCGAAGGATACCCGCCCGGCTGATCTGATGCGGGGGCAGCCGATGGATCGGCTTGCCAGCAAGCAGTATCTCACCCTCGCTCGGCGGAAATGGAATCCCGGTGATGACATTGAAGAGCGTGCTCTTGCCGCTACCGTTCGGACCTGCGATGCCGAAGATCTCGCTCTTTCGAACCGAGAACGACACATTATCAAGCGCGAGCAGTGCACCGAAGCGCCGGGTTACCTGGCGCATCTCGAGCAGCGGCTTATCGTCATTTGGTTCTACCATCGTTTCATCTTCCGGCTCGCAGTGGAAGAAGCGGCCACGTGCCATTGCCGCGTGGCCGCACGCCGAAGCGCTATTGCTGCATCCACGGAGGCATGCGGAACTCTCCGTCCGCATACTGCTTCGGGTAAAACAGAACCCGCTTGCCGTCCCAGATCTGGAAGAACTGGATGGGAATTGAGTCGTCACCTTGGTTGGCGAGATGCGTTTTCGCGTCAAAGGAGAGCTTGCCACTTACGATCTGCTTCCGGCTCTCGCCAATAGCCTTGCCGATAGCGAGCCGCTTGGTCGGATCCCCAACCTTCGCCAGGGCATCGGCATAGACCATGACCTCCTCGTAGAGCGCCGGCCCGTACGTGCCTGGTTCGTGGCCGTATTTGTCCTGATATTTCTTGATCACCTCGGCAGCCCGCGGGTTCGCAGGTGTGTTGAGCGTGCCGCCCAGCAGGTTATAGACGACGCCCGTGGCCTGCTTGCCCGTCAACTTCAAGAATTCGGGGACCGAAGGCGCATACTGGATGAAGACCAGGCTGTCCGTCGGCTGCTCGAGAAACTGGGTCAGGAATTTCCCGGCGTTGCCCGGCTGATAGTCGGTATTGATGATGACGGCTGGATTATCCTGGCGAACCTTGGCCATGAATGTCCGCCAGTTGTCGATCTCACCGAACGGCAGAAGGTCTGCCGAGGTCACGGTCCAGCCCGCGCCCTCGAAGCTCTTCTTGAGCCCGTTCATGATGGTCTTCGAATAGGGATTGTCCGAAGAGATCAGGGCGACCTTCGTATTCCGCAGCCTGAGCTTGCCATCTGCAAGTAGGCGCTTAACTACCGGGACCATGGCCGTATTGTACTCATCCAGGGACGGGGCCATTGACCAGACAGTCGGGAACTTGTCCGGATGGGGCGCGATGATGTCCCGCGTCTGAGCCGAATTCGCCCAGATCAGGTACGGCATATCCTGCTCGGCCATGGTCTCGATTTCAAAATTGCTGCCGCTGGCGTAGCCGGTGAGGATGGCGTTCAGGTCATGGTCACCCGCCAGACGTTCGATCGCGCTGGTCACCGCATCGGCGGACTGGTTCTGGGTGTCACCTACGACCACCTGCAGCTTGTAGCCAGCCACCCCGCCGGCTGCATTGATTTCGTCAACGGCGAGCTTGGCGCCGTCGATCATTTCGTTTCCATCCGCAGCCGAGTTTCCGGTCAGCGGCGCGAGGATACCGATCTTGGCAATTCTACCAGCAGAATGGGCAGGCGCTGACGCGGCGAGCGCAGCAACAACCAGACAGGTCAAAAGACTATAAAGCTTCATTGTAGCAGTCCCTCTTTCACTGCGCTTGTTTACTCATTTTGCGAGCAATCATTTGATTCCGCACCAATCGATGATTCCGGCGGCCAAGGTTTTTGTTGTTTCCTCCAACGAGGCGATATCCACATACTCGTCGGCGCCGTGGAAACCATCCCCGGTTGCGCCGCAGATCACGGCATCAACTCCCGCGCCGGCGTAGTGCGCCGCGTCGACGACGGCAATCATTCCAGAGATCTTGGGCTTGCCGCCCAACTGGGTTCGACGCTGCAAAAGCGACTGCACAAGCGGATGATCTGGCGCGGTATCCATAGGCGGAAAATGCAGGCCACCGAGCTCCCATTGCACCTTGATCGGATTCTTCTGCAACCAAAGATCCTGCTGGCAGAAGTGGTGGACGAACGCTTCGAACTCAGACCGGATCTCTTGCTTGGTCTGGTGGGGCAGGAATTTGTAGTCGAGGTCGATAACCGCCACATCCGGAATGATGGCGGGATTGGTCATGATGAGCGGCAATCCGTCTGGCCCAAGCCCCGCGCCAGCGCGCATTGCCCCGACATTGATCGTATTCATACCGGGCGGCAGCAGCGGGTGTTGACGCATGCGGCACCTCGAATATTCGAAGTTCCTGAGCGCTTCCAGAAAACGGGTTGCAATATCGATCGCATTCACGGCTGGCCGCAGCCGATCAGGTGCATCACGCTGCGGCCAAATCTCGTTGTAGCGCCACGCCGAATGGCCTTGCCGACCGGTGATGGTGATGCGTATCCATTCCAGGCCGCCTTCGCAGACCTGGATATCACCCATCGTTAGTTCGGTGATGATCGCCGCCTTGGCGAGATAGCCGCGCTTGACGGCGTCTATCGCACCAAAGCCGCCAGCTTCTTCATCGACCACCGAATGGAGGGCAACACGTCCCTCAAGTTCGATACCTGCCGCCCTGATGCCCCGGATGGCAGCAATGGCGGCTGCGACGCCGCTCTTCATGTCGATGGCACCACGCCCGTAAAGCTTACCATCCTTGATCTCGCCCCCGAAAGGGTCGACCGACCAGGTGCCGGCCTCGCCGACCGGCACCACATCGATATGGCCGCACAACAACAGGCTACGCTCTTCCAAGCCGGCGAGTTGACCGATGACGTTAGGCCGGTCCGGAAAGACGTCCCACCGGTCGATCGACATACCAAGCGACGTGAGTTCTGATTCAACCAGGTCTTGGACGGCGCTCTCGCGGTTCTGGCCTGGATCATTGACGAACTTCGGATTGACCGATGGTATTCGGACAAGCCTTTGGGTGAGCTCAGTCGTGTAACTCCGCTCGCGATCGATCGCGTTCCAGGCGGCCTTCACTGCAGCGTCTATATTTCCCATTTGGAACCCCTCCCTATGTCAGCACAGATATTGCTTCGCCCATGGCGGCCAACGCGCGGCCGCCAGTCTCATGGATCAGCGTGTCTGGGCGTGCGACGCGATAACGCCGCGCCGCCGCAATGCTTATTGCTTCATCCAGGGCGGCATGCGGAATTCGCCGTCCGCATGCTGCTGCGGAGAAAACAGGACCCGCTTGCCGTCCCAAACCTGGTAGAACTGGATCGGAAAGCCGTCGTCGCTTTGGACGGCAAGATGCGTCTTCGGATCGAACGAAAGCCTACCCTGCGCTGTCAGCTTGTTGATTTCACCGATGGCTTTTCCGATCGCGAGCCGCTTCTTCGGGTCGCCAACCTTCTTCAGTGCGTCGGCGTAGAGCATAACCTCCTCGTAGACCGCCGGTCCGCTTGAGCCCGGCTCGTAGCCGAATTTGGCGTGAAACTTGGTATTGATCTCAGCCGTGCGCGGGTTTTTCGGTAGCGTTCCGCCGATGAGATTATAGATGACGCCCGTTGCCTTCTCGCCGGTCAATTTGAGGAATTCCGGAATGTGCGGTGCGTACTGGATAAACACCAGGCTGTTGGTCGGCTGCTCGAGAAACTGGGTCAAAAACTTTGCTGCGTTGTCGGCCCTCGGGTCGGTATTTATGACGACTGCCGGGTTGTCCTGCCGGACCTTGACGAGGAACGTTCGCCAGTCGCTGATTTCCCCCGTCGGCAGAAGGTCAGCAGATGTGACCGTCCAACCGTCTTCTTCGAAGCTCTTTTTCAATCCATTCATGATTGACTTCGAGTAAGGATTGTCGGTGGAGATTAGAGCCACCTTCTTGTTTTGCAGCTTCAACTTGCCGCTCTTTTCCAGGCTGTGCAGCACCGGAATCATTGCCGTTTTGTAGGCATCATAGGAAGCGTTCAACGACCAGACAGTCGGGAACTTGTCCGGATGGGGTGCAATGATCGCGCGCGTCGAGTCGGTGCTGGCGTAGAGCAGGTAAGGCATATCCTGCTCGGCCATCATCTCGATCTCAAAATTGCTATAGTCGGCATAGCCGGTGATGACGGCATTCAGGTCAGGGTCATTCGTCAGGCGCTGGACGGCGCTCGTGACCGACTCCACTGACATGTTCTGCGTGTCGCCAACGACGACCTGAAGCTTGTAGCCGGCCACGCCGCCCGCCGCATTGATTTCGTCAACGGCGAGCTTGGCGCCGTCGACCATTTCGCTGCCGTCGGCGGCGCTGCCTCCAGCGAGCGGCGCAATAACGCCGATCTTGCTGATCTTCCCTTCAGCATGGGCAGAGTTGGTCGCGATGAGGCCAGCAAACGCGAGACTCAGCCAAAGGCTAGAAAATTTTACGGTCATCGTTATATTCCCCTCTCCTTGATGGCACGTGCTGAACATCTTTGAACGGGTGCAAATCGACGAGTGCGGCCGTCGCGTTTTGGTTCAGGCGGCACCTCAGTCGCGAAGCATTACGATTCACTCGCTCTCGGCCGCTTATCCCGAGTACCTTCCGATCTCGTCGAGCAGCGCATCTGTATCGACCTGGCGACAATACCCCTTGATCGCTCGCAGAGTGTTGTCGTGACGGTCCTGGCTATAGGTGGCGCAGGCATCTGGTACGAGCGTCACGAGGTAGCCGAGATCGCAGGCGTCACGCACCGCAGATTCCACGCACTGGTCGGTAACCAGCCCGGCCAACACCAGCTGCTTAACCCCAAGATTGCGCAGCAGGTAATCGACGTGGGTGGACACAAAGACGCTCGAGGACGATTTCGGCAGCACGATTTCGTCGTCGCCGGGCGCGATCTCGTCGATAACCTTCCCGTCCCATGAGCCCTTTGGGACATTGAAGCCCGTGATCTTGTAATCGAGGCTGCGATCGCGACCATCCTTGGTGAGACTCTCGATCGTGGTGTAGAGTACTTCCATGCCTGCGGCACGAAACGCCCCCTGCAACCGCTGCATGTTGGGGATGGCAAGGTTATTCAAACGATCGAAATAATAGCCGTACTTGCCGGCAATCTCGGCGTCCGACACATCCTTGAACTCGCCGCCATCGCGTCGCACGCAAAAGTTCTGCACGTCGATGAACAACAGCGCCGACTGCTTCGGATTGAGCGGCATCTCGCGTGTCGTGGGAAAGTCAATCGTTGACATGCTTTTTCTCTCGCGCATCGATCAGCCCATCGGCAATCAAGCTCGCCCATCGGTGCTGCCCCTCGGGATCACCGATCAAATCGTTACGAATTTCAAGCAACAGGTGCAGCAAGCCGCGCGCCTCCCCGTGCACCGGAATCGTGTAGTCGCCCTCATCGTCGACGACATACGGCTCGTTATGTGCGCAGATCGTCGTTGGATTCCGCTCCTGAAAAGAGCCCAGGAAACGCTCGGCAAAGCTGCGGTCACGGTTGGAGAGCACACCGAGTTGCCAAGGTCGCTCGGGCCCTCCCGCCAGCCGCGGCGTAAAGCTATGCACGGCGACCAGGACCGCCGGCGAACCCGCCGTCGCGCGACGGTCGAGAAAGAGCGCCACTTCCCGATGGAATGGCTCGTGGATCTCCGCATAGCGCTGACGGCGATGATACTCCGCGAGTTGCAAATTGCCCGGCACGACTGTCCCATCGCTCACCTCCGGAACGCAATCGGGCGCGTTAAAGGGACGATTGCAGTCGATGACAAGCCGGCTATAGCGCTGCAGGAAAAGCGGAGCATCGAGGCGATCCGCAAGGCAACGCGCTACACCTTCGGCGCCGATATCGTAGGCAATATGCCCGAGGGTTTCGGCCGCGGGCAGACCAAGGTTCTTGAGACGCCCTGGAACAGCGACCCCCGCGTGCTCGCAAACCAGCACGAAGTCAGCACGTCCGTTGGCATTGACCAGTTCAACCGGGCGTGGGTCCGATGGCGAGAGCACACTCGGCAAGGTTTCTGCGTACAGCAACACGTCACCCGAAGTTGGTGCATGGCACCCAGCGCCACACTGAACTACCCAAGAGAACGAAATTCATAGATCAAAGTCAAACATTTTCTTTCATTTGACATATTATTTTCATAAGCCTATTGCCGGAACTCGGCTTTTTCCGACCCAGAATTTCTCAGGTTAGGTTGCGTGACACAGCAAGGGAGGACAGAGCGCGCTACGCCAACGGGCTCAACAACCGCGCGGAACTGGGCGAGCTTCCGTGCGGGCGCTTCCGAACTCTCGATCGAATGGAGAAGAGTATCGTGAGCGCCTCAGCACAGACCGGCTACTTGGACGCTGCCAGCGTCAAAGACTTCACTGACAGCCAGCCGCTCACAAGAGGCTCGCAGGGGCTTTATCCCTGCTCACCCGACTGCGGGAGAGGTCTGCGTGAGCGTACCCACACGAAGCGGCCGCGAGGCGCGCGGTCAGCATTCGCACTTCGCTTTTGCGCCTATCGCCGATACCGCCGGTTTCCTGGAGTTGGCGAAGCTCTCGCTTCAGATATGACCGGACGCGCGAAAGGCGCAGCGGGTACGCCTCAATGCATCGGTCGGGGAGGACTGCTGATCGTAACAGACGCCATGACATCGGAGCGGACGCTGGAAACACGACGACGAGCACAATAGCCGAAGGGCCCGTTTATCGCCCGGAACTCGGGTCAAGGACGGCGGCCATTTCAGACGCAGGACAAAGGATCAGTGATGCTGAAAAAAGGAAAAACGTTCGATGAGGTTCGAAATGGGTTCCGCTGGAATATCCCTGATTACTATAATATCGGTGCGGATATATGCGACAGGTGGGCCGATAAGGAACCCGGTCGATTGGCGATCATCGACGTGGAGCCTGGAAAACCCACTCGCGAATACAGCTTCGGCGACTTGAAGGCAATCTCCAACCGGCTGGCTAACGCCTTGAGCGCGCGCGGCATTGGCCGACGTGCCGGAGAGATGGGCGATCGGGTTGGGGTTATGCTTCCTCAGCGCTTCGAGACAGCAGTGGTGCATGTTGCGCTCGCAAAACTCGCATGCATCTCGATCCCGCTATTTACACTGTTTGGACCCGATGCCCTTCTACATCGCCTGGCAAATTCTGGCGCAAGAGCAATCGTAACCGACGCCTCGGGCGTCGAGCGAATAAAACCTCTTCTTCAGCGACTCCCTGCATTGGAGTTGATCATCTGCGTCGATGGCGCGATTGGACCGGCCAAGAATTACGCTGCACTTTGCGCGGCAGAATCAGATGTCTTCGAACCTGTATCGACACGCGCAGATGATCCAGCAATTCTAATTTACACGTCAGGCACCACAGGAAACCCTAAAGGTGCCCTACATGCCCACAGGGTTCTGCTGGGACATCTTCCGGGTGTTGAAATGAGCCACGAGTTTCTTCCTCACGACGGAGATCGTTTCTGGACTCCTGCTGACTGGGCATGGATTGGCGGTCTGCTCGATGTACTCATGCCAGCGCTTCATCATGGCATCCCGGTTGTCGCCTGTCGGTTTACGAAATTCACCGCAGAGGCAGCGTTCGAACTGATCAAGACCTGCCGAATTCGCAACGCCTTTTTGCCTCCCACCGCTTTGAAGATGATGAAGCTCCTGCCTAAGACCCAGACGCCCAAGGTGCGCCTTCGCTCGGTGGCAAGCGGCGGCGAACCGCTTGGTGCAGAATTGATCGAATGGGGGCGTGCGACGCTTGGGGTCACGATCAACGAGTTTTACGGCCAGACCGAGTGCAACATGGTGGTCTCTTCCTGTGCAGCGCTAGAGCCCCCCTTTCCGGGCAAAATGGGCCGGTCTGTGCCTGGTCACGTTGTTGATGTAATCGATGCTGCGACCGGCATTCGCCAACCCAACGAGACGGAAGGCGCCCTTGCGGTTTTATCTCCCGACCCCGTGATGTTCATCGGCTACTGGCACAATTCCGAAGGGACCCGCGAGAAGTTCGTAGAAGGGCCGGATGGGAAATGGCTTCTCACGGGTGACCAGGGGGTGCGCGATGCTGAGGGCCGGCTTCACTTTGTGGGGCGCAATGACGATGTCATTGGCTCCGCCGGCTATAGAATTGGCCCTGCAGAAGTTGAGGATTGCCTGCTTGCGCACCAAGCTGTCCGTCTTGCCGGGGTCGTCGCTAAACCGGATCCGCTGCGGGGGGCGGTCGTTGCCGCATATGTCGTGCTTAAGGATGGACATGTTGGATCAGATGCATTGGCTGACGACATTGCAAACTTCGTCAAGTCACGCCTAGCGGCGCACGAATATCCGCGTGTCGTACGCTTCATTGATGAGATTCCCCTAACAACCACGGGCAAGATAATTCGTGGCGCTCTACGCAAGATGGCGCAGGATGAGGCTGCAGCAGAGCAGGTCGCAGCGAATGGATGATTTCGCAGAGGCATTCGTTGGAATGGTTGGCGACTGTCGCAATTGAGGAAATTATTCTCGCAAGCGAGCCCGGAATGAGCGGGTGGGCCTAATCGCGCCTCTCAACGATCCCGTGAGAATCGAAACGGCTGGCTGCTCGTCTGCGCCCTCGCCTTCGTCGAAGCGCCGATCGTCAGAGCATCGGATGCGAACTGGATTGCAACGAAAAGTCTATCCGAGAGACTTCTTTGTCCAGCTTCCAAGAACCAGATCAACATACTCTTTCATTCGCCTAATACGCTCCGCTGGAGGAGAAGATGTACATTCATCCAAATGGTCTTCCAGCTTTTCAATGCGCATCAGTGCTTTTTTGCCCTGACAAGAAATACCACGAAATACCGGAATGGGCTTGACGCTTTCGATGTAAGTGCGGTGAGCGCCATTTCTGCCGCCCTTCGACAATCGAACGTTCAAGATCATACTTAAGACGAGGTGCGGCGCGGTATACCATCCCCACGTCAAGCTGCCCAAAGAATAGGCGATAACACCAATACGATCTGGATCCCTCTTTGTCCGGTAATATTCAAGCGGCTGAATAACGTGAGGATGATGACCCAGAATCAGGTCCACTCCCTCCTCAATCAATGAATGAGCGGCCTCGATTTGTCTGTACCGTGGAAAAAACTCAAATTCGTAGCCCCAATGAATTGACGCAACAATGAAATCACAACCTTGCGTCTTGCAATCCTCGATTTGCTTTTTGAGCAACGCCAAGTCCGTTGGGACGTACTTGGACAAGAGTCTCGCCGTGTGCACACGAAACGTTTCGTTCTCGGGCAACTGATGAGCATTGAGTCCAAATGTCGCCGATACGAACCCGATTGTAATTTGCTTCTTCGCAAGAATGTTTGCTCGCCCGTATTCCTCGGGGCGACGGGGAGCACCAATATCAACGATCCCGGTTTGGGTCATCGCTGTCCGGGTCGCTTCAATCCCCTCTATTCCCAAGTCCAATATATGATTATTGGCCGCGTTAAGAACTGTAAAATGCTTGCCCCGATGTTCGGTCAACGCAGCATATTGAGCGAATGAGCAACACATCATCGCCGTGCGTCCGTCACCTATGGCTCTTCTTACGACCTCCTCTTCTGCTACAGGCGATTCATAATTTGCGAATGAAATGTCAGCATCAAAGAGGGCAGAAGCAACCTTTTCAAAAAGGATGTCCTTGGAGAATTCGAGACCATCCGCCTGAATTAAATCACCAGATGCGCTCAGCGTCACCGAACTATCGCTCCTGAACTCATCCGGCAACTTCACAACCGAGTTGTCGTGTAGAAAAAGGGTCCCAGATACCTTGTTTTCTGATGCTATGATCGGCCTGGCGCTTTTGTAGAACCAGTACGCCATATCGGCAAATTCCATCTCCGCTAAATCGGTCGCGACATTCTGCAGCGGACGATCCCAGAGCCGTAACCATGTGGCGCATCGTACGGCTGCGCGCAGTCGGGCAGAGGCACGGAAAACCTCGGCAGGACTTGCGGGAAGATGACGCGGCATAAACAGATGTCTTTCGACTGGGAAGTGGATGGGGCTTTGTGATGACTGGCGGATCAATAGCTGTCGTCGGTGCGCTCAACTATTCGCTTGCGGGGTCCCCATCGACGGAATCCAATCCGATGGTCGCCTCCGCATCGGGATTTACCCGAATTGTTCTGACGCGCCCGTCAATCGGCGCGCAGATTGCGGTCCGATAGCGTCGGACCGAGCGATGGATATGCCCAAAAATGCCAGGACAATCGATCGGAAGACGCAAGTTGAGGTTAGATCCGTTGCTTGTGGTTTTCTCTTTGGCTGGCAGCGGTCGTTGGAACTCCTTCCTTCTCGGAAGTATTTCCGCAGATCTAGATAGGCCTTGGTGCACTCAGACTACATTGAGGGTCGCGCCTCGAAACTACCGACATCGATAGTTGATAATTGGACATCCGTGATCTGCTATTGAATCTTCACACTGCCGGGCGAGCCATTGCGGCTGCGCTTGGCGCCTCTTGCGTGCTCCGAAGGAGGGAACGGCACGCTTTGCACTTCATGGATGGCTCGGGACACCGTCGCGCGAAACAGCGCTGACTTGTTGAAGATCCAATGAGAAAGCACGAAAGAGCTCAATTGGTACGCTGCGTACGCAACTTTTCCTTTCGGTGCGTTCTCGATTGAATTACTTGAAGCCAGCAATGCGTAGACGACTGCGCATCATCTCCATTCGATGAGTAGGCGGATCATTCTCTAGCCTAGTCGCAAAATGTATATTCGAGATCCGCCGAGAGATCGGCGGTGCCATGCGGTAGTCTCGCTACCGCTGCCCTAACGGGCGTTTCCTCCCTTGACTTGGCCGCCGGTCCGATAGGATCGGCGGCTCCCTTTCGGTGTTAGATCAACGTTCCCATGATTGAGAAATCATGGATCAATCTGCACGCGACCGACGCGGTGCCCGGGCAGAGGCACCTTGTGTGATTGGGGTTGGAACAATTATGCAGCACAGAGGAGTGCAATTCCACATGCGAGAAGCGTTGCCGGGCGAATGGCACTACCGCTTTGAGATCGATGACAGGACGATCAGCGGAAAGACCCAAACGAAATTGCAGCTTCTTGCGGTCCGTCGGGTAAAGGATCGGATTAATCGTGAGCTGAAGCGCAACGCGGAAAGTGAAAGTTGATATTGGAGTGGACTCCTCTGGGCGAAACGCGAAGTCGCTCAACGATGGATGCCGTAGTTCGAATCGCCCCTTGCGCCAGTCGAGGCCAAAAAGTCAGTATTTTCAATATTAGCGGCTTTCGACTCACCAAAAGCGACTAACCGATATTCCCGGATGGCCAATTGCTATACTTCCGGTTCCGAGTTGATTCGAGAGAGCAAGGCAATGACACTCCGCGTTTTCAGAGAGGTCGGCAGCTCGCGCGTCTTGGTTACGCCGACCGAACGATTTCCGAAGGAACTCGATCCACGGCTGTGGCGGCTTGATGCCACCGGCTATCTCGACAATGCCTTAGCGGCTCAGGTTCGCCGCGATGGTCCTGTTTACGGTCGGCTCGTCAAGGACAACCGAAAATGACACGTGAACTAAACATCCGACTATTCAGACGCGGTAGATCATCCGACGGTATCGATGGATATTGGCAGGTTGGCTACGACTTTACGCTTTCGGATTTCGGCGGTGTTTTGCCGAATGTGGGTGACATGATTGCACCTTCAATAGAGGGCGCTCGCGAAATCGAGAAGCACAAGGTCTACACAGTCGAAAGTCGCTTCTTTCGACCGGCCGGCTCTCCACATCAGTTCATCAACGTGGGTCTCGTGGTGAGCGAGCGGAACGCTAGCAAAGAGGAAGAACACCTCATCGTCGGCGGGGGCTAAATGGCCGAAAACAATAGGCTGAGATCAATTCTCGAAAAGCAGGACGCCGCTGACCGCGCGCAGGTGGCCGAATTAGCGCGGCGGGCGATGGCTGATCACCGCGCCAAAGAAGCGAAAGCCCGAGCTGTAAACGAATGCCGGCGCTTATATCACGTCCTGGCACAGACTGTCGCGACGACAAATGCCGCAATGACCGGAGGCAGAAAACTCTATCTCCAACCTTACAATCCGGACGCAGACCGCACCGTCGGCGATGTAATCATAATGTTTGAGGACAAGTATTCAGAGGATGTTCAACGAAAGTGCGTGGTGGGTGTCCAGCTGGACGGAACGGTTTCAGTATCAATCAAGCCACAGAGTAAGGAATATCATTTAGACATTTGGACGGCGTCGATAGATCAGCTCGAGGGTATCGTCTACGACTTCATGGAGTTGAACATCGAGACGTAGTGAGACGATTCCACCGAATTGGCTAGCCGTTTTGGTGAACGAAAATTTTGGCAACAGTCACCGCAAGCTATTTTGATCGGTTACACAGCGAACGCGACGGATGATGTTTCCGCCTAACCGCAGTACCACGGGGGCGCCCTTCGGTTGCACGATGGCTATGAACCAATTCTAAATGGCCTGAGGTCGAGGATGCAACCTAGCAGCACCGTGCCTGGCTGCGATGGCGGAGATGCACCAGGCCGAAATGCACAAAATCGGTTGATCAGTCCAAATTCAACCGCGTAGATGGTGTACATTTATCTTTACTAAACATAGAGTTGCGCCCTTCACGAGGTTGGGTGCGATGTCTGACAACATGCAAGGGGCGCGTAAACTTCCAACGCCGATCGTGGTTGCGGTATTGGGTCTCGCCGTGACTTTCATGTCGCTCGGAACAAGCGCCATTACGTCTTACTTCCAGAGCCAGATAATAACCGCAGCTGGAATTCTTGTACTGGTAACCGGCGCCTCAACTGCTCTCTTCTCTTATCTCCAAGATGCCAGGGTCACACTCCGCGGGCTCAGCGTGGCCGCGCCTGACGATTTGAATGCCGCTATTCGAGCCGAGATTAAGGCAAGTAGCGCCGAAACCTCTCTACTGACCGCTCAGGAGCGCGAAGACCTTCTTCTCGAAACAAGGAAAGCCTTATCGGAGGAGACCGTTCAGCAGTTATCCGCGGTATGGCGCGAAGAGTTTCAGGCGGAAGACTCTAAAAGTGAGCATTTTTCTTATTTGCGCAATTTCGGCGCCCGCATCAGAAATCGCCTCCAAGAGGAAGTCGATGCGTTGGGGCGCAGGGCAAACATCAACCTAGCCATAGGCTCGGCAGTGTCGGCAGTTGGCTTGGCCATATTGACCTGGTTTGTATGGACGGCAACAAGCGAGTTAAGTTCCGGCTCAAGTGCCACGGACGTTGGAGTCCGATTTCTTATTAGACTCACCCTGGCCGCATTTGTGCAATTGTTTGCTTATTTCTTTCTGCGCCTTTACCGCTACAGTCTGTTTGAGATTAAGTATTTTCAGAATGAGATGACAAACGCGCAGTTTCGTCTACTCGCTCTCTTCTCTGTGGCAAGAGACGGGGACAAGAAGGCCGTCGAAAAGATCGCCTTTGAATTTGCGAAAACTGAAAGGAACTTCGTTCTAAAAAAGGGTGAAACAACGGTCGCTATACAACGCGAGTCGTTCGAGAAGGACTACGATGCCCATCTTATAAAAGTCGTTGAAGCAGCGGTCGGTAAGAAGGAAGGTAGCTAAACAAGGCGTGGTGGAGGGCGTGCGGCAGCTTGTTAGCCGGTACATGGGAGGTGAGACACAATGCGACTGCCCGGAACGCAGCCGTCGATTGCCTCTGGCAGATCTCCAGCGCGCTCTTAGTCAAATCATAGAGACAGCACCCTTGCTACCGGAGACTGGACCAATTCCGCCCGCTTATATGAAATGGGCCGGAGATGCGAACGCGTTGATTGGAGCGACAGGTTACCTATCACTCGCACCTGAAGCTCAGATAGCGATCAACGGTCTCAGCTTTGCCAATCGAGTCACCAAGCGCGAACAGTTGATGATGATCCTGCATAAAGCTCGGTCGCAAGTTGAACTGGAGATGCGACAGGTCGGTGCGCAGAGCGCAGACGCTGCCGGCGCTATGGATATTGCAAAGGCAGCCCCGTCATGGCCTGAGAGAACCCGTCCAGCATTTTTCTTTCCGCTGGATGAATGTGCCCGTCCGCCTCCATCACTCGCACGCATGCGGACAGCGTTTCCACGACCGTCGCCGGATCGCTTTGCGCCATGTGATCGACGGCACGATCGATTAATTCTGGGGTTGGTCGAAGCCGGCGAATGTAGAGACGCAATCGATCGTTTTCTCGCTCTCCGCAATCAAAGCTAACTCGCCTACAACACTTCCCAACGAAATCGAGAATAGCTCCTACTTCATCGGGCACCAACTCGCCATCGGCGAGGCCAACCGCAGTTAAGAGCGCCGCTCCATTCTCTCTGCAGATCGTTCTCAATCGAGACCAACGCATCTGAACTTCGGCCGCGGCGGCGAGTTCTGCCTTCGATGGCGGCCATCGCACCCCGAAGGTGTCCGCAAGAAACTTACTGGTTGGCACGATAACGACTCCGTCGAAATCAGCGACGGCTTCGATGCGATCCACGCGGAAATAGCGTGTTGCCTTTCGAAGGTAGCATCTCGCGACTAATACCGGTATCCCAGCGTCGGTGTGACGGATCGCCCAAACGCTAACCGATCGAGCGCTTATATTTCCGTCAGCATCCTTGTAATGGAGAACGAACGATTGGCCCTCCGCATGTTCGATCGTACCTGGTGATGGTCGTAAGGCCCCAACTTCATCTTCGGTATCAACATCCGGAGCGGTCAGAACTACCGATGGCGCGACCGGCGGAGGAATTATAGCGTTTATCTTAGCGTGAAAGAATGAGCGAACTTCAGGCACAATAGTAGCCACACCGCACCTCCATTCTTAAAAGCTCTATCTTGCGTTGTGTCTCGCCCAACTGCAAGTGCCGTGCTGCCGTTCCGTCGCTATCCGTTGGTCAAGCCGGGCGCCCGCTCGTCCGACGTGGGAGTCCATCCTCGTCACGCTCGTCGAGGGGAGCAACCCGCAAAATCACGGACTGCGAGTGACGCCCGCCTAACTTTTGGGCCCCGAAATTGATCGATCTGCCAACATGTATTGGTAGCACGCGAGCCATCCCCGCATGTGCAATCTCTATTAAGCCACGGGGAGGGCTTTTTCTTCCGCCGCAACCCTATTCTCGACGGCTGCCCTAGGTATGCGCGATTTGCCTCTCCGTCATTTTATAGTCTTGCGTCTTCGTCTCTGGAATGTTCACCAAGCGTGCGTCGGACGGAAGGACAAGACGAGAGCCGATGTTGAAGTGGGGGTATGTACCCCTGACATCGGGGTGCAACTCGGCTGCGACCTCGACATCAGACTGTGACACGTAGCATCCGCCCACTTCTCGATGATGTGCTTGATGGGCAAGGTCTGCCGCATCAGCCCCTTGATCTTGGTCTGCTCATCCAGCCACTCATAGGCAATACGGATACAATCGTCGTGCTCGTGCAACACCTCTCTGTTGCCATACCGGACTCGCGTTTTGGCTTCCGAAATTTCTTGCGCCGTTAACACTTGTGTCCCCCTCCCGTGGGCGCGCACGCCCTCGCATCCTAGATTGTTGGTATCGGCGGCGGCTGGCTCGCTGCTCGGCTCGGAGCGACGTAACCCACCACACTTGACCATCTGACATTCATCAAACCGAATTCAGTATCGACCATGATGAAGTCGTCGCCATGGTGAACATACGATCTCGAAGTCCGGCGCTCGACGTGGTCGTTCACGACATCCGCCTCGGTCTTGCCATGCAATTCGAGAAACTGGCGCTTCTCCTTTCGCCCCATTGCACCGACGAAGACAGGCTCCGAGGCCGGCACGTTTCCAACCCAAGCACTTGGTGCCGGTCGGTCTATACGGTCTATATCGAGAACGCGAAATAGGAGGCCTCGGCGGCTGGTCGCCGTCCACATCTCTTCAGCCTTGGCGAGCAAGCGAAGCCCTGCTTTCTTGTTCGCCTCCGCGACGGCCGACTCGATGAAGCCAAGTGCCGCGCTGGCACCGATAGCCCATGCCGGAGAGCCAATGAAGCCAATACCTGTCGACACGGTACCGAGATTTCGGGCTGCTTCCGCCCGGGTCGCCGCGATGTGCCCCAATTCGTCGGCTGGATACAGTTCGATGCCCTGCACCTTCAGCGTTTGTCCCGACGGAAGCAACAAAACGGCCTGATCAGATGCGTTATCGTAAAGAGGCAAAAGTCGCCCTCCGTGGCCATACCCCAGCGCCGAAAGTTCGGATGCCGGGGTATGAAGAGTGAATTATCTGTGGGTGCCGTACCGGTTGCCAGTGCTGAAATTCCGATACGAGCCGCCCCTATGAGACGATCCTGATCCGCCGAAGTAGGAACCGCCGTGACTAGAGGTGTGATGACCTCCACCGTAGGAAACCCGGCCTCCGCCGTGTCCGCCGCCTCTGGCCTGTGCGAACGCCGTTGAGCAAAGCAGTGCGACTGCGACAATCACTATTTTCTTCAATGCAGTTCTCCTTGAATGCCCCAAAATCGAGACGGGCTCTAGATCCAAGAAGCGAAGTTCAATCACAAGATGAAAATCTTTCGTGCACACACAACTAACGTCTAGTGCGGCGACGTGCCACGCTCTATTGATCTCGCCTGCTGGTTGCGCTCTAGTTTTTAGATTATGCGAGGCGGGGTTGTTATTTTGCTCTTGGGCGTTACCGCCCTCGGAGCCTATTCAGTTGGTCGTCACGGTGCGCCGACAAGCGTGCCAACGCCGACTGTTGCGCAGCAATCCGCCGCCATAGCGAAGCCCCTTGCGTTCACAGCTCCACCGGTCGTTGCCGCGCCGACAATCGCCGCGTCGCCGCCATCATCCATCCCAAGTTCCGCACTGGCCAAACGCAATCCACATGACAAGATGCCCGTGCCCAAGCGCAAGGTCGAGGCCACTCTGACCGCCGCCGCCATCGTCGCGATCCTGATCAAGGCGAGCCGGGATCAGTATCACGCGACTGGTAAGCCCTGCGCGTGTCCGGATGACCTAATCCGCAACGGTCGATCTTGCGGTGCGAGGAGCGCCTACTCGCGGCCCGGCGGTGCTGCCCCAATCTGCTATCCGCATGACGTGACGAGCGCGATGATCGACGCCTATCGTCAGCGCGTGGCTTCGAGATGATTTGATACGACTTTGACAGCAACGGCATCAATCAAACCTCTTTCTGGACTCCACCGCAAGTGACCGACAAAAAAACAAACAACGATGCGAACGGTGACGCGATGTCCGCGAGCACTTTCCTGGAGAGTCTCTATGGGGACCCGCTCAGCGAAGAAACCATGCGCACGGCGCGATATCTTATCGTGATATCGGCGATCTGCATGACGGCTGTGCTCTTCAACGTCCGTCTCCAACCCACGAGCCTCATTCCCTTGGACTTCGGAGGGCGCTCAGATGTGCTGTCGATGCTGCTTGTGCTTGGAGTCTTGTTGCTACTGGTGAACTTTCTCCTCCGCGCATCGACCGATCTACTGCGTGATCGTGAGACCGGCGTGCTGGTGACCCGATACATCGAGGGAGAGCGCACAAAGGCCGCTCTCGCCTCGGCGAGATCAGCCGACGATTATATGGTTCAGCAGGAACGCGAGATGCGCGAGGGCGACTATACTCCGGACCCCGAGCCTTGGTGGGATGCGTATGGCAAGGTAGAAGATGCCGCCAATGCTGCTGTCAGAAAGGCGGAGGGCCGCATCGGGATCAGGCGGCTTCCTCGCGTGCTCAGGCACGTGCGCAAGAGTCTGGAGGTCTGCGTGCCAATTGCCATCGCGCTTCTAGCGCTCACTCTCGCACGAACATCCCTCGCGGGATTTGCAAAGGCGTTGGTCGGCGCTTTTGCGCCGTAGCCTGGTAAATCCACCAATGGCTCGTTTGTTCAGTTGGCCCGCTCTGGGAGTTGCTCTTGCGGTTGGGCTGGCTGGCTTGATTGGCGGAGGCCTGCTCTATCAAGCCAAGCAAGACGATTGGTCGACAACCGAGCTGTCGGCAATGCGAGCCTACCGTGTCTCGCTCATGTCAGACGAGCAAATTCGTCAGTTGCGAGCGGATGCAGTGACCGAAGAGGCCAACCTCAAACACTCCGACAAGGAAATGCGAGATAGAGCTTGGCAGGCAATTGGGGCGCACCAACAGCGATGCAACGATCTTGTCTATCGAACGCGAAACGCGAATGAATGCAGTCGAGGTATTCCTCTCGGCTTGATGTATGACACTACGGACCTCACACCATCGGTGGATCAGGTCTTCGAGGAGGCACTCCTCGGGGTGTGCCGCTTCGTAAAGACGAAACAGGAGGCCCGAATCAACAAGTGTCTGCCTCCGGCGCCCAACTGAGGGCTACGCGGGACCCTCACGCTAAGGTCGTAACTCGTCGACTGGGATACTGGGAGTATCGAATGAACAAGTTTGCACTGCTGGTCGCGCTGTTCTCGTCGGGCATCGGCCTCGCTCATGCTGAGGACAAAGCGCCACCTAGCCGAATTGAGAGCATCACAAAGTCCGCTCGCGATTTGATGCCTTCGATGCCAGCCGTGTCGCTGCCATCAATGCCTGATCTATCGCTGCCCGATTTTTCGGATGCGACGGGAAAGCTGACCGGTGAATTCAGTGCCTTTACGCAACAACTCGGTGAGGCCCTGCCGATTCTCGAACAGATGGGTTACGAGGTCACGATGTTTCGGGTGACGTGGGGTCTGCCACCAAAAGCTCGGCTGCGCTTGAAGTCGAGCGGAAACGCGGATGTTCAGAAGGTGAATGCCATCGCCGCTAAAGCGACCGGCGGCGGTCTCTTGGTGTCCACTGTAATCAGCAGCGCCGCGATGGCACAGCGCATTCAAAGCACGATGAAGATGGGAACTGCCTACCTTGATATCGACTTCGCCGTGCCGCCCAAAATCAGCATGAAGTTCATTGGCGCGGCTGCTAGCCAAAACGAAGCACCTCGTGACCTGGATGACCTAGAGATCGCCTGCAAATGATCGGGGCTTAACGGTTCCGGGACGCGACGGTGCGCCCGATCGATAGCTTACCAAGCCACCAGCCGGCGGCGACGATCGAGTCCGAAAAGAACCCACCGTATTTGGAGGCTGCTGGGGCGGTTGATGAGCACCCGGCGCACTACGAGCTTGTTGCAAGCGGGGGAGAGCTGTTCGCCTAGTATAAGGGCGGAGAACGAAAAGCCCCAGCACCTTCTGGGGGCCGTGGGGGCCAGGATGCTGGGGCCGTCGTGGCCGTATCCAAGGGTAGCAAATGGATAGGCAGCCTCATTGTGCATCGCCCATTCGATTCGTCAAACCGGCTCGGGATACTTATCTCCCGGCATGCTGATCACCCGAAAGCCGCTCGAGATCCCGCCGGAAGTTGTCCATCAGTGAGCGGCGGACATCCCGGCCTTTCACGCCCGAGCAGGATGACATCCGAACGGGCCGTCGGCACCAGGCACATGTTCCTGGCGCAGCTTCTCGCCCGTGCAGTCGGTCTTCGCCGCAATCGACTCAAGGGAGGCTTGCTCGCCCGGTGATCGAAAACCATCTGGATCGCCCGCTCGTGGCTGCCACATCCGAAACTGGCGGGTGACGGGCGTGCGGCGCCGCCTATCTTGGGCCCAGAGCACATCCACTCCAAGATGGACAAACATTTGCTACCTTCCCTAGGGACGAGGGTGGGGTCCGAGCGCAAAGCGCTTAATCCTCGCGCGCTGTCCGCGCCGGCGATCCTCAAGAACCCAACTATGCCGGTCTATGGAAGTGACTTGGCAGAGAGTCACCCCAAAAACGTCGCCAACAAACACGCCCGCGTCGTGGAAGGGCTGGAAAATTGTGGTGACGGAACAGTACCCGGCGTAATATCGATTGGGAGATCTTCGGCTGCCGCGCACGTCCTATTTCCTGGAAGGAGATGCACGTCTTCGACCGAAGCGCTCTCAAATCCAACCATATGCGGATCCTGACTAGACGTAGAACGCCCGTCAAAAAACATTTCCTTCCCACGCGTTCGAATTGAGCAGGACCGATCTTGCGCAACTCCTCTTCAAAGCACGATCTTTCCGAAGGTGCACCCCGTTTTAGCCCGCTCAGAATACGCCCATGAAAATTCAGAATACGCTCATAAAAATATCGCAGCGAGCGTGCCAAGCGCGCCGAGCGCCAGCCCGATCAGCGAACCGGCCGTTGGCACGTCTCGAAACAGCAGAAGCGTGAGAAGCGGTTCCACCACTAAAATTGCTCCCACCGATATTGTGACAATTATCCACATATTCTTGAGATGCATGTAACCGAGTGCGTATCCGCATACGAGCAGGATGCCGCCGATGGTTATCAGCAGGAACATCGGCAGGAGCGTTGTTAGATACCCGCCGGCTTTTCCAAACTGCTTTGAGGCGATCAACTCCGCGAGTATCGAAAGGGCTTCTCCCAGGAATATTGCTCCTACCGCTACAATCTTCGACGTTGAACTCATCGTCTAAGCGTACCGAAAAGGAAGGATGAAAGGCACCTCCCAATATTGGACGTGGTTCTGGGCTGTCTTGATACCCGGAACGGCGTTGACTCAAACAGCGATCGCATTGTTTTCCCATCCACCTAAATCGGCAATTCGGGGACATTCTAAGTTGCAGTGTTCAATCGAGTGATCGATGCTTGCGAGCGCAATTGCGCGGAGGGGCCAGTGGATTGACCGGAGCATCGCCGTGCTCGAAAGGCTTAGCGAGGCCTTGGGCCATTCCGACACGGGATGCCGAGCCTAAGGTTAGGGACTGCGACCGTGTCGTACCGTTGCTAGCGAAGAAGCCGATCGTTCGACCACCGCGTTAGCCACAGGCCGGAGCAGTCTGCTGATCGAGGATCTGCCTGAGCCTGTCAGGTCGACTTGGGCGATTAACTGGGGCAGAGGGCTGCAACGAGTTCTCCGTGTAAGTGTATCGGTAGGTGACGTGGAAATCTTGCGCGATCACAGGCTGAATATCTCGCAGCCCAAAGGAATCCGTCGCCCGGCTGGTGGCCCGGCCTTTTGGCGCCCAATGGTGGATATGTGCGTTCTTGCAGGGTTCGCAGGCGCCTCCCAAGCCCTTACCTCGAACCAGCATAGCCTCACGACTTGCTTAAGTCCGCGCTATCGTCATTCGAATCCCTGGCTGTGTCGCCCTCTAGCGATGCGATCTATCGCGTGCCGGCATGCCGGCTCTTCCGGCCACGTGCTGAAACTGTCGACCAGGTTCGTCAGGTCCTGGTGATTGAAATCAGAGAGCCGCTCATCCTGGTCGGCGCGGCGCAGAACCTCACCAGCGAAGGCCACTCCGGCTTGGCGGCAGGCAGGGTCATCCGGCCACTTGCAGAAGCCGTTCACCAAGTTCGACAAGTCGTGCGCGTTAAAGCGAACAATTTGATCTCCACGGCTAAGAACCTCACGGGCGGTCGCGATCGCGGCTTTCTGACAAGGGAGTTCTTCCGGCCACCTGCTGACACCATTCAGAAGGCTCGCGAGTTCCATCGGCGCAAAACGAGAGAGTTTGCCGCCGCGGCTCAAGATTTCACCGGCGATGGCGACTATGGCGTGGTGGCAGTCTTCCTGCTCCGGCGATTCATTGAACCCGTTCACGAGAGCCACCAACCCCTGCGTAACAAACTCAGAGAGTCCGATCTCCGCGCAATCGGCGCGGCGACGAACTTCACCGGCGATCGCGACTATGGCCTTGCAAGCGCTCTCCTCGTCGAGCCACTTGCTGAAACCGTTCACCAGCGTCGATAGTCCCTGTGGAGAAAACTCAGAAAGCCGCACGCGGCGGCTCCCGCGGCGAACGACTTCATCCGCGATTGCGACCGCGGCCTGGCGAAAGGTCGGTTCTTGGGACCACTTGCTGAAAGCGTTTACCAGCAGTGACACATGTTGACTGTTCAGCCGCGGCACTATTCCGCTCTTGCCTCGGCAAAATGCGGCGATCCTGATCGTTCCATTGCGACAGTCGGCCATCGCGGAGTGCCGAGCGAACGATGATGCCAAGAGCGAAACGGTCTTGCATTGGACCTTTCCGATCAGTTCATCATCGAGGCCAGATACCCGAGCCGCTATTGCCTTGCAGGCGTCGATGCCTGGCTGACCTGCGGCCTCCCGGCTCAACACGTTACATGTCGTGGCGTACCCCCACGATTTTCCGGCGCGAATGTTATCCTCGAAGCCTGCCACAAATCGAAGTTGGAAATCCGCGGCAGCCTTTTGCAGGAACATTGCGCGATCGGCCACCGTACGCAACTGCTTGTCGTGCCTGACCACTGCGATCGAGAAGTCGCTGATGCGGCTCGCGCACTCAATCTCGACCAGGGCGGCATTAAGCAACGCACAATCCTTTCCAAGGTACGCCGCCGTCGCGTCTCGCGGTCCCGCAGGGTCATCATCCCTGTCTGCGGTAGGCTAGCATTGGCGGCCGCCACAGCGCGAGAGCAATGGTTGTCCGCTCTTGGCGTTTGCTAACCCCTTATTGCCTGACTCCAACCCCCGTCCGACACGAGCAAATTCGATTCCAACTCCCCTCACCACGCGTCGCGCTATTCTACATCATCACACGCTGCATCAAGCAAACGCGCGTGGTCTCGCACCGGCATGATCCTTATCTCTTCGAGATGACTGCGCCCCAATTCACTCACTCACATGACCTCGCTTGATTATCCTGTTAGTCATCAATGTCAGCGCGCCATATCCTACGTCGTCACGCTTCCAATTATACAACCTGACGCTACGTGCGATTCAAGTCATTTTATTACTGTTGCATATTCGAACGACGCGACAGTTATCCGGCCGCAAACATCTCAGCAGTCGATCCTATGCTAAATTGCTCGATCAGATGTTGGAAGTTCGTTGAAGCCAACATCAGCGCTGCCGCTCTCTTCGCTCTATCATCGTCATTGCATTCCACTTCCTGGCGGCCGGGCAATGAAAGCTGTCGACCAAACACTCCGATGACGCATCAAAAACTCAACTGTCCCTCGTTCTGCCATGTTCGCACCCAAAGCAGACGCCTGCCGCTGGCGCATGTCGCGCCGGCGCGAAAGCGAGTGCCTCAGGGGAATTCCATGGTGAAGCCAGTTGTGATTGTGGTCGGCGCGGACAAGGGTGGCGTTGGAAAGACGACAGTATCGCGAACGCTCCTCGACTACTTCAGCAACAATGCCGTGCAGACACGCGCTTTTGACACGGAATCACCGCGGGGAACGTTGAAGCGTTTTCACCCTGACATCACCGAGATCGTCGATATGACGACGACCGCGGATCAGATGAAGATTTTTGATACCTTAAACTCCGGACTGTCCGTCACAGTGATCGATGCGCGCGCTGGCCTATTGTCCTCAGCGTTGGGTTCTTTGCGCGACATCGGCTTTTTGGATGCCGCGCGGTCCGGCCAAATCACATTTGCCGTGTTCCATATACTTGGCCCTTCCATCGCCTCGCTGGACGAGATCGCCGAAACCGCCGATTTCATGAGCGGCGCGAAATACTTCCTGGTGAAGAACTTCATCAACGACACCCAGTTCTTCCAGTGGGACCAGTCGACCTACAACTCCTATTTCCATCGCATCAAGTATGCGACCGAGCTGACCATACCCAAGCTCGACGCGATGGCCTATGAGCAAGTCGAAGTCGCTTCCGTGCCCTTCGTCGACTTCGTCGCGAACAAGGGGCGGCGCGATGAGCCGGCGAACTACTCCTTCGTGTTGCGCGGCTATGTCCGTCACTGGCTTGCAAATGTCTGGGGCGAGTATGACCGCATAAACTTGACCGAATTGACCGGTGCGAAGTCGATGACCCGCAGCGGCGAGAAATAGCCGCGTATGCGGCGAGGAACGGGCTGAGCCCACGTACAAAACTCGATTGATTCTGCCGGCTATGTTAGCAACGCCCATCTACATCATCTGCTCTCCTAGCCCGCAGGTCGGTAAAACCCTGATCGCTCGCCTTGTAAGCGAGTTCCTGGTACTGAAGAACGGCACGGCTCTCTCTTTCGATGTCAATCTGAGGGAGCCGTCATTGCTCGATTACCTCCCTCACATCACGGAGACCGCAGATGTGACCGATACGTACGGTAAGGTCCAACTGATCGACCCGCTTATCGTCCACGATCGGGTGGCCAAGGTGATTGACCTCGGCTGTCATGCGTTCGACGAATTTTTCAAGACGTGCGAAGAGATTCGCTTCATGAATGAGACGGTGCGCCGTTATGTCGTCCCGATCATCCTGTTCGTCGCAGACACTGATCGTATGTCCTGGCGCAGTTATGAGATGCTGCGGCGACAGACGCCGCCAGGGGCGCTCGTCACCGTCCACAATGAATTCGTGCTACGCGGCGCATTGCCTGACATCATGGATGACGGGCATGTGCTCCGCATCCCCGCGCTGCCGACATTTCTAAAGGCCTACATAAACCGACTGAGTTTCTCCTTCACTGGATATCTGCGGAACGAGAAGGATTGGTCGACCGAGCTGCATCAATGGATTCGCGGAAGTTATACCCTGCTTCGGGATTTAGAAATGGGCGCTCAGATACGGAGACCATACTAGACCCGAGGGTTCAATGTCGCGACACCATTGCTAGTTATCTTAATCGGATCGACTGCATCAAATGTCCGGTTATGAGCCCGGTCGTTGGTCATTGGCCAGGATGACCTCCCCCGATGCGAGGCCGCGGCGTCGGCGATAGGCGATCGCGCGGGTGGTGTGATGACTGTTGGACCTGCCAGGCCTGGAGCATGGGCAGAATGAGCTGATCTCGCTTCGACCGACTAATCCAGTCCATGAATCCTCCCATCGAACGTCAGACTGCCTGGTCTTACTGCGCCGGCGCACAGATCTCGATTTGATTGCGCAGTACGGGGATCAGCGTAGCTGCCTGGCCAGTACGCTCGCGAAATGCCGCCTGGTTGCGACCGAGTCGATCGTGTTGGCTCGGTTCTGAGCGAGGGAGGCGGAAATCGTCGGGTCATTTCGAAGCTCACATACGAGTTTGTGACGTTCGATTAGCCTTCGCAAAGACTAGCTTGCGGTTGCAACGCGTGGTGTTGTCGGAAAGCAAACGCGCCAGATGTCCGAATTCCGCCAAGCACGACGCTGGGCACGCTGGCGCTTGCGCGGACTTTGATTCCTATCGAGGAGAATACCATATGCAGTTCAGTGGCAGATGCCTGTCAATCCTGTTGTCCCTGCTGTCGGTTGCAAGCGTGAGCGCAATCGCTCGGGCCGATGAGCCCTCGCCGAAATACGCCGAGGTGCTCAGTGCCCTGCAGGACGGCAAGAATGTCAAAGTCATACTGGACCTGAGCCGGTGCACCACCGCCGATGGCGGCAAACCCGGACCGGCCGTGCAGGGCGGGCTGACTATCCGTGCCTTCAGGGTGTCCGCCCAGAACGGCATCAGCTTCGCCGATCCGCATCAAACCCTGGACAGCTCCGGACATCCTGTGACCGAATATATTCGCCACAGCCTAGGCCGCGACGGCAGGCTCACCGTGCGGGCTTCCAAGCTGGCTGCCGGATCGGCGGAAGCCGTGAGCCAGGGCGAATTCGTCTGCGAATTGCCGGACGGCGCGAAGTTCGTCTGGTAGTCGCAGAAAGCGCGGCCGTCGGCCGGTGTGCAGTTTCGCGCATCCTGCCGATGGCTGGCGCGCTTCCTGCTCTGGTCCACGGTGACCTTTGGCGGGCAATAACCGATGTATCGTCCGCCACGAGATTGGCGATGAGCTCCGCCGATGCCATGGCGGCAATATCAAGTATAGGTCGCGGTGCGCTCTCCACGTATTCCCGGCACCCGATGCGCGTCTGCCATCCACCGCCAGACGAAGCGTGAGATTCACGCCGAAATGCCAATCCATCAGCCGGCGGCGACGTCGCCAATGGCGATCGAAGGATCACAACCGGCGCCATGTTCCTTCGCCAACACTGCTCGCGGTTGAAACGCTGCCATCCACCCCGTCCTATTCGGATGTCCCGACATCGGCGGGTCGGTCTTCCCGGTTGAGTTGCTTGCATAGGCGCGCTTGGTCAAGCTCGCCTTCCCACCAGGACACAAACATTGCGGCAACACCGTTCCCCGTGACATTTGTGAGCGCACGCACCTCACTCATAAATTTATCGATCGAGAAGACAATCGCGATGCCTGGAACCAGCGCGGGACTGACAACCGTCAGGGTCGCTGCGAGCGTGATGAAGCCGGCGCCGGTGACACCGCTTGCGCCTTTCGACGTCAGCATCGCTACAATTATGATTGTGAACTGCTGACCCAAGGTCAGGTTAATGTCGAGCGCCTGCGCGATGAACAACGTCGCCAACGTCATGTAGATGTTGGTACCGTCGAGATTGAATGAGTATCCGGTCGGCACCACGAGGCCCACCAGCGGCTTCGAACAACCCAGCCGTTCCAGCTTTTTCATCAGCTGCGGGAGCGCGCTTTCCGAAGACGAGGTACCCAGCACGATCAATAGCTCATCCTTGATATACGCAATGAACTTGAAGATGGAAAAGCCGATCATGCGCCCAATCAGGCCGAGCACAAGCACGACGAAAAGCGCGGCCGTGGCATAGAACAGGAGGATCAATCCGACCAGATTGCTGAGCGCAGCTGGTCCGAATTTGCCGATTGTGTAGGCCATGGCGCCAAAGGCGCCGATCGGCGCGGCCTTCATCACGATGGCAATGACGCCGAATACTGCGTGTGCGGCATCGTCAATGATCCCACGCAACCGCGCACCCCTCTCGCCCAGGGCCATCAGCGAAAAGCCTAGCAGAATGGCAAACAGCAGCACTTGCAGGATGTCGCCCCGCGCCAGAGCCCCGACCACACTGTCCGGAATGATGTTGAGGACGAAATCGACCCCCTTCTGCGCTTCTGATTTGTTCACCAGGCCGGCCACAGCCACGGCATCGGGCTTGACCGCGAGCCCATGGCCGATCGGGAACAGATTGCCTATGACCAGACCAAGCAACAGGGCGAAAGTGGAAACAACCTCGAAATAGACCAGCGCCTTGATGCCGACCCGGCCGACCTTTCCGGCATCTTGAATGTGCGAAATGCCGGATACGACGGTGCAAAAGATGATCGGCGCGACAAGCATTTTGATCAGCTTGATGAATCCATCGCCGAGCGCCTTGATCCAGTCATTTGTCGCAACAGAAGGCCACAAGTAGCCGACCATGACGCCGATCAGGATTGCGATAAGTACCTGGACGTAGGGAATTTTATACCAGGAACGCGAGGGCGCCGCCGGCGGAGCGGCTGCGATGATTACCATGATGGTCCCTTCCCAAGCGAACAAGGACACGCGCCGCAGCCCCACACACTAGATCTTCTCCTCTCGGTAGGATTACGTGAAGATTGCCTTTTCAGGCTAGCCAATGCTGTTTGTGGCCGTGTGAGACCGAGCGAGCCAAAAGTGCCGGGTCGCGTCTTACCCGGCCAACATGCGATTGGCGCCCCGAGCAATGCTTCTACAAAGGCAAACAAGGCTCGAATGCGATGCCGGAGGCGCCGGCATAAAGCCAGAACGTAGCTATGGCGGACAGGATTTCGGAGCGCGGCCCGCAGCAGGCTATGGATCAGGACGGGGATGATATCCGCATAGTCGCACTTGAACGCTGCTATATCGTCTCCGTCGAAAGTCGCGACCGCGCGAACTGCGGCAGATCCTACACGAAGTTGGCCGGACTTTGCGGCTGTTGATCGACAATGCGCACTGCTCCGGGTTTGTCCGTTGACGGCGATCGGAGAGCGGATGAAATTTCGGTCGTGGACTGGATCGTGGTTATTCGCCGATGCCACGACATGCGAGTAGCGATGACGGAATCCCGAGCACGGCCACCGAATGTCGGCACGCCTTCGCAGGATAAAGATCCGTCGTATCTTCGCTATCAGCCCACCTTCGACGAATCTCTTCGTCACGTTCAACCTCCCTGACTGGCGACTGCAAGGCTTGCGTGGTCGCCGCTTATCTTGTTCTTCCCATCCAGCAAATGGCATGCCGCAAAAGAAGCGTGCGAGCTTTGCTTAAACGGGAAAAATACCTCGCGCTTTGCGACGTTCGCGCGGAACGCTTGCACCTTAGTCGGACTTGCGACATTGATGCCTTCAACTCAACATTGCGGAAACACGACAAAACGTTGACAGGCCGGCGTGATGCTTTTCGTGCCGGCCTCGCCTTCTGGGCGGCTTGCGCTCGAGCCCGGTCCGAGATTTTCAGTTCAGCGCCGTTCGAATCTGACGCGGCCAGCGACAAGGCATCACCGGCGTCGGCGCAGCCGAATCAAACGGTTTCCAAAGTCTGCTGACGAGTTTTCGGCGCCGGGCAGTCGGCTGTCTCGGCTCATCTTCGTTGATCGATCACGTGTGGATGATAGTTCTCGGCCGATCACAGCCGCCGAACTCCTCCGAATCGGGAGGGGTATCCGTCAGGACATCGATCCTAGATCTTGCAGTCAGCTCAAACGTTACGCACCTGAGAAGCAGATGCAACGCTCTCGAACGTCCGCGAGCCGCGCCACGTCGCCGGGCGTCAATATCAAGCTGCAGGGCGAAACCTCGAAACTCACGGCGCGACGATGTCCCGCCGTTGCGCGAAACTCACGCCTGGAACATGCCGGATAGGCAATCTGATGTTTTGAAGCTGATTCATCAAAACGAGCAGATCTCGCTCAAGTGTCGGTTGTCGGGCAATAACCGCGAATGCCTCGTGCACGACAGTTTTCCTTTTTGTGCCGCAATCGATAGAGCGCGCAGTCCATTCAGAGCGATGCTGCTCGCCAATCCGAGACCTATTCGAGCCTGCATACGGTGATATTCCGCCACTCACAGAACATGACGTTCAATCGAACACTCACAAAGTTCGCAAAGCACCGAAGCGTCAAAATAACGGCGCCTTTATCGCTGCACGGGTGTATTGCCTTAGCCCCCAAAAGACTTGCGTTCCGCTACGACCCAGCCTCGGTTTAACGGCCTTTGCCGCTCTGCGGTGTGAACCCGACCTCCTCGTGACGTGCAGGAATTCCCCAACGGGCGCGCCGACAATGCAGATAAAATTCGAGATCTACGGCAAATGACCATCACACTGGCGGTGGCAGAGTGATATCGATTGAACGCCTTGCGTATACCGCACTATTCGCAATGTCCCGAAGCAAATTGGCCCGCGCCTTGCAAAAGCTTGGACGCGAAACCAGTTGGCATACCCCGGCGTGATGGAGCGGTGGCTTAGCGGCGTAGCGGCGCGATTGGTCACTTCAAGGGTTAGTTGGAAGTTAGTCGGCGTGCGCGATGATCTCGGTTGATGATAGGCTCAGTGAGATTAGATCGGTACGCAACCACATTTGGCGTTGTCGTAAGTTGCTTCAGACAGAATTACCTGATGCGGATCGGAAGCTCATTGAAAATCGCCTTCTTGAACAGCATTCTGCCTTTGAGAAGCTGTTAGCGAAAACATTTCCTTTGACTTTCCGGCTCTGAAACACGGCCGGTGCCGCCAACCGTGTGATGAATGGATTCTCTCTAGACCATCGCATATCGCTTCCGAGAGCTGCCTAAGCGCACTACTTCGCCACCACAGTGCAGCTTCATTAGAGAATACCGTGATGGGCTTAATTGCCGATTCCAGAAAGATCGCTGGAAGCTGACGTAGACGGCCTTTCTTGCTCGATCCGATGACCGATCCTCGATGTCGGGGGCGAACCGCCCCCGTCAACAATCCCGCAACAAAGGTACCGTCCTCCGCATCTTCGCGGGCATCATGTTGCAAACAGGACCCGTTGTGACCAGACTTACGGTGTAGTTGAGCTTTTATATGCGAGGCAACTGCTCCGACACCATCGCTCGAAACGCGGACTCGCCAAGAGGTCTCGGCGGTCGGGAAGACGGTCAGCCAAGTGCTATCGTCCGGCACGCATCAGTCGCGGGAACAAAGGAGCCGCTCCGATCTGGCAGATCTCCTTGTACGGAACTGTACCGTCCGTGACGCTTGGCTTTCACGTGCGTTGACATCGATGCAGCTATTCGTCTTTCGCAGCCGATAGCGTCGGCAGTTTCACTTCGGGCCTCTCCCGAATCGACCGAATGACTCTCGCCTTTTCGCAGCCGTCTGATCGACCGGTACTTAGGACTTGCCAGCTATCAGGTCTCTTCAGTCGAGCTTATAAGCGACTTGGAAGAATACGCCCCAACGCTCCATACTGTATTTCGCAAATTCAGGCCCAGCGATCGTGCCCGGGCCGCCGCAGCCGCTGCACATGAAATCGCTGTCCTTTTTGGTCCACATAGCCCAATAACGGCCGCCGATTCCCACGCTGAAATTGTTGGTGATGAAGTACGACAACACCCCTTGAGCCTGCACTCCCCCGCCACCATTCCCGCGTTGATCAAAGAACGTGGTCGTCGGTCGCAAGAGGTGGTTGTCACGACCACTGAAATCGGTCCAGGGCAGGTAGGCAATGTCGGCGCTGACGCGCCAGCGCTCGGCGAGCATGGTCTCACCGCTCACGCCGATGCGCGGAGCATTCCAATGAGTACTCTGTTTGCCGATGATCGTGTTGTCGCCCGGCTCAAGGCACGGAAAGAAGATGTTGGCGAGTTGCACGCAGCCTGGCGTGTCCGACTTCTGGCCGTAATATGTCCAGCCGATGAATCCACCGACTTTGTAGTCGGTGCTGCGTAGGAGGTCAAAGCCGGCGTCGGCCGTGTAGTATGTGAACTTTCCGTTCGACTGACCAGATATCGTGTCGGTATAGGATATACCGTAGATTCCCCAGTCTTCGTCGTTCATGTTTCCGCGGTTGAAGCGCCCGGCTCCAACGTAGCCCTTCAGGAATATCCCCCAGGGGCTGTCGAGTCGGCCAAACAATTCCCCGGAAAGTCCGTCCAACTGGTGATAAGTAAGCCTTGATTCAAGAATGCTGGGATCTCCAGAGATTGATGGCACAGCGCTGTTGTCCCATTGGAATCGTCCCCGGCTGGGCCACAGCCGTGAGCCGCCCTCGAACGACCAACCGGCTGCGAAGGCAATTGGCCGTATGGGGTCGGTTGTTTTCGCGTACAGCTGCGGATCGAACCATTTTGGCGCCGCCCGCGGGTCGGCGCCAAAATGGTAGTTGAGAGCGACCTTTCCGATCTGATAGCTGCTGGACAGGCTGGTCGTGTTCGGGGGAAGAATTGCAAACGGTGGAAACTGCACGGTCGGAGAGGTCACCACGCTCGGCCCGCCAAATTGCAAAGAGTCATACTCGAATTTGACCGACCATGCCGGCGTCAGCGCCTGCTCGATGCCGAACCCGATGATGCCCCCGACACGACCATAATCGAAGTGGGTTGTCTCCTGTGACATGAAGCCAAAGTATTCATTGTTGTTGACGACGTCCCCGCGATTATTTTGCCAGGCTACGCCTGCCTTGATGTAAGCCAGTGTGTGACCCTGCGGGCCAAAAGCGTAACCGAGACGACCGGTCCCCGCGACAAAGGCGGTTGGGCTTGCCTTGCAGTTTGCGCTCACAATATTGCCGGCGGCTGCGAGGCAGCTATTTGTGCCATCGGAAACAGCCCGGCTGGCGTCCAGTTCGACGCCCAAAACCCAACTATTGTTCTGCCAATTATAGCCAAATTGGCCACCTGCCAGGAAGACAGGGGTATCGACGACATCCCCATAGATTGAGGAACCGTAGGGATTACTGAAGGACGTGCGGCCGTAACCACCGCCGACGTGCACGCCAACATATCCTCCGGACCAACTCCACACCGCCGATGGCAGCTTCACCGTTGGCTCTAGGTCTGCTGAGTTGGCCGCACCGCCTCCAATGAGCGCAACCGTGGCGGCCGCCCAAATACTTACTCCAGATCGCATCGTAGCCCCACTGTCGCGATGTGCGCCATCGATCGATGGCCGGAGGACAATTGGCTACGCTCGTAGTCACGTGTCCGTCGATGGACCAGCTACCAATCTTGGTGGGGCAAAGCTTCTTTCTTCCCTACTGATTGTTTCGATTCCCTCGGCGCAATGATAGTCCGAGCGTCGCATCAGTAGGACGGCGTCCTCTAGTACTGCTGTGAACTTGCAGCTCGGATGCTTTCTTCCGGGCGGAGACGCTCGAAGATGGCAGCTTGTTGATGCCGCCTCGTCTGACGTGCCCCCTTATCTCCGCCGCACCTGGAACCACGCGGCGGCATTTGGCACGCAAGGCCTTAAAGTTCTCTCTGAGACAAAACATAGCGGCATCTGGGTCATCTCGCCCAGTAAAGTGGCCACAGAAGCGGACCAAGTCTGGCCTGCACGACGCTAATGTCTCTGCCGGCCTCAGATCTCGCGCTCGAGCGTGTCTTGTATGCGCAGTTGTTGTCATCGCCACAACAGCGATGGCCGCTGCAAAGCGATATGCCATGCAGATCCAATAAGTGCGTCGATTTTTATTCACCATATCTCTCTTAAGCTACGTGTCCTTCGCTATTGTCTCGCGCAATGTGCAACATGGCCTGTCAACCAGAAAACAAACCGAAGGTCTTGGAAACGAAGATGGCAGTAGCGCGTTCTCGTCCTCTCCCGATCAAAGCAGCGCTCTCGATTCGTTGGCATACGAAACTACTCACAGCCGAGAACAACTTCATTTGCGGGCGCACAGCGAGAGAGATTTACTTACGAATCTCCCAGTGCTGGCCTGGGCGCGCGATCGCTCTCAGAGCGCCGCTGGCACCCGCCCACAATCTGACCATCAAGCGATGATTGAGTTCGCTCCCAAACGATCCTTGCCGCGAAGTGGGTGGACGAGCGACATCCCTACAAGACGATCAGATCCCGGCCGAATGCGGAGTGATTGCGAGTTGGGTCAACCCAAGTGTGTCGGTGACACCATAGCTTGTTGATGAGAGTAAGCAGTTCATCCCGAGCCAGCACTTGACGTCTATGACACCTACGGTCCTGTAAACTCGACCATCCGCGAAGGGCGGTGCGGAACATTGAAGATCGCACCTCGCCCGGGTGCCCTCCAGTCCAGCAGCACGAACGCTAAGACGGTCCGCTCAGATCTTTAACTGCTCGTCCGGCTTCGGTGCAGTTCGGCCCCCACCTATGCCGTGCATAGCCACTTTTCGTACTGAGCTCTCCGCGAGGATACACAAAGGACCTTCGCGGAGTGAGCTTTACAACGTTGAGACATTCGAGTTCTTTACTGCCCGAGGCGAAGTTTCGAGAAGCGACAGCCGCCTGCCTCGATCGTACAACCTGACGCTACGTACGCTTCAAGTCCTTATTTTTGCACGGGGTGGGACGATAATCTCACGCCTACGTCTCGAAACATCTGGCCGGCCACGACCGGCGGTGAAAACCCTGGCCTTGTAACTCCGGATGCCTTGTGAAGGGCGGTCCAACCCGTCGTCATGTCCTGACAACGAAAGGGCGGCTGATCCGTAAGCACGCCTCTCTGTGTCGCCGTTCGACTTGCACAATTCAGACTCTCTCGCGCGTCATATGGCCGGACCCCTCCCTGTTTTCCGCTCAAGTTGGCTGAGGTTTTTGTCTGGAACTGGGTCCCGATCTGACAGGCAGGGGCTGGCATGAGAACCATGTCTCGGACGAACATTGCGTATTCCGCATCTCGTGCGGGGCCGATGTATTCAGTGTTACCATTCCAACGGGTTGAAGTGCCGAGATCGTCGAATGTCTTTTCGCATGAAAAGAGAGATTGCCTTGCACGGCACGCGTTCAAACCGAACGTGCAAAGAGATTCAAGCCGTGGCCGTCCCCTCCCTCGCTCCAAACGGTCTGCTAGTCAGTTATCCGGCAGCTCTGTTTTCCGATATCATCCGTCCCGGATCTCGATCACGATCGAGGCGGCCAGGCCGTCGCTTCAAGCGACCAGCGAGGAGGCGCGCGACCTCTGCTGGTTGACGCTTCGTTGACGATCGCGGCAGCCCGGCGCGAGACGGGCTGCCGACGATCGAACCGGCCTCCGCCTCGATGCTTGCGCCCAAAGCCCGCGCCGTCGGGTGCGGCTCTCGTCTGCTATCTATGTCCCTTTGAAGACATCAACGTCGAAAACTGGACGGATACCGCGCGGCCGGGACGCTGCGCTGGCGGCTCACATTTCACCCCATCAAGCCACGCGCGCACAATTCCGGGGCCGGCACGCAGCTTGCTGTGAGAGGACCGAGAGCCGCCGCAAGGAAGTGGCGCAGCAGCTGACGCTCGGAGCCCCGATGAAGCTGAGACTGGTCCAGTTGATTCTGATCGTTGCGGCTCTGATGCTGTTCACGCTCGGAAGCGCTGGGGCAGTGAACACTGATTTGGTGGTTGGAGCGCACCCTCGCGCCGCGCGCCAGGGAGATTGCAGCCCCGTTCAAGCTGAAGACCGCACACGAGGCACTTGTGAGCCATGATACGAGCCGACCGTTCTACAGCTAGATCATGCAAGCCGGTCCACTTCAGCTGTCTCCACCTGCCGACGACTCAGCTCGAGCAGAGTGATCGGCCAAGGCACCGCAGTTCCGCTAAGAAACTTCACCCGTCCAATCGACGGGCGCGCGCCGCGCAATTCCACTGCGGCGCTGATGAATGACACGGAGGCGCTCAAAATGCCGCGCATCATAAGACCGTTGGCCTGCAATCTTGCCTCCACTCCTTATGGGAGTGCTGCGGGCAGCCGTCGCGAAGCGAAACAAGCTGGCTTTTCGTCCACCATCGTGACGTTGTGGCTTGTGGTGGCCCCGATGGTAACCTGGATCGAACGATGCGGACCGGGCACGTGAGGACAGCAAAACCGGGCCTTATCAAAGTCGCCTTCAGCGGCTCGCTCGCGGGCATTCCGCTCGACGCGCAATTCAGCGTGCCGGCAAGTGGCATGACGGCTATTTTCGGCCCACCAGGCTGCGGCAAGACCACGGTGGCGCGTTGCATCGCAGGCTTCCAGCATCTGCCGACTGGTTTCTGTAAGATCGATGGCGAGGTGTGGCAGGATGAGAGCACGTTTCGCCCGACGCATTTGCGTCCCGTCAGCTATGTGGTCCGGCATCCGACTATTTTTCCTCATTTGTCTGTCAGATGCCATTTGCTTGATGCCGCGCCCAAAATGGAACCAACGCTGATCGGTTTTGAGGAAGTGGTCGAACTGCTGGGCTTGGCATCGCTCCTTGACCGTTCTTCCTCACATCTCTCCGTCGGCGAGCGGCAGCGCGTCGCCATAGCCCGCGCGCTGCTGTCCCAGCCCCGATTACTTGTGATGGATGAGCCGCTTGCCTTGCTCGATCGCTCCGCCAAGCAGGAGATCCTGCCGACCCTCGAGCGGATGCATGAAACGCTCACGCTGCCGATGATCTATGTCTGCCACGATTTGGCTGACGTTGAACGCTTTGCCGATCATCTTGTCATGATGGAAGACGGACGGGTGACTGCGGCTGGGCCGTTGCATGTCTTGCAGACCGATCCGGCGCAGTGGCTTGCGGGGCGCGACGAAGCCGCTGTGAGCCTTGACGCGGTGGTCGGCGGCTACGACGGACGTTATGGGCTCATCGTCCTCCGCCTCAAAGGTGCGCGCCTTTTGGTGCCGGGACCTCCGCTCAAACCCGGTGCGCGTCAAAGGCTGCGCATCGCAGCCAGCGACGTCAGCATCGCTCGTGAGGCGCCGCGCGCAAGCCCCACCCTCAATGTCTTGCCAGCGCGCATCAAGGCCTCTTTGCCGTTCAGCGCGGCCGAGGTCACATTGGTGCTCGCGCTCGAGACCGGAGTTTCGGCCGCACAGATCCTGGCGCGCATCACGCGCCGCGCCTTTCATGCACTGGACCTCAGGGATGGAATGGATATATTCGCCGAAATCGGACGCATTTTCCTGGTCTCGGCGTCTGAACCACCATTGCACGCGATTTCGACTTCGAGCGTATCGACAAATGCTGGAGCCGCAAGTACCGCGGAGGTGGCGCTCCGACAATAGGACGAAGCCCGCGACTGGCGGCCTCGCTCAAAGACTCTGCCGCAGCGCCTCGAGCCAGCATATCCCTTGACGAGAGGAGGTCAGGAATAGAGAAGGAAACCGTAAGGCTGAAAGAACACGTCATACGTAACGTATAAGCGACATTGCAGTCTTACCATTGCCGCGCACGGCGACGCTTGTGGCAAACTGCTATTTCCCGGCAACGATCATCGGCAAGTTGAATTGGCCGTTACCGTAGCTGCATGCCGCGCAGGTGAACATCTCAAGCCCCCAGCCGGACGCACGACTACAGCCGCCGACGCGGAGCCTACTTGCTCTGGAGCATGCTTCCTCTGGGAACAGCGCCCTATCTTAAGGATTAGGACAAGTCCGGAGCGTGGACAGGCAATTCGAGAATCGAGCTGCGCTCAGAGGCTTGGCAGAAGTACGCTGGGTGACGCCCACCGCACTCTTTGCCGGATGAAGCCGCAACTAACCCATTGAGGCCCGGCTCGCTTAACCACACGCCATTCAACGGCTAGCCATGTTGACCGATCCGCAGTACAAACTGAATTATTTGGTGATCGCATGCTGGATGATGAATTTAACAGGCAGCGGGCTCGTCTGGTTCGCGACCTTGCCGATCGGGCCGACCCGTTTATCAAGCGGCGGCTCCTGGATCTTGCGTCCCGGTACGAGCAGCCCCGCAAGACCAAGCCGCCGGTGCTCACCTCCATAAACGTCAAGGAGCGTCTCGACCACGGGAGTGACGGCTAGGCTGGGCGTGGTGCGATCCGATGCAGCGTTCAACACGGTCAAACCTCGCGCTGACTATGTCCGTCGCCGCCGAAGTCGCGTGTCGCGTTGCGCACGACATCGTAAAGGCGAGGCCAGACCTCTCAGGCTCTATAAAATGGCCTTGATGGTTTCCTTACGCGCCAATCCTCACGGTTGTATCTTTCCACCGGCAACTGCAACCTTTTGGCTCGTTCGTCGCGGTCTTCTTTTTGAAACTCGCGCTCGCGGTGCTCGAACTTGGTTAGCTCGTCATTCGCCGCTCGCTTGAAATCAGCGTGCGAGCGACCGGCGCCTTCGGTGCGGGCAGCCATGCTCGTCTCCTGACAACCTAGTCAAAGCCTATGCCGAAAAACGCCGGCGCGTCCACTTTAGCTCAGACTATCTTTAGAGTGCCGAAAATCGCAATGAATCGGGGCGCCCGCTGAGCGAAACGTAGCGGGAACCTAACGGAGCACGATAAATCAACGACTTAGCAGGTCCTGCGGCGCCGCTGGTTGGGGACCTTTGCGTTCAAGCGTCAGCACCATCTGGTGAACCGATGGTGAGCTAACGCGGATGTATCCTTGCATGTCGGCTTCAGCTGGAGGGCAGCCGTGCAACCCCGTGCAAACTCGGGACAAAACCAATGGGCCCCGACATGGTCGGTCAGCTTGACGCGCGCGAGTACGTTAGGGCCGGCAGCCGTGCGCTTTTCTTTACATCAGCTTGTGGTCAGCTCGCTCGCTCAAGTTACTGACCGGTCTTGAGTAGACCGACGTCAACCAGGACCCAATGCTGTCGATAGGAGAACTACTCGCATGTATGGCAGAATCACTGGACCGTCCATCCCATCTACAAGCGCGGGCCAAGCCGATGAATCCGGGCAGTTAGCGGATGACCGGATGTTTAGGCAGACGCTTGCAGACGTCGCGTCTGGTTCGTCATCGGCGACACGTACGTATTCCCTCACCTCCGAGCCTCCCATTTACGAGATGAACAGCAATACATTCAGGCAAGAACTGAGGAACTTTTACGGTGACGATGTGAAGCACATAGCCGACAATCCGCAAGAGTACTCGGATTTCGTGTCCTCCAAGGCAGAGAGCACCGCGATGGTCGCTAGAGCCGGCGCGACCGTAAATCACAAGACGGGTTCGCGGTACTTCAGCTACCAGCTGGGCGATAAGAGCGTCGGACTCCTAAGGACGGATCCAGGCTTCCGCATCAAAGGCGAGGCGTGGCAGGAGGAGCACTTTCCGGGTCGTAGAAACATCTCATCTGTCGTAGCTCTCCGAGTTACTCATCCGCTCGTTGAGAACGCGGGCGATGTCCTGCTCGAACATCAACTTCGGCTTGACGGCAAGCGGCCTTTGGTCATGTCGCGTCCTGCTAACGATGAAGCAAAGCCCCGTCTGGAGCAGATGGGGTTTATTGACGTGGGTGGGAACGAGTTCGTGCTCGACCCTAGACAACATGCTGATAAGTGGACGAAAAACGACCAGGATGAATGGCAACCTGCAGACAAGCCTCGACTGTATCTCCAAGCGGAGAGCGAGGATCCTGTTGAAGGAAGTCAGGACGATAATTCGAACGAAGAATATATCGAGACAGATTCGTCTGGGGACGATCCGTCTTGGTACTTCGATCGCCTCAATATGGGCCCGCCGACGAGCTAGTCTCTCGGCACAGCGGTTTGGACTGGTCGAAATTGACCTGATTTGGCAACGGGCCGCTTCGGTTGAGCCACTTGACGCCAACGCATTTGGCATTGCGGCGTTTCTTCCAGTCGGCCGTCTCGGCGACGAGGCGGCCGAAGCTGTCGATTATTTCTTTTTAGGATTCTTCGAAGACACCGCTTCGGCTTCGACGTGTTCAAGCACGGCTTTTCGTTTGTCTTCGTCATCGATCTTCGAGAATGCACGCAATAGCCTGAGCGCCTGCAATTCCCCTAGCGTCGCCTTCATCCTGTTCCTCCACCGGTCTTATATCCGAGGGCCCTTCCATTTCGGCTTGACCTGACACTCTCAGTAGTTTCACGGTTTCGCCGCTGACTACGATCGGCATGGATGTCATCGTTTCTCGTTGTCGGGGACCCGGACTGCAGTCGCACTTCTTGTTCTGGAACTCCGCAACGCGAACCGGAAAAGTGTCAATGTGCGCCGTGGCCCGGTCATCGAAGCGGACCTTGTTGCTCTTGTCATTGCGGCGCATCCATTGCACCGAACCCCAGAAGAAGTCCTGCGGCCGCTCGATGCAGTTACCGCCGGTATGCAGGAAATTCCGTCGTCGAGCATCCGCAGACAAAGCAACGCCGGCTGCATGTGGTCAGCCCTTGGTGCCGGCCTGCAGCGCGAGCTGGATTGATGCTCTCGCCGCGGGTTTTGCCGGCTTCGCCAGATGCCCCCGTTCAAGAGCATGCCGCCAAGGTAAGTCCGTCTCCAAGGCTCGTTGAAGCAGTCCAACGACCGTCGGGTTTTGTTCGCCACCCGCGTTTGTTACCATCCCCGGCCCCATTTTGCTAAATCGCAAAACACAGGACTAAGAATGTACAACATGACGCCGCGTAAGCTTCAAGCCCCTTCGAAGATGATCCTCGCGTTGACATGCTCGCGGTAGCTGCGGCCTCGGTTCGGCACGCTGCTCGCTTTGTTTAAAGGCTGCATCACCCGGTCGCGCGATGAACGGAGCGACAACGATCAGAATCCATCGAGCAGTCCGGACCACTTCGCTCGCAAAATGATCAAAGTGATCCGGCGGCGCAGCATCGCGCGTCAGGGGCAATGTCCGACATTACGACGGTCCGGCTCGTATCACCCGTATGCACAGGCAATGGTCACCGCAAATTAGTTCATCCCCAATCGAGCGCACCGCCGTTCTGATACTCGATGACGCGGGTCTCGAAAAAATTCTTCTCTTTTTTCAGGTCCATCGCCTCCGACATCCACGGAAACGGATTTTCTGCCTCCGCGAACACCGGCGTCAGGCCGATCTGAGCGCAGCGGCGGTTGGCAATAAAGTACATGTACTGCTCGCACAATGCGGCGTTCAGCCCGAGGAAGCCCCGCGGCATCGTATCGCGGCCATAGGCGGCCTCGAGTTCGGCGGCCTCGCGGATCATGTTTTGGACTTCCTCCTGGAAGGCCGATGTCCACAGATGCGGATTCTCGATCTTGATCTGGTTGATCACGTCGATGCCGAAGTTCAGATGGATGCTCTCGTCGCGCAGGATGTATTGATACTGCTCGGCGATGCCGACCATCTTGTTGCGGCGACCGAACGAGAGAATCTGCGCGAAGCCCGTGTAGAACCACATGCCCTCAAAGATCACATAGAAGGCAACGAGGTCGCGCAGGAACGCCTGACCGGCCTGCGGCGTCCCGATCCTGAAATCGGGATCGTCGAGATGCTGGGTGTGCTTGATCGCCCAGGCCGCCTTGTCGGTGATCGAGGGCACCTCGCGGTACATGTTGAACAGCTCGCCCTCGTCGAGGCCTAGGCTCTCTACGATGTACTGGAAGGTGTGGGTGTGCACCGCCTCCTCGAAGGCCTGGCGCAGGAGATACTGCCGGCATTCCGGGTTGGTGAGATGGCGGTAGATCGCCAGCACGATGTTATTGGCGACCAGGCTTTCAGAGGCCGCAAAGAAGCCGAGATTGCGCTTGATGGCACGGCGCTCGTCCTCCGAGAGACCGTCACGCGACTTCCACAGCGCGATGTCGGCCTGCATCGAGACCTCGGTCGGCATCCAGTGATTGTTGCAGGCAGCGAGATATTTCTCCCATGCCCATTTGTATTTCAGCGGCAGCAGTTGGTTGACGTCGGCGCGGCAGTTGATCATCCGCTTCTCGTCGACCGAGACGCGACCGCCATGGCGGTCGATCGTACCGAGGCCGGTTGCCTCATTCTCTTCGGCGGGCGCCGCCGCGAAGCACGGCGGTATGAAGGGTGTGCGCTCCTGGCGGACTTTGGTCGCAGTTTCTGAAAAGTCGAGCATAATGTCGGTTCCTTTGTTTTGATTACTGGCAGGCTTCGCAGTCGGGATTATCGATCGAGCAGGCAATGGCTCCCGGTAGATCGGGGACCGGCGAGGTCAGCGCCACTGGCGAGACAGCGTTGAGCTTGCCGTCGGTACCCTTTAGCGTTGACTTCTCGACATGGGTCGCGCTGCGCGAGCGCAAGTAATAGGTCGTCTTCAGGCCCAGCGACCAGGCCTGACGGTAGAGCGCGTCGAGCTTCTTGCCGGAGGGATTGGCGATATAGAGGTTGAGAGACTGCGCCTGGTCGATCCATTTCTGCCGCCGCGCGGCGGCCTCGACCAGCCAACGCGAATCGATCTCGAAGGCTGTCGCGTAGAGTGCCTTGAGGTCGCCTGGGATACGGTCGATCGCACCGACGCTGCCGTCAAAATATTTGAGGTCGTTGACCATGACCTCGTCCCACAGCCCGCGCGCCTTGAGGTCGCGCACCAGATGGTCGTTCACCACTGTGAAGTCGCCGGACATGTTGGATTTGACATAGAGGTTCTGGTAGGCGGGTTCGATAGACTGCACGACGCCGCAGATATTGGAGATCGTCGCCGTCGGCGCGATCGCCATCACGTTCGAGTTGCGCATGCCGACCGAGGTGACGCGGCCGCGCAGGGCAGCCCAGTCAAGCGTGCTGGTGCGGTCCATTGCAACCCCGCCGCGGGCATCGGCAACGAAGTCGATCGAATCGATCGGCAGGATGCCCTGGCTCCACAGGGAGCCCTCGAACGACGGATAGCGTCCTCGCTCGGCGGCGAGATCGGTGGAGGCGGAGATCGCGTGATATGAGATCGCCTCCATGCTGGTGTCGGCGAAGGCGACGGCGGCATCAGATGCTACCGGAATGCGCAACATATGTAGCGCATCCTGGAACCCCATCAGGCCGAGACCGACTGGGCGATGCCGCAGGTTGGAGCAGCGCGCTTCCGGGATGGTATAAAAGTTGACGTCGATGACGTTGTCGAGCATCCGCATCGCCGTCGTCACCGTCTTCTTCAGCCTGACATCGTCGAGCCGGCCGCCCTGGATGTGGTTGGCGAGGTTGATCGAGCCGAGATTGCACACCGCGGTCTCGTCGTCGGACGTGTTTAGCGTGATCTCGGTGCAGAGGTTCGAGGAGTGGATCACGCCAGCATGGCGCTGCGGCGAGCGCAGGTTGCACGGGTCCTTGAACGTGATCCAGGGATGGCCGGTCTCGAACAGCATGGTCAGCATCTTGCGCCAGAGGTCGACGGCGCGGATCTGCTTGAACAGGCGCATTTCGCCGCGCGCGGCTTTGGCCTCGTAATAGGCGTAACGCTCGGCGAACGGCTTGCCATAGAGATGGTGCAGATCCGGCGTTTCGTCCGGCGAGAACAGCGTCCATTCGCCATCGGACTCGACACGCTGCATGAACAAATCGGGCACCCAGTTTGCGGTGTTCATGTCATGGGTGCGGCGACGGTCGTCGCCGGTGTTCTTGCGCAGGTCGAGGAATTCCTCGATGTCGACATGCCAGGTCTCGAGATAGGCGCAGACAGCGCCCTTGCGCTTGCCGCCCTGGTTGACGGCAATCGCCGTGTCGTTGGCCACTTTCAGGAACGGAACCACGCCCTGGCTTTCGCCATTGGTGCCCTTGATATGGGCGCCGAGCCCGCGGACGCGGGTCCAGTCGTTGCCGAGCCCGCCGGAATATTTGGCGAGCAGCGCGTTGTCCTTGATCGACTTGAAGATGCCGTCGAGGTCATCGGCCACGGTGGTCAGGAAACACGACGAGAGCTGCGGCCGCAGCGTGCCGGAATTGAACAGCGTCGGCGTCGAGGCCATGAAGTCGAACGACGATAGCAAATCGTAGAACTCGATCGCGCGAGCCTCACGGTCGATCTCGCGCAGCGCCAATCCCATGGCGACGCGCATGAAGAAGGCCTGCGGCAATTCAATGCGGTTACCTCGGACATGCAGGAAATAGCGGTCGTACAGCGTCTGCAGGCCGAGGAACTGGAACGACAGATCACGCTCCGGCTTAAGCGCTGCGGCAAGCCGCGCGAGGTCGAAACGGCCGAGCTCGGCGTCCAGCAGTTCGGACGTGACGCCGGTCCTGATATAGGCCGGAAAACACTCGACGTAGCATACGGCCATGTCCGCCTGCGACGCGCTTGTCGGCACGTCATGCACATAGGACAGCACCTCGGTGCGCAGCTTGTCGAGCAAGAGGCGCGCGCTGACATAGGTGTAGTTCGGCTCCTGCTCCACCAAGGTGCGCGCCGCCATGACCGAGGCGAGCGCCAGCTCGTCCTGGCCGATGCCGTCATAGATGTTGCGCTCGGTCTCGGCGATAACGGGCGCAGCGTCAACGCCGTCAAGGGCGGCACAGGCCTCGTTGATGATCAGCGTCAGCCGCGCATGGTCGAGCGGCACCTTGGTGCCGCCACGCAGCGTGACCTGGATCGCTGGTCCCGTCACGGGCTTTGCCGCCTTCGCCGCCCCCTGCTCGATGCGCTCCCTCGCGCGCTCTTCGCGGTACAGCACATAGGCGCGCGCCACCTTGTGGTGCTCGCCGCGCATCAGCGCCAGTTCGACCTGATCCTGCACGTCTTCGATGTGGAAGCTGCGGCCCTCGCTCATCCGCCGCGACAGCGCGCTGACGACCTCCGCGGTGAGTTGCTCGACGATCTCATGCACCCGGCGCGAGGCGGCCGCGGTATGTCCCTCGACCGCGAGGAACGCCTTGGTCATAGCCACCGAAATCTTGCTGGCATCGAATTTCGACACCGTGCCGTTACGGCGGATCACCTGCATCGGAGGCGCGGCTTCCGGCGCGGCGAGCGATTCTGGACGCAACAGGATAAGTGGCGCTGGAATTGTTTCGCGATCGAGAGAAAGAGACATCGTGCAGACCCCGTGATGCTTGTTGGGGCTGGATGTCAGGAGGACGCTGCGTCATTCCGGCGGACAAGCGTCACCGGCATGGCTGTGCAAGCGACCGCCGGGACACCCCGCCCGTGGACGTGTTTGGTGTCGCGGCAGGTCTCCTGGCTCGCAGGTCGCCGTTGCTCCCTCGTCTTCCCAATGCCTCGCGGCATCAGTGACTTAACAGGGCGAGAGCAACTCACTGCTTACAGTTGCGGGGGCAGCGCCGGATTTTTGCGGATCAATCCGCAGTTCACCGGCTTCCCTCTTAGCCACCAAATCTTGTGATATGGCGGACCGTGACGCCTATATGTGGCGCGATTTGAGACAGGATGTCAACGGCCGCAAGATGGTCTTTCCATTTTTTTTGCAGCGTCATCCAAGGCTCATGAGCATCTTTGGACGGAGCCCCATCAACTCGCGTGAGTTGACGCGCCCGCGAACTTGTCTGTAAGTGACCTCGTCGTGGTTCTTCGAGAGACAACTTCTCTCGAAGCTAAGAGGGAAGCCGGTCCGATGCCGGCGCTGCCCCCGCAACTGTAAGCGGCGAGCCATCGTCCATTTCAGCCACTGAAGCGCAAGTTTCGGGAAGGCCGGACGACAGCTAAGACCCGCGAGCCAGGAGACCTGCCTCGACAAACTAAACGTCCTCGGGCGGGGTGTCCCGGTGGTGCGGTTGTGACCCGCTCGCGCCTCAAAGCGCCTTGCGGAGTCCAGACGTGTCACTACGGCCTTTGCCCCCAACTTTTGGGGTTAAGCCAATGTCTTCTAAACCTATCTCCTCACTTACGGTCGCAACTCTTGGTACGCCGCGGATCGGTCCACGCCGCGAGCTCAAGCTTGCGCTCGAAAGCTTCTGGTCCGGCGCATCGGACGAGAAGGCACTGATCGAAGCCGGGATCGGATTGCGCGCCGCCAACTGGGCGCGGCAGAAGAAGCTCGGCGTTTCTGTGATCCCGTCGAACGATTTCTCGTTCTATGACCAGGTGCTCGACACCTCGGTGATGGTCGGTGCGATTCCTCCGATCTATGGCTGGATTGGCGGTCCCCTACCGCTTGCTACCTATTTTGCGATGGCGCGCGGCAGCCAGGGTGATGTCCAAGGCAACCCGCACGATGCGGCCCGCGGCAATGCCCATCATGGCCACAACGTGTCGGCGCAGGAAATGACCAAGTGGTTCGACACGAATTATCACTACATGGTTCCCGAACTCGCGAAGGATCAGCAATTCCGCCTCGTCTCGCGCAAGCCGATCGATGAATATGAGGAAGCTAAGGCGCTGGGCTACCAGACCCGACCCGTGCTGGTCGGTCCCGTCACCTTCCTCAAGCTTGCCAAGAGCAAGGATGCCGGCTTCGAGCCGCTGTCGCTGCTAGACCGGCTGCTGCCGGTCTATGTCGAGGTACTGCGGGAGCTTGCCAGCAGCGGCGCGGAAGGGGTGCAAATCGATGAGCCATGCCTGGTGCTGGATCTCGACGAGGCGGCTCATGACGCGCTGCGGCGTGCCTACGCCGAAATCGCCAGGGCGGTGCCGCAGATCAAGATCATGCTGGCGAGCTATTTTGGTGGCCTTGGCGCGAACCGCGACACGGCATTCGCGCTTCCCGTGGCCGGTCTGCATTTCGACCTGGTGCGCGCGCCCGAGCAACTCGACGACCTCGCTCGCCTGCCCGTCGACCGCGTCGTCTCACTCGGCGTGCTCGACGGCCGCAACATCTGGCGCGCCGATCTGAGCAGAATCCTCGATCGACTTGAGCCAGTCGTCGCAAAGCTCGGCAACGACCGCGTGCAGATCTCGCCCTCTTGCTCGCTGCTGCATGTGCCAATCGATCTCGCCTTGGAAGGCAAGCTCGACGCCGAGGTGAAGAGTTGGCTGGCTTTCTCCGTGCAGAAGATCGAGGAACTAGCCGCGCTCGGCACGGCACTTGCGAGCGGGCGCAGGTCGATCACAAAGGCTTTGAAGGAATCCGACGCCGCCGCAGCCACGCGCAAGACCTCGCCGCGCATTCACGATGCGAAGGTGGCAAGCCGCATCGCCGCCATCGACGAGGCGATGCGCCGGCGCGCCAGTCGGTTCGAGGAGCGAGCCGAGGTTCAGCATGCGCGCTTCAACCTGCCAGCTTTCCCCACAACGACGATCGGCTCTTTCCCGCAGACCCACGAAATCAGGAAAGCACGCGCCGCGCATGGCAAGGGAGACCTGAGTGATACCGCCTACAAGACCTTCCTGCAGAACCAGACAGCACGTACCGTGCGCTGGCAGGAAAGCATCGGTCTCGACGTGCTCGTCCATGGCGAGTTCGAGCGCAACGACATGGTGCAGTACTTCGGTGAGCAGCTCTTAGGATTCGTCTTCACCGAGAACGCCTGGGTGCAGTCCTACGGCTCGCGCTATGTCAGGCCGCCGGTCCTGTTCGGCGACGTGTCTCGGCCCAAGCCGATGACGGTCGAATGGTGGCAGTATGCGCAGTCGCTGACCACAAAGCCGATGAAGGCGATGCTGACCGGCCCGGTCACCATCCTGAATTGGTCCTTCGTCCGCGACGACATTCCGCGCAGCCAAGCCTGCCGCCAGATCGCGCTTGCGATCCGCGACGAGGTCATCGACCTGGAAGGCGCCGGCGCCGGCATGATCCAGATCGACGAGGCTGCGTTGCGCGAAGGTCTGCCGCTGCGGCGCTCGGAGTGGACAACCTATCTCGACTGGGCTGTAGAATGCTTCCGTATCTGCTCGTCCGGCGTCCGGGACGAGACCCAGATCCACACCCATATGTGCTACTCCGAATTCAACGACATCATCGACGCGATCGGCACGATGGATGCCGACGTGATCTCGATCGAGACATCGCGATCGAAGATGGACTTGCTGGACGCGTTCCGGAACTACCGCTATCCGAACGAGATCGGACCCGGCGTCTACGACATCCACTCGCCGCGGGTGCCTGAGGTGACCGAGATGACCGAGCTACTCAAGCTGGCGCGGCAGCGCCTGTCCGACGACCAGCTCTGGGTCAATCCGGATTGCGGCCTGAAAACCCGCAAATGGGACGAGGTCCGGCCGGCGCTCGTCAATATGGTTGCGGCCGCACGCGAGCTGCGGGCGGCAGGCTGATTGTCACCGAGGCTGCTGATGCAATTGTGGATCAAATGCACCCGCTATGGCAAAGCGGAGCCCTACTATGTCAACATCTCGCTCGTTAGCGGCATGTCGCGCGAGGACGACAAGACGATCCTGGAATTCGTCGGCAGCAACGCTCAAGCCATCGAGGTGGACGAAACGCCAAGAGAGGTTCTGGCGCTTCACCTCGGTGCGTCCGCCGGACATGGCGTCTGACTCGCAAGACTCTCCGGTTCACGTGACCACTCCGCCACATTTTGGTGCCACGCGGCCGCTGGGGCCACTTGCTTGTCTTGCCTCTAAAGCCTGTTATTCAGGTTTGTCGCCGGTCGTGCCGAATGGTCAATCAAGAAAATAGTGCGTCTTCTCGGACAATGCCGGAGCTGGCTCTCGCGACTGTAAGCGGCAAACTGACGTTTTTAAACCACTGGGTCCGTTCGGTTCGTTTGCAAAAATGGTCGGAGGCGTCAGCCCGCAAGCCACGAAAACTCGCTATCCGTCGGGGTCGCGTACTGGCACGTTGGGCGAGGCGCTCCAAGGAGTTGCAAGCCAAGCGAGAGCTGCCCGACCTCGGGATCAAGGACAGACGCCCGCCGATGAGGGTGCGTGACGGCTTGAACTTTTTGGTGTTGGTCGCACTATCTTAATTTCAACTATCGATATCTCTCCCGCGACCGGTGTGAATTTCGGCACCTTTCTTGATCTCAGCCAAACACGCTGATGGTCCGGTTCGGCAGTCACCCCTTCCGCCAGTCAAGGCAAAAAATCAAAAATTTCAACGTTTGGTGATTTCTACTCACCAAACGCGACTATCCCGCGCCGCAACTGCTCATGAAGCAGGTACTGGAATTTCCAGCATGTTGGCGATCGGCGTGTAGATGTCGATGTTTGCTCCTGGAGCTCTCACGGAGACGACCAGCGCATAACGCGCCGAGCGATCCCAACGCTGAAGGGCAGGCTTTTCCTTCCACCAGCCGCTGACGGGAAACACCCCGATCGCATCTCGCTCGGCTAGTTCCGCCGCACTTCCGCGCCAAATATCCGAGTGGATCGATCCCTTATCGCGGATCGTACCGAGCACCCAATTGTCGCCACCCGCCGCGGCTCCAGCCTGCCCCTCCTCTTCCGCCTCCGCAGCCTTGTTGATACGTTGGCGAAACTGCTGGAGACTCTCCAATGACCGCTTCACTGCAAAACGCAGCGAGTGAGATGAATAGCGGTGTCGTCTCGTCCATCCTCGCTCTCCGGGGTTGGGCTCGACGAAATAGGACAAGGTGATCCGCAGCTCGATATCTTGCTCTCCCAACTCCAGCAGCTCGTCTCGGGGCCACGGCAAGCGGTGGAGGTTCATGCTGCGAGTCTTGATGGTCGAACCATCCTTTCGGAACGGGAGAAGAGCATCTTCGACCATCAAGGTCGCATCGTCAGTCGCACTCATCACTGCGCGACCGATATCAGGCACACCCCATCCGTATCGGCGAAGCATGGCCGCCTTCTGTGCCTGAGCAGCCCCCTCGATCCGTGCGCGCATGGCGGGCGTCCACTCGGCCGAGTGCACCGCGAGAGCTCGCACCGTTTCTGGCCAAAGCTGGGGCCGGGCAACCAAAACTCCGGCGCAAAGATGCGAGCCTAATGCTGCGGCCGCACTGGTATCGCCAAACGTCTCGAAGAGACGCATTTGCGGACGATAGTGCGTTGTTATAAGCTGGAGGTCGTCGATTGCTGACGCCGGATTGACACCGTCATGGGCAAAGTTGCCGCCTTCGAACACGACATCCGGTCGGATCGGCCACTGACGATCCCAAACACCAGACGTTCGGCTCGCCGGAGACAATTCGCCGGCGGGCGCCACTGGCTGCCAGCCATTGAAGTCGGGATGAAAGATGCCGATCTTGTCGGTGTACGCTCCGACAACTAGCGGATTCCACGCCTGAGCGGGGCTCTCGACCTCTTCAAGGTCGTTCCGGTCCGGGTAGTCCGGAGCCGCAATGTCACCTCGCAGATTCCCAGCGGCGAGCACCATGAGGCGTCGACGGTCGCCACCTCCATAGCAAAGCTGGTCGATGGCCGCCGACCACGAAGAAGGGCGACCGCGACCAAGACCGACTTCGCTCGTCACCGCCATGCAGAAGACCCGCCGACGACGCGGAGCCTGTGCCTCAGCCTTGTTGATACCGACTTCCGTGATTGCTCCATAAAGTTCGGGATCGTTCTGGCCAGCTGGCGGCAGGATTTTGACCGTCTCCAATCGATGGCGCAGGTCAACTTGACCACCATGGCTAAGCGCCGCTTCAAGATCGCCATAGAGTGCGACGCCTGACATCGACGTGCCATGACCATTCCAGTAAGAGCTATCGCCTACGCCCCAGCCCTTGTCATAGGCGTGCTGGTCGACGGCATCTAAGCCCGGCTCGATCAACGGATGTGTCCGGGTCGCCCCGCTGTCGAGAAGACAGATGGCCGGCGCCACCGCATCAGGTGCGTTAACACGATCGACGAGATTGCCCGCCCAGTCTGCTTGTTCGACCGGGCGCATCTCGAGAAAGAGCGTCGGCGTATCCTTGGCAATGCGCAGTTCGGCTACGGCGTCGCTATTGTCGACGAGCCTCGCCATCGATTCCTCGTTGGCAAGCGCCAGAATCACATCGCGCTCGGGGAAGCTGATGGCATGTTCCTTCAGGGTCACATTGAGGCGTTGTGCGACATGCCGAAGGGTCTCCAAACGACCGTCGCGAACCCACACCTCCCACCACGCCTGACGCCCAACCATCGGAAAAAGCGCCATGTCATCGGTGAAGAGCGAACGAACGGCTCCAAGGCGGACATCCTCGATTCGCGCGACCAAGGCTTCGTTCCTGGGCTTTCCCGACTTCGTGTTCTCGTCGCGATACGTCTCGACCTTTTTGGCAAAGAATTCGGCCGAGCGCTCAGGTACGAACACGGTGGCCGAAACCATTTCCTGATTATCGGCGGTAGACCTAACGGCAACGAGCTCAATTTTGGCAGGCTTATTCTCAAGACCTTCCACAGCGTCCTGTTCCGCCGCCGGGATCTCGAATTCGAGATAGAACCCCTTCTCGCCTTCAGCGATCGCTTGGTCGCGGGTTCCAAGTTTTTGCCGGGCCTGCTGGACGGCTGCACCGATCGCGTGGCCGAGCTTCTCTGCGTGCTGCGCTCTTACCCGGGCGGGAGGCAGTCCTGTGATGACAATGCGAGGTGATGTGTACGGCTCTGCTTCACCGCCACCCTCAACATGAAAATGCGGCCGATTGCGCGGCGGTCGTGCCATCTATCGTCTGCACCTCAACTCGTGGCGGCTCTGCGTTCCGCCAATGTCGAGAGCAGCGTTGGCGTCCTGATCTCGCTTCTGTCCTCGAGTACGGCGATCTTCGCCGCCTCGTCGGCAGCCCGTGATACTTCCGCCTGGCTCAAACCCGCAGTGGCTTCCAAAATCGACGACCAATTGACGTCCGAGACGTCAAATCCCGTCAGATGCGATTCCAATATGCCGCGAGCGATCTCCGGGTCCGGCAATCCATAAATAATGACGTCGTCGAAACGCCGGAAAACGGCTTTGTCTAGCAGCTCTGGGTGGTTGGTCGCAGCAACGATCAGGCTCGGGCCGTCATCGTTCTCCAAAAACTGGAGGAATGAATTGAGCACGCGCCGGATCTCGCCGACATCGTTCGCGTGCGATCGTTGTGAACCGATCGCATCGAACTCGTCAAAGAAGTATACGCCGCGCTGAACTGCAACAGCATCAAACACCAAGCGAAGACGCGTCGCCGTTTCGCCCATGAGCTTGCCGATCAAGCCCTCATAGAGAATTGTGAATAGCGGTAGCTTTAACTCGCCGGCAAGAGCGGACGCCGTCATCGTCTTGCCCGAACCCGGAGGTCCAATTAACAGCAACTTCCGTCGAGGCGTCAGGCCGCGGACGCGCAGGCGCTCCTGTTGGCGCTGTTCGGTCAAAACTCGCGTCAAGCGCTCCTTTAGATTTGGCCCCAATACCATGCTGTTGAGGCGAATATCCGAATATCGCGCCGACAACAGGCTACTCAGTTCGCCTTTTGGCTGCGCCAGAGGAACGGGACCCGCACCGCGCCGGCCGACATGCGCAGTCTTGCCCTTTGCCGCGTCGATCAGCTCGCGCAGTTCCTGGGCGAGTTTGCCGTGTCCTTGCCTCGCCTCGTGCGCGGCAAGCTGCGTCGCCACGGAGAGGAAGCGGTCGTCGTCTCCGTCGATATGGCAGCGCAGCAACGCGACGATGTGGCGAGCGGTCGACATTCTTCCCTACTTCTGTTTCCAGCCCGGAGTTCCTCCAAGACCGACACTAACGATCAAGCCTGGGGCTGTATCGGACAAAAGCGCTTACATCTATTCGAGCCGGCCCTGATTTCACAGGATTCAGCGACCCCGGCAGGGCTTTAAGGCTAATCACTAGTCTACCGATGAGTGGTTAAGTATTTCCGGTCATATCCCTGGACGGAGCGTGGCTACCCTGCCGCGGGCAGAAACATGCACTGTCGATAGTGACAGAACATAACGAGAACATTATACTCATTGGTCGTCTTTGGTCAAGAACCAGCAGCCGCGGTCGCGCTGGCCAATGCCACTGCGGGTGCGGCCTAAATGACTCCTGGGAGATCGGCGCAAACAACCATGGGTCGCCGTCGCCACAGAACGACCGTGCCAGACCATGGCATCACCGAACGGGCAAACGTTCGGCCTCCTGTGTTTGGCGGTCGTCTACAGCCGATTTGCTTTGACGGACGCCGCTCATCGGGTCACCATTGCGAGGTATTTCAAGTGGTTATGGGGCATACATGAGCGGTCAATTCGAGATCGCCACGCATCAGGACCTTTTCCGTCACGTCACCGCTGATAATGCGGCGCTGTACCGGTGCGTCCTGGATGTGTGCGCGGCAGCAGAGCGTCAACTGCTGCTTTACGTCCGGCCTTCCGAGATTCTCGCGCAAGCAAAGTGGCTGGGCGAGCCGCCGACCACTTCCGAACTGGACGCCATCCTCGACAAGCTGACCGAGTGGGGCAATCTCGACTGCCAGGCCGACAATTCGCGCGTAACCTCGTTGAGCGGGTTCTATCGCCGCCGCATGCTCTACCGGCTTTCGAAGGGCGGCGTCTCCGTCGAGATGGCGCTCAGCGCCTTCGCGAAGGAAATGCAGCGCCGCGGCGAACTGCAGACGGTCGCGCTTGAAGACATCGGCAAGAGCCTCCTCACGCTGATCCACCTCGGCCGAAGCAACGATCCTGACGTCGCCAAGATCTATGAGACCCTCAACGGTCTGATGACCGTGTTCAACAACATGGCCGAGACCGCGCGAGCCTTCATGGCCGGCGTCCTCCGCGGTGTCGATTTGCAGGACGGCGACGTGGACGCTGTGCTGAACTACAAGCAGCGTCTCATCGAGTACATCCGCCAATTCGTTGGCGACTTGGTCAGCCGAAGCGGTGCGATTTCGGAAGACATCAATGCCCTTCAGTTGCGTATCGACGCGATGCTCCAGTCGGTGGCCCGCCGTCAGGCACGCAACGCCCCTCCGGGCGAAGAGCTGGCGGCCTACGAAGCGGAACTGAAGATGTGGGACGAGCGGTGGCAGGGCTTGCGTATGTGGTTCGTCGGCGGGTCGAACGGCGAGCGGTCCCAGAGCGAACAGCTCAGAAGTCGCGCCCGCGCCGCGATTCCGCAACTGCTTGCAGCAATCATCGCGATCAACGAACGCCGAAGCGGCCGCAGCGACCGCTCGGCCGACTTCAAGAGCCTCGCTCACTGGTTCCTCGACTGCGACGGTGACGAAGACGCCCACCGACTTGCGCGAGCCGCGTTTGCGCTCAACCCAGCGCGTCACTACGCCGAAAACACCGCCGCTGCTGACGTTACCGGTGTCATTCCGTGGCATAAGGCGCCGTCCATCGTCGTTCCGCTGCGGCTCCGCGAGACCGGCTACAGCATGCCCCGCGGACGGCTCCCGCACGTTCATGATCGAAGCGCCGGACGCAAGAAGCTCGAAGCGCAGGTCGGTGAAGAGCATGCGCAGATCGAAGCAGCCAGACAAAAATTTGCAACAGGGTGCCCCCTGCTCCTCTCGGCGCTCTGGCGTCTAAACTCGCACGAGTTCCGATTTTTCCTCGATCTATTGGGCGAAGCCATCGCGACCAAGGCCGCCGACGACGATGGCGTCACCGAGATCCAGTCCAACGACGGTCTCTATCTCATCCGGCTTGAACCGCTCGACGCGGACACGGAAGCCGAAATCGTCACCGAAGACGGCGTGTTTTGTGGCCGTGACCACCGCATCACCATCACACCGACGGATGCCGCATGAGCGCCGCCTCGTCCACGCGGCGTGAAGCACCCGTTCAGACCGGCCGCCCTGGTGGACGCGAGATCCTGCGCCAGCAGGAGACGCAGGAACACGCCGAGCGCAGGGAGGCCGTTCGCGCGCTCCTGATGCGCCCGTTATTGACGCCCACAACCGCCGAAGCAAGAGAGGCTCTCCGTCTGGTGCGACGTCACTCCGCGTATCTCAGGGAGTGGTTCGCCCGCGAGGCCGGATGGCCGCTGCGCGTAGAGCGCGACTACGCCAGACTGTGGAAACGCCCGAGCGATACAAGCGATCCAACGCGAGGATGGGCAAATTTCAACCGCAGGCGCTACGCGATCTTCTGTCTGGTGTGCGCGGTGCTCGCGCGGAGCGAACCACAGATCACCCTTTCTGCCCTGGGTGATCAAATCCTGTCCCTTGCAAAGGATACCGATCTCCTCAACCGCGGTTTCATTCTCGACATGGCAGACATCCACGACCGACGCAACCTTGCATCGGCCTGCGTCGCGCTCGGCGAACTCGGCGTACTCAATGCCATCGATGGAGACGCCGAGTCGTTCGTCAAGTCCGGGCAGTCGGAAGATCGGTCCCGCGACGTCCTCTACGATGTTAATCGCGGGCCGCTTGCGAGCATTCTTGCATGCGTTCGTGGGCCATCCACGTGGCCTGAGAACGATGAACCGAGGACAACCGTCGATCGGATCTCCGCCATCACGGCAGAAATTCAGCCGGAGACCGACGAGGGCCGCCGCGATGTCAGCCGGCACCGCATCTCAAGGCGCCTTCTCGACGATCCCGTTGTGTACGACGGCACAGTTGACGAGGCCGACATGCAGTACTTCATCAATCAGCGCGGCGCGATGGCCAACCGCCTCGCGCTTGGCACCGGCCTTGTCGTCGAACTCCGTTCCGAGGGCATTGCACTTTGCGATCCGGACGGCAATTGCAGCGACGTCGCGATGCCGGCGGACGGCACCGATGCTCACGTCACGCTCCTTGTGGCAGACCACCTGGCACATGCCGGCGGCGGCGTTCCCGATCGCCTGCGAATCGAAAGGTTCGTGGCCGAATCGGCCGAGCGATACGGCCGATATTGGCGGCGCAGCGCCCAGGGCGAAGCCGGCGCGCGGGAGCTGACGGCGATTGCCATCTACCGTCTCAGCCAACTCAAGCTCATCACCATCGAAGGCGACCGCATCGGGGTTCTGCCGGCGCTTTCTCGCTACAAACTGGGCGACCCGGACATCAAGCATCGCGATGACAACGATCGGCTGCCCGATGTTTCCGAGGAGGCCGACGAATGAACTCCGTTCTTGCTTTCAACCCACAAAGCACCGGCCCCGTCCTGCCGCTTCCCGGAAAAAAGCGCTGGCAGCCTTTGCGGACCGGCGTCGTGGAGATATTTTTCTATGACGTGGAGGAATTCTGGTTCATCGACGGACACATCGTGTATCGGGGCAATAACGGCGCCGGCAAGTCCAAACTCTTGGCACTCACGCTACCATTCCTCTTCGACGCCAATCTGAGCCCGTTCCGCGTCGAGCCGGATGGCGATCGAACCAAGAAGATGGCGTGGAATCTCCTCATGGGGAGGCACAAGCGCCGCGTCGGATATGTATGGGTCGAGTTCGGGCGCGTCGACGAGGAAGGCAACAACCAGTTCGTCACGCTTGCGTGCGGACTGGAAGCGGTCGAAGACCGCGCGAACGTGGAAAGCTGGTTTTTCATCATCGACGGAAGTCGTGTCGGTCAGGATTGCTCGTTCATCACGCCCGAAAGAGCCGTGCTTCGCCGAACGCAGCTGAAGGATGGGCTCTCCGACAAAGGCGGACACTTCTTCGACCGCGCCGACGACTACCGCCGTGCCGTGGATCAAAGACTTTTCCAACTCGGAGAGGAACGTTACCGCATCCTGGTCGACACCCTCATTCAGCTTCGCCATCCGCAGCTCACAAAGACCCCCGACGAGACGCGTCTTTCCAACGCCCTGACTGCCGCCCTACCTCCGGTCGCGGCCGAAATGATCGACACCATCGCGGAAGCCATGAGCCGCCTTGAAGAGGATCGCAGCCAGCTCAAATCCTATGAATTGGCCCACGCCGCCATTGGAAAATTCGAGCAAACCTACCGCCGCTACGCAGGCGCGCGGATTCGCACGTTTGCGCGCGAGGTCCGTACCGCAAGAACCAAGTTTGAAGAAGCAAGCGCGGAGGTAAACAATGCCGACGCGCAATTGGCCTCTGCGCTTCATGAATCGACAGCGGCTGAAACTGCTAACATCGCCGCGAAACGCCAGGCCGAGGCGGCGGATGCGGCATACAAAGGCATCCTTCAACATCCCGACGGCCTCAAGGCGGCAGATCTTGCGACCAAACGGAACCTGGCGGAAGAGGCCGAGGGGCGGCTGACTGCATCCGAGAAACGCTCCGCAACGGCGGCTGCAGATCTGAAGACGGAGTCCGAACGCCAGCAAACGGCAAGGGCCGACCTAGACCGCGCGATGGAAACGCTTGCCGTCAATCGAAGCAAGGCGCTCGATCTCGCCAGATCCGTCGGCATGATCGCACAATTTGAGCATGCGAAGTCCTACTCCGCGTGGCCGAACGAACTTGGGCGCGATGGGCAGACCTCTCTCCAATCCGAGCGTGGCAGTCTACTGACCGCGATCAGGGGCCGCAGAAGCAGCATCGATGCGGTTGTCGAGCTGCTTCGCGAAGTCGACAACAAGATTTCGGGGCTGGCGAACGCGGAGCGCGACGAGAATACTGCCCGTGGTCTGCTTGACGAAGCCGGCAAGACTCTTGTTGCCGCCGAGAATGCGCTGAACGGTGAGATCGACGCTCTCGGTACGGCGTGGCGCCGCCATATCGGCGCCTGCGGACATCTCATGGCAATAGCGACCGAGGACGCAGTGGATGCCCTCGTCGAATGGGCTCACTCGCTCGAAGGCGAAAACCCGGCCGCGCGCGAGCTCATAGCCGAGTGCCGACTTGCATACAAACGGCTGACCGAGGCGCTGGCCAAGCTGAGACATCAGGAGGCTGCGGTACGCGCTGAACTGGAATCCATGGCAAAGCAGATCGCGGATCTGCAAACCGGCTCATTCGAGCGCCCTCACATCCCGTACACACGCAGGGCTGATCGCAAGGACCGCAAGGGCCAAGCCTTGTGGCAGGCCGTTGACTTTGTATCGGAGGCCGACGACGGCGTTCGGGCTGGCCTCGAAGCCGCACTTGAGGCATCCGGACTTCTCGACGCGTGGATCCTCCCCGACGGCAGGATGTTCATCGGCGAGACCGAGCATGACGTGTCGCTTGTTTCGAGGCCCTTGGTCACCGGTAGGACCCTCGCCGACTGGCTTGTCCACTGTGGAGAACCGTCGGTCCAGGATGCCGTCGAGACTTTTCTGTGCGCAGTCTCCTGCACCGACATCGACGATGGCGCCGAGATGTGGGTATCGCCGGCCGGCCACTTCCGCCTCGGCGCTCTCTCGGGCACGTGGGAGAAATCCCGCGCCACGTACATTGGCCATTCCGCTCGGGAGAGAGCCAGACTGAAAAAGATCGAAGAGCTTGAGGCCACCGCGGCCGCTCTGGGCGAGCAACTTGCCGATCTCGAAACCGCCATCACGAGCAATGCCGCTACGACGGAGGCCATCGAACAGGTCGAGAGGACCTGCCCGTCGGACACCAATCTCCGCAAGTCGCACGACACCGTGCGCTCGGCAACCAACGATCTACACCGGGCCACTGAAAACGTCGCAGCAAGGGCAAACGGTACAGCGGTCGCACGACAGGCTCTGAAAGCGTGCAGTGAGTCCGCCGAGCAGGCCGCGCTCGACACCGCTCTTCCGTGCGACAAGCGGGCTCTCGAACAGGCCCGGATTGCCTGCGATAGCCTCAGCGAAGCCCACCTCGTGGTCGTCGAACATTGCTCGAATTCCATCCGCGCCGCGCAAAATCTTCAAGACACCAACGAGCGTGCGGAAACCGCCCGGAGCCGCCATCATGCCGCAGCAGAAGACGTCAAAGCGGCGGCGATATCGGCGACATCGGCGCGCGCCATATACGATGCTCTCAAGGAAAGTGTGGGAGCAACCTCCGAACAGTGGGAACGCCGCCTCATTGACGCGCAGAAGCGTCTCAATGATGCCAGGGCCGACGTGGACAGCACGGACGGGCGCCGACTCTCGGCCGTGGCCGTCCATACCCAGGCGGTCGGTGCGCACGAAATTGCGACCCAAGCTTTGGCGACGCGCGTAGAGGAGCGGCAGCGAGCGGCAAGCAATCTGCAAACGCTCGCAGCAACAGGCTTGATGGCCGCCGGCGCCCCCAACGTAGCGTTCCCCGACACCGGCCGGACATGGACGGTCGACGAGACGCGGGGGCTTGCCGCAGAACTGAACCAGTCGCTCAGCGACATCCGCGATAACGAGTGGGACGGCCTGCAGTCCAAAATCTACGGTGAATTCGTCGATCTCCAGAATGCACTCGCTCAACTAGGATACGTCCCCTACAGTAACAATGTCGATGGATTCGGCCTGGTGGTCACCATCGCAGTCCAGAACAAGACCGGACTGTCTCCCGCTGAGGTCCTTGCCCAGGTCGACACCGAGATCACGCAGCGCCGAACCCTTCTCACCGAAAGCGAGACGAAGATTCTGGAGGACCACCTCCAGTCGGAGATGTCCGTCCAAATCCGGAATCTCATCCAGGACGCCGAGCAGTATGTGGACCGTGTGAATGCGGAGATTGAAAAGCGCCCGACCTCAACGGGCACCTATTTCCGCCTAAGGTGGATCCCTCTCACTGAAGCGCAAGGTGCCCCCGCCGATCTGGAGGACGCCCGTAAGCGTCTCCTCAAGACGAACGCGGATCTGTGGACCGAGAATGACAGGCAAGCCATCGGGGCCATGCTGCAGCGACGCATCGAGCAAGAGCGGCTCAAGGCCGAAGAGTCGGGCGGCAGCAGTCTCCGCGAGCAGCTTTCGGCTGCCCTCGACTATCGCCAGTGGCACCGCTTCGTCGTCGAACGCAATGCAATGGGTAGGTGGATTTCCATTTCTCAGCCTGCCTCCGGCGGCGAACGTGCGTTGGGTCTCACCATTCCCATGTTCGCAGCCGTCGCAAGCTTCTACGGCGACGAGCACAGCACCCGGCCGCGCCTTGTCCTGCTGGACGAAGCGTACGCCGGCATCGACGACGGCGTCCGGGCGCACTGTATGGGCCTGATCCACGAGTTCGATTTGGATTTCGTTATCACGAGCGAGCGCGAATGGGCCTGCTACAAGACGCTTCCGGGCGTCGCGATCTGCCAACTCCAGAGACACGACAAGTTCGACGCAATTCACGTCTCCCGCTGGCGATGGAACGGAAAGACGCGCTCAAGGATGGAAGAACCGGCGCGGCTGATGTTAAATCGTAGCGCATGACATCAACTATAGACGAACGACTAGTCCGGCTCCTCGGCGGCGCCGAGCTTTCCGATCTGCGCGCGCGGCTGCGCAGGCGCTACGAGCTCGGACCGGCCGACGGCCAGCTCCCATCGATCCAGGTGGGCAAGCTGAACGAAACGGAACGCACCGCACTCGCGTCCCTGGTCGGCCGCAGAGGCGGCGTGGCAGCCTCAATCTCCATCGACGTCAGCGCAGTCGACCGAGCGCTTTCCGATGCCGGTATCGCACCATCCCTTCGAACCGCACTCGAACTTCTTGACGGTCCGATCATCCACCGCGAAACCGAATTGAACAGGATTCGCGAAAGTTGGGCGGCCGTTCTGGCCGGCTGCTCGCACACCGATCTGATCGCCTATTTGGCCTCGCCGCTCAACTTTGGCGTCCTGAAGCGCCTATCAGGCAATCAACCGGATTCCGCGTCCCTTATCTGTAGACAAACCGAAGACATCCTCAGACGGCTTCCCGCTGCGGGAGTACCGCGGGCCCAAATCGCGGCGGAGCATCTGGGAGACGCTCACGGCCTCGACAGCGCCCGCCCGGTCGCCACTCTCACGCTGGCCGTCCTTCGAAGCCGCTCATCGACCGACACAGGCGATGACCGCGATACATGGGCTGCGGTCGGCATCCTGGTGAACGAACTGGCCAAGCCTGCCCTGTTCTTGAACGTGCCGTGCAGCGGATTGCCAGTCTCACCCGGAGAACCACAATACGCATCACTGCGGCTTCTCGCTCGGCGGCCTTCGGAATGGACGGTGGCGAGAAGATCCATTTTGGTGTGCGAGAATCCGAATCTCGTCGCAATCCTCGCCGACCAACTCGGGACCGCCTGCCCTCCGGTCGTTTGCGTCGACGGCCATCTCGGTGCGGCTCAGCGGACCATTCTCAAGCAGCTCAAGGAATCGGGAGCAGACCTTCGGTATCATGGCGACTATGATTGGCCAGGAATTATGATCGCCAACTACGTAATAGCGAAATACGGCGCCGTACCGTGGCACTTCTCAGCGGCAGACTACGTCGCCGCGTCCAAAAGCGCTCCTCAGCTCGCGATACCACTGAGCGGCCGGCCAGTCATCGCTTCATGGGATGCAGATCTCACCGCGGCCATGATAAAGACCGGAATCAAGATCGAAGAAGAGGCCATTGCCGAGCGGATCATTGATCTTTTAGGCAAAGAGTCGCTACACGCCTGACTAAATCCGAGAACGCACTTCTGTCCGGACGATCGACTGCGAGTGCGTCGAGGGTGAGCAGATCTCGTCGGTTCGGCCCTAAGGGAGACTCCCGCGCACGCGATTGCTCCTCACTAATTTACATGCTTATGGCGATTTTCAAGGAACCTGCATCGGGGATGCAGAGGCGAGCAACGCTAGGCTCGCGTAGTACGAGGCCAAAGTGCTGCCGAACAAGCCGCGACGGGATTCCTCGAGTGAACGACCAACATGCCAATGGCATCAGATCCCCCACAGCAAGCGTCCCGTTTGCGTCGACCAACTGCCTCGCGAGATCACGTGGCACGTCGCTTGCTTCACTCATGGCGGAAGCACGGTTTTCGGCGCGAAGTGATCTTGGGAGGACAATATGCTTGGAATTGGAAGTAAGTTGCCGTCGTTCGAAATCACAGGCGTAAAGCCTGGCTTTCACACGCCGCAGGAAGAAGGGCAGAGCGCATTCGAAACGTTGACTGAAGACAGCTTTTCCGGGAAATGGAAGATCATCTTCTTCTACCCGAAGGATTTCACGTTCGTCTGCCCGACCGAGATCGCCGAGTTTGCGCGGCTATCCAAGGATTTTGCCGACCGCGATGCGGTCGTACTGGGTGGTTCGACCGACAACGAGTTCTGCAAACTCGCTTGGCGACGCGCACACCAGGACCTGCACAATCTGCCGATCTGGCAATTTGCCGATACCACAGGGGCCTTGGTCGATGGCCTTGGCGTGCGTTCGCCCGAGGGCGTGGCTTACCGCTATACCTTCATCGCTGATCCTGACAACACCATCCAACATATCTATGCGACCAATCTCAATGTCGGCCGCAGCCCCAAGGACACACTTCGCGTCTTGGATGCGCTGCAGACTGACGAACTCTGCCCGTGCAATCGCGAGATCGGCGGCGAAACGCTGAACGCGGCTTGAGGCAGCATGTCGTCGATCGAGCAGTTGAAGGAACAAATCCCCGACTTCGCAAAGGACATCAGGCTCAACCTGATGTCGATGGTCGCCGATGAGACGTTGTCGCTGCAGCGCCAGTACGGGCTACTGTTGGCGTGCGCGATCGCCACCCGTAGTCCAGCCGTGATCGCCGCGATGGAATCGGCTGCCGCCGCCGTGATGACCCCAGTCGCGATCACCGCAGCGAGATCCGCAGCTTCCGTGATGGCGATGAACAACGTCTATTACCGCTTCGTCCACCTCGCCAGCAACCCGGAGTACAAGATGATGCCGGCGCGGCTACGGATGAACGTTATCAGCGATCCCGGCGTTGAAAAGTCCGATTTCGAGCTGTGGTCGCTGGCGGTCTCGGCCATAAACGGCTGCGGCGCCTGTATTGACGCGCACGAGAAGGCGCTGCGTGCGGCAGGCGTCAGTAGTGAGACGATACAGACTGCGGCGCGTTTTGCCGCCATCGTGCAGTCGGTTGCAGTTGCGATCGAAGCGGCCGGGCATGACGCTGCACCGACGGGCTGATCTACCCTCGCCCGCTCTTTGCAGATCGGGTGAAAACCTGACGCAAGCTGACCTTGTGTCAGGTTCTTAAGCAAAGTGCGTTGCTTTGCGAGTGCCGTCGTTCGGCGCGGTGTCGAGAGGGGCACTGAAGCTGCGGTGGATTTCTCAATCAACGGCCATCGCAAGTCCGTCGTTTGCGCCCTGTCTAATTTGTTCCTTAGTTTATTATCGTTTTTCTGCACACCGGGTCGGTCAAGCAGACAAACGTTGTGCAGATATCACCCAGCCACGGGTACAGGCTGCAAGGATCTGATGCATCGGCGACCTGCGTATTGTTGTCGACCGGTTGCGATGCCTCAGCGACGAAAGTCGGAACCGCCGCAGCAAGCACGACGGCGCTCGCAGTCACAAACAACCATTTTTTCATTCGAGCATCACCCAAGATTGGCCCCAGCCGAGCTGAAGCTAGCAGCACGAACGCAGAATGCAAATCTGACGTTACGTCAGGTTTTGGCTTGGAGATTGTTACCAAGCGCTCCACAGCGCAGTTCCCGATGACGTATTAGGCTCGCTCGGCTTCCGATCGCGTTCGCGGATCCGGATCTCGGCGATTAAAAGTGGGACTGCGGCCGGATGAGCCACACAACGTTTTCAGATTTTGCGCTCTGCTATTCCTCTGATGTCGTAATTGAGGAACGTCTTCCGGTCGCTATCCGACCGGAAAGGCTACGCAAGCCGCGCGATGAGGACACATGGGTATGGCACGTGACGAGGATTTTCCTTCGCGCTGGTCGCGACGGCTTTATTGCCTTGCGGATATTTGACCAAGAATGCCTGTTCGTTAAATGCCTTCTTGGCATAGGCCAATTTCATATGATCTCGGGAACACTTCGGTCTGTCCCCGCGCATGTGTGGCCGGTAAGTTCGAACAGATGGCGCGCCGGCTCGAGTTGAGAAAATGGCTCTGCCACGCCTTCGCTGTGCCTGAGTTCGTCGGATTCCGACCTGGAGTAACTATGCCGCCTGGCGGCATCAAGCCAGTGAGAGGCGAACTGAAGCCGTGGCGGGATCGTCTCGTTCAATGGCGTCACACCGCGATCTTTCACCCCTTACCCAAACTTGAATAACACACCATATCCACCGCGCGGATAACTCCATTCGATGTCGCCGGTCGGCTCGCCGATGACGCGGCAGGTGCCACACTCGATGCAGCCGTCGACGGTGACTTCGACCTGCCCCTCGTCGTTAAGCTCATAGCAGCGCGCGGGGCAGGCTTTCAAAAGTGCAAGGAGTTGCGGCGATGGCGTGGTGTGGGCGCGCACCTTGACGTGGGGCCTGCCGACGTCGACAAGGTAGCGGTTGTAGTACAATTTGTCCTCAACACGCACTAAAGGCTCGGCATTCATGCTTTAACCTCCTTTGTCCAGTTCGACTTGGTTTGTCAGGCTCGATCTTGGTCAGCGCCATGCACGAGCGAAACGGAATGCATCGCCGAACAGACCTGTCCACGACCGCGCCTTGACAAAGGATTTCAAAGTCATCTTCTCCTTCTCGGCCTTCGGCGTACCATCGACACGCACAAAGTTCTGCATCGCCCTTGAGAGCAGTTGCGGATAGGTGAGGAAGAAGTTTTGCGAATTGGTGTGCATCAGGATCGGCAAATCCTTGTATTTCTTCAGATCCTTGATGACAAAGGAATCATCCAGCATCTTCTTGTAGAGCGACAGGTTTTTTGCGGTCATGCGATCGCCGCGCGATTTCAGCTGGGAGATTGCTTCGGCGGCGATGCGGCCTGAGGTCATCGCAAGGTTGGAGCCTTCGCGATGGACGGCATTGTTGAGCTGCGCCGCGTCGCCTGCCACCACCCAGCCCTCACCATAGAGCTGCGGAATCGCCTTGTAGCCGCCCTCGGGAATGAGGTGTGCGGAATATTCCTTGACCTCGGAGCCTGCGATCAGCGGCGCCACGGAGGGATGCCTCTTGAAGTGATCGAGCAACCCGTAGGGCGTCTCACCGGTGCGCTGGAAGTCGGCGACAAGGCAACCGATACCGAGCGAAATGCACTCCTTGTTGGCATAGATGAAACCCATTCCGGTCATGCCGCGGGAAATGGTACCTGCGGCTTCAATCACGAGACCCTCGTCGCCCTCGAGATTGAAGCGAGCCTCGATCGTCTCGCGCGGCAGGAAGTGCATTTCCTTGACCGCTAATGCCACCTTGTCAGGCTCCGGCCGTGCGCGCAGGCCCGCACGCGTCCCAAGCAGGCCATTAACCCCTTCGGCCAACACCACGACGTCGGCGTGTATCTCGCCGTCGCGGCGATCTGTATGAATACCGATCACTTTTCCATGGTCGTCTCGTGCGAGCTCGGTAACCGTCGTCTCGCATAATACGGTCGCGCCAGCCTCCCGCACTTTTGACGAGAACCATTTGTCGAACTGCGCGCGAATGATGGTATAGCGGTTGGGCCGCTCCTCGTTGAAGTCCTCGGAGCGATACTGCATGCCGAGGTGGGAGCGATCGTCCATCATCCAGAACCGCTGCTCGACCAGGTGGCGTTCGAGCGGCGCCTCGTCGCGGAAGGCCGGTATCAGCTTTTCCATCATGTCGGCATAGAGGATTGCACCCTGTACATTCTTCGATCCGGCATATTCGCCGCGCTCGAGCTGCAGGACCTTCATGCCGCGCTTAGCCAGAGTCAGTGCCGCCGCGTTGCCCGCCATCCCGGCGCCAACGACGATTGCGTCGAACCTCTCATCGATCATGACAATCTCCTAGCTCGCGATCCGGGCGCGCGAATGCGGCAAGAGCCGCGCTCGAAATGCGGCCGTCAGCGCCGGCAACAATTGCAGGGCGTCGTTGACGATGGCGATATGGGCGAAATCGAATATCGGCGCATTCTTGTCGGTATTGATCGCGACGATCAGATCTGCGCCCTCGACGCCGACCCTATGCTGGATCGCACCGGATATGCCAGCGGCGATATAGAGCTTTGGCCGAATGGTCTTGCCGGTCTGGCCAATCTGCCGGTCAGTCGAGACCCAACCCTTTTGCACCAGAGGGCGTGAGCAACCATACTCGGCGCCAAGGACTGTTGCGAGCTGGCGCACCAAGTGGAAGTTGTCCTGCGATCCCAGTCCCAAGCCGCCGGCGACCACGACATCGGCGTAGGCAAGATTGGACGTTTCGGAATCGCGGTCCGGAATGAACGACAGCACCTTGGTGACGATATCGTCCTCAATGAGACCGAGCGGATGGATAACGATGCGGGACGCATCGCACTCGACACGTTCGGGCATCGGCATGACGCGCGGGCGGACGGTTGCCATCTGCGGCCGGTAATTCAAGGTGTAGATCGTGCAGAGCAGCGAGCCGCCAAAGGTCGGACGTGTGGCCGCAAGCGAACCATCAGCGTCGACGTCGAGCGCGGTGCAGTCAGCAGTTAGCCCCGTCAGAAGCGTCGTCGCGACCGATCCCGCCAGATCGCGGCCGAGCGTGGTGGCGCCGAGCAGCAGTATTTCGGGCTTGTAGGCGTTGACAAGTTCGGTCAGCGCCTTGGTATAGGATTCATTGCGATACTCCGACAGAATGTTGTCGGGCACGAGATAGCTCAGATCGGCGCCATAGCAGAACGATTCAAGCGCGGCATTGCGCGTCGCCTCCCCCTCCGGACCGATTACGATTGCGGCGAGATCAACCTTCAGCTTGTCGGCAAGCCTGCGGCCCGCGCCCATGAGCTCCCAGGATACGGGATGTACCTGACCGCGCTCCTGCTCGACGAAGACCCAGACGTGCTTATAGGCCTTAAAGTGCTCCGGCAATTCTCTTTTGGCTGCGGCACGGCCGCCTACGGCCGGCATGGCAGCTTTGGTGACGTTGCTCATACCTTTGAATTCCCTCAGAACCAGCGCGCCTGCGCTACAGGATCGCGCTCTAGCTTCGATTGCCCCTTGAAGATGGATTGATCAGCGCCGGACCGGCTTCTTGGCTGCCGCCATCGGCTCCGCCGTTGCGGTTTGGCCCCAGCGCAAAAAGGAGCGCTCGGCGATCGCCGGTTGCCGCACAGGTCACGTTTCGACAAGTCATGTTTGAAGATGTCCTTGGCTCCGGCCTCCTCCGCGCCCCATATCGCGACCGGCGCCCGCGCCCGCCGCACGGCGTTGGCCGTGCCGCCGCGGCCAGTCCCGCTCATCGCTTCCAGAAGGGTTGACCAGGCAGCTCCGATTTGTGCGCAACACTCGCGCGCCGCCTTCGACGTGGCGCTACGCGCTGACTGTGGCGAACGCGTTAATCTTTCCGACGAACCCGTCATGTAATTGGTGCACGTCTTCCGGTGCAAAGAAATCGCACACCACCATGATGATTGACCCTCCCGGCAGATGATGCTGCTGGTCGTGGGGTGTTGGAAGATGAGCGCAAAATCAGTAACCTGCTCGATGCAGACGGCCGTATGCATGCCTTCTCCGGACGGTCGTGTGGATGCTTGAGCTATCGATGGATCGGCATCTTTCAGTCAATCCCTGATCTCAATTGCACCGAAGGCAATTTCGAACGGAGCTTCGCGTGAGCATGAGCCATGAAATGATCGCGGCACTGGGAGTGAGCAGCAAACGCAACGTCATTTGTCTTCCTCCAAATCTCATCTGGAACAAAAGTCGGCAGCTCGCCGTCAGTGACGGACATGGCAGAAGAACAGCAAGTGTCGTACCAGTCCCGGCGCCATCGAAAATCAAAAGTTAAAACAATGGCTTGAGATGTTTTGGCGAAGATAACCTGCAACATCACCGGCACGACAACTTCTGACATGGTCGCAAATCCAACAACGCCGCTTTGCTTACTCGTGCAGCGAGTTGAGCTTGATGAAGACGAAGACCGCAAACCTGGGCCGTAACGACAAGGGCGCGGGAACAAGCCGCACCGAGTGTGACGGCGCGGCTACTTCAGAACACTCAATGGCACGAAGGCGGGCCTCTTGGGTTCTGCGTTCTCGTGCTCTGCGTTCTTGGGCTCTGCGACCGCATCCCTCAACACCTTGAATACGCGCTGGTCGATCGGTGACGACACCACGAAATCGGCATAGGCCTGCTCCAGCATTGCCTTGCACCGGGCCATGACCTCTGGTTCCGAGACGCCGGCGAATTGTTCTTTGGCGAGATGTTGCCCCATACGCCCCAGGATATGCAGGCGTGCGACGTCGAGGATCTTGGGGTCGTAGCCGACGTCAAGGAGCGCAAAAAACTCCTCTGCTGAGGCGGCCGCGTTGAGCCGCTCCATGATGCCAGCTGTCGCCGGTGTGTCGCTCATCGAAAACTCTCCCTTCGGCTAAGCCGCCGGCGTGCGATCGGGCCCGGCACAGCCGCAAAATCCTGCCACCCTTTAGCCTTGCAGAGCCCCAACGCATCGGCCAACGGCCAACCAAGGCTTCGGAAACGCGAAACGGTCGAGTAGCACTGGATCGCCTTCGCGAGGCACCGCGCAGGGTCGGACACCTGGACGCCGGCGATGGCCGGCGGGGACAATGCTGGACATGGCATCACGCGCGATGGCTCAATGAGCGTTCACAGACGTCGCGCCAAATCCCAACCAATGTCTCGCGCTCAACCGGCAGCTTGTTCTCAACGGCATATTTCCGCACCCGCGACAGAATCTGTCTTGCCTCATCGGCGCTCGCGGCAAGCTGCAATTCGTCGAGCAGCGTTGTGATCGCCGAAAGTCCAGAATGTTTTCCGATCACAAAACGGTTGGAGCGACCTAGCAAACGGGGGTCAAGCCACTGATAGGTGCGTTGATCCTTCAGCAGACCGTCGACATGAATACCGGATTCGTGAGTGAATACATGCTCACCCACGATCGCCTTGTTCAGAGGAATCGCACGTGCTGCCGCGGCCGCGACCACCGCAGCGACGTTCTCGAGCTCCGGCAGTATGATGGTGGTCTGTCGTCCGTAGAGCTGTTTGAGCGCGACTGCGACCTCCTCCAGCGGCGCGTTGCCCGCACGCTCGCCGAGCCCAATGACCGTCACCGAGGCATGGCTCGCACCGGCTTTGATGGCAGCGAGCGTGTTGGCGGTCGCAAGCCCGAGATCGTCGTGGCCGTGAAACTCGAGCTCGAGATCAGTGGCCGCACGCAAATGCCCGACCAGCGCGCAAGTTGAATCTGGATCAAGCACGCTGAGCGTATCGGCAATGCGAAAGCGCCGCGCACCTGCCGCCTTTGCAGTTGCGACCAGGGTGATGAGAAACTCGACATCGGCACGGGAGGAGTCCTCGCCGCCAACAGCGACCTTGAGCCCCCGCTCACAGGCGTAGCCGACTACTCGCTTCATCTGCTCCAGCGCCAATTCGCGATTTCCGCCAATCTTGGCCGCGATCTGCACGTCGGAGGCCGGGATCGACATGTTGACCATGGATACCTTCGCCTCGATCGCCGCATCGACATCGGCCTCTCGCATCCGGCACCAGCCAATGGTGGTGAGCGGGAGACCGGCTTCGACAATGGCGCGGATCGCAGCGATCTCCTCGCTGCCCATGGCGGGCGTCCCGGCTTCGACTTCGGTGACCCCGGCCCGCTCCAGCGCCCGCGCGATCGCCAGCTTTTCGTCGGCGGTAAACGCAACGCCAGGCGCCTGCTCCCCGTCGCGCAATGTCGTGTCGTTGAGCACGATTGGCTTGGCCGGCGCCATTTCAGACCATGACGGTTTTGCAACAGTTGCGGCAGCGATCACGAGAAACCCCCTGCTATGTCCGACCACGGAATGTGCTTCAGCAACCGGCATGCCACGCCGGCGAGCACATCAAACGATTGACCGATATGTGGTTTTTGTCGGGATTGGATTGTCGCAAACGCGACAGCGTTGCAGAGCGGACGCGTCAAATTGACTTGCGCCTCGCCGGGCCGGATTCGACCCAAGCTTGCGACACGGATCGCCGGCTGGTCGCCAAGCCTGGGCAGTCATCGACCGGAAAGCTGGCCAACAGGCGCTCTCTACGCCCGCCTCAGATCGGCCAGTCGCCGGCGACGATCGGGCTCGCCGCCTGCAGCAGAACGTCGCGCCGGCGCTCGGCCATCCGGCTCTCACCGCTTTCATCGCCAAAGCAGACGTTGAAGTCGTTACATTGCGTGCACACCGGCGTCGTACACATCACGAGGCCCTCGTCCTCGCATAGCGTGCGATAGAAGAACCGCTTCCATCGCATATTGTTAATATTGCGCGCCGCGAGCGGCGCAAAATGGCGGCTTAGAAGCCGAGAGAGTTCGCCTCGGTTGCGCAGTCCGAGGTCTTCCCACAAGTGATCTGGTTCAATGGCGCGTCGGGCGATCATTGCAGCCAGCCAGCGGCCGATATCCCCTTCCGTCGACCGTCGCGCGAGCAGGAGATCACGCACCATTGCGACCTCGTCGGTCACATTGGACTCGAAACACGCGAGCGACTGTTCGGCTTTGATTTCAATCGACGAGAAGTGCTGATCCAGCAATGCCGCCAGTTCATGGTCTGTCAGGCCGGCTTTTTCGGGAAGTGAGCCACCATCCATTACGGCAGCCGCCAGAATAGATGCCAGCACGTGGCGATCGAAATCGCTGTCGGCGGCTATCTCGGCGTCTTCGGGGAGAACTCCAGTGAGCAGGCGATAGGTTGCAATACCTTTATGCACGTCTTCGCTCGTCCCGATCGCACAATCAACCGACCGCGGAGGCAACTTCGCTTCAAACATGCCGGCCTTTCCACCGCGGGTCCAAGTATGCTCAGCCGCATCCCAACCCTGTCAGGGCGTCTCGCGCCGGAATGCCGGTCTCCCGGGATGGGGGGGAACTGGGGGAGACCGGCACCCGCTCGCGCGCCCTTACGAGGCCACGAGTCGCCACCTTTACGAGGCAGCGAGTTCGGCGGCGCTCTTGCCGACAATTGACTCGTCAACCGCCTTCATGATGCCGTGCTCCATCAGCATGTCCTCGAGCTCGTCCATGGAGATTGGCGTCGGGATGACGCCTTTGCCGCCGTTGTTGTGGACCTTGGTCGCGAGCTTGCGATAGTGATCGGCCTGCTGAGAGTCTGGCGCATACTCCAGCACCGTCATCCGGCGCAATTCCGCATGCTGGACGATGTTGTCGCGAGGCACGAAATAGATCAGCGTGGTTCCCAGCTTCTTGGCCAGCGCGTCCGCCAGTTCCAGCTCCTTATCGGTCTGCCGCTCGTTGCAGACCAGGCCGCCCAGCCGTACACCGCCAGAGTTGGCGTATTTCAGAATGCCCTTGGAGATATTGTTGGCGGCGTACATCGCCATCATCTCACCGGACATCACAATATAGATCTCCTGCGCCTTGTTCTCGCGGATTGGCATCGCAAAGCCACCGCAGACAACGTCGCCGAGCACGTCATAAGAGACATAGTCGATGCCCTCGTACGCCCCATTCTCCTCCAGGAAATTGATCGAGGTGATGACGCCGCGCCCCGCACAGCCGACACCCGGCTCGGGCCCGCCCGATTCCACGCAGCGGATGTCCTTGTAGCCGATCTTCATCACGTCCTCGAGTTCGAGGTCCTCGACACTTCCGGCGTTCGCTGCCAGACTCAAGATCGTGTCCTGCGCCTTGGCGTGCAGGATCAGGCGGGTCGAGTCCGCCTTTGGATCACAGCCCACGATCAGGATCTTTTGACCCATCTCGGCGAGCGCTGCCAGCGTGTTCTGCGAGGTGGTCGATTTGCCAATGCCACCCTTGCCGTAGAATGCGATTTGCCTCAGTGAAGACATGTTGCTCTCCATCAACCGATTTGCCAAACATTACGCGCTGCTCTGCGCGCGAGCTTTGTTTCTTGCTCAGAAACGGAGCCCACGGGTTCAAGGGAAGGAGAGCATCGCTCGTCTTTTGCGTCTGCGTGCACTCAGCCCTTACTCAGTGTTGCGCCATCCCTATAGCAACGGCCGTGCCAGCCCTTGTCCGCGCTCGTTAAGCGTCTGAATACGTGTTGCAAACCCACGCACCTGCGGAAGACCCCGGCTTATCTAGCGCAAGGTCACGGCTGTTGTGTACCTGACAGGACTTAGGCCCGCCTGTCGGAAACCGAACAGGCCTCGTAAGCATCAAACGGGTCAAGGCCGGCTTGCCGCGGGCTACTTCGACGCGTTCAAGCGTGGAACGGGAATTGCCAATCGGTCCTTGCGGTGAATCGTTGGCGGAGCACGACAATGCAGGTCGGGAGCGAAACATCAAAGGGGATAGGCGAGCGGCCGATGTATGTGATCGATGATGGCAAGATCGCCCGCGCGGCCCTGCGATGCAGGTCGTATGATGGGATCAAGACGCACCAGCTTGCAACGCCGGAACACGCTCTTGCCAAGGGCGACTGGCCGGAACCGGGTGTGGTGTCGCTCGGCGGCTGTCTTTTGGATCAAAGGGAGCCGGCGCTGACCGGCGAAATGGCGTCCCAATGCTCTGGCGTTCGAATCCCGATCGTCCGCGACGCATCAGACGAGGCCAACACGGGCGGCGGCATCACAGACGGCGCACCTGGCGAGCAGGGCAAGCCAGCGACGTTGAAAGCAGACCGCAACAAGGTCGAAGCCGTTCTCGACGGTGGTGGCGTCACACCGATCGCTCAGCCTGGCGCGCTCGAATAGATGCGCCATGGCAACGATCATCTTCTATCAAAAGAGTGGCTGCGCCACCAACGCCCGACAAATCCGCTCATTGACGGCCGCGGGCCATCGCGTGATTGTCAAAGATATCTTGAAAGAGCCGTGGTGCACGCAGGAACTGCGCTTGTTCTTCGGACATAGGCCGGTCGCATCCTGGTTCAACCCCTCCGCGCCGCGCATCAAGTCGGGCGAAGTTACTCCTGACACGATCGATGCGGCGAGCGCACTTGCGCTGATGCTCGGCGATCCGCTTTTGATCCGACGCCCCCTGATCGACGTCGACGGCGCAAGATGCGCGGGTTTCGATCGTGAGCCCGTGCTGTCGTTGCTTGGGCGGACCGCGCAAGATGATCTCGAAGGATGCTCACGCGAGGGAACTTCCATGGACTGTCCACGCAAGTGAGGCGACTGCAAAAATTCCGGTTATGGCAGTGACAGGACAGACGCTCTCTCTCCCTCTTTCTTCAAGGGCGCGTGCGATGCGCAAAGTTCGCGCTGCGAAGATTAGAAGATGAGAGGTCTCTATCGCCCACTGCAGATGTGGCGATACTGCTCCGGGCGGATTTTTGCTTCGCGCAAAAGCGAACCTGCAGCGCAAGCGTGGGATACGACGCACGGCGTCAGCTTGGAACGCTTCGCGTATCCCTGATGTGACTCGGCGACTTAATTGCGTCGAAGACCCAGCCGATTTGATCCGCATCAAATCCTTTGCCATCCCGCTCATGTGACAGAGGGTTCGCGTGAGTATCCACGCGAACTTTGGAATGGAGACTTTGATGAGAGCAAGAACAATTCTGACGAAGGCGTCCCTGCTCGTGCTTGCGGCAGCGGTCGACGGAGGCGCTACGTCGTCGGCACAGGCTGCGGATCTCGCACCGGCGCAAGTCTACGCTAGACCTCCACTGGTCGAACCCTTCAATCCCCTAATGATCCGCCTTCGCGTGCTCGGCGTGCTGCCAGATTCCGAAGGCAGTTCGGTCAATGTCGGCGGCGTCCCGCCCCTATCGTCACCGAATTCCGGGCTCTCGATCAGCGATCGGGTCGTACCGGAGCTCGACATCACCTATTTCTTCACCCCCAACATCTCCGCTGAACTCATTCTCGCCGTGACCAGACATCAGATCAGCGGCACTGGGATGCTGAGCGGGCTTGATATCGGTAAAACCTCGCTGTTGCCGCCGACGCTGACGCTTCAATACCACTTCACTCAATTCGGCCCATTCAAGCCGTATATCGGCGCCGGCATCAACTACACCGCGTTCCTCTCCCAATCCGCGGCCAGGACGCCGTTCGCCGGCCTGGTGGTGACAGATTTGCACGTCAACAACACAGTTAGCCCCGCGATCCAATTCGGCTTCGACTATATGCTTGATCGTCATTGGGGCCTCAACTTTGACGTGAAGAAGTTGTGGTTGCGGCCGGATTATTCGGCGACCGTAAACGGTACGATCCCCGTCACGGGGCGCGCTAATATCGACCCATGGCTGATTAGCGGCGGCGTCACGTATAAGTTCTGAGTAAAGAGCACGATCCAAAAGAATCGAACAGATTTGCTTAAACGAGGAGGTCGAGCGAGGTAACGATTCGAAGAAGCGTCATCACGCGCAGCGCCGGGAGCCGGGCCCGACGCCGCATCCGCTTCGGTTGTGCGCGATTGACGAAGCCAGCACGAGGGATCACGCCTGTTCATCTGTATGAATCGTGATGTCCATCATTTCGTTGGCATCCTCGGATGAACCAGGAGACCGAATGTCCTCGAGCAGCTTGAGGTCACACGGGCAGACGTCGGTGTCGGCCAAGACGAGCACCACCCGCTCAAGAGCTTTTCCATTCGCAACACAAAGGGAACACTGCTTCAGTGTGCTCCGTAGTTCAGCGTCGGTGGCCGGACTCGCGGCCGTGTCGGGCACTGCCGCCGTGTCCGAAGTTCCTGCGCTATCAGCTGGAACTCTGTCTAGCGTGATAGCGGCGCTAGACATTCCGAAGCCCAAGAATTGGCAGGACTTCCAGCGCGGATGCGTGGTCCTCTTCCAGGCCGAGTTGAAGGACCACACGCGCAGCAGTACGGGCGCCATGGCCAGAAGCAGGCGGAATCGACATCCTCGCTCGCGGCGACGGGATTCACGGCCACTTCGTCGGGATCAAGTGCCGGCGATACGAGGTACCGCTAAATAAGGCGGCCATCCTCAAGGGCTGCAGGATGCGCTTGCGATCAAGGCCGGGCTCAAGGAAATCATCTTCACCACGACGTGCCCCAGCGACACCAAAGCGACGGACGCGGCGATTGAGGTCGAAAGCGAACTCAGAGCCGAAGGGCACGACCTGAGCCACGTCACCTGCCGTCGATACGACTGCCAGAACGACGTTTTTGTCGACGTGAACCCCGCTTCGGACGCATGCCGAACCTGAAGACGCTGACTGACTAGGAATGGCGCAAGGCCGGCACCGACGGTTTCGACATCGTCGGCAACGGCAAACCAGTCATCGAGGTCTTCCTCGACGATCTGCAGGCAACTGTCCCGTACTCGCGGGCCGCCAAGGAGGGGCCGCAGGCGATCTTCGGCCGCGTCTACCAGACCCTCGAATTCGGGCGAGAGGACAAGCCCTTCGACCCGCTGCGCGACTTGGTCGGCACCTTTATCTTGCAAAACTTCCCGGTCGGCGCCGGCGACGTTGTGTTCGGCAAACCGGTCGAAGTGAGGCGGCCGCATTCCCTTCAGACGCTCTCCCTGGAAGCCGGATTGCATCCCAAGCTGTTGAGAAAGGTCCTCTCGTCAGCGGGAATGCTGCCCCAAGGCGCGGACCTGCTCGCGGACGGGAATTGCTCGTCGACGCCCAGAAGAGCGTTTCCCTCAGACGGCGGCCGCCGCCCCGCTACCGCTGCTGGAGGCCGGCGAATACATCAAACGCGCCTCGGGTGCAGCGGGCCCTCTTGTACCGCTCCGGCATCCTTAAGCCCCGCCTCAAGACCGCCGATCACGGCGCCGTCGACATGTTCGCGCCAGAGGACCTGGACGCATTCCTTGGTCGCCTGCTGGACGGCGCTCCGCCGGTCAAGGCCGCAGCCAGCCTGGCCGACATGCCTAGCGCCGCCAAGAAGGCCTGCTACAGGCCACCGCGATCGTTCAGGCGCTTCTCGACGGGCGCCTGACGCGCAAGGCCCCCTCGCTGGCGAGTGCGACTACATGGCGTCCCGGTCGATGTCGAAGAGGTCCGGACGCTGACCCGGGTAGCCAATCATGGCGGGCTCACCGGCTAGGCTCGCGAGGAACGTCTGCAGACCGCCGATCGCGTCGTCAGCAAACTGATCGCCGGCGGGCACCTCAAGACCGTCACGTCGTGACCTCCGTCAACCGCTGCCCGACCGCGGTCGTCCCGATCGAAGAGGTCGAGCGGTTCGAGCAGGAACTCGTGTCGCTGTTCGTGCTGGCGAAGCAACGCGGGCGGCACTTCCGGGCCGTCAAGAAAGAGCTCGATACCGCGGGCGTGAAGCCGGCACCGGACCCGGACCAGATCGGGGCGACGTACCATCGCCGCCGCGAGATCGCCGCCAAAGGCACAGCGAACCGCCAACCAGCAGGGAAAGGAATCCAAGTGACCTACACGTACGCTCAATTCAAGGCGGCTCACCGCGCCGGATCATGACTGCGCTAGGCCCATCTACCTCGAAGCGCTCGACGTGATGCAGAACTATTCGGCCTTCCAGGCCATCGTCATGCTCAACGACGGGGAGTGCGGACGCTTCACGAAGGCCGCGCGCCGCTACGCGAGTCTGCAGTCCAAGGGAACGCGAATTGCTGAAGGGCATCCTACTTTTGACTGATTTCGCCCACGTAGCCGACGAGATCTCGGCGGGCGAAGTATACGGCAATGACCCGCTGTGGCGGGCCTTCCGGGAGGCGCTCGCCGCTTGCGTTCTGCACGCGGGTTTGGTGATGGGGACCGGTAAACGTCGATTGATAATGAACGTACGCCTTCCCGGTACCATTTTGCTATGCCGCAGTTGTAACGAGTCCTGTTGCAGGAGGGGCCAGGGAGATCCCCGGAATAATACGGTTCTGCATAGCCGCAGTTGCGATTCAGGAAGACGCTCGTTGACATAGTGGGAAACGTACTTACGTGACATTCATTGCGGGCAGGACCACTGGAGGAAAAATGTCAGGCCATGGGAAGGAAAGTGGTGGGCATGACCACCACGAGCACGAAAAACACCACCACGAGCACGACAAGCATCACCACGACCACCATCCTCCGGGCCCCCCGCCGAAGCCGCCAGGACCGCCGGAGCCTCCGAAGCCGCCGCCGCGCCGTGTTGGCTGAATGGTGCTAGCTCCTCCGGAGCAGCAGGATAGTCCCCGCCCCCACTGGGACCGGCGTTTTCCAGGCCGGTTTCAGTGGGAGCTGGATGCATTTGCTGAAGCGGAAATTGCTCCGTCAATCGATCAAGAAGCATTAGCGAGTGGCCGGCTCGACTTGAGCTTTGAATGGCCCATGGGCGATAAACGCATCCCGCTTCGGGTCGTCTACCCGGATAGCTACCCTCGCCTTCGTCCGCATGTTTATCTCACGGACCCGAGTTTCTTTCCGAAGCGGCATTACTCGCCGCTCGACGGGAATCTATGCCTCCTTGGACGGGATACACGCCAGTGGTCGTCGAGCTGGAGTGTCCCCGAACTCTTGCGGAATCAGCTTCAAGCAGCTCTCGAGAACGGTCCCGATGAAGATCCACAAGGAGAGCCAGCTGAGGTTTGGTGGAATCAATGCAGCCGTCCCGATTCATACTGCTTGATCGACTCAGATTGGTCACTCTTAGGGGTGAAAGCGCCGGGACGGATGCAGCTCGCGTACTCCGCCCGACTGGATCACAAATCTGGTGAGATCGTCTTCTGCGCCGTCGTGAAATCAGTGCTCGACGCCGATGGCAAGCAAGTGGGCGCATGGAGCAGTCCCATGCCGGCGGCCTTGCAGGGCGACACGGTCAAGAAGATCGAAGTCACGTGGGATCGCCGGGAGGAAGAGCTTCGTCCAAAGCCGTCGTTGCAGGACCAGAATATCGGCCTGGGTGAACTGCTGAATGGTCGTGCAAATCCCTCCGCTCTGTTCGATCTACCGAATTCGCAGCGGGGGCAACTGCACGCCTTTCTGTATCCCACCGAAACTCAGTTTCGAAAGCAAGGCGAGTCATGGCTCTTCGTTCTCGCGGCAGGTAAACGTAGCGCGTTCTACCCCAACAAAAAGGCCCCCGAGCCTGTAGATGCTTTCATCATTAGGACCCTACGGGCAGGACATCAGGATCTAATTTCGCGAGCACCTGCGACTTCCGTGTTATCAAGCAAGTCAATCGCTCTCCTTGGTACCGGTGCGGTCGGCGCACCGCTGGCGATCGAATTGGCACGTAACGGGGTCGGCAAGCTCAAGCTCCTGGACGCCGATGTCGTCGAACCGGGCAACACGATCCGATGGCCCATCGGGTCTTCTGCTTGGGGCCGGACGAAAACCCAAGCCCTGGCCGACTTCATCGCGCGCGAGTACCCTGCAACGAAGGTGAGTTACGTAAATCACGCTTTGGGGACCTTTGTGCCGCAAACAGGGTTCGGTGATTACGCTGCGCTGGATGAAACGCTCGCCGGTGTCGATCTTGTCATCGACGGAACCGCTTCGTTCGGGACAACGTCGTTGATCCAGGATCAGGCGCGATCACGCTCACTTCCTCTGGTCGCTCTGTATGCTTCCCCATCGGTCGCGGGCGGCGTGGTTGCCCTTTACATGCCAAATGAGGGCTGCCCGGTGTGCCTTGAGTGGGCCTGGGAAGACGAAACGAGCGGAATTTCGCCTCCTGCCGGGATGTTTGCAGAAGCCGAATTGATTCAGCCACCCGGATGCGCCGAACGCACATTTTCCGGCACTTTCTTCGATCTCCAGGAACTTTCACTGCAAGCAATGCGGGTCGTGGCCGGATTTTTTGCCGGCGAGTTTCCTCAATCATCGTCTGTCGTTTACACCTTGGCCTTTGAAGACCAAGATGGAATCCGCGTGCCGGCATGGCACAAAAACCGCTTGCCGCCTCATTCCCAATGCTCATGTCGGAAGTAACGGTTTGGCTTTCGGCCCAAATACTGTCCTCGCTGAGAACCGAGGCCGATCGGCAGTTTCCGCTTGAAACTGGTGGAGCACTGATCGGGTACTGGAGCGATGCTGATACCGTCGTCGTAACCGAGTTCGTAGGACCTGGCCCGGACTCGGTTCATCGACGATATTCTTACCAACACGACCACGAGTGGGAGGCTTCCCAGATCGCCCTTCACTATCATCGATCTGGACGTTCGCACGTCTATATCGGCGACTGGCACACACATCCCGAGGCTAGGTCCGGGGACCTCAGTGGGACCGATCGGCGCTCTATCCGGCGCGTAATCAAGTCACGCGAAGCCCGCGCTCGCCGCCCTTTGATGGTGGTGCTGTTCGGAAAACCCGAGCACTGGACTCCCTCGGTTTGGGTTTCAACGCTCAAACCGAGATGGGCTTGGCGGCAGCAGCTGTTGATCGAGGAAACAAAATTGCAGCTTTTCTCAGTATAGCCCGTCGCACCGGACCGGCTTGCACTCGGGTGGCCTATGTAGTTTTGGAGGGTCTTTTTTGAAAAATCCTCTCAATAATTACATTGGTAACATGCGAAGCGCTCGGGCGCAGAATTCGTCGAGTGCGGGGTCCAATGAACTGCCTGCTATTCCGTTACATTCCTTGGAGAACTTTATGCTGGCAGATTGTTCGCGATCGCCGCGCGAACAGACTTTGCACGATACGGACGAACGAGCGCGGCCCCGCGGCTAGCCTATCCTAATGAAGTCACGACGGTACGCTTCGTACCGTAATGCCCGCACATTACTAATTTCGAAGTCTCAAACCACCAACCGTTTTCCGCGCGTCACGGCAGGCCGCATAGACTTGTCAGTGTCCTTCGAATCCGAAGTTCGCTAACCTGTCCATTGCAGAATGGATCGAACTTCGGATTCGGGAAACTAGCGCACTGGTCCAGTCCAACCATGGCACTCGCACCGTTGATCGCCTACGCCCATGTCAGGAAGAGCTTTGACAACGGTCATGACGCCGAACGCGTCACGGCCGTCGACGATGTCTCGCTCGATATTGCCGCGGGGGAATTCCTGGCGATCGTCGGAGCCTCCGGCTCCGGCAAATCCACCCTGCTGCGGCTCGCCAACCGCCTGCTCGCCCCCGACAGCGGCCGAATCTTGGTGGAGGGCGGGGACGTGCGCGAGGTCGATCCGGTGCGCTTGCGCCGGCGGATGGGCTACGTGTTCCAGAGCGGCGGGCTGTTTCCGCATATGCGCGTCGCCGACAACATCGCCGTCACGCCGAGACTGCTCGGCTGGCCCGCCGCCGAGGTGGCCGCGCGCGTCGATGAACTCCTCGAGCTGGTGCGGCTCGATCGCTCCCTCCATCGCGATCGCCTTCCGCATGAACTGTCGGGCGGGCAGCAGCAGCGTGTCGGCGTGGCGCGGGCGCTCGCCGCCCGTCCCCGTATCATGCTGATGGACGAACCCTTCGGTGCGCTCGATCCGCTGACCCGCGACAACCTCGGCGAGGAGTACCGCGCCCTGCATCGCAGGCTCGCCTTGACCACGGTGATGGTCACTCACGACATGACGGCGGCCCTGCTGCTTGCCGATCGCATCGCGGTGATGCGGGCCGGACGGGTTGTGGCGCAAGGCCAGCCGGCTGAGCTGTCAGACAACAACGAGCCCTATGTGGCGGAGCTGTTGAGCACGCCCAGGCGGCAGGCCGAGCGGCTGAACGCCCTGCTGGCGGGAGCAAGCGCGGGATGAGTTTCCTGTCCGACCCCCGCTGGCGCGACGCGGCGGTGCACCTGCCGGACTACCTCGGCAGCCATGTTCAGGTCAGCCTGGCAGCGCTGGCGCTCGGGCTCGTGATCAGCCTGCCGCTCGCGATCCTCGCACGCAACCATGCCGTGAGCCGCGGCATCCTGCTGGGCCTCGCCAGCGTCGTCCAAACCGTGCCGGGACTGGCGTTGCTCGCGCTGTTCTACCCGCTTCTGCTTGCCATTGCGTCGTTGACGCTTCGCTGGTTCGGCTTCGACTTTTCCGCGTTCGGATTTTTGCCCGCCATGCTGGCGCTGGCGCTCTATTCCATGCTGCCGGTGCTGCGCAACACCATCACCGGGCTGAACGGCATCGATCCCGCGTTGCTTGAGGCGGCGCAAGGGGTGGGCATGACGCCACGGCAATCGCTGTTCACGGTGGAATTGCCGTTGGCGCTGCCGGTGATCATGGCCGGCATCCGCACTTCGGCGGTGTGGGTGATCGGGACCGCGACATTATCAACGCCAATCGGCCAGACCAGCCTCGGCAATTACATCTTCGCTGGATTACAGACCCAGAACTGGGTGCTCGTGCTGTTCGGCTGCGTCGCCTCGGCGCTGCTGGCGCTCGCGGTCGATCAATTCTTGACGCTCATCGAACGCGGATTACGCGAGCGCAAGCGCCTCCACACCATGCTCGGCAGTGTCGGCATCGCCGTACTGGTCACTGCCACGCTGATACCTTCGACGGCACGGGCGCCGTCGACCTACGTCGTCGGCGCCAAAACGTTTGCCGAACAGTATGTGCTCTCCGCACTGATCGAGCAGCGGCTGCAGGCGGCGGGATTGCAGGCCTCGACGCGCGAAGGCCTCGGCTCGAGCGTAATTTTCCAGGCGCTCGCGGCCAACAATATCGACGTCTATGTGGATTATTCCGGCACGCTGTGGGTCAACCAGTTTCACCGCACCGATAAGCCGCCGCGCGAAAGATTGCTTGCCGAGTTGAAGGAGATCCTGGCAAAACAGGACATCACCCTGCTCGGCGCGCTCGGCTTCGAGAACGCCTATGCGCTGGTGATGCCACGGCAGCGCGCCGATGCACTCGGTATTCATTCAATCACTGACCTGGCTGCGCACGCGCCGACGCTGTTGATTGCGGGCGACTACGAGTTCTTCTCGCGCCCCGAATGGGCCGCCCTGCAAAAGGCTTACGGCCTCTCATTCCGCACGCAACGACAGATGCAGCCGGATTTCATGTATGCGGCCGTGGCCAGCGGCGACGTCGACGTCATCGCTGGCTATACCAGCGAGGGGCGAATCAAGGAATACGACCTGGAGACGCTGGCCGATCCCAAGCACGCGATCCCGCCCTATGATGCGGTCCTGCTGCTGGCACCGCGGCGCGCGCATGATGCGGCGTTGCAGGAGGCGCTGAAGCCGCTCCCTGAGCGGATCGACATTGCGACGATGCGCGAAGCCAATTTGCGCGCCAGTGGCAGCAATGCGAACTCATCGCCCGCTGCGGTGGCGCGCTGGCTGTGGCAAAGGATCGGGGGGCAGTAGGCGCACGCCCAGAGTGGTCAAAATAGTCCACGCACACGGCCGACACGGTGTGGTTGCCCTTTGCCCACCCGACCGGCTTGCACACTCATGCCCTGACCTTTCGGCCGCTGAAACAGCGCGTAGCCGGCAACGAAGAGCACAATACTACCGACGGTCTGCGGCCAGGCGATCATGAGCCTTTCGGACAGCGGCAGCGGCGCAGCCATTACGGCGCAAACAGTTCGCGTCATAAACAATCTGGCCGGCGTCGGTATCTTCGAGATAAGCGCGGACCTGCATATGATGGCGACCGTCGCGAATTTCAACATCAAGAGAGGCTGTCACAGAACGGTTCCTGTTAATGCGCTCCTGAGACCAATTGCCTTGCGCAGAGGCGCCTTCCCCAGCAAGAGCCAATCGTCTTGGGCATCGCGGCGATATAGTCCGCAGAATGCCGGCTTTCGCACGCGATTCACTGCGCCTCGAATGTTAGTGAGCAAGTCAAAATCACGGACTGGCCTTGGCCGGGACTTGCTTCCTTCGCAAATTTAAGTGGTTGCGGGTGGCTCGCAACCATCGATACCGACATTCCCTGGGCCACACCCCGGCTATGATCAGAAAGCGAACCCGTCACGGCTCCAGCGCGACCTGCAAGCCCTCGTTACCTTCAATATGAACATAACGGCGCCCGATCGGCCGGCGGACGATCTCCGCATCAGCGTGCCCGGAGACCAAACTCCGCGATGACTGCCGGCCGAGCCGCCAGAAGGCGTTCGAGATGGCTCTCCGGCCACATCTCGACGCGGGGCAACCCACCATTTCCATTGTGCTGCTCAACCCAAGTGACGGCATCCGCAGTAAACCGGCCGCTGGTTGCGATGATCATCACATCAACCCGCGGGTTAGGCCAAAGTGCCATTTGCTCTTTCGTCGACGAGACTTCAGCGAGGCTCACGCTACGAGTCGTCCAATGCTTGCACTGGATTACGACGCGGTGGCGCAATGTGCCCGAAAGCTCGTCCTGGACCACGCGCGTCACTGATAGGTCTCGGCCCCTGTCCGGCGCTCTTGTCTGCATCAGCCATTCTGGATTCTCGTAACCTGGCGTGTCGCTGATGAGCGTGAAAATCAAACGTTCGAAAGTCTGATCATCGATTTTGGACCACGCTAACGCCGTCGTGATTGGTCCGGTCGGACGCGCGGCGACCAACGTCGACAGGTCTTCGACCTGCACCGGCACCGCCTCGTTGACACCGTAGAGCCCCTTGCGTAAGGCGCTCTTCACGTCCGGCCAATCCATGGCTTCTATATCGTGGAGGTCGCCGACGTATCCAAAATGGATGTGCCGCATCATGTCGGACCATCGCGCCGGCTTCTTCACACTTGAGCCGAGCAGCACTTCAATTTGCTTCATGTGCTCACGCACATTTATCCATACTTCTCGATCGAGCTGCCGCCGCGCCTCCGCGTCCGGGCCTGCGCCGGCACGAACCGCGCGAATGTCTGCATCGATCTGGTCAATCAAGCCGATGAGCGCATCACGGATGAGCGCCCTGCGCATATTGTTAAACCGAAAGCGATATTCCCGCAGCTCACGTCCGGGCTCTTCGATCCAGCGTTCGACGGAGACCTGTGCGGTCAGCTCATCGATTTCCATCGCATCCAGCCGACTCTGCGCAAGGCCGTCGAGATCCGGAGGCGTCGCGGCCGGCTTCCATCCCCCAATGCTCGGGAGGCTTGCGACGAGAAGACCGAAAGAGCGCGCGCGATCCTCGTATTCGACATTCTCGCCAAAAGCGATTTCAGTTGGGATCATGGCAGCGATCTCGTCCCAGAGCCTTTCTAGCTTGGTGAGATTGGCTTCCGTTGCCTCGAACTGCTCGAGCGCCGCCATGATAGAATTATCTGTTATATTTGGCGTAGACATGCTCCCCCTTTTCTATCGGCCAAGTCCCGAAGCATGATCTTCACCTTCGTCGCAACATCCGGTGGCTTTCATGGGCCGTTCAAGCCAACTACGAATATCTTCGAGCGTCTTCGATTTAACGGAGGCTGGGAGGTCACGCTGGATCGCGGCTCTGGCATCGGCCGCAAAGGGCTGTTGCTGACAAGAGTCACTCGACCGAGCCCTTGCGCCATTCTCATCCCGATCAGCCTCTGACCTTCGGAACCGCAACCTTCCGCGCCTTGGAGTAGAATTTGGCAACAACCCCGACACTCTCCGCCAGTCCTGCCCCGGGGCTGACCAAGGGCCTGCATCAGTTCATCGAGGGCGCCCTACCGAGTGCTGACAGCCCCCTCGTTTTTTCATGTTGTCATTGTCCTCACTCCAGCAGTTCCGGATGCTGGGTTAGAATCGTGCGGACTAACGGCTGAAGATTGTACGGGAAGTTAAACCCGTGGCTCACTTGCGAAGACCGGTAAATGATCTGCTTGGCGACCAAGCCGCCCGTTATCCCGTCGCTGATCGGAGCGTAGATGGAGTTCTCATTTTCGACGATGTACGGACGCAAGAACTCTTTTTCGGCTTCGGTCAACTGTTCTAGCCTTTCGCGTACCAAGCGCTGGAATTGCCGGTCCTTCCAAGGCCGCATCGCAGCTTTGGTCAGAGCAGAAATGAGCGCGACCGAAAGCAAGCTGGCCGATACGACCAAGACGACACCGGCATACATCCGATAAGTCTGTCGCAATTCCTCTAGACCGAGTTGCCGAACGAAGCCGTCGGGAAGAAAAAGCAATGCGGCACTCGCCAGCAACGCTGCAAGATAGATCTTCCAGCCCGCATTGATGACAGCCGTGAATACAGAGCCAACCCATTCCATAGCTTGCCGTTATAGCGAACTGACCACTCAATTGGTACGGCAGTTGACGTCGTCGCTCTGCTGCGTCCCATCAAAAGGATACTGTCTGGCTCGTATTTGAGCGATACAGAAAATCCTCAGCACGAAGGAAGAATTTCGATGCAAATGCGCTGCCGAACGGCGATATGATCCCTAAATCATTCCCACGGAAAGGGCTCAACCGTCGCACGCCCGCGATGGTCCGATCCGTACCAACTTTAATCTACCGCTCTGACAGATTTTCTCTAATTTCCTCCGCGGACTTGGCTGGGGCATCATCTCTGCGAGCTCCCCTGGCACACGGCCAGTGAGCTCGGCATTACCGGACCACAATGGATAATCCTTCATAGCCCTGGAGGATCTCGACAAAGGCGATGGTGTTCCCGGTCAATTGGTGGCACGGCAGCTGCAACGGCACGGCAACACCAGCGCGGCGATGCGGTCACGCGGAGTTCTGGTTACCGCGGCCCCCTCCCTCATCGAACTGAAGGCTAAGAGAGCGGTCGCCTCATCATTCTACCTATTAGTGCAATAAAAATATATTACACGTTTAACTTGCCAGCGGCCATGTTTATAAGCAGCCAGCTCCGCTTCTGGAGCGACATGGAGTCGGCAATGTCTCAAGCAAACTGGAAATTGGCGAAATGGATGGGCGCGGCTTGCCTCGGGGGAGTGCTACTGGCGGGACCGGCAAAGGCGCAACCCCTCTGGACCTGGACCAACCAATACGGCTCGACCCTAGCGGTCGACAGCTACAACCAGAGCACAGGCGCGATTTCCGGTACCTATACCAACAACGCGAGCAATAGCTGCGATGAAGGCGCGCCTCAGACCATGACAGGCTGGCTCGCCCAGACCAATAACGGCACGGCGATCAGCTTTTCAGTCAACTTCGTAGGCTGCGGCTCGACTACCGTGTGGACCGGACAACTCAATGCTGCGTCGGGCTTTCAGGGCCTTTGGCTGCTTTCGCTCGCCGAGCCGGTGGTGTGGAATGGCATCAGCGCCGGGGCCGACACCTTCACTTTCGCTAGCGGCGACAAGTCAAAATTGTCGTCAGCTGGTGGCGAGGCGGTCACGGGCGGGGCAAGCGAGAAGCTCTCGAACACGAAGAATCGCAAATGACATAGCTAACCTGCGTGACGACGCTTCGAACAACGTCGTCACGCTGTCATCGATTACCGATGACGACCGACGGGCTTGCGCCGGCCGTCGTCCAGGAGAGAGGCGCAGGATCGACCCACCCGACGAGGACCTGATATTTGGGTACCCGATGCGGGCGACAATCAAAAGGACCATCTGAGCCAGAACCCTTGATACTGGCGTTATAGTATTGCCGCCATCGACGGCGCCGCCAATAAGGCCTCGAAGGCCGCCGCGGACATCTCGCAATAGGGGCCCCACAACGCGGACGCGAGACCCGCAACTTTCACCCGACGGCCCCGCGCCGTCGAGGCCATACACCATTGTTGGACGCCGCTACGCGCGCGCAGCCGATCACCACGGGCATGGCAGCTCATATCACTTACCAAGTATCGGTTCGGAATGGTGAGCGTTTCTTGGCCACTCACTCCGCGACGTCAGGTTGTTATGAGCCGCATGACGGCGACGCAAGTAGGATCATCGCCCGCATCAAAAAAACGATAGAGTCATCGCATTTCACGACCGATCGCGTGTTTGAACGCGATATCGCGCCGGGAACATCCTTGTGATTCGCACCAGAATCGAATCGTGTTAAATCATATCGACCGATATGATGGATCCAGCCAAAGTCCAGACGCGTAACGCCGACGGCATCACGGCGCCGCTACGACACGCGACCTTCCGTCGCATTTGGCTTGCGAGCCTCCTCTCCAACCTCGGCATCTTGATTCAAGGTGTCGGTGCGGCCTGGGCGATGACGCAGATGACGTCCTCGGCCGACAAGGTCGCGTTGGTGCAGACCGCGCTGCTGTTGCCGGTGATGTTGATTTCGATGCCAGCCGGCGCAATCGCTGATATGTACGACCGACGTATCGTGGCGTTGGTTGCGCTTGGCATCGCGTTCGCCGGCGCAACCGCCCTGACGGTCGTCGCCTGGTTGGGCCTGGTCACACCGAACCTCTTGCTTGTGCTCTGCTTCGTCGTTGGCAGCGGCATGGCGCTGATGGGACCGTCTTGGCAATCGTCGGTCAGCGAACAAGTACAGTCGGAAGCGCAGCTGCCTGCGGCCATCGCATTGAACGGCATCAGCTACAATATCGCGCGCAGCGTGGGTCCGGCAATCGGCGGAGTGGTGGTGGCGACGGCGGGCGCAGTGGTTGCATTTGCACTCAACTCGCTCCTCTATCTGCCGTTGATGGCCGCCTTATTCCTGTGGGAACGCATCAGCGCGCCTTCGCGGCTCCCGCGTGAGGGACTGAGCCGCGCCATGGTGTCTGGCGTGCGCTACATCAGCAATTCACCATCGATCAAGATCGTGCTGGCCCGCACTCTCGTGACCGGCATCGTCGGCGGCGCGATCACTGCGCTGATGCCGCTCGTCGCGCGCGACCTTTTGCATGGCGACGCCCAGACCTACGGTATCATGCTCGGCGCCTTTGGCCTGGGTGCGGTAATAGGCGCGCTGAGCATCACCGAAGTGCGCAAGCGGATGAGCGGCGAGGCCGCGATCCGCGCCTGCGCACTGTCCATGGGCGCTGCGATCGCCGCGGTTGCGCTCAGCCGCGAACCGACATTGACCGCGGCAGCACTGGTCCTGGCGGGGGCCGTGTGGATGATGGCGTGGGCGGTGTTCAACATTGGCGTGCAGTTGTCGGCGCCGCGCTGGGTGGCCGGACGCTCGCTTGCAGCCTATCAGGCGGCGAGTTCCGGCGGGATTGCCGTCGGCAGCTGGGGTTGGGGCCATCTGACCGACGCGGCCGGAGTTGAAGCGGCGCTGCTGGTGTCGGCCGCCCTGATGCTCGCCTCACCACTGATCGGTCTTTGGCTGCCGATGCCCCGCGTCGTCACGCGGGGTGAGGAGGCCGAACTGCTCGCCGATCCAGAGGTACGGCTCGACTTGACCGGACGGAGCGGGCCACTCGTCGTCGAGATCGAATACCGGGTTGCACAGGACAATGCGCGGGCGTTTCATGGTGTCATGCAGGACGTGCAATTATCCCGCCAGCGCAACGGCGCCTATGGCTGGTCGATCGCGCGCGACATTGCCAATCCCGAATTGTGGACCGAGCGCTACCACTGTCCAACCTGGTTCGACTACTTGCGCTGGCGCAACCGCTCGACCCAGTCGGAGCGTGCGCAGGAGCAGCGAGCGATTAACTTCCACATCGGCTCCACGCCGGTGCGCGTCCGCCGCATGCTGGAGAGGCCGTTCGGCTCAGTACGCTGGAAAGACGACACGCCGGACTACACAGCCGCTGAAACGCCGCCGGAGATCCCAAGCGGCAAGGGCCGTACGCACTTGACCGTATCGGCTGACGAGGTGTCCCAGTGTGCCGAGAGGCACCGGAAAGCTGCAAGCGGCCCGCAATAACACAAGCCCGGGTTGCCAGCGGGTTCGGCGCCGATCGGCGCGTCCTGCGACAGTCCGTAATGCCGCCATCCTGGTCGAAGGGGCCCGCGGAACGCATGTTCGTGCCGAACTTCATCCGCCACAGATTCGAGGTGCTCAGCAAGAGCTGCATCCCGCTCGAGATCGGAGCGGCTGGCGCTAAAGCCGTTCGGCACGCCATTTGCCCAGCTCGCCGAAAACTTTGGAGGAGCGATAAGGTGCTAAACGTACTACTGGACGTTCAGCCCGACGGAACAGAGTGGGTCGCCCCCTTGAAATTGGGGCGGGCCATCGATCTCCATACTCGCGGCTAAGCCGCTGTACAACATCAGCCAGCGCCTCATAATCGTAAAATCGTAATTGCGATTGTGCGACGGCTGACAAAGCAAAGTACTCAGTCGAGATCCTCCGGCGTGATATCGCGAGCGCCGTGCAGCACCCGCACGATCTCAACGCCGTTGGGAAATGCTTCGTAGAAGAGTACGTAGTTGCCGACCGGAAAGCTCCGAATGCTCATACCCAATTCGGGCCGCTGCCGGCCCGCCAGTGGATTCTCAGCAAGCATCTGAAAGATGTTGCCGATACGATCGACCACGCGGTCTGCAGCGGCGATATTGTCTGACGCGATGAAGAGCCAAATCTCGTCCAGGTCGGTCTCGCCTGGGGCCGCCTGGTGAGATTACCCGCCATGCTTCCCGGCTTTCAGCCGTTTACGTCCTCGGGCCTTAATTTGTTCGACCAGTTCGCCTGGCTCAAACGGTTCGGCCGGACCGCTTTCAAGGCCTTCCTGTATGGCGGCACGCAATGCTTCAAGCTTCACCTTGCGACGCTCCTCGCGTTCTTCAACAAGGCGCAGTCCCTCCCGCATCACTTCGCTAGCGGTTGCATAGCGACCGCTGTCGACGAGATCCTTGATGAAGCTCTCGTAGTGCTTGCCGACAGTATAACTCGTGGCCATACGCACCTCCTTGCCTCATAATATATTACTTTATGCTATAAGTCGCAAGGGGTTCTTGAATACCGCGTCTCGGGTTCTCCAGCCACGTGAAGTTATAGAAGGACGGGCGCAACGGTTGGTAAGTGACGAAATCTCTTGGCCCGGCCCATCCGAGGCGCTTTTGCTAGCGCCCACAACTTCATGTGGGTGAGCCATGAACAACGACCAAGAGGATCGCAAGCCGATCAAGCCACCGGAGAAAAACCATCCGGACGACAAGGTACGAAGTTTCATTGAAGCCGTGGCCGGCGAAATCCCGCTTGGCGGCGTGGTGGTCAAACTGGCTGGCGAATTGATCCCTAGCCAAGCTCAGAAAGCCCGCACTGATTGGGAAGTTACAATCTCAGAACGCACTAACGAGCATTCCGAACGGCTCGACCGGCATGCGCAGATGCTGCTGCCAACTACAACGCTGGTCGGTCCTAGCTTGGATTTGGCCGTGGCTCTCGCACGCACGCCTGGCGATGGCATGGCAGGGCGTGGGCTTACCATTGACGATCTGTGCAAGCTGCTGCCGCAAGTCGATCCAAAAGACATCGAGAAAGCCGCTTTCGATCTCAATGCCCTGGGTTTGACTAGCATTCAGCGGGCGTTCGGTGGGCACTGGTGGCTACGGTTAGACCAAAAATTCTACGAACAAGTCGATCACCAAGCCATGGGTTGGGGATCCACGACGGAGCGGGATGCCCGGACCTTGGCCAACCTGCTTCTGGAAGACGAAGAGCGGGAACGAACATCCGCGCTCCATACGGCCAGCGGCTGGGAAAAGCGCCGTTTCAATCCAGCTTTCCAATTCCTTCTGAACGTCATCCCGGAAGGGCGCGCGAGCCAGGAAGTTCAGCTGGACTATCCATCAAGCAGCATCTTCCTATTGGACGAGGACAAGGCTTTGCTGCGCAGGTTCATTGCGGCGCGATAGGCAGCGTCATCGTGCATCAGCAGCTCATGGTTCGATATTCGGGGATTGGAAATGAAGCTAGCTATCGCCAATGTGCTGTTAACCTTCATCAGTGGCTTCGCGAAGGCCGACGGCCTCTAAAATGGAAATGAACTGTTTGCACAGTGCACCACGAACAAGTCGTTTGTCGCGGGTTATGTGGCAGGCGAAATCGACAAGGCGAAAGCCGACTACGCGCCCATGATGATTCTATTTCTTGGCTTCCACGACAAAGCCAAGCATGCCGAGCACACCGAGAAGCTGGAGAGCAGCGCGGCGCTTATTGGAGGGGCGGATCAAGGAATACGACCTCGAGACGCTGGCTGATCCCAAGCATGCGATCCCGCCCTATGATGCGGTCCTGTTGCTGGCACCGCGGTGCGCGCATGATGCGGCGTTGCAGGAGGCGCTGAAGCCGTTCCACGGATTCTCATGAATCCCCATATTGCCGATGATCCCTTCACTCATCTCGCCGTCGCAGCTTCCTGCCTGAAGGCATCGACCGCAGCCCGGGTCAGCCGAAATACGCCACGGCCTCCCGCCAATGGGCGATACGCATGGCCGGCACGCGCATTGAGGACATCAAACCATTGGTGTGGCGTGAGTTTCGCCGGACGCCCGCTGATCTGGACCACAGTCCCGTTCGGCGCGAAGCGGACGTGAATGATGACCTGCTGCGAATTCATTCAGTTTCCTTTTCGGCACGTTCACAGACCTCCGCCCTGAAGAGCTTGATCGTGACGGCTTGGCTTCGAGCAGTGTTTGGACGTCAAGGCGCGACGCGGAGCGCCCGCCTACGCTGCTATCAAGCTTCTGATTCTCGTCGCGCGCCACTTAGGAGCGTCCTTTGCCGCCTGCCGGGACGAATAGCTAGCAGCAGCTGCATCCAGTCTGTCTGCATTGGTACCGAATAGTGCTCCCCTCGCCGCACAGCACCGCCGCTATCATGTGCTGCTTGGTACGTCGATCGTCTTGCGCAACAAGCCGTCACTATCGCCATTCAATCTTCGCTTTGCGTGTAGCGGACGCTGAGTGGTTCAATAGATCGCTGCGCCTGCGCCGACGTTGATCGATGCATCCTTTATCGTCTCCACGATAAACTCGATCTGGTCGTTCGTGAGATGGGCATGAAACGGCAGCGCCACGGCGCGATCGGCGATCTTCTCCGTGACCAGGTAGTCGCCACGCCGATGGCCGAGATCAAGATACTGGCGCTGCAAATGCAAAGGATGGCAATAAGCAGCGGCTTCGATCTGCTCGACGCACAGATCATCGATAATGGCGTCGCGGCTGGATCGCGTGAAGCGGGTCCCGAGATTGACGACATAGAGGAACCAGTTCACCTCGGTCACATCGGGGCCGATATAGGGCGGCTTGATGCCCTCAAATGATTGCATATGCGCATTGTAGAGCTGTTCGACCAACCGGCGTCGCTCCAGGATGTCATCGAGGCGCTTTAGCTGAGCAAGTCCCAACGCCGCTGTGAGATCGCTCATGCCGGCCTGGTAAGGTGCCACGCTGCCGACGACAACGGAGGAGCGCTCATCCAGCCGGTGCGTGCGATGCCGACGCAAGGCAAGGGCCACCTCGATATCGTCGCTCACCACCATTGCGCCTTCGCCACAGCTTAAGGCCAACGGCTGGGCAAAGTCGAAGACCGCGATATCGCCAAAGCGGCCGACGAGTTCGCCCTTGTATCTCGATCCGATCGCCTCGGTTGAATCCTCCAAGAGCTGTAGCTGATGGCGCTGTGCGATCGCGCGTAGTTCCGACCATGGCGCCGGGTGGCCTTTGGGATTGCCGGCAAGAATCGCTCCCGTGCTGGGGGTGATACGCTCTTCCACCTTCGCCGGAGCCAGGGCGCCCGACCAATAGTCGATGTCGGCAAATACCGCCCGTGCACCCGCAAGACGGATGGCATGGACCGTCTCACGCATCGAATAGGGCGAAGCGATCACCTCCTGCCCCGGCCCGATGCCCAGAGCCTTCAAGGCAAGCAGAAGCCCTAACGTGCCGCTCGGGACGGCAACGGCATATTTGCGGCCAAGATAGGCTGCGAAAGCCTGCTCGAACGCTTCGGTGACCGGCCCGTTGGAAATTCGCGGCGAACACAGCAGCGCTTCCACGGCAGCGAGTTCCGCGGAGGTGATATCGGGATCGGAGAGCGAAATGAAGGCTTCATCCGCCTCCACCGCGCCCGTGGCGAAGTCGTGATCCTCTGCTAGTCCAACGCGCGTCACCGCCCAATATTCCTTTTCGCCAGCACGATGCCGATCGCCCGCGCCGGGTCGGCCGTAATCTGCATGCAGTGGTCGGATCCATCGACCAGATGCAGGTCGAAGTTCCGAAAGCGCCGGAACGGCTGCTCCGTCACGTCAGACGCATCGCAGCGTACGCAGGCGAGCTGCGGAAAGCGGCGCCGCAGTTCGACAACCGAACCTGTATCGGCGTCAGCTGCCGCGAGCAGCTGTTGAATTTCGATCAGTTCGTCGGGGCCGAGCGCCATTAAGGCTCCTGTATGACTGGTCCAAAAACGGGCATTATTGCCAGAACAGCCGCTCGGGATCCGCGTTCAATTCGTCGAGTGCTAAGGCCAGCCGGTGGTAAATGCTGTAAAACTCCCAGATTCCTTGCGCGTGATTTTTGAAGAACGTCTTCCAGGCGCCGCTCGCGACATCATAAAGGATCAGCGCGACATCAATCAGGCCGCCGTTCCTATCGATATTGCCCGAGCAGCAGGGACTTTCAATGAGATAGCCCCCTCTTACCGGCGTCACATTCGGCGAGACAAAGCGATAGCGCTTGCGCGAGCTCAAGGCGCGCTCGATCCGCTTGCGATCGACCTCGTTCGGGTGAGGGATCAACCCGACTACCTTTCTCATCACAGCGGCATTCATCGCCAAGGCCTCCCTTCAAAGCGCTTTGATTTCGTTCTCAAGACAGCCGATGACCAGCCGCTCGCCAAACTCCACGAGATAGATCGGCACGTTCTCTTCCGTGTGCATGGCGACTCGGATGATCTCGCCGATCTGTCCGGCACCGATCAAGACCCCATCGGGCGGCACATTAGGAGCCGAGTCGTCGTTGAAGAGGTCGATCGCGCTTTTGACGCGCTGGCCCGATCGATATTTCGGAAGGTCCAGCCCGATCATGATACACCCTCTTCTTCCGGCAACGGCGGATCATCGACCTCTTCGCCTGCGCCAACCGCATCGAGTTCCTTGCGCTTCATGCCGACGCGGTAGCCGCTTTCAAGAAATGCGACGCCGTAGATATAGAATTGCTGCAGGAACGTGCCGATCGAGACGACGTGACCAACCTCGCCCTTTTTGACCAGAACCTCGCCGATCTTTCTGCCGGGATAGGTACCGTCATTGCGGATCGAGCGGTTGGCCTGCACCTTCTCGCCAAAGCTGAAGCAAGGAGGCCCGCTTAGCTCGACCACGTCACTGTCGCGGACGATGTTGCTCATGCACCCATCCCTTGCGGCCTTCTAAGTACGAGCTACCGCGCCAGGGCAAGCCAAGCGAATTGCCCGCTGCGCCAGCTTCATCGGCAGTTTTCCTCTTCTAATGCGCGGCCTGTGCGATTGCCGGACGGAGCGGATGGATCGACGAAAGACGGGTCGATGACCGGGAGCAGCGTCGGCCAGATCCATGGAGACACTGCCGCGCAGCAAGCTACGTCCGGCATTGAGAAGCAACCCTCGACCATTGCGCTCGGCAACTTGCTCGCTGGGCCGCTTATGCTCGCACGACAGCGGTATCGGCGAACAATTGCAAGCCAGCGCCGCCTTCTATGACGGCGAACGAAATTCGGAATCTGGGTGCCAGCAAGGCGCAGCAGCAAATTCGTAAGCTTTTCAGCGCCCGATCGAATCGTGACTGTCATGGGCCTCTCCGATTTAGGCCTGCGCCTGGCGGCGCGGCCATGAGGTGTCGACGACGCAGGTGTCGTCGACCGGACAAACCGCAACGCATTGCGGCTCATCAAAATAGCCGACGCATTCGGTACATTTCTTCGGATCGATCGTAAACGTTCCGCCCTTCTCGGAGATTGCGACATTTGGGCATAAGGGCTCGCAGGCTGAGCAGCCCGTACATTGCGAAGCGATGATCTTGAACGGCATTCGCTATCTCCTCATGCCGCCGAGGTCAGTGCTTTCTGGCGGATTGCCGGGTCATCGCGTTTGACGTGCAAGATCTCACCGCTTTTCAGCTTGTCGAGATAGCAGCGGAACCAGGCGATCGCCGACTTCTCGATGAACTCATGCGCGTATTGATCGACTGGGTCGATGCCGGCCTCGATCAGATTGCGTTTCGGACAGTCGCCGATCTTGGCTACGAACGCAGCATGGCAATCCTTGATGGCGCCGATGATGGTCGAAAGCCTGTCCTCCTCCCCATATCCGCCCTGGCAGTAGACATCGGCTCTGCGATGGCCGACGAATTTGGCGCCGGATGTCGAGAGTTCGTACACTTGGAATTCCTTGGCGTGGCCAAAGTGCTCATTGATCAGGCCCGAGCCCTTGGTCGCCACCGCAACCAGAAGCGTGATCTCGCTCTTCTGGCCAGCGAGTTCCGCGAGCTCCTCCCGCCTGGCCGCGACCTTGGCCGCGCGCTCATCCTCGACCTTGGCTTGATAGGCCCGGCGCATTTCAGCGTCGTAATTGACGTCCATGGCCATGATCCTCTCGGTGGTGAACTCCGCGCTGCGATCCTCTCCGAGCAGGCCGACCGCGTCGGCACGACACTGGCGGCAATGTCGCATCACCTTCGTCTCACCTTCGCAACCATCTTGCAGCGCCTTCAGTTCTTGCGCCGTCGGGCCCCGCTGACCGTTGAGGCCGAATACGGTGCCATGCTCGGGTGCGGAGATCAGCGGCATGATGTTGTGCAGGAAGGCACCCCGTGCCTTCACCGTGCTGTTGATCTCGACTAGGTGCTGGTCGTTGATTTCAGGAATCATCACCGAATTGACCTTGCACAGGATGCCTCGCTCTGTGAGCATCTGAAGACCTTGCAGCTGGCGATCAATGAGGATCCTGGCGGCTTCGATGCCGGTGTAGCGCTTGTGGTTGAAGAAGATCCACGGGTAGATCTTGGCGCCGATTTCGGGGTCGACCGTGTTGATGGTGATGGTGACGTGGTCGATTTTGGCACGAGCGATGCTGTCGACGTGGTCTGGGAGTGCCAGTCCGTTGGTCGATAGGCAGAGCTTGATGTCGGGCGCCGCCCTGGCGACCAATTCGAACGTCTTGAAGGTCTTTTCCGGATTGGCCAAGGGATCGCCGGGGCCGGCGATTCCGACCACGGTCAGCTGCGGAATGCTGGTCGCGACCGCAAGCACTTTCCTCACCGCCTGTTCAGGGGTGAGCTTCTCGCTCACCACGCCCGGACGCGATTCATTGGCACAGTCGTATTTGCGGTTGCAGTAATTGCACTGGACGTTGCAGGCCGGTGCTACCGCGACATGCATGCGGGCGTAGTGATGATGCGCTTCTTCGCTGTAGCAGGGATGGTTCTTCACCTTTTCCCAGATTGTCTTCGGTAGATCAGCTTGGCCGGCCTGTGATCCGCAGTTGGTCTTGGCGCCGCCGGGCGAGGTGCGGCAACCCTTATGCTCGGCGATCTCGCCGATATACTCCGCAACTCCGGCACGTCTTCCGCGCCCCGCGACCGCGTTCATATTCAGTTCTCCCTGGACGGCGAATAGGCTTCTCAGGACGAGGCCTGAGCGAACACAAGGAGAGGAGTTTGCAACCTGCATGCCATCACGGCTGGCGATGCTGTTTCTGGCCTTTGTCAATGGCTTAGCGGACACGCTCGGCGTTGTTGCAGGCACCGCAATGATGGTGCCTCATGTAGGAAATCCGACACATCGCTGTTTGCTGGCAGCGCGAGATGCCGGTGAGGCGCACGTGTTCTTCGCGGCCTGGGGGCGACGCAGGATCCGCTCTCAACCTCGGCCGCATTTGTCGACCATCTCTGCACACGAGCCGGCGCTGTCGGCCTGAATTTGGCAGCGCCACTAGCTGGCGAGCAACAGTTCCACCGCGCGCGGGAGCTCAATTGCGAGCGGCATCAAGCCTTGCTCGACGAGAAAGCAGAGTTCGTTGCGCGAGAGCGCTTGCGGATCGACAATCACGTAATGGACGTCGGACGAGCGCTTGGTGATCTGCCGGGCGTAAGTGCGCAACAGCTGGTCATTAAAGCGACAGCCGATGAACAGAAAGCTCCGCCCGGTCCGCCTTTCCTTGATGATGTCGGGAATCGGCGTTTGGATGTCGATCTCCGTCAGCACCTCGACATAATCGGCGTCGGAGATCAGGAAATTTTTGGCCGGCTCTACGCTGCCATGCGGCTTGTACAGCACCGTCGCCCAATTGCCGGCCGCGGCACCGTCGACCTCTTGGCCTGCCGAATCATAGAAGCGGTAAAAGTGATCCGTATAGAGGCCGGCGCGGCTCACACCCTGGACCTCGCCCCATCCATCGCGCTCGCCGAGCGCCGCACGCATGGCGCCGTCGTACCAAGCGTCGACGATTATCGGCGGCGAAAGAGACGCAAGATGATGATGCAGCGCCGTCGGTTCGACCGGTACCGCAAAGGCCTGAGCCATTAACCTCGTCAGGGTGAGACGATGTTTGTTACTCTCGATATATTGTGCGGAGGCCCACACATTGCCCTTGGCCCGGCGCGGCAGTGCAACCTTGGTGGCAAAGAAGGCGGCCAAGGCCTCAGGCGTCGTCGGCACATCCGGCTCTGACAATTCAGCAAGGCCAGGTCCAAGATAAGGAACAACGCTGCCCGCACTCAGCCTGCCCGCGAGTTCAGTGACAATCGCCTCCGTATCGGCTGCGCTGGCAAAATCGATGCGCGGGGGCACCTTCATTGCTCGTCGCCGCCCTCGCCACGCCTCCTGGCGTTGATTGTAATCGGCAAAGGCGTGTCGCTTGCCATCTCGGGCAGGTCGAGGATCCAGCCATTGGCGATCCTGATCCAACCGCCCCAAAGCGTCTCATACTCGGACTCGACGATCGGCTCTTCGAGATCTTTCTTCGGCACGTAGATCGACAAGCCCGCGTCCGGAGATCGGCGGATCATGATTTTCATGACGTCAACTCCCTGGACTGCAACGCATCGCTGGGTGGGCTGGAATGCTCATGCGACATGGCGCGCAGCCGAGCCACGACGCCGGACAGTACGCGCACGACCTCGGCGACCTCTTCAGCCGTGGTTTCACGCGACAGGGAAAAGCGCACCGCGCCGTGCAAGCTGCTGGCCGGCACGTCCATGGCGCGCAGAACATGCGACGGGTCCAATGAGCCGGAGTTGCAGGCCGATGCGACTGATGCTGCAATGCCGGCACGATTGAGATGATGCACAATGGCTTCGCCCTCGAGATGCTCGAAGGCGATGTTGGTCGTGTTCGGTAGCCGGTTGGTGAGATCGCCGAGCACCGAGCAACCGCCGTTATGCAAGATGGCCTGCTCCAGGCGATCGCGCAAGCCACCAATGCGAGCGCGCTCCGGCTCAAGCCGCTCCGCCGCAAGCTCTGCAGCTTTGCCAAGACCGACGATGCCGGGAACATTCTCGGTTCCCGCGCGGCGCCCTCGCTCCTGCGATCCGCCCCAGATCAGCGGTCTGAATTTTGTGTCTTTGCGCAAATAGAGCGCGCCGACCCCTTTCGGGCCGTGCAGTTTGTGGGCGGACAGCGACAGCATGTCGATAGCGCTGTCACTCAGGTCGATGGGCACCTTGCCGGTGGCCTGCACCGCATCAGTGTGAAACAGGCCGCCCGCCGCGCGCGTCAACCCGGCCAGAAACTCGACCGGGAAAATCGTGCCGGTCTCGTTGTTGGCCCACATGACCGACGCGATCGCCGTGCGAGGTCCAAGTGCCCTTCGAAACGCCTCGATATCGAGCCGGCCGCGCGAGTCCACGCCGATCATGTGGGTCTTGACGCCCTTTGTCGCCAAGTGCTCGACCAGTGCAAGGACGGCGGAATGCTCGACGGAGGTGGTGACGATCTCGTCTCGTCCGGCCTGGGTTGCAAGCGCAGAGAGGATGGCGGTGTTGTTTGCCTCGGTCCCCCCGGAGGTGAACATGATCTCGTGATCGTAGGCACTGCCTAGCAATCCCTGCAAGCAGCGACGCGCCTGCTTCACGGCGCTCGCGACCTCGCTGCCAAAGGCGTGAGCAGAGGAGGCGTTGCCGAATTGCTCGGTCAGAAACGGCAACATGACTTGCACGACGGCGGGATCCGCTCGCGTGGTGGCATTGTTGTCGAGATAAATCGGCATTCAGGCCTCGCTCAATCCCGACTTGGCCGCGGCAGCGGCCGGGGTCAGATCGGCGCATTTGCAGAACCCTTCGATTAGCCGCGCCTGAATGCGTTCGAGCGTCGCGAGTAAAAACTTGCAGAGCATGGAGGTGCCGGTCGGCTTGACCATGCTCCTGCTGCGGCCAATCTCGACCAGACGGTCGTCGCTGCCATGGCGTTGCGGACTGGGCCGGATCTCCTCGATCACGGCGCGAATGAATTGCTCCCGATCCGTCTCGGTAGGCAGCGGGTGTTTCAGTGGCTCGGGGACAAGCATGTCTTGGCCTCTTGCCGTCAGCTGAACGATTTGCCGCAGGAGCAGACCGAGCCGGCATTCGGATTATCGAAGGTGAATCCCGAGCCCTCCAGCTTCACCACGAAATCAATGGTCGTGCCGGCGAGGTGATCACGGCTCATATTGTCGACGAAAACCCTGATGCCGTCTCGCTCGATCACGGTCTCGTTGGGTTTCGCCTGCTCGGCCAGGTCCATCGCGTATTTGAACCCGGCACATCCACCGGCCTCAACCATGATGCGCAGACCGCGCGCTGGCTGCGCCGACGTTGCGAGCACGCTCTTGACCGCATTCAACGCGCTGTCTGTCAGATTGATCATCACTCACCCTCCACTTACCTGAGCTGGCGCTTGCGAGTTGGCAATTCGCATGCCAGCCCGCCGCCTCTGACAATGTTGGCCTTTTTTCACCGTGCCGTTTGCTTTGCGACGCGTGTCAGATTCCTGACACCGCTCATGAACGGCGCGAGCCAGCAGGTTCGCATGGATTGCGCGGATCGGTGCCGTCCGTATTTTGGCTCCGTATCCCAACTCGGATGAAGCGAATGGAAGCCGCGCCGCTACAGGCGGGTCGACGGAGTAGCAGCAAGCCGACAGGTCCAGAGCAGGAGGCCGGCGAACATCTCGACCGGCCATGTCGAGTGTTAGAACCTCACGCTACGGGTGACGTAGAACCTTTTTGCGTGCCGCTCCAACGGCTTCTCTAAGAAGCGGGATCCCACGCTGCCGCCGCCATTAGTTTGTATGCGGCCCACGACAATCTCTGCCGCGTACATGCGGCCGGGAGACTGCGCCAGCGCTGGTCCAGCAGAGCCGCGCCACGGCAACGAATTTGCATCGCGCCTCGTGCCGGCGCCCCGTCCGGCGATCACGCTCGACGAGGACGATTCGCATGAAACCCATGCCCGAACAACCAGAACGCTCACCGGGTATTTTGATGGACCCGGTCCGTGTAGGCGCTGAACCCGTTCAGCTTGTTTTTCATAATGACGACGACACCCCTGTCGGCTTCGTCGTCCGTCTGCTGCGCGAGGTATTTGGAAAACAGCAGCGGGATGCCGTAGCACTTGCCGAGTTCGTCTGGCAACAGGGCAAGACCGTCTGCGGCCCTTATCCACCCTCAGTTGCGAAAGCGCTGATCGAGGAAGCACAGAGTCGCATTCGTGCTGCTGGATTTCCCTTGCTGATCACGAGCGAAGCCGCAGGCAAGGCGCACACAGCCGACCTGTCCGATGTGCAATTCGAATATGCCTGTGATGCGCTGGCCTGGCACTTTGCCGATTTCCTGCCCGGGGAACTCGCCACGACGGTGCGGCATTTGCCGGTCTACATGCGCGCCGATGTTCAGGTTGCGATCGACAAGCTTTTTGCTGACCCAATCCGTTTCTTCGGCGCGTATGAACGGCATTGGGATGAGGCGCTTTCATTCGCTCGAATGAAACGCCGTGGATCTGATGCGATTTCACTTGTACCGCCCCAATTTGACGAGATCGATACGGGCGAGATGGCGCCGGTCAAATGTTTGCGTAACGGCTTGTGGCTTTGCCAGGCGAGCGAATTCCCCTATGCCGTCGTGCTCTCTCAGGATCGCGAATTTGACGGTGGGGTCCGGATTCGCATCGAAATCATCGTCCCTGCGCGCGATACCGGCGACAGCTTCGTGCAATGCTGCTTTGATGAACTAGAAAGAACCGTCCACTCTACATGCTGCTATCGTGGCAAGATCCTCTCGCTCGACGGAGGCGCGGATTGCCCTGGCCACGTCAGGGGCGTGACGGTACATCGGCTGGCGAAGGTCAAACGTGAGGACGTCATCTTGCCCGAACGGGCACTCAAGCTGCTCGATCGCAGCGTGTTGGACTTCGTCGATGCGCGCGATGCACTCCGCCGGCTCGGCCAGTCGACCCGCAAGGGCATTCTGCTCTATGGTCCGCCCGGCACCGGGAAAACTCACACGATCCGCTATCTCGCCACCAACCTGCCGGGCTACACCACGCTGATCGTTACCGCCGAACAGGTCGAGCTGCTGAGCGCCTATATGACACTGGCGCGCCTGCTGCAACCAACGATGGTGGTGATCGACGATGTCGATCGGATCGCCAGCAACCGCAGCATTTGGGCCGCAAGCGAGATATCCTTGCTGAAGAAGCTGCTGAATGAATTGGACGGCTTGAGAGACGATGCTGATATCCTCTTCGTGCTCACCACCAACCGTCCCGACCAGCTCGAGGTCACCCTGGCTGATTGCCCCGGCCGCATTAACCAGGCGATCGAACTGCCGCTGCCGGATGCAGCCAGCCGCGGCAAGCTGATCCGGCTTTACAGCGGGGGTCTGCCGCTTGAGGCGGAGATCGTTGCCCAAGCCGTACGCAGTACCGAAGGGGTCAGTGTCATTTTCATCAAGGAGCTCATGCGGCGCATGACGCAATCAAGCATTGAGCGTGACGGCGGACATTCAGTGAGCGCAGCCGATCTCCACGAAGCCCTCGATGATATGTTGTTCGCAGGCGGGCGACTCAACGCGAAGCTGCTAGGCGGCCCCCAAACGATGGTTGCCGGGACCCGAAGCGGAGCGACGGGTGAAATCGAACCGCCTCGAAGGTCAAGGAAAGCGCGCCATTAGGCCGAGTGCCTCTTGGCGCGCCGCAAACTCGCACGAGGAGGACACCGAACGCGGCCGCCAGGATCAGATGGGGGGCTCCAAGGACGCTTGCCGGCAAACGTAAAGCATTGCAATTGGATAACGATCAGCTTCACGACCGAGCCAAACAAAAGAAGGCAGATCCACTACGCCGGCCACTCAGGTCCGACAATGTCGCGTTCCTGACGCGCTTGTTTGGCGACCGCGGCCCGATTGCGCGTTTTTATCCAGCAATACCTCAATGAACCGTCGCGCATGCAACGGCAAGACCTTTGCATTGTGTGTCTTGCCGGCAAAAAGTGTCCGGCGATCAGCTCGGATTGAGGACGATCTTCATGACTGCAATCGAGAACACCGCGCTCGGCCGCCTGGAGAAGGAGGGGCGCCTGCTCAATGCCGTACTTAAAGGCGGGACCACCAAGCCAGGCCGATTTGGTTTCCGCGGCGATATCGCGCTGAAGTTCCAGGCCCAGGTCGCGGACGAGAAGCGACCGCCGGACTATTCGATCGAGCAGGTGCTGACGATCGCGCAGGATGGGGAAAGCACTATTTCTATGCTGGCCGGCTATCTGCATTCCCTCGCTTATCTCGCCGACGTCGCAGACGTGCTTGACGGCGCGCTCAGCCCGGAGGGTCGCTACATTATGTTCTGCAACAACATAGACCTGTTGGCGAAATACCGGATCAAGCTCGGCGATGTCACCTTCCACGTGCTGCCATGCGACGAATCCACAGTCTGGAAGGAGATGATGGACCTGGTCGGGGTCAACAAGGATGACATCAAGAAGCTCGACGCGGGCGGCAAACTCGACTACCTGCTCGACGCGGCAAAGGGGCTCAATGCGTCCTATGATGAGATCTCTTACGAAGACGGCCTGAAGAGAATGGCGCCTGTGAAGAACCGCAACGAGAACCGGCCGGTCTGAGCGCGCCGCTTCAGCTCTCGCCGGCGGAATCCTCCTCGACAAGTCGCACGCCGATGACGCATATGTCGCCGTCCAAAACTGTCAGCGCGACCGGCGTGAGCTCTCCGCCCTTACAAGGACCCTCGACGCCGCGGCCGCTGCCAAGCTCGAACGTCGATCCGTGCTTGCCGCACATCAGCCGGGTTCCATTTGGATCGAGGAACTCGTTGGGCTCCCAGTCCAGATTGACGTCGTCGTGTGGACATTTGTTGAGATAGCCAAGCACCTTCCTGCCCCAGCGTACCACAATGATGGGCCACGGCCTGCGCTTCCCGTCCTCACCGAGGATCATGAGATTGAAGCCGATGGCCCGGCGGCTTGGAATGTCCTCGAAGCCGCAGATCGCATAGACGGTGTGGGGCTGCGCCCCTTGCCTGGTCATAACCATAACCTTTCATGATGATCCTGCGATCAGGCCTGCAGGGATCTCAGAGCCACGGATCGTCCACTTTTTTACGAACCCGCGGCGCCTGACGTTGCGTCCGCACCCGATTGGACCGGGGACACAATCGGCCAAGCCGCGCCAGCATTCGCGCAGTCTCGGTCCAGCGCCGATGCAACTCGCGGCCGCCACGAAATTGATCTTCGGGTTTCGGCTTTCCGGCGTTGGACCAGCCACATTCGCACTTTTGCGACAAATGAGCTTCTTCAGTATTTGCCCGAACCATCAAGCTCGTGGCCCTCGGATCCCGGCATTCCACGACATTGCCCGGTATCGAAAGGCGCTGCGATCTTCGCCAAGATGCACCATCCGTGTTCATCTGGCCCACGATTAGCCCCCTTCTGGCAGAGGCGGACATAGGCCGCTTCACGCCGCTTCCGCTGCGGCGGAAACGTGGGTCTGGCAATTGGTCGGACAAACCCTGGCGCAGGCGCCGCAGCCGATGCAGGCGCCCTGGTCATTCATGACCATAATTTTCTTCTCAACCTCATCGTCGTCGTCGAGATCGACAAGTTCGCCCTCCTCGTTGATCCCCTTCAATGTCATGACATCACGACCGCAGACCTTGAAGCAGCGGCCACAGCCGATGCACTTCTTGGCATCGATCGCGCTCAAGTAGTCCGGCGTCCAGTCGCGGCCGTCGCGCGTTGCAAATGACATGATGGGGTCCCTCTCTACGCTTTCTCCAGCGCCTTCAGGTCCTGGCTCCTGCGCTCGAGTTCGGCGTAGGCATCGTACGCCTTCTGCGCCACCGCCATGATCGAAGTCCAGTTGACGGGCAGTTCTTCCGACAGATCGTGCAGATCCATTTTGGCCTGCAACGCTCTGGACGACAGCTTCTTCAATTCTGCTAACAGTTTCTCGCGATCGCTCATGCGCGGCCCTCAATAGTTCGCCACATCGGGAAATTTCCTGATCATCTTGATTCCGTCCCGGATATACTTGTTACCTTCACTCGCAAGCTTTGCGAGATTGTCGAATCCGAAGCGATGTACATCCCGAAGCTGCTTGTTCACCGCGATCAGCCGCCCCCCAATCAGCACCAAGCGACCAAAGCCCTCATGGTGCATCTTCAGCATCGGCTGGATCATCACGTCGGTCGCCTTCTCGATCGAAACGGCGACGGCGTTGAAGAACAGCTCCAGCCGCCAGACCGTATCCGGATCGGGATCGCCGATGACCGGCAGTGCGCGTCGCTTCTCCTTGTCCAGGATATAAGGTTCGAGGAGGTCGAGATCGCTCTTGCCGGCCCAGGCCCCACTCATGTCCTCAGCCCGCCAGATCCTGACCAGCTCTTTGACGAATGGTGCATCGAACCCGCCAGCGGGTTGCATGACGTCTGCAGCCTCGGTCATGTGATCCTCATTCGTCGAAATCGAATGTGCGCTTCTTGTCCTTGGCCAGGGCTTTGCGTAGCCATGGCGGCGGCGTGCCCTTCAGCACGCGCTCGAGCTTTTCGAGCAGTACCTGGATACTTTCTGGCTTGTTGACCTTGATGGGGTGGATCTTTCTGGCCACCACCCGCGCGGCGCCGGAGCCGCCGATGGCACCGACATAGAGGATGGCGCAATCCTTGATCGCCTCGATCTTGGGCGCCAGCTTGTCTTCGTCGCCGTCTTCCTTCAGGTCGCCGTCGAACTGGACTGCTTTGAGAAATACGTGCCCGCCTGGCCCGACCTCGTAGACGGCGATATTCTTCGCCCAGCCAAAATGGGCATCGACGCGCCTGAGATCTTGGGTAGCGAACGCAACTTTCATGCAATCGACCTCTCTGTTGAGTCGATGGAGCTCCGCCGGCCGCTCCTTGACGGCAGCGTCGCGCTCCGCCAGCTATCCGGCGTCGGCGCATGATTTGCCTCGCGATCGGCGATCACCAGATTGGCGATCTCAAAGATCAGATTCCGCGTGCCCCGATAGCCGACGGATACCTGGTGTCCTGCTCCGAGCCGGTCAAACATCGGAAAGCCCGCCCGATGGAACGGAATCTTCAGGCGTGTCGCAGCCTGCCGACCATGCGAATGCGTGATCAGCAGATCGCAATCCCTGCTTCTCGCAAGATCTTCCAGGTCCTCCAGATCGCCGATCTGCACCTCCTTGGCCTTGATCTGCTCCAGCACCGCCGATTGCGTGGTCGTCACGGCCGCGCTCACCTGCGCGCCCATTTCGTGCAGCATGCTGGACAGGTCAAACAACAGGTCAGGCTCTGCGCCGATCGCAAGTCTGCGGCCGCCGATCTGGAAATGCGCGTCCAGCATCGCATCGACAAGCTGCCCGCGCTGGCGCCGATATCTTGACGGCACAGGGCGGCCGCTGATTTCGCTCAAAAACGCAATGAAATCATCATTGGGGACCAGGCCGCAGAGTCGTTCAAACAGGCGAAATGGAACCCCGGTCTTGTCTTGCATGGCCTCTGCCGCCCGCCGCATCTGAGCACCGATGGCAATCGTCCAGCCGGCCCGGCCCATGCGCGCGACGTCATCGATCCCAATGCCGCCGATCGTCGTTGCCGTGAAATGTTCGGGGATATGCCCATCCAGCGAACCCGCCAGATCGGGCAGGAAGGATGGCTGCAGGCCGAAATCCTCAAAGATGATCCTCAGTTCGTCGAGGTCACCCGGCGTGAGGTGACATCCGGGAAGGACATTCACCTGCGCAGGATTGCGCACGGTCTCGGCCGCAGGCACCTCGACCAGCACCTCGACCATGCGCGCGACCGTCTTTCCCCAGCCATCCTGGAATGCGTCTTTGAAATCGGGCGTCGAGACATAGATCAGAGGAAGCTTGTCGAGCTGTGGATGCTTCTCGCGGATCAGCTTGATATAGGCGTCAACATCATCGCCATTGGTTTCCGTCACCCCGGTCGAACAGATCCCGATAATCTCCGGCTTGGCGCGATTATGGATATTGAGTATAGCCTGCTCGACATTTTCATAACCGCCCAGCACGGTCGTCACCTCGCTCATGGCTGTGGTCTGCAGCGGCACCGGCTCTCTGAAATGCCGCACAAACAGTGTGAGCCCAAAGGACGTGCATCCCTGCGGGCCGTGCAGAAGCGGCATCGCCCCGCGAAGCCCCATGAAGGCGAATGCGCCGCCGATCGGCTGGCTCATCTTGAGTGGGTTGACCGCACAGGCCTTGTTCGGCGTGGTGACAATGACCATGACGCCCCTATTCCGCGGCCTGCAGCGTGGCCGGCCACCAGGAGATTGGCCTGCCCGCCAGGATGTCCTCGATCCGGCGTCTGCAGCAGCCACCGACCGCTTGGGTGTGCTGTGTGACCGCTTCGACGCTGGTCAGGTTATGTGAGCGGATCGCGTCCTCGATCGTGCCGAGGTCGACCGTGTTGCAGAAGCAAATCCTTCGCGCGCGCGGGGTCCTCTGCGTCAGTGTTCGATCGGCGACGATCTCAATCGGCTGCACGTCGAGTTGCGCAACCGGCGTGGTCTGCCAATTCTCCGTCGGACCGTCCCACGGCGGCGGTCGACGCAATTGCTCCCACATCGGGTTGAACAGCGCCTTGTCGATCTCCTCGACCAGCTTGACGATGCCGACATAGCCCATATAGGCGTGGCAGCGCTCCTGGTTGATATCGAGCCAGGGCATCGCCGCTTTCAGCGCGACGAACTGCGACTTGCCGCCCGAGAGCATGATGTCCGCTTTCGCGTCCTTCAGCATCTTGTACATTTCGCGCGGCGTCATGTCCTCGATCATATGGGCGTCCTGCCCGATCAAATGCTTGATTCGCTCCTTGTCCTCTTTTGTGGATTTCTTCACGCTGGTTCCGACCAGTTCGAGCCCGGCTTCCTGCAGCGCGGCAACGACCGACCAGGACTTGACGCCACCGGTCATCAGCAAGACCTTCTTGCCTTTGAAGCGCGGCCTGTACGGCTCGATTGCGGCCCGGGCCCGCGCTTCCTCGCGCGCGATCACAGCCTCGGTGCGCCCGATCAGATCTTCCGGCGCGCCGCGCTCGACCAGGAGCCGCGCAATCTCGCGCAGTGCGTCGCTGGAGTCCTGGATGCCATAGAACGAGCCTTCGAAGAACGGGATGCCGTAACGCTCCTCCATCTTGCGCGCGACATTGATCATCGCCCTCGAACATACCATCATCGCGGCGCGCGCCCGGTGCGAGGAGGCGACTTCGTGATATTTGCCATCACCAGCGATGCAGGACAGGATACGGATGCCGAGTTCGTCAAACAGCGGCTTGACCTGCCAAAGCTCGCCGGACAGATTGTATTCCCCGATCAGATTGATGTCATAGGGCGTGGTGCAGTCCGGCTCCTGTGTTCCGATAACATGTTCGAGCAAGGCCTCGCCGGCCAGCTTGTTGCCGAGGTTCTTGGAACCGACGAAGCCCGGCGAATTGACTGGAATAACCGGCGTGCCGAACCTTTGCGAAGCGGCCTTACAGACTGCGTTGATGTCGTCGCCGATCATGGCGGGAACACAGGTCTGATAGACGAAGATGGCCGACGGGTCGCACTTGTCGATGATCTGCTTGATCGCCTTGTAGAGCCGCTTCTCGCCTCCAAATACGATATCGGTCTCAGTCAGATCTGTCGTAAACCCGGTGCGCCACAAGTTCGGACCCGATGATACCGAGCCGCGATTATCCCACGAATTACCTTCGCACGCGATCGGACCATGCACCAGGTGGGCGACATCGGTAAAAGGCTGCAGCGCGATCTTGGCGCCGTCGAAGGCGCAGCCGCCGGCGGCGCTTCCGGGCTTCAGCTGCCTGGTGCAGCCCTTGTTCCGCTCGGCCTGCGACTTGTTGGCATTCTTGGCGCAGCCCGGCTCGTTGAAGACATCTTGGACCGTGGCTGGTAGCGAACTCATCCGGCTTTTCCTCTTACGCTATCTGCAAGGCTCGTCCATCCCTGCGCTTCTGCCACCGCCGATGTTGTCCGGCGATGGCAGCGCATCGATCGTCATCAACGAATGATGTCGAAGCTAAAATCGGTCTTGCCTAGAACGTTCGTCTTCTTGTCGATCTCGTCGAAGATCTTGTCGAGCATCTTCACCAGCACGTTCATGCCGCCCTGATAGCCCCACACCGGAGAGCGGTGATGGTGATGGCGATCAAAGATCGGGAAGCCGATCCGGATCAACGGAGTGCCGGTATCGCGTTCCAGATACTTGCCATAGGTATTTCCGATCAAAAAATCGACCGGCTCGGTGAACAGCAGCGAGCGCATGTGCCAGAGGTCTCGACCGGGATAGGCGTGACAGTTGTGCCCGTAAGGCGAGCTCGCAAATAGCGCCCGCATTTTCTGGTCCCAGGCCTTGTTGCCGTTGGTGGACAGCACATGCGTTGGTTCGGCGCCGAGTTCGAGCAGGAAAGCCGCCAACCCATGGCAGAGGTCCGGATCGCCATAGATCGCGAACTTCTTGCCATGGATATGCGCGCTGGAATCGGCCATCGCGTCGACCAGGCGACCGCGCTCTCGAGCGAGTTCCTCCGGGATCTCCTTGCCGCTGATCCGCGACAACGCCATGAGGAAATCATCCGTCGCGGATACGCCCACCGGATAATTGAAAGCCAGGACCTCCTGGCCATGGTCGGCGATGAACGGAAGCGTCTTATCCGTGCACCACTGCTGCATGGAGATCGTGGCCTTGGCGTGAAGGGCGTTCGCGGCGTCTTCCAGCGTGGTGCCGCCGTCATACATCCGGAACTCGCCGTCTGTCGGTGTATCGAATACATCGGAATTGTCGGCGAGGATGATGTATTCGATACCCATCAGTTCGAAAATACGCTTGATCTCGCGAAGGTTGCCGACAGTGTAGCCGTCGAAGCCCCCGATGAAGTTGATCTTGCGGTTCGGCTTGCGCTCCAGCTTGTCTGCGGTTCCGGCCTTGCCGTCCCAAAAATGCTCCAGGATCCCCTTGAGTGCATTGTCATAGCCGGTGACATGACTGCCGACGAACGCCGGGGTGTGCGCGAACGGGACGTCGAGATCCGCTGGGACTGAGCCTTTTTCCTTCGACGTCTTGATGAAGGCGTTGAGGTCGTCACCGATCACCTCCGCCATGCAGGTGGTCGAGACCGCAATCATCTTGGGCTTGTACATATTGTAGCTGTTGGCGAGCCCATCGATCATGTTGTTCAGGCCGCCGAATACCGCGGCGTCTTCCGTCATCGACGAGGAGACGCAGGAGCTCGGTTCCTTGAAGTGCCGCGACAGATGGCTGCGGTAATAGGCCACGCAGCCTTGGGAGCCATGCACGAAAGGCAGCGTGCCCTGGAAACCGACGGAGGCGAACACCGCACCGAGCGGCTGGCAGGCCTTGGCCGGGTTTATCGTCAGAGCCTCCCGCGCGAAGTTCTTTTCGCGATATTCTGATGTCTTCGTCCACTCCTTGACGCGTTCGACCTCGGCAGGGTCGCGAGGATTTTCAAACATCTTCTTGTTGTCCAGCATCTGCTGGTATTCCGGCCCGCGAAACAGGTCGAAGTGATCGAGCACATGGTCTGCACTCTGCGCCATGGATAAAAGCCTTTCAGGTATCGTGATTAACGTCGCCCCGTCTCTTGGCAGAGAGCAGGGATTGCTTGCGTCATTCTGCGGCCAAGAGCTTCGGTCTTGGCACGTCCTTCCAGGGCGCCTTCAATTTCTTCCAAATCGGCGAATTGACCGCCATGTCCATGTCGCGCGCGAAAATCGCAAACCCGTCATAGCCGTGATACGGGCCCGAATAGTCCCAGGAGTGCATTTGCCGGAACGGCACACCCATCTTCTGGAATACATATTTTTCCTTGATCCCCGAGCCGACCAGGTCGGGCTGGATCTTCTCGACGAAGCGCTCGAACTCGTAGCCATTGACGTCGTCGTAGATGAGCGTGCTGTCTTTCACGTAGTGCTGAGCGGTGCGCTGGTAGTCGTCGTTGTGTCCGAACTCATATCCGGTGCCGACGACTTCCATGCCGAGGTCTTCGTATGCACCGATCACGTGACGCGGACGCAATCCGCCGACGAACAGCATCACCGTCTTGCCCTCCAGGCGCGGGCGATACTTTGTGATCACGGCGTTCACAAGCGGCTGGTATTTCTCAATCACCCGCTCGACGCCCTCCTTGATCTTGTCATCGAAATAGCCCGCGATCTTGCGCAGTGATTCTGCGATCTTTGCGGGCCCGAAGAAGTTGTATTCGCACCAGGGAATGCCGAACTTCTCTTCCATGTGGCGCGAGATATAGTTCATCGAGCGGTAGCAATGCAGAATGTTCAGCTTTGCCTTCGGTGTCGCCTCGAGTTCGGCCAGCGAGCCGTCGCCGGACCACTGGGCAATTACGCGCAGGCCGATTTCCTCCAGCAGAATTCGAGACGACCAGGCGTCGCCGCCAATATTGTAATCGCCGATGATTGCGACATCGTACGGGCTCGGCTCGAACCTCGGCTTGCTCTGTGGGTCATCCTTGTCGAAGATCCAATCGCGCACCGCGTCATTTGCAATATGATGGCCAAGCGACTGCGATACGCCACGGAAACCCTCGCAGCGGACCGGCACGATGGTCTTGCCGCCGAATTCCTTTGACTTCGCTCTGGAGACCGCCTCGATGTCATCGCCGATCAGGCCGATCGGGCATTCCGACTGGACTGTAATGCCGTTGTTGAGCGGGAACAGTTCCTGGATCTCATCCATGACCTTGATGAGCTTCTTGTCGCCGCCGAATACAATATCCTTTTCCTGGAAATCGGAGGTAAACTGCAAGGTCACGAAACTATCGATGCCTGTCGTACCCACGTAATAGTTACGGCGCGAGCCCCACGAATATTGGCCGCAGCCAACCGGGCCATGGCTGATATGAACCATGTCCTTGATCGGTCCCCAGACCACGCCCTTGGAACCCGCGTAGGCGCACCCGCGAATTGTCATCACGCCAGGTATGGATTTGATGTTGGACTTCACCCCGCAGTCCGACCGGCCGGCCTCGTGAATGTTGAGGTGCTTGGCGCGTCGTTTTGCGGTCTTCTCCGGGTAGACCTTCAGCACCTCCTCGATCAGCTCTTTGTTGCGCGCCCTGATCTGTGCGGTGCTATAGGTCGTGGCGAGACTCATTCTGATGTCCTTTAGGATTTGCTGTTGCAACGGCGGCTCTTGGATGACGTTTGCAACGTGCGTGCCAGCAGAGCGTGACCGCAAAACGCGTCGTATTCTCATACGCTTAGCGTGCACCGCGCAGGACGGACGGTTGTTGCGAACCCGACATCGCACCTCGTCCAGAAAGGCGCCCGTTCGGCCGTGTTCGAAACAAAACAAATGCAAACTCGGCCGTGACATGGGCCAATAAAAACGCCGACGACCAGCGTGACTTGGCCAGGCACGACTTGAGCGGGCTCGACACGAGGCGAGCAAACCGCACGGCAGCTCGGCCCATTCCAGCTTGCCAACAGCAAGGCGCCAAAATCCGGTAAGTGCTCAGCTTCGGTCTGTCGCCGTGCTGCTCACATCTAGCGTGGTCTCACCACCGTCCCGTGCCACCTCTTATCCGGCCGCGCTGAGCCAGATCGCGGCAAGTCGGCCGCTCAGGAGAATAGGCGCTCCGCCTTGATCAGCGCGCGTGCCAACGCATCAATCTCTTCATACGTGTTATAAAGGGCAAAGGAAGCGCGGCACGTCGCAGGCAAGCCAAAGCGCGCGAGCAACGGCATCGCGCAATGGGTCCCGGCGCGCACCGCGACCCCGGAGCGATCGATGACGGTCGCGATATCGTGCGGATGCGCGACCTTCATGTCAAAGGACATGATCGCGCCCTTCTCGGCTGCCGTTCCGATGGGGCGCAGAGAATCGATGCTCTCTAGCTTTTCCTGCGCGTAAGCCAGCAGTGCGCTCTCGTGCCTGCGGATCCGAGCCTTGCCGATCGAATTAATGAAGTCTATGGCCGCGCCCAAACCGATAGCCTGGACGATCGGCGGCGTGCCCGCCTCGAACCGGTGCGGCGGATCACCATAGATGACGCCCTCGCGCGAAACTTGGCGGATCATCTCACCGCCGCCATTGAACGGTGGCATTGCCGCCAGATTGGCATATTTGCCGTAAAGCACGCCGATGCCGGTTGGCCCATACAATTTGTGGCCCGTCATGACGTAGAAATCGCAATCAATGTCGCGGACATCGACATCCAGATGGACACATCCTTGTGAGCCGTCGACCAGCACCGAAATACCGCGGGCATGCGCGAGGCGGGCCACGTCCTTCACCGGTACCAGCGTGCCGAGCGCGTTCGACATCTGGGTGATCGCGACGATTCTGGTGCGCGGGCTCAGGAGTTTCTCGAACTCCTCGATCAGGAAGTTGCCCTCGTCGTCGACCGGCGCCCACTTGATCACGGCACCATAGCGCTCCCTGAGGAAGTGCCACGGCACGATGTTGGAGTGGTGCTCCATGATCGAGAGAACGATCTCGTCACCCGGCATGATGCGCTCACGGCCGAAGGTCTGAGCAACCAGATTGATCGCCTCGGTAGCGCTGCGGGTGAAGATGATCTCCTCAGTTCGATGTGCGTTCACAAACTGCGCTACCTTGGCCCGCGCGCCTTCATAGGCCTCGGTCGCTGCGTTGGCGAGGTAATGCAGGCCGCGATGCACATTTGCATATTCACTGCGGTATGCCTGCATCATGCGGTCGAGCACGGCCCTTGGCTTTTGCGCGGACGCGGCGTTATCGAGATAAACGAGCGGCTGGCCATGGACCGTCGTGGCCAGCGCGGGAAACTCCTCGCGCAGACGCTCGACGTCGTAGCCACCATTGCTAACGGCAGGATGCGTGCTCATCGCCGCGCCTTGAACCAGCGCTCGGTTTGCGAAGTCGCAAAATCGCGCAAATTCTCGTTGGCGATCCCCTCGATCGCCTCACCCAGGAACGCCCGGATCAGCAGCGCTTGCGCATCGTTCTCGGACAGACCGCGAGCGCCCAAGTAAAACAGGAGACTCTCATCCAGCCCGCCTGACGTCGCTCCGTGGCCGCACTTCACGTCGTCGGCAAAGATCTCGAGTTCCGGCTTATTGTCGGCCTCGGCCTGGTCCGACAGGAGCAGCGCCCGCATCGTCAGTTTGGCGTCACTTTTCTGCGCGTCGGGACGAGCGATGATTCGCCCCTGGAACACCGAGCGGCCGGCCCCATCGACGACCGCACGAAAATTCTGACGGCTGACGCAATGCGGCGCGGCGTGATCGACCACGAGTGTCGTGTCTGCATGCTGCTTCTCCATGAGCAGGTTAACGCCGTTCACGCAAAGCTCTGCTCCTTCGCCCGCCAGCGTAATGAAATCCTGATAGCGGCTGACGGCGCCGCCGCGGATCATGTCGAACAGATTGAGTTTTGCCTTGGAACCAACTGCGATGATCTCGGAGGAGATGTTGACCGCGTCGGCCGCATCCGCCTTCACGCGAAGATGCGAGAGGCCGGCTTGATTACCAACCAGCACGATCATGACATTGTTGGCTTGATAGCCGCACGCGCTTTCGGCCGAGACAAAGCTCTCCACTACGGTTCCATGAGCACCATCACCGAGGTGCAGATACGAGCGCGTAAAGTGAGATGCCGAGGACGTGGTTGAAACGTGAATGACATGAAGCGGACGCCTCAGTGCCTTGCCTTCCGCGATCGTCACCACGACGCCGTCGGTTGCCATCGCAGTATTGAGCGAGATCATCGCGTCTGTGGTCGTGGACAGCACCAAGCCGGCCAATGCGTCGCTCGCCGAACTCTCCAGAACCTCGCGCAGCGTCTGTACATCGATGCCCTTTCCGATCTTGGCGACATCAGACAGATTGGGTGCGAACATACCATCAACCAGCACCAGCTTGATCGCGCCTTCGAATGCTGCTTGGTCGACCGCAGCCTGCGCCCGCTTTAGCGCGGACGCGTCCGGCCGCTCCGCGAGCCGCAGCACATCGCGCATCAATACGCGCAGATCCGTGTACTTCCACTCCTCGACGCGCCGGTGTGGCAGGCCGACCCGCTCATAAGCCTCAAAGGCTCTCGCACGAATAGCGGCGATACGGCCCGCGCCGGGCAAACGCCCCTGCGCAGCGGCGAAGACATTGCTCGCCGCCCGCTCTGCATTAGCTTTATCCTCCGGCATAGCCTTAGCCAGAACCAGATCCATCCGAAAATCCCCTGCGCGTCAGGCCGCGTCCTCGAATTGGGCGTAGCCGGAGGCCTCGAGCTCCAGCGCGAGCTGCTTGTCGCCGCTCTTCACAACCCGCCCTCTCGACATCACGTGCACGACGTCGGGCACGACGTAATTCAGAAGCCGCTGATAATGCGTGATCATAATTATCGATCGGTCCGGCGAGCGCATCGCGTTGATACCATCGGCTACGATACGCAGCGCATCGATATCGAGACCGGAATCTATCTCGTCCAGGATGCACAGATCAGGCTCGAACAGCGCCATCTGCAAGATCTCGTTGCGCTTCTTCTCGCCGCCCGAAAAGCCGACATTGACGCCGCGCTTCAGCATGCTCTGTGGAATGTTGAGTTGCTTGGCGACCGTGCGAGCCTTTTTCAGGAAATGCGGCGTCGAATATCCGCTTTGGCCACGCGCCTTGCGCTGCGCGTTGAGCGCGGTACGCAGGAAGTTCATGGTGGTCACACCTGGAATTTCTACCGGATATTGGAAGGCAAGAAAGAGTCCCTTGGCGGCGCGCTGGTCCGGGCCCATCGCGAGCAGGTCTTCGCCCTTGAACAGGATCCGACCTGCGGTGATTTGATAGCCGGGTTTGCCTGTGATGACATGGCTGAGGGTTGATTTTCCCGAGCCGTTTGGCCCCATGATGGCGTGCACCTTGCCCGCATTGACCGTCAGATCGAGCCCGTGGAGGATTTCACGCCCCTCGACACAGACGTGCAAATTTCGGATTTCGAGCAACGGCATTCGAGCTATTCCCTGGCAAGTATCATCGCAGCAGCGAGCCTCTTTCGGCAGGGCTCGCCAAGCCTATAACTATCCGGCCGATCCCTCGAGAGAGATCGAGATCAACTTCTGCGCTTCGACTGCGAACTCCATCGGCAGTTTCTGCAGCACCTCTTTGATGAAGCCGTTGACGACAAGGCTGACAGCCTCCTCCTGCGACATTCCGCGCTGGATGCAGTAGAACAGCACGTCCTCGGAGATCTTCGACGTGGTCGCCTCATGCTCGAATGTCGCCGAGGAATTTTTGGCCTCGACATAGGGCACGGTGTGCGCGCCGCATTTGTCGCCGATGAGCAGCGAGTCGCATATGGTGTGATTGCGCGCGCCGGCGGCGTTCCGATTTGCGCTGACAAGACCGCGATAGGTGTTCCGCGACTTGCCGGCGGCGATGCCCTTGGAGATGACCCGGCTGGACGTGTTCTTGCCGAGATGGAACATCTTGGTGCCAGAATCGACCTGCTGGAAACCGTTCGAGATCGCGATCGAGTAGAACTCGCCGCGCGAATTGTCGCCGCGCAGGATGCAGCTCGGATATTTCCAGGTGATAGCCGAGCCGGTCTCGACCTGGGTCCAGGAGATCTTCGAATGCTTGCCGCGGCAATCGCCACGCTTGGTGACGAAATTGTAGATGCCGCCCTTGCCTTCCGAATTGCCGGGGTACCAGTTCTGCACCGTCGAATATTTGATCTCGGCGTCGTCGAGCGCCACGAGTTCGACCACGGCGGCATGCAACTGGTTCTCGTCGCGCTGCGGCGCCGTGCAGCCCTCGAGATAGGAAACGTGGGAGCCCTTGTCGGCGATGATCAGCGTGCGCTCGAATTGGCCGGTGTTGCGCTCGTTGATGCGGAAATAGGTCGACAGCTCCATCGGGCAGCGCACGCCCGGCGGCACGTAGACAAACGAGCCGTCTGAGAACACCGCCGAGTTCAGCCTCGCGAAAAAATTGTCTGAGATGGGAACCACAGTTCCGAGGTACTTTTGTACCAGATCGGGATACTCGCGGATCGCCTCCGAGATTGGCATGAAGATCACGCCGGCCTTCTTCAGCTCCGCCTTGAAGGTGGTCGCGACCGACACCGAATCAAACACGGCATCGATCGCAATCTTGCGATTGGCCGACGGCTCACCGCCCGGCGCCGGCTCGACGCCTTCCAGGATCGCGACCTCGCGCAGCGGGATGCCGAGCTTCTCGTAGGTCTTGAGGATTTCCGGATCGATCTCGTCGATCGAGGATAGAGGCTTCTTCGGCTTCGGCGCCGCGTAATAGTAGATGTCCTGGTAATCGATGTTCGGATAATGGACGCGGGCCCAGGTCGGCTCAGTCATCGTCAGCCAGCAGCGATACGCCTGAAGGCGCCACTCCAGCATCCAGCCAGGCTCGCTTTTCTTTGCGGAGATGAAGCGAACGGTGTCTTCCGACAGCCCCTTCGGGGCCTTGTCGGATTCGATCAAAGTCTCAAATCCATATCGATACTGATCGACGCCGGTCCGAGCGACGCACTCAACCGTCTCCCGTGCTGCTACCATGGCTTGCTCCGCTCGCCTTGGGACGATTCCGGCGATTTCCAGCGCCAGCTGTGGCGTGCTCTCCTAGCCGCTAAGGCTATCGCGTAAGTCGCGAGGGCAGGGCTTAAAACCGGCCGAGCCAGGCAACCGATCACATCGCCCGCCGTCTCCAATAGCGTCTTGACCGTCTTGACCTTGCTGCGCGCCGAGGACCCGCTCATCGACAACCCCTCTAGGCCGGCACGCAGGTGTCGGGCACCGGGCAGACAGCGGCGCATTGCGGCGCCTCGAAATGCCCATCGCATTGGGTGCACTTCGCTGGATTGACCACATAGATGTCGTTCTTGAGACTAATTGCGGCGTTCGGACATTCGAACTCACACGCGCCACAGACGGTGCATTGGGACGCGATTATCTTGTAAGCCATGCGATTCCTAGGACAGGAGATGCGAGACGATTTCATCCCTTCAAGCCTCATGCCAAATCCCGAGCCTTGATTTTTCTTGGCAATTTTTCCATCGCATGTTGCGGCTTGGACAGCTTGTCGCAAACCCTACAGTCCGCAACATAGAGGTTGGATTTCGATGCTGCCTTGTTCAGCGGCGTAGCCGCTCCGCCCACATCGGGCAGCTATCATTGCCGAGCGCACTGCGTTCCAGCGCAATTCAATCCGCGCTCAAGAGATCGATGGGTCTAAAAAAAGGGCCACTCCGAATGAGTGGCCCAAGTCAGGGAGGAAACGCCCTTAGGGGCCTCTGGGATCAGGCCGCAGCCTGTTCGATCGGTGAGAATGGCAGGCCGAGGCTCTCGGCCACAGCCTTGTAAGTCAGCCGGCCCCGATGGACATTGAGGCCCGCGCGCAGGTGAGGGTTTTCGAGCACGGCCGCAAATCCCTTTTTGGCGAGCGCCAAGCCGAATGGCAGCGTGGCGTTGTTCAAGGCCTGGCTCGAGGTCAGCGGGACAGCTCCGGGCATATTGGCTACGCAATAATGAATGATGCCGTCCACCTCGTAAGTTGGATCATCGTGGGTTGTCGGGTGTGAGGTCTCAAAGCAGCCACCCTGATCGATCGCGACATCCACGATCACCGCTCCTTTGCGCATCGAGCTCAACATGCCGCGGCTAACAAGTTTCGGTGCGCTGGCGCCCGGAACAAGCACCGCGCCAATGACCACATCCGCCGCAAATACCTCCTCCTCCACGGCATCGATCGTCGAGAACCTGGTACGAACGCGCCCTTCGAAGAGTTCATCCAGCTCACGAAGCCGCGGTATCGAGCGGTCGATGATCGTAACCTCAGCACCCAAACCGACCGCCATGCGCGCCGCATGCGTCCCGACGACGCCTCCACCGATCACCACGATGCAAGCCGGCGGAACACCGGGCACGCCACCGATCAACAGTCCCCGGCCGCCCGCATACCGCTTCAGGGCGCTACCTGCCGCTTCGATCGCAAGCCTACCCGCGACCTCGCTCATCGGCGCCAGCAGTGGAAGGCCGCCATGCGGGTCAGTCACGGTTTCGTAGGCGATCGCGGTGCAGCCGGATTTGAGCAGTCCGTTGGCCTGCTCCGGATCTGGAGCCAGATGCAGATAAGTGAAGAGGATCTGGCCCTCTCGAAGCTGCACCCACTCCGACGGCTGGGGCTCCTTGACCTTTACGATCATCTCACTCGAGGCGAAGACCTCGCGTGCGGACTCCAGAATAGTTGCGCCGACGTTGCGATAGTTGTCGTCGCTTGCGCCAATCCCGGCGCCGGCGTTGGTCTCGACCATCACGCTGTGACCGGCTGCCACATATTCGCGGACGGCTCCCGGCGTCAGACCCACGCGATATTCGTGCGCTTTGATTTCCTTGGGAACACCGAGCCTCATTTGCAATCCTCCCTGCCTCAGCGTCCCTTCTAGTCGGAAGGACGCTGCAATACTGATGAGGAGGCGGCCAGATGGCGCAGAAATTCTGCAACGTTTAAGCTGTTGCGCAGGATTTCGGACAAACGTATCCCGGATGGATCGATATGACATATTTGCGGAGCTTGCCGCAGTCCAGCAACTGTCGAGATCGTGAAACGATCCACAAGGCAACGAAGAAAGTCGGATCGTGAGCGTAAGGAGGACCTTGCCAACCCTTAGCTTGAGGGTTTGGCAACACTCTCGCTGATCTCGGTCTGCCGAACGCCGGGAGCACCATCTCAAAGTCGCTGTCGTTGTTCAGCTGAAGCGGCTGATGGCAGAGCGGAAGATGACCAGATTGAACCCGCTGGGCTGGTCGACATGAAGCGACCCGGCCCGTCCAAGCCGTTTCGTTGGCGTTTCAGGCTGGTTTCGGTGGAAAAGCCGCTGCGCGCGCTTACGGCATTCGACCAGAACGATGAAATAGCGATAAAGCCATATCGGAAGCGGGGGGAAGCCGGGCGGATCACGTTTATCCCGACCTAGCCGCAGACCGGGAGGGTTTATGACATTTAGTGCGACCGCGGCCACCGGCGCTCATGAGCCCACCCTTCATTGTCCGAATTGCAACCACGAGATCCGGCTGACCGAATCGCTCGCCGCCCCGCTTCTCGCGGAGACCCGCCAGCGCTTCCAGGAACAGCTCGCCAGCAAGGACGCCGAGGTCGCGCGCAAGACCGAAGCACTGCGGCAGGAGCGCGAACAGCTTCAGAAGGATCGCGAGCTGATCGAGGACCAGGTGGCTCGACGGTTGGCGGCCGAGCGCAACCAACTTGTCGCCATGGAGGCCAAGAAAGCGCGCGATGCGGCCGCAGCTGAACTGCAGGCGCATACAACCGAATTGGCCGAGCTCCGGCAGATTCTCGAGGCGAACAACACCAAGCTTGCCGAGGCGCAGCAGGCACAGGCTGCACTTATCCGCAAACAACGAGCACTCGATGACGAGAAGCGCGAGCTTGATCTGACCGTTGAGAAGCGTGTCCAGGCTTCAGCTGAACAGATCCAGGCAAAGGCAAGGCAGGAAGCTGACGAAGCCGCGCGACTACGCGTCGCGGAAAAAGACCAGACAATCGAGTCGATGTCCCGCACAATCGAGGAGCTCAAGCGTAAAGCTGAGCAAGGGTCACAACAATCGCAGGGCGAAGTCCTGGAGCTTGAACTGGAAACTGTTCTTCGCGGCCGCTTTCCAACTGACCTGATTGAGCCAGTGGGCAAAGGCGAACTTGGCGCAGACGTTGTGCAGCAGGTCAATGGCTCTATTGGGCAGGCCGCGGGCATTATCCTCTGGGAATCCAAGCGCACCAAGGCTTGGAGCGACGGGTGGCTTGGCAAACTCCGGGACGATCAGCGCCGCTGCGGAGCCGATGTTGCGCTCATCGTGTCGCAGGCGCTTCCAAAACATATCGAGCATTTCGACCTGATTGATGGAATATGGGTGACGCACCCTCGATGCGCTCTGCCGGTCGCGGTGGCTCTCCGTCAGGCACTTATCGATGTCACCGGCTCGCGCCTCGTGCAGCAAGGCCAGCAAACGAAGATGGAGCAGGTCTACCATTACCTGACGGGGACGAAATTCAGGCAGCGGGTGGAAGCCGTAGTTGAGAAGTTCAACGACATGCGTGAAGATCTCGACAAGGAACGAAAATTCATGGGGCGGCAGTGGGCCAAGCGGGAAACGCAGATTTTGGCCGTTGTCGACTCGACGGTTGGGATGGTCGGAGACCTTCAAGCCATCGCGGGCAAGGCCATGCCGGAGATCTCAAGTTTGGACATCCAGTTGCTGGAGAATAACGTCGAACCCGAGCGAAAAGCAGGATGAATGACTGCCGGCACGCCGCACGCATATTCGAATCCTTAGGGCGGCATAGCGTCCCCGTGCCGCCTGAACGGCCAGACACGCCGTCGCCTTGTGGAAAGTCGCCTCTTGGAAAGATGGCAGCTTGCGAAGGCAGCGGATGAACCCATCAAAAGCCACATTTGCAAGGGCAGCCACACCACAACTCAGTGACGGTCCGCCACCACGATCGGCGCCGTGAGCGTGACGGTGCACAGGAGCACGCCCAGCATTGCGAATGCCAATGGAAGGCCAGCCATGTTTGCGATAAGGCCGACGATAGCGGGACCGGCGAGTAGGCCCGTGTAGCCGGCCGTCGTGGTGACTGCGATCGCAAGGCTGGCCGGCATCGCCTTCTGTTTGGCGACCCGGCGGTACAGCACCGGCACAATATTCGAAGCACCCAATCCGATAAGCAGGCATCCCGCCATGGCAATCGCCGCAACGGGCGCCGCCAGCAGCGCCACGAAACCTGTCACGATCGGTACAGTTCCGAACATCAATGTGGCGCGATCGCCGAACCGCGTCGCGACGGCATCTCCGCCGAGGCGGCCTGCTGTCATGGCAATGGAAAACAACATGTAACCGAAGCCGCCATGCGCTTTCGAGACAAGACCTCGATCAACGAGAAACAAGGCGCTCCAGTCGAGCATTGCGCCTTCGACAAGAAAGGTCATGGCCGCAAGCGTAGCTATCAGCAACACGCCGCGATCGGGCAGGACGAACCCTAGCCGTTGCTCGGTCCGACCTGTTGCGAGAAACCGCGGCCAGGCCAATAGAATTGTAATCGTCATCAGCGCCGAACAGACCAACGTTGAAATAAGCGCGTCATTCCGCAACGAGAGGCAGGCGGTCATAACAGCCGAGCCGGCGACCTCGCCTATGCAGAACTGGGCGTGGAAGCCGGACATCAACGGACGGTCGGCGGCGCGCTCCACTTCGGTTGCGTGAACGTTCATGGCTATATCGATTGAGCCAAGCGAAACACCGAAAGCAAACAGTACGGCGCCAAGCCCAAGAGGTGTGCTGGCCACAGCAAGCCACGGCAGGATGAGCGCAAGGCCAACACCACCACAAAGAATGATGGTTCGGCTGCCGTAACGTGCATTCGCCGCGCCGGTCACGAGCACGGCGACGGCGGATCCAACGCCAAGGCAGAGCAACACCAGACCAAGCACGCCATCATCGACCGCAAGCCGCTCCTTGGCGAGCGGCACCAGAGGTGCCCATGAGGCAAAGCCGAATCCGGCAACAAAAAATGCTAATCGGGTCGCGAGCGAGCCGCCTGGCCGATCGATAGACGATAACACAGGGCACTCCGGCGAGAAAAAGCCCGCAAGCGTGGCGCCGACCACCTCTGGGCGCTCGCCTACGGGCGATGCACGGCTCGACGATGATACGTCGGGCTGAACATTCCACTCGTTGCAAGTGTGATGCCATTGTGAAGATGGCGCGCGACGTCTCTTGGTGTGAGCCTCAGAGCGGCGTCGAAGCCTCGATAGCGTATTGCCGCTCGGATGGGCGCGTGCGATCGAGGTGACCGCGCTGCTTTGCACATCGTTCATATCAGTCGCGGGCGCAACAACGCCGGTCGGTTATGTCGCAGAGCAGACAAAGCCGATGCCGCGGCTCCCTGGTCGAAATCGGGCGATGCGGCGTGCACGCTAAGTGAAACCTCCGATCATGCGTTTTCAGCGCCCTGCTCAGATGCCTGCTACAGCTGACGAGAACTAATGAGACGTCCCGGAAGTCAAACCAATCCTTCGTGCCGGCGCCGGCGCCCTCAACAAATCCGGGGCAGTTGTTCGCCCGACAGCCAATCGACAATTCGTCTGCCGCCAAAGCTGGTCGACATCTGCACCAAATGATGATGATCAGCCACCGCCTCGCCGATATCAGCCGCATCGCACCCGAGCGGATGTGCCTTCATGGCGGCAAGCACGGCATCCGCCATATCTGCCGCCACGATTGCAACGAGTTTGCCCTCGTTGGCGACATGGAGCGGATCAAGCCCAAGGAGTTCGCAGGCGGCCGTGACGGCCGGCTTTACCGGGATAGCCTCTTCCTGCAGGCGGAATCCGAGGCTCGATTGATGCGCAATCTCGTTGAGCGTTGCGGCAAGACCGCCGCGCGTGGGGTCGCGCATCACCCGGATGCCGGCGCCGCCGGCCGCAACCATGACGGCCACGAGGTCGTGCAAAGCCGCGGAATCCGAGACAATGTCGACCTGGAAAGCCAGGTTGTGGCGTCGCGACATGATCGCAACCCCATGGTCGCCGAGGCAGCCGGAAACCAGGACGCGGTCGCCGATCCTTGCGTTCTCGGCGGACAGCTCGAGCCCGTTGGCCAGAACACCGACCCCCGTCGTCGAGATGAACAGACCATCCGCCTTGCCCCGCTCGACGACCTTGGTGTCACCCGTGATGATGTGAACGCCGGCGGCACGCGCCGCTGCGCCCATCGAATCCGCAACCGCCTTCAGATCCGAAAGTCGGAAGCCCTCTTCAAGGATGAAACTTGCCGCCAGATAGAGTGGACGCGCGCCAGCCATCGCGACATCGTTGACTGTGCCGTGCACCGCGAGTGACCCGATATTGCCGCCGGGAAAGAACAACGGTGAAACCACATAGCTGTCAGTCGTCATCACCATCCTGCCCGAGCGGACACCGAAGGCCGACTGATCGTTGCAACGGGCGAGCCATTCATTGCCGAAGGCTTCGTGAAACAGCCCGAGGACCAGCTGCGTCGTGGCACGCCCCCCGGAACCGTGGGAAAGGTCGATGCACCCGTTCTTGATATCGAGCTTGCGCTGATAGGACTTCACCCGCATCACGCCCGCCGCAGCTGATAGTCGCGGCCCCTGCCATACGTCCAGTGCGCGGCACAGGCGCCTTCCGATGAGACCATGCAGGACCCTATGGGGGTTTCCGGCGTGCAGACCGTTCCGAACAGCTTGCAGTCGACAGGGCTCTTCACGCCACGCAGGATGGCCCCGCACTCACACGCCGGATTGTCGACGACCGGCAGTTCGTGCATCACGAAACGCGCCTCGGCGTCGAATTTGGCGTAAGGCCGTTTCAGCTTCAGCGCGCTATCTTGTATGAGCCCGAGCCCACGCCATTCGAACTGGTCGCGGAGCTCGAAAACGTTAGACACCTCTTCGATGGCGCGGCGGTTGCCTTCAGGCCTCACCGCACGGCTATATTGGTTCTCTACCTCGGATCGGCCGTCATTCACCTGCCGCACCAGCATCAGGATGGCCTGCATCACGTCGAGCGGCTCAAATCCCGCGATCACGATCGGCTCGCCGAATTCTTCTGCCAAACGCCCGTAAGGCTCCGTACCGATGATGGCGCTGACATGCGCGGGCCCGATAAAACCGTCGATTTCGGCTCGGCCGAGAGCGCGGATATCGGGACTCTCGAGAATGCTTTGCATCGCCGGGGGCGTCAGCACGTGATTGCAGAACACGCTGAGATTCTTCAGCCGCTTCTTCTTGGCAAGCCGGATCATCACTGCCGTCGCAGGCGTCGTGGTCTCAAATCCAATGGCAAAAAAGACCACCTCCTGATCCAACGCCTGTTCGGCAATCCGGATCGCATCGAGCGTCGAATAGACCATCCGAATGTCGGCGCCGAGGGCCCTGGCTCGCAACAGGGATTGTCCTTGCGAGCCTGGTACCCGCATCAGGTCGCCGTAGACACAGAGGATGACCTGCGGCCGGGCGGCGAGCCGGATCGCCATGTCGATCCGGCTGGCGGGGAGAACACAGACCGGACAGCCCGGCCCATGGATCAAGCGGACATTCGCCGGCAGCAAGTCCTCCAGGCCATAGCGAAAGATCACATGCGTGTGTCCGCCGCAGAACTCCATGAACCGGTAGGCCCGTTGCGGATCGGCTTCAATGCCAATCGCCCGCGCGAGCCCCTGGGCCATGGTCTTGTCGCGGAATTCGTCGGCATATTTCATGACCGAAGCTCCTGAGCGACGCTACCTAGCTCCTGCAGGAGCTCCAGCGTCCGCTCGGCTTCTGCGGGGTCGATTTTGGCCAGGGCGTAGCCGACATGGACAAGGACGTAGTCGCCGACGGCGAGATCGCCGATGAGCGCGCTCGAAATCTCCAGGCTGACGCCATCGAAGGACACGATGGCCATGTCACCGGGAAGGAGTTCGGTGACCTCAGCCGGTACCGAGAGACACATATCAAGCTGTTCCTTCGAGAGCTTGCGGCTGTTCAGCAGGCGGTTGTTCAAGAGTCTGAAGAGCAGCGATCCAGGCTTGTCCGAGGCTCAAGCCACCGTCGTTAGGCGGAACCTGGCGTGGCAGCAGCGGAATGAGGCCGGCCGCCAAGCAGCCGCGCTCGATTGCATCGGCGAGCACCGCGTTCTGGAAGCAGCCGCCGCTCAGAACGACGGTTGTGACGCCGGTTGTCTGCGCAGAGCGTGCGGCCCAATCAACGCAGGCTGCTGCGAACGTGCCATGAAACAGCTCGGCTCCCTCGGTGGCGCTGATATCATCTGCAATCAAGCGAGCAAACAGCGGGCGAAATGACAGCACATCGCCATCGATCATCCAACCCGCTTCGAGCACGGAAGTCTGCCGCACACCCGCCTCGAGCTTCATCGCGGCCTCGCCCTCATAACTCTGCAAAGTCGCGACCCCAAGCAGCGCGGCCGCTGCATCGAACAGCCGGCCCGCGCTGGTCGTGGTGGCCCCACAAGGCCGCTCGAGCAACTCCCGCAGATGCTCGGCCTGCGGCTGCGATGCAAAGCGGCGCGCAATTTCATGTCCCCGTCCCTGCATCTGAAGTATCGCGCTCGCCATCCGCCAGGGTTCACGGGCTGCGCGGTCCCCGCCGGGCATTTGCAGGGGTTCAAGATGCCCAATGCGTCGAAACCGGGCGCCTTCGCACAACAAGAGCTCGCCACCCCAGTTGCCGCCGTCGCAGCCATAGCCATGGCCGTCGAGCAGAAGGGCGATCGCAGGTGCGGTGAGACCATGCTCTGCGATGACCGCAGCAGCGTGCGCGTGATGGTGCTGGACAGCGATCAGAGCGCAGCCGCTTGTCTCCGCAAAGCGGGTGGACGCCATGTCGGGATGCAGATCATGGGCCATGACGACAGGCCTGACGTCCAGGGTCGACGTGAGATGGCGGACTGTCTCCTCGAAAACGCGAATGCCTTCAGCCGTATCGAGGTCCCCGATGTGCTGGGAGACGAATGCCTCATTGCCTCGCGTAACGGTGACAGTCGACTTTAGCGCGCCGCCGACGGCGAGCAGGGGCGGCACCGACCTCGCAAGCCGGATCGGTTCGGGAACATAGCCGCGAGCGCGGCGAATGAATTGGCGCCGTCCGGCCACGACCGACACCACGGAATCATCAGCACACGTCAGGATATTGCGATCATGAGTCACAATGAGATCGGCGATGCCGGCAAGCCGCCGCAGCGCCTCTCCGTTGTCGATCGGGAGCGGTTCGCCTCTGGGATTGGCGCTGGTTGTGACGACGACCGGACTGTGCCCCTTAGGCCTTGCGCCAATCGAACCAAGCGCATGGAAGATAAGGTGATGCAGCGGGATTACGGGTAGCATGACGCCGACGCGCGACAGGCCGGGGGCTATTGCGGCCGCAAGATTGTTGCGCGAGCGCAGCAGAACGATCGGACGGGCCACGGATTCGAGCAGCGCGAGCTCGGCGGCATTCGTCTCTGCAATCTCGTTGACCTGTTCTATGGAACCGATCATGACCGCGAACGGCTTCTGGTCGCGCTGCTTCCGCTCACGCAAACGCCACACCGCGTCCTGACTGGCTGCGTCGCAAATCAGCTGATATCCGCCAAGCCCCTTCATCGCCACGATCTGGCCGCTGGCGATCGCCGCTGCAATATCATCGATCCCATGACTGAGCCGAGGGCCGCATGTCGGGCATGCGATCGCCTCGGCGTGAAAACGACGGCTCGCCGGATCGGCATATTCGTCCGCACAGGCGGCACACATCGTGAAGCGCCCCATCGCCGTGTTGCGGCGATCATAGGGGAGCCGTTCGGCAATGGTGTAGCGAGGGCCGCAATGGGAGCAGTTGATGAAGGGATAGAGGTAATAGCGGCTCGTTGGGTCGAACAACTCATCGAGACATTGCTGGCACATCGCGGCATCGGCGACGATCCGCGTCGACGACTTGCCCTGTTCGCTGCGGCGGATCGAAAAGTCTTTGGCCCCAAGCGCGCCGATCTCCTGAACCGAGATTTGGTCGATGCGTGCCAATACTGGCCTTTCGAGCCGCAAGGCGGCCACAAACTCGGACGTACCGCCGCCCTCGACCTCAATGGTGACACCGTCGGGATCGTTGGCGACGAACCCGGCGAGCCCATATCGGGCAGCGAGACCATATACATACGGACGAAAGCCGACGCCTTGAACGGCACCGCTGACGCGCAGGCGGAGCCGCGTTCCATCGCCGGCGACTGCCTCGCTCATGGCGCTGTGCCCCCGACGGGATGGGTCTGATCTGCCGCTTGTTTCCCAATCCAGGCGTAGAGCGCGGCAAAGCCCTCGCCGGTACGCGCTGAAATCGTCAGCACTTCAATCCCTGGATTGACGCGTCTTGCATACTCGACAGTCTGGCCCAAATCGAAATCGACCAAGCGCGCCAGATCAATCTTGTTGATCAGCATGAGCGACGATGCGGCAAACATTTCTGGATATTTGAGTGGCTTGTCTTCACCCTCGGTGGTCGAGAGCACCACGATCTTGCAGGCCTCGCCGAGATCGAACGCCGCGGGACAGACCAGATTGCCGACGTTCTCGATGAAGAGAATACCGCGCTTGAGTGGTGGCAAGCGGCGATAAGCCTCGCTGACCATCGCAGCATCGAGATGGCAGCCCTTGCCGGTATTGATTTGAATTGCAGGCACGCCGGTCGCGCGAATGCGCTCCGCATCGTTCGAGGTCTGCTGGTCGCCCTCGATGACCCCAAGCCGCCAGCTCTGCTTGAGCTCGCTGACGGCGCGGACGAGGAGCGAGGTTTTTCCCGCGCCGGGGCTTGAAACAAGATTGAACACAAGCATGTCATCAGCCAGGAATCGGGCGCGGTTGTCGGCCGCGACCCTGTCGTTCCTGCAAAGGATGTCGCGCCCGATCTGAATGACCCGCTCGCTGCTCATGCCCGCAATCGTCAAGCCGGCCGGGTCAGCCGCGCAATCCACAAGCGCCCGTCCGCCATGAGCTTGCTGATGGCCGTGATCACGATCGCGATGACGCTGACGGTCTGGAGAATGCTGCCCGTCCCGGCCGGTATGCACATGATCATGGTGGTGATCACCGTGATCATGTTTATGGCGATGACCATTGGCATGCGCATCCTGCGCGTCAGTTCGTTCGGTGGAGAGCACTCCTTCGCGGCAGCCGCATATGCTACACATCAGTCGATCTCCAGCTCTTTGACCCGCATCTCTTCACCCGCAGTCACCTGCAGCTGATAGCTGCCGCAGCGGGGGCATGGCTCGCAGCGCCGGGCAATCTCGACGCTTATCGAACAAGCCATGCACCAGGCAAGGCCAGGCGACCCGACAATCTCGAGAGACGCGCCATCTGCGATGGTCCGCGCCGCAACGGCCGCAAAACTGAGCTTCATCGCTTCGGGAGCGACATAACTCAGCGCTCCGATCTCCAGACACACGGTCTTCACCTTCGAAAACGATCGCCGGCGCGCCTCCTCCTCGACAATCTCGATGATGCCCTCACAAAGCGCCATTTCATGCATCGCCGACCTCGCGAAAATTGAGGGTGAAGGCGACGCAAGGGTCGAACGATTCAATCACCGCGCGAATGGCAGCCTTTGCGTGCGGCCTCGCCGTCAGCACCGCGCCCTGCAGGCTGCGAACAAGCGGCCCGCGCGCGTGGAAGTTCAATTCGGTTGGCGCAAGACATTCGAAACGCGACATCTGCCCCTGACGATCGAGCTCAACTGCGTGATAGAGACGCCCTCTGGCGCATTCGACCGCGGCCGCACCACGGCGCGGTCCCAGTCCGTAGCTTTCGACGATCCCATCCGGCGCTGTCTCGACATGAACCCCGGCTTTGAGCCAAGCGCACAGCCCGACGATTTCGGCGATCCTCGCCTTCAGCCGCTCAGCCGGGGCTGATCGGCCTGGCGAGAGCCGGCCACGCACCATTTGGCGCGCCCACGGGCCGGTCTCGGGAATCCGGCCCTGCAGGTTGGGGCAATGGCAAATCCTCACGTCACTCGCGAGCAGCCGTTTAATGATGTCGTAGTCGTCGGCAGCGGACAGGAACGAATGCTGCATCGGCTGAGGCTTCAATGCGACTTCGTCGAGAGCGGCGATGCGACGCGCAAGCGGGCTATCGGGCATCGGGGCGCTATCTTCATTCAATATGCCGAACTCAGCCAGCGCGGCTGCAACGCGCACTGCCGCCTCGCTTAGAACGCCGCCGCAGCCGGCCTTTGCGCTGCCGACAAGCACTGATACGTCCTGCATCACGGTGCGGATCGCGTCGGCACTGGTGGGATCCTGCGCGAGATGGGCGACAAACAGGCCCCGCAGCAGTTCCGTCAGCCGCTCGGCAACGACCATAGCGATCCGATGCTGCCTCGTCGCAAGATTGATGCCTACGCCGCGCGCGGCCTCGATCGCGGACAGGAATGCCACCTGGTGCGCGGCGGCACACAACGAAAACAACCGTGGAAGCGCATTGAGTAACGAACTGGCCGGTTTTCCGGCGAACAGTCGCGCCAGTCGCGGCCGGAGCCGCGGCAGGATTTCGACCGCGGCAATTGCCTCGCCAGCAAGCGATACGGTAACCTCCACCTGGTTGCCGACGGCGAGGCTCATGCGCCCCCCCTCGTGCCCGCTTCCGGATCGTAGACGATCCAGTGGATGCCGCGGCATCCCATGCGAGGGTCGTTTGCGAGATTCTCACCGACCGCACAATTCTCGAAGCTCGTCATTTGAAGTAGGCCTCGATGATTTCCTGCATACGTTCGGCGGAATCCTCGAAGTCCTCGTCAGCTGCCAGCGCAACGGTCGGTACGCCGCCAACCTCAAGCGTGTCCAGGATGATGCTATCCATGGAATTGAAGAACTGCACCGACCAGACGTTGCGGATGCCGGTCGCCTGCACTCGGCACGAGCCATAGCCACGCGAGGTGAGCTGGATCGGCCCGTTGCCGACGCTTTGCTGCAAAAACGCATGGTCGACCGGGTTCATCGGCAGAAGCGTGAAATTGATGATGTGCGGGCGAATTCCCGGCCGCCAGGCCAGCGCCCGTTCACGGATTTCCGCGAGTACCGGCAGCACGTTCATCGCGCCTTCCGGCGCTGCATTGATCGCCAGATCAGTCGACGTCAGATCGGTTGCCGCGCGCCGCACGATCTGCGGTATGGCGCCGACTTCGATATATTCGTGTGCCGGGTCGCGTCCGATGCACACACGCCAAATTCCCGTAAGCACCGATTCTTCGATCTGTGCGACAGAGCGATCCGGCAGCGCAACGAGACCGGCGATCTCGCCGGTCCCAAGCACGTCGGCAATCAGCTTGCGCTCAAGATCACTGAGAGTCTGAAGTCCGAAGAGCTTCGTTTGCGCGGCGCTGTCCAGGCCGGCGACGGCAGCAGCGACGTTTGACAACAGTGTGATGGCATTCGGACAATTCCTTGCCAGCTCGACGCCATCGAGACAAGCGAGCTTGGCGAGCGCGGCAGCAGCCATCGGCGCGCTGCGGCCTGCCTCGAGGCTTTCAGCGCCGGTCGGAAACACGCTCATCGGATGCTCGGCGCCTTCCGCGGAGGACAAACCTGTTCTCATGATGCGACGTTCGCTCGTGCAGGCACAGGAGTGACGTTCGTGATGACAGACGCGCGGAGCTGCTGGTGATCAATCAGTCTGAAGATGCGATGGATGCAGATTTTCCAGATCTCGGCCTTGACGATCGGGCTGCGTGTCTCGCCCAGGAGCAGCAGGATAAGCGTCGGCTGGACGCGCAGACCGCCCGCCTTGGTCAACTTGCCTTCTGCGTCACGGCCAGTCACCACGCCGATCACGCGCTGCTGAAACGCCAGGAACAATTCAGAAGGCGAGACTATGGCGCGGATCGTCTCGATCCAACGGAAGGCGTCGCCGGGGCAGAGCACCACCGCGATTGTCTCCCAAAAATGGGATGCGACAAGCCGCGCGTCGATGCTCGTGGTCACGGCCTCGGCCATGCCGAGCCACGTCAGATCTTGCTTTCCCGACTGAACGCTCATCAGCTCCTTTCTATCGTCGCTTTCCACCTGACCGGCTATCAGCAAGGCGTGTGCCAATCCCTGTTTCGTCGCGGTTTTTGTGTTCCGCTTGGATCGGCAGTGCAAGGCCGCTTGAGACCTTCGGCGTAGAGCTGTTTCTGGCACGACAATCCGTGAACAATGGCAAGGGGGTAACACGGTATCCGCATGCGAGGCCGGCTAGCGGAGGTGCCCGGGCAGAAGGGGCTCGTGACCGATCAAGTCCGCAAAGAACTGGTCGCAGTCGTGGCCATTGAGGGCCGCATCGAGGCCATCGAGCGCCTCTGCGATCAGCCGGGCCTCATCCTCATCCAGGAGCCGCACCGCGGTATCGATATGGACCAGCACCTTGGCGCCGACCGGCAGCCTGGACAGCAACATGACCGAGACGAGCCGCTTTTCATTGCCATACTTGCACGTGGCCCAGATGCCATCGGTCTCCAAAATCGTCATTGGCAGGCCAAGGCACATCGTAACCACCGTAACTTGCGAGCCGCTATGTCGGCCTCGCCCTCATCTCATAGTTTGCGTGGTCGATATCATTGGCGAGCAGGCGTTCGGAGGCAGGCACCGGCGCGGCCCGACGTCGTACCGGCGCACCCCATTGCATCAGCAGTTCGCAAGCCAGTTCGACCGCAGGCGCAATCTGGCTGCGCACCGGAGCGGTCAGCGGACCGCCCCAATCCTCCAGATCCATCGGCTGACAGCCGATCAGAGCAAGCTCTCGCGGGCAGCGGCCAAGAAGGTCGGCCGCACTTAAGACCTCCTGAAAGCCGGTCTGATGCAGGCTCATTTTCTTGGCGGCGGTGAACCTTGGTACCTCGTCATCTCGCACGAGCTTCAACTGGCCGGGCGCAAGTCCATAGTCGATGGCATCGAACACGATCAGACAATCGGCATCCTCGAGAAAACTGATCAGGTAGAGTCCCTGCGTACCGCCATCGAGGACGGTGACGTTGTCAGGGACAGCGTAGCGGCGGTGGAACTCTTCCGCCACCCGCACGCCGAACGCCTCATCGGCCCACAGGATGTTGCCGATGCCGAGCACCAGGATCCGTTTTGGGTTCTGCGGGGTCAGCATCGGCATCCTCAATCAATCGCGGAATTCGCGCTCGCCCGAAATCATGGAGGAAATGATGCTTCGGCGCGACATGACGTCTTCCCAGATCGCCGCGTAGATGTGGACAAGCGCAAAGCACACGATCACCCACAGCCCAAGATGGTGCCAGGTGTGAACGTCCTGACTATTGGGGCAGATCGCAAATACCCAGCCGAACAGCTTATCCTGCCAGCTGTCGTTGCCGGAGCCCTGCGCATAAAGTGCAAAGCCTGTGACGATCATAAACGCGGTCGTCAGCGTAAACATGAAGAACATCGCGAGCTGAGCTAGCGGATTGTGCCCGGTATGTTTCTTCGGCTTTGCTGCAAGGAAGGCGTACCAGCACACTGCGTGCCAGAGTTCGCTCCAAAAGCACCTGCGCCAAAGCGGTACGTAGAAGATCTGCCTTGCATGGGAGTTTCCCACCAAGGCCCAATAGATGCGCAGCAGGAAGCCGATCGTGAGCACATAGCCTGCGGAGAAATGCGCGAAACGGAGATAGCCGAACAGGAAATTATCGCTTGCCTCTCCCGGCATTGCCGGTGTCCCGGTCCCGATGAAGTAGCCCGTTATACCCAAGACCAGAACGGCTGCCGCATTGACCCAATGCCACAGCCGGACCGGCGCTTCATAGAGATAGACGACATCACGCTCGACGCTGCGATCACGCCGTGCCGCATCGTTGCCAATGCGGGCGATAACGGACGGCATCTTCTCCAGCACGGCAGCCTCTCTATCGAACCTTGACCGAAGCCATTTCTTGCCCGTCCGGGCTCATCACATGGGTCGAGCACGCCAAGCACGGATCAAAGGAATGGATCGTGCGCAAGATCTCCAGCGGCCTCTCTGGATCGGCCATCGGCGTATCGATCAGTGAAGCTTCAAATGCGCCGATATTGCCCTTGGGATCGCGCGGCGAACCGTTCCACGTCGTCGGCACGACGCACTGGTAATTGTCGATCTTGGTGTCCTTGATCTTGATCCAGTGACCGAGCGCGCCACGCGGCGCCTCGGTGAAACCGTACCCCTTGGCCACCTTCGGCCAGCTTTCCGGCTTCCACTTGCTGGTATTGGCGGTTGAGCTATCCCCCGCCTTGAGGTGGGCCACCAGCTTGTCCTGGAAATAGCGCATCTGATGCGCCGCCCACTGGCATTCGAGTGCGCGTGCTGCGGTGCGGCCGAGCGTCGAGAAAAGCGCTGTCACCGGAAGATCGAGCGTCTTGAGCAGCCTGTCGGTCGGATCCTTGAATTCCGCTTTGCCTTGCGCATAACCTATGATGTATCGCGCCAGCGGTCCGACCTCGACGGCGTTGCCGCGAAAGCGCGGCGCCTTGATCCAGGAATACTTGCCGCCCTCGTCGAGCTCCCTGATGTCGGTCCTCGTGCCCTTGAAGTTGGCTCCAAGCTTGAAATTCGGCTCGGTGATGCCATCCCAGGGATGCAGCCCGCTGGATTCATCGGGGTATTTGTACCAGGAGTGCGCGACGAATTCCTGGATCTGCTCGGGATCACCGTGATCGATCGGCAAGACCTCCTTGAGGTTGCCATCAAGGATGACGCCGCGCGGCAATTTGAGGCTTGCCGCGGAATAATCATTGGCGTTCTCGGGGATGTCGCCATAGGACATCACGCTCTTGGCTGACAGACCGCCGCCATAGAGCCAGTCTTTGTAGACTGATCCGATCGCCGCAACGTCGGGCAGATATACCTTTTCGACGAACTCGATCGAACGGTCGATGATCGAGGACACCAGGTTGAGCCGCTCCATGTTGATCGCACCCACCGCACCGGCGCCGTCGACATTGATCGCGCAGGGCACACCGCCAACCAGCCAGTTCGGATGCGGGTTCTTGCCCCCATAGACGGCGTGGATCTTGACGATCTCCTTCTGGAAATCGAGCGCTTCCAGATAATGCGCCACGGCCATGAGGTTCGCTTCCGGCGTAAGCTTGTAGGCCGGATGCCCCCAATAGGCATTCTTGAACGGGCCGAGCTGGCCTGAACCGAAGAACTTGGTGAGCCTGATCTGCAGATCCTTGAAATAGCCCGGTGATGAAAGCGGCCAGGACGAGACCGACTGCGCCAGCCTCGATGTCGCCTTGGGATCGGCCTTGAGGGCACAGACCACGTCGACCCAATCCAGCGCGTGCAGGTGATAAAAATGCACGAGATGATCATGGACCTGCAGGCAGAGCTGCATGATGTTGCGTATCGAGTTGGCATTCTCGGGAATCGTGATGCCGAGCGCATTCTCGACCGCTCGGACGGAGGTGAGCGCATGGGTGCCGGTGCAGACACCGCAAATCCGCTCGGTAAATGCCCAAGCGTCGCGCGGATCGCGCCCGCGCAGGATGGTTTCGATGCCACGCCACATCGTTCCGCTCGAGACGGCATTGCGGATCACATTGTCCGAATCGAGATTGACCTCGACACGCAGATGACCTTCGATCCGAGTTAGCGGATCGACGACAACGCGCTTGCCCGACCCATCGAGCTTGAACCCATTGGGTGTCTTCCTCACCCTGTCCCCCTACCTAGCCTCGTTGGTTGTCTTGAGCTGCGCCGTCCCCTTTACGGGTGAGCCGCTTCGCGGCCGTGACCGCCGCATGCGCGGCAACGCCAAGACCGACCGCGCCGGCAGCCGCCATGCCGATTTGATCGGCGTTCTTCTCGATGCCGAAGTGCTTGATGGTCGTGAGGTGGTCGTAAGCCGAGCCCCTGTCCCAAAAGCCGTCTTCGGCGCAGGCGAAGCAGCCGTGGCCGGACTGGATGGGGAAGGAGATGCCGCCGTTCCAGCGAACGGTCGAGCAGGCGTTGTAGGCGGTCGGTCCCTTGCAGCCCATTTTGTAGAGGCAATAGCCCTTGCGCGCGCCCTCGTCGTCCCACTCCTCGACGAATTGGCCGGCATCGAAATGGGGACGCCGATAGCACTTGTCGTGGATGCGCTGGGAATAGAACATCTTTGGCCGCCCCTGGCGGTCGAGTTCGGGAAGTTTTCCGAACGTGGTGATGAAGGTCACGACACCGGTCATGACCTCAGCGATCGGCGGACAGCCGGGAACTTTGATGATCGGCTTGTTCGTGATCACCTTATCGATTGGCACAGCCCTCGTCGGGTTGGGCTTGGCCGCCTGCACGCAGCCCCAGGACGCACAAGTGCCCCAAGCGATGATCGCCATGCAATCGTCCGCCATTGACCTGAGCTTTTCGACGAACGGCTTGCCGCCATCAATGCAGAACATTCCGCCTTCGTTCAGCGGTACATTACCCTCGACGGCAAGCACATACTGGCCTTTGTACTTGGCGCGGGTCTCCTCAAGGATGGCTTCGGCCTGATGTCCTGCCGCCGCCATGATGGTATCGTCATAATCGAGCGAAATCATCGACAGCACCGCGTCTTTGACCAATGGATGGGCCGAGCGGATAAAGCTTTCCGAGCAGCAGGTGCATTCGAGCCCATGCATCCAGATCACGGGCATACGCGGCTTGGTTTCGAGCGCGCTGGCAATATCGCTTGCTGCGAGCGGGCCGAGCCCGAGGCTCACGGCCGTCAAACTGCAGAATTTGAGGAAACTGCGACGGGTGATGCCCTGACGTCTGATCACATCGTAGAACGTTTCGGTTGCCGCGCCCATCGCCCCTCCAATGACTGTGATCCGTTGACGGCCGTTACAATTTGCTGATGGTCGGATAGCAAGAAGCAGGCCAATCGCACTGGCCGTCTGACAGATAGAAGCCGTTCCTCTGCCAAATTGCCGAGAGATTGCTGAGCCCAGCGTGAGCCAGCAAGCGGTTCGACCCCGCATCCGGATGACAGCGCTCGCGACGTCCGCCAACTTCTCTACGAGGGATCGATGCCACAAAACGCACGATGCCCCGGTGATGCACCCATGACGGGCACCTGGTCGTAAGCTCACAGGAAGGCACGTCATGCTCGAGCAGACGTTCAAGCACCGCACGAGAGACTAAGCGACGCCATTGACCGTCCATTCCCTCGTGCCAATCGTGTCTGATTTGAAACGCCGATGTGCGAAACCGCACCAAGCAGCACGATCGTTCCGCCGCCGTAGCGGCGAAGGGGTGATTTTCGCCCGTTAGGCACGACTGCAGAACTTCCGCGTGCGGCACGCCGATTGCTGAAACAGGAATCTGCGGTTGAACGGCGCCGCAAACGTCACCGGGTCAGGAGTCCACAATGAGGCTTGCTCGATTGATCCTGACCACTGCGACATTGAAGCCAGGCGAGATTGCAGGATACGGGCCTGCAAGAAGCGCCGCTCCGGCGTACTCCTTGATCTGACGACCGAAGAGACGGAATCGATGAACCCAGGACAGTGCCAACCGGAGGATGGCGTTACTCCTGAATCTTCCGAACTAGACCAACAGCAAGGCTGCCTATGCGCTCTCACCCGAGCCGCGACGCAGTGGGTCGGAGCCCTGACCAGGACGCGTTCCTCTGTCGCCGTCACCGCCCGCGATCCGACGAACCGGGAAGCTCGGGCTGCTCGCGAAACAGCGCAGGACCATGTCCTGGAGGGCTGGGCTGCCGGAGAGGGACAGGGCGAACAGGAGAATCGGCAAGAGGCTGTAAGACGAACGAGAAGCTGGCTTGACGCGGCCGCGGCCCATGCGCCGCTGGATCTTTCGTTGCTGTTCCTGACAGCCCTGCCCGCCGCCTTCCCCGCCGCACTCCAGCGTCTGAGCGTCTGTGGGAATCAGCTGACCGGCCTGCCCAATCCCCTTCCGACCGACCTCTTGGTGCTCGCAGCCAGCGACAATCGGTTGACCAGCCTGCCCGATCCGCTTCCGGCCGGCCTCCGGCTCCTCTATGCCATGCGCAACCAGCTGAACAACTTGCCGGCTCCCCTCCCAGCCGGGCTCCTGCGCCTGAACGTCCAGGGCAATCAGCTGACCAGTCTGCCCGATCCCCTTCCAGCAACGCTTCAGGAACTCAACGCCAGCTACAACCGCCTGACCAATCTGCCGGCCCGCCTCCCGGCCGGGCTCCGATTTCTCGACGCGAGCAACAACCAGCTGACCAGCCTGCCCGAGACGCTGCTGACGCGGCTCGGCCGGGAGAGCTACGTTGATCTGGTCGGTAACCCGTTGTCTGAGCGGGTACGGACCAATCTGGCGGCAGCCGGCAATGTCCCAGGCTATGCCGGGCCGCACCTTTTCTTCTCGAGAAGCGAAGGATCGGAGCAAACTCAGCCGCGGCCTCTGCCCGAGGAAGTCGCGGACTGGCTGGACGGCGAGGCGGAGGTGGTGGCCGCCTGGCAGACCTTCATTGATGAGCCCGGCGCGCAGGAGTTTGCACGTTTCCTCGGGAGGCTGCAGCACACCGTGAACCATAGCAATAGCGGGTTCCGGCAGGCGGTGGCCGACGATCTGCGGCAGGCGGCGACGAGGCCGCGATTGCGCAAGAAATACTTCCGGCTCGCCATAGGAGCGAGCGAGACCTGTGAAGATCGTATCACGATGACGTGGAACGGCATGCAGACCGCACGGCTGGAAGCTGATGTCAAAGACGGAGCCTATGACGAGCGGCTCGACGAACTCGTGAAGCACGGCCGGGTCGTGTTCCGCTTGAAGGCGCTGGAGGCAATCGCGCACGCGAAGGTCCGCTCGCTCAGTTTCGTCGACGAACTCGAGGTCCATCTTGCTTACCAGGTCAAGCTGCGCGAGCGGCTAGGGCTACGGCACATTGCCCCGGATATGCGCTTCTTCGATGTCTCCTACGTCACTGAGGACGACCTCAATGCGGCCGAGACGCAGGTGCGCAATGAGGAGGTGGCAGGGTTCGCCGACTTTCTCGCAACGCGCTGGGAGCCCTGGGACAAGGTGATGAGGCGCATCGCGACCGACGCCTACGAAGAGACGCGGGAGCGGCTGATCGATGCCATGGGCGAGGAGTTCGCGAGCCGCCTGAGGCAACGGCTCGCCGATCTTGACCTGACTGATGACGCCGATGCCGAACTGCGGCTCGGAGCCGTGATCACAAAAGAAATCGCCAGCGAGATCAAGGGTGAGCTAACCAACCGGGTGCTCGCCGACCGTGGCCTCGCGCTGTGAAACGCGCCGTTCGATTGCAGGAGGGCCCAAACCTGTTGCAATCACATCGCTGCGATACGTGATCCTCTCGGAGTTCCCGCGCGCCGGATACGCCATCCGGCGAAGAGGTCGTCGCCAATTTTGCATTGCGTGATGCGTGCGGGCAATCGTGTCGCAGCCGGGAGACAATCGTTCTCGATCGCACGATCCGGACAAGAGGCTATTCCGACTTGGCCGCTCTGCCAGAGGCAGATTGCGGCAACCGTCCCATCCCTCGTGTCGAAGATGGTTCGGGCTGCGCTACCGGTTCGCGATCCGCACAGCTACGCGGCACAATCGGAGATGCTTTTTTCCGACCGGGCATTGGCCCCCGGCATGAAGCAGGTGCCAATACGTCGCCGCATGCTCATCCAGAGGCCCTTGATCATCGGGAGTAGACTCGGCGACCGGGAGGCGAACTCCGTCAACGCCAAAGCCCATGCTGCTGCCGGCCGGGCCGGTCCAGGCGAAACCACGTTGTCTGCAAGGCATGGTGGCGAGCCTAGACAGCGTCCGGGCGCTGCAACATATCGACCGTGATGGTGCCGCGGGCGCGCGAGACACATGCGCAGATCTTCTCATTAGCGCGCTTCTGATTCTCACTGAAAAACACGTCACGATGGTCAACTTCACCGTCGATATGGACGAGGTCGACGGCGCAGACGCCGCACTCGCCGCGCCGGCAATCCGAAATGACCTCATAACCAGCCGCATTGAGCGCATCCAGCATCGAGCGATCGCGCGGAATCTCGATCTCGATGCCGCGGTCCGCAAGGCGCACCCGGAAATCTTCGGTCGGCAGCAAGCCGCTCGAACCGAAGGTCTCGTAGCGCAGGTCGGATAACGCACGCCCCGCACCGGTCCAGGCCCGGCGCGCAGCATCAAGCATCCGCATCGGGCCGCAAAACAGGGTCATGGCATCGGGCGGCAGCGAGGCGAACAACGTGTCGAGTTCGATCCGATGCCCTTCATTGCCTGCATGGACGATGAGGCGCTCCTTCAGCAAGGTACCCAAAACATCCAGATAGACGGCATCTTCACGCGAACGCACCGCATAATGCAACGTGAACTCAGCTTTGCGGCGAGCGAGTACCTGTGTTGCCCCAATCAGCGGCGTGATGCCGATGCCGCCGGCGATCAGGCAACAATGCTGGCGCGCCCAATCGATCGGCAGCAGCGAGGTCGGCAATGTAATGGTCAGCCGCGCCCCGGGCGCGAGCGACCACATGTAGCGCGAGCCGCCGCGGGAATCTTCCGCGCGCCGCACCGCGATACGGTAGCCGGCCCGGTCAGCTTCGCCGATCAGTGAATAGGACCGCACCTCGGGACGGCCATCGACGGTGACGGCGACATCAATATGACTGCCGACCGGGTAGGCCGCACCGTCGAAACTGTCCGGCCTGATCAGGAACTCGCGGATCGAGGACGTCAGATCGCGAACAGCAATCAGGGTTGCGGGAGTCCAGGTCTCGATGAAGCGCATGCGCCCCTCCTTCAATCGCCTGCAGTCCTGATGAGTGCCAGCCCCGGCAGCAGGTCAAAATGCGTCTTGTTCTTGAGCACCAGCCGCAAATTGCGCGACGCCAGCCGCGCGTGCTCGCGCATGATGGCCTCGGCCCGCGCGCCCTCGCGGTTTTCGATTGCGTCGATCGCGACGCGGTGTTGATCTTGCGCAATCAAGAGCGTCTCGTGCGCCTGCGGCAGTTCTGATTGGGTCATCACAAAGCCGCTTGGCGAGGCAAATGGCAGCGCGGACGCGCGATCGATCTGCCGGATCAATGGCGGGCTGCGCGACAATTCGGTCAACAGCGCATGAAAGCGCGCATTCAGCGTGACGTACGAGGAGAAGCCTTCGATCGAGATCCGATCCTGCTGCACCACGGCGTCGATCTCGTCGAGACATCCTTTCAGTGGCTCGAGATCGCGCGACGAGACCCCGCGCTCGGCGGCAAAGCGCGCGGCCAGACCTTCCAGCGTGCCGCGCAGTTCGATCGAGTCCAGGACATCTCGCTCGGAAAACGCCTTCACCGTGAAGCCGCCGGAAGGGATCGCTTCCAGAAGCCCTTCCTCCTCCAGCCGAACCAGCGCCATTCGCACCGGAGTGCGCGAGGCGCCGGTCGTTTCCACCGCCTGCAATTCGGAGATCCGCTCGCCCGGCCGCAAATCGCCCGACAGGATCAGATCGCGCAGGCAGAGCTGTGCGCGCACGGTCTGTGAGACGGAGCGATCACTGTCTCGCTCGGCCATGCCCTACTCCGCAGCCTGCCGATGTGGCGGCGGATTCTCCGCCTCGATCATGCGATCAATCAGGCGGCGCGCCCACATCGCTCCCGCATCGATATTGAGGTTATAGAAGATCCGATCGGGATTTTCGTCGATCGCGCGCTGCTGTGCCTCGAGAATAAGCTCGTCCTCGCGGAAGATGCCAGAAACGCCTTCACGGAGTTCGGTGGTCAGGCGCTGTTCGCCCAAGCGATAATTGCGCACGAATGCCCAGAAATAGTGGCAGCTGGTTTCCGTCTCGGGCGTGATGGTGTTGAGAACGATCCCGTTGACGCCGGCCGAGCGATCGCCTTCGGGGGCGCCGGTTCCGGCAGGCGCAACACCGACGTCGATATTGATGGTGCACGGCGCTGCGAAACGAATGATTTGCCAGCGGTCCACCGGGCCAGACTTTTGCAGTTGCTTGGCCCAGAACGGCGGTGGAGTAATCCCCTTCATCCAGCGCGTCACGGTGGCGGTCATCTCGCCATGCGTGACGTCGAATGGCGCTTCCGCGATGGCGGCATTGCCGATGCTGGCGCCGTGCACGAAGGTTTCGTGGGTCAGGTCCATGAGATTGTCTACGACCAGACGGTAGTCGCATTTGAGGTGAAGGGTCTTGCCGTCGCCGGCCCACGCGGGATCGTTGTTCCAGTGCATGTCGGGCACCAGCTTTGGGTCAGCTAGCGCCGGATCGCCCATCCACAGCCAGATGAAGCGATGGCGCTCGACGACAGGATAGGCACGCACGCAGGCGGAGGGGTTGATCGTCTCTTGCGAGGGCATGAAGGTGCAGCGGCCCTGCGCGTTGAACTTCAGCCCATGGTAGCCGCAGACGACAGTGTCGCCCTCAAGCCGACCTTTTGAGAGCGGCACCAGTCGATGCCAACAGGCATCCTCCAGCGCAGCCACCTCACCGTTGCTTCGGCGATACATCACGATGTGCTTGCCGCAAATCGTGCGCGGCAATAGCGCCTGCTTCAGGTCGGCATCCCAAGCGGCAGCGTACCAAGCATTCATCGGAAAACAGTGACCCATTCGCTCGCTCCTCCTTCTGCACTTTTGGGATACTTACAGTATACATATGGCAAGAGTTTGTAACGTAAACGACGACTTTTGATTATAAAATGACCATGATGCGGCGGAAATTTATAGATTGGATGGAACTTCGGTATACATAAATTTAGAAAATGTGATCCCAGGCATCCCGGGGTGGACAGGCCGCCAGTATTCAGACCGCAACGAATCCTCTTCGGCGACCCTCGCCTTCGCAAAGATGCGCAAACCGCTCGCCAAGCGGCTAGCCCGCAAGGAACGCCATCCAAGGGCCTCGTTCCTTGGCGGGCCGGGCACCGGCGCGCGCTTCAGCCCGCCGATCGTCGTTTCGATCGCCAACAGCGTGACGATCTGCTGGATCGCTTCATGCGGCGATTCGGTTCGGCTTGGTCTCGGATCGAGATCGCGTCTGCCCAGCAGTCGATCGGCATCACTCGTTTTCGTTTTCGCCCGCAAGGACAGATATGCACTCAGCCCCCGGCGCATCGCGCGCCATCTCCGACACATGTCGTCATCTGCGTACGCGGTCAGCGACGCTCCTGGCCCGCGTAAGGGTGCAGCGTCGGGGGCTTCTTGGCTGGTAGCACTGTCCCTTTGCCGGGATCTGACGTCGACGTCTTGGCGCCGAGATCGGCCCAGGCTTTCAGATCATCCTGCGCTTAGACAACACGACCACCGATCGTTCGATACGTGGGCCCTGTGCCGTACGTGCGATGCTTCTCGAGCGTACGGCCGGAAAGGCCAAGATAACGCGCGGCCTCCGGCGTCCGCAGGAAGCGCGGGGATAGGCCGTCCATCGTATTAGGCATTCGAGACCTCCAGGGTGACCAGCGCACTGCGAAAGACGTCGCTAGCGTGCATGCGGTCATCATAGAGAAGCGTGCTCTCGGAGGGGGATAGCGAACATTGAGGAGGCAATTTTCGACATCCCTAAGCAGGAAGGGCTATTTGTCTTGGCGCCGTCTACGCCAGAGGGGTCCAAACGGCGTGCGAACTTGGAGGCGGCATCAACTGTCGATTTGGGCGAAGACGCTCATGCGAGCCCGCAGCGTCAGGAGGGAAAGCGCCGATTAGCAACGTCGAAAGACCGCACGCGATCCATAAGCGCTTCGAGCAAGAGCTTGAAAGCTCTGGCGGACATCCGTGACAAACATCTCGATTTCGGCGAGGCGCTTTACATCCGCGTCCGACAGGCGCGCGTCGGGATTCGTCGCAAAGGGTCTTACACACCGCATCCAATCCAAGGGCGTCAGCTCGTGCTGATTGGTTGTCTCGGGCCAAATGATGACATTGCCTTCGCCCAAGATCGGCCAGGACCTTCGCATCGGTTGATCGGACCCGGCTTTCTCAGAGTCGTACTCCGCAGTGACGGAGGATGGAATTGCCAGGGCGCTCAGGATAAGGTCCGCGGCCCTGCTTGCAACCGGCGCCGATGTCGCGCGCAACAACGTGACTTCCCGGCGTTACCTGCCAGTCCGGACATAGCAGAACGACTCCGTGCTCCGCGCCGATCCGTTCGAGTTCCGACCAATCGGGCTGCTTCATCTCGCGCGAGAGGACCAGTCCCCACAGATCGGGTGGCGTAGATGACTCAAGCGTTTCGCGAAGTTTCGACTTCAATTCGTCGAGCGGAATCTTGGTGGCCGCCCCAAAGCGTTTCGCTTCGATAGAGATCGTTGGCGCTAGAGGGTCATCATCGGAACGGAAATCCTCGCCGCCCTGAGGGCCTGGCTTTTGCAGGCGGAAGGTACGTCGGGCGAGCGTTTCAAGGCAGTCGCGCATGAGCCCCTCGAAGCCAAACTCGCTATCCGCTTTTAGGCGCCGCAAGGCTTCCAGCAGTGGCGCGAATTCGCTTTTCGCTGATATGATTCTGCGAGGCTCCTTCTTCGTTGTCTTCGTGCGCGACCGAATTTCAGGCATTGCTCAGAACATTTTCGAGCTGCGCGACAAGCTTTGCCCTTTGCTCTGCGGGAAGCTTATCGAGATTGATCTGCTTCCAGCGTACCGCCGGCAGGTCCGCCGCGCCCGGAACATCGAGCAAGCTCCAATCGGGCTCGCCGCGCTTGAAGCCTATCAGGAAGTCCTTGTGAGCTTGCGGCATTTCTCCCGCGATTGCGGCTATCAATGCCTCTCGGGCTGCAAGCAATTCGTCCAATGTCACCTCTTCGGCGGTCATGCCCTCGAAGCCGTGCGTGAATTCGTGCGCGATGTCCTTGCGGCGCGGCACGACGACCTCGGAAATCGGCCTGTCATGGCTGATGAGATAGACGATGAATGCTTTGCGCAGATCATCTGTGATGCCTTCGTTCGCAAGCAAGTCGCGAACGTCGAAAAGATCGCGTGGATGCTGCCGGTCGAGCGCCGCGACGAGTTTACCGGCGTAGAGATCGGCAAAGGAGACGACTTTCATCTGCGCGAAGCCGAACGCTTCTTCGACGCTCGGCGAGACATCGCGTAACTCGGGCTCGAAGACGCAGCCCCTGAGCACCGGCGTTATCTCGATCTTGATCTGGGCGTCACCTCTCTGGACGGTCAGTTTGGTCACGATCTTTTCGCGGGCATTGACGACTTCCGTCACGCGCGTGCCTGGAAGTCCTTTCCTGATCGCTTCCGCCAGGCGCTTCATGGCCGTGTCGATGGCGGCAAGGGATTCAGGCCGGGGAGCCACCGGCAGATAGGTAAGGTCGATATCGACCGACAAGCGCGGCATGTCGCGGACGAACAAGTTGATTGCGGTGCCGCCTTTGAGCGCAAAGTCAGGCTCTGCGGCCACAAAAGGCATGGTTTCGATCAACAGGGCAACTTGATGCTGATACTGTTCAGAGAGGGGCATTGAAGTCCTTCGGAACGGTTATGAGATATTTCGGATCGAGTCTGCCGCCTTTGACAAGCATGCGCTTTCCCGTGCCCAGATTGACTTTGGTTTGGTCTATCTGTTTTAGCCATGCATGCTGGTGCCGCTCGGCGAACCAGAAGAACAGCCGCTTGACCTTGATGCTCTTGCAGTCGTTTAGAAGTGTCTGGAGGCGTCGAGGGCTGAGGCTTCTGAGGCCCTCGACCAGCATGTCGACCTGATGAAAGCTTTCGTGGCGGGGCAGTTCGTCCAGCAGTTCGAGCAGCGCGCGTTCGGGCGTCGATACCGTGAGAGGCCATTCGGAGGACCCTGGCGCCTCCCGAAACGTTCCCGCCTTTGATCCATCGGTGCTTGCGAAGGTGCCGAACAGTGTCTGTGAGCGATGGACGCGAAATTTTTCCTTGAGCGGTAGCTTGCCGAGCCATCCGGGAGCGGGCTTTGCCCCGTACAGATGTATCGTGGAAGGACCGCTGGAGCTTAGATAATGGCTGAAGCCCTGCGCTTCCAGCGCCGTGCGCCCGCCGACGACAAGATCGGAGCCAAGGAGCCTTTGGAGGGAGACGACAACCTTCTGCCAATTCAGATCCCCGAGCGGTCGCTTGAAGGTGCCGCGCACTGGCTGGACCAGCCACCCCGCCGAAACATATTGGCTGCGCAGGCTGGTTGAATATCCATGCCGTTCCATCCAGGCGGCATCGACCAAGAGGCCCTGCGGGAGGGTCTTTTCGAGCTTGTTTAGCTTTCTATCTTTTCGCGCAGCCATACTTAGTAAAATAGAACAATTTCAAACCTGCCGCAAGGTTTACCTTTAGCCACTTTTGCTTAGCCAAATTGCGCAAAAGACAAGAGATCCAAACTGGGCGGCCTCCGGCAAATGAAATCAATCGGGGGACATCCGAGCTAAAAGCGCCACATGGCCGTTGCCCGCCCCCTGAGCAGCGACAATCATGAGGGCCATGAGGCTGGAAAGCACAATCAGTATCAGCGGCGGTACATGCCGGCCCATGCCGGAAGGACGAAGCCCATGGGCCTGACGGAACCGCCTCCGCGCAGCAAGCTATAACGTCACCATCGATCCGTCCTCGACTGCGCAACCGGTAAGCGATCCGGAAATCGAGGAAATCATCGATCTCGTCACCGGAGAATTCCGGCCGACGAACGACTTCATTAGATCGTTTCAATGCGGCGAGGTGATCGCGGAGCGCGTGCGGGTGCGCGAGAATCTCAAGCAGGAAACGCCGACCCATATCTGCTCTCTGTGCAGTACGCCCGTCTACATCGTGGCAAGTCCTCAAAAGCGGTTCTTCTTTCGGCACATCCGCGAAGATGGTTCGTGCCGCGCTCAAACGCGCGACAAGCTAACCGAAGAGCAAATACGCGCGCGCAAGTATCACGGCCTGCGCGAAAGCGAAGCCCACAAGCGCATAAAAAGACTGATCGAGCGCAGCCTTCGCGCGGACCCAAAATTCATTCCGGACAGCATTCAGACGGAAGCCAGGTGGGTCGATCAACAGGACCCGAGCGCGTGGCGACGGCCCGACGTTCAGGCCGTCACAGCTGAACGTCTGTTTGCTTTCGAGGCTCAACTATCGACGACATTTCTCGATGTCGTCGTAAGCCGCCGTCTCTTCTACCGGCATCAGGGAGCGCTCCTGGTGTGGGTGCTGGGCAGCTTTTCACCCGACTACCGCCGCATGACGACCGACGATCTGCTGTTCTCTAACAATGCGAATGTCTTCGTCGTCGATGAAGAAACGGCGGCGCTATCCGAAGAGGCCAAGTGCTTTATGCTGCGGTGCCATTTTCGGCGACCGTCTCTCGAAGAAGGCGATATCGTCGATACATGGGCTGAAGCCGTTGTCTCGTTTCACGAACTGACGCTGGATTTGCCCAATCAGCGGATTTTCCATTTCGATTACGAGAGTGAGAAGCAGGCTCTCGACGAACAGTCCCGGCAGCCGCTTCGCGAAGAGCTTGTGGCATTCTGGATTGAGAACATGACTCCGCACCTCGATAACACGCCAGACCGCCTGGAAAACTGGCGACGGATTTGAGAGCGCTATGACGCAATTGGAATCACGCTCCCGGATCATCCGAGTGGGGATTCGAGCTTCCGGGCGATGATGCACGGGGTTCTCAGCGCGGTGCATGGCGTCCGATACCCCAGCGAACGCGAGAGAAGTTATGCCGCTCACTCGCCCTGACGCAGTACACCGATAACACTATCATCGATTGCGACACCCTATTGAGGGCCCTCCAAGAGACGCGGCACCACGGCTGGGCCAAGACCAATGAGGAATACGTGAAGGGTGTCGTCGGCTGCGCGGTTCCCATCGTTTCTCCGGACCGAGGGCTGATAGCCTGCCTTGGCGTATCGGTACCCGTGGCGCGAGTGAGCTTCGAAGAGCTCGATCGCTTCATTCCTCCACTTCAAAGAGCGGCCGCGCTCCTGTCGCAGACAATCCTTCAGGCGGACAGTGAGGACTGAACACTCGAGACCACTTGAGAATGCAGATCACCGGTGCCAGTTCTTTGGCCAGGAAGAAGAGAATGGATTTCGTTGGGATACGCATCATCACCTTCTTCGGCAAATTGTTGCCGGCATCTTCGCCGTACTTTCCCTCCCTTGAGGCAACGTGGGTGACCTGGAGAGTGACGCGGCGATGCTTGACTTGACGTTTTGGATGAGACACGAGGATTTCGTTGGCTCCCCGCGACTGAAGCTCGTGGACACCACTACCTCGTCTAAGTAAACACCTTGATGCAAAATTGTCTGCCTGGAGGCCGCACAGCTATCTTTCAGGAACGGATAGTCCGCAACGGTGCTGCGGCACAACCAAGCTAGAGGTTCTATGCTTTATCACGCAACTCTATCGACCGGCCATGGCTCACACTCGGCCGGAACAGACAAGCGAGATCTAAGTTTTGATTTTGTCAAAGGCACACTAATTATCTTGGTGATCATTGGACATCTGCTGCAATACGTCATCTATCCAGGCAATGGCTATTGGGATTCGCCGTATTTCAAGTCGATCTACATGTTTCATATGCCTCTCTTTATGGCGATAAGCGGGTATCTGTCGTCGAGGGCCCTCCTGCGAAAATCATTCGCTCGCAGCGTCAATGAGCGCGCAATACAATTGTTGCTGCCAACGCTGTTTTGGTGGGCCCTTTTGGAGGCCGCCAAAGTGGCGGTACTTTTGCCCTCGGGCAGCATAGTTGGCGTCTTGAACGATTTAGTCGGTTCATACTGGTTTATATGGGCGACATTTGTTTCTTTCCTTCTCGTAAAGACCCTTCTAACGATTTTCCGTCGCCTAGCGATGTGGATGGTATGCATGTCGGCATTTGCGGTCGCAGTCCTGCCCCTCACCATTTCGATAGCGCCATCGATAAGGTACACTTACCCGTTCTTCTGCCTCGGATTCTTGCTCTCTCAGTCGACCGAACGTCAGGCTCGCATTCTCCCACGCAACAGATTCCTCTTGATGTTCCCCCTCGCTGCAATTGCTTGCGCGTGCTTTCTTGCTTGGAGCAAAGAGACTTATGTCTACAACAATCTCGCTCTCATTCACGACACTGCCTCGGCTCGGCAAGTGTTGCTGATGTTTGCTGGCTCTGCAGTGGCGTCTTGGATTGCGTTTGAAACAATCGTTCAGCTCTGGAAATTCAGCTCCTCAAATCGAATAGCTCGTTTTATCGCGGTGGAGCTTGGCCAGAGCACGCTACTTCTTTATCTGCTCCAGGGCACCGTCTTTCGTCTCATGGACTTCGTCCAGTTCGGAGAACTGTGGGACCTCTCGACCAGAATCTCCGTTGCCGGCATGCTTGGGGTATCAATCGTTGTGATCGCAATGACCGTTCGCTTCATTGTGCGCGACCTCGGATGGTTGTCTCGGATTGTAATCGGAACCTCGCCACGCTCGGAAGCACTCAAAGCTCAGTCGGCGACCAATTGATAAAGTCCTCCCGGCTCTGACAGGAGCATAATCTGCGAACACCTAGGCGACCCGAATTAACATGCGTGCAGGCCGGTCCACGACGATCCATTCCAGCAATCGATCGGGGTGGGGTGGAGAGCTGGCCAAAACGCTTGAGGCGCGTGGCTCAGGCACCGTTGTTAGCACTTCGATATTGAAAGGTTTAAAAGAACTATACGAACGTTTGTAATGCGCCTTCCTTCGGCTCATGCTGAGTTCAGTGACCGCCGACCGTTCTCGGCACCGCCCCACTGTTCGGGGTGAAAGGAATTGCCGCATTTTTGCCCAACATGTTAACCTCTTCCGCCAGAGAATGGCGGACGGCTACAAGCATGTATAACCAGCTCACCAAGTTCGGACATTCAGTAGCGCAGCTTGCTTTCGGTACCATTGCGCTGGCGGCGGTGACGCTAACTTCCGTATACGTTCACAGCCACTTCGCAGCGACAGCGTTTGCTTATCTAGTGGTGATATTACTGTTTTCGCTAATGGGCAGCTTCATCGCATCGTCCGCGCTTTCCATCGTCTCCGTCGCGGCTTTGACCTATTTGTTCACGCCACCAACATTCAGTCTCCGGATTGATGACCCCCAAGACCTTCTTGTGCTTGTCGCTTTCCTTACCGCATCAATTGTCGGAACGCGCCTGATCAGAAACGTACGCCACGAAAGGGAGACTGCACGCGAGATCGCAGCCAAGCTACGGCAGAGCGAGGCCGATTTGCGCGACCGCGAGAAACGCTGGCGCGCGATCTTTGAGCATAATCCGGTCATGTACTTCATGGTCGATGAAGCCGGAACGGTGCTCAACGTCAACACCTTCGGTGCGACGCAACTCGGCTACGCGCCCGATGAAATCGTCGGCTTATCCGTGCTGCAGATCTTTCGGGACGAAGATCGCGAAGTGGTCCGCAAATGCATAGGAGAGTGCCTTACAAATATCGGCCAATCGCACACCTGGGATATCGAGAAGGTCAGGAAGGACGGCTCGCTGCTGTGGGTGCGCGAAAACGCCAAAGCGATGCTGTGGGCTGACGACAAGCCCATCGTTCTCATCGCTTGCGAAGATATCACTGAGCGAAAGCGTACGGTACTTGCTCTGCGGCGCAGCGAAGCCCATCTGGCCCAGGCGCAGGAGTTGAGCCAGACCGGCAGCTTCGGCTGGAACGTCGCCACCGACGAGGTCTTTTGGTCCAGGGAGACTTTTCGTATTTTCGAATACGACCCTGAGACCAAACCGACACAGCAACTCGTCCTTGACCGCACCCACCCGGAAGATAAGGCTTCCGTCCAAGACGTTATGGATCGGGCGTCTCAAAGCCAGGATTTCGAGCACGAATACCGGCTGCTGATGCCCGACGGGTCGGTAAAGCACATTCACGCGCGGGCACGGGCCACGAGAACCGCGTCTGGGGATATAGAGTTTGTCGGGGCAGCGACAGACATCACGGCAACAAAGCAAGTGGAACAGCAGCTGCGCCGGAGCGAAGCCTATCTGGCCGACGCGCAGCGGCTCAGTCATACGGGCACCTGGTCATGGGATTGCAACCGTCGCCGCTTTGCGTATCGCTCCGCCGAAGTCAGCCGTCTGTTTGGCTTTGCCCCGGAAGAGCGTGTGACCCTTGAGGCCATCCGGTCGCGAATCCATCCAGACGATCTGGCGCTGCAGCAGGAAGTTCAGCGTCGAGCGATCGAGCAAAAGGCAGGGAACTTCGAATATGACTTCCGAATCTGCCTTCCCGATGGCGCGATAAGGCACATACACGCCATTGCGCACGCCGTGATGGGAAGCGATGGCTCGACCGTCGAGCTCATCGGAACGCATATGGATGTCACAGAGCAACACGCAGCCAGGGAACGGCTAGAAAACACCCTTGCTGCGCTGCGCGAAAGCGAGCAACGGTTTCGTGACTACGCCGAAACGGCTTCCGACTGGCTATGGGAAACCGGACCAGACCACCTGCTTACCCAATTCTTGGAGCACGCGAGCGCCGCGGGCGTCGTGGCGAAAGGGGTCATCGGCCTGCCCCGCCGCGAAATTGCCCGCGACGTCGAAGAAGAACCGGAGAAGTGGCGACAACATCAGGCGGCGCTAGACGCACATCTCCCATTTCGAGATTTTATCTATCGCACCGTTAACCGGCGCGGCTCTTCGACCTACGTCCGGACCAGCGGCAAGCCATTTTTTGACGGAAGCGGCAACTTTCTTGGTTACAGGGGCGTCAGCACCGACATCACCGCGATGATTCGGGCAGATCAGGCCGAACAAGAGCTGAGGAAGGCCCAGGCGGAGCTAGCGCATGTGACGCGCGTGACGACGCTTGGGGAGCTGACAGCCTCCATCGCCCACGAAGTAAACCAACCGCTCGCCGCCATCATCAGCAACGCCGATGCGTGCCTCGGTTGGCTGGGTCGGAAGACGCCTGACCTTCCTGCTGCGCGCAGCTCGGTGGAGTGGATCATTGAAGACGCGATCCGCGCAAGCGAAGTGATCCGCCGCATCCGCGCACTTGCGAAGAAAGGCGAAATCGAGATGGTCACAATCGATATCAACGACGTCGTCAAGGACGCGATCGCGCTGGTAACACGCGAGTTGGCCAATCACCAAGTCACCTTGCGGACCGAGTTGGCGCCTGCGCTTCCCGCGATTCTGGCGGACCGGGTTCAACTGCAGCAGGTGATCATTAATCTCGTGATGAACGGGATCGAAGCCATGCAAACGGTTGCCGACCGCACGCGCGAACTCGTGATTCAGTCATCCCTGGATGGTATGGGTCGGGTCCAGCTCTCGGTGACTGATTGCGGCGTTGGGATCGCCGAGGATGATATAAACCGCATCTTGGATCCGTTCTTCACCACCAAAACGAGCGGTCTTGGAATGGGCCTGTCGATCTGCCGTTCCATTGTGGACGCCCATGGAGGGCGCCTGTCAGTCGTCCGCAAACAAGGGCCGGGCGCGACCTTTCAATTTGTTCTGCCATTGCACGAGGAGGCTGTATCGTGATTGGGCGCTTTGACTCGCCGCGAGAAAACAGGAAGGCGGCGGAGCCGACAAGTGCGACCGTGTTCGTTGTCGAGGATGACGCCTCGATGCGTCGGTCGCTTGCAAACCTTTTTCAACAAGTTGGACTGGACGTGGTGACTTTCGGATCAGCCCACGAAATGCTGCAGAACAACATTCCGGACGTTGTCAGCTGCCTGGTTCTTGACATCCGTCTACCGGGACAGAGCGGGCTTGAGTTCCAGGCTGAGCTGGCAAAGTCGAACATTCACATTCCGATTATTTTCATCACCGGCCACGGCGACATTCCCATGAGCGTCAGGGCCATGAAGGGGGGAGCGGTCGATTTTCTCACCAAGCCGTTTCGCGAGCAGGAACTTCTCGATGCGGTGGTGGCGGCGACCGAACGGGATCGCAAGAGACGGGAGGCCGAGCAGACAGTCGCGAACCTGCGGTCTTTGTTCGACACCTTAAGCCCACGCGAGCAAGCCGTATTGAAGCTGGTCGCTACTGGTCTGATGAACAAGCAAATAGCCGCTGAACTCGGGCTCGCCGAGATTACCGTCAAGATCTATCGGGGACACGTGATGAAGAAGATGCGCGCGCGCTCGCTCGCCGATTTGATCAGAATGGTTGAGAAGCTCGGACTTCATGCCAACCGTGGCCAACAAACCTAAGTATGATTTTACAAGCTCACCCCTCATGCCCACTTTATCTTCCAAGCTGCTGATGCCGTCGGCAAGCGCTTTCCAGCGTCAGGAGGGCTGGTCTTGTCCACGCCTTTGATTTCCGTTGTCGATGATGACGCCTCAGTCCGTATTGCGATAGAGAACCTGCTCAAGTCGCGCGGCTACATCGTCCATACATTTGCGTCGGCCAAGGAGTTCCTGGAATCGCCTCAGCTGGACAAAACATCCTGTGTAATTACGGATGTGCAGATGTCGGTAATGAGCGGCTTGGATTTGGTCGCGGAGATGCGAGCTCGGAATTACGACACGCCTTTCATTCTCATCACAGCATTTCCCAATGACCGGGTTCGTGCCGCTGCGCTGGGTGCCGGTGCCATTGGGTTCCTGGCGAAGCCCTTCGCCGCACATATGTTGATCAAGTGCCTTGATACCGCACTGCAGAAGCACCGCGGCGGCACCGGCAGCTGAGCCAACGAGCCGTCCGCTCTATCCTGCATCTGATCTGAACGCCGCTTTGCCGGCATGCGCGTCCGAACGAACAATTGAACATGCACAAGCCGCCAGGAGCCCTTCCGGCGACCATCGGCTTATTCGACTGTTACCGACTTCGCGAGATTGCGTGGCTGATCAACGTCCGCGCCCATCAGGATGGCCGTGTGATAGGCCAAAAGCTGTAGCGGAATAGCATAGACCATCGGCGTAAAGGTTGCAGCCATGTCCGGCAGAACAATGGTTACGATAGAGTCCATTGCAGCTTCCGAAGCCCCCTTCGCATCAGTTATCAGGATGACGTTACCACCTCGAGCCGCGACTTCTTGCATATTCGAGACAGTTTTTTCGAAGAGCCGGTCGTAAGGCGCAATCACCACCACCGGCACTGCCTCGTCGATCAGCGCAATCGGACCATGTTTGAGCTCGCCGGCGGGATAACCCTCTGCATGAATATAGGAGATTTCCTTCAGTTTGAGCGCGCCCTCCATCGCTAGGGGAGACGACGTACCGCGGCCGAGATAGACCACATCGCGCGATTTGGCGATATCATGAGCGAGCTTCTCAATCTGCGGTCCGATAGCCAGCGCTGCCGCAATCAGCGGCGGAACTTCGATCAGCTCGTGGACCAGATTGATTTCATCGATTTCGGACAGTTCGCCTCGCTCTCTGCCTGCCGCGACCGCAATCGCCGCGATCACCATCAGCTGGCAAGTAAAGGCTTTGGTCGACGCAACGCCGATCTCCGGCCCCGCCAAGGTCGGCAGCACGACTTCGCTTTCGCGTGCGATCGTTGACATCGGTACGTTGACCACAGAGATCGTGTGCAGCCCCTGCGCCTTGGCGTAGCGTAATGCTGCCAGCGTGTCGGCGGTCTCCCCGGACTGCGAGATAAAGATCGCGAGATCCCCCTTGCGCAACGGCGCTTCGCGATAGCGGAACTCGGAGGCCACGTCGATCTCCACCGGCACGCGCGCCAGTCGCTCGAACCAATACTTGGCAATTTGGCCGGCATAGCTCGCCGTACCACAAGCCGTGATCCAAATGCGCTGTATGGCGTTAAACTCGAACGGCAATTTGGAAGGCAGTTCTATGCGCTCGCGGGCCAAATCGACATAATGCGCCAGGGTCTGCCCGACCACTTCCGGCTGTTCGTATATCTCCTTGGCCATGAAGTGACGATGATTTGCCTTGTTGACCAGGAGCGACGACGTGCCATGGCTTGACGCTTCGCGGTGGACGATGCTGCCGCTCAAGTCATAAATGACGCCGCTCGCACGAGTAAGCACGGCCCAGTCGCCATCTTCAAGGTAGATGATGCTGTCGGTCAAGGGCGCAAGCGCGATAGCATCCGACCCTAGATACACTTCACCATCACCATACCCGATCGCGAGCGGTGATCCCTTGCGCGCGCCGATCATGAGGTCCTCGTGGCCTTTGAACAAAAATGCCAGCGCGAAGGAGCCGCGCAGCCGCGGCAATGATGCCCTCACCGCGTCCTGCGGCGAAAGGCCATTCTTCAAATAGGATTCGACGAGATGTGCCACCACCTCGGTATCGGTCTCGGAGACGAAGTCCGCTCCATTCTGTTCCAGTTCGGCACGTAGTACACGGAAGTTCTCGATGATTCCATTATGAACGACTGCAACATTGTCCGCCATATGTGGATGAGCGTTGCGCTCGGTGGGCTTGCCATGGGTGGCCCAGCGCGTGTGGCCAATGCCGGCGTGACCCGACAGTGGATCGCGATGCAACTTCTCCGCAAGGCCTTTCAGCTTGCCCTCGACACGCCTGCGCTCGAGAGAGCCGCCCTCGAGCGTCGCGACGCCTGCCGAATCATATCCGCGATACTCTAGTCGCTGGAGAGACTCGACCAAATGTCCGATGACCGGACCACGACCTAGGATACCAACGACTCCGCACATACCGACCGACGCGCCCCAACTTCAAACCACGATGTGAGCTTCAGAACCACAGAACAATTAATTGATGGCGGATTCGCCGTGGGAGCCTGGCGCGGATTGGACCGCAGCTGGATGTTCTCCGTTCAGCCATCGGCGTCAGGCAGAATGCGAGCTAGATCGAAAGTTTTGGCCATCTAAGCTCATCGCTACCTTGGCGACCACCGCTGGCTAAGCGGAGACACGGCAGCAGACGAAAGCGGGTCCCAGATGAGCCGAACGTTCAGGCAAGTCTCGCTGATCGCGCGTGATAGCCAGTTCGCGCATAACCAGACCCTTCACGCGATAAGGAAGATGGCGCTCAGGATAGCATTGTACGGACTGCGTGGACACGTTTTGCAAGTCGGCTGCCCCTTGAGATGGCCGGCACTCGATGGAGGGTGACGAACCGCTTGTCCTGCAATAGAACTTCATTAAGTGCAGCCCCTCATCTTGCTCCGTCAAGCGCGCGCCATTCATTGTTCTCCCGCCAGATCTCTCAAGAACACTCCGCTTCATCTTCTCTGCGGATGCGTTCTGCGGCTGAATGACGTGGCTCAAACCGCTATGCGTCTCGTCATGCGTATCGCGAATCGCTTTTTGGCGAGATCTGGGTATTGAAGAAGGTGACGCCAGCACTGATGCAAGCTGTGCTGATTCGATAGGGATGAGACTAGGTCAAGTGACAACGATGGCTCAATTGTACGGAGGTAATGCCCCGATATCGAAAAGTTTGGCGAATTATACGAGCGTTTGTAACCACCTCCACTGACGCCAGCGCGACCGCAACAGGCCAGGCCATAAGGGCCCCTTCGCGTTGCTAGCGGAACGGCATCGGCCGTATACTTCTCGTGCAGACGCACACAAATGCTGCCAAATCCAATCCCACCCAGTGACGTGAGATTGACGGCGTACGGTGACGGCTTCCTCACCGCGGCAGCTTTTCCAGATTGAAATTGAGGCTTCTAAATCAACTTCTGTGTCTGCGGAGACCGACATCCAAAAAGCGATCGAGCATGGCATTGACCTGATCTGCAACCTCAATCGTGTTGAAATGTCCAGCGAGCATCGTCTTCGCTGTGACCAGCTGTGGGCAGATCTCCTTCAGCCGATCGAGGCCGCGCGCCATGTTCACCAGCGGAACATCAGCGGCAATATAGGCCATGGGAACCCGGCAGGCTTTTGCCGCAGGCATCGGGTCATAGTTCAAAATGGCGTTCCGTATCATCGAATGGGCCACATGTTGCGGCGTTTTCTCGCAAGGCGGAAGCACATGTGTCTCATAGATCGTCTTTCGCCGATCGGGCTCGTCGAAATCGCAGCCCAGTTCCCACGCATTCGCCTTCAAGATCGCCAGATAGTCGGATCCACCTACACCGTCCAGGAGCGCTTTAACCTGGCGAGACTTGCGTAAGATCGGAGACGGCATGACAATTGTATCAATCATGACCAACCCAGCGGCCAGATCCGGATAGCGGCCGCACAGTTCGAGCGCGATCCGACCTCCCATGCTGTGGCCGATCACGACCGGCTTGAGCAGCTCCAGTTGAGCGCATTGCCAAGCGATATCGTCGGCAAATCCTGCGACGGTATACTCCTGATTGGGTGCGTCACTGAAGCCATGTCCGCGAAGGTTGACCGCCACGGTCCGCCGCCTTTGAGCGAAATGGAGGAGCTGCGGCGAGAAGATGCCGTGATCACCTGTCCAACCATTGATTAGGAGCAGCGGCGGGCTTTGCGCGGCAGCCGGTCTGACCTCAACATGCCCTAAACGTACGCCGTCGCGGTCCAACAAGACGGGCTTGAACTCATAGGAGATCACGGTCTCTCCTCCTGAACCGAGCTTGCATTTGGCCCGACCACGGCGACGCATTGGCGGGAAGAACGACACCAAGGTAGGCGGCAACCGCCAATAGTGAAAAAGCAAGCATCACCACCGCCGTCGAAAGTAGCGAATGCCCGTCAAAGAGCGCCACGACCAAGGCGCTGGACAATGCGGCGCCTCCCATCTGTACAAATGCTCTTGCCGCGCTGGTAGATCCTGCGATTTCTGGCATAGGCCGCATTGCCTCGTTGATAACGTGCGGCGAACTCAAACCGAACGACGACCCGACACCCACCAAGATCAACACCACCACAACAGCCGATTTGTCTCCCACCAATGCCATGAGAAGCAACGACAATCCCATGATGGTCGAGACTGTGAGGCCGACCGCAAGCAGCTGCCCGGGCGATGCACCCCGACCACAGAAACTCCTGTTGAGCCAAGCGCCAGTCACGATCGACAGCGAACTTGCTCCAACGATCGTACCATAGGCGTTGGGACCGAAAACATTGGAGAAGAACAGCGATGAACCGGTGACGCAGGCGAATACGGCTCCGGCCGCTGCAGCGTTGCAAAGGATGTTTCCGACGCAGGCCGGATGACGCAGCACGCGACGATAATTTCCGACGATCGTCGCAGGATCGAATCTAACGCTTGAATCAACCATGGCACTTTCTCTGAAGCAGGACATCGCCGCGAGCAGAACCAATCCTCCCGCGATGGGCACGACGTATATGGCCCGCAAGCCGTGCGCGGGGAGGACAACGTCAACCATTGGTGCAACCATCGGAACAACGGAGATTGCCAACACGACGTTGGTCATCTGTGCCCTTGCGGTCTCGCCGTTGAAGAGGTCCCTCACAATTGCAACTGCAGCAATCCCGATAACGGAAGCACCGATTCCCTGGAGCGTGCGAAATAACAGGAAGAGCGACGGGGATTTAGAGAGAGCGCACCCTACGCCTGCAGTTACCAAGAGCATGCATCCGCCTTGAACCACTGGCTTACGGCCGACGCAATCCGATATCGGTCCGCAAACGAGAAGCGTCATTCCAAAACTCATGACATAGGCGCTCATCGCCAGAACGACGTCGCCTGCCGTCGCTCCGAGATTGATTCCTGTCGCCGGCAGACTTAGGGCGATCATGTCAACGCCGAACGCCGACAATGACGCCATAAGAGGCAGCAACAAGGTGCATGGGAACGAATCGCGATGAATGAGCAAGGTGTGGTTTCTCTTGATGGGCCTCGAGCTAACGCAGCACAGTTTGACGATGTTCATCCGCGACAGACGGTGCATTCATCGCGCTCTGCCTCACTGGTCGTGGAATTGGTACCGTGGTCTTCATGAGCAACTGCGTCGCCGGCGCCCGACAGCCGCAAGGAACTCCATCTCGTTGACAAGACGGGATCGATCGATATCTGCCCTGATGGCCTCGCCGAGCCTACGGGCTGCGACTTTGAATTCTGGTTCCGTGATCAGCCGCTTGATCGCTGCCGCTATCTCTGCTTCCGAAGCCGTCGGCGGCAACCGAAGCCCTACTTCCTTTGCTTCGACCCGCGCCGCGTTAGCCGACTGGTCACGTCCCATGGGCAGAATGAGTTGCGGCAACGCGTGGATCAGTGAACGGGCAACAGTTCCGTGGCCGCCTTGGGATATGACGAGAGACACGTCCCTCATGATGCAGTCGTGAGAAGCACCGCGCACCAAACGCACGTTCTTCGGAGCGTGAAGTTCGGACACATCCAGATTCGGACCCGTTGTGAAAACGGCTTCCATTTCAATGGCTCCAACGGCATTTATGACGCGTTGAAACACATCACGCTGGCCCTGCGCCCCTGTGCTGCAAGCGATCAGCGCATGGGGACGATCGTGCCGTGACGGCCAGGACGGCTTCCATGATCCTGACCAATTCGGCATATCGAGCAAAGGCCCGACATAACGAAAGTTATCCGGAAGAAAGTCTGCGTCGAAATCGAAAGCCCGACTGACTGCCAACAGAACTCGATCAGCCTCGTCGAACAGATCCATAGCGTCTGCAAGAACATGAAGACCCAATTCGACTCTGGCGCGATTGAGTATAGAAAGAGATGCATTCATCGCCTTAGTGAGGGCTGAAGAGGCTGCCCTGACTTCGGTGTGCTCCTCCGGCGTTTTCGGTCGCCCCAATCCTGAAGTAGCCGGCGGCATTCCCGGCAGAACTCGAATACTGACGTGAGGCGAGAGAAATGCGAAAGGCACATCGCATGCTCGCGCTCCGAGCGCCGCGCCAAACAGAAGATCGAGGCCGAGCACAGCGTCCGTCGGCTCACGGTTGATCTCGTCGCGAATATCGGCCGCGTAAGCAGAGCAGGGTTCAAAGACGACCCTGCGCATCCGATCTCGTATGTCCGAGATATCTGTTGGGTCTGCAACCTCACCCATGGGAGCGCGGAGCCATGTCACGAATTCGAAACCGGCTGCTTCGACTTCATCTCGCATGGTCGGATCGGCTATCACTCGAACATGGTGACCACGCTGGCGCAATCGACGGCCTGCTGTAAGCAGCGGACTGAGATTTCCCAATGTACCCCAGGAGGCAAGAAGAAAGTCGTATGAAGTCACCGGCATCTCCGTAACGGATCTCGCATTCGAAAGTCTGCTGCCCTGGCCGCGCAGCCCGAGAGACAGGGACGTTTCTGACAACATGATCTAAACGCTCGTTGCTGCGCGTGCTTCGGTCACCATCCGCCGCGCCAACTACACCGCTTTCACATTGGCTTTCTTTCGAGATATTCTCGACGCGCAAAATCCGGATCGGTTTCCGACCATCTGGCGCAGGCTACAACCGATCGAGAGCAGCTCGACTCTTGCTTCGCTACGACGCCTTCGTATTGCTGGGTTCGAGGTGCGAATCTCAAGTGAGGCGTGACGTCCGACTGTTGACCTGTCCACGAATTGTTGACGCCGGCGCGTCGTTTTGGACATGGTTTCATGTCTACAACCTAACGCTGCGTGCGATTCAAGCTGTTTTTAGTGGTTTCGCAGACCTTATTTCGTTCTGCCTGAGTGAAGCGCCCCCGCTTCCAAGCTCGCTTCTTAGGAGTGCACACGCGCCAAATGCAGATGCAGGTTGCGAATACGAAACAGTCCGCCGCGCCGCCTGATCTGGAGAACATTTTGCTGCGGATTGGGCGCCTATCGCTAAGACGGATACGGCGGCCCGGATAGCTCCCTGATCACATTCTATGGTGTCTGATCGCCTGTGACGAAATGACCTGGGTCCATGGCTATCGTATGTATCGAAGAGCAGTACGTCCGTATGCATCGAGGTGCAACCCGCAGCGCATCCGGCCGATGGCGGCGCGCTGGTGACAGTAGCCGCAGCGGAACACGACGCCACTCGCCGCCCTCGTATGTGGGGCTTTCTCCACCATGATCACGTCGTTTGAAACGGCACTGAAACGCATGTGACCTGAGATAGATTTGTTGCATGTTGGCCTCTAGCGCGCCCAGCCGCGATGTCTTCGCTCCTGAGGCCCTCAACAAATATTCCGACTCTGCAATGCCGTATAAATCAATGTATATGATGTGCATGCCGATATGATGTGTATGGTTAGAGTAGAAATATCGCTCCCCTGCCATGTACACGTGATAGCAGGCCGCCTGTCTGGATCTTCTCGAAAATTAGTTCGCAAATAACGTTGTTAGGACGCCTGTTCGCGCAACTGGAACGGCAATGACGGCTCAGGACTCAAAGCGGCGCGTTGCGCTGATCACCGGCGTCACCGGGCAGGACGGCGCGTACCTTGCCGAATATCTGCTCGGCCTCGGCTACACCGTACACGGGATCAAGCGCCGGTCGTCCTCGTTCAACACCGCGCGCGTCGACCATCTCTACCAGGATCCGCATGCCGGCAATGTGCCGTTCCTGATGCACTATGGCGACATGACGGATTCGACCAATCTGATCCGGCTGACGCAGCAGATCCGGCCGACCGAGATCTACAATCTCGCGGCCCAGAGCCACGTTGCGGTCAGCTTCGAGAGCCCGGAATACACCGCCAATGCCGACGCCATCGGCGTGCTGCGTCTGCTGGAGGCGATCCGCATCCTCGGCATGGAGAAGGAGACCCGGTTCTACCAGGCCTCGACCTCGGAGCTTTACGGGCTCGTGCAGGAGGTGCCGCAGAAGGAGACAACGCCGTTCTATCCGCGCTCGCCCTATGGCGTCGCCAAGCTTTACGGCTACTGGATCACGGTGAACTACCGTGAGGCCTACGGCATGTTCGCCAGCAACGGCATCCTGTTCAATCATGAGAGCCCGATCCGCGGCGAGACCTTCGTGACGCGCAAGATCACCCGCGCCGTCGCGCGCATCGAGGTCGGCCTCGAGAACAAGCTCTATCTCGGCAATCTCGATGCCAAGCGCGACTGGGGCCATGCCCGCGACTATGTCGAGGGCATGCACAGGATCCTGCAGGTGGACCAGCCCGGCGACTTCGTGCTCGCGACCGGCGAGACGCGCTCGGTCCGCGAGTTCGTCGAGCTGGCGTTTGCCGAAGTGGGCCGCAGCATCGAATGGCGCGGCAAGGGTGTCGAGGAGATCGGCGTCGACAAGGCGTCCGGCAAGACCCTGGTGCAGATCGACCCGACCTATTTCCGCCCGACCGAGGTGGATCTTCTGATCGGCGATGCCAGCAAGGCGCGCGCCAAGCTCGGCTGGGCGCCGAAGACGTCGTTCGCGCAACTGGTGAAGGAAATGGTCGCCAGCGATCTCGTCGAGGCCAGGCAGGATGCGGCCAATGGCAAGCACGGCGTTTGAGCTGAAGGGCAAGACGGTCTTCGTCGTCGGCCATCGCGGCATGGTCGGCTCGGCGCTGATGCGCCGGCTGGCGCGCGAGCAGGCCGATGTGCTGACCGTGTCGCGCAGCGAGGTCGACCTGCGCGACCAGGCCGCGGTCAATGCCTGGTTTGCCGCGAAGCGGCCGCAGGCGGTGTTCCTCGCTGCCGCCAAGGTCGGCGGCATCGTCGCCAACAACACGCTTCGCGCCGAATTCCTCTACGACAATCTGGCGATCTCGACCAACGTGATCCAGGCGGCGCACGCCAATGGATGCGAGAAGCTGATGTTCTTCGGCTCGTCCTGCATCTATCCGCGCCTGGCACCGCAGCCGCTGCGCGAGGATTCGATGCTGACCGGTCCGCTGGAGCCGACCAACGAGCCCTATGCCATCGGCAAGATCGCCGGGATCAAGATGACGGAAGCTTATCGCAGCCAGTACGGCGCCGATTTCATCAGCGTGATGCCGACCAACCTCTACGGTCCCGGCGACAATTATCATCCCGAATACAGCCACGTCGTCGCCGCGCTGATCCGCCGCTTCCATGAGGCCAAGGTCTCGGGCACGAGCAACGTCGTGGTGTGGGGCACCGGCACGCCGCGGCGCGAATTTCTCTATGTCGACGATCTCGCCGACGCCTGCATCCATCTGATGAAGACCTATTCCTCGCCGGAGCTGGTCAATATCGGCACCGGCGAGGACATCACCATCGCCGAGTTCGCCCTCGTGGTCGCGGCGGTCGTCGGCTATCGCGGCGAGATCAGCTTCGACACCTCGCGGCCGGACGGCACGCCGCGCAAACTACTCGATGTCAGCCGTCTTGCCCGGCTCGGCTGGCACGCCACCACCTCGCTCGAGGATGGCATCGCCCTCGCCTATCGGGCGTATCTCGATGAAAATCAGAGATGCCGCCAAAAGTCGATTTGCTCGACGCGAACAAAATAACTACGTCGCTCACAGCGAGATTGACTTGGAAAAATCCAGCGTCATCAAAGAATAGCGCACAGCAAAGGAACTGCTGATCCGCCGGTGAGCGTAATCGTCTCCCGACTGCAATGGCGCACTTGGAGATCCTCGCCGTCCAGACGCACACAGCCGAGCGCAGAGCATTTGTCACAACGACTGCCGAAATGATGGCTCGAAAACGCCATCATCGCACGATCGCGGGAATTGCAAGAGCCCACGTTGCGACGCGCATGGCGCCTTCAAATCAACGCATCGGCTGCTTCGCGAATGCCCGTGTAAATGTCGTCGAGATCTGATGCAGTAATGCAGTACGGCGGCATTACGTAGATGGTGTTACCAAGCGGGCGAAGCAGCAAATTTCGTGCCTTGAAGAAGGCCTGAAGCTTCGGACCAATGGTCGCGAGATAGCCCGTATCCCCCACCTTCAGATCGAGTGCTGTGATGGTCCCGGTCCGGCGGACATTTGCAAAGCGCGGATCCGTGCGGAATGGCTCAATCGCCTGCTCCTGCATAGTGGCGACTGATGTCAGGCGATCACGAGATGCGCTATCTTGCCAAAGATCGAGGTTGGCCTTTGCTGCTGCGCAGGCCACCGGATTCGCAGCATATGAAGTCGAGTGAAAGAAGGTACGCGTGCGATCTTTCGAATAGTGCGCGTCAAAAATATCACCGCGGCAAAGCGTCACGGCGAGGGGAAGCGCTCCTCCCGTGATTCCCTTCGAATAGCAGACGATATCTGGCGTGATGTCGGCCAGTTCGCAGGCGAATAAAGATCCGGTGCGGCCCCAACCGGTCATGACCTCATCGGCGATGAACAGAACCTCAGATGCTTCACAGATCCGTTTCATCTCCTTGAGCACCCAGGCGGGGTACATTAGCATCCCTCCCGCCCCCAACACGAGCGGCTCTACGATAAAGGCTGCTGGAATTTCGTTTCGACATACGGCCTCGAGCGCATCGAGAGTCGCCTGTTCACGACCACTTGCTGGGAAAGGAACCGAGGTCACGTCGAACAGCAGCGGCCCATAGGCCACATTGAATACCCCGCGGGCACCAACCGACATCGCCCCAACCGTGTCACCGTGATAGGAATGTTGCATCACGACAATGCGTATGCGCTGCTTGCCAATATTATGCCAATAGCCGAGCGCCATTTTTAGGGCGACTTCCACGCTGCCTGAACCACCATCGGAGAAGAAGACATGGTCGAGACCACGCGGCACGACTTTCAATAGCATCGCCGCAACCTCCTCGGCCGGATCGTGGGAATATCCGGCAAAGATGATCTGGTTGAGCTTGCCAGCTTGCTCCTGAATTGCTCTGACGATGTGCGGATGGCAATGGCCATGGGTTACGACCCACCAGGAGGAGATTGCATCTACGATGCGGCGCCCATCCGACGTGTAGAGATAAGCTCCATCACCGCGCACAATCTTGATCAATTCGTCTTGAAGCGCGTGTTGCGTGAACGGATGCCAGATCGGCGACCTCTTGTTTAGCGCCATGGCTTGAAATCATCTCCACGGAATGAGGTGTTGAACGCGGCCTGCAGCGTGTCTGACGACAGAGGAGCAATCCAGGGCAAGCGCCCTAACCAACGCACCCGGCCCATCTCGCAAATTGCCCTCACAGCTTCCGGGTTCTTTTCACCAACGAAAGCTATTCCGAGAATGTCGATGTGACGCTTTCGGAGAGCCTCTATTGAGAGCAGCGACTGATTAATCGCTCCCAGTGCAGTGCTCGCGCAAAGCACGATTGGAAGCCGCCATCGCTCGAAGATGTCGATGTAAAGTGTGCTGCCACTCAGCGGTACCATCAGCCCGCCGGCCCCCTCGATCACAAGCGGCCGTTCACCTGTATCGGGTACATTGAACGAATCCGTGTCGATGCGAACTTCGTCGATTTCGGCGGAATGATGGGGCGAAGTAGGAGTTCGCAGGCGGTAAAGCTCCGGCACGATGCGATCGGATGTTAGACTGCCGATCCTTGCGACGAGCTCGGTATCGGTCTCTCCCTCGAGGCCAACCTGAATCGGTTTCCAATAGCTCGCGCCGATGAGATTGGTGAGCCCCGCGCAGAAAATCGTCGTTCCAATTCCGGTATCCGTGCCAGTCACCACGATCTGCTGCAGCCTCATCGACCTTCACCTCATATCTCTTCGAACAGAACGTCGAGCATGGACGTCATCCTCGACGACGTAGAGCGTCATTGAAATTCGTAGACCGGATCGCACTCCACAATCTAACGTTGAATACCTAACTCGCGGCGGACCATTTCGTCAATCGCACCAGTCGTCTGACAGATCGCACTCGCCGTAGGCGTGCCATCGCTGTACGGATCGGACCGACCCGCCCGCGCGCTCGAAAGGTGTGTCCTAATTGTCTCAGAAAAGCGCGACGCGTACTTTAGGCGGTTCGCGAACCACCCATCGAAAGGGGGGCTAAATGAACCGGCCGCGGAGCAATTCAGCTCGACGCTTTATGACTTTGCAGGTCAAAGCGTGGGGCGCAGACGATGCCACCTCCGCAAATCGTCTCTCGCACGAGCGGCCCCATCGCCTGTCGCCACAATGCTAAAATGAAGTGGTGAGCCTCCATGGTCACGCGCAATCGCGTAGGCGGCAAACCGCGCTCGTGTTCGACGTTGATGGTTCCGACGGGTCGCTGATCATTCTACTGTGTCCAGCAGCAGTCGCATCTTTCTCCACTTGGTGCCAGCGTGATGCCGTGATTTTCGGTCGCACTCTGTAGCTGGCTGGCCATCGCGGCGTGTTCAGGATCGCCACCTGATCCTGCAAGCGCTGCGCGTGCGCAACGTCCACCAAGCCTGACACCTGCTCGCGCGCCACATTCAGAGGAACGCCTGGCAATTCCCATGCCCCGTTCAATATAAGATTCTTGCGAGCTTGTGACGCAAGCTCCAGCTGCCGAACGAGGTCAAACCTGGTTCTGTCGTAAGATGCCGACGCCAGCATTGTGCTGAGCTTGATCCCGAGCTAAGGATGCGGCTGGGTTGCAGCGTCATCTTTTCGGTCACCATGATCCGTCACATCGTGTTCTTCACGGCCAAGAATAAGGCCGATATCGACCAAATCATCGAAGGCCTATCGGGGCTCACTACGATTCCACATACGCGCCGACTTGAAATTGCGCGTAATCGCAAGAGCGATCAGTTCGGCAACGATATCGATGTCATCGTCTATGGTGAGTTCGACAACGAGAGAGATCTTGCAGCGTACAAAACGCACAATCTGTATCTGGAAGCGATCCGGCGCGTACGACCACTGCGGGAGCTGCGCTTTGCCGCTGATTACGAACTATCAAAAGACGTGCATTTCGCTGGAACGGCAGGGTTAAGCCAAATTACTCGGCGCAGCCGACCGGCTGACAAGGGCTAATTCGATGATCGGCCACGAGGGTTCGTCCGTTTCGGACAAAACTTGGCCTTTCTCGGGACGCTCGGTTCGAACCCCAAAGCTTGCCAGCCGTCGGTGATCGATAGCACTATGGACGTCCGCGAATTGCAGTGGATCGAGCCTGTCAAGGCGCTGCGATGTCTTGCGCAGCGGCCACACCTTGCCTTTCTTGACAGCGCAGCGCGGCATGAGGCGCTTGGGCGGTATTCATATCTAGCCTGCGAACCCTTCAGCACCTATTTGGTCACCGATGGACAGGCAAGTTGGAATGGAGAGACCCTTAAGGGCGATCCATGGGGAGTGCTTCGCACCCTTCTCGCCAGATACCGCGAAGAGCATCGCCCCGATCTGCCGCCCTTCCAAGGAGGTGCGGCCGGCTTTTTTGCCTACGATCTGAACAGGACATTGGAGCGATCGCCGGCGCCAGAAAATCCCGGTCAGCGTTTGCCCCAATCGATTCTGCATTTCTATGACGTGGTCGTCAGCTTCGACCACAACCACAACAGGTGCTGGATCGTCTCCACCGGATGGCCGGAGCAAGACCCCGCTCGACGAGCCCAGCGCGCGCGTCGTCGCGCCGACGAGTTTGCGGCGCTGCTTGCCCGGCCAAAGGTGCCGCGGATCATACTCCCTGGCACGGCGGGCGCATGGCATTCGAACTTCAGCCGTGAAGGCTACATTGCGGCGGTCCAGCGCGTCGTCGAACTGATTCTGGCCGGAGACGTATTCCAGGCGAATATTGCCCAACGCTTCAATGCCAGGGTGTCGCCGCTGTTCGATCCGCTGACCTTGTACTCGCAACTGCGCTCATTGAACCCGGCGCCTTTTGCGGCCCTCTTGCGCTACGGCGGGCTGACCATTGCCTCGAGCTCCCCGGAACGATTCCTGAAACTTGATGGACGACAGGTCGAAACGCGCCCTATCAAGGGCACGATCGCGCGTTCTGCCGACGCAAAAGAAGATCGGCGACGCGCCGAAATCCTGCTTGCATCCGAAAAAGACCGTGCCGAGAACATCATGATCGTCGACCTCCTGCGCAACGATCTTTCGCGCGTTTGCACTGCGGATTCGGTCGGGGTTCCGGCGCTATGCGACCTCGAGTCCTACGCCTCAGTGCATCACCTCGTCTCGATCGTGAGGGGCGAACTTGCGCCAGGCAAGGACGCGGTTAGCCTGCTTCGTGCCTGTTTTCCAGGCGGGTCCGTGACCGGAGCTCCAAAGGTCCAAGCGATGAAAATCATCGCGGAGATCGAGCAAGTAGCACGAGAGGTCTATTGCGGGGCGATCGGCTTCATCGGCTTCAACAGGCACATGGATACAAACATCGCGATCCGCACTGTGACGATCGACAATGATCTAGCTGTCTTTCATGCAGGCGGCGGAATAACGGCGATGTCGGATCCGGAGGCTGAATACGAGGAAACGCTCGCCAAGGCACAGCGAATCTTTGAGGCCTTTCAAGCCACAACAACCGGTGCATTTTGATTGTCATCATCGACAATTACGATTCGTTCGTCTTCAATATTGCCCGCTATTTCCGTAAGCTTGGTGAAGCAACGGAGGTAATCCGGAACGATGCGCTCAGCCTTACCGACATTGTCGGCCTCGGGCCGCGCGCAGTGGTCATTTCACCTGGTCCCTGCACGCCAATGGAGGCTGGAATATCAACCGCAGTGGTGCGCGAACTTTCAGGTCGCGTCCCAATTCTCGGCATTTGCCTTGGGCACCAGTGTATAGGCAGCGTCTTCGGCGGACGCGTCGTGCGTGCTCGTCGTCCTATGCATGGCAGGCCCTCCTGCGTAACGCATGACAGCCGTGGGCTGTTCAGCGAACTTCCGTCCCCACTGTGCGTCGGTCGCTACCATTCGCTCGTAGTCGAGCTGGATGACGCGTCCAGGCAGCATCTGGAGGTAACGGCGCGCTCCGACGAAGCCGAGATCATGGCCCTCGCCCATCGCTATCAGCCAACCTATGGCGTACAGTTCCATCCGGAATCGATATTGACCCAATATGGGTCCACGCTGCTGATGAGTTTCTTGCAAATTGTAAACTCGTTCGCGAGCAGGAGGATCGACGCCCAGTAAGGGATGGCAACGACTTGTTCGAAGAACGCATCTGAGCCACGACCCAGGACATAATCGCGCGCACTGCAGCCGTGGTTCAGTCTGGCCGGTTGGTAGGAGTTCTGATCGCCGACCTTGGTCTCTAGATCAGCAATCGAGCGACCCGGGTCGCACTGCGGGCAGTAATTCGGGCAACAGAAAGGGGAGTCAGCGGCTGCTGCGCTACGAGCCTCGGCGTCATCGATTAGCCAGAGGGGCATCAACTACCCCGGTGAGGTCGAACTCGGCGGCCCTCTCGGCGTGGTCGGCAGTCGCATCGGCGCGATGATCGGACGCGATCGCGACATAGACCGCCGGCAGCACGAAGAGCGTGAACAGCGTGCCGATCGACATGCCCGCGACGAGCACGAGCCCGATCGAGAAGCGGCTCGCGGCGCCCGCCCCCGTTGCGGTCAACAAGGGCAAGAGGCCCATGACCATCGCCGCCGTGGTCATCAAGATCGGACGGAGTCGGACGCGCGCTGCCACCTCGATGGCAGAGCGGCGATCTAGTCTTTCCTTGAGCTGCAGCTCATTAGCAAACTCGACCATCAGGATACCGTGCTTGGCAATCAACCCGACCAGCGTCAACAGTCCGACCTGGGTGTAAATGTTCATGGTCGCCGCACCAAAGAATGGAGGAATCAAGGCGCCAACGATTGCCATCGGGACGCTGATCATGATGATGAAGGGATCGCGTAAACTTTCGAACTGCGCCGCAAGCACCAGGAAGATGATGATAAGCGCAAATGCAAAGGTGATGGCGAGTTGATTGCCCTCCTGCACATATTGACGGGCGTCAGCAAGGAAGTCGTGGCTGAAGCCTGCGGGTAGTTTCTTTGCCTCCCCGTCCAGGAAGTCCACAGCCTGACCGATCGTGACGCCGGGCATCGGTACAGCCTGGAAGGTCGCCGAATTGAGCTGGTTATAATGGGTAAGCACGTTTGGACCGGTTGCTGTCTCGATGGAGACCACGGTTGACAGCGGGAGCATCGAGCCTGTCGCAGTCTTCAGAAAATAGCTGCCCAGTGATTCCGGCGTCAGGCGTTTCTCTCGCGCCACCTGCGGGATCACCTGGTAGGAGCGACCCTTCAGGTTGAAGCGATTGACGTAGTTTCCGCCAAGTAGGCTCGCGAGCGCGCCACCGACGTTCTGCATGGTGATGCCAAGGTTGTTAGCCTTGGAGCGATCGACTTTGATTCGCACCACCGGCTGGTTGAATTCAAGGTCGGAGTCGCTGACCATGAACAGGCCGCTGTTGCGCGCCGCATCCTTCAGCTTCAACATCTGCTCATAGACGGGCTCGAAACCACGCGTCGAGTTGATTACCATCTGCACGGGCAGCCCCCCCGAACCACCCGGAAGCGGCGGCAGGCTGAAGGCAAATGCGTTGATGCCTTCGATTTTGGACAGCTCAGCCTGGACCAATGGCTTTAGCTCGATCGATGACCGCTTGCGCTCGTCCCAAGGCTTGAGCAACATGCCCGCCAGGCCGCCCTGCGGACCGCTAACGCCGTTCAGAACGAAGCGCAGATCGGTCTCTGGAAATTTCTGGAACGCGTTGTCGACCTTGGCGCCGTAGTAGTCCAGGTAGTCGATATTGGCGTATTTCGGCGCCTTGGATATTGCGAATACGATGCCTTGGTCCTCCTCAGGTGCGAGTTCCTTGGAAATATGCGCATAGAGAAAGCCGACGAGGCCCAGCATAGTCAGCGCAAACAACCAGGTAATCGGGCGATAGTCGAGCGAGCGGTCGAGCTTGCGGCCATACCAGCGTGTCATGGCGCCGAATGCGCGGTTCACAAATACGGCAAAGCGCCCCTCCTCGGCGCTCTTCAGGAAGACCGAGCACATCATCGGCGACAGCGTCAACGCGATCACGCCAGACACGATCACCGAACCCGCCAGCGTAAGCGCGAATTCGCGGAACAGCGCACCGGTGAGGCCGCCGAGAAAGCTGATGGGCGCATACACGGCGGCCAGCGTAATCGTCATGGAGACAACGGGGCCGACAATCTCGCGCGCGCCCTTCGTAGCCGCCTGCATGGGCGGCGCGCCTTTTTCCAAATGGCGATGAATGTTTTCCACCACGACGATCGCGTCGTCCACCACGAGACCGATCGCAAGCACCATCGCAAGGAGGGTCAGCAGATTGAATGAAAACCCCAGCGCCAGCATCAGGCTGCAGACGCCAACAAGCGACAGCGGAATGGTGACAACGGGGATGAGGACCGATCGCGGCGAAGCCAGGAACAGGAAGATGACCAGCACCACGATCACGACGGCCTCAATGAGCGTGTTCTCCACCTCATCGATCGACGATTGAATGAACTTGGTGGAGTCGTAGGCCACTTTCATCTTTAGCGATGGCGGCAGATTGCGCTCCAGCTCCGGAAATAGTGCCCGGACGCCTCGTACTATGTTCAGCGGATTGCCTTGCGGGCTCGGCTGGACGCCGATGAAGATTGCGTGCTCGCCATTCATGGCGACGCTGACGTCTGTGGCTTGCGAGGCAAGCTCGACCGTCGCAATATCCTCCATGCGCACAAAGCCGCTGTCATTGGCTTTGACGATCATGCGCTTGAATTCCTCGACACTTCGCAGATCAGTGTTGACCGCGATGTCGGAAAGGACGAAATAGCCCTTGGTCTGACCGGCCGCGGCCTGGAAGTTGTTGGCGGCGATTGCAGCCGAAACTTCAGCCGGCGACACTCCATGCCCCGCCATTCTTGCCGGATCGAGCCATAGCCGCATCGCAAAGGTCTGGCCACCCAAGATGTCCGCCGCTGCGACCCCATCTACGGTTGACATGATCGGCTGTACCACACGCGAGAGATAGTCGGAAATTGCGCTGGGCGTCAGTTCCTCGCTGGCGAAGGCGATATACATGACGGCGGTGGTCTGACCGGCGGACTTCGTAACGACAGGATCATTCGATTCCTTCGGGATCAGATACTTGACCGAGTTGACCTTAGAGAGCACTTCAGTGAGCGCCTCGTTGGGATCGAAATTGAGCTTGACGTAGACCTGGATTGTCGAGGTGCCGAGGACCGAGGAGGACGTCGTGTAATCGACGCCCTCGGCTGAAGCGACCGCCTGCTCCAGGGGGGTAGTGATGAACCCCTGGATCATGTCCGCGGACGCACCAGGATAGGAGGTCGTGATAGTGACGACCGTATTCGATAGCTTCGGATACTGCCGGATTGGCAGAACGGCGGCCGCGCGAAGGCCGATAAGCAGGATCAGGAGACTGACGACGATCGACAATACCGGACGTCTAATGAAAAGCTCGGTAAATGCCATCGCGACGCTCGCATTCAATAGGCAAATTCGCTAAGTCGGCGCCGGGATTATCAATGCGGCGACTAGGCCTACGGCCCGTAGTGTGAGGGACGCGGAAACGGCTGCTCTAAAGGCTCATATTCCTAAGCAACACATCACCCTCTACTGCGCGAGGATATTTGGCGACTACTTCGAATGAAGGTAGAAGCTTTAGCAGCGCTTGCAGAGTCAACTGACCTTCGTAAAGCTCTTTGTCGCTGTATTCGGTGTAGATGAAGCGCGTATTGTTTAAGGTTTGTCTGCCTCCAGCGAAGACATCTGCCTCCGCTCCCTGCACATCCATCCAGATCAAATCAATATTGTTAAGCTCGGCTTCGCGACACCAGTCATCGAGGCGTCGTGTTTGAACCGATATGGGGTTATCAAACCGAACCCAATCATATTCGGTAAGGTGATTCTTTGGTCGCCGTATCGATCCAGAGAGGGCCCAATCCTTAGCTTCTCCATCTCCGTTGCTTGGATGAAAGTCGACTCTGCCATTYTTGTCGCTGATCGCGATCTCGAATAGACGCGCCTTCTCGAGATAGAGCCCCATGTTTTTCTTAAAGCGAGCGATCGCCCGGGGATCCGGCTCGAAGCAATAGAGATGAGCCTCTGGGCAAAGCTGGAGAAAACGTAACGAGTCAGTTCCATCGTAGCTGCCAATGTCCAAGATCACTGGATCTGGCTTCTGCAGGAACGAAACAATGCGCTGATGGACCTCCAACGCGGACACGGGCTCACGTTCTTCCATTTAACTCAATCCTCACGCCTCAATGGAGCACGCAACAAGATCTATCAGATGCATCAAATGAGCTGACAGCTTCGCGCCAACCACCGACTGCCTTCGACCGATCCAGCTTCGAAATCGAAAGATACGAACAAGAATACGGGTGGCACAATTCTACACAGGTAAGCGGGCGATATGGCATGGGTTGCAAAAACTATACGAAGGTTTGCAGACGGGTGCCATTCACCACCAGGTGACGGCGAGCTAACGCTGCTCATGATCCGCTCCGGCGAACCATGTAGGTATGCAACCTTCCTGTGCTTTCGGCTCACCTCGCCCTAGGGTACTCGGAACTAAGTAGGTTTGAGGCATTCTCGGGATGCACGAATTGCTCGACGATGGAACGCGCCGCTATTGCTGACGCCTCTCACCACCGCACATCTGAACAACGTTGACCCGCAAGCCAGTCTCGCCAACGTACTCGCCCGCATCGCCGATCTGCCTACATTCGCCTGCAGAGTTGCTTTCCTGGAATGGAAAAGCCTGCGCGCCGTGAGTACTCCCTTCGATAAGGAGCCCCGTCGCAGCCCGAACCTCTCAGCGACCATCATCACCCATCCCTATGCGCGCGTAATTGTTGCGCGGCCGTTGCCGGACGCGCACCTTACGCTATGCTCGCATTCAGCTATACCAATGTGTAATCGAGCTATCCACGGGGATGACTGGCACGAAGAGCTGGCGCAATCATAAGGCCTTATATAGTCCAGATAGTCCGAGGGAGGCTATGTCCAGTCAAGTTTACTCCCTATTCGGGGAAGCGCAGGAACGCACGGCCGAAGGTGGTGCACCTACCCTATATTCCAGTTTGATCAATGATCTGAGTCAATTGAATTTCGCAGACGCGGATGACCGTCGGGCGTTCCCTCCGACCCTACACAGCGTATTCGCAAGGCATGGACTGTTCGGGCTCACCACACCGGCAGAGCACGGCGGATTAGCTCTTCCCTTGCAAGAGGCCATCGACCTCATCTCCGCTACTGCATCCTTCGATGTCTCGGCTGCCTCCACCCTGATCATCCATAACTTCCTGGCATTGCCCTGCATCGAAGCGGCACCGCACATCCCCCAACAAAGGCAGGTCATGTGCGGCGCAACGCGCGGCGACCTCTGCGCTTTCGCTTTGACGGAGCCTAAAGCTGGCTCTGCCCCGCGGCATATAGAGGCCTCGGCTTTGATGCAGGAAGATAGGGTACGCATCTCCGGCCGCAAAATTTGGATCGGCCTCGCTGACTGGGCTCGCTGGATCGTTTGCTTTGCGCGAGCCTCTGGTCCCGATGCGAAAGGTCGGCTCGTTGGTGTATTAGTTGATAGGCAGGCTCCGGGCCTAAAGGTCACGCACGAGCATCGCACACTCGGTCTACGTGGCATCATTCAGAATACCCTTGAGTTCCATGATGTCGAGGTGCCGAGCGCTTACGTGCTCTCTCGCGATCAAGACGGCTGGGGAGCAGCAGCATCTAGCATGAACCGCGGGCGTATCGGTGTGGCTGCTATGGGTCTTGGAGCCCTTGAGCGCGCTCTCCAAGTCGCGGCCACATATGCAAACCATCGTCGACTGGGTAAGCTGCTCATGATCGAGAACAGCTATATCGAGCAGCTATTCGAGCAGATGGTGCTCCGGCGGGAAGTAGTGAAGGCAATGCTGGGCGCATCCTGCCGACTTGTCTCAGCGCAGGGCGCGCCCAACGTCCACCTGGCATCGGCAACGAAGGTTTTGTCGTCGGAGTGGTGTGGCCTCGTCGCTGATCAATGCGTCCAATTGTTAGGTGGTCGTGGTTACGATGAGGGAACGCCCGTAGCTAAGATCTATCGAGATGCTCGCATTCTACGCATCTTCGAAGGCCCGACCGAGGCGCTCCTATCGCATCTCGGCCGCTGCCTTCTTTCTAGAGCGACACGTGACGAAATAGCCGACCTGTTTCTGTCTCTTGATGCTGCGCAGATCCATGCTGCTGCAATTGAGGAACTCTCTGGGCTGAACGAGACAGACGGTGCCGTGCTGATCTATGCGGGTTGGCTCACCACACTAGGTCTGGCACAAGCTGTCATGTCTGCTGGTTGCTTCTCCCCCTCAGATTGCGCCTCAGCCGCGACTGACCTAGTCAGCTCCGAATTAGCAGCGCTCCGTACTCGCGCGCCGGCACGGCCATCTTTCGAAGCTCGCATTCGCGCTAATCGGACGCTGAATACCTTCCTTCAGGACGCAGCCTCTTCCATCGGTTCACCTGTTCTTACAGACGATTACCTCAAACTGGTGCAGTATGTCTGACATCCTACTAAGGTCGAGGAGCGCTCGCTGCCTTTGGGCATCGAAGATTTGACCGCGCTTGTCTCGTTTGGCGGCCGGACCGCCGACCAACAAGACGAGATCGGTACGCTCCACAGGGTATGCATTTCGGTGCGCAAGGATCCGATCCAGCGATGCGATGACTGCACGTATTTTTGAGGTTCACACTCTTCTAAAGATGGCCTGAAGTTGCTCCAGTCCCAGCGGCACGGCAAGGGCGCGGTTGATCTCGAACCAGACGCCCCGATTGTTGTGGACCTTCTTAACGCTACCGGCTGGATCATCGATCTTCGGACCAAGCATGACCGCATCTAATGCCGAAGGCGTCCAGGTGCCGCGCCATTTGGCCTCGCCTGCGAGGAATCGCGTAACGCGACCTTCCCCATTTACAACGATAGCGTTGAAATCGTCTCCCTTGCGCCCAAGGACCTCCCTCGTTCGCTCGGGATCCCGGTTCAGGGTGTAGATGTACTGTCCGGCATCCTCGTGATTGCGAAAGAGGAAGACCGGCACCAGCCACTCATGCTTTCCGGTAGCGATAGCTCCAGGCGGCCTCAATGAGCATGCGCCGAGCCTCGCTGTTGCCGGTTTTGGTGCTACCATCATGCCGGATCCGCCTACCACTCGATTGCTCCGAAGGCACCAGGCCGAGATACGCCATCAAATGGCGAGCACTCTCGAAGCGAGCCAGATCGCCGATCGCAGCGACAAATGTTGCGGCTGAAATGAGATCAAGCCCTCGCAATCTGCGTAGCGCCACGAGGGGTAGCGGAAGGCCGAAGACTAGCCCGAACCTGCTGTCTCGCCAGCGCCAAGGAATGGCCAACAAGGGCTACCGGTATCTGCTGCGGTATGGTTGGCACTAGAACCGCCCGGGACGCTATTTGCCCGGCTGCCCCGTAGATTCAGGAGAGCTGCAAGTGCTCAACATACGATTGAATGTTCCGCTCGTCGGCCAGGAGCGTGGCTATGATGGCCAACCGATCATGCGAAGCGACCATCACGGAATTGTGCGGCCGTGGGGGATTAACGCTTGTTGGTATGCTTCCGCTTGCATGGTGTCGTACTATTTTCACCCGGGGCCTCGGCTGGGTTTGCCCACGCTTTGGCGCGCCGACTTAGGCCTCAACGTTCGTGAGCTTGGTTGGTTGGCTTGGAGTGAAGGATTGTTGCGCCTCGTAGAGCCACATGAGGGATTCACGCCCTATTTTATCGCTGAGACGCTGCGCATACGAGGGCCGATCTGGGCTGCGATAAGTTTGCCGTCGGTGGATCATCATGCAGTCGTGCTGACCGGCGTGGAAGGACATACACTATACTACAATGATCCTTCAGAACCAGCGCGTCTACAACGCGACTTCTTTGATTTTCGGTTCAATGTGCTTTTCGTCAAGAATCCCGATTGGCTGTGAACACTCCTCCGGCCGCAAGGCTCTCCGAGGTGGACCTCATTGCACAGCCGCCGCTCCGATCGAATGCCGACGCAGTAACCGGTCAGGAGCATTCTGATCATTAGTTCGGGATCAATCAAAGGTCGTCCGAAGCTACTGTAGTAACGCGACAACCCCTGCCTGACCTGCTCAAGGTCCACAAACCTATCGATCAACAGGAGCGGGTGGTCTGCGGGAACATGCCTTTCGAGCGAGTACTCATAGAACAACGCAGCCGGTTCGACTTGTCGATGTCCCATCATGATCTTCAGTCCTGCCACCTAAACGACTGAATCACTGATATCGCTGCGTCGCAAAAGTTGCCTTCTTCAACAAAATCGGCCCCTTCTGCGACGTCGCGCCCGACACCGAGCAGGTCCACAGAGAGGTAGACCGGAAGTCGCAGACTTAAGGCAAACCGACGCAGATGTGTGGCCCAAATCAGTCCGGTGACTGAATCTCCCTCTTCGTCCAAAACTTCGCACTCGCCTGTACCGAAGGATTCGAATAGGCGTCCAACCATTCCTGGTAGGTGGCATCGCGGATCTTTTCGGGAATACAGTTTGATCCAATGGTGGCCGGAATCGCTCCTGTCGCGGGCTGAACTACGCTGCATTCGGTTTGGCGGGTTCGAGCCGCAGCAAACGACGAACTCGACATAGTACTCCGCTTTAGAACTGACGAGGATTAGAGCCAGGGCGTGATGACGAAGAAAAAGACTGAAAGGCGCGTGCTTTGGTTCTGGCTCCGTCTAGTGCTGGCGTACCTGGGGGGACTGGCCGTCACGAGCGGCAGCGCCTGTGCGGACCACATCACACTTATCGACAACGTCAAGTCAACTTGGCGAGCGCAGGACGGCGAGACTGTCGAGCAAATCATCGCCAAAGTCTCGAAGGTGGCGCATTTCGTTCCGAGGAGATGGGGAGTCGCTCAAGCGAATGACGGCAGCGAGTATGTGTTCTTTTCGTGGGTCAAACGTCGGGACCAAAAGGCAGCCGAATATGCCATCACCTGGAAAGTTGCGTCCGATGGAACGCTGAAGGTTGAATCGCCCTATGCAAAGCCGATAGAATTGGGCTGGAAGGCGTTCGCACTCTCGCTGATCGCCACCGAAGTCGCAGAAGGCGAACGCGCGGTGAACCTCCGCTTTCTGCATGATCCCGTCAACTTCAACTTTGTGATGACCGCTCAAGGCAGGTTGGGCGATCTTCTGCGGCACGGCCGGTGCACTATCAGCGATCCGGTCGGGGTCGACTACCTGCAGAAGACCGATGACAAAGATGCCGCAAAAGGCAATCTGTGGCGCGTTCTGATCATGGTGAACTGCAATATTCCAGGGCCTATCTATCTGACCCGTGGCGGAGTCATCGTTTTCGAGAAGAGCGAAGGACAAACCTGGGAGCCGCGGTCGTTTTTTGCCAAGCGTATCGCCGCCTATCCTCCAGGCTCTTGGTTTGATCATGCGGACCCAGAAGATTAGGAAGCGCTAAAGGCGGCCAAGGATATCCTGCAAGATGAACGCACAGACTAGCTTCGCGAGCGCGGGGCCCTTGAGGGGGCGCTGATTTAAAACCGCTACCAGTCCTGGTAGGTGCCTCGCTGGTCCGTCGAGAGCATTGATCCAAGCTCCGATCACGGGGACGCGGCCGAGCCCGAGCGGATGATTGCCGCCTGCCTGCCGGTCCATCGCCCCCCTGGGGTCGCGCCGATGAAGAACTATTTCCGAGCGACCTTCGGTTGCCGTTGGCTGCAGCGGGCGCGACGACTATCTCGTCACCCCAATGGGGTTGACGAGTCCTCGCGAAGAAGATGCTCAGCAAGAAATCACAATCGATTCCTTCGGCTCGAGATTTGGCTTACCCGTCGACCGGTCAGAGTGTTTAAGCTACGGCCGGTTAAACCCTTAGGGACGGTTTGCGGTCCAGGCGCCGTTCAGCCGCCCTTAAATCGAGGTATGAGGATAACGTTGATACCCCGCGGATTGTTAGGGGTCATCTCCCTCATCCCTCCAACCAACTGCGCCATGTAGGGATAACCGTGGATGTAAAAATCTGTCGTCGGCAGGGCCGGTGTCGGGAAAGCGTCCACTCTATTCAGCGCGCCGAGCAGGACATCCGGAGCCGGTTGAGGACGGTGATTCCAGCCCAAGCCGACGATGTGCGTGAAGTCATAATCTAGCCTCCTGGCGCGCACACCGAACGCCGGACGTGACAGATGCGGCGGGTCCAAATGGCTCGCACCGCCGGGTAGTTGAAATTCGGCTTTCCGTTTCGAACCGCTGAGCTGCCGCACATCGCGCGGGCTCTGTCCCGCGAGCTTCTCGGTCCGAATTTTCCCCAGCTCCGCAATGAAGTCCGCGGTCCATTGTTGGATGGGATAGGCTCGAAGCTTCGCCATCATGTTTTGCCAGCGCGAGATGCGGTCGGGCTGCGGCATCTTGATCGCCTTCGAAATCGTCTCGGACATACCTTCGACGTCGTTGGGATCGACGAGCAGTGCGGCATCGAGTTCCTTGGCCGCGCCAGCAAATTTCGACAGAACCAGCACGCCGGGATCGCGGGGATCCTGCGCGGCGACATATTCTTTCGCCACCAAATTCATCCCGTCACGCAGCGGCGTCACCACCCCAACACGTGAGGCGCGGTAGAGACCCGCGAGTACGGCCTGGCTGGCCGGCGTCGTCTCGTAGCGGATCGGTTTCCATCCGTCCGCGCCATGGCGCGCATTGACGTCTTCGACAAGAGACATAACATCGTTCTGATAGTCTCTGTAGCTCTGGATGCTGGATCGTGAGGAAGTGGCGATCTGCAACAGCGAGACACTGCGCGGCTCTTTCCCTAAAAGGCCCCCGAAAGCCCGTACGCGATTGTCGAGACCCTTGGTGTAGTCGAGCCGGTCGACACCGACGGCAAGCTTCTCGCGATCGAGACCGTCCAGTAGCGACGCGACATCGGCATTTGAACCCGCGTCTGCAGCGTACTGTGCAAATTTGTCTGTATCTATGCCTATTGGGAACACTTGGCACCTCGTCACGCCGCGACTCGGCGAGGTCACAATGCCGTCTTCGCTGGGCGTGAGCCCGAGATCGGCAATCACACAGGCAAGGAAATTCTGCCGGTCCTCGTCGGTCTGGAAGCCGATCACATCGTACGCAAGCATCAACTCGGTCAGTTCGCGATGATGCGGCACCAGCTGCACGTTGGCCGCCGGCCATGGCGTGTGCAGGAAGAAGCCGATCGGCCGGTCGACGCTCCGATCACGCAGCTCAGCGCCAAGCGAGAGAAAATGATAATCATGCACCCAGAACGCGTCGCGGTCCCTGTAGTCGAGCAGCGCGTCCGCCATGAAGGCGTTGATTTTGCAATAGCTGTCATAATCGTCATCCGAGAAGGAGATCTTGTCTGTCAGCGAATGTAATGCCGGCCATAGTGCCGAGTTGGCAAAGCCCTCATAATAGCGTCGATAATCCTCAGCTGGCAGATCGACCCTCACGAGCCTGCCACCGCCGAGTGCCGTGACGGATGGATTCTTATTTCGGCCAACCTCCGATAAGGGCGAGGGCCCTACCCAAATTGCTCCGGATTGTTGCACCATGGGAAGTAGCGCTGTCTCAAGCCCTCCTGTCTTGGGTTCATTGACGTCGCCAGAGGCAACCCGATTAGACACGACAACGAGATTCACAAGTCATCCTTCCCCGTCTGATCTGCGGTTTACCCCGGGCCTTCGATCAACTTGAAGGTGATCGCCGATGTACGGCCTGACACCCGACCGGACTCGACGGTGTCACGCGTGCGCCACGGGGCGGTGCCAAACACGGCGTGCGGGCTCGAACAACGACGCGCCACCGAGGCCCGCGCTGACCGGCAAAATAAAGGTGCATTCCGCCGCTCGGTGCACCGACAGCTTCGTCTCGAGAGGGCCGCTTCCAAGGCCAACGAAGCACTGGTTTTGGAAGACAGAATGGCTTCTACTTTTCGGCGGTAGCCGCAAGCTCCCAAGCGGTCTCCTATCCGGTCGCTCGAGCGGCCTCCGAGCCAATGAAGGGTGCCGCTGGAATACCTCGCGGCTGCCCCGACGATCAAATCGTTGCAGTTCGGAGCAGCTATTTACGAAACGTTTGAGTTGAATTGCTGCCCACCAAACTTGGTATGTGACACAAAGACGCGTTCGCATAGTGAGACTGAAATTCCGTCCCGCTTGAGAAATATTGGCAGAACGAAATTCGTTTCTCGGCAGGTTTCACGCCCGTTGTTATAAGGCCGCGCACGTTGGGTCTTTTGACCAAATGACGAGAACTCGGAGACGATCAGCTCACCATCTAAGGTTTCTAAGAAGGCCTGCCAATCGCAGGCCGACCGAGTCCGAAGCGGCGTTCTGTCCCGGAGATTCGCCAGCAAAGCCAGGCCAATTCTTGGAGGATGGAGTCGGCGATAAGGGACGTGAAGCTGTATCTTGCCAGGCCGGTCGCGGCCGACGCGGTAATATCTCACCCGTTAGGGCAACTGCAATGTTAGGGGGATCCGTTGCATCAACAAGTCCCCCTGTCAGTGTGCCAAAGATCAATCCACGTGCGCGCCTGACTCAGACGAAGGCCGTTGCGGTGAATGGGTTCGGCTTCAAGTATGCGATCGTGAACAAACCAGGGCGGGAACGCCCGTCCACGCCAACATCATACCCGCCGTATACAATAAGTTGAGAGACGACACTCTTGTAAGCCACCACAGCCCTTCCTTGCGCAGGTTCTCTTTGATGAAGGTCCTGTTTCACTGCTGTCAGCTCCGTCAAGCCAAATGCCAATAGCAATGACTTGATCCGCAGAACCGATTTTCTCAAACGGAGGTGTCACGGCCCCAACAGCATGTTTCAAACCCGACATCAGATATGTTGTCGGTGGCTCCTAGATCGGCTCAGTCATTGGCCTGAGCCTTGGGCTCAGGCAAAGCGCGCCGCGCGCGTTCGCCTTACGAAACTTCGAAAGAAGATGAGGCAAAACTGAACTCGGTCGTTGATGGATGGTCGTCGGAACATCTCATGCCCTACGCGACCTTAAGCGCACTTCCGACTTGAGACGCAGCAGTATCGAGTGATGGGCCGAGTGTCTTCTCGCGTCAATCGGAGCAAATGATGCACAATGGTCAGCCTGGACCGTCCAGGACGTCCCAATATGGAGTTGATGAAACTGAGGGCACGGACGAGCCCCTTGTCGAGGCGGGGTCTTCGGCCATTGAGGTTCACCGAGGCAGCAGTTCTGCCACGGAGCAGATGCGCTCTGAGCCGCGGAATTTGGGGGCATCTTCAATTGGCGCGGATCGTGGTGCGCCAAGCCGCGAAGGACATCAGGCGCGCTCCGGTAACGAGCCCTCGTCGGGCCATCGATCATCGCCCGGCTCGTCTGTGCGGGACCGAAATGTCAGATCTCGCGCTGACGGCAAACACGATGTCCACGAACGCCCAACCGCAGCGGTGAGAACGTCGGTGACTCGCCGTAGGCCCCGATACAGCACCCATCCCGATGACAAGCAACTCCTCAATGCCATCCTCAAGGACTTTAAGCAGTCTGCGGCTGCCGGCGAGCCGGTCGCAGACCGACTTAAGCGAGGGCCCGCCATGGACATTACATCCGTTATCCGCGGCTTCTCTTGCTGGCTCCGCGATGAAAACAAGCCGGGCATTATGGTCCGGCCTCACGACGGCTCGTTGGACGAAGATGCCCAGCTTTACAGTTTGACACGTGGTGGCAGAAATATTGTCAATGCGCTGACTCATCTCCGGAACTTTCTGGTGAGCGCCAGAGCGCCGGAAATCTTGGCTCACCGGCTGACTGCTTTTCCCGAAGATGCGGCTCTCATTCGAGCGGCAGCCGACGCGGCCAAATCAGATATTGCGAAAGGAGCTCCATGGCCGGGTTTCGAAAAGCCGGACGATGTCAACAAAATCAGCAGCGCTCTTCGCGGGTTCAGTATGTGGCTCCAGACGAATAAAGAACCCGCGATAGCGGGCCGCCTCAACGACCAGTCGCTGCTGGACGATGGCCGCAGGTACAGGCGCGCCAGAAAAACCTACTCGTTAAGCAACGGGTTGAATCTGCTTTGGAAGTACGACTCGCTACGGCCGCCTTCAGCGATCAGCGACGACTTGGATCTGGTGGAACTGCTGGAGCGGGAGATGGAAGTCGACGGACCGCCCTCGGAAGCGGGGGACGTTGGCTCGAAAGACACTCTGCTGCCGGTATCTCCTGCGGCGACCATCGAAGACGACGATCTAGATCTGCTGGAACTGCTGGAGCGCGAGATCGAGGTCGAGGAGCCCCCGTCGGCCGCAGGCGAAGGCACCGCGCAGGAAGCCTCGCTGCAGGCGTCTCCCGCAGCGGCAGCGAAAGGCGGTGTCGATTCCAAGCTGCGGATGCAACTGGCGCGGCTGGAGAAGGAGATGGAGATGGAGATGGAAGCCGATGGGCAATCGTCATTCTCCCTTGAAGGCGATCCCTGGCTCGCTTCATTCCAAGAATCGCTCGAAGTGCTCGCCGCGCCGGAGACGTCATTGGAATTGGCGGGGTCGATCCTACCATACTCCGATGACGGTTTGGATTTTGATACCGTCTCACGCGACGAAGCGCACGACAGCCGGGCCTCTGGCGAGTTGGGCCAGCCGCAACAATCATATCATCCGGCAACTGCGATAACGGCTCAGGCGCCAGCGCATGATTTCGCACCATTCGTCGGCGCGAATTTCAATCACGGCCCTCAACCTGCCCCCGACCTCCTGATTGGCGAACTGAACAGAAGAGGCATGCTGCCGCTGTCGATCCAGCAGCCGACCAACCTGGTTATTCATGGTCAGTCCTATGTGGCGGTATTGGGTCCAGGGATGAGGGAAGTGACTCACAACAATCCATTTAGCGTGAACATTATGCTGCGACCCCGGCTTCTAGGGGGCTAAACTGAGCGCCGGAGGCGCACTTCTTCCACCTAGCGGCGCCATTCGCTCCCAAGGCGCATTGCTCAACATCAATCGATCCATCACGCCCGCGATCGTCCCTTCAAAAAGAAGCATTGAATCTGCTTCATCCTAAAAGCGCATGCTTAGGGTCCACACCGCCTAAGGGCCCTCTCATTTCGGCGAATGCCCACCGGGCCAAGCTATGAGCCGAGTTGAGGCGCAAGCTCTGTACAGAATGTACAAATAGTACCTTGTTGCCCGCTCGCGCATGGTGCCCACTTCTCGGAAGACGAAGTCGGCCACGACAACTTGTTATCGCCACATCGTGGGCCCTCCGGTCAACGCCGCTTGGCCAACTTGCCTGAGGACATCGACTGATGTCTCTCCGCGCTTCGCTGCTTCGAGGAGTTTACAGGCGACGTGAGTTCGGATGCCGATCTCGTGACGGGATACACCTTCACAAACCTCGTCCAAAACCGTTCGCAATACAGCAGCCAGTTCGGAGTCGACCATTTGAGTGCCCTCAATTTTATAGCATTATAATCTGCCTGTGTATGGCAGGATAGAAATGGAACACCGTGCCAATATATGTGCGTGTCCACGTCTGCACTGTTTAGAACAGTCCAATATTGTGAACAGAACGATTCATATGCGCACGTAGTCGCGCGCACTCTTTCCGCAAATCGCAAATGGATTTCGCTGCTAGACTTTCTTTTCGATCCAGGGAGAAGTTCCTCGAAGACTCAAGGGGCGACGCCCTCGACGTCACCCTTCTGCGGAGGTCTTAGGCTCGCTCGGTTGCGAGTTGACAGATGGTAGAAAGTTGTCCTCTCGATGTCCTTTGCGATAGTCGATTCTATGAGCCAGCAAAACGCCGGCTTCCGTAACGGAAACATACGCAACGAAGTACATCCTTGATCCCTCAACATTGGCCGTACCGAGTCCCTCCTACACTTCTTCTCTGAAGGTTTCGTGGACCAATTTAGACTCACGCAAATTGCGAGCTAATTGTTCGGAGCCCGGGAAACGGAATGCGGTTGCGCGGCCATGTTGGAGCCAACCAGAAGTGTCAGCGTCAATACTATGAGCTCTGCCCGCAGCGTGACACTGACGTCCTAGTGCGGAAGATGAGCCTAGACCCGAGTATCTGCGGGTCGACGGCAGTCGACAAGCGCTTGTTCGTATTTGCTCTCGTCCGACTGATAACCCCATAAAGATCTTTGATGCCCCATGGGATCATCGCAGGACTCGCGCGCTCGCGATCGAGCGCCCAGTGTCCCCGCAATCCTTGAGCGATCCATGGCGGTGCGAGCTTCACCGGACTCGCCTACCGCGAGGTACGGATGAGACAGGCTCTAATCGGATCGATTCTTTTGCTCACCGGGGAGCAGAGAACGAAGAACCTGCCCTTGCTCATTTTATTGACTTACTGACCGAACGCTATTCAACTCGCGCATCGCGTACCTGAGATAGACGCCTCAGCTTCGTGAAACCACGATCAGTGGACATAAAACGCCCGAGCATCGGCGCAATCAGTTTAAGTGGATCAATCGCCTGTCCGGTCTCGCGCGCTAGTGCTTCCGCGTAAGCGAGAAGATCGCGATGAACAACTGCGGGCAGTTCCGCAGTCACTCTGACTGGCCTGTCACTGGGAATTTCCGAGATTCTAAGTTTCGGCATGGCATCATCCTTTGTATGGTTCGAGCTGAAGATCACGGTTGACAATCACCCGAACCGGAAAACCTGGACGGATGGTCAATGTCGGCTGGATGTTGAGACTGCGCCGAACGACTTGCTCGCCAGTTTGGTTCAACGAATCCCCTGCACCGTGCCGCAATGCCTGGATAATTGCGCTGTCGTTGCTGTTCGTGTCGGAGCCGGAGCCAAGTTCTGTTCCGACAGCAAGTAAAGTCGATAGGGCGGCCGCCTTAAACAACTCGCCCCAATGATTGTCGACTTGGTCCTCTAGACCTGCATAACCTGCGTTGTCCGCACCAGGCTGTCGCTCAAGTGCGATCGAGCGACCGTTGGGCATGATCAGACGAGTCCAAACCAGCAGCACACGGGACTGGCCGAAGGCGACCTGGCTGTCATAGATACCGATCAAGCGGGCCCCCTGGGGCACAAGCAAGAACTGTCCGGTGGGAGTATCGTAGAGATTCTCCGTCACCTGCGCCGTGACCTGACCTGGAAGGTCCGATCTGATTCCTGTGATCAGGGCGCCGGGAATCACAGTGCCAGCCTGCAAGAGATATGGCGAAGCTGGCTTAGTGATGCGGTCAGGACTCACGGTGCGGCGGTCTACGGATGCGTTCACGAAGGCGAGTTTCGTATCTTGACCGTTCTGCGCAGATCCGTCGCCGCTGGTGCTCGTTGAGCCCGAAGGCAGGACATGGTCACTTCCCGGGGCGTTAGATGAGGTCGGCCGCATTTCCCTCCCGCTGCTCGAAGCGAATAGATGGCTGATACGGGCTGCTTCGGTCTCCTGGTCCCGGCGCTGTTGGTCCGGATCACCGCCCATCGTCGGCGACTGGCCCTGAGCCGCGAGGATCGGTCGACCGAGATCCCCAGGAAGCGGCGGACCAAGCTGCGGTATCGGTTGATGTGGAGCGCCGGTGTAGTCTTTCGGCAGCATGGTAATGCCGTCGGCAACGTTGTGATGATCGGTGCTGTAGAGTTCATCGGCCGCTTGGTTTCGAGGGCGATTGTTCTGCAGCGACCACAAGACGGCTCCGCCGATAACGAGCAATGCAACAGCACTCCCCCCCGCCAGGACTTTCCGCGACAACCGCGTCACACGCGGATGCTCTGCTCTCAAACGAAAATTCACGGATTGCTCGTCTTGTGTCTGCGGCGGAATGGCTCGTTCGTAATCGTTTCCACTGGAGGTATTCATGACGACGGCCTCCCGTCAGTCCTGACAATCCTGACCTTCTGCGGATGATCCCCGCCAAGCCGGAGTTCGGCCGCTGCAAACAGCCGATCTACGATCAAGACGTTGCCGTAGGCACGATAATTGACGAGTTCGGTCTTACCGTCAGGTCCGATGACGAACAGCGGCGGCATCTCACCTTGCACGATCCCCTGCGGGAATTCGACATAGACCTTGCGGCCATCGTCGTATGCGGCAAGTGGCCGCCAAGGTGGGTTATCTCCTTCGATCGCGTAGCGAGAGATGCGCTGTGCCGGATCCGGAAGGACGGGTCTCAGGGCAACTGAACGCGATCGTTCGCGAACGGTTTCCGGATAGTACCAGGCGACTGATGGCATATATGGTCGCTCGCGGGAGCGAAGCTCGATCAGGTAGGTGCGGCGGTCGGTATTGATGACGAGATTGGTTTCGATCGATGCGCGGGTCGGCTTGACCAGAATATGGACCCGTCGCGCGTCGCCACTCCCGCTCTCAGTATCGCCCACGACCCAGCGGACCGTGTCGCCAGCCGCGATCGGTCCGGATCCCGTCAACTGCTCTCCTTCCTCGAGCGCAATATCTGTGATCTGCCCCGGTGCAGCGTAAATCTGATAAAGCGCCCCGGGACTGTAAGCGTAGATTTGCGCTGCATTGAAATACCCCCGCTTGCGCGGTTCGACGCGCGCAGCGCTGTTCGCCGTCTCAACCCGGTTCAGGGGTTCAAACTCTTCTTTTCCTCCCGACTTGCCGCCGAGTGCTGGCTTCCAGAGCGGTGGAACGTGGAGCGGTCGCGATGTGTCATCGAGAGGCGCTGGAGGCGCCGGCAACGGAGGCACTTCCGCGTCATAACTGATCTGCGGCGGAATGTAGGTCGCACACCCAGCGAGCGCCGACGAACAAAGTAGAAGAGCGGCCAGAATCGCTCGATTCGAGGTCACGAACTCGAACCAAGGCGAATTGGGCCTGCTGTGCAGGATAGGACGCTTCGAATGAGCGACGGACATCGTCTTGGTCACTGACTCAACTCCTTTGACCAGTTGATGGCGTGGACGTAGATGCCAAGCGGATTCTTGCGCAGGCGCTCGGCGTCGCGCGGCGTCTCGATCACGATCGTGAGAATTGCAGTCCAGCGCTCGGTCGAACTCAACGAGCCGTTGTCGTAGGTTCGTTGGATCCATGCGATCCGAAAGCTTTCAGAAGACGCGCGAATGACGCTCGAGACTTCCACGGAGATCTGCGCCTTGCCCAACTTGGCAAAGGGGTCATTGTTGCGCGCATAGTCGTTGAGAGCGGCGGCGCCCCGATCGGTCGTAAAATCGTAGGCCCGAAGCCAGTTCTGGCGCAGAACGATGCCGTCCGAGGGCAGGCCTCTGACATCCTCGATAAAGCGCGCGAGGTGGTAGGCGATCTGCGCGTCGGTGGGTTGATAGTCAATGTTGGCGGGCGCAACCCTCTGGGCCTGACCGAGATGATCGACTTCAACCACCCAAGGTGTGATCGATCCTCGGCTGGAATGCCAGACGAGGCCCCCGGCAAGGCCGGCGGACAGCATCAAGCAGCCGAACGCCATCAAGCGCCAGTTTTTGGCCTGCACGCGGGCAGACCCGATGCGTTCGTCCCAAACCTGCGCAGCCTTTTGGTAAGGCGTAATCGGCACGGGCATGCGCCCGTAGTGAACGGATGATCGTTTGAACATTGATAACTGCCCCCTGAGATCAAGTGAATGGTTCGCGTCGCGCGGTGTCCGGGTTTGAGGCATCGGCCCGCGGTCTGTGGTAAGGTGCATGCCCCGCGTCAGCGCTCTCCTTCGGACAAGTCGACGGAGGAGCCGCTGCCAGCGTGGTCGCCGGAGCGGACCGCGCGGCCGGCTGTCGACGCACTATGCCGAATGGTATGGGCACTTTTCATGCGACGCGCCCAATCGGGCTGCGCTTTCCCTTCTGCCGAAGTGCTTTCGGCTTTCTCGCCCGCGTGCACACCGCCCCCGAGCGTAGCCGCTGCGCGACGCAACGGGCTCATTTCCGCCGAAGCGCCTGCCTCCGCGAGGCCAGCAAGGCCGCCGCTTCGATAGACGGCGGATGCTCCACTCAAGACGGCACCGCCACCGCGTGCGGCGCCAGCAATCGCACCGCCAGCGAGACCAGCACCGCCGACGGCGAGGCCTGCAGCGGCGGCAACGACACCACCAGCGGCAAGTCCCGTTCCGGCCGCGGCACCGGCACCGAGCTGCGGTCCGCCAGAGACCAGGCCGTTTGCGATTCCCGGACCGAAGATACCAAGGCCGAGCAAGGAGAGCGCCGCAAGGACCAGCGTCATCGCGTCTTCGATGGTTGGCTGGCCGCCAGCAAAGCCAGAGGTGAACTGAGAGAACAGGGTCGATCCAACACCGAGGATGACGGCCAGGACCAAGACCTTGATTCCAGATGACATGACATTGCCCAAAACCCGCTCTGCCGCGAACGCGGTCTTGCCAAACAAGCCGAAAGGAATCAGCACGAAGCCCGCTAGCGTCGTCAGCTTGAACTCGATCAGGGTCACGAAGAGCTGGACCGCCAGAATGAAGAAGGCGAGCAGCACCACGACCCAGGCGAACAGGAGAACGACGATCTGGACGAAATTCTCGAAGAAACTGATGTAACCCATCAGGTTCGAGATCGAATCGAGCAACGGTCGGCCGGCGTCGAGGCCGACTTGAGCGATCTTCCCTGGTCGCAGGAAATCCGACGCTGATAAGCTCGAGCCGGACGCTTTCAGCCCAAGACCGGCAAAGCTTTCGAAGACGATACGTGCGAGGCTGTTCCAATTGCCGATGAGGTAGGCAAAGACGCCGACGAAAAGCGTCTTCTTGACGAGGCGCGCGATAATGTCCTCGTCCGTTCCCCAACTCCAGAACAACGCGGCGAGCGTAATGTCGATTGCGGCAAGTGTCGTCGCGAGATATCCGACATCGCTACCGAGAAGCCCGAAGCCGTTATCGATATAGCGCGTAAACGTTTCCAGGAACTGGTCGATAATCCCGGTACCAGTCATGGCTTGCTCGCCTCAGGTGTTGCCACGGGCGGATATCCTTGCAGGATCCGGCTCTGATCCTTTGAGGCGGGTGCTAAGCTCGCGGCGGAATCATCGCGGCCAGGAACTGCAGCACTGTCTGTCTTACCAAGGAAGCGACGCCGGTTTTCATCCCAAACCTGCTTACAATACCGGTAAACCGCCGTTTCCTCGGAGGTGACACCGCGGCAGCGTAAGAGGTCGGAACTGGTTGCAACTGTCGTCTGCGCTGTCTCCGGTATCGGCGGAGAATTGTCGCCACCACGAAGCTGAATCGTGCAAGCGGCGACAACCAATACGCCGATCGTCGCAAGCAGCGACAACGCCTTAAATGCGTTTACGTCGGTCATTAGTGGAACATCCGCACGTCTTGGGATTGATAGCCCTGGCCCGGCGTCAGAAACCGTCGGAGCTGTTCTCGGCCCTGGTCTTGGGCCGCGGCGCGCTGCGCTGCTTCAAGACTCTGCGCCCTGCCCTGTGCGGTCATGACTGCGGTGAGGTCGGCGAGCTGCTGCGCGTTCAGCGCGAGAATCTGATTGCCTGCCTGCGTTGCCTGCAAGGCACCGCTGGCCCCTTGGCTTGAGGTTACGAGCGCGGACGTTTGGATGCGATTGGTGTCGAGGTTGCCGACGATGCCGGCCTGAACCCGGAGCGCGTCTTGCGTTGCCGCATAAGTATTTTGCCATCGCGATTGAGCGTTTGTGATCAGCAATTGGCTGGACTGGCTTCCGGTGACCGGCGCGTAGCTTGTCGAGAACGCGCGATCGATCTGCTGAACGTCGTAGGCGATCCGCTGGGCCTGGGCCAACAATTGCTGAGTGCGCTGGATCGAAGATTGCAATTGCTGCAGCGACGAATACGGCAGGTTTGCCAGATTCCTTGCCTGGTTGATCAACATCTGCGCCTCGTTCTGCAACGAGGTGATCTGGTTGTTGATCTGCTGGAGCTCCCGCGCGGCGGTCAGGACATTCTGAACATAGTTGCTGGGATCAAAGACGATGAGCGCCCGTGCGGGCACCGCGACGCCAAGCACCAGCGCAATGGTGCCAGCGGCCGCCAATAGGCGAAGACGCCTCATAACGATTTCTCCAGGTTGACGAGATTGGGGATCAGGTCGGAGGCCCAGGCGACGCCACGGTGCTGAAGCCAGGCCGGCACGAAGCCGTCAGGCCCGCGTTCGGCGAGGAGTTGCGCGATCGCAGCCTGGTCTGTCTTGGAAGAGGCGGCGGTGAATGCGAGCGCAATCTCTCCAAGGCCAAGTTCGAACATCCGGTTGCCGCGACGCGATTGACAGTAGTAGTCGCGCTTCGGCGTTGCCCGGCTCAGAAGCTCGATCTGGCGGTCATTGAGGCCGAAGCGGCGGTAAATGGCGGTGATCTGCGGCTCGATCGCCCGTTCGTTCGGAAGCAAGAGGCGCGTCGGACAGCTTTCGATGATCGCTGGCGCGATCGCGGAGCCATCGATGTCCGAAAGCGACTGGGTGGCGAAAATGACGGATGCGTTCTTCTTCCGCAGCGTCTTCAACCATTCGCGGAGTTGGCCGGAAAAATCTTCGTCGTCGAGCGCAAGCCAACCTTCATCGACAATCAGGAGGGTCGGCCGGCCATCGAGGCGGTCCCCGATACGATGGAAGAGATACGCGAGCACGGCAGGCGCTGCGCTCGTCCCAATCAATCCTTCAGTCTCAAACGCCTGGACCGAGGCCTCGCCCAACCGTTCGATTTCGGCATCAAGCAGGCGCCCGGAGGAGCCACCCAGGCAATAGGGTTGCAGGGCACGTTTGAGGGAATTCGATTGCAGCAGGACCGACAGGCCCGTCAGGGTGCGCTCCTGCATCGGTGCCGAGGCGAGCGACGTCAGAGCCGACCACAGATGATCCTTGACCTCCGGCGTGATCTCGATTTTTTCCCGCGCAAGGATCGCGCCGATCCACTCCGTGGCCCACCCACGCTCGGAAGGATCGTCGATCCAGGCCAGCGGCTGCAACGCAACCGGTTGGGCGTCTCCGTCCGGCGATGCGCCGCCGAGATCATGCCAGTCGCCGCCCATCGCGAGCGCGGCCGCCCGGATCGAACCACCGAAATCGAACGCAAAGACCTGAGCATTCGGGTAGCGGCGGAACTGCAGCGCCATCAGTGCCAGCAACACGGACTTGCCAGCCCCCGTCGGCCCCACCACGAGAGTATGCCCGACATCACCGACGTGGAGGGAGAATCGGAACGGGGTCGATCCCTCGGTCTTGCCGAACAGGAGGGGCGGCCCCTTGAAGTGCAAATCCCTCGTCTCGCCGGCCCATACGGCTGACATCGGAATCATATGGGCGAGGTTGAGGGTCGAAATCGGCGGCTGCCGCACATTGGCGTAGACATGGCCGGGTAGACTGCCAAGCCAGGCCTCGACTGCGTTCACCGACTCGATCATGCAGGTAAAGTCGCGCCCCTGAATGACCTTTTCGACCAGGCGGAGCTTTTCATCTGCCGCAAGGGGATTGCAGTCCCACACGGTGATGGTAGCTGTGACGAAGGCTTGCCCAATCTGATCCGAACCGAGTTCCTGCAACGCCGCATCGGCGTCCAGCGCCTTGTTGTGGGCGTCGGTATCAAGCAGCGTGGACGCCTCGTTGGTCATGACCTCCTTGAGAATGGCGCCGATGGACTTTCTCTTGGCGAACCACTGGCGGCGAATCTTGGTCAGCAGCTTCGTGGCATCAGTCTTGTCGAGCATGATCGCGCGAGTCGACCAGCGATACGAGAATGCGAGGCGATTCAGGTCGTCCAGAATCCCCGGCGTCGTCGCGCCCGGAAAGCCGACGATCGTCAGAACCCGGACGTTGGCCGACCCCAACATCGGCTCGAGCCCGCCGGTCAGCGGTTGATCGGCCAACAGCGCATCGATGTACATGGGAATTTCCGGTACTCGAACGCGATGACGCTTGGTCGAAATCGTTGAGTGCAGGTAAGTCAGCGTGTCCTGATCATCGAGCCAGACGCATTCGGGCATGAACCCTTCAACGAGCTGCAGCACGCGATTGGTCTGATCGATAAATCCACGAAGCGGCTCGCGAGCGTCGGCTCCAATGGCGCGATCGCGCCCCTCATAGAGCAATCGTTCTGCCCTTGCGGCCCCTTCCTCAGGCGGTAGATAGAGGAAGGTCAGGAAATAGCTGGACTCGTAGTGGACGCCCGCTTCTTCAAACTGAGCTTTGCGTTCGGCATCGACCAGCGCTGACGCGACATCCGGAAAGGTGTTCGGTGGGTAAGCGCCCGCAAAGTGACGCTGTGCTTCAACGAATACCGCCCAGCCTGATCCCAGCCGCCGCAAAGCGTTGTTCAAACGGCCGGCGACGGCGACAAGTTCGGCCGGCACTGCGCTGTCGAGGTCAGGTCCCCGGAATTTAGCTGTCCGCTGGAACGAGCCGTCCTTGTTTAAGACGATTCCCTCGTCGACGAGGGCTGCCCAAGGCAGGAAGTCGGCGAGCCGGGAGTTGGAATGGCGATATTCAGCGAGATTCATCATGACCGAGGGCTCAGGCGTTGAGATGACCAGGAATGCGCAGGTGTCGGCGGACCACATCGACAAAGGCGGAATCGCGCTTGGCGGCCCAGACAGCGGCCATGTGGCCGAGGAACCAGAGGACGAGGCCCGCGATCCAGAGCCGCAATCCAAGCCCAAGGGCCGCTGCAAGCGTGCCGTTGACAATCGCGACCGACCGCGGTGCTCCACCCATGAGGATTGGTTCGGTCAGAGCACGGTGAACAGGCACGACGAAGCCGACGACCGGTTCATCCATCAGATCACCACGCCGCCGCCGAAGGAGAAGAACGACAGGAAGAAGCTCGAGGCGGCGAACGCAATCGACAGACCGAACACGATCTGGATCAGTCTGCGGAAGCCGCCCGACGAATCCCCGAACGCGAGCGTCAGCCCGGTCACAACGATGATGATGACGGCGATGATCTTGGCGACCGGGCCTTCTACCGATTGCAAGATCTGATTGAGCGGCTGCTCCCACGGCATGTTCGAGCCAGCCGCCCATGCCGGTGCCGTCGCCAAAAGAACCGTGCCGGATGCGGTAAGCGAGGCCGCATCCCGAAGAAATCGAAATTTCTGACGCATGTCAGTCTCCTGCTGATGAAAGGCTGTAGTCGCCAGCGGCCCCAAGACCTGAGACGACGGCGAGCTCGGCGACGCGGCGATCGGCACCGCGACCCGCAAGGACGACGACGAGATTGATAGTCTCGGCTATGAGGGCGCGCGGAACCGTGATGACCGCTTCCTGGATGAGTTGCTCGAGCCGGCGCAGTGCACCGAGCGCGCTGCCCGCATGAATCGTGCCGATGCCGCCGGGGTGCCCGGTGCCCCAGGCCTTGAGCAGATCGAGTGCCTCGGCACCGCGGACCTCGCCGATCGGGATACGATCCGGGCGCAGCCGCAGCGAGGACCGAACGAGATCTGATAGTGTGGCGACACCATCTTTGGTCCGCAAAGCCACGAGATTTGGCGCTTTGCACTGGAGTTCTCGAGTATCTTCGATCAGCACGACCCGATCCGACGTCTTTGCCACCTCGGCCAAGAGCGCATTTGTCAACGTTGTCTTGCCCGTCGATGTCCCGCCGGCGACGAGGATGTTCTTGCGCGCGGCGACCGCGCTCTTGAGAATCCTGGCCTGCTCCGAGGTCATGATCTCCTTGGCGACGTAATCGTCGAGCGTAAACACCGCGACCGCAGGCTTGCGGATAGCAAAAGCCGGTGCAGCAACGACCGGAGGCAACAGACCCTCGAAGCGCTCGCCGGTGCCAGGCAGTTCGGCCGAAACCCGTGGCGCGCCGGCATGCACCTCGGCACCGACGTGGTGTGCCACCAGACGAACAATGCGCTCGCCGTCCGCTGCGGATAGAGTTTCGCCGGTATCGATCAGGCCATTCGACAACCGGTCAATCCACAGCCGCCCATCCGGATTGAGCATGACCTCGATAATCGATTCATCTTCGAGGTAGCCGGCAATCGCCGCGCCAAGTGCGCTACGCAGCATTCTCGCACCGCGCGAATTCGCTTCCGATTGAAAGGAATGGATTGCCACCGCCGCCCCCACCGCGCGAGGGCGTCCACAGAGCCCCCTCAGATGGGATAACTACAAAGGCACCAATGGACTTGGTGCAACAAGCGCTTTCGGTGATCGTAGACTGGCGTAGAAAAAGAAAGTCTCCGAACTAAAATTTGAGACCTACGCGATCGGATTGCTCGCCGTGAGTCGCTGCTCACCACTCCCCATCGTCATCCGCAGGAATTAGTACGACTGAGCTCTCATACAAACCAACCGGCTCGGCGGCATCCGAAATGTTAGCCGGCAGGAACGGTCTCATCCACGAAGCGGAGCATCTGATCCAGGGAAGCGCGAACCAGACTAATGCCACGACCTGCACTGCCACGTTGAGACCGAACGCGACTTGATAGGCGATGATGGGCCTATGTCCATCGATCGTGAACCATTGCTCCAGGATAAGGCCCGTTGCGTACTGTGCGAGAAATGCCCAACCGAAATGCAGAACGTTCAAGGCGCCGTTGGCACGACCGGCAAACTCTAGCGGAAAGTAATCCGCTATCACCGCAAAGCTGACCACGGTTGCCGTTCCGACAATTGCGACAATGGACCAGGGCAAGATGGACGGCAGAGGCACTCGCAGGATCAAGGCCAACTCGGCTGCGATAAACAGCACCGCAACCATCGCTAAAATCGTCTCCGCCCCGATTTCTCTTCGTTTGATATGATGGACCGTCGTACCGAACAACCAGGCACCGCCACAAAGTCCTATCGATATTAGGAAGAGCTGTCTGACGAGGTTTGCGCGATCGAGCCCCTCTACGTCTGACAGCCACGGCGATGCCCATAACCCCTGCAGGAACCAGGCCGATCCAATGCAGGTCGCCGACAACGGAGCGATACGCCAGAAACGCCTATCGGCGAAAACGGAGCTAAGGGTGATTGGACTTGACGCTGTCGATGGGACAATGCCTCGTTCAGGAACCACGACATAGATGAGGATGGCCGTCGCACCGGTAGCGGCCGCCAGGATCTCAAAGAGCTGCCGCCAACCCATCCAAGCGAGTAGGTGTTCGACAGGAGCCGTAGCGGTCACCGCTCCGAGCGATCCCAGCATGATCATGTAGCCGTTAAGCAAGGCAACTCGTTCTCTGGGAAACCAAAGAACGATAGACTTCAGCCCTGCTGCGAGCGACGCCGCCACACCGAGCCCGATCATTGCACGCGCAATCAAAAGTGACAGGAAACCTGTCGATACCGCGAAAAGTCCGGCCCCCATCGCGGCGAGCAAGAGCAGAGTACTCTGGACGCGACGCGGACCAAAGCGGTCCAACAATATGCCGATGGGGATCTGAGCCACCGCGAAAATGAGGAAATGAACTGACGTTAGCAACCCGAGATCAGCAGTCCCAAGCCCGGTATCCGAGCTGAGGTGGTCGGCGATCAAAGCGTTGATTGTTCGAAACAGGTACGAAAGATAGTATCCAGCAGCAAAAGGCAGAAAAACGCGCGCAGTTCGACGCCATGCTATTGAGATTTGCATGCTGGCCCCTTTTTGCTCTCAGCTCATTCGGGCCGATAGCGCGTCCAGCTTTTTGTAGGCTCGGCTAAATTGCTGCGGTCGTAGGCTGGCGTAGAAAAAGGAGGGGCCGGCGCGATAAGGTGCCGAGGGCCTCAGTCAGCTTTCGCCGACTGGTTCCTGACGGACGATCTCTTCTGGAATCTCACGCAGGAAGCTCTGCCCTTTTTGCAGCCGGCGGCCGAGCGCCTCGACGAATCCTTCAAAACGTTCCCTGCCCTTAAGCTGCGCGGCTGTCTGCGCGTCGTTGGGTAACGGTGGCGTGACCGTCAACCAGAAGCGAATGAAGAGGGCCAAGGTCTCGGCCGTCAAACCAACGTCACGCTCCAGCCTCTGCATCTGACGTGACAGCCGGTCCAGACGCCGAGTGAACGCTGCCTCCCGCCTATCCGCTCCGTCCGGCGACAGAAATGAGGCGACAGCCGCTTCCACGATCGAAGACCTGGAAAGGTTCTTGCGGTCCGCCAGATCCGAGATCTGTTTCAGAAGCTCTGGCGGAAAATATACGTTCATCCGATCGCGCATATTGCCTCAGAGCTCCATACCGTCATTCGGATCCATGGCGACCTGACGCGCGACACCAGGCATCTGTTGGCGTATGAGCCGGGACTGACGAACCGCATCTTCGTTATCGTCAAGAACGAGGGCAAATTCTTCTGCCGGCGTCGGTTCGGTTGTCTCCTTGACGATCGCGACGTGATCGGGGAGTTCGGGCTCGCGACGGAGACCGCTATTCGCGGTGTCTTCCTCTCCTTTCCCCCTGTCACCTGGAAGCGGCGCCGGCTCCAGCTTTTCGAGCGTTGACCATCCGTCCGTTCGCGATGATCGCCCGGATGCCGGCGGATCGGGTGGCGGCAAGACACGCTCAGTAAACCGCCGATCCTCATAATAGCGGACCTTCCTTGCCCGGATCGGCGGCGCGCCCGCCACCATGACGATCTCGTCCATCGACGGAAGCTGCATGACCTCGCCAGGCGTCAAGAGCGGCCTCGCCGTCTCCTGCCGCGAGACCATGAGGTGCCCCAGCCAGGGGTTCAATCTGTGCCCAGCATAATTCTTCATCGCCCGCATCTCAGTCGCCGTGCCGAGCGCGTCGGACACCCGCTTGGCGGTCCGCTCGTCATTGGTTGCGAAGCTGACGCGCACGTGGCAGTTGTCGAGGATCGCGTTATTGGGCCCGTAGGCCTTCTCGATCTGATTGAGCGATTGCGCGATCAAGAAACTCTTGATGCCATACCCCGCCATGAAGGCGAGTGCAGACTCGAAGAAATCAAGTCGCCCCAGCGCCGGGAACTCATCAAGCATCATCAGGATGCGATGCCGGCGGTCGTGGGCATGCAGGTCCTCGGTCAGGCGACGGCCAATCTGGTTCAGCACCAGGCGGATCAATGGTTTGGTCCGTGAGATATCGGAGGGCGGCACTACGAGGTAAAGCGTCGTCGGGCTGGCATCCGTAATCAGGTCGGCGATTCGCCAGTCGCAACGGCGGGTCACCTGAGCCACGACCGGATCTCGGTAAAGCCCGAGGAACGACATCGCCGTGGATAGGACCCCTGAGCGTTCGTTCTCGGATTTATTGAGGAGTTCGCGCGCAGTCGAGGCGACCACGGGGTGAGACCCCTGCTCACCAAGGTGCGGCGTGGTCATCATCGCCTTCAACGTCGCCTCAATCGGCCGCTTCGGGTCGGACAGAAAGGCGGCCACACCTGCCAAAGTCTTGTCCGCCTCAGCATAGAGGACGTGGAGGATGGCGCCGACCAGCAGCGAATGGCTGGTCTTTTCCCAATGGTTGCGCTTATCGAGGGATCCTTCGGGGTCGACCAGGACGTCAGCCACGTTCTGCACGTCACGAACTTCCCACTCGCCGCGCCGGACCTCGAGCAGCGGGTTGTAGGCCGAGGATTTTGGGTTGGTGGGATCGAACAACAGGACACGGCCGTGCCGCGAACGAAAGCCCGCGGTCAGCTGCCAGTTCTCGCCCTTGATGTCGTGGACGATGGCCGAGCCGGGCCAAGCCAGCAACGATGGAACGACAAGGCCGACACCTTTACCCGACCGGGTGGGCGCAAAACACAACACGTGTTCTGGTCCATCATGACGAAGGTAGTCGCGGTCGAGCTTGCCCAGCACCACGCCATCCGGACCGAGAAGTCCCGCCGCTTTCACCTCGCGCACATCGGCCCAGCGCGCCGAACCATAGGTCTCGACGTTCTTGGCTTCGCGCGCTCGCCAAACCGACATGCCGATCGCAACCGCAATCGAAACGAAGGTTCCCGAGGCTGCCATGAAGGCACCCTCGACAAAGACCTGTGGTGCATAGGCATCGTAGACGAACCACCACCAGAAGAAGATGGGCGGGTAATAGACTTTGAAGCCTGATAGCTCGAACCAGGGCCGCCCGAGCTCCGGTTGGTATGCGAGCCGCCAAGCCGTCCACTCGGTTGCTCCCCAGATTGCGAGCAAAACGATCAGGCCGACCACGATCACCTGTCCCCAAAGGATTTTGGTTCCGGACATCCCGAACGCCTTTCCGAGCTGAAATGGTGAGATAGCTAGAGGCCGAGGTCGCGTTTCCGACCAAAACCCCATTCGATGCCGCCGCCGTCCTTCACGACGCCGGTGACGTGCTTGCCCAGCCGCTTTTCAAGTTCGCGAGACCAAGGCACGAGCTGAAAGCCAAGTCCGTTATCGACCATGGCGAAGCGACCCGAGGCGACTGTGATGCGTTGGCGATAGACGCCCGATACATGCTCTCCGGAAGCAGCCTTCATATGAGGCAGGCCGGTGTCGGCCGAGACTTTTGCTGCCAACTCGTCCAGTTCGCGTCGGCGGAGCGTGTTCAGCAGGTCACGCTGCAAGAAGATGCGCTGGCCCTGCCGCCGCGCCAGCCCCTCCTGAATCAGACGCTCGGTGCGGGCTTCCATGGCGTCGCGGGTTTCGCGGCCGAAACCACCCATGGCGAGCGGCATGGGCTCGCGTTCGACCAGGCGGTGGTCGAGCCAGGTCGCGCCTTTCGCGGCGACCTGCTCAGCAAGATCGAGATCGGAACGGGTCGCGAGGACCAAGGTGGGGCGCGGATCACTGGCAGGACCGAAGCGCCGGACTTCGACGATACCACCGGTCGGTGGTGCATATTCGAAGGCCTCGATTCCACGGAAGCGGACGTGGTGTGCACGTCCATCCGTTCCGTCGATCAGGACGAAGGCCTCGCCAGTCAGTTCGTCATGCAATCCCCGATCGACCAACCGTCCGATGATCTGGGACGTCGGCTGTCCACTTTCGATGACGAAGTCGGCAACACCGCGCGGTTCCCCACGCTCGGTAAAGGCGCGGTGCATCGTCTTGATGATGTCGCCGCGCATACCGAGGTCGCGCAGACTACGCTCAGCCTCAAGCCCGACCGTCCATTCCCCTGGTGCCGCGGGTGCAGCGAGGCCGGTCTTCTCCAGATGCTGAAGGCGGCCGACCATCAGGCGGCGGATCTCGGGATCGGACCTGCCGGGCTTCTCAGGACGCAGATCGATATAGCCGGTTTCGTCGGCTGCCAGTCGTATCTCCTGATCGAGCCGCGTCCATCGCTCTGCCGTGACTTCCTTCTCCAGCGAAATGCGGATTTCATGCTCCGGTTTCGGACCTAGTTCAATGGCGGCAAGTTCCTCGGCGCGCGAACGTAGACCCCGGCTTATGTAGTCGCGGGAGATCACCAGATCGGCTCCTTCCTCATCTACGCCCCGAACGAGAAGATGGACGTGAGGGTTGTCCGTGTTCCAGTGATCGACGGCCACCCAATCCAGCCGCGTGCCGATATCGGTCTCCATCTGCTTAGCAAGGTCGCGGGTGAAGGCCTTGAGATCGGTCATGTCGCCAGCGTCTTCGGGCGAGACAATGAACCGGAAATGGTGGCGGTCGTCCTTGCAGCGTTCCGCGAACGTCGCGCCGTCAGCACGGTCGCTGCTGGCATCGAACATCTCGGCCCTCCCGCCGCTTCGAGTCACGCCATCGCGCTTCAAATATGATAGATGGGCGGTCAGTGGCGCAGAGCGGAAGGCTCGCCCTTTGTGGCGAACAACGCGCGCTTTCACCACGACGCGCCTTGTCGGGCTGAACAACCGGCAGCGACTAAAGGCGAGCCGGCCGCGGCCAAACGTCGAGCGCCCATAGGCCGCAGAACGCCTGCCAGCCGCGGCCTGTCCCGAGGTGTGTCCGGCTTTCTTCGCTGCGCGCAACACCTGGTTGATGAAGCTCTTTTGCTTCGGCGCGCGCGTGCTGCGGATGCGCCCGGGCCGAACATGCAGATCGCTGTCGCCTGCGGTCATGACCGGACTTCCCAGCATTCAAGAGCGCACGCCGTGCCGAAAAAGCCTTTGATTGCATTCGTCAAAATGCAAGGCGCGGCACGCGCCCCGACCGACCGGCACGGTAGAACCCAAGTCATGTCAATGGCTTGCGGTTCGACCGGCGAGCCCCTTTTATCTCGCCGTCGGCCTGTCGTGCTCGCTTTCCGCCTTTCCGGCATCCCGTAAGCCGAATTGACGAACTGCTGCCGTGGAACTGAACATGCGCAGAACCCGGTGCTGCCGCCGCCTGAGCAGAGGTTTGCGAAGCGCAGAAGATCAAACCCGGCGCAATAGCGACGGTGATCTATTGTAACGAAACTGCCTGACGGTCCATAATCGCGATGTGATGGAGATAGAGAGGTGACGCAATCTTCCCGAAACGGAGCGGATGCCAAACTGCTCTCGGAAGCCTTTGCCGCGCTTCGTGAGTTGGTCGCACGGGCGCGGGAAGCTTCCGATGAGTCGTTCGATGACGGCCATTCCGTCGATACGTGGAAGAGCGCAGAGTTCAGTGCCGCGATCGAACGTGCCGAAGCAGTGATCGCGAAAGCTCCCAAAGGTGTTCCCCGCACGGAATAGGAGCTCGTGCGGTAGGCGTATTGCCAGCATATGCCCAGCGCGAGGGCATCAGGCTTGTCGAGATCCGACCTCATGTGCAGGCCTCGGACACATACGTCGTGTTTGCGCACTGGTCTTGCCGTTTCGCCAATCGTTCCTTGAAGCTCACCACCGCTTGCTGACCTGCGCCTGATCATCGCGATGCTCCCGAACCTGATCGGGCGACAAACACCCCGGTGGACTTGGGGCCCATCTGCAAAATATCCCGCGACGGGAATGCAGTCCTTGTGTCGCTCGAAGGTACGAACGCTGGCCGATCGCCCCTATGCATGAGATCAGATCGTGCAATGAACAACATTGCCGCTGCCGACGACTGCCGGTCGGCGATCCACGTCGGAGGTAGTTCGATGCCCAGCCGGCTTGCAAGCTTGATCAGGTAGGCTCGCGTCTCATCAGGCAGGGAATGGCCCGTGAGAAACTCTTCGTAGCGAGTTGGTCCCGCGTTGTACGCGGCAAACACGCCAGGCGAGCCATAGCGACTGAGCAATTCACGCAGATATGCCGTGCCTGCCAGAATGTTGTCGCGCGGATCGAACGGATCGTTGCCTAGGTCATAGCGCAGGCGCAGTTCGGCCCAAGTCGTGGGCATGACTTGCATAAGGCCCATCGCGCCTTTGGGCGATCTGGCGCGCACTTGCCCAGAACTTTCGCTGTCCAGCACAAACCTGATCCAGTCCACCGGGATTGCAAAGCGTCGTGACGCCTCTTCCATAAAAGCGGCGAACGGGATTTGCGCTTGATGGACCGCTCGAGCCGCCGGTCCGTTCTCGGCCAAAGCAACACTATGCGACGCGGTCAGAATAAGCAGCAGTGGCACGACAGCCCAAACACGCACGTCCGACCGAGCTGAGCATGCTGTCGTGCTCACGCCGGTCCAGGGTAAAGCTGCTTCGCGCCGGCCATTCGGCCGCCCTGGATCGCCGCTGCGCGCGCCAGCCTTGCAAATATCGGCCGGGACGGAGGAATGGTCCCGCAATCGATCGAACAGAGGAATGGCGGGGTAGACACGTGGAACACGCACGATCATTCCTCCCATGTCCACACTGGGAGAGCACGACCGATCACGGCCGATACCGGAAGAAATCCAAAATACCGCCCGTCAAGGGAATCGTCCGACTGCCAGTTCATGAGAAAGAGCACGCCATCGCCGACGACGTGGCAGCCCTGCCATTTCGGCAGCGGGCGGCCGCGCCGGTCGCTATCGCGCGCCTCGCCGACTGCAATTTTATCGACCGAAATCGTGAGCCCAATTCTGCAGACGCTCTGCCCTGGCAGCGCCAGCACGCGCTTGAGCATGGGGATGCCAATGGGCAGATATCCGTTAAGATCGAGGAAGGTTGCGAGCGGCTCCGGCGGCCGAACGGCGACCAGCTCGGTGACATGGAAGCCCTTCGCCGGTCGTAAGCGATAGAGACCGATTGGCACGCTCGTCGATGCATTCCAAACGTAGAGTGGAAGCGGTTCCATGGCGATTGTCGCGACGAGCGCAGCAACAGCCCCAAACGTTGCAGTCAGCGTCTTCAGGCGACCTATCATCGCATCACTCTCTGACGACGGAGCCAAGCCTGATGGCGCGCTTTCGTGTAGAAACGCGGGTTTTCGTTGACGGACAGACGGTTATGAACGTGATGCCAATGATCAGGCGCGACATCAGCGGGATTGATGCCGAGCGCCTCAATAGCATCGGCCATCTGCAACACTCGTTCGACCTTCGACCAGCCGGAGAGTCGCAGCAAAATCTCTCCGCCGGGCTTTACATACGGCACAGTCGAGCAGCGCTGCCCCGGTGCAGCCGCGCGCAAAATGTCAATCCGCGAAATGACAGTTCCAAAGTCGTTGGATGTCCAGCGAACGAAAGCAAAAATACTGCCGGGTGCAAATGACAGGACACGCCGGTGGCGATCAATCTTCCGTTCCTCGACGATGCGACCGAACCGAATGCGGTTTTCGATACGCTTCTCGAGCCACAACACTTCCACTTCGGTGAGGTCGCTCATGCCGCCGCTCCCTGAGGCTGAGACAGGAAGCCGTGAGCTCGGAGTTCGGTAAAGAGCGTGTGTGGCTTCTGCGGGCAAGCAGGACAGCCGGCCTGCCTTTGGCAGTCACCTCCAATGCGGCTTGTGATCTGCTGATCAATAATGTTGCGGTGGCAGGCAAACGCCAAGAAGCAACCGTTTAGGCCCGATTTCGGTCCCCGATAGCACGAGGATCGGCTCCCCGATAGCCCGGGGGTTGCGGTCCCCGATAGCACGAGCTGATTCACAGATTGTCCTCCGAATGTGGAATGAGACCGCGCCAACGCAGGCGTGCCGTTAAGCGATCAAGAGGCGCTAATGCGACGCTCATGCCTCGGTTGGGTCCCAGTTCGCACGTGAGTTTGACTGATAGCCGGCCAAAGTCTGGCGACTGGACCGTTTGTGGTACGTCGCATGCAAGATGCTTGAGCGGCGAGAGGATGATCGAGGTCTGCACTGTCGTTGACTGCAGCCTGTTAAGAGCCGCATTCAGCCCGTCATAGTCACCCACGCTGGTGACGCGCCCGACAAACGCTAGAATCTCGTAAGCCGTCGCAGCCATCAGGCGCGACATCTTCGATACGGCGTCACCGGATTCGACGATCTGGGACGCCGCCCAGATCAGAACGTCCCCACCCAAAATGCCCGCCATGCTGCGTTCCGGCCTGGCTTCGGCACGAATTGAGATTGCAGCGGAACGGAAATCGATTGGCACAACCCGCTTCGTTTTCGCGAGCGAAACGAATGGATAGGCCATGAGATCCTGAGCATCGCGCAGCGCGAGATCTCCAGGAAGTGCACAAAACAGGTCAAACTGCTCGCGCTCGGGGCGGCGGTGGTGCGCTGAGGATTTGTTTGCGGACATGGCTTAGCGCCGCTCTTTGCCCGCATAGGGAATAGGCGCATGCCGCTTTGCGGGCAGCACAGTTCCGACTCCCGGGTCCGAGGTCGATTTCTTCTTGCCCTGTTTGGCCCATGCTGTCAGGTCAGCTACTGAGTAGACTACGCGCCCGCCAATCTTATGATATTCCGGACCGGTGCCGTACGTTCGGTGTTTCTCCAGCGTGCGGCCGGACAAGCTCAGGAAGCGCGCTGCTTCGGGTGTGCGCAGGTATCGCTGCGGCTGATCCGCGCTACGGTCGGGCATTTGAAAAGCTCTGTGATCGTCTTGGGTGCAAGCGAGGGTCGCCGCGCGTCGACGGTCACAATCGCGTAGTAGAAGCGCTTGGGGGGATGCCGAAGATGCCGGGATGATTTTCCGATACCCCCCACGGAGGAGCTAGTCGCCCTTGCGCTTGGGCCGCAGTGGCTTGCGATAGCGCCCGCAATCAACGCGAGGCCGCTCTGTCCTAGTCGGATCGTTCGATTTGCGCAGATCGTGCGTCTTCCAGGCGCGATCGGGAATGCGCTTCTGGGCGAACAGCGCTTCGGCGACGATGCGATAGCTGCCACCGGCAAACTGCAGTGGGCACCCGGATAGCGGCGCTCAGGCGTTCGCGCCGCTATTTGGATAATTGGATGAAAGGCGGGACCTGGCGCGCGTTCGATCATCGCGGCGCAGCCAGCGTGCTGCATGGCGAGCGTCGAAACGGCCATCAAACAGCAATTCGGCTGCGTATGACGTGCATGACCAACGGCGACTCATCGGACCAGATGCGGTGTTCCACCCAACCGATGCTGAGCACGACATGCCAGCCATCGGGCGAGCGACAGAACTGGCCAGCTGCAACATCGAGTTGTGGCGGAGACCCTGACTTGCAAGAAACAGCTGAGGCGACTGCCGCGACCGGAACGACGCCGCCAGAAACTCAGGCGCTGCGGCAGCCCCCTCGGTCGCAGAAAGAATTAGCTCACCGAGCGGAAAATTGGCCGCACCTATAGCAGTGCACTCGAGCGAAGCGTCCACGCGGCGGGTATCGACGTTGTCGATGCGCTGGCGCGTATCGCGCGTGTTGAGGCAGCCGATCTGCTTACTCTCCCGCCCACAACAAGCGGCAAGCGAAGGCCTCGGGGGCCTGTCGAATCGTGGATGCGAATCGCTCGATCCGGCGGCGACGGCTTCGCTGTGCGGAAGAATGAGAGGCCCCGCCCGGCGGACCGGGCGGGGTGTAGTGCAGCGATCTACTCGCCGTTCTTGCGCGGGCGCGACCAGAGGAGCGTGTAGCCCTCGCCGCCTTCGTCGTCGAACAGGTTGGCGTAGATCGGTGCGTTGAACGAGGGGTCATCGAGCTTGAGCGAGAGGTAATCGCGGCCCTCTTCGGAGCGCTTCGACCAGGCTGCGCCGATCTCGGCTCGGCCCACGTAGATACGGTGGCTGGGAGCGTTGTCGTTGGAGCGGTTGCTCTCGGCGACGATGCGTACGCCCTTGGCTTGCAGGCTCAGGGTGACGATCTCGCCCTGGAAATCGTTGCCCACCTTCTTGAAAGAACCGATGTTAGCCATGTCACTTCTCCTGTTGTGTTTCGAGCCCGCGACCACCGCGGCCTCGATGGCGATCTAAAGGCCGAGGACGATCGGCGACGCACCCGCTTGCGGGCCGGAGCGAAGCGGAGGACGCCGTTGTTGCGACTTTCTTGCCTCGCGAGGAATGGGCGTAGCCCAGGGGAAGAAAGTCGCATCAACGGCGTTGCGGCTCAGACGATCGAGGCGAAGCCGGTCTTCGGCCAGATCAAGCCATCAAAGAGGCCACGTGCGTCCGCGTGCTGAACCGCAATCTCGGGAGAAGACTTGGCGAATCTCGGTTGAGCTGCACAAGAGGTCGGAACGGTTTGGCGCAGAAAGAGAAACAATTTGCCGCAAAGGGCGGTATCGTCCAGGAAAGAACGATCGAGAGCGGCGTACCACGCCACCACATTTGCGTGGGCCGGGCCGAGATCGGCGCAGCCTGGTCGAAGCATGCCGATGAGGGCCGCCCCCTCCCTGCTCAAATTGCGGCAATCCTCGTTTAATGTACCGATCTACGCCAACCTGTTGGACGACGAAGGATTCTCTCTCGCGCGTGGCAGCCGCGAGAATGGGTTGGAGCGATTGCCCCGCCACCCCGGCCGACTCCAGCGGGCCGCCATCCATGAAAAACGACAGTAGCGGTCAACTGCGTGGCTCTATCGGCCAGTCGCCATTGTCGTGATACCGCTGCCTATAACCGCGGTGGAAAAGCTCGAGACGGCGGGAGCCCCATACGCCGTCGATCTACCAGAAGAAGGACACTGGTGTAGCGACGTATCCATCAGCCTCGAAGGCAACCTCCTGGCTGATCCCCGTACCGTGATCGTGCTCAGGGACGCAAGAAAACAGCCTTCAATACAATGGTGAGCGCATGGGGCGACACCATCTTGAGCTTTAAAACATGCGTTACACAATTAATGAAGTCATTTCGACGAACACCCGCGAGCTTCGAATCAAGAGAGAACGACATTTCCTCGGGTAAGTTGCGCTCGAATATCTTGCACTCATAGAACTGCGCGGCCCGATATCCGAGATCAAAAGCGAGGTATTCGCGCCCGTACTTCATAAGAAATTCGCGAGCTTCGTCCGTCGGCCCGTCAAAAGCGAAGTCATTCACGGGAGAGTATCGCCGCAGCCAATAGATTAAGTGCGCCGCGCACTTAATGTGATCTGGCGTTTTGACATTCTTTTCTACCAGTTGGATCCGTTCGAGGTCCTGTTTCCACTGGAAATATGCGTCCAGAGCTTTCGCTTTGTTCCAGTGAGGATGTGCGCCCATCTCTTCGGACCGAGCGTAGAAGTCTGAGTGTACTTCCTCCAGAAAGGTCGCTTTGTCCTGAATGCGCTCGAAGAAATCCCCCGTAATAGCCATGCTGTCCCTGTTGGATTCTCTAAAGAAAAAGGCGCAGCCCTGCTGCGCCTTTGCCGGACAAATTGCAACTAAAAGTTAGTTACCGGGACGCCAAGAACCCTTTTTCTTGGAGGTGCCAGCAACGACCTGCCGGTCGTTTGCCGGATAAGAATACGGAGAGCTCTCAAACTGGTCGAGATACTCGGCGGTTTTCCCTTGATTTCCTTTTGTCTCTGACATCGCCTTGGTCCCCTAGTGGCTGGGGTGGTGTATCACCGCTGGTTGAAATTTCATTGCACTTGTCGGCTTTCCGGGCCGCTTTCGACAGGAAATGTGGTTTTTTTACCACATAGTCAACCCAAATCTAGATTTTTGATCCTCAAATTGAGTGTGGCTTGAGCCGATCCGGTTCAACCTGACATTTGTTTTCCACAGGTCAACAACCGAATCAACCGTTTGCGGGAAGGGATTGCTGCGACATCTAAACCGAAGGTTAATCTGAAACTTGGTCGAACGTTCCTTAGTGAAAAAATGGTCCCGCAAGCCACCTAGTGTCCCTCCGTCGTGACCACATGGGAGGTCCGAACTGGACGTACAAAATGCTGCGGTGGTCTGGGCGAGGCCGTGCGAGAGACCATCAGAACTTACTGTCCTAAATTTCCCGTGGCGAGTGTCCTAACCAGGACAGGACCAAATCTCGAGAGAGAACTTGGCGAATCTCGGTTGAGCCGCACAAGAGCTGGGAAGGTTCGGCGCAGAAAGAGAAACAATTTGCCGCAATGTGCGGTATCGTCTGGGAAAGAACGACCGCGAGCGGTGCACCAGGCCACCACAGCTATGTGTACTGGATTGGAATGGCCCAGCCTGGTCGAAGCACGCCGACGAGGGCTGCGTCCTCCCCGCTCCAATCGCGGCAATCCCTCGTTGTAGTTGAGTGCTCACCCTGACTGCCGCCGCCCACTGAGCAGGCAACAGATGACAAATCTCGGCTTGCTCAAGCAATTACTCGATGGATTGATCGCAGAAAGCAGAGCGTTTGCTCGTCGCGTCCCGAGGCTGTCGCGTAGCGCTCACCGAGAAGGATCAACGCCAGCGGGACCGAGGGCGCGAATAAGATTGCGGTGTCGCGCGAGATCAATGGACTGCGCGTCTTTTCCTCGAATGTCGCGTTTGGTGGAAGTAGCTAGCGTTCGCCCTTCCTCTTTGCTTTCCGAATATAGAGGGCCGCTACAATCAAGAGCGCTGTGCCGGCAGCGAGCGTAACGAAGAAGCCCAATATCCGCGGGAAATCAGGACGCCTTCTTCGAGATGCTCACCCGGCGGGCCTCCCTCACGTAGATGGCCCCCGATCGGGAGGGCTACATAGGTCTGCCCAATCCAGGTCCTACGCTTTGCGAGCGCGGGCATGACTTTCCTTGGGACCGAAGAGAAGTAGCATCATCGTCTTCCAACGGCTTCATGATGTAGCCTCGAATGGAGGCTCGCAATCCGCTTGAAAAACCCCCAAAAATACATAAAATATGTAAAGTTAAAGGAGGATCTATGCGGACCTTTTCCTCCCAAGATTTGCAACAGCAATCCGGAGAAATCCAGCGGGCTGCCGTGTCCGGCCCCGTGATAATCATGAATCACGGCAAACCGAGATCGATTGTGATGTCGGTCGACGAATATCGTCGGATCAAACAGAAGGCTGGCGAAGAAGTGGCGCCAGAACTGGAGCGCCCCCGTCCTGTTGTCAGGCGGGTGCCGATGCGGGACCCGCTTGGCTATGCGACCTCCGACCTCAAGAGCCTAGCGCTGTCGATGGCCGATGCGGCGTTGAGCGGCCGTAACAAGGAGGCTGTCCGCGCCGAGATTGCCGCCGTCGAACGGAGGCTCGGGATGAAATGACGATCGATGAGCCCGCAGCCGATCACGAGCGTCGGTCACGCATCTTGATTCCGGATACAAGCCCGCTGTCCCTTCTGGCAATGATCGGAAGCGATGCACTGGATTGGCTATTTGTACCGAATGCGGATGTCTGGGTTCCCGACATGGTCAAGGCGGAGGCGACGCGGGCCCCTGATCCTGGCGACGATCAGCGGCTTGAACATCGCGCGACTATCTCGGATTGGTTCAAGCGGAACGAGAATCGCATCCACATCGTCGAGACGCATGAAGGCGTAGAGTATGCGAAAGCAATGGAGACATGGATACTCGCCGGCTCGAAGCCCGAGTTGAAGCCATCGTGGAAAGGACGCGGGGAAAAGAGCATCCTTCAAGTACTTGACGTCGTCGAAACTTTGCTGGCCGACGGCGAGGCCGCCGTCGTTCTTATCGACGATAACAAGGCACGAATCGCCATTCAGCTTGAGAACGAATTCGACATTGATCTGATGGGCACCGAAAGTTTCATCACGTGGATGCACGAGAAGTTCAAGATCGCTGATGCCCAGAACGCCTGGGCGGCGATCAAGATCGCTGCCGGCGGCAATGCTCCGGTCACCAATGATGCTGATCCAATATACCTGAGGAAGTGACGGGCACGGGCATCACGAGCTTGCGCCGAACTTCGGGCGCCGAATGGGAAGCGATTCAACCCCAGCTCATCGCGCTTTCGACCTCAGAAGTACCGCTCTGAAGGAACCTGTTCGGCGAGGAAGGCGACGAAGGATCATCTCTCGCGTGGCAGCCACGAGAACCGGTTGGGATGGTTGCTCCACCAGCCCGGCCGGCTCGAGGCGGACGGCCATTCATGAAAACGGACAAGCGGGTCCACGCCGTGCCGCCAATGCAAACCGCGCCGAGGCAAGCCAACACCTCACGCCAAGCCAGCGAAGGCATCCCGATCTGCGAAAGCGCAAGCATCACATTGTAGCCGGCGATGGCGGCTGGAACAGCGAATGCGATCGCGATCGCGACGCGCAAGCGCCCGGATCGAGTAACAGCGACGGCAGTCTGACCAAAGGCAAGTGTCAGTGCGCCGACGGCAATTCCGATGAGCAGCGCGCCGACGACGCCGGCGCCGCCATGAAACGCCATCATTCCGATATTCAGTGCGACGAAAAACGGCAAGGCATATGCCGCCAGCGCAAAGACCAGCCAGCAGAACAAGCCAATGCCAACCGTGTTGAGGACAAGCCCAAGGGCAAGCATGGTGGTGGCTCCATGTGCAAAGGTGTAAGGGTCGCGCCTTCCACCACCACCACGGCGCAACAGTCGATATATTGTCGAACCGAGGCGGAGTTGCGGCGCCTGCAACTCCGCCTCGGTTGCGTTCGAGCGAGCTAGACGGCGCTCACGCGCCGCCGAATTTCCAAACGGGGATACCGAGGCGCTTCGCCTTGTCGGCGAGGTTGTCCTGGATTCCCGTGCCCGGGAAGTGCATGACGCCGATCGGCAGGAGTTCGAGCATAACGTCGTTGCGCTTGAATGGCGCCGCCTTGGCATACTTTGTCCAGTCCGGCCTGAAGGCAATCTGTGGCACCTTCCGAGTGGTCGCCCATTTGGAGGCGATCAGTTCGGCGCCCTTGGGCGAGCCGCCATGGAGCAGAACCATGTCGGGATGCTTGGCATGAACCTTGTCGAGACGATCCCAGATGAGGTGATGGTCATTGAAGTCGAGCCCACCGGTGAGTGCGATCTTCGGCCCTGGCGGCAACATGACCTCGGTCTCGGAGCGACGCTTGGCGGCGATGAAGTCGCGGGAGTCGATCATCGCTGCCGTGAGTGTGCGATGGTTGACCAGAGATCCTGACCGAGGACGCCAGGACGAACCGGTGTGGGCCTCAAATCGTTCGATCGCCTGGTCGCGGAAGAGTTCCAGGCAATTGCGGCGCTCCATGAACGTGATGCCTTCGGCCGTCAGACGCTCGAGTTCGACCGATCGCACCTCCGAGCCGTTCTGCTCGCGCTGGCTCTTGTGCTGCATCTGTTCGTTGTCGTCGAGCTGCCGTTCGATGCGATCGACGGCACGGTGAAACAGGTTGACGGTCGACCAAAGTAGCTCGTTGAGATCCGGCTCAAGCCGCGTGTCGCTCAAGGTCGCAACCAAGGCGTCGAAGATATCGGCAACCGCACCGGTGATCATTCTGCTCTCGGGAAGCGGTCTTGGATCAGGCTGGTCGTCGAACGGACGATAGCCGAAGAGCTGCAATTCACTCAGGACGTGGTCGGTTGGAGACGAGGCGTGCGGTGGCTCGATGTTGTCATAGTCAGTCATGGGAAGAGGCCCTTTGCCGGATCGGCCGCGCCCATCGCGGCCTTCGTGGCGATCACTCAGACGGCGGGCGGAACGGACCAGAACCCGGAGCGGAGCGGAGGGCCGAAGCGACAGCGGAGGATGGCGAAGGCCGGCTATTTTGCCTCGCGATGCAAAGCGCGCCGTCCAGATGGCTAAAGTGTCATCTCATAGCTGGCGCGCGGCGGAAAATAGCCGGCCGCAGCCATTGCCGGCCCGGGCCGCATGCCGCCCGATCGCCCTCTAGAAGGCCGAGGTCGCGTCCTCTTCCCGCATTGGCCTCGTCTATGACAGACCTATCACGATCGAGCGAATGACGGCGGCTTATCCCGCGGCCACCGTTGACGCATGCAGGAAGCGGATGACATCCTCCGGTGCGAGCTGAATGCGTAAGGCCGCTCGTAGGGCCTCGAGACCGAAGACGTGTAGATCTTCGTTGAAGTCTCCGAGCCGGGGCGACAGTGCGATCGCTTCAATGCCGGCGTCTGCTGCGCGCCGGGTCAGAACTGTCTGCACCACATCTCCGGCGGCATCGGCATCGCGCGCGATGTAGAGCCGGCGAAGGCCAGATGGGAGCAACATGGCTGAGAGGTGATTGGCCGAAAGCGCAGCGGCCATCGGCATCGTCGGTAGCGCGCAGCGTAAGGACAGCATGGTCTCGATACCCTCGCCGGCAGCGAGCACGTCGTCCACCACGCCGAAGCGAACGGCGTTGCCGAGGAGGTCGCCCATCGCCCGCCGTGGCGTATCGATCGGAGCCTTGCCCAGACGAATGCGATCAAATCCGTCGGGGTCGAGCCAGGTGCGATGTACACCGGTGATCCGTCCATCGAGATCGGTGACGCAGGCGATCATCGCTGGCCAGGTCTCGGTCGGCAAGCGCTCGTCCGATCGGTAGTAGCAGCGTGGGTGAAAGCGCAGGTCGCCGCCGTGGTGCACGCAGGCTATCCCGCGCCGCTGCAGATATGTCTCAACCACGGTTCCTTGGATCGGGCTGGATATCGCAAAGAGGCGGCGGGCGGCCGCTTGCGATCCGGCTGGTACCGCTGGACGATCGGGCTTCGAGACGAATTCCGACTCGGTACGAGACAGCCCCAGAAAGCGCCTCGCCTCCTTGGCCACGTCGCGGAAGTCGCGCAGACCAAGACTTTCGCGGATGATATCGAGGAGATCGCCATGTTCTCCAGTCGCAGCATCGGTCCACTTGCCGGCGGGTCCCTTCCGCGATTCCCGGAGCCGCACGAACATCGAGCGGCCCGGCGTATTGTGGACGTCGCCGACCAGCCAGTAGCGCCCCTCCCGCTTGCCATTGGAGAGATAGTGTCGGCATACCGCCTCGGCCTCGCGCGCGAGGCGGCATGCCAGTTCGGAGGCATCGCGGGGCATCACGCGGCCTCCCGCCCGCTGATGCGCGCAACCGGATAGTGCTCAAGCACCTTCGACAGGATCTCGACGCCGCATGCGTCCGTGGGCACGAACATGCGCAGCTTCCAGGAAATGATCTCCCCGAACAGGCCATAAGCGCGCAGTCGATCGCGCATCGTGTCGTTGAATCCCGACAGCTCGATGCGGTATGCGCCCATCACCCGGACACGGCGAAGCTGGAGGTCCTCGGCAAGATCGAGGACGGTCCGCCCCTCCATCAGCGCGGCAAAGGCAGCGTCCGGCGTCAACGTAGGCGCATCAGCGGCAAGGACGTTCGCGACCCAGGCGGCAGAAACCTTGCGGCCGATGATCCGTTCGCCCGCGTCGGTCTGCAGCCGATAGACCCGGGTCGATTCGTTCGGCAGCCGCTTCCAGATGGGCAACAGCAGGCCCGCTACAACATGGATCGTACTCTCGGTGAACTCGGGTACCTCGGCGAGCTCCGCCAGCCAGGCAGCGGCAAAGGGTTCTCGATCGGCTTCCACCCAATGGCTTTCCGCCATCATGTCGAGGGAGACGCTGTGTTGCTCCATCGGTCGGATCAGGCGAACGCGCCGCTCGATCTCGCCGTCGTCGAGCATGAAGCTCGCCGCCGGCACCTGCACGGCGGCTCGTCCCGAGCGCTCATTCATCAGCAGGACGGCATGAGGATCGGAAAGACGAGCGAGAGCCTCATCCAGCCCCACAGGATGGTTGCGCAGGCGCTGGGTAATCGTGAGAAGCCGGGTCTCGGCGCCAGTGCCTGGATGCGCATAAATGGTCCGCCGGTCGGTGACGACAAAGCTCTCGGCACGAAGCGTTTCCAGTCCGACGTCATAGGTGCTAGAGGCGACGGCGCCCTCGATCCGAGCGGTCAAGAGCTGCTCGAACGCGGTGAACAGGACATTCTGTAGCTCGATAGTGAGCGCCAATAACCTGTTCAGGAAGGTCGTGATTGGCGGCAGGTCATCCCTGAGCCCGTTGGTATCGGTCAGCTTCAGGCCGGTCGCATGCTCGAACCTCTCGAGCGAGCAGCCGTCGACCTTGCCTCGCGCCAGCAGCGTGTAGAGTTGACGCAATGCGTCACGCCCATACTGACTCTCGAGGTTGTCCTCGGGCCGGAACAGGCCCTGCCCTCCGGTCTGGCGCTGGCCGCGCGTGATGGCGCCCAAGGTGTCGAGCCGGCGGGCGATGGTGCTCAGGAAGCGCTTTTCAGCCTTCACGTCCGTCGCGATGGGGCGAAACAGCGGCGGCCGCGCCTGGTTGGTCCGATTTGTCCGGCCGAGGCCCTGGATCGCGGCGTCGGCCTTCCAGCCGGGCTCGAGCAGATAATGGACCCGCAAGCGGCGATTCCGGGCCGATAGCTCGGCATGATAACTCCTCCCGGTGCCGCCGGCGTCCGAGAACACGAGGATCCGCTTGACGTCGTCCATGAAGGCCGAGGTCTCGGCGAGGTTGGCCGAACCGGCGCGGTTTTCGACCACCAGCCGATCGCCCTGGCGAACGATGCGGCGTGATCGGCCGGTCACTTCGGCGACCATGTCGGTGCCGAAGCGCTGGACGACCTGGTCCAGCGCGCCAGGTACGGGAGGGAGCGAGGCGAGCTTCTCGATCAAGCGGTCGCGGCGGGCGACTGCCTCCCGGCTCTCGACCGCTTGGCCGTCGCGGTAGACAGGTCGGGAGCAGAGATTGCCCTCCTGGTCGGTGAACGGCTCGTAGAGCTGGACCGGGAAGGAATGGGCGAGATAGTCGAGGACATATTCGCGCGGCGTGATGTCGACGCGGACGTCGCCCCACTCCTCGGTCGGGATCTCGGCCAGCCGGCGCTCCATCAGCGCTTCACCGGTCGAGACAATCTGGATGACGGCTGCGTGTCCCGCGTCGAGATCGCGCTCGATCGAGCAGATCAGCGACGGCGTCTTCATCGAGGTTAGCAAGTGTCCGAAGAAGCGCTGCTTGGCGCTTTCGAAAGCGGATCGTGCCGCAGATTTGGCCTGCCCGTTCAGCGTTCCGGTCTCGCCGGTGATGTTGGCGGCCCGCATCGCCGCGTCGAGGTTGTTGTGAATGATGCTGAACGCATCGGCATAGGCGTCGTAGATGCGAACCTGCTCCGGCGAAAGTTGGTGCTCGACGAGTTCGTACTCCACGCCCTCGTAGGAGAGCGAACGGGCCGCGTAGAGACCGAGCGCCTTGAGGTCGCGCGCCAGCACCTCCATCGCGGCGACTCCGCCCTCCTCGATCGCCTCGACGAATTCGGCCCTGGTGGCGAACGGGAAATCATGCCCACCCCACAATCCCAACCGCTGTGCATAAGCGAGGTTATGGACCGTAGTAGCACCCGTCGCCGATACATAGACCACGCGCGCATTCGGCAGAGCGTGCTGGAGCCTCAGGCCCGCACGCCCTTGCTGAGAGGCTGCGTGGTCACCGCGTTCGCCCTTGCCCCCGACCGCATTCTGCATGGCGTGGCTTTCGTCGAAGACGATCACTCCGTCGAAGTCGGAGCCCAACCATTCGACGATCTGCCTGACGCGCGAAAGCTTTTCGCCGCGCTCATCGGTACGCAGCGTAGCGTAGGTGGTAAATAGGATGCCTTCCGAGAGCCTGATCGGGGTGCCCTGACGGAAGCGCGACAGCGGCGTCACGAGCAGCCGCTCCATGCCGAGCGCGGACCAGTCGCGCTGTGCATCCTCGAGCAGCTTGTCGGACTTGCTGATCCAGACTGCCCGACGACGACCCTTGAGCCAGTTGTCGAGCAGGATGCCAGCGACCTGCCGCCCCTTGCCCGCGCCGGTGCCATCGCCCAAGAACCAGCCGCAGCGAAACTGGACGGCGTTTCCCGCGTCGTCGCACGCGGCCGCGACAACATCGAAGGTCGCGTCCACGGTCCAGGAGCCCGCGAGCAACTCGGAATGCGCTTCACCGGCGTAGATGACGCTCTCAAGCTGGGCGTCCGACAGGGTGCCATCCGCCACCAGATTGGCCGCCAGGTGGGGTCGATAGGAAGGTCTTGGCGGCGCGACGGACGCCATTGCGGCGGACTGCACGAGTTTGGTTGGATGCGCGTGCGCGCCCGGAATGCGGATCGACTGCAATCCGTATTCCTCATAAAGTGCATCTGTGAGCCGGGCGCCCTCCGGCAGCGACCATTCGATTATTTCGTATGCGAGCTCTACGCCTTCTGGCGCGGCGACTCCCGAAGCAGAGGTTAGGCGTGGCGCGGAAGCGCCGCGGGATCGTGACTTCAAGGGGCTTCTGCCGACGTCGATCACGACCGGGGCTGCAACAGGCAGCCTCGGAGGCACATGCCGGGTCACCCAGTCGAGCAGGATAACGACATCGCCCGCCATGCCGGGAGAGGCCGGAAAGACCGTCGGGTCTGCCGCGGGCTGTTTGTCGATGACAAGCAGCCTAGTATCGATTTGTGTTCCGTGTTTCGCGTAAACGGCTCCGTCGACTGCGGCAGAGAAAACAACTCGCCCGCGTTCCTGAAGGCGAACGAAGGCATCTCGCCATGCCGGATTGTCCGGCCCGAAGCTTGCGCCGGTGATGGCAACCAAACGTCCACCGTCGCAAAGACGCGCCAAGGCCGAAGCGATGTGCCGGAGCGCGGCATCCGCCATTCGTCGGTCAACGTTCGCCAGCGCCGAGAACGGCGGGTTCATCAAGACGACACTCGGCAGGACGCCTGCTTCGAGATGATCATCGATCTGGGCAGCGTCGATACGCGTTGTCTTAACGTCGGCGAACAGATGATCGAGCAGCGATGCACGGGACTCGGCTAACTCGTTCAGCACCAGAGCGCCGCCGGCGAGCTCGGCAAAGATGGCGAGCAAGCCAGTCCCGGCGGAGGGCTCCAGAACGCGGTCGGCGGGTCTAATGGCGGCTGCGGTACATGCGGCCAGCCCCAGCGGGATCGGCGTCGAGAACTGTTGAAGCGCCTGACTGTCGTCGGAACGCAGTGTATGGGTCGGCAGACAGCTCGCGATTTTCCCGAGCATCGGCAGCATCGCGGGCGGTGAACCGGACTTGGTCCGCATGGCCGGACCGAATTTGCGAAGGAAGAGAACGGTGGCGGCCTCGCAGGCATCATAGGCGGTCTTCCAGTTCCAGGCGCCTACCGCGTCGGAGGCACCAAAGGCAGCCTCCATGGCTCCACGCAGGACCGCGGCATCGATGCGATGGCCGCATTCGAGATCGGTCAAGAGTTGTCGCGCAGCCCTCACCACAGCGGAGGTGATAGTTGCAGCTGCATGCATCGAGAGCGGCGCAGCGCCAGCGCCGCCGGCGAGAGATTCGGTCATGGGGATTTCTTTCGGAGAGCAGGAACGGGTCGAACCATCAGGCGCTCTCCTCTGACCCCGACGGCTCAAACCCTTCCCGGCCCCACTCTCCCTCTCAACCGTTCCCAATAAAAATGGGGACCGGTGCTGCACACCGGTCCCCACGTAGCTGCGGGACGGCCGCGGCCACCCCGCTGCACGACGTTATTCAGCCGCGTCGAGCTGTTGCGGATCATCGCTGCGGGCGTTTTGCGGATCCTCCTCGTCGGCCAGGAATTCTGGCAGCGGGCCCGCTTCACCCTCCTGCCCCACCGACGCAGCACTGGCGTCGAGGAAACGCAGCGGCTCTGGCAACCAGCCCGAGCCATCGAGAAGGCGCTCGGCCTCCTTGGCCATGTCGGCCTTCTTCAGGTGGTCGATCAGTTGCGCGGAAGACTCGCCCTTGGCTTCCCGCACCGCCTCCAGAATGCGAGGCTTGGTGACCCGGCCGAGATAGTTGTCAACGGTCGGTCTCCAGCCAGCCTCCACCATGTCGAGCCCGACGGCGCGCGCCACGACATCGGCCTGGTCGAGCCGTGTGCGAACGCCGTGGGCGGAGACGCGGCCCTGATTGTAGCGGTTTGCCGGCTCATAGACGGCGTTGACTGCAAAAGATGCGCAATGAGCGAACAGGGACGCCTGCGCTGCGCCGTCGAGGGCCGTGAGCGCGTCCCAGAGATCGTTCTCGCTCTTCGGCAACCGTGCTTTCCATGACTCATGTCGCGCCTCGACGGCCTTGGCAGACACGCTTTCCCTTAGGCCTGGGGCTTGAGCGGGAAAGGTTGGCGTGCGCAGCCCGATCTCAAGGCAGCTCCCGGCCGACGCGAACCGGTACAAGGCCGTCAGCACGAAGTTGTGCAGCACCGCCTGGAACGCGATCGCGGGATTTTCCGCCAGCGCATCCCGCAATGCCAGCGTACGGTGCGCCGACAGTTCGATGATGAGCCGATCAGGCAACGGCCTTGCCGGGTCTTCATCATCATCCTCCGGTTCGGTCGATGCGCCGGCGACCGAGATCGCTGTGGGTGTTGCGGAAGCACCGGCCTCCTGCCCTTCAGTCGTCGACGCATCGGTGCCCCGTTCGACATCGAAATCGGCCGCAGGCGCCTCATCCTCAGGCCGAACATAGCCTCGATCGACGGAAAGCCGTCCTTCGGAATCGATGCTGACGAAGACGCCGGCTTGGGCAATCCCGGCGGGATCGTAAGTTTCCGACCGGTTCTCGAACGCGGCCAGCGCCGCCTCGATCTCGCCGAGACGCTGATCGACCTCTTCGGGAAGTTCATCCGCATCCTGATACTCGGATTCAAGCCTAGCCTGCTCGACGTTGAGAGCGTCGATGGCGGCCTGCTCGTCGGCCGTAAGGTCGGCCGGCGTGCCGTCGAGTTCGCGCAAGCCGTTGGTGTGGCCATAAGGGAAATCGACCGCCACCAAGATCCATTTCCATCCCTCGGCAGCAATCGTTTCGGCTTCGGCCTTGAGTTTTTCCGTCACGAGGCGATCGAGCAAAGCGATGTCTTGAAGCCAGCCGCCATCATCGTGCTCGAACAAGTCCCGCAAAACACCGCCGCCTGCCTGCTCGTAAGCATTGAGCCCAATGAATTGCACGCGGCGATCGGACGCTCGCACGGTATTTTCCGTGAGCATTCGACGGATCTGATATGGCTCATCATAGCCGGATCGGCTGACGTTCTCCCAGACCTGCTCCTGTCTGGAGTGGTCGGCTGTGACAGAGAAGGCCATGAGCTGCTCGAGTGTCATGCCGTCTTCGGCATAGACGTCGTGCAGCTTTGGCGACACGGACGCCAGCCGGAGCCGTTGCTTCACGACGCCCGGTGTCACAAAGTGCCGAGCCGCGATATCCTCCTCTGACAAGCCGGCGCCACTCAAGGTCTGGAAGGCTCGGAACTGATCGAGCGGATGAAGCCCCACCCGCTCGTCGTTCTCGGCAAGCGAGTCGTCTTCAGCGATTCCGCCTTCGCGCACGACGCAAGGAACGGCCTGCGTCTTCGCCATGCGCTTCTGCTTCACGAGAAGTTCCAGCGCCCGATAGCGCCGGCCGCCTGCCGGCACCTCGAACATGCCGGTCTCATTGCCTTCGACGTCCACAATCGCCCGCACATTGAGACTTTGCAGAAGCGTACGCTGGGCGATACTTTCAGCGAGTTGCTCGATGGAAACTCCAGCCTTGACGCGCCGGACGTTGGATTGGCTGAGCACCAGCTTGTTGAAGGGAATGTCGCGTGAGGGCGACAGCGTGATCTTTTGGACTGCCTTCGTCATGTCTGATCTCCACGACGGGCGGCCGGGAGCCTCTCTCTCGGCCTCCAACCCGTCGCGAAAAACCACAGCTTCCCTCTCACTCTCTTTTCGACCCGGCCGGCGAAAGCTTCACGCAGCCTCCTGGTCCGCGCTCTCGGTCGTCATGTCGACATCACGTTCCGGCAGGAATCCGAGGAGATAGTCCGCGGCCTTGCTGGCTTGCGAAGCAGCTCGCACAATCGCGCGATTGTCCTCGCGGAGCACTTCAAGCCAGGAGCCAATATAGTCGGCGTGGCGCACCGTCGGCACTATACCGAGCGAAGCGCAACTGAACGCAGCCGAGATCTCGGCGATGAGTTCCTCGAAGGCGTATTTCTTGGTACCGTAGCCGCCGGACAAGTCACGGTTGAGACGTGACGGGTGGCCACTGGCGTGCCCCAACTCATGCAAAGCCGTTCGATGCCAATTGATCGGCTCGAAATAGGCTTGCGGCGGCGGCACCTGCACATAGTCTTCCGCCGGCACGTAGAATGCGCGGTTGCCGCCGATGCGGAAGTTGATACCGGTCGCCTTGATCAGGGATTCGACCTTTGGCTCGATCAGGCCTGGCGGCGGGGGCGGCGCCGTCGTTGCGATCTCCGCAGGCAAGTCGTCGCACTGATCGGTATTAAACACCGTGAAGCGCTTGAGGAACGGGATGGCCTGCGCTTCGTCTCCGGTTTCGCTCGCGCGCCGCTTTTCGTCGACCGGTACAAAGCGATCGGCATAGACCACGGTAGTCCCGCGCTCGCCCTTGCGGACGTGGCCACCGAGCGACAACGCCTGGCGGAAGGTAAGCCAGCTCTGGCCTGTGAATGCGCGTTCGGTGGCAGAACCCCAGAGGATCAGAATGTTGATGCCGCTGTATTGACGGCCGGTCGCGGCGCTTTTCGGCATGGCCAAAGAAGCCTTCGCCGCCTCGGTACCCCAAGGCTGCACCCATGGCACTCGGCCGGCCTCAAGTTCGCTGATGATCTTGTTGGTGATTTCGTCATAAAGGTTCGCCCGGTCTTCACCGGAGCGCGCCCGAGGATAACGTCTGGACATCGCGGTTCTCCACGACGGGCGCCGCGAGCCTCTCTCGCAGCCTGTAACCCGTCACGGCAAAACCCGGGCAGCACTCTTACTCTCGGTCTCTTACGGAAGGATACGACGGCGTGGACGAACGAGAGCCCGGCTTGGCCCTCGCCGCACGCACACAGCGGTGAGAATGAGAGATCTGCGACGCGGGCCGCTTCGGTCCCATTTCTTCATGGGACTTGGCCTTGAGATGCAGGCCGCAGGCCCCGATCAGGCGTGCGCCAATGGCGCATCGCTTCAACGGAAAATGGCACCCGTAGGAGCGTGAGCATAGCGACGCCGAAGGCGGCACGCGGGACCGAGTGCAGTGACGAGACCGGTCAAGAGGGCACCCGGGAACGGGGCAGTGATAGCGACGCCGGCATACTTCATGACGGCGGGACCCTTTCCCGAGTGCCCCCGGCGAGGAACTCCGCAGTCTCTGCGCGAGGGATCGACGCCGGATGGCCGAGACGCAAAGCGGCTCGGTTCACGAGAGCCCGAGTGCGGCGTCAGCCGCACCCGCACAAACACGCAAGTTCAGGGAATCCGGATTTCCTCCCGAGCCTTGGTTTCCGCGTCATAGATTCTAATCTGCAGCCTTGGAAAACGCTTCTTGAGCTCTTCTCCACCCGCCATGGCGCCGTCCCTGGTGGTAAATTCAACTTTCAGCCGGCCATCCACTTCAAGTGCATAACCCGAAGCTGGCAATCTAGGAGTGGCTGCAACCATGTCGTCCCCGTCGTGCAGTGAAGGCAATCGAGAGCAATTTGGTAGCGTGAGTCGCCCCAACCAAGCTAGCGTCACTTCTGGTAGCGACCGGATTGTCCGCCTCCATCCATCAGGGACGCGAGTTTGTGTCATCTGAGCAGGCAGACGGGTTTCCGTTCAAGCGGATGCAGGCGCGATAGAGCCAAGGCTCGACGTGGCTGCCCTTCCAAATCCCGCGGCCGGCTCGCTCGGCGTCGCGCTGAACTGCCCCATATCTGCCTTTCGAGTATTGAGGCCAATCCAGCGCAAGGCCGTTAAGCACTAACCATTTGCCAAGGTCCACCCCACCGACTGAACAGGTCGCGACCGTGCGGCCATATTGGTCGAGGTTGATGGGGACGCAGTGGACGACACGCCGCGCAATGAAGGAATTCAGGTCATTCGCAGCCCGCGCACCGCAACGATACTCTAAACTGTCTTCGCCGCGGCACAGCTGGCTGCTCTCCGGCGCATCGATGCCCCAAAGCCGGACGCGCGTTCCATGTACTTCCAGGGTGTCGCCGTCAATAACGCTGGCCTGCCCGACGAACTGATCGGCCAACGCCATGCTCGAAAGATGGACGAGCATCAATGCCACGGGGATTCGACGCATGCTAAGGACCTTGCAGCAAGCTGACCATCCGGCGAAGACCAGTACTTGTTTTCGCTCCTGTCCTCCGAAGCGCCAGCGGATTGGTCATACAATTAGCGCAGAGATCGTCGGATCGGGATCAAAAGACCGCGGAGGTTCGAGACCGCAAGATCATCCATATCGATATGGATGCCTTCTACGCGTCAGTCGAGCAGCGGGGCAATCCGGACTTGCGCGGCAAACCGGTCGCTGTGTGCGAATCCAAGGAGCGCGGCGTGGTTGCCGCTGCAAGCTACGAGGCGCGCAAGTTCGGGGTTCGGTTGGCAATGGTGGGAACACGTCAGCTTGATCGACCTAGCCGAACGAAGGACCGACTTTGCTCCTCCGCCCGAGGGGCCACGAAGGCGAAGAAGCAAAAGGCTTGATCAGACGTCGTCATCGTCCCCGGCGGCCTCTGCCGTGGCGAGTTGTTGCCGTGTTCCCGCCGGCCTGGGGCAGAAATGCCGGAAGTCGCATGCGATGCAAGTCTCAAGCGAGTCGCATGTCGGCGGCCATGTATTGCGAATGCTTCCTCTGATCTCCTCGTCCCGGACGCGTCCTTCGATTTCCGCGACGATCTGGTCAAACTGCTGCGTGGCGTTGTCGATGCTCTGTTGAGTCACCGGAATGACCCGGATCGCGCGCCTGTACCGGAAGGCGGCGCTCAGGCGGGGTGCTGCGCCCGCCGTCCACGTGTTCAATGCATAGTAGTCCGGGTCGCCGCGGGTCGGAGCGACGTCGGTCTGCCGGTTCTGGATCGCGCTCCTCATCCTTCTGATGTCGTCTGACCCGGGCGCGAGTTCGTTGACGTAGATGAGTATCCCGGCAGCGACCGGATAACCCAACTGCTGCCGTTGGCGCAGCCAGGCGTAGGTCTGGACCTGCCATTCGCCGAGTTGCCAGTAGTCTTCGGCAAGCCCCGGCCGGTGGGACCCCTTGTAGTCGACAATGACTTCGAACATCCCCTGCAAGTCGGGACAGGCCGCTCTCACGGCATCCCGGATGATGTTTCCCTCGCCGACGCTCGCCAACTCGACATTCGTCAGCACATCGATGACTCCGTGAAGCGCATATCGCTCGGATCGGAGCATCGTGCCCGGCGTCGGGCTCGGAAGCGGACGCGTGCCGATCACCTTCTGTTCAGCATCGGCGATCAACGGAAACAGGTGGGGCCCGAGCATGTTGACCGCCGCCTCCGCGCGCCGATATGCCGAGACGCGCGCCCGGCGGCTTCGCGCGCGCTTTCCCTCGTAGGCGAGCGCTTGTTCGATCGGCCATCCGATGACACGAAGGTCGTTCGGCTCAAGACCATCGGGAGGAGGCGCCGGCGCGCCCGTATCCGGAATCGGTGTGGACGGCCAAGGAAATGGATATCGCCCGGGATTCGCCCGCCACATCCCAAAAGCACCTTCCAGAACACCGTGGATGAACTCGCCGTACCACATCTGGACCGGACGGGATGGCGGCAATGCGCTGCCATTGTAGTAGCGGTACTGCATGGCACAGCGTCGGTAGGACAGGAGGTCTCCCGTCAGGCTGTATTCCGGGACGACCCGGTCGGGCGGTTTGATCGGAAGCTCCATGCTCTGCTCAAATCAAAGTAAGAGGAATGTTGTTCGCCATCGACGGAGCGCTGCCGCGCACCGGTCGTCGCCAGTCCCAATCGCTGCCGCGCGTCCAGAAGGTGGCGATGTTCTTGATGGTCGTATTGTAGCGGAGGCAAGGCAGACATCCCACCAGAAGGAGAACGCTTTGCGGCCTGCTGTAGGCCACGTAATACAGGCGGATCAGATCCTCGAAGCTCCGCTGGATGGCGGTCCTTGCCATCCGCAGATTTCCGATCGGCGTGCATCGCGCCAGATCATCCTCCATCTCGGTGACCGACGAGGGCGAATCCGGAAACCTCCGGAAGCGCTGCTTCGGGTGATTGGTTTTGAAGTCGGACGCCACGTCGACGATGACCAACGGATATTCGAGCCCTTTGGCCTGATGGATGGTCATGATGTTCAGCCGGTCGCGTGGGACGCTGGCCATGATGTCCTCGTCCACCTCGACGAGATCGTCGGCGATCGGAGCGATGATGTCGCGGATGGTGGACTCGATGCTGCGTGTCCGGTGCGGCTCATCGATCAAGACGAGCGACCGGTAGGGCGAGAAGGTGGCGGCCTGCGCGGCGGCCCGGGAAACCGCTTCCAGATAGACCTGATGTTCCGGGTCATCCTGGAACGCGGGCATCCAGGGCAGGAAGCTGTAGAGGATGTCTAGCACCGGCCATTCCGTTGCCTCGCGCGTGCCGATCGAAAACCGCTCCTGCCAGCGCTGCATGACGCGACGCAGGCTGTCGCCTCCCTGGATGGCGGCGCGTGGGTTCGTGGCGACGAACGCCCGCGCGGCGCTGCGCCAACGCCGCAGGACGTCCTTCGCGGAATTCGTGATCCGCATCGCTCCGACGATCCTGCCGTCGGGATTTGCTTGGTCGGAGGGGTCGAGCGCCTCGAGGGAGAGGCCCAGTATGCGCTGGACTTCGTCGATGTCCTTCAACGCCCGACCGCGCGGGTTGAAGCAGAACATCCCGCGGCTTTCCAGCTCTCCACGAAGGCGGAACGGCAGCCGCTCCGACGCCGGATTTCCCATGAACGCGCGTCGATACTCGTTGACGGTATGGGCGACGAATACCGCGTCTCCGAGATCGCCGCCATTCGGCGCGGCCCTGATCGCTTCCGCAAGCTGCGCATCGCCGGGCCGGCCACCGCCGCGGAAGACCGCCTGGAGAAGATCGGCCAGATCCGTGGCGAGCGTCGCCGCATCGTCTCGGAACATGCCCAGAACCGGTACATTCTCCGATGGCCTGTTCGCCACGATGCCGGGCTTGGGCGGCTGAATTCTGGCGCCGGCGAAGTCCGGATCGTTTTGAACGAAGGCGTTGAAGAACGCAACGATCTCGGGCGTCGAGCGGTAGTTCTGGATCAGGTAGAGCATGCGAGGCGCGGTGTTCGGAAGAGCCTGCCCTGCACGGGCGCAGAAGTCTCTGAACAATTCGATGGTCGCTCCCCGGAAACGGTACAACGACTGATCATCGTCGCCGACCACCGTGAGCGCCGCCCCCGATCGGGCGGCCAACTCCAGATAGATGCGCTCCTGCAAGGGATTGGTGTCCTGGTATTCGTCGACGAGCATGGCCCGGAGGTTGCCGACCAGGCCGGGCGGAGACGCCCCGCGGATCCGATCCAGAAAGACCCGTTCGAGGGTCGGGAAGTCCATCTGATTGGTCGACTGCAGATAGTCCCTGTACTTTCGATAGATTTCGGCAACCGCACGCCGCGCGTTCAGATCGCGACCGCGCGCCACGTAGCCGCGCTCGTCCACTTCGTCCTGCACGAAACGGTCGACGAGCGTTCTGACCACGCGCGTCATGTCGCCGAGCGTGTTGGGAGCGTCGCCCGAACTGCTATATTTGCCGAGATAATCTTGGAATTCTGTCCCCATGGTCTGGAAGGCGTCGTAGATCTCGCCCCTTCTCGCGAGAATCTGATTAGCGACGAAGGCCTCGACAACGACCGGAGGACGCTCCGCCGGCCCTCTCGCCTCCGATAGCGCCTCTTCGCAGATACTGTCGAGTGTGCCCGTGACGAACCTGTTGATGTCGACATCGCCCAAGAAATCCCGCAGGCTAGCATCGGCACGCGGATCGGACGCGGCGGCCTCGAGAAGCGGGATGCCCCACTCGATCAGCCGCGTGCGGATTTCCTTCGCGGCTTTTCGGGTGAATGTCGTGATCATGATGTTCTCGGGAGAGATCCTGTCGACCACGACGTGTCGAAGCGCCCGCAGCACCAGCACCGTCGTCTTTCCCGATCCGGGACCGGCCACGATCAGCAGCGGAGACGCGCCATCGTCCACGATGCAGGCGCGCTGCTCCTGATTCGGACGCCGCCGCGCTCCCAGAACCCGTGCAATCAGGTCAACGAAATCCCCGACTTCCAAGTGCAATTTCCCCCGATTCTCTCAGGGAGAATATAACCGAATCAATCCGAAGTTGTCCCTTATCCATCAGTCGTTTATGTCCCCGGAAAACTGCGGGAAGAAATGAGAAAATGGCCTCGAAAACTGCAAATGAAATTTGCAGATGGACGCGCCTTGCGCAATTAGCCAGCGGTCAAACTTCGCCTCTAGGAGCCGGGTGTGGACGTCCTGCAGGCCGCGATGTGGGTCTTGTTGGGGTTCTTCCTTCTGGCTGGCGCGAGCGTGATCATCGTCAAATCCTCGATCGCCGGCGCGCCCAAGGCGGCGCCTCCAACCGCACCAGCCGCAATCCCACCGGCGCCTAGTCCGGCTCCAGGCAAGAAACGGTGAACCCGTCGAAGGCCCATATTCATCTGCGCAACCATCCTGGAGGAGACCCGCGAACATCTCCATATGATCCGGGAGCACCCGCGCTGCCTGTGCCGCCGGTCTCTCCAGCAGTTCCTGCTGGACCTTTGTCTCCACGGCCTCCGCAGTGGCTCCTCGCTCCCCCGGGTCCTCCCGGTCCGGCGCAACAGATTTCGCTCTTTGCGCTCCAGCGTCGCGGCGTTTCGAACAGAACTCGCTCCACCAGGATATGGACTCGATGCTTGGCATTCCGTCTGCGACACGCCGGCCGATCAGGTAAGGCTGTCGCCGACGGATCATATTGAAGTCGTCCGCGATGCCGGCTGTGCTACGAGGGCTCAGGGTTACAGTTGAGGTTGCTCTGCTTATGACACCCCACCGGCGACACCCGGTCGAGCTTTGCAGCCCCCTTCTGTCTACTGCTCTCGGTAGACGGGCGGCATTGCAGCCGCCGGTCGAAAATCAGCAAGTTGAGAGAGGACCATCTAACTCATGATCGTCCCCCCACGCCGTCTCGGCGCACCGAGGTCTTCCGAGAATCGCTGGATCAGATCGAAAGCCTTGGATAGGGACGTACCGCCCTTGAAGAGCAATCGGGGCTTGATGCCAGCTTTGTTGTAGAGGGCGTCGAGGGTCCAGCAGACCTAGAAGTCTTTCTCGATGTTCTCGGGTGCGCACGCCAAGCGCTGTCCTGCCTGTTGGAACAGTCCTCGTCGATCCTCGGCACTCGCACGGGTGATCTGCGACAGGTCGTTCATGATCGACTTTCTAAGGGCTGCCTGAAGACTGAGATGGATCGCTGATCTGGGTTTTATCGTCTGGCTTTAGCGCGTCTTTGACGACAGGCACGAGCCAGTCTGGCAGATCACCTAGGTGGTCTTGCAGATCCTTGCGAATTTGGTCGCCGGTATCGCCCTGGTTCAGAATGGACTTCAGGCGCTTCATGATGTTGGCCCCATCTGATGGGAGGACATCGCGCAGCCAGATGAGAGCTTGTACGACTTGAGCGGCGGGTCGGTCGGCCCACAAAAGGCGGCTTGGTGCGACTTGCTTGAAGTCGATAACCATTTGATCGAGCTTTATCGGTTTCACGCGAGCGTCCGTCCATACGACGACGTTCGCCGGTACGGCGTTGGTGAGGCCCAAATTATTGGCTGCGGTTATTCCGTCGACCAAGACCTTGGCGCCATCCCGTCTGGCGACCGCTTGGATCACTGACCTGTAGTCTGGTGGTGAGACCTTCTTCGTGAGTTGGTTCTTGCGCGGAAGATCGTAAAGACCCTGATCGATGCGACGTATTCGGTTGTCGTGCCGGAGGCGGTGAAGGGCAACGTCGATCGCCGACCGCGTTCCGGTGTCCGCGAAATCGCGTGCGGTCCACACTTTGGTGGACTGTTCGCTTTGGCTCATCCGGTCGTAGATGCGATTTGCAACGCTGGCCATCGGGGCCCTCCTTCCGTAAGAAATATGCAATTTAATTCTTACATGTCGATAGCGTGCAAGAAAAATACGGTAAATTTCTTACACGCGTAAGAAAAAGGCAGCAAATTTCTTACGAAAGGCAAAAGTACATACGTTGCAAATACTTATACAGTTCCAACCGTTCAAAAACATTTCAGAGATGGAATCAAAGCGCACGGAACACACTATTTCCCTGAATTCACGGGCAGTCGTGGAATTCGGTCTCCCGCCAAGATGGGGAACGCGTGGTTCGCCGATCGGCGCAAGGGAGGTGGATGGGCCGAGGAACGATTTAAGTAATGGCAGAAGACCGTTCGGACATATAGGTCGTCAGCACGTCAAAGTAGTCGGCATGGAAAAGGAAATCGAAGCAGGGCCGTTTAGTCGCTCTTGCCTGTCTTGTCCTTGTTCGGAGCGAAGGCCTTGATCGCCTCCCAAACACTTTGCCCAGACATTGCGGCTATCGTAACCGGAAAGGTCATCATTGGCGGAACACCCGTGTAATAACTGAGCGTCCCCGAGATTACACCGGCGAGACCGAGTTCAGCGATGACGCGCCCGGACCTATTGCCGTGTTCAACAAACCAATCAACAAAACCTTCGCACATTGCCCTAGCCGTGCGCACAACCTTTCTTAATAAGGCCGTCTGCTCAGACGCGTCCGCCACCTCTCTGGCTTCCCCAACGGACGACGCAAGGTCCTCGAATCCACTCTGAAGCCTTTGTAGAGCATCTCTAACCTCGTGGTATCCTTCAAGGGCACCGGGCTCATTGGGAATCTTTGCAGCTAAAGTCTCTAATTCCCGCTCTATCGACTTAGCTGCGAAACGAGCGGCCTCCTCGAACATCCGCGGATTGCTCTTGATTTGTAGAGCCACCGCCTCGACTGCCGGATTTGGTACGACCTCTGCCGCCGCTGCAATTTCAAGTTGGCTACGGATCGTGCCCACCTCAGCGTCCGAACGCTCCGCACTTGTCGAACTAGACGCCAATGGCCTGATTGTGCCCGCCGCGCCCACAGCTTTCACGCCTTGTAATCTTGGTTCGCCTCCTGTGGCCCCATTCTCATCGACCAGTTCTTGAATGCGCGTGTTCAAGATGCGGGGCTCTTGGTTCCAAAGCTCGTCGGGGATCAAAGCGCGGGCGATTTCGAGCGGCTCCCGTATCACATGCCCAAATAGTCGAGCCTCGTACCAGAGCGACCAAACATGCCAACCTTCGTTCTCTGCGATAAGCGAATTTTTTAGTTCTTCCCACGGCTCTCGCACCCACTCGGGCGGCCGACTAGGCCAAAGCTTCGAAGTGGCTATCGTTACGGAGCTGTACCTCTCTCGGAGCAGATTTGCGTCAGTCACAATAGCGTTCAACATGCTATCGAAGGCCAGTTGTCCTCTCTCCCCCGCCATATCTAAAGCATAGCTGATACAGGTTGTCGCTCGTGCCGGAGCATCGATATTCGAAGCCAGCAGAGTAGCTATTGCATACGCTGCGGCACGTTCGGGCGGTGGGGCCTGAACATCTCCAAGCCTTGACACCGCTTTTCTCGCGGCACTAGCTAAGACATCTCGCCGTCCCGGGAACGCTGATACGGCCCAAGCAGCAGCAACCGCTCGAAAGACACGTAAGATCACCCTGCGTCTCGTCAATCGGCTTCCGCTTGAGCCTCGGGCTAACGAAAGGCCTGGCACTGCTCTCAGCGCCGCACGTGCCGCGATCACCATCGCGACTTCAATGGGCTGCCCGTGTAGCCATCGCTCACGCTCGTCAGCATTGCTGAGGTCGATGTCGGAACCCGCGATGCCGACTTGAAAGGGCACCTCGATCCCCAAGCTCGGTGTTTGATCGCCTTCAGCAGCCATATTCATCCTCGCTGGCTGAATCGCCTTGGTACTGTATCGGCGCGCCTACCCCTTTGCGCCACGGCGGCTAGGGTGAGCTGGTCTGTCTTATAGCGCTCGCTCAAGCTCTTCATTCTGATCACCCGGGCACGAGGACGGTCAGCCCGATTCGCCGCAGTAGGGCTCCCTCACTTATCAACCGTCGTGACGAGCTATGCAAAACGGAATCGCAGGGATTCGAAAAGAGACGTCGTACAAATCCTAATTGGTCCTTTAATTCGACACCGGGCCCTATTTCCCCGCCTTGCCCGGCCCCGGCTTCACTCAGCGAGCTTAAAGGGAGCCACCGCCGCCAGACTTACGGCAGCAGCGTTACGACGAGAAGTCTACCGTTGAGGACCACATCGGTTGTCATTAGTGTCCCCATTGACCGCAGGGGATGATGCGGTACATTTTAGCAGTGGCTTTCCTCTACGCCACAGCAACAGCTTCATTTGCGGAAGAAGCCTATTTGCTTACAGCGCAAGCCTTCGGCACGTGCCTGGGTACGCAGATGCGTTTCCGATACGATCCTCCTGAGCGCATCGCAGAAGTCATCAAGCAGAAGTGCGGTAACCCTTGCGCATCCATGGGCCTAAAGGGTAACGGCGAAGAGCTTGAGACTAGGAATCTTGAGTCCGCGACGCGATAAAGTTTCTGCGGCGAGTGAATGCCGAGAAACGCGATCGTCCACCGTTGGATCGTGACGACCGTGCGATCTGACTACAGAATCCAGCCCGGAACGCTACTTGTTCCGCATTCTGCCGTTCGCGTCTGGCACGCCGTGCTTGCCTGGGTGGATCGCCACCATTCGCCCGTCAGGCCCCTGCAATCCGTGACAGCCCTTCGGAATTGCCACCATCCGTCCGTCTCGTCCTTGAAGACCGTGACCACCGGCTGGGATGGCGGCCATCCGTCCATCGCGCCCTTGTAGACCGTGATAACCTTTCGGGATCGCCACCATCCGACCATCCCGACCCTGTAAACCGTGCCCACCCTGAGGGATGGCAGCCATCCGCCCGTCGCGCCCCTGTAGACCGTGATAACCTTTCGGAATCGCCACCATGTGCCCGTCGTTGCCCTGTAGCCCGTGGCCCCCGTCCGGAATGGTGACCGAGACCCCGTCGCGCCCTTTCAACTTATGCGGCATAAAACCTCCAACAACTTAAAGGGTTATATCTAGCTATGCTCGCGTCGAATGCTAGTGGGCGAACCGATTATTGCTTGTCGGCTTTAATCTCGCTAGGCGGTTTCCGGCCTGGCGAATGATAAGCCCCCTGCTGCACCGAGCCTGACGGGTCAAGGCCACGGAACGCCCGCAGGGCTTGGCCTTGAGGCTGCCGGGTTGGTGTGGCCAGTAGGCCGAAGCAAAGCGAAGGTCGGCGGAAATGCAGCCGCAAGAGCACCAACATGGCGCCGCGAAACGGGATGCGGGACCGACTGCAACGACGAGGCCAGGCTGGAACGGCACCCGGCGGATGCATCAGTGATAGCGGTGCCGCAGGCAGATGCTTGACCGAGTGTCTCCGGCGAGAAGTTCAACAGCGCTCGCGTGAGGGATTGTTGCCCGAATGGGCGGAGACGAATAACGGCTCCGGGCACAGCCTAAAGCCCGGCCTGTTCGGCGCGCCATTCCCCTAGGCGCCATCCCCTTGCCGACGTTGGTCGTAGTCGTGAACGTAATGACCGGCCTGGATCTGCCTCTGCGCCAGCTTAAAGCACCACTGCGGCGGCGCGAGGCTGCGGGCCCGTGCCTTCTCAAGGCGGCCAATCAGTTGATTGGTGATGGCCTCAAACTCGGGGTAGGGCTTCTGCGAATGGACAAGCGCCGCTTGACGGAAGCCATCCCTGATGTTCGTGAACTCGCCCGACATCAACTCGTAGTCCTTGATAGTGTCATCGAGGCGGGAAGCTTTGTAGGTCGGCGGTATCACCGTTGCCAGCAGCGTGAACACCGCAGCCCAGACGGAGGACTGCTCAAGCACCTTCCAGGTCGCCAGCGCACCGAAAACCACGGGCGCCGCAAGGCAGAAGGTCCTCATCCACCGAAGCCCGCGCAGCCAGATGATGAAGCTAGTCGCCGTGTAGGAGCAGTTCTCCTCTTGCCGCCGGCATTCGTCAATCAAGGCCTGCGCAGGGTCGGTCATGACACCAACACCGGCGCCGCCGCGCCGAAAATCTTCTGCCAATCCTGACCGGCAGGGGCCTCGTAGTTGCCGTACTCGTTGTCCGCCGCACTGACAGCGTTCTTGTAGGCCGTCTGCGCTCGGCTGAGCCAGGCGTCGCCGAGGGGCACCGCTTCGAAGGTGCCCGGCATGAACAGCGTGGTGTTGGCACGACCGATGATGAAGCCGAGGAAGTCGCGCACCATCCAGTCGTAGTAGAAGAGCGAATGATGGCGATAACTCCAGCTCCGGAGGAATTCGACCGCCAGCCTCTCGATCTGGAACGACTTCAGCGGCACGTTGCACTCGCGCTGCCACTGCTTCATCAACCTCGCCAATGGCAGCACGTTGGCATTGCAGGTCAGATCGGCGGTGCGCAGGTCAGCCACCTCGGCCTCGGCCGTGGAGGTCTTGTAACTGCCGCCGTCATTCGTATCGCAGTAGATGATGCTGCCGTCAGTGCAGCGGAACCCCACCGCCACCTCGACCGGCATCGTGTTGAACGGCAGGAGGACCACCTGCCCGTCGGCACGCAAGGTCGCAGTCTGACTGTAGGTCGTGCGCAGGACTTCTTTGACCTCCTGCAGCAGGGCCGATTGGCGATTGCCAGCGCGGGACTGATACTGACGGTAGACGCTGGGAGGCAGCAGAAAGAGGATGTCGACGTCGCGCGAGGGCCGAACGCGTGTGTCCTTGCCCCATGACCCGATGAGCAAGCTATTCGCAGTATCCGACGCGACGTTCCAGTAGTGGCGGTTCAGCGCAGACCGCACGCCGGCATGTTTCTTCTCGCCGTCCTCGCGCTGCGCGGTGGTGATGGCGATGTTGTTCAAGATCCGCTGAAACCGACGGACCACATAAAACCAGAGGTGCGGCGGAATGGATGGCGGCGTGAGGAACGGCGTCAGGGCATTGACGTGACTGGTCGGTGCCGGCAAGCCGAACGGGCCGTTGAGCCCTGAGCCGAAGATACCGGCGTTGGCGGACTGCTCCGACGCGCCGTAGAGGCTTCCAAGCGGCGAAGACGAAGCCGTACTAAGGCTCAGCAGAACATTGAACGGGTTGTCGGTCGGCAACGGCATGCGATCGCCTTCGGGTTAAATTCGGCAAAAGATGGTGATTGCCTATAGCTGCCGCAAGCCGACCCAGGGCATCGCGTCCAGAATCAAACGAGGCAAACCGTGCAATTTCCAATTGACTCGGCAACGCTGGGGCTTCGCGGCTGGCGAGTCGGCGTCCGAATCGTGCCGACGGCATCGGGTCGCCAGGATGTCCATGGCCGCGAAGAGGTGTGGAGCGCAGCGCATGAGCTCCACCGGCCGCTGGGAGGCGCAGCCCTAAGCGGCCGGTGGATGGGCGCGGGAAGGCCCCCTTCTCACTGCCGGCACGCCGGCAGCAGCGGCACCTCCCAAGCTCGGTGCCAATTTCTAAAAGCGCAGAAATCTGCCGCAAACGTCTCTTTCTTCGCGCGTGTCAGTCGCCACAGGAACGAGTGCTGACGAGCGCCCAAGAGCGCGCGAACGGTCTTGAACGGGACTGTTCCGGTAAGTGGTGTAACTGCAAATGCGACTAGCCGCAATCACGCCGGTGAGCAAGCTGCCGAAGAACAATCCGGCCAAGGCGCCGGCGCCCAGCAAGCCCATCCAGGTCGCCGACAAGTGCAGCTGAGTCGCCGCGATCGCAACAGCGATCCCGATAATGCCGAGTTCAAAGCCGTCGGCAAACCGTCCTCTACAGGCGCCAAACCCGGCGTGAAGATGGAACTGTCGCAGGGGAGCATCTTCAAACCGAATCCCCGAGCCCTCTTGGACCTCGCTCATCGCTTCCTCCCAGAATTTTGATTTTTCTCTTTCAGAAAAGCATCACCCGACGCGCCTGGCGGCTCAACGGCGGCTCGGCGCATGGCCGAGCGCACGTCTTCCTGACGCAGCAATCCGCGCTCGACAGCGACATCGAGAAATGATCGATGCTCAGCCAGTGCCGCGCGTACGATCGTGGCGACGGGCTCATAGCCGAGTTCGGACACTAGCGCAGTCGCCAGCGCACTCGACCCCAGCAGGTTCTGCCAGGATCGCTCTTCGTTTGCCGTCAGCCGCGCACGCACCGTTCGAGGAAGATCGTCGCCGAACGCTGGAGGAGAGTGATCGAATCGATCAGGCGATCGCAGATCAGTAGTTCGTAATGGTTGATCTCCAGCATTCCCTGCTGGCACGCCATTGCGATCGCAGCATCGTTCCCGCAGATGGCAAATGCAGCTTGGCAAACCGCCATAGGAATAACGGGATTGACCTTGCCAGGCATTATCGAGGACCCGGCCTGAACGGCCGGTAACGCGATTTCTCCGATACCGCCGCCTGGACCTGACGAGAGCACAATGAGGTCATTGGCGATCTTCCAGAGAGAATTTGCGGAATTTCGCAGCTCGGCTGACAGACGGGCGCACGTGTCGAGGTTCGGCATTCCGTCGAACGCATCGGGCGTCGGTCTGACCTCATGGCCGACCAGAACCGATAGGTGGCGGAAGACCGCCTGTTTGTACCCGGTCTCGAATTCAGTCCTGTTCCAACCGCGGTTCCTCCGAGCGGGACTGTCAACAGTTTACGGCGCAGATCCTCCAAATGTTTGGCATGGCGTTCTATGAGGGCTGATACCCCCGAAGGTCTGACCGAGCAGCATTGGCACGGCATCCTGCAAACATGTCCGCCCAAGGCGAAGTGTTTCGGAGTACTCCTTCTTCTTTTCCGAGAAGCCGTCCGCCAATTGCGTCAAGGCAAGGGAAGCCCCCTCCAGCGCACGAAAGACAGCAAGCTTCATGGCCGTGGGGACCACGTCATTGGTCGATTGACCGAGATTGACGTGCTCATTTGGATGGACGAACGCGTAGTCACCCGCCGGCTTGCCGGCCAGCCTCGCAGCCAAATTTGCGACCACCTCATTGACGTTCATGTTTCATGAGGTGCCACCCGATCCTTCGAGAACGTCGACAACAAGATGAGCATCGTGCTTTCCGGCAAGAATCTCCTGGCAAGCTTTGATGATGGCTTCTGCTCGGTCCGCCGAGAGCGCGCCTATCTCCCGATTGGCACGCGCCGCCGCTTCCTTGACCATCGCCATTGCCGCGGCAAATCCGGGCAGTGTCGCGATCGTGCGGCCGGTTAGCGGAAAGTTCTCTAAAGCCCGAACGGTATTGATGCCGTAGAGCGCGTCCACAGGCAGTTCTCGTTGGCCGAGACTGTCTTTCTCGATCCGTGTCTGACTCATGACGACGCAACTTTCGATTTGCTATTTGGGTGATTTGCGCGAACTCAATTCGCGCCGTCAGAGTAAGCAGATCAAAAAGGAAGATTAATCGACTTATCAATGAATTAGTCAAATTTAAGCACTGTATAAGCTACGCTTATCTTCTTGCAGCACATTCCCGTGAGCCGGCTGATCAGCATTTGGCGAACCGTACTGATGAGGCATGGAGCGGATGGTCCTCTCCGTCGCGAGGCGAGCGCATGATCAGTTGCGTCGATAAGAAGGCGAAGGACAGTAACGCCACGGTCTCGTCGGGTCTGCTCGAGCAGACCATCGACGTCTACGTCATTCAGGTGGCGCTCGGTCGCGCCAGGCGGACATTAAGGCCACACCGCCTCAGAGATCATCAGCCCCGCGGAGCACATCGCTCAGGTTTAAGGCAAGCCGGCTGGTATCTTGTCCGCCTACGGCTTCCACAAATGACCACGGACCGCACGAGCTTCGGACCAAAAAGAATCCATCCGTTTTGTTTTCAATCATATCCAATTTTGCGATCGATGTTTAAGCGACCTGCCCCTTTTGGACTGCATGCAACATCTTGCTGTTATGACGCGTGCGAAGACGAGAGGCGTTTTTCATCATGCACCACAGTGTGCAAACCAACCTGAAATAGATCCTGCTTTGTTCAAATTTGTTGAAGCGCTTGCAATCGCCGACGCGAGGCGCGATCATCTCTTCGAGAATGAGCGGCTGATGAAAACTCATATTGACGCCGCCAGCGAGAAGCGCATCAGCGGTGGTGTTCAAAATGAAGCCAGCAGCAATTTATGCTCGGTTCTCGACCGAGCTTCAAAACGAAAAGTCGACTGAAGATCAGATTGCTCTGTGTAGGGCCTATGCGGCCCGTCATCAACTCAACGTCGTTGCAACCTTCGAGGACAAGGCCCGTTCTGGGGCGTCTGTATTCGGCCGCGATGGTTTGATGCAGCTGATGGATGCGGCGCGCCAACAGCGCTTCACGGTTGTCATTGTGGAAGCTTTGGATCGGCTTTCTCGTGACATGGAAGACCTGGCCGGCATCCACAAAAGATTATCTTTCCAGGGCATCGAAATCCAAGCCGTTCATGACGGCACCGCAGACTCGATCTTGATTGGAATTCGCGGCCTCGTTGGACAGATGCAGCGCGAAGATGGAGCGAAGAAGGTCCGTCGCGGCATGGCCGGCGTAATACGTGACGGTCGACACGCGGGGGGATGTGCCTACGGATATCGAGCTGTTCCCGGTAAAGCCGGTGAACTCGAAATAGTCGAAGACGAAGCTGCGATCGTCCGACGTATTTTTACGGCATACGCCGCCGGACGAACGCCACGGGAAATCGCACACGATCTCAACCGAGAAAACGTTCGCCCACCGAGGGGCCGGCGATGGAACGCGTCGACGATCAACGGTAACGCCCAACGTGGAGCTGGGCTCATCTTCAACGAACTTTATGTTGGTCGGATTGTCTGGAACAAAGTCCGGATGGTGAAGGACCCTGATACCGGCAAACGACTATCTCGACCGAACCCTCGCGATGATTGGCAGAGCATCGAGGCGCCTCAGCTACGGATCGTCGAACAGCTCGTTTGGGAGCAAGCTCGCGCTCTGAAAACCGAGAAGAGCCACTTGGCCAGCCACGTGAAGCGACGGGCTCCGCATCTCCTCTCCGGTCTCCTTCGCTGCGGTTGTTGCGGATCGGGGATGTCCGTTCATGACCGCGACAAGACCGGAAAGACCAGGATTCGCTGTTCAGTGGTCCGAGAGAGCGGGAGTTGTTCGAATCGAAGGGTCATCTACCTGCGCGACATCGAAAGACTCGTGCTCAGCGGCATGGCGGAAGAACTGAAAGACCCGCAGCTGATCGAGACTTATGTACGGAACTACAACAGTGAACGGGAGCGGCTTGCCGGGGACGCGGTCGCAGTGCGCGCGCGACTGGAGGCGAAGCGTGACCGGATCGAAGGCGAGCGGCAACGCAACATTGACCTCGTGATCAAGTACGTAATTTCCGAGAAGGACGCCAAGCAACGGATTGCGGAACTGGAGGAAGAACGATTGCGCGTCGAAGCCGAACTGGCCGCACTCGAAGAAGCTCCAGTCCCCGTCGCGCTCCATCCGGCGACCCTGGACCGCTACATCAGCACGGTCAACGCACTTGCGGAGACAATGGCCAGCCACACTGAGGCGAAGGACGACCGCGGTTCCCTGATCGACGACTTTCGGGCGCTTGTTCACAGCGTCACGGTACATCCGAAGGGATCACGGGAAAGGTTCGAGGTCGAAGTGAAAGGCAAGCTCGCCGCACTAATCGGCGGGGACGCTTTTCCGCAGGCCCACCGCGATAGTGGGTCATACATGGTAGCGGGAGACCGCTACAGCGCGAAACCCACTTTTGAGGATAGTGGGTCACGCATGGTAGCGGGGGAGGGACTCGAACCCCCGACCCCAGGATTATGATTCCCGTGCTCTAACCAGCTGAGCTACCCCGCCATGGGTTCGCGATCGGCGGCGTAGAGCCGCAACTTGCGAACGCGCGGCATATAAAGAGTGGCATGCGCGCCTGTCAAGCAAACGCGGACGGGGCTGCAACTTATTGCAGCGAGAGGCTATTTCGGCCTGATCGATGGGTCGCCGCCGGGGCTGCCGGGCGGTGGAATCACCGGCGTGTTGCCGCCTTGCGGGGTCGGCGCACGCATTTCGGGATCGACGCCGGCCGGCGGGCACAGCACCCCGTCCGATCTGGCGAGCTTGTCGCTCAGCGGCCGGCCGGCCTGCCCGGTGGTGGTTCCCTCCGGAACCACCACGCCGGGATGCGAAGGCTGCTGCGGCGCGCAATTCGCGGCGGTGCGCGAGGCCGCCGGCGGCGCCGTCTGTGCCGGCGGCGTGGCGGGCGCCGGCGGCGCCTGTGCCGCGGCCGCAACCGGCGCCAGCATCAGGGCACAGGATAAAGCGAGGGTTCGGTTCATCGTCATGGGGAGAAAACCGCAACGACGCGCCGATGTTCCCGCTCAAATCGCAGCAAGCCTCACGATTTGCGGAAGCGGATCAGCGAGAAATGTCCCATCGGCGGCATCGGCCTGCGTTCCGCAAGGCTGACGCCACCATGCTTCGCCGCCCAATTGGTCAGCCGCTCCCAGGGAAATTCCGGCCGCCAGCCGAGCCGCCGCGCCAGCGGCGCGAAGGCGAGCTCGAAGACGCGGCGCGGGCCGCTCTCGGCGCCGATGTGATTGACCAGGATCAACTCGCCGCCCGGCTTCAGCACGCGAATGAAGTCGTCGAGCGTCGCCTCGGGATCCGGCACCGCGGTGATGACGTATTGCGCGACCACCGCGTCGAAGAACGAATCCGGGAATGCGAGGTTCTTGGCGTCCATCACCGCCAGCGCCTCGACATTGGAGAGGCCCTGCGCGCGCACGCGCTTCAGCGCCCGCCGCAGCATCGGCTCGGAAATATCGACGCCGCACAGTCTTGTCGTGCGCGCATATTCCGACAGCGACAATCCGGTGCCGACGCCGACATCGAGCACGCGTCCGCCGATCCGGTCGGCTTCCGCGATCGTCGACTGACGGCCGTGATCGAACACCTTGCCGAACACGAGATCGTAGATCGGTGCCCAGCGGCCATACGCCTTTTCGACCCCCTCGCGGTCGATGTCCCCAGCCATTCCCTGCCCCGAAGCCTCTTAATCCCTAGCCGCGCACCGCTTCCGCGAGCGGCGCCACTGTATCGCGCGCCACGCCACGCGTCGCGCGGCTTGCGGTCGCGCTCTTGATGAAGCCGCCGCCGAGCACACGCGCCTGTCCGGACGCCGCATCGTAGAACACGCAGGCCTGGCCGGGCGACACGCCCTCCTCACCCGCGACGAGCTCGACCTCGTAGCCGCCGTCAGTGGCGCGCAACCATGCCGGCTGCGGCGCGCGCGTCGAACGCACCCGGACATAGATCTCGATGCCGTCGCCGATCACGCGATCCAGCGCACCGTCGCCGATCCAGTTGACGTCGCGCAGCGCGATGCGATCCATCCGCAGCGCCTCGCGCGGCCCGACCACGACCCGGCGCGTCGCCGCATCGAGCTTGACCACATAGAGCGGGTGGCCGGACGCAATGCCGAGGCCCTTGCGCTGGCCGACGGTGAAATGGACGATGCCCTGGTGCTGGCCGATCACATTGCCGGCGAGATCGACGATCTCGCCCGGCGCGATCGCATTCGGCTTCAACCGTCCGATGATGTCGGTGTAGCGGCCGGTCGGCACGAAGCAGATGTCCTGGCTGTCCTGCTTGTCGGCGACCTCGAGATCGAAGCGCCGCGCCAGCTCGCGGGTCTGCGGCTTGGTCATGTCGCCGAGCGGGAAGCGCAGGAAGTCGAGCTGCTCGGGCGTGGTCGCGAACAGGAAATAGCTCTGGTCGCGATCGGCATCCGCGGCGCAGACCAGCGAGCGCGATCCGTCGGCAAGTCGGCGCGAGGCGACATAGTGTCCGGTGGCGAGCGCCTGCGCGCCGAGCTCGCGCGCGGTTGCCAGCAGATCGCGAAACTTGACCGAACGGTTGCACTCGATGCACGGCACCGGCGTCTCGCCGAGCGCGTAGCTGTCGGCGAAATTGTCGATCACGGACTGCTTGAAGCGGCTTTCGTAATCGAGCACGTAATGCGGGATACCGATCCGCTCGGCGACATTGCGCGCGTCATGGATGTCGCGGCCGGCGCAGCAGGCACCCTTGCGATGGGTCGCGGCGCCATGGTCGTAGAGCTGCAGCGTGATCCCGACCACGTCGTAGCCCTGCGACTTCAACAGCGCAGCCGTCACCGACGAGTCGACGCCGCCGGACATGGCAACGACGATCCGTGTGTCTTCAGGGCGGCCTTCAAGATCCAGACTGTTGAGCATCTCTAAGCGGTCATTGGTCACTGTCGCGGCGAGCTTATGCGCTCCGCGACGAAATTGGAAAAAGCCTTTGTCCAGAAAGCCTTAGAACGCGTCCAAGGCCGGGTCGGTCGGTTCCGGACGCGTCGGAGGCCACTCTTAATATAGGCCGTATTCCGGCGAGGCAATCCGGCCGAAGCCGGGCTCAGCTGCGCGCGGACGGCAAATCTTGCCGCCGGGCAAAAAGGAGACCTGTCGGGAACCCGTTGCCGGCCGCGAGGACCGCACGTAACCGACTGAAATAACTCACCATTTATTGCACGTCCTGATTGGCCCGCTCCTTGCTGACAAAACGCCGGAAGTCTCATTTGCGAGGGTTGGCAGTGGTCAGCGTCACGTCGGAAGCATTGGCAGGCCGGTCTTTTCAGGGCGCGACCCAGCGGTCGGCGCGGCCCGATCCCGCTTCGCAGCCGGGGAACGACGGCTTTGCCGCGCTGGTCGACAGCAACACTGCGTCCACCAGCGACAGCAGCCGCTACGACTCCCAGCCGGCGCCCGCGCGCCGTGCCGACGATTCGTCCTCGACCACCGACACGCGCTCCCGCGACAGCAGCACGGCTCCCGACCGGACGTCCAGCAGTTCGCGGGACGACAAGACGGTCGATGACGACAGCGACACCGGCGCGCCGCGCAAGACCAAGTCGAAATCGAAGTCGGACGACTCCAAGTCCAGCACCGATGCGCAATCCACCGATGACAAGACGGCCTCGACCCAGGCCGCTCCGCAACCGGACCCGACCGGCGCGGCAACGGTCAGTGCCGTGATCGCGACCGCGGCCACTGCACCGGCGACGGCCCCGGCCGCGACAGCCACCGCGCCGTCCGACCAGCCCGCCGCACCGCTGGCGATCGCCGCTGCGGCCATCGCGGCAAGCTCGGCCATCGCCGGCACGGGTGCCGCTGCCGGCACCGGTGCGCCGGCCGGCACTGACACCGCAACGGCGGCGACCACCACGGCGAATGCCGACAAGGTCGCCAAGGCCGCCGGCGTCAAGACCGAGGCGCAGATCGTCACCACGGCCGATGCGACAACGGTGCCGGGCGCAGCGACAGCGACCGGCGATGCGACGCTCGCCGCGACGGTTGCCGCCGGAACGCCCGCCACCAAGACGACGACGCAAGCCAAGGCACAGGTCGCCACGACCGACGCGGCTGCGACAGCGCCGGCGGACCCGGACGGCGCTGTCCAGGGCAGCAACAACGCCGCGCAGGCGGCTCCGACCAACATCGTTCCCGCCGTCTCGCAGTCGGCCGCGGTTGCCGGCAAGGCGAAGGCCGCCACCGACGGTGCAGCCGATGCCATCAAGTCCGATGCGAAGGGCGACGGCAACGTCGCGCCGGCAGTCGGCGGCCAGGCGGCCGCGCAGCCTCAGCTCACGACGCCCGATCCCAGCGCGCAGGCGGCCAATACATTCCAGGCCCAACTCGCGACCAGCCAGACGACGCCGTCTGCGACCGCGCAATTGACCGTGACCAACGCCGCGCAAGCCGCCGCCGTGCCGCTCAGCGGCCTTGCGATGCAGATCGCGGCCTCCGCCAAGAGCGGCAAGAGCCGCTTCGAGATTCGGCTCGACCCCGCCGAGCTCGGCCGCATCGATGTCCGCATCGACGTCGACCGCAACGGCCAGGTGACCTCGCATCTCACCGTCGAGCGGCCGGAAACGCTGTCGATGCTGCGCCAGGACGCCAACCAGTTGCAGCGCGCGCTCGACAATGCCGGCCTGTCGACCGGCAATGGCGGCTTGCAGTTCAGCCTGCGCGACCAGTCGCAGTCGGGCCAGAACAATAATGGCCAGTCCAATCCGAACGCCCATCGTTTGATCGTCACCGAGGAGGACAGCGTTCCCGCCGCAGCGGCGGGCCGCTCCTACGGCCGCGCAACCGGCGCCCTCGGCGGCGTCGATATCAGAGTGTAAGGAGTTCACCATGGCAGTCGATGCAACCATGCCGACGCCCGTCGTCTCAGCACCGGGCACCAACAGCGGAACGAACTCCGGGAGCAGCACCAGCGGCACCGGCATGACCACCTCGTCGCAGGGCATCGCCGACAACTTCCAGACCTTCCTGACGCTGCTGACCACGCAGTTGCAGAACCAGAACCCGCTCGACCCGCTCGACACCAACCAGTTCACCCAGCAGCTCGTGCAGTTCGCTGGCGTCGAGCAGCAGCTGAAATCCAACGACCAGCTGAAGTCGCTGATCGAGATCGAGAAGAGCGCGCAGTCGACCCAGGCGCTGGTCTATGTCGGCAACACGGTCGCGGTCGACGGCAGCAAGACGCAGTTCGACAAGTCGGCGACCTGGAATCTGGTGTCCCCGCAAGCCACCAGCGCTACGATCACGATCACGAGCTCGACCGGCCAGACCGCCTATTCCGGCAATTTCAACCTGAAGCAGGGCAACGCCAGCTTTGTCTGGGACGGCAAGGGCAATGACGGCACGCAATGGCCCGCCGGCACCTACACGCTGACCGCCACCGGCAAGGACTCCAAGGGCAACGACCTCGCGATCTCGACCGAGATTCAGGGCGTCGTCGATTCCGTCGACCTCACCGCCTCCCCGCCGCTGCTCTCGATCGGCGGCCAGACCTACACCACCGACAAGATCAAGCGCGTGGTGCGCGGGTCGACGAGCTCGAGCTAACCTCGGCCTGCCGGCGCTCTACGCGCGTGCGCGTCGCTGATCGCGAGTGCGTCGCATATACACCTGTCCCCATACGCCGCGGCCGGTGTCGTGAAACAGGACTCGTCGTTCCAGCATTGCACGACGATGACCATCGGTGGTTATGGGTCCGTGCTTTCGCAGGGACGACACTGAATATGTGGCGCGGCTTGTGGCCACGCATCCTCATTCTCGCACATGAACCGTCCGAGCTTCGCATTTTCGTTTCGCCGCTCTGAAAGCAGAGGACGCAGGGAAAGCCCGGCGCCGGCCGCGCAACCGACGCGGCCTGCTCCGTCTCCTCGCCGCATCAATAGATGCGGACGTGATTGGCCTCGAACGTGACCGGGAAATTGTTGCGGTTCTGCAAGGTCAGGATCAGCACGACGCCGACACCGCCGCGATGATCCCAGTACACGGCCTTGCCCGTTTCCTGCAGGGGCTCCATCGAGGCATGCTTGGTGTCGAGATGCGGCGCGATCGAGACGTCGAAGAACTCGTTCGGCGCCTTCGAATCCCGTCCCCACCAGAAGGTGAAGGGCTGGCTCGAATTGGCAGCGATCGTGTAGGTTCCTTGCTTGTGGTCGATATTGGCCATGACGTTGGGGTCCTTCGTTTTCCATTCGTCGCACCATGCGACGCCCCAACTTTGATGCGTGACGCCTACACACGCCGTGAGCTAGCTCACTCTGCCTTGCAACCGGCGCAACCGCGCCGGCAGCGTGCCCCGGGGGCGCTCCTACGGCGGAATACGCAATGCGGCCCCGGGGACGTTTCTACGTTCCGGGGCCGTTTCATTATCGCGAGGAGGAGCGATTGCCGCCGGTGCTCACTTCGACTGTCCGGCGGCGTCGAGGATCAGTTGCGCAATCGCCTGGGGCTGCGAGATCAGCGCGAGATGGCTGGCCTTCACCTCGATCGTGGTGGCGCCCATCCGCTTCGCCATGAAGCGTTCGAGATCCGGATTGATGGTGCGGTCCTCGGTCGAGACGGCGTAGAAGCTCGGCTTGCTGCGCCAGGCCGCATGGCTGGTCTTGCCGGCAAGCAGTTGCTTGTGGAACGGCTGCTGCACGGCATAGAGCACCTTGGCCTTGGCTTCCGGCAAATCGCCGGCGAAATCGCGCAGGAAGGCTTCTTCGCTCAGCCGGCCTTCGTCACCATCGAACACGATGCCGGCGCTCGCCGGCGGCGTCGGATAGGTTTTTGCCAGCGCCGTGTAGTCCTCGTCGGCATCGGGGGCGCGCGCGGCGACATAGACCAGCGCTGAGACGTTCGGATGCACGCCGGCCTCGGTGACGATCATACCGGAGAAGGAATGGCCGACCAGCACCGTCGGACCATCCTGGCGATCGAGCACACGCTGCGCCGAGGCGACGGCTTCCGGCAGCGTGGTCAGCGGATTTTGCACCGATGTCACATTGAGCCCGGCCGCCTGCAAGCGCGGAATGACCTCGGTCCAGCACGAGCCGTCGGCGAACAGGCCGTGCACCAGCACAACGTTGCGCGCCTTGACCGGCGGCGTGGTCGCGGCCATGCCGCGCGAGGACACCAGTGAAGCCGCGGCGCCGGCAAGCAAGGCGGTCGAGAACGTGCGTCTATTCATCATCATGACATCTACTCCATCATTGTGAGGGCTGGATCGTTACAGGAGCGCGTCCACCTGCGGTGAACGGACAATCTCTCCTTCGCGCGCGAAGGCCTCATGGTTACGTTCGATGCTGTCGTGATCGTAAAGATAGTTGACCATGATGCCGAAGGACTCTGCCATTGCACGGTCGGCCGTGTTGCCGAGCCAGTTGATCCGCTCGAGCCGCGCGCCATTGCCGAGATGGAAGCGCGCAACGGGATCGACGCGCATTCCCGACACTGGCGAGCGCGTCAGATAGAGCGCACACTGCTTCATCAGCAAAGACCGCACTCTGTCCTGCGTCGCCGCATCGCGCCACCAGCCATTGCCGTCGAGCGCATGCAGCATCGCGGTGTCGTCGGCGGAAAGATCCTGCTGCTGGCCGAGCCAGCGCCGGAAGCCCGGTATCGGCGACAGCGTGGAGAAGCGCTTCAGCTGCGGAAATTCCGTCTGCAGCTCCTCGACCACCTGCTTGATGAGAAAGTTTCCGAACGAGACTCCGCGCAGCCCGTCCTGGCAGTTCGAGATCGAATAGAAGATCGCGGTGTCGGCCCGTGCGGCCCGGCTGCGCGCGGCCTCTTCATCCGCATCCTGCACCAAGAGCGGCGGAACGGCGGTGGCAAGCCCGTCGACCAGCGCGACCTCGACGAAGATCAGGGGCTCGCCGGGCAGCGCGGGATGGAAGAAGGCAAAGCAGCGCCGGTCCGGCGCGAGGCGCCGCCGCAGATCGTCCCAGCCCTTGATCTCATGCACCGCCTCATAGGCGATCAGCTTCTCGAGCACGGCGGCCGGCGAGTCCCAGTCGATGCGGCGAAGCTCGAGGAAGCCGCGATTGAACCAGGAGGCGAACAGATGCTTGAGATCGGCATCGAGCAGCTTCAACTCCGGCTCGGCGCCGAGGCGCCTTGCGATCTCGCTGCGCATTGCGACCAGCGTCGCAGTGCCGCCCGGCGCCGTGTTCATCCGCCGCAGCACCTCCTGGCGCGGCGGATCGGCGGCCTCCGCGAGCGCGGCCGCAGCCGCCGCGGTGCCGTCGGCGAGATAGCGCGTTGCCGCGTCGCGCAGCTTCGTCGCGTCGGGCTGGAACGTGGTGGCGAGATAGCGCTGAAAACCGTGCCGGCCGTCGGTATCCAGCCTGCGCAGCGTCTGCTGCAACTCGCGTGCGATCGAAGCGCCCGATGCTTCGCCGCGCTCCGACAGCAATGCCGCGGCAAGTTGTCTTGCGGAATCGAGCGAGCCTTGCGTGCTGCTAGATGTCTGCTCTGTCCGGGTCATGGAAGCCTCCTTCAGCTAACGGAATTTCGCCGGCGGCACGTAGAGGCCGCCCGATGCGGTGACGAGATCGTCGATGGATTTCGCGGCGAGCCAGTCGCGGGTTGCAGTCCTCGCGTCGATGCCGAGATCGCCGGGCAGCATCACGATGCCGCCGCGGCGCAGCGCCTCGGTCGTGGCGGCATCCTGGCGCTTGCCGAAATCGGTATCGCCGGCGACTGCGCGCAGAGCGGCTTCGCGCTCCCCGAGCGAGCGGCAGCGCAACAGATTGCAGACGCCGTGCTCGGTGATGACGTGGGTGACGTCGTCGCCATGGATCATGACCGGCGGCAGCGCGAAACCGGCCGACGCCGCGAGGTCGAACGCGTCGAGACGTTCGACGAAGCTCGGCGCGCCGTTCGGCTGCCGGGTCTGCACCATCTGCACCACCAGCTTGCGGCCACGCAGGCGCTCGCCGGCCTCCTCGCCGGCGCGCAGCCAGGCCGGGCTGTCGTGACGACGGCCGCGCGGATCCGCACCCATGTTCGGCGCGCCGCCGAAGCCGGTGATCCGATCCTTGGTGGCAGTGGAGCTGTTGCCTTGCGGATCGATCTGCAACGTGCCGCCGATGAAGAGGTCGCAGGCATACTGCCCGGCGACCTGGGCAAGCGCACGGTTGGAGCGCAGATTGCCGTCGGCGCCGACCGGAAACACGCCCGGACGGCTGGCGACATAGCGTTCCATGCCGAGCTCGGAGCCGAAGCAATAGACGCCGTCGACGAAGCCGGCCTCGATGGCCGGGATCAGCGTCGGATGCGGGTTGAGCACGAAATTCCGTGCGACCTTGCCCTTCAGTCCGCGCTTTGCCGCGAAGGTCGGCAGGATCAGCTCGATCGCCGCGGTGGCATAGCCGATGCCGTGATTGAGCCGCGTCACAGAATAGGGCTCGTACACCGCAGCGATCGCCATCATCGCCATCAGCACGTTCTCGTCCCTCACCTTGGCGGGATCGCGCGTGAACAGCGGATCGATCGCGTAAGGCTTCGGACCGGGCACCACGACGTCGACCCAGTCGCCGGGAATGTCGACCCGCGGCAGGCGATCGACGATCTCGTTGACCTGCGCCACAACGACGCCACCGCGGAAGGCTGCAGCCTCAACAATGGTCGGCGTGTCCTCGGTGTTCGGACCGGTGTACAGATTGCCGTTGCGGTCGGCCTTGTCGGCAACGACAAGCGCAACCTGCGGCGTCAGATCGACCAGCATCCGCGCGTAAAGCTCGAGATAGGTATGGATCGCACCGATCTTGAGCGCTTTTGCCGCGACGAGTTCGGCAAGACGGCGGCTCTGCGGACCGGCAAAGGCAAAGTCCAGCCGGTTGGCGATGCCGCGCTCGAACACCTTGAGGTGATCGGGCAGCGCGAGCACCGACTGCACCATGTGCAGATCATGCACGCGTGCCGGGTCCAGCTTGGCGAGGCACGCGGCCAGGAAGTCGGCCTGCTTCTGGTTGTCGCCTTCGAGCGCCACCCGGTCGCCCGAGACGATGACCGCCTCGAGCAGTTCGGTCGCGCGCTCGGGCGGGCAGACCTTGCCGCCTGTGCCGCAGATGGCTTGTGCGCGGGCCAGCCGTGCCGCGCGGTCCGTTGGCTGGGTGGTGTTCGACATGATGGCCTCCTCGCGTTTCGTCTCTGAAGCGAAGGTAAAAGGCCGCCATTGATAATAGAAACGATATTCTATAATATGATTGATTACGAATATGGATTAATCGATGCTCGACCTCGAACTGCTGCGGGCCTTCGTCGCGGTCGCCGATTGCGGCGGCTTCCACCGTGCCGCCGAGCAATTGCATCTGACGCAGTCGACCATCAGCCAGCAGATCAAGCGGCTCGAGCTCGAAGCCAAACGGCCGCTGTTCCGGCGCACGACGCGCAGCGTCGCGCTGACCGACGAGGGCGAGATGCTGCTCGGCGACGCGCGGCGTCTGCTGCAACTCGAGGAGGCGGCGCGGCAGCGGCTGGTGGCGCCGCGGCTGTCCGGCTCGGTCCGCCTCGGCGTGGTCGAGGAAGTCGCCGGCGGATCATTGCCGTCGGCGCTCGGCCGCTTTGCCGCGCTGCATCGCGGCGTCAAGCTCGAGGTGCAGATCGGCGTCAGCGCCGAACTGATCGAACAGCTCAATGCCGGCCGGCTCGATCTGGTGTTTGCCAAGCGGCCGCTCGGCACGTCGAAGGGACGCCTGGTGTGGCGCGAGCCGCTGGTGTGGACGGCAGCCGATGGGTTCGAACTCATTCCCGGCGCGCCGCTGCCGCTCGCGCTGTACCGCGAACGATCGGTGTCGCGCGACGCCGCGCTCTCCGCACTGCGTGACGGTGAATGGAGCTGGGAGATCGTCTACACGAGCCCAAGCCTGACCGGCGTCCGCGCCGCGGCGGTTGCCGGGCTCGCTGTCACCCCGCTGCCGCTGAGCGCCGTCACCGCCGGTCTGCGGGTTCTCGGAACCGGCGACGGCCTGCCGCCGTTGCCCGATCTGGAGTTTGCGATCTACGAGAAGCAACGGCCGGACAAGGCTGCGGAGGCGCTCACCGACGCCCTGCTGACGCTGGCGCGCGGTCCGTTGCGCCCCACGATCTGAGCGCGTGCAGCCGCGAATTACGGCCGCGCGCACGTATGCCTGTCAACGGGCAGACGCCCCTGTTCCCGGCCCTTCCAACGAGATTCGTATTGAACGCTTGGGCTTAGGCAAATTTTAAACCGGGAGGCGTAGGTTACCAATCGCGAGTTCAGTGGTTGAGAGTTTGTGAGTACGCCATGACAGAACCCCATCGCCCGAGGGTGAAATACGTCATCGGGCCTGACGGCAGCCCGTTAACGATTGCGGATTTGCCGGCCCCCGGTACCAAACGGTGGGTCATCCGCCGCAAGGCCGAAGTCGTCGCTGCGGTCCGCGGCGGCCTGCTCTCCCTCGAGGAGGCCTGCAGCCGCTACACGTTGACCGTCGATGAATTCCTTTCCTGGCAGTTCTCGATCGACCAGCATGGTCTGGCCGGGCTGCGCACCACCCGGATCCAGCAATATCGGCAGTAAGTCCACGCCGATCCTGTGGCATTTGACGAAAACCGGCCTCGCTTTGCGAAGCCGGTTTTTTTCATGTCCGCGTTTTTGCCGCGGTTCTTAACCTTCGTTAACCATATGGAAACCATACCCTAGGCAATATTTGCCCAGTCGGACCCGCGTGGGCCGAATCCCTGGGGGCCGTTGGTGCAAAGTCTGGTTGCTTTCTTCAGAGGTCTTGGTGCGGCCCGCCTCGCGGCCATGGTTGCGGTCACCGCGGCCCTGATCGGTTTCTTCGCCTTCGTCATCATGCGCGTCACCACGCCGCAGATGACCACCCTGTTCACCGACCTGTCGACCGAGGATTCCTCGGCCATCATCAAGGAGCTGGAGCGCCAGGCGATCCCGTTCGAGCTGCGCAATGACGGCGCCGCGATCATGGTGCCGAAGGACAAGGTGACACGACTCCGGATGAAGCTCGCCGAGGGCGGCATGCCCAAGGGCGGCGGCGTCGGCTACGAGATCTTCGACAAGTCGGACGCCCTGGGCACCACGAGTTTCGTCCAGAACATCAATCATCTGCGGGCGCTGGAGGGCGAGCTCGCCCGCACCATCCGCGCCATCGACCGCGTCCAGGCCGCGCGCGTCCACCTCGTGCTGCCGGAAAAGCCGCTGTTCTCGCGCGAGACGCCGGAGCCGTCGGCCTCGATCGTGCTCAGGGTGCGCGGCGCGCTGGAGCCGCAGCAGATCCGGGCCATCCGCCATGTCGTCGCCTCCGCGGTCAACGGGTTGAAGCCGCAGCGGGTCTCGATCGTCGACGAGGCCGGCCAGTTGCTCGCCGACGGCGCCCAGTCCGACGCCGATGCCGCGGTCGGCGACGAGCGCCGCGCCGCCTTCGAGAAACGGATGCGCAAGCAGGTCGAGGACATCGTCTCCTCGGTGGTCGGCGCCGGGCGCGCCCGCGTCCAGCTCTCGGCCGACTTCGACTACAACAAGATCACCCAGACCTCGGACAAGTTCGACCCCGAGGGCCGCGTGCTGCGCTCGACCCAGACCCGCGAGGAATCGAGCCTCACCGCCGACAATTCCGGCCAGGTCACCGTCGCCAACGAGCTGCCGGGCAGCCAGAACCAGGACAACGCCGCCCGCGCCCGCGACCAGAGCAAGAAGAGCGAGGAAACCAACAATTACGAGATTTCCCGCACCACCAAGACCGAGGTGACCGAGGCCGGCCGCGTCAACCGCATCTCGGTCGCGGTGCTGGTCGACGGCAGCTACGCCAAGAACGAAAAAGGCGAGATGGTCTACCAGGACCGCACCAAGGAGCAGCTCGACCGCATCGCCGCCTTGGTCCGCTCCGCGATCGGCTTCGACCAGAAGCGCGGCGACCAGGTCGAGGTCGTCAACCTCCGCTTCGCCGAGCCCCCGGCCGCACAGCCGATCGCCGAGCCGACCGGCCTGCTCGGCATGCTGCAATTCACCAAGGATGACGTGATGTACGTCATCGAGCTCGGCGTCATGATGATGCTCGGCCTCGTCGTGCTGTTCATGGTGGTCCGCCCGCTGGTCAAGCGCATCGTGGCGGCCGATGCCATTCCGGCGCTGGCCGGTGGCGGCATGCCGGCGCTCGCCGAGGCTCATGCCGAGAGCGCGGGCGCGACCGGCCAGGCGCTGATCCCGGCCGGCAGCGGCGCCGCGCAACTGATCGACGTCGCCCAGATCCAGGGCCAGGTCCACGCCCAGGCGGTGCACCGGGTCGGCGAGCTTGCCGAGCGCAATCCGAACGAAACCGTCTCCATCGTCCGTCAATGGCTGAGCGAGCCGGTAGAGAACTGACATGGCCGCCGTACCCCAGACCACCAACGCCAACGACATCGCCACCGTCCTCTCGACGCTGGCGAACCGGCAGAGCGCCCGCCCCAAGGGCAAGCCCCTGCCCGGCCCCAAGCGCGCCGCGATCCTGATGCTCGCGCTCGGCGAGCAGTATGGCGGCAAGATCTGGTCGATGCTCGACGACGAGGAGGTCCGCGAGCTGTCGGTCCATATGTCGACGCTCGGCACCGTCGAGGCCGACGTGGTCGAGGATTTGATGCTGGAATTCGTCTCGCGGATGTCGGCGTCCGGGGCGCTGATGGGCAATTTCGACGCCACCGAACGGCTCTTGCAGCAATACCTGCCGGCCGAGCGCGTCTCCGGCATCATGGACGAGATCCGCGGCCCCGCCGGCCGCAACATGTGGGAGAAGCTCTCCAACGTGCAGGAAGAGGTGCTCGCCAACTACCTCAAGAACGAGTACCCGCAGACCATCGCCGTGGTGCTGTCGAAGCTGAAGCCGGAGCACGCCGCGCGCGTGCTCGCGATCCTGCCCGAGGACATCGCGCTCGACGTGGTCGGCCGCATGCTGCGGATGGAGGCGGTGCAGAAGGAAGTCATCGAGCGCGTCGAGCAGACGCTGCGCACCGAGTTCATGTCGAACCTGTCGCAGACCCGCCGCCGCGACGCCCATGAGGTGATGGCCGAGATCTTCAACAATTTCGACCGCCAGACCGAGACCCGTTTCATCACCTCGCTGGAAGAGGAAAACCGCGAATCCGCCGAGCGCATCAAGGCGCTGATGTTCACCTTCGACGACCTGATCAAGCTCGATGCCGCCTCGGCGCAGACGCTGATGCGCAACATCGACAAGGACAAGCTCGGCGTCGCGCTGAAGAGCGCCAATGAGGAGGTGCGCAGCTTCTTCCTCGGCAACATGTCCTCGCGCGCCGGCAAGATGCTGATGGACGACATGGCCGCGATGGGCCCGGTGCGGCTGCGCGACGTCGACGAGGCCCAGGCGCTGCTGGTCAACCTCGCCAAGGACCTCGCGGCGCGCGGCGAGATCACGCTGACCAAGAACCGCGCCGACGACGAGCTGGTGTACTGATGGCCGCACCCGCGAAATTCCTGTTCGACACCGACTTCTCGGCACCGGACCGCGCGCGCGAGCGCGCGCCAACCCCAGCCGAGGTGGCGCAGAAGGTCGCCGATGCCGAGGCGCGGGCCTATCGCGCCGGCTACGAGGCCGCGTTGCGCGAGGCCAAGGTCGAGAGCGACCGCCGCGCGGCGCAGGCGCTGGAAGAGATCGGCACCGCGATCAAGGGCATCGCGGCCCGCTTCGCCGGCATCGAGACGCGGATGGAGACCGAGGCCGTGGACGTCGCGGTCGCGGTCGCCCGCAAGCTCTGCTCCGAACTGATCGCGCGCGAGCCGCTCGGCGAGATCACCGCGCTGGTCTCCGACTGTTTCTCGCATCTGGTGGCGACCCCGCATCTGGTGGTCCGCATCAACGACGCGCTCTACGACGCGGCGCATCACGACATCGAGCAGATGGCGGCACATTCCGGCTTCCAGGGCCGGCTGGTGATCCTGGCCGAACCGACCATTGCGACCGGCGACTGCCGGATCGAATGGGCCGATGGCGGCGTGGTGCTGGAGCGCGCCGCGATCGAAGGGAAGATCAACGAACTCGTCGGGCGCTATCTGGCGTCCCGCGGCCAGGCCGGCTGAAGGCGATTGAGGGCTGAACCATGAGCGACACCGATACCCAAGTCCCGCTTCCCGATCTCAACGCCGCCGACGCGCCGGGGATCGACGACATCGGCTACAACGAGGACGAAAACGCCGCGCGCATTGCCGCCGATCTCGAGGCCGTGTTCGACGTGCCGGTGCAGGTCTCGGCGGTGCTCGGCCGCTCCAAGATGGACGTCGGCGACCTCCTGAAGCTCGGACCGGGCACCGTGCTCGAACTCGACCGCCGGGTCGGCGAAGCGATCGACATCTACGTCAACAACCGCCTGGTGGCGCGTGGCGAGGTGGTGCTGGTGGAAGACAAGCTCGGCGTGACCATGACCGAAATCATCAAGGCAGAACGCTCTTAACAATTTGACGGGTGCGCGCGGAACCTGCGCGACCAGACGAACAGGAGATCATCATGCGGCTTCTCATCGTTGGCACCCTGAAGGGCCAGCTCACGACCGCGACCAAGATCGCGATGGACAACGGCGCCTCGGTGACCCACGCCGAGGCCGCCGAACAGGCGATGAACGTGCTGCGCGGCGGCAAGGGTGCCGACCTGCTGCTGGTCGATGTCGGCCTCGACATCCGCGACCTCGTGATGCGGCTCGAGGCCGAGCACATCCACGTCCCGATCGTCGCCTGCGGCATCTCCAACGACGCCCGCGCCGCGGTCGCCGCGATCCATGCCGGCGCCAAGGAATACATCCCGCTGCCGCCCGACCCCGAGCTGATCGCCGCCGTGCTGGCCGCGGTTGCCAACGACGCGCGCGATTTGATCTATCGCGACGAGGCGATGGGCCGGGTGATCAAGCTCGCGCAGCAGATCGCGGGCTCCGACGCCTCGGTCATGATCACCGGCGAGTCCGGCACCGGCAAGGAGGTGCTGGCGCGCTACGTCCACTCGCGCTCGGCCCGCGCCAAGCGGCCGTTCATCTCGATCAACTGCGCGGCAATCCCGGAGCACCTCCTGGAATCCGAACTGTTCGGCCATGAGAAGGGCGCCTTCACCGGCGCGGTGGCGCGCCGCATCGGCAAGTTCGAGGAAGCCACCGGCGGCACGCTGCTGCTCGACGAAATCTCCGAGATGGACGTCCGGCTGCAATCCAAGCTGCTGCGCGCGATCCAGGAGCGGGTGATCGACCGCGTCGGCGGCACCAAGCCGGTTCCAGTCGACATCCGCATCATCGCGACCTCGAACCGCAATTTGTCGGAGGCGGTGCGCGAGGGCACCTTCCGCGAAGACCTGCTGTTCCGCCTCAACGTCGTCAATCTGAAGATCCCGCCGCTGCGCGATCGCCCGGCCGACATCCTCGAACTGGCGCAGCACTTTGCCAAGAAGTACGCCGAGGCCAATGGCCTCGCGGTCCGCCCGATCTCGACTGATGCCCGCCGCGTCCTGACCGCGAACCGCTGGCAGGGCAACGTCCGCGAGCTCGAGAACACCATCCACCGCTCCGTGCTGATGGCGCAGGGCGACGAGATCGGTCCCGACGCGATCCTGACCCCCGACGGCGATCGCCTCGACCTCGCCAAGACCGCACCCGCGGTTGCCCACGCCACGCTCGCCGCCGAGCAGGTCACCCGCGCGCTGGTCGGCCGCACCGTCGCCGATGTCGAACGCGATTTGATCCTGGAAACCTTGAAGCACTGCCTCGGCAACCGGACCCATGCCGCCAACATCCTCGGCATCTCGATCCGCACGCTGCGCAACAAGCTGAACGAATATGCCGACGGCGGCATCCCGATCACCCCGGCCGGCAACGGCGCGCCCGACTATCAGCGCATGGCGAACGCCGGCTGAGCAGCTTTGATCTCTTGACGCGTTTTCTTCACGCGAACCGGCGTCCGCTTCGCTCGAAAACGCTCTGGCGGCGGGGCAATCCCGCCGCAATTGTCTCGCCTCACGAATAGCTGGGCGCGTCGGGCTTGCGGAAGATCCGGATCGGATCGCCCGGCGTGATCTCGCGGCCGGTGAACGTCACATAGGCATAAAGCGCGAGATAGGCGACGGCGATCGCACCGACGAGATAGAATAGCCAGGTTGCCAGGCGCTTCATCGAACCGTCACGTCTCCGAAATCTCGGGCGCTTTTAATGCGCTGCCCGGGAAAGCGCCACCGCCAACATGCCGCGCCCGGCCTGCCGCCTTTCATCCCTTGAATCTTCCGCTCAATTGCCTTACTCAATCTCCTATTGCGTTTACATTTTTGACAACTGGAGAGTGAGATGGCCCTTTACGCGCAGACCACCGGCACGCTAACCACCAACTCCGCTTCCTTCACCCCGCTCAAAGGCCTATCGATCACCCTCCCCGAGGGCGTCGGCATTACCGCCATCATCATCCTGAACATCCCGTTCCCGTACGCCCAGGGCACCGATACGCCCGGCGGCAGCTTCGGCGTCACCGTCAACGGCGTGATGTCCGGGGTCGTCGCGGGCTTCACCTACAACGAACAGACCCCGCAATCCTACGGTCGCGTCCCGACGACGCTGGTGGTCGGCATCCCGCTCGGCAATACCGCTCAGACCATCCAGGCCGTCTGGTCCAGCGTCCGCGGCAGCACCGTCATCATCGACACGCCCGCGAGCTTGACCGCGATCATGAGCTAAAGCGCGATGAGATTGGGTTGAATCGTCATCGCGCTTTAGTTCTTTGTTTGAGCATGATCTCCGCGCAAACGCGTTCCGCGTTTGTCGCGAGGGAAAACCGCTTCGCACTTTTCCGGATCATGCTTTAGCGCGATCCTCGCGCATGCACGTGACGCGACGGCAGGCTGACTTCGGCCAGCCTGACAGCGTCCTCCTCATGGTCGATCGCGACGTATTCGCCGTGCCAATAGGCCAGCGCGGCGGTGCGTTCCGACACGATCACATCAAGCACGCGACCGATGACGATCGCGTGCGAATGCCGTTCGATGACCTCCTCGACCTCACAGTCGATCGCGGCCAGCGCGCCGACCAGCAGCGGGACGCCTGACGCGCGCGTCGTCCATTCGGCGCCCGCGAACCGCTCCGCGCCCTTCAGGCCGCCCTTGCCGGTGAAACGCTCGGCGATCTCGAGCTGATCCGCGGTCAGGATGTTGACCCCGAAGGCGCCATGGCGCGCGATCAGCGGCCACGAGGAGGCAGCGCGGTTGATGCTGACGATCAGCGACGGCGGCTCGACCGAGAGCGACGATACCGAGGTCACCGTCATCCCCGAGATCTCCTTGGCCCGACCGGCCGTGATGACGCTGACGCCGCCGGTGAGGTGGCGCATCGCGCCGCGGAAGTCGACGGCGGTGACCGCTGATGCGATCGAAACATTGCGGACGACGGAATTCATGGCGACCTCACTGCGTGTCTTCGCTGCCTTCGAGCAGGTGCTTCAGGATCTCGCCTTCCAGCGTGGCGAGCTCGGCCGAACCGCGGCGGCGCGGCCGCGGCAGGTCGATCGTGACGTCCTGCGCGATGCGACCATCCTCGATGACCAGCACGCGGTCGGCGAGTGCGACCGCCTCGGCGACGTCATGCGTCACCAGGATCGCGGTGAAGCCCTGGTCGCGCCAGACCCGCTCCAGCAATTGCTGCATCGAGATCCGCGTCAGCGCGTCGAGCGCGCCGAGCGGTTCGTCGAACGCCAGCACGCGCGGCTGGCTGACCAGCGCCCGTGCCAGCGCGACGCGCTGCTTCTGGCCGCCGGAGAGCACCGACGGCCACTGGGTGCGCTTGTCGGCGAGGCCGACCTCGACCAGCGCGCGCTCGGCGCGGGCCTGGGCGTCGGCGGACGAGCGTTCGCGTCCCAGCCCCACCTCGACGTTGGACAGCACCCGCGCCCAGGGCAGCAGGCGCGGCTCCTGGAACATGACCCTGACGTCCTGCGCCCGCGGCTGTTCGCCGAAGGCGATGTTGCCCGCGGTCGGCGCCTCGAGGCCGGCGATCAGGCGCAGCAGCGTGCTCTTGCCGCAGCCGCTGCGGCCGACGATCGCGACGAACTGGCCTGAGGGGATGTGCAGGTCGATGCCGCGCAGCACCTCATTGTCGCCGAACGCCTTGCGCAGGCCGCGGATGGTCAGCGAGAGGCCGCGGGTCGCCGCTTCCGGCCCGCGCCGCAACTGCCGCGCCTGCACGCGGATGTCGGAACGATCGACCGGCTCGGCGTCAACGGGCTGGAAACGAAGCGCTTCTTGCATACTCATTCTCACTTCTTCTGGAAGGCGGGGTGCCACGACAGCGTCAGCCGCTCCAGCGCCCGCGAGGCGCTGTCGGCGAGCTTGCCGAGCAAGGCGTAGATCAGGATCGACAGCACGACGACGTCGATCAGCATGAATTCGCGCGCCTGCATCGCCATGTAGCCGAGGCCCGACGTGGCCGCGATGGTCTCGGCGACGATCAAGGTCAGCCACATGATGCCCAGCGCAAAGCGCAGGCCGACGAAGATCGACGGCAGCGCGCCCGGGAAGATCACCCGGCGGAACAGTTCGCCGTCGGTCATGCCGTAGATGCGGCCCATCTCGATCAGCTGCGGGTCGACGGTGCGGATGCCGTGCAGCGTGTTGAGATAGATCGGGAAGAACACGCCGAGCGCCACCAGAAAGAGCTTTGCCGACTCGTCGATGCCGAACCACAGGATGACCAGCGGGATCAGGGCCAGATGCGGGATGTTGCGCACCATCTGCAGCGTGGTGTCGGTGAGTTTTGCCGACAGCTGCGACAACCCGTTGGCGAGCCCGAAGGCGAAGCCGATGCTGCCGCCGATCAAAAAACCGATCGAGGCGCGCCAGAAGCTGACCCAGATGTTGCGGATCAGTTCGCCCGACAGCAGCAGCTTCCAACCTGCCAGCGCAACGTCGGTCGGCGCCGGCAGCACGCGCGAGGGGACAAAGCCGGTGACGCAGGCGAGCTGCCAGACCAGCACGATGGCGAGCGGCACGATCCAGGGGATCAGGCCGTCGACCTTGGGCAATTTGGGTGCGCTGGAGCTGTTTCCGTTCCGATCGGATCGGAACGGAGCTCCAGATTTTTGTTTTGACGCGTTTTCTTCACGCGAACCGGCGTCCACTTCGCTCGAAAACGCTTTGCGGCGCGGTAGTGAATCGATCAAGCTCATGATTGCGATGCCTGCTTCTGCGGACGGTAGTCGTTGCCGATGGTCTCGCCGAACGGCCCGGTGTTGACGCGGATCGGCGTCACGTTGCCGCCTTGCGCCAGCGACAGCAGCGGGAACACCAGCTCGGCGAAGCGATAGGCTTCCTCGAGGTGCGGGTATCCCGACATGATGAAGGTATCGACGCCGATGTCCTGATACTCCTTGATCCGTGCCGCGACGGTCTGGGGATCGCCGACCAGCGCGGTGCCGGCGCCACCGCGCACCAGGCCGACGCCGGCCCAGAGGTTCGGGCTGATCTCGAGTTGGTCGCGGCGCCCGCCATGCAACTGCGCCATGCGCTGCTGGCCGACCGAGTCCATCCGTGCGAAGATCTTTTGCGCAGCGGCGACGGTGTCATCGGTGACGTACTGGATCAGTTCGTCAGCGGCGCGCCACGCCTCCGCATTGGTCTCGCGCACGATCACGTGCAGGCGGATGCCGAACGACAGCTTGCGGCCGCGCTGCGCGGCCACCGCCTTCACCTTGGCGATCTTCTCGGCGACCTGCGCCGGCGGCTCGCCCCAGGTGAGGTATTTATCGACGGTGTCGACCGCGACGTCGATGCCGGCATCCGAGGAGCCGCCGAAATACAGCGGCGGCCGCGGCGATTGCACCGGGTTGAACAGCAGGCGGCCATCCTCGATCCGGATGTGCTTGCCCTCGACATTGACCGTCTTGCCCGCCAAGAGATCGCTGTAGACGTTGAGGAACTCGCGGGTCACCGCGTAGCGCTCGTCGTGGTCGAGGAAGATGCCGTCGCCCTTGTTCTCGACCGGATCGCCCCCGGTGACGACGTTGATCAGCAGACGGCCGTTCGACAGCCGGTCGAGTGTCGCGGTCATGCGCGCGGCAACGCTCGGCGATTGCAGGCCGGGCCTGACCGCCACGAGATAGCGCAGCCGCTCGGTCCAGGGCGCGACGGCTGAGGCCACCACCCAGGAATCCTCGCAGCTCCGGCCCGTCGGCAGCAGCACGCCGTAATAACCGAGCTGGTCGGCGGCCTGCGCGATCTGGCGCAGATAGTTGAAGTTCACCTCCCGGCCACCGATCGACGTGCCGAGATAGCGGCTGTCGCCGTGGGTCGGCAGGAACCAGAGGATGTTGGTGTTCGTTGGGGTGCTCACGTGCCCGGCCTCCATGCGACGTCGGAAATCTTGATTTGTTTGGGGATCAGGCCGAGCGCGAAGAAGGTGTCGGCGACCTGTTGCTGATCTGCGACCACTGCATCGGTGACCGGCTTGATGCCGTAGGCCTGCCGCTTCAGCGCGACCTCCACCACCGGTACCGACAGGCCGATGCTCGGCGCGAGCTGCTCGGCGACGGCGTGGATATCGCCCTTGGCCCAGTCGTCGACCTCGCTGAGCTGCGCCAGCACCAGCTCGACGATCTTCGGATCGGTCTGCAAGAACTTCTTCGAGGCGAAGTAGAACTGATAATTCGCGACGATGCCGGTGCCGTCGGCGATGGTGCGCGCGCTGGTCGCAGCTTCGGCCGCGGCCTGGAACGGATCCCAGATCACCCAGGCATCGACCGCGCCGCGCTCGAACGCCGCGCGCGCGTCGGCCGGCGCCAGGAACACCGGCTCGATCTCGGAATATTTGACGCCGGCCTTCTCCAGCGCCTTCACCAGCAGATAGTGGACGTTGGAGCCCTTGTTGAGCGCGACCTTCTTGGCCCTGAGATCGGCAACCGACTTGATCGGGCTGTCCTTCGGCACCAGGATCGCCTCGCCCTTCGGCGCCGGCGGCTCGTAGGCGACATACTGGATCGGCGCGCCGGCGGCCTGCGCGAAGATCGGCGGCGCCTCGCCGGTGTTGCCGAAGTCGATCGCGCCGACATTGAGCGCTTCAAGCAGCGGCGGCCCGGACGGAAACTCGGTCCACGCCACGCTGTAGCCGACCGATTTCAGCTTCTGCTCGAGCGAGCCTTTGCTCTTGAGCAGCACCAGCTTGCCGTATTTCTGGAAGCCGACGCGAACGACCTTGTCCTGGCCGTAGGAGGCGCCGACGCTCGCAGCGACGATGCTGACCGACAGCACCGCGCGGGCAACCCAGCGTCGAAACAAACGCGTCATGGGAATATCCTTTGCATTGAATTGACCAAGGAATTGAGCAAGGCGCGCGATTCAGGTCTGCGTGTTGCGCCAGACGATGTCGCGGATCGCGATCTGCTTCGGGATCAGGCCGAGCTTGAAGAAGCGGTCGGCGACGCCCTGCTGGGTCGCGATGATATCGTCGGTGACGGGTCCGACCGAAAAGCCCGCCCGCTTCGCCGCGATGGTCTGGATGTCCAGCGGCACGCCGGTGACCGCGGCGAGCGATTTCGCGACCTCATCGGGATGCGCCTGCGCCCATGCCGCGCTCGACGTCGTGACGTCGACGATCTGCTGCAGGAGGGCGCCGTGATTGCGGGCGAAGTCGCGGTTGGCGATGTAGAACGAGTTGGTCTTGGTGATGTCGCGGGTCTTGACCAGAATCCGGCCGTTCTGCTTGGTCTCGGCGATCGCGAAATACGGATCCCAGATTGCCCAGGCATCGATGCCGCCATTGGCGAAGGCCGGACCGGCGTCCGGCGGCGTCAGATAGACCGGCGTGATGTCGTCATAGGTAAGCCCGGCCTTCTCCAGCGTCTGGATCACGACGTTATGGGCGCTCGATCCCTTGGTGAAGCCGACGCGCTTGCCCTTGAGATCAGTGATGTCCCTGATTGCCGAATTCTGCGGCACCAGGATGCCCGATCCGTTGATGATCGGCTGCGCCGCGGCATAGACGATGGCCGCGCCGGCGGCCTGCGCGAAGATCGGCGGCGAATCGCCGACCGCGCCGTAATCGACGCTGCCGACATTCATCGCCTCCATCATCGGCGGGCCCGAGGAGAACTCGACCCATTTCACGCTGACACCCTGCGGCTTGAAATGATTTTCCAAGGCCTCGCGCTGCCGCGTGATGACGAGCACGCCGTTCTTCTGGTAGCCGATACGAATTTCCTTCGCGTCCGCTTGCGCCTCTGCTCGCTGTGACAGCGCAGCCGCTGCGGCAGTGCCGAGCGAAAATTTGAGGAACTCACGACGCTTCATTCCAAAATTCTCCTGACGATCAGCTGCGCTATCGCGCTGCACGATCATGCGTTGTCAGGATGATGGGGCGCGCGAATGAAGCTGTCGAGCACCGCACAAAAATAGCGATGCCAGCACTTCGGTGCAGGCATCGCGCGTGTCGTTTCTTTTAAAGCGCTGATCGCGTGTAGCGAATTATTTTCCTCACGGAAACGCGAGGTCGCTGCACAGGAGCGTTTTCGAGCGAAGTGGATACCGGTTCGCGTGAAGAAAACGCGACAAACAAGAAATCTGGAGCTTCGGCTCTGAATCACTCAGAGCCGAAGCTCCAGATATTGATCAGCCGGCAGCGGCGGCTTTCGAGCCGACATTGACGGCGAGTTTACCGTAGCGATCGGTGAACGCCTGGGTGTCGATCTCCTCGAGCTGGATCGAGCCGTCGAGCACGCCCTTTTTCCAGGCATCGTGCTCGGGATCGTGCTGGAACTCCGGCATCACCTCTTTGGCGAACAGCTCGAGCGACTCGCAGATGTGCTCATGGGTGTTCTTGCCGGCCTGGTTGAGCAGGATCACCTGATCGATATGCGACGAACGGAAGCGCCGCAGCTTCCTGGCGATCGTCTCCGGCGAGCCGATCAGGCCGCCGCGCAGCGCGGCCTCCTGCGCCTCCGGATTGTCGCGCTTCCACTTGTTGTACTCGTCCCACATGTTGACGGTGCCCGGCGCCGGGCGCTGCCGGTTCTGCGCCTGGCCGTAATAGCGCAGCGCGAACTGGAAGAAGGTCGCGCCGTCTGCACGCTTGCGTGCCTCCTCGTCGGTCTTCGCGCACATGAAGAACGAGACCAGCGCCATGTTCGGATTGATCTCGTAGTCGGCGAGCTTGTTCAGCCGCTTGGTGATCGCGTTGTAATAGGCGTGCACCCAGGCATGCGCCGCCTCGGCGCTGACGAACTGAAAGCCGAGCGCGCCAAATCCGTTCTGCCCGGCGCGTTCGATGGTCGGCAGCTGCGAGCAGGCCATCCAGAGCGGCGGATGCGGCTTCTGCACCGGCTTCGGCACGACGTTGCGCAAGGGGATGTCGAAATACCTGCCATGATGCTCGGTGCCGACCTTGGTGAACATCGGGAAGATCGCCTGGACCGCCTCCTCGAACACCTCGCGCTTGGTCTCCATGTCGCGGCCGAACGGCGTCAGCTCGGTGATCGAGGCGCTTTCGCCCATGCCGAACTCGCAGCGGCCGTTGCTCAGGAGATCGAGCACCGCGACCCGCTCGGCGACGCGGGCGGGATGATTGGTGGTGAGCTGGAAGATGCCGTGGCCGAGCCGGATGCTCCGGGTGCGCTGGCTGGCGGCGGCAAGGAAGGATTCCGGCGCCGGCGAATGCGAGTATTCCTCGAGGAAGTGATGCTCCACGACCCAGGCGTAGTCGTACGCGAGCCGGTCGGCCGTCTCCAATTGTGTCAGCGCGTTCTGGTAGAGCCTGAGCTCGTCGCCGTCGCTCCACGGGCGCGGCAGTTGCAGCTCGTAAAAGATGCCGAATTTCATGGCGTCACTCCCAAGGTCGCGTCCCCGACCGTTTATTATTGTCGGTCAGTCTAGTGGCGTCGCCCCTCAAGTCTAGCCTCCGGGGCGAAACCCCAATTCCGCAGAGCGGGAAGCCCGCTTGATTGGAATACATGAATGGTTAGCTTGTGCTGGCCTGAGTCGCGGCGCTATTGGTCGCGCGCTCACCTTTCCGAAAGCTCATGACCACCTTCACGCCGCATCAGGACACTGCGCTGAAAGCCGTCGCCGACTGGCTGAAGGCCAAGCCCGGCCAAAACGGCACGCCGCCGGTGTTCCGCCTGTTCGGCTATGCCGGAACCGGCAAGACCACGCTCGCCCGCCACATCGCCGAAGGCGTCGACGGCGAGGTGAAGTTCGCGGCCTTCACCGGCAAGGCGGCACTGGTGATGCGCAACAAGGGGTGCGACAGCGCCTCCACGATCCATTCGCTGATCTACCGCGCCCGCGAGTCCGGGGTCGAGCAGCCGAGCTTCGAGCTGTGGGACGACGCGCCGGCATCGAAGGCCAAGCTGATCGTGATCGACGAATGCTCGATGGTCGATGCCGAGCTCGGCCGCGATTTGATGTCGTTCGATTGCCCGCTGCTGGTGCTCGGCGACCCCGCGCAATTGCCGCCGATCCAGGGCGGCGGCTTCTTCACCGACGCCGAGCCCGACGCGATGCTGACCGAGGTGCATCGCCAGGCGCAGGACGATCCGATCGTGCGGATGTCGATGGATATCCGCGAGGGCCGCGAGCTCGAGATCGGCCGCCACGGCGAGAGCGAGGTGGTGTCGCGCAAGGAGCTCGATCCGGACCGCGTGATGAGCGCCGACCAGGTGCTGGTCGGCCGCAACAACACCCGCCGCGCCTACAACATGCGGGTGCGGCAGAGGCTGAACATCGAGGATCCGCTTCCGGTTGCCGGCGACAAGCTGGTCTGCCTGCGCAACAACCGCAAGAAGGGCCTGTTCAACGGCGGGCTGTGGCGGGTCAAGGCGCGCGCGCAGTCGAAATCCAAGATCATCACCATGCGCGTGATGCCGGACGAGGATTTCGGCTACAAGGTCACAAAAGTCTCGGTGCGCGGCGAATGCTTCGACGGCGGCGTCGAGGGCGTGCCGTGGGAGCAGCGCAAGCCCTATGACGAGTTCGACTACGGCTATGTGCTGACGGTGCACAAGTCGCAGGGCTCGCAATGGGACGACGTCGTGCTGTTCGACGAGAGCTTTGCGTTCCAGGACTCGCGCGCGCGCTGGCTCTATACCGGCATCACGCGGGCGGCAAAGCGGCTCAGCGTCGTGGTGTGACGTGCCGCAGGCGCCAACGTCATCCCGACAAGCGGATGAGTGTGTGACACCAACATTGGGCGTCGTCCTGGCGAAAGCCAGGACCCATTACCCCGGCTGCTTGTTGCTGCGGGAAGCGCGGGCCACGATCCCGCCTACAGTTACATTTGGTGGTTTTGGGTCCTGGCTTTCGCCAGGACGACGTGAGTGGAGGGGTCGCGGGCAAAAATCCATCACCGTCATCGCTGAACCGCGCTGATTTCCCTCACGAAACCGTGTGGCCGGCGCCGTAACAAAACGGCCCTTCGCCCGTATTTTGAAGCGTCGGAGCAGCCCGGCCCGGTTTGCCAATGCCGGCCCCCGCTCTAGACTGGCCCCCACTGCGATCCCACGAGGAACCCATGCCCAAAAGCTCCCTCAGCCGCGTCTCGCTTTGCGCCGCCGCGATCGGCGCGCTGGCCGTCGCCGCGTTTGCAATTGCGCCCTCGCTTGCCGCCGAGGACGCCGTGGTCATCCCGCCGCCTGCGGCGAGTGCGCCGGAAACCGGCATCAAGACCGCGGTGCTGGCCGGCGGCTGCTTCTGGGGTGTGCAGGGCGTGTTCCAGCACACCGCCGGCGTCGTCAGTGCGGTGTCCGGCTACTCCGGCGGCAGCAAGGCGAATGCCGACTACGAGAAGGTCTCGACCGGCACCACCGGCCACGCCGAGTCGGTCGAGATCAAATACGACCCGCAGAAGATCTCCTACGGCAAGATCCTGCAGATCTTCTTCTCGGTCGTGCACGACCCGACCCAGCTCAACCGCCAGGGTCCCGACTCCGGCACGCAATATCGCTCGGCGATCTTCACCACCAGCGACGAGCAGAAGAAGGTGGCGGACGCCTACATCGCCCAGCTCAACGCGGCCAAGGTCTACAAGAAGCCGATCGTCACCAAGGTCGGCGCGCTGGAGGCGTTCTATCCGGCGGAAGGCTACCACCAGGACTATCTGACGCTGCACCCGAACCAGCCCTATATTGCGTATAACGACATCCCGAAGGTCGAGAACCTGAAGAAGATCTTCGCGGAGAACTACATCGAGAAGCCGACGCTGGTGAGCAGCACCAAGGTCACCAACTGAGGCGATGCTTCCCGTCATTGCGAGCCACCCGGTCGGGGCAAAGCCCCGCCGGATGACAAGCTCCGCGGAAGCAATCCATGCCGCAACTAGCGGAGAGATGGATTGCTTCGTCAGCGGAGTTTATCATCGGGCCGGCCAAAGGCCGGACCCGTTGGCTCCTCGCAATGACGATCAAACCAAGGGAGTTTCCATGTCCGATACCAAGACCGACGGCAAGGTCCGCAAGAGCGAGGCCGAGTGGCGCAAGGAATTGACGCCGATGCAGTACGCCGTGCTGCGCGAGAAGGCGACCGAGCGGCCCTTTACCGGCGAATACGAGCATGATCCCCGCAAGGGCACCTATGTCTGCGCCGGCTGCGGGCAGACGCTGTTCGAGTCCGACCAGAAGTTCGATTCCGGCTGCGGCTGGCCGAGCTTCTCCAGGCCCGCGGTGGAGAGCCATGTCGACGAGGAGCGCGACATGAGCCACGGCATGATCCGCACCGAGGTGCTGTGCTCGAAATGCGACGGCCATCTCGGCCACGTCTTCAACGACGGCCCCGGCCCGACCGGCCTGCGCTACTGCATCAACTCGGCGGCGCTGAAGCTGGACGAGAAGAAGTAAGGCAGCAAGCTCGTCATGCGCGGGCTTGACCCGCGCATCCATCAATAACAGAGCTTTTCGCTGTGATGGATTGCCGGGTCGAGCCCGGCAATGACAATGGCGGGTTTGGCAAATATCGCACCGGCCCGTCGAACGTTTGATCCGCCCCGCGCGACCAAGAACCGGTCGCGCGGGGTTTTGTTTTGGCTTTGGCCGTCCGTCCGCGCCTCAACATGAGGAAATTTTGATGCCACGGATTCCAGGAAAGCTTTTGTTTGGTTTCGGTCTTGCCAGCTTCATCATCGGGAGTGCCGTGAGCATGCCTGCGTTCGCCGCCGACAAGATCTCGCTGTTCAAGGTCATCACGTCCAAGGATGAAATCGTGATCGGCCTGACTGATGCCGATCTCGCGCAGGTCGAGGGCCAGAATGCCGGCGGCATCGCCAAGATGCTGGTGGCCAAGGGCTCGATGAGCGTCTGGCAATATGCCGTGCACAAATCGTCTTCCGGCGATCTCGAACAGGCACCGCTGCACAAGGTTGGCCTGATCGCCAGCGACTCGCTGCGGGTCGAACCCTATCCGACGCCGCTGAAGGTGCTTCCGATCGACGAAAGCAAGAAGTGACGGCGAGGCCGTCGTCCCGCGGCGGTCCCGGCGGGCCGCCGCTGTGCGCCGCTCGATGACTGCTCCGGACTGAACCCGAGATGCGCAATTGCGCGCCGGGGGAATCCCAAGCTTGCCCAATTCGCAATTGCGAATTGGGGTTCAATGCTGGCGCATCGCCCCGCAATGACGCCGAAGTTAACGACTCGCGGCCCGGAATGTGCTTTGCTCCGAATTCGCGGGGCCGTCGGCGTCTCGCCGTGCGGCTGCCGCCTATTCTGAGGAGGGCGCCATGTCGCTCGGATTGATCCTCATCATCCTCCTGCTGGTTATCCTGCTGGGCGGCTATAGCGGCCGGATCCGCGGCTATGGCTACGGTCTCGGCCACTCCGGAATGGGCCTTTTCGGGGTGATTTTGATCGTGGTCGCGATCCTGGCCTGGCTCGACAAGATTTAATGGCTACAAGCCATTGAAATAAATAGGCTTATTTGATCCGCCCTCGTGCCATGCGCGGATTCAGCATGTGCCCTGCCGGGGGCGCTTCTGGGGTCGCATTTTTGTCAAAGAGGCCTATATTAGGGATCGAAATGACATGTACGGCGCGCCGCCAAGAATAGGTCGCCGTCCCCCAAAATCCCTTTCGCCACGCTAACTGACAAGAACACAAGAGGTCGTCGACCATGCGTCCCCTGCGTCCGTTCAACTATAATACGTCTGCCGAACTGTTTCCTGCCGCGATCCGCAAGAAGAAGCGGGCCGGCTTCGCGTACCGCCGTTTCGGCACTGCTGCCGAAGCCGTACAGTTCGCGATGGAGCAGCTGCCGGCGGATTCGCTGAACGGCGCCTATCTGCAGGTCGAGGAAGCCCGTTTCGACCAGAACGGCATCCGCTCGCTCTATGAGAGCGAGGCGTTCCCGCTGCCGCGCCGTCCGCGCCCCGCCGCCAGCCAGACGGACGCCGACGCCGCATAAGATTTCTGCTCGTCGCCTAACGAAAAGCCCTCGGATTGATCCGGGGGCTTTTGTTTTGGGGGAAGACTTCTTTTTGCGCATAATCTGATCGGAAAACCGCTGCACACTTTTCCGGATTATGCGCTAGAGCCGCGGCTGCTTGTCGAGCCAGCGCCGCAGCATCCGCACGTTGCGGATATTGGCGCGGAACATGACGTCGAAGGCATCGCCCGCCACCGGCACCATGCCGACCACGCCGTCGACCGCGACATTGGCGAGCATCCGCGCGGTGATGTGCCAGGGCGCGCCCAGCAGACGGGCCTCGCGTACCAGCCACAGCGAGATCGCGGTCGTGATGATGTCGCCGACCACCGGGATCAGGCCGATCAGCCCGTCGATGCCGTAGCGGACATTGGTGCCCGGCACGACGAAGGCGACGTCGAGCAGCTTGGCGATCATCTCGAGCCGCGCGAGCCGTTCCTCGCGCGTGAGGTTGCCGAACGGATTGGCGGTCGAGTTGCGGAAGTCGAAGCTGAAGCCCTCCTGAAAACCTTGCTGAAAACCTTGGAACTGCGGATGCAGCGGGCCATCGCCGAGTTCGCGCCCGTCCTGATCGATCACCTTGCCGCGCGCCTGCGCCCCGCCGAAGGGCGGTCGCGAACGCGTGGCGTGGGGGGTGAAAATGTCGTCCTCGGGCATGGCCATCACATGGTAACGCAGGCAGGTGGTTCAAGTTGCCTCACATTACCACTGTGTCACATTCAAGGCCCGGTCGCGCTCAAGACGCCACATCACCAGGCGTAGCGGACCACACCCTTGCCGGCGTAGCTCGCGGTGACGTCGGAGAATTCGCCTTCGAACGTCGCGGCTGCCGACCAGCCGTTGCGCCACTTCATCTCGAGCGATGCGGTGGTCAACGCGGAGTCGCTGGCCTGCGCCGCGCCGTTGACGACGAAGCTGGCGCCCGGCAGCGCCTGGAAGGTCGGGGCCGCCAGGCGGTTCGGATTGTAGTCATGCGCCCACGCAAAGCGCGTGCGCAGCGTCAGGACGCCGTCCTGCATCAGGAAGGATTTGTCGGTGCGGAGGCCGAGCTCGCTGCGCGGGTCGGTCACGCTCTTGCCCGCATAGGTCAGCGCAAAGCTCGGCAGACCCGAGATCACCCGCTCGGCGTAGGCCGGCAGATCGAAGGTGGTGAATTCGCCCGCCGCGTAAGGCGTGATGCCCACGCCGCCGGTCCACGGCGCGACGAAACGATAGCCGCCCTCGATCCTGCCGGAATAGGCGTTGGCATTGAACTCGGCGCGAAGCCGGTCGATGCCGGCGGCCGTCACCGTGCGGTCGGTGGTGATGTCCTGCCAGCCATAGGCAAGCGCGGCGGTGATGTAGGCCGGGCCCTCGGTGTGGCGGATGTAGGCACCGGCCTGGAACAGATCGGAGCGGCCAGTGCCGAGATTGTTGACGCTGAAGCTGGTGCCGCCGCCGGCGAGCGCGAAGCCGAGAAGCGTGTTCGGCGAGACCAGATAGTCGGCGCCGACGGCCGTGCCGGCGATCCGGCTCGTCGTATCGTTCGAGCCGAGCGCAGTGTTGCCGTTGGTCGATTGCGAGCCGCCGAACCCCGCCACCCACACGTTCCAGCGCGGCACGAACGCCGCCGCCGGCGCCTTGGTGAACATCGCAAACGCATCAGTGCCCCGGCGTGCCGCGTAAGCGCTGGTCTGGTCGCCTTCGTCCGCGTAACCCGTCGCCGCCGACGATCCGCCAACGCCATCGCCCCTGCCCATGAACGGATCGGTCAGCACGCCCATGAACTGGTGCATCGCATCGAACGTGGTCTGCTGCGCGCCGGTGGCACTTTCGCCGGACGCTTGCGTCAGGCCGCCGGCAGAGAGTGACGCATAGAGCAGCGGAATGCCGCCATTGCTGTTGAAGAAATTGGTCAGCGCGTTGCCGACCGCCTGCTGGTTGCCGTTGAGGTTGCCCGGAATCGCAAAGTTCAGGATCAGGTTGAGATAGGCGTCGTTGGCGTCATAGCTCAGCGACGTGTGGACATTCGCCGGCAGGTTGCTCTCGACGAGCGCGCCGAACGTGCCGGACACGCCGCCCGCTGCGCTCAGGATGGTGTATTGCTTGCTGATGTAGCTGCCGGGAGCATAGAACGCGCTCACGGTGGCGCCGCCGAGCGTGGCCGTGCCGCTGACGGCGGCAAAGGATGCCGCCGATGGATTGACCTGCACCTGGTAGGTGGCGCCCGACTGCAAGGCAAGATTGCCCGATACCGTCATCGACGAGCCCGGCGCGCCGTTGCCCGGCGCGAAAACCGCGCCGGAATTGATTTGCGTCGTTCCGACCGTGCCCGCGCCGGTCAGCGTGCCGGCCGCCACGGTGAGATTGGATGCCGCCGACAGGTCGCCGCTGACGTTGAGCGTGCCTCCCTTCACGGTCCATGGATCACTCTGTCCGTAGGTCCCGGTGACCGTCCAGTTGGCGTTGTCGACGACGTTGAAGCTCGAAAAGCCTCGGTATTGCTTGGTGGCGCCGATCGAGCTCAGGTCGAAAGCCGCACTGCCGTTGCCGCCGAGCTGGAACGTGTCGGTGCCGGACCCGAACACCTGGCCCTGGATGGATGAGCCAGGTGCAAGCGTCAGCGTGTTATTCGCGCCGTAAAAGAAAATTGCGGCAGAAACGCCGGAGATCGTGCCGGCATTGAAGATCGAGGCCCCATCGCCTGTACGGATTGCTTGATAGGTGCCGGCAATGGAGCCGGCATTAATGATGGTCTCCTTATCGCCGCCGAAAATTCCGTAAATTCCACCACTGATGCTGCCGCCTGCGGCGTTGATCACGACGGAGTTGCTATAGAGTATCAGGCCCGAAGTAACGGTGCCGCTGATGCTGCCCTGGTTGGCGACGATGAGATCCGGCCCGCCGTAAATCCCGACGCCGTTGCCGGCGATGACTCCGTCAGTGCTGTTCACCACAGACCCGGTTGCAGCAAAAACCGCCGCATAGAAGTTTCCTGAAATCGTCCCCGAATTGTTGATGTCGGCCGTGCCGCTGATGGAGACGGCGGTCGCCCCATTCGACGTGTTGATGACACCACCCGCCTCGTTGGTCAGCGTCAGATTGCCGCCAGCCACGATCGCGTTGTTTGGTCCCGAGATGGTGGCCCCGGATCCATTGGTCACCGTTCCATCCTGAATGGAGATGCCCACTGAACTGCCGGTGAGCGTGCTCCCGGCGCCAACGTTGATGGTGATGCCGGTCTCGGTGCCGGTGCCGTACCCGATCGTGCTTGGACCACTGGTGCCGGGTGCGCCGCTGCCCTGATTGGTTGTGGTGCCCGTGCAGGACGCCGTCACTCCGTTGGCGGCCGCGGGTGTGCAGGCGGCAAACGCCGGCTGGTCCACCCACAACGGAAATGCTGTCAGGAGTCCTGTAGCCAGCGTCAAGCGACGCAATGCGCCGCCGCAATCGCGAATCCCGAACCTGCGCATCCCAGCTTTCCCGTCGGCTATCAGATCAGAAAGCGCCGACGCCCTGGGTCACAATCTTGAGGAGATTATCGCGACACACGCAATGTGGACTGACCCGACAAGACCACCGAATTTGCAGATGGTTCCCGGCTGTGACTGCACAGCAACAATCTGCTTGGACGGGTCGTGTCGCCCGACGGTATCATCGGCATGACATCCGACGCACACAGCGGATCAATCCGCCCCGCTCAGTAGACGCCCTTGTTCATGGTTCGGAGCCGCTGCGCCAGCGTCCGCATCACCTTCAGGGCAAAATGCGGCGTCTGGCTGACGAGGAAGAGAAACTGCTTTTCCGAGACCGGCACCAGTTCGACATCGGTGATAGCCGTGGCGGTCGCACTCCGCGGCTCGTTGTCGATCAGGGCCATTTCGCCGAAGATCGTGTCAGGCGCCAGCTCCGCCATGGTCTTGTTGCCGACCTGAATGCGCACGTAACCGCTCTTGATGACGAAGAGCTCGTTGGCCTGCTCACCCTCGCGAAAAATGATGCCACCGGCGCGGACCAGCCGGGTTTCGATGTCGTTGCCCGTCAAAAGGCTGAAGCTTGCATCTGCCACCAGAAACCCCTTTCCCCGAACCGAGACGTGCCGGCTGTCTGCGGCTCTGATTAAAATAAATGCGAGAAAACGAAGTACAGCGTGCCCGAGATCAGCATTGCCATCGGCAGGGTCAGGACCCAGGCCATGGCGATGTTGCGGATCGTCGACCATTGCAGGCCGGACCCGTTCGCAGTCATGGTGCCGGCGATACCGGACGACAGCACATGCGTCGTCGACACCGGCAAGCCGTATCCGTCGGCGGCGGCGATGGTCGCGGCCGCCGTGATCTCGGCGCAGGCACCTTGCGCATAGGTCAGATGGGTCTTGCCGATCTTTTCACCCACCGTCACGACGATCCGCTTCCAGCCGACCATCGTGCCGAGGCCGAGCGCGATGGCGACCGCGATCTTCACCCAGGACGGAATGAACTTGGTGGCGGCATCCAGCGAGCCCTTGTAGCGATTGAGCGTCGCAACGTCGGCATCGCTCAGCCCGCTGTCGCTGCTCTTCATCAGCAGGCGCAGCGCCTCCGAGACCAGGTACATGTCGTTGCGCGTGTTGCCGACGGTCTCGGCCGGGAATTTCGCCAGCGAACCGTATTGGGTGACCTGGTCGCTGATCTCGTGGACGAGAACCGCGAGGGATGGATAGGTATCGTCGGTGAGTTGCCGAAGCGCGATGTAGTTCGTCACCGCCGGACGCGGATTGCCCGTGGCCTTGCGATCGGCTCCCTTGTCCTCGATCACCTTGCTCGCCGCGACCGAGTTCGCGGTGAATGCCGCGATCTGGCTCGCAGGCATCGCGCGGTTGAGCGCGTAGGCGGTCGGCACCACACCGATCAGAATGAGCATGATGAGACCCATGCCTTTCTGACCGTCGTTCGAGCCGTGAAAGAAGCTGACCAGGGTGCAGGTCAGGATCAGGACGCCTCGAATCCACCACGGCGGCGGCTGATCGCCTTTCGGCTCGCCGAACAGCGCCGGTGTTGCGCGCAGCAATGCGGTCTTCAGTCCGTAGAGCAGGAGGGCGGCAAGCAGAAAGCCGAACAGCGGCGACAGCAGCAGCGCCTTGCCGGTGTTGACGGCCTGCGACCAATCCACGCCTGATGTCCCCTCTCGTCCATGCATCAAGGCATTCGCAATCCCGACGCCCATGATCGATCCGATCAGGGTGTGCGAGCTCGAGGCGGGCAACCCGAAATACCACGTCCCCACATTCCAGATGATGGCGGCGATCAGGAGCGCGAACACCATTGCGAAGCCGGCGCTGCTGCCGACCTGAAGGATCAGTTCGACCGGCAACAGGGAGACGATGCCGAACGCAACGGCACCGCTGGAGAGCAGCACGCCGATCAGATTGAACAGGCCCGACCAGACAACGGCAATGTGGGCCGGCATCGAGCGCGTGTAGATCACGGTTGCGACGGCGTTCGCGGTGTCGTGAAAGCCGTTGACGAATTCGAAGCCGAGCGAGATCAGGAGCGCAACGAACAGCAGCAGGAACGCGACATAAGAGGTCTTGCCTGCGCCCGTCGCACCGACATCCGCATAGATGCTGTACGCCACAAACAGCAGCGCGGCGCCGATTATGCCCAGATAGATGATGCCGGTGAGAGGATGAAAGCCCTTCTCGAGATCGGGGCCACCGCTACGCGCGGGCTCGATCGAACCAGGTAACGCCACATCACTCATGGGATCGCCCTCACAGCCGCGGGAGGACAAAAGCGGCCATGTGACATTGGGACTACGTCTTCATGACACACATATGACAGTTGCATGAAATGCATCTCGCCCGACTTGCCGCCAGAGCCTAATGCATTGATAAATCTAGTGTAACGGCGCGATCACTGCTCGCGCTTACTTTGCCCTTGGCTTCCAGTCCGCCCGGCAACGCGCTGACTTCGCCCAAGACGCCACATCACCAGGCGTAGCGCACCACACCCTTGCCGGCGTAGCTCGCGGTGACGTCGGAGAATTCGCCTTCGAACGTGGCGGCTGCCGACCAGCCGTTGCGCCACTTCATCTCGACCGATGCGGTGGTCAGCGCGGAGTCGCTGGCCTGCGCCGCGCCGTTGACGACGAAGCTCGCGCCCGGCAGCGCCTGGAAGGTCGGGGCCGCCAGGCGGTTCGGATTGTAGTCATGCGCCCAGGCAAAGCGCGTGCGCAGCGTCAGGATGCCGTCCTGCATCACGAAGGACTTGTCGGTGCGGAGGCCGAGCTCGCTGCGCGGGTCGGTCACGCTCCGGCTGGCGTACTGAAGCGCAAAGGTCGGCAGACCCGAGATCACCCGCTCGGCATAGGCCGGCAGATCGAAGGTCGTGAATTCGCCCGCGGCGTAAGGCGTGATGCCCACGCCACCGGTCCACGGCGCGACGAAACGATAGCCGCCCTCGATCCTGCCGGAATAGGCGTTGGCATTGAACTCGGCGCGAAGCCGGTCGATGCCGGCGGCCGTCACCGTGCGGTCGGTGGTGATGTCCTGCCAACCATAGGCAAGCGCGGCGGTGATATAGGCCGGGCCATCGGTGTGGCGGATATAGGCGCCGGCCTGGAACAGGTCGGAGCGGCCAGTGCCGAGATTGTTGACGCTGAAGCTGGTGCCGCCGCCGGCAAGCGCGAAGCCGAGAAGCGTGTTCGGCGAGACCAGATAGTCGGCGCCGATGGCCGTGCCGGCGATCCGGCTCGTCGTGTCATTCGAGCCCAGGGCAACATTGCCGTTGGTCGACTGCGAGCCGCCGAACCCCGCCACCCACACGTTCCAGCGCGGCACGAACGCCGCCGGCGGCGCCTTGGTGAACATCGCAAATGCATCGGTACCCCGGCGTGCCGCGTAGGCGCTGGTCTGATCGCCTTCCTCCGCGTAGCCGTTCGCCGCCGACGCTCCGCCAACGCCATCGCCCCTGCCCATGAACGGATCGGTCAGCACGCCCATGAACTGGTGCATCGCATCGAACGTGGTCTGCTGCGAACCCGTGGCACTCTCGCCGGACGCCTGCGTCAGGCCGCCGGCCGAGAGGGAGGCATAGAGCAGCGGAATGCCGCCGTTGCTGTTGAAGAAGCCGGTCAGTGCGTTGCCGACCGCCTGCTGGTTGCCGTTCAGGTTGCCCGGAATCGCAAAGTTCAGCATCAGGTTGAGATAGGCGTCGTTGGCATCGTAGCTCAATGTCGTGTGGAAGTTCGCAGGCAGGTTGGTGTCGACAGACGAGCCGAATGTACCGGACACGCCGCCCGCTGCGGTCAGGATCGTGTATTGCTTGCTGATATAGCTGCCGGGCGCGTAGACCGCATTCACGGTGGCGCCGCCGAGCGTGGCCATGCCCGTTACGGCCGCGAAGGATGCAGCCGATGGATTGACCTGCACCTGGTAGGTCGCGCCCGACTGCAAGGCAAGATTGCCCGACACGGTCATCGACGAGCCCGGCGCGCCATTACCCGGCGCGAAGGTGGCGCCGGAATTGATCTGCGTCGTTCCGACCGTGCCCGCGCCGGTCAGCGTGCCGGCCGCCACGGTGAGATTGCTGGCCGCCGACAGGTCGCCGCTGACGTTGAGCGTGCCGCCCTTCACGGTCCACGGATCACTCTGTCCGTAGGTGCCGGTGACCGTCCAGTTCGCATTGTCGACCACGTTGAAGGTCGAGAAACCGCGGTATTGCTTGGTGGCGCCGATCGAGCTCAGGTCGAAAGTCGCATTGCCGTTGCCGCCCAGCTGGAACGTGTCGTTGCCGGACCCCAACACCAGGCCTTGGATGGTTGAGCCAAGCGCAAGTGTCAGCGTGTTATTTGCACCACTGAATTGAATCGCGGTATTGAGGGCCGTGATGGTGCCGGCGTTGAAGATGGAGACTCCGCCACCGCTTGTCACAATCCCTGAAAACAAACCATGGATGCTGCCGCTGGCACCGTTGACCACGACCGAGCCGCTACCGACTCCCAGGCCCGCATTGCTATTGCCGCGGATGCTGCCATAGTTGGTAACGATGAGATCATGTCCGCCGGAAAGCCCGATATAGTCGCCGTTGATGCTTCCGCCAACATTGTTCGTCACGGATCCGGTCTCGACCCCAATCCCCGCGAACAGGAATCCTACGATCGACCCCGAATTGTTGATGTTGACGGTGCCGCCGGCGGAGATGGCGGCGACTCCGAAGGTGTAGATGCTCCCGTTGGCTTCGTTGTTCACCGTCAGGTTGCCGGTCGCCGCTATGCCGGTGCCCTGTCCCGAAATTGTGCTCCCGGATCCGTTGGTCACCGTTCCGTCGTGAATGGAGACGCCGGATGAATTGCCCGTGAGCGTACTTCCGGCACCAACGTTGATGGTGATGCCGGTCTCGTTGCCGGTGCCGTACCCATTGGTTCCAGCACTGGTGCCGGGCGCGCCGCCGCCCTGATTGGTTGTCGTCCCCGTGCAGGACGCGGTCACACCATCAGCTGACGCGGGCGTACAGTCGGCATAGGCCGGTCGGTTCATCCACAACGGACATGCGATCAGCAGTCCTGCGGCCAGCGTCAAGCGACGCAAAGCGACGCCGCGATCGCGAATTCCAAAATTGCACATTCCCAGCCTTCCCGTCGGGCAATCAGAACAGAAAGCGCCAACGCTCCGGGCACAACTTTGACGAGATTATCGCGACGGACGCAATGCGGACTGAACTCACGCGACGACCGAATTCGCAGATCGTCGCCTCTTGTTGCTGCACGGCAACAATCTGCTGAGCCGGGGTTGGAGCCAACGGTATCACTGGCATGGATGTCCGCGCACAGCGCGCGCGGATCGGAGTGATCGTTTATGCGCGCATGCTCTAGTGCTGCGATGCCGGCTGCGCCGGCGCGTGCAGCTCCTCGGCATATTTGTGCGCCAGCCAGGATGTGATCACGCCCGGGATGAAGCCGACCAGCCCGTAGAGGATGAACTGCACCGCGCCGCTTTCGGAGCCGTGCGAGGCGTAGGTCAGCGCCGCGCCGACGAACGCCACTGCGCCGACGAGCAGCATGCGCACCAGCGGCGAGATCCGCCGCACATGCATCAGGATGTCGTCGATCGCGCCGAACATCAGCGACGGCACGATGCCGAACAGATAATTGTATTGCAGCGACTTCACGAACACGACGAGCAGCTTCGTCACCTCGCCGCGATCGGTCTCGGTCCAGTAGCCGGACTGATAGGTGGTCATGAGCAACAGCAGGAAGCCGCCGATGAACGGCCCGATGGCTGCAAAGATCAGATAGCGTTTCATGGCGTGCCCTTGCCCGAGGTCGCCAGAGTGTAACGCAGTCACGCAACGGTTCTAGGGAAAATCCAAAGCGCCCGGCAATGTTCCGACGCTCCGCGCGTCTAACGCGCTGCAACAGCGAGCGGCCGAACTCGCTGCGATACGGAATCGCCCGGACGAGCCGGGCGATGACATCAAGCATCAAGGTGAGCGCGAAGGCCTTTACTCACCCCACGCCGCGAAGGCGTCGTTGAAGGCGCGCTCGCCGGGCGCGCCCTTCTCGATCGCGATGATGGCGCGGCGCTGGTTGGTGTAGACCAGCGGCACGTCGAACCAGGAGCGCTCCTTCAGGAGCTGCAGATTGCGCGAGCGGTCGGCATCGACGTTGGAGAGGCCGACCAGGAAGAAGCCGTCGGTGACCTTGACCGCGAGCCCGGCCAGCGGCGTGCCGCGCGCCTGCTCGTTCGACTTCATCAAGATGCCCGGCACGTTGCCGACGCCGCCATTGGCGAAGTCCTGCGGCAGGATGAAGGTCAATTCCGCGGTATGGCTCGCCGGCAGCGATGAATCGGTGTTGCGGCGGAACGACATCGTCATCTTGAACTTGCGATCGGGGATGTCGATGTCGGCGCGCACGGCGATGTCGGGCTTCTGGTTGCCCGATCCCTTGACCTGCTCGGTGCGCCAGACCACCGAACCTACATACTGCTTGCCCTTCGGATCCGACGGGTCCTCGTCATAGAGCACGACGCGCTGCGCCACCGGGGCCACCGGCTCGCCCGACGAGGGCTGGCCGACGCGGTCGGTGATCTTCTTGCTCGACGGCGTCGCCGACGCATCCTTCGGCGTCTCGACCGGGGCAGAGGATTTGAACAGGCTGCTGACCAGGGTCATGGCCTGCTGCCGGAACAGGATGCCGGTGCCGACCAGGATCAGCAGGATGCCGATCACGATCGCGGTCTTGAACGGGAACATCGAGCCGACGCGCGGCGGCTTCTTCGGCTCGCGATCGGCACTGCCGACCCGCGACCGTTGCGGCGGCGGCCCCTGCGGCGGCTGCGGGGTGTAGCGCTCGGCCTCCTCGATCGACTCGTCGTAGGAATACGGCGCCTCGTCATCGCCGCCGCGGTTTTCCAGGCTCGGCTCGAGCCGGTCGAATTCCGGCGAGGGCGACGGCACGTTGGCGTAGGTCTTGCGTGCGTTGCGGCTGGCTTGCGCCGCGGCACGGCCGAGATCGTCGGCGTCGGCGGTGATGTCGCGGAAGCCGCGCACGCCCGGCGCGGCCGGCGGCGGCGCGCCCTCGGGACCGCGGCGCGGCGGCCGGGCCTGGGAGTCCGGAGCGGGCGGAACCGGCGGGGTCTGCGGCCGCGGCGGGGTCGGCGGCGGCGCATCGGGGCGAAGGTTGCGCGGCGGGCGGGGCTCGGCCGGCGGCCGCGGGCGGCCGGCATTGTCGGCGGGATTGGCCTCGGGCGGCCTCGCATTTGCCTCCGGCGGCCTTCCACTTACCTCCGGCGGCCTTGCACCTGCCTCCGGCGGCCTTGGATTGGCACGGCGCAGCGGGTCGCTGCCGCGGGCCGCACCGCCGCCGGGGCGCGAGGCCTCGCGGGCGCGCTGCGCGGCCTCGGACTCGACCTTGCGCACCGCCTCTTCCAGCGACAGCCGTTCGCGGGTGATCTCGGACTCCGAGAGCGGCGGCTGCACGCCGCGGAGCTGCTGGATCAACGCCGTCCGCGCCCGCGCGTAGAGCGCGCGGCGGGCTTCGCCGGGAGCGTTGGGGTCCAGTCCGGCGATGGCACGGGCGATCAGCGGGTAGTAGTCAGCCATTTCCACACAATTGGTGGGATATAGGTAATATCCCGTTAAGCCTCGAACGGATTCTGTACCAGAATAGTATCTTCACGTTCCGGACTGGTGGATAGCAGGGCAATCGGACACCCCACCAGTTCCTCGACCCGGCGGACATATTTGATGGCCTGGGCCGGCAGGTCCGCCCAGGACCGCGCGTTGGCGGTCGGCTGCTTCCAGCCCTCGATGATCTCATAGATCGGCTCGACACGGGCCTGCGCACCCTCGCCCGCCGGCAGATGGTCGATTTCCTTGCCGTCGAGCTTGTAGCCGATGCAGACCTTGATGCTGTCGAACCCGTCGAGAATATCGAGCTTGGTCAGCGCCAGCCCGGCAATTCCGCAGGTCCGGACAGTCTGTCGCACCAGCATCGCGTCGAACCAGCCGACCCGGCGCTTGCGCCCGGTGTTGACGCCGAATTCCTTGCCGCGGCGGCCGATTTCCTCGCCGATCTCGTCGTTCAGCTCGGTCGGGAACGGACCCTGGCCGACGCGGGTGGTGTAGGCCTTGCAGATGCCGAGCACATAGCCGACCGCGCCCGGGCCGAGGCCGGTGCCGGTCGCGGCCTGCGCCGCCACCGTGTTGGACGAGGTCACATAGGGATAGGTGCCGTGGTCGACGTCGAGCAGCGCGCCCTGCGCCCCTTCGAACAGGATCCGCTTGCCCTCGCGGCGCTTGAGATCGAGCAGCCGCCACACCGTCTCGGCATAGGGCAAGAGCTTCGGCGCCAGCGCTGACAGCTCGGCCAGGATGCTCTTGCCCTCGATCTCCGCCAGATTGTTGCCGCGGCGCAGCGCGTTGTGGTGCGCCAGCAGGCGTTCGATCTTGTGCGGCAGGGTATCGAGGTCGGCGAGGTCCATCAGACGGATGGCTCGACGGCCGACCTTGTCCTCATAGGCCGGGCCGATGCCGCGGCGGGTGGTGCCGATCGAGGTGATGGCGTTGCTCGATTCGCGCAGGGAATCGAGCTCGCGATGCAGCGGCAGGATCAGCGTGACGTTCTCGGCGATCCGCAGATTGTCCGGTCCGACCGCGACGCCCTGGCCCTTCAGCTTGGCGACCTCGTCGAGGAAGGCCTGCGGGTCGAACACCACGCCGTTGCCGATCACCGCCAGCTTGTTCGGGCGCAGCACGCCGGAGGGCAGCAGCGCCAGCTTGTAGGTCTCGCCATTGATCACGAGCGTATGGCCGGCATTGTGGCCGCCCTGGAAGCGCACGACGATGTCGGCCTGTTCCGACAGCCAGTCGACGATCTTGCCCTTCCCCTCGTCACCCCATTGGGCGCCGACGACGACAACATTGGCCATTGCGAAGATGTTCCCTTCAGGTGTTTCAGAGACCATGATCACGGCGAAAACGCGTCCGCCCACAGGATCATGCAGTGATATGCCCAGCCCAAATCGCGGCGCCCGGCCGCGCGCACGCAAGGCGCCTACCGGATAAAGGAAGCGGCCTCGCTGCGCAAGCAAGAAGGGGGTCGTTTACGCCTTTTAGACGAGCTACAACCCTTTGATATCCCCTGAAAATTCCATGCCGCGCCGGGCGGTTCCGGGCTGGCGGGAATTTAATGTTGGCACGGCCCGGGGCTGGCCGTACGGCCGATTGATCGCCGAGCCCATTGCGGCGATCATTCACCCCGATCAACCGGCGGGGTCCATGCCCAACTCGACACAAGCGACGATGGCGCTGCGCAAACTCGGCATTGCCTTCAAGCTCCACACCTATGTCTACGATTCCAGCGCCGAGAGCATCGGGCTGCAGGCGGCGGAGGCGCTCGGCGTCGATCCGAACCGGATGCTCAAGACGCTGATGGCGGAGGTCGACGGCAAGCCGGTCTGCGCGGTGGTGCCGTCGGACTGCGAAGTCAGCATGAAGAAGCTTGCCGCAGCCCTCGGCGGCAAGACGGCCAGGATGATGCGGCCGGCCGATGCCGAGCGGCTGACCGGCTACCATGTCGGCGGCATCAGCCCGTTCGGCCAGAAGAAGAAAGTGCCGACCGCGATCGACGAGACCGCGCTCACCCACGTCACCGTCTTCGTCAATGGCGGCCAGCGCGGCCTGCAGATCGAGATCGATCCGAACGACGCCGCGCTCGCCGCCGGCGCCATGATGAAGGCTCTGGTGGCGACGCAGGAGTGATCCCAAGGCTGATGCTCGGATCGACCGCCGCGATCAGTGCGAGGATTTGTCCCTGGCAAACTCCGCGCCAACGAAATCGGACAGGCCGGTCAATTCCTCGGCCGAAATATCGTTGACGTTGAGCCGCAGCTGCATGATCGCGAGGTCGAGCAGATGTGCGGCAAAGCTGGCGTTGGCCGCCCTCACGATGCTGCGCTGCTCGATCAAGACCGCGATGACGTCGCGCAGACTGCGCACTTGCACTTGATCCATGGCCCTTTGCCCGATGCTGGCCGTTGTAATCTGAGTTGTCATGGGGATACCGATTGTAGTGTGCTGATGGATGCCGCACTGGCGGCGGGGATGTAGGGCAGCTGCTCGGCTTCCTCGCCGAGATGCAGGATGCGCGAGCGCGTCTCGCGGACCTCGATGTCGATCGTCATCGCAGGCGGCACGAGTGTCACCGAGGCTTTCGGCCACGGCGCCGGATTTGGCGCGACACCGGTGAAGCGATAGGCCGCGGCGATCTCGAGCGCGAGCAATTGCAGCTCGAGCATCGCAACGCCCATCCCGGCGCAGGCGCGCGGACCGGCGCCGAACGGGATGTAGGCATCGGTGTTGTAGCGCCGCGTCATCAGGAAGCGGTCCGGATCCTCGAAGTGCCTCGGATCGCGCTGCAATTGCCAGGGACAGAGCAACAGCGAGGTGCCGACCTTGAGGTCGCGCCCGCCGATCGTCACCGGCTGCATCACCTCGCGCGAGAACCACCAGGCGCTGGGATAGAGCCGGCAGACCTCCTTGACCAGGGTCGCGCTGACATCGGCGCGCCTGACCGCATCGACGCGCAATTCGCCGTCGTCGCCGATGCAGTCGGCAGCCTCCTCCGCGATCTCGTCCATCAGCGCGGGATTGGCCGCCATGTGATAGAGCACCCAGGCGGCGGTCGACCCGGTGGTGTGATGACCGGCCAGCAGCAGCGTCAGAATTTCGTCGTGCAGGTCGCGATCGCTCAAGCCGAGCGCCTCGAGGTCGCGCAGCGCGCTGGTCGAGCCGGCGCTGCTGCGCAGCCGCTGCACGACGGTCGACATCGCAAGCTTGGCACAGATCCGGTTCTGCCGCCGGCGATACCAGGACACGGGCCCGAGCGGCAGCACGCGGAACATCTCGTCGGCGAGATCGTCCTCGATGGTGCCGACGGCCTGCACCAGGGCCTCCTCATCGCCGGACGAGATCACCTGCGCGCCGAACACCGCGATGCAGATCGTGCGCAGCGCAAGCGTCGCCGTGAAGCGATGCGGATCGAACGAGCCGAGCCGCGCCAGCCTTGCGCCGACCGCGCGGATCTCGGCGCACATCTGCGGCAGGTATTTTTCGACGCTGCCCTTGGCCATGTGCTTGTGCAGCACCGCGCGCCGCCGCTTGTGCTCGTCGCCATGCAGCATCAGCGAGCTCTGGCCGAGCACCGGCGAGAGCTTCTTGATCAGCCGGCCCTTGCCGATGTCGGTTTCCGGCGCCTTCAGGATCGGGCGGATCAGATCCGGATCATTCACCAGTAAGACCGGCGCGGGCCCCAGATGGAGCGGCACCAGACCGAGCGGCGCAGCGTTGCCGCGCTCAAGCAGGAATTTGAGCGGGTCGCTCCGAAACGCTCGAACGTCCGAGAACATGTGTGGCATCGTGGATCTCCAATTGCCGTCCAAGATCGAGGAATTTTGTCAGGCCGGGATTGCCGGCGATATCGAGCGGGATCTCGCCGGCGAGCGCCGTCAGCGGGCGGCCGTAACGGTCGTTGCCGATCACCTGCGGCGGGCCGTAGCGGTGGGTGTGGATGCCCATCCGGGCGAGGAAGCGCTCGTAGGTAAGGTCGGCCATCGCCACCAGCGCCGACGCACCGCGCAGCTCGGCGAAACGAAACATCAGCGCATAATTGACCCGCGCGGCGGATGCGGTGGCAGCCCCCGGCAGCACGCCGAAGCGGCTGATTTCCCAGGCATCACGGCGGCTGGGGAAGCGGCGCTGCGCCAGCTGCGGAAAGACCGACTTGGTGAGATAGGGATAGTCGGTGCGGATGGCGCGGAAGCCGCCGATCAGCTCCGACCCGAGAAACAGCAGGCAGTGTTCGGTATACCAGACGTCGAACTGGTCGCGCTCGACGTCGCCGGTCGTGGTTAGAAGCCAGCCGCAATGGTCGACGAACAGCCGCTTGCGCAGCCTGAGCATCGCCTGAACATGCGCCGGATAGCGCTCCTCCGTCGTCACGAGCGCGTGGTATTCCCCCCAAAGGTGCGACATTCCCTCCGCCTCCAGATGTCGCCGGCATCTGGGACAAAAAGGCTTAATTGTGGTACCCCCGGAAACCGGGGGTTTTAGTCGATGGTCCTGGAAGAAGCGATTTCGAGCATCGAGGCGTCGGGCACGATCGACGAGCTTCGGCTGTCGCTGCACCGGGTGATCCAGGACTACGGCTTCTCCAGCTTCGCCTTCATCGATGCAGGCCGGCCCGAGCTCGACCTGCCCTACCATACCGGCACCTACAACCCGGCATGGGAGCGCGCCTACATCCAGAACGACTTCGTCCATTGCGACCCGGCGTTGACGCGGGTGCGGCGAACCAACACGCCGTTTCACTGGGGCGAGCTGAAGTTGCCGGAGCGGCAGGGCCGCAAGCGTCCGCCCGAGCTGAAGATGATGGAGGCCGCGCGCGATCACGGCTTTCGCCAGGGCTTCGTCGTGCCCTTCCACTATCGCGACCGGCTCGGCGCCGTGCACTCGAGCTCGACGGTGTTCTTCTGGGAAGACCAGCCGCGCGATTTCGACAAGCTGTTCATCTGCCACCGGCATGAACTGCATCTGCTGATGATCTACTGGGTGCAGCGGGCAATGGACATCGTCAACCGCGACCAGCGCAACGCGCCGACCATCCTGAAGCCCGCCGACGCCGCCGAAACCATCAAGCTCACGGGGCGGGAAAAGGAAGTGATCGCCTGGGCGGCACGCGGCAAGACCGTGGCCGACACCGCGCAGATCCTCGGCATTTCGCCGGAGACCGTGGAAGGCTTCATCAAGCAGGCGCTGCGCAAGCTCGAGGCCTCCAACAAGACGCACGGGGTGGCGAAGAGCATCGCGCTCGGGATCATCGATTTGTGAGCGGCGCCGCGCAGCCATCGCAGCATTCCCGGGGCTGCGTCCGCGGCATCGCCTCGCGAGCAGGACATGCGGAGATATGTGGCGAGGTCACACATCCCGGTTGGGTTTGTCTCGTCGATCGCGCCCTGATTGCATTCGGGCACGGTCTTGATAATAAGGCTGAGGCGGACGGAGATCGTCTGAACGCACCATGAGCACATCGCAGGACGACCAGATCGATCAACTGGTGCAGGCGCGTTGGCGCGAAATCGGGCTGTCGCAGGCCGATCTCGCCGAGATCCTGTGCGCCGGAGCCGCCCTGCAAAAGAACGGCGTCAACGGCACGGTGAAGGTCGATACCGGCCGCCTGGCGACCGTCGCCGAGATGCTCGGGATCGCCGCCGACATGCTCAATCGGCGGACCGCCACGACCGCGCCCGCGCACGGCGGTGGCCAGACCGCGGAATCGCTACAGTCGCTGCTCGAGCTGCGCATGCTGCGGGTGTTCCGCGACGTGCAGGACCCCGACACCAAGCGGATCCTGATCGAGCTCGCCGAGCAGATCGTCAAACGCCAGACCACGCCGCCGGGAGCCGGATAGCGGCCCGCGGACGGACCCTGCCGAACCACCGCGGGAGCCCGTGAAAGGGGACTTCGTGCATGGTCGCGATGCGTCGATCCCCATTGATGGAATGGCGAAATCCGTGTCTGTGACAGGAGCCGGGGAGATCCATTCCGGCCCGGCGCCATCAGCCGGGCGGGCCGCGGCGTCGTGAACCCGGGCCTCATCGAATGTCTGCCTCCGATTCCACCGCAACGCCTGCCTCCGGCTCCTGGATCGCCAACCAGCCGTATCTCCTGCTCTGCATCACCGCGATGTGCTGGGCCGGCAATGCGATCGTCGGCCGGCTCGCCGCCGGCCACATTCCGCCGGTGACGCTGTCGTTCCTGCGCTGGTCGGCGGCTTTCCTGATCATCCTGCCGTTTGCCTGGAAGCACCTGGTCCGCGACTGGCCCGCGATCCGCAACAATCTCGGCATCATGGTGCTGCTGTCGATCACCGGCATCAGCGCCTTCAACACGCTGCAATACTGGGCGCTCGAGCACACCCAGGCGCTCAACACGCTGCTGCTGCAATCGGCGGCGCCGCTCATCGTCGCGCTGTGGTCGCTGATCCTGCTCGGCACGCGGCTGTCGCTGGCGCAGCTGTTCGGCGTGTCGCTGTCGTTGTGCGGCGTGCTGGTCATCCTGTTGCACGGCGATCTCACGACGCTGTCGAAGATCGACTTCAACAAGGGCGACCTGATCTTCACCGTCGCGCTGGTGATCTTCGCGCTGTATTCGGTGCTGACCTTGAAGCGGCCGAAAATCCACGGCCTCTCGGTTGCGGCCTTCACCTTCGGCTGCGGCGCGCTGGTCCTGATCCCGTTCTTCATCTGGGAACTCGGCGCACGCCCGGTGATGCAGCTCACCACCAACAACCTGCTGTCGCTGTTCTATGTCGCGGTGTTCCCCTCGACACTGGCCTATCTGTGCTTCAACCGCGGGGTGCAGCTGATCGGCGCCAACCGCGCCGCGCCGTTCTTCCACATGGTTCCGGTGTTCGGCACCATCATGTCGATCGTGTTCATCGGCGAGCACCCGCAGGCCTTCCATTTCGTCGGCTTCGCGCTGGTGTTGGCCGGCGTCTTCGCGGCATCGCGCAAGCAGTCGGCCTGATTCCGGCCCGCGCGAGGCGCGGTGACTATCGGCGGCAAATCCGCTATCTCTTGACGTCTCTTCGCGGACAGGTCCCAACGCATGGCGCGCGCCAGCAATCTCGTGATCGGCACCCTGACGCTGGCCCTGATCGCCGGCTCGCTCGGCGGCTGGCTGGGCTATCAGCGCTATGCCGGCATCAAGCGGATGGTGCCGTTCCGCGTCATCTTCGAGGGCTCGGCCTCCGGCCTGCGCCGCGGCGCCAGCGTCAACTTCGCCGGCGTGCGGATCGGCGAGGTGGTGTCGATCAGGCTCGACCGTCACCGCGTGGTGGCGATGACGCGGATCGAGGGCAACGCCCCGATCAAGAAGGACACCCAGGCCGGTCTCGAATTCCAGGGCCTGACCGGGATCGCCTCGATCTCGTTTACCGGCGGCACCGACGATGCTCCGCCGCCTGCGGTCGGCGCCGACGGCATTCCCGAGCTGACCGCCGACGCCGAAGGCACCATGGGGATCCAGGAGAAGCTGCGGGTCGCGCTGCGCAATGTCGATCGCGTCATCACCGAGAACGAAGCCGACATCAAGGACTCGCTGCTCGGGCTCGAGAATTTCACCAACTCGCTGTCGGGCAATGGCGAGCTGATCGCCGGCTTCATCGACGCCGCCGACGACGGCATCAGCGCGGTCGACGCCAAGATGGATTCGGCCGACAAGTTCCTGAAGAGCTTCGGCAGCGACAAATATGGCGGCGAGCTGCTGCCGACCGTGATCTCGCTGCGCGAGCTGATCCAGAGTTTTGACAAGAAATCCGGCGCCATGATCGCCGAGACCCGCAAGACCCTCAGCGACGTCAGCCAGTCCGTCAACCAATTCAACCAGAAATTTGTCGGCCCCGCCGCCAGGCGCTAAGGCATATCAGCGCGCTTCAGCCCCTGTGTTGAACCATGATCTCCGCGCAACGCGTTCCGCGCTTGCCGCGAGGCAAAACCGCTTCGCACCCGTCGGGTTCGTGCTTTAGACTGGATGCGTCAAGAACCAAGAACAATGGAAACGCCCGACGTGCACGACCGGACCGCAGCCCCTTCCCCGCCGCCCGCAACCGTCAACCGCGCCGCGCCCGCCGTGCCCCGGCATTTGCGGCGCTATCTCACGCTCGACGATTTCGAGCCGCAGGCGCGGCGGCTGCTGCCGAAATTCCTCTACGGCTACATCTCCGGCGGCGCCGAGACCGATATGGCCCGGTCAGACAATCGCAGGGCGTTCGAGGAATACGGCTTCGTGCCGCGGGTGCTGAAGGACGTCTCCGGCCGCGACCAGACCACGACGCTGTTCGGCAAGAGCTACGCCTCGCCGTTCGGGATTCCGCCGATGGGCTCGTCTGCGCTGTGCGCCTATCGCGGCGATATCGTGCTGGCGCGCGCAGCGGCCGCCGCCAATGTCCCGATGATCCTCTCGGCCTCCTCGCTGATCACACTGGAGGACGTCCGCGCCGCTAACCAGCAGGCCTGGTACCAGGCCTATCTCGCCGGCCTGCCCGAGCGGATCGAGCCGCTGGTCGATCGGGTCGCAGCCGCCGGTTACGACACCTTCGTCGTCACCGCCGACGTGCCGGTGCCGCCCAACCGCGAGAACAATATCCGCAACGGCTTCCAGGTGCCGCTGGCGATCACGCCGCGGGTGTTCTGGGACACCATCACCCATCCGGACTGGCTGCTGAACACCTGGGCGCGCACCGTGTTCAACCACGGCATGCCGCATTTCGAGAACATGGACGCCAAGCAGGGCCCGCCGGTGCTGTCCAAGAACCTGATGCGCAACATCGGCAGCCGCGATCAGCTGGCCTGGAAGCATGTCGAGCTGATCCGCAAGCGCTGGAACGGCAAGCTCGTGGTCAAGGGACTGATCTCGCCGGAAGATGCCCGGCTGGCGCGCGAGCACGGCTGCGACGGCGTGATGGTCTCCAACCATGGCGGCCGCCAGCTCGACTACACCGTCTCCGGCTTGCGCACGCTGCCGGAGATCGCGGCGCAGAAGGGCGGCATGACCGTGATGGTCGACGGCGGCATCCGCCGCGGCACCGACGTGATCAAGGCGCTGGCGCTGGGTGCTGATTTCGTCTGGGTCGGCCGTCCCTTCCTGTATGCGGCCGTGGTCGCCGGCGAGGCCGGCGTGTCGCGCGCGATCTCGCTGCTGCATGCCGAGATCGACCGCGACCTCGCGCTGCTCGGCATCCGCAGCCTGAAAGAGATCACGCCGGATCTGGTGCGGAAATTCTAGAGCGTTTTCGAGCGATGTGGATACCGGTTCGCGTGAAGAAAGCGCGTCAAGCAAGAATCTGGAGCCCCGTTCCGACGCTATCGGAACGGCTCACGCATAGCGCGCCGCGCCCATGCAGAGCGCGGTGATCGCGAGCAGGCCCGCCGCGATGCGTTGCGCCGCCGCCAGCCGCGACCGCGCCGCTGACATGTCGGCCGCGCCATTGCGCAGCTGCCGGACCGCGCCTCCGCCGACGATGATCTGCACCGCAATCGCGGCAAGTGCTGCGATCGCGCCGCCGGCCAGGATCTGCTCCGACAGCGCAAACGAGCCTTCATGGACCAGGCGCCACAGCGTGGCGCCGGTCACGATCGCAACCGTTGCGGCCCCGATTTGCGGAAACAGCAGCTTTTCGCCGCCGAGGCCGCCGGTGCGCGCCAAAGTGAAGCTCGAGCCGGCCCAAAACACCGATGACAGGATGTGAAGAGACAAGGCTATGATGAGGGCGGTCTGCATGATGACGCTCCAAACGGCATTGGAAATTAGATATACATAATGTATAATCAATCTGACGAAAGCAAGGCAAACCGATGCCGCCGCGCAGCTATGTGAGCCCGGTCCGCAGCGCGGCTGCCGCCGAGACGCGCGAGCGGGTGATTGAGGCCGCCTCGCGCACGCTGCGCGAGGGCGAGAGCATCGCGCGCTTCTCGCTCGATACGGTGGCGAAGGCCGCCGGCGTGACGCGGCTGACCGTCTACAACCAGTTCGGCTCGCGGCGCGGGCTGCTCGAGGCCGTGTTCGACGAGATCGCCCGCCACGGCGGCCTGCATCAGCTCGCCGACGCCATGACGATGGCCGACCCGCGCGCCGCGCTCGACCGCATGATCGAGATCTTCTGCGGCTTCTGGAGCCGCGATACCGCGGTCGGCCGGCTGCACGACGCGATGGCGACCGATCCCGAATTCGCCGAGGCCGTGCGCGAGCGCAACGAGCGCCGCCGCCGCGGCCTCACCGGATTGATCGACCGCATCGCGGGCAAGAGCGCGTCACCGCAGGCCCGCAAGGACGCAGTCGATCTGATCTTCGCGCTGACCAGCTATCCGACCTTTGCCTCGCTGAGCGCCGGGCGGTCGCGGGACGAGGTCTGCCGGCTGGTGCAGGCGGCCTGCCGTGCGGTGCTTGCAGGATTGTCAAACCCGTCATCCTGAGGTGCGAGCCTTGCGGCGCAATTGCGCCGCTGGGCGAGCCTCGAAGGATGAATCGGCCACACTCGGGCCGTCGACCCTTCGAGACGCGCTTCGCGCTCCTCAGGGTGACGGATTTGTAGGCTTGAACTTGCTGTAGGCCTCGCGCGTGGCGATGATGACGTGCTCCTCGCAGCCGTTGCGGCGATGCGGGTCGCAGCGGGTTTCGTAGTCGGCCGAGGTCATCATGTCGATGAAGGCCGCAACGCTCGGATAGTAGACCAGCGCGAGATAATCCCATTGCTGGCCGGCCGGCTCGCCGAGCGCGACCGTCTCGGCGCTGCCGGTCCACAGCAGCGTGCCGCCGCGCGCCTTGATCATCGGGACGGTGAGCGCGCTGTAGCGCAGATAGGCATCCCAGCCCGAGCCGTCGCCGTCGAGCGAGTGCGCGCGAAACCGCATCAGGTTGACCATCACGACCGGAGCCGCTTGATCCAGCTCGCCCAGCCCTCTGACGTTCAGGAGATCGACACCCATCACCAGCTCCCGGCCAAATCCGCAATCAATACGGCCACACCACGGGCCGGATCGGCCCGGCCGCAAACATTATGTCACATCGCGGGACTACCCTGAAATGCTGGCAGGCCGTAAGCTCACCACCCGATCTCGGAGGTCAATGCCGTGATGACCCTTCCCGAACTTGCGGCCGATGCGCTCGGCAAATTCCTCGGCGAGTACATGCAGCGCCGGTTCGGCTCCTCGCAGACCCAGCTCGTGGAAATGGTGCCCTCGATCGCGCGGATCGCGCTCGAATGCATCGGCAACAGCGACGCGCTCTATCACAATGTCGAGCACACCATGCTGGTGACGCTGGCCGGCCACGCCATCCTGCGCGGCCGCGCGCTGCACTCGCACATGAGCGCCGAGGATTACGCGCATGTCATCATCGCCTGCCTCACCCATGACATCGGCTATGTGCGCGGGCTGTTCGATGCCGACGACCAGAACGGCTATCTGGTCGATCCCGACGGCCGCAAGGTGATCCTGCCGCGCGGTGCTTCGGATGCGGCGCTGATGTCCTATCACGTCGACCGCTCCAAGATCTTCGTGATGGAGCGGCTCAAGGGCGTCGACCTGCTCGACAAGGAGCGCATCGTACGCGCCATCGAGGGCACGCGCTTTCCGCTCACCGCCCCTGATGACGATGAAGACTTCGGTGAGGAGGCCACCCTGCTGCGGGCCGCCGATCTGATCGGCCAGCTCGGCGATCCCCATTACATCCGCAAGGCCAACGCGCTGTACCTCGAATTCGAGGAGGCCGGACTGAACCGCCAGCTCGGCTACAATTCGCCGGCCGATCTCGTCGACCTCTATCCGCGCTTCTACTGGGACAGCGTCGCGCCGCATGTGCAGAAGGCGATCCGCCACCTCAACATCACCTCCAGCGGACGGCAATGGATCGCCAATCTCTACAGCAACGTGTTCCGCGCCGAGCGCGACATCTCGCTGTCGGGGCCGCAGAAATAGGCGGCGCGTGCCGGGCCACGCAAAAGAACCATCTCCGTCATCCTGAGGAGCGCGAAGCGCGTCTCGAAGGATGCACGGCCACCAGCCGGGCCGTGCATCCTTCGAGGCTCGCTCCGCTCGCACCTCACGATGACGGAATTCAATTCCATCACTCGGCCCCCCTTGCCGGCGATGACACATTGGGCGGTGCGGCAACCTTGCGACACCGCCGCGCATGGCTCCAATCCGCTCTTTCGTCTTGTCGCGGCGGCGGATTCGGGCACAACATCCATCCAATAATGACCGCTTTGCCCGCACCAGCCACAACCCCGCGCCGCTCCCCGCTGCACTGGCTCAACAACCAGCCCTATCTGCTGCTCAGCCTGACGTCGTTGTTCTGGGCCGCCAACATCGTGCTGGCGCGCCATGTCGGCAGTCACGTGCCGCCGATCACGCTGACCACGATCCGCTGGTTCGGCGTCTTCCTGATCCTGCTGCCGTTCGCCTGGCCGCATTTGAGGGAGGACTGGCCGAAGCTGCGCAGCGCCCTGCCGCTGATGCTGCTGTTGTCCGCGGTCGGTTTCGCCTTCAACAACGCGATCTCCTACTGGGCGATGCAATACACCGAGGCGCTGAACGCGCTCTTGATCCAGTCGGCGGGCCCGCTGTTCGTGGCGCTGTGGTCGCTCGTCCTGTTCGGCGTGCGCTTGACGCCTGCGCAGCTTGCCGGCATCGCGATCTCGCTTGCCGGCGTGCTGACCATCATCCTGCGCGGCGATTTCTCGGCGCTCGCCAGCATCTCCTTCAACCGGGGAGACATCATGTTCGGCGCCTCGCTGGTGTCGTTCGGGCTCTATTCGGCCCTGATCCCGCGGCGGCCGAAAATCCATCAGCTCTCGCTGATCTCGTTCACCACCTGCTGTGGCGCGATGATGTTGCTGCCGGCGGCGGTCTGGGAATTCGCCAACGGCGTGACGCTGAAGCTCGACCTGCTGACGGTGGGCACGCTGGCCTACACGCTGATCTTCCCGTCCACGCTCGCCTATCTGTTCTTCAACCGCGGCGTCGCGCTGATCGGCCCGAACCGCGCCGCGCCGTTCTTCCATCTGGTGCCGGTGTTCGGCTCGGCGATGGCGATCCTGCTGCTCGGCGAGACGCTCGCGCCATTCCACCTGATCGGCTACGCGCTGGTGCTCGCCGGTGTCATCATCGCCTCGCGGCAGGGATCGGCCAAGGCCTAGCGCCGGGTTATCCCGCCCTGCGCAAGCGCGCTGCGGCGCTCCTCGGTGAATCCGCAGCGGGCTTTGCCGCCAGCGCTTCCGTGACGAAGTCGATGAACTTTCTGACCTTGGCCGGCAGATGGTTGCGGGAGGCGTAATAGACGTAGAGCGGAAAACGCTCGTCGGGCCAATCCGGAAACAGGTCGATCAGCGCGCCGCTCTTCAGATGATCGTCGAGCCCGATATCGATCACCTGCGCAATGCCGAAGCCGGCCAGGCAGGCGCCGAGCTTGGTGCCTGAATCGGTGACGGTGAGCCGCCCGTTGACCGCAACCGGCACGACCTCGCCGCCGCGCCAAAACTCCCACTCGAAGGGGCGTCCGGTCGCCGCATCGATGGCGTGGATGCATTGATGATCGCGGCTCGCGAGGTCGCGCGGATGAACCGGCCGCCCATGACGTCCGAGGTAGGCCGGCGAGGCGAGCGTGAGAACACGCGCATCGAGAATGCGGCGCGCGATCAACGCCGACGGTAGCGGCTCGCCGAAGCGCACCGCCAGATCAAAGCCGTCGCTCACCAGATCCGCGATCCGATCCCGGGTCTCGAGCCGCAGCTCCATTTCCGGATTGCGCAGCAAGAACTCGCTCAGCTTCGGCGACAGCACCATTCGCGAGAACAGCGGATCGACATTGACCCGCAATCGGCCGCGGACCGCATCGCGGGCCTTCGAGGTTTCCGCGGCGGCATCGCCGATCCCGGCCAGGTGCTGAGCGACCCGCTCGCAGAGGGCGCGTCCCTCCTCGGTGAGTTCGACGGCGCGGCTCGTGCGATGAACCAGCCTGGCGTCGAGGCGTGCCTCGAGCTTCGCGATCGCCTTGCTGACACCGGACTGGGTCATGCCCAGCCGCTCCGCGGCCCTGCCAAAACTGCGGGCATCCGCGACCGCCGCCAGCACCATCAAGCCGCCGACCAACCGACCGTCCACGTCGTCCATGCCGATGCCTCTCAGTCATCCAAGAGATGACCGCCCAGTCGTAGCACTCCGCTGCCGTATCGGCCACTGTCGGCGCAGATCACCGGTTCGATCCGGTGAGGCCACCGCCACATCATCAGCAACGGAGACTTTGCAATGAGCGACATCCCAGCTATCGCATCCGCGATCGACGGCTATTTCAGCCTGATGTACGACGCCGACGACAGCCGGTTCCGCGACGTGTTCTACGATGGCTGCATCGTGCACGGCATCCGGGACGGCAAGCACACCGTGCGGTCGGCCGCGGAATTCCGCGACTTCATCCGCAGCCGCCCCTCGCCGGCGGCGATGAACTCGCCGCGCGAGGAGGCCATCATCAGCATCGAGCAGACCGCACCTGACCTTGCCATTGCCAAGGTGCGCGTCAGGGCCGGCCAGACCGGCTTCATCGACCATCTCGTGTTTCACCGGATCGACGGCAGGTGGCTCGTCACCACCAAGGCGTTTCACGTCGCGCAGGTCTTCCCGGCGGGATCGTAGAGCCACACGGCCGGCTTTTCGGAATATTAGAAATATGACACTGAGTTGCCCGACGTGTCAAGTCGGCCGGTGGTGCGCCGGCCGTCACCGGCTCCTTTGCATGGGGTTGTTTTCGATATTTTGACAGCGCGCCCTGCGACGGTCCGTGAGTGGCGCTGCGGCGAAAGGCTGCTGCCGGCACGGCTTCCGCAGGCCTGGCGGCCGGGCTAGCTTCGGCCGCAATGGGCCTGCTCAGGGCCCCTGCGGGGGGACGACGACATGGGATCGAGACGATACTGGTGCCTGGTAGCCGCAGCCGCTGCCGTGCTTGCGGCGACATCCGGCGCGGCACTCGCCCAGACCTACCCCACCCGCAACATCACGCTGGTGCTGCCGTTCGCCGCCGGCAGCGGCACCGACACCACGACGCGGCTGATCTCCAAGGAGCTCGGCGTTGCGCTCGGCGTCGGCATGGTGATCGACAACCGCGCCGGCGCCAACGGCTCGATCGCGGCGAACTATGTCGCCCGCGCCGCGCCGGATGGCTACACGCTGTTCGTCACCACGAACACGACGCACTCGGCCAATCCGTATCTGCTCAAGACCATGAACTACGATCCGATCAAGGATTTCACCCCGATCGCGCGCACCGGCGACCTGCCCTTCATGCTGGTGATCCATCCGGATATCCCGGCGAACTCGGTCGCCGAGCTGATCGCGCTCGCCAAGAAGGAGCCGGGCAAATACTCCTATGCCAGCGGCTCGTCGTCGGCGAGCGTCTCGGGCGCGACTTTCGCCCGCCTCGCCGGCATCGACCTGTTGCACGTGCCCTACAAGAGTTCGCCGCCGGCGCTGACCGACGTCATCGCCGGCCGCATCTCGATGATGTTCATCGATGTCCCGACCGGCTTGCCGCACGTCAACGCCAAGGCGTTGAAGCCGCTCGCCGTCACCACCAAGCGCAAGTCCGCGCTGCTGCCGGACCTGCCGACGATGGACGAAACCGTGAAGGGCTTCGACATCACCTCCTGGCAGGGCTATCTCGGTCCCGCCAATCTGCCGAAGGACGTCGTGGTCAGGCTGAACGCGGAGATCCGCAAGATCATCGAGCGGCCGGACATCAAGAGCCAGCTCGCCGAGCGCGGCATGGAGGCGTTCTCCGGCACGCCCGAGGAGTTCGAGGCGTTCCTCAAGGAGCAGCTCGTGCTGTGGGAGAAGCTGATCGCCGACGCCGGGATCGAGAAGCAGTAGGGAGCGGCCGTCATTGCGAGGAGCGAAGCGACGAAGCAATCCATCGCCCCGCATATGTGGAAAGATGGATTGCTTCGCTTCGCTCGCAATGACGGGGTGAAGGTCCTTCGACTACCCCTCCCTACGCGTCGGCCTTAGGCCGCCCGGACCTTCTGTAGGAACTCGTCCACCGCGTTGCGCAGCATGCCGGACTGGGTGTCGAGCTCGCGCGCATTCGACAGCACGTCGCCGGCCGCAGTGCCGGTGGCGGCGGCCGCGGTGGTGACGCCGCCGATATGGGCGGAAATCTCGCTGGAGCCGGCCGCGACCTGCTGGATGTTGCGCGCGATTTCGCGCGTCGCATCGCCCTGCTGGTCGATCGCGGTCGAGATCGAGGCGGTGATCTCGCTCATCTGCGCGATCGTCGCGGTGATGCCGCCGATCGAGGTCACCGCCTCGCCGGTGGAGGCCTGCATCGCGGCGACCTGCGCCGAGATCTCTTCGGTCGCCTTGGCGGTCTGGTTGGCCAGCGCCTTCACCTCGGAGGCGACCACCGCGAAGCCACGGCCGGATTCGCCGGCGCGCGCCGCCTCGATGGTGGCGTTGAGCGCGAGCAGATTGGTCTGGGCGGCGATCGAATGGATCAGCTTGACCACCTCGCCGATCTTCTCGGCGCCGGTGGAGAGCGCCTGCACGGTCGCATTGGTGCGCTCGGCATCGGCGACCGCCTGGCTTGCGACCTCGCTGGAGCGCGCCACCTGGCGGGAGATCTCGGCAACCGAGCTCGAGAGCTCCTCGGCGGCAGCGGCGACGGTGCCGACATTGTTGGAGGCACTGTCGGAGGCGGCGCCGACGGTGGCGGCCCGCGCGCTGGCGTCGCTGGCGGTCGCGGTCATCGACTGCGCCGTGGTCTGCATGCCGGCGGCGGCGGAGGCCACCGTGCGGACGATGCCGTTCACGCTGCGCTCAAAATCGCTCGCAAGGCCCTGCATCGCGCTGCGGCGTTCGGCCGTGGCGCGCGCCTGCGTCGCAGCCTCGGCCTGCTCGAGGTCGCGGATACGGATCGCGTTGTCCTTGAAGATCTGCACGGTCGCCGCCATCCCGCCGACCTCATCGCCGCGGCCGACGCCCGGAATGTCGCCGTCGAGCTTGCCGTCGGCAATGTCGCGCATGCGGCTGCCGAGCAAATTGAGCGGACGGGAGATGCTGCGGCCGATCAACCAGGCAACCGAGCTCGAGATGATGCCGATACCGAATATCGCGAGGCCGAGCAGCCAGGCGATCGGGCGCATCTTGGCGTCGATGTCGTCGAGATAGGCGCCGGTGCCGAGATACATGTCGAAGCCGGGGACCGCGACCGCGTAGCCGAGCTTGCGGATCGGCGTCTCCTGGCCGGGCTTCACGTATTCGTAGAACAGCAGGATGTCGCCCTTCGACTTCACGCCGTCCATCAGTTCCTGCGACAGCTTGCGGCCATTGGTCACGACGTCCATGCGGTTGGTTCCGACCTGCTTCGGATCGGGCGCCAGCACCGTGATGCCGCTGTAGTCGGTGCCGAACAGATAGCCCGAGCCGTTGTCGTAGGTCATGGCGTTGGCGCGCTTGCCGAACTCGGCCAGCGCAGCCTCCTTGGTCAGCTTCCCGGCGTCGACCTCCTTCTTCAGGCTCGCCGCCATGTTCTTCGCCATCTCGACGATGGCCTTGGCCTGGTCGATGCGAGCATTTGTCATCTCACGCTGCATCAGCTGACCGGCGAGGATGCCGGCCGTGCACAGACCAAGGAGGGTCACCCCCACCAGAATGCCGAGCTTGGGGGTGATCTTCAAATTTGACAGCTTCACGGGGATCTCCAGAAGAGGCGGGGAACGCGACGCGATTGGCGGATTGATTCCGCTCACCGTAATGTGAGACCCTTTACCTGATGGTTACGGAGGTTCCCCGTAGAAGCCCGGAGAATCGCGCCGCGGACCAACCGGCAATTGTAGAGAGGGCAGCGCAGCTCGCGTACAAGTATGGGAAGCGGCGATGCAAGCCGCGCTCCAAGAAGCAAGAACACCAAGCCGCAGACCAGCAAGAAGCAAGAACAGAAGACCTCACATCGGGAGCAGACAATGTCGAAATTCAGGGTGGTGACGCCGAAGGGCGCGAGCTTCACGGTCGCCGGCGGCGGCTACGATTATGAACGCGAGGCGCTCGATCCGATCGGCGCGGAGATCGTCGAGGCGCCGGCCAATGAAGCCGAATTCATCGCCGCGGCCCGCACCGCGGATGCGATCTACGCCAAGGGCATGCCGATCACGAAAGCGGTCATCGATGCGCTCGAGAACTGCAAGGTGATCACGCTCGGCAGCGTCGGCGTCGACTCGGTCGACGTCAAGGCCGCGACTGCCCGCGGCATCCCCGTCACCAACATCCCCGACACCTTCATCGAGGAGGTCGCCGACCACGCCATGATGCTGCTGCTCGCCGGCTTCCGCCGCCTGATCGAGCAGGACAAGATGGTGCGCAGCGGCCGCTGGGCCGAAGGCCGCCCGGCGCTTCTGAAGATTCCGCGGCTGATGGGCCAGACGCTCGGCTTCATCTCGTTCGGCCGGGTCGCCCGCGCGGTGGCCAAACGCGCCGCGCCGTTCGGCCTTCGGATGATGGCCTACGATCCCTTCATCCAGGAGACGCTGATGTACGACCACGGCGTGATCCCCTCGACATTGTCGGAGGTGCTGTCGCAGTCGGACTTCGTCTCGATGCACGCCCCGGCACGGCCCGAGGTGCACCACATGCTGTCCGAGAAGCATTTTCGCCAGATGAAGAAATCGGCCATCTTCATCAACACCGGCCGCGGCGCCACCGTCGACGAGGAGTCCCTGATCAAGGCGCTGCAGGAAGGCTGGATCGCCCATGCCGCGCTCGACGTGCTGGAGAAGGAACCGCCGTCGCACAACAATCCGATGCTGGGGATGGACAATGTTACCTTGACCGCCCACGTCGCCTCGGCATCGGCACGTTTTGACGAGGCACGCAAGCGTCGCGTGGGCTACGAATTGTCACTAGTGCTGCAAGGCATGTGGCCGGTAAGCTGCGTCAACCCGTCGGTGCTGCAAGACACCGCGCTGCGCCGCTGGCAGCCCGTCAGCATGGATCGCGGTCCGAACAGCTAGACGGAGTGCACCTCTCGCGCGAAGGCTCTTCTCTCAATGAGCACTTCGCGCGGCAGGCGCGCAAGGACGACAAGGCCTTCACCGGCGGCCAACGCCGGGAAGGTGCAGTAAAAAGCAGGGAGTGCAAACGACATGACGTACGAGGTCACGCGTCGCGACGCGCTGGCGCTGGGAGCTTCAGCGGCAACACTGGCAATCACCGGCGCTTCGGCGCAGGAAGCCTCGAAGGTCAAGGCTGCCGACGTGGCAGCGCCGTCGCTGCCGATCGAAAAGGGCGCGAGCCTGCGCATGCTGCGGCCGGTGCGCTTCGTCCAGGCCGACGAAGACGTGTTCCGCGCCAATGCCAAGAAGTTCACCGACAAGACCGGCGTCGAGATCAAGGTCGACTTCGTCGGCTGGGAGGACATCAACCAGCAGACCGCAGTGACCTCGAACTCCGGCGCCGGCCCCGACATCATCATCGGCTTCGGCGATGCGCCGCACATCTATATCGACAAGCTGATCGAGCTGACCGACGTCGCCGACTATCTCGGCAGTCGCTACGGCGGCTGGCTCGCGCTAGCACAGCGCTACGGCATGCGCTCGAAGTCGAAGAGCTGGATCGGCCTGCCGTTCGGCGCCTCCGGCGGCCCGCTGGTCTACCGCAAGTCGCTGGTCAATGCAGCCGGCTTCGACAAGGTGCCGGAAGACCATGCCGGCATCCTCGAGCTCTGCAAGAAGCTGAAGGCGGCGGGCAAGCCGGCCGGCTTCGCGCTCGGCAACGCCGTCGGCGACGGCAACGGCTTCGCCAACTGGCTGTTGTGGTCGCACAACGCAGCGCTGCTCGATGAGGAAGGCAATATCATCGTCAACAGCAAGGAGACGATCGCCGCGCTGAAATACCTCAAGGAACTCTATCCGACCTTCATCGCCGGCACGCCGTCCTGGAACGACGTCTCCAACAACCGCGCCTACTCCTCACAGGAGATTGGTCTCACCGCCAACGGCGTCTCGCTGTACTTCTCGCTGAAGAACGATCCCGCGACCAAGGCGATCGCCGACGATACCGCACATCAGTTCCTGCCCAAGGGACTGGCATCGACATCGCCGATGTCGGGCCTGACCTTGAATGCGATGGTGTTCAAGCACAGCCCCTACCCCAACGCGGCGAAGGCGTTCCTGCAATTCATGCTGGAGAAGGAGCAATACGAGCCGTGGCTCAACGCCAACTCCGGCTACTGGTCGCAGCCGCTCGCGGCCTACGCGGACGCTGCGGTGTGGTCGGGCGATCCCAGGGTCTCGATCTTCAAGGAGACGATGAAGAGCGCCTACTACAACGGCTACAAGGGACCAATCTCGACCGCGACCGGCGCTGTCACCGCCGACTATGTGTTGGTGCAGATGTGCGCCTCCGTCGCGACCGATGCGGCAACGCCCGAGGCGGCTGCCGCGGAAGCGGAGCAGCGCGCCAAGCGCTACTTCCGGCGGCAGAACCGGTAACGGCGGTCATTGAACTGCGCAACTTAAATCAACCGTCATTGCGAGCGAAGCGAAGCAATCCATAGCGCCACAGACGGAAAGTGGATTGCTTCGTCGCTTCGCTCCTTGCAATGACGAGGAGACGAGCATTCAATGTCCGTAACCACCCTCCCATCGCGCGGCGCGACGCTGCACCAGCCAGGCTGGCTCGCGCGCCTGTTCGACTACAAGCCGTTCCTGATCGTGATGTGCCTTGCACCGGCGATCGGTCTCTTGCTGGTGTTCCTCACCTATCCGCTCGGGCTCGGCATCTGGCTCGCCTTCACCGACACCACGATCGGCCAGCGCGGCATCTATATCGGGTTGGAGAACTTCCAGTACCTGCTCAAGGATCCCTTGTGGTGGAACGCGGTGTTCTACTCGATCTTCTACACCGCAGTCGCAACCTTCGGGAAGTTCGCGCTCGGCTTCTGGCTGGCGCTATTGCTCAACAACCATTTCCCGCTCAAGAGCCTGATCCGCGCCATCGTGCTGCTGCCGTGGATCGTGCCGACGGTGCTCTCCGCGCTGGCGTTCTGGTGGATCTACGATCCGCAATTCTCGATCATCTCCTACCTGCTGGTCGACGTGCTGCATCTGCGCGACGACAATGTCGATTTCCTCGGCTCGCCCTGGCCGGCGCGGTTCTCGCTGATCGCGGCCAATATCTGGCGCGGCATCCCGTTCGTCGCGATCTCGCTGCTCGCGGGATTGCAGACCATCTCGCCCTCGCTCTATGAGGCCGCGATGCTCGACGGCGCCACCTCCTGGCAGCGCTTCCGCTACATCACCTTCCCGATGATGATGCCGATCCTGGCGATCGTGATGACGTTCTCGATCATCTTCACCTTCACCGATTTCCAGCTCGTCTACGCCATCACCCGCGGCGGCCCGGTCAACTCGACGCATTTGCTCGCGACGCTGGCGTTCCAGCGCGGCATCGCCGGCGGCGAGCTCGGCGAGGGTGCGGCGATCGCGGTCTCGATGATCCCGTTCCTCGTGTTCGCGACATTGTTCAGCTATTTCGGCCTCGCGCGGCGCAAATGGCAGCAGGGAGAGGCCAATGACTGACGTCGCTGCCCAAACCTCCAACGTCGCCAGCGCCACGCCCGACACGATGGCGTGGGATTCCCGCACCCGGCGCGTGGTGATGATCTATCTGCCGCTCGCCTGCTTCGTCCTGATCCTGCTGTTCCCGTTCTACTGGATGGCGATCACCTCGTTCAAACCGAACGCGGAGCTTCTGAACTACAAGGAGCACAACCCGTTCTGGATCACCTCGCCGACGCTCGCACACATCAAGCATCTGTTGTTCGACACCTCGTATCCGCGCTGGCTGAAGACTACCATGATGGTCGCGATCGGCTCGACCTTCCTGTCGCTGTTCGCCTCGACGCTCGCCGCCTATGCGATCGAGCGTCTGCGCTTCCGCGGCAGCCCCTATGTCGGGCTCGGCATCTACCTCGCCTATCTGGTGCCGCCGTCGATCCTGTTCATTCCGCTCGCCACCGTGATCGTGCAGTTCGGCCTGTTCGATTCACCGCTGGCGCTGATCCTGGTCTATCCGACCTTCCTGGTGCCGTTCTGCACCTGGCTTTTGATCGGCTATTTCAAGTCGATCCCTTACGAGCTCGAGGAATGCGCACTGGTCGACGGCGCGACGCGGCTGCAGATCCTGTGGCGGATCACGCTGCCGCTCGCAGTGCCCGGCCTGATCTCAGCCGGGATCTTCTCGTTCACGCTGTCGTGGAACGAGTTCATCTACGCGCTCGCCTTCATCCAGAGCGGCGCCAACAAGACGGTGCCGGTCGCGATCCTGACCGAGCTCGTCACCGGCGACGTCTACCAATGGGGCGCGCTGATGGCTGGCTCCCTGCTCGGCTCGCTGCCGGTCGCGCTGTTCTACTCGCTGTTCGTCGACTACTACGTGTCGTCGCTGACGGGCGCGGTGAAGGAGTAGGTAGGCTTCGGAACGAAACAACCTCAGTCCATCCCCGTCACCCTGAGGAGCGCGAAGCGCGTCTCGAAGGGTCGACGGCCCCCAGCGCGGCCGTGCATCCTTCGAGGCTCGCAAGGGCTCGCACCTCAGGATGACGGGGATAGGCTAGTGCCTGGATTAGCGTTGAACTCGCCCCTGTTATCGCGGCACGAACGCGACCGGCACGGAAAAGCCCATCGAGCCCTGCGCGACCTCGGACGGAAACGGGGGAAACGGCTGGGCCTGGCGCACCATCGCAAGCGCCCGCGCGTCGAAGGTCGGATTGCCGGAGGAGCCGCCGAGATGGCTCGACAGCACCTGCCCGCCACGACCGAGCGTGAACACCAGCCGGACCACGCCGCGCTGGCCGTTGCCGCCGGCCGGATAGGAATGGAAGCGCAGCAGATGCGCGCGGACACGCGCGTTGTAGGCCGCAATCGCCGACGCTGCCGCGCCCGCGCTGATCGCGGACGTCATGGGCGCCTGACGTTCGGCCCGGCTCGGCGCGCTGGTGCGCGGCGCCGGTGTCGCCTCGGACGGCTGCTTGGCCTCGCGGCGAACCACTTTCGGCTTGACCGGTTCGGGCTTCCGCTCCGGGACGAGTTTCGCGGGCTCTGGCTTTGGCGGTGTGATCTGCTGCTTCTGCTCCGGCGGTGCTGCGACCTCGGCTTTCTCCTGCAGCGGCGTCGGCGCGATCTCCTGTTGCACCGGCTGCGCGGCCATAGGCTCCGGCGGGGAGGCATCGGCCTCCTGCATCGCCGGCCCCGGCGGCAGCTCGGTCTCCGAAACCTCCGGCGCTGATGTGATCGGCGTCAGGTCGACCAGTACCGCCGGCACGGCGACACCCGGCGGCGGCGCCGAGACCCATGCCATCCCAAGCGCGAGCAGCGCGGCGTGCGCGGCGAGGATCGCGGCCGCCGACAGGCCCCAGCGCCTCAGCCGGATATCGCCGCTCGGATCATGAAGCGCGTAGGCGTTCATGGATCAGCTTCGCCCGTCGAGCCCGACCAGCGCGATCTTGAGATAGCCGGCGTTGCGCAACAGGTTCATCACCTCCATCAGGTCGCCATAGCTGACCGCCTTGTCGGCGCGCAGGAAGATGCGCTCGTCCTTCTTGCCTTGCGTGGCGCCGTCGAGGGTCGCGCTCAGCGCATCGCGCGCGATCAGATCCTCGCCGACCGCGACCGAGAGGTCGGGCTTCACGGTGACGAACACCGGTCTGTCCGGCCGCGGCTGCGGCTCGGCGGTCGAAGCCGGCAGATCGACGCCGAGATCGACGGTCGCAAGGGGCGCCGCCACCATGAAGATGATCAGCAGCACCAGCATCACGTCAATGAACGGCGTGACATTGATCTCATGCGCCTCGGCCAGGTCGTCGTCGCCGCGACGCCGGCCGCCGAACGCGCCACCAGAGCCAAGCTTGACGCCCATCTCTCACTCCGCGGCGCGTGCCAGCCGGAACAGGCTGCGATCGCCCTCACGGCTGACCAGCAGCATCACCATCACGGAGGCGTCGCCGAGCAGCGCGCGGTAGGACGCAATCGAGCGGGTCAGATGATTGTAGATCACGACCGCGGGGATCGCGGCCACGAGGCCTAGTGCGGTTGCGAGCAGCGCCTCGGCGATTCCAGGCGCGACCACGGCAAGATTGGTGGTGTGGGCCTCGGAGATACCGATGAAGGCATTCATGATACCCCACACCGTGCCGAACAGGCCGACGAACGGCGCGGTGGCACCGATGGTGGCGAGCACGCCGGTGCCGCGCGCGATCTGCCGCGACATCGCCGCCTCGACCCGCTCCAGCCGCAGCGCGATGCGCTCCTTGAACCCCTCGTCGAAGATACCGCCGGAGAGCGTGGCCTCGTGCGAGGCCGACTGCACGATCTGCGCCACGGCATCATTGCCGTCGCGGCTCGCCTGCTCGACCTCGGCAAGTTGCGTGTCGCGCTCCAAGAGGCCGATCCGTTGCCTGGCGAGCGCGGTCTCGCGGCGGAGCTCGATGGTCTTGGCGAGCCACACCGTCCAGGTGACGAGCGAGGCGAAGGCGAGCCCGATCATCACAACCTTCACGACGATGTCGGCGCTCGCGAACATGCCCCAGGGCGAGAGGTTGCGCGGCAGCAGCGCAGCGTCGGTTGCGGCCAGGCTCGCTCCCGGCAGCATGCCGAGCGCGGCCGACACCGCCATGCAGATGCGTCCCCCAAGCCAGCGCTGCGACATGGTCGCCTCCCGTCCTTCGTGCTCTCAGCCTGCCTTCGGCGCGAGGCGGTCCGCCAGCGCGTGGAAGCGCACCAGCTGATCGCCGCGCAGCGCCCGCGCCTCGTCGCGGCCGACGAACACCTTGAACATGATGCCGCCGTCGCGATTGATGAAGGCGATGAACGCCGACACCTTGCCCATGAACGGCCGCTCGACGAAGGCAATCGCCGCACAGCGCTCGTGCCTGAGATGGCCGTGCAGGCCCTTCGGCTGCATCAGGTTGAAATAGCCGCGGCCGACCTCGCCTTTCGGAATGGCACCGGTGAATTCGAAGATCGCATCATCGGTGTGCACGATCAGCGTCACCTCGCCCCATTCCGCGATGTCCTGCATCGCGGCGGCGAATTCGCCGGCACCGATCCGCACCATGCTCTCGGGCAGCGCCTCGAGCACCGCGCGCGGCGTCACCTTGCGCTCGCGCGCGACGTCTTCGATGACCGCGCCGGGATTGTCGGCCATGTAGGCCTTCAGCCCGGAAAGCTCCGTATCGGGCACGACCGTCTCCATCACGCCGCGGCGCTCTTGGCCCGTTCGGTGATCAGCACCTCAAAACCCTCGAACTTGGGATGGCCGAGATAGAGGCTGCCGCCGGTCTCGTTGCCGGCACGGGAATGGGCGCGGCGGAACGCATCCGATTTGGTCCAGTCCTCGAATGCCGTCTTGCTGGCCCACACCGTGTGGGTGGCATAGAGCGTGTGGTCCTCGGCCTCGGGACCCTTCACGAGGTGAAACTCGATGAAGCCGGGCAGATCGCCGAGATAGGATTCGCGGGTCTTCCACACCGTCTCGAACGCCTGTTCCTTGCCCTTGATCACCTGAAACCGGTTCATTGCGATGAACATGAAACTCTCTCCTGTTTGGCGGCGGATGCCTTGGACAATGCCTTGGACCCTGCCGGTTGATCTCGTTGATATCATGAACGCGCCAAGGCCGCGCTGGGGGCACCAGCGCGGCCGGAGCAACCTGGATGGAATGATCGGCTCGTCGCGCTACGCTCCACCAAGGTGAATCCTGAGCCCGGCCTTGTAGACGGTGCCCGGACCGGGGCTCGAGAACAGCACGTCGTTCTGGGTCGTGCCGTCGGTCGAGGAGCCCGGGATCGCATAGGGCCGGTAGTACTGGTTCAAGAGGTTGTCGACCGACGCCGTGAAGGTGATGTCCTTGGTGGCGTTCCAGGTCAAATAGAGGTTGACCAGCTCGTAGCCGGTCGAGGGCAGATAGCCCGCCGGCAAATCGTTATTGGCGCCGAACGAGGACCATTGCGCGGCGATGATCAGCGAGCGGTCGAGCAGGCGGACGCCGCCCGTCGTCGTCACCTTGCGCGGCGTGATGGTGGCGAGCCCGACATTGGTCTCGGTGTTGCGGCCGCGCATCAGGTGGCCGGCGACGCCGACGAACCAGTCGCCCGCGTCGTACATCGTCTCGAGCTCAACGCCTTCGATACGGGCGTGGGCGATGTTCTGATACTGGTAGAACTGGCTGAAGCGCCCGAACGGCGTCGTGGTCGGCGCCGACGCGACGAGGTCGATATAGCCGTCGACGTCGTTGTGGAACACGTTGATCTTGCCGCGGAACGAGTCGCTTGCGGTGAAGATGCCGTCATACTTCAGATTGATGCCGGCTTCCTTGTTCTTGCCGACCTCTGGCCGCAGCGCCGCGTTGGGCAGGAAGCAGAACAGGCCGCTGGTGCCGTCCGGGCAGTTGAACAGCGCCGGCCCGCCGCCGGTGGCGTGGCCGCCCGAGATCAATGTCTCGGTGATCGACGGCGCGCGATAGCCTTCGGCATAGCTCACATAGGGCGTGAAGCCGGCAACCGGCGTGACGCCGACCGTGATCTTCGGCGACAGCCGGTCGCCGCTGGTCGTGGTGCCGGTCGAATTGAGCTCGTAGTGGTCGTAGCGCACGGCGCTGACCAGCTCGAGCCAGGTCGAATAGTTCTGCTTCAGCTGCACGAAGCCGCCGGACACGGTGCGCTGACCGCCCGGCGTCGTGATGTTGGAGTTGCCGCGGGAATCGAAGGTCTCGACATCGTCGCGGAAGGCATCGAAGCCGTAGGTCACGGCATTGCGCCAGTCGCCGACATTGAAGCGCGAGGTGTTGTTGACGTCGAGACCGACGGTGTCGAGCGAATAGCCGCGCCTGTCGCCGACGCAGCCGGAGATGTTGTTGCCGGGATTGGCGAGCGTGCAGACGCCGCCGCCGGTCGTGATGCGGTTGTTGTAGGTCTTGACCTGGTCGTTGTCGGTGCGGTTGCCGTAGACCGAGATGTTCCAGTCGAACAGCATGTCGTCGGGCTTGGAGTATCGCCAGCTCAGCGTGCCAGTGTAGTTCTTCGCGTCGGAGGCATAGACCGAGGAGCCCGCGATCGCCGCCAACGGCGCCGCCGTCGTGGTCGGGCCGCGGTTCTGCTGACCGATATTGTACTGGTAGTCCTGAAAGACGCCGCCGATCTTGAACTCGTGGCCCTCGGCGGGGCGGATCGTCACCTTCATCAGGCCGGCCGCGATGTCGTTGCCGGTGTTGCCGATCTCGGTGCCCGCGCCATCCTTGTAATTGCCCTGGGTGCGATAGACCGCGCCGCCGAACACGTCGACATTCGGATCGGCGCGCACACCGCCGAACACCGAGCCCATGCCGCGGTCCTTGTTGCTGCCGTAGGAGCCCGACATGTCGACGCCCCAGCGCTCGCCGGGCCGCACCACGTCGTCGATATCCTTGGTGCGGAACGAGACCACGCCGCCGATCGCGCCGGAGCCGTAGATGTTCGCGGTCGGGCCGCGTACCACATCGACGCCGCCGATCAACTCGGGATCGAGGAAGAACGAGCCGTTGGCGTTGTGGCCGGTGCGCTGGTAGTTCTGCCGCGCGCCGTCGACCACCACCGCGACGCGGCCGAAATCCTGCAGGCCGCGGATGTTGATCACGGTCGCCGGATCGTCGCCGCGTTCCTGGAACGAGACACCGGGCACGTTATAGAAGATGTCGGACAGCCGGTTCGGCTGCAGACCCTGGATCTTTTCCAGCGTGACAGAGCTGACCGGCGCCAGCGCGTCGATCGCGCGCTCCTCGGTCTTGGACGCCACGGCGGTGATGGTGTCGAGCGACTGCACCGGCACCGCGCCGATCTCGGCACGCGCAGTCATCACAGGCGACGCCGCCTGCTGTTCAGCCACAGATTTCGGCTTGCGCTTGGCCTGCTTAGGCCGTTCGGCCGCGGGACGCGCGGCCGAACCATCCGCCGTTTGCGCGATGCCGCTGTCCGGCAGTGTCGCCGAAAATGAAAATACCGACGCGCCCAACATCAAGGCGCGCGAAACCCTAGCCCCGTCAGCCATTCTAGCCCCAGCCCGATCATCGCGTTTCTGGTTTGGCTGGCGTGCGCTCCACCGAGCGGCTTGCTGGCTACGTTGCGATGCAAGCCACCTGCTTGCATCGCGTGATGATTGGTTACGAGCCGGCAACAAAACGGTCAAGAATGCGGCGGCGCTGTTTACATCGATTGTAAAGTGCAGCCGTTGGAATGCGCCTTCGCCCGCTTATACAAGCAGGCACCGTTTGACGATTTCGAAGACGCAGAACCACGAGAATGTCGGCAACTTCCGGAGACCCTATCAGCGCAGCGGGAAAGCCGGCCGAGTCGACGTCTGACGCGGCAAAAACGCTCGTCATGCGCGGCAATCGTCTCGACAGCCGCGAGCTGTTCGCGGCCGAGCGCGAGATCATCATCGTGCATGGTGAAGAACATTACCGGCTGCGGCTGACCTCGCAGAACAAGCTGATCCTCACCAAGTGACGGCCCCGATGACAATTTGTCGCACGCTCGCTCTGCTCGCGCTCTCCTGTCTGCTGCCATCAGGTGCGGCGATGGCCGAGGGCATCACCGTGCATGACGCACGCGACCGCGACGTCGTGATCGACGATCCCACGCGGATCGTCTCGATCGGCGGCGCGATCACCGAAATCCTCTATGCGCTCGGCTTCGAGGACCGCATCGCCGGTGTCGATGCCACCAGCCTCTACCCGCCGGCCGCGCTGCGCGAGAAGCCTGATGTCGGCTACATGCGCCAGCTGTCGCCGGAGGGCGTGCTCGGCCTGCATCCATCGCTGGTGCTCGCGGTGCAGGGCTCCGGGCCGAAGGAGACAATGGACGTGCTGGAGGCGGCCAAGGTGCCGCTGGTGCTGGTCCCCGAGACGTTCTCGGAAACCGGGCTGATCGAGAAGATCAAACTGGTGGGCCACGCCATGGGCGCCGATCCGCGCGCCGCGTGCCTCTCCGCTGCGGTGGAAAGCGATCTCGCGCAGTTGCGCGCGCTGCGTGCCAAGGTGACGAAGCCGGTGCGCGTGATGTTCGTGATGTCGCTGTTGAACGGCCGGGCGCTGGCCGCAGGTCACAAGACCGCAGCCGACGAAATCATCCAGCTTGCCGGCGGCGTCAACGCGATCGACAGGTACGACGGCTACAAGCCGGTCAACGACGAGGCGATCGTGGCAGCGAAACCGGATGTCGTGCTGTCGATCGATCGCGGCAAGGACTCGCTGACATCGGATGCCGTGTTCACGCATCCAGCCTTCGCGCTGACGCCGGTCGCGGCCAACAAGGCCTTCATCTCGATGGAAGGACTTTATCTGCTCGGCTTCGGACCGCGTACCGCAGCGGCGGCACGCGACCTCTCGGTCAAGCTCTATCCAGAGCTGGCGCCGGAGGCCGACGGCTTCAAGCCGGCAGTGCTGACTGCGAATTGCCGGCAATGAGCGTGCTGGCCGAGCGCCGCGCACGTGCAAAACAACGGCGCGCCGGCCTATCGCTGCGGCCGGCGGCGACGCTCACCCTGCTCTGCCTGCTTGCGGCGCTCGCAGGAACGACGCTGATCGCCTTGACGGTGGGCGCCGCCGGCATTCCGCTGACGCGGCTTCCGGCGGCGCTCGGCCTGTGGGCCGATAGCACGGCCAATCCGCTGCTCGCACGCGACCAGCTCGTGGTGTGGTCGATCCGCATCCCGCGGATCGCGGCGGCCGCGATGGTCGGCGCACTCCTTGCCGTGTCAGGTGCAATCATGCAGGGCCTGTTCCGCAACCCCCTCGCCGACCCCGCGCTGGTCGGCGTCTCCTCCGGCGGCGCGTTTGCCGCAGCAGCCGCGATCGTGTTCACCGACAGCCATCTCGGCGGGAGCTTGCGCTTCCTGCAGCATCAGCTGCTGCCGGTCGCGGCCTTTGCCGGCTCGCTGATCACAACCATCGTGCTTTATGGTATCGCCAGCCGGGGCGGCCGCACCTCGATCGCGATCTTCCTGCTCGCCGGACTTGCGATTGCCGCGATCGCCAATGCCGGCATCGGGCTTCTGGTGTTCGTCGCCGATGACCGCCAGCTCCGCGACATCACCTTCTGGATGCTGGGTTCGCTCAGCGGTGCGACCTGGGCCAAGCTGACGGCGCTGGCGCCGGTGCTGGCCGTTGCGTTGATCGCCTGCCTCTCGATCGCACGCGGCCTCGACGTGCTGGTGCTCGGCGAGGCCGAGGCGTTCCACAGCGGCGTCGACGTCGAGCGGCTGAAGCGGGTCTCGATCGTGCTGGTGTCGGCGATGACGGGGGTCGCGGTCTCGGTCTGCGGCGTGGTCGGCTTCGTCGGCATCGTGGTGCCGCACCTGTTGCGGCTGGTGATCGGCCCCGCGCATCGGCTGTTGCTGCCGGCCTCTGCCCTGCTCGGCGCCGTCCTGCTGGTCGGTGCCGACACGGTGGCGCGCACCATCGTGGCGCCCGCGGAAATGCCGATCGGCATTCTCACTGCGGCGATCGGCGCGCCGTTCTTCCTTGCGATGCTGCTGCGCCAGCGCGGGCTGGTGTCGCTATGACGACCCTGCTCGAAGCGCAGTCGATCTCGATGACCGTCGGCGGCGCGACGCTGGTCGATGCGGTCTCGCTGCGGATCGGTGCCGGCGAGATGGTCGCGATCGTCGGGCCCAACGGCGCCGGCAAATCGACGCTGTTGCGGATGCTGTCCGGCGACATCAGGCCGTCCCGCGGCGCGATCACGCTGAAGCAGCGTGACCTCCACGCCTACGGACCCCGCGCGCTGGCGGAGCACCGCGCGATGCTGTCGCAGCACGTCAACGTCAGCTTCCCGTTCACCGTCGAGGAAATCGTCGGCATGGGTGCCGGCGAGAGCCCGCGCGCCGTGGCGCGTGCGCTGGTTGCGGCAGCGCTGGACGAGGTCGGGCTCGAACATTTCCGTTCCAGGCAATTGCCGACGCTGTCCGGCGGCGAGCAGCAGCGCGCGCATTTTGCCCGCGTGCTGGTGCAGCTCGCCTGCGGCGAGGCGCTGCATGGGCCGGGGCTGCTGCTGCTTGACGAGCCAACCTCGAGCCTCGATCTGCGGCACCAGATCGACCTGGTCGAAACCGCCCGGCGGCGTGCCGCGCGCGGCACCGCCGTGATCGCGATCCTGCACGACCTCAACCTCGCGATGCGGTTCGCCGACCGTGTCCTGCTGCTGCATCGCGGCCGGCTCGCGATCGACGGTGACCGCACCGCCGCGATGCAGGCCGACACACTCCGGCAGATCTTCGAGATCGACGCCACGATCGACTACACCGGGGATGGCGTGCCGTTCCTGCTGCCGCAGACCATGCGGCCGGCCGGCAAGGCGACCTAACGCCGCAAGGCTTATCCCGCCGCAACATCGGCGATTCACAAAACTGTCAGCCGGCTGTAACAGGCGGCTCGGAGAACACCGCATCGTTTATCCTTTGGGAGATCAACCATGCGCCTGTCACTGCTCTGCTCCGTCGCCTCGCTCCTGCTCGCCACATCGGCGTTCGCGCAGAGCGAAGGCGAGTTTCCGGCGACGCTGGCAGGACACGCCGTGATGCCGGCCGAGAGCTTCATCGACGCCCCCGCCGACGCGCCGAACGATCTGAAGACCTCGGGCAAGTACACCACCGGCAAGCGTGTCGATGCCATCGGCACCGTGATGGGCAAGTCCTATGAGCGGCCGACCGGCGTGTCGCTGCCGTTCAAGGGCCAGCCGTTGCAGGGCCATTCCGGCATCAAGATGATGCCCGACGGCACGTTCTGGGTGATCACCGACAACGGCATGGGCTCGCGCTACAACTCCGCGGACTCGATGCTGTATCTCAACCGCTATAAGATGGACTGGACGGGCGGCAAGATCGAACGCCAGGAGACCGTGTTCCTGCACGATCCCGACAAGAAGGTGCCGTTCCGCATCGTGCATGAGGACACCGCCAAGCGCTACCTCACCGGCGCGGACTTCGACACCGAAGGCTTCCAGATCATCAACGACATTTTCTGGATCGGCGACGAGTTCGGGCCCTACATCCTGAAGGCCGACAAGAGCGGCAAGATCCTCGCCGTGTTCGAGACGGTTGCCGACGGCAAGCCGGTGCGCTCGCCGGATCACTGGGCGGTGCAGTCGCCGGGCGCGCCTGGCGCTTCCTACACCAACGTCAACCTGCGCCGCTCCAAGGGCTATGAGGGCTTCGCCTCCTCCAAGGACGGCAAGTTCCTGTACGGCCTGCTCGAAGGGCCGCTGTGGGACACCGACAAGAAGGATTGGGAAAAGGTCGACGGCAAGGAAGCCTCGCGCATCCTGGAATTCGACGTCGCGGCGGAGAAGTTCACCGGACGCTACTGGCACTATGTGTTCGAGCAGAACGGCAATGCGATCGGCGACTTCAACATGATCGACCCGACCCAGGGCCTCGTGATCGAGCGCGACAATGGCGAAGGCACCGCCGACAAGGCCTGCCCGCAAGGCCAGCGCGGTGAAAATTGCTTCCCCGATATCGCCAAGTTCAAGCGCGTCTACAAGATCGAGCTGTCCGACGCCAATGTCGGCAAGCCGGTGCGCAAGATCGGCTACATCGATCTGCTGAAGATCCGCGATCCCAACAAGAAGGCGCGCAAGCCGCTCAATGACGGCGTCTACACCTTCCCGTTCTTCACCATCGAGAATGTCGACCGGGTCGATGAGACCCACATCATCGTCGGCAACGACAACAACCTGCCGTTCTCCTCAAGCCGCGATCCGAACAAGGCCGATGACGACGAGTTCGTGCTGCTCGAAGTCGGCGACTTCCTGAAGGCGAAGTGAGGCTTTTGCACTCGCCGCACACAACAGTGTCGTCGCCCGGCTTGACCGGGCGACCCAGTATTCCAGAGACGGATCGATTTCAACGGAGAGGCCGCGGCGTACTGGATGCCCCGCTCAAGGCGGGGCATGACAGCGAGTATGCGGCGACCTGGGCGGCCGTCAGGCCAAGTCCATTCCGAACGGTTGTCCTATAATTGCACTTCTAGCAACGCGCTACATGATGATAGCCTCCGCCGATACCGAATCGCTTCGGGGCAAATCATGAGCGAGAAATCCAGCCTAACCTACATCGAGGCGCTGATCGCCGCGAGCTTCATTGCGTACTTGGCCTGGGACCAAAGTTGGGGCCTGCCCCCGCCATGCATTGCCTTGATGCTCGGTGTGGTCGTTTACTTTGCCTATCTGTACCTGATGCGATGGTTGGTGCGGCTTCACCAGAACACCTATCAGGTCGTAGCAACAATCCTGGCCCTTGCATGGGCCGTGCTGGCCTATTTCGCAATGCGCACGCTGCAGGCGGGATTCGCCAACCAGATCTCCGGCGCGCTGCTGATGCATCTATGGCCGTGGATCGCGACGCTCGCTGCTTTCATCGGGGCACTCGCCAGCAAGGTTCACTTCATGGACGATGCGCGCGACTATGTCCTCGGCCGCCGTGCGCGCTGGGACAATCAGCAATGGCTGGAGCAGGACGCCGGCTTCTAGCCGGTGCTCGCCCGGCTGAGCCACGTCACTCCTTCTTGGTCCGGTAATCCCCGAACGTCGTGTCGCGCTGGTCGAGCTGCGCCTTCACGCTGCCGCCGTCGCGGCGGAAGCCCGCCATGTAGGCCTTGCTCGCTTCGGTGGTGAAGGCCAGCGCCTGGATCTCGGTGCCGGCACGCATCGCGGCGCGGGCGCCCATGATTTCCATCGCGCGATGCACTGAACGCTTGTTGAGCTGTTGCAGCTCGATCGGCACTTTCGCCGCGCGCTCGGCGAAGTCCAGCGTCTTCGCCTCCAGCTCGGCGAGCGGAAACGACCGGGTCGCATAGCCCCATTCGGCGGCCTCGCGGCCGGACATCGCATCGCCGGTGAGCATCAATTCCATGGCGCGGCGCATGCCAACCAGCCAGGGGTGATACTGCATGTCGGGCGGGCTCATCAGCCGCACCGGCGGGTAGCCGATCTGGGCATCGTCGGCGACATAGACCACGTCGCAGGCGGTCGCGAGCTCGGTGCCGCCGGCGAGGCAATAGCCGTGCACCTGCGCGATCACAGGCTTGGCGAGATCCCAGATCGAGAACCACCCCTCGACGACATGGCGCGACCATTGGCCGGGGCCGGACGCCGAATGATACGGCTGGTCGACGCGATTGTCGGCGGAGAGATCATAGCCTGCCGAGAAGCAGGGTCCCGCGCCACACAGGATCGAGATCGAAATATCGGGATCGCGGTCGGCCTGCTCCAGCACCTCGAAGATCTCGCCGCGCAGGCGGTTGTTGAGCGCGTTGCGCTTCTCGGGGCGGTTCAGCGTGATGCGGCGGACGCGTGGACGCGGATCATCGACGATGATGTGCTGGTAGCTCATGGATCCTCCCGATCTCAGGCTTTGTTGCCTTTGGCAAAGTGATGCCCGAGATCGGGAGGGATGTCATCGGCAGTTAGTGCAGGTCACCCCGCCGGCACCATCACGACGCCCTTGTCCTTCGGCCAGCGCATCCGCCAGGCGAAATTGATATCACGGACCTCGCCGGCCTTGGCCTCGAACGCCCACTCCAGCACGCCACGCTTGTCGCGCAGATTGGTGGTCGTCGCAGGCGTCGACGACGGCAGCATCTCGACCACGATATCGTCGTTCTCGCTGACGGGGAGCTGATCCTGGATCGCGACCTTGATCGGAAAATCGTGGCCGTTGCGCACCGTGGTCTTGAACGCCCGCTCGTCGGTCTTCGACGTCGTCACGATCAGGCCGGCCGAGCCTTCGTTGCGCTTCACCACCGTGCGCTCGATCTTGACCTTGTCGTCGGCACCGAAGCCGAGCCGCACGGTCTCGTCCTTGGCGGCGGTGGCCATCCGGCTGCGGCCGACGAAGATGCCATCGCGGTAGATCGAAACCTGCCCCGGCAGCAGCGGCGCGTCGTCGGCCTGCACGAAGCTCGCCTCCAGGAACGCGGTCGGATCGATCACCGGGACGGCGCGGACCGCGAGATCGGGCGTGATCGTCGCCGTCGAGATGCGCAGGCTCTTGGCACCCTCATGCGCGGCGACGCTGACGCGGCCGGGAATCTTGAAGGTGGCCTGGAAGGCGCCGACCTCGGCGGTCGCCTGTTGCTCGTCAATGACCCCTCCCCCGCCAAACCGGAATTCGCGCAACGGCTCGCTCGCCGGCGCGGGCGCAAGCGCCGAACGCTGTTGCACGCCGTCAAGCAGTTTGCCGACCGCCTGCGGCCGCGGCGGCTGGGGATATTGCACGATCAGCGAATTGAGGTCGGGCGCGTTGCCGCCGCGGGCAACGCGCACGGTGGAGACGACGAGCGCCACGTTCGACCAGTCCTCGCCGGTCGATTGGGTGATCTCGGCGCGCCGCACCAGCTCGATCGCGGGCTTGCGGTCCCTGGCGCCGGTGTCGAGACGGGCGTCGTAGAGCGGCATCCAGCGGGCGTTGCGCACCGCATAGGTCACCCGCAGCGTCGCGCGGGTCGCGGCGGCGGAAGCCAACTCGATCCGTACCTCGAGCTTGCTCGGCGGCTTGGCGGCACGATCGGCGTCGAGGCGCGCGATCTCGCGATCGATGTCGCGCTGCTTGCGCGTGGCGTCGCGGATCGCGGTGTCGGCGGTTGCGACTTCGTCCCCGACCGCCGAGAACGCGGTACGCCACTCGCTCACCGGACGCGCCTCGCCCTTCTCGCCGATGCCGACCGGTGCGGCCTCGGCGAAGTGTTCGGCGAACTTACGCCGCGCCTCGGCGGAGGTGATGATGCCTTGCAGATCCTCGCGCTGATCCCGCAGCGCCTCGATCCGCTTGTCGATCTCAGGCAGGTTCGCCGGCTCTGCCGGGCGCGGCGGCCGCGCGTCGATCGCGCCGATCGTCAGCCGGCCTCCCGCCTCGCCCTCGACCCGCAGCGAGGACGGATCGAGCCCCATCGGAAAATCCTTGGCGATGAGCGTGTTGTCGCCGGCCGGCAAATCGAGCGTGATGACGCGGGTGACGCTCGCGCCATCGGGATAAACAGTGACGGCATCGACCTGCGACGCCGCGTCGAGATTGGCCGCATGGAGCGGCTTGGCAGCCAGCGCACCCGCCAGCACCAGGCTGGTGGTCACAAGACAATTCGCGATCTTTCGCATCACATCCCTCCACAGAACAACGCGCATCGCGCGCGACGAACGGCGCGCCAAACTCGGGCGCGCGCCGTTTCTGGTGGTGAGACGCAGCGAGGAAGAGACTGGTTCGATTGAGGTTTCCCTGCGGCGCGACCATGGCCGCGCCGCGGCCGCCGCATGGCGCGGCGATGTCTTTGCTCCGTTAGCGCGCCGCCCGGCGCCGGATGAACAGATAATTCGGCACGAAGCCGGCAATGGTGATCGCGATCATGATCCACCAGCCGCGCTGGAACGCCGCGATCCGCTCAGTCATCGAGACCGGCGTTGCCAGGATTGCAACGAAGATCGCGACACCGATCGCCAGCGCCGCCTGCCGGATCATGTTGATGACGCCGGAGCCGGTGGCAAACGACGACGGCGGCAGCGCACCGGCGCCGACCCCCATCAGGGTCGGAAAGGTCAGTCCGACGCCGATGCCGGTGAACATCATGCCGACCACAAAGGCAGGCATGTTGGGCTCCGCACCAAGCAACGTTGCCCAGATCGTGAGGCCGCTCGCGAACGACACGATGCCGGCGGATACGACGGGCGCAGCACCAAATCGCGCGATCAGGCGGCCGGCGAACAACAGGGAGGTGAACGGGACGAGCAGCGGACCTGGCGCGATCGCAATGCCGGACTTCAGCGCCGACCAGCCCCACACGGTTTGCTCCCATAGCGCCACCGACAGCAGCATCGCGCCGAAAGCCGCCGAGTAAGGCGCCATGATCAAGGTCGCCCCGGTGAACGGCCGCACCTTGAACAGGGCGGGATCGACGAACGGGTTTTTCGATCCGAGACAGTGCCAGGCAAAGGCTGCGAGGCAGATTGCCGCGGCGGAAAGGCTGTAGGCGATACCGCGTGAGCTCCAGCCCCAATCGTTCGCCTTCACGATTGCGAAGGTCAACGCGCCGATTCCGCAGGTCACCAGCAGCGCCGCCCATGGACTGGGGCGCGGCGCGTCATGACCCGGCACTTCGGGCAATTTCAGCCAACCTATCACAATGGCGACGAGACCGATCGGAACGTTGACGATGAAGATCCAGCGCCAGTCGAAGGTCACCAGCGCGCCACCGACCAGCGGCCCAAGCGCTGCTGCAAGGCCGCCTACCGCCGTCCAGGTGCGCACTGCGCCGGCACGCTGCTCGGGCGGAAAGGATGCCAGCAGCAGACCAATCGACGTCGGCGTCATCAAGGCTGCCCCGGCGGCTTGCGCGATGCGTGCGGCCACCAGGAATTCGACATTTGACGCAAGGGCACAGGCCGCCGACGCGGCCGTGAACAGCGCGACGCCGAGCAGGAAGCTCAGATTGCGGCTATGGCGTTCGGCCAGCCGGCCGAAGAACACCAAGAGCGCCGCGTAGGCGATCGCATAGGCGTTGAGGATCCAGGACAGGTCCTCGAGCGAAGCGCCGCGGAATTCCTGTGCGATGTTCGGCAGCCCGACATTGACGATGAACAGGTCGAGATTCGCGAGGCAGATCCCGACCGAGACGATCGCGAGCACCTGGCGCGGCGTTGCGGCGCGCGACCGTGGCCGCGCATCCGTCCCGACAGCCAGCCCGATGGTCTCCGCCTCTACGTCGGACATCACATCCCTCCTTATATGTGTATATGCACCTATTGCATTAGGTGCATATACATGTAATTGTCAAGGCCACAGGAGGCAGCGATGGCAAGGATCGAAACCAGCCGGTGCAATCTCACGGCGCTGCGCAAGGCGACGCGGCGGGTGTCGCAGCTCTACGATCAGGTCCTTGCGAGGTCCGGGCTGCGCGGCACGCAACGGGCCATCCTGGTCTATGTCAAACGCTCGGGTGCGCCGACCATGGGCGAGCTTGCCGCAGCCCTGGTGCTCGACCGCACGGCGCTGAACCACAACCTCAAGCCGCTCGAGCGCGACGGCCTCCTGACCATCACCGTCGACAAGAATGACCGCCGCAGCAGGCTGGTGCGGCTCACCAAACGCGGCGAAGCCATGCTCGCGGAATCACAGGCCGCCTGGCTCGAGGCGCAGGACCGTTTCGAGACGGCGTTCGGCGCGAAGCAGGCCGCCGATCTCAGGCGGACGCTCGAACTGATCGCCGCGCTCGAATTCGGCGAACGCGCGGCGGATTCGCCGGCGTCATAGCCGGCTGCAAATGAAAAGCGGCCCGGCGTTGGCGCCGGGCCGCTCGTTCTCGCGCGTCAGTATTGATCGCGCTTAGCTGTAGATCTCGAACAGGCCGGCGCCGCCCTGGCCGCCGCCGATGCACATGGTCACGACGCCCCACTTGGCCTTGCGGCGACGGCCTTCCTGCAGCAGGTGGCCGGTGAGCCGGGCGCCGGTCATGCCGAACGGATGGCCGATCGCGATCGAGCCGCCGTTGACGTTGTACTTCTCGGGATCGATGCCGAGCTGATCGCGCGAATAGAGGCACTGGCTGGCGAACGCCTCGTTGAGCTCCCAGAGATCGATGTCGTCGACCTTCAGGCCGTGGCGCTTGAGCAGCTTCGGCACGGCAAACACCGGCCCGATGCCCATCTCGTCGGGCTCGCAGCCGGCCGAGGCCCAGGCCACGAAGCGGCCCAGCGGGTTGAGGCCGCGCTTCTCGGCGTCCTTGGCTTCCATCAGCACCACGGCGGCGGCGCCGTCGGAGAGCTGGCTGGCGTTGCCGGCGGTGACGAACTTGCCCGGACCCTTGACCGGCTCGAGCTTGGCGAGGCCTTCCAGCGTGGTTTCGGGGCGATTGCACTCGTCGCGATCGACCACGTAGTCGACGATCGACTCGGCCTTGGTCGCCTTGTCGACCACCTTCATCTTGGTCTTCATCGGGACGATTTCGTCCTTGAACTTGTTGGCCTGCTGCGCGGCCGCCATGCGGCGCTGCGACTCCAGCGAATACTCGTCCTGGTATTCGCGGCTGAGCTTGTAGCGCTCGGCGACGATGTCGGCGGTGTCGATCATCGCCATGAAGATGTCGGGCGCGGTTTTGAGCAGGTCCGGATCGATCGATTCCTTCGGCGAGCCGCCGCCGGGAATCGAGATGCTCTCGACGCCGCCGGCGACGATGCAATCAGAGCCATCCGAACGAATCGAGTTGGCGGCCATCGCGATGGTCTGCAGGCCCGACGAGCAGAAGCGGTTCACCGAGACACCGGCGGTCGACTTCGGCAGGCCGGCGAGCAGCGCCGCCTGGCGGCCGATGTTCGGCGCGCCGTGCGCGCAATTGCCGAGATAGCAATCCTCGACATATTCCTTGTCGACGCCGGCGCGGTCGACCGCGTGCTTGATGGCGTGCGCGGCGAGCGACATCGGCGGGGTGATGTTGAATCCGCCACGGCCGGACTTCGCCAGGCCGGTGCGCGCGTAGGAAACGATTACGGCTTCACGCATTGTTTTCTCCCTCTGAGATGATGGTCATTGTGGCGCGTCGTGGCCCGTTCGTACACATTTTTCGGCGGGCGCAACAGCAATACCGGAGGCGGCGGAACGCCGAACGCCGCCTCCGGGGCCGGAGACGGCGTCATGTTCCGCAGATCGGAATTTGGGTGCGTTTGAGCGGTATCTTCGTTCGTCGCGCCCCGGCGACGACGAGAACCCGCTCAAACAGTGTTTGAAACGTTCAGCGCCTCAAGATGTCAGCGCTTCAGAACGTCAGGGCCTTGGCCTGCTTCACCTGCGGCAGCCCCTGCACCTTGGCGAGCAGCTCCGCCGGCACCGCGCCATCGACCTCGACCAGTGCAATGGCGTCGCCGCCCTGCTTGACGCGGCCGAGATGGAAGGTCGCGATGTTGATTTTCGCATCACCCAAGAGGCTCGCGAACGCGCCGATGAAGCCCGGCTTGTCCTCGTTGGTGACGTAGATCATCGACTTGCCGAACTCGGCGTCGACGCGGATGCCCTTGATGTCGACCAGGCGCGGCTTGCCGTCAGCGTAGACGGTGCCCGACACCGAACGCTCCTGGCGCTCGGTCGCGACCGTGACCGTGATCAGGCTCTCGTAGTCGCTCTGCGCGGCGCGAACCACCTCGTCCACCACCATGCCGCGCTCCTTGGCAACGACGGGCGCCGAGACGACGTTGACCTCGCCCAGCATCGGCCGCAGCAGGCCGGACAGCACCGCTGACGTGATCGCCTTGATCTTCATCTCGGCGACGTGGCCTTCATAGGTGATGGTGGTCTTGAGGATGCCGCTCTCGGTGAGCTGGCCGGCGAACGAGCCGAGCCTCTCGGCGAGCTCGATGAACGGCTTCAGCTTCGGCGCCTCTTCCGCCGTGATCGAGGGGAAGTTGACCGCGTTCGAGATCGCGCCCGACAGCAGATAGTCCGACATCTGCTCGGCGACCTGCAGCGCGACGTTCTCCTGCGCTTCCGTGGTGGAGGCGCCGAGATGCGGGGTGCAGATCACGTTGGGATGGCCGAACAGCACGTTGGTCGTCGCCGGCTCCTCGACGAACACGTCGAAGGCGGCGCCCGCGACATGCTTGGAATTCAGCGCATCGACCAGCGCCTGCTCGTCGACCAGACCGCCGCGGGCGCAGTTGATGATGCGGACGCCCTGCTTCATCTTGGCGATCGCGGCCGCGTCGATGACGTTGCGGGTCTTCTCGGTCAGCGGCGTGTGCAGCGTGATGAAATCGGCGCGCTTGAGCAGGTCATCCAGCTCGACCTTCTCGACGCCGATGTCCTTGGCGCGCTCCGGCGACAGGAACGGATCGAACGCGATCACCTTCATGCGCAAGCCGAGCGCGCGGTCGGCGACGATCGAGCCGATATTGCCGCAGCCGATCACACCGAGGGTCTTGGCGGTGATCTCGACGCCCATGAAGCGGTTCTTTTCCCACTTGCCGGCCTGGGTCGAGGCATCGGCCTGCGGGATCTCGCGCGCCAGCGCCAGCATCAAGGTGATCGCGTGCTCGGCGGTCGTGATCGAATTGCCGAACGGCGTGTTCATCACGATGATGCCCTTGGCGGTCGCGGCCGGGATCTCGACATTGTCGACGCCGATGCCGGCGCGGCCGATCACCTTCAGCTTGGTCGCCTTCTCGATGATCTTGGCGGTCGCCTTGGTGGCCGAGCGGATCGCGAGGCCATCATAATTGCCGATGATCTCGGCGAGCTTGTCCTTGTCCTTGCCGAGGTTGGGCTGGAAGTCGACCTCGACGCCGCGATCCTTGAAGATCTGCACGGCGGCCGGGGACAGCGCGTCGGAAATGAGAACCTTGGGTTTTGTCATGGGTGTGATCCGTCAATGACGATTGATCTGCAGTCGTCACCCGCGGGATTGACCCGCGGGTGTCCATCTTTCTTGCTGGATGGCCGGGTCAGGCCCGGCCATGACGAGATGAGCTAGAAAGTTCGCTTAAGCCGCTTTCGGCAGCGCGGCCTTGGTCTCCGCAAAAGCCCAGTCGATCCACTGCGTCAGCAGCTCGACGTCCTTTGCCTCGACAGTGGCGCCGCACCAGATCCGCAGGCCCGCCGGCGCATCGCGGTAATACGCGAAGTCGAAACCGGCGTTCTCCTTCTCCACCAGCGCGACCAGCTTCTTGCAGAAGTCGGCCTGCGCATCAGCGGGAAGCGAGGTGATCGCGGGATCGGTGAACTTCAGGCACACCGAGGTGTTGGAGCGGATCGCGGGATCCTTGGCCAGGAAGTCGATCCACGGCGTCTTCGCCTTCCAGTCGGCGAGTGCCTTGGTGTTGGCGTCAGCGCGCGCGATCAGCGCCTTCAGGCCGCCGATCGACTTCGCCCAGTTCAGCGCGTCGAGATAGTCCTCGACGCAGAGCATCGACGGCGTGTTGATGGTCTCGCCTTCGAAGATGCCCTGGTTGAGCTTGCCGCCCTTGGTGAGGCGGAAGATCTTCGGCAGCGGCCAGGCCGGCTTGTAGGTCTCGAGCCGTTCCACCGCGCGCGGCGACAGGATCAGCATGCCGTGGGCCGCTTCACCGCCGAGCGCCTTCTGCCAGGAGAAGGTGACGACGTCGAGCTTGGCGAAATCGAGCGGCTGCGCGAAGGCGGCCGAGGTCGCGTCGCAGATCGTGAGGCCTTCGCGGTCCGCGCGAATCCAGTCGGCGTTCGGCACGCGCACACCCGAGGTGGTGCCGTTCCAGGTGAAGACGACGTCCGACGCGGGATCGACCTTGGAGAGATCCGGGATTTCACCATAAGCCGCGTTCAGCTTGGTGACGTCCTTCAGCTTCAATTCCTTGACGATATCGCTGACCCAGCCCTCGCCGAAGGATTCCCAGGCGAGCGTGGTGACGGGCCGTGCACCGAGCAGCGACCACAGCGCCATCTCGACCGCGCCGGTATCCGACGCCGGCACGATGCCGATCTTGTAATCGGCCGGCACTTCAAGCACTTCACGCGTCAGTTCGATCGCGAGCTTGAGCTTGGTCTTGCCGACCTTCGCACGATGCGAGCGGCCGAGGGCGGCGTCCTTGAGATTTTCGGGGTTCCAGCCGGGGCGCTTGGCGCAAGGGCCGGAGGAGAAATGCGGCACATGGGGCCGCGAAGCGGGCTTCGCTGCAGTCATAATCTACCCTTCCAGATAGCTGCCTCTCGGTGGGGAGAGGTTTCCCGCCGTCGGAAATAGTGGAAAGGCACCAAAACGTCAAGAAAGGTCGGACTTGTCCGGAACAACCGGGCGATCACGGCTGATTGATGGGGACCCTTCGACCTGCTGCGTCGTCTCCTGATCGAGCAAATCTGCCGCGAGAGTCATGATCTTAACCGCCCTGCGCCGGCTCGATACTTTCAAAATGCGCTTATCGCCGGCCTGCACGATATACTCGTTGCCGACCCGCACGATCGAATAGTCCGACATTCCAATCCCCAGTTGCCGCCGCCCCGTGGGAGACGTCCGACATACCGCGTTCGTTCCGCCCCGTAAAATCACGGAGGCCAGCTTAGTTTATTGGCTGTTAACCGGATCGCAGAGCAACGGCTACCGCAGGGATTGCCGCGCAGACCGCACAACTTCACAAACGCGCCTCAAAAGCGAAGCGTCATGCCGAGATGGCTGCGGGCGAATCCGAGCCGTTCATAGAAGCGCTGCGCATCGACGCGCGTCTGATGCGTCAAGAGCTCGACGAGCATGCAGCCTTTCGCACGCGCTTCGGCGACCGCCCATTGCACCAGCTTCTCGCCGATGCCGCGGCTGCGGCAGTGTTTTGCAACGCGGACGTCCTCGAGCAGTCCGCGAAAGCCGCCCTGCGAGCTGAGGCCAGGCAGCACCGCGAGTTGCAGGCAGCCGACCACGGCGCCCTCCCCGTCGATCGCGACGACGAGCTGCAGATTGGGATCGCGCTCGACCCGCGCGAAGGCCTCGTAATAAATTTGCGGCAGCGGATCCTCGATCCGTTCGCGCGCGCTGCCGAGCGGATCGTCCGCCAGCATGCCGACGATGGCGGCGACGTCCTCGCGGCGAGCCCTGCGGATCGTGATGGTCGAAGCTTCGGTCATGGCGGCATTCATGACAATTCAGCGGACCGGCGGCAGCGCGAGCACGTGCTCGGCATCGGCGATCCAGCGGCGGATCATGGGATAGCGTTCGAGCGCAAGGCCGCCATCCTCGGCGACACGCGTGTAGGCGAGCAGCGACACGTCGGCGAGCGAGAATTGATCTCCGACCAGGAATTGCGCACCGGCAAGATGCCGCTCCAGATGATCGAGCGCCACGTAGCCGCGCTTGATCAGGTTCGGATCGATCTCCGAAATCGCCTTGCCGAGATAGACGGCCTGAAAGCGACAGACGGCGACATAGGGTTCGTGGCTGTTCTGCTCCCAGAACATCCAGGCATCCATCTGCGCTGCACGATAGGCATCGCCGGGGATCAGATCGCTGCCGAGCGCGAGGTAGCGGATGATGGCGTTGGATTGCGCGAGCGTGCGGCCGTCATCCAGCTCCACCGTCGGCACCTGGCCCCAACCATTGAGCTTGAGGAATTCCGCGGTCCGGCTGCCGCCCTTCATGGTGTCGATCTCGACCCATGTGTAGGGCAGCGCCAGTCTGTCGCACACCCATTTCACCTTCAGGCAATTGCCCGAATTGGCGTCGCCGTAGATTTTCATGCGAAGTCGCTCCGCTTGCGGAGCAACATCCGATCAGCCGCCCATTGCGGTGTCAAGCGACGCGGCGCGCGTCAGAACTTGTAGCCGATCGCCGCGCGTACGCTGTTCTGCGTGACCGATGTGTTCTTGACCGGCGCGAACTTGACGTACTCCCACTCGCCGCGCACGAACACGCAGTTCCACAGCATGTATTCCAGGCCGAGACCAGCGGTCCAGCCGGCCACGTAATTGTCCGTCTTCGCATCCGTTGCGGTCTGGGAAAACTGCGGGAGCGCAAAGGTGGTCGAACTCCCGTCGGCAAAGTTGATCGTTCTGTTCACGGAGCTCGTGACCGTGCGCGCGACGTCCATTCGGCCGACCGCCAGACCGCCGAACATGTACGGCATGAAGTCACCGGTCGCCCAACCCGCGCGCCCGCGGAACGTCATCTCATCCTTGAGCTTCAGCGAAGCGCTTCCATTCAACGACACGCCGTCGGCAGCGGTGGCGCCGGCCGGCAGCACCAGGGTCGGCTGCGCGACCTGAATCGGTCCCAGGCTTCCGGAGGTCACTGTCGTAAGCCCGGACCAATAGGTATAGTTTGCTTCGACACCCACCACGACGTCGTCATACTGCCAGTTGCGTCCGACAAACGCTCCAAAGCCCGAGCTTTGCGCATTGACCCGGCCCAGCAAATTGAACTGGGACACCGGGTCTTGCAGCGTGGTGTTGCGGAAGATGGAATTGGTCAGAGACGAAACGCTGCCGCCAAAGTCGGTGTTGATCCAAGTTTGGCCGACCTGGCCGCCGACATACCAGCCGTCCCAGTTTCTGGTCGGCGCGCTGGAAGCCGGAAGACTGCCGCGAAGGAAGTCGGGCATGTCGGCAGCATGTGCGCCGGTCACCGCTCCGAACATCATCGCCGCCAGCAAGAACCTACGCATCGCAACGCTCCATCCCACTTACCGAATGCGCGTTGATCATCGCCTGTTAACCTTAACCAATCGTTGTCGTCGGCGGATTTCGACCACGTGAGCTGCAAGAGCTCGCGACGCCACGCCGCAAAGAAAAACGGCGCGGGATGATCCCGCGCCGTTTCAATCGTTAACCGTGGACCGGTCGAAATTAACCCTTATCAGCCCTTGCGGATCAGCGGGGGCGGCGGCGGCGGGGGCGGCACGTCGCAGCACGGAAGGGCGAAGCGGACGCCGAGCTTCACGTCCTGCGAGGTGATGTCGCGGTACTGGAAGCTCGACGGACCGGTCGGCGTGCCGTCGAAGAAGTGACCCTGGCCCTGGCCGGCGGTGCCCATGTCGAGGTAGCGATAGGCCAGTTCGACCGTGAAGTTGTTGGTGACCTTGTAGGCGACACCGGCATGCAGCGCCCAGGCGAAGTTGGTCTTGGTGGCGCCGTCGGCGATGAAGGAGCTGGTCAGGCCCGACCCGCTCGGGAATGTGGCGACGTCGGAGAACGCCGCGGTCTTGATCGTCGCGGCACCGACACCGGCGCCGATGAACGGGGTCAGGCAACCCCAGGTGCCGAGATCGGCGTAGACGTTGACGAGGCCGACCCAGCTCGAGATGCCGCCGTGATAGGTATCGCCCAGCGAGCTCGGCCCGGGGAACGTGAAGAAGTCGGTGCCGTTGAAGCTCACCTTCGAGCGATACTCACCGGTGATGTCGGCGCGGAACCAGCTGTTGAACTGATAGCCGACGCCGATGCCGTACAGCATGCCGCCGTCGAAACCGTGGCCATACTGGTTGAAGGCTGTGCCGGCCGGCAGCGTGTCGTAGGCGTTGACGTGCAGCTTGGCCTGCGTGTTGGTCATGCCGATATCGCCGCGCAGATACCAGCCGCCGAAATCCTGGACCGGCGGAGGAGCATACGCCATCGGGGGCGGCGGCATGATGGGCATGTCGGCGGCGAACGCCGCCGAGGACAACAGAGATGCCGCGCCGGCGGCAAGCAGGGTCTTTACGCTACGCATTGGCTTCGTCCTTTTGTGCCAAGTGAGGCGACACGAAAGCCCCACGTCTGAAACTCACGGGCGGACGATGCCAGCAAATGTTTAAGCGGCACTTAACCCTAATTTTTAAGGTTGATTTTCTCTGACGTTTTTCTGCGGCTGGCGCTTATGGGTCCATAGATGCGCGCATGCGGCCGCGAAAGATGGCGGTCTCGCCACAAGTGCTAATGAAGCTTTGACGGATGCGCGCTGTTTGCAGCGCACGCGGGCGGAGAGTGTTAGCGAATACTTAATGCGCGCGCCGCTGCCACCGCGGCCAGGCAGTTCAGCGAGCAGTCTTCGGCATCTTCGGCAGGAACACCGCGAGCAGGCCGATCGCCGGCAGGAAGGCGCACAGCTGATAGACGAAGGCGATCGAGGTGTGGTCGGCGAGCTTGCCGAGCACGGCGGCGCCAAGACCGCCGATGCCGAAGGCGACGCCGAAGAACACGCCGGAGATCATGCCGAAGCGATGCGGCATCAATTCCTGCGCGAACACGATGATCGCCGAGGTCGCCGACGAGATGATCAAGCCGATCACCACCGTCAGCACGGCGCTCGCCAACAGGCCGGCATAGGGCAGCGCCAGGGTGAACGGCAACGCGCCGAGGATCGAGAACCAGATCACGTATTTGCGGCCGAAGCGGTCGCCGAGCGGTCCGCCGATGAACGCGCCGGCGGCGTTGGCGGCAAGGAAGATGAAGAGATAGAGCTGCGCCGCCTGGGTCGAGACGCCGAACCGGTCGATCAGATAGAAGATGTAATAGCTCGACAGGCTCGAGACATAGAGCTGCTTGGAGAACAGCAGCGCGACCAGCACGACGAGCGCGGTCATCACGCGCCGCTGATCCGGATGGTCGGGATGCCGCTCGATGCTGACCGCCTTCTTGCCTGCGATCTGCGGCTTGTACCAGGCACCGATGCGCCAGAGGATCACGATGGCGAGGAACGCGATCGAGGAGAACCAGGCGATCGAGGGCTGGCCGAACGGCACCATCAGTGCGGCGAGCACCGGCCCCATCGAGGTGCCGAAACTGCCGCCGAGCTGGAACACCGATTGCGCGAAGCCGTAGCGTCCGCCGGACGCCAGCCGCGCGATGCGCGACGATTCCGGGTGGAACACCGCGGAGCCGAGGCCGACCAGCGACGCCGCGATCAGGATGATCCCGTAGGTATGCGCGACGCTGAGCAGCAGCAGGCCGAAGAAGGTGAAGCCCATGCCGATCGCAAGCGAGAACGGCTGCGCCTTCTTGTCGGTGAAATGCCCGACCAGCGGCTGCAGCAGCGAGGCCGTGAACTGGAACGCCAGCGTGATCATGCCGATCTGCGCGAAGTCGAGCGCGTAATTGTCCTTCAGGATCGGATAGACCGAGGCGATCAGCGACTGCATCGTGTCGTTGAGGAAGTGCGAGAAGCTGATGCCGGCGAGCACGACATAGGCCGGCCCCGCGACCGCCGCTTTGGCAGCCTGCGCAGCCGTCAGTTCCGGCACCAGCACCGGTTCGCCCAGTGCCTCTTCGCTCACGACAGGCTTGTTCAATGCAGCATTCCCGGACGGATTCGCAAAACTACCTCCGTGTCGTACGACGCGGAGGTAGGGCGGACCAGTTGCGTTAGCCGATGGCAGCGATGCGCTGTGTGGTTCTCACCGCTACTGTCCGCCTCCCCGTGATCCTGAGGAGCGCGCAGCGCGTCTCGAAGGATGAACGGCCCGGCTGTTGGCCGTGCATCCTTCGAGACGCGGCCAAGTGGCCGCTCCTCAGGATGACGGGGAAACGTTGGTCGGAGAGCTAGGCGATCAAGCAGCGGCGGCGTGGCCGAGTGCGCTGACGATGTTGTCGACGACCTCTTCCACCAGGATGCGATCGTCGCCCTCGCCCATCACGCGGATCACCGGCTCGGTGCCGGACGGACGGATCAAGAGGCGGCCATGGCCGTTGAGGCGCTTCTCGCCGTCGGTGATCGCGGACTTGACCTCGGCGTCGTCGAGCGGCTTGCCGCTGCGATAGCGCACGTTCTTCAGGATCTGCGGCAATGGATCAAAACGGCGGCAGATCTCCGACACCGGGCGGCGCAGCTTCTGCACCACGGCCAGCACCTGCAACGCCGCGACGAAGCCGTCGCCGGTCGTCGAATAGTCCGACATGATGATATGGCCCGACGGCTCGCCGCCGAGATTGTAGCCGCCGCTCAGCATCTGCTCGAGCACATAGCGGTCGCCGACCGGGGTGCGGACCATCGAAAGGCCCTGGCCCTGCAGGAAGCGCTCCAGCCCGAGATTGGACATCACGGTCGTGACGATGCCCGGCTTGGCGAGGCGTCCCTCTTCCTTCCAGCTCTGCGCGATCACCGCCAGCAACTGGTCACCGTCGACGATGTGGCCGCGCTCGTCGACCAGGATGACGCGATCGGCATCGCCGTCGAGCGCGATGCCGATGTCGGCGCGCATCTCGCGCACCTTCCGCGACAGCGCTTCCGGCGAGGTGGAGCCGCATTCCTTGTTGATGTTGAAGCCGTCGGGTTCGACCCCGATCGGCACCACGTCGGCGCCAAGCTCCCACAGCGCCTCCGGCACCACCTTGTAGGCGGCGCCGTTGGCGCAATCGACCACGACGCGCAGGCCGTCGAGCGAGAGGTCGCGCGGCAGCGTACGCTTGGCGAATTCGATGTAGCGGTCATGGACGCCGTCGATGCGGCGGGCGCGGCCGAGGCTCGCGCTCTGCGACAGCCGGCGGTCGAGCGATTCGTCGAGCAGCTGCTCGATCTGCTTCTCGACATCATCGGAGAGCTTGAAGCCCTGCGGCCCGAACAGCTTGATGCCGTTGTCTTCGAAAAGATTATGCGACGCCGAGATCATGACGCCGAGATCGGCGCGCATCGACTTGGTCAGCATCGCAACCGCGGGCGTCGGCATCGGGCCGAGCAGCAGCACGTCCATCCCGACCGAGGTGAAGCCCGCGACCATGGCGTATTCGATCATGTAGCCGGACAGCCGCGTGTCCTTGCCGATCACGACGCGATGGCGATGGTCGCCACGCTGGAACACCAACCCTGCAGCCTGCCCCACCTTGAGCGCGAGCTCCGGCGTGATCAAACCATTGGCGCGGCCCCGAATTCCATCGGTCCCGAAATATTTGCGGCTCATGTAACCCCCAACACGGACCTCTCGAACCACCCGGCGAGAGAGTCCCGAACGCCTGCCAGTCTAGCGTGCATCGGCCTTATAGACTGCCGAGCGCTAAGATGACTTCAAAAAATATGATGAATCATTACCGTCATCAAACCGCTTGGATCGAGATTAAGGCACTGAAAAATATAACATTATCACACTTATCGTAATCCCGGAAGCGAACGCTGTCCACTACCGCTTGCCGTTGCGCTTGACGTGCTGGTCGCCCTTGCTGGGGGCCGGCTGGGTGACATTGACGGGGTCGGAACCGGGAAACGTCTCCTCCAGCCCCTCTTCCAGCGCCTCGTCGAGCCGGCGCTTTTCGGCGCTGTCGTCTGCTTTCGGCTTGGAGCCTGATTGCGTCATCGTGCTCTCCCATTCGTCTTCGATTTGGCAGCCCCTTCAACCATGCTAGATGACGGCAAGAGCGAATACCCGCAAGGCTCGCTTGAATAGACTTGCGCCAAAGAAGAAGGGCCGGGAACGTCCATGAAGCACATTACCTGCATCGAAGATCTGCGCCAGCTGCACAAGCGCCGGGTGCCGAAGGCGTTTTTCGATTATGCGGACCGCGGCTCCTACACCGAGGACACGCTGCGCGCCAACTCCGAGGACCTGCAGCAGATCAAGTTCCGTCAGCGCATCCTGGTCGATGTGTCCAAGCGCACTTTGGCGACCACTATCCTTGGCGAGCCCTCGGCGATGCCGCTGATCCTGGCGCCGGTCGGCCTGCTCGGCATGCAGCATGGCGACGGCGAGATCCATGCCTGCCGCGCCGCCCAGGCCGCCGGCATCCCCTTCACCCAGAGCACGATGTCGATCTGCTCGATCGAGGACATCGCCGCCGCCGTCGACAAGCCGTTCTGGTTCCAGCTCTACGTCATGAAGGACCGCGGCTTCATCAAGTCGCTTATCGAGCGCGCGATCGCGGCAAAATGCTCGGCGCTGGTGTTGACCGTCGATCTGCAGGTGATCGGCCAGCGCCACCAGGACATCAAGAACGGCATGACGGTGCCGCCGGAATGGTCGCTGTCGAAGCTGATCGACTTCGCGACCAAGCCGGCCTGGGTGTCGGGCGTGCTGCAAGGCAAGCGCCGCACCTTCGGCAACATCGCCGGTCACGTCAAAGGCATGGACGACATCGTCAAGCTGTCGGAATGGACCGCGTCGCAGTTCGACACCACGCTGAACTGGAAGGACATCGACTGGATCCGCTCGATCTGGCCGGGCAAGCTGATCCTGAAAGGGATCCTGGACGTCGAGGACGCCGAGCTCGCCGCCAAGACCGGCGCGCAGGCGATCGTGGTCTCCAACCATGGCGGCCGCCAGCTCGACGGCGCCCCGTCCTCGATCGAGGTGCTGCCGGAGATCGTCGACGAGGTCGGCTCGCAGATGGAGATCATGTTCGATGGTGGCATCCGCACCGGGATGGACATCATGCGCGCGCTGGCGCTTGGCGCGAAGTCCTGCATGATCGGCCGCGCCTATGCCTACGGCCTCGGTGCCGGCGGCGAGGCCGGCGTCGCCAAGGCGCTCGACATCCTCGGCAAGGAGCTCACCACCACGATGGGGCTGTGCGGCGTCAACACCATCGCCGAGATCGACGACAAGGTGCTGGCGGTTTAGGGCGGCTGCAAGAAGCATCGTCGTCCCGGCGAAAGCCGGGACCCCTAACCACAGCCGTGCGAGATTTGAACACGGCTGTGGCCACAGCTCTTCTCAACATTTACCATCGGTGGTTATGGGTCCCTGCTCCCGTGCGCAATCGCGCACTAGGCAGGGACGACGTGTTGAGAGAGGCTGCCGCTTCGCCTCACATCGGCGGCGTAACGCCGTCGCGGCCGACATTGACGCGGTTGGCTTCCAGCGTGCCGTCGTCCTTCTTCACCGCGCCGAAGATGATGATCTTGGCGCCCGGCTGCAGCTCCGACTTGTCGCCGGAAACGAAGGTGACGACCGGGGTGCCCGGCGGCACCACGACCTTCTTCTCGCCGTCCTTGTATTTCACCGTGATGTTCTGACCGTCGGTGCCCTGCACCGTCTCGGCGACGGTGGCGTTGGTCATGGTCGAGTTGGCGCGCAGGTCCCAGGGACGAAAGCCCTCGGCGGCGCCGCGCTGGTTTTCCGGGAAGATGTGAACCGCGATCGCCTTTTGTGTTCCGTCGGGCTCGGGCATCGCGGTGACGCCGATATAGGAACCGGGCTTGATCTCCGACAAATCGGTCTTGGCGACGCCGAACACCGCGACGTTGTCGGTGGTCCGCACCTTCATGTCGGCGCCGTCGCGCGACTTGATCGACAGCATGGCGCCATCGACGGCCTCGATGGTGCCGCGAATGCGCACCACCGGCGGCTGTTGCGCAGATGCGGCCGAGGCAAAGGCAACGAGAAGTAATGCGGCGAAGAGCGGCGATTTCGGCATGGTGTTCCTCATGGGTTTGGCTGGCGATTCAGGGAACACCGGGGGATTGGTGGTATTCCGTGCAAGCCACAACTCATCGCTGGAATGGCGGCTCGCACGACAATTACGCACCAGTTGAGGGGCCGTTACTGCGGTCACGGACAGGTGATGTAGCACTCTCTTCCCTTCTCCCCTTGTGGGAGAAGGTGGCTCGCATCGACAGATGCGAGACGGATGAGGGGTCTCTGTCCGCGGAGACAAACCCCTCACCCCGCTTCGCTGTGCGAAGCGCCCCTCTCCCACACGCAAGTCGGGCTTGCCCGACTTGCGCAGCGTCTTGATGCGCAACCGGGGTGAACCCCGGTTGCGTGGGAGAGGGTGAGAGCAAGCGTTACATCGGCGGTGTCAGCCCGTCGCGGCCGACGCTGACGCGATCGGTCTCGAGCGAGCCGTCGGGCAATTTCTTCATGAAGGCGATGACCTTGGCGCCGGCTTTCAGGTCCGCCTTGTCGCCGGGAACATAGGTCACGACAGGCGTGTCGGGCGTGACCTGCACCTTCTTCTCCCCGTCCTTGTACTTGACCAGCAACGTATGACCGTCATTGCTGACCACGGATTGCGCGACCGTCGCATTTGTCATGCTGCTGTTCGGCTTCAGATCATACGGCCGCGAACCCTCGCCGGTGCCGCGCATGTTCTCGGGGAAGACATGCACCTCGACCGCCTTCGGCGTGCCGTCGGGGCCGGGCACCGTGGTCGTGCCGATGAAGGAACCGACCTTGATGTCAGCCAGGGCGATCTTGGTGAGACCAAGCACCACCATATTGCCGGCCATATGCAGCTTGACGTCTTCACTACTGCGCGACTTCACCGCGAGCGTATCGCCGTCGACGCTTTCGACGGTTCCGCGCACCCGCGTCGGCGTCGGCGGCTGCTGCGCAAGCGCGTAAAGCGTGGACGCCGTCACCATCGCAAGCGCAATGAACGGACGAATGAGATGGGAACGGTTGGCAGGCATCAGTGATCTCCGGGAAGGAACGCGGGGGGACTAACACGAGACCCCGTTCCGGAGACGCTATTCCAGCCCTCAAGTCTTTGTGAGATCGGCTTCAACGATCGCGCGCAATTCCGCCGTGACGTGCGGGCGCTGCCCGAACCACAATTCGAAACCGCGCACCGCCTGATGCAGCAGCATGCCGAGCCCATCGGCGGTTTTCAGATTGCGCGCCTGTGCTGCTGCAAGCAACGGCGTCAGCAGCGGCACATAGACAATATCTGAAACGACCGCGTCCTGCGGCAACAGCCCGACATCGATCTCCAACGGAGGCTGGCCGTGCTGGCCGAGCGACGTCGTGTTGACGAGCAGGCCGGCGCGCGGCAGCAGCTCACCGACCGTGTCCCAGGTCGCCGGATGGACGCGCCCGCCGTACAGGTCGGCAAGCGCCCGGGCCCGATCGATGGTGCGGTTGACCAGGTACACGCGCGCGATGCCGCGTTCGATCAGGCCGAACACCACTGCGCGCGACGCGCCGCCGGCGCCGAGCACCAGCGCGTCCTCGGTCTTGTCCCAGCCGGGCGCGCAGGCGTCGAGATTGTTGATGAAGCCTTCGACGTCGGTGTTGGTCGAGCGCAGCTCGCCGTCGGCGAACCACAGCGTATTGGCGGCGCCGACCGCACGAGCACGTTCATCCGGTGCCGAGAGCGCCAGCGCCTGCTCCTTGTGCGGGATGGTGACGTTGGCGCCGACGAAGCCGCGCAGCGACAGGCGGAACAGGAAATCCTTGAAATCCTCCGGCGGCACCGCCTCGATCACATAGCCGCCCTCGATGCCGAGCGTGCGCAGCCAGTAATGATGGATCAGCGGCGAGCGGGAATGCGCCGCCGGCCAGCCGATCAGGCACGCAGCGCGGGTTTTGGTTGCGGATGTCATGATGGTGACATCGGCCAATGCAGGCGTGCTGTCAATCCGTCCGCTTCGCGGTTACGGCAACCAGCGCGCTGAGGGCGAACGCGGTGCCTGCGGCAAACCAGATCGCGGCGAGGTTGATCCACCGGTAGGCAAGTGCCCCGGCGAGCGCGCCCGCGACCAGCGCCGCCCATAACAGCAAATTGGGCAGCCAGGCCCAGCCTGCGCCGCCGGTCAACGCAGCGGCGATCAGCTGGCCGGCCTTGACCAGCGCACCGGTGACATAGGTCAGGCCAAGCCCGCCCCCGCCCTCGAGCTGGAACACCGCGTTCTCGAGCCCCATCGCCAGTACGATGGCGGCGATGGCCGCGTTCGGCAGGCCATAGGCATAGGCCAATGCCGCGGCCGTCAGCAGCAGCGCCTCGACAAGCAGAATCAGCGGTTGGCGATGCACGAGCGGGCTCAGCACGATCAGGCTGCCGGCCGCCGCGCCCGCGACGAACAGCACGATCAGCGCGAGCGCCTCCAGGGCATGCTGCCAATGTCCCTCGGCCAGCGTCACCCCGAGCCGCGTCGAGTTGCCGCTCATGAAGGAGACGAACAGCCCGCCGAGATGCAGATAGCCGATGCCGTCGACATAGCCGGCCAGCGCGCTGAGCGCGCAGGCCAGCGCCAGGTTACGGCTGGATCCAAGCATGATGTCCTTGCGCCCCCATCAGGGACGCAAGCTAGCTGTAACAGGCCATCCTGCCAACGATCACGCCCGCGCGGGGCGTGATCGCGGGACCAACCTCACGCCGCGTCGCGATGCGCGGCGATGATCTGGTCGGCGGCGCGTCCCGTTACTTCGGCCATGCGGTCGAACTGCCGGGTGAAGGTGCCGGCGCCGGCGGTGGCCGACCGTAGTTCGACGATGAGATCGCCGATCTCGGATTCCGGCATCGTGGCGCGGACGCAGTCCCAGCCGCTCCAGCCCTCGCGGGTGTCGAAGCCGAGGATCTGGCCGCGCCGCGCCGACAGGATCGCATTGATCTTGGCGGTGGCATCGGTCGGGCAGACGATCTCGACCATGTGGATCGGCTCGAGCAGCACCGGCTGGCACTGCGGCAAGCCTTCACTGACCCCGATCCGCGCCGCGGTGCGGAACGCCAGATCGGACGAGTCGACACTGTGATAGGAGCCGTCGGTCAGCGTGACATCGACGTCGATCACGGGGAAGCCGAGCGGCCCCCGCGCCAGCGCGTCGACGACGCCCTCTTCCACCGCGCCGATATAGTTGCGCGGCACCGCGCCGCCGACCACCTTCTCGTGGAATTCGAAGCCGCTTCCGCGCGGCTTCGGCTTGATGTCGAGCACGACGTCACCGAACTGGCCGTGGCCGCCGGACTGCTTCTTGTGCCGGCCGCGCTGGGTGATGGCTTTGCGGATGGTCTCTTGGTAGCCGATCGCCGGCGGGTGCGATTTGACGTTGACGCCGTAGCGGTCCTTCAGCCGCTCCTGCGCGACGCGCAGATGCATCTCGCCCTGCCCCCACAGCACGGTGTCGTGGGTGCGCGGGTTCTGGATCATCGTCAGCGAGGGATCCTCCTCGTTCAGCCGCAGCAGCGCCTGGCCGAGCTTGACGTCGTCCTTGCGGTCGGTCGCGGCGATCGAGATCGACAGCACCGCGGCGGCGGGCTCGACCTTGGCCAGCGAGCCCGGCGCCGTCTTGCCGCTCGAGACCGTATCGCCGGTCTTGATCGCGTCGAGCTTGCCGAGCGCAACCGTGTCGCCGGCTTCCGCCGACGGCCGCTTGCTGTCATGCGTGCCGGAGACCGCGAGGATGCCGGAGACGCGCCCGCTCTCGCCGCTCGAAGCCTGCAGCGTCGCGCCGTCATCGAGATGGCCCATCAGCACGCGCGCCAGCGACAGCTTGCCGCCGTGCTGCAGATGCACGGTCTTGAACACATAGGCCAGCGCATCCTTCTGATCCTTGATGCCGAGCCGGCTGGCGGTCTCAATGACGCCGGGCGCCTCGTGGCGCAGCGCCTTCATCAGGCGAAGCACGCCGTTCTCGCGGCTCGCAGCTCCCAGCAGCACCGGGCAGATCTGCCCCTCGCGCAATTCGCGCGCGAGATCGTCGAACACGGCATCGCGCGGCGGCTGGATGTCCTCCAGCAATTGCTCCATCAACGCATCGTCGTGATCGGCGAGCTTCTCCAGCATCGAGAAGCGCGCTTCCTTCTCGCGGTCGAGGTTGCCGCCCTCGAGCGCCATCACTTCCGACGGCTTGTGCTCGCGATAGACAAAGGCGCGCTCCAGCGCGAGATCGACAAAGCCTTCGATCAGATCGCCGTTCCAGATCGGGATCTGGCGCAGCACCAGCGGCACGCGCGACGCCGGTTGCAGCGTCAGAAGCGTCTCGCGGACGCGCTTGTTGGCGCGGTCGATCTTGTTCAGGAACAGGAAACGGGGAATCCCGAGCTCTTCGAGCTCGCGCAGGATGATCTGCAGCTGCGGCAGCTTCTTCTCGTCAGCCTCGCAGACCACGACCGCGGCATCGACCGCCGGCAACGCGGCACGCATGTCGTGCGCGAATTCGATCGAGCCGGGACAATCGATGAAGGTGTAGCTGTCCCCCATAAAGGTGGTGGTGGCGGCGGTCAGGCCTACGCCCATCTTGTGTTGACGCGCCTCGGGGCTGGCATCGCCGACGGAGGTTCCGGCATCGACGCTGCCGCATGACTTGATGGCGCCTGTGCGCGCCAGGATTGCTTCCAGAAGTGTGGTTTTACCGCTTTGGAAAGGGCCCACCAGCGCGATGCACCGTGGACCTCGGGGACTTCTGACGTCTTGTCCCATTGCCGCCTCCTCGTGTTGGAGCTCGGCCCATGATTGGGTCGGCGACCGTTCATGCTCTGCCTGCGTTTGACATTTGGCAAGCGGGAAAACGTCGCTGCGGTGCGGCGTCGCGGAAGTTTGCACCGGCGGAGCGAAGCGCCGTCAATTTTCGGAAGATTGCGTCCGGTACGTCAGTTCCTGACGTCCGGTCTCGCTGTAATGTCGCGCCAGCGCTTCGCAAGGTCGAGCAGGCGCTGCACGGCCGGCGAAACATCCTCTTCACGCCACGCGATCGCGAGCGGAGCGCTCACCGCCGGCGCGGCAAGCCGGACAAACGCCACGCCGCGACCGGTCTGCGCGCGCGCCGCGGCCTCCGGGACGAGCGACACACCGACACCGGCGGCAATCAGGCCGATCGCAGTCTGCAGATGCAGAACTTCCTGCGCGAGCCGCGGCGTGAAGCCTGCGGCGTCGCAGGCGGCGACGATCAGGCCGGTGACCGTTGGCTCCGGCCGCGCCGGATACAGCACGAAGGCATCGTCGGACAATTCGGCGAGCGCAATCTCGTCCCTCTCGGCAAGCGGATGCGCGCGCGGCAGCGCCGCGACATAGGGCTCATCGAGAATCAGGCGCTGGGCAAGCCCCGCCTCCGGCAACAGCGCTGGGCGTGCGAAGCCGACATCGATCCGGCGCCGCCGCAGCGCCTCGGCGATCTCGGCCGCAAGCATCTCGTCGAGCACGAGCTCGACATCGGGGCAGGCGTAGCGATAGGCGCCGACGATATCGGGCAGGCCGGCGAACATCGCCGAGCCGACGAATCCGATCGCGAGCCTGCCGGCCTGGCCGCGACCGACGCGCCGCGTATCCGCAACCGCCTCCTCGAAACTTGCCAGCAGCGCACGGGCGCGGGCCAGAAACAGCTCGCCGGCCTCGGTGAGCCGGACCGGACGGCTATTCCGCTGCAACAGCGTCACGCCGAGCTCGTCCTCGAGCTGACGGATCTGCTGGCTCAGCGGCGGTTGCGCGATATGCAGCCGCTCGGCCGCGCGGGTGAAATTCAATTCCTCGCCGAGCGCCACAAAATATCTGAGGTGTCGCAATTCCATGCCGGCGGTATAGCACGGCGGCCGGCGCCGGCAGCCATACGCGATAGCTCTGCAACCGTATCGAACGAGTATTGGACCGGACGCGCCAACGCGGACAGCCTGCGGCAAACCACAGGAGCTCGCAATGACGGCGCTGGAACAGGCTTTCGCGGACGCAGCCGCGGCAGGCATCACGCAACGGAAGATCGATATCGGCGGCCTGCGCGTCAACGTCGCGCGCTTCGGCAAGGGCAAGCCGCTGCTGCTGTTGCATGGCTGGCCGGAGTTCTGGCTGGTGTGGCGTCCGCTGATGCTGCGTCTCGGCGACAGCTTCGAGCTGATCGCGCCCGACCTGCGCGGCTGCGGCGACACCGGCAAACCCGTGCCGGGGCCCGACGCGTCCGCCACCGCGGAGCGCCACGCGCTCGATATGTTCGCCGTCATGGACGCACTCGGCCATGACCGCTTCGGCGTGATCGGCGGCGATCTCGGTGCCTATGTCATGCAGGCGATGTCGCATCATGGACCGCAGCGGCTGACCGGCACGCTCTATCTCTGTACGCCCTATCCGGGCCTCGGCCAGCGCTACGGCGGGCCCGGTCACCTGATCGAGGTCTGGTATCAATACTTCCAGCAGCTGCCATGGGCCGCGCAACTGGTCGGCAGCTCGCGCGAGTCATGCCGGCTCTACTTCCGCCATTTCCTCGACCACTGGTCGGGCGACGATCCCGCCGTGTTCGGCGATCTGCTGGAAGCCTATGTCGATAACTTTATGAAGCCGGGCAACATCCAGGGCGGCTTCGACTGGTATCTCTCGTCCGCGCCCAATCGCCGGCTCTGGCTCGAAGGCAGACTGCCGGCGCAGCCGCGCATCGAAATCCCCTCGCGCTTTCTCTGGGGCCGCCGCGATCCGCTGATCGCGCCCGAATGGTCGGACAAATTGGGCGACTACTGGAGTGACCCTTCGATCAGCTTCGTCGACACCGGGCACTATGTTCACGCCGAGGCGCCCGGGATCGTCGCCGAGGAAGCCCGCGGCTTCTTCGGCAGTTTGGCGAACGCTGCTGGCGTGCGTTAGCGCCCCGGACGGAGCTCCAGGCTCTCGAGCCCGGCGGCGATGTTGACGCCGACCTGGCCCTGCACGCTGAGCGGCTGCAGCGCGATGGTGTTGTCGGAGCCACCGACCAGCACATTGCCGCCGACGCCGACGCCGAGCGTCGCGCTGCCCTGCGCACCGGCGTAGTTGCCGGAGAGCGCACCCGGCCCGAGCCGCTCCACTGGTGCGTAGACGCCCCAGGCCAGCGCCGATTCCTGGGTGATGCCGAGATCAAGGCCGACCTTCTGGATGGTCGCGATGTAGCGATCCTCAGGCAGGCCGTTGGCGCGCAGCACGCAACCGAGATGGGTCACGGAACCGACGATGAAACCGACACTCGCGCCACCGCGGCATTCCAGGACACCGACCTGCACGCGCTGGCTCGGCTGTTGGGCGTTGACGCCAACGATTGCGGTCAGCGTGGCGATGGCAGCACCGGCGAGGAGAGTGAAGCGACGCATGGTGGGGAGTCTCCGGCTGAGAGGCATTGACGCGAGCAGAGAACAGAACGGCGCCGTGTCTGCGGCGCCGTTCGTATCCTATGCCATAACAGCCGATGGTCAGCCAGAATTTGCGGTGCCCGGCCACCGATTGTTGGGAGCTGTTGCGGCGCTGCTATGGCACGCGACAAGTCCCGTCACGCAACGGACATTCAACAACACTGAGCAAAAAAAGAGGCCCGCTTTCGCGGGCCTCCTAGATCGAACATCCACCAACTTAGTGGTGGTGATGATGACGGTGGTGACGATGGTGACGACGCGGACCACCGGCGGCGACCGGCTCGAGATCGATCCCGGCGATGCCGGCCGCAACGTTGAGGCCGGTCTGGCCCTGCACGCTGACCGGCTGCAGCGCATAGGCGTTGTTCGGGCCACCGAACAGGAAGTTACCGCCGGCACCGAGGCCGACCGAGGCGTTGACGCCGACGCCGCCGTAGCTGCCGGCAAGCGCTCCGCGCGGGAGCTGCGTGGTCGGCGCGCTCACGGCCCAGGCGAGCTGGGTCGTCGCGGTGACGCCGAGGTCGACGCCGATACGCTTCACGGTCGCAACATAGGGCTCCGGACGGCGGCCGCCGCTCTGGAACACGCACTCGAGGCGGGCAACAGAGCCGACGACGAAGCCGACATTCTCGCCGCCCTGGCATTGCAGAACCCCGGCCTGAACCTGCTGAGGTGCCGCGTTGGCGGTGGCGAACGGCGCCAGCAACGCAAGCGCTGCAAGGGTGAGAGTCGAAAGTCGCATTATCTGTCTCCGCAAGGTGAACTGAACTGGAATTTGTGCGCCGGACACAAAGGAAGGCTCGTGTCCAAAACAAGGCAGCTCGCAAAGAGGCCGTAAAAACTTCCCGCGTGTGGCATTGATGTTCGCACACACACACGTGAGGTGAGCGGCTTGTGATTTGACTCTGCGATTTTACCGGCCCGCGCGAGGTGAATACACAAACAGAAACGCTCCCGCACATGGTGCGAGAGCGTTGCCTGGTACGAAGTCTTCGGTTCGAAGTTTTCTAGTTCGAAACTGAACTACCTCAGATTACCGCAGAAGCGCTGGATGCGCTTGCAGGCATCCTCGAGATCCGAAGTCTTGGTGGCGTAGGAGATGCGGAATGCGGGGCCGAGGCCGAACGCCGATCCCTGCACCACCGCGACGCCTTCGCTCTCGAGCAGCTCGGTAACGAACGCTTCGTCGTTGTCGATCACCTTGCCGGTCGGCGCCGTCTTGCCGATCGTGCCGGCGCAGGACGGGTAGACGTAGAACGCGCCTTCGGGCCGCGGGCACTCGATGCCGCTCGCCTGGTTAAGCATCGACACCACGAGGTCGCGACGCTCCTTGAACACCTTGTTGTTCGCGGCGATGAAGTCCTGCGGACCGTTGAGCGCCTCGACCGACGCCCATTGCGCGATCGACGACGGGTTCGAGGTCGACTGCGACTGGATCGTCGCCATCGCCTTGATCAGATGCGCCGGGCCGCCGGCATAGCCGATGCGCCAGCCGGTCATGCAGTAGGCCTTCGACACGCCGTTCACGGTCAGCGTGCGATCGTAGAGGCTCGGCTCGACCTGCGCCGCCGTGGTGAAGACGAAGTCGTCATAGACGAGGTGCTCGTACATGTCGTCCGTCATCACCCAGACATGCGGATGCTTGACCAGCACGTCGGTCAGCGCCTTGAGCTCGCTCCTGGTGTAGGCCGAGCCCGTCGGGTTCGACGGCGAGCACAGGATCACCCACTTGGTCTTCGGCGTGATCGCCTTCTCGAGATCTTCCGGGCGCAGCTTGAAGCCGGTCGAGGCCGGACACACCACCGGCACCGACTCGCCGCCGGCGAGCGCCACCATCTCGGGATAGCTGACCCAGTACGGCGCCGGGATGATGACCTCGTCGCCCGGATTGATGGTCGCCATCAGCGCGTTGTAGAGCACCTGCTTGCCGCCGGTGCCGACGATGATCTGGTTCGGCTTGTAGGTCAGGCCGTTCTCGCGCGAGAACTTGTTGATGATGGCTTCCTTGAGCTCCGGAATGCCGCCGACATCGGTGTACTTGGTCTTGCCGGCCTCGATCGCGTGGATCGCAGCCAGCTTGATGTTGGCGGGCGTGTCGAAGTCCGGCTCGCCGGCGCCGAGGCCGATGACGTTGCGGCCCGCGGCTTTCAGCGCGCGTGCTTTGTCCGTGACCGCGATCGTCGCGGACGGCTTCACACGGTCGAGCGCAGCGGACAGGAAGGCCATTATCATCTCCTGGCAAACGTCGTGAGCGGTTGCGCCACGACTTGATTTGAATGGGATCGAGGCACCCTAGGCCTGTCGCCGCTGCATCGCAAGAAGCTTGGCGGTCAAGCACGAAAACTTTCGCGCATGGCGCGCGGTATGCGCAATTTTCCGCAAGTTCCGGAGCCAAATCGCTCATATCCGGCAAGCGCGGCGGCGGCCGCTTTGGCCTAGCGGGCAAGGCCTGCGCCGCATGCGTCAGCGCGGATTGCTCCGAGGACAATCTGCGGCTTGGCCCTTGCCCGACAGCATTGACGGGCGGGCCATCCGGCACGGCCGCCATCGGCCGCAACGCGTTAAGATTTGTGGCTTGCGGCACGGCCCGCCACGGCATTGATGTCGGCATCGATCTTGGCATCGACCTTGGCATCGACCGGCACCGTGCACAGCGTCGCAGAGGCGTGATCCGAGTTGTTCTGCCGTGTTGATGGAATCGTTCTGCACGCGTGCAGTGCGGTAGATGTTTCGACTTTTTCCACACTCCAGGGCTTGCGACGCCCCCCTGTCGGCATCATTGTTTAGCGGCGTTGCGGTGTGACAGGCCGCGCAATTTCGAGCGTACCGTCTCAGACCAAGTGAACCCGACGCACCGAGTGAACCCCGACGCAATGTACAAGCTTTATTCGATGCAGCGCTCCGGCAACAGCTACAAGGTCCGGCTGGCGCTTGCGGTGCTGAACACGCCGTACGAGGCGATCGAGATCGACATCCTGAGCGGCGAGAGCCGCACCCCGGAATTCCTGGCCAAGAATCCGAGCGGCCAGGTGCCGTTGCTCGAGGTCGCCGACGGCCGCTATCTCGCCGAGTCCAACGCCATCCTCTGGTACGTTGCGATCGGCACGCCGCTGGCGCCGGAGTCGCGGATCGAGCGCGCCGAGGCGCTGCAATGGATGTTCTTCGAGCAGCATGCGCTGGAGCCGAATATCGGCGCTGCCTATTTCTGGCTGTCGCTGGTCAAGGGCGGGCGCGACCTGCAGACCCACGCGCTGGAGGACTGGATGGAGCGCGGCTACGCGGCGTTGCAGGTGATGGAAAATCACCTCAAGGAGCACGCCTATTTCGCCGCCGGGCAGCTCACCGTCGCCGACATCGCCCTCTACGGCTACACCCACGTCGCCGACCGCTGCGACTTCGACCTGGCGACCTTCCCGTCGATCCGGGCCTGGTTGAAGCGGGTCGAGCAGGCGCCCGGATTCGTCTCGATGGATTGGCAGCCGGGTCCCGAGGCCGAGCCAGAGGCCCGCCTGGTGGCAGGCCTCTGACCATCAGGGTCTGAATATCGGGAATAACGGGGAAACTGCCTAAATAACGGGCAAAACTGCCATTGGTGCCGTATTTTGGCCGTTTTCGGCGTGCTCCGCCGCCGCAATCTTGCCTGTGACGATGGGCAGATTTGCTCGGATGTCGCGAGTGATTCGCTCGCGGCCTGAGGGATTTAGACCATGAGACGGTGGTCCGGCACGGCAGGCTTCCATGGCCGCCCTGCCCCAGTGGCATCATCCCGGCTGACGAACGCGATCGCCGCGTCGCTCGCGCTTGGCGCGCTGACGCTGTGCCTGGTCGTCGCCGTGACGGTGCTGTCGAGCGGTATCAGCGTGGCAACGCCGATCCCGGCGTAATCAAGCAATTCCAGTTTGGCACCTTATCCGCGGCAAGGCGCGGGAGAGACAGCGGCGCGACATGATGAAGACCCCCGTCGGACTGGTGACCGTGACGCTGTCGGCGGCGATCCTGCTGGCCGCATCGCTGTTGATCGTGACCGGCACGCAGGGCGAAGACCGCGCCCACCCCGCGCATGTCACGACGCCGGCCGCCAAGCCGGCTCCGCACCATTAAGGCGCTTCGCGCGCCTTAACTCCATTTGTGGAAGATGAAGAACGCGCCGGCGGCGATGAAGGCGAATCCGAGCGCATGATTCCAGCCCAGCGGCTCCTTCAGATACAGCACCGAGAAGCCGGCGAACACGACCAGCGTGATCACCTCCTGCATGGTCTTGAGCTGCGCTGCGTTATAGACCTCGCTGCCCCAGCGATTGGCCGGCACCGCCAGCCAGTATTCGAAGAAGGCGATGCCCCAACTCACCATGATGACGAGGGGGAGCGAATGATCCTTGAACTTGAGATGGCCGTACCAGGCGAAGGTCATGAAGACGTTCGAGGCAAACAGCATCAGGATAGGCAGAAGCGAAGGCGAAATGGCGGGCATCGATGTCCTCGTGAAAGCAAAGCACGCGGTAACCCGCAGGCACGAAACCGGGTTCCATTCCGGTCTGCATAGCATTTGATTTGAAAGCAGCGAAAGCTCGTCCGGCCCGGGCAAGGCCGGCTTAACGGTCGGGACGGAAATCCCGGCGCCGTTGCGGGCCTGTCGTCAAACTACCGCTTTATCGTTTGTTCGACAGACAGCGAGAACGGGCATGCGGTTCGACTGGCGTGCAATTTCAGGTCCGGCCTTGACGGCGATCACGGCGCTTGCCGCCTTCGTGATCGATCGCCTCATCGTCGCCGTCCCCAATCCCGCGCCGCTGTTCGTCTGCATCGTGGCGCTTGCGAGCTCGATCAGCGGCATCACCTCCGGGCTGATCTCCGCCGCGATCGCGGTAGCCGCCTCGGCGCTGTTCTTCCTCGATCATCGCGCGCTACCCGGTTATGACGCAGCCGACGTCGCGCGGATGCTGATGCTGGCGGCGACCACGGCCGGCACCGCCCTGATCACCGGAATGCTGCGGCAGAAATGGATCGACGCCTTTGCCGCGGACCAGCAGCATCACGCCACCGCGGAGCGGCTCGCCGCCGCACTCGACCAGGTCGACATCGGCATCGTGCTGCTCGACGCCGACACCCGCGCCGAATTCATCAACCGCGCCTTCCGCGACTATTTCGCGCTGTCCGACGCGCAGGCCGACAGCAAGCCGCCCTTCGTCGCGCTGATGTATCATGGCCGCGACACCGGCGCCTATGAACTGCCGGAAGACGAACTCAGCGCGTTCGTCACCAAGCGCATCGAGATGATGCGATCCGGCGATTCCACGCCGATCAACCTCAACCTCGCCGACGGCCAGGTGCTGCGCTTCAGCTGCACGGCGCTGCCCGACGGCGGCCGCATGCTGAGCTACACGCCGGTGACTGACCTCGTGCGCCACACCGACGATCCCGCGAAGGCCGACGAATACCGGGCGCAGCGCGCCGGGCGCGGAGGCCATCTGGCGCGGCTGCTGCGCGCCGCCGAGTGAGGCGCGACCTCGTTCGCAATTGATCCCCCACGACTGCGACGTCAGTTTGAGCATGATCTTTTCGGAAAACGCTTCACACTTTTCCGGATCATGCTCTAGAACCTTGCGAGGCGATGCGCAGACATCGCGTAACGCGGGATCATCCAGGGATCATTCATGTCCGACGACGTCACCATCCGCTTCGTCACGCGCGACGACTACGCCCAGTGGCTTCCGCTGTGGGACGGCTACAACGCCTTTTACGAACGTTCAGGGCCAACCGCGCTCGCACCCGAGATCACCGCAATGACGTGGGAGCGTTTCTTCGACGCCTATGAGCCGGTGCATGCGCTGGTCGCCGACGCCGGCGGCAGGCTGCTCGGGCTGACGCACTATCTGTTTCACCGCTCGACCACGGCGATCGCGCCGACCTGCTATCTGCAGGATCTGTTCACCAGCGAAGCCGCGCGCGGCAAGGGCGTCGGCCGCGCCTTGATCAACGGCGTCTACACGCAGGCCAGGCTTGTTGGCTCGCCACGCGTCTACTGGCAAACGCACGAGACCAATCACACCGCGATGCAGCTTTATGACAAGGTCGCGGACAGGCCCGGCTTCGTCATCTATCGCAAGATTCTCTGAGCGCGCAGTCGCGGCCTGTGGATTGCACAGAGGTGTCACCGCCGCGTTACAAAGCCCCGCTACGCTTCCGCTCGCGTAAGATCAGGCCCCCCGTCTCAGATCTTCGCCCCGAGCGGTCCCCGTCAGTCGCCGCGTCTGACCGGGACCGCTTTTTTTGCGACGTTTCCTTTTTCGCAACATTGCCATGCATGATCGGCGGTAGGGCAGCACCTTGCCGCGCCGCGGCGTGCGCGTCACAATCCGCACGCTCCCTCGCCTATCCCACAGGATCGTCTCATGGAAATTCGTAATCTCGGCGGCTCCGGCCTGCGCGTGTCCGCGGTCGGCATCGGCTGCAACAATTTCGGCCAGCGCACTGATCTCGAAACCTCCCGCAAGGTGATCCACAAGGCGATCGATCTCGGCATCACCCTGTTCGACACCGCCGACATCTATGCGGGCATGGGCGGCTCGGAAACCGTGCTCGGCACCGTGCTGGGCGACCGCCGCAAGGACATCGTGCTCGCCACCAAATTCTCCAAGCCGATGGCGACCGACGGCACCAAGCAGGGTGCCTCGCGGCGCTACATCATGTCGGCGGTCGAAGCGAGCCTGACGCGGCTGAAGACCGACTACATCGATCTCTACCAGCAGCACGATTACGATCCGCTGACCCCGATCGACGAAACGCTGCGCGCGCTCGACGATCTCGTGCACCAGGGCAAGGTGCGCTACATCGGCAACTCCAACTTCCCGGCGTGGCGGATCGCGGAAGCCGAATACGTCGCGCGTCAGATGAACCTGAACCGCTTCGTGTCCTGCCAGGACGAATACAGCCTCGTGGTGCGCGGCATCGAGAAGGACCTGCTGCCGGCGGCGCAGCAATACAATCTCGGCCTGCTGCCGTTCTTCCCGCTCGCCAGCGGTCTCCTCACCGGAAAATACCAGCGCGGCGCCGCCGCGCCCGCCGACACCCGCTTCGCCAAGGCGCCGGCGCTGAAGGATCGCTACGTCACCCCGCGCAACGAGGACATCGTCGAGAAGCTGCAAGCCTTCGCCGGCGAGCGCGGTCACACCATGCTCGAGCTCGCCTTCTCCTGGCTCGCCGCGCGCCCGCAAGTCTCAAGCGTCATCGCCGGCGCGACGCGGGTCGAGCAGGTCGAGCAGAACGTCAAGGCAATCGGCTGGAAGCTGACTGCGGAGGAGATGGCGGAGATCGACGGGATTACGAAGTAGTAGGCTCCGCTGAAGCCACAGTCACAACTGTCGTCCCTGCGGAAGCAGGGACCCATAACCACAGGGCGTAGTTGGACGCCATGCTGTGGCCCCAGCGTTCTCGAGTAAATTCGTTCGGTGGTTATGGGTCCCGGCTCGCGCTTCGCTTGGCCGGGACGACGCAGTGATTGGGGTTGGCGCTTACACCACCAGCCCCTTCATCGGCTTCACCGGGGCGCTGTCCGGAAACACCGTGTCGGCCAGCACGCGCTCGCCGAGGCCGAACTGGTCGTGCAGCACGCCCTTGATGACGGCGCGAAGGTCGGTGGTCGGGGCGAGGTCGCGGGCCTGGTAGAGATTGGCCGGCTTCAGGCCGGGCCAGTCGGTGATCATCCGGCCGCCATTGACCGCGCCGCCGGCGAGCAGCGCGATGGTGCCGGTGCCGTGGTCGGTGCCCTCGGTGCCGTTGATGCGCGCGGTGCGGCCGAACTCGGTGGCAACCACGATCACGGTGTCGCGCCAGCGCGCGCCGAGGCCACTCTGGAATTCCGCCAGCGCCCCATCGAGACCGCCGAGCAGCTGCGCCAGCCGGCCGACCGGCCCGCCTTCATTGGCATGCGTATCCCAGCCGTCGAAGGCGAGCGCGCCGATCCGCGGACCGTCATCGGCCGCCATCAATTTGGCGGCGCCGCGCGCCACCAGCCGCATCGCCGCCGCACCGCCTCCGCCGGGCTTCGGCTTCATCTCGTCGCCCTGCGCCTGCTTCTCGAGCTGCAAGCCCTGGGTCAGCGCGCTCGCCAGCGTCGGATCGCGATGCTGATAGAGATCGAGCAGCCGCATCGCGGTGTCGTCGGCGGCCTGTGGCAGCGCGGTCGGGGCCCAGCCGACCGTTGGCGCCGCGCCACGCAGCACCAGCGGCGTGGTCGGGCCGACCGCAAGCGCGCTCGTCACCCGCTCGCCCTTCGGCAATGCCTCGAGCGCGCGGTTGAGCCAGCCGGACTGCACGCGGCCGGGACCGGGGAAGCCGCTCTCCAGCACATCCTGGCCGTCGAAATGCGAGCGATCGCGATACGAGGTCGCGACCGCATGGACCACCGCGGCCTGCTTGGCGCGGTACATCCGCGTAAATTCCGGCATCGCCGGATGCAGGCCGAAAAACTGATCGAGCATCACGGCCGCGTTCGGACCATCGGAGCGGAGCGCGATCGCGCCATGCAGGCCGGCATAATCGGGGTCACCGATCGGCGCAACCGTGGCAAGGCCATCGAGCGCGCCGCGCAGGATGATGGTGACGAAGCGCGGATCGCGGCCGTCGGCCGCGCGCGCGAATTTCGGCAAGTAGGCCCAGGCCGCAAACGAGGCTCCGCCGAGCAGCAGCGCGCGCCGCGACGTCGCCTGCATCGTCAAGCTCTCGGAGCAATCCATCGTCATCTCCTCTGGAATTCCGGCGACATCAACAGCAGCGCCAGCGCCTGCTGCCGCGATTCCGCGCGCTCGATGGTGCGCCGTGTCTCCGGTGACGCCGCATCCGCAGCGACCAGCTCGAGCAGGTCGCGCGGGTCGAACTTGTCGGCGAGCTGGGAGGCCACCTGCGCGGCGATGTCGAGCCTGAGCTTGATGCCTTCAGGTGCCGCCCAGGCCGCGGCCGTGTCCGGAAAACCGTTCGGCCCGGCCGGCGACCACAAGGGCTGGCCGAGCAAATTGAGGCCGTTGAGATAGCGGCCCGGATCCTCCGGATTGCGCGCCAGCAGGCGGCCGGAGGCGACCAGGAATTCGTAGGGCGAGCGCATCTTTGTCAGCGGCGCCTGCCACGCCTCGTTGGACTGGACCAGCGTCGTGGCCAGCGCCCTGAGATCGCCGTCGGTCTTCGTGAACGTATCCTGCAGCTTCGCCACCAGTGCCGGCGGCGGATCGTCGGCGACGAAATGGCGGGCGAATTTGGTCGCGATGAATTTGGCGGTCGAAGGATGCCGCGCGATGTCGGACAGCACCGCCTCGCCCTGCGCGATGCCGGCCTGCGCATAGGTCTTGCCGAGCACAAGCTGCGGGCCGGGCTGATGCGCATTGGCGTTGAACGCGAAGCTGCCGGGCGTACCGAGCCGGCCCTGGCGGCCGGCAAAGGTCCAGCCGGTGATGACGCGCGCCAGCGAGGTCACGTCGTCCTGGGTGTAGCCGCCGCCGACGCCGAGCGTATGCAGCTCCATGATCTCGCGGGCGAGGTTCTCGTTGAGGCCACGATGGCGATTGATGCCGGCGCGCGACTCCGGTCCGAGCGATTGCTGGTTGTCGAGGAAGAACAGCATCGCCGGATGCTGCTCGACGGTCTTCAGCATGTCGCCGAAACGGCCCAGCACATGCGGGCGGATCGCCTCGCGCTCGAACGAGCCGGCCCACATCCGCGCCAGCGCGCCCTTGTTGGCGGAGATGCAGAAGTGGTTGGACCAGAACACGACGAGCCGCTCGACGATGCCGCAATCGGCGACCACGCCGCGTTGCAGCCGCGCCAGTGCCTCGGCGCGGAACGTCTTCTGGATGATGTTGAGCGGCTGCGCCGGCGGCTTCGCTGGGCCGGCTTGTGGCTGCATCGTCGCGGACGGCGTCATCACCGCATTGGCGCTGTCGGCCGGCTGCGGCTGCATCGCTGGATCCTTCCCGGCGATTTCTTTCGCAGCAGTCGACAGCGACAGATTGCGCCGCTGCTGCGGCTTCGCGTCCGAACCCTGCGGCGGCGTCTCGCTCGCGCCTTGCTGCGCCGCCTTCGCGGCATCACGCGCTTGCTTGATCTCGAACTGATAGTCGAACACCTGCTTGCCGAGCTCCGGCGTCGAGAGCAGGCCTGGCACTTCGAGCAGCGCGCCGTTCGGACGCGCCAGTTCCGCCAGCACGAAACCGCGGGGATCGGAGGCCGCGTTGATGAAGTCGCCGGACGCCCCGCCGCGGGCGCCAAATCCAAACCGGTTGAGCGCTGTCAGCGCGGCTTGCGAATCACGGGCCATCAGAATTCCCTTAACGGCCTATCCCGGCTATATCAGTTGCAGGCATCATAGCGCGGCCCGGGATGAACCCGAGATTAATTCGCGCATTAAATCGCGGTTAGAATGGACCTCTCGTCGACCGATCGTTCCGAACAAGCCTCGCCGCGCCGGCTCGCCTGCACGGCATGCGGCAGCGAATTTTCCTGCTCGCTCACGGGTTCGTGCTGGTGTTCCGACGAGAGCTTTCGCCTGCCGATGCCGAGCGACGGCGGCGACTGCCTGTGCCCGGCATGCCTGCGGAAACTGGCGGAACAGCAAGCCGCGGTGAGCGACACGTGAACGCGCCCTGGACCGTCGACGCCGTCCTGCTCGACATGGACGGCACGCTGCTCGACACCGAGAAGGTTTATTTCGACAGCCTGGTCGCTGCACTGAATGCATGCGGCTACAGCGACGACGTCGTCGCGCTGTGCCATTCCATGGTCGGACTTCCCGGCCCGGTCTGCGAGGCGATGCTGCGCGAGCATTATGGCGCGGCGTTTCCGCTGGACGCCGTCAACCAGGCCTTTCTCGATCATCGCGATGAGATGATGCGCGCGGGCCTGCCGTTGAAGCGCGGCACGCTCGATCTGCTCGACGCCATCGCCGCCGCGGAGCGACCGATGGCGATCGTCACCTCGTCTTCGCGCCGCTCGGCCGAGCGCAACCTGACGCTTGCCGGCATCCGCGATCGTTTCGAAACGCTGCTGACGCTCGACGACGTGACGCACGGCAAGCCGGACCCGGCGCTCTATCTCAAGGCCGCCGCACGGCTTGGCGTGCTACCTGCGGCCTGCATCGCGGTGGAGGATTCCAACCACGGCGTCGCGGCCGCGCATGCCGCCGGCGCGATCACGCTGATGGTGCCGGACATCGCGCCGCCGACCGAGGAGACCCGCGCGAAATGCGCGGCCGTGCTGCCCGACCTCAACGCCGTGCTGGCGCTGCTGCAGGAGCGCGGCGCGCTTTAAGCATTACTGCGAGCACCCGGTGGGCTAACCCACCATCCGAACCATCGCGAACCCGCTCAGATCGTTCGCACCTTCGATGACTTCGCGGTCTTTGCGCGCTTCGCCGCGGCGCGATTGTCGCGCGCCGCGTGGCGGCTGCGCGTCTTCGCGTCCAGCGCCGCCTGCCGCGTTTTGCCGCCACCGCGGTGAGCGGCATATTCCTTGCCATCGATCGGCGCCAGATGAGGCGGGTCAAAATCGAGATAGGGGCGCGCGACGCCAAACTCCTTGCCGTGCGCGTCGACCCATTTCCAGAGCCGTTCCGACGCTTTCCAACGGTCGTCGCGCGTCGCGCCGTCGATGCTGACGATGTCGGCCGCGAGCCCATGGCCGTAGCCGCCACGGAAGCTGCCGCCGTGATACGACTTGTTGCTGGCCGCCTTCAGCCCGCTTGCGATCGACTGGCGGTAGTCATCGCGGAAGGCGCTGGTGATGCCGGGCGACAGGCCGGCCTGTTCCGCCGCGAGAAGCGCACGAAAGAGCTTCAGCTTGAAGCTCCGATCGACGCCTCCCATGACGTAGTCCATCATCGGCATGCCGGCTCTTTCGGCCGCCTTGGTGTCCTTCCAGGCGAAATCCTCATCGACGAGCCTGGTGAAGGTTCGGGTGACCGTCACCATTTTCTTCTTTCTCTTGACCGTCACCTGCCTCTGCTCCGGCACCTTGATGGTGTCTTCCTTGGGCGTCCTTTGATAGAGCGCCCACAGATAGCGATCGATGCAGGCATTGACGTCCCAGCACTCGTCGAGGATTTCGACGGTGTCCACCGCCGGCTTGACCACGCGAGGCTCCGGATCCGGCGTATTCGTTGCCGGCGCCTGCAGCGGTTGAATGTCCGGCGGCAGCGCCGGATCGGTCAATGCGGCCTCGACGACAGGTTCCGTCGCCTGCACGGTCAGCGCAGCCTTGGCGGTCGCCACCGCTTCCTGTTCGCTGATGCTCGGTGCGTGAGGGCCGTCGACGGCAGCGTTCGACGTCGCAGTTGCTGGTGATGTCGCCGATACGGCATCGGCGACGACTGCAGGTGCGCGGGACTCATCAACTGATGCACCGGTAACTGACACATCGGTGACTGACGTATCGGTGACTGACGCACCGATCTTCTGGATGCCAGCCGAACCGAACGCCGCAAACCACGAGACAATGCAGCCCGACAGAACGACCGTTCCGCCCAACGCCGCCCGCACCCGCCGCGAGTTCATCATCCCAGCCTCCACGGGCTCCTCGGGAGCCAGATTGCAAGCATGTGACGATGCGATCATCCGCTCGGGGCGTGGTCGCGCAATGGCGAAAGAAGGTTAACGACCCATCTTTCCGGACGATGTTGCCCGAATGCAACTCGTATCTGCGGTGACGGTGGAGGAACTCACCGCCCGCGGGCCCGTCGCAAAATATCGAAAACAACCCCATGCAAAGGAGCCGGCAGCCGCCAGCGTTCGGCCGGGCCGCTTGACACGTCGGGCAACTCAGGGATATATTTCTAATATTCCGAAATGACGCAGGCACCCCTCCGTCCTCAATGCGCCCGCGTCTCAGCTTCGCCAGCGCCGTCTTCAGCCTGCGCGCGGCCGTGCCGCCCGACGTCAACGCGGTGCTGGTGTTGCTGCAACAACGATCCGCGCAGTCATTGCGAGCGAAGCGAAGCAATCCATCATCCCGCATATGCTGAGCGATGGATTGCTTCGTCGCTTCGCTCCTCGCAATGACGGAATCTGATCGGCATGGGTGTTTTCTCGTAGGACCCGCTTCTGAAGGTCAAGCGGATGCCACTCGGCTCGGCCGTCATCGACGGCCTTTGACGCAGAGCCGAAATCAGATGCGCACTAAGGATTGCGCTTTGTCCACCAGGCCAGCGCCTGGTCGGTTCCCTTATCTCTGAAGAAGGCGGAGAGTTTCACGACCTCATCCCAGCCGTAGTGCTCCCTGGATGCACACAGTTCCTTTCCATTCTTGTCGAGCAACGACAGATAGTATCGCCCGTTAAGTGTGCGCTGCCGTCTTAGTTGATCAACAACCCTGGCTGCGGGACTGATCAGTATCTGCACATCGTCAACTGGAAGATCTATTCGGCAAGTGATCGTCGGGTGCCCCTCTGGGCAAATCAGATCAGAAGCGTGCTCGTCTTCGGTGTGCTGCCGTTGAACAGTCCATTGATGTCCGTGGTCGCAATGATAGTGCCGAAAGACTCTCATCAGATCCCTAATACGGTCAGGCGGTCCATAGCCGCTTCCCACGTATCACACTTTCAGAGCCCGCTAAGCCTAGGGGATGCGGCGTTTATGGACACACGTCTTTGCCCCGTCTGCGCCGCGCGGCTTCTTCAGCGCCGTCTCGATCAGCGAGCGCGCCGCTTCGCCGGCGGTCTCCATGTAGCTGGCGTCGCGATGCAGCAGCACGACGGCGAATGATCCATCCAGCAGCAGGATCTGCCGCGCCAGTTTCGGCGGATCGGCGATCCCCTGCTCGGCGGAGGTGCGCAGGAAGCCGCAGCCCTTCCATTTCGGATGCCGCGGCGGGCTTTGACCTCACATGAGCATCCCCAAAATATGCTAACCTGGCCAACGGGTTTGTTTCCGTCGGGGAGGCAGGGCATGGATGAGTCCAGAAAGCTTGCCGCGATAATGGTGACAGACGTCGTTGGGTTCAGTCGGCTAACCGGCGCGGACGAGGACCGTACCCTGGCAAGGTTGCGCGCAGTTCGAAGCGACCTGATTGATCCGACAATCGCGGTCTACAAAGGACGGGTGGTGAAGCGTACCGGCGATGGAGCGATTGTCGAATTTCGAAGCGTCGTTGATGCCGTTCGTTGTGCCATCGAGATTCAGAACTCGATGATCGAACGTAACGCCGGCGTGCCGCCTGAGCGTCGCATCGAATTTCGCATCGGCATTCATCTCGGCGACGTTGTCGAGGAAAGCGATGGCGACCTGATGGGCGACGGCGTCAATATCGCCGCACGACTGGAGGGCGTCGCCCAGCCTGGAGCGATATGTCTTTCGGAGGATGCTTATCGACAGGTGAAATCGCGACTCGATCTGGCAATCAGTGATCTTGGTGAGACAAGGCTGAAAAACATCGCCGAGCCTATTCGCGTCTATTCGCTTCAATTCGGCAACGCGACCGCGGTAAAAGCGCCGGCCGGGGCTACGGCCTCGACTGCGCCCAGACTATCGCTCCCCGACAAGCCATCAATTGCCGTCTTGCCGTTTCAGAACATGAGTGGCGACCCCGAGCAGGAATACTTTGCCGACGGGATCGTCGAAGACATCGTCACTGCATTATCGCGGTTTCGTCAGCTATTCGTGATCGCTCGCAATTCATCATTCGCCTACAAAGGTCGGGCTGTTGACGTCAAGCAAATCAGCCGCGACTTGGGCGTGCGCTATATCCTTGAAGGGAGCGTTCGCAAGGCAGCGAACCGCATTCGCATAACCGCGCAGCTGATCGATGCATCAACGGGCGCGCATCTGTGGGCGGAGCGCTTTGACGGTGGACTTCAGGACATCTTCGAGCTGCAAGACCAGGTTGCGGCGCGCGTCGTTGGCGAAATTGCACCAAAGCTGGAACAAGCCGAGATCGAGCGCGCGACGCGCAAGCCGACCGAGAGCCTCGATGCTTATGATTATTTTCTACGGGGAATGGCAAACGTCAACCATTGGACGAGAGCTACCAATGACGAGGCGTTACGCCAATTTTACAAAGCTATGGAGCTGGATCCCGAGTTTGGCTCTGCTCATGGCATGGCGGCGTGGTGTTATATCTGGCGGAAGCTTAATGGATGGGTGGTTGATCGCGCGCGAGAAAATTCCGAAGGCGCCCGCTTGGCCAGGCGCGCCGTGGAGCTAGGCAAGGATGATCCCGTCGCACTGTCCAGGGGTGGGCACGCGATCGTCTGGTTTGTATCTGACCTGGACAACGGCGCCGCTTTTATTGACAGGGCACTGGCACTGAATCCGAACTTGTCGGCTGCGTGGAACCTCAGCGGCTGGGTAAGGGCCTATCGAGGCGAGTTGGACCTGTCGATTGAACATCATGCACGGGCAATGCGCCTGAGCCCACTCGATCCCATCCTCTACAACATGCATGTGGGAACTGCGTTTGCGCATTTTCTCGCGGGTCGTTACGACGAAGCGATCGTATGGGCAAATAGTGCGCTTCGCGAGCAGCCGAACTTCCCAGCGGCCAATCGCATTCTCGCAGCCAGCCACGCGCTCGCTGGTCACATGAACGAAGCGCGAGAAGCGATGGCCCATTTACGTGAACTCGATCCGTCGTTGCGTATCTCAAATCTGAGCGAGGTATACCCTGTTCGTCTATCAGTGGATCTCGCCAAGTTAGCCGAGGGCTTGCGCAAGGCTGGGCTCCCCGAATGAGGGGTACGGGTGCTGTCCTTTGCCCTAAGTCGGAAATGCCGGTTTCGCGTCCGATCCTCATTTCCGGCTTCCGCGTTTACGCCCCGGCTTCGTCAGCGCCGTCTCGATCAGCGCGCGTGCGGCCTCGCCGGCCGTCTCCATGTAGCTGGCGTCGCGATGCAGCAGCACCACGGCGAATGATCCATCCAGCAGCAGCAGGATCTGCCGCGCCAGCTTCAACGGGTCGACGATCCCCTGCTCCGCGAAGGTCGTGCGCAGCCAGTCCTCGAACTTCTTCTTGTGCGCGGCGCCGATCCTGATCGCGGGATGGCCGGGCATGTTGGCGAGCTCGGCGGAGGTGCGCAGGAAGCCGCAGCCCTTCCACTTCGGATGCCGCGCCGAGCGCGCGAGGTTCCTGAAGATCGCCTCGACCTTCGCCGGCATGCCGCCCTCGGCTTCCGCGAACCAGGTCCGGAACAGCGCGAGATTGGGCTGGTCGCGCGCGGCGAGATAGGCGGCGACGAGATCGTCCTTGCTCTTGAAGTGATAATACAGCGTGCGCTTGGTGAGGCCGGCCTTGGCGGCGACCTCGTCGACGCTCACGCGTCTTATGCCTTCACTGTAGAACAGCGCGCTCGCCGCCTGGACGATGCGCGCGCGGGTGGGTTCGGAGGGTCTGGGCATCGTCCGTATGTATACTAACCAGTGAATATACACAAATTGCAGCCGGCCCTACATTCCACCCCGACACCCCCGAATGCCGGAGACTGCACCATGCCCGCCCCCATCCTGCTCGAGACCAATGACGGGATCGCCCTGATCACCCTCAACCGTCCCGAACAGCTCAATGCGCTGAATTATGCGCTGATCGACCAGCTGATGGCGGCGCTCGACCGCATCGAGGGCGATGCCGCGGTGCGCGCGGTGATCCTGACCGGCGCCGGCGAGCGCGCCTTCTCGGCGGGCGCCGACATCAAGGAATTCTCCGACAGTGTCAAACAGGGCGCGGCGGTCGCGGTGCGCGACTTCGTCCGCCGGGGACAAGCCATGACCGCGCGGCTGGAGGCGTTCAAGAAACCGGTGATCGCCGCGGTCAATGGCCTCGCCTTCGGCGGCGGCTGCGAGATCACGGAAGCCGTGCATCTGGCTGTTGCCAGCGACCGTGCGCTGTTTGCAAAACCCGAGATCAAGCTCGGCATGCCCCCGACCTTCGGCGGCACGCAGCGGCTGCCGCGGCTGGCGGGCCGCAAGCGCGGACTGGAATTGCTGCTGGCGGGCGATCCGTTCCCTCCCGAGCATGCGCGCGAGATCGGGTTGATCAATCACATCGTGCCGCACGATCAACTGCTGACAACGGTGCGCGAACTCGCCGGCCGCATCACCAGGCATTCGCCCGGCGCCGTCGCCGGCACCATCACCGCGGTGACACGCGGGCTCAACATGCCGATTGCCGAGGGCCTTTTGGTCGAGAGCGAACAGTTCGCCGCGCTGGTGCCGAGCCGTGACCTCACCGAGGGGCTGGCGGCGTGGAAGGAGCGGCGGCCGGCGAAGTACGTTGGGGCGTGAGGCACGCTGGTCCCACACCCGTCATTGCGAGCGGAGCGAAGCAATCCATCGATCCGCATGCGCGGAGGGATGGATTGCTTCGTCGCTTCGCTCCTCGCAATGACGCGGGAGAGAGTCGTAGGCCTACCGCACCACGGCCGCGGTCTGCCCGAACAGCAGCTTGCGCTCTTCCTCGGTGCGGATCGCGGGCTGGCCGAAATTCGGGTTGACCTCCTTCGCCTTGGCATAGGCGCGCTCGGTCGCCGGGCGCTTGCCGATGGTCTCGAGCCAGCGCTTCAGATGCGGGAAGTCGTCGATCTCCTGGCCCTGGTTCTTGTAGGGCACGACCCAGGGATAGCTCGCCATGTCGGCGATCGAATAATCACCGGCGATGAATTCGCGGTCGGCAAGCCGCTTGTTGAGCACGCCGTAGAGCCGGTTGGTCTCGTTGACATAGCGGTCGATCGCATAAGGCAGCTTCTCGACCGCGTAGTTGCGGAAGTGATGGTTCTGTCCGGCCATCGGCCCGAGCCCGCCCATTTGCCAGAACACCCACTGGATCGCGTCATAGCGGCCGTAGAGATCCTCGGGCAGGAATTTTCCGGTCTTCTCGGCGAGATAGAGCAGGATCGCGCCGGACTCGAACAAGGAGACCGGCTTGCCGCCCCCCTTCGGCGCGTGATCGACGATGGCGGGAATGCGGTTGTTCGGCGCGACCTGCAGGAAGTCCGGCTTGAACTGGTCACCCTTGCCGATGTTCACCGGGAAAACCTTGTATTGCAGTCCGGTCTCTTCAAGGAACATCGTGATCTTGTGACCGTTCGGCGTGGACCAGTAGTGAAGATCGATCATGTGCGTGATCCTGTATTGCACGGGATTGCTGAGGCATCGGCGAGAAAGATGCGAATGCATGGAGTTGGGCGTATAACCGCTCCCAAGTCAATGGCGCGCGCATTGCACCGCGCGCGAATGTGATCTGCAAACAACGCAAGCGACCGATTGAGCCGCGCTCCGAATGCTCCTAGGCTCCGCGTGCTTCGTATTGAAGAATTTTCAGAACATGGGGGATTTCAATGACACGGGATTTGGCACGACGTGATTTCCTGAAAGGTTCGGCGGCGATCGCCGGCGCTGCGGCCGCGGGCGCATTCTCCTGCGTCGAGATCGCGAGCGCGGCGCCGATCGAGGTGCCGACCGTCGACAAACTGTCGATCCGCGTGCTGGTCGATTCCAGCTTCGATCTGTTCCTGCGGCCGAAGCAGGCGCACGGCGTCTCGATCGCGCCGGCGGCGCGCGGCGCCGACTTCCGCAAATCGCTGCACAATGAATGGGGCCTGTCGCTGTGGCTGGAATCGGAGGCCGCGGGCAACCAGCGCACGCTGATGCTGGACTATGGCTATACGCCCGAGGTGCTGATCAACAACATGGAGCTGGTCGGCGCCGACCCGTCCAAGCTCGACGCGCTGATCGTGAGCCACGGGCATTACGACCATTTCGGCGGCCTCAACGGCTTCCTCGACAAATTCCGCGACAAGCTCCCGGCCGACGTGAAGCTCTATGCCGGCGGCGAGGACAATTTCTGCCACCGCGTCAACGCGACGCCGACCAAGGGCCAGTTCACCGATTTCGGCACGCTGGATCGGCGCCAGCTCGCCGCGCAACGCGTCACCACCGTGCTGTGCGAGACCCCGACCGTGATCGCCGGCCACGCCTTCACGACCGGCAAGATCACCCGCCGCAGCATCGAGCGCGTGCTGCCGCAGACCTGGGTCGAGTTCGGCATCAAGGACGGGCTCGGCTGCAACACCAGCCACTATCTGCCGGCCGAGCTCGACGGCAAGATCGTGCCCGACGAGCACATCCACGAGCACGCCACCTGCTTCAACGTGAAGGATTTCGGCCTGGTCGTGATCTCGTCCTGCGGCCATGTCGGCATCGTCAATTCGGTGAAGCAGGCGCAGGAGGTCTCGGGCGTCCAGAAGGTGCACGCGATCGTCGGCGGCTTCCACCTCGGACCGGCGCCGAAGGACTATCTCACCGAGGTCGTGGCCGAGATCAAGAAGCTCGACCCCGACGTGCTGATCCCGATGCATTGCTCCGGGCTCAACTTCGTGCAGGAGGCGACCGCGCAGATGGGCGACAAGGTGCTGGTCACGACGACCGGCAGCCGTCTCTCCTTCGGCATATGACGCCGATCCTGCGCGCGATTGCGTGCGCCGGTGCCGGCCTGTGGCTGACGCTGGCGCCTGCGCTGGCCGGCGACGCGCCACAGCAATCGGCGCGCTCCGCCGCCGAGATCATGGACATCCTGATGTGGAACAGGGAGCCGGTCGGCGGCCCGTTCGCGCTGACCGATCAGGCCGGCCATGAGCGCACCGATAAGGAGTTTCGTGGCAGGCTGATGCTGGTCTATTTCGGCTTCACGTATTGTCCCGACGTCTGCCCGACCGATTTGCAGGCGATCGGGCTCGCGCTCGACAAGCTCGGCCGTGACGGCGATCAGGTGCAGCCGATCTTCATCACGGTCGATCCCGAGCGCGACACCGCGGCCCATCTCGCAGACTACGTGCCGATGTTCCATCCGCGGCTGATCGGGCTCACCGGCAGCGCTGATGCGATCCGCAAGGTCGCCGATGCCTACAAGGTCTATTACGCGCGGGTGCCGCAGGACGCCGGCGACTACACTGTCGACCACACCGCCTACATCTACCTGATGGACCGCGACGGCAATTATCTCGGCTTCTTCCCGCCGGGCACCTCGGCCGACCGCATGGTCGAGATCATCCGGCCGCGGCTGGTGGCGCCGGGACGCTGACGCGTCGCGTCAATGCATCCGACCATGCGCGCGCAAGAACGTCTCGCCGCTTGCCGTCACCATCACCCGCATGCCCTCGACCGAGGGACGGCGCGCGACATAGCCGCGGTCGACCGCGTCCTCCCAGATCGTCAGCCGCGGGCATGAGGTGCGCCAAACCTCGAGCACCTCGGCATAGGGCCGCGGCTCGCGCGCGACCCATTCGACGAGATCGAGCACCAGGGCGTCGGTGGTCTCAGTCATTGGGTCCTCGCCGGGTCAGCAGGGATTCATCGTCCGCTATTTCTGCGCCGCTTGGCCTGCTCCCGCAAACTGAGTTATCTTGCCCTTGCATCAGTTTTCCTGAGGGTTCATGCGGCGGCTGCTCTTTCTCAACGGCATCAAGGCGTTCGAAGCCGCGGCGCGGACCGGCAGCTTCGCGGCGGCAGGCCAGGAACTCAACGTCTCGGCCGCCGCAATCAGCCGCATGGTGCATCTCTTGGAAGAGCGGCTCGGCGTCGCGCTGTTCGAGCGCAAGGCCAACCGGCTCGTCACCACACCGGCCGGCCGCGCCTATCAGGGCGGGCTGACGCCGATCTTCGACGCGCTGGCGAGCCTCACCGCGCAGGTCACGGTATCGGCAAGTTCGCGCGTGCTGACCGTCGGCGTCGGGCCGACATTTGCGATGAAATGGATGATCCCGCATCTCGCCGAGTTCCGCAAAGCGGAGCCCGACATCGAGGTGCGGATCACGACCGGCGGCATGGCGGTGCCGTTCGCCGACGATTGGAGCTGCGGCATCCAGCTCGGCGACGGCCAATGGCCGGGCCTCGTCGCCGAGCCGCTGTTCGCCGCCGACCTGATGCCGGTATGCACGGCGCGGCTCGCCAGCACCCTGAAGCGCCCCGCCGACCTCAAGGGGCCGAGCCTGATCCGCGTCGCGCATTCGCCCGACGACTGGCCATCCTGGCTGAAGGCCGCGGGCGTGCCGCGCCTGACGGCGCGCGGGCCGGAATTCCAGTTCTACGGCCAGGCGCTGCAAGCAGCCAGCGACGGGCTCGGCATCGCGATGGGGATCCGGCCCTATATCGATGACGATCTCGCCGCCGGCCGGCTGGTGGCCCCGTTTGCGCTCAGCGTGCCGAAAGGGATGCGCTGGTATCTGGTCTATCGCGGCTTCCACGCCGAGCAGCGCGATTTCGCCGCGTTCCGGCGCTGGATCATCCGCGCGGCAACGGAGCCTGCTACCCGCCGCAAGGGAACGCGAAGTGCCTGACGAAGCGATCGATACGCTGGTGATCGGCGGCGGCCAGGCCGGGCTCACCATGAGCCATCGGCTGAAGCAGCGCGGCATCGCGCACCTGGTGCTGGAGCGGCGACGGATCGCCGAGCGCTGGCGCAGCGAACGCTGGGACGGATTGATGTTCCAGTTTCCGAACTGGTCGGTGCGGCTACCGGAGTTTGCGTTTCCGCACCGCGATCCCGACGGCTTCTCCGACACCGCTGCGATCATCGCCTTCATCGAGGACTATGCCGCGTTCGTCGCGCCGCCGATCCGCTGCGGCGTCGAGGTCACAAGACTGCGCCGCGACGCAGGCGGCTTCGTTGCCGAATTTGCCGGCGGCAGCATCGCCGCCCGCAACGTCGTGATTGCCACCGGCCCCTATCAGCGGCCGCTGCGGCCCGCGCTGCTTGATGATCATCCTGGCCTGTTTCAGGTCCATGCCTCCAGCTACAGGAATGCTGCGCAATTGCCTGATGGCGCAGTGCTGGTGATCGGTGCCGGCGCCTCGGGCGCGCAGATCACCGAAGAACTGATGCGCGCCGGCCGCCATGTCTTCCTCTCGGTCGGACGTCACAACCGCCTGCCGCGCCGCTATCGCGGGCGCGACCTGTTCTGGTGGCTGGCCGAGATGGGCATCGACCAGACGCCGGTCGAGCAGCGCGGCCCGTCGCGCCTGCTGCCGGTGATTTCCGGCGCCCATGGCGGCCACACCATCGATTTCCGCCGCTTCGCTGCCGAAGGCGTGACGCTGCTCGGCCGCGTGACGGCGGCGCGCGACGGCGTGCTCGCGATCGCGCCCGACCTCGCCACCAACATCGCCAATGGCGACGCCTACTACGCGACATTCCTCGGCATCGTCGACGACTTCGTCGCGGCCCGCGGCCTCGATCAGCCCGACGATCCCCTGGCGCGCGTCCGCCTACCCGATCCGCCCTGCCTCACCTCGCCGCTGGATACAATCGGCCTGCGCGCCGAACAGATCAGCAGCGTGATCTGGGCCACCGGCTACGGCCTCGATCTGAACTGGATCGACATACCGGTGCTCGACGCCGATGGCGCACCCCGGCACCGCCACGGCGTCGCCGACGTGCCGGGCCTCTATTTTCTCGGCCTGCAATGGCTGTCGAAGATGAAATCCTCGTTCCTGTCGGGCGTCGGCGACGACGCCGCCGCTCTCGCCGACCACATCGCGGACCGCAGCTAGAGTGAGCGGGCTCCGGTTCACCTCGCCCCGCCTGCGGGGAGAGGTCGGATCGCATGCAGCGCAGCGGAATGCGATCCGGGTGAGGGGGATCCTCCGCACATGCACGCGGAGATAGCCCCTCACCCCAACCCTCTCCCCGTAAGAACGGGGCGAGGGAGCACACTGCCGTTGCGACTGCCATTTGACCTATTCCCATCGAGTTCCTTTGCTCCCCGGAAATAAACCGCGCGACTTGTGATCTAGTTCACATAGAGCACCGTGCGCTCGTGCTTCGTATGAGAAGGGCATCCCGAGGTCGCGCATGATTTACAGCGGTTTTGAGATCAAGTCGTTCGAAGTGGGGAAGGGGCAATGGCACGCCAGGATTCAACGGGTCGATCAAAGGCCGGTCGTCATCGATGGCATGCCGTTTCCGATGCTCGACATCGGCTTTGCGTGGTCCGATCCGGATGCGGCGATCAACGACGCGAAGCGAGCTATCGACCGGTTCCCACAGCGGTATGGCATGACAATGCCGTCGGCGTGACCGGCAACGTCGTGATTGCCGCCGTTCCGCAATGCGAGCCGGATCCGGTCTGGCCGGCGCAGGTCCGCACCAGCTGCCCGGAATGTGCCGCCCGGCTCTCGCTGCTGCGCGTGATTCCCGGCCGTGCCGCCGAATACTGGACCATGCGCTGCGACGGCTGCGGCGGGATCCATCTCGACATCGTCGACCTGCCGCGGGCCTGACGGCCCGAGTGGCTTGCTGCTGACACCCTGCTGTCAGCAGCCTCGCCTGGGCGCAAATCCAGGCGTCGATTACCCTTTTCTCGCTGCCGGACTCGTCCCATATTCCGGCCATGGCGAAGACACCGAACACTCCGAAAAAGCCCGGCAAATCCCCCAAATCCAAAGCGCCAAGTTCTAAGGCGTCGAGGCCCGAGGTCCAGCCGATCGGTCCGGCGCTCGCTGAATTGCTCAATCCCGCGATCAACCGCGGCGATGCCGGCATGGGTTCGGGCACCGGCTTGCAGCCGCCGCCGGACAATTCCTGGGACCGCCGCGCCGGCGGCGAGGCCGCGGCGCATCGCGCCCGGGCGTCGACGCGCGAGACCAGCGAGGGCGTTGCCAAGCGCGATGCGTCCGGCCTCGAGGAAGCCCCGCAGGCCAATTACGGCACCTCGGCCACGATCCCGACCCTCGATCCGGAACTGGCGCGGCAGCTCGGCCTGCCGACCGCCGAGGACGACGACGAAGCGCTGGCCCGTCCGCCGCGCAGCAAGATGGAGGCGCTCGGCGTCAAGGCGACCGCCGACGCGCTGGAAAACCTGATCCGCGACGGCCGCCCCGAGTTCCGCAAGGACGACGGCTCGATGCGGGTATGGACCCCGCACCGCCCGCCGCGCCCGGAAAAATCCGAAGGCGGCGTGCGCTTCGAGATCAAGTCCTCCTACGAGCCGAAGGGCGACCAGCCGACCGCGATCGCCGAACTGGTCGAGGGCATCGAGCGCAGCGACCGCACCCAGGTGCTGCTCGGCGTCACCGGCTCAGGCAAGACCTACACCATGGCCAAGGTGATCGAGGCGACGCAGCGCCCGGCGCTGATCCTGGCGCCGAACAAGACGCTGGCCGCCCAGCTCTATGGCGAGTTCAAGAGCTTCTTCCCCGACAACGCGGTCGAGTATTTCGTCTCGTATTACGACTACTACCAGCCCGAGGCCTACGTGCCGCGGACCGACACCTATATCGAGAAGGATTCCTCGATCAACGAGCAGATCGACCGCATGCGCCACTCGGCAACGCGTGCGCTGCTCGAACGCGACGACGTCATCATCGTCGCCTCGGTGTCGTGCATCTACGGTATCGGCTCGGTCGAGACCTACACCGCGATGACCTTCGCGCTGAAGAAGGGCGAGCGCATCGACCAGCGGCAATTGATCGCCGACCTGGTGGCGCTGCAATACAAGCGCACCCAGGCCGAGTTCACCCGCGGCACCTTCCGCGTCCGCGGCGACGTCATCGACATCTTCCCGGCGCACTATGAAGACCGCGCCTGGCGCGTGAACCTGTTCGGCGACACCATCGAGACCATTGAGGAGTTCGATCCGCTCACCGGCCACAAGCAGGACGAGCTCGAATTCATCAAGATGTACGCCAATTCGCACTATGTGACGCCGCGCCCGACCTTGGTGCAGGCGATCAAGTCGATCAAGAGCGAATTGAAGATGCGGCTCGACCAGCTCAACGACCAGGGCCGCCTGCTGGAGGCGCAGCGGCTCGAGCAGCGCACCACCTTCGATCTCGAGATGATGGAGGCGACCGGAAGCTGCGCCGGCATCGAGAACTATTCGCGCTATCTCACCGGCCGCCGCCCCGGCGAGCCGCCGCCGACGCTGTTCGAATACGTGCCCGACAACGCGCTGGTGTTCGCCGACGAGAGCCACGTCACCGTGCCGCAGATCGGCGGCATGTTCCGCGGCGACTTCCGCCGCAAGGCGACCTTGGCCGAATACGGCTTCCGCCTGCCCTCCTGCATGGACAACCGCCCGCTCCGCTTCGAGGAATGGGACATGATGCGGCCGCAGACGGTCGCGGTGTCGGCGACGCCGAGCGGCTGGGAGCTGAACGAAAGCGGCGGCGTGTTCGTCGAGCAGGTGATCCGCCCGACCGGGCTGATTGATCCTCCGGTCGACATCCGCCCGGCCCGCACCCAGGTCGACGACCTCGTCGGCGAGGTGCGTGCCACGGCCGCGGCCGGCTATCGCTCGCTGATCACGGTGCTGACAAAACGCATGGCGGAAGACCTCACCGAATATCTGCATGAGCAGGGCATCCGCGTCCGCTACATGCACTCGGACATCGACACCATCGAGCGCATCGAGATCATCCGCGACCTTCGCCTCGGCGCGTTCGACGCGCTGGTCGGCATCAACCTGCTGCGCGAGGGCCTCGACATTCCCGAATGCGCGCTGGTCGCGATCCTCGACGCCGACAAGGAAGGTTTCCTGCGCAGCGAGACCTCGCTGATCCAGACCATCGGCCGCGCCGCGCGCAATGTCGACGGCAAGGTGATCCTCTATGCCGATGGGATGACCGGCTCGATGGAGCGCGCGATGGCCGAGACCACGCGGCGCCGCGAGAAGCAGGTCGAATACAACGAGGCCAACGGCATCACGCCGGAGAGCGTGAAGAAGTCGATCGGCGACATCCTCAACTCGGTCTACGAGCGCGACCACGTGCTGGTCGAGATCGGCGACGGCGGCATGGCCGACGACGTGATCTCGATCGGGCACAATTTCGAGGCCGTGCTGAGCGACCTCGAAACGCGGATGCGCGAGGCCGCGGCCGATCTGAACTTCGAGGAAGCCGCCCGCCTACGCGACGAGGTCAAGCGGCTGCGCGCCACCGAGATGGCCGTGGTCGACGACCCCACTGCCAAGCAGCGCAACGTGCAGAAGCAGGCCGGCGCCTATGCCGGCACCAGAAAGTACGGCGATGCCGCCAACCTCCCGGTCAGCGCGCTGAAGAACAAGACCGCGCAGACCTCGCTCAAGGCGAGCCGCAGCGGCAAATCCGGCTCCCGCGTGCACAAGCCCGATCTCGACGAAATGCACGGCCCGGAATCGCTGCCGTTCCGCCCGAGCGGCGCGCTGCCGGCCAAGCCGTTCGGCACGACCAGCCGGATTATTCAGCCGACAGACTCGCGGCAGTCGGGGCCGGAGTTCGGGCCGTCGCCGCGAAGCAGCGGAGGCGCGCCGGGGAAACGGGGCGGGTGGAAGAAGAGGTAGATCATGACGCGCGCCGAGCTTCTCGCGTTTCTGCGGATGCATCGGCTCGCGGTGGTCAGTACAGTTCACGACGGCGCGCCGCAGGCCGCCGTGGTCGGCATCGCGGTCAGCGATGATCTCGAGATCATCTTCGATACGCTGACCACCTCGCGCAAATACCAGAACCTCCGCGCCGATCCCCGTACAGCGCTGGTGATCGGCTGGGATGCCGAGCAGACCGCGCAAGTCGAGGGCGTCGCCGATTTTCCGAGCGGCGCCGAGCTCGCCGCGTGCAAGCAGGTGTATTTCGCAGCGTGGCCCGACGGGCCGACCCGCGAGGCGTGGCCGAACATCGGCTATGTGCGCGTGAAGCCGAACTGGGTGCGGTTCAGCGATTTTGGCGCGATGCCGACAAGGATCGAGGAGATGACGGTGCCGTAGTTCGCGTGCATCGCTCAATCACGCAACATCAAACGCCGGATGGTACCTGACACCCCCCTCCGGCGGATCGCCCTTCAGCACGCGGCGCTGGAAGTATCGACTCGGTTCGCCGCCATAGGTCAGCGCGGGATCGCTGACGAAGCCGAAGTGTCCGTAATAGGTGGGATCGCCGAGCACGACGCAGCCGTCGGCGCCCAGTGCTGCGAGCCGATCCAACCCTTTGCGGATCAGCGCGCGGCCGATGCCCTGGCGTTGCATGTCCGGCGTGACCGACACCGGGCCGAGGCCATACCAACGCCCTGCTGCGCCGTCGATCTGCACCGGCGAGAACGCGACATGGCCGCGGATGCTGCCATCATCCGATGTCGCCACGAGCGAGAGCGTCAGCGCGCCGGCCTCGCGCAGTGCCTCGACGATGCGGGCTTCGGTGCCGCTGGCGTGCGGCGCGTTCGCGAAGGCTGCCGCCGTGATCGCGCTGATCGCCGCAGTGTCCTCGGGGCGTTCGTCCCTGATCTGCATGCGCGCAGATAAGGCCGGTCGGCACGGAAGCGCAAGCTCAGCCCGCGCTCACCACCGCGACCGCCAGCAGCGACAGCATGATCATCGTGGTCATGAGTTGCAGCGAAACATTCGGCTGGCTCCGCCATTGCGCGATCTTCTCGGAGAACGTGAGGCTGGCATCGAAGAACACCGGCGCGTAGGCGTGTGCGAGCCGGTTCGGAAATCTGGCGGCGAGCCATGGCGTGATCGCGGCGTAGACCAGTGACGCCAGCACGACGTAGATCACCGCGCCATAGCGTTCGCCGACGATTTCCGGGGCGTCCATGATCTTCAGCACCAGCACGGCGGCGGCGAAGATCGGCAGGCCCTGAAGGATGGCGGTGAGTGCAAAGCCTTCGAGCCGGTTCTGTGCAGGCGATTTCGGTGCAGCAATGGCGTTCATGGCGGCGTTTCCTTGGCGATCGGGTGATCCGATGCCGCCACGCTAGCGGCGCCCCCTCGCCGGTGCCGTGATGCGGGTCACGTATGCCGCGTGGCGAGATGATGGGTATCGCTTCGCTCCTGAATTCGCTCCACCCATCCCAGGAACTGTCATCGCCCGGCTCGACCGGGCGATCCAGTACGCCGCGGCTTCTCGATTCAAGCACCGCGGCCTCTGGAATACTGGATCACCCGCATGCGCGGGTGATGACGCCGAGTACGCTGTTTGAGAGGTGAAACGGATTCCTACCGTCGTCCCGGCGAAGGCCGGGACCCATTACCCAAGATGCGCATTGTTGCGCCACGCTGGGGGCCACGATCCCGTTCACAATCGAATGCGGTGGTTATGGGTCCCGGCTTTCGCCGGGACGACGGCGGAGATTACCGAGCGATCACGCCCCTACCCCGACCGCTTGTTGCTCGTGTTCTGGGTCAGGTTGCCGTGCGCGGCCTGCTCGCGGATGTTGTGCTTCTCGTCGTCGCGATGGCCCTTGGTGGTGTCGAGGGGAACGGCGGGGGCGCTGCCGGGGCCCTTGTGGCTCTTGTTATCGTCGGGAACGGGCTGGATGGTCTTTGTCTTTGGTTTCGTCATCATCGTCTCCGTTACGCAACAAGACAACGCCGCCCGTACGGGCGGCGTTCCGGAAACGCGACATTACAACAGGCCGGGCCTCACAGCTTCTCCTGCTGCGAGGGCTGCGCCTGTTGCTGTTGGCGCTGACGTTCCTGCTGCCTGGCATGATGGCGGCCGTAGAGGCATCCCGCGGCGGCGCCGAGCATGCCGTGATGGCCAGCGTAGTGGCCGGCAACGCCGCCGACGACTGCGCCCTTGATGCAGCCCTTGGCGTCGGCGGGCGAAGTTGCGGCAAGCGCACTGACTGCAATAATGGATGCGACAAGAATGGATTTCATGATGCAGCTCCAATGGAATTGTCAGGCATCAACGGCCGAGCCACCCCGCCGGTTCCCGCCGCTTCGCCGCAGAAATACGCTGCGCACAGGCCTCGATCATGCTCTAAATGCCGCCGCATTGCGGACAGTGTTTTGAAAATCATGCGGACATCACATATTGCCCTCCTCGCGCCGGCGCTTGGCGCAGCGATCCTGTTCGTCACCAGCCAGTTCATCTCCAGCCCGGCCCGCGCCGAGGACAGCGACCGCGCGCTGCTCGCGACATTCTGCGCGCCCGCCAACATCAAGGGATCGACCTGCACGCGGGCCAAATCCTATCCCGGCGGCCGCGCCTGCGACGTCAAGCTGACCAAGGAGCGCTACACTGGACGCTTCATCGCCGGGAATGCGCTGCTCGTCGTCAATTATGAAAGCGAGTGCGAGCCACACGCGACCGATTTCGGCGGCGTCGCGCTGTTCGAGCAGAACGGCGCGGCCACCCGCTTTGCCAACCGTTTCTTGCGCTTCCTGCCCGGCGCGCAGGGCCACGACTGCATCGTGGTCCCCAGGAACGAGCAGCAGGATGCGCTGGTGTGCTCGGTCGGTCACATGGGACAGGGCATCCTCGAAAGCGCGGTGGCGCGGATGGAGTTTGCCAAGAAGGCCGGCAAGCGGATCGAGATCGCGCCGGACTTCCTGCTCCGCGCCGAGGATGCGGTCAGCGCCTATGGCGCCAACGTCGTGATGTGCAACGAGGGCCCGAAATATTTCGGCCTCTCCAACCTCGCCGCCGGCCCGCGCCGCAACACGGTTGCGGTCGACGTCGACTATGCCGACGACGAGATTATCCGCACCGCCTGCGGCGAAGGCTTTGCGAAGCCGAAGGAACTGTTTCACGACCTGCTGCCCGGCGAGGCCTTCGTGCCGGAGGGCAACGAGAAGAAAAGGCGCTTCATCATCGACCTCGTGAGCGGCAAGGCCGCGCCGGCGGAATAAAGGCCGCGCCGGCGGATTAGCGTGGCGAGATTAGGTTGAGCAGCAGCCGCGATGGCGGCGCGCTCCCTCGCCCCGTTCTTATGGGGCCGAGACAAGCGAGCTTGCTCTTGGAGGGCTGGGGTGAGGGGCTGCTTCCGCGAGTTGGGAACGAGGTTAGACCTGTACCCCCTCACCCGGATCGCATCTTGCGATGCGATCCGACCTCTCCCCGCAAGCGGGGCGAGGGAAAGCTAGGCGCGCCGCGACAGCGAGCCGGCGTGATGGCTCCGATCGGCCCCGGAGGAGCTCAAGGCCAGGACCGGCGTCGGCGCCGGCTCACCGTCGCGCGGCGCGCGCTCACATGAGCTATCTGCAGACAGGAAAACTGGCGACCGCAAGCGGCATGGTGGTGCTCATGACGAAACTCCTGATCGCGGATGCGTCGCCCATGCCGGACCAACCGGGCGCGCAGGGCGAGGTTTCATTAATTCGCGGCCACCTGCCCCGCGGTTCTTCACGTCTTTGAGACGCGATCAGTGCGGTTTCATCAGTTCAGCTTCTTGCCGTTGTCGGTCACGCCGTCGAGGAACGCGCCGGTTTCACGGTTGAGAAACGCGACATCCGCCGGGAAGAAGCCGCCGGCCGAGGCGTGGCCGGTCACGCTGCCCGGACTGATTGTCTTGATCGTCACGTCGGGGATATTCTTGCCCATCTCGTTCGGCTCGAACTCGGGATTGAGCAAATCCTTGGTGCCGGTGAGGATCAGCGTCTTCGCCCTGATCGAGGCCAGCGCCTTGGCGGTGTCGCCGCCGAAACCGGCCGTGGTGCCGACATCGTGCCGGTCATAGGCCCAGCTCTGGTAGATCCAGTCATTGGCGTCGAACAGCTTCCACAGCGCGGTTTCCTGCTCGGCCATCCAGGGCAGCACGTCGGGGCCGGACTTGAACTGCGCCACATACATGTCGGGCGTGCGCGCCGCGAGCAGCGCGACGATGTCGCGGAACAGTTTCAGGCCCTTCTCCGGCGGCGCCTGGTAATTGCCGTCCTGCCACGCCGGGTCGTTCATGATCGCCTTGCGCGAGGCCTCCATCACCGCGACGGACCAGGCCGGCGTCTTCGCAAGCGGCACCATCGCGACCAGCGCGTCCATGAAATCCGGATGGCTGACACCCCATTGCAAGGCCTGCATGCCGCCCATCGAGGGGCCGACCGCGGCGACGACATGGTCGATGCCGAGCTTCTCCTTCATCAGCCGGTACTGCGATTCCACCATGTCGCGAATGACGAATTTCGGAAACTGCATCCGCGGCTGCGCCTTCGAATTGCTCGGCGACGTGGTCAGCCCGTTGCCGATCGCATCGGTGCAGACGATGAAATATTTGTCGGTGTCGAGCGCCTTGCCCGGGCCGATCATGAAATCGAGCCGGTGATGATTGCCCGAGATCGCGGTCACCATCAGGATGGCGTTGGACTTCTTCGCGTTCAGCGTGCCGTGCGTCACGTAGGAGATCGAGAAGTCCTTGATCGCCTCGCCGCTCTCGAGCTTGAGGTCGCCTTCATTGTAGAGCTGGTGCGGCGGCTGCTGCGGTGTGTGTGCGAGGGCGGGCAGGAGCGCCGGCCATGCGAGCAGCGACAGCACGGCGGCAAATCGGGCGATGCGCTTCATCGGTTTCTCCCCAGTGTGGCGGCTCTGTCCGGCCGCCTTCCGCCGCGAAGCATACGGGCCGGCCTGGTCCCGGCAAGGTCACGAAGGCGAAGATTCGGCCGCGCCGGCGCGGAATAAATTGCAGGCCACGCCGTCCTGGCCACCCGCGGCGACCCGGGGCATGGCACCCATTTTACGCCACAATGCACGCGTTGGTTGCCGAACCTAATCGCCTTTCGCGCGTCAAACATGTGTTTGATTGTGCAAGGCTTCGGGTCACAATGTGGGCCAAGCAAATCAAGGCGAGTCGGATGGAACCGGCGGAGTCGATCATGGGCGAGGAATTGAACCGGCAGCGCGTCTTGAACTTCCTCGACGTCTACTATGCCGGCGGCATCGAGGGCGCGCTGGAGCGCTGCAGCGACGACGTCGCGTTCCTGGCCAACGCCCCGATCGACATTCTCCCGCATATGGGCCAGCACCGCGGCAAGCCCGCGCTGCGCCAGATGTGGACCACGATCCACGAACGCTATTCCGAGATGCGCTACGAGGCACCGGTCGTGGTGGCCCAGGGCGACAAGGTCGCAGCCCAGCTGCGCGTGTTCTTGCGCAAGCGTGGCAACCGCCGTGTGGTGCAGTTCGACGTCGCGGTGTTCTACACGCTGCGCGACGGCAAGATCACCGAGATCCGCGAGATCATCGACACCTACGACCTCGTCCAGCAGGTGCTGGAGCGCGACATCGCCGCAGCGCTGATCGGGCAGACCGCGGAGTAAGCTGCCGGAAAACCACGGCAGCGCATCCGCCCGCCCCGTCCCGCAAATTCCCCCGCCGGCGTTGAACCTCGACGGCCCCGCGCTGACCTATCACTGGGCTTGTTGCGGTCGGGGCTGGAATTACCATGAAAGTCGCATTGCTCGCTGTGCTTGGTCTTGCACTGGGCGCCCTTGGCGGCGCCGCGCTCGGCATCGGAGCCGGGCTCACCTGGATCGGAATGGCCAAAACCTCCGGCATCGACAGCGGAACGCTGGTGTTTTTCACCTTCATGCCGCTCGGCGCCGCGATCGGCGGCGTCGGCGGCGCGCTGCTGTTCGCCGTGGTGGCGATCCGCGACGCCGAGATCGTGATCGAACGGCAACCGCTGCGGCAGCGCGACCGCTGAATTGCGGTGGCAACCTAGCGGGTGGTCACACATTTCGGTCATGACCGCTGCAATTGTGCATTGCAAAAATGTCATTTGCGTTTTTGCCGTTCCGCACTATTTCAGCCGGCAATAGCGATGTGCAGCAACCTGGCAGGGCGTCGGCGCTGACCCCCTGCCATTCGTTTGCGTTGAAAATCCAGTTTCAGGACGAGAACCGAAATGACAGAGCATAGCCTCTGGCGTTTTTCGCGCGCATTGCATCGCGCGATCAACGAACGCCAGCTTGCAGACATCGAGCCGCTGCTCGATGACGAGGTCGAGTGGGCCATCTACGGGCCGATCGACCTGTTTTCCTTCTTCGGCGCGCGCCGCGGCAAGGCCGCCGTGCTCGAGGTGATCAGGCAGATCGGCGAGAACCTCAGGGTTCACCGTTTCGACCGCGAGTCGATCATGCTGGGGGCGGACTCCGCGGCCTCGATGCTGCGCTATTCGCTGACCGCGCTCGACTCCAACAAGCCGATCTCGCTGCGGGTGGCGCATTTCACGCAGTTCAAGGCCGGCAAGCTGACCAGCTTCCGCATGATGGTCGACAGTTTCGACCTGGTCGAGCAGACCGTCGGCTACCCGATCCATCTGCCGCGCATCGCGGTCTGACGGCTTCCCGATTTCACGGCTTCGTCATGTCCCGGGCCCGCCCGGGACGTGACGATTGCACCCGCATATCACGGGCCTATCACTTGCTTTCGCGGCGCCGTTGCCACAATTTTGCGCCACGGCAAATGCATGCTGCCGCTCTGGAATTTGCGGGCTGGGAATGACCTCCACATTGCGATTTGGCTGGGCGAGGCTGCCGGTGCTGGCGGCCGGCTTCAGCGTGGCGATAGCGGTTTCGGCCGCGGCGCAGAGCCCGCCCTTGCAGATCACGCCCGCCGCCCAGAACGACGCCAAGGACAGCGTAAAGGACGACGCCGACGCTGGCGCGGGTGCCGCGGCCGACGAGGCGCCGCCGGCGGCCGATGCCAATGATGCCGACCTCCTGAAGGACATCGACGAGAGCAAGCTCGACTGGAGCCAGCTCGACACCGACTCCACCAGCCTGCCCACGCTGGCGCCGAAGAGCGCGGCCAAGCGCAGCGGCATCGCCGGCAACGATCCGTCCTGGACCACCAACAACAACGCCAACGGCTCCTCGGCGGTGTCGGTCAAGCAGTCGATCTCGCCCTTCCTCGACACCCGCATCGGCGCCGACATGACGGTCGCCAGGCAGCAGGGCTCGACCACGACATCGGAGCAATTGTCGGAGCGGCTCGCCAATGGCGGCAGCCTGCCCCAATCCGGCGGCTCGGCCTGGGCTTCGATCTCGACCGGCGGCGTGGCTTCGATCTGGGACAAGACCTCGGTCGAGGCGCGGGTCGATCCGGGCGCCGACCAGAGCAAGGTCGGCACCTCCCTGAGCAAGTCGGTGCCGCTGTCGGAGCAGTATTCGCTGACGCTGCAGAGCGGCTACAATTTGATCCAGCAGGGCGTAGTCCCGGTGCCCGGCATCGACGGCCACCCATCGCGCAGCTACGATACCGATCAGTCGGCACGCCTCTCCGTGAACGACACCGGCACCAGCATCACCGCGGGCCAGACCCTGTCGACCTCCGACGACAAATGGCTGCGCCGGATCGGCGCCGAGCAGAAGCTGTTCGACGGCGTCACCGTCTCCGGCTCGGTCGGCGAGACCTCCCAGGGCACGACCAGCAAGAGCATCAGCGCCGGCTACAAGCGCACATGGTGAACGATCTGTTAGCCCTGTCGCGCTAATGATCAGGCATTGCCCCAACTTGGCCCAGATGCGGTCAAATTCGGCGGCACTGATAGGTCCGTAACTTCATCAATTCGTCGTGCGGGGGACAAGCCGCGCTTCGCTATTGCGACCAGGGGAAAGCCGATGAACGCCACCAACCGGACCGAGGAAGCTGAAACGCCTGCTTCCGAGGTCGACACCAACCTCGCTGCGGTCTCGGAAGTCGAAGCCGGCATCCGCGACTTCGTGCGCAACGACATCGCCTATCTGCGCCGCCCGGTGGCGAGCCCGGAGACCGCGCCGACCGACGCCAACACCGACGCCACCGTCAGCAACGTCAACTCGCTGATCCAGCGCGTCGCCGGCACCTCGCTCGCCGAGATCGAGAAGCTGATCGGCGAGCTCGAGAGCCTGCGCGACCTGCTGCATGCCGAGGGCCAGCGCGTCCAGCGCGAGATCTCCGGCTATGCCCAGCTCAGCCAGGCCGCGATGAAGTCGACGCGCATGATCGCCGACAACGTCTCGCAGTGGAAGCGCGCCGCCGACGGCCTGCGCAACAGCTGATCCCGATCAGGTCTGCAAACCGGCAAAAGCCGCCGCCTCCTCGTGAGGCGGCGGCTTCGTTTTGCGTGCCCGGCTCCGCGTAGAACAATTCGTTATTTGTCGCGGTGTAAACTCCGGCGACGTCATTTTTGCCGAAGCCGATTTGAACTGGAGATGCCGGGCCCGCGTCCAATCCGGAGTTGACCACCGGACCGCGCCTGAGCGGGGCATCGATTTGGAGAGCATTCATGCAGAGCGTCCGGCCGGACAACGCCGCCGATCCCATCCCGCTGCGCCAGCGGCAGCAGGGCATAGGCACGATCATGATCCGGTTCATCGGCATCCTGGCCGCCGCGACCGTCGTGATGGTGCTGATCTGGAATCGTTAATCCGGGGAGACGAAGTGTGACGCGGTCCGCCGACGAGTCACACTGAAGGGCGCAAACAGGCGCTGGCTGGCGCTCCCCCGAGCGCCGACGGTTACAGACGGTCGATCAGCGATCGATGCTCGCGGTGGTCTCGAAGGAATAATTGCCGTCGGCAAAACCCTTCACGACCAATCCGGTCGCCAGCATCACCACCAGCGTTACCGTCGCGAAGATAATGCCGACGAGTTTCAGCGCGCTGCGATCTGCCATGGTATCCCCAGTCGTCCTTGCCCGGATGTCCGTGCTCTCAAATCATAGAGCAGTGACAAAGGTTCAAAATGCGTTAGCAAAAAATGAGTTCCACGCAACGCACAACTCCGTCGGCAGCAGACTTAGTCTGCCACCATGGCGTCCGGGCAACATCAGAGGCGTGCGGGCAACATCAGGAACCGGGATTCCGGCGCGGCACGAAGGCGGTCGCGAGGAACGAGAACACCACCTCATTGCGCTGATTAACGCCGGTGTTGCGGGCCTGAAGGATGCCCCATTCGGGCCGCTTCTCGGACGTGCGCTTGGTCTCGACCTGGTTGGTGAAGCTGATGGTATCGCCTGCCAGCACCGGGCGGATCCAGCGCAACTCGCGGAAGCCGGGCGATGGTCCCCACACCGCGACCTTCTCGCCGCGCGCGGCGGCTTCCGCCGCAAGCCGCTTGCCGTCGGCGACGAGCAGCTTCATGCAGACGCTGGCGACATGCCAGCCCGATGCGGCGAGCCCGCCGAACAGCGAGTTGCGCCCCTCCTCCTCGTCGAGGTGGAAGCGCTGCGGATCGAACTGCGCGGCAAAGCGCTTGATGTCCTCGGGCGTGAAGGTGAATGAGCCGAACTCGCGCCGCGCGCCGATCTCGATATCTTCAAAAAAGCGCATGATGTCTCCTATGCGCCCGCGCCGTCGCGGCGGCTGATGATGATCGGCGACTCCATCTCGCACAGCATCTCGCCGCGCGCGTTGCGGATGGTGCCCTTGAAGGTGACGATGCCGGTCTCCGGCCGGCTCTTCGAGACCCGCGCCTCGACCACGTCGACATCCAGCGTCAAATCGTCGCCCGGACGCAGCGGCGCCACCCAGCGCATCTCGTTGACCCCGGGCGAGCCGAGCGAGGCGGTGCGGCCGATGAAGCCGTCGAACAGCATCCGCATCATCAGCGAGCCGAGATGCCAGCCCGAGCCCGACAGGCCGCGGAGCATGGATTTCTTCGCCGCCTCCTCGTCGAGATGCATCGGCTGCGGGTCGAATTCGGCGGCGAAGGCGAGGATTTCCTCGCGGGAAACGTGGCGCGGGCCGAACGTGCCGAAGCGGCCGGGCTTGAAGTCTTCGAAGGTCAGCGTGGTCATTGGATGAGGATATGCCGGAGGGAAGCCCGATTGTGGCCGTTATTTGCGGCAATCACAACCGGCCCACTCGCATAGCTCGCCCCTGGACTGCCGGCGCCCGGTCCGGGGCTCGCGCAGGCGAGACCGATTGGGCTTCTGCGATCCCCCTGGTGCGGAGGCGCTCCGGCGCGATCCCGAACCATTGGCCGGCGTAACGCCTCGTCCTGATCGACGCCTCTTTGCGGGCTCCCGGGATGAAGTGATCACGCCGGGGGTGACGCAGTAGGATGCACGAGACGCGAATCATATTTCGGTGGCCGGGAGAACCATGATGTTCGATTTCCAGGATCTGTTTCAGTGGGACCGCTTCATCACGCCCACGATCATCAAGACGTTCTACTGGCTGGTGATCGCGGTGATCGTGCTGTTCGGGATCTCCGGCATCCTGTGGAGCCTCACCGCGATGGCGATCAGCCCGTTCGTCGGCTTCATCCAGCTGCTCGCGTCGATCGCCAGCGTGTTCGTCGGCGTCGTGTTCTCGCGCATCTGCGCCGAGTTCATCCTGATCGTATTCCGGATCAACGAGCATCTCGGCGCGATCCGCGACCGGGATGGGGCAATGCACTGAGGCTTTCGGCCCGGCCGGAGGCGGCGTGCCGCCCATGCCGTGGTTAATCCGAAGTAGTGCCCGCGCGCAAATGCCAGCGAAATTCCGGCCGGGATCTTAAAGCCGGCCGCGTATCAGCCTCCGCATTGCCAAGACCAACGCGGGGGCGTCGTGAATTCCAGGAATGGTTTTGCTGCCGTGAGGCCGGGTGCCGAGCCGGGCTTCACGACCGAGGATATTTTATGGGCTGTCGGCATCTGGTCGGTGATCCTGACCCTGGCGCCGGTGATCGTATTTTATCTGCTGATGGTGGCCTAGCGCCATCCATCCCGCCGCAGGCGCAAGCGAGACAATCAGCGATTGCCTCGTCGCTTCAGCGCGCAAAAAACGCGCGGGCACCGCGCGTTCTTCCGGTTCGAACGAAAGCGGCGTTGTTACGCCGCCTGCTTGTGCATCGCGCCGGACGCCGACGCCGTGCCGCGAATCGCCTTGATCGAACGCTCGATCGCAGCCCACAGCCGATTGATCTCGGCGGCGGCGCGGCCTTCCGCGTAATATTCGCGGGCGCCTTCACCCTGGCCGAGCGCCATCAGCAGATCGGCGCGGTTGGTGATCTGGCCGCTCCACACCGGCGCGCGGAATTTCGCCAGCGCCTCGCGCGCGATCGCGACGATGCGGCTTTCGGCGCCGTCACGCTGCGCGGGCGCACCGTTGATCACGACGGCATAGGGCTTGCGCATCGAGCGGCAGGTCTGAATGGTTTCCTGCACCGCGTTGACGTCGAACACGCCGGGCCGCGCCGGAATGATCACCATCGTGGCGTTCTTGATCGAGTCGTCGACCACGGCCGACAGATTCGGCGGCGTGTCGATGAACACCCACTCGATGCCGTCGCGCTTGGCTTGAGCAATGATCCCGCTGACCGAGTTCACCGCCGTCTTGATCGCCGGCTCGTTGGTGCCGCGCAGCTTGTGCCAGAGCGTCAGCGAGCCCTGCGGATCGGCATCGATCAGCAGACAGGGCTTCGTTGCCTTGTGCACTTGCGCAGCGAGGTGAGCAGCCAGGGTACTTTTTCCCGAGCCCCCCTTACGCGAAGCGAAAACAATCACGTTCATACGTTGGCCTCCAGATTGACCCCAGGAGGCGAAAATGAATCAGCGCGCTGATTCGCGAAAGAAAAAACTTCTTGCAATCCGCAAAGCGGCCAAGATTACCGGTGCATTTTGCTTTTTGAGTCACACTGCACTTATGACACAACCGAAAATGGAAGCGCTAAGCGATTGATTTGACTCAAGGCCTAGCGCTTTTCGGCAGCCTTTGCAGCATCCTTGGCGCGTTCGCGCGCGATCCACTTGCGCTCGATCCAGCCGAGCAATTGCGCGGTGGGTTTCTGTAGGAACGGAACATCCTGCGCGAACAAAAGGAGTCCGAGCGGCAGCATCCAGAGTCCGAGCACCGGCAGGAAGCTGAAGATGCCGCCGATGATCAGGAGGACCGCGAGCGGAATCCGCACATAGCGCGACGACGGCTTGCGCAGCCACGCGACAAAGCGCGACGGCTTGTCCGGAAGCTTGGCCTCGAACCAGGCGAAGTGCCGATCGATCTCTTGCTTGTAGTCTTCGCTCACGCATCTCACTCCATCCGTTCCAAAAGGCGGAACGAATTTGGCAAACAACACAAGCCCAGAGATGATGCTGCGTGACAGCGTCACAAGGCGTCAGTCTGTCGCGCATCGCAGTCTTGAAATCGCCACCGCGCGATCCACCACGCGCGTCGCGCGGAGCGAAAAGCAATTCGTGTCACGACAACGCGCCGGGCTTTGGCGTGCGCGCGGTGGGAACCAGGAAGCTGGACTTCAGTGGGCCGACTTCTTCGGCTTGTGCGGCTTGACGACCTTCCGCTTGGCTGGCCGTCGCTCGACGCGTTCGCTCGCCTCACGCAGCTCGGGACCGCCGCGGAAGAACACGCGGCAGGCCGGCGACAGCAGCGCCCTGTTCCTGATCATGCAGGCCGTGATGCGATCGACGTCGGGAATCTCGGGGCCACAGAGCCGGAATGCGTCCGGGGTGCAGGCCTGCTGCTGGTCGGCCGTGTAGGCCTCGCTTCGGCCCGGCAGCAGCAACGCGGCAAGCCCGACAGCTGATATCAACGCAAACGAAAAACTCCTTGAACCGGCGGTCCCCATGCGTCCCCCCAAGGTGCTGCTTAAGCGTCGTTGCGCGGAGTGTGGGTGATGCGACGACGAAGTGCAAGCGGACGCAATGACACGCTGGCGGCGATCAACGACGCGGCAAGCGAGCCTGCGATGGTCCGATCCAGCGATATCGCGTTGGGTGGTGGTCGTGTGGATGGTACAGTTGGGTGGGCTCGAACCACCGACCTCCTGTTCCACAGACACAGCAAGGGCTCCGCCGGAGCTACGCCATTCCCGCCCTTCGTGCGAAAACTGTAGTATTATCAATAAATAAGTCCGCCGGTTCTCGCCTTACCTGCGCTGCAATTACCGCTATGGTGGTAGCTACGTGGTAGCTACAGAGGCGATCGATGGCTGTTTCGAGTATAACGATCCGCGCAGTGCAAGCGCTCAAGCCGGGCGAGACTATTTGGGATGCAGACCACCGCGAAGCGGTGCGGGGCTTTGGTGTTCGGCGTCAACGCGACCAAGCGACCTACGTCCTAAAGTATCGAGTGTTCGGTCGGCAGCGCTTTGTCACCATCGGTCCTCACGGCGCGCCGTGGACACCCGAGCTGGCACGCAAGGAAGCCAAGCGGCTTTTGGGCCTGGTTGCCAACGGCAAAGACCCCGCGGACGAGAAAGCCAAGGCGCGCCTGCAGGCGGCCGACACGCTTTCGGTAATCGCGGATCAATATCTCCGGAACGCCAAAGAAAGGCTGAAGCCCCGGACCTATTCGGAAGTCGAACGCTACTTGTTGGTCAGCTGGAAACCCCTACATCCGGTCTCGGTTTTCCAAATCACCCGCCGTCATATCTCGGCTCGTATCGCTGACATCGCATCAGCTCATGGAGCCGTCTCAGCAGCCCGCGCACGCACAGCCCTGTCCTCAATGTTCAATTGGGCAATACGCGAGGGGCTCGACATTGCCGCGAACCCGGTTCTCGGCACCAATCGACCAACGCAGCCGGGAAGTCGCGAACGGGTCCTCACGGAAACGGAGCTATCAGCCATTTGGCAGGCCTGTGGCGATGACGACTACGGTCGCATCGTGCGGTTGTTGCTACTCACAGCCCAACGCCGTGACGAAGTAGGCAGTATGCAATGGGCCGAACTTGATACCAGTTCGGGACTCTGGACGCTGCCAGCCACTCGGACCAAGAACCATCGCGAGCACTTGCTGCCATTGGTTCCCGCGGCCTTGGCCCTGGTCCCACCCCGCCGAAATGGCCGAGACTTCCTCTTTGGCGAGGGACCCCGACGCAGTGGTGACCCGCACCGCGGGTTCTCCGGCTGGTCAAAATCGAAGGCAGCGCTTGATGCGCGTATCGCGGATGCTCTGGGCGAACCCCTGCCCCATTGGACGGTTCATGATCTTCGGAGATCAGCGTCCACGGTGATGGCCGATCGGCTTGGCGTGTTGCCTCACATCGTGGAGGCGATCCTAAACCATGTCAGCGGCCATCGGGCGGGCGTTGCCGGCGTATATAACCGCGCCCGGTACGCAGCCGAGATGCGCGAGGCGCTTGAACGCTGGGCAGGACATGTCGCGGCCCTGCCCGCCCAAAGGTCGGGACGTGTTGACACCGTGATAGCGGGAGCCGGCCACTCTCATCCTGGCTTCTCCCACGGGACTGCTCGGGCGCGTACTCATGAATCCGGGATGTCCGCTTTCGAGGGCTGAGCCGCACGCGACCCCATTCCCCTGGGATGTCGCCTTGTGACCCGAAGCGGACGACGGTCATCCAGGCGATCTTGTTACGTAGAAGACTTTTTCTCCGCCGTAAGTACGATCAGCGCCAGAAGCGCGGCCAGACTGAGCGCCGATGTGACCGCAAGCGTATAGCCGCCGAGCGGCGAAATCAGGAAGCCGAATATCAGAGGCGCAAGAGCTTGCGACAGGCGCGACGGAGCGCCGAGCAATCCGAGGCGATAGCCGTAATCCTTTGGACCGAATATCGCGAGCGGCAGCGTGCCGCGCGCGATCGTCAGGATTCCGTTTCCCGCGCCGTGCAACAGCGCGAAGATTCCGGCGAAACCACCGCCGAACAGGCCGATGACGCAGGCGCCCAGCGGGTGCGTGATGCAGGCCAATCGCGCCGACCATAGCGGATGGAAGCGCTTCAGCAGGCTCGCCTCGACAATCCGCGCTGCCACCTGCGCCGGGCCGATCAACGCGCCCGCCGCAATCGCCTGCGTTTGCGTCGCGCCGAGTGACTCCAGGATGCGCGGCAGATGAACCGCCATCGCCGACGTGACGCTCCAGGCCGCCGCGAACGCAAACGCGAGCAGCACCATCGCACGGTCGATCGGAATATGCGGTTTCGGCGTATCGGCCGCGATCCGGTGCTCCCGCTTCAGCTTGGGGATCAGGAGACCATTGAGCGGCAAGCAGATCAGAATGTGCGCAGCCGCCCAGCCGAAGCAGGTCCAGCGCCAGCCGATGGTGGCAAGTCCCCACGCGCTGAGCGGCCAGCCGATCGTGCTGGCAAACCCCGCGATCAAGGTAATGCCGGTGATGGAGCGGCGCGCGGCGTTGCCGTAGATGCGCCCGAGCGCGGCGAAGGCCGCGTCATATAGGCCAAGCCCCATGCCGACGCCGAGCAACAGCCAGCTCACCGCCATCAGGAAGCCACCCTGCGAAAGCCCGAGCAGGATCAGACCGGACGCCAGAATGAGGTTGGACGCGCATAGCACGTCGCGCCCACCCATGCGGTCGATCTGGCGGCCGACGCGCGGACCGAGCAGTCCGGAAATCACCAGCGCCATCGAGAACGCGGCGAACAGCCAGTTGGTCGAGATGCCGAGGTCCCGCGCAATCGGGTCCGCGAGAATGGCAGGCAGATAATAGCTCGACGCCCAGGCAAGGGTTTGCGTGGTACCGAGCGCGACGATCAGAACGTTATCGGCACGGTGGCTCATCCGGCGCGCGCACCCGGCGGCTTGCCTGGTTCCTTGGGCGATATCACCTCGCCGTCTTCCTTGACGAATTGGCCGATGTCGGCGGCGAGCAGATCGAGGACGGCCTCCGACGGCCGGCACAATCTGACACCCTTCGGCGAGACCACGATCGGCCGGTTGATCAGGATCGGATGCGCCATCATGACATCGATCAGTTCGTCATCGCTCCATTTCGGATTGGCAAGATCGAGCGCGGCATAAGGCGTACCCTTCTCGCGGAGCAGCGCGCGCGGGGTCATGCCCATGACGGCGATCAGCGAGACAAGCTTGTCGCGCGAAGGCGGATTGTTGAGATATTCGACGATCTCCGGCTCTTCCCCGCTTTGGCGGATCATGGCCAGGGTGTTACGCGACGTCCCGCAACTTGGATTGTGATAGATCGTGATCGTCATCGGATCGCTTCCTTTGTGGTTTCCGCGCCCCGCAGCAGCCATGTCATGAATGCCAGCGCGACCATGGCCCCCAACAGTTCGGCGACGATGAATCCCGGCAGATCCTGCGCGCGGATGCCGGAAAACGTGTCGGTGAATGATCGCGCGATGGCAACGGCCGGATTGGCGAAGGACGTTGACGCGGTGAACCAGTAGGCGGCCGTGATGTAGAGCCCCACCAGCCACGGGATTGCGGCCTCACGAAATCGAATGCCGCCGATAATCGTTGCGAGCAGTCCGAATGCGGCAACGAATTCCGCAAACCACTGCGGAAACCCTGTCCTGGCCTTTGCGGAGAACTCCAGGAGCGGCAGGCCGAACATGGCGTGCGCGACCATCGCCCCCAGAATTCCGCCAAGCACCTGTGCCGCGATGTATTGCGCCGCGTGCGGCGGGCGGAGTTCACCCTTGAGCATGAACACGAGCGTGACCGCCGGATTGAAGTGTGCGCCGGATATCGGACCGAGGATCGTGATCAGCACCACCAGAATGGCGCCGGTCGGAAGTGTGTTGCCGAGCAGCGCCAGCGCCACGTCCCTGGTCAGGGTCTCGGCCATGATGCCGGAGCCTACGACGGTCGTGACCAGCAGCAACGTCCCGAGGCCCTCGGCCACCAGGCGCCGTGGCAGATCGAAGCCGCGCATCAGGCGTGCGCCTTCTTCTTTTTTATGGAGGGCTTGCACTGGGCATCGGCGAGCGCTGGCGCGCAGATTTCCGGATGGCCTGCGCAGCAATCCTTCATCAGAAATGCGATCAGATCGCGCAGGCCGGTGAAATCCGCCGAGTAGATGATCGAGCGCGCCTCGCGGCGGGGAACGATCATGCCGGCGTGCTCCAGGTCCTTCAGATGGAAGGAGACGTTGGATGGCGATACGTCGACCGCCTCGGCAATGGCTCCCGCAGCCATCCCATCGGGGCCGGCCTGGACCAGCAACCGCACGATCCGCAGCCGCGTTTCCTGCGACAGCGCGGCAAAGGCGGTTCGGGCTTGACGCTCCTCCATCTTTCGACAATCCTATAATTCAACAATCATTGAAATGAGGATAGCAGCCATGAACACGCTTGCCAATACCCGCTCGACGGTTGGGGCCCTGCTGCCGGTGGAAGAACTTTCGTTCGCCGTTCTCCTATCCAACCTTGAGGCACACAAGGCGAAGCCGCTGATCTTCAGTTACGACGGCAGGGACATCCGTCCCAGCTACCACGTCACCGAAGTCAAAACCGGCGCGTTCAAGGCGCTCGACTGCGGCGCGAACCCCGAGGCCTGGAGCGAGACCTTCATTCAGCTCTGGGACATCGAGGAGGAGAACAGCGGCCACATGCCCGCCGGGAAGTTTCTCGCGATCATCCGCAAGGTCGACGAGGCGGTCGGCTTTGATCCGCAAGCCAAACTGACCTTTGAGGTGAGCGACGGCGTCCGGCCGATGCAAATCTATCGTGCGGAGCGCATGGATAACAGGGACACTGTGGTCCGGATTTATCTCTCGGCACGTCCGTCAAGCTGCAAACCGCGCGACCGATGGCTGCAGGAACAGCAAGCCTGCCGTGCTCCGAGATCCAAGCGGCCCTGCTGCCCTTAACGCTACCATGGCGCGATAGCAGCCTGTCGTCCGGTACTGGCCCATCGCGACATATTGCGCTGCCGCCCGAAGTCGGTCGCTATAGGAGCAAAGCAGACATTGTCTTAGTCGCATCACGCCGCCGGGCTTCTGGGTACACGGCCTAGTTTGTTCTTTCAGGTGCAAACGCCGCCCCGGAGCATTCAGAAGGCGCTGGTAGCGGCAAGCTGGGCTACGAGGAATGCCGAAAACAAGTAGAGCTTGGGCGACTTGCCCATCCCATCCGCAGGAGCGCCGCCAGCGCTCGATCTCGCTGACGTCGGCGGAGAGCCTTACCGGCATGTCCCTGGCGCAGCTGCCAGTTCGACGGATTACCCATCACTCGATGATGATTGGAGCCGCAATGTCGATGTGATCCTCCTTCGTCGTGTCGATTCCGAGAGACCGCGACCACTTGCCATTTACTGCGGCCGTCATGCGGACGCGCCAGCTGTCCGCCGCGATTCGTTCGGCCGTGGCCTCTACCGGAGCGATGTGCTTGTCCGGATTCGACAAGGCCACAGAGAGCCCATCGACCGCGAGCGGCTTCTCATCGCCGTCCTCCAGCTTCACGTCGATCTCGACAGGCCCGCCGGGGCGAGGCGTGACCGTGACGTCAGCCATCACCCGCGTTCCGCAGATATGGGTGAAGAAGGGCTCGCCGCGCGGGACCGCATTTGCCGGCAAGACCGTCAGCGGTGCCGGATCGCCCGACACGATCTGCAGCCGCGGCCCCTTTGCGCCAACGCTGACGACCTCGAACGTGACCTCGACCCTGCCTGCGCGTTCGAAATTCAGCGACACCGGAATACGTTGTCCCTCCTCGAACGGCGTGGTCAATCCGATGAACATGATGTGGTCGCCGCCTGGCGCGAGAGTGACCGTCGCATCCGGAGGGATTGCCAGCCCGTCGTCGAGGGGACGCATCGTCATGATGCCGTCTTGCATGGTCATGCTGTGAATTTCGACCTTGCGGGCGGCGGGGCTTACTGCCGACAGCAGGCGATCAGCGCGAGCACCGCGGTTCTCGACGGCGAGATAGCCGCCCGCGACCTTGGCACCCTTAGGCGTGGCACGGGTCCAGGCCTGGCTGACGGCGACGCGTTCATGCTCGGCAAGCGATGGAGCGGAGCTTACGAATGCGAGCAGCGCTACAGCGACCAAGATGATGCTTGCGACCTTCAGCATGGCGTTTCTCCCGTCAGGCGGGAACGAGCGTGGCGAGCAGCGATCCGGGCTCGATAACGTGGTTGACGCCCGTCTCGATCTTCACGCGGCCGTGGCACGGAGCGACGATATCGTGCAGCGCGCCTTCGATACGGACAACGGCGATGCCGTGCCCCTCTTTTGCCAGTTCACCGTCGGCAACCAGCCACTTCGTCACGAAGCCCTCAGGCAGCATGGTATTGCGCCAGAAGGTCTCATCCGCCTTGATATCGATATTCATCGTCCATCTCCGTTAGGCTCACGCCGAAGCCTTCCTGAACGAAGGTCTCACATACCGTCCGACAACTCCTTGTTGCAGCGCAAACTCGTCTCGATATCCACCGCCAGCTGAACCGGTCGTTGACGAAACACCGAAGCCAGACGCCGTAGCAGGAGGATCGTGACGTTGCCCTTGCCGCTCTCGATCCGCGCGATCCAGCGTTCGGACACTCCCGAGGCGTCGGCGAGCTCGCTGCGCGACATGCCGCGAGCCGTACGAAGTTCGCGAAGACGTTCGCCCAATGCAGTCAGAAAATCGAGATCCGAACACGACGACGGAAACGCGCTCGAGTCGAACGACCGCGAGCTTCGATATCGCGCCTGCGGTTCATCTTCGATGTTCACAGCATCTGACATCCGAAGCGTCGGCTCAGTTCGTTCCGAACTGCAACCGCGCAAGGCGGGCGTAAAGACCGCCGGCCGACGACAGCTCCTCATGGGTGCCCTGTTCGACGATCTTGCCGCGATCCATCACCAGAATGCGGTCGCAGGACAGGACGGTAGCAAGACGGTGCGCGATGACGAGAGTGGTTCGTCCCTTCATGAGCCCCTGCAGCGCGGCCTGGACCACGGCCTCGCTCTCGGAATCGAGCGCCGAGGTGGCCTCGTCGAGCAGCAGAAGGGGAGCATCGCGCAGTATCGCGCGCGCGATGGCGATACGCTGGCGCTGCCCACCGGACAGCATGACGCCACGTTCGCCCAGTCGCGTATCGAGTCCATCCGGCAGCACGGCCAGAAACCCGGAAGCTGAGGCCAGGTCGGCGGCGCGCTCTACCTCGGCATCCGTCGCGGAGGGGCGCCCGAAGCGGATGTTGTCTCGGGCGGAGGCGGCAAAGATGACCGGATCCTGCGGAACCAGGGCGATGCGCGAGCGGATTTCTTCGGGATCGGCCTCGTGGACGGCAACTCCGTCGAGCGAGACCAGTCCCGAACTCGGATCATAGAACCGCAAGAGAAGGTGAAACAACGTACTCTTGCCGGCTCCAGACGACCCGACGATGGCGACTTTCTCACCGGAGCGCACGGAGAACGCGACGTCGTCGAGCACCCGAACGTCCGGCCTTCCCGGATAGGCGAAGCTGACGGCTTCGAACGCCAGGCTTCCCTGACCGGCCAGCGGCAGGTTCAACGGCCGGCTCGGGGCTGCGATCTCGGGCTTGAGGCGCAGTATCTCGAACAGGCGCTCCGCTGCGCCCGAGGCCGCGGACACTTCGCCCCAGACCTCGCTGAGCTGGCCGAGGCTCGTCGCAGCCAAGACCGCGTAGAGTATGAATTGACCGAGACGTCCGGCGCTCATGGCTCCCATCGCCACGTCGCGAGAGCCGGCCCAGAGAATGACCACAACACTGCTGAATACGATGAAGATGACGATCTGGGTCAGAACGGCCCTCGCCCTGGTCGAAACGCGAGAGGCCTCATAGGCTTCGTCCACCTCGCGACCGAAGCGATCGGTGGCGATCGTCGTGCCGTTGTAGGCCTGTACCGTTCTGATCGCGCCGATCAGCTCCGAAGCGTAGGCGGTTGCATCGGCGAGCGTATCCTGAGCGTTGCGGGAAAGCCGCCGGACCCACCGACCGCATGCGATCAGGGGGATCACGACGGCAGGAATGACGAGCAGGACCATTGCGGAAAGCTTCGGGCTTGTGACCGTCATCATGACGATCGCCCCGAGCAGCATGATCAGGTTGCGCAAAGCCACGGAAGCAGATGCGCCGACCGCCGCCTTGATCTGCGTGGTGTCTGCCGTCAGCCGCGACGTGAGATCGCCGCTACTCGATCGATCGAAGAAAGAAGGTGACAGTCGGAGCAAATGACCGAAGACATCCCGCCGGACGTCAGCCACCACGCGCTCACCCAACGTCGCCACGAAATAATATCGGCAGGCGCTGGCGCAGGCCAGCACGGCCACAACCGCGATCATGGCCGCGAAGTAGCCGTCGATCGCCGAAAGGCCATCCGGATCGAAGCCGAAATCGACCATCCGTCGTGCCGCAACAGGAATCGCGAGCGTGGTGACCGCCGCAACCGTGAGCGACACGCATGCGAGCATCGCGCGCCCGCGATAGCGGGCGATATAGGGATACAACGAAATCAGAGGACGCAGGCCCATGCGCCTCGTCGGCGTCGCATCGCGTGTCTTCGCAAACTCGCTCGACCGGGACGGACCGGCGGCGTAGGGCTCGAAGTGTTCGACGGTTGTCATGCGCATGCTCCAAAGGTAACCGACTTAGGTCCGTTTCGGGCGAACTTGCAAATCCGGTAAAGCCCTAATCCGGGACTTTACGGTCTCCTTGACGAAGTCGAGCGCGTCGAAGATTCGTCGATCGAGACATGCGGTCATCGGTCGACGAATCTGTCCTTTGCTGAAAGGACGAGGTTGGTCTCGTCCCGCGCCGTGAACACGACGTCGCCCTGACTGTCCGCCGCCCCCGTCAAGGTGACCCGCAACGCTTCGGAAGTCTCGGGCCCAATCACGACCGATGAGCCGTGTTCGACGCCCACAATGGCAAGCCTCGCATCGACGCCGCTGACGGACAGCGCATAGGTGTGGGGAGCCGACGACTTGTTCAGAAGCTTCACCGTATAGGCGTTACGCAGCGAGCCGTCCGAGAGCTTGACCGCCACGGGATCCCGGTCGTGCTGGACCGAAAGGATCGCCGTGGTCTTGGTCGCGAACGCGACCATGATGATGCCGGCAAGCGCGAGGCTTGCGGCCGTCAGGCCGATCGTCTTCGGCCGCACCAGGCGGTTGACGGGCGCCTCCTTCCGACGGCCGCGCTCGATGTTGGTCCAGCTTTCGTAGTCAATTAGACCGCGGGCACGACCGAGTTTGGACATGACCCCGTCGCAGGCATCGACGCAGAGCCCGCAGTTGATACATGCGAAGTTCGGTCCCTCGCGGATGTCGATACCGATCGGACAAACGGCGACGCACTGGCCGCAATCGACGCAGTCGCCGGCGGGCTTGCCCTCGAGCCGGACTGCCGCGGCCTTCTTCGCGGACATCCGCAGTTCACCGCGGTAGTCGCGATAATTGACGGTGTACGCCTCCGGATCCCAGATCGCACCCTGCAGCCGGGGCCACGGACACATGAAGGTGCAGACTTGGTCGCGCGCGAAGCCGGCCAGGCCGTAGGTCGTGCCGGCGAAGACGACGATCCAGGTCAACGCGTTCGTGGACACCTCTCCGGAAGCGAACCCCCGTAGCAGGCCCGGCGCATCGGTGAAGTAGAAGATCAGCGTACCGCCGGTCGCGAAGGAGATCAGCAGCCAAGCCGCGTGCTTCGCGACGACCTGCGCCGCCCGCTTCGGAGTCAGGGACGCATCTCTGTTCTTCAGCCGCAGGCGGCGATCACCTTCGATCAGCCGCTCGACCAGCAGGAACAGGTCGGTCCAGACCGTCTGCGGACAGGCGAATCCGCACCACAGGCGGCCCGCAAGCGCATTGGTCAGGATCAGGATGGTGGCCGCGAGCACCAACAGACCGGTGACGAGATAGAGATCCTGCGGCCAAATCTCGACGAAGAAGGCGTAAAGGCGACCGTTGGCGAAATCGAGCAGGACAGCCTGGTCCGGTGCGTTAAGCCCCCGGTCCCAACGGATGAACGGCGTGACGTAGTAGATCGACAACGTCAGGAGCAGGACAGCCCATTTGATCCTGCGGATCGGGCCTTTGACGGACTGGGGCACGACCGGCTGGCCGGCGGCGGCTGCGGCCCTGGCGCGGGTCTTGGCGTGATCGATCTCGATGGTAAGGGCCATGGCGGTCAGTTCACTGCGGCGAAGCCGAGAGAGGCCCGGACGGCGGGTTCGATGTAGGACGGGTCCCATGCCGGCTCGAAAGTCATCGTCACGTCGGCAGAGACGACCCCTGAAACGGTGGACGCGGCAGCCTGTGCCCCTTCCCTCAGGAAACCGGTCGCCGGGCATCCTGGGGTCGTCGCCGTCATTGTGATCCGGACCGCCCCTGCTTCGGCGGTGATGTCGTAGACGAACCCGAGATCGACGATGTTCTCGCCGAGTTCCGGATCGATCACGGCCCGCAGCGCATCGCGCACGCGGTCGACGAGTTCGCTGGTCATGATGGGGCCCGGACAGTCAGCTCGTAAGCGGTGCCGTCCGAAGTGAAGCCGCCGAGCCAGCGGAAACCACGCTTCTCGAGCTGCGGAAACAGGAACACCGGCTCCCGGCGCAGCAGTGCCGACAACGTCTCACCGGGCCCAAGTTTGTCCGCTTCCGCGAGGATCCGGACCATCGGCTCCGGAGGGTCGAGATCCCGGTTGTCCAGCGTGACTGCGGGGTCTGGCCAGTTGTCGAAGCTCGATGCCGCCACCGCGTGCTCCTCGGACTGCGTCTCGGCGGGAGTGAAGAGGACTTCCCACTCGCCGCCTTCGAGAGACTGTTCGGTGTGCGCGAAGCCTTTCTTCTGCATCACCGCGAACAGAGGAATCGGCCTGAACGTCGCGTAGAGTCGCAATCCCTGCCCCGGCGCGAGGTTCTCCAGCGCCGACATGATCACCGAGAACGGCTCGCCTCCAGCACGCAGGATCGGACGGACGTCGACGTCGATGTACTGGGTCATGATATTCATCTCTCATTTTCTTGCGAACAGCAGGTGCGGCGCGACCGCGCCGACGGGTAGCCGCAGCGGTCTAGCGACGTCGGCAAGCCGACGGATCCGAACGATTTCGTGGACGATGCCGACCACGCAGACGGTCATTGCCGCTGCGGCCACGCGCAACGCGGCCGGTTCGCCGCCCAGCAGAGCCGCTGTACCGGCCCAAACGGCCGCATAGTAGATAACGAACCATTTCGTCGCCCGGTCCTCGGCAACGAGATCCTGGACGCGCGGGGTCGGAGCGCGCCCCATCACGGGGCCATAGGTCTCCAGCCAGGTCAGGAATGCGACGATCTTGTAGAGTTTCGCGAGGACCAGACCCGACAGCCAGCCGAAAATCGCGAGGAAAGCGAACGCGCCCACGTTCGCGAGGAAGGCGCCGAACGCGACGAGCGCGATTCCGAGCAGTGCCACGCCTGCAAGGCTCGCGAACGACAGCGTCGCCATCCGCATGTTGAGCTCGAGATGGCGACGCTTGCGGTTGCTGAAGATGCCGACGACGTCTCGCCCGTAAAGGGCAGCCGATGCGATGCCAAGGACCCCAGCGATCGACAGCACGATCTGCAGACCGGCGGCGAGCCCAATCGCAAGCGCTCCGCTCGCCACGGCGAAGGCAACGGCCACCGCCCCCACAGCGAGCGTGACGCCGCTTTGCCGGTCGTCGACGTCGGGCGCCAGCATGAACATTGCCAGAAGACGGTAGCTGACGCCCATGGCGGTCAAGGTAAGCCAGCCGCCGAGGCCGGCGATGGCGTGCAGCGGGATGCCGCTTGCGAGAACCACTCCTCCCACCGACCCCGCCCATCCGGCGAGCGCGAACGCGAAAATGGCACCGAGTACCATGGTGGCACACAGTGAAGCCAGCCCCACAAGGACGAAGCGAGCCGGCCCGATTGGACGCAGCCAAGCCGTCAAACCGAGATCGAGGACAACCAAACCGAAGCCTACGACGAGCAGAATGGCACCGAGTGGCAGCAACCAGAGCGTCGGCGGGAGACGGCCGCCCAAGCAAAGAAACCCTCCGAGCAGCGACAGAAGCCCCACCGTCAGCAAGGCAAGCGCCGGCAAAGCGCATTTGTCGGAAAACAGCGGCTTGGCGACCAGAACAGGCACGAATTGGAACAACGCTCCGCACATCGCAAGGCTCAACCATCCGATGCAGATCACGTGAACGAGGACGAGAGTGTCGGGCGACGCGATGTCGCCGGCGGGATAGCCGACTCCGGCGACCAGCAGACCAAGCGCGACGAACAGCCACGCGAGCGCCGCCGCGAAATAAGTCATCGTCCATCGGGATAGGTTCGTGCCGATCATGATCAGAACTTCCGTGCGCGGCAGAGAAGCGGCGCGTAGGCGGCCACGAAACCGAGAAAGGCAAACGTCCATGCGATGCCGGACACCATCAGAAGGGCAACCGAGTGGCTCGGCTCGATCGCGGCGCAGACACGTGCGACGGCGGCGATCACGATGGCGGCGTAGACGGCTTGAACGGGCCCTGAAGCCTTGAGCGCCTGTCCGGTATGTCCGAGCGATGCACGCGTCATGACCGCGATCGTCATCGAGCCAATCGCGCCTCCGGTCCAGGCATGCAGGCCCGCACCGGGGGAGACGAAATCGACCGCGGAAAGCCCGCAGAGGAAGAACCCAACTGGCACGAAGGCGTAGGCGACGTGCAGGACCAAGACGAGGCGATCGGAGAAGGTCCGGTCTCCGGCCCAACGCAGCAGACGAACGAAATGCAATAGACCGGCAGCCGCAAGAGCGACGGCCGTTGACCGCCCCGTCGGGAACATCACCCACGCGGCCATGGCGCAGACGCCGGCGACCATCGCGACCGCGTCGAACCGATTGAAAGGAACTGGTAGTCGTCCCGGGGGGCGGCGCGCGAGCCAGTTGCGCGTGAAGCTCGGCACGATCCGGCCGCCAATGATGCAAACGAGCGTAACGACCAAGGCCACACCGGCGCGCGTCGAATACTCCGCAAGCCCGGTGATATGAGCTTCGATATGGAAGGCGATGTTTGCGCCGGCAAGCAAGGAGACGATCGCGACGACTTTCAGGTTGTTCCACTTTCGTCCGACGACGATTTCTCGCGCGGCCGCCGCCGCGAGAAGAACCAGAAAAGCGGCGTCGATCGCGAGCGCGGCTCGCCAGCCGATCATATCGGAGAACGACGTTGCGGCCCGCCCGGCGACCCAGGATCCGAACAGCAGCGCGAGCGGCACTCCCTGGATCGGCAGCCGTCCCGTCCAATTGGGGATCGCGGTCAAGAGAAAGCCCGCAACGACGGCGCCCACATAGCCGAACAGCATCTCATGGACGTGCCAGTCCCGTGGCGCGAACGCCGTCGGCAGCCAAACATGGCCGGCAAAGATCGCAAGCCACAACGGAATCGCCGCCCCGGCATAGATGGCGGCGAACAGGAAGAACGGTCGGAAGCCATGCGACAGGAGCGCCGGGCCTCTGTAGTTCCTCAACTTCTGCATCGTCGCCATGGTCGCCGTTCCCGATCGAATAGACGCCAGATTAGACGCGTGCGGTCGGCCTTTCTTTGTCGGAGCGCAAACTAGCTCCTCATTCACCGATCTGTTTGATCCACGACAAAGATCGGATCGGCACTCGCGCTATTTTCGAACCGTCAAACAGAGGGCAAAATGCGGATTTTCGAGAGATTACGCGGCAAGGGCCGCAACGACAGCGGCATCGAGCGGAGGCTGGCCGAGACCGTCGTCACGGACCCCCTCCGCCGCATCGACGATGAAGTTGCTGCAACGATCTTAGCCGGCGCCAAGCCGAACTGCTGCACCTGCTGCTCGGCGGAAGCGGAGAATCGATAGCTCAGCAAGGAGACAAAATTGTCCGCTTCGGATATCGCCAGGCATCACTTCGATGCCGCCCTCAAACAAGCCGATGCCACGGGCGTCGACCGTGATGGTCTATGCCGCGCGTTACTCGGTTTGGTCGTGTCCCAGTATCTGGTCAACAGAGGTGTCGCCGATGTGCAGTCCGAACTGCACTTCGTCGCCGACAACTGCGATCCGGACACCGATTTCATGTTCATGCGGCCGTAAGCTCGATCGATGATTGCGAACGCGAACTCGGCAACATACGCGCGTTCGGGATCGAACACGCCTTCGCTTCCCGAGCCGGCGCCGTTCCAGCGTCTAGTACAGCGCACGGTCGGACGAGGCAGTCCTCGTCCATCCGCACTGGGGCGTATGGCGGCGATAGCCGCAGCGATCACTTGGCCGCGGTCTTACTCGCTTCGAGCTTGTCGAACAGCGTCGCGAACACCTGCTTCGCCTTGCCGACCTGGGGCACGGCTCTGGCTTGATCGAGATTGGTGGGCGACCCGACGACGATCATCGCCACCATGCCCATTCCGTAGTGGGGCAGGCACTTCACCCCGTAGACGCCTTCCTGATCAAACTTCACGGCGACGTCCTCGCCGTTCTTGCCCTGGAACGCAGCCGCGCCCTCGGGCAGCATGCCCTTGATGGTCTCGGCATTGTGGCCCTTGTCAGTCGCGACGAACTTCACGGTATCGCCCAGTGCAACCTTCACCAGCGCCGGTTCGAACACCATCATGGCGCCGTCGCTTCCCTTGTTAAGCAGTTTGACTTCGACCTCGGCTCCGCGCGCGGTGCCCCCGGCCAGAACGAGGGCCGCCGCGACAGCCATCTTCGCGATCATTCTCATCTTCGCGTTCCTATGAAACATCCAGCCCGGGATGGTCGGGCCCCGCAGCAGCACATAAACCGCTTCCAGGTCCCAGAGATTGCGCCAGCGCAAGTTTCTGGACGGTTTGCCGGGGTAAGAAACAGGCCAGCACGTTGAGGCTTGCTCCCAGGCGGGTAGTCTCCCGGCCTTATCTGAGGGGTTTCTTATGGCCGCAGTCGACCGGTCGCTGGTCGCTAATCTGCCCATGTTCGCGGGGTTGTCTCCCCTCGAGCAGGACGAGTTGCTGCGCGAGGCACGTTCGGTCCGTTACATCAAAGGCAGCGCGGTCTTCGACCAAGGCACTCACGCCGACCGCTTCTTTCTACTGCTGCACGGCCACCTCCGCGTCGAGAAGACGACACCGCAAGGCCAGCAGACCGTGGTACGCTACGTCTCCGCCGGCGAACTCTTCGGCGTCGCGCAGGCCATGAACATGACGCATTATCCGGCGACATCTGTCGCCGCCGTCGACAGCATCGCGTTGGCGTGGCCGTCATCGTCGTGGCAGCGGCTGATCGTCAAGTATCCGACGCTTGCCGCGAGCGCACTACAGACGGTGGGCAGCCGCCTTCAGGACACCCAGGCACGTGTGATCGAGATCTCGAATGAGCAGGTGGAGCAGCGGGTGGCGCATGCGCTGCTGCGCCTGGCCAAGCAGGCCGGAAAGAAGGTCGATACCGGCGTCGAGATCGATTTTCCGATCAGCCGACAAGACATCGCCGAGATGACCGGAACGACGTTGCACACCGTCAGTCGGATCCTCAGCGCCTGGGAAAACGAGGGGCTGGTCGAGGGCGGCAGGCAGCGCATCGTGCTCCGCAACGCGCATCGGCTGCACGGCCTCGCCGAAGGCGACGAAGCCATCCAGTTACGCCGGCGCGGACCTTAGGCAGCCGCGTCCAGTATCCTTGGCAGCCAGTATCTTTGGCAGAAAGACTTCGGGCATCAACGGAATGCTCGGCGCACGCCTCGGCGATCGATTGAAATGATACGATCGGACAGCCGACGCATCGCATCCTAGAATCCAGGAAAACGCGGACCGTGAGCGCCAACGGTGCATCACGTCGTCGACGGGCATCCCAGTACTTGGGATTGCATCCTTTGCCATGCAGCCACCGTAACCGGTCGCGCTCAAGCTCTTTTTGCTCCTAACGCAACCCTCCGCCGAAGAACTGTTTCGCAGATCCATCGCGAACGTTGTTCCAGCACAAAGACCTTCGCGTCTGCATGGCTCATGATCCACCCATCGAATTGCAGAGATCAACCGATGGAGAGCGATCATGCTCACGCGAAGGACTGCTTTGATGGGCGCCGCGATCGCGGCGTTGATGATGACGGCACCGGCCATCGCGGAGACTGCGGACGAGCTGAATCTTCCGCGCGAGAAGGTGACGCTGGTGGCGCCGCCCGCCGTGCATCCTCACGACCAGGCGACCAAGTCAGGCCCCAAGATCGTCGAGTTCAAGCTGACGATCCGCGAGAAGGAGGTCGTGATCGATTCTGCAGGAACCAAGTTCTGGGCGATGACCTACGACGGCTCGATGCCGGGCCCGATGATGGTGCTGCATGAAGGCGACTATATGGAGCTCACACTGGTCAATCCCGAGACCAACTCCATGCCGCACAATATCGACCTGCATTCGGCGACGGGAGGCCTCGGCGGCGGCGCGTTGACGAAGGTTAATCCGGGCGAGCAAGTGAAGCTGCGCTGGAAGGCCACGCGTCCCGGCGTGTTCGTCTACCACTGCGCGCCCGAAGGCATGATCCCCTGGCACGTCGTGTCGGGCATGCACGGCACCGTCATGGTGCTGCCGCGCGACGGTCTGAAGGACGGCGCGGGCAGGTCGCTACACTACGACAAGATCTACTACATCGGCGAGAACGATCTCTACGTGCCGAAGGACGAGAACGGTAAATACAAGACCTATGAGACGCTCGGTGAATCCTATGCCGACACGACCGAGGTCATGCGCAAGCTGATTCCGACGCATGTCGTTTTCAATGGCAGCGTCGGCTCGCTTACCGGCAAGAACGCCATGACCGCGAAGGTCGGCGAGACCGTGCTGATCGTGCACTCGCAGGCCAATCGCGACACCCGTCCGCACCTGATCGGTGGCCACGGCGACTACGTCTGGGAGACCGGCAAATTCAACAATCCGCCGGAGAAGGACCTTGAGACCTGGTTCGTCCGGGGCGGTTCGGCCGGTGCCGCACTCTATACTTTCCGCGAGCCCGGAATCTACGCCTACGTGAACCATAACCTGATCGAGGCGGTCGAACTGGGTGCCGCCGCACACTTCAAGGTCGAAGGAAAGTGGAACGATGACCTGATGAAGCAGGTCACCCCTCCCAGCCCCGTCCCCCCCGACAAGGTCGGCGCCGCCGATCCGGTGGCCGTCACCCGGTAGGTGGCGTCGAGCGCGGCCCGCGGTTCGCCGCGGGCCGTTCTTCTTGAGGAGACCCGTGATGCTGATGCTGATGAAGATCAAGATTGCGATGCTCGCCGGCGCGCTGGCCGCGCCCGCGCTCGCGACCGTTCTTACGCCTCCGACCCAGGTCGATCCGGAGGGGATCAGCCGCCTGGCGCCAGCCTCCTTCAGCTACCGCGCCGCCGGCGACTTCTCGCGAAGCGGCAAGCCGGTGGAAGGGCCGCTGCGCAGGCTCGGCCTGCCGGCGGACCTGTTCGTCATGAAGCGGCAGGTCACGGTCGCGGAATACGACCGATGCGTCGAAGAAGGCGCCTGTCCGCGCGTCGGATTTCAGTCCGGACGGCGGGACGTTCCCATAGTCGGCGTCAGCTGGCACGACGCTTCAACCTACGCAGCCTGGATCTCTCTGAAGACAGGCGTCACGCATCGGCTGCCAACCGACGAGGAATGGACTTTCGCCGCGGCCGAAAAGGCACGCGACGAAGCGCTGCCGGTCGTCGACCCCGCCGACCCCGCCCAGGCATGGATCGCGCGCTACGAAGCCGAATCGAACCGTTCGAAACCGGCCGAGACCGCCCCGCAGCCCGGCGGCACGTTCGGGACCAATAGCAAGGGCCTCGACGACCTGGCCGGAAACATCTGGGAGTGGACGAATACGTGCTTCATCCGCGCCTCGTTGGAGGGGAATCGCGAGCAGGTGACGAACACCAATTGCGGCGTACGCGTCGTCGAAGGGGCCCATCGCGCCTACATGACCGACTTCGTCCGCGATCCGAAGTCGGGCGGTTGCGCGGCCGGAGTTCCGCCGACGAACCTCGGCTTCCGCCTGATCGTCGAACGTCCCGGAGCTGCCGTCGCCGACGCTTTCCGGAAAGCCGTGAAGCTGCTGCGACGGGCATAGACAATTCGGAACCCATCTTGAGCTGGCGCAAGGTCCGGCCGCGGCTCAGCCCCTACAAGGGCTGTCGCAATGTCCTCCGAGCGCACGGCGCAAACCGATCGCGGTTAAGGCATGAAACGTAGACAACGACGGATGGCGATGATCGGAAGTTCGCTCGCGGTGCTCGCCATCGCGACGGGACTTGTCCTCAACGCGCTCCGCGACTCCATCGTGTTCTTCACCACACCCACGATGGCAGCGGAGAGGCACATCGCATCAGGCAAGCGCTTCCGCCTCGGCGGGCTGGTCCAGCCAGGCTCGCTGACGCGCGGAGACAGTCTGGCCGCCACATTCAGTATCGCTGATGGAGGAGGCAGCATCCCTGTGAGCTTCAGAGGCACCCTCCCCGATCTGTTCAGGGAAGGTCAAGGCGTCGTCGCCGAAGGCGCCCTGGACGGAGCCGGCGTGTTTCGCGCCGACACTGTTCTGGCGAAGCACGACGAAAACTACATGCCCAGGGAGGTAGCCGACGCTCTGAAGAAGCAGGGTCATTGGAAGAACGACACGCCTTGAGAGACACGGCCTTGACCTGTCCGGCGTCCCTTCCAACTGCTCCGAAGTTGACCTGACGCAACGTTCGGGAACGCCGCATCCGGCAATGTCCTCGTACAATGGAAAGGCAGACGATGCGCTCGGATCTCGCAAGACGGTACGGTCAGGACCGGCTCCCCCGCTACACCAGCTATCCAACGGCCCCGCACTTCAATCCGTCGATCGGCGAAGCCGAATATCGCGGATGGCTGAAGTCGATCTCCCCACGACGGTCGGCCTCTATCTACCTGCACGTACCGTTCTGCCGGTCCATGTGCTGGTACTGCGGCTGCCACACCTCGGTCACTAAGAAGGACGATCCGATCGCCATCTACGCCTCGGGCCTGCGCACCGAGGCGCATCTTGTTGCGGAAAGTATCGGCCATCGGCAGCCGATCTCGCACATCCACTTTGGAGGTGGCACGCCGACGATCATGACACCCGAGACCTTCGCCGATCTGGTCGGCGCGCTGCGCTATTCCTTCTTCGTGGTACCCGAAGCCGAGATCGCCGTCGAGATCGACCCGCGCACGTTGACCGAGCCGATGACTGAGGCTCTGGGCTTCAGTGGGGTCAACCGCGCCAGCCTGGGCGTGCAGAGCTTCGACCCCGCGGTCCAGCGCGCCATCAACCGCTTACAGGGCTTCGACCAGACTGCCCGGTGCGTCGAGGGCCTGCGAAGGAACGGCATCGGCAAACTCAATTTCGATCTGCTGTATGGGCTGCCGCTTCAGACGGTGAGTTCCTGCCTCGACACCGTCGCGAGGTGCATCGAACTTCGGCCGGATCGGTTCTCCGTGTTCGGCTATGCGCATGTCCCCTCGTTCAAGAAGCACCAGCGCAAGATCGATGAAGGCGCATTGCCTGACAGCACCGAACGACATCTGCAGTCCGAAGCGATAGCCGAGGCGCTCGCCGATGCGGGCTACGTGCGCATCGGCTTCGATCACTTCGCACTCCCCTCGGACGAACTCACCGTTGCGAAGCGGGAGGGCCGATTGCGGCGGAACTTCCAGGGCTACACCAACGATGCCGCCGAAACGCTTGTCGGCCTCGGCGCAAGCGCCATCGGGCGGATGCGGCAGGGCTTCGTTCAGAACGCGGTCGCGACACGCGACTACCTAGCGCGCATCGCCGAGGAGCGACTCGCGACCATCAAGGGCTACGCGTTCACCGGAGACGACCGCTTCCGCGGCGACATTATCGAACGTGTCATGTGCGACATGGCCGTCGATCTCTCCAAGATCGCCAGGTCGCACGGCCGCGATCCGGATGCGGCCATCGTGGACCGATCACGACTCGAAAGCCTCGTCGCGGATGGAGCGGTGACCATGAGGAACGATCTGATCTCGGTAACCGCTGGCGCTGAATTTCTGGTCCGGAGCTTGGCTTCCGCATTTGACGCTCATCTCGCCCGGTCCACGGCGCTCCACAGCCGCGCCGTCTGAGAAGCGCAATCTGCAAGTACGCTGCCGTTTCTGCTGATCGAACCGGCTAACGGCGTTCGTCCGGATCTCGATCCGTTCGGGCGGTCCCCTCCTCAAGACAGTTGGGCATGATCCGCCGGCGCATCCGGGCCTCCGATCCTCAAGAACGCCGTCAACAGGCGCAGCACCTGCATATCTTCGCGAATGCTCATCGTCTGGCCTGTCACCCGTATTACCGCGGCCATCACTTCTTGCGCCACGTCAACCATGGCAATGCGGTGACGGGTTCTCATGACCGAAACACGAGGACCAAGGATGCTCTCCAGTTCCGCAATTCGCCTTCGGGCCAGGCGTCGCCGGCAACGGCTTGCCTGGAAGACTTGGTTCGTTGCGACCGATTTCGCAATGCCGATGCGTCTATTGGTCGATGATCGCGACCCGCTCGAAGACGATCTGCACGACGAAAACTCCCCGAATCGGGAGCGGGCTCCGAGTAGACAAGGATCGTAGGTTTAGTTTGCGCTGGCTCAAATACGATCGAGCCGCAGCGTGCTTCAATTGCACCGTTCAAGACGAGCGACCCATTCCTCCCTTTGGCGTTGTCTCGACACTCAGAGCCCGGCCGAGTTGCTGGGCTTCTTTTTTCCGCCGTTTGCTGTGTCAGTTAGCGATAGATCGCAGGCAGCGCCGCGCGAGGGGTCCACCGCTCAAGCGACCGAAAAGGCTCCGAGGAGGAGACCGAAGACTGCGAGCTCGCTGAATATCCGCACCCACATCATCGGGTCGGCCGGCAACTCAGCGAAGACTCCCCATCCGTTTTCCCGCGGTTCGAACTCGCTCGCGGCTTCGACGTCGACGACGTCCTATCCACTACGTGGGACCGCGAGCTCGCGCAGGACCTTCACCCATCTCTCGATCTCGCTGGTGTCGGTCGACAGCTCCGTTCCGAAATCACCAGCAAAACCGCGCCACGCGGCCAAATTGTTCTGGGGAACGCCAATCACTACGGTAATATTACGCTCCATCGCCTTGGCGATGAGGTCGAGCAGTCCGCCACCGCCGCATTCGGCCTTGCCGAATTTGTTGAGCACCAGCACATCCGGTGCATCTGCCAGGCAGCCTTCGATCTGCGCGGCGACCTCTGCAAGCGCCGACTCGTCGAGCCGGCAGCCCGACGCGCCGGCACCGCGATCCTCATAGATCGACGTGCGATGACCGGTGCTTAGATCCTCCAGGAGGACATCGCATCGTCGCTCCGACGCCGCGTCAACCAGATGCTGCAAGACGCCGGCAAGCGACAATCTGCTGCGACGACACGATGCGACCAGCGCCTCAAAGGCCGCCGCAGGGTATTTGTTCTGCGGATAAACGATTGCCGCCAGCGATGGCGTGCGCGGCGGTACGACTTCAGGCGTCCGGGCGGAAAGCGTGACAGACATCTTGATTCACCTCAATGGGACGTGCGCCTATCAAATCAAGGCAATAGGGAATGGCCGGGAAGACAGCGCCGAGACAGATGTCGATCGACGATGGCCGCCCGGGCAGATTGACAATCAGACAGTGGCCTCGTGTCCCAGCGGTCTGCCGCGAGAGGATCGCGGTCGGAACCTGCTCCAGGCTGACCCGGCGCATCAGTTCGCCGAAGCCGGCAAGCTCGCGTGTAATCACGCTGCGTGTGGCCTCCGGTGTCAAATCGCGCGGCGCCGGCCCTGTCCCGCCGGTCGTCAATATCAGGTCGCAGGTCTCCCGATCCGACATTTCGATCAGTGCGCCGGCAACGCTTTCAACACCATCCGGGATGATCTTGACGATCGCGATCCAGTTCGAACGGATGGTCCGAGCTAGGAAGCTGTTGATTGCCTCCCCACCCTGGTCCTTGTACTCGCCTCGGCTGGCGCGGTCAGACACCACGAGAATGCCGATCCGCGCAAGGCTTCGGGAGCAGCCCGTGCCGCCGATTTCACGCTTGTCGCTCATGTGCACCCCCCGCCGCCTCCACATGAACACCCCACGTGCGATACGGTGCCCTGGGCTTCGTCCCGCTTCAGTGACCAGTGCAGCATGTGCGTCAGGCAGCGGAAGCCCGGGTCGTCGGTGCGTTCGACCGTATTCATCAACGCAAGCCAGTCCTCGCTCGATGCTGAGTTGGCAAAACGCCGCACCGCGCCTGCGGCGTATTCTCCGACCGTCTCGTCAAAGCGATCAGCCGTGGAACCGATGCGCGCCAACAGAGTAAGATCACCACAGCTGAGCAGCGCATCGGCCGCGACAGCCTCTTCGCTGAAATTCCTGATGATTTGCCCGAGCTGCATGGTGTTTCCCTATTGCAGAAGCGGCGAGCTGGCGCCCGCGAGTGCAATTCCGGTGATCTCTGCACGGCCGGCCAGTACGGCGACATATTGAGCGAGCGATCGGTGCTGCACGCTTGTTGCGAGGTAGTCGGCGATGCGGTCGCGGGCGAGTTCAAACGGCAGGACTTGCCCCGGCGCGTGCCGATCGAGCCGAACGATATGTAAGCCATAGCGGGTTTCGACGATAGCGAGCTCGCCCTCGTGCATGCGGGCCAGCGCCACCTCGAATTCCTCGATCGTCTGGCCACGCGTCACCTGGCCGAGGCGACCTCCGTTCTCCGCCGAGGTCCGGCAATCGGAACGGCTGCGCGCCAGCTGATCAAACAGGGCGGGGCCTTCCCGCACGGATGAAAATATCTTCTCCGCGATCTCGCGGGCTCCACTTCGCGCAGCAGCATCATTCGGCGGAGCCGCGATGAGGATATGGGCTGGCTCGTAGAGATCACCGGTCCTGAAACGATGTTGGTTCTGTTCGTAGAAGCGCAGGCATGAGGCATCGTTCGGTTCGGGCGTGACGACCTCCCGTTCGATCAGTGCGCGCATTGCCGCCTCTTCCGGGGTTTCGCTCCGACCTTCGGCGTCACGCAGCGGCTCCGCGGAAACTTCGAGGCGCCGTGACTCCTGCAGCAACAATTCCCGCACGACCAAAGCCCGTGCTGCTGCCTGCCAGGCCAGGATCGGCTTTTCCGCCGGGTGGTTCTGCACCTCGCGCGCGATTGCCTCGCGCGGAATGATGGTGCCATTGACGCTGACGGTCTTCGGCTTGGGGAGGCTGTCGGCGAGCGAGCAATCCATGGCTCTACTCCGCAGGTTGCACAGGACGGCTGGCGCCGCGCGACGCAGCGTCGCGGCGGCGCACGACCTGATAGCCGCGGCGGCCGAGATACCAGACCGGCGCGCTCCAGATATGGACCAATCGCGTAAAGGGGAAGATGAGGAAGATCGTCATACCCAATACGAGGTGCGCCTTGAAAATCGGGTGCACGTCCAGAACGTTGGCGGCGATGCCTGGCTGCAGCGTCAGGATGCCCTGCGCCCATCCCATGAACTTCACCATCTCATGCCCATCCAGATGCCCGAGCGATACGGGAATGGTCGCAAGGCCGAGAAGCAGCTGGACAAACAGGATCAAGAGGATTGCAGTGTCGCCGAAGGAGGAGTTGGCGCGAATGCGCGGATCGAACAGCCTCCGGTGCGTCAACAGAGAAATCCCGACCAGGCACATCAGTCCGGCGGTGCCGCCCGCGACGATCGCCAGCATCTGCTTGAAGCCATGCGAGACGCCGAGCATGTCGAATACCCAGATCGGGGTCAGCAGTCCCACGAGGTGGCCGAAGAAGATGAAGAGAATTCCGACGTGGAACAGGTTCGAGCCCCAGACGAGCTGCCGTCGCCGCAGCAACTGGCTGGATCCACTGCGCCAGGTATACTGCTCGCGGTCGAAGCGCATGAGGCTTCCGAACAGAAAGACGGTGAGGCAGAGGTACGGATACCAGCCGAAGACGATGGCATTGAGCGTCTGCATGATCTGGCCCTCTACTGCGGGTGTGACGGCGCCGGCCCCACGGCGCGGCGGGCGTGCCGAAGCTTTGCGATCAGGGTTTCGTGACCGCAGGCGCTCTGACCCTGGGCGCCGGGCCCGAAGCGGACTTCTTCCTCTTCCCAAGCTGCGTCGAGCGCCACCAGGTCCATCGGGTCGGTCTCGGGCGCCTTCAGAAGCTCGTCGACAATATCGCGGCGCGGCGCTTCGGCAGCGATCTTGACTAGCGTGTCGAAAACGCCCTTATAGCTCGACTCGCGTCGCCCGAGCCGTTCGGCGAGCGCCGCGAAAATATGCGCGGTCTGCCCGAGAAGCTCGCGTGCCTCCGCAAACGGTTGCGTCGCCAGGAATTCAAGGAAGAGCGGCACGTAATCAGGTAATTCGTTTGCCGCGATCGCCAACCCCGCATTCTCGTACATGGCTTTGAGATCGACCATGGCCTGGCCGCGATCGCGGCTTTCACCGTGGACATGCTCGAAGAGATGCAGCGCGAGCGTCTTGCTGCGATCGAACAGCAGGCCATAACGCTCCTGCAGGTCGTAGAGATCGCCGATGGCGATTTCCTCGATCAGCACATCGACGGCACCACGGCACGCCGCCGGCACCAGTCTCTCGGCATCGAGCACCGCCGGAAATTCCGGCGCGGCCGCGATCAACGCCTCAGTCGGATAGCTCAGGAGGGCCGACAGGACCTTGAACGTCTTCATTACGCGATCTCCATCGGATTCTTTGCCTTGCGGGGCGAACCGAACAGGTTGGTTTCAGTCTCGCCGCCGGAGCAGCCATTGCCGAAGGTGAAGCCGCAGGAGCCACGGATGTCGAAGGCGTCGGCGCCAAGTTCACGATGCGCAGTCGGGATCACGAAACGATCCTCGTAGTTGGCGATCGCCATGATCTGGTACATCTCGTCGATTTGGGCCGGCTCCAGCCCAACCCGTCTGGCGATGGCTTCGTCGACGACTCCGTCGAGCGTCTTGGCCCGCATATAGGCGCGCATCGCCATCATGCGTTCGAGCGCCAGCGTCACCGGCGCTTCATCGCCCGCGGTCAGCAGATTGGCCAGGTAGCGCATCGGAATCCGCAACGACTTCACGTCCGGCATGCCACCGTTAAGACCGATCCTGCCCGCGGAGGCGGCCGAAGTGATCGGCGACAGCGGCGGCACATACCAGACCATCGGCAAGGTACGGTATTCCGGATGCAGCGGGAATGCGACCTTCCACTCCATCGCCATCTTCCAGATCGGCGAGGTCTTCGCCGCCTCGAGCCAGGCATGCGGAATGCCCTGCCGCTCGGCCTCGGCGATCACCTGCGGATCGTTCGGATTGAGGAAGATGTCGAGTTGGGCCTGGTAGAGATCACGTTCGTCAGGCTTGCTCGCTGCTTCCGCGATACGGTCGGCGTCGTACAGCACGACGCCGAGATAGCGGATACGGCCGACGCAGGTCTCCGAACACACCGTCGGCTGGCCGGCTTCGATGCGCGGGTAGCAGAAGATGCACTTCTCCGATTTTCCCGATGACCAGTTGTAGTAGATCTTCTTGTAAGGGCAGCCGGAGACGCACATGCGCCAGCCGCGGCACTTGTCCTGGTCGATCAGGACGATGCCGTCCTCTTCGCGCTTATAGATGGCGCCCGATGGACAAGCGGCGACGCACGCCGGATTAAGGCAGTGCTCGCACAACCGCGGCAGGTACATCATGAACGTGTTTTCGAACTGACCGTAGATGTCCTTCTGCACCCCTTCGAAATTGTAATCCTGCGCGCGCTTTTCGAACTCGCCACCGAGGATCTCCTCCCAGTTCGGGCCCCACTGGATCTTCTCGATCCGCTCGCCCGACACCAGCGAGCGCGGCCGCGCCGTCGGCATCGCCTTCATTTCCGGCGCCTGCTGCAAATGCTGGTAGTCGAAGGTGAACGGCTCATAATAGTCGTCGATCTCGGGCAGGTCGGGATTGGCGAAGATGTTCGCCAGCACCCGCCACTTGCCGCCGATGCGCGGCTGGATCGAGCCGTTGCGATTGCGCTTCCAACCACCCTTCCAACGCGCCTGGTTCTCCCAATCCTTGGGATAGCCGATGCCGGGCTTGGTCTCGACGTTGTTGAACCACGCATATTCCATGCCTTCGCGGCTGGTCCACACGTTCTTGCAGGTGACGCTGCAGGTGTGACACCCGATGCACTTGTCGAGGTTCAGCACCATTGCGATCTGGGCGCGGATCTTCATTGTGCGGCCTCCAGCTGGGACGTCCCGGGTTGATCTGCGGCGGGCGTGTCGAGCCAGTCGACTTTCGACATCTTGCGAACGATGACGAATTCATCGCGATTGGCGCCGACCGTGCCGTAGTAATTGAAGCCGTAGGCTTGCTGTACGTAGCCGCCGATCATGTGGGTCGGCTTGAGCACGGTACGGGTAACCGAGTTATGGATGCCGCCGCGCTGGCCGGTCTGCTCGGAGCCCGGGACATTCACGATCTTCTCCTGTGCATGATACATCATGCACATGCCTTGTCGGACGCGTTGCGAGACCACCGCGCGTGCGACCAGCGCGCCGTTGGTGTTGTAGGCTTCTATCCAGTCGTTATCGACGATGCCCGCCGCCTTGGCGTCGAGTTCGCTGATCCACACGATCGGACCGCCGCGCGACAGCGTCAGCATCAGGAGATTGTCGGTATAGGTCGAGTGAATGCCCCACTTCTGGTGCGGCGTGATGAAGTTCAAGACCACGGAGTCGTTGCCGTTCGGCCTGCGGTCGATCACCGGCTTGACCGTCTTGGTGTCGATCGGCGGCCGGTAGACGCAGAAACCTTCCCCGAAGGCACGCATCCACAGATGATCCTGATAGAGCTGCTGACGGCCGGTCAGCGTGCGCCACGGGATCAATTCGTGGACGTTGGTGTAGCAGGCGTTGTAGCAGACCTTCTCGGATTCCAGGCCCGACCAGATCGGCGAGGAGATGATCTTGCGCGGCTGCGCGACCACGTCGCGGTAGCGGATCTTCTCGTCTTCCTTCGGGACGGCCAGATGGGTGTGATCTCGCCCGGTGAAATTACCGAGGGATGACCATGCCTTGACCGCGACCTCACCGTTGGTTTCCGGAGCGAGGCTAAGGATGACTTCGCAGGCGTCGATCGCACTCTCGATGCGGGCAAGCCCCTTGGACGCGCCTTCCTCCGTTACGACGCCGTTCAGCTTCTTGAGCAGCTCGACCTCATGATCGGTGTTCCAGCTCATGCCCTTGCCGCCATTACCGAGCTTGTTCATCAGCGGCCCGAGCGAGGTGAAACGCTTGTAGAGGTTCGGGTAGTCGCGCTCGACCACGGTCACGGCCGGCATCGTCTTGCCCGGGATCGGATCAATCGCACCCGTCTTCCAGTCCTTGACGTCGAAAGGCTGGGCGATCTCGCCGGGGCTGTCATGCATGATCGGGGTGAGGACGACGTCCTTCTCGACGCCCAGGACTTCCGGCGCGACCTTCGAAAAGGCTTCCGCGATTCCCTTGTAGATGTCCCAGTCGCTGCGGGATTCCCAGACTGGATCGATCGCCGCCGATAGCGGGTGAATGAAGGGATGCATGTCGGAGGTATTGAGATCGTTCTTCTCGTACCAGGTCGCGGTCGGCAGCACGATGTCCGAGTACATGCAGGTCGTGGACATCCGGAAGTCCAGCGTAACCAGCAGGTCGAGCTTTCCCTCCGGGGCATCTTCGTGCCATTTGACCTCAAGCGGCTTTTTCCTGCCGTCCTCGCCGAGATCCTTACCCAGCACGCCGTGTTTGGTGCCGAGCAGATGTTTCAGGAAATATTCATGCCCCTTGCCTGATGCGCCCAGCAGGTTCGAGCGCCAGACAAACATGTTGCGCGGCCAGTTCTTCGGTCCGTCCGGATCATCGCATGACAGCTTCAAATCGCCCGACCGAAGCGATTTCGCGACGTAGTCCCTGGGCTCCAGCCCGGCGGCTGCCGCGAGCTTCGCAACCTCCAGCGGATTGGTCTCGAGTTGCGGTGCGGAAGGCAGCCATCCCATCCGCTCGGCGCGAACATTATAATCGATCAGCGCGCCATCCCACGGACCTTGCGGCGCCGTCGGCGACAGGATTTCCTTCACGTCCAATGTCTCGTAACGCCATTGATCGGTGTGGGCGTAGAAGGCCGAGGTCGAGTTCATCTGACGCGGCGGACGGCCCCAGTCGAGACCGAAGGCGAGCGGCGTCCAGCCGGACTGCGGCCGCAGCTTCTCCTGGCCGACGTAGTGCGACCAGCCTCCGCCGGATTGTCCGATGCATCCGCACATTACCAGCATGTTGATGATGCCGCGGTAGTTCATGTCCATGTGGTACCAGTGGTTCAACCCGGCGCCGAGGATGACCATGGAGCGGCCGCCGGTCTTCTCGGCATTGGCGGCGAATTCGCGCGCCACCGTGATGATCTGGTCGCGTGGCACGCCGGTAATCTTCTCCGCCCAGGCCGGCGTGTAGGGTTCGACCTCGTCGTAGGTATTGCCGAGATGATCGTCGCCGAAGCCGCGATCGACACCGTAATTGGCGACGAACAGGTCATAGACGGACGCCACCAGCGCCTCGCCGTCCTTGAGCTGGATGCGCCTGGCCGGCACCTTGCGCGTCAAGACGTCCGGATGATCGGTACCCTGGAAATGATCGTGCTCGCGATTGCCGAAATAAGGGAATGCGACCTCGGCCAGTTCATCCCTGGTATCGGCGAGCGAAAGCTGCAGCCTGGTGTCGCGGCTCTTTGAGTCCCGCTCCTCCAGATTCCATTTGCCCTGCTCGCCCCAGCGGAAGCCGACCGAGCCGTTCGGCACCACGATCTCACCGGTCGCCTCATCATAGGCCACAGTCTTCCACTCGGGATTGTTGGCTTCGTCGAGAGAAGTGGCGAAATCCGAGGCGCGCACGAACCGCTCGGGTACGAGCCGTCCCTCGGATTTCACCAGCCGCACCAGAAATGGCATGTCCGTATACTGGCGCGCATAGTCGTTGAAGTATCTGGTCTGCCTATCGACGTGGAATTCCTTGAGGATCACGTGCCCCATGGCCATCGCCAACGCCGCGTCGGTGCCTTGCTTGGGTGACACCCACAGATCGGCGAATTTCGAAGCTTCTGAATAGTCCGGGCAGATCACGACGCTCTTGGCGCCCTTGTAGCGGACCTCGGTATAGAAATGGGCGTCCGGCGTGCGGGTCTGCGGGACGTTCGATCCCCACAGGATCAGGAAGCCAGAATTGTACCAGTCCGCGCTTTCGGGCACATCGGTCTGCTCGCCCCAGGTCTGCGGCGAGGCCGGCGGCAGATCGCAATACCAGTCGTAGAACGACATACAGACGCCGCCGAGCAAAGAGAGATAGCGTGCGCCTGCCGCGTAGCTCACCATCGACATCGCCGGAATCGGCGAGAAACCGAAGACGCGGTCTGGACCATAGGTTTTCGCGGTGTAGGCGTTTGCGGCGGCCACGATCTCGTTGACCTCGGTCCAGCTGGCGCGGACGAAGCCGCCAAGGCCGCGCTTCTGCACATAAGCGGCTCGCTTCGTCGGATCTTCGACGATCGATTTCCAGGCAACGACCGGCGTCATCACTGCGCGCGCCTCGCGCCACAATTTCAGCAGCCGCGAGCGCACTAGCGGATATTTCACGCGATTGCCGGAATAGAGGTACCAGCTGTAGCTGGCGCCGCGCGCGCAGCCGCGAGGTTCATGGTTGGGCAGGTCCGGGCGCGTGCGCGGATAGTCGGTCTGCTGGGTTTCCCAAGTGACGATGCCACCCTTGACGTAGACCTTCCACGAGCAGGAGCCGGTGCAGTTCACGCCATGCGTCGACCGCACGATCTTGTCGTGCTGCCAGCGTCTCCGGTAGCCGTCCTCCCAGGAGCGATCCTCGGTTGTTGTGACGCCGTGACCGTTGGCAAAATCCGGCTTGGCGCGCGTGAAGAATGTCAACCTGTCCAGGAAATGGCTCATCCCTCGTCTCCTTATTCCGCGGGCTGGGTGGCGGGCGAGATCCGAGCGCGCCGTTCAATGTCATGAAGCAGGCCACCCTTGCGGGTATAGACAGCCCAGGTGATGACGATGCAGGTTACATAGAAGATGAAAAATCCCCACAATGCCGCCTGAACGCCGCCAGTGAGATCGATCGAAGTACCGAACGACTTCGGAATGAAGAACGCACCGAACGCAGCGATCGCCGAGGTGAAGCCGGTGATGGCGGCCGATTCCTTCTCGGCCTGCCGCAGCCGGGTCGCGGGATCAGCGGTCGGCATCAGCCGGTCCATCTCCCGCCGCATGATGTTGGGGATCATCTGGAAGGTCGACGCGTTGCCAACCCCGGTCGCGAAGAACAACAGCAGGAACATCGCGAAGAAGCCCCAGAACGCGCCAGGTTGATCCTTGATGCCGAGGAAATAGAGCACCCCAAGCACGCCGACCATCATCAGCGCGAACACGCCGACGGTGACGCGGCCGCCGCCCCATTTGTCGGCCATCCACCCCGTGGCCGAGCGCGAGAGCGCACCGACCAGCGGGCCCAGGAAGGCGAATTGCAACGCATCGACAGCGGGAAATTGGGTCTTCGTCAGTAGGGGGAAGCCGGCTGAATAGCCGATGAACGAACCGAATGTGCCGGTGTAGAGCCAGCACATGATCCAGTTGTGCTTACGCTGGAAGATCACCGCCTGGTCGGCAAAGGAGGCTTTGGCGGACGCAATGTCGTTCATGCCGAACCAGGCAGCAAAGGCGCTGGCCACGATGAACGGCACCCAGACGAAGCCGGCATTCTGCAGCCAGAGCGGCACATCGGTGCTCCCGCTCTTGACCGCGGTCGGATCGCCGCCGAACCAACCGAACACGCCCACGGTGATCACGATCGGCACGACGAACTGCACGACGCTGACGCCGAGATTGCCGAGCCCCGCATTGAGCGCGAGCGCGTTTCCCTTCTCCGCGCGAGGGAAAAAGAACGAGATGTTGGCCATCGAGGAGGCAAAATTGCCGCCGCCGAATCCGCACAACAGCGCGAGCCCCAGGAAGACCGGATACGGCGTCGCCGGATTCTGCACGGCATAGCCGATACCGACAGCGGGCAGCAGCAGCGACCAAGTGGCAAGCGTGGTCCACAGCCGGCCGCCGAAGATCGGCACCATGAAGGAGTAGAAGATCCGCAGCACCGCACCCGATATGCCGGGCAGCGCCGCAAGCCAGAACAGCTGGTCAGTCGTGAAGCTGAATCCGACCGAAGGCAGCTTGGCCACCACCACCGACCAGACCTGCCAGACCGCGAAAGACAGCAGCAGCGCCGGGATCGAGATCCAGAGATTGCGCCGGGCGATGGCACGGCCGCCGCCCGCCCAGAACGCCGCGTCCTCCGGCCGCCAGTCGGTGAGGACGGCGCCGGACAGAGCGCCGACATGCTGCGGTCGGTGAATCTCCTGCATCTCCGGGAGTTCTGGAAGTTTCTTGAGTGCTTCGCCGACCACGCCGCGCTCCATCTGCCTGATGGAGACGTGCATCCAAACCAGCGCGATCGTGACCAAAAGGAACAGCAGCATGAAGCAGCTGGTCCGGAGTCCAGTCAGATCGACGAGCGCGCCGAAGGCGATGGGCAGCACGAAACCGCCGAGACCGCCGATCATGCCGACCAGACCGCCCACCGCGCCGACGTTCTGCGGATAGTAGACTGGGATGTGCTTGTAGACCGCAGCCTTTCCGAGCGCCATGAAGAAGCCCAGAACGAACACAGTCACCACGAACGGCACCAGCCCCATCTCCAGATGGAAGCCGACGGTGCCGTTCACGGTCTTCACGAGATAGTCGGTCGGCGGGTAGGACAGCACAAAGGTTGCCGCTACTCCGACCAGGAACGTCCAATACATGACGCGACGCGCGCCATAGCGGTCCGAGAGATGGCCGCCATAGGCGCGGAAAACGCTCGCCGGAAACGAGAACATCGCCGCCAGCATCCCGGCAATCTTGATATCGACGCCGTAGACCTTAATCAGATACTGCGGCAGCCACAGCGAGAGCGCGACGAAGGCCCCGAACACGAAGAAGTAATAGAGCGAGAAGCGCCACACCTGGATGTTCTTGAGCGGCTCGAGCTCGAGCCAGGCGCTCTTCGGCTTCTCGTTTCTGGCACGCCGCTCGCGCACCACCGGGTCTTCCTCGGAAAGGAGCCAGAACAAGATACCCATCACGCCGATCACGGCCGCCCAGACCTGCGCAGTCGTCTGCCAGCCATAGGCAACCAGCACGAACGGAGCGAGGAATTTCGTGACCGCGGCGCCGACATTGCCGGCGCCGAAAATGCCGAGCGCCGTGCCCTGCCTGGCGGTCGGGAAAAAGCGGGACACGTAGGCGACGCCGACCGCAAAGGACCCTCCCGCGACACCGACGAAAAGTGCGGCGATTAGGAATTCAGGATAGGTGTGCGCCCACGTCAGCAGGTAGGTAGCGGCCGCGGCAGCGAGCATCACAACCGTGTAGACGCGCCGCCCGCCATACTGGTCAGTCCAGATACCAAGCACGAGGCGGATCAGCGAGCCGCTGAGGATCGGGGTGCCTACCAGCAGCCCGAACTCGGTGTCGTTCAGACCGAGCTCCTGCTTGATCCGGATGCCGATGATCGAGAATATCGTCCAGACCGCAAAGCAGATCGTGAAGGAAATTGTCGAAAGCCAGAGCGCTCGACCACTATGCGAAGAGCTTGAACCAGTTGCGCCCATTGATGTCTCCAATCACCCACCGGCATTGGAGGTACTCATGCGCAAAGATCAGCGCGTCCGTGGTTGTTCCAGATCAATGATCTCGTCGATGGTGTGAGAAAGGCACCCTGAATTTGCAAAAACACGTCCCTCTAATTGCAATTTGTGGCATCATGATTTGATATTTGTCACACGTCACGGAGATTGACCAGTTGCGCTCTGATGATTTCGACCAGGTGAAGTCCTTGCCTCTGTTCGCGCGGATGACCGAGCAAAGTCTCGATGACCTGCTGCAAGGCGCGCTGCTGCAGCAGTTTCCGATCGGTGTGCACCTCATTCACGAGGGCGATCCTCCCGACTTCCTGCACGTCCTGGTCGATGGTCTGGTTGAAATCTTTACCGAACAAGACGAAGTCGAGTGGGGAATTTCCCTGCTCGCACCGGTCTCGACCTTCATCCTTGCGGCCGTCGTGGGCGACCAGCGCTACCTGAACTCGGCGAGAACGTTGAAGGAATCCCGCATTCTGCTGATCCCGGCACAAAGCGTGCGGACGATCCTGGGGCGGGAGATCGGGTTTGCCCAGACGGTCACGAGCGAGCTTGCATCGGCCTATCGCGGCGCAGTGAAGAAATTGAAGGGCTATGTGGCGCGATCAAGCGTCGAACGTCTGGCCAACTGGATCCTGTCAGAGGCGCAAAGCGCCGCATCAGGCAAGCATCTCGTCCTGCCGTTCGACCGCGCCACCCTGGCATCCCACATCGGCACGACCCGCGAGAACCTTTCGCGCAATCTAGCGCATCTGACCGAGCATGGCGTGCGCATCCGTGGCCGAGAAATCATCATAGACCGAAGAGACCTGCTGGAGGCTTTCGCGCGTCCACAAAGGTTCATCGACGACCCAAATTCGTGAGTGTGTATTCAAGCCCAAGGGGTTGCGAGCGGCAGATTGGTTGATCAAAGAGGCACGTCATCTCGAGGCCTCCCGCGCAGGCGGCACCTCCGCTATGTCCCGCGACGGCTGTCGGGCTGCATGATCGAACCGGCAACGAACGCAATCCGACTGACGGCGGAGAGGTTAAGGATTAACGGACGCATGACGTTCTTGCCGGACTAGAGCCCTCGCGCCCGTGCCAGGGTTTCCGAGGGCATCTCGCCATATGCACGGCTATAGCTTCCAGCGAAGTCGCTCATGTGCCAGAAGCCGTTGGCCCGTGCCGCCGCGGTCACGGTGAGGAGCGGGCCTCCTTTGACGAGGAGCTTGCGGACCGACCACATGCGTTTCGATCGCAAGTGTTGATGCAGGCTAACGCCACAGACGTGCTGTACGGCGGTTTGGAGCGTACGAACGGAAACGCCCAGGGTCTGCGCGAGGCCGGCGCTGTAGAGATCGGCCTCGGCGGCGGCCGCCACCAGTTCATCCAGGCGCTCGATCAGCTTTCGATGCCGGTCGAAAGAGCCGGGAAGCGCTCGCTTGACGCTATCCTCGACGAGCGCGCTGTCGAGCCCGGCGATAAGCGTTTCCTGCAGCTTTCCGCTCAACAGCTCGAATTCCCTGAGTTCGCTGCAGGTGGACGCCAGGCAAAACATGTCAAGAATTGCCGATCGGATTGCCAGCATCTTCGCCGACGTCAGCCTGAACAGCTCGATTCCTCTCCCGGAGTTGGTCCATCCGCGATTCTGCATGTCGGAGCCGAAGCGCAGCATGAGATAGGTGTTTGCATGCCGTTCGACGACATCGACGGGTGCTCGGCCGCGGATGACGCCGATCGTGGAATCGCCGACCTCACTGCCGTTCAGCGTTGCGTGGAAGGCTAAAGGAACAACGACCCCAACGCCGCGATTTGCGCCGAGATCGCCCTCCATTCGCCGGGCGAAAGATCGCTGTAGCACGAGAAGGCAATCAGGAAGCGCCAGAATGCTCCGCGAGACCGAGATGGGCGACGCATCCAGCGGCGTGCTTCTCATTCCGCCGATAACATCGTTGGGGCGAAATTCGTCGAAACTGTTGAAACGCTCGACACGCAGCACCGGCGACGGATCGAGCCAGCGGACGGGCATCGTGACCTCTTATGGGTTTGGATCGATGAGCAGCGCCTCGCCGGCCTGCTTCATCTTTTTCATCAGATCGATGGTCGCCTGAAAATTGTCTTCGCCAAACTGTGCGGCCAGCTTCGCCTGCATGGCCCGCCAGCGGGGCAGCGCGCGGGACAGAGTTTGCTTGCCTCGGGCGGATATCGAGATATTCCGCACCCGCCGGTCCACTCCAAATGCGACCTTCACCAGCCCACGGCGCTCGAGTACCGCAATATTGCGGGCAAGCGCGCTCGGGTCCATCGCCATCCTCTCCGCAAGAGCTCCCACGGTCACGGTCCTCTGCCGTGCACAGGCGGCGAGCAGCATAAATTGCGTCGGCTCGATGCCGACGGGCGCAAAGGCCTCGGCATACAGCCGAGTAATCACCCGGCTTGCCTTCCGGACATTGAATGCGGCGCAGCAACTGCCCACCACGGCCAGTTCCTCGGGCATTGGCAACACAACCTGCTTCATCGAGCACCTGCATTATCTGCATATACCGATAATCTATCGGCATATGCCGTTTTCAAAAGGTTAATCACAAAATTCCCACGATTTGCCGGATTCCGATAATCGGATTGATCAAGCAATTAAGGCGGCGCCCTCAATATCCTCTCGAAAGGACATCAACACCGAGCACACGCCAAGGGAGAAGCGCCATGCCTGACATCGCGAACCTCGATCGACGTAAACGTCACCGCCCCACGCTGTCGCTGGCATGCGGAACAGCACCGATCGATTCGTTTGAGCTTTGTAGCGCTCACCGGCAGAAAGCGCGCGAAGCGCTACAAGAGGCGGTTTTCGCTCTTCAGATCACTCATGCCCGGACATCCATCGTGATCGGAAAGATCGAAAATCCGGAGAACCGCAAACAACTACAAGCGCAATCTAGGCGGATCGGGACGTTAATCGACCTCGCCTGGTGCCGACTCGGCGATATCTGAGCGCTGGTGCCCTGTTCAGCTCGGAGGGCGTCGCCTCCTTGCTCATCCGATTGCAGCCGTGATGCTCATTGGCGCCTAAAAGAAAACTCGACAGTCCGATGGGCGCCGAACGTCCAACGCGCCGCCACAAAGGCAACTGCGATCACCGGTCATTGAGCGGCCCGACCTGCCCTCGGGAACGCCGATGACGCGGCCCGGCAGGGAAACTTCCTGCCGGGCTGCCCTGCATGCCGCGACTGGACGTATCGCTCCAAGGAGTCGAAACCGAGAATTCTTCGTTTGCGTTCCTGCTCGACGCCCCCGGGCACGAAGATCATGGCATCCGCCACGAAGCCGGCGCAAAAGGCTGAACAAGGCTTGTCGCTATCTAACAACGCACGACCCACACCGTTCGCGAAAAGGTCCCGCAGCACAGCGCCAGCGATCCAAATATGCCGACCGGCCGTAACCGCCCGCATTGAAGAGTTTGCGTTTGCCTGCACGACAAGCTTCAGTTGCCTCCCACTCGAGACCACAGACACACAGACACCTCTTCTTTGTCGAGCCAAACTCCTATTGATAGAGCTTGCGAAGCACCTTGAGGGCTGCGCGTTGTTCGTCAACGTATTGCTGTACTCGTTTCCGAAGCTCCGCGGATAGCAACTCGGCAGCGTCGCGCTCAATTTCGTCGAGTATTGCTTCGGCATCAGCTAGCAGTATCATCACTCTCTCGACGTGCCTGACACAGCCTCGCTATTTGAGGCGACAGGTTCCAGCAATAGAACGGGAATTGGTCGGACTAGAATTTCAATCTATAGCGGATCGATGGTGGCGCTTTGACCTAGGACAAGGCCCGGGGACTTCTCCATTTGGAGACATTGCGGGCCTCATTTCTGTGCTAAGTGGGCCTTCGCGGGTAGGCGCTCAAGCAAAGCCTCAATCGTTTCATCGAAAGTGTCGGATCGCAGCTCTGCAATTGCGCTACGTCAACGGTTCAAGCGAGTGAGCATGGCACGATGGCTGCATCAGCGGAGTAACTTGCGATATGCGTTGGCTTTTGACCTCGATGATTCGACGGCTGACCTTGATAGGATGGCGAGACATCGCATCCGCCCCGTTCGGTTGCGCGATCCAGCTTGCCGCAATCGATGCCGATCAAGATCCGCTCGGTTTCCCCTGCATTCGGCACGCCGACGGATGGTTCGATGCCACCACGATGCGACCCGTCACAGTGTCCGCGACACACTGGCGCTATTGGCAGCCCGACGTGCTGCCAATGTGCTGCTGCTGACGATGGCGCGGTTTGGCGCCATCAACCGGCTGGTCTCGGTCCTGCTCCTGCGATCTCGGGTGCCGCAATCGCGGCGAACGGACTGGACACTCCTGCTGGCGTTCGCCTGCACCGCATTGACGATCGCATCGGCGGTTTCACTTGTGTATTTTCATTATTTGGACTGACCCTGACCGTTGACCGGCTCATCGTCGGCGATGGCGCGCCATGCCGCGCCATCGAGGTCATCATATTGGCCGCTCTTGAGCGACCATAGAAAGCCGAGTAGCCCGGCAAAGCCAAGCGCGAGCGCCAACGGCACCAGGATGATCAGAACTTCCATCAGCCCATCTCCCTCGTTCGTGCTCTCAGCGCGTTCAGCATCACGATCACCGATGAACCCGACATCGCCGCCGCGGCGATCAGCGGTGTGACCAGGCCGGCAACGGCGATCGGGACCGCCAGCACATTGTAAACGACGGCAAGCCAGAGGTTCTGTCGCATCAAGCGCAACGCCTTGCGCGACACCTTGACCGCGGCCAGCACCGGCGCAAGACGCTCGCCAAGGAAGACAGCATCGGCGACCGCCTGGCTCATATCCGTGGCCGTAACAGGTGACATCGAGGCGTGCGCTGCGGCCAGGGCCGGCGCATCGTTTAGACCATCGCCGACCATCAGCACCTTGCAGCCTTGGCGCGCCAGCTCCTCGATCCGGTCGATCTTGTCGACCGGGGACACCTCGGCACGCCATTCATGCACGCCGAGCACCTCAGCCGCGAGCCGGACCGCGGGCTCGCGATCTCCGGACACGATCTCGACGGCGATGCCCATGTGCGTCAGCGCCGCCACGACCTCGGCCGCGTCCGGCCGCAGCCGTTGCCGAACCGCGAAGGCATATCTGCTCTCGCCATACCTGAATGCGACGACGGATGCTTCCGGATCGTGGCACAGGATCTCGTTGGCCAGGTCATCAGCGCCGCAGAATGACGGGCGGCCCAGCCAGATCGGACGTCCCTCGTAAAGGCCGTAGACACCTTGGCCCGGCTCTTCCTGGATATCGGGCAACGGTGAGGCCACACCCGCCTTACGCGCGACCGCGGCAGCGACCGGATGACGGCTCGAGAGCGCCAGCCGGCCTGCAAGCTGCACGACATCGTCCGGGATTTCCGCGAGATTGGCGACGTCGAGCTCGGGCAGCGTCAATGTACCTGTCTTGTCAAAGATCACCCGGTCGATCTCGGCAGTCCGCTCGATCGCATCGCCGACGTTGAGCAGCACGCCCGAGCCGAATAGCGCACCGGATGCGACGGTCTGCACCGCCGGAATGGCAAGACCTAGTGCGCAGGGACAGGTGATGATCAGGACTGCAATCGCTGTCACGATCGAATCATGAAAGCTCGCGCCATAGGCCAGCCAGCCCAGCATCGTGAGCAATGCGGTGGCGTGGACCACCGGGGCATAGAGCCTCGAGGCGCGCTCCGCCAATCGAAGATAGCGCGAGCGCGCCTGCAGCGCGCGATCGAGCAGCTGAGATATCTCATCCAGCAATGTACCACCCGAGCCGGCCGATGCGCGGACACGCAACGTGCCGGAACGGATCAGCGTCCCCGCAAACACAGCACTGCCAGGCGTCGCCATCGCTGGCAAGGTTTCGCCCGTGATCAGGCTCTGGTCGATCTCCGAGCGGCCTTCGATCACGTTACCATCGACCGCGCAACGTTCGCCGGGCCGCAGCAGCACGACGTCGCCGGGCCGGATCGCAGCTGCCGGGACCGTTCTGATCTCGGTCGGACTGATGAACTTTGTCGCGGTCTCCGCCTTGAGGGCAGCCAGGTTGCCGGCAAAGGCGCGAGTGCGCCGCCGCATGTTCTGGTCGAGATAGCGACCGGCGAGCAGGAAAGCGATCAGCATGATCGCGGCATCGAAATAGGCATGTTCGGCGTGGTTTACGGTCTCGATCACCGAGGTTGCCAGCGCCAAAATGATGCCGATACTGATCGGAACGTCCATGTTGACGCCGCGCGCTCGCAGGGCTGACAGCGCCGACGAGAAGAAGGGCTGCGCCGAATAGGCTGCGGCCGGCAGCACGATCAGCGCCGACAGCCAGTGGAAGAAATCTCGCTGCTCCGGCAGCATGTCGGAGACGTTGCCGGACCACACCGGGACCGACAGCATCATCACGTTCATGGCGGCAAAGGCCGCGACGCCTAGCCTGCGCAACAGGCCTTGCGCACGTCGAGCCTCCAGGGTTTCGGCATCATCGCGCTCGAAGGGATAGGCCTTGTAGCCGAGCTCCGCGAGCCGACTTACGAACAGCGCCGGTTCGAGAGCACCCGCCTTCCATTCCAGCGCAAGGCGACTGTCCGTCAAGTTCACGCGGGCCGAGGTGACGTCCGGTATGGCTGACAGATTGCGCTCGATCTTGGCCATGCAGCCCGCGCAGTTGATGCCCTCGACTGCGAGATCGAGATGCATGAGCCCGGTGCCCGCGCTCTTGAGATAGTGAGAGAAATCGATATCCGCCTGCATGGGATGCACCTTCAGTTCAGCAGGATTCGGTTCTTCGACAGGAACATGCGCCGGCCATCGGCGTCGCCCTCGATTACGAGGTCCCACTGCCCTGCCGCGACGCCTTCGGCGCGGCCGCTATAGCTCCCACCTCCAGCCTCGCCAATCTCGATTGCCCGGTCGGCGCGACGATCGATCGGTCGTTCGAGCCGGGCAAGGAAACTCATCCCCGTAAGCGGTGCGCCGGCGTGGTCGCGCGCCTCGAGTGCAATTGCGGCGCTGCCGTCAGGCCGCCGATCGACATGGGCCTGGACCCGCCAGTCGCGCTCGTTCTGCTGCCTGGCCGCATCGATCTCGCGTTGATAGGCGAGGCTCGCACTGTAGGCGCTGTCGACCTCTGTGCCCGGAAGCGTCGAAATGGCAAGGCGCATCATGACCATATTCACGCTGATGATGACGGCGAAGAATGCGATCGTCGCGACCAGGACGAAACGTCCGGTGATGGGCCGCGCGGCTGGACGAGAGGCTGCCATGACGAGGTTTCCGTGGTTAGGGAAGCACGAAGTGGTCGGTCGCGGAAGCGACCTCTCCGAGGCCGATATCAGTGACGCGGAACGTGACCGGCACCGACTTTTCCGCCTTTTCATCGAACGGCGCCGTCACCAGCACGCGAAGCTCGGTGGTGGTGTCGCGGCCAATGACGATCATCGGCCGGTCTGGCGTCACGGAGTCCGCACCGATGACATGCAGCTTCGCGTCGGCCGGTCCATCGACATCGATCGCGATCACGCGGTCGAAGCCGCGCTTGTTGAGGAAACGTATCGTGTAGCCGTTGCGTATCTCACCGTCGCTGAGACGCACCGCGATGGGATTGCGGTCGTGCAGCACGTTGACGTCGAGCAGCGTCCGCGACATCAGGGCGTAGAGCATCACCGCGCAGACTATAGTGATCAGGCTGGCATAGACGACGGTACGGGCGCGAACGGGCTTGAATATCTCCTGCTTGCCGGCGACGCGCCGCTGAACGTTGATATCGTTATCGTATCCGATCAGACCGGTCTTGCGGCTGACCTTGGTCATGACGGCGTCACAGGCATCGATGCATAGGCCGCACTGGATGCAGCCAAGCTGCGCGCCATCGCGAATGTCGATCCCGGTCGGGCACACCGCAACGCACTGGTTGCAATCGATACAATCGCCGGCCTTCTCGCCGAGCGAGCGAATGTCGAACGCCTTCTTGACCGAGCAACGCGGCTCACCGCGATCGTATTTGTATGTGACGTTGAGTGCCCATTCGTCGGTCAGCGCGGCCTGAATCCGCGGCCACGGGCACATATAGACGCAGACCTGCTCGCGCATATGGCCCGCCAGCAGATAGGTCGACGCGGTCAGGGCCGCGATCCAGATATAGGCGACCGCCGGGGCCTGAAAGGTCGCCAGATCATGCACCAGCGTCGGCGCATCGGCGAAATAGAGCACCCAGGCGCCGCCTGTCCACCAGGCGATCACCAGCCAGATCGCATGCTTCAGCAGGCGGCGACCGGCGCGCTTGACGGTCATCGGCCCCGCATCGGCCTTGATCTGCGCGCGGCGGTCGCCCTCGACGAGACGCTCGACCGCATAGAACAGATCGGTCCACACCGTCTGCGGGCAGAGATAGCCGCACCAGATGCGGCCGCCCAGCGCATTCATCAGGAACAAGGTGAGTGCGGCGAGCACCAGCAGGCCAGTGAAGTAATAGACCTCCTGCGGCCAGAGTTCGATGAAGAAGAAATAGAAGCGGCTATTCGGAAAATCGATCAGAACCGCCTGATTCGGCGCGCCGAGGCCGCGATGCCAGCGCACGAAGGGTAAAAAGTAGTAGACACCGAGACAGACGATCATCAACCGCCATTTGATCGAGCGGAAGCGGCCGGAGACGCTCTGCGGGAACACCTTTTTGCGAGGCGCGTAGAGCGGCCCATCCTCGTCGGTTATGAGTTCATCAGGCGACACGGGCTTGTTCATCGGTTTGCTCGAATGAGGCTATCCTTCAAGCCTACATCCCCGCGCCAAGACTGGAGTTGACCTTGGTCAACGAACCTGCGGGCTCCGCCCTGCGGCGGCGGCTACTTGCCGCCGCCCAGTGAGTGCACATAGACCGCGAGCGCCTTGACCGTGACCGGATCCAGCCGGCCGACCCAGGCGGGCATAACGCCAGCGCGGCCGTTGGTGATGGTCTCGACGAGCGTGTCCTCGTCGGAGCCATAAAGCCAGATCTTGTCGGTGAGATCAGGCGCACCGACCTCCTGGTTACCCTTGCCGTTATCGCCGTGACAGCTGGTGCAATTCTCGGTGAAGATCTTCTTGCCGGCGGCAGCGTCGAATTTCGGCGCGGTGGAGAGACCGGAGAGCGAGCGCACATAGTTGGCGACCGTAACAATCTCGTCCTTCTTGAGAACCCCATCACGGCCGAATGCCAGCATCTGCCCTTCATGCGTCTTTGCGTGTCCCGACCGTGCACCGAACTGGATCGTCTGCATGATCTGGTCGAGCGAGCCGCCCCACAGCCAGTCGTCGTCGTTCAGGTTCGGATAGCCCTTTGCACCGGCGCCGCCGCTGCCGTGGCAGGGCGCGCAATTGTCGGCGAACACGGTCTTGCCGCGGGCACGCGCCAACGCCAGCAGGGCCGGATCCTTCTCGATGTCGGCCAGCGACGCGTTGCCGAGCACCGCCATCTTCTCGCCGCGCAGCTTCTCGAGATCGGCAAGGTCGGTGACGACACTGGCGCGGGTGGAATACTGGAACAAGCCGGTTGTGTAACCCGAGACCAGCGGCCAGGCCGGGTAGACGACCCAGTAGCCGATTGCCCAGATGATCGTCGCATAGAACGTCAGGACCCACCACCGCGGCAGCGGCGTATTGAGCTCCTTGATGCCGTCCCACTCGTGACCGGTCGTGCTGCGGCCGGACACGCGGTCAATCTCGTCGTGCTCGCTCATGATCGTTCAGTCCTCACTCAGCGGCATCCGAGCTGCGGCGTCGAATTGGGTTTTGTTACGGGGCCAAAGCGCGTAGGCGACGATGGCGATGAAGATTCCGACAAAGACAGGGGTCCAGAGCGTGCCGACCAGGCTCGACGCAAAATTCTCGACTTGAATGATTGCTTTCATGCTCGTGCCCTCAGCGCAGGTTGGCTTTTTCGTTGTAGAGCTTGAAGTCGACCAGCGTGCCGAGCATCTGCAAATAGGCGATCAGCGCGTCGAGCTCAGTCGGATTTCCCGCTTTGCCGTCGAAGTTGCGAACCACGGCCTTCGGATAACGCTTCTGGAAAGCGTCGGAGCCGGGACCGTCAGGATCGGTCTGCGCCTTCAGATCGGCGGCCGCGTTGGCGATCTGCTCGTCCGTGTAGGGCACGCCGACTGCGCGATTCGTCCGCAGATGAGCTGCGACGTCGGACGGGTCGATCTCCGTCTTCGCGAGCGCGGGGTATCCGGGCATCACCGACTGGGGGACAATCGACCGCGGATTGATCAGGTGAGTCACGTGCCAATCGTCGGAGTACTTGCCGCCGACGCGCGCGAGATCCGGCCCGGTGCGCTTCGAACCCCACTGGAATGGATGGTCGTACATGCTCTCCGCAGCGAGCGAATAATGGCCATAACGCTCAACCTCGTCGCGGAGTGGTCGAATCATCTGCGAGTGGCAGAGGTAGCAGCCCTCGCGGACATAGATGTTGCGGCCCGCGAGTTCGAGCGGCGTATAGGGCCGCACGCCGTCGACCGCCTCGATCGTGCTCTTCAGGTAGAACAGCGGCGTGATCTCGACCAGTCCGCCGATCGCAATGACCACCAGGATGCCGACGATCAGGATGATCGAGTTCTTCTCAAAGATCTTGTGTCTGTTCCAGAGAGACATTGTGTGACCTATTCGGCAGGCTGAAGGGCGCCGGCACCCTCGGTTTCGCTGGCTCGGCCGGCGTTGACCGTCATCCAGAGATTGAAGGCCATGATCAGGGCGCCGACCAGGAACAGCGCGCCGCCGGCCGCGCGGATGATGTAGAAGGGGTGCATCGCCTCGACCGACTCGATGAAGGAGTATTCAAGGAAGCCGAGCGAGGTGTAGGCACGCCACATCAAGCCCTGCAGGATCCCCGATACCCACATCGCGGAAATGTAGAGCACGATGCCGATCGTCGAGATCCAGAAGTGCCAGTTGACGAGCTTCAGGCTATAGAGCTGGCGATTCCAGAGCCATGGGACGAGGCAGTACAGCGCGCCGAACGACACGAAGCCGACCCAGCCCAATGCACCGGAGTGCACATGGCCGATGGTCCAGTCGGTATAGTGGCTCAGCGAATTGACCACCTTGATCGACATCATCGGGCCTTCGAACGTCGCCATTCCGTAGAAGGCGACCGACACGACCATCATGCGCAACACAGGATCTGTGCGCAGCTTGTCCCAGGCTCCCGACAGCGTCATCAGGCCGTTGATCATGCCGCCCCAGGACGGCATCCAGAGCATGATCGAGAACGTCATGCCGAGGGTCTGCGCCCAATCGGGTAGTGCCGTGTAGTGCAGGTGATGCGGACCCGCCCAGATGTAGAGGAAGATCAGCGCCCAGAAATGGATGATCGACAGCCGGTAGGAATAGACCGGACGCTCCGCCCGCTTCGGAATGAAGTAGTACATGATCGCCAGGAAGCCGGCGGTCAGGAAGAAGCCGACCGCGTTGTGCCCGTACCACCACTGGAACATCGCGTCCTGCACGCCGCCCCAGGCGATGTAGGACTTCGAGCCGAGGAAGGAGACTGGCAGCGCTGGATTGTTGCCGAGATGGAGCACCGCGATCGTGATGATGAACGCCAGGTAGAACCAGTTGGCGACGAAGATATGCGGCTCCTTGCGCTTCACCAACGTCATCAGGAAGACGAGCAGATACGTCACCCAGACGATCGTCAGCCAGAGGTCGGCGTACCACTCCGGCTCGGCGTACTCCTTCGACTGCGTGACACCCAACAAATAGCCGGTACCCGCAATCAGAATGAAGAAGTTGTACCCGACCACGACAAACCAGGGCGCGAGGTCGCCGGCGAGGCGCGTGCGGCAAGTCTTCTGCACGACGTAAAGCGAACTTGCGATCAGAACGTTGCCGCCGAACGCGAAGACCACGGCTGACGTATGCAGCGGTCGCAGCCGGCCGAATGTGGTCCAGGGCAAGTCGAAGTTAAGCGCCGGCCACGCCAGCTGCATGGCAATGATCAGACCCACGGAAAAACCCGCGATGCCCCAGAACATCGCCATGGCGGAAGCGAACTTGATCGGACCGAGATTGTAGTTGGGGCGTCCGCCGATCTCAGCCGGAGGCAGTTCGGCCGGACGATCAAGATAGCGGTTGCCGATCATGATCACGGAGATCAGGCTGGCGGCGCAAGCAAGCGACGCGTGAAAACTGAACGCCGCATCGTGCCCCATCGCCGCGCCGAGAAAGGAGACGAAGGCAAAAACCGCGAGTCCCGATGCCAAACCGGCTTCGCCCATCGTCATCGACTTGGAAATCGACTTGGAAACGGAAGATGGACTTGTCATGTGGAGGCCTTCTTTGGATGCGCTGACGGCATGAAAATCACAGTCTCGCTGCCAGCCGCTTGATCGGCATCAATTTCGGCGCCATGCTGCGTGCCGCCGGCGCCGCGGCTCAGCGCGGTCAGGGTCATTTCATTCGGACAATATTTTGCCGGACTTGCCCGCCGCTCCCGCGCGAGATCCTCGGCGCAGCGTGGCTTATCGCGGCATAGACCGCACACCCGCTGCAGATCACGCAGCACATCGCAATGGGACGACGCGAGCATCTGCTCGGACAAGCCTGCATGCGCAAGACGCTTTCTGAGTAGCTCCGGCGAGCCTTGCTCACGGGCAAGCGCACGAAGGTCCGACGTCGAGAGGTTGAGCTCGTGAGCGATCTCGTCGACCTCTCGGGGCGTCATGAGATCGAATTCGTGTCGCCGAGCAAGAAATGCTCGCAAGCGGCCGAGTAGATTCTCGAATTGCGGCGAGCTATTGCCAGCTGATCGGTCGGTCATTTCTCAAGCCCCGTTCTGGTTCTCCACCTCTAGCGGAGAGATCCGGTCTCCGATTTGATCTTGGTCAAACGCGCAATGTCGCGGCAATCGATCGCGACCGCGCTCAAGATCGCTAGCCGCCCCAGGCTGATTCCAATGCCGGCGGTGTTCGAAGCTCCATGGAGTCGGCAAAGATCGTCCAGTCGCGAACACCCTTTTGTCTGCAGAAGTCGGCTTCGGCCAGTTGTGCAGCCGTGGAAAGCGAGGCGGCGTCGACCTTGAACGCTGCCTGGCAGGCGCGGTGTTCGTGGCCGGTATCGTCGCAAACCGTTTTGATGAAACGAACGTCGAATGATGGCATGGCACCCTCACGTGGGCTGATTCTATCCTCATGCTGCCATTGGCGCGCGATGCCCGTATTGATCTGTCGCAACGGACTGCCCTGAAAGCGGCTGCCTTGTTGCGGAGGACATCCGGGGCGACCAAACCCCTTGAACGACCTCGACCGCAAGGACCACGGGTGACGCGCTTTCCGCGACGTCCAACTCTCATCATCCGGAGCTGAGACCAGATCAGACGAGGTGCTATTTGTGGTGAGATGTCCAGTCCGCGGACGACGGCCGGACCGCCGGTATCGACTTCGTCTTACCGTTGACGGTCCATCCGGCGGCCGCGATCGCGAAACCAATGATCGCGCAGATCGTAAGCAGCGTTGCGGCGATTCCCACGACATCGGCGCCGACCACGGCGGTCGCGATCAACGGGATCAGTATGACTGCGGGACGGATGATCATCCTACCGTCTCCTTCGCCGCTTTGGCGGTCCCCGCTCGTTCGTCTTCCGCGGATTGGATATAGAAGCCGGAATAGGTATCGACGTAGCACAGATGATCGTGCACTTCCTTGACGCCGGCAGCATTCTCCGCGGCAACAATCGCCGCCTGCCTCGCCCGCTCATCCAAGATGACCCCACGGAGATGCACCACGCCGTCGCGCACCGAGACTTGCAGTCCGAGCGGACACCAGTTTGCACCGTCGAGTGCCCGTACGATACGATCGTGGATGTGCTCGTCATCCGCCGTGGGATCCGGAACCTGGTGTGCGATGGACGCTACTGCCCGCAGCAGGTCCGCGCGTGTCACGAGGCCCACGAGGCGCCCATCGCTCATCACCGGCAGGCGCTTAACGCCCTTCTTTTCCATGAGATCGACGAGGTCAGGCAGAGGCGTTTCCTCCGTCACGGTGACGGGATCGCACGACATGATCTCTCCGACCTTCTGCCCGCGCTCGTGGACGAAGTCCGAAGCTGCATAGCCGGAGCCGAGAAGGAACTGAAACCAACGGCCACGCCGGCGTTGCGTGCCGATCTCGCTTCGCCGCAGAAAATCGCTCTCCGACAGGATTCCGACCAGTCTTCCGGCCACATCGACCACCGGCAGGCCACTGATATGGTGATCCATCATCAGCTTGGCGGCATCGAGAATGGATGTCTCGGTTGTAACGGTGATGACGTGTCTTGCCATGATCTGATGTGCGCGCATTTCTGATCTCCTTCCATCGCCCGCGACCAAGGTCACACGCAACAGGCTCATCTGCTTTGATCTCCCTCAACGCCTGCGCTTGACGGAAATCAAGGCGACGCGACCGATGATCGACGATGCTGACGCCCTGTCAGGAGATCAAAATCATGTTGCAGAACCTGCTTGCCTCGATGGGAGTGCTGGCGGTCGTCGTCGTGACGTTCGCCAGGATGCACTTGCCGCCAAGGCGGCCGCTCAGGCAGCCCGCCAAGTCGAGCACCCGCCAGCTCCATCGGCGCCGACCGTTCTAGGCCGCCGCCTGCCCCCGATCCGACCAACCGACCGGAATTTTGACCTGCGTCAAAACGGAGCGCCGCGCCACCGTTTAGGATGGTCATCCGTCAGGATCGCGCAAATGGCAGACATAAGGGCTTGGCGCCCCATCATCTTCTCGTGTCCAAACACCGGCGATCGAGTTCAAGGCCTGCTACCTGCCGACGCATCCGAGCCCCTGGCTGACGAACTGCACTCGATCTCCTGCGCTGCCTGCGACGGCGTCCACTTCATCAATCTGCGAACCGGTGCCGTCGTCAGTCCCAAGCGCAGCTAGCCTGATCGCGAGAATCACGCGGGCCAAAAGCTATCGAGTTGACACGCGTCAACGCGCATGAGCCGCCCGCATGAGAAACAATGCTCCCCACAACGAAGGATGTTGGAAATGACAAACTTTAGCGAAGCCCGTCCCGTCTCCGACGCCATCCAGAGCTACGCGAAGCGCGCGATGGCGGTTCAGTCGGAATTCTCGGAGAAACTGATCGAGGCAAACCGGCACTGGTTCGAGCAGATCCAGATCGAATCGAACGAAGCCTGGGAGCTTTTCCGCAGATTCAATTCCACCGCCTCGGTGGCCGAGAAGATCACTGCTCTGCAGGACTGGGCCAAGGGCGCGACCGCGCGTAGCGCGAACGACGCGACGTACGCGATCGAGACCGCGCGTTCGCTGGGTACGATCGAGCTGAACCTGTTTGCACGAAAGACCCGCGCCGTCGAAGAGGCTATTCAGGAGGCAGCTTGACGTGCCAGGACGAGACGCTCCAGAGCGCCCGGAGAGCGCCCTCAGCGCGACATGGGAGGGGGTCACGACGGCCCCCTTCGATCGAGACCTTGAACTCGCCGTGATCGAGGGCAACGCCATCCACAAGCTCGTCTTCCCCTGCCGCCGCATCCTGGGCGGCTGGGTGAAGGCGGGGACCGCCGAACGCTTCCTGGTACAGCCCACACATTGGCGAGCCTGGGTCAAATAGGCGAGGTCGCAACTGCCTTGGATTGAGCGGCTGGTGGCATGAAGCGTCCGAACGTTGTAGAATTGGGCAGGCTGAGGGTCTCGCCGGGGGAATATGACCGACCGCATCTGGTATCGCTATGGCACTGCCGCGACAGCGGCCGCGCTCGTATTCGCGGTTCGAGCGGGGCTTGATAACTATTTCGAAGACCGAACCTTCACGATCATCTATGTGCCCGCCGTGCTGTTTGCCGCGTTCGCCGGCGGGCGCGGTCCGGCGATCGCCACCACCCTGCTATGCCTCGTCGTCAGCGCCAAATTCCTCGGCAAAAGTCTGGTCACTGAACCTGCGAATCTGATCGATATCGCCTGTTTTGCCGTCCTCGGCCCGATCCTTGGCTTTATGGGCGACCGGCTATTGAAGGAAAGCGATCAGGCGCGAAATCGCCAAGCCCATCTGCAGTCGATCCTCGACACGGTCCCTGACGCCATGATCGTCATCGACGACCACGGCATCATTCGCTCCTTCAGCGCGACAGCCGAGCGCCTGTTTGGCTGGAAGGCGAACCAAGTCGTCGGAAAGAACATTTCGAGCTTGATGCCGCAGCCGTATCGCGGCGAGCACGATCGGTACCTCGAACGTTACCTTACGACCGGCGAGCGGCGCATTATCGGCATTGGCCGCATCGTGGTCGGAGAACGGAGCGACGGCTCGACCTTTCCGATGGAGCTCGCCGTGGGCGAGGCCAAGGTACGCGGAGAACGCTTTTTCACCGGCTTTATCCGCGATCTCACCGAGCGTCGTGCGCAGGAACGGCGGCTTCAGGAGCTGCAGTCCGAGCTGGTTCACGTGTCGCGACTGACCGCCATGGGGGAGATGGCGTCCTCAATCGCGCATGAGATCAACCAACCACTCTCGGCTATCACGAACTACATGCGCGGTGCGAGGGCGCTGCTGACGCCGGAAACGCCGGAAGCTGCCCGCATCCGGGACGCGCTCGAGCGGGCCGCGCAGCAAGCGCTACGGGCCGGCGACATCATCAAGCGTCTGCGCGAATTCGTCGCCAAGGGCGAAACCCAACACTCCCTGGAAAGCCCGGCCACCCTGCTTGAAGAAGCTGTCGCATTAGCGCTGCTCGGCGCCAAGGAGCAGGGCGTCAGGTTCGCGATCCGCAGCGACCGGGACATGCCCTCGATCATCGTCGACAAGATCCAGATTCAGCAGGTCGTGCTTAACCTGATTCGCAATGCGATCGAGGCGATGGCCTCCAGCCCACGCCGCGAATTGACCGTCGGCGTCACCAAGACTAACGGTGTAGCGACGTTCACCATTGCCGATACCGGTCCGGGCATCAGCCCTGACATCGCCGACCGCCTGTTTCAGCCCTTTATCACGACAAAGGAGCATGGCATGGGCGTCGGCCTCTCGATCTGCCGGACCATCATCGAATCCCATGGTGGACGCATCGATGTGATGCCAAACTCTGGAGGCGGCACGGTTTTTCAATTCATCCTCCCGTTCGCGGAGGACGGAGAAGAAGCATGACGACGCGGCGTACAATTCTTGTCATCGACGACGATCCGGCGATGCGGGACTCACTGGCCTTCCTGCTCGATGTCAAGGGCTTTGCCGTCACGACTTATGAGACGGCAACCGAGTTTCTCGATCATTTCGCCAACGGGACGGTCGACTGCATCGTATCCGACATACGCATGCCCGGCATGAGCGGCCTCGAGCTCGTCCGCAAACTCAGGGCTGATGCAGCCACATGTCCGGTCATTCTGATGACCGGACATGGTGACGTCGCACTTGCGGTCGAGGCGATGAAGGCCGGCGCGGTTGACTTCATCGAAAAGCCGTTTGAGGACGACGCTCTGTTGCGTTCAATCGGCGAAGCCCTGCAAACGCAGTCGGCAGCACCGGCCGACGGAACGGTCAAGCGCGACGCTGAAGCTCGTCTGGTGGACCTCTCGCCGCGCGAACGCGATGTCCTACGAGGGCTCGTAGCAGGCAAGATCAACAAGGTGATCGCCCATGACCTTGGCATCAGCCCGCGCACGGTCGAGGTCTACAGAGCGAATCTGATGGCCAAGACCAACGTCCGCAGCATGTCGGAGCTGATGCGGATCGCGATCGCTGCCGGGCTCTAACCGTGGGGCTCCGCTCCCCGAGGCATAAGTAATTGTACGTAATTTTCAATTGGGCGCCGCCGGTACAATAGTGCGCGGATCGCCCAATCGAGTTACAGCAAATGCTCTTCGAAGGCCTCTCGGCATCGCCCGCGCTCGACCTGCAGGCCTATGCCGACATCGATCATTTCCGCGAAAGTGAGCATTATGTGCAGGCTTCGAGCATTCCGCTCACGGCAAAACCATTCTCGGTCCTGCGGGCCAGTCTGTCGTTGCCGTCGGCTACTCTATCTCTCGTACGAACGTTCCCGCGGATCATCAACGGCTACGAGCTGTCCGGGCGTCTCATCTTCGTTGTCCCGATGGACCAAGTCACGTCTGCGCGTCTCAACGGACAAGAGGTCCGTCATTCGATAATCGTTCTCAACAAGAGCGCAAACTGTACGGTGTACGAACCGGAGCCGCGGCTGGTTGCCATTCTCTCCATGCGACCGGAATATCTTGCTCCGAAATGGACAGATTTGAGCGCGGGCTACCTGTTGCTTGTATTGCCACAAGATTCGCTGGCATACCTTCAGACCCTTATACAATCGACGTTGACGTTCGCGGCCCGCCAGTCGAAGCCGGTCAACGGCCACCAGTTGTCGGCAATACAAGGAACATTATTCTCCACGCTCGATGAAGTGCTTCGTCGGGGGGCATTTGAAGGAGGTAAAGCCAATATTGCGGAACGTTACAAGCGGATCATTGATCGCATAGACGATGCAATCTTTTCGAACCCCGCCTCCAACAAGACATGCGATGAGCTAGCAAACGAACTCGGGATCTCGGTTCGCACGCTTCATACCGCGGCACAATCGATCTGTGGCGCCGGTATTAATCAATACCGAAGGCTACGTCAGCTCTGGCTTGTCCGACAGCATTTGCGCATGGGCTACCCCGGCCTCACGGTGAAGGCGACTGCACTGGCCCACGGCTTTTGGCACATGGGCGAGTTCTCAAGGATGTATCGATCTGCCTTTGGAGAAGTACCATCCAGGACGCTCACCGAGGCGCAAGGCAAGCCGCAGCCTTGCGAGTAAAATCGTTCCCGAGAAGCCGTCTCTAGGCCGCTACGGCCCGCGCGCGCTCGGTTGAGAGTATCTCGGACAGTTTTTGCTCGCTCTCTGCCGTCAGATTCAGATTGATCAACACCGAGCCGCGGTCCATACGCCCGACAACACCGCCAAGCCGGAATGAAAGCCCCTCGATCGTCAGCTCGACTGACTCGCCTATCGCTGCGTCCGGCAAGCTGCACTCGATCAATACCGCGCCGAGCGACACGTCACGGACCTCGATACGCTTCGTCTCGCTGCGCCACAACAATGCTCCAGGCCGCCGAAAGGCCACGCGCGAGAACAGCCGGCGATCAACATCGCTTGTCGACGTGCGGATGACACGAATGAGCGTCGTGCGCAGTTCGGCGACATTCTCCGCAATAGCCGTCGATCCATCGTGCATTTCCGAGGCGCGTCGGCCGGTTTCAACCGCTTCGGCCGACACTGATGCAATCTGGGATGCGACCTCCCGGGCGGCGACTGACGTCTCTTCGACCGTCCTCGAGATATCAGCCGTGACGACGTTTTGCTCCTCGACCGCGGCCGAGATTGCGGCTGACACAGATTCGACGCTGCGGATGACCTCACCAATGGTCGTGATGGATGCAACCGAGGCATGCGTCGCTTCTTGGATCTCGTTGATCTGCAACGCGATCTCATTGGTTGCTCGCGCGGTCTGTTCGGCCAGCGACTTCACTTCGGCCGCAACGACCGCGAAACCACGGCCAGCCGTTCCAGCTCGTGCGGCCTCGATTGTGGCGTTCAAAGCCAGGAGGTTCGTCTGGCCGGCGATTTCGCTGATCAGGCTCGTCACAGTGCCTACCTTTGACGCCGCTTCCGACAGCTTGGCGATTGTGGCCTGAGCTTCCGTCGATGCCGTCACGGCCTCCAGCGTCAAGGAACGCGACGTCCCCACCTGATCGGCGATCTGCGATATCGAGGCGGCCAGCTGCGAGGACGCTCTTGCGACGGTCTGGGCATTTGTAAGTGCCTCTTCGGCAGCCGCAGCGACACTGCTGCTGTTTCTCTCCAACGTAAGTGCCGTATCCCTCATCATGGAAGCGTTCCTTGCCATCCGATCCGTACCGGAAGCAACCTCGCCGACAGCGACTTTTGTAGCGTTCTCGACATTTGCGGCCATCTGCTGCAAAGCTGATGCCCGGACTTCCTCGGTCGCGCGGCGCCTCTCTTCGTCCCGCCTCGCCTCGTCACGCACCTTTTCAGAAGCCCTGACCCTGAACTGTTCGATCGAACGCGCCATGTCGCCCAGCTCATCTGGCCGCTCTAGCCCTGGGAGCTTCATGTCGAAATCACCGCCGCTTAACCGGTTGAGGGCGCCCGTCATCGTGACGAGAGCCTTGGATACCCGGCGGGCAAGCAGCAGTGTTACCAGCCCCACGGAAAGTACGATCGCTGCGGCGATCGTGATGATGCTTCGTGCCCGTTCCCAAAGCTGCGCCTGGAGATCGTCGACATACACTCCTGTCCCAATGACCCAATTCCACGGTTGAAAACCCGCGACAAATGATAGCTTCGGCTGAGGTGCATCCAACCCCGGCTTCGGCCACTGATAGTCGACGAACCCTTCGCCCTTCCGCTTCACGATCTCGACAAACTCGACAAAGAGCCGCTTGCCGGTCGGATCCTTAATGTCACGCAAGTCTTTCCCATCGAGCTCCGGCTTGATCGGATGCTTGATCATCGTGGGGCTGAGATCGTTGATCCAGAAGTAATCCCCGTTGCCGAACCTCAATGCGCCGATTCTGGCTGCAGCGTTGCGACGGGCAATGTCTCCATCTACCCCGCGGCCCGCGACGGCATCATGCTCTTCCTGCGCAATGCTCAGAGCCAACTGGGTCAGGTGCTTTAGCTCGCTCTGCCGCTGCCCGCGCAAAGCGTCCGCCAAGTTGCTCGTCTGGATAGCGGCGAGGCCGGCGAGCCCGCAAAAGCTCAGCCCAACAATTGCGTAGATGCGCTGCGCCAGAGAGATCCTGAAATTCATCGCTTTTCACCAACTGATTTACCGCAAACAGGTTGCGAGATCTGACCTGGGTATGGGCATGTCAATATGGACCGCCTGGTCCGGTGCGGACTATTGGGCCGCGAGATTTAGCTCACGTAAAATCCGCTATCGGAATCCTGCAGCAGGGCTCATTTTTCGCATGGCGAGGAGCAGGGCGATCTATCGTCAGTCCGATGAAATGTTGCGCCTCGGCGAATGGTTCCGACCGTAATGTGGGCCGAGATCAATCGCCGATGAGCGCTCGCACATGCTGTCGCGTGGCCGCAAGGCGCCCGAGTAGTTGGTCGTGCTGCTGCTGCAGCTTCGTCCTGGCCTCTCCGGCCGGACACCCGGCGACCATGCCGCTGACCTGGAGCAGTTGCAGTTCGAGCATCAACAACACTTGACGGAAGGAATGGCGAATGTCCGCTCTCCACGCCACCTCTTCGTGGTTCGTCCGACGCGATTGCGGAAAATGCACGAGGTTTCCCATGACGCTCACCAGCCCATCTTCGAGAGGAGGGAGCTCAATGGCAAGCAAGCTCCGTTTCGAACCCTCAACAGCTACGAGATGCGCCTATTCCGCCTTGATGCGGATCAAACGAAATGAGCTGAGGCAGATCAAAATAGCTATCACCGCACAATGCTTTGCTGAGTGACGTCGACCAAACGAGAAAGGGGCATCAATGGACGGGATCACGCATTTCATTGCCCTGCCGTATGACCGGACCGATGGCGGGCTCGTTCCGGGCCCGCAGGCCAAGTGCGGTAGCCCTGCAGCGGCGATAGAGCATGCCAAACATTTATGGAAGACATTCGGCCACGCTGGTGCCGCAGCTATCGTCTGTACCGGCTATCCAGAGCCGAGAACCACCGTGCTGAGGACATATGGAATGGTGCCAAACGACCTGGAACAAGAGCCATCCGCCCCCCATTTGCGGTGAAGGGCAATCTGCGATTCCTTGCGCTGGCTCAAATCGCCGCGCGCCGCCGCATGCTTACATGAAGTTACTAGGACGAGCACCCATACTCCCGTGAGGTTGTCTCGATATTTAATGCCCGGCTCGCTTTTGCCGGGCATCTTTTTGTCCGCCGGAGGGCTGACGACAGAGCGCAGGCAGGTGACGGATGTTGTCCTCAACCGCGTAGCGCCACGCCAATGCAGGCATGCTCACGAAGCGACGCATCACCGGAACTCCTGGAGCGCGAGCGAAACTGACCTCGCGGGCGTCCGGTTCCGTTTGCGGCATCGAGCTTTCCGTTCCTTGAACGTCCCGTGGTGATGCACGTCAGGGGGAACGTTGACGATCCGGTCCGAATTGGCGTGCATCTTTGAGCTGGCTCAAGCCATTCTCGTCATATTCGCCCTCTAACGTGGAACCGATAGCGGCGTCCGAGGTCATCTTCGAATTCCGGGAGAGCGACATGCAATCTGCGACCACTCCAAACGAGCAAGCACGCACGGATGATCTTGAACTGCTCGATCGCTATTGGCGAGCCGCCAATTATCTCTCCGTTGGACAGATCTATCTGCTGGCGAACCCCCTCCTGAAAGAGCCGCTGAAGCCCGAGCACATCAAGCCGCGCCTGCTTGGACATTGGGGCACCACGCCGGGGCTCAATTTCATTTATGCCCACCTCAATCGCGCAATCCGCGCTTCCGACCTCAACGTCATCTATGTCTGCGGTCCCGGCCATGGCGGTCCCGGCATGGTCGCAAACACCTATCTCGAAGGCACATACACGGAAATTTACCCGGAGGTGACGCGCGACGCGGACGGCTTGCGCAAGCTGTTCCGCCAGTTCTCCTTCCCCGGCGGTATTCCGAGCCACGCGGCGCCGGAGACGCCCGGCTCGATCCACGAAGGCGGTGAGCTCGGCTATGCACTGGTTCACGCGTATGGCGCAGTGTTCGACAATCCCGATTTGATCGCTGTTTGCGTCGTCGGCGACGGCGAGGCCGAGACCGGTCCGCTCGCGGCGTCCTGGCATTCCAACAAGTTCTTGAGCCCGGTGCAGGATGGCGCGGTGCTGCCGATCCTGCACCTTAATGGCTACAAGATCGCCAATCCCACCGTGCTGGGGCGGATGGATGACGAGGACATCCGCAGCCTCTTCATCGGCTACGGCTACGAGCCGCTATTCGTCGAAGGCGACGATCCCCGTGCCATGCATCGGTTGATGGCCGACACGCTCGACACCGCGCTCGCCGGCATCCGCTCAATCCGGCAAGCCGCGCGCCGGCAGACCGGCGGCTTCAAGCGTCCGCGATGGCCGATGATCGTGCTGCGCAGCCCGAAGGGCTGGACCGGACCGAAGGAAGTCGACGGGCTGAAGGTCGAAGGCTTCTGGCGTGCGCATCAGGTGCCGATCGCCAATCCACGCGGCAACCCCGAGCATCTGAGACTGCTCGAGCACTGGATGAGCTCCTACGATCCCGACAAGCAGTTCGATTCGAAGGGCCGGCTCGTGCCCGAATTGCAAGCCCTTGCGCCCGCAGGGAACCGTCGGATGGGAGCGAACCCGCACGCAAATGGGGGCCTCCTGAAGCGGGAATTAAAGCTGCCGGATTTCCGGGCGCATGCAGTCGAGGTCATCGCACCGGGTGGCGCCGCCGCCGAAGCCACGCGAGAACTCGGCAAGTTCTTGCGCGGGGTCGTGGAGCTGAATGCGGAGGCCCGCAATTTCCGCATCATGGGGCCGGACGAAACCGCATCCAACCGGCTCGACGCGGTGTTCGAGGCCACCGACCGGGTTTGGATGGAGGGCATCGAGCCCTATGACATCCATCTGGCTCACGACGGGCGAGTGATGGAAGTTCTAAGCGAGCATCTCTGTCAGGGTTGGCTCGAGGGCTACCTTCTTACCGGTCGCCACGGTTTCTTCTCCTGCTATGAGGCCTTCATCCACATCGTGGATTCGATGTTCAACCAGCATGCCAAATGGCTGAAGGTCTCGCGGGCGCTACCCTGGCGGCGGCCGATCGCGTCGCTGAACTATCTCCTCACCTCGCATGTCTGGCGTCAGGACCACAATGGATTCAGTCATCAGGATCCCGGCTTCGTCGATCTCGTCACCAACAAGAAGGCCGATATCGTCCGCGTCTACTTCCCGCCCGATGCGAACAGCCTGCTCTGGGTCGCAGACCATTGCCTGCGCACCTATGACCGCATCAACGTGATTGTCGCCGGCAAGCAACCCGCGCCGCAATGGCTCTCGATGTGCGATGCGATTACCCATTGCGAGGCGGGCATCGGCATCTGGAAGTGGGCCGGCACCGAAGCAGTCGACGCCGAGCCAGACGTGGTGATGGCCTGCGCCGGCGACGTTCCGACGCTGGAGACGCTCGCCGCCGTCGATCTGCTCCGCAGGACGCTGCCGAAGTTGAAGATCCGCGTCGTCAACGTGGTCGACCTGATGACGCTGCAGCCGACGGACCAGCATCCGCACGGCCTGTCCGACCGCGACTTCGACAGCCTGTTCACCCGCGACAAGCCTGTCATCTTCGCCTATCACGGCTATCCCTATCTGATCCATCGCCTGACCTACAGCCGCACCAATCACGACGGAATGCACGTGCGGGGCTTTGCGGAGGAAGGCACCACCACGACGCCGTTCGACATGGTGGTCTTGAACGGCCTCGACCGCTTCCATCTCGCCATCGAAGCAATCGAGCGTGTGCCGGGGCTCGACATCGCGGCCGCCCATGTCAAGCAGCAGTTCCGTGATGCCCTGATCGAGCATACGCGCTACGTGCGCGAGCATGGCGAGGACATGCCGCAGATCCGTGACTGGGTCTGGCCCTACAACACGAAAGACCACAAATCCATTGACTGAGGCAGGGACCACGCGCGCGAGAGAGAGACCGTCTATGTCCGACAGCGTCCTGGTGCTCAACGCCGGCTCGTCCAGCATCAAGTTCGGCCTGTTCGACATCGCGCCGGCCGAACCAAAGCTGCAATGCAGGGGCCTGCTTGACGAGCAGGAGAAGACCCCGCGCATCGTGGTGATCGATGCCTCGGGCAAGCAGCTGTTCGAGAAGCGCCGCGCGACCGGCACGTTGGAGGACAACGGCCTGCTCAGCGACATATTTGCCTGGATCGAGGATTATCTCGACGGCAGCAGGCTCGCCGCCGTCGGCCACCGCATCGTCCATGGCGGGCGCGAGTTCTATAGACCGGTCGTCATCGCAGAACAGACTCTCGCTGCGCTGGAGGCGTTGACGCCGCTTGCGCCGCTGCATCAGCCGCGCTGTCTGGCGCCGGTCCGGGCCGTGCTGTCGCTGCAGCCGGAGCTGACGCAGATCGCCTGCTTCGACACGGCTTTCCATCACCGCCTGGCGCCGCCGGTGAGCCGCTTTGCCATTCCGCGGCAATTTGAGGAGCGTGGCATCCGCCGCTACGGCTTCCACGGCCTCTCCTTCGAATACGTTGCCAGCCGGCTCGCCGCGATCGCGCCGCAATGGGCCGACAAGCGCGTCGTCGTAGCACACCTCGGCAATGGTGCGAGCCTCTGCGCCTTGCGAAAGGGCGACAGCGTCGACACCACAATGGGGTTGACCCCACTCGATGGTCTCGTGATGGGCACACGCTGTGGAACGATCGACCCCGGCGTGCTGCTTTATCTCATGCAGGAAGAGAAAATGTCGGTCGACGACGTGCAGCACCTGCTCTACGAACGTTCGGGTCTGCTCGGCGTCTCCGGGGTGTCAGCCGACATGCGCGCCCTGCTGGCGAGCCACGATCCTGCAGCTCGCGGAGCCGTCGATCTCTTCACATTTCGCGTCGCCGCCGAAGTCGCCGTGATGACAAATACCCTCGCCGGCCTCGATGGCCTGGTGTTCACCGGCGGCATCGGCGAGCACGCCGCGGAAATCCGTCAGAGCATCTGCGATCGCCTCTCCTGGCTCGGGGTCAGCGTCGATGCGGCCGCAAATGCTCAGGGCGCGCAGCGTATCGCCGCGAAGGGCAGTCCGGTCGACGTACTGGTCATTCCGACCAATGAGGAAGTTAGTATTGCCCGCCATTGCCGCAGCCTGCTGGCCACAGGTCGCTAGGCCGGGGCGCCCTTGGCACGGCGGCAGCCGCCGGGCAAGTTCTGATCCATGGCGATCGTTGTGAGACGCTGCAGCGGTCAGTCCGTCGCCGCAATCCACATCACGAGCTCCCGTGCGAGGGTGCCGAAAGCCTTATCGAATGCAGCGGCCGCCTCGGACGGTGCAAGTGAGCCAATTCCTTCCGAACTCTCGAGAAGCTTTGCAGCCTTCACCATACCATTTCGATCCACGATCTTCGCGGACAAGGAAATCGTCGCGCGCGGTTGGGACCCCTGCACAATGTCGAACCGGCGCAGGTCGATCAGCAGACGCGGCGCACCTTCTATGCCGCTGTCGGCGCGCAGTGGCGCATGCTCGACGTCATAATTCTCGAAGCTCTGCAGCAACCTCGCCTGCACCAGCACCGGGAGACTGTCGCTCCACTGCGCACCTTCGAAGCCCTGGGCTTCCTCATCGGGCGTGAACAAAAAGCGCTGAGTCTGGAGGCGGGCGATCGCGGTCGGCTCCGCTATGACCAGCTGCTCGGGCAGATTCGCATGCCGTTGCGCGCCGAAGCTATCCACTGCGCGAAGATCATACGACACCTTGCGCGGCGCGGGCGTACCACCGCCGGTCATGCGCTCAAGTCCGGCAACAATTCCATCGAGCTTCGGCGTGTTGCGCGCGAGGCCTTCGGCGAACGTGCTGAGATTGTCGATCGTGCTGTGCAGCGGCGCGGCGTTGTCGGACAGGACGGCATCGACCCGGCGTAGCGCATCGCGGGCGGCCTGCGTCATGCTCCGCCCGGCGCCCTTTTCGGCCACCAGAGGTTCGCGTGCCGGCGACGCCTGGGGATCATCGCCGCCTTCCAGCGCGATCACCGGAACACCGGTCAATCCCTGAAAATCGAGGCCGACACGCGTATCGGTATGCACCGGCGTGCGCTCGGCGACTGCGATCCTGGCGCGAACTTCGCGCGGGCGTTCCGGAACCAGTTCAAGGGCTGTGACCTCGCCGACGCGGATGCCGTTGAAGAGAACGCCTGCCCCGACGAGCAGCCCCGGCACGGGATCGGTAAAGACGAGCTGGTATGTCTCCCGCTTTCCGATTCCGCCGAAATTATTCAGCCAGTAGACGAAGGCGAAAACGGCGACGATCGCTGACAATACGAATGCACCAACGACAATGTAGGGCGCGCGGATTTCCATGTGCGTCTCTCTCTGCCTAGTTGCCGAGGCCAAGCTTTTGCGCCCGGGCTCCATGAAAATAAGCCTGGACCCAGGGGTGATCGGACTTGAGCACCGATGACAGCTGGCCGATTGCCGCGATCCTGCCGTCGGCAAGCGCGGCGACGCGGTCGCAGATGGCTTGCAGGCTGTTCAAGTCGTGCGTCACCATGAACACAGTGAAGCGCAACGTCCGATGTAGCGTCCGGATCAAGGTATCGAATTCACCCGCTGCGATGGGATCGAGTCCGGACGTCGGCTCATCGAGAAACAACAGCGAAGGATCGAGCGCCAGTGCCCGCGCGAGCGCAACCCGCTTGGTCATGCCGCCCGAGAGCTCGGACGGATACTTGTCCCCGTCTTCGCGCGTCAGACCGACCATCTCGAGCTTGGCGTCCGCAATTTCCTCCAGCAGCCCTGGCGACAGCCGCGCGCGCTCGCGCAGCGGAAACTGGATGTTCTGGCGCGCCGTCAAGGCCGAGAATAGCGCCCCCTGCTGGAACAGCACGCCCCAGCGGCGTTCGCCCTCGCTGTCGCCCGCGAAGTCAATCTGCCCGCTCCGCTTCGGAAGCAAGCCGACCAATGTCCGCATCAGAACCGACTTTCCGCCGCCCGACGCGCCCACGAGGCCGAGAATTTCGCCATCGGTCACGTCGAGATCGAGATGATCGAGGATGATCTTCTCGCCGAATCCGACCACGAGGTTGCGGATATGAATCGCTGGCGTGTCGGCCATGACTACATCCCGATCGAGGCAAAGAAGACCGCAAACAGGCCGTCGAGGACGATCACGAGAAAGATCGACTTCACGACCGACGCAGTGGTCTGCTGTCCAAGCGACTCCGCGCTGCCCTTGACGCTCAATCCTTCCACCGCCGCGACAAGTCCAATCACGAGCGCCATGAATGGCGCTTTGATGATACCGACCTCGAAATGAGTGATCGAAACCGCGTCATGAAGCCGTGCGATAAAAATCGCTGGACTCATACCGCCATAGAGCCAGGCGATAAGCCCGCCACCATAAAGCGCCGCGAGCGAACCGAGAAAAGCGAGGATCGGCAACGCCACCACGAGTGCCAGGATTCGCGGCAGGATCAGGACTGCAACGGGATCGAGCCCCATGGTGCTGAGCGCGTCGATCTCCTCGCGCATTTTCATCGCGCCGATCTCGGCGGTATAGGCGCTTCCCGAGCGTCCTGCCACCATGATGGCCACGATCAGCACGCCGATCTCGCGCAGCACGAGGATGCCCACCATGTCGACGACGTAGGACTCCGCGCCGAAGCGACGGAAATGGAAGATGCCCTGTTGGGCAATGATGGCGCCAATCAAGAACGTGATCAGCACCATGATCGGTACCGCTTGCCATCCCACCCGGCCGAGCTGATAAACGGTCGATGTCAGGCGAAACGAGCGCGGATGCTTGAAGATGCCAAGCAGCGCTGTGCTGAAGGCGCCAAGCATATGCAGGAATGCCGCCGAATCCGACGCCAGCCGCCTGCTGCCGCGGCCAAGCTGATCGATCCTCTGCAGCAGCGGGTTGACCGATCGGCGTTCGGCGGGGCCGGAACGGTTCAGTCCTCGCACCTCTTCCAGCAGGTCGCCATATGGACCATCGGCAGCGGTGAGGGATGCTCTAGCCGCACCGCCGCGGGCCAGCCTTTCGAGCAGCCAAGCCCCAACCGTGTCGAGTGCGGTGACGCGACGCAGATCAATCGCCCCGATGTCGGTGCGCGCCGCCCTCTCGCACAGCCGCTCCAAGCGCTCGACATTGGCAACGTTCCAAGCGCCGCATGCGGTTAGCACGCGCGGATCGTCCGGATTCGCTGTCAATGCCGGTACGTTGAGCAAGGGACCAACTCCAAATTCGTCCATCAAGCATAGGAGGCTGGCGCCGGCGGTGTTTGACACAACGCAATTTGGCTTGAGCGGTCTCAAGGGCGTTTCTTGACGAAAATCAACTGCATTGCATGCCGAAGCCTTACGATTTGACATGTTTGGCCCGTCAGCGCCGGGTCCGCTCAGGGAGATTTCGATGAACCGTGCCGCTTTCAAGCCTCTGCAAAACACTGCATTGCCGCCCTCCTTTAGACAGGTCCGGCTCGAACGTGCACGCGAGCACGATCACCCCGACGGCACATCCGCCATCGGCTACATCATCGTCGCCCCGCTGGACACGGAGTCACGAATCGACGCCGAGACATCGAAAGCCCATCGTGATGCCTGCCGCGTCGTTCGCCAACGGCCCGACGAACCCGATCAGCTCGGCCACGTCGTGCACGGACCGAACAATAGCTGGCGCTTCCACTATGATGTCGCCGGCGCGGTCGCGGACGAAGCCGGCTATCATTTCGGCAATGAGCGCTTCCGGCTCGGTGAGTATGTGTCCGTCCGCGAGGCGGACGGCATGCATCCCTATCGTGTCGTTGCCGTTACGCCGCTCTGATCGCGACTGCGCCGGATCAGGATGTCGGCCCCCAGGGCATCCACCACCGGAAGGGAGAGGTCGAGGACGACATTGACGATCCTGTGGTCGGTGGGCTCTGTGGCCGCGGTGAACCCGATCTCATGGCACATGCACAGCATGGTGGTGTTCTCGGCCAGCACTTCGCCGGACAGCCGCTTTAGTCCTTCCGACCTCGCATAATGGATCAGGAGCTGCATCAGCGCCCATCCAAGTCCTTTGCCCTTGAGGTCGGACTGCAGCAGGATAGCGTATTCGGCATTCTCGTAGAGCGAGTCCGAATGAAGCTGGACTGCTCCCACCATGGCACCGGTGCTAGGATCCAGCGCCGCAAAGGCCATCGCGCGCGCGTAGTCGAGCTGGGTCAGCCGCGCAATGAACGTGTGCGAAAAATTCTTCATTGCCTGGAAAAAGCGAAGCCTGAGATCCTCGGCGGTCACTCTCCTGAAGAAGCTCTCGACCATCGGCTCATCTTCCGGCCGAAGCGGCCGAACCACGACGCGCGAGCCGTTCCTCAGGGCGAGCTCTCCTTCCCATTGCGATGGGTAGGGCCGCACCGCAAACCGCGTCCGACCGGCAAACAAGCGCGAGGGCTTGCGGATCGCCACGCGCGCGTCGAGCGCCAGCACACCCGTCTCGTCCGCGAGCAACGGATTGATGTCGAGCTCGGCGACCTCCGGAATATCGGCCGCCATCTGCGCCAGCTTGACGAGGGTAAGCGGCACCGCTTCGGCCGGCACTGCAGACACATCGCGGTAGGCCGCAAGCAGCCGCGAGACCCGGGTACGCCCGACCAGGTCGCGCGCGAGGTTCATGTCGAGCGGCGGCAGCGCCAGTGCTTTGTCGTTGATTACTTCGACGGCGGTGCCGCCGCGGCCAAATACGATCACGGGCCCGAAGGTCGGATCGTCGGCAATGCCAAGGAGCAATTCGCGTGCCGCCCGTCGCTCGATCATCGGTTGAATCGTCACGCCTTGCAGGATGGCATCCGGCCGCGCGTTCCGCGCACGCGACAATACTGCCCTCGCTGCCTCGGCGACACGTTCGCGCGTCCGCAAGCCGAGGATAACGCCGCTGACATCCGACTTGTGGCTGATGTCGCGGGAGAACACCTTGACCGCAACCGCAAGTCCCTGGGCCAGAAACGGCGCAGCCTTGTCTGCGGCATCGTCGGCGTCGCGGGCAGCGACCGTCGGAACGATTGGAATATCGTACGCCTTGAACATCGCCGCGATTTCGACTGGGTCAAGCCATCCCCGCCCCTCGGAAAGCGCTTTCGCAATCACGCGCCGCGCCGCCAACGTATCCGGCGCAAACGTCGAAGCGATACTCGGTGGAGTTGCGGCCAGCGCGGTGGAGGCCTCGCGATATCTCACCAAGTACATGAAAGCGCGCACCGCGTCATCTTCGGTAGGAAAATGCGGGACGCGGGCAGCTTCGAAGGTTGCTGCGGTGCGCTCGTCGGCACCATCCCACGATGCAAGCACCAGCGCGGCAACGTCACTCTTCCTGGTCCGACGGTCACGAACGTATCGCGCCACCGCTTCGGCGATTCCTTCGGTCGGCGCGACCGCCGTTTCCACGTTCATGACCAGCACGGCGTCGCTGTTAGTGTCCTCGAGCAATGCGTCGAGCGCAGACACGTAGCGGGCAGCATCGGCGTCGCCGGAGATATCGACGGGGTTGGCGCGAGACCAGCCTTGTGGCAAGACCCGATCGAGCGCCGCAATCGTCTCCGCCGACAAGCTCGCCGGAACGCCGCCGAGCTCAACGAGCCGGTCGATCGCGAGGATGCCGAGCCCACCGCCATTTGTCAGGATCGACAGCCGGTTGCCGCGCGGAACGAAGCCTCGGCCCAGCAACTCGGCGCAATCGAACAATTCGCGGAGATCGTACACGCGCAGCATGCCGGCCCGGCGGAACGCCGCGTCATAGACTGCGTCCGAGCCGGCCAGCGCGCCGGTATGGGTGGCTGCGGCTTTGGCGCCCTGCGCCATCCGGCCTGCCTTCACGACAATCAGCGGTTTAAGCCGCGCCGCGGCGCGGGCGGCCGACATGAACTTGCGCGCATCCTTGACGGCCTCGATGTAGAGCAGGATCGCGTTGGTGTGATCGTCCTGCGCGAAATAGTCGAGCAAATCAGCAACATCGACGTCGAGCTGGTCTCCGATCGAGACGATGCCGGAGAAGCCGAGCCGCCGCTCTGCCGCCCATTCAATCATCGCGGCAGCGACGGCGCCGGACTGCGAGATCAGGGCAAGACGCCCGTCGGCAGGCTGATGCGCGGCAAAACTCGCGTTGAGCTTCGCGCGCGGCACCATGACGCCGAGACAGTTCGGCCCGATCAGGCGCATGCCGTGCATGTGCGCGGTCCGCGCGACCGTCTCGGCAATCGAGCCGGAGCCATGCCCGAGACCGGCGGTCAGGATTACCGCACCGGCGACACCGAGCGCGGCGGCTTCCGAGATGATTCCGGTAATCGCGGCCGCCGGCGCCGTGATCGCGAGGAGATCCGGAACGAACGGAAGTGACTTGAGATCCGGGGACGTAGTCTCGCCGTCGATCGCAGCGTAGTTTGGATTGACCACGGCGATGCGGCCGGAAAAGCCGCACGCCTTGAGGTTCATGAGCACCGCCAAGCCGAGCGAAGATGGACGCGAACTACCGCCGACAAGTGCGACCGTTCGAGGCGAAAGAACCCGTTCTAGACCAAACGTAGACATCGGACCGTCTCGCAGGGAACGAGCGGAGGCGTCTGTCGCTTCGTGCAGCGCGCCAGAGCCCGCATGACATCCTCGCGAGCAATGATCCCGACCAGGTGGCGATACTTGTCTATCACGGGCAGGCTCTTGAGCCGATGTGCGACCATCAGTTGCAGAACCCGCTGTAGACTTGTGTCCGGCTCAACCGCGATGACATCGGACGACATGATCTCATCGACCATTGTTCCCATGCGATCGTCGTAACGCGGCAAGATGTGATCGGTCGGACAGGCGAACACCTTCAGGGCGTCGAGTTTCGTGACGAACCCGACCACGACATCGTCGCGGAGTACGGGATAGCCGTCATAGTCGTCCTTTGCGAACAACCGGTACAAGTCGCCGACGGTCATTTCGGGAGCGATGCTTCGTACCGACCTCGTCATGTTGCTCGCAACCGTTTCCTGAAGAAACTCGTACATGGCTGATCCCCTTGGATGGATGACTTTTCCGCGGACGCGTCGCTGCCTGACGAGCGACGCGCCCCGCAGGGCGGCTACGCCGCCGTCTTGATGTCGATCTGCCTGCTCTGCTTGGGAGCCGGCTTCTTGACGGTGACCTTGAGCACGCCCTTGGCGATCTCGGCGCTGACGTCTTCCGCCTTGACGCCCTCGGGCAATGCAACGGACCGCGAGAATGCGCCGAAGCTGCGCTCGATCAGGTGATAGTCCTTGTCCTGCTCCTCGCGCTCGCTCTTCTTCTCGCCCCGGATCGTGAGCGTGTTATCGGCGAGGCTGAGCTGAACGTCCTTGGTCTCGAGGCCGGGTAGCTCGGCGGAGATCTCGATGGTCTTGTCGGTTTCGCTGACGTCCATGCGCGGCATCATCGCCTGCGGCGGGGCGAACGCTGGGAAACTGCGGCCGAATCCGTCGAACAGCCGGTCGATCTCCTGCTGCAGAAACGTGAAGGGGTTGTCTTCCCGCCGCATCATGGCGCGCTCGGTTCGAACGGGGATCGCGTCATTCGCCATCAGTACCTCCTGCTTGAGTGTCGCTCGTGAACCAAAGCTAGTCAGGAACAGCCGCCCGGCCGTTGACCAGGATCAAAGCCGGACCAATGTCATGTGATCAAAAGAGAGGCACAGACCCAGGCGAGTTCCATCATGCACGCCATGATCCTTCCAGCGCGCAGCGCGCGGCTGCAATATATCGAGCGGCCCGATCCCGTTCCCGGCCCGGGCGAGGTGCGCGTCAATATCCATGCCTGCGGCGTTTGCCGCACCGACCTGCATGTCGTCGACGGAGAACTGCCCGACATCGCCTATCCGATCGTTCCCGGCCATGAGGTGGTTGGCCGTGTCGATGCGATCGGTGACGGCGTAGACCATGCGCATCTCGGTACACGCGTCGGTGTTCCCTGGCTTGGATCGACATGCGGGCATTGTCCCTACTGCCGGGAGGGCAAGGAAAACCTCTGCGACGCCCCCCTGTTCACCGGCTATACGCGGGACGGCGGCTTTGCCACGCACCTGGTGGCAGACGCGCGTTACTGCTTTCCGCTCGGCGAAGACGGCGAGGATGCGGAGCTGGCACCGCTGCTCTGCGCCGGCCTGATCGGCTGGCGCTCCCTGGTGATGGCTGGCAACGGCCGCAAACTCGGCATCTACGGTTTTGGCGCGGCCGGACATATCGTGGCGCAAGTGGCGCGCTGGCAAGGGCGGGATGTGTACGCTTTCACCCGCGCGGGCGACACCGAGGCCCAGCGCTTGGCATTATCGCTCGGCGCATGCTGGGCCGGCGCTTCGGACGATCGGCCGCCGGCCGAGCTCGATGCCGCGATCATCTATGCCCCCATCGGGCCGCTTGTGCCGCTTGCGCTGCGCACGCTACGAAAGGGCGGACGGGTGGTCTGTGCCGGCATTCACATGTCGGATATACCGAGCTTTCCCTACGATATCCTTTGGGGTGAACGGCAGATCGTCTCCGTTGCCAACCTGACGCGACAAGATGGCGTCGACTTTCTCAAGACAGCGGCAAGGGCTGGAATCCGGACGCACGTCACCGTCTTTCCCCTCGACCAGGCGAATGAAGCACTAGCGCAGTTGCGGGATGGCAAGCTCGTCGGCGCAGCCGTCCTGAAGCCATGATGACGCCGGCATCATCAACCGAGGCTGCCACAGGCGAGACCGACCAGACCGCCGTACTGTCCTTCCTGGCCAGACCTGTCCAACCGAACGCGCCGGTAAAGCGGGTCGACACCCATTGTTCGATCGTCTTTCTCGAACCTTCGCGCGTCCTGAAGATCAAGCGAGCGGTCAAGCTCCCCTATCTCGACTTCTCGACCTTAGAGAAGCGGCAGCGCGCTTGCGACGATGAGATTGCGGTCAACAAGCGCCACGCCCCCGCCATCTATCGCAGGGTGGTTCCGATCACGCGCGGGCGCGATGGGCTTGCAGTCGGAGGGACCGGTCCGGTTGTCGAATGGGCCGTCGAAATGGCCCGCTTTGATGAGAAAAAGACGCTCGATCATCTCGCAGAGCGGGATGCAATCCGCCCGGAGCTTGGCGAGAGACTGGCCACCATCCTGCTCGAATCCCATCGAACCGCAACCGGACGCGGAGGATCCTCATGGCTTGCCTCGCTCCCGGTCATCATCGACCGAAATACGGAGCAGTTTTGCACCGCGCCAGCTCTGTCCCGGGAGGAAATTGATCGATTGCACGAACTGAGCCATCAGGCCCTCGCGCGCAACCTCGAACTGTTGCGCTTCCGCGCCGCCGCTGGGCAGGTCCGTCACTGTCACGGCGATGCACATCTCGGCAACATCGTCCTGCACGACGGCGAACCCATTCTGTTCGATGCGATCGAGTTTGACCCCAATATCGCGACGACCGACGTCCTCTACGACCTCGCATTTCCATTGATGGACCTGCTGAACTTCAGACGAGAGACCGTGGCCAACAGGTTGTTCAATAGCTACATGCAGACCGCCTGGGACACGCAATCGGATGCGTTGTGTTTGCTGCCACTGTTCCTGTCATTGCGCGCAGCGATCCGGGCCAACGTGCTCTTCACCAAGGCACGGCAACAGCAGCTCGATCAAGCGATCGGCGCCCAAGCGAGGCGTTATTTCGAGTTTGCGCGCCGGCTCATTGAACCGAAGCCGCCCCGCCTAATTGCAGTTGGCGGGAAGTCCGGTACCGGCAAGAGCGTGCTGGCGCGCGATATGGCGCATCTGATCGCGCCATCCCCGGGCGCGCTGGTTCTGCGTTCGGATGTCATTCGCAAGCAGCTCTATCACGTTGCCGAGCACGCCACGTTACCGCCGGAGACCTACACTCCCGAAGCATCAGACCGCGTCTACCAGGCCATGCTCGATCGTGGCGGGCACACATTAGGCCAGGGAGTTTCGGTAGTACTCGATGCGGCCTTCCTGAAGCCGGTGGAGCGTGGTGCCGCGGAAGCCGTTGCTCGCGACGCAAAAGTCGACTTTCGCGGCATTTTCTTGACCGCCGGGCGCGCCACACGGCTGCACCGAGTGGCATCGCGGCAGAACGACGCGTCGGACGCGACGTCCGATGTGATCCTGACCCAGGACAACATTGCAACCGGAATGATCGATTGGGATGTTGTAGACGCTTCCGGCGCGCCCTCCACCACGCTTGAACGCAGTACTTCCCGCCTGCTGACGTCCCCAACGGAACGGACGAGCGGTACATCTCCTAAGGGAAACTCCTGAATTGGTCGATGCCGTCAGGTCTGGCAACATTCTCCCATTGACAGGAGGAGTTCCATGAAACGGCGATTAACCTTCATCTTTGTCGGTAGTGCGATCCTCGCGGTCGTGCTCGCTCTATTCTGCAATTGGTACTTTCCCGACGTGGTACCGCTTGCCTCGACCGAGCCGGCACCCATAAGCTGGCGGCTTGACGCCGCCTTTGCCGTCTCCACCGTCAGATGGACCGCAGCATTTGTTGCTGCCGCATCGGCAGTAGCCCTGATGTTCATGAACATCACCAAGGGGTCTACCGAGTTCGAAGGACGATAGACGCTTCCATTCCGGACGCGTCGACACATCCGCCATCTGCTTTCCGAGGGCCGGCCTGAACAGCCGGCCCTCGGCTGGTGGATCGCTCCGTGGCGATACCGTTCCGAACTGGGCGGAAACGATCTGAGCCAACCCAGCGAAGCCTCTTCGACATGCCTTCCGATTCAGGACCCGACGCCGCGCTCAGTCTTTTCGAGACTGCTGCATCACCGATCCAGCGCGTAAGTGAAATGCAATAGCAATATTGTGCACGAATGGCACCGATGCCAGCGAACCATAGCGGACGCCTAATCTTAAGGCCATCGACCGAGCTCGAGCTGTCACGTTTGCCGCCACAGGCTCCATAGACTACCGGCCAACAGGAGCCCTATCACGAGCAGGATGGCCACGAACATTTGCATGACGTCAAAGTTCAGAGAATCGCGCGCGACGAACAGCGCGGTGATGGATCCCGCAAATATGAAGAAGATGCGAAGGATCAGACTCATGGCTTCCTCGCTGCAACCTGGCGTGCCTCTTCCATGGTAACGGCTCGCGGCGGTGAGGGATTTGCGACAGATCAAGCCGGTGTGACGTTCAATGCTGGAGGACGTACTGTCCCGGCGCATCACCAAGCGACGATAAATCCTCGGGCGCGTGAAGCACCGATTGCGCCGGCACCCACGCACCGGAATGCGCCGTGAGGAAGCGAACCCACTCCAGCCACCAGGATCCGTCGCGATTCACCGCCGTCCGCAGCCACTCGTCGGGGCCGACATAGGGATGATCCGCCTTCTTCTCCAACAACTGATAGCTGTGCCCCTCCTCCGACGGTGGAGCAACGATGCCGGCGTTGTGACCGCCGCTCGCCAGCACAAAGGCAATATCGGCAGCGGCCAACAGGTGAATCTTGTGAACCGACCGCCAGGGCGCGACGTGATCGCGGACAGTGCCCACCACAAACATCGGGGCACAAAGGTCGGAAAGTGCCACCGGCTGCCCTTCCGCCAGATAGCGGCCTTCGGCAAGGTCGTTGTTGAGAAAAAGCTTGCGCAGATAATCGGAATGCATCCGATAAGGCATGCGGGTCGCGTCGGCGTTCCATGACATCAGATCACTCGGTGCGGCACGCTCGCCCATGAGATAGTCGCGGATCAGGCGCGACCAGATCATGTCGTTCGACCGTAGCAACTGGAACGCACCGGCCATCTGGGCCGCCTCGAGCACGCCGCGCTGCCGCATCACATCTTCCAGGAACGCAACCTGGCTTTCATTCATGAAGAGCGTCAGCTCACCTGCATCGGTGAAATCGACCTGAGCTGCCAAGAGTGTCACCGAGCGCAGGCAGCCGGGCCGCTCTTTCTGCAGCCGAGCTGCCGCAATCGCGAGCAGCGTACCGCCGAGGCAATAGCCCGCTGCATGGATTGCGCGTTCAGGCGCGAGTTGATGAATCACGTCGATCGCAGCGTCGACCCCAAGCTTGCGATAGTCGTCAAGGCCAAGGTCGCGGTCATCAGGCCCTGGATTTCGCCACGAGATCATGAACACGGTGAAGCCGCGCTCGACCAGGAACCGTACGAGCGAATTCCGCGGGGAGAGATCGAGAATGTAATACTTCATGATCCACGCCGGCACGATCAACACCGGCTCGGGGCACACGTCGGCTGTTGCCGGCGCGTACTGGATAAGCTCGATCAGCTCGTTCCTATAGACAACCTTGCCTTTGGTCGCCGCAACATCCTTGCCGACCACAAACGGGACGGGTCCCGATGGCTTGGCCCTCAACAGGTCCCTGCAATCCTCCAGCCAATTATGCCAGCCCGACACGAAGTTGCCGCCACCTGAATTCATTGCCTCGCGCACCACCTCGGGATTTCCGAATGCAAAGTTGGACGGCGCAACGACGTCGAGGCATTGCCGGACGGTGAAATCCACGACGGCCGCATTTGCTTTCGAGACGCCGTGCAGGCCGCTCGTCGCCGAATGCCACCATTGCTCCGCCAGCAGGAACGCCTGTGCCATGATGTTGAAGGCCGGCAATGTCCAGTCTTGGTCGGCAAACCGGTTGTCACCTGGTTGAGGCTTAACCATGAACCAAGGCTGCCACGCAGCATGCGGCGTCGACACCATGCGCGCGAAGCGTGCAGCATCAGCAAGCGCGCTCAAAGCCAACTGAAACTGTCTACCGGGTGAGGCCGCTAGATGGAGCTGCCAGTCGGCAAAAGGCAGCGCAAGGCCGGCCGGCGAGAGCCCGCCGGTCCATCGCGCCATTGCCGCGTGAACGAGCTGGTCGAGCGATTCGGTACCCGTCAATGGCTCGGTCCCGCGCTGCACTGGAGCAGACGTTTCGGCACCCGTCACATCGTCATTGGCAGGAGTTGTGGGCTGGTCGAGAACTGCTTGGACTGTCATCGCTCGTCTCCTTGCTCGAGCCGGACAAGCTCGGGCGCAATTTATCTTTCGGTCTGGCAGCTGCTCAGACGCCGGCCCTTGCCGCTCAGCCGAGGCGGAATCGCTTCCGACCCAGCGCCACGATCTCCGCGTCGGTGGGATGATCGCTCGGCTCGACATGCAAATTGAGGTCGGGCCGCTCCGCCCTGAGAAATTGCGTCAGCTCGGCCTTCTCGATACCTGGACCGATGACGAGCAAATCGCTGCAACCGCTTACGGCCTCGCCTACCCTGGCAAGAAATGTCGCATCGGCCTGGACGCGACCATCGCCGATCGTATTCGCCTTGTGATGCAGATGCTGCGACGCCACATGCGCATGGACGGCCGTCGCGCTGACGCCTGTCAACCCAATGCCGAAAACCTTCGCGATAAGGTGATCGATCCAAACGACAGCGTGCGCATGTGATTGCAGGGTCATCTCGCTCATGAAGTAACTCCGGTGCTTGCTTTCTCTGCTTCTCTCAATCGGCGCGCCAATGCCGCAAGCAGCTCCCTGCGACTGACGATACCGACGACCGTTCCGGCGCCGAGCACCGGAATCTGGGCGACATTGTAGATATCCATCTTCGTGACGACGTCCTCGATCGATGCATCGAGATCGACAGTGATCGGTGAACTACTCATGAGCGAGCCGACCTGCAGGGTGCGCATGCGCTCGCGTTCAGGCGTATTCTCCGCGATGCCAAGCAGAGACTCCAGCCAATTTCCTGACGGCGGGCTGATACCAAGCTCGTCGCGGTGGAGGAAATCGCCCTCGGACACCATGCCGACGAGGTCGCCGGCGTCGTCGATCACCGGCAGGCCGCGCTGATCGGTCTCAAGCAGCAGCTCGACGGCATTGAGCACTGTGGCGGTCGGCTTGATCGACGCGAATGAACTGCGCATCACATCGGTTGCGAGCATCGTCATCCCTCCTCTTCTTCACATGTATTGGCCGCCGTTGATCGAAAGCGTCGATCCGGTGATGAACCCTGCCTCGTCTCCGACAAGAAACGCAACGGCACGGGCAATTTCTTCCGGCTGTCCTAACCGCCCGACCGGGATCTGCGGCAGGATGGAGTTCTGCATGACATCGGCCGGCACAGCGGCCAGCATCTCGGTATTGATGTAGCCCGGACAGATCGCATTGACCGTGATTCCGAACCGCGCGCTTTCGAGCGCAAGCGCGCGGGTAAAGCCGAGTTCGGCGGCCTTCGCCGCGGCATAGTTCGTCTGGCCGATCTGGCCCTTCTGCCCATTGATCGACGAGATGTTGATGATCCGCCCGAACTTGCGCGCCCGCATACCCTCGATGAGGGGCCGGCACATGTTGAACAACGAATCGAGATCGGTTCGGATTACCGCGTCCCATTGCGGCTTGGTCATTCGATGCAGTGTGGCGTCGCGCACGATACCGGCGTTGTTGACCAGGATGTCGATCGGGCCCAGCGCCGCCTCCACCTCGCGGACACCGGCTGCGCAGGCCTGGAAGTTCGCGACATCCCACTGGAATACGGGAATTCCGGTCTGATCCTGAAACGACCATGCGGCCCCTGCGTTTCCGGCATAGCAGGCCGCAACCCGACATCCGGCAGCAGCGAGGGCGCGCGAAATCGCCGCGCCAATTCCCCTGCTGCCCCCCGTAACCAATGCGACGCGCGCCATGCCGGCTCCTCCAAGCTCGACGCAATATTTGCGCGAAGTACACGTTCGATGAATTGATCTCGCTCAATCAGAATCCACGAACGCGCATGAGGCAGATCAAATTGGCCAGCCTCGACCCGTGCTCTGATGGCACTTGCTTTTCCACCCTTTGGAGAACGGCCATGTTCAAGAACATCCTCGTCCACATTCCGACAGAGCTGTCGCCACGTCCAGCGGTCGACGGATCAGTCTCCCTCGCGCTCGGCACGGGCGCACATCTCGATGCAATGGCGATCGGCTACGAAACGGCCAGCGTACCGTTCGTCGTTGAAGGGAGCGTGGCGGTCGCCTCGCTGTTCGAGACTGAACATGCACAGGCGCTGGAACGCGCCGAGGCTGCGCTCCGCGTCTTCGAAATCGAGGCACGAAATGCAGAAATATCCTACGCAACCCGCGCCGTGGGGGCACTCCCCATCGATGCGCGCGAGATGATCTGCGCCAGCGCGCGGCTGCATGACCTGACCGTGGTGGTGCAGCCGCAGGGCGAGCACAACAGCTACGATAACGTGATTCCACGGGAGCTATTGTTCCAGGCCGGTGGTCCCGTCCTGTTCATGCCCTACACGTTCCATGGCTCATTTTCAGCGAAACGAATCGGGATCTGCTGGGACGGCAGCCGGCTTGCTGCCCGCGCCCTCCACGACGCAATGCCGCTGCTGCGCGCAGCCGATGCTCTCGCCGTCATCACCATCGATGGGGCCGATCCGATCCCCTCTGAAAGCTCCACCGACCATCTGGTGCGCTACCTTGCAAAGGAGGGGCTTCCGGCCGAGATCACGTCGTTGCCGGCGTCCAGGTCAGAAGTTCAGTCGATCCTGCTGTCGATCGCGGCGGATGAGAGCCTCGACCTTCTGGTGATGGGCGGATACGGCCACTCCCGCCTGCAGGAAAACCTGCTCGGCGGCGTGACGCGCGACATGCTGCGTGCCATGACCGTCCCGGTCCTGATGTCTCACTAAGCGCGGGCCGAACTGTGAAGCATCCAGCCGGGACATTCCAGAGCCATATCGCTCGTGGCTTCGTGGTCATTAGCGCGATCTGCGCCGCGCTGACTCCAGCCGCTGCGGACCAGGAGCAGGGCCGTCGCCTTGCGCAGCTCTACTGCGCTCGCTGCCATGCAATCGATCGGGTGAGCCCGAGCCCGCTGAGAATAGCACCACCGTTCCGAACATTGCACGAACGCTATCCGGTCGAGATGCTGCAGGAAGCGCTGGCGGAAGGCATCGTCACCGGCCATCCGACGATGCCCCAGTTCAGCTTCGAGCCGGACCAGGTGGGCGATTTCATTCTATTCCTGAAATCTCTGGAGCGTGGCCAAACAGACCGTTGAGCAAGGTCAATGCGCGGGATGCATTAAGCTTCACTTTTCAACTCTCAACACGGAGGTCCGATATGCGTGCGCATCAGATCATGACCAAACACATCATCGCCGTCAGTCCGCACACGAAGATCCTGGACGCAGCCAACATCATGCTGCGATGTCATCTCAGCGGCCTGCCGGTGATGGACGAAGACGGCACGCTCAGGGGCATGGTGTCCGAGGGAGATTTCCTGGAACGCGGCGAGATCGGCACAGGACACAAGCGCTCGGCATGGCTGGAGCTGTTCACTGGCGTGGGTCGAGCCGCGACTGATTTCGTGCACGAACGCGGTCGCAGGGTCGAGGATGTCATGACGGCGAACCCGATCACCGTCGGAGAGCAGACGGCGCTCGACGAAATCGTGCACCTGATGCACAAGCATGGCGTGAAGCGGGTACCGGTCGTGAACGGCAAGACCATGGTCGGGATCGTCACCCGGGCGGACATCCTGCAGGCCGTCGCTTCGCTGGCGCGCGAGGTTCCCGATCCGACCGCCGATGACAGCCATATCCGTGAACGGATTCTGCGCGAAATCAACGCCACCGGCTGGCGGCCGGCCGGCTTCCAGGTCTGGGTGCGCAACGGCGCCGTGCATCTGCACGGCCTGATCTTCGATGACCGCGCGCGCCAGGCCGCGATCGTGCTCGCCGAGAACACCTCGGGCGTCAAGGAGGTCCATGATCACCTCTGCTTCGTCGACGGTTATTCCGGCTACTACGTGGAATCGCCGGAAGACGTCAAGGCAGCTAGCTGATCAGATCGAGGAGCCCAACATGGCAATGAGCACACTGCTTGTCGTCACGGTCGTCTGTCTCATCTTCGCAATCTTTGCGCTCGTGCTCGCCGTGACCGATCGCAGCACGACACGCTGGCTTCGGGAACAGGACGGGAATGGAGCCAGCACACGCGCTGCCTATCCCGACAAGAACGGCCGCTAGTCTCTCCTCTTGAGCGACGCGCCGCGCGACCGATGTACTCGCCGCGCGGCTACTTTTTCCGGCGCCTACGTATAAGTACGTAAGTGGCTTCTACTTAGGGGAAATATCCAAATTTCCTGATCCAGGAGATGCGATCAATCTGCCTCCATCGATCTTCCCATCCATGGAGTGCCGCCATGCAGACCCAGAACGCCATTTCTATCGAGAATAGCCGTTACGCGACCAGCATCCTCAACCGGCAGGCGCGCGTCGAGGGGCCCTTCGGCATGATTGGGACGCCGATGCGGTTCGCACGCAACAGCGAGATCTACGGCGAGGACGAGGCCGCAGAATACCTCTACCAGGTCGTTTCCGGCGCCGTCCGAACCTACAAGGTTCTGGAGGACGGACGTCGCCAGATCGGCGCATTTTATCTGCCCGGCGACATCTTCGGCTTCGAAGCCGGCGAGACCCATATTTCCTCGGCCGAGGCCATCTCCGAGACGCGGGTCATCGTGGTCAAGCGCGCCGCGCTCATGGTCCGTGCGACTCACGAAAAGGACCTGGCACGGCAACTGTGGGATGCTACGGCCCAGGAATTGCGTCGTTTCCAGGAGCATCTGATGCTTCTGATCTGCAGCGCCGAGGATCGTGTCGTCGGCTTCCTTCATGACATGGCGCGCCGCGCCGTCAAGAATGCAGCCATCGAACTTCCGATGTCGCGCCAGGATATCGCCGACTACCTCGGTCTGACGATCGAAACGGTGTCACGCACCTTTACCCAGCTCGAGCAGAACGGCGTGATCTCACTTCTGACCTCGCGACGGGTGGAACTGCGCAAGTGTGCGATGTCGAACCGGATCGTGGCCGCCTGAGCGAAGGGCGCGCCAAGCTCCGATGACCGGCCGCAAGCGCGAGGCAGGGAATCGAATGCTGTCGAATCTGGCGATCACTTATGGGCAGGACAGGCTAGCGCGCTACAACAGCTATCACGCGGCTCCGCATTTTGCTGCGGAGGTCGGCGAGGCCGTTTGCCGGACATGGCTCAAGTCGGTTGCGCCCCCGGCGACCGGCCTCGATCTACCTGCATGTGCCGTTTTACGGGTCGATGTGCTGGTACTGCGCGTGCCACACCTCCCTCACCAAACGTGACGAACCGGTCGCCATCTACGTCGCCGGCCTACGCACCGAAGCGTACCTCGTTGCGCAAGCGGCCGGTCAGCGGGGACATACTGACCGCGGGGGACCGTTTCCGCGCCGGCATCATCGAGCGCATCATGTGCGACATGGCCGTCGACCGGCTGCGATTATGCCGCCGGCACCGCTTTAATCGGAGTTCGGCCGTTCATCGATCGTTCTCGGCTCGACAGGCTAATCGCGGACGATGTCGTAATGACCTCTCGATTAGCGATGACGCGGAATTCCTCACCCGAAGCGTCGCCTCGGCGTTCGATGCTCACCTTGGTCACGCCTCAGCAGGCATAGCTGAGCGATCCAAATTGCGACCATAGCGGCCGGCTCATCGTCTAAAGCAGTCGCGGATGTTGCCTGCTTCGCTTGCTGATCCAGGCCAGGCATGTGGCGAGCCAAACGAGCACCGCGATCCCTGCGGCACTCACCACGAACTGCGACATGATGCTGCTGGACACTTCGATGAGATACAAGCTCGCCAGCAGGGATAGCACGACGCCTACACAATAGGTTTCGAGCGAACGCTCGCCGCAACGAATTGCGCCCTTCAGGCCACGCCTGGCGAATCCCCGCCAATTCGACGGCACGAACCTCGCCACGACGATAGCGATTGCCAGGAAATGCAGGAGCCGCAGCGGGTCCAGATCCGTCTTGTCGATCGGATAGATCACCCGCGCAATGTAGCTCGGGATCGCGGCCGCCAGTGGCTCGATCTCCCAGCTCAATGTGATCACGAGACTAAAGCCGAGGTACGCTATCGCGAGTGCAACGACAGGCCACGAGGCGATGTTCTGCCGGAACATTCGATGGCCCCGGATCGCCCACCAGGCCCCTAGGACGACCAGCAACTGCCAGGCGAGCGGATTGAAGTACCACTGGTTGATTGGCCACTCCGGCAGGTTCCAGCCGTAAAATTGAACCAGCGCATAGATGAACGCGGAGGCCAGCAGGGACGCGTTCGGAAACTTCAACACTCCCCAGAGGGCGGGCGCAAACGATAGATGAAACAGCACGAAGGTCGGCAGGACATCCGTATTCACAGGGCGATACATCAGGATGGCGGCATGGGCCAGCGCTGCACCTGGCTGTTGCAGCACAATCTTCACGTTGGCTTGGTCCGCCAGTTGGTCGCTACCCGAGCTATGCACGACCACGGCAAGCGCCACGGTCAGGATTAGGAAGGCCACATAGATCTCCCAGCTTCGCAGCAGCGTATGCGCGAAGACTGAAGCCCACCCATCATGACGACGGACATCGCTGTAGCTCAGCGCACAGGTCACGCCGGACACGAACATGAAGACTTCGGTTGCATCGCTGAAACCATAATGGCGCAGGGTCAACCAGCTGTAGACATTATTGGGAATGTGATCGAGGAAGATGCACCAGAGAGCAAGACCTCGGCACAGGTCGAGCCGGAGATCGCGGTCCAAGCGCACGCCGTCGCCCTTCCCCGGTTGAACCGTCAGGCGCGCGGCATTCCGGTGAATATTCCGGCCGTTCAGGCGGCCGGTCGAACAATCAGAAGGCATGGACTGTTACCAGCTGTCGGCGGCTGGCCCAACTCGGTTGCCTGCCCAATGGCGGATATATCAGCGCAATTGCACGACCGTCCGGTTGATAAGGATCAACGCACGTTGCTCCTTCCAGGAGTTAGCTGGGATTTGTCAGCTCATGTCGGAGGGTCTACGCCGTGCGCGTACGGGAGATCATGTCACGGAACGTCATCACAATCGATGCCGATGCTTCGGCGATCGATGCCATCAAGACGATGCTGTCCCATCACATCAGTGGCCTTCCTGTCGTCGATCGGGATGGAACTCTCGTCGGGATCCTGTCGGATGGAGATTTCATCCGCCGCGTCGAAGTTGGAACCGAGAAGCGCCGCGGCCGCTGGCTTGCGATGCTCGCGGGCACAAGCCAGGTCGCACTCGACTTCGCCCGTCAACACGGCCGCACGGTTAATCAGATCATGTCGCCCAACCCGATCACGGTCGAGGAGGACACCCCGCTCGAGCAGGTCGTCCAACTCATGGAATCGCACGGCGTGACGCGATTTCCGGTCATACGCGATAAAAAGCTGGTCGGGATGGTCACACGCACGGATTTCATGACCGCCATCGCGAACCTTCGTCTCGACCTATCCTCCTCTTCCGGCAACGACGACCAGATTTGCGCATCTGTCATTGCAGTACTGGCGCATGCGCGTTGGCGGCCGGCTGCGCTGAACGTGAGTGTGCGCGACGGGGTCGTCAGCTTGCGCGGTAACATCCGGAACGACAATGCGCGCAAGGCCACGACCGTTGCGGTGGAGAACGTTGCGGGTGTGAAGCGGGTCGACGACCAATTGGTGAAAATCAACTACCCGCCGCCGGAGGAGGACTATGGCGGCGGCGACTTTGTCTCGTTGGAGGAAGAGCCTTCGACGGAAGACGATCAGCCCTTTTAAGCTGGCGAGAGGCCCCGATTATTGTGCCGATGGCGCCTGGGCGTCGCCAGATCAGGCGCCAGCTCGGTTTTCAGGCAGGATCGATCGCCTCCCGGTGAACTTCCTCGCCCGACTCGTCGATGACCACCACGTGACGATCGAGGTCGCCAGAAGGTTTCTCGCTGCGAATCCTGCTCGCCATTTGCTTGCTGTGCGTGATCGCAGTGGAGGCGTTCGCGAATTCAAGTCCGACCCGATCACGGACCGGGACACCGTCCTTCGTGTCGAAGTAGTAGGTTCTCATCAGGATCTACAGGCCTCCGACCAAACACCCTCCCCAAAGAAGCTGCCAGCTTACGCCTGCCGGCAGCTTCAGTGGGGCTGGCTGTGCGCAGTTGGGGGTGAATCTGCGCGACCCAAGCAAAGCGGATTCCAGGCGTGTCGGACTTGATCTCCATCAACCCAGCTTGCGATTTTCTGTCCCGCCTCGCGACGCAATCTGCCTCGATGCAGGCGGGAGCAGCCCGGCCCGCAGCCGCCCAATGGGCTACCCACCGCCGCGCCCATCGTGAACCGGTCCTTATTCCGCGGCCTTTGGCCTTGGGTTTTGCTTGCGCCACTCGGCCAGCTTGGCCTCTTCCTCAGCCAGCAGCTTGTGAAGCATTTCGATCTTCTGTGCGTCAGCCTCTGTGGCCAGCAGCTCCTTGTAGTGGGCGATGTTCGCCTTGAAAACGAAATCAGCCATGGCTCAATCCCCTCGCACAGGAGCCAAAAACGATCTTGTCGAACTGACACGCGGATAACAACATACGTTACTGTGTACACCGTAAAACTACGGTGTCTCCTATCGAATTCGCTGTCGGCCAAACGTCAGCAATTCCGCCCTACTGAGACCGCTATCCCAAGTAATTCAAGCCATTGCGGTCGGAGACAGGCCAGAAACAACAAAGCCACTCCGGGCGTCAAGTCGCGAGCGGCGTTGCCAGATTCTGGCCTCGCCTCCATCGAATCGCGAGTTTCAATAACAATGGATTGCCGGCAATGCGTGTCCTGGCCGGGCTGGCTTGAGCCACATCAATCTCGGACCCAACCGCCCGCACTAGGTTGCGTTGTTAATCCTTCCAGCACCGCGCGAGATCCTCATGCCGCTCAAGCCGTCTGCGTATGGCCCAGCCGTCGAAGCGTTCTGGCGGGAGCCAACCAATTCGCTCTTGCGCAGTCTCGATACCGAACGGTGCGGTCTGCGCCAACAGGAGGCCGAAAAGCGGCGCGCCCTGATCGGCCCGAACCTCGCGGAGCCATCGCGCACGCGATCGATCCTGCAGAAGATCGTACATCGTTTGGTCAATCCGCTGATTGCCATCCTGATCGTGGCGGCGGCCGTGTCGGGGTTCAGCGGCGACCTCGCGAGCTTTGTGATCATTACGATAGTGGTGGGCCTGTCACTGACGCTGGACATCCTGCAGGAGCATCGCGCTGAAGTCGCTGCCGATGCCTTGCGGCGCTCGGTTGCCATCCAGGCCGATGTCATTCGCGATGGTGCAATTGTGGCGCTGCCGATCAGCGAACTCGTTCCCGGAGACGTCGTGGAGTTGCGGACCGGCGACCTCGTGCCGGCCGACGGAGTCGCGCTTATGGCCCACGATTTCCAGCTGAACGAGGCCCTCATGACGGGTGAACCATTTCCGGCCACGAAGACGACGGAGCCATGCGCCACGAGTCTGCCCGCGGAAGCGAACAATGCCCTGTTCGCCGGCACCAGCGTCGTCGGCGGTAGCGGGGTGATGCTTGTCGTAGAGACCGGGCGTCGTACGCGCTTCGGCATGATCAGCGCCGAGCTGTTGGCGAACGATCCCCCAAGCGCCCTCGAACAGGGCGTCCAGAAGCTTGGCCTGCTCATTCTCAAGCTGACGCTTTTCTTGACGCTGTTCGTGCTGCTCGCCCACCTCGTGGCGCATCGGCCGGCCGTGGAATCATTCCTGTTTGCCGTCGCGCTGGCCGTCGGCCTGACACCCGAACTCTTGCCGATGGTGATGACGGTGACGTTGGCGCGCGGGGCGCAACGGATGGCGAAGCGGCAGGTGATCGTCAAGAGACTGTCCGCGATCCACGATCTCGGTGCGATGGATACGCTATGCGTCGACAAGACCGGCACGCTGACCGAAGCCAAGATCACGCTCGCGGCACATCTGGATCCTGCGGGACACCCCAGCGATCGGGTGCTCGAGCTGGCCCGATTGAACAGCGCGTTCCAGACCGGCATCCACAGCCCGCTTGATGAGGCGTTACTTGCCGCAGACAGCCCGCCGGGAAGCGGCGCCTGGACCCGGATCGCCGAGATCCCGTTTGACTTCGAGCGGCGCCGCCTCTCGGTGCTTGCGGCGCGCGGCAACGACCGATTTTTGATCGTCAAGGGCGCGCCGGAAGCGATCATGGCCCGCGCGGTCGCGGTCGAGGTCGATGGATTGGCCCGACCGCTGGATGACAACCACCGCGCTCAGCTCGTTCGTCTGCAGGATGACCACGCCCGGCAAGGCTTTCGGCTGCTCGCCGTCGCTATCCGGACCATGGCACTGGATCAGGTCGACGTCACCCCTGAGGACGAAGCCGTCCTTACGGTAGTAGGCTTCTGCGCCTTCGCGGACCCACCCAAGCGCGATGCGGCCGACTCGGTCAGGGAGCTGCGGGCACGAGGCGTCGGCATCAAGGTCCTCTCCGGAGACCACGCTGCGGTGGTCGCGCATGTCGCGGACGCCGTCGGCCTCCCCTCGGGTCGCATCCTGACCGGTGGCGAGATCGCCGATTTGAGCGATCGGGCGCTCGCTGCGCAGATCGAGGATATCGACCTGTTCGCCAGGATTGATCCCGAGCAGAAGAGGCGGATTATCCGAGCCCTGCGCCAGCGCGGTCACGTCGTCGGCTTCATGGGCGACGGCGTCAACGACGCTCCGGCGATTCATGCCGCCCATGTCGGAATATCCGTCGCCGGCGCGACCGAAGTGGCACGCGCCGCCGCGGACATGATCCTGCTGGCGCCGGACCTGTCGGTGCTGGGCGCGGGCGTGATCGAGGGACGCCGCACGTTCGCCAACATCCTGAAATATGTCCGCATGGGAACCAGCTCGAATTTCGGCAATATGCTATCGATGGCGCTGGCATCCATTGCGCTGCCGTTCCTGCCGCTGTTGCCGCTGCAGATTCTTCTCAACAACCTGCTCTACGATCTCTCCGAGATCGGCATTCCATTCGATGAAATCGACGAGGAGGATGCCGAGTGCCCCCAAACATGGAATATGGCGGATATCCTACGGTTCACGTTCGTCATGGGCTCGATTTCATCGCTATTCGACGTTGCGACTTTCACCATTCTCCTGAAGGTCTTCCACACCGATGCGGCCGCGTTCCAAACCGGCTGGTTCCTGGAATCGATCGCTACGCAGATCCTCGTGATCTTTCTGATCCGCTCGCGGCGACCGCCGTGGCGCGCCAGCCGCCCGCATCGCATCCTGGCGTTGGGCTCGCTTGGCGCACTTGCTTCAGGCATCTTCCTGGCGCTGGGACCGTTCGGTTCCTGGTTCGGTTTCGCGAACCTGCCGCCTGTGCTCCTCGGCGCGATTGCCTTGATAACGATCGGCTACCTCGCCATGGCCGAGGCTGGAAAGCATCTTGCGCTCCCAGCCGCCGCACGGCCAAAACGGTCTACGCTGGATAACCCACAGACACTACCCATTAGCAGGATCGCGGATCGGAGTTGATCCGCATCAAGGCCATTCTTCCCCCGAATGCGATCCTTGCACTGGTGCGATAAATGGCTTTGACCACAAATGGATCGACCACGGCAACGGAACGCACAGAGACTTGACGACACGAGCGATAGCAATGCTCGGGCCGCCACAGCCTTTACAGCGACCCCAACATTCAACCAGCTGTTCCGACGCCGCCATCGTCGAAACGGCCCGACCGTCTCATGGTACGGCCGTCTGCTGATCGTTGGAGCGTTGCTGGTCGCCGCCGGCTGGCAGATCTTCCAGCTGCTTCTGACTATCATCACTCTCGACTGAAGGTTCGTTGAACGGTTTTCGGGCTCAGCTGGACATCGGGGGCGCGTCCTGCACCAACTCGACCGAACCATACGCGTTGGAGTTCAACTTTCGGAAGTACACCGAGGCCGCTCCCGGAACGCTCACACAATGATGCTTCCTGGCAAATTGTGCGACCTTGGCGGCTGCGATCTCGTTGATCCCAAATAACCGCTCATAATCACGATCGGAGATCCTTAGAACAGCGCCGTCGCCGAGACGATCGAGTCGCGCTCGCAACTCGGCGAGAGTGAGGCCTTCCTTCATTTCCGCTACCAGATCTCTAGACCGAGCTGGACTTCTGCTGAGTGTTGATTCCGAGCAACGTGTAGAGCGGACAGTACGAGAAGAATGCTGTCGCAATCAGGACGAATCCGAGGGTCCCGGCGACCAGCCACCCCGCTCCAAGCGAGCCGTCCTTCAGTGTGTATGCGATCAGAGCCAAGCCGATGATGATCCGGGCGTACTGATCAATGAGTCCGACGTTGCGTGTCATGGCAATGTGCCTCCTTTGATGCATTCCCATCTTGAACGCATTCCGGCTCACGGCTCTTGATCGTGATCAATTCACACGGTCTGCAGACCACCAACCGGCGGCGGTCCGGGGGACACGGCCGAGCTAATGCGACATCAGCAGGCAGATTGGAGCGTGCTGCAGCAATCCGCGCGTCATGCCACCGAACATCCAATAACCGAGCCGCCGATGTCCATAGCCTCCGGCGACGATGAGGTCGGCGCCTTCGTTTCCTGCCAATCTGACAAGATACTCTGCGTCCGACTCAGCCGTATGGACGCGAACGTCGAATCGGCAATTGACGCCATGCCGTTCGAGATAGCTCGCGACATCTCGCAGGCGGCGAGTCGCTGCGTCCTGCTCGTCAGACGTGCAGATTTCAGCGACGGTCACCTTCGAAGCGTGGGTCAGGAGGGGCAACGCGTCCCGGATCGCCAGACGCGCCTCTCGGGCGTCTTTCCAACCCACGACGATGCGGTCGGCCGACAAGCTGGTTACGCTTTCCGGCACCGACAGCGTGGGACGCCCCATCCGCAGGATGGCCTCGGCCGAATCGAGATAGGGAAAATTGTCGGAATGGACTTTCTGCCGCTTGAAAACAATCAGATCTGCCACCCTGGCCTGTTCCGACAAGAACTCAGTCGGGGATTTCAGCCCCCATCGCCATTCCACTTGATGGCGGTCCCGTCCGACCACCTTCCTGAACCACTCGCCCTTGGCCGCGAGATCAGCCCGCATCCGCCTGATGTCATCTTTGGTAGTTTGCTCGATGATCACTCCTTCGGCGACAAAGGGCGGATCGACAGCGACCGCTGAAACGCCGATGAGCGATGCATGAAACCTATCCGCAATACCTTCGGCGACACGAATTTGTCCCTCGTCCTGTTGCTGAGGGTCGACGTAAACCATCACATTGGCCAAATACATGTGCCTGCTCCACCAAGCTGAAATGATCACCTATCGTTGCGCACGGCGGCGCCGCCAACGTTGAGCCAGTTCAAGATTGCCTCGATCCCCTGAACTCTTCGTCGGTCGCCAGCCTAGTCCGGATCCTGCCGGACGCTGCGAGCCGAGCATGCGAGCGCCTCATATCCGGCCGCAATCTTCATGAACAGATCGCGAGTCGCCTGGTCTTCATGTCGCGCAGCCTGGCGCTTCGTCCGCTCGGCGCGGGACGCCCAATAGGAAGCGTCGTCCTGCGGCTTTTCGGCACGCGACTTCTCCTGCGCGACCTCAACGGCATTCTTCGCCGCCTGACGTGGCGGCTGCACTTCGGTCCCGTGTTGCTGCGACGACCGCTGCCTGACATATCCAGAGCACGTCACCCAAATCTCCCAGTCATCGATGCACGACAGCTCCGGTCCTTTCCGGTAGTTTCGCCCTCCGCCTCGCCGCGCGTGGTGTCGATCGGATCAATCCATCGCGGGCTCGGCAACGACCGCGCGCTCCTGAAACTCGTCGTAGGCCCCGAGCGCGTCAGCGGCGTACATCAGAGATGGTCCACCGCCCATGTAGATCGCCAATCCGAGCGTCTCCTCGAGTTCCTTGCGGCTGACCCCAAGTTTGACCAGGGCCTCGGCGTGGAAGCCGATGCAGCCGTCGCAGTGAGCGGCAACGCCCAGCGCGAGCGCGATCAACTCCTTTGTTCGTGCATCAAGCGCGCCATTTCTGGTTGCCGCCTGCGCCATGGCCGAGAACGCCCGCATGGTTTCCGGAATACCCTTGCGGAGCTGGTCCAGATTGCTGGAGATGTGCTTGCAGACGTCGGCATAGTCCTTTTGCATGCGACCCTCGGTCTTCGAGATTGGAACGGTCCAGGGGAAGGGCGGCTCTACCGACGGGGATGCACCGGCGAACGCCGCCCTTCATCCAACGCAGCCCGGCAACACGATCTGGCCTCTCTGAAGGACGTGCGTGTTCGGCCTGCAAGGACCTACGCTTTATAACGCAGCGATCGCACGTGATATTTGCGCCAGATCAAACCGCGCGCACTTTGCCGCTTGCGTCAGATCAACGTGCCCAACGCATCAGAAGCTAAGCTGGAAGCTACGCTTCAGAACGACGTGAGGTATTCCGATGTACGCGCACCAGATCATGACCCGGAAGGTGCTTTCGACGACACCTGACAGAACCATCCTCGACGCGGCAAACATCATGCTTCGGCACCGCGTCAGCGGGCTTCCGGTGGTCGATCACGACGGCGTCCTCGTCGGCATCATCACAGAGGGCGATTTCCTTCATCGCAGCGAGACCGGCACCGAAAGGAAGCGTAACTGGTTGGCGACCTTCATCCTCGGACCAGGAAAATGGGCCGAAGACTACGTATTCGAACATGGGCGCAAGGTCTCGGAAATCATGACTCGCACGCTGGTGACCGTGACCGAGGATGCACCGCTGTCGACGGTCGTCGGGTTGATGGAAAAGAACAACGTCAAGCGACTGCCGGTGATTCGCGACGGCAGGCTTGTCGGTATGATCACCCGCGGCAATTTGCTGCGAACGGTGGCGAGCCTTGCACGCGACGTACCCGCTCCGACCGAGAACGACGACCAGATCCGGCGACGGATTCTCGACGAGATCGAGCAGAACGCCTGGTGCCCGTTGGGACTGAACGTCATCGTCCTAAACGGCGTCGTCCACCTGAGCGGCGTGATTACTGAAAGTAGATTTCGAAAGGCCGCGATCGTCGCGGCCGAGAATGTTCCCGGAGTACTCGAGGTGCATGACCATCTCTGCTGGGGCGATAGTTTTTCGGGCTTCTACTTAAAGTCCCCCGAGGATCAGAAGCTTGAGGAGAAGCAGGCTCACTGAAAGCAACTTGGCGAGGAATATCTCAGCTGTTTGGCGAACGCTGATGGCACGGACAAATCCCATAATCCCGTGTCGCTTTGTTGACTCAGGGCAACAATCCGCGGTTGAGCCCACGAGAGCTCATAATTTGACTTCAAAGGACTCATCGGAGGCATCGATGCGCGCCCACCAGATCATGACGAGGAATGTCGTCACCGTTACGTCCCGGACCTTGATCGAGGACGCCGCCAACATCATGCTGCGAAATCACATCAGCGGCCTGCCGGTCGTCGACGGCGGCAAGTTGGTAGGAATTGTGTCGGAAAGCGACTTCTTGCGCCGGGGCGAGATCGGAACCGAACGCAAGCGCTCCGCGATTCTCCAGTTCCTGTTCGGACCCGGCCGTGCAGCCGAGGATTTCGTCCACGAGCGCGGTCGCAGGATCGAGGACGTGATGACACTGGATCCGGTTACAGTCGGAGAACAAACGCCGCTCGAGGAGTTGGTGCGCCTGATGGAGAAAAAGGACATCAAGCGGCTACCCGTGATGCGCGGCAAGGACCTTGTCGGCATCGTGACGCGGTCAAACTTGCTCCAGGCCGTGACCAGTCTGGCGCGCCAGATCCCGGATCCGACCGTAGACGACGATCATATCCGCGATCGTATCCTCCGGCAGATCGACGCTGTGAGCTGGCGCCCTATCGGGTTTGAGGTAACCGTCTGCAACGGCGTTGTCCATCTGCATGGCATCGTCACAAGTGACCATGCACGCGAAGCAACCATCGTGGTCGCGGAGAACACGGCCGGCGTCAAGAAGGTACACGACCACCTCTGCTTCGTGGATACCTATACCGGCTTCTACGTCGAATCTCCCGAGGATATGAAGACTGCGAGCTGAAACGACAAACCGCTGAAAACAATCATTTAGCCCGGATTGTCCGGTTCGGCTGCACAGCTCGTCTATAGATCAAATACGTCGCCCAGACGCGGCAGCTCGACCCGCTGTCCCTCCAGATGCGCGGCGAGTGCGTGCATCGCCGGCTCTTCGCCATGGACCAGGAATGTTGCCTCGCATCCTTCGATCGCGCGTCGCCATGCGAGCAGCTCCGGCTGATCGGCGTGAGCTGAAAATCCGTTGATCGTGTAGACCGTGCTGCGAACCGCAATGTCCTCGCCGAACAGCCGCACGGACTTGGCCCCGTCGATGATCTGCCGCCCAATCGTTCCCGAGGCGGCGTATCCGACGAACACGACAGCCGACTCCTTGCGCCAGATGTTGTGTCGCAGATGATGGAGAATTCTGCCGCCCGTGCACATCCCGGACCCCGCCATGATGACGGCACCGCCGGTTACCCTGTTGATGGCGACCGAATCGGCGCTCTCGCGGACCAGATGCAGGTTTGCAGGGTGCAGCGGGTCCCGCCCTTCACGAAACATCGAAGCGGCCTCGGAGCCGAGGCATTCGGGATGCCGCTTGAATATCTCGGTCGCCGAGATCGCCATCGGCGAATCCAGGAAGATCTGCATGGCCGGCGGCAACCTGCTGCACTCCATCCCCTGGCGCAGGACGTAGAGGATCTCCTGGGCGCGTTCGAGCGCGAAAGTCGGGATGATGACGTTGCCGCCGCGTGCCAGCGTGCTGCTGATCGCGTCGTAGAGCTCCTCGATGGAGTCCTTCAGCGACCGATGACGCCTGTCTCCATATGTCGATTCCATGACGACCATGTCGGCGCGAGCTGGAGGACTGGGGAGCCGCAGCAGCGGTCGACCGGCGTTGCCAAGGTCACCCGAAAACAGGACCGAACGTGGGCGGCCCCGCTCGGCAGCCTCGATCAGGATGCTCGCTGAACCCAGGATATGGCCGGCATCGAAGAAGGTCGCGCGGAGCCCATCTGCGAGTTCCACGGGCCGTCCATATTCAGCCGTCCTTCCAAATCGATCGAAGCAATTAAGCGCATCGACGACGCTGTAGAGCGGCGACGGCGTATCCTCTTCCCCACGCCTGCGCCGTTGGCGGGCTCTCCGCTGCGCATCTTCCTCCTGGAGATGCGCGGCGTCGACAAGCACGAGGCGAGCCAGCTCGCGACTGGCCGCAGTCGTGACCACTTCACCCCTGAACCCTCGCTTGGCGAGCAATGGAATCCTGCCGCAGTGATCCAGATGGGCGTGGGTCAGTAGAACATAGTCGATGGTTGCTGGCTCGAACCCGAAGGCGGCAATATTGTCTTCCACCAGGTCGCGGCCTCCCTGAAAAAGACCGCAATCGATCAGAATGCGTCGGTTCAGGCATTCGACCAGGTGACAGGACCCGGTCACCACTCGATCGGCGCCATGAAAGGATAGCTTCACGATCCGACCTCTTGATTGATCGACTTTCCCCGAGAGGCATCGTTGCCAACCGGAAGAAGCGGCCGGCCGGCCGCTTCGTACCACCGCAGAATGCCCAGCCATGCTTCCTCGGCGGACTCTGCGAACCAAAACAAGTCTCTGTCTTCCGGATCGATGACCCCCTCCTCGACGAGGAAATCTGGATCAAACGCGCGACGCCAATACGACTCGCCGACCAGCACTACCGGCACCGGCCCGATCTTTCGGGTTTGCGCCAACGACAGCACCTCAAACAGCTCGTCCATCGTGCCAAAGCCGCCCGGAAATGCCACCAGCGCCCGCGCACGCATCAGGAGATGCAACTTTCGCATCGCAAAATAGTGAAACCTGAAGCAGAGCTCTGGCGTGACATATGTGTTAGGGTTCTGCTCCTTCGGAAGGGTGATGTTTAGTCCGATCGACTGGGCCCCGATGTCGTGCGCACCACGGTTGGCTGCTTCCATGATGCCCGGGCCGCCACCTGTCATGACCATGAGGCGGCCGCCGATGGCCTTTTCGCCTGCGGCACCGACGATCTGCCCGAACTCGCGCGCGATTCTGTAATATTTGCTCTTCGCCGCGATACTCCGTGCCGCCTTGAGACGGCGCTGCAAGCCGTCATCATCGGGATTCAACGAAAGCTCGTCAACTATCGAGGCGACGGTTCGGCGCGCCGCCTGCGCTTCGCAAATGCGAGTACTGCCAAAGACGACGATCGTGTGAGCAATCTGATGCTCGCGTAGCTGGGTCTCAGCCTTGAGGAAATCAAGCTGTAGACGAATGCCGCGGGTGGCTTCGCTCTTCAGGAAAATTTCGTCCTGATCCGCCTCTTGATAGCTTGACGATTGCAGGATGCTGCGCAGAGCGCCGGGCGTGCGGGTGTCCTCCTCGACGCCCTCGGGTTGCTCGCATGGAAATGCGACCGTCTCGTCGACACCGTGCGCCGCCTTCGGGATTGAGCTGGGACGTCTTGATCGCAGACCGTCCTCATCAGTCATGCGCCGACCTGCCGTTCATCTTGGAGAGGCTGGGCCTCACTATGCTTCAGAGCCTCACGAACCTCGTCGTCTTCCAACGCATCCAGAAGCCAGCGGCGGTCGCCTGGCTTCTCGCAACCAACGGCCGTCCCGTTCGCCCGCTGTTCGACGGCAGACAACTTTCCTTGGTCAATCATGGTAAGCCTCATCAGCATTCGAGTGGCATTGCCCAGCATCCGAGACCGCATCCAGAGACATCTTGAGCAAGGTCAACTCAGCAATAGCTTTCTTAATGGCAAGGCACGGCATTGAGCTTACTTCTCGCTGTTCTTGCGCTCGACGAGAGGCGCTCTCGGATCAATCCCACGCTCCACAATTGCCTGCCGCGGTTCCCGCGTCAGTCGCCCTCCGATCGCGCGAGTATTCGCTCAAGAGCGACGATCAACTGCACGCGGCCAACGATGCCAACGACCCGCGTATCCCGGAGAACCATGACTTGCGATATCTGATGCTTGTCCATTTCGGCGACGATCTCGTCCACGGTCGCGCATTCGTCGACACAAACGGGCTGGTGGCTCATCACGGCGTCGACGCTCAGGGCCCGGGTCCGCTCGCGGAGCTGCCGCCCCTCCTCTCTGCTCAGCAGCCATTCGAGCCAGAATCCCTCTGGCGAATGCACACCGAGTTCGCGACGGTGAAGGAAGTCCCCTTCGGAGATGACACCGACCAGCGCCCCTGAGCCTTCGAGCACAGGCAAGGCGCGCTGGCCAGTTTCCAACAGCGAACGGATAGCATCGAGCAATGGCGCGCCCGGTTTGATGGTCGTGAAAGAAGTGCGCATGACATCCAAAGCCAGCATGGCAAACTCCACAGAGCTTCATGTACGCGATGATCTGCCAAGCATCGGTCAAAGAGCGACGGGCCGGACTGATTTGGATCAACAAAGCCGTGCGGTTTTTTTTTACCCGCTGGTTTTTCGCCGCAGCACCATTCGGCAAGCTGTTAGCTCATACGGCAATCGCCGGCGAAGGTGAGGTCGTCACCCTGAATGGCCACGTCGGACGCTACTCGCAGAAGCTCGCGGCTGTTGCGGCCCCTACTGGCAACCGCCGCATCCGTGTTAACGCGCAATCGTGGGAGCGGCGGCATACCACGGAATGTTTGACCCAGATCAAGCTATTAGACCGATAGCTAGGTAACCTTGCATTGGCAGCGCACGAATTGAGCTATGAGCGAAAACTCTCTATTTGCTTTCGTTCTCACGGTCACGCTCATCGAACTGACACCGGGACCCAACATGGGCTATCTCGCGGTGTTGGCTGCGTCGGCTGGTCGCAGAGCCGGGCTTGCCGCGACAGCCGGTGTCGCTCTTGGCTTGTTAGGAGTTGGAATCGCGTCGTCGCTCGGCCTTGCCGCTATCGTGACGGCCTCCAACCCGCTTTACGAAGCGATTCGTTGGGCGGGCGCGCTCTACCTGCTTTGGCTTGCTTGGCAAGGATGGCGCGCTGCACCACAAGAGATCACCAAGCCAGTCGAAGCGACGGCGAATACCGAATTCTTCCTCAGGGGCTTGATGACCAATCTACTCAATCCCAAGGCTGGAGTTTTCTATCTATCGATTTTTCCAACCTTCATCGATGAGAAACGTCCACTGCTCCTGCAGACAGCGATCTTGCTGACGGTATACGTCGCGATAGCGACTGCAATTCATACTGCCGTCGTGATTTCAGCCAACGCCATCCGGCCAGGCATTGAAAAGCAGGCAAACACAATGCTCATCCGGCGGACGATGTCGGTGTTGCTGGCCGTTGTCGCAATCTGGCTGTTCTATACGACGAGGCGGGCTTGCTGTTGAGCTCGCTCTGGAGACACTATCGGCCGCACAGTTCCTATCGTGTAGGCGATGCAAGCGCTTCCACAACGCGCTTTTCAATTTCCACGACGGGACACATGGTCAGATCCTTGGGGATCTCCCCAATGATGTGGCGTCTGACATCGGGAGCGAGTATCGCTCGAAGCTGCGCCAGAGTACGCGGTGGAGCGACGATGACAAGCACAGTGGCTCTTCCACCCCGGACCATGGCCTCGGCAGCCCGTGCAACCCGCCTTGTGAACCGATACTCCTCGAGCTCGTGCCAGTCCGTCGGTTCGACAGCTCCTCGTTGACCGGAGACCATTCCCTTGACGAAGTGTCCCGGACGGTCGGTGCCTTGCAGATGCGTCGCCGGGTTCTGATCTTCGAACACAACCTCCGCCTTCAGGCTGGGAGCCCGAGCGTCGCCTTCGTTGCGGAGCATCAACGCCTTGCGCCCGTCTCCGACAAACACGAGCGCGTTCTTTGGAATTCCCGTCATCTGGAGATCCTCCGCTTCAACGGGTCCTATCTAGGATCGGATCAAAACGGCTTCAAATCGACCCACGAGCGCACTGAACACCTAGTTCATCCTGACAAAGAGGCGATCGATGGCATCCGAGGGGATCGCAAAGGCGCGCCCGGATTCGGTCTCGCCGGTGGTGGCGGCAACAATGCCGATCACTTCGCCCCGCAGATTGAACAGCGGCCCGCCCGCGCTGCCGCGATCCAGCAACGCGTCGGTCTGAATGAGATCCTGGCAGGGGATACCAGGCAACGAACGATGCAGAGCGCTGACGATGCCGAAACCCATGCTTTGAGCGAGCCCCGAGGAGCCACCGACCGCAACGACGAAATCCCCGGGCTCTGCGTCGACCGATCGACCGATGCGGGCCGCGGTCAGGCCGGAGGCCGAAATCCTCAGCATCGCCAGGTCGTATCGCTCGTCGGCCACAACGAACCTGGCGTCAAGTTGGCGTCCGTCCGGCAATCGGACCAAGAGTGTCTTGGCGCCGCTGACCAGATGATTGCTCGTCACGATCAATCCGGATTCCGCCTCGATGATGACGCCCGCACCGTACACATGCTTCGCCGTGGGAGGCGGACCATTGGGAAGTTCGGCACCAGCGCCCATTGACCGGGAGGCTGCCTCAGTCGCCGTACTGGCCTCTATGCCGACAACACTCTGGATGACCTTCCCGACGAGGGGCGCAAGCGTTTGCACACCCCAGATTTCCCCTGCTTGCACCTGCCCAGACCAGAGCAGGAGCATGCACATCATAACGATGATGGTTGGCAACTGGCGGGCGGACCACTTCCGCACCAATTTGCGGCAGGGCCTTGTCGGGTTCATCTCGCGCCGCCCCGCCTATTCGGCTGCGGCGATTGGCAGTGCGCCAGGCCGCTCCGCCGCGATGATAGCCTTCCACAATGCAGCGATACTGCTCTGGGTGGTTGGCAGGATCGAGCAATGCCCTGCAGCATCAAAATCACAGAACCGTGCGGCAGGATCATCGCACATCTCGGCGAAAGCTTGATTGATGAGGCCGAGGCATTCGAGGAGCTTGGTGACGTTCTCCAAGCCGGCACGACGCTGAAGATCGAGGAGACGAAACGTCACGACCGGCGGCTCGCCGAAGGAGATCTCTGGATGGGCGAGCCCAAAGAACACTTCGACAGCAGATGGCGCCTGCCTAATTCGATTGAGAAGGTTCGCAGCCTGAGCTTCCGTGCAAGCAACCAGGCGAGGCGGCGACGCTCCGGGTATCGGCCTTGGACCGAGAGCCGCCGCTATCTGCTGCTCAAGCCAGAGGCGAACGGGGGCCGGTGCGCTCTGAATTTGCTCGGCATCAAGCATTATGCTGGTCATCATTGATCCCTCCACTTTCCATATGACCACTAGCGACTTTGCTCGCAGCGGCCTTTGACGAGGATCAATGTCGGAGTCGGTCGCCTTCATGCGCGCAACCTGCGCTCATTCATGGCGGCAGATCACGTTGCCGCGGCCGAGCGCGACGGCGGCATGGTCGTCGCGAACGCCATCGTGGCCGTTACCTCTGCTGGATGCGGTTCAGGTAATCGATAACGGCGAGGATGCGTGTTCGCACGACGACTTCTCGCAGGTCCCGCGACGGATCGAGCGCGTCGTAGGTCGGATCAATAGTGTGAGGCACGCTCTTGACCGGATTGAATCGTTCCCCCCAGATCGGCATTTCATGAGTGCCGTGCGCGGAAATTGTTCTCCGCCCGTCTACGGCTTCATAGACAGCGGTCATAGGAAAGACCCCGTTGTTGTTCTTGGCCAAGGCCGTCAAATCGCCTGGCGGCACCTTCAGCTGCCCGGCAACAGGTCCTTTGCCCTTTCCATCTACGCCATGACAGCTTGCGCACGAAGCTTGAAATTCCGCCTTCCCAACATCGGCATCTTCAGCGTGAGCGGCCGCCGCGAAACCAGCGGTCAGACCGGCAATCATGAAAGACTTCAGGCCACAGATAGTCATATCATGCCCCCGTTTTCGGATAAGCCCATCTAGCAGTGTCGGTTGACCCTCGGTATGACGCGAGTTGATGCATCTCGTCCTCTCAGTCTAACGGCGCGGTGCCGCTCGGGCCAGACCAAACAAACATAGACTCGCGACCTCTATCCGCACCCTCAGCCGGAAGCGGCAAGGTCGCTTCGACATGATGGAGGCGGGTTTGAGCTCGGACCTCGGCTAACCACTAACTCTCGCTCCCTCAAGCATCGAGCGCTTTCAACAGTGAGCTTGCGACCTTGTCAATCGATTGCAGACCGTTGATGCTCTTCAGAAGTCCTTTCTCACGGTAGTAGTCGGCGAGCGGTCTGGTTTGTCCGCGGTACTCCGCCAGGCGCACTCTCAGCGCAGCTTCGGTATCATCCGCGCGTGCGTAGCCGTTGGATCTTGCTTCGTTCGCGCGGTTGAGGATGCGGCTCAGCAGGGCGGCTTCGTCGACATCCAATTCCAGCACGCGGTCAATTCGAAGATCGGCCGCCCGCAAAATATCGTCGAGCGCAGCCGCCTGAGCAATGGTCCGGGGAAAGCCGTCCAAGATAAACCCGGATTTCGCATCAGGCTGCGATATGCGTTCGGCAACGATGGCCACGACAAGTTCATCGGGAACAAGTTCGCCGCGCTCCATTGTCGCCTTTACTTTTGTCCCGATTGGCGTTCCTTCGGATACGGCCGCTCGCAACATATCGCCGGTCGACAGTTGAGGAATGTCCAGGCGCTTGGCAAGACGGACCGCCTGAGTCCCTTTCCCGGATCCCGGTGCCCCCAACAGAACTAATCTCACAGCGTTGTCTCCACAGGTTAGAGCATCGGACGAGCCGTTGGTACGATGCGGTCGCTTTCTAACGCCTACGCGCCCTTCTTGTTCTGCCGGTTCTGCACGAGGTCATCGACCACGGCGGGATCGGCCAAGGTCGAGGTGTCGCCGAGGCTCGACGGCTCGTCCTCGGCGATCTTGCGCAGGATGCGGCGCATGATCTTGCCGGAGCGCGTCTTCGGCAGGCCGGGCGCGAACTGGATGAGATCCGGCGAGGCGATCGGGCCGATGTCCTTGCGGACCCAGGCGACGAGTTCCTTGCGCAGGGCCTCGGTCGGCTCGGTGCCCTTCATCAGCGTGACATAGGCGTAGATGCCCTGGCCCTTGATGTCGTGCGGGTAGCCGACCACAGCGGCTTCCGACACCGCCTCATGCGCGACCAGCGAGCTCTCGACCTCGGCGGTGCCCATGCGGTGGCCGGAGACGTTGATGACGTCGTCGACGCGGCCGGTGATCCAGTAATAGCCGTCGGCATCGCGCCGGCAGCCGTCTCCGGTGAAGTACTTGTTCTTGTAGGTCGAGAAATAGGTCTGCTCGAAGCGGGCGTGATCGCCGTAGACGGTGCGCATCTGGCCCGGCCAGGATTTGGTCAGGCAGAGATTGCCCGAGGTCTCGCCCTCCAGCGTCTTGCCGTCGGCATCGACGATCTCGGGCACCACGCCGAAGAACGGCCGCGTCGCCGATCCCGGCTTCAGCTTGGTCGCGCCCGGCAGTGGCGTGATCAGGATGCCGCCGGTCTCGGTCTGCCACCAGGTGTCGACGATCGGGCAGCGATCGTCGCCGACCACGCGGTGATACCACTCCCAGGCTTCCGGATTGATCGGCTCGCCGACCGAGCCGAGCAGCCGCAGCGATTTGCGCGAGGTCTTCTTCACCGGCTCGTCGCCGCCCTGCATCAGCGCGCGGATCGCGGTCGGCGCGGTGTAGAAGATGTTGACCTTGTGCTTGTCGACCACGTTCCAGAAGCGCGAATTGTCCGGGTAGTTCGGCACGCCTTCGAACATCAGCGTGGTCGCGCCATTGGCGAGCGGCCCGTAGAGGATGTAGCTGTGGCCGGTGACCCAGCCGACGTCGGCGGTGCACCAGTAGATGTCACCGTCGTGATAGTCGAACACGTATTGATGCGTCATCGACGCGAACACGAGATAGCCGGCGGAGGTGTGCAGCACGCCCTTCGGCGTGCCGGTCGAGCCCGAGGTGTAGAGGATGAACAGCGGGTCCTCGGCGTGCATGGGCTCGGCCGGGCATTCATTGGTCACCACCTTGGCGGCCTCGTGATACCAGAGGTCGCGGGTCGGGTTCATGTCGATCTTGCCGCCGGTGCGCTTCACGACGACGACCCAGTCGACGCCGCCGACTTTTTCGATCGCGGCATCGACATTGGCCTTCAGCGGCACCCTCTTGCCGCCGCGCAGGCCTTCGTCGGCGGTGATGATCACTTTGGAATCGCAGTCCTTGATGCGCTGGGCGAGGCTGTCCGGCGAGAAGCCGCCGAACACCACCGAGTGGATCGCGCCGATCCGCGCGCAGGCCAGCATGGCGTAGGCCGCTTCCGGGATCATCGGCAGGTAGATCGTGACGCGATCACCCTTCTTGACGTTCCGCGTGCGCAGGATGTTGGCCATCTTGCAGACTTCGTCGTGCAGCTGGCGGTAGGTGATGTGCTTGGATTCGGAGGGGTCGTCGCCCTCCCAGATGATCGCGGTCTGGTCGCCGCGCTTCTCGAGATGGCGGTCGATGCAGTTCCAGGCGACGTTCAGCACGCCGTCCTCGAACCATTTGATCGAGACGTTGCCGGGCGCGAAGGAGACGTTCTCGACCTTGGTGAAGGGCTTGATCCAGTCGATCCGCTTGCCGTGCTCGGCCCAGAAGCCGTTCGGGTCCTTGACCGAGTGCGCGTACATCTCGCGATATTTGGCGTCATCGATATAGGCGCGCTTGGCCCAGTCGGCCGACACGTCATAGATCGCTTTCGGTGAAACAGAGTACGCCAATTTCGCTTCCATCCAGAGCTCCTCCGAGATCGAGTTCTTTGCGACGCCAGTTATTCATAAAGGCCCCATAAGTCCGCGCTCTCTTCTCGGAGGCTGGGAGGGGGCCGCACGCGGTACGCGCCGCCAGCTGGTTTTATTCCCAGTTTGGCTGCTCACGTATATGGCCAAGTGATCGATGCCGGTTTGATCTCCGTCAAGAAGCGCCGGTTGGTGAACAGCGGCGGGCATCCACACCCAAGACCGGCAGACGAACGCCGCGCAACATTCTTGATCTGCATCAAGACCTCTATTTCTCGATCGTCCATACGTAGCTTCAATCGCAATTTCGATGAGTTCGTCCGAGCTCACGCCTACACGTGTCCGACATTAAGTACGCAAGAAATGGACGTCTTGCGCGTCCCGATGCTCTTCCACTCATCTTGAAGGGACCACACCATTGAACAACTACGAGAAGATTGAGCAAGACCCGAACTATCAGGAACTGGTTCGTCGACGTTCACCCTCTGATCCGCAAGATTGTTGGAGCGCGCCGCCAATGAAGAAGATACCATATCTGCTGGCAACGTTGTTCATCTGCCTTCCTTCGGTCGCACTTGCAGCCGGGACGATTGATGGTGGTACCAAGCAAGCGGTCAATTGGGCCGCCATCGGCATGTTCATAGGATTCGTATCCCTGACCCTTGTCATAACCTATTGGGCATCGAAACGGACGGTGTCAGCCGCGGACTTCTACTCGGCAGGTGGCGGCATCTCAGCCGGCCAGAACGGGCTTGCGATCGCCGGCGACTACATGTCGGCCGCATCCTTCCTGGGTATCTCAGGTCTCGTTTACACCTCAGGGTACGATGGCCTGATCTACTCGGTAGGTTGGCTTGTTGGATGGCCTGTCGTCACATTCCTGATTGCCGAGCAGCTCCGCAATCTTGGCAAGTTCACATTCGCCGATGTCGCTTCTTTCCGGCTCGGCCAGACGCGGATACGCATCCTGGCCGCGTGCGGCTCGCTGGTGACTGTCGCCTTCTACCTGATCGCGCAGATGGTCGGCGCTGGCAAGCTGATCCAACTGCTTTTCGGCCTGGACTATTGGATTGCCGTCATCCTGGTGGGTGGCCTTATGATGATCTACGTGACCTTTGGCGGCATGAAAGCCACGACGTGGGTGCAGATCATCAAGGCGGTGCTGTTGCTGTTCGGCGCGACGTTCATGGCAGGAGCTGTGCTTTACAAGTTCGGGTTCAGTCCGGAAGCACTGTTTGCCAAGGCAACCGAGGTACATCCCAAGAAGCTCGCCATCATGGAGCCCGGCAGCCTGATCTCAAATCCGCTATCGGCGATTTCGCTCGGGTTGGCGCTGATGTTCGGCACCGCCGGCCTGCCACACATCCTCATGCGCTTCTTCACGGTGAAAGACGCACAGGCCGCACGTAAGTCGGTGTTCTATGCGACAGGCTTCATTGGCTACTTCTACATCTTGACCTTCATCATTGGCTTCGGCGCCATCACGCTCGTCTCGACCGATCTGGCGTTCCTCGACGCAGGGATTCTCGAGAAGACCAAAAGCGGGATCGCCGCGATCAAGGGCGGGTCGAACATGGCCGCGATCCATCTGGCCGACGCGGTAGGCGGTAATCTGTTCCTCGGCTTCATTTCGGCCGTCGCCTTCGCCACGATCCTGGCCGTCGTTTCCGGCTTGGCGCTCGCAGGAGCATCCTCCATCAGCCACGATATCTACGCCATGGTGATCAAGGGCGGACATGCCAATGAACAGGATGAAGTTCGTGTCTCCAAAATAGCGACGCTGTTCCTGGGCATGCTCGCAATCGTGCTTGGCATCATCTTCGAGAACCAAAACGTCGCCTTCATGGTTGGCCTTGCCTTTGCAATCGCGGCGTCCTGCAACTTCCCGGTGCTGGTGATGTCGATCTTCTGGAAGAACCTTACCACGAGAGGCGCCTTGATTGGTGGCCTGCTCGGCCTGATCAGCGCTGTCGTCGGCGTCATCCTGTCGCCGGCAGTATGGGAGGTCACTCTCGGCTTTGCGAAGGGGTCGGCCCCCATCAAGCTGGACAACCCTGCTCTGTTCTCGATGGCAATTGCATTCGTTTCCATCTGGCTGATCTCGCTTCTGGACCGTAGCGCGCGTGCAGGCACCGACCGCGACGGCTTCGACGCGCAATTCGTGCGGAGCCAGACTGGAATCGGAGCAGCAAGCGCCACCAGTCATTGAAATTCTCGCTCTCTGAATAGGCACAATTGCGAATGCCCAAGGCTTTTGATGCCGCCAATCCACCGTTTGATCGTCTAACGCCGCACGAAGTGGAGACGCTTCGTGCGGCGCTGGATGTCGTCTACTTCCCTCCGGGCGAATCAATTATCGATCAAGGCGCCTCGTCTGGGGCCCTCTTTGTCATTATCAAGGGCACAATAGAGGAGCGCGACGGGACCGATCTGCTGGCGTTGCTCGGCCCCAAGGACAGCTTCGATAGCCGCGCCCTCGTCCACGGCAAGAGTGGGCACGCCTTCCTCGCGCGTGAGGAAGCGTTATGCTACTCCGCTCCGAGACATACAGTGCTCGACCTGATCCAAAGCAATCCAAGATTTGCCTCGTTCTTTTACGGCGATATCGCGCGCAAACTCGATGAGTTCGTCAGAGACGAAGATGAACAGAGGCATGGATCGATGATGCGAGCTCGCATTTCCGAGCTCTTTCTACACCCGGCCGCCTTCATTGACGCCGATGACACCGTGGGAACGGCGGGCCGCAAGATGCAAGAAATTAACAGCAACGCATTGTTCGTCCGCGACGGCGACCGGACCGGCATTATCACTGGCATGAACTTGTCGAAAGCCGTCATACTGAAATGCCGGTCCACTCAAACATCCGTTCGCGATCTGGCGCACTTTGACCTGGTTACACTACGGCCTGACGATTTCGTCTCCTCAGCGCTCGTACTAATGACCAAGCTCAACAAGCGTCGCATCGCCATTCGCGACGACGAACGGTTCGTCGGCATCCTGGAGGATATCGATGTTCTGGGCTTCCTCGCCGGTAGCGCACAAGTCATTGCCGGGCGCATTGAGCGCGCTGCGAATCGGGACGACTTGGCAGCGGCCGCCCGCCAAACAACGGCTCAGGTGCGGACCCTGAGGCGGCAAGGGATCGACGTCGAGCTGATTGGCGAAATCGTTTCCGATCTGAATCAGCGCCTGCTTTCCAGATTGTTCGATCTCACCGCGCCGGCCGAGATTCGCGCGGGCGGGTGCCTCATGGTCATGGGAAGCGAGGGCCGAGGCGAGCAGACCGCCCGCACGGATCAAGACAACGGCCTCATTCTGTCAGGGGCAATCGAACAGGCGGAGCTTGATAAGTTCCGCACGGCATTCTCGGGCGCGCTGTCGGACTTTGGCTTTCCTCCCTGCCCCGGTCACGTGATGGTGAGCAATCCAGCATGGTCCAAACCACTGCCCGATTACATCGCCGACATTCGCAGTTGGCTTGCACTGCCCGACGATACCGCCCACATGAACGTCGCCATCCTCTTTGACGCGCGGTGCGTTGCCGGTGACACGACGCTGCTAACTGAAGTGAAGGCCAAATTGATCGAGATGGCGCGCGGGGAGCAGGCCTTCCTGGCGCATTTCGCGCGGGCCATAGACCTCTTCCCGACACCCATCGGCTTGTTCAAACACTTAATCACGTCTGCGGGCAAGGGCGACGCGATCGACCTGAAAAAGGGCGGCCTATTTCCAATCGTGCATGGCGTTCGCAGCCTTGCTCTCGAGCATGGGTTGGTGGAGACCGCGACGGATAAGCGCATCGACCGCCTGTGTGATAAGGGCGTCTTGCATGCCGAATTCGCCCGCGAGCTCCATCAAGCTTTCAACTTCATGCTGATGCTGCGTCTCGACGGACTACTGGCGGAGTCAGCTGGCGCCACAGGCACACTGGTACGGCCGTCATCCTTGTCGAGCATGGAGCGCGACCTGCTGCGTGACGCATTTTATGTCGTCAAGAAGTTCCGCGAGTTCATTCGCCATCACTTCAATCTCGGCGCCTTCTGACGTGATACCCCGCGCGATCAAACGCCTGTTTCACCAAGCTTCGATAAGTGACCAGTCATACCGATTCATGTTCAAGCGCGGTCCCGTGGACGAAGTTGTCGCTATCGATTGCGAGACCACGGGGCTAAACGTACGTACGGATGACATCATAAGCATTGGCGCAGTCAAGATCAGAGGCAATCGCATTCTGACAAGCGAGCGCTTCGAGAGGGTGGTACGCCCCGATGCAAGAATGCGGACGGATGCGATCAAGATCCACCATCTGCGTCAGGTCGACGTTGAGCATCAAGCCCCGATCCGGAAATTGCTACACGACCTCCTGCATTTTGTCGGCGGGCGACCGCTCGTCGGATACTACGTCGATTTCGACATCGCGATGCTGGATAAACATATCCTTCCCTTCATTGGAATCGAGCTGCCAAATCCTCGCATCGATATCTCCAGTCTCTACTACGAGCTGAAGTACGGTGATGCGCCCCCTAACATCTCGGTCGACCTCTCGTTCTCCGCAATTCTCGCGGACCTCGAAATCCCTTCGCTTCCTCAACATGACGCGTTCAACGACGCCTTAATGACCGCGATGATGTACGTCACCCTGCGTGACAAGAAGAAGAGAGGAATACGAATTCCACGGTCAAACAGTCAGGCCGCCTCCGATCCATTCGGCGGTCAGGCGTTCCTCGCGTAGACCTGTCGATGCTACGAAAACCATCGGCTGCTATTGACCAAGCGTCACCCCGCATTCGCGACTTGGTCGTGACGGCGTGGGTCCCTTGCATGTCGTGTTGGAGGCGACCAAAAGAAAAGCTGCCCTCACGGGCGGCGTTCTGATTTGCACTGCAGTTGCAGCGTCTTAGCCGGTTGTGGGGACAAAATTTGAACCTGACGCTTCAGGCTATCTGGCATAGAGATCGGCGAGATGTTCGGCGTCAACAGGACCAAGCGACCTACGTCCTCAAAGTACGGAGTGTTCGGTCGGCAGCGCTTTGTCACCATCGATCCTCATGGTGCCCTTGGACGCCCGGGCTCGCACGCAAGGAGGCCAAGCGGCTTTTGGGCCTCGTTGCCAACGGTAAAGATTCGGCGGACGAAAAAGCCAAGACGCGCCTGCAGGCGGCCGACACACTCCGGGCAATCGCGGATCAATATCTCCGGAACGCCAAACAAAGGCTAAAGCCCCGGACCTATTCGGAAATCGAACGCTACTTGTTGGTCAGTTGGAAACCCTTGCATCCCGTCTCGGTTTTCCTGGTCAGCCGCCGTCATATCTCGGCTCGTATCGCTCAAATCGCATCAGCTCATGGAGCCGTCTCAGCAGACCGCGCCCGTACAGCCCTGTCTTCAATGTTCAACTGGGCAATACGCGAGGGCCTCGACATTGCCGGGAACCCGGTTCTCGGCACCAATCGACCCGTGCAACCAGGAAGCCGCGAACGGGTCCTCACGAAGACGGAGCTATCTGCAGTTCACGTCGATAATTCGGCATGATACGCTATCTTTGAGGTGCTTGCTCGAATTTTAGCTCCGACACAATCGTTCGCAACACCCCCCGTAGCCAACGATGTGCGGAATTGTCCTGCATACGGTCGTGCCAAAACATCCCGATGCGTGCCTCGTCAAGCATCAGCGGTGGATCGAAGGTTCTTACCCCGGCCCCGTCGACCAATCGATTTGCAATTGCCTCGGGCACGGTCGCGATGAATGGCCCTCCCGCAACGATGGAAATCAGAGAAACAGCGGACGGCAACCAGGCTCCCATTGATCGCCTTAGGCCAAGGCGATTCAAAGATTTTTCAACCGCTTTCTCAATCGTGGATCCCTCGCGCGTATCGATGAGATGCCCCGCGTGTGGCCAACGAACAAACTGCTCGATGCTCAACGAGTCCCGGATGTCGGGATGATTCTTTGCGACTATGACTTTCAGCGATTGGCGAAGAAGTGTCGACGATCGAAGTCCTGATGGCGCGCTCTTTGTAAAGCTAATCAGAATATCGGTCTGCGCCTCCTCCAATGCCTGCTTTATCCTAGCCAGATCGGGAACGCGAACACAAAGCGTCACGCTGGGCGCGAGTTGATGCACGCGAGAAATAAGGCTGGGCATGATGGCCAGCGTCACGGACTCGCTCGCGGCAATCTGGAATTTGTGCACTGCCGTTGCAGGATTGAATATCCCGTTCGAGTGAAGAGTCCCGTCGATCAACGCCAGCGCGGCATCGACAGATCGGCCGATCTCGATCGCGCGATCGGTCAGAAACATCCCTTTTTCGGTGCGAACCAGCAGAGGATCGTCAAAGAGCTTGCGCAGCCTGCCCAAAGTTGCACTAAGCGCGGGTTGCGAAGTATTCAGACGTTCCGCCGCACGGGTCACGTGCCTTTCCGCTATCAAGACCGAAAAGCATCGCAGCAAATGGAGGTCGAGATGTCGAGTCTTCATGAACAAACAGTGCTTGACGAAATAACATTCTGACATACACGCGCGACCGACGCGAGCCCCATCCGCTCGAGGTGGTGCGTGTGGCACATTGGACGGGCGACCTGCCCGACGACGGTTGCGGGCTCGAGTGTACCGCCGGCCCACCGCGATAATCATGTACCGCTCGAGACGAGCTCTCCCAGATGGGTCAGGTTCTGCACGGCCCGATCTCCGCGTTCGGAACGCGCGTCACCATGTTTGGCAGAATAAGGATGCCAGAATCCGAATCACAACGGACCTCGGAAGCCAGAACACAGCGCATCTGTTGAACATAGTTTGGCTGAGAACTAGCCAGCCGACATAGCGCTGGGCGAATGCCGCCATAATGAGATGCGTATGGTGGTCGGACGTAAGGCGCCTTTCACCCCACTCGTCCGAAAGGCCCTTCGCCCATTACCGGTGGGCCACGCATATGCCTCCCGTTATGGGCGCATGCATTTAGCCGGATTTGGCAACGCAGAGAGTTAGACACATGTAGAAGGTCGATCGATGCAGGTGAATGACCATGACCGGACTCAAAGCTTGTTCAATTGAAATAGCTGCCGACGCGTCCCGCGATATCCTCGATAAGATTGAGTCGAAGTGCTGGCACCATTGCATGTCGGGTTATTCGGCCGGCGCAAGACACTTATCGAGATGGCTCCAGAAGTCTTGGACACCCTCAGGGCGGGCCCGAAATTGCCTAGCGCCAAGCTCGAGACGCACCATCACTTCGCGCAGTTCATCAACGGGCAGCGTGGACTCTTTTCTGATCGAGGCCTTGAAGCCTTCATGGCCGGGATTGTTCCTACCGGAAGCTCCAGGAGGTTGCACTGATCACCGCGACCAACATGGCGAGCAACCACAGCAACCATGTCGTACATATCCGGCTCGACGCGTTCGTGAAGAACACGGAATGGGCCAAACCAGCAATCGCCGCGGAATGATTGGCCGAGGCAGCGGAGGCGTCTGCGTGGATTGGGACAGGCCCGTGGTCCGGCCCCTCTTTCCGACGGGAAGCGTCCTTGGTCGAGCATTAGTTTTCCACGGGAACCACACGTTAAACCGAACAGTGAGGATGTGATGTCAACTCTCTTTGAGCCGATAAAGCTGGGGGCGATCACAGCCCCGAACCGAATCATCATGGCGCCCTTGACGAGAGCGCGCGCTACGATCGACCACGTTCCGACCCCTATTATGGTCGACTACTATCGTCAACGTGCGTCAGCCGGTCTGATCATCACTGAGGCAACGGGAATCAGCCAGCAAGGCCTCGGCTGGCCGTTCGCGCCTGGCATCTGGCGCGACGACCAAGTCGCGGCATGGAAGCCGATTACCGAAGCAGTCCACCAAGCCGGCGGCCGTATTTTCTGTCAGCTCTGGCACATGGGACGCCTGGTGCATCCAAGCTTCCTAGGAGGAAAGGCGCCCGTGGCTCCCTCTGCAACAACGGCACCGTCTCATGCCCACACCTACGAGGGCAACAAACCCTATGAGCTGGCCCGATCGTTACAGGAAGTTGAGATTGCGGATATCATTCAGGACTATCGCCGCGCGGCCGAAAACGCGATGAAGGCAGGCTTTGACGGTGTGCAGCTCCACGCCGCCAACGGCTATCTCATCGACCAGTTCCTACGAGATGGCACGAACTTCCGGACGGACTCATATGGCGGCCCGATCGAGAACCGTATCCGCCTCCTGGTGCAGGTGACCGAAGCCCTCGCGGAGGTTATAGGGTCCGATCGAACAGCTGTCCGCCTCTCTCCAAACGACGAGCATCGTCAAGGCTGTGCCGACAGCAACAACGCGGCAATCTTCCCGGCAGCAGCCCTGGCACTCGACCGGATCGGCCTCGCGTTCCTCGAGATGAATGCGTCTCGGCCGGGCAGCACTTTCCGGCCTGGCGCCGGGAAGTACGATCTGGCGCCGATCATCCGTAAGCTTTTTCGAGCGCCGCTGATCCTGAACACGGACTACAAGAAAGACGATTCCGTGGCCGCTATCAGAGCTGGCGAGGCCGATGCGATCTCGTTCGGCCGCCCCTACATCGCGAACCCGAATCTACCCGAGCTTTTGAGGCACGGCGAAGAGCTCCGTGAGCCAGACGCCGCCTTTTTCTACACGCAGGGCGCCCAAGGATATCTCGACTACCCAACAACTTGAGTATGGCATTTCAACGGCGTCACTATTCAAGGAGGTAACCTCATGACGGCAGGTGACAGAAACATGCAACCGAACGAGGGCACGACCGTTCGGCTGGGCGTGGTAGTTCCGAGCATCAACACCGTTGTCGAACCGTGGTTTTCGGCCGTCCTTCCAACGAGGGCGAGCCTGCACGCCTCGCGGATGCTGATGCCGCCGCGCCTTACCCCTGATGGCATCACCGAAATGGATCGGTCCGACGGAATGCTGGCCGTCCGCCAGATCGCGAGTTGTAGGCCCGCCGTCATCGCGTACTGCTGCACGGCGTCCAGCATCGTCCAGGGGCAGGCCTACGACGAGCACCTGCGCGAGGAGATTGAGCGGCAAAGCGGCGCCAAGGCAACGACGGCTACGCATAGCATTCTGGCCGCGCTCACCGCCCTGGACGTCCGTCGCGTCTCGATCGTGTCGCCCTACACCGATGAGATCGACGCCATGGAACATCGCTTCTTCGAGAATTCCGGCCTCCGGATCGAAGGCTCGGCCAATCTCAACATCTCGGATACGTTCGGCCTCGCTGCGCCCGGCGCGGCGGCGCTTCTCGACCTCGCCCGGAGAGGTTGGTCAGCGAAAGCCGATGCCCTTGTCATCACTTGCCTGAACACGCGTTCACACTTGGTCGCAGAGGTGCTCGAAGAAGAACTCGGCAGACCCGTTGTGACGTCGACGACGGCGACGTTATGGCATTCCTTGAGGCTTGCCGGAGTTGATGAGAGAATTGCCGGCGCCGGCCGCCTACTATCCGTTCTCTGAGCCGCTGGGGATCCGCCCCTGGACCTACCTCTCCATTCTCGGGCCTGCCGGTTGCGGCTAAGGTAGTGGTCAGCTGGTTGACTGAACGAAGCTACTTGCGCGGGAGAAAGCGCTACGTCGCGAGAGCGTCTCTCTGAGAGGCGGGCTCGAAACTCCTCCGATCTCGCGACGTGTGCCGCTAGCTGATGAACGGCCGAGCGTTGACGAGGGCGGCTCGGGCGTCCTTGGCGAACTTACTACCTCTTCCAGGCGTGACGTCATTTGGACGCGAACGCCGACCCGCGAACGCCTCGGTCCACGGCTGGCATCATAACGGCGACATCGGCTATCTCGACAAGGACAACGTCCTCTACATCGCCGATCGCACCACGGATTGGTCATCACCGACGGCTTCAACGTCTATTCCGGAGGTGGAGAACGCGCTGCAGGTGCACGAGGCGGGCGGTGGAGGATTGCGCCGTCATCGGGCGACCCGATGACAAATGGGGCGAGTGCATCGTCGACGTGGTGCACCCGCGCCGGCCAGCGCGTCCACCCCAAGGCAGTCATGGCCTTCGTCAAGGCGCAGTTCGGCAGCGTAGAGGCGCCGAAGCAGATCGAGGTATGGGACGACCTGCAACGATCGAAGGTCGGCAAGGTGACCAAGCCCGACATCCGCGCAAAGCTGCTCGCCGAGCAGCGGAAGGGATAAACGGGGCGAAGCAAGATCGAACCGGCACATCTCGTCGTCATCAGGAGCGCCAGCGAAGCTGAGCGCCAGCGAACCAATCCAGCATTTACGTGAAGAAAACTGGATTGCTTCGTCGCTCGCGCTCCTCGCAATGATGGGTTCAGTCGAACACCGCGCTGCAAGAGCTACTTCACATACGGACAGCCGCCGTCCTTTAGCGGGCGGAACGCCTGGTCGCCCGGCACTTCCGCGAGCACCTTGTAATAGTCCCACGGATATTTGGATTCCTCGGGCTTCTTCACCTCGAACAGGAACATGCTGTGCACCATGCGCCCGTCCTCGCGGACAAAGCCGTTATCGGTGAAGGCGTCGTGCACCGGCATCTCCCGCATCTTGGCTAGCACCGCCTTGGTCTCGCGCGTGCCGGCGGCCTTCACCGCCTTAAGATAATGTAGCGTCGCGCTATAGGTCGCGGCCTGGTTCATGGTCGGCATCCGCTTCGTACGCTCGAAGAAGCGCTTGCCGAAGGCGCGGGTGCGGTCGTTCTGGTCCCAGTAATAGGCCTCGGTCACCACAAGGCCCTGCGCCTGCTGCAAACCGAGGCTGTGAATGTCCGAGATAAACATGACGATGGCGGCGAGCTTCTGCCCGCCGGCGACGATGCCGAATTCGGCCGCCTGCTTGATGGTGTTGATGAGGTCGCCGCCGGCGTTGGCCAGCCCAATGATCTTGGCCTTGGAGGACTGCGCTTGCAGGAGATAGGACGAAAAGTCCGAGCTGTTGAGCGGATGCCGCGCGCTGCCGAGCACTCTGCCCCCGGCCGCTTCCACGACAGTGCTGACGTCGCGTTCGATCGAATGGCCGAATACATAGTTAGCCGTGATGAAGAACCAGGTATCGCCGCCCTGCTTCGCGATAGCGCTGCCGACGGTGTGCGCGTTGGAGTAGGTGTCGTAGGTCCAGTGCAGCGTGTAGGGCGAGCATGATTGTCCGGTGATGTCGGAGCTCGCGGCATCGGTCGCGATCAGGAGCTTGCCGAACTGCTTCGACATTTCCATCGCAGCGAGCGCGATGGCCGAACTCGGCAGATCGACAATCATGTCGACGTTCTCGGTCTCGTACCACTTGCGCGCGATGGCGGCGGCGTTGTCGGCCTTCATCTGCGGATCCGCGGTGACGAGCTCGATCGGCTTACCGAATAGGCTACCGCCGAAATCCTCAATCGCCATCTTGGCGCCTTCAACATTGCCGGCGCCACCGATATCGGAATAAACCGAGGCAAAATCGGTCATGACGCCGATCTTGATCGGCAAATCAGACTGCTGCGCGCCTGCGCCGCCGCCGATCATCCATGAAAGCGCGAAAACGATCGCCGCGACCACGCGGTGCGAGAGTGGCATGCGTTTCCCCTTCTTCGCTAGAGATCGACATCTTTGGTCTCCGGTCCGGCGATTGCACCGCAGAGGGCGAGAATACTGCCGCACAGCAGCAGCACTGACGGTGACATCTCAGGAGGAAGGACCTGGTCTAAAGCCGTAATGTAGAAGGCGTAGAAAGACGGAACGATCGATGACAAGCTCCAACCTATGCCGAAGCCGGTTGCCCTGAAACCGGTCTCGAAACGCTCGCTTATGTAGGGGACGACGACACCCCAAGGCGACGTAACCAAGACCGACACCGAGCACGCGAGCAGCAACTGGGTTCCGAATGAAGCACCGGCGCTGCATGACAGAACGTAGTAGAGCATGACGCCGACCGTGGCGATGAGAACAAGAGACCAAACAAAGAAGCGACGGCGTCCAATCCTCTGTGCAATCATGCCTGCTGCGATGAAGCCGAAGAAGACCAGCGTGTAGATCGCTATCAACGTAAACGTGAGCAGACTTCCCGTAACATGAAGTATTTGCGGGAACAGAACGGATGGCATGTACAGTGTGATCATGAACTCCGTCGTCCAGAGACCAGTAACCAGCACCAGGACCTGGAGGAGCGTCGTCGCCTGCCGCTTGCGGGAAACGGCTGGCGCACCGCACCGTGGCGTTTCAACGTCTGATTTCCAGATCTCTGACTCTGAAACCTGGCGGCAATAGTAGATCGCCAGAATACCCGCAAGGACGCTGCCAATCACGAAAGGCACACGCCAACCCCAGGCGACATAGGGCGACTCGAGGCCACCCAACGGAGCGATCCAGTACATCATCGCGGCCACGGCACTTATCGCCACATAGGCTGCGGCGAACGCAGCGACGATAAGCCCACCCACGAAGCCGCGTTTGCTTTTGGAAGTATATTCCAACGCCAACGGATGAGATGCGGTATAACCGCCGCCCAGGAAAATTCCGTCGATGAATCTCAGCCCGATGAGACAGAGGTAGGAAGAAAGGCCGACGTCGCGATATCCCGGCAGGAGAGCAATCAGCAAGGTCACCACTGCAAACCCGGCGACCGACCAGATCGAGGCAAATCTCCGCCCTCTCCTGTCGGCAATAACGCCAAAGATGATCGCTCCCAGCGGACGCCCCAACAATGTGGTGACGAAAACAAGCGACGCGAGGCTCGCAGCTCTTCCCGGGCCAAGATCGGGTGGCTGGAAATAAAATAGAACCGGCGCCAGGACAACAACCGGAAGATAAATATCGAACATGTCGACGAATTCGGTGAAGAACGCGCCGTAGATGGCGTGTCGCGCGCGCTCGTCATGCGTCGATAACTTGGCCGTCGGTGCTTCAGTAAGAGTCGTTGTCGACATTGGATCTCCGCGCAGTGGCAGGTCGCCTGCTGGAGGAGCGACCGCCTCTCTTCGAGTGTGATTCGTTAGCGCTTTGGCGGAACCCAGGGTTCCGGCGGTCTTGACAGGAAGTCCGTCACGACGTCGATCACGGTGATCCGATTGCTTGCAAGTGCGGACTTCAATGCCGACGCGAGATCACCAGGTTGCTCGATCCGCACCGCCTCTACTCCGAACGCCTTGGCAATTTCCGCGAAGTTCGTCCGACGAAAGCCGGCCATATGGTCAACGTCATCCATCGCCAGCCCACGCGCACGCATATTTACGGCGCCTTGACCGAAGCCGGAATTATTGTTGATCACCACCACGATCGCGATATCGTTGCGTAGAGCCGTCTCGAGCTCCGGAAGATGATAGTAGAAGGCGCCATCTCCGGTGAAGCAGATCACCGGTCGGTCCGGTGCTGCGCATTTTGCCCCCAGCGCTGCTGGAAACGACCAGCCAAGCGAACCTGCCGCCCTGATATAGCTCTGGCCAGCGCCGTTGAACTCGATCAACGCTGACGACCAGATTGTCGAGTAGCCGGTATCCGCGACAACGATTCCATCCGGGGGAAGCGCGGCCGTGATCTCGGCACATAAACGCTCAACCGAAACGGGGTTCTTGCCGTTCATCGCGTCAGACCCGTGTTTCGTTCGCCAGGACGCCATCTCCGTCTCGGCGCGGGTGCCAAAGTCCCGGGCACGGGGCCCGCCCCCTGATTCCTTCAAGATTTTCAGCAGACCCTCGATCGCGAGCCGCGGATCACCTGCGACTGCCAGGCAATTCGGATAATTTCGGCCGATCTCATGCGGATCGCTGTCGATCTGCACGATTCGCTGTCCGGCCGCAGGAATGCGCCAACCATGGGTGTTCTGGTCGCTGAGTTGGCACCCCACGACCAGCACCAGATCCGCCTCATGAACGATCGAGTTGGTCACAGGATTTCCGTAGCTCCCGATGCATCCTATCCCGAGCCGATGCCTGGTTGGGGCCATCGCGCGCGCGCCGGTGGTGGTGGCAAATGGCGCATCGAGAAACTCTGCAATCTCTGTCAGCGCGGGCCCGGCAGCCGAAGACACCGCCGCAGTCCCAGCTACGATGACAACCCGCCGGGCCTCGGCGATCTCTCGAGCAGCCGCTTTCAGTTGCTCAAGCGGCGGTATAAGGGACAACCGCTGCATGGGCGAAACCGGGTCTGGCTGCTTGGAGGACGGCGTGCACATCTCGAGGGTTTCACCCATGAGACCCGCGACGTCGATATGGACGGGGCGCTGCGTGCCCGACACCGCATATCGCCATGCCTGCGCCATCACGCGCGGCACATCAGTGATGGTCGATATGCTGCCCGAATACTTTGCAACCGCAGCAAATGCCTTCTGATGGTCGATTTCCTGATAAGCATTCCGGTCCTGCTGCGACGCGGGCTTGCGTCCGGTGATCGCAATCACCGGATGCATACCAAGCCAGGCGTCCTGCAAACCCGCCGCCAGGTTGGCCGCTCCAACCGACTGCGCCATGCAAACGCCCGGCTTACCGGTGATACGGGCAAAGCCGTCGGCCATGTATGCCGCCGCTTTTTCCGAGTGAGCAAGCACCGTCGAAACACCCGCCTTCCGCAACTTGATCAGAGTGTCGCGGAGAATGGCATCCACGAAAAATATGTGACTGACGCCACTCTTTAGCAGTTGCTCAGCGAGAATGTCGGCACCGGTTCGACCCGATGCCTCCGAGATCATTCCAGCGTCGCTCATTCCAGGAACTCCACGTTCGGATCGTCGCCAGGCTGGATCGACTGCAACAGTCCGACATCGCGGCCCTCTTCGGGTTTCACGCAGATAAAGCGCCTCGGCACAAAAGGCGGCACCGCGATCACATCCAGCGGGTTGAGGTCCACCGAATGCTCCGCGTTGCGCCCCCAGATCACCCGCCATACGCCCTTTAGCGCGATGAACGTCTCGTTGGTGTCGTGATTGTGGAGCTTTGGCCCATTACCAGGCCTCGCCTCGATGAACGACATCTGGAAGCCTTCCCTCACCGGGATGGCCGACATCGGCTCCTTTGCACCGGCGGCAATCAAGCCTGTACCAACGACGAGGAAGTTCTTTCGCTCATGACCTGGTAACTGGCTGTCGGGATACCGATCGGGCGGGTATGTTAGCTCCGAGAAACGCGCCACGCGCATGTTCATCTGCTCGGGCGAATATTCTATGATTTCCATGTTCAACGACGCGGTCTTGCTCACGTACTCCTCCTCCACTCCGATCGGTGAGCGAAAGCTGGCTCGCTGACCGACTTCGGTCATTTGAACGACGATTGTCGGCTTGGCTAATTCGCATAATGAAATGTGCTCATAATTGATTACGTATGGAGGCGGCACGAAACAATTGGGTAGACTTTTGCAGAATGACCGGTGTCCGTTTGAAGTTTTGGCTCATCACGGACCATACGAGCGGCGAGATGATTGCATTTGAGTGAATCAGAACTTGACCAATAGTCATGCCAACGCGGGGCGAAACGAGCGAACGGCATCATGTCACGAAGAGGGTAGCGATCGACCTGCAGCAGCTACGGTTCGCGATAGCAGCATGTGATTGTGGAAGTCTTCGGCGAGCGGCAGATTTGCTTTCCGTTCAACACTCTCTTGTCAGCCGATCGATCAGTCAACTTGAGCATTCAATTGGCGTGACCCTCTTCGAAAGATCTAGCAATGGAGTGACTGCTACCCCCGCTGGGCGAAGCGTGCTGCGAACAGCGAGAATCATCTTGGAGCAAGTGGACACCCTTACGATCGGCAAACGCAGCAGCTTCCGTGCCCACTCGAGCCTGCTTTCGGTGGGCTTTTTCACATCCTTGTCAGCTGGAGGTCTTCGAGCAACCTTGATCGAATTCAAGAGACGTTTCCCGCAGGTTAGGCTGACAACAGCCGAGCGGTCTCGATCTCGACTGGCTGCTGCTCTCCGCAACGGAGCGCTCGATGTTCTCATCGTCGCCGGCGATGCTCCGATGCTTGATAGTCAAGTCCTACCGCTTTGGGATGAACGGATAATGGTCTCTTTGCCAGAGGACCACCACCTTGCGAGCCGCGAGGTTGTCAATTGGACCGATCTCCGGAACGAGAATGTACTCCTGAGCCACTATGATCCTGGACGCGATCTTGAAGACTTGCTGATGTCCAAGCTTTTGCTTGCTAAAGATGGCCCCAAGATCGAACGTCACGACGTCAGCCGAGGAATTATCAAGAGTCTGATCAGCATGGATCTCGGCATTGGCCTAGCGTTGGAGTCCGACACGGGGAACTTTGCAAACTTGGTCTATCGCGAACTCCGCGATGAGATTGGTCCCATCCGCATGCGCTTTTTTGCGCGGTGGAGGGCCGACAACGAGAATCCTGCCCTGAACTGCTTCCTCAAGGTATTGGCCGAGCGCTATTCTTTGCCGGCATCCAGTGATTGAGCGGCCCGTCTTAGCTTTGCAAATGCGCGGTCCGTGGCCATGAAGCGCGCCAACATGGGCGCGATCAGCTTCGCCGGATCGATGCGCTGCCCACTTTCGCGTGCCAATGTCTCCGCATAGCTCACCAGATCCCGATGCACCGCGGCAGGAAGTTCAGCCGTAAGCTTGACAGGCTTTTCGTCGGGCAATGCTCCTATTCTAAGCTTGGGCATGCCGTTACCTATCGTATTGCGCAAGTATGAGATCACGATTGACGAGAACGCGAACCGGGAAACCAGGTCGCACGGTCAAAGTGGGCTGGATGTTGAGGCTACGCCGAACCACCTGCTGTCCGGTCTGGTTCAGGGAGTCGGAGGCGCCGTGTCGCAATGCCTGGATGATGGCGCTGTCGTTGCTGTTGGTGTCGGAGCCTGCGCCTAGTTCCGTGCCAACAGCCAAGAATGTCGATAATGCGGCCGCCTTGAATAGCTCAACCCAGTGATTGTCGACCTGGTCTTCAAGGCCCGCATACCCCTCGGCGTCAGCGCCAGGCTGCCGCTCAAGAACGATAGACTGTCCATTCGGCATGATCAGCCGCGTCCAGACAAGCAGGACGCAGGACTGGCCGAAGGTGACTTGACTATCGTACATGCCGATCAGCCGCGCGCCCTGAGGCACAAGAAGAAAGCGACCGGTCGGCGTGTCAAAAACATTCTCGGTAACCTGCGCCGTAATTTGACCCGGCAGGTCCGATCGGATCCCGGTGATCAGAGCTCCAGGAATAACCGTCCCGGCCTGCACGATATATGGTGAGGCCGGTCTGGCGATCCGATCAGGACTGACTGTGCGACGGTCCACAGAAGCGTTCACAAAGGCAAGCTTTCGGTCCTGACCGTTTTGTGCAGATCCATCGTCGTTGGCATTCGTTAGACTCGGTGACGCGGTGCGGTCGGTCCCGGTACCTGCAGCCGTGGGTTGACGCACGACGCTCCCATTGGTCGCAGCGAACAAATGGCTGATGCGAGCCGCCTCGGTCTCTTGATCCCGGCGCTGCTGTTCTGGATCGACGTCCATCGTCGGCGGCTGGCCTTGGGCAGCAAGGATTGGTCGACCGAGGTCGCCCGGCAGGGGCGGACCAAGCTGTGGAATTGGCTGGCGTGGGACGCCAGCGTAGTCCTTCGGCAGCGTCGCTATACCGTCGGCAACATTGTGATGGTCGGTGCTGTAAAGCTCATCAGCCGCCTGGTTTCGGGGTCGATTGCTCTGCAGCGACCACAACACGGCTCCGCCAATAACAAGCAATGCGGCGGCGCTTCCTCCGGCCAGGACTTTGCGCGACAACCGTGTCACGCGCGGATGCTCTGCCCTCAAGCGGAAGTTCCCGGACTGCTCCTCTTGTGTCTCCGGCCGAACCTCCTGCTCGTGATCACTTCCATTCCGAGTGTTCATGACGACGGTCTCCCGTCGGTCCTCACGATCCTGACCTTCTGCTGATGCTCACCGCCAAGCCGAAGTTCGGCGGCTGCAAACAGCCGATCGACGATCAGCACGTTGCCGTAGGCGCGATAATTGACAAGTTGGGTCTTGCCGTCAGGGCCGATGACGAAGAGCGGAGGCATTTCCCCTTGCACAATACCTTGAGAGAACTCGATATAGACCTTGCGGCCATCGTCATATGCAGCAAGCGGCCGCCAGGGCGGGTTGTCCCCCTCGATCGCGTAGCGGGAGATACGCTGCGCTGGATCCGGAAGCATGGGTTTTAAAGCGACTGAACGCGCAATTTCGCGCGCGGTTTGCGGATAGTACCAGGCAACAGACGGCATGTATGGCCGTTCACGGGAGCGGAGCTCGATCAGGTAGGTGCGCCGGTCAGTATTGACCACCAGGTTGGTCTCTATCGAAGCTCGGGTCGGCTTGACCAGGATATGGACGCGCCGTGTGTCGCCGCTCCCGCTCTCGGTATCGCCCACGACCCAGCGTACGGTATCTCCGGCCGCGATCGGCCCTGATCCCGTCAACTGTTCTCCCTCCTCGAGCGCGATATCCGTGATCTGCCCGGGTGCGGCGTAAATCTGATAGAGCGCCCCGGGACTGTAGGCGTAGATTTGCGCCGCGTTGAAATACCCCCGCTTGCGCGGTTCCACGCGGGCCGCGCCGTTCGCGGTCTCCACCCGGCTCACGGGCTCAGCGTCTTCCTTTCCTCCCGTCTTACCGCCCAGAGCCGGCTTCCAGAGCGGTGGAACGTGAAGCGGTCGCGACCTGTTGTCGAGAGGCGCTGGAGGAGGCGCCGGCAACGGAGGGACTTCCGCGTCATAGCTGATCTCCGGCGGAATGTAGGTCGCGCACCCACCAAGCGCCGACGAACAAAGCAGAAGAGCGGATAGAAATGCTCGCTTCGAGGTCACGAACTCGAACCAAGTCGAATTGAGCCCGCTGTGCAGGATAGGGCGCTTCGAATGAACGTCAGACATCGTCTTGGTCACTGACTCAACTCCTTTGACCAGTTGATGGCGCGGACGTAAACGCCAAGGGGATTCCTGCTTAGGCGTTCGGCATCGCGCGGCGTCTCGATCACGATCGTAAGAATTGCAGTCCATCGCTCGGTCGAGCTCAACGAACCGTTGTCGTAGGTGCGCTGGGTCCACGCGACTCGAAAGCTTTCTGAAGACGCGCGAATGACGCTCGATACGTCGACGGAGATCTGCGCCTTGCCCAGCTTTGCGAAGGGGTCATTGGTGCGCGCATAGTCGTTGAGTGCGGCCGCGCCGCGGTTGGTCGTAAAATCATAGGCGCGGAGCCAATTCTGGCGCAGAACGATGCCGTCGGCGGGTAGCCCTCTGACATCCTCGATGAAGCGCGCCAGATGGTAGGCGATCTGCGCGTCTGTGGGTTGATAGTCGAAGTTGGCTGGCGCGACCCTCTGGGCTTGGCCGAGATGATCGACCTCCACCACCCAGGGCGCGATCGAGCCTTGGCTCGAATGCCAGACAAGGCCCGCGGCAAGGCCGGCGGACAGCATGAGGCAGCCGAACGCCATCAGGCGCCAGTTTTTGGCTTGCACGCGCGCTGATCCAATGCGTTGGTCCCAAACCTGCGCAGCCTTTTGATAAGGCGTAACGGGCTCGGGCATGCGCCCGTAGTGAACGGAAGGTCGTTTGAACATCGATAGTTGCCCCCTGAGATCCAGTGATCGGCTTCAAGTCGTGCGGTATGCGGTCCGTGACGCGTGACGAACGCGCATTGGCCGCGTGTCAGCGCTCTCCTTCAGACAAATCGACAGAAGAGCCGCTGCCGCCGTGATCGCCTGAGCGAACCGCCTGTCCGGCTGCCGACGCACCGTGCCGAATGGTCTCGGCATGCTTCATGCGCCGCGCCCAATCGGGCTGCCCTTCGGCCGAAGTGCTCGCGGCCTGCTCGCCCGCTTGCCCCCCGCTGAGGGCAACCCCGGCGCGGCGCAACGGGCTCATGGCAGCCGAACCACCAGCCTCTGCGACGCCGGCAAGGCCGCCTCTTCGATAGGCGGCGGATGCGCCGCTCAAGACGGCACCGCCACCACGAGCGACGCCTGCCATCGCTCCGCCAGCGACACCAGCACCGCCGGCGGCGAGGCCTGCACCGGCCGCAACAATGCCGCCAGCGGCAAGGCCCGTTCCAATCGCGGCGCCGGCGCCGAGCTGCGGCCCGCCGGACACCAGGCCGTTTGCGATTCCTGGACCGAAGATACCCAGCCCGAGCAAGGAGAGCGCCGCGAGCACCAAGGTCATCGCGTCCTCAATGGTCGGCTGTGCGCCGCCAAAGCCAGTGGTGAATTGCGAGAACAGGGTAGATCCGATGCCGACAATGACGGCCAGGACCAAGACCTTGATCCCGGAGGATATGACATTGCCCAGGACCCGCTCTGCCGCGAAGGCGGTCTTGCCAAACAAGCCGAAGGGAATGAGGACGAAGCCGGCCAGCGTCGTGAGCTTGAACTCGATCAGGGTGACGAAGAGCTGGATCGCCAGAATGAAGAAGGCGAGCAGCACCACGACCCACGCGAACAGGAGAACGACGATCTGAACGAAATTCTCGAAGAAGCTGATGTAGCCCATCAGGTTCGAGATTGAGTCGAGCAACGGTCGACCGGCGTCGAGCCCGACTTGGGCGATCTTTTCCGGTCGCAGGAAATCCGACGCGGACAGGCTTGCGCCGGATGCTTTCAGCCCAAGACCGGCAAAGCTCTCGAAGACGATACGCGCCAGACTGTTCCAGTTGCCAATGAGGTAGGCAAAGACGCCCACGAAAAGCGTCTTCTTGACGAGGCGCGCGATGATGTCCTCGTCCGGCCCCCAACTCCAGAACAAGGCGGCGAGCGTGATGTCGATCGCCGCAAGGGTCGTTGCAAGATATCGTGATCAAGCTCAGCCACAAACGTCCACAAATTGGAAACCTCGCGTGGCATCTGCCGCGCCCAATTCGCATGGCGATCCGCCCATTCCTTGCCCGCGGGGGCGTCCTCAATGCCGTCAGCATGAGCCGACAGGTCCATTCTGACCGGCTGAATGCCGACAACCCGCGCGTCCGCGCCGACATAGAAAATCTGCGCGGCGAGCGCATGCGTCACAGCGACGATGGCGGTCTCAGGTTGTTCGCTCAGATTGAGCCGCAGGCCGAGGGTGCGATGGGCGGTGAGATCGCGGGCAAGAACATCGGACAACGACGGGCCTTCATCATCATCATCGCCGTCATCCTCCCGCTCACCGGGAAGATCCGCGTCGCCGTCCTCGCTGATGCTCGAATCCGGCATTTGACCGTCATCGAAATGCTCGGCTTCCGATTGCGGTTTCTCGTCGCCTGGACGAATGAAGCCACGTTCGATCCGCAGCGTGCCGTCATGGTTGAGGATCACGAACGCGCCGCCGCGTCCGAAATCGTCAGGATCATAGGCCTGCCGCCTGGCCTCCAGCCGCTCGATGTCGGCTTCGAGTTCGCCGAAACTTGCCGCTGAAGCTGCCCGTAGACCGGGCCCCTCCACGGCGGCTCCAGATGCGCCACTCCCGGCGGAATATTGGGAATCGGTCCTGAAAGACCCTCGCGTCGCCGCGACCGGAGCCGAGAAGCGACAGCGACGTCTTTCCGAGATTCAACGCCACGTGCTGCGCGTCTCCTGCCGCCGCTGCGAGCGGACGGTAGAAATCCAGACCGCTGATGCAGTCCGATTGTATGGCCGCAACGCGGTCTGGAAGGACGTGGCGCAGCGGTTGCTCGACAACACCTGCCAGCAGCGCACCGGCAGGCATGAAGAAGACGGGTGCTGGCCGGCGTTCGAGACGAACTAGCCCGTTCCAGATCGCGATCCGATCTCTTGCGCCTGGATGTGCGATGGCCCCGAAGTATCACCCCACGCCCCTGTCGGGCGGCGATCGCAAGGCTCTGGCGAAAGAGCTTGGCAAGGCGCGTGCGATGGCCACCATCCTGGCCGCCCAATCAACGGAGATGCGGGCCAAGGGCGAGGCCATGATCCAGCAAGCCGACGGGCTGCTTTGCGAAAGCTGGAATGAGCGGATGTGGAGCGACGGCGAGCCGATCGATCCATCCCCCACCATCGACCAGGCCGTGAACGGAGGATTCCCCTGGCTCGAGATCAGGTGCACGCGCTGCAAGACGCCGAGCGACGTCGACCTCGCAGCGATGAAGCATCCGCCGACCACCTTCGTGCACGATCTCGCCAGCCGGCTGCGCTGCCGCAAATGCGCCAAGGCGGGCCGGCGTCCGTCTGCGACTCTGCTACAATTAGCCCGGCAGCCTCGCCACCCTCGAACCGAAACTTGATTGAATGTGCAATCTCTATTCGATCACGACAAACCAGGCCGCCATCAGCGCGCTGTTCCGCGTCGTGAACCGATACGTGGGCAATCTGGCGCCGATGCCCGGCGTGTTTCCCGACTACAAAGCACCGATCGTGCGGAACGGCGCCCAGGGCCGCGAGCTCGCCACGGCGCGGTGGGGAATGCCGTCGTCATCAAAAGCGCTGATGGACGCCACGAAGAAGCGAGCCGAGAAGCTGCAGGCCAAGGGCAAGACGGTCGATTTCAAGGAACTGCTGAGAATGGAGCCAGACGGCGGCACAACCAATATCCGCAACGTGAAGAGCAAACACTGGGCGAGGTGGCTCGGCGTCGAAAGCCGCTGCGTGGTACCGTTCAACTCCTTCAGCGAGTTCAACAAGGCCGAGGGCGGTGATATCTGGTTCGCGCTCGATGAGACCCGTCCCCTCGCCTGCTTCGCCGGCATCTGGACCAACTGGACGTCGGTCCGGAAAGTCAAGGAAGGTGAGACGACCAACGACCTCTACGCGTTCCTCACGACGGAGTCGAACGCCGAGGTCGGCGCCATCCACCCCAAGGCGATGCCTGTAATCCTGACAACACCGGAAGAAGTCGAGACCTGGATGACGGCTCCTCCGGACGAAGTCTTGAATCTGCAGCGGCCGCTTCCGGACGGATCGCTCAGGATCGTCGCCCGCGGCGATAAAGAAGACCCCGGGCCGACGACGTGACCGAGGAGACCGATGATCAGGCAGAGCCACCGCCCCGCCAGCGAAAGATCGTCCATGTCGACAGGACGCGTTCTACGCATCGCCGGAGCAACGGGACAATCCGAATCTCCGCGGCAAGTCAGTCGCTGTCGGCAGATCTTGCGCTACGGGATCGTAACGCGCATGGGCCGAGACCTCGATTTCCTTTGAGGGGACTCGGCAAGCGCAGCTTGAAGAGCCCGTTCCGCGTTTGCGGACGCGCCGCTACGCGTACGGCTCGTGATAAACCGGTGGTGCCTCGGTAGCACCACTGAACATATTCGAGGGAAACCAGTTCGCATATATTGAGGCCACAATGGCCGAATCAGCGCTGGCGCACGATCATATTCGACACTTGGGTTCAGCCTGCGGAACCACATCAGACACAGATCCGCTGGGGACTACCTTGTCTCAAATGCTTGTCAGAACCATCATCGAGCGCGACGCCTATCGTGTCTGTAGTCTCATGCCGTCGCAGGATTTTCTCAGCTTTTGCCGCGATCGCAACATGAGGATCGATGCCGAACGGCTGCGCCGGCTCGAGCGGCTCGGCTTGTTCCTTCCGGTGCTGCGCATCTACCGGATCGACGTCGAACACAAGATCAAGCTGTTCGAGGGGGGACAAAGGTTCACTTACATGGACCTGCTGCCAAAGGATGAGCTTTGGGAGGGCGACGTCCGTATTGAGAAGGCCAATTTCGATTTCAGCCGGCGCATTGTCCAGAGCTGGCTTGAGCATGGCAACGCTTGGGACCCGCGCGACCCGACCGCGCCGCATCGAGCAACCATCGATACGGAGCCGGAGCGTCACGAAGCCTATTACTCGCAGTTTCAACTGTTCGAGCTCGATGGACTTCTAACCTATCTGACCGCGACGGTGTCGATCGAGGAGGCGCTTCGCGAGGATGGGACGATTGATCCTGACTGGGGCGATTTTCTGAAGCCGAACCTGTCAGCATTCGCCACACAGGTCGCAAGGCACGCGACGCCAGCCGACCTGCCGATCAGCCTGATCTGTCAGGTCATCTCCGACCGCTACTATCCAAGAACCCAGGGCGATGAACGCCGAACAACGATCTCCCACTTTGCGCGTCACGGGACCGAGTGGGACTGGTACGCGTTTGCTCGCCAATGGGATGCGGCGGGCGTCGCAGCCTCCCTCGGACTCGAAATGGCTGCGCTCAAACATCAGTATGAGCACGTCTTCCGGCAGTGCTTGGCGAGCGATCCACTCGAGAACTGGCGCGTTCTGGTGCGCTTTGTCCGGCTATCGAAGCGAGAGCGTCTGAAGGGGGATGCGCTGAAGGCGCGAACCCTCGACGAAATGGCCAAGATGCTCCGTCTCTTCCACCAGGATGCTTTCGGCGAGCGGCTCGACCCACATGAAGACCTCGGCAGAACCGTGATCGACCGCATTCCGGATATCGCGGTCAAGGATGATCCGCTGCGGGCGCTCGAGCTCGTCGCCAATGATTTCGGCCTCAATCCGAAGGCGCAGCTCGTTCTGTTCGTGGAAGGACAGACGGAACAAGCCATTGTGCCGCGGCTGATCGACAGGATGCATGCGACGAGCCTGAGTGTGCTGGGCATCGAACTCGTTAACGTTCGCGGGGTTTCAAACGCGACCGGCGGCAAGGATAACTCCTACAGCGCCCTGTGGCGATTGATCGATTATCTTCATCACCACCAGACCATCGCTTTCGTCCTGCTCGACAATGAAGGGCTCGCTCCCATCAATATCGGCAAGGGCCTGCGCAAGGCGCGGTCGATCCATTCAAACGATCGCCGGGTCACACGCCCCGATTACATCAAGCTTTGGAAGCTCTGCTTCGAGTTGGACAATTTCAATGACGCCGAGCTTGCCAAGGCGCTCACTATTTACGCCGAAGGAAAAGCGCGGTTTTCCGCAACCGAGGTCAAGCTATGCCGCGCCAGCGCGATCGATCCAAAGCGCAAGGGCAAGCTCCGAACGCTCGACGTGCTCTACGCGGAGCGTACCGGACTAGACCTGAACAAGCCTCTTTTTGGAGGCGTGCTGGTCGATCTGATGGTTGATCCGGCGACAAAGCGGAAAGCGGAGCACCGGCCGATCATCAAGTTTCTCGAAAAAGTGGTCGAGCGTGCGGTCGAGAATCCCCAGCCCGTGACACACGCGATCTGGCAGTACAACCAGCTCACCGGCTATTTTGGAACGCTTCACCCGGGGGCTGTTGGAAAGCGCAAGCATCCCTATCAGCTGCGCAAACGTCGCACCAAGGCCAAATGAGCTGCCAGACATGGTCAGCTAGGCGGCGAGCACGCGAAGCACGACGTTTGGGAAATGCCGGATGACCGTCGGGCTGGCTTCCTCGATCTTCAGAATGCCCCACTCGGCCATCATTTCCCGTGCTCGGATGAGCTGGGGAGCAGGGATCAAGGGAATACCGTCCTTGGCTTCCTCATAGGTTCGGCCATCGAGCAGATGGTGATCCAGCTTGTCCTGGATTGAGATCAGGTCCTCATGCGATCCTGGCAGTATCCGCAGGGCCGAGCCTAGCATTACGTCCTTCTCGGCCTTGGTCAGTCCGGCCTCGTCAAACCGCATCGCCGCGTCACGATGCAAGGCTTCAAAGAACAGTTCAGTTAGTTGAAGCTGCGCATGGTTCTCGACTATTCGCAGCGCCTTGTGCACTGCGGTGGTCGTCATCGGAATGACGGGAGCATCAGGGTCGTATCGATCGTCTTCTTGCAGCGCCGAAGCAACGCACTCCAGATTCCATCGCGCCCGAACCGAAAGGACGACCGTTCGCGCCTCATGCCCTTCCGGCCAACGCGGCTTGGCAACGTCCATGCGGCGCGCATCGAGAGCGACATCTTGCCATTTGAGCGCGCACAGCTCTTCGAGGCGAAGGCCTGTTTCGACCGCCAGGAAGATAACCAGGGGGACATAGTACCCCGCGAGCCCGGTCAGCTGATCGCAGGCCTCGTCGAGCTTCAGAAATATGGACGAGTCGAGATGGCGGTTTCGCTCAGGTGGCGACCACAACAAAATCTCGTGCCCGGATGGCCGCCTTGAGCTCGGAAACACCGGCGGAAAGATCAGCGTATAGCGGCCGGCGTCGCGCGCCCCACCTTCCAACTGCTTCTCTTCGATAGCTTCCGCATATGAGGGAAGTGCCATGGCAAATGCCCGATGAAACAGAACAGATAATTATTTATTGTGCCGAAATAAGTCCCAACTGCGCGCCGTTCAAGAGCGAGCAAACGCAAAAGAAGCAGCGGCATGGGCCGCGAGCCAGATCTGCCGTGAGGCGGGCCGGGCTCATCACCTTATCCCCAGCCAAGAAGTTCTCAGGTAATCCACGGAGTGGCACCAAACGGAGCATTCGTTAGAATCGACATTCACCCATAGAGAATTCGATTTTCTCACTGGACGGAGCCTGGAAGTGGACGAAAGCACGCAGACGGTTCAGGCATTGGCTGATACGCTGGAGCATCTAGGCGCTCCCTATTCGTTGCCTGAGGATTGGATCATTCTCTGCGACCACGATGACCTGCGCCATATGCCCCGGACGGTCGCAAAGCGGCTGCTGGCGAAGGCGAAAAAGGAAACCGCGCGCCGGTGGATGTATGCGCACTTCGATCCCTCCGACATAGAAGAGGAGCTCTTCGAAGATTCCGCATGCAGCGACGAAAACGAGGTTGACGACCGGCTCTTGAAGCAACGGGCCATCGATTCCATCGACGACGTGATGTCTAGTGTCCATGGGTTGCGCGATAGCCACGTAATGCTTGCGAGCGGCACAGAACAACCGCTGGCGCATGAGGCGACCGTGGCAGCGCGCCTGGCCTATGGTTATCCAAAGGAGCGACCGGAGCGCGGCGATTGCTTCGATGACGATGTGCGGCGCCAGTGCCGGCGTGTCATCCATGAGATCTACAGCCAGCCGGTCAAATCATCAGGACCGCTTGTGTACCTAATCAGCACCGACAATCCAGAATTCGTGAAGATCGGGTTCACCACCTGCCTTGAGCGGCGGCTGAAACTGTTGCGAACGGCTTCGCATGTCGATCCCACCATTCATTTGACGATCACGGGTCCGAAATCACTTGAACGCGAACTGCACACCCGTTTTGACGCGGCTCGGGTCAACCGCGAATGGTTTCGACTGACGGACGAAATCAAGACGTTCATCATCACGGAGAAACAAGTCTGAATCGTGCCCGTCGCTCGTCATCGATTCCAGTGAGAGCTCACGGGTACTCGTCAATGATCTTTTCGAGCTTATCGGCAATATCGTTTGCCCGAGTTTCGATCTCAGAGAGCTTCCGCTTGAGTGCGTCCGAAAGGCGAGCGTTTTCGCGCTGCCCCTGATCCACCGTCTCGATGATCGAATTGTACTCGTCGATCTCGCGAACCAATTCGGCAAGCATTTTGCGATCCGGCTTTTCAAGAAAAATTACCGCCTCGCCGGCGCCCCTGAACTCCGGGGAAACGGCAATCATCAGCGACGTTCGTGGGATGTAATCGTTACCTGGCATCTTATGACGTTCGCCGGCCGCAGCCCGCAAGCGACGAACCTCGACGACCAGACTCCACGCCAGCCCGAACTTGCGGCCGTAGGCGATGCTGCGGCGCATGGCGTCGCGGACTTCGTTGTCTTGCATCGGCTCCGCCTTGAAGTTGTGCCGGCGGTAGTATTTGCTGTCGGAAGCATTCTGATGGGGAGCCATGGCCATTGCCTGCCCGATACGGACAGCAAACGCCACCCGATCCTTGCCCTTACTCGGCAGGTCGATAGCCGCAATTTCGAGCTGCTCAATCTTGGGTTTCACGCCGGTCGTCAGAACGTTCTCGATCCACTCTCCATTGTAGATCGTCGCGTCAACGCAGCCATCGATGCCCGCCGGATCATGATTGTTCTCGGCGATACCGTAGATAATCATGCCGCCGCCAGCGTTGGCAAAAGCTGAAACATCCTTGCACAGCTCTGACTTTTCGGCGCTCTGTTTGCCAAGGGCTGCAGACGCTTTGTACTCTAGCGACTGGCTTTCCCTGAGTTTGCCCTGGACAAACTGGCGATCAAGATAGGCCTCGTCCCAATCCTTAAGCTCACGCATTGAAAAGCCGCCTCCCCGCACGGCCCAAAAATACTGCTGATCAGCGTAGATTGGTCTCGGCACCATTGCCAGCGCGTTATTCACCGCGCCGGTACATTTTCCGAACTCGACTGTCATTCCGCGAGACGTCTGCGCCTGTCATCCATCCGCGACTTCACTTCGATGATTGCGTGATTACGCCGCATATCGCCTGGACCATGAACAAGCAGGTCCGGTTTGGCATAGCTCGCACCCAACCCGGAGAGCACGGGATGAGCAGCCTTGTCCACCTCTCCGCTCAACCGGAACGGGCCATCTTCCGGCCAGCGTCGTCGCATCTGGTGATAAAGCTCGTAACAGTAGACACGTTCGCGATAGATGGGTCCGCCGCCGTGCACTGGCAGTTGAAAATACTCGCCGCCAATGTCGGCCGTAGCCGACGCCAACAAAGAACTCAAACCATCCATTAAACTATTCCAGCCCAAGATTCTGGTGCGTGGGTGCGATTTTACGTGCAGACATCCAGGATTTGCACGCGCAGACCGGGCAAGCCTGCTATTTCAAGACTGCGAGCTAACCAGGATCGCTTAGCGTCGCCCATGGGCGACATGTAGGGCTGCATGGATGGAAGACCAAGCGATTATCGCGGCCGAAAGGGCCATTGACGAGGCTTTCGGGTCTTCGCCTCTGCTGTCCCTTCCTTCCAATCAAGCTATGTGGACTGTTCTTGCCGTCAACGAGGACAAGTTCTTCAAATTGCACAGCCAGCGACCGCATGAGGAGATGCACATGGTCGCGGATACACTGATGAACTCCCTAACGCATCCGTTGCGCGCGTGCCTGAGAAAGTGGACAGAGAACAACCCGCCCGCGCGCCGTGCCTACGTTTCCGATGCTTACGGCTATGCATGGCAGTGGTTGAAGGATGCGGAGCACTACGATCAGTTCTGCACCATTTTTCCACTCTGGCATCGCAAGAGACTAATTCTGTCTGTCGAAGACAGGCGCCTTTCGATCGAGCCCGTACGTCATGACGACAAAACATACGAAGCCTACAATCGTTTGGTCCGCAAAGAAGGACGAGCTGATCCGGTTCTCGGAGATCCGCCCGCCGCGCTGCTGAACCTTCTGCGCAATCGGACGAAGCGGCGTGAAACGTGGTTTCGGCTCAAATTTGATCGGGAAGTCGTGTCACGGTTGGTCGAGTTCCATCGCGCGACGATAGCGCGGCGTTCCACCCTTCCCGACGATTGGCGTTTTCTGAACTTCTCCCTCAAGGAGTATCGCGCCGCCATGACGACACTCCAGTGCATGATGCACGGCTGGTACCTCGTCCGCACGATGGTCGCGAATGGTGGCATGAAGGGCCTGGGTTACCCGTCATCCGTTTGGCTATTGGAGAAGGATGACCTGGCGAACCAGCTCGCCGATTACACCCGCGTGCCGCGCCACTCGATCGACGCTATTCTCGATCTGGTCACCTTCGGATCGAACGGCATACTCAATCCCGATATAGCAACACAGCCCCTCGTAGGCCTTGGTCGCGGCCAGGTCGCGTTGGCGCCGTTCGTCTTTCTCAACCTGAATGTCGAGCGCAACCTCTGCACGCTGCTCAATCAAATCAAAGAAGAACGCGATCACTACTCAAGCCTTGTCGACATGAAGGAGGATGCCTTGATCGGCGAGATCCGACAGTTTCTTGCCGACACGGAATTTGAGGTCATCGCCGGCAAGCTTCAAAGCACCGACCTTGACTGCGCCATCATCGACCGGACCAACCGCTGCTGCCTTTGCCTTGAGCTCAAATGGTTCATTGAGCCGGCCGAGATCCGGGAAATTGGCGATCGCACCAAGGACCTCAAGAAGGGGGTGACCCAAGCCAAGGCTCTCAACGATCTTTTCAAGCGGGACGATCAACGACTGAGAGAGCTGCTAGGCATCGATCCTACCTACGACTTTCTTAGTGCGGTCGGTTCGGTGAATTGGATTGGTATGGCGGATGTCCAGGCCCCCTCCGTTCCGATTGTAAAGGTCTGGCATCTGATGGGCGAACTGAAAGAGAAGGGTCTGGCTGCGATCATGAGCTGGTTGCGCCAGCGCGACTATCTGCCCAAACCCGGTACGGACTTCAATGTCGTGTGGAGCGCCGACTGGTACGGAATAATGGCTCCTGATCCGGAGCGCTAACGGGATAGACAGAGATCAATAAAAGACCGCGTCCCCGTCGGGATGCGGCCTTTGTGCACTGGACGATGAATGCAGTCATTATACACGGTATCGCTACGCGGCACCACGGCTCGTTATCTCTTGTTCAACATGCGCAAGCACGGCCTCATGAGCAACATCGAGTTTGTAGGAGCGTCGGATGCCCCGTATCACTTGCTTCGTATCCTCTTCCGCGCCAGGCATATCGCCCATAATTTGCGCTACTAGTATCTGAGCGGGGATCATGTCTGGATTGCGATCTGCAATATCTCGCGCGATCTCCAGTGCCCGGGCATGGAGCTTCTTGAGATAGAAGCACATAGCCAGATGGCGGCCTGCTTGATCATGACTTGCTGCGATTATCTCACCTCGACAGCAACTATCGAGCAGCTCCTCCCTCAAGAGCTTTCGAGGATCACTTTCGAGCTCTACCGCAACCATAAGGGCGACGCCCACATAGTCGTAAGTTTCGATCAATTGCCGAAGCAACTTCGCTTTGTCTGCTGCTGCATCGTCCTTCAGATAAGGTAAGCAAAGCGCCTCAATTCGACTTTGAAGGGCTTTATAATCAGCTTCGAACCATCTGAGGAGGTAGTTCAGTCCTCGTCCGGTCAAATTGCTCGCGAAAGCGAGCGAACAAATAAGCAGCTCCGCATCGGTCATTGGGGCGATCAGACGATCGACGAAGCTCCCGAAGTCGGCCGCCCTCCTTTCCTTGTTGTTGGCGCGGAGGATCCCTTCCGATTGCACAAACGTCTTGAAGAGTGCGAGCGTAGCCGCCAGTCGCATGCCCCATAGCGGCGACTGCGTCCGAGCATTTAGGAACGAAATCACCGAAGCGTGGGGTGAACTCCCGATCTCTCCGAGAGCATAACAAACAAGAGATTGCCTGAACTTGCTCAGCCGCTCGACCTGGCGAACAAGCAATTCGGCAAGAGGGTATGGATCGCCGCGGCTGCAAGAGAGAATAAGTTCGAGGAGGCCTGCAAAATCGGCGTCACTCAGATGATCCCTGGTCAGGGCCGAAGCGACGAATGCGTGCATCTTCCGATATTGTTTTGTCCAGAAACGGTTTCCCGAACCAAGATCTTCGGCCTCTTCAATTGGCTCGACGACTTCCGAACCCAAAAAGGCATTCCAGAAAAACTGACGGGCTTCTTCTCTTTGTTCTTCGTCACCGTCGAGCCAGCGACCCAAATTCTGGTGATAAGCTTGTTCGTCGTTTACAGGAGGCGGAAGCGGCCTTTGCGCAGCTGGAAGAGCTTCGCCAGAGAAGGGGGCCACTCGTGAGTTGCTGGTGACACCATAGATGCGCCTGCCATCGGCGGCATATAGCTTCAGAAAGATCACGGAGTGGCAAAGCTTGATGAAAGCTGCCAATGCGCGTTTGTAGAACGCTGCGCCCTGGCCGAGGTCGTACGCATCCAGGTCGCTGAGAAGAGCTTCGAGCGTGTATGCGTCGTCAGCTTCAAGGTGCGCGCCTATTTTGTCCCGGACCCGGCGGGCCATCTGAAGTTCGGCATCAAAATGTGATGCGGCTACAAAATCGACGATAGGAGCCGCAGACTGACTTTCGGCCGCGACAAGCCTGTCGAGGCCGTCCATCTCCTGAGGGGCACCAGGAGCCACGCTGCGTGTGACGAGACAGTCGCAAAAGCTGACAATATCGGTGACGATGCGCACCTTGATTATGCGTGCGACGCGAGGATGATGCTTCAGCTTTTCAAGCAATACGCTCTGCATGTCGATCCAGCGTCGAATGAGGGCAAGTTGCCCGGCACGCGAGTGAACCGGCGTAAGATTGAGCGTTGCGGAAGTGTTGTCGCGTGCCATCGCGAGCGGATCGACCCCAAGCTCGACGCCAGACGAATGCTGCTTCGATCTTTGGAAGGCGAGTAGCGCACCTTTCAGAACGGCATCGTTGAGCTCCGGTGGGTCGGCATAAGGTACATAGCCGGGTATGTTAAGGGGCGCCAAGCCCTCATATATTTCCTGTGCGCCATCTACAAAGAAGTTGATCTTACCGATCTCAATATCGTTCCAGAGTTCAAGTCGTCCGCTGAAGTCAAAATCCTGTAGGTGAGCGCCGAGCCGATCTCGCGTGACCTTGAAGTACTCGTCGAAATAGTTGGCATAAGCCTCCTTTGTTCGATGAAATGCCCGTGTGTCGAATCCGGCCTGATTGAGAGGCCTTCGAAGCCCGCGGGCGTGCTCGACGAAATCGCGCACTCTTATCAAGACATGGCGCGCAAGCGCGCGCGCATCGGACGCGTCCGGTGCGTGCATCGCGAGAAGGCGGGCAAGAGCCATCTCTTCTGTAATAAACTTAAGTTTCGCGAGTCTAACTTCGATCATTGCTACGGCATAAGTGGTTTGGCGTTTGTGCTAATGCTCGTGATCGACTACCGCCCTTGCTTCGTCAATTTCGCTTATCCACCAGCACAGGTCATCTGGAGCAACTACAAAAAGGATATCGATGCTTGGCAGGGAGCGCTGGAGCACAAGGAATCCTATATGCGCCACTTCCTGGAGCAGACGAGTAGAGGGGCGCCGCCCGAAGGGTATGAGACCTCGAAACTAGCAAAGCTCTTGGATGCGCTGATCTCAGAGGCCTCTCTTCTCAACGGCTCAGTTGAACATCGCTCAACACTCGAAGGTCAGTGAACGCATGTTAGAACTTCCATGCTGCGGCTAAGGGAGCACGGTCGTGTCACCAAAATGACCGCCTGAGGAAAGCGCGTTCTAGGTGGGTTACTCCCCTAAGTCGCACGTCCATTAGTTCGACATGTTGGTGTCAAGGAGCGCCAGAAGTGGGCGCACCACTACTAGTCGCCGACGTCCGATCGTTGTCGTGACGATACGCCCAGCTCCTATCAACTCGTAAAGCTTCGTGCGTCCCAAGCCGGTTACTTCGCATGCATCGTCAATCGTGCAGGTAAGCCGCTGCGCGAATGGCATCGAGCTCGGTTCTGCGGCTTCGCAAGGCGATCAGCAGCGGTGATCTCAAGGCCAAGAAGCGCGGGAGGCGTACGATCATCCTGCCGGACGATTTGAGAGTATGGCTCAAAACGCTGCCGGACGCCCACAAGTCGATTGAAGTAAGCCCCGCTTAACGTCTTCCGAATGACTTACTGGCGCGAATTTATTCAACGCGCTGGCCCGCGCGCCAGCCCATCTCCCAGAAGTCCGCCTCGAGTCGGGCGGCTTCCTTGAATACCGCAATCAGCTCCGCCTCGCGGGCCGGCGTGGCGTAGAGATCGGCGAGATGTTCCATGTGCGCCCGCGCTTTTGCCGCGACCTCCTGGTACGGCGCGCCGGCGTACTCGGCTATCCAGACGCGATATGAGTTCGTCGCAGCGTCCGCATCGGGTCGCGAGGCGAGCCGCGTTGCGATCTCCGCGTACCCGATCACACAGGGGGCAAGCGCCACCTTGAGTGCCAGCAGATCGCCGCGCATTCCTGCGTCGAGAACGTAGCGCGTATAGGCCAGCATCTCGACCGACGGAGGGGTTTGTTCGAGGTCGCTCAGGGATAGACCCCAACCGGCACAGAGCTTCACATGCAGGTTCATCTCGACATCAAGGATGGCCGAAAGGCCGGCCGCTGCTTCACGTATGTCGGCAAGTTTAGGCGACTTGTAGACTGAGAGCGCGTAGGCGCGAGCAAACTCGATGAGGAACAGGTAGTCCTGAACGAGGTAGTGACGAAACGCCGCTTCCGGGAGCGAGCCGTCTGCCAATCCGTTCGTGAAGGGATGCTCGGTGTAGGCCCGCCACTCAGCCGATGCTTCTGACTTTAGACGCTCAAAGAAACTCACGATCTTTTTCGCCTAGCTTGCTTTTCCATGAACCGTCTTTGGCTCGCTGCCGATTGCGCCTTGCGAACTGGGTGAACGCTGACCTTGAGGGGCCACCGCGATCAATCGGTACGACAGCGTAGGGAATTGCCGTCGGTCGCCGGGACCGTTGAGACTAACTTGCGTTCCCACGTTATCACACCGCGATTCGCGCAAGAACTCGGGAGCAATTTCATCAGGTTCATTGGTGTCGCAAACAGGTCCCGAACCTGTCGTACGTCAACTACGATTGATCGCTTCTAGAACAGGAATGCGTTCGCGTTGCCGTGGTAGCTACATGGTAGCTAGCAATCGTTGGCTTCGTAGCGCAGGCTAAGTAAACTATTGATTTTGCTGGTACAGTTGGGTGGGCTCGAACCACCGACCTCCTGTTCCACAGACAGGCGCTCTAACCAACTGAGCTACAACTGCATCCTGACGCACGGCCCGCATGAAGGGGGCGGCGATTTCGGGCGGAAACTAGGTGCAACGCCGCCCTTTGGCAAGGCCGTAACGCGCTGATTTCCGCTCTTATCTCGGGCCGTTCACCGGCCCTCGTCCAGCAGAAAGGCCCGGACCGCTGCGGCCCGGGCCTTTCGCTGGTCTCTCAACGGGCCAAAGATCAGGCGGCCGGCTGCTGATAGAACTTCGAGGCGCTGGCCTTGATCGGCTCGGCGGTCTCGCTGGCGACCTTCTGGCCGAGCTCGGCCAGTTCCTTGGCCTGCGCGGTGTAGGTCTCGAACTGCTTGCGGGCGTGCGAGGTCCACAGCTCGACCGCTTCGGTCGGCGACTTCACGCTGAACAGCTCCTGGGCGAAGTCGAGCGACGAGGTGGTGTTGGCCTTGAAGAACTCGATCAGCTTGGCCGAGTACGCGGTGGCGCCCTTGTTCATCGAGGTGAACACGGCCTCGACCGTCGAGTTGTGGGTCTCGGCGGCGTCCTTGAACTTGGCGTAGCTGTCGCGGGCCTGCAGCACGCCCTTTTCAGCGAACGCACGCATCTGCTCGGGGACCTCGAACGGGATGATCGAGGCGGAAAACGGATCGGACGGGTTGGTCATACGTGTAATCCTTCGCAACGGGTGAGTAGATGTGACCATTGCGGACGTCCCGGAGCCATCAGGCCCGGAGCGCTGAAATGGATCACGCTGCCTTGATTCACGGGAGTGCCCATCGTCGGGCGCGCCTAATAAACACCCATATCATGTCAATTTTGTGCAACGCAACGTAAGATCGCGTGCGACGCCACATTTTTTATGTGGCGGAATATGGGGTTACCGCGCCCGACGATGGGTGGACCTTGCCAAAACCAGCCCAAATTCAGCCTGGATCAGCCTGCCCCGTCAGTTCTTCTCAGTTCTTTCTCAATTCTTTCTCAGTTCTTGGGCTTGACCGCATCCATGGCGGCGCGGCTGACGGCCTGCCCCATTTCGCTGGCCTGCTCGGCGAGCGAGCGCATCTGGCCCTGCACATATTCGCTGTGCAGCCGCATCACCTCGGTGAGGTCCTTGGCCTTGAGCAGCGACTGGGCATAGTCCAGCGACGACTGCACGTTCTTCTCCGCATACGACAATGCCTTGGCGGAGAGGTCCTTGGCGCCGGCGCGCATCGTGGCATTGCGCTCCTCGATCTTGCCGGCGGTGTCCCGCGCGTTGGTCACGAACTGCTCGAAAGCCTTGCGCGCCTGGTCGAAGCTCGCCTCCGCCATCGACCGCATGTCCTTGGGAATCTCGAATTTGGGGATCTCGAAATGGTCACGCCCGTTGTCACTCATGGTCGTTCTCCCTCGCTTGGTGATCGGCCCGCCGCTGGCCTTGCGGGCTCGCGGCAGGATATAGCGTGGCACTGCAATCGCAGGTGTGACGCGGTGCCGCCCTGGTTCCGCGACACGCGCGCAGCAGCCTCTGCCCGACAACGCCAATCGCCTGTGGATCGTTCAGCCAAGTTAACGTTATCCCGCCTTTGGCGGGGGCACGCTCGCCGCGGACATGGACCTGCCGCCCCCCAGTTGCGATACTAACCTTCTGTTAAGGCTGTCGTCCTGCGGCTGCCGGCCATCGGCAAAGCGAGGAAGGAAAGCCAAACCTATGCGGTCAAATCTTGCGTGATGAGTGACGCGGAATTCCAGATCCAGGCGCTCGGCGATGTCAGGCTGGCGGACCATGCAACGAGCCCGCTGCCGGCATGGCTGTGGTCGGCCGACGGCGCACGGATCCTGTGGGCCAATCCGGTCGGCGCGCAGGTATTCGGTGCCGCCAACGGCACTGAGCTGGCGAAGCGCGCCTTCGGCCCGGCCGATCCGCATCGCCGCCAGGTCGCACGGCTCGGCCACGCACTTGACGTCAACGGCGCAGTGAGGCTGGAGCGGCTGCGCGGCTTCGGAGCGGCGCCCGGCATGCTCGCGACCTGCGGTTGCAGGCGCATCGACCTGCCGGACGGCAGCCACGGCGTCCTGATCTCAGCGCTCAACGCGACCGGCCGCGGCATGACGCTCGCCGAGCGATTGCAGCGGCTTGTCCAGGGACTGGAGCGGCCCGCCGCCGCCTTCACCGGCGACGGACTTCTGGTCGCAACCAACGAGGGCGCACGTTCGCTGCCCGGCCTGCATGATCTCTCGGAGGCCGGTCTCGATGCCGCGCGCGACGAGGCGCTGACGCAGGGCCGCGCGGCCGCAAGCGTTGCGATCGGCCGCGTCGTGCTGCACCGGATCGGCCGCGGCGCCGATCGCGCGCTGGTCGCGTTGATCAAGCCGGCTCCGCATCTCGCCGCCAAACCGGCGGCGCCGATCGTGCCTGAGCCGGCTGCCCCGGAGACGGCAATCGCTGCCGCGACAGCAGCGCAGGAGCCAGCAGCCACAGAGCCGCCGCCGGCAACGGTCGCTGCCGAACAACCGGCCGCGCATCATGATGATGCGCCCGCGCCGGCGAGCGAAGCGCCGGCCACCTTCACGCTGTTCGATGCGCTGGATCCTGCGCCGGAAGAAGCGGCCGCAGCCGAGCCGATCATCAGCGCGGCTGAAGCCGCGCCTGCGGACGCAGCGCCATCTCCGGCGGCAGCAGAGACGCACGCGGAGACAGCGCCTGCCGAGGCCGCGCCTCTCGACACAACGCCTGACGAAACTCCCGCGGTCGAAGAGCCGCTGTCGGAAGCACTGATCGAAACACCCCCTGAGACGCAGGTCGCAGAGCCCACGCAGCTTGCACCGCCTCCCGCGTCGGCAGAGCCCGCGCATGCAGAGCCGGCACCGGTCGAGACCGCGGCGTTCGACACAACGCCCGACGAAACTCCCGCCGTCGAAGAACCGCTGTCGGAAGCGCTGATCGAAATGCCCGCTGAGACGCAGATCGCAGAGCCCGCGCAGCTTGCACCGCCTCCCGCGTCGGCAGAGCCTGCGCATGCAGAGCCGGCACCGGTCGAGACCGCGGCGTTCGACACCACGCCCGACGAAACTGCCGCCGTCGAGGAGCCGTTGTCGGAAGCGTTGATCGAGGTGCCCGCTGAGGCACAGGTCGAACAGCCCGCCCCGGAGCCCGCACCTGCGCTCGAGGAGACCGCACGCGCGCCGGAAACATCAGCACCGCCGGCCGATCCCGTGCTCTCGCCCTATGCGATCGCGGATGCGCCGCCGCCCACAGCCGAGCCGGCACCCGCGACATTGGCGCCGGTGCCACCGCCCTCCTGGCTCGACGAACCGCTGCCGGTGCGCCGGCATCCGCTGCGCTTCATGTGGCAGATGGATCATGAGGCCCGCTTCTCACTCGGCTCCGATGAATTCACCCGCCTGATCGGCCTGCACACCGCGGCCGGCTTCGGCCGGCTGTGGAGCGACATCGCCGAGAGTTTTGGCCTCGATCCCGAGGGCCGCGTCATGCAGGCCTTCGCCAGCCACGACACCTGGAGCGGCATCACGCTGCACTGGCCGGTCGACGGCGGCGGCCGCCTGCCGGTCGAACTGTCCGGCCTGCCGGTGTTCGACCGCTCCAGGAATTTCGCCGGCTACCGCGGCTTTGGTGTGTGCCGCGATCTCGACGGGCTTGCGCGACTCGCCGCCTTGCGCCGCTATGAGTTCTTCAGCGGCGCGATCGCGCCGCAATCGCTGTCGGCCGGTGTCGCGCCGGCGCCGCGCACCGATGCGCCGCCCGGCCCCGCCGCGCCGCAAGACAATCCTCCGCCGCATGCGGAGCCGCCGCCCGATACGACCGCAAGTGCACCACCCGAGGAATTGACCGAGCCGATAGCAGCAGAGATTTCACACCAAGCCGATCCGGATCACGCCGTGGAAACGCACGAGGAAACGCACGAAGTGCGTCACGACCCGCCACCGAATGTGGTGCCGTTCCGTCCCGCCGGCGACACGCGGCCGCCATCGCTGACGCCGGTCGAGAACAACGCCTTCAACGAGCTCGCCCGCCAATTGTCGGCGCGGCTCGAGAACGAGGCTGGCCTCACTGCGACGGCGAACGGCAGCGCCGCCGCCGAAGTGGTCGCCGACGAGTCTCCCGCAAGCGAGCCGCCGCAAGCGGCGGAGGCCGCTCTTCAGCAAGAAAAGGTTGCGCGGCAAGACGCGGTCGCGCAGCCGGAGGCGCCGGCCAACACGCCAAAGCCAGGCTGGCTGAACGAAGCCGCGCCCGCGCCGCGCGCCGACTCCCGCCGCGACCGTGCGCTGCTCGATCTGCTGCCGGTCGGCATCCTGATCTACCGGCTCGACCGCCTGCTCTATGCCAACCACGCCTTCCTCACCCGCATGGGCCATGACAGCCTGCACGCGCTGGAAGCCGCCGGTGGGCTCGACGCGCTCTATGTCGAGCCCGGCGTCTCGCAGGCGAGCAGCACGTCCGGCACCGGCACGCCGGTGACGATCTCCGCGAACCAGAACGGCGATCACGGCGCGCAGTCGGTGTCCGCGGAGGCGCGGCTGCACACCATCAGCTGGGACGATGATTCCGCGCTGGCGCTGATCTTCTCGCGCACGCTCGACGAGGACGCCGCGATCGCCGCCGCCCTCTCCGATCCGGAGCCGGAGGCAGTAGCCGCGGAGCCGGTGCTTGCACCACCGCCACCGCAGGCCGGCCAGGCCGACGCCGAGGAACTCGGCGCGATTCTCGACACCGCGGCCGAAGGCATCATCATGTTCGATGCCGAGGGCAACATCCATTCCTGCAACCGCAGCGCGGAAGCGCTGTTCGGCTATGACGGCGACGAGTTCATCACGCGCAATCTCGCCGATCTGTTCGCGCCGGAGAGCAGGCAGGCCATCTTCGATTATCTCGCGAGCGTGAAGTCTTCCGGCGTCGCCAGCCTGCTCGACCACGGCCGCGAGACGCTCGGCCGCGTCCGACAGGGCGGCATCATTCCACTGTCGGTGACGATGGGCCGCACCCGTGCCGACGGGCCGAACTTCTTCGCCGTGTTCCGCGATCTCTCGCAGACGAAAAAGAGCGAGGGCGATTTGCGCGAGGCGCGGCGGCTCGCCGAGCGCGCGGCCAACGCCAAGTCCGACATGCTGGCGCGGATCAGCCACGAGCTGCGCACGCCGCTCAACGCCATCATCGGCTTTGCCGAGGTGATGATCTCGGAGCGGTTCGGCGCGCTCGGCAATGAACGCTACGCCGAATACATGAAGGACATCCGCGCCTCCGGCGAGCGGGTGATCGCCATCGTCAGCGACCTGCTCGATCTGTCGCGGATCGAGACCGGCAAGCTCGACCTCGCCTTCACCAATCAGAACCTCAACGAGATGGTGGAGAGCTGCGTCGCGGTGATGCAGCCGCAGGCCAACCGCGAGCGCATCATCATCCGCACCTCGCTCGCGCACACGCTGCCGCCTGTGGTCGCCGACGCCCGCGCGCTGCGCCAGATCACGCTGAACCTGATCGGCAACTCGATCCATCTCGCCAATGCCGGCGGCCAGGTGATCGTCTCGACCGCGCTGTCGGATTTCGGCGAGGTGATGCTGCGGGTGCGCGACACCGGGCAAAGCCTCAACGACAACGAGGTCGCCGCCGCGCTGGAGCCGTTCCGCGCGCCGACCCCGTCCGATCACGCCGGCTCCGGCGGCGTCAGCCTGTCGCTGACCAAGGCGCTGGTCGAAGCCAACCGCGCCAAATTCCAGATCAGGACCGGCGGCCGCACCGGCACGCTGATCGAGGTGACCTTCGCCCACGCCGCCGCGAGGGCGTGATCGGCAGGGCGCGCGCGATTCAACGGCTTCCTCGCTTCCGCGTCTGGGACGCATCGGCGGCAGGGCTCCCTCCCCCCTTGCGGGGGAGGGTTGGGGAGAGGGGTGCCACACGGCGCGCTCTCCAACTCATCTACCAACATCACGCGGCCGAGATTGCGCGAACGAGCCTTCATCGCAGATCTCTCCCGGGGCCCCCCTCTCCCCACCCTCTCCCGCAAGGGGAGAGGGAGCCTAGAAGCGTGCTCGCCTCACGTCATGATTCACCACAGTTGAGGGTCCGCATCATGCGTGAAGTCGTAGCGCGCGCCGATGAATCTCGTTCGTCGATTTCCTTGTGAGGGACGCACCAGCGGACGGGTTCCCTCCCCCCTTGCGGGGGAGGGTTAGGGAGAGGGGTGCCACACGGCGCGCGCTCTCCAACTCATCTACCAACATCACGCGGCCGAGATTGCGCCAACGAGCCTTCATCGCAGATCTCTCCCGGGGCCCCCCCTCTCCCCACCCTATCCCGCAAGGGGAGAGGGAGCCTAGAAGCGTGCTCGCCTCACGTCATGATTCACCACAGTTGAGGGTCCGCATCGTGCGTGAAGTCGTAGCGCGCGTGCCGATGAATCTCGTTCGTCGATTTCCTTGTGAGGGACGCACCAGCGGACGGGTTCCCTCCCCCCTTGCGGGGGAGGGTTAGGGAGAGGGGTACCACACGGCACGGCCTCTCCATTCAGCATGCTTCAACGCAGCGCGACCGAGATTGCGAGAGCGAAGCTCGCTCGATCATCGCGTCCGGGGCTTACCCCTCTCCTCACCCTCCCCCGCAAGGGGGGAGGGAGCCTGAGAGAGTGCTCACCTCACGTACGAGCCAGAGTCACAAGCCGCCACGCCTTACGGCTGCTTGATCTCCAGCCTCTCGCGCTTGCCGGCGGCGATCGAGAACGGCTTCTCGGCTTTCTGGCCGTCGGCATAGATGGCGACCGCGACATAGTCGCCGGCGCTGAGCGCGACGTTGACGGCTGCATCATACGTCACCGAGACGCGCTTGCGCTCGTCATTGATGTCGCGCTCGGCGCCCAGGATGTCGATCTCCTGGGCACCGTCGGCCTTGATCCCGACCACGCCGGCGTTCAGGTTGACGTTGATCCGGGTCGGCGCACCGGATTTCACCTCCGCGCGCGCCGTGCCCCTGGCCTCGCCGATCGCGACCTTCACGTCGTAGCTGCCGCTCGGCAGATCGAACTTCGACTCGGCCTCGTAATCCTGCGCAACCTTCTCGCCCTCGTCACCATCGGCCTTGGCCGGCTGATGGATCGCGACCACCAGGTCTTTCTCGACCTTGGGGCCGCCCTCGGCATAGGTCGAGGTCACGATCAGCTTGCCGACGTCGATCGTGAGCTGGACATTGCTCGAGTCGCCGGCGGCGACCGAGAACGGCTTGCTGGTCTTCGACTGTCCCTTGGTCAGGGTCAGCGTATAATTGCCCGCGCCGAGCACGAAGCGCGGCACCGCGTCGTATTCCTGCGCGATCAGCTTTCCGCCCTTGTCGGAGACCTGCCACACCACGTCGTCGACCTTGCCGGCACCGCCGGCCACCGCGCCTTCGCTGGTGACGTAGCCGGCGTCGAGGATGACATCGAGCGCGGCCGGCTTGCCCTTCTCGACCTTGAGCGGAAACTCGCGCTTGAGCTGGCGGTAGCTCACCTCCACGATGTAATCGCCGGGCGCGATGTTGTCGGCGAACGGCGCGCCGTAGAAGGTGTTGACATGCTCGCCCTTCTCGTCGCCGGCGCGCTTGTAGACGCCCCAGTTGACGTCCTCATCGCTGATCGGATCGAGCCCTTCGGCAAGCCGCGCCACGCCGCGGATGTTCTTGCCGAGATAGGGATCGGCGACCGGCTTCTGCGGCGCCTCGCTTACGACCTTGGTGCCTTGCGTCGCCGCCACCGCCTTGGTCAGCGCGCCGGTCAGGCTCGCGGCATTGCCGGCATCGAGATAGACCCCGCCGGTCGCGCGCGCGATGCATTGCAGCTGGCTCTTCGCCGCGGGATCGGCGACGTCGAGGCCGATCACGTGGGCGGTGAAGCCGATGCCGGCCTTCTTCAGCTCGGCCGCGGCCGCGCACGGATCCGGCGCGCAGGTCTCGATGCCGTCGGAGACCAGGATCACATTCGCCTTGTTCTCGGTGGAGTGCAGCGCCTCGGCAGCCGCGCGCAACGAATCCGAGATCGGCGTCTTGCCCTTCGGATTGATGCCGTCGACCGCGGCCTTGATCCTCGCCGGATCGAACTTGCTGACCGGCACCATGAGCTCGATGTCCTTGCAGTCACCCTTCGAGCGATGGCCGTAGACCATCACGCCGAGACGATCGGCGGGATTCCATTTCGACAGGATGGCATCGACCGCCTGCCGTGCAGCGGAGATCTTGCTCTGCCCATCGACCAGGCCCCACATCGAGCCGGAAGCATCGAGCACCAGGATGGTGTCGGTCCCCGCATTGGTCCCTTGCGCCTGCGCTTGCGCGCCGTGAGGTGACAGCAACGCCAGGCCAAGCGACAGCAGGCCGGCAACGAACGAGCGGCGAAAAACCTTAATCACGGATCAGTCCTCGATGATGGAGACAATCGGAGGGCAAAGACGACTACGACAGCCGTCGTCCTGACACTTGGACTATCACGACAAGCGTTTGGACTGACGCGACACGCGGATGACAATTAGATTGCTTTGCGAGGTCGACCGTGACCGCAGACGTGAGCGCCGTCACATGACACGGCTTTGCACGCTGCCGTGCATTGTGGCCTGCAAGCCGCAACATACTCGGTGTCGTCCCTGCCTAGTGCGCAATTGCGCACGGGAGCAGGGACCCATAACCACCAATGGTCATATTGAGCGATGCTGGAACGATGAGTTCCGTTCACCGCATCCGCCGCGGAGTATGGGTCCCTGCTTTCGCAGGGACGACAACGGTGTATGTGGCCGCGCTCCAGCCCTCAAATCCCGCGCGCAAATCTGCGAAAGCCCGGCGCGCCGGTCATCGCCTCGAAGGCGGCGTCGCGTTTCTCTTCGGCGAAGGCGAAGCCGGCCCTGGTGTAGCAGTGTTCGGCCGCGTCGTTGCCGATCAGGAACGAGATCGACGCCCGCGCGTAGCCTGCCGCCTTGCCGTCGGCGAGTGCGCGGCGGATCAAGTCCTGCACCAGTCCACCGCCGCGATGCGAGGCTTGCCTGGCGACATGCTCGATCAGCCAGTCGCCTTCGCCGCCCTGCACCCAGCAGTTACGGGCATAGGCGCCGCGCGCGATGATGGCATCGGCATCCATGCCGGTCTCGGAGGCGACCTCCTCGATCGCCGCGCGTGCCGCGACGACCGTTCCGGACGCAGGCATCGCGCACAGCGCCGCCGCCGGCACGCCATCGACTTCGGCGACCAGGAAATGCGCGACGTGGTACCATGACCGCACCCGTGCCACGGCGAGCCGCGTCATGAACGCCAGGCACTCCGCCTCCGGCCGGTCGAGCGCGATGTCGAACCAGCCGCGCGGCAGCGGGCCGCGCTGCGCGGCCAGGACGACGCGCGCGATGAAGGGAGCGTCGTCGGATCGTGCGGGACGGATCGAGGATCGTCCCGCGCCGGTCATCTCAGGTGTTCTTCAGCGCGACGCGGAATTCCGCCTCGGTCTTGGCCTTGACCTCGTCGAGTGTGACACCGTCGGCGAGCTCGATCAGGGCCATGCCGTCCTTGCCGTGCTTGTCGATGGTGAAGACAGCGAGGTCAGTCACGACCATGTCGACCACGCGCTCGCCGGTCAGCGGCAGATTGCACTGCTTGAGCAGCTTGGCGCCGTCCTTGGCGGAATGCTCCATCACCACGACGACGCGCTTGACGCCGGCGACGAGGTCCATTGCGCCGCCCATGCCCTTCACCATCTTGCCGGGGATCATCCAGTTGGCGAGGTCGCCGTTCTGCGCCACCTGCATGGCGCCGAGGATCGACAGATCGATATGGCCGCCGCGCACCATGCCGAAGGAATCGGCCGAGGAGAAATAGCTGGTCGAGGGCAGCTCGCTCACCGTCTGCTTGCCGGCGTTGATCAGGTCGGCGTCGACCTCGTCCTCATAGGGGAACGGGCCCATGCCGAGCATGCCGTTCTCGCTCTGCAAGCTGACGTCGATGCCGTCGGGAATGTAGTTCGAGACCAGCGTCGGAATGCCGATGCCGAGATTGACGTAATAGCCGTCGCGCAATTCCTTGGCGGCGCGGGCGGCCATCTGTTCACGGGTCCAGGCCATGAGGCTCTCCTGAAAAGGTTTGATTTAGGCTGCGGGCCGCGGACGGGTGTTGCGGAACTCGATCCGCTTCTTGGCCGTGCCGACCTCGATGATGCGCTTGACGAAGATGCCGGGGGTGTGGATGTGGTCCGGGTCGATCTCGCCGGCCGGCACCAGATGCTCGACCTCGGCGACGGTGACCTTCGCGGCGGTGGCCATCATCGGGTTAAAGTTGCGCGCGGTCTTGCGGTAGACCAGGTTGCCGGCGGTGTCGCCCTTCCAGGCATGGACGATGGCGACGTCGGCGAACAGGCCGCGTTCCATGATGTACTTCTCGCCGTCGAATTCCTTCACTTCCTTGCCTTCGGCAATCAGCGTGCCGACGCCCGTTTTCGTGTAGAAGGCCGGGATGCCGGCGCCGCCGGCGCGGATGCGCTCGGCGAGCGTGCCCTGCGGGTTGAACTCGAGCTCGAGCTCGCCGGCGAGATATTGCTGGGCGAACAGCTTGTTCTCGCCGACATAGGACGAGATCATCTTCTTGATCTGGCGGGTCTCCAAGAGCCGGCTCAGGCCGATGCCGTCGACACCGGCATTGTTGGAGACGACCGTCAGCCCCTTGACGCCGGAATCGCGGATCGCGTCCGACAGGGTCTCGGCGATGCCGCAGAGGCCGAAGCCCCCCGACATGATCATGATGCCGTCCTTGAGGAGACCATCGAGTGCCGATTTGGCGTCGGGATAAACTTTGTTCATGCAGCGAATACCTGATGGAGGGCGCGGAACGGCTGTGACAATGCGGATTATTAGGCGAAATCTTCGCAATGCGTCAATCACGGCCCCGTGCGGCGACGGGCGACACCCTGCGACATCAACATGGCCTTGAAAGCGTCAAGAAAACCCTTCAAGTTGCGTGGGTTGGCAGGGGCCCTCCGGCGAGCGCCCGCTGTGTTCGACGACGACCCGACAAAACTCAACCCGACCCGGATATGTCATTGACGATGGCCCAAGGAATTAAGCGCCTGGGGATGCCGATCGCGGCGCTTTTCGGCCTGGCGCTGGTCGGGCTGGTCGGAACGTCGTGGTTCCTCAACCGGGACGCGCTGCAGCGCGCGGTGGAGGCGCAGATTCGCGCCGTAACCGGGCTCGAACTGGTCATCAACGGCCCGATCGACGTTTCGGTCTTTCCCGGCAGTTATGTCTCCTTTCATAATGTCGGGCTGAAGGGCGCCGACACCACCGACCCGGCCCTGCAGGTCGACGTGCTGACCGCCAATCTGCGCCTGCTGCCGCTGTTGCTGCGGCGGTTCGAGATTGCCGACGTCATGATGCTCCGCCCGCATATCCATGTGGTCCGCGACGGCGCCGGCGAGAGCAACTGGACCCCGTTCGTCGAGACCATCGCCAAGGCGATGACGCCAGGCGCCGAAAATCAGGTGTCGTTCTCCGAGATCCGGATCCAGGACGGCGAGCTGAACTACGAGGACGGCACCAACCGCATCGCCGAGAAGCTCGGCGATATCGATTTGTCGCTGGCCTGGCCGTCGATCTCGCGGTCGTTTGCCGCAACCGGCCAGTTCGACTGGCGCGGCGAGCGCGTCGACGGCTCGATCAGCGCCAGCGATTTCGTCGCCCTGCTGTCCGGCGACCGCTCCGGCCTCAAGGCCCGGCTCGCCAGCGCGCCGCTGAAGGTTGCATTCGACGGAACCGTTGCCAACCGCACCAGCCTGATGATGGAAGGCACGGCCACCATGGACAGCCCGTCGCTGCGCAACGCCTTGCGCTGGATGGGCCAGGCGCCGCCCGGTGGCGGTGGCGGCTTCGGCCGCTTCGCGCTGAAGGCCCGCGCCAATGTGGTCGGCGGCTCGGTCGCGTTCACCAATGTCAATGTCGAGCTCGACGGCAACGTCGCCGAGGGCGTGATGACTTACGCCAATAACGGCCGGCAGACGCTGCAGGCGACGCTTGCCGCCGGCAACCTCGATTTCACGCCCTACATCTCGACGTTCCGCCTCTTGGCCAGCGGCCAGCGCGATTGGAACAGGCAGCTGTTCGACCTGTCCTCGCTGTCCTCGACCGATCTCGACATGCGCCTGTCGGCCGCCAAGGTGACGGTCGGCCCCTCCAAGCTCGGCCGCACTGCGTTCGGCGCCAATCTGCGCGGCGGCGCGCTGGCGCTCAGCGTCGGCGAGGCGCAGATGTATGGCGGGATCGCCAAGGGTTCGTTCGCGATCGCGCGCTCCGACGCGGTCGCCGATGTCCGGGCGCAATTCCAGTTCACCGACGTCGATCTGCAGGCCTGCGCCAGCGAATTGTTCGGCATCAACAAGCTGTCCGGCCGCGGCAACCTCAACGTCTCGCTGACCGCCTCCGGCTCGAGCCCGTTCGGGCTCGCCTCATCGCTCGACGGCACCGCCACGCTGAACGGGCATGACGGCGCGATCGCGGGCTTCAATGTCGAGCAGCTGTTGAAGCGGCTGGAGAAGCGGCCGCTGTCCGGCGGCGGCAATTTCCGCTCCGGCTCGACGCCCTACAACAATCTCAGCATCTCGGTGAAATTCGCCGACGGCGTCGCGACCGCGGACGACATCCATGTCGAGAGCCCCGCGGCGAAGATCACGCTGACCGGCACCGCCTCGGTGCCGTCGCGCGAGTACGATCTCAAGGGCGTCGCGAGCCTGACCTCGTCCGCCGCCGGCGGCAACGGGTTCGATCTGCCGTTCGTGATCCAGGGCCCGTGGGACGATCCCCTGATCTTCCCCGATCCGGAAAGCCTGATCCGCCGCTCGCCCGCATCCGCCCCGCTGCTCGATGCGGTGAAGGATCGCAAGACCCGCGACGCGGTGCGTTCGGTGATTGAACGCTTCACCGGCGGCACCGCGAAGCAGCCGGCGCCGGATGCTGCGCCGAGCGCGCCCGGCAGCGGCACGGCGACGTCGGCCGAGAATGCCAAGTCGAACTGACCAAGTCGAACTAGCCAAGTCGAACTAATCAAGTCGAACTGACCGATCCATTCACTTTCCGCATGGATGTGCCGGGACCGATCCACGCTCGCGCGGCGAACCCCTACAGAAGTCGTCGATGCGACATCTTTATCAGGTCACAGGCATGCGCTAGTGTTTTACCCAACCGGTTAAAATAAACCGGCGTCATGAGGGGAGAACAACGTGAAATCCAAGGTTATCGGTGCGCTATCAATTGCGGTCGCTGCGGTCGGCCTGTTCGCCGCAACTGCACCCGCTCTGGCCCAGGGCAAGACGATCACCGTCTGGTGGGGCAAGGGATTTTACAAATCCGAAGATGACGCGCTGCTCGAGACCATCAAGAAATTCGAAGCCAAGACCGGCATCAAGGTCGAACTGTCGCAATACGCGATCCAGGACATGATCCCGAAGACGGTCGCCGCGCTGGATTCCGGCACCGTGCCCGACGTCGCCTATTCCGACACCTACGACGTGCAGGCCCAGGGCAAGTGGGCGTTCGAGGGCAAGCTCGAAGACCTCTCCGACATCATGCTGCCGATGAAGGATGCCTTCGCGCCGAACACGCTGGAAGCGGCGCTGCTCTACAACGACGTCACCAAGAAGAAGTCCTATTACGGCTTCCCGCTGAAGCAGCAGAGCATGCACGTCCAGATCTGGGGCGACATGCTGGAGAAGGCCGGCTTCAAGGCCGCCGACATCCCGACCAAGTGGGAGGACTACTGGTCGTTCTGGTGCGACAAGGTGCAGCCGGCGATCCGCAAGGCGACCGGCCAGCGGATCTACGGCGTCGGCCAGCCGATGGGCGTCGAATCCACCGACTCCTTCCAGTCGTTCTACACCTTCATGGACGCCTACCACGTCAAGCTGGTCGACGATGACGGCAAGCTCTTGGTCGACGATCCCAAGGTGCGCGACGGCTTGATCCACGCGCTGAAGGACTACACCGACACCTACATCAAGGGCTGTACGCCGCCCTCATCGACGACCTGGAAGGATCCGGACAACAACGTCGCCTTCCACAACAAGACGATCGTGATGACGCACAATTTCACGATCTCGATCGCGGCGAAGTGGTTCGAGGACTCCACCAACCCGGCGCTGACCGACGCGCAGCGCGCGGCCGGCAAGCAGGCCTATGAGCAGGACATCATCACGGCGTCGTTCCCCAAGGCACCGGACGGCTCGACGATCAAGTACCGCTCCGACGTCAAGACCGGCCTGATCTTCGCCAACGCCAAGAACAAGGCGGAAGGCAAGCAGTTCATCGCGTTCCTGATGCAGGAAGACAATGTGCGGCCCTATGTCGAGGGTGCGCTCGGCCGCTGGTTCCCGGTGACCAAGGCCAGCCAAGCGAGCCCGTTCTGGCAGGCCGACCGGCATCGCAAGGCGGTGTGGAATCAGTTCACCGGCGGCACCGCGCCGTTCGACTTCACCAAGAACTGGAAGTTCACCATCCTCAACAACGAGAACGTCTGGGCCAAGGCCATGAACCGCGTCGTCAGCGAGAAGGTGCCGGTCGACAAGGCCGTCGACGAACTGATCGCCCGCATCAAGCAGGTCGCGGGGTAACGTCAGCGATGACCGGCGCGAACGTATGTCTCCGTCGTCCCTGCGAAAGCAGGGACCCATATGCCGCGGCGGTAATTTTGAAAGATACTGGTGACCGGCTTTCGTGCAACAACGAAAGCCGGTGGTTATGGGTCCCTGCTTTCGCAGGGACGACAGGGTAGGTTCTGGCGACACCTCGCTTCAAAAGTTCACGGGCTGCAAGAGTTCACGAATGGCGATCACGCTCTCCGCATCCGATGCCCCCTCGCCGCCGCTGTCGGCGCGGCTGACGCCGCCGCAGGTCTGGGGCATCGTGCTGCTCGCGCCCTATCTGCTCGTCTTCCTCGCCTTCGTGGTCTATCCGGTCTGCTACGGCCTGTGGCTGGCGCGCCAGCCATCGAGCTATGTCGCGCTCTATCACGATCCGATCTTCGCGCGCGCGGCGATCAACACGCTGATCTTTTTGGTCATCGGCATCAACATCAAGATGCTGATCGCGCTGTTCCTGTCCGGCTTCTTCGCCCAGCAGCGGCCCTGGATCAGGTGGTTGTCGGTGATCTTCATCCTGCCCTGGGCGGTGCCGTCGATCCCGACCATCCTGTCGGTGCGCTTCATGCTCAATCCCGAATGGGGCGTGGTCAACCAGCTGATCTTCAAGTTCACCGGCGACGACGGCCCGAACTGGCTGAACGATCCGGCGGTCGCGCTCGCGATGGCGATCGGCGTCCACATCTGGAAATCGCTGCCGTTCTGGACGCTGATCCTGCTGACCGGGCGGCTCGCAATCTCGCACGATCTGTACGAGGCATCCGACGTCGACGGCGCCAATTGGTGGCAGAAGTTCCGCTACATCACCTGGCCGTCGATGCAGACGCTCTACATCACCTGCACGCTGCTCTCGATGATCTGGACGCTGGGCGACTTCAACAGCGTCTATCTGCTCACCGGCGGCGGGCCCGCCGACCTCACCCACGTGCTGTCGACGCTCGGCATCCGCTATCTCAGGCTGGATCAGCTCTCGCTGGCGATGGCCTCGATCGTCTGCGCCATGCCGTTCGTGCTGCCACTGGTCTATTTCATGATGAAACGGTTGTCGCGATGAAGCTGCCCACCCTCCGCGACGTCGGCACCGAAGCCAAGCTGCTGCTGATCGGCATCCCGGTCTTCATCTGGACCATGATCCCGATCTACCACATGTTCGTGTTCGCGATCTCGCCGAAGGAGGACGCATTCTCCGGCAAGCTGTGGCCGACGCATCCGACGCTGCATAATTTCTCGATCGTGTTCCACCAGCAGCACTACTTCCTGCGCGACTTCTGGATCCAGTTCTGGAATTCGACCGTGATCGCGCTCGCGGTCGGCGCGCTGACGCTGTTCGTGGCCACCGCCGCCGCGTTCTCGATCTCGCGGCTGCGCGTGCCGGGCGGCCGCGCCGTGATGAACCTAGCGCTGTTCACCTATTTCATCCCGGCGGCGTTCCTTGCCGTGCCGATGTACCGCACCATGGGCACCTACGGCCTCCTCAACAATCACTGGTCGCTGATACTCGCGATGGTGACGATCGCAGCGCCCTACGCGATCTGGGTGCTCAAACAAGCCTCCGACAAGCTGCCGGTCGAGCTGGATGAAGCCGCGACGATGGACGGCGCCACCACAATGCAGCTGTTCCGGCTGGTCTATGTGCCCTTGATGATGCCCTCGCTGGTCGCGGTCGGCACCTACGCGATCCTGCTCGCCTGGAACGAATATCTCTACGCGTTCCTGCTGCTCTCGAAGGATACCGACATCACGCTGCCGGTCGCGCTCGGCAACTTCCTCGCCGCCGACGATTCGCCGTGGGAGCTTCTGATGACCACCGGCTTCATCTACGCGCTGCCGCCGGCCGCGGTCTATTACGCCTTCAAGCGCTACATGGTCGGCGGGCTGACCGCCGGCGCCGTCAAGTCGTAGGGGTTGGCGCAGTCTCGGCTCACCTCTCCCCGCCGGGGAGAGGTCGGATTGCGAAGCAATCCGGGTGAGGGGGCCGCGGCACTAACGAGAGACCGTAATCCCTCACCCGGCGCTGCGCGCCGACCTCTCCCAAGGGAGAGGTGAAGCACGAGTTCAACCATCATGCTCTACAGCGGCGCGGCGCTCTCGCCGCGCGCGTTCGACAGTTTCGAGGCGAACGAGGCGATCACGATGATGACGGCGATCAGCGCAATCACCAGCGTGCAGATCGCGTTGATCTCGGGCTTCACGCCGAGTCGCACTTCCGAATAGATCCGGATCGGCAGCGTCGCCGAGCCCGGCCCGGTGGTGAAGCTCGCGATCACGACGTCGTCGAGCGACAGCGTGAACGCCAGCATCCAGCCGGCGATGATCGCAGGCAGGATCAGCGGCAGCGTCACCAAAAGGAAGGCGCGCACCGGATCGCAGCCGAGATCCATCGCGGCTTCCTCGAGGCTGCGGTCGAGCGCGGTCAGGCGCGACTGCACCACGACGGTGACGAAGCACATCGTCAGCGTGGTGTGGGCGATCGTCACCGTCCAGAAGCCGCGCTCCGCGTTCAACGCCACGAACAGCAAGAGCAGCGACAGGCCGGAGATCACCTCGGGCATGACCAGCGGCGAATACAGCATGCCGGAGAACAGCGCCCGCCCCCGGAACCGCTCGCCCCGCGCCAACCCGACCGCCGCCAGCGTGCCCAACAATGTCGCCAGCGTCGCCGACACCGCGGCGACCGACAGGCTCATCCACGCCGCCTCCAGCATGGCGCGGTCGTTGAAGAACTCGTGGTACCAGCGCAGCGACCAGCCGCCCCAAACCGTCACCAGCCGCGAGGCGTTGAAGGAGTAGATCACGAGGATCCCGATCGGCAGATAGAGGAACGCCAGCCCCGCCGCCAGCGAGGTCATGTTGAAGCGCGTGAGCCTGGTCGCGGTGCTCGCCATCAGCGGTTCGCCGCGAGCTGGCGGCGTTGCAGGCGATCATAGAGCACGAGCGGCGGCACCAGCAAAAGCAGCAACGCGACCGCGGCAGCGGATGCCACCGGCCAGTCCTTGTTGGTGAAGAACTCGAGCCACAGCGTCTGCCCGATCATCAGCGAATTGGAGCCAGCAAGCAGGTCGGGGATCACGAACTCGCCGACAACAGGGATGAAGCAGAGCAGTGCACCGGCGCCGACGCCCGGCAGCGACAGCGGGAATGTGACCAGCCAGAACGCTTGAAGCGGCGAGGCGCCGAGATCACCCGCGGCCTCCAGCAGCGAGGCATCCAGCTTCGAGAGCGTCGCATAAAGCGGCAGGATCATGAAGGGCAGATAGGAATAGACGATGCCGAGATACATCGCGCTGTCGGTCGACAGCCAGACCACCGGCGCCGACACGATGTGCAGCGCCAGCAGGATCTGGTTGAGCAGGCCGTCATGCTGCAGGATGTTGATCCAGGCATAGATGCGGATCAGGAACGAGGTCCAGAACGGCACAATGACCAGCATCATCGCCACGCCCTGCCAGCGCTGCGGCAATCGTGCCATGCCGTAGGCGATGGGGTAGCCGATCAAGAGCAGGATCAGCGTCGAGGTCACCGCCACGACGAGGCTGCGCAGATAGGACAGGATGTAGAGATTGTCCGATATCAGCAGGCGGAAATTGTCGAACGACAATTGCGCAAAGGCGGCCGCCAGCGCCGCGCGGCCTTCGGTGAAATCGAACACCGGCGTATAGGGCGGCTGCGCGATCGCGGTCTGCGACAGGCTGATCTTCAGCACGAAGCCGAACGGCACCAGGAAGAACAGCACCATCCACAGATAGGGTGCGATCGCGGCGAGCCGCGCCGGCCGGGCGAAGATGCGGCGCGCGCTCATTGCTCCAGCACCAGGCAGTCGTCGGCAGTGAACCACGCCACCACGCGCTGGCCGGCGAGATAGGCGTCGACGTCGAGCCGCGCGGTGTTGGCCATCGACGAGCGTACCACCGCGCCGGTCTCCAGCTTCACCCGGTAGCTGGTCACGCCGCCGAGATAGTTGACGTCGATGACGACGCCTTCCAGCCGGTTGATCGCCTGCGATGCGCCTGCGTCCGTTGCCGGCGCGCGGCGCGACAGCTTCACCTTCTCGGGGCGGATCGCGACGCTGACGACCTGCTTGGTCACCGGCGGCCACAGCTCGCTGACCGCGAGGGTGCCTGCCTCCGTCGTCTTGACCGTCAGGCGGCCATGATCGCGCGCGGCGACCTCGCCGTTGAACAGATTGATGTCGCCGACGAACTCGGCGATCCAGCGCGAGGCCGGCGCCTCGTAGAGATTGCGCGGGGTGGCGACCTGGACCAGCCGGCCAGCGTCCATCACGCCGATCCGGCCGGCCATGGTCATCGCCTCCTCCTGATCGTGGGTGACGATGATGAAGGTCATGCCGAGCCGGCGCTGCAGCTCCATCAGCTCGCCTTGCGTGCTCTCGCGCAGCTTCTTGTCGAGCGCGGCGAGTGGCTCGTCGAGCAGCAACACCTGCGGCCGCCGCGCCAGCGAGCGCGCCAGCGCGACGCGCTGCCGCTGTCCGCCCGAGAGCTGGTCCGGCTTGCGCTTCTCCATCCCCTCGAGCTTGACCAGCGCCACCATCTCCGCGACGCGGATCGCGATATCCTTGCGCGCCATGCCGGCGCGCTTCAGCCCGAACGCGATGTTGTCGCGCACCGACAGATGCGGGAACAGCGCGTAGTTCTGGAACATCATGTTGACCGGCCGCTCATGCGGCAACACCTGGGCGATGTCGCTGCCGCCGAGCAGGATGCGGCCCTCGTCCGGCGTCTCGAAGCCGGCGAGCATGCGCAGCAGCGTGGTCTTGCCGCAGCCGCTCGGGCCGAGCAGCGCGAAGAACTCGCCGGCGCGGATGTCGAGCGAGAGCTTGTCGACCGCGCGGAAATTGCCGAACGATTTGGCGACGCCCTCGATCCGCAACAGCGGCATGTCCGAGACGGCCGGTTCAGGCAACGGCTTGGCCGCCTCCGCACTCGCTTCGCCTGCTATCACGTCCGTCAGCCCCGATTCCCCGCAAGGTCCAATCCTGCCGGCAAGCTAGCGGCGGATCGCCACCGGCTCAACCGCCTCACGGACATCTCCCGCAATATTGTCGGCGTCGGCGCCCCTGCCGGGGCGTGCACTCATCAACGCCTTACGTCGGCTTTGAGGTACAAGCCGGAAGGCACTTGCTCAGTTCTTGCCGCTTTTGACCCGTAGCGGACGGCGAGCGCGCATATCAAAATCTCAGGGTTGCACCGCAAAGAACACAAATACGGCGAAGATAACGAGGTGCACGATGCCTTGGAGGACGTTGGTGCGGCCGGTTGCCAATGTAATCATGCCAAGAACAAGTGTGAGAGCAAGTAGGAATTGGTCTTTGACGTCGAGACCTAGTTCGAGGCGCTGCCCGAGGATAATGGACACCGCTGCGACAGCGGGGATGGTCAGGCCAATCGTCGCGAGCGCCGACCCCAAGGCCAAGTTCAAACTGGTTTGCAGTTGATTTCCTTGCGCCGCCCGCAGAGCCGCTAAGCATTCCGGCAAGAGTACCAACGCCGCGATGATAATCCCCACAGTCGACTTTGGCATGTGAAGGCTTTCTATTCCAAGCTCCACCGTGGGGGTCAGTATTTTGGCGAGACCAACGATGGTGACCAGAGAGACGACCAGAAGGCCAGCACTTTCAAAAGCCATTTTGTTGGACGGCGGAGACGCATGCATCTCGTCATCGTTCGTCGCTGGCAGGAAATGCTCCCGGTGCCGCACTGTTTGCACGAAAACAAAGGAGCAGTAGAGCACCAGCGAAATCATACCCGCAAAAATGAGCTGCGGACGGCTATATAGTGGACCGAGTTCGCGCGCAGCAAAGTTGGGCAGAATCAGAGTGAGGCTCGTCAGCGCAGCCAAAACGGCCATCGCGGCGTTTGCGCCATGAACCTGAAAAACCTGCTCTCGATGACGAGCCCCGCCTATCAGCAAACACAGGCCAACGATGCCATTGCAGACGATCATGACGGCTGCGAAAACCGTGTCGCGTGCGAGCCCTGCATTTTGGTCTGGCGCAGAAATCATGACGGAGACGATCAAGGCGGTTTCTATCACCGTAACCGCCAGAGCGAGGATTAGCGTACCGAAAGGTTCACCAACCCGGTGGGCGACGACCTCTGCATGGTGCACGGCCGCGAATACGGTGCCCAATACAACGATCCCGGCGACGGCGGCGACGATCCCATTTCCTTTAAGGAATGGCGCAACGAACAGGACGACACAGGCTGCGGCAGGCCATGCTCTGGTCCAAAGCGGAATCTGCGTCCCAACCATCGGCCCCCCCCCGTCGTCGTTCAGCGCACTTTACAATCGCGAACCGATGCGGTCGAGTGATCTGGTTGGCGCGGCCCGCTCGACACTGAGGTGACGTCTCTTGTTGGCCCAACCCGGACCTCCGGCGATGTCCGCCCTTGCGATGCTGTTGAGGCTAGGCAGACGTAAGCCCCGAAGGCACGCTCGTTGCCTTTATGAGTACATGCCCTAGACTTCGCAGCCGAACTCGGGAGGACAACCGATGATTTGCGACCGCTATGGCCTGCCGCTGGCCACCAATTCGGACCGCGCCGCCGCCTATTATGTCGACGGCGTCGATCGGATGCTGGCGGCGCTGCACGGCGCCGATGCGGCGTTCGAGGCGGCGATCGCCGAAGACCCCGACTTCGCGCTGGCGCATCTCGGCCGTGCCCGCGTCCACCAGCTCAACATGGAGGGCGCCCGGGCCCGCGCCAAGGCAGGCGATGCACGGCAGCTGGCCGCGGCGGCAAGCCCGCGCGAGCGCCAGCACATCGAGATCATCGCATCCGCGATCGAGGGCCAGGGCAAGAAGGCGATGACGGCGGCCGAGCAGCATCTCGACGAATATCCACGCGATGCGCAGATACTCTCACTATTGCTCGGCGCCTTCGGACTCTATGCCTTCTCCGGCCGATCCGACCATGACGCGGCGCGGCTCGCGATCTCCGAGCGCTATGTCAGCGACTATGGCGACGATTGGTGGTTCCTCACCTATCTCGGCTGGTCGAAGACCGAGGCCGGCGACCTCGTCTCCGGCCGCGCCATCACCGAGCGCGGCTATGCGCTGAAGCCGGAGAGCGCCGGCGCCGCGCACGCCGTGGCGCATGCGCTGTTCGAGCAGGGCGACGCGGCGGAGGGCCGCAGCTTCCTCTCTGGTTGGCTGCCGGCGAATGATCGCACCAGCTTCCTGCAAGGCCATCTCGCCTGGCATCTTGCCCTGATCGCGATCGAGGAAGGCGACGCCGACAGTGCGCTTGCCATTTACGAGCAGCACATCAAGCCGGCCAACCGGCCCTATCCGCCACTCAACATCTACACCGACACGGCCTCGCTGCTGTGGCGGCTGACGGTCGCGGGCAAATCCGGTCTCGAAGCGCACTGGAAGGACGTCGCCGCCTATGGCGACGGCTATTTCCCGAAGGCCGGCGCGCATTTCGCCGACGTACACCATGCGCTGGTCGCAGCCACGACCAACAACGAGGCGCTCGAGACGCGGCTGGCCGAGATGGCGGCGCGCGACGCCGATGGCAAGCTGGCGCCCGGACCTGCCGCGATCGGGCTCGGCCGGGGAATCGCGGCCTTCGCCGCCGGCGACCATGGCAATGCCGTGCGCATCCTGGCGCCGCTGATGCCCGAGCTGGTGCGGATCGGGGGCAGCCATGCCCAGCGCGAATTGTGGGAGGACACGTTCATTGTCGCATGCCTGCGCGCGGGTCAGGGCCGGCAAGCAACGAGCCTGATCTCAGACCGGCTGCACCGGCGTCCATCGCGGCGCGACCTCGCCTGGTCGCAGGAGGCGGCGCGGCAATAGCGCCTTCTCCTTCCCCCTGAAAGGGGGAAGGTCGGGATGGGGGTCAGCCACAAGCGACGGTGTCTGGGGAGAGAGCAGATCCCCACCCGCTTTGCTCTGCGAGCAAAGCGACCTCCCCTTTTCAAGGGGAGGTTTGAGAGCCGCGTTCAATCTGCTTTCGCCATGAACGCTGCGAGCGCGTCGCGATCGGCTTGCGGCATGGTCAGCCCGAGCTTGGAGCGGCGCCACAGCACGTCGTCGGGAAAGCGCGCCCATTCCTTGCGCATGAGGTAGCGCACCTCGGCACCGGTCAACTCAGTGCCGAAGGCGGGGCCGAGATCGGCCTTCTCCCTGGCGTCGCCCAGCACGTCCTTTACATTCAGCCCATAGGCGGCCACCAGCCGCCGCGCCTGCGCCTCGCCGAGGAAACGCCAGCGGTCGCGCGCGATGTCGACCTCGGTCTCGAAGCGCTGCCACGCGAATTCGCCGCCCGGCAGCGGCACTGTTGCGGTCCAGCGCGGCGTCATCGGATAGAACCGGGTGAACTCCGACACCGCCCGCTCGGCGCGGCGCCGCGACGTGGTGACGTCGCCGCCGAAGACCGTGAGCAGCGGCGCCTTGCCGCGCCTGTAATCGAGCAGTGCTGCCCCATCGCGCCGGCGCGCGGACGCGACGACTGAATTGGCGCCGGAAATCGTTCGCAGCGCATCGGCCGGCGCAATCTGCTCACGAAAATAGCGATTGGCTGCGTCGCAGAGATAGGCCACTTCACGCACGCCCATCGCGACAATGGCGGGATCGCCCTTGAAGGGATGACTGACGCTGCCGATCAGAGTGTAGTCGCGCTCATAGGGACTGGCGAAGATCAGCTGTCCGTCGGGATTCTGGAACACATAGACGTTGTTGCAGTCGAACAGGCGGCGCACCACGATCTGGCTGATCTGCACGGTCGCGAGCTGGGGCGCCGGCACGCGCAACACGGTGTCGGCGACGGAGGCGGTCCACGCGCCGGTCGCGTTGACCAGCGACCGCGCCGTGATCACCCGCCGATAGCCGCGGTCGATCGCGACCAGCCGCCAGGTCTCGCCGCGCTCGGCCCGGGTCACGCGCGCGCCGGTGCGGATATCGGCGCCGCGCGCCGCGGCGTCGACGGCGGTCAGAACGACAAGCCGGGAATCGTCGACTACGCAGTCGGAATATTCGAACGCGGTGCCGAACGGCCGCTTCAGCGCATTGCCGACCGGATGGTGGGTGACGTCGAGTGTCGCCGAGCGCGGCAGGCCGCTGCGCGAAGCCAATCGCTCATAGAGCAGCAGCAACGACCGCAATTGCCATGGCGGCCGCTCCTCGGCATGCGCGGGAAGCGCAAAGCGCATCGGCCGCACCAGATGCGGCGCGATGCGCAGCATCACGTCGCGCTCCCTGAGTGCCCTGCGAACGCGGAAGAACCGGCGCCGCTCCAGCCCCGCCAGGTCGCCGTGGACCAGCCGCGGCGAGGCCTGCGACGCGCCGGAGCCGAGATCGCCCTGCTCCAGCAGGATCACGCGCAGGCCGCGGCCGGCCGCGTCACGGGCCATGCTGGTGCCGTTCAAGCCACCGCCGATGATCGCGACGTCGTAGTCCGCCATGCGCAACGCCTATCGCATTTCAATGCGAACGGAATACGTACTCGCAGAAAAAAGCACCAAACATCAGCCTGCTCCAACGGAGGCAAAGAAATGTTCGGGTCCGACCTCGATCAGCTTCCTGCCTTCGATCACCCAGAACCGGTTGGCCACCGTCCGCACGAACTGGCGGTCGTGCGAGACCAGGAGGCAGCTGGCCTGCTGCTCCATCAGTTCCTCCTCCAGCGCCTCCTGGCCCTCGATGTCGAGGTGGTTGGTCGGCTCATCGAGCAGATAGAAGTTCGGCTGGGTGAGACGCAGCACCAGCATGCCGAGCCGGGCCTTCTGCCCGCCCGACAGCCGCCCGATCGGACGGCCCTGCATCTCGATCGAGAGCCCGGCACCGGCGAGCAGGCCGCGGGCACGCTGATCGCCGACCGCGAAGCGCCGCGTCAGCATGCGCATCGGCGTGTCGCTATCCCTGAGATCGGCCAACGCCTGGTCGCAATAGCCAAGCACCAGCGACTCGGTGGCTCGGATATCGACGGCTGCCGCCTCGCTGGTCTCGATCGCGAGCCGCAGCGCCGCGACGAACCGGCTCTTGCCCGCGCCGTTCGGCCCGAGCAGCGCAATCCGGTCGCCCTTGCAGATGAACTGCTGGCCGGTCCGGAACAACGGCCGGCCGTCGGGAGTGGCGATCGCAGCGTTATCCAGCCTGACAAGGACCTTGGCATGGGTGTCGCGGTTGGCGAGCCGGATCGCTCCGGCGGAGCGTTCCAGATGCGCCGGCTTCGCCGTCTCCTCCAATTTCTCGGCGCGCTGCTTCAACTGCCTGGTCTTGGACAGCAGGAGGTCGCTGCCGGAATTGATGCCGAGATTGTTCAGCTTCGCGGCCTGCTGCCGGAGCTGCCAGACCGCCTTCATGTCGCGCTGATAGCGCCGCTCGTCCGAGGCATCGAATTCGTCGATCGCCGCACGCGCCGCGGTATAAGGCAACGCGAACAACTGCGACCGCTCCGGGCGCAGGAACAGCGTCCGGTTGGTCGTCGCATCGAGGAAGGCGCGATCGTGGCTTGCGATCACCACCGGCATCTCACGCGGCAGCGCATTCAGCCAGGCCTCGAGCCGGCCGATCTTGGCGAGGTCGAGATGGTTGGTCGGCTCGTCGAGCAGCAACACGTCCGGCTCGGTCACCAGCACGCGCGCGAGCAGCGCAAGCCGCAACCAGCCGCCGCTCAATTGCCGCAGCGGCCGCGTCCACAATTCGTCAGGCACTTCGAGCGATTGCAGGGCGACGTCGACCCGCCAGCTCTCGCTGGCGCGTTGCTCGACAGGCAGCGCGTCGAGCACGGCGGCATGGAACGGCGTATCCATCAGCCTCGGCGGCGCGTCCTGCGCGACATGGCCGACGGTCAGTCCGCGTGCGCGGGTGATGTCGCCATCATGAGGCTCCATCGCGCCGGCGATGCAGCGCAGCAGCGTGGACTTGCCGCGGCCGTTGGCGGCCACGAGGCCAATGCGGTCGCCGGCATTGACGACGAAATTCAGTTCGGAAAACAGCGGCGCGTTCAGCGTTACGCCGAGATTGCGGACATTGATGAGGGTCACGATCAATTCTCTGGTCTTGCCGGCGATCGCGACAACATCCCCGGGCATGCCAGCATGCCCTTGGGCATCCAGGCATCGGATGTGCGTGTCGAAACGCGGCGAGGAATCTGAGTGCAGACGCGAACGCTCAAACGTTCGGCGCAGCACGGCCACGAAGGGCAGACCAGGAAGAGATTTTACGCGAGTTTCCGGTCAGCCCTGCAAACGCATTTGCAGGGCGTTGACGGGGCCACGCTTGAGGTGGGGATCGGTGAATCTCGCCACGACGCAGCCCTCCTTTCTCGGCTCACATATTGTGGTGGTTCGAGATGTAACCGGGCGTGCAATAGATGGCAAGCCAGCCGGCCGGGCCGATCCGACGGTTCAGGCCAGCCTAACCGGCCCTGCGCACGGTTTCGGCGAGCAGGTCGCCGCCCACCAGCGCGGCAAATTGACCGATCGGGGCCGGCCGGCCGATCAGATAGCCCTGCACCGCGTCGCAGCCTTCTTCAGAGAGGAAGCCGAGTTGCGCCTCGGTCTCGACGCCTTCGGCGACGATCGACATTTCGAGGCCGTGGCCAAGATCGATGACGGCGCGCACGATCGCGGCCGATTGCGGATTGCGGCCGAGATTGATGACGAAGGCGCGATCGATCTTGATCTTGTCGAACGGGAACGCCTGCAGATAGCTCAGCGAGGAATAGCCGCTGCCGAAATCGTCCATCGAGATGCGGACGCCGAGCGCCTTCAGCCGCCGCAGCAGCGACAGGCCGCGGTCGAAATCCTCGATCAGCACGCCTTCGGTGATTTCGAGCTCGAGACGGTCGGGCGTGAGCCCGGTCTCGAGCAGGATCGAATGGACGAGGCCGACGAGGTCGCCATGGGTGAATTGCGCCGGTGACAGGTTCACCGCAACCTGCAGCGGAACCGCCCAGGAGGCCGCCTCCCGGCAGGCTTCGCGCAGGATCCATTCGCCCATCTCGACGATCAGGCCGCTTTCTTCCGCGAGCGGAATGAAATCGCCTGGTGGCACGAAGCCGCGCACCGGGTGGTGCCAGCGCGCCAGCGCCTCGAAGCCGATGATCTGGCTGCCCGCAACGCTCGCGCCCGCAGCCGCCTGCGGCTGATAATAGAGCGACAATTCGCCGTTCTTGATCGCGACCGACAGCTCCTGGTGCAGCACGCGGCGATCGCGGATCTGCTGGTCCATCTCCGGCTCGAAGATCGAGATCGTGCCGCGCGACTTGGCCTTGGCACGGAACAGCGCCGCGCCGGAATTGGCCAGCAGCGAGGCCGCATCGGATCCGTTGGCGGGGAAGACCGCGATGCCGGTGGTGAGGCCGGTGCGCACCGACTTGCCGTCGATCAGGAAATCCTGCCCGAGCGCCTCGGCGGCCTGCTCGGCCAGCGCGATGCCGGCAACCGGCTGCTTGCCGTCGATGATGAGGCCGAATTCGTCGCCGGACAGCCGCGCGACCACGCCGCCGCGCGCCACGGCCTGCAAACGTTGCGCGACCTCGATCAGCACCTTGTCGCCCATCGCGTGGCCGTAGACGTCGTTGATCTCCTTCAGCCCATCGAGGTCGACGCAGAGCACGGCGAACTCCTCGTCGGTGCCGTCGCAGGCCTCGATCATCTGGGTCAGCGCCTGCAGGAAGGCGGCGCGGTTCGGCAGATCGGTCAGGCCGTCATGATAGGCCATGTGCGCCATGCGCGACTCGGTCTGGCGCCGGTCGGTGACGTCCTCATGGGTCTTGATCAGATACTGCGGCTCGCCGTGGTCGTCGAGCACGGTCATGCGGCGGGTCAGGAACAGCCGCAGGCCGTCCTTGGTCGAGATCGGGTGCTCCTCGGCGATCGTGCTGCGCTTCCTGATCGCCGCCTCGTCGCGCGCCATAATGAGCTTGGCTTCGCGTGTGTTGAAGATGTCGGAAGCAGTCAGGCCGGCGGCGTCCTCGCGGCGTCGGTTGAGGATCGTCTCGGCGCTGCGGTTGGCCAGCAAATAACGGCCGTCGCTGACGCGCTGCACGATCAGCGAGACCGGGATGTTGTCGACCACGAGCTCGAGGAATTTCTTGTTGTTCTCGAGCTCGCGCGACAGCGAGCGGCGGTCGGTGACGTCCTCGAACAGCGCGATCAGGAATTCCGGCTCGCCGGCCTCGTTGCGGGCGATCACCCGGTTGGAGGCCAGGATCCGCTTCTCCGAACCGCGTTCGACGAAGAATTCGCTGCGATGATAGCCTTGCGGGGCGTCGAGCGCCGCGCGGTCGGCGGTATCGATGCTGAGCGCGGTCTCGGAGCGGAAGATCTCGTCGGCGCGCTTGCCCACGATGTGATCGCGCGAGAAGCGCGAGAAGCGCTCGAAGGCGCGGTTGGCGAAGATGTAGCGGCCGTCCTCGATGTTCTTGGCCGCGACGCAGACCGGGACGTTGTCGAGCACGGATTCGAGGAACTGCGTGGTCGAGGCGAGCTTGCGCGACAGCATGCGCTGGTCGGTGCAATCGAGATGGGTCGCGACCGAGCCGCCGTTCGGCAGCGGAAAATATTTCACCAGCACCGACTTGCCGCCGGGCAGTTCGGTGACCAGCCCCTCGGGCGCCGCGGCCCTGGCAAAGAAATCGTCGACGCTGACGTCGAGCACACCGCGGCTGCGGCGCAGTTCAAGCAGTTCGGTGCCGGTCATGTTGCGCCTGATATCGGCGCGCGACAGGCCGTAGATGTCGAGATAGCGGTCGTTGCAGAACACGATGCGTTCATGCGCATCGGTCATCACCACGCCCTGGTTGAGATGGTTGAGGGCCGACGACACGAAGGCGTTGCGCCGCAACTGCGCGCGCTTGGCCTTGCGCAGGGCCGAAAGCACCCATAGCCCGATCGCGCCGAGGAAGGAGGCAACCACCACGCTGCCGATCAGGAGCTCCCAGACCACGCCGGGATCGAGGTCACCGAGATAGGTCGATGGCGCAAACGCGGCGGAGGCGGCCCGGGCCGCACTGGGCACGACGGCAGCGATCAGGCAAAGCGCGGCCCTTGCCGGAATCGAATTCTTCCTGCCCGCCTGCCACTTCCTGCCAGCCATCAATCACCCGCGGATTACCGGGCGAGTGTCCGGCTCCGGCGGTTTTGATCGGGTAAACGCCTTCGGATGCAACCGGAAAATGCCACTTAATATACGGCAATTGCCCTGACATGATTAATGCTGCACTAACAGGGCATGGCTCCCCAACTATTTGAGATGGCCCAAGCACTTACCTAATTAGCACTTGCCGAAGACGATCGGATCGGCTGAACGATGTTGGCGGCAACGGCAAGGGCGTGGCTGCACGGAAATGTTCGGACCTGAAGGACGAGATGGACAAGGTTGATTGCGTGATCGTCGGTGCGGGGGTGATCGGCCTCGCGGTGGCGCGCCGGCTGGCACAGGCCGGCCGCGAAGTGATTGTGATCGAGGAGGCCGAGGCGATCGGCACGGTGACGTCGTCGCGAAACAGCGAGGTGATCCACGCCGGCATCTATTACAAGGCCGGCAGCCTGATGGCGCGGATGTGCGTCAGCGGCAAGCGATCGCTCTACCGCTACTGCGCCGAGCACGGCATCCCGCACAAGAATTGCGGCAAGCTGATCGTCGCCACCACGCCTGCGGAGACCGAAAAACTGCAATCGATCCGGGCCCATGCCGCGGCCAACGGCGTCGACGACATGCAAGTGCTGTCCGGCGAGGCGGCGCGCGCGCTGGAGCCGGCGCTGAACTGCGACGCGGCGCTGCTGTCGCCCTCGACCGGGATCATCGACAGCCATGCTTACATGTTGGCGCTGCGCGGCGACGCCGAGGCGGCCGGGGCGGCATTCGCCTTCCATACGCCGCTGCTGCACGCCAGGGCGACCGCCAACGGGTTCGAGATCGAGGCCGGCGGCGCGGCGCCGATGACGCTCGCCTGCGATCTCCTGGTCAATGCCGCGGGCCTTGGCGCAACCGCGGTTGCGCGCAACATCGAAGGCATGCCCATCGAATTGATTCCAACGGCCTATTTGGCCAAGGGCAATTACTTCAGCTGCAGCGCCAGGGCGCCGTTCTCGCGGCTGATTTATCCGGTGCCTGAGCCCGGCGGGCTCGGCGTCCACCTGACGCTCGACATGGCCGGACAGGCGAGGTTCGGCCCCGACGTCGAATGGATCGATCACATCGATTACGCGGTCGACCCTGATCGGGCCGAGCGGTTCTATCCGGCGATCCGGAAATATTGGCCGACGCTGCCGGATGGCGCGCTGATGCCGAGCTATTCGGGAATCCGCCCCAAGATCGTGCCGCCGGCGGTCGCGACCCAGGATTTCCTGATCCAGGGACCGGCTGATCACGGCGTCCCCGGGCTGGTCAACCTGTTCGGAATCGAGTCACCCGGGCTCACGTCGTCGCTGGCGGTCGCCGACCATGTCGGCGAGCTGGCGAACTCGGACTGACCCAAGCTCTGAGCAAAGCAGCATGGCCTCCCCGGGGGATGCGCGCTACGGCGTTCATCCCTCGGTAAAAAGGCCAAGCTATTCGCTAATTTGCGGGGACTGACTTAGTGGACCGTGTCGTCGGCGGAGAGTCTCAACCGTTCGATCTGGTCCTTGACCATCAACTTGCGGCGCTTCAGCTCACAAATATGGAGGTCGTCTACGGAAGGGTGAACGAGCGCTTCGTGCAGTTCGTTCTCGAGTATTTTGTGTTTACGCTCCAGCTCAACGAGATGGGCCTGTATCGCCATTGCGAACTCTCCTCGGTGCGTTAAACCTCAGGTTCGATCCGGACTCCTGAGTGTACACGAGTGGACGGCGCTGTCGATGGGGGATGCGAAATGCCGCACGCACGCATTTCCGTTTATCTGTAACCAATCGTGACTATGGAACCGGTCCGGCTTGCGCGGCGCGCGCGCAGGGAGGATATTCCGTCGAGCGGCTGCTTCGGCCGCAACAACCTCGTCGTGCTTACCAGTTAATACACAACCATGAACGATCAGGATGAGCGCGAACTCCTCGCCGAGCTTGCGCGTCTGCAACAAGAGCACCGCGACCTCGATGCCGCGATCGACGCGCTGCATCAGTCGCCCGCGCCGGATCTCTTGATGCTGCAACGCTTGAAGAAGCGGAAGCTGCAATTGCGCGACCGCATCGCCTTCATCGAAGACCAGATCACGCCCGACATCATCGCCTGAACAGCCAAGCCGCGCGCGCCTCGCGGTCCGGCGGCTTTTGGTTCACGCCGGCCCGGCGGTTTTCCCCGTCATCCACAGCGCCTCATCGGCTTCACGTTCGCGGCAACGGACACGGGCGCGGATTTCTGCGCTTGACTCTAATGGAACAAAAAGAGAACATTCCGACCCAGCCGCCCGCCAGCCATCAGAGGGAGTTTCGCCATGTCCGCACCGCCTTCGCTGCCCGAGCACACCCACTACGAGAAGGCCTGCGATCAGGCGATCGCGATGTGCGACGGCAACCTGCGCAGCACCATCAAGGCGCTGATCATGGCCAACGAATATCTGGAGGCCGAGCTCGAGGAATTGCAGGCCGCCATCACCGCCGGCTGCGTGCCGGCGCGAACCCAGGCGGCGAGCGACGCGGCCTGATCCTTTGGCCTGATCTTCAGGGAGCACAGCAATGACGGACGTGACCTACTACGTGGCACTGCCCTTCATGCAGGATGACGACGGCACGCCGGTCGCCGGCAGTGCCGAGGAATGCCAGAGCTCGGCGATCGCGCTGCGCCGGGCGGAGACGATGTCGCGGATGCCCGGCAGCATCGGTGCCGTCGCGTTCAGCCGCACCGGCGATCCCGCGATCGGCGAATTCGGCGATGCCAAGCTGCTGCGGGCCTACGGCAATGTGCCGGAGGATCTGAGCGCGCTTTAATCTCTCAAGCGCAATGGGATCGGGTCGCATCATCATTGCGCTTTTGTTTGAGCATGATCTCCGCGCAAACGCTCCGCGTTTGTCGCGAGGGAAAACCACTGCGCGCTTTTCCGGATCATGCCCCTTGTTTGAGCATGATCTTTTCGGAAAACCGCTGCGCACTTTTCCGGATCACGCTCTAGGATTCATGGCGCCGCTGCGCCTTGCGCACATACATCGCGCGATCGGCCTCATCGAGGACGCGATCGAGATCCGAATGCGCGGTGAGGATCGCAACGCCTGCGGAGGCGCCCGCGGAAACATGGCTGTTACGGAACACGAAGGTCAGGCGATCGATCGCGTCTTCCAGCGCGGCCGCCTTGGCGCGGGCATCGGTCTCGCTGAGATTCCACAGCAGCACGGCGAATTCGTCGCCGCCGAGACGACCGATCACGTCGGAGGCGCGTATCTGGTCCGATATCGCAGCAACGATCGCCTTCAGGACTTCATCGCCCGCCGCATGCCCGTAGGCATCGTTGATCGGCTTGAGGCGGTCGACGTCGAGCACGATCAGCGCGCCGGAGGCCTGGTAGCGCTTGATGAAGGAGAGCGAGCGGGCGAGCTCGCGCTCGAAGCCGCGCCGGTTCAGGATGTCGAGCAGGAAGTCGGTCTCGGCGGAGGCCTGCAGCTCCTCGATCCGGGCCTGGGCCCGCGCCAGCTGCGCCCGCAATTTGCGGATCGTGGATTTGTCGCCGGATGCGACCGCGCCCCGCGTGGAAGCTTCAGTTCCCGCCGCTTTGGCGTCAGCCCGTTTGGTTCCAGCCCGTTTGGTTCCAGATTTGCCGGATGCGGATTTGCGCGCGGCGGTCGCGCCTTTTCGTCGTTTTGCCGCCCCGGAGGCGGTTGCCTTCGTCTTCTTCTTCATGCGCATCCTTGTTGAGGCCTGCTTATGAAGGCTTGCCGGGATTCACCAAGACAGGATAGTCCATTCTATCTCCCTTGCCACGCCTTGGATGAGAACCGGGCCGCCCCTATAATCGGCCTATGCTTTTGGATTCCTGAACAGAATTGAAGAGATGACCGCTCCGATCGCCATCATCATGGGAAGCCAGTCCGACTGGGAAACCATGCGCCATGCCGCCGAGACGCTGGCTGCGCTCGGTATTGCCTGCGAAACGCGCATCGTTTCGGCCCACCGCACCCCCGATCGGCTCTACGCCTTCGCCAAGGGCGCCAAGGCTGCCGGCCACAAGGTGATCATTGCCGGCGCCGGCGGTGCCGCGCATCTGCCGGGCATGACGGCCGCGCTGACGGAGCTTCCGGTGTTCGGGGTTCCCGTCGAATCGAAGGCGCTGTCGGGCGTCGATTCGCTCTATTCGATCGTGCAGATGCCGGCCGGGATCCCGGTCGGGACGCTGGCGATCGGCAAGCCCGGCGCGATCAATGCCGCGCTGCTCGCGGCGAGCGTGCTCGCGCTCAGCGATCCGGCCTTGTCGGCCCGCCTTGCGGCCTGGCGCAAACAGCAGACCGATGCGGTCAAGGACCATCCGGAGGGCGCGGCGTGACGGCTTCGAACGGAGTGAAGCTGAAGCCGGGCGACACCATCGGAATCCTCGGCGGCGGACAATTGGGCCGGATGCTGGCAATGGCCGCGGCGCGGCTCGGGCTGCGCTGCCAGGTGTTTTCGCCGGATCCGGACTCGCCGGCCTTCGACGTGGTGCAGCACGCGACCTGCGCGGAATATGCCGACGTCGAGGCGCTCGAGCTGTTCGCCAACGACGTCGACGTCGTCACCTATGAATTCGAGAACGTGCCGGCCGCGACCGCGATGGTGCTCGCTGCGCGCCGCCCGGTGCTGCCCGCCTACAAGATCCTCGAGACCACGCAGGACCGCCTGATCGAGAAGGATTTCATCAGCAAGCTCGGCATCGGCACCGCCGATTATGCCGACGTCTCCTCGGTCGCCACGCTGCGCAGCGCGATCGAACGGATCGGCCTGCCCGCGGTGATCAAGACCCGCCGCTTCGGCTATGACGGCAAGGGCCAGGCCATCATCCGCGCGGGCGACGACCTTGAGCAGGTCTGGGAGGACCTCGGCACCAAGTCGGCGATCCTCGAGGCCTTCGTGCCGTTCGAGCGCGAGATCTCGGTGATCGCGGCCCGCTCCGCATCCGGCGAGGTCGAATGCTTCGACGTCACCGAGAACGAGCACCGCGACCATATCCTGAAGATTTCCCGCGCGCCGGCTGCGATCCCCGAAGCGCTCGCCGCGCAGGCCCGGGCGATCGCCGAAAAGATCGCGTCGGCGCTCGACTATGTCGGCGTGCTTGCGGTGGAGATGTTCGTGGTGCCGGGCAATGGCGGCAGCGCGACGGTGCTGGTCAACGAGATCGCACCGCGCGTACACAATTCCGGCCACTGGACGCTCGACGGCGCCTCGATCTCACAGTTCGAGCAGCACATCCGCGCGATCGCCGGCTGGCCGCTCGGCAAGCCGGTGCGTCACGGCGAGGTGGTCACCATGACCAATTTGATCGGCGACGACATCCTGAGCTACGAGCAGTGGCTCACCGTTCCCGGCGCCACCGTGCATCTGTACGGCAAGGGCACGCCGCGCCCCGGCCGCAAGATGGGGCACGTCACCGAAGTGACGCCGGCCCGCAAGCCGTAAATTCTGCTAGAGCGCGACGAGTTTAGATCAAGTCGCTTTCGCCACGCGCTCGCTTCACCTCTCCCCTTGGGGAGAGGTCGATTTGCGAAGCAAATCGGGTGAGGGGCCGCAGCTCCAACGAGGGACTGTAACCCCTCACCCGGCGCTGCGCGCCGACCTCTCCCAAGGGAGAGGTGAACTTGCACTGCCGATCCCGCTCGACCTAATCGCATCACGCGCTGGAGCGCGATGAGACCTTCATTGCGCTCTAGCGTCGTCGGGATCGTCGCAGCCACGATCCCGTTCGAGCATCGGTTAAATCAGAACCGATGCTCTAGCTTTGTGCTTTGACGCGTTTTCTCCACGCGAACCGGCATCCACTTCGCTCGAAAACGCTCTGGCCGATCACGCCGTCTTGACGCCGGCGACGATGCCGGTCGGCTCGTCGCTGAGCCAGCGATAGATCACGCCGCCGAGCGCACCGCCGATCAAGGGCGCGACCCAGAACATCCAGAGCTGCGCCAGCGCCCAGCCGCCGACGAACAGCGCCGGCCCGGTGCTGCGCGCCGGGTTCACCGAGGTGTTGGTGACGGGAATGCTGACGAGATGGATCATCACCAGCGCGAGGCCGATCGCGAGCGGCGCGAAGCCGGCCGGCGCCTTGCCATGGGTCGAACCCATGATGATGAACAGGAACATCATGGTCATCACCACTTCGGTGATGAAGCACACCACCATGCTGTATTGGCCCGGTGAATGGGCGTCATAGCCGTTGGAGGCGAAGCCCTTGCTGACGTCGAAGCCGGGCGCACCGCTCGCGATCACATAGAGCAGCCAGGCCGCGACGATTGCGCCCGCAACCTGCGCGATGATGTAGGGCAGCACCTGGCCGCCGGGGAAACGCCCGCCCGCAGCGAGCCCGACCGTCACGGCCGGGTTGAGGTGGCAACCCGAGATATGGCCGATCGCGTAGGCCATGGTCACGACACTCAGACCGAAGGCCAATGACACGCCGACCAGGCCGATCCCGACCTGCGGAAAGCCGGCCGCGATGACCGCGCTGCCGCAGCCAGCGAATGTGAGCCAGAACGTACCGATAGCTTCGGCAGCGTATTTCTTCATATCCATGTGGCATCTCCCCTATTTCCAATGCCCGGGTCATCCAAAACGCCGGGAGCGGCCTTCATCCGGGCGCCAAACCACCCAAATCAGGGCCGCACAATGGCATTTTCGCCCCATTTCGTGGCTTTACTAGGCCCGAAAGTCACGTGACCGGTGGACATCTGCGCGTTTGTCTGATACATGCGCGCGCCTAGGGTTAAGAGGCAGGCCTTTTGCCGCCCCTTCACCTCGCCAGAATTCCGAACCGATCAATTCAAAAGAGGATGCCGCGTGCAGGTTCTCGTCCGCGATAACAATGTCGACCAAGCCCTGAAGGCGCTGAAGAAGAAGATGCAGCGCGAGGGCATTTTCCGCGAGATGAAGCTCCGCGGTCACTACGAAAAGCCCTCCGAGAAGAAGGCCCGTGAAAAGGCCGAAGCCGTGCGCCGCGCACGCAAGCTGGCGCGCAAGAAGCTGCAGCGCGAAGGCCTGCTGCCGATGAAGCCGAAGCCGGTGTTCGGCGCGGGTCCCGGTGGCGATCGCGGTGGCCGTAGCGGTGGTGCAGGCGCCGGTCGCGGCCCCCGCTGAACCGTTTTACCGATATGGAAGTCTAACAGCGCGGGCCACGGGCCCGCGTTGTCGTTTGGAAGCAGGCCGCGTTCCGGGGTACCCATGCAAAACGACCGGCAAGAGCATTTTGCATGATGGCTGATCCGGCACCCCACCGCTTCCTTCCAGAACCCGCGCACCATCGTCGCGCGCCGCAGCTCGTCGTCATTGCACTGGTTCTCGGCCTGCCGCTCGCCGGCTGCTCCTTCGACTTGGGATCATGGGGTTCGGACGACAAGCCGAAACCGGCTGCTACCGCCGAAAAGCCGGCTGCTGACACCATCACGCCGCAGGACGTCAACAGCGCCAAGGATCACACCACGCGTGCGCAGGTGCTGGCGCGCTCCGGCAAGCTCGACGAAGCGATGGCGGAGTTCGAACAGGCGCTGACGGCCGACCCTTACAACATCCAGGCGCTCTACGGCCGCGCGCTGATCTATCAGAGCCGCGGCCAGCATCAGCAGGCGATCGACGATTTCACGGCGGCCAGCGGGCTGTCGCCGCAGAAGGCCGAGCCGCTGGTCGGCCGCGCCACCAGCCACCTTGCCCTCGACAATGCCAAGCAGGCCGCCGCCGACCTCGACGAGGCCGTGCAGGCCGATCCAAACAACGCCGCGGCGTGGAACGTGCGCGGCCAGACCTATGAGAAGCTCGGCGACAGGGCCAAGGCGGCGGCGTCCTACAATCGCGCGCTCGCGCTGCGGCCAAATGACGTCAGCGCGCGCAGCGGACTGGCGCGCACCGGCGGATAAAGCCTGGTGAGATTAAGTTGAGCTGTAACGGCGTCGAAAGTTCACCTCTCCCTTGGGAGAGGTCGATTTGCGCAGCAAATCGGGTGAGGGGTTACGGTCTATCGAGTGAGCAAGAGCCCTCACCCGGATTGCTTCGCAATCCGACCTCTCCCCGGCGGGGAGAGGTGAACCAAGACCGCGCCAAGCCGTTTCAACCAAAACTCATCGCGCTTTAGTCTCAGGCTTGCTTCAGCAGGACTACTTGGGCAGGACGGCGTGGAACATCGACTTCATGCCCGAGAACATGTCGTCGGTCACCGACGTGCGCTCGTTCTTCGGCGCCGGCATGACCGCCTCGGCGCGCAGGTCGAGCGGCGCCTGGATCACCGGGACCGGAATGTCGGCCGGCGGCGTCAGCCGGTTCGAATCCTGAGCGCTGGCGGCGTAGGGCGGACGCGGCTGCGCGGATTGATCGGCATTATCAGTTGACGGGTTCGACACCATGATCGGCGGCGGCAACGGCCGGATCGCCGACGTGGTCGCTGCCGGACGCTGTGCCTCAGGCAGGCGAGCCAGATCGGTGCGCGCGGCCTCCTGCGGACGCTCCTTGCGCAGCCGCTCGATGGCGGCGCGCGCAAGATCGTTGGCGTCGCGGTTTTCCTCCGGCGTGGCCGCGGCCTCGGCCGGCGCGGCAGACGTCGCAGGCGCGGCCGGCTGCGGTGCTGCGGGGGGCGTCACCTTCGCGACCGCCTTGGGCGCCGCCGGATGGTGGCGGGTATCGGCGGGGATGCTGGCGGTGTCGGCCGGCGCATCAGGCTTGGAGTCGGCGGATTTGGGGTCGGCGGATTTCTCGGCGGGCTTCTCGGTGACGGTGGCCTTCTCGGCCGCCGACCGCTCGATCAGCGTGCGCTCGGACATGCCCTTGGCCTTCACACCGGCTTCCGGGAGGCTGCTGACGACGGTGGCGGGCTTGGCGGCGGCTTTCGGATCCGCCTTGGGGTCAACGGCAGCGGTCACGGCAGCAGTGGCCGGCACGTCCGGCTTGGCCACGATGTAGTGATTGACGATGTACGCCCCGATGATGGTCGCTGCCACCGAGGGTAAGATGTCCATCACGAATTTCTTCAGGTAACTCAGCATGACCTGCCACTCCCCGCCCCGTTATTTCATGCTGGAACTTTGAGGCACATTCAGGGATCAACTGCGTCGGATCGGTGGCAAACCCCCGTTCCGACGTCACCTTTGGTGTCACTTTGGTTTCAGCGGAGGCGCCCCCTGCGTAGGCCGCATCCACCTCTTAATTCATCGTGCAGCCGTTAACGGGTTATGAATTTCCACAGCCGCACCGACTCGGAGCTGCCATTCGGCGCGTGCAGGGTTAAGCGCCGTGTCACGGCTTAAGTTCGACCTCCAGGAACACGATCTCGCTAGCCGTCTCGTTCAGCACGTCGTGCTGGACCCCGGCCTTGCGGAAATAGGACTTGCCGGCCCCGAGCTGGGCCTTCGAGCGCTCGCCGTTCGGCGCCACGATCGTCATCTCGCCGGCCGTGATCGGAACGATGACGTAGTCCATCTCATGGGTGTGGTGGCCGGTGGCGCTGCCCGGCGCGAGCCGCCATTCGGTCACGCGAACCTCCGCGGTATCCACCTGCACGTCCGATTTGGCGCTGAGCATCGTCACTTTCTCCAAGTTTCTTGTTTGAGCGGATCATGCTCTAGGGCACGAACACCATGAACACGAACACCGCGAACACCACCATGTGAACCAGCCCGAACAGGATGTTGGTGCGGCCGGTTCCGAAGGTGAGCATGCTGACCATGAAGGTGAGCAGCAGGATCAGCATATGCTGGTTGCTGAGCCCGAGCACCAGCTGCTTGTCGAGCACATGGGCGGCAAGGGCCACGGCGGGAACCGTGAGCCCGATGGTGGCGATCGAGGAGCCCAGCGCGAGGTTGATGCTCTTCTGCAGGTCGTTCTTGCGCGCCGCCGCCACCGCGGCAACGCTCTCGGGCAGCAGGATCAGGGCCGCCACCACCAGGCCGGCAAAGGCCGGCGGCGCGCCGATCTTGACGGTGACGACGTCGACCACCAGCGAGAATTTCTTGGCCAGCAGCACCACCGCCAGCAGGGACACCAGCAGCAGGGCCACGCTGATCGCCGTCATGCGGTCCGACATCACCTCGCCATGTGCCGCCGCCTCATTGGCGCCGCTGACGAAGTAATCGCGGTGGCGGATGGTCTGGGTGTAGAGGAATACCGCATAGAGCAGCAGGGTCACGACGCTGATCACGGCAAGCTGGGCGGCCGAATAGACCGGCCCCGGCGCGGTCAGCGTGAAGTTCGGCATATCGAGCGTGATGGTCGCGAGCACGAACAGCACGCTGAGGTAAAGGTTGGCGCCGGTGATCTGGAAATCCTGCTCGCGGTAGCGGATGCCGCCGATGAAGATGCAGAGCCCGACCAGGCCGTTGCAGACGATCATCACCACCGCGAACACGGTGTCGCGCGCCAAGGTCGGCGCCGGCGTGTCGCCCAGCATGATGGTCGAGATCAGCGCCACCTCGATGATGGTCACCGCGAGCGTCAGGAGCAGGGTGCCGAACGGCTCGCCGATCCGCTCGGCGATCATTTCGGCGTGGTGGACGGCCGCGAACACGGTGCCGAACAGGATCACCAGCAGCACGGCCGCGAACAGCCAGCCGGGGGCCGATGGCGCGAAGCCGTATCCGGTGGCCGAGACCGCGGCAAACAACAGGACCGCCAGAACGGGATACAGCCAGGCCGACCGTGGCATCGGTCCGTGTGCACTCATCGTGGGGTCCCCTTACTTCAGTGACCCCGAGTATGCGACAGCCAATCGCTGCCGTCAGCCTCTCGGGGCGTCGATAAACCGCCGCGCGGTGGCCATCGCACCGAAATCGTCGAGATCGTCGTGCCCGCCACCGGGCAGGCGCACGAATTGCTTGGGCTCATGGGCGAGGCTGAACAGGCGCTCGCCGAAACGGATCGGGATCACCGGATCGTTGGTGCCGTGCATGATCAGGAGCGGCGCCGTGACGCCTGTGATTCGCCGGTCGGAGTGGAATTGATCCCGCATCAATAGGCTGACCGGCACGTACCAGAAGTGCGCGCCGGCGACGTCGGCCGTCGATGTATAGGGCGCCTCCAGGATCAGCTTGCCGACTGGATGGTCGGCGGCGAGTGCGACCGCAACGCCGGTGCCGAGGGAGAATCCCCAGGGCACGATTTGCTCGGCGCGGTAGCGCGCGGTGGCGAAGGCGTAAGCCGCCGCCGCGTCCCGCAGCAGTCCCTGCTCGCTCGGAGATCCGCTCGAGCCGGCGTAGCCGCGGTAGGACAGCGCCACCAGCCCGGTGCCGTCGGCGGTGATGGCCTTGAAGCGCGCTACGCGGCCGGCGAGGAAATCGCCATTGCCGGGAAAGAACAGCACGACAGGACGGCCCGGCTTCGCCGGCACGTGCCAGACGATGACCTTCTCGCCGTCATCGGTGGTCAGGACATCTTCTTCCGCTTCGGGAAGACCGGCGGCGGCAGGCGCGGTCCGCCCGACCGGCGGGACCGGAAACAGCAATTCGCGCTGCTTGACGTACAGCGCCACCAGGCCGCCGAGATAGACGACGGCCGCGGCGATCACGAGCCATTTCAGGATTGCGAGTGCCAGCGCCATGTCAGGTGGCCGCGGCTATCTTTTGCCGCGGAGCTTGAGCTGCTTCTCGACGTCCGCCTTGATGCTGTCGGGAAGCGGCATGCGGTGCGCGCGATGCCACTCCCGGTTCAGCGCCATTCGCCGCCCGCCCTACATCGCCTTGACGATGTTCTCGGTGACCTTCTTGGCGTCGCCGAGCAACATCATGGTGTTGTCGCGGTAGAACAGCGGATTGTCGATGCCGGCATAGCCCGAGGCCAGCGAGCGCTTGATGAACATCACGGTGCCGGCCTTCCAGACCTGCAGCACGGGCATGCCGTAGATCGGCGAGGTCTTGTCCTCTTCCGCCGCCGGGTTGGTGACGTCGTTGGCGCCGATCACGAAGGCGATGTCGGCCTGGGCGAACTCCGAGTTGATGTCCTCGAGCTCGAACACCTCGTCATAGGGCACGTTGGCTTCGGCGAGCAGCACGTTCATGTGGCCGGGCATGCGGCCCGCCACCGGGTGAATGGCGTACTTCACCTCGACGCCTTCCTTCTTCAGGAGGTCGGCCATCTCGCGCAGCGCGTGCTGGGCCTGCGCCACCGCCATGCCGTAGCCCGGCACGATGATGACCTTGGAGGCGTTCTTCATGATGAAGGCCGCATCGTCCGCCGAGCCGAGCTTGGCGGGCTTCTGCTCGCCCGAGCCGCCGCCGGCTGCCGCGGTCTCGCCGCCGAAGCCGCCGAGGATCACCGAGATGAACGAGCGGTTCATCGCGTGGCACATGATGTAGGACAGGATCGCGCCCGACGAGCCGACCAGCGCGCCGGTGATGATCAGCGCCGAATTGCCGAGCGTGAAGCCGATGCCGGCCGCGGCCCAGCCGGAGTACGAGTTCAGCATCGAGATCACGACCGGCATGTCGGCGCCGCCGATCGGGATGATCATCAGCACGCCGAGCGCCAGCGCGATGATGGTGATCAGCCAGAAGTCGAGCGCGCTGCCCGACAGCACGAGGCCGACGATGAAGAACACCAGCGCCAGCGCCAGCACGATGTTGATGACGTGACGGAACGGCAGGATGATCGGCGCGCCGCTCATCCGTGCCGACAGCTTCAGGAACGCGATCACCGAGCCGGTGAAGGTCAGCGCGCCGATCGCGACACCGAGCGACATCTCGACCAGGCTCTGCGGATGGATGTTGCCGGGCGTGCCGATGTCGAACGCCTCGGGCGCATAGAACGCACCGGCAGCGACCAGCACCGCGGCCATACCGACCAGCGAGTGGAACGCGGCGACGAGTTCCGGCATCGAGGTCATCGGAACCCGGCGCGCGATCACGGCACCGATGCCGCCGCCGATCGCGACCGCGAGAATGACGAGCAGCCAGGCAATGCCGTCGGCCGGCGGATGGCTCGCCAGCGTGGTGCCGACGGCGATCGCCATGCCGATCATGCCGAACATGTTGCCCTGGCGCGACGACGCCGGGCTCGACAGGCCGCGCAGCGACAGGATGAACAGCACGCCTGCCACGAGATACAATAGTGCAGAGAGATTGGCACTCATCTCAGGTCCCCCCAAATTCTTACATCACCCCGAGGTGGTTGCCGCTACTTGGCTTTTTTCTTGTACATCGCCAGCATGCGCTGGGTGACCAGGAAGCCGCCGAAGATGTTCACGCAGGCGAAGATCAGCGCGACGAAGCCGAAGCCGCGGGCCCAGCCCGAGCCGCTCGACACCATGCCGACGCCGACCGCGAGCAGCGCGCCGACCACGATCACCGACGAGATCGCGTTGGTCACGCTCATCAGCGGCGTGTGCAGCGCCGGGGTCACCGACCACACCACGAAATAGCCGACGAATACGGCGAGGACGAAAATCGACAGCCGGAACACGAACGGATCGACGGCCTGCGCGAGATGCTCCATGGCTTCTCTCCTTACTTCGGCTGGAAGTTGGGATGGATGACGGCGCCGTCCTTGGTCAGCGCGGTGGCCTTCACCAGCTCGTCGTCCCAATTGACCGCGAGCGCCTTGTTGGCCTTGTCGACCATCGTCTCGATGAACGAGAACAAATTGCGCGCATACAGGCTCGAGGCCGAAGCGGCGACGCGGCCGGCGACATTGGTGTAGCCGACGATCTTGATGCCGTCGGTCTCGACGACCTCGCCGGGCTTGGCGCCCTCGACATTGCCGCCCCGCTCGACCGCGAGGTCGACCAGCACGGAGCCCGGCTTCATCGACTTCACCATCTCATCCGACACCAGCTTCGGCGCCGGACGGCCCGGGATCAGCGCGGTGGTGATGACGATGTCCTGCTTCTTGATGTGCTCGGCGGTGAGCGCGGCCTGCTTGGCCTGGTACTCCTTGGACATTTCCTTGGCGTAGCCGCCGGCGGTCTGCGCGTTCTTGAACTCCTCGTCCTCGACGGCGAGGAACTTTGCGCCGAGCGATTCCACCTGCTCCTTGGTGGCCGGCCGCACGTCGGTCGCGGTCACGATCGCCCCGAGGCGGCGCGCGGTCGCGATCGCCTGCAGGCCGGCAACGCCGACGCCCATCACGAACACCTTAGCGGCCGGCACGGTGCCCGCCGCAGTCATCATCATCGGGAAGGCGCGGCCGAAGGCCTCGGCGCCCTCGATCACCGCCCGGTAGCCGGCCAGATTGGCCTGCGAGGACAGCACGTCCATCACCTGGGCGCGGGTGATGCGCGGCATCAATTCCATCGCAAACGCCGACACGCCGGCATCGGCCATCGTCTTCAGCGCGGCCTCGTTGCCATAGGGATCCATGATCGCGATGACCAGTGCGCCGCGCTTGTATTTCGACAGTTCGGAGGCCTCGGGCCGCTTCACCTTGATGATGATGTCGGCGTCCTTGAGCGCGTCGGCAGAGACGGTGGCGCCCGCCGCGGTGAGCTCCGAATCAGGCAGGCCCGACTTGACGCCCGCGCCCGGCTCGACCGCGACCTCAGCGCCGAGCGCCTTGAATTTCTTGATGGTATCGGGCGAAACCGCAACCCGCGGCTCGGACGGATCGATTTCCTTGGCAACGGCAATCTTCATGGGCCCTCCCCCGGCGGCGCGAGTGGCGCACGCACCTTCAAACTAGCGTTATTTTCGCCAGATTGGATACCCCGGTTTTTACAGCCGGGTTCGACAGAAAATTCCGGCACCGCCGCGGGACGGCGGCACCGCTAACCGGTCAGGGATCAGACCAGGAAATAGGCCATCAGGATAAGGAGGATGGCGATGCTGATGGTGCCCCATTTGACCAGCATGAGAAACCCTTCATAGGTCTGCTCATGTGCCACGTAATCGTTGCCGTCGGCGGTCGTGTAGGCCACTTCGCTATGGTCTGCCATCGCTGTCCCCAGTCAGAAATTCGCGTTCCGCGAGCCATTACCGCAAACGGATTGGCAGAGCAACGGCGTGGTCCCTATCGGGCGATTTGGAGCACAAATTGTCCCCGATCCGGGCGGCCCGCGGCCTCGCCCAGGCAGGATTGATCTCCCAAACGCTGAAGTCATGGAATGATCATGTCGTCCGGCGAGAAAATGCCGGACGAAGTTTCGTTTGGACCGGACTTCCGTCCGGCCCAGCCGCCCCGCCGGGAACGCCGATGGGCCTCAGCCCATCGCCTCCAGCTCGTCGATCATGCCGGCGATGACGGACAGGCCGCCGTCCCAGAATTTCGGATCCTTGGCGTCGAGCCCGAACGGGCGCAGCAGCTCGGAATAGTGCTTGGTGCCGCCGGCGGCGAGCATGTCGAGATAGCGCTCGGCGAAGCCATCGGACGCGTGCTCGTAGACCGCATAGAGCGAGTTCACCAGGCAGTCGCCGAATGCGTAGGCGTAGACGTAGAACGGCGAGTGGATGAAGTGCGGGATGTACATCCAGAACGTCTCGTAGCCCGGCTTGATCTCGATCGCGGGCCCGAGGCTCTCGCCCTGCACGCTGAGCCAGAGCTGGCCGATCCGCTCGGCGGTGAGCTCGCCGTTCTTGCGCTCGGTGTGAACCGCGCGCTCGAATGAGTAGAACGCGATCTGCCGCACCACGGTGTTGATCATGTCCTCGACCTTGCCCGCGAGCAGCGCCTGGCGCTGCTTGGCGTTCTTGGTCTGGGACAATAGTCGCTTGAAGGTCAGCATCTCGCCGAACACGCTCGCGGTTTCCGCCAGCGTCAGCGGCGTCGGCGCCATCAGCGCGCCGTTCTTCGCCGCCAGCACCTGGTGGACGCCGTGACCGAGCTCGTGCGCCAGCGTCATCACGTCGCGCGGCTTGCCCTGATAGTTCATCAGCACATAGGGATGCGCCGACGGCGTGGTCGGATGCGAGAACGCGCCGGGTGCCTTGCCGGGACGGACCGGCGCATCGATCCAGCGATCGCTGAAGAAGCGCTCGGCGATCTCGGCCATTCTCGGCGAGAAGCCGTTATAGGCCGACAGCACCATGTTGCGCGCCTCGGGCCAGGCGATCGTGCCGGTTGCCGCGAACGGCAGCGGCGCGTTGCGATCCCAGTGCGGCAGCTTCTTCTTTTTGAACCAGCCGGCCTTCAGCGCATAATAGCGATGCGACAGCTTCGGATAGGCCGCGCGCACCGAGGCGACCAGCGCATCGACCACCTCGCGCTCGACGCGGTTGTTGAGATGGCGGGAGTCCGCGACATCCTGGAAACCGCGCCAGCGGTCGGAGATTTCCTTATCCTTGGCGAGCGTGTTGGTGATCAGCGCGAAGCTGCGCTCATTGTCCTTGAAGGTCTTGGCCAGCGCCTGCGCCGCCGCCTTGCGCTTTTCCCCCGCCTTGTCCTGCAACAGATTCAGCGTCGGCTCGATCGCGAGCTCCTTGCCACCGACCTTGAAGCGCAGGCCGGAGATGGTCTGGTCGAACAGCCGGTTCCAGGCCGCGTAGCCGCTCTGCGCCTTTTCGTGGAACAGCTGCTCGACGCGATCCTCGAGCTGGTACGGCTTGTCCTTGCGCAGATCCTCGATCCACGGCCGGTAATGGCCGAGCTCGGGTTCGGCCATCGCCCGCGCGATCACGTCATCGTCAACGCGATTGAGCTCGAGCGAGAAGAACAGGAGGTGCACCGATGCCGCGGTCAGCCGCTCGGACACATCGCCGTAGAATTTCGAGATGGCGGGATCGACGCTGTCGCCGGCATGGACGAGACCGGCGTAAGACCCGAGACGGCCTGCCAGATCGTCGATCGCCTCGTAGCGGCGGATCGCCTCGGCCAGCCACTTTCCGCCACCCTCCCCGCCGGTATTTTCGGCAAGCTTGCCCTTGTAGTCGGTCTCAAACGCGACGCAATCTGCATCCATTTTCTGCAGATCGCGCCCGACCTCGGGCGCGTCGATACCGGAGTAGAGATCTGCCAGATTCCATTCCGGAAGCTTGCCGGTCTTGTCGGCTGTCTTTTTTGCCGCCGGGCCGGCCGACGCCGGTTTGCGTTGCGCGGCCGTCTTGCGCAGTGCGGCCTCCTTGCGGAGAGCGGCCTTGCTGAGAGCAGACTTGTTGGATGCGGTTTTGGAGCGCGAGGTCATCTTGTTCGTAACCTTACTTCAGTCGGAAAGATGTCGGCGGCGGCGGAATGAATGCGGGTTTGCAACATTTAAGAGTGCGTTAATCGGCATCGGCGACAGTGCCCCGATTCGAGACAAATAATCGTAGCGTGCGGGGAAAACCATGGCTGCCACCATTTTGATCGCCGATGATGACGCAGTACAGCGTCGTTTGGTTGAAAACATGGTGCAGAAGTGCGGCTATGAGCCCCTCGTCGTGGACAGTGGCGATGCGGCGGTCGCGGCCCTGACCGCGTCCGAGACGCAGGCGATCGACGCCGTCGTGCTCGACCTCGTGATGCCGGGCCTCGACGGTCTCGGAGTCCTCGCAAAGATTCGTGAAGCTGGTTTGAACGTCCCGGTCATCGTGCAGACCGCGCATGGCGGCATCGACAATGTGGTGTCGGCGATGCGCGCCGGTGCCCAGGATTTCGTCGTCAAGCCGGTCGGCTTCGAGCGGCTGCAGGTGTCGCTGCGCAACGCGCTGAACGCGTCGGCGCTGAAGGGCGAATTGCAGCGCATCCGCCACAGCCGCGAGGGCCGGCTGACCTTCTCCGACATCATCACCCGCAGCGAGGCGATGGCCGGGGTGCTGCGTACCGCACAGAAAGCTGCATCCTCGACCATCCCGGTGCTGATCGAGGGCGAGTCCGGCGTCGGCAAGGAACTGTTCGCGCGCGCCATCCACGGCAGCAGCGAGCGCAAGGCCAGGCCGTTCGTCGCGGTGAACTGCGGCGCGATCCCGGACAATCTCGTGGAATCGATCCTGTTCGGCCATGAGAAGGGCGCCTTCACCGGCGCCACCGAGCGCCACCAGGGCAAGTTCGTCGAAGCCCATGGCGGCACGCTGTTCCTCGACGAGGTCGGCGAATTGCCGCTGGCCACGCAGGTGAAATTGCTGCGCGCGCTGCAGGAAGGCACGGTCGAGGCCGTCGGCGGCCGCAAGCCGGTCAAGGTCGACGTGCGCATCATATCGGCGACCAACCGCAAGCTGCTCGATCTCGTGAAGGCCGGCCAGTTCCGCGAGGACCTGTTCTATCGGCTGCACGTGCTGCCGTTGACCATTCCGGCGCTTAGGCAGCGCCGCGAGGACATTCCGCATCTGCTGCGGCATTTCCTGGCGCGGTTCTGCGCCGAGGAGAACCGCAACATCACCGGCATCAGCGGCGATGCGATGGCGCACCTCGCGCAGCTCGATTGGCCGGGCAATATCCGCCAGCTCGAGAACACCGTGTATCGCGCGGTGGTGATGAGCGACGGCGACCAGCTCGGGCTCGCCGACTTCCCGCAAGGCTCGGCGCATCCGGTGCCGGAAGGAAAGTCGCTGCAGGGCGAGCCGCTGGTGGTGTCGCCGTCCACGGCGCCCGCCATGTTCTCCGGTAATGATATACCGGTAACGGCCACCCTCCCGACCACCGGCGGCCTCTCGATGCTCAATGCCGCCGGCGAGGTCCGCCCGCTGGAAGATCTCGAGAACGAGATCATCCGCTTCGCGATTTCGCATTATCGCGGACAGATGTCGGAGGTCGCGCGCCGCCTCAAGATCGGCCGCTCGACGCTCTATCGCAAGCTCGACGAAGCGGCGGCCGACACGCGCACCAGCGACGCCACCTAGGCCCTGAGGCCGACGAGGCCATTACCAGGGAACCTTTTGAACCGTGTCGTGGCGGTGACAGACAAAGACTGTGCCGCGTGGCAAAAACGCACAGCCCGAGCGAAATCAGCTGCTTCGAGGTCAGTTTGTCGTGAGTTGCCCCGCATGGCGCTGGCTGCATAAGAGGGGCAAATGTATCGTCTGCGTTCGTTGCGTGCAGGCGTGCGAGTCGATCGAGAGGCCGGCGCTTCCGCGCAAGCTATGAAACCAAATACTGATTTGAACTGTTCCAATTCGCTGAGGGGCAGTTTCACCCAGGGGGTGTGACGATGCGTGACTGTTCGAACAACCGTCGGGGATTTGACCGCGTCTTGATGGCCGTCGCGGCAACCTTCCTCACGGTGTCCGCGACCTCTGCCTTCGCGCAGGACACGCCCCACTCCAGCGCTTCGGAACTCGCGATCGATGCCGCGATCCCGCGTCCCGAGCCGGCCAATGTGCCGCCCCCCACCGCAAGCGATTTCAAAGCCGACACCACCGCCGCGCTGCCCGACGCAGCCAAGCCGGCCGATGTGAAACCCGCCGACGTGCAGGCCACCGAGGCCAAGCCGGTTGATGCGAAACCTGCCGATGCAAAGCCGGCGGAGCCGAGCGCGACGGCCAAGGCGGTCGAGCCGAAGCCCGCCGATGTCGCGACGAAGCCTGCTGACGCGCCGAAGGCGGATGCACCGAAGACCGATACCGCGGTCGCGCCATCCGCAACTCCGCCCGCGCCGGCAACGGCCACCGCGCCCACCGCAGCGCCCGCGACGGCGGCGGCTCCCGCGGCCGAGCCCGCGAAGGCCGCGAGCACTGTCGCTGCCGAGGATCAGCCGGTCGCCGACAAGCTGCGTGACCTGCTCGCCAACAAGTCGCTGCGCACCTTCGATCGCAAGAACGAGCGCGCCGCCGCCGAGAAGTTTTATTCAGCGCGCGAATACGCACCGGTCTTCACCAAGGCCGGCAAGCTGACCGACGCCGGCAAGGGCGTCATCGCCCGCCTGAAGGACGCCGCCGCCGACGGCCTCGATGCGGCAGACTATCCGGTGCCGGATTTCGCCGCAGCAACGACGCCCGATGCGCTGGCCGACGCCGAGCTGAAGCTCGCGGCCAGCATGCTGGACTATGCCCGCCAGGCCCAGAGCGGCCGCATGCACTGGTCGCAGGTGTCGGCTGATATCCTCTATCCCGAGCATCCGATCGATCCGGCGGAAGTGTTCGCCAACGTGACCTCGGCCAAGGACGCCTCGGCCGCGCTCGACGGCTACAACCCGCCGCAGAAGCTCTACAAGGAGCTGAAGAAGAAGCTCGCCGAGCTGCGTGGCCAGGGCGACGGCCCGGTCATCACGATCGCCGACGGCCCGACGCTGAAATACGCCGCCGCGCGCAAGAAGCAGGCCGCGGTCGAGATGGACGATCCGCGCGTGCCCGACCTGCGTAACAAGCTCGGCGTCAGCGAGAATGCCGACAGCACGAAGTATGACGCCACGGTTGCCCGCGCGGTGGAGCGATTCCAGAGCAGCGTCGATCTCAAGCCGACCGGCGTGCTCGACGAGCGCACGGTGAAGGCGCTGAACAATCCGAAGCGCGACCGCCAGATCGACACCGTGATCGTCAACATGGAGCGCTGGCGGTGGCTGCCGCGGCAGCTCGGCGCCGCCAATGCCGGCAACGCCTATGTGATCCTCAACATCCCCGACTATACGCTGAAGGTGATGCAGAACGGTGCGCAGGTCTGGACCACGCGCGTCGTCACCGGCAAGCCCGGCCAGCATGCCACGCCGCTGCTGACCGAGACGATGAAGTACATCACGGTCAACCCGACTTGGAACGTGCCGCCGTCGATCATCTACAACGAGTACTTGCCGGCATTGCAGCAAGATCCGACGGTGCTGCAGCGCATGGGCCTCAAGCTCGAGCGCAACCGCGACGGCTCGATCCACATCTCGCAGCCGCCCGGTGAAGCCAACGCGCTCGGTCGCATCCGCTTCAACTTCCCGAACAAGTTCCTGGTCTATCAGCACGACACGCCGGACAAGTACCTGTTCGCCAAGGACGAGCGCGCCTTCAGCCACGGCTGCATGCGCGTGCAGAATCCGGATCAGTACGCATCCGTGCTGCTCAACATCACCGAGCCGAACCAGCACTACACGCCGGAGAAGATCCGCAGCATGTACGGCTCGAGCGAAGTCGATCTGAAATTCCCGACGCCGATCCCGGTCAACATCACCTACCAGACCGCGTTCGTGGACGACGGCGGCAAGCTGCAGATCCGCAGGGACGTCTATGGGCGCGACGCCACCATGCTGTCGCTGCTCAGGAACAGCCGCGGCAAGGATCTCGAAACGGTGGTGGCGCACGCCCAGCCGAGCTATTCGCGTCCGCCGAGCAGCAGCCTGCCTCCGGGCGTCAACGTCGCCGGCGACAACAGCGGTTTCGGATCCTCCGGACCGAACTTCTTCGAGCGTCTGTTCGGAGGATTCGGCCAGCCGGAGCCGCAGCCGGTACGCCGCGGCCAGGCCCAGCAGCAGCGCCGGGTGATTACCCGCTAATCTGCTCCGCGGCCCGATTGCGATAAATTTTGAAGCAAAATCAACGATCTCGCTCAAGAAGCGAGATCGTTTACGTTAACCATTTCGGGTCTCGGCCGGGGGACAGGGCTATCTTTTGCCACACTCGCCCAGTTAGTTAAGCCTAACTTGGGGGCGGGTCGGTAAACCTCGGTTAACCCTCCCGCTTTAAGAAAGCGTTCACCGTCTTCCGCAGGGGGTCTGCGAAGATACCGACCGAACGCTCGTCGACTGGGTGGGCTCATAGTGCTGGCTGTTTTCGCACGCCGCTACAATCCTCTGTCGCTGCCTAAGGCCGGATACCAAGTCGGCCTGACTGCGCTATTGCTGTTGGCGGGTGCCGGATCGGTGCACGATGCGACCGCGCTCAACCAGACCCGCACCCTCTCCTTCCATCACACCCATTCCAACGAAGACCTCACCGTCACCTTCAAGCGCGACGGCCGCTACGACGAAGCCGCGCTGAAGCAGCTCAATCATTTCCTGCGCGACTGGCGTTCCCAGGACGAGACGGTGATGGACCGTCATCTGTTCGATATCCTCTGGGAAGTCTATAACGACGTGGGCGGCAAGCAGCCGATCCAGATCATCTCCGCCTACCGCGCCCCTGCCACCAACGCCATGCTCCGCCGCCGCTCCTCGGGCGTCGCGCGCCACAGCCAGCACATGCTGGGCCATGCAATGGACTTCTTCATTCCGGGCGTGCCGCTGGAGCAGATCCGCTACGCCGGCCTGCGCCTGCAGCGCGGCGGCGTCGGCTTCTACCCGACCTCCGGCTCGCCGTTCGTGCATCTCGACACCGGCGGCATTCGCCACTGGCCGCGGATGACCCGCGAGCAGCTGGTCAAGGTGTTCCCCGACGGCCGCACCGTCCATGTCCCGACCGACGGCACGCCGCTGAAGGGCTATGAGCTCGCCAAGGCCGACATCGAGCGCCGCGGCAATGGCGACGATGCTGCCACCATCAGCAAGCCGACCCTGTTCGCCAAGCTGTTCGGCGGCGGCAAGTCGAGTGACGATGAGGACGAGGGCGCGGTCCCGGCGAACGACAAGCCGGCCGCCAACACCGTCGTCGCCGCAGCCGCTCCGGCCAAGGCAGATCCCATTCCGCTGCCGCGCGCAAAGCCGCAGTTCGCCGCCGCGATCCAGCTCGCCGCCGCCGACGCGCAGCTGGTTCCGACGCCGAAGCCCAAGCCGGCGGTGGAGGTGGTGCAGACGGCCGAGAACACTGCGCCGCAATCGCCTGCCGACATCATCAATGCCCGCGGCTTCTGGGGTGACGAAGGTGCCGCGCCGAAGCAGGCCTCGGCCGCGCAGATCGCTGCGCTGAAGGCCCGCGAAGCGGTTGGCGGCTCCGATCCGCAAACCACTGCCAGCGCGACCGAGAACTTCAACAAGGCGCTGGCCTATGCGCCGGCTGCGACCTCGCCGGTCGATCGCGCCAACATCGTCGCGGCGACCGCACCGATCCCGCGCAATGTGCGCCCGACCCGCAATGCGGCGGCGCCAGCCACCGAAATCAACACCGTCGTCGCGAAGGGCGCACCAAGCCAGGGCGTGATCACGACGTCGGCGCGGATCTCCGCCGCCAAGGGCAACGATATCTGGATGCGCGTCGTGATGCTGGCGCCGAGCGCGAGCAGCAGCATGCTGACCACGGTGCTTGGCGACACCGACATGACCATGATGCGGGCTCATTTCGTGAAGCCGCAGGCCGCCGTCGCCATGACCTTTTCGGAAGATCCGATGCTGGGCATGAGCTGCGACCATTTCTCGGGGTCGGCGACCGCCCCCCTGACCACGCAGTCCTTCGTGCTGCGCACCGCCTCGCTGCGCTAACTCCTCCGAGACGCCCCTTTCATCTGCCGGCTACGCCGGCAACCCTGCCTTGAGCAGGCCGGCCTCGTAGCGCGCCCGGTCGGGCTCGCGCTTGTAGTGCTGGGTCGTCAGATGCTCCGCGACCGAGAAGGCCGGCTCGCGCTTCAGCACCTCGGCCACGTGCGCTGTGGCAGCCACCATATTGCCCATCTGCGCCATGGTCGCGGCGAGGAAGGCGTGGTGGGTGTGGTCTGGCCGCGTGATCCGCGAGAATGCCTCGGCCGCATCGGCGTATTTCTCGGCGCAATAGCAGGCCCGGCCGAGATGACTCCAGAAGCGCTCCGGATGGAACGGATTGAGGCGCATCGCGCGCTTGATCCAGTCGATGCCTTCTTCGGGCCGGCCGAGCCAGGTCAGGAGCTCGCCCTGCTGCACCACGACAAGATCGTAGTTGGGATTGAGCGCGAGCGCGCGTTCCTGGTGGAACGCGGCCTTGTCGTGGTCGTCGCGGTTGAGGTTCAGCGCGGCGAGAATGCGGTGCACGTCGCTGTCATTGTCGTCGAGCTTGAGCGCGATCTCGAGCTCCGAGGACACCTGCGCGAAGGTCGCGTCGCGATCGGTGCACCAGTTGTAGACCCAGGTCTGGCCGAGCACACAGGCCCGCCAGGCGTGCGCATGGGCGTAGTTCGGATCAAGCACGATGGCGCGCTCGAGCAGGCGCTGCGCCTCCGCATTGTCGTCCCGTGCCGAGCGATGATGCAGCACCTTGGCGGCGAGCACGCACTCATAGGCCGCCATGTTGTCGGTCGGCTTGCGCTTGACGCGGTCGTGGGCCGCTGCCTCGACGCGGCCCGGCAAGGTCGACACGATCGCGCGGGTCATCTCGTCCTGGATCGCGAAGATGTCGGCCAGCTCGCGGTCATAGCGTTCGGCCCAGACATGCCGGTCGGCCACGGCATCGATCAGTTGCACGGTAACGCGGATCCGGTCACCCGCCTTGCGCACGCTGCCTTCCAGCACATAGTCGACCGCGAATTCCTTCGCGACGTCCTGCACCTTCACCGCCTTGCCCTTGTACACGAAGGTCGAGTTGCGCGAGATCACGAGCAGATCGTGGAAGCGCGACAGCTCGGTGATGATGTCCTCGGTGAGCCCGTCGGCGAAGAATTCCTGCTCCGGATCGCCGCTCATGTTGACGAGCGGCAGCACCGCAATCGAGGGCTTCTTGGCAACGACTGGGGCGGCCGCCGCACTCGGCTGCGCAGGAGCGGCCCCGGCACCCGATTGGAGATGGACGCGGAAAACCCGGATCGGGCGCGCGATGTTCTTGACGGTCTGGTCGCCGAGATCCTCGAAGCTCAGATCTTCGAGGCGATCGCCGACCTGATCGCGAACCGCGCCGGAAATGCAGATGCCGCCGGGCTCGGCCAGCGTCTCCAGGCGCGACGCGACATTGACGCCGTCACCGAAGATATCGGCGCCGTCGACGATCACGTCGCCGAGATTGATGCCGATGCGAAACTGCATCCACCGCGCCGGCGCGACGTCGGTGTTGCGCTTCGCCATCCGGCTCTGGACCTCGGCCGCGCACAGCACGGCATCGACGACGCTGTGGAATTCGACCAGCAGACCGTCGCCGGTGGTCTTGATGATGCGGCCGCGATTTTTGCTGATGGCCGGATCGATCAGCTCGATCCGATGGGTCTTGAGGCGCGCAAGGGTGCCCGTCTCGTCAGCCTCCATCAGGCGGCTATAGCCGACCATGTCGGCGGCGAGGACCGCAGCGAGCCGGCGCTCTGGTCCTGGCACGTCCATCTGAACGATCTGCCCGTTAACCTCACCGGCAGTCTAGCAAATCAGGGGATGTCACCCAAGCCTCGACAGGAGGCTCGCGAGAGGCCATCGGGAGTACCTTGGGCCGGGGCCACCCTGACCCCAGCCGCCGCCTCAGAGCATCCCGAGCGCCTGCATGTAGGTCTCCAGGATGGTCTCCTGCTCCTGGCGCTCGTTGGCGTCCTGCTTGCGCAGGCGGACGATGGTGCGCAACGCCTTGACGTCGAAGCCGTTGCCCTTGGCCTCGGCATAGACGTCGCGGATGTCGTCGGAGATGGTCTTCTTTTCTTCTTCCAGCCGCTCGATGCGCTCGATGATCGACCTGAGCTGGTCCTTGGCAAATCGCGTTGCGGGCTCATCCTGAACGGCGGCAGACGTGGTGGCCATCGCGTACTCCTGAAATGGCATTGAATGGTCGCGCGAATACGCGCCACGCGCACCGCTTGCTGCGGGCGACCCTCGATTTTGGAGCGCGTTCCGTCAAGGAATCATCGCGCTCATCCACAGCGCGCCCACAGGAGATGCTGACGGCACCGGAACTGATGTCACAGAGGCTGAGATTTAATGGCCGCTTTGGGCCTTCTTCATCGCCGCAAGCTGCTCCGGCGTCGCGCTGCCCTGATACTTCGCCTTCCATTCCTCATAGGGCATGCCGTAGACCGCCTCGCGGCTCTCGTCCTTGCTCACCGCAAGGCCCTTGGCATCGGCCTCTTCCTTCATCCAGTTGGACAGGCAGTTACGGCAGAAGCCGGCGAGGTTCATCAGGTCGATGTTCTGCACATCGGTCCGGTTGCGCAGATGATCGACGAGGCGCCGGAAGACTGCGGCCTCAAGTTCCGTTCTGGTTTTGTCGTCAATGCTCATGATTGTGATCATCCCGGTGTGTCGCGCTCACCATATTGATATCAGGTGGGAATTGTCACAGATTTTGCCATATCGGCGCGCAAAACGACCCTGCCCGGCTGCGCCGGCCACGGTCCCGCAGCATGGCAGATGGGCGCCCGCCCGTTGACAGTGCCTGCCGGGCACGCGAAATCGTCAATGATTTGATATAGCTTCGCCGCATGAGCCCAATAGATTCTCTCGCCTCAGCTCCCCGCAATCTCCGCCTCGTCCTGGCCGGCATCCCGCCGGTGCTGGCGCTTGTCGCGGCATGCCTGTGGACGAGCCCGGCGGCCGCAGATTTCCGGCTCTGCAACAACACGTCGAGCCGCGTCGGGATCGCGCTCGGCTACAAGGACGCCGAGGGCTGGACCACCGAAGGCTGGTGGAATGTGTCGTCGCGGACCTGCGAGACCCTGCTGCGCGGCAACCTTGTGGCGCGCTACTACTACATCTACGCTCTCGACTACGATCGCGGCGGCGAATGGTCCGGCCAGGCCTTCATGTGCTCGCGCGACAAGGAATTCACCATCAAGGGTACCGAGAATTGCCTAGCGCGCGGCTTTGACCGCACCGGCTTCTTCGAGGTCGACACCGGCGAGCAGCGTGCATGGACCGTCCAACTGACCGAAGCCAACGAACAACAGCCGCAGAAAGTACCGGGAATGCCGGGCGGCGTGGGCCCGGGAAGCCCCGGCGCGATGCCGGGCCTGCCGAACCCGCCGCCGGGCGCAGCGCCTCCGGGCGCGTCTGGTCTGCCGCCAGCCGCAACGCCGCCCGGAAACAAACCATGAGACGCCTGCGTCGAATCAAGATCCTCGCAACGCTCGGCCCGGCCTCCTCAGACAGCGCGATGATCCGCAAGCTGTTCGAGGCGGGCGCCGACGTCTTCCGCATCAACATGAGCCATACCCCGCATGACAAGATGCGGGAGTTGGTCAAGACCATCCGCAATGTCGAATCGAGCTACGGCCGGCCGATCGGCATCCTGGTCGACCTGCAAGGGCCGAAGCTGCGGCTCGGTGCGTTCGCGGAAGGCTCGACCCAGCTCAAGAACGGCCAGAGCTTCATCCTGGATTCCGACAAGACGCCGGGCGACAACAGCCGCGTCCAGCTTCCGCATCCGGAGATCCTCGCCGCGCTCCGCCCCGGCCATGCGCTGTTGCTCGACGACGGCAAGGTGCGGCTGATCGCCGAGGAAACCTCGCCCGAGCGTGCGGTCACGCGCGTGGTGATCGGCGGCAAGATGTCGGACCGCAAGGGCGTCAGCCTGCCCGACACCGATCTGCCGGTCTCCGCGATGACGCCGAAGGACCGCGCCGACCTGGAAGCCGCGCTGCCGGAGGGGATCGACTGGGTCGCGCTGTCCTTTGTGCAGCGGGCCGAGGACGTGCTCGAGGCCAAGAAGATGATCCGCGGCCGCGCCTCTGTGATGGCCAAGATCGAGAAGCCGCAGGCGATCGACCGTCTCGCCGACATCATCGATGCGGCGGATGCGCTGATGGTGGCGCGCGGCGATCTCGGCGTCGAGCTGCCGCTGGAGCGGGTGCCGAGCCTGCAGAAGCAGATGATCCGGATGGCGCGCCGCGCCGGCCGCCCGGTGGTGGTCGCGACCCAGATGCTGGAGTCGATGATCCAGGCGCCGGTGCCGACGCGCGCCGAAGTCTCCGATGTCGCCACCGCCGTCTATGAAGGCGCCGACGCCATCATGCTGTCGGCGGAATCCGCCGCCGGCAAATTCCCGGTGGAAGCGGTCTCGACCATGAACCGCATCGGCGAGGAAGTGGAGCGCGATTCGACCTATCGTAGCGTGATCAACGCGCAGCGCGTCGATCCTGAGCCGACGGTCGGCGACGCCATTGCCGACGCCGCGCGGCAGATCGCCGAGACGCTCGATCTGTCGGCGATCATCTGCTGGACGTCATCGGGTTCGACCGCGATCCGGGTGGCGCGCGAGCGTCCCAAGGTGCCGGTGGTCGCGATCACGCCGAACCTCGTGACCGGGCGCAAGCTGTCGGTCGCATGGGGCGTGCATTGCGTGGTGGCCGAGGACGCCCACGACCTCGACGACATGGTCGATCGCGCCGGCTCGATTGCATTCCGCGACGGCTTTGCCAAGGCCGGCCAGCGCGTCATCATCGTCGCCGGCGTGCCGCTCCGCGCCCCCGGCACCACCAACATGCTGCGCATCGCCTCGGTGGGCCCGAACGGCGACGCGCAGACCTGACGCGCTTCGGTTCTGACGCAATCGAAACCGAAGCGCTCAAGCAGGGCGATCAGCCCTGCAACGAGGCGTCGAGCGTGATCCTGGTGTTGAGCAATTTCGACACCGGGCATCCGGCTTTCGCCTTGCCCGCCAACTCCTGGAACGCGGCATGATCGGCGCCCGGGATCTTGGCCGACAGCGTCAGATGCACGGCGGTGATGGCAAAGCCGTCGGCGACCTTCTCCAAGGTCACATCGGCTTTCGTCTCCATATGCTCAGCCGTGAGCTTGGCTTCTCCGAGGATCAGCGACAGCGCCATCGTGAAGCAGGCGGCATGCGCCGCGCCGATCAGCTCTTCGGGGTTAGAACCGGGCTTGCCCTCGAAGCGGCTGGCGAAGCCATAGGGGTAATCGGCGAGCGCGCCGCTCTTGGTCGAGATCGCGCCCTTGCCGTCCTTGATACCGCCCTGCCATTTGGCCGAACCATGGGTCGTCGTCATGCGTTGCTCCCTGAGGTTGGTTGAACCCAGCCACAAGCCTACAACGCCAATGCGACGGAAAGTGTTCGCTGCGTTTCCGACCTCAGGCGCCGACCAGCGCCTTCGCCGGGGTCGTCGCCTGCACCACGAGACCGCGGGCGCGCGCGTCCATCACGCCGACCGCGCGCAGCGCAAGCAGCGTCACGGTCTGCACCGCATCGCGCAGCTTGATCGGATCGTCGAGATTGCCAGGTGCCAGCGGGCCGACCAGCGCCTCGTGCAGGGCGCCGAGCAAGGCGGTGGCGGCGAGCGCCGTATCCTGCGCCGGAAGATGGCCGGCACGCACGGCGGCATCGATGCGCATGGCGAGTTCGCCGGAAATGTCGCGGCGGCTGGCGAGCCGCGAGGCGGTGACGTCGACATCGACCGGCTCGGCCAGGATGCCCCAGGCGAGCTTGCGCTGCGACAGCACGTGGACCGCGATCGTGGTCACCGCGGCGGCCAGCGCCGACGACGGTCCGGGCGCGGCGTCCGCGGCGCGCCGGATCGCGGACAACTCGTCGCGCGAGACTTCGGTGATCAATTCCGAGATCAGCTCGGCCTTGGACGGGAAATAGCGATAGACGGTGCCGGCCGCGACATTGGCCCGCACCGCGACCGGTGCGATCTGCACCGCGGCCATGCCGCCCGCCGCAGCAGCGTCCCGCGCAGCCGACAGGATGGCGCTGCGCCGGGCAGCCAGCCGTTTCACGACCTGATGTGTTCGCCGGTAGACCATGGCGTTCCGTCCCCCCACCGTGCGCCCCGGCCGGCGCCCACCGGTAGAACACACGCGTCTTCAATGTTTTGAACGATTGATCCCGCAACCGCCTGAAGAAGTGAACAACTATTCAGACAGGATGACAAGCTGGAATTGTAAGGATTTTGCGACAGCCGGGTTCCACCTCCGATTGAGCTGCCGGTGCCGCGGCACCAGGCAAGGCTCCAGCCGGCTGTCATCGGGGACATATCGCCGGTTTTCGGCAAATCCGCAGGGCCGGATCCAGGCTGCGATGGTGAATCGTGCGCTAAGATGATCGCGCAAAATCGCGGCATCTGATCGAGCGCGGCCCCCCACGATCCCTGACTGCATTTACCCGAATTTATCGGAAGCCATGATCGAGTGGGCGCCGAAGCGTCACGCGTGGCGTTGCCTCTGGATGTCCCCGGCCGAACCAAGAAAGCGCATGTCACTCTCCATCACCAGCAGCGTGAGCAGCCGTAGCTCTGTGCGAGGACTGGTGCCGCTGTGCGCCGCCGTCGGCGCCTACCTGTTCTATCTCTCGGCCGGCGAGATCCTGCTGCGCGATTCCGACTCGATGTGGCAGATCAGGGTCGGACAGTGGATCCTTGAACACGGCGCGATGCCGACCACTGACGTCTTCTCGTTCACCCGTTTCGGCGAGCCCTGGATTTCGAGCTCGTGGCTGTCGCAGGTGGCCTATGCGCTGGTGTATGGCGGTGATTGGGCCGGACCGGTGATCCTGACGTCGATCGCGATCGGCGCAACCGTCGCGGTCTTCCTCAATCTGTTGAGCCCGTATTTCGATCCGGCGCGCGCGATCCTGATCGCGGCGCTGGCGCTGCTTTTGTCGACGATCCATTTCCTCGCGCGGCCGCATGTGCTGGCGCTGCCGGTGCTGCTGGCGTTCATCGGCGGCTTGATGGCGGCCGCGGATCGCCGCACGCGTCCATCATGGTGGCTGCTGCCGCTGATGACGCTGTGGGCCAATCTGCATGGCGGCTTCGTGCTCGGCCTGGCGTTGATCGGACCGATCGGGCTGGAGGCCGTCTGGAGCGCGGAGCCCAGCCGCCGCCGTCAGCTCGTGCTGCGATGGGGCTTGTTCGGCCTCGCCGCGCTGGCCGCGAGCTGCGTGACACCCTACGGCTGGAACAGCCTGCTCGGCGCGACCAAGATCCTCAACCTCGGCAAGCTGCTGACCCTGATCGGGGAATGGAAGCCCGCGGATTTCAGCAAGCCCAGCTTCTTCGAGGCCACGCTGCTCGGCCTGATCGGCCTGATCTGCTACCGCGGGCTGACCTTGTCGGTGCCGCGGATCCTGCTGCTGCTCGGGCTGATCTGGATGGCGCTGAGCCACATCCGCAACATCGAGGTGTTCGCATTCATCGCGCCCCTCGTGCTCGCCAAGCCGATCGCGGAACAATGGGGAATGGCAGGCGCCGCCGCGCTCGGCTTCGAGGAACGCCGCTCCGCCCCCGTCGTCACGATCCTGGCGGTCATCGCGATGCTGATCGGGGCGTGGGTGACGACGACGACCTTCGTCGCGCAGCATCCGTTCAAATTCCTGCCGGCGTTCTCGCCCGCTGCCGCCGTCGACGTGCTGCAGCAGCACAAGGCGCGGCGCGTGTTCTCTACCGCGCCGTTCGGCGGCTACATGGTGAGCCGCGACATGAAGGTGTTCATCGACGGCCGCGCCGAGCTCTATGGCGAGCAATTCGTGCTCGACTATTACGCAGCGCTCGATGCCCGCGACGTCGGCCAGCTGCTCGACCTGCTCGACAAATACCGGATCGACGCCACGCTGCTGAGTTCGGATTCTCCAGCCGGAAACGCGCTGGACCACCTGAAGGGCTGGAAGCGGCTCTACAAGGACGACATCGCGGTCATCCATGTGCGGTCGGACGACAAGGCCGCCGCGGTGCCGGCCGCCGGGAGTTCGAAGTAGGATATCTATTTCCAGAGGTCCGACGGTGCCTGCTCCGTCATCCCCGCGCAAAGGCTTTGCCTTTGTCGCTGGAGGTGCGAGCGCAGCGAGCCTCGAAGGATGAATCGGCCACCGGCCGGGCCGCCGATCCTTCGAGACGCCGCTTCGCGGCTCCTCAGGATGACGGGGATAGTGCGCGGCCCCGTGATCAGGCGAGCGACGATCGGCGGGTCTCTCAATTCCCCGTCTGAAGCTCACCGAAGCGATCCCGGCTCTTGCCGTTGAAGCGCATCAGCTGCATCTGGTCGACCGGCACATGGCCGGCCGTCGTATTGACCTTGATGCCCGGCAGGGATCGGCGATGCCACGGCGCCGCAATCGAGGCCAAGCCTATTCGCCGCGGCAATCTCAGCGCCTGCTTCGCTCTTTGGCCGGGATCACGAATTTTAGCCCCGACCATATCGCATCGACGGCGCAGACCTTGATGTCGACCAGGCCGGACGCGAGCCCAGCCTCGCGAACCACCGTATCCGTGAGGTCGGTCGCGACGCCTGAGCTCTTCTTCGGCCACGACACCCAGATCATGCCGTCGGGCGCGATCGCCTCCCGGTAACGCCGCAGCCTGGTGGCGAGCCCTCTGGCCTCGGCTGCGAACAGGTGCACGGCATCGAGCGGCGCCCGCGCGGTCTTCGCGATCTTCACGTCGGCAGGCAGGTCGCCGACGATGTCGCCATAGGGGACGGACAACCCGTCGACAAAAACACAAAAGCCCGGCTTGAGGCCGAGCTTTTGCACAATCGGTTTGCCGGAGGTGCCGGCCATGGCTGCTGAGGCTTACGCCTGCGGCTGCGGCTCCAGGCCGGTGTCCGGATCGGGACGCGGGCGCGGCTTGCCGGCCGGCGGCACGGCGGAGGCGCGCGGCGTCGACGGCTCCAGCACCGACTCGCGGTTGGGCTTCTTGCCCTTCAGGAGGTCGGTGATCTCGTCGCCGGTCAGCGTCTCGAACTCGAGCAGGCCCTTGGCAAGGGTTTCGAGATCGTCGTGCTTCTCGGTCAGGATCCGGGTCGCTTCCTTGTAGCCTTCCTCGACCAGGCGCTTGATCTCGGAATCGATCTTCTGGACCGTCGCCTCGGACGCATTTTGCGTGCGCGAGACCGACATGCCGAGGAACACCTCGTCCTGGTTCTCGCCATAGGAGACGGTGCCGAGTTCTTCCGAGAGGCCCCAGCGCGTCACCATCATGCGGGCCAGGCGGGTCGCCTGCTCGATGTCGGAGGCAGCGCCCGAGGTCACCTTCTCGCGGCCGAAGATCAGCTCTTCCGCGACGCGGCCACCCATCATGATGGCGAGGCGCGAGGTCATCTGCTCCAGCGACATCGACAGCTTGTCGCGCTCCGGCAGCTGCATCACCATGCCCAGCGCACGGCCGCGCGGAATGATGGTCGCCTTGTGGATCGGATCGGTCGCGACGACGTTGAGGCCGACGATGGCGTGGCCACCCTCGTGATAGGCCGTCAGCAACTTCTCTTCCTCGGTCATGACGAGCGACTTGCGCTCGGCGCCCATCATCACCTTGTCCTTGGCCTCTTCGAACTCGGCCTGCGTCACCATCCGCTTGTTGCGGCGGGCGGCGGTCAGCGCGGCCTCGTTGACGAGGTTCATCAGGTCGGCGCCGGAGAAGCCCGGGGTGCCGCGCGCGATGGTCTTGAGGTTGATATCCGGCGCCAACGGCACCTTGCGGACGTGAACCTTGAGGATCTGCTCGCGGCCGACGACGTCCGGATTCGGCACCACCACCTGGCGGTCGAAGCGGCCGGGACGCAGCAGCGCGGGATCGAGCACGTCGGGACGGTTGGTCGCCGCGATCAGGATCACGCCTTCATTGGCCTCGAAGCCGTCCATCTCGACCAGCAACTGGTTCAGCGTCTGCTCGCGCTCGTCATTGCCGCCGCCGAGACCGGCGCCGCGATGACGGCCGACCGCGTCGATTTCGTCGATGAAGATGATGCAGGGCGCGTTCTTCTTGGCCTGCTCGAACATGTCGCGGACACGGCTCGCGCCGACGCCGACGAACATCTCGACGAAGTCAGAACCGGAGATGGTGAAGAACGGCACGTTGGCTTCGCCCGCGACCGCGCGCGCGATCAGCGTCTTGCCGGTGCCCGGAGGGCCGACCAGCAGCACGCCGCGCGGAATGCGTCCGCCGAGCCGCTGGAATTTGCCGGGGTCGCGCAGGAATTCGACGATCTCCTGCAGGTCCTGCTTGGCCTCGTCGACGCCCGCGACGTCCTCGAAGGTGACGCGGCCATGCGCCTCGGTCAGCATCTTGGCGCGCGACTTGCCGAAGCCCATCGCCTTGCCGGCACCGCCCTGCATCTGCCGCGACAGGAAGATCCAGACGCCGATCAGCGCGATGAACGGCAACCAGGAAACGAGCAGCGAGACGAACCACGGCACGTTGTCGCCGGGCGCCTTCGCGGTGATCTGCACCTTGGCGTCATAGAGGCGCTTCACGAGCGACGGATCGCTCGGCGCGTAGGTCTGGAAGCTCGTGCCGTTGTTGAAGGTGCCGTGAATCTCAGGCCCCTGAATCACGACGTCGCGGACATGGCCCTGATCGACTTCAGTGAGAAGCTGCGAGAACGAGATGTCCGAGGACGACGAGCGCTGGCCGGGATTCTGGAAAAGCGTGAACAACGCCAGCAACAGCAGGACAATGATGACCCAGAGGGCGAAATTCCGCAGATTGGCGTTCATGGTCTTCCTTCGGTGGTCGCGCGGATCGCGGCCTCTCTCTATCCTTGGGCAGGCTCTGTGGGAATCCCCAGGGAATCCATCCCGTCGATGGCATACAATCTAGGTGCCGCAGGGGTCGATGCCAAGGGAACTGCGCACGACTATTTACCGCATCCTAGCCCGATTCCCGGTCAAAAAATGGCGTGGAATCCGGTGTTTTTCCGGGGTGGTTAAGCCACCTTGCCGGATTATGACAGCGATTGAAACAATCGAACCCGGCTCAGCGGGAACGTGCCCGGCGGGGCGGCGCCGGGCCGATCCTGATACGGCCCGAGGCGACGCTGACGACGGCTCCGGCAAGGGTCTGTTTCAGCTTGGGTTCGCGTTGCCGCAACGCCTCATCGAGGGCGCCGAGCAGGGTTTCGACCTTGCCGAGCTCGGCCGGCCCCTCATGTCCGGTGCGGTCGATGGCGCGCTTGAGGAGGCGGAGGCGGATCTCCTCGGGCATCGCCGCGAACAGTGCGGCATCGAAGCCGGCGTGACGGTTATCCTCGCTATTCAACGCAAGATGGTGCTCGGCGCCGTCGACCTGCAGCTCCAGCGCGGCGTTGGCGCGCGCGAGCCGCGCGGCGAGGCGTGCCAGGTTACGCGCGTCGCCGCCCTCCTCCGCCAGCATCGGCATCAGTGCGCGCAGCCGTGGCCGCGTGAAGGACGGATCGCGGTTGGTCGGATCGTCGGCAAAGCCGATGCGCGCCTTCTTGAGCGTCGCGATCAGCTGCGCCTTGGAGACATCGAGCAACGGTCGCGTCAGCATGATGCCGGAGCGCTCGCTCTCGCGCGCCATCGCCGAGAGGCCCGCGATGCCGCTGCCACGCAGCATCCGCATCAAGAGCGTCTCGGCCTGATCGTCGCGCGTGTGCGCGGTCAGGATGTGCGTGGCGCCGTGCTTGCGCGCGGCTTGCGCGAGCAGACGATAGCGCGCTTCGCGCGCAGCCGCCGGAACGCCGGTTCTGGGTTTGGCCCCGTTCCAGCGCAAGGTGTGATGCGGCAGCTCGAGGCTCTGCGCCAGCCGCTTGACGTCGCGCGCCTCGCGCGCCGCTTCGGGACGCAGGCCGTGATCGACGGTGACCGCCACCAGCCGCGGGCCCCGCACGAGCGCACGGCGCCAGCGCGCGGCCAGCCACATCAGCGCGACTGAATCGGGACCGCCGGACACCGCAAGCACGATCGCCGGCGCAGCCGCGAGGCCCGCGAACAGGCGCTTGGCGTCCCTTGCCGGGATGGCGGATTGGTCGTCGGGCATCGCAGAACCAGCGTGTCGCGGGAAAGGCCGAAGCGGCCTCCCCTTGCCGGTTTAGCACTTCACGCGCTTCTGCTCGCGGTCAACCGCAGCTTTGACCCCGCCGGACGCGCGCGGATACTTGCGCGTGATCTCGCCGAACGCGGCGCAGGCGGCTTCCTTTTCCTTCAGCGCCGCCAGCGACTGGCCGAGCCGCAGCAACGCATCGGGCGCCTTCGCGGACTTGTCGAACTTGGTGGTCACGCCGAGGAAGGTTTCGGCCGCGTCGCGATATTGCTGGCGCTGGAAATAGCTTTCGCCGAGCCAGTATTGCGAGTCGGCCACCAAGGGATCGCTCGGGTACTTCTGGGCAAAGTTCTTCATGGTCTCTTCGGCGAGCGCATAGTCCTTGCGCTGCATGTAGCCGATGCCGAGGTCGAACTCGTCCTTCGGCGTCGCCGACGGCGGCAATGTGGTCAGCGCCGCGCTCGCGCCGGGGGCGCGCTGCGGGCCGGCATTGCCGAGATCGAGCGGCTCGCCCGCCCCGCGGCTGCCGGGCACACCGACCTGCGCATCGCTCGGCATCGGCATCTGGCCGCCGCCGAGCGCGCGCGGCACGCCCGGGGCATTCGGGTTCTGGTTCGGATCGAAGGCATCGCCGCGACCGCGGCGGCCGGGAGCGGCGGCCGGTGCCGGCTCCTGCACGATCGGCGCGGGCGTGGCGATCTGCTGCTGGTCATAGCCGCCCTGCTGCCGGCCATAGCCTTGCTGGGGCTGGGGGTAGCCCTGCTGCGGCTGGGCGTAGCCCGGCTGCGCTTGCGGGTAGGCCTGGGGCTGCTGCGCCGGCGGCACCGCCGCGACATTGGGTTGGCCCGCCGGAGCCTGTCCAGGAGAGCCGGGCGGCTGGCCGCCAAGCTGGCGCAGGCGCTCCTCGAGCTGCCGGTTGCGGTACTGCAGTTCCTCGTTCTGGCCGGTCAGCTGCCGCAGTTGGTTCTCGAGCCGCTCGATCCGCATTTCGGCATCGGAATCGTCGGACTGGGCAAACACTGGTGTGGAAACGGCGAACAACGCCGCGATCGCCGCGGCGGAGGAAAGAAAATGAAGCCTGGATGACATTTTGCCCTGACGACGAGATCGACGTGAAAAGCGAGCGACATTGAGGGACGGAGTACGCCGGAATTGTGACTGGCACTTCAAATCCGGGACAGCGTCGCGGATACCGGTTTAGTACGGACGGTGGAACAAGCAAGCGGCCAATTGGGCGCAGCTTCGTTCATCTTGATGACGGCGGCTCGGGCTTTCGCGCAGCCAAAACAAAACCGGCGCCCGAAGGCGCCGGTTTGAAAAATCCATCCGGGGTCGCGTCAGGAGCTGGCGTTCAGCACGGTGACGGCGCGGCGGTTCTGCGACCAGCACGAGATGTCGTTACAGACCGCGACCGGGCGTTCCTTGCCGTAGGAGATGGTGCGCATGCGGCTCGGATCGATGCCGCGCGAGGCCAGGTAGGAGCGAACCGACTGGGCGCGGCGAGCGCCGAGCGCGATGTTGTATTCGCGCGTGCCGCGCTCGTCGGCATGTCCTTCGATGGTGAAGGAGTAACGGTTGTAGGTCTGCAGCCACTGCGCCTGCTTGTCGAGGGTCGCCGTCGCCTGCGGGCTGAGATCGGTCTGATCGCTCTCGAAGAACACGCGGTCGCCGACATTGACCACGAAATCCTGCTGGCTGCCCGGAGTCGCGGCACTCGCCATCGCGCCATCGGCACCCAAGCCGTTCTTGTTGGCGCAGGCGCCCATCGACAGCGCCACCGCCAGAACCGCAACCAGCTTCATACCCTGGAGATAATTCATTTCCCGGAGCCTCCACGCTCACGCTCTTCGTACTACCCAATCGGTCTACAGGGCGATGGTTAAGCGAACGTTCCGTCAACCTTGACGAGACCTTGCTGGACCCCATCAAATGCCAGGCAATGGCGAAAAGCGCCCCCGATGGTTAATGGGTGGCAAATGTGGCGCGATGGTGAAGGGAAGGCAAGGTTCGCGGGAACCATTTCGCACGACGGCAATTTTGCCGCCGTCCGTGGCCAGCCGGCGACAGAAAGTTGCGGATTCGGAACGCGAGACCGGCGGCAGCGACAGGATGGCGGCCGGCTGATTCCCGATCAGGAATGCGGCACGATCGAAGGGCGCTCGAATCGGTCGATCGTCGGCTGCTCAAGCATGTGATGCTCGCGCTCGAACAGCATGCGGCGCTCGAACGCCGACGAGCGCATCATCGGGTAGCGAGTGAACACCTTGTCGCGCATGGTGGGGAAGTCCGCCGCCATCAGGCCGACCGGCTTGAGCAGGCCCGGGAACAGGCGCGGCTCGGCGATGGTCTCGTGGAAGAAGACGCGACGGTAGAACGCCTGGTGCTCGGGGCGAACGATCGCCAGCCCCAGATCGGCGCTGAAATACTCACACGCCATATAAGCGAGGCGGACGGTGACATAGGGCAGTTCCGGCGAGCGCCGGGCCCGATCGGGATCCGCTACAAACCGCGCCGGATCGATGATGACGTCATTGCGATCGAGTTTCGGATGCAGGATCTCGCCGAACGCCTCAGCAGAGCACGACTCGCGCCATTGGTTCGTCAGCACGCTGATGCGAACCGAGCTGGACAGCTCGCCGTCGAGATAAACGCCGAAGGTCCACGAATTCTCCAGATCATCATACTGATCGGTGACCCGCTGCTCCGCGGATTCCTTCACCGCGCCTTCGCGCAGATAGGCACGGTAACGCAGGTTGTAGATCTCTTCCTTTTCTGCCGGCGTTTGGGCGAGGCGGTAGTCAACCTGGTCGAGCAGCTCGGGGCCCCGCGAAAAAGCGCGCGGCGCAACCACATGGGACCTCATGAACTACTCCGGAATTTACGACAACTTTTGCGAGCTGCCTAAAACCTTAACAGCTTCTTAATTTTCGTCAAAGCAATCGAGGCAATACAGTTAACCTCCGCCCGCAAGGGTGCATTTCGAATCGTGCAACCGAAGGCTCTCGCAACTATCGATTGAAGGTATTCTGGCGGCTCACGCGATCGAGCGCGAGGGAACCACGTGCAGCTGCTCGTCGGTCCGCCGGCCGTGCGAGGCATTGAGCAACTGGCGGATGCGCACCGCGGGAACCGGCCGGCTGAACAGGTATCCCTGTGCTTCGGTCACCGCGCCGTCGGCGCTGATCAGCTCGAGTTGCTCGTTGGTCTCGATGCCCTCGACGACCACCGACATGCCGAGATCCGCAGAGAGCCGTGCCACGCCGCGCAGCAGGGTCAGCGGACGATCGCTGTCGATGCCTTCGAGGAAGGAACGGTCGATCTTGACCTTCTGCAGCGGGAAATTGTGCAAATAGCTGAGCGACGAGTAGCCGGTGCCGAAATCGTCCAGCGAGATCCGCACGCCGAGCGAGCGCAATTGCGACAGCACGTCGTGGGTCAGCTCGGTATTGTGCAGCAGCGAGGATTCGGTGATCTCGATCTCGAGCCGGTGCGCCGGCAGGCCGGACACCTCGAGCGCATAGCGGACCTCGCTCAGCACGTCGCGCTGATGGAACTGCTGCGGCGAGAAGTTGACCGCGACGCTGACCGCCTCGGGCCATTTCATGCATTCCATGCAGGCCTTACGCAGGATCCAGCGGCCGAGATCGACGATCAGGCCCATGTCCTCGGCGACCGGAATGATGTCGACCGGAGAGACCGTGCCGCGCGCCGGATGGTTCCAGCGCAGCAACGCCTCGCAGGTGCTCACCTTGCCGGACTTCAGGTTGATCAGCGGCTGGTAGAACAGCTCGAATTCCTCGTTGGCGAGCGCCTTGCGCAGGTCGAGCTCGAGGATACGGCGGGCCTCGACGGTCTGCGCCATCTCGTCGCGGAAGAAGCAGAAGGTGCCGCGGCCGTCGGCCTTGGCGCGGTACAGCGCCATGTCGGCGTTCTTCAAGAGCGTGTCGGCACCGACGCCCGGCGCGGTCATCGCGATGCCGACGCTGGCGCCGATCTCGACCAGATGGTTGTCGATCTTGTAGCGCTCGCTGAGCCGGTCGACGATGCGCCGCGCCAGTGCGGCGGCGTCCTCATGCGAGTGGATGTTCTGCTGGAACACGACGAACTCGTCGCCGCCGAACCGCGCCACGAAATCCTCCGGACGCAGCATCTCGCGCAGCCGCTCGGCGACCGCGCAGAGCAGCTGGTCGCCGCAGGGATGGCCGAGCGTATCGTTGACCTGCTTGAACTGGTCGAGGTCGACGAACAGCAATGCGGAACGATGTTCGCCGTGCTGCATGGAGAGCAGCCGGCCGATCTCGTCGCGGAAGTTGACGCGGTTGGGCAGCGCGGTCAGTTCGTCGTAGCGCGCGAGGTGGCTGATCCGGGCCTCGGCGTCCTTGCGCTCGGTGATGTCCTCGACCAGCAACACCGTGCCGCCGCCGGCCATCGGCTGGAACGTCCAGTCCAGCGACCGGTTCTGCGCCGGATCGGGATCGCTGGTGACGATGTCGCCGCGCTGCGAGCTCTCGATCTCGTACAGGATCTGTTGCGCGGCCGCGGCCGAGATCGCGCCCGACAGCACGCAGGCATTGCAGATATCGGTCGCGCTGGCGCCGCGCTGCACGAAGTCGTCCGACAGCTGCATCATCTCGATGAAGCGGTGGTTCATCACCGCAAGGCGTCCGTCGGCGCGGAACATGCACAGGCCGTGCGGCATGTTGTTGAGCGCGGTATCGAACTGATGCGCCAGCGCCGCCTCGCGGAAGCTCGCGGTCAGCGCCTTGACGAAGATCGCATGCAGGCTGAGGTTGATGCCTTTCAGGCCGAGGAAGAACAGGACCAGCAGGGTCGCAAGCCCGACATAGTAGAAGTCGCCATGCAGCGCCAGGGCGAGCGACATCGGCCCGCAGGCGACCAGCACATGGAGCTGGAGCAGCCGCGGCCGCCCGTAGTTGCGGGCAGCACCGCCGGCGGTGTAGCCGACCGTCACCGCGACGCAGAGCATATGGGCGATCGCATCATCGCTGCCGAGGATGGTGACGAAGCACCAGGCGCCGAGCACCAAGGCGTAGACGATCGCACCGATCGAGTAGCGCGGCGCCCAGACCTTGGCTTCCTCGTAGGTCAGCCCGCCGCCCTGGCCCTCGTCGTATTTGCGCATCCAGATCGCGCGCGCGGTGCCGATGGCGATGATCAGGAAGGCGAACGGCCACAGCAGCGGATTGCCGGTCTTGAGTGCCGTCATCACGGCGGCAAAGGCGGTGGCGACGCTGCCGAGGAACATCGCCCAGAAGTTCTGGCGCATCGAATCCACGAGAGCAGCGTAGAGCACCCGCTCCAGCTCGTCCTGGCTGCCTCGTCGTTTCTGATCAACCAACTGCATCTGCAGACGTACGCGTCCCTTTCCGGCTGCGTAGTTCTAGCGGTCGCAGGTGAAGTCTTTCTGAGGGAACATCGTTAGCGAGTTGTTGCCGGGAACCCGCTGCGTCCGAAATTCACCATAAGTTTCCGTGCGCTAGGTAAGAAGTGCCGACCGTCCCCGGGGTTCCCCGGAGGCGGTCTGCAGCGGCTCACGACAACAGCGGCGACCAGGCCGGATCGGAGGCAAAACCGGGGGTCGGAACCCGCAGCTCGTTGCGTCCGGAGACGTCGATGGTGAACAGCGACGGGCCGCTGTTGCCGCCGGGATCGCGGAAGAACATCACGACGCGCCCGTTCGGCGCAAACGTCGGGCCTTCATTGTGGAAGCCCGAGGTCAGGATGCGCTCGCCCGAGCCGTCCGGCTTCATGATGCCGATCGCGAACTGCCCGCCGCCCTGCTTGGTGAAGGCGATATAGTCGCCGCGCGGCGACCACACCGGCGTCGAATAGGTGCCGTCGCCGAACGAGATGCGCTGCGCCCCGCCGCCGGTTGCCGGCATCACGTAGATCTGCGGCTTGCCGCCGCGATCGGATTCGAAGCACAGCCGCGTGCCGTCGGGCGCATAGGACGGCGAGGTATCGATCGCCGGCGTATCGGTCAGCCGCGTCATCGACTTCGAGCGCAGATCCATCACGAACAGGTTGGAGTTGCCGCCCTGCTGCAGGCTCATGATGACGCGCTGGCCGTCCGGCGAGAAGCGCGGCGAGAACGACATGCCCGGGAAGTTGCCGACGATCTCGCGCTGGCCGGTCTCGATGTTGAGCAGATAGACGCGCGGGTCGCCCTGCCCGAACTCCATATAGGTGATTTCCTGGGTCGACGGCGAGAAGCGCGGCGTCAGCACGAGATCCGAGCCGCGGGTCAGATAGCGCACATTGGCACCGTCCTGGTCCATCAGGGCGAGGCGCTTGACGCGGCGATCCGCCTGGCCGCTCTCGTCGACGAACACGACGCGGGTATCGAAATAGCCCTTCTCGCCGGTCATCCGCTCGTAGATCTGGTCGGAGATGATGTGGGCGATACGGCGCCAATATTCGGCCGAGGTATCGTACTGCTGGCCGGCGAGCTGCTGGCCGGTGTTGACGTCCCAGAGCCGGAATTCCGCCTTCACCCGCCCGTTGCCCTGGCGCGTCATCCGGCCGGTCACCAGCGCCTGCGCGTTGATGCTCTTCCAGTTGTTGAAGTTCGGCGCCGCGTCGATGTTGATCTGCTTCTCGAGATAGGCGGCCTGATCGATCGGCGCGAACAATCCGCTGCGCTTCAGATTGTTGGTGATCACCTGGGTGACGCCGACGCCGACCTCGGCGTCACCGGGTGTTCCGGCGGCGAAGTTCGGGATTGCGATCGGCACCGGCGCGAACTCGCCTTCGGTGATGGTGATCCGCTTTTGAGCGAATGCAGGGCCGGTGAGCCCGCTCAGCATCGCGCCGGCGGACGCCATTCCAGACAGGATCTGCCGGCGGCTCGGACGGAATAGCGTTTCAGGCAATCGGGTCTTGTCAATCATCGCTCGAACTCATGCTCGTAAACGGTGGCGCGCATTTTCAGCTCTGCCTCTCGGTAAAGGCCGGCTCGAAGAACTGCCACTCCTCAAAGAAACCTGGAGGCAATCGATAGGGCTGGCACTCGATGATCGCGCGCAAGCCGCTCTCCTGATACACCCGAAGATAGGGCGTCTTCGCCGTTCCCACCACGACCGGCATGCCTTCCAGCGTGCCGTCGCGCTTCAAATGGATTGAGAACACGGCCTCCGCCATCTGCGCCTCGATCCCGCCGTAAGGCTTTTTCCAGCAGCGTTCGACCTGCTGTCGGAACATCGCGCCCCAGGTCGCGGAGTTGTCGGCAGCCTTGCCCTTTGCCGTGCCGAGCGCCGCGTTGGCGTTCAGCGCATCGCCGGTCGCGGCGGCGCGCGTCGGGTCGCGCTTGTCGAGCAGGGCTGCGATCTTGCTCTGGTCGAACACGCGATCCTTCGGCTTCTGCTCCGGCGGCGGCTTGGCGGCCTGCTGCACCGGCTTCGGCGGCGGCTTCTTCTCTTCCTTCTTGATCGCTTCGGCGATCGGGTCAGGCTTCACCGGGTCGGGCTTCTTCTCGACCGGCTTCGGCTCTTCCTTTGGCTTGTTCTCGACCTTCTTCGGTGGATCCGGCTTCTTGTCTTCCGGCTTCTCCACCTTCGGTGCCGGCTGCGGCGCGGTGTCGGTCACGACCGGCGGCTTCTTCTCCTCGACCTTGCCGACGGTGTCGTCGACCGGCTTGGCCTCGGCGACCTTGTCGACCAGCGGCTTGGGATTTTCCTTCTTGCCGTCCTTCTGGCCGGCCATGACATGAGAGAGTTGGTCGGGCGAGATCACGTCTACGGCAACGGATTCCTCTTCAGGCATCACGTACGCCTTGGTCGACCACGACACGAGGCCCCACCCGATCACGAGGACGTGCAGGACAATCGATGCCGCCAGAGTCTTGTCGACCTTGACCTTCAAATCAGGCTTCCCCGTGCCTTGCCGCACATGGTGGTTATCCGCCTTCCGGGATGATGACGATATTCGCCTTGAATCCCGCGGCCCGGACTTCCCCGAGCAGTTTCATCATATCCGTGTAACAGACGTCCTTGTCGCCGCGCAGATAGACCACTTTTTCGGCATCCGACCGGGCGTCTCCGATCGCCTTGATCTTGGCCGGAAAATCGGCGGCCGTGACCGGCGCATCACCCAGATAGAGCTCGACATTCGAGTTGCAGCCGCCGCCGGTGCGCTTGACCGACAATGTCAGCGGCGGCTGGTTCGACGAGATCGACTTGCCGCCGCTCGCGACCGGCAGGTCGATGTCGATGTTCGACGTCATCAGCGGCGCCGCCACCATGAAGATGATCAGCAGCACCAGCATCACGTCGACCATCGGCGTGACGTTGATCTCGGCCATGACCGGCTTGCGCCCGCCGCGGCGGCGTCTGCCACCGCCGGACCCTGCCATGCTCATCGCCATGATCGTGCGCTCACAAGAGTGACCATCGTGACCATCACCAGTCTCAGCCCCGCTCGTCGATCTGACGCGACAGGATGGCCGAGAACTCGTCGGCGAACCCCTCCAGGCGCGCGGCCTGCCGGTTCACCTCCGAAGTGAACTTATTGTAGAAAATAGTCGCCGGAATTGCGGCAATCAGGCCGATTGCGGTGGCGAACAGCGCTTCCGCGATACCGGGCGCCACCACCGCCAAGGAGGTGTTTTTCGAGGCCGCGATCGACTGGAAGCTCGACATGATGCCCCAGACGGTGCCGAACAGGCCCACAAACGGGCCCGCCGAGCCTACGGTCGCCAGCACCAGCAGCCGGCGTTCCAGCCGTTCCACCTCCCGGGCGATCGAGACGTTCATGACCTTCTCGATTCTGGCCTGCAGGCCGGCAAACGACCGCGACTGGCTCTCGAAGGAGCGCTTCCACTCCCGCATCGCCGCCACGAAACAGGCCGCCATCGACTGGGTCGGCTTGGCCGAGAGCGCCCGGTAGAGCTCCTCGATCGACTGGCCGGACCAGAATGCCTGTTCGAACTTGTCCATTGCCCGCTTGGTGCGGGCGTACAGCAGGATCTTGTCGATCGCGATCGCCCAGACCCACACCGAGCAGGACAGAAGTCCCAACATCACGCATTTGACGACCCAATGGGCCTGCCAAAACAACGCGATCAGCGACACGTCGCTCGATGCCAGTGGCAGAGTTGACTGAGCCACATCGGCGGGATTCATCGGCAATATCCTCTCAACGCAAGTGTCCCAATTCGGCGGGCCGCCCAATCGGCACCCCTTCCACGGCCGCGCCCGGCGCGGCAAAAACTGCGCGAGAGCCTCTTACATCTGTCGCATGGGGGGCCCGTCCAAAGCCGGGCCCTGCTTCCCCTGCCAACATGTCAAAACGAGGGCTTTTCACGCGTCATTCCGACCCTAACCAAACGCTAATCATGGTTAAGGCGAGGTTACCAAAGGGAAATCTGGAGGCGGGAAATGCCGCCGGCCGAGCCGGTTGGCGGGTTCCCGGGATGAACGGATTGCTGGGTATGGGGGAATGGTTGGCGCCCCGCCCCTCCCGCCGTCGTCCTGGCGAAAGCCAGGACCCATAACCACCGAATTTGGTGATGAGCGGGACCGTGGCCCCAGCGTCGCGCAACAATTGAGATTTGGGGTAATGGGTCCTGGCTTTCGCCAGGACGACGATAAGGATGGGTCTCGATTCAAGATGTCAAACAACACGTTCAGTGTCATCGCCCGGCTTGACCGGGCGATCCAGTATTCCAGAGGCAGTCGTTATTGACCCGAGAGGCCGCGGCGTTACTGGATCGCCCGGTCAAGCCGGGCGATGACAGCTGTAGGTGGGGACGCAGTTTCGCGTTCTCGCGACATGAATCGTCCGAGCTTTGCATTTCGTTTCGCCGCTCTGAAATCAGAGGGCGCAGGGAAAGCCGGGTGCCGATCGCACCCATGGGCCCCGTGCAAAAGGTAGAAAGCACGGGGGTAGGACCACAGGTGTAACCGGAAACAACCCGGCTTTCCCTGCGCGATGGGTTACGGCTTACTTCGTGCTCTCCCCGGCGAGACTTGGCTTTGTTGTCACCGTCTCCGCAACGCGCACTGCGCAATTCGAGAGACACCTGCCATTAGGGCGTCAGGACCACACGACTTCGCCGTCCGCCTCATGCGCACTCGTCAGTTGCGCAATCGGCGTCCACCGCATCTCGACCCGCGTTCGTGACGACCGCGAAGCGCCCCTCGTGCCGGGCGAGATTTCGGATTTATAGCATCGAGCCATACTTCGGATAAAGCGAAATATATTTGTCGTGGGGGCTTGACGCCTTTTGCTGAGTTGCCCGTCGGGCAATTCAGTGGCATGGGGCGCGCTTCGTCATTCCGGGGCGGCGGAGAGAGGCTTTGCCTCAAGTCAAATGCCTGACGATCGCAAGCCCGGCGAACAGACCCGCGATCGACAACGCCACCGAGCCCGCCACATAGAGCACGGCAAGCCCGAGCTCGCCGCGCTCGTAGAGCAGTGCGGTGTCGAGCGAGAAGGCCGAGAAGGTGGTGTAGCCGCCGAGGATGCCGGTCATCAGGAACAGCCGCCAGGGCTGCGAGGCGTCGCCCTTGAAGGCGAGATAGCCGGCGATCAGGCCCATCACGGTCGAGCCTGTGATGTTGATGATGAAGGTGCCGTAGGGAAATGCGGTGCCGATGCAGCGCGCGCAGGTGACGTTGATCAGCTGCCGCAGCGTCGCGCCGAGACCGCCGCCGAAGAACACCAGAAGATAGCTTGCCGCGTTACCCACCAATGCCCCCGCTGGTGTGTGGAGAAGCCTGAGCAGTCTTTGCTCAAAACTCACCCTCCCCTGGAGGGGGAGGGTCGGTTCGCATGAAGCGAAGCGGAATGCGAAACGGGGTGGGGTGATCTCTCGGCACGGGCAATATGCCGTGCGGATAGACCGTCACCCCACCCCGCCGCTCATTTCATTCGCGTCGACCCTCCCCCTCCAGGGGAGGGTGAAGAGGCGCGCGAAAGATTCCGATCGACGCTTAGCCGGCCTTGCCGAACAGCTCGTCGACATAGTCCCAGTTGACGAGGTTTTCGACGAACGCCTTCAGATAGTCCGGACGGCGGTTGCGGTAGTCGATGTAGTAGGAGTGCTCCCAGACGTCGACGCCGAGGATCGGCAGCGCGCCGTGGACCAGCGGGTTCTCGCCGTTCGGGGTCTTGGCGATCTCGAGCTTGCCGCCCTTGACCTGCAGCCAGGCCCAGCCGGAGCCGAACTGGCCGACGCCGGCGGCGGCGAAATCGGTCTTGAACTTCTCGAAGCCACCGAGGTCCTCGTTGATCTTCTTCTCCAGCCGGCCGGGCAGCTTGCTGCCACCGCCATTCGGCTTCATCCACTTCCAGAAATGGAGGTGGTTGTAGTGCTGGCCGGCATTGTTGAAGACGGCCGCGTTCTTGCCGAACGAGCCCTTCACGATCTCCTCAAGGGACTTGCCTTCGAATTCGGTCCCCTTGATCGCGTTGTTGCCGTTGGTGACGTAGGCCTGGTGATGCTTGTCGTGGTGAAACTCCAGCGTTTCCTTGGACATGTAGGGCGCAAGGGCGTCGTGGGCGTAGGGCAGATCGGGTAGCGTGAAGGTCATGGGGTAATGTCCAACAGAGGGTGGGAGACTACACTTAACGGGTCCCCCTTATAGAAGGTTCCACGGCGGAGAAACACCGCATTTTCAGATCGTGTATGACAGATCGGCACAGCCCAAAGCCGCACTCAGGACCCGGACGATGAGCATCGAAATCGACATTCTCAACGGAGATGCGTCATGGCAGCGCGCCGAGCCGCTGCTCCGGGCGGTCTGGAGCCCCGATATCATGGAGAAAAAAACCTGGGCCGATATCAAATGGGCTCACGCGGATTTGCGCGTGCTGCTCGACGCGCCCGACGACAGCGGGCTCGCCTGCCATGTCGGTATCTATTTCCGGACGATCACCTGGAACGGCCACAAGGTGCATGTCGGCGGCATCGGCGGGGTCTCGACCCGCGCCGATTGCCGGGGGCGCGGCTATGCGTCACTCGCGCTCGACGCCGCCGTGCACACCATGCGTGCCAATGATGCGGTGAAATTTGCAATATTATTCTGCGAGCCGCACAATTTCGCGTTCTACCAGGCGCGCGGCTGGCATCCCTTCAGCGGCGAAGTCCATTGCGAACAGCCCTCGGGCAAGATCCGCTTCGAGGCGATGGCACCATTCGTCAACGACATCGTCCGTGCGCCGCGCCAGGGCAAGATCGACCTATGCGGCCTGCCGTGGTGACCCCTGCGCGGGCGGTGGTGGCGAGGACCAGCTCAAACCCGTAACATGTTGATCATCATTTATTGAACGAACCCGGTCCACTGGCGTCGAATTGCAGTGCGCCCCTCTCCCGCTTGCGAAGTGAGCCGCGACGCATGACCATTGAAGCCTCGATCGACGACGTCAGGTCCGCCGTGGCTGCGCCTGCGGTACCGGTCGATCATTTGTTGACCGCACCGATCCTGCCGACGCTGCTGCGACTGGCGATCCCCAACACCATCGCGATGTTCGGCTCGACGCTGGTCGCGGTTGCCGAGACCTCTTACATCGGCCGGCTCGGCACCGAGCCGCTGGCCGGCATCGCGCTGGTGTTTCCGTTCGCGATGCTGAACCAGATGATGTCGGCCGGCGCGATGGGAGGCGGCGTCTCCTCGGCGATCAGCCGCGCGCTCGGCGCCGGAGATCGAGCGCGTGCCGCCGATCTGGCGCTGCATGCGGCGATCATCGGGGTCGGCCTCGGCCTGTTCTTCGCCGTGATGATGCTGGGCTTCGGCCGCAATTTCTATGCGCTGCTCGGTGGACGCGGCGGCGTGCTCGAGCAGTCCTTGCATTACTCGCAGGTGCTGTTCTCCGGCGCGATCTCGATCTGGCTGGTCAACACGCTCGCCTCCGTGGTGCGCGGCACCGGCGACATGCGGATTCCCTCGATGACGCTGATCACGGTATCGCTGATCCAGATCGCGGTCGGCGGCGTGCTAGGGCTCGGACTGTTCGGGGCACCAAGTCTCGGCATGCGCGGCGTCGCGGCAGGACAGCTCACCGCCTTCACCTGTGGTGCGATCTTCCTCGCCTGGTATCTCGCCTCTGGCCGCAGCCGGTTGAAGCTCGACTTCGCCGCCTTCAGCTTCCAGCGCGGGATGTTTCTCGACATCCTCAAGGTCGGCGCGATCTCCTGCCTGTCGCCGCTGCAAAGCGTGCTGACGATCCTGATCTTCACCAAGATCCTGGCCGGCTTCGGCACCGAGACGCTGGCCGGATACGGCATGGGCTCGCGGCTGGAATTCCTGCTGATCCCGATCGCGTTCGCGGTCGGCGTCGCCTCGGTGCCAATGGTCGGCATGGCCATTGGCGCCGGACTGGTCACGCGGGCCCGCAAGGTGGCGTGGACCGCGGGCACGGTCGCCGGGCTGGCCGTCGGCCTGGTCGGGCTTGTTGTCGCACTGAAGCCGACGCTGTGGATTGCACTGTTCACCACCGACCCCGGCGTGACCGCCGCCGCCTCGTCCTATTTCGCGCTGGCCGGCCCCGCCTTCGGCTTCTTCGGCGTCGGCGTCTGCCTTTATTTCTCCTCGCAGGGCGCGGCCAAGGTCGGCGGACCGGTGCTGGCCGGGACCATCCGCCTGCTGCTGGTCGGCATCGGCGGCTGGTGGCTCGCGACCGTGAGCGCGCCAGCATGGACGCTATTTGCGCTGGTCGGGGCTGCGATGGTGGCGTTCGGGCTCGCCACCATCATCTCGATCCGGCTGACCCGCTGGAGCTAAACGTTGCAAGGCAGCCGAGCCTTGCCTGAGCATGGCGACCCGGGAAGAACGCAATAAAATTTTCCGGGTACCGCGCGCTCGATCGCGCGATTATGACATTGCAGAAATCTTTCGACTTGTTATGCAGGCCGGCTTCTTGGGGAATGAGCCATGGCCTGCAAACTCGGATTCGTGATCGCAATCATTGCGACGGCACTCGCCGTGTCGTCCGCGCATGCGCAAGGCGCGCCTGAGCCGGCCGGCGTCTGGCAGACCCAGGCGGGCGATGCCCGCGTCAAGGTTACGAAATGCGGCGGCGGCATCTGCGGCGTGGTGGTGAGCCTGCGCGATCCGATCGACCCGATGACCGGCAAGCCCCAGGTCGATAACAAGAATCCCAACCCGTCACTGGCCAACCGGCCGATCATCGGGCTGCCGCTGTTCACCGGCATGCATCCGGTCGCCGCCGGCAAATGGTCGGGCCAGATCTACAACGCCGACGATGGCGGCACCTATGCAAGCAGCATTACGGTGACCGGCGAGACCACGCTGCGCGTCGAAGGCTGCGTCGGCGCGCTGTGCGGCGGCGAGACCTGGTCGCGGGTGGGGCGCTGATTGATCCAAGCGTCGTCGTCGCGCGATGCGTTCCGACCTCTCCCCGCAGAAGAGCGGGGAGAGGTTAGAAAAGCAACCCCTTGCTACGCCGCGCGCGTCTTCAGCACGGTTGCGGCCGAGGCGTAGCCGCCGCTTGCGCCGTCGATGAAGTGGACGTGGTCGGCGCGCATCACCGACGGGGTGAAGCAGGTCATCATCGCGGCATCCTGCTCGTGCAGGCCGTAGCGCACGACGCGTTGCGCGGCTGCGGCGACAAGGCGCTGCTCGATGTCCGCGGCAAGCTCCGGCGTGCAATCCAGGATCATGCGCAGGCCGTCGTCGAATTTGCGGAAGTCGGAATTCTCGACCACCTGCCGCACATAGCGCCTCGGCACGAACTTGCCGATCGGGATGTTGAACCGCATCAGCGTATAGGCCCACAGCGTGAATGCGAGCACCGTGGCCCGCCGCAGCGCAAGCGGGCCGCCGCGCCGCGCGCGCGCTTCATACTCGATCCCCTGCGGGGGCCAGCGCAGCGGCGGGCCGCCCGGCGGCACCGGCCGTCCGGCGTCGGGGCTCTTCTCGATACGCACCACGAGGTCTTCGATCACCTTGCGGAAGGACGCCGGATCAGCGTCCTTTGCCGGCAGCACCAGCACCGAGAGGATGACGCCGCGCGCCGAGGGCATCACCTCGAAGCGGCAGGACAGGCCGGACAGATCGGGCTGTGTGCCCACAGGCGCCGGGTCGACGGCGAACTCACCGCGCTTCATCGCGGCATCGGCGTAAGCCAGCCCGCCGCCGGAGAACATCGCATAGGACAGATTGGCCGACGGCCCGAAGCGCGCGACGCGCACGTCGAAACCCGCGGCGCGGATCGCCGCCATCGGCACCAGCGCCACCCGCAGCACCAGATCGAGGTCGTCGTGCACCCAGCGCGCGGTCGCCGCCAGCGCCTCGCGCGCTTTGTCGAGATCGGCGGGCGCGACCGCAAAACTCGCGCCGTCGCCGCCGAACACGAAGGGGAATTCGCGGCCATCGAGCGCATTGGTGACGGAAGCGACCACCGCGGCGCCGGCCATGTTGACCGCCTTGTAGCGCTGCGCCGCGATCGCCTTGGTCGACTCCACGATATCGGCGACGCCGACCGACCAGTCGTCGGGCAACGGCGCATACAGCGCCGGATCCATCAGGCGCGCGAAACCGCGAAACACCGGAATGCCGCCGTAGAAGATCTCGCTGCCGCCAGCCATCGCAACGCCGTACCGTTTCCGCCTCTAGAATCTCTAGCAGATACGGCGCGGGTTGGGGCAGGTTTTGAACCGCAGCCCGGAGTGGAGTCCCGTCATCCTGAGGAGCCGCGAAGCGGCGTCTCGAAGGATCGACGGCCACCAGCCGGGCCGATTCATCCTTCGAGACGCGCTTCGCGCTCCTCAGGATGACGGGGATAGAGGGCGTGTCTCTATCATTTCACGCCGCCTCGCCGGCCCTTCGCCATGGCGGAAACGGATCGCGGAGCGTTGCCCACGCCTGCGGGTCCATGCCGGGCTTGCCCGCGACGAGGCAGGCATCGAGCCGGCGGCGAATGTCGTCCTCGTTCATGCCGGAGCCGATGAACACCAGCTCCTGCCGGCGATCGCCGTAGAGATCGTTCCAGCTCCGCTGCATCATCAGCTTCCAATCGGGATGATCCGGCCAGCGCTCGCGCGGGATCGCCGCCCACCACGAGCCGAGGCCTTCGGTGCGGACGATCGCGCCGGCCTGGCTCAGCTCGCCGCACCAATCCGGGCGCGTCGCGATCCAGAAATGGCCCTTGGCGCGGATCACGCCTTGCCAGCTCTCGCGCAGGAAGCCGTGAAACCGCATTGGATCGAACGGGCGCCGCGCGCGATAGACGAAGCTCTTGATGCCGTACTCCTCGGTCTCCGGCACGTGCTCGGTAAAGCCATAGAGTTCCTTGTGCCAGAGCGGATGCTGCTGCGCGCGCTCATGGTCGAAGCGGCCGGTATCGAGCACGCGGTCGAACGGCACCGTTGCGAAATTGGCATCGATGATGTCGGCGTCAGGATTCAGCGCGCGCACGATGGTGCGGGCCGCTTCGCGCTGCGCAGGAGTCGCGGCATCGATCTTGTTCAGCACCACGACATCGGCGAACTCGATCTGCTCGACCAGCAGGTCGACCAGCGTGCGCTTGTCGCCATCGAGCGCCTCGCCGCGCTGGCTGAGGAAATCGGTCGAAGCGTAGTCCTTCAGCAGATTGGCGGCGTCGACCACCGTGACCATGGTGTCGAGCCGCGCGACGTCGGACAGGCTCTGGCCATCCTCGTCGCGAAACTCGAAGGTCGCGGCGACCGGAAGCGGCTCGGAGATCCCGGTGGATTCGATCAGCAAATAGTCGAAGCGGCCGCTCTCGGCGAGCGCGCGCACCTCCTTCAGGAGATCGTCGCGCAGGGTGCAGCAGATGCAGCCATTGCTCATCTCGACGAGTTTTTCGTCAGTCCGGGACAGGTTCGCACCGCCATCGCGGACGAGGTCGGCGTCGATGTTCACCTCGCTCATGTCGTTCACAATCACCGCAACCTTCAGGCCGTGGCGGTTGTTCAGGACGTGGTTCAGCAAAGTGGTCTTTCCAGCCCCGAGGAAGCCGGACAAGATGGTGACGGGGAGTTTTTGCATCGAGATCAAACAGTTGCTGGAGGGATAGACGGCGGCGGGACATGCGGTATTCGCTTTATGTAATGTTATAACATAACATCAAGCGGCGAGCAGATTGTCAAGCGCCGGCGGCGCCATCAGTTTGCGTCATTCACGAAAGCGTAGCCCGGATGGAGCGCAGGTCACTTGATCCGTCATGCTGAGGAGGCCGCGCAGCGGCCGTCTCGAAGCATGCACGGCCCCGCTCTGACAGCTCGGCCGTCCATCCTTCGAGGCTCGCTCCGCTCGCACCTCCAGCGACAAAGGCGAAGCCTTTGCGCGGGGATGACGGGGTTACGAGTCTCGCCTACTTCCCCAAGCCGCGCAGCACGAGCTGGTTCAGGCGGCTGGCGAAGGCGGCCGGATCGTCGGGCATCTCGCCGTCGAGGATCTGCGCTTGCTCGAACAGCAAAAGCGAGAGATCCCTGGCCTGCGCCGTGTCGGTCGCGAGTGCTGCGACCAGCGGGTGGCGCAGATTGATCTCGAGGATCGGTTTCGTAATCTCGCCGCGGTTCTGCTGGGCGAGCAGCCGCTCCAGCGCGCGGTCGCGGGCGTCGCCGCCGGCGACCAGGCACGACGCGCTCGAGGTCAACCGCTGCGAGGCGCGGACGTCGGAGACGCGCTCACCGAGCGCATCCCTGATCACGGCGATCGTGGTCGCGGCATCGGCTGCCGGCTCGTCCTTCTTGTCGTCCTTGTCGTCGGCGAGCGGGATCAGGCCGAAATCGACATCGCCCTGGCTCAGCGACTTCAGCGGCTTGCCGCCGAAATCGATCGGCGCCGAGGTCCAGAACGCATCGACGGGATCGGTGAGCAGCAGCACCTCGATGCCGCGGGCGCGCGCCGATTCCAGCTTCGGGTTCGACTTCAACCGCTCGACGCTGTCGCCGACCAGATAATAGATCTCGGTCTGGTTTGGCTTGAAGTCGTCGACAACTTGCTTCAGCGAACGCTTCTCGCCCGACGTCGTGGTAAAGCGCGCCAGCGCCAGCAGCTTCTCGCGGCGCTCGAAATCCTCCCACAGGCCTTCCTTGATCACCGGGCCGAACGCGTCCCAGATCTTCGCGAAGGTCTCGGGCTCCTTCTCGCCGAGCGTCTCGAGCTCGCTGACGACGCGGCTGGTGACCGCTTTGCGGATCTGCGCGAGCTGCGGATTGTTCTGCAGCATCTCGCGCGAGATGTTGAGCGGCAGGTCCTCGCTGTCGATCACACCGCGGATGAAGCGCAGATAGGCCGGCAGCAGCTCGGCATCGTCGGCGATGAAGACGCGGCGGACATAGAGCTTGACCTTGCCCTTGCGCTCGACCTGGAACAGGTCGAACGGCTTTTGCGACGGCGCGAACAGCAGCACGGCGTAGGACTGCCGGCCCTCGGCGCGGTAGTGCAGCGTCATCGCAGGTTCGTCGAACGCGCCCGCGATCTGCTTGTAGGCCTGCGCGTAATCCTCCGGCGTGAGCTCGGACTTCGAGCGCTGCCACAGCGCGCTCGCCGAATTGATCTGGCGCGGCTCGCCCTCCTCCGGCACCAGCAGGATCGGAAACTGGATGTTGTCGGAATATTCGCGGACGATGCGCTCGATCTCGTAAGCCTCGAGATATTTGGCGGCGTCCTTTTTCAAATGCAGCACGATCTCGGTGCCGCGCGCGACGCGGCTGGCCGCCTCCTCGCTTGCGGGGGCGATCTCGAAGCCGCTGCCGCCTTCCGACGTCCACACCCAGACCTCGTCCGAGCCGGCGCGGCGGCTGGTGACGATGATCCTGTCGGCGACCATGAAGGCGGCATAGAAGCCGACGCCGAACTGGCCGATCAGATTGGCGCCGTCCTTGGCCTCGGTCAGCTTCGACAGGAACGATTTGGTACCGGAGCGCGCGATGGTGCCGAGATTGTCGATCAGCTCCTGACGCTCCATGCCGATGCCGGTATCGATCACCGCGAGCGTGTCGGCCGCCTTGTTCGGCACGATCCTGATTTCCGGCGGCGTGCCGTCGGTGATCAGGCCGGGATTGGCGATCGCCTCGTAGCGCAGCTTGTCGCAGGCGTCCGACGCGTTGGAGATCAATTCGCGCAGGAAGATGTCGGTCTCGGAATAGACCGAATGCACCATCAGGTGCAGCAATTCGGCAACCTCGGCCTGGAACGGCTGGGATTCGGCGGCGGCAGTGGTGGTCATGCGGAAACTCGGACAAACCTGAGGTGGCGGGAAAGCCCTGATATAACGCGATCGCGCCGCGTGGCAAGACGAGCGGGGGAACCGTCAGTCCGAGATCGCCGTGAGATAGCGCTGCACCGAACGGTCGAACGCCGCCCTGGCATCAGAGGCGATGTTCTTGCCCCACCAGGCGCCGTAGATCCGATCAAAGGCCAGCGGCGCGACCGCACGGGCGACGCCGCGGACCGCTTCGGCGTTGAGCGGGATGTAGTTCGGATAGGAATACATGAAGCTGACCGAGCGGCGGTCCATTGCCACCATCGCGATGTCGCCGGTCAACAGCGCCCCGCGCCCGTCGGCGCCGTTGCGCCAATGCAGCATGGTGGCGCCGGCAAAGTGCCCGCCGCCGCGCACCAGCAGGATGTCGTCGGAGATGCGCTGGCTGTCGCCCTGCCACGGTACGATCGACCGGTAGGGCCGCGTCACCCATTGCGCATCGTCGCCGTGCAGATAGACCGGCGCGTCGTCGAACGCCGCGCTCCAGTCGGCGACCGCGCCATAATAATGCGGATGCGAGATCGCGATCGCCTTCAGCCCGCCGAGCGATTTGACATGCGCGATCGCCTCGGCAGTTGCCAGCGGCACGCAATCCCACATCACGCAGCCGCCGCGATCGGGCACCAGCAGCGCGCGCTGCCCGATTGCAAAGAACGGCTCGAGCGCCAATCCGACGAGGCCGAGATCGTCGCGCCAGACCAGTCTGTGCCGCTGCGCGAGTTCCTCGCGGGTCAGCCACGCCTGGCCTTTCCAGTTCACATATTGCCGCTCGTCCTCGCAGATCGGGCAAGCCGGCGGCGGCGCAGCGGTTTCAGGAAATTGCGCGCCGCATTGTTCGCAGGTCCAGAGAGGCATTAACACCACCCGCGTTGGGATGAAGCTGATCTCTTGATCTACGTCAGCAGCAGCTGGCGTTCAATGCCGGCGTCCCAGTTCCATCTGCAACTCCGCCGGCGCAATGCCGAACTTCCGGCGGAACGAACGGTGGAAATAAGAGAGGTCGTTGAAGCCGACGGTATAGGCGATGTCGCTGATCTTGCGGCCGCCGCCCTGCTCGTGCAGCAGCAGCCGGCGCGCCAGCAGCAGCCGCTGCTCGAGGACGAATTCCGAGAACGTGGTCCCTTCGGAGGCAAACAGGCGCTGCGCCTGTCGCGTGCTCAGCGCGTTCGCCTTTGCGACCGCCTCGATCGAAAGCTTGCCATTGTCGAGATTCTTCAGGACATCGGCCTTCATCAGATCGAGCCGCGCCTTCGCCACGCCATCCCGTGCGGCCAGTTCCTTCTGCTCGGCACCGCTGCCGAGCACGAGACCAACCAGATCGGCCAGATGATGCGCCGCCACCTGCTGGCCCGGCACGTCGAGATCGCCGGCAAGCTCGGTGCAGAGCGCGGAATAGCGTTCGATCATCGTGCTCAAGGCCGGATCGCGCCCGAGCACGCGCGCCAGCTGCGTCTCCGTCGATGGCGCCACCTGGAGCAGCAGACGCCGCGGAAACCGCGTCGTCGTGAAGCTGCCGGACTGGGTGAGATCGGCGGTGCCGACGATATTCATCTCGGTGAGGCACATCTGCCCGCGCTTGAGCTCGACCGCCTTGCTGCCTTGCGTGACCTGAACGTTGCCGCGGGTCGCGAAGATCAGCACCAGATCGTCACAGCCGTCATCGAGAAGCGCGCGGGTCCGGGCGAAGCGCGCCGAGCCGCCGCGTGGCGTCGCGATCGCGACCGTGTGCAGCAGCGTGAACTCGTTGTGGCAATCGATGCGGTTATCGTCGGCCGGTCCGACGTCGAGCCGGCAGAAGCCGCGGCAAATGCCCTCGCGCCAAGCCTCATAGGCCGGCCCTTTCGCCAGCCCATGATGGAAGATCGAGAACCGGTTGGGCACCTGTGTCTCGGACATGATCCGTGCTCCGAACGCGCGATCGATCACGACGCAATACGATCGATCGCTTGCTGCCCGGCGTTGGCATGTCGTTCCTGTCCCTACGCTTGGCGCGACGGTCCACGACTCCGGCGGGGAGCCTGATACCACTCCGCCGATTGACGGTAAAGCTATTCACGAGATGCAACCCTATGATGCGAAGCGCGGAGGCCGGGAACAAAACGGCGCAGCAGTTTCGTGACGCCGCGCTGCCATGGCTCGACGATGCCTATGCATTCGCCCAGATCCTGATGCGAACCGAGGCGGACGCCGAACAGGCCGTGCAGGAATGCTATCTGCGCGCACTGCGCCAGTTCGACGGATTGCGCGGCAGCGCCATCAGGCCGTGGCTGCTCGCGATCCTCAAGTCCGTCTGCGAGGAAAGACTTGGCCGTACGACGCCGAAGGCAGCTGTCGACACGACGGCAACGCCGGAACAGCGTGAGACCCCGACCATCCGTCAACTGATCGAGGACCTGCCCGCGTCACTCGGCGAGGTCATCGCACTGCGCGAAATCATCGATCTCTCCTACAAGGAGATCGCCGAGGTCACTGGCGTTCCCGTCACCACCGTGATGTCGCGCATCGCGGAAGCCCGCGGCCTGCTGCTCGCGGCGCGGCGAGCCGCGAGCAAGGCCCGCAGGCCAAGCCCGCCGGCGCGTCAAAACTGACGGTCTACTGCGCGAACGCCTGCTGAACCGCACCGGGTTCGGTGACGCCGTTCGCGATCAGCAGTTCAAGCAACACCCGCGCCTTCTGCGGATTGAGATCGAGCGAGACCGCAAAGCCGAGCTTGTCGTCCTCGACTTCGACGTTGCGGTTCACATAGCCCGAGCCGACCCGGGTCGAACGCACCACCACGACACCCTGCTTCGCCGCGGCGGCCAGCGCATCGATCGCGCTTTTCGACGAGTTGCCGTCGCCGACGCCGGCCAGCACGATGCCCTTGGCGCCGCGCTTGACCGCATCCTCGACCTCAGCGGCATCCATGTTGGCGTGCGAATAGATGATGTCGACCCGCGGCAATGGCGGCGCGTCCGGCAGCTTCAGCTTGGCAGCCTTCGCCGGAATGGCCGGTTGCAGGAAGCGCAGCGAGCCGGTGTCGACATAACCGACGGGCCCGACATCGGGCGAACGGAATGTCTGGACGCTGGTGGTATTGGTCTTCTGCACCCACCTCGCCCCGTGGATGGTGTCGTTGAGCACCACGAGCACGCCGCGGCCGCGGGACTCCGGGGCAGAGGCGACCCGCATCGCATCGTAAAGATTGGCCGGCCCATCGGCGCCGATCGCGGTCGAGGGCCGCATCGATCCGACCAGCACGACGGGGATGTCGGTGTCCAGCACGTTTTGCAGGAAGAACGCGGTCTCCTCCATCGTGTCGGTGCCATGGGTGATGACGACGCCATCGACCTCCTTGTTGTCGATTGCCGCGCGGATGCGCTTGACGAGGTCGAACCAGACCTTGTCGTTCATGTCCTGCGAGCCGATCGACGAAATCTGTTCGGCCGAGATCTGGGCGAGCCTGTCGATGCCCGGAATGGCCGCGATCAGGTTCGCCGCGCTGACCTTGCCTGAATCATAGGCATTGCCGGCGCGCGCATTGGCCTGGCCCGCGATGGTGCCGCCGGTGCCGAGCACCAGCACCCTGGCGAGCGCGGTGCCGGAGGCCTGTTGTGCTGTCGCCGGCGACGCAAGCCCGATCATGAGGGCTGCGGCAAGACCAATGATGCTACGTGCGGAACGAGCCGATTGAAGCCAGTGCAGCGTCATTTCTCCCCCCAGCGACAAACTACCTACTCACAACTCGTGGTTTTGTCGCGCAAGAAATGGACAAACTTGCGGCGGAAACGCCGTTGGCAAGATTCCGACACTCCCGGCCGGTCTTGCCCATCGTCCCGCGCACACCGCCTTGCGTCCCTGACGCTCCCGCAAATCTTGACATCGCCGGGACGACGGCGCACATTTTTCGAAGATTATTCGAATTTGGTGCGCCCATGCACTTCCAGCTTCCCGACGACCTCCGCGTCCTGCAAAGCCGGGTACGCGAATTCGTGCGCGGTGAGCTTCAGCCCCACGATGCCGCGATCGAGGCGACCGGCGAGGTGCCGGAAAGCGCGATGGCGGGCCTGCGCCGGATGGGATTGTTCGGCACCAACACGCCGAAGCAATTCGGCGGGCTTGGCCTGTCGATGCTCGGCAGCTGCATCGCGATCGAGGAGCTCGCCAAGGCACATACCGCCTTCTACTATCTGAGCGGGGTGAACGTTCACATCGGATCGAAGGCGATCGAGTTTTTCGCGCAACCCGCCGTGCGCGACCGTTGGCTGCCGGAACTCGCCAGTGGCCGCGTGATCGGCGCTTTCGCGCTGACCGAGCCGAACGCGGGATCGGATGCCGCCCGCATCCAGACCCTGGCGCGGCGGGACGGCGATCATTACGTGCTCGACGGCCGCAAGACCTACATCACCAATGCGCCGGTGGCCGGCGTCTTCACCGTGTTCGCCACGCTCGATCCGACCGCGGGGGCAAAGGGCATCGCGGCCTTTGTCGTCGACGCGACGACGCCGGGCCTCTCCATCGGCCGCGTGGTCGAGATGGCCGCCGGCCGCGGCTCGGAACATGCCGAGGTGATGTTCGAGAATTGCCGCGTTCCGCGCCAGAACCTGCTGGGCCAGGAGGGCGACGGTTTCGCCATCGCGATGCGGTGCCTGGATGCCGGCCGCACGCATTGGGGCGCCTATTGCGTCGGTGCGGCGAGCCAGCTTCTCGACTACGCGCTCGACCATGTGTCGAAGCGCGAGGCGTTCGGACGCAAGCTGCGCGACCATCAGGGGATCGAATGGCAGATCGCCGACATGGCGAGCGCGCTGCACGCCGCGCGCCTTGTCGCCTATGAGGCGGCCTGGCGCTACGACCAGGGCGACGCCGCTGCCCGCACCGCCGCGGCCGCGCTCTCCAAATATACCGGCGCCGACATGGTGCAGCGCGTGGCCGACACGACCATGCAGCTGTTTGGTGGTGCCGGTTATGCCAAGGACCTTCCGATCGAACGGATCTGGCGGGAAACGCGGGTGGTCCGCATTCTCGACGGCACATCCGAGATCATGCGCCAGATCATCGCCCGCCACGCGATTCGCAGCCATGAACGGCGCAAGGCGCCGGTCTGACGACAAGCCGACGTTGTATATTGCTGCAATAGCGCTTGTGTTCCGATCCCGCTGCCTTAGTGTTTTTGCGGGACGCCAGGAGACGGACGTGGCTTCGGGGACGACGCTTAAGCTCAAGCAACAACGCAGCCGCGACCGGCGCGAGCAGATCCTCTCGGCGGCGACCAAGCTGTTCGGCGAAAGAGGCATCGACGGCACCTCGCTCACCGAGGTCGCCGCCGCGGCGAAAGTACCGCTCTCCAGCATCTACGATTATTTCGAGGACAAGCGCGCGCTGGTGCTCGACGTGCCCGAGGGCAATTTCGAGGCGCTGTATCAGAAGACCGAGCCGCTGCTGGTGAAGGGCGGCGACCCGGTCGAACAGCTCCGCATCATCTTCCTGACCAACTTCCAGTACATCAAGGACAACCCGAGCTGGGGCCGCGTGTTCTTCCTGGAGATCTGGCCGAGCGTGCTCGCCGCCGAGCCGCGGATCAAGAAGGCGGTCGACAAATACGCGCTGCGCTATGTGCAGTTGATCAAGCAGGCGAGCCGCGCCGGCACCTATCGCCGCAACCTCGATCCCTACACCGCGATGTCGCTGATGATGGGCGGGATGTGCCACCTCACCGCGGTCTGGCTGCTCTACGGCCGCAAATACGATCTGGTGAAGAAGGGCAAGGCGCTGTTCACCACGCTGCACAACGGGTTCGTCGCGCGCTAGCCAGGGACTCGGCTCTCGGAGGATGGGTGGAGCCAACGGGTCCGCGCAACGCGCGGCCCGATGATAAACTCCATGATACCCATCGAGCCGGCGGCGAAATGATGATGGGTATCGCTGCGCTCCACCCATCCTACGCACTGGCCCCGCGTCCTAGCTTCGGTGGCCGCAACCATTTGATCCAAATTGTTGTTTGGTCTGCTGTCGAGCACGATCCTTTCCCACAAACCAATACACAACCGTCGAAATCATGTTCTAGTATGACGTGGTGGGCGACCCGCGACCGGACGCGCGGGCACTTGGGATGGGAGCGAACCGATGGACGTCAAGGCTGTTCTGCCGCCGCGTGGCCGCGACTATCGCCTCGATCTGCTGCGTGGCTTCGCCAACTGGGCGATCTATCTCGATCACATCCCGAACAACGCGGTGAACTGGATCACGCAGAAGAATTTCGGCTTCAGCGACGCGGCCGACCTGTTCGTCTTCATCTCCGGCTACACCGCGTCCTTCGTCTATGCGCGAATGATGCTCGAGCGCGGCACCGTGATCGGCGCCACCCGTCTGATCAAGCGGGCCTGGCAGATCTATGTCGCGCACGTCCTGCTGTTCGTGATTTACATCGCCGAGATCGGCTATCTCTCCCAGCGCTACCATGACCCTAACCTGCAGAACGAGTTCAACGTCGCGGGCTTCATGCACAACCCGGCCGAGACGCTCTATCAAGGTCTGATCCTGGCGTTCAAGCCGGTCAACATGGACGTGCTGCCGCTCTATATCGCGCTGATGGTCTGCTATCCGCTGGTGCTGTGGGCGATGCTGCGCAAGCTCAATCTGACGCTGCTGGCCTCGTTCCTGCTCTATCTCGCGGCCCGCCATTTCGACTGGAATCTGCCGGCCTATCCCTCCGGCACGTGGTACTTCAACCCGTTCTGCTGGCAGTTCCTGTTTGTGTTCGGCGGCTGGTTCGCGCTCGGCGGTGCCAGTGAGTCGATCACCTTCATCCGCTCGCGCGCCTTCCTGTGGCTTGGCGGCGCCTATCTGCTGTTCGCGCTGGTGATGACCCTGGCGGGCCGTTTCCCGGAACTGGGACAGGCGATGCCGGCCTGGCTCTATGATGCGTTCAACCCGAACGACAAGACCAACCTCGCGCCCTATCGCGTGCTGCACTTCGTGGTGCTCGCCTTCTTCGTCACGCGCTTCCTGCCGCGCGAATGGGCTGGATACGAATGGCCGATCATGCAGCCAATCATCAAATGCGGTCAGCAGTCGCTGGAGGTGTTCTGCACCGGCGTTTTCCTCGCGGTCATCGCGCATGTGCTGCTGGTCGAGGTCTCCGGCAGCCTCTGGATGCAGATCGTGGTCAGCATTGTCGGCATCGTGCTGATGACCATTCTGGCCTATTACCGTTCCTGGTCGAAGAAAGTCGACAAGGCGCCTGCAAAGAAGCCCGTGGATGCGCAGGCATCATTGGCCGCGAAGCCGGCGGAATAGCCCTTTCGCGGGTGACAGAACGCGGCCGGGCCGGCCACGCCCAGAGAGCGCCTTGAACGCTATCTCGCCAGCGGCTTGCCGGCCGTCTCCGGCGCCAGCGCGATCAGCGGCAGGCCGATCACATAGATCAGCGACAGCATCGAGATCGCCAGCGGGAAGCTGCCGGTGCGGGCGGCGAGCGTGCCGATCAGGGTCGGGCCGGCGGCGCCGAGCACGCGGCCCATGCTGAAGGCGAAGCCTGAGCCCGAGCCGCGCAGCGCCGACGGAAACATCTCCGGCAGCCAGATCGTGAACAGGCCGAACACGCCATTGGTGAAGAAGCCGAGCACCGGCAGCAGCACCATGAACAGCGTCAGGCTGTCGAGCCATTCGATCGCGACCAGGTAGGAGACCACGACGGAGATCAACCCGCCGATGAAGAACAGCACCGCAGTGCGACGCCGGCTGCCGAACCAGTTGGTTATCCATGGCACCAGGAAGCAGCCGATCAGCGTGCCGACATTGGTGATCAGCCCGGCTACCGCGCCCATCTCCTGCGCATGCGCCGGCGTCGCGCCCGCGGCAACCAGCTTGGTCGAGATCACGGTGGGCGCCCAGAAGTTCGACGACCACAGGCCGAAGATGATGCAGGCCATCATCAGCGCCGCGGCCCAGGTGGTCTGCGCCTGATCGCCGGCGAACAGGGCCGAGACTGGAGGCTGCTCGTGCGATGCGTGGCGTTCGGGCTCGGGAATGTTGCTGCGCAGATATGCAATCAGCAGCGCCGGCAGGATGCCGAGCAGGAACATGCCGCGCCAGCCGAGCGTGCTGCCGATCGCAAGCGTCACCGCAGCGGCGAGGAACAGCCCGGTCGGCGTCGCCGTATGCAGCCATCCGGCGAGCCGCACCCGCGTGTTCTCCGGCACGGATTCCTGCAGCAGCGGCGTGCCCGCGGCCCATTCGCCGCCGATGCCGAACCCGGCAACAAAGCGAAACAGTGCGAACATCACGATCCCGGTGGCAAGCCCGCACAACGCCGTGAACAGCGAGTAGACCAGAACCGTCCAGCACATGATCTTGACCCGCCCGTAGCGGTCCGCGGCCCAGCCCCAGACCATCGAGCAGGCCCAGCCCAGCATGAAGATGGAGAACAGCAAGCCGCCATAGATGCCGATATTGGCCTTGCTCGGCTCGATGCCGCTCGCAGGCAGCAATTCGCTCAGCGCGCCGACCAGGATGTAGGCATACATCGAGGAATCGAAGCCATCGAGCATCCAGCCGAACCAGGTCGCCCAAAACACTTTTCGTGGCGACACTGCGCCAGGCGCCGCGACCGACGGCGCTACGGCATCAACGATGCTCTCAGTCATGTTTCCTCGCACGTTTCTTTTGTGCGCGGACTATGCCGAGGTTTGCTCGAGGCGACACCTCCGGCAAACGGGATGGAGGTATCCGGCACGAGAATAGCGGCGCCGTTCAGAAACGGTGCCTTCCCGCCGAATTTGAACGGCGGCTAGAATTTCTCACGCGGCAATCCCGAAAGTCGGGAAAGGCATGTCATCTTCCAAGAGGTCCTTTCGAGCCGGCACGCGTGAGTTTTCATCCGGCCTCGTGAACCTGACGGCCCTCGAACCATGTCGAAAGCACCTTGGTCCGCGATAGAAGCTCCGGCGCGATCGCGAACAAGTCGCGATCGACCAGGATGAAATCCGCCGACTTTCCGGCCTCGATCGACCCGGTGAGATCGGACAAGCCCATCGCCTGCGCCGCGTTGACGGTGTAGATGCGCAGCACCGTCTCGAGATCGAGGGCCTGCTCCGGCCACAGCGCGCCATCATATCCGCCCCGCGGATTGCGGCGCGTGATCATCCCTTCGATCCCGAGCCAGGGGTCCGGATTGGCCACAACCGGCCAGTCTGATCCGGCCGCCATCAACGCGCCGGCGGCGTGGAAATCGCGAAGCGGCCAATAGCAGTCGGCGCGATCCTCCGGCATCGCCGCGCGGATGGCTTCCTGGATCGGGCCGGGATACCAGATGATCGGCGACAGGTCGGCTGCGACATCGAGCGCGCGGAAGCGCGGAATATCGGCGGGGGCAACGAAGCCCGCATGCGCGATCTGGTGGGTGGCACCGGCGCCGTTTCCGGGTCCGTTGAAGCTGCGCACGACGTCGATGGCATCGAGCGTATCGCGAACCGCGGCATCGCCGGTGCAATGCACCTTGACCCGCATCCGGTGTTTCTCGGCCTTTGCGATCCACCGCACCAGGTCAGGAATCGAAATCAAGGGATCGCCACAAAAGCAACAGCCTTGCAAGCGCGTGGCGCGGTATGGCGTGAGCATGGCGGCGGTACGCGTCGTCGGCACCCCGTCCATGAACAGCTTGATGAAATCGGGGCGGACGTGACGGGTGCGATAGGACTCGCGGCGCACGATCAGCGCGTCACCGACGAGATCGGCGCCCGACAGCGTTCGCTGCGCGGGCAGCGAGGCGACGCACCAGCCATTGAGCTCATTCGCACGGTCGAGCGCGGCCAGCGCCTCCAGGAACGGGAGCGTCGTGGTCGCATCCTGAAAGGCGGTGACCCCGAAGCCATTGAGAATCTCGACCGCGCGGCGGCACGAAGCCTTGTTGCGCTCCGCGAGATCCGGGATGCTTCGCTCGACCGCCTGCTCGGCGAGCCCCGAGGCTCGCTCCAGCAACAGCCCGGTCGCAGCGCCGGTCTCCACATCGCGCAGGATTTGACCGTCCTGGGGATCGGGCGTGCCGGCGTCGATCCCGATCAACTCCAACGCACGAGAATTGACCCACCGGTTGTGCTGGCTGTCGTCGCGCAGCATCACCGGATGCGCCCCGGAAACCGCATCGAGCGCCGCCAGCGAACCTGCACGGCCGATCACCTCGACCAGTTGACTTCCCCAGATGCCGCCAAAGACCCAATCGCCCGGCTTCGTCGTCGCGCACCGTGCGCGCACGGCTTCGAGGACCGCATCGAACGACATCGTCGGCAGGAGTTTCAATTCATAGAGATCGGCTTGCCCGCCGCGGAGATGATGGTTGTGCACGTCGACGATACCGGGCAACAGCATGCCGCCGCCGAGGTCCACCATCCTGGTTCCGGGACCGGCCAGGCTTTTGACATCGAGATCGCTGCCGACGGCGACGATCGTGCCGCCGGCCACCGCGATCGCCTCGGCGCGGCTGGCAGCGGCATCCGCCGTGAACACTTTGCCATTGTGGAAGATCAATTCCGGCCGCACCATTGTGCTTCGCCCTCAATGCGCCAACAGGTTTCGCGGCGGCCGCGAGAAAATGGTGAGGCACAGAGCGTAAGCCGCGATTGCGGCGGTCTGCAGCCAGTACGGCAGTGTGGACTTGCCGGTGAGAACGCCTTGCAGCGCGTCGGAAACATTGACGGCGCAGAGACCAAGAACCGTGACCCAGATCGCGACCAAGGCGAAGACGACCTCGCCCGAACGCGCGGCGGAGGCAAACAGGCAGATATAGGCCACGACCGCGAACGAGATGATCTTGTCCTGATAGGCGTAGTAGGGTGTATCGTAGTAGACGAAGAGGATCGGGACCTTAATTCCGAAGAAGTGCGCCACGGCCATGCAGCAGAAGTAGGCCACGCCGGCCCAAAGAAGCAGGTTGAGAATCCGACTGCTCATCGATTTGCCCATGAACAACCTTGCCAGATATCCCTGTCGGCGATTGCGGACTGTTTACGTCACTCCCGGCGTGTCATGGTCCCACATCAATCGCGGACCAGCCAGACACATTAATTTCTGACCGAGGAAGCCATGGCCTACCATCGCAAGCGGCCCGCCCAGGATCCCTGCCCCGTCGAGACGGTCCTCAAGATCGTCTCGGGCAAGTGGAAGGTCCGGGTGCTTCATCTGCTTTCGCTGGACGAACTCAGCTTCGGCGAATTGCGCAACTCGATCGCGGGCGTTCGCCAGCAGGTCTTGTCCAGCCTGCTGCGGGAGCTGATCGCCGACGGCGCAGTCCGGCAGCGCAAGATTTCATCCGAGCGATCGATCTACGCACTGACGGAGAAAGGGTTCGAGCTTGTTGCACTGCTGACCCCGCTGGCCGAGTGGGGAAACAATCTGCTCGCCGAACAGGGCGTGACGTGGCGACCGCCCGAGCCGCGGCGAAGTGCTCAGCACGGCGGCGGTGGCGAGACTTACCGGAGATCGGGGCCCCCGTCCGCGCAGAACGGGCAATGATAGTTGCGTTCGATCGGCTTGCTTACCGATTCGCGCGGCGGCTCACGTAGAACACGAGACGACGGTCACGCCGACGACCAGCGTCCATGCCAGGATGACGATGCCGAGCACATGATGCAGGTCGAGCCAGTACAGGCGACGGCGCGGCCTGATGGTGCCGAAATCCAGCCGCCGCACGAACGGCCCGTAGACGACGACACCCGAGGCGATCGCGAGCAGGAAACAAAGCCCCATGGCGCCGTGAAAATGGTCTTCCAGATTGTCCACGTCCCGGTGATGCCTGGGGATGTCCCTGCGGGTCGCTCGACGGGGCGCGATCGGCTTGTTAAGCCGCGTCTCCGCAAGGGCAATTTGAGTCGGGGCACATGACCGTAGCGATCGAGATGGGACAGACGACGGCCGGCGCCTCGGCGGCCATCGACCTCGAGGAGCTATTGGCCACTCGCCTCTTGGTGCAGGGCAATTCCGGTTCCGGCAAATCCCATCTGCTGCGCCGGCTGCTGGAACAGAGCGCGCCCTGGGTGCAGCAGACCATCATCGATCCCGAAGGTGACTTCGTCACCCTGGCCGAGCGATTCGGCCACCTCGTGATCGACGCCGAGGACCATACCGAGCGCAGCCTGCAGGTCGCCGGCGAGCGCGTCCGCATCCACCGCGTCTCGACCGTGGTCAATCTCGAAGGGCTCGACGCCGAGAACCAGATGCGGCGCGCCGCAGCCTTCCTCGGCGGCATGTTCGAGGTCCCTCGCGACCACTGGTATCCGATGCTGGTGGTGGTGGACGAAGCGCAGCTGTTCGCCCCGGCGGTCGCCGGCGAAGTGTCCGACGAGGCGCGCAAGCTCTCGCTCGGCGCGATGACCAATCTGATGTGCCGCGGCCGCAAGCGCGGGCTTGCCGGGATCATCGCGACCCAGCGACTGGCGAAGCTCGCCAAGAATGTCGCGGCAGAAGCATCCAACTTCCTGATGGGCCGGACCTTTCTCGATATCGACATGGCGCGCGCTGCCGACTTGCTCGGCATGGAGCGGCGGCAGGCGGAAGCCTTCCGCGATCTCGAGCGTGGACAATTCATGGCACTGGGGCCCGCGCTCTCGCGCCGTCCGCTCGGCTTGCGCATCGGTCCGACGGACACCCAGCCGCGCAACGCGGCGCCGCGCCTGATGCCGCTGCCTGAGGCGGCCCTGGAGGACGCGCGCGCCATCATCCTCGCAGCGCCGCCGCCCGAAACCACGGCGAGGCCGCCGCGCCGGACGCCTGCGCCTGATCTGCTCAGCCAGTTGATGGCCGCCAAGCAGCCGGCAGCGGAACCTGATCCCGAAACGGCGGAGCCGCCGCCGAGCGCCGAGCAGTTGGCCGAGCGGCGCGAGCGGCTGGACCGCATCCTGCGCGCCATCCTCGCCGAGCCGGATGCCGGCTTCCGCGCCATCGGCGTGCTCTATCAGGAATTCGTGGTCCGCTGCCGGATCGAAGGTCTCGGCACCGTCGTGCCGGAGCTGACCGATTTTCGCCGCATGCTGACGCGCGCGCGCGCCGGGCTCGGCGCCGACATGGCCGAGGACGACGCGTGGCAGGACGTCTCGCTGCGCGCCGCGCTGCTGCCCGAGGACATGCAGGGCGTCTTCATGATGATCGCCCGCGCCGCGAAGGAAGGCTGGCCCTGCCCGAGCGATGCCGCGATCGCCCGCGCCTACGGCACGCACTCGCTGCGCCGCGCGCGGCATCTTCTGACCTATATCGAGGAGCAAGGCCTGATCGTCTGCCAGCTCGACGGCACCGGCCGGCGCATCGTGACGCTGGTCGAACTCGCCTGGGCGACCGCGGCGGCCGACCCGAATGCGGATGACGTGTCGCCGGAGGCAGCCTGCGACAGCTCGGCGGTGTGATCCGACGTTGAACCGAACATCCGCGTACGAAAAAAGCCCGCCGAAAGGCGGGCTTCTTCATCTCTGCCGGTCGAGAGATTTGGTTGCGGGGAGGCGCAACCACCGATACCGACATTTGGTTCGAGTCGCGATCTGAGCGTGGCCTCCTAGCGTCCCGAACGCAGTGCTGCTGTGAGTTCAGCATGCGCGTGCTAACCTCGTGAAATTCGGCAGTCCCTTGACCCGTCATTGGCGAGCCGCCGACGGTCCAAGCCGGCGCGGGCGGTGGCCCCCGACCAATGGTCTGCCAGGCAAGGGTGTGTCGCCGGCAACGATCTTTGCGAGGACAACGATGGCAAGTGCAGCCGATTATTCTGCGATCGAGCATCTGCGTGACGGCAGCAGGATCGAAGTTCGGGCGCTCCGGCCGGACGACCATGTCGACATGCTCACGGCGGTCAACCGCACCAGCATCCAATCGCGACAGCTCCGCTTCTTCGCTCCGAAGCGCAGCTTCTCCGACAAGGAGATCTCGTTTTTCATGAATATCGATTTCGCCAATCACGTCGCGCTGGTTGCGCAGATCGACGAAGGCGGCCGGCCGGTCATCGCAGGCGGCGGCCGCTACATCGTCGCGCAGCCGGGCCGGGCTGAGTTGGCCTTCGTCGTGATCGATGCCTATCAGGGCAAGGGCATCGGCACGGCGCTGATGCGCCATTTGCTGGTGATCGCGCGCGACGCAGGGCTGAAAGAACTAACCGCGGAAGTCCTGCCCGAGAACGTGGCGATGCTCAGCATATTCGGTCGCTTCGGGTTCCGTTCGAGCGCCGGCGGCGACCCACAAGTCAGACATTTGACCTTGGAGCTTTCCTGAACGGGACAAAGCACGTGTCCCCGGTCTGTGGGGGGACGCCACTCGGGAGCCGGCCGCCGTTGCGGGCCGGCTTGAGATAGATCAACGCTCCGCCTAACAGCGCGGCTACCCTGTCCGGCCTGGGAGTGTTTGCCATGCGCTCGACCGAGTCCGGGAGTGCTCACCACATGAGCCGTTGGATGCGATGGATGCCCGGCGTCGACACCCTCCGCCGATACGAGGCGGCGTGGCTGCCGCACGACATCTTTGCCGGCCTTGTCCTTGCGACAATGCTGGTCCCGGTCGGTATCGCCTATGCGGCGGCATCGGGCCTGCCGGGCATCCACGGTCTCTACGCGACCATCATCCCGCTCCTGGCCTACGCAGTGTTCGGCCCAAGCCGCATCATCGTGCTCGGACCGGACTCGGCCCTGGCTGCCGTCATTCTCGGTGTGGTCACTCCGCTATCCGGTGGTGATCCCCTTCGCGCGGCAACGCTCGGCGCCATGATGGCGCTGGTTTCGGGAACGGTGCTCATGCTGACGGGCTTCGCGAGGCTGGGTTTCGTGACCGAGCTTCTTTCCAAGCCGATCCGCTACGGTTACATGAACGGAATTGCGCTGACCGTATTGATCAGCCAACTGCCAAAGCTCCTCGGATTCTCGATTGAGAGCGAAGGACCGTTGCGGGACCTGTGGAGAATCGGCGGCGCAATCCTCGACGGCAAGACGAACTGGGTTGCTTTCGCGGTTGGGCTCGCAACGCTGATCGTCATCCTGCTGCTCAAGGACAACAAGCGGCTGCCGGGTATTCTGATTGCCGTTGTCGGGGCAACCCTCGTCGTCGGCGCGCTCGATCTCGGGGCCGGCTACGGCGTGAAGGTCCTGGGTCCGCTTCCTCAAGGTCTGCCGGCTCTTGCCGTTCCCTGGATCAGCTATGCCGATCTGGTTCCGGTGCTGATCGGCGGAAGCGCGGTCGCGCTCGTCTCCTTTGCCGACACCAGTGTGCTGTCACGAACCTACGCCGCGCGACTGAGCGACAAGGTTGATCCAAACCAGGAGATGGTCGGGCTCGGCGCCGCCAACCTGGCAACCGGCTTTTTTCAGGGCTTCCCGATCAGCAGCAGCTCTTCGCGCACTCCAGTGGCGGAGGCTGCCGGTGCCCGCACCCAACTGACCAGCGTCGTCGGCGCGCTCGCCATCGCGTTCCTTCTCGTCGTGGCGCCAAACCTTCTGCAGCATTTGCCCAATGCCGCATTGGCCGCCGTCGTCATCGCCGCGGCGATCGGCCTGTTCGAGATTGCCGACCTCAAGCGGATTTATCGCATTCAGAGATGGGAGTTCTGGCTGATCGTGCTGTGCTTCGTCGGCGTGGCCGTGTTCGGCGCGATTCCCGGAATTGGTCTCGCGATCGCCGTGGCCATCGCGGAGTTCCTGTGGGACGGTTGGCGACCGCACTCCGCAGTGCTGGGCCGTGCCCACGGCGTCAAGGGCTATCACGACATCACGCGATACCCCGATGCGCGCCGGATCCCGGGGCTGGTCCTATTCCGATGGGACGCGCCGCTGTTCTTTGCCAACGCCGAGTTCTTCAAGGAACGCGTCCTGGACGCGGTGGCGACGTCGCCGACGCCGGTTCGCTGGCTGGTCGTCGCAGCCGAGCCAGTCACCAGCGTCGACGTCACGGCCTGCGATACCGTTGCCGAACTGGACGAAGCCTTGCACGAGAAAGGAATCGAACTTTGCTTTGCTGAACTCAAGGACCCGGTCAAAGACAAGCTGAAGCGATTTGGACTGTTCGCGCAGCTCGGCGAAGGCTACTTCTTCCCGACGATCGGCTCGGCCGTTTCCGGCTATTTGGAAATCAACAAGGTCGAATGGGAAGATTGGGAGGACTAGGTGCGGAATCTCCGGGGGTCGTCCGTCGGGAGACGGACGCGCCCGATGGGTGGCTTGGCCTGCAGCGTGGATGTGATCGGCGAACCTCAGGCGTGACGGCTCATCCAGCGAAGACGACCACCATGACCGATCCCCAGGTCGTCAGCAGAATGTTCGAGACCGGATAGGCGGGCGTATAGCCGAGCACCACCACAGAGCTACCCGAGCGTTCCTGAATGGCCGCCATCGCGGCCGTTACCGTCTGCGCTCCCGTCAACGCACCGAGTAGCAGGATAGGGTTCATGCGCAGCACGAAATGGCCGAAGCAGAAGCCGACGAACTGCGGCAACAGGGTCACGATCATGCCGCCCAGAAGCAGGCCGATGCCCGACTCCCGTATCGCCGAAAGGAAGACCGGCCCGGCATGAATCCCGGTCAGGCCGACGAAGGCAGCCAGTCCGAGTGACGTCATCAGGCTGATGGCGCCGTCGGGGATCCGGCCGAAATACGGCAGACGCGTGCGGAGATAGCCGACGAGAAGTCCGGCGAGCAGCGTGCCGACGCTGGTGCTCAACGAGATCGTGATGCCGCCAACCGAAAAGCTCACGAGAACGCCGACGAGGCCGCCGAAGAAGATCGCGAGCCCCAAAACCACGAAATCGATGCTGGTGCTGGGTGCAACAATGACGCCGATGTTCTTGGCCGCATTCTGCACGACGGTTTCAGGACCAACGATGCGAAGCAGATCGCCGCGCTCGAGGACCACTCCGGCCGCGATGGGGAGAGCTTCACCGCCCCGGTTCACCGAGCGCAAATAAAGGCCACGCGTCCAGTCCTGTTCCGACACCTGCTGGAGACTGCTGCCTGCGACCTTCGCGTTGATCAGGAAAACGTCGGCCGAGACCACGGGGATATCGAGCAGCTCCTGATCCTCCACTTCCTCGCCTCGCTGTCCGATCAGTTCGACGATGATCTGCCGCGGCGCCGACAGCGCGACGACATCACCTGCCGCGAGGATCGTTCCAGGCTCCGCCTCGAGGATACGCTCGCCGCGGCGAATGCGGTGGATGAACACGCGTTGCCCGGGCACCCGTGCTTCGGCAGCGGCAACCATCAGTCCGGCGATCGCCGCGGTGTCATCCAGCCGGTACGCACGCATCTCGAATTTGCGCCAAGCCGACGCGAGGCCAGGCTTGGCGCGTTTGATGCCCAAAGCCTGCTCCAGCTTGAGCGCTTCCGTCTTCAGGTCGATCTTCAGGAGTGCTGGAACGACAATCGTGCAGAACGTGATCACGCCGGCATAGCCGAAGATGTAGCAAACCGCATCCGCCACCGCGATATGCGAGACAAGCAATGCGCGCTGGGCTTCGGGCACGGCGAGGCCATTGACTGCATCGGTCGCCGTACCCATCGCAGCACTCTGGCTGAGCGCCCCCGACATCAGCCCGGCCGCAAAGCCGGCGTCAAGCCGCAGCACGCGTGCCACGACGATCGCTGCCGCAAGACCGGTGAGGCTCACCACAATGGCCATCAGCACGGGCTTAAGCCCGTCCCGCTTCATCGCCAGCACGAATTGCGGCCCGACCGAATAGCCGACGCCGAACAGAAACAGCAGAAATAGAAAGGATTTCGTCATGCCGGAGACGGGCACATGCGCGAAGTCGCCAACCGCAAGGCCAGCAAAGAGCGCGCCCGTCACCGGGCCAAGGCTGAAAGCGCCGATCCTGAAGCTTCCGATCCAGTAGCCCGCCGCGATCACCAGGAACAGCGCGAGCTCCGGATAACGGACGAGAAACTGCTGCAGCCAGACCAACATCGTCGGGCCGCGGCTATGTCATCATCATGACCAGCACCATGCCCCAGATCGTGAGCAGGGTGTTTCCGACCGCGTAGGTGACGGTATAGCCAAGGCCGGGAATCTGGCTTTTCGCGCGATCGTTGATCATGCCGAGCGACGCGGTCGTCGTCCGCGCGCCGGAGCAGCACCCGAGCAGGATCGCGTCGTGGAACTTAAATACATACTTGCCGACGAACATCGCCAAGATCAGCGGCACCGTGGTCACGACGACGCCCCAGAGGAACAGGCTGAAGCCGAGCTTTTGCAGGCCGGCGACAAATCCCGGGCCTGAGGAGATCCCGACGATGGCGATGAAGACGTTCAGACCGACCGAGTTCATGAACCACACGGTGGGTGACGGGATGCGGCCGAAGGTCGGATGAACTGATCGGAGCCAACCGAAGAACAGGCCGGAGATCAGCGCGCCGCCGGAGGTGGACAGCGTGAGCGGCACACTTCCGATCTTGTAGACAAAGGCGCCGACCAGGGCGCCGATCGCGATCGCGGCCCCGATGAAGGCGACGTCGGCAACGTCGGTTGCACGGTCCGGCCGGCCCAGCATCTTGGTGGTGGCAGCGACATCGGATGTGCGGCCCACCAGGGTGACAATGTCGCCCCGGTTGATCTTGGTGTTCGGCAGGATCGGAATCTCGACCGCGATCGCGCCGCGCGCGATCTTGCGCAGGAATACGCCGCGAGCGCCCGGCTCTTTCGCCAGCTCCTCGAGCGTCTTGCCGTCGACGTCCTTGCTGGTCACGTACACATCGACGCCCTCGATCGGCACCGCCAGCAGTTCGCGATCGTCGACTTCCTCGGCCTGCTCGCCGATCAGCTGGACGAGCACATCGCGGCGGCCTGCAACGGCGACGATGTCGCCGGCATGAATGACGGTGTCCGAAGTTGCCTCCACGATCTTGCCGGCTTGCCGGAGCCGGAGGACGAAGATGCGATGATCGGGAAGCAGTGCCTCCGCCTGCCCGACCGTCTTGCCGGCGACGGGTCCGCGCTCATGAACGCGATAGGCGCGCACATCGAACTGGTGCCAGGCCGTCCCCGGGCCACCCAGCTGCTTCTTGCCGCCGTGCTCTTCCTCATACTTCTTGCATGCGGTCTCGAGATCGATGCCAAGCAACGCCGGTCCGAGCAGGGCCAGGACGATCGCCGAGCCGACCGTGCCGAAAATATAAGTCACGGCATAGGCGACCGGCATGGCATCGAGCAGCTTCTTGGCTTCGTCCGCGGGCAGACCGAGGCGATTGATGGCGTCGGTTGCGAGCCCCATCGACGCGGAAATCGTCTGCGAACCGGCATAGAGCCCGACGGCTGATCCGACGTCGTAGCCGGCGATCTTCGCGCCGAGATACGGAGCGATCAGACAGAAGACACAGACCACCGCCGCGAAGATCGCCTGTGGAATGCCGTCCTGCGCGATGCCGCGCACGAATTGCGGTCCGACGCCATAACCGATTGCGAACAGGAACATCAGGAAGAAGAACGGCTTGAGCGGGCCCGAAATGGTGATCCCGATCTGGCCGATGATGACAGCGGCGATCAGCGTCGCGGTGACCGCGCCGAGACCGAGACCCTTGTAGGTGAAGGATCCGAAATAGTAGCCCAGCGCCAGCGAGACGAAGATTGCGATTTCGGGATAGGTGCGGAGCGTCTGGAAGAACCAATCGATCATGATGTCACCCGTTCATGCTGTCCCGCGGCTTCGGCATGCGCCCCTCCGATCTCGCGCAGGGTGACCGAAGCGGTGACGCAACCGTGTGGATCGATATCAGGCAGCGGTTGGCGAGAAGGATGTTGATCTATGTCAATTGCGACTGCGAACGTCTTGCGATTTCATCGTCTTGCCGACAACGAACGCACGCTCCATTGCATCGTGACGCAACCATCCGCCGTGCAGTCGTATCGCGTGCACGACAACCCTTGATATAGATCAAGGCTCATTGCCGGTTGCCGATCATGCTGCGCGCGATTGCGCAGACAGGAGCCTGTCCGCCTCCATTCCAACAGCTTGCATCGCTCCGGGAGTGTCAAAATGGCCGATCTTCTGACCTTAAAGAAATTCGAAGCGTTGAGCCCGTTCGAGATCAAGGACGAGCTGATCAACCTCGCGAAGAGCAATTCGAAGCGGAGTCAGATGCCGTTCCTGAACGCCGGGCGGGGCAATCCGAACTGGGTGGCCACGACGCCGCGCGAAGGCTTCTTCCTGCTGGGCCAATTTGCCATCACCGAGAGCAAGCGGGTGATGGAGCATCCGGCGGGCATCGGCGGCATGCCTCAGGCAAAGGGCATTGCCGGGCGGTTCGAGGCCTGGCTCAAACAGCACAGCGACATGCCAGGTGCGGGCTTCCTGACGGAAATGCTGCCCTTTGCAGTCGAGAAATTCGGCTTCGATCCCGACGCCTTCGTCCACGAGCTGGTCGATTCGATCATAGGCGACAATTACCCGGTGCCGGACCGCATGCTGGTGCACAACGAGAAGATCGTGCACGAATATCTGATGTGGGCGGTCTGCGGCGAGCCGCGGCCGGCCGGCAAGTTCGACATCTACGCGGTCGAGGGCGGCACGGCGGCGATGTGCTACCTCTTCAAGTCGCTGAAGGCCAATCGGCTGCTGGTGCCCGGCGATACGATTGCGTTGGCGACGCCGATCTTCACGCCCTACATCGAGATGACACACCTGGAAGACTACGACCTGAAGGTCGTACAGATCAGGGCGCCGCAGGAAAACAAATTCCAGTTCACCGACGAGGAAATCAGGAAGCTGGAGGATCCGAAAATCAAGGCGTTCTTCGTCGTCAATCCGTCCAACCCGCCGGGGATGGCGCTCAGCAAGGAGACGGTCGCCAAGCTGGCCGATCTGGTCAGGGCCAAGCGTCCCGACCTGATGATCCTCACCGACGACGTCTACGGCACCTTCGTGCACAACTTCCGTTCGCTGCTCGGCGAGCTGCCGCACAACACCATCGGCGTCTACTCCTATTCGAAGTATTTCGGCTGCACGGGATGGCGGCTCGGGGCCATCGCCATCCACGAGGACAATATCTTCGACAAGAAGATCGCCAATCTTCCGGACGAGGCCGTGAAGGCGCTGGACAAACGCTACGGGCCGCTCACGCTCGAACCGCGCAAGCTCAAGCTGATCGACCGCATCGTCGCCGACAGCCGCGACGTGGCGCTCAATCACACCGCCGGATTGTCGTTGCCGCAGCAGGTGATGATGAGCCTGTTCTCGCTCGCCGAAATGATGGACGTGAAGAAGGCCTATCAGGCCGCCTGCATGGAGATCGTCAACAAGCGCCTGTGGTCGCTGCTCGACGGCCTCGGACTGGCCGACAAGCTGACTCCGAATCCGAACTATGATGCCTACTACGCCCTGATCGATTTCGAGTTCTGGGCCCGCAAGAACATCGGCGACGATGCCGTCGAACACCTGAAGAAGAGTATTCACCCGCTGGACCTTGCATTCAGGCTGGCCGAAGCCCACGGGATCGTGCTGTTGAACGGAGGCGGCTTCGACGCGCCCGAATGGTCGCTTCGCGTGTCGCTCGCGAACCTGCCTGACGATGTCTATGACGACATCGGACGAGGCGTCCGGACAATCGCCAGGGGCTATCGCGACACCTACGAGGCGGCGAAGGGCGCAGCCGCGAAGCGCTGACGGTGCATTGTCCGCCCTTTGCTATCCTGCCGGCCCGCTACGCCGCCTCGATGCCCGGGCGACGGTTTCCGCCGCCCGGATCTGGCGCACCCATCATACGCGCGCACTCGGCCTACACGAATGGCCTTGCCGATCGGAGCGATGTCATGGATCGCGCCGGACCCGCTTGCTTCGAGGCAACCTGCAGGCTCACTGACAGACAAGCACCGGGATCTTTGCCTGCGTCAGCACCTTGTTGGTCACACTGCCTATGAGAAGGGCGGAGAGGCCGCTGCGCCCGTGCGATGACATGACAATGAGGTCGCAGCCTTTGTCCTTGGCTGCTGCGATGATGGCTTGATCGGGTCGCCCGCTCTCCACCAGGCTTGTCTCGCAGGCAGCGCCGGCCTCTTTTGCCGCGCGTGCGGCGCGATCCAGCGCGCGCGCGGCTTCTTCCTTGCGAATCTCGGAGTATCTCGCGAGTAATTCACGGTACTGCCCTCCTATCTCCGAGAGCGGTTCCACAACGAAGATGACCGATGCTTTGGCGTCGAGGGATTTTGCCAGCGCCAGCCCATGCCTGAGCCCATGCTCCGCGAGCTCCGAGCCGTCTGTCGGAATGAGAATGTGCCGGTACATGCCTCCACCTCCCGATTGTCTGGATGATATCGCCGCCTGCCGGACGCAAGCTGAGCCGTCGCTTCGGATCTGGAGTTGAGATAGATCAATCCATCGCCCGGCCTTTGGACGCACTCACAACTGCGGCCGAGATCGCGGATGGAGCCCGAGTTCACCGCAGCGAGATCGTGAGGCTGCCCAGGTTGGCGGCAAATTCCAGTCCCGCTTTCGGCCCCTTGAGATTGAGCACCACGCCGTGTTCATTTCGCAGGCTCACCCCGCCGACGCCCGCAGCCCATGCACCGCCGGCCCCGACCAGCGCGTAACTGCCGGCGAAATCGTTGACCTCCCTGATTCCCGAAGCGGTGCCTTCCAGCCAGCTTACCGATGTTCCGGCGGATGCGCCGAGACTGAATCCGGACGCGATGAACCGGTAATGCCGCCCGCGGTAGGTGAGCGTCCCGGTCCCGCCTCCGCCGCCCACAACGAGGGCCGCCTTCACGAACTTGACCTGGACGTGGCCGGTCGCCTGCGCGAAGCACGGTGCGACCAGGAGAACCAGCGCGACAAGCGCCAGTATGACGGGACGGATCATGCCTCGCATCACTGCACTCCCTCTTCCTTCAGGGATTTATCGGGTCCACTTTCTTCCAGGTGTGATCCGGATCGAAAACGATCATGCGCTTGGCGAGGAAATCGGTGCGTGAGCCGAGATCCTTCTGATAGACAGTGCCGGCGTGGTTGACCAGGAAGGTCATGACGCCGGAATTGGCGTATTCGGCGGGCCAGGCGACCAGCGCGAAGCCGCCGATCATCTTGCCCTTCACGACATAGTTCAGCGCGCCGCCCGGGGCGTCGGAGCCTTGTGCCTTGAGGATGCGATAGTAGTATCCGTGATACGGCTCGGCCTGCTCGCCGACCTTGTAGCCTTCCGCAGCGGCCTGGGCCGCCAGTTCACCGAGCGGGCTCGGATCCTTGTCGTCGCGCCAGAACAGTCCGTCGGTCTTGCCCGGCCTGCTGACGATGCGCTGGGCATAGGCGCCCACGCCCTCGCCGCGATCCTTCCCGGCGTACTCGTTCTGGGCGTCGACATAGGCAAGACAGGTCTGGATGGCGGCAAGCTCATTGCGGCCGATCCTGCGGTAGAGGATTTCGCGACGTCCCGCAGCGGCGTCGAAACTCCAGCCGTCGTTGTTGTTGACGAGGGGGATCGGGAACGGGAAATCGTCCGTCCCCAGGATCAAGATAGCCTTCTTGTTGCCGTCGGCCTTGATCGAATGCCTGGCGTCGTAGGCAGAAAGGAAGGTCTGTCGCGCATTGGCGTCGGCGACATCGTCGCCGGACTCGATGATGTCGGTGGCGTCGCGGCCCAGCACTTTCAGCATGGCCCGGCTCGTGCCGGTCTTGACGGCAGTTGCCAGAGCCGACGCCGCGTCTTCAGGGTTGGGGAAGCCCTGCTGGGCACGAGCCGGCGACAGCAGCATGGCGAGCGCCGTTGCTGCAGCCATGCCGATGGAAGCAATACGATTCAACCGCGAGTACGAAAAGCTTGTCATCGTGATGCCTCCGACGGAGATGGAATCCTTGCGCCGGCGGCAAGCCAATCGTGATAGCTGCGGAACTTGATCCCGAGCTTGTCGTAGTAGACCCTGAGATAGCCATCGGCGCCGCGCGTCACCGCCGTTGGCATGACCTGCTCGACCTCTTGCGCCATCACGCCGACATAGGCCTTGCTGCTGCCGAGATAGCTGAAGCGGTAGTAGCCAAGGCCGTTGGCGAGATACCCAAGCAGCTCGATATCGTGCTTGAGCGCAATGTCGGAACGTCGGCCACCACCGCCGCCGCCACGGAAGCCGCCCCCTCCGCCACCGCCGCGGAAACCACCGCCACCTCCGCCGCCGAAGCCACCGCCACCACGGCCGGCGAAACTTGCACCGCCGCCGCGCGGCATGCTGGCCATGCTCGATCGCCCGCGCGCCGACGCCGCCGCAGCCGCCCGTCCGGACGACACGTTCATGGCGCCGCCACGATTGCCGCCGCCACGATTGGCCGCAGCTGCGCGGTTACCGGCACTGCCGCGGTTGGCGGCCTTTGCGCGATCGCCACCGCCCTTGGCTTTGTTGCCGGCACCCGCGCGGTCGCCACCCTTGGCGCGATCGCCCGCACCGGCACGGTCGCCGCCTTTGGCGCGATCTCCGGCGCGGTCGCCTCCACGATCCCCGGCGCGATCACCCGCACGGTCGCCGGCACGATCACCACCGCGGTCTCCGGCCCGGTCACCTGCCCGATCTGCGCCCTGACGATCGCCGCCGGGATTGAGAACCTGCTGGCCATCGCGGCCGCGATAATTCATCCGATCGCTCGCACCGGCGCGATTGCTGTTGCCGCCGAAGCGCTGCTGGACGCCGCTGTTGTTGTAGCGCACGCCCTGGCGATGCGCCGGATTGTGCTGCCAGCTGTTGCCGATGTTGTTGACCCTGTTGTAGTGATTCACATAGAGGTTACGATTGCCCCAGTTGCAGCCGCCGCCCCAGTAATTGCCCCAGCGTCCGATCGCCCAGCCGGCGCCGAAGGCGAGACCTGCCGCGATCACGCCGGCACCGATATAGGACGGATAGCCGAAATAATACGGCGGGTATTCACTATATGGCCACGCACCGTAGACCGTGGCCGGATCGTAATAGGGCACATAGACCGTGTCCGGATCGGTCTGCTCGATAACGATGACCTGCTTGTTCTCCTGGGTCTGGACGCTGACCTTCTGCTGCTTGGTCGTCACCAGCTTGTTGTTGGCCTGCGCCTTGCTGCGCAGCCGCTGGATCGCATCCATGACGTCGGGCTGCTGGGCCAGCACGGCGTCGCCCAGATTCTTCGTCCAATCGATCTTGTCGCTCATCATGGCGAGCACGTCGGCGGTGCTCGCGAGCGCCTTGACGCTGTCATCCCAGGCCTGCTTGTCGACCTCGGTCTTCAACGCGTCTCCTTTCAGGTTCTTGCGCTCCTTCAGCCAGCGATCGGCCTGCACGACCTCGAGCGGATAGGTCGATGCCGCCAGCACGTTGGCCAGCAGCGAGTCCGGATAGAGCGCGATCGGCGCCACCAGGGCTTCCAGCTGTTCAGGCTTCAGCAGCTGATCGGCCGGCTGGGTCGCGGCCGGCTGATTGGCCTGAACGGGCTGACTGGTCTGGGCTGGCGGTTTGTCAGCCGTCTGCGCGAATGCGGCGACCGAAGTCATCGACACCAGCACAACCGCGAGCAGCGTCTTGCCCCAACGGACCATCGCGACCTCCATCGACACCAACGGTCGACAGCATCGGCCACGGCCATGCCCCCTCTTTGATCGAGATCAAGGAAAACGTCCTTCGCAGGGTGGGGACGCCGCTAGAACTTGCAACGGTGGTAGTTGACTTCCATCCCCTCGATGCCGGGGAACTGGCGCGTGATCGTATCGTCGTCGACGACTTTAAGGAAGAACTGCACATTCGAGACCATGATCCCCGACGCGCAGCCGACGATGATGTTGATGTTCTGGCCGTCATCCTTGCGCGATTTGATCTTGCAGTTCTCGAACTTGCCCCGGAGGCGATCAGGCTCGGCGATGAATCCGCCGCCATAGACGCCCGAGAAATTCGCAAACGTCAGCTGATTTGCCCTGCCCTTGTGCGCGAACACCTTGCGGCACTGATCAGCACTTGTTGCCCACGCTCCGGTCAGCTCAAAGGCGCTGGCTGAGTCAACCGAGACAACCACCAGGCCGATGGACAGCACCGCACAAGCTCTGCTGCGCATTGGATATCTCCCTTGCTGACCAGTCCGCTGTCAGTGACCACTCAGGACCAAGGTCTTGATCGGCAACAACAGCGCCTGGATGCGAAGCAACAGCGCATGCACCAGCCCCACGGTATCGATCGCATGCAGAACGAACGCCTGTCCGGCGCCGGTGTCCTTCGCCGAGATGACCTCGTGATTGCTGGTGTAGGCGTTGACGATGCAACTGCTGCCCGCCGTGACGCCCTCGAGGCCGCCCTTGTACAGGGGTTCGAGGAACACCAGGATGGTGCCCGGCCGGGCAATGTTCTGGGCGTCTATCAATTGCTCGCCGCCACGGAACTGGCCGGACGCGATGTAGTCCTGCACCGACGTGATCACCATCGGGATGATCACCCACGGCTTCGACGCGCAGGTCGCCTCGGCAACCATGCCCTCCTTCAATACTTGCGCCTCGATCTGGCCGAAACCAGCCTGCAGCGACGTCCGCCCGGCTTCCGCCGGGATCAGGATGCCGGCCGGGCGCATCAGCGGATTGACGACGTCGCCGGTGCGAAGGAAGAACTGCTCGACGCGTCCGTCGACGCCGGCGCGGACCACCGTCTTGTCGAGGTCGACCTGGGCCTGGGCGAGCGCCGCCTCCGCGCTTGCCTTCTCGGCGGGCAACAGCGTCGACACCCGCAATGTGGCTGACTGCTTGATCGCTGTGGCCGCGTCGATGCCGGCCTGGCGCTGATCGACCAGTACCTGCAGCTTCTCGATGTCGCGTTGCGGAACGATGCCGGGATTGCGGCGCTGCAGATCGGTCTTGACGTCGAGCTCGTCCTTGGCCTGCTGATGGGCGGCCTTGGCTTCCTGGACCTGCGCCTCCGACTTCGCGACGTCGGCTTCGGCCGACACCAGCGACGCATCGACCTCGGCCACCTTGCGCTTTGCAGTTTCGAGCGCCGCAACCTGTTTCGAGCTGTCGAGCCGGAACAGGACCTCGCCTTTCTTGACCGGCGCACTGAAACCGATGTTGACCTCGGCAACCCGTCCCGAGCCCTCGGGAAGGATTGGAATTGTCCGGTAGAACAGCGCGGCGCTGGTGGTCGACGGGTGGAAATAGAAAATTGTCGTGATCAACAGGACCGTCAGCATGAGGCAGCCGGTGATGCCCCAACGCAGCTCGTACCAGACCGAATAGAAGGTGATCTCCTTGCCGAAACGCTTGCCCTGAACGTAGCGACGATAGAGGTAGTCTGGCACGAGGGTAAACAGCGAGCACAGGATGAGCTCAAGCATGGCCCTGTACCTCCTGCTTCGTGGCGTCAGATGCGCTCAGATTTGGCTCGGCTGAGGCCGACTGATGCGGCGCTTCACCGCTGTTTCCCGCAGGAGACGCACCCGCATCCGATGCATCGGCGATCTTCTCCACGGACCCTGCGATGCTGCGCAATGGCGTGCCGAAATCGGGAATGTCGATCAGTGCGAGCAAGAGGCCCGCGACCCAGAAGGCATGGATATGCGTGAACAGCGCAATCAGGCCCAGGATCGCCACGATCTCGAACTGCAGCTTCTCCGATTTGTGCGCCATCCGCTCGGGGAGACTGTGCAGTTTCCAATAGAGATTGCCGACGTACAGCACCGTGACGACCAGGAAAATTCCCATCGCCACCATCCACACGTCCGTCCCGCTCGCAGGCGCGAGATAGAATGGCAGATGGTGCGGAGCCAGCGGATGCATCTGTTCGCCCAAACCAAGCCTCCCTGCAGCGATCCAGTCGCCTGCGACCCTCGATCGACATTAGGTGTCGTCCCATCGCCCTGATTTGATCTGGATCAAGGATAGCGGTTGACTCGTCCCTAGCGTTTCCGGGGCAAGGTGGATGATCGGGCTTAGGAGTCCCCAGCCATGCGAGACAAAATCGATGACCTGATCCCGAACGCGCACGAGATCCAGAAGCAGGCCGCGTCCAAGGAAACCGGAAAGGCCGAGGAGCATGCCAAGCGTGCCGCCGCCATCGAGGCCGAGAAACTCGCCTTGATCGAGCGGCTGAGCAAGCCTTCCGGGCTCACCGAGGACGAGAAGGTCAAGCTGGCATCGACGGTGATTCAGCGCGCGGTGCGCAACGGCCTCAGCGAAGTTCAGGTCTATCGTTTCCCGAACTCGCTGTGCACCGACAAGGGCCGGGCCATCAATCAGATGGAGGCCGGCTGGGAGAAGACGCTGAAAGGGATCCCCAAGGAAATCTACCAGCTCTGGGCGGACTACCTGCAGCCGCGCGGCTACCGCATCCGCTACCAGGTCGTCGATTACCCCGGCGGCATGCCTGGCGACATCGGCATCGTCATTGCCTGGGGCGACTAGCTCAAACGATGGACGGATATCCATGGCGAAAGACAAGCCCTCCGGGAAGATGAAGCGCAAGGAATACGAGGAAGAGCTGGGCAAGCTGCAGATCCAGCTCTGCCATCTCCAGGAATGGGTGAGAGAGCACAGACTCAGGGTCATCATCTTGTTCGAAGGACGCGATGCGGCCGGCAAGGGCGGAACGATCAAGGCTATGACCGAGAAGGTCAGCCCGCGCGTGTTTCGCGTGGTCGCCCTGCCCGCGCCGTCCGACCGCGAGAAGTCGCAGCTCTTTATCCAGCGCTATATGCAGCAGTTTCCCGCGGCCGGCGAAATCGTCATCTTTGATCGCAGCTGGTACAACCGCGCGGGCGTCGAATATGTGATGGGGTTCTGCACGGCAGCGGAGCACAAGCGATTTCTCTCGCTTTGCCCGCAGATGGAGCAATACATCATCGAGGGCGGCATCATCCTGATCAAGCTGTGGCTCGAGGTCGGGATGGAAGAGCAGGAACGCCGCTTCAGGGCCCGGATCGACGATCCGCTGCGGCAGTGGAAACTGAGCCCGATGGACACGGAATCCTACCGGCGCTGGTACGACTACTCGCGCGCCCGCGACCTGATGTTCAAGGCGACAAGCTCGAAACACGCGCCCTGGAACGTGATCCGTTCCGACGACAAGCGGCGGGCACGGCTGAATTGCATCTCGTTCCTGCTGAAGACAATTCCCCACGGACGGGTCAAGCGCGACAAGGTGAAACTGCCCAGGCGCTCCAACAAGGGGCGCTACAACGATCAGGCCGGTCTGCGCGGGATGAAGTTCGTCGAGGAGCGCTACTGAACGGCCAGGCCGCGGCCCGCGCGGCCTGGGTCCTTCGGATCTACTTCAAGCGGATCGAAACGCCGCCCACGGCGGCCGAGACTTCGGCGCCGACCTTCGGGCCACTGAGCTGCAGGATCACGCCATTGGCGTTTTGCAGTTGCACGCCTCCGGCACCTGCGGCGATCGCCCCACCGGCGCCTGCGACGCTGTAGGAACCTTCGATTGAGGCCGGGCCTCTCAGGTTGATGGCGCGACCGACAAATTTGGTGGTCGAGGCACCGATCGTGAAGCCGACGCTCATACCCGACACCGTGAACGGATAGTGCTTGCCGCGCAAGGTCAATACGCCCTCGCCGCCTCCGACGCCAACGATGAACCCGCCCTTGGTGAAGATGACGGCCACCGAACCGGTTTCAGCCCGGGACGGTGTGCTGAAGCCGGCCAATCCCAACACCAGTGCAGCAAGAACTCCGATCAAACCCACTTTCCTCATGGCTTCCCTCCAGGAACCGGTTGCGTGACGACCTGTTGCGCAAGGATCATCGCCGCAAGAACGCGACGGCGCCTCGCGAGATCTGCTTCCCTTACGATGCAGCCTTGAGCTTCGGCGCCGCCGCCCGCGGCTTGCCCATCCTGGCCAATGCCTCGGTCGTCACCAGTTTCAGGCCCTCAGCCGCGTCGTAGCCATGGATCTCCTTCACATCCAGCTTGCGCATGAAGTCGATGGTCTCCTGCGTGATGACCTGGCCAGGAACCATGATCGGGAAACCGGGCGGATAAGGGATCACGAAGTTCGCGGAGACGAGATCGGGCCCGTTCTTCAGACGCCGGTCGATTTCCGGATCGTTGAGGCGAATATACGCACATCCCGCGGCATCGTAGGCGGAATAGAAGCCCCCGCGGATGTCGCCCTCGTTCGTCTTCGTGCCGGCGTCGCCGCGATAGGCGGCGTGGAAATGCGAGAAGTTCGGCAGGTCGGGCACATCCTTCATCAGGCTGTTGACCCGCATGTCGAAATCGACCCTGGCAGTCGCTCCGCCCCTGGCGAGCCCACGATCGATCTCACCGGCAATTTCAGCCAGCACCCGGACGAGATGCGCAACATCGCTCCGTGTGTTGTTGATGTTGGACTGGATCAGGACCGAGTTGCGCGAGGTCTTGTTGACCTGGATGTTGTAGCGGCTGGCAAGCAGACCCTTGAACGACGTCCCGTCGTAGCCGGCCGTACCGCAGACCAGCGTCATGCGGGTTGGATCGAGGCAGAACTCGTCGTCGTTCAGGCTCTCCAGTGCGCTCGCCCAATCGGTGCCGGCCGCGAGATAGTCGGTGAAGCCGCTCTGGCGATATTCCTTCGGCACCATGGCGTCGGCGCCGAGCACGCGGAAGTATCTGGAAATCAGCGGGTTGGTGTTGACTGCATTGCGGATCGCGAACGCAATCTCCATGGCATTGGCTACCAGTCCGTAGCCTTCGAGCTCCATCTGCCGGCGCGAGACGTCGAGGCTTGCGATCAATTGCTGGTTCGGGCTGGTCGACGCGTGCGTGAATACGGCCTCCTTGAATTGCGCTTCGACGGTGTGGAATTCGATGTCCTTGACCGCCAGCATCGAGCCCTGCCGGATCGCCGACATCGACTTGTGCGTCGAGTTAGTCTGATAGACCCGCAACCGGATCTGGCGCGGATCGGGGACAAGCCTGGTCTTGAGCAGAACCTCGTCCGAGGGGCTCTTGCCGAGCTCGGCCTGCTGCTTCTCGTAAGCGGAAACCGATTTGGGATCGCGCATCCAGGCTTCGATCTCATTCGCCGCCCCCATCGCGGTTCGCCGCCGCAGGAACGGCGAGAACCGCGCGAAGCCGAACCAGGCCTCGTCCCACAGGAAGATCAGGTCGGGCTTGATCGCGAGGCACTCCTCCATCACCCGCCGCGTGTTGTAGATGTGACCGTCGAAGGTGCAGTTGGTCAGGTCGATCATCTTGACCCGGTCGAGCCGGCCGTCGGCCTTTGCGTTCAGAAGCGCCTGCTTGATGGTCTGCAGCGGCACCGCGCCATACATCGAATATTCGGTCATCGGAAATGCTTCGACGTAGAGCGGCTGCGCGCCGGCAAGCACCATCCCGTAATGGTGCGACTTGTGGCAATTGCGGTCGACGATCGCGATATCGCCGGGACCGAGCAGCGCCTGCACCGCCATCTTGTTGGATGTCGAGGTGCCGTTGGTCACGAAGTAGACGCGATCGGCTCCGAGCGCGCGCGCGGCCTTCTCCTGCGCTTTCTTGATGTTGCCGGTCGGCTCCAGCATGCTGTCGAGGCCGCCGGTGGTGGCGCTGCTCTCGGCGAGGAACAGGTTCAGCCCGTAGAATTCGCCCATGTCGCGGATCCAGTCCGACTTGAACACGGACTTGCCGCGCGCGATCGGCAGCGCGTGGAAGGTCCCGATCGGCCGCTGCGCATATTTCTTCAAATTGTCGAAGAACGGCGTGTCGAAGCGATCCTGCACGCCTTCCAGAATTGAAAGGTGCAGTTCGAGAATATCCTCGACCGAGTAGAACACCCGGCGCACCACGTCGGCCTCGGGATTGCCGGCCAGTTCCTCAACGTCGCGATTGGACATGAGGTAGAGGTCAAGCTCGGGACGGATCCGCTTCAGGATGTGGGCCAGCCGCAGCGCAGACGCATCTGACTCATCGCCAAGCCCCATGGCACCTGTCATGGCGCGAAGCACCGGTGCGTCGTGCCGCGAGCGCAAGCCAAAGCCTTCGTTGATCACCACGGCCGCGATGTTGGGGTTGAGCATCGCCGCACAGAAGGCGTCCTCGAGGCTGCCCACCACCACGGGCTCATAGATGAAGGCGTCGACCGGACGCCGCAGCTTGCGCCATTCGGCCAGCAGTCCCGGCCAGTTGCCGGCCGGCACCCCGGTCACGATCAGGGTCTCGAAATACGGTCGGCGCGCCGCCGATTGTCCGAGCGTCGGCGGCAGCAGATCGGGAACGTCGCCGTTGACCTCATCCTGCGTGCTCCAGTCACCGGCATGCTGGCGGAAGGATTTGGTCTGAAGCGCCTGCGCGATCCGCGTCGCGAGCATATGTGAGGTGGCAGCGTCGCCCGTTGCGGCGGCTTCCTTCAGCGCCGCCATCAAGCGGAGCCCCGGGTAGCCGTGAAACTCCTCGGTCACCGCAAGCGCCGACAACGCCGCATCGTACGGCGCGCGGTCGCCGCCTTTGCTCCACATCTTGGCCGCCTCGACCAGATCGCGCCAATTGTCGGCCCGTCCGCCGGGTCCCGAGAAGAACTGATCGATGCGCTGCTGTGCCGGCTTCGCCTCGTTTGCCATCACTGTCTCCCGATCTTGGCGCTGGTGCTGCCTGATCGTAAGAACCGTGCTCGTCGTCCCCTTTGATCCAAGTCAAGCCGCAGTGCGACGCTGCAATGAATGCATGTGGTCGCGCCCGGCGCGACCGATGCTCGTTGATTCAGATCAAGGCCGCACAGTCTGCAGCGTGCCTTTCATCCTGCCCGGCTCGATTGTCGTGACCTGCATATTTGCCGGATGATCGCTGGAGCGCGTGGCATGCGTCAGCACCGCTTACGGACTCTCGCCATCGGCGCACTGCTGTTGCTCGGCCTGATCGTCCCTGCTCGCGCCGATGACCAAGGTCCACCCGAGCGCATCCAGGAAGAGATCTGGGCGTTGCCGACACCGCTACCGATGTTCGCCTATCTGGTCCGTCCGCTCGGCGACGGCCCTTTCCCGCTAGTCATCATGAACCACGGCGTGTCGCTGAAAGCCAGGGATCGCAGCTTTTTCCCGCTGGTCGAATTTCGCGATGCCGCAATGTGGTTCGCGCGGCGCGGCTATCTCGTGGTGGCGCCGGTCGGAACCGGCTATGGCGCGGCGGCCATCGATATTCCCGAACGCGGACTGTATGGCCCGTTCTTCTCCAAGATCGGCAAATGCACCAACCCGAATTTCCTCGATGCGGGCCTTGCCGTCGCGCAGGTCGACCTCTGGATCATCGACTATATGGCCGCCGAGAAGCGCATCGTGCCGAAAGACGTCATCGTGGTCGGACAATCGGCCGGCGGCTGGGCGGCGATCGCGCTGTCGAGCCTCAATCCACCGCAAGTCAAGGCCATCATCACTTTCGCGGCGGGCCGCGGCGGCCGCGTCGATGGCAAGCCCAACAACAATTGCAACCCCGACAAACTGGTCGAAGCGACAGGCGCGTTTGGCCACACCTCACGGGTGCCGATGCTGTGGCTCTACATCGAGAACGACACGTTCTTCGGTCCGACCCTGTCGAAGCGAATGCACGAGGCGTTCACCGCCGCGGGCGGCCGTGCCGAGTACCATCTGTTGCCGCCGTTCGGCGACGAAGGGCACTTCCTGATCGGTTCTCCCGATTCCATTCCCACCTGGTCGCCATTGGTCGAACGATTTCTGGGCAATGTTCGCTAGGTAATCACGCCCCGCTGGAGGAGCATCCATGGTCCGATATGGAGTCTTGGCCAAGTTGATGCTGCTCGCGGCCGGCATCAGTGCGGCTCACGGCCAACAGACGCCTTCACCGCCCGCCGCGGTCAAAGACGGCGGCGAGGTGGCCCCACGGGGGACGCGTTCGCCGGTCCGGGACATCAAGTATGGCGAGTGGCGAAAGCTCTGCTTCAATGCCGCCGGCGCCAAGACGTTGTGCCGAACGACGATCACGGGCACCTTCGCCACCGGGCAGACCGCCGTTCGCGTCGATCTGGTCGAGCGCGAGGACGGCAGCGACCGCGTCCAGCTCTTCCTCCCGGTCGGGATGTATCTACAGGCAGGGGTCAAGCTATCGGTCGACCGGAAGGCCGTTCATCGCCTGCCCTATACCTGGTGCGTAACCAACATGTGCATTGCGGCCGATGTCGCCGATCCCAAGCTGCTCGAGGACATGGATGGCGGAAAGGCGCTCTCGATCGAGGTTGTCGACAGCAGCATTCTGACGGTGACGACCTCGGTACCGCTCGAGCGCTTTGCGACCGTGCGCAAGGGCGCCCCCGCGCTGACGCTTGATCAAGTCATCGATGAATGATCGGGACCCGCAGTCGCTAGGCGACGCCGGCCGACAGCCGCTCGATAGGCTGAATCAACGAATTTGCCGTGAAAGGCTTGGTCAGATAGGCCACGCATCCTGATGCCATGGCCGCCATGCGTGTCGCCGCGTTGTCGTTTCCCGTGATGTAGATGACCGGAACGTCGATGCCGAGATCCGCCAGTCGGTGGCGCAGTTCGATCCCGGACCCATCGCTGAGATTGATGTCCAGGACGAGACACACCGCGCTTTCAAAGCTGCCATCCCTCAGTAAGGCGCTTCCGGTCTCGAACAGCCTGGATGCAAAGCCGTATTCCCGCAGAAGCCGTCCGATTCCACGGAGCATCGAGGGATTATCATCCACGACGAAGACGAATTTCGCGGTCGGCAAATCCTGAGGCCTCACCTGATTGCTGAATGACCTTCATCCACTATCGGATGAAGGACACATCAAGCAGCTATCGGCACGCAAATTGTCGCGGCCAATATCCGAGATAAGCCCCGTCACACAGCTTTCATATTGTACCATGGGACAGGAGCCGCAGAGCGCCCGATCGATCAAGCCTTGATTTCGTCACCGGATGCACGCGTGCCGAGCCGTTCTGCGATCGAGACCAGCTCGGCCAGTGACTGCACCTGCATCTTCTCCATGACCTGATGACGATGCGCCTTGATCGTGCGTTCGGTGGTGCCAAGCTCGTGCGCGATCTGCTTGTTGATCCGGCCGCACACGATCAGGTCGAACACCTGCCGCTCGCGTGGGGTCAGCTTCGCCAGCAGCGCGCGGAGTGAATCGAGCCTGGTTCGCTGGCCTCGGGCCAGCTCGTGCCGCGCGACGGCGCGATTGATTGCCTCGATCAGTTGCTCCGAGGCGATTGGTTTGGTCAGGAAATCCTCGGCACCGGCCTTGATCGCCTGGACGGTGGTTGCTGTGTCGGCATGTCCGGTCAGGAACACGATCGGAAGCGTCGACCCCAACTCGTTCAGACGACGCTGCAACTCCGGACCACTCATTCCGGGAATGCGTACGTCCAGCAGGATACAGCCGGTCTCTTCGTCGTCAGGCAATTGATCGAGCAATTCCCGGGCCGACGCATAGGTAACAACACGATAGCCTGCGAGCTTGAGCCGGCGCTCGAGAGCTGCGCGAAACGACGCATCGTCGTCGACTATGTGCACGTAAGCGTGCATTGTTGCTCCACCGCCGGATGATCGCCGCTACCTGTAGAATGATCATCAGCGGCAATCTGAAAATGCTGCGTTCGTCGTAAATTGAACCTTGCAATCAGACAAACAAGACCCAAACGCACTACGCTGCCAGTGGCAGTGAAAGGTGGAATATCGCGCCTCCCCCGGACTGGTTCTCGGCCCAGATCTGACCGCTATGCGCCAGAACGATCGTCCGCGCGATGGACAGGCCGACGCCCATGCCCTGCTCCTTCGTGGTGAAGAACGGATCGAACACCTCGTTGAGCCTGTCCTGGGGAATTCCCGGGCCGGAATCGCAGATGGAAATCACGGCCGATGCGTCCCCGTTGACCTCGGTGCGGCCGATGATCGTGCGCCCGTACGGCATCTTGTCCATCGCGTCCATGCTATTGACCACCAGATTGAGAATGACCTGCTGCAACTGCACCGGGTCACCCTTCACCCGCAGGGCCTGCGGCGAGGTCTGCAGATAGATTGCGACGTTGCGTGCGGAGGCCTGCAACTTGAGGAAATCGAATGCTTCCCGCATGGTCTGGTTGAGGTCGATCTCCTTTTTCTCAAATGGCGCACGTTTCAGCAGGCTGCGCATCCTGCGGATCACCTCACTCGCACGGAGATCATCGCGTTTGATGTCGGAAATGATCTCCCGCACCTCCTGAAGGTCGGGCGTCGGCGAGCCCAAGATCAACTCCGCGCTCTCGGCATTGGTCAGGATCGAGCCCAGCGGCTGGTTGAGCTCATGGGCGATCGAGGACGAAAGTTCTCCGGCAGTCGCCTGCCGATTGATATGGGCGAGGTCGGACAGGCGATTGCGAGATTCGACCTCGGCCTTCCGCCGCATGAACCGCTCGTGCAGCAGGAATGCAATCAGCGTGGTTTGAACCAGGAGTGCCGTGACCAGGGCGACCGCCCGCCAGCGGTATTTTTCCAGGAAGGTCGGCTCACGAAAGCGAATTTCGCTGCCCTTTGGCAGATTCGCCTCGCTGACATTCCAGCGCTGCATCTGCCGCCAGTTGAAGATCGGCTTCACGACATCGACCAGCGACGGGGGCAGGCTTTCCGGGGTCTCGCCGTCCAGAATCCGCAGCGACCGCCGCGCCGCTTCGGCGCCGATCAGCGAGGGGACAATGGCGAACCCGCCAATTCCGCCGGCATCCAGGAAAGTCTCGGCCGCAACGACAATTGGGCGATTGACTCTTGCGGCGACAAATGCGAGGGCGTCCGAGGGCGGATAGTAGTTGCCTTTGCCGTCGCTATAGAGGCCCGTGTAGATGATCGCGCTATGATCGGGGAGCGTTTTGACGCGCTCAATGACGTCGGGCATCGGACGTCCGATGATCTCGATGATGTCCAGACCCGGAATGCCGGCGGCAACCTCGCCCTTCCAATTCCGGAACAGAACCTGCCGATCCCATTCCGCACCGACCAGCACCACAGACCTGAGACCCGGCACCACGGCGCGGGCGGCCGTGACGGCATCCCTGAGCTTCGAGGTCACGATGCCGCCGGTGGCATAGGCCGGCGGCCGCAATCGCTTGAAATCGGCCTCTTCGACCAGTGCGAATACGATTGGCGTGTCGGGCCAGAGCTGCGGGCGCCAGCGGAGCGCAAGTTCTAGCGCAGCGGCGCCAACCGTGACCACGACACCGATCGGCCGATCGCGATACTTGGCCGCGAGAAACCGCCGGAAATCCTCCTGATAGGCTTCACCGCCGAAGCGATTGAGGTCGAGGCTCTCGGTGTAGATGGTGGTCGGCGCGTGACCGTGAGCGCTCACCGCATCCCTCAGCCCAACGAATACCTGATAGTAGAAGGGCCCACGCCGATCGGACTGATCCAGCACCAGCATGGAATGTGGGCGCATCTGTTGCGCCCGGAGCCCAGCCGGCGCCAACAACGTAGCCAGCAGGATGATCAGTCCAGAGAGCCGAATTGCACTGCCCATGGCGTTCGGAGCCGGAGACCAACAGGTTGAAAACCTAGCATCCGGTTATCGTCGTGAAAATTGAAAAGTAATCTAAGGCGGTGCGCATCAATTACGAACAAATTGCCGCATTTCGCGCACCCTGTCCTTTAGGACAATGACCTCAGGACCAATAGAGACTGACCGGGCCCTGTCGTAGACATTGCGCACGGACACGCATTTCGGGCCGCCGCGGACGCTGCAACAGTCATTACCCAAGAGAGTTAGTCCATGTTTGCTCGCGTCAACGTCAGACAGGCCAATATGCCGTGCATCCTCGGTGGGCTGACCGCCCAGCACGCCAACTGCATCACCAGCGAATTCCACTACAGGAAGGGCACCGAGATTTACGGGGAGAAGGAGCCGGCGGAGTATGTCTACCAGATCGTTTCAGGGGCGGTCCGCAGCTACAAGCTCCTGTCCGACGGACGCCGCCAGATCGGAGCCTTTCACCTCGTCGGAGATATTTTCGGGCTCGAGAATGCCGAAACTCATCGGTTCACAGCTGAGGCCATCGTCGACACGACCGTGCGCTTGACCAAGCGGATGAGCCTCGAGCGCGTGGCTCATTTCGACTTGGACCTCGCTCGCAACCTGCTGATCATGACCACCAGCAACCTGCGGCACGCCGAAGATCACATGCTGCTGCTCGGTCGCAAGACCGCGCTGGAGAGGGTCGCTGCGTTCCTGCTCGAAATGGATCGCCGGCTGGCCGGGGTCGGCGTCGTCGCCTTGCCGATGTGCCGGCGCGACATCGCCGACTATCTTGGGCTGACCCTCGAGACAGTATCGCGTGCGCTATCAAAGCTGCACACCTACGGCGCACTGGACTTTCTCGGCTCGAATCAGCGCGAAATCATGCTGGTTGACCGCGACCAGCTGTCCAGGCTGGACAACTGACCACGACATCAGGGGGATTTCGTGGGCGCCGCCTGGCGCTCGATGGTCTTTTGCAGCACTTCGAACAGGACCGCCGTCGACCAGCCGAACATGAGAATGCCGTTCATGGCGGCCATCGGTCCGACCAGCTGCCACTGCTTGACCGGGATGACGTCGCCATAGCCGAGTGTGGTGTAGTTCACAAAAGCGAAATACAGCAGGTTGCTGCCATCGGGTGCTGCGCCGAGCACCCAATAGGCCAAGGTCCACACCACGATCTCAAGCGTGTGAGCCAGCATCAGCGCAAGCGCAGTCGCAACCATCACGCCGCTGAGCTGTAGCCACGCCCGGCCGGACGCGGTCAACGCGACGTTGCGAAGCCACCCGATGGCTGCAACGGTCCACAGCGAATGGATCACGATGTTGATCGCGCTGACCGCCGATCCCACGAGGAGCTGAAATAACATCATCGCTCTCCCGCCAGCCGGGCGCGGTCGTCCCGGATCCACGCCGTGACCAACTCCCAGGCGACCGCGAGAATGATCGGGCCGACGAAGAGGCCGACGATGCCGTGGGCCAGTGTGCCGCCGATCACCCCGACGAGGATGACGGGCGCCGGCGTGGTGAGGCCGCGCCCCATCACCAGCGGCTTCAGCACATTGTCGAGGACGCCGACAACCAGGAAGAAGAGCGTCAAGGCGAGCGCCGTTGTGAAGTCCTTGGCCGACCAGAGCCAGATGATAACCGGAACGAGCACGATCGCCGCCCCGATCTGCACGATCGCCAGCAGCATCACGACAAACGCCAGCAGCCCCGCGCTCGGAATTCCGGCCAGCTTGAAGCCGATGCCGGCCAGCAGTGACTGCAGAACGGCAATGCCAATCACGCCGCGGGAGACCGCCCGAATGGTTGTGCCTGCAAGGTCGAGGAAATGCTCGCTCTGTTCCGGCACGATGCGGGACAGGAAGCTTCGGCACGCCGCGGCAAGCTGCAAGCCATAGGGAAACAGAAAGCCTGCCAGGACGACCGCCAGCAGGAACTTCAGCATCCCGACCCCGGCATTGCTGGCGAACGCAAACAGGGTCCCGGCCAGCGGCGTCAGATGCGGCACGACCTCGCGCAGCACGGCGCGCAGATTGGTCGATGCCCGATCCCAGACGTCATAGAGCGGCCCGCCGACCAGCGGCCAATCCTTCACCTCCGGCGGCGGCGACGGCACGACCACGTTGCCGGCGCTCAATTGTCCTGCGAGCTCCCTCACCCCCTCGACGGCTCCAATCCCGAGCCAGGTCGCCGGCCCGATCACGACGCCCAGCGAGATCAAGGTCAAGACGAGGGCCGCGATGCCGGCGCGGCCGCCGAGCATGCCGGCAAGCCAATTGAAGACGGGATAGAGCGCGACCGCGAGTACCACGCTCCAGGCCAGGATCGGCACGAACGGCCGAACCAGGACGAACGACCAGCTGATCAACAGCGCCAGCAATCCGAGGCGAATTGCGAGCTGGATGAACTCTTCTCCGACCACGAGCTGGCGCAAGGTTTTCAAGGACGTCCTTTCGGTCGAGCATCATCAGGCAAGTGGGAAGCGGTGCCATCACCCGGCACGGCTCGGCTTGATTCAGATCAAGCGTCACCCCGCATCGACTGAGAAGCTCGGCTTCGCATGATCGAGAAGCCGGTGACGATCTGGCTGCCACGCGATCACGACTGCCTGTGTCACCCCGATGTGGAGGACGTCATGATGAACACCAGAACCTTGCTGGCCTTGACCCTGCTCGCGAGCACGATCGGTATTGGCGTGGGCCAGGCGGCCCCACTACCGACCAACGTCGCTGCCATGAAGGGCGCGGTCGACAGTGCCACCGTTCAGGTTCGTTGGGGCGGCGGTTGGCGCGGCGGCGGCTGGGGCTACCGCGGCTGGCGAGGCTACGGTGGCTGGGGCGGATATCGAGGATGGGGCTATCGCGGCTGGGGCGCTGCTGCTGCCGGCGCGATCGTCGGCGGAGCCATCGCGAGCTCGGCTTACTATGGCGGGTATCCCTATTACGGCGCCGGATATGGTTACGGCTATGGCTCCGGATACGGCTATTGCCCGCCCGGCGGAGGCTACGGCTACTACCAACCGCGTTATTACGGCTGGTAGGCCATCCCCATCCCGGCCTTCGGTGACGTCACCGCAGCCCGAACAACGAACGCCGATAGCCGCTCCCGCGCGCTTCCTTGCTGCACGCGTAGCTGCCATCGAAGCCCCTGGCATAGCGGCTCTGGCCCTTGCGATAATAGCGTCCGCGGCGGAAATCGAGCCAGACCACGGTATCGCCGGGACAATGCCGCTGGGCCTGGGTTTCATACCGGAACGGCGTCAGCGGCTGCGCGACCGTCTGTTGCACGCAGCCAATCAGGACGATCGCGGCGAAGGCCCGGACACCTGGACTTGCCACCGGACGGTCTCGACGTCCGTTCGAATTTGCAGCTGATCTGAAACGCATTCATTGCCGCCGGGAGTACCCGTGTCGTGCTGAAATGGTGCTCATATTGCCAGAGCTTCACTGGCGAAACACCTGAAAAGCAGCTACCGAGTGCAAACCGACACCATCAATGGTTCGATTGGCTTCGACGCACTGCGGCAGCGCCTTTCCGCCACAAAGCCAAATCAACTGCTGATCTTCATGGCCCTGGCTGAACAGTGCGAGTCCGTTGCGGATATTGCCGGACAGGTTCAAGCGCTGCCTGCGTCGATCCGGCCACACGTCATCGTCGGCGGCTATGCGGTGAAGACGGGACTTGCGCCTCCGGTAACGGGCGCGGATTTCGTCGCCGACATCAGCTCGCTCAACTTCGGATAACAGCCGTTCAGGACGACAGCAATCCAAAGGCGATCGCCACACTCGAGAGCATCCCGGCGGTCATGACCACGACCCTGAAGGCAATATCGCCGTCGATCACGTCAAGCCAATGACGTAGCCAATTGCGGATGCCAGCCTGCCGGCCTACGCCACGCGCTCGCCAAGATATGTCGCGGTCGTACCCCATGATTGCCACTGTAGATCACGGTGCAACGGGGTGACCAGTGCAGCTTGTGCCAATCCATCAGGCGCAGATGCGCCAGATTCGATAAGCCAATTTGGCTATGCGGGCGGCCTGGCCCCGCCGCAACATGGCTGAGGCGATGTATTAGCGGCTTGGCGGCCCACCACCAGGTCCGTCTCTAGCTTCCTTTCGAGCCTGCGGTAATCCGCGTCGAACGTTCCTCTTCCGACGCACTCTTCGAGGGCTCCGCGCCACATATGGAGCCCTTTGATCCAGAGGTCGCCGTGCGAGCGACGCGATCAAACGGATTCCGCTCCACAACCTTCAGCAAAGCGAGCTCTTCCCTGTTCAAATACGCCATCTTTCCTGGCGGGGTCATTACCATCTTGCCGATCACCGACGGAGGAACACGCAGCTTGGCCGATAGCCTCGCCAATTTGATCGTGTCGCGAAGCGTGCCAGTGTCTTCGTTTCCATGCATGTTGGAAACCGAATGGACGCCGATCTTGGCATCTGGCGCCACGTAACGCTTCGCGCCCGCCAGGAAGATAAAAGCGCATGCCGAGTCGCATTCTCCGGAAACGTAAGTGGCGATCTGCTTCTGGTGCACAAGCATGGCGATCCGGAACCCCTCGGAGAGAGAGCCTCCGTCGGAATCGAGATCCAGCCCGGCGATCCGCCGCTCTGTGCCAAGGTAACCGCGGAAATGGACAAAGTCCCCGTCCCGAAGATCACCCCTGAGCTTCAAGACATCGCCGAAGCACCCAGGGACACGGGAAAATTCCATCGCGACACAGTTCGGCGCGAACAATGCGATCGCGATGTTCAAGACGAGCGCGGTAGCCGGCTTCGAGCGATCACGACGACGTCGCATCGTCGATCCGAACAGATCCAGACAGCGATGCGGGGCATTCCGGCTCTTTACGCAGGTATCGAAAAATAGCGCGCTGAGGGCTCGCAAAGCGTACGTCTTGGCTTCCACGGCGCTCCCCCATTTGACCCGGGATCTCGCACGAAAGACAGAACATGGAAGCGCGCTGAGGCTTGATCTGAGTCAAATTCGGACCAGCAACTGCGCAGGCAGGGTCCGCGACGATGTTATTGAGTCCTGAAGGTCAGCAGGTTTCGAAACCCGCAGCTTGTCTCCAGAGGAGACAGGTCATGGCCGGAGCGACCGTATTGTCGGCTGCGGGGTGATTTGAACCTGTAAGCCAAGTCATTGATAGCATTGCGCTCGACTTCACAGAAAAAGAGGCCCCAGCATCTCTTTGAGATTGCTGGGGCCTCTGACCAACTTGGTTGCGGGGAGGCGCAACCACCGATACCGACACTCGGTTCAAATTGCGATTTGATCCGCACGTCTCGGACGAGGTTACTATCCTTCAAACTATTGATATTGTTTGTTTGTTCCATCGCTACGATGCGAAGTGGCAGCCTCAGCTTGGCTTCGCCGAAATGTTCCCTGAGCGCTCGCTATAACCTTGTTCTCGGCAGTGACCACCTGACCCGAAGCGAAATACAAGCGCCTGCCCATGTGAGTTAATCGGCCAGCTGCAAATATTCGTCCACTATCGACCTTGGCGAGATAGCTGATCGTCAACATGACCGTCACCGCATGATCCTGGGCCCCCTCGGTTTCCGGAGTTAGCCCGGCATAGCCGCATGCAGCATCGAGCAGAGTGGCGATTACGCCACCTTGAAGGCTGGCCTGACGATTGAGATGTCGCGGCTGAACATCGAGATAGAACCTGCAGTCTCCTGCCGTCCATTCTGATAAGCCAACGCCTAGATACTGCAGCAACGGATTATGCAGATCCATCACTGGCTCTCGGGACCGGCGAAGTGGGCATTGCTTTCGCGGAGGAGCTCGTTGTGTTCGCCCAAGGTTGGTGGTGGCATCCGAACGGCCAGGGCTGGACCGCCGATCGCAAATCCCGGCATTTCAAGCGCGCCCGCGCGAGGATGGTCTACCGACGCCACAATTCGCGCGGCTGCAAAGCGCTGCGACGTTTGCAGGTGTACATAATTCGCGATCGGGCCACAGACAATATCGGCAGTTTCCAGGATGTGAAGCCAGGCCGAGCTGTCGTTCGAGCGGAACGTCAGTCCAAGTTCCCGGGTTAGCTCCTCGCGGTTTTCCATACGTTTCGGAAGGGTGACGAACCGCTGATCGTCCGCAAGTTCAGGGCGACCAATCACGCGGCAAAGCTTTCGCCAATGCTCCTGCTGATAGGCGGCGACCATAATGAACCCGTCAGCCGTCTCATATGCCTCGTTTGGTGTCGCGTAGGGTGCGCCGCTTCCACTACGTCTTGGCAGCTCGCCCGAGATGAGAAATTCCGTGAGCGGCACCTGCTGAAGGAGCAGAGCCGAGGCATACAGACTGACATCCAGATGGGAGGGAACAGCGCCGGTACCGCGTTTGAGCAGGGCGGCAAGAATCGCGATCGTTGCGTGATATCCGGTGACCATATCCACCACCGGGGCCTGAAGCTTCGTCGGCGGCTGCCCGTCAAATCCTGTGATACTCATCAGGCCGGAGACAGCCTGAAGGACACCGTCGACGCCGGGCTTCCCTGGCTCGGACTGGCCATATGCAGATACAGAGCAATAGATCAACTTCGCATTAAGCGCCCTCGCCTGCGCGTAACCGATGCCGAGCCGGGCAGCGACGCCTGGGCGAAAACTCTCCACGAGTATGTCGGCCGTTGCTATGAGATTGTGGGCATCCATCAGCCCTTGCTCGGACTTGAGGTCCAGCACGACGCTCCGCTTGTTTCGATTGAGCGAAAGAAACGTGGTGCTCTCCCCGCCGGCAAAATTGGGGCCCAAAGTCCGACTGATATCGCCGCCCGGCGGCTCGATCTTCACGACATCGGCCCCCATATCGGCCAGCAGCATGGTGCAGAGAGGGCCCGCAGCGATCTGCGAGAAGTCGACGACGCGGACACCGGAAAGAGCACCCTCAAGCGGATGCGACGTCGTCGGGCCGGACGGCTGAGGAGCGGTCATCGTCATTGTCCCTGAAACCGTGGCGGGCGTTTCTCGGCGAAAGCATTACGGCCTTCAATCCGGTCTGCCGTGTTTTTGATCATGCCGAAGACCATTTCGGTCATGTTGAGCAGCATCGAGCGCGATGAAGTCTCGGTTTCCCGGGCCAGGCGTTTGGTCGCGTAGAGCGACAAGGGCGCATTGCTGGCCACGGCATGCGCCAGTTCGCTGGTGCGCTCGGCCAGCGACGCGGACGGCCAGACGTCGCTCACCAGCCCGATACGAAGGGCCTCCGCGGCATCGATGCGCGCCCCGGTCAACAGCATCTTCGAGGCTGATGCGGCGGGAATCGCGCGCAGCAGCAACGGTCCGCACACCCCGGCGACACTGCCCACCTTGACCTCCGGCAACGCGAAGCTCGCTGTATCCGCTGCGACACGCAAATCGCACTGCAGCGCAAGCTCAAGACCACCACCGAGGCAATACCCGTTGATCGATGCGATGATCGGCTTCCAGATATCCAACCGGTCGATATTGAGGAAGCGGACATAAGCCCCGCGCTCCGTTGCGACCTCGTCGCGAGCCGTCCAGGCCGCCGCGTACGGATGCTCCGCAGGAGCCGTCCGCTTCAGGTCGGCGCCAACCGAGAACGCGCGTTTGCCAGCGCCGGTCAGCACTATCGCGCGGACGGAATCGTCGTCCCGGGCGGCAATCAATACGTCACGCAGTTGCCTTTGTGTCTCGACATCCAGCGCATTCAGGGCTTCCTGCCGGTCGATGGTGATCGTCGCGACCGGCCCTTCGCGGGTAAAATGGACGGCCATGTCAGACGCTCACGCTGGAGAGACTGCGACCGCCACAGACGTAAATGAGCTGACCGGTGATGTAGGAGCTGGCCCGTGCAGCGAAGAACAGCACAGCCTGGGCAATGTCCTCCGGCACCCCGATGCGCTGCATGGGAACGCTCTTTTTGAGCCGTTCCTGGACGTCCGCCTTAAAATCCCTGAACAAGGGTGTATCGACGATCCCCGGAGCAATCGCGTTGACGGTGATGCCCCTGGCAGCAAACTCGATGGCAAGGCTTCGGGTAAGGCTTACGACGCCTCCCTTGGCAGCGGAATAATTCGCCTGACCGAAGCCTCCGAGCCACGCGCGCGACGAGATGTTGACGATGCGGCCGAAATTTCGTTCGACCATCCCCGGAAGCACGGCTCGCGACATCAGGAACTGCGATCTGAGGTTCGTGGACACGACGACATCCCAATCCTCATCGGACAGATCGAGAAAGCGTCGATCGCGAACAACGCCTGCATTGTTTACGAGGATTTCGACGCCGCCGAAGGTCTCCTGCGTTGCACGAACAGCGGCGTCGATCGCGCCGCGGTCAGTTACGTCCACGGACACCGGCAGCAATTGCTGCCCGGTTTCAGTCTTCCGCAGCTCCTTCACCGCGGTCTCCAATGCCGCGGGGTCGCGATCGAAGAGAGCGACGTTATAGCCGGCACTGCGAAGGCTGCGGGCAATGCCGAACCCGATACCCCGGGCGGCGCCGGTAACGATTGCGCTGTCTTGCCTGGTCATGGCTACACTCCGAGCACGTGAACGGCCGACGCGGCATGATCGACGCCGGCGATGCCGCCGCCAGTACACTGGGTCAGTCCGATCCGTGCCCCTTCAACTTGGCGTTTCCCCGCCCGGCTCTGGAGCTGCCAGGCAATCTCGACCATTTGCGCGACGCCGGTGGCGCCGAGAGGGTGACCCTTAGCGAGCAATCCTCCGCTCGGATTGACGGGCACACGCCCACCGAGAGCCGTAGCACCGCTACGGAGCAGCGCAGCCCCCTCGCCCGGCTCCGCGAGGCCCAACGCCTCGTAGTACAGGAGCTCTGCGATCGTGAAAGCGTCGTGCAGTTCGACGACGTTGACATCGCGCGGACCCAGGCCCGCGCCTTCATAAGCCAGCCGCGCGGTTCGCGCGGTGATCTCGGCGTCGAGAATATCGTCGCAGCCTTTTTCGAGCAGGCCGGATTGCACGGCCGAGCCGAGGACACGCACAGCCGGGCGCGCGGAGGACGGACGAACCGTCGTCAGTACCACCGCCGCGGCACCATCGACCATGGACGGACAGCACTGGAGCAACGTCAGTGGCTCTGCAACGGGCCGCGACTGGAGCACTTCGTCGATTGACACGGCCTTGCGCTGCTGCGCCAGGGGATTCAACTCGCCATGAGTCCGGTTCTTGACCGCGACGCGGGCCAGTACTTCGGGCTTCTCGTTGCGCTCGTGGAGATAGCGGGTCCCGCGCATGGCGTAGACAGTCGGCAGCGTCATGCCCTGCGCAGCGTACAGCTCGGTCTTGTAGTCGTTCCGCTGCAGCGGGATCGTCCCACCGCCGAGCGATGTCAGCTTCTCGACCCCCCAGACGAGAACGGTCTCGTAAACGCCGAGCCGAAGCGCGTGGCAGGCGAGATGCACCGCTGTCGCCCCGCTCGCGCAGGCGTTCTCCACATTGTAGAGGGCCGGCCCTGTGATGCCGAGGTCCCTCATCAGCACCTGGCCCAGCACCATGCCGCCGTACACATTGGCGTTGTACATGGCTTGAATGCGGTCGGCCGAAACGTCGGCGTCGGCGAGCGCACCCACCACTGCGGATTGCGCGAGATCCTGCATGGAGAGGTCGTTGTGGCGGCCGAAGGAGGTCATCGCCGCGCCAGCGATATAGACGGTTGTTGTCACGATCAGGCCTCCTCGACCGGTGCAAATGAGTAGATCGTTGCGGCGCCCTGTTCGGCTATCCGCGCTTCGACCTGCATCCCGATCAGCGGGTGGCGCTCTCGCGGCAGGAGCAATCGCCCGAACACGCGCGCGCCTTCAGGGAAATCCGCGTAAATGACCACGAACGGCTGTTCACCGGTTTTCCGATTTGGGTGGATCACCGAGAAGCTGTAGAGCCGCGCAACCCGCGACAGGGTCACCGGCTCATAGCGGTGTGCGCTCGGCGATCGCGCCGGAACGGGAGGGAAGACACACTGGCCGGTTGCGCGGTCGCGGGACGCGAACAGCCTCCCGGACGCTTGCGAGCCGATGGCGTCGCGATCTGTCGAGAACGTCTCGACGTTCGAAAGCTGGTTCATTGATCCTCCCGGGAAACCGAAGGCGTGCCGAGCAAGCCATTGGCGAGAGGTTTAGGCGGATATCCCCCGGGCTCAGAACGAGAAACGCGGCGCCATTGTTGACTAAAAGGCAACGATCGGCGCATAGTCGCGGCACGATGGACCGATTGCCTCCACTCAATCCGCTACGCGCCTTCGAGGCCGCCGCAAAGTTACGCAGCATCCGCGGTGCGGCTGAGCTTCTGTCCGTAACGCCCGGCGCGGTGAGCCGGCAGGTACAGATTCTCGAATCTCATCTCGGCGTGAAGCTGTTTCGGCGCGAGCCGCGCGCGGTGGCGTTGACCGCCGAAGGAGAGCAGTATCTCGAAGCCATCGCGCACCATCTCGACGGGATCCGTGACGCGACCCGCAAGCTGACGGGAGAACGCTCGAGCAATGTCCTGAAGATCAGGGCCTACACTACCTTCGCGATGAAATGGCTGGTGCCGCGCCTGTCGTCCTATCAGGCGATGAACCGGCTGAACGAGGTTCGTCTCACTACCTCATTGGAAGAGGTCGATTTCCGGAACGAGGATGTCGACTGCGCAGTACGCCTTGGCGACGGAAACTGGCCTGGACTGGGCGTGGACAGGCTCGTGGCAAACCATTTGATTCCGGTTTGCAGCCCCAAATATCGGCGCGAGATCGGGTTGAAGCAGAAGGGCGATCTTCGCCGCGCGCCGCTGCTGCACTCGCTGGCGCGGCCGGACGACTGGATGTTCTGGCTCAGGGAGGCGCAGCTCACCGACTTCGATCCCTATGCGGGACCGAAATTCACGAGCTCCGTCCTCGCCTACCAGGCTGCGCTCGACGGCCAGGGCGTCGCGATCGCGCAGCGCGTGCTCGTGGCCGATGACTTGCGCGCAAGGCGTCTGGTTCAGCCCTTCGGCCCGACGCTCGATCGCGAGGGATTCACCTATTACCTGATCTATCCTCAGAAGAGCCTCCGCAAGCCAGCATTCCGGCAATTTCGAAGCTGGCTGGTCGAGCAGACCCAGGTTGAAGACGAGTCGCCGGCGAGTCGCAAATTGCGCAAGGCGATGGCCTGACCGGGGCTACACTCATCTGGTCAGCAGCAAGCGCGCATTGTTCAGGCGATGCAGGCGGTGAAAATCGCTTCGGCTTGGCTGACCGTCATCTTCCTCGGCGCAAGGCTCTCGATCACCGTGTCGTCGGTGATCTTCATCGACTTGAACCGCTCGATCCCGGCCGTGCCGGCGTAAAGTCCAGGCACGGCGCGTTCGGCCATTTCCCGAACCTGCTGCTTCGGCAGGGCATCCCTGGACCAGTGCATGGGAAAACCGATGTCTCCGTAGAGCTGCCGCAACGCGGAAACAGCCAGGTCGGTGGCCTGTTGGGGCGAGCAGTCGTCATGGAGGCGGACGCCGAGCGCCCGGGCCACATGTGGCGCTTTGGCCGGCAGCACCATCAGATTGAACGCCAGAACGTGGGGCATCAACACGCCCACGCCGAGCGTATGCGGCATGTCGACGAGACCTTCGAGCGGCAGCGACAGGGTGTGCGCATGCCCCAGGCGCGCGTTGCCGCACGCGATGTTGGCCATCGATGAAGCCAGAAGATTGTCTGCACGCGCATTGACGTCGCGGAGGCCGCAAATCGATGCGCGGAGCGAGGACGCCTGCAACCTGATCGCCTCGAGCGCGATCGCATCGGTGAGCGGGGATGCGAGACTGCTGGTGTAGGCCTCCAGGCCATGGGTCATCGCGTCCACGCCAGTCGCCGCCGCAATGCGCGGCGGCAGCGACTCAAGCACGGCCGGATCCAGTATGGCGACATCGGGAAAGCTGAGCGGCCCTCCGCACACCAGCTTGGCATGGTTCTCGTCATCCTTGACTACGGTCCATTGCGACACCTCCGAGCCGGACCCAGCCGTGGTCGGGACCATCACCATCGGCAATGCGCGGCGTTCGAAATTGCCGACGCCCGTGCAGTCGCGGAGCGACTTCCCGTTGGCGCCGACGATCGCGATCCCCTTGCCGGCGCACATCACCGACCCGCCCCCAATGCTGATCACGGCATCGACCGACTGCTCGCGCGCCCGTTTGCCCTGCGCGTCGATCTGTCTGACGCGCGCGTCGATCTCGCATTCCTCAAACCGCAGCACCGACAGTCCCGCGGCAACGAGTTGCTCGAGCGCGCGTTGATACCAGGATTGCCGGGAGATGATCGGGTCGGAGACGAGCATCACGGATTTGGCCGCGAAGCCCTTGATCGTTGCTGCGAGCGATTCGAGCGCGCCGACCCCGGAGACGATGCGGGTCGGCATATGATAGACATTGGACACGATTGGTGGCTCCGGGCTGACGGATCTCAGCAGGTTTGGCGCGGTGCTTTGGATGACGGCTCTCAACTGAGCACGAACGGGTTTGCGATGCCGGGCTTCGGATTGATGAACACGCTCTTTTCCTCAAGGTATTCGTAGATCGCGTTCAGGCCGTTCTCGCGGCCGAGCCCCGACGCCTTGACGCCGCCGAAGGGAGCGAGATAACTCACCAGCCGATAGGCGTTAACCCAGACCGTGCCCGCCTCTAGCCGTTTCGGCAGCAGCATGGCCCGCTGGAGATCGCGCGTCCAAACGCCGGCTGCCAACCCATAGGGGCTGTCATTGGCGATCCCGACCGCTTCGTCATCGGTCTCGAATTTCAGCACGGCAAGGACCGGCCCGAACACCTCTTCGCGAGCGATGCGCATGTTGTTGGATACGCCGGTGAAGATCGTCGGTTCGACGAAAAGCCCCTTCTCGCAACCCGGCCGACGCGAACGCTCGCCGCCAAGCACACATTCGGCCCCTTCCTTTCTGGCAATGTCGAAATAGGCCAGAACCTTCTCGAATTGCGGCTGCGTGGACACCGGGGCGATATTCGTCTCGGGCTCTCGCGGATCTCCGAGCCGTGCCGTCTGCATGAACTTCACCAGACGCGCGACGAACTCGTCGTGGATCGAGGAATGCACCAAAAGGCGCGAGCCGGCCATGCAGGTCTGCCCCGTGGCCGCAAAGATGCCCGATACGACGCCCTTGACCGCGTCATCGAGATCCGCATCGCTAAACACGATGTTGGCCGATTTGCCGCCGAGTTCGAGTGAGACGCGCTTGATATTTTCAGCGGCCGCCGCGTAGACATGCCGGCCGCCGTTCTCGCTTCCTGTGAACGCAATGCGCGCCACGAGCGGATGCTTGACGAGAGGTTCTCCGACCTCCGGTCCAAATCCGGTGATGACGTTGACCACGCCCGGCGGGAAGCCTGCCTCTTCGCACAGCCGGGCGAACGCAATCGTCGAGGCCGACGAAAACTCGGACGGCTTGATCACGATCGTATTGCCGGCGGCGAGCGCGGGAGCGATCTTCCACGCGGCGAGCAGCAGCGGAGAATTCCAGGGCGCGATCGCCGCGACGACGCCCAGCGGCTCGTGCAGGGTGTAATGAAAGACGCCCGGCTTGTCGATCGGCGTGACGCGGCCTTCGACCTTGTCCGCCAATCCAGCATAATAATAGAACCATTGCGGCAGATATCGCATCTGGCCGAGCATCTCGGCCTTGAGCTTCCCGTTGTCGTTCACCTCGAGCTCTGCCAATTCCTCGGCCTGACGAGCAATGAGGTCGCCGAGCCGGTGCAGCAGAAGTCCCCTTGCGCTGGCGGTCATCGACGGCCAGGGGCCGCCCCGGAAGGCCTTGGACGCGGCCCGGACCGCCGCGTCGGCATCTGCGGCCTTCCCCCGTGGCATGCGCGCCCAGTCGCGCCCGGTATACGGGTCCATGCTCGTGAACCATTCGCCATCTTCAGCCCGGCGCCATTCGTTGCCGATCCGCATCAAGAATTCCTGCATATCCAAACCTTTCATAGAAGCGACGGTGCGACGTACCGCCCAAACAATCCATGTCTCCGGCACCGTTCCGGCGCGCATCACGCCCCGGAGATGTTGATCCCCTTCGTCTCCCTGGCGAGCACGAGCGCAATGACGAAGGCGACGCCGGCCACGATGCTGGGATAGAGCAGCCCGGCATAGATATCTCCCGTCGCCGCATTGATGGCGAAGGTGGTCGCGGGCAGGAATCCGCCGAACCATGCGGCCCCGAGATGATAGGGAAACGACATCGCTGTGTAACGTATGCGTGACGGAAACAGCTCGATGAGCGCCGTGCAGCTCGGCGCAAAGGTCATCGTTCCAAGGCTGAGCAGAAGGACTAGGACGAGGATGATGCCGGGCTTGTTGATCAAGGCCGGATCGACCTGATCCAGCACGTATCCCCGCTTCTTCAGGATCGCCGCCAAGGCTGCATTGAATTCCTTGTCTCTGCTTGAGGCCTGATCACCCAAAGCGTCGAAGCCCTGGACGACGTCGTCTCCGATTTTGACCTGGGCTACCGCGCCAGGCGATGCAGGGCTGCTCTGATAGTTGAGGCCGAGCCTGGCGACGGCTGCTCTGACGACGTCGCACGATGACGTAAAGCGTGCGGCCCCGCTCGGGTTGAATTGCAGCGAACATTGCGCTGGGTCCGCGACGACGACGATCGGATTCTCGCGCTGAGCTTTGTCGAGATCCGGGTTGCCGAAATGCGCTAACCCGTGAAACAGCGGAATGATGAGGACGGCGCCGAGCAGATAGCCGGCCAGATAGACCGGCTTGCGACCGATGCGATCCGACAGGGCACCGAAGAGGATGTAGAGCGGCGCCGTTACCACGGTTGCGGCAATGACGAGCTGATTGGCTGTGGTCCCGTCGATCTTCAGGACTTTGGTCAGGAAGAAAAGCGAATAGAACTGGCCGGTGTACCAGATGACGGCCTGGCCCGGGACGATGCCGAAGAGCGCGATGAGCACGAGCTTCAGATACCGCCACTCACCAAACGTCTCGCCGATCGGCGCCTTGGACGCGCGGCCCTCCTCCTTCATCCGGCGGAATTCAGGCGTTTCATCGAGCTGCAGGCGGATCCACAGGGAAACCACAAGCAGCAATACTGAAACAAGGAACGGGATCCGCCAGCCCCATACGCCAAAGTCGGGCTCGCTCAGGGCGAAGCGGAGCGGAATGATGACGCCAACCGCAAGGAGAAAGCCGAGGGCCGCGGTAAGAATAATCCACGCGGTCCAGGCGCCTCGCCGCTCGGCGGGAGCGTGCTCCGCGACGTAGATCATTGCGCCGCCAAACTCGCCCCCAAGCGCAAGGCCTTGAAGCATACGCATCGTGATGAAGAGAACGGGTGCTGCGATGCCGATCTCTGCATAGGTGGGCAACAGGCCGATGGAGAGGGTCGACAGTCCCATCAATACGATCGTCACAAGAAACGTGTACTTTCGGCCGATCAGATCTCCGGCACGTCCGAACACGAGCGCCCCGAACGGCCTGAGAAGGAAACCTGCGGCAAAGCCCAGCAAGGTGAAGATGAAGCCGGCAGTCGGATTGACGCCGGAGAAGAACGCTTTGGTTATTTCCGTAGCGAGCAACCCGATCAGAAAAAAATCGTAGATCTCGAACACGCTCCCAAGCGACGCGGCGAAGATGACGCGCTTTTCCTTCCGCGTCATGATTGTTGCATCGTTGGCCGCGATTGCTGCCGTCATATCCATAAATCCCTCGCTGTCGATTATTCGTAACGTCGGGGCCCGGACTGTTCCCGGGCCTCGACACTTGAAACTGTGAAACTCGGCGGCAGTTCAGGCGACGGCAGCGACCTTTGATTCCGCCGTTTGTGCCGCTGCATGAGCGCCGGCAATACGTCCGAAGGTCAACGAGCGGAGCACGGACGTCGCCGGCGGATACTCGTGATAGAAGAGGCCTGTGACCTCTCCGGCCGCATAGAGATTTGGAATTGGAATGCCCGCCGGCGTCACGACTCGCGCGTGAAGATCGGTGCGAATGCCGCCGTATGTGAAGCAAATCGCGGCGGTCAGAGGGATGCCGTAGAAGGGCGGGGTGTCGAGTGGTACCGCCCAATTCGATTTGGGCGGGGTAAGACCGGTCGTGCTCCGGCCGTCCAGTCTTCCGGGTTCGAACTTTCCGGGGACGGTTGCGGCGTTAAACGTGGCTACCGTCTTCCCGAGCATCGCCGGATCGAGCCCCAGCTTGCCGGCCAGCGCTTCGACGGTATCCGCCTTCTCGGGCGGGAGATCGCTGAGCATGCCCATCTCGACGCCGGGTATCTGCATCGTCTTGGCATCCGCGATCCAGAACGCCTTTTGGTTCTGGTTGCGCCAGATCTCATAGCCGATGTGCTCGAAGGTGTTGTCCCAGGTGTCTTTCCCTTCGTCGTAGAACCGCTCGGCCTCGCCGTTGACGAAAATGCCGCCGGTGTACGTGTAGATAACGGCGTCGGCCCTGGTGGTGCGTGTATCGATGGGCTCGGCATGAATCATATCGAACTGACCAGCCGTATCGGCGCCCAGCTCAAGCGCCATTCTCAGCCCGTCGCCTCGGTTGTTCGCAATTCCGGGCGCGATGAGCGGCAGGTCGCAGGCGCGCGCTCCGATGTACCTTGTCAACATCTCAGCGTTTCCTTCGAAACCGCCGGAAGCCAGTACGACGGCAGCTGCTCCGAGACGTCTGAGCTTGCCGTCGTTTCCGCGGACGATCAGACCATCGACGGCGCCCGCATCCGAAACCGACAAGCGAACGGCTTCGGTTTCATAGAGGATGTCGACATTGGTGTGCTTCTCAAGCGCTTTGAACAACGCTGAGACGATCGCCGCGCCACCGCCGACCGGAAGGCCCGGCGGAGTGACACCGGCCTCGCCATTGAAGGTATGCGCGAATGGAAACGCCGGGAAAACGAGCTCGACACCCCTTTCCTCGATGAAACGAAGGGTTGCCGGCGTCTCCTGTTCGAGCTTGCGGCAATATTCGAAATCCGAACGCCCACCGGAAACGCGACGGACCCTGTCGGGCCAGTCGGCGTCGAGCTTGCGGCCTTCGTTGATCCGCAAGAAGGCTCCCGTCCACTGCGTTGCGCCGCCGCGCGCCTCCTTCTTTGCACGTTCAAGCACGGCGATCCGGGCCGGTCGCCCAACCGTGGCCTCGGCATATGTGACCGCAGCCGACAGGCCCGCCGCCCCGCAGCCAACAACGACAAAATCGTAATTGTTCAATGTTTGCATTGTGGTCTCCTCCTGCCCGTTTTCTCATTGATTTCGCTGTGCCCGAGCGGGCTGGCATGGCACGTGGCGACCATAGGCAGGTCATCCCGGCGGCCAGCACGAGAAATTGGGAGGTCCTTGTTGACTAAAGAGCAACGATGAGACGGGCTTGGGCCGGCCTGCCCGGAAAAGGGCGTGTTCGGCACCAGCGATCGCGTGATGGGCGGGCTGTTGACCCCAAGACAACAATCGCCGAGAAAAACTCGGTTGTCCGGTTCACTCCATTTGGCCTAGGCCCGCAGATGCAGCTTCGGGCCCTGGGCTGCCACGATTCCCCAAAGGAGACGGGAGAAATTTGATGCGCGTTGCCTTTCTCGACGATTTTCATTGCGCCTATCACGAGACGGCCGGCGTCCGGCGTCTGCGCGAACGGGCCGAAGTCGAGATTCTGACCAAGCCCTTTGACGAAGCCTCTGCGCTCCGCGGCTTCGACGCGCTGGTCGCGACGCGCGAACGAACGCGCTTCACGAAGGAGCTTCTCGAGCAATTGCCGGATGTGAGGATCATCGCCCAGACGGGCAATCATGCCTATCACGTCGATCTCGCCGCGGCAGAGCAGCGCGGCATTGTCATCGGCAAGGCGACGGGAGGTTTCTGCACCGCCGCCGGCGAGCTCGCCATCGGATTGATGATCTCGATCATGCGTCAGATCCCTTCTGTGGATCATGCCGTGAAGGCGGGAGGATGGCCGACACCAATGACGCGGGTTCTACGCGGCAAAACGCTCGGTATCGTGGGCCTTGGAAATATCGGCAAATACGTCGCCCGGGTTACGAACGCATTCGACATGAAGGTTCTGGCCTGGGGGAGCCGACTGACAGCTGAAACCGCGGCGCAGCATGGCGTAGAACGTCGCGAGCTCAATGACCTGATGCGCTCTTCCGACGTTATCTCGATCCACGCAACGCTCAGCCCCGACTCGCGGGGCCTGATCGATTCGGCGAGGCTCTCGCTAATGAAGCCAACCGCATATCTGATCAATACGGCGCGCGGCGCTATCGTCGACGAGAAGGCACTATATCACGCGCTTGCCGATGGTCGCATTGCCGGCGCCGCTCTCGACGTTTTTGATGAGGAGCCCTTGCCGGCCGCCCACCCATTGAGGCGCCTTTCCAATGTTGTCCTCACCTCGCATCTCGGCTGGCCAACGGACGAAATGTACGGGCAATTTGCAGACGCAGCTGCCGACGTTCTCCTTGGGTACCTTGACGGGAAGGACGTGCCGCGTTTCGTGCCACAGCACTGAACAGCGTGCCGGCTCGGTCCACTGGTGATCGAGCCGGCAGGGCCAATGGCGGCAATCGCCGGCTATGATCGCCCTGTCCCGGTGCCCCTTTTCGCGCTGGCCCTCTGCCGCGACTTGGCCCCGTCAGGCGCCGGCTCTCTCCAGTTTCGAACCAGATCCAAAAGACCGGGAAAGCACCGGTTCAGGTCTTCAATGCGCAGACGGCTGCGCCGTTCAAGACCGTATTGACGCTGCCGGATCAAGCCAGCCTCGCGCAGCGCCTTGAAATGATGCGTCAACGAGGATTTCGGCCTGCCAAGGCCAAACCAGTTGCACGTGTGATCGTAGGCCTCCGATTCCAGCAGAAGCTTGCGAACGATTGCCAGACGGAGCGGATCCGAGAGCGCGCCCATAATCGATTCCAGTCGCATCTCCTTGGCGGCAGGCTCCGGCAGAGGCTCGGGAAGATCATCCACGCGTGCGCATCCTCATGCAGTTTTGACGAACCGATATGAACGATCCTCTACACCGCTGTACGAGATTTGTCGAACTGTGGTATGTACGATAAAACTCGTACAGGAGGTAGGCATGACGACTTGCGAAATCGGTAGCCCTTCAGGCGCAGAAAACTTGGAGCAGCGCCCGTGGCGCATGTGGAGCGCGGCCTGGGTGGTCACCGCCGTGTTCGTCCTGTCGAATTCGGCGACGCCGCTTTACGTCTATTGGCAGCGGGAGATCGGGTTCTCTTCCGGCACTTTAACGGTGATCTTTGCGGCCTACATCTTGGGTCTGCTAGTGACGCTGTCGCTGGCCGGTCAGCTGTCTGACCGCTATGGCCGAAAGCCGGTTCTGTTGCCCGGCCTCGCGGCAGCCATTCTGGCATGTGTACTTTTCGCTACCGCGACGACGGTCGCCGCTCTGCTCTTCGCCCGCTTCCTGTCGGGCGTCGCTGTCGGGGTTGTCGTATCGGCAGGCATGGCCTCCGTTGTGGACTTTGGCGGCCCGAATCGTCGGAGGTTGGCGTCGCTGATCGCCTCAGTAGCCATGGTTCTTGGTGCCGGCTTGGGCCCCCTACTGGCGGGCTCACTAGCGGTGCACCTATCGGAGCCCGTAGTTCCGATCTTTGCCGCAGAACTGATCGTATTGGCGTGCACCGGCCTTTTGGTCCTTGCTCTGCCGCAGAAACGGTTCGATCGCGAGCGCAACGACGGCTGGCATTTGCGTTTTCCGAGCGTGCCACGCCCCAACCAGCGACAAATCGCAGTCGGCGTTGCTGTCTTTGGGCCTGGCATCACGGCAACTTCCTTCGTGTTGTCGCTGGGACCATCGCTTCTTTCGAAGCTGCTCCATGTCACGAGTCCGCTTGTGGCGGGAGGAACGGCTTGTGCCATGTTCTTGACCGCAACGGGCATTCAGTTCGCAGTCAGGCATCTATCGATTCGCAGGACCTTGCTAATTGGCGCGGCCGCGACGGTCATGTCCATGATCAGCATCGCCGTTGCGGTCGACGCATCGCTTGCCGGTTTCTTGATTCTTGCTGCCTTGCTCGCCGGCGCGGGCCAAGGTCTTGGTCAACTCGGGGGTCTTTCGCTGATCGGACTGCATGTGCCGGCGCACCGCCGAGCGGAGGCGAACGCGGTCATGAATGTTGGCGGATACATACCTGCCGGACTACTTCCAGTATTGACGGGCTGTCTGATCGATTTCACGGGACTTGCATCTGGCGCGACTATTTTTGCCGCCGCGCTCGGCCTCGTCGCTACAGCTGGAGCGACCTTCGTCCAAGTTCGCCTGAGGGAGTAAGAGCGTTTTCCATCTAAGCTGACTAGTCGCGTGCTGGCGATCGCCACTAGCCGGAGCTGCCGCCGCCATTGGGCGTGGGATATCGCAAGAAATCGTGGATTGGCGCACAGAATTGTGGCGCTTGGTGAGCGGCAGTACACAACATCGCTGGTCTATTATTTCGAAGCTCTGATTTCTTGTTGGAGGGAAGCGGCACAGCTGAAGTGTGCCCTGCGTCCGGTGGTCGTATTGGGTGCCGACTTCCCCACAACGCTCGATCATCTTTTGTCGACTGTACTCCGCCAGGCGACGCATGCGTTGCTTGTTCGTCTGATATCTTTTGACACTGCGCTTGCGCACCATCATCCGCGCAATCCACGAAAGAATCGCAAGGACAAAGTTCGGTCTGATTATTAGCAGGGCATGCTCCGCTACAAGCCAACGCATGGCGATAAGAGGAACTCCTGACGCCGCCCACGGCGACACGTAGCCAGGCGAAATTTCGCCGGCGTTGGCATAGCTCGTTTCGAGCGCCGCCCCCCCCCGCTGACGATCTACAACTACGACCTGATGACCCACCTCAGATAGGTAATAGGCCGAGACAACGCCTATAACATCGGCCCCAACTGTGATCTTCATTCCACACGGCCACTTCCGAAACGACCGCTCAGCGAAGCGCGTCTAGATAGATGGTGTTCTTTACGGTCGAGAAGACCCGATGAACCATCGGCTCGAAAGCTGTCAACGGCATGGATTGAAAGTTCGGATTGAACACCGCTTGATCGCATCTTTTGCAGAACTTGGCAGTTTCGGCGAACATCGGATGGCCGCGGTAGGACTCGCGCATAATTCCTGTCCAAGCCAACTTTATCTAAGAAAAAGTAGCCTTGGAAAATGGCATATTACTCAATTAGCCAGTGATTCCCTGAGGAAACGAAGGGCTTGAGAATGACGACTGCGAGATCGGCATGGTTTGCTCCGGCCAACCCGCCGCCTGCCGCGAAAAAGCTAAGCACCGATTGGGTACGTCCCGGTCCACCGTACAAGACAGGCTGGCCGGTCGAAATGCAACCTTTAGCTGCTGCACCGTTCCGGTAATCATTACTCTCCGTCAACCACCGCACGGATACGCTCGGCCGGATTAGCAACTTTTGGATCAATTCTAGAGACTATTCGCCCGTCATGGTCGACCAGGATAATCGTCGGGACGTCATGCACGCCAAAGGCCCGAAAGAGCCGCCCCGAGCCGTCGAGGGTCAACGGGATGCCGATTTCCGACTCCTTGCGGTAGTCCGCGAGATCCTTCTCGCTCGCCCAGAGCCCGGACGCAATGCCGAGCCAGCGCAGTCCTCTCTGTTGCGAGAGCTGATTGACTGCGAGGCGCCCTCGTCGGCATGCCTCAGCTGTTTGTGGGTTGCTTTTGGCGAGATAGGACTCGCACCATGGCGAGAAGAAGAGAATCGCACGAAGATCACGCCCCGCGAGGGGACCGACAACGGGAAATGTCCCCGCAGCAGTCTCTACTGATTTCAGGCCATAGGGCTTGTCGCCAACTCCGAAAGTCGGATCAGACTCCAGCGTCTGCACAGCCGACCCACCGCCCTCCTGCTTCAAAGCCGCCGCGAATGCCTGTTGAAGCGTTGCGTCCTCCAGATGCCCCACATAAAGAATTCGACCATCGCGGCCGATCACCACATGTTGCGGTGTTACCCGTAAATTGAGCGCAGCCGTCAGCCTCCCGTCGTCGATCACGATCGGCATGCGAAGACCGTACCTCTGTCGATAGCGCCGCACGCCCTCCAACGTCTCGTTGAAGCCTGTGTTGATCGCGACGACCGTGGCCTTGTCCTTGAGCGCCTCATAGTCTCGCGCAAAAGCGAGCATTTGCTCTCGGCAAGGTACACACCAGGTCGCCCAAAACTTCAGATAGACGGGCTGTTTGCCATATAGTTCAGCAAGATCGATTGTGTCGCCGTCTATGGTTTTTAATTTAACGGCAGGAGCGATCTGACCGAGAAGCGCCCGGCCCGCGTTTTCCGCACGTCCCTGTCCACTTTCTGGATCAGGTATTGCGGTTGCCGCTTCCACCTCACTTTCAGAAGCGAAAGCAAGTTCGACGCATTGGCGCGCACAGCAGAGAACAATGGCGAGAATCATCACAACTGGCAGTAGCCGCATCAACTCGCTCCTCATTCCAGTCAAGTGAGCACAAGCGGTAAGTCGACGGCGGACAATTTACGAGAGCCAAGCACTGACAACTCAAGTGGTCCAGCTCAGGTATAATGCCGGCGATTGCTCGGGTGGGACCGCCGCCGTACCGCGTGCAACGGATATCGCAGTGATACTCAGCGCAACACGCAGACAAGTGGTCTTGGGGTCATAAGACTGGTAGCGCCGTAGAAAGATGAAAGAACCGCCGACCGCAAAAGCGATCGGTGGCCGAGTCTCGGGACGATATTCGCTTGATAGATCGCGAAATTACGCACTGCGATCAATGACGATCAGCGTTGCATCAAATCGGCCGGCACTACACCCTTCTCGATGCAAACTCGCTGATAGGCCTCCAGCTTGGACTGTCCGGTTTCGCGTCGCAGAACCGCCCGGCTGTCGTCGAGGTACTCAACGTCCCCACGCACGACGAACAGACTGACCAGCGGCACGTCACCTTCGACCGACCACGTATCAACGTTGCCTTCCGGTTCGAACGTGTATTCGCCCGGACCAACGAGTGCCCCCCCTGGCCCGAGGCGCCGGTGCCCCGCCAACACGAAGCCGTGCACCTCGCCAGTGTGGCGGTGCAGAGGGACGACGGAACCAGGCTCCAGGCGGAGTACGCTAATCCAACCCTTGTCCTTGAAGACGCCGAGCAACTGGGACGAAACTCCAGGCGAAACGGGGTTCCATGGTGTTGAAATCAGGCGCGATGACAGCTCTTTCAGATCCGACATACATTTCTCCGTTTGACGATCAGTGCGCGGAGCTTGCTACCGACTAGCGGCATGGAGAAGATCCAACCTCGCGCGATTTTGGAAGACCAAGCTGCTCGTGTTTTTCGTCGCGGCCAAAATCCTGCCTGCTTGGGGCCGACGCTCCTCCGGTCGCCTTCGTGAGTTTTTCGACTAAATGCGCTGCGAGCAACACGCCTGAGCCTGTCACGTTCGAGTTGGAGAGGTGTCACCATCTCTAAACGGAGACGCTGCCTAAAGCTTCCGCTGGCCTACGCGACGGCTGTTTGGCTGCTAGCAGACAACAACAGAAGGGTAAGAGCGCGACAGTTTGCCTATCGCCGGTCTGTTCAGCGTTGACATATGCGCTACCCACCCGCCACGCGGCTCGAACACGGCGGAGCAGTGCTCATGACGAATGCATGCAAATCTAGAGCCAATTAGACAATCAGCTGGGGGCGCCACCGAAGGAGCGCGATTCACCTGATGCCTCCGGTCCACTCTGCTTGGCGAGCATGTCGTCTGACCTATTTGGAGCATATCCAGCACCAAACTCGGCTAGGAGACCGCACAGCTTGCCAGACGCCGCCTGAAGACAACTTTGACCAAGCCGTCCATAACCTACGACGAAGCCGGTCGTGCCTGCCTGTCGAGGATCGACAAAGTATCGGCTCAAGGGGACGATATTCAGCCCGATGCGAGAGGCTTCGACGGTGAATAGATCCTCATCGATCACTTCGTGTGCGACCGCGAAATGAAGACCGACTTCTTCCGACGGCAAAATCTTGAGATTCTGGCCGCCTCCCCGCTCAACGGCCGCAAGCAAGGACGCTCGACGCTCTCCGTAGGAGCGACGCATCCCTCTAAGATGGCGGACGAGGTGACCTTCTAGAATAAAGGACGCTAACGTGTCCTGGGCAAGGACTGGACTATGTCGATCCGAGATTCCCTTGAATCGAACGAGAGCTTCCCGTGCCCAGCCCGGGGTCACGATGAAACCCAACCTGATCGCCGGAAACAATGACTTGGAGAACGTTCCGACATAGAGCACGTGCCTACCACCTGCGTCATCGAGGCGATCAAGCATCTGCAAAGCATCCAGGGGACGTCCCGAGAACCTGAACTCGCTATCATAATCATCCTCAACCACGATCGCCCCAGTGCGACGAGCCCAGCTAAGCAACTGGCTTCTGCGTCGCAACGACATTGCCGCGCCAAGAGGAAATTGGTGCGAAGGCGTCACGAACACGATCCGCGCGTCCTCCGGCAACTCATCAACGACGATCCCCTCCGAGTCAACGCGGACCGATCGCATTTCCGCACCGGCCGCGGCGAACGCAGCACGTGCTGGCGGATAGCCAGGGTCCTCGAACGCGACGACTCCACCTGGGGTCACGAACGTTCGCGCAATCAGGTCAAAAGCTTGCTGAGCCCCGTTGGTGACAACGAGATCATCTGCGGCACAAACGACGGCACGGGTATGAGCAATGTGACTTGTGATGGCTTGCCGAAGCTCAATTCGCCCCTCCGGGTCCATATACTCGGCCGGTGTCTTCGAGAGACCACGCAGCGCCCGCGCAGAGAGCCTCCTCCAGACGTCAAACGGAAATTCCGACTTATCCGAAAGGCCGGGCCGAAGATCGAACGGATGATTGGAAGTACCCGTCCCTTTCAGGATCGCCGCAGCCGCATCATCTATCCTACTCGGCGGCGGAGATAGACGCTTCTGGCCCGGGAGGGGCTTCCCAATTCTTTCGTTTCCGGTGATCCGCGCATGATGCGCGACAAATGTGCCTGCGCCGGCGCGCGCGACGAGATAACCTTCGCTCAGCAGCAGGTCGTAGGCGGCCACGGCCGTGTTGCGCGAAATTCCCAACGATCTCGCGAGCTTTCGCGACGGCGGCATGCGGGCATCTTGCTCCAGACGCCCGTCAAGGATCGCGGATTTCAGGGCGCCATAAAGCGCGCGGAGCCTCGCACGTGGCGGTAATTCGATGGCGAAACCGAAAAGTGGCACGTCTTCCGACGTCATATTGTCTGCCCAAGTAGCAAAACTCAGCCTGTTCTTATCGTCGAATTGGCGTCCCAAACAGAGCCAGTAATTACCAATTTGACCGGTCCAATTCATCAACTAGGTCGTTGCGAGCACCAGCACCAACTGCGCCTGTCCGAATTCCGATGACTACCGATCCAGATGACCGAGCCAGCCTTCTCCTGTTTCGGAACACTTGTTGAGACGCAGGCGGTCGGCAATAGGACTATTCGCTCTCGGTCGATGCGTGAGGCCTTCGACCCTTTGCGCTCGGGCCTCAGCAGCGATGCCAAAAATAATGTCCCGAGCTAAGAAAGCTCTTCGGTCAGGAAGTCAACAAATACGCGCGCTATAGTGGAAACATAGCGTATCGAGGGTTACACCGCGTACACCGTGGACGTCGCGGATTTCCGATTGCCCAGCACCGTCCTCAGCCGGCCCGATCTAACGAACTCCGCTACATACGGAAGCGGCAGCCTTTGTCCGTGCCAATGTCAATGCCGCCGCAATCTCGGATCGCAATCCGACCGGGGCATGACGCTGGAACAGCGCGTGGCGATGCCTTCGAGCTGCCCAACGTCCCCGGCCCAACAACTCCGCAAATAAATCGCGATTAGTTCATCGGCGGATCGAGCAGACTATCCACTCATTGAAATTGATAGGACATTGCCAACGTCCGGAGGCACCATTCCATTTAGCACTTCGTGGTATGTGCGCTCCACCGCCGACTTGCCGAATTTGCGGTCGATGTTGAGCCACGGTGTTACGTACTCTACGAACGATCCATATTCGTACGTAAATCGCTGCCAATACCCCTCAACGCCCAGTTTGCTGCGAAGCGAAACCATGTGCGCCGGAGTCGAAAAGAGCTGCGGGGTCGGTCCAGGAAGCATCTCTTGTTCATTCGTAACGGAATTCCAATGCGTGAACCCAGCGAGGCAGCTATAGACGAGACTGCTCTTCAATCTGTGATGAACTTGAGCAAGCAATTTTTGGTTTCCGCTAATATCAACGAAGATTGTTGGGCGGTCGGCCGGAAGATCTCCGATCATGTCGTATGAATAGACACGATCATATCGACCACGTTCCGATACGATCTCAACGTTTGGTGCAGACGTCATACCCCAGATTTCGATTTTCGACGAGCGATCTTTCGCCAACAGATGGCAGAGCCCGAGCGCCGCCTTGCTCGACGCACTCGAGATGACAATTCGCGCCGCACCGAAGTATCGTTCCGACAACAAGTAGAGCGCACAACAGAAGGACAAACTGAAGACCGGTCTCAATACAACATATGCATTCGTACCCATGTGATGGTAGCGATCTTCTCGATCGATGAGGACATAGTCCTGATAGATTGCGGCTAGCTCCCGCCGATGTGGCGTATCGTCCACAACACGAGCACGGTCTTGAACCGTCGGCGTCATTGTCAGGTGGGTCGCCATGGGAAAGAAGCCATAGAGCTTCTCACCGGAGCGAATTCTTGAGTTGCGGGAGGCGACAACTTGGCCGACCCCCCATACGGGAATGCTTCCCCAACCATCGGCCGTCGGAAAAAAGCGCCAATATGGAATGGTGGTCGTCTTCACAGTGGCTTCACCGAGACGCGCGTAAGTCACATTGTTCGAGGTCAACGAGAATTTGGAAATCTCGATTAGGACTTGATTGGTCTCCAGCCGCGAGGCGCCTGGCACACCATCATCATTCCATCGCCACCGACGAAGATCACTCTTCGAAACCTCGAAGCTGCTGAAGCCGGCTGCAGATGCGGTCTCGGCGTCCATGTATATCCTCCATCGTCCTCAGTCGCGGCTGATCGTTCAAGGTCTGGAAGATACGCGTGCGCGATCGACCTGGAAAATGATCGTTATGGATGGATATCCATGAATCCAGGCTATCGATTGCCTGGCAGAGCGATCGAGGGAAGAAATGTTATGTGGCAGTCCGAGTCGCAGCGTCAATGATTTGCGTTCGCAGCCAACTATTCGCAGGATCGGCCTCAAAATTCGAATGCCAATAGAGAAATGCGCCGAAATGCGGTAGTCGCAACGGAAATCGCAAAACTTGAACCGGCAGCAATTCACCCAGTATCCGGGCAGTCGGCTCAGTCATTGAGCAGAGTAGATCAGTGTGGCAAACGATCCGAGCTGCTGCGAAGTAATGTTGGCATCGAAGCCGAACTTTCCTCCGATGACCGAGATGACTTAGTTCGACATCTTCGATCGATTGGCCTTTTCGCCGGGAGGTCACGACGACGTGTTGCTCGGCCAGATAGGCCTTCAGGCTCAATCGGCGCTGTAGGCGCTGATGCTTCTTGCTCGCAAGAACGCAGAGCCTGGGGTCCATAATCTGATGATATCGAACCTCGGCGGACAAAGGCAACCGCACGTCGATCGCGACATCGACTACGCCGGCAGCCAGTTCCGCTTCCAGCTGTCGCCGGTTGACTTTGACAATGGAAAATTCAACGTGCGGTGCGAGGCGGCGCACTTTGGCGATCAATTCGGGGAGTAGCGAGATCTCGAGAATATCGCGCATTCCGATGGTAAATTTGAACCTCGCTATGGCCGGATCAAATCGGCCGGCACCGTCCATTGTGGCGTGCAATTCGTGGATCGACTGGCGCACGCTTGAAACGATACGCCGCGCCAAAGGCGTTGGCGTTATGGCACGCCCATTGCGAACAAAGAGCGGGTCGCCGAACGAGTCGCGAAGCCTGCTGAGAGCGTGGCTCACGGCGGGCTGAGTAAGGTTTAATCGTTTGGCAGCGGGGGTAACGCCTCCCTCTGTGTAGATGGCATCGAATATCAGAAACAAGTTTAGATCTATCTTGGATCGATCCATTTTGGCCTGACCTCATTGACGCGTCGCAAAGTGAGCGAGAAAGGATCGGCTGGTCAAGCTTGAGATGGTTGCACAAGCCTATAGAACCTCGCACGGCCCCTCCGGTGCACCCAGCCGACCGCGGCCCAATGCTTTCGGCGTGTGGGGCGGATCTCCGTTATCCGCCGCAGATCCCGATCAGGTCCACAGGTACTTCGAGCCCCCTACTCGAAAAACTCGATGCCGTCGGGGTCGGGCTCGCAGGGTTCGAGTTGGGTAATGATATCGATTCCGCGATGTTCAATGCGGATTTCAGCGTGCCGGCCGAGAATCCCGCCCGATCCAAAGAGTTCACCCTCGAGGCCCTTTCGAACAACCCGGAAGCCCGATAGGTCGCTAAGGGTTATCTGCAATATCTCAAGCTGCTCGAGGGTGAACAAGGACGTCCCCGCGCGCTAGAAGTTGAACCAACATGCACCGATTGTCAGCTCAGGCCGGGTGTTCAACGAAGCTCCGCAGGCACCGCGAACCGCGCGGCTCCGACGCAGTCGGCACTGCCGCAACGCTGGATTTCATGCGCGCCAACGGCCTCGATGAACTGGTCGACGCCAACGGCGTCCACACCTACCCCTGGACAAATGATCCGGGAAGTTCGATCGCAGCAGCGGGGGCACCCGACCGATTACAGAAGTACGTTCTCGCGGAATGCCAGCCAAAAGCTCGCCGAACCGGCAAGCCCTGCTGGATCACTGAGTGGGGCTTTCCCAATCGCGACACGGTCCGTCCACCTGACGAAACCAGCCAGATCACTCTGGTCAATGAGACGCAGATAAATTTGCGATCCTATGTCGCCAACGGGCGAGTTCTCGGCCTGCTCTATTATGCGTGGCCCGATAGCCGCGAAGGCTTTGCGATCCATCGCAGCGATCATTTGACAAACACCGGGCGTTTGGCGCTGACGCCGTTTTAATTGATGGCATATGCAGTTCTAGCCCACCGCAACATATTCCGCCGCCACACGAAATTGGTGGTCATCGCGACAAAGCGGACGTGGCGTTCGTCGCTTCATGCCGACGATTTTATCGGTACACGGCCTAGAGGACGTCGAATACGACCTTAAACAATTTCGTAGCTCCGATATGATGCGCTTATCATCGCACAGAAGCGTGTGAGGACACAATTCGGACGACCAGACCATGAAACGTCAGGGCCGAGTTACTGAAGCGCAACCGCGTTTACCCACGCTCGCTAAGCTTGCGATACCGCATGACGCCCGAATTTGGCTGATCATTCACTCAAGATGCTCCAGCCATGTGACGGGACTGCAATTTCGGTCGTCGTGCCCCTCCGCGACGCGACGCTATTGCCGGCAATGCAATTGACACTTGCGTCGACGACGCGCGTGATGTGCGCATCAGCCAGGTTCAATACGACCCACAGCCGATGCTCGTCGTGAAACACCATGAAGAGAAGACTCGTGCTTTGCAGTTCAAGCACCTTGCTGCGCGCGCGATGCAGCCAAGGGTTCCGCCGTCGCAAGGCGACTAGCTGCTGATGGAGACGGAGGGTATCCCGATCGCAGGACTGAGGGTCGGGCGGTGTTGCCGGAAACAACGGACGAATAGCATCGTCTCCACCGGCTCGATGCTCCTTGACCCCGCGATAGCCCAATTCGTCGCCCGCATAGACGGAAGGCAATCCGCCCACAGTCATCAGGATGACGAGCGCATGCGCAAGATGTAGTTCATCTTGAAGCTGACTTGCAATACGTGTCACATCGTGATTGCCGATGAATGTCTGCGGCGCGAACGTCTCGAGCATACCGTTGTGACGCTTTAGCGCCCAGGCGAGCTCGAACAGGTTGCGATCGTTCAGAGAGCTCCAAACGGCTTTCCAGAGCTCATACTGAGTGACAGAATCCAGCCCAGCCTCACGGACAAAGCCGGCATAATCCCCGTGGATTACTTCGCCGAAGATGTAAGCATCGGGATAGCCGGCGCGAACCTGCGGCAGCACTTTCCGCCAGAACGCGGCTGGCACCGCGTAGGCCGCGTCTAGCCGCCAACCGCTGACGCCACGCGCCAGCCAATGAACCATGATTCGCGTGACGTAGTCGACCACCTCAGGCTCGTCGTGGTTGAGCTTCACCAGATGGCGGTGGCCTTCGAACGTCGCATAGTCCGGCGGCCCACCGGAGCCGTCGCCCGAGGGCCATGTCAGCCGGAACCACCGGGCCTCTCGCGACGTCGCGCCGCCGGCGAGGGCGCGCCGGAAGATCGGAAACTCGTGACCGACGTGGTTGAAGACGCCATCGAGGACGATCCGTAAGCCGCGGCGGCGCGCGGCGTCGACGAACGCCTCGAGATCCGCGTCATCCCCGAGGCGCGGATCGATGCGGAAGTAATCGACCGTGTCATACCCATGCGTGGAAGACGCAAAGACGGGGCCGAGCAAGATTCCGGACGCGCCGAGGGTTATGACGTGGTCGAGCCACGCAGTCAGGTGGCTGAACCGATGGGTGACGCCGTCAAAGGCGTGCGCCTCGCGTTCCGCCCCGACAAAGCCGAGCGGGTAGACGTGCCACCAGATTGCATGCTCGATCCAGCTTCCCATGGCCTCACCAATCGCCCCGTTTCATGGTCTCGAACGTATCGACGACTTCTCCACCGCCAAGTTACGATTGCTCCACATTGCGCCGCGCGGTGATTTCCACGGATATGAAAATGCGCTTGGGCGCACCGCACGCAAGTTCGCCCAAGGGAGTAAGAGCACTCTCAAACAATCCACAGCATAGATAATAAATTGACTGGCCGCGCGCTAGCCACCACCGGTCGCGAGAGGACCGCCCCCGATGGGCGTGGGATATCGTAGAAAATCGTAGATTGGCGCGCAGGATCGTGGCGCTTGGCAGAGAGCGGGCGATTCACACGTTTCCCCTTCGCCCTCGGAACTCTTCATCGTCATTCGGACGCTAGGACACTCCGGAGAGCTATGCCGCGGTCGAGGAATTCGATGGTCTCGCCGCGTTGCGCGGGACCCGAGACGGAGATGCGCGCCGCGCGCCTCGGTCATCGAGGTATCGCGCGCAGGAAGCCACATACTTGCCGCCAGTTGTGCCATGATCCAGCCGGCGAGCAACACGGCATGCTCCACCTTCGCCTTGTTGCGCGGCTATACGTCTTGGCCAGGATCACCCCCGTCCCGTGGCGCCGCGCTAGGTCCCGGTAGGTCCGGGTGATGCGGCTCGTAGAGGTCGTCGCCTGCGCGGTCGCACCGCATGTCAACGCACTGGAGACGATCTTCGATCGGCTTCCACGGCCGGAATGACGCGTTACCGGCCTGATCAAGATCGCTGGCCCCTTTGAGTTCATCGACAAGCTCTCCGGTCCGATGCTCGCCACGCTTGAACGGACTGGGCCTGCGCCCGAAGTTCCTATCCGGCGGTGGCGACGAGCGCCTTGGCAAACTCACCGCTGGCGATCTCGATTTCGCTATCTTCACAACTGGCGCACGTGACCTGCCTGCCGCGACCGCGCGCCTTCACCGCGAGCGCTTCGTGCTAGTCGCAACGCGTCGACGGGCCGAGCCGTTGCGCGCAAGCGCCGAGACAGCCATCCGCGAAGGCGCGATGCCGATACTCGCCTATGCCCATAGCCTGCCGATCTTCAGGCGCTATTGGAGCGAGGTGTTCGGCCGTGAATCGACTTTCCAAGCAACGCTCGTCATGCCGGACCTTCGAGCGCTGATTGCGGCCGCGGCAGCGGGAACCGACGCAAGAGTCGTGCCGGACTATTGCCTGGCGGAAATTGCGGACGGCCGGCTCGTTCAGCACGATCACAATCCCCCCCTTCCGCCACTGATATCGAGCCCGCATGGCGGCAGTGAGGCCGACACATCCGCGGATCCTGATGATGCGCGACCTCCTCCTACGGATCGTGAATAGGCCGTATCCTTTAGATTTCCGGTTCGGTCACACCAACTCAACCCGGATGTTTTGCCGCCCACCGACCATTTTGGGTGCGCCCACCGTAGCCATAGGCATCACCATTGGTCGCGTGGACATGTACGTAGCACTCCTCATGCAGCGGCCCCAGCAAAGCTTGCATTCCCTCGTAAGCCGCTTTCACGAACGCTGTCGTGTCCTCTTTCGTATTCGTGCCTGCCGTGATTGTGATTTCGAGCCAGAATGCCGACAATCCAGCGTCGGTCGGGCGCTTGCCTGCGATAAGCCAGCTTTGCGGATCGGCTGGCTCGACGAGAACGGCGGTTACGTCGGGGTCCTTCCCGAGTTTCTCCGCGCCGAGGCGTGCAGCCAGCTCCGCTATTTGCGGACGCAGCTCAAGGCCTGCCTTCGGTGTCACATAGCGAATGATAATCATCGGCATCGAAAGTCTCCTTGTTGTAAGCTCTCATCTCTCATGGCGCCGTCGACTGGCGGGATTGCCGTTCGATATCGGTCGATCGATGCCGGCTGACGTCCGGCGTCCTAGGGCTTCATGGTGCGAGACGTTGGCATTGAAGCGAGCCAGTCACCGCAGCAGCCCGAACTCGACAGCATGCACCAACCCTCAAGAACGATGTACGCCGCCAGCGAACGAGTTCAGGGCGAATAGCAGAGATCTCGACTCCATCGATCTCGCTCGTTGGGCGACCATGAGTCTTGGCAACTCTCTGTCATCGCAAGGTCTCGAGCAGGAGGCGAAGTGCTGATCCTAGGCGTCACGCGAACGTTTGCGGCAACCACATCCAGATCGTTTCAGATCGAAAGGCAGATGTATTTCATCTCCAGATAGTCCTCGACGCCGTGGTGACTGCCTTCGCGACCGAGCCCGGACTGCTTGATGCCGCCAAATGGCGCGAGTTCGGCCGAGATGATCCCGGTATTGACGCCAACCATGCCGTATTCGAGGCTCTCCTGAACGCGTACGACCCGGCCGACGTCGCGGCTATAAAAATAGGAGGCGAGGCCAAAGATCGTGTCATTCGCCTTCGCGATCACCTCTTCTTCGGTTTCGAACCGGAACAGTGGGGCAACCGGCCCGAAGGTTTCTTCGGCCGCGACCGCCATTTCCTGAGTTACGCCGGTCAGCACCGTGGGTTCGAAGAAGGTACCCCCGCGCGCATCGCGCTTGCCGCCGGTGGCGATTTTCGCTCCATGCGTGAGGGCATCGTCGATATGGCGCTCGACCTTGGCCACCGCCTTCTCGTTGATGAGCGGACCGACCTCCACGCCCTGCGCGAGGCCGTCGCCGAGTTCGAGCGATGCCGCTGCAGCGCTTAGCTTTTCGGCAAAGGCGTCATAAACGCCAGCCTGCACATATATACGGTTGGCGCAAATGCAGGTCTGGCCGTTGTTGCGGAATTTCGATGCCATCGCTCCGGTGACGGCGGCGTCGAGATCGGCGTCATCGAAAACGATGAAGGGCGCGTTGCCGCCCAGTTCCATCGAGCATTTCATGATCTGGTCTGCCGCCTGATGCAGCAAGATCCGCCCTACCTGCGTCGAACCGGTGAAGGTCAGCTTGCGCACGATCGGATTCTCGCAAAGCTCCTTGCCGACATCGGAAGCCCGCGTCGAGGTAATGACGGACAGGATGCCCTTAGGTAGGCCGGCCCGCTCTCCCAGCAAGGCCATCGCCAGCGCCGAGAGCGGCGTTTCCGAGGCAGGCAGACAGACGATACCGCAACCGACCGCCAGCGCCGGACCGACCTTGCGCGCGATCATCGCATTGGGAAAATTCCATGGAGTGATTGAGCCGACGACGCCGATCGGCTGACGGATGACGGTGATCCGCTTATCGCGCTGATGGCCAGGAATCGTCTCGCCATAGATCCGCTTGGCTTCCTCGCCGAACCACTCAATGAAGCTTGCGCCGAAGGCGATCTCACCTTTCGCTTCCGCAAGTGGCTTGCCCATCTCGGCGGTCAGGATCATGCCGAGATCATCTTGATTCGCCATCATCAACTCAAACCACCGCCGCATGACGACGGCACGTTCCTTGGCGGTGCGATTTGACCAGTCCGCCATGGCGATGTGTGCGGCATCGATGGCATGGGCCGTCTCCGCCCGCCCGAGGTCGGGGACGTTGCAAAGCACGTCGCCGCGTGCTGGGTTCGTCACGGCAAATGTCGCCTCATCATCGGCGTCCACCCACTCACCGGCGACAAACGCTTTAGTGACGAGGAGAGACGGGTCCTTCAGAAGGGATTTCAGGTTGGTGGTGTACAGCATAATTGGCTCCAGAGGGTCACCGCCGGCTCGGTCCAGCTCCGCCCTGGACCGCCAGAAAGAGATGTTCGTTCCCGAAATAGCGGCCGGTGCCATCAATGGTGATGAGGCCGATCTGCTGCTGCTTCTCCGCCGATGCGGTAGCGGAAGGTGTTACCTATCGGGCGTGATCTTGTGCTGAAGTTACAGCCGACCCTTCTCAACGATAATCGCATTTCAACGCTCGATATCTTTGCGTATACTGCAATGATGGACTTTGCTCGCTACGCCACGCATCTGGAGATGTTCGTTGAGGTTTGCCGACGCGGCAGCTTTGCTGCGACGGCGCGGGTACGTGGTGTGGCGGCGTCCTCCGTCGTGCGCCGGATCGATTCCCTGGAAGCCGATCTCCAAACCAAGCTCTTCGTCCGCTCGACCCGCTCTCTGACGCTGACCGACGCGGGCGAGAAGCTTCTCGCGCGAGCCCGGGATGTCATCGATCGGTTGATCGATACAAGGAGCGAAGTCGTTGAATTTGATGAAAGCCCAAGCGGCGTTCTGCGTCTGAGTTGCCTGCCGACCTTTGGTCGCCTCCATGTCTTGCCTGTCATCGGTACATTGCTGGCCGAATGGCCAGATCTCAGTATCGAACTAGATCTGACAGAACGTCCCGCGGATCCGTCGACGGAACGCCGCGATGCTGCCATCCGAATTGGCCAGCAACCTGACAGCGGGCTCATCGCCACGCACATTGGTGTTCAACGCTGGGTTGTCTGTGCGTCGCCGGCTTATCTCGCTCGATGCGGGCACCCCGAGGATCTAGAAGCGTTGACGAAGCATCGACGCATCGGCAAGCCGCGCGAGCCATCGGGCATGGGCTGGAGCCGCCTGGCCAATAGCGTCGTCCTCTCGGATGATCCCGGTGTTGTCTTCCGCTGCGATGAGTTCGAAGCACAGCGGCTGGCGGCCGTGGCGGGGGTCGGTGTCGCCATGCTGCCGAACTGGGTGGCTGATGCGGACATCGCAGCGGGGCGATTGCAACCTCTGTTCGACGACCCGGATGAAGAACACGCGCCGATCCAGATTCTTCGTGCACTTCCTGAGGCGCCGCCGAAACTGCGCGTGTTCATCGAGGGGATGAAGCAGTCGTTTCAGACCGCTGGCGACAACCCAAAAGCGAGGCAGACCTGACGAGCGTGTTATCGGGTGCCCCGCCGAGGAAGATGTCGACCCACCTCGATCCTTATACTTCCAGTCGTCGTGAAACAGAAAAGCCATCCTGGCCCGCGCCGCCTTTCGGGAAGCCCGATCGAGGCGTAAGCCGTCTGCGTAAACTTTCTTCCGTCGAGAAGGCCCTCAATGTACCCAACGGTCGTCTCTGCCGCCGCGACGAGGGCCGTATCGGGCGTGTGGATGTATTTGCTAGTGACGGAGCCTTTGGCGTGGCCGACTAAGACCGCGATTGTCACTTCCGTGCGATTGTCACTTCCGTGAATCCAAGATCGTTGCCAGCGCTCACGAAGCTGTGTCGTAAGACCTGGGCAGTGATGTCCAAGAGCGGCGAGTTTTTGGAGGTCTGCCCCCAATGGTTAACGAAGTTGCTGAACGCATTGTCGTCGCCGTAGCCGGGAGAAGAAATTTGTGCAGGAAGCTGTCTTCCGACGCACTTCGAGGAACTCGACAACGCCAAGCCGATAGGACGGACTGAGGTGCCTCCTTGCGGTCAATCAGTCGGAGGCAGCTCCCATGAGGCCGACGCTCCCGCGGCAGCTGGTTAGCACGATCTGACGAATATTGCGGCACGACCGTGGTGCTATTGGCAAGCATTGCAACCTGCGAGCCATTTCTACAACGCCGCCGCCCCTATCCAGTTCTGCCCTTCTGGGTAGCGCATCATCGATAAAGCTCATCCGATCACTGGCGAGGTTGTCGAGCGGATAACCATAGAGGTCAGAGACAGATTTACGAGTAGCCCCAGATGTCGGGCCGCCCCCTCAAGAGAGGGACCGCGGCGCGGCGGCTTAGCTGACTCTGAGGACAGCTTTTCCGAGCGTTCGCTTTTGGGCAACTTGCTCCAGGGCACCAACTGCCCCCTCTAGCGGGTTACTGGACGAAACCTCGATCTTCAACGAGCCTCGCTCGATCAATTCTGTCAGTTTTTCCAGGCCAGCGTGATCGGGTTCGACGAGATACCAGGAGCTACGAACGCCAAGCTTCATTGCCTCATCCCTGAGCTGCGGCACCCACCCCGCTTGGGCGCTCACGAGAAGGCCTCCCTTGCGAAGCGTGCTGAGCATTTGAATACAGGTATCGCCGCCGACCAGTTCGATTACGACATCGGCATCTTTAATCTCGTCGACGAGATTTGATACGGTATAATCGATCACCCGGTCCGCACCGAGCTTACGGACGAATTGATGCTTGCCTGCGCTGGCGACGGCCGTCACCTGGGCTCCAAGCGATTTCGCGATCTGAACGGCGAAATGTCCGACGCCGCCGGCAGCGCCGTTGATCACGACATTGGCCCCCGGTCCTACCTTTGCTACGTCGACAAGCATTTGCCAGGCGGTTAAACCCGCCAAAGGAACCGCAGCAGCTTCATCGAAGCTCACACCTTTCGGCTTCAAGGCAAGTTGGCGCGCGGGCGCAACGGCGTATTCGGCATATGCACTCGCAGGCCGAGGAAACCACGGCATCCCGTAGACCTCGTCGCCGACCTTGAAACGGGTCGTTCCATAACCGACTTGCTCGACGACGCCGGCGATGTCCCATCCGGGAATATGGGGCAACGTTACGGCATTCATGTAGGCTCTGCCGAACACGGTAAAAAGATCGATCGGATTGATCCCGATAGACTTTACCCGGACCAGGACCTCGGTGGGCAGCGGCCTCGGTCGCGGCACATCGACGAGTCTCAGTTTGTCCAGTCCGCCCCACTCCGTCTGCTGTACGGCACGCATCGTCTCTTTGCTCAAGCGGTCCTCCAGTAGCGGTCCAGCCATTGACATCGATACAGACCTGTCCGTATCGTTGTCAAGTGCACCTAGATGCAGGAGTCCGCATGGCCACAGCCTCTTCGACGACACATACGAATCCGAAGTCACTTCTTTCAATTGCAGAAATGAAGGAGCTCGTAAGCGAACTTGCGCGCGCCAAAAGCCGACAAGATGTTGGCGCCATACTCGGTATCTATCATCCGGACGGTGTTCTCGAGGCCCCTCCGATGGGTTCTCGCTATTGCGGCGCAGACAGCCTCCGCCGAGCGATGGAGAATTTCTTCAAGTTCGCCCCTGACTATTCGGTAGTCCTCGAAGGACAAGCGGTTGATGGTGACACGCTCTGCAGTTGGGGAAAGATCAGTTTTACGCCTCAGCACAGCTTTGGAACGGAGACGCCTAACGGTGAGCGCGTGACGACGACCGTGTTCATCCTGTTTCGCTTTTCGGACAACCGGATCGTCTGGGAGTCGTTTCACTTCGACATCGCCGATGCAGCTCGTCAGACCGGCGTTTCGGCAAGCGCTTACCGTCGCTCCTAACGCTGCCTCGTCGCAGCGAAGAGGCCTAAGCTGCTATGCCGACCAGTCGAGCACCGGCTTTTACCAGCTGTTTCGCTGCACCAGACTTCGCCAGCAGCAGAGTGTTAACGTATGCACCCTCTAGCATCAGCAGGAGTTGATCGGCGATAAGCCCCGGTTCTTCAACCCCGATCCTACGAACGAGGTCGAGGAGCCGGCCTCGCAATTCCTGCTTGTTGCGGATGCAGATCTCCCGGCTTGCATGACCGAGATCCGGAAATTCCGTCGCGGCAATCTGGAAGGGACAACCGCGATAGTCAGAACCCGCAACGTACTGGCTGATCCAACGTAGCAACGCCAGCAGCTGCTCTTTAGGATTATCCTCATGCATATGAACGATCTGATCCCACCGAGCCCAATAGCGCGCGTTTCTGTTTTCCAGGAACGCCGCGATTAGATCGTCCTTCGCTGGAAACCAGCGGTACAGGCTCGTCTTCGCAACCCCGGACTTCTCCACAATCGTATCGACGCCGACGGCTCGAATGCCCTCACGATAGAACAACTCGTCGGCCGTGTTCAGGATCTTGTCTCGAACGGCGAGGCCACGTTTTTGGGGACTGGTCATTGCTTTGTCCGTTGCGCTGCTCAGCTGTGGTAGCGGCTTGGCCGCCTCCCAGCAACCCGATCGCACGGAAAGCCGCGGACATTTCCCGACGATGGAGGATAGACCGCGCAAGGTACACGTCCAGAACATTCCAGCTGGCGGCCTGAGATCAATACAGAGTCTTGCATCCCATCTAATCGCCTCGCCAATCAAGCACAATGCATAAGCGCCTATAAGATCGCTTGCTCCCGCCTCTCGATTGTCCGAACCAGGTTTTCCCTTGAAGTGTTGAGATGGGATCGCAGTGCACTTTCGATTTTCGCCATATCTCTGGAAATGATGGCATCAATATACAGGATGTGCTCTTTCAGCGCGACGTTGGCGCGATGCTTCTCAACTATAGGATCCCATCTATAGTTGTAGTGGAACAGCATTGAGATGACATCATAAAAGTCCACGATGAATCGGTTCTGCGACGTTTCGTGGATGGTCCGGTGCAATCGCTCATCCAGCTCCGCAAAGTGATGGTACAACTTGTCGGCATTCCGGAGCACCTTCATGTGCTCCTTTCTGAGATCATAAATCCGTTTCCAGGGCGGCGATGACTCGTCTAGGACAAGAAGACTCTGCATTGCCCGCAATTCGAACATTTCGCGAACCTCGTAAATCTCGTTCGCAAAAGCTGACGTCACTCCCTTGAACAGCCAAGCGCTATTTGGTCGACGCTCCAGCAAACCGAGATGCTGGAGATGCGGAAGATGCTCGCGGATCGTCGTCGTCGAGGTATCGAAGCGACGGGCGAGCTCCGTGGTAGTTAGAAGTTCGCCGGCTTGAACGTTTCCTTCAAGTATCCATTCCAGGAACTGCCGCTCGACCGTTGCGCTTGTCGAAAGCGTCTGCACGTCGGGGAAGAAGTCGTCGTCGCGTGGACGCCTCGTTAGCCGATACGCACTGCCCGACTTTTTGATAATGCCCACCTTAGCCACACCGGCCAAAATAGATCGAACGGTTGTTCTGCTGATGGCCAACGTTTGGGAAAGGCCGCTCATCGTTGGCAGTTCGTGCGCAAGATCGCACTTTGAGCACAGGTTCAGGAACGCGTTGTAGCCCCGATAGTAAACCGCCTTACTCTTCATAGAAGCCCCCCTGCGCCGAAGCATCGCGACTTTTTTATATAATAAACAAATTCTGGTTGCACCCCATTCTGTTTTTTGCATATAAAAGCCCGACAAGAAGGTTAGGGAGGACTGGGACGCATGTCGCACGCGCGCGAACAACGGGCTTGCCCGTCCGCTTCATCACTCATGACAGGCTGCAACGAAGCGGGCACCCGCATCTTTTGGAACACGGCGCGCGGGGGAGCCTCTCGTCTTTCCGGTCGGATCGCACGCACGCTCGACAAAGGAGCCATCCTGCGTCGTCGCCAGATCATTGAAGCTCACGGGATCGAGAGGGCCATCGCGTGAGCTATCGATTTGATTTTCTTGCGCTCCTTCCCTACTGGCGCGAATTCCTCTGGGGCGTTCTTCTGACGCTGCAGATCTCAGCGACCGCGACCGTGTCGGGATTCATCATAGGGACGATCTGTGCCATAGCTCGCGCGGACGGATCGCCCTTTATCAAACGATTGGTAGCGACGTACGTCGAAGTGATCCGTAATACGCCGCTGCTCGTGCAGGTATTCATCGCCTACTTCGGCATCGCAACGCTCGGGGTCCACGTCTCGGCCAACGTGGCGGCTTCGATAGCTCTGACTGTCAATGTCGGTGCTTATACATGTGAAATTGTGCGCGCCGGCCTTCAATCCATTCACCGCTCTCAGATGGAAGCCGCCGAATGTCTCGCCCTGTCCCGCACACAGATCTATTGGCATGTGGTGATACGTCCGGCGATCGAGCGTGTCTATCCCTCGCTGACAAGCCAGTATGTCCTCTTGATGCTGGCCTCCTCAATCACATCGCAGATTTCGGCGGCGGAGCTCACGGCGGCAGCCAACCGGATTCAATCCGTGACATTCCGCTCCTTTGAGACCTACATCGCCGTCGGCTTCATCTATCTCGTCCTCTCCTTCGTCGTACGCGCCGCGTTCGCGCTATTCGGGCAGACGGTTTTTACTCGTCGCCGCAAGCTCGGCACTGCTCTGTAGGAGATGATAGCTATGACAACGTCAGCCTTCAGTATTGTCCATTTCGAATTCCTCTGCTGGGCAGCGCTGTGGACGATCGGCTTGTCCGCGATCGCCCTTGTTGGCGGAAGTTTGCTGGGCTTCGTTATCGCGCTTGCTCGCATTAGTTCGAATAAGTCGTTGCGATGGGCGTCCTCGCTCTACATCCAGCTCGTTCAAGGCACCCCGCTACTGGTTCTCTTGTTCCTGCTTTATTACGGCATCGCCGTCTTCGTCGGCCCGACCATCCCTTCAATTGTCGCAGCTGGCGCTGGGCTTACAATCTATGCCTCGGGCTTTCTGGCTGAGATATGGCGAGGCTGCATTGAGGCCGTCCCCAAGAGTCAATGGGAAGCCGCTGAGTGCTTGGCGCTGAGGCGATCGCAACGAATGGTCCACGTCATCCTGCCTCAGGCACTGCGCATCGCAACGCCTCCCACGGTCGGCTTCGTGGTCCAGGTCGTAAAGAACACCTCACTCGCCTCTGTGATCGGCTTCATCGAACTCGCTCAAGCCGGCAAGCTCATCAACAACTCAATCTTCGAACCGTTTACCGTTTTTGTCGTCGTGGCCGCCATCTACTTCGGGATCTGCTTTCCACTATCGGCCTGGAGCCGAACGCTCGAAAGGACACTCAATGTCGCCGATCGTTAAGCTGACCGACGTGCACAAATATTTCGGCACCTACAAGGTGCTCGAAGGGGTAACGTTTGAGGTCCCACGTGGAGGCGTTGCTGCCATTATTGGACAATCCGGGTCCGGCAAGTCCACAGCTCTACGCTGCATCAATGCGCTTGAGGCAATTCAAGGCGGCACCATCGATGTATGTGGCCATGCCATACAAGATCCCGAATTGAACCGGCGTGCTCTGCGATGCGACGTCGGCATGGTCTTCCAGAGCTACAACCTGTTCCCTCACCTGACTGTCGAGCAGAACATCATGCTTGCGCCGACGTGCGTAAAGCTAATGAGGAAACCTCAGGCGCGAGATCTTGCTCATCAAGTGCTCGCTCAAGTGGGACTTGCCGAGAAAGCCGAGCACTATCCGGAACAACTCTCGGGCGGTCAGCAACAGCGGGTGGCCATTGCCCGCTCGCTTGCGATGAAACCGAAGTTGATGCTGTTTGATGAGGTGACTTCGGCGCTCGACCCGCAGCTCACCGGTGAGGTGCTGAAAGTCATGGAAGAGCTCGCTCGTGGAGGAATGACCATGATCCTGGTCACCCACGAAATGGCATTCGCGCGCAAAGTCGCGAGCCAAGTCATCTACATGCACAAGGGTACGGTCTGGGAAACCGGCTCGGGGACGATGCTCGATTCACCCAGAACGGCGGAGCTTCGCAGCTTTGTCAACAACGGCCTTTGATCGTTACAGAAAGCTTGGCTCTACATGGAGACTTCAACATGAACCGACGTACATTCCTCACGACCACTTCGGCGGCCGTTTTCGCCCTAGCTCTTGGCGCATCTGGCGCCGCCGCCGATTCGCTCGATGAAATCAAGAAGCGCGGTAAGATCCGAATTGGTGTTGACTTGGGTTCCCCGCCGTTTGGCATGACCGATGCACAGATGAAGCCGACCGGCTCTGACGTGGAGAGCGCACGCCTGATCGCCGAGGGGCTCGGCGTCTCCTACGAACTCATTCAGGTGACAGGACCTAACCGTGTACCAACCCTGCTTACAGGGCAAGCGGACATTGTTATGGCCTCTTTCAGCGTGACTCCCGAACGTAAGCAGGTGATCGATTTTTCCGACGCCTACGGGGTCATTCAAGTCGTCATCGCCGCTCCGGCGAGTACACCAATTAAAACGCTGAACGATTTAGCCAGCCTCCAGATCGGTACAACGCGTGGCACGACCGGCGATCTGGAAGCGGCCGCCCAATTCCCGACTGTCCCGCTGACACGATATGACGACGACGCAACACTCGTAACGGGTCTGGTTTCAAAGCAACTCAACGTCATGGTCTCTTCGCCGCAAATCGTGGCGGCGGTCAACAAACGCCGCACGGACGATCCACTCCAGGTAAAGATCATCCTGAAGACCAATCCATACGCTATTGGAATCCGCAAAGGTGACAACGCCTTCCGGAATCGCTTGAACGAAATCATCGCCGAAAACCTCGCAAATGGAAAGCTCGACGAGATCTACACCCGTTACAACGGGGTATCGCTACCCAAGACGATGCCCAAGACTTAAGCGCTTCCGGCTTCGCAGGGATTTAGAGCCGTAGCGAAGCAGGCGTATTTCCAACCCTTCTCGTCTCGAGAGTTGCTGACGTGGCGTTTCGTCAGACGTCGGGACAGACGGATACGTTACGGCGACGAGCGCAATTCAGGCCCGCGCCATTCAGGCCCGCGCCATCAAGCGCCACCATAGAGGTTCGAAATGTCTTCTCCGCGCATCCTGCGTCTCACGGAAACAGACAACGTTGTTGTTGCTCTCGATCCGGTCCGGCAAGGTGCCGAACTGGACCAAGGCTTGCGCGCAGCGCGCGCAATACCGAGAGGCCACAAGATCGCCAGCTGCACCATCAGCGAAGGGGAGCCGATCCGGAAACTCGGTCAAACGATCGGCTTTGCTGGGGTCACCATTTCGCCCGGTGAGTGGGTGCATGAGCACAACATCGTCATGCAGGACTTCGATCGCGACTACGCGTTCGCCACTGACGCTACACCTCGAGAGGCACTGCTCCCTGGTGAGACTGCCGCAACTTTCGAAGGTTTCCGTCGGCCCGGAGACCGCATTGGAACTCGCAACTATCTCGGTATCCTCACCTCGGTGAACTGTTCGGCAACGGTAGCCGGTTTCATAGCGACGGCGGTGGAGCGGTCCGGTATCCTCGCCGACTATCCCAACGTCGACGGCGTCATCGCTTTTACTCATGGGACGGGCTGCGGCATGGCAGCAAGCGGTGAAGGATTCGATCTGCTCTCACGGACGCAGTGGGGCTATGCGACTCACGCCAATCTCGCCGGCATTCTGCTCGTCGGCCTGGGTTGCGAAGTTTTCCAGATCCCTCGCCTCAAGGCTCAATTCGGTGTCGAAGAGGGCGAGCACTTCCGAAGCATGACAATTCAAGAGAAAGGTGGAACGCGCAGGTCAATCGAGGCGGGCGTCGAACGGGTGAAGGAGATGTTGCCGTTGGCCAATAGCGCGCGACGCGAGACCGTTCCGGCCTCGGAGTTGACGCTGGCGCTTCAGTGTGGCGGCTCGGACGGCTATTCGGCGCTAACGGCGAATCCAGCGCTAGGTGCGGCCGCGGACATGCTGGTCCGTCAGGGTGGTACGGCAGTGCTTTCTGAAACGCCGGAAATCTTTGGTGCGGAGCATCTCCTCACCCGTAGGGCCGAAAACGAGACGATCGGCCGTCGTATCGTCGATCTCATCGAATGGTGGAAGGTCTATGCGGCTCGTTCCGGCGGCGAACTCAATAACAATCCCTCTCCCGGTAACAAGGCGGGTGGACTGACAACCATCCTTGAGAAATCCCTCGGGTCAGTCGCCAAAGGAGGCACTTCCACGCTGAGAGGAGTCTATCGCTACGCGGAGCGAATTGACAGGAAGGGTTTTGTTTTCATGGATACGCCTGGCTTCGACCCGGTTGCGGCAACGGGACAAGTTGCCGGAGGAGCCAACATCCTGTGCTTCACGACCGGCCGTGGCTCCGCCTATGGGTGTAAGCCGACCCCCTCCATCAAGCTCGCCACCAATTCGGATCTATACCACAGAATGCAAGAGGATATGGATGTGAACTGCGGCGATATTCTCGACGGCGTGACAATTGCAGAGAAGGGCCGTGAAATCTTCCAGAGGATTTTGCGCGTCGCATCCGGCGAGCGCTCCAAGTCTGAACTGCTCGGCTACGGCTCGAGCGAGTTTGTCCCGTGGCAACTCGGCGCGACGATGTGAACCGCATCCGATGAACGCCCGCCCCCCTTGCTGGCCTGCTGCTGACCCGCAGCCCAAGTTATAAAAAATGGAGAAACAAGATGAGCGACGTAAGGAAGTCAGTTGATGTGGGTGCTGGGTTGGACGCCGAAACTCAAAAGCGGATGCCATACCAGTTGCCCATGCCGAAGGAATGCTTGCCAGATCTGGTCGTGGCGCCGGCCGTGCCGACCGACGAGCGCATTTGGGTACCGCAGTCGCAAAATGTCTGGTTTCGACCGCTGTGTCTTAGCCGCTCGGCCGGATATTGGATGAACCTGCTGAAGGTGCGCAAATCCGGCGTGCTCAGCCGGCATCGTCATCCAGGTCCCGTCCATGCATTCGTGATTAAGGGAAGCTGGCGCTATTTGGAGCACGATTGGATCGCGACGGAGGGATCGTATGCGTTCGAACCGCCGGGTGAGACGCATACGCTTGTCGTCGATGAAGGTGTGGAGGAAATGATCACATACTTCCAGGTTAACGGTTGCATGTACTACGTCGATCCATGGGGCCGGAATACCGGCTTCGAGGACGTATTCACGAAGATCGACATGTGCCGTGCGCACTATGAGAAAGTCGGCCTGGGTGTTGATTACGTGGATCAGTTTATCCGATGATGTCAGCTTCTCACTTTCCGCTCAACGGGCGCGTCGCGATCGTTACCGGAGGCTCGCGCGGCATCGGCCTGGCAATCTCGGATGCTCTCAAGCGCTGCGATGTCAGGGTTGTGAATTGGGACCGCGATCCACTGGACGATGCAACTATCGCCGTCGATATCACGGATCAGGCCTCGATCGCCGCGGCACTCGCCATCACTTTAGACCGCCACCGTCGCCTGGACATCCTGGTGAACAACGCTGGCTACGCCGGCCTTACTCTGCCTACGGTCGATTACCCGATCGAGGAATGGCGAAGGATACTTGAAGTGAACCTGACCGGGACATTTCTCGTCTGCCAAGCAGTCGCGCCCGCGTTGGTAGCGAACGGTTGGGGGCGAATCGTCAATATTGCGTCGCTCGCTGGAAAGGAGGGGACACCAAACGCTGCAGCCTACAGTTCGTCCAAGGCAGGTGTTCTAGCACTTACCAAGTCGCTTGGAAAAGAACTCGCGACCACTGGCGTCCTGGTCAATGCCATCGCTCCCGCGGCGGTCCACACGACGCTCTTGGATCAAATGAGCGCGGACCATGTTCAGGTCATGATCAACAAAAGTCCAATGGGTCGTCTCGGCGAGCCTGACGAGGTAGCGGAATTGGCCCTGTTTCTCTGTTCGGAAAGCTGCACCTTCAATACCGGGGCGGTGTTTGACCTGTCGGGAGGACGCGCAACCTACTAGGAAACAGAGTAAGACCCGCACAGCCCATTCCGGGACTTGCTATGGCGAGTTGCACGATGCATGCGCCTGCTCCGGCGCGCCTCCGCCTCACCTTCGCGGTTACCAACTATTCGAGAATGCTTTTGTAATGCTCCGAGAAGACGTCGCGGCCGATGATCAACCGCATGACTTCGGAACTTCCCGCTAGGATCCTATTGACCCGCGCGTCGGTGAACATGCGGCTGATTGGATATTCGTCCATATACCCCGCCCCACCGTGAAGTTGGACTCCAAGATCGAGCATCTTCCACTCGACTTCCGACGACATCATTTTGGCCTTCGCTCCCATATTGCTGGTGAGGCGCCCCGCATTGTGCTCTGTTACGCAGTGATCCACATAGATCTGGACGATGTCGATCTCGGTATCCATCTCCGCCATGCGAAATTGGGTATTCTGTTGCTCGGCAAGCGGCTTACCGAACAGCTTGCGCTCCATCACATATGCGCGCGTGATGTCGAACGCCTTGCGGGCATTGGCAATCGAGCCAACTGCAGCAATCAGGCGCTCCTCGGCAAGGCCTTCCATCAAGTAATAGAAGCCCTTACCGGGTTGTCCAAGCACGTTAGCCTTGGGGACCTTCACGTTGTTAAAGAAGAGCTCGGCTGTATCCTGTGCCGGCATGCCCATCTTCTTAAGAGTGCGGCCGCGTTCGAAGCCTTCCATAGCTCGCTCGACGATGAGGAGCACCATGGCGTGCTTTTTCTCCGCGCCAGCGAGCTTGGCCGCCACGATCACGACGTCGGAATTTATGCCGTTTGAAATATAGGTTTTCGACCCATTCAGAAGGAAATAGTCGCCCTTGTCTTCCGCCACTGTTCGCATGCCAGCAAGGTCGGAGCCAGCGCTGGGCTCAGTCATGGCAATAGCCAGAATCGTCTCACCGCTGACGCACTGCGGCAAGAACCGCCCCTGTTGCTCATCAGTGCCGAAGCGCTTGAAATAGGTGCCGACCAGGCGGCTGTGCAGCGTGTTAAACCACCCTTTGCAGCCGGACCGTGCAGTCTCCTCGATAATGATCTGTTCAAAGCGGAAGTCTGCGTCGCCCATACCGCCGTGTTTCTCGTCGGGCCAGATCATCAGGAAGCCAAGGTCTCCAGCCTTCTTGAAAGCACTACGGTCGACGACGCCCGCCGCCCGCCACTCTTCCATGTGGGGAGCGATCTCGCTGGCGAGGAATTTCCTGTAGGCGTCGCGGAAGATGATTTGATCTTCGGTAAAGTTGCGCATCATTCACCCGATAATATTCTCAAGCAACGCTAGATGCCGGCACGCATGCAGAGAGGCGGATCAGAGCGATGCCCCCTGCAGGCGTGCGACTCTCAATTGGTACGAGAGTGGAGATTTGGAACATCCGTCTCGATCCGAAGCCGTTTAAATCGCGAATTGGTCATCGGTCACACGAACGTTAGCCGACGGTTGGCGTTCTGATCCCTCCGCACCGGTAGGCGGCACCGCCTCACAGCTTTCCACCAATGGTGACGGATCGAACGCGACCGCATGAGGACTTAGAGTGTATTTCTGCTCGTGCCGTAGATAGGTGACGTGACCGATCCGAGCGAGGGTCAACATGATACGAGAGACGGTCGATCGAGGAAGACTACAGCACTTGGCGATTTCCCGATTGCCCAGACGCCTGCTTCGATCTTCGAAGCACCGCAATATTTGAAACGCGCGTAATATGACCCGTATCACCTCTCCATTCTCCGAGGCGGCCGAAGACATCTCTTGCGCGATTAGCTTGGTAGATCGACGTCCCATCGCGTATGCTCCAAAATAGTCAAACCGTCTCTTCGCTTCGGTGAACGATGGCATTTCAGTTCAGGTCAATTCTTTTATCTCGTGGCTCTAGTCATTCGGCGTCGGCATCAGATCACGGCAGCCAGCCGCGTTGCTTGATCAATCGCACGCTTGGCGTCAAGTTCGCCCGCCTCGCAGGCGCCGCCGACAAGGCTCGTGGTGACGCCATATGCCTGAAGCTCGTCATAGAGCCTGCGCAGCGATGTCTGCCCCGCGCAAACGATGACGGTGTCAACGTCGAACAGCCGCGGCTGTCCGTTGACGCGGGTGTGAAGGCCTTCGTCATCGATCCTAAGATACTCGACCCCACTCACCATATGCACGCCACGACGTTGCAGAACCAAGCGGTGCGTCCAACCCGTCGTGCGGCCAAGATTTCGTCCAAGTGCGTCGGTTTTGCGCTGCAAGAGGTAGACCTCGCGCCCCGAGCTCACGGTCTCTGGCTTCACGCCGGTCACGCCACCGCGCGGATGGTTCTTAAAGTCGATACCCCACTCTCGCGCAAAGAGCTCAACGTTCAGCGCAGCCGAGTTTCCAGCATGAGTAATGAGCTCGGCGACATCGAAGCCGATTCCGCCAGCTCCGATAATGGCAACTCTCTTTCCAACCTTTCGACTGCCACGAATTGCATCGATGTAACCCATGACTTTCGGATGATCGACACCCTCGACACTCGGAATGCGCGGTTCGATTCCGGTCGCGACGATTACCTCGTCGAACCCGGCCTCTTTCAGCGTGTCGGAATCGGCGCGCGTGTTGAGGCGCAGGTCAACGCCGCGCACAGCAATCATGCGGCGAAAATACCGCAGCGTTTCATCGAACTCCTCCTTGCCGGGAATCCTTCGCGCAAGGTTGAATTGGCCGCCAATCTCGGAGCCGGCCTCAAACAAGGTTACCTTATGGCCGCGCTCCGCCGCGGTCGTGGCGAACGCAAGGCCCGCAGGCCCTGCACCGATGACAGCAATGCTCTTGGGCGCCCGGGTCCGATCACAGGTCAGCTCCGTCTCATGACAGGCGCGCGGATTGACCAGGCAGCTGACCAGACGACCGGTGAAAGTGTGGTCGAGGCAGGCTTGATTGCAAGCAATGCAAGTGTTGATCTCGTCCTCGCGCCCCTCTGCCGCCTTTCGGATAAGCTCCGGGTCCGCAAGCATCGGACGCGCCATCGAGACGATGTCGGCATCACCACGCGCGAGGACGTCTTCGGCGACCTGCGGCATGTTGATCCGGTTCGAAGTGATCATCGGCACGCCGAGTTCGCTGCGCAACCGGCCAGTCACTTGGGTGAAAGCCGCGCGTGGCACCATGGTGGCAATAGTCGGCACGAAGGCCTCGTGCCAGCAGAAATGGGTGGAGACGATGTTGACACCCGCGGCGACTACCGCTTTGCCAAGCGCAACGACCTCGTCCCAGGCGAGTCCACCTTCAAGCATATCCATCGCGGATATGCGGAAGATCAGGATGAAGTCGCGACCGACGGCCGCGCGCACCCGCCTGATGACTTCGACGGGAAACCGCATTCGGTTTTCGAACGAGCCACCCCAGCGATCGGTGCGAAGATTGGTCGCTTGAACCAGGAAGGTCGAAATCAGATAGCCGGCCGAGCCAATGATCTCAACGCCGTCATAACCAGCGGCCCTGGCGAGCGCTGCGCAGTTGGCGAAGTCAGCGATTTGGCGCTCTATGCCTTGTTCATCCAGTTCGCGCGGCACAAATGCGCCTATCCGCGACTTCACGGCCGATGGCGCGACGCAGGCAGCCGTGCGCGCGAGCGGACCCAGATGCAAGATCTGAAGGCAGATCTTCACATCCGGATCAGCCGCATGCACCGCGTCCGTGATCACGCGGTGTCGGGCGGCTTCTTCCGGGCTCGACAGTTTGACGCCATGGCCGCTTGCTTCGACATTCGGCGGAATGCCGCCCGTGATGATCATGCCGACGCCGTGCCGCGCGCGCTCAGCAAAGAATGCAGCTTGGCGGGCAAAGCCATTCTCGGCCTCTTCGAGCCCGGTGTGCATGGACCCCATGAGCGCCCGGTTCTTCAGCTGCGTGAAGCCGAGATCGAGCGGGGCAAACAGCTTCGGGTATCTCTGGTCGGCCAACATCAGGCTCCTCCGCCTCAGGCCCGCCATCGAGCCTTAATTAAACGATTAATTAGTTAATCGAACGACTAAAGTGGCGGCGGCTGCGTGTCAACCACGGCCCGCCGCCCCATCCATCCGCGTCAATTGCGACCGCCTGTTAGCCCCCGTGCAATCACTTGCGCCTGGATCTCGGCAGCCCCCTCGAAAATGCTTAGAATTCGCGCATCACACAGCACGCGACTGATCTCATATTCGAGCGCATAGCCATTGCCGCCATGGATCTGCAGGCTGGCGTCAGCATTCGACCAGGCGACACGGGCGCCGAGTAGCTTCGCCATCCCAGCTTCAATATCGCAACGCTTGCCGGAGTCCTTGGCCCGCGCAGCGGCATAACTCAGTTCGCGCGCTGCGACGAAGTCGACCAAGCCTGCCGCCAGCTTGTCTGACACACGAGGAAAGTGGACGATTGCTTTGCCGAATTGTCTGCGACTGAGCGCGTAGTCAAGGCCCAGCTCGAGCGCACGACGTGCGACACCCACGGCGCGCGCGGCGGTTTGGATCCGTGCGCCTTCGAAGGTTCGCATCAGTTGCTTGAAGCCCTGACCTTCCTCGCCGCCGAGCAGTGCATTGGCCGGCGCGCGCATGCCATCGAACTGCAACGCATATTCGCGCATGCCGCGATAGCCCAGCACCTCGATCTCGCTTCCACTCATTCCCTCGGCCGGGAACGGATCGGTCGCGGTGCCGCGCGGCTTCGGCACGAGTAGCAAGGAAAGACCCGCATAGCCCTTGGCATCAGGCAACGTACGCGCCATCAGCGTCATGAGATCGCTACGGCTGGCATGGGTGATCCAGTTCTTCGCGCCGTGGATCACCCATTCGCCGTTGGCGTCTCGACTGGCGCGCGTTTGCAGCGAGCCCAGGTCGGATCCAGTGTCCGGTTCGGTGAACACGGCGGTGGGCAACACGTCGCCGCTGGCGATCCTAGGCAACCAGTGGGCCTTTTGCTCGTCCGTTCCTCCGAACACGATCAATTCGCCGGCGATTTCCGATCGCGTGCCCAGTGAGCCGGCGCCGATCCATCCCCGCGACAGCTCCTCTGTGATCAGACACATAACCAGCTTGTTGAGGCCGAGCCCGCCATAAGCCTCGGGAATACAGACGCCGAATGTCCCGAGTTCGGCCATCGCCCGGACGATCTCATCAGGAATGAGATCGTTGGCGAGGTGCCATCTATGTGCGTTGGGGATAATCTTCGAGTCAGTGAAACGGCGATACTGATCGCGAATGGAGTCGAGCTCGACGTCACGCATCGTCTCGCTCGGCCAATGGCCTTCCGCCAGCGCTGCAACGAGTTCCCTCCGTGTTTCGGAGAGGTCTTCATCTAGAATCCCGACGCAAGCGTCGGTCAGGGCACGGCCCGCCGCCCCAATACCCAGATCAGAGGGACGCAGCAACTCGTTCTGCCCCATCGGTAACCCGCCCGCGAGCTGGCCGATCGTCTCGGCAAAGGCGAGACGCCCGACCATCTGATCCAGTGGATTGTCACCCTTGCCGGCGTCTATCCATTCGAGCAGCGCTTCGAGCGCCGCCACGCTGGTCGCGATCCAGGCAAAACCATGCGCGGCTCGCTGTTCAAGGTCGATGGGCTTCGTCGCGAGTCGCTCCGCAAGCGCTGCCTGCGCTGTCGCCTGGTACGAGCGCGCGGCCTCCAGCGCCTGCATCAGATCCGTCATGGTCAGGCGGCCCGCTCGAATACCGCGGCGATGCCCTGGCCGCCGCCGATGCACATCGTTTCCAACCCATAACGGCCGTCGCGCCGCACCAACTCGCGCGTCAGGTTGGCCAGGATGCGTCCGCCGGTGGCCCCAATCGGATGGCCGAGCGAAATGCCCGAGCCGTTGACGTTGAGAACATCGTGGCGACTGTCGTTGTCGCTCCAGCCCCAGCCCTTGAGCACTGCGAGCACCTGCGGTGCGAACGCCTCGTTGAGCTCGACGAGATCGATGTCCTTCCACGACAACCCGGTACGTGCGAACAAGCGCTCCACCGCCGGCACCGGGCCGATACCCATGCGGCTCGGGTCGCAGCCAGCGGCTGACCAGCTGTGGAACCAGGCGATTGGCTCAAGACCCATCTCCTCCAGCTTGTCCTCCGCAACGACCAGACAGGCCGCCGCTGCGTCGTTCTGCTGACTGGCGTTGCCCGCCGTGACGACCGCGCCCGGAATCGTCTTGGCCTCGATCGGCTTCAGCGCGCCCAGCGTTTCCATGCTGGCGTCGGCGCGATAGCCCTCGTCATGAGCGAACATCACAGGATCGCCCTTGCGTTGCGGAATCGGGACCGGAACAAGCTCATCGTCGAACAGGCCGTTCTTCCAGGCCGCGGCCGCACGCTGATGCGAGCGAACCGCGTAGGCATCGCAGGCTTGACGACCGATTTGGTAGTCCCGGGCAAGGTTTTCGGCGGTTTCGATCATCCCGGTGATCGCGCCAAAGCGCTCGACCGGCTGCGACATGAGGCGCCCGCGTGTCAGGCGATCATGCAGCATCATACCGCCCCCGCGCGAGCCGCGGCGGGCCTCGACTGTGTAGTATTCGACATTGGACATCGATTCCACGCCGCCGGCCACCACCACGTCCGACGTACCGGTCTGCACCATCATCGCTGCATTGACCACGGCCTGCAGACCCGATCCACAACGACGATCGAGCTGATAGCCCGGCACGTCAATCGGAAGCCCAGCGGCGAGCCACGACCAATGCCCGACGCATGGCGCCTCACCGTTGCCATAGCCTTGCGAAAAGACCACGTCGTCGACCCGCGCGGGATCGATCTTCGTCCGGTCCATCAAACCTTTGAGAACAACGGCGCCCAGTTCGCCGGCATTGAGCGGAGCGAGGGTGCCGCCGAACTTGCCGACGGCGGTGCGGATTGGGGCAACGATAGCGGCGCGACGCAAAGTCATGGATAGTCTCCGTTAGCTGGTGCCGACGATGCCTGCCTCGATCAGGCGGGCGATTTCGCCCGAGGCAAGCGAGAGGACTTCAGCGAGAACTTGTTTGGAATGTTGGCCATTGCGGGGGGCGGTTCGAGGTGCATGTCGCTCCAGTTGCGGAACGGTCGCAAACGCACCCACCGCCGGGTAGTTGAAGCCGCTCGGATTTTCGCTCGAGCCGAAGATCGGATTGTTCGTGACCAGCTTGGGGTCCTTCGCCGCGTCCATCATCGTGCGATAGGCGGAATGAACGACGCCGCCCGCATCGAGAACAGCCGCTAGATCAGCATGGCTGCGCGCACCGATGGCTCGGTCGAATAGCGGGAACAATGCATCGCGATGCGTGAAGCGCAAGCCATCGTCTTTGGCGAAGGAAATGCAGCGCTCGGTCTCAACGGCCGCGACAGCCTGCTGAAGACCCAGCGCAACCAGCAAGTTCGACCATTGCCGGTGGGTGACGACGACGATCATCGTACGAACCCCATCGGCCGTCATGAAGTCCCGACCGAAGAGACCATAGACGGCGTTGCCGAGCCGGGGACGGTTCTCGCCGTGATAGAGGACTTCGGCAATGCCGCCCAGATTAGCGGCAGTGCCGATTGCGACATCGGAGAGCGGAATCCGCACCTCACTGCCCGTTCCGGTCTCCGAGCGTCGACGCAATGCAGCGAGCAGAGCGAAAGCGGCATAGGCTCCCGAGAGCAGGTCCCATGCCGGCAAGACGTGGTTGACAGGCTCCGGCCCGCTGCCCGTCATCATCGGATAGCCGACCGCGTTGTTGACCGTATAGTCGAGCCCAGGCGAGCCGTCGGCCCACCCCATGACGCGCACGGTGATCAGGCCAGGATGGCCATCAGCGAGCGTTTCATGTTCCATGAAGCCTTTTGCCGGAAAATTCGTGATGACCTGTCCGGTCTCGCGGATGAGCGCCTGTAGAAGTTGGCGTCCTTCGGGACGATTGAGATCCAGTGCGACCGACCTCTTCGCCCGGTTGAGATTCTCCCAATAGAGCGAGTCGCTATTGCGGGTCACCGGCCAGCGACGGAAGTCCGGGCCGCCCCCGATCTGGTCGACGCGAATTACGTCGGCGCCGAGTTGGGCGCAATAAAGCCCCGCGCTTGGTGCGGCAACGAAGGAAGACGCCTCGATTACCGACAGACCGGACAGCAGATCATACATTACGGCCTCAACTCAATCCGCCCGTGTTGAACTCGCGTAGCATCTGCTTGGCGATCTGCAGCTGGAGGATCTGCGTCGTTCCCTCGTAGATGCGGTAGATGCGGGCATCACGAAAGAAGCGTTCCGCATCGTACTCGGCCAAATAGCCGGCGCCCCCATAGACCTGGACGCAGCGATCGACGACGCGGCCGCACATTTCGGACGCGAACACCTTGAAGGCGGCTGCCTTGCGCAGTACGTTTTCACCAGCATCGGCTCGACCGGCGACATCCTGCATCATGCACTCGGCGGCATAGATCTCGACATCGCTGTCAGCGAGCATCTGCTGGATGAGCTGGAAGTTCGCGATCGGCTCGCCGAACGCCTTGCGCTCCGTCGCGTAGCGGATTGCGGAATCGAGCGCGCGCCTGGCGTAACCGGTGGCCGCAGCTCCAACCGAGATACGGCCATTGTCCAGGCTTTTCATCGCATAGACGAACCCCCTGCCGACCTCACCGCCGAGCAGCGCGTCTTCGGGAACGCGGACATCTTCCATGATGATGTCGGCTATCTGGCTGCCGGCCTGGCCCATCTTCTTGTCCGATTTTCCGACCGTAATGCCGGGCGTGTCCATCGGCACGATGAATGCGGAGACGTGCGCGTTTTTGGCCAGGTTCTCTTTGCTGGTACGGGCCATGATCAGCGCAACCTTCGCGAAAGGTGCGTTCGTAATATAGCGTTTGGTGCCGTTCAGCACCCAGCTATTGCCTGTCTTGACGGCCGTCGTCTGCATGCCTGCGGAATCCGACCCGGATCCGGGCTCGGTCAATCCGAACGAAGCTATCTCGCCCGAGGCAATTCGCGGCAGCCAATCTGCCTTTTGCTTCTCGGTTCCGCCGTTCTTTAACGCCGAACAGAACATGCCGATGGAAATCGAGATCAGCGACCGGAAGGCCGGCATCGCATAGGCGAGCGTGTTGACCGTGCGCGCATACTGGCGGACGTTCATGCCCGAGCCACCATAATCTTCCGGCGTAGTGAGCCCGAAGAGACCCATGTCGCGCATCTCCTGCACGATTTCTGGCGGTATCTCGTCGCTCTCGATGATGACGCGTTCGGCAGGAATCAAGCGCTGACGGACATAGCGCCGAAGCTGCTCGACAAACTGTTCAAAGGCGTCGGCATCCATGCCGGAGATTACGGTGCTCATGGCAAAACTTATCAAACCGGGTCGTAGGGGAACGCATGCGCGGACACCTCGTCCGCGCGGGCAAATTTTGGTCGGAAGGCCGGTATGAGTTCAGTTGCAATGGCCTCGGAGGTCCATCCTTCCAGCCTTATCATCGAGCGAACCGGGCGCGGCTTGGAGAACAACAGGATTTCGTTCTTGCGGACGCAAAACACCTGATTGGTCACATCCTTCGACAGGTCCGAGGCGAGATACGCGACGAGCGGCGCGATCTTGTCCGCACTCATTGACCGCATTCGCTCGACGCGTTCCTTCTGCTCAGGCGTCTCCGCTGGAATCGACGACGTCATGCGGCTCCAGGCGAAGGGCGCGATGCAATTGGAGCGCACACCAAAACGAGCCATGTCGAGCGCGATTGATTGCGAGAGTGCGACCAAGCCGAGCTTGGCCGCTGAATAGTTGGCCTGACCTACGTTGCCGATCAATCCACTTGTGGAGGTGAAATGGATGAAACTTCCAGACTGTTGATCACGAAAATAAGGCGTCGCCGCCTTCGAAACACAGAACGCGCCATTGAGGTTCACGTCGATCACGCTCTTCCAGTCTTCATAACTCATCTTGTGCCAGATGGCGTCGCGCAGTATGCCCGCATTATTGACAACAGCATCAATCCGGCCGAAGCGCTGAACCGCATCCTCGATGATAGAGGCTGCCTCCTTCGGATCGGCGACGTTGGCGAAATTGGGATGAGCCTTCCCGCCGGCGGCGATGATATCGTTAGCGGTGCCTTCCGCAACACTCATGTCGCCGCTATCGCCGGTTTGAGCCACGCCGGGATCGTTGACCACGACCGCCGCCCCTTCGCGAGCACAGAGCAATGCGATTTCCCGGCCGATGCCGCGCCCCGCGCCGGTGATGGCGACGACTTTGCCTTCCAAACTCTTGCTCATTCACTGTGCCTTCTGGTTCAAGCTGCGCTATTCAATGTTGCACGATCTGCGTTTGGCGAGCGCCGGCGCGATTACACCGTCTCGTGGCCCGACAGTTCTAGTTCACCTGCCTTACGCGTCCTCTCCAGTGCGGCGCACGGAGCGCCACCTTGTCCACTTTGCCTACTGCGGAAAGTGGAAGCTCTGCATTTTGGACCTCCACCGATCGCGGACATTTGTATCCGGCGATCAAGGATCGACAGTGACTGATGATCTCTTCAGGGTCGACCTTCTGTCCTTCGCGCGGCACGACCACGGCATGCACGGCTTCGCCCCATTGATCGGAAGGAATGCCGATTACGGCGCACTGCCTGACGGCGGGATGTTGCCCGACCGCATTCTCAACCTCGGCCGAGTACACATTCTCTCCTCCGGAAACGATCATGTCCTTGGTCCGATCAACGACGTATAGATAGCCATCGGCATCGAGGTATCCGGCGTCACCCGTGTGCATCCAACCGTTGCGCAGGGCCTGCTTCGTCTGCTCTGGCTGCCGCCAGTAGCCCTTCATGACGGTAGGCCCCCTCACGACGATCTCGCCCACGTCGCCCGTCGGTCGCGTGTTGTCGTCGGCATCCACGACACGCAGCTCCACACTCGTCACGGGCTTTCCGGCGGACCGTAGCCGATGGGCGGGGCCCTGCCGGTGATCTTCGGGACGCAACATGGTCGCCGCCGGCGATAGTTCCGTCATTCCGTACACTTGCGAGAAGTGCACCTTAGGAAACTTCGCCAAGGCTTCTCGCAGGAGCGCTTCCGGCATGGGCGAGGCGCCATAGGTTATAAGCCTGACGCTCGACAGGTCGAAGGAGTTGAAGTCAGGCTGCTGCAGAATCATGCTCAACATGGTCGGCACGAGCGTTAGGGCGGTGATGCGTTCAGTTTGAATGGCTGTCAGAACGTCGCGGGGCGTGAACCGCGGGACGACCACGTGGCGGCCGCCAACCATGGTCGTCATGAGCACGCGGCCGCCCGCGGCAAGATGGAAAAGCGGGCCCGCGTGCAGATGCGTCAGTGACTCATCCTTCAATCCGAGCAGTCCGATCATGCACCCGGCCGACGACAACAGATTGTCGTGCGTAAGCATGACGCCCTTGGAGCGGCCGGTGGTACCACCCGTATAGAACAGGCAGGCAACATGATCTGTCCCGGTGTCCGTGTCATCGCACGCTGTGGCGGCCGCGATTGCCTGCTCGTATCCGATCATTCCGTCGCGCGCTTCGCCGTCATCCGCGTAGATCACGTGCTTGATTGAAGGTGACGCCGTCTTGATTTCCTCGGCAACGGATGCGAACGAGGCATCGACGAGTAGGACCTTGGGCTCTGCATCGTGAATTTGCGCAAGTAATTCGGGCGTCGCATGACGGGAATTGAGGGGCATCACAATGCCGCCGAGCCACAGTACGCCATAGTAATACTCGACATAGCGATCGCTGCTGTTTGCCAACATCGCAACACGATCTCCCGTCTTGACGCCGAGCCCCCGTAGGACACTTGCAAGGCGACCGACGCGATCCTCCAACTCGACCCAGCTTCGGCGTTTCTGTTCAAACACCAACGCAGTGCGATCACCACGTTGCACAGCCCACTGTCGCAAATATGAAGTAAGTCCCATGTCGCACTCCCTAGACCGCGGTCCGAGTGATGAACTTGATGTTGACGCATCCTTCCCTCGCCTCGGTGCCCCCGTCGGAGCTCCTACCGTGATCCTTCGCACTACCGAAGGGCGGTTCGGGCAAAGCGAGGCCGAAGCCATTGATCCACATCACTCCGGCCTCCATCAGTTCGGTCTGATTACGCCAACGTGAGTCCCCGTCGCTGGACTATGCGTGCGCATGGTCAAGTCCCTGTCGTAGCGGCGCAAGGTGAACAGAAAGGCGACCGCGGCAAGGACGCCCGCCAACGGCACAACGGACAGCGTGAACGAAAGTCCATACCGGTCTGAAAGAAACCCGGTGAAGAAGGGCCCCGCTGCCTGGCCCAGCAAATTCTGGACGAGCACCCCAACAGCAAGTGCAGTTGCACGAACTCCTGGATGGACCACGTCGACTGCAACCGCCCCCACCGGACCAATCGTTCCTGTCATGAGGATGCAGCCAAGAGTAATCATCGCCACTTGTATCGGGCCAGGCGAAAAGACCCCAAAGGCCAAAGGCAGTACAAGTGCGCTTGAGAAGGCACTGGCCGCCATAACCCAGATCTTGTTGCGTGCGCCTGTGCGACCGAAATAATCCGCGAGATAGCCCCACAAGATCGTCCCAATGCAGCCGGCAAGCAGAAGCATCGCCGCCCGGATGCCCGCCTTGTCGACGGAAAGACCATAGGATCGATTGAAAAAGCTCGCCAACCAGGAGAACATAGTCGAGACGACGAACAGTTGCAGTCCGCTAGCTATGTATATGATCATCGCGGAAGGTGTCTGCAGAAGGAGCTGCGCCATTCCCAGCAAGCTCGGCCTGTTGGAGGCGCGCCCATCGGTAATCTTTACCGTCTCGTAGTCCTCGACGAACAGATAAAGGAAGGCGAGGATCAATCCTGGGATACCGACGATGCCGAAGGCCAACTGCCATCCATAGTTCTTGGCGATGATTCCGCCGAGCACCACGCCGGTGACAACGCCGACTGTCGCAGCCGCCGTAAACGATGCGAGGACAAGGGCACGCATTCGCGCGGGAAAGCGGGCCGCCAGGATCGCACTTCCAACGGCATTGTAGCCCGCCTCTCCTGCCCCCACCAATCCACGCAGACTTAGCAGCTGCAGATAACTCGTCGCGTAACCGCATGCGATCGTGGCGAGGCTCCAAATGGCCGCCATGACGAACACGCATTTCACGCGGCTCCAGCGGTCCGCGACGATGGCGACGGGGATCGAGAGAACGCCGACTGTAAAGGCGACAATCGAAATGAGCCCACCCAACTGCGTATCGCTCAGCTTCCATTCGGCCTTGATGATCGGCAACATGGAAACGATGACCTGCCGATCTATGAAATCGAACAACATCAATAGGAAGGTCAGCGCAAAGACCGCCCATGCAGCGGTTCGTGTGCCGACGTAACCATTCTGGTTGTTGGCGACCAACTCCGCATGAACTCGCATTTCCGTTTCTCCCTGACGATTAGGCTTCTCATTCTTCTTGTTCTTGGGCTCGAGCGAGCCAGCTCCCGTTCCTCTATGGAACCGTCGCCGCAACGACATCAATCAAACACGATCACTCCGCGCGCGACGCCACCGGTGCGCAATTGTTCGAAACCCTCGTTGATCTCTTCAAGCTTGAAGGTGCGGGAGATCAGCGCATCGAGGTTGATTTTCTTGCCCATGTAGAGGTCAGCGAAGATCGGAAAATCGATGTCCGGCTGCACCGACCCATAGAAGGATGCGCCCAGCGTCTTTTCCTGGAACACCATGCTGAAGGGCGAGATGGCGGCACGCGTGGTCATCGAAGGAATGCCTACCATGGTCGCAACGCCACCGGCCGCCACGGCGTCGACGATCTGCAGCACGGTTGCCTCGGTACCGATCGCATCAAAGGCATAATCCACGCCGCCGCCGGTGATGGCACGAACCTGCTCCACTACCTTCTCTGTCTTGCCGTTGATCGTATGCGTCGCGCCAAATGCCTTGGCGTACTCCAGCTTGTTATCGAGTAGATCGACCGCGACCACCGTCCGCGCGCCGACGAGACGCGCACCCTGCACGATGTTGAGCCCAACGCCACCGCAGCCAACCACGAGAACGCTGGCTCCCGACGGGACCTTAGCGCCGCGGGTAACAGCCCCGATTCCCGTCGCCACCGAGCATCCGATGATCGCGGCCACAGTCCATGGAACATCCTTGCGGATGGAAATAAGATTCTCGGTCGAGCAAACGACTTCTTCGCGGAACGTACCGATGCGCCCCATTTGGTAGACGGGCTCAGCCTTGAAGCTCATACGGGTCGTGCCGTCATTCATCATGAAGCCCGGCGCCTTGTAGCCGTTGCAAAGGACGGATCGGCCGGAATTGCAGTAGCGGCAGTGACCGCAATGCGAGGTAAACGAGAAGATCACGTGATCGCCAACCGACAGATGCGACGGGCCGGGTCCCAACTCTGTAACGATCCCTGCCGCTTCGTGACCCAAGACAATGGGACACCTCGTCGGCCAATCTCCGGTCATGATGTGCCAATCACTCATGCAGATACCGGTCGCCTTCATCTTCACCCGCGCCTCACCCGCCTTCGGCGGATCGACGTCAACGTCGAGGATCTGCAGGGGCTTGTTAACTTCCGTGAGGACTGCGGCTTTCATCTTCTGCTTCCTTGGTATTCGTTTCGACGGATTGCTGCGGCGCGGAGACTTCAATGCCGAATGGGTTCGACGATCTCGAAGGTGCCGCTGAAGTTGTCCATGACGGACATCAGAGCCTCGAGTTTTTCCGCGTTGCCCTGGACCTTGAGCGTTCCGGCCCGGATCGCTTCACCGAAAGTCGTTCGCTTGCCAATTACGGCATTGAGATCCTGCCGGGACAGGACGCAGCTCGCGTCCGCAGTCTTCGACTGAATGCCCTTGAGGTAGGTTAGGGCGCAATTTTCGAGGTTCAGGGCAAACGTCTCACCGGTGTCGGAAAACTCCCAGTTCAGGACGATCGTCATGCCGTCCGCCTTGGACGCGATGACCCGCACTCCCAGGAAGTCCCAAATCTGTTCGGTCGTAAGCGCTGCGATCGTTTCGGGAGGCATGCGATCGCGTGGCGGCATGGGGGTGACCCCCTGGCGCAATTCCTGCGCACCCAGCAGATAAGCGTTCCGCCAGTTAGCACTCTCCGTCGCATAACCTAGCTGTTCGAACGTGTCGGCCAGGAGATTACGGGCGCCAGCGTGGTTCGGATCTGCAAACACCACATGGCTCAATACCTGGGCGACGAATCGAAACTCACCCTTGTCGAAGTCGCGCTGCGCCCGCTCGACTGCCGCATCCACGCCGCCCATGTATTCGACGAATTTCCTTCCCGTCGCCGCGCGCGGCAACGGATCCAGATTGGCCGGATTGGCGTCATACCAGCCGAGATATCGCTGATAGATCGCCTTGGCGTTGTGACGGATGTGGCCGTAGTATCCGCGCGTATGCCACGCGGTTTCCAGGCTCTTCGGCATTTCGAGCGCCTCGACGATCTCCGTCGGCGTCAGGCCGTGGTTCATCAGCCGAACGGTCTGATCATGGGCGAACTTATAGAGATCGCGCTGTTGGCCGATCATCTTGGCGACGCGTTTTACGCCCCAGACGGGCCAATGATGTTGCCCGATCAGTGCCTCTGCCTTCCCGCCCCACAGATAGAGCGCTTCGGCCAGGTATTTCGACCAAGCCAGCGGATCGCGTACCTCGGCACCACGGAATGGCAGCAGGTTATGAAAAGTGTGAGTGCAGTTCTCCGCTAGATTCAGAACCTTGTGCCTCGTGGAATAGATATGCATCTCCGCCGGCGCTTCGGTGCCGGGCGCCATCTGAAACTCGAACTCGACCCCGTCGATCGTACGCTTATCGCCGGTCGCCATGACGAGGTCGTTGGGCGGGACCAGCGAAAAGGAGCCCCACGCCATCGTCTTACCCAGACCGCAATCAACCTGGCCGCGCGCAGTCTTGGGAAGGGTGTGGCCAAATTGGTATTGCGCGCGCCGCAGCATCGGCGGCCCGGCAATGATGTTCTCGGAAACGGTATGCTCCATGAATTGATCTGGCGCGATGATCGGAACATTGCCGCTCCTGATCTCCTCATCCGACAGCACGCCGCGCACGCCGCCCCAGTGATCCACGTGCGTATGCGTGATCATCACGCCCGTGACCGGCTTCCAGCCGCGGTGCTTGTAATAGAGCTCCAAACCTGCGCGCGCGCCCTCGATCGATGTCAGACAATCGGTGATAATGACGCCGCGATCGCCCTCGATCAACGTCATGTTGGCGATATCGAAACCTCGCACCTGATAAACGCCGGGAACCACCTCGAACAATCCGTGATACATATTCAACTGAGCCTGACGAAAGAGGCTCGGATTGATCGTGTCGGGCGATGCCTTCTCTTCGCTGAGGAAGCCGTACGGCTCCAATGTCCAAACGGCGCGGCCCGCCTCATTCACAATATGCGCGTTATCGATCGTCGCAATGAAGCCGCGAGCCGCGTCGTCGTAATCGGCTCTGTCGGAAAAGGGCAGGCTTGCCTGCAGGTCCTCTTGCATCTTACGGACCGAGCGCGAGGCGTCCTTCGGTAGCGCCTTGACGGTGTTGTTGCTCATGGATTTCCTCCGTTTCGTTCGATTGGGTGTGTTGTACTTTCCCGCCGCATCTTTTGAGCGCGAACCGAATGGGGCGCGCCATCGTTGATGCGAGTGTTGGGAGCGTCGTCGGGTTATCGGTCCCGGTTGCTCCGGATCCATCAGGAATTGCTCGGTCTTAAGTCGCAGCCTCTTGTCGTAGCGGTTCGATGATCTCGAAAACTCCTGTGAAGGTATCCAAAACGGACATCAGCACATCCAGCTTTCGCGCGTCGCCCTCGACCTTCAGCGTTCCCGCTTGGATTGCTTCGCCGAAAGTCGTTTGCTTAGCGATCACCGTGTCCAAGACCCCGCGGGTGAGAGTGCAAGTCGCATCGGCCGTGTTTGCCTGAACTCCTGCAAGATAGGTGAGCGCGCAATTTTCTAGCGTCAGGATGAACGTTTCCCCGGTGTCGGAGAACTCCCAGTTCAACACCATCATCTTATCTTCGGCCTTGGGAGCAATCACGCGCGCCCCCAAATAGTCCCACAGTTGTTCGGTGCGAAGCGCCGCGATCGTCTCTAGCGGGAGGCGATCCCGCGGCGGCATTGAAGCTACGCCCTGGCGCAGCTCCTGCGCTCCGAGTAGATAGGCGTTTCTCCAGTTGGCGCTTTCCGACATGTAACCCAGCTGCTCGAACGTATCCGCGAGCAAATCGCGTGCACGTTTGTTGTTTGGCTCCGCGAACACTACCTGGCTCAGCACTTGAGCGACGAAGCGAAACTCGCCCTTTTCGAAGTCGAGTTGGGCGCGGTCGATCGCGGTGTCGGCACCGCCCATATATTCCACAAACTTCCTTCCGGCTTCCGCCCGCGGGAGCGGATCCAAATTGGCCGGATTGGCGTCGTACCAGCCGAGATACCGCTGATAGATAGCCTTGGCGTTGTGACGAATGTGGCCGTAGTAGCCGCGTGTATGCCAAGCCCCTTCCAAACTCCTCGGCATTTCAAGCGCCTCGACAATCTCCGTTGGCGTCAGGCCGTGGTTCATCAAGCGGACCGTCTGGTCATGCGCGAACTTATACAAATCGCGCTGTTGGCCGATCATCTTGGCGACGCGGTCCTTGCCCCAGATGGGCCAGTGATGCTGGCCGCACAACACTTCGGCCCTACCGCCCCAGAGATGGAGAGCCTCGGCGAGATATTTCGACCAGGCGAGCGGATCGCGCACTTCCGAGCCTCGAAACGGCAACAAGTTATGAAAGTTATGTGTGCAGTTCTCCGCAAGGTTCAGAACCTTGTATTTCGGCAGGTAGAAGTGCATCTCCGCCGGCGCTTCAGTGCCGGGCGCCATCTGGAATTCAAACTCGACCCCGTCGATCGTGCGCTTATCACCGGTCGCCATGATGAGATCGTTGGGGCGCACGATCGCCATCGATCCCCACGCGATTGTCTTGCCGAGGCCGCAATCAACCTGACCGTACTGGCTCCTATCAAGTGTATGGCCGAACTGGTACATCGCGCGCCGATACATCGCGGGGCCGGCGATGATGTTCTCGGAAACGAGATGTTCCATGTATTTGTCAGGCACGACGATCGGAATATTTCCGCTTTTGACGTCTGATTCCGACAGGGCGCCACGAACCCCGCCCCAGTGATCGCCGTGCGGGTGCGTGATCACGACGGCCGTGACCGGCCTCTTGCCGCGATACTTCCAGTACAGCTCGAGGCCCGCCCGCGCACCTTCGATCGTCGTGAGGCAATCGACGACGATCACGCCACGTTCACCTTCGACGAGCGTCATGTTGGCAATGTCGAACCCTCTGATCTGATAAACGTTGGGAACGACTTCAAACAGCCCGTGATACATATTCAACTGAGCCTGACGATAGAGGCTCGGATTGATTGTGGGTGGGGACGCTGGCTCGTTGAGGAATTTATAGGGTTCCAGGGACCAGACAGGCCGTCCCTTCTCGCTGACGATGCGTGCGTTCTCGATTGTTCCGATGAACCCGCGAGCCGCGTCGTCGTAGTCGGCCCGATCCGCGAAGGGAAGACGGGTCAGCAATGCCTCGTTCGCGCTGCGAACCGTCGCTGATGCGTGCTTGGGCCGCGCGTGTCCGACATCCGTATTGGTCATGGCAAGTCCTCCACCAGAGCGGCTTATTTTCCGATCACCGTTAGTTCAGGCCGCCTCGACGCACATTCTGGCGCGGCCGTAGGGACCGACTGAATGAAATGGATCATGGCCGACGCGAGCATCTGTGGTGTCTCGGCTTGATGAATCCCGAATGGTCCGGGATTGAGCAGAATCATGTTGTTCAGCGTTCCGAAGAGCATCTGGAACGCGAAACGAATGCGATCTTCTGCACCATGAGCGGCTGTGTCGGGATGCAGCAAGCTGAGGATGCGCGGCACGGCGTGCGAGATCTGCGCTGTTCCAACTTCACGCATGGGAATCCATGTATCGGCCTCATCGTTCGCGCGACGAAGCGATGCTCGAATGATACCCTCGTAGCGGCGGAACCAAGCAACCGCGCCCTTGGTGATCCAGTTGATGAGGCTTTCGAGGCTCTCCGACGGAGCTCGGTTGGCGGCGTAGGCCGCGTCGATGCCTTGGCGGGTCGCAATCACAACCATGCGCTGCAAGGCTCCGACGAAGGCCTCTTTGTTTTCGAACCGACTGTAGAAGGCGCCGACGGTCGACGACGCCCGCACGCAGAGCGAGTCGATTGACAGCCCGTCGAAATCCACATCGTTCAGGAGAACCAGCGCTTCGTTGAAAAGGTCGATGATCAGCTTGCGGCTGCGCTGCTGCTGTGCGGGCCTGACCCCCTCGGCCTCAAAGCCATCGAGCATCGACTCCTCAATGAATGGTCTTTTCGGCGCGGGCATCATGGCCTTGACAGCGAGCTTAATTAGAACCAGAATTTGGGTTCTGATTTATACGAATGGAACGGCAGACGCAACGTCCAATTTGAAGATTCTTCGGGGCGCTCGCTTGGTTGGCCGTCAAGACGTTGATTAGAAACGAGTTTTCTGCACGGAGATCTGAAGGTGGCAAATGCATTCCCGAGGCAGGCGGGCTCCAATCCTGCCGAGATCGAGGTCTTAGCGCACTTGTATCGCGCCGAAATCTTCGGAATCGCGCTGTCGGCGCGGCTCGCGACCGAGGCAACGGTATGCGCCGGCCTCCTCGCCCACTCTGCGTGGATCGCCTTTGCGACTGCAACGCTGCAATTGGATCAGAGAACGTGGAGGAGAAATGACGCCACGCAAAAGCGGCTGCCGGAGACGGCCCTCACTCCCCACAATTCGTCGGCTGAGCCGCTTGATTAGAAGCGCTCGCGTCGGTTGCCAGGCGCCAAGGAAACAAACCCCAGGAGAATTGTCATGGAGCAACGCATCTCGATCGTGATCACAGACGGCGTCGCCGACGTTCGACTGGTACGCACAGACAAGTTGAATGCGCTCGACACCGCAATGTTCGACGCCTTGGTAAATGCGACGCAGCGACTTCGCAACGAGCACGGCCTGCGAGCAGTGGTATTGTCCGGAGAAGGACGGGCCTTTTGCGCTGGCTTGGACACCGGCCGCTTTGCTGCGATGAAAGAGAGCGGCGGCCACGGCATGCCGGACCGCGAAAGCCACGACTTGACCAAGCGCGCGCACGGACCAGCCAATTCCCCCCAACAGGCGGTCTTAGGTTGGCGGCAATTGCCGGTTCCGGTCATCGCCGCCGTGCATGGCGTTGCGTTCGGTGGCGGATTCCAGCTTACGCTTGGCGCCGACATGCGCTTCCTCAGTCCCGATGCTCGAATGTCGATCATGGAAAGCAAATGGGGCTTAGTGCCGGACATGGCAGGTACCGCGCTTCTCACGCGCCTCGTCCGCGACGATGTCTTGCGCGAGCTGACCTATACGGCTCGCATTTTTTCAGCGCCAGAGGCACTCGCTTACGGCCTCGCCACGCGGATCTGTGATGATCCGCGCGCCGCCGCTCTCGAGGTCGCTCGGGAAATAGCTGCCAAAAGCCCCAATGCGATCCGCGCGGCCAAGCGTCTCCTCGACGGGCTCTCGGTAGATCCGGGTCCGGCGCTGCTGGCCGAGTCCGTCGAGCAGCAGAAATTGCTGGGAAGTCCAAACCAGCTCGAAGCTGTGCGCGCCAACATCGAAAAACGCACGCCGCGCTTTGCGGATGTCGGGTGACGATTCACCGCGTACCGTCGGCATTTTTTGTGCACGACTGACGCCGTAGCATTTTGCGCTGGAGAAAGTAGGATTCGTGGTCGCGAAACTCATCGACGCCTTTGCAAAGCGGCGCAGCTCGAACCGACTGCTGACGGCACTGCGAGCGCTCCTGCGCGGCAACGAGTTTTACCTCATTCCGCTGGCGCTGGTCATCGGCGTCGTCGCGGGCGCGACCGTCACGCTGATGAGCGAGCTCGCGCAGATCGCGCATGTCGTCATCTACGGCATTCGTATCGACGTGCGGCTCAGCGCCAACGATCATGTCAAGCCCATTGTCGCGCTGATTGCGCCAGCGCTCGGCGGGCTTGCACTCGGCATCATGGAATGGTCGCGTCGCCGACTGAAAATCTCGAATGCGGTAGACCCGATCGAAGCGAACGCCTTGCGAGGCGGCCGGCTGTCGTTGCGCGACAGCATGGTTGTCAGCGGTCAGACCCTGATTTCCAACGGCTGTGGTGCGTCCGTCGGCCTCGAGGCCGGCTATACCCAGATCGGGGCGGGAGCCGCATCGTTGATAGGTCAGTTTCTCAATCTACGCCGAAATGATTTGCGGTTGATCGTCGGCTGCGGCGCCGCGGCGGCAATCGCGGCAGCGTTCGGCGCGCCGATCACCGGTGCGTTCTACGCCTGCGAACTGATCGTTGGCGTCTATGCAGTTGGAAGCGCGGCGCCGATCCTCGCCGCTTCGCTCACGGGCGCCCTGACCGCGCAGTATCTCGGGGGAGCGCCCTATTCGCTCGAAATTTCTAAGTTCGGCACGGTGGGGCTCGAACAATATCTCCTTTTGATAGGCCTAGCCCTGATCGTCAGCGTGATAGGCATTCTGGTGATGCGCAGCTCCTCGCTATTCGAGCGGGCATTCACGCGAAAATGGCTACCGGTATGGCTCCGACCTGCCATCGGCGGCGTCATGGTCGGTGGCCTCGCGATCCTTACGCCGCAGGTGCTCGCCGCGGGACATGGCGCAATGGTCCTCGACTTGCATCGTGAGATGGCGCTCACCCTCATCGCCACCGTGATCGCGCTCAAGCTGGTGGCCTGCCTCGTCTCGCTGGCCTCCGGCTTCCGCGGTGGACTATTCTTCGCCTCGCTATTCGTTGGCAGTCTTCTTGGAAAATTCTACGCGGCGTTACTGCCAGTGCTGGGAATAGGGGTTAGCGTCGATCCAATGGTCAGCATGCTGACGGGCATGGCGACGCTCGGCGTTGCAATCGTCGGTGGTCCGCTCACCATGTCGTTCCTGGTGCTCGAGATGACGCGAAGCGTGGACGTCACCGCCGTCGTCCTAGCCGGCTGCATCGTCACCAGCATTTTCGTCCGCTTCATGTTTGGACATTCGTTCTCGACCTGGCGCCTCCATCTACGTGGCGAGACAATCCGCAGCGCCAACGACATCGGCTGGCTGCGCAACCTCACGGTCGATCGCATGATGCGGAGCGACGTCGGCAAGGTACCATCCACAACGACCATTGCCGCTTGCCGGCGCGAATTCGTGCTCGGCTCGCGCCAGGCGGTGGTCGTCGTCAACAACGATGGCGATTATTGCGGGCTGGTACCATTGCCGGAACTGTTTTCAGGCGAGCTCGACACCATCGCCGACGACATCCAGGTCGTGGAGCTCGCACGCTATGCCGATGTGGCATGCCTACCTGAGATGAATATCAAGACCGCCATGAAGCTGTTCGACGACGCCGAGGCCGAGGTGCTGGCCGTGCTGGAATCGGCCGACAGCCGTAAGGTTATCGGCCTGTTAAGCGAAACGTTTGCGCGCCGTCGCTACGTCGAAGAGATCGATCAGGCAACCCGCGGCGTGCTCGGCGCGATCACCTAATAGTCGAGCGCAGACTGGAAACGAGGCAGTTGTGGTTATGGTTTGCATTGCGCGTCCCGCGCATGCGTGATTGGGAGGACAGTATGAGGATGGACGACGGTTTCGAGATGACGATCGACGGGAGAAGTGTTGCTGGGTCCGATTTCATCGATGTAATCAATCCGGCCACGGGTCAGGTCTTCGCCATGGCGCCAGACTGCTCGCCGGACCAGCTCGATAAGGCAGTGAGCGGTGCGAAGAAGGCCTATCTTTCTTGGCGCAGCCGTCCGCTCGATGAGCGGCGGGACATGCTCATTCGGGCAAGCAAGGTTTTGGCCGAAAATGCGGAAGCTCTCGCGCGGACATTTACGCGTGAACAAGGGCGTCCGGTGCAGGGTGCTCTTGTAGAAATCAGGGGCGCCGTGGACTGGTTGAGAGCAGTATCGCAGATGACGCCGCCCGTACACGTGTCCGAAGATTCAGACGCTCAGCGGGTCGAGACGCGCTATGTTCCGCTCGGTGTGGTTTGCGCAGTCGCGCCGTGGAATTTTCCGATTGCCATGGCGGTTTGGAAGATGGCGCCGGCTCTTTTGGCGGGCAATACGATCGTCCTAAAGCCCTCCCCCTATACTCCGCTGTGTACACTCAAGCTTGGCGAAATGTTCCGTGATATTTTCCCGGCTGGGGTCCTAAATGTCGTATCTGGAGGGGATCAATTGGGGCCTTTGATGACAACCCATCCCGGCTTCGCCAAAATCTCCTTCACGGGCTCGACGGCCACCGGGAAGAGCGTCCTCGCAGCTGCCGCCCGAGATTTGAAGCGCGTTACGCTGGAGCTAGGAGGGAATGACGCTGCGATCGTGATGCCCGACGTGGACCTTGACGCGGTCGCTCAGAAGATATTCTTCGGCGCATTTTATAACACTGCCCAAATTTGCGTTGCGACGAAACGGCTATACGTGCACGAGCAGGTATACGAAGGGCTGCGAGATCGTCTTCTGAAATTGGCGAAGACGGTAAAGGTCGGCGATGGTGCGAATCAGGGCACTGTGTTGGGGCCGATCCAGAACAAGCGCCAATACGAACGTGTGCTTGGCCTTTTGGAGGATGCGCGAACGAATAACCTCACAATACTCCAGGGCGCCGACGTCCCAACGAACGGTGGTTATTTCGTTCCCATTACTATCGTTGATAATCCTCCCGAGAACTCGCGGGTCGTTCAAGAGGAGGCATTCGGACCGATCCTTCCCATGCTGCGTTTCAATGACATCGACGACGTCATCGAGCGTGCGAACGCGAGCGACTATGGGTTGGCTGGCGCGGTCTGGTCCAAGGACATCGAGAAGGGCGTTGAAGTAGCTCGACGAATCGAAACCGGAACCGTCTGGGTAAATCAGAATCTCAATCTTAGACCAGATACTCCGTTCAGCGGTCACAAACAAAGCGGCTTCGGTGTCGAGAACGGTATCGAGGGGCTGTTGGAGTACATGGCCCCACAGACGATCTATATCGCTCGAGCCTAGTCGCGGATTCGCAGGTCGCTCCCGGGAGACCGCTGTAAGGCGAGTGCGGCGCAATGAAAGATCGCCGACGATGCGTGGCCGGCGTTCTGGGTGCTCTCATCCCATCGGCGGCCACGAACTCTCATGATGTTCGTCTCGCCCGATCATTTCAGCGCTATCGTCGAACAACTGGTGCCGACACTTGGACGCCAGCCAATTCGCGCAAGACAGGTCGGCACGCCCGTCGACGCACGCTGCGCCCCGCTTTGATCGTGGCGCAGACTGGCGAGCAGATCGTCCGTGCTCTCGAAAATCGGCCGCTGCCGACGGAGAGCAACGAAACGCGCCGACCGTTCACCCTTCCTCGATTGGGCCAGCTCGTGAACGCTGCCGCCTCTCGGGAGTCGAACTAAGGGATCGACGGTAATCGCATAAACAGCGAAAACCTCGTTGCCACACTGAGTCGATCGAAGCGTCTGGTGTCCGCCGCAGCCCGCCTGCCTTGGGTCGAGGCAGCGAACCTCCGAGCTTCAGTCCCGGATTGGTTCAACTAGCTCGAACGTTCCCGAGAAACTGTCCATTACGGACATAAGCGTTTCCAGCTTCTGGACGTCTCCGGTGACCGTCACTGCCCCAGATCTGATTGAGTCAAGCAAAGTCACCTGCTTCCCAATGATCCCATCAAGCGCGTCTCGGCGTAGCACGCACGTCGCGTCCGGCGCCTCGGACTGAACGCCGGAGAGATATGTTAGGGCGCAATTCTCTAAAGTAAGAAGGAAAGTTTCACCGGTATCCGTGAAGTTCCAGTTCAGCACGATAACCAGGCCTTCTGCCTTTCGAGCGATCACTCTTACACCCAACACGTCCCAAAGCTGATCGGTCCGAAGTGCCGCGATTGTTTCGGGAGGCAGACGGTCCCGGGCGGGCATAGCTGTGATCCCCTGACGCAACTCTTGCGCCCCAAGCAGATATGCGTTTCGCCAATTGGCGCTCTCGGTAGCATAACCCATCTGCTCGAACGTATCGGCAAGCATCTCTCGAGCGCGGTCATTGCTTGGATCCGCAAAGACCACATGGCTCAAGACTTGGGCCACAAATCGAAATTCGCCTCTCTCAAAATCATGTTGAGCGCGTTCGAGGGCAGCGTCAGCGCCGCCCATGTATTCGACGAATTTCTTTCCCGTTGCCACTCGCGGTAGCGGGTCCAGATTGGCCGGATTTGCATCGTACCAGCCGAGATACTTCTGATAGATCGCCTTGGCGTTGTGCCGAATATGACCGTAGTAACCCCTCGTATGCCAAGCGGCTTCCAGGTTGGTCGGCATTTCAAGAACGTCCACAATTTCGGTGGGCGTGAGCCCGTGGTTCATGAGACGTACGGTCTGATCATGGGCGAACTTATAGAGATCGCGCTGTTGGCTGATCATCTTGGCGACGCGTTCAACACCCCACACTGGCCAATGATGCTGGCCGCAAAGTACTTCCGCCCTTCCTCCCCACAAGTGCAAGGCCTCCGCCAGATACTTTGACCAGGCGAGCGGGTCTCGCACCTCCGCACCTCGGAACGGGAGGAGATTGTGAAAATTGTGCGTGCAATTCTCGGCAAGGTTCAAGACCTTGGTCTCCGGCAAATATAGATGCATTTCAGCGGGCGCTTCGCTGTGCGGCGCCATCTGGAACTCAAATTCCACGCCATCGATCTTGCGCGTATCTCCCGTTGTCTTGATTAGGTCGTTGGGACGCACCAGTGCCATGGAGCCCCAAGCCATGGCTTTCCCTAGGCCGCAGTCGATTTGACCACGGGCGCTTCTGGGAAGCGAATGACCAAACTGGTACATCGCACGCCGATGCATCGCAGGACCTGCGATAATGTTCTCCGAAGCGACGTACTCCATGAATTGATCTGGTGCGACGATCGGCACGGTGCCGCCCTTGATATCGGATTCCGAGAGAACGCCGCGTGCACCGCCCCAGTGGTCGCCATGGGTATGCGTGAACAGAACACCCGTAACAGGCTTTCTGTCGCGATGCTTGAAATAGAGCTCCAAACCGGCCCGCGCGCCCTCGATTGAGGTAAGGCAGTCGACGATTATGACGCCCCGTTCACCTTCGACAAGGGTCATATTAGCGATGTCAAACCCACGGATCTGATAAACGCCAGCAGTGACCTCAAACAGCCCGTGATACATGTTCAACTGAGCCTGTCTCCAAAGGCTCGGATTTATCGTATGCGGCGGTATCTCCTCTTTGAGAAACGCGTAAGGCCGCAACGACCAAACCGGCCGCCCCATCTCATTCACGATGTGGGCGTTTTCGATGGTTGCAATGAAACCTCGAGCGGCATCGTCGTAGTCAGCTCTGTCCGAGAAGGGCAATCGTGCTTGCAATTCCGCGTGCATGTTCCGGACGGCAGCGGAGGCGTCCTTTGCTTGCGCCTTAACGGTCTCAATGCTCATGGGAGAGTCCTCCAATCGGATCAAAGCTTTCGCTAGCGAGCGCGACTTGGGGGCACTCGACGCTTAGCATCGCTCGGCGTAGACCGAATGAATTGCGCGATCGACGATGCGAGCATTCGAGGTGTCTCTGGGTCGTGAATCCCGAAGGGGCCAGGATTTATCAGCACCATATTGTTCATGGTGCCGAACAGCATTTGAAAAGCGAAGCGAACTCGTTCTTCCGCCCCATTGGCTGCCGCATCCGATGGCAACAGCCTCATAATGTAGGGAAGAGCGTGAGCTGCCTGCACGCCAACGAGGTCACGCATCGGAATCCATGTGTCGGCTTCCTTGTTTGTTCGGCGAAGCGACGCGCGGATGACGCCTTCGTTGCGTCGATACCATGAGATGGCACCCTTCACGATCCAACCAATGAAACTCTCCAGACTGTCCGTCGGCGCCGCGTTGGTGGCGTAGTCAGCTTCGATTCGCTGACGGGTGGCGCGGACGAGTATTAGTTGCAATGCATCTACGAACGCTTCCTTGTTCTCGAACCGACTGTAGAAGGCACCGATTGTTGATGAGGTTCGCTCGCAGAGCGTGTCGATCGAAAGACCGTCAAAATCAACGTCCTTGAGCAGAGCAAGCGCCTCGTTGAAGAACTCGACAATCAGCTTGCGGCTACGCAGCTGCTGCGCAGGTCGCATCCCATCAGCCTCAAAGCCATCGAGCATTAGCTCGTTTATGAATCTCTTCGGGTGCGAAGCCATGCGGCGGACCATATCAGATTAAGAGTTCTAATTCTGATTATTCCTGTTTATGTTTGGGAGCAACAGGAAATTAGGCCAAGGCCACCTTTGCCGACACATACAACCGCCAAGCTCCTCGCAAGCGTAACGCCCCCTTTGACCTACGCGACTCTCACCGCCTGGATAAATCTCTTCACTTCCGATTCGAGCCGGCTACTGTCCCTCGCCAAGGTCTTTGCCGAAGAAAGCACCTCCGATGATGCGGATCCCGTCGCGACGGCGCCACGCTCCACCTCCGTAACATTTGAAGCGACCATACGAGTTCCCTCGGACGCTTGCTGAACGTTCCGTGAGATCTCCTTGGTAGCTGAGCCCTGCTCCTCCACAGCCGCTGCAATTGCCGAAGATATCTCGGACAAGGTCTCAATAGTGGCGCTGATCTGTCCGATGGCCAGAACTGCCGTCCCTGTCGCTGTCTGGATTTCCGAGATCTGTTGACCAATCTCGCCTGTCGCTTTGGAGGTTTGCTCAGCGAGCGCCTTAACCTCGGACGCGACGACAGCAAACCCACGACCGGCCTCTCCGGCTCGCGCCGCTTCGATCGTTGCATTCAGCGCAAGTAAGTTGGTTTGACCTGCGATCGTGTTGATCAGATCAACGACATCCCCGATTCGCGCCGCGGCTTTTGACAGTTCGCCGACTTGGTGATTAGTGCTTCGAGCCTGTTCTACGGCTTCGTTGGCTATGCGCGCAGACTGCTGGACTTGCCGGCTGATTTCATTGACTGAGGAGGAGAGCTCTTCGGTGGCTGCTGCGACGGACTGCACATTGTTCGAGGCTTCGCCGGAAGCTGTGGTCACGGCAGTGGCCAATTGCTGCGATCGCGCAGCCGTGTTGCTCAGGCTCACTGCGTAGCTCTCCAGGCCTGTGGACGCGGTGGAAACGGTCTGAACTATTTCGGTTATCGCTGTTTCGAATGAATTCGTCGCATCCTCGATTCGCTTACCGCGTTCGATTTTCACCCCGGCATCGCGCGCAATTTCTTCGTCAGCGGATCGCTTGGCTATGAGCGCATCTTTGAATACTTGCAGTGCGTCTGCCATCATGCCGACTTCTGTTCTCTCGCGACGATGCGGAATGTCTGCACTCAGATCGCCCCGGCCAAGCGACTGCATTGGCTGAACGATCGACGAAATACCGAGAGAGATGTCCTTCACGAGCCATACGCCGATGGCTGCTCCCAAGATTATCGCGATGAAAATCACGAGGCATACAATAGTAAAAGCTCGCGAATAACTTTCAGCCGCGTTTTTTGTTTCAGCATCTGTGCCTCTGTCGTTGAACGCAATCTCTTTCTGTAGGGCATCTTCCAGCTGTTTTCCGGCGAGCCGGACAGTTCCGTTAAAAAGGCCATTGACTTCCTGCTTTGAATGCGAGCCGCGGCGTATCAGCTCTAACACGGCATCCGTAGCTTTGGTGTACTCAACCCAGTGGCGGGACCAAGCCTCAAAAAGTGCGCGATCTTCCTCCGAAGAAACTAGCCTGATGTAAGAACGACGCGCTTCCTCTATGGTAGCCACCGTGGCTTTCAGGCCACGATCGACAAGTGCCTCTTCCTCGGCATTATCGGCTGCCATGTAAGCTCGAGTACCTGCACGATTAAGGTACGCCGCTGACCTGACCTCTCCCAAGATACGAACTCTCTGAAGCCAATTGTTCGCGATCTGATCGGTGTAGGAATAGATCGCCTGCATACTCATCACAGCGACCACGCCAATTCCGGTCATTGCGACGAGCAAAAACACGATGACAGCAAACATCTTATGTCGAATCGACATTTTCGTCACATCCCATTTCTCAATCTTGTTCGATCGCTAACGAGCAACGACTAATCGGGCGCCCCGCACAGCCCGATAAGCGTGACACCGATAAGACTAGCTTGAGGCGCACTGCCAGACCCGCCCGGGAATGCGGCCGCTTGATGTCCACACTTAGACCTCAACATCTCAGTTGTGCGAGGACGTTCCGGCAAGTAGACTTTGTCAACTTGCAACAAAAACGTAAACTTGGAGTAAGCGGCGCCGCTTCCGGCGCACGTGTCTTCTTGCGAAATATACTGGCCTGCCCTCCGGGCCCGCTGCCGTCAGCCAAATGCAAATCCGACCGGACAATCGGATCGGCGGGCGTCTTGCGCTCAACCTTATTGGGTCTCGCCTCCATTCGTGGACTGATTGAAAGCCACACGTAGTCCGCCGCACAATGGTTCAAGCCTTGCCGATTCGCGGTTGGTCCTACGATCGCGAATCGGCGGATCGTGGTAGACGCTGATGTTCGAGTGGCGCCCTACGGCGGCTATAACCCCCGAAGGCAAAACGATCCCAGGATTTGATCGGATGGCAGATTCCTCGAAGCGAAAGAACTCGGCGCCTCCCAAGCGTCGTCCCTCCGACGACATCAGAAGCCATGTGATATTTCGCATGGCACTATTTACGACGGTTGCTGACCGAACTGGCCAAATGTTCTTTCAGCGACGGTTCAAGATTTCGCTGAGGGAATATCGATTGATTGGAGTTGTCGGGTACACCCAGCCAACCACCGTTCTGAAACTCGCCGATGAATGCTTTCTGGACAAGGCACAGGTTAGTCGAACGGTTATCAAACTCGTCGACGCCGGATACTTGAGCCGCTCTGCCGCGGACGGCAAACGAGCGAGCAGGGGCGGAGCATTGCAATTGACCCGTAAGGGGACCGAACTGCTGGGACAGGGACTAAAATATGGTCGCGAGTTGAATACAGCGGCGCTGACAATACTATCCGATGACGAGCTCCGGCTATTCTCTGATTGCCTTGATCGATTGCTTGCCTTGGCGACAACACGCTACGTCCAAGCCAAGAGAAATCCCTCTCTTCTCTATCCTGACCCAATAGATGCGCGGGGGCGCGGTTAGCCGCTATGGCTCAACAATATTGAACTTCATATCAAACTCGTCGAACAGCTCGAAAAGCTCGAGCAGCTTTGCTGAATTGCCGTCGACTCTTACGTGACCGGCGTCCACTGCCTCGGGCATCTTCATCTTCTGCTGCATGACCTCGATCATGGTCGCCCGATCGAGCGTGAGGCTGGCATCGGCTTCCTTCGCTTTGCGGCCGGCGACATGAGTAAGCGCCGAATTGTCGAGGTTCAGAACGTAACGCTCGCCGGTGTCGCTAAACTCCCAATTCAAAACGATCTTCTTACCGTCAGCCTTCGGCCCGTTGAGTCGCACGCCGAGCACATCAAAAAACATGCCGACGGACAACGCCGAGGCGACATCGGGCGCGAGCGCCGCACGCGCGGGCGCTGCAGACCCGTTGCGCAGTTCGTGCGCTCCGTACAGATAAGCGTTGCGCCAAGTCGATGCTTCGGCGAGATAGCCGAGCTGATCGAACGCCGCGGCGCATAGCTTACGCGCTTCTCGGTTTTGCGGATCGACGAAGACGATGCGGTTCGCTACTTCCGCGACCCAGCGGAACTCGCCTTTGGCGAAGTCCTCGTGCGCTCGCGCGAGCGCGGCAGCCGCGCCGCCCATGTACTCCACGTATTTCCTCGCGGCATCGACCGGCGGCAGCCCGTCGAGATTGGCGGGGTTGGCGTCATACCATCCGAGATAGCGCTGGTAGATTGCCTTGATGTTGTGGCGCACCGCGCCATAATAGTCCCGGTTCTGCCATTGCTGCGCCAGCGCTTTTGGCAGTTCGATATGCTCGGCGATCTCCGGCGCAGTGTATCCGTGGTTCATCAGCCGCAGCGTTTGATCGTGCACGTATTTGTAGAGATCGCGCTGCTTGGCCAAATAATCCCTGATCCTGTCGCGGCCCCAGGTCGGCCAGTGGTGCTGGCCGACGAGAACCTCCGCCTCGCCGAACAGTTCGATCGCCTCGTTGATATATCCCGACCAGGCTAGCGAATCGCGAACCTCGGCACCGCGGAACGGAAGCAGGTTGTGGAAGAGATGCGTGGCGTTCTCGGCCATGTTCAGCACCTTGCGGGCCGGAACGTACATGTGCATCTCAGCCGGTGCCTCGCTGTTCGGCGCCATCTGGAAGATGAACTCGAGCCCGTCGAGCGTGCGGCGATCTCCGGTCGCCATGATGAGGTCGGTCGGCGCGATCAGCGACAGGGTACCACGCGCGGTTGTCTTGCCGAGGCCGGCGTCGACCTGTCCTCGCGGGCCGGTTGGCAGCAGAGGTCCGAACTGATAGGTCCCGCGCCGGAACATGGCGGGGCCGGCGATGACGGTTTCGGAGACGACGTGCTCCATGAACAGGTTCGGCGCAATCAACGGAACTTTGCCCGACAGCACGTCAGCTTCGTCGACGACGCCCTTCACACCGCCGAAATGGTCGGCATGCGTATGGGTATAGATCACTGCTTTCACCGGCCGATCGCCGCGATGTTCGCGATAGAGCGCAAGCGCTGCGCGTGCCGCTTCCACACAGGTCAGCGTGTCGACGACAACGATCCCGCTCTCGCCCTCCATGATCGTCATGTTGGCGAGATCGAGGCCGCGGACCTGGTAGACACCATCGGTCACCTCGAACAGGCCATGCCGGCAATTGAGCTGAGCGATGCGCCACAGGCTCGGATTGACGCTATCCGGCGCCAGGCCGTCTTCGATGAAGTAATACGGCTTCAGACTCCACGCCACCTTGCCACCGGCGTTGAGGATGGTCGCGTCGGGCACCGTAGCAATGAAGCCGCGCTCGGCGTTCGCGAAATCCTCGCGATCAGAAAAGGGCAGTTGGTCGACGACGGCCTTGTTGCGGGCGACGACGGCGGGCTCGGCCGGGGTCGGGTCGGTGGCGGAGATCATGGACGCTTCTCGCTGTCGTTGGTTGCACAGCCGGTCTCACGCTGGTCGCGGGCACGTCATCCATCCATCATCGCGCCATCCACGACTGCCTGGGCCGGCGAAGGAAAGACTAGATCACCTTGAGACGTCTCAATTGATCCTGCTCGGCGGAAGACATGCCGAGCCACTCGCCCAGGATTCTTTCCGTGTCGTAGCCGAGACTGCGCGCAGAATGCTTCAACTTGCCTCTGTCCCGAACAAAGCGAGGCACGACATTCTGCATTCGGACGCTGCCGAAATCGTCGTCGGCGACCGACGTGATGGCGTCGCGCGCGATCATCTGCGGATCGGAGAAAATCTGATCGATGGAGTTGATCGGGGCAAGTGTTCCCTGCGCCTGAGCGAAGGCATCGAGAATGACGGCGAGATCGTGGTTGCCACACCAGCCCAAGAAGATTGCGTTCAATTCGCCCGCGTGTTCGCAACGCAGGGCGTTGGTCGCAAAGCGGGGATCGTCGATCAGGTCTGACCGTCCAATCGCCCGGCAGTTATTTGCAAACACCGCGTTGGTCGAGCCTGCCAGCGTCACCCAATGTCCGTCCTGGCTGCGAAACACGGCCGAGGGCGCCGAATACTGGTTGCGATTGCCCGAGCGTTGCCGTACCGCGCCGAGCTGATCGAACTCAATCGGTAGAAATTCGAGAATCCTGAGCGTCGCTTCGGTCAGCGACAGATCGATTTCTTCGCCGTCCGCTGCCGGATCACGCGCGCGTTTCCAGCAGGCCGCCAATACCCCGATCGCTCCGAAAAGTCCGCCAACGGCGTCCCCGATCGGGTAGCCGGCGTGCATTGGCTGCCCGTCGGTTTCACCGGTGATATAGGTGAGCCCTGCCATCGCCTCAAACACCCGCGCAAATGCCGGACGGTCGCGGTAGGGACCGTTTTGCCCGTACCCCGTGGTCCGTAGAATGACGAGACGCGGCTGGATCCGCCAGAGGACGTCCTTGGTCAGACCCCAACGGTCGAGGGTCCCGGGCCGGAAATTCTCGATCAGCACATCGAAACGCGGCAAGAGGCGTTTCAGGATCTCTGCGCCTTCGGGCTTGCGCAGATCAAGGCTGAGGAAGTCCTTGTTGCGATTGATTACCTTCCACCACAGCGACTTGCCGTCCTTGAAGGGCCCGAACCCGCGGGCACCGTCGCCGGCGCCGGGAAGCTCGACCTTCAAGACCTCCGCACCGTAGTCCGCCAGCAATGTCGCCGCAAAAGGACCGGCGACAATTGTCGCGAGGTCGAGAACGCGAAGTCCTTCAAGAGGGCCGCTCATGATACCTCCTGCGGCTCTCGCAGCAGGAGCCGGGCAATGTTCAGTTGATGAATCTGGCTCGTCCCTTCGTAGATGCGGAACGCCCGGACATCGCGATAGAATCGCTCGATGCCGCGCTGCTTGACGTAGCCCTGACCGCCGAAGATCTGCACCACCCGATCGGCCACGCGACCGCACATTTCGGTAGCGAAATACTTGCACAGGGAGACGTCCATGGTGACGTCTTCGCCGCGATCGCGCTTGCGCGCCGTCTCAGTGATCAGCGCCCGCGCTGCCTCGACTTCCACCTTGCAATCCGCAAGCATGGCCTGAACGAGCTGAAATTCACCAATCGCGCTTCCGAACTGCCGCCGCTCCTTGGCATAAGCGACTGCTTCGTTGAGCAGGCGAATTGCCGGTCCCGTCGATAAAGCCGCGAGGTTGATGCGCTGCTTGTTCAGGGCCTTGAGCATCGTTCGAAAACCTTGCCCGCGTGCGCCGACGATTGCTCGCTCGTGCACGATGCAGTCATCCAGGAAAACCTCTCCGATCGGCGCACCGTCCTGCCCCATTTTCGGCGTCGGTTCGGAAATACCGAGTCCTTTGGTGCCTCGTTCGATTTGGAAAGCGGTGATGCCGTTCGACTTCTTGCTGTCCGGCTCGGTGCGCACGAACACAGTGAAAACGTCGGCGATTGGAGCGAGCGTGATATATCGCTTGTGGCCGTTGAGGCGAAAGTAGCCGTCCGGCAATTCGGCTCCGCTCGACTTCAGGGCGGTGGCCTCGGACCCGGCCTCGACCTCGGTAAGCGCCAAGGCTCCGGTAAGTTCGCCGGCGGCCATCCGGGGTAGATACTTTTGCTTGAGCTCTTCACTGCCGTCCTGCACGAGAGCTTCCGCACCGACCCCCGTGTTCATGCCGACGCGGGCTCGATACGCAACGGAACACTGCGACAGCTCGATGTTGGCAAGCGCCAATTCTTCTGTCGTCAGTCCGGCACCACCATATGCCTCCGGAATCGACCAGCCGAAGTAACCGCGCCGCCGCATCTCGTTGACGATTTCCTCGGGAATACGGTCCTCCCGCTCGACCCGTTCCTCATTGGGAATAGCTACTGTCCGGACGAAATCGCGAATGTCCGCGAGCAAGCACTCGAACTGAATTGCGTTGCGGATCATCGATCTGCTTTCATCAAGCGCCTGGATTGCCGTAGATCGACGGGGGCCGTCACGTCGTCATGGCCCCGGCCGACGGCATTGCGAATGGAATTGGCGAGCAAGACAAGGCGAGGCGCGATTTCGGCTTCCAGCTCTCCCGAACGCAACCGAAATGCCGGAATGCCGCAGTTGATCGCGAAACACGCTCGCCCGAATTCCGGATCGCGAAACAACGGCACTGCCGCAGCGTGGATTTCGGTGACCCAATCACCGTACGACACGCAGTATCCGCGCTGAGCGGATTGACGGACGCCTTCGCGCACCCGGTCACGGTAGGTATCCCAGATCGCGGCCAGATCCGTGGCAAAGCGCGCTTCAATGGCCGCCAATTCTGCCGCACTCAGCATCGACAGCAGCGCCCGCCCCATCGCCGCACGAGGCAGAGGGATCGTCGACCCGATATCCGGAGTGTGCGCGGCGGGCTCCGCGGCGCGCGCACTCTCGACATACACGAGGTTGACCCCATCAAGGAGCCCAATCGATACCGTACCCCGCACGCTGTTCGCAAGTTCCTGCATAAGTGGGCGGGCAACCTGTCGTACCTTCATGCTGGCCAACAAGGGGTGCGCGACCGTGAGCGCGCGCGCCCACAAACGATACTTGGCGCGTTGCTGCTCGTAGGCGAGATAACCGAGTTCGGCGAGCGTATGAGTTAGCCGCGCCACCGTGGGACGCGAGAGCCCCGTACGCTGAGCGACCTCCGTATTTCCGAGATGTGCACTCTCAGGCGCGAAGGCCTCGAGCACGGCAAGCCCTTTTGCGAGAGTGGTTGCAAATGCCGCATCGGACTGCCGCGGCGCAGTCCACGACTTTGACCTGGAGCGCGGCTCGGGCTTGTTTTTCCGTCCGTTCGAATTCATGGAGTTCCATTTCGCCGGCGAGTCATGCGTCAATTCTTCGCATTCACCCCACTTGTGTCAATAGATTTTATATGAATGCGCAAATTCGACCACTATATTGACGAAAACTGTCATACTTGACCATCGCGACCAGTTCTGTCAACATAATGGACACTTTTGACGAACGGTGACTGCTGTATTGACATTTCATCAGCGGAGCGCCTTTTATTGTGGCGCGGCCATCTGATTTCGATACTTGGTCGGCCAAGACGTGCCGAAAGAGCACGCGTGGAAGGAAATCTGCCGATGAGGAGGGAAAGCGATGAAAGTGATGCGTTTGATATTTGTTGTCACGCTCGTGAGCATCACGGCATCCGTCGGTACGGCCGAAGGCAGCGAAACGCTTGTAAAAATTCAGGACTATCCTGGAGTCGGGAACGTCTTGTTCCGGGTCGCCGCCGCCAAGGGATACTGTGAAAAGCACGGATTGAAATGCCAGCTCCAGATGGTTCCCTCAGGGCCACTCGGCGGACAAGCACTGCTCGCGAAGAGTATCGACGCAGCCTTTGTGCCGCCGGACGTGCAAATCAATACAGCTCTGAAAGGCGCTGTCACGAAGGCGATCATGAGCATAACGCAGCGAAATCCATTCCAGCTTGTGATCCGTAACGATCTCCCCACTCCTAACGCGGGCAACGGTTTTCCTGCATTCATGAGCGACTTGAAGGGCAAGAAGATCGGAGTGCCGGCGCGCGGCTCGGCTGCCGAGCAGCTCTTCAAGTTTCTTGCCGCGAAAGCGGGTCTCAGTCCGGAAGACTTCACCTTCGTTGCCGTTGGCTCACCGAATACATCGTACGGTTCGCTGATATCAAAACAGGTCGATGCGAGCATGACGTTTGAACCATCCTCCTCCATGTGCGACGTGCTCAAGACATGCAGAACTCTCTACGTTGCCGCCACGGCAACCGAGCCTCAAGAGATCTTCAAGACAAACGGAGCCTGCGCAAACCTGGTGGTCACGCAGGAGACAATCGACAAGCCTGGACTTGTCAGCGCCCTGATCGCGGCAGCGAAGGATGCCGAAGCATTCGTCCAAGATCCCGCTAACTTCGACGAGGTGTTCAAGATTGTAACGGGCTATTTCAAGCTCGATCTGCCAATGGGCGACAAGATCATAGAGGCCTCCCTGCGCTTTTCCATGCCGGCCTATAGAGTCGCGATTTCTCGGTCTGCGTTGCAACAGTTTGCCGACAACATGCTCACGATGAAGCAGATCGAGGCCCCATTTCAGACCTCATCGCTCCTCTACGCAGACGCGCCGTGAGCCTGCGAGCCTTGCGATAACAAAACTCGGAAAACCGGCCAATTCGATAAGACGATGAGGGGATGGTTCATGGCGGAAGGCACATCTCGACTCTCGCAATGGATCTTGTCGATCGTTGCGATAATCGTATGGACGAACATCGGCTGCACCCAAGCCCAGACCTATCCGTCTCACACTACGACAATCGTCGTTCCCTACTCTCCCGGCGGGATCGTCGACGTCATTGCCCGCCTCATCGCCGATAGACTCAGGATCACGCTCGGACAACCCGTCATCGTCGACAACAAGGCCGGCGCAGGCGGCAATATCGGCACAAGCGCAGTCAGCAATGCTGCCCCGGACGGCTACACACTTCTCCTGGGTAGCCCGTCCCATACGATCAATCCGTCGCTCTACCCAAATCTAACGTGGGACCCGATTAGAAGCTTCGAGCCAATCATCATGATTGGCGTGGTACCAAACGTGCTGGTCCTGCATCCGTCCGTCCAGGCAAACACGCTCGCCGAGTTCATTGCGCTTGCCAAAGCAAAGCCTGGAGAATTCTCCTACGCATCAGCCGGCGCCGGATCGTCCAATCATCTCACTGTGGAACTCCTGAAGAGCCGGACCGGAATTGATATGGTCCACGTGCCCTACAAAGGGCAACCAGACGCCATTCGGGACCTACTCGCGGACCGCGTCCAGTTCATGGCGACCAGCATCGCGCTCGTGCAGCAGTACATTCAGTCCGGTCAATTGCGTGCGCTTGCGATCACGAACACCGAACGAGCAACGCTATTGCCAGATGTTCCCACGGCAGACGAAGCCGGCCTTCCCGACTTCGACGTCGTCGCATGGTTTGGGCTATTTGCACCAGCGAAGATCGCTCCGGATATCGTTCAGCGCCTTAATCACGACCTTCGCCAAATCCTTGCAAAGCCGGAAATCCTGAGCCGGCTCGAGACCATTGGCCTGACGATCCGAGCCGGTACCGCCGAAGACCTTAGGCGTTTCGTCGCAAAAGATCGGGATCGGTGGGCGGACTCGATCAAGAAGGCACACATAAGAATCGACTGATCCGACCAGATTTCATGAGTTGTTCGATGGTGACTATGACAGCAATACGCAGCACGCCCGCAATAGAGGACCGACCTCCTGCCGTCATCGATATACGAGAGCTCGAGGTTCGCTTTGGGCCGGCATCGGGCTCCTCGCTTCTTGCGGTGGATCGCGTTGCTTTCTCCATAGCGCAGGGGGAATTCGTATCGCTGGTGGGCCCAAGCGGTTGCGGCAAGACGACGATCCTCAACCTGCTGACGGGCCTGTTACAAGCAGAGGTCAGTGGCGACATGACCGTGCTTGGCAAGCCTCCAAAAGCGGGCAACCCAGACATCGCCTATATGCTCGCCCGCGATAGCCTCCTTCCATGGAGGACCGCGCTTGGCAACGTCGAATACGGCATGGAGATTCGCGACGTTCCCAAGAGCGTCCGCGAGCAGCGTGCAATGGAGCTTCTTAGAGAGGTCGGGCTCGGCGACTTCGCCAATGCCTACCCCAAGGCGCTGTCGCACGGCATGCGCCAACGCTGCGCGCTGGCGCGCACCTTTGCGCTGGAGAGCTCCGTCTTCCTGATGGACGAGCCGTTCGGAGCTCTCGATGCGCAGACAAAATTGACCCTCGAAGACGTGCTGATGAGGTTGTGGTCGTCCCATCGAAAGACCGTCGTATTCGTCACGCACGACCTTGCCGAAGCGATCGCTCTGTCGGACCGCGTGATCGTGATGAGCGCCCGCCCCGGGCGCATCGTTAGGGACGTTCCAATCCCGCTGCCAAGACCCAGGGACGTCAGAGCCCTGCAGAAGGACCCACACTTTCACGAACTCTATGCCCAACTCTGGGCTCTTCTGGAATACGGAGCGACGGACAAATGAGAATCAGATGGACACTCTCCGTCCTCGGTCACCTCCTCTTTATCGTCTTCTTCCTCGGTATCTGGGAGGCCGCGAGCAGGTCAAGCTTGCTTGATCCGACTTTCTTTGGACGGCCATCCGGCATCCTGTCTTATTTGTGGAAGGGACTCATCGTTGATAGAACGCTGTGGAACGAGCTTGGCTATACGCTTTTGGCCGCGGCGATTTCGTTTCTCGGAGGCAGCATCGCTGCCGTGGTCACTGGTCTCTTGTTTTCCGTGCTTCCGCGTCTCCATCGGGCTGCAGAACCGTACCTCACCTTGCTCAACGCCATGCCGCGTATCGCGCTTGCCCCGCTGTTCCTCTTATGGTTCGGCCTAGGTATTGGCTCCAAGATCGCGGTGGGGGCAAGTCTCTCATTCTTCATCGTTCTTTCGGCGACCGTGGCGGGAATTCGCGGAGTGAACAGCGATCACCTGACCTTGTCGAAAGCTCTAGGCGCCACCCAACGACAGATATTCTTCAAAGTGACGCTACCGTCGGCCATACCAGTCGTCTTTTCGGGATTGAGGCTCGGCCTCGTCTATTCGCTTCTTGGAGTTGTCGGCGCCGAGTTGATCGCAGCCGAGCACGGTCTTGGACAGACGCTTGCGTACCTGCAGTCTACGTTCAGCATGGACGGCGTTATGGCGATACTCCTGCTTCTGGCTGGCCTCGGCCTCGGTGTGACTACCCTCATGAACCGGCTCGAACGCGCGCTGCTCGTCTGGCAATAGCAGCGATGGAAGCGGAGCAAATGCATGCAACCCTTGGATGGGTCGTCTCGTGGCGAACTAGGTGTCGTATCGATAAACCCAGGCCGCTGCTTCCTGCAAATTACTGTATGTCGGCAGCGTAGCGCGTTCTTGTGGTGTCGCAGCGGCTGATACGCACCTCCACAGCCCTACCGTTGACGTCGAAGGCAACGCGTGAGATCTCGAGTAACGGCGCACCGGCTTCAAGCTTGAGATGGTGCCCCTCCTCTGCGGTCGCTGCAACGGCAGCAAGTCGCTCGGCGACACGGGCAATACTGATACCAAAGCGCTCCTGGTAGATCACATACATCTCGTCCTTCATGTCGCCGCCTTCTGCCACGACGAGATCAGACATGAGAGGAACTGGTACGAAAATTCTTTCGAATATGGCCGGGACACCGTTGAAGGATCGTATTCGGATGATCGTGTGCAGTGCGGTGCCCGGCTCGATTCCCAATCGCACCGCCTGATCATTCTTGGCGCGCGAGGTACGCTGAGTGAGAACCTTGCTTGTCGGGGTCAGGCGTCGATCATCCAGTCCCACGATCCGGAAGAATTGAAAGAGCGCCTGATCGCGGGAGTGTCGAGCGACGAAGGTGCCAACGCCCTGCCGGCGGACTAGCATCTTATCCGCCTCAAGGGCCATGAGTGCCTTGCGCACTGTTCCCTGGCTGACCTTGTATTCGGCGGCCAGCTCGTTTTCATTCGGCAACATCTCGCCGGGCTTCCAGCCTCCAGATCCAATGCGCTTGAGCAGCAAGGATTTCACCTGCGCATAGAGCGGTTGGTATTCAGTCTGCCCGACTGGTGAAGATGCCATTTCAGCTATACCGTACATCACTGTCCGTGCTGGACAGAGATCATATATAAGATAATGGTCTCGGAGACGCAATAAAGGGCTTGCAGGCTGTATCCCGGCCACGCGACAACTAGAAGTTAAAAAGGCACCATCGACCGGGATCGATAGGGCTCACATGGTCCACTTCGATAGCCATCAGCCGTCGATTCACGACGCTCCTTCGCTGCCGCAATCGGACCGCACCGTGTCCGATCGCGCAAGACCGATCACCAACCTTCGATCGGAAGCCGCGAAGGCGATCCGACTTATTCCGAGGCCGGCTGTCCTACAATGCATGGCGCCGTCACGCCGGCATGTCAGTCAACAGCGCGCTCCAGTTCACGCTCCAGGCGGTAGCGTACAATCTAAAAATGTTGGCGTCAGAAATGGTCACCAACCCTATTTCTCAGTCACGTGTCCAAACAGCCTCACGCCATCGTCTGCGAACGCCGGACAATCGACGCCTTGACTGACGGTTCGTCCAGCGCATTTTCGTCATATTCTGGCACTCTGCCTTCTAGCACCGCGCGCACCCGCGCAGTGTTCAGCGAACCATCCCAACGCGCGATGGCAACCGTGGCAACTGCATTGCCCACGAGATTGACCACGGCGCGTCCTTCGTTCAGAAAACGATCAACGCCCAGCGTGATGGCCAGACCCGCGGCCGGAACAATCGGATGGGCTAGCATTGTTGAAACCAGCGTGACCAGAACGCCGCCGGTGACGCCGGCCGCGCCCTTAGAAGTGAGCATGAGCAGGACAAAGAGCGATAGCTTGTCGGCCCACGAAAGATCGAGGTTCAGGGCCTGCGCAATGAACAGGGGTGCGAGGACCAGATAGAGCGCCGTGCCGTCCAGATTGAAGGAGTAGGCGGTTGGCAATACGATACGCACAACATCAGGCTTGCATCCCAGATATTCGAGCTTGGTGATAAGCCTCGGCATTACCGCCTCAGAGGTGATCGTACCGAACACTATGACGATTTCCTCCCTGATGTAGCGCAGAAACTCGACCAACCCTACCCGACACCAGCGGAGGACGGTCCAGAGCACTGCGACGATGAACACTGCCACGCCGACATAGTAAGCAAGAACGAGCTTCATGAGAGGAAGAAGCGATGCGATGCCGAATTTGCCGACGGTAAAGCCGATTGCGCCAAATGCGGCCAACGGTGCAAGGCGAGTAACCATCCGCATGATTCCGAACAACCACTGCATCACCTGATCGAGAATCGCATTCAGCTGCGGAACTTGCTCCTTCACCGCAAGCAGCGCGATGCCACCAAAGACCGCCATGACCAGCAATTGAATGATGTCGTTGTGTACGAATGGATCAAACAATGAAACCGGAATGAATGCCATCCAGGTAGGACCGGCCGTGGGCGCCGCCGCTCTTGAACCTGTGAATGCGCTAATGCCGGCTGGATCGAGATCGCTTGGATGAATGTTCAATCCGGCTCCGGGTTGAAGCAGCTCCCCAACTCCCCAGCCGATTAACATTGCGAAAGTCGTCATGACCTCGAAATAGATAAGGGCCTTCAATCCGACGCGCCCCGCGGTTTGGAGATTCCCGGCGGAGTTAATACCGTGAACCACGGCGAAGAATACCACGGGCCCGACGCACATCTTGATCAGTTTCACGAAGGCGTCGGCGAGCGGCTTCAGTTCTACCGCAAGCTTCGGGTCTATAACGCCGAGCGCCAGACCAGCGACAACACCGATCAGAACCTGCACATAGACATGAGCGAGTACTTTGAATGTCCGCGACTCCATCCCTTCCTCCCAACATTCGTTCCGCCAATTTTTTTGCTTTCTTGAGTCTTAGGCGATACCGAGCGCTCTGATCTCAGGCGGGATAGCAATTCCGCCTTGCCCCGCACGAGCCCGGCTAACAACTCGTCGCGCTCCCGGCAAACGCGCCCCTGACTGTCGCTCCACTGCGGCCGCCAACGTCGCAATGCGCTCGTTGAACCGCCCACGACCGAGAGCAGCAGGATCAATGGCAAGCATCAGTTGGCCCGTCGCAGGGGGACTCCCCTCGCCATCCAGGAACGATGACGCTTCAAATGCGAGATTTGCGCCCGGAAGGCACGCGGCAAGAATTTCGACCATAAACGCGAGCGCCGCGCCCTTACCGTCGCCCAACGGAATCATCGTGCCGCGCAGGGCACTTGCGGGGTCAGTCGTCGGCTTCCCGTCGGTGTCCAGCGCCCAGCCTTCAGGTATCGTCTCTCCGCGCTGCTTCGCTGCCGCTATTAGGCCGCGCGCCACTTTCGATAATGCGAGATCAACCACCACCGGATCGCGACCGTCGATCGGAGCCGCAAAGGCGATCGGGTTTGTTCCGAAAACCGGCTCTCGTCCGCCCCATGGAGCCATTGCGCCCGGCGTGTTGGCGAACAGCAAAACTACAAAACCACGCCGCGCCAGAGCTTCGCATGGCAGACCAGCGGCCCCGCAATGATTCGAACGATAAATCGAAGCAACGGCGATGCCCTGCTCGGATACGAGCCCGGGCATTTCCGCGACCGCAAGATCAATCGCAGGGTAGGCGAAACCGAAGGCGGCGTCGATCGCGAGCACGCCAGGCCGCGGGCGCGCGCTTACCGGCCGAGCCACACCACTGATCTTCCCGGAGCGCAACATCTGCAAGTAAGTCGGAATTCGCGAGAGACCATGCCCCTTGAGGCCATCCGCCTCGGCTGCAACAAGCGCTCGTGCGACTGATAGCGCATTCTGTGCGCTACAGCCGTGACGCATAAAAACCGCCGTAACCCAGGCCGTGGCCTCGTCGAGCGACATAGCGCTCATGTTGATAGCGCCTTCTTCACATTATCGACTGTGGTCCATGAGACGCGTGTATTCGATTCCTCGGTGACGCCAGCAATATGAGGTGTCAAGATCAGACCTGGGACATCGGCAAATGCCGACCCCTGCGCGGAGTCCATGGGCTCTTGCGCGAATACGTCGAGAGCCGCCCCCCCCAGCTTGCCGACCCGAAGCGCGGCAACGACGGCCGCCTCGTCCACGACTCCACCTCGGGCAGCGTTGATTAGGATTGCGCCGATTCGCATCCGCGTCAGCGCCTCGGCATTAATGAGCCCTCTGGTATCTGCTGTAAGCGGGACGTGAAGGCTAACCACGTCAGCCACCGCGAAGAGTTCGCTGAGTTCGCGGCGTTCAACTCTCTGTTCTGCGAAGACACTCTCCGGCGCGAAGGGATCGTGCGCAGCGACTCGCATCCCTAGACCGACCGCAATTTGCGCTGTGCGCTGGGCGATTGCCCCGAATCCGACTAGACCGAGAACCTTCCCGAACGCCTCGCGCCCGATCAACGCGCTCCGTGGCCATGCCCCTTCGGCGACGCTCGACGTCGCGCCGTAGGCCCGTCGTAGCAACATCATTGCGGTACAGATCACATATTCGGCGACCGAAAGATCGTTTGCGCCAGAAGCCGGAAGGACGGCGATCTTTCGAGCCTTGCACGCGTCGACGTCGATATTGTCCAAGCCGACGCCAAGACGCCCGACAACACGAAGCCTTCCTGCCGCGTCGAGCAGTGCGCCTCGAACCTGCGTCCTGTTGCGCACGACGAGGGCGCGCGCCGCGGCAACGAGCCCGATCAGGCGCGCCGGTTGATCCACTAAGCCCGGATCGTACAGCACGTCGAAGCCCGAAAGCCCCTGGCGCACCGCTTCCTCGTCCATGAACTCGCTGATGACGATATCTGGCATACGATCCAGCCCTTGCCCCGGCGATATGCCGGGGCCGCAGAGATTGAAGTTGACTTGCCGAGAGCGCGGGCGGTCCCGCACCTTGCGCTGTGCTTAAGCGCTCCGATAGAGCTTCGTCATCGAGAACTCGCGGTGCCCGAGCGATTCCGCGGCAGTCAATCGACCATTTGCGGTCCGGACAATCATGTCGATCAATGCATCTCCCGCCTGATCCAACGTCATGTCGCGGCGAAGAACGCCAGTCACGTCCACGTCGATGTGCTCGCCCATCGTCCGCAACGTCTTCGGATTGCCGCTGATTTTGATCACGGGGACGATGGGATTCCCGATTACGTTACCCTGCCCGGTGGGAAACGTATGGACCACATAACCGCCGGCGGCCATCAGCGTTACGCACTCCGCGGCGGCGGACGACGTGTCCATGTAGTAAAGTCCCGGCCCCTTGGCCGGTGCCTCCGCCGGTTCGAGCACATCGATATATCGGGAATTCCGACCGATCTTTTCCAGATTTCCGAGCGCCTTCTCTTCGATTGTCGTCAAGCCGCCCGCAATGTTGCCTTTGGTCGGTTGGGAGTCGGAGAGGTCATCAGTCTTGTGTGCCTCAATAACATCGCGCTGATAGGCATTCCACATCTTGTACCACTTCTCGGCAATGTCGGGGTCCGCCGCCCGCTCCTTGCAGAGATGCTCGGCGCCCGTGATTTCCGAAGTCTCGCCAAACACACCGTAAACGCCAAGCGGGATCAGCTTGTCGTACATATTGCCCACGGTCGGGCACGACGACAGACCAGTCGTGGTGTCGGATTCGCCGCATTTGGTCGAAACCCAGAGATCTGCGATCGGGCACTCCTCGCGCGCGAGCTCGGACGCCCATTGCACGAACCGCTTGGCCTGATAGCTCGCTCGTGAAATGGTCGCGATATCGCCATGCCCTTCGATGCCGAAGCCAATCACGGGCTTCCCAGTCTTCGCGATGCCATCGACCACGCGCTTGGTCCAACCGTCCTCGATGCCGACGACCACGACCGCGGCAACGTTCGGATTTGAACCGGCCCCGATCAGCGTGCGGAAGTGGAGTTCGAGATCAGCTCCGAACTGCAGTCGTCCGTAGGCATGCGGAATTGCCAACGTGCCCTTGACGTTGTTAGCGACCGCCTCGCAGACGGCGTTGGACAGATCGTCCAGGGGAAGAATGACTACGTGGTTACGAACGCCCACGCGCCCATTCTCGCGACGCCACCCCCTGAAGGTCGCCTCCTTGAAGTCGATCGAGGCGCGCTTACCCGAAAGCGCTGGGGTCATGAGTTGGTCGGAAGCTCCTCCGACGAACGGTGACGGCTGCTCATTCATGATAATTAATCCGGTCATGGCTCTTCCTCACCAGCGCTTGGTCTTCATGTTGTGCGTGTGGACGTGGCGCCCTTTTTCCGCCCCGCCGGTCATCCGGCCGACGTCCTGCCCGTACTTGATCACCGTCGTCGTTTCGGAAAGATCGACGAGGGCCACCTTGTGACCGATCGGCACGTCATCCTTCACTTCAACGGTGAAACTCGAATTGTTCTCGGTGACGACACCCAATGCCGTGGTGCCGGCTTTGAGGCCCTCCACCACCACTACAGCGACGTTGTCTTTCGGGCTGTGGGCCAAAATATGCGGGACGCCGGTCCTGTGGACTGACGCGCTATCTGAAACTGCCATGACAATCTCCTCTCCAATTCTTGTGTCTTATATAAGATATTTGATATTAGCGCAAGGCGATTGTTTGACGAGTTGTCACTTCAGCCTCGTATGAGCGCCGAGGGCGTCTAACTAAAAAGTTGGGCCGGTACCGATCGCGGGCAGAAGCATGAGCGACAGCGTCACCACCGATTTCACCCTGCCTCCAACGTTGGCGAGGGCTCGAACGTTGATGCGGAGGCCGAGTACGGACTTGGAAACGACCGTCAGAAAGCCAGAGATCCCGTCAGCTGGCTGACCACGATTGCGGGTAGGACATGGAGCGAACGCAGGGCGACAAGCGCGAAGGCCGAGGATGGACCAATGCACGAACCGAGAAAGGCAGCGTGTTCTGCTATGCGAACGCGGGCGAGCAACGTGAGGCTGACGACGACCGGCCCGAGCACCGTGACGCGCATCCGCCTCACCAGAGAGCGGTCGTTGTGTGACTATTCTTCCGCAGCGAGGACAATCCCAGCTGGCACGCAGGTCCTCGTCGGGATAGACGTCCGGACAAGTCTTTGGCGGCAATCGCAACACGGAATGGCAGCTGGTCGCCCTTAGAAATTCGGAGCGGCTTCAGTTTGTTCATCGATCGTGTTTAATTTGCGCGCTTGAAGCTACAATCGTCGCGATCCCGTCCGGAACGAGCGGATGGAGAATACAGTCTGTCGGTTCCAGAATTGACGGCCCGCTTGCCAGGAAGCGCAGGCCCAACGGTCGTGATGTGAACAATCGCACGACCTCCAAGCCGACTTATTTCGGTACCGTGGCCGAGAGACATATCGACCGCGTCAGACTCGATTGGACCCAACCAGAGCACGAGAATCTCCATCGGACGCGCAGAGATCGGGGGCCGCAATGCTTTGCGCACAACGGACACGATTGCGACCGTCTGATTTGGCCCGGTAGAGGGCTTCATCTGCACGCTTGACAATCTCCGGCCACGTGCGCTCGCCGCGCCGACCGCGCGCCACACCGAAACTCGCCGTGACATGAATCGACGTTCCGTTCGGCGTCGTGAAGCGCTCCGTCTGGATCGCGAGCCGAAGCTTCCTTGCGATGGCGACGGTCCCCGGGAGGTCATCCCCTGGAACGAGGATCGCGAATTCCTCTCCGCCGAAACGTGCAACCAGGTCGCTGGCACGCAGGAGCGATCGCAGGAGTTCAGCGGTCTGAACGAGCACGCGATCACCTGTCGGATGCCCATAGGTGTCATTGACCGATTTGAAATGATCAATATCCAAGAGGATCAAACAGGCCGCATCGACCGCGGGCTCCGCTTCAGCTACGCGCTGGGCGTGGCGATCCAGAGCGCGACGATTGAGAAGCGCAGTCAGTCCGTCAGTGTCGGCCTGGGCCTGCAGCTCACTGGTGATTGACGCCGCGATCGAGGCGCGCTCCTGCAGCTTGTCCTGCAATACCTCGATGGCTCTGAACAGGCTGCGAATTTCCCCTGCCTTGCCGGTGAGTGACAGTGGCTCTGCCGGCCTGTCTTCCGCGAGCCGAATGACTTCGTCATGCACGAGGATAAGCGGCTGAAAGATGTTCTTGCGGATGGAGACCATCAGACCAGCCAGTAGTCCCAGCGCGCAGGTCGCGAACAGAGCTACTGTCGCCAGTATCGCGAGGGCCTTGTCACGTGCCCTTACATAGTGATCGACCGCGGCATCGAGAAACGCCCGACGATAGGCTTCGATTGGGCGCATCGTCGGAACGAAACGCTCGGTGAGTTCAGTGGATGTCAGCGAATAGCGCGCATCCCGCCGTCCTTCCCGTATCAAACTGTCGACCAGCCCGAGACCTTCGCCAAAAAAGCGATGCTGAATTTCGGCGCGGCTCGTACGGAGGGCGGGATTGTTGAACAACCCGGCGTGGTTATTGCTCACCTGCCAGAGCTCGAGCAGGCGCCCCTCGATGCGTCTCGCTTCGATCACGTTGTCGAGCGGCAGCCGCTCTCCCACAGCAATAGATGCTATGATTTGCGAGGCGATCCTGCCGCCATAGTCCCGAAGGTCACTCAACATCGGCCCGACGAGAGCGGGTGCAGCAAGGCCGCTGTCCTGCTCCACAAGGTGATTAGCCTTCCAGGCGACAATGGCACGAAACCGGTTCGAAACCTCGAACATGCTGTCGATGGCGCGCTGAAACTCTTCCCTGGATAGTCCGGACCCGGAGCGAGCCACAGCACGGTCGACATCGGCTCTCGCAATCGCGAGCTGTTCACGTACGTTTTGCAGCAGTTCCAACGGGAGTTCGTCGTCGTGCAGCCCAAGCGGCACGTCGGCCGCGTTGGTCAGCTGCGCAAGCGCCGCATCGCTGCGCGCTCGGAACTCGGCCAGGCGACGCGCCTTCTCACCGTCAGGCGAGGAACCGGTCGACATCGCATTGTTGGCCGGTCCCCGCTCGGCCGCCAGAAGGGTGGCGGTATCGAGCATCAGCCGAAAACGCTGCATATCAAAGAGATTGTGGCGCGCGAGGGTGTAGTCCCTGAACGTCGGCGCGACGATGACGACGGCCAGAAACGCGGTGCATACGATCACGAGAGCAAACCGGAGCGACAGCTTCCTGTCAAAGCTGCCACGCGCGCCATCGAGCGTGTGCAGCATGCCCGCGTCCCCGTTCAGACCGTCTGCCTTGGCCGTCTCCCTACGTTTCAATTGTAGGAATGCGAAATTCCAGTTTGACATGTGCTTATTTCGGCGCGGGTAATCTTCTATATGGATTTTTCGAACTGCCGCGCTGCCTCTAGCACCAGGAATAGCTCCTTCGGCCTTCATTTGCGTGAATACACTTGGTTAGGAGTTTGTTGCTGCAGCGACCCCCGCGTTCAGCTTCTGCCAGCCACAGCGGAAGGGCCTTGGACAAATTTGCGCGAAATAGCGACCTCATGCGCAGTCGCACGACGGGTCAGGATCGCCGCCGCCGACGCGCTGCTACGCAATTGGCGCAGGTTGGCCATCGATCGCCGGGCCTGGCTCTTATGGATAAACACAGCTTCTGGAATGAGCGTTTGACGCGGCACAGTGCTGCGATCGCGTTGATCCCTTTCGCCGCATTACAGCTTCCGGCGGATCAGTTCCGTTGGCAGGACGCCGTAGGCCGCCCTGAAATATCGACTGAATCGTCCGGCATTGGTGAAACCCCAGCGCAGGGCAATTTCCTCTACCGAAGCTGCTGGATCTCGCAAGAGGTCAGCGTGCGCTCGCTCCAAGCGAATTTGCCGCTGGTAGGCCGCGATCGACACACCGACGAAGCGTCGAAAGCCAGCTTGGAGCGAGCGAAGACTAACGCCCGACAAAACGGCGAGCTCCGTCCCGCTCGGAAGCAATTTCGCTTGGTCGTGAATGAAATCGACGGCGAGCTTCACATGCCGCGGCGCAATCGTCGGCGGCGGCCGGTGCAGCAGTTCGGAATAGCTGTTTGGCCACGTCTCGAGCACCAGGTCAACCAGGGTCTCACGGACCCGTTCAGCGGTCAACGTTGCTCGGTTAAGCTGCGGTCCGAATTCCGGGCTCGTGATGCACATCACAAGAGTCTTCAAGGCGGTGGCGCCGCCCGATGCCATCTCGATCGATTGCAGGAAAGTGAGTTTCTCGACCACCGGATGGCCGAGTAGAATCGATAGTCTCTCGGCCAGAATGGGCCGACTGATCACTACGCAGAACGATTCATGGTTGGACAGGAAATCCATCGATCGGCATGCTGCGCCCTCTGCTGCCACGGCGTTCGAAGCTGAACTGGTGAAGCTTTCCCGATCTTGATGGAAAGTCAGGCTCCCTGCCGTCGGAAAGAAAAAGAACACGCCGTCATAGTGCTGCTCCGGGATCAATCTAAACTCTCCCGTGACGCGGCTCCGACTGAAATCAATTCCGGCAACCGCACCATAGGTTCCTGACATGCTGAACCGATCGGCCGCCCGGGCCGGCTCGATGGTCACCGTGGAAAACCGCTTGCCTATGAGATCCGCGAACCCATCCGCGTCTTGCAGCTCGAAACTCACAACCGTTTGCGACGATCGGGCAAGCACCCGTTCCGGCAACATTTTCTTCATGCGCGGAGTTTAACGCAGAGAGCGCGCGAACAAGTGATCATCCGGCGGACTGTCCTGCAGTCCACCCCGCTACCATGCACGTACATTCCGTAGCGCTCTTGCAGAGCGGATGATGGCCCGGTGGCATGTCCTCTCCCGTTACCCAAGGTCCGGCACATTTCGCATCTACAACGCGCCCGGTAGCAAACACTTGCCCTAGTTTCTTGCGTGACCATCCCCGCTATGCGGGCGGTCATCTCGGTGGAAATCTGGTCGACAGTAGCTGCTCCGGTTTCAACGTCGCGACCGTGCATGCTTCCGCGATCGCAAACCTGCGCTTAGTTGGTTCAAAGCGATTCACCGTCCGATCTCGGTCCTACGAATTTATCTCCCTCTTCACGGCTCCGCGCTCCGGGTCCTTGTACAATCATTGCAGTCGGGCTCGCTCCAGCAAGGTCGCGCCGTTTCACACGGCCGTACCGCGCCATTGCTTCGACTCGCGCCTTCCGCCAGAGCGTACCAAACTCGGAGAACGTCTGGCTGCCTTGGCTTCATTCATTTTTGCACGTTCTGTCTAGAGGCGCGCAAACTGTCCACCGAGGCGCGCGAACATTTGTCGCACCCCGCAAGCATACCCGAACCACCATTTCTCAGAAGCGTTAACGGTCTAGGTCGATGCAGCTCGGCTCCAAGGCGAACCACGATCGGAGCGTGCTCAAGGCTCTCACGTAGGGGCGGAGCGCGCATCTTATAACCGATTGCAAAGGCTGATCTCGACGCTGCATGCATGCATGGCTTGCGTCTTTCTATGTCAAGGCTGCGCTCACACACGCTGTCCATCCCAGCATTTCATTGAAGGACAAGCCCGGCAACGGATAGACGATACACGCAGTATTATTCCGAGCCTCCGCGCGTGCGATCAGCGCAATTAAGTTTACGTTAGTGACCAACGGTTGAATGTCGCGTGGCTTCGTTCACATCATGCGAGGCCGCTTCATCGTTACGCGTTCGACCAAGGAGCACGTTCTCCAATAGAAGGTCCGCAATGTCAGCACTCAACGTCTTTCGTCGAATTCACGTTTTCGGGCCCACGCGCTCGGTTCTATGCAGTCTGCGCTCGGCATTTGCGCAAGCGACGGCTCTACAGATAGAAGCTCAGGGATTCCTCCAAGTCGCGATGGCCGCATAGTGACCAGATATCAAAATATCCTCTTGATGCCTCACGCAACGATCGGAGCAGCAGTTAGACGGCTCCAAGGCACGGACGTCGACTTCTCGAACCTTGCATCCAATCGTGACCAACTGCTCGCGTCGATCCGCAAGAAAATCGATGAAGCAGATCGGATCATCGACGCAATCGAGTCGGAATATCCCGACGACGCGTCATGGCACCTCCTTGGGCAACGACTGCGGGCCTGTCTGCGCGCCTGGGCAGAAGCCGCGGAGACGATTCATCTGGCCGCCAGCGGGGCGGGTGAGACATCGACAGATGCCGCATTTGGGTCTCCAGATCAAAGCGCCTGAGAAGTCGCTGACACTTGTGTCGAACAGCTCGGATAACGACGAAACCATGAGATTACGCGCGCCGTCGCTTGGCCTACGGGCCATGTAGATCTGCTCACATGATGACTGATTTTGGAGATTATGCATCGCATCTTTCAGAGATTCATCGACCATCTTTCGACGTCCGGTGATGTCGACTCTTTCACGGAGACCATGGCGGTCGTCGCGACCGCGCTCGACTTGCATTGCTTTGCATATCTAGCGCTACCGCGTCAGCTTGGGAAAAAACCCATGATAATGTCGACTTACCCTTCGAACTGGGTCGCGCACTATGTACGTAACCACTACGAGCGACTTGATCCCGTCGTCATGCAGGCGCTGGCGACCCCCGAACCCTTCAAATGGGGTATGGACATTCCCTTGAGACGGCTTTCTCCGCAACAGAAGGAGTTCATCAATCACGCATCCGAGTTTGGAATTCGGCTAGGCTTTACCGTGCCCATTCACGATGGTCACGGACCGGTCGCGGCACTGACCTTTGCAGCTGACCAAAAGCGACCGCGGTTCGAAAATTGCATCGACACGCATGCGCGAGTCCTTCAGCTCATTGCGATGTGTTTTCATGCGCACGTTCGTCGCAAACTCTCACAAGAAGTCCCCATTGATGGAGTTCTCCTATCTCCTCGCGAACTCGAATGCCTGGAATGGGCCTCTCAAGGCAAGAGCTCTTGGGAAATAGGGCAGATACTCGGAATTTCACGCAATACTGCAGCCTCATACCTAGACACTGTGAAGGAAAAGCTCGGCGTGCGCACGGTGGTACAAGCTGCGATGCGCTTGGCTGCTGCTAAGAAAAGTAAGCAAAATTAGGACAGTCATCCCCTGCAGCTGAAGGTGATGCGTTCAGCAGCATTCATTTTCCATAGTCATGATTCCCTGGAGTTGGAGGAAGTCATGATTCAATTGATCACAGAGACCTGGTACGGAGAATTCTCCAGCACACTTGTGGCAATGCATCAGTTGCGATATCGGGTCTTCAAAATCCGAATGGATTGGGACGTCCAACATAGCGGCGACATGGAGATCGATGATTTCGACGCGCTGCATCCCGTATACCTGACGCAGGTTTCAGACGATGGCCGGGTACAAGGATCCGTCCGGCTCCTGCCCAGTCTCGGCCCCTATATGCTTCGTGACACGTTCCCCGCACTCCTGGACGGGCAGGCCGCGCCCGTAAGCCCCCTGATCTGGGAGAGCAGCAGGTTTGCGATCGAAGCTGGGCCAGACGCGCCAAAGGGCGAGCATAGCATAGCCAAAGCCACCTACGAGCTGTTTGCGGGAATGATCGAATTCGGGCTATCGCGGCAGCTTACCGACATTGTTACCGTCACGGACGTCCGAATGGAAAGGGTCCTGCGGCGGGCCGGCTGGCAGTTGCGAAGGATCGGCAATCCCCAGAAGATCGGGAATACCCTCGCCGTTGCAGGTTACCTTGCTGTCTCGATTGAAGTGCTCGAGAGACTTCGGAAGGCAGGTAACCTTCGCGAGCCGGTTCTCTGGACGCCAGTGATGCTCACGGCCGCCTAGGACGATAAGCGTAAACACGCCGCCGCTGAACGCGGAGATGTCGCTCTTCGACTTGCTAGCGAGCCCTTGGACATGCCGGAAATCTGCAACATCAGTAACCAACCACACTCACGGAGAGCACCTGCAATCGACCTGCAGCACCTTCGATTTGCGGTCACCGCTAGCGATTGCGGAAGCCTTCGACGAGCGGCTGACATGCTCTCCGTTCGACACTCCGTGATGAGCCGCTCTATCGGTCAGCTTGAACATCTGATCGGAGCCACACTCTTTGAGCGCTCCAGCGCAGGGATTCGACCGACCCTTGCCGGAAGAAGCATCGTAAGGATTGCAAGAATGGTCCTGGAACAGATCGACGCGCTGGTTGCAACCGGAAGATCCATTGGTCGCGGCGAAGCCGGCCGCCTCTCTATCGGCTTCTGTACGTCTATCTCGGCGGGCAACCTCCGGAGTACCCTGCTTGACTTCAAGAAGCGATTTCCTCATATCGAAATTGCCACGACTGAGAGGCCGCGCGCCCTTCTCATGAACGCGCTCAGGAGCGGGACTCTAGATGCGCTCGTCGTCACCGGAGAGCCGCCACAATCGGACAACAAGACCCTCAGGTTATGGAGCGAACGCGTACTTGTCGCGTTCCGCGAGGATCATTCGTTGGCGGAGCATGACGTCGTCCGGTGGACTGACCTCCGCAACGAGACCGTCTTGCTCAGTCATCATGACCCCAGCCGAGAGTTCGAAGACCTGATCATATCCAAGATTGGGTCCGCGGACGATCGGCCCAGAATTGATCGACACGACGTAAGCCGCGGAATGGTCAAGAGCCTCATCAGCATGGGCCTCGGTATCAGCCTCGTCATGGAATCTGACATGGGAGCGAAATTCGCCGGGCTCGTGTATCGCGAACTGCGCGACGGGACAGGATCGAGCCGGATAGACTTTTCCGCGCACTGGCGCCCGGACAACGAAAACCCGGCCCTGCACGGCTTTCTCCAGCTCTTATCGGAACGCTATCCTTCGCCCGCATCCGTTGAGTGACCGGTCCGCCTGAGTTTCGAGAACCCACGATCTGCGGCCATGAACCGCGCCAGCATTGGTCCGACCAGCTTGGCCGGATGACTAATCGGCTGACCGCTTTCCCGCGCGAGGGCCGCCGCGTAGGCGACCAGATCGCGATGCACGGAAGCCGGTAGTTCCAGCGTAATCTTGACGGGCTTATCGTCTGGAAGTGCCTGAATTTTGAGTTTTGCCATAGTGACGCTAACTCCGGTATGGCTGCAGAACGAGATCCCGATTGACAATAACGCGAACCGGAAAACCAGGTCGTACGGTCAGGGTAGGCTGGATGTTGAGACTGCGCCGAACCACCTGCTGCCCAGTCCGATTCAGGGAGTCAGCGGCACCATGACGCAATGCCTGGATGATGGCGCTGTCGTTGCTGTTTGCGTCCGAACCAGAACCGAGTTCCGTGCCAACGGCCAAGAACGTTGATAGCGCTGCGGCCTTGAATAGTTCTCCCCAGTGATTGTCGACTTGGTCTTCCAAGCCCGAATAGCCAGCGGTGTCCGCACCGGGCTGTCGTTCGAGTACGATCGAGCTACCATTCGGCATGATCAACCGAATCCAGACAAGCAGCACACGTGACTGGCCGAAGGTAACCTGGCTGTCGTAGATGCCGATCAAACGAGCACCCTGCGGTACGACCAGGAAACGACCGGTCGGCGTGTCGTATACGTTCTCAGTCACCTGCGCTGTGACCTGACCGGGAAGGTCCGATCGGATTCCGGTGATGAGGGCACCCGGAATAACGGTTCCGGCCTGCACGACATACGGTGAAGCCGGCTTGGTAACGCGGTCAGGATTGACCGTGCGGCGATCCACGGATGCGTTCACGAAGGCAAGCTTCCTGTCTTGACCGTTCTGCGCAAATCCGTCGTCGCTGGTGCTCGTCGAACCGGGTTGCATCCGGTCGCTCCCCTGAGCCGTCGCGGCAGCCGGACGCATTTGTCTTCCATTGGTCGAAGCAAACAAATGGCTGATACGGGCCGCTTCGATCTCTTGATCCCGGCGCTGTTGTTCCGGATCAAGGGCCGTATTGCCAATCGTCGGCAATTGACCCTGAGCAGCAAGGATCGGCCGACCGAGGTCCCCAGGAAGGGGCGGACCAAGCTGCGGGATTGCCTGGCGCGCAACGCCTGCATAGTCCTTCGGCAGCGTCGTAATGCCGTCGGCAACACTATGATGGTTGGTGCTGTAAAGCTCGTCAGCCGCCTGGTTTCGGGAACGATTGTCCTGCAGCGACCACAACACACCCCCGCCGATGACAAGCAATGCAATAGCACTCCCTCCGGCCAGGACTTTCCGCGACAACCGTGTTACGCGCGGATGCTCCGCTCTTAAGCGGAAGCTCTTGGACAGTTCGTCCTGCGCTTGCGGCGGAATCGCCGACTCGCGGTCGTTTCCACTCGAGGTATTCATGTCGACGGTCTCCCGTCGGTCCGAACAATCCTGACTTTTTGCTGGTGCTCACTTCCGAGACGCAGTTCTGCGGCTGCAAACAGCCGATCGACGATCAACACGTTGCCGTAGGTGCGATAGTTGACGAGCTCGGTCTTGCCGTCAGGGCCGATGATGAAGAGCGGCGGCATCTCACCCTGCACGATCCCTTTCGGAAATTCGACGTAGACCTTGCGGCCATCGTCATAGACAGCAAGCGGCCGCCAAGGTGGGCTGTCCCCTTCGATCGCGTAACGAGAGATGCGCTGCGTCGGATCCGGAAGCACGGGTGTCAGAGCGACCGAACGTGATCGTTCACGCACTGTTTCCGGATAGTACCAGGCAACGGACGGCATGTATGGCCGCTTGCGCGAGCGGAGCTCGATCAAATAGGTGCGCCGGTCGGTATTGACGACAAGATTGGTCTCGATCGATGCACGGGTCGGCTTGACCAGGATATGGACGCGTCGCGTGTCGCCACTCCCACTCTCGGTGTCACCTACGACCCAGCGCACAGTGTCACCGGCCGCGATCGGTCCTGATCCCGTCAACTGCTCTCCTTCCTCGAGCGCGATATCCGTGATCTGCCCCGGCGCGGCGTAAACCTGATAGAGCGCCCCAGGACTGTAGGCGTAGATTTGCGCTGCGTTGAAATACCCCCGCTTGCGCGGTTCGACTCGGGCCGCACCGTTTGCCGCCTCAACCCGGCTCACGGGTTCAGGCTCTTCCTTCCCTCCCGACTTGCCGCCGAGAGCCGGCTTCCAGAGCGGGGGAACATGAAGCGGTCGCGATCTGTCGTCGAGAGCGACCGGAGACGCCGGCAACGGAGGGACTTCCGCGTCATAGCTAATCTCCGGCGGAATGTAGGTCGCGCACCCCCCGAGCATCGACGAACAAAGCAGAAGAACGGAGAGAAGTGCTCGCTTGGAGGTCACGAACTGGGACCAAGTCGAATGTATCCCGCTGTGCGGGATGGTCCGCTTCGAATAAACGTTAGACGGCGTCTTGGTCATTGACTCAACTCCTTCGACCAATTGATGGCGCGGACGTAGACGCCAAGCGGATTCTTCCGGAGGCGCTCAGAATCCCGCGGCGTCTCGATCACGATCGTGAGAATGGCAGTCCAACGCTCCGTCGAACTTAGCGAGCCGTTGTCGTAGGCACGCTGGATCCATGCGATCCGGAAGCTATCGGGTGAGGCACGAATGACGCTCGAGACATCGACGGAGATCTGCGCCTTACCCAGCTTGGCAAAAGGGTCATTGTTCCGCGCATAGTCGTTGAGTGCTGCGGCTCCACGATCGGTCGTAAAATCGTAGGCCCGGAGCCAGTTTTGGCGCAGAACAATGCCGTCGGCGGGCAGGCCTCTGACATCCTCGATAAAGCGCGCCAGATGGTAGGCGATCTGCGGGTCAGTGGGCTGATAGTCGATGTTGGCCGGCCCAACTCTCTGGGCTTGACCGAGATGATCGACTTCTACCACCCAAGGCGTGATCGAGCCTTGGCTGGAATTCCAGACAAGTCCCCCGGCGAGGCCGGCAGACAACATCAAGCAGCCGAAGGCCATCAGGCGCCAGTTCCTGGCTTGCACGCGGGCCGAGCCAATTCGTTCGTCCCAAACCTGCGCTGCCTTTTGATAAGGCGTAATCGGCTCGGGCAATCGCCCGTAGTGAACGGATGGTCGCTTGAACATCGATAATCGCCCCCTGAGATCAAGTGATCGGTTTCAAATCGTGTGGTGTCCGTGTCCACGGCGCGCCCGTGCCGTGTGGCAAAGGCGCATTGCCGCGTGTCAGCGCTCTCCCTCGGACAAATCGACGGAGGAGCCGCTGCCCCCGTGATCGCCGGAGCGGACCGCGTGGCTTGCTGCCGATGCACCATGCCGAATGGTCTGGCCACCCTTCATGCGGCGCGCCCAATCGGGTTGTCCTTCAGCCGACGTGCTCACGGCCTGCGCACCGGCTTGCCCAGCGCTGCCGAGCGCAGCCGCTGCGCGACGCAACGGACTCATGGCGGCCGAGGCGCTAGCCTCCGCGACGCCAGCAAGGCCGCCGCTTCGATAGGCGGCCGCGCGGATCGAACCGCCAAAATCGAACGCAAAGATCTGAGCGTTCGGGTAGGTGCCCGCAGAATGACGCTGCGCCTCCACGAACACGGCCCAGCCTGATCCCAAGCGGCGCAAGGCGTTGTTCAAACGACCGGTGACGGCGACAAGTTCGGCCGGCACTGCGCTGTCGAGGTCGGGGCCCCGGAACCTTGCAGTGCGCTGAAACGAACCGTCCTTGTTCAGGATGATGCCGTCGTCGACGAGGGCTGCCCAGGGCAGGAAGTCGGCAAGACGCGCGTTGGAATGGCGATATTCAGCAAGGTTCATCATGACGGAGAGCTCAGGTGTCCAGATGCCCGGGAATGCGCAGATGTCGGCGCACCACGTCGACAAAAGCGGAATCGCGCTTGGCGGCCCAGACGGCAGCCATGTGACCGATGAACCAGAGGACGAGAGCCGCGATCCACAGCCGCAGTCCAAGCCCAAGAGCCGCGGCAAGCGTGCCGTTGACAATCGCAACCGACCGCGGCGCGCCGCCCATCAAGATCGGCTCAGTAAGCGCGCGGTGGACGGGCACGACAAAGCCTGCGACGTACTCATTCATCAGATCACCACGCCGCCGCCAAAGGAGAAGAACGACAGGAAGAAGCTGGAGGCGGCAAACGCGATCGACAGACCGAACACGATCTGGATCAGCCGGCGGAAACCACCCGACGAATCCCCGAACGCGAGCGTGAGCCCGGTCACGATGATGATGATGACGGCGATGATCTTGGCGACTGGCCCCTCGACCGACTGCAGGATCTGATTGAGCGGCTGCTCCCACGGCATATTCGACCCAGCCGCCCATGCCGGCGCCGTCAAGAGAACTGAACCGGAAGCAGCCAGTAAGGCGGCTTTCCAAAGAAAACAAAATTGCGAACGCATGTCAGTCTCCCGCTGGTGAAAGGTCGTAATCGCCGACGGCACCAAGCCCCATGACGAGGGCGAGCTCAGCGAGGCGACGGTCGGCGCCGCGTCCCGCAAGCACAGCAACGAGATTGATGGTGTCGGCGATCAAGGCGCGCGGAACCGTGATGACGGCTTCCTGGATGAGTTGCTCGAGCCGCCGCAGTGCGCCGATCGCGGTGCCCGCATGGATGGTCCCGATGCCGCCCGGATGGCCGGTGCCCCAGGCCTTGAGCAAGTCCAACGCCTCGGCGCCGCGGACCTCGCCGATCGGGATTCGATCCGGGCGCAGTCGCAACGAGGAGCGGACAAGATCTGACAGCGTGGCCACGCCATCTTTGGTCCGCAAAGCCACAAGATTTCGCGCTTTGCACTGTAGTTCACGTGTATCTTCGATCAGCACGACCCGATCGGAAGTCTTTGCTACCTCGGCCAAGAGCGCGTTCGTCAAGGTCGTCTTGCCGGTCGATGTCCCGCCGGCGACGAGGATGTTCCGCCGTGCGGCGACCGCGGCCTTCAGGAACTCGGCCTGCGTCGAACTCATGACGCCCTTGGCGACGTAGTCGTCGAGCGTAAACACAGCGACCGCAGGCTTGCGGATAGCGAAGGCCGGAGCAGCAACGACCGGCGGCAAGAGACCTTCGAAGCGCTCGCCGGTGCCAGGCAGTTCGGCCGAGACCCGTGGCGAGCCAGCATGCACCTCCGCGCCGACGTGGTGCGCCACAAGGCGAACGATGCGTTCGCCGTCCGCCGCTGACAGAATTTCGCCAGTGTCAATCAGGCCACTGGACAGCCTGTCGATCCACAGCCGCCCATCCGGATTGAGCATGACCTCAATGATGGCTTCATCTTCGAGGTAGCCCGCAATCGCCGTGCCAAGCGCGCTACGCAGCATTCGCGCACCGCGAGAATTTGCCTCCGATTGAAAGGATTGGATAGCCACCGTCGCCCCACCGAGTGAGGACGGTTAAAGAGCGCCCTCAGATGGGGATGATTAGAGAAGCCACCAATCGACTCAGCGCAACAAGCGCCTTCGGCGATCGTAGATCGGCGTAGAAAAAGAAAGGCTGGGACTTTGACCCAGGAATCATCAACGCGCTGCCGCAGCGTGATTGACTGGGTCGAGATCGATGCCGACGAGAAGGACGATTGCGCCAAGAATCCACCCTCGATGCAATCGCACCGAGCCGTTCTGCATTCGAGGCTCCGTTCGAATCAGACGTCGAACCCTCCTTGCATTTTGAAGCTCGATAGGTTTTAAGCCCGGTAACTTCAGGACCACCGGTGTGATCGACGGGCTCTTCGAACAGCTTGACGCATCCAGTGTGGCTCGAGCGGCTTCTCTAAAAGGGGACCTATCATGGCAAAGATGACCAAGAACCAGCTGATTGACGCAATTGCAGAGGGGACGCAGCTCTCTAAGGGAGATGTAAAGTCCGTTATCGAGCAGATGGCGACGGTGGGATACAAGGAGTTGAATGAATCTGGAGAGTTTGTCATTCCGGGATTCGTCAAAATGTCAGTCGTGAACAAGCCCGCTACCGAGGCTCGCAGCGGCGTGAATCCATTTACGAAAGAGCCTATGGAATTCGCGGCCAAGCCGGCCAGCAAGTCGGTCAAAGCATCACCGCTGAAGGTTGCTAAAGACGCTGTTTGATCAGTGACGATCGTAGGCTCACGTTGGAAACGAAGAGACCGGCGCGACAGGGTTTTCACCCAATCAATCAGGTCTCGCCGCCCGGCTTCTGACGGTGGATATCTTCTGGAACCTCGCGCAGAAAGCTCTGCCCCTTTTGCAGGCGGCGTCCGAGCGCCTCGACAAATCCCTCAAAGCGCTCTCTGCCCTTCATCTGCGCGGCCGCCTGCGCGTCGTTGGGCAACGGCGGCGTGATCGTTAGCCAGAAGCGGATGAAAAGGGCCAAGGTCTCGGCCGTCAAACCAACGTCGCGCTCTAACCTCTGCATCTGACGTGACAGCCGATCCAGGCGACGGGTGAACGCTGCCTCCCGCCGGTCCGCTCCATCCGGTGACAGAAATGAAGCGACTGCAGCTTCCACGATCGCAGACCGGGAAATGTTCTTCCGATCGGCAAGATCCGATATCTGTTTCAGAAGTTCTGGCGGAAAATACACGTTCATCCGGTCGCGCATGTTGTCTTACAGGTCCATACCGTCATTCGGATCCATGGCGACCTGCCGGGCAACACCGCGCATCTGTTGGCGTATGAGCCGAGACTGACGGACCGCGTCCTCGTCATCGTCAAGAACGGCCGCAAATTCCTCTGCGGGCGTCGGTTCAGTTGTCTCCTTAGCGATTGCGACGTGTTCGGGCAGTTCGGGCTCGCGACGGAGACCGCTGTTCGCCATGTCCTCGTCTAGTTGCCCCCTGTCGGTTGAAAGCGGCGTCGGCTTCAGCGTTCCGAGCGTTGACCATCCGTCCGTCCGTGATGATCGACCGCAGGCCGCAGGATCTGGCGGCGGCAAGACCCGTTCCATAAACCGGCCATCCTCATAGTAGCGCACCTTTTTCGCCCGGATCGGCGGCGTGCCCGCCACCATCACGACCTCGTCCGTCGGCGGAAGCTGCATGACCTCGCCAGGAGTCAAAAGCGGCCTCGCCGTCTCCTGACGTGAGACCATGAGGTGCCCCAGCCAGGGATTCAACCTGTGCCCGGCATAGTTCTTCATCGCCCTCATTTCGGTCGCGGTTCCCATTGCGTCAGATACCCGCTTGGCTGTCCGCTCATCATTGGTCGCAAAGCTGACTCTGACGTGGCAGTTATCGAGGATCGCGTTGTTTGGTCCGTAGGCCTTCTCGATCTGATTGAGCGATTGCGCGATCAGGAAACTCTTGATGCCGTATCCTGCCATGAAGGCGAGCGCGGACTCGAAGAAGTCGAGACGCCCGAGTGCTGGAAACTCGTCGAGCAGCATCAGGACTCGATGCCGGCGGTCGCGGGCGTGCAAGTCCTCAGTCAGGCGCCGGCCGATTTGATTCAGCACCAGGCGAATTAGGGGCTTGGTCCGCGAGATGTCCGAGGGCGGCACCACGAGGTACAGCGTCGTCGGGCGGCTATCTGCGATCAGGTCGGCGATCCGCCAGTCGCAGCGGCGGGTCACCTGAGCCACGACGGGATCGCGGTAGAGTCCCAAGAACGACATCGCGGTGGACAGCACGCCCGAGCGTTCATTCTCGGACTTGTTGAGAAGCTCGCGCGCGGTCGAGGCGACGACGGGATGAGCGCCCTGCTCGCCAAGATGCGCCGTGGTCATCATCGCCTTCAGCGTTGCCTCGATCGGACGCTTCGGGTCGGACAGGAAAGCGGCCACGCCAGCCAGGGTCTTGTCCGCTTGTGCATAAAGGACGTGGAGAATGGCGCCGACCAGGAGCGAATGACTAGTCTTCTCCCAATGGTTCCGCTTGTCGAGGGAGCCTTCAGGGTCGACCAAAACGTCGGCGACGTTCTGAACGTCGCGAACCTCCCATTCCCCGCGCCGGACTTCGAGAAGCGGATTGTAGGCGGAGGACTTTGCATTAGTCGGGTCGAACAACAGGACGCGGCCATGACACGAGCGGAAGCCGGCGGTAAGTTGCCAGTTCTCACCCTTGATGTCGTGCACGATGGCCGAGCCGGGCCAGACCAGCAACGAGGGGACGACGAGGCCGACACCTTTGCCCGATCGGGTCGGTGCAAAACACAACACGTGCTCCGGTCCGTCATGGCGAAGGTAGTCGTGGTCGAGTTTGCCCAGCACCACACCATCCGAACCGAGAAGCCCGGCCACTCTGACGTCCCGAGCATCGGCCCAACGCGCCGAGCCATAGGTTTCGACGTTCTTGGCCTCACGCGCCCGCCAGACCGACATGCCGATCGCCGCCGCGATCGAAATGAAGGTCCCCGATGCCGCGATGAAAGCACCCTCGACAAAGACCTGAGGTGCATAGGCGTCGTAGACAAACCACCACCAGAAGAATACAGGCGGGTAGTAGACCTTGAAGCCCAACAGTTCGAACCAGGGCTGCCCAAGCTCGGGCTGGTAGGCAAGCCGCCAGGCCGTCCATTCGGTTGCTCCCCAGATAGCGAGCAAAACGATCAGGCCGACAACGATTGCTTGTCCCCAGAGGATCTTGGTTCCAGTCATCACATGCGCCTTTCCGCAACTGCGTTGGCTAGATAGCTAAAGGCCGAGGTCGCGTTTCCGACCAAGCCCCCATTCGATGCCACCCCCGTCCTTCACGACGCCGGTGACGTGCTGGCCGAGCCTCTTTTCGAGCTCGCGCGACCACGGCACGAGCTGGAAGCCAAGACCGCTGTCGAGCATGGCGAAGCGTCCCGAGGTAAGCGTCAGTCGCTGGCGATATGTGCCTGCCACATGCTCCCCGGAGGCGCCGTTCACCTGAGGCATGCCGGTGTCGGCCGAGATTTTAGCTGCCACCTCGTCCAGTTCGCGTCGGCGCAACGTGTTCAGGAGGTCGCGCTGCAGGATGACGCGTTGGCCCTGCCGCCGTGCCAGCCCTTCCTGAATCAGATGCTCGGCACGGGCTTCCATGGCGTCACGTGTCTCGCGACCGAATCCGCCTATGGCGAGCGGGATCGGATCCCGTTCGACAAGCCGGTGGTCGAGCCAGGTTGCTCCTTTTGCGACGATCTGTTCACCAAGATCGAGATCGGAGCGGATCGCGAGCACCACGGTCGGCCGTGTATCGTCGGCATGACCGAAGCGGCGGACTTCGACGATTCCGCCGATCGGCGGTGCGTGCTCGAAGGCCTCAATCCCTCGGAAGCGCACGTGGTGAGCGCGTCCGTCTGTGCCGTCGATCAGCGCATAGGCCTCGCCCGTCAGTTCGTCGTGCAACCCTCGATCAACCAGTCGTCCGGCGATCTGGGACGTCGGCTCTCCACCTTCAATGACGTAATCGGCAACGCCGCGCGCTTCCCCGCGCTCGGTAAAGGCGCGGTGCATGGTCTTGATGATGTCGCCGCGCATACCGAGGTCGCGCAAGCTGCGCTCGGCCTCGAGCCCGACCATCCACTCCCCTGGCGCAGCGGATGCAGCGAGGCCCATCTTCCCCAGATGCTGGAGCCGGCCAACCATCAGGCGTTGGATCTCGGGATCGGAGCTGCCGGGATGTTCGGAGCGAAGATCGATATAGCCGGTTTCATCGGCTGCCAGCCGGATCTCCTGATCGAGCCGCGTCCATCGCTCTGCCGTGACTTCCCTCTCCAGCGAATTGCGGATTTCGTGCTCCGGCTTAGGGCCAAGTTCAATCCCGACCAGTTCCTCGGCGCGCGAGCGCAGACCTCGGCTGATGTAGTCGCGGGAGATGACGAGATCGGCCCCTTCCCCATCGACTCCCCGAACGAGAAGGTGGACGTGAGGATTGTCCGTGTTCCAGTGGTCGACGGCCACCCAATCGAGCCGCGTACCGAGGTCGATCTCCATTTCTTTGGTGAGGTCGCGGGTGAAGGCCTTCAGGTCGGTCATGTCCCCGGCGTCCTCGGGCGAGACGATAAACCGGAAATGGTGGCGATCGTCCTTGCCGCGTTCAGTGAAGGCCGTACCGTCAGCACGGTCGCTGTCGGCATCGAACATCTCGGCTCTATCGCCGCTCCGGGTCACGCCGTCGCGTTTCAGATATGAGAGGTGGGCGGTCAGTGGTGCCGAACGGAACGCTCGTCCCTTGTGTCGGACAACGCGCGCCTTCACCACGACGCGCCGTGTCGGGCTGAACAACCGGCTGCGACCAAAGGCGAGCCGGCCGCGGCCAAACGTCGAGCGTCCATAGGCAGGGCGTCTGCCAGCTGCAGCCTGCCCCGAGGTGTGTCCGGCTTTCTTCGCTGCACGTAGCACCTGGTTGATGAAGCTCTTTGGTTTCGGCGCGCGGGTGCTGCGGATGCGCCCGGGCCGAATACGCAGATCGCTGTCGCCCACCGTCATGGACCGGGCTCCCAACGATCAAAAGTGCACACGGTGCCGAAGAAGCCCTTGTGTGCATTCGTCAAAATGCAAGGCGCGGCACGCGCCCCGACCGACCGGCACGCCGGAACCCAAGCCATGTCAATGGCTTGCGGTTCGACCGGCGAGCCTCTTTTATCTCGCCGTCCTGATGTCGTGTTTGCCCACCGTTCTTGCCGTTCCGCCAATTGCCCGCTGAAGCACGCCGTGGCCAGCGAACCTGAGGAACTGGTCATCGGGATGCTTCCGAATTCGATCGACGGGCGAACACGCCAATGGGCCGAGGGACCATGGGCGAAACACCGCGCACTGAAACTGCGGTTGCGGCGCTGCTCGAATACATGAGCGCCGGCAACCGATCGCGCATTTTCATCGGATCAGATCGCGAGACGAACAGCGTTGCGGCTGCCGATGACTGCCGGCCGGCGGTCCAGGTCCGCGGCAATTCGATACCCAGCAGATTTGCAAGCTTTGCCACATACGCTTGCGTCTCGTCCGGCAAAGGGCCGCCCGCGAGATGCTCTTCATAGCGAGACGGTCCCGCGTTGTAGGCGACAAACACACCAGGCGAGCCGTAGCGATCAAATAGTTCACGCAGATAGGCTGCGCCTGCCAGAATGTTGTCGAGCGGATCGTAGGGATCGCTACCGAGATTATGGCGATCGCGAAGTTCTGCCCAGGTCGCTGGCATGATTTGCATCAAGCCCATTGCGCCTTTGGGTGATCTGGCGTGCACGTCTCCAGCGCTTTCAATGCTAAGAACTGAGCATATCCACTGCGTCGGGATCGCGAAGCGTTGTGAAGCTTCGTCGATGAATCCCGACGACGAGTCAGGCGCATGACAGGTCGCTGGAAGCGCGGCCGACTCGTGCTGGGCCAGAACAGCACAATGTGTGCCAAGAAGCAGCGATACTACTACCCAAACACGCGCGCCCGACTGAGCCAAGCATGCCGTCGTGCTCGCGCCCGTCCAGGGTGAAGCTGCTTCGCGCCGGCCTTTCGACCGCCCTGGACCGGCGCTGCGCGCGCCAGCCTTGCAAAACCTGGTCGGGACGGAGGAATGGTCCCGCAATCGATCGAACAGAGGAATCGTGAGGCGAACTCGTGAAATGCGCACGATCACTCCTCCCACGTCCACACCTGGAGCGCACGGCCGATCACGGCTGACGCAGGCAGAACTCCAAAATATCGACCATCAAGAGAGTCGTCCGACTGCCAATTCATGAGAAACAGCTCGCCCTCCGCGACGACGCGGCAGCCCTGCCATTTCGGCAGCGGCCGGCCGCGTCCGTCGCGATCCCGCGCCTCGCCCACCGCGATGGTATCGACCGAAATCGCGAGCCCGCTCCTGCAGACGGTCTGCCCGGGCAGTGCAAGGACCCGCTTGAGCATTGGGACACCGGCCGGCAGATAGCCATTGAAGTCGAGGAAGGTCGCGAGCGGCTCCGGCGGCCGCACGGCGACCAGCTCGGTGACGCGTAAGCTTTCGTCTGGGAGCAAACGATAGAGACCGATCGGCACACTTTCGGACGCATTCCAGATGTAAAGCGGCAACGGCTCCAACACCAATGTCGCTATGAGTGCAACGGCGACCACACTGGTTGCGGTCAGCGTCGTCATGCGGCCCGTCATCGCATCGTCCTCTGACGATGGAGCCAAGCCTGGTGGCGCGCCTTCGTGTAGGGCCGCGGGTCTTCGTTGACCGATAGACGGTTATGAACGTGATGCCAATGATCGGGCGCGACATCGGACGGATCGATGCCGAGCGTCTCGATGGCATCAATCATCTGCAGTACGCGTTCAACCTTCGGCCAACCGGAGAGCCGTAGCAGCGTCTCTCCACCGGGCTTCACGTAAGGAACTGTTACACAGCGCTGTCCCGGGGCGACCGCGCGCAAGATGTCGATCCGCGAGACAATCGTGCCAAAGTCGCTGGAGGTCCAACGGACGAAGGCAAAGATGCTGCCTGGCGCGAATGAAACGACGCGCCGGTGACGATCGATCTTCCTCTCCGCCGCGATGCGCCCGAAGCGAACACGGTTTTCGATACGCTTCTCGAGCCACAGCACTTCTACTTCGGTGAGATCGCTCATGCCGCCGCTCCCTGAAGCTCGAACTGGGAGCAGTGAGCTTTGGGGTCGGGGAAGTGCCCGTATGGCTTCTGAAGGCAAGCAGAACTGGCGGCCCGTCGTTGCCGGTCGCCTCCAACGCGTCTCTCGGCCTGGTCCGTTAGAAGAAATCCGAAGGATTTCTGGTTAGTAAAGTTACGGTGGCCGGAAAGTGCCGAGAAACAACCGCTTAGGCCCGATTTTGGTCCCCGATAGCACGAGGATTGGGTCCCCGATAGCACGAGGGTCGCGGTCCCCGATAGCACGAGCTGATTCACAGATTGTCCTCCGAAGTTGAAATGAGACCGCGCCGGCGCAGGCGTGCCGTTAAGGGATCAACAGGCGTAGGCGCGAAGTTCAGTCGCTCGGCGCCGTTCGGATCGCGCGTGAGCACGAGCTGATAGCCGGGCAATGTCTGGCGCTTGACGATCTGACGAACATCGTAAGCGAAATGCTTGAGCGGCGAGAGGATGCCGGACTTGGCATGGAGATGCACAAGATCAAAACTCCAGCCGCCGTTCTGTCGACCACCGTGCTTGCGAACGAGCCGGTAGAGCCACCGCTCAAGTCCTCCTGTCAGCGCGAAATAGGCGCGGTCGATCGTAAGCACGAGCGCGTCATCGATGACGCCGGCATAAAACCAATCAGGCAGGATCAGTTCGAGTCCAAATGGGCGACCATTTGCATCCGCTGTCTCCTTCCACTCGTTGATCCAGGAGAAACGATGCCGTCGCCGCTCTGCCGGCTGACGGATCGATGTCAGCACGGTCGTTGACTGAAGTCTGTCGAGACTCGCCTTCAGCCGGTCATAGTCGCGCGCGCTGGTGCCGCGGCCGACAAACGTCAGGATCTCGTAAGGCGTTGCAGCCATCAGGCGCGACGTCTTCAAGCCGGCGTCGCGGGCTTCGACGATCTGGGAAGCGGCCCAGATCAGAACGTCCGCATCCCAGATAAACAAGACATCGGCCACGAACCGTCTTCGATAGACCGGGAGACCGTTGAAGCAAGTCTCAAACTTTAGTTCTACCCACAGTTGATCTCGCGCGCTGGTTACGCTTAATGTCCCCATTGCTGGGGGGAAATTTGGAATGAGACTTTTGGTTATCGCTGCCGCCTGCGCAGTGCTGGCTGGCTGCGCGGCGTCAAAGCAAGAAGTAGTCGCACGCCTCGGAGACCAGTACATCGGTCAGAACATAGACACCCTGGTCGTGAAGTTCGGTCCACCGACAAGCATGTTCAAGATGAACAGCGGGCAGTCGTCCTATGTCTGGCAGCTCTCCGCTGTGACTGACATTGAGACTGATCGAGGCTGGGGCACAGCGAGCACACGCTATTGCAAGGTGAGCGTGATCACCTCGCCAACCGGCGTTGTGCAGCAACTCAACACTGAGGATTCGAACGCAGGATATGGCCTCGGTGGGGTTGTGGGCATGTACGGCAGCATCTGCGGCCAACGCTTGGGGATGAGGCCTCAAGGTTAGCCAGGCTTGGCGATTGCGCAGAACTTGAGACACCACCTGACGGTGGCGTCACGAGACCTAAGCTGACTTCCGTTGCGGTTTGGCCGCCGGCTTCTTCGCGGCTGCCTCCTTCGCCGGCTTCTTGCCTGCAATCGGCATCAGCATTTCCTTCTGCCCGGCCGCGGCCTTGCGTGGCTTCTTGCCTGCCTTCCTGGGTGCTTCCGGCGCGGCCGCCGCATCCCTTCCAATGCTCTTGCGCAGCGCGTCCATCAGGTCGACGACGTTCTCGCCTCGAGGGCGCGCCTTCGCCGTGATGGGCTTGCCGGCGCGCTTCTGGTTGATCAAATCGATGAGGGCGGTTTCGTACTGGTCTTCGAACTTGTCCGGCTCGAAATGGCCCGACTTCTGATTGACGATGTGCCTCGCCAGATCGAGCATGTCCTTGGTGACTTTGACGTCCTGAATATCGTCGAAATATTCCTCCGCGGAACGGACCTCGTAGGGATAGCGCAGCAGCGTTCCCATCAGCCCCTTCTCGAACGGCTCCAGCGCGATGATGTGCTCACGATTGGTGAGCACGACACGGCCGATCGCGACCATGTTCATCTCGCGGATGGTTTCGCGGATCACGGCGAAGGCATCATGGCCGACTTTGCCATCGGGACTCAGGTAATAGGGACGGATCAGATAACGCGGATCGATCTCGCGGCGGTCGACGAACTCGTCGATCTCGATGGTTCGCGTCGATTCCAGCGCGACGTTGTCGAGCTCATCCTTGGTCACCTCGATGAAGGTGTCGGTGTCGACCTTGTAGCCTTTGACGATGTCCTCGTTGGCAACCTCTTCCCCGGTATCGGCGTCGACCTTCGCGTATTTGATGCGGTGGCCGGTCTTCCGGTTGACCTGATTGAACGAGACTTTTTCGGATTCCGACGTGGCCGGATAGAGCGCGACCGGGCAGGTGACGAGGGAAAGACGCAGGAAGCCTTTCCAGTTGGCGCGGGGAGCCATCGCGGGGGAACTCCAGTACTGTGCTGGATTCAAGACGAACGGCGCGGCCTGGTTCCGACATCGCGCCCCTCCAGAAAGGACGATTTTTTCAAGATGAGGGTCCGCGCGGACTCGACATTTGTTCTTGTTATGTTCTAATTCGGAATGACCGATCGACCCGCGAGCTGGCGCATGCCGCCCCCGAAGCAGATGGAAAAACTGGCCGCTGAAACCGTCCGCAGGCTGGCCCCCTCCTCTGCGCCTCCGGATGCGCCACTTCCCTCGGAATATTGGGAATCGATCCTGAAAGACCCTCGCGCCGACGATACCGGAGCCGAGAGGCGGCAGCGACGTCTTTGCGAGATTCAACGCCACGTGCTGCGCGTTTCCTGCCGCCGCTGCGAGCGGATCGTGGAAATCCAGACCGCCGATGCCGTCCGACTGTATGGCCGCAACGCGGTCTGGAAGGACGTGGCGCAGCGCTTGCTCGACAACACCTGCCAGCAACGCACTGGCAGGCATGAAGAAGACGGGTGTTGGCCGGCGTTCGAGACGGCGTAAACCGCTCCGGATGCCGATCCGATCTGTTAGCGCCTGGATGTCCGGATGGCCCCGAAATATCACCCCACGCCCCTGTCGGGCGGTGATCGCAAGGCTCTGGCGAAAGAGCTCGGCAAGGCACGCGCGATGGCCAGCATCCTGGCTGCTCAGTCAACGGAGATGCGGGCCAAGGGCCAAGCCATGATCCAGCAAGCGGACAGGCTGCTTTGCGAAAGCTGGAACGAGCGCATGTGGAGCGACGGCGAACCGATCGATCCGTCCCCCACCATCGATCAGGCTGTGAATGGAGGCTTTCCCTGGCTCGAGATCATGTGCGCGCGCTGCAAGACGCCGAGCGACGTCGACCTTGGGGCGATCAAGCATCCGCCGACCACCTTCGTGCACGATCTCGCCAGCCGGCTGCGCTGTCGCAAATGTGCCAAGGCGGGCCGGCGTCCATCCGCAACTCTGTTACAATTGGCCTCACAGCCTCGCCACCTCAGAACCGAACCTTGACCGATGTGCAATCTCTACTCGATCACGACCAACCAGGCTGCCATTAGTGCGCTGTTTCGCGTCGTGAACCGATACGTGGGCAATCTGGCACCCATGCCCGGTGTGTTTCCGGACTACCAGGCACCGATCGTGCGCAACGGAGCCGAGGGCCGCGAGCTCGCCACGGCGCGCTGGGGGATGCCATCTTCATCGAAGGCACTCATGGACGCCACCAAGAAGCGAGCCGAGAAGCTGCAAGCCAAGGGCAAGACGGTCGATTTCAAGGAATTGCTCAGAATGGAGCCGGACAGCGGCACGACCAACATCCGCAATGTGAAGAGCAAACACTGGACGCGATGGCTAGGGACCGAAAACCGCTGCGTGGTGCCGTTCAACTCGTTCAGCGAGTTCAACAAGGCCGAGGGCGGCGACATCTGGTTCGCGCTCGATGAGGCTCGTCCCCTCGCCTGCTTCGCCGGCATCTGGACCAATTGGACATCGGTCCGGAAGATCAAGGAAGGCGAGACCACGAACGACCTCTACGCATTCCTGACGACGGAGCCGAACGCCGAAGTCGCCGCCATCCACCCGAAGGCCATGCCGGTGATCCTGACGACGCCGGAGGAAGTCGAGACCTGGATGACGGCCCCTCTGGACGACGCCTTGAAGCTGCAGCGGCCTCTACGGGACGGATCGCTCCGGGTCGTCGCTCGCGGCGTCAAGGAAGACCCAGCCGGGCAGACAGCGTGACCGACGAGGACGACGGCCAGGCTGAGCCCTCGCCCCGCAGCGCAAGATCATCCACGTCGACATGGACGCCATCTACGCGTCCGTTGGGTGACGAGACAATCCTGATCTCAGCGGTAAGCCAGGCGCCGTAGGCGGAGTCCGGGAGCGTGGCGTCGTGGCGACAGCCAGCTACGAAGCGCGCAAGAACCTCGCGGCTTTTCGAATCAACGGCACGCGAGGTGCCAGCTATTTCGGCCGCGTCGTCGTCACGACCGGAGGCCCCATTTGTGCTTGAGCATCTGGGAAAGCTCCGCTCCTTCCCCAACGGTCATGCCCGACATCGCATCGGCTATCTCTTGAAGATGCTCGGGCGTCTTCTTCGGCCTCGCATTGATGATGTCGGGAGTACCGAGCGGCCATCCGGCCAACGCCGCCTGAGCTTCTTCATCGGTCTTGAAGAGATTGGGATTGGCCACGAACTGGATCGCGGGTCCGAAGGAGCCATCTTGGTAAGCCTTCTCATTCACAAAACCCACGAAATGCAGCCGTTCGCGGGCCTCAGCCGCGCCTTTCAAGGAAGTCTTGGGATCGAAGACGCCCGTGATCAGGCGGCCCTTGTAATAGTGGCGGAAGAACGGGGGCACCTTGTCTCCGGCAAGAGCGACATGCAGTCGGTCCCAAATGTCGCCGCCGTTCTTGAACGCTCGAAAATCGACGAGGAGAACGTGGGTCTTGCCCGCTGGAGGCGGAAACTTATGAGGCTTGCCGCCATCCTCGAGCTTCTGACAAATCCGCTCCACGGCTTTGAGCGTTTCACCCTCGGGCGTTTGGCGGGGATCTTCGGCGTTCGAGTGGAGATGCCTTGCAAACATAACGGCACCGTCCTCGAATTCTTCGGTCGTTGTCGCCGCCTTGACAGCGTCGGTCTCTTCGAGCCGCATCATCTCGACCAGGAAGTCGGTGCCTCCGGCCGAGAAGCCGTAATCGATCGTGGACTTCGCCTCGCCAGGGACCTCGTATTGCGGTTGGATGCCCGCTGCGTGGAGTTCGTTCCCAAAGCGCAGCTCGAATAGCTTAGCCTTGTTTTCGCCCTTCAAGCCGCCGGCCGCTTCGATGTCGCCAATCAGCGGCTTAGCCCACGGAACATCCGCGAGTTGGCTCATGACGACTCCCATGTAGTCGCCCTCGGCACCGGTCAGGAAATCAAACGTTTTCGCGTCCGGCGCCGCCATGGTCAACGGTCTCCGGTGCCCGGCGCCACGCGCAATGCAGTGCCGCCGACGCACGCGGGACCGGCCGGCTTCAGAACCTGCGGCCAGCGCCTTCTTACCTTAGGAAGAACCCGCGCTGCGGTCGGCAGCGGCTGGCTCGCTGCGGCAACTGGTGGCGCCGGAGGAGCCGAGGCAGGGACAGCGGCGGCCTGCTGCAGGGCACCAATTCTCGAGGCGAGAGCGTTGAGCCGATCGGCCATGGATTTCAGCTTCTCCTTTTTCTCAGCGACCGATTGGACGACGGGCTTAGCTTCAGCCTCGATGCCCGTCGCGCATGATAATCGATGACAGCGCCCGCTTCGTAACCGAAAGCGCGAAACATCATTCGCTAGTTGGAGGGGATCTGTTCGATGGCCTTGCGTACGGTATCCACGTCTTCCTTCAATGCGGTCGCCCGGCCGGGCGCGAGCCCGAGGCCGACGAAGCTGCCAGCATTGGGGATCCCCGCGGCCGGGAATTCGTGGGAAACCCACCCGATCGCGGAGGCCCGCATCCACACCTTCGAACCGTCCATCAGGGTGAACTGGGCGAACTGGTCGCGGCCGGCGAGCTTCAGAACGTCATCTACGGACTCCCTCACCGCCATCAGGTTCGCGAAGACGCCTAGCACCTGCGTGACCGGCGCCTTCGGTGCAGTCGATTCGATCTGAGCGGCCGTCGGGAAGAATATCTGCGGCGAAAGGCGGAACGTCTCGGCATTCACGCTGAATTCATTGATCGGCGGCAGTGAAGTGACCGCCGTGATTCGCTTGGCGTCGAAGAACACGGGAGCGCCAGAAGTCGGCGTCAACTGCGCCAAAGGGGATCCAGCGAAAGCAGGCGCGGAAAGGAGCGACGCAACGGACAAGGCGATGGCCGCGAACAGTCTCAACATGGTCAGGTCCTCCAAATCATCGTCTGCCGGGAGCCGGCGAAAATCTACTTAAGCGCCGTCTCGATCAGGTTGGCCAGTCGGGCGGCGGCAAGCGCCGCGCGGGCGCGGGCCACGTTCTTGACGCTTGTTTCGTAATCGCGCGTCAGAAGGACGGGATTCTTTCCCGTGCTTATCGGCGATGCGTAAGCGTATTGCTTGGCGAGATCCGCGCCTTCCTGAGCCCAGATAGCTGGATCGGCGATCTGTGCCTCGGCCGGGCTGACGCCAACACTGGATAGCCCATCCTTATCGTCGGCGTCGAAGATGGCACCATAGGGCGAGGAGTAACCGCCGAAGATCGCGTCCCAGTAGGCGTGCAGTGCCATGTTCGATCCGTTCGCTGGTATCACGGATTCCGCGTTCCCACCGGCATCCCCGTCCGGAATCTGCAGCGTGTATCGGGCCGCGGCATGCAGCGGCTGATGCGCGTCGCCGACGAGATGAAGGATCCAGACGAGGTCGTACGAGCGAACGTCGTCGGATGCGCCAGAAGATGCCGGCAGCGCAGTGGTCATCAGTTTGAGCTGCGTGACGAAGTCGACCCGATCCGCGGCCGGCAGAGGTGTGCCGTCGGGCGTGAAGTCGATGTCCTTGAAATGCCAGTAGGCATGTTGGTTGTGATCCGAATAGCCGACGTTCTGGCCGGCCGTCGGGCTGGTGACCGCATCACGCGTGTAGCCGTACTCCTTGGTCTTGATGTCGTCGGCCCACGTCGCGGCATGGACGAAAGCGTACATCTTCGCGGTTTTGTCGTCGGTGGCGCCTGCGGTCCACTTGGCGTAGTCCTTGTTAAGCTTCAGCAAGGAGTCGGCCTTGTCGCGGACGGGATCTGAGAGGCGCTTGTACGCCAAATAGGCAATTTGCATGTGCCCTTCGTCCCACCATGTGCAGGCCGGGGACGCCGCGATGCCAAGGGTCAGGGTCAAAAGGCTGATAGAAACCACACGACGCATATGGGAGTCTCCGCCCATTGTTACCTGAGGTTGCACCAATTCGATTGACTTTGCCAGAGCCCTGTGAGGCGCCGATGGATGGTCGACGTGGAGCTCCGTACCAGCTTCTCGCCGGCTTTAGAGGAATGCGTTCGGTAACCCGCCGAAGCTGGCGGGCTCACGGCAACTCGCGCCAGCTCTCAAGCCTGGCAGCCGAGAATATCGCTGCCTATTCCGGCGATTTCGCTGAATTTATTCTTGAGATGGCCAACCAATCCCGGTCCCTTGACGATGACGCCAATTTCTGCCCCGCGCGGCTTCCATGGATTGGAGGTTGTCGCAAGCCAGTTGAAGCTAGTGATCAGCAAAGCGTCATCGTCCCAGGTCATGAACTTGCCGTGGACCTGATCGACGGCAAAAAGCTTTATGCCGACTTCGGCGAGCGCGGCCGCGGCGCGGTCCCGCTCTTCTTGTGAGACGCTTTTGGCAAGCTTGTTATGGATCAGCGTAACGGCGACCTGATTTCTATCGGTTGCACGCATCGGCACGAAGACCGAGGTCTCTCCTGCCGGCCCCAGCAGATCGCAGACGGCGACGATGCTGGCGTTTGCGCCATCACGAGCTTCGCGAACGGCAGCCAGGTGCTCATGATCTCGCAGCACCGCCACGCGATGTGGCCCATCGCTTCGCGCGTTCGCGCGGCGGCATTCATTGCGGAGCTCCGCCAGGCGATAGACGTCCTTTGTCCATTTGGTCGATGATGGGATCCGGAGAAACGCCAGCGCGGAGGCAAGCGTGGCCACGACATGCGGTTCCCGCAGCCTGATCGACACTTCAACGGATTTGTACAGAGAGGAAAGCCAATTGCAGGAGCCGACGTAAGCTTCATAGGATCCGTGAGGTCCCGAATCCGCGAGCACGATCTTGGCGTGAGATCCGGTGTCGGTCTCGGCGAAACGCAGATATGACTTGGTGTGCGGAGACAGCTTGTCGAACATGGCCTTCGCCGCTCGGAAATCCTTCAGCGCCTCCTCGTTCAGTTCCTCGTTTCGTTGCCCCCACAGGAGATCAACTCTCACCTTGCGCTTTGCCGCGGCCTCGAGATCAGGCAGCAGGCGGCGCACGGCTTCCGTTCCGACGAAGCAGGTATGGACCACCACAAACGATTTCGCATCCGACAGGACACGTTTCAGCTCCGACAGATGAGCAGGGCCGCCGACGATGAGATCATCCGTTGTCACCTCGGCATAGCTATAGCCGTCCTCTGTTTCCAGTCGGGTTTCGGCACGAGCGATCACTTCGTCAGCTGCTGCATCGTCGCCCGCATTCGGCGCGACAATTACTGCTTCCACGATCGCCTGGCGGAATTCGGGAGAGGTGTATTGCGGCAGTCCCTCGACCTGGTCACCCGAGATCTGCACTGACGCGAAAAGACGCTGAGCCGTGATCCGGTGGTCGACCCACTCCTCGAAGGTCTCGTCTTCCTTCATGTACAATCGATCGACACTGCCTGTCGGCGACATCGTCAACTTGAAGACCCTCGGTCTTAGAACGAAAGCATTCTCGGGAAGCTTGTCCTTGTGGATGAGTGTAAGATCCTCGGGCTGGAAAAAGCTCATCGTGATCCGCTCCATGCACAAGGTATCGCGCCTGCGCAGGTTGCGGGTATCTTCGGGCAATTTTTTTAGCGCCGCTGCCTTCTTGCCGCTTGCCGTCGCTTCAAACGCGACACGGCCGGAGCTTGCGTGAATGTCGACCCATCCGACACCGATCAGCTCGATCAGGCATTCCACAACGAGGCGGAGCGGGACACCGGAAAGTTCAGCAAGTTCGACGGAAGTTGCCCGTTCCTGGGCGAGCTTCCACAGCACCATGTGCTCGAATGCGCTCCAGGTGCGGCCCTGCTTGACGATATAATCCGCCCGGACCTTGTAGATCGGAACGTAGACTGTCACCCGGGCCGTCACTTGGTAACTCCTCCGAAGTCCTTGGGCTGTACTCGCTTCACCCGGCCGCGCTTCTCCTCCGCGATCAACCAGCGCATCAGCCGCGTGATGTGGGCAAGCTCGTCCTCCTCATTCGGCTCGGAGGAGACATCCACCCGGCTCGCCAGAAAGTTCCAGCTGCCCACCAGCACAAGTTTTTGCCTTGCCCGGCTTAGCAGAACATTGAAACGGCGCCGATCGGCGAGGAAGCCCAGGCCCTTGCCGACTTTCTCGTCATTGTTGCGCACGAGCGAGGCAACCACGACGTCCGCTTCACTTCCCTGGAATTCGTCCACCGTGGCGCCCATCCGCTTCGCCGAGCGGATGTCGATTTCAGAATGGAGCAGGTTCTTCAGCTTTCCTGAAGTTGTCCTGTCGGAAACCGCCGACGCGATCTCGCGAACCTGCGCGCGGTAAGGCGACAGGATCTGAATATGGCAATCCTGCCCCGGCTTGGGAACGAACTGCGTCAATACCTGAAGGACGGCATCGATCTCCGCGGCGTTGGTATATCGGCGCTTGCCGTCGGCTCCTCCCACCTCGCCTGTCGCGTGCTTGACCTCCTGCATCCAGGGCAAGTCGACGAAGACGATGCGCTGCTCCGGCATCCATCCGTTGGCCACGATGCCAAACGGCGGACCTTCGTTCGCAAATCGCGCGATAGCGTCTTCATGCGTCCGCAGCCTCTCCTGGTAGAAGCAATGCGAGATCATATCGCAGATGTCCGGATGCATCCGATGCTGCAATTCGAGTTGCATGGCAATCGGTGCCTCCGCGACCACGCTTCTCTGGCAGCGTCGAAACATTTCCGCAAAGAACTGCACCATGTCGAGCCAGACGGTGCAACTTTCGGCAAACCTCTGCTGATCCTCATCGTCCAATCCGACATACTCACGGCCGACGAGGCCAGGCGCAAATCCGGCTCCGTTCTTCCACGCGTTCAGAATGCGAGGAGGCTCACGAAACAAACCCTCAAGCGCCGCGAAATTGAAAGGGGGAAGCTGCTCCTGATCACCGATCAATAGCACCCGGTAGCTTGCCTGAAGCGCGAGCGCGAGGTCGAAGCCATGCGCTTTTCCAGCCTCCTCGACAATCGACCAGTCAAAGCGGCGGTTGTCCTCCAGCAACTGGGCGAGCTCTCCCGAGTTCGACGTTGCGAACACGACATTGGCCGCCTGGCGAACCAGGGATTCCAGGCTGCGGATGTCTCGGGTTGCCGGCTTGCCTTGTTCCATATCCGCAGCGATCGACTTTGCCCGCTCCAGGATGTGGGCGGGGGCAGAGGCTGCCAGCGGGCTGTCGGAAATCGCTCTGGCCAAACGCGCCGTGGTGCGGGAGACGTAGTCGGTGTCTGCCTTGTCGTCGAGACGGACGACGATCGGACGCGTTGTCTGCGGCAAGGTGGCTATGCGTTCGGCGAGCTTGCGCCGAACATGCCGGACCGCTTCATGCGAGTGTGCGGTGATCAGGGCTTGCGTCGAGACATCGACCTCGAGCAAGCGGGTCGTCAACGTCTCGAGAAGCCGCGTCTTTCCAGTCCCCGGCGGCCCCTGCAGCGCGAACAGGGGCTGTGTCTTCCAGATTCTGGTAAGCGCGAGTTGCTTCGACTCATCCATGCTCTCGATCGCATCACTGCTCCCTGGACTATCGGTCGTGTCCCGCCGCGCCCGATCGGGATCGGCAATCGCGGTCAATAGACCCGCATGACTTCGCATGCCGTCGATCGCACGCTGGCGCCGCTTGAGCTGTGCGATCGTGCCGCCAAGACCAGACGGCATCAAATACATCCGGGAATCCAGCGCAGGCGCCGGCACGCCCGCATCTTCGTGATAAAAGCGATACCTGATCCCGCCCGGATGATAAACCATGCGGTCGAACCGCCAGCGGATGTTGGTCTCCTGTTCGCCGCGCCCCAGAACGCCTTCATAGCCGAGCGTGAAATCGGACTCTTCCGCCAAGGGCAGAGAGACAGCGTCGCGCGTGAAAAAGTCTCTCATCTGATCTGCCGAACGAGAGAGCTTCAGGTTCAACGCGAGTTCATCGCGCTGTCCATCGGGAACCGGGGTTACGTCGACGACCGCGCCTTCTGTCTGCTCTTCCACGTCGACGACGCGAACTGGCCATATCTGGGCCGCCGTCAACAATGCATCCAGTTGGTTCGTAATCCTGAAGAACTCCAGAACCTGATACTGAGAATCGTCCAGGTCGGTCGTGCTCGTCTCGAACGGGAAGACGGCATCCCAGGCCGCACCGATGCTGCGCGCCCGGTTCAGGTCTCGTGACAGCTTCGGCGCCGCCCGCACCTCGATCTTGCGCCCATCGAGTAAAGCCACTTTTTCCGTTGGATCGAGCGAAGGCGGGTCGGCGGACTGGCAAAATCCGACGTCCCAGGTCGGGTTATCCCTCTCCCATCGCTGGACGCGGTATTGAAGCAGACGGCCGTTGAGCACGTAGTGCTGAAAGGGCGTCTGGCGGACGAGGACCTGCAAGTCACCGGTCAAGTCTCTTTGGATGAAGTCAAGCTGCGCCTCGACGTCTGCGGTTCGAATGGCGCCCTTGGCGGCGTTCGCCGTGATGTCGGCGATGGCTTCGGAAACGCGGGAGCCCGCCCCCAGATTGAAGCCGACATACAAAGGCTTTCCGATGACGATCGTGCGGTTGCGTACCGAGGCATGGGCCTCCGAAAGCCCCTGCAGGATGGTGGCACTGTCGGTAAATCGCCGCTCCGGGTCGGGCTCGAGCAGACCGAGGATAAGAGCCCGCTCGGGAGGTCCGAGATAGGTAAGGTTCAAAACAATCTCGCGCAGTTGCTCGACCGTCTTGATACCTCTACCGGATGGCTTCAGCCCGAAAATCTCCGTGCAGAGCACGCCAAAATCAAACCAATCGGTCGCAAATGAATATCGCGCATCCGATTTCTCGAGTTCCGGTGCTCGCAACCGATCGACCTTGTTAGTGCCATCGCGCCCCACGGGAGTTGCCGATGTGACACGGAGCGACCACTCGAAGCCACTCAAGCGAAAATCGCAGTCGCCGCGGTCGTCGCTGAACACCCCTGCCGGCGATATGGCCCGGTGTATCGTACCTTCCTCGTGCAGCATGCTTACCGCAGTTGCGATTCGGCGCAACCCTTCCCAAACCTTTCTCCGACGCGCCGGCGTCGAGACATCTCTTAGCCAAGGGCGCCGTCCTCGATCGGCGAGCATTTGCGCGAGCGGCTGGCGATCGCCTGCATCGAGAACCACATAGAACCTCTTCTCTTCAACGCCGAGGTCCTGCAGCTGAACGAAATACTGTCCTGCTCTCGGATATCCTCCGAGTCGGAGAAGGCTTCGAATCTCGTGATTCCAGAGCGCTCTCAGATCAGCGGACTCGCCGGCCCGCGACCAGGTGCGCGCGAACAAGAACATGCCGGCATCGCTCACCTCGTAAAGAAATGGAAAACGACCCGTCCTGTCGCCGCGGATAATCGTGCGAACGATCCGGTACTTGTCGCCAAGATATTGTGGTGAACTCACGAATCGGACCCTATAAACGATAAGTTGCAAGACAATAGAGACTTATATCGAAAGGAAACAATCGCCGATGCTTGTTTCCACGATTTATCCAAGCGGAAATGGGACTTTTTCGATGACCAAGGACCACGGACCGAAGCCCGACGATATCGACCCGTACGAGCGGCAGTTACTGCCACCCGACGGGAATTTCGATAACCTTGTCAGCAACTGGGGGCGCGTAAGCTCCCGACTGACGATCTTCCTAGGCGCCGGGGCGTCGGTCGGCGCCAAAAACCGCGCAGGTCAACTCTTGCCTTCTGCACTGCGGCTGCGGGATGAGATCTGGCTGGAATTCATGTGCAACGATGAAGAGAGGAGAGCGTTTGGGCCGAAAACGCTCGGGATGATGTCACTCGAGCACGCTGCGGCCTTGGCCGAAGCGCGGGCCGGACGAGGGGCTATAGAGGAATATCTGACCGCGCGGTTCGACTGTACCCGACCTCTTTGGCAACACGCTGTACTTCCCTTTCTCGGACCGAAAGCGCTCTTCACTACGAATTATGATGAGCTCATCGAAAAGGGCTGGCGCCTCCAGATCGGGCAACCAAAAACGGAGGAGATTTTCCTAAGGCACAATGCAGCGCACCTCGATTCCCCGGCGCCCAGAATGCCTTTGTTCAAACCGCACGGCACGATGGAGCTTGCAGCGCGCCAAATCGGGCAAGGAGGGCTCGTCATTACAATGTTCGATTACTTTCGCATGATTGGCGATTACAAAGGTATGATCGAACGGTTCCTTTCCGACTTCAACCAGAGCTGCGTGCTGTTTATCGGATACGCTTTCATGGACATGGACATAGGGGCCGAACTTTATCGTCTTAGACAGGATAGAAAGATTCCGTGGTACGCCGTATTCCCTCGTGACGATGCCGACGTTCGGAGGATGTACGAGCAGAAGTTCGGCATCCTGCAGATCAACCGGCGCTCACTGGACTTTCTTGTAGAGCTCGATGATCGAGTTGACTTCATTGCAGACAAGAAGTGGAAGTTTGATCAATTGTCGCATCTTAGAGGGGCTGGCCTGATTCAATGATTAGTACGAGTTTATGGTCAATGCCGAGGGCCGCAGCGATCAGCATGTAGGTGAACGTATCACACGCGAGAGGATCAAGGTCTGCAAGAGGCAATAACAATTATGCCATGATCAGCCCGTAGCCGCTAATGGATCGTGGGCCCGTGTGGACGCGCCGAACTTGCACATCTCCTACGTTCACGCTGAGGCGCTTTATCGACATTCGCTTAAATGGGCTCCATGCAATGGCCAAATCTGTTTCCCTTCCGAATGGCCGGTTCTGGAAGGCGCAAACTGGCGCTCTCGATCACTTCAAGAATATGCTCAGACGATATGCCGACGAGCAAACCGTCGAGGACTATCTTGATCACGATGATCTTGTCGCCCTTCTTGAGCGTTACGATGCCGTCATCGTCGACGGACCGGCAAAGATTGGGCGCGGAATAGACTATTTTTTCCGGCGCCAGAATGCTGGCGAAGGCTTTTCAACACCCGGCTTTTGGGTGCGTCGGGTCGACGGCAGCGAAACCGACTTTAGCTATATCCAGGCTGTAAAGGGGCAGCCGAAGTCGAATGCGCAGGAGTTCTATGATGCCTGCCGTGCCGCCGTGGCGGCGGATCTCCTGGCGGCGAAGAAGCGTCATTTCACCGCTTTCGCGGATAGCACCGGCCGCGTCCCTTGCGACCTTACCGGCGAGTTGCTTGCTTTCCCTGACGCCCATCTCGATCACGCATATCCGACTTTTGGGCAATTGGTCATAACATTCCGCGCCGCGCGTGGTTGGCAGCATGGCGCGCCTAAGGGAACGTTGACCTTGCCGGCAGACGCGCAGACTACCACGACCTTTGTCGACCGAGCCGTCGCGGATGCCTTCCGGCTATTTCATCACGGCGCAGCGACGCTCCGGATCGTTGCACGACACCGAAACCTCTCGATGTCAGCGGGTCAGCGGCGACCAAAAGTGAAGTTGCCGGTACTGATTTAGGATGAGGTATCCACGCAATGGACTCATTGGAGAAAGACGCTGGCTACACGGTCACACTTGCGATCCCGGATATCACGCGGTTGGCGGATGAAGAGCTCGCGCTATTTGCTCCGTTCCGTGACGGACGATGGAGTGCCCAAACAAAGGCTCTGCTCGCGCATTTCTCAGCCGCCAAACTGGATCTCAATCGCGGGTGGGCGTCCACACGGCAGCATTGGATTTGTCCGTGCTGCCAACGTGAGAAGCCACATATTGCGCGTGTGAGCAGCGGCGGAGTGCTGCTTTGCCGGCTTGAGTATCACCATGACCATCTTGCTGATCGTGCAAAGCGTATTTTCCGGGAGCACAGGCTTCATAGCGACGATCGCGAGACCATCATCCAGGTCGGCCGCGCCGAGAATGCGCTCATGCTTCTCGTAGAACGTTTCGAGCAGACCCTGATCTGCATTGACTGCAACCTTGCCGAAGGCCGCGCTAAGCTGGAACTAGCGAAAGAGATCGACAGCGACTTTACCTTTACACCGTCCGAGATCGCATCATTCATTGATGTCGCTCCAAATCGACTGCATGAGATCGATCTCGGCAAGGCCAAAGCCGCATGGCTTCTCGCCAAAGACGATGTTGCGGATCGGCTCGATTTCACTAGACGCATGGCACAACGGGTCGTTTCCGGACGCCATCGCCGACAAGTAGCCGCAGGCGAGCGGTCTTTTGCGTATCTGCAGGATCGCGACATCATTTACAGCATTTTTCAGCGGGCCTCATCCGAGAAACGCAACTTTGGTCTGGCGAGCGCAATCGAGGCGCGTTCGACGTCCAATGAGAGCGCAGGCAATTCACCCAGACCTAAGCGAAAACCTCGCGGAGAGGTTCCAAGCGAATCCGAGTTCGCCGAGATCGACCGTCAAAAACAGGATCACAAGCCTTGGGTTATGGCGGGCAGTGACTGGTCTTGTCCGAGCTGCGATCGCTCGAAACACGAAATTTGCCGGAAGTCGAATCGGGGGCTCTGGACGGCCCACATTCATCGCGTCTGCGAATTCGAACCAGAAGAAAACCCCGACAGCCTTTGGCGCCGGCGGACACGCGCGACGAGCCAGATCATCATCGGTTCGCACATCAACAAGCTTGTCTGCCAAGACTGCAGAAACATCATCGCGGAGGTCAAGCGACGCACACCTGGACTAACTGAAAACAACCTCACGATTGGCAATGTGCGCCTGCTCGTCGGCATGGCGACGCCACATGTGCCTCACGACGTGGATTGGGAAAGCGCGATCACGCTTGCGCTCGGCAACCGACCGCTCATCGATGCTATCGACGACTACCACGAGCACCGGAGGAGCGCCTACGACACCTTTCGTGAGATGAGCGAGCTCGTGGAATTGGGGTACTCGAAGCCAAAGGCACGGGATATTCTCGGCCACGAATTCGCGAAGGCAAATGACCTTGATGTCGAAGAGGGCGATGCACACGTCGATTGGCTACTCGACGAGGCGGAACGCCACATGCAGATGGAAAGCATGCTTCTCTAGACCCAGCGTTCACCGCGCTAGTCTTGCTATGCAAGCCCGAATAAGTGCCCGAGCGAGCGCCTTGTCAGTATCCGCGTATTTCAGCTGACGCAAAGCGTAGCCGTAGGCCACAGCGATGACCTCATCCTCCGACGCGGCCTCGGCAAGCGCCCATGCACGGCACCCACGAATGAATGGACCGAACGCACACCCTTCAACATAGCGCTCCACGTCGACCCACTGCGTCATGTGGGCCTCGGTTGGCCAGTCTGCGGGCAGGCTCGTATGCTGCGTATGAAAGACCGTGCTCAGCTCAAGCGTCACCGGATCAATTGCAGAGACCGCACCGCCCACGTCGCCAAAATCGATCACCATGGCGCGGTCCGTCTCGTCGAACACGACGTTCGCACAGTGAAAGTCGCCGTGCTGGCAGCACTGTGAGACGTTTATCTCCTTGTCCTCAACCGCCGTCGTGTCGATGCCGTCCAGTTCGTTCTCGATCGCGGGCAACTGCGGGTCACCGATAAAACGCCGTCGAATCTGGCCTACACGGACTCGCGTTGTTTGTTTGCCCTGATACCAACCATGCTCTAGCGCGCGGAGACGAGCCGGGAGTTCCGCGGTTTCCGGATGATTGCCTGCAAGGCGCTCGAAGAGACTTTGGACCTTGGCGCCGACCATGCCGTAGAAGATTGCCCCCGTATTGCCGGCACCTACTTCAATACGTTCCGTAAGAGGTGGAAATCCTCCTGGTGCCAGCCGTGTAATATGGTTCTGATACCGTTCGGCTTCGTCGCGGATGACCGGCAGCGGCGCAACTTTCGCCACAGCGGTAAGGAGAACCGCGCCGTTGGCCTCCTTGACAACAACCTTGAGAACGCGCGAGCTCGACAACCCACCGCCGAGCACCACACAGTCGACGACAGCTCCGTTACGTTGGCGCCCGAACATCCGTAACGTGCGATACTCTTCTACGGTCAGAACGGGCGACCCGCCCAGACTATTGACAGCAATGCGCTCCAAAATCGCCCGGTGCTCGGCAAAGTCACGCAGCCGCTTGACGCATTCAGAGATGCGTTTCTTCCAGCAGACCTGATACATCTGCTCGTTCTGGCGGCGGCCGTGGACGTCGGCGGTCCTGCCGAACTCGTTATTGAGCTCAACGACAAAATCGGCATCCTCGCTACCCGTCAGAAACCAGACCGGCGTTCCAGGCAGATTCTCGCGCACGTGCTGAAATACGCGCCATCCGTGATCAGCGTGATCATCGAGGACATCATCCATGCTTGGGATCCGACGATCCAGCACGACGAGGTCGAACGATTCAGCTGCGAGGCGAGCCAGGGCGCTATCCCGGCTGGCACACCAGACCAACTCACAATCCGGAATCGAGCGAACGGCCTTCTCGACGAGCTGCGCGAATTCCGTTTTATCCTCGACGAGAAGGACGCGCATGATTAATCCGTCTTCTTCGGCCAGCGCATTTCGAACCGGACACCCCGTTCGTTCGGTACCAGGAACACCTGACCACCCATCGAGGCAAGCGATTGGTGAGCTATTGCCAGACCCATCCCGAGGTGGCCCGATTTCGTTGTGGTACCAATGTCAAATGCCCGTTGCAGGTTACCTTTGAAACCAATCCCGGCATCCACGATCGAAACCCAATATTCAACGTTTGTCGTGCCCCACGTCACCACGATGGGTGAAAGACTACGACCTCCGCCCAGCGCCGCTGTCGCCTCAATGGCATTTCGAAGCCCGTTGGTGAACGCCAACGACACAAGTCCACTATCACCTTCCACAATGCAAGGACGGGGGCCCGGGCGCTGTATTTGCAAGCCCTCCGGCAGTTGGGCTTCTTCAATGCAGCGGATTATCGCTTCGTCCAGCGCAAACTCTTCGATTCTTGGTGCGCTCGCGGCGCGCCGCAGCCGCGACAGCGCCTCCAGAAATTGATCCAACCGATCAAGGCCTCGCCGGGTTGCCGACGCATCGAAGTTCTCGATCTCCGTCTCGGCCGCCAATCGCAATCCGCCCAGCAAAGGCTCGATCTCATGCATGAGCTGTGACGCAGTTGTCTCCAGCGCTTCGGCATAGACTTGCGCAGCGAAGCCTGCGGGCAGATCGTCCTTGTCGACCGAGGTCGGAAACGAGCTGGCTTCCGGGTTGGGCGAGATGCGCGCCACGGCTCGGCGAAGTGCACTTCTTATCCAGCGGACGGGTTCATTCGCTGCTGCCTCCCGAATGATCGTCTCGTGTTCCGGCAGAGCATGGTCTGCCAGATAGCGGGCCGCTTCCAGTCTCTCGGTTGGCGATTCCGACCGCAACCGCCGGAGAATTGTGTCAGCGCTTGGCGACATTGGGCTGGTTCTTCGCGTAGAAATCCGCTCGTCTTGCGAAAGCTTCTCGGCCACCCTCCATGATGGTGGTGATAGCATCGACGATCCGTGGCGCCGTCACATTGCCGGCAGCCCGAACGAAGCATTGGCTGCCGTCCGAATCGAGGTGGATCACTCTCGCGGCTTCGCTCAGCACCGGGATATTCGGGTTATGGGTCGCGATGATCGTCTGGGCGCCTTTGCCACGAGCCTCAATCGCCTTCACCAGGGTTCCAACCACGAAGGCGTTGTCGAGATGATCTTCCGGCTGGTCAAGAATGATCATCCGCTCGGTATGGTGAAGGATAATAGGCAGAACGACTGTGCACCGCTGACCCATCGATAAGAAATCGATGCCTTTATAATCTGTTCCGTCCATCAATTCGAGCCGAATATCGTCTTCGACCCGCGCCGTGAAAAGCCCCGCACCAGACTGCTCGCGCAACGCGTCGCACAGTCGCAACGCCCGCTCGTCGGTGATTTCCAGCGTGGCAGCGATTTCCTTGATATCGCGACTTTCAGCGAGCTGCGCAATTTCCTGGGGACTGTATGTCTCGGCGATCCTTTCCGCGAGCTCCTTGTATCGGAGCCCACTCCCCCGCAATGCGGCCGTCAGGCTGCTGACATATTCAAGCTGCTGCGCATAAGGGACAACGCCAAGCCGGACCGCCGGTCCCAGAGCCCTATTGAGAGCGCTGACTATCCGCTCACGATCTTTCGTACGCGCTTCGCGGGATGCTTCCTGTTGCGCCAGCATTTTTGTACGCTGTGTTGCAAGCTGTTTCACGCGCGCTTCCCGTTCTTTTCGCAGATCGACCAGGGACATCAGGACAGAAATTTGCTGCGTAAGGTCACTGATGCGCTTGTCGACCGCGCTCGCGCCTTTCTGCTTTTCCTCGATTTTCTGGCGAATATCGCGTGCGCGATTTTCGAATCCCGCCTTTTGGCTGGCCGCAGTGGTCTTCTTACGCTCCAATTCGGACGCGATAGACAAGTATTCTTCAAGCGCACCGCCTAGTCGATGGCCGGCCTGCCGTTCCCGCTTTCGTAAATCCACCAATTCATCAGCCGTCCCGGCCTGAGCGGGCCAAGGCTCGAGGTCCGGCTTGCGCTCGATTATTTCGTCCAGTCGTTGGCTCCAAGCACCAACCTGATCAGCAGCACGGCCGATCGCCTCCGCACGGACACGCGCTGCGGCAAGTTGCGGCGTAACCTCACCCAAGGCCTTGCGCTGTGCCTCGATTTCCTTGTGCACTTGACTCTGGGCTGCGCTCTGCGCCTTGACCGTCGTCAACTGCGCTTGAAGTTTCGGGAGCTCAGAAGTCTTCTCGGCAATGTCATCGATCTCCGCCAGTAGCGTTCGGATCTCCGCCGTAGCCGACCGGATTCGTGCCGCGCCCGTGCTCTCAGCAAGCCGTTGCGCCTCGGGCGCGAGGAAGCCATCCACCAGACGCAGGCGCGATTGCGCCTGGAGGCCGATCGTCTCGATCTCTGCCTGCGAAAATACGAAGGGGCTCGAGAATTCGTCAGAAGCATCGGGTTCGATATCTTGGGCCGTTCGGGAAACCTCTACGCGGTATTTGCCATCTGTCAGCACAATCGAGATACGTCCATCGCCCAGAACGCCCAAGGCATGCTCAGCCGCCTCCTGCTCCCCAGGGTCGGTGTATGAACTCGCACCTAGGCAGAAGCGCAACAGCTCAATAACCGAGCTCTTGCCGGTTCCCCGTCCGCCAATAAGTACGTTCAGCTTCGGATCAAACTGCTGATCGAAGCCATTGAGGATCCCTCCCTCAATCCGCACCGATTCAATCCACACGAACTGTCCCTTCTTGCCTTAAGAGGCCCGACTGCCAAAGCCACGAGTCGAGTCGTCCCTGCAAAATCCTACCTCGATAGGCGGCCACATTGGAATGGCCAGAAATCCCCGTATTTTCATCTACATGCCATCTCCGACCCCGAATAGCGATCGCCAATTGCCTCCGTGCGAGTTGCGCAGCGGGTTGTCAATCGAGGCGCAAGCGTGTTTTGGCCATCGACCTCGCGTTGGTTTGTTTGTCTCGTCTACCCGTCTATCGACGGGCCAAGCGGTCCATCGTTCATCTATAGGATCGAACATAGCAAGTACGAATGCGCGCGATTGCACATGCCGCTGCGACCACGCTCTTGGTTCTCCCACCGGCCGTATGGAAAAACGCGTCGCAAGACCCGTCGTCTAGCGCGCCGCCTCTATCGAGTCGGCCATCTCGTCGACGGTGCTCTTGAAGCGTACCGGATCGTGTAGGGCAGCCTTCACTTCTTCCGCCCATTCCGATCTCGTCGACATCCACTCGACGATCTTGTCGGCATCGATCCCGCGGTTGCGGAGAAGATAGAGTGACGAGATCTTCGCCGGCACCGACTCGCGCACGAAGTTGGCGCTCTCTGGATGGATCATCGAGAACACGCGCCAAGCCCGGGAAACGGCAATCAGTTGTCCATCCCCTGCAAGCTTGGACAACATCTCGAGAACGGGCCCCGACGGCGTGAGGTGCGTCTCCGAACCTTTTCCGACGACTGCTTCCGCCACACGCATACCCTGCTCGACTCCGGTTGCGGAGAGCGCGACGGCAAGAGCTTCGACCGCCTCGTCGCCGCCGATGCCTGCGAAATACTGCGCGCGGTCGGTGAACCCTCTGGCAGCGTGCTCGGCGACCTCGTCCTTGTCCGCGGGCAGAACTCGCAGGATTCCGTCTTCGTACTCGAATATGCCGGCCGCCACGAGAGAGGCTAAATCCTTCTCGAACCGAGGATGCTCTGCATCGATGCCGAAAAGACGTGTCGTGTCGCCGGAAACGACGAGCGCTAAGGTGTCCGGCTCGAGGTGCGGGATCAATCTCTTGCTGCCTTTTCCTCCGAGCAAGAGCGAGACGACCATCGATTCCCGCAACCGCTGTCCCGGACCAGAGCCACGCCGAAGCAGAGCGGACTTGCTTCGGTGAATGACAGAAGACGAGAAAACGTAGGGCACGACGGCGCGATAGTAGTTGTGCGAGAGTCCGTCGCCATCCGCTGTTTCCAGTTTCCCCTCATCCAACCAAAACAATACTGGTATCCAACATGGCTGGGGCAGAGACGCGATCAGCCTGCGGCGAAATGCGCCAGGATCGACGGGTCGATCCGACCCTGCCATCGATCTGCTGAGGTCGTGCCAATCTCGAAAGCCACCCGCGATCGCGGCGGCCTTCTGGCAGCGATTAAGCGGAAAAATGATCCCGCTGTCTTCGAACAACGAATTGAGATTCTTGGCGAATTTCTTCGCGCCTTCGAGCGTCGAGAACATGCGAACGTCCTTCATCTCGGCCGGGTCAAGACGCGCTGCTCGTCTCATCGGCCGAATGAGGGGAATCGGTCGCGAGAACTAAGTGGAAGAATAGTCGTTGGACCAAAAGTCCTTTGCCAAGGCAGCGGCCTAGCCGACGAAGGCGGCATTGCCCGAATCTAGATCCGTTCGCCGAACTTTTCAAGAATTAGGAGTGAACTGTCCCGCGATCTTTGCTTGTCCGGGGGCCGGCCCAGAGGAAACTTCCGAGGTCCGTCTCACGAGGACAGTTCAGCGATTCGATAAGTCTCTTAGAGAGATCGACAACGCTGTTTGTCGGCAAAGGCTTTGCGCTGCCTCTAGACTGGACGACTGCCTTTGAACTGTTTGCATTCAAGCGTTCTAAACCGAACCTTGTGGAGACGTATTCCGCCATAGGAGTCCGTCCAAGCTGTTCGCCATTGTTTCCATTCTTACTACGCCCTTCGAATATCCTTTTAGCAGCAGATGCGGTTCGGCAGGCTTGATCCGGTTGCGGCAGAGATCATTGAAGCGCATGCAGGTACCATGGCTGACAACGATAGCAATAAGCGGCGTCGGCTCGTCGAATTCAAGGATGGCTGCCGCTACGGCAAATTTGGAAGGACGAAGGCTTATGAGCTGATCGCCCGCGACAAAATCAGAGCTTACAAGATGGGAGGCAAAACCATGATCGACCTCGATAGCGTTGATGACTATCACGCTTCGCTGCCAAGGGTAGAAACGAGAGTAGGTTAGCCGCCGATCTGCGCAGCGGCGCGTCGTCGCGCGAGCCGTCGAGCGATCAGATCAATGCGGTATTGGACGCATATGTTCGGCCGAATAGACGGCACGATATAGGTGCAGCGGATATTGTTCTTCTGGCGCTTGCGAAGACGGTGCCGCACCACCTCTTACCATCATCGACAATTTTTCTCCGAGTCGTGGGTGAGTTGGGCTTCCATCACACCACCATCGATCGCGTCATCTTCGTTGAGGAGCATCTCATCGGTCACGCGGAAGCCGTATGCGCCGTGGCCGCCGCAACGCCAGAACGCAGCCCGTGACCGGCGCGGCATTGTTCAATGTGTTCGGCACACCGTTGTCGATGGACGTCTAGTAGATCGAAGATCAGCGCGCTTTGTTGCCCCGTTCGGCGCCAGTCTCGCGCCCGGCAGTAAAAAAACTCCCGAAATCGTCCGGCACGAGGGTGAGTGTTTCGCTCGGTATCGTGGGACGACATGGAGGTGATAAGCCTGACAGGCCGCCCCTCGATAACCTCACGATATATCATCTAGGTCGATCCGCTACGATCTCGAGCCAAGGCTCGATTCCGGTCGAGGAGATCACGCAGATGGCACTGCTATGGCGCGTGCCTGCTGCCAGGGAGCCCGCATTTATTTTTTGCAGCTAACGCGCGCGTCAGTTTGTCGGTATTCCTGTCGGTATTGGCGCCGATCGAAGATGAAATCGTATGATAAATCAAATGGTTATTTCACTAATCTGTTATCGGCCAGGGGCACCAGCCTTCGCTGCTTCGCAGCGACGGCTTGGCAAGCCAGACGCAATTCTATCCATGCGAAGCAGCGAAGGCTGTCCCGCCGTAGCCTTGGCGAAGGCGGACTGGCTCAACGAAGTTTCGTGCTGCCGCCAGCCCCAACTCTCACCATTTCAATGCGGCCGTGCGGACCGGGGCGTCCCACAACGCGGATGTCTCGGCGTCGAGCAGGCTCACCGTGAGCGAGCAGCCGGCCATGTCGAGCGAGGTGACGTAGCTGCCGACCAGCGAGCGGGCGATGCGCAGGCCGCGCTGCTCGAGCATGCGGCGTGCCGCATTGTACATCAGATAGAGCTCGATGGTCGGCGTGCCGCCGAAGCCGTTGACCAGCAGCAGCGCCTCGGAGCCGGCGGGGGCAGCGAGATCCTCCGCAATGGCGGTCGTCATTTCCGATGCGATTGCGTCCGCCGCTGCGAGCTTGACGCGGCGGCGGCCCGGCTCGCCGTGGATGCCGACGCCCATCTCCATCTCGTCCTCGCCGAGCGCGAAGGTCGGCGTGCCCGCGGCAGGCACCGTGCAGCTGGTCAGCGCCACGCCCATCGAACGGGTCCGCGCGTTGACCCGCTCGCCGAGCGCCACGCAGGTTTTGAGATCGGCGCCCTTCTCGGCGGCCGCGCCGACGATCTTCTCGACGATCAAGGTGCCGGCAACGCCGCGGCGCCCGATGCTGTAGGTCGATTTCTCGACCGCGACATCGTCATCGGTCACGATGGTGGCGGTCTTGCCTTCCGCGATCTCGGCCGCCATCTCGAAATTCATGCGATCGCCGGCATAGTTCTTGACGATGAACAGCACGCCGGCATCGCCCGCGACCGCCTGCGCGGCCTCGACGATCTGGTCCGGCGTCGGCGAGGTAAACACCTGTCCGGGACAGGCGGCATCCAGCATGCCGTGGCCGACGAAGCCGGCATGCAGCGGCTCATGCCCGCTGCCGCCGCCCGAGACCAGCGCGACCTTGTTGCGGTTCAGCTCGCGGCGGCGAACGAATTTGCGCTCGGCGCCCAGCGTGACCAGATCGGCATGCGCGGCCGCGAAGCCGTCGAGGCTTTCGCCGAGCACGTTGTCGACCGCATTGATGAACTTCTTCATGGTGTCCTCCCGCTTCGTCGGTCCGGCGTTTTCGCCTATTTTTCCCGCATGATGCCGATCAGGCGCCGCGTGAATTCCTGGAGCAGGGTGTCGAGCTCGGCATTGCGCTTTGCGCTGCCGAGATCCGGCAGATGCAGCGTCAGCGTGCGCTCATGCGATCCCTCGCTCAGCCGGCCGACGCGGCGTGGATGCGCGCGGGCATAGGCGCGCAAGAAGGCGGTCTTGGCCTGCGGCGGAAAGTGGCAGACATCGAAGATCGTGTTGAGATGCTGCACCGGGATCGGCACCGGATAGGCCGGGTTGCTGATCTGGCTGACGAAAGAGCGGTTCTTGCCCATGGCATGGGCGAGGCGCAGCCGCATGCCGGACGGGCGGCTCTCCAGCACTTCCTTGAAGATGCGCTTGTAGACCGCAACGGCGCCGGCTTCGGGCGCTTCATCGGCCGCCATGTCAGCCAACACTGCCTCCGCTGCTCAGCCGGTCGATGGTCTGCTTGATCTGGGCCAGCGCCGAGGCATTCACGGACAATTCGCGCAGCCCGCAGTTGAGCAGCGCGGGCAGGCAGCGCGGATCGCCGGCCATGTCGCCGCACAGGCTGACACTGATGCCGGCGCGGCGGCCGTGCTCCGCCGTCCGCGCGATCAATTCGAGCACTGCGGGATGCAGAGGGTCCATCAGGGGGGCAAGAGCTCCGTTGGAACGATCGCAGGCCAGGACATATTGCGCGAGATCGTTCGAGCCGATCGAGAAGAACGCCGCCTTGAAGCTCGAGACCGCAAGTGCCGCCGCCGGAACCTCGACCATGATTCCGAGCTCCGGCAGCATCGCGGCAATGCCGTCCGCCTGCAAGCGCTGCACGACGTCGGCGAACAGCTTCCGTCCCGCCTCGAGCTCGTCGGCCTGCGTCACCATCGGGAACATGACCTTGAGATTGCCATGCACCGCGGCGCGGGCCAGCGCGCGAAGCTGGACCGCAAAGACCTCGGGCCGGGCGAGACAAAGCCGCAGGCCGCGCACGCCGAGGAATGGATTGGCTTCGCCGTCGAACGTAAAGCCGGGCACCGGCTTGTCGCCGCCGGCATCGAAGGTGCGGATCGTGACGGGCCGCTGGCCGGCCCAGCGCAACACCGCGTCATAGGCCTGGAATTGGGTCTCCTCATCCGGCAGCGCGCCCTGCCCGGCGAGCAGAAATTCCGTCCGCATCAGGCCGATGCCGTCGGCATATTGCGCGTCGGCATGCTCAAGATCGTCGACGCGCTGGATGTTGATCAGGAGCTTGATGTGCTCGCCGCGCCACGAGGCGGTCGGCCGCCGCAGGATCGCGCGGGCGGATGCCCGGCTCTTGCGGTGGCTCTCGCGCCGCTTCTCGAAGATGCGCACCTGCTCGGCGCTGGGGTCGAGCTCCAGCGTCGCGCCCTCGCCGTCGAGCAGCGCGGTGGCGCCGGCATCCGGAATGGCGCCGAGCTGCACCACCATCGGGATGCCGCGCGCCCGCGCCAGCATCGCGACGTGGCTGGTCGGACTGCCGTGCAGCAACGCCAGGCCGCCGCCGCCGGACCAGTCGATCTCCAGGAAGCGCGACGGCGGCAGATCGTCGGCGCAGACGACGCCTCCGCTCGGAATCTTGAGCGGCTCGCCCTGGTCGCCGCGCAGGATGTGGACCACGCGATCGCGCAGGTCGGCAAGATCCGACGACCGCGCCTGCAGATATTCGTCTTCGGCCGAATTGTACGCCGCGATCTGCTCGTCGAGCGTCGAACGCCATGCGACGTCGGCCGGACGCCCCTCGCCGATCGACGCGAAGATCATCTCGATCAGATCCTCATCCTCCAGCAACGCGACCTGGAATTCGAGGATCTGCGCGGCTTCGCCGCCGGCGGTGGCGGCAAGATCGGCGATCTGCCCGCTCGCGAGATCGATCGCCTTGCGCAAGGCGAGCGCCTCCTCGACCAGCGTACCGGCGACCCGCTCGCCGCCCGCGCCCGCATCGACGCGGACCAGCGGACCATGGGCAAAGCCGATCGAGGCGGTCCTGCCGCGGTAGGCCGATCCTGCAGCGCCGCCCTGCATGCTAGCCTGCTCCATCCGGGAAATCGCTGGCGACCAGATCGACCAGGGCCGCGACGGCGGCCTCGGCATCGCTGCCGGAGGCCTTGATCTCGATCGTGCTGCCGTGCGCGGCGCGCATCGCCATGATCTTGGCCACGCTCTTGGCATTGATCCACTCCGGCGCACCGGCGACCCGCACCGAGATCTGGGCCTGGAACTTCTTGGCGAGCTTGGTCAGCTTGACCGCCGGGCGCGCGTGCATGCCGACCGCATGCACCAGCCGCACATTGCCGGTGAAGTTCTGTCCGTCCGCTCTATCAAGCATGCTCATCATCCATTCATCGCATCGCCGACATCTCAGTCGGCAGAGAGTTCCTCGGCCACCGCCTTGACCTGGGCCAGCGAGCTACCGCCCGCCGCCTCGGTCGCCGCCATCACGGCGCCCTCGACGATCGGCGCGTTGCAGACGACAACGAGATCGCGTCGCGCAGACTCCAGCATCTCGACCGCCATTTCGCTGTTGGTCTCGGCACCGCCGAGATCGACCAGCACCGCGACGCCCTTCGGCGACCAGGCGGCATTGATGGCGTCGATGATCAGCGGCACGCTGGTGCCCAATCCGCCATCGGGATTGCCGCCACAGAACGCCACCTTGACCTCGCTGCCGACCATCTGCCGCACCATGTCGGCGGTTCCCTTGGCGATGTCGCTGGAATGCGAGACGATCACGATCCCTACGGTGTCGGTCATGGGCGTGCCTCCAGGCCCGCGCACACCGCCTGCACCAGCACGCAGCTCGACCGCGCGCCGGGATCGACATGCCCGACGCTGCGGGCGCCGAGGAACGAGGCGCGCCCCTTGGTGGCCTGCATCGGCACCGTCCGCTCGACCGCCTCGGCCGCGGTGGTGCGCACCCGCGCGATCAGATCCGGCTGGCCGGCCGCCGTCTTCAACGTCTCCAGCACCGGAACCAGCACATCCAGCATCGTCTTCTCGCCGACATGCGAGCGGCCGCGCGCGCTCACCGCATCCACGGCGCTGCCGAACACATCGGCGAGATCGTCAGGCAGCTGCTTGTCGTGCGACAGCGCCTCGCCGGCGGCAAGGAAGAAGCTGCCATAGAGCGGCCCGGAGGCGCCGCCGACCGTCATGACAAGGGTCTTGCCGATCATCTTCAGCGCCTCGTCGAGCGGCTGCGCCGAGATCGCATCGAGCTTGCCGAGCACGGCCTCGCAACCGCGCTTCATGTTGGTCCCGTGGTCGCCGTCACCGATCGCCTGATCGAGGCTCGTCAGCTCCGGCGCGCTGGCGATGACCTGCTCTGCGGCCGCCTTGACCAACGACTTCAATGTCTCTGATGGCACCGACATCTATCCGATCCTCTCGCCCCTCTCATGACCCGCCGCGGCAATGCGCTGCCCCGCACGGTCGAAACACAACGGATGTACCAGATGCAAGTCGACCTCCTGGCCGGCCTGCAGCGGCTGATGCGGATCCGCCAGCGTCACCAGCGTTTCGCCCTTATAGTCCAGATGAATATGATTCTGCTCGCCGAGGTGCTCGACCCGATGCACGCGGCCGACCATCTGGCCGCCATTGCGCGCGGCGAGCTGTAGATGCTCGGTGCGAATGCCGACCGTCTCGGTTCCCGGCGGCATCGCGACGTCGGAGAGCAGGCGCGCCGGCAGGAAGTTGATCTGGGGCGTGCCGAGCCGCGAGGCGACGTAGCTGCTGGACGGGCTTTCGTAGATCTCCCGCGGCGTGCCGAGCTGAAGCAACCGGCCGTCCTTGATCACGCCGATGCGCGAGGCCATCGTCATCGCCTCGACCTGATCGTGCGTAACATAGAGGATGGTCGCGCCGAGCTCGATCTGGATCCGCTTCAGTTCGAGCCGTAGTTCGCTGCGGAGCTTTGCGTCCAGCGAGGACAGCGGCTCGTCCATCAGATAGATCGAGGGATCGCGGACCAGGGCACGGCCGATCGCCACCCGCTGCATCTCGCCACCGGATAGCCGGGTGGCGCGGTTGTTCAGCTTGCCTGCGATATGCAGCAGCTCCGCGGTCTGCTCGACGCGCTTGCGGATGATCGGCTCCGCCACCCGTCGCGCCGGAGAGCGCAGCGGAAACGCCAGATTGTCGTAGACCGTGAGATGCGGATACAGCGAATATTGCTGGAACACGAACGCAATGTCGCGCGAGCCGGGCGGATCGTGCGTCACGTCGTGCCCGTCGATCATCACCGAGCCTGTATCCGGGCTCTCCAGTCCGGTGATCAGCCGCAGCGTCGTGGTCTTGCCGGCGCCGCTCGGCCCGAGCAGGACCAGGAACTCGCCGTCGCTCACCGTCAGCGAGAGGTCGCGGACGGCTTCCACCGCGCCGAAGCGCTTGTTGACGTTGCGCAGGGAGACGTCAGCCATGGCGCGGGCCCTCCTCGCTGGCGGTCCGGATCGCAAGGCCGCTGCCGACGTCGAACAGCGCCAGCCGCGCGGCATTGAATTCGAGACCGATGGTCTCGCCGATCCGCACCGACGCGCTGGACGGCAGCCGCGCCGCGACCCGGCCATAGGCCGTGTCGACGGTGACGATCTGGGTGGTGCCGAGATATTCCGCGCCGAACACCTCGCCGCGAACGGCGCCCGCATCAGCGAAGCGGATGTGTTCCGGACGGACGCCGAGCGCCAGCGGCGCACTGGCACGGTCCTCGCGGATCTCCGGCACCGCAAGCCTGGTGTCGTGGAAAGAGACCGCGCGGTCGCCGGATCGCAGGCCGCCCTCGAAGCGCAGGAAGTTCATCGACGGCGAGCCGATGAAGTCGGCGACGAACATGCTGGCGGGCCGGTCATAGACCTCCTGCGGCGTGCCGATCTGCTCGACCCGCCCCTTGTTCATGACGGCGATCTGGTCGGCCATCGACATCGCCTCGAGCTGGTCATGCGTGACGTAGACCGTAGTCGCCTTGACGCGATCGTGCAGGTCGCGCAGCTCGCCGCACATCAGATGGCGAAATTCGGCGTCGAGCGCGCCGAGCGGCTCGTCCATCAGGAACGCCTTCGGCCGCCGCACCATGGCGCGCCCGAGCGCGACGCGCTGCCGGTCGCCGCCGGAGAGTTTCGAGGTCTTGCTCGACAGCAGATGCTCGATCCGCAACATCCGCGCGGTCTCCTGCACCCGCTCGCGGATCTCGCGCCTCGCCATGCCCTGGCACTTCAGCGGGAAGCCGATGTTCTCCCCGACATTCATGTGCGGATAGAGCGCGAACAGCTGGAACACGAAGGCGATATCGCGGGCGGCAGCGCGGTGGAACGTGACGTCCTCGCCGTCGAGCAGGATCTTGCCTTCGGTCGGCAGCTCGAGGCCGGCGATCATGCGCAAGGTGGTGGTCTTGCCGCAGCCGGAGGGCCCGAGCATCGCGAAGAAGGTGCCGTCGTCGATCGTGAAGGTCGAGCCTTCCACCGCGGTGAACTGATCGAACGACTTGCGCAGGTTTTCGATGCGGATCTGTGCCATGGCCTTATTCCGGAAAATGGCTGACGATGACGAAGCCGACCGTGCCGGCCAGAATCGTCACGAAGGAGTAGCTGTAGAGATCGATCGACCACGGCTGCACCAGCATGATGATGCCGCCTCCGATCAGGGTCATCGCGACGGTCTCCCACGGCCCGCGGCGAAACCAGCGAGATATTCCACCTTTGGCAATCACAGCCCCGCTCATTTGCGCACCGCTCCGAAGGTGATGCCGCGCAGCAGATGCTTGCGCAACAGCACGGTGAACATGACGATCGGGACGACGAACAGCGTGGTCGCGGCGGCAACCGCCGGCCAGTCCTGTCCGCCCTCGCCGATGATGAAGGGGATGAAGGGCGGCATGGTCTGCGCCTCGCCGCTGGTCAGCAACACCGCGAAGGCGTACTCGTTCCAGGAGAAGATCAGGCAGAAGATCGCGGTCGCGGCGATCCCGGTGACGGCCTGCGGCAACACCACCTTGCGCAACGCCTGCAGCCGGGTGTAGCCGTCGACCAGCGCCGCCTCCTCATACTCGCGCGGAATCTCGTCGATGAAGCCCTTGAGCAGCCAGACCGCGAGCGAGACGTTCACCGCGGTGTAGAGCAGGATCATGCCGAGCCGCGTGTCGGTCAGGTTGAGCTGCCGGTACATCAGATAGATCGGGATCGCCACTGCGACCGGCGGCATCATCCGCGTCGAGAGGATGAAGAACAGCAGATCATCGGCCAGCGGAATGCGAAAGCGCGAGAACGCGTAGGCCGCGAGCGTGCCGAGGAAAACCGCAAGGAAGGTCGAGCCGAAGCCGATGATCAGCGAGTTGACGAAACGCGGCACGACCTTGGACGGTCCGGCGATCACCATGTCCCGCTTGCGCACCAGCTGGTCGTACCAGGTCTCGGGCGGCGGCAGCTTGGCGATGAAGTCCGGCGTCTGGCGCGTCCGCACGGTGAACAGGTTCACATAGCCTTCGAGGGTCGGCTCGAAGATCACCTTGGGCGGATAGGCGATGGCGTCGCTCTGCGACTTGAATGCGGTGGCGACGATCCACAGCAGCGGCAGGATCGTGATCACGGCATAGAGGATGACGAGGCCGCCGGCGAACGCCTTGGTGCGCGGCGAGGCCTCGACGATCGAATGCGCGGTGGATCTGGCGGCGGCAGCGGTCATCGTTGCTTCACCTTGTTGAGCGTCTTGACGTAGATGTTGGCGGCACCGAACACGGTCACGAACAGGATGATGGCGAGCGCCGAGGAGTAGCCAGTGCGCCACTTCTCGAATGCGGCGCGCTTCAGCGAGATCGACACCAGCTCGGTGGTCGAGCCCGGCCCGCCCGAGGTCAGCAGATTGACCATGTCGAACATCTTGAAGTTCTCGATCGCGCGGAACAGCACCGCGAGCATCAGGAACGGCACCGTCATCGGCAGCGTGATCGACCAGAACTGCCGCCATGGCGAGGCGCGATCGACTTCCGCCGCCTCATAGATGTAATCGGGGATCGAGCGCAGCCCGGCGAGGCAGATCAGCATGACGTAGGGCGCCCACATCCAGGTATCGACCAGCACGATGGTCCACGGCGCGAGCGACACCTGCCCGGTCATGCTGAACGAGCTCGGCGGCACGCCGGTGAACAGGCTGATCAGATAGTTGAACGGACCGATCTGCGGCTGCAGCAGCAGGGTCCAGAAATTGCCGACCACCGCCGGCGACAGCATCATCGGCAGCAGGATGATCGTGGTCCAGAAGCTGTGACCGCGAAACTGACGGTTGATCAGGAGCGCCAGGCCGAAGCCCACGACCACCTGCAACGCCACCGACGAGATCACGAACTGCGCCGTGGTCTGCAGGCGGAACCAGACGTCCTCGTCGGTGAGGATGTCCCTGAAATTGTCGAGGCCGACGAACCGCAGCGGCAGATAGGACATGCTGAGGTTGAGGCTGGTGAAGGACAGCCGGAGCATCCAGATCAACGGAAAGATGTTGATCGCAAGCAGCAGCGCGATCGTCGGCGCGACGAACAGCCAGGCAATGGCCCGGTCCGACAGGCCGCGGACGCGCCGGGCGTCGCGGGATTTGGCAGGCGTGCTCACGCCTGGGATCGTAGCATGATCGGGTTGCGAGATCGTCGTCATCGTGTCCATCGGCTGGCTGGGTCGGCTTCCCCGAGGCGCCCCTCGGGGAAGCCAGTTCAGGTGAAGTATGGGCGCTATTGCGAGGCGACTTCCTTGCCCTGCTCCTTGAAGACCTTGGTCCAGTCCTTGACCAGGAGATCCAGCGCCTGCTGCGCCGTGCCCTTGTCGGCAACGACGTAGTCATGCACCCGCTTCTGCATGTCGAGCAGCAGCTGGGCGTAGGACGGCTCGGCCCAGAAGTCCTTGACGATCCCCATCGACTCCAGGAATTGCGGCGCGAATGCCGCGCTCTTGGGGAAGTCAGGCGCGTCGACCACCGCCTTGAGCGCCGAATAGCCGCCGATCTGCCACCATTTCTGCTGCACGGCGGGCTGCGCGAACCACTTGATGTAGGCGAGCGCGTCGTCCTTGCGGTCGGAGGTTGCGACCACCGAGATGCCCTGGCCGCCGAGCTGGGTGAAATGCCCCTTCGGGCCGGCCGGGTTGACGAAGAAGCCGATCTTGTCGCCGCCGACATTCGGATCCTTGTAGAGGCCCGGGAAGAACGCGAACCAGTTCATCTGCATCGCGACCTGGCCGGACTTGAAGGCGTCGAGACCTTCCTGCATGTAGGCGTTGGTCATGCCGGGCGCCGTGCAGCACTTGTAGAGTTCCTTGTAGAACTCGAGCCCCTTGGCCGCGTCGGCGGAATTGACGATGCCCTGCATCTGGTACGGCTTCTTCGGATTGTCGTAGGCGAAGCCGTAATTGTAGAGCACGTTGGTCACGCCCATCGTGATGCCTTCCGAGCCGCGCTCGGTGAAGATGTAGGCGCCGTAGACCTTCTTGCCGTCGATCTCGCGGCCCTGGAAGAACTCGGCGACCTGCTTCAGCTCGTCATAGGTCTTCGGCGGCGCCAGGTCGCGGCCGTACTTGGCCTTGAACGCGGATTGGATCTCGGGCCGCGAGAACCAGTCCTTGCGATAGGTCCAGCCCACCGCATCGGCCATCGCCGGCAGCGCCCAGTAGTTCGGCGTGTTCTTCGGCCACTGCGAGTAGCCGACCACGGTCGCCGGGACGAAATCGTCCATCGAGATCTTCTCCTTGGCGAAGAAGTCGTTGAGCTTGACGTACCACTTGTTCTCGGCGGCGCCGCCGATCCATTGGCTGTCGCCGATGATCAGGTCACAGAGCTTGCCGTGCGAGTTGAGCTCATTGAGGAAGCGATCGGCGTAGCTCGTCCAGGGGACGAACTCGTATTTCATCTCGATGCCGGATTGCTTGGTGAAGTCCTTGCCCAGCTCGACCAGCGCATTGGCCGGATCCCACGCCGCCCAGCACAGCGTGAGCTGCTTGCCTTGGGCGGCAGCCTCTCCGCCGCCGAGCCCCCCGAGTGCCGCGGCCGCAACGACCGCGGACGCTGCCGTACTACGCAACCATCTCAATGTTCGCATAATCCATTTCCTCCCTATCGTTGAAGCACCTGACGCGCTCGGCGCATCCTGCCGGATTGACGCCGACACTCCGAAACCGAGTTGATGAGCGATGATGGAGAGCGAGACAGAACGCTTCCGGAAATCGGGATCCGGATGGCTGGGCTCCTCCCACACATCGGCTCGATGCGTGATGTTTATCGTTCTTGTAATACTAAACGTATTACTAAATTCAGGAACCCGTCAAGCGGATTTCTTGCACGCTGCGATGAAGGGCGAAATTGTGCATTTATGCGAGGGGATTTCGCCGCAATGCAGCAACGCCAAATGGCGAAGAACACTGGGATCGGTTGCGCTTGATGTTTAGTTCAGCATTTTACTGAACGCTCAGCGCGACAATCGGACGCTTTGCCCGCGTCGCCTTAGGCTATCTGAAACGCGCGAGAGCCAACGCCCACATCCGTTTCGCATCACCTCGTCAAAGCAAGGCGAACACGATCGACCGCCGGCGACGAATGCTCCCGCAACTGCGGCGACGGCTGCAAGGCGTTTCACAGATCGACTGATTGTCATGACCGCCGCCTCCGCTTCACCGCTGATCCATCACGACATCGAGCAGCGCCGGCTGGCCGCTCTTGACCATCGCAATCGCGCGTTCAGTGCGGGCGCGAGTGCATCCGGATCGTTGATCGGGCCTTCACTGCGCGACGCCCGCCGGGCTGCTCCGCGAAACCTGCATGGGATCGGAAACAAAGCGGTCACGCACCGTCGCGCGCGATGCAAATCGAGCAGGCCACCCCGCTTCGCCAGAGCAGAAATAACCGCCATATTTTGGCCATAGCGCGTTTCTTAAAGGCCCAAGCGGGCCATGTTCCCGCCTCTGTCTTGCGTCGTCCGGCCGCTGCGGTCGCTTCGCAACGAAATCGCAGATCATCGCTGCGCTTCCCCCACACCAAGGATGGTCTGCCAACAACAAGAGGACTTTGTAATGCGTAAAACTCTCGCGGCTGTGGCCGTGCTCCTCGCCTTTGCTTCGTCTGCTGCTGAAGCTCGCGGCCGTCATCACCATCATCGCCACCATGCACACGCACATTCCGGTCGCCCGGCTGCGTGGTGCGGCTGGTTCATGCGCACCCAGGTCGGCGGCGATCCGGGTCCGCAATTCAATCTGGCGCGATCCTGGGCGCGATACGGCAGCAATGCCGGCGGCCCGTCGGTCGGCGCGATCGTCGTCTGGCGTCACCACGTCGGCAAGATCGTGGGTCACGAGAACGGCCAGTGGATCGTGCAGAGCGGCAACGATGGACACGCCGTGCGCACGCGGCCGCGCTCGCTCGCCGGCGCCATCGCGTTTCGCAACGCTTACGCGTCGTTCTAGAGCATGCAGGCTCGCGACGCCGCACGGTATACGAACCGTTCATCGTCGCAGCTTACGCTCATGCGGGGTTTCGCCCTGAAGCCCTCAGACGGGCGCCGTTACCTGTGTTGACCAGGTGGCGGCGCCTTTTTCAGGAATATACGCGCTTGCCTCAGAAACCGAAGAAAGTCGCGCCTGCTTCTCCGGCCGCTCCTTATTGGTCGGCCGCCTACGTCAGTTTCTGCAACGGCGTGACGGTTTTCGCCGTGACCGGCGGCGTGCTCGGGTTCCTGTTGGTCGCCAGGCACTATCTCTAACTGTCAGCGCTTTCCGAGACTCTTGAGATACGCGCAGAACATGTCGGCCATGGCGTCGGCATAGCTCTCGATCTCGGCCTGACTTCGCGGGCTCTCCGAAAATTCCTTGCCCACCGTGCTGAGCGTCGTCGTGATCAGGTCGCCCGCCGTCGCGCGCACCGCGCCTGAGGTCTTCGGTAGTGCTTCGCGCATGAAGGCCTCGACGATGCGCGCGCCCGATGCCCGCACCTCACGTGCCTCGGGCGCATCGCGATAGAGCGGCGCGGCGTCGTTGAGCGCGACGCGCACTGCGGCTTCCTCGCATTCGGAGCGGATGAAGGCGTGCACCAGCGCGCGCAGCCGGTGCAACGGCGGCTGCGTGACGTCTTCAAGAATGTCGCGCAGCAGGCTGGTGGTCTGCCGCCACTCGTCGCTCTGCAGCCGGAACAGGATCGACGCCTTGTTCGGAAAGTACTGGTATAGCGAGCCGACGCTGACGCCGGCCTTCTCGGCCACCCGCGCCGTGGTGAAACGCTGCGCGCCTTCCTTCGTCAGAACCTGAACAGCAGCATCGAGAATGGCCGCGACGAGCTCGGTCGAGCGGGCCTGTTGCGGCTGTTTTCGCGAGGAAATTGAAGAGGTTCGCCGTTCGGTCATGGACGCCTTGGGGAATGCGATTAGCGAATGCGACTAATTATTCGTATTTCTGGCGAGGCGCAAGGACGCGCCGCTGTTCGACCGGAGACTTACATGACGACCCTCATTTCACCCCAGCTCGCAGGCCTGCTCGATCGCCTGTTCGCGCACGCTTCCGCCGCGGTGGACGACACCCAGCGCGCGGTGGCCGACCTTTCCGACGCGGAACGGATGCGCCTGATGCAGAGCAGGACCGACTACCGCGCGCTCTACGGGCGATTCAAGAATGCGCCGCTCGCGGTCTCGCGCGAGACCGGCGCGCTGCTCTACATGCTGGCGCGCGGTGCGCAGGCGCGGAACATCGTCGAGTTCGGCACCTCGTTCGGCATCTCGACGCTGCATCTTGCCGCCGCGCTGCGCGACAATGGCGGCGGGCGGCTGATCACCAGCGAGTTCGAGCAGTCCAAGGTGACGCGCGCCCGCGACAATCTCGTCGCCGGCGGGCTCGACGACCTAGTCGAGATCCGCGCGGGCGATGCGCTCGAGACGCTGCGCACAGGTCTGCCCGACACGATCGACCTCGTGCTGCTCGACGGCGCGAAGGCGCTCTATCCTGATATCCTTGATCTCGTGGAAAGCCGTCTGAAGCCGGGCGCCTTCGTCGTCGCCGACAACGCCGAGTACAGCCCTAACTATCTGGCGCGCGTGCGCTCCCCGTCAAACGGCTATCTGTCGGTGCCGTTCGGCGGCGACGTCGAGCTGTCGATGCGGCTCGGCTGAGCGGATGTTGGAGAGGCGCGGGTTCGGCTCGCCCGAACCCCGCGCTCAGATCATCGAGGCGACGCGCTCGAGGCCGATCAGGCGTGCCAGCGAGCGCACCTCGTTCTTCTGGTCCTCGCGAAGCTGGAACAGCAGCGGCATGGCCGCCGACTTCAGCTGCTGGACCTCCTCGGAGTCTGGATCGATCGGCATGTTGCCTGCGGCGGGATCGCTCTGACGCTTGGCGTGGATCTTGCGGGCGACGGCGCGCAGCGCGGTCTCGACCGCCGGCCAGTAATATTCCTGCGACGACGACAGCTTGAGCCGGTCCTTGATGCCGGCGATCTGCGCGTCGCTGAGCAGGGCGTAATTCTTCTGCGGCGCCGGCTTGGCGGCAGCCTTGGGTTTCGGCGGCGCGGGGGCAACAGCGGGCTCGGCGAGCTTCGGCTGGGCCGCATCGACGGAGTCATTGACCTTCGGCAGGCCGATATCGGCCGGCTCGACGGAGGCATAGGCCTGGCGCACCGTATCGGTCGCGCCGGGAATAGCGGCCTGGGCGCGCAGCAGGAGCGGAGATGGATTGGCGGGAGGCTCGACCGGCTGGGGCACCTCAAACGAGGCAGTCGCAAGCGTCGTGACCGCGAGCTTGTCCTGCTTGCTGGCGCGGTTGGCGACCGGGCCGACATCGGCCTGCGCCGCCGGCAGGCTGTCACGGCCCAAAATGGCTGTGATCGCGGCGCCAGCGAGAAGGAAGCATGTCAGCGCGGCGAGGGTGATGGCTCTGGTCAAAAACTACTCCATTCCCGGCCGGTGTCAGCGCAAACTGCGCGCGAAATGCGGCGTTACCGTGCCATGACCGCGCCAAATAGGTGAAATCGTCCCGAAACGGCCCAAAAAGTCAGGCCGCGGCATCAAGCTCATAGGCTTCCTGGATGTCGGCCACGATCTCATGCGCCGTCCAGAGCGCGCCGGGCTGGACCGAGTGCATACTCACCGTCCAGTTGGTACGGCGGGTGCGCGGCGTGCTGACGATGTCGAATTCGACCTGACGGCACAGCGGATGCCGCTGCAGGGCGTAGAACACCCGGGTCCGGAGCTCGTCGATCGATGCCGGGGTTTTGGAGAGCGCCTCGAAAGCCATGTGCATTCCCACAAACTGCCGGGCGGCCCGCCGTAGCGGCGGACCATCCCGTGACGCATAGTTGGGACTGGCATGGTTAATGCCGCGTTAAGCGGACAGGCGCGGTTTGAGCGGTTGCGATTTGCGATGGATCAGACGAGCTGTACCCGCGCGCTCGCCGCCTCGTATTCCGCTGCCGTCCGGGCGACGAGATCATCGACCGCGAGCACCCCGGTCACCCCCGAGGTGGAATGACCGCCGCTCCAGATGTCGCGCCAGCGCTTGGGGCGGCTTTCGCGGGCACCGATATCGATGTCCTTGCCGATGTCGATGGCACCGCGCGCCGGCAGGTCGTCGGGGTTGAGACCGGCGGCCGCGATCGAGGGCCGCAGCATATTGGTTTGCAAGCCGGTGAAGGCCGTCGTCAGCAGGATGTCGTCGGCGGTCGCGTCGACCAGCATCTGCTTGTATCTGTTGTCCGCCATGCTCTCGCGCGTCGCGATGAACTTGGTGCCCATATAGGCAAGGTCGCAGCCGAGCGCCTCGGCGGCGCGCAGCGCGTGACCATCGCCGATGCCGCCGGCGAGCACGATCGGGCCATCGAAGAAGCCGCGCACCGCGCGGACGAACACGAACGGATTGAGCCAGCCGGTCTGGCCGCCGGCACCCGCGGTGAGCAGCACGAGCCCGTCGGCGCCGACTGCTGCGGCGCGCTCGGCATGGCGGATCGAGGCGACGTCGGCGAACACAAGCGCGCCGGCATCGTGCAAGGGCGCGAGCACCGGCGCCGGCGAGCCGACCGAGGTGATCACGAGCTCGGGCTTGTGCCGCAACAGCACAGCGAGATCCTGCTGGAGCCGCGCGTTGGAGCGGTGCACGATCAGGTTCGGACAGATCGGTGCCGCCGCTTTGCCGTTCGCATCTTCATGCGCCTGCAAGCGGTGCTCGATATCGCCGAGCCACGCATCGAGCTGTTCCGTCTCACGGCAATTCACCGTCGGAAACGAGCCGATCACGCCGTTACGGCAGGCGGCTACCACCAGCTCGACGCCCGACACCAGAAACATCGGCGCCGCAATCAGCGGCAGGCGGAGGCGATTGCGAAAAGGCGCGAGAAGATCGGCGGACAAGTTGTTTCTTCCCATCATCATTGTGTTAGCGTTGCCGCCAACATTGGCACGCAAGAGGCCAAAGACAAAGCGGGAGGAGACCACGACATGAGCAATCCGCTCTATGCATTTCCGGCCACGTGCGAGCAGACCTTGCGGGCGCTGGCGCGCTATCCGTCGCGCACCGCCTTCGCCTGGCCGGGCGGCTCGCTCAGCTATCAGGGCGCGACCGACCTGATCGGACGGATGCAGAGCGTGTTCATGCGGCTGGGCTTCGCGCCGGGCACCCGCGTTGCGTTCCTCACCGCCAACCGCGCCGACAGCTGGTGCGCCGGCGTCGCCGCGCAATTGTCGCGGCTCGCGATCACCTGGCTGCATCCACTCGGCTCGCTCGACGACCAGCTGTTCCAGATCGAGGACTCCGAGGCAGAAATGCTGATCGTCGACGGCATCACGTTCCGTGATCGCGGCGGCGAGCTCGCGACGAAAGCCTCAAGCCTGAAGACCGTGTTCACGCTCGGCCCGGCGGATTACGGCGCCGACCTGTTGCAGGTGGTCGAGGATGCCGGCAGCGCGAGCGCGAAGAACTTCGCGCGCGAGGACGATATCTCGACCCTGAACTACACCGGCGGCACGACCGGCAAATCCAAGGGCGCGCTGCGCTACCACCGCGAATATGGCGGCTTCGCCGCTGCCATCCTCGCCGACTTCGAGATCCCGGAGACGCCGCGCTACCTCACCGTGGCCCCCATCAGCCATGTCGCGGGTACAAAAGTGCTGCCGACACTGATGCGCGGCGGCACCGTGCACATGCTGAAAGGATTCGATCCGGAAGCCGTGTTCAAGACCATCGAGCGCGAGAAGATCAACTTCACGCTGTTCGTGCCGACCATGATCTATGTGATGCTGGATCATCCGGCGCTGCCCAAGACCGATCTCTCCTCGCTCGAGCTGCTGCTCTACGGCGCCTCCGCGATGTCGCCGAGCCGGCTAGTCGAGGGCATCGAGCGGATCGGCCCGGTGTTCTCGCAACTCTACGGCCAGACCGAATGCTATCCGGTCTCGGTGCTGCGCAAGGCCGACCATGATCCGAAGACGCCTGAGCTGTTCCTGTCCTGCGGCTTCCCGATCGCCGCCTGCCAGGTCAAGATCCTCGATCAGGACGACCAGGAGGTCGCCACCGGCGAGGCCGGCGAGATCTGCGTGCGCGCCACGCATGTGATGGCCGAATACTGGAAGCGGCCCGACATCACCGCCGAGACGCTGAAGAGCGGCTGGCTGCACACCGGCGACATCGCGCGCAAGGACGATCGCGGTTACATGTTCATCCTCGACCGCAAGAAGGACATGATCGTCTCCGGCGGCTTCAACATTTTTCCGCGCGAGGTCGAAGATGTCTTGTCGCAGCATGCCGACGTGGCGATGGTCGCCGTGGTCGGAGTGCCCGACGACAAATGGGGCGAGGCCGTCACCGCGGTCGTCGTGGCGCGCGAGGGTGCAACGCCTGACGCCGACGAGCTGATCGGCCTGGTGAAGGCGAAGAAGGGCTCGGCGCATGCGCCGAAGCAGATCCAGTTCGTCAAGGAGCTGCCGATGACTGGCGTCGGCAAGGTCGACAAGAAGGTGCTGAAGGCCCGCTTCTGGACCGGCCGCGACCGCATGGTGGGGTGAGGTCGCAGCACGCGCAAACTGCATTACCGTCATCCGGAGGAGGCCGCACAGCGCCCGTCTCGAAGGATGCACGGCCCGGCTATTTCAACTCGCGTCCCAACCGATCGCAGCGACAGCCCGGGCCGTCGCCCTTCGAGACGCCGCTGCGCGGCTCCTCAGGGTGACGGTGAGAGTGCGCCGGGATTTGCCGCAGGAGCGCGCTGACCACCGCCCTGCCCCAGCAGCTGATCGAGCCGCTCGCGCAGCTGATCCTGGTGATAGGGCTTGGCGAGCCGCGGCAGGTCGACCTGGATGCCGTCGGGCAATTCGGCATAGCCGGTGGCGAGCAGGACAACGAGTTGCGGCCGCACCTTGCGCGACGCCGCGGCGAGCTCGATGCCGGTCATGCCGGGCATCACGTGATCGGTCATCATCAGGTCGATCTCCTGATCGCTCCTGAGGATGTCGAGCGCGTGCTGGGCGGAATTGACGCCGATCACGCGGTGACCGAGGTCCTCCAGCATCTCCATGGTCGACATCGCGATCAGCGGATCGTCGTCGACCAGCAGGATCACCGCCGAGCGCTTGATCTTCTGCGTCGCGGGGACGGGGCTTGCCGCTTCGGGCGCGGCGGTCGCAACCGGCAGCAGCAGCGTCGCCGCGGTGCCCTTGCCGACCGCGCTCGACAGTTGCAGCGCACCGCCGAGCTGCACCGCCAGTCCATGCACCATCGACAGGCCGAGCCCGGTGCCCTTGCCCACCGGCTTCGAGGAGAAGAACGGCTCGATCGCCCGCTTCAGGACGTCCGGCGACATGCCGGTGCCGCTGTCGACCACCGACAGTTTCAGGTAGTTGCCCGGCCGCAGCGCCGGCTCGCTCCTGGTCTGCTCGTTTTTTGCCTGCGAATCCGCGAGGCGGATCTCGATCACGCCGCCATCCGGCATCGCATCGCGCGCATTGATCGCGAGGTTGAGAACCGCAAGCTCGAGCTGGTTGGTATCAACGCAAGCCGGCGGCAGCCCCTCGGGAATGTCGAGCCGCAGCGCGATGCGCGGCCCGAGCGAGCGCTCGAGCAACTCACTCATGTCGCGCAGCAGCGCGCCGAGATCGACCGGTATCGCGCGCAGATCCTGCTGCCGCGCGAACGCCAATAGCCGCTGCGTCAGCGAGGCGCCGCGCTCGGCGCCCTGCAACGCACCGTCGACCAGGCGACGCAGCCGCGGATCCTCAGGCATCCGCTTGCGCAACAGATCGAGATTGCCCATCACCGCCATCAGCAGATTGTTGAAGTCGTGCGCGACGCCGCCGGTGAGCTGGCCGATCGCCTCCATCTTCTGCGCATGGCGGAGCTGTTCCTGCGCCCGCTCGCGCGCGGCGACCTCCTTCATCAAATCGGCGGTGCGCTGCTCGACCCGCTGCTCCAGCGTCGCGGTGAGTTCGGCAAGCGCGGTGCGTTCGGCGGCGAGCTGCGCCAGCAGCGCCTCGCGCTCGATCTCGGCGGTCTTGCGCGCGGTGATGTCGGAGCAGACCCCGACCAGGGAGCGGATGCTGCCGTCGGGCCGCCGCACCGCGCGGGCGCGCACGTCGACCCAGTGTTGGCTGCCGTCGGGCCAGATGTTGCGATACTCGATCTTGTAGTCAACGCCGGCCTTCAGCGTGTGCTCAACGACCTCCTGCCGTCGGCGCCGGTCGTCGGGATGAACCGCCTCGAGCAGCTCCTGATAGGTAAACGGCTCGTTCGCCGGGCGCCCGAAGAAGCGCTTGCAGGTCGCGGAGGCTTCGAGCTCGAAACCGGGCATGTGCAGCTCGAGCGCACCGAGGTGGCCGGCATCAAGCGCGGTCTGCAGAAGGCTTTCGTTCTCGGTGAGATCCTGAAGGATCTCGCGGGTCTGGTACTGGCGGCGGCGGCCGCGCACCGAAGCGCCGACCAGGCTCACCAGCGTGGTCGGATGGAACGGGCGCTCGATGAAGGTGACATTGCCGAGCGCACGGCCGAGCCGCGCCGCTTCGGGATTGCGCTCGGGTCCCCCCTTCTCGCTCATCAGCACGATGGGGAAATCCGACCATGACGGCTGCTCGTTCAGCCAGCGCGTCAGGCCGGCAAGGTCGGCGGTCTTGATCGCCTCGTCGGCGATGATGGCAAGCCCTGCCCCGCTTGCGACCTGGCGCTCGAGCTCGGCGAGGTCACCGCAGATATTGGCGTAGTAGCCGGCTTCCTTGATCAGGTGGGCAGTCTTGACGGCATCCCGCTCGCTCGCGGCGAGGATGACCGCGCGTTCGGAGCATGGGCCGGGCTTCATCGCGTCTGTCCCTGTGGCGGCCGGGCATCGACACCGGCCGACACATCACAAGGCCGCCGGACGGCCAGAGCCACGATACCGGCGGCGGGATCGATACGCGTCATGGGACCCCCTAACGGGAGCGAAACTCGCTCGTGGCGCCAACCGTTCCCGCGGGACGAACATATTTTTGCCGCAAGGGCAGCCGCTTGGCGCGGCTCCCGCAGCGTGAATCGGTAAAACAACCCCATGCACAGTAGACGTGGCTTGCTCTTCGCCCCCCTGAAAGGGGGAAGGGTCGGGACGGGGGCAGCCGCGGGCGACGCTGTGTGCGGAGAGAGTGATCCCCACCCGCTTTGCTCTGGAGAACAAAGCGACCTCCCCTTTTCAAGGAGAGGTCGGAGAAGCGTAGTCCCGGTCAGCGCCGCTCGATCACCAGGCTCTGGACCGCCCGGCCGAAATAGCCCCGCGCATCCGCGAGCCGCGACATCGCAAGTCCGGCGCCGTCAGGCCCGATCCAGGATTCGCCGTCGAGCAGGATCCAGTCGCCGACCGGCTCGCGCGCCAGGCTGACCGTGAGGTCGGCGTTGATGAAGGTCCATTGGTCGAAATCGAGCGCCGGCGAGGTGCCGTTGGAAAAATCCGAGGCGACCACCGCGCGCATCGCCTGCGAAACGGCGGCGCCCGCGATCAGCGGCTGGTTGACCCGGAACCAGATCGCGCCCGGGCCGATCACGCCGAAGCGGCCGCGCGCGGCGCGCATCGAGATGCATTTCACGAACGGACTGTTCGCGAGGTTACCCGGCTCGGCCATGCTTTCGTCGGGACCGGGCAGCTCGACCGGAAGGGTGGCGATATCAGGCGGCAGTTCGGCGGCCTGCTGCTTGATCTTCAACACGGTGGCCGAGACCACCAGCACACCATCGGCGAGCAGCCTGACGCCGCAGAGCTGGATCTTGCGGCCATCGCGCAGGATCTTGCTCGCGACCGTCAGCGTCGCCACCGGCACGGGACGCATCAGGTCGATGGTGACCCGCGCGATCCGCATCGGCACCGGCGTGGGGATGGCTTCGGCAGCCCACACCACGAGCGCGGCCGGCGCGGAGCCGTGCTGCATCCGCGGATCCCAAGGACCCGCGGCATCGGGGCTGGTGACGACGCGATCGCCGTCAACGCGAAAAATAGGATCCATCAGGCAAGCGCCGGATCGACCGCTTCGTCGTATTCCTTCTTGAAGCGAGCGATCAGCTCGGCGGCAGGCACCACCTTGGAGATGCTGCCGACGCCCTGACCGGAACCCCAGATCTCCTTCCACGCCTTCGGCTTGGCGCGCTCGCCGGACGAGTCGGTGCCGAAGCTCATCTTCGAGGGATCTGACGTCGGCAGGTTTTCCGGATCCATGCCGGCCGCGACGATCGACGGCTTCAGGTAATTGCCGTGCACGCCGGTGAACAGGTTCGAATAGACGATGTCCTCGGCGGACGAATTGGTGATCATGCTCTTGTAGCCCTCGACCGCATTCGCCTCTTTGGTCGCGATGAAGGCCGAGCCGATATAGGCGAAGTCGGCGCCGATGATGCGGGCGGCGCGAATGGCGCGGCCGTTGGCGATGGTGCCCGACAGCGCGATCGGCCCGTCGAACCATTGCCGCGTCTCCGACACGAACGGGAACGGCGACAGCGTGCCGGCATGGCCGCCGGCGCCGGCCGCGACCAGGATCAGGCCGTCGGCGCCCTTCTCGATCGCCTTGCGCGCGAACTTCTGGTTGATCACGTCGTGGAAGACGATGCCGCCCCAGCCGTGGACGGCCTGGTTGAGCTCCTCGCGCGCACCGAGCGAGGAGATGATCATCGGCACCTTGTGCTTCTCGCAAAGCGCCATGTCGTGATCGAGCCGGTTGTTCGACTTGTGCACGATCTGGTTCACCGCGAACGGCGCCGACGGCCGCTCCGGATGCGCCTTGTCATAGGCGGCGAGCTCTTCCTTGATCCGGTACAGCCATTCGTCGAGCAGCTCCGGCGGCCGCGCATTCAGCGCCGGAAACGAGCCGACCACGCCGGCCTTGCACTGGGCGATGACGAGGTCGGGCACGGAGATGATGAACAGCGGTGCCCCGATCACGGGAAGAGACAGGCGGCCCTTGAACAGAGCAGGCATGGACATTGGCGGTGGATCCTTAAAGCGTTTGATCGTTGATTTTAGCGCGAATGCTGACCGTCATACCAACAAGGCAATCTTTCCACTGTCAAGTATTGCGTTTTGGCGCTGCAACAAGGATGACAAATCCTCATCCGGACGCGGTGCTTTCCGCAAGCATCTGGCATCCCAGACGCAAGCTGTGCTTGGATCGGTTCGAGACGCACGACTTCACCTCTCCCCATCGGGGAGAGGTCGATTTGCGAAGCAAATCGGGTGAGGGGCCCCAGGGCTAACGAGGGACCGTAACCCCTCACCCGGCGCTACGCACCGACCTCTCCCAAGGGAGAGGTGAACCTCCGCCGTCGATCCAGTTCAACCTCATCTGATCACGCTCTAGACGTAAGCTTCGCCGGCGTTACCGGCAGACTGCCCGCGTCACGAAATTTTCCGTCTTGCAGTCGTTCGGGCCGCGCTTGTGGCCCGGCAAATAGACCAGCGGCGAGCACTTCTCCGAGGTGTTGATATCGATGCTCTTGCCTTCCTTGAAGCCCTTGCTCTGGCACAGCCGGTCGGCGCCGATCTTGCAGTCGGGCGCACCGTTGGAGGCCACCACGCAGGCCGCGCGTCCGCTCACCATCGTCGAGGGGCGCGCAAGGTTCGACAGGTCGTTGAAGGTCTCACTCGGGCTCTTCAACGGCGGCAGCGCCGACTTCGACTTCTCGAACAGCTTTCCGATTTCGTTGATCAGCCCGGGATTCTCGCGCTCGACCGGCGCGGGCGGCAACTCCATCTGTGGCGCCTGAGGCGCGACTGGCTGCTCCGCCGGTGACTGCACGCCGAGGGCGGGCGGCGCGGATTGCGAAAAGGCGACATCAAAACAGAAGGTCACTGCGAGACCGGTAGCAAGACTTGCCGTGATGATCGCTTTGGGGAACACCAGAAGAATGTTCAGCGCTCGCTCCGGTTGCACAGCCCGTCCAATCCAAATGATCTTAGTGGATCAAAAGCTCGGATACACAATCTTCCAACCGGTCGCCGCATAGAGCCGATCAAAGTTTTCGTCCAGGCTCGCCGTCCTTCCGTAGGAGGTTGCCGTGATCGACGGGACTGGCTGCCTCGCCTCGAAATGGAACTCGACCCCTCCGCCATTTCCGTTCTCGAAGTAACCCTGACGCCTCGGATAGGCGGTATCCCAGCCGAAGAAGAAGAGCCATACTCGAAGTAGAATTGACATCTGTGCACGCGCCGCGACCGCGGCAGGAGGCTCCTCCGCCTCGTAATGGAAGCGGACGCCCGGAAATGCGTCCGATAGACGGAGCATAACCTCCTCTTCAGGTCCTAACGGACCTCCATCAGGACGCCGTATCGTGCCGGTCAAAGCCATACACGTCAGCGTATCCGAAGGCTTGCCATCGGCAAAGCCGCGCTGCGCTAGATCAGCTTGAATGCGACAACAAAGCCCAGCACCAGCACGATCGCACCGAGCGCGACCCACAGGCCGAGCCGCTTCTCGAGCTCGGCGCGGATGAAATCGCCATAACGGTTGAGCAGCACCGCGACGAAGAAGAAGCGGCCGCCGCGCGCGACGATCGAGCACAGGATGAACAGCCAGATGTTGTAGCCGGCGAAGCCCGAGGTGATGGTCACCAGCTTGTAGGGGATCGGCGTCAACCCCTTCAGCAGGATGATCACGGCACCCCACTCGGCGTAGGAGGCACGGAAGGCGTCGACCTTGTCGGAGAGGCCGTAGAGATGGATCAGCCACTGCCCGAGCGAGTCGTAGAGCAGCGCGCCGATCGCGTAGCCGAGCACACCGCCGGCGACCGACGCGACGGTGCAGACCGCCGCGAACCACCATGCCCGCTTCGGCCGCGCCAGCGACATCGGCAGCAGCATGATGTCGGGAGGGATCGGGAAGAAGGAGCTCTCAGCGAAGGCGACGGCCGCGAGAATCCAGAGTGCGTAGGGCTTGTCGGCCGCCTCGACGCACCAGTCGTAAATCCGTTTCAACATGGGCGCGATGAACCATCATGGAGCGGATTTGTCCATGCCGGGAATGGGCTGATTTGAGGTGATTTAGGGCTGCCGTTTGCGCAGCCGGTTCTCCAGCGCGACAATTCGACGCCGAACCACCGGGACGGGCGCGGTTTTGGGCAGCTTGACCGGCGACTTCGGCAGCTTCTCGGCGATCCCGAGCAGCCGCTCGCGCCGCTCCATCTCGCGCCAGACATCCTCCGGCTTCACACCGGCCGAGGCCCACAGAACCGTGAGATTGTAGAGCAGGTCCGCGCTCTCGCGGACCACCGCGTCCGGCTTGCCGCTGATGGCGTCGATCACGACCTCGACCGCTTCCTCGGCGAGCTTCTTGGCCATCTTGGCCGGCCCGCGCTGGAACAGCCGTGCCGTGCGCGACGTAGCCGGATCAAGATCCTTGGCCGCGATCACCGCCTGGTAAAGCCGTTCGATCGAATCACCCATCCTGCGAGCCTAATCGAAACGCGTCGCCAGCGTGTTAACGGCGCCATCGACGACAAAAAATCCACCGGCCCCGCGGCCGGTGGATTCGATGCTTTGTGACAGTTCCGAGAACTGGCGGTCGTGTCAGTACGGCGTATAGGGCAGTTGCGAGCGGCGCCCATAGTAGCCGTGGTAACCATAATACGGTCCGCCGCCGTAATAGACCGGGCCGCCACCGTAATAGGCGGGACCGCCATAGTAGGCCGGGCCGCCGTAATAGCCGTAGGAGTCGTAATAGTCGCGGCGGCTCTGCGCCGCGGCAATCGCAAGACCGGTGCCGACGATGCCGGCGAATGCAGCCGCGGCAGCCGCGCCACCGCCGCCATAGTAACGACGGCGCGCGCTGATGTCGGTCGCGCCGCTCGTGCCGTGCGATGTGGTCACGGCCGCAGCCTTGCCCGCCGGAGCGGAGCCTGCGAACGCCATCGTCGGCTCAACGGCCGTCAACGCCACTGCGGCAACCGTTGCCAATGTGGCTGCGCGGCCAATGGACGAAAAAACACCTTTTCGCGCAAACATTGCAGTCATCCTTTGTGGAAGCCGGCCCCACGGGCCTTGGTAAGCTAACCACTCCCTCCAGATTAGGTTCCCCAAACCGAATGCAAGCTGAACAACCCAGGGTGAAATCAAGGCAGTCATCGGACGTTCACCTTGGCCGGGGCAGAATGAATGCAAATAACGCTTGAAATTGCAGCTTGAAATGACCGTTGCCTTGGCGCATGCGATGTCATGAAGCAGGCGCGCAGCCGGCGCGGCACTTTGTCTCGCCTCCCGGATGTTCATGATGCAGGTAAGTCGGACCACCGTTCTCCGCTGGATACTGGCCGGCATGATCGGCCTCGCAGGCGGCGCGTGGCCGGCGTTGACGCCGCTGCGGGCCGGCGATCAGCCGCAGCCCCTCACCATCCAGTTCACGCTCGACCGTCCGCTTGATGCCGCCGCCGCCCCGTTCGTGATGGCACTGTCGGGCGGCCTGTTCAGCGCCGAAGGCCTTGCCGTCGGCACCAACGTCGCCACCAGCTCGGCGGACGCGATCGCGCGCGTCGCCGACGGTTCGAGCGATTTCGCGCTCGTCGACATCAACTCGCTGATCCGCTTCCGCGACAAGCCTGGTGCAGCCGCCGTCAAGGCGGTGTTCGTGCTGTTCAACCAGGCGCCCTACGCGATCATTGCCCGCAAGAGCCGCGGCATCAGGGCGCTGGCGGATATGGAGGGCAAGAGCCTCGGCGTCGCCGAGGGCGACCTCTCGATCCGGCTGTGGCCCGCGGTCGCAAAGCAGAACGGCATCAAGCTATCGAGCGTGAAGCAGAGCACGATCAGCGCCGCGGTGCGCGAGCCGATGCTCTCCGCCGGCCAGGTCGATGCCGTCACCGGCTTCTCCTATCTCTCGGCCATCAACTTGCGTGACCGCGGCGTGCCGGCCGATGATCTCGCGGTGCTGCGCTTCGCCGAGTACGGCTGCGAGGCCTACGGCTTTGCGGTGATCGTAAGTCCGCGCCTTGCCGCGGCGAAGCCGGACGTGGTGAAGGGGTTCGTGCGCGCGGTGATCGGCGGCACCAACCTCACCGTCAAGGACCCGGCCCGCGCGGCGAGCGAGGTGGTGAGCCGGATGGATGGCGGTTCGCGCGATCTGGAGCTGGAGCGGCTCACCGCCATCATCCGCGATAACATCCTGACCGCCGAGGTGAAGCGCAACGGGCTTGGCGGCATCGAGGCGCAGCGCTTCGAGCGCGCACTTGACCAGCTTGCGGAGGACGTCAAATTCCAGAAGCGGCCGCATGCCGCCGACATCTTCGATGAGTCTTTCCTGCCGCCGATTGATAGCCGGCTGGTGAACTGAGAGCACGCGAATGCATAACTGACGAACTGCGCCAAATGTTCAGCGTCGTCCTGGCGAAAGCCAGGACCCATTACCCCGGCCGTTTGTTGTTGCGCGACGCTGGGGCCACTATCCCGCTCTCAATCAGATTCGATGGCTATGGGTCCTGGCTTTCGCCAGGACGACGGCGTAGGGAGCCGCTCGCCACAATTACCGTCACCCTGAGCATGACGCGCTGTCACCGCTGGCCCTGCATCGCGATCCCTGATTAGATTGCATCCCGCCTGACCTAGCGTCCACCGCTTACGAGTCCCGCCGGCATGTCCATGCTTCGCCTCTACACCCGCGTTCTCGAACTGCTCGGCAAGGAGGCACGGCTCGGCTGGATCCTCGCCGCCGCCAATATGCTGCTCGCCGGCGCGCAATTCGCCGAGCCGGTGCTGTTCGGCAAGATCGTCGACGTGCTGTCGGGCCGGCCGGTCACGGGACTGTTCGCGACGAATTCAGCCTGGCCGCTGCTGGTCGCCTGGGCGGCGTTCGGCCTGTTCACGATCGGCTGCAGCGCGATCGTCGCACTACAGGCCGACCGGCTGGCGCACCGCCAGCGCCAGGCGGTGCTGACCGATTATTTCGAGCACATCCTGCAGCTGCCGCTGACCTTCCACTCCGGCACCCATTCCGGGCGGCTGATGAAGGTGATGCTGAACGGCACCGACGCGCTGTGGCGGCTGTGGCTCGGCTTCTTCCGCGAGCATTTCGCCGCGATCATGTCGCTGATCGTGCTCTTGCCGCTCGCGCTCTACATCAACTGGCGGCTCGCCATCCTGCTGTTCGCGCTGTGCATCGTATTCACCGTGCTGACCACGATGGTGGTGCGCAAGACCTACGGCATGCAGAGCGAGGTCGAGGCCTATTACAGCGACCTCTCGGCGCGCGCCTCCGACGCGCTCGGCAACGTCGCGCTGGTGCAGAGCTTCGTGCGGATCGATTCCGAGGTGCAGGGCCTGCGCTACGTCGCCGACAAGCTGCTCGCGGTGCAGATGCCGGTGCTGTCCTGGTGGGCGCTGGTCACCGTGATCACGCGCGCCTCGACCACGATCACGGTGCTGGCGATCTTCACCGTCGGCATCGCGCTCCACAATGAGGGGCTCACCACGGTCGGCGAGATCGTGATGTTCGTCTCGTTCGCCACCATGCTGATCCAGAAGCTCGAGCAGGTGGTGAGCTTCATCAACAACGTGTTCATGGAAGCACCGCGCCTGCAGGAATTCTTCGACGTGCTCGACGCGGTGCCGGCGGTCCGCGACCGGCCCGGCGCGGTCGATCCCGGACGGCTGTCCGGCCTCGTCGAGTTCAACGACGTCTCGTTCTCCTATGACGGCAAGCGGCCGGCGATCGAGGATCTCTCCTTCACCGCGTTGCCCGGCCAGACCATCGCGCTGGTCGGCTCGACCGGTGCCGGCAAATCCACCGCGATCGCGCTGTTGCATCGCGCGTTCGATCCGCAGTCCGGCATCATCAGGATCGACGGTATGGACATACGCGCGCTGAAGCTGACGGCGCTGCGGCGGAACATCGGCGTGGTGTTCCAGGAGGCGCTGCTGTTCAACCGCTCGCTCGCCGACAATCTACGCGTCGGCAAGCCGGATGCGACCGACGAGGAACTACGTACCGCCGCGGCGCGCGCGCAGGCGCTGGATTTCATCGAACGCAGCGAGAAGAAGTTCGACACCCATGCCGGCGAGCGCGGCCGCATGCTGTCGGGCGGCGAACGGCAACGATTATCGATTGCGCGTGCGCTGCTTAAGGATCCGCCGATCCTGATCCTCGACGAGGCGACCAGCGCGCTTGACGCCGTCACCGAGGCCAAGGTGAACGCCGCTCTCGACGAAGTGATGAAGGGCCGCACCACGTTCGTGATCGCGCACCGCCTCTCGACCATCCGCCACGCCACCCGCATCCTGCTGTTCGACCAGGGACGGGTGATCGAAAGCGGAACTTTCGATGAACTGGTGGCGAAAGGCGGGCGTTTTGCCGATCTCGCGCGGGCCCAGTTCATGGTCCAGGAGCACGCGCGCGCCGGCATCGAGGCACCATAAATCTCGCGTTTCCAATTGAGGCGGCTGCCGAAATTCAGCCGATTTCGTCCACGATATAATCGACCGGCCTCTGTTCTCTGCTGGCAAGCCGGTATAGGGTTTGCATCGCCGCAATGCGGCGCCGGACACGCTTGAAACCCGTACGTCACAATCGCAAGACCTCCTTTTTTGAAGGCGGGTCTCAAAGGACCGGAACCGGATTCGTGCAATTTCCTCGCCCATCGTTGAAATGGATTCTGGCCGTCGCGATGCTCGCCGTCGCAACGCCGCAGATCGTGCAAGCCGAAGCGCTGCTGGTGGTCGAGGCCGATACCGGAAAGGTGCTGCAAGCCGACAACGCGACGATGCCGTGGTATCCGGCTTCGCTCAGCAAGATGATGACGGCCTATGTGACGCTGAAGGCGGTCAAGGACGGCCGCGTGTCGCTCGACACGCTGCTCACGGTGTCGCCGACCGCGGCGTCGCAATCGCCCTCGAAGATGGGCTTCCGTCCCGGCACCCAGGTCACCGTCGACAACGCGCTGAAGATGATGCTGGTGAAGTCGGCCAACGACATGGCGGTGGTGCTGGCCGAAGGCGTCGGCGGTTCGATCGACGGCTTTGCCGGCATGATGAACCAGACCGCGCAGAAGCTCGGCATGACGCAGACGAGCTACGTCAACCCGAACGGCCTGCCCGCCGACGGCCAGATCACCTCGGCGCGCGACATGGCGATCCTCGCCCGCGCCATCATCCGCGACCTGCCGGAATACGAGTATTTCGTCCACATCCCCTCGATCCGCTTCGGCCGCCGCATCACCCAGAACTTCAACAAGCTGATCGGCCGCTATCCCGGCGCCGACGGCTTCAAGACCGGCTTCATCTGCGCCTCCGGCTACAATCTGGTGGCGTCGGCGACGCGCGACGGCAAGCGGCTGATCGCCGTGGTGCTCGGCGCCTCCTCGGGCCGCATGCGCGCGATCCGCGCGGCGCAGCTCCTGGATCGCGGCTTTGCCAACAACGGGCTGGCGTGGCTGCGGCCCTCGCTCGGCACCGTCGACAATCTGGTGCCGATCGATTCCACGCCGCCGAACCTGCGCGAGGAGATGTGCGGCGCCAAGCACAAGCGGCCCGCCAGCGACGAGGATGCCGAAGACACCGTCGCCAGCGCCGGGGCCTCCAGCACCAATGGCGACGGCGGCGTCAGCTTCTTCGCCTCGGGCCTGCAGGCCGCGGTGCCGACCAAACCGGCCGACATGCTGGCGCAGCCAGCGGCAGCGTCCGAACCGGTCGTGGTTTATACGGGGCCGACCAAGACCGGTGCTGCGCTGATCGCCGCGGTCGAGGCCGACACCGAGAAGCTGCAGCCGGTCAAGCGCGCCAAGGGCAAGCACACCCGCGTCGCGGGCAAGAAGTCCGATACGGCTGATGACGCGAAGGGTGAGACCAAGAGCGCGGCCAAGTCGGATAATAAGCCGGCGGCCAAGCCGGTGCGTCACGCCAACGCCAAGCCGGATGCCGCAGCTGCGAAGCCGGCCGCGGACAAACAGGCCGCCGCAAAGCCCGCCGGCAAGCCGGCGACGGCGGCAAAACCGGCTGCGAAGCCCAAATCGGCCGACAAGCCAAAGGCCGACGCCAAGCCGAAAGCCGACGCCAAGCCCGCCGGCTAGCAGGGCCCCCGCTCCTCCGATCTCCCAATGCGTCGATAGCGCGCAGCGGCTTGCCATTGGCCGCGGCATCGCTCAATACTGCCTGAAATACCGCGGCCAAGAATAATACGACCAAGGGTCGAAAAACCCGGAAGCAATCCGGGATATCAGCCAATTTGAGAGAGGGGAAAGACCATCATGGAGCGCATCTGGCTCAAGCATTATCCGGCCGGCGTGCCCGCCGATATCGACGTCACGCAATATTCGTCGCTGGTCGAATTGCTGGAAGAGAGCTTCAAGAAGTTCGCCGATCGCAAGGCGTTCATCTGCATGGACAAGGCGATCACCTATCGCGAGCTCGACGAGATGTCGACGGCGCTCGGCGCCTATCTGCAGAGCAAGGGCCTGCAAAAGGGCGCGCGGGTCGCGCTGATGATGCCGAACGTGCTGCAATACCCGGTCGCGACCGCCGCCGTCCTGCGCGCCGGCTTCGCCGTGGTCAACGTCAATCCGCTCTACACCCCGCGCGAGCTCGAGCATCAGCTCAAGGATTCCGGCGCGGAGGCGATCATCGTGCTGGAGAACTTTGCCACCACCGTGCAGAAGGTGCTGCCCAACACCTCGGTCAAGCACGTCATCGTCGGCAGCATGGGCGACCTGCTCGGCTTCAAGGGCGTGATCGTCAATCTGGTGGTGCGCCGGGTCAAGAAGATGGTGCCGGCATGGTCGATCCCGGGCGCCGTCGGCTTCAACGAGGCGCTGTCGGCCGGCCGCGCCGCCAGGCTCAACAAGCCGGCGCTGACGCTCGATGATGTCGCCTTCCTGCAATATACCGGCGGCACCACGGGCGTCTCCAAGGGCGCGACCCTGCTCCACCGCAACATCCTGGCCAACGTGCTGCAGAACGACGCCTGGCTGCAGCCGGCGCTGGCGAAGCCGCCGATCGTCGAACAGATGGTCATCGTCTGTGCGCTGCCGCTCTATCACGTCTTCGCGCTCACCGCCTGCTATCTGCTGGGCATGCGGTGCGGCGGCACCAATCTCTTGATTCCGAATCCGCGCGACATGGCCGGCTTCGTCAAGGAGCTGTCGAAGTACCAGGTCAGCTTCTTTCCGGCGGTCAACACCCTCTACAACGGCCTGCTGAACACGCCCGGATTCGACAAGCTCGACTTCTCCAAGCTGAAGATCGCCAATGGCGGCGGCATGGCGACGCAACGGCCGGTCGCCGAGAAGTGGCTGAAGGTGACGGGCGTCTCGTTGTCGGAAGGCTATGGCCTGTCGGAGACCTCGCCGACCCTGACGTGCAATCCCGCCACGATCGAGGAATTCTCCGGGACGATCGGCCTTCCCGTGCCGTCGACCTGGCTCTCGATCCGCGACGATGACGGCAATGAGCTGCCGATCGGCGAGGCCGGCGAAATCTGCGCCAAGGGTCCGCAGGTGATGTCAGGCTACTGGAACAGGCCCGACGAGACCGCGCGCGTGATGACGGCGGACGGCTATTTCCGCACCGGCGACATCGGCGTGATGGACGAGAAGGGCTATACCAAGATCGTCGACCGCAAGAAGGACATGATCCTGGTCTCCGGATTCAACGTCTATCCGAACGAGATCGAGGAAGTGATCGCAAGCCACCCGGGCGTGCTGGAATGCGCCGTGATCGGCGTGCCCGATGCGAAATCCGGCGAAGCGGTGAAGGCCTTCGTGGTCAAGAAGGACCCGAACGTCACGGCGGAGGACATCATCAAGTTCAGTGCCACCCAGCTCACCGCCTACAAGGTGCCGAAGCAGATCGAGTTCAGGACCGACCTGCCGAAGACGAATGTCGGCAAGATCCTGCGCCGCGAATTGCGCGACGAGAAAAAGGCGGCGGCGTAGAGCCTGAGTGGGACTGACGTTCGACATGACTGACGCGCGCATCGCGACGCCGGCCGACGTGCTCGCCTTCTGGCGGGACGCCGGCCGCGACCGCTGGTACAAGCACGATGCGGCTTTCGATGCCGAAATCCAGAGCCGCTTCCTCGCCACCTGGCAGAAGGCGGCTGCCGGCGAATTGTCGTCGTGGGAGGCGAGCGACGAGGGCGCACTGGCGCTGACCATCGTGCTCGACCAGTTTCCGCGAAACCTGTTTCGCAACGACAGCAAGACCTTCTCCACCGACCCGCTGGCACGCGAGGTGGCAACGCGCGCCATCGACCGCGGCGTCGACGCGCGGACCGACCCGGTGCTGCGCGAATTCCTCTATCTGCCGTTCGAGCATTCGGAAGACCTCGACGACCAGCAGCGCTGCGTGATGCTGTTCCGGCAATATGACTGCCATCCCGACAACCTCAGATATGCCGAGGACCACGCCGACATCATCCGCCGGTTCGGCCGCTTCCCGCACCGGAATCGCGTGCTGGGCCGGCAGACCACGGCCGAGGAGCAGGCCTTTCTCGACGCGGGCGGGTTTTCCGGCTGATGACGGAACGGTGAATGCGCTTCGGCATTGCCGTTCCCGCAGCAGCTCGTATTGTGCCGTCCAACCGCCGGGTTTAAGACAATTCCGCTTCACCGAGGGAGAACAACGATGACGATCAATGTTGGCGACAAGCTGCCGGAAGCCAAGTTTCGCGTGATGACCGCCGAGGGTCCGCAGGTCAAAACCACCGACGATATTTTCAAGGGCAAGAAGGTCGCCCTGTTCGCCGTGCCCGGCGCCTATACCGGCACCTGCCACAAGATGCATCTGCCGAGCATCTTCCTCAACGCCTATGCCATGAAGAACAAGGGCGTCGACACCATCGCGATCGTCTCGGTCAACGACGCCTTCGTGATGAACGCCTGGAAGCGCGACACCGACCAGCGCGACGAAGCCGTGTTCCTGGCCGACGGCAATGCCGACTTCGCCAAGGCGATCGGCATGGAGCTCGACGCCTCCGGCAACGGCCTCGGCATCCGCTCCAAGCGCTACTCGATGCTGGTCGAGGACGGCGTGGTGAAGAAGCTCAACCTCGAGCCCGCCCCGGGCAAGGTCGAAGTCTCCGGCGGCGACACGCTGCTCGGTCAGCTCTGAGCTGACGCCTTAGGCACACTGTCATCGCCCGGCTCGACCGGGCGATCCAGTACGCCGCGGCCTCTCGTTTCAATCACCACCGTCTCTGGAATACTGGATCGCCCGCTTCGCGGGCGATGACGGTTGTGGGAATGGAGATCGCAGGAATCGCGGCTCTACCCACGCTACGCAGCTACGCTCCGTCGGCGACGCCCTACGCCTTCAACCTCGCCATCGCCACGCCCTCGCGCGCCAGCTCGTCGGCGCGCTCGTTCTCGGCGTGGCCGGCATGGCCCTTGATCCAGTGCCAGCGCACCTCATGCGGCTTCAGCGCAGCGTCGAGGCGCTGCCACAGCTCGACATTCTTGACCGGCTTCTTGTCGGCGGTGCGCCAGCCATTGCGCTTCCAGCCGTGGATCCAGCCGGTGATGCCCTGGCGGACATACTGGCTGTCGGTGGTGAGGTCGACCACGCAGGGCTTCTTCAGCGCTTCCAGCGCCGAGATCGCCGCCATCAGCTCCATGCGGTTGTTGGTGGTGTGCGCCTCGCCGCCCTTCAACTCCTTCTCGACCTCGCCGAACCGGAGGATCGCGCCCCAGCCGCCCGGTCCGGGATTTCCGGAGCAGGCACCATCGGTGAACACGATCACATGCGGCTTGTCGCTCACGCCGCGCATCCTGCCGGCGTGATGCCGTAGTCGCGCAGGCTCACGACATTCTGCTGGAAGCGCAGCTTGCGGACGTATTCCAGCGGGTCCTTCGGCTGCACCAGCGCGCCTTCGGGCACGTTGAGGAAATCGACCAGCCGGGTCAGCAGGAAGCGCATCGAGGCGCCGCGCGCGAGCAGCGGCAGCGCCGCCTCTTCCTGAGCCGACAGCACCCGCTCGCGGCCATAGGCGTTGAGCAGCGCGCGCGCCTTGGTGACGTTGAAGGAATGATCCGGCTCGAAGCACCAGGCGTTGAGGCAGATCGCGACGTCATAGGCCAGGATGTCGTTGCAGGCGAACGGGAAGTCGATCAGGCCCGACAGTCTGTCGCCGAGGAAGAAGACGTTGTCGGGAAACAGGTCGGCATGGATGACGCCGACCGGCAGATCCGCCGGCCACGAAGCTTCGAGATGATCGAGCTCGCGCGCGATGAAGTCGTGCAGGCCCGGCTGCACGCTGTCGGCCCGCGCGGCGGCGAGATCAAACAGCGGCCGCCAGCCGGAGACCGACAGCGGGTTCTGGCGGACCAGCGGAAAGTCGGCACCCGCAAGATGCATCCTGGCCAGCGCCTCGCCGACACCGGAGCAATGCGCCACGTTCGGCCGCCGCGGCCACACGCCTTCGAGGAAGTTGATGATCGCAGCCGGCCGGCCGGCAAGCCGGCTCGTGACCTCGCCCTTGCGGTTGCGCGCCGGCTGCGGGCACGACACGCCGCGCGTGGCGAGATGCGCCATCAGCGACAGGAAGTACGGCAGGTCGTCCTCCGCCACGCGCTTCTCATAGAGCGTGAGGATGTAGGCGCCCTTGCTGGTGTGCAGCAGGAAGTTCGAATTCTCGACGCCCTCGGCGATGCCCTTGTAGGAGAGCAATTCGCCGATGTCGTAGCTTTTGAGGAATTCCGCGAGGTCTTCGGCGGCAACGTCGGTGTAGACCGCCATATGGTCTATTCCGCCGCGGCAGCGTCGGGCCGCAGCGAGCGCGGCAGCGGGAAGAACTCGTTCTCTTCCGCGGCCGAGACCGTCTCCACGTGCAGTTCGTAACGCTCGGCGAAGGCGCCCATGATCTCCTCGACGATCACTTCCGGGGCAGAAGCGCCCGCGGTGATGCCGAGGCTCGTGATGCCTTCGAAGCGCGCCCAGTCGATGTCGCTGGCGCGCTGGGCAAGAATCGCAACCGGGCAGCCCTCGCGCTCGGCGACCTCGCGCAGGCGCTGCGAGTTCGACGAGTTCGGCGCACCGACGACGATCAGCGCGTCGACCACCGGCGCCACCTTCTTCACCGCAAGCTGGCGGTTGGTGGTGGCGTAGCAGATGTCTTCCTTGTGCGGACCGTTGACGTTCGGGAAGCGCTCCTTGAGCAGCGCCACGATCTCCGCGGTGTCGTCGATCGACAGCGTGGTCTGGGTCACGAAGGCGAGATTGTCGGGATCCTTCGGGACGAAGGTCTTGGCATCCTCAGCCGTCTCGATCAGGGTCACGGCGCCCTCAGGCAGCTGGCCCAGGGTGCCGACCACCTCGGGATGGTGGGAATGCCCGATCAGCAGGATCTCGCGGCCGCGCTTGAAGTGGATCGCCGCCTCGCGGTGGACCTTGGTCACCAGCGGGCAGGTCGCGTCCAGCGAGAAGAAATTGCGGGATTTGGCCTCGGCCGGAACCGACTTGGGAACACCGTGGGCCGAAAACACCACCGGCGCGTTGGTATCGTCGGGGATTTCGGCCAATTCCTCGACGAAAATGGCGCCTTTGGTCTTCAGGCTGTCGACCACATACTTGTTATGGACGATCTCGTGCCGGACATAGACCGGAGCACCGTAAATGGTGAGGGCGCGTTCGACCGTGTCGATGGCGCGGACCACCCCGGCGCAAAAGCCGCGGGGGGAACAAAGCACGATTTTAAGATCGGGTTTTTTCGCTGACATCGGGCTGTCTCGGGGCAATTTCGGACCGAATCACCCCTCGCCGGGCGGGCGGGGAACGGCCAGTTGTGGTAAGGACTTGGGACTGCTTTCGGGCGCTGTCAAGGCGATTTTACTCGCCCATTGCGCCATTCCCCCCTCAGGGCTTATATACGCCTCATAATTCCCGTCATCGCCGATGACTACCAGCTTCGCCTCGACAGAGGTGGGCGAAGCACAAAGGAGATTTGCCATGAGCAACGCACCGCTGATGCCGAAGGCGACTGCCGTGTGGTTGGTCGACAATACCGCCCTGACGTTCGATCAGGTGGCCGATTTTACCAAAATGCACCCCCTCGAGGTCCGCGCCATCGCCGACGGCGACGCCGCCCAGGGCATCAAGGGCATGGACCCGATTTCGAACGGCCAGCTGACCCGCGAGGAGATCGAGCGCGGCGAGCGCGACCAGAACTACCGCCTCAAGCTCCAGGAGAGCAAGGTCGTGCTGCCCTCCGCCGCCAAGAAGAAGGGCCCGCGCTACACCCCGGTGTCGCGCCGCCATGAGCGGCCGAGCGCGATCCTCTGGCTGGTGCGCAACCACCCCGAGTTGAAGGACGCCCAGATCATGCGTCTGGTCGGCACCACCAAGACCACGATCGCAAGCGTGCGCGACCGCACCCACTGGAACGCCTCGACCCTGACCCCGATGGACCCGGTGACGCTCGGCCTGTGCTCGCAGATCGAGCTCGATTTCGAGGTGCAGCGCGCCGCCAAGGAGAAGCCGACCACGACCGTCTACGGCGGCGCCACGCTGCTGCCGGCCTCCGAGACCACGCGCAAGGAAGAGGACGATCAGCCGATCGAGCGCCACGACGACCTCAACGTCGATGCCGTGTTCGCCAAGCTGAAGACGATCGGCGGCAAGAAGCCCGACGACGAAGAGTAAGCGCGGCCTGCGCAGCTCGAGCGACGGAATACGAAACGCGGCGGGACAACCCGCCGCGTTTTTGTTTGTGGAGGCGTACGACGGCGACGCTCAGTGCACGTCCGGATGGTTCATCATGTATTCGCCGAGATCGCGCTGCCTGCGATCGGAGCGGGCTTCGGCGTTCTGGCGCTGCACGTCGCGATCCTTACGGCAGGAGACGTATTCAGGCGAGCCGACCGCGATCTTGCCGCCGGCCTGGCAATACTGATCGTCGTCCCCCATGCTCTCCGCGATCGGCGACCGCCCGCGTTCGAGGCAACCTGCCAGCAGCGGCAGGGCAAGCAGCAATGCGAGGGGCGCGCGTGCGGAAATGGATCGCATCCGGGAGTCCGTATCTCGTGACTTGTGACGTTGGAGGCCGGGATGACCCGGCAATCCATCAAAATCAAGGCCGTTTTGCTTCGGAATGCGTTTCGATGGTGCATCGCCCGATTGCGTTGTTGGTGCCCTGATCGACGATCATGCCCGGGGCCACCCCTCTCCCCAACCCTCCCCCGCAAGGGGGGAGGGAGCCTGACCAGCTTGCTCACCTCACTTGGTCCAGCATCAACCGCACGCTCTCAATTCGTCCTACGTAAGGGAGGCAGTGGCGGTAGGGTTCCCTCCCCCCTTGCGGGGGAGGGTTAGGGAGAGGGGTGCGACACGGCGAGCTGTCTCAATTCAGAGCGCGCAAAGCGCTAGGCCTACGCCTACGCCTTCCCCTTCAACGCCTCGCCGATCTCCTCGAGCACCTTCGGGTCCTCGATCGTGGCCGGCATGGTCCAGGGCTCGCCGTCGGCGATCTTCTTGATGGTGCCGCGCAGGATCTTGCCGGAGCGGGTCTTCGGCAGCCGCGCCACCGTGATCGCGAGCTTGAACGCGGCGACCGGCCCGAGCTTCTCGCGCACCAGCGCCACGACTTCCTTCTCGACCTGATCCGGCGCCTTGGTGACACCGGCCTTCAGCACCAGGAAGCCGCAGGGCACCTCGCCCTTGATCGCATCCTTGACGCCGAGCACGGCGCACTCGGCGACGTCGGGATGCGAGGCCAGGATCTCCTCCATGCCGCCGGTGGAGAGCCGGTGGCCGGCGACATTGATGATGTCGTCGGTGCGGCCCATCACCCAGACGTAGCCGTCCGCATCCTTGTAGCCGGCGTCCGAGGTCTTGTAGTAGCCGGGGAATTCGGTGAGGTAGGCGTCCTTGAAGCGATCGTCCTGCTGCCACAGCGTCGGCAGGCAGGCCGGCGGCATCGGCAGCTTGATCACGATCGAGCCCATGGTGCCGGCGGCGACCGGCTTCGCCGCCTCGTCGACGATGTCGACCTGATAGCCCGGCATCGGCACCGTCGGCGACCCGTGCTTGACCGGCAGCATGCCCAAGCCCACCGGATTGCCGGCGATGCACCAGCCGGTCTCGGTCTGCCACCAGTGATCGATCACCGGCACCTTGAGCTGCTGCTCCGCCCACTCCACGGTCGGCGGATCGGCGCGCTCGCCGGCGAGGAACAAAGTGCGGAAGCTGGAGAGATCGTAGCTCTTGAGGAGCTTGCCTTCGGGGTCTTCCTTCTTGATCGCGCGGAACGCGGTCGGCGCGGTGAAGAAGGCGACCGCCTTGTGCTGGCTGATCACGCGCCAGAACGCGCCGGCATCCGGCGTGCCGACCGGCTTGCCTTCATACATGATCGTGGTCGCGCCGTGGATCAGCGGGCCGTAGACGATGTAGGAGTGGCCGACCACCCAGCCGATGTCGGAGCCGCACCACCAGATCTCGCCGGGCTTCACGCCGTAGAGATTTTCCATCGACCATTTCAGCGCGACGAGATGCCCGCCATTGTCGCGCACCACGCCCTTCGGGATTCCGGTCGTACCCGACGTGTAGAGGATGTAGAGCGGATCGGTCGCGGCGACCGGCACGCAGGGCGCGGCCTTGCCGGCATCGAGCGCTGAGCGGCGCAATGTCGCCCAGTCGTGGTCGCGCCCCGCGGTGAGCTCGCAAGCCTGCTGCGGCCGCTGCAGGATGATGCAGGTCTCGGGCTTGGCGGTAGCGAGGCGGATCGCCTCGTCGAGCAGCGGCTTGTATTGCACGATGCGGCCGGGCTCGAGGCCGCAGCTCGCCGAGAAGATCAGCTTCGGCTTGGCATCGTCGATCCGGGTCGCGAGCTCCTTGGCCGCGAAGCCGCCGAACACCACGCTGTGCACCGCGCCGATCCGCGCGCAGGCGAGCATCGCGACCACGGCTTCCGGCACCATCGGCATATAGAGGATGACGCGATCGCCCTTGGCCACGCCGAAATCCTGCATCACGGCGGCGAGCGTCTGCACCTCCTTCAGCAGCTCGGCATAGGTGAATTTGGTGATCGTGTTGGTGAGCGGGGAATCGTGGATCAGCGCGACCTGGCCGGCGCGGCCACCGGCGACATGGCGATCCAGCGCGTTGGCGCAGGTGTTGACCATTGCGCCGGCGAACCAGCGTCCATAGGCGCCGACAGAGGGATCGAAGACCTTCCTGGCCGGCTCGATCCAGTCGATCTCGCGCGCTGCTTCCGCCCAAAATCCTTCGGGGTCTCGAAGCGAGCGGGCATACACCTCATGATACCGGCTCTGCTGGCTATTCATCGCGTTTCTCCCTCGCGCGATCGCGCGTCATTTGCCGACCATTGTCACGGGAAGTGGCGCCGTTTCAAGCCGAAATGACCGCGACCTTCGGCCGGGCCCATGGGGCCGGCTAGTATCCGTCGACCCCGTTGATGCGTTGCAGCCGCTCGCGCATCGCCTTTTGCAGGTCGTAGCCCGGCTTGCCGAATTCGGCATTGCGGCGGGCGATGAACTGATCCTGCGCGCGTTGCAGCTCGCGCGCCTGGCCCGGGTTCTGCGCCTCGCGCACCGTGCGGAATGTCGATGCGACGATCTCGCGATCGAGATCGGCGAGCGCGGGATTGGCGCAGATCGCCTTCTCCACAGGCCGGCGCGCCTTGCGGCAATCGAAGCTCGGCTTGCCGGCGACCGCCATCATGGCGCCGATCCGCTCCAGCTCGAGCGACAGCGATTTGTAGTTGGCCTTGGCGACCGCGTTGTTGGGATCGAGCTTGACCGCGGCGCCGAAATCCATGATCGCCTTCGGCCGGTCGCCCTTGCGCCGCCACAGCTCGCCGCGTGCATTGTGGGCATCCGCAAGCGATGGATCGAGCTTGAGTACGGTGTCGTAATCTGCGATCGCGCGGTCGATCATCTGCTTGCGATCATAGGCGCCGGCGCGCGCCAGCAGGGCCTTGACGCGATCGGGCTTGGTCGCCTTCTCATTGTCGATCAGCGCGCCGCAGACCTCGATGGTCTTGTCGTCATCGGCTGCCGCAGCCGCGGCAATGCAGGGGCCGGGATTGGCCTGCACATTCTCGCCCGGCTCGCTGCCCGTGGCGCGCACGACGCCTGACGTCAGCGCGCCTGACAGACAGGCACAGATCAGCATCATGGCCAGATTTGCAGCGTTGCGTCGCATTCCCATCAAGACATCCCGCGCCTGAACCACCGGCCCCGATATCCGATGGCGCCATTTGCCGCAAAACCACACGCTGGATTATACGTCAATTGCGCCGATCGGCTGCAGTTTGGGCCGCACTTGAAGCCGCTTTTGGGGGTTCGCCTTGCTGACATTCGAATGGATCATCGGCCTGTTGCTCGCGTCAGTGGCGCTGTCGGCGCTGGCGCGGCGGATCAAGGTGCCCTACCCGACCTTTCTTGCGCTTGGCGGCGTGCTGCTGACCCTGCTGCCCTGGGCCCCGACCTGGGCGCTGGAACCCCAACTGGCGCTGGCGCTGTTCGTGGCACCCGTGCTGCTCGATGCCGCCTTCGACACCTCGCTGCGCGATCTTCGCAACAACTGGCTGCCGGTCTCGACGCTGGTGGTGGTCGCGGTCGGTGTCACCACGGCGGCGGTTGCGGTGGTCGCGCATTGGCTGCGCCCGGACATGCCCTGGGCGGTCGCGATCGCGCTCGGCGCCATCGTGGCGCCGCCGGACGCGGCCGCGGCCACTGCGATCCTGCGCCAGGTCAGCCTGCCCTACCGGATCCAGAAGATCCTCGAAGGCGAAAGCCTGCTCAACGATGCCTCGGCGCTGTTGATCTATCGTGTCGCGGTCGGTCTCGTCGCCGCCGAGCACATGAAGATCCGCGAGTTCGTGCCCTCGATTGCGGTCGCACTGGTCGGCAGCCTCGCCGCCGGCTACGTGTTCGCGCAGGTCTGGATGATGATCACCCGCCGCATCACCGAGGCGCCGAGCGCGATCATCACGCAATTCGGCGGCACCTTCATGGTGTGGATCGTCGCCGAGCATCTCGGTCTGTCCGGCATCCTCACCATCATCGCCTACGCGATCACCATCGCCCGCACCGCGCCGGCCCGCACCTCGGCGCGGCTGCGCGTGTCGTCCTATGCGGTGTGGGAAACCGTGGTCCTCGTGCTCAACGTGCTCGCCTTCATGCTGATCGGCCTGCAATTGCGCCCGATCTGGTCCGAGCTCGACGACGAGGTGCGGTGGAAATATTGCAGCTTTGCCGCCGCGATCCTCGCCGTCGTGATCCTCGCCCGCATCCTCTGGGTGATGCCCTACGGCGCCCTGCTGCGCGCGTTGAAGGCGCGGCATTGGCTGCCCGCCCATGTGGTGGACGCCGTGCCCACCCTGAAGCGCGGCTTCATCGTGTCCTGGTGCGGCATGCGCGGCATCGTCACGCTGGCCGCGGCGTTCGCGCTGCCCGAATGGTTTCCCTATCGCGACCTGATCCTGCTGACGGCATTTGCCGTGGTGCTGGGCTCGCTCGTGATCCAGGGCCTGACCTTGCGGCCGCTGATTATGGCGCTGAATTTCGATGACGACGATCCGGTCGGGCGCGAGGCGGCCCGTGCCCGCAGCGTCGTGTTTCGCGCCGCGCTCGATGCGATCGACCAGGACCCGTCCGAGGAAGCCGAGATCCTCCGGCTCGAATACCGCGCCGTGCTGCTGCGCGCCGAGAATGACCCGGATGGCGGCCTGACCTCGCGCGAGCTTCCGTCCGATCCGCTGCGCCGCCGCGCCATCGCGGCCGCGCGTCAGGCCCTGCTCAAGCTGCGCCGCACCGAGACGATCGGCGACGACGCGTTCCATCTGGTCGAGGAGGAGCTCGACCGCGCTGAGCTCAGCGTCGAGGCCTGAAGCACGACAGCGGGCATAGCCCACGATCGAGATGGTTTGAACCATCACCGGGTTTGTCAGACCTAACATCATGACAATCCTCATTGATCGCAATTCCCCCCGCACCTCGGCGAAAGTCGAGGCGCAGTTCTTCTACTTCTATATGGCGCTGTCGTGCATGGCGGTCGCCTTCCTCGGCTTTGCGCCGACTTATTGGCTGCCGATGGCGAAAGGCGCGCTGTCGACGCCGCCCGTGGTCCATCTGCATGGGCTGCTGTTCTTCGCCTGGACGCTCTATTTCGTGTTGCAGAGCTGGCTTGCGGCCTCGGGGCGGATCGCGCGGCATCGCAGCGTCGGATTGATCGGCATATCGCTGGCGACCGCGATGACGATGATGGGCATCGTGGCCTCGATCAGTGTCATGAAGCGTTCGGCAGCGATCGGACAGGCCAATGAAGGCCTTGCGTTTGCAATCGTTCCGCTCAGCGGCATCCTGTTCTTTGCCGTCGTCTTCGCGCTTGCGATCATCTACCTGCGCGATCGCGACGCCCACAAGCGGCTGATGCTGCTTGCGTCGATTTCGATCCTCGATGCGGCGGTGGCGCGCTGGTTCCTGACCTTCCTCGCGCCACCCGGACCGGTTGGTCCGCCTCCGGTCCCGGTCACGATCGCGCCGGCGTTCGTCGCCTATCTGCTGCTGGTCGTCGCGATCGTGTTCGACTGGCGCACCCGCGGCCGTCCGCACCCGGTCTATATCTATGGCGGGCTGGCGCTGATCGCGGTGAAGCTGTTGAACTGGCCGATCAGCACCTCGGCCGCCTGGCATTCGCTGGCCGGCGGCATCCTGGCGCTGGCGCAATGAGCCTGCTCAGGCCCCCGACTTGGATGTGATGCCGCCGTCGACCACGAGCTCGATGCCGGTGACATATTTCGATTCGTCCGAGGCGAGGAACAGCGCGGCATTGGCGACGTCCCAGGCGTCGCCCATATGCCCCATCGGCACCTGCGCGTCGCGGGCGCGCCACATCGCCTCGACGTCGCCCTTGGCGTAGCTCTGCGCGAGCCCCGCCGAATGCGCCACCATCGGCGTCTTCATCAGCCCGGGCAGGATCGCGTTGACGCGGACATGCTTGGACGCGAACTCGACCGCGGTCGAGCGCGTCATCTGGTTCATCGCCGCCTTGCTCGCATTGTAGCTGACATAGGAAATGCCGACATGGCGGATCGAGGCAATCGAGGAGATGTTGATGATCGAGCCGCCGCCCTGCTTGATCATGACGGGAATGACGTGCTTCATCGACAGATAGGCACTCTTGAGATTGACCGCGAAGACGCGGTCCCACTCGGCTTCGGCGACTTCCACCACGCTGCCGACCTCGGCGATGCCGACATTGTTGTCGAGCACATCGATGCGGCCATAGGCCTTCAGGCAGGCCGCGACCATCGCCTCGACTTCGGCGGCGCGCGAGACATCGGCGGTAAACGCGGCGGCCTTGCCGCCCTCCTCGGTGATGATCTTGACCGTCTCCTCGGCCGCGGCGCCGTTGCGATCGACGCAGAACACGCTGGCACCCTCGCGCGCGAAGGTGACGGCGGTCGCCTTGCCATTGCCCCAGCCGGGCCCGATCGAGCCCGCCCCGACCACCATCGCAACCTTGCCCTTGAGCCGATCCATCGCCTGTTCTCCCTGTTGTTGTCATTGTAGCCCGGATGAGCGCAGCGATATCCGGGGCAGTGTCCCCGCATATCGCTCCGCTCATGCGGGCTACGGATTCTTACTGCGGATTTTTGCACACACTCATCGTCGTGACATTAGCACCGATCGGATGGCCGAAAATCTCCGACAGCGTCTGGCAGCGTCCCGCCTGACACAGGTGCCATTCACCCGCCGCGCCGGAATTGCCGAGCACGACCTCCGCCCTTGGCAGAGGTTGTGGCGACCATTGAAACCAGCCGTCGACGAGACGCGCATCCGGCGGCGGCTCCATGCCGGCGCCGGTGCCCTTGATCCGGGCCTGTTGCAGCACGAGCCCGGCCGGCGTGACCTGCCAGTCTTCCTGCCAGGCGGTCTTCTCGATCGAATGCGTCCAGGCCAGCGTAAAGGCCGCGATCGACAGCGCCTTCACGACACCTGCGGAGGCGAGGCAGAGGCTCAAGCCGCCGCCACCGCATCGCGCGGCCGCTGCCGCCATTGCCACAGCACCACGGCAGCGGCGAGCGTGAAGCCCGCCGTGTCCGAGAACGGAAAGTCGCCGAGCAGGCAGAGCGCGGCCCCGAACGCGACCAGGATCTCGATCAAGCTCAGCCGCGTGAACAGGAATCCGATCGCGACGATGCCGAACAGCGCGATCGCCACCAGCGCCTTGAAGGTCGCCAGCGCCACCGCGCCGTAGAAGCCGAGCTGCGCCTGCATCGGATCGCCCGCCTGCAGCATCAGCGCCGGCGAATAGACGAAGATGAAGGGGATGACATAGCCCGCGAGTGCGATCCGCATCGCCTCCCAGCCGATCTTGTCCGGGTTTTCCTTGGCGATCGGCGCCGCCGCCAGCGCGGCGAGCGCCACCGGCGGCGAGAGGTCGGCCATGATGCCGTAGTAGAACGCGAACATGTGGCTTGCGATCAGCGGCACGCCGAGCTTGGCGAGCGCGGGTGCGGCCAGCGCCGCTGTGATGATGTAGGTCGGGATGGTCGGGATGCCGGTGCCGAGCAGGATCGACAGCAGCATGGTCATGATCAGCGCCAGGAACAGGCTCTTGGCGCCGAGCCCGATGATCCAGCTGCCGAAGATGGTGCCGACGCCGGTCTGCGTCATCATGCCGATGATGGTGCCGACGATGGCGCAGGCCATGCCGACGGTCAGCGCCGACTTGGCGCTATCGGCGAGCGAGTCACGGCAGGCTCTGAGCGTGGCGCGGCCGCCGCGCGTGATCGCCGCGATCACGATCAGCCCGACGACGACGCTCGCGACCGGAACGATCTCGAGCCCGTGGCGCGACACCGCCGCGACCACCAGCGCAAGGCCGATCCAGAAGATATAGCGCACGACGGTGTTGGAGAAGCCGAGCGCGATGCTGGCGCCGAGGATCAGCGCGACGGTCAGTGCCAGCCCCATGCTGCCGGCATAGAGCGGCGTGAAGCCTTCGAACAGCATGTAGACCAGCGCCGCGAGCGGCAAGACGAGATACCAGCGCGCCACCAGCGCCTTCCAGGCGCTCGGGATCTCCGAGCGCTTCATGCCGACGAGACCATGCTTGCCGGCCTCCAGATGCACCATCCAGAACGCCGAGGCGAAATACAGGATCGCCGGAATCACGGCGGCCTTGACGATCTCCGAATAGGGGACGCCGAGCGTCTCCGCCATGATGAAGGCGACCGCGCCCATCACCGGCGGCATGATCTGCCCGCCCATCGAGGCGGTGGCCTCGACGCCGGCGGCGAAGGCGCGGCGATAGCCGAACTTGATCATCAGGGGAATCGTGAACTGGCCGACGGTGACGACGTTGGCGACACCGGAGCCCGAGATCGTGCCCATCATGCCCGAGGCGAACACCGCGACTTTCGCCGGGCCGCCGCGGGTGCGGCCGAACAGGCCGAGCGAGACGTCGGTGAACAGCTGGATCATGCCGGCGCGTTCGAGGAACGAGCCGAACAGGATGAACAGGAAGATGTAGGTCGCCGAGACGTAGATCGGCACGCCGTAGAAACCTTCGGTGCCGAACGAGAGATGGGTGACGATCTGGTCGAAGTCATAGCCGCGATGGTTGAACGGCGACGGCAGGTACTGTCCGAAGAACCAGTAGAGCAGACAGGCGCCGCACATCAGCGGCAGCGCCGCGCCCATCAGCCGCCGCGTGCCCTCGAAGATCAGGACCGCGAGCAGCGTGCCGACCGCAAGGTCCATGTGGGTCGGATCGCCGTCGCGGGCGATCAAATCGGCATAGAAGATCCACTGGTAGAGCCCGCAGAGGAAGCCGCTCGCGCCGACGATCCAGCTCACCGCGCGGCCGAAGTCGGTCTTGGCGGTGAAATTGCCGATCAGGCCGAAGGTCAGGAGGATCAGGAAGCCGACATGGACGCCGCGGACCACCTGGCTCGGCAGATAATTGAAGGCCGCGACATAGAGCTGGAACACCGCAAAGGCGAGACCGATGGCGTAGGCCAGATGCCCCCACGCGCCCGGGCCGAAGCCCTCCGGAAAGCCATGCTCGAAATTGTCGAATTCAACCTTGATGGGCTCCTCGCCCGCAACCTGCTGCTGCATTGAATAAGTCCCCCGCCGTGCCCGCAACGTCGATGGCACCCGTCCAGTGCCCCGACCGCCCCCCTGCACGTCATGCGCGGGCTTGACCCGCGCACCCATCGAAAATCAGAATCTTTAGAAAGATGGATGGCCGGGTCAAGCCCGGCCATGACACCCTCGAAGGTAACGGCCTTACTTGATCAGGCCCTTTTCCTTGTAATAGCGGATCGCGCCGGGATGCAGCGGCACCGGGCTGCCGGTCGCGGCGGCCTGGAGCTTGATCTCCTTGCCCGCGGCGTGGGCATTGGCCAGTTCCGGCAGCGATTCGTAGACCAGCTTGGTCATCTGGTAGGCGAGTTCGTCCGACACTGCGCTCGAGGTGACGAGGTAGTTCACGACCGCAGCCGTCGGCACGTCCTTGTCCTGCCCGGTATAGGTGTTGGCCGGAATGATCACGGCGACGAAGGGCGGACCGATCTTGTCGACGGTCTCCTTCGGCACGGCGACCACGGTGATGTCGCTCGAGGTCGAGAGATCCTTCAGCGAGGCGACGCCGAGGCCGGCGGATTGCAGCGTGGCGTTGAGCTGCCGGTTCTTCATCAGGTCGACCGATTCGGCGAACGGCAGATACTCGACCTTGCCGAGATCCTTGTAGCTCATGCCGGCGGCCGCGAGGATCGCGCGCGAATTGAGCTCGGTGCCGGACTTCGGCGCACCGACCGACAGGCTCTTGCCCTTGAGATCGGCCAGCGTCTTGATGCCGCTTTCGGCGGTGGCGACGATCTGGATGTAGTTCGGATAGATCGCGCCGATGGTGCGCAGCTTGTCGAGCTTGGTCTTGAAGCCGGCCTCAGTGTCGCCTTCCCACGCCGCCTTCAGCGAATCGCCGAGCGCGAAGGCGATCTCGCCGCGGCCCTGCTGCAGCAGCACCAGGTTCTCGACCGAGGCCTTGGTCGCCTGCACCTGGGTCTTCACGCCGGCAATCTTGTCGCCGTAGATTTTCCCGATCGCGACGCCGAGCGGATAGTAGACGCCCGAGGTGCCGCCGGTCAGCACGTTAATGAACTGCTCCGCCTGTGCGACGGGCGCGGACAAAACACTGGCCGCCACGATCGCAGCGGCCATCAACCTTGAATTCATGGACATTATTCTCCCCTAAGCCGGGCCGGAAATTGGCCGGACACCCCCACCGGGTCAACCCATCCAAATGACGCATGCGCGGCCAAAATCCCCGATGGCAGCACCAATTTACCTGCGCGGGAACTCGGGATGCGTTGGACTTGCTGCCGCGAGCGCCTCGGTGTTCGCGCGGCGACAACCTTCCCCAGTTCGCCGATGTCGGTCTGCATCATCGCGGCGCAGATCGTGATGGCGGCGGTCGCGGTGCCGGTCGGGCGCAAGGCCGACCTCTGGGGCCGATCCTCGCGACCGCGCTCGCGGTGCCAGCAATCCGCGGTGCGCTTGACTGCGCGCTGATGCCGGAGACGTTGCGAGCGGCAACAGCGACGTCACGCGCGATGGCGTTGGCATCACACAACGGATGATCCGTGATTCGCTGTAACTGCTCTGCGGATCACCCTGCGTGACGCGATCCGATGTCCGACAATGATGCAGTTCCGCGTCGGCATCGATGCGATAACACAGTCATTAACACCGTCTCTCGATGACACACGCGCGCTGTGTTTCTGAGTACGTCCGAAGTCACGCGCAATCGCGCTCATGAACGTCAGATGACGCATTTGTTGCGCGTGTAACCGCGGCGAGACGCAGCGATTCCGGCATCATTTGATTCGAATTGAATCCTTTAAGGTTAGCGAGCCAATCAATGTATGAACCAGAAATTTCCATGATTGCCGCGGCTCTAGGATGTACGAGTCAAGCCGGGGTAATTACGGACAAGGCGGGGCATGAATCACATCAGTCACATCGCACAGACACGAGCCGGATGGTTCGGACATCGCAAGCTGACCCCACGCGCATGCATTGCGGACAGCAAAAAACACTTGCGGACCTTCCTCGCAGAGGCGCTGGAAGACCTCGGCTTCATCACCAGTGAATGCAGCCAGGCGTTGGAACTCGACACCGTTTTGGATACGGAACGGCCCGATCTTCTGGTGCTCGGCGTGTCCGTGGATGGCATCGAAGTCAGTAAAATTCTCGAGACTTTGGTGAGAAAGGACTACGCCGGCAAGGTCCTGGTCATCGGGCAACCCGACTCGATCATCGTCAAGGCGGTCCGCCAGATCGGGGACGAGTACGGCATCGCCATGCTGCCGGCGCTGTCGACGCCGTTCAGCGCCGGATCCCTTCGTGACAGTCTCGCGTCGTTGATGCCGCTCGAGCCCGCGCCGAGCCCGGCGGTGGACGTGCCCGAAGCGCTGAAGGCCGGCTGGCTGGAACTGTGGTACCAGCAGAAAATTCATCTCCGCACGCTGGTCCCGAGCGGCGCCGAGGCGCTGATCCGGATGCGCCATCCGGCCTGGGGCGTGGTGCCGCCGGCCTATTTCATCCCTGACGAAAGCGATCCGCATTTTCATGCGCTGTCCGAATTCGTCATCGCGCGCGCGATCGACGACTGGCGCTACCTCCTCGAGCAGATCGGGCCGGTCGATCTCTCGATCAACCTGCCGATCTCGTTCCTCGCCGACGATGATGCGGTGCGTGAGCTCTGCTACCGGATGCCGGATCACGCGGCATTCGCCGGCCTGCTGATCGAGATCGACAGCACCGAGGTCATCGACAATCTGGATCTCGCGATCGATGTCGCCAGGCGCGTTCGCCTGCACAATATCGGCATCTCGATCGACAATGTCGGCGCCAACTGGCCGTCCTTGCTGGGACTGCCGAACTTCCCGTTCGTCCAGCTCAAGGTCGACCATCAATACGTCACCGGCTGCGCGGATCAGCGCCTGAAGCAGACGGTGTGCCGGCGCGTCGTCGAGCTTGCCCACGACGCCGGCGCGCAGGTCATAGCGCAAGGGGTCGAGACGCGCGCGGACTTCCTCGCCGCGCACGAGATGGATTTCGACCAGGTCCAGGGCTACCTGTTCGGCAAGCCGATGGGCGTCAAGAAGTTCGCCCGCTCACGCATACACTTCTCGGAGAAACAGCCAGCGTCCTGAGGCATCGCCTCGGGTCAGTCGCGATTGATCGCGCGCAGCGCCTCGCCGCGCGCGATCAGGCGCTTTGCGTTGGAATAGGTCGGGACTTCGAGCAGCGAGCCGTCGAGTTCGACGCGGCCCGCGCCTTGCGCCCGCGCCGCCTCGAACGCCGCGACGATCCTGCCCGCCTGGCGCAACTCATCCTCGCTCGGGGTGAGGACGCGGTTGACGATGGCGGCATGCGCGGGATCGACCAGGCTCTTGGCGGTGTAGCCGAGCCGCCGCGCCCAGATCGTATCGCGCTCGACGCCCTCAGCGTCGCTCCAGGTGTACGGACAATCGACCGCGACGACGCCGGCGGCACGGCATTCGACGATGAAGCGCTGGCGCGCGTAAGCGAGCTCGAGACCGTCGCTGCCGCGCTCGGCGCCAAGGTCAGCGGCGAGATCCTCCGAGGCCATCAGGCAACCGATGGTACGCCGGCTCGCCAGGGCGATCGCGCCGGTCTGCACCAGGCCGCGTGCGAACTCGATATTCGGCAGCAGCGCCGTCGAGCCCTCGGCGACGCCACAATCGCGCTCGAACCGGGTCACCGCCTCGTCGAGCCCGACGACGTGGTGCGGCTCGGCGACCTTGGGCAGCGCGACGATATCCGGCCGCCCCCGCATCACGGCGGCGAGATCGTCCATGCCGTCCTGGTCGAGCGGATTGACGCGAACCGCAACCACCACGCCCTGGGCGCGCCAGGATGCGTAGAGATCGGCCGCCAGTGCTCGCGCCTTCGGCCGTAGCGGCGGCGGGGTGAAGTCCTCGAGCTCGTGGATCAGCACGTCGGCGCCGCTGCCGGCCGCGTGGCGCAGGACCTCCTCGTTGGCGCCTTCGAGAAACAGCCAGGAGCGGCACAGCGGGGCTGGGCGCAGTCTGCGCATCACGCGATCGGCGCCGCCGTCACTGGAACGTCATGTCGAGGCATTTCGAGATGTCGGAGCCGAGGCCGGACGAGATGGTGATGCAGCCGCGGATCTTCTGGGTGTTGACGTCGCTTGCCCAGATCGCATAGCCGCCGGGACCAAAGAACGAATTGGTGTTCGGCGGCTCGGTCTCGGTGGCGTCGAACGTGTAATTGCCGTCGGTCTCGAAGATGCGCGGCTTCTTGGTGCAGCCGCCGTCGGCCTGGACGTTGATGACCTCCTTGTTGTCCCGCGTCAGCGCCAGCGAGACCTGGCAACGGAAGTATTCCGAGGTCTTGGCGTTGAACAGATAGGCGTAGGACTTGCAGGTCGCGGTGTTGAGCTTGCCCGCCGACAGGCCGCGGCTGCAGGAGATCCGCTGGTTGTTGGAGAGCTTGAACTCATCCGCCTGCGCGACTGACGCCAGCGCCATGAACGACAGAGCGACACCGATAGCGATCTTCATGACGTGGTTCATCCCGATCATCCCCAGGTAGTGTTTCTGCCAATCGAAGCGTTTGTAAACGGTAACGCGAAAATAGTCGCCAAGCTTGATGCGGGAAATCACAAAGTCGCTGATCTCTGTGAGCGGCCGCGCCGATTGTCGTATTGACGCGCGAACATCGTTCGTGATTTGTTCAAAACCGTGGGGACGACGCCGTTTTTCGGCCGGAGGTGGATCATGACGCATTTTTTGACCAAGACCTTTTTTGCGACCGCGACCCTTGCTGCAATGACGACATGCGCCTTCGCGCAAGCGGCTGCGCCCTGGGAGCTGAAGCCCGACATGGGCTACGCCTATGACAAGGACGGCAAGACCTGGTCCTACAAGATGGGCACCAGCAATGCCGGCACGCTGCTGAAGGGTGCCAAGAAGGTACCGAAGGGGACGCTGTTCTTCATCGGCCACAACGGCCAGCTCTACATGCGCTCCGGCCCCTATCTCGAGGGCGACGGCAAGTTCATGTTCGGCTCGAATTAGAGCGTTTTCGAGCGAAGTGGACGCCGGTTCGCGCGAAGAAATCGCGTCAAACAAAGATCTCAGGCTCCGGTTCTGATTCGATCAGAACCGGATGCCCTGACGTGATCCGGCAGCCGTCAGAACGCCGCGGCCAATTCCCGGGCGCCGGGCTTGTTGCTGTTGAAATCCATCCGCTCGTTGGTGACGGCAAGCAGCCTCGCCACGGTGTTGTGGCGGATCGCGACCGGGTTGCGCTCATAGCCCGAGCGCTGGAAGAAGTTCGCGGTCGGCACCTGCTCGCGCATCGGCTGCGGCATGGTCACCATGTCGAGCCCGGTGCCGTCGCCGGTCAGGTTCATCATCTCGAGCTCGGCCGCGGTGAGCGGCCGGCTGTAGCCCTTGGCGCGCGCGAACAGCACCGAGGTCAGGAGCTTGTGGGTCTGCAGCATCGGGCCGATATCGATATCGAGCACCATCGCATGACACGCCCAGCCCTGCGGCGTATCGGCGAGGCGTTGATGCGCCGACCAGTCGTCGGGCACGGTACGCGTGAACGCGACCATCTTCTTCAGCACCGCGAGCTTGTGCTCCATCGCCTTGCGCGCCGGCCCCTGCGTCCGCGCAACCCGCTCGGTCAGGTCCCGCACGAATTCATGGCCCTGCTCGGCCAACAGCTCGACGGTGTTGGTGGTGAGCAGCTGGTTGTAGCCCATCGCGGTGGAGATGGCGCGCTTGCCGCCATGCTCGATACCCGCCTGCACGTCGTAATTGCCGGTGCCGCCGGTCTCGAACGAATAGACCCGCACCGCCTGCTCCGGCGTCAGCCCCGCGGCGCGCGCGTAGCGGGCATAGGCGCGCTTGAACTCGACCTCCGAGGTCGCCCGCTGCGGCGCGAACTGGAAATGTTCGGCTGCCGCCCTGACCAGATCCGAGACCACCGGAATGGTTTTCGGCGGGCGCAGCGGCTTGCCGCCCTCCTCCTCGGGCGCCGGATTGACCGGACGCTTCGGGCCCTCATAGACCGGCGGCTGTTGCAGCACGTAGTCGTCGAGCGTGATCTGCACGCGGTCGCGGCGCTTGGCATTGCGGCCGCGCCGCTTGTCGGCGATCGCATTCCAATAAGCACTGGCATCCTGCTCGAAGGCGGCGCGCGCCTCCTCGTATTCCTGCAGCTTGCGGCGATAGTCCATGATCGCCTGCGGCGATGCCTGCGCCATCGCATTGGCGACGGACGGCGGCAACACATCGGCCTCGCCGGCCAATACCGACGGTGCGCTGGCGACGAGCGCGAGCGCGACTAAACCTGACCAGAGGCGAATCAATTGCGGGCGCATCGGCTCCTTGTAGCAAGCGCCGCCGCGAAGTCAGCCCGGAAATATCCGGATCGGCGGCGGCTCGATGCCGCGATCGGGTGCAGAATATTCGCCACAATGCGGTGTTTTCCCGAACGAAGCCGTGGAGGTCGCAATGAGAATGGCACTCTGGCTTGCTGCTGCATGCGCGCTGACGCTTGCGCCAGCAGCGCGCGCCGAACGTCCGGATTGCGGGTCGTTTCCCGATACGCGTTCACGCTTGACTTGTTACGAGAATGTGTCGCGTGCGCCTCCGGAACCCGAGACGACGGTGCATCCGCCTGCCGCGCAAGGCAATTCAATGAAGATGAACAGGCGTAACCCGCATCACAGATCGCATCGTCGTTGTTACTTCCATGCGAACACCGGCTGCTCGAGATCGGCGACGCGGGTGTTGCGCCCGGCCAGCACCTCGCGGAACTGATAGATCAGCGCGGCGGTCGGCGCATGGATCTGCTGGCCGCCGAGGCGGAAGCGGATCACGCGGCGCGCACTCTCCGGGATCGTGACGAAGCTGAACACGTCGTCCGGCTCGATCGCATCGAGACCGATGCGATGCACGGAGGCCACCTCGTCCGGGTTCGGCGTGATCGCCGCGCGCGTGCCGACCCAGACCACGACCGGCGTGATCAGATAGCCGGAGCGGGTCGGATAATCGTCGAGCATGCCGAGTACGTCGTGTTCGGTGAGCTTAAGGCCAAGCTCCTCGTGCAGTTCGCGCAACGCCGCCTGGGGCTGGGTCTCGCCGGCATCGCAGCGCCCGCCCGGCAGCGCCCATTGCGCGCTGTGGGCGCGCAGGCGCGCGCTGCGGCGGGTCAGCAGGAACGCCGTGCTGCTGTCATCATCGGCTTCGGTCAGCGCGATCGCGACCGCCGCGCGCTTCAGCGTCGGTGCCGCGTCGGCCGGCGCCAGGCGCGCGAACGCGGCGCAGAGCTCTGCGATATTCCGCCGGGTGGCATCGTCAAATGTGCGGGCCATTGATCTTGACTACAACACAACAGCGTTTGATGAAATGACTGCTACCACATGCCTCCTGCGATCAATCATAGCTCAGCAACGGACCCCACCTCATGACGGCCAAGGCCGCGGACAAACTCAAATCCGACGGCTGGAAGATCGCCGAAACCACCGGCTTCCTGACGCTGATCGGCCCCCTGTGGGAACGGTTGAAAGACGGCGCGCTTGAGCTTGCGCTGATCACCGAAGACAAGCACCACAATCGGCGCGGCCTCGTGCAGGGCGGCGTGATCATGACCTTTGCCGACCGCGCCTGCGGCATGGCCGCGCGCTTCGTCTCCGGCAAGCCGACGCTTGCGACGGTGCAGCTCGACACCCATTTCGTCGAGGCCGGCAAGATCGGCGAGATCCTGACGACGCGGCCGCGCGTGGTGCGATCCACCCGCAGCCTGATCTTCATCACGGCCGAGGTGACCGTGGACAAACGCTGTATCGCGATGGCCAACGGCGTGTTCAAGATTCTGAAGAACGACAGCTGACCCCGTCATTCCGGAGAACGATCGATGCAATATCGCCAGCTCGGCCGCAGCGGCCTGAAGGTTTCGCCGATCTGCCTCGGCACCATGATGTTCGGAGGGCCGACCGATGAGGCGACCTCGTCGCGGATCGTGGCGAAGGCGCGCGAGGCCGGCATCAACTTCATCGACAGCGCCGATGCCTATAATGGCGGCAAGTCCGAGGAGGTCGTCGGCCGCGCGATCTCCAACAGCCGCTCGAACTGGGTGCTCGCGACCAAGCTCGCCAACCCGATCGGCGACGATCCCAACCATGGCGGGCTGTCGCGGCGCTGGGTGTTCCAGGCCGCCGACGCAAGCCTGAAGCGGCTCGGCACCGACTACATCGACGTCTATTACCTGCACAAGGAAGACCACACGACGCCGCTCGACGAAACGGTGCGCGCGATGGGTGACCTGATCCGCGCCGGCAAGGTGCGCTATTTCGGCGTCTCCAACTACCGCGCCTGGCGCGTCGCCGAGATCTGCAACATCTGCGACCGGCTCGGCATCGATCGTCCGGTCGCGAGCCAGCCCTATTACAACGCGATGAACCGGATGCCTGAGGTCGAGCACTTTCCGGCCTGCGCCCATTACGGCCTCGGCATCGTGCCCTATAGCCCGCTGGCGCGCGGCGTGCTGACAGGCAAATACGCGCCCGATGCGGCGCCGCCCGCCGACACGCGTGCCGGGCGCAACGACAAGCGCATGATGCAGACCGAGTGGCGGCCGGAATCGCTGCAGCTCGCGCAGGAGATCAAGCGCCACGCCGAGAGCCGCGGCATCACCGCCGGGCAGTTCGCGGTGTCCTGGGTGCTGAACTCGTCGTTCGTCAGCGCCGTGATTGCCGGCCCGCGCACCGAAGCGCAATGGGACGACTACATCCGCGCGCTCGACTATCGCTTCACCGCCGAGGACGAAGCCCTGATCGATCGTCTCGTCGTCGCCGGCCATCCCTCGACGCCGGGCTTCAACGATCCGGCCTATCCGATCGAAGGGCGCCGGGCGCGGACTGGATAGCTGCTGTAACGGCCCCTCACAACTTCCGCTTGGCGTTCAATTCCATTCGCCGTCATTGCGAGGAGCCCGCGACAAAATTGCAGAGCAATTTTGCGCTGAAGCGACGAAGCAATCCATATCTCCGCTTGCGGTGCGATGGATTGCTTCGCTTCGCTCGCAATGACGATGTCTAGCGAACGGCGTTCCGCTCGGTTTCGCCGAAGTTACGTTTCGTAGCTTCCGAATTGCGCAAGGGATACGTCGGCTGCACCATCGGCATATGACAATGCTGATGCTGGTGCTGCAATGACGGCAACCAATGTACTGGACTGGATCGTGGCGCTCTTCGTCTGCTGGGCGAGCCTGACTGCAATCCTCGAACCCCGGCGCGACGCCTCACAGTGTGACGGCCCCACTGTGGCAAGCAGCGCGCCGCAAGCTCCGCTGGCGACACCGACGCAAGCGGAGTTCGAGGAGATGATCCAGGACATGAAACTGCACGACTGAGCAAAACGCAGAAAGCCGTCCGTCTTGAAGTCGGCGTCCCCAAAATGAAACAGGGCGGCGCCGAAGCGCCGCCCTGCCCTGATTGCCGTTGCCGGCCGCTTACTTCACGAGGTCGAAGCGATCGGCGTTCATCACCTTGGCCCAGGCCGCAACGAAGTCCTTCACGAACTGCTCCTTGGCATCCGACGAGCCGTAGACCTCGGCGAATGCGCGCAGCTGCGAGTGCGAGCCGAAGATCAGGTCGATGCGGGTGCCGGTCCACTTCACCGCCTTGGTATTGCGGTCGCGGCCCTCATAGACGCCCTCGCCGGCATCGCTCCACACCGTGCCCATGTCGAGCAGGTTGACGAAGAAGTCGTTGCTCAGCGTCCCCGGCTTGCCGGTGAGGACGCCATGCTTCGACTTCCCGGCATTGGCGCCGAGCACACGCAGACCGCCGACCAGAACCGTCAATTCCGGTCCGGTCAGCCGCAACAGCTGGGCGCGATCGACCAACGCCTCCTCGGGCAGCATGAACTGACGCTTGCCGCTGATGTAGTTGCGGAAGCCGTCAGCCCGCGGCTCGAGCGGAGCGAAGGATTCGACGTCGGTCTGGTCCTGCGTCGCATCGGTGCGGCCCGGCGTGAAGGGGACCTTCACATTGGTGCCGCCGTCCTTGGCCGCCTTCTCGATCGCAGCCGCGCCGCCGAGCACGATCAGATCGGCCAGCGAGACCTTCTTGCCGAACTCCTTCTGGATCGCTTCGAGCTTGGACAGCACACCCTTGAGCTGCGCCGGCTCGTTCACATCCCAGTCCTTCTGCGGGGCGAGACGAATGCGCGCACCGTTGGCACCGCCGCGCTTGTCGGAGCCGCGGAACGTGGAGGCCGAGGCCCAGGCGGTCGACACCAGCTCGGACACCGACAGGCCGGAGGCGAGGATCTTCGCCTTCAGCGCTTCGATATCCTTGTCGTCGATCACGGCGTGATCGAGCGCCGGAACCGGATCCTGCCAGATCAGCGTCTCCTTCGGCACCAGCGGGCCGAGGTAGCGCACGATCGGACCCATGTCGCGGTGGGTGAGCTTGAACCAGGCGCGGGCAAAGGCGTCCGCGAACTGATCCGGATGCTCGTAGAACCGGCGCGAGATCTTCTCATAGGCCGGGTCGTAGCGCAGCGACAGGTCGGTGGTCAGCATGGTCGGCACGTGCTTCTTGGACTTGTCGAACGCGTCCGGAATGATCGCATCCGCGCCCTTGGCTTTCCACTGCTTCGCACCCGCCGGGCTCTTCGTCAGCTCCCATTCGTACTTGAACAGGTTCTCGAAGAAGTAGTTGCTCCACTTGGTCGGGGTCTGCGTCCAGGTGACTTCGGGACCGCCGGTGATCGCATCGGCGCCGACGCCGGTGCCGTGCTTGCTCTTCCAGCCGAGGCCCTGGTCCTCCAGCGCACCGCCTTCCGGCGCCGGCCCGATCAGCGACGGGTCGCCCGCGCCATGGGCCTTGCCGAAGGTGTGGCCGCCGGCGATCAGCGCAACGGTCTCCTCGTCATTCATCGCCATGCGGAAGAACGTCTCGCGGATGTCCTTTGCCGCGGCGAGCGGGTCCGGGTTGCCGTTCGGGCCTTCCGGGTTGACGTAGATCAGGCCCATCTGAACCGCGCCGAGCGGCTCGGAGAGCTGACGCTCGCCGCTGTAGCGCTCGTCGCCGAGCCAGGTGCCTTCCGGCCCCCAGTACAGCTCTTCCGGCTCCCACACGTCGGCGCGGCCACCCGCGAAACCGAACGTCTTGAAGCCCATCGATTCCAGCGCGACGTTGCCGGCGAGGACATACAGGTCGGCCCAGGAGATCTTCTTGCCGTATTTCTGCTTGATCGGCCAGAGCAGCCGGCGCGCCTTGTCGAGGTTGGCGTTGTCAGGCCAGCTGTTGAGCGGGGCGAAACGCTGCTGACCGGCGCCTGCGCCGCCGCGGCCGTCGGTGATGCGATAGGTGCCCGCCGAGTGCCAGGCCATGCGGATCATCAGGCCGCCGTAATGGCCGAAGTCCGCCGGCCACCATTCCTGCGACGTCGTCATCAGGGCGGTGAGGTCCTTGATCACGGCATTGAGATCGAGGCTCTTGAACGCCTTGGCGTAGTCGAAGCCCTGACCCATCGGGTCGGACAGGCTGGAGTTGTGATGCAGCACCTGAACGTCAAGTGTCTCCGGCCACCAGTCACGATTCGTGTGTCCGCGAGGGGCTGCCGAAAATGGGCATTTACCCGCGCCTTCGTCGGTTTTTGCGTCCATGTTTTTTCTCCGAGGTGATGGATTCTGGAATGTGCTGGAGCTCTTCCAAGAATGATTCTACGCGCCTCAATCCATCAGGTGAAATTGACTTTAATGATCGCACCAATAAGATAATCTGATGATAAATGTCACACTCCGGCAATTGAGGTATTTCGATGCGCTGGCCCGGCACGGCCATTTCGGCCGCGCCGCGGATGCCTGCGCGGTGTCGCAGCCGGCGCTGTCGATGCAGATCCGCGAGATGGAACAGGCGGTCGGCGGCGTGCTGATCGAACGCAGCGCGCGGCAAGTGACGCTGACGAGTTTCGGCGAGGAACTGCTGCACCGCGTGCGCGACATCCTGCGCTCGGTCGACGAGCTCGGCGACTTCGCGCGCGCCTCCCGCGACAAGCTCGCCGGACGGCTGCGCGTCGGCATGATCCCGACCATCGCGCCGTATCTGCTGCCGAAGGTGATCGAGACCCTGGCGCGGCTGCATCCCGAGCTCGACATCCATGTCCGCGAGACGCTGACCCCGAAGCTGATCAAGGAGGTCGCCGAGGGCCGGCTCGACACCGCGATCGTGGCCCTGCCGGTGTCGGAACCGTCGCTGACCGAGGTCGCGCTGTTTTCGGAGAACTTCCTGCTGGTGCGGCCGGGCGAGGATGCCAAGACGCCGGCGCCGAGCGCCGAGATGCTGCGCGAGATGCGGCTCTTGCTGCTCGAGGAAGGCCACTGCTTCCGCGACCAGGCGCTGTCGTTCTGCAACATGCAGTCGTCGCCGCCGCGCGAGGTGCTGGATGCGAGCTCGCTGTCGACGCTGGTGCAGATGGTCGGCGCCGGCATCGGCGTCACCCTGATCCCGGAGATGGCGGTGACGGTCGAGACGCGCTCGGCGCCGGTCACGATCTCGCGCTTCAAGAACCCGCAACCCTCGCGCACCATCGGCATGGTCTGGCGCAAGACCTCTCCACTCGCCTCGCAGCTCCAGCAGATCGCCGAAGTGGTCTCGCTCGCCGCCCGTGAACTGCGCGCGCCGAAGGAGAACGGAACGAAGGAGCCGGCGAAGCGCGTGGGGCGAAGGAAGGCTGGGTGAACGCGATTGCGCTGCTGAAGGCTGGTGCTGAGCTTGACGCGCCGATCGCGCCCACACTCACCACTGTCGTCCCTGCGAAAGCAGGGACCCATACTCCGCGGCGGATGTTGTTGAAGGGGCTCGTCGTTCCGGCGTAGCTCAACAATGAACTTCGGTGGTTATGGGTCCCTGCTTTCGCAGGGACGACACTGAGTTTGTGGCGCAGTCTGTAGGGCGGATTGGCTGGAGGCGTAATCCGCCGCGCGCGACGAAGCTGTCGTCCCGGCGCCCATATGCACTGCCCGGAACGACGCCCTCACTTCTCCAGATACTTCTTCATCTCGGCGATCAGGCCGTCGCGCAGTTCGGGGCGCTTGAGGCCGAAGGCGATGTTGGCGCGGAGGAAGCCGGGCTTGGAGCCGCAGTCGTGGCGCTCGCCCTCGAACTCGACGCCGTAGAACTTCTGCGTCCTGGCAAGCCCGATCATCGCGTCGGTGAGCTGGATCTCGCCGCCGGCGCCGCGCTCTTGCGTCGCCAGGATGTCGAAGATCTCGGGCTGCAGGATGTAGCGGCCGGTGATCGACAGGTTCGACGGCGCGGTGCCCTGCGGCGGCTTCTCGACCATGCGGTCGACCTCGAAGATGTTGCCGGTGCGTTTTCCCACGCTGCAGATGCCGTATTGATGGGTGAGCTCGTCGGGCACCGCCTCGACCGCGATCAGGTTCGACTTGTCGCCGAGCTTGCTCGCGGCGTCGATCATCTGCTTCAGGCAGCCCGGCGTGTTCAGCACCAGCTCGTCCGGCAGCACCACCGCGAACGGCTCGTTGCCGACGATGTCGCGCGCGCACCACACCGCGTGGCCGAGCCCGAGCGGCGCCTGCTGCCGGGTGAAGCTCATCGCGCCGGCTTCGGGCTGGTTCTGCGCCAGGATGTCCTGCTCGGTCTTCTTGCCGCGCTGCGCGAGCGTGGTGTCGAGCTCGAACATGCGGTCGAAATGATCCTCGATGACGCCCTTGTTGCGGCCGGTGACGAACACGAAATGCTCGATGCCGGCTTCCCTCGCCTCATCGACCACGTACTGGATCAGGGGCTTGTCGACGATCGTCAACATCTCCTTCGGCATCGCCTTGGTGGCGGGCAGCACGCGGGTGCCGAGACCGGCGACGGGAAATACGGCTTTGCGGATCTTCATGGGATTATCGGAAGCCTTGAAAACGGGTGGGACTGCGGCGCGAAATGAATCACGCCTTGGTACCCCGTTTTGCAGCCGCCAACAAAGGCGGATGTGTGGTGCGGCTTAATTCCGCCGTTCCCGTCAGCCAGTGCGGGCGCGACGAAATCTCGCCCATGTTAAGCTATTGGAAACCGTGCCGGGGCCTTCTGGAACAGCACGCTTTTTTGACAGGCATACGACAAATGCGCTCGTTGGGAACATCAAGGACTAGGCTTTTCGGCGCGAGCCTGATCGCGCTGGCGCTGCTGCTGCCCGGCAGTACGCAAGCCCAGTCGGCGGGCAACGGCCTGACCAACCTGATCGACAGCATCTTTTCGCCGAACGCGACGCCGCCGCAGGCCGCGACGGGCCAGGACGGCGCAGCGCCGCCCTGGAGCGGCGAAGACGGCGCCTCGGGGCATCCGCTGATGACGGCGGCCGCAATCCGCCAGGCCGCGTCCGACTTCCCGAACTGCGTCGCAGCGATGTGGCCAGATGCCGCACGGCGCAACATCACCCAAGAGAATTTCCAGCGCTTCACCGCGGGCCTCACGCCCGACCTGCGCATCATGGACTTGATGGATTCGCAGCCGGAATTCACCAAGGCGATTTGGGACTATCTCGACATTCTGGTCAGCGACACCAGGCTCGCCAAGGGCCGCGAGATTCTCGCCAAATACAAGCCGCAGTTCGACGCGACCGAGAAGGCCTATGGCGTCGATCGCTACATCATCGCGGCGATCTGGGGCATCGAGTCGAACTACTCGACCCAGATGGGCGATCGCAGCGTGGTGCAGTCGACCGCAACGCTTGCCTGCATCGGCCGCCGCCAGGCCTATTTCAAGGACGAATTCCTGTCGGCGCTGGAAATCCTCAACCGCGGTGATCTCAGGCCCGAGCAGATGCGCGGCTCCTGGGCCGGCGCGTTCGGCCCGACCCAGTTCATGCCGACCGCATTCAAGCGCTACGCCGTCGACGGCGATGGCGACGGCCGGCGCGACGTCGTCGACGATCCGACCGACCTGATCGCCTCGACCGCCAACAATCTGAAGAAGGACGGCTGGCAGACCGGCGCGAGCTGGGGCTACGAGGTCGTGCTGCCGCAGGGCCTCGATTACATGCTGGCCGACCGCGCCAAGGCGATGCCGCTGGCGCAATGGGAGCATCTCGGCGTCAAGCGACCGAACGGCCAGCCGTTCCCACGGCCGTCCGACAAGGCCTATCTGCTGGCGCCGGCCGGTGCCGAGGGGCCCGGCTTCCTGATGCTGCAGAACTTCCGGGTGATCATGAAATACAACCCGGCCGAGGCCTATGCGCTCGCGATCGGCCATTTCGCCGACCGGTTGCGCGGCGGGGCGCCCTTCGTGCAGCCCTGGCCGCGCCAGGAACGAGTGCTGTCGCGGGCCGAGCGGCTGGAACTGCAGCAGTTGCTGGCCCAGCGCGGCTTCTACAAGGGCACCCCCGACGGCCAGTTCGGCGGCCAGACCCGCGAGGCGCTGCGCGGCTTCCAGGTGTCGATCGGGGCGCCAGCCGACGGCTTTGCCACCTCCGAGGTGCTGGACCGGTTGCGGGGGCGGTAGGGCGGCGGTTTTCGCGGGATCCTCCCCGAAAGTAACCGTGAAATCCGATATTTGGCCGACGCCTTGACGGCGGCCGGAGGCACCCGATTTATGGTGGAAAAGCTGCCCGCTTGCGGCCCGATTCCGCTAATATGCTCACGTACTTCCAGATCATTTGCGACCGAACGCGATGCGAGAGCCAAAGTCCTTCCTGCGCATATTCACCGAGGCCGGTCCGCTGGTCGCGCTGACGGTGGCGCTTGCGCTGTTGATCGGCATCGCCCAGCCCGCCTCGGCGCAGTTCTTCGGCTTCCCGGGCTTCGGTGATGCACCCCAGCGCCGCGCGCCGCCGCCACGAAGCGGCGGTGGTGGCGGAGGCGGCTGGTTTGGCGGCGATTTCTTCGCGCCGTTCCAGCAGCAGCACCCGCAGGCTCAGCCCCAGCAGCAGCGGCCGCGCGAGGATTTCTCGCGCGCGCCGGCGCCGGCCAAGCGCGAGGCCGCCGCCGAGCGCAACGTGCTTGTGATCGGCGATGCGATGGCCGACTGGCTCGCCTATGGCCTGGAGGATGCCTATTCCGACCAGCCCGACATGGGCGTGATCCGCAAGGCAAAGACGGTGTCCGGCCTGATCCGCTATCAGCCCAAGGGCGACCCGGCGGATTGGGCCGCCGCCGCCAAGGGCATTCTCGCCACCGAGAACCCGGATGCCATCGTCGTGATGCTCGGCCTCAACGATCGTGCGGCGCTGCGCGAACCGGTCGTGGAGAAGAAGGCCGACAAGAAGGACGAGAAAAAGGACGCGCGCGCCAAGCCGGATGCGAAGCCGGGCGACAAGCCCGATGCCGCCGCCAAAACCGATGCCAAGCCTGCCGATCCCGAGCCGCCGGCCGACGACGCCGACACCGACTCGCAAGCCGCGCCGGAAAAGACCGCGCGTTCGCCCAACGGCCTCTATGAATTCCGCGACGACCGCTGGGTCGAACTCTACGGCAAGAAGATCGAGGAATTGATCAACGTGCTGAAGAGCAAGGGCGTGCCGGTGCTGTGGGTCGGCCTGCCCGCGATCCGCGGCCAGAAGGGTACGTCGGACATGCTGTTCCTCGACGCACTCTATCGCGACGGCGCCGGCAAGGCCGGCATCACCTATGTCGACGTCTGGGACGGCTTTGTCGACGAGGCCGGCCGCTTCATGCAGAAGGGCCCGGACTTCGAAGGCCAGCCGCGCAAGCTGCGCTCCGATGACGGCGTGTTCTTCACCAAGGCCGGCGCACGCAAGCTCGCGCATTATGTCGAGCGCGAGGTGACGCGCCTGCTGGCGGTGCGTACCGGACCGATCGCGCTGCCGAGCGAACCGGCGACGCCCGAGACCAGCACCGAGCCCGGCAAGCCCGCGCCGCGGCCGCTGGCCGGCCCCGTGCTGCCGCTGGTCGCCTCCACGGTCGGCACCGATCAATTGCTCGGCGGACCGGGTTCGCGGCCCGCGGCCGTCGATGCGCTCGCCGCACGCACGCTGGTGAAGGGCGAGGCGCTGGCGCCGCCCGCCGGCCGCGCCGATGATTTCGCCTGGCCGCGCCGCGAGATCGGCCGCGAGCAGGCCAAGGGCGACGTGCCGGTTGCCGCGGTCACGCCAACCGCACCGGCGGCGAGTGGCCCAGCGAACCCGCCGCCCTCGACCACGGCGATCGCGCCCGACGGCTCGATCATCACCGCGCCGAAGCCGCAACGGCGCGCGTTCCGGCCGGCCCAGGCCCAACCGCAGCAGCAACAGCAGCCGCAGACGCAGCCCTGGCTGCGCGACCTCTTTGGATTCGGCGCGCCGCAGCAGCAGCGCCCGCTCGCCCCGCCGCCGCGTCCGCCACGCGGTGTCGGACAGCGCGCCGCAGGGCCGGGCAACCCCTGGCAATAGCCGGCGCGCAGCGAGCGCGCATTCGGATCATGGAAGAATCGTAAGGCGCGGGTTAGGCGAAGCCGTAACCCGCCGATGGCCGATGTCTGGCCGATGTCGTGGGCGTGGTGAGACGGCGGGTTACGCTATCGCTAACCCGCCCTACGCATTCGATCACAAACCTCAGCCGTAATAGCGCCAGCGTGACGGCGGCGGGCGGCGCGGCTGGCGCGTCATCAACAGCGCGAGCGCAAAGCCGATGCCGCCGGCGATCAGGAGCGAGCCGAGCGGATTGTCCTGCACCGCATGCGCCATCGCCTTCTGTCCACTGCGAACGGTTTCGCCGCGATGCTCATAAGCGTCTTTGGCGTAGTTGACCGCGGAGTCGGCGGCGTCGCGCGCGGCATCCTTGGCCTGGCCGTAGAGATCCTGCACGGTGCCCGCGGCCTCGCGCGCGCGGCCCGAGGCCTGCGTTTGCGTATCGCCGGTCGCGTCACCGACTGCGCCTTCGGCCTTGCCCGCGTATTCCTTTGCCGTTCCGAAAATCCGATCCTTGTCCATTACAACTGCTCCCTGAAATTGTCAGGAAGCCAACCGCGGAACCTCGCACAGGTTCCTAGGGCTACAGAATGAGCCCGCCGTCGACGACGATGGTCTGGCCGACGATGTAGGAGGCGAGCGGCGAGGCCAGGAACAGTGCGGCGCCGGCCATGTCGGCAGGCGTACCGAGACGCTTCAGCGGAATGCGCTCGAGCGCGCCTTCGAGCCGCTTTGGATTCGCGGTCGTCGCCTTGGTCATCTTGGTGTCGACGAGGCCCGGCGCGATGCCGTTGACGCGGATGCCGTTCTCCGCCCAGGCCTCGCCGAGCGTGCGCGTCAGCCCGACCGCGCCGGTCTTCGACGCGTTGTAGGCCGGATTGCCCATGGTGGAATGATACGCCGCGGTCGAGCTCACGATGATCAGCGAGCCCTTGGCTGCGCTCAGCATCGCATGGAATTTGGTGGCGCAGGCCATCAGGCTCATCAGATTGACCTCGAGCACCTTGCGGAATCCCTCCATCTCGAATTCCCCGCGGCGGTAAATCACCGCGCCCTGCGCCAGCACCAGCACGTCGAGCCGATCGAACGACGGCGTGAGGTTTGCGATCGCCTGCGGATCAGAGACATCGAGCTGCGCATAGGCAAGGCCGTCGAGATGCGAGCCCTCCTCGGCGGAGTAGTCGCTCGCCTGCGCGCGAGTGCCATACACGGCAACGCGCGCGCCCTTGGTGCGGAAGGCCTGTGCGATGCCGTTGCCGATGCCTGAGGAGCCGCCGACCACCAGGACCTGCTTGCCGCCGAAATCGAGCTCGTTCATCGCGTTCCTCTCCCGTGCTGTTGTCTTGATTGAGCATGATCCTTTGCGAAAAGCCAACGGCGGACTTGCGTTAACGCGCTGCGTGCGCGCCGGAAGCCGATCACCGGTTTGACGTCTCCGTGGATCGGTGCCAGCGTTACCGGTCTGACAACGCAAAAAATCAACGGGAGGTCCGTGATGTCCGAATACAAGCAGCTCAGCCGTTCGGTGAAGGGCCTCACCGTTCTCGTCACGGGGGCCGCGAGCGGCATGGGCCGCGCCACGGCGCGCGTGTTCGCCGATGAGGGCGCCAATGTCGCGGTCACCGATCTCACGGAAGAGGGCACACAGGCGGTGGCGAAGGAAATTTCGGCAAGCGGCGGCTCGGCCAAGGCCTGGACGCTCGACGTCAGCGATCGCGACGCAATCACGAGAGTCGTCAACGATGTCGCCGCGCATTTCGGCGGGCTCGACATCATCGTCAACAATGCCGGCATCTCGGTGCGCGTGCCGATCGACGATCCCGGCTATGAAGATGCGTGGGCCAAGGGCATCGCCGTGATGCTGACGGCGCATCCGCGCATCATCCGCGCCGCACTGCCATACCTGCGCAAGTCGCGCTCGCCGCGCATCGTCAACATCGCCTCGACCGAGGCGCTGGGTGCGACAGGCCTGCACAGCCCCTACTCCGCGGCCAAGGGCGGCGTCACCAGCCTGACCCGCTCGCTCGCGGTGGAACTGGGACGCGAAGGCATCACCGTCAACTGCATCTGCCCGGGCCCGATCCGCACAGGGATTACCGACCGCATCTCCGAGGAGCACAAGACGATCTACGCCAAGCGCCGCACCGCACTGGCGCGTTACGGCGATCCGGAAGAGGTCGCGCACATGACGCTGAGCCTGTGCCTGCCCGCGGCGTCGTTCCTGACCGGCGCCGTGATCCCGGTCGACGGCGGGTTGATGGCGCGGAATGCCTGACCCGCGCATCACCACCAAGCGTTGACAGCGCGCGCGCCGGGAGTAGCCTTTCCGTCAAACAAAGCGGGAAAACCGCCCGCAAGATTCGGGGAGATACGCGCCATGACCGTCCTGATCCGGCAGCTTCACAAGCATTTCGTCGGCGAAGTCTCCGGCGTCGATCTGCGCAAGCCGCTGACGAAGCAGGAAGCCATCGACATCGAGGCCGGCATGGACAAATACGCCGTGCTCGTGTTCCACGGACAGGACATATCAGACGAGCAGCAAATGGCGTTCGCGCTGAACTTCGGCGAGCGCGAGCACTCGCGCGGCGGCACGGTGACGAAGAAGGAAGACTACCGCCTCTCTTCCGGGCTCAACGATGTCTCAAATCTCGGCAAGGACGGCAAGCCGCTGCCGAAGGATCACCGCACTCATCTGTTCAATCTCGGCAACTGCCTGTGGCATTCCGACAGCTCGTTCCGGCCGATCCCGGCAAAGTTCTCGCTGCTGTCGGCGCGCGTGGTGAATCCGAAGGGCGGCAACACCGAATTCGCCGACATGCGCGCCGCCTATGACGCGCTCGACGACGAGACCAAGGCCGAGATCGAGGACATGATCTGCGAGCACTCGCTGATGTATTCGCGCGGCTCGCTCGGCTTCCTCGACTACACCGAGGAAGAGAAGCAGATGTTCAAGCCGGTGCTGCAGCGCCTGGTGCGCACGCATCCGGTGCACGGCCGCAAGTCGCTGTATCTGTCCTCGCACGCCGGCGCCATCAGGGGCATGAGCGTGCCGGAGGCGCGGCTGTTGCTGCGTGATCTCACCGAGCACGCGACGCAGGGCGAATTCGTCTACGTGCACAAATGGACGGTGCATGACCTCGTGATGTGGGACAACCGCCAGACCGTGCATCGCGTGCGCCGCTACGACCAGTCGCAACCCCGCGACATGCGCCGCGCCACGGTGGCGGGAACGCAGCCGACCGTCGCGCAGGAAGCGGCCGAGTAAGCCAAGCCAGCACCGTCGTCCCGGGCAAGCGTAAGCGCGACCCGGACCCATAACCACGACTGCGTGCGATTGCGCGAAGCTGTGGCCCCAGCTCGCTCGATCCCCACGTCTTGTGGTTATGGGTCCCTGCTCCCGTGCGCAATTGCGCACTAGGCAGGGACGACACCAGCAATGTGGGAAGGCCGTACTACCGCGGCTGCAGATGATTACGCGTGCCCGGCGTCGTTCGACAGCATGCCGGCCTCAATGCCGATCTTGCGCAGAGCGCTCGCGTATTTCTCGTCGACGTCGGTGCCGAAGATCAACTCCGGATCGGCGTCGCAGTGCAGCCAGCCATTGTGCTGGATCTCGTTCTCGAGCTGGCCCGGCCCCCAGCCGGCATAGCCGAGCGCGAGGATCGCGTGCCTGGGGCCGGCGCCCTTGGCAATCGCCTTCAGGATGTCGACGGTCGCGGTCAGCGAGATGCCGTCGTCGATGTTCAGCGTTGCATCCTGGATGTAGAAGTCGCTGGAATGCAGCACGAAGCCGCGGCCGGTGTCGACCGGGCCGCCCTTCATCACTTTCATCATCTCGGCATTCTCGGGCAGCTGGATCTGGTCCGACTTCTCGATGATGTCGAGCTGCACCAGCAGCCCCGGGAAATCGATGCTGCCGGCCGGGCGGTTGACGATGATGCCCATCGCGCCCTCCGACGAATGGGCGCACATGTAGATCACGGAGCGCTCGAACCGCGGGTCGTTCATCACAGGCATCGCGATCAGCATCTGGCCATCGAGATAGCCATCTTCGGTGGCATGGGGACCGACGGCCGGGCTTCTGCCGGCGGCGGTCTTCCGAGTCTTGCCTGTTTTGCCTTCAGGGCGCATCCGCAAAGGCCTTTCCTGCTGATTTGGCATCCTGATATTGGGTGGCGGTTCTGTCAATCAACCATCGGCCGCAGTGCGGCGATGCATCACAAGCAATTCAATGGTTTGCACCGAAAGTTGCAGGTAAAGACGTCTCATGATCGTCACAGTTCCCCTGCGGGCCGCATTTGCCGTTGCCGCCTTGTTTTCCGTCGCATCCGCGGCAACCGAGGTTCGCGCCGACGACGCCTCGCCGTGGCAGCAGGACACGCATTCGGCGGTGCGGCTGCTCGCGGGATCGCGCAGCGGCGCGGTGCTGCTCGGCGGCATCGCCTTCCAGCTGCAGGACGGCTGGAAGACCTACTGGAGGACGCCGGGCGATTCCGGCGTGCCGCCGCGGTTCGATTTCTCCAAGTCGGATAATGTCGATGTGGTCACGGTGATGTGGCCGGCACCGCGCCAGTTCGACGACGGCGCCGGCGGCACCTCGCTCGGCTACAAGCACCAGGTGGTGCTGCCGCTGCGCATCGTGGCGAAAAACCCCGACAAGCCGTTGGTGCTGCGCGCCGACATCAGCTATGCGGTGTGCGAGAAGCTGTGCGTGCCGGTGGAAGCGAAGGCCGAGCTCGCGTTCGCGAGCGTCGCCTCGACCGAGGATGCCGCGCTGTCGGAAGCGCTCAACGCGGTGCCGAAGCCCGCCAATATCGGCGATCCCACCCCGTTCACGATCCGCGACGTCAAGCGCGACGGCAACAACGTGCTGGTCGACGTCGCCGCGCCCGAGACCAAGGACCTCAGCCTGTTCGTCGAGGGGCCGACGCCCGACTGGGCGCTGCCGGTGCCCAAGCTCGTCGCGCACGCGCCGCCGGGTGTGAAGCGCTTCTCCTTCGAGCTCGACGGCCTGCCGCCCGGCGCCAAGGCGGACGGCGCCGCGCTGAAACTGACCTTGGTCGGCGGCGACAAAGGCTACGAATTCAATATCAATTTGAACTAGCGCAACAGCGTCGTCCCGGCCTGGTGCGCAATTGCGCACGGGGGCCGGGACCCATTCTCCGCGGCTGCTGTTTGAGGCAGGCTGGGGGTCAAGCTGTGTGCCTAATTGTTTCCGCTGGTTATGGATCCCGGCTTTCGTGCCGCAATTGCGCACCAGGCCGGGATGGCGCAAGACGGGAACAGCGGTCACCCAACCCAATCTTAACGTTTCGTTGATAGATCGGGGGCCATTGCCGCCTTGCGGCGCTTTGGGAATTTTCCGCCTTGGCTGTGATGGAGACACAATCCGAATCCTCTGCCGCAACCACTGCGCCATCGGGCCCGGCCGCACGCCTGCGTGGCTTCACCGCGCGCCTGCTCGGCGGAACCAAGGAGGCGTCGGTCACCAAACGCCTTGCCGGCACCATCTTCATCATCCGCGTCATCAGCGCCGCCATCGCCTATCTCGCGCAGATCCTACTGGCGCGCTGGATGAGCGGCTCGGACTACGGCATCTATGTCTATGTCTGGACCTGGGTGCTCCTGCTCGGCAGCACCATGGATTTCGGCATCGCGCCGTCCTCGCAGAAGATCATCCCGGAATATCGCGCGCGCGGCGACCTCGCCGCGCTGCGCGGCTTCCTCTCCGGCGGCCGCTGGGCGGTGCTTGCCGCGTCGAGCACGGTGGCGCTGCTGCTCGCCGGCGTGATCCACCTCGCCTCGCCCTGGATCGATCCCAACGCGGTGGTACCGCTCTATATCGGCTGCCTGACCTTGCCGCCCTTCGTGGTCGCCAACACCCAGGACGGCATCTCGCGCGCGCATGACTGGATGCAGCTCGGCCTGATGCCGCAATTCATCGTGCGGCAGGGACTGATCATCGCGCTGACCGCCGGCGCACTGGCGCTCGGCCTCAATCTCGGCGCCACCGCCGCGATGATCGCGAGCGCGGCTGCGGTCTACATCGCGGCGATCGGCCAGATGATCGTGCTGAACCGCCGCCTCAAGGCCCATCTCGGGACGGGTGAGAAGACCTACGACGTCAAGGGCTGGTTTGCGATCTCGCTGCCGATCATGCTGGTCGAGAGCTTCTATCTGTTGCTCGGCTACACCGACGTGCTGATGCTGCAACAATTCCGCTCCTCCGAGGAGGTCGGCATCTACTTCGCCGTGGTGAAGACGCTGGCGCTGGTGTCGTTCGTGCACTACGCCATGTCCGCGACGACCGCGCACCGCTTCGCCGAGTACAACGCGATCGGCGACAAGGACCGGCTGTCGGCCTATGTCGCGCACGCCATCAGCTGGACGTTCTGGCCCTCGCTGTTTGCGACCATCGCCTTGCTCGCCTTCGGCAAGCCGCTGCTTTGGCTGTTCGGCCCGAAATTCGTCGACGGCTACAGCATCATGTTCGTCGCCGCGATCGGCCTCGTGGTGCGCTCGGCGATCGGGCCGGTGGAGCGCCTCTTGAACATGCTCGGTCACCAGAGCATCTGCGCCACCGCCTATGCGGTGTCGTTCTTCATGAATGTCGGGCTCTGCATGACGCTGGTGCCGCGCTACGGCGGCATGGGCGCGGCGGCCTCGACCTCGCTGTCGCTGATCTTCGAGACCATCCTGCTGTTCTACGTGGTGCGCTCGCGCCTCGGCCTGCATGTGCTGGCGTTCGGGAAGCGGCGGACGGCGCCGTAGCATTCGGCCGGACGCGGTATATAATTGCCGCCATGAGCGCCACTGAGCTGAAAGACCTGTTTGATCGCGTGCGATCCTGGCCGAAGGCGGCGCAGGACGAACTGCTGTCGATGGCGAACGCGATCGAAACCGCATTGCGCGGCCATCAACACGTCGCTTCCCACGATGAGTTGCAGATATCTGAAGCCGCGATCACGTCGATCGAAGTCACCCCCGACGCGGGCTCCAGCACGGCCGAGATTGACATCCTCGAGAGCATGAAGCGGCTGGTGGCCGAGAAACAAAAGCCCGCGAAAGAGAGCGGGTCGGATGCCTGACGGCAGGCCCGGCGATCATCAGATGGAAAGCAAAAGCCGGCCCTGATCCAATCAGGGCCGGCTTGTTCTTAACCGCCAACTCGCGGAGGCGAATTATTCCGCGGTCCAGCCGCCGTCGATCGAGTAGTTGGAGCCGGTGATCTGCGCGGCGTCGTCGCTGCACAGGAACAGTGCCAGCGCTGCGACCTGGTCCGAGGTCACGAACTCCTTGGTCGGCTGTGCCGCGAGCAGCACGTCCTTGATGACCTGCTCCTTGGTCATGTTGCGCGCCTTCATGGTCTCCGGAATCTGGTGCTCGACCAGCGGCGTCCAGACGTAGCCCGGCGAGATGCAGTTACAGGTGATCTTGTGCTGCGCGAGCTCGAGCGCGACGGTCTTGGTGAGGCCGGCGATGCCGTGCTTGGCCGAGACATAGGCCGACTTGAACGGCGAGGCGACCAGCGAGTGCGCCGAGGCGGTGTTGATGATGCGGCCCCAGCCGCGCTTCTTCATGCCGGGCACCGCGGCGCGGATGCCGTAGAACGCCGACGACAGATTGATCGCGATGATCGCTTCCCACTTCTCCGGCGGGAATTCCTCGATCGGCGACACGAACTGGATGCCGGCATTGTTGACGAGGATATCGACCGAACCGAAGGTCTTCTCACCGAGCGCAACCATCTCGGCGATCTCGGCCGGCTTGGTCATGTCGGCCGGCGAATGCACCGCCTTGACCTTGAAGTCGGTCTCGATGCCGGAACGCTCCTTCTCGATATCGGCCGGAACGCCCATGCCGTTGAGAACGATATTGGCGCCGGCGCCGGCGAAGGCGCGCGCGATCGCCAATCCGATGCCGCTGGTCGAGCCGGTCACAACGGCGGTCTTGCCTGTCAACGTACCCATTATCGGTCGCTCCTATTTTGCTTGCGGGGGCGTGGGTTCGTCCCCCGTGAGGTCGTAAGTCACCATGGTTTCCCCGGACTGAGGCCGTTCTAGCCATTCTTTGTGACGCATCGACAAATGCACGTCGCGGACGCCCGCGCCCCAGTGCTCGACCATCGCAACATGGGAGAAGTCGTAGTCCTTCGACGAGGTCTCGTAGTTCTTGCTCTTGTAGATCAGGTGGACCACCGTGACGGTGTTCTCCCTGGACGCCTTGCGCAGCAGTTCGACCGACGGATCGTTCTTCAGGTAATCGGGCAGCTTGCCGATCAGGTCGCGCACCGCCATGCGGGCGTTGTGGATCTGCCGGTTCTTGTCGGTGTTCATCCGTGTCCGGCTGGAATAGCGGATGTCCTTTTCGCGCTCGGCGGCTTCCAGCAGTGTCTCCGGCAACGGCCCGCGCGCGCTGAACAGGTCGACCTGGAAGATCAGGAGATCGCGGGTGGTCTCCTCGTCGAGCACGAAATCGAGCGGGGTGTTAGAGGCGATGCCGCCGTCCCAATAATGCTCGCCCTCGATCACAACGGCGGGAAATCCCGGCGGCAGCGCGCCTGAGGCCATGATGTGTTCGGGGCCGATCTTCTTGCCGCGCTTCTTGAACTCGTAATTGTCGAAATAGCAGAAGTTGCCCGAGGTGACGCCGACCGCGCCGACCGACAGCCGCGTCTTCAGATCGTTGATGCGATCAAAGTCAACGAGTCGCTCCAGCGTCTTCTTCAGGGGCGCGGTGTCGTAATAGCTCAGCGACTGTGAGCTGCCGGGCGGCCACAGCGGCGCCGGCGGAATCCGCGGGGTGAAGAAGCCGGGCACGCCGAAGGTCGCGATGATCGCGGCAGAGGTCTCGTTGAACAGCGAGCGGGCACGCTCATGCTTGGAGACCGGATTCCACGGCACCGGCGCCGACACCATCTCCCAGAATTCCTTCAACTTCGGCACGCGCTTGTCCGGCTCGTTGCCGGCGATGATCGCGGCATTGATGGCACCGATCGAGATGCCGGCGATCCATTCCGGCTCGAAGCCTGCGTGGCACAGCGCCTGAAAGGCGCCGGCCTGATAGGAGCCGAGCGCGCCGCCGCCCTGCAGAACCAGCACACGCTGCGCTTGCGCGGGCGTCGAGGCCGGCGCGGAATCCGAAGTATCCATTCGTAACCGTTCGGTTCGAAACCAACACCGATCGTGATGCGATCACATCCCGATCCAGCCTCATTGCGCGAGCACGGTCTTTCCCAAAAGCGGCGTCCGCCTTTCCCGATCGTGCTCTCGAGCAACACGGTGGCCGCTGTTGGCGGCGGCGTCAATCTACGAGATTGGGGCTTGGATCACGTGGAATTTATCGAGATCAGGTTGCCGCCAGAATGAGCGTCCAGAACACCTTGTATTTGGTATTCGGAGCATAGACGGCCGCGATGCCCATTTTTGTGACACCGCTTTTGAGCATGTTGGCCTTGTGCGGCGGTGAATCCCGCCAGCCCGAAAACGCTTCCGCCAGCGTGTGATAGCCGGCCGAGATGTTCTCGACCGCCACCGTCGCCGGATAGCCGCCGGCCTCGAGCCGCTTGCCGAGCGGGGCCTTGACGTCATGGTCCATCTTGTTGCGGGCGGCCATCGCCTGCGACTGCTGCTCGGCGAGCCTGGTCAGGTCCGGATCGACCACCACGGTGCCAAGGCCATTGTTCTGGCGGTATTGCGAAAACATGATCGCAGCCGCCTGGCTATCCAGCACGGCGCCGGGCTGCGCCATGTTGAGATACATGGCCGGTTCTTCCGGGATTTTGGTGTCCGTGCCGCAGCCGGCAAGCACCAGCAGCCCGAACAGGGCAACCGTCGTCCGTTTCACTAGTGAAGACCCCCAAAGTTGGCCCGCCGTTGTTGCATACCAACCGTGGCTGAATGGTGAACAGGGGCTAACTTTTGGCCATCAAGTGCCACCGATGTCGGGGACCGGGACCCTGTTCTCCTTCCCCCTGAGAGGGGGAAGGTCGGGATGGGGGTCGGCCAGGGGCGACAGCGGCAGTCGTGGAGGCAGATCCCCACCCGCCTTGCTCTGGCGAGCAAGGCGACCTTCCCCTTTTCAAGGGGAGGTTTGGACCCGCGGCAGCTATCCCTGCTCGGCAAAGATCCGGTAGCGGCGGGGTTGCAGCGAGACGATTTCGCCGGCTTGCAGCTCGCGGTCGCGGGGAGCGTCGATCTCGATCACGGTCTTGCCCTCGCTGCCCGACAGGGCCACCTCGGCACGCTGGATCGGGCCGAACGAGCGGACATGCCGGATGGCGCCTTCCAGCGCACCGGTTCCGGCGGGCCCGACCGCCATGTCGTGGCGGCGGACGAACAGCTTGGCCGCGCCTGACGCCGCGCCCAGCGCCGGGATGTTCAGCGGACGGCCATCCAGCCGCACCGCATCGCCGGCGACATCGACCGGCAGCACGATGGATTCGCCGATGAAGCCGTGCACGAAGGCGGTCGCCGGATTGTCATAGACCTCACCGGGCGAGCCGATCTGCTCGATCCTGCCCTTGTCCATCACCACGACGCGGTTGGCGACTTCGAGCGCCTCCTCCTGGTCGTGGGTGACGAAGATCGAGGTGACGTGGATCTCGTTGTGCAGCGAGCGCAGCCATTGCCGCAGCTCCTTGCGCACCTTGGCATCGAGCGCGCCGAACGGCTCGTCGAGCAGCAGGATCCGCGGCTCGATCGCCAGCGCACGCGCCAGCGCGATGCGCTGCCGCTGGCCGCCGGAGAGCTGGCTGGGATAGCGGTTGGCGAGCCAATCGAGCTGCACCAGATCGAGCAGGTTCTTGACCCGGGCGCGGATCGTCGCCTCGTCCTTGCGGATCGCGCGCGGCTGCACGCGCAGGCCGAACGCGACGTTCTCGAACACCGTCATGTGGCGGAACAGCGCATAGTGCTGGAACACGAATCCGACCTGACGCTCGCTGGCGCCGCGCGACAGCGCATTCTCGCCGTCGATTGCGACCTCGCCCGAGTCGGGCCAGTCCAGCCCTGCGATGATCCGCAACAACGTCGTCTTGCCGGAGCCCGACGGGCCGAGCAGTGCCAGCAGTTCGCCGTCGGCGACCTTGAGATCGACATTGTCGAGCGCGGCAAAGCTGCCGAACCGCTTTACGATATTCTTGACTTCAATCGCCATCGGGCACCTCTGCCTCGTCGAGCCGCCGCTCGAGAACGGTCTTCGCCACCAGCGTGATCAGCGCCAGCATCGCGAGCAGCGATGCGATCGCGAACGACGCGACGAACTGATATTCGTTGTAGAGAATCTCGACCAAGAGCGGCATCGTGTTGGTCTCGCCGCGGATGTGGCCTGACACCACCGACACCGCGCCGAATTCACCCATCGCGCGCGCGTTGCAGAGCAGGACGCCGTAGAGCAGGCCCCATTTGATGTTGGGCAGCGTGACGCGGAAGAAGGTTTGCAGACCGGAGGCGCCGAGCGAGATCGCGGCCTCCTCTTCCTGGGTGCCCTGCTCCTGCATCAGCGGGATCAGCGCCCGCGCCACGAAGGGGAAGGTGACGAAGATCGTCGCCAGCGCGATGCCGGGCACCGCGAACAGGATGAGGACGTTGTGCGCCTGCAGCCACGGCCCGAAATAGCCCTGCGCGCCGAACAGCAGCACGAAGACCAGGCCCGAGATCACAGGCGAGACCGAGAACGGCAGGTCGATCAGCGTGATCAGGAAGGTCTTGCCGGCGAACTCGAACTTCGAGATCGCCCAGGCCGCGAGCACACCGAACACGAGGTTGAGCGTGACCGAGATCGCGGCAATCAGGAGCGTCAGCTTGATCGCAGCCAGCGCCTCAGGCTCGGCCAGCGCGGCGAAATAGGCACCGACGCCCTTTGAGAAGGCCGACGCGAACACCACGACCAGCGGCAGCACGACGAACACGCCGAGGAAGGTGATCGCGAGCGCAATGATGATAAAGCGGATCGGCCCCGGCTCGGTGCGCGGATCGCGCCTCGCCGTCACCGGCCCCGCGCGCGCGATCTCGAGCCGCGGCGCCGGAGCCGCAACGCTGACATCGGTCGCGGGCGCGTAGGTCCGCAGCTGCGGCGTCGAGGTTACCAATCCCGTCTGCATCGACATCTCAAGACCTCAATGCACGGGAATGCGGGCCTGCGCCCAGCGCTGCAGCCGGTTGATCAGGAAGATGATCAGGAACGAGGCCACCAGCATCACGACCGCGATCGCGGTGGCATCGGCGTAACGGAATTCGGACAGCCGGATCACGATCAGCAGCGGCGCGATCTCGGAGACGTTCGGCAGGTTGCCGGCGATGAAGATCACCGAGCCGTACTCGCCGATGGCGCGGGCGAAGGCCAGCGCAAAGCCGGTGAGCAGCGCCGGGATCAGGCTCGGCAGGATGACGCGGAACACGGTGTGCCAGCGATTGGCCCCCAAGCTCGCGGCGGCTTCCTCGATCTCGGGATCGAGATCGATCAGCACCGGCTGCACCGTGCGCACCACGAAGGGAATGCCGATGAAGATCATCGCGATGAAGATGCCGATCGGCGTGAACGCGACCTTGATGCCGAGCTCGGCGAGCGGCGCGCCGAGCCAGCCCTTCTGCGCGAACAGCTGCGTCAGCGCGACGCCTGCGACCGCGGTCGGCAAGGCAAAGGGAACATCGACGATGGCATCGAACAGCCGCCGGCCCGGAAAGCGGTAGCGCACCAGCGCCCAGACGATGATGGTGCCCATCACCAGATTGACGCAGGCGGCCGCAAACGAAAGCCCGAACGAGATCTTGAGCGCGTTCAGCGTGCGGCGGCTGGTGACGATGCCCCAGAACTGATCGAGGCTGAGCTCGAACGTCTTGAGGAACAGCGCGGCCAGCGGAATCAGGATGATAACGGAGAGCCATGTCAGGGTCAGTCCCATGGTGAGACCGAACCCCGGCAAGGTACTGCGCCGTGCAACCGCTGTGCTCACATATCCCCCTGTTGAACCAGGTCTCGTTCAATCAGTTCTTGTAGATCTGATCGAAGATGCCGCCCTCGGCGAAGTGCTCCTTCTGCGCCTTGGTCCAACCACCGAAAACGTCGTCGATGGTGAAAAGTTCAACCTTGGCGAAGGATTTTTCGTACTCCTTGGCGATCTCGGGATCGCGCGGCCGGTAGGAGTTGCGCGCGGCGATCTCCTGCCCTTCCTTGGTGTACCAATACTTCAGATAGGCCTCGGCGACCGCGCGGGTGCCCTTCTGATCGGCAACCTTATCGACCACGGCAACTGGCGGCTCGGCCAGGATCGACTGCGGCGGCGCCACGATCTCGAACTTGTCCGCGCCGAATTCGCGCAGCGCCAGGAAGGCTTCGTTCTCCCACGCCAGCAGCACGTCGCCGACGCCGCGCTCGACGAAGGTCACCGTCGAGCCGCGCGCGCCGGTGTCGAGCACCGGGACGTTCTGGTAGAGGTCGGCGACGAACTTCTTCGCCTTGTCGGCCGAGCCGAACTTCTTCTGCGCATAGCCCCAGGCCGCGAGATAGTTCCAGCGCGCGCCGCCCGAGGTCTTCGGGTTCGGCGTGATCACGGCAACGCCGGGCTTGATCAGATCGTCCCAATCCTTGATGCCCTTGGGATTGCCCTTGCGCACCAGGAACACGATGGTCGAGGTGTAGGGCGAGGCGTTGAGTGGCAACCGCTTCTGCCAGTCGGCCGCGAGCAGGCCCTTGCCCGCGATCGCATCGATGTCATAGGCGAGCGCCAGCGTGACGATATCAGCCTGCAATCCGTCGATCACCGAGCGTGCCTGCGAGCCGGAGCCGCCATGCGACTGCTTGATCTCGACGCTCTTGCCGGTTTCCTTCTGATAGGCCGCGGCGAACGCCTTGTTGAAGTCAACATAGAGCTCGCGCGTCGGGTCGTAGGACACGTTGAGCAGCGAAACGTCGGCCGCGAAGGCCGAGCTCGCCCACAACAATCCCGCGACCAGCGGCAGCAAACGACGGATCATTTCGGTCTCCATTCAACCTGAGAATGTCAGGGAACACGCAAGACATAACTCACGGTGAAGTGGCCTGAAGTCAACGAAACCGGTTTTCTTTGTTTTCGGCGGCGCAGCGCGCTTGTGCTACGAAGCCGCCGCGCCGCGAAGGCTTTGTCGCGTCGCCAAATCGCAACGAACATCATCGCGATTTGGCCGCCTCGCGCCCTACGACATCTTCATCGTATGGATGCCGCATTCCGTCTTCGCCCGGCCGCGCCAGCGGCCGTCGCGTGCATCCTCGCCGGCAGCAGCCCGGCTCGAGCAAGGCATACACCCGACCGACTGATATCCCGATGCGACAAGTGGATGCGGCAGCAGCTTGGAGAGTGCGTAGATCGCCTCGATCTCTTCGCGGGAGACGTTGGCGAACGGATTGAATTTCAGCCTGACGCCATCGTCCTCGACGACAGGGATGTCGGCGCGGGCGCCGCCCTGGAAACGCTTGCGTCCATTGATCCAGCCCGCGAACGGTTTTAGCGCACGCGCCAGCGGTTCCACCTTGCGGATGCGGCAGCAGGCGTCGGGATCGGTGAACCACAGCTCGCGGTCCGGATCCTGGCGCGACAGCGCCTCTTCATCGGGCTTGATCGAGCGCACGTCGATGAGACCGAGCGTCGCAATCAAGGTGTCACGATAAGCCAGCGTCTCCTCGAACAGCCAGCCGGTGTCGAGGAACACCACCGGGATCGCCGGGTCGACATCCGCCATCACCTTGAGCAGCGCGGCGGATTCTGTGCCGAACGACGACACCAGCGCCAGCCTCTCGCGGCCGACCGTCTGCAACGCGGCCGCGATCACCTCGGCGGGCGAGGCCGTGCGCAGCGCGCGATCGAGTGCGTCGGCCGGCGGCAATCCGCTCGGCTGTGCCGTCAGCTCTGGTGCAAGCGCGCTCACTGCCCTGCGCTCTCCGAGTGACGCAGCTGCATGCGGCGGTTCAGCGCTGTGACGCGGCCGTCGCCGGTCGGCTGGTAGAAGACCGAATAGCGCTTCATGGTTTGGGCGAACGCATCGGCGTCGGCATCCTTCTTCACCTCGAAGGCGTCGAAGCCGGCGCGGGTCATGAACACGAACTGGTCGCGCAGGATCTGCCCGGTGGCGCGCAGCTCGCCGTCATAGCCGTAACGCTCGCGCAGCAGGCGGGCCTGGCTGTAGGCGCGGCCGTCGCGGAAGGTCGGGAACACCAGCGCGACCGAGGCCAGGCGATCGAGATGCGGCACCAGGTCGTCGAGATTGCGGTTGTTCGGCCAGATCACGCCGACCTTGCCGCCGCGGCGCAGCAGCGCTTCCGGATCGGCGAGAAAGCGCTCGGCCGTGACCAGCACCGCGCCATCGCCCGGCAACTCGGCGCCGTCGGCGACATGGACGAACAGATCGGTGGTTAATCTTCCCTGCTTAACGAGTGGCATAAACCCGCTCCCTGATAGGCTCGACGCCCAGACGCTTCACCGTATCGACGAACAATTCCTCGGGACGGTCGCGCAGCGCGAGATAGGCTTCGACAATGTCTTCGATCACGTCGGCGACTTCCGCATAGGGAACGGCCGGGCCGATCAAGGTGCCCAACTGCGCGTTCTCGTCGGCGCGGCCGCCGATCGTGATCTGGTAGAATTCCTCACCGTTCTTCTCGACGCCGAGAATGCCGATGTGGCCGACATGGTGATGGCCGCAGGCATTGATGCAGCCGGAGATGTTGATGTGCAGCCGGCCGATCAGGTCGGCGGTATCGTGGTTAGCGAAGCGGCGCGTCAGCTCCTGCGCGATCGGGATCGAGCGCGCGTTGGCCAGCGAGCAGTAATCGAGCCCCGGGCAGGCGATGATGTCGGTGACGAGGTTGACGTTCGGCGTCGCAAGGCCGAGGCGATCGAGCGCCTTGAACAGCAGCGGCAGGTCGCGCTTGGCGACATGCGGCAGCGCCAGGTTCTGCTCATGGCCCACACGAATTTCGCCGAACGAATATTTGTCGGCGAGATCGGCGACCGCATCCATCTGCTCGGCGGTGGCGTCACCGGGCGGGCCACCGACCGGCTTCAGCGACAGCGTCACGATCGAATAGCCCTGCACCTTGTGCGCCGACACCGAATTCTTGCGCCAGCGCTCGAACAGCTTGTCATGCGCGGCCTGCTTCAGCTCGTCCGGCATGTGCGGCAGCTTTTCGTAAGCCGGATAGGAGAAGCGGGAGCGGACCTCCTCGATGGCGGTGTGATCGAGCGTCAGCCCGACATCGCCCATTGCCTTCCACTCCTCTTCGACTTCCTTGGCGAACTTCTCGATGCCGAGCTCATGCACAAGGATCTTGATGCGCGCCTTGTAGATATTGTCGCGGCGACCGTACTGGTTGTAGACGCGCAGGATCGCCTCGATGTAGCTGAGGATATCGCGCCCGGGCACGAACGGCTTGATGGTCTTGGCAATGAAGGGCGTGCGGCCGAGGCCGCCACCGACCAGCACCTCGAAGCCGGTCTCGCCGTCGGCGTTCTTGTGCAGCCTAAGCCCGATGTCGTGGATCTTGATCGCGGCGCGATCGTGCTCGGCGGCGGTGATCGCGATCTTGAACTTGCGCGGCAGGAACGAGAATTCCGGATGCAGCGTGGTGTGCTGGCGGATCAGCTCCGACCAGATCCGCGGATCCTCGATCTCGCCCGGCGCGACGCCGGCCCACTGGTCCGAGGTGACGTTGCGCATGTTGTTGCCGGAGGTCTGCATCGCGTGGATGCCGACTTCGGCGAGATCAGACAACGCGTCCGGCAGCTCGGCGAGCTTGATCCAGTTGAACTGGATGTTCTGCCGGGTGGTGAAGTGGCCGTAGCCGCGATCGTAGCGGCGCGCGACATGGGCGAGCCGGCGCAGCTGCTTCGACGACAGCGTGCCGTAGGGGATCGCGACCCGGAACATGTAGGCGTGCAGCTGCAGATACACGCCGTTCTGCAGGCGCAGGATCTTGAATTCGTCCTCGGTGAGTTCGCCGGAGAGGCGGCGCTTCACCTGGTCGCGGAATTCCGAAACACGCTCGTTGATCAGCGTGCGGTCGAGTTCGTCATATGCATACATGTTCGATGAGCCTTACGCGTGCGCGCCTTACGCCGGGACCTGGAGATCGATGGTGACGCCCTTGGCGCGGATATGTTCGCGGAGATTGCCGGGCTTGACCTTGCCGCCGTCCTTGAGCTCGACCGGCGCGATATAGGGGCCGACCGCGCCGACGTCGTCGGCGGCGGCTTCGGCGAGCAGCGCGCGGGCCTCGTCGGACGTGGTCACGATAGTGGAGTCGGCGAGTTCGGTGGACCAGCCTTGCTTGGCGGTGCGGTACACGACCGCGCCGTCCCAGGTGCGGTTGGCGGTGACCACCGAGGGGCCCGTGATCCTGATTTTCTTCTGTTCGAGCGGAGAGGTCATTCGGCAGCTTTCAGCAGTTCGGAGAACATCTGGTTGGAGAACAGTTGGGTGACGTTGGATCGGCTCCACGGCGCGGAATGCGCGACCACGTCGCCGATGATGAGGACGGCGGGACCGCCATCGACCTGTTTGACGAGCTCAGGCAGCCGCGCCAGCGTGCCGACCGCGGCCTTGGCGTCCGGCCGCGTCACGCGCGCGAACACGCCGACCGGCGTCTCCGGCGAACGGCCCGCGGCCAGCATGCCTTCGCGGATCGCGGGCGCCGCGGTCATGCCCATATAGACGACGACGGTCATCTTCTTGTCGGTCAGCACCGACCAGTCGACCACCTCGGCGTCGCGCGCCTTGTGCGCGGTGAGGAAGGTGATGCGCAGCGCCTCGTGCCGGAAGGTCAGCGGCACTTCGAACTGCGCGGCAGCACCAAGACCGGCGGAGACGCCCGGAATGATGGAGTAGGCGACGCCGGCCTCGCGCAGCGCCTCGATTTCCTCGCCGCCGCGGCCGAAGATGAAGGGATCGCCGCCCTTGAGCCGCACCGCGCGCTGGCCCGACTGCGCGGCCTCGATCATCAGGCGGTTGATGGCGTCCTGGCCGATGCCGGGCTTGCCGACCCGGCGGCCGACCGGGATCCGCGCGGCATCGCGGCGGATGCGGTCGAGAATCTCAGATGACACCAGCTCGTCATAGAACACGACGTCGGCATCCTGTAGCGCGCGCAGCGCTTTCACCGTGAGCAGGTCCGGATCGCCGGGACCGGCGCCGACCAGCGTAACGTGGCCGACAGCCTTGCCGTCCGTATCAGCGCCGGCGAACGCGGCGGGATCTTTGATCGCGTTGAGCGCCTGCTCGGCCTCGTCCGCGCGGCCGGCCAGCACCAGCGCGCCGATCGGGCCGTCGATGATGCGTTCCCAGAAGCGCCGGCGCAGCGGAAACTCCTCGATGCGTGCATGCATCGCCTTGCGGAAGCGGCCGATGAAGCCGGCGAGATCGCCGATCCGCGCCGGCAGTACCGCTTCGATCTTCTCGCGGATGCGGCGCGCCACCACCGGCGACGTGCCGCCGGTGCCGACCGCGACCACGACATCGCCGCGATCGACGATCGCCGGCATGATGAAGGTGGAATGCACGAGGTCATCCATCACGTTGACCGGCAGGCCAACCGCCTTGGCGCGCGCTGACATCGCAACACCGATGTCGCCTGCGCCGGCGCAGAGAATGGCGATGACGTCGGAGAGATCGGCGGCGAGCGGATCGCCTTCGGCGCGCTCGATGCGCGCGGCGTCCGCGGCCGCGATGCCCGCAAGCTCATGATCGCCGTCGGTCGCGTACCACCGCACGGCCGCGCCGGCGGCGGCGAGCAGCCGCAATTTTGCGCGCACGAGCTCGCCAGCTCCAATGAGCAGCACCTTGCCGCTTTGCAGATCCAGAAACACCGGCAGATATCGCATCAGACACTCGCTTCCCCAATTTGGGGGTTGACTGAAATTATTTTCTATTTATCTCTCGATCAAGCCCAGCAAAGAGAAAATTATTTCTTCTCTATTGCAGCGCAACTTTAGAATTTTCAACTCCACAGGCCAAGGCCAAGAGATGCATCTTCTCGACAACGAATCCGTCGCCGCCAAGACGCGGTCCGCAGCGCTCAGCAATGCATCTTCCGTGCCGGGGATTCCGCCCAATCAGGCCCCTCCGTCGATGGATCACCTCGACGAGCTGGAGGCCCAGAGCATCTACATTCTGCGCGAGGCATTCGCCCGGCTGAAGAAGCTCGCGCTGCTGTGGTCGCTCGGCAAAGACTCCAACGTGATGATCTGGCTGGCGCGCAAGGCGTTCTTCGGCCGCGTGCCGTTCCCGGCGCTGCATGTCGACACCGGCAAGAAGTTTCCGGAGATGTACGCGTTCCGCGACCGCTTCGGAAAGGAATGGGATCTCGACCTGCGCGTCGAGCCCTGCCCGCCGATCGACGCCGTTGACCCCACGCTGCCGCCGGCGGCGCGTTCCGCTGCGCGCAAGACCGAGGGGCTCAAATGGGCGCTCAACAAATACGGCTTCGACGGGCTGATCGCCGGCATCCGCCGCGACGAAGAGGCGACCCGCGCCAAGGAGCGCGTGTTCTCGCCGCGCGGTCTCGAAGGCGAATGGGACGTGCGCGACCAGCCGCCGGAATTCTGGGATCACTTCAACGCCTCGCCGCCGCAAGGCGCGCATTTGCGCATCCACCCGATCCTGCATTGGACCGAGGCCGACATCTGGGCCTACACCAAGCGCGAAGGCATTCCGATCATCCCGCTCTACCTCGCCAAGGACGGCAAGCGCTACCGCTCGCTGGGTGATCAGGACATCACCAACCCGGTCGCCTCCACCGCTTCCAACATCGACGAGATCCTCGCCGAGCTCGACGCCACCAAGATCCCGGAGCGCGCCGGCCGTGCGCTCGACCACGAGACCGAGGATGCGTTCGAGCGGCTGCGTGTCGCCGGCTATCTCTGATCAACACCCGAAGCAATCAGTTGGCTTTCCACTTCGCGCGAGCGTTCCGATGAACATGATCCTTCCCGCCGCCTCGATCTCGGCAACGCCCAACGGCACGACCCGCCCTCAGGTGCGCATCGTCATCGTCGGCCATGTCGACCACGGCAAGTCCACCCTGGTGGGCCGCCTGCTGCATGAGACCGGCAGCCTGCCGGACGGCAAGCTCGAGATGCTGAAGGCGGTCAGCGCGCGGCGCGGCATGCCGTTCGAATGGTCGTTCCTGCTCGACGCGCTGCAGACCGAGCGCGACCAGGGCATCACCATCGACACCACCCAGATCCGCTTCCGCACCCGCTCGCGCGACGTCGTGCTGATCGACGCGCCCGGCCACGCAGAGTTCTTGCGCAACATGATCACCGGCGCCTCGCAGGCCGACGGCGCGGTCTTGATCATCGACGCGCTCGAAGGCGTCCGCTCGCAGACGCGGCGGCATGGCTATCTCCTGCATCTGCTCGGCGTGAAGCAGGTCGCGGTGGTCGTCAACAAGATGGACCGGGTCGATTTTAGCGCTGCGCGATTCAATGAGATCAGCGAGGAGATTTCGGCACACCTGATCGGTCTCGGCGTGACCCCGACCGCGGTGGTCCCGATCTCCGCGCGCGACGGTGACGGCGTTGCCGAGCACACGCCGCGGATCGAATGGTACAAGGGACCGACCGTGGTCGAGGCGCTCGACGCGCTCGAGCCGGCGCGGCCGCTTGCCGAACTGCCGCTGCGGCTTCCGGTGCAGGCGATCTACAAGTTCGACGACCGCCGCATCGTGGCGGGGCGCGTCGAGTCCGGCAGCCTGAAGGCCGGCGACGAGATCGTCATCATGCCGACCGGCAAGATCGCGAAGATCAAGACGGTCGAGAGCTGGCCGGTAACGCCGGTAAATGGCCCGCAGGGCGCAGGGCGCTCGGTCGGCATCACGCTCGACCGCGAGCTGTTCCTCGAGCGCGGCGACATCATCGGACATGCCGGGCAGAGCCCGCGCGACACCCGCCGCATCCGTGCGCGGATCTTCTGGCTGCACGACAAGCCGCTGACCAAGGGCGAACAGATCCTGATCCGGCTCGGCACCAAGGAAAGCCGCGCCACCGTGGTCGCGATCGAAAAGGCGATCGATCCCGGCGCGCTGTCGAACGAAGAGAACACGGCGATCGCGCGCAACCATGTCGGCGAGATCGACATCTCGCTGGCGCAGCCGGTCGCGACCGATCCCTACACCGACAATCCGCGCACCGGCCGCCTCGTGATCGAGGTCAACGGCCGCATCGCCGGCGGCGGCCTGGTGCTGTCGGTCGACGCCGGACGGCCCGCGGTGCCGGTCGATATCGTGCCGGTGGAATCGGCGCTGCGTGCCGACGAGCGCTCCGCGCGCTACCATCACAATGGCGCGGTGATCTGGCTGACCGGCCTGCCCGGCTCGGGCAAGTCGACGCTGGCGCGGGCGCTGGAACGGCGCCTGTTCGGCAATGGCGGCTCGCCGATCCTGCTCGATGGCGACACGCTGCGCGCGGGCCTCAACAGCGATCTCGGCTTCTCGCCGCAGGATCGTGCCGAGAACATCCGCCGTCTCGCCGAGGTCGCGACCCATCTGGCGCGCAACGGCCATATCGCCATCGTCGCCGCGGTGTCGCCGTCGGCGTCCGACCGTGCGACGGCACGCCGCATCGCCGACAGCGCGTTCCGCGAAATCTATGTCGCGACCCCGGCCGAGGTCTGCGAGACCCGCGATCCCAAGGGCCATTACGCCAAGGCCCGCGCGGGCGCGTTGCAGGGCTTCACCGGCATCGGCAACGATTATCAGCCGCCGAGCGGCAACGAATTGACCATCGACACCTCGAACCGCTCGGTCGCCGACGCCACCGACGCGATCGAGCGGATGCTGACCGAGACCGGCGTCCTGTTCGACGAACTGACCGATCTCGCGGCGAATATCTGAGGCTCCCTGATCTGTCGTCGTCCGGCTCGGCCGGACGACCCAGTATTCCAGAGACATCAGTGCTTGAGCCGAAAGGCCGCGGCGTACTGGATGCCCCGCTTGAAGCGGGGCATGACACCTGAAGGTGGGGTGACAGGGGGCCTTCTCAGAGCCGTGGCTTTAGGGCTAAAAGGTCCGTGAACGCGGCCCTTTGGCGCGTTTTTTGCTGATTTCGTTCGAAACAGCTCCTAAACGCCCCATTTCTTTGAGAAAGCCCATCATGACTCGTGTCGATGCCCATGGATTGAAGATCGCCCCTGTCCTGTTCGATTTCATCGCCAAGGAGGCGACACCGAAAACCGGGATCGCGCCGGACGCGTTCTGGGCAGGACTGGCCGCCATCATCCAGAAGCTCGGCCCGAAGAACCGCGAACTGCTCGCGGTCCGCGACGCGCTGCAGGCCAAGATCGACGACTGGCATCGCGCCAACAAGGGCAAGGCGTTCGACATCAACGCCTACACCGCGTTCCTCAAGGACATCGGCTATCTCTTGCCCGAACCGGCGACCCACAAGGTGGAGACCGCCAATGTCGACGAAGAGATCGGCAAGATCTGCGGCCCGCAGCTCGTGGTGCCGCTGACCAACGCCCGCTACGCGCTGAACGCCGCCAATGCGCGCTGGGGTTCGCTGTACGACGCCTTCTACGGCACCGACGCGATCCCGCATGATCCGAGCGAGAGCGGCAAGGGATACAACAAGGCCCGTGGCGACAAGGTGATCGCGAAGGCCAAGGCGTTCCTCGATGCCGCGGTGCCGCTCGCGACCGGCAGCCACACCGACGTGACGTCGTATGCCGTGATCGCGGGCCAGCTCTCGGTCAAGCTGAAGAGCGGCAACTCGACCGCGCTGAAGAACGGCGCCCAGTTCGCCGGCTATCTCGGCGATGCCGCCCAGCCCACCGCGATCCTGCTCGTCAACAACGGCATGCATGTCGAGGTCAAGATCGACCGCAGCAACGTCATCGGCAAGGATGATCCGGCCGGCGTCGCCGACATGATCCTGGAATCGGCGGTCTCCACCATTCTCGACATGGAAGACTCGGTCGCCGCCGTCGACGCCGAGGACAAGGTGCTGGTCTATCGCAACACGCTCGGCCTGATGAACGGCACGCTGTCGGCCGATTTCGACAAGGGCGGCAAGACGCTGACCCGCTCGCTCAATGCCGACCGCGTCTACAAGAAGCCCGACGGCAGCGAGCTGAAGCTGCACGGCCGCAGCCTGCTGCTGATGCGCAATGTCGGCCACCACATGTTCACCGACGCCGTGCTCGACGCCAAGGGCGAGGAGATTCCGGAAGGCCTGCTGGACGCCGCGGTCGCCGGCCTGCTCGCGATCCACGACCTCAAGGGCAATTCCAAGGTCAGGAACAGCCGCACCGGCTCGGCCTATATCGTCAAGCCGAAGATGCACGGCCCCGACGAGGTGACGCTGACCTGCGACCTGTTCGCCGAGGTCGAGAAGATGCTCGGCCTGCCGGAGAACACGCTGAAGGTCGGCATCATGGACGAGGAGCGCCGCACCACGGTCAACCTCAAGGCCTGCATCCAGCGTGCCTCCAAGCGCATCATGTTCATCAACACCGGCTTCCTCGACCGCACCGGCGACGAGATCCACACCTCGATGGAAGCGGGTCCGATGATCCGCAAGAACGACATGAAGGCCCAGCCGTGGATCAAGGCCTATGAGGACTGGAACGTCGACAACGGCCTGATCGACGGCCTGCCCGGCCATGCCCAGATCGGCAAGGGCATGTGGGCCGCGCCCGACAAGATGGCGGACATGCTGGCTCAGAAGATCGGCCATCCGCAGGCCGGCGCCACCACTGCCTGGGTGCCGTCGCCGACCGCGGCCACGCTGCACGCGCTGCACTACCACCAGGTCAACGTAACAGCCCGGCAGCAGGAGCTCGCCAAGGGCGGGCCGCGCGCCAAGCTTTCCGACATCCTCACCATTCCGGTGTCGCAGTCGAACTGGGCGCCCGACGACGTCAAGCAGGAGATCGACAACAACTGCCAGGGCATTTTGGGTTACGTGGTGCGCTGGATCGACCAGGGCGTCGGCTGCTCCAAGGTGCCCGACATCCACGATGTCGGCCTGATGGAAGACCGCGCCACGCTGCGCATCTCGAGCCAGCATCTGGCGAACTGGCTGCACCAGGGCGTCATCACCAGGGATCAGGTGATGGAGTCGCTGAAGCGGATGGCCGTCGTCGTCGACAAGCAGAATGCCGGCGATGCCCTCTACAAGCCGATGGCACCGTCGTTCGATGGCACAGCCTTCAAGGCGGCCTGCGACCTCGTGTTCGAGGGACGTACGCAGCCGAACGGCTACACCGAATACATCCTCACCGCGCGCCGCCGCGAGGCCAAGGCCGCCGGCTGATCCGCTACCACTGCGACAAGCAAAAGCCCCGGCGATGAGCCGGGGCTTTTTTGTTGGAGATGCACTGCTGCATCCACGTCATTGCGAGGAGCGAAGCGACGAAGCAATCCACCTCTCTACTCGCGCGGTGAGATGGATTGCTTCGCTTCGCTCGCAATGACGGACCTAAAACACCGCCAGATACTTCAGCAGCGAGACGATGCCGATGATGATGACGACGACACGCGCGATCTGCTTGGCACGGCCGTCGAGCGGCAGCATGTTGATGAGATAGAGAACCAGAATAATAACAAGGAAAGTGACGAGTACGCCGACGAGCATGCGGGGCCCCCTGATGGCATCGGTGAATGTGCTGTTCGCACGGACCTAACGTGCAGGAGGGAAGCCGGTTCCGGACTCCGGAACCGAAAGTGGCTTGCCTTGCGTAAGCGACGCTACTCGCGCGCCAGCACCGGCGGCCGCTGATATTTGGCGCGGATGCGATCCGGCGCCGGCGTGAAATTGAGAGACGCACCGCGCCGGTCCGGGCGGCCGACCGACATCAACCCGTCCTTGCCGGCGACGATGTCGCCCTTGCGCAAGGTCGGATCGTCCTCGATCTTCACCGCGGCGAGCCCGACCGGGTCCTTGCCGTTGCAGGTGCAGCCCGCAACGATCTCGTCACGATAGCGGAATGCGTTCGGCAGTTCGGAATAGGGTTGGCCGTCTTCCGTCGCGGCGTTGTCGATGTTGCCGCCATAGACCACCTCGGTCGCGCTCGCCGGGCAGAAACTGTTGCAGATCTCTGCCTTGCTCTGGTTGCCGGTCGCAGCCAGCGGGAAATAGCGCCCGTCGCAGCTGCGCACGCAATAGGCCTGGCCGACGTCATAGCGCGCACGGCGCTCGACCCGCGGCGCCATCGGCGGGCCGTCGTCGAACGGTATGCGGATCACCGGCGGACGGCCGTGCATGAAGCCGCCGAACAGTTGCGAGAAGAAGTCCTGGGCTTGCGCCGCGGGCGCAAGGGACAGGCCGAGCAAGGCCGCCGTCCCGAACGCCCACCGCCTCACGTATCGCGTCACCATCACCGACCCTCAGTCCAACGCCGATCCCTGGAACCCCGTTCTGATTCAATCGGAACGGGGCTCCAGATTCTTGTTCTGACGCGTTTTCTTCACGCGAACCGGTATCCACTTCGCTGGAAAACGCTCTAGTACAACGAGGAACCCGCCGGAATGTTCATCGCCTGACGGCCGGACGGCAGCGTCATCACCGCGGGGCGCGGCCGCACCTGGGCCGGGCGGACCGAGATCTGGGTCGTGGTCGGGCCGAGCTCGCGCGCGGCAAGATGCGGCGCATTCTTCGGCAGCACCACGACCTTGGTGCCGACATCGACCCGGCTGAACAGGTCGGAGACGTCTTCATTGGTCAGGCGGATGCAGCCCGACGACACGAACTTGCCGATCGTTGTGGGATCGTTGGTGCCGTGGATCCGGTACTCGCTGGAGCCGAGATACATCGCGCGGGCGCCGAGCGGATTGCCCGGGCCGCCGGCCATGAAGCGCGGCAGATAGGGCTGGCGCTTGATCATCTCGGCCGGCGGATGCCAGTCCGGCCACTCGGCCTTGCGGCTGATCGTCTGGGTGCCTGCCCAGGTGAAGCCCTCGCGGCCGACGCCGACCCCGTAACGGATCGCCCGGCCGCCGCCCAGCACGTAATAGAGCGCGGTGTTGCCGGTATCGATGATGATCGTGCCGGGCGCTTCCGACGTGTTGAGGGCGACGGTGGTGCGGCGCAGCCGCTCCGGCAGCGCGCCGTCCTCGGTGGCTCCGGTCGAGGGATCGTTCATCACCTCGTCGGACGGGAATCCGCCGGGCTGTGCCGACGCATAGCCAAGCACCTGCGCGCTGGCCGACGTGGTGACAATGAACGGCGTCACGAACAGGACGCTGGCGAAGGCAAGAGTGCGGGCATGGGTGCGCGCGGCGCGCGACGCAAGCCGGCGGCTGAAAAGAGACTGCTCTGTCATGTGCTGCCCCTGAACGGGATGCGCATCGTGGTGATGCGATGCCAACCAACGCACATGATCGCAAATCAGTTCCGGCGCGAATCGTCGCGAAGTCGCGACTGTCAACCCGCCAGGTCTCACGAACCCGCGATGGAACCTTTTGCCGGGGCAGGCCGTTGTCACCCACAATTTGACGCGCGGGGCGACCTCGCAGCGCGAAATTCATTTGTCCTCGTGCGGGAGGAGTCTGGTGCGCGCCTTTCCGAGTGAAATTCTGCTTGGCAATGCGCCCGAAGGCACGCCCGTCCCCGACAGCAAAGCCGAACTGCCGCCCGTGATCCGACGCGCCGAGGTCGTTGCCTTCGCGCTGGTCGCGCTGCTCGTCATCGTCATCGTCGCGGTGCTCTATCTGGCGCGGGCCTTCTTCCTGCCGATCACCATGGCCTTCATTGTCGGCACCATGCTGTCGCCAGCGGCGAGCCTGCTCGAGCGCTACCGGATTCCGCGCGCACTGGGCGCCGTGCTGATCGTGATCGCGGTCGGCGCCGCCGTGACCTTCATGGTCGGACTGATTGCCTCGCCGGTGATGGAGTGGAGCTCGCGGCTGCCCGAGCTCGGCGCGATCCTGAAGGACAAGCTGCACGTGTTCGACCGGCCGCTCGCACTGTGGCAGGAATTGCAGAGCATGGTCGGCGGCTCCGACACGCTCGCCACCCTTCAGCTGCCGAAATTCGAATGGGTGCAGCCGACGCTGGAATTCCTGTCGCCGACCTTCGCCGAATTCCTGCTGTTCGTCGCCACCCTGATCCTGTTCATCGCGAGCTGGAAGGATCTGCGCCGCGCGCTGGTGATGACCTTCAGCGAACGCGCGGCGCGGCTGCGCACGCTGCGCATCCTCAACGAGATCGAGACCCATCTCGGCAACTACCTGCTGACGGTGACGATGATCAATATCGGCGTCGGCATCATCACCGGCGCGATCTGCGCCGCGACCGGCATGCCCAATCCGGCCGGGCTCGGCGCGCTCGCCGCGACGCTGAACTTCATTCCGATCATCGGCCCGGTCGCGATGTTCGTGGTGCTGGTTGCGGTCGGCATCATTTCGTCGCCGACGATCGGCGCCGGGCTGATCGCGCCGGCCTGCTTTACGGTCGTGACCTTCATGGAAGGGCATTTCGTCACGCCGACGATCGTCGGCCGCCGGCTGTCGCTGAATGCGCTCGCCGTCTTCCTCGCGCTCGCGTTCTGGACCTGGCTGTGGGGCCCGATGGGCGCCTTCCTGTCGTCGCCGCTGTTGATCGTTGGACTGATCGTCAAGGAGCATTTGATGCCCGACAATTCGCCGCAGCTGCCGGAAGGCTAACCACGGTTTCGTATCTGGAACTTTGGCTGCTGCGAGGCGTTTTTCCCGCAACACGCGAATTATCCGGGAGCTTTCGATGTCGGGCACGGACAGCGCATTTGGGATCAAGAACATGACGGACAAAGCGACCTACGAACGCCTCGAAAAGGATGTCACTGCCGTGAAGAACGATATCGCAGCCCTGACCGAACAGATCACCGACGCACTCAACGCATTTGCGAACAACGCCGGCAAGCAGGCGCGGCGCCACTACAAGGATGCGCGCGCCAACGCGGAATCGACCATCGACGACATGTCCGAGCGCGGCAGCGCGATGATGGGCGCGGCGCAGGAGGCGGCGTCCTCGATCGAGGAATCGCTCGAAGAGGTGATCACGCAGCGGCCTCTGGCGACCGTCGGCCTTGCGCTCGGCCTCGGCTTCCTGATCGGCGTCACCTGGCGGCGCTAGTCGGCCAGCCATTCCAGCGGATGAGGCCCAAGATGGCAGTCATGCGCAGATCACGGTTCTGGACGCGATGGCAACGCTGGCGCGCTGCCACCTCGTTTGTCGACGCGCTCTTCAAGGCAAGGCGGGGCAATGCTTCAGCGGCTGATCGATGACGTCAAGGAATCCACCGGCAACGCGCTGCGGCTGTCGTCGCTTGCGGCCGCGGCTGCGATCGCGCTGTTCGTCACCATCGCCTTCCTGTGCGCGGCCGCCTTCATCTCGGTGCTGCGGCACTATGGACCGGTGGAGGCGTGCCTCGCCGGCGCCGCGCTGTTCCTCGTCGTCACGTTGACCGTCGTTGCCGTCTACACGGCGCGCAAGCGCGAGATGCAGCGGCGCGCGGAGAAAGCGGCCAAGGCCGCGAAATCGGCGGCGGCAACCATGTTCGCGGATCCAGCCTTGATCGCCACCGGCTTGCAGATCGTCCGCGCCGTCGGCGTGAAGCGGCTGGTCCCGATCCTGCTGGTCGGTGGCCTGGCGCTCGGCCTGATGGCCAGCCGCGGCGCGGCGAGCAGCCGCAGCGAGGCTGAAGAGGAAGAATAGCCTGCGCTATCTGGGCAAAGTGCAACCCACGCCCACCATGTCATCGCCCGGCTTGACCGGGCGATCCAGTACGCCGCGGCCCATCGGTCTAATCACAGCCGTCTCTGGAATACTGGATCGCCCGGTCAAGCCGGGCGATCCAGTGTTACTCGTTGAGATGGCGTTCAGCCGCCTCAGGTCACGCAGCGGCCGGGTTGCAGCAGCTTGGCCACTTCGGTCAGGACGCTGACCACAGGCTCGCAGGCGACCTTGCGGGTGTCGCCGGGCCGCGCCCGGGCGGGCGCTGCGGGATGATTGCGGACTTCGGCCTTCACGACGGGAACGCGGACCAGAACCGACGTCTCGGGAAGCTGCTCGAGCTTCAGCGCGACGGTCCGGCTCGGCTGGCCGGCGGCTGCCGGAACCGCGGCACGGTCGGCCTTGGCGGCACGATTGACCGCGCTCTCCGGCGCCAATTGGGTGGTGACCTGCTGGCCGCCAATGAGATCGTGGCCGGATGCCAGCTGGACCGCGCCAAGCGTCAGTCCAATCGCCAACGCAGCGAAAATTCCCTGTTGAATCTTTGACATGGTGATGTCCCTCGCCCCATGGAAATTCGCTTAACAATCCCTTGGCGATCACGGACACAACGCGAACGAAACCTGTGGGGTTCTCGCGTCCGGCCATCACTTAACCGTGTACGAAAAAATTTCGACTCGCGCGGAACGAGTCCGGGGGTCTGCGAGTCATTGCCAGAGCCGGTTATTCCCCCTGCCCCATTGACCGGCGACGTAGGGCGCGACCGTGGTGATGCCGGTCGCGCCCTGCTCTTTTCGGCGGTGCTTTCTTTGGGGCGTGCCGCAGACAATGCGTCAGCCGGCCTGTCACTCACCTGTCGCATTGGATGTCAGACGGCGGCGACCATCGGCGTCACGCATTGTCGCGCGATGGCATGTCTGCCTGCATGTCCTGGGATCGGACAACCGTCACTTCGCGGCATGACGGGCAACGACCGACGTAGAACTTGATTCCGGTGGTCTGATCGTCGACGAGCATCAGTTCGCTCAAGGGCTCGCCGCATTTGCAGATAACCGTTTTTGTATCGGCTGTCTTATCGGCAAAATACATCTGATGTCCTCCAAGTCTGGAGATTTCATCTCGTCATTGGGGCGAGCCCGCTTGCGCCGCGCTCGCCCCTCGCTTCCGCTCCTTCTCGGTCCGTCAGATCCGGCCAACCCGGACGGTGGCTCTCCGGCTGTTATTTTGAGGCGGTCTGCGCCCGGTCCTGCGCGGCCTCGCGCGCCTGCCGCTCGGCCTTGAGGCGCTGGAAATTGTCGTAGAAGGCCTTCTCGTTGGCGCGATGCTCCTTCATCGCCTGCGACGCCTCTTGCTGACGTTGCTCGTCACGGACCTTGCGCTGCTGGGGAGTCAAATTCATACGGCACTCCGATAAGCTATTGAATCGACGCTGGATTCAACGCACGAGGCCGGAAAAGGTTGCAGCTTGGGAGGGAACTGGATCTATTTGCGCAGGCTGGCCCAGACGCCGCCGAGGATCAGCAGGCCGCCGACCAGGTGGATCAGCTTCGGCGGTTCGCCAAGGATGATCCAGGACAGCAGCGCGCTTGCGATCGGCGCGACATAGAGCACCAGCGACGTCCGCACCGAGCCGAACCGTGCGCCGAGCCAGGCGAAGCCGGCGTAGGCGGCGAGACCGGGCACCAGGCCGGCGAAGACATAGGCCTCGATCGCCCTGGCGTTGAACACCGCGGCTGGCATCGTCCACATCTCCTGCAGCGCCGGCGGCAGCGAGCACAGCGCGCCGGCCGCCGAGAACAGGCTGACCCGCGCCAGCAGCGAGGCACGCGGCGCGACGCGCGATTGCACCAGCGTGTAGCCGGACCAGCCGAGCATCGCGCCGACCACCAGCAGATCGCCCCAGGCCGCGCCCGATTGCATCAGCGTTTCCGGATGGCCGCCGGAGACGATCAGCAGCGCGCCGGCGAGCGCCAGCGCGGTCCCGAGCCATTGCAGCGGCCCGATATGCTCGATGCCGAGCGCGGCCGAGATCAGCAGCACCATGATCGGCGACAGCGCGAAGATCAGCGCGATATGGATCGCGGTGGTGGTGATGCCGGCGATATAGACCGGGCCGCCGCACAGGAACATGCCGAGGAAGCCCGCGGCGAGGATCGGCCAGAGGTTCTGCGCCAGCGGGATCTTGCCGTCGCGGATCGCCGCGATCGCGAACGGCGCCAGCCCGATCGCGATGATGCTCCAGCGAAACAAGGCCAGCGAGAACGGCGGCACCGAGCCGGCAAGGCCGCGCGCCAGCACCTGGTTGGAGGCCTGCCCGACCGCGACCAGGATGAAGCCGGTCAGCGCGACCGCGTCCTCCCAGCCCGTCGCCGGGCGGCCGCGAGGCGCTTTCGGCAGCTCCGCATCCATGACACCGCCCCCCTCAAGCCGGTGCGCCGCGGCGCGCTACTGCTCCGCCGCCTCCCGCTCCATGTCGCGGCCGGACAGATCCTCGCCGTGCATATTGGCGTATTCGCGCGCCATCTCGCGCATCAGGAATTTGGCGGGCACGTCGTGATAGGTGCCGTGGTCGTTGACATACTGCATGTAGGCGCGGCCTTCGCCGTCGAACGGGTGCAGCAGCGCATCCGAATGGCCGTCGAAATCGAGCGGCTTGACGCCGAGCTTGGCGCACAGCGTGTCGTTGAAGGTCGGGGTCGCCTTGCGCCAGGCGCCGTCGACGAACACTTCGGTGAAGCCGTGCCAGGTGAACAGGTCGGAGCCCATGCTCTGGCGCAGCTTCTCGGTGGTGAGATGGTTGCGGACATCGGCGAAGCCGACCCGGGCCGGGATGCCGTGGACCCGGCAGGCCGCCGCATAGAGCGCTGCCTTGCCGACGCAATAGCCGTTGCCGGCGGCGAGCACGCTGGAGGCCCGGTAGCTCTCCGCCGAGCGCATGCTGACATAGGGATTGTAGCGGATGCCGTCGCGCACCGCGGTGTAGAGCCGGCTCGCCTTCTCGCGGTCGCTGGCGTTAGCCGGCACGGCGGCGCGGGCGAACGCCACGACGGCGGGATGGTCGCTGTCGACATAGTCGCCGGGATCGGTGTAGAGGCGGCTGATCGTGTCAGAGAGATGCTCGGTCATGGCGCGAGCTTAGCAAGCCATCGGTGCAGTTCAATGCGGCTGACGCAGCCCTGCCCCGCCGGCGTCCCGGTTAGTTCCTGAAGCGTTCGTCCCATTGCGGCGGCTGGTAGCTGCGCCGCTTCGCCTTGAAATATTCGCGCGCGAAATGGATGCCGATCCCGATCAGGAACGGCGGGGCGAGCGCGGCTGCGATCATCAGCGCGGTGATCGACTTCGGCGTCAGGATGTCCAGCACCATCGACGCCAGCAGCCACAGCGTGGCAGCAATCACCGCGACGTCGACGTGCTTCATTCCCGGGGCTTTCCTTGATCTCTCGTCACCATCCGGGTTCCATCCTACCGGCTGGTCCGGCACGCGCCAAGGATTCCGGCGGCAGCCGATACCTCCGGCCCTTCACTTTTTTGGAACGGCGGCCGCGCGGGCAATGTTGGTCCGGAGCAAACCGAACCCGGAGGCCGCGATGGGCAACTCCAGTGACATCCATAACGGCGTCGACCATCCCGCCAGCCAGAACGGCGTCAATGACCCCGTCGGCGGGGTCGACGTGAAGCGGACGTTCAACGACAACCAGACGCCCCACGAACGCGCGCAATGGGCCGCCGATGTGCGCACCGACGCCTCGCCCGGGCGTGGCGAGGCATTCCTGCCCGAGGCGCTGCGGCGGCCGCCCACGTCGCCGATCAACCCGCGCACCGGCCGCCATCCGACCGACTAAGTAGGGTCGCTGCCAAAATATCGAAAACAACCCCATGCAAAGGAGCCGGCGGCGGTCGCAGCTAAGGGTCGACGGCCACCAGCCGGGCCGTGCATCCTTCGAGACGCGGCCAAGAGGCCGCTCCTCCAGCGACAAAGGCAAAGCCTTTGCGCGGGGATGACGGCTGACCATCAGGCCGCGAACGCCCGCACCAGCAGCAGGCCGCCGAACAGCGCGAGGATCGAGAGCGCGACGGAGGCCGCGATGTAGGCTCCCGCCGACCATAGCTCGCCGCGCTGCATCAGCACGATCGCGTCGAGCGAAAAGGTCGAGAAGGTGGTGAAGCCGCCGCAGATGCCGACGGTGAGAAACACCCGCACCGCCTGGCTGACATTCCAGCTCAGCGCGAAGGACTCCGCGAACACCCCGATCAGGAACGAGCCCACGATATTGATCACGAGCGTGCCCCAGGGGAACTCGGTGCCGACCAGGCGCCCCGCGCCGATCGCCACCAGATAGCGCGCGACCGATCCCAGCGAACCGCCGATCGCGACCGCCGCCAACAATTGAACGTTCAAGATTCCGCCTTTCCGGCTCGCCACTCGGCGATGCCGACCAGCGTCCCAACGACAAAAGTCGCGGCCACCAGCTCGCCCGGCGCGTCGACCAATAGGGCGACGACGCCGACGAGCCAGATCGACCCGACCAGCGACAATGCGATTGAGAGTGAACCAGGAAGACCCGTCATGCTCTGCCCCTTCTCGTTCGCGGGGCACGGCAGATCGGCGGTGGCGCATGCTCCTACCGACGCTGTCGCGCCCGGTAGGAGTCATCAGCCTTGCGGCGGTTATCGGGGGACTCCATCCCCATCAAGGTGGGAATGGTAGGCGAGCAAAACGGCGGGAGCAAGTGGGCGCTCCCGCCGCTTGGTTGTCGAGTTACTCGCTCATCGACAGCATCGCGTTCAGCTCGACGGCTGTCTTCAACTGCTCGATCCGCGCGGCGACCTGCTCACGCTCGGCGCCGCGCGGCAGCAGCGCGAGCTGGCTTTCGAGCCGCACCCGATGTTCCTCGAGGCGCTGCTCGAAGGTGTGGGGCTCAGATCGCTTCCGTCGTTGAATCGTCCTCTCCATCGTCCATCCTTGGCGGTTGCAGACCGGGACTATTGGCCCAGCGGTCCAGTTGATCGATGACCCGAGCGTGGCTCGGGCGCCGCGGTTCCGGCGCTTGCGGCTCCTCGGATAATTTGCGGGGCAGCTTGACGTTGGTCATGGCATCTCTCCCGCAACATAACGAAACGGGCGGCCCGATCGTTCCTCAATTTTTTCAATAAGCCATTGATTTCATTTAATAAATTTACTCAATCGACGTTTTTATCTCAAGCGGCGGAACCGGATGCGAGTTGGTTCGTTTAGCAAATTACTCATTGAGCTAAGTCTGGGTGTATTGCGATGAATGAGTTACGCGCAGAGCGCCTCCAGGTCATGCTGTCGCCGGAGGAATTGGCTGCTCTCGATGATTTCCGCTTCAAGCACCGCATGCCGACCCGCGCCGCGGCGGTCCGCGAGCTGCTCAAGCTCGGTCTCGCCGGCGTCGGCACCGATGGTGCGGCGGGGGTGAAATCCAGCGATTACGGGGTGTTCGATCGCGGGCCCGATGGGCACACGCAGATGGATGCGCCGCCCGAAGAGTGACGGCGCATTGGCGCCGATGTGGCCGCTCAGCCGCCGACGAAGAGGTCGACGACCACTTTCAGGGTGCAGACCACGAGCGCCGACGTGAACATCGCCGTACCGAGATCTGCGAGATAAAGCAGCTGCGCCTTCTGCTCCGCATCAAGCCGCGCGATCGCCTTGCGCATGGCCAAGCTCCCTTTTCAGGAGAACGCGATGCGCCGATCTCCGTTCCTTCGGCCGCCGTCCCGGACCGGACGCCGGCTCACATCACGCGATTGCAAAGTCAGCCCCTGCGCAAGAGGAGAAGCAATAGCTCTGAGCTTCCCAAAGAAGCGGCCCCAGCGAGGGGGCACAAGCTGAGGCCGCGCAGTTGCACTTTGGTGGTCCCGATACTGCCCGGCAGGGTGCAGCACCCGAACGCAAGCACAACTCGGCGCGCGCCGCGCCCGTTCCTAAATGGAAAACGGCCCCAGCTGCCAGGCGCTAGCTGAGGCCGTTCTGTATTCCCATTCTCACGCCGAACCGCCGCTTGCCGATAATAGACGGCCCCTTCTGGGCTCGTAATTTGATCTTGATGAAATAGCCCTGCCCAGTGACCGGGATGATTCGCGATGGGCGCCTGTTCCAGAAATCACATGTGTGAATCGCGCTCTAATTATTTGCAGGGATTTCCCCGATACGGGTGAGTATCCTGATCTCCCGAAGCGAGTGTCATAACCAGGACAGCATGCAAGGCTTCAGGCCCGCTGCAGCGCCAGCGTCACGCCGCCGAGCGTCAGCGCCATGGCGCCGATCTCGCGCAGCCCCAAAGGCTCGCCGAGGATGATCGCGGCCGACACCACGCCGATCACCGGCACCAGCAGCATCCCCGTCGACGCCGAGGTCGGCGGCAGGCGGCGCAGCGTCTCGAACCAGGTGAGATAGCAGATGCCCATCGGCATCAGCGTCATGTAGGCGAAGCAGCCGAGGCCGAGCGGCGTGATCGCCGTGTAGTTCGGATGCTCGAACAGAACGCCGAGCAGCAGCATCACGAGACAGCCGATGCCGACCTGCCAGGCGACCACCGCGAGCGGCGGCATCGGCAGCGGCTTGCGGTTCAGCACATTGCCGAGCGCGAACAGGATGGCGCAGGCGAGCGCCAGCGCAATGCCGGTGAGCTTGCCGGCGCTGAACGCAAAGCCGCCCCCGCCGAGCAGGAGCGCAACGCCGGCGACGCCGAGCACCAGCGCGGCCAGGTCCCGCAATGTCGGGCGGCTGTGCAGCACCGGCCAGGCGAACAGCATCACCCAGATCGGCATCGTGTAGGCGAGCAGCGCGCCCTCGCCGACCGTGACGAATTTCATCGCGATGGTGCCAAAACCCATCCAGGCGAAGACATTGGTGAAGGAGGCGAACAACAGCCGCGGGATCGCCTCGCGCGGCACGGCGAGCGACTGGCCGCGGGCGAGTGCCAGCGAGCCCAGGATCACCGCCGCGCAGGTCCCGGCAAGTCCGCGCGCGAACAGCGGCGACCATTGCTGCAACAGCAGCTTCATCAATGGCCAGTTCAGGGCCCAGCCGAACGCCGTGACCACCAGGCAGAGAAAGCCGATCGTTCGGTCGCGTTGCGTCGTGTCCATCGGCCGCGCTTAGCAGGCGGCGGCACGCGATTCCACCGCGCATCGCGCATGCCGCATCGCCTGGCCCATGCATGCCACCCTGTCAGGCAAAGGTGCCGGTCGTGATCCTCGGCCAGCCCTCGCTGTTCCGTGCGACGGCAAGTCTGGCCGTCCAGGCATCGATCAGGCTCGCGACCAGCAGCCGGCCGGTGCCGCGCATGTCGGGAAGTTTCATGGTCGGCGTGCCGAGCGTCAGCGCAACCACGCCATGGATTGCCGCAAGCAGCGCGGTCGCGAGCCGCTGCGGCAGGCCCGGCGCAGGTTCGGCGCCATGCGCCGCCAGATACTCCCGCACCGAGACCACGAACAGCTCATAGCTGCGGCGCGCGATCTCGGTCTCGCCGAAATAGACGCCATCGGGAAAGCGGCGGTCCTCGACCGTGCCGGACATCGAGAACAGCGAGCGGAAATGATCGGGATTGTCGGCCCAGTAATCGAGATAGGTTTCCATCACCCGCCGCAGCCGCAGATCGCTGTCGGCCGTCTGGGCGCGCACCCGCTCGAGCTGGGCGGCAACCGCCTCGAGATTCTGCTGCTTCACCGCGAGCAGCAGCAACAGCTTGGTCGGATAGTATTTGAGGACGGTGCCCTTGGAGTAGCCGATCGCGTCGGCGATCTTCTGGATCGAAACGGTCTCGAGCGTGCCGGCGGCGAACTCCTTGCGCGCGGTCTCGAGGATCAGCGCCTTCAACGCCTCCTTGTCGGCCTCCTGGCGCGCCCGGCGCTGAAAGCGCCGCGCCCCCTTGCTGGATCGCTCCTCGATCGACATGGCCGTCTCCTAAAGCATGATCCGGAAAAGTGCGAAGCGGTTTTCCGAAAAGATCATGCTCAAACAATGAGCTAAAGCGCGATGACGGCTCAATCCAATCTCATCGCGCTTTAGAGCCTTTTCCGGTCCGATGGAATCGAAACGAGCTCCCCCTTGCCATATCCTGGTTAATTGACTATGGTCAATTAACTGATCACAAGACGGGAGGATCCGATGAGCACCCTTGCGAGCCCCCTCGCCGGCGACATTGTCCGCAGTGATTTCGATCCGTTCAGCCCGGCGACGCGGGCCGATCCCTACGGCACCTATGCGGGGCTGCGCACCGCGGCGCCGGTCATTCGCCTGACGAAGTACGATATCTGGGCGGTGCCGCGCTTTGCCGAGGTCAAGGCGATCTTCGGAGACCACGTCAATTTCAGCAACGCCGGCGGCGCCGGGCTTGCGAACCACTTCAAGGAGAAGCCGTGGCGGCCGCCGAGCATCATCCTGGAAGCCGATCCGCCGCTGCACACGCGGACCCGCGCGGTGCTGGCGCGGATCCTCTCGCCCGGTGCGATGCGCAAGCTTGCCGATGACTTCAAGGCGACGGCTGCAACGCTCGTCGACGGGCTGGTCGAGCGCGGCTCGTTCGACGCCATCAAGGACATCGCGGAGGTGTTTCCGGTCAGCGTGTTTCCCGACGCGCTCGGCATCGACCAGGAGGGCCGCGAGAATTTCCTGACCTATGGCGCGATGGTGTTCGCCGGCTTCGGGCCCGAGAACGATTACTTTCGCGAGTTGATGGCGCAGGCGCCGCGCGTGCTGCCCTGGGTCGCGGCGCGCTGCCAGCGCGAGGCGCTGCGCCCGGGCAGCTTTGGCGCACAGGTCTACGAGGCGGCCGACGCAGGCGAGATCAGCGCGGAGGAAGCGCCGCTCCTGGTGCGTTCGCTGCTCTCGGCCGGGCTCGACACCACGATCAGCGCGATCGGCATGGCGCTGTACACGCTGGCGCGCCATCCCGAGCAATGGGCGTTGCTCGCCGCCGATCCGTCATTGTCGCGCGCGGCATTCGACGAGACGCTGCGGTTCGATTCACCGGCGCCGTTCGTGTTCCGCACCACGCCGCACGAGACCGAAATTGCAGGCGTTGCGATCGGCAGGCACGAGAAGGTGCTGCTGCTGCTCGCCTCAGCCAATCGCGACGAGACGCGCTGGGAGCATGCCGACCGGTTCGACGTCCGGCGGCGGCTGTCCGGACACATGGGCTTCGGCGTCGGCATCCACGGCTGCGTCGGGCAGATGGTGGCGCGGCTGGAGGCGGAGGCCGTGATCGCGGCACTCGCGAGCCGCGTGAAGCAGTTCGACATCGCAGGCCCGACAGCTTTCCGCGACAGCTCGGGCCTGCGGGCGCTCAGCACGATGCCGGTCAGCGTCACGCGCAAATAGCTTCGACGTCGCGCGCAACAAAAAGCCGGCGCACCTCGCGGTACGCCGGCTGGATTTTGCCCTCTTGCGTAAACTCAGATCATGCCGACGCCGCGCGCGGCGTGCGGTTGCGCGAGTTGCGCTGGAAGAACAGCGCCTGGCTCGCCACCGCCGACACCATCGCCGGCTGGAACGGTTTCGAGATCAGGAACGCCGGCTCCGGCCGTTCGCCGGTCAGGAAGCGCTCGGGATAGGCGGTGATGAACACCACCGGCACCTCGAAGGTCCGCAGCAGTTCGTTCACCGCATCGAGGCCCGACGAGCCGTCGGCGAGCTGGATGTCGGCGAGGATCAGGCCGGGCTTCTTGTTCTTGGCAAGCGCCACCGCATCGGAATGCGTGCGCGCAACGCCGATCACGTTGTGGCCGAGATTCTTCACCAGGCTCTCGAGGTCCATGGCGATGAAGGTCTCGTCCTCGATGATCAGGACGTCGGTGGCGATCTCGGCGGCCATCTCGCGGCCGGCGGCATCGGTCAGCTTGCGCGTCTCGGCAATATCGGTGCCGAGGATGTAGCCGACCTCTTCCTCCGAAAAACCTTCCAGCGACAGCAGCAGGAAGGCCTGCCGCGGCAGCGGCGTGATGTTGGAGAGCCGGCGCTCCGGCGGCAGCGACAGCGTCGCGACGTCGGCATTGTCGTTGTTGTTCACCGATACCGAATTCCAGATCTGGGTGAACAGCCGGAACAGGCCGGCGCGCGGGCCGTGCGTCTGATCGAGCAATGCTCCATCCTGCAACAGGGCCTCCAGCATGGCCCCGACATAGGCGTCCCCCGACGCCTGGTTTCCGGTCAGTGCGCGAGCGTAACGGCGCAGCAACGGAAGGTGTTCGGCAACGATCTGCGATCGGGACATTCCCACTCCATCCTTGTTCGTGAGGCCCGGCTTGTTGGGCCTGGCGGCCTGAAACCCGTTGTCTGGGGGCGACAGAATCCAGCGTAAAGAATCCAGTTTCTGGGGCGACCCCGGTTCCCCTGCATGCCCGACTACGCGCGAAAGCCGAAAAAGTTCCACGAAATAGTTCCAGCCTTCCGGAACTTTCTGCGCAACTTTGCATTAGCTCCTGACCGACGAGGCAACGCGGCCAGCCTCTTTTTTCGAGGAAACATCTTGGAAATCAGAGACTTAACTCCCGGGGAAGCGTGGATCAGATCATGAAGGAAGTAAAGAAGCAGGGCGGTCTCAACGCCGAGATTCAATCGAGAATCGGCCACCAGCTGCGCGCCATGTACGACGATGTGGTGCGACAGGGGGTGCCCGACCGCTTTGCGGAGCTGATCCGCAAACTCGACGGGCCCGAGGCCGCCGCGGCGGCCGTGGCCGGGGGCGATACCGACAAGAACAATGGAGGGGACTAATGCCTCTCACGAATGAACTTCGCGACGACATCCTGGCGTCGGTCCCGAGCCTGCGCGCGTTCGCGATCTCGCTGTCGGGTAATGGTGACCGCGCCGACGATCTGGTGCAGGAGACCCTGCTGCGCGCGATCGCCAACATCGACTCGTTCCAGCCCGGCTCGAACCTGCCTGCGTGGCTGTTCACCATCCTGCGCAACCTGTTTCGCTCCGACTACCGGAAGCGGCGGCGCGAGGTGGAGGACGCCGAGGGCAATTATGCCAAGACGCTGAAGAGCCAGCCGTCGCAAGCCGCGCATCTGGAGTTCGAGGAATTCCGCGCGGCGCTCGAAAAGCTGCCGCAGGACCAGCGCGAGGCGCTGATCCTGGTTGGTGCCTCCGGCTTTTCCTACGAGGATGCGGCGGCGATCTGCGGCTGCGCGGTCGGCACCATCAAGAGCCGCGTCAACCGTGCGCGATCGAAGCTCTCCGCGCTGCTCTATGTCGACAGCGCCGAGGATTTCGGCCCCGACAACACGGTGCGCGCCGTGATCGGCGGCAATGGCGGATAGGCGCGAGCGCCACTGAAAACACAAGAGGCGGCCTCCTGATTGGGCCGCCTTTTTGCTTGGGAAGAAAGCGGTCACATTCACGCGACCGATCTACCCGCTCTACGCGCTCGATCCTTGGGCCTAGCTCGCCATCGCCTTCTTGGTGGCGGGCGGCTTGAAGCCGTTTCTCAATTCGAGGATCTTGGCTGCGATTTCGGTTACCGGGACCGGATGACTGAGCAGGAAGCCCTGGGCCTCGTTGCAGCCTTCGGCCCGCATGTGATCGAGCTGCTCGACGGTCTCGATGCCCTCCGCGATCGTGGTCATGCCGAGGCTTCGGCCGAGGCTGATCACGGCACGAACGATCGATTTCGATCCGTGCGTCGCGGTCGCGTCGCGCACGAAGGACTTGTCGATCTTGAGCTTGTCGAACGGGAAGCTGCGCAGATAGCTCAGCGACGAATAGCCGGTGCCGAAATCGTCCAGCGCGATGCGCACGCCCTGCGCCTTGAGCTTGTGCAAGGTTGCAAGCGTCTCGGTACTGTTGGCGAGGAAGACCGACTCGGTGATTTCGAGCTCCAGCCGGCGCGGCGACAGTTTTGACGCCGCGAGCGCGTTGACCACGACGTCGATGAAGTCGGGATCACGGAACTGGACCGCGGACACGTTGACCGCGAGCTTCATCTCGCTGGGCCAGGTGACGGCCTGCTCGCAGGCGCGGTCGAGCACCCATTCTCCCAACGGACCGATCAGGCCGATCTCTTCCGCGATCGGGATGAACTGGTCCGGCGGCACCAGCCCGCGCTTGGGATGATGCCAGCGCAGCAGCGCCTCGAAACCGCAGATGCGGTCGAGATGGAGATCGTAGAGCGGCTGGTAGAACAGCGAGAACTCGTCCTTGGCCATCGCCTCGCGAAGGTCGAGCTCGATCGCGCGGCGCCGCTGCAGGCTGGCGTCCATCGCGGGCTCGAAGAAGCGCCAGGTGCCCCGGCCTTCCATCTTGGCGCGGTACAACGCGACGTCGGCATTCTTCAGGAGCTTCTCGCCGGTGGTGCCGTCGACCGGCGACATCGAGATGCCGACGCTGCACCCGACCACGACGCGATGCCCGTTCAGCTCGTAGGGAGCGCCGACGCACTCCACGATACGGCGCGCGAGGCGCTCGGCCTCCTCACCGCCCTGCACGCCGCACTGGATCACCGCGAACTCGTCGCCGCCCAGACGCGCGACAGTGTCGACCTCGCGGACGCAGGCGTTGAGGCGGTCCGCGACCGCACAGAGCAATTCGTCGCCGACCGGATGCCCGAGCGTATCGTTGACCTGCTTGAAATTATCGAGGTCGAGGCAGAACACCGCGAAGCCCAGTCCGCGGCCGACCTGGGCGACCGCCAGCTCGATCCGTTCGGCCAGCAACGTCCGGTTCGGCAACTTGGTCAGGGCGTCATGCCGGGCCATGAACGCGATCTGCGACTCGGCCCGCTGCTGCTCGGTGACATCCTCGCAGGTGACGAGCCAGCCGCCGTCGGTCGTCGGCCGCTGCGCGATGGCGATGATCCTGCCATCGCTGAGATGCTGCAGATAATTGCCCTCGTGCTGGGCCATCGATCGTTCGCGCTCCGCCAGCAGATCGGCGACGGTCCGGTCACCATGATTGCCGGCGGCAACGCTCAGGCCGAGCACGTCCTCCATGGTCATTCCGGGAACGACGAGCTCCGGCGAAATATCGAAGATCTCGCAGAACCGACGGTTGGCGACCTGCAGCCGCGCCTCGCTGTTGTAGAGGCACAGCCCCTGCGACATATGGGTGAGCGCCGCGTCCAGCCGCAAATTGGTTTCATGCAGCTCCGCCTTCTGCTGCTTGAGCGCGGAGATGTCGCTGTAGACGAGGACGACGCCGCCCTCCTGGGTCTCGCTGCGGCTGACGCGCAGCCAGCGTCCGTCGGAAAGCTGCGCCTCGCTCGCGAAGCCATCGATGTCGCCGTCGGCCGGCGCCAGGCTCGGGGCATCGAGCCGGTCCGAGCGCAGCAGCTGCGGCGAGAGACGGATGAATTCACTGGCACGCGAATTGGCCAGCGCGATCTGGCCGTCGGCATCGAGCAGCACGACGCCCTCACGCGACGTTTCGAGCGCATCGGACAGCCGCGCCTGCGCCGAACGGCGCTGCGAGACTTCCTGATCGACCATCCGCCTGATGTTGTCGCGCATGGTTTCCATGGCGGTCAGAAGCGTACCCAGCTCGTCGGTGCCACCCTTGGGGACGGTGGCGTCGAGGTCGCCGCCGGCGATGCTCCGCGCCGCCCGCGATGCAATGGCGACCGGCCCGATGATGCGGCGCGCCAGCAGCCACGAGAACAGCGCCGACAGGAACAGCGCGACGGTCAGCCCTGCGACGTTGAGCTGCAAATCGCGCTTGATCGTCGAGAGCGCCTTCTGCCGGAATAGAAAGCCGTCGCCGGCCGTGTAATTGACCAGCAGTTCGACCTGCTGGCTGACGATCTTGGAGTAGCGATCGACGTCGCCGACGGTCGCACCCGATGCATGCTGATCAGCCGCCGGAACGCCCTCCTGGGACGTTTCGATCGCACGGCGATGCAGCGCCATCCAGGCGTCGGCGGCTTCCTGGACCTTGGCGGCGGCTTGCGCGGCCCGCGACGACTGCGACCGGTCGGCGGCGATCGTCAGATCTTCCGACAGCGTCTTCGCGAGCTTTTCGATCTGGCTGTCGAGGCCGGCACGGATCTCCGGATCCGTGGTCAGCAGGCGCTGCGACGAGGCGACCCGCATCGAGGCGAAGTCTGCGCCGGCCGCGCGGGCGTAGTTGATCGACATCAGGGATTCGTCGAACGTCTTCGCCACCAGATCGCCGGCATGGCGGATGCCGAGAATGGAGTAGCCGCCCAGCGCCACCGCAACGGCGCTCATCGCAAGGCAAAAGATCAGGATCTGGGTGCGGATCGAACCCTTGGTCAGGGCAAGGCGCGAAAGCCTGCCGGTTGCGAACCGAAAGGCTGCACCGCTCTTCACTTTGAGGTTGCCCAATAGGCTATCCATGCCCGCGTTTCGCCGTAGTGCTCGATACTCAAGCTACGCAGAAACGCGCAGCGCTTGCGGAAAATGACTGTCTGCTCAAAATTGCATTAGTAGTGACTGGAACTCATGCTGAAATCGTTAAGATCAGCTGGCGATAATCGGCCTCACAGGTAATTCGGAACGCACCAATTGCACGCTAGAGTAGCCGGGGTTGGAGTTCCAAGCGGGGGTCTCATGCAGTCAGGCTTGTTGCGCGTCCTGCGCCTCGGCCAGTTCGGCCGCGTGCCTTTAGCGGCCGCGATTGTCACGGGAGCGCTAGCCGGAGCGGCTCTGGGGGCCGGTCCCTATGTCATTTCGCAGAAGGATCGCGAATTCAAGCCGGCGGAGATCTCGATCAAGCGCGGCGAGATTTTACGGTTCGTTAACGATGACGGCGAACTGCTGCATCACGCTTATTTGAGCACCGATACGTTCAGTTTCGACTCGGGCGACCAGCAGCCGGGCAGCAAATTCGACGTCACCTTTTCGGTCCCGGGCGACTTCACCGTGCTGTGCGGCATTCATCCGAAGATGAAGCTCGCCGTCCACGTCGCCAAATAGCCTGCCCCTCGCGCCCGCGACGATCTCAAAGGACCGTCGTCTTGAACAGCGCGGCGTGGCCGAAATAGTAGACGAACAACGTCACCGTCAGCGCGGCACAGAGCGCGACCGGGGCAAGCCACGGGGCGCGGCGGTCGCGCGACAGCACCTTGTTGTCGGCGACGATCGCGAGCAGCACGGCGATGATCGCCGAGTGTCCGATGGTGTCGATCTTGCCGAATTCGAAGCACGCGCTGATGAACATCCCGGTCAGCACGGCGGCGGCGCAGCGCCGGATCAGCGGCGTCCAGATCAAGGCAAAGGCAAGGGTGAATTCCACCATGCCGGCAGCGCGCATGTAGAACTCATTGTCGAAGCCGAGCGTCATCGAGGCATGCTCGATCAGGAGCGGGAAGCTCCATTCCGGATAGGCCCATTTTTCGATCGAGGCCCACATCAACGTCACGGCCGCGGCATACCGCATCACGTCGATCGGCCGGATTCCGAACAGGTCCTTGTTCAGCCCGACAAGCGCGAAATAGGCAGCAACACCGAGAAAAATAGGGTAATCGGCGAGATGGAAAACCCCGTAGCCGCGGACGCCGATCCCGAACAGGATCGCCATCCCCGCGGCCGACAGCGGCAGCGTGCGCCGCGACAGCATCCCGGCGGCGATCGCCAGTTGCAGCGCGCCCACATAGGGCGACGACGTCTTCAATTCGGGTGTCAGCAGGATCCCGCCCACGGCCCAGATCGAGATGAAGAAGAACGCGGCGACCGCGCGCATCATCGTTTCGGTGTGCAGCCGCAGTCCAGCGGTGACGCGGTCCAGCACGCGGATCGTCGCATCACCAAGTGATGTCGGCTCGATCACGCAGCCCGCAAACAGCCAGAACACGGCGACGCCGAGCAGCAGTTCAAAGTCGAGGCAAAGGACGTTTTCGAGTCCGCGGGGCTGGCCGGCGACATCGTAAGCACAGAACCATTTGACATGCGCCTCGGCACTGCGCGCGGCTGTTACGCAAAACAAAACCGCTGCAAGGCACGTGGCGAAAAAGGAGCGCACAGCCGAGCCGGCCTTTCGCTCCTGCCCACTAAACATCGAACCAACCGCCCACACACACTTAAAGGACTTGTTTAACTTATATCAAATTTTATGCTTTGCGCCTGCCCCGGGACATCCCGTGGTTGCATTGTGGTTAATCGTGACGGGGGGCCCTCAGCCTGTCCCTTTTTTCAGTCCTTACAGCCGGTTCCATCAAATTTTAGCTAATTCTCGCACGGGAGCTCAATTCAGCTCGCGTAGTGAAACCCGGACAAATCGGATCGGGAGGCCGGTTAAATGTTCGGAGTGTTGAGCGTCGTCAGTATCGGGGTGGGGTCGGCCCTCGCCCACGTGACCAAATCGTTCCCGTCGCGCACCGCGACCCTGGAGACCTGCGCCGGCGCATTCCTGCTCGTCGGGCTTGGCCTTCTCGGCGCCGCGCTGCCGCACCTCGCCTGACGAGCCCTTGTCCGAAACAGCGTTGCTCCCGTCAGCCTGTTGCGCTGTGCTCAGCGCGGCAATTTGGGGACCCCCGCCACCGGCGGGGCCGTGGCGGTCAGGGTTTGCAGGAAGGCGATCAGGTCCTTCTTCTCGTCTGCCGTCAGAGACAGCGGCTTGATGTCGGGCGACCGGCTCGGCCGCTCGATCCCGCCCCTGTTGTAGAGCTCGATGACATCTTCCAGCGTTGCGACCGATCCGTCGTGCATATAGGGCGCACGGCGCGCGACGTCGCGCAATGTCGGCGTCTTGAACGCATATTTCAGCTTCGCCGACGTCGGAAAGAAACGGCCACGCCCGATGTCATGCCCCTTGGCCGTGCCGATATCCTGGAAGGATCCGTCGGAGAATGACGGGCCGCTGTGGCAGGACGCGCAGCGCCCCTTGCCGTTGAAGAGCTCGAAGCCCTGCTTGGCTGACGCACTGATCGCGCTGTCGTCGCCCTTGATCCAGCGGTCGAACGGCGCCTCGCCGGCAACGATGGAGCGCTCGAAGGTCGCGAGCGCCTGCTCGATCCGCGGCCGCGTGATCGCGCCGTCGCCAAAGGCGTGGTCGAATGCGTCGACATAGCCTGGGATCGCCGCAAGACGCGCGATCAACTCCGGCTCGGTCATGTTCAGGTTCATCGGGCTCAGGATCGGCCCGAACGCGACGGATTCGAGATCCTTGAACTTGCCGTCCCATCCCAGCGGTTCGAAGAAGGCCACGTCGATCAATGTCGGCGAGCGGATCGGCAGGCCCTTCGGATCCTCACCGATGGCGCGCGGGAGGCCGTCGGCCCAGGACAGGCTCGGCTTGTGGCAGCTCGCACAGGCGTGCGTCTTGGACCGCGACAGCAGCGGATCGAAGAACAGCATCTGCCCAAGCGCGGATTTCGCCTCCGAATAGGGATTGCTGCTCGGGAAGGGAATGACGTCCGGGCGGCGATAGCTGGCACGGATTGTCGCAGGGTCGCTCGGCGCCGTCGCCGGGGTCAAGGCAAGCGACAGCCCTACCGGCAAAACTGCCGCGAGCAAGGTCAGGCTGACCCAAAGCCTCATCGGGGTCCTCAGACGGTATCCTGCTCGGTATATGCCGAAGCATGTTCAACGAAGTTTTAACGCTCGGTTGCGGGTTATTACGGATACCGGGCGTCGGTCGGGGAATGGGGCCCGCGTATTCCCAAAAGCGTGAATACGATCAATCCGCGCAGTTACGGAGCCGCACAACCTGTAGCGGATGCGAGCCGCTACTTCTTCACCGGACGCAGCGGCGCGGAGAACTGCTCGGTGCGGTCGCGCTCGGTCATGTCGACCACGGTGTCCATCGGCGCGGTCAGCTCATAGACGTAGGAGACGTCGGTGAAGTAGCGCTTCGCGGTGCCGCCGAGCGCTTCGGGCGCGACGCGGTCGAGCAGGATCAGGCCGAAGTCACTGTCGGCCCGCCGCGTCGCCTGGCTGGTGTTGAATTCCTCCCAGCGGAAGTGGAAGACCGCGTCGGCATTGTCGCCCGCGACCTCCCAATTGGCGACGATGTGCGGATGCTTGCCGACCAGCGACAGCCCTTCGTCGGAGTGCGAGGCGAGCTCGAAGAACAACAGCGACAGCGATTGCGCGGCGCGCGCGCTCACGGTGATGTCGGGACCGTTCACCGCGATGCGGTCGGCATGCGGGATCGAGCGCGATTCGAACAGGCCCTTCAGCTTGACGCCCTGCCACTGGCTCTCGCTGAGCAGCGTGACGACGTTCGACATCGCATGGATGCGCCCGATCAACAGCTCGCGCGCGACATCGATATCGGCGCCGTGCCGCAGCGTGCGGGTCACGATCGACTGGATCACCGCGAGGATGTTCTTGACCCGATGGTTGAGCTCGTCGATGACAGCCGTCAGCCGGCGCTCGAAACCGATCCGCACCTCGATCTCGCGGCTGAGACGAAGGTTGTTGTAGGCGACATAGCCGAACAGGCCGCAGACGATGCCGGTCAGCGCCAGCCCGATCGCCGCGACGATGGTCGCGGTCTGCTGCGCCCGCACCGTGGCATTGCTCTTGGCGTAATAGTCCAGCGACCAGTCACGGCCGCCGAACGTCACGGTGCGGACCATCGAGGGCGTCGGGCCATCCTGGCGCACCGCGCGCGAGGTGACGATGCCCTGTTCGTTGGCGGTGAACTCGTCGTTGGAATCGCGCGGATCCTTCAGCGCCACCGCGAACAGCGAAGTGTCGTCATTGGTCAGCATCAGCGACGACAGTTCATAGGAGAAGGTGATGAAGCCGGCCGGCTCGGAGGCGCCTTCCTGGAACACCGGCGCGGCGAGCACGACCCCGACCGGGCCGTTCTGCCGCAACAGCGGCACCGGGTCCGAGGCCACCGGCTTGGCGTTCGCCATCGCCCGCGCCAGCATCGGGCCGACCACCGAATGGCGGTCGAAGGCGCGGCCCGGGATGCTGAGGGTCTCCGGATTGCGCGGCTCGACGTCCATCAGCACATTGATCGGCTTGTCGAGCGCCTTGATGTCGAGCGGCTGATCATCGAAATCGCGGATCGAGGGATTGGTGAAGCCGGCGGCCTTCAGCTCGGCCTCGGCCGCCGTCAGCTCGTTCGGCTTGAGCCGCGCGATCCAGGCGGCGACGACGAAGTCAGTCTTGAAGGCGTAGATCGCCGAGCGCAGCGGCTGCAGCATGTTGGCCTTCACCATCGACGGTGTCCGGAACAGACCCGAGGCCACCCGCGCCAGCAGTTCGCGCTCGGTCAGCCGGTCCTGCACCAGGCTGGCATGGACGTCGATCGCCCGGGCCAGCGCGATGCCGTCGATCGCGAGCTCCTGATCGTGCACCCGATAGGCCGCAAGACCGGAGAGCAGGACCCCGATCAGCGCAATCAACGCAACGATGAAGCCCAGTCGAACCACACGCTTACTCGGCAATCAGGGGGTGGCGAAAGGGGACGGTCGGCATCTGGCTTCTGCGGGGGCGGCGACAGATCAGGGTGCGAAGAACGCCAGCCGCAAAGGAATATGGAATAGCGATCATCCGTACGCAACAGGAGCCGGTCGGCAACATTAACGACGCCACCCGGCGGTCTTTGGCGGCGCCAAAGGTTGCTAATCGTCAAAGTTGGAAAATGTTCCGGCGATTGCGCAGCTTTTTTGCGGCGGCCACGATCCTGCGAAGCGGCTATCCCGTCATCCTGACGTGCGAGCGGAGCGAGCCTCGAAGGATGAACGGCCAGGCTCGTGGCCGATTCATCCTTCGAGGCTCGCCGAAGAGGCTCGCACCTCAGGATGACGGGACCGGCACTTGGTGGTCCGCCACAATGATTAACGGCCGCCCGCCTTGCCTCCGCCCTGCGACCGAAGGCCGCCCTTGGTCTCGATGAAGCTGATGATGCGGTCGAGGCCGTCGCTCTTCTTCAGGTTGGTCATCACGAAGGGCCGCTCGCCGCGCATCCGCCGGGCGTCGGTATCCATCTTCTCGAGCGACGCACCGACATGGGGCGCGAGGTCGATCTTGTTGATCACCAAGAGGTCGGATCGCGTGATGCCCGGGCCGCCCTTGGAGGGGATCTTGTCGCCGGCGGCGACGTCGATGACGTAGATCGTCAGGTCGGCCAGCTCAGGCGAGAAGGTCGCCGCCAGATTGTCGCCGCCGGATTCGATCAGCACCAAATCGAGATCGGGGAATTTGGCCCGCATATCGGCGACCGCCGCGAGATTCATCGAGGCGTCCTCGCGGATCGCGGTATGCGGGCAGCCGCCGGTCTCGACGCCGGCGATGCGGTCCGGCGTCAGCGATCCCGAGCGCACCAGGAATTCGGCGTCCCATTTGGTGTAGATATCGTTGGTGATCGCCGCGATGTCGTAGCGCTCGCGCATCGACTTGCAGAGCAGATCCATCAGCGCGGTCTTGCCGGAGCCGACCGGACCGCCGACGCCGACGCGGAGTGGGCCGTGTGAAGTGGGCATGTGAGAAGCTCTCTCTTATCGTCGTCCCTGCCTAGTGCGCAATTGCGCACGGGAGCAGGGACGACGCGGGGATGGTGAGGCGCATCATGACCGGAACAGCCGCGTGTACTGCGTTTCGTGACGCAGGCTGGCGAGATCGGCCCGAAAGGTCGCGCTGCCGAGATCGTCGAGCGACGCCGCATCGGCCCGCGCTGCGGTCGCGGCCACGGCCGGCTCGAGATCGGCCAGCACGCGCTGGCTGTCGGTCTGCCCGAGCGGGATCAGCCGGGCGCCTGCAGAAATCCAGTTCGAGACCACGGCATGCAGGAAGGCGTGCAGTGACGGCGCCAGCCGGATGCCATGCGCGGCGCTGACCAGGCCGACCGCGACCGGGTAGACGATCGCGCCCTCGCAAGCCGCAATCATCGCGTCGAGGCCGGGCGAATTCCAGGCCGCCCGAGAAATCTCGATGAACGCGCGCCCCTGTGTCGTGGTCTCGAGCTGCCGTTCACGCGACGGCACGAAGGCGGCGGCGAGTTCGGCGATCTGCTTCAGCCCGGCGTGGTCTTGCTCCGTCGCCGCGCGAAAACTCTGCGCGAGAAACACGGCGTCGCAAAATCCGCTGCCGTCGCTGAGCATCGCGGCGAGCCAGCCCCGCAGCGATGCGGCATCGGCGATGTCGCCGGCCTCGACCGCCCATTCGATGCCGCTGGAATAAGCGAACGCGCCGACCGGAAAGGACGGCGACAGCCACGTCATCAGCCGGTACAGCGCAGCCGCCTCGTCCTCCGCCATCCCGCCGCGCATCGCGGCGGGATCAGGCTCATTTGTGGTCATGAGCATGGGAGTGGTCGTGGTGATGATGGGCATGGTCGCAATGCTCATCATGGTGATGATGGTGATGGTCGTGGTCATGCCCATGATGATGGTCATGATCATGATCGCGGTGGTGACCGTGATCATGCGCATGGCTGTGGGCGTGATCGTGCCCGGTGTGACCATGCGCGTGCGTGTCGGCATGCGCGTGCTCGGCATAGGCACCCCCTTCGGGATCGAACGGTGCCTCGATCTCGATGACGCGGGCGCCCAAGCCCTTCACCATCGCCTCGATCACATGATCCCTGCGGATGCGCAGGCCCTTCGGCATGATCTGCGTCGGCAGATGGCGGTTGCCGAGATGCCAGGCGACCCGGATCAGATGATGCGGATCGCTGCCGCGGATTTCGGCGAGCGGCTCGGCAGCCGCGACCACCTCGATGAGGCGGCCGTCCTCCAGCACCAGCGCATCGCCGCCGCGCAGCGCGACGGCGGTTTCGAGATCAAGCAGGAATTCGAGCCCGCGCGTCCCGGTCATGGCCATCCGCCGCCGGTGCCGGTCGTCGAAATCGAGCACGACGGTGTCGGCTGCAGCTTCCTTCCAGCGATGCTGGCCCAGAACCTTGGTTGCGCGGATCATCGAACCCTTCATGTGGACGCGTTAGAGCTTCTGAACCTTGCCGTCGCTGATGATCTCGATCACCGTCGGCCCGGTTTTCATGTCGGCGGAATATTCGCGCCACACCTTCATGTGCGGCGCCTTGCTGTGCGCGGTGAGGTCGTCGCGGGTCTCCCAACGCTCCACCACCACATACAGATTGGGATCGTTGACGCTGACATGACCCTCATAGGAGAGGCAGCCCTTCTCCTTGTGGGTCTCGGCGATGCAGGCCTTGTGCCCCCTGATGAAGTCGTCCTTGTTCTCCGGCTTCATCGGCGTGGTCGCGATCACATAGATCATGCTGTTTCTCCCATTGTTGTTTTTATTAGCGGACGTCGACCTTCTCGGGCGTGATCACCTCGATCTTCGGCGGCGCGGCCATGCACTTCACCGCGACCCGGCCGAACGTCTTCATGTGCTCGGCAGTACGATGCGGCACCAGTGCCTCGGCGTTCTCCCACTGCTCGACGAACACCATCTTGCTGTGGTCGGTGACGCTCTCATGGAGGTCATAGGCGATGTTGCCGGGCTCCTTGCGGGTTTCCTTGATGCAGGCCGTCGCCGCGGCGATGAATTCGGCGCGGGTCTCGGGCTTGATGGTCAGCGTGGCAACGACGTAAATCACGGAAATTCCTCCCGGTTTTCTCTTTTGTCTCGAGTCTTGTTTCGACGCGCCTGCTTTCCGTGAACCGGAAATCGATGCCGCTCGAAAACGCTCTGGTGACCGGTTCTAGAACATAAAATAGCGCTGTGCCATGGGCAGCACCTCGGCCGGCGCGCAGGTCAGGAGCTCGCCATCTGCGCGTACCTCATAGGTCTCCGGATCGACCTCGATCTCGGGCGTCGCATCGTTATGGATCATGCTCTTCTTGGAAATCTTTCCGCGGGTGTTCTGCACCGCGTAGAGCTTCTTGGAGATGCCGAGCTTGCGGGCGAGGCCGCCGGTGACCGCGGCCTTCGAGGTGAACACCACCGAGGACGCGGTGAGCGCCTTGCCATAGGCGGCGAACATCGGCCGGTAGTGCACCGGCTGCGGCGTCGGGATCGAGGCATTCGGATCGCCCATCGGCGCCGCCACGATCGAGCCGCCCTTGATGATGCAATCCGGCTTGACGCCGAAGAACGCCGGCGACCACAGCACGAGATCGGCCATCTTGCCTTTCTCAACTGAACCTATCAGCTTCGATACGCCATGCGCGATAGCGGGATTGATGGTGTATTTGGCGATGTAGCGCTTGACGCGGAAATTGTCGTTGTCGTTGCCCTTGTCCTGCGGCAGCGCACCGCGCTGCTTCTTCATCTTGTCGGCGGTCTGCCAGGTGCGGATGATGACTTCGCCGAGCCGGCCCATCGCCTGCGAATCCGACGACATCATCGAGAGCGCGCCGAGATCATGCAGGATGTCTTCGGCGGCAATGGTCTCCTTGCGGATCCGGCTTTCGGCGAAGGCGAGGTCCTCGGCGATCGACGGATCGAGGTGGTGGCACACCATCAGCATGTCCAGATGCTCGTCGATGGTGTTGCGGGTGAACGGGCGGGTCGGATTGGTCGAGGACGGCAGCACGTTCTTCAGGCCGGCAATCTTGATGATGTCGGGCGCGTGGCCGCCGCCGGCGCCTTCGGTGTGGAAGGCATGGATGGTGCGGCCCTTGAACGCCTTCACCGTGTCCTCGACGAAGCCGGATTCGTTCAACGTGTCCGAATGCAGCATGACCTGGACGTCGTAATCGTCCGCCACCGACAGGCAGGTGTCGATCGCCGATGGCGTGGTGCCCCAGTCCTCGTGCAGCTTCAGCGCGCAGGCGCCGCCCTTGATCATCTCGACCAGCGCCGCCGGGCGCGACGCATTGCCCTTGCCGGATATGCCGAGATTGACCGGGAAGGCGTCGAACGACTGAATCATCCGCCCCATGTGCCACGGGCCGGGCGTGCAGGTGGTGGCGAAGGTGCCGTGCGACGGACCGGTACCGCCGCCGAGCATCGAGGTGACGCCAGACATCAGCGCGTGCTCGATCTGCTGCGGACAGATGAAATGGATGTGGCTGTCGAATCCACCAGCGGTGAGGATCTTGCCTTCGCCCGCGATGACGTCGGTGCCGGGCCCGATCACGATGGTGACGTTGGGCTGGATGTCGGGATTGCCGGCCTTGCCGATCGCGGCGATCATGCCTTCCTTGATCGCGACGTCGGCTTTCACGATGCCCCAGTGATCGACGATCAGCGCGTTGGTGATCACGGTGTCGGCCGCGCCCTGCGCGTTGGTCACCTGCGACTGCCCCATGCCGTCGCGGATCACCTTGCCGCCGCCGAACTTCACCTCCTCGCCATAGGTGGTGAGATCGTTTTCGACCTCGATGATCAGATCGGTGTCGGCGAGCCGTACCCTGTCGCCGGTGGTCGGGCCGAACATGTCGGCATAGACGGAACGCTTGATCTTCACGGACATATCAGCCCCCAGTTTCAGCCAGCGCGGCCTTGGCGCGCGCCATGGTGTCGTCGAAAATGCGGTCGAGCCGCGGATTGATGCCCCGGCAACCGGCAACGACCTTGTCGGCCCAGGCCGCATAGTCGGCGAGATCGTCGCGCTCATCCTTGCTTGGCTGCGGCACGATCCGGGCGCCGATATTGCTGACCTTGTCGGCGATCTTGATCAGCTTCGCGTCCGGCGACTTGTGCGGCGCGTCCTCGATCTGCTTCCGCCGGCGCACCGCCTTCGGCAAGCTCATGTCGTCGGTGCACTCGACGACGAGATCGGCCACGCGGGCGCTGAACCTCTCGGCGAGCTCTTCGCGCGTGGTCGCGGTGTCCTCGATGGTGTCATGCAGCCACCCGGCAGCCACCAGCTCCGCATCGGCACCGTCAGTCACCTGCGCGAGCAGGTTTGCGACCTCGGCGAGATGGTTGATGTAGGGCTCACTGCCCCGCCCCTTGCGCGCCATTCCGTTGTGACGGCGCGCGGCAAGCTCGGCGGCTTCGGAGACCATGCGAAGCGGCGGAAGCATCGGTTACGAGCCTCCCTTTTGATCGCAACCGCAATTGGCGTGAGATCGAGAGACGACTTCGATTCGCGCCCCGGGCTTACCCCTCTCCCCAACCCTCCCCCGCAAGGGGGGAGGGAGCCTGACGGGAGTGCTCACCTTACCTCGTATCGCAACTGCTCGAGCGTGCGTCACGGCTGCACCTCACCATCGACGTCAGATGTAAGGGACGCACCGGCGGAAGGGTTCCCTCCCCCCTTGCGGGGGAGGGTTAGGGAGAGGGGTGCCGCTTGCTCTGCCGCCTCCGCGATGCTGAGAACGACTCCTTCAAGATTCTTCAGCACGTCGTCATTGGTGAAACGGAGGACGCGATAGCCGCGCGACTTGAGCCATGCATCCCGCCGCTCGTCGTGACGGACGCGCTCCTCGAAATCATGGCTCTCGCCGTCGACCTCGACGACGAGCTTGCAGCCATGCGCGACGAAATCGGCGATGTAGTTGCCGATCGGCGCCTGGCGGCGGAAGTTGAGACCGGCGAGACGATCAGCTTTCAGGTGCCGCCACAGCAAGGTCTCCGCGCGCGTCATGGAGCGGCGGAGCTGCTTGGCACGATCGCGCTGGATGTCGCTTACCGGAGTATGCGGCATATCGATCACCCAGCCCTGAGCGTGAGGGAGGCACCGGCAGACAAGTTCCCTCTCCCCTTGCGGGAGAGGGTTAGGGAGAGGGGTGCCGCTTGCTCCGCTGCAGGGCGTGACACGGCGGCAACCCACGCGGAGTCGATTGAAAGAGATTGCACCATCTCTTCAACCGGAGCCTGGGGCTTACCCCTCTCCCCAACCCTCCCCCGACGCAAGTCGGGCTCGCCCGACTTGCGCAAATCTACGATGCGCAACCGGGGTACACCCCGGTTGCGTGGGGGAGGGAGCCTGCGCAGTGTGCTCACCTCACGATCCGTCACAGCTTCCCCTTCACCTCGGCGCGGAAGCCGTAGACGACCCGCTTGCCGGCAAGGGCGACGAGCTGGACGTCGCGGGTCTGGCCGGGCTCGAAGCGGACGGCGGTGCCGGCGGCGATGTCGAGGCGCATGCCGCGGGCCTTCTTGCGGTCGAACTTCAGCGCCGGGTTGGTCTCGAAGAAATGGTAGTGCGAGCCGACCTGGATCGGGCGGTCACCGGTGTTGGCGACCGACAGCGTCACGGTCTTGCGGCCGGCATTGAGCTCGATCTCGCCGTCCTTGATGAAGAGTTCGCCGGGGATCATGTCGCGCTCCTATCGGATCGGCTCGTGCACGGTGACGAGCTTGGTGCCGTCGGGGAAGGTCGCCTCGACCTGGATGTCGTGGATCATCTCCGGGATGCCATCCATCACCTGCGCGCGGGTCAGGACCTTGGCACCGGCCTGCATCAGCTCGGCGACGGTGCGGCCGTCGCGCGCGCCCTCGACGATGAAATCGGTGATCAGCGCGATCGCCTCGGGATGGTTCAGCTTGACGCCGCGCTCGAGCCGGCGGCGCGCCACCATGGCGGCCATCGAAACCAGCAGCTTGTCCTTTTCGCGGGGAGACAAATTCATGCGAGCACTCTGATCGTTCTGAAAGCGTTTAAGTTGGGCATGATCTTATCGGAAAACCGGTATCCACTTTTCCGGATCATGCCTAGTTGAGCCACAGCCGCGGCAGCGGGACGATGGAGGCGCGGCCGAGCACCGCCATCATGTCGGCGCGCAGCCGCGCCGCATCTTGGGCACAGAAGCGCGCCATTGCAAAGCCGTTCCAGGCGGAGATGCCGACTTCGCTGCCGAAGCCCTCCGACGCCGCGCGAATGCGCTCGACCAGCGCCTCGTCGCCCGGCACGATCAGCGCGGTGCCGATCGCGCAGCCGCCATTTGCGATCGCGGGTCGCGCCAGCTTCTCGCCAATCTCGCCGTCGAGGCGGATCGTCTCAGCAAACACCAGCCGGCCGCCGCGGCGCATCCGCCAGCGGTCGACGAATTCGCCATGGCGCATGGTCTCGCCCATCGCGGCACGGCCGAACACCACGATCTCGCAGAGCAACAGCGAAGCACCCTCGGCGAGGTCGATGTCGAAGCTCCTGACAATCCGGGCGCGGTCGAACAGAATGGTCTCCTGCGGCAGCCAGGAGAGATGCGCGCCGCCGGCAACCTTGAGCGAGATATCAAGCCGCGCTGCGGCGCCAGGTGCGCGATAGATCTTTTCAGCGGCTGCCGTGGTCAGCGTCAGACGAGTGCCCTCGCCGGCTTCGATGCCAATCTCGAAACGATCCCCGCCAGCGATCCCGCCGGCGGTGTTGACGAACATGGCCGAGAGACCGTCATCCTCCGGCGACGGAAACCGGACGCGCAACGAACCCGACTCGTGCAGGTCGCCGCGGCGGGTGGCGCCATCTTTCAGATGCACGCCGAACCTGACCGCACCCTGGGCGCGGTTGGCCGCAAACGTCGCCGCTGCCGCGCCTGCGATCCCGCTCCGCATTCTCCCGACGCTCCCTCACGCGCACCGCAAGAGGCGGCGTCACATCCTGTTCACAGCGCCATCTGGCGGCTGATCTCGGCGGGATCGAGGCTTGCGCGGTCGCAGGCATATTTCACCGCGCCCCGGTCCATCACGGCAAAACTGTCGCCGAGTTCACAGGCAAAGTCGAGATATTGTTCGACCAGCACGATGGCGATGTTGCCGAGGTTGCGCAGATAGGAGATGGCGCGGCCGATATCCTTGATGATCGAGGGCTGGATGCCCTCGGTCGGCTCGTCGAGCAGCAGAAGCTTCGGCCGCATCACCAGCGCGCGGCCGATCGCAAGCTGCTGCTGCTGGCCGCCGGAGAGGTCGCCGCCGCGGCGGCCGAGCATGGTCTCCAGCACCGGGAACAGCGAGAACACGTCGTCGGGGATGTTGCGGTCTTCCCGCTTCAGCGGGCCGAAGCCGGTCTTGAGGTTTTCTTCCACCGTCAGCAGCGGGAAGATCTCGCGGCCCTGCGGCACGAAGCCGATGCCGCGCCGCGCCCGCTCATAGGGTTTCAGCGCGGTGATGTCCTTGCCGTCGAAATTGATCGCGCCGGAGGCGATCGGATACTGGCCGACCATGGCGCGCAACAGCGAGGTCTTGCCGACGCCGTTGCGGCCGAGCACGCAGGTGACCTTGCCGGGCTCCGCGGTCAGCGAGACGCCGCGCAAGGCTTGCGCCGCGCCGTAATAGAGATTGATGTTGTCGATCTTCAGCATCGCCTAGCGCCCCAGATACACTTCGACCACCCGCTCGTTCGACGACACCTGGTCGATCGAGCCTTCGGCGAGCACCGTGCCCTCATGCAGGCAGGTCACCTTGACGCCGAGCTCGCGCACGAAGGTCATGTCGTGCTCGACCACCATGATGGTGTGGTTCTTGTTGATCTCCTTCAGCAGCTCGGCGGTCAGATGGGTCTCGACGTCGGTCATCCCGGCGACCGGCTCGTCGACCAGCAGCACCTTCGGATCCTGCGCCAGCAGCATGCCGATCTCGAGCCACTGCTTCTGGCCGTGCGACAGGCTGCCGGCGAGGCGGTTGCGCGCATCGGTCAGGCGGATGGTCTCCAGCACCTTGTCGATCCGCTCGGACTCGGCCTTGCTGCCGCGCCAGAACAGCGTGCCGCGCACGGAATGATCGACGTTGAGTGCGAGCAACAGATTGTCCTGCACGGTCTGGCTCTCGAACACCGTCGGCTTCTGGAACTTGCGGCCGATGCCGAGCTCGGCGATGCGGGTCTCGTCGAGCCGGGTCAGATCGACGGTGCCGTCGAACAGCACGGTGCCCTCGTCCGGCTTGGTCTTGCCGGTGATGATGTCCATCATCGTGGTCTTGCCGGCGCCGTTCGGGCCGATGATGGCGCGCATCTCGCCGGGCTCGAGCGCCAGCGACAAATTGTTGATGGCGTGGAAGCCGTCGAACGAGACGTGCACGCCGTCGAGATAGAGCATGGCCGAGGTGGCGCGGGTGTCCATGACGTTCATCTGCCTACTCCGCCGGATTCGGTGCGCCGACGCCGTCTTCGCGCGCCGCGCTGTCAGCGTCGGGGGAGCCGTTCGTTGCCTTCGAGGTCTCCCACCAGCTGTTGAAGGTGCCGACGATGCCCTTGGGCAGCAGCAGCGTGACCAGGATGAACAGCGCGCCCAGCATGAACAGCCAGTACGGCGCGAGCGGCCCCGAGGTGAAGAACGTCTTGGCGTAGTTGACGACGACGGCGCCGAGCGCGGCACCGATCAGCGTGCCGCGGCCACCAACCGCGACCCAGATCACCGCCTCGATCGAGTTGGCAGGCGCGAACTCGCTCGGATTGATGATGCCGACCTGCGGCACGTAGAGCGCGCCGGCGACGCCGGCCATGCAGGCCGACAGCGTGAACACGAACAGCTTGTAGGATTCGACGCGATAGCCGAGGAAGCGGGTGCGGCTTTCGGCATCGCGCACCGCGATCAGGACCTTGCCGAGCTTCGAGGTGACGATCGTGCGGCAGATCAGGAAGCCGATGATCAGCGCCAGGCAGCTCAGCAGGAACAGCGCGGCACGGGTGCCTTCGGCCTGTACATTGAAGCCGAGGATGTCCTTGAAGTCGGTCAGGCCGTTGTTGCCGCCGAAGCCGAAATCGTTGCGGAAGAACGCCAGCAGCAATGCATAGGTCATCGCCTGCGTGATGATCGACAGATAGACGCCGGTGACGCGCGAGCGGAAGGCGAGCCAGCCGAAGCAGAAGGCGAGCAGGCCCGGCACCAGCAGCACCATCAGCGCCGCAAAGGCGAACTTGTCGAAGCCGTACCAGTACCAGGGCAGCTTGTCCCAGTTCAGGAACACCATGAAGTCGGGCAGGATCGGATTGCCGTAGACGCCGCGGCTGCCGATCTGGCGCATCAAATACATGCCCATCGCGTAGCCGCCGAGCGCGAAGAAGGCTCCGTGACCAAGCGAAAGAATCCCGCAATAGCCCCAGATCAGGTCGATCGAGAGCGCGAGGATGGCGTAGCAGACATACTTGCCCCACAGCGCCACCAGATAGGTCGGCACCTGGAACATCGAGCCCTGCGGCAGCAGCAGGTTCGACAGCGGGATCAGCACGCCGACCGCGGCGACGATCAGGATGAAGGCGGTCGCGGCGCGGTCGAGCGAACGGGTGAGGATGTGCGGCGTCATGCTTCCACCGCCCGGCCCTTGAGCGCGAACAGGCCGCGCGGCCGCTTCTGGATGAACAGGATGATCAAGACCAGGATCGCGATCTTGCCGAGCACCGCGCCTGCCACCGGCTCCAGGAACTTGTTGGCGATGCCGAGCGTGAAGGCGCCGACCAGCGTGCCCCAGAGATTGCCGACGCCGCCGAACACCACGACCATGAATGAGTCGATGATGTAGCTCTGGCCGAGATTCGGGCTGACATTGTCGATCTGCGACAGCGCCACGCCGGCAATGCCGGCGATCCCCGAGCCGAGACCGAAGGTCAGCGCGTCGACCCTGGAGGTCGCGATGCCCATCGAGGCCGCCATGCGGCGGTTCTGCGTCACCGCGCGCATCTCGAGCCCGAGCGCGGTGTAGCGCAGCATCGCGAGCAGGATCGCGAACACCGCGAGCGTGAAGCAGAGGATCCAGAGCCGGTTATAGGTGATGGTGATCTGGCCGAGCTCGAAGGCGCCGCTCATCCAGGAGGGATTGCCGACCTCGCGGTTGGTCGGGCCGAACGCGGTGCGCACCGCCTGTTGCAGCACCAGCGACAGGCCCCAGGTCGCGAGCAGCGTCTCCAGCGGCCGGCCGTAGAGGAAGCGGATGATGGTGCGCTCGATCAGCACGCCGATGAATCCGGCGACCAGGAAGGCGAGCGGCACCGCGATCAGGAGCGAATAGTCGAACAGCGCCGGATAGCGGGTGCGGATCACCTCCTGCACCACGAAAGTGGTGTAGGCCCCGATCATCACCATCTCGCCATGCGCCATGTTGATGACGCCCATCACGCCGAAGGTGATGGCAAGGCCGATCGCGGCGAGCAGCAGCACCGAGCCGAGCGACAGGCCGTACCAGGCGTTCTGCACCATCGACCACATCGCAAGATTGCTCTGGATCGCGGACACCGCGCTCGCGGCCGCCTTGGCGACCAGCGGCGGCTGGTCACCGAGCCCGGTGAGCAGCGCCAGCGCTTCCTGGTCGCCGCGCGCCTTGACCACGGCGACGGCGTCGAGCTTGTCGCTGTCGGATGCATCCGGCTTGAACAGGATGATGGCGGCACGCGCCTCGGCGAAGGCCTGCTTGATCGGCTTGACGCTCTCCTTGGCGAGCGCACTCTCGACCGTCGGCAGCAGGTTCTCCTCGTGGCTCTTGAACACCGACTGCGCGGCGGCGAGCCGCTTGGCCGGGTCCGGCGACAGCAGCGTCAGGCCGCCGAGCGCGGCCTCCACGGTGCGGCGCAGGCGATTGTTGAGCCGAACGGCGGCGGCGTTGTCGGGCAGCTTGTCGACGGCGGCACCGGTCGTGGCGTCGACGATCTTGCCGTCGGTCTGCGTGATGAAGACCTTCTTGCTGTCCGGATCCGCCGACAGCCGGCCGTCCTGCAGCGCGCTGATGATGGGTGAAGCGAGCGCATTGCCCGAAGCGGCGACCTCGCCGATCGCGGCCTCCGTGTCGGAGAACTCGTCATTGGCGAATTTGGCGACCGAATCCTCGAACGGGCCAGCCAGCGCCGGCACAGCAAGGCAGCTCAGCAGCAGGATCGAGAGACAAAGCGCGCGAAAGCGATCAGTACAATTGGCAAACACGTCAGTACCCCGGCAGGAGTGTGAGGAGAAGGCGGCGAGCGGTGCCGCCTTCTCCAGGTTCTTGGAAGGTTGTGGTGTGTCGTTAGGTCAGGAGTCTTGTTTGAGCGTGATCTTGTCGGAAAACCGCTTCGCACTTTTCCGGATCAAGCTCTTGATTACGAGCCCTGGCCGCCGCACTTGTTGGTCTTGGTGTTGTAGTTGCCGCACTTCTTGCCGACCCAATCGCCGATCAGGTCCTTGGAGCCCTCGAGCTCCTTCGACCAGGCATCGCCGGCCACCAGGCCCGGGGTCTTCCAGACCACGTCGAACTGGCCGTTGCCCTTGATCTCGCCGATGAACACCGGCTTGGTGATGTGGTGGTTCGGCAGCATCTTCGACACGCCGCCGGTCAGGTTCGGCGCCTCGATGCCCGGGAGAGCGTCGATCACCTTGTCCGGATCGGTCGACTTCACCTTCTCGACCGCCTTCACCCACATGTTGAAGCCGATGTAGTGCGCTTCCATCGGATCGTTGGTCACGCGCTTCGGATTCTTGGTGTAGGCCTGCCACTCCTTGATGAACTTCTCGTTCGCCGGCGTCTTGATCGACTCGAAGTAGTTCCAGGCGGCGAGATGGCCGAGCAGCGGCTTGGTGTCGATGCCGGCGAGCTCTTCTTCACCGACCGAGAACGCGACCACCGGAATGTCGGTCGCCTTGATGCCCTGGTTGCCGAGCTCCTTGTAGAACGGAACGTTGGCGTCGCCGTTGATGGTGGAGACCACCGCGGTCTTCTTGCCGGCCGAGCCGAACTTCTTGATGTCGGCCACGATCGTCTGCCAGTCGGAGTGACCGAACGGCGTGTAGTTGATCATGATGTCGTCCTGGGCGACGCCCTTGGACTTCAGATAGGCTTCCAGGATCTTGTTGGTGGTGCGCGGATAGACGTAGTCGGTGCCGGCCAGCACCCAGCGCTTCACCTTCTCTTCCTTCATCAGATAGTCGACGGCGGGGATCGCCTGCTGGTTCGGCGCCGCACCCGTGTAGAACACGTTGCGCTCGGACTCCTCGCCCTCATACTGCACCGGGTAGAACAGGATGTTGTTGAGCTCCTTGAACACCGGGAGCACGGACTTGCGCGACACCGAGGTCCAGCAGCCGAACACGACCGCCACCTTGTCCTTGGTGATCAGTTCGCGGGCCTTTTCGGCGAACAGCGGCCAGTTCGAGGCGGGGTCGACCACGACGGGCTCGAGCTTCTTGCCGAGCACGCCGCCCTTCTTGTTCTGCTCGTCGATCAGGAAAAGGATCGTGTCCTTCAGCGTGGTCTCGCTGATGGCCATGGTGCCCGACAGCGAGTGGAGAATGCCAACCTTGATGGTGTCGTCGGCCGCTTGCGCGGGCGCGAAGGGCGAGGACGCAGCCAGGCCCAAAACCAGGCCGGCCGTCGCCGCGAGCGCGCGGCGGCGGGTCATCGTCGCTATTCCGTGAGTAAGCTGAGTAAGCATGAAATGTCGTCTCCCTGACGCAGGCGTGAACGCTTGCGAAACGGCCGCATGGCCGCCTGCGGTTAAGGGAATCGCAAGAACTGTGCCACGGTGCGCGGGCACCGTAAGTTGATGAACTGATTAGATAATTTCACGAGTTCCGGGCAAATGCGGAAATCGATTGCATAAACATTGGGCCGCCGGATTGACTGCCGAAAGGGCAGTCAGTCTATTTTATGAGCAAAACTACCGTCTTGGCTAAATTTCCAGCACAGATTTGTGACAGTTTGCGCGATGGTTTGGCGAACTTCGCGCACCAAACCCGCCAATCTCACCTTGAAACCGCCCAGTTCCTGGTCCATATCCTCGCCATGCCCGCGACATCGCGGTGCCTTCGCGAGCTGCGTGTTCTTATGCCGCCCCAAGCGGCTTCTGGCTCGCCTTTCAGCTAACCCAGCTTGATGCCCCAGACACGCGGGTGTCCCGATCGCCTCATGCGATCCCAGCCGATATTGGCCGGGACGACGATGGCTTTTATGGAAAGAACCACCTTTTGACCTCCTTTCAGGATTTCGGCCTCGCCGATCCCATCGCCCGCGCGCTTCGAGAAGAAAACTATCTCACGCCGACCCCCATCCAGGCCCAGACCATCCCGCTCGCACTTGCCGGCCGCGACGTCGTCGGCATCGCCCAGACCGGAACCGGCAAGACCGCGTCCTTCGCGTTGCCGATCCTGCACCGGCTGCTGGAGAACCGCATCCGCCCGCAGCCCAAGAGCTGCCGCGTGCTGGTGCTCTCGCCGACCCGCGAACTGTCCGGGCAGATCCTCGACAGCTTCAACACCTATGGCCGCCACATCCGGCTATCCTCGGCGCTCGCCATCGGCGGCGTGCCGATGGGCCGCCAGGTCCGCGCCGTGATGCAGGGCGTCGAGGTGATGGTCGCCACCCCCGGCCGCCTGCTCGATCTCGTCCAGAGCAACGGCCTGAAGCTCAATCAGGTCGAGTTCCTGGTGCTCGATGAAGCCGACCGCATGCTCGACATGGGCTTCATCAACGACATCCGGAAAATCGTCGCCAAGCTGCCGATCCGGCGCCAGACGTTGTTCTTCTCGGCCACCATGCCCAAGGACATCGCCGAGCTCGCCGAAGCGATGCTGCGCGATCCCGCCCGCGTGGCGGTGACGCCGGTGGCCTCGACGGTGGATCGCATCGCCCAGCGCGCGATCCAGGTCGATTTCGCCGCCAAACCGACCGTTCTCGCCCAGTTGCTGAAGCAGGAACCGGTCAACCGGGCCCTGGTCTTCACCCGCACCAAGCACGGCGCCGACAAGGTGGTGAAGAGCCTTGCCAAGGCCGGCATCGAGGCCAACGCGATCCACGGCAACAAGTCGCAGAACCACCGCGAGCGCACGCTGGCGGCGTTCCGTTCCGGCGAGATCCGCACGCTGGTGGCGACCGATATCGCCGCCCGCGGCATCGACGTCGACGGCGTCAGCCATGTCGTGAACTTCGACCTGCCCAACGTCCCGGAGACCTATGTCCACCGCATCGGCCGCACCGCGCGTGCCGGTGCCGACGGGGTCGCGATCTCGCTGATCGCCGGCGCCGAGGAGATGGGCTATCTGCGCGATATCGAGCGGCTGATCCGAATTACCGTGCCGCGGGAAGACCGCCGCACACAGGGCGGCGGCCGCGAGGCTACCGCGCCTTCGCAGGCCACCCACCCGCACCGCGGCGGCCGCTCTGCGCCCCGCGCGCACAATGTCCGTGGGAATGAGGCCGCTCCTGGCACAAAAGGCCCTCGCCGCCGCCGTCGTCGGGGTGGTAATAATGGCGCGCCGCAGACGAGCCGGGGCGAGTCGCCGCGCCCGTCGCAGGCCGGCAACAGCGAAGGCATCCAGGGCGTCGCCTTCTTGCATCGCGAGAGCCGGCCGAATCCGCAACCCAACCGCAACAACCGACCGAAGCACTAGCCGTCGCTCGATCTGGAGAAACATATGGCTAAGGAAGAGCTGATCCAGTTCGAAGGACTGGTGACCGAAATCCTCCCCGACGCTCGTTACCGGGTCCAACTCGACGCCGGACACGAGATCGTCGCCTACACCGCCGGCAAGATGAAGAAAAACCGCATCAAGACGCTGGCCGGCGACCGCGTCACGATCGAAATGTCGCCCTACGACCTCGAAAAGGGCCGCCTGATTTTCCGGCACAAGGACGAACGTCCGAGCGGCGCGCCCGGCGGCCCGCCGCGGGGCGGAGCGCAGCGCGGCGGCCAGTTCCGCCGCCGATAGGCGGAGATTGCAACCGTTGCGCGCATGACGTCCTGATGTCCTGCGCAACAATGGCCGGCGGCTGCGCCGGCCAAAAAATCGCGCACGTCAGGATTGTTTTGAAGCCTTCTATCGAATAATATCCTACCCATCGATTTTCGGCCGGACGACATTAGCCAATACCGGTACAGCCGGTTCAGACGCTGACGACCCTTCCAAAAATTCGATCTCACCACCCCGCCGATCAGCGGGTCTTGAACTTGTATATCTGAGAAGGGACTACCCACGTGAGCATGGGAACCGTGAAGTGGTTTAACGCGACCAAGGGCTACGGCTTCATCCAGCCGGATGAAGGCGGGAACGACGTGTTCGTGCACATCAGTGCAGTCGAGCGCGCCGGCCTTGGCACTCTGCGTGAAGGCCAGAAGATCTCCTACGAGATCGTTGCTGACCGCCGTTCCGGCAAATCCTCGGCCGACAATCTGCGCGCCGCCGGATAAGCCGATTTCCCCGGAGCGTGAAGCTCCAGGAAATTGTCGTTAAAGCATCAAGGGCCGCACCTTCGGGTGCGGCCCTTTTTGTTTGTCTTGATCGCCGGTCTGCCGCCGCGGCCTAAAGCGCGATGAGATTGCGCTGAGTCGTCATCGCGCTTTGGATTCTTGTTTCAGCATGATCTTTTCGGAAAACCGCTTCGCGCTTTTCCGGATCACGCTTCAGTAGGTCGAGCAGCTCGTCGGCAGGGTGGCGGTCGTCGGGGCATAGTAGACGCAGAGCGACTGCCGCGGCCGCGTGAAGGCGACGTCGCTCAGCGTGAGGCCGCTCTTGGCCATCACGTAGCCGACCGTCGGAACGTATTTGTAGCTGACTTCGCTGAAGATCAGATAGGTGCCCGAAACCAGCAGCGCCGTCGGAACGACGCTCGTCACGATGTCACCCTGACTGCGGCTCGAGGTCGTCACCGTGGCCTGCGTGGCGCCCGCGGCGATCGTGCCCGACTTGCTCCACTGTATCCGCGCGATGTTCGAGGCATCGACGTAGATTTCCGACAACGTGACCTTGGTCGGTGACGGATCGTAGGGCGTCATGATGCCGACGCTGGCGCTGAAGAAATTCTGCAGGTCGGCGTCCACCACCTGCGTCGCCTGCGAGGTCAGGTCCGACGCGGCGCGCGCCATCAACGTGACCTTGCGGTCGACCGCGACACCGGACGAAAACTCGACGGTGCCGAAGAACATCACCAGCATCAGCGGCAGGATGAAAGCGAACTCGACGGCGGCAAGACCACGGCGGTCGCGCCCGAGTCTCGCGACCGCGCGCAGCAAGCCCCCGGGCAAGGTTTTCATGACTTTGCTCATGAGCATGTGGTCCCGGCGGTTCCGGACGGCTCGTTCTTGAATGTCGCGGTCGCGATCAGGAGCCGCTTGCCGTTGGTGAGATTGGTGGAGATGAAAGCTTTGGTGACGAACACCGGCCACTGATAGAACAGCCGCACCACCACGACGTCGCCGTCCTTGCCGGGACACCATTTCACCTGGGTCGGATCGGTGATCGGCGTGATGTTGACGCTGCTGAAGCCTGTCGCGGACGGATAGCTGCGCACGTCGACGTACACGCCGCCCGTGCAATCGAACAACGCGCTGACGCGCGCGCAGACGAAATCCTTGAACTGCTGCTGGGTATAGTTTGCGCCCTGAGCCTGGCCCGTCATGATGAAGCGGGACGAATCCTGCGTCACCGTCTCGAGCACCTGGCTGGCAAAGAAGATCATTGCCACTTCAATGATCGCGAACAGCAATCCGAAAAACAGCGGCGCGACCAGCGCGAATTCGACCGCGGTGACGCCACGGCGATTGCGGTGAAAGCGACGAAGGAGGCTCGCGAACGAATGAGCGGGCAGCGGCATCAATGACCCCGGATCAACATAGCGGCAACAACTACCCAAGACTCATTGTCGAAGTATTTCGCCGGATCGAGACAGAGCGACCCGATCCGTTAGGTCCTGCTTAACCATATCGGGTGAACGACCCGCGATCGGCCGCAGCTCCGGCGGACGAGGCGCAGGAGCGGACACGCATCAGTTCTGCGGCTTTCCGGCGTTGCCCGAGCCAGAGGCCTGGTTGTTGAGCGTACCGGCCTGCTCCATGGTCGCCCTGAAATAGGTCTCGCCGTCGCCGAGCGTGATGCGGCGCTGACAGACCGGCATGCAGCTGTAGGTCTCGCGATCGACGCCGCGATAGACGGTGACAAGCTGGTCGCTCGGACCTTCGACCTGGATCTGGCGATCCACCAGCACCTGGCCGGTGCGGTCGAGTGCGATGAAATTGGTGGCGCCATAGCCCTTGCCGGTCACGACAACAACCCCGCCATTCTGCAGGGTGACGTCGGCGATCAGGGGATTGCCGACCACGATCGTGGCGATACCGCCTGGCAGCTTGACGAGCTTGGCCTGATCGACATTGACCGCGATCCTGTCGGGATCGGGCGCTGCCGTTGCGAGCGCAGGCCCCAGCAGCATGGCTGCGGCCAGCGAGATGATTCCAACGCGCGTGACGGCGCGAATACCTTGGGACTGAAACGACATACTCTACCCCGGGACGTTAACGAGCCGGCAAAAGCGATACGCAGCGGACCGGCGCCCGACGTTGGCAAATCTGACGGCAATTCATTTAAGAAGAGCAAAAATCGACGGCCCAATTGCGCGGATGTCACGACTTCCCGGGCGGACAGGCCGGCCATCCCGACGGCTGATCGCCGCGCCGGCGCCACCGAACCTCGCGTTGCGCGATTATGGCAATCTTAAGGGGTCCGCAAGCAGGTTCTGCATCCAGCCACAACCGCGGGGCCGCACGTGTCGTCGATATCAGGAATCGAAAAGCGTGCCGCCAATTCCGGCGCTGGCAGCCTGATCATCGACCCGATCCGGATTCGCGACGCGGCTTCGCGCTGGCTGATGTTCAGCGACTTCGGCGAGGCTGCGCAGCGTCACATGGCGATCGCCTGGTCCTGCATCATCGCATGCGCAATTGCCGACGCGATCTGGCTGCCAAATTCCGGCCTCTCCTTCCCGGCCGCGAACTGGATCACGATCCTTCAGTGCCTCGCCTATTATGGTCTCGCGGCCGCATTCATCACCATCGCCTCCAGCCGACTTGGCGACGACCAGCGACGCCCGGCCGTGATGTTGCGGCGGGGCCTGTTTGCGACCGAGCTGTTCTGGCGCGCATTCCTGCCGATCAGCGCGCTGCTGACCGACGGCAGCACGCTCAGCTATCTGATCGCAGCAGCGAAACTGCCGCTCCGGGACGACATTCTCGCAGGCGTCGATCATCTGCTGGGCTTCGACTGGCCGAGCTTCCTGGCGGCGACAAATTCGAATTCACTGATCGCGACGCTGCTGGAAGCGGCCTATCAGAGCACCGGGCTGGTGTCACAACTGGTCCTGGCGTGGCTCATCCTGCAACGGCGCGGCGACCGGCTCGCGGAATTCATCGCGGTTCTCAGCCTGAGCGCGGTCGCGCTGTGCATCGGCATGTGGTTGATCCTGGCTGCGGGCGCGTTCGCCTATTTCGATCCCGCCCCGAGCAGCTACGAGCATTTTGCGGCGTTCGGCAAGATGTGGACATTTGGGCGAACCTTCTCGATGTTGCGCGACGGATCGCTCTCGGTCATCGACCTGTCGGCGGTCGACGGCATCGTCAGCTTTCCCTCGTTTCACACCATGCTCGGCGTCATGACGATCTATGCAGCGCGTGACAAACGCTGGCTTCTCATTCCAGTGCTCGCCGTGAATGCAACGATGATCGTGGCGACCATGCCGGTGGGAGGTCATCACCTCGCCGACGTCCTGGCTGGCGGCGGCCTGACCATTGCCGCCATCCTGGTGGTTCGTCGCTCTGCCGGGCCACCGGCCGGGGCCGTCGCGGATAGGCAATCGCCGCATCTCGTCCGCGGCTGACGCCGTCAGCTACGCCAAACCCGGGCTCGCGCTAACAGAGGTCCGCCTTACATGCCTGCGACCGCTTCAGCTGCCGGCGGCGCGGACGTGAACCACCACCCGCTCATCGGCGTACAGGCGCTGCCATCCTTCGATGTGATCCAGCAACTTTGAAGCCGGCGTGGTCGGATCAAGCATCACCGCATCGATGTCCTGGGTCTTGAGCAGGTTGAGGAAGCCGTCGACGTCCCTGAGCTGAAGTGCCCGGGCCAGGTTCATCCCGAACGTCTCCCCGTAGAGCTCGGCGCGCCCGTCGACGAACACCGGCATCTGACGCCAGATCAGATAGCCGCCGAACTGCAGGTCGTTGAGCACGCGCTCGACGTTGTGCGCCTTCATCGCGTCGATGGCGGCGGCCGGCGAATAGGTCGGCGGAGGCGAGATGACCTGGCGCGCCGCAAGCACCGAGGTCCATGCGCAAAGCCCGGCGACAAGGATCGCTGCCGGAGCGACCTTCAAGCGGATGACGCCGCTGGCGCGCAACCCGAACTGGGTCGCGACCGGCGTGAGCACCGCCAGCGGCAGCAGCAGGGCGAAGAGCTCGAGATTTCTGGCATGCGACAGCGCCATGTGCAGCAAACCGAGCACCAGCGCGATCCGCGGCAGCGGCAACCGCGCCCTGAAATAGAGTGCGGCGCCTATCAGGCCGAGGATGGTTATCCCGAACGCGTCGATCTGACCGAAACTCGCCGGCAGCCACTCCGAGATGAGATGCAGCAATTCACCGAGGCCGAGGATCCTCAGCGAGGCGAGGATCGAGCCCCATCCATAGGGCGTGACGCAGCACGCGGCCAGCGCGCCGATGCCGAACGCCACCCAGCGCAGCGCCAGCGCCGGCCGCTGCGCCGGCAAGGCATTCCACATCGCGTCGAGCGCAAACGCGCCCGCCAGCACCAGGCCGAACAGGAAGCCACCGTGCAGATTGGCCCACAGCGCAATCAGCGGCAACAGCCAGAACGAGGGCGCCTCACGGCGCTCGCTGGCCGTCATCAGGCCGTTCGCCCAGACCATCATGATCGGCAACGCCAGCACATGCGGACGGGCCAGAAGGTGCCCGCACGACAGAACCAGCGCGGCAAGCGCGACCAGGCTCGCATAGATCGGCGGCAGCGCGCGGCTGAGGATGGCGGTGAGCAGGGCGAAGGTCGCGGCGGCACAGGCCGCGGCCAGCGCCGCCGGCCCCGTCCACCCTGAAAGGTCATAGGCCTTCGCGAACAGGACCTGCGCCAGCCAGGATGACGAGATCCACGGCTCTCCAGCCCTGGTGAACGAATAGATGTCGACCGACGGCAGCGCACGATGGTCGAGGATCCAGCGGCCGACGGCAATCTGCCAATAGGTGTCTGAATCGGCGAGCAGCCTGTCGCCGAGGATCAGCAGCAGCGCATAGACGCCACAGGCCATCCAGAACCAGGCCGGGACCTCGGCTGTCACGAAGGCTTTCGCCCGCGGGAAGGTCGCGGTCTCAGCACTCATGATGGCACCAGCCGGGCAACGGCATCACTGCCGGAACGGATAGGCCAACTGTCCGCCGATCTCGGTCGGCACGCCCTGCTCGGCGGCGACGCCGTAATCTTCCGGAAGCTTGCCTTCGGGCATGCGGAACGTTCCGAACAGGATGTCCCAGAGCGGAAACGTACCTGCGAAATTGGTGTCGCCGCCCTCCTCGAGCCCGGTGTGATGCCAGCGATGAAACACCGGGGTCGCGATCACGTATTTGAACGGGCCGAGCGTCCAGTTCAGGTTGGCGTGCACGAATGCCGAGTGGAATGTGGTGAACGGTCCGACCCACAGCATGATGTTGGGCGAGATGCCCGCCATCAGCAGGATCACATCGACGGAGATCGTGCCGACCAGAAGATTGACCGGATGGAAGCGTGCCGCCGAGATCCATTCAAGATCCTCGGAGGAGTGGTGAATGGCGTGATATTTCCAGAAGTCACCGCGGTGAAACATCCGGTGCAGCCAGTACAGCATGAAATCGGAGCCGACCAGGAAGATGATCGACTGCAGCCAGAGCGGCAGCTGCGCCAGAGGGCCGTGTCCGTTCTCGTAGAATGCGATCAGATCGTCGGCGCCGTGAACGTTGAACACCGCGGCCGCGCCTACCACCAGGAGCCCGATGCGCAGCACGCGGGCGAACACCGGCACGAAGAACCAGTAGCAGATGTCGGTGACCAGCTCGCGCTTCTGCCACCACGGCTTGCCGGGATTGCAGGCCCAGAAATGGGCGAGCACCGTGAAGACCAGCGCAAGTGCCAGCGTGATCGGCAGCACCTTCATCATCGTCTGGCCGATCATTTCGATGATTTCAAAAGGAAGGGTGGGCATGACGGCCTCATTTCACGGAAGCCCCATGGGTATAGATGTGCGCTTAAGGAGCCGTGAATAGGTGCTGCCAGCGGCCCTCGGCAACAATCTGCAATTTTCACAAGCCGCTTAATGCCAAATTTACTGTGCGCAACAACTGCGGGTTCCCGCTGTGTTTATACGATCAAATTAACTGCGCCGAAATTGTCGAACCCTAGGGTGCCGCAATGGTCACGGTGCTGAGAACGCCGGCGAGACCAAATCTAGTTCGACCAGCCACGTGTACACAGGAGTGATTTTATGAAGAACCTCGTTTCGCGCTTCGTGAAGGACGAATCGGGCGCGACCGCTATCGAATACGGCCTGATCGCCACCGGCATCGCCATCGCGATCATCGCTGCGGTCAACGGTGTCGGCACCAAGCTCTCGGGCACCTTCAGCACGATCGCCGGCTCGCTGAAGTAAGCCGGTTCCGACGAATTCGCATCAAAGGTCCCGGCGCCCCCGGGACCTTTGCTATTTGGCGGACAGCCCATCGGCGCGGCCATGCCAGCCTTTCCCGATTGTTCACCATTGGCCGCTAGCGTCGGGTTTCGACCGCAGCTCCAGCTTGACGGCATGAATCCATGATCCTCGACATCGCACGCTTGATGCTGTTTCCGGCTTTGATGGCCTTTGCGGCGGCGAGCGATCTCCTGACCATGACGATCCCGAACCGGATCTCGCTGGCGCTGGTGGCCGGCTTCTTCGTCCTCGCACCGCTGACCGGGATGGGCGTCCACGAGATCCTCAGCCATGCCGGTGCAGGCGCGCTGGTTCTGGTGGCGGCGTTCGGCATGTTCGCGATGGGCTGGGTCGGTGGCGGCGACGCCAAGGTCGCGGCCGCGGCCGGCCTGTGGTTCGGGTTCGACCATCTGCTCCCTTATCTGGTGTTCGCATCGCTGTTCGGCGGCGCGCTGACCGTGCTGCTGCTGCAGCTCCGGCAGTGGCCCCTGCCTTACCCGCTCGCGTCCCAGGCCTGGCTCAGCCGCCTGCACGACAAGCAGACCGGCATCCCCTACGGCATCGCACTCGCCCTTGGTGCCCTCCTGATCTATCCCGAGACCGACTGGATCAAGACGATTGATCTCGCGCACTTCGCCATGCGCTGAGAAAGCGGCGGTAACCGCTCGTTAAGGCGATTTAGATACGCCTCATTAACCATGCTTTGACGAATAGCTGGTCAACTCCCATCACGGCGGCGGCAGCGTCGCGGCGTCATGTGGAAAGTGAAGCGTAATGGATAGGGCCCGCATTCTGGTCTTGGCTATCGCAGGCTGCGCCGGCCTAGCTGCGCTCTATTTGGCGAGCGGCAGCGACGACAAGCCGGCAGCTCCTCCGCCCGTCGCGCAGCTGCCCACCGTCGACATCCTGGTCGCGCGCACCGACATCGGCCTCGGCCAGGCCGTGAAGCCCGACGACGTGCAATGGCAGACCTGGCCGGCGGCGACCGCCAGCGCCAGCTTCATGCGCAGGGACGGCAACGCCGACGCCATCAAGGACGTCACCGGCTCGATCGCGCGCGCGCCGTTCATCCAGGGCGAGCCGATTCGCGAGCAGAAGCTCGTCAAGGCCGACGGAAGCGGCTTCATGGCTGCGATCCTGCCGACCGGCATGCGGGCGGTGTCGACCGAAATTTCGCCCGAGACCGGCGCCGGCGGCTTCATCCTGCCGAATGACCGGGTCGACGTGCTGCTGTCGAAGCGGGACAAGAATCCGGATCGGGGCGGCGCCGACATCGTCAACTCCGAGGTCATCCTGACCAATGTCCGCGTACTCGCGATCGACCAGGCGCCGAAGGAGAAGGACGGCACCAACGCCCTGATCGGCAAGACGGTGACGCTGGAGCTGAAGCCCGAACAGACCGAAACGCTGGCGCGCGCGCGCCAGAGCGGCGTCCTGTCGCTGGCGCTGCGCAGCATCGCCGACAACAACGCGCCCGAGGTCAAGACCGACGACGGCCGTCAGCGGCGCGGCGACACGATCAACGTCATCCGCTTTGGCGTTGCCAACCAGGCAACGATGCAGAAGTGATTATGAGGACACACGTAATGAAGGGCGGGGCTACTCAACGGACGATGCGGGCCTTCATGGTCCGCGCATTGTCGTTCTCGGCCGTCGCGGCGCTCACGCTCAACCCGGCGCTGACGCCGGTGGTGGCGAGCGACTACCGCGCGGCGCCGGCGCCTGCCTCGGCCGACGGCCAGATGAACGCCCGTTTCCTCGCGCTCGGCGTCGGCAAATCGATCGTGATCGACCTGCCGAGGGACATCAAGGACGTGCTGGTCGCCGATCCCAAGATCGCCAACGCCGTGGTCCGCTCGGCGCAACGCGCCTACATCATCGGCGCGACGGTCGGCCAGACCAACATCGTGTTCTTCGATGCCGCCGGCCAGCAGATCGCGGCCTATGACATCGCCGTCAAGCGCGATCTCAACGGCGTGCGTGCCGCGCTGCGTGCCGCGCTGCCGAATTCCGATATCCAGGTCGAAGGCGTCGGCGACGGCGTGATGCTGACCGGCAGTGCGGCGAGCCCGATCGATGCGCAGCAGGCTGCCGAGATCGTGCAGCGGCTGGTCGGCAGCGTCGACAAGGTCGTGAACTCCATCGCGGTTCGCGGCCGCGACCAGGTGATGCTGAAGGTCACGGTTGCCGAAGTCTCGCGCAGCCTGATCAAGCAGCTCGGTATCGATCTCACCGCAAACCTCAACTACGGCACGACCGTGGTGAAGTTCACCAACAACAATCCGTTCACCGCGAACAGCGCGCCGCTGGTGTCCGGCAACAATCTCACGACACAGTTCGGATCGTCGGTCACGGCGACGCTCCGCGCGATGGAAAGCGCCGGCGTGGTGCGAACCCTCGCCGAACCGAACCTGACCGCGATCTCGGGCGAATCGGCGACCTTCATCTCGGGCGGCGAATTTCCGATTCCGACCGGCGTGACCTGTCAGACCTCGTCGACGGGCACGATCGGGAATTGCGTCCAGACCGTCAGCTTCAAGAAGTTCGGCATTTCGCTCAACTTCACGCCGGTGGTGCTGACCGAGGGACGGATCAGCCTGCGCGTGATGACCGAAGTGTCGGAAGTCTCGACCGAGAACGCGCTGACGGGCGGCGCAGGCGGAACGACGATCCCTTCGATCAAGACCCGCCGCGCCGAGACCACGCTGGAAATTCCCTCGGGCGGCTCGATGGCCATGGCCGGCCTGATCCAGGACCAGACCAAGCAGGCGATCAACGGCCTGCCCGGACTGGCGTCGCTGCCGGTGCTCGGCACGTTGTTCCGCAGCCGCGACTTCGTCAACAACCAGACCGAAATGATGGTTCTGGTGACGCCCTATGTCGTTCGCGCCGTGGCGCAGAAGGACCTGTCGCGTCCGGATGACGGTTTCGCCAACGCGTCCGATCCGCAGGCCGACCTGCTGGGCAGCCTCAATCGCATCTACGGCGTACCCGGCCGCACCGAGCCGGCGCGGAATTACCGCGGCACCTACGGCTTCATTACCGACTGAGGCGGACGATGACACAGACCACATCCAGGACACCCGCCGATTACAAACGTACCGGTCTCGCCGGAGCGCTCGTCGGGCTTGCCATGACGCTGGGCGCCTGCCAGCACGCCGCCGACAACAGTTTCGCGATGGTGGATTCGCCGGCCGACTATCGCCAGCGCCACCCGATCGCGGTCACCGAGGCTGATCGCTCGATCGTGGTCTTCGTCGGCCGCAGCCGCGGCGGCCTGACCGCGGAGCAGCGCGCCGAGGTGATGGAGATGGCGCAGGACTGGATGCGCGAGGGCACCGGCGCCGTCACCATCGACGTTCCCGCCGACACGCCGAACGCGCGGCCCGCACAGGAATCACTGCGCGAGATCCAGGCCACCTTCGCCGCCGCCGGCGTGCCGCCGCGCGGGATCCTGGTTCGCAAATATCATCCCGAGGATCCGCGCCAGATGCCCGCGATCCGCGTGAACTATCCGAAGATGAAGGCGGTCGCCGGGCCATGCGGCCTCTGGCCGGAAGATCTCGGCCCGTCGATCCACAACGGGTCCTATATCGAGAACAAGCAATATTACAATTTCGGCTGCGCCAATCAGCGCAACCTCGCATCCATGGTCGAAAACCCGACCGACCTCGTGCAGCCGCGCGCGGAGACCCCGCCCTACGCGCCTCGTCGCAGCATCGCCTTCGACAAGTACCGCAAGGGCACCACCACCGCCACGACCTACCCCGAAGCCGACCGGGCCAAGCTAAGCGACACAGGAAAATGATCACCTACGCGCAGCAAAACTCCGAAGAGCAGATGGACGCCCCGCCGCAGGCCGTGGACGACCATATTGCTCCGGCGCCCCGGGTTTCGGTCCAGGCGTTCTGCGAAACGGTCGAGACCGCCGCCGCCGTGCAGTCGGCCGGCGAGGATCGCCGGCTGGCCAAGGCACACCTCAAGATCCAGATGGGCGGCATGGCCGCCGCGATCGAGGCCTATCGCTCGGCGCCGACGCCCAACGTCATCATCCTGGAGACCGAAGGCCGCGGCGACATCCTGGCCGGTCTCGATCAGCTCGCCACGGTGTGCGACGCCGGCACGAGGGTGGTCGTGATCGGCCGGGTCAACGACGTCACGCTGTATCGCGAGCTGGTGCGCCGCGGCGTCAGCGACTACGTGATTGCGCCGGCGCATGCGATCGACGTGGTGCGCGCGGTCTGCAACCTGTTCTCGGCGCCGGAAGCCAAGGCGGTCGGCCGCGTCGTCGCCGTGGTCGGCGCGAAAGGCGGCGTCGGCGCCTCGACGATCGCCCACAACGTCGCCTGGGCGATCGCCCGCGACCTGGCGCTCGATTCCGTGGTCGCCGACCTCGACCTCGCCTTCGGCACCGCCGGGCTCAACTACAACCAGGACCCGGCGCAAGGCATCGCGGATGCGGTGTTCTCGCCGGACCGCGTCGATACCGCCTTCGTCGACCGCCTGCTGTCGAAATGCACCGACCATCTGAGCCTGCTGGCGGCGCCGGCGACGCTCGACAAGGTCTACGATTTCGGCGCCGAGGCGTTCGACGCGATCTTCGATACGCTGCGCACCACGATGCCCTGCATCGTGCTCGACGTGCCGCACCAATGGTCCGGCTGGACCAAGCGCGCGCTGATCGCGGCCGACGACATCCTGATCGTGGCCGCGCCCGACCTCGCCAACCTGCGCAACGCCAAGAACATGTTCGACCTCTTGAAGGCGTCCCGGCCCAACGACCGCGCGCCGCTGTACTGCCTGAACCAGGTCGGCGTGCCGAAGCGTCCGGAGATCGCGGCCGGCGAATTCGCCAAGGCGATCGAAAGCCAGCCGATCGCCGCCATCCCGTTCGATCCGCAGATCTTCGGCTCGGCCGCCAACAACGGCCAGATGATCGCGGAAATTTCCGCCAATCACCGCGCAGTCGAGATGTTCCTGCAGATGGCGCAGCGGCTGACAGGCCGCGGCGAGACCAAGAAGCCGAGGGGGTCCTTCCTGTCGCCCCTGCTCGAAAAGCTGCGGTCCAAATAGTGACCCGGGTGGAGTCAAGACGTCGTGTTTGGTAAGCGTAGCGGAAACGATGGGGACGTGCGGGCACCCAAGCCCGCTTTTCAGGCGCCGGAACCCGCCGGCTCGTCGACCATGCCGCGCGAGTCCGTCGCCCCGACGATCTCCTCGCCGCCGCTGGCGCCGGCCAAGCCACCGCCTGCTCCCGCCGTCGAAGCCCGCCGTTCGGACAACTACTACCAGGTCAAGGCGACGATCTTCGGCGCCCTGATCGAGGCGATCGACCTCGCCCAGCTCGCCAAGCTGGACAGCGAGTCGGCGCGCGAGGAAATCCGCGACATCGTCAACGAGATCATCGCGATCAAGAACATCGTGATGTCGATCGCCGAGCAGGAAGAGCTGCTCGACGACATCTGCAACGACGTGCTCGGCTACGGTCCGCTGGAGCCCCTGCTGTCGCGCGACGACATCGCCGACATCATGGTCAACGGCGCGGGCACCGTGTTCATCGAAGTCGCCGGCAAGATCCAGCGCACCGGCATCCGCTTTCGCGACAACCAGCAGCTGCTCAACATCTGCCAGCGCATCGTCAGCCAGGTCGGCCGGCGCGTCGACGAATCCTCGCCGATCTGCGACGCCCGCCTCGCCGACGGCTCGCGCGTCAACGCCATCGTGCCGCCGCTGGCGATCGACGGCCCCGCGCTCACCATCCGCAAATTCAAGAAGGACAAGCTGACGCTGGAGCAGCTCGTCAAGTTCGGCGCGATCACGCCGGAAGGGGCGACCATCCTGCAGATCATCGGCCGCGTCCGCTGCAACGTGATCATCTCGGGCGGTACCGGCTCGGGCAAGACCACGCTGCTGAACTGCCTGACCAACTACATCGAGCACGACGAACGCATCATCACCTGCGAAGACGCCGCCGAACTTCAGCTGCAGCAGCCGCATGTGGTGCGGCTGGAAACCCGGCCGCCGAACATCGAAGGCGAGGGCCAGGTCACGATGCGCGAGCTGGTCCGCAACTGCCTGCGTATGCGCCCTGAGCGGATCATCGTCGGCGAAGTCCGCGGACCCGAGGCGTTCGACCTGTTGCAGGCGATGAACACCGGCCACGACGGCTCGATGGGCACGTTGCACGCCAACAATCCGCGCGAAGCCCTGTCGCGCTGCGAATCCATGATCACCATGGGCGGCTTTTCGCTTCCCTCGCGGACCATTCGCGAGATGATCTGCGCCTCGGTCGACATCATCGTGCAGGCCGCGCGCCTGCGCGACGGTTCGCGCCGCATCACCCACATCACCGAGGTGATGGGCATGGAAGGCGACACCATCATCACCCAGGACGTCTTCCTCTACGACGTGGTCGGCGAAGACGCCAACGGCAAGATCATCGGCAAGCACCGCTCGACCGGCATCGGCCGGCCGCGCTTCTGGGAGCGTGCGCGCTACTACAATGAAGAGAAGCGGCTGGCGGCGGCGCTGGACGCCTCCGACTCGCCGGCGCCGGTCTAGGGGAACGCAGGATGCAGACGCAAACCCTTGCCCTGGCCTTCCTCGCCGCAACCACCGTGGGCGGCATCGCCTGGGTCTTCCTGTATCCCTACCTCTCGGGCGAGAAGAAGGCCGAGTCGCGCCGCGCATCGGTTGCGCGCAGCGAGCCCACGACGACGCGAAATGCCGACCGCACGCAACGCTCCCGCCGCGAGCAGGTCGAAGGATCGCTGAAGGAGCTCGAGGCGCGGCGGCAGAAGGACAAGAAGGTCCCGCTCGGCCTGCGCATCTCGCAGGCCGGACTGGAGTGGTCCGAGCAGAAATTCTGGCTGATCTCCGGCGCGCTGGGCCTGTTCGGGTTCGCCGCGGCATTCCTGGTCGGCGGCGGCCTGCTCGGTGCGGCCGGCATCGGCTTTGCCATGGGTCTCGGCGCGCCGCGCTGGCTGCTCGGCTTCCTGAAGAAGCGGCGGGAAAAGGCCTTCCTGAAGGCGCTCCCCGACGCCGTCGACGTCATCGTGCGCGGCATCAAGGCCGGCCTGCCGCTGTTCGAATCACTCAAGGCGGTCGTCAACGACGCCCCGGAGCCGCTGCGCAGCGAGTTCCTCGCGATCATCGAGACCCAGGCGATCGGCATGCCGCTCGGCGAGGCTTGCTCACGGCTCTACGAACGCATGCCGCTGCCGGAAGCGAACTTCTTCGGCATCGTGATCTCGATCCAGCAGAAGTCCGGCGGCAATCTGTCGGAAGCGCTCGGCAACCTGTCGCGGGTGCTGCGTGACCGCAAGAAGATGGCCGAGAAGATCCAGGCGATGTCGATGGAAGCGAAGGCCTCCGCCGCCATCATCGGCTCGCTGCCGCCGATCGTTATGATCCTCGTGTTCCTGACCACGCCCGACTACATCGCCCTGCTGTGGACCAACTCGATGGGCCAGCTCATGCTGGTCGGCTGCGCGCTGTGGATGACATGCGGCGTCCTGGTGATGAAGAAGATGATCAACTTCGATTTCTGACGGTGCAGCATGATTGATGTTCTGATTGCCAAGCTCCACGACGTCAGGTTCATGACGATGCTGCTTGCCTTCTTCGCGGCAAGCGCGACGGTCTACACGCTGGTGATGCCGCTGCTCGCCGGCGGCGATCTCAACAAGCGCATGAAGGCGGTCGCCAGCGAGCGCGAACGGCTCCGGCAGCGCGAACGCGAGCGTCTGTCCAAGACCGAGAAGGTGGCGCTGCGGCAGACGCCGAAGCAGGTCGTCTCGCGGGTGGTGGACGATCTCAACCTGTCGAAATGGCTCGCCCAGGAGGCGGCGCTCGAGAAGCTCGTGATGGCCGGCTATCGCGGTCACGCCCCCTACGTCACCTTCCTGTTCGCCCGCGCGGTCACGCCGATCGTGATGCTGATCGGCGCAATCCTCTACACTTTCGTCATCGCGGGCGCGAACTGGTCGCTCACGCTCAAGGTCGGCATTTGCGTCGGCGCGGCCTATGCCGGCCTGCAGGCGCCGATGCTGTTCCTGAAGAATGCGATCTCCAAGCGCCAGCTCCAGATCAAGCGCGCCTTCCCCGATTCACTGGACTTGCTGCTGATCTGCATCGAGTCGGGCATGTCGGTCGAGGTCGCGTTCCGCAAGGTCGCCAACGAGATCGCCGGACAGTCGATCGCGCTGTCGGAGGAGTTCGCGCTGACGACCGCGGAATTGTCCTATTTGCAGGACCGCAAAACTGCCTATGAGAACCTCGCGCGCCGCACCGGGCTCGAGGGCGTGAAGTCGGTGTGCATGGCCTTGCAGCAATCCGAACGCTACGGCACGCCGCTCGGCCAGAGCCTGCGCGTGATGGCGCAGGAGAACCGCGACATGCGCATGAACGAGGCCGAGAAAAAAGCCGCGGCGCTGCCGCCGAAGCTGACCGTTCCGATGATCCTGTTCTTCCTGCCCTGCCTGTTCATCGTGATCCTCGGGCCGTCCTACATCAAGATCGCCGCGATGCATTGAATTCAGCCACCCGCCGCATACGAGAACGCCCGGCAGCGCCGGGCGTTTCTTTTTGTATGCGTAAGGTCGATGCGTTGCGAGGCTGAGAGCCCCGTGGTCAGGCGCAAAAAGGGAGCGTCAGTCGTCCTTGGCGACGACAGGTGCGGCGCGCGACGCGGTCCGCGGGCCGTCCTTGCGGTTGAGCATGTCGCGGAGATAGGCGACATTGGCCGCCGCCTCATCCGCCGGCAGGTCGGCCTTGACGATGGTTTCAGCCTCCGCGAAGCGGCCCTGCAGGCCGACGACGAGCGCGAGGTTCTGCCGGATCCTTGTATCGGCGCGGGCACTGGCATAGGCCTGCCGCAACGTCTCTTCCGCTTTCGGCAATTCCTTTGTCAGCATGTAGGACAGGCCGAGATTGGACAGCACCGACGGCTCGTCCGGCGCCAGGCGCAACGCGCTGGCGTAATAGCGCCGCGCTTCGTCGTGCCGGTTCATCTTGTCGAGCGTGGTGCCCTGCACCGACAGGATCCGCCAGTCCGGATTGTCAGGGCTGTGGGCGCGGCCCAGCACGTCGAATGCCGCCTGCGAGTTGCCGTTGTCGGCCAGCGCGCGGCCATAGGCGGCGAGCAGCGCCTTGTTGCCGGGGTTGGCGATCGTGGCCTGCTCGAGCACGGCGCAGGCCTGCGCGCGCTGTCCGGACAGGCGCAGGCCCTGGCCGTAGGCGATCGCGGCGTCGACATCCTTGGGGTTCTTGCGATAGCGCTCACCGTAGATTTCGGCGGCGCGGCGCGGATCATCGGGGGTGGGGTCCGAGCGGGACGCGATCGATCCCGTCACGTCGGACATGGTCTGGCAACCGCCAAGGCCGGCGGCGAGGAGCGCCACGAGGGCCGCGGAAGCGAGATGCCGGGTCAAATTGGACGGTCGACGCATGGCACTGTGACTCACGAAATCGGGCGAATGGATCCAACTGAGCGTGCCAGCAATAGACTGTTAACCCTAACGTCTGGTTAACTGGCGGCGCTGGTAACCGGCGCGCCGGTTCCAATCCCGCAGGTCACGTCAACCGCGGGCGCGCTACCTTCCGCCATGAAAGGCGTGTAGTAGCCACCACAACGCCAGAACAGCCGAGAGCCGCATGCCATCCGTGTTCGAGACCGCACCGACCACCGCCGTCACACCGATCACCTTCGTCACCAAGGCGACATGGGATGCGATCCGCAGCGAGCTGCCGGCGCCGGCGCGCCAGTTCGCCGAGGCCTATGGCTTCGAAGCCAAGCCCGGCAAATTCCTCGCTCTGCCGGCCGCCGACGGCGGCATCGCGCTGGTGCTGTTCGGCCTCGAGGACGCAGACCACAAGGCGCGCGATCCGTTCCGGCCCGGCGCCCTGCCCGGCCTGTTGCCGCCGGGCGTCTACCGCTTCGCCAATGCACCGCATGACACACGGCTCGCCGCGCTCGCCTTCGCGCTCGGCTGCTACCGCTTCGGCCGCTACCGCAAGAACAAGGCTCCCGAAGTTCGCCTGGTGCCGCCCGACGGCATCGACGCCGCCGAGATCGAGCGGATAGCGGATGCGGCGGCGCTGGCGCGCGACCTCATCAACACGCCGTCCAACGACATGGGTCCGGCCGAACTCGCCGAGGTCGCGCGCAATCTCGCGACGCGGTTCGGCGCCAGTTTCAATTGCATCGATGGCGACGAGCTCGCGCAGAATTTCCCGCTGATCCACGCCGTCGGCATGGCCTCGACCCGCGCGCCGCGGTTGATCGAGCTGAGCTGGGGTGACCCGGCCCATCCCAAGGTAACGCTGGTCGGCAAGGGCGTCTGCTTCGACACCGGCGGGCTCGACCTCAAGCCGTCGAGCGGCATGCTGTTGATGAAGAAGGACATGGGCGGCGCCGCCAACGTGCTGGCGCTGGCGCAGATGGTGATGGACGCTAGGCTGAAGCTGCGGCTGCGCGTGCTGATCCCGGCGGTCGAGAACGCGGTTGCCGGCAATGCATTCCGCCCGCTCGACATCTTCAAGTCGCGCAAGGGCATCACGGTCGAGATCGGCAACACCGACGCCGAGGGCCGGCTGGTGCTCGCCGACGCGCTGGCGCTGGCCGACGAGGAGACGCCGGACCTGCTGGTCGATCTGGGCACGCTGACCGGCGCGGCGCGCGTGGCGCTGGGCCCGGATCTGCCGCCGTTCTACACCAATGACGAGGCGCTCGCCGGCGAGGTCGCAGCTCACGCCAGCAGCGAGAACGACCCGCTGTGGCGGCTGCCGCTGTGGCCGGCCTATGACGCCTGGCTCGACTCCAAGACTGCCGACATCACCAACGCACCGTCGGGCGGTTTCGCGGGCTCGATCACCTGCGCGCTGTTCCTGCTGCGCTTCGTCGAGCACGCCAGGAGCTGGCTGCATGTCGACATCTACGGCTGGACGCCGTCCGCAAAACCCGGCCGCCCCGAAGGCGGCGAGTGCCAGGCCGCGCGCGCGATCTACAAATTGTTGAGCCAGCGCTATGCATGATCCCAGACTGACGCCGGCCCGCGACGACCTTGCCGCGAAATATCTCGAGGGCAAGGTCAAGGCCGCACGTTTCGTCGACGGCGAGGCCTTCGAGGTGTTCGAGGCCACCGCGCCGCTGCGCCGCGCCCCTGCTGCCGATGCCGAAATGATGACGCAGGCGCTGAAGGGCGAGCGCATCACGATCTATGATCGCAACGGCGAGGGCTGGGCGTGGGGCCAGCTCGCCGATGACGGCTATGTCGGCTGGATTCCCGATGTCGCGCTGTTCAGGGTCGGTGCAGCGCCGACGCACAAGGTCACCGCGCTGCGCACGTTCGCGTTTCCGGGACCGTCGATCAAGCTGCCGCCGGTCGATGGTCTGGCGATGGGATCAAAAATCGCGGTCGTCCGCGAGGATAATCTGTTCGCCGTCACCCACGAAGGTTGGTACCTGCCCCGCCAGCACGTCGGACGCCTCGAGGTCATGGCGCAGGATTTTGTCGCGATCGCCGAGCAGTTCGTCGGCACGCCCTACTTGTGGGGCGGCAAATCCAGCCTCGGCATCGATTGCTCCGGCCTGGTGCAGATCGCGCTGACCGCCGCCGGCACCGGCTGCCCGCGCGACAGCGACATGCAGCAGGACGGGCTCGGCCGCGAATTGACGGCAGCCGAAACGAAGCATCTGCAGCGCGGCGACCTGGTCTTCTGGAAGGGCCACGTCGCAATCGCGCGCGACGCGACCACGATCGTGCACGCCAACGCGCATCACATGGCGACGGTGGTGGAGAACACGCAGGCCGCGATCGCGCGGATCAAGGCGGCGGGCAGCGAGGTCACCGCGATCAAGCGGCTTTAGCCCGTCATCCTGAGGAGCGCGAAGCGCGTCTCGAAGGATCGACGGCCCTACTCGGGCCACGCATTCGAGGCTCGCTCCGCTCGCACCTCAGGATGACGTGGTGCTACGTCGCCACCGTCCCCTCGCCGGCCGCTTCGATGCGGAACGCGGCGGCGAACAGCGCGCGGGTGTAGTCGCTCTTCGGGTTCTTGAACAGCTCGGAGGCCGGCCCCTCCTCCTCGACTTTGCCGGATTTCATCACGATCAGATGGCTCGCGAGCGAGGCCACCACGCGCAGATCGTGCGAGATGAACATGTAGGTGAGATCGCGCTTGCGCTGCAGATCGCGCAGCAGATCGACCATCTGGGCCTGCAGCAGCATATCGAGCGCGCTGGTCGGCTCGTCCAGCACGACGAAGTTCGGCTCCAGCACGACCGCGCGCGCGATCGAGATGCGCTGGCGCTGGCCGCCGGAGAACTCGTGCGGATAGCGGAAGCGCCACTCCGGATCGAGGCCGACATCCTTCAATGCCTTGATCACCCGCGCCTCGCGCTCCTCGCGCGACAGCTGCTTCTGGTGCACCTCGAGCCCCTCGGCGATGATGTCGGCCACCGACATGCGCGGGCTGAGCGAGCCGAACGGGTCCTGGAACACGATCTGCATGTCGCGGCGGAACGGCCGCATCTGCTTGAAGCGCAGGCCCTGGATATCCTTGCCGAGGAACACGATCGGCCCATCGGAGGAAATCAGCCTGAGCAGCGCGAGCCCGAGCGTGGTCTTGCCGGAGCCGGATTCGCCGACCACGCCGAGCGTCTCGCCCTTGCGCACCGCGAGGCTGACGCCATCGACCGCCTTGATGTGGCCGACGGTCGAGCGCAGCAGCCCGCGCTTGATCGGGAACCAGACCTTCAGATTGTCCGCCGACATCACGACCGGCGCACCCGGCTGCGGCGGCGCCGGATCGGGCTTCGGCTCGGCGGCGAGCAGCGCCTTGGTATAGGCGTGCTGCGGCGCCGTGAACACCTGCTCGACCGGGCCCTGCTCGACGATCTTGCCGTTGTTCATCACGCAGACGGTGTCGGCGATGCGGCGGACGATGCCGAGATCGTGGGTGATGAACAACAGGCTCATGCCGAGCCGGGCGCGGATCTCGGCCAGCAGTGCCAGGATCTGCGCCTGCACGGTGACGTCGAGCGCGGTGGTCGGCTCGTCCGCGATCAACAGATCAGGCTCGTTGGCGAGCGCCATCGCGATCATGACGCGCTGGCGCTGGCCGCCGGACAATTGGTGCGGATAGCTGTTGAGCCGGGTCTCCGGCTCGGGGATGCCGACCTGGCCCAGCAATTCCAGCGTCCGCGCCCGCGCCGCTGCGCCACTGACGCCCCGATGCAGCGACAGGATCTCGCCGATCTGGGTCTCGATGGTCTGGAGCGGATTGAGCGAGGTCATCGGCTCCTGGAAGATGATCGAGATGTCGTTGCCGCGGACCTCGCGCATCTCCCGGTCGGACGCGGCCAGCAGATCGCGGCCGCGAAAGCGGATCGCGCCTGTCGGATGCGATGCCGTGGGATAGGGCAGCAGCTTCAGCACCGACAACGCGCTGACGGATTTTCCGGAGCCGGACTCGCCGACCAGCGCGACGCACTCGCCGCGCTTGATCGAGAACGAGATGCCGTCGACCGCAAGCGAGCGGCCGAAGGCGACCGAGAGGTCGCGGACATCGAGCAGAGGCTGGTTGATCGCGTCCATGCGTCAGCCCTTCGAAAACGTCTTGCGCGGATCGAAGGCGTCGCGCGCGGCTTCGCCGATGAAGATCAGCAGCGACAGCATGATCGCGACCGAGAAGAAGCCGGTGAGGCCGAGCCACGGCGCCTGCACATTGGCCTTGCCCTGCGACAGCAATTCACCGAGCGAGGGCGAACCGGGCGGCAGGCCGAAGCCGAGGAAGTCCAGCGCCGTGAGCGTCATCACCGAGGACGAGACGATGAAGGGCAGGAACGTCATGGTCGCGACCATCGCATTCGGCAGCAGATGGCGGAACATGATCTTGCCGTTGGAGACGCCGAGTGCGCGCGCCGCCTGGATGTATTCGAAATTGCGGCCGCGCAGGAATTCGGCGCGCACCAGGCCGACCAGCGAAACCCAGGAGAACAGCAGGAGGATGCCGAGCAGGATGAAGAAGCCCGGCGGCAGCACCGCCGAAATGATCAAGAGCAGATAGAGCGAGGGAATCGCGGTCCAGATCTCGATCAGCCGCTGGAAGATCAGATCGGTCCAGCCGCCGAAATAGCCCTGCACGCCGCCGGCGGCGATGCCGATGATCGAGGACAGGATGGTCAGCGTCAGGCCGAACAGCACGGAGATGCGGAAGCCGTAGATCAGTCGCGCGACGACGTCGCGGCCCTGATCGTCGGTGCCGAGCCAGTTGTATTCGAGGTCGCGACAGCCGGTCAGGCCCTTCCGCTTCACCACGTCCGCGCACTGCTTTTCGGACAGGAGCCAGGTCGGCTTCGACGGCACCGCGGTCGGCGGATCGAGGTTGCGGCTGTCATAGGAGTAGCGGATCGGCGGCCAGATCATGCTGCCGCCCTTGGCCGCGATCTGCTTCTGCAAGTATGGATCGCGATAATCGGCCGCGGTCTCGAAGTCGCCGCCGAAGGTGGTCTCGGCATAGGTGAAAATCACCGGCCAGTAGTAGCGGCCGTCATATTTGACGAGCAGCGGCTTGTCGTTGGCGATGAAATTGGCAAACAGCGACGCCACGAACAGGACGAGGAAGATCCAGAACGACCAGTAGCCGCGGCGGTTCGCCTTGAAGTTCTGCCAGCGCCGCTTGTTCAGCGGTGACGGCGAGAAGCCGTGGCGCGTGGCGGGCACCGCCTCGCCGAGCGGCGATTGCGTCGTGGTTTCGACCGGCTGGGGCGCGAGCAGCGTCATCAGACCTCCCGCGCCTCGAAATCGATCCGGGGATCGATCCACATATAGGCGAGATCGGAGATCAGATTGACCACCAGCCCCACCAGCGAAAAGATGAACAGCGTTCCGAACACCACCGGATAGTCGCGGTTCAACACGCTCTCGAAGCCGAGCAGGCCGAGCCCGTCGAGCGAGAAGATGGTCTCGATCAGCAGCGAGCCGGAGAAGAAGGCGTGGATGAACGCGCCGGGGAAGCCCGCGATCACGATCAGCATCGCGTTGCGGAAGACGTGGCCGTACAGCACCTGGCGCTCGCTGCAGCCCTTGGCGCGCGCGGTCATCACATACTGCTTGCGGATCTCGTCGAGGAACGAGTTCTTGGTCAGCAGCGTCATGGTGGCGAAGGCGCCGAGCGCCATCGACACCAGCGGCAGCATCAGGTGCCAGAAATAGTCGATGATCTTCCAGTACCAGGGGAATTGCGACCAGCCGTCCGAGGTGAGGCCGCGCAGCGGGAAGATATTGAGGAACGAGCCGCCGGCGAACAGCACGATCAGGAGGATCGCGAACAGGAAGCCTGGAATGGCAAAGCCTACGATGATCACGGCCGAGGTCCAGGTGTCGAACCGCGACCCGTCCTTCACCGCCTTGCGGATGCCGAGCGGGATCGAGATCAGGTAGGTCAGCAGCGTCATCCAGATGCCGAGCGACATCGAGACCGGCAGCTTCTCCTTGATCAGCTGCAGCACGCTGACGCTGCGGAAGTAGCTGTTGCCGAAGTCGAAGCGTGCGAAGTTCCACACCATCAGCGCGAACCGCTCCGGTGCCGGCTTGTCGAAGCCGAACTGCACCTCAAGCTTCTTGATGAAATCAGGATCGAGCCCCTGCGCGCCGCGGTATTTCGAGTTGATGGCCGCGCCCGCCCCCGCACCCTGGCCGCGCTGCGCGCCGAAATCACCACCGCCTCCGGACACGCGCGAGGTGCCGCCGGTGTCGGCGCCGTTGATCTGCGCGATGACGCGTTCGACCGGACCGCCGGGGGCAAACTGCACCACCACGAAGGAGACGAACAGGATGCCGAGCAGCGTCGGCAGCATCAGCAGGATACGTCGGGCGATATAGGCGCTCATCGGCTACTTCGCCTGCTCGAGCTTGGCGGCCTTGGCCGCATCGTACCACCAGTTCTCCGGCGCGCCGACGCCCTGGGTATATTTCGCCAGCTTCTCGGTATGACCGAACTGGTCCCAATAGGCGATCGGATGCGTGTTGCGGTACCACTGCGGCACCCAATAGCGTCCGGCCCGGAACACACGGTCGAACGCGCGGCAGGCGATCGTCAGCTCATGGCGGTTGTTGGCGCCGATGATCTTCTCGATCAGTACGTCGATCGCCGGATTGGAAATGCCGGCGAGATTGTAGGAGCCCTTGGTCTTCGCGGCCTGCGAGGAGAAGAACGGCCGCATGCTGTCGCCGGGCGTCGCCGAGAAGCTGAAGCGCTGCATGGTCATGTCGAAATCGAAGTCTTCCACCCGGGCGCGGTACTGCACCGCGTCGACCAGGCGGAACGTCGCATCGATGCCGAGCGTACCGAGGTTCTTGATGTACGGCCCGTGATGCGGTTGCAGCGAAGGCTCGTCGTTGAGGAATTCGATCGTGATCGGCTCGCCGTTCGGCAGCACGCGCTTGCCGTCCTTGACGACACAGCCGGCCTCGTTGAGCAGCTGCACCGCCTTGCGCAGCAGCGTGCGATCCTGACCGGAGCCGTCGGACATCGGCGGCACGAACGGCAGGCCGAACACCTCATCGGGCACCTGGCCGCGGAACGGCTCGAGCAGCGCCAGTTCCTCCGGCGAGGGCGGCCCCTCCGCCACCATGTCCGAGTTCTGGAACGGCGAGACGGTGCGCGCATACGCATCGTACATGATGGTCTTGTTGGTCCACTCGAAGTCGAAGGCGCAGATCAGCGCCTCGCGCACCCGCGGATCCCTGAACTTGTCGCGGCGCATGTTGATGAACCAGCCCTGCGCGCCGGACGGCGTGTCGTCGGGCAGCGTCTCGCGCTTGACCCGGCCGTCCTTCACCGCGGGGAAATCGTAGCGGGTCGCCCAGACGCGCGCGGTGAACTCCTCGCGGAACAAATAGCTCTTCGAGGTGAAGCCCTCGAAGGCGACATCGCGGTCGCGATAGAATTCGTAGCGCACGGTGTCGAAATTGTAGCTGCCGCGATTGACCGGAAGCTCGGCGCCCCACCAGTCCTTGACGCGGTCGTATTCGACGTAGCGATTGACCTCGTAGCGCCCGACCTTGTAGGGCCCGGAGCCGAGCGGCGCATCGAGCGTCGATTCCTCGAACGATCGCGTCGCGTAATAGGCCTTGGAGAAGATCGGCAGGCTCGCGACATAGAGCGGCACGTCGCGCGCGCGGCCCGCCGCGAAGGTCACCACCACAGTCGCCTCATCCGCCGCCTCGGCCTTGACGAAGTCGCGGAGCTGCACCTGGATCAGCGGGTGACCTTTTTCCTTTAGCGTGTTGAGCGAGAAGGCGACATCCTGCGCGGTCAGCCTCGCACCATCATGGAAGCGCGCCTCGGGACGCATCGTGAAGCGGTAGACGAGCTTGTCCGGCGAGATCTGCACCGACTTCGCGGCAAAGCCGTACATCGCGTCGGGTTCGTCATTGGCGCGCGACATCAGCGTCGCGAATGTCATGTCCATGCCCTGCGCGCCCTCGCCCTTCAGGACATAAGCGTTCAGCGAGTTGAAGGTGTAGTAGGACTGGTTGTAGGCGCGCACCCACGGGATCACCGAGAACGCGCCGCCCTTCGGCGCCTTCGGATTGACGTAGTCGAAGATCTGGAAATCCACCGGGTATTTCAGGTCGCCGAACACCGACATGCCGTGCAGCTCGGCTCCGTTGTCGGCCGCGGCCGGTGCGACACGCATGCCTGCAGCACTCAACGCACCGATGCCGAGACCGAGTGCGTGCCGACGGGAGAATAGCGCCATGCGCGAATCCTTCGATCTTATGAACGCTTGAGCTTGGCCGCCTTGTCGGCGTCGAACCACCAAAGATTTGGGAATCCGGAAACGGCATATTTCGGCAGCGGGTCGGGATGGTTGAAGCGATCCCAGTAGACATAGCGCTGCTTGTCGTAATTGAAGTGTGGAACGCAATAGAAGTTCCAGAGCAAGACCCGGTCCAGCGCCTTGGCGGCGGCGACCTGATCGGCGCGGCTGTTGGCGAAGATGATCTTTTCGATGATGGCATCGACCGCCGGATTCTTGATGCCGGGAAGATTGTTCGAGCCCTGTCGATCGGCGGCCTGCGAGCCGAAATTGTCGCGCTGCTCGTTGCCGGGCGAGATCGACTGTCCCCACACCTGGGTGACCATCTCGAAATCGAAATCACGGACCCGGTTCTGGTACTGCACGGTGTCGACCGCACGCAGATTGACGGTGATACCGAGGCGCTCCAGACTCGGCTTGTAGAACAGCGTGATCCGCTCCATGCCGGAATCACCGCTGTTGCCGAGGATCTCGACCGTAAAGGGCTGACCGGATGCATCGACCAGCTTGCGGTCGCGGATTTCGAAACCGGCTTCCTTCAACAGCCGCGTCGCCTCGCGCAGATTGGCGCGCACGTTTTCCGGCGTGCCGCCGACCGGATTCGTATATGGCGTCATGAAGACTTCGGGCGGCACCTTGTCGCGTACCGTCTCGAGAATCTCGAGCTCCTTGCCTTCCGGCAGGCCGGTCGCCATCAGATCGGGAATGCCGTCGAAATAGCTGGAATCGCGATGGTACTCGCCGGTCGAGAGCACGCGGTTCATCTCTTCGAAATCGAACGCGTAATTGAAGGCGCGGCGCAGCCTGGCGTCGGCGAATTTCGGGCGCCTCAGGTTGAACACCCAGCCCTGCATCCGGCCCTGATTGCGGACGGTGAAGAGCTCCTTGAGCAGCCGCTTCTCGCGCACCGGCGAAACGTCGTAGGCCGACGCCCATTCCTTGGCGCTGCGCTCGTTGTACCAGTCGAACTGGTCGGCCTTCAGCGCCTCGCGGGCGACGGTGTCGTCGCGGAAATACTCGTAGCGCAGCTCGTCGAAATTGTTCTGTCCGATCGCGATCGGAATATCCTTGCCCCAATAATCCTTGACGCGCTCGAGTACCACCGAGCGTCCGGCGACGAATTCCTTGATCCGGTAGGGACCCGAGCCGAGCGGCGGCTCCAGCGTGCTCGCGGTGATGTCGCGCTTCTTGCCCTGCGGGTCGGTGCCTTCCCACCAATGCTTGGGCAGGATGATGAGCTGGCCGGTGATCATCGGCAGCTCGCGGTTGCCCGGGCTATCGAAGGTGAACTTGATGTCGCGATCGCCGATCTTCTCGGCCTTTTCGATGTGCCGGTAGTAAGCGCTGAACATCGGGCTGTTCGCCTTCAGCGCTTCGAACGAGAAGATCACGTCCTCCGGCGTCACCGGCTTGCCGTCGTGCCAGCGTGAGCCCGGCCGCAGGCGGTAGATCACGTAGGAGAAGTCGTCGGGGAAGGCTGCCGCCTCGGCGAGCTCGCCGTAATACGTATCGGGCTCGTCGAGCGAGGCTTCCATCAGCGAGTCGTAGATGCGGGCGACGGACGCGGCGACCGTGCCCTTCAAGCCGGCGACCACCAGGTTGAAGCTGTCATAGGTGCCGGGCTGGAACAGCCGCACCACGCCGCCCTTCGGCGCGTCCGGCTTGACGTAATCGTAGCGCTTGAAGTCGGCCGGGTACTTGATCTCGCCATAGGTGGAGAGGCCGTGCCGCCATTTCAGCCCGTTGGGGGCGTCGTCGGCGAAGGCCGGCGTGATCGCCGGCAGGCCGCCGGTATTAAGTCCGAGCGCCGGAGCGATTGCCGCCAGTGCGCTGCCTTGAAGGAGGTGTCGTCGGGTGATCGCCAAATTCGCTCTTCCTGCTTGCGGCCCCGGTTACATGGGACCCAATATAAGGCAACGGTTCGACAAATTACGTTGCTTTTTCCTCATGATATTGGCCCGGGAACAATATCGGTGCGGCGAAACGTCCCGATAACAACCCCGCGACAGCGGATTCCCCATGCGAAAACGGCCAGGCATTGCCTGGCCGTTTCATCCACATGCTTCTGCGAAGCAAATCGTTACTTCGAAGCGGTCGGGAGCGGAGCCGGATGCTCCGAGTTCGAATTCAGATAGGCGATGATGTCGGCGCGCTCGCTGTCCTTCGGCACGCCGGCGAAGCCCATCGCGGTGCCCGGGATGAAGCCCTTCGGATTGGTCAGGAACTTGTTGAGGTCGTCGAAGGTCCAGGTGCCGCCCTTGCCCTTCATCGCAGCCGAGAAATTGAAGCCGCGGCCTTCGCCCCTAGGCTCGTTGACGATACCATAGAGGTTCGGACCGACGCGGTTGGGGCCGCCCTTCTCGAAGGTGTGGCAGGCCTGGCACTTCTTGGCGGCCGCCGCGCCCTTCTCGATCGACGCGGTCTGCAGCAGCTTCTCGATCGGCTCGGAGGCGGCCGCAGCGGCCTCGCCGCCACCGCCATGGGACTCTTCCTTCACCGCGATCTCAAAACCCGGCTTCTCCGGCATCTTGGCCGAGAACACCGATCCGGCGGTAAAGCTCATCACCAGGACGACGATGCAGGTGCCGAGAACCGCACCGAGGATTTTGTTGAGTTCGAAGGAGTCCATTTTGGGTCAGGCTCCGGGCCTTGAATGTCGACTTCAGGCCGGGAATACGGCCGCGGGGAAAGACCTGGGAATCGGCCTTATCGCACCGCCCCAAGCAGGGTTGAGATATCGGTTTGCCCGCGCTCTGGCAACCCGTATAAACGCGCCGAATTCAACCTCCTCCCCGGCAATTTCCGTTAGCCGGACTGGCCCCGACACGAATGACCGATCCCCGTACCTTGGTGCTGATTCCGGCCCGCATGGCCGCGACCCGATTGCCCGGAAAACCGCTGCTCGACATCGCCGGCGCGCCGATGATCGTCCATGTGCTGCGACGGGCCGAGGAGGCCGGGATCGGCCGGGTCGCGGTCGCCACCGACACGGCCGAGATCGCGGCTGCGGTGACCGCTGCGGGCGGCGAGGTCGTGATGACCAGGGCCGACCATCCGTCAGGCTCGGACCGGATTTATGAAGCGATGATGACCCTCGATCCGGCCGGCGATGCCGAGATCGTGGTCAATCTGCAGGGTGATTTCCCGACCATCACGCCCGAGACCATCCGCAGCGTGATGCCGGCGCTCGACGATCCGGCCGTCGACATCTCGACCCTGGCCTCGCGCATCCACAGCGAGGAGGAGGATCAGGCCCCCAGCGTCGTCAAGGCGGTGGGATCGCCGATCGGCGCCAACCGGTTGCGCGCGCTGTATTTCACCCGCGCCACCGCGCCCCACGGCGACGGGCCGCGCTACCATCATATCGGCCTCTACGCCTACCGCCGCGCCGCGCTGGAGCGGTTCGTGAAGCTGCCGCCCTCACCGCTGGAGCAGCAGGAGAAGCTCGAGCAATTGCGCGCGCTGGAAGCCGGGATGCGGATCGACGTCACCATCGTCGACACCGTCCCCCGCGGCGTCGACACCCCGGCCGACCTCGAAACCGCCCGCAGAATACTTTCCAAAGCCTGAGCGGCATCTCTTTGTTGAGCACGATCTTTTCGGAAAACCGGATTCCACTTTTCCGGATCATGCTCTAAAAGGCCAGCCATGACCAAGAAGCTGAAAATCGCGTTCCAGGGCGAGCCTGGCGCCAATTCCCATATCGCGATCGTCGAGGCCTATCCCGACGCCGAGCCGATGCCCTGCCCGACCTTCGAGGACGCGCTGGCCGCGATCTCGTCGGGCGAGGCCGATCTCGGCATGATCCCGATCGAGAATTCGGTCGCCGGCCGCGTCGCCGACATCCATCATCTGTTGCCCGCCTCGGGCCTGTTCATCGTCGGCGAATGGTTCTTGCCGATCCGCCACCAGCTGATGGCGATCAAGGGCGTCAAGCTCGCCGACATCAAGAGCGTGGAAAGCCACGTCCAGGCGCTCGGCCAGTGCCGGCGCACGATCCGCAAGCTCGGCATCAAACCGATCGTCGCCGGCGACACCGCCGGCAGCGCCCGCGATGTTTCCGAACGCGGCGACAAGACCGTGGCGGCGATCGCCTCCCGTCTCGCTGCCGAGATCTATGTCCTCGACATTCTCGCCGAGGACATCGAGGACGAGACCCACAACACCACCCGCTTCGTGGTGCTGGCGCGCGAGGAAAAATGGGCCGCGCAGGGCTCGGGCGGGCTGGTCACCAGCTTTGTGTTCCGGGTGCGCAATTTGCCCGCCGCGCTGTACAAGGCGCTGGGCGGCTTCGCCACCAACGGCGTCAACATGACCAAGCTCGAAAGCTACATGGTCGACGGCAATTTCTTCGCCACGCAATTCTATGCCGACGTCGACGGCCACCCCGACGACCGCGGGCTCGCCTTTGCGCTGGAAGAATTGAAATTCTTCTCGCGCGAATTCCGCATCGTCGGCGTCTATCCCGGCCACCCGTTCCGCGCGACCTTCAGCGAGACGCGGGATTAGGCCGCGTCCCTCTTGCCGAGCCCGAATGCCTCGGCAAGCAGACTGTAGGACTTCTTCCGGGCCGCGTGATCGTAGACCGCGGTGATCACCATCAATTCGTCGGCCTGGCTCGCCGTGATCAGCGGCTCGAGCTTGGTCATCACGGTTGCCGGGCTGCCGACGAACAGCCGGGCGCGGTTGCGTGCGATCGAGGCGCGCTCGGCGTCGGTGTAGGGATAGGCC
>NZ_MKFI01000029.1 GCF_001982635.1 Bradyrhizobium mercantei | reverse complement strand
GCTGGGGATCAGCCCGACCACGCTGTGGCGCTGGTTGCGCACGGGCTGAGCAGCGCCCGGCCCCGCGCGCCGGGGCCGTCGACATCCACGCCGGTCCGGCCGGAAGGCGCGCGCCGCGCCTACAGCGACGACGCGGCGCGGGCGGCCTGGTCGTACAGGCCCGAGACGCTGCGCAGGCGGCGCGCGGCGTCGGCATGGGCCGCGCCGTCGGCCAGGTCGCCATCGATGGCGGCCAGCAGGCAGCGTCCGCGCACCACGCGGAAGGCCTCGATCAACGCCGACCCCTTGGCCGTGGTGCCATAGAGCACTTCCTTGCCCGCTTTCTCGCCCTGCACCAGGCCCAGCGCGGCGAGCTTCTTCAGCGCATAGCTGATGACATGGGTATCTTCGAAATTGAGGGTGAAGCAGATGTCGGCCAGCTTCTTGCCGCGCTGGCGGTGGTGCACGTGGTGCAGCACCAGGATGTCGTTGAAGCCCAGGTCCGGCTCGCCGGCCGCGGCCATGCAGCGCGCCACCCAGCGGCTGAAGGCGTTGTGGGCGATGATGAGGCCGAACTCCAGCTCGGACAATTCGGCATGCGGGCCGTTGGCCAGATGGGCCGAGGACAGGATGCGCACCGGTTCCAGGGCAGGGTTGCCGGCGGCATCGGGGAGGGTAGGGGTCATGGCGGGGTTCCGGGCAGGGCGGGATCAATCGTCTTCGCCGCCGGCGTCGGGAAACAGGCGTTCCTTGCCGGGCGAAATGTCGGTAATCAGGTCCCGCAGCAGGGGCTTGTTGAGCAGGGGGCCCACCTCGTAGCTGCGGCCGGGCTCGAGGCGGGCGGTACAGGCGTAGACCGTCTTGCCGTCCAGCCGCATCATGCATTCCTTGCAGGCATTGGCGTTGATGCAGGCATAGCGGATCCCGAGCGAGTTGTCGCAATGGCTGCGCACCCAGCGCAGGCCGTCGAGCAGCGAGGCGGCGGCGTCGGCCGGCACCTCGAAGGCATCGACGCGGCCGGGAGGATCGCTGCGCTGGACGCGCAGCTGGACGAATGGGGCGGGGCGGGTCATGGCGTGGTCTCCTGAGCCAGGGGTTCGCGTTGCACGGGCTGGCTATCGAGCGTCCAGGCGCCGTCGTGCCAGGCAATGGTCTGGTTGCGGGTCCAGGCGTCGTCCTGCAGCGGGTAGTCCTCGCGCTGGTGCGCGCCGCGGCTTTCCTGGCGCGCCAGCGCGCTGCGCGTCACGGCCTCGGCCACCAGCAGCATGTTGCCCAGGTCCAGCGCGTCCAGGCGCAGCGGGTCCTGCGGACCGCCGCCGGGCAGCGCGGCGCCGGCCCGGCGCCTGAGCGCGTCGATGTCCCGCAGGGCCTGCCGCAGGCCCGCCTCGTTGCGGAACGGGCCGACGTGCTGCTGCATCAGCGCCTGCAACGCATCGATCAGGGCGGCGTGGTTGGGCGAGGCCGCGTCCGGCGCGCCGCCAGCGAGCAAGCGCGAGATCCAGGGCGCGGCGGCGGCGCGCAGCGTGTCCGGCGGCAGGGGCGGGGCCGCGCGCGCCGCGTCCGCGGCCGAACGGCCGGCGCGCAGACC
>NZ_MKFI01000028.1 GCF_001982635.1 Bradyrhizobium mercantei | reverse complement strand
GAGCCAGGCCATCCGCAAGCTGGAAACCTCGTCGGAACTGCGCCTGTTCGAGCGCGTGCGCGGCCGGSTGGTGCCGACCCAGGAGGCCGGCGCGCTGATGGAGGAAGTGGACCGCTGCTTCGCCGGCTTCGAGCTGATCGAGCACCGCATCCGCAGCCTGAAATCGTTCGGCGTCGGGCGCCTGGCGGTCGGTTCGCTGCCGGCGCTGGGCACCGGCTTCATGCCGCGCGCCATTGCCGCCTTCGGCCTGCAGGACCGCCGCATCCAGATGTCGTTCCAGATCATGAGCTCGCGCGAGGTGCTGCAGCAGGTCACGGCCGGGCAACTCSACTTCGGCCTGATGGCCGACGAGCTGTCGGTGGCGGGCCTGGAACACTCGGAGTTCCTGCGGCTGCCGGGCGTGATCGCCATGCACAGCCGCCATCCGCTGGCGGCGCGGCCACGCATCACGCTGCGCGACCTGACCGAGCACGCCTTCATCGCGCTCAACCCCGAGGACGCCAGCCGCCGGCGCCTGGAGACGGCGCTGCACGACCAGGGCCTGGCATTGCGGCCGGTGCTGGAGACGCCCTATTCCAATTCCGTCTGCGAGTTCGCCCTGCATGGCGTCGGCATCGGCCTGGTGCATCCGGTCATGGCGCTGGACTACCTGGCGCGCGGGCTGACCATCAAGCCGCTGGAACTGGACATCGGCTTTGCCTGCCTGCTGGTGTTCCGGCCCGGCACACCGCTTTCGGAAAACGCGCGGGCGTTGCTGAAAGCGATGCGCATCGAGCTGGAACGGGATCTCAAGCGGATCCGGACGGCGCTCAGTACTTGAAGCTCAGGCGCGCCCAGAAGGTGCGCCCGGGTTCGTTGAAGGCCGTGTTGGCGGCAAAGCCGAAGCCGGCGTCGCCCGCCAGGTTCAGGTGCTCGGCGTAGGTCTTGTTGAACAGGTTGTCCACGCCCAGCGACAGCTTGACCTGCTTGCTGACCGCGTAGCCGCCGTTCAGCGAGAACACGCCGAATCCGGCGCTGGGGCCGAAGTCCTTGCCGACCACGTTGCCCTGGTTCAGGGCATAGCGGCGCTGCGCCGCCACCAGCCGCCACAGCGCGCCGGCCGACCAGGTGCCGTCGTCATAGGCCGCGCTGAGCTTGGCTTCCAGCGGCGGCATCTGCGGCAAGGCGCGGCCGTCGCTGCGGTTCTGGCCCCAGGCGTAGGCCAGCGTCGCGCCCAGCTTCCAGCGCGGCGCCGCCTGGTAGGACAGCCCCAGCTCGCCGCCGGCGATGCGGGCGTCGATGTTGGCGGCCTGCGTCGAGCTGCCGTGTCCGCCATGGCCGCCATGCATGCCGCCCATGCCCCCCATGCGGCTCTTGGCGTAGTCGAACAGGATGAAGTCGTCGACATAGCCGGCGTAGCCGGACAGCCAGGCATCCAGGGTCTCGGTCTTGTACTGCGCGCCGAAATCGATCTGCGTCGTCTTCTCGGGCTTGACGCCGCGGAACGCGTTGACCGAGCCGTCGGGCCCCTGCTTCGGCGAGAACAGCTCCCAGTAGTCCGGGAAGCGTTCCGCGTGGCCCAGGCCGACGGCGTTCCGCGTGGCCCAGGCCGACG
>NZ_MKFI01000027.1 GCF_001982635.1 Bradyrhizobium mercantei | reverse complement strand
GCCCAGGCCGACGTACACCGTGGCCGGCAGGTCCGCCAGGTCCCGCTCGTAGCGCAGGAACCCGCTGGGCAGCGTCTCGTTGCGGCGTTTGCCGGCCGTGGGGTTGGGCTTGGCCATCATCATGGACCCGCTGCTGCGCCGGAAGTCCTTGGCCGAGGCCCAGTCCACCCGCGCGCCGCCGATGACGCGGCTGTCCTGCGTGGCGTGCCAGGTCAGTTCGCCGAACAGGCCGGTGTTGGCGAAGCTCGCGTCCTTGACCCAGTTCTGGGAGCGGTACGAGACCGTGTCCGTGCCGCTGCGCGAGCGGTGCCGGCTCTGCTGGAAATCCAGCCCGGTCACCAGGCCCAGGTCCGGCGCCAGGTTCCAGGTGCCGGCGATGCGGCCGCCCCCGGTGGCGCGATCCACGTCCGAGGCCATCGCCATCGGCATCATGCCGTGCGGGTCCGGCGTGCGCAGCGTGTAGTTGTCCATCACGTGATCGGCGTAGTTGTAGTAGAGCTGCGCCTCCAGCTTGTCCAGCAGGCCGCCCAGGTTGCGCTTCTCGAAGCGCAGGCCGAAGCTTTCGCGCTTGAACTGCGAGCCGTCCATGCCGCGCCCGGCGTAGCGCGCGTTGCCATCGCCGGTGCCGGCGGTCAGCTCGTACAGCGTGTCGGCGTCGGGCGTGAAACCCAGCGCCAGGTCGGCGTTCCACTTGTCCCAGCGCGACGGCACCTTGTTGCCGTCGCCGTCCTTGTAGTCCTGGGCATGCGAATGGTTGGCGGTGATGCGGGTGTAGACCTTGTCGTTGCCCACGGTCAGGTCGGCGGCCTGGTCGTTGCGGCCGTTTGATCCGCCCACCAGGCTGCCGTCGAAGCGCACGCCGGGCTCGGTGAAACGCGGCGTGTCGCGGTCGAAGCGGATGGTGCCGGCCGAGGCGCCCGGCCCCCACAGCACCGTCTGCGGGCCCTTGATGACGGTCAGCTTGTCGAAGTTCTCGGGCGAGATGTACGAGCTGGGCGCGTCCATGCGCGCCGGGCAGGCGCCGGGCATGGAGGTGCCGTTGGTCAGGATGTTCAGGCGCGAGCCGAACATGCCGCGCAGCACCGGATCGCCGTTGGTGCCGCCGTTGCGGATGGCCGAAAAGCCGGGAATGGTCTTGAGGTAGTCGGTGCCGTCGCTGGCCGGCAGCGGCTGGCGCGGGATCTTCGGGTCGGTCGTGAAGGTCAGCGGCGCGCTCGGGGCGACGCCGGTGATCACCACCGGATCGGTGGTGGTGATGGCGTCGGCGCCGGTGGCCTGCGGCCAGGCGGGAAACGACGCGGCCAGGGCGGTGGCCAGGCAGGTTGCCCGCAGGATGTCCTTGTTCTTGTGCATGAGAGTCTCTGGATCTGAACGGGCTGGACGCGCGCGCGACCGCGCGGGCCGCAAGCAAGGCGCGCCAGCAACAACGGAAACGGGTGGGGTTCAGGCCAGGACGGGCGGCGCGCGCGACTGCCGTGGCAATCGCGCCTGCGCGCTGGAGAAATGGATGTCGACGGTGGGCGCCGGCAGCGCCTGCCGCACCAGGGGTAGGCGCCAGGCCAGCGGCGGCAGCCCTGACAACGCGGCGGCGCCGAGCATGGCGCAGCCGGCGAAACAGCAATGCGGCAAGGCGCCGCTGTGTTGTTGCGCGT
>NZ_MKFI01000026.1 GCF_001982635.1 Bradyrhizobium mercantei | reverse complement strand
CACGTCGGCGATCATGTTGCCGCCGCCCTGCCAGGGCGGCATGTCCTCCAGCACCTCGCGCCGGCCCCAGACCACGCCGATGCCGGTGGGCCCGAAGATCTTGTGGCCGGAAAACACGAAGAAGTCCGCGCCCAGCGCCTGCACGTCCACCCGCAGGTGCGACACCGACTGCGCGCCGTCCACCAGTACGCGGGCGCCGGCCCGGTGCGCCAGCTCGATGATGCGCGCGACCGGCGTGACGGTGCCGAGCGCGTTCGACACCTGGGTCACCGCGACAATGCGGGTGCGGTCGTTGAGCAGCTTCTGGTATTCATCCAGCAGGATCTGGCCGGAATCGTCCACCGGAATCACGCGCAACCGCGCGCCCTTGGCCGCCGCCAGCTGCTGCCACGGCACGATATTGGCGTGGTGCTCGAGGTTGGAGACGATGATCTCGTCGCCCTCGCCCACGTGCTGCGCGCCCCAGCTCTTGGCCACCAGGTTGATGGCCTCGGTGGTGCCGCGCACGAAGATCACCTCGTTGACGTCGGGCGCGTTGATGAAGCGCCGGACCCGTTCGCGCGCGCCCTCGTAGGCGTCGGTGGCGCGCGCCGCCAGCTCGTGCGCGGCGCGATGGATGTTGGAGTTCTCGTGGGCGTAGAAATACGCGATCCGGTCGATCACGCTTTGCGGCTTGTGGGTGGTGGCGGCATTGTCGAACCACACCAGCGGGCGGCCGTTGACGCGTTCCCGCAGCACGGGGAAGTCGCGCCGCACCGCGTGCACGTCGAACGGCGGATGGGCATCGGTGCCGGCATGCGGCGCGGTCCGCGCCTGGGGATGCGCGGGCGTGACGTAGCCGCTGGGCAGCACGACCGCGTCGACGAAGTAATAGCGCGGGTCCGGCGAGGCCGCCGCGGCCGCTGGCGGGGCCGGCGCCGCGGGAGTGGCGGCCCGGGCGGGCACGGCCAGCCCGGCCAGGTCGTCGCTGACCGCCGTGGCGCCTAGCACCGTGCCCGGCCGCGCCGGATGACCCTGCCCGCCCTCCAGGAAATAGTAGGGGATGGACTCCCCTGCCCCGGCGTCGGGCCGGACCGTCGTCGCACCGGGCGCGATCCCGGTGGCGCCCGCGCCGAAGCGCGGCTCGTAGGCCGGCACCGCCGTCACCACGTTGTCGGGCAGGCCGTTGCCCGCCTGGGCGTGCGGCAGCAGCGCCGGCGCGCGGTGCGCCAGCGATGGCAAGGGCGCTGGCGAGGCTGGCGCCAGGTTGACGCCCGGCGCCAGCCCCTGCGGGATCGGCGTGCCGGGCACGCCCGGGCCCAGTCCCGCGGGGCTGACCAGCGGCGAGCCGGGCGGCGCGACGTTGACCGGAGCCTGCACCCCGGGCGGGACCGCCGCCGGCAGGTCGGCTGGCGCCGGCCGCCCCGGCAACGCCGTGAAGAAGGCATTGGCCAGACGCGTCAGCACGTCCGGATCGATGGGCGCTTCCGGCGCGCCCGGCACGCCGCCGGCCAGGGCGGCGAAGCTTGGAGAGGAATCGGCGACAGCCATCGTGCGGCCTATTTGTAGGTGTCGGGATAGTCGTGGTACTTGCCGATCTCGACATCGTCGAGCACCGCCAGCGCGTCGTCGGCCAGCAGCGCCAGCGAGCAGTACAGCGAGATCAGGTAGGACGCGATGGCATGGTTGTTGATGCCCATGAAGCGCACCGACAGGCCCGGGCTCTGTTCGCCCGGCAGGCCCGGCTGGTACAGGCCGACCACGCCCTGGCGCTTGTCGCCCACGCGCAGCAGCAGGATCTTGGTCTTGCCATCGGCCACCGGCACCTTGTTGGACGGAATCAGGGGAATGCCGCGCCAGGTGATGAACTGCGAGCCGAACAGGCTTACCGTCGGCGGCGGCGTGCCGCGCCGCGTGGCTTCGCGGCCGAAGGCGGCGATGGCCAGCGGATGCGTCAGGAAGAAGGCCGGCTCCTTCCAGACCTTGGTCAGCAGCTCATCCAGGTCGTCGGGCGTGGGCGCGCCGGTCAGCGGGAAAATGCGCTGCTCTTCCGTCACCTGCGACAGCAGGCCGTAATCGGGGTTGTTGATGAGTTCGCTTTCCTGGTTTTCCTTGATGGTCTCGATGGTCAGGCGCAGCTGTTCCTTGATCTGGTCGTGCGGACTGCTGTAGAGGTCGGAGATGCGGGTGTGCACGTCCAGCACGGTGCTGACGGCGTTCAGGAAATACTCGCGCGGCTGCTCCTCGTACTCGACGAAGG
>NZ_MKFI01000025.1 GCF_001982635.1 Bradyrhizobium mercantei | reverse complement strand
CTTGAAACCTGAGATACTCCTACTGGACGAAATCACGTCAGCGCTGGATCCCGAGCTTGCCGGTGAGGTTCTCGACGTGGTTCGCGGTGTAGCGCACGAGACTAACGTGTCGCTCTTGATTGTGACGCACGAAATGCGCTTCGCACGCGAAGTCTCCGACCGCATCGCTGTCTTTGACGCGGGCCGCATCATTGAGCAGGGTCCACCCGACAAGATCTTCACCAGTCCACAGTCCGAGCGCACCCGCGCATTCCTACAATCCGTCCTGAACCACTGAACCTAATGGCAACTACCGTTAATCGAACGGACGGTCTCGCCCATTAGCCCGCGCCAGAGCGCACTCGCGAATGTCTTCCGAATAGGGGCGCGTCATCGATGCTGGCCATCCGTTCCCCAGCGCATGGGGTTGAATCAGAAATCTTTCTCTCTGGGAATCCCGATTTCGGTAAGAAACATCGTGCTCTGGATGATACTAGTTTAACTAAAAGAGATATGCTAATGGCACAAAATCCTTCCCCCATCAGCAAGGACTACCAACAAATCGGACCATATTCTCTTCGAATCGTGCACCGGTGCCATGTTTGTCTTGATCCAGGTCTCGTCGATGAAGACCAGGCACGAAGCGTCGATCCTGCGGATTCCGCTCAATGTCGCCCAGCATTCCGAGATGATCTCGCCCAGCATTCCGATTTGAAGTAGCCCCCCATTCCGAGATGATGTCGCCCGGGTGATGCGGCCTCTTCTGGCTCCCATACCCTCATCGCTGCCGCAGCTTGTGCACACAGATTTTCAGATCATTTCGATCATCCTTCCTGCGTGCTTCTGCAGCACACTATCATCGGCATGAAGGCGCTCGGCCGCCATGACATGGGCTTCCACCAGGCGCAGCAAGGGATTCAGCGACGCACAGACCGACCCCACGGCATCGGCCATGGTCGACAGCGCGATCGGCACCCCTTCCAGGGCATAGCGCTCGGCCTGGCGGTTCAAGGGCTGATGCTGGCCGAACTTCTCGAACACGATCATGGCCAGGAGGCTCGGGCCGGCCCATCCCCGGGCGATGGCATGGAACGGCGCCTGGCTGATCTTCTCGCAGTCGCGGCAGGAGAACTTCTCCCGGATCGTCTCGATCACCTTCCACTGGCGCGGCACTACTTCCAGCGTGCGCGTCACGTCCTCGCCGAGCTTGCGAAGACGATTACTGCCGCAGAATTCACAAGCTGTCGGCCCGTCGATCACCACCCGCTCCCGGGGAAGGTGCTGAGGGAAGGTCTGGCGCTCAGCACGCTTGCGCGTAAATCCGCGCACCGTCGTCGTCTTCGCCACGCCTCGTTCCGCCGCGAGCGTCGGCTTCCAGCTCTTCGAACGTCAGCGCCAACTGCTCGATCAGCCGCGCCGAACGTTCCGACCGCTGCCCATAGATCTGATGTTTCAGCTTGGCGATTTGCAACTGCTGCTGGGCTATCAGCGCTTCGTCTTCCGACGCTTTCGCGCGGGCGACCGCGAACTCGGCGGCGATCTCCAAGGCCTTCGCGCGCTCGACTGCCAGCGCCTCCTTCAGGGCGGCAACGTCATCCGGAACAGCGTCGCGGTCGGCATTCATGCGACGCAGTGAATCACAGATTGGACGCGATGGGACTCCCCAAAATGCAAAAAGCCGCGGATTCTACGCTCAGCCCGCACTCTGCGGCCGCCAACTCAGCTGCGGATTCCGCCAGTCGATGCCCTCGAACATGTAAGCCATTTGCGCCGCCGAGATCGATACCGCGCCGCCCGACGCCGCGGGCCAGATGAACTTGCCGCGATCCAGGCGCTTGGCATAGAGCGACATGCTCAGCCCGTCGTGCCAGAGGATCTTGACCAGATCGCCGCGGCGGCCTCCGGAAGATGTAGAGATCGCCGCCATGGGGATCGCGCTTCAAGCTCTCCTGAACCGTAAGAGCCAGCCTTTGCATGCCGCGACGCATGTCGGTGTGGCCAGTGGCGATCCAGACCCTGACGCCGCTCGGGATCGAGATCATCGTCGTCTCAAAAGTTCAAGAACCCGCTGCAGCGCCTCGGTGTCCACGTCCCGGTCAACGCGCACGCGACAGCCGCCGCCAAGCTCGATCTCGATAATTCCAGCCCTTGCGCGCGGCGCGGGGGGTGAAGACGCAGTTTGCGGCGTGCTGATCCATGCCGGTGCCGCCGAGGCTCTTGTAATAGGTGACAGCCGCCTTGAGAAAGGGAACAGCGCTATCGGCCGTCTCGTCGGGCTTGATCTCGGAGAAAGCAACGCGGGAATGGTCGTCGATGCAGACGTGGACGAAATCCCAGCCAGCGCCACGGCTCTTGTTCGGACCACTCGGATCGCCAGTGATGCGGTGCCCGACACGCTCGAAACGCCCGAGCTTTTTGATGTCGATGTGAATGATCTCGCCTGGGCTCTTGCGCTCATAGCGGCGTTCCGGCTCGGCCGGCTCCAGATCGCGGAT
>NZ_MKFI01000024.1 GCF_001982635.1 Bradyrhizobium mercantei | reverse complement strand
GCACCGAGAACCAGCGCTCGCCGCTGCCGAAGGCCGCCTCGACATAGGCGTTCGCCTTGATCCGCAGCACTTCGGCCCGCATCAGCCGCGCAAACGTGGCGATGGTGGCCACGCCGGCGGCCAGCGCCACGTTGACGGTGCCGAAGCCCAGCACGGTGATCACCATCAGCGACAGCAGCAGCGACGGGATCGCCAGCAATACGTCCACCACGCGCATTACCGCGTCGTCCACCGCGCGGCGCGAGAAGCCGGCCAGCAGGCCGAGGCAGCAGCCGGCGGCCAGGCCCAGCGAGACGGCGATCACGGTCGCCTTCAACGACAGCGCCGCGCCGTGCACCACGCGCGCATAGACGTCGCGGCCCAGGTAGTCGGTGCCGAACCAGTGCGCCAGGGACGGCGGCTGCAGGCGCAGCGCCACCCGGGTCTCGAACGGACTCTGCGCGGTGAACAGGCCCGGAAAGAAGGCCCACCCCAGCGCCACGGCCACCACGGCCAGCGCCAGCACCAACAGCGCCGCGCGGCGAGCGTCGCCCAGCCGCGCGCGCCAGCCGTCCGGCACGGCCGGCATCGCGGCGGCGGACGGCGCCGGCGGGGCCAGGGAATGCAAGGTGCTCATGCGAGGCTYCTTTTAGTGTGAACAGGCCCTRGGCCGGCGACCGCGGCGCGGCGGCGATGCGCGGATCGAACAAGGGATACAGCAGGTCCACCGCCAGGTTCACCACCACATAGACCAGCGTCGACAGCACCACCAGGCCCTGCACCATGGGAATGTCCTGCGCCTGCACCGCGATCTGGGTCAGGCGGCCGATGCCGGCGCGCGAGAACACGGTTTCGGTGACGACCGATCCGCCCAGCAGGTGGCCGGCGCTCATGCCGACCAGCGTCAGCGCGGGAATGGCGGCGTTGCGCAAGGCGTGCCGCAGATGCACCCGGCGGCGCGACGCGCCCTTGGCGTAGGCGGTGTCGATGTAGCCCTGCCGCAGCGCGGCCGACAGGCTCTTGGCCAATACCTGGGCGATCGCGGCGCCGGTCGGAATCGCCAGCGTCAGGGCGGGCAGCACCAGCGAGGCGAAGCCGGCATTGCCGGTCGCCGGCAGGAACGGCCAGCCGAAGGAAAAGCACTGCAGCAGCACCAGCCCGATCCAGAACGACGGGATGCTGACGCCCAGCGGCGGCAGGCACAGCAGCAGTTCGGCCAGCCAGGGCCGGCGCGTGTAGGTCGCCGCCAGCGCCACCGCCAGTCCCAGGACCAATGAGCTCAGCAGCGCCAGCGCGGCCAGCGCCAGGGTCTGGGGCAAGGCCCGCAGCACTGTCGTGGCGACGTCGTGGCCGTTCTCGATCGAGATGCCGAAATCGCCGCGCAGCGCCCGGCCCAGGCCGTTGACGTACTGCGTCAGGATCGGCTGGTCCAGCCCGAAGCGGCTGCGCATCTGCGCCACTTGCGCCGGGTCGGCCAGCACGCCCTCGCCGCGCGCATCCAGCATGATGGCCACCGGATCGCCCGGCAGCACGTAGAGGATCAGGAACGATACCGAGAACGCGGCCCACACCACGAAGACCGCCTGCCCCAGGCGCGACAGCAGGTAGCGGCGCATGCTGGCTTACCGGGCAGCCGCCAGCCAGGTGTCGKGCAGCACCGGCCAGCGCGGCGTCGACAGCCACAGGCCGCGCACGTCGGGCGCCACCGCGAAGACGGTATTGCTCTCCTTGATCGGCACCGCGTAGCCCTGGTCGATGATCAGGTTCTGCACCTGCGCCACCAGGTCCTTGCGCCGGGCCGGGTCCACCGCCACGCTCTGCTGGTCGAGCAAGGCATCGAGCGCCGGTTCGGCCGCGCCCAGGCCGCGGCCGAACTTGCTGGAGAACGCGGCCAGGATCACGTCCGGGTCGGGGCGCGTCAGGTCCGACAGCCGCAGATCGTAGTTACCCGAGCGGATCACGCCGCCGATCTCGGCATCCGAGCGCAGGTTCAGGCGCAAGTCCACGCCGATCCGGGCCAGTTGTTCCTTGATGAGTTCCAGCGTCGGCGTGTAGCCGGGAAAGCTCCAGGTGACGCCAACCTGCAAACGCTGTCCGTCGCGGCTGCGGATGCCGTCCTTGCCGGCCTTCCAGCCCGCCCGTTCCAGCAGCGCCCGCGCGGCGTCGGGCTGATAGGCCAGCTTGGCCGACAGGTCGACATAGTCCGGCACCGTGGTCGAGACCACGCTGGTGGCGGCCTTGTCGTATTCGGTATAGAGCGCCTCGATGATCTCGGCGCGGTTCACGCCGATCACCAGCGCCTGCCGCACTTCGGGGTGCGACAGAACCGGGCTGGCGATGTTGGGGTACAGCGTGATGCCGATGCCGCCGGCCGAGCGCGCGACCACGCTGGCGCCCGCGGCCTTGATCCGCTGCACGTCCTCCGCTGCACGTCCTCGGTCGGGATTTCCTCGATCGCGCCCACCTGAGCCGACCCGGACGCTGCCTTCCGACACGGTCTGGAACGTGACCTGGTCGAGCCAGGCCGGCCCCTGATGCTCGGCGTTGGGCGAGGCCCACTGGTAGTCGGCGCGGCGCTTGAGGACGATGCGGTCATTCTTGACCACCTGCGCGATCACGAACGGGCCGGTGCCGATCAGCGCGCCCTGGCAGCGTTCTTCCGGCGTTTTGGCGAGCGTGGCGGGCGCCAGCGGCGCCAGGGTCTTTTCGGTGAGGGCCTGCAGGAAGCCGGCCTTGGGATGGTCGAAGCGCAGCGCCACCGTCAACGGGTCGATCACGTCGGCGCCCAGGTGTCGGCGCCCAGGT
>NZ_MKFI01000023.1 GCF_001982635.1 Bradyrhizobium mercantei | reverse complement strand
TAACGGTAGTTGCCATTAGGTTCAGTGGTTCAGGACGGATTGTAGGAATGCGCGGGTGCGCTCGGACTGTGGACTGGTGAAGATCTTGTCGGGTGGACCCTGCTCAATGATGCGGCCCGCGTCAAAGACAGCGATGCGGTCGGAGACTTCGCGTGCGAAGCGCATTTCGTGCGTCACAATCAAGAGCGACACGTTAGTCTCGTGCGCTACACCGCGAACCACGTCGAGAACCTCACCGGCAAGCTCGGGATCCAGCGCTGACGTGATTTCGTCCAGTAGGAGTATCTCAGGTTTCAAGATCAACGCCCGAGCGATCGCGATACGCTGCTGCTGGCCTCCAGAAAGCTGCGCGGGAAAGGCATGCGCTTTGCTCTCAAGGCCAACCATCCGAAGATACTCGAGCGCGCTCTTCTCAGCCTGCTCTCTCGATAGCTTTAACACTGTTGTGGGCGCGAGGACCAAGTTTTGCAGAACGGTCAAATGCGGAAATAGATTAAATTGCTGGAATACCATGCCACACCGACGGCGGATTCGCGCCTCCTGTGCTACAGAGAGGGGCTTGCCTGCGGCATCGAAGAGGATACTTTCGCCGAAAACTCGGATATCGCCGCTGGTGGGCTTCTCAAGCGTCATCGCCAAGCGCAGCACCGTGGTCTTTCCTGAGCCGCTTGGGCCGATTAGCGTGACCTTCTCGCCGGGCCGCACCTGCAAGTCGAGATCGACCAGTACACGATGAGCACCGAACGATTTCGTGACCTCTTTGAATTCGATTGCCCACATGGCTCGTTGCGATTTTTTGTGGGTGGATCCATCTGCCTCGATCGCGTTGGAGGCTTCGGCGGCGGAGCGCGCGAAGGGTCCTGGATGACTGAATTCAGCGGTGCTAAGCATGCTGGTCCTTGAATCGGGAAAGAACGAAGAGGAACGGCAAATTCACGCCAAAATAGATGACGCCTGCCATGGTAAAAGGCTCGAGGTAGCGGAAGTTCTCGTACCCGATCTCGTTAGCCTGGCTCATCAGAACCGGCACCCCGATTGCAAAAAGCACCGCGGTTTCACGGAACATGCCAAGTACGTAGTTGAGCAGGGCGGGGAGAGCCCGTTTGATCATCAGGGGAACGAGGACGCGCTGCCACGTAATATATCGGCTCAAATTGAGCGCCACACACGCGTCGCGAAGTTCGCTTGGTATCGTGATCAGGCTACCTCGATACACCTCCGAGCAGTATGCGGCGTAGACAATTCCTAATACGCCGACGCCAATGGGAATGGCCGGAAGGGTAATTCCCACCTCGGGCAGTACATAGAAGGCGAAATAGAGCAACACAAGAGTAGGCACACCCCGAAAGAGTTCGAGCCAGAATCGCACGAAGGCCCGCCCGATCGTAGTGCTTACACTCTCCAGGATCGCAAGCAGCAGTCCCCCAATCAGCGCGATCGCCGAGGCTGCAAGCGTTACCACGATGGTATACCAAACGCCTGCCATGAGATCAGGCAAGATCTTCAGGGCAAAGCTCCAATCCCATGTCATTGGGCGGCTCCAGCAGTGGTATCCAAGGCGGGGGCGTCCCGGACTGGCAAGCGTGCGGCTTGGAGCGTACGGTTCAACGGGAGCACCTGCTCAACGGTACGAAAGGCGGCCCCGCAAAGAACGGTCAGGATCCAGTAAATGGCGGCTAGGAGGCAAAAGATAGTGGCCGTATCGTACGTCTGGGCACGAATGTAGTTGCCTACGTAGAGCACGTCTTGCACACCGATGAAGCTTACGATCGCTGTCCACTTGACCATACTCCTCGCCAGGCTGCCGAAAGCGGGCACGATCTGAGAGAGCGCCTGCGGCAGAACGACCTTCGTGAAGCTCTGCAGTTTGCTCAGCCCAAGTGCATGACACGCATCGGTTTGTCCACTATGCACGGCCTCAATGCCAGCACGGACGATTTCAGCCCCGTACGCGGCTCCATCGAGTGCGAGCACGAGAATCGCAGCCGCGATCGGACTGAGACGCGGCATGCCCGGGATAAGCGGCAGCGCATAGAACACCCAAAACAACAGAATCAATGCCGAGGGTGCGCGAACGAATTCGATCAAGAGCATTGACGCCGTTCGTATCGTCCACTTGTCAGAGAGCCTCAGCGCGCCGAGAATGATCGCGCCGAGCGCTGCGCCGGGAATGATGCACAAAGCCACCCACACCGTGACCCACAAGCCCCGCGCGAGTACAGGCCAGTACTCCAAAACGGCCTTCAATGCAGTTGCTCCTCATTCGCAGTTGGGGACGACGTCACTGGCCTTAGTGAATTTGGCGATCATGTTGGCGATCGCGTCTCCGTTAGGGTCGCCATACTTGGCCCAGAGCTTTTGGATCATGCCGTTTCTGATCAACGGAATGAGCTGCTCGTTGAATGCGTCGCGGAAGTGCACGTCTTGCTTGCGGAATGCCATACCCGACGCACCTATCGGCGACTCTTTGTCGACGATCACCTCGATGCCTTTCTGCTCCGGATTAGCGATAGTGAACTGACCGAGGATAAGCGCATCCGCCCGGCCGCTGGTGACCATCGCGATCCCATCCTGAATACCAGGGACAAATGCGATCTGCTCGGGTTTAACTTCCTGCTTCAGCACGTACGGGTACTGTGCTGAAATTCGGACCACCGCTAACTTGATATCGGGGCGATGCGCAATGTCCGCGACGCTTCTCAAATGCTTCGGATTTCCGGGGAGAACATATAGTCCGATCTGGGCTGCGTAAGTGGGCGTCGAAAACACCACTGCTTTGCAGGCGGCTTCAGTAATACTGAGGCCAGCCCCAACGTAGTCGAATTGACGGCTCTGCAATCCAGGGATCATGGCGGTCCATTCCGTGAGCGCCGGCGTAAGCGAAGGCAGGCCCATGGCGCTGAGCAC
>NZ_MKFI01000022.1 GCF_001982635.1 Bradyrhizobium mercantei | reverse complement strand
CCCAGGGCGTTGACCATGGTGGTATGGCTGTCGGTCCCGACCAGGGTATCCGGACAGGTCACCGCCGCGCCCTGCGCGGTGCGGCGCGTGGTCGCCACCTCGGCCAGGTATTCGATGTTGATCTGGTGCAGGATGCCCTTGCCGGGCGGCACCAGCCGCAGGTTGTCGAACGCGCCCTGGGCCCATTTCAGGAAGGTGTAGCGCTCGCGGTTCTGACGGTATTCGCGCGCCTCGTTGGCCTGGCGCGCGCCGGCATGGCCGCCTTCCTCGGCGATCAGCGAATGATCGACAATCAGGTCGGTGGGGATCAGCGGATTGATGCGGCGCGGATCGCCGCCGCGCGCCTGCAGCGCATCGCGCATGGCGGCCAGGTCGATCAGGCTGGGAATGCCGCTAACGTCCTGCGCCAGCACCCGCGTCGGATGCAGCCAGACATCGGCGGGCGCATCCGGCGCCGGCGCGTCGGGGTGATAGGCCCGCAGCAGGGCCAGCGCATGCGGCCGGTGGCTGTGGATGGCGCTTTCATGCCGCAACGCGTTCTCGATCAGCACGCGCGCAACGTAGGGCAGGCGGCCGGCCTGCAGGCCGTGCTCGGCGGCGAAGGCCGGCACGCTGAAATGGCGGCCATACTCCGCGTCCGGGTCGTAGGCCTGCAGATAGGGATCTTGCTCGGGGGGCTGCACGATACGTCTGTCTCCGTTCCGTTGTCGCCGGGTCGGCGCCCGGCTGTCTTCATGGCGTGTCAGGCGGCCTTGTCAGCGTACAGCGCGTCGAGCCGCTCTTCATAGGCGAAATAGCCAATGCTTTCATACAGTTCCATGCGCGTCTGCATCTGGTCGAGCACGCCGCGCTGGGTGCCGTCGCGGCGGATCGCCTCGTAGGTGCGCTGGGCCGCGCGGTTCATGGCGCGGAAGGCCGACAGCGGATAGAGCACCATGCCGACCTGCGCGGCGGCCAGTTCCTGCACCGTCAGCAGCGGCGTCTGGCCGAATTCGGTGATGTTGGCCAGGATGGGCGCCGGCAGCGCGCGGGCGAAATCGCGAAAGCCCTCCAGGTCATGCACCGCTTCGGGAAAGGCGATGTCGGCGCCGGCCTCGACGCAGGCGGACAGCCGGTCCAGCGCGCTCTGGCGGCCTTCGCTGGCCAGCGCATCGGTGCGGGCGATGATGACGAAATGCGGATCGGTGCGGGCGTCGACGGCCGCCTTGATGCGGTCGACCATCTCCGGCAGGGTCACCACTTCCTTGTTGGGGCGATGGCCGCAACGCTTGGCGCCGGCCTGGTCCTCGATCTGCATGGCGGCGGCGCCCGCGGCGATCATCGAACGGGTGGTGCGCGCCACATTGAAGGCCGACGCGCCAAAGCCGGTGTCGACATCGACCACCAGGGGCAGGGGGCAGACTTCGGTAATGCGGCGCACGTCCGTCAGCACGTCCTCCAGGCCGACGATGCCCAGGTCGGGCACGCCCAGCGACCCCGCCGCCACGCCGCCGCCCGACAGGTAGATGGCGCGAAAGCCGGCCTGCCGCGCCAGCAGCGCATGGTTGGCGTTGATGGCGCCGACCACCTGCAGGGGCTGCTCGGCCTGCATTGCCTTGCGCAGTCGCAGGCCGGCGCTGGCCGGCAGGTCGGATTCGGGGGAAGTCATCATGGGGAGGCTCCGGGGTGGGTAAGGGCAGGGGAGTGATGACTTTCCATCAAGCAAGATGCATGCCAATCGCGCCTTCCCTGGGAGGGGTGGCGGCGCGGCGGGGTAGGGTTTTCATAATTGAAATGCGGCCATCGCAATGATGAAATCCCCACTTCGACCTTCGCTCCCGATGCCGCCATGCTGACTGTCCCGACACCCGTGGAATCCGACCTGGCGGCGCTGCCGCGCATCTGGGCCGTGGGCGTGGCGCGCATCGCCCGCACCTTCGCCCAGATCCTGCCCAGTTACGCCCAGCGCGGCGAATTCAAGCTGATCGAAGCCGGTTTCGACGCCGCCGCCAGCGTCATCAACGAGGCCGCGCGCCAGGGCCGCGTCGACGTGGTGGTGGCGGCCGGCCTGAACGGCAGCTATCTGCGCCGCCACGTCACGGTGCCGGTGGTGCAGGTCAAGATCAGCGGTTTCGAGGTCATGAACGCGCTGGCCACGGCGCGCCGGATCTCGCCGCGCGTGGCCTTGCTGGGCCAGCACGCGCAGTACCCGGAACTGCAGACCTTCATGCAGACCTTCGCCGTCGACATCCTGGTGCGCACCTACCGCGATCAGGACGACGCACTGGCCCAGGCCAAGCAGCTCAAGGACGAAGGCATCGAGGTCCTGGTCGGTTCGGGCCTGATCGTCGACTATGCCGAGCGCATGGGAATGGCCGGCGTGCTGGTGTATTCGCTGGCCACGGTGGCCGCGTGCATCGAGGACGCCATCGAGATCACCCGCCTGCAGCGCGTCGAGTCGGGCCGGCGCGAGTACCTCAACGCGGTGCTGGCCAACCTGGACGAAGGCGTGGCCGCGGTCGACGCCGCCGGCCGCGTGCAGGCGCTCAATCCGGCCGTCGAACGCCTGCTGGGCATCACCGCCGCCGGCCTGGCCGGACGAAGGCTGGAGGAAATATCGCCGGCGCTGTCGCTGGACGAGGTGCTGCGCAGCGGCAAGCGCGAAGCCGAATCGGTGCATCGGCTCGGCGGCAAGATGGTGGTGGTGAACCGGATTCCGCTGGCAACCGGGGCCGGCCTGTCGGGCGCGGTGCTGACCCTGCAGGAAGCCGGCGCCATCCACCGCGCCGACCGCAGCCTGCGCACGCGGGCCCGCACCCGTGTGCGCACCGTGCGCTACACGCTGGACGACCTGCACGGCCAGTCCGAGCCGCTGGCGAAGGCCCGCATGCTCGGCCTGCGCTACGCCCGCGTCGATTCGACGGTGCTGATCGGCGGCGAGAGCGGCACCGGCAAGGAAGTCATGGCCCAGGGCATCCACCAGGCCAGCGCGCGCCATCATTTCCCCTTCATCGCGGTCAACTGCGCTTCGCTGCCCGAAACCCTGCTGGAAAGCGAGCTGTTCGGCTACGAAGACGGCGCCTTCAGCGGCGCGCGCCGCGGCGGCAAGCCCGGGCTGTTCGAGGCGGCCCACAACGGCACGCTGTTCCTGGACGAGATCGGCGACATGCCGCCGGCGCTGCAGATCCGCCTGCTGCGCGTGCTGCAGGAACGGCAGGTGATGCCCGTGGGCGGCAGTGAACCGGTGCCGGTCAACGTGCGCATCATGGCCGCCACCCATCGCGACCTGGCGGCCATGGTCGCGGCCGGCGCCTTCCGCCAGGACCTGTTCTTCCGCCTGAACATCCTGCGCATCGACATGCCGACGCTGCGCGAGCGGCGCGACGACATCTGGCTGCTGGCGCAGAACCTGTACCAGCGGGTGCGGCAGAACCTGGGCCTGGCCGGCGAGCCGCCGTTGCCCGACGCCTTGCGCGACGCGTTGCTGGCCTATGC
>NZ_MKFI01000021.1 GCF_001982635.1 Bradyrhizobium mercantei | reverse complement strand
GCCTGGCTCCCTTCAACGTCGACAGCGGCGCCTACCGTGGCAAGCGCAAGATCGGCGGTGGCCGAAAGCGCGTCCGCGCCGCCCTCTACATGGCTGCCCTCAACGCGGTCCGTAGAGCAGCTCCCTTTAAGACCTTCTACACACGACTGCGGCAGGCCGGTAAGCCCGCCAAGCTCGCTCTCATCGCTGTCGCCAGGAAGCTACTGACGGTCCTCAACGCCATGATGCGTGATAGAAAGCCCTATCAGCTCGAGCCAGCAACATAACAGWTGCCGGCTCGCGCTTCGCTTGCCCGGGACGACGGCTATCCCCGCYGCAACAGCACGCTGAGCTCCAGATCCCGGAACGTGGTGTAGTTCTTCCGGATCCACTGATGCAGCTCGGTCGATGAATCCCTCTCCTGGCGCAGATAGCCGGTGAAGGAGAAGGTCAGCCGGTCGATATAGGTCTTCAGGAACACCGGCAGCGCGCGGAAGCGCAGCACCCGGCTCGCGGTCATGACCGGCGGCAGCTCGCCGCGCACCACGAATTCATTGTCGATCACGACGAGCGCGTTCGGCGGGATCAGGCCTTGCAGCGTCTGGTAGCCGCGCACCGAGGCGCGGTCGGTGTCCGCGACATAGAGGATGACCGGCGCGACGCGGCGGCGCAGCGCCTCCTTCATCAGCCCGATCTGGTCGCACATTTTGAAGAATTCGTCGAAGGCGTGGTAGCCGAGGTCGACCACCTTGGCGATGCCGTCATTGACGATGAGCCGGTCCATCAGCTGCATCTTGCCGTAGGTGTCGATCACGTCGGCGGTTTCCGTGATCCGCGGCAGGTAGTCGAGCAGCGACGGCTCCTTCAGGTTGATGTCGTAGCAGACCACGTCGCCGTTCTTGAGCAGCAGGAATTCGCCGAGCAGCCGCGCGATCAGCGTCTTGCCGACCTGCGGACGGGGCGAGCAGATGATGTAGACGGGCGTGGATGACATCGCCCGCTATATCAGGCCAAATTTTCGCCTAATCCAGCCCCATCGCCGCCCCGGGCGCGACTTTTTTCGCTGCCCCGGGCGCGACGTTTTCGCTGCCTTTGGCCGCGACTATTTTTCGCCCTTGGCCGACTTGGCGCCGACCAGGTCGGTCAGCTTGATCCGGTCGTACTCGCTCCAGACATTGGCGAGCCAGTGCCGGACATAGCCGCGCAGCACGAAGGAATAGTTCGCGGCATCGTCGTTGATCTGCTTGTTGGCGACGAATTTCAGGAACGGAACCGAGGAGACCTCAACCTGCTCATAGGCCATTTCGTTGAGCTTGGGGATCGTGAGATCGGTCGCATCCTTGATGCGGTGGAAGTAGGAATTGTAGGTCGCCTGGTCCCACTGGAAGAACTGGGTGTCGTTGATGAAGTTCTTCACCAGGAAATATTTCGCGCCGCCCATGAAGCCGGCGGTCTCGGCGATCTCGTCCAGCGAGGCGATCGACGGGCCCAGGATGTGGAACACGGCGAAGGTGATCTGGCCGGAGCGCGCCGCATCGAGGAAGCCGATGTCGCGCAGCGAGGCCAGCGCGGGCGACAACAGGCCGGCGCGGACGTCGATCACGGTGACCGCGGGGCCCGAGTTCAGCGTATCGAAGATCTTCATCTGGTCCGCGGTCGTCGTCATGTCGACGATCTCGGTGATGTCGGGATGGAAGCGCTTCAGCGTGCCGCGCGGCGACTCGGTGTCGAACGCCCGGGTCTGCACATTGTTGGCACTGAAATAGTCCAGGAGCGTCCGCGAGACGGTGGTCTTGCCGACCCCGCCCTTGTCAGCGCCCACCACGATCACAACCGGCTTTGCCATGGAAGTCCCTTAAAGCGCGCTCCCGACCGCGATGGCGGCCGGCAAGTCCCCACACTGCTTTGGGCGCGAACATGGCAGAAACGAGGGAGAATTCAATTCCTTAAGGCGCCCACGATCGGTTTGGTGGGGATTTCCTTAATGGACTGAGTAGGCTAGCGGCATGATCCGGAAAATTGCGCAGCCGTTTTCCGGGATGATGATGCCCAAATCAGACAGCTGGCGCGATCAGCGGTGCCGGCCCCAAGGGCCTTGCAGAGGGCCTTGGAGTGGACCGAGCGGTCCCAATGGTCCCTGTGCGGGGTTGGTGCCCGGCAGCGGCGGCGGATTGTTCGGTTGCGCAGGCGGTTTATCGCCCCATGGGCCGTGGGTCACCGGCGGAGGCTGGTCGCCGGGCGCGGTCGGCTGGTCCTGCGTCCCGGTCTGGTCCGAGGTCTCATCCGGCAGCGCCAGCGGGCCGGGATCGTGACCGCCGGCATATTTCACCAACGCGTCGACCCGGGACTTCACCGACGGATGGGTGGCGAACAGGTCGGCAAAGCCCTCGCGCGGATTGTCGACGCAGAGTTCCATCACCGCCGAGGTGGCGTCCGGCAGCTCGCCGCGATTCTCGATCTTGCGCAGCGCCGAGATCATCGCGTCGGGGTTCTTGGTCAGCTCGACCGATCCGGCATCGGCGAGATATTCGCGCGAGCGCGACAGCGCGAGCTTCACCACCTGCGACAGCAGCCAGGCCAGCACGATCAATGCGACCGCGATGATGATCACGATGATGGCGCCGCCGCCCGAGCCCTTGCTGTCGCGGTCAGAGGACGACGATCGCGAGGATGACGAGGACGACCAGCCGCCTCCGCCGCCGCTCGAGTTCCACGACAGATTGGTGAACAGGCGGAAGAACAGCTCGCCGAAGAAGCCGACCACGCCGGCGATGATCACGGCGATCACCATCAGCTGCACGTCGCCGTTCTTGATATGGGTGAGCTCGTGGCCGAGCACGGCCTCGATCTCCTGGTCGTTCAGCGCACGCAGCAGACCGGTGGTGACGGTGATGGCGTATTGGCGCGGGTTCAGTCCGGTCGCGAACGCATTCAGCGCCGGGCTGTCCATCACCTTCAGCTTCGGCATCGGGATGCCGCGCGAGATGCAGAGATTTTCCAGCAGATTGTAGAGCCGCGGCTGCTGCTGGCGCGTCACGCTCTCGCCGCCGGTGACGGCGTCGATCATCTTCTGATGGAAGAAATAGGCGATCACGATCCAGGCCACTGCTGCGATCGTCGCCCAGGGGAAGGCCGAGACCAGGTCGCGCGAGGCCCGCGTCAGGTAATAGTCGACGGTGCGGCCACTGTCGATCATCACCTCCGCGACCAGCGCGCCGGCATAGACCAGCACGTAGATCAGCAGGAACAAGCCGGCGAGCAGCAGCATCGAACGAAATTTGTTCGATGCGATATGCGTGTAGAGACCATAGGCGGCCATGACGGAGCAGCCTCTCGCCGGCGCGCGTTGCGCCTCAGAACTTCACGCTCGGTGCCGCCTCGACTTCGGTGCGGCTGGCGCCGAGGTCGAAGAAATCCTTGCGGGTGAAACCGAACATGCCGGCGAACAGTGCGGCCGGCATCTGCTGGATGCCGGTGTTGTATTCCTGGACCGCGTTGTTGAAGAAGCGGCGGCTGGCGGCGATCTTGTTCTCGAGATCGGACAGCTCCGATGCGAGCTGCTGGAAGTTGGCGTTGGCCTTGAGGTCGGGATAGGCCTCCGACAGCGCGATCAATCGGCCGAGCGCGCCGGAGAGCTGGTTCTCCGCCGCCGAGACCTGCGCCGGACCCTGCGCCGACATCGCCGAATTGCGCGCCTTGATGACGTCGTCGAGCGTGCCGCGTTCATGGGAGGCGTAGCCCTTCACGGTCTCGACCAAGTTCGGGATCAGGTCGTGGCGCTGCTTGAGTTGCACGTCGATGTCGGCAAAGGCCTGGCTGACCCGCTGGCCGAGCGCGACCAGGCGGTTGTAGGCGCCGAATGCAAACAGCACGAGAAGCACGATGACGCCGATAACGATCCAGCTGGTCGACATGACAGGGCAACTCCTGATGGGACGAGACGGCGGCACCGTAGCCCAAGATGGGGGCGCAGGGCAGCCCGCCGCGAAAGGGTGGGCATTGTCTTGGTCGGGGCTGGCCGCGATTGGTTCAACATCGTCGTCCTGCTGGTTCTACGTCGTCCCGGCGAAGGCCGGGACCCATACGCCGCGGCCCGCGGAAAGGGCAAACGCGGAGTCGGCTTCGCTTCACAATTGAGATCGGTGGTTATGGGTCCCTGTGTCTTGGAAGTCTGTCATGATGAAGGTGGGCGGGAAGCCGTTGGGTCCTTGGCGCTTGACGCCGTGATCCGGCCCGGTCTCCCGCCCGTTCCATCTACAACCTGAACAGTTGCACGAGGCTGCGCCAACAGACCTCGCATCACAGGGACAGGCACCATGATCATACCCCTTCGTTACGTCGGAATCGACGTCTCCAAACATCACCTCGATATTTTCGATGAGGCCATCGGTGTATCGGAACGCATCGTCAACGCGACACAGGCCATCACACAGCTGGTGGCGCGTGGCGCGT
>NZ_MKFI01000020.1 GCF_001982635.1 Bradyrhizobium mercantei | reverse complement strand
CTGCAGGTACGCGGTGAGCTTGAGCGGCGGGATGCGGTAGCCGGTCATGTCGCGCCATTGGCCGTTGTCGGGCCGCTCGCGCCCCTTCATCCACGTGAACGTGCCGCCCGTGCCCCACTTCTCGTCGTCGGTCAGGTAGTCCACCGTCGCCTCGATGCCGTGGATGCGCTCTTCGGTGCGCGTCAGGATCAGGCCGTTGTTGAAGCTCTGCACATCGCCCAGCTTTGAGGTGGTGTAGAACAGCGCCAGCGACGCGGTCGTGTTGCCCACCCCGCCGCGCCAGCCCAGCTCGTAGTTGTTGGTCTTGACCGGCTGCAGGTCGGACGAGCCGATGTCGAAGCCCGGCCGCGCATTGCGCATCTGCACGCCGATGTCCGGCAGCTGGAAGCCCTGGCTGAAGTTGGCGTACAGCTCCTGGCCGCGGACCGGCGCGTAGGTCAGGCCGGCGTTGAACAGGAAGGCGTCGTAGCTGACCGAGCCGCCCTGCACCGAGGCCGGCGACGCCACCCGCGACTGCGACAGCGGCACGAAGTCGCCGAAGCGGGCCGTGGCGTACTCGTAGCGCGCCCCGCCCTGCACCGACCATTGCTCGTTGAAGCGGTGCTCCAGCTGGCCGAAGATGCCGGTGCTGCGCGAGGTCAGCTCGGGCATGTAGGTCAGGCGGCCGGTCTTGCGGAACACCCGGCCGCCGCTGGCGTCGTAGGCGGCGGCGTCGAACACGTCGATCGGCATGCCGCTGCGTTCCTGGTTGAAGTCCATGCCCCACAGCAGTTTCGACTGCTCGCCCAGCGGCGTGTCGATGGTGAGCCGGCTGCCGAACACCTTGCTGTTCTGCATGACCTGGTCGACGTTGCCGCCGCGCGTGACCACGGCGCGCGCGTCGAACGGCGTGAAGCGCGTGTAGTAGTCGCGGTAGTACATCTGCGCCGTGACCTTGCTGCCCAGCAGGTCCAGGTGCTGGTATTCCAGGTTCACCAGCGTGTTGCGGATCTGGTTCTGGTCCGCCAGGTCCAGGCCGCTCATCGGCAGCGCGCGCGCCGTGCCGGGCGGCAGCCGGCCGACCGAGGGATCGGAGGTGTAGTTGGAGTGCTGGTCGGCGTTGTAGTAGCTGGCCGACAGCTGCAGGCGCTGCTTGTCGTCCAGCCGCAGGCCGAGCTTGCCGCCCAGGCTGTAGATGTTSGARTCGAACAGGTCGCCCTGGCTGGGCTCGGGCGCGATGCGGCGGCCGCGCGCGTCATAGGAGGCGCCGTTGTGGCGCGCGCCCAGGTCCAGCGCGTAGTCCAGCATGCCCTGGCTGCCGGCGAAATGCTGCTGCAGCTGGCCGCCCAGGCCGTCGCCGCCCAGCCGGCTCAGCGGGCTGACGGCGGTCACGGTGGTCTCGGCCACCGGTTCGCCGCCGGCCGGCCGCGTGGTGATGGAGACGATGCCGCCCGTGGCGCCGGCGCCATAGATCGAACTGCTGCCGCGCAGCACCTCGACGCGCTCGATGGTGGCCGGGTCGACGTTGGCGAGGTTGCGCGACGAGTCGCGGTTGGTGTTCAGCGGGATGCCGTCCACCAGCACCAGCACGCCGCGTCCGCGCAGCGTCTGGCCGTAATCGGTCATGGTGCGGCTGGAATCGGCCATGCCCGGCACGGTCTTGGCCAGCACGGTGGCCAGGCTGTCCGAGCCGGTGCGCAGTTCCTGCAAGGCGTCGCGCTCCAGCACGATGGTCTGCTGCACCGGACTCACCAGGTTGCTGGCCGTGCGCGAGGCGCTGACCTCGATCGGCGCCAGCACGGTGGCGGCGCCGGCCGCCTCGGGTTCGATGATGGTGGCCGAGCCTTCCTGCCGCAGCCGCAGCGGCTTGCCCTGCAGCAACGCGGCCAGCGCCTGTTGCGGCGTCATGGATCCGGACAGCGCCGGCGCCTGCATGCCGGCCACGGTCTGGGGCGCATAGAAGATCTGCAGCCCATGCGTCTCGGCCAGCCGCTTGAGCGCCTGGTCGAGCGACTGGGCCGGCATGTCGATGACGACGGGCGCCGTCATCTGGGCGCTGGCCATCCCCGGGCCGAACGCCAGCAATGCCGCCATCGCGGCCATCGTCAGGCGCGCACCCACCGGCGCGCCTTGTCCCATTTTCTTGTGAACCACAGCTTCTGCTCCTGATCCGCTCTCGGTAGGCCCCATGCCCCACGGAATCAAGAAGAAGACGCAATACGGCGGAAAAACCTGAATGTCCGCGCCAACTATTTTGTAACAGCGTCAGCGCGCCGAGATTTCGCTGCGGCCGTCGGGCAGCTGGCGCACCCGCACCGGCAGGATGTGCGGCAAGGCTGTCAGGAAGGCGTCGGTGTCGCGGGTCTGGAACACGCTGGTCACGGTCAGATGCTCGACGCCCGGCCCCAGCACGATCGGCTGCTGGCGATAACGCGACACTTCCCGCGCCGCACTGGCCAGGTCGGTATTGCTGAAGCGGATCTGGCCGCCGCGCCAGGCCAGCGTCGCGGCCACGTCGACGGGCTCGGCCCGGTCGGCCTGCCCCGCCGCGCCGATGCGCACGCCCTGCCCGGCCGTGACCGGCACGGCCGCCGCGTCGTGCGCGCCGGCCACCTTGACCGAGCCGGACTCCACCAGCACCCGCACCTGTTCGGCATCGCGGCGCACGTCGAAGCGCGTGCCGGTCACGGTCGCGGTGCCCAGGCCGGCATCCACCACGAACGGGCGGCCGGGGTTCTTCTCGACCGAGAACAGCGCCTCGCCCGCCACCAGCAGCACGCGCCGCTCGGCGTCGTCGAAACGCACGCGGATATGGCTGTTGCTATTCAATTCGGCGCGGGAACCATCGGGCAGCGCCACGCTGCGCAGTTCGCCAACCTGTGTCTGGTATTCGGTCCAGCCCGCGCCGCGCGGCCACAGCGCCCAGCCGCCGACGGCGAGGATCGCGGCGCCCAGGCTCAAGGCCAGCGCGGCTCGCCGTCCGGAATGGGCCGCGCGGCGCGGCGCTTCGGCCAGGGCCCGCAGGCGCTCGGGCGCGACGGCGTCCGCGGCCTGCCAGATCGATTCCAGCAGGCGGTACTCATAGGCGTGACGCGGATCGGCCGCCAGCCAGTCGGCGCGCGCCTGTTCCTGCGCGGCGTCCCACTCGCCGGAATGGGCGCGCGCGAACCACCGCGCCGCCTCGGCGCGGATGGCGTCGGCGCCGGCCTCGCGGCCGGCCTGCCCGGGCGATGCGGCGTCAGTTGGGCGCATAAGCCCCCAGCCGCTCGCGCAGATGCAACGCGGTGCGAATCATGTATTTCTCGACCATGTTCTTGCTCAATCCCATGCGTTCGGCGATCTCGGCCTGCGTAAGGCCTTCCAGCCGCTGCCAGACGAACACCTGGCGGCACTTGAGCGGCAATTCCGCCAGCGCCGCTTCCAGCGCCTGGCCCAGCTGGCCGGTGCGCGCCTGGGCCATCGGGTCGCCCAGCGGGCTGGCGTGGTCGGCAATGGTATCAAGCGGCACCCATTCCTGCCCGCCGTCGCGGCGGAACTGGTCGACGGCCGCGTTGCGCGCGGCCTGGTGCAGATAGGCGCGCGGCTGCGCCACCTGCGCCGGGTCCGTTTCCAGGCACTTGACCAGCGCGTCGTGGGCCAGATCGCGCGCGGCGTCGCGGCAGCCCAGCTTCCGGGTCCAGACCGCGAGCAGTTCTTCGTAATAGGCCAGGAAGCCGGATGGGCGGGACGAACGCAATGACATGGCGCGCAATCGATAGAGTCAGGCATGATAATGGTTTCCATTTTCATAAACAAACCCGCATTCCATGCAAGGACGCCACCATGGCCGCTGACGACGCCTCCGCCGCCGCACCCGGACGGATCCCCCGTGCGCAGGGCGAGCCGATTCCCGAATCGGTCGCCACGGCGGCCGCCACCTGGCTGACCCAGGCGATGGCCGGCGAGCTGGACGGCCCGCAACGCGAGCGCTGGCGGCAATGGCGCGCCGCGCATCCGGACCACGAGCGCGCCTGGCTGCACGTCGAGGCGGTGCTCGGCCGCTTCCAGGCCCTGGAACAGGCGCCGGCCGCGCGCGCGTTGGCCGGCCTGCGCAAGCCGTCGCGCCGCAAACTGGTGTTCGCGCCGTTGTGGCTGGCCGCCGGCGCCGGCGCGGCGGGCCTGGCGGCCAGCCGCACGCAGACCGGGCGCGCCTGGGTCGCCGACCTGCGCACCGCCACCGGTGAATTGCGCTGGGTCACGCTGGACGACGGCTCCCGGCTGCTGCTGGGCACCGGCACCGCCCTGGATATCGAGTTCGACGCATCGCAACGCGCCATCGCGTTGCGCGCCGGCGAGATTTTCGTGGCGACCGCGCATGGCGACCCGCGCCCTTTCAGCGTCCGGACGCCGCAGGGCTCGGTGCGGCCGCTGGGCACCCGCTTCAGTGTGCGGCTCGATCCGGACCGGACCGTGGTCGGCGTCGAGGAAGGCGCGGTCGAACTGCGGCCCCTGCGCCAGCCCGACCTGGCGCTGCGCGTCGCGGCCGGCGAATCGGCCTACCTGACGCAATGGGCGCCGTCCCGCGCCGAGCCGCTGCCGGCGCAGGCCCTGGCCTGGACGCGCGGACAACTGATCGCCGACGACGAACGCCTGGGCGACTTCATCGCCAATCTGTCGCGCTTTCGGCCCGGCATCCTGCGCTGCGATCCGGCGGTGGCGGACCTGCGCTTTTCGGGCGTGTTCCCGATCGCCGATACCGACCACATCCTGGCCCTGCTGCCGAACTCGCTGCCGGTGGCCATCCGCCAGGTCACACGCTACTGGGTCACGGTGGCTCCCAGGGCCGGCTGAGTTTCAAGATACACATTGTTTCATTTCCACGCCCGTTTCGCGTGCCCGATCCGGCTGCCCGCTGCTCCTACCTGCTGACGTCAATTCATTCCTTCAGCACTTCATTCGAGAGATCACATGGCAGCGAACCCTCCGCGCGGGCTGACCCGCGCATTCATCGCCACGCTGATGCTGGGCGCCAGCGCCGCGGCGGCAGCCCAGGGCGCGGCGCCGGGCGCCACGGCTTCCCGGCCGGCACAGCAGGCGGCGGCGTCCTACGACATTCCGGCCGGCCCGCTGGCGCCGGCCCTGCGCAGCCTGGCCAGCACCGCCGGCATCGCGCTGACCTTCACGGCCGACCAGGTCCAGGGCAAGACCACCGCCGGCCTCAAGGGCGCCTACCGCCCGGCGCAGGCGTTCGAGGCATTGCTGGCCGGCACCGGCCTGCAGGCCATGCAGCGCGCCAACCAGGGCTACGTGCTGACGCCCGCCGTGGACGCGCCCGTCACCGCGCTGGCGCCGGTGACCGTCACCGCCCGTTCGGTCTACGAGCTGCCCGAGGCCTACGCCGGCGGCCAGGTGGCGCGCGGCGGGCACCTCGGCCTGCTGGGCAACACCGACTACATGGACACGCCCTTCAGCATCGCCAGCTACACCGCCCAGACCATCCAGGACCAGCAGGCCGGCAGCATCGCCGACGTGCTGACCACCAGCGATTCGTCGGTGCGCGCCTCGATCGGCAGCGGCAACCGCTATGACGCGCTGACCATCCGCGGCTTTCGCGTCGACAACGACGAGATCGCGCTCAACGGCCTGTATGGCCTGGTGCCGGCCTATCGCATCAATCCCGACCCGGTGGAGCGCATCGAAGTGCTGCGCGGCGCCGGCGCCTTCCTCAACGGCATGCTGCCGTGGGGCAGCGTGGGCGGCAGCGTCAACATCGTGACCAAGCGCGCCGACGACGCGCCGCTGACGCGCTTCACCACGGAATACGCGTCCGACTCGCGCTGGGGCGGCCACCTGGACCTGGGGCGCCGCTTCGGCGACCAGAACCAGTACGGCCTGCGCGTGAATGGCGCGTTCCGCGGCGGCCAGCCGCGCATCGACGGCCAGTCGACGCAGAACGGTTCGGGCTCGCTGGGCCTGGACTATCGCGGCGACCGGCTGCGGCTGTCGGCCGACATCGTCTACCAGGACGACTGGATGCGCGCCGCCGCGCGCGGCTACACGGTCGCTCCGGGCGTCAAGGTGCCGGGCGCGCCCGATCCCAAGATCAACCTGGCGCAGCGCTTCGACACGTCCAACGCGCAGAGCCTGACCGGGCTGGTGCGCGCCGAGTACGACCTGAGCGACCGGGTCTCGCTGTTCGGCGCGTTCGGGGCCAACCGCTTCGACTACAACAAGCGCGAGGCGCCGGGCGCCACCATCGTCAGCGACAACGGCGACGCGCTGTCCACCTCGACCCACCAGAAAGGCAAGACCGAGGCCACTTCGGGCGAGATCGGCATCCGCGGCCGCATCGAGACCGGCCCCGTCACGCACCAGCTGGTGCTGAGCGGCAACCGGCTGGAATCGCGCACCTGGCAGGGCCAGACGCGCTACGCGGACTACGCCACCAACATCTATCACCCCGCGCGCCTGGCCGATCCGGGCGCGCCGATCGCCTACTCGCCGGAAACCAGGACCAGCCTGAGCATCCTGCAAAGCGTGGCCGTGGCCGATACCCTGTCGGTCAAGGACGGCCTGGTGCAACTGACCCTGGGCGCGCGCCGCCAGAACGTCAACACGCGTTCGTACTCGCCGGCCGGCGACGCCACCAACCGCTACGACCAGAGCGCCACGACGCCCTCGGCCAGAACGTCAACACGCGTTCGTACTCGCCGGCCGGCGACGCCACCAACCGCTACGACCAGAGCGCCACGACGCCCTCG
>NZ_MKFI01000002.1 GCF_001982635.1 Bradyrhizobium mercantei | reverse complement strand
ACGCCCCGACGCAGAACACCAACACGGTGACGGCGGCGGTGTTCGAGGACACCCTGGCGGCGATCGCCGGCCATCAGTCGGCGGGCAATCCCGACGGCGGCGCGCAGCCGACCATTGCGACGTTCACGGCGGCGCAGATCGCAAGCCTGGTCAATGCCGGCGCCGATGCGCCGACGCTGCTGCTCGGCTTCAACAGTGCGATCACCGGCGACACCGGTCTGACCCAGACCGCGGTGTTCGGCGGCACCGCCTACAAGATCGTGTGGAGCTATGTCAGCGCCACCGAGGTCGACGGCATCGTCGACCCGGCGAGCGGCAGCCCGAACGCCGGCGACAAGGTGTTCACGCTGGTCAAGACCGCCGGCGGCGACTTCACCTTCACGCTGCTCGAGCATGTCGACAACGGCACCGGCGAAGCCAACACCACGACGCTGAACCTGAACAACGTGTTCACGGCGACCGACACCGACGGCGACGTCATYGTGATCGACAATGGCGCCACGGTCACGATCCAGAACGACGCCCCGACGCAGAACACCAACACGGTGACCGCGGCGGTGTTCGAGGACACCCTGGCGGCGATCGCCGGCCACCAGTCGGCGGGCAACCCGGACGGCGGCGCGCAGCCGACCATCGCGACGTTCACCGCGGCGCAGATCGCAAGCCTGGTCAATGCCGGCGCCGACGCGCCGACGCTGCTGCTCGGCTTCAACAGCGCGATCACCGGCGACACCGGGCTGACCCAGACCGCGGTGTTCGGCGGCACCGCCTACAAGATCGTGTGGAGCTATGTCAGCGCCACCGAGGTCGACGGCATCGTCGACCCGGCAAGCGGCAGCCCGAATGCCGGCGACAAGGTGTTCACGCTGGTCAAGACGGCCGGCGGCGACTTCACCTTCACGCTGCTCGAGCATGTCGACAACGGCACCGGCGAGGCCAACACCACGACGCTGAACCTGAACAACGTGTTCACGGCGACCGATACCGACGGCGACGTCATCGTGATCGACAATGGCGCGACGGTCTCGATCCAGAACGATGCGCCGACCCAGAACACCAACACGGTGACGGCGGCGGTGTTCGAGGACACCCTGGCGGCGATCGCCGGCCACCAGTCGGCCGGCAATCCCGACGGCGGCGCGCAGCCGACCATTGCGACGTTCACGGCGGCGCAGATCGCGAGCCTGGTCAATGCCGGCGCCGACGCGCCGACGCTGCTGCTCGGCTTCAACAGTGCGATCACCGGCGACACCGGTCTGACCCAGACCGCGGTGTTCGGCGGCACGGCCTACAAGATCGTGTGGAGCTATGTCAGCGCCACCGAGGTCGACGGCATCGTCGACCCGGCAAGCGGCAGCCCGAATGCCGGCGACAAGGTGTTCACGCTGGTCAAGACCGCCGGCGGCGACTTCACSTTCACGCTGCTCGAGCATGTCGACAACGGCACCGGCGAGGCCAACACCACGACGCTGAACCTGAACAACGTGTTCACGGCGACCGACACCGACGGCGACGTCATCGTGATCGACAATGGCGCGACGGTCACGATCCAGAACGACGCCCCGACGCAGAACACCAACACGGTGACCGCAGCGGTGTTCGAGGACACCCTGGCGGCGATCGCCGGCCACCAGTCGGCGGGCAATCCCGACGGCGGCGCCCAGCCGACGATTGCGACGTTCACCGCGGCGCAGATCGCAAGCCTGGTCAATGCCGGCGCCGACGCGCCGACGCTGCTGCTCGGCTTCAACAGCGCGATCACCGGCGACACCGGTCTGACCCAGACCGCGGTGTTCGGCGGCACCGCCTACAAGATCGTCTGGAGCTATGTCAGCGCCACCGAGGTCGACGGCATCGTGTCGGGCGGCCCGAACAACGGCGACAAGGTGTTCACGCTGGTCAAGACGGCCGGCGGCGACTTCACCTTCACGCTGCTCGAGCATGTCGACAACGGCACCGGCGAGGCCAACACCACGACGCTGAACCTGAACAACGTGTTCACGGCGACCGACACCGACGGCGACGTCATCGTGATCGACAATGGCGCCACGGTCTCGATCCAGAACGACGCCCCGACGCAGAACACCAACACGGTGACGGCGGCGGTGTTCGAGGACACCCTGGCGGCGATCGCCGGCCACCAGTCGGCCGGCAATCCCGACGGCGGCGCCCAGCCGACGATTGCGACGTTCACCGCGGCGCAGATCGCAAGCCTGGTCAATGCCGGCGCCGACGCGCCGACGCTGCTGCTCGGCTTCAACAGCGCGATCACCGGCGACACCGGTCTGACGCAGAGCACGGTGTTCGGCGGCACGGCCTACAAGATCGTGTGGAGCTATGTCAGCGCCACCGAGGTCGACGGCATCGTCGMCCCGGCAAGCGGCAGCCCGAATGCCGGCGACAAGGTGTTCACGCTGGTCAAGACGGCCGGCGGCGACTTCACCTTCACGCTGCTCGAGCATGTCGACAACGGCACCGGCGAAGCCAACACCACGACGCTGAACCTGAACAACGTGTTCACGGCGACCGACACCGACGGCGACGTCATCGTGATCGACAATGGCGCGACGGTCACGATCCAGAACGACGCCCCGACGCAGAACACCAACACGGTGACGGCGGCGGTGTTCGAGGACACCCTGGCGGCGATCGCCGGCCACCAGTCGGCCGGCAATCCCGACGGCGGCGCGCAGCCGACCATTGCGACGTTCACGGCGGCGCAGATCGCGAGCCTGGTCAATGCCGGCGCCGACGCGCCGACGCTGCTGCTCGGCTTCAACAGTGCGATCACCGGCGACACCGGTCTGACCCAGACCGCGGTGTTCGGCGGCACCGCCTACAAGATCGTGTGGAGCTATGTCAGCGCCACCGAAGTCGACGGCATCGTCTCGGGTGGCCCGAACAATGGCGACAAGGTGTTCACGCTGGTCAAGACGGCCGGCGGCGACTTTACCTTCACGCTGCTGGAGCATGTCGACAACGGCACCGGTGAAGCCAACACCACGACGCTGAACCTGAACAACGTGTTCACGGCGACCGACACCGACGGCGACGTCATCGTGATCGACAATGGCGCCACGGTGACGATCCAGAACGATGCGCCGACCCAGAACACCAACACGGTGACCGCGGCGGTGTTCGAGGACACGCTGGCGGCGATTGCAGGCCATCAGTCGGCGGGCAATCCCGACGGCGGCGCACAGCCGACCATTGCGACGTTCACGGCGGCGCAGATCGCGAGCCTGGTCAATGCCGGCGCCGATGCGCCGACGCTGTTGCTCGGCTTCAACAGTGCGATCTCCGGCAACACGGGTCTGACGCAGTCGGAGTATTTTGGTGGCCCGGTGCACAACATCGTGTGGAGCTATGTCAGCGCCACCGAGATCGACGGCATCGTCTTGGGCGGCCCGAACAACGGCGACAAGGTGTTCACGCTGGTCAAGACGGCCGGCGGCGACTTCACCTTCACGCTGCTCGAGCATGTCGACAACGGCACCGGCGAAGCCAACACCACGACGCTGAACCTGAACAACGTGTTCACGACGACCGACACCGACGGCGACGTCATTGTGATCGACAATGGCGCGACGGTGACGATCCAGAACGACGCCCCGACCCAGAACACCAACACGGTGACCGCGGCGGTGTTCGAGGACACCCTGGCGGCGATCGCCGGCCACCAGTCGGCGGGCAACCCCGACGGCGGCGCGCAGCCGACCATTGCGACGTTCACCAGCACGCAATTGGGTAGCCTGGTCAACGCGGGTGCGGATGCGCCTCTCGTGATCGGCTTCAACAGCGCGATCTCCGGCAACACGGGTCTGACGCAGTCGGAGTATTTTGGCGGCCCGGTGCACAACATCGTGTGGAGCTATGTCAGCGCCAACGAGATCGACGGCATCGTCTCGGGCGGCCCGAACAATGGTGACAAGGTGTTCACGCTGGTTCGCGGTGTGGGGGCCGACGGGGTCCTCGGCACGGCGGACGACGTGTTCACGTTCACGCTGCTCGAGCACGTCGACAACGGCACCGGCGAAGCCAACACCACGACGCTGAACCTGAACAACGTGTTCACGGCGACCGATAGCGACGGCGACAAGGTCGTGATCGACAACGGCGCGACGGTGACGATCCAGAACGACGCGCCGATCAACAACAGCACCACATTGGCCACGCAGACGGTCTATGAGGACGGTCTGACGATCGCCAATTCGAACGGGCAGTCGGTTGGCAACCCGGAGGTTGGTCATACGACGGTCACGGCGACCTATACGGCGGCGCAGATCCTGTCCCTTGTCAGCATCGGCGCGGACTCGGCGGGTACCGTTGCGCTCGCTGGCGCAGCTCAGGGCATCGAGGGGACCGCGACAGGACTTCAGTCCAAGGGCGTCTCGGTTACCTGGCATGTCGTGAGCGCGACCGAAATCGACGGCATGGCCGGCGGCCGGGTGGTCTTCACCCTGAAGGACAACGGCGCCGGAACCTATACGTTCAGCCTGATGGATCAGGTGGATCATCTGCCGCTGAATGCGCCCAGCGGTGACAATGATGCGAGCGTCACCATCGATATCGCCAAGGCGTTCGTCGTCACCGATAGCGACGGCGACAAGTTGCAACTGGACAATGGTGCGGTGATCGCGATCGAGAACGACGTTCCGACGATCGGCTCGATCCAGAACGCCATCATGCCGAGTATCGTCAACACGGACGCCCACGGCACGTGGCAGCCGTCCGTTGGTGCCGACGAGCCAGGCACCATCGGGATCACCATGGGCACGGCGCCGGCGGGCGAGACCTATACGGTCACCGACACCGGCACGCATAACGCCGCGAACGAGGAAATCTTCTCGGTAAAGGTCTCAAGCGGGGCCAACGCCTATACCTTCTACGAGTACGTCCATTTCGACTCGGCGGCCCACACGTCGGAAATGTTCGCGTATTCTTCGCTTGCGGATGCGCAGGCGGGATTGGGGAACAACGAGTTCTTCACGCTGACGATGTCGCTGGATGGGACCTATGATTTCCATCTGGTGTCGAACAGCTTGCAGACGTTCCAGCCGTTCACCTTCAGCAAGGGCCTGCCATCGGGCAACGAAGACTACGCAACCATCACAAACGGGGTGTTTACTCAGCAAGTTGGCAGTGACAACATCGCTGGCCGTAGCATCCTGATCGATGGCTATAATCAGTTCGATACCAACCCGAACCACAACTCGATCTTCATCAATCAGGGTGGAAGTGGCGGCCTCGCCCTCAACAACGGAAACCTCGACACCGGCGAGACGGTCTTCTTCCAGTTCAATAATATCGCCGGAGATTCCGCTCGGGTCGGCGACCAGAACTCCGTTACGATCGGTATCGGCAAGAGCAACGGAACGCTGGAAGCGTTCCTGATCACCATCAAGGACGATACCGGCGCGGTTATCGCGTCGGAACTCATCCAGCAGGCCGACGGTACACCGATCGTGGTGGATGCAGCGCATTGGGGAACGGCCAATGGCGCTGTCGACAGCATCGGTAACTTTGCTGCATTCGGCCGAATCGACGTTGAAAACGTCGGCGGCTCGATCCAGTTCTATAACGGTAGCTTCCACGACTTTACCAATGCCGACGATAAGGTGCTCGTCACCAGCATCAGCGGTTCGTCACAAGTCGGGACGACGACCCTGACGTTTGCGCCGACGCTCACCGATTACGACGGCGATACGGCGACTGCCGCGACCGATTTGTCGGTCACCCTGGTCGGCACCGCCAACGGCGCCGGCGGCTACAATCTGACCGGAACGGACGGCGCCAGCGAAGTCCTCGTCGCGAGCTCCAAGGCCGACACTCTGGTCGGAGGCGTTGGGCATAGCGACACGGTCGATTACGGCAATACGATCGGCGGCACCGGCATTACGATCAATCTCACGGCGGAGACGGATACGATTGCTGCAGTCGTCGGCGGGGCGGCGGCCGGAGACGTCATCAAGGGCATCGAGAATATCATCGGAACCCAGTACGCCGATACCCTTACCGCGGCGCCTGGCGGAAGCATCCTCGACGGCGGCGCCGGCAGCGGGATTGGCACGGATGTTCTGAATGGCGGGGCAGGCAATGACGTGTTGATTGCCAGCCGTACTGGCGTCGACACCCTCAACGGCAACGGCGGCAACGATACCTATGTGCTGCAGGGCAAAGCCGGCGCGGCAGGGGTCACCATGGACTTCGGTGCGTCGGGAACCGACTCGATTGTGGTCGACGTTGCCAGTCAGAATCTCACGATCAGCAATGCCGGCCTCATCAATGCTGCGACCCAGTTCAATTCGGGAGTTGGAGCACCGACGAATGGCGGCGTGGCCTGGCAGGAAAGCGCTAGCGGAGACAAATTCTACTACGACACCCAGAATCACAATCTGTGGTACTCGGCCGCTGGAAACGGATCGGATCAGATCCTGCTCGCGCATATGTCGACCGGCGTTCCGCCCGCGGCCGCGGCCGTGGCTGCCGCGATCCATATCGCCTAGCAGCTAGCAAGGCGAACGGTCAAAGCAGCAGCGGCAGTCCAGGCAACTGGGCGCCGCTGCCGCTGAAAGCCTCGGTACCTGTCCAATCAGCGTCGTCCGTATTTGCCGCCGCGGGAGCTGCGTCGAGCTCGTCGCCGAGCGGGAGCCGCTTGGCGTAGGGAGCGGCAAACAGCTGCACGCCGTGGTCGTTGATCGCAAACATCGGCGTGAAGTTATCGAGCTCGCCGTCGTCGATCAGGTCGGAGCGGCGGCTGTCCAGGATCAGCCAATGGCCGTCGAGACGCGCCGCCAGCACGGCGTGATCCTGGCGGATGGCGCGATCGCGGCCCAGCACCAGGCGCAGATCCTCGCGCGCGAAGCCGGCTTCGCTGAGTGCGATGTATTTTGCGATCGCATAGTCCTCGCAATCGCCCTTGCCGGTCGCAAAGGTGGCGAGCGGAGCGGTCCAGCGGTCGGCCTCGCCGTGCTGGGCGAAGTCGCTGACATAGCGGACCGCCTGGTTGACGGCGCGGTTCGCCTCATTCAGCCGCTCGCGTCCGGACTTGGACTTGACCGCGTTGATCAGGCGGAGGAATTGCGCGGCATTGGGTGGGCAGCCGGTCGCGTTCTCCCGGCATTGCTCGAGCACGATCCGCTCCTTTGTGAGATCGGCTTCGAGGCCGCGCCATTTGCGCCACAGGCCGTTTTCCGGCGCGCGAAAGGTGAACAGGCCGAACGGCTCCGCGCCGACAGGCGGAAGCGGTTTTGACGCGGGCAGGGCGTCGGTCGCGGTGTTCGGCGGCGTCAGCGAGGCGGTGCGAATGGCGTTCGGACCACGTCCGCGCTGCCGGTCGAGCTTGGCGAGGACGTCAGTGATGGTGAAGAAGGTGGCGGGCGGGCGGTTCGCTGCGGCGTCCGACGCCGGTGCGAGCTCGCTCGAGGGGGTGCCGAGAGAAAGCTCGTCCGCGGCAAACGCGGACGACGCGACGCAAAGACTGATTGAAAATGCGGCCACGGCGATCAGCGCCGACGAGGCCAACTTCACCGACTTCATAATGACGTCCCCAATGTCGGGGACCGTCAACGTCTGTGCGTCGATCTGCGTCCCCGCTGTTATCGGGACGCAGACTGGTGTCTTGGCCGCTTAAGCCGGGTTAAGTGGAGCGTCCGGCTCCAGGGATTGTCGGAAAGGCGGTCAATCCACGGTTTGCCGGTTCGTTCGAAATTGAACGACCGATGGTCACGATCGGTTAACCACGCGCTCCATGGTCCCGATCAACGCTCGCGCAGGGCCTCGTCACGCAGCAGGCGGGCGGGCTTCACGATGTAATCCAGCACGGACTTCTCGCCGGTCAGGACTTCGACCGTGGTCACCATGCCCGGAATGATCGGCAGTGGATGCTGCTCGGTGCCGAGATGGTTCTTATCGGTGCGCACCATGACCCGGTAAAAGGTCTCCTGACGTTCGGTCCGTTCCGCCTTGTCGTCGACGATCGTATCGGCGCTGATGCGTTCGACCTTGCCCTTCAGCGATCCGTACACCGAGGAATCATAGGCGCTGATCTTCACCACCGCGTCCTGGTCGGGACGGATGAAGGCGATGTCCTGCGGACGGATGCGGCCTTCGACCAGCAGCGTGTCGTCCAGCGGCACGATATCCATGAGGTTGGCGCCGGGCGCCACGACGGCGCCAATGGTGCTGACGTTCAGCTTGTTGACGATGCCGTGAACCGGCGCCTTCAGATCCGTGCGGCGCACCCGGTCCTGGGCGGACTTGATGTTCTCGTCGAGCACGGCGAGGTCGCCGCGTGATTTCGCCAGGTCCTCGTCGGCCTGCGAGCGGAACGAGGTGGTGATGTTGGCGATCTTCGATTGCGCCTCAGCCAGCTGGCCCTTCATCTCGGTTGCCTGCCGGTCTAGTCGCAGCATCTCGATCTCGGGCACGACCTTCTGCTCATAGAGCTTGCGTGTCAGGGTCTGCTCGCGCTCCAGCAGCTTGAGGGAGCCGGTGAGGCGAGTGACCTGCTGATTGAGCACGTCGATGTCCTGCGCGACCTTCTGCCCCCGCATCTTGAACACGCTGGTCTCGGTCGCAACGGCGGCGGGAACCATCTTGTCGAGATCATCCGGGAAGGTGATCTCGCTTCGGCCGCGCGCCTCGGCGTCGAGGCGGGCGACCCGCGCCGCCATCGCAGCGCGGCGCTCGCGGATCTCGCCGAACTCGGAGGCGAATTTGGTATCGTCGATGCGCATCAGCGACTGGCCCTGCTGAACGATGTCGCCTTCGCGGACCAGGATGTCGCCGACGATGCCGCCCTCGAGCGATTGCACCACCTGCATCTGCCGCGACGGCACGACGCGGCCGCTGCCGCGCTTGACCTCGTCCAGCACGGCGAAATGCGCCCAGACCAGAAACGTCGCGAGCAGCGCGCACGACGTCCACAGCAGCATGCGGGAGGTGCGGGGCGTGCGCAGCAGCGCCGCGGACCGGATGTCATTTGCAAACGCAAAATCGGAAGACGCCATAATATTCGCTCGTTATGCAGATTTCGGCTGGATCGTATTCTCAGGCGACGGCGGGGTCGACGCGGGCTTGCCCTGCAGCAGGGCGAGCACCTTGTCGCGCGGGCCGTCGGCAACCAGGCGGCCATTGTCGAACAGCAGCAGGCGATCGACCATGTTCAGCAATGACAGGCGATGGGTCGAAATGATGATGGTCATGCGCTCGTCGCGCAGCCCCTTGAGGCGCTCGAGGAATTCCTGCTCGCTGCGAATATCGAAATGCGCGGTCGGTTCATCGAGAAACAGCACGCGAGGCTTGCGGATCAGGACGCGCGCGAGCCCGATGGCCTGTTTCTGGCCGCCCGACAGGCTGCGCCCGCCTTCGGAGATCGGCATGTCATAGCCCATGGGGTGGCCGGCGATGAAGCTCTCGACGCCGGAGAGCCGCGCGGCAAGCAGGATCTCCTCGTCGGTCGCCTCCGGCTTGCCGAGGGCGATGTTGTCGCGCAGCTTGCCGAAGAACAGGTCGGTATCCTGCATCGCAAAGCCGATGCCGGCGCGCAGGTCCGACGGATCGTATTGGCGCGAGTCCACGCCATCGACCATGATGCGGCCTTCCTTCGGCTCGTAGAATCCGAGCAGCAGCCTGCCGACCGTGGTCTTGCCCGATCCGACCCGGCCGATGATGCCGACCCTTTCGCCGCCCTCGATCTTGAAGCTGACTTTTTCGAGCGCGTTGCCCGGCGCGTTGGGGTAGGCGAACGACACGTTCTCGAACGCGACCTTGCCGTCGTCGATCCGCCTTGCGACATAGGATCGGGTCGGCGATCGTTCCCGCTCGATCGACATGATGCGATCGATCGCCTTGAGAGCGGTCATCGTCTGCGTTCCCTTGGTGATCACGGAGGCGATGCCCGCGATCGGCGCCAGGACGCGGCCGGCGAGCATGTTCGCGGCGACCAGCGCGCCGACGCTCAGCTTGCCGTCGAGGATCAGGAAAATGCCGACGATGACGAGCAGCAGGCTCGTGATCTGCTGGGCCGTGGCTGCGCTCGTCAGCGACATCGACGACCAGAAGTGGACGTCCTCGCCCGATCGGGCGGTCGCCGCGACCGAACGCTCCCACAAGGTCTGCATGCGGGCCTCGGCGCCGGTCGCGCGGACGGTTTCCAGGCTGGACAGGGATTCGACCAGCACGCCGTGGCGGGCGGCGGACTCGGCCTGCAGGCGCTTCATGGCGCGATCAAGCGGGCGTTGCAGCAGGAAGCCGATCAGCATGACGAGGGGGAGCATGATCAGCGGGATCCATGCTAGCGGTCCGGCGATGATGAACAGCACTCCGACAAACAGGACGGCAAACAGCAGGTCGGTCGCCGAAACCACGCTGCCGGACGTGAAGAACTCGCGCACCGAGTCAAAGTCCCGGAGCTGATTGGCGATGATGCCGACCGAGGTCGGCCGTTGCGCCATCTTTACGGCCATCACATGCTCGAAGATGTTGGCGGCGAGCACGACGTCGATGGTCTTGCCCGTCACGTCGATCATGCGGCTGCGGACCATGCGGAAGACGAAATCGAACAGGATGCCGAGACCCATGCCGATCGAGAGGGCGATCAGCGAGGGGATCGCGCCATTGGGGATGACGCGGTCATAGACGCTCATCGTAAACAGCGGCGTCGCCAGCGCGAGGATGTTGGTCAGAAAGGCGGCGATCGCGATGTGGCCGTAGCTGCGCCAGTGCGTCTTCACCACCGACCAGAACCAGTGGCTCTGGGGAATGTCCCCTGCGGCGAGGGCGCGCGCATCGGCGCGCGCAGAGCTTCTCACCAGGAACGCGTAGCCGGTATAGTCAGGTGCGACCGAGGCGATGTCGGTGACGCGCGGGGCGTTCGGCGTCGCCGGATCAACGATCCTGATCGTCTTGTTCGCGGGGTCGACACCCAGCAGGATCAGCGCAGAGCCGTCCTTCATGATGAGAACGGCCGGCAACACCAGCGCGGGAATGTCCGAAATGTCGCGCTTGACGGCCTCGGTCTCCAGGCTCGCCCGCCTGGCCGCGCGGTCGTAGAGCGAGACGGACAAGCGGCCGTCCGTGATCGGAAGTCCGCCGAGCAGAGCTTCGCGGCTGACCGCGCGGCCGTGGTGAGCGGCGAGATATGCCAGCGACGCGGTGAGCGGATCGTCGCCCAGTGCACGCGGTCGACTTGTCTCGACTGGCTTTGAGGTTGAATCGTCCGGCGAGGGGCGGCCGGCGTCAGCCGCCGCGCTGGGGGTTCGAAATAACAACTGAAACCTCGATAACCAAAATGGAAATGCAGCAATCGCATTCGAAGATTTGGCGCAGACTACAACAAATGGCGAACGAAATCAGCGAAACTTGCTTTAAGTATTAATACGGAATCGAAAGGGCCCCGTTTGGGGCCCTTTCTGGACGTCCTGAACCTGGTTGCCGGCTTCTACTGAGCGGAACTCGGGAAGGCCGACAGCAGCCAGTGAGGCTTGGTCGACGCATAGGAACTGGCGTTCGCCGTGACGGACGGGTCCGCGTAAATGACGTTCGGGCCATCCGCGGCGTTCTTTTGCTGCTGCATCCATTCCGACGAACCCGGCACGGAAGCGGTGGTGGTCGCGCCGGTGAAGCGGTCGGCAAAGCCGACATCCTTGGGCTGGGCCGCCGCGTAACCCTCCTTGTAGCCCTTGGCGGGGCGGACCGTGGCGGTGGGGGCCGGAACGGCGACGCGCAGCGGCTCGGAGCCGGTTTGCGGCAGGTTCACGCGAAGGGTGGGGAAGGAGTAGCGGGGCAGGCCGATCGAGAGCATGTCGGTCGGCGCTGCATCGACCGGCGGAGGCGCCTTCAGGTACTCGATCAAGGTCCCCATCGCAGCCAGCAGCTGATAGTCGGCGAAAACGACGACGCTGCGGGCGGAGGTGAGCGAGACCGACGCGTTGAAGAACTGGTTCTGCGCGTTCAGCAGGTCGATCAGCGAACGCTGACCGAGCTCGTATTCCTTCTGGAAGGCCGCGATGGTCTTCCTGTCGGCTTCGAGCTGGCGCGACAGCGCGGCAATGCGCGTGGCCGTAATCGTACGGGCATTCCACGCCTTGTCGATCGACTCATAGGCGTCGCGCTGCAAGCGCGCGTGGCGCATGGTGGCTTCGGTATAGCGCTCGGCCTTCTCCGACCGATTCCACGCATCCTGGCCGCCGCGGAAGATGTCCCAGGACATCACGACCTTGCCGCTGTAGTCCTCATGCGTCACGGCGGGATTTCCCGGAGCCGTCACGTAGGGGAAAGAGTTGTCGTAGTGGGTTGCGCGACCCTCGAGATAGAATTTCGGGCCGAACGTTCCGTCGGTCGCCTTGAACGCGTGCTTGGCGGCGTCGGCATCGGACTGTGCAGCCGCGATCGTCGAATTGAACCGCAGCGTGGTCGCCAGCGCTTCGTCGCGGCTGTGCGGCAACCCTGCAAGCGGCGAGGGGAAGCGAACATTGATCGGCTCGAGGCCGACAACCTTGCGGTACTTCGCCCTGGCGTCATCGAGGCTGCGCTGGAATTCGGCGAGGGCAGCGCGGGCGCTCTCGACGCGCTCGCGGGCTTGCTCGAGATCGCCTTCGCCGGCGCGGCCGCCCGAGAAGCGCGAGTTCACGTTTGCGAAGATCTTCTCGTGATTGGCGACGTTCTGCTGCGCAAGGCTCACCAGCCGGATGTAGCGCACGACGTCCATGTAGCCTTCGGCGGCGTCGAGGGCCAAGAGCTCGGTCCGTTCCTTGACGCGGGAGGCCGCCGCGTTCACGCGCGCGGTCTGGCGCCAGACGTCATAGATCGACGAGAAGCCGTCCCAGAGCAGCTGGCGCACCACCACCGATTCCTGGCTGCCGTTGCGCCACGGTCCTGAACCGACGGTCGGTGTCTGTATGGTGTTGACCACGCCCGGCGGTTGATCGAACTTTTCCGGTCCGTAGCTGGCATCGACGCGCACCTGCGGCAGCAGCGTGCTCTGAGTCTGTCGGAGCTCGCTTTCGGTCGCCCGCCGGTTCGCGGAAGCTTCGCCGACGCCCGGGTTGGTCTGCATCGCCTGACGCAATGCGTCGTTAATAGAGAATACCTCGGCACATGCCGGCGTTGCCGCCAGGCATAGGCACGCAATGACCGTGTATGCCGATTTCATAATCGCCGCCCCCAACTCACAAAAATTATTACGTAGAATCCGCGAAACCGTAACAAAGGACGGTTCCTCAACCTATGACATTTCAGCCACACAGCCGCTCTAAGTGGGCCTGCGCGGAGGGGCGCTGGCGGTCAATAATTTGATATTTTTATTAAAATCCAATGGTTTGAATACTGTTTATGCCGTCAGCCCGGAGCGTGCCAAGCGGCAACACCGGCGACCGGATCGGAAAGATCAGTTAAGTTCGTCTTAATCGCCGGCCCGTCGGCTACTGCTCACGACAGGTTGTCAGATAGGTCGCAACGAAGGGCGCGTCTTTGGCGTCGGGTGACGTGCCGTCCAGGCGGCTGGTCAGCTTGTAGAGCGACTTGCTGCCGAAATAGAACCGGAAGATCTCGGCCGTGGACTCATCCACGCGGGTCGCGAAGATCGACGCGGCCGTACGGTGGGCCGCCGCAAAGACGTAGGTCGTGAGCTTGGCTCCCTTGCCTTCCGCCGCGACCGACGTTCCCCAGGTGACCGAGAAGGTTTCGCCATCGATCACGACGGCAGGCCGGACCGTCTCCAGATCGTCCTCGATCCACTTGATGTCGCTGCCCTTGCCCGAGGCGCCAAGCTCGACCCGCTTGCCCCGCGGGGTGTCGCAGGTGAACCTGGAAGATGCAGCCGGCGCTGCGCTTGTCGTTGCCAGCAACAGCAATAGGCAGCCGATCGACCTCCACATTGGTTTCCCCTCTGCAGTTGCGCCGGGCACATACTGATGTCTTGGACCCGCTTGCGCAACTCGGTGATGTACGGGACGCCGTCGGCAGCGCAGCGCTCGCGCTGGCAGGCAATCTCAGCGGGCGGCGTCGGATGGCCTTCGTGATTTCACTCCGGCGCAATCGGATGCGGCGGACGCTCGATCGACGCCCTGAGGGTGTCGAGCTCGAGGAAGACGTCAGCGTGCCTGCGCAGCTCATCGGCGATCATGGGAGGTTTCGTTCGAATACTGGAAACGACGGTGACACGCACGCCCAACCGCCTGACGGCTTCGACGACAGCTCGCAAGTCGCCATCGCCAGAGAACAGGAACGCGTGGTCGATGCGGTGCGCGATTTCCAATGCGTCAACCGCGAGCTCGATACCGATGCTGCGCTTCATGCGCCGCCGTCCATCGCCGTCGTCGTGCTGCTTGGCTGATTTTCTCCTGACCGCATACCCGTTGTAGTCGAGCCAATCCACCAGCGGCCGGAGGCTGCTGAACTCGTCGTCGTCTCTCACGACCGTGTAGAAATATGCGCGGACGATTTGCCCATGCTTGCCGAACTCCGAGAGCAGTCGCCGGAAGTCGACTTCGAAGCCAAGGTTCTTGACCGTGGTGTGCAGATTCGCGCCGTCGATGAATAGTGCAATACGATCGGTCATCTGAAATCCCCATGACGCCCGGATCAGTCGCTGATTGCTCTGGTTCTGGAAATTCCTCGAGCGCATGGGCGCCCTGGTTGAAATGGCCGATCCTAGAGCAAGGACGCCGCGGGGATGAAGCGGAAATTCTTGCCAGCGCCGAGTGATGAAAACCCGGTGCATGTCGATCCGGCGACGTGAGCCGCTTCATACGAGATCGTGCGCCTGCTGATAAGGTGCTGGGCGCACGACGCCGTAGACGCCAAACGATGATGCGGCGCAGCGGTGCTGACAAGTACCGTGTCGCTGTGGTGATCATTGCGTCACCAGCAAAACTACACCTAATATGAATCCAGTGCGCTGACGCTTTTTCGCGCCGTTGCAATATTTCGAGATACCACTTTTTTGCAGATGCGGTTTTGCCGATACGAGATTTGGCAAAGGGGAGGGGATATTCTTGCCTCTCTGATTGCAGAGACGGCTTGTTGCGGCTGGCGGGGGGGCGGCGCGGCGGCATGTTGGCGGCCTTGCCGTGATCGACGTGCAAGAGGGACATCGGATCAGCGATCGGGACGGAGCGACATGGCCAAGGCGCGCAAGAGGCCTGGTCGTTCTCTCGCTTTGCATCCTGCTGGCCTGTTGCGGGGCGGCCCGCCAGGCCGTCGAGGAGGAGGCGGAGCCGGCAATGACGACAACAACGACGGCAACGACGACGACAACGGTCAACCTGAGCGGCGCGCTCGCGGAATGCCGCAGCGCCTTTCCGGATCAGATCGCGCAGGCGGTGGCGCGGGCGTCATGCGTGATCAAGGCGACCGAGCTGATCCGGCCGCTGTTGCCGTTTCCCGATCTGCTCGATCGCGAGAACGCCCTGCGCAAGGCGCTGGCAGAGCAGGTCCAGGCCAGGGCGACGTCCCTGCTCGAGCGAAACATCCAGATACAGAAGCTTCATTCGCAGCTCCTCGATGAAGAGCGCAGCAGGCTGGCGGCCGCGCCGGCGGATGCGAGCACGCCGCCGCCGGCGGTCACGCAGTGGCGGCAATCCAACCCGGAGGGATGCGGCCGGCTCGGCGGGGATTCCGGGACCTGCTACTGAGATAGGCGATCCCGGCGAATGCCGATTGACCGGCTTGCGTCCTGCGGAAACGGATTGTGAGGCCGTCACCCTCGGGCTCATTCCCGTGCCGGCTCTCTCGGTGTGGCGTTTGGTGGCGTTTGGGCGCTGTCACCGTATTCACACGGAGGGGCCGGATTGAAATGTCGCGAAACGCCAAATCCCCTATAATTTAAGAGGTTTTGCGCGCTCGGTTGCGGAGCGCCCTTCGAGAAAGGGTGTCGGCCGCTACGCCAGTAGGGTTAATAAACGATTACCAATCGACAGCTTTCTCGCGACGCATTATAAGAAAATCCTAGTTGGCCTTGGATTTTGCCCTGCCAACATATTTGCGTAAATTTCATCAAAAAGGGATATTTTCCTATGTTGAAGATGTACATCCAGACCACCGAAGCCTTCAAGCGTCTCGCCTCGGACAAGGACGGCGTTGTGTCGTTCGAGTACGTGATCGTCGCCGCTTGCGTCGTTGCCGCCGTCGCTGCCGCGTTCGGTACGGGCGGTGCGAACACCCTCGCGACGACGCTGACCACCGCGATCGGCAAGGTCGGCACCGCGGTCGCCACCGCAGTCACGACCCACTAAGGTCCAGAGGTTGAGAGCTGTTGGCAAGTTTTCTGCCAACAGCTGTCAACTGCATTGCCAAATGTGCGCGTTTTAAGCGGAGGTTTTTCCTATGTTGCAGTCGTACATTATCTTTGCAGAAGCATTGAAGCGTTTGCGCGCGGACAAGGACGGCGTCGTGTCGTTCGAATACGTGATCGTGGCCGCTTGCGTGGTCGCCGCCGTGGCTGCTGCGTTCGGTACGGGTGGTGCGAATACGCTCGCGACGACCCTGAGCACCGCCATCACCACTGTCGGTACCGCGGTTACCACTGCGGTTACGACCCACTAAGTCCGAGGGCGGCATTTCCGGAGGGGGCATTATTTCATGCCCCCCGCCTTCCCTGAGGCGTTTATTTCATGAATTGGATTGCGTCCACGACCTCGTGTCTGGAAATCGCATTGTTGTTCTATGTCGCAACGATCGATATCGCGACACGGTTGATCCGAAACGAAATTTGTCTTGCGCTGGCGTTCCTCGGGATCGTCGGTCAGTTGGCCAGCCCGATGCAGATTGGCCAGTCGCTGATCGTCGCCTCGATCCTGTTTCTTCTGCTCTTCGTGATCTACCAGCGCGGAATGATCGGCGGCGGCGACGTCAAGTTGCTGGTTGCCCTGGCAATCGGTCTGCCGCTGAGCGGCGTGATCCAGTTGTTGATGGCAACCGCATTGGCCGGCGGCGGCCTGGCCGTGGTGCATCTGGCGATGCGCCGCCTGCCACAACCGAAGCTGGCGCCGGCCGGCTCGTCGCTGGTGCGAAGGGTCTACGCGGTCGAACGCTGGCGTCATTTGCGACATGCGCCGCTGCCCTACGGGGTGGCCATCGCATGCGGCGGTATCTGGACTATTTTGAGCAAAGGATTTTGACATGTCCTCCGCATTGCGCGTTTCAATCATCATGGTGCTGTTGCTTGCGGCGACGGCGCTCGGGCTCATTGCCTACAACATGAACCAGCCGAAGGAGACGGTTGCGCAGGTCGTGGAGCACAAGCCCGCGGCGGCCGCGCCCGTGACGGTTGGCTACTTCGTAACGACACGCGTGCTCTCGAAAGGGACGCTGGCGCGCGACGAAGATTTCACCGTGCGTCAGGCTGCACCGGATCGCGTCCCCGCAGGGGCGATCCTCGAAAGCCCGGACACCAAGGCCGGACTTCCCGGTTCGCTGGTTCGCAGGTTCGTCGACGCCGGCAGCGCCATCACACTGGATGACATCCTGCGCCCGAAGGATCGCGGCTTCCTCGCCAGCGTTCTGGCGCCCGACAGCCGCGCCATCAGCATCAAGGTCGACGAGGAGACCGGCGTCTCCGGTCTGATCAGGCCGGGCGACAACGTCGACGTGGTTTTGACCCAGGTGTTCGAGAAGGCGGCTCCGGTGAAGCGGGCCGTCAGCGAAACCGTGCTGTCCAATGTGCGCGTCATCGCGATCGACCAGGAGATTGCGCAGGGCGGACGTCCCATCGCCAATACCGTCGGCAAGACCGCGCAAACCGTCTCGCTGGAGCTCAAGCCGGATCAGGTCAAGAAGGTCGCGGTTGCCAAGCAGCTTGGAACGCTCTCGCTCGTCGTCCGCGCTGCGGCCGAGCAGTGGGACAAGGCCGACACCGGCGTGACCTCCAGCTGCGATGTGTCGCCCGAGTTGGCACGCCAGAGTGCGGTTGCCGGCCAGAGCACCATGGTGGCGATCTATACCGGCAGCGAGGTCAAGCAATACTCGGTCAGGAAGCAGGATTTGGACGACGACGCGAGCGTGGGCTGCGACGTGCAGGCGGGGCCCGAACCCCAGACCACGGCCGCGGCCGGAGACGTCGGCAAGGGCGCGGAGAAGCGGTGATGAGTGTGAACATGGCAGTGATGGAACAAACGACAGAGCCGACGTCCGTTTCCACGCGTAACCGCATCGTCTGCTTCGTGAACGACGAGCTGAGTGCTGCGGCCCTTCGCAAGGGTCTCGACGGCAGCAACCTGGTGATCCGGCGGGGCACCATCCGTCATGCCACGCGCATGCTGGAGACCGACACCGAGCTGTCCGGGCTGGTGACCGATATCAGCGGGGTCGATGACCCCTTCACCGAGCTCGAACGGCTGGCCAGTGTCTGTCCGCCCGATGTGAAGGTCGCCCTGATCGGTGACAACCGGGAGATCACCTTCTACCGCGAACTGATGGAGATCGGCCTTACCGAATATCTTCCGACGCCGATCACCCGGGATATGGTGCTCGACCAGCTGCGTCCGAAGCTGCTTGGCGACACCGCGCCCACTCAAAGTGACCGCGATCGCGGCGGGCATGTGGTGTCGATCTGCGGTGCGCAGGGTGGCGCCGGCGCGACCAGCGTCGCGATCAACCTCGCGCTGCAACTGGCCGAGACCACCAAGGCCAAGGTCGCGCTGCTCGACCTGCATCTGCAGGGCGGCGAGACGGCGGTGATGCTCGGCGTTCGCCCCGGACCAGGCTTGCGCATTGCGCTTGAAAACCCGATGCGGGCCGACACGTTGTTCCTCGAGCGCGCGGCGATCGAGGTGAACGACCGGGTCTGCCTGATTTCCGGCGACGAAGATCTCGATGCCAAGCTCGACATCACCGAAGCCGGTGTGCGGCACGTGCTGGGTCTGCTCCGGCAGCGATTCAACTACGTCGTCGTCGACGTGCCGGTGCCGTTCCCTGCATCGATCTATCCCGTGATTCAGATGTCGCGTCACGTGCTGGTGCTGCTGGAAGCCGAAGTGACCGGCCTGCGCAACGCCCATGCGCTTCGCAATGCCGTCACCAACATCGCCGGCAAGGATCGGGTGTTTACCCTGCTCAATCGTGCCGACCGCGCCGGCGGGTTGCCCAGGGCGACAATCGTCAAGGCGCTCGGCGCGGAGCCCGACATGGTGATACCAGATCTCGGCAAGGGAATGACCCAGGCGGTCAACCTTGGCGTTCCCGCGCTCAAGCACGTATCCAAGCTTCGGCGTCACCTCGCCCCGATCGTACGAGAGATCACTGGTGTCGGCTCCATGAAAAAGGCCGGCTGGAAGAGGTGGCTCGGGCTATGAAAAAGTTCGGCAGGCGCGCAGACGAGATGCCGGTGCGGATGCCCGGAGCGGTGCCGGACGTGCCGGCAGCGATGGCAACGGTGCGGCCGGTGCCGCCTCCCTTGCCGGAGGAGCCGGGTACGGCGTCACCGGCGCTGAGCCTGTTTGCACCGACGCCGAAGCATGAAGAGCCCACGACGCACCATCCGGTGATGTCCGCATCGCTGCGCGAGCGCGTCATCGAGCAGATCGAGCCGTCGGTGGCCACCACCGTGCCGCGCGACGTCCTGCGGCGGCAGATCGAGGAGATCATTCACGGCATCGCCAACCAGGAGCGGCTCGAATTGTCGGGCCGCGAGCAGCTCTTCCTGGCGGAGGAAATCGCCGACGACATGACCGGCTACGGACCGCTGCGTCCGCTGCTGCTGGATGAGTCGATCAACGACATCATGATCAACGGGCCGAGCAACGTCTATGTCGAGCGCAGCGGCAAGCTCGAGCGGGTCGCGGTCCGGTTTCGCGACAACGATCACATCGTCTCCGTCGCGCAGAAGATTGCTTCGCAGGTCGGACGGCGCGTCGACGAGTCCAGCCCGATGGTGGACTGCCGTCTACCCGACGGCAGCCGCGTCAACATCATCCTGCCGCCGCTGGCAATTCATAGCCCTTGCATCTCGATCCGAAAGTTCCCGAGCCGGCGTCTCAATATCGCTGGGATGATCGAGAACGGCACGATGACCCCCGCGCTCGGACAGCTGTTGGAGATTGCCTCGCGCTGCCGGCTCAACGTCCTGGTTTCCGGCGGCACGGGCTCGGGCAAGACGACACTCTTGAACGCTCTCAGCCAGTTCATCGACAACAGCGAGCGCATCGTCACGATCGAGGACGCCGCGGAGTTGCAGCTCCAGCAACCGCATGTGATCAGCCTGGAGACGCGGCCGCCCAGCCTCGAGGGAACCGGGCAGGTCACCCAGCGCGATCTGCTGTGGAACGCGCTGCGCATGCGCCCCGACCGCATCGTCGTCGGCGAGGTGCGCGGCGCCGAGGCATTCGACATGCTGCAGGCGATGAACACCGGCCATGACGGATCGGTCTCGACCGTGCACGCCAACAGCACGCGCGACGCGCTGACCCGCGTCGAAAACATGGTGCAGATGGGCCAGGTCAATCTGCCGTCGCGTGCGATCCGCGCCCAGATCGTCGCTGCCCTGGATATCATCGTGCAGGTCGAGCGCATGCGGGACGGCCAGCGTCGCATCGTGCAGGTCAGCGAGGTGATCGGCCTGGAAGGCGAGGTGATCACCACCAACGACATCGCGCTGTTCGAATACAAGGAAGAGGACGTTCACGGCCGGATTTCGGGCACCTACAGGTCGACCAATGCGGTCCCGAAATTCAAGAGCCGGCTGGTTTACTATGGGCTCGATCGGGCCTGGGCGGATGCGATGAGGCAGATCTGATGTCGTGGCCCCTGGTCATTGTTCTGGTGCTTCTGGTGTGTGCGGCGGCCAACACGCTGTGGCTCGATGCGCGCCAGCGGCGGATGGAACGGCACCTCGAGGTCGCGCTGCCGATCGCTGAAGCAGAGGCGCTGGTGTCGATCCGTCGCCGGGCGCAGACGTCGCGTTGGCACCTGCTGCAACGCTTCGTCAATTACCGTCCCGATATCGTGTATTTGGTGCGGCCGGTCTATGTGCTGCTTGCGGCGTGCCTGCCGGTGGTGATGATCATCTATGCCAACGGGATCCTGAAGTTTCCTGGAGAATATGCCGCCATCGCAGCCGGAGTTGTGGCCCTCCTGACGGTGCGTGGCCTGTTCGGGTGGCAGCAGCGCCGCTTCACCGATCTCCTGTTCCGTCAGCTTCCCGATGCCGTGCAGCTGGTGACCAGCACCGTTCGATCGGGGCTGCCTGTCCACGAAGCGTTTCGCACCATCGCCAAGGAAATGCCGCAACCGACGGCCGGGCAATTCGCGATCGTCTGCAGCGAACTGAATTTCGGCAGGTCGCCGGAGGAAGCCGTGGAAGCCGTTTACCGGCGAACGGGCGTGGCGGAGTTTGCGATGTTCGCGGTCACGCTTGCGGTGCAACTGAAGACCGGAGGCAGCCTTGCCGAGACGTTGGCGACGCTGGGCGAGACGGTGAGGCAGCGAGTTGCGCTGGCGCAGCGTGCCAAGGCGTTGGCGGGTGAGGTCATCTTTTCATCGCGTGCGCTCACGGCGGCACCGCTGATCGTCGGTGGGCTGCTCTATATGATCAATCCGCCATCGGTCGATCTGCTGTTGTACGATCCGGTTGGGCACATGCTGCTCGCCTTCGTGGTGTGCTCGGTCCTGTCGGGGCACTTCGTGATCCGCTGGATGATCAGAAGGGAGACGACGCTATGACGGCTGCTGTCAGTCTGGCCGCCCTGGCCGTCGTGGCGGCGGCCGCGACCTTCCTGTTGATCATCCGCGAAGTCCACCTTCGGGCGCTGGACACGCGTGTGTCGAACGCGGTGCTGGGCATTCCCGACCAGAGGGCCGCGTCGAAGGATTTGATCGGCTGGCTCTCGTCGGTCGGTGAGCGTTACAGGCGCTTTTACGGCCAGGAAAATCTCGACGACCTGCGGCTGATTCTGCAATCGGCCGGGTTCAATCACCACCGCACGCTGCCGATCTGGATCGGCTTCAAGACCGTGAGCACGTTTGCGTTCCCGGCCGCGGCCTTTACGCTCTCGCAAATCGTCGGCGGTTCGTTTGGTGACGTGATCATCCTCACGTTGCTCGGCGTCGCGATGGGAATCATGTTGCCGCGGCTGATCCTGTTCGTCCTGAAGCGGCGCTTCGACAAGGCGATCCGGACCGGCACGCCCGACACCATCGATCTGCTCGTCGTGTGCAGCGAGGCGGGCATGGGTCTGGAGAGCGCGATCGAACGCGTGGCGGACGAGATGAGGGAGGCTAATCCGGCGATCGCCCATGTGTTGCACGATTTGCTCAACGATCTGCGGATCCTGCCGAACCGCGCCGACGCATTCGAGAAGCTGGCGATGACGTCGGAAGGCCTCCGCCGGTTCGGCACCATGGTCAGCCAGAGCCTGCAATACGGCACGCCGCTCAGTCAGGCGCTGCGCAGCATCGCGGTCGACCTGCGCCGCGAGCGCATCACCAAGCTGGAGGAGCGGGCGCACAAACTGGGCGCCAAGCTCACCGTTCCGATGGTGTTGTTCCTGCTGCCGGCGATGTTCGTCATCCTGGGCGCGAGCCCGTTCATGCATCTCATCCGGACATTCGCCAACATCGGTATGAAGTGAGCCATGAGAACCAGCATCCGTCCAATCGTAGCGTGAAGGTGCCGACGTGCAGCATTCTTTGCCCTGTCGGAAATGGAAGAGACGCCATCGCTCGCTGATCGCGGATCAGCGCGGCGCTGTTGCGGTCGAGATGCCCATCATCTTCCTTTTCCTGTTCATGGCGGTCCTGCTGCCGCTGGCCGACCTCGCGCTGGCGGGCTTCCAGTACGTATCGGCGCACGCGGCACTGCGGGCGTTCGGGCAATCCATCCAGTATTCCACGCCACCCGACGTCACGAACTCGAGCAGCAGTTGGGTGACGACGGCGATCGCCAAGGCCGATCCTCGTTTCCCGATCAACAGCCTCCAGTTCATGTGCGGCGACACCTATGCCGTCTGCGACAACACCAACTCCGATCCCTCCAAGCCGAAGTATTTTCGCTATTCGACAACGATCACGTTGACGCCGATGGTGCTGCGGACGGCGCTGTGCAACAGCGGCAGCACCAGCAATCCCTGTGCGTTCACGCTGTATTACTCGGAACGGTTTCAATAGGTGCTTCCATGCGTAACATGCTCCGTTGCCGTCGAGGTTCAGCCGCTTTCGCAACCGTCGTTGCGCTGGTGCCGATGATCGGAATGATGGCGCTCGGCGGTGAGGCCGCGTCGTGGTACGCGGTCAAGCAGCGCGCCCAAGGCGCGGCCGATGCTGCCGCCTATGCGGGTGCCCTGCGGGTGGCGTGCGGCAGCGCTGCGCAGCCCGGGGTGACCTGCGACAATGCGCAGCTGTACGATTGGCGCGGTAAACAGGCTGCTGCCCAGAATGGATTCTGCAATGCGAACGACACGTCCTACCCCGGCACCAATTGTTCGACGAGCCTCCCGAACACCATCACGCAGACCGTCCAGATCACGTCGCCGGCGACGTGGAACGGAGCCGCGGGCACTTTCGTCCAGGCCGTCGTTACCCAGCAGCAGCCGGTCTATCTGGCTGCGATCCTTGGTCTGTCGACGGTCACGGTGACCGCGACGGGCGTCGCCCAGGTCAGCAGTTTGGCGCAACCCCCGTGCGTGCTGGCGATTACAGGCTCCGTTACGTTCCAGGGCAGCCCGACCGTAACGTCGCCAACCTGCGGCATTTCGTCGGACAGCACGGCGTCTAACGCGATCGGCTTCAAGGGCAATTCCGGCATCCAGGTGAATGCGCCGAGCTATACCGTCGGCGGTTGCTCCCAGACGGGGGGAAGCCAGTGCACGAACGTGAAAACCTATCAGCAACCGATCCCCGATCCGTTAGCCGGATTGGCCACTGCGATCGGGGCGTTGAAGGTGCCGAATGATTTTCCGAACAGATCGTGCGGCGGCTCGACACTCGTTTCTTATGAAGTCGGCCAGTGCGTGAATACCAACGGCAACCCGTCGCTGCCTGCCTCTCCGCTGAACGGCACGTACTATCTTACGGGAAACCTCAGGATCAATGGCAGTCCAACCATAACGGGAACGGCTACCTTCATCATTTTCGGCGGAGGATCGCTCACGATCACCGGAAACCCGAACATCCAATTGACGGCTGTGAAGTCGCCTGCGGGGCCGTCCGCATTGTCGGCATCGGCAAAGGCTCTGTTGAAGGATGTTCTCATCTATGACGATGAGAAGAACAGCACCGTCAACGTCACCGGCAGCTCAACCAGCTATTTCAACGGCACGGTCTATGTTCCGAACAGCACCGTTCAGTATGGCGGCAACGCCTCGGGCGCGCCCAGCTCCGGCTGCTACCAGGTCATAGCCGCCGCTGTGACATTCAAAGGCAATACGAGGCTGGACAATTCCACCTGTCAGGGAGATGGGGCAGCAAGGCCTAACGTTCAGAACGTCTTTCTGGTGGCGTCATGAGACGGCTCGACCAGCGTGGCGTGGCGGCCCTGGAGTTTTGCCTCGCTGCCGTGCCTCTGTTCACCCTGATCTTCGCGATCCTTGATTTCGGGCGCTACACGATCACGATCCAGTCGTTGCGTATGCTTGCCGACGCCAGCGCGCGGGCGAACATGATCAAATGCTACACGCCCGCTGTAATAGCATCCAACTCACCATCCACGTGCACCGGTGACTATCTGGCGGATGCAGACAAGCAGACCATCGCTCCGTTCCTGTATGGCGCCGGACTCACGCCGACGGTGAGCACGGCGGCGACCGCGACCGCGGGAGGAAATGCGCTTGTCGTGACGGCAAGGCAGACAGGCTTCACCATGCTGGTGCCGATCTGGGGCTCGACGTTCAACGCGCCGAGCGCGTCGACCAATATTCCATACTGAGAAGACCCGAATCGTCGAGCGATCCGGGGGCTGTCCGGGGGCCGGCAGCCGCCGGAGCTGCCCGTGCCGGCTGGGCAGGCGCGCGGATAACCCAAGCGGGCTACGGAAGTGGTGCGCGGTGGCAACATCGGCAAGTTTTCTCAGGGCTTGGCGCAGGCCGGTGGGGCTCTTTCCTTGCAATCAAGGCGCGTGGCGGGGGATGATCTCCCTGCCGCCATTTGCGGCCCGGCGTGTGGGGATGCGTTTAAACTGAGTTGCGTTTTTTCTTCAACTCAGCGCGCCGGGGAATGGGAATTCGCAAGTAACGATTTGTAGTCGGACAGACTGTAAGCTCTACGGCGTGGTGCAACGGGAGTGATCGGGACGCCGAGGCCGTAGATCTACGGAGGTCGTCGCGGAAACGCGGCGAAGGGGATTGGCATGATGGGAAGTCGCGTTTCGAGTGATGCGGGGCTTGGACTGGTCGCCTTGAGCGCGATGGCGTTTGGCGCTGCGATTACCCTGTTTCATTTCGCCGATCCTGCCGCGGCCGCGGACCGGCGGGCCCCGTCGTCAAGCAGCAGCGGCGTCTTCGTCAGCGAGATGAGCGACGTCCAGCGCGTCCGGGTGACCGTCAACAAGTCGCGCACCTTCAGGGTCGACACGGCGTTCTCGTCGATCGTCGCGGGCTCGCCCGATATCGCCGACGTCAAGTCGCTGAGCGACCATCTGATCTACGTGCAGGGCAAGAAGACCGGCACCACCAACGTCATCCTGTTCGACGGCTCGATGAAGCAGATCGGCATCCTCGACGTCGAGGTGACCATCGATATCGGCAATTTGCAGCAAAACATCCAGACCGGCACCGGCACGCGCGGCATTCGCGTGTCTTCATCCGAAGGCCAGGTGGTGCTGAGCGGAACGGCGGCCGATGCTGTCTCCGCGGAGCGGGCGATGACGATTGCCCAGGGCATGGTTCCCCAGGGCGGCATCGTCGTCAACGCGATGAGCGTCGCTGCGCCGCAGCAGGTGATGCTCGAGGTGCGCTTCCTCGAGGTCAATCGTCAGGCAGGGCGTGACCTCGGTGTGAACCTGATGGCGGCCAACGCCAACGGCACCAATATCGCGAACACGGGATTGGGAGGGGTCACTGCGGCTGGCCGGACCCCGATCGGCGGCATCAATACCAACAACGGCCCCTTGGGTGCCGGTGGCAGTCCTGTCGGTGCTCCTCCCACAGGCAGCCTTCCCGTGCTCGGGACGCTCGGAACGCTCGCGGGCTCCGTCGGCGGCGTGGTGACGCCTCCGTTCGGAAGCCTGCTGACCAGCATTCTGAGGACCAGCAACGGCAGTTCGGTGGACCTGCTGATCACCGCATTGGAAACCAAGGGACTGGCGCGCAGGCTTGCGGAGCCGAATTTGACCACGCTGTCCGGCGACGCTGCGCGCTTCCTGGCAGGCGGCGAGTTCCCGGTGCCGGTCGCCTCGACGGTGGCCGCGGGCGCGCTGCCGACCGTGACCATCGATTACAAGAAGTTCGGCGTCGAGCTGGCCTTCGTACCCACCGTGCTGTCACGCGGCGTGATCAACCTCCGCGTCGAGCCCTCGGTCAGCGAGCTCGATTTCAACAACGCGGTGACAATCGCCGGCACCACGATCCCGGCACTGACCCGCCGCGACGCGCGCACCACGGTCGAGCTGCGCGACGGCCAGAGCTTCGCCATCGCCGGCCTGCTGCAGACCCGCAACACGCAGGACGTCTCGCAACTGCCGTGGATCGGCTCGGTGCCGGTGCTCGGATCCCTGTTCAGCAGCAAGTCCTACCAGCAGCAGGAAACCGACCTGGTCATCATCGTGACGCCGCGCCTGGTCGCGCCGGCGGTGCCCGGCCAGCAACTGGCATCGCCGCTCGACTCCCGCCTGCCGGCCAATGACGTCGACTTCTTCCTCAATGGCCAGATGGAAGTCCGCAAGCGCTACAACGACTATGTCAATTCCGGCGGCGACGTGAAGGGACCCTATGGCCACATCATCGCGCCTGACGCGGTCGTTCCCGCACCGCAGCCGGCGGCCGTTGCCAACCAGCCGGTCGTGAAGACCCTGAATTAGAGGAGGCGAGGGATGACCATCAGATACCTGGCACTGCTCGCTCCCTTCCTGCTCGGCGGCTGCTACGGCGTTTACGGGCATGACGAGATGGACCGTTACGTCCAGCGTTCCGACACCATCACGATGAGTGCCGGCAATGCCAAGGACGTCAACGCCGCCACCCACACGATCCACCCGTGGCCGGCCTATGTCGGCGATCGCCGGATCGCGTATGACGCGCGGCGGACAGGCGAGGCGGTGAAGCGCTACGGCGTCACAGGGCGACCGGTCGATCAGCTGCCCGATATGGGCGATCCGACCAAGGCGATGGGCCAGCCGCCGCCCGTCACCACGATTCAGAATGTCAACACGACCGGATTGGGCGCGGGCACCGGTGGATCGGTGGCCGTCGGGGTAGGCGGCCCCAAGTAATATCCTTGCCGCGCGGCCGGGTGCCGGGGCGGGGACTTGGAAGGGACATGCGACGTTGGTTTCTGGCGCTGGCCTCGGTGTTTCGGTCGTGCCGTCTGTTTATCGTAGGTAGTTTCGCGATGGTGTTTCGAATGGGGCAAGCGATGCGCTGGACTTGGGGAACGGGGCGAGGATTGCATCGTCTCGCGCCGGCGTTGATCTGTTGCTGCCTGGCGACCGGCCTTGGAGCCTGTGACTACACGACGCGGGAAGCTGCGATCGTCGCGCCCGTGGATCCGCCGGGCGGCGATCCGGTGCAGGAGCCGACCGACGTCAAATACTATCCCTCCGATGAGCCGGTGCGGATGGGCCTCGAGCAATACAACCGCGGCAATTACGGAATCGCGCAGCGCTATTTCAAGGATGCGGTCGAGAAGGCACCGAAAGACGTGACGGCCTGGGTCGGGCTCGCGGCGAGCTACGACAAGATCCGCCGCTTCGATCTCGCCGACCAGGCCTATGCGCAGGCGATCCGGATCGGCGGCGAGACCGTCCAGATCCTCAACGACCAGGGCTACTCCCTCATGCTGCGCGGCAATCTGAGCGGCGCGCGGCGGAAGTTCGAGAAGGCGTATTCGCTCGATCCGGGCAACCCTGTGATCGCCAACAACCTCGAGCTTCTCAACGGCAGCCGGAAGTTCATCGAGCGGCCGCCGAACAATCAGCCGTAGGCTGATGACTTCGCCCCGGTCGCGTGGGTGCTTCCGGGCCGCAGTGCAAAAAGCACCTGATCAGCGCCCGAGCTTCACGTCGAGCACGGCGCCGAGGATATCGGCATAGTCGTCCGTCCAGGCGACCCGCGCGCCGGGATCGAGGCGCGTCCATCCCTGCGCCGGCAAATCGCCGAGATCCTTCACATCGCGGGCGAACACCACCACGTCGGATGCGGTCCGAATGTCGTTTTCGCTCGTCGCCGGGGGAAACTGAAGCTTGCCGAAGGCGACCAGACCTTCTGCCAGACCGACCGCAGCGGCCGGTCCCCGCAACGCCATGTGCCGGTTCGAGATATGCAGAACGATCATGCCGTGGGCGGTGAGGTGCGACAGATATCCGGCGAACGCCTCGCGCGTCATCAGGTGCACGGGAATCGAGTCGGAGGAGAACGCGTCGAGCACGATGAGATCGTAGCGCTCCGCCGATGCGGTCAAGGTCAGCCGCGCATCCCCGAGCACGATGCGGATATCCGGTCCGCATTCCCCGAGGAATCGGAACAGGGCCGGATCGCGTGCGATGCGGGCCACTTGCGGATCGAGCTCGAAGAACGTCCACGCCTCGCCGATCTGGCGATGGCAGGCGAGGCTGCCGGTGCCGAGCCCGACGACCGCGACCCGCTCCAGCCGTCCTTGCGCGCTGCGGGCCGCCGCTACGGCGTCGCTGATCGGCCCGCCGACATAATAATAGGTGGTCAGTTCGGGGCGGCCGCTGACCGGCGTTCCATCCGGATTACGAACGCGTTCCGCTCCATGCAGTGTCGTTCCATGCATCAGCAGGCGAAATTGCCCGGAGCGGTCCTCGACCACGCGATGCACGCCGAAGAAGCTGCGGACCTGCTCGATCGGCGTGAACAGGGGATCGAGCCTGGCGATCGCGAAGCCGAGCACCGCGAGGCCGAAGAACCAGGCCGGTTGCCGGCGCACCAGCACCATGGCGCCGGCCAGCACAATCAGCGCGATATCGATCGGCAGCCCGGCGCTGGCCGGCATGCGCACGCGCAGCCACATGATGCCGAGGATCAGCGCGGCCAACGCCAGACCGGCGGCACTTTGCCGCAGGAACCGGCCCGGCCCGCCGTCAAACGCGCCGGGCATTGCCAACAAGGCGGCCAGCACCAGGATGGGATATTCGGCGACGCCGTTGAAGATGTGCGGTGCGATCAGCCCGGCGAACAATCCGCCAACCATGCCGCCGAACGAGGTCCACAGATAGAATTCGGTCAGACGCGCCGGCTGCGGCCGGCGGCGATAGAGCTCGCCGTGACAAGCGAGCGCGATCACCAGAAAGCACGCGAGATGCACCGCGAGCAGGGTGCCGAAATACGGCCGCGCCAGCGTCGAAGCGGTTGCGACCAGCGCGACCGCGGCGAACGGCACGAGCTTCAGCACAAGCCCGTGCGCCACCCAGGCGCGCTCGCGGAAGATCGCCACGAAGGTCAGAAGGTAGAGCGACAGCGGCAGCACCCAGAGGAACGGTGCTGCCGCCAGGTCGACCGAGATCGCCGCGGTGACGGCGACCACGAGACCGGCCGGAATCGCGGCGAGCACGGTCCACATCGTCCGTTCGGCGATCGTCGGAGCAGTGGCCGCGCCCGCGCTTGCCTGGCTGATGGAAGGCTTGCCGGCGCCGGCGACGATGACCGCCGCAGCCACGATCAGCGCGGTCAAAAGCAAATAGCCGAGCGACCACATCAGAATCTGCGTGTGTAGCGTAGACAGCGGCTCGACCACGAAAGGATAGGTCAGGAGCCCGACGAACGATCCCAGATTTGATGCCGCATACAGCAAATAGGGATTGGCTGCCTGCGGATGACCGCTCACCGCGAACCAGTTTTGCAGCAGGGGAGCGGTCGCAGCGAGCGCGACGAAGGGCAGGCCGATCGATGCGGCAAACAAGGCCAGCAGCCAGAGCTCGATCCCTTGCTGCGGCGCGACCTCGAAGCCGTGGGCGATGCCGACCGGCAGCGTCGCGGCGGCAACCGCCAGCAGCGCGAGATGGACGAGGGCCGATGGTCCCGGCGACAGCGTGCGGCTGAGCAGATGGGCGTAAGCATAGCCGAGCAGCAGTGCCGACTGGAAGAAGACCATCGCGACGGACCAGATGGCCGCCGCACCGCCGAGCCGCGGCAGCACCATCTTTGCAAACATCGGCTCGATCGCAAACAGCAGCAGCGCCGAAAGGAAAAGCGCCGCGGGATAGATCACGGGCGCGAAGCGCAAGGCCGGTGCGGAGATGGTCCGAAGATTGACCTGGTCATCAATATGCATGGCGTTCTGAAATCGCTTGCGGCACGCGGTGCCAAATCAACATCGAAAAAATCGGCGACAACGGAAATCGATAAAGCGGTGCAATAGGCGGGATGCGTGATGCATCCGAACGGGAATAAGCATCAGGATAGCATCAACCGGCGGGTTCTGGAAACGGCCGGCTATTACGGTTAATCGGGGGCAAGCATCGCCCGGAGCCCATCGTGGGGCTGCGCCGGGTCGTATGCGCGGTGCATCAAGGCTGCCCGTGCCGAGCTAATTCGGCATCAGCACGGCATCGATGCGGCGGCTGTTGCGTGCGCTGATGATGATGGCGCCGTTGCGGATGGAAAATCTTGCACCGACCAGCCTCGGAATTTTTTCGGTCAGCGGCGATGGCAGCGGAATCATTCCGCCGGTGACGGGATCGCCGACATTGACCGGCGTTGCAGCTGCGCCGGGCATGGGCGCGGCCTTGATATACTCCCTGATCAATTGAATCTCTTCTCGCGAGAGATTGAGTGCGGCCTGCTCGATGATCGCCGCCCTCTTTTCCGCCTCGGCCCTGTCTTGCGCTTCTTCCCGTTGCGCGGCTTCGCGCCTCGCTGCGTCCTGCTCGAGCTTTGCAAGGCGCTCCCGCAGCGGCACGAGCTCCCGGTGCAGCATGACGATATCCGATTTCAGGGAGGAGTTCTGGCCGAGTGCGATCGCTGCGGCAACGCAGGCGACGACCGAAATCAGGCTGAGACATGCAACGGCCAGCCCCGTCATTCCGACGCGATTGACGGTTTTCCGATCCGGCGCGTCTGCCGGCGAACGCCGACGCCGCGTCCGGGCAAATCCCGGCATGCTGCTGCCGAGCAATTTCGCGAGTCGCGAGAGCCGGGAATCGTTCGGGTCCGCAGCGTGAATCGAGCCGAATGCCGGCTCAGGGATCAGCGGGATTTGCGCGGACAGATCGAGCGCTGCGGGTGCGTGGCTTGGCCTCGAAATCATGCGATCGGCAAGGCCGTCGCCCGTCACGCGCGGCAATTGCCCATCGATTCCGCTGGGCCGGTCGACAACGGCGTTGCTGATCGCATCGGAGGGAGCGGCAACGACAACCTCCAGGGGCTGGGCTTGCCGTTCGCTAAGTTTCTGGTCGATGAGCTCCTGCTCGCCGAGCTCCTGCGCGATCAGTTCCTGTTCGGCGCGGGAGGCTTCAAGCGAGCTCCAGAGCGCGAGCCCGGTCTCCGTGATCTGGAGGCCGGACTCGTTGATGGAAGCCCATCCGGATTGAAAGACGTCGGCATCGCCAAGCTCGGACGATCGCTTCAGCTTCGTGGCTGCATCGCCCGCCGCGATCATGCGTTTGACTTCGCGACTGACCTCATCAAGCGGGATCCGCTGCTCGGGCCTTGCGGCCAGCACACTCAGGATCGCCAGATTGAATCTCATGCGGCGCCTCTCGATGCCCCATCGGCCGCTCGTGCAGACAGAGAGTCACGCGAATGTAACGGCTCTGTTGCAGGCAAACAATCCGGCTCCTGGCCTACGACAGATGGATAAGTCCGCGCGCGAACGAGACGCGACGTCAAACCGCAGCGGCTCAGAGGAACTCGCGAAGCCTGGAAAGCTCGATCACGTGCTCGGGCGACAGCACGTCGGGGACGAGGGGAGGCTGCGATTTGGTGCGGATCTCGTACAGATGGCGCGTCCTCTCGGGCTTGCCCATGAAATCCCTGATACATTGGTCGAGCGTTCCGTCGACGACCATATAGGGCGCGCGATCCTCTCGCCTGGAGTTGTTGAGAGAGGGCCATTTGTAGAGGTAGGCCGCGGCTTGGAAGTCCACCTGATGAGAGTGGTCGGTCATTCCAGATTTCTATCCGAAAAAGCCTGTCCGTCAAAGCAAGCCGGCCATCAGCGGGCTGGGCACGATGCGAGGACCCGTCATCCTGAGGAGCGCGTAGCGCGTCTCGAAGGATGCACGGCCGCCAGCTGGGCCGTCGACCCTTCGAGACGGCCGCGCTGCGGCCTCCTCAGGGTGACGGTGAGGGAAGGTCGCGCGCAGTACTCGCTACGCCTGCTGCCTAGCTTGAGCAGCGCGTCGCGGACGTCGGGGCCGCGCACGTTCGCGCCGCGAGCGCGCAGGATCGGCAACGCTCGGTGACGGCCAGGCGTCGTTCGCGGCGCCGGCGGCTGAGACGGCAAAGACAGGTTGAGTATGTTCTTGTTCTGTTCTAGGATCAATTACAGCGCCCGAGGACGCGCGGCTTCGGTCGGGGGTGAGGGACGAACGGGTTGAGATGGCAGTCGCAGCCACCATCCTTCACGCGGACCTGGATGCCTTTTACGCGTCGGTCGAGCAGCTGCTCGCGCCGTCGCTGCGAGGCAAGCCGATTGCCGTCGGCGGCGGGGTCGTGCTTGCCGCGTCCTACGAGGCCAAGGCGTTCGGCGTGCGCGGCGGCATGTCGGGACGGGATGCACGCCGGCTGTGTCCGCAACTGATCTTTGTCGGCGGCCATTTCAGTGACTACAAGCGGCTGGGTGACGCAGCGATCAAGGTGATCGGCGACTTCACGCCGCTGGTCGAACGCATTTCGATCGACGAGGCATTTGCGGACGTTGCCGGCTGCACGCATCTGTTCGGGACGCCCGCCGAAATCGCCGCGACGATCCGGCGGCGCGTGCGCAGCGAGCTCGGCCTTCCGATCTCGGTGGGCGTCGCGCGCACCAAGCATCTGGCGAAGATCGCGTCGCAGGTTGCAAAGCCCGACGGTCTCGTCGTCGTCGATCCCGGCGCCGAGCTCGGCTTCCTGCACGAATTGCCCGTTGAGTTGATGTGGGGAGTAGGGCCGGTCACAAGGACACGGCTGGAGGCGATCGGCGTCGCGACGATCGGCCAGCTCGCCAGATTGTCGGAACGCTCGCTGGCGCGCCTGCTCGGTCCGGCGGCGGGCGAGAAGCTCGCCGCGCTGGCCTGGAATCGCGATCCGCGACAACTCAAGCCGCACCGGCGTGCGCGCTCGGCAGGAGCGCAATCGGCGCTCGGCCGAACGCCTGCGACCGAGCAGGTCATCCGGCCAACGCTGCTTCATCTTGCCGACCGCGTCGCCACGCGGCTTCGGGCGAAATCCCGGCCCGGACGAACCGTGACGGTGCGTGTTCGTTTCGCCGATCTGAAGTCGGTGACGCGCGCGATCACGCTCGACGCGCCGGTCTGCTCGACAATGATTCTCGCGCGGCTCGCCGACGGTCTTGTGCGCGCGATCCTGGCTGAATATCCCCGCGAGAAGATCATCTCGCTGCTGGCGATCTCGGTGTCGCATCTCGAGGAGCATTGGGATCTTGCGCTGGAGCTTCCGCTTGGGCTGGCGGATGAGGCGCTTCGCCCGGGAAGTCCGACAGGGATGGCGCGCTTTGCGGCGGATTGCGCGATCGACAGGATCCGCGATCGCTTTGGCTGGGAGGCGATCGGATACGGCTCGGCCGCGCTGGAGGCGCCTCGCTCGGTGCCCGACGCATTTCGCGAGCTTGCCGAGAAGGATCTCTAGAGCATGATCCGGAAAAGTGCGAAGCGGTTTTCCGAAAAGATCATGCTAAAACAAGAATCTAAAGCGCGATGACGATTCAAACCGATCCCATCGCGCTTTAGCGCATTAAGAAAAGGCAATCTGGAATCGCGGCCTTGTGAGTGGTGACCGCGCGCACGCCGCTTATTCTGGAGATGCGGAGGACAAGCCATGAAGTACAGCTCCGAGCTGATCCAGACCATGCGCGATGCGTTGGACGCGGTCATGGCAAGCGTACCACCGGATCAATCCGTGTTCGGTCTCAAGGCCGCCGTTGCCGAAACGATCCTGCGCGCGGCGGCCCACGGCCAGACGTCGTTCGACGGCCTCGTGTCGTCGGCCTCCGATCAGCTGCAATCGATCATCTCGATGCTTACCTAGCAGATCGGCTCGCGCGCACGCTATGGTGCGCCAATGCTGGCCCGGGTGATCCTGGTGAGGATTTCGTATCCCGGAGGCGTCAGGTGCAGGAGATCGCCCTTGTAATTGGCGCATGGCGTCGTCTTTCCGCATGCGATGTCAGAGGCGTCGATCGTTCTGATTCCGAGCTCCTTGCTTCTCCTGCTGAGTTCGGAATTGACATATGCAATGTTCTCGGCCGCTCCCTTCATTTGTTCGCCTCGCGGCAGAATGTGGATGCTGTAGATCCTGCCGTTCTGCCAGATCGACCTGATCTCTCCAAACAGCTTCTGATACGATTCCATCACTCCGCACGGCTTATCGAGATAGATGTTGTTGGTCCCGACCAGCACGATAACTGTCTTCGGCTTGATCTGTCGCAGTCGCTCGCGGTTGTGTTCGATGAACCAGAGCGTGTTTTGAATCCTGTCGCGTCCGACGCCGAGATTGGCCACGGGTCCGGCGCCGAGCGTCGCCGACAAATCTTTCGGCCATGCCTCGACGAGCGAGTCGCCAAGCATCACCGTTGAGACGTCACTGGTTAGTCCGGACACATTTCTTTCATACTTGCGGAGCGCATCCGCGTTGTCGGGCACCGACGGTGATACGGCGAATTGCGTGTCGGTCTTGTCGCATGCGGATCTCGGGCTCTGCTGCGCGCGGTCCGCGGATGGTAGACAGAGCGCCGCGACAATTGATAACGTCGCCGCGACACAGACCATCGATGTCGTTGACGCGGTGTGGCGAAGTTCTCCATCGGGTGTTTTCGATGTCATTGAGCGGTTCCATCTGAGGGCGGTCAATCCGATGTCGCTGAACATTTCGATCCTGGGACAGTCAAACAGCATCTTGAAGGCGGGGTTCTTTCAGAAGTTTCTGGATGCCGACGACACGATCACCGTGAAATCAGCGGGAAGGATCGGGGCGTCGCCGTCCTTGCTCGGTCCTTACTTCGCCCAGGGCGACTTTTTTCAGGGCTCGGAGTTCTGCATCGTCGATACGTGCGTCATCGATTTCTCGCTGCTGTCGGCCAATGCCATCGATTACTACGATGTTGTGAAGTGGGTTGAGTGGATTGGCCATTCCGCCAAGCGCGCAAATTGCGAACCGGTCTTTGTCTGCATACCGGTGAGCGACATCAACGCATCAAGGACGATCATTTCTGCCTGCATTTCAGTCTGCCAGAAGCAGGACTGGTACTACCTTGATGTGCGAGACGTCATTGCTGCCGTCGCCAAGTCCAACAACGTTGACGCGAAGGAACTCTACGCAGACGGCAGTCATCCGGCCGAACTCCTCTCGGGGGTGATAGCGACGCACCTTGGCAATTTCTTGACTAAGATAAGAACGACCGCGACGACAAAGTGCAAACGCACGTTTGCATTCACTGCTTACGAACGCGTTCCGCTCAGGGATCAAGTGCCGGGCACGCCGGTTGAATACTCATCGAGACTGATAAGTTTCTCCGGCGTCAGGTTCGGGCGCGGAGAAACCTATCCGGTCTACATCGGGTCGGATGCATCGATCCGCGGCATGATGGTCAATTCGGCGGCTTGCAAGAGCGTGCTGTCGATTGAGGGAGACAGGACCTTCCACAAGAACCTGCGCCTCAAGCCCTATCACCCGACGAACTTCGAGGCGAGGCTGATTCCGATCTGCAAGCCAATTCGAGATCATCAGGGGTTCGTCAAGCTGTCTCTGACCAACCAGAACGTTCCCATCAGCGACGTTACCCTTCATAGCTCGAAGGACGACAATGACGAAGGCTTCATCGAAGTCGCCGATCTCGTCGTCGAGCGCGGCTACGATCTGATCACGTACACGACCACGCGGCCCACCAACCCGGCTTCCATCAGGTGGATGCCTGATTGATGGGGCGGGGGTGCCAGCGAATGGCGAATGCCCGCTTCAGGAACGCAATGCTCTAACCTCTGACGGGCATCGAATGACGCGGTTAAGATATGAAAATGGATAAATCCAGTTGTGGCTTGGTGGTGGATTGAAGCGAGAGTTCAGGTTTCTCGACTATTAGAAGGCGCCGTGTGCTCGCCGTGTGTACCGGGAGGTCAAGAAAAATCCGACGATAACCAATGTGAGCAGGCCTTCTGTGTCGGTGTGTGGTCGGGTCAAGCGGATCAATATCTCCAACGTATTGGTCGGCCAAAACCTCGGCATCAAGGAAGTCGACCACGGCATTTGGCTCGTCAGCTTCATGCACTATGATCGGGGATACGTCGACCTGGAGCAGAAAGCCTTGCAACCCCTCGACAACCCGTTCGGCACCACGCTGTCACCCACGTCTTAGGTACGATCCGTTACCTATGTGTCAGGGCTGGGCAATCGCAAAAATTGGTAGCGGGAGCCGCTAACTGTGGAATCTCAAAAGGTCGTCCTCCGGGAGGCGGAGGCGGCTGATGGATGGTTTGGCTTGCAGACTACCGTGCGATCGATGCCAATTGTAGTGATGAAGCCAGATTGGCAGGTTTTTGGCACGCTGGTCTGAGGTGTCGTAGGCTCGCGGGTAGGCCCGCTCACCCAAGGCGACGGACTTTAGCCACCTCAAGGCTGAAACAGGCGTTTTGTGCTCTAAGGGAGCGTCACACGGCGCTTCTCTTGTTTGCCTTCGCTTTGAAGTGCCCCGAGCCTCCCAACGATAACCGAAGCGCTCTCCGCACATTTGACTAATTGCTCGCGGAACAATTCGCTCACGCTCGTCCGATCAGGGTTTCCGGTGTCTTTACTTGCGGACGTAGGCTCCGCAGCACGGGGTGATCCTCTGACCTCCTCGGCGACCTGCTTGTCTCCTGATGCGCCGGCCGCCGAGAGCTGCGATCGATGAAGATCTGCGCTGTTCGGCCAATGTGGACGACGTGACCGTGAAAAGTCATTCGTTAGTCCCTTCAAACCCCGCAACGAAATCGTTCAAGCCCTCGTTGTTATCCGCGGGCAGAAGCCTGCGGCTCGTGCGGCGGCCTTCGGCATCTGCCCGCTCGTTCATGCTTCACCACGCGGACGGCGTCTGGGTGAAGAAGGCGACCTCTTCACATAAGCCTTTGACGTGCAGAGTGGGAGGCCATCGCCCGTCAGGCTCTGGATCGCCAACTGTTCTTCCGTGAGGCGCCTTTCGACGAACTGACGCTCTTGTTCGGTCAGGTTGCCATTGAGCAATCGGCGATAGCGCTGGACATTGTTGCCGTAAACTTTCAGGCGCATCAACTGCTCGTCGGTCATCTTCATCTCCTGGCGGGGCCGGAAATAGGCTGATATCTCCCGGCCATTTTCAAAAAAAATTGCAGAGAGCCGGGGATAATTTTGCAGCTGTCTCTGCGCCGCTTCAACCCAGCGAGGACTTCGGCCGTGATTTTATGCAACCATCCCTGGGCAGTCTTGAAGGCGACGATCTGTAGTTTCGAACGGAAAGCCGCGGATCAGCATCTCGCAATAAGTGATCGCATTCTCACCGGTTTCGCACCGACCGCCTATCCAAGATCAAAAGACCTCCCGTAGTATGAAGTAAATGTCGTCGTCCGCATCTTGCGGCCGATCGAAGACTAGCAATGCACAATCCAATCTCGCTGCAATGAAGCGAGCGTGGAATAGTTACTCTTCTTTGCAGAGAGCTGCCTGGAAATTCCGAGGTATTCTGTCGAACGTAAAATGTGGTTAGGGCTGTGGCTCAGCCACCCCAGTCAAGATGAACTCGAGCTACCACCATGCCTCTCAATCAGATCTTGGCCTATCCGGGTAGCGAAGATCATGAGACGGCGCCGACAGTGCGCCCGGCGGAAAAGGCGACCTTCCTAACAAGGAGTTCGGGATTGCCATTTCATGCGCACCCTTCCGGAAGAAGCTCACGGCATCGCGGCGTTCCGTACTCAGATACGGATTGGCCGGTGGCGAGCCTCCACTGGAACCCACGCGACTAGGCGCGTCGATAGTCGTCCTCGATGCGAATAAATGTCGTCCTCGCCGAGATAGCTGCCGGTCTGCACCTCGATCAACTCGAGCTGAATCTTGCCGGGATTCTCCAGCCGATGCACCGCGCCGATCGGGATGTAGATCGATTCGTTCTCGTGCACCGTCTTGATCAGCTCGTTGACGGTGACCTGCGCGGTCCCGCGCACGACGATCCAGTGCTCGGAGCGGTGATGGTGCTTCTGCAACGACAGCCGCCCGCCCGGCTTGACGACGATGCGCTTGACCTGGTGGCGGTCGCCATTGTCGACCGACTGATAGGAGCCCCAGGGACGGTGCACCTTGATATGGTTCTCGGTCACCGCGGGTGCGGAAACCTTCAATTTCGCGACCAGCCGCTTCAGCCCGTTGGCGTCCTTCTGGCGTGACACCAGCACGGCGTCCTGGGTTGCGACCACGACGAGGTCGTCGACGCCCTCGAGCGCAACCAGCGCCCGGTCGGTCGAGACGTTGCAATTGCGGGAATCCTCGAACACCGCGGTGCCGCGCGCCGCGTTGCCGAGGCCATCCTTGTCGGACAGCTCCCAGACCTGACGCCACGAGCCGATGTCGGACCAGCCGCACGCCACCGGCACCACCGCGGCAAGCCACGTGCGCTGGAAATACTGGACACTACGCTCCGGCTAGTCGAACAGGTGAGGTCACCTGGATTGAGGCGCTCGATCCGCTGCTTATCGAGGAGCTGACGCTACGCGACAATCGCCGTGTCAGCACCGCGCTGAGAATGTCTCGCCTGACCACCGTCAAAACCCTCGCCGGCTTCGACTTCGCGTTCCAGCCCTCGCTCGATCGCAATCGCATCCTGGCGCTTGCCGAATTGAAGTTCATCGACCGCGCTGAGGTGGTCCATCTGCTTTGGCCGCCCGGCACCGGCAAGAGCCATCTCGCGACGGCGCTCGCGGTCGAGGCCGTGAAGGCTGGAAAGAGCGTCGCGTTCGCCACGCTCGCCGACATCGTCACCACCCTCGCAAAAGCCGAACGCGAAGGCACTTTGCGCGAGCGCCTGCGGTTCCTCGCCCGTGCCTCCCTCCTTGTCGTCGACGAGATCGGTTACCTCCCGGTCGTGCCCGGCGGCGGCAATCTGTTCTTCCAGTTGGTCAACGCCCGCTACGAAAAAGGTGCGACGATCCTCACTTCGAACCGCGGCTTTGCCGAATGGGGCGAGGTCTTTGGTGATGCCGTCGTCGCCACAGCATTGCTTGATCGTCTGCTTCACCACGCCGTTGTTATCCAAATCGAGGGATCGAGCTATCGGCTCCGCCAGCACGCCGCCCTCGTACCGGAAAACGTCCGCTCGCGCGCGCTCACAAACCCGCCGCCGCCCAAGCGCCGCGGCCGCCCGCCTGGAAGGACCAATGACGATCACGATAGCGGCCGATCCCCGAACCACAATCGCCGTCACCTAGGGAAATTTGGAAGCTCATTCTCGCGGAAAGTTCGCTGCCCGTTGACAATAGGGCTGCACGGCGCGTTGCAGCGTTCGCCGGCTTACCTCCACGCCTTTCTCGGCCAACGGCATTCGAGATTGCCAGCTTTTTAGCCTTGGGGGCGCACGAGCTTAGCTAGCCTAGGTCGGGCACTGAATCGTCCGATGTATGGCGGCGGCCTGACGGCCGCCGCACCATTCCCGGATCGCGTCAAACGTCGCCCCCGTGGTGCTGGGCCGGGGTTCGGTCGATATTTGGAACGGCCGAAACCTCCACGATGTGCGAGCGATCATTCAGCTTCGAGGATGTCGCACGCGATGGAATTGATCCATTAATCCCGTTCGTCGACGGCGATCGGATATATTGCTCCTCCGGCTTGCACGATCGACGCGCCTGATCGCGGCGGAAATATGCAACGGTCGGCTTCAATCCGTCTTGCAGCCTTATGGTCGGTTGCCAGCCCAATTCGGCCTTGGCGAGGGAAATATCGGGTCGACGTTGCCATGGATCGTCGCGGGGCAACGGTAAATTGACGAGTTTTGAAGAGGAGCCGGTTTCAGCAAGCACCAGTTCCGCGAGCTCTCGAATGCTGAATTCTCCAACATTTCCAATATTGACCGGTCCGGTGAACGAAGCGCGGCTCTCCATCAGGCGCACGAGACCATCAATCAAGTCATCCACGTAGCAGAACGAACGAGTCTGATTGCCCTCACCGTAGAGCGTGATCGGCTCGCCGCTGAGTGCCTGAATGATGAAATTCGAAACCACTCGACCGTCAGCTCGATGCATCCGCGGGCCGTATGTGTTGAAGATGCGAGCAACCTTGATTTCGACGCCGCACTGTCGGTGATAATCGAAGAACAGGGTCTCGGCGCAACGCTTTCCCTCATCATAGCAAGACCGAGGACCGATGGGATTCACATGGCCCCAATAATCCTCGCGTTGAGGATGAACCGCCGGATCGCCATAAACTTCGCTTGTCGAAGCCTGCAGAATTCGACATTTCAGCCGCTTGGCGAGGCCCAACATATTTATCGCGCCATGCACCGATGTTTTTGTGGTCTGCACCGGATCGTGCTGGTATTGGACCGGCGACGCGGGGCAGGCCAAGTTGTAGATCTCATCGACTTCGACGTGCAGGGGAAAGGTGATGTCGTGGCGCAAAAATTCAAAGCGCGGGTGTGCGTGCAAATGCTCAATGTTGTGCTTGGTTCCGGTGAAGAGATTGTCTACGCAGACAACCTCATGGCCGTCGGAGAGCAGTCGATCGATTAAATGGGAGCCCAAGAAGCCGGCTCCTCCGGTGACCAAAACGCGTTTGCAAGTATCATAATTGCGTCGCATGTTATTCTCCGTTCGAAATAATAGGCCGACGCTGCATTGTGTCAGCAGCGTCGCCACTCACCTCCCAGACGTAGCGCCCTTCCGTTCCGGGGCCATTTCGCGCAGCGAATCGCCCCCCGGCCGTATCGGCGCGGCCCATCACTGATGGGAGAGTTAAGGAACTGGTTTGCCTTCGGGGAGGGGCATCAGGCCCGTCCTGGTATCGCAGGGTGACCTCGACGGCGTCACTCGGCTGCAGCTCGGTATCTTCGCTTGCGATAATCCGCTCCTGTCCTTTCCCGCCCTTTCTGATGATGGCAATGTCCGGCTTACTGCTGGCTCCTCGCGCGAGTTGCGATCGAACCATCGCGGTGTACTGAAGCTCGCCGACGCTCTGCAGCTTCTCGCGAATTTGGTTGAGCTTGACGCTAGTGTCTTGCGGCTCACGGAGCAGGTCGAGCCTACGCTGGTCGTCGAGCTCTGCCAGCTTTCTGACGAATTCGCCCTGCTGCTTCTTGACCTGCAGTAGTTGCGCGGAGGTTTGCAGCTTCCGGGTTGATGACAGCAGCACGGCGCGACGCGTATCCGTAACGCGAGAACTGATCAAGGAACCCTTGCCGAAGAGCTCGGTGGTTTTCTGCAGGTCTTCGAGGTCTGACTGAAGTCCCTCTTCATCTCTCTTCTGCTCTGAAAGCACGCGGACCTCGTCGTCTCCCTGGCGGACGCCGCGCTGAAGGAACGCCTTCTCCTGCTGGTTGTCACTCTGCTTCGTCTTCAAATATTCCGTTTCTGCGTTGACGATTTCCGAAATCGCCGATCGAGCTATGGGCATGTCCGTCAGAGCGCCTGGATTGATCTGCGCCCCCTCTCCGAACTCACTGTTGATGCGCCACATGCGCGCCTGCTCCTTGGCGAATTCGGTCCAAAGGGATCCATACTTGCTTCTCAAGTCCGCTGACTCGATGGGTTATTCATTCTGATGCGCATCATGTCGTAGCTGCCCGCCACAGCGACAAGCTGGCGTGCGGCGACAGACGGACGACAAGGGAAACCACCCGGCTTCGACACGTCCCCGTTTACGCATATGGGCCTGTATTCCGCCACGATCGCCGTAACCTCATCTGCGTCAATCACGATGACGGCCTCACGGCCGTCCGGCATTCTGTATCGATACATCTTGCTCGCCAGTGCGGCCGCGATGTTGGCTTGGATCTGCGGAAAGGGCAGGCCGGCCACTGGAAGCATTCCGACCAGTGGCAACAAAATGACGGGAAATGTCAGGCCAACTGTTACCAGGCCCCATTTGAAGCAACAGCCAAGGTCGATATTGAACGCGGTCACCGCGTGAGATCCTTCCAACACGTCAACTCGCCTGCGCCCGAGCAACCGTCCAGACAGGCGGTCCGTAAAACTGACGTTCTGTTTCCTCATTTGCGCGGAGCCGTTCAGTGCCTTCCTGGCTATGTTCGATTCATCGGGTTTCCATATTGATTTTCAATTCGCATTCCCATCAGAGCCATGGGATGGGCACTCGAGCGGGATTGCCGCTCGAACTTTAGCCACGCACTGCCGCGGCTCAATGGGGCCATCGTAGTTACCCACTTTTCGCCAATTCCATCCCGTTCTTAGCAATTCCATCCAGTGACCGGGAATGTACTGATTCAGCCAAGGAGCCGAAGTGACTGGGTGGCTGAGTGCTATGAGTTATGTGCCCTTAACCAATTTGCCGGACTCTACCAGGCTTCCGGCACACTCGGTGGGTGGCGGCAGGGCAGCCCCAGCAGGCGTTGGAAGGGGCAGATTGGCCGCCCTATTGGTATTGGCAGCAAGTACCGAATTCCTGCTCGTGGCCGGCGCGGCTTATTTCGCTGCCGTACTTTATTATCGGCTGATCCTGCTGCACTCGCCGGATGCCGCCCTGTACATCCAGGAATCCCTTCTGATTTCCACATTGCAGTTGCTTGTATCAATAGGACTCCGGCACTATTCGCGGATTCAGACGCAGCCCCGCCACGCATTCCTGTGGAGCGGCGCCAGCGGCGTCTTCCTCGTATTCTCCTTCTTGCTTTCGACGATATTCCTTTTGAAAATCTCCGCAGACTACTCGCGCGCAATTGTCATCGTCCAAGCCGCAAGTGTCACGCTCGCGGTCCTGTGCACACGGACAATATGGTACTCACTACTACAGCCCGCCATTGCGTCAGGGCTGATCGACGCGAGGCGCATCATTCTTATCGGAGATCCGGATCACTGCCTGCAGTTTTCCGCTCGTGCAATGGCCACCGGAATTCGGACCATCCGCTGCTTCGACTTTCCGGTGGTTCGCGAAGACTGCTCGGGACGGGTGCGTCCCGGTGCGGTCCAAGCGCTACCTGATGTCCTCCAACTGGCCACAGAGTGCCGCCCCCTTCGAGCGAATGACATTGTCATTTTGACTTCGGAATCGGATGTTCGTTCTGCTCTCGCGCTTGCCAGCGTCCTATCAGACCTGCCAGTTGATGTTCACGTCGTTCCTGTAGGATCCATCGATCTGATGGCCGTGTCGCGGATCACTCAGTTCGGCAACATGGTGACGATGCGCATCTTCCAGTCCCCCCTTACTCCATTCAATCGGGCTATCAAGCGAGCACTCGACATCGTCGCCGCAATCGTTGGTCTTATTTTGGCTAGCCCGCTCTTCGTCATCGTTCCGCTCGCAATCAAACTTGACTCCCGTGGGCCGGTGTTTTTTCGGCAGACGCGGCACGGTTACAACAACGAGCCCATTCGCGTGCTGAAATTCCGATCGATGTCCGTGATGGAGGAGGGCGACAATTTCAGACCAGTCGCTCGACACGATCCACGTGTGACCCGTCTGGGACGCGTTTTGCGTCAAACCAACATCGATGAGCTTCCGCAGTTGTTCAATGTCCTGGGCGGCGACATGTCAATGGTCGGGCCCCGTCCACATCCAACCGCGCAAAATGAGACCTTCGCTGAGCTGATTTCGTCATTTTACCGTCGTCACAACGTCAAGCCTGGCATTACGGGCTGGGCTCAGGTCAATGGGTACCGCGGCGACACCGATACCCTCGAGAAGATGCAGCGCCGTCTGGAGCATGATCTGCACTATATCGACAACTGGTCACTCCTTCTCGATCTCAAAATTATCGTCATGACCTTGTTTTCCAGAAAGGCGTACTGGAATGCTTATTAGCGCGGCTGCGCCTGCAGCATCTTCTGCTCGCCGATTGGTGAATCGCTGGGCGTGTTGGACTTGGGCATCCTTCGTGTCGCACCTGGCGTCTTGCGCCTCACCTCGGCGAGGGGCGCAGAGAGCGATCGAAAGCTATTTGAGGAACAGATTGAGGAGGTGTTCATGACAAGGATCAGCGATTTGGGGACGTCGTCTAGCTGTCCGGTTCGCGATTCCCTAAGCATTATTAGGCAGACCCACGTCCGGCTTCATGCCCTGACAGACGTGACCACAACGGCGAATGTGCTCACCACGCGAATCGAGCTCTGTGACATTCTCCTTGGCGAGATTTCAGGCATTCGCAGTAGCCTTGCCAAGGATTTCCGGCGCACCCGCGAGCCTCCACTGGCTTTGATCTAATGCCCACTATGAGCGGCGCGTTTCAGGATTGGCCGTGGTCGGTCTCATCCTTGGGCGGCTGATCGGGATCGGATATCCGGAACTCCTCAAGCCGGCGCCCAGGTTGGAGCGCCGCGACGAGCCAGCGCGGTTGCTTCCCGCGACCGGACCAGGTTTCCTCCGGATCCGCCGGGTTACAGTATTTCGGTAGAACTTTTGGATATCTGCGTCGTGGAGGCCGGTCGGTCTGCTTCTCGGCCGAGGGACTCTTGGTCTCGCCGATCGGCTCGGGCCTGTTGAGCTGTGCGAGACGCTTTTCAAGTTCGAGCTTTTCTGCACGGATTTTTTCCGAGAGGATTTGCGCGAGCTGCTCGTGCAGGAGCCAGAGTTCATCAAAATCCATGGCGTCCAGATCTAATTTGCGCATTCTCGCCACCCATTTAGGTTGAGATTTTGGTCGGGGTTGCCTCAATGCTATGCGTGCCTCGGGGTGGAAGCGGGATAAACACGGCCTGCCAATTAAAAATTCCGCGGATAAATTATATAATTTATTTATAATATTAACGGAATGATTATTTTTGAATTTTTGACCCTTGTCCAAATTGAATTTTTTATGGAATAGGAAATATTTTAGGTAGATTATTGTTATTAAAGGTTTTTTTTGCGTTCGGAGATTGAGGTGGATTTTATTGAGTCCTCTCTGTGTCGCCTTCAGAAATCTGTGAGTTGTTTTGTTGTCGACCGCGCCTTGTGACGTGCCCTCTCTCGAGGCGCAGATCGAGCTCCGGCAGCGGGCCCTGACAGATATCGAGATCATTCGGCGCCAGTTGCGGCCGTTCATGCGTTGCGAAAGCCGGCAGCAATACCGCAAGAGCCGCCAACCGCGGGGGCTCGATCACCCATCGGCCACACCCGTCATCGATATAGCTGAGCGAGGGGCCAGCCGCCTTCGATGTGGAAGCGCACCCGAGTTTTGGAGAGCTTGCTCCGGACAGCTCGTTGAAGTTGAGGTTCCGGTCGCCAACCCAAATACTACTCTTGTTTTTGTTGGTAATAATCTGTGCCCTCTTGATTATTCGCGGGTGCGGCAATATTGAAACCCGAATTGATTCTAGAGGGCATCGGAATGTTGTCGAAGAAGAAGCTCGAACTCGAGTCTATGTCGTTAGATGACCTCTGGTCGCTCCACGAGAAGATCAGCGCGATCTTGACCGACCGGATCAAGGCGGAAAAGCAGGAGTTGGAGAAGCGTCTGGCCGTCCTTGATCGCGGAGTGGGCGCCATCGTTCAACCGGGGGAGGCCCAGTTGAGCGACGCGAAACGGCGCCGCAAGTATCCGCGGGTGCTCCCGAAATATCGCAATCCCCAAACCTCCGAAACCTGGTCCGGCCGCGGCAAACTTCCCCGCTGGTTGGTTGCCGCGAAGAAGTCGGGACGCAAAATCGAAGAATTTCGGATCTGACCTGCCACTGAATTTTCATCCAGCGGGTCGCTCTGGCGGCGGACTCACCAAGCCGATGCTGGCCGCGCTCATTTCACGAAATGATGCAACTGTAGTGCTGGAGACCATCTAGCGTCCGTTCCGATTCAATCGGAGCGGAAAAGGCTCCAGGATTCACGGGAGCGGTCGCCGCGGCCTAGCGTTCCGGTGGGGCTGCCCGCGAGATGTTGACGAAGCTACTTTGAACAGGGCGGAAAGTTGGGATCTTGATGACATCGTCCGGGGCCACAAGCGTCATTTCGTCCGCCACGATCTCCCGCATTGCCTCGCCCTCTTTTCGCAGGATAGTGAAACTGGGCTGCTGTGACGATCGCTCACGCGCATCGCCGGCCGTGCTGGTCTGAGCTATGCCAAGCACCTGCGTTGCCGCCATGAGTTTTGCGCGCGCGTCGACAAGATCATCTCTTGTCTTCTCCAGCTCCCCTGTTGCGGCGCGGCGCCTCTGTTGCTGAAGCTCGTTGACACGCTGTTCGGCCAACGAGATGTTCTCTTTAGCTTTCACAATGGCCGTTTCTGCGCTCATCTGCTCATTCGAAACTTGGGCAAACGATCGCTCGAGGGCGAACATTGTCGGGGAAAGCGCGAGGCCTTTTGCGGCCATCGCCCGCAGCTGGTTGAGCTGCGTCCCAATACTTTCCTTCTCCTGTGTGAGAGCCTCCACCTGCCCGCGAAGCGATCCCATCTCGTTTTGATACAGCGACCTGATCGTCTCCAATCCCGCCTGTTCAATGCGCTTCGTCTCGGCCTCCAGCGCGAGTGCGGCTTGCTCACTTTTCATGATCGCTGCGATCTCAGGATCGTTCTTCTTCGCGAATTCCGGCGGCAGGGGAATATCCTCGCGTCCATCGATCGCTGCGCGCAGTCGCGCCTCGCGGGCGGTCAGCCGGTTCAGCTTGGCTGATTGACTGGTGATGTCGCTGCTCGCGCCAAGCCGGAGAATCCCCAACTCGGGTCGATAATACCCGCCCGCGACGCTGATCGCCTCAAGCACCGAAAGACCCGGCCGATACGGATATTGACCGGGCTTTTGAACGTCTCCCAGGATTGCGAAGGAGCGGTACTGAGCGATTTCGACCGCAGCGAAAGCCCGCTCTGTCCCCCCGGAACGTCGCTGCAAGCGGTCGGAGATCTCGCGCGCTAGATCGTTTAGATTTAGGCCAACCACGTTGATGTTCCCGATCAGGGGCAACGAAACGACACCGTCGGGATTGACCGTATACTCGCCGGTGAGATCCGGCCATTCCTGCACCTTGATCTTCACCCTATCGGATGTGCCGAGCTTGTAATCGCCAGCCAGAACGGTAGCCGGCGCCACGGCGACAACCATCGCGAGGCTCAGGGCCGCAACAATCTTACGAGACTTTCTCTTGGTCATGGCTGTTCTTCGTGTACCGCGATCACTGATTGCTGATCATAGGGCCCGACCTGCCAGCTGAGTGGGGCTGACCGTTTCGGGCTCAAGTGAACTCCAACGGAACTTTGTTAATGACCGTGCCGAGAAGCCTGTCGCGCACTGGGCCTAGCGCGCCCAGCGCCTGTCCGAGCTGGGCCTCAGACGTGCGGCACCATTCCACGACAACGATCAGGTCATCGATGATCTGGCCCGCAGAGCGTACGTCGATCGCGCTGGAGAGTGCGGGCAGATCCAGAAGGATCCACTCATAGCGTTCGTGCCCGCCGTTGACGGCATGAACGAGATTGCCCCATATCAGGTCGAGATCGCCAAGTCCTTCTCCGCCTGGCAGAAAATCGAGGTTGGGGCAAATATGGTCCAGGATGGCGTCGTCCGGGGCGGCCGTACCCCGCAGCAACCTCTGGAGGCCTGGCGTCTCGGCTTTTGCCAGACCACTCGCCACATCAGGGCACGAAGCATCGATCAAAAGCACGGGCGAGCCATCTCGCGCAATGAACCGAGCCAGGTTTGTGGCAAGCGTCGTCTTCCCCTCAGCGGCGCTACAGGACGTCACGCCGACGATGTGGGGGACCCTCGTCGATCGCTCGCGCACCGCCGAGCGCACCCGGCGCAATACCGACCTCCTCAATATGGAGCCTAGATCGTTGTGGTCGGATTCCGAGGGCAGCGACGATTGCGGGTCGATCCGAGGCATATATCCGAAACACTCGACCGAAGTCACGGCGGCAACCTGTTCTGCAGCGCGCAAGCGGCGATCGAACGCGGTCAAAACGAGGCCGCTTCCCGCTCCCAAAGCGCCACCCAGCATGATCCCGAGCAGCATGGCAACGGCAGCCGACAGTGATTCCTTCGATTTGGGCGGAATGGCCTCGCTAATGATTCGGGCCGTCGGGCCGAGCACCTTAATCCGCTCCCGCAATGGAGCGCTCGTGGTGACGACTGCGTTTGCATGGTACAGCTCCTGAACGAATGCCGCGGCAATCTCATTCGTGAGCATCGCCGCGTCCGCTGCGGTCAGGGCTCTCGCGCGGACCGAGACGATTTGGCTTGCGCCTACACGTTTGACGACCGTCCTGGACCTCAACAACTCGATCGCTGCCTGTCTCCTGCCGGCGTCCGAAGTCGCTTGTTCCGAATCGAGGCCGCTCCAGGGCAACGCATACGATCTCGGTGATATGCGCGCGACCTCGTCCAATCCGACCTTGTCGATGACGCGCTCAAGCACTTTTCCTGACCTCAGCACTTCGATCGCGCTCTCGATAAGCGAATTCTCGACCAGGACCTGGGTCACGACCGCCTCCGGGCCTGGGCCGGACAACTGCAGCGTCGTGTTCGAAATCAATAGCTCCGATGAAGCGGAGTACGCCGGGACCCTCACGGTAACGTAGGCGAGGACCAAGACCCATCCCGCGACGGCGCCGACCAGCGTCAGAACCATCATCATGCGCCGGCGCTGGCTAACTTTCTCGACGAGCGTCCTGAAGCTGGTCCCCTCGCGCCAAGGGCTCTGCTGATCCGGCCAATTTCCTTCGTCGATAGGGAGAAGCCTGCTTTTTGTCGCATCGAGCATCAATGGTTCTCCCGCGCCCATGCGCGCCGCAATGGCCGAGACCTTGTCGGGGTCGACGGCTCCTAAACCACCGCCTTGCTGCGTTGCGAACATCGACACACGCAAAATGGCGCTGCCGCCCGCGTCAACAGCATAGGGTCCGGTAAGCACCAATTAAGTCCCGGCCGAGGTCTGTCATCAAGAAATATATCGGATAAAATGATGGTTGTCCAAATTAAATGAAGGTTGGTTGATTTAATCGTGCGTCAAGAAGCCGATTTGATCGCCGTTTGGAGGTCGACCCAGGTCGACATGGCGATCAGGATTAGGCGCAAGAGCATCCTCAGCCAGGCGAGGACGAGGCGGAGATAGCCGACAGCAGAGAGGGACGACGTTGGCGGCTACCATCAGTTTGCAGAACCTCTCTCCAAAGTGTCAGGTCGCCCGCCCAGCCAGTTGATCTCGGACTTCCACCCGCGCCAGCCGCACGATGATCGGCCCAATCCAAACTGACATTCTGGCTCGGGTCGTGTTGCATTTAAATTTGATATGTCGGATAAATGTGCCAAATGCTCAAAATTAAAATGGCGAGGCTCGGCCGACGCAAAATCCAATGGAATGGATCAGATGCTGGAAAAGGCTTTGTATGTCCTAGCGATGCGGCGCGTCGAGCATTTGTGCGGATTTTAAAGTCGGGGGGGCGCGCACGCGGAACAAACGCCAGCCCGGTCAAACGGCGTGGCGCGACCGAACATCGTGGGCGTGCCAGTGTCACACGCGTTTCCGAAGCCGCTCGTAGCAGGCAATGAGCACTGCTCGTCGTCATATCTGCCAATTAGCCCGGAGAACACTCATGCGCGTTCTTGTCACTGGACACTTTGGTTACATCGGTACTGTTTTGACACCCATGCTGGTCGAGGCAGGTCATAAAGTGACTGGACTCGACAGCGATCTATATTCCCGCTGCACCTATCTCGCGGGCGGCAAAATTTGCGAGGTACCGACGATCCGCAAGGATGTTAGGGACGTCGAGGCCACCGACCTTATCGGTTTCGATGCAGTTCTGCATTTGGCGGCGCTTTCGAATGATCCGCTTGGCGATCTCGACGCGAATCTTACCGACGAGATCAATCACCAAGCCAGCGCGCGGATAGCTGAACTGGCGAAGAGAGCGGGCGTCCGCCGGTTTGTGCTTGCCTCATCCTGCAGCAACTATGGTCAAGCCGGCGAGGACATGATTGATGAGACTGGCGCGCTCAATCCCGTGACGGCCTACGGCGAGTCGAAAGTGATGTCCGAACGCGACATCTCTCGTTTGGCTGGCGACGGTTTCTGTCCCGTGTATTTGCGGCCCGCAACAGCCTACGGGTTGTCGCCGCGGCAGCGTTTCGATATTGTCTTGAACAACCTTGTCGCTTGGGCCTTTACGATCGGAAAAATTCATTTGAAGTCGGACGGCACGCCGTGGCGTCCGATCGTGCACATTGAGGATATCTCCCGCGCCTTCATAGCTGCGCTCGAAGCACCCGCAGAGCGGGTATTCAATGAGGCCTTCAATGTGGGGCAGACCGCCCACAACTATCGCATTCGCGACCTAGCCGAGATCGTTGCGAGCGTCGTGCCCAATTGCACAATCGAGTTTGCGGATGATGCCGGTCCCGACAAGCGATCGTATCGGGTGAGTTTCGAAAAGATCCGCACGAGACTGCCGGAATTCAAGCCGCAGTGGGACGCGCGCGGGGGTGCCGAGCAGCTTTACAAGGCCTATCGTTCATCCGGGTTGACGTTGGGGGAATTTGAAGGCCCGCGGTACCAGCGCATCGCCCACATCAGCAAGTTGCTGGCTGAAGGCATTCTTGATCCCAAGTTGCGCCACTCGCAGCTGCAGCGGCAGGCGGCGTCATGAATTGTCATGAATGATGGGCAATATCTCTTTGAGCAACTCGTCACCGCGGACATCGGTGAGGAAATCCTCGCCTTTGTCGCGGAGATATATCCGATTTGCCGCAGTATCACCGGCCATGGAGTCCGGGAGACGCTACGCGCGATAGGCGAGCACATCAAGCTTGAGGTGCACGAGGTGCCGACCGGGACGCAAGTCTTCGATTGGGGCATTCCGCGCGAGTGGAATATTCGCGACGCGTATATTAGGAACGAGCGGGGCGAAAAAATCCTCGACCTCGCTCGATCAAACCTGCACATCATGAGCTATAGCGTGCCTGTGCGACAGCGAATCTCGCTGGAAGAGCTAAAGCAGCACGTCTACACGTTGCCGGATCAGCCCGACCTCATCCCCTATCGAACGTCGTACTACGCCGAGAACTGGGCATTCTGCATGCCTCACCGTCTGTTGGAGGGGCTCGCAGACGAAACCTACGAGGTGGTCATCGACTCGACCCTTGCAGACGGACACCTGACATATGGGGAGTATCTGCATAGGGGCGAAATCGAGGATGAGTTTCTACTTTCGGCCCATGTATGCCACCCCTCGCTCGCCAACGACAACTGTTCGGGTGTCGCGCTGCTCACGCATCTTGCGAAGCGGATGGCGGGCTTCCGAACGCGATACAGTTACCGATTCCTGTTTGCACCGGGTACGATCGGTGCGATCACTTGGCTCGCTCGTAATGAGGATCACGTGAGGCACATCAAGCATGGACTCGTTGTGTCTATGGTCGGAGACGGAGGGGGTCCAACATACAAGAAGAGCAGGCGAGGCGATGCCAAGATCGATAGGGTACTCACTCACTGCCTTCGGCATTGCGGGCTAACACCCGCGATTCTCGAATTTTCTCCCTACGGTTATGACGAGCGTCAGTTTTGCTCGCCGGGTTTCAATCTGCCGGTCGGTCTCTTTCAGCGCAGCCAGTTTGGCCAAATCCCGCAATATCACACCTCGGCCGATAATCTCGATTTCATCGGCGCAGACCATCTGGCTCTTTCTTACCACCTGATCGCCTCGGCAATTGAGGTCGTGGAGAACGATGCGGTGTACCGCAACATGGTGGCCAGATGCGAACCACAACTGGGCCGACGGCGGCTATATGGGATCATTGGCGGAGACAAGGACGCTGCGGCCGCCAACATGGCGATGTTGTGGGTCTTGAATCTTTCCGACGGACAGCATTCGCTCCTGGACATTGCAGAAAAGGCGCAGTTGCCGTTCTCAATGATCCGAAGGACGGCGCTCGTGCTGCAAGATCATGGCCTTCTCACGATGGACGAGGCCAGCGAGAAAAAAGTCAGCCAATCCGGGGGAGACTGCGTTCCAGCGACCCGCTCGTCAGGAAATTGAGCTCCACCGCGTGGAGGTGGTTCGGGTTCGCATCCCGGATTCCCCGTGCGACAACCTGCACCAGCGAACGGTCATCGCTGTCTTGACTGGATTGGAAATCGTTGCCGTGCATCCAGATGGTGTTCGGAACGTCTCGATAGCGGTTGCCGAGGTATTGGCCATATCCGTATGCGTTCGTAACGCCATTTGCCCTCAGAGTACCCAGGCACCCGACGGTCTCGATAGGGTCGAGGATCACGACCATCCCACGCTTGTCAGCAAGACGGATCACATCTTCGGCGCGCCGAAAAAAATAAGCCGGATTTGGAGTTGAGAGATTGCCCGGCACCGTAAACAGGACAAGGCCGTCCGCGGTGGCGCCGTCGGACCCGCATCCGCTGCCAGCATTGCACAGCAGATTTATCCAAAGAGCGTTGATCCCGTACGTCTCCCGGTTGGCAACGTACGCCGCCGCTTCGTCTTCGGATAAATTGCCGATGAGACTTTGCGGAGAATCGCCAGCCATGAGGAACGGGGCGCCATCTCGGTCGACCAGGCAGCGATTGTTTGCACTGACCTTGAGTGGAAAGGCTGGGTTGGTCGTGAGAGCGCTTGCAGTTGTGCTCGGATCATGTTTCGTCGAAAGATCAAGCGCGAGAACGTCGACGCCGAACGCCGGCAGCGCGCAAGCCACGAGAAGGGCCCTAGCTTGCGTGCGCATCCGCTTCGCGCATTGCTCCGGCCACGCAGAACTGAAAACGCCCGTCGCCGTGCGTCGGCGGGTGGTACGAATGCGGCGGTGTCGGTCATCTCCCGGTAGCTCGAAGGTTCAGTGCTCTCAAAGAACCGAGTGGGCAAATGGAGGCCAATGCAGATCTTTTTCGGAAATTTCCATGATCGGCAACGGCCATTCGATTCCAAGCGCCGGATCATCGTAGCGAATGCCGTCAGCAGATCCTGGCTCGTAGGGTGTGGAGATCAGGTAGCTCACTTCAACGTCATCGCAGAGGGTTTGAAAGCCGTGGGCGAAGCCTTTTGGAATGTAGAGCTGGTGGCCGTTCGCAGACGAGAGCTCAAATTTCTGCCAACGACAAAAGGTCGATGAATCCGGTCTGATATCGACTATGACGTCAAGAATGACACCCTTTGTACAGCGCACGAGTGTTGCTTCTCGATGTGGATCGCGCTGATGGTGCATCCCGCGCAGAGTCCCCTTGCGCGCTGAATACGAGATACTGTGCTGCGGATATCCGATTTCAAGTCCGTGGGTTGCGAACTCTTCGACACAAAACGTGCGAGCAAAGAACCCTCGGTGATCATGCAGCGGCTCGAGTTGAACCAGGTAGGCGCCGGCAAGGTTTGTTGAACGAAATTCCATTCTCTAGCCCCGAGAATTATCGGAGCTCTCGGTTCGCGTTTGTTCGACCTCGAGCATTCCGCTTATTCCGATGAAGTCGCGTTCCTAGTACGGTTTGAAATGCGGGCGAATTTCTACATTTGTAACTTCTGCTGTACGCGGCAGGAGCAACGAGTTTAGTACGACCTTAGCTATATCCTCTGCCTGAAGTAGCAGCTCCGGCTGATAGCTCCGGTGCTCAATTTTGTAGAGCGCCTTCATTCTTGGGGTCGCGGTGCGTCCCGGATAGATGCTCAGCACTCGGATCCCGTCAACATTGATTTCTTGGCGCAGACTATCAGTGATCGCTTTCAACGCGTGCTGAGTTGCCGCGAACGGTCCGCTATTGGCCTTGGGGTGAAGGCCTTGGGACGAATTGACAAACACAATCTGACCTTGTCGGGCTTTGAGAAGCGGTAGTAATTCCTGTGTAAGCAAGAATGGCATTCGGACATTCATCCGATAGAGCAAGTCGAGTTGTTGCACCGGCGTTTTCTCGACACTTCCGGTCGTGAAGGCCCCAGCGCAGTGGACCAAGACGTCGAGTGCCCCGAATTCGTCCCTGAGGCGTTGCCCCAGTTCCTTGACGGCGCCATCGACATTTAGATCTGCCTCATGCACTAACACCGCCCGAGCGGTCGCGGATGACAGACCGGCTACAGCCTCTAACCGCGCCAGATCGCGACCAATTAGACAGACAGAGCTGCCTTCAGAAGCGATCGCGGCGGCTATCGCCGTGCCGATTCTGGAACTGGCACCGGTGATCGCCGCTTTCCATTCTCTGCTCATCGTCGGATCGTCCGGCGGTTAAGAAACTCAATATGCCGAAACCGACCAACTATCGGCTGGAGCGCCGATCGCAAGGGCTCGGCTTCGGCTGGCGGAGTGGAATATCCGCTGTCTCTACGAAGCCTGTGGATTCTCTTCGCGGGCGGGCTTCGGCACATAGAGCAGCTCTCCGCCGCTCTCGGTGCCATCGTCATAGAGCGAAATGACCTCCTCGGGTATTCCTGACAAGTCCGAGCAACGGAGATAGTCGCGCATGACGGTGCCGCTGCAGGCTGAATCGATGTTTGGCGCGCCGTGCCTTGTGGCGGCGTCATCTAGATGAACGGTCCGGAAGTCGATACTGAAGCGAGTGACGCCCGACGTGTTGGGCACGCTTGAGTGCATTTGCGCAGCGGAGAACAGTATCAGGCCGCCTACAGGGCAAATGAGTCGCAGTTGCGGATCCAACTCGAGTGGTTCAGTAGCGCGCGGCAGCGGGCGTGGGTCATTCTTAATCAGCTTTGCAACGCTTTCTCCGCGATGCAGCTTGTTCCAAACATAATAATTGTATTCGGAGGAGCTGTTTCTCACTGGCTGGCTCCAGTAGCGTGGGTGGAAGGCCATCGCGTTGTCCGATTCGATCTCATAGATCGGCAGCCACCAATTGATCTGGCACGCTGGGGCAGAGTACCAGGTGTCCCGGTGAGGGTGCCATGCGAACGCGATACCCGTGGTGAGATAGTTGTCGCTCGTCGAACTGCGCATCCTAGGCACATCGAAATAGGTCTTCTCCGGATCGCATCCGAAGTCCTCGATGATCGATTGAAGATGACGTTTGGATTCGGGATGATGAATGAATTGTGGCTTCAACTTGCTGAGTAGATCGGCATAACGTTCGACCTCCATGGTATTTTGCGCGGTTCTGGGGTCGAGTCCGGCAAAAGCATCTTCGATCATCGCTCTCGCGAATTTGGCGAGAGCGATCACGCTTGGCCGCGTCGAATAGACGAATAGCTGTCCATCGTAGAGGCGTTGACGACGGATATCGTCTGAAACGTTCGAGTCATGGAAGACAGTGTTACTCATGGGGGCACCCGGTTTTCCCGTTTGCTCTGTCTTGATTATTTAATTATAATTCAGGGCCCGTAATATATATAGCTAAATAAGATGGGGTGCAATTGGCGCGTGCGATGTAGTGGCGGCGCGGTGTTTTTGGGCGAACGAAAATAGCGACGAGAAATCAATGCTCTCGGGATTGTTTTAATCGCCATCATCATTTAGTTGTTGATTTAAAACCTGTATTTATTATAAAATAGCGTGGCCGAAATTCCCATAGAAAGACTCGTGCGGGGAGCGGCTTAACGACGTGTTTTTCAGCGGGAACCGGACGAGCCCATGCACGCAATTCTTAAAGAAGGGACGATCGCGCGCCGTGGAGCGCCCAGCTTTGGTTGCTGCCGGCTATGCGGCGCGCCGCTGGCAACGACTTTCGTGAACCTCGGCATGTCGCCGCTCTGCGAGAGCTTCTTGCCGGCCAGCGAAATCGACAAGATGGAGCCTTACTTTCCGCTCCACGCGCTGGCTTGCGGGGAGTGCTTTCTGGTGCAGCTCCGGGCGTATGTGCAGCCGGAGCACATCTTCAGCGAGTACGCGTATTTCTCGTCGTATTCGACGTCATGGGTCGAGCATGCGCGCCGCTATTGCGACATGGTCGTAGCGCGATTCGGGCTCGGAGCAGGCAGCGAAGTGTTCGAGATCGCGAGCAATGATGGTTATCTGCTCCAGCATTTCCTTCCACTCGGTGTACCCGTGGTTGGAATCGAGCCTGCAGCCAATGTGGCCGAAGCGGCCCGCTCAAAAGGCGTACCGACCCTGGTTGAGTTTTTCGGATCTGCGTTGGCACGTCGTCTCGTATCGGAGGGCAGGCGGGCCGACCTCATCATCGGCAACAACGTCCTGGCGCAGGTGCCCGATCTCAATGATTTTGCGGCCGGCATGGCCCTTCTGTTGGCACCGGAAGGAGTCATTACGCTGGAAGTCCCCCATCTTGAGCGGCTCATGGTCGAGAATCAGTTCGATACCATCTACCATGAGCATTTCTCCTACTTTTCTCTGCTCACGATTGATCGCCTCGCCCGACGGCACCATCTCAGAATATTCGATGTTGAGCAGTTCAGCACGCATGGCGGATCGTTGCGTGTGTATCTGTGCCACGCTGACGCGGCACATAAGCCGTCCACGCGTGTGAACGCGCTCCTGGCCCATGAAAGGGAAATCGGATTTGAGGATATCATGAGCTACACGCGGTTCGCCGCGCAAGTCCATCGCACGAAGCGCCAGCTTCTGTCATTCCTAATCGAGTGCAGGGAGAATGGCGCTAAGATATGCGGGTATGGTGCGCCGGGCAAAGGCAATACGCTGCTAAACTACTGCGGCATCGGCACCGACTTTCTCGAGTTCACAGTTGATCGCAATCCCTACAAGCACGGGCGGTATACGCCGGGGATGCACATCCCAATTTATCCAGTATCCGTGATTGATGAGGTCCGGCCGGATTTCCTACTGATCCTACCTTGGAATCTGAAGCGTGAGATCGTCGAGCAAATGCGCCATGTCGGCTCGTGGGGATGCAAGATGATCGTGCCCATCCCCGACGTTGATGTCATCTCCCCTCAGGACTTTGCGCCATGAAAGTCGTCCTATTCTGCGGCGGGCTTGGTACCCGCATTCGTGAATACTCTGAGAGCGTCCCGAAGCCCATGGTGCCGATCGGCCAACAGCCGATCCTGTGGCACGTTATGCAGTACTATAGTCAGTACGGACACCGGGATTTCATTCTTTGCCTTGGCTACAAGGCGAACGTCGTCAAGGATTACTTCCTAAACTACAAGCAGACCGCAAACAGCGATTGTCTGGTTTCGAACTTCGGCAAGCAGATCGAGATCCTGGGTGAGCGGCCGCCGGACTGGCGTGTTTCACTCGTCGACACCGGAATTTGGCGCAATATCGGACAGCGGTTGATGGCGGTCCGTCACCTCGTCGAGGACGAGGACATATTCCTGGCCAACTACAGCGACGGTCTGACGGACGCCTACCTGCCGGACATGATCGACCGCTTCAGGAAGAGCGGCAAGATTGCCTCCTTCATCGCCGTCCACCCGCCGGTTAGTTTTCATCTTGCCGAGTTTGACGAGCAAGGCGCCGTGCGGCGGCTTCGTGCCAGCCAGGAATCCGATATATGGATAAATGGCGGATATTTCATCTTTCGCAAGGAGATCTTCGATTTCATCCGGGAGGGCGACGAACTGGTTGTTGAGCCGTTCAAGCGGCTGATCGAACGCGGACAGCTGATGGCCTATAAGCATGAGAGCTTCTGGCGTGCGATGGATACTCTGAGGGACAAGCAAGTGCTCGAGGAGATGATCGAACGTGGACAAATGCCTTGGCGGCTCGACGACGTCAGCGCGAGGGCCGTGGCGGCGCCATGAAAGGCTTGCGGCTTATCGCACCCGGAGACCGCCTTTCCGTGCTTTGCCTGGGCGCCCATTCGGATGACATCGAAATAGGCGCAGGAGCGACGGTCCTGAGTCTGCTCGGGCGTGGCGTTCGCCTCGATGTGCACTGGTGTGTTCTCAGTGCGGCGGGCGAGCGCGAGGGCGAGGCGAGGGCTTCCGCGGCGGAGTTTCTGTCCGAAGCAGCTAGCGTTCGAGTCGAGACAATGAACTTTCGAGATGGCTTCTTTCCGGAGCAGGGCGAGCAGATCAAGGGTTGGTTCGAGACCCTAAAGGAGCGCGTTCGGCCGGATCTAATTCTCACGCATCGAAGCGAAGACGCGCATCAGGACCATCGACAGGTATCTCGCCTGACCTGGAACACATTCCGCGATCATTTCATCCTGGAATACGAGATCCCCAAATGGGATGGGGATCTGGGGCAGCCGAACTTCTACGCGCCCGTTTCGGCTCGGGCGCTAGAGCGCAAAATTGATCTCTTGATTTCGCGCTTCGGAAGCCAGCGGTCCAAACAATGGTTCGATCCCGAAGTCTTCCGCGGACTAGCGCGACTTCGGGGAATGGAATGCCGAGCGCCAGAGGGTTATGCGGAGGCTTTTGTGGCAAGAAAACTCGCATTGGGTTGAACGGTCCAGTGCTCAAGCTCATGCGAGCGGGCTCATGCATTAGTGGTGAACTCCGGTTTTCATCTGAGGAGACGGCCAGGCCGGTGCCTGGACACAGGATATTTTCTTGCGCGGTCTCACGATCGGGCGGCCGGACGAAGTCTGGTGTGCAGACATCACCTACATTCCGATCGGGCGCGCCTTCCTCTATCTCGTGGCGATCATGGACTGGGCGAGCCGGGCGGTGCTGGCGTGGCGGCTGTCGAACATGATGGACACCTCGTTCTGCGTCGCGGCGCCGCAGGAGGCGCGGGCGCATTTTGGCGGGGATCCGACGAAGATTTGTAGGGCAAATGTTGGAATCCGGACCTCTTTCGAACTCTGGCCCGGCATTTGAGGATGCCAAAACGTCTCTGCTGGCCGAAAAGCTCGCAGCTAATTCTTGGCACCGCACTTCATTTCGACCGCGGGCTCTTCAGAGACTCTCTCCAGCCAGGCTTCGCGCCACCAAGAATAAATGCTTCTTGGGCAGAACATTCGGCAATTGGCGTAGCGCGACCGGCACCATACCCCGTCCAAAATGACTGCCGGGGTTTTCATTGTCGACATCTTTCCTGTCGCTTCATTTATAAATTTCGTGACCCGGGTTCGGACCCGATAAACGCCGCCACAGTACGGAACTAGTTCAGCCTCGAAGAGCAAGCCTCGATTCATACTTCCGTTGAGAGTCGACAGGATCTCCTTGTGCGATTTGATTCGAACTAATTCCCCGGGCTGCAGATTTAGATCGACTACCGGGGTAGGCTGGCCACCCGCAAGGCTTCCGCTCCTTCGCGGGAAGGGCACCCCGCCGACGCGCCCTTGAACCTTATCATAAAGCCAACGAGCGGGACGGCCCAACCTACCCCTCTTCGCCAGTGTCAAATGATAGTAGCTGAGATATGCGAAACCACGAAGTATCGTGCCCAAGCTGACGTTTCCCGAAACGTAATCCTCCATGTATTGCCTGACGTCCCACCATGAAAGGGGGGTCGTGAAGACTGGCAGTTCCGTCGCTTGGCACATGTATCTTGTATCGTCATCTTGCCGCCCGCGGACGCATGTAGCCTGCCACACGTCGTCTGCCGAGCAGCCGATCCCATTGATCTGCGCCTCAAGTTCAAGCGCGTTTCTGTCGCTCGAAACGTGATTAGAACTGGCTTTTTCCTCTATCGGCTTGAGCCAAGCCTCCTTCCAGAATATCAGGCACTCGGCCTGACAACCGCCGTACGCTTTGCCGTTGCAACGCGTTTCGAGATGCACTGAGTTGGCAAGCCGCCGACCTGCAATAGGATTAATCGTATCGCAAGTCTTGTGCGCACGCTTGTACACTTTGAAGCGCCGGCCGCAATATTCAAGCATTTGCGGCATAAAGGGCATCCCTTCCAAGCGGCCGTTCCTGTCGAGTGACCGCAAGATTTCCTCCTTGCTTCGGACCTCCACCCAATCCCCTGCTTGCAGTGTCATACACGTCCCCCTTGGGCTAGGCCCGAGCGTTGCGCCGCAAACACATCTACCCGCGTATCCTGGGAGGGCGGCTCGCGGCTAGGAGCCCACCTGCTTCGATAGAGGCCAATCATTTGGAGTTTTATGTCCATTTAATTTATTTTAATTGTAGCTCGACATACGATGTTTTCAATAGTTAAATGTGCTGCGCTGGAATTAATATACGTAAAATTGCAGTGGGCTCCGCAAGCAGGTGCGGTATGCATCCATTTTCCTGGCTGACCGAGGATGATTGACCGAGCATGGCCGAAGGCGCGGGAACTTATTTCGAGGACCACAAGGAATCGGGGGATCTGGGGCGGCTAGCTTTGCGCGGCGGTATCGCATCGGTCGCGATGCAATACGGTAGCGGCGCTCTCCAAATAGCCGCAGCGATCGTCTTGGCACGGCTCTTGGCGCCGGCGGATTTTGGACTCGTTGCGATCGTCACCGTTCTGACGAGCTTTGCGCCATTGCTAATCGATTTTGGCCTTGGAGATGCTACAATACAAAGAAGCAAGATAACTCGAAGCCAGGTCAGCAGCCTTTTTTGGCTTAGCAGTGCGATTGGGTTGGCAATTGCGTTGGTGGTGGCTGCCTGCAGCCCGCTGATTGCATGGATCTATCGCGAACCTAGGCTAGAGCCTATCGCACTGTGTACTGCGCTTACCTTCGTGCTGTGGGGGGTGTCAAATCAGCACCTAGCGCTTTTGCGACGAACCATGCAATTTGGCACAGTTGCCAAAATACAGTTTCTCGGCACTCTGGCAGGAATTGCCGTTGCCATCCTTATCGCATATTGCGGTTACGGTTACTGGGCGCTGGTGCTCCGCCCGATTGTGAACACGCTATGCGTGGCCATCGGAGCGTGGCTCGCCTGCCGATGGAGGCCCGGATTTCCCATCTTTGACGATGAAGTGAAGTCAATGGTCCGTTTTGGGCTGCACGTGGTCGGCTTTTCAGTCACGTATGCTATGGCCAAAGCGGTCGACCGGATTGCGCTGGGCTTGTTCTACCGGCCCGATGTGGTGGGCTATTATCAAAACGCAGTGACACTTTATGAGAACTCTATCTTAACGGCGCTCGGTCAGTTGCACGCGGTCGGAAGCGCGGGCCTTAGCAAATTTCAATCCAATCCAGCTGCCCTTGCGCAAAAGTACGAAACGGCATTGTCTGGAGTAGCGTTCTTCGTCATGCCCATGGCGGCGATCTTGTCGGTGACGGCCGAAGACCTGACGGTTATATTGTTGGGGGAAAAGTGGCAAGCGACCGGTTCACTCCTGACTATTATTGCCTTGCGCGGAATTTTCCATGCCGTTGAACTCTCACAGGGCTGGCTGCATCTTTCCATTGGCAGGGTGGACCGCTGGCGAAACTGGGGGGTCGTTTCGCTCGTTGTCCAGGTCGCGGCGGTTCTCGGAGGTCTGCCGTTTGGCGCTATGGGGGTCGCCGTCGCGGGCGTCATCGCAAGCATCCTCATTGCCGTACCCTCGATCAGTTATGCGGGCCGCCCGATAGGCATTGGCGCCACACTCGTAGTTCGGGCCGTAGGCCCGCAGCTGATCGGCGCAATCAGCACGGCGGCTGGGGGCTGGTGGCTGCAAACGAACGCTCTCACCGATTGTTCCGGCTTCGTCCGCATCTTCTTGTCGGCGGGCTTCTGTATCTGCATTTACCTAATCATAGTTGTGGGCCTGTTCCGGCTTACCGAGCCGATTAAGATTGCGGGCTCGGTCGTGCAGGATCTACTGAGGAATCGATAGCGGCGGGACGAAGTGGGTGCGCGCAACGGTAGGTTCGCTCGGCCATTTTCGCAGGTGGCAACGATTGGTGCGAGCGCTGGTTATCGCTGTGTTGAAGGAGTATGAGGCTAGGGCGAAGACAGCCGACCTGGCTCGCAAGCATGGGATCTCCGAAGCGACAATCCACAACTGGAAGGCCAAATTCGGCGGCGTGGATGTCTCCGAGGCCAAGCGACCGAAGGCGTTGGAGGAGGAGAATGCGAAGCTGAAGAAGCTTCTGGCCGAGCAGATGCTCGATGCGGCTGCCCTTCGCGAGCTCCTTTCAAAAAATGGTAGGGCCCGCCGCCAAGCGCGCTGCCGTCACACCTTGCGAATACATCTGCAAATGCTGGACTGCCCAGCCAGAACGATTCAAATTCAATCCGCTCCAGCAAATGCCGGGACTAAACACCTAGTCCGTGAGCAGATCAGATCGATCGAAAAGACACGTGCCGAGCGGCTCGAGCGAGCACCGAAGACAGGGCCGCATGCGATGGTGCGGCTGGTCGCCAGAATGATCGGTATCGACACCGGAGGTGCTGAAGGAGTTCAGCTATCCTAAAGTACGCGCCGGGCCATCCTTCCAAATCGGAAAGCGCACTTGGCGGAGATAAAAGGCGAGTATATTGTCGCCGTGAGCGAAACGTGCTGCATCCTGAACGTTGAATTGGTTGGAGGCGCGGACCTCGTGCAAGGTAATGTATTGTTATTGTCGCAGCGACGGATCGCTGATGTCGTTGCCTATTGTCTCGCGTACGAATTTGAGGACGTTTTTGCAGCTGTTACGGAGGCTCAGCGAATCGACGCGACCGACCTGCCGGCTCTGAAGTTCTCCCGGCGCGCCTACAAACTCGCGCGCCTGGCATCCGGATCGCCCAGGCTTGCGCGCCAGCTCGCGCCTTATCCACGCAACAAAGTGATCCTGGAGCGTGATTTCGAGCTCTTTTTTCCGATTTTCACCCTTAGCCACGAATTGTACTCGCTCGCGATGATTCCCAACTGGCGTCAGCGCTGCCGCAAGGCGGCGTGCTTTATCACCGAAGTCCCGTCGGATTCGTTGCCGGTGTATTTCTTCGAGCTCTTATCAGCTTTTGACCACATCTTCATTGGGTCCAGTCACAGCCTTAAGGACGTAGCGCGCATCACCGGTCGACCGTGCACCTACCTGCCGCTCGCCGTTGACGTGCCGCGTTTCACGCCCGCATCGCTTGATCGACCGCGCCCGATCGACGTCTGCAACATCGGGCGGCGCTCGCCGGTCACGCATCAGGCGCTGCTCGATGACGCCGAACAGCGGCAAAGCTTCTACTACTACGACACTGTGGCTGCGAGTGGCGCGGACCTGAAGCACCGTACCTTCCGCGTCGACAGCCCGCACGAACACCGCCGAATGCTTGCGACATTGCTCAAACACAGCCGCTACTTCATCGCCAATCGCGGCTATGTGAATATACCGGATACGACGGGCGGCGATCTAATCTCCGCGCGGTTCTACGAGGGCGCCGCGGCGGGCACGGTAATGATCGGCGAGGCGCCGCGCACGGAGGAATTCAAACAGCAGTTCGATTGGTCGGATGCGGTGATCCAAGTGCCCTTCGATTCTCCGGATATTGTCCACATCCTTGCGGACCTGAATGGCGACCCCGAGCGATTGCGAGCGATTCGGCGCAACAATGTTCGGGAGGCCGCGCGAAGGCACGACTGGCTATATCGAATTCGCGTCGTGTTCGATACTATCGGGCTTGCGCCAACTTGCAAAATGCAGGCTCGCGCGGAACGGCTCGAGCAGATCGCCTCACAGGCAGCACAATCAGCTTCACCCGACTGATATCGGCCGCAACGTCTCCTGCAGATGTGCCGGACAACAGATAAGCGAATTGCAGACGAGATCGTCACCACACCGTCGGCCAGGTTCGGCCAAATAAAGCAGCCACGCTCCAGGCGCTTGGTGAACAGTCGGGCGCCTTGGCCGTGATATCATTGGTGAAAGGCGGCGCGGGCTTCATCGGTTTCGCCTTCAGCAGATTGCCGCGACGACCCGGAAGCAAGACAGGTGGCCGCTGAGCGGGTTGCGATGCAAGATCTCCTGAACCTGCAAGGCCAGCGACGCTATGGCCGGTCGCGAGGCATATCCGACCGGCGGCCGGCAACGGGATTATCGAGGCTGCCCATCGACCTCCGCCGTCTTGTTAACGCGATGGCCCTTCGAAATAGGCGCGCAACAGCAGATTGCGGCCGAGGGCGGAGAGAATGACGTTGGCGGCATCACCTTTCGCGGCTTTGAGGTGGCAGCGGCCGAGGTGTTGTCGTGTGCCTAGCTGCCGCAGCTGACGCGCTTCATGCTAGAAACCGTGGTATTTAATACGCATTAATTGTTGATATTTAATTTATTTGCGCTATTGTGTTCTGCCGAGGTTATTGATTTAATTGTTGGCGTCCCAGTTCGTTTGACTTCGACGCAATGAATAAGGGTAGAGAATTATGAAATATGCCCTGGTCTGCGGAGCCGGCGGATTTATCGCCGGCCATCTTGTCAAGCGATTAAAAAAGGACGGATTTTGGGTTCGCGGGGCCGACCTGAAGTTTCATGAGTTCTCCGAGACCCACGCCGACGATTTCGTCATCGGCGACCTGCGGGATCAGGGATTTTGTCGCGCCGTCGTGGACCGCCGATTTGATGAAGTCTATCAACTCGCCGCCGACATGGGCGGCGCCGGCTATATTTTCACCGGCGAGCATGACGCCAACGTCATGCATAACTCAGTCACGATCAATTCGAGCGTGCTCGACGCTTGTCACAAGCGCGGCGTCAGAAAGATTTTCTATTCGTCGTCGGCCTGCATGTATCCGGCCTATAACCAGGAAGATCCGAAAAACCCGAAGTGCTCGGAGGACTCGGCTTATCCAGCCGCGCCTGACAGCGAGTACGGTTGGGAAAAGCTGTTCAGCGAGCGCCTGTATCTGGCTTATCGGCGAAACTACGGGATGCAGACCCACATCGCGCGCTATCATAATATCTTTGGACCAGAGGGCACGTGGACCGGAGGCCGCGAAAAGGCCCCAGCCGCGGTCTGTCGCAAAGTCGCCATGGCGCGCAACGGCGAGGATGTCGAAGTGTGGGGCGACGGCGAGCAAACCCGCTCTTTCCTTTACATCGACGAATGTATCGAGGGCACCGTGCGGCTGATGCGCTCGAACTTCTCCGGCCCGGTCAACATTGGTTCGGAAGAAATGGTCACCATCAACCAGCTTGTGGACCTGGTGGCGGATATCGCCGGCAAGCGGATTGGCAAGAACCACGTGCCCGGACCGCAGGGCGTGCGTGGTCGGAACTCCGACAACCGCCTGATCAGGGAGAAGCTCGGCTGGGACCCGAGCCAATCGCTCCGCGCAGGGCTCGAATCGACTTACCAGTGGATTGCGGCCCAAGTTATGAGAAACGCTCCTCAAGCCGGAAAAGACGCCAAACCCCTCGATACTGGTGTTCCAGCCCCGCGCAACGCAGAACACTTGGTCGGAATGGGATTCAGCCTTAAGCAAGCCGAATCTACGGCTGGTGGCGCGTCAGCACGCAACAAAGGCGAATTGCATAACTTACAGACTGAACCGGCGGGAACACGTCAGTGAATTCCAAATCGGTTTTCGCGAAGCGCGACGACACTGAGACTGACGCTCTGCGGACGCGCACCGTTCTTATTGTCACCCCGGGCGGACTGGAGCATGGCGGTGGTATCGGCCGCCAGATGGGCTATTTCCTCCGGGCCTATCAACACACCGAGCAAAGACTGCGGTACCGAGTCGTCGATTCGCGTGGCCCGCGGCACCTTGGCTCTTCACCACGGCATGTTCCCAGCGCCGTTATTTTTCTTGCCCGCACAATGCTTGCATTGTTTCGCGTGCGTCTTTCGTCGCCCTGTGTGGCGCATTTCAACATCGCAGGCCGCGGCAGCACCATTCGTAAGATCATTCTTTTGAACGTGGCCCGAGCACTTGGGCTGCGCTGCGTCCTGCATCTCCACGACTGCGATTATGGTGAATATTACAGGAGCCGGGGCACGTTTCTCAAAAGGCTGATTGCAACGACGTTTCGTGGCGCGGCGGCGGTGATAGTGCTTGGGCGGCGAGACTTGGAAGTGGTTGCCCAATTGCTCCAAGTGGACAGGGACCGCGTGACGGTCCTGCACAACGCCGTCGCGGATCCCGAGCCGGATCTCGATAGACGGCGAGTCTTGGGAAAGCCATGTCATCTCCTCTTTCTTGGAGACCTCAGCGCTCGAAAAGGCGTACCGGAGCTACTGCGCGCCCTCGCAAGCCCCACCCTGAAGCATCTGCACTGGCGAGCGACGCTCGCTGGCGGCGGTCGAATTGACGAGTTCCGCAAGCTTGCCAAGGACCTCGGCATTCTAAACAAAGTTAGCTTTCCCGGCTGGCTCGACGAGGTCGGCGTGAGCGAGTTATGCGCCAATTCGGACGTCCTTGTTCTTCCCTCATATGCCGAGGGATTGGCAATGTCAGTGCTGGAGGGCCTGTCGCATGGGCTCGCTGTGGTCACGACTCCCGTCGGCGCGCATTTGGAAGTGATCGAGCCGGAAGTGTCCGGAATCTTGGTGCCACCCGGAGACGTCACGGCGCTCGCGGACGCATTGGCCCGCGTGATCGAAGACGAGAGCCTTCGGAGCCGGCTTGCGAGGGGCGCACGCAACCGCTTCCTCGAGGGGTTCGATGTCCGCCGCTATGCTGCTCGACTGGAGCAGGTCCACGCTAATCTATTTGCGCCCCAAACTGACCACCCGGAGCTGGTGGGGAAAGGGCTGATATCGTGAAGCACTCGGCGGATATGCGCGAAAACAACCAGCTGGCGAATGTTTCGGATGAGATTCCCAGGGTGAACATTCTTGGCGTTGGTGTCACGCCGGTGAATCTTGCACAGACTGTTGGGATACTCGAAAAATGGCAAGCTGAAGGGCGCCGCAAATACGTCCTTTGCACTTCGGTTCACGGCATTGTGGAAGCGCAGAAAGATCCTGAGATTCGAAGCGCTCTGAACCGGTCCGGTCTGACGACGGAAGACGGGATGCCTCTGGTCTGGTGGTGCCGACGCGGCGGCTATCCGAATGCTGGCCGCGTCTATGGACCTGATCTGCTTCTGGCGATGTGCGCAAGGGCACCCCAGACTGGCCACCGACACTATTTTTACGGAAGTAGTCCTCATGTCGTGCAGGCGATGGTTTCGCGCCTTGTAGCGCGCTTCCCGGGCCTGACGATCGCTGGTTACCGGTCCCCTCCGTTCCGGCCGCTCACGCCGGAAGAAGGCGCCGCCGACATCCAGGCCATCAACGACGCCCGTCCCGACTACGTCTGGGTCGGGCTCGGAATGCCGAAGCAAGACAAATGGATTGTGCGCCATGTCGGCAAAATTGAGGCCGCTGCGTTACTTGGCGTGGGGGCGGCTTTCGATTTCGCCGCGGGCACGAAGCCTCAGGCGCCGTTATGGATGCAGCGTTCAGGTTTGGAGTGGGTATTCCGTCTCATGACGGAGCCTCGGCGGCTCGCCCACCGCTACCTCGTATACAACTCCATCTTTGTCGTCCGGGCGTTTCAACAGCTTGCCGGGTGGAAGTCCTACGCTCAAGATTGGTAAACCCTGCGCGCTGCATCTCGGAAAAGATCGCGACCGTCGGGGCAAAAAAAACAGTGCCGGGAACGGTGTGCAGCATCGAGACGCATATTATTGCGAGCAGAGCCGAAGATGAAACAGAAGCCAACTGAACAGCCCCCGCCGATCCAGTTAGATAGGTTCGATCGTCGATCTCCATGTCTCACGATCAAGCAGGATCAGGTTTCCCCGCTGGCGCATGAGCTCTTGGAGAACTGAGCATGCTGGTCTCTGTTGTGATACCCACCCTCGATCGGCCGAGATTGCTGTTGCGCGCAATTGATAGCGTGCTCAGGCAGACCCATCAGGATATTGAAGTTATCGTGGTTGTTGATCGGCCAAGCGGGGATATCATCTCCGCGATTCAATCGGTGAATGATCCTCGCGTACGGCTCGTCGTAAATTCATACTCTTTGACGGCGGGCGGTGCGCGCAATACCGGCGCCGATCACGCAACAGGCGAATGGATCGCGTTTCTTGACGACGATGATGAGTGGCTGCCGAACAAGCTGGAACGACAGATCGCTTTCACATCCGGTCGGCCTCCGGCGCTTGTAAGCTGTCTCAGTCGAGTGGTGACGCCGACCGACCGCTATATTTGTCCTCAGGTGACCTATGATAATTCTACACCGATCGATGAGTACCTTTTCGATCGACGCTCATTGTTCGGTGGAACCGGCTTTATCCAAACATCCAGCTATCTGCTGCCGCGCCAGCTGTTTGACAAGGTACGGTTCGACAATGAGAGCCGCCATGACGATTGGGCGTTTCTCCTGCGGCTGTCGAAACAGGTAGGAGCCAGGATAGAGACCGTGCCAGAGGTGCTGGTCGTGCTTTATTTTGAAGAGCCGCGGCCTTCCCTCACCAAAAGAACGTCCTCCTGGTCGGCTTCGCTCGGATGGCTCGACGACTTTGGGCCGATGATCACCCGGCGTGGCTACAGCGGATTTTGTCTGAGCGTGGTTGGATCTCGCGCGGCTCAGGAGAGAGCTTACAGTGCTTTTCCCAGGCTCCTGTACCGTGCGTTCCGGAACGGCTCCCCTGGAGTGTGGCAAGTCCTGCGTTTTCTCGCTTATTGGCTAATTTCCCAGGACGCCCACTCGCAACTGCGTAGCTTCGTCCGCGGGCCGCGACGCACGCAGCGCCTTCAGACCGGCTAGGAGTCTGTTGATGCCAATCCAGCGCAGCTCATCCGCAGTTCGCAGAGAGGCGCTCGAGCGAGGTCAGGAGTGCCCGCGATCCGCGTTTATCGTAAAATCATTATTGGCCAAGAGGAACTGATATGACTACGCGCGAAGATCCTCGCCGTTTCAACTGCCAATTTAGCCTTGAGAGCATCGGAGCGCACGTCAGCGCCTATGCGGACGCTATATGCACTGCGTTGCTTTCGATCGATTGGCACCAACTCGACCGTGCCATCTCAGAAATTGAAAGCGCTCGCAAGCGCCGCGCGCGGCTATGGGTTGCTGGAAACGGCGGGTCGGCCGCGATCGCAGATCATCTGTTGTGCGACTGGGTCAAGGGCACATTCACTGCCTCCCAGGCGCCCATTCATGTTCATTCGCTCGTGTCCAATGTTGCCTTGCTCACGGCATGCGCCAACGATTTTGGCTACGACGTTAGTTTCGAGCGTCAGATCGAGATGCAGGCCCAACCCGGCGACCTTTTGGTCTGCATCTCCTCGTCAGGAAACAGCGCAAACATTTTGGCGGCGTTGCGCAAGGCAAGCTCGATGGGTTTGAAGACGATCGCCCTCACCGGGTTTGGCGGTGGTGACTCGGCACGACTTGCCGACATCAACCTTCACGTCGCCGCTCACAACTATGGTGTCGTCGAGGACTGTCATCAAATTCTGATGCACAACATTGCGCAGTATATCTATGGTCGGAGTGTAGCGTGCAAGTAGTTATTTTGGCGGGTGGGCGGGGCACACGACTTAGCGAGCATACGCAAACGATCCCTAAGCCGATGGTGACTATTGGCGGGCGGCCCAATCTGGAGCATCAGATTCTGCTGGCCCGGCGCTACGGCTTCACGAGTGTTCTCCTACTGGTTTCGCATCTTGCCGATCGCATCGAATCGCATTTCGGTTGCGGCAAACGCTTCGGCTTGGAAATTTCATATTGCGCTGAAGATCCGCCGCTTGGCACGGCGGGGGCTCTGCACCATGCGCGCGAACTTTTGCAGGACCGCTTCCTCGTTCTCTACGGAGACGTTTTCAGCGAGTGCGATCTTGCACGGCTTTGGGCGTACCATGCAGGTAATCCTGCGCTAGCCACGCTGGTCGTTCATCCCAACGACCATCCAGACGACAGCGATCTCGTCGATGCCGACGCGGATGGAACGATATCCGCTATCTATCCGAAGCCGAGGCCGGAAGATCAATATTTGCCGAATAAAGTCAACGCCGGCGTGGCAGTGATCGAACGCAAGATCCTCGCGATGATTCCGTCCGGGCAACACCTTGATCTCGCAAGAGACATCTTTCCAGCCTTAGCTCGCGATGGCAGGCTTAGGGCTTATCACTCGTCCGAATACTTCAAGGATTTCGGGACGCCTGACCGGCTGGTGCGCGTACGTCTGGACTATGATAGCGGCAAGACCGCACGCCTCAGTCGAGGCCACTCGCGTCCTGCAGTCTTCCTCGACAGAGATGGTGTCATTAACAAAGAGGTCGCGCATCTTTCAGATCCAGCGCAGATGGAGCTAATTCCTGGCTCAGCCGAGTCCATTCGGCGGCTAAACGAGGCGGGATATCTGGCCATTGTTGTGACGAATCAGCCTGTCGTCGCGCGCGGCGAGTGCAGTCTGGACGCGCTGCGGCTCATTCACAACAAGATGGAGACACTCCTGGGACGGGAGCACGCCTGGATCGACGCTCTCTATTTCTGCCCCCACCACCCGGATAAGGGCTTTGCAGGCGAAGTTCCAGAACTGAAATTCGATTGCGGGTGCCGCAAGCCGAAGGCCGGCATGTTCGAGCAGGCGATACGGGACTGGAATATCTCGCTGGCAGGCTCATACGGCATTGGAGACAGCCGTAGGGACGTCATGGCGGCGCGTCGAATGGGGATCGCCGCGATCGGGGTCAAGACGGGTAGCGGCTGCCGCGATTGCGACGCCCTCGATTCACCGGATTGGCTCGTGGACGATTTAGGGGAGGCCGTGGACATCATTCTAGCGTCCGGTGGCAGAGAGCAACCATGATCACGACGCAGACGCCTTTTCGAATCAGCTTCCTCGGTGGGGGCTCCGATTTACGCGGCTTTTACGGCCGCCATCCAGGCGCGGTGCTCAGCGCTGCGATTAACCGGAGCATGTATCTTACAACCCATCCCTACTTTGATCAGAGCGCCATACACCTCAAGTATTCAAAGACCGAGCTTGTACCCTCGGTCGACCAGATCGAGCATCCAATTCTGCGCGCCGTTCTTCGTGAATTGGCACCAAAGGGCGGCATAGAAGTTGCGTCAATCGCTGATATTCCAGGGGGCACAGGCCTTGGGTCGTCGTCGGCTTTCACCGTTGGACTAATTCAGAATCTCAACGCGCGCCTTCAGCGATTTCTTCCACCGGCCCGCTTGGCCGAGGACGCGTGTCATATCGAAATTGATATTCTAAAGGAGCCCATCGGCAAGCAAGACCAATATGCTGCTGCTTTCGGTGGTCTTAATCACTTTACCTTCCATTCTGATGGCCGGACAACGGTCGAGAAGATTTTTCTTGCCGCTGAAACGATCAAGCGACTGGAAGACTCTCTATTCCTGTTGCACCTCGGCACATCGCGTTCGGCCTCGACGATTCTTCACGAGCAGGCGCGCAATTTATCCGACACGAACATGTTCAAGACGCAAACGGCTATGGTTGCCCAAGTTGAGATCGGCAAGCAGCTCTTGCGGGACGGCGACTTGGATGGCTTTGGGCGGCTGCTTCACGAGGCCTGGATGCTGAAGAGAACCTTGGCCTCAATGATTTCAGACGGGGCCATCGATGCCCACTATGAGCGAGGGCTCGAAGCTGGCGCGTTGGGCGGGAAGTTGGTTGGTGCCGGGGGGGGCGGGTTTCTATTGTTCTATTGCCCGCCGCCGGCCCAAAGCTCTTTTCTAGCAGCAATGAGCGGGCTCAGGCGTGTTTCGTTCCGTTTCGACTTCAGTGGCTCGCGAATTATTCACTTTTCGGATGAATAGATAGGTGAGGGGAGACGCTGCCCCCTTTCGGTACAAAGGCCTCCCCCAACAGTTCTGAACTAGGCGATGAATTTCATCAGTTGGTGCACCTAATCTTCGGTGGAATTATGAATTTGACTGACAAGCACCGAGCATTCGTGACTGGTGGCGCCGGTTTTATCGGGAGCCATATTGTTGATCGGCTTGCCCAGACGGCTACCAACATAACTATCTACGACAATTTCAGCACTGGTCAGGAGCAGTTCATCAGCCACCATGCTGAGAACCCGAAGATCCGGGTCGTGCGTGCCGACGTTCTTGATAATGAACGACTCAAGAATGAGATGGTAGGCTGTGACTGTGTGTTCCACTTTCAAGCGAATGCCGACGTGCGCGGAGGCGCAACGCGAACACGAATCGACCTTGACCAAAATACCATTGCAACGTGGAATGTCTTGGAGGCAATGCGAATCAATGAAGTTAAGCACATTGTATTTGCAAGTAGTGCCACGGTTTATGGTGAGCCGGACATCTTCCCTACGCCGGAGACCTATGCGCCGATTCAGACCAGCCTCTACGGAGCCAGCAAGCTCGCATGCGAGGCTATGATTCAAGCGTACGCCGAATACTTTGGCATCAGATGCTACATCTTCCGCTTCGTGTCGTGGGTCGGAGAACGCTATTCCCACGGCGTCGTATTCGACTTCGTCAAAAAGCTTAAAAATAACAGCCAAATGCTTGAAGTGTTGGGAGACGGAAAACAACGCAAGTCGTATCTTGATGTGGTCGATGGCGTTGACGGTATTTTCTACGTGCTTGAACACTCTAACGACCCCAAGAACGTCTTCAATCTCGGCCACGACGCGTTTATGAATGTCCTGGATCTAGCGGACATTGTTGTCGACCAGCTCAACCTAAAGCGGGTTCAATATGTCACGACCGGAGGCGAGCGCGGTTGGCTTGGCGACGCGCCATTCGTTCATCTCGACACGACCAAGCTCAAGGCGCTTGGTTGGCGACCGCAGGTATCTATCGAGCGGGGCATCCGCAATACGGTGCGCTACCTGCAAGCGCATCCGCAGTTGCTGGAACGAAGCACGTAGCTGCCGGCGTCGGAATGTCAAATGGCGGGTGTTGGCGCAGCAGCAGCAGCACCGAGGAGATGATGATGCCGAGACTATATGACAAGCCGCAGACGCATTGTCGTTACAGGCGGCACTGGGTTTCTTGGCTCCCATCTGATCGATCGTTTATTGGAGCAGGGGCACGAAGTGCCATACGTTGATAACCTGGTCACGGGCGCCAAACGTAATTTGGAGCATCTCCACCGTCAGCCTCGCGGTGCCAGTTATGAGCTCAATTAGAAGATCTGGAACTTATGCGTTCCGATGGAACTATACAGATCTAGCATCGGCCTTCTTCGTGCTGCACACGGTTGGCGCGTTTGGCATTTTATCTCGGCTGTATTACGGCGAGTTTCAAGACGGCGGCGCGACCACGACGGCATTGGCAGCGGCCTTGAATCTTGGATCCGTGGTGGCCTGTCTTGCGCTGTTTTGGGGCAGATTCCGCACGACCAAGAATATTAGCACCGGGGAGCTCCTTGCTATTTCCTTGGTCTCGCTTTTCTTGCTCTCAACCGCTTGGTCAGTCGACCCCTGGACCACAGCGCGACGGGGGGGATTATATGTGTTCTTTGTTCTTGGCGTGATCGGCATGGCGGCCCGTCTGACTGATCGTGAATTCACGGGTTTGATGAGCGCGGCCTGCTTGCTATCGGCCGTTGCTTCGCTCGTGTTGCTGGCCGTTTATCCGAGCAGCGCGCTCGCGCTCCCCGATTCGTTCGATTCTTTCGTGGCCTCGCCCGAGGTCACGCTCGCGTTACGAGGAATCTTCCCCCAAAAAAATATCCTTGGTCAAGTGGTGGCCGCAGGTGCACTTGCTAGCATGCATCTCCTGCGGGTCGGGGCGAGCAGGCAGGCGCGATTTTGGGGCGTTGTTAGTTTGATAGTGTTCCTAGTGATGGTGCTTGCCAGCAGATCTTCAACTTCGATCTCGGTAACCCTGTATTTGTGTGTAGTATCGTTTTTCATCTGTCTCTACAGAAGGGGCGGACTTACACGGGTTCTGGGTACATCTTTGGCAGTTCTTTCGGGAGCGATCGCCCTGGCTTTGGCTCTGTTCCCAGATCCGTTAATAGAAATACTCGGAAAAGACGCAACGCTAACAGGTCGTACAGAACTGTGGCCTGTGGTGGTAGATAACATCTATGAGCGGCCAGTCGCGGGCTGGGGTTATTACGCATTCTGGGGGGTGGCCAATCCAGATGCAAATGTGATTTTTGCTCGGTTGGGCTGGCGTGTTGCACACGCCCACAATGGATTATTGGAGATGTTGTTGGAGGTAGGCGTGTTAGGCACGACCTTGATCTCCGTCATCTTCTTAAGAAGCGTATGGCTGGCCTACCGCTGCTTGCGAACGTCAGCCAGGGAACTCGGAACATCATCATTGTTGTGCAACGGTGCCATCGTAATCACTGGAGTGACAGAGTGGGTTTTGATGGACTTTGCCAGCGCTTGGACAATTCTCTTCTTCGTATTCTGGCTCATGTGCGAAAGAGCAATGGGAGCAGTGCGGCGGCAGAATTATCTGACACAACGGCGGGGCTTGGTGGAGCGGTCTCGGCCAGAGAGTAGACCGTCTTATTCATAGCAAAGAGAAGATCTCTCGCTTGTAATGGTCCCATTGAGGGACAACGCCAGACGATGTTGGAGTCGATCTCTATGCGGCCGTCGCTCAGGAAGCGCTGGAGAGCGATGCGCCTCGACATGGCATAGCTGACCTGAGCCCCAAAGATCATCCAGCGATGGTGGAGGCGATCTTCGTCGGTAAAGGGCGTCTCTATAATCGCCGCTTCCTGCAGATGTGCAGCCACTATCTGGTGGATCCGGTCGCCTGCACGCCAGCGTCGGGCTGGGAGAAGGGGCAGGTCGAGAACCAGGTCGGGCTGGTCAGGGAAGACTTCTTCACGCCGCGGCTGCGGTTCAAAAACCTCGACGAGTTAAACGCCTGGCTGCTCGACAAATGCATCGCCTACGCCAAGGCGCATCGCCATCCGGTGTTGGTCGATCAGACGATCTGGGAGGTGTTCGGAGCCGAACGCCCCAAACTCGTTCCCTATGCCGGTCGCTTCGACGGCTTCCATGCGGTGACGGCATCGGTCTCGAAGACCTGCCTGGTGCGCTTCGACAACAACAAGTACTCGGTCGCAGCCAGCGCAGTCGGACGACCGGTCGAGGTTCAAGCCTATGCCGATCGCATCGTGATCCGTCAGGATGGACGCATCGTAGCCGAGCACCCGCATCCTTTGGCCGCGGCGATACCGTCTACGACCCTGGCATTATGTGCCGGTGCTCGCCCGCAAACCCGGCGCCTTGCGCAACGGTGCTCCCTTCAAAGACTGGGTGCTGCCGGCCGCGATCGAGCGGATCCGACGCAAGCCAGCACCGATGACGGTAACCGGCAGATGGTCGACATCCTCAACGCAGTTCTGTCCGATGGTCTGCCGGCGGTGGAAGCCGCTTGTGCCGAAGCGCTCGGTCACGGCGTCCATTCCGCCGATGTTGTGCTCAACATCCTGGCCCGGCAACGCGAACCCGCCCCACCGGCCAACATCATGACGCCGGCCGCACTGACGCTCCGCCATGCGCCAATCGCCGATTGTGCCCGCTACGACAACCTCCGGAGGGCCATCTGATGGAACGAACCCAAATCTTCGACCTCATGGGCGAACTCAAGCTCTACGGCATGAAGGCCGCCTTCGACGAGATCATGGCGACTGCGATCAAGCGCCAGCACGAACCCCAGCGCATTGTCGGCGACCTGCTCAACGCCGAGATCAACGAGAAGCGGGCCCGCTCGATCAAGTGCCAGCTCACCATTGCCAAGCTGCCGCTTGTCAAGGACATCGCCGACTTCCAGTTCGACGGCACGCCGATCAATCAGACTCTCGTCAATGATCTCGCTAGCGGCGGCTTCATCGCCCAACAACGCAACGTCGTGCTGGTTGGCGGCACCGGCACAGGCAAGACCCACCTGGCCATTGCCATCGCCAGAAGCTGCATCCGATCCGGTGCCCGCGGCCGATTCTTCAACGTAGTCGACCTCGTCAATCGCCTCGAGACTGAGACTCGCAACGGACGGCAAGGACGGCTCGCCGAGCACCTGACCCGGATGGACTTCATCACTAGATGAACTCGGCTATTTGCCCTTCGCCCAGTCCGGTGGCCAGCTTCTCTTTCACCTCGTCAGCCGGCTCTATGAGCGCGCCTCCATCATCGTGACCACCAATCTCGCCTTCGGCGAATGGCCGAGCGTGTTCGGCGACGCCAAGATGACCACCGCGCTGCTCGACCGATTGACCCATCACTGCGACATTGTCGAGACCGACAACGATAGCTGGCGGTTCAAAAGCCGAGACGACGATCACGCCACCCGCGCTCGTCTCGCCTCCGCTATCCCGGCCAGCTCCGACGAGACGAGTGCTACCAGCAAAGCCCCGCGCAAAGGGGTCAAAATTGGACGCCGATGAGGGGGCAAATTTGCAAGCCGATTGACAGATACTGGCCGCGGATGTTCCGTCCACGGCCTGAGCAGCGCCTGTGCCAAGGAAAACCATGCCCACAGTAACAAGAAGCGCTCTCAACATCTTGCTGTGTACTGGTCCTCGCCATGAGCCCAAACTTCACAGATGGGCTGTTAGAGTGTTGCTGCCCGTGGTCGAAAGAACAGATGCACTCGGCCGCTCGGCACGTTTGCTGGAGAGTATGCCTCCGGCTCTTTGAAATCCTCGTCCTGTATGAAGATGTCGTACTTGCCGGGATCTATGAATTTCCACAGATCTTCGAATTTTCTCCCGTACCGCGGGAGCGTCGGCGTGTGCACTTCGACGAACACCGCAGGGGTCGTGGCTAGGATCGATCTGGCGCCTTCCAGCACCTGGTATTCGTAGCCTTCCACATCGATCTTGAGGAACGTTGGAATGATCTTAAGCTCCTCCGCGAGGGCATCTAACGTGATGCTTTCCACTGAGATCGTGCGCTTCCCGCCAGCCCGCACACTTCCATTGGAATTCGGCGCCATCGATAGGTGGCCGCGACCAGACCCTACCGCCCTGTCAACGACAAGAACGTTGGTTAGGTTATTGATTTCTATATTCTTCCTAAGAATTGAAACGTTTTCCGGAATTGGCTCAATCGCCACGACTTTACCGCCGGTCCCCACCCACCGAGACAGAAGGATCGACTGCGCCCCGTGGTGCGCGCCGCATTCGAAGACGATTGCACCAGGTCTGACGAGCTCGCGCCCGACCATGGTCATCTCAGGTGAGATGTCGGTTCTGCTATTGTACCAGCTCTTCCCGGTCACATTCCCAATATAAAATATGTGCTTTTCGCCCGCGACTTCGCGCTCTATTACGAAGGGAGAGAAATTGAATGAGTTGGCGAGGTTTCGCACACGCCCCGAGATCGCTTCCCTGAGCCATTTCGGGGATGTCAGTTTGGTCAGAACATTCTCCATGAAACGCCTCCGCTGAGTAATCCCCGCCACTGAGTAATCCTAGGCAAACATTAACGATCTGCTGGGCAACGCCGCCGCGGTAGGGTTGCTGGTGGCCGAAGCCGGTGGACTTCCGGTGCGGCGCCGACAGCCTCGTGGCGCTGGTGCGCGAGCAGCTCAAGCATGATCCGTTCTCAGGCACGATCTTCGTCTTCCGCTCAAAGCGGGCGGACCGCCTCAAAATCCTTGCCTGGGTGTCGCAACCAAGCTGCGGTGATTAAGTTCTGGTTTTGATATTAATATAAATAACTAAATTATTAAAGTGTTTAAATTGACTGGTGCTGGCACGGGCAACGTTCAGCAAGCGCGTCGCGCACCCTTCAAATTGCCCGACCGCTCGCGAGCGAACCCGTTGATTGTGTTGGGATAACGCCGACTTGGCAGAATGATCCGCAACTTTTTGGGCAGATCAATCTAACCCTTTTTCGCCCTCGGAAGCCGGGCGCTCGATATTTGATTTCTAAGTTGATTTAAATGTTGGTGTGGTTATTATTAAGGATCGGTTGTTGGTAAATCCTTCTAATGAGAGCTCCGAAAGCCAGCAGTAAATTTTATTTTCTCCAGGCGCTCCGCGCGATAGCCGCTTGGCTAGTCGTCGCAGATCATGCCCTGCTTGCTGTTACCCATAATGACCTCTCAAACCCGATGACATCTTTCGCTTGGGCGCTTGGCACCATTGGCGTCGACATCTTCTTCGTCATATCCGGCTTCATCATGGTGCACATCTGCTGGGATGATTTCGCCATGCCCGGCGCCGCACAGAAATTCATGCGACGACGCATTGTTCGCATTGTGCCGCTTTACTGGGTTGCCACCATAGCAGCGCTCGTCTTCCACAGGGCAAGCGATAAAGCACCCGAGGGATGGGCGGAATTGCTGCAATCCCTCCTCTTTATTCCGTACTACAACGAGAATGGCGGCTGGCATCCCATACTGAGCCAGGGCTGGACCTTGAACTACGAAATGATGTTCTACGCAATCTTCGCCGGGGCTCTGACATTCCCGCGTAAATTCGCCTTGCCAGGTATAGCAGTTGTACTGGGCATCTTCACTTCAGTCGGCTTGGTGTTGCCAACCGGCATCCTGAAATATCTGAGCTCCCCAATAGTACTTTGGTTCGTGGTCGGGGTAGCAATCGCCGCACTTTGGCGGTCGGCCGGTTTCGTGGAGCCGAAGGGTCTCGCAAGGTCAGTCAAGTTCCTGGAGCCTTTCGGCGACGCATCCTACTCCAGCTATCTCGTGCACGGGTTCGCGCTCACCATGCTGCTACGAGTCTGGGAAGCACCATCGGCATGGTTTGTACCGGTGGGCATGGTCGTTGCGGCAGGCGCCGGCCTTGGAGTTCACATTATGATTGAAAGACCAATGTTGCAGGCGATGACCAGGAGGAAGCCTTTGATCATCAGCTCAGGCGCCCAAGATGTTGGCCTGTAAACGGCAAAACAATTTTGACGCGGTCAGGATTCCTCGCAATGATCGTCGTCCTCGGTCATTTGATGTGGCTCCTACCTGGCAAATTTACGGCCACCTAAAAGTGGTGCGACGGCCGTGGATTGCTTTTTTGCGAATAGTGGCTTTTGATTTTACGAAGCTTCAGCCGCTCGAGATCACCATCTTGACTATGGAGCAACGACAACGGGCAGAAGGGCAGATTTGTGAAGCTTGGGCTCATGACGAGGACCGGTACACAGCAAAATGTTGAGAGTGTTTTTTATTACTGTCGGCATGGCTTGCGTTGGCGCAGGGGCCGCTCAGGCCGTTGACGGAATTTGCGGATCTGCAAACGGCAATTTGACCGGTACGGTGCCAACGACAAATCTGTGCAGCGCGGGCGTCCCTTCGCCGGCAGGATCTATGACCACGTATTACGTGAGCTCTGTAATCGGGCAGGACAGCAACGCAGGCACGTCTGCCAGTGCTCCTCTGGCCACTCTGCAGGCAGCCGCGAACCTGGTGAAAGCGGGCGACACTGTGGAGGTCATGAACGGTACTTATACGGCACCGGCGGGCGGTAGTGTGCTCAATATTACCACCAGCGGTACCGCGAGCGCGCCGATTACCTTCGAAGCCGCTCCCGGGCAAACGCCTGTCATTGATAGCTCGGGCACCTGGAACGGAATCAACATCCAGGCATCCTACATTAACGTCAAGGGTTTCACCGTAATAGGCGGTGCGGCCAACTACACGTTGAGTCAGGCATTGGCGGGGTATAGCACCGAAAGCGCGAGCCTCAATGGGAACGGCATAGCCGTTAATTCACCCGGCAATGGCATAGTTCCCAACCATATCACGATCGCGAACAACACGGTCTACAATCAACCCGGCGGTGGCATCGCTACAATCGGGGCTGACTATGTGCAGATCCTAAACAACACAGTCCACGACAACGCGCACTGGTCGGCGTACGGCGCTAGCGGCATCTCTGTCTTTACTTCGGCGAACCTGGACACGAATCCTGGTGTCCATTTCATCATAATCGGCAACCGGGCCTACAACAACGCCCAGTTGGTCCCGACGGCCGGCGACGGCACAATCACCGATGGTGAAGGTATCATCCTGGACACCAATACCGGATATGCGGGCCAAATCCTCGTCCAAAACAATACGGTCTACGGCAACGGTGGCCCCGGGATCGAGTCGCTCCAGACAGCCGACGCCGTCATCACCGGCAACACCGTCTATGGGAACAACACGCAACAACGTCTGCCGGCGAGCGACGCCGAAATCTTCATAAACCAGTCCAATAACAATACCGTAACCAACAACAACACGACCGCCCCTGAACGGTAACTCCTCGTTTTGGTTCTGGACCAACGGCCCGGCTAACCACGTCATTATTGGCGGATTCGTCATGACCGGTGGGGACGCGGCCCGGCCGCTACCATTCTCGTGGAAGAAAAATCGACAGTGGTAGTTGGCCCGTAACCATGCGCGGTGGGCCGCAAGCGTGCTGATCTGTCCAGTGAACGGTTAGACCTCGTCGGACTCTTGGACTCTTCGGTTTTCGGCTTGATCATCGCAACTGGCCCAGCGCAGGCGGGACGTCGGCGTGGATGAAATCGTCACCCTTAAAGAGCAGGGGCATCCGTCGCCTTGGCCAAGGCGTATGCGAAACAATCGCCGACATTGCGGTACGCAGGACGTGCGATGCGCGCCTGCTCCTTAGTAACCGGCTCAACCCCGATGCTCGCTTCTTTGAACAATTCATCAAAGCGCCGCCTCGCGATCGGATCCCGGCTTCCGTCTATCACGAGTGCGGCTTCGACAAAGTTGGCACTGGGATGTTGGGATGTTGGCGGGCCGACTACAACAACACACGACTGCGCTCGCAGCTCGGATTGAAGACCCCGTGCGAGTTCGCCATCACCTGCCAACCGCGCCGGGATCCGGCGCTGCGCTATGCCGAAGGCTCCGCGACAGCTCGTCGCTACAACCGTCCAATCCCCATAGTGCCCAAACCACCGCCGCTTTATTCAATCCGGCTTCTATGAGGTCGCGTTCACGACAAGAGCGCACCGTTCGCGCCTACTTTGCGACCTTACAGAACTCTCGAGATTGAATCCTTGAGATTGACGCGGTGGTGTCGAGGGTTGCTGCTCGCGAGGTTGAAATAGTGCGCCAACAATAACCATCGCAGTTTATGGACAAATAATTTTTCGATTATTTGTTCTCAAAGCGTCGGCGTCATCCTTCGGGTACGGCAAACCTGCCGATGTTGCGAGCATTTAAAATCGGAATCGGGCTGCAATGTGCGACCAACCTTTATTTATCTATCGGTATCAGACAGGCTGCGCCTCAAGCTTGACGGCGATGTCCACAACTTTCCTCAGCAAGTCCCAAGAATCGTCTTAAAAAAGTCTCGGCCCGCTGTGAATCAAAAATCGAAGCTGGATGGGCAGTTTCAGATGGCGGCGGTCGACTCGCCATGTTGATACGATCCTAGAAAATGCAACAACTTGGGCGCGGAGCTTCTTTGAAGCTGCCAGCGGCAGGAGACATGAATCCATGACGACGTACTATGTGAGCTCTCAGATTGGTAGCGACAACAATGCAGGCACATCTGCCACGGCCCCTCTGGCCACCCTGCAGGACGCCGCGAACCTTGCGAAGGCAGGTGATACCGTCCAGGTCATGAACGGTACTTATTCGCCGTTTACGATCAGCACCAGCGGTACTTCGAGCTCTCCTATCACTTTCGAAGCGGCCCCTGGCCAGACTCCCGTCATCAACAGCGCGGGCTATTGGAATGGGATCGACATCGAGGCATCCAATATCGTCATTAATGGCTTCACCGTCGTAGGCGGTGCGACGAAAATTACTCAGAGCCAGGCGATGGCGCAATACAGCGGCGGAGACCCGAACCTCAATGGCAACGGCATAATCGTTCAGTCACCCGGCAATGGCGTAATTCCGAACCACATCACGATCGAGAACAACACGGTCTATAACGAACCCGGCGGTGGCATCGCTTCGGTCGGAGCTGACTATGTGCAGATCCTGAACAACACTGTGCACGACAACGCGCACTGGTCGCCGTACGGCGCCAGCGGTATCTCTGTCTTTGAATCGAAGAACGTGGATACGAATCCTGGTGTCCACATGGTCGTAAGCGGCAACGTGGCCTACAATAACGCCCAGATGGTCCCGACCGGCGGCGTCAACAACACGATCACCGATGGTGAAGGTATCATTCTGGACACCAATCCCGGATTTACGGGCCAATTCCTCGTCCAAAACAATACGGCCTACGGCAACGGCAGCGCCGGCATCGAGGCGTTCCAGACGTCCAACGCCACCATCACCGGGAACAACGTCTATGGGAACAACACGCAACAACGTCTGTCGGCGAGCGACGCCCAAATTTTCATAAACACTTATGCGGGCAGCACCACGAACAACACGGTAAGCAACAACACTTTGACCGCGCCCAGTGGGACGCCCCCGACCAGTGCGCCTTCGACGCCGACGACCCCAACGACCCCAACGACCCCGACCACCCCAACGACCCCAACCACCCCCGTCAACGTCGCGCCGACAGTGACCCAGGCCTCCGCTTCACCGGGGACGGGAGTCGAGCACGTCGGCGATGCCGTCACAATGACGCTCGGCTTCAGCGAGGCCGTGACCGTCACCGGCACGCCGACGCTGTCGCTCAACGATGGTGCAAAGGCTACCTATATCGGTGGCTCGGGCACGAACTCGCTCACCTTCAAAACGACCGTCGCGTCGACCGACACGAATACTTCGGCACTCGCCATCACCGGGGTCAATCTCCCGACCGGCGCGAGCATCAAGGATTCCGGCGGTCTTGCTGCGAACCTCTCGGGCGCGGTGAAGACGTTCTCCGGTCTCCAGATCTCGACGTCGTCGACCACGACGCCGACAACACCGACCACCCCCACGACGCCGACCACCCCGTCGACCGTGACCAAGCCGGTGCTCCATGTCGCGGACACCTCGCTCTGGGTGGCCGGCAGAGGCGGTCATGTCGACCTGGGAGTGAACGTAACGACGACCGATCCCAACGACCTCGTCTCTGTACGCATCCAGGGACTGCCGAGGTACGAGACGATCACCACCAGCGATGGCAGCAAGTTCAGGGGCAGCGACATCACCTTGACGGCCGCGCAGGTCGACAGCGGCCTGACACTGACCTCGTCGTACAGGGGCGGAGGTCATCCGGTCGCGAACCTCACGATGACCGCGAGCGCGAAGGACCCGGTCACCGGCGCTGTGACGTCGGCGGCGCCGCAGACCATCACCGTGACGGATCCTCGGCCGTCCAATTGGTCGCCGCACACAACCGCAGCAGCAAGCACAGGGAGCCTGGCAAACCAGGGCTTTGCGCAGTTGCAGCAGCGTCTGGGGTCGGACACCAGCACGCTGGCGACCACCGCGCCGCAGACGACCTCCTGGTCGAGTCACGACACGGCCGGAGCGTCCCAGGCAAACCAGAGCTTTGCGCTGCTGAACCAGTCTATGGCGGGTAGCTCCGGTCGGGTCGACGGCGGTCAGATCGCGGCAGCCATTTCGAATGGCGCGACCTGGACACAGAACTCGTTCCTGACCAGGCCTCAACATTAAAGCACTGCCGCACCCAGGCGTACGGCGCCTGGGTGCGGCATCGTTTGAGATTTTGGAAACGCCGAGCAGCAAAGGTGGCCGCGACGGCAGCCGCTAAGGGCTCGTTGAAACCAATCCAGAACGGAGGATCGCCGGAACTGCCGTTTAACAGAAAGTCGATCGCACGGCGTCCGATTGATCGCGGGCGTGTGAGCTCAAAACGGCTGCATATACGTCAATTTCGGGCCCAACGTACGTGTGCATAAATCACAATTCGAAGGTTTTTTCGCCATTTTTGCTCATTAACCAGCCGGCTCAGCAGTCGGGGGGCAGTTTCCAAATATCCCACTGCTTTGAAATCTCCTCGCGGTTCGAGGCCCCAGTGCTTTGATATCTGCTTGCGCCTTGTTGGCTGCGAGCAGGCGTATGTCGCGCGCCTTGGCAATGGGCGGCATTGGAATTGCCAGTCTTTGGAAATGCATGAGAAGGAACACAAACGCGGCCGGGTAGCCGCGAAGGGTAGAATAAAGATATGGCGATCCAGGACGGAAATGCCCACGCAGCAGATCTAGGGCTTCGAGCGCTGGCTCTGTTCCTCCGCCTTCATGGCGTGAACACTGAACCCGATCAGCTCCGCGATCGCTGCGGAGATAATGGGATCGGCATCCGCGCAATGCTTCGTTGCGCGCGCGAATTCGGGGTCAAGGTCCGTTCGAGGACCACGGATTGGAAGCGACTAGCGAGCATCCAGCTGCCCGGAATCGCGTCGCTGCGTGACGGCGGATTTCTGCTTCTGGGAAAGATCGACGACCAGGTGGCGCTTGTGCTGCATCCGACCTCGTCGCATCCGCGCCGGATGACGCGCGCGGAATTCGAAGCGATCTGGGATGGCGGTTTGATTTCGCCCGGCTCACAGAGCCTCGCGCATCGGGCACTTCATGCGTTTGCCGGCATCCGCCCCCTCGGGGTTGGCTTGGGCGCCGGTCTGATGCGCCACGCCAGCGACGTCCTGATGCGTGCCCGCGATAGCTTCGTGACGAAGGCCCCTGACACCCTGACGCGCGGGCGTTTCGCCGCTCGCGGCGATATTGCGGACGAGGCGGTGGATACCGATTCCCCGGCCGCCAGCGTCGATTCCGAAGACGTCGATGAATCCGGACTCATTGCGCTCGCGATTTTGCTGCGTTGCCATGGAATCGCTGCCGACCCCGGCCAAATCCGCCACCGGGTGGGCGCGGCGCGCCTCGGCGTGACCGAAATCCTGCGCTGTGCCAAGGATTTCGGGCTCAAGGCAAAGGTGCAGAGGACGAGCTGGAACAGGCTTGCGATCACACCGCTGCCGGGAATTGCGTTGCTGCGCGACGGCAGCTTTCTGATCCTTGGCAAGGTCATCGACGACAAGCTTCTCGTTCAGCGCCCGCTGTCTCCGCGACCCGAAGCAATCACCCAGGCCCAGCTCGAGGCCATCTGGGACGGTGGCATCATCCTGATGGCCCGGCGCGCGAGCCTGACCGATCTCGCGCGGCGCTTCGATATCTCTTGGTTCGTCGGCGCCATGCAAAAGTATCGCCGCCTGCTCAGCGAGGTGCTGGCAGCGTCGTTCTTCCTGCAGATCTTCGCCGTCGTCTCACCGCTGTTCTTCCAGGTGGTCATCGACAAGGTACTCGTGCATCGAAGCATGAGCACGCTCGACGTTCTGGTCATCGGCCTTGTCGTGCTGACCGTGTTCGAGGCCATTCTCGAGACGCTGCGCGTCTATCTGTTCGCCCATACGACAAACCGTATCGACGTCGAGCTCGGTGCCCGGCTGTTCCGTCACCTGATGGCGCTGCCGATCGCCTATTTCCAGACCCGCCGCGTCGGCGATTCGGTGGCGCGCGTCCGCGAGCTCGAGAATATCCGCCAGTTCCTGACGAGTTCGGCGCTCACGCTGGTCATCGACCTTCTCTTCACCGTCGTCTTCCTTGCGGTGATGTTCTACTACTCGACGACGTTGACCTGGATCGTCGTGGCGTCGTTCCCGTTCTACATCGGTATCTCCGCGGGAGCCGCGCCGCTGTTCCGCGCGCGCCTCGATGAGAAATTCAATCGCGGCTCCGAAAATCAGGCCTTCCTGGTCGAGAGCGTCACCGGGGTCGAGACGCTGAAGGCCATGGCGGTTGAGCCGCAGATGCAACGCCGCTGGGAGGAGCAGCTCGCCGGCTACGTGGCCGCAAGCTTCCGCGTGCTCAGCCTGAACAACACGGCGAGCCAGGCAGTCCAGATGATCAACAAGCTGGTCATCGCCGCGACCCTCTACTTCGGTGCGCGGCTGGTGATCGGCGGAGACCTGACTGTTGGCGAGCTCGTCGCGTTCAACATGCTGGCCGCGCGCGTCAGCACGCCGGTGCTCCGGCTCGCGCAGGTCTGGCAGGACTTCCACCAGGCCCGTCTGTCGATCGATCGTCTCGGCGACATCCTTAACACCATTCCGGAGCCGAGCTTCACTCCAGCCCGCGCCTCCTTGCCGCCGATCCGCGGCCAGGTGAAGTTCGAGCACGCGACATTCCGCTACCGCATCGACGGCCCCGAGGTGCTGCACAACGTGTCCTTCAGCGTCGAGCCGGGCCAGGTCATCGGCGTCGTCGGCTCGTCGGGTTCGGGCAAGAGCACCATCACCAAGCTGATCCAGCGTCTCTATGTTCCGGAGAGCGGACGCGTACTGGTCGACGGCGTCGATCTCGCAATGGTCGACCTGAGCTGGCTGCGGCGCCAGATCGGCGTGGTCTTGCAGGAAAACGTGCTGTTCAACTGCACGATCCGCGACAACATCGCACTGGCCGATCCGGCCATGCCGATGGAGCGCGTCATCGAGGCGGCAACGCTGGCCGGCGCGCACGACTTCATCCTGGAGCTCCCCGAGGGTTACGACACCATCGTGGGCGAGCGCGGCAGCAGCCTGTCCGGCGGTCAGCGCCAGCGTATCGCAATCGCGCGCGCACTGATCACCGATCCACGGATCCTGATCCTCGACGAGGCGACCAGCGCGCTGGACTACGAAAGCGAGCGCGCGATCCAGCAGAACATGAGGCGAATCTCTGCCGGGCGGACCGTGTTCGTCATCGCTCATCGGCTGTCGACCGTGCGCAATGCGAACCGCATCATCACCCTCGAGCATGGCCGCATCGTCGAGGACGGCAGCCATGATGAGCTGATCCGCACCAACGGTCGTTACGCGAACCTTCATTATCTGCAGGCCGGTATCCATGACGTCCGCTAGCCGCAACATCGTCCCGTTTCCGAGACGCGAACTTCGCCGCAGGGAGCACGAAATTGCATTTCTGCCGGCGGCGCTCGAAATCGCCGAATCGCCGCCGTCGCCGATCGGCCGCGCGATCGGGGCGAGCATCATCGCGATGTTCTGTATCGCGCTGGTGTGGGCGACGCTCGGCAGCGTCGATATCGTCGCCACCGCGACCGGCAAGATCGTGCCGGGCGGCCGTACCAAGCTGATCCAGCCGTTCGAGACAGGTGTGGTCCGCGCCATCCGGGTCCGCGACGGCCAGAGCGTCAAGGCCGGCGACGTCCTCATCGAGCTCGACCCGACGATGACGGAAGCCGACCAGGAGCGCCAGAAGAGCGACCTGCTTGCGGCCGAACTCGACGCTGCGCGGCTGCGGGCCGCACTCACGCCGGATCCGCTCGCCGCCTTCCGTGCGCCGCAAAACGCAAGCGCCGCCGAGATCGAGATGCATCGCCAGTTCCTGATCAGCCAGCGTGCCGAGCAAGACGCCAAGCTTTCCGAAATCGAGCGGCAGCAGGGTCAGAAGGAAGCGGAACGGGCGACCACATCGGCGGCCGCTGCCAAGCTGGAAGCAACCATCCCCGTGCTGCAGGAACGGGTCGATATCCGCAAGGGCCTCGTCGACAAGGCTCTGGCGTCTAAGGTCGTCTATCTCTCCGAGTATCAGGAGCTGGTCGCCATGCAGCAGGATCTCGTGCTGCAGAAGAGCCGGCTGCGCGAAGCCGATGCGGCGATCGCGTTGCTGAAGGAAACCAAGGAAAAGACTGCCGCGGAGTATCGCCGCGCGACCTATGATGCGCTTGCGAAGGCCGAGCAAAAGGTTGCGAGCGCCGCACAGGAGGTGGTCAAGGCGGATCGGCGCACGAAGCTCCAGCGTTTGACCGCACCGGTCGACGGCGTCGTGCAGCAGCTTGCCGTTCATACGGTGGGAGGAGTGGTGACGCCGGCTCAGGCGCTGGCCGTGGTGGTCCCGAGCGAGAGCCAGCTCGAAATCGAGGCCATGCTCTCCAACCGCGACATCGGATTCGTCCATCCGGGGCAGAAGGCGGAGATCAAGGTCGATACCTTCAACTTTACGCGCTACGGGCTGCTCCACGGCGACGTGCTCAGCGTGTCGACGGATGCCATCACGCGCGACAGGTCACAGGGCGGATCGAATGACCGGACATCGGGCGCAACGCAGAGCAGCAGCGAGCCGAAAGGTCAGGAGCTGGAATATGCCGCGCGCGTTTCGCTCGATCGGACGCACATGCAGATCGAGGACAAGCTCGTCAAGCTTGGCCCGGGCATGGCGGTGACGGTCGAGATCAAGACTGGCACGCGCAGGATCATTAGCTATCTGCTCTCGCCGCTGGCACGGTACAAGCAGGAGTCTCTGCGGGAGCGCTAGACGAGGCCGAGGCATTCTGGAGCGGAGATCATACGACTCTACAACGAAGGCGCGTCCGTCGATCTGCCTGGAGCGTCGCACCGTTCGTCCGGTGATGTCGTGGCAGAGTGCTCTCGCGACATCGAGGCCGTTGTCGTCCACGAAGACGCGAAACTGCGCCCCGGTTGCGTGGATTGAAGTCTATTGTCCATCCTGCCTGTCGAAGCGATAGTCAATGTCCATTATTCCTGCATAGAATATGAACAAGGCCAGAAGGGCAAAGGATTGGTCGCTTGTGGTGAGATCGCCGGCATCAGCGCGGGCTCTTGCATCGCCTCAATTCTGTGCGGGCGGCGGCCTCGCTGGCAGTCGCTGTCGTCTACAACGTGAATGCCGAGTGCGACCACCGCAATCGCTACGCAACGGCGCCTCCGGTCAACAAGATCATTTCCGCTTCCGTTTCGCGCCTAAGTGGTCAATTCTTGCCGCGGGCGAAATCAATCCCGCTAAAGCCGAGCGGTGTAGAGGCGGGCACCGATGGTGAACCACCGCACAGTCGCCTGGTGCCGCATCCATCCGTGCCGTGCGGCACGGATTCCGAGCCCGACGTCCCGCCGCAGGTTACCTGGCGGGGGGCGCCAGACCGGATGAGTTTCGGCTATTTGCGGATCGCCCTGTCGAGTTTTGAGCTCATACCCTTGTGGACGTGGCCGTTTGTAAGCGGCATTTCAAAGTAGCTTGCCGCGTGGTCGATTGCGCTAAGCGGCGCAGGCCGGCCGGCCGTCGTGATCTTGGAAGAGTCCCTCTGGGGTGGCAGTGGACGCTCGACTGCGTCGGCGGCCTGATGCGCAGTCCTGTTGGACAGCCAAACCGCAGGTCGATGGTTCAACCCCCAGATCGCTGCCTGTGTTCTGTTCTGAACACGGATCTTACGAAGGATCGCCTTGATGTGAACCTTCACCGTGGCTTCGGCAATATTGATCTTGCGGGCAATGCACTTGTTGGAATCGCCCTCGATCAGGCACTGCAGAATCGAGATTTCCCTCGGCGAGAGTTGCGGCGCGAGCCTGTCATTCGCCTCTGCGACGGCGGGATCGTCATCGCTGGATGCAGCAGCATCGTCTGCGTCGCGTTCTTCAGCGTCGAGCGCAGACGTCAGGAATGCCGGCGGGAAGACCGTCCCGCCCATCATGACGAGTTCGATGGACTTGATGAACGCATCGCAATTCATCACGTCGATGAAGTATCCGGTGGCACCGGCCCGAAGTGCGCCAGCCAGGTCGCCCAAACGATATTGATCTGCGACGACGGCTACGCGTCCATCGGCGTGACGGCGCTTGAAGGAATCGATCTGCTCGATCGTCGGACGAAAATCATCGCCGGTGTGAACGATGAGGAGCAGCACTCCCAGACTGTTGGGGACCTTCTGGTGCGTGTCGTTGCCGAGCAAATGATCGGCATCGGATATCGAAGCCAGAACTTGAAAACTCTCTGCGTTCAGAATTCTGGCAAGGCCTTCTTTGCGGAGACTATTTTCACCAGTAAGCACAATGGAAAAAGGATAACGCCGTCTCATGGAAACTCTCCCGGACGCTACAATGAAAAAACAAGCGGCTGCTCGGTTGACTCCGGTACATATTTTTGATCGCCCGCCCAGTTAGAAAGAACAACGTATGAAAAATGCTTCCGTCAGATTTGGTCGATTGGGGGACGAAAAAGTCCCGAGCCCACTTAAATATTTAGGAATGTTAGATGCTAATCCCCAATATCCCTATATACCGTTGGTTATAGGCATTTTGGGACCCCGGAAGACTGCGGCTTCGGCGGGCGGGCGATCGCTTTCTCCCGTTGATGAAGACGCTCGCTTGGGGTGAGTCGGCGCGCCGCTGCGATCACGCGTTGCTGAAATGCGGCCTATTGGCGCGCTCGGGTAGTAGATTCACGGGCGCCAGAAACAACAAAACATTACGGAAATGCTCAATATTGGAGTAACTTATCAATGAAATGGGCGCCGAGCTGAACCTGAAGGGGGACCGAGGATTGGTCGTAGATGCATTTCAGTCGTGTGGTGATTGCTAGCAGATATCCAGTTGTTTTATTGGGTTTGAACTGCCTGCTCGAAGCGGAACGTGATTTCCAGGTTGTTGCTCGTTGCAACGACAGTGCGAGCTGTTTCGAAGCGATCCGGGGCGTTGCGCCCGACATAGCCATTTTGGACATGTCGATGCCTGACGTTCTTGGGCAGGCGATGCTGGATATCGCAAATTCGAGCACGCCTCCTGTGCGGCTCGTGTTCCTGGCTACCTCGATCGAGGATCGCGATCTCGCCGCGTTGGCGGCGGCCGGCGCTTATGGCGTCATCCTGAGCGAGGAGGAGCCCGAAACTCTGGTGCAGACATTGCGCCAGGTCGCGGACGGCCAGAGAATGTTGCCGCTGCCGTCGGAGGAGCCGATCTCCCGTGCGCAAACCGCGATCCCGGAGAAGTACCTTGCGATGCTGACGGATCGCGAGCGTCAGATCATGCGGTTGGTGTCGGAGGGCTTGTCGAACAAGGAGATTGGCCGCCGTCTGAAAGTGGCGGACGGCACCATCAAGGTTCACCTGCACCACATCTTCCGCAAGCTCGAGATCAGCAACAGGACGGTGCTTGCGACGCTCGCGGTCTCGCACTCCGGGCCAGGTGGCGGATTTCCGTCTACCTAACACGCGATGTCGCGCGAGCCTGGAACGTTGCCCCCTTGGCTTGAGTCTCCGGACTTTCGCGGCGTACGGCCGCGGTATTGCTCCGAGCCGACATTGCCTAGAGCCCCTTGTGAGGACGAACAAGGTTGTCCGCCCACACCTCGGCAACGTGCGACAATGCGAGCTCCGGCTTGTGGCCAAGTAGAAGTGCGAGCACGCGCGGTGGCGTCAGCGGCAGCTCCTGCACCCGCTTTGCCGTCGCATTCGCAACCGCGCAGGCAACAGCCGCGCCGACATTGAGGATCGGCACCTCACCGGCGCCCTTGGTGCCGAGCGGACCGATCGACGGCGCACCTTCATAGAGACTGATTTCGACCGGCACGACGTCGAGCGCCAGCGGCACGCGATAGGTCTCGAAACCGTTCTGGCAAACGCGGCCATTGCCGCCGATCGTGACTTCCTCGTACAACGCGTAACCTAGCCCCTGCACGACACCACCCTGGATCTGGCCGTGGATGGCGCGCGGGTTCAGCGCACGGCCGACGTCCTGGACCACGCGATAGCTGAGCACCTCGACGTGTCCGGTCTCGGGATCGACGGCGACCTCGCAGTCGTGCACGGCGAACACGGGGATGTCGATCGCGTCAATGAAATGTCCGGCCACGCAGCCCGGCATCGCCGGCACGCCGGCGCCGGTGAAGGCGCCGGTGCCGGAGACCGGGCCGCCCAGCGCCTGGGCGCGGGTTGCGACCTCCGTGACCGTACGGCCCGAGCCCGGCGCACCGGCGATCTCGATACGCCCGTCGCGCATGACGAGATCATCGGGCGCAGCCTCGATCATCTCGGAGGCGACCTTCAGCAGCTTGGTGCGCACCTCCTGCGCGGCCGACAGGCTGGCGGCGCCGAGCGAGACGGTGGTACGACCGCCGCCGACGCCGACGTCATAGCCGGCCGCATCGGTATCGGCTGCGCGCACGATGACATGCTCGGGCGCGATGCCGAGCGTGCTGGCGACGATCTGCGGCAGGCTCTGCATCATCGAGCCGGATCCGATTTCAACGCCCGACGTGACCAGCGTCGCGGTGCCGTCGGCATTCATGTTCACCGTCGCGGCCGACGGGCCGACGAAGACGAACCAGGTGCCGACGGTGGTCGCGCGGCCATAGAGCCGTCCGTCGCCGCGCGCCGGCGGCGGCGCTGCCGCATCGCGCAGCGTATCCATCCGCTCGAGCATCGGGCCGAGCACGTCGCCTTCGAAGACCTGGCCGGTGGCGCCGATGTCCCGGTCGCCGAGCACGTTGCGGCGGCGGAAGGTGAGTGGATCCATTCCGATCCTGGCTGCGATCTCGTCGGTGTGCCGCTCGAGCGCAAAGGTGTTGTAGACGCCGTTGCAGCAACGGAACGCGCCGTTTGGCGCCGTGTTGGTGTAGACCGCACGCGAGACCATGCGCACGCTGCCGAGCCTGTAGTTGCCGCCGAGTGTGTGCGCGGTCATGGTGGTCAGGAAGATCTGCTCGCCGCCATAGGCGCCGCAATCCATCAGGACGACGGCCTCGCGGCCCACGATGTCTCCCTCGCGCGTCACCGCGGAGCGGATGCGGATATCGGCGTTCTCGCGGAACAGGCAGGTCAGCATCTCCTCCTCGCGCGAATTGACGAGGCGCACCGGCCGGCCGCTGGCGCGGGCGAGCAGGGCGGCGAAGGGCTCGATCGCCAGATCGAATTTGAGACCGAAGCCGCCGCCGACCGGCGGCACCGTGACGCGGACTTGCGATGCGGGGACGCCAAGCACGCGCGCGGTCGCATTGCGGATGCTCCAGGGGACTTGCGTCGACGTCTCGACATGGAAGCGCCCGTCTTCGTAGCTTGCGACCACAGCGCGCGGCTCGAACGCGACATGGTTCTGCCGGCCGACACGGAACGAGCTCTCGATGATCTCGACGTCGGGCCGGGCAAAGGCGGCATCGACGTCGCCGCGAACCACGGTCGCTTCCCAGGCAACGTTGCCGCCACGCGCGCCGCCCTCGAGCAAGACCTCATAGCTGCGCCAGTCCGGATGAACCAGCGGCGCGCCGGGCGCGAGCGCATCCGCCATGGTCAGCACTTCTGGCAGCGGCTCGATCTCCAGGTCGATCGCCGCCAGCGCGGCATGCGCCTGCGCCAAATCGACGGCTGCGACCGCGGCGAGCGGTTCGCCGTCGTAGCGAATGACGTCGTGGGCGAAGAGGGGATGATCGGCGATGCCGATCCCGATCATGCCGGGCGCATCTGCTGCCGTCACGATCGCCCGCACGCCCGGCATCCGGGCCGCTCTGGACGTATCGAGGCGAATGATCCGTCCCGCTGGCAAGCTGGCGCGCAGCACCGCGGCGTGCAGCATGCCCGGCAGGTAGCGATCGATGGTGTAGCGCGTCCGGCCACGCAGCTTGTCGGCGGCGTCACGCCGGCGCAAATCCATCGTCGCGGAAACGTCGGACATGCTTGCGCCTCCCGATCAGGTCGTGGCCAAGGCGAGCAACGTCGCCTCGACGATGCGTTCATAGCCGGTGCAGCGGCAGATATTTCCGGTCAGCGCTATCAGGATATCGTCACGTGTGGCATCCGGCCGCGTCGTCAGGAGATGCGTCAGGCTCACCACCATGCCGGGAAAGCACATGCCGCATTGCACGGCATCGCTGGCCTCGAGCGCGGCCTGGATGCGGTTCAATTGGCCGAGAGGCGCAAGGCCTTCGACTGTCCGGATCTCGCGGCCATCCGCGAGTGCCGCGGGCAGCAGGCACGACGGAGTGGGCTCGCCGTCGACCAGCACCATGCAGGCACCGCAAAAGCCCTCGCGACAAACCGGCTTCGCGCCGGTCAGATGCAGCTCCTCGCGCAGGATATCCACCAGCGGGGTGGCAGGGTCGGCCGTGGAGGAGAGGCGATCGCCGTTCACACTCAGGTTGAATCCCATGTTGAATCCCATGTCATTCCCGCGCATTCATGAGCCAAGAGTAGCGATCGCCGCGCGGCGGACGAGGCCGGCTAGCACGCTGACGCGATACCAGCCCGGTGCGTCGACGCTGTCGCGGCCGGCGAACTCGTCGGTCAACTCGGCCGCAGTCCGTGCCGCCGCGGCGGCGTCGAGCGGACGTCCGAGCAGCGCCGCTTCAAGCCGCTCCCATCGGCGCGCAACCGGTTCGACTGAGCCGACCGCGACCCGTGCCGTCTGGACACGACCGGCCGTATCGATGGTGACCGACAGACTGACGATCGCGACCGGATAGTCGCCCGATTTGCGCAGCGGCAGGCGGACATGGGCCGTCCGGCGTTCGGCTCGCGGCACGATGATCCGTGTCAGCAGGAGGCCGGGAGCGAGCGTTGATCGGACCTTGAGGAATTGCGCCAGGCTGATGCGCTCGCGACTGTCGCGGCCCGCGATCTCGACATCGGCATCCAGACAGAGCAGCGCCGGCACGCAATCCGCCGCGGCGAATGCCGATGTCGACAGATTGCCGCCGATGGTCGCCATCGCGCGAATAGCGGGGTTGGCGGCGCGTCCGGCAGCCGCGGCGAGGCCGGCAAATTCCGGAAGGTCGGCCAAGGCGGCCGCAAGCGCCGCGTGCGTGACCGCCGCGCCGATCTCGACGGCATCGCTGCCGATCCGAACCGCGGACAGCTCGGCGAGCCTTCCGATTGCGACATAGTGGGTCCCGAGCGGCTCGTGCCGGATCGGCGATCGCATGATCCATGTGCCGCCGGCGAACGGAGCACCTGCGGCACCGTATTCGCCCAGCGCATCGAGTGCGGCCTCGAGCGAGGTGGCGACGTAGATCGACGTCGGCGCATTGCGTGCCGCGACCGCGACGGCCGGGGTGGGAGAGCCTGACGTCATTGGCTCCGCTCCTGCCGTAGGCGATCCAGCAGCACGCCTACGATGACGATGGCGCCGAGCACGACCATCTGCACGTAGCCGTCGATCCGGGTGAGGTTCATGCCGTTGGAGAGGATGGTGATGAACAGGGCGCCGAGCACGGCGGTGCCGACCCCGCCGCGGCCGCCGGCCAGGCTGGTTCCGCCGACCACGGCGCCGGCAATCGCCTGCAACGAGAGTGCGCCGCCGAGGTTCGGTTCGCCCGAGCCGGTCCGCGCCGTCATCATGATCGCGCCCAGCGCAGCGAGGCCCGAGCACAACACGTAGGTCGCGACCAGGATGCGTTTGACCGGCAGGCCGGCGACCGCCGCGGCGCGCGGGTTGGTGCCGATCAGGTAGAGCGAGCGGCCGAACACGGTGCGCGCCAGCAGCAAATGCAGCCCGGCGCCGACCGCGACAGTGATCGCAATCGCCGCCGGCACGCCGAAGATGCTGCCGCTGTAGAAGATCTGCGAGAACGGCGCGGGCACGCCCTGCACCGGCCGTCCGGACGAAAGCGTGGTCGCAATCCCGATTGCGATATTGTAGCTGCCGAGGGTCGCGACGAAGGGATTGACCCCGAGCAGCGCGACGACCACGCCGTTGAACAGGCCGCACGCGATGCCGAGGGCAAATCCGGCGCCGAGCCCCGCGAGCAGCACGGCAGCCGCGCCGTGGCCCGACGCCGTGGCGCCGGCCATCGCCAGCGCGCTGCCGACGCTGACCATCGATACGGTCGGGCCAAGGGCAAGGTCGAAGCCGCGGGTCAGGATGACCACGGTCTGCGCCATCGCGAACAGCGCCAGATAGCTGGTCTGCTGCGCGATGTTGAGCAGATTGGCCGGCGACAACACGCCGTGGTCGACGGCGGCGAAGCCTAGCAACAGCACCGCCAATGCGACCGGCAGCACCGCATTCCAGAGCCGGCGGCCCAGTGCGAGCTTCGGGCGGTCGGTGTCCTTCGTGACGACGGTCAATTCGAGGTCAGACACGCGGCTTGCTCCGTCGGCTGAGTTCGTCGAGCGCCACGGCGGCGACCATGATGACGCCGAGGAAGACCGGCTGAAGCCGCGAGTCGACGTGCAGGAGGTTGAGTGCGTTGCCGAGGATGGTCAGGAACAGCGCGCTGACGGCGACGATCTCGATGCGCCCGACGCCGCCGCGCAGGCTGACGCCACCGATGACGGCGGCGGCGATCGATTGCAGCATCATCCGGTCGCCGCCGAAGCTGGCCTGGCCGGAGCCGACCTGCGCCGTCAGCAGAATGCCGGTCAGTGCCGCAAGGACGCTGGAGACGACGTAGGTGCCGACGATGTGGCGCCGGATCGAGACGCCCGACACCACCGCCGCATCGACATTGCCGCCGATCGCGTAAACGTAGCGGCCGAACAGCGTGCGCCGCTGTGCAAACACCATCGCCAGGATCACGATCAGCGCGACGTGGGCGGCGGTCGGCAGACCGAGCGCCTGGGCGCGGCCGAAGCCTTTCACGAAGAGCTCGGGCATGCCGTAGACGGGGATGCCGTTCGTGATCATGAGGCCGACACCGGCGGTCGCGGACATCGTGCCGAGGGTCACCACGAAGCCGGAGACCTTGAGCCGTGCCACGCAGAAGCCGTTGACGAGCCCGACCACGACGCCGCAACCGAGCCCGGCCGCGACCCCGCTTGCGATGATGAGGCCGTTGGAGCCGGGAAAGGCGGCTGAGGTCGCCGCCATGGTTTTTGCAGTGACGACGCTCGCGAGGGCGACCACGGCGCCGACCGAGAGATCGAAGCCGCCCGCGATGATGACCAGCGCCTGGCCGCAGGCGACGATCGCCAGCAGCGAAGCGTTGCGCAGGATGTTGAGGACATTGATGATGCCGTAGAACTGCGCATCGACCGCCGACATGCCGGCCACCAGCATCACCAGCAGGGCCGGCAGGAGCCCGATCCGGCCTGCGATCGACCGCAGGCTGATCACGTGTCGTGGCGCGGCGGCGACCAGGGCCGTGTTCATGCGACCTCCGCGGTGAGATGATCGCGGAAGAAGCTTGAAAGCACGTTCTGCTCGGTCTTCTCAGTGCCGGTCAGCTCGGCGGCGATGCGGCCCTGATGCATGACATAGAGCCGGTTCGACAGCGCCAGCACCTCAGGCAATTCGGAAGACACCACGATCACGGCGGCGCCGGCCTCGACGAGGCGCTTCATGAACTCGTAGACCTCGAGCTTGGCGCCGACGTCGATGCCGACACTCGGCTCGTCGAACAGGAACACGGTCAGCTCGCGGGTCAACGCGCGTCCCAGCATCACCTTCTGGCGATTGCCGCCCGACAGCGCGCCGGCGCTCCGCTCGATGTTCGGCGGCCTCAGCTGCAACTGATCCATGATGCCGGCGATCGTCGCGCGCTCGGCGGCCTGCCGTAATACGCCGAAGCGGGCGAAGCTGGGCAGGTCGAGCCCGGTCATCGACGCGTTCTCGCGGATCGGACGCGACAGCGCCAGCCCTTCGGCGATCCGGTTCGCCGGGAAGTAGGCGACACCGCGCTTGAGGCTGTGCCTCGGGGTCGGGAGCTCGTAGGGCAGGCCATCGATCCGGATCATGCCTGACGTCGCGGGCTCGATGCCGTAGATGGCGCGGATCAGTTCCGACTTGCCGCAGCCGACGAGGCCCGCGATGCCGGTGATCTCGCCGGCCCGGGCATGGAAATTGACTTCCCTGACGCTGCCGTCGGCGAGCGTCAGGTTCTCGACGTCGACCATCACTTTGTCGGGCCGGTGCGCGATGGCGGGAAACAGCAGGTCGATGGCCCGGCCGGTCATCAGCTCTACCAGCTCGCCGTCCGTCGAGGTCGCGGCATCGAGGGTCCGGATGTGCCGGCCGTCGCGCAGCACCGTGACGCGGTCGGCCAGGGCGCGGATTTCGCGCATGCGATGCGAGACGTAAATCAGCCCGACATTCTGGCTCTTGAGGCGCGCGATCAGCTCGAACAGCCGTCCGGTCTCGCGCTCGGTCAACGAAGCGGTCGGCTCGTCGAGGATCAAGAGGCGGACGCGGCCGAGCAGGGCCTTGGCGATCTCCGCCATCTGCTGATGCGCGCGGGAGAGGTCGTCGACCCGTTGCGATGGATCGAGGTCGAAGCCGAGCTCGTCGATCAGCGCCCTGGCGCGCTTGCGCATCTCGCCTGAGCGCAACACGCCGCCATGCGTGACTTCGCGGCCAAGGAACAGGTTCTCTTCCACGGTGAGGCTCGGGACCAGCGAGAACTCCTGAAACACCGGACTGATGCCGATCGCGCGCGCCCGCTGCGGCGTCAAGTGGTGGATCTCCTCGCCGCCGAAACGGAACGCGCCCTCGTCGGGCGGAAACGTTCCCGACACGACATTGATCAGGGTCGATTTGCCGGCGCCGTTCTCGCCGAACAGGACGTGAAGTTCACCGGCGCGAACATCGAGGTCGACGCGGTCGAGTGCACGGACGCCGGTGAATCGCTTCGATATCCCCCGCAATCGAAGCAGAGGCTCGGCCGGTGCTGGGTCGATCTCGACGTACATCGGCTTCTCCGTGGGGCCGCAAAGGCGGAAGCGGGTGCTCCCGCCTTGATCCGTACTGGCCGAGTTACTTGGCCTTGACCGAATAGACCGGCGTCCAGCTTGCCGGCGCCAGCACGAGGTCCATCTGCAATTTCGGCACGGTGGTCTTGTCGATCACGGTAGCCACCGGCTGGACCAGGCTCATGACCGGCTTCTTCTCGATGAGACGCATCGCCTGGTCGATCGCGATGGCGCCTTCGCCGACGGGGTATTGGGTTGCGAAGGCGAGGATGTCGCCGCGGTTCAGCGCGTCGAGCATGGCCTGGTTCTCGTAGGACGACACGATCTTCAGGTCGCTGCGGCCGGCCTCGGCGACCGCGCCGATCGCGGCTTCGGCGGTCGGTGCGGTGCCCCAGATCACGTTCATGGCGGGATAGGCCTGCAGCGCGTCCTGGATCAGCTGGAGCTGCACGGCGACACCGGAGTCGCCGAACTTCTCAGCCAGGATCTTGGCGTTGGAGTTCTTGGCGATCGCCTTCTTGAAGCCCTCGTTGAACGACTCCGCCCAACCCGAGCCGGCCGGACCGGGGAACGTCACGATGTTGAGCTTGTCGCCGGCTTTGGTCTGCGCCAGCAGACCCTCGCCGGTGACCTCACCCATGGCGACGAAGTCGACATAATTGGCCGCGGGCAGGGCATTGGGCGGCAGCGGATTGGTGACGCCGACCACCGGCACGCCCTTGGCCTTGGCCTCCTCGAACTTCTTGCTGAGGCCCGCGCCGGAGATCGCGCCGACGATGATCGCGTCCGGTCCGCTCGCCATGCAGTCATCGAATTGCGAAAGCTGCTTGGGCAGGTTCTCGTAACCTCCGGCCTCGTAGAGGTTCATGTTGACGTTCATCGCCTCGGCCTGCTTCACGATGCCGTAGGCGACGGCGACCCAGAAACTGTCCTTCATGTGCGGAAACAGCACGCACAGCTTGTAAGGCTTTTCGGCCTTCGGCAGCGGTGTGTAGTCCGCCGGCTTCGGCGTGCCGGATGACGCGTCGTAGACCTTCATGGGAAACCACGGCGTCTCGGCCCCCGCTGCCGCCGGAGCGGCGGCGCCGCCAAGGGCCAGGGCGGCGGCGATGCCGAGCACGGAGCGGATCGGCCACAGCCGGTTGGAAGAAAGGCACGTCGAGATCGTCATAGCGCAATCCTCATGGTTTGAATGAAAGTGCAGGGGGCGACGGCTTCGAGTCCTCTTTGGGTGGATGAACCGCATCGTTTGCCGGCGGCACAGATGCCGATGACGGTCAGCCCGCTTTCCACATCGCGACCGAGCGCCGCTCGAAGGCTTCGCGGAACTGGCGGGTGGATTCGGGCAGCAAGGCACCGGTGCCCCAGTCGAGGATCACCGCGTGGCTGCGGATGACGTCGAGCGCGTCGATCTCTCTGTTGCGGTAACGCTGCGCCACCGTCTCGGGATCGAGCCGGACATTGGCGACGCGCTCAGAGCGGATCCTGGCACGGAGCGCCGCGGTCGCGACCTTGTCGACCTCGTAGTTGCAGAGCTCGGCGTCGATCGTGTGCACCACGACGCCATAATCCTTGGCGGCGCGTTCGACCGAGACATAGTCGTCCTTGATGTCTTCGATCACGAGGTTCGGATCGCGCTCCAGCGGATCGCCGAAGCCGCCGCCGCCGGCGGTCGGGCGCGAGAACACGTCGCCTTCGCCGATCGGCACGTCCGAGAAGATCGAGCCGAGCCGCTCCTCGGCCGCGCTGCCGGCGCGCTTCAGGGTCAGGCCATGCGGCATCGACGGCAGGCCGCCCTCGATGCCCCACACGATGGCGCGCTCGCGGTCGCAGATATAGGAGATCACGGTCTTCTCGGCCTGCAGCATCCGCGACGTCTTCACCACGCCCGCGCCGCCGCGCCATTTGCCCGGGCCGGACGAGTCCTTGAGGATCTCGCACTCGGTGGTCAGGATCGGGTTGGCGCGTTCCTGGCCTTCGACCGGCTGCGACATCAGCCCGGTGCCGAAGCAGGCGGTCGTGACATTGCTGCCGTCCTTGCCGTTGCGTCCGCCCCAGCCGCCGGGCAGCCAGTCGTAGAACATGAAGATCGGCTTGTCGGCGCTGCGGGCGTCGAGACCGCCGGTGAGCAGATATTCCAGATTGAACGCGCAGGCGAGCGCACGCTCCGGCATCAGCTTCGACCACATTTCGTAGATCGAGTTCATGATCTTCTCGAACGGCATCAGGAAGCCGGTGACCGCGATCGGCCATTTGGCATCGACGATCGAGCCTTCGGGCGCGATGATGTCGAAGCAGCGATAGAAGCCGGAATTGAGCGGCAGGTCGGGGAAGAAGGTCTTCATGCCGGCCGCAACCGCCGAGAAGGTCGCGCCGAAGGCCGAGTTGTAGATCGAGCCGATGGTCGGGTGGCTGCCGGTGAAGTCGTAGACCGCGCGGTCGCCCTTGATCGTCATCTTGATGCGGATCGGGATCATGCCTTCGCCGCCGGCCGGATCGCGGTCGATGAAGTCGACCGTTTCCCATTCGCCGTCGGGGAGTGCTGCGATGCGCTGGCGGGCCGAGCGCTCGACATAGTCCTGCACTGCGGCAAGCCCGGTCTCGACGGTGTCGCGGCCGTATTTGCCGACCAGGCGCAGGATCTCGCGCTCGCAGACCGCGGTGGCTTCGGCCTGCGCCTGGATGTCGCCGATGATCGAGGCGGGGTCGCGGGTGTTGGATGCGATCAGATGCGCGACGTCCTTGCGCAGGCCGTTCTTGTCGAACAGGCGGACCGGCGTGATGCGCAGGCCCTCGCGGAACATCTCGCGGGCGGCGACGTCGAACGATCCCGGCACGCTGCCGCCGACATCGGACCAGTGCCCGTTGGACTGGCTGAAGGCGATGATCTTGCCGTCGGCGAAGATCGGGCGGATCAGGCGGACGTCGGAGAAATGCGTGCCGCCGGCATAGGGATCGTTGATCGCGAAGACGTCGCCTTCATGCATGTCGCCCTCGAAATGGCGCATGACGTCCTTGCAGGTGAAATGCAGCGTGCCGACGTGGACGGCGATATCCTGGTTGCCTTGCGCCGCGCATTCGCCGTTGGCGTCGTGCAGTGCGCTCGAGAAGTCGCGGTTGTAAATCACGAAGGAGTAGCAGGTCCGCAGCACCTGTTCGCCCATCTGGTCGACGCTGGTGATGAAGGAGTTCTTCAGAACCTCGAAGGTCACGGGGTCGAGCGGGAGAGCTCCGGCCATGGTTCACTCCTTCACGCGGATGATGATGTTGAGATATTTGTCGACCTCGGCGCTGGCGCCGGGCGGCACGACGGTGGTGGCATCGACCTGCTCGATGATGGCGGGGCCCTGGAAGAAGAAGCCGCAGGGCAGGTCGTCGCGCTGATAGACGGGCGTATCGAGCCCGCTGCCGTCGAACCAGACCCTGCGGCGGCCAACCGGTCCGGGGCTAACGCCGGTCGGCTTGTGAATGGCGAATTCGGCCTTGGGAACCACACCGACCGCCTTCAAATTGAGACGGAAGAAGCTGACCGGCGCGCTGTCGCGGCGGAAATTGTATTCGCGCGCGTGCTCGGCGTGGAAGCTCTGCACGAGATCGGCGATCGCGCCGATCGGTTGCGGTGCGTTGACGGCGAGCGAACGCCACTGGCCGCGATACATCATGTCGATCGAGCGCTGCAGCACGATGTCCTTTTGCGCGACGCCCTCATGGGTCAGCCGCGCGAGCGCGGCCCTTTCGAGTTCCGCGAACTGCGCTTCGATCTCGGTGGCGTCGGCCTCGGCCGCGTCGACCATGCAGCTCTGCGAGAAGTCGTGCTGCATGTCGACGAGCAGGCAGCCGAGCGCCGAGGTCACGCCGGGATTGGGCGGCACGATCACGACGGGGATCGCGAGCTCGCGTGCGACGTCGACCCCATGCAGGGCGCCGGCGCCGCCGAACGCCACCAGCGCGAAGTCACGCGGATCATAGCCACGGCTGATCGAGATCAGCCGCACCGCATCCGACATGTTGGCGTTGGCGACCTTGACGATCGCATCCGCCGCCTCATGCAGGCCGAGGCCGAACGGTTTTGCGACGCCGTCCTCGACAGCCTGCCGCGCCAACTCGGGGTCGAGCTTCACCTTGCCGCCGGCGAGGTCGGTGCCGAGCCGGCCGAGCGTCACATTGGCGTCGGTGTTGGTCGGTTGCGTGTTGCCGTGGCCATAGCAGGCCGGTCCCGGATGGGCGCCGGCCGATTGTGGGCCGTTGCGCAAGGAGCCGGCGGGGTCGGTCCAGGCCAGCGAGCCGCCGCCGGCGCCGATGGTGAGCACCTCGATCGAGGCGAAGCGGATGGGATAGCCGAATTCGATGTGCCAGTCCTTGGTGACGCGCGAGTGGCCCTCATAGGCCAGCGACACGTCGGTGGACGTGCCGCCCATGTCGAGGCCGATCGAGTTGGGAAAGCCGCAGAGGCCCGCGATATGGCGGCTGGCGATGGCGCCGGCGGCAATGCCGGAGCCGGCGAGGCGCGCCGCAAAATCCTTGACGCTGGCGGGCGTCATGACGCCGCCGCCGGTATGCAGCAGCAGGAGATCGCGGGTGTAGCCCTCATCGGCGAGGCGTTCGCCGAGCCGGCTGGTGTAGTTGACGACGACCGGGCTCACGACGGCGTTGGCAACCGTCGTCGAGAACCGCTCATGCTCGAAGATCTCGGGAAGCACCTGCGAGGAGATCGACACCGGGATGTCGGGCATCTCCGCCAGCAGGATGTCGCGCATGGCGCGCTCATTGGCGCCGTTGAGATAGGCGTTCATGAAGCAGACCGCGACGGCGGCGACGCCGCGGCGCTTGAGGATGCGGGCCACCTCGCGCGCGGCTTCAACGTCGAGCGGCTCGATCACCTTGCCGCCGGCATCGACGCGCTCGGGCACGGTCAGGCGGTCGCGCCGCGGCACGTAGGGCCGGACAACGTCCTTGTAGGTGTCCCAGAGGTCTTCCTTGTTGGCGCGCCGGATCTCGATGACGTCGCGGAAGCCCTTGGTGGTGACAACAGCGGTGCGGGGCAGGCGGCGGGTGATCAGCGCGTTGGTGGCAATCGTGGTGCCGTGCGAGAACAGGGCAACCTTGGAGAGATCGATTGCCGCCTTGGACACGCCGCCCATGATGCCTTCGATCGGATCGCGCGTGGAGGAGGTCTTCTCGATGCGGACGAGACCGGTCGTCTCGTCCATGATGCAGATGTCGGTGAAGGTGCCGCCGACATCGACGGCCACACGAAGGGTCTGCACCATGCGTCTTCCTTTCGAACAAGCGTTTCGCCGATCTTAGACAGAGCGGCGGCTCGCCTTCTTGACGCTGAGTGCAGGAAGATTTGTGCGAGAGAGCGCATCGCACCGCGGGCGGCCTGCCCGAACCGGCGGCGGGCAGCCTAAAAATCGATCGGGCAGGTGGTGGGCCGACGGTCCCTAGGAACTGACGGCACGCGAGCTGGCGCGCGCCTCGCTGGGGGTGCAGCCGAACCGGCCGCGATAATTGCGGCTGAACTGCGCCTGGTCGGCAAAGCCCCATTGATAGGCGATTTCCGAGATGCTCTTGCGGCAGCCTGCATCGCGCAGCAGGGCGTCGCACATCGCGAGCCGCTGGTTGCGGATGTAGGCGCAGACGGTCAGGCCCTCGCCCTCGAAGATCTGGTGCAGATAGCGCAGCGAAATGCCGCAGCCATCGGCGATCATCTGCGGCGTGAGCCGCATGTCGTCGAGGCGCGCGCGGATGAACTGCTCGCAGCGCAGCAGATGGCCGTTGCGCACCGAGGACGAGTGGCCGGTCAGCACGCGGTCGTCGGATTCGATGGCCAGCGCAAGCAGCTCGATCAGGTGCTTGCCCATCATCGCGCGCGCCGTCTCGTCCATTTCCTCAATCCGCTCGGCGGAGAGCCGCAGCGTATCGACGAACAGTGCGCCGACGCTGCGGCTGGCGTCGAATTGCAGCGTCGCGAGCCGCTCGGGCCGGGAAATGCGGCCGCGCAGCACTGCGCTCGGGATCTTCAGGCACCACAGCGCTGTCGGATCCTGATGGCTGAATTCGTAGGGCAGATGGCTGCGCTCGATCAGGAATGCGCCGGGACGGCAGTGCACGACCTTGCCGTCCTGCTCGAAGCGGATTTCCGCAAGCTCGGGCACGGTGATCAGGAAGGATTCCTCCCGCTCGCTCAGCAGGTGCCGCTCGTGGCGCTTGTACAGCAGGCCGTTGGCGATGTTGCGCGAGACCGAGAGGGGACCCATCGACCAGGCGCCCAGGCGCGCATTGAAGTCGCGCGTGCTCGGGAAGCGCAGGTCGAGCGAGTAATAGGTTCGGGAAACCACCTCCTGCCAGTACTGGCGGCGGCTCTGCAACGGGATGTCGTTGGTGGTGTAGGTGACTTGCATGTTTCACTCCCCGCCGCCGGCTGTGCCTCCGGTCGTCGCGTCCCGGTGAAAGTGTGGCGAGGACGGCCGGACGGCGTCAAGTCGAATAAAACGGAACCGGATATTCTAGATTTCGATCGCCTCCTCGGCCTGCTGCCGATGATCCATGCTGACAGGGGGCCGGCCCGGCCCCACGCCGGCGACCGCAAAGCGCATGAAGTCGTGGAACGCCTTGGCGGCTTCCGACGGCTTGGTGTCGCGGCGCCAGGCAAGACCGACATCCATGCTGGGCACCTCGTCCTCGATGACGCGGGTTTCGATCCGCTGTCCCTCCAGCGACCACGGCCGGTAGATCAGGTCGGAGAGAATGGCGATGCCCATGCCGCCGGCGACCATGGAGCGCACGGCTTCGACCGAGGAGGTGCGGAACACCGTCTTCGGTTCGAGCGCAGCGTTGCTCCAATAGCGCATCGAGGTGTGCTTGGCCTCGTCGACCGTGAGCATGACGTAGGGATGGGTTGCGATGTCGGCGAGATGGACCCGCTCGGCGCGGGTCAGCGGATGTTCGGGTGCAAGCCACAGCCGGCGCGGCGAGCGCAGCAATGTCTCGCTGCTCAGCATGGCGTTGTCGCGCAGGTTCGAGACCAGCATGACGGCGAGATCGAGCGCGCCGTCGACGAGTGCCCGTTCGAGCACGTCGCGCGGGGCCTCGAACAGCTCGACCGTGATGCCCGGAAAGCTCGCCTGGAAGCGCATCTGATGGCGCGGCAGGAAATAACCCGACACGGTGTAGGTGACGCCGATGCGAACCGTCCCGAACAGCGGTCCGGCGGACATCTGCGTGCTGCGCACCGCTTCGGCGACCGAGGCGAGGATCTGCCGGCCCTGCGACAGGAAGCGGCTGCCTTCCATGGTGACGGTCACGCCGTTCGGCGTGCGCTCCAGCAGGCGGGCGCAGACCGTCGCTTCGAGCTGCTGAATGGCCGCGGTGACCGCGGATTGCGAGACGTTGAGGTCGATCGCCGCCTGGCTGATCCGCCCGGTCTCGGCGGCAGCGACGAAGTAGCGGATTTGTTTCAGAGAAACGGACATCGCATTTGTTCCGATGTTGCCTAACCCATGAGCGGTGTTTCTCAGCCCGGCGCTATGCATTGCAACTCTCGTGCCGACAGGCCTGCGAACGCAGGGGTGACGCCGGCCGTGCGCAATTACCCCGGCGGTGGCCGGGGTCTGTCCTTATCGGATCAGGCCGGCCACCGGCAGTTACGCCAGGGCGCTGTGCAGTCTGCTCAGCAATTCCGATCGGCTCCTGCGGGCCGCCAGCGCCTGATCCATGTCGACCTTGACGAACTTCACCGGCGTGTTGGGCTGAAGCTGGCCGATCAGGTCCATGTCCGCGGCGATGACGGTGCCGACCATGAAATAGCCGCCGCCGGAAACTGCATCACGATGCAGCACGATTGGCTCGGTGCCGCCGGGAACCTGGATCGAGCCGTAGGGATAGCAGGCATCGGTGATGTTGGACGGGTCGGAGCCGGCGCCGAACGGCGGTTCGCGCGGCACGAAGTCGAGCGGCTGGCCGCCCTTGAAGCGATAGCCGATCCGGTCGGCTTCCGGCGCGACCTTCCAGGTGTCGGAGAAGAAGCCGTTGCCGGCCGCCTCGGTGATGCGGTGCCAATAGAGCCCGGGCATCGCGCGCAGCTCGGTCGGCATTCCCGCCGGTTGCCCGCGCAGATCCCTGGCAACGCTGCGGCCGTCCTTGCCCGTCGCGGCGGCATTGCCGACGGGCAACTCGTCGCCGGCCTCGAGCTTGCGGCCCTTGAAGCCGCCGAGCGCGCCGAGCGCGTAGGTCGAGCGCGAGCCGAGAACGACGGGCACATCGATGCCGCCGGCGACAGCGATGTAGCCGCGCGCACCCTGCTTGAGGAAGTCGAAGGAGAGGATCTGGCCGCGCTTGACCTTGAAGCTGGTCCAGGTCTCGCGCAGCTCGCCGTCGAGTTTTGGCGGCAGCTCGGCGCCGGTGACCGCGACGGTGGTGTCCGCGGTGAATTCGAGCTCGGGTCCCATGAATACGGCTTCGAGCACGGCCGCGCCCGCCTCGTTGCCGACCAGCAGGTTGGCGGCGGCCAGCGCGTGACGGTCCATGCCGCCGGAGAGGGGGATGCCGATGTGATAATAGCCGGGACGTCCGAGGTCCTGGACGGTGGTCGCAAGACCCGGCTTCAAAACCTTAACGGCCATGGAGAACTCCATCGAGCTTGCTGTTGTAGGCATCAACGTCGCGGTTGAACTCGGTCAGCGAGAATGAGACGTCGCGGATCACGGGCGCAAAGCGGCCGGCATCGACGTCGGCGACCGCGGCGTCATAGGCCGCCCGGTCGATCGGCTTCCACTTCACGATGTCGCCCGGTTTGAACAGGCACATGAAGTCGCGCAAATAGCTGATGTTCTGGTTGGGATCGTAGATCGGCATCGGCGTGATGCCGAACATCTGATAGCCGCCGGCGCCGCGCACCGAGTAGATGCAGCTGAAGCAGCCGCCATGCCCGACGGTGAGTTTCGGCGTGTCGGTGCGCGGGCGCAGATATTTCGGCGCCTGAAGCTGCCGCTTGCGCTCGACCATCTGGTAGAGGAAGGGCAGGCCGGCGACGAAGCCGACCATCGAGACGAACCAGGGCGCGCTGGAATGCGCCTTGATGAAGGCGTCGACGCTGTCGAGGCCGTTGATGCGCGCGGCGTATTCGAGGTCGGTGCCTTCAGGATTCTGATGACGCTCGCGGAAACGCATCAGGGTCTCGTGCGTCCAGGGATCGTTGTAGAGCACGGGAATCTCGATGATCCGAGTCTTGATGACCGGTTCGGATTTCTCGGATGCGGAATCCAGCCGCTTCAGCTCGGTCAGCAGATCGTCCGGCTTGATCTGATCGGGATCGAACTTCACTTGATAGGACGCGTTCGCCGGACAGATCTCGGTCACGCCCTTGATTTTGGCGTCGCGCACCGCATTGGTGATGAACAGGCTCTTGAAGAAGGCTTCGAGCGACATCGCTTCGCCGACCTCGGCAAAAATGTGCTCGTCGCCGCCGAAGGAAAATCGGGTTTGCATGCTAGCGGCCTCCTGTTGCTGACGGGGCGGATTGTCTCGTGATCATGGGGCGACCTTTGCGGCCAATGGGGGCTCGTCCGTGGCAAGGGCGGCAGCGTGGGACTCCAGCCATGGCTCGAGCCAGGCCGTATGGAAGCGCCCGGCCTTCACGTCGGCGTCGCGCGTCAAGGCCTGGTGCAGTGGCTTTGTCGTGAAAATGCCCTCGACGTGGAGTTCGGCGAGCGCGCGCTCGAGCTTTCGGATGGCGCCCGGGCGATCCCTGTCGTGCACGATCAGCTTGCCGAGCAGGCTGTCGTAGAACGGCGGCACCGTGTAGCCCTGATAGAGCATGCTGTCGAAGCGCACGCCGTCACCGCCGGGGACGCCGAGCGCGCTCACCGTGCCGGGGTTCGGCAGGAAGTTCCGGGCGGGGTCCTCGGCATTGATACGGACCTCGATCGCATGGCCGGTGACGCGCACCTCGTCCTGGCGGAAGCGCAGGGGCTCGCCGCCGGCGATCCGGATCATCTCGCGGACGAGGTCGATGCCGGTGACCATTTCGGTGACGGGATGCTCGACCTGGATGCGGGTGTTCATCTCCAGGAAATAGAACGCGCCGGTGGTGTCATCATAGAGATATTCGAGCGTCCCGGCACCGCGGTAATTGACGGCCCTGGCAAGCGCGACGGCCGAGGTGCAGAGTTTTTCACGCACGGCCTGGGTCAGCGAGGGCGAGGGCGCCTCTTCCCAGACCTTCTGGCGGCGGCGCTGCAACGAGCATTCGCGCTCGAAGCAATGGATCACGTTGTGTCCGTCGCCGAGCACCTGAACCTCGATGTGCCGCGCGCCTTCGACGAGCTTTTCGACATAGAGCCCGCCATCGCCGAATGCCGCGAGCGCCTCGGCCTGTGCTTGCGGCATCAGATGATGGAATTCCTCGGCCGAGCGCGCGATGCGGATGCCGCGTCCGCCACCGCCGGCGGCGGCCTTGATCATCACGGGGAAGCCGGTCCGCTCGACCAGAGCGAAGGCCGCGTCCGCCGATTCCAGCCGCCCCTGGCTGCCGGGGACGGTCGGTACGCCGGCTGAGGCCGCGGCCTCGCGTGCCGCGACCTTGTCGCCCATCAGCCGGATCGAGTGCGCGGTCGGGCCGACGAAGATCAGTCCGGCGGCCTCGGTCGCGGCGGCGAACTCGGCGTTCTCGGCCAGGAAGCCGTAGCCGGGATGAATGGCATCGGCGCCACTGCTCTGCGCCGCGGCCAGGATCGCCGCCTGGTTGAGATAGGATTTCGACGCCTGCGGCGGCCCGATGTCGACCGCTTCGTCGGCAAGCCTGACCGCAAGCGAATCCTTGTCGGCCTTGCTGTGGACCTGGACGGTCGCAATGCCGAGCTCGCGCGCTGCGCGGATGATGCGCACCGCGATCTCGCCGCGATTGGCTATGAGGAGCTTCTTGATCGCCACCGGTGGCCTCAAACGTCGATTTCGGCGATCGGCTGGCCGGCCATCACGGCGTCCTCGTTCTCGGCCAGGAAGCGGATGATCTTGCCGGCGATGCCCGCCTTCACCTCATTGAAGGATTTCATCACCTCGATCAGCCCGATCGTGTCGTTGTCGGCGACGACGTCGCCGTCGTTCTTGTAGACCGGCTTGTCGGGCGCGGGCTTGCGGTAAAAGATGCCCGGGAGCGGCGAGAAGATCTGCTGCGTTGCCATGGTTTCCTCTTGAGGTGATTGCTTGGTTGTTGGCGCGACGGCTCAGCGCGCGGTGAGATAGGGGCGGACCGCTTCGCGAACCGCCTCCGCGATGGCGACGGCGTTCGGCGTGTCGGAGTGGATGCAGATCGAATCGGCGCCGACCATGATGTCGTTGCCGGCCACCGTGCGCGTCTTGCCTTCATTGACGGCCCTTGCGCATCGGGTGGCGGCATCGGCCGGATCCTTGGCCTCGTGCTCGCGCGTGATGATCAGGCTGCCGTCGGCATTGTAGTCGAGGTCGGCATAGTATTCGGCGACGAAAGCGTGGCCGCGCCGCTCATAGACCTGCTGGTGCAGCGTTCCCTTCATGCCGAGCAGCGGCACCTTGTAGACATCGGCGGCGTCGGCCACGGCCTCGGCGATCTCCTCGTTGCGCGATGCCATGCCGTAGAGCGCGCCATGCGGCTTGATGTGATTGAGCGGCATGCCCTCGGCATCCAGGAACGCCTTGAGCGCACCGATCTGATAGAGCAGACAGTTGGCCAGCTCCTCGCGGCTGATCTTCATCTCCCGGCGGCCAAATCCCTGCAAATCCGGCAGCGAGGGATGTGCGCCGACCTTGACGCCGAACTGCCTGGCGAGCTGTACGGTCTTGCGCATGTGATTGAAGTCGGAGGCATGAAAGCCGCAGGCGACGTTGGCGACGTCGATATGCGGCATCAGCGCCTTGTCGTCACCCATCTTGTAGAGGCCGTAGGCCTCGCCCATGTCGCAGTTGATCACGACCATCTCCTGAGTTCCTTCCAAAAGGCTCTTGCATATGACCGGAGGCAAGGTCGCCCCGGGGGTGCGCTGGCGCCCCCGGGGCGGCACATTGCCGGGTTACTTGGACACCAGATAGTCGAGCGGAATCTTTTCCGAGATCGTCCACTGGTCGATCACCTTCGGCTTGCCGGCCTCGGTGTCGACGATCAGGTAACGGCCCTGGTTCTGGTGGTGGATGTCCTTGGTGAAGGTGCGCGGCCCGAACAGCGTGGGCTCGTTGTTCATCTTCTCGAGCTCGGCCACGACCGCCGCCGCGTCGGTCGATTTGGCGCGCTGGACCGCCTTGGCCCAGACGTCGATCAGGACGTAGCCCGGATAGACGTACTGGCTGGACGGGTCGCCGCCGGTGACCTCCTTGTACTTCTTGTTGAACTCGTTGACCTTCGGGTTCGGATCGTCGCCGTAGACCGAGCCCTGCACGGGAACGTAGAAGTTCGAGAGGTCAGGCACGGCGTTCATCCAATAGCTGCCGTCGACACCCGAACCGTTGAGGATCATCGACTTGATGCCCGCGGCGCGGATCTGCTTGATGGCCGAGACGGCGCCCGGCATCATCGTGCAGAGCATGATGGCGTCGGGCTCCTGCGGCAGGCCCTTGATCCGCGTGATCTGCGAGGCGATCGAGGCATCGTCGTTCTTGAAGGTGTCGCTGCCGACCAGCTTGGCGTCCTTCAGGCGCGGCAGCATCCAGTCGAAGCCGTCGCAGATACCCTTGTTGTACACGGTCCAGCTGTCGAGCAGCCGGTAGAAGCTGCGTGCGTTCTTCTTGGTGTAGGCCCATTCCGACATGGTCGCGCCCTGCACCGGCGCCAGCACGGAGGCCGAGAACGAGAACGGGCCGACGCCGGGGATGCCGGCCTTGATCGATTCGGCGCAGAGGAAGAACGAGACCTTGCCGGCCGCCTGCGCCTGCAGCGCCGCGGGCGCACCGAAATCATAGTCGCAGGAGACGATGACGAGATCGGCGCCCTGGTCGAGCACCGCGAGGCCGGCCTTGGCGCCTTCGGCCTGATCGGTCTTGGTGTCGGCGAACACCGGCTTGAGCTTCTTGCCGAGCAGGCCGCCGGCCTTGTTGATCTCGTCGATCCGGATCAGCGCCGCATCCTGCGCCGGCTTGTCATAGGCCTGCATGAATCCGGATGCCGCGGTCGCAAATCCGACGACGATCTCGTCGGCCGCCTGGGCCGGCGTGAACCAGAGCGCGGATGCCCCGGCCAGGATACTGAGCAATGTCGCAAAACGCATAGGCCACTCCTCCAATTGTTCAAAACGTCAGTGCAGTTCCTTGAGCGCGGTCTGGACCGGGCGTGGGATGCGCCGCTGCAACGGCCAGCGGCGCCAGGAGAATTCCCGGTTGCGGGTCAGTCCGGTCGGCAGGTACATCAGGATCACGATGGTGATGATGCCGATCGCGATCTCCTGCGCGCCGTTCGGCAAGCCGATGATGTGGCCGCCGAGGCTGATGCCCTTCTCGAGATTGCGGAACAGCTCGATCAGCACCGATATCGCGACCACGCCCGAGACGGCGCCGCTGAGGCTGTACATGCCGCCGACCACCAGCATCGACAGCGTGATGAAGGTGGTGCGCAGATAGAATGCGCCGGGATTGACGATGCTCAGGAAATGCGCGTACAGCGCGCCGGCGAGCCCGATGATGAAGGCGCTGACGACGAAGGCGATCAGCCGCTCGCGGACGATGTCGATGCCGGAGGCGCTGGCCGCGACCGCTTCGTCGCGCGTAGCGCGAAGCGCGAGCCCCGAGCGCGAGATCGAGTAGAGATAGGCGATCGCAATCGCCACGCCGCCGCCGATCCATCCGGTCCAGACATTCATGGTGGGCGGAATGCCGACGATCGATCCTTGTCCGCCGGTCACCGAGTCCCAGTTCGAATAGACATTGTTGATGACGCCGAGCAGGCCGAAGGTCGCGATCGAGGCGGCGATGCCCGACAGGCGCATGATGACGCGCCCGACGATCAGCGCGAACAATGCGGCAAACAGGCCGGAGATCGGCGTCGCCACCCACATCGGCAATTGCGCATGGAGCAGCCAAGTCGGCAGACCCTTGAGCGTGATCGACTTCATGACCGGCGGAATCGTGAGCCAGGCGGTCGTGTAGGCGCCGAGGCACATGAAGCTGATATGGCCGAACGACAGCAGGCCCGAATTCCCGACGAAGACGTAGAGGCCGACCACCACCATGATGTTGATGAACATCTCGACCACGGTGCGGTTGAACGCCCGGCTGCCGAATTGATAGGTGAGGGCGGCCATGATCAGCAGCGCCACGATCAGCACGATCGGCGTGATGATCGTTTGCCGGATGACGGACGGCCGCTGCGACATCGATCAGACCCTCTGCTTGGCGGATTTTGGTGCGAATAGGCCCTGCGGCCGCACCAGAAGGACGACGATCACGGCGCCGTAGACGAAGGCGTCCCGGAACACCCGGGCGTCGTGCGGCAGGGTCGCCTGGAACACGACGCTGGCGGCACCGATCAGGAAACCGGCGGCAACGGCGCCCGGAATACTGCCGAGGCCGCCGATCACGGTCGCGATGAACGCGATCAGCATGACGTTGGCGCCCATGCCGATGTCGGCGGTGCCGGAATTGGTTGCCAGGATCAGGCCGATCGCCGCGGCCAGCATGCCGCTGATGGCGAAGGCGAGCAGGATCACGCCGTTGGCGCGGACCCCGAGCATGCGCGCCATGGTGAAATTATCGGCTGCCGCGCGCATCTCGAGCCCGTAGCGGGTGCGCTTGAGGAACAGGACCAGGATCACCAGCACGGCCAGGGTGATGATGATGGTCACGACCTGGAGCATCGGGATGTGGGCGCCGAGGAATTCGACCGGCAGGCCGAGGCTCGGCCACAGCGTGATCGACTTCGGCCGGCTGGAAAACAGCATCAAGAGGAGGTGGCGGATGACGAAGCCGAGCGCGAAGGATGCGATCATCATCGTCGCCGGATTGGCGTTGCGGAAGCGGCGGAAGACGACGACCTCCGACAGGATCGACAATGCGGCTCCGATCAACAGCAGCAGCGGGATCAAGAGATAGAACGGCAGCCGGCCGGCGAAGACGACCGCCGCCGCATCGATCGACGGCCACAGCATGGCGAAGACGCAAAAGGCGATGAAATCGCCATGGGCGAAGTTGACGAGCCGCATCACGCCGAAGATCAGGGCGATCCCGAGCGCGCCGAGCGCATAGAGGCTGCCGAGGCTCAGCGCGTCGAAGATGATCTGGAGCAGCTCGCGCATCTCAATGATCTCCAAAGCCGAAATAGCTCTGCTTCAGGCGATCATCCCGGACCATCTCGGCCGCGGGGCCCTCGAGCACGATGCGGCCGCCGCGGATCAGGACCATCCGCCCGCCGGTCATCATGGCGCGCGTCGAGCTCTGCTCGACGATCAGCAGCGTGAGCTTGCGCTGTGCCCGCAGCCGCAGCAGGATCTCGTAGACCTGGTCGATGATCTTCGGCGCGAGGCCGAGCGACGGCTCGTCGATCGCCATGATGCGCGGCGCGGCCATCAGCGCGCGGCCGATCACCAGCATCTGTTGCTGGCCGCCGGACAGCATGCCGGCCGGGGTGTGGCGGCGCTCGGCCAGCATCGGGAATTCCTGGTAGACCTGATCCAGGTCGTCGGCGATCTTCCTGCGATCGGCGCGCATGCCGGTGCCGACCTTCAGATTCTCCTCGATCGTCAGCGCGCCGAAGACGTTGCGCCCCTCGGGCACCAGCGAAAATCCGCGGCGGGCGATGTCCTCGGGCGCCGCACCGGTGATCTTCGCGCCGTCGATCGCGATCGACCCAGAACCCGTCGGTACGACGCCTGCGATGGCGTTGAGCAGCGTCGACTTGCCGGCGCCGTTCGGGCCGGTGACGAACAGGATCTCGCCCTCATCGACCTTCAGCGTCACGCCGCGGAGCGCCGTGAGGCGGCCATAGCTCACCGTGATGTCGTCGACGGCGAGGGCTGTCATGACGCGGCGGCCACTTCGGCGGTGACCTGTGCGATCAATTCGTCGCGCTGCGTGCCCATATAGGCATGCCGAACCGCATCGCTGTCGCGGATCTGAGCGGGCGGGCCGACTTCGATGACCTCGCCGGAATCGAGGACGAAAATGCGCTCGCAGAGCTCGAGCACCAAGCCGATATTGTGCTCGATCAGCAGCACGCCGACATTGAGCTCGCCTGCGATCCGGCGAATGATCGCAGCGAGTTCGTGGCTCTCGTGCTCAGACATTCCCGCCGCGGGTTCATCGAGCAGCAGATAGCGCGGCGTGCACATGATCGCGCGGCCGATCGCGACGCGGCGCTCGTCGGTGTAGGGCAGCGCGCCGGCAATGGTGCCGGCAAGATGCGAAATGCCGAGCCAGGCCATCACCCGTTCGGCCTCCTCGATCGCGTCATGGCGGGTTTGACCGAGGCCGACGCCGGTCACTTCCAGGTTGTCCGTCACCGGCAGCTCTCGGAAAAGGCGGCCCGACTGGAAGGTTCGCGCCACGCCTTTGCGTCGCAGCATGTGCGCTGCAATGCCGTCGAGCGTCTCGCCCTCCAGCCTCACGGTGCCGGCGCCGACCGGCTGGAAGCCCGTCAGCACATTGATAAGAGTGGTTTTGCCGGCCCCGTTGGGGCCGATCAGTCCGACGATGCGACCTCGTGGCACGGCCAAAGTGACGTTGGACAGGGCTTTCAGGCCTTCAAATTGGACGCTGACGTCGCGAGAGACCAACTCCAAACCATCGGACATCATCTCAACGCCTTCTCGCCCGCAACCGCCGGATTGATTTTTCCGATCCACCGGGGGATTGTAAAATTCGAAATATCGTTCGCTGATATCGGAAATTTTTATGTCTCTGACGTTCCGTCAGGTCCGGCACTTCATTGCAACTGCCGAGACCGGGCGGGTGTCGGCGGCCGCGGCGGCGCTCGGCGTGACGCAATCGGCTGTCACCGCGTCCATCAAGGCGCTCGAGGCCGAGCTCGGCCACAAGCTGTTCGACCGTCACTCGAACGGGGTGACGCTGACCTTCGACGGACGCGAGTTCTTGCAGCGCGCCCGCGCCATCGAGTCGAGCGTATCGGATGCGGTGCGCGGACCGACCCGCTGGGGAACGCAGGTCGACGGCACCGTCGATGTTGCCGTCAGCTACACCGTCGCCGGATATTTCCTGCCGCCGCTATTGTCGCGCTTCTGGCGATCGTTTCCGAACATCACGGTGCGGCTGCACGAATTCTCGCGCGACGCGATCGAGCAGAGCCTGATCAGCGGCAGCGTCGATGCGGCGATCATGCTGATCGCGAATTTGCATGACCGGCACTCCATTCGTTCGCGGCTGTTGCTGCGCTCGCCGCGCCGCCTGTGGACCTGCGTCAATCATCCGTTGCTGCGCAAGGACAGCATCAAGCTCGCGGACCTCGCGGGCGAACCCTATCTGATGTTGACCGTCGATGAAGCCGAGCGTTCCGCGATGCGTTACTGGCAACATACCGCGCATGTGCCGAACGTCATCTTCCGTACCCTGTCGGTCGAGGCGGTCCGCAGCATGGTCGCAACCGGCATGGGAATCACCATCCTGTCCGACATGGTCTACCGTCCGTGGTCGCTCGAGGGACATCGCATCGACCTCAAGACGCTCGATGACGATGTCCACACCATGGATGTCGGGCTTGCCTGGAAGGACAACACCAAGCTGTCGCCCGCGGCCCGCGCGTTCTGCGAGTTCGTGGCCCATTCCTATCCCGGATCCGAGCCGGTCCAGTTTGAATAGCGACTGCGGCCCTCTCGCAGCCAGGCTCGAAACTCAGGGCAGCGAGACGACGCGCAGATTGTTGGTCGTTCCCGCCTGCGCAAAGGGAATGCCGGCGACGACGACCAGCAGGTCCCGGCTGGATGCGAACTGCTCCGCACGCGCAAACGCCGTCGCGCGCTCGACCATCTCCTCATAGCTCTTGACGTCGTCGGACAGCACGCTGTGCGCTCCCCACAGCAGGCACATGCGGCGCGACACTTCGCGGCTTGGGGTGATGGCGAGGATCGGCAGGCTCGGCCGCTTGCGCGCGACGCGTGCGGCGGTGGTGCCGCTCGACGTATAGGCCACGATGGCTGCGGCGTGGATCACCGAGGCGAGATCGGCAGCGGCGGTTGCCACGGCATGCGGCGCGGTCTGCTCTTCGCCGGGCTGGGTCGCCTCGACGATCGAGCGGTACATCTTGTGCTGCTCGGTGCTGCGGATGATGCGGTCCATCATCTCGACCGCCTCGCGCGGATAGCGGCCCGTCGCCGATTCCGCCGACAACATCACGGCGTCTGCGCCATCATAGATGGCGGTCGCGACGTCGGAGACTTCCGCACGCGTCGGCGTGGGCGCCGCGACCATCGAGTCCAGCATCTGGGTGGCGACGATCACGGGCTTCACCGCGAGCCGGCAGGCCCGCACCAGCTCCTTCTGACGGCCCGGCACGTCCTCGTGCGGGATTTCGACGCCGAGGTCGCCGCGGGCAACCATGATGGCGTCGCAGAGCTGGATGATGTCGTCGATCCGCTCGAGCGCCGCCGGCTTCTCGATCTTGGCCATCACGCCGGCGCGGTCGCCGATCAGGCCTCTCGCCTCGATGATGTCGGAGGGCTTCTGCACGAATGACAGGGCGACCCAATCGACGCCGAGGTTGAGGCCGAACTCCAGATCGAGGCGATCCTTCTCGGTCAGCGGCGACAGATCGAGCACCGTTCCCGGCAGATTGACGCCCTTGTGGTTCGAGATCGTGCCGCCCACCACCACCTTGGCGTCGATGAAATCGTCACCGAGCCCGGTGACGCGAACGCGGACCCGGCCGTCGTCGATCAGCAGGTCATGGCCAGGGGCAACGGCGGCAAAGATCTCCCGGTGCGGGAGGGGAATCGAGGACCGGTCGCCGTCCGATCCGGACAGCACGAACCGGATGGTTTCGCCGGCCGCCGCGATAATCTTGCCATCGCGCAAGGTCCCGACGCGGATTTTCGGACCCTGGAGGTCCATCAGAATGCCGATCGGCCGGCCGACCTCCTGTTCCAGCTTTCGGATCGCCGCGTGGATGCGCGCGTGGTCGCTCTGCGTTCCGTGGCTGAAGTTCAGGCGGAACGTGTCGACGCCGGCCAGCAGCAATGCCTTGAGCATCTCGGGGGAACTGCTGGCTGGGCCGACGGTTGCGACGATCTTGGCCCGTCGATGACGACGCATGGGTTACCTCATTGCTGGCTTGCCGGCTGCAATCAGCACGGCTCTGACATCGTTGACATTGGTAAGCGTTGGCCCGGTGCGCACGAGGTCTCCAAGGCGGTCGAAGAATGTGTAGCTGTCATGGGCCGCCAGGTAAGCCCGTGCGTCGAGGCGATCAGCGGCGGCGCGCCGCAGCGTATCAGGACCGATCAAAGCTCCAGCCGCGTCTTCCGTTCCATCAATTCCATCGCTGTCTCCGGCAATGGCCCAGATATCGGACGCGCCGGAGAGGGCGACGGCAAGTCCCAGCAGGAACTCGGTGTTGCGGCCGCCGCGGCCGGCCGGTCCACGGCCGATCATGACCGTCGTCTCTCCACCGGAGAGCAGAACTGCGGGAGCCGGGCCCGGTTGCGCCTGTGTGACGACCGAACGGGCGATGCCGGCCATCACGGTTCCGAGCTCGCGCGCCTCGCCTTCGATGGCGTCCCCGAGAATGATCGGATGAAGACCTTCGTCGCGGGCCGTTCTGGCTGCTGCGTCCAGCGCGAGGAACGGCGCGGCGAGGATGCGGACATCGGCATCGATCTCGCCGGGCTTCGGCGTCTCATCGGCCTGGGCGAGGACACGCTGCGCGGCATCCGGCAGGTCGATTGCAAACCGCCTGACGATCTCCCGCGCATCAGCTCTGGTGCTGGGGTCCGGAAGCGTGGGACCGGACGCGATTGCCGCCGGGTCGTCGCCGGGAATGTCTGATATCACAAGCGTGGTGAGACGTGCGGGACGGGCGGCCAGCGCCAGCCGTCCGCCCTTGATCGCGGACAGATGCTTGCGGACGACGTTCATCTCGGCAATCGTCGCGCCGCTTGCGAGCAGCGCCCGGTTCACCGCCTGCTTGTCGGCGAGGGTCATCGAGGCCGCAGGCAGGGTCATCAGCGCCGAGCCGCCACCGGACATCAGGGCGATGACGAGATCATCGGCCGAAAGTCCCTCGACGGCACGCAGCATGCGACGCGCAGCCGCCTCGCTCGAGCCATCGGGCACGGGGTGAGACGCCTGGAGCACTTCGATGCGGCCCGCTGGAACCGAATGGCCGTGGCGCGTCACCACGACACCCGAAAGCGCGACGTCGGGCCATGCCGCGTCGAGGCCCGCGGCCATCGCAGCCGATGCCTTGCCGGCGCCGACGACGATGCATCGGCCCTTCGGCTTTGCCGGCAAGGCGCCGGCGATCGTGATCCTGGGATCAGCGCTGGCGACGGCGGCGTCGAAGATTCTCCGCAGTGCGGTCCGTGCTCGCACGTCGGTCCATTGGTCGTTCAATCCTGCGCTCCCGGCCGAGTGGTCTCGTGTTATGGCGCCTTCTTGAGACGGTCGTAAGACACCGGTGTCTCCAGCAGGTCGCTCTCGCCGGGCAGGGCCTTGGCGCGCGAGATTGCAGCGCTTGCCGTGCTTTCGCTGCCGAGAATGAACGCGCGCCGCAGCGGCTTGATCACGAACACGGCCATGAGGGCTGCGGTGGCGTTGAGCGCGACGGCCACGACGAATACGGCCTGCCAGCCGAATTGCGAGGAGATGATGCTCGCAAGCGGGACGAGCAGCGCCGCCGTGCCCTTCGCCGTGTACAGCATGCCGTTGTTGGTGGTTGCGTATTTGGAGCCGAATGTGTCGCCGGCGGTCGCCGGAAACAGGCTGTAGATCTCGCCGAAGACACCGAAATAGACGGCTGTCGCCAGCACGAACACGACCGGAATGTGGCCGTAGACCGACAGTGTCAGCAGCATCAGCGCCGCGGTCGCGAACGCGATGAACATGGTGTGCTCGCGGCCGATATTGTCGGAGACCCAGCCGAAGAATGGCCGGCCGAACCCGTCGAACACGCGATCGAGCGAGATCGCAAAGGTCAGCGCGGCCATCTGGAAGCCCGCCAGCGTCACCGGCGTATCCGCGATCTTGAAGTCATGGGCAATCGGCCCGATCTGCGCGGCGGTCATCAGTCCGCCGGAGGCCACCATGACGAACACCAGGTACATCACCCAGAAAATCGGCGCGCGCAGCACCTGGGGCGGCGTGTAGTCGATCGCGCTCTGCGGCAGATTGTGACGCTTCTTCTTGGGAGCCTCGACGCCGACAGGCGGACGGACGAACCAGGCGAGCAGGAGAACCGTCAGGCCTTGGCCTATTCCGAACGTCAGGAAGGCGTTCTGGTAGCCGCTCGTGGCAATCATGTTGGCGATCGGCACGACGGTGAGGGCTGCGCCGGCGCCAAATCCGGCGGCGGTCGCGCCTGCGGCCAGGCCGCGGCGGTCCGGAAACCATTTCAGCGCGTTGCCGACGCAGGTGCCGTAGACGGCGCCGGCGCCGATGCCCGCGACGACAGCTGCCGCATAAAGCGTGACCAGCGAGGAGGTGTAAGAGTTCATCACCCAGGCCAATCCGATCATCAGCCCGCCGAACATGATGACGATGCGGGGCCCGTATTTGTCCACGAACCAGGCTTCCACCGGCACCAGCCAGGTTTCCGTCATCACGAAGATCGTGAAGGCGAGCTGGATCGCCGGACGGCCCCAGTGAAACTGTGCGTCGATCGGATCGACGAACAGCGTCCAGCCATACTGCAGGTTGGCGATCATCGCCATGCAGACGATTCCGATCGCGAGCTGAAACCAGCGGAAGCCGCCGGGCAAGGATGCCTGTGTCGTGCTGGAGATCATGTGTGCTCCCAGGGCAGGTGTTGGTCGTTTGGTCCGGGCGTCAGCTGTCGTCCTGACGCCTACTGACGAAATTCGTTGGTCAATTCGCCGATGCCGTCGATCGCGACGGTGACCGTATTGACCGGCTCCTTCATCACGCCGACGCCGATCGATGTGCCGCAGCAGATCAGGTCGCCCGGCAACAGCGTCATGTCGTGCGAGATCTTGCTGACCAGCGTCTGCGCGCTGAAGATCATGTCGGCGATCGGGTAATTCTGGCGCTCCACGCCGTTGAGGATCGTGCGCACCACGAGGCGTGCGGGGTCGAGGCCCGAGGCAATGACGGGACCGAACGGGCCATATCCATCGAAGCCCTTGGCCCGCGCCCATTGCGGGAAGGTCGGATCGCGATTGAGGATATCGGCGGCGGTGACGTCGTTGGTGCAGGTGTAACCGAAGATGAAGGCGTCGGCCTGTTCGGGCGCGACCGCGGTGCAGGTCTTGCCGATGACGATGCCGAGCTCGCCTTCATAGGTCGTCTTGCCGTCATAGCCCACCGGACGCGTGATGACGGCGCCCGGCGCGGTGACGCTGGTCGGCGCCTTCAGCAGGTACAACGGCTCGGGCGGCTCAGGCGATTGCAGTTTCGCCGCAAGCGCGTGAAAATTGTTCCAGAGCGCGATGATCTTGCTCGGTTCGGTCGGCGCAAGCAGCTCGACATCATCAAGCGCCAGCATTCGGCCGGTCGGCCGCGCGTTGGTGAACATGTCCCCGGCGTGCACGGCGATGCCGGACGGGGTGAGTTGCCCGAAGCCGAGATCGGCACGGTGGCGGAAGCGAACCCAGCGTGTCACGTTTGCCATCGGGATCACGCGACCGCCAGGGTTTCGGCTACGGCGGCGCCGGCCGCCCCGTCATAGAGGCCGGCCTGCCTGGTGCGCTGCGCGACCAGGGCCAGCACCGCATCGAGCGCGGGCGTTGCAATCCCGGTCATCCGGCCCATCTCCTGCACCACGGTGATCAGCGGATCGATCTCGACGGGACGTCCACGCTCGAGATCCTGCAGCATCGAGGTCTTGTGCGCGCCGACCTTGCGTGCGCCCTCGATGCGGCGGTCGACATCGACCCGGAACTTGACCCCGAGGCTTTCGGCGATCGCCTGGGCCTCCAGCATGATCGCTCGCGACAGCGCGCGCGTGCCGGGATTGCTGCAGATCACGTCGAGGGTCGCGTGGGTGAGGGCGCTGATCGGGTTGAAGCAGACATTGCCCCACAGCTTCAGCCAGATCTCGTCGCGGATGCGGTCGAGCACCGGCGCCTTCATGCCCGCGGCGACGAACAGCTCGGAGAGCCGCTGGACGTCGGGTGTGATCTCGCCGGAGGGCTCGCCGAGCGGAAAGTTGTTGCCGTAGACGTGGCGGATCACACCGGGCGCTTCGATCTCGGTCGCGGGATACACCACGCAGCCGATCGCGCGCTCGGGGCCAAGCTCGTTCCACTGCCGTCCGCCCGGGTCGATGCTCTCGAGCGCCGATCCTTCGTGCCGTCCGCCATGCTTGTAGAAATACCAATAGGGAATGCCGTTGACGGCGGTGACGATGCGGGTCCGATCACCCAGCAGGGGCCGCATCGGTTCGATCACGCCGGTGATCGAATGCGCCTTGAGGCAGATGATGACGACATCCTGCTCGCCGAGTTCGGCGGGATTGTCGGTGCAGCGGGGATGCACTACGCGCTCCTGTTGGCCGATCAGGAGCTTCAGGCCGTTCTGTCGCATCGCGGCGAGGTGCGCGCCGCGCGCGACCAGGCTGACATCGGCGCCAGCGCGCATCAATTCGACACCGAGATAGCCGCCGATAGCGCCGGCGCCGTAGATGCAAACTCTCATGAAATCCTCGCGAGCAGGGTGGGAACACAGCGCGAGCCTTGGCGGCCCGGACCGTACAGCGTTGCAATGGCCTTCAAATTGTCTCGGGAACGTCCGTCAGGCCGCGCAGGCGGCTTCCTCGAAAGCAACGGTGATGTCCCGCATGCTCACGACGCCGACGAGCCGGCCGTTGTCGATGACGGGCATATGGCGGATCCCGTGACGCGCCATGAGATGCTCGACATCGGTGAGCGTGTCCTGCGAATTGCAGGACACCAGCGGCCGCGGCGAAATGAACTGCGCGACTTTCATCGCCAGGCCGCCGGTGCCGCGCTCGGCAACCACAGCGACCACGTCGCGCTCGCTGAACATTCCGACCACCGCGGCGTCCTTGCTGCGCGAGGCGTTCCTGACCACCAATGTGCCGACATTGCTCGCGTACATGAGGTTCGCCGCAATGCTTACGGATTCGTTCGAGCCGATCGTCACCACGTGCGCACTGTTGGCGCGAAGGATGTCCCCAACGTACATGGCAGCGTTCTCCCGGTTGTGTGATTGGGTCGTTATTGAATAATCGTGGTATACATTATCCCAGAAGTCAAACAAAAGAATCGACGCATTTCACGATTAAAATGGCAAAAATACTGACCTATTCGCGAATTCTCTGACCTTGACTCTTTAGTCTTTTGGCATGCCATATGCCAATTGAAGCGCTCGTTCTCCGAGCCAATTCCGTTCAGAACCGCAACCGGTTAGGGGCAGGTCGTGATGAAAAGAGAGCCGATCCGGCGCAAGCCGTCCGATCCCGATTTTCGCGCGCAGCCGGATCAGGACGCGCGCGACGGCGGCGTTCAATCGGTCGATCGCGCGCTGCAGATCATGGAAGCCCTTGCACAGGATGACGAAGGCTATCGGCTGACCGATCTTGCGATCCGCATCGGCTTGCCGCCGTCGACGGCGCATCGGCTGCTGACGACGCTGGAGAACCGCAGGTTCGTGCAGTTCGACCGCGAGGAATCCAAATGGCACATCGGCGCGCAAAGCTTCGTGGTCGGCTCGACCTTCATGCGCCGGCGCAATTTTTCCGCGCGGGCGTTGCCTTATCTGCGCAAGCTGCGCGACCAGACCAGGGAAACCGCCAACCTTGCGGTGGTCGATGATGAATCCATCATCATCGTGTCCCGCATCGAAAGCCGCGAGATCATGCGGTCGCTGACCAAGGTCGGCGGACGGGTCGCCTTGATCGCGTCCGGCGTGGGGAAGGCGGTGCTGGCGGCGTATTCCGATGTCGACATCAACGCGATCATCCGCCGCCGCGGCATGCCGCGCCTGACGGAAAAGTCGATCATTCGCCCGGGCGAGCTGTTCAGGGAATTGGAGGCCGTGCGCCGCCAGGGCTATGCGGTGGACGATGAAGAGGCGCGGCTCGGCTTGCGCTGCGTGGCCGCGGTGGTCTTCAACGATTGCAGCGAGCCATTCGCCGCGATCTCGGTATCGGGCACCGCGGATCGGATGACGGACGATCGTCTGCCGGAGATCGGCGCCACCGTGCATCGGATCGCAGCCGAGCTCACAGCGGAGCTGCGTGGCAGCAGTCCCGCGGCCTGAGGTCCGCGGGCTTTCCGATTTCCATTTTTCAGTTGGCGCTAATCAATTGGAGACATGCAAGAAATCGCGAGCGCTGCCACAGCGCGGAAATTCCCAGCGTTTGCGTTGAGATCGACGGTTGCCGGCCTGATGATCCTGCTCAGGCCAACTCATAGCGAAACGGGATCATCACATGAAGATGCGAGCGGTGGATGCGGCAGTCCGCATACTGGAACGCGAGGGGATCACTTGCGCTTTCGGCGTTCCCGGTGCGGCGATCAACCCGTTTTACTCCGCATTGAAGCGCAACGGCTCGATCCGGCATATTCTGGCGCGGCACGTCGAAGGCGCCTCGCACATGGCGGAAGGCTATACCAGGGCGAACGCGGGCAATATCGGCGTTTGCATCGGCACCTCGGGCCCCGCCGGCACCGACATGATCACCGGCCTCTATTCGGCGATCGCGGATTCGATTCCGATCCTCTGCATCACGGGCCAGGCGCCGCGGGCGCGGCTCTACAAGGAAGATTTCCAGGCCGTCGACATCGAGTCGATCGCAAAGCCGGTGACGAAATGGGCCGTGACCGTGCGCGAGCCGGCGCTGGTGCCGCGCGTGTTCAGCCAGGCCTTCCATGTCATGCGGTCGGGGCGGCCGGGACCGGTGCTGATCGATCTTCCGCTCGATGTGCAGCTGGCCGAGATCGAGTTCGACGACGAGACCTATTCGCCGCTGTCGGTCTACAAGCCGACGGCAACGCGCAAGCAGATCGAGAAGGCGCTCGAGATGCTCAACGCCGCGGAGCGGCCGCTGATCGTGGCCGGCGGCGGCGTCATCAACGCCGATGCATCCAAGCTGCTGGTCGAGTTCGCCGAAGCGGTCAACGTTCCCGTCGTTCCGACGCTGATGGCATGGGGCGCCATTCCCGACGATCACGCGCTGATGGCCGGCATGGTCGGCCTGCAGACCAGCCATCGCTACGCCAACGCCACGATGCTCGAATCCGATTTCGTGCTCGGGATCGGCAACCGCTGGGCCAACCGGCATACCGGCTCGATCGAGACCTACACCAAGGGCCGCAAATTCGTCCATGTCGACATCGAGCCGACGCAGATCGGTCGGGTCTTCAATCCGGATCTCGGCATCGTGTCCGACGCCAAGGCGGCGCTGGAGATGTTCGTGGGCGTCGCCAGGGAGTGGCGGAAGTCCGGCAAGCTGCGCGACCGGCAGGCCTGGCCCGCCGCCTGCCGCGACCGTAAGCGTTCGATGCTGCGCAAGAGTCACTTTGACAACATCCCGATCAAGCCGCAGCGCGTCTACGAGGAGATGAACAAGGCATTCGGCCGCGACACCTGCTACGTGACCGTGATCGGCTTGTCGCAGATCGCGGGGGCCCAGTTCCTCAACGTCTACAACCCGCGCAACTGGATCAATGCCGGGCAGGCCGGCCCGCTCGGCTGGACCCTGCCGGCCGCGCTGGGTGTGCGCGCCGCCGATCCCGACCGCGACATCGTCGCGCTGTCGGGGGACTACGACTTCCAGTTCCTGATCGAGGAGCTCGCGGTCGGGGCGCAGTTCAATCTGCCCTACATCCACGTCGTCGTGAACAATTCATATCTCGGGCTGATCCGGCAGGCGCAGCGCGGCTTCGATATGGACTATCACGTCCAACTCTCGTTCGAGAACATCAACGCGCCCGAGATCGGCGTCTACGGCGTCGACCATGTCACCGTCGCCGAAGGGCTGGGTTGCAAGGCGATCCGGGTTACGGATCCGAACGAGGCGCAGGCCGCGTTCGCGACTGCACGCGAGCTGATGGCCAAGCATCGCGTGCCGGTGGTGGTGGAATTCATCCTCGAGCGGGTCACCAACATCGCGATGGGCACGGAGATCGACAACATCGTCGAGTTCGAGGAAGTGCTCGATCTTCCGCTCGATGACGTGCCGAGCGCACAACGATCCGGCACGCTGCTGCCGGCCTGACCACATCATCCAGCGCGTTCCAAGCGGAGAGACGACCCGTGCCTCAATTTGCCGCCAACCTCACCATGCTCTTCAACGAGCTGCCGTTCCTCGACCGGTTCGCCGCCGCCAAGGCCGCCGGCTTCAATGCGGTCGAGTATCTGTTTCCTTACGACTACGAAAAAAGCGAGTTGCGGGAAGAGTTGGCACGGTCTGAACTGACCCAGGTGCTGCACAATCTTCCGGCCGGCAATTGGGCCGCCGGCGAGCGGGGCATCGCGATCCTGCGCGATCGGGTCGATGAATTTCGCGACGGCGTGGTGCGCGCGATCGACTACGCGAAGGCGCTCGATTGCCGGCAGCTGAATTGCCTGGTCGGCATCGCGCCCGCCGGTGCGGATGCCGCGGATCTCAACGAAGTTCTCGTGCCCAATCTGCGCTTCGCGGCCGGCGCGCTCGCCCAGCATGGCATCAAGCTCCTGATCGAACCGATCAACACGCTCGATATTCCCGGTTTCTTCCTGAACGGGACGGAACAGGCGGTGCAGCTGATTTCCGAAGTGCGCTCGCCCAACCTGTTCATCCAGTACGACATCTATCACATGCAGATCATGGAAGGTGACCTGGCGCGGACGTTGCAAAAGCATCTCGACCGGATCGCGCACGTCCAGCTCGCCGACAATCCGGGCCGCTTCGAGCCGGGCACCGGCGAGATCAACTACTCCTATCTGTTCAAGCATCTCGACAGCATCGGATATCGCGGCTGGATCGGATGCGAATACAAGCCGCGGACGACCACGCTCGAGAGCCTCGCCTGGCACGCCGCGCACACGTTCGTGACCTAGAGCTCAGTTCCGATTGAATCGGAACTGAGCTCTAGATTTTTTCTTGCAGCGTTTTCTGCACGCGAACCGGTATCCACTTCGCTGGAAAACGCTCTCATCAGGCTGACAGGAGCAACGACAATGAAAGACATCGGATTCATCGGGCTCGGCACCATGGGGCGTCCGATGGCGAGCCACCTCCAGGCTGCCGGCTATCGCCTGTTCCTGCATGACGTCGTGCCGCTTCCGCCCGAACTGATCGCAGCCGGTGGCGTCGCCTGCGAGTCAGGCAAGCAGGTGGCGCAGGAAGCCGACGCCGTGATCGTCATGGTGCCGGATACGCCGCATGTCGAAGCCGTGCTGTTCGGCGAGGGTGGCGTCGCGGAGGGCGTTTCGAAGGGCATGATCGTGGTCGATATGAGCTCGATCTCTCCGCTGGCGACCAAGGAGTTCGCACGGAAGATCGATGCGCTCGGTGCCGACTATCTCGACGCGCCGGTATCCGGCGGCGAGGTCGGCGCAAAGGCGGCGAGCCTGACCATCATGGTTGGCGGGCGGGAGCGGGCCTTCAATGCGATGAAGCCCGTGTTCGAGACGATGGGCAAGAACGTCACCCATGTCGGCGGCAATGGTGACGGCCAGACCACCAAGGTTGCGAACCAGATCATCGTGGCACTGACCATCGAGGCGGTGAGCGAGGCCCTGCTGTTCGCGTCGAAGGCGGGCGCGGATCCCGCGCTGGTGCGCCAGGCGCTGATGGGGGGCTTCGCCTCGTCCCGGATCCTAGAAGTGCACGGCGATCGCATGATCAAGCGCAATTTCGATCCGGGCTTCCGCATCGAGCTGCATCAGAAGGATCTCAACCTCGCGCTGGAAGGTGCGCGGGCGCTCGGCTTGTCGCTGCCGGGCACGGCCGCGGCTCAGCAGCTGTTCAACACCTGCACCGCCCTCGGCGGCAAAGCCTGGGACCATTCGGCGATTCTGAAAGCGCTGGAGGTGATGTCGGGCCACGAGGTCGCGGCCGCCTGACCCATGCGCAAATGTCGGGTCTCTGTTACGCGGCAGACGTCTTTACGACCTTCAAGCCGTGCGGAAGCGAGGCAAAGGTCGCAAATTCCGGTGCGACCTCGCTAAGCTGGCTGACATATGCCGCATAGTCCTCGGAGTCTTGATGCACAAATCCCAATTGCGGAATCTTCTCGTTCAGCCGCCGCAACACGACCGGAGCGCTGGCCGGAATAAAGTGGATACCCCCGGGGGTCGAGAGCGTGAGGATTAGTCCGCGAGCGATGCCGTCATGGTCGGGCCGGGCGACCATGATGACGCGAACGGCTCCCTTGTCGGCGGTGACCAAGCTCATGAAGGGCTTGCCATCGGGTATGTAAACCAGTCCAACCTGGGAATGGCTGCTGTCCGGCCGATTCCGCTCCTCAAATACAAGGCTCGCGCGTTTATCGTCCCAATGGATGGTCACCTCGTAAGCGTTGACAATAGCGGGATTGCCAAATGTTGGCCGGAAGCAAACATAGCGTCCCTGCAACTCGTCCACACCCTCTCGATTATAGGCCCCGAGTTCCCTCGATGCAGCGCGGGAGCCTGTCCGGTCAGCGGCCTCGCTGACCATGTCGGCTGACGGATCTCCGGAAACCGCTGAACCTGCATCTGCGCCCAGCGAGAGCGGCCGCAACGGGTCAAAGATGGTCGGCAATTTGTTCGAACGAATGGATCTCGGGAAAATCGCAAGCACGATCGCACCCAGCACGAAGCCGGCGACACTTAGCGGTACAAGCAGCCGGGCAATGCCTGGGCTGTTGCCCTGAATTCGTTGCAGGAACTCACCGCTCAGGAGCTGGGCAATCAGAATTGTCGCAACTGCGAATGTCCCCGCGTTGAGTATCCCTCCCAGGAGTGCGAACCGAAGCGATCCCCACGCTTGTGTACCCAAGAGAGCGCACATCAATCCGATTGAGAAGGTGCAAAGGAACGGCAAAAGGACAAATGGCCAGCGATCCGCGAATTCGGTGAGCGATTGCGTCAGCGAAACACTTCCGGTGTTGAGAAGATCCGGTACCAACGGCCACCCGATCCGCAGCACGATGCACAAGCCGACCACGACGAGCGCAGAAATCGTGAGCTCCGCGAGAGGAGGAAATTGCCAGACATTCTCTTCCTGTCGACGGATGAACCGTTGGGCAACCGCCGTGCCCGCTATGACAGCCATCCCCAACTGGATTGCCATCAACACGGAGTACATGAAAGTTTGGCTGAACGGCTGTTGTCCGGGTATCGCGATCGACATGAACAGGAACAAGACGATGATGACCAAGATCGAAGCAACCCATTGGTCACGCCCGAACGCCGGAGAGTGATCTCGCGGATTGAGGCCCATGTTTGAGAGACGTTTGCGTCGCTGGTTCTCCGTTACCTCAAGATAAAGCACCCACCTCGCGATAAGCCTGCAGATCGTCAATGAGAGATCATGAATATTCTTCTTTAGGGCCTCCTCCATTGGTCGCGTCGGCTTTGACGACGTGAAGCAGGCCAGGGCGTTCTCCAAGAGGCTGTCGTATAGAGCGATTGACTGCTCCACGGATTTTTCGTTGAGCCGCATTATTCGTGTGTAGGTCGATCGCCCACTGACGTTCGTTGGAAACGGTAGAGGGATGCCGATGTTGTCAGGCATGATGAACAGCCAATAGAGCGACACCGCACGCGTAAAACGTGACTCCAGCGAGCCATCGTTGGCAAGACGAAGAGCGTTCGCGCCAATGTTCTTGGTGATCTCCCGGGAGACGTTTTCGATGAGAGTTCGATCCGTGAGTAGCAATTGGCCATGCGCCAATTCGACGGCGAGTTGCTCAGCTTCGGCCGGGATTGCGGCGAGTTGAATGCAGAACTGCCGAGCGGCTGTATCCAGTTTGCTGACGAACTTGAACTGCGAGGCTACCGTAATGAGAAGAAAGCCCACGACGGGAAGAGATGGACTTAGCCACTCATTTGCCTTTAGGGATTGGGCGATTGGAACGCCTTCGATTCCATACCCTCCTGCGCTGACGAGAATGATGACCAGGAGCCAGAGCCCGATCAGGAGGGCGTAGTAGAACAGCACTCCCGTGTAAAACAGGAGAAAAGTCGTTCCCGTACGGTTTGTCGGCGGTCTACTGAAGCGTATTAGCGCAACCACAAATAACAACAGACCTGATACGATCCACAACCCATGATTTACGACCGTATGCATGGCCAACTCCCTGGGTACGCGTTACCGACGAGTCCTTTGTGATCTTTGCTTGCTTGGTTCTCTGAACTCCAATTGGGAAACACGGCTGAATGCCGGTCAAGCACTAGCTCCGTGCAACGATCATATCGATGTGGCGGATGGCGAGGTGTAAGCTGGTTCACATTGAGCTACTGGTTGTAACCCAAATGTTGTGGTTCTCGTCGCTGACACCAGCTTCATGAGACGAGGGGGTAGCTTGTGCTTCGGCGCCACTTGGGGCTTTGACCAAGGCAGCCCGAGCTCAGAACGTTCGATGGCCGGCCATCTTCTCGCTGCAGGCTATCGCCTGCCGCTGCCGGGCCAGCAGCTGTTCAACAGCTGTACCGCCCTCGGCGGCAAGGCCTGGGACTATTCGGCGATTCTGCAATCGATGCCCACAGCTTGCCATTTGCGGCTCAGCTTCTATCGTTCTCAGCAAGCCTGAGAAATTGGCGTTTCATCCCCTTGACCTTCGCAATGTACGCTGCGACGAGGTGGTCGCCGCAGCGCTCTCCGGTGGCCGGCTGGAAGCCGCGGCGCACGAAGGCCCGTCCGGGGCCGGTGCCGCAGAGATGGATGAGCGCCGCGAGATCCTGCCTCTGCCGGGAACTCGCGGTGGCCTTCGGTGCGGCGGCGAGAACTCTGGCGACGTTACGGTCCAGGTATATCGCAGTGAGCTCCGTGGCATGAGCCGGCAGCGTGCGGACATTGAGGCTCTTGAACCCGCACTCCGTGGCGACGACCGTGTGCTGGCGGATGCAATAGCCATTCGCCTCCGCGAACGCCGCGTCCGTCATCTGATACAGGCCGACGGCGCTCGAGGCGGGCTTGTAGATCGCGAGGGGATTCCACGTCAGTCGCCAGCGCCAGTAGGTGCGCGCCACCGGATTGCCCGAACTCTCGGTCTGCGCCAGGGCCGCCAGTAGCTCCGGCGTGATCGCGTCCGTGGCGTAGGCGCGGAAGTGAGCACCGTACCGCCGCCACATCTCGGGCGGCTCCTTGTCGAGCGCCGTGCCGACGAAAAAGAACAGCTCAGTCGGCTTGCGGACGATCTGATAGGCGAGGTTGGCGAGCGGAAGGAGCACGAGAAGCCCCACACAGACGATTGCGATCCGCATCGCGGTGGGCAGCGCGTCCAGGTTCCGCCATTTCCTGCGCGCGCCCTGCCAGCCGCGAGCGATCCGAATGGCCGGGGTCCAGGCTTGCCGGACGCGCCTTTTGCGAGCGGCCGGCCTGGTGGCGGGCAATGAGGACACGGAGATGTCAGGCCTGCTTTGTGCGGCGGGCGCGTAGCCGTTGCAGGCTGCGCGGAGCTGTCTCGAATTTGCTTGGGGCGCGCGGCTCGTTTACCTCAAGGCCAATTCGACATGCGGACCATACTGGAGCAGAAAGGTTGCCAGTGTCCTGACGGGGGGCGTCACGATTTGCTTTGATCTGCGCGCCCGGACATTGCGGACAGCGCGCGTCTCAAAGCGGTTGCGGCGAAAACACCCGCACAACAGCCGGCGCCTTTGACGAACATGTCTTTCACGTATCCATGCCTGCCGGACAGCAGCTTCTGGATGAGCTCGAAGCCGATGATGACGACCAGAAGTCCGAGCAAAATGGGCAGCACGTGTTGCGGGTAGGCCAGCGAAAACACGGCGCCGACCACGAACAGCGCCGCAAAGCGATCGATGTTTGGCGATATCAACGTGTGGGGACGCAGTGCCAGCGACGTATCGGTGACGATGAAGAGGCCTAGGATCAACCCCCAGGCCAGGTATCGGAATATTGTTCGTGTCATCTCCGGTGGCATCAATCACACGCAACCTTCACGGTGTCTTAAAACCTGAACCGTGCCCCGACCTGCGCGGCATATGTTCAAGCCCGGTTGATGTCTATCAGATGCTGGGTGGCACGGCGGTAGGAAGAAGGTGCCGCCGGCCCGGAGGGGATGGTCGCCGGATCAGGTGTCCGTGGAATGATGCAGATGCAAGGGGCAGAGTGGGCGACGATCCCCACCAGGGTGCGCCTTTGCATGGGGTTGTTTTCGATATTTCGGTCGATCATCCGGCAAGGTTATCAAACGCGCCATGTTGCATTGCACTGGCGTTGCGGGTAAGTAATTGAGATGGATTGGAAATTCTCCGTCGCCCCGATGATGGATTGGACTGACCGGCATTGCCGCGTCTTCCATCGCCTGATGTCGCGGCGGGCGCGGCTCTATACCGAGATGCTGACGACCGGCGCCGTGATCCACGGCGACCGGGCGCGGCTGCTCGGCTTCGATGCCAGCGAGCATCCGGTGGCGCTGCAGCTTGGCGGTTCCGATCCGCAGGATCTCGCGACCGCAGCCCAGATCGGCGAGGAGTTCGGCTATGACGAGATCAATCTCAACGTCGGCTGTCCGTCCGATCGGGTGAAGGACGGCCGTTTCGGCGCCTGCCTGATGGCGGAGCCGGCGCTGGTCGCCGACGGCGTTGCGGCGATGAAGCGCGCCGTGAAGATTCCCGTGACGGTGAAGTGCCGGATCGGCATCGACGACCAGGATCCCGAAATCGCGCTCGATACGCTGGCCCGCGGCGTGATTGCCGCCGGCGCCGACGTGCTTGTCGTGCACGCGCGCAAGGCCTGGCTGAACGGATTGTCGCCGAAGGAGAACCGCGACATCCCGCCGCTCGATTACGATCGGGTCTATCGCCTGAAGGCGGCACTGCCGGACGTGCCCATCATCATCAACGGCGGCATCACCAGCCTTGTGGAGGCGAAGCAGCATCTCGCGCATGTCGATGGCGTGATGCTGGGGCGCGCGGCCTATCAGGAGCCGTGGCGGCTGCTCACGGTCGATTCCGAGCTGTTCGGCGAGACACAGCCGCATGCGACGATGAAGGACGTGTTTGCGGCGATGCTGCCCTATATCGAGCGGCAACTGGCCGAAGGCACGCGGCTGCATTCGATCACGCGCCACTTTGTCGGCGCCTTCCATGGCGTGCCCGGGGCGCGTGCGTTCCGCAGGCACCTTGCGGAGAACGGCGTTCGGCCGGGCGCTGACATCAACGTGCTGCGCGACGCCATCGCACGCGTTGACGACCGCGCGCTGGCGGCGGTCGCGGCCTGACGGCCAGGGCTATGGCTTGCGCTGACGCCGCATCACGTCCTGCGCGACCTTCAGGAAATTGAAGATGTGCGGCATCCGGTTGTCGCGCCGGTAGTTCAGCGACAGCGCGGTGCCCGGATTGTGTCCCTCATAGGCGCGGTAGGCGACGCCGGGGCGCTCCGCCTGCGAGACTGATTTCGGCACCAGTGCGATGCCGACGCCGACCGACACCAGGCTGATCGCGGTCTGATAATCCTGCGCCAGCACCTGGGATTTCGGAATGAAGCCTTCTTCGAGGCAGATGTTGAGGATGTGGTCGGCGAAGCTCGGGCGCGGCTTGCGCGGGTAGAGCACGAACGTCTCGGATTTCAGCGCCGCGAGCCGCGTCACCTGCTGTTCGAGCAGCGGCGAGGTGTCTGACAGCGCGAGGATCAGCGGCTCCTGCAAGAGCGGCTCCGATTTCAATTCCTCGTCGTCGAGTGAAGGCCGGGCCACCGCGATATCGATCTCGCGCTGGATCACCGCGCGCTTCTGCTCGGCGTTGTTCATCGCCGACAGCGCGAGCTCCACCTCGGGATAGGCCGAACGAAACGCCTTGATCACGTTGGGCAGAACGCCATAGGTCGCCGATCCGACGAAGGCGACGCGCAGGTGTCCCGAAAAGCCTTCTCCGATCCGCTTGATCTCGCGATGCGTGCGGTCGAGCCGCTCCAGCACGTCGCGCGCACGCTCCAGCAGCACGCTGCCGGCCTGGGTCAGCCGGATCTGGCTTCGGCTGCGGTCGATCAGCATCACGCCGAGATCGGTCTCGAGCTGCGCGATCTGCCGGCTCAGCGGCGGCTGCGCGATCGCAAGCCGCGAGGCGGCGCGGCCGAAATGCAATTCCTCGGCGACGGCGACGAAATACACCAGCCGCCTGAGATCCATGACATCGTCGCGATCGGTCACGGTCTACAGGACGTCGGTTCGCGCGCTTCCGGGGAAGAAGCTGCCGGGTCGGCTGGCCGGGTTTGATTTCGCGTGATCATCGGCGCACGATTGAGCTGGTTCCAGCGCGAAGACTGGGCGTGGGTCCCCGGATTGTCAATTGTCCGAGGGAACGACGCCATTGGGCTAATCCTTGCGGGCGAAGGCGCGGATCTTGTCCTCGTCGACCTCGACGCCGAGACCGGGGCCATCAGGGACGCAGATCTCGAACTCGTCGAATCTGATCGGGTTGACGACCAGATCCTCCACGAGGATGCGCGGGCCGAAATGCTCGGTGCCCCATTCGAGCTTCGGCAGGGTCGAGAACGCGGCAAGATGCGCCGCTGCGCCGATGCTGCTCTCCAACAGGCAGCCGCCATAGAGCTCGAGGCCGTGCGCGGCCGCGACCGCCGCGGCGCGCTTCATCTCGAACAGGCCACCGCTCTTCACGAGCTTCAGCGAATAGACGCTGCCGCAGGCCATTGTCGCCACGCGGGCGATTTCCTCCTTGGTGAAGGCCGCCTCGTCGACCAGCAGCGGGATCGAGGTGCGCGCCGCGACCCGCGCCATGGCTTCGAGTTGCAGTGCCGAGACCGGTTGCTCGATCAGGGCAACGTCCAATTCCTCGAGCGCCGGCATGAAGCGGATGCACTCGGCCTCGGTCCAGCCCTGGTTGACATCGACGATCAGGTGCACCTCGTCGCCGAGGCCGGCGCGCAGCGCCTGCAACCGCTTCAGGTCGGCCTGCGGCCGGTTGAAGCCGAACTTGATCTTGAACTGGCGGTGTTCGCGGCGCCGCAGCTTCTCTTTGGCTTCTTCCAGCTCCTGGCCGCTGTCGCCAGAGGCCAGCGCCCAGATCACCTCCATGCGCTCGCGCACCGCGCCGCCGAGCAGCGCGCTGGCGGGGAGGCCGAGCGTCTTGCCGGCGGCGTCGAGCAGCGCGGATTCGATCGCGCCCTTGGCCGCGAAATTGCGGGTGGCGGCCTTGCCCATGCGCAAGGCGTTGGCCTCGAAGGCGAGGGCGGGCTGCCCGAGCAGCGCCGGCGCCAGATAATTCGTGACCGCGGCCTTGATCGATTCCACGCTCTCCTCGGCCCAGCGCGGCCCGCCAAGTGTCGAGGCTTCGCCGATGCCCGTCACGCCATTGTCGAGCAGCACGCGCACCAGCACGTAGCCCTGATGCGTGACTTCCGTGTTCGACAGCTTGTGCCGCCGGCGGGTCGGCGCTTCCACGATGGTGGCGCGGATGCTGCGGATCGCAGTATCCCTTGCGAGGCTCCGCGCTTGCTCCACGGGCTTGGCGATTTCAATCACGGCACGGCTCATATGTCCTCGCAGTTCAGTTCAAAGTGAACCCTGCCGGACCTCAGGCCCGGCAGGGCGTCATGCGTATCACTCGGCCGCGGCGAGGCGCTCGACCGCCGCCTTCTTGAGCTTGAAGTCGAAGTTGAGCACGAGATCGGTGTCGGCACCGGCCGGTGCCTTGGCGAACTTGCCGATCAGGCTCTGCTTCACGGCGAACACCGAGTCGTTGTCGAGATACTTGGTCTCGGAATCGTAGATCTGCGAGATCAGTGATTGGTAGCCGTCCTTCGAGAGCATGAAGTGGATGTGGCCCGGGCGCCAGGGATGGTGGCCCATGTACTTCAGGAGCTCGCCGCCGGCGCCGTCATAGGGGATCGGGTAGGGCTCGGGGCGAAGCGCCACGAAGGCATATTCGCCATTGGCGTCGGTCGTGAAGCGGCCGCGCAGATTGTAGGCAGGCTGCTCGGGGTCTTGCAGATCGTAGAGGCCGTTCGGCGCGTCTTCCCAGACGTCGATGGTGACGCCCTCGATCGGCCGTCCCGCGGTGTCGCTGATGCGCCCCGAGACCTTGACGGTCTGCGCGTTGTCGAACGTCTTCTTGATGATGGAGGCGCCCTTGGGCAGCACCGGCGGGTTTTCCCGGTAGAACGGCCCGAGCACGGTGGATTCGCTCTCGCCGTCGGTGACGCGGTGGTCGAGCATGTCGACCAGCACCTCGACGCCGAGGATGTCCGCGATCAGGATGAACTCGTTGCGCTTCTCATCCGAGATGTCGCCGGCGCGCCGCAGGAATTCGCAAGCCGCGAACCATTCGGCGAAGGTCAGGTCGACCTCCTTGCAGAAGGCATGCATGTGGCCGATCAGGCTCGTCATGATCTGACGGTTGCGATCCGGAATGTCCTTCGAGAGCGCGGCGATCACGTGGTCGGTGATGGTGTCCTTGTTGACGTTCAGCATGGTCGTTTCCTCCTTTTCTTGCAGTTTGCTCAAAACTTGCATCCCCGTTTTCGGGAATTTTTGTTGCCGGATTCACCAGACAAATTCGTACGCCGCATTCTCCAGCATCGCGGGCGCCGGATGCGGGTCGGCAAGGCCGCCGAAGCGGCCGCGGAAGAACAGCAGCGGCTTCTTGCTTTGCTCGAGCGCCATCTCGCGGACATGGCCGAGGAAGATGGTGTGGTCCCCGGCGACGATCTCGTCGGCGAGATCGGTCACGAAACACGCCGCCGCATTGGCGATCACCGGCAACTCGTTGCGGCGCTCGAACACGTCGCAGAGGTCGGGCTTGGGCCTGCCTGCGAAATGCCAGGCGAGATCCTCCATGCCTTCGGCGAGGACACTGACCGCAAAGCGGCCGGTCTTCTGGATGTTGCAAAGCATCTTCGCGCTCTTCGCGATCGAGATCGCGACCAGCGGCGGATCGAGCGAGACCGACATGAAGGCGTTGGCCGTCATGCCGTGGTCGCGTCCCTCGCAATGCGTCGTGATGATGGTGACGCCGGTGCCGAACTGGCCGCAGGCGTTGCGCAGCTCGCGCGGATCGATGGCGGTCATGGGCTGATGACCTCGAGTTGGGCCAACCCGGATCGATTGGCTGGTGGCGCGGTCACGATATCTCTCCAGTTTTCCAGCGCTGATGCCGCGGCCGCAAGGCCGGATCGCCGCAGGTTCCGGATCCGGCTGCTAGAGACGATCTCGCCATTGCCGCAACGCACCGGCGGCAGGATGCGCGTGTTGAAATGCTGCCGCAGCAGGCGCGCGGTGCCGCCCTTGCAGGATCCGAAGCGGAAATCCTCGCCGACGATCACTTCGTGCGGGTGCAGAAGCCGCAGCTCGGCGAGGAAATCGGCCGCGGTGCGCCGGACGTAGAGCTCGTTGAAATCGGCGACGACGATGTGGTCGGGCGCGAATGTTGCGATGCGCACGAGCTTTTCGCGGAGCGAGATCAGCGGCTCGGCCTGGCCGAAATACACCTTCGGCGGCGGATCGAAGGTGTAGACCACAGAGGGAACGCCGCGGCATTGCGCTGCCGCGATGGTCTGCCGCAGCAACTCCTGATGGCCGCGGTGGACGCCGTCAAATGCGCCGATGGTCACGACGCAGGCCTCGAGGGCCAATTCTCCATCGCGAAGGAAAGCGACAGCGCTGCTGTCAAAACCCTTGCCCAAGACCTTGCCCAGATCCTTGTCCATGGCTCGCTCCCTTGCCGTGCCGTTGTTGTATCGGCTGCGGCGTTGCGTCGGCTGGACGATCATTGCCGTCCGGTCCGTGCCATCGAGTCATAGCCTGAGCCGCGGCGGGCCGCGCGGTATGGTGTGATACCTTTCGCCGGCTCAGGCTCAGCGCGTAGCTTTTCCTCCGACGTCACGCCGCCCAAGAGCGTGACGAGATGGTCCAGGCCGGTGTTGCAACGCCCGCCGGTCAAATGACACAAGCGGAGGAGAAACCCATGACCACTACAGCTGCCTTGCGGGCCGACGTGCCTGCGTCAACCACCAGCGTCTATACCGGCGCGGAATTCCTGGACAGCATCCAGGACGGCCGCGAAATCTACATCTATGGCGAGCGGGTCAAGAACGTCACCCAGCATCCCGCCTTCCGCAATTCGGCGCGGATGGTGGCGCGCTGGTACGACCGCTTTCACGAAAAGAAGGATCAGATCGGCGTTCTGACCGACACCGGCTCGGGACAGTTGACCCATCCGTTCTTCCTGGGCTCGCGAACGGCCGAGGATCTGATCAGGGGGCGCGATGCGATTGCCGAACTGCAGAAGGTTGCGTTCGGCTGGATGGGCCGCTCGCCGGACTACAAGGCGGCGTTCCTCGGAACCCTGGGTGCGAATTCGGGCTTCTATGGTGAGTATGCCGGCAATGCCAGGAAGTGGTACGCCCGGACACAGGAGCGGATCGACTTCTGGAACCACGCCATCGTCAATCCGCCGATCGATCGCGATCGCGCCATCGAGGACGTGCGCGACGTCTTCATGCATGTCGACAAGGAGACCGACGCCGGCCTGATCGTGTCGGGCGCGAAGGTGGTCGCGACCGGCTCGGCGCTGACGCACTACAATTTCATTGCGCATTACGGCATCCCGATCAAGGACAAGTCGTTCGCGCTGATCTTCACGGCGCCGATGGATGCCAAGGGCGTCAAGCTGATCGCGCGCTCGTCCTACGAATTCACGGCGGCCGCGACCGGATCGCCGTTCGACTATCCGCTGTCGAGCCGCTTCGACGAGAACGATTCCATTCTCGTGTTCGACAAGGTGCTGGTGCCCTGGGAGAACGTCTTCATCTACGGCGACGTCGACAAGATCAACCAGTTCTTCCCGGCGTCCGGCTTCGTGCCGCGCTTCACGCTGCACGGCGTGACCCGGCTTGCGGTCAAGCTCGATTTCATCGCCGGCCTGTTCTCGATGGCGGTGGAGGCGACCGGATCGAAGGATTTCCGCGGCGTGCAGACGGCTGTGGGCGAAGTGATCGCCTGGCGCAATCTGTTCCACGGCATTGCCGATGCGATGGTCAAATCGCCGATCGCCTGGCAGGGCACCGAGGGCTACAATCTGCCCAACCTGAACTACGGGCTGGCCTATCGCGTGTTCGCGCCGATGGCCTATCCGCGGATCAAGGAATTGATCGAGCGCCACGTCGCGAGCGGCCTGATCTATCTGCCGTCGAGCTCGGCCGATCTGGAGAGCGAGGCCATCAGGCCCTATCTCGACCGCTTCGTGCGCGGCTCCAACGGCTATGCCGCGATCGACCGGATCAAGCTGCTCAAGCTGCTGTGGGACGCGGTCGGCTCCGAGTTCGGCGGCCGGCACGAGCTCTACGAGCGCAACTATGCGGGCAATTACGAAAACCTGCGGGTCGAGACCTTGATGGCCGCGAGCGCCACCGGCGATCTCGGCGCCATGCAGGATTTCGTCCGCAACTGCATGAGCGACTACGACGTCTCGGGCTGGACGGCGAAGGATCTCGTCAATCCCGATGACATCAACCTCGTCAGCCGCGGTCTGGTGCAAGGTTGACGACAAGGCTGACGACGGGTCTGACGATCTGGTAGAGAGAGCAATGGGGCCGCCGCGATCGCGCGGCGGCCCCAAACCGTTTCATCCCACCGAAGAAAGAGTTCACCGTCATGCTGTTTCATGTCGAGATGGAGGTGCGGATCCCGCACGATCTCCCGGCCGAGCGAACCGACGCGCTGAAGCAGGCGGAGCGTGTCCGCGCCATGGAGCTGCAGCGCAAGGGCGTCTGGCGCCATCTGTGGCGGGTGGCCGGACGCTACGCCAATGTGAGCATCTTCGACGTATCAGGCCCGCAGGAGCTGCACGACATCCTGTCCAGCCTGCCGCTGTTTCCCTTCATGGAGATAAAGGTCACGCCGCTGTGCCGGCATCCGTCATCGATCCACGACGACGACAAATAGTGCTAGTCGACGACCGTGCGCGGGCGCCGGTGGCGGCTTGAGGTGTTGATGCTGCCGGTGACGTCGGGGTAGCCGGTCAGCGACAGCGTGTCGGAGCGCACGCCCCAGCTTTCGAGCCGGTCGAGGAAGCTCATGCCGAGCAGGTTGGTCTTCATCTGGCCGCGCTGCACGACCAGCGCCGGCACCGATTTCTCCACCAGCTTGCCGACCGCGAGACGGTCGAGCGTCAGCCGCGCCGCCTTGGTGTGACCGCCGGCGGTTTCCAAATCGACATTGTATTCGAGCATGTCGGTCGGCAGCCCGATCGCCTTGGCGGTCTCCCAGGTCAGCACCACCGAGGTCGCGCCGGTGTCGATCACCATCGGCGCGCTGACGCCGTTGATCTTGGCGCGGAACGCGAACTCGCCACCCTGGCTGCGGACGATCTGCACCGCGGGGGCGGAGGAGGCGGTGGAGGCCGACGCGGCGACGCTGCGCCCGAAGATCTGGGTCAGGTTTTCCCGGGCGCGGGCGATCTGCTCGGGATCACCATAGGCGACGACGGCGCCGGCGGTGGCCATCAGCAGCAGAATGACGAGGAGGATGCGCGTCATGCGGCGCCTCCGGTCGCGGCGGTCGTCACGCGCGCTTCGGACGCGGCTCCATGCGCTCGAGCCCGGCCTCGGCCATGCGCGCCGGCAGCGTCGCCATGACCGACAGCCGCTCCGTGCGGTCCATCTTGTGCCAGCGTGCGATCTCCGGAAGCGTGCGGCCACACCCGAAGCAGAGCTTCGTCCTGGGGTCCATCATGCAGACTGCGATACACGGCGTCTCTGAGCTCATTCTTCAACTGTTGAACCGTTTCAGCCGCCAGTGCAAGCCAGCCGACGCGGGATGCACCATCACGCCTCGGCTTTTTGTCGCGAGCATGGTCGTCGCCCGAACGCCTGGCGTTTATTGGCAGCGAAGACCGCGTCACGATTGTCCGCGACATGCTCTACAATCCGGTGCCGGCACTCATGATCGACTTGCGGCGCACCCGCTTCCGGTCGGCGCCCATCGCCGGCTCGACGGGCTCCGGCGGTTGCATCGGCGGCGCTTCTTCCGCCATCGGCGCCAGCGCGCTCATCACCCGTTCCGGCGGCAAGGTCACGATTACCTCGGTGCCGATGCGCAGCTTCGATTTCAGCGTGAAGGTGCCGCCATGCATGTCGATCAGGCTTTTCGCGATCGGCAATCCAAGGCCCGCGCCCTGTTCCGCCGATTTGATCGAGTTGGAGCCCTGGCCGAACGAGGCCAGCACGACCGGGATTTCGTCCTCGGCGATGCCGCTGCCGGTGTCCTTGACGCTCAGATATTGCCCACCCGACGCGGTCCAGCCGACCTTGAGCCAGATTTCGCCGCCCTGCGGCGTGAACTTGATCGAGTTGGAGAGCAGATTGAGCACCACCTGGCGGATCGCGCGCTCGTCGCCCCAGATCCTGGGCATGCCATGCTCGAACACTTCGTGGATGGTGATGCCGCGGCTGGAGGCGCGCAGCTTCAGCAGATGGTGGCAGTCGGCGACGACATGCACCAGCGCGACGGCCTCTTCGTTCAGCTCATAACGGCCGGCCTCGATGCGCGACAGATCGAGGATCTCGTTGATGAGATTGAGCAGATGCACGCCGGAATTATGGATGTCGGCGGAATATTCCTTGTAGACCGGCACGGCGTGCGCGCCAAAGATCTCGCTCTTCATCACCTCGGAGAAGCCGAGGATGGCATTGAGCGGCGTGCGCAGCTCGTGGCTCATCTGGGCCAGGAAGCGCGACTTGGCGACATTGGCGGACTCGGCGCGGTGCCGCGCCTCGTCGGAGATCGCCTTGGCCTGTTCCAGTTCGCCGATCAGCGCGTCCTTTTCGGCGCGGGCTTCCAGCGTCGCCAGCGTGGTGGAATGCAGGCGGTGCGCCAGCAGCGCGAAATAGCCCTCGGCGGCAAGCGCGAGCAGCGCCAGCACGTAATTGTCGAACGCGCCATTGAGCACGAGGTCGAGCGCGATCCCGACCGTCACGGGAACGGTCGCCGCGAGTGCTGCGATCGGCAGGCTCGCCGCCAGCATGCTGGAGACCGCGATCACCAGCAGCATCAAGAACATCATCAGCGTGTTGGATGCGAGATCGCGCCCGGCGGGGTGGATCAGGATCGCGGTCCAGCACAGGCCGTACAGCAGGTCGAGCAGCACGAAGCGGGTCCGCCATTTGCGGGTCACCGCGACCGAGGTCGGCTCGGCGAGGAAGCGGGAGCAGCTGCGGATGATCAGGAGATGGACGCAGAGGATGCCGACCGTCCAGGCGCCGGCTACCAACGGCTTCATCCAGAGGCCAAACAACACGCCGGTTGCTACGACGAGCAGCATCACGACGTAGGACGCCGAGATCCGGGTCTGGGCGTATTGACGAAGCAGCTCGGCGTCGAACGCCGGGCGGGTTCCACTGGTTGACGTTAACCGATCTCGCGCCTCGCGCACCCGCTGTGCGGCGACGCGCCGGCTGTTCACCGGCGCCGCCACCTGAGGTCCTGCCGGAAGCGCTACAACTTCAGGCTTTTCTGCGGGATTACTCATAAACAACACAAATCCTGCCAGCGAACCGCGCGGGCCTTTTGCATTGTCTATCTGTGACGCCAAATCATTAAGCGATGACTTAAGAAGCTAAAGAAACTCGTTAACGGGGGGTTAAATTAACTTTTGGCGGGGCGTGCGCCGCTGTGCGCGATGACCTCACCATCGCATCAGCAGCAGTGCCGCGGCACTCACCAGGATCGCGAGCGGAACCGCACCGAGCGGCCAGCCGCGCAGATACACCGTCCGCTCGAGGTCGGGCTTTCCGACCAGCGCACAGCCGACCGCGACCCGCACCGGCGACAGCATGGTCAAGGCCGCGGCTGCGGTGTTCTGGATGGCGCCGAGCCAGGGCAGGCTCAGCGCAGCATCCCTGGCGAGCGCGATCTGGGCCGGCATCAAGAGGCCGTTGGCGGCGTTGCTGCTGCCGGTCAGAAAGCCGAACGCTGCGGCAAACAGCGGTGTTGCGAGAACAGCGAGCGGACCAAGTCCCGACCTCAGGCCTTTTGCAAGCCCGTCTGCGAGGCCCGATGCGGCCATCACCTGCGCCAGCGCCAGGAAGCAACCGATGGTGAGGATGGGCTTGCCGCCACGGGTCCATGCCCGCGCCAGCGCCGACGCCGACGGCCGTCGCATCGCGACCGTCGTGGCGAGGCCAACCGCCAGCAGCCAGGAGCTTGGATGCAGCAGGGGAAACCAGGTCGGACCGTCGGCGAACGGCCGCACCGCGAGCGCGGCGCGCAGCCATTCGTTCACCGGCGTGATCGCGCGGGTCGCCATCAGGATCGCGATCAGTGCGACATAGGGCAATCCGACGCGAAGCGCCGACCGCCACTGCGCCCGATCGGGCCGGCCGTCCATCAGGAATCTGGCGACGATCAGCGGCCCGAGGGCGGCGAGTGCCGCGACCTCCGGACCGAACAGGAGGTTGGCCGCGACCAGCAACCCGCCGGCCGCGATCGTGCACACCGCCTCGCCGGCGAAGTCCAGCGGCGTCCCCGGCACTTTGGCGATCGCGGCGATGCGCCAGAACAGCGCGAGCCAGGCGATGAGCAGCGGCACGGTGAGGAGAGCGCTGTGCACGCCGAGGTCGGTCGGCGCGATCCCTGACAGTTGCGAGCCGACGATCGTGCCGTTCGCCATCGCACCCCACGACACCATCATCTGGCTGAACAGCCCGAACAGGATTGCGTGCAGGGGCGCGAGCCCGATGCCATTGAGCAGCGGCGCGACCGTGACCTGGCCGACGCCGAAGCCGGTCGCTCCCTCCGCGAACGGGCCGATCAGAAAGCACGTGGTGTAGAGCTGCTTGCGGCGCCGCTCCGCAGCCACCGGCGCCGGGCCACCGGCCGCGCTGTTCTCCGAAACCACCTCGCGGAAGAACAATCCTCCAAGAATGACGGCGCCGACGAGCAATGCCAGCCACCCTCCGCGCGCGATCGCGCCGAGCGCATCGCGAACGCCAAAGGGATGCGGTGGCGCCGCCAGGGCGACAATGAGGGAAGTGACGAGGCCGAACAGTCCCACCAATGTGGAGGACACGCGTCCCGTCGCGATCAGCATCGCGACGACGGCGAACGGGAGCGACCACACCAGGTATTCCAAGGTCGTCTCACTTTCCTCGCGGGCGTCCGGCGTCGACGGCGGGTTTCAATCCGCCGCCATCTTTAGGCGCCGACGGCCTGCGAGGGTGTGGAATTTGCGAGACGCCGTCGCATGGCTGGTGACCCGCTCGCGCGGATCACCGTGGCCGCATGCGAGCAGTTAGCGTTGCAGACGGGCGAGCAGGCTCGACGTATCCCAGCGCTTGCCGCCCATCTTCTCGACCTCGGCATAGAACTGGTCGACCAGCGCGGTGGCGGGCAGGGTGGCGCCGTTGCGGCGGGCTTCCGCCAGCGCAATCGAGAGGTCCTTGCGCATCCACTCGACCGCGAAGCCGAAATCGTACTTGCCTTCGTTCATGGTCTTGTAGCGGTTCTCCATCTGCCAGGACTGCGCGGCGCCCTTGGAGATGGTTTCGATCACGGCGGCGACGTCGAGGCCGCTCTTCTTGGCGAAGTGGATGCCTTCCGACAGGCCCTGAACTAGGCCGGCGATGCAGATCTGGTTGACCATCTTGGTGAGCTGGCCGGCGCCGGCCGGTCCGAGCAGCTTGCACATCCGCGCATAGGCGCCGGTGATGATCGGCTCCGCGCCCGCATAGGCGTCTTCGCTGCCGCCGCACATCACCGTCAGCACGCCGTTCTCTGCGCCGGCCTGGCCGCCGGACACCGGCGCGTCGACGAACTTGAAGCCGGCCTTGGTGGCGGCGGCATCGAGCTCGCGGGCGACCTCCGCGGAGGCAGTGGTGTGATCGACGAAGGTCGCGCCCTTCCTGATCCCGGCGAACGCACCGTCGGGGCCGATCGTGACCGCGCGCAGGTCGTTGTCATTGCCGACGCAGCACATCACGAAATCCTGACCTTCGGCGGCGGCCTTCGGGGTCGGCGCGGTCTTGCCGCCGAACTTGTCGGCCCATTCCTTCGCCTTCGCCGCGGTTCGGTTGTACACGGTGACCTCATGGCCGCCCTTTTTCACGAGGTGTCCCGCCATCGGGAAACCCATTACGCCGAGACCGAGAAAAGCGACTTTAGCCATGTCTGATACCTTGTGATTTGCCGTGGTGATCGCCCCTTGAGACCGCCGGAAAACGTCGCGGCGGGCGGGGCATTCCATCCAGGGAAGGAGCCGCACCATACCCCCTGCGCAGCGGAGGGCAACGGCTTCGTTGGATGGCAGACCCCGGTTTTGTGCTAGGATCGGGCGATCTCAAGGGTTGCAAAGAACCTCACAAAAAAGGGAGTGTCTCGCATGGGCATGAGCGTCGGTGTGCTCGATCATTTCAATATCCGGACCCGGAATCTGGCCGCCACGGTGCGGTTCTATGAGGACATTCTGGGTCTGGAAAAGGGCGCGCGGCCGAACTTCGCGTTCCCCGGTGCGTGGATGTACAGCGAGGGCAAGGCGGTCGTGCATCTGGTCGATATTTCATCGACGGACGAGGCACAAAAGCCTGACTCGGGCGTCGTCCATCACGTCGCCTTTGCCAGCCAGGGTTTTGACGGGATGCGGCAGCGGCTTCAGTCCAAGGGCATGGAATTCGACTCGCGCCAGGTTCCCGGCGGCGATCTCTGGCAGATCTTCGTGAACGACCCCAACGGGGTGATGATCGAGCTGAACTACGAGGCCGCCAAGGAAGGCGGCGCGGCAGCGCCGGCCGAGCGGCGGGACGACGTCGGAGCGAGGTAGCCTTTTGCGCCGCAACGCTCTATTGGGTCGTCTCCTGGGCGTGATCCGGAAAAGTGTGAAGCGGTTTTCCGACAAGATCACGCCCCGCTAAAAAGCCAGGAGATGCGCGGTGAGCGTGACGCAGCAACAGGTTCTCGATTGCCTTGCCAAGGTAATGTCGCCGCGCGGCGTCCCCTTGACCAACGCCAACGTGCTGTCGGCGATCACGGTCACCGACGGCAAGGTGTTCTTCTCCATCAACGTCGATGCGGCGGAAGCCCGCGCCTGGGAGAGCGTGCGTGCGCAGGCCGAGAACGCCGTGCGCGCCATTCCCGGCGTCAGCGTCGCCATGATCGCGCTGACCGCGGAGCGCAAGGCGGGCAGCGCAGCGGCGCCTGCGCCGCGGCCGGCCGGCGGCGTCCAGCCGGCCTCCGCGCACCGTCATCCGCATCCGCCCGGCGCGCAATCACCGATGGCACGCCAGGCCGAGATCCCCGGCATCGCCGCCGTCATCGCGGTGGCCTCCGGCAAGGGCGGGGTCGGCAAGTCGACGACCGCGCTCAATCTCGCGCTTGGCCTGCGCGACCTCGGCCTGCGCGTCGGGCTGCTCGACGCCGACATCTACGGCCCCTCGGTGCCGCGGCTGACCGGCATCCGCGAGAAGCCGCAGCTCAACGACGACAAGAAGATGATCCCGCTCGTGCGCTTCGGCCTGTCGATCATGTCGATCGGCTTCCTGGTCGAGGAGGACACCGCGATGATCTGGCGCGGGCCGATGGTGATGTCGGCGATCACCCAGATGCTGCGCGATGTCGCCTGGGGCACGCTCGACGTGCTCGTCGTCGACATGCCGCCCGGCACCGGCGATGCCCAGCTCACGCTCGCGCAGAACGTCCCGCTCAAGGGCGCCGTCATCGTCTCGACGCCGCAGGACCTCTCGCTGATCGATGCCCGGCGGGGACTGGCGATGTTCAAGAAGGTCAATGTGCCGGTGCTCGGCATCGTCGAGAACATGAGCTATTTCCAGTGCCCGCATTGCGGCACCCGCTCGGACATCTTTGGCCATGGCGGCGCCCGCCACGAGGCTGAGAAGCTCGGGGTGCCGTTCCTCGGCGAAGTGCCCCTGCACATCGCGATCCGCACCGCCTCCGATTCCGGCAATCCGGTGGTGGAGAGCGAGCCGGACGGCCCGCACGCGGCGATCTACCGCGCGATCGGCGGCAAGGTCCGCGAGCAGCTGCAAGGCGTCATCGCCGCGGCCTGAGCCCTCGCCGTGGTCCCTGGACCGATTGGCCCAAAGGCGGACCCCGGCGGCCCTTCTGCACAGGCCGGTCGCGCCGGGGCGATTGCTGAATCAGTTCCGCCCTGTATGTTTGTGCAGGACTGGCCGAATCGTACCCTTCGAATCTGGTGAGGGCGGCCAGGGAGTGAGGCTGAAACCGCGGGAAGGGTCGTGAGGCGGACCATCGACATGGCAGCATCACGCGAAGCAAACAAAGAACGCAAACATCTGACGCGGGAGAAGCGCGAAGAGGCCTCCCGGCTGGCGTTCAACCTTGCCAAGAAATCCGACTCGATCGGAGAAGCAGCCACGACGATCTCGAAGATGTACGGCGTCAGCAAAACCACCGCGCAAGGCTGGATCCGGCGTGGGCGGCTTCTGGCCATCAAGGCCAAGAAGGCGCGGGAGGCGGCGCGGCGCTGATCGTTCCGATCACCCGGTGGTTGCGAGCGGGCGGGACGGCCCGCGCGCGGCGATTTACCGCGCGGCCGACGGGCAGGATCGCGAGCCGCGGCAAGGCGTGATCGCCGCCGCCCGAGCCCGTATTTTCCAGCAGATTTCTCGCGTCATCAGACTTTCGTTTAATTGGCGCGGTCATGCCATTGTCGCGTTTCCGTGACGCCGCCTTCCGTGTTAAAGGGCCGACCCAGAGCGCCTCGGCGGGGCTTCGTGCGTCCTGCCGGAGAACTGCTTGCGGTCACTGGGAAACGCCCCTCAAGGAGAAGCCTTACGATGAAGCGTCGTGATTTTTTGAAAGTTTCTGCGGCCGGTGCTGCCGCGACGGCGGTTGCCGCGCCGGCGATCGCGCAGTCCTCGCCTGAAATCAAGTGGCGCCTGACCTCGAGCTTCCCGAAGTCGCTGGACACCATCTATGGCGGTGCCGTCGAGCTGTCGAAGTACGTCGCCGAAATGACCGACAACAAGTTCCAGATCCAGGTGTTCGCGGCGGGTGAAATCGTCCCCGGCCTGCAGGCGCTGGACGCGACCTCCAACGGCACCGTCGAGATGTGCCACACCGTGTCCTACTACTATGTCGGCAAGGACCCGACCTTCGCGATCTACGCGTCGGTGCCGTTCGGCCTCAATGCCCGCATGCAGAACTCCTGGTGGTACCAGGGCGGCGGTCAGGAGCTCGGCAACGAGTTCTTCAAGAAGTTCGGCGTGATCGGCTTCCCCTGCGGCAACACCGGCACCCAGATGGGCGGCTGGTTCCGCAAGGAGATCAAGACCGTCGCCGACATGTCGGGCCTCAAGATGCGCATCGGCGGCATTGCCGGCCAGGTGCTGCAGAAGGTTGGCGTGGTGCCGCAGCAGCTCGCCGGCGGCGACATCTATCCGGCGCTGGAAAAGGGCACCATCGATGCCGCCGAGTGGGTCGGTCCCTATGACGACGAAAAGCTCGGCTTCCAGAAGGTCGCCAAATACTACTACTACCCGGGCTTCTGGGAAGGCGGCCCGACGGTGCACGCCTACACCAACCTCGAGAAGTGGAACGCGCTGCCGAAGAACTACCAGGCGATCCTGACCAACGCGACCGCCAACGCCAACAGCTGGATGGCTGCGCGCTATGACATGCAGAACCCGTCGGCGCTGAAGCGGCTGGTTGCCGGCGGCACGCAGCTGCGTCCGTTCACCAACGAGGTGCTCGAGGCCTGCCTCAAGGCGACCAACGAGCTGTGGGGTGAGATCTCGGCCAAGAACCCCGACTTCAAGAAGTCGATCGAGGCCATGCAGGCGTACCGCTCCGACCAGTATCTGTGGTGGCAGGTTGCCGAATACACCTTCGACAGCTTCATGATCCGCTCGCGCACCCGCGGCTGACGGCGTTTCGAGCGTTCGCGAGAAGAGAACGTGCCGACGGTTTCGACTTAAGTAGCCCGGCCTCCGCAAGGAGGCCGGGTTTTTTGCGTCTGGCGTTCGGGCAGGGGATGCTCCATGCTCGCGCCCGAAGCCTCGGCACGAAGGCGGCGCGTGATCGGTCACCGGTCACGACGGCAAAGAAAAGCAGCGCGACGATCGCAAGCAGTCGACGCTCGGACAACACAATCATACAGGGCAGGATTCGAAATGAAGCGTAGGGATTTCATCAAGGTCACGGGACTGGGCGTCGCCGGTGCCGCAACGGTTGCCGCTCCCGCGATCGCGCAGTCGATGCCGGAGCTGAAATGGCGTTTGACGACGAGCTGGCCGAAGTCGCTCGACACGCTGCACGGTGGCGCCGAGCTGATGGCGAAGGCGGTCGGTGAGGCCACCGACAACAAATTCCAGATCCAGACCTTTGCCGCCGGCGAGATCGTGCCGGGCCTGCAGGTGCTCGACGCCGTGCAGAACGGCACGGTCGAGATGGGGCACACCGCGCCCTATTACTATTTCGGCAAGGACCCGACCTTCACCTTCGGCTCCTCGGTGCCGTTCGGGCCCAACATGCGCCTCAACCAGGCCTGGTTCATGCTGGGCGGCGGCAAGGAGCTGCTCAACGAGTTCTACAAGAGCTACAACGTCACCTCGCTGCTCGCCGGCAATACCGGCTGCCAGATGGGTGGTTGGTTCCGCAAGGAGATCAACAGCGTCGACGATCTCAAGGGGCTCAAATTCCGCATCGGCGGCTTTGCCGGGCGCGTGATGCAGAAGCTCGGCGCGGTGCCGCAGCAGCTCGCGGGCGGCGACATCTATCCGGCGCTGGAAAAAGGCACCATCGATGCGGCCGAGTGGGTCGGTCCCTATGACGACGAGAAGCTCGGCTTCTACAAGGTCGCGCCGAACTATTACTTCCCCGGCTGGTGGGAAGGCGGCCCGATGCTGGTGGCGATGATCAACCTCGACAAATGGAACGCGCTGCCGAAGCACTATCAGTTCGTGCTCGAGCAGGCCGGCCATCTCGCCAACAACTGGATGATGGCGCGTTACGACCAAGCCAACCCGATCGCACTGAAGAAGCTGCTGGCGGTCGGCACCAAGCTGCGTCCGTTCCCGGCTGCGGTGATGGAAGCCTCCTTCAAGGCCGCCAAGGAGCTGCATGCCGAAGTTTCGGCGAGCAATGCCAACTTCAAGAAGGTCTATGACTCCCTGACGTCGTTCTCCAACAACGGCTATCAGTGGTTCCAGGTCGCCGAAGTCGGCTACGACAATTTCATGGCGCGCCACTCGCAGGTGTGACCGCGCCCGGCATTGCCGCAAAAAGGAGCCCCGAAGCGATCGCTTCGGGGCTTCGCATTTGAACGCTCACGTTTTCGACGCGACGCGGCTTTCGAACACGCATGATCGCCAGTCGCTGGTCGCGCAATCGGTCGGCCAGCCGCCGCCGAGCGCCATGAACAGCGCCGCGGTGTCGGACAGCCGCGTCGCCACCGCCTGCACGCGGGTGATCGCGGCGTTGAAATAGGCCTGCTGCGCATTCAGCACCGTGACCTGCGTGACCTGTCCCAGCACGAGCTGCTTCTGCACGATCTCGAGGCTGGCCTTCGCGGTATCTTCCGCCTTGATCGCGCTCTGCACGGCGCGGGCGTCGGCCTGCAGGCTGCGCAGCGCGTCGGCGACGTTCTGAAATGCCGTGATGACGGCCTGCCGGTACTGCGCGTTGGCCTGGTCGAGCGCGGCTTCAGCCGACTTCTGCTTGTGGTACAGCGTCAAGCCGTCGAACACGGTCTGCGTCGCGCTGCCCGCGACGGTGTAGAACAGCGTTCCCGGCGTGAACAGCCCGGCGAGCGTGGTGGCGCTGGTGCCGGGGTTGGCGCTCAGCGTGATGTTCGGCAGCCGCGCCGCGACAGCAACCCCGACCAGCGCGCTCGCCGAATGCAGATTGGCTTCGGCCGCGCGCACGTCGGGGCGCTGCGCCACCAGCGTGCTCGGCAGGCTCACCGGCAGATTGGCCGGCAGCGTCAGGCGCTGCAGGTCGAATTTCTGCAGGATCTCGTCGGCGGAGAATTGCCCGGCCAGCGCGGTGAGCAGGTCGCGCTGGATCGCGAGCTGCTTCTGCAGCGGCGGCAGGGTCTGCTCCGCCTGCGCCAGCGCGGTCTCCTGCGCCAGCACATCGACCTGCGCCGCCTGTCCGGCCTCGAACTGGTTCTTGAGAATGCCGAGGATGTCGCGCTCGATCTTGATGATGCGCTCGGTGGCCGCGATCTGGCCGCGCAGCGACGCCTCCTGGATCGCCGCGGTCACCACATTGGCAGTGAGCGTCAGATAGGCGGCTTCGAGCTGGAACCGGGTCTGCTCGGTGATCGCATCGAGGCTTTCGACCGAGCGGAAATTCTCGCCCCAGATGTCGGGCACGAAGCTGATATTGAGCTGCGCGGTGTGCAGGGTGTAGCGCTGCTGCGCTGGATCGCCGGGGCCCGCCTGCGTCGTCATGTTCGAGATCTGCTGATCGGAGGGCGTGTAGTTGACCACGACCTGCGGAAAGTACAGGCCGCGCTGCGCCAGCGCGTTGTAGTTCGCGACCTTGATCGCGGCCTCGGCGGATTGCAGCGACGGATTGCGCTCGACCGACAGGCGGATCAGCTGGTTGAGCGGCGCGGAGCGGAACGCCGCCCACCAGCGCGTCGGGATGTCGGCACCATTGGCGAAACGCTGCTGCGCCGTGCGCGGCCCGGCCGGATCGGTCGCCGGCGATCGCAACGGCTCCGGAGTGTAGCCGGCGACATCGGGCGCCGGCGGCGAGGTGAAATTCGGACCGACCGCGCACGCTCCAAGCAGCAGCGCGCCGGTGCCGAGGGCCAGCGCGCGCAGGGTGCTGGCGACGGTCGGGCAGGGCATTCGGGTGCTGAGCTCGTTCATTTGCAGGATGCCCCTAATGCGCGGCTTCGGGCGGGGCCGCGGCCGGCGTCTCGCTGGGCGAGGCGGCGCGCTCGCGCGACAGGAAGATCTTGCGCAGCGCGGGCGCCACGATCAGAAGCAGCAGCGGGCCGATGAACATGCCGCCGACCACCACGGTCGCGAGCGGCCGCTGCACCTGGCTGCCGATGCCGTGCGACAGCGCGGCCGGAAACAGCCCGACGCCGGCAGACAGCGCGGTCATCAGCATCGGACGCATGCGCTGTTCGGCGCCATTGAACACCGCTTCCGCGATGCTCTGGCCCGCCGCGCGCAGCTCGCGGAAATAGGTGATGTTGAGGATGCCGTCCATGACCGCGACGCCGAACAGCGAGATGAAGCCGATCGCAGCCGAGATCGAGAAGTCGAGCCCGGCGAGATAGAGCGCGATCAGGCCGCCGCCGACCGCGAATGGAATGCCCGCCAGCGCCAGCAGGCTGTCGCGCAGCGAATTGAACAGGCTGTAGAGCAGCACGAAGATCAACAGCAGCGTGACCGGGACCACGATCATCAGCCGTGCCTTGGCGGCCTCGAGATTGTCGAACTCGCCCGACCAGATCATGCGGTAACCGGTCGGCAACGGCACCGCCTGCGCGATCTTCGCCTGCGCCTCGGCCACCGTGCTGCCGAGATCGCGGCCGCGGACGCTGAACTTGATCGGGATGTAGCGCTGGCTGCTTTCGCGATAGATGAACAGCGCGCCGGTATCGAGCGAGATGTCGGCGAGCTCGCTCAAGGGAATGTAGGCGTTGGTGCCCGACGGCGTCGCATAGGCGACCTTGATGTCGCGCACCGCGTCGATGCTCTGGCGGAATTTCGGATCGAGCCGCACCACCACGCCGAACTGCCGGTCGCCCTCCAGCACGGTGGTGGCATTGGCGCCGCCGAGCGCGGCCTGCACGACGGTGGTGACGTCGCCGGTGTTGAGGCCGTAGCGCGCGGCCTTTTCCCTGATAACCCGGATGTTCAAATTGGGCTGGCCGACCAGATGGAAGATGCCGAGATCGGCGACGCCGCGGATCTTGGCCATCTCCTGCGCGACCTTGGTCGCGAGCCCCTCGAGCACGTCGAGATTGGGGCCGATGATCTTGATCGAGTTCGCGCCCTTGACCCCGGACAGCGCCTCTTCGATGTTGTCCTGGATATACTGCGAGAAGTTGAAGGTGACGCCGGGCATCTCCTCGTCGAACTCCTTCTGCAGCTCCTCGGTCAGCTTTTCCTTGGTCAGGCCCGGCGGCCACTGGTCGAACGGCTTGATCGGCGCGAACAGCTCGACATTGGAGAACGGCGAGGCGTCGCTGCCATTGTCCGGGCGGCCGTGCTGCGACACCACCGTGATGATCTCGGGGTGACGCAGCAGGATCTCGCGCATCTTGCGGGTCGGGTCGGTACCGGCCTCGAGCGACATGGTCGGCGGCATCGAGGCGCGGATCCAGAAATTGCCTTCCTCGAGCGCGGGCAGGAATTCGCTGCCGAGCCGGCTCGCCGCCAGCGCGCTAAGGCCGAGGAAGATCACCCCGGCCGCGATCGCGACCTTCAGATGCGACAGCGACCAGCGCAGCAGCGGCGTGTAGGTCTTGCGTAGCCAGCGCACGATGATGGTTTCGGTCTCCTCGATATGCTTTGGCAGCAGCAGCGACGCCAGCACCGGGGTCACCGTGAAGGTTGCCAGCAGCGCGCCGGCCAGCGCGTAGCCATAGGTGCGCGCCATCGGGCCGAAGATCTGGCCTTCGACGCCCTGCATGGTGAACAGCGGCACGAAGGCGGTCACCGTGATGGCCGCGGTGAAGAACACCGCCTTGTCGACCTGCAGCGCGCTGACGAAGATCATGCGCAGCCGCTCAGACCAGCCCGGCGCGGGCTGGCCGCGTTGCGTCGTCGGATCGTCTCCCCAGTAGCCCTCGGCGAGGTTTTGCAGCACGCGCAACCGGTTCTCAGGCGCCGACTGGAAATTGCGGAAGATGTTTTCCATCATGATGACGGCGGAATCGACGATGATGCCGAAATCGACCGCGCCGAGCGACAGCAGGTTGGCGTCCTCGCCCTGCAGCACCAGGATGATGATGGCGAAGAACAGTGCGAACGGGATGTTGGCGCTGACGATCAGCGCGCTTCTGAGGTCGCCGAGGAAGATCCACTGGATTACGAACACCAGCAGGCAGCCGAACAAGAGATTGTGCAGCACCGTGTGGGTCGTGACGCCGACCAGCGAGCTGCGATCGTAATAGGGAACGATCTTGACGCCCGGCGGCAACGTGCCATCGCTGTTGATCTTGGCGACCTCTTCCTCGACCTTCGGGATGATGTCGTTGGTGTGCTGGGTGCGTCCCATCACGACGATCGCGGCGGCGACGTCGTCGTTGCGGTCCTTGCCTGCGATCCCGAGCCGCGGCACATAGCCGACCGAGACCTTGGCGACGTCCTTGATCTGGATCGGCAGTCCGTTCGACTGGGTCAGGACGATGCTCTCGATGTCCGCGACCTTGGTGCCCTTGGTGACGTCGTCATCGCCGCCGGAATTGATCAGGCCGATGCCGCGGATATTGACCGATTGCTGGCCGATCGCGATCTCGCGGCCGCCGACATTGACGTTGGCGTTGCCGAGCGCGCTGATCAACTGCGGTACGGTGATGTTGTAGGACTCGAGTCTGGCGAGATCGGCGTCGACGTTGAACTGCTTGGTGGTGCCGCCCCAGGAGTTGATCTGCACCACGCCTGGAATCGTCATCAGCCGGCGGGCGACGACGTAGTCCTGCAACGTGCGGAGATTGGTCAAGCCGAAATTGGGCGGACCGACCAGCTGGTAGCGGTAGATCTCCCCGACCAGGCTGGATTGCTGGATTTGCGGGATCTGATTGCCGGGAAGCTGGACGTTCTGGGTGAGGTTGTTGGTGGCCTGCGAGAGCGCGAAATAGTAGTCGACGCCGTATTTGAAGGTGACCCGCACGAACGACAGGCCGTAGAACGAGGTCGAGCGGATGTTGACCACGCCCGGCGTCGAATACAGCCCGACCTCCATCGGGATCGTGTAGTACTTCTCCATTTCCTCGGCGGAGAGGCCGGCGGCCTGCGCCGTGATCTCGAGGATGACGGGTGCCGGGTTCGGATAGGCCTCGATGTTCAGCCTGGTGAATGCAGCGAATCCGGCCGCGCAGAACACCGCGAGGCCGAGCACGATGACGGCGCTTCGGGTCAGGCCGAATTGGAGGAGGCTCTTGATCAAGGTGCTGCACTTACTGTTGAGCGGACGGGCGCGTCGTTAGCGGCGCTAGCCGGTCGCCGCATTGGCGAACTTGTTGCTGAGGAAGATCGCGCCGGTGGAGGCGACCTTCTCACCGGCGCCGAGGCCAGAGAGGATCTGCCGCCAGCCGTCCTGCTCCATGCCTGTTGTCACCGTGCGGCGGTCGAACCTGCGGCCGTCGGCCGTAACCCACACCGTCATCGTTCCGTCGCCCTCGCGCACGATGGCATCCAGGGGAACGCTGACCGACAGTTTCGGCGGCTCGGTTTCGATGGTGAAGCTCGCCAGCATGCCGGCGCGCAGCTTGTGCTGGGGATCGTCGATCACCGAACGCACCAGCTGACGGTGCGAGGTGGGGTCGATGTTGAGGCCGAGCGTCGTCACGCGGCCGCGAAACACCTCGTTCGGATAGGCGGGTACCCGCACCTCGACCGATTGGCCGATGCGGTAGGCGGGGGCATCGGTCTCGATCACATTGGCGACCATCCACATCGTCGAGATGTCGGCCAGCGAATAGGGCGCGGGTGCATTGCCGGGCTGCACGTAGAGACCGGGCGCCGCATTGCGCGCGATGATGCGGCCGGAGATCGGGCTCGGCACCACCAGGATGGAATCGACCTTGCGGTCGGCGACGATGCGGTCGATCTCGGCGTCGGTCTTGCCGAAGATGCGCACCGCGTCGCGGCCGGCCTTATAGTTGCCCTCGGCGGTCTGCTGATCAGAGGTCGCCTGGTCGACGTCCTTCTGCGCGCCGCCGCCGGTCTTCAGCAGTTGCTTGACCCGCGCCAGCGTCCTGGTCTGCAGTTCGAGCACGCCGGCCGCCGCGAGCAGCGACGACTCCGCCTGCAGCAGATCGGGGCTGTCGATCGTGAACAGCGTCTCGCCCTTCGCAACCTCGTCGCCGACGTTCAGCGGCGTGTCGACGATCCTGCCGGGATTCGGCGTGAATGCCTGCACCAGCATGTTCTGGTTGAAGTCGATCGAACCGACTGCGTTCTTCAGCGTGCGGAACGAACGCTGCTCGGCGGGCATGATTTTCAGAGAGGCCGCCTGCTTGTCGCTCAGCGCGACGTATTGCTGCTCGACATTGACATCCTGCGGTGCGGCCTCCTGCGCCGCCTTCGCGCTCACGACACCGTCCGCGCGCATCACGAACCAGCCGCCGGCGAGCAGCGCAGCCAGCATCGGCATCGCCGCGAAGCCGATATATTTCACTCGCAATGACATCGCCCGCCTGGCCAATACTGCATGAAGGGCTCGCGCAGGAATCGAGGTCTTGCCGCATGGTCGGCAGTCGTCGATCTCTCGGCGAGAACGAGCGAACTGTTATCAGGGCTAGCTGACGCCAGCCTTACATTTGCCTTGTTCAATCGTGTCTCCGATCGGAGGATTTTGATTGCGGCGGGTGCACGTTTATCTATTTTGCGTGAGACCAGGAGCGGTCACGCGTAGCCGAGATGTAATGCTGTTCGCGGCGATCCAGGTGTTGTGCTTGAATGCGTGTGGTTACACACCGGGTTTGTCCAGCGCGCGATCGGTTGCAGGGTCCTTGTGTGGCTGGCGTATCGCGACCGGGTGTGCAAACAGAAGACAGATCGAATGAAGACAGGATTGCTGCGATGCGCCTTCTGATCGTCGAAGACAATGCCGAGCTCTCGCGGCTTCTCGCCAGCGGACTGATGGCGGCGGGATACGAGTCCGATATCGTCAACAGCGTTGCCGAGGCGCGCGATGCGCTGCGCAGCGTCAGCTATGCCGCCATGATCCTCGATCTCGGTCTGCCCGATGGCGACGGCCTGTCGGTGCTGTCGGAGCTTCGCCGCAAGAACGACCCGCTGCCGGTGCTGGTGCTGACCGCGCGCAACGGCCTGCAGGATCGGGTCAGCGGTCTGCGCAGCGGCGCGGACGACTATCTGGCGAAGCCGTTCGCGCTGGAAGAGCTGGTGGCGCGGCTTGAAGCCATCCTGCGCCGGCCCGGCCAGTTGCTCGGCTCCTCGCTGAAGCTCGCCAATCTCATCTACGACACCGAGAGCAAGCAGGTGTTCGTCGACGGCGCACCGTACGTGTTCTCCGCGCGCGAGACATCGGTGCTGGAGATCCTGCTGCGGCGGCAGGGCCGGGTGGTGCCGAAGAAGAATGTCGAGGACCACATCTTCGGCCTGTCCGGCGAGGTTGCTTCGAATGCGGTCGAGGTCTACGTGTCGCGGCTGCGCAAGCTGCTCAGCGAGCACCGCGCCAAGGTCATCATCCACACCATTCGCGGCGTCGGCTATCTGATGGCCGAGGAGAAGTAGCGGTGCTCCGCTTCAAGTCGCTGACCTCGCGGATCGTGTTCCTGCACATCATGGCGGTCGCGGTCGCGGCGATCTTCCTGCCGCTGCTGCTGCTGTGGCTCTTGAACTCGGAGATCAACCAGCTGCATCGCGAGGCGATGCGCGATCAGGCCGCCGACCTCGGCCAGAACCTCGCGGTCGATTCCTCGGGCAAGGTGCAGCTCAACCTGCCGGACAGCCTGCGGGGGCTCTATTCCGACGCCTACGGCCGCTACCGCTACGACATCTACGATGCGGACGACAATCTGCTGTTTTCGTCGCATCGCGGGGCGCCGCGGCTGCCGGCGTCGGCCGACCGGATTTCCGGTGCCAGCGCCACCAAGCTCGTCGGCGGTCAGACGTTGCGCATCCAGGTCGCCGAGGACCTGTCGCATCGCGACGTCATCATTGATGACATCGTCTCCAACTTCTTCCGGCGGGTCGGCTGGATCACCATCCCGATCCTGCTGATCCTGCTTGCGACCGACATCCTGATCTTCCGCCGCGCCGTGATCCCGCTGTTGCGGGCATCGGAGGAGGCGCGAAGCATCGGGCCGGCCAGGACCGACATCCGCCTTCCGACCGAGGGGATTCCGAGCGAGATCCTGCCGCTGGTGACCGCCGTCAACCAGGCCTTCGATCGTCTGGAGGAGGGATTTCACGTCCAACGCCAGTTCACCGCCGATGCCGCCCATCAGCTTCGCACCCCGCTCGCGATCCTGAGGACCCGGATCGAGACGTTCGATGCATCCAAGGGGACGAAGGAGCTGCATAGCGACATCGAAAGCATGAGCCGCATCGTCAACCAGCTGTTGGAGATCGCCGAGCTCGATACGCTGGTGCTGGATCCCGGCGAGACCGCGGACCTGCGCGCGGTGTGCGCCGAGGTGGTCGGCTCGATCGCGCCCTACGCGCTGGCGCAGCAGAAGGACATCGCGCTGCGCGGGACCGACAGTCCGGTGCGGGTCAAGGGCAATGCCGAGATGCTGCAGCGCGCGATCTTCAATCTGGCGGAGAACGCCATCAAGTACACCGCAGACAAGACCTCGGTCGATGTCGAGGTGCACGAGAACGGCTCGGTGCAGGTGCGCGACTGCGGGCCGGGGATTGCGCCCGCCGAGCAGGGTCCGATCTTCCAGCGCTTCTGGCGCAGCGATCGCCAGCGCACCGACGGGGCCGGGCTCGGCCTCTCGATCGTGCGCGGCGTGGTCGACGATCACGACGGGACGGTGAGGGTGGAGAACCTGCCGTCCGGCGGCGCCCAGTTCACGCTGAGCTTCCGCCTTGCCAAGGCGGCGCCGGCCGCGGCCTCGTGACAGGCTCGCCCTATTTCACCTTGCCGTTGGACAGGTCCATGATCATGCGCGTGGTCAGGACCAGGCGCGGCACGATGCTGTTGAGCTGCACGTATTCGGCATCGTTGGAATGCGCGCCGAAGCCCGACAGGCCCATGCCTTCGACCACGGCGCCCTTGATCTTGAGCGCCGCAAAGGCAGCGTCGGTGCCGCCGCCCGTCGCCCGCTCGGCCACGTTCATCGACAGGCCGAGCTCCTGATAGATCGTCTTGCCGTGAGCTGCGATGCGGCGTGAGGCGTCGTTGGCTTCGAGCGGCGGCCGGCGCACCTCGAACTTCACATCGACCTTGGAGTCGGGCAGCAGGCGGGTCCTGATCTTGTCCTGCAGCGCCTTCTCGAGCTCATCGAAGTCAGCGACCTTGAGCGCACGCGCATCGGCCTGGGCGGTGGCCTCGGCGGGGATCACGTTGCGGTTGGTGCCGGACTTGGAGACCGTCCAGTTCAGCTTCAGCCCCTGCTCGGGCTTGGACAGGTCCTTCATCTGCAGCACCTGGTGCGACAGTTCGTAGAGCGCATTGACGCCGCCTTCAGGCCGGGCACCGGCGTGCGACGACTTGCCGTGCACGGTGAGGTAGGCCGAGCCGATGCCGCTGGTGGCGAGGCGGAGCGTGCCGTTGGCGTCGCTGCCTTCGAACGAGAACACGACATCCTGCTCGGCGGCGACGCGGGTGATGGTTGAGCGCCAGCCGGGCGAGGAGATCTCCTCGTCGCCATTGATCAGCACCGTGAGCGTGCCGTAGTCCCTGAAGTTCAGCTTTTGCAGCAGTGCCACGGCGTGGATGATGGTGGCGACGCCCTGCTTGTCGTCGGCGATGCCGAGCCCATAGGCCTTGTCGCCATCGACGCGGAAAGGTTGGTCCTTCAGCATGCCCTTCAGATACACGGTGTCCATGTGCGCGATCAGCATGATCTTCGCGCTGCCGGTGCCCTTGAAGACCGCTTGCACGGCCGGGCCGATTGTCTCGGGTGTGTCGTCCAGCCGATAGATGTCGGTGGTTTGCAGGATGTCCACCGCACCGCCGAGCTGCTTGAGCTCACCAGCGACGCGCGCGGCGATCTGGTTCAGGCCCTCGATGTCCTTGCTGCCGGATTCGATCTGCACGAGGTCGCGCAATGTGTCGAGCAGCGGCTGCTGTTCCTGCTCTGCCAGTGCGCGGATGTCGGCTGCCGGCGCCGCATGCGCCACGGCAGCGGCAAAGGCCAGACTGAGGGACGCGATCAGCGGACGAACGAACGAGCGGGCGGGGCGTGATTGGGGCATGGGCGGCGATCTGGTGAGTACGAGGATGATCCGTGTCCCCGTCTTCACAGGCCTGTTCGCCGCCGTCAACAGGCTCGGCATGCCTCGCTCCTGCGAGGCACGCCGAACGGCACTGACGCCGGCTACTGCTTCGGCTGGCCGAAGTCGAGCGGCGGCAGTTCGATCTGCGGCACCTCGATCTTGACCTTGTTGAGGTCGACATCGAGCGGCTTGTCGAGCAGGCCGGTGACGACGACCGGGAATGCGATCACCAGTGCCACCATGATCGCCTGCAGCCCGATCCAGGGCATTGCGCCCCAGTAGATGTCCGAGCTCTTCACTTCCTTCGGCGCCACGCCGCGCAGATAGAACAGCGCGAAGCCGAACGGTGGATGCAGGAACGAGGTCTGCATGTTGACGCAGAGCATCACGCCGAACCAGATCAGCGCGGCGTCCGGGCCGACCACCGGCGCCAGCACCTTCTGCGCGATCGGCGCGATCATCGGCAGGATGATGAAGGCGATCTCGAAGAAGTCGAGGAAGAACGCCAGGAAGAAGATGAACAGGTTGATGAAGATCAGGAAGCCCCAGACGCCGCCGGGCAGCGAGGTCAGATGGTGCTCGAGCCAGGTGCCGCCGGACACGCCGAGGAACACCACCGAGAAACAGGTCGACCCGATCAGGATGAAGGTGACCATGCAGGTGATGCGCATGGTGGTCTCGTAGCCCTGCTTGATCAGGTCGCGCAGGTCCGGGATCTTGACGGCCTCGAGGCAGATCCAGACCACCGCGGCATAGGTGATCGCGAAGGCCAGCTTGAAGATCAGGTTCTCGGTGTAGAGCATCGCGATGATGGTGCCGATGCCGCCGGCGATCACGCCTGCGATCAGCACCTTGCGGCCGGTCGCGCTGAAATCCTTGTGATGGATCGCGGCGAGCACGATGGCACCGACCGCGCCCATGGCGCCGGCTTCGGTCGGGGTCGCAAGGCCCATCATCATGGTGCCGAGCACGACGAAGATCAGCACCGCGGAGGGGATGATGCCGAGCAGGCACTTCTTCCACAACGCCCAGCCGGTCAGCGTGCGCGCTTCGATCGGCACCGCCGGCACGTGGCTCGGCTTGAAGATGCCGAGCACGAAGGTGTAGCCGGCGAACAGCAGGATCTGGAACACCGACGGGCCCCAGGCGCCGAGATACATGTCGCCGACCGACTTGCCGAGCTGGTCGGCGAGCACGATCAGGACGAGGGAGGGAGGGACAAGTTGCGTGATGGTGCCGGAGGCGGCCAGCACGCCGGTGATGTAGCGGATGTTGTAGCCGTAGCGGATCATCACGGGCATCGAGATCAGCGCCATCGCGATCACCTGCGCCGCCACCGTGCCGGTGATGGCGCCGAGGATGAAGCCGACGATGATCACGGAATAGCCGAGGCCGCCGCGGATCGGTCCGAACAACTGGCCCATCGAATCCAGCATGTCCTCGGCGAGCCCGCATCGCTCCAATATCGCGCCCATGAAGGTGAAGAACGGGATCGCGAGCAACAGCTCGTTGGACAGCACACTGCCGAAGATGCGGCCCGGGATCGCCTGCAGGAAGTTGAGGTCGAAGAAGCCGAGATAGATCGACAGGAACCCGAACGACAGACCGACCGCGGCGAGCGTGAACGCCACCGGATAGCCGATCAGCATCGCAATGATCAGGCCGCCGAACATCAGTGGCGGCATCATCTCCAGCGTGATCATTGCGTCGGCCTCTCATACTTCGCGTCGATGGTCACATAGCCCTGCAGCGCGGCGATCCGCTTGATCACCTCTGAGACGCCTTGCAGCGCAAGCATCACGAAGCCGGACGGGATAACGAACTTGATCGGCCAGCGCAGCAGGCCGCCGGCATTGCCGCTCATCTCGCCGACCGCATAGGCCTGGTAGAAGAACGGCCACGACAGATAGGCGAGCAGCAGACAGGCCGGGATCAGGAAGAACAGCGTGCCGATCATGTCGAGCCAGAGCTGGCCGCGTTCGGACAGCATCAGATACATGATCTCGACGCGGACATGCTCGTTGCGCTTGAAGGTGTAGGAGGCGCCGAACATCACGAGGATCGCGAACATGTACCATTGCGCCTCGAGCCAGCCGTTCGAGGAGTAGCTGAATGCGTAGCGGATCATGGCATTGCCGGCGCTGACCAGGCAGGCGATCAGCACGAGCAGGTTGCAGACATAGCCGATTTTCTCGTTCAGTCGGTCGATGGCCGTACTGAGTGCCAACAATGGGCGCATCACGATCTCCGCGGCCGCGTCATCTGCGCGCCGAATATCTTTCAAGCATCATCTGGCCGCCGCGCGCATGCGCACGGAGCCACGGCTCACTTTCAGGAGCAGTTGCAAACGTTTGTCCTCCCCCGAAATCCGCTTCAGCCGTTCTTGGCTGCCGGGGATCGTCGGCAGGAGCCGACGGAGGGCAGCGGCCTATCCTGGCCGGACTAGCGTGAAAGCTGATTCACCAAATCAGCGCCGTGGAACGCCGTCAATCGGAAAATGGGCAAATTGACGCCACGGCAAATCGTTGTCCCGCCTTGGTAAAACGGGAGCGGCAAGGGCGTCCGGGAAGCTACGGATTCTAGCCGCCAGTCACGCTCATATGGCGGCTGACGCTCGGCCGGTTGTGACGACGGTCGATGATGAAATCGTGCCCCTTCGGCTTCAGTCCGATGGCTCGGTCGATCGCCGCCGACAGCAGATCATTGTCGTCGGAGGCGCGCAGCGGCCGGCGCAGGTCGGAAGCATCCTCGTGGCCGAGGCAGGTGTGCAGCGTGCCGGTGCAGGTAATCCGCACCCGGTTGCAGGATTCGCAGAAATTGTGGGTCATCGGCGTGATGAAGCCGAGCTTGCCGCCGGTCTCGGCGACCCGGACATAGCGGGCAGGGCCGCCGGTGTCGTCGGGGAGATCGGTCAGCGTGTAGTGCTTCTCGAGCCGCGCGCGCAGCAGCGACAGCGGCACGTACTGATCGATGCGGCCTTCGCCGATGTCGCCCATCGGCATCACCTCGATCAGCGTCAGGCCCATGCCCTTGCCGTGCGCCCATTCCATCAGCGCGGGAATCTCGTCCTCGTTCATGTTCTTCAGCGCGACCGCGTTGATCTTGACCGCGAGCCCGGCGGAGCGCGCTGCCTCGATGCCCGCCAGCACCTTGTCGATGTCGCCCCAGCGGGTGACGGCCCGGAATTTGACGGGGTCGAGCGTGTCGAGCGAGACGTTGACGCGGCGCACGCCGCAATCGGCCAGCTCCTGGGCGAAGCGTGCGAGCTGCGAACCGTTGGTGGTCAGCGTCAATTCGTCGAGCGCGCCGGTCGACAGATGCCGCGACAGCGAGCGCACCAGGCCCATCACGTTGCGGCGGACCAGCGGCTCGCCGCCGGTGAGGCGGATCTTGCGCACGCCCTTGGCGACGAACGCCGAGCAGAGCCGGTCGAGCTCTTCCAGCGTCAGGAGATCGGCCTTCGGCAGGAAGGTCATGTCTTCCGACATGCAATAGAAGCAGCGCAGATCGCAGCGGTCGGTGACGGAGACGCGCAGGTATCGGATCGTCCGGCCGAACGGATCGGTCATCGGACGAAACAGCGCGTCGGAATGTGCTTGCGTGGATCCGTTCATTCAGTTCGGGCCTTCATTCAGTTCGGGCCTTGCAACCTGTTCCCTGCCTGCCGCGCCGTGACCGGCTCCGGCATCCGCAATCTATGCATGTTGGCACGTTGTCACAATGCGTTCCAAGGGAGGATACGCAACATGCAAAGCCAATCGCAAAGCGATAGGCGAGGCATATCGCGCGATGCATGATCGCTATCGCCAATGTGTCTCCACCAAAACCAAAAACCCGGCTTGTGGCCGGGCTCTTGTGCAGTGCAAATCTCGATAGTAGCGCGCTAGCGCGACGGAGCTGCGGCCGGCGGCGGCGCAGCAGCCGGAGCGGGGAACGCCGCGTCCGGAGCAGGGGCCGCAGCGGCAGCCGGCTTCGGCTTCCGTTTCGGCCGCGGCTTGTGCGCGCGCGGCGGCGGGCCGGCGGGTTGCAGCTCGGCGAACACCGGGCTCGGATCGAGCGTGGTCGTCGCCGGGCTCGTGAAGTCACCCGGCGTGCGGGTCACCGTCACCGGCACCGTTGCCGGCTGGAACTTCGGCATGTTGAAGGTGACGGAGAAGTTAGCCTCCGGCGCCGGCACCGACACGGTGCAGGGCGTCTTGCAGCCCGGTCCAAGCGAAGTCACGGCGTCAGCGCCTTGCGGTGCCGAATCCAGCTGAACCTGCATAGGCGGCGGAGCCGACTTGAACGAATCCAATGAGAAGGAGGAGCAGCCAGCCAGGCTCAGCCCGGCGGCCGCAATCACGATGATACGACGCATGATCCACACTCTACTGCGGCAATCAGCCACAATCCCCGGAGCGACCATAAGAGCGTCGGAACAGGGGCGCAACCGCGGGAGGTCTGCTCGTTAAAGGATGGTTAATGGAAAAATCGCATGGCAAAACATTGCCAAGTGATATCAACGTGTTGCGGAAAACTTATGCCGCAATGAGGCTGGCGACCGCGTCCGGCAGATCGCGCATGTGGCTGATCAGCCGGTCCGGCTTCAGCTCGGTCATCGGTACGTCGGTATAGCCAAAATCGACGCCGATCACGGGGACGCTGGCGCGGCGGGCGACCCCGACATCGGGGCCGGCATCGCCGACCATGATGGCGCCGGGCAGCCGGCCGCCGGCGCGGGCGACCGTCTCGCGCAGGAACGCCGGGTCGGGCTTGGCGACGCCGAACGTGTCCTGGCCGCAGATCGCGGCAAAGCGCGGCGTCAGGCCGAGCCGGTCGAGCAGCAGCTTGGACAGCCATTCCAGCTTGTTGGTGCAGACCGCGAAGCGATGGCCCTTGGCGGCGAGCCGGTCGAGCGCGGCCTCAAGCCCGTCGAACGGGCGCGAGCCGTCGGCGATATGCTCGGCGTAATAGTCGACGAAATCCACGGTCAGGCGGTCGAGGTCAGCGACGCTGACCGAGCGGCCATCCACCTCGAGCCCGCGCTCGAGCAGCTTGCGCGCGCCGGCGCCGATCATGTTGCGCGCCGCCGACAGCGGCACCGGTTGCAGACCCTCGCGGTCGAGCACGTAATTGAGCGCGCTGATCAGATCAGGCGCGGTGTCGACCAGCGTGCCGTCGAGATCGAATACGACGATGGGGGGAGAGGAGGCGGACATGATGCTTTTGGCTATCGGGCCGGGCGCCGCGATGCAAGAGTAGATGTGAGCACGTCATGAAAAAGGGGGAGGCTGGGATGCGGGAACTTGCCGGAAAAGCCGCTTTTGTCACCGGTGCGGCGAGCGGAATCGGACTGGCCATGGCAACCGCCTTCGCGCGTGAGGGCATGAAGGTGATGCTCGCCGACATCGAAGCCGGCGCGCTCGACAAGGCCGTGGCGACGCTGCGCGCCACCGGCGCCAACGTCCAGGGTGTGGTCTGCGATGTCGCCGACCCCGCCAGCGTCGATGGCGCGGCGCATGCCTCGTTCCTCGCTTTCGGAAAAATCCATGTCGTCTGCAACAATGCCGGCGTCGCCGCCGGCGGCGGCATCGACCAGATCTCGGTCGACGACTGGCGCTGGGTGGTCGACGTCAATCTGATGGGGGTCGTGCACGGCATCAGGAGCTTCCTGCCGCACATCCGCCAGCACAAGGAGGGCGGCCATTTCGTCAACACGGCCTCGATGGCCGGAATGAATGCCGGGCTCGGTCTCAGCCCCTACGCGGCAACCAAGTTCGCCGTCGTCGCCATTTCGGAGGGATTAAGTCAACAGCTCAAGCCGCTCGGGATCGGCGTCAGCGTGCTCTGTCCGAGCTTTGTGCGGACCCGGATCGGCGAGAGCGGGCGCAACCGCCCCGAGCATTACGGTCCGCCCCGCCAGCACGCGCCCGACAGCCCGGCAGCCGCGCTGATCGCCGAGATCGCGCGCCGCCTGGAAGCTGGTCTCGATCCGGCTTCGGTGGCGGCCCGCGTGCTGGCCGCAATCCGTCAAGACCAGCTCTATATTTTCACCCATTCCGGGATGCGAGCCGAGGTCGAGGACCGTTTTTCGGCGATTTTGGCCGAAATGGACGCAGTTTCCGACTAAGGACGGTCTCCTGTTGGTGCTATTCCTGCCGGTGAATCGAGGCTAGATATGCGCCCGCCGGGGCCGCCCAATGGCGCGCCCGCAACGCAAGGGGCAATCGGCACGTGGACATGGACGCACTGAAACGCCAGGCGGCGGCGCGCGCGCTCGAAGAGGTGCGCGACGGCATGAAGCTCGGGCTCGGCACCGGGTCGACCGCCAAGCATTTCGTCGAGCTGCTCGGCGAAAAGGTCCGCGCGGGCATGAAGGTGATCGGCGTGCCGACCTCGGAGGCGACCCGGGCGGACGCGATCCGCTGCGGCGTTCCGCTGACCACGCTGGACGAGATCGACCATCTCGATCTCACCATCGACGGCGCCGACGAGATCGACCCGGCGCTCAATCTGATCAAGGGCGGCGGCGGTGCGCTGCTGCGCGAGAAGATCGTGGCGGCCGCCAGTGATCGCATGATCGTGATCGCCGACGACAGCAAATGGGTCGAGGTGCTCGGCCGGTTTCCGCTGCCGGTCGAGGTGATCCCGTTCGGGCTCGGCGCGACGCAGGCCGCGATGGCGCGGGCGTTCGCGGAGGCCGGCGTGTCCGGCGAAATGATCATCCGTAAGGGCAAGGACGGTCACGTTTTTGTCACCGATGGCGGCCACTGGATCGTCGATGCCCATCTCGGCCGGATCGGCGACCCGCCGCGTCTCGCCGGTTTGCTCAGCGCCATACCGGGCGTGGTTGAACACGGCCTGTTCATCGGGCTTGGCAGCGTCGCCGTTCTGGCCGGCGCACAGGGAATTCGGGTTGTTGAACGGCGATGACGCCGCAAGCAAGGAGACTTGGAATGAAGCGTTTTTCGGGATTTTTGTCGGCGGCGGCCCTCGCGGCAGGCCTTGCGCTCGCGACCGCACCGGCGATGGCGCAGCAGCCGCAGTTGCCCCCCATGCCCAAGGTCAAGCAGTCGACCCCCGCCGCGATTGGGTACGCCAAGGAAATCCTGGCGATGAAGAACGTGGCTGTCATGTACAACGGCGCCGTTCCCGGGATCATCGAGAAGACCAAGACCGGTCTGTTGCAGCAGTACCTGAACTACCAGAAGGACCTCGACGAGGTGGCGGTTGTCGTCGCCAAGCAGTTCGGCGGCAGCGAGAAGGAGATCGGCGAGGGCATGGCGCAGATCTACGCCTCCGAGTTCACCGAGCAGGAGCTGAAGGATCTCGTGACGTTCTACAAGACGCCGCTCGGCCAGAAGCTGTTGACCGCGGAGCCCACTGCAATCAACGGTTCGCTGCAATATATGCAGCAGTGGGCGCAGCAGTTCGGCGTGATCATCAACGGCCAGTTCAAGGCCGAGATGAAGAAGCGCGGCAAGGATATCTGAAAACGATACCTATATGCTTGTGACCTCGCCCCGCTTGCGGGGCGAGGCGGAAGAAAGAGGTTGCCATGGCCGAGTTTGACGTCGACCTGTTTGTCATCGGTGGTGGTTCGGGCGGCGTTCGTGCCGCGCGCATCGCCGCCAATTATGGCGCGAAGGTCATGGTCGCCGAAGAGTACCGGATGGGCGGCACCTGCGTGATCCGCGGCTGCGTGCCGAAGAAGCTGTTCGTGATCGGCAGCCACGTCCACCAAGAGATCGAGGATGCGGCCGGCTTCGGCTGGAGCATCGGCCAGGTCTCGTTCGACTGGGCCACGCTGGTTGCCAACAAGGACAAGGAGATCGCCCGGCTCGAGGGCGCCTACACCACCAATGTCGAGAAGTCCGGCGCGCGGATCGTCAAGACCCGCGCAGTGCTGGAGGATGCCCACACGCTCCGCCTAGCCACCGGCGAGAAGGTGACGGCAAAGTACATCCTGATTGCGACCGGCGGCGCGCCCAATCATGGGCCGCATGTCCCCGGCATCGAGCACGTGATCTCCTCCAACGAGGCGTTTCACCTCAAGGAGCTGCCGAAGCGGATCGTGATCCAGGGCGGCGGCTACATCGCGCTGGAATTCGCCGGCATCTTCGCCGGCTACGGCTCCGACGTGTCGGTGGTCTACCGCGGCGACAACATCCTGCGCGGCTTCGACGAGGACGTGCGCAAGCATGTCCGCGCCGAGATGGAGAAGCGCGGCATCACCATCATCACCGGCTGCACGGTGACGAAGGTCGACAAGCACGGCCATGATTTCACTGCGCATCTGTCGGGCGGTTCGAGCATCGCCGCCGACCAGGTGATGTTCGCGATCGGCCGCCATCCGAACGTCGCCAATCTCGGACTCGAGACCGCCGGCGTCGCCATCAATCCCGCCAATGGCGGCATCCAGGTCGACGGCTGGTCGAAAACCTCGGTCGACAACATCTACGCGGTCGGCGACGTCACCCACCGCACCAACCTGACCCCGGTCGCGATCCGCGAGGGCCATGCCTTCGCCGACACCGTGTTCGGCAAGCGCCCGGTCCAGGTCGATCACGCGACGATCCCGACCGCGGTGTTCTCGCAGCCCGAGGTCGGCACCGTCGGCCTCACCGAGGAAGAGGCGCGGGCGCAGTTTTCCCACGTCGACATCTACAAGACCGATTTCCGCCCGATCAAGGCGACGATGTCCGGCCGCGACACCCGCGTGCTGATGAAGCTCGTGGTCGACGGTGCGAGCGATCGCGTGCTCGGCTGCCATATCGTCGGCGACTGCGCCGCCGAAATCACCCAAGCCGTTGCGATCGCGGTCAAGATGAAGGCGACCAAGGCCGATTTCGACGCCACCATCGCGCTGCATCCGACCGCGTCTGAAGAGCTGGTGACGATGCGCACGCCGACCGCGCGCCACGTGCGGCAGGCGGCGGAGTAGGGCCACTCCGGGGGAGTTGCCCCGACGCCTTGGTGCTGTCCTGGTGATTGGGAACACGGGCCGAGCCCTGCCTGATAGCCCAACGCCGCTCGCTTAAAATACACGCGGGCGGCGCTGTCTCTAGCCCCAGGAGGGTCGTTGCAAAATCCTGATGCAAATAAGTCTGCATGGGGCACGAAAGGTTTCATACCTCTGAAGGGGTAGTTTTTCTCCGTAAGATTACGGCGTGCATTTCGAGAGCAATCGCCGCTTCAGCCGTTCCTTGGGTGCCGGGCAAAATAGGACACCCTCACTGACTTGCATATCTTAGTGCGCAGCCGCGTTGCCGGTCGTAGGCTGAGGCATGTTCAATTCGCACCGACTGGACTGCGTGGACTACGGCTTCCTCGGCGTTGCCGGGGCGTCGTTCGTCGCACTCGTCGTCAGCGTCGCCTGGCTGCTGGCCGGGTGACACGTCTACCTCATTGGTGAATGACTTGGCCGCAGCTAGTGCCCCCTTCGCTAGGGCCTTTTCTTTGGGGCTGTTCACTCAATTCATCCGGTTTCTGACGAATGGCCTGTGCAACAGCGCTTGTGCACAGATGGCGCGATGGACGAAGCGGCCATCTCGCGCGCCTTGGAACCTTGCGCTATGCTGGATGTTCCACTCTCAAACAGTTTGATGTCTCAAATTGAGGGAGCCGCCGATGAGAGGCCCAACCGAGCAGGAGATCCGGACCCGCGCCTACGAATTGTGGAAGGACGCCGGCGAACCGCCAGGCCAGATGGACCAGCTTTGGTACAAGGCCGAACGGGAACTGCTGGAGCGCAACGGCGCCAATGGCGAAGCGCATTGCGATATCAACGGGCACGACGGGCCGACACCGTATCCGGCGAAGTTGAGGGGTGTGCATTGAGTGTGTCGCGCCGCTGAGCTAACGAGCCCGGCAAGCTGGCCCGGACCCGGAGGCACCATGAGCGACGCGATCGATCTCTCGCAGAAACTGTCGACATTCTCCGATCACTGGTCGCCGCGCACGGTCGCGCAATTCAACGCCTGCGACGTCATGGTGGTGAAGGTGCAGGGCGAGTTCGTCTGGCACAAGCACGACGACACCGACGATTTCTTCCTGGTGCTGAAAGGCGTGCTCGACATCGAGCTACGCGACCGCACCGTCACGCTGCATCCCGGCCAGTTGTACATCGTGCCGAAGGGCGTCGAGCACCGACCGGTCGCGCGGGAGGAGGTGCATCTCTTGCTGATCGAGCCGACCGGGACGCCGAACACGGGTGATGCGGCGACGGCGGCTGCGCGGAAGGTGGTGTGAGGGCTTCAGTTTACCGCGACAAAAAAGCTCCCGCACTTGAGCGGGACGGACAGCGCTGGAGCCGTCAGGTAAGCGCGCTTCTTCGATCCGACGAACCACGACGAGAGCGCGAAGCGGAGAGCAAAGCTCGGACGATTCATGTCGCGAGAACGCGGATGTATGACCCACTGGCCATGCAACATACTCGATGTCGTCCCCGCGAACGCAGGGACCCATAACCACCAATGCTGATTGGTGTACGATGCTGGAACGACGAGTCCCAATCACTACACCTGCGGCGGAGTATGGGTCCCTGCTTTCGCAGGGACGACGTTGGGATAGATCGTGCCTTACCCTTCTGCCTCCAGCCATTCCGCGGCACCCCGCCACAGCGTGTCGCGGTGGTCGCTGCGGAAGAAGCCGAAATGGCCGATCTTGGTTGCGCCGGCGTCGGCTGGACGGATCGAGACGATCTCCGGCGTCGTTGCGGTGAAGGCGGAGCACAAGAGCTCGACCGCAGGCCGCGTCGCCCACGTGTCGTCGGTCACGCTGAAGGCGCGGAGCCTGCCCTTGAACTTCACAAAGTTCTCGCGCGCCCCAAGCGCCGGGTCGTCGAGCAGATAGCGCTCGCGCATCACCCAGCCGCGCCATTGCTCGAATACGCCGCGCGGCAGGTCCATGCCGAGGCCGGCCCAGGCGGGCAGATAGCCGAGCGTGCGCGTCAGCGGCAGGCCGATGCCGTTCATGAAGGCGACGACGCGGTAGCGCTCGGGCGAGTCCATCAGCTTCCAATAGGCGGCCTGCGCGGCGATCAAGAGCGCGCGGGGGATCTCGGTGTTGTTGGCGAGCAATCCGAGCGCCTGGCCGCCGAAGGAATGGCCCACATAGGCGAAGGGCAGGTCGCGGTAGCGCTCGCGCATCCAGGCCACGGCGGCGGTGGCGTCGAGCGCGGCCCAGTCCGCCATCGTGGCCTTGAAGCCGGCGAGCGATTTCGGCTTGTTCAGGCCGGTCGCCGCCATCGGTCTGGAGTCGCCGGTGCCGCGGTAGTCGTAGGTCAGGACCGCCGCGCCGCGGCGGGCGAGGTAGCCGGCAAAGCCGCGATAGACCTTGCGGGGCACCGCGGTCGCCGAATTGATCAGGACGGCGTGGCGCTTGCTGCCGCGCGGCAGGAACAGCGTCGCGGCGAGCGGATAGCCGTCCGCGGCGGGCACGACGATGTCGTCGCTAAAAACGTCGTCCAGCGTGGCCTGGGCCACGGCAATTTGGCTGGCATTCATGGTATGGTCCAGCAAATGCGAATTCGCATTTTCCTGCAAGAGTTTGACGGGATTGCAGGATTCCTTCTAGCGGGGGAGCGGGCGGCTGTGTATAAGCCCTCCTTTCCCGTCGATTAAGTCGCGGTTTTTGCTCAGGAGTTGACCTCATGTCCGAGCGGTGGACACCCGATAGCTGGCGCGCCAAGAAGGTGCTGCAGGTGCCCGATTATCCCGATGCCAAGGCATTGGCCGATGTCGAGGCCCAGCTCGCGACCTTTCCGCCGCTGGTGTTCGCGGGCGAGGCGCGCAGCCTGAAGAAGGCGCTGGGGCGGGTCGCCGACGGCGAGGCCTTCCTGCTGCAAGGCGGCGACTGCGCCGAGAGCTTTGCTGAGCACGGCGCCAACAACATCCGCGATTTCTTCCGCGTGCTTTTGCAGATGGCCGTGGTCATGACCTATGCCGGCGCGCTCCCGGTGGTGAAGGTCGGCCGCATCGCAGGTCAATTCGCCAAGCCGCGCTCGTCGCCGACCGAGAAGCAGGGCGACGTCGAGCTGCCGAGCTATCGCGGCGACATCGTCAACGACATCGCCTTCACCGCGGAAGCGCGCATTCCGGATCCGCAGCGCCAGCTGATGGCCTACCGGCAGTCGGCGGCGACGCTGAACCTGCTGCGCGCGTTCGCCACCGGCGGGTTCGCCAATCTCGGCAGCGTGCATCAATGGATGCTCGGCTTCCTGAAGGATTCGCCGCAGTCCCGCCGCTACAAGGAGCTGGCCGACCGCATCTCGGACGCGTTGAACTTCATGCGCGCCTGCGGCCTCGATCTCGAGAGCCATCCGGAGCTGCGCGCCACCGATTTCTACACCAGCCACGAGGCGCTGCTGCTCGGCTACGAGCAGGCGATGACGCGGGTCGATTCCACCACCGGCGACTGGTACGCGACCTCGGGTCACATGATCTGGATCGGCGACCGCACCCGGCAGCTCGATCACGGCCATGTCGAATATTTCCGCGGCATCAAGAACCCGATCGGCCTGAAATGCGGCCCGTCGCTGAAGCCGGACGAGCTGCTGAAGCTGATCGACATCCTCAATCCCGACAACGAGCCGGGACGCCTGACGCTGATCAACCGGTTCGGCGCCGACAAGGTCGGCGACCATCTGCCCGGTCTGATCCGCGCCGTGCAGAAGGAAGGGCGCAGGGTGGTGTGGTCGTGCGATCCGATGCACGGCAACACCATCACCTCGACCTCGGGCTACAAGACGCGGCCGTTCGACCGCGTGCTGTCGGAGGTGAAGTCGTTCTTCCAGATCCATGCCGCCGAGGGCACCCATGCCGGCGGCGTGCATCTGGAGATGACCGGGCAGGACGTCACCGAATGCATCGGCGGCGCCCGCGCCATCACCGACGAGGATCTCAATGACCGCTACCACACGGTCTGCGATCCCCGTCTCAACGCCGAACAGTCGATCGACATGGCCTTCCTGATCGCCGAGCTGCTGAAGCAGGAGCGCGCCGGCAAGGTCAAGCCGATGCCGGCCGCTGCCGGGTTGTGATTTGGGGCAGGTGGCTTGGTGATGGTGACTTGGTGATGGTGACTTGGGGGAAGTGACTTGCTGAGGTTTTGGCGAGCCACCATCAACTCGCGCAACGGACTGGCCTTCGCCATCCGCTCGGAGCAGGCGATCCGCGAGGAGGTGGTGGCGCTCGTGCTGTCGCTGCCGCTCGCCTGGCTGGTCGGCGCCACCGTGATGCGCCGGGTCGAGCTGGTCGCGACCGTGGTGCTGGTGCTCGTCATCGAGCTGCTCAACACCGCGATCGAAAAGCTCGCTGATCGCCTGACCATGGATCACGATCCTCAGATCGGCCGGGTCAAGGACATGGGCTCGGCCGCCGTCGGCGTCGCGCTCGTGATGGCCGGGCTGTTCTGGCTGTTCGCCCTCGCCGAGCGCTTGGGCGCGTTCTGAGCAGGAGCCAGCGGTGAGCGCCAGTCAGCCGATCAAGCTTGCGGTGATCGGACGTGGCCTGATCGGGTCGGCGGCCGCGCGACACCTCAGCAAGATGGGGCATGAGGTCGCGCTGATCGGGCCCGACGAGCCGGCGGATTTTGCACGCCATGATGGCGTGTTCGGCAGCCACTACGACGAGGGCCGCATCACGCGGGTTTACGATCCGCAAGCCTTGTGGCGGCAGATGAACCGCGCCGCGATTTCGCGCTACGGCGAGATTGCAGCCGAAAGCGGCGTCGAGTTCTACCGCGAAGCCGGTGCGCTTCACGTCGGCGACAGCGAGACGACCGATGTTGCGTCGGTCGGCAAGGTCTGCGCCGACGAGGGGATCCCCTGCGAAGCCTATCAGGACGCGGCGCTCGCGGAGCGCTTTCCGTTCCTGAAATCAACCGCGGGAATGCTGGGTTTTTTCGAGCCGGGCGATGCCGGATATATCAGCCCGCGCCGCCTGGTCCGGGCGCAGACGATTGCCGCGGAGCGCGCAGGCGCCCGGATCATCGCCGAGCCCGCGCTGGGGATTTTGGAAACCGGCACCGGCGTGACGATCCGCACCCGATCGGGCAGCGTCCAGGCCGAGCGTGTGCTGGTCGCGGCCGGCGGGCACACCCAATCGCTGCTCGGCCGATCGTTGGGCTTCACGGTCTATCGGCGCACCGTGGCGCTGTTCCGGCTCGGCGCGGCGGAGGTTCAGCGCCTGGCCGGCATGCCGTCGATGCGGTGTCTCGGGCCGAAGGGCGACAATCCCTATATCCTGCCGCCGATCCTCTATCCGGATGGCCATAGCTGGCTGAAGCTCGGCGGTGATCCGGTCGATTGTCGGCTCGACAGCGAAGCCGATATCAAGGACTGGTTCCGATCGGGCGGATCGATTGAGGTCGCCGACCGGCTGCAAACCCAGATCCTCGACCGTATCAGCGACCTCAAATTCGAAGAACGCCGTGTCGTGCCTTGCATGACCACCTACGGCGACACCGGCCTGCCCAGCATCGGGCCGCTGTCCGAGCGGGTTACGGTCGCATTCGGCTGCTATGGCAAGAGCGCGAAATGTTCGGACGAATTGGGCCGGCTGGGCGGCATGGCGCTGCTCGGCGAGGTCAGGGCGGAGCTTGCGCCCTGAGCGGCGCCGCCGATCGCGGTGCGATTTCTGCAATCGCACCATGATCGGGAGACCATTGAAGTTTGCCGTTGTGCGGGACAACATAAAGATATGAGCGAACAACAGATCAAGATCACCCTGGCGCAACTCAATCCGACGGTCGGTGACGTCACCGGCAACGCCGCCAAGGCGCGTGCCGCGCGCGAGAAAGCAAAGGCCGACGGCGCCGACCTCATGGTGCTCTCGGAGCTGTTCATCGCCGGCTATCCGCCGGAGGATCTGGTGCTCAAGCCGGCGTTCCAGTCGGCCTGCCGCGCCGCGATCGAGGAATTGGCGCGCGAAACCGCCGACGGCGGCCCGGCCATGCTGATCGGCACGCCCTGGGTCGAGGACGACAAGCTCTACAATGCCTGCGCGCTGCTCGACGGCGGACGCATCGCCGCGCTGCGCTTCAAGGCCAATCTGCCGAATTACGGCGTGTTCGACGAGAAGCGACTGTTCGCGCGCGGCCCGGCGCCGGGCCCGGTCACGGTGCGCGGCGTGCGCATCGGCGTGCCGATCTGCGAGGACATCTGGCTCGAGGAGTCAGAGGACTACGAGAACGTCGTCGAATGTCTCGCCGAGACCGGCGCCGAGATCCTGGTGGTGCCGAACGGCTCGCCCTATGCCCGCGACAAGGCCGATCTCCGCCTGTCGATCGTGGTGGCGCGCGTCACCGAGAGCGGGCTGCCGCTGGTTTATTTGAATGAGGTTGGCGGCCAGGACGAGCTGATCTTCGACGGCGCCTCGTTCGCGCTGAATGCCGATCTCTCGGTCGCAGCGCAGCTGCCGGCGTTCGAGGAGAACATCACGACGCTGACCTGGCGCAAGACCGCGGACGGCTGGCGCTGCAACGGGCCGATCGCGACGCAGCTCGAAGGCGACAAGGCCGACTATGCGGCCTGCGTGCTCGGCTTGCGCGACTACGTCCGCAAGAACGGTTTTCCGGGCGTGCTGCTTGGCGTCTCCGGCGGCATCGACTCCGCGCTGTGCGCGGCGATCGCGGTCGATGCGCTCGGCGCCGACAAGGTGCGCGGCGTCATGCTGCCGTTCCGCTACACCGCGCAGGTCTCGCTCGACGATGCCGCCAAGCTCGCGGCCGCGCTCGGCATCCGCTACGAGATCCTGCCGATTGCCGACGCCGTGAACGGGTTCGAGAAGATCCTCGCGCCTGTCTTCGCAGGCATGGAGCGCGACATCACCGAGGAGAATTTGCAGGCCCGCGCCCGCGGCACGCTCTTGATGGCGATCTCCAACAAGACCGGCGCCATGGTGGTGACCACGGGCAACAAGTCGGAAATGTCGGTCGGTTACGCCACGCTGTACGGCGACATGAATGGCGGCTTCAACCCGATCAAGGACATCTACAAGACCGAGGTGTTCCGTCTCTCGAGCCTGCGCAATGGCTGGAAGCCGGATGGCGCGCTCGGACCGTCGGGCGAGGTGATCCCGGTCAACATCATCATCCGGCCGCCGACCGCGGAGTTGCGCGAGAACCAGACCGATCAGGATTCGCTGCCGCCCTACGACGTGCTCGACGCGATCCTGGAACGGCTGGTGGAGCGCGAGGAGCCGCTTGCGACCATCATCGAGGCCGGTTTCGATCGCGACGTTGTGACCCGCATCGATCGTCTGCTCAACATCGCCGAATACAAGCGGCGGCAGGCCGCGCCCGGTGTAAAGGTGACGCGCAAGAACTTTGGCCGCGACCGCCGCTATCCCATCACCAACCGCTTCCGGGATTTCGGCAAGACGCTGCCGGAACCCGACGAGAGGCTGGTGACGCGCGGCTCGCGCGCGTCGGCCGAAGCGTTCGAAGGGTAGAGCATGATCCGGAAAAGTGGGAACCGGTTTACAGGCCTTACTGCTTCTTCGGAATGAAGGTCGGGCCGACCGTGCGGATCTGGCCGTCGCTCGCGGGCGCGGCCGGTGCCGCCGTGGCGTCAGCGGCGGCAGGCTGCTGAGCCGCTGCGGCCGGCGCGCCCTTCTTGCCCGCGGCAGCCTTGCCCTGGGCGCGCTGCTGCATCTTCCGCGCGCTCTCCTCGGTGACGATGATGTCGCCCTGTTGCGCGGCGGCCGTCTGGTCGTCGACCGCCTTCAGCGCCTCGGCCCAGCTCTGGCCGGCCGCCCTGCAGGAGCACGACGGATTGAACTCGGTGCGGTACTTGAAGGCGTTCGGCAGCGACGAGTAGGACTGGCCGTTGATCGAGACCGCCTGGTTGATGTCCTCGCCGGGATTTCGGTAGGCGAACAGGCTGGCCTCCGCGGCCGGGCATTGCGCCTTGCAGATCTGCTCGTCGGCGGCAAAGCGCGCCTGGCTGGTCGCAAACGAGATCGGGAAATAGGCGCCGTCGCAGGTGCGGACGCAGACGGTGCGGAAGGTGCCGGACTGTGCGCCATATTGCGGGTCGGGCGGGGGCAGCTGACTGTTCGGATTGCCGCCGCCACCGCCACCACCGAACAGGTTCTCGAGGAAGTTGCCCGGGCCACGCGATGCGGCCGCGGCGTATTGCGGGCCGCAATTGTTCTGCGCCAGCGCGGTCAGCACCGAGCGGCGTTGATTCTCGCGGTCGGCGCCGCCGAGCCCGCCGGAGCGCAGCCGCTCGAGGTTGGCGGTCATCTGGTCGAGATTGGCGCGCATCTGCTGGATCTGGTTGTTGACCGGCCCGCACTGCGCCGAATTGTTGTTGAACAGCGAGAAGAACCCGGAGCTGTCGCAGCCCATGCGCCGCGCCTGCGCGGTCACCCGATCGAGTTCGCCTTGCTGCCTTGTGGCCGCGTCCTGATAGCGGCGGATCTGCTCGTCCCTGGCCGGATCGCCGCTGCCGCCGCCGCGATCGATCGCCGCCAGCTGGCCTTCGAGCCGGCCGCACATCGGATTGGCCTGCGGATTGGGCTGCGGCGCGGCTTGCGGAGCCGGGCCGGGCGGGCCCGGGGGCACCTGGGCCAGGGCCTGCGTGCCGGGCAGGGCGGTGCCGGCCAGCACGGCGCACGTCAGAAACCAGCGGGGGAAGCGAGAACGGGAGCTATTGGGCATATCCGGCCATTAAAACGACGCCGCGCGGCGATCAACGCCAAGACGCGCGGCCAAGGCCGCTTGCATTAGCCTTTTCTCGGGGCAGCGTCACGTCGTTTCCGGGGCGCCGGTGTGGCAATAACCCCGCTGGTCCAGCAGCTTGCCCTAGCGCTGGCAGGTGATGGCGACGTATTCGCCGCAGCTGTTGCCGCTGCATTTCTCGTTCGCGGCGTGCGGAACCGCGCCGGTGATCTCGTCGGGATCGACCCGGCGGTAATTGGTGGCCTGCGCAAAATCGCGTGACCGGCAGTAGGCGCGGGCTGCCGATGCGCCGCAGCGGTCGCCGCGGGCCAGGCACTGGTCGATGCCGTAGCCGTCGGCCTGGTTGGCGATGATGAAGACGCGGCTGTCGGCCAGCGCGGCCGAGGGGACAAGGGCGGACGGGACAAGGACGAGCGTGCAGGCAATCAATGCTGAAATGGGCCGCATGGTGCACCGATGAAATGGCGGGGAATCCGCTAGGGTCCCGATACGCCCAATTCCTTAATAATGATTAACCATGAGGGCGTTGGCGTGATTTCGGCGCGGAGCGCGCCGCAAAACGCCCGAAAACAGCCCCTTGACGCGCTAATGGGGCCGTGAGAGATGGTGGAACCATGAACGGCCACCTCGCCATCTGCAGCATTTGCCGCGAGATTATGAGCTAGCGATTCGCTGGCTGAGGCCGTCTTTTCTCAATCACCTGAGAATCACTGGACGCCCGGCCGCGAGGGACAGGTGATCCATGGAATTGCGCCTCTACGATACGTTGACCCGGGAAAAGCGGCCCTTCGTGCCGCTCGATGCCAACAATGTCCGCATCTATGCCTGCGGACCGACGGTCTATGACTTCGCCCATATCGGCAACGGCCGCGCGGCCATTGTCTTCGATGTGCTGTTCCGCGTGCTGCGCTATCGCTACGGCACCGGCCACGTGACCTATGTCCGCAACATCACCGACGTCGACGACAAGATCAACGTTCGCGCCGCGCGGGATTATCCCGGCGTGCCGCTGAATGAGGCGATCCGCAAGGTCACCGAGCTGACCTATCAGCAGTATCAGGACGACGTCACGGCGCTGGGCTGCTTGCCGCCCACCGTGCAGCCGCGCGCGACCGAGCACATCCCGGAGATGCGCGCGATCATCGAGAAGCTGGTCGCCGGCGGTTTTGCCTATGTCGCCGAGGATCACGTGCTGTTCTCGCCGCAGGCGATGAACGCGGTCAATTCGGTGCTGCCGCGCTACGGCGCGCTGTCGAAGCGCTCGCTCGACGAGATGATCGCGGGCGCTCGCGTCGACGTCGCGCCCTACAAGCGCGACAACACCGACTTCGTGCTGTGGAAGCCGTCGAAGCCGGGCGAGCCGTCCTGGCCGTCGCCGGCAGGCATTGCGGTCGAGGGCCGGCCCGGCTGGCACATCGAGTGCTCGGCGATGGCCTGGAAGCATCTCGGCGAGAAGTTCGACATCCATGGCGGCGGCATCGACCTGGTGTTCCCGCACCATGAGAACGAGCTCGCGCAGACCTGCTGCGCGTTCCACACCGACCGCATGGCCAATGTCTGGATGCACAACGGCTTCCTGCAGATTGAAAGCGAGAAGATGTCGAAGTCACTCGGCAACTTCTTCACGATCCGCGATCTGCTGGCCGATTGGCCCGGCGAGGTGCTGCGGTTGAGCATGCTCAAGACGCACTACCGCTCGCCGCTCGACTGGACGCTGAAGGCCCTCAAGGAGAGTGAGAAAACGATCGAGGAATGGCATGAGATTCTCGGCCAATCGGGCAGCGACGCCGCGAACTTGGATAGCAGCAATCGGGAAATCTACCCTCCGCTCATCGAGGCTCTCTATGACGATCTGAACACCGCGAAAGCGATCGCAGAGGTTCACAGTCTTCGTTCCGCCGTCGTCCACAGTGCCGGCAAAGGGGACGTCACCGCTTTCGGCGACGTGCTCGAGCTGCTTGGCTTGTATCGGGGTGTCAATATTGCGCAGCAAGCCCGTGAGTTGCGGCAGCTTGATGTTGATCTAGTCAAGGTCAATGAACTGATCGCCGAGCGCACCGCGGCGCGGGCACGCAAGGACTTCAAGGAGTCCGACCGCATTCGCGACGAACTCGCCGCGATGGGCGTGGCGATCAAGGATGGCAAGGATGCCGACGGTAAACCGCTGACCACCTGGGAGGTCGCGCGATGAGCCGTTCCGCACCCGCACTGCGCCCCTATCTGCCCGACGACGCAGCCGTCCTGGCGGCGATCTTCGCGGCGTCGATCATGGACCTGACCGGCGACGATTACAGCGAGGCGCAGCAGGAAGCCTGGGCGATGGCCGCCGACGACGAGCAGGCGTTCGGCAAGAAGCTCGCCGGCCAGCTGACGCTGATCGCGACCTTGCAGGGCGCGCCGGTCGGCTTCGCCTCGCTCAGGGGTGCCGACCACATCGACATGCTCTACGTGCATCCGAGCGCGGTCGGGCAGGGCGTCGGCGCCGCGCTGTGTGATGCGCTGGAGAAGATCGCGAGCGCCCGCGGCACCAAGACTCTGAAGGTCGATGCCAGCGACACCGCGCTCGAATTCTTCCGCAAGCGCGGCTACGTCGCGCAGCAGCGCAACTCGGTCACCATCGGCGACGAATGGCTCGCCAACACCACGATGCAGAAGACGCTCGACGGCGTTGCCGCGCCCGGAGGCCACGCATGAGCCGCGAGCGCCTCTATCTGTTCGATACCACGCTGCGCGATGGCGCGCAGACCAACGGCGTCGACTTCACGCTGCAGGACAAGCAGGTGATTGCAGGCATGCTCGACGCGCTCGGCATCGACTATGTCGAGGGCGGCTATCCCGGCGCCAATCCGACCGACACCGAGTTCTTCAGCAGGAAGCCCGCCTTCGACCACGCGCGCTTCACCGCGTTCGGCATGACGCGGCGGCCGGGCCGCTCGGCGTCGAACGATCCCGGGCTCGCCGCCATCCTCGAGGCCAAGGCGGACGCGATCTGCTTCGTCGCCAAATCCTCCGCCTATCAGGTCCGGGTCGCGCTCGAGACCACGAACGAGGAGAACCTTGCTTCGATCCGCGACAGCGTCGCGGCCGCGAAGGCGCTCGGCCGCGAGGTGATGGTCGATTGCGAGCATTTCTTCGACGGCTACAAGGAGGACCGCGACTACGCGCTCGCCTGCGCCAGGGCTGCTTACGAGGCCGGTGCACGCTGGGTGGTGCTGTGCGACACCAATGGCGGCACCATGCCGCATGAGATCGAGACCATTGTCACCGATGTCGTCACGCAGGTGCCCGGCGCCCATGTCGGCATCCACGCCCATAACGACACCGAGCAGGCGGTGGCCAATTCGCTCGCCGCGGTCCGCGCCGGCGCGCGGCAGATCCAGGGCACGCTCAACGGCCTCGGCGAGCGCTGCGGCAACGCCAATCTCTGCTCGCTGATCCCGACCCTGAAGCTGAAGCAGGAGTTCGCCGAAAAGTTCGAGATCGGCGTCACCACCGAGAAGATGGCGACCTTGATGAAGGTGTCGCGCACGCTCGACAACATGCTGAACCGCGCGCCCAACCGCCATGCAGCCTATGTCGGCGAGAGCGCCTTCGTCACCAAGACCGGCATCCATGCCTCCGCGGTGCTGAAGGATCCGCAGACCTATGAGCATGTGCTGCCGGATGCCGTCGGCAACCACCGCAAGGTGCTGGTGTCGGATCAGGCCGGCCGCTCCAACGTGATGGCCGAGCTCGACCGCGCCGGCATCGCCTATGACAAGAGCGATCCGCGGCTGACGCGGCTGGTCGAGGAGTTGAAGGAGCGCGAGGCCGCGGGCTTCGCCTATGAATCCGCCAACGCCTCGTTCGATCTGCTGGCGCGCCGCACGCTCGGCAAGGTGCCGGAATATTTCACGGTCGAGCAGTTCGACGTCAATGTCGAGCAGCGCTACAACGCCAACGGCCAGCGCGTCACCGTCGCGCTCGCGGTGGTGAAGGTCGACGTCGACGGCGAGCGGCTGATCTCGGCCGCCGAAGGCAACGGCCCGGTCAACGCGCTCGATCTGGCGCTGCGCAAGGATCTCGGCAAGTACCAGAAATACATCGATGGCCTGAAGCTGATCGATTTCCGCGTGCGTATCCTCAATGGCGGTACCGAGGCGATCACGCGCGTGCTGATCGAAAGCGAGGACGAGACCGGCGAGAGCTGGATCACGGTCGGCGTTTCGCCCAACATCATCGACGCCTCGTTCCAGGCGCTGATGGATTCGGTGTTTTACAAGCTGGTGAAGTCGGGCGCGCAGGCGTAGCTGGCTGCAACGAAAACAGGCGTCGTCGTTGCGAGGAACTGTAGCCCGGATGAGCGAAGCGACATCCGGGACCGCTCTCGATACTTCCCCGGATGTCGCTGCGCTCATCCGGGCTACAGGTGCGGGGAGGAGCCCATGATCGACCACGTCTCCGTCGGTGTCCGCGATTTCGAACGCGCCGCGCGGTTCTATGAGCCAACGCTGGCTGCGCTTGGCCTCTCCCGTCTCGTCACCCGGCCGGCGACGATCGGCTTCGGCAAGGCCTATCCCGAATTCTGGATCAATCTGCGCGCCACGATGGCGCACGTTGCGCATGAGAGCGGCACCCACATCTGCCTGCGCGCGAAGACCACCGCCGAGGTCGATGCCTTCCATGCCGCCGCGCTGGCTTCCGGCGGCCTCTCCGATGGCCCGCCCGGCCTGCGCCCGCATGACCGCGTGCGCTATTATGCGGCCTTCGTGCTCGACCCCGACGGCAACCGCATCGAGGCCGTGACGTTTCCGAGCGAGTGAGGTTGGCTTCCGCTGCCAGTCCGTCGTCCTGAGGTGCGAGCGGAGCGAGCCTCGAAGGGCGAACGGCCACCAGCCGGGCCGTGCATGCTTCGAGACGGCCGCGTTGCGGCCTCCTCAGCATGACGGGGATAGTCTGGCGAGTTCGAACGATCAGAGCCGCCGCGCGACTTCCGGCGCGAGCTCCTTCGCGGCCGCCGGCTTGCCGGCCACTGCTGAACGCAGCCGCGGCAGGATCTCGTCGACGCGGTCGGCCATCAGGACGCTGATCGGCAGCGTCGGGCGGATGAACTCGGTGGTCCGCATATGGTTCAGCAGCGAGAGCAGCGGCTCCCAGAAATTGTCGATGTTGGCGAGCAGGATCGGCTTGTGGTGACGGCCGAGCTGCTGCCAGGTCAATTGCTCGACCAGCTCCTCCAGCGTGCCGATGCCGCCGGGCAGCGCGACGAACGCATCCGAGCGTTCGAACATCAGCCGCTTGCGCTCGTGCATGTCGGGCGTGACGATCATCTCCTGGACCGAGGTCAGCGCGTTCTCGCGCGCGCGCAGGAATTCCGGAATGATGCCGGTAACGGAGCCGCCATGATCGAGCGTGGATTTGGCAACCGCGCCCATCAGGCCGATCGAGCCGCCGCCATAGACCAGGCGCACGTTGTTTTCGGCAAAGGTCTTGCCGAGTGCGACGGCAGCTTCAACGAAGCGGGGATTGTTACCGGGGCCGGAGCCGCAATAAACACAGACAGTCTTGATTTGGTTCATACGATCCTTGTGGCACTGCAGCGTAAACAGGGTCAAGACTCCCATATGGGGATTGAGAGCCAAAAAAACCCGTAAATTCCCGCGAATCGCGAACAATTTTCGTCATAAGCCTGTACGCCGCGTTCAAACGATCTATATGACGGGCACAATGGGAAATCGTGGAAAAGATGTGGCAGCGGACCGCCGCGCCGTGACCGCGCAGGCCGGCTCCTGATGGTGCCGCCGCAACAAACCGTGACCGGTGCCGCACAGCCCACGGCCACGACGACGCCGGGCGAGAAGGGCACGCTGGTCGGCACGCTGGTTCATCTCTGGCCGTATATCTGGCCCGGCGATCGCGCCGATCTGAAGATGCGCGTGATCTGGTCGGTGGTGCTGCTGCTGTTCGCCAAGCTCGCGACGCTGTCGGTGCCGTTCACCTTCAAATGGGCGATCGACGCGCTGAACGGCGCGGGCTCGGCGCCGGTCGAGCCGTCGAACTGGGTGCTGTGGCTGATCGCCTCGCCGGTGCTGATGACGATCAGCTACGGCGCGGTGCGCATCATCATGGCGGTGCTGACGCAGTGGCGCGACGGCATCTTCGCCCGCGTCGCGATGCATGCGGTGCGGCGGCTCGCCTACATCACCTTCGTTCACATGCACGAGCTGTCGCTGCGCTTCCATCTCGAGCGCAAGACCGGCGGTCTGACCCGTGTGCTGGAGCGCGGCCGCTCCGGGATCGAGACCATCGTGCGGATGGTGATCCTGCAGCTGATCCCGACCATCGTCGAGGTCACGCTGCTGGCAGCGGTGCTGCTCTGGCAGTTCGACTGGCGCTACGTGCTCGCGGTGCTGCTCACGGTCGTCGTGTTCATGTACTACACCTACATCGCGACCGAGTGGCGGATCGAGATCCGCCGCAAGATGAACGATTCCGACACCGAGGCGAACACCAAGGCGATCGACTCGCTGCTCAACTACGAGACGGTGAAATATTTCGGCGCCGAGGAGCGTGAGGCGCGGCGCTATGACCGCTCGATGGAACGCTACGAGCAGGCCAGCGTGAAGACCTATACCTCGCTGGCCGTGCTCAACACCGGGCAGGCGATCATCTTCACGGCGGGGCTGACCGCGACCATGCTGATGTGCGCGTTCGGGATCCGCAACGGCACCCACACCGTCGGCGATTTCGTGCTGATCAACTCGATGATGATCCAGCTCTATCAGCCGCTGAATTTCATGGGCATGGTCTATCGCGAGATCAAGCAGGCGATTATCGATATCGAGAAGATGTTCGACGTGCTGGCGCGCGATCCCGAGGTCAAGGACATTCCGGGCGCGAAGCCGCTCGCGGTGTCCACAGGCAGCGTGCGCTTCGAGGACGTCCGTTTCGCCTACGAGTCCGACCGGCCGATCCTGAAGGGCCTGAGCTTCGAGGTGCCGGCCGGCAAGACGGTCGCGATCGTCGGTCCCTCCGGCGCCGGCAAGTCGACGATCTCGCGGCTGTTGTTCCGGCTCTACGACGTCTCATCTGGCCGCATCCTGATCGACGGCCAGGACATCAAGACCGTGACGCAGGCCTCGCTGCGCTCGGCGATCGGCATGGTGCCGCAGGACACGGTGCTGTTCAACGACACCATCCGCTACAACATCCGCTACGGCCGCTGGGATGCCGGCGACGACGAGGTGGAGGAGGCGGCGCGGCTGGCGCAGATCGACGGCTTCATCCGGATGTCGCCGCAGGGCTACGAGACCCAGGTCGGCGAGCGCGGCCTGAAACTCTCCGGCGGCGAGAAGCAGCGGGTCGCGATCGCGCGCACGGTGCTGAAGGCGCCGCCGATCCTGGTGCTGGACGAGGCGACCTCTGCGCTGGACAGCCACACCGAGCACGAGATCCAGGGCGCGCTGGAGCGGGTCTCGCGCAACCGTACTTCGCTGGTGATCGCGCACCGGCTCTCGACCATCGTCGGCGCGGACGAGATCATCGTGCTGGACCAGGGCCGGATCGCCGAGCGCGGCACCCACGCGCGGCTTTTGGCCGCCGACGGTCTCTACGCCAGCATGTGGAACCGGCAGCGCGAGGCCGAGGAGGCCCGCGAACGGCTCGCCCAGGTCGACGATGACGGCACGGCCCCGAATCGCCTGCCGCCAACAGTGGCCGAATCCTCGGAGGATTCCACCCCCGTTGCGGGTGAGAAACCCTTGCCGACCGCCGCGGAATAGTCGATTTAGGGCGTCTCCCGCCGCAGGGGCGGGGTACCACAGCGAGTTCTGATGTCGATCGCCAATTCCATCCGCGCGCAGATCCCGCCGATCCACCCCGAGGGCTATCCCTTCATCGGTGGCTTCGCTCTGGCGAGCCTGATCCTGTTCTGGATCTGGACCCCGCTCGGGTGGATCGGGACGCTGCTCACGGTCTGGTGCGCGCTGTTCTTCCGCGACCCGGTGCGGGTGACGCCGCTGCGCGACGGCATCGTGGTGTCGCCGGCCGATGGCCGCGTCTCCATGGTGGTGCAGGCGCTGCCGCCTGCCGAGCTCGGCCTCGGCGACAAGCCGCTGCCGCGGGTCTCGGTGTTCATGAGCGTGTTCAACTGCCACGTGAACCGCAGCCCGGTGGCCGGCCGCATCGACCGCATCGCCTACCGGCCCGGCGCTTTCATCAATGCCGAGCTCGACAAGGCGAGCGAGGACAATGAGCGCAATTCGCTGGTCATCTCGAGCTCGAACGGCCGCATCGGCGTGGTGCAGATTGCGGGCCTGGTGGCGCGCCGCATCGTCTGCTTCGTCAAGGAAGGCCAGTCGATCGGCGCCGGCGAGCGTTTCGGCCTGATCCGCTTCGGCTCGCGGCTCGACGTCTATCTGCCCGAGGGCACCAAGGCGCTGGTTTCCGAGGGGCAGACCGCGGTCGCCGGTGAGACCATCCTGGCGGATTTCCGTGGCGCCGATCCGGGCCGCACCTACCGCGCCGATTAACTCTGTTTCTTCAGGTCAATAAGCCGGTTTCCGCGCCAATGGCGGAGCGGGGCCATGCTTGCTATATTTCGCGGACCATGACCCCATTCGATAACAATTCCAGCGAGCTGCGCCGCCGCCGGTTCCGCCCGATCCCGGTGCGGATGCTGGTGCCGAACATGATCACGCTGCTGGCGATCTGCGCCGGCCTCACCGCGATCCGGCTCTCGACGGAAGGGCGGATGGAGCTCGCAGTCGCCGCCATCGTGTTCGCCGCGATCCTCGACGGCATCGACGGCCGCGTCGCCCGCATGATCAAGGGCCAGTCGAAATTCGGCGCCGAGCTCGACAGCCTCGCCGACTTCGTCAATTTCGGCGTCGCGCCGGGCCTGATCCTGTATTTCTGGCAGCTGCATGAGCTGAACAATGGCGGCTGGATCGCCGCAATGGTGTTCGCGATCTCCGGCGGCCTGCGCCTGGCGCGCTTCAACGCCTCGATCGACGATCCGAACAAGCCCGCCTTCGCCGCGAATTACTTTACAGGCGTGCCGGCACCGGCCGGCGCGATCACGGTGCTGCTGCCGATCTATCTCGCCTTCCTCGGCGTGCCGATGCCGCCGGCGACGCTGACTGCGTTCTACACGCTGTTGATCGCCTTCCTGATGGTGTCGCGCCTGCCGGTGTTCTCCGGCAAGACCGTGAAAATGCGCGTGCCGCCGGAGATGGTGCTGCCGGTGTTCGTCTCGGTGGTGTTCTTCGTCGCGCTCCTGATCGGCTATCCCTGGCACATCCTGTCGGCGGGCTCGGTGCTGTACCTGATCAGCCTGCCCTGGGGCTGGAAGTCCTATCGCGACCAGGAACGCCAGCTTGCGGCGCAGACACAAGCGGCGAGTGCACCGGCGCCGGCCGCGGCTGCTCCCTACACGGCGCCGGTTGCGGATACGGACCACGACGACCGTCCGACGCATCTTCATTGAGCGCGCCAACTTCCTGACCCGTCATCCCCGCGCAAAGGCTTCGCCTTTGTCGCTGGAGGTGCGAGCCCTTGCGAGCCTCGAAGGATGCACGGTCCGGCCTGTGGCCGTCGACCCTTCGAGACGCGCGTTCCGCGCTCCTCAGGGTGACGGTGATAGAGCTGCGTGAGTCTACTCTCCCAAATATCAGCCATGAGCGGGCCTCGGTTGGGTTCGCCCCTGATCTCGGCTATAGGCTGGAACGGCCCGCGAACGCCAAAAATCAGGAGAGAAACGCCGTGACGACATCCGCTTCCGCCCCGCTGCCTGCTTCCGTCCTCGAGGCGTTGGCGCGCTATGACACGCCGACGATCTGCAACGCGATGGAGATCGTGGCACCTGAGCGCCGTCTGATCGGCTACACCGTGAAGCCGCTGGTCTGCCCGTTTCCGACCTTGCCGCCGATCGTCGGTTATGCGCGCACGGTCGCGATCCGCTCGGTGCTGAAATCCGGCCTCTCGGCCGAGGAGCAGTCGAAGCGCCGCATCGACTATTACGAATATGTCGGCACCGGTTTCGGTCCGCGCATCTCGGTCATCCAGGACATCGACGGTCCCGACGTCGGCTACGGCGCGTTCTGGGGCGAGGTGCAGAGCGCCGTGCACAAGGCGCTCGGCTGCCTCGGTGTCATCACCGATGGCTCGATCCGCGACATCCCGCAATGGGCGCCGGGCTTCCAGGCGCTGGCCGGCTCGATCGGCCCGTCGCATGCCTGGGTGCATGCCGAGAGCTTCGGCGGCGAGGTCCGCGTCGCCGGCATGACGGTGCGCTCCGACGATCTGATCCACGCCGACAGCCACGGCGCGATCGTGATCCCCTATGAGATCGCGGCCAAGCTGCCGGAGGCCGCCGAACTCTGCGGCCGCCGCGAGACCCCGATCCTCGACATCGCGCGCAGCAAGGATTTCACGCTCGAGAAGCTGAAGGACGCGCTGAAGCGCTCGTCGGAAATCCACTGACGCACCGCGTGTTATCGATGTGCGAAGCGGCGGGCCGAAAGGGCCCGCCGTTTTGCTTTCGTCAGACCGGCGCGACCTTGGCGATCTCGTTCGCGCCGCGAATGGTCATATCGACGGCGACATAGAGGATCACCGCGAGGCCGACATAGGCGATCCAGCGGTGGTTCTGCAGCAGCCGCGCGATGAAGGTGGCGGCCGCGCCCATCATCGCGATCGAGAGCGCCAGCCCGAACACCAGCACGATCGGCTGCTCGCGCGCCGCGCCCGCGACCGCCAGCACATTGTCGAGCGACATCGAGACGTCGGCGACGATGATCTGGGTGGTGGCCTGCCACAGCGTCTTGCGCTGACCGTCCGCGCCGTAGGTGCCGTCCACGTCGGCGGTCTCGTGCGTGGTGGCGCGCAGCTCGCGCCACATCTTCCAGCACACCCACAGCAGCAGGATGCCGCCGGCCAGCAGCAGGCCGACGATCTGCATCAGTTGCGTGGTGACCAGCGCGAACAGGATGCGCAGCAGCGTCGCGGCGCCGATGCCGATCAGGATCGCCTTGCCGCGCTGTTTCGCCGGCAGGCCCGCCGCGGCAAGGCCGATCACGACGGCGTTGTCGCCGGCCAGCACGAGGTCGATGACGACGACTTGCAGCAAGGCGCTGAGCGCGTCGAGTGAGAGCAGTTCGGACATGGATCATGTTCCCCTTGAGGTCGGGGAGCGGACCGTTTCGACGAAAGTGGATTTGCCGTCATGCCGACGGCGAATCCGCCACGACGTCGTCACGTCGCGGGTCGAAGCAGGGCCACTCCAACTGAGTTCCAGTCCGACATCGCAGCTTGTGGCTGCCAGAGGGGCCCGGCCTGGGATTACGGTCGTGATACCGGACGAAGCGCCGCTTCCTCTTCGAAGAACAGCGCCGCCTGATCCGGCTCGCCGAGGATCGCCGCAGCACACCCCATGAAGGTGAATGCGCCGGCAAAATCCCACAGCGTGAGGTTCGCCACGCTCGTGCGCACGTGGATCACGCGCGCGGCAACCGCGGCAATGGCTGCCTCGGCGAACAACAACAGGCTGAGCGCGGGCAGCACGAGTGCGGGCTCAACCAGGCGAAGCGTCAGGACAATCGGCAGCGCTGTCAGCACTGCGAACAACAGGAGCATGCCAAATGGCTCCAACGCGGGAGCCTTCCGGGAGAACCTGTCTGGAATGGTCGAGGACATTCCAAATCCTTGCCAAATCCTGCCGATCCTGGCGGTGTCGTTCATCCCGACGTTATCAGAAAGCGTTTGCCTTGACGCGCGGCGCGGCGCCGCGCGACCGCTCGCCGCGCGACAGACTGTACGCCTCGTGGTCATGGCGGAGGACGGGCCATTTCGGCGCGATTTGGGGGCCTGATGGCGCCGTGGGATGCCATGGCAAACTCCACGCCGCACCTTTATCTTTGCTGGCAGCGTTGGGCGAACGATCGAAAGGCGATTTCGATGAATATGGCAGGCAAGACGGTGCTGATCACCGGTTCCACCGATGGCGTCGGCCGCTACGTCGCGATGAAGCTGGCGTCGGCCGGCGCCCGGGTCCTGATCCACGGCCGCGACACCAAGCGGGCGCAGACCCTGGCCGACGAGATCAAGCGGGTCAGTGGCCGCGAGCCGATGTTCTACCAGGCCGACCTGTCCTCGCTCGCCGAGGTCCGCGAATTCGCCCAGCTGGTACTCGACGACCAGGAGCGCCTCGACGTGTTCGTCAGCAACGCCGGCATCGGTTCGCAGAACGAGGGCCCGGCGCGGCAGACCAGCAAGGACGGCCACGAGCTGCGCTTTGCCGTCAATTATCTCGCTGGCTTCCTGCTCGCGCACCTTCTGCTGCCGCGGCTGAAGGCGAGCACGCCGGCGCGCATCGTCAACGTCGCCTCGCTCGGCCAGCACCCGATCGATTTCGGCGACGTGATGATCACGAAGAACTACAGCGGCGCCCGTGCCTATTCGCAGAGCAAGCTGTCGCAGATCATGTTCACCATCGATCTTGCCGCGGAGCTCGAAGGCACCGGCGTCACCGTCAATTCGCTGCACCCGGCGACCTATATGAACACCACGATGGTGCGCGCCAGCGGCGCCACGCCGATCTCGACGGTCGAGCAGGGCGGCGAGGCCATCCTGCGTCTGGTCCAGGACGATGACGTCGCCGGCCGGAGCGGGCTGTTCTTCGACGGCAAGCGCGAGGCCCGCGCCCATGCGCAGGCCTATGACGCCGAGGCGCGCAAGCGGCTGCGGGCGTTGAGTCTTGCGCTTACGGGCTTGCGGGCTTCCTGACGCGCCGCGAGGTTGCCGCGCCATCGCCGCGATCTTGGCTGCGGATCGCCTCGAACAGGCGCTTGCATGCGGCCGGAACGCCGCGATCGGGCACGGTGGCAATGCCGAGCAGCAGGCCGGACTGCGCCCGCTTCGGTGAAAAATACCAGGGCGAAAGCGGAGCGGGCGCGAGGCCGTGCGCAAGCACCTGCCTTACGATTTCGATATCGTTGGCCTTGTCCGGCAGCGGCAGCATCACCGCGAGGCCGGCGACCTGCACGTCGTTGCTCCACGTGCGCAGCGCCGATGTCAGCGCGTCGCGGCTGTCGCAATAGACCCGCTTGGTTCGCCGCAGGTGGCGGATGTAGTGGCCGTCGCGCATGAACTCCGCGGTGGAAAGCTGCACGGCCGGTCCGGGGGCAGGGACGAGGCACGTCGCCACATCGGCGAACTGCGCCGCCACGTGCTCGGGCGCAACCAGGAAGCCGAGCCGCAGCGTCGGCGAGATCGTCTTGCTGAACGAGCCGAGATGGATCACGCGGCCGGCGCGATCAAGCGAGGCGAGCGCGGGCGCGGCGCGGCCGTCGAGCTGCAACTCGCCGAGGTAATCATCCTCGATGATCCAGGCGCCGGTTTGCGCGGCCCAATCGAGCAACTGCGCGCGGCGGGTCGGCGATAGCGGCGGGCCGAGCGGCGCCTGCTGTCCCGGCGTCACGACCGCAAGCGCCGCGTCGGGCGCGTACTTGATGCCGTGGTCGACATCGAGGCCGTGGGCATCGACGGGGATCGGGACGACATCAAGCCGCCCGAGCTCGAGCCCCTTTCGGGTCAATGGAAATCCCGGGTCTTCCATCCATGCGCGGTGGCCTTCCAGGCCGAGCACGCGCAGCGCAAGGCCAAGGCCGCCGCTGAAACCCGAGGTGATGACGATCTGCGCGGGCGAGCATTCGAGTCCGCGCGCGATCGCGAGGTGAGCTGCGATCTCGCGCCGCAAATCGAGCTCGCCACGGGGATCGGTGGTGCGCGTCACTGCGCTCAATTCTGCCCGCACGGCGCGTGCACGGATCCGCGCCAGCAGCTTGGCGGGCAGTGAATCCTGCGCCGGCACGCCCATCCGGAAGATGCCTTCGCCGGTGAGGTCCTGAAACAGCTCCACGACCGAGCCGGGTGCGACCGGCGTGTCGGGCTTGGCGGCTTTCTCTGGCCGCTTCGCAACCGTCGTACCGTTCGCCTTCGACGACACGATGTGCTGGGCGTCCGACAGCTTGTCGTAGGCGGCCCGCACCGTGCCGCGCGCAACGCCGAGCTGCGCGGCGAGGTCGAGCCATGACGGCAGCCGGGCGCCCGGCAGCAGCACGCCATTGTCGATCGCTGTCACGATCGCCTTGCGGATCTGCTCCGAGAGCGGCGTTTTGGCCGAGCGGTCGAGCGCGATGGGAAGCGGATTGGCCATGTCCCGTGGTACACCAATTCGGTTCGTTCTTGGTGCTTCTTTTCGGGCCCCTCCACCCGCATCTATCCGATAGCAATGGAGGCAATCAGATGAAGATTTTACTGCCAGTTGTGATGACCTGCGCGGTGCTTGCGACCCCCGCGATGGCGATGGAAACGGTGACGCCGAAGTTCGAGCATGCGATCACGAACATTCCCGGCAAGTCGCTGGTCGCGGCCGAGGTCGACTTCGCGCCGGGCGAGCCCTCGGCGCCGCACCATCACGCCAAGTCGGGCTTTCTCTATGTCTACGTCCTCCAGGGCGCGATCGAGAGCCAGGTCGAGGGCGAGGCCGCGCCGCACATCTATCGCGCCGGAGACAGCTTCTTCGAGGCGCCCGGTGCGCATCACGTGCTCGGGCGCAATGCCAGCGCGACCGAACCGGCCAAACTGCTCGCGGTGTTCGTCGTCGACAGCAACGACAAGGCACTGACTGTCTACGACAAGGAAGGACACAAGCAATGAGCATGCGCATCGATTACAGCAAGGCCGCGCCCGCGGGCATCAAGGCGCTCGGTGGCGTCTATGGCTACATCACGCAAAGCGGCCTCTCGGCGAAGCTGATCGAGCTGGTCTATCTGCGGATCTCGCAGATCAACGGCTGCGCCTATTGCCTCGACATGCACACGCGCTCGCTCCTGAAGATGGGCGTCAAGACCGAGAAGCTGGCGCTGCTGCAGGTCTGGCGCGAGGCGGAGGCGCTGTTCGACGCCGAGGAGCGCGCGGCGCTGGCCTGGGCCGAGACCGTCACGCGCGTGGCAGAGACCGCGATCCCGGATGAAGACTATCGGGCCGCGCGGATCGTGTTCGACGAGAAGCAACTGGTCGACCTGACCATCGCGATCGGTCTGATGAACACCTACAACCGGATCGCGATCGGCTTCCGCAACCCGCCGCAGGCCGTAGCCGAGCACGCCGCCGCCGCGGCGTGATCGGGATGCGAGGGCGGCCGCTATCCTCTAACTCTGACGTTGCGCGAGATAGAATCCCGCCAATACGGTGACCAATCCCGCCGCCTGTACCGTGGTCGGTGGCTCGCCAATCAGGAGCCATCCCAACAACAAGGTCAGCACCGGGACGGTCGCGGGAAAGACGGCTGCGCGGGCAACGCCGAGCTGCTGGATCGACAGCGCGAACAAATACATGGCTGCGGGGCCGGCCAGGATACCCTGGGCGGCCGCTTGCAGCGCATTTTCGGTCAGCCCGATGGCGGCATCGCGAGCAAGGCCTCCCGAGGCGGCATAGAGCGGAAACAGCGAGAGCGACAACACGCTGATGACCGTGGCCACCGAGAATGCAGACACACGCCAATAGCGCACCAGCGTGGCGAAGCCTGCGAACATCAATCCGGTCGTGACAAAGATCAGATCGCCGATCACGGCGCTCGATCCCATATGGCCGATCGACTCGCTGCCGATCACGGCAAGCCCGACAACGATGGCTGCGGCACCGGCGACCCGGGAGAGCGAGATCGATTCCTTCAGTAAGACAACCGCGAGAAACAGCCCGCCCAGGGTCGCGCAGGAAGGCTGAATCACGCTGCCGTGCCCCAGAGGCACGAACATGAAGCCGGTATAGCTGATCAGCGACATCACCGGTCCGCCCAGCAGCATCAGCGCCATGCCGCGGCCCCATCCGATGCCGCACAGATTTCGCAGGCCGGCGCGGAGCACGAGCGGGATGAACACGATGCCCGACCACAGGAAGCGGTGCATCAAGAGGTCCACGGGCGTGAACCCGACTTTCAGGCCGTGCCGGGTCGCCACGAAGCCGAGCGCCCAGCAAAGCGCTGCGCCGAGGCCACTTGCGACCCCGAGCAGGATGGCTTTCGTGTCTGGAAGGGCCGCGGCCTTGGTGCCGGCCGTATGTTCGCTCATGCCGGACGACTACGTGAGCTCGCGACGCGGATCAACCCATTGCGATGCAGGGCAGCGTGGCGCGGTGTCTGATTGCGAGATCATCTCGGACGATGAAGGGTGTCGGCTTGCGGGGACCGCTTGTGCTTCAATGTTCCGCCGCCGCGCGCCATGCGCGCGCCTTGGCTGTTGTCTCTTCGACGAAGGCGGTTTTGCCGTTTCGATAGGCCCCGATGTTGTCCTTTGACGAGGCCGCAAGGGCCCGCTTGATGTCGGCGTAGGCGCGGGCCGCCTCGGGGTGTGCGCGAAGATAGTCGCGAAACACCACCAATGCCTCCCAACGCGGCTGCGACGGCTCCATTACATGCAGGTGGTGGGTCCACGGCCCCGGCGGTCCCTTGCGGAAGAACAGCTCACCGGGGATCCATGAGGCGTATTCCGGGACATAAATGTAGCCGAGCGCCTCGATCGGCTCGACGCATCGTTGCGTCGCCTCTTCGAGGCTGGGCACACCGACCAGCAGGTCGATGATGGGCTTCGACGGCAGGCCTGGAACGGCCGTGCTGCCGACATGCTCGATCGCCAATGCGAACGCGCCGAGCGCCTGCGCGATCCGCGCGCGCTCCTGCGCGAACAGGGTGGGCCAATTGGGGTCGTAGTCGGTGACGACGATCGACCCGGCGCCGTACTTCTCCACGCTTACCCCCTGATGCTTCCCGCAGCGTATCACGCGCGCGGCGGGCGGGCACCACTCACGGACCCTGCTTGGCCTCGACAGGATTTTTCGCGAACTGCGGAAATGTCTCGGCGACGACGGGCCCATCCAGCCGCCACGAATAGCAGCCGCCGACGAAGAATGGCGGCTCGGTGACGTCACGCTGGTGATCCAGCGCGCCGCGGCCCTGCGGGTCCTTGCCCGAGGTCGCGGTCTGGAACAGCGTCGTCACCGCGGGACCGAGCAGCTCGGCGAGATGGGTGCAGGTCTCGAGCTTGCCGATCTTGCGGCGAACCAGCTCGCGCCAGCCCTTGCCGATGCGCTCGCCGACCAGGCGCTGCAAAATGCCCTCGACGTCGAGGCAGGACGGGTAGGGCGTCGCGGCCATATTGGTGCCGGTCTCGCGGATCGTGAAACTGTCGTCGACCGCGAGCCGCAGGCGGATGTCATGCACGGGATCCTCGGGCTGCTGCAGGCCGCGATGCTTGTCCTGCCGCGCATAGGGCTTGGTGTCGACCAGCCGCGCCTCGACTTCCCACAGCCCGTCGTCGCGGAGATAGCCGAGGCATTCGACGGAGCGGCGGTGCATCAGGCGGCGGGGCTTGCCGTCGGCATTGGTATCGGGTGCGGACATCGGAACTCGCTGGATTGAATCTAGGATCGATCCAATCGGCCGCGCGCGCCGATGTCAACGGCCGCCGGTGAAGCGGCGCCATGCGGCGCGCGTCAACTGACGCGCCGCTCGCGGTTTTCCCAATACGGCTTGCGCAGCTCGCGCTTCAGGATCTTGCCGGCGCCGGAGAGCGGCAACGGGGTCGACGTGACGTCGACGCTGCGCGGGCACTTGTAGCCGGCGATCAACGTATGGCAGTGCTCCATCAGCTCGTCCGGAGTGGCGCTGGCGCCGCTCTTCATCACCACCACGGCGTGGACTTGCTCGCCCCAGCGCTCGCTCGGGATGCCGATCACGGCGCATTGCGCCACTGCCGGATGCTGGGCCAGCGCGTTCTCGACCTCGGCCGAATAGACGTTCTCGCCGCCGGAGATGATCATGTCCTTGACGCGGTCGACGACGTAGACGAAGCCGTCCTCGTCCATGTAGCCGCCGTCGCCGGTGTGCATCCAGCCGTCGATCACGGCGCGCGCGGTCTCCTCCGGTCGCTCCCAATAGCCCATCATCACCATATCGCCGCGCACCGCGATTTCGCCGACGGTGCCGAGCGGCACGACCTGGTCCAAGGCGTCGACGATCTTCACTTCGGCGCCGAGCGTGGCGCGGCCGGCGCCGCGATGCCGGCCCTTGGCGCGGCCGTCGCCGATATGTTCCTTCCAGTGCAGCAGCGTCGCGATCGGCGACAGCTCGGTCATGCCGTAAGCTTGCGTGAATTCGACATGCGGCAGCGCCTTCATCGCGCGCATCAGCACGGCGTCGCTGATCACGGAAGCGCCGTAGGCGATCCGCTTCAGCGACGACAGATCGTAATTGCCGAGCGTCGGGTGGTCGACGAACATCTGGATCATGGTCGGCACCAGCAGCACGTCGGTGATGCGCTCCTTCTGCACGGCGGCCGCGACGCCGTCGGGCGTAAAGCCCTGGATCACGACGTTGGAGCCGCCCGACAGCAGCACCGAATACATCGCCGCACCGTTGGCGAGGTGGAACATCGGCGCGGCGTGCAGGTAGATCGTGCTGCTCGGCCACAGGCCTTCGCCGAGCGCGTTGAGCGCATTGGCCATCAGATTGCCGTGGCTCAGCATCACGCCCTTGGAGCGGCCGGTGGTGCCGCCGGTGTAGAAGATGCCGGCGAGATCGTCGCGCGCGCGCATCGCATCCGGCATCGGCTCGCTGCGCGCGATCAGCGTCTCGTAATTCTCCATGCCTGCCGGCGTGTCGCCTTCGTCGGCATAGACCAGCTTGAGGCCGGGGATGGCGCCTGCCAGCGCCGTGCCGACCGGGGCGAACGCCTTGTCGACGAACAGGATCGTCGCGCGGCAGTCGCGCAGCGCATCCTCGTTCTCGATCGGCGACCAGCGGATGTTGAGCGGCACGATCACGGCGCCGGCCCAGCCGACCGCCAGATACAGCTCGAGATAGCGGTCGGAGTTCAGCGACAGGATCGCGACGCGGTCGCCATTGTCCGCGCCAAGGCTGCGGATCGCGGAGGCGAGGCGGGCGACGCGGTTGCCGACCTCGCGCCAGTTGCGCCGCCGCTCACCGCAGACGACCGCGAGCCCGTTTGGATTGACCTGCAGCGCGCGCCGCAGTCCGTGTGTGATGTTCACTCGTCTCCTCCCTTGATGCGTTTCCCTTGCGAGGCGGTTTGTCCGCCTTCTCTGCAGCCGGAACGGCTGCTTTGCGCATTGTTGTCTTGCGCGTTGATGTTGTGGCGATGCCCTCGGTGAGGCGGATCGCGAATTCCTCGGCGACGGCGCGGCCGGTCATTTCACCGCCGGGCTGGAACCAGTGACCGATCCAGTTCAGCGAGCCTGCAATGGCAAAAGCCGCGAGCTTCGGGTCGCAGGGTTTCACCGAACTGTCCGCGACGCCCTGTGCGATATAGTCGCGGAACGCGCGGTCGATGCGTCGTTTGGCTGTCTGCACGATCTTGCGATTGGCCTCGCTGAGATCGCGGAGATCAAAGCGGACCAGGCTCTTGCCGTAGTCCGCGGTCATCAGCTCGGCATAGCGGACGATCAGCTTGCGCAGTTTGCTGAGGCCGCTGCCGGTGCTCGCCGAAGTCTCGGCGATGCAGTCGTCGACCAGTTCATTGCCGATCGACCAGCATTCGTAGAGGATCTCGTCCTTGCCGCGGAAGTAGTTGTAGAGCGCGGGCTTGGTGATGTTGAGCCGCTTGGCGACCTCATTCAGCGTGGCGCGGTGATAGCCCTGCTCCAGGAACAGGGCGACGGCCGTGCGCAGCACCGCCTCGCGCTTCTCGTCGCGGGCGCGGCGCCGGCTTTCGAACGGCAGCCAGGGGGACTCGTTGCTGGGAGAGGAGGAGCGGGCGTCCATCGCGTCGGTTGTTGTCGCATTGACTCCGGAAGATCGCCCGTATATTACCCATGGGTAATAAATAGTCCAGTGGGTAATTTTCGGGAGGACACGCGATGACGTCACGCACCTATGTTGCCGGGGTCGGCATGATCCCGTTCGTCAAGCCGGGCGCCAATGCGCCGTATCATGTGATGGGCGCCGAAGCCGCGAAGCTCGCGCTCGCTGATGCCGGTCTCGACTACGGCAAGGTGCAGCAGGCCTATGTCGGCTATGTCTATGGCGACTCCACCTGCGGCCAGCGCGCGCTCTATCCGGTCGGCATGACCGGCATCCCGATCGTCAACGTCAACAACAACTGCTCGACCGGTTCGACCGCGCTGTTCCTGGCGCGGCAGGCGATCGAGTCCGGCGCCGCCGATTGCGTGATGGCGCTCGGCTTCGAGCAGATGAAGCCCGGCGCGTTAGGGGCCGTGTTCACCGACCGCCCCAGCGCGTTCGACGATTTCGATGCCGCCGCCGACAAACTGGTCGACGCGCCCGGCGTGCCGCTGGCGCTGCGCTATTTCGGTGGCGCCGGCCTCAGCCACATGAAGAAATACGGCACACCGCTGTCCGCCTTCGCCAAGGTGCGTGCCAAGGCGAGCCGCCATGCCAAGAACAATCCGCTGGCGCTGTTCCGGAAAGAAGTCACCGCCGACGACGTGATGAACGACCAGGTGATCTGGCCCGGCGTGATGACGCGGCTGATGGCGTGCCCGCCGACCTGCGGCGGGGCGGCTGCGATCCTGGTCTCCGAGAAATTCGCCGACCAGCACGGCCTCAACAAGAGCGTCCGCATCGCGGCGCAAGCGATGACGACGGACACGCCGTCGACCTTCGGTGCTGATGACATGATGCAGGTGGTCGGCTACGACATGGCGCGCGATGCCGCCAACAAGGTCTATGAGGCCGCCGGCATCGGGCCCAAAGATCTCGACGTCGTCGAGCTGCACGACTGCTTCGCCCACAACGAGCTGATCACCTATGAGGGGCTCGGCCTGTGCGGGCAGGGCGAGGCCACCAAGTTCATCGACGACGGCGACAATACTTACGGAGGCAGGATCGTCACCAATCCGTCTGGCGGCCTGCTGTCGAAAGGCCATCCGCTCGGCGCCACCGGCCTTGCGCAGTGCTACGAGCTGACCCGGCAGCTGCGCGGCACCGCGGCGGCGACCCAGGTCGAGGGCGCGCGGCTTGGGCTGCAGCACAATCTCGGTCTCGGCGGCGCCTGCGTCGTGACGCTCTACGAACGCGCCTGAGGCCGCCTATGGTCGATCAATCCGCTGTCGGGCGTAGCTTCACGCCCGTGACCGCGCGCGTCGAGCCGGGGCGCCTGCGCTTCTTCCTCGACACGCTCGGCGAGACCAATCCGGTCTATCGTGACGAGGCGGCCGCGCAGGCGGCGGGCTTCACGGCGGCGCCGGTGCCGCCGACCTATCTGTTCTGCCTCGAGATGATGGACGCGACCGTGCCGTTCGAGTTCTTGACCGCGCTCGGCATCGATCTCGCCCGCGTGCTGCACGGCGAGCAGCGCTTCGACTATCACGCCCCCGTGGTGCTCGGCGACACCCTGACCTTCCATCCGCGGGTCACGAGCGTGACCGACAAGAAGGGCGGGGCGATGACGCTGATCGTGGTTGACACATCAGTCACCAACCAGAACGGCGTCCATGTCGCCGATGTCTCGCGCACCATCGTGGTGCGCAATGCGAGGCCGTCATGAGCAGCTCTCCTGCGGTCGGAGACCGCATCGTCCACAAGGCGTTTCCGCCGATCACTCGCCATCGCCTCGCGCTGTATTGCGGCGCGTCCGGCGATCACAACCCGATCCATGTCGATATCGATTTCGCGAAAGCGGCCGGCTTCCCCGACGTGTTCGCGCACGGCATGCTGGTCATGGGCTATCTCGGCCAGGCGCTGACCGATGCGGTCGCGCCGGCCCGGATCCGCTCGTTCTCGACCCGTTTTGCCGCGATCACCCAGCTCGGCGCGACGCTGACCTGCGAAGGCACGGTGACCGAATTGATCGAGCAGGGCGGCGAGAAGCGCGCCAAGCTCGCGCTCACGACCACGGATCAGAACGGCGAGATCAAGCTCGCCGGTGAAGCGATCATCGCGCTGTAGGGAGAAACCATGTCCAAACTGAAAGGAAAAGTCGCGCTCGTCTCCGGATCGGGCCGCGGCATCGGGCGCGCGATTGCGCTGAAGCTCGCGAGCGAGGGCGCGCGCGTCGTGGTCAATGACCTCGATGCCGAGCCGGGCAACGCCGTCGTCGCCGAGATCAAGGCCATGGGCGGCGAGGCAATCGCGGTCAATGGCAGCGTGACCGAGGCCGGCTTTGCCGATCGTTTCGTCGGCGCCGCCATCGAGCAGCTCGGCGGCCTCGACATCATCGTCAACAATGCCGGCTACACTTGGGACTCGACGATCCAGAAGATGACCGACGAGCAGTTCCAGGCGATGCTCGACGTCCATCTGGTCGCTCCGTTCCGCATCATGCGCGCGGCGTCGGAGCCGATCCGGGTGATGGCAAAGAAGGAGGTCGAGGCGGGCCGCGAGGTGTTCCGCAAGGTCGTCAACATCTCATCGATCGCCGGCCTCTACGGCAATGCCGGGCAGGCCAGCTATTCTTCCGCAAAGGCCTCGCTGATCGGGTTGACGCGCACGATGTGCAAGGAGTGGGGCCGCTACAAGGTCAACGTCAATTGCGTGGCGTTCGGTCTGATCAACACCCGCCTGACCCAACCGATCGAGACCCAGCAGAAGACCATCGACGTCGCCGGCCGTGACATCAAGGTCGGCGTGCAGCCGCAGATGCTGGAGGCGATGGGCCGCATGATCCCGCTCGGCCGCGGCGGCACGCCGGAAGAGGCGGCAGACGCGGTCTATCTGTTCTGCGCCCCGGAATCGAATTACATCAGCGGTCAGGTGATCGTCGCCGGCGGCGGTCTGATCGTTTAGTCTGGTTGCGTCACAGCGCGTCGTGGTGCCTCCCCGTCATTGCGAGGAGCGATAGCGACGAAGCAATCCATCGTCCCGCACATGCGGTCAGATGGATTGCTTCGCTTCGCTCGCAATGACGGGGGATAGGTCGTGGTTGTCGGCACAGGCCGTTTAAGACGCATAGAACGAACAAAGAGGGAATGATGCACTACCGATCGTCCTGGATGACCGAGGAGCTGGACACCTTCCGCGACCAGTTCCGCAAATTCCTCGCCAGGGACCTGGCGCCGCACGCCGAGACATGGCGCGCGCAGAAGCTGGTCGACCGCTCGGCCTGGCGCGCGCTCGGCGAGATGGGCGCGTTGCTGCCGAGCGTGCCGGAGGCCTATGGCGGCCTCGGGACCACCTTTGCCTATGACGCGGCCGTGCTCGACGACCTCGAGAGCACCGTCCCCGAATTGACGACCGGCGTCTCCGTGCATAGCGCGATCGTGGCGCACTACATCCTCAACTACGGCTCGGAGGAGCAGAAAAAGCGCTGGCTGCCGAAGATGGCGTCGGGCGAGATGGTCGGCGCCATTGCGATGACCGAGCCCGGCACCGGCTCCGACCTGCAGGCCGTCAAGACCACGGCGAAGAAGCAGGGCAATTCCTACGTCATCAACGGCCAGAAGACGTTCATCACCAACGGCCAGGCCGCCGATCTCGTGATCGTGGTGGCGCGCACCGGCGCGCCGGGCGCCAAGGGCATTTCGCTGATCGTCGTTGAAACCGCCGGCGCCGAGGGCTACCGGCGCGGCCGCAACCTCGACAAGATCGGCCTGCACGCCTCGGACACCTCGGAGCTGTTCTTCGACAACGTCGCCGTGCCGCCGGAGAACCTGCTCGGCGGTGAGGAGGGCAACGGCTTCGTGCAGCTGATGCAGCAATTGCCGCAAGAGCGGCTGTCGCTCGCGATCGGCGCCGTCGCCTCGATGGAGCGTGCGGTGAGGATCACCGCCGACTACACCAGGGAGCGCACCGCGTTCGGCAAGCCGCTGATCGAATTCCAGAACACCGCGTTTACGCTCGCTGAGCGCAAGACCGAGGCGATGATCGCCCGCGTGTTCGTCGACTGGTGCGTCGAGCGGCTGGTCGCCGGCGACCTCGACACCGTCACGGCGTCGATGGCGAAATGGTGGTGCTCGGAAAAGCAGGTCGAAACCGCGGACGAATGCCTGCAACTGTTCGGCGGCTACGGCTACATGCAGGAATATCCTATCTCGCGGATGTTCATCGATTCCCGCATCCAGAAGATCTATGGCGGCACCAACGAGATCATGAAGGTCCTGATCGCGCGCTCGCTGTAGGGTTTCGTTGCGCCCCCGCTCCGTCATGCCCAGATGGCGGTGCCGGGGCTCGGTCCTGCGCAAATCGACGGCAATCGTGCGCTGCCCTTTCCCAGCCGCATGGCTCAATGCGGCTGCCGCATCCCGCGGCGAGTTCGGCCTTGCGCCATATTCCCGTCTATCATACCCCCGTGGGACCACGTTCCGCGCGAAACCAACGCGCGCAGTATCCGCAGGGAGCCCTCATGACCAAAAGCAATGCCCGCACCGGAGGCCAGATCCTGATCGACCAGCTGGTCGCGCAAGGCGTGGAGCGCGTCACCTGCGTGCCGGGCGAGAGCTATCTGGCGGCGCTCGACGCCCTGCATGACAGCCCGATCGACGTCGTGATCTGCCGCGCCGAGGGCGGTGCTGCGATGATGGCGGAGGCCTATGGCAAGCTCACAGGCCGTCCCGGCATCTGCTTCGTCACCCGCGGTCCCGGCTCGACCAACGCCGCCCATGGCGTGCACATCGCAATGCAGGATTCCACCCCGATGATCCTGTTCGTCGGCCAGGTCGACACCGGCATGCGCGAGCGCGAGGCATTCCAGGAGCTCGACTACAAGGCGGTGTTCGGCACCATGGCGAAATGGGCCGTCGAGATCGATCGCCCGGATCGGGTTCCGGAGCTGGTCGCGCGCGCCTTCCGCATCGCGCTGCAGGGCCGCCCCGGTCCGGTCGTGATCTCGCTGCCGGAGAACATGCTGACTGAAACGGCTGCCGTCGCCGACGCGCCGAAGGTCGAGCCCGCGGCGAGCTGGCCGGCGCCGGCCGATCTCGAGCGCCTCGGCAGCATGCTGGCCGGCGCGAAAGCGCCGATCATGGTGCTCGGCGGCTCGGCCTGGACCGCAGAGGCGGCCAAGGGCATCGCGCGTTTCGCCGAGCGTTTTGATCTCCCGGTCGCGACCTCGTTCCGCCGCGCCTCGCTGTTCGACGCCGACCATTCGCATTATGCCGGCGACCTCGGCATCGGCCCGAGCCCGAAGCTCAGGGATCGCTTCACCGGCGCCGACGTCATCCTGCTGATCGGCGGCCGCATGTCGGAGATGCCGTCGTCGTCCTACACGCTGCTCGACATTCCCACACCGAGCCAGCAGCTGATTCATGTCCATCCCGGCTCCGAGGAGCTCGGCCGGGTCTATCAGCCGGCGCTGGCGATCCAGGCGACGCCCGCGGCCTTTGCCGCGGCGGTCGAGACCATGAAGCCCGCGGCCGCGCCGGCGTGGGCGGGCGAAGCGGCCAAGGCGCACGCCGACTACCTCGCATGGACCGACAAGCCGCGCGAGCTGCCGGGCAGCTTCCAGTACGGCGAGGTCGTGACCTGGCTGCGCGATCGCCTGCCGAAGGATGCGATCGTCTGCAACGGCGCCGGCAACTATGCCGGCTGGATCCATCGCCACCATCGCTTCCACAGCTTCGCCGCGCAGCTCGCGCCGACCTCGGGCTCGATGGGCTACGGCGTGCCGGCGGCGGTGATGGCCAAGCGGCATCATCCGGATCGCGTCGTCGTGGCGTTCGCCGGCGACGGCTGCTTTCTGATGAACGGGCAGGAGTTCGCCACCGCCGTGCAGTACGACGCACCGCTGATCGTGGTGGTCATCGACAACGCGCAGTACGGCACCATCCGCATGCATCAGGAGCGCGACTATCCCGGCCGCGTCGTCGGCACCCAGCTCAAGAACCCGGACTTCGCGCTCTACGCCAAGGCATTCGGCGGCCACGGCGAGCGGGTCGAGCGCACCGGAGACTTCGCGCCGGCGTTCGAGCGTGCGCTCGCCTCTGGCAAGCCCGCGATCCTGCACTGCCTGGTCGATCAGCGCGCGCTCTCGGTCGGCAAGGATTTTGTACCGGAGCGGGCATGATCCGGAAAAGTGCGAAGCGGCTTTCCGAGGAGATCATGCCCAAACAAGAGGCCGCGCGCTGATGCCGGAGTCGGCCGGCCGTCACGTCGCGATCATTGGTGCCGGCGCGGTCGGCGTCATCAGCGCCATCGAGGCGCTGCGAGCGGGTCACCGCGTCACCCTGATCGATCCGGGCGAGCCCGGCGGCACCCAGGCGGCGAGCTATGGCAATGCCGGCTGGCTGTCGTCGCATTCGGTGATCCCGCCGGCTGAACCCGGCACCTGGAAGAAGGTGCCGGGCTATCTGATGGATCCGCTCGGGCCGCTCGCGATCCGCTGGTCATATCTGCCGAAGGCGCTGCCGTGGCTGGTCAAGTACCTGCTGTCGAGCTGGACCGAGGCGCAGGTCGAAGCGACCGCGCGGGCGATGCGCGATCTCCTGAAGGACGCACCGCTGCTGCATCGGCAGCTCGCCGAGGAAGCCGGCGTGGCGGAGCTCATCGAGCGGCGCGGGGTGATGCACGTGTTTCCCTCGCGCGCGCCGTTTGACAAAGATCTCGGCTGGCGCATCCGCAAGCGCGTCGGGATCGAATGGCTGGAGCTCGACGAAAATGAGATGCGCCAGCGTGAGCCGGATCTGCATCCGCGCTACAAGTTCGGCGTCGTGGTCGAGGAGGCCGGGCGCTGCCGCGATCCCGGCGCTTACGTCGCGGCGCTCGCCGCGCACGCCATCGCGAGCGGCGCCGAGCGCGTCGCGGCCAAGGCCACGGGCCTCAGGCTTGACGGCAACAGGCTGGTCGCCGTGGTCACCGAACGCGGCGAGATCGCCTGCGATGCCGCCGTCGTTGCCGCGGGCGCGCGCTCGAAGCAACTGACCGCATCGATCGGCGATCCGCTGCCGCTGGAAACCGAGCGCGGCTATCACGTCATGATCGAAGATCCGGAATCCGGACCACGCAATTCGATGATGGCTTCCGACGCCAAGATGGTCGTCAACTGGACCGACAAGGGTCTGCGCGCCGCCGGCACGGTGGAGATCGCGGGGCTCGACGCCGAGCCGAACTGGAAGCGCGCCGAGATCCTGCGCGAGCATCTCCTCAGCATGTTCCCGAAGCTGCCGAGGGATATTCCGGCCTCGCGGATCAAGACCTGGTTCGGCCATCGCCCGAGCATGCCCGACGGACGGCCCTGCATCGGCCACAGCCGCGCCACGCGCGATGTCGTCTATGCCTTCGGTCACGGTCATGTCGGCCTGGTCGGCTCGGCCCGCACCGGCCGGCTGGTCGCGCAACTGCTGAGCGGCAAGGCACCGGAAATTCCACTCGCGCCGTTCGATCCTGCACGCTTCCTGTGAGAGGCAAACCTCAGCTCTCGCCGGCCCAGGCCGTGATCGCAGCCGGTGCGATCACGCGCCGGGGTACGTGCGGATTGATCGTGCCTGCGCTGACGTCTTGCGTCTCGGCGAGCAGGGTGCGCGCAAACGCCTTGGCATCCTGCTCGCTCGTGAAGGTGCGGGTCTGTCGCGCGAAGCGGTGGTGTACCGCGTCAGGGTCTCTCACGGCGAACGACACGTACCAGATGGCCCTGTCGGTCTTCATCGCGTGTCCCTGGCGGCGCTCCGCCTGCGCGATCGAGACATCGTGCTCGATGCTGGATATGCAATTTGTGCCAAACGAAAGATCCTGAAGTGAAACAGATGTCGGCGAAATGGCGCCTTGGCGGACAGGCAACGCTACAGGATCGGCACGCATACCGATACTAGCAGAATACTACCTCTCAACCGATGGATGAGGTGACAATGCGCCGTTGCGGCGTTGGTTCCTGGGACCTGAATGCCGCAGTCTAATCGGTGAGCTGTAGCTTTGCGGCCGCGCGTGGCCGGTAACACCGAGCGGGCCGCCCTAGACGGCCTCGTCCTTTTTGCCGGCCGCGGCGACGGCCTTTTCGACTTCTTCGGCGAGGGCCGCAAGATGTTCGGCAAGCTTCGCGAACAGTTCGCGCTTCCGGATGTCCGTGGCCAGGTCGCGGATCAAGGTGCACTCCGCGGCATCGGTGCGAAGTTTCTCCAGATGCGTCAACATGTCCTGCATTTTTGCCGTCCACGGGTCGTTTCCGCAAACGGTAGGCGGCGCGGAACCCGGCGACAATAACGTGTGATAATTTGTCGCCGGGGGCTCGGCGGGGCGCTTCGCGTGGCCCCCGGCTGCGCTATTGCGCGCCGGGGATTGGCGAGAGTGATTGCTGTGTGACTGCCCGACGGGCAACTCAGCAAAACCTGTCAATCCCACGCGAACGAAATATTTCGCTTTATCAGAAGCGCATTTGAATGCTAGAAATCCGAAGTCTCACCCGATCGAGGGGCGCTGCGCATCGTCAGGAGTGTTGCGGTGAGATGCGGTGGACGCCGAGCATGCGACTGACGAGAGCATGTGAAGCGGACGGCGAAATCGTGCAGGCCTGACGCCCTAGTGGTAGGTGTCCTCTCTGCAAGGCGCGTAGCGCTTTGCAGAAGGCGGTGACAACAAAGCCCAGTCTCGCCGGGGAGAGCACGTATAAGCCGTAGCCCATCGCGCAGGGAAAGCCGGATTGCTCCGGTTACACCTGTGGTCCTACCCCCGTGCTTTCTACCTTTTGCACGGGGCCCATGGGTGCGATCGGCACCCGGCTTTCCCTGCGCCCTCTTCAAAAGAGGGCGGGAAGACAAGCAAGCCTCGGACAGATGATGTCGCGAGAGCGCGGATGTATGACTCGCAGACCGTCCAACGCATTCAGTGTCGTCCCTGCGAAAGCAGGGACCCATAACCACAAGTGCTGATGAGCGTGTTTCGCTGGAATGACGAGTCCCAATCACAACACAAGCCGCGGCGTATGGGTCCCTGCTTTCGCTGGGACGACACCGTGTGCGACGCCACAGCGATGCCTCCTTCGCTAGCCGATCCGCACCACCATCTTGCCGAGCGCCGCGCGGGTCTGCATGGTGGTGAACGCTGCGCGAAAATCGGCGAAGTCGAACACCTTGCCGACCACAGGCGTGAGCCGGGCCTCGTTCAACCACGCCGACAATTGCGTCATCACACGCGCCTGCGCTTCGGGCTCGCGGCGCGCGATCTGGGCAGCGTCGACGCCGATCAGGAGGCCGCCCTTCAACAGCGGCAGATTGAACGGCAGAGCAGGAATGCTGCCGGCCGCAAAGCCGACCACGACATGGCGGCCGTTCCAGGCGATCGAGCGGAACGCCTGCAGCGAGACCTCGCCGCCGACCGGATCGAAGATCACGTCGGGGCCATGGCCGCCGGTCGCATCCTTCAGCGCGTCGCGCCAATCCGGCTTCGTGTAGTCGACCACAGCGTCCGCGCCGAAGCTTTGAGCGAAGTTGCGCTTCTCCTCGGTCGAGGCCGCGGCGACGACGCGCGCGCCGAGCAGCTTGCCGACCTGGATCGCGGCAATGCCGGTGCCGCCGGCGGCACCAAGCACCAGCAACTGCTCGCCGGCCTTGAGCGCGCCGCGCTCGCCGAGCGCATACAGCGCGGTGAGATAATTGGTGCGAAAAGCCGCGGCCGCCTCCATCGACAGCCCGTCGGGCATGACCTCGACCGCTTCGGCCGGCACCACGATCTGCTCGGCCAGCGCGCCCGAGCGCGCCGCGCCCATCACGCGCATGCCGGGCGCGATGCCGGCGACGTCGCTTGCGACCGCATCGACCACGCCGGCGAATTCCGCACCGGGCGTAAACGGCAGCGGATCCTTGGTCTGGTAGCGGCCTTCGACCTTCAGCCCGTCGACGAAGCCGATGCTCGCGGCTTGGACCCGGACGCGGATCTGTCCGGGGCCGGGTTCGGGGGTGGAGATGTCCTTCAGCCCGATCTGATCGATGGGTGCATAGTGCTCGACGACGACCGCCTTCATTCTGTCCTGCTCATTGGTTCGTTTCCTCTGCGCCAAGCTATCTCATGTCCGTTGTTCTACGGGGAGAGGTTTTACGCCTTGCGCGGCGGCAGTCTGAGCAGAAAACCAACATCTTCAACGACATCGCGAAAAGGTGGCCGTTTACCCATTGTTATCCCTACCAAATTCGGTAACGCGTCCTTAAGCGCATTAACGTTAGGGTTTTTCCACGCGGCTCGCACTGGGCTGCGCGCCGTCCAGGACAGGCGGGTTGCGTTCGCGTTGGAGTTTTTCATGGATATCATGACAGGCGCCGGGCTGCTGGCCGGCATCATCGTCATCGCGGTGATGATGTTCATGGGCGGCGACCTGCACATGTTCATTTCCGAACATGCCATGATCATCATCTTCGGCGGTTCGATCGCAGCGACGATGATCCGCTTTCCGCTCGGCGTGATGCTGCATGGGCTGCCGCTCGGCGCCAAATTCGCTTTCACCATGAGCCGGCTGTCGGCGCGCGACCTCGTCGACGAGCTCGCCCGCATCGCCGAGATCGCCCGCAAGCAGGGCCCGGTCGGGCTGGAGAAGGTCGAGACCGACGAGCCGTTCCTGGCCAAGGGCATCCGCTACGTCGCCGACGGCTACGACCTCGAATTCATCCGCGACAACATGGAGCGCGACCGCGACAATTTCCTGATGCACCTCGACGAGGGCAGCAAGATCTACCGCGCGATCGGTGACTGCGCGCCGGCCTTCGGCATGATCGGCACCCTGATCGGCATGGTGCAGATGTTCGCCAACATGACCGACCCTTCGAAGCTCGGTCCCTTCATGGCCACCGCGCTGCTCGCGACGCTGTACGGCGCGCTGGTCGCCAACCTGTTCTGTCTTCCGATCGCCGACAAGCTGCATGGCAAGCTGCTCGACGAGGAGACCAACCGCACGCTGATCATCGACGGCATCCTGATGATCCGCGACTCCAAGAGCCCGGCGCTGGTGCGCGAAATGCTGCTGGCCTATCTGCCGGAGAAGCATCGCCACGAGGAAGGCGAGCCGGTTCCGGCCTGACGGCCGGCGCTTTCGGGAAACGCAGCCGGAAAACGCGACAATGGCCAAGAAGAAGCGCGGCGACGCCCACACCGGAGGTCACGGCTGGTTCGTGACCTTCGCCGACCTGATGGGCCTGATGATGAGCTTCTTCGTGATGCTCGTCGCGTTCTCGACCATGGACAACAACAAGCTGAAGATCGTCGCCGGTTCGATGCGCGATGCGTTCGGCGTGCAGACCAATGTGCGCTATTCGGGGATCGTCGAGTCCGACGGTCTGCCGACGCGGCCGAAGCTCAAGAACGTCGAGCACATCTCGCCGGAAGAGTCCTCCGCCAATCCGACGCCGGACGAGAAGGAGCGCAGCCAGATCAACGGCGCGCGGCTGAAGATCGACCGCGAATTCGCGCTCGCGTCCGCTTCGCTCCGCCAGGCGCTGCAGGACATGCCGGAGCTGACCGAGATCTCCAAGAACATCATGTTCGAGGAGACCAAGGAGGGGCTCAACCTGGAGATCGTCGACCAGGACGGCCGCTCGATGTTCGCCGATGGTTCCAGGGAGCCGTATGAACGCACCCGCCGGCTGATCCAGAAGCTCGCCGCGCCCTTGAAGGCGACGCCGCTCAGGGTCGCGATCGTGGGGCATACAGCCGCAGGCTTCGTGCCGGCGCGCAGCGATTATGACGCCTTCGACCTGTCCGCGGACCGCGCCAATGCGGTACGGCAGATCCTGGAGCGGGAAGGGCTGCCGCCCTCGCATGTTTTCGCGGTTTCCGGCAAGGCAGACGGCCAGCCGCTGTTTCCCGACGATCCGACGCTGCCGGCGAACCGTCGCGTGACCATCACGTTGATGCGGGAGAATCCGCCACTGCCACCGGATCTGAAGCCGTAGCCGTAAAATATCATGCTACCGTCAAGCTAGCCGTGTTGGTTGGTTGACAGGCGGGGCGGAAGCGTCGATAGCCGCGCGGATCAAAATCAACCGATCGGGCGTTCTAACCTCGCCATGGCTGCCAGCGTCTCATCCACCGAAGCCCAAGAGGGGCAAGGCACGGGCCAAGGTACAGGCCAGGCCAGCTCCAGTTTCTGGGCCCTGACACTGGGCAGCATCGGGGTGGTGTTCGGCGATATCGGAACTTCGCCGCTCTACGCATTCCGTGAGGCGGTCGGCGGCGCCGCGCACGGCCAGCCGGTCACCCGCATCATGGTGCTCGGCGTGCTCAGCCTGATCCTGTGGGCGCTGTTCACCGTCGTTACCGCGAAATACGTCCTGCTGCTGCTGCGCGCCGACAACAATGGTGAGGGCGGCACACTCTCGCTGATGGCGCTCGGCCAGCGCGCGCTCGGTCGGCGCAGCTGGCCGCTGCTCGCGCTCGGCGTGGTCGGCGCCTCGATGTTCATCGGCGATTCCATGATCACGCCGGCGATCTCGGTGCTGTCGGCGGTCGAAGGCCTCAAGCTCGCCACGCCGCATCTCGAACACTATGTGGTGCCGCTGACGATCCTGATCCTGGTCATGCTGTTCGCCGTGCAGCGCTCCGGCACTGCGCGCGTCGCCTCCGCCTTCGGGCCGGTCATGGTGGTGTGGTTCGCCTCGCTCGCGGTGATGGGGATCGTCCACATCATGGACGATCCGTCGGTGCTGGCGGCGATCAATCCGTATTACGCACTCCAGTTCCTGCTGACCCACGGCACCATCGGCCTGGTGACGCTCGGCGCGGTGTTTCTCGCGGTGACCGGCGGCGAGGCGCTGTATGCCGACCTCGGGCATTTCGGCCGCAAGCCGATCCAGTCCGGCTGGCTGTTCTTCGTGCTGCCGTCGCTGCTGCTGAACTATTTCGGGCAGGGCGCGCTGGTGCTGTCCGATCCCTCGGCGATCGAGAACTCGTTCTACCGCATGGTGCCCGACGTGCTGCTGCTGCCGCTGGTCGGGCTCGCGACCGCCGCCACCGTGATCGCGAGCCAGGCGGTGATCACCGGCGCCTATTCGCTGATCAGCCAGGCGGTGCAGCTCGGGCTGTTGCCGCGCTTCGAGGTCCGTTACACCTCGGAGACCCATGCCGGGCAGATCTATCTGCCGCGGGTCAACCGGCTGCTGTTGATCGGCGTGCTGCTGCTGGTGCTCTTGTTCCGCACCTCGAGCGGGCTCGCCTCGGCCTACGGCATTGCCGTCTCCACCACCATGGTCGCCGACGGCATCATGGGCTTCATCGTGATCTGGAAGCTGTGGAACTGGCGCGTCGCGTCGGCAGCCGCTTTGATCCTGCCGTTCGTGATCGTCGACATGACCTTCTTCAGCGCCAACCTGCTGAAGCTGTTCGAGGGCGCGTGGGTGCCGCTGCTGTTCGGCGTCGTGATGGCGACGATGATCTGGACCTGGCGCCGCGGCGCCGCGATCCTGGTCGCCAAGACCCGCCGCATCGAGGTGCCGTTGCGCGACCTGATCCACAGTCTCGAGAAGCGGCCGCCGCACATCGTCAAGGGCACCGCGGTGTTCCTGACCAGCGATCCGAGCTTCGTGCCGACCGCGCTGCTGCACAACCTCAAGCACAACAAGGTGCTGCACGAGCATAACGTGATCCTGACCATCGAGACCGCGCCGACGCCTCGGGTCGACGTGTCGGAGCGCGTCAACATGGAAAAGGTCAGCGACAAGTTCACCGCGGTGCGGCTGCGCTTCGGCTATATGGAATCGCCGAACGTGCCGAAGGCGCTGGCGGTCGCGCGCAAGCTCGGCTGGCAGTTCGACATCATGTCGACCTCGTTCTTCGTGTCGCGCCGTTCGCTGAAGCCGTCGGCCCAGTCCGGGATGCCGCAGTGGCAGGACCACCTGTTCATCGCGATGAGCCGGTCCGCCAACGACGCCACCGACTATTTCCAGATCCCGACGGGGAGGGTGGTTGAAGTGGGTACTCAGGTAACTATTTGAGCCGAAAGCAAATTCCGGCATTGAAAAGCCGTGATCTATGCGTGATACGCATGGTGGAGGCCTGAATCCGGGCTAACCTATGCATTCCTGCCGGGAGTATAGGCCTGCAACCCGGCATTGTGCAGTGCGGCAGAAGACAGAGGCGCAGCTTCCCATGTCATCCGAGAGTGCGATCACCGCGGCGGAAACGCCCGCGGCAAATGGCCATGGCGAGGCGCATTCGACCGCCACCTTCAAGGCGCTGATGCTCGGCAGCATCGGTGTCGTCTACGGCGACATCGGCACCAGCCCGCTCTACGCGCTGCGCGAAGCCATCGTCGCGGCCGCCGGCGGCGAGGGCGGGGTGACGACGCATGCGGTGCTCGGCGTGCTCTCGCTGATCCTGTGGGCGCTGATCGTCGTCGTCACGCTGAAATACGTCGTGATCCTGCTGCGCGCCGACAACAATGGCGAGGGCGGCACGCTGGCGCTGATGGCGCTGGCGCAGCGCGCCGTGACCAAGGGCGGCGCGGCGATCGTGCTGCTCGGCATCATCAGCGGTGCGCTGTTCTATGGCGACGCCGTGATCACGCCGGCGCTCTCGGTGCTGTCGGCGATCGAAGGCATCAAGCTCGTCACCTCGACCTTCGATCCCTACGTCGTCCCGCTTACGGTGGTGATCCTCGTCTTCCTGTTCGCGGTGCAGTCGCGCGGCACGGCGCGCGTCGCGGCCTTCTTCGGCCCGGTGATGTGCGTGTGGTTCGCCCTGATCGCGGTCGCGGCGCTGCCGCAGATCGTGCGGCATCCCGAAGTGTTGTACGCGCTCAATCCGATCCTTGCGGTGTCGTTCATGCTGCATCACGGCGTGATCGGCTTCATCACGCTCGGTGCAGTCTTCCTCGCGGTGACCGGCGCCGAAGCGCTCTATGCCGATCTCGGCCATTTCGGCAAACGACCGATCCAGACCGCGTGGCTGTTCATCGTGCTGCCCTCGTTGGCGCTGAACTATCTGGGACAGGGCGCGCTCCTGATCGGCAATCCCAAGGGCATCGAGAACCCGTTCTTCCTGATGTTCCCGGACTGGGCGCTGATCCCGATGGTCGCACTCGCCACCATGGCGACCGTGATCGCGAGCCAGGCCGTCATCACCGGCGCCTATTCGCTGACGCGGCAGGCGATCCAGCTCGGCCTGTTGCCGCGGTTCGAGATCCGTCACACCTCGGAAGCGCATTCCGGCCAGATCTACATGCCGCGCATCAACCGTTTCCTGTTCATCGCGGTCATCGTGCTGGTGCTGATGTTCCGCTCGTCGAGCGCACTGGCGTCGGCCTATGGCATCTCGGTGACCGGCACCATGGTGGTGACGGCGATGATGGGCTTCGTGGTGATCTGGCGCGTCTGGCGCTGGTCGCCGCTCGCCGCGGCCGCGCTGGTCGCTCCGTTCCTGTTCCTGGACATCACGTTCCTCGCCGCCAACCTGCTCAAGGTGTTCGAGGGCGGCTGGGTGCCGCTCGCGCTCGGCGGCGCCATGATCGTGGTGATGTATACTTGGCGGCGCGGCAGCCGGCTGCTGTTCGAGAAGTCGCGCAAGCTGGAATTCCCGCTCGCCGATCTCGTCGCGATGTTGGAGAAGCGGCCGCCGCAGCGGGTCTCCGGCACCGCGGTGTTCCTGACCAGCGACCCCATCAGCGCGCCGACCGCGCTGATGCACAGCCTCAAGCACTATAAGGTGCTGCACGAGAAGAACGTCATCCTGACCATCGAGACCGCGCCGACGCCGCGCATCGATCCGTCCGAGCGGGTACGAATGGAGCAGCTGAGCGAGACCTTCTCGAAGGTCACCCTGAAATTCGGCTTCATGGAACAGCCCAACGTGCCGAAGACGCTGGCGATCGCCCGCAAGCTCGGCTGGCAGTTCGACATCATGTCGACCTCGTTCTTCCTGTCGCGCCGCGCGCTGAAACCGGCGGCGCATTCGGGCATGCCGAGCTGGCAGGACCATCTGTTCATCGCACTGAGCCGCTCCTCGAACGATGCCACCGACTATTTCCAGATCCCGACCGGGCGGGTGGTCGAGGTCGGCACCCAGGTCACGATCTAGCCGCCACGATCCTGCGTTTCCGCGCGGCATCTAACCCGTTTCGGACGCTTGATTTTCTCCGCGCGAGGGGCGACTTTGCGCCCCGGATCGGCGAGCCGCGTGACGCTCGCCAAGCTGATATCGGGAGGATATTTCCGTGGCGGACCACAAGGTGGAAGATTTGTTTCCGGACGAGGTGTCGAAGGGCATAGCGGAAGGCCGCTACCTGCTCGTCGACGTCCGCGAGCCCAATGAGGTCGCAGTCGAAGCCTATCCCGATGGCGTCGTGGTGCCGCTGTCGACCTTCGATCCGGCTGCGATTCCCGATCCGAAAGGAAAGCAGGTGGTGTTTGCCTGCCGCTCCGGCAAGCGCTCGGTGACGGCCTCGCTGGCCGCCCAGGCCGCGGGCCTGCCCTACGACAGGCATCTCGCGGGTGGCATCATCGGCTGGAAGGCGGCGGGATTGCCGACCAAGACCGGCGGCTGATCCCTGACATGACCTCCATGAACAAGGTCTTCGCGGACCTTCCCGTCACCATTTTCGAGGCGATGTCGCAGGTTGCGCGCGACAACAACGCCATCAATCTCGGCCAGGGCTTTCCCGACGATCCCGGACCGGAGGACATCCGCCGCGCCGCCGCGGACGCGTCCATCAACGGCTACAACCAGTATCCGTCGATGATGGGCATTCCGGAACTGCGTCAGGCGATCGCATCGCATTACGGCCACTGGCACGGGCTCAAGCTCGATCCGATGACCGAGGTGATGGTCACCTCCGGCGGCACCGAGGCGCTGACGTCTTCGATCCTCTCCGTGGTCGAGCCGGGCGACGAGGTGGTGTGCTTCCAGCCGGTCTATGATTCCTATCTGCCGATCATCCGCCAGGCCGGCGGCATTCCGCGGCTGCTGCGGCTCGAGCCGCCGGAGTGGCGGCTGAACGAGGAGATGCTGCGCAGCGTCTTCAATCACAAGACCAAGGCGGTGCTGTTCAACAATCCGCTCAATCCGGCGGCGGTGGTCTATCCGCGCGAGGACCTCGAACTGCTGGCGCGGTTCTGCCAGGAGTTCGACGTGGTCGCGATCTGCGACGAGGTCTGGGAGCACGTCGTGTTCGACGGCCGCGAGCACATCCCGCTGATCACGATCCCCGGCATGCGCGATCGCACCATCAAGGTCGGCAGCGCGGGCAAGATCTTCTCGCTGACCGGATGGAAGATCGGCTTTGTCTGCGCCGCACCGCCGCTGCTCCGCGTGGCTGCGAAGGTGCACCAGTTCCTGACCTTCACGACCGCGCCCAATCTGCAGGCCGCGGTCGCCTATGGCCTCGGCAAGCCGGACGATTATTTCTTCGACATGCGCAAGGACATGGCGCGCAGCCGCGACCGCCTCACCAGGGGGCTCGAGAGCATCGGCTTTCCGGTGCTGAAGTCGCAGGGGACTTACTTCCTCACCGTCGACCTGTCGCCGCTCGGTCTCAACGAGACCGATGCGGAGTTCTGCTGGCGAATTGTGCAGGATTACAAAGTCGCGGCTATTCCCGTGTCGGCGTTCTACGAGCAGGATGCGGTGACGTCGGTGGTGCGTTTCTGTTTCGCCAAGAAAGACTCGACACTCGACACCGCGCTTGAGCGGTTGTCCGACGCCGTGCATCGTCGCAAGAGGTAGACCAGAATGCAGAAGCAGAGCCGTCGTCTCGTCAGCCTCGTCGGTACGATCGCGACGGTTCTGTTGCTCGCCGCCTCCGCCAGCGCGGAGGAGCGCACGGTCAACTTCTACAACTGGTCGAACTACATGGCGCCGGGAGTCCTCGAGGACTTCACCATGGAAACCGGCATCAAGGTGGTCTACGACACGTTCGACGCCAATGAGACGCTGGAGACACGGCTGCTGGCCGGCAAGTCGGGCTACGACGTCGTGGTGCCAACCGGCTATTTCCTGCAACGCCAGATCACGGCGAAGGTGTTTCTGAAGCTCGACAAGTCGAAGCTGCCGAACCTTGCCAACGCCTGGCCGGTCGTGACCGGTCAGCTCGCGACCTATGATCCCGGCAATAATTACGGCGCCAACTACATGTGGGGCACCACAGGCATCGGCTACAATGTGAAGATGGCGGAGAAGATCCTCGGGCCCGACGCGAAGATCGACAGCTGGGACATGGTGTTCAAGCCGGAGAACCTCGCCAAGTTCAAGGATTGCGGCATCCATATGCTGGATTCCGCCGACGACATCCTGCCGGCAGCGTTGAGCTATCTCGGCCTCGATCCGAACTCGACCAAGCAGGCTGATCTCGAGAAGGCGGCCGATCTCGTCATCAAGATCCGGCCCTATGTGCGCAAATTCCATTCGTCCGAATATCTCAGCGCGCTGGCTTCGGGCGAAATCTGCTTCGTGGTCGGATGGTCGGGCGACATCATGCAGGCCCGCAGCCGGGCGGCGGAAGCCAAGACCGGCGTCGAGATCGGCTACACGATCCCGAAGGAGGGCGCGCAGATGTTCTTCGACAATCTCGCGATCCCGGCGGATGCGAAGAACGTCGCCGAGGCCTATGAGCTGATCAATTACCTTTACCGGCCTGAGGTCGCGGCGAAGAATTCGAACTTCCTGTCCTACGCCAACGGCAATCTGGCGAGCCAGAAGCTGATCGATCCCAAGATCTTCAACGACAAGAACATCTATCCCGACGAGGCGATGCAGAAGAAGCTGTTCGTGATCACGGCGCGCGATCCTGCGACGCAGCGGATCATCAATCGCCTGTGGACCCGCGTGAAGATCGGGAAATAGATTTATCCGTCCTTGCGAGGAGCTCGCGACAAAATTGCAGAGCAATTTTGCGCTGAAGCGACGAAGCAATCCATCGCTCCGCATGCGCGGAAAGGTGAATTGCTTCGCTTCGCTCGCAATGACGACTGGAGGGCCTACCGCCAGCGCCGGTGCAGCCAGAGCCATTGATCCGGATATTCGCGGACCCAGCCCTCGACGACGTCGGTGATCGCCTGCATCGTGCCCTGGATGTCGATCTGGCCGGAGGCATCGAACACCGGCTGCACTTCCTCGGTCACCTCGCCGCGGAAACGGCCGTCGGGAAGGCGGATGATCCGCGTGCCGTGGATCGGGCATTCGATCTGTCGGCGCAACCGCGCCAGCAACGGGTTGGCGGTGGTCTTGCGGCCGAAGAAGGTGACGGGAACGCCGTTGGTCAAATACTGGTCGACCAGCATCGCGACGTGCTGGCCGTTCTTCAGCGCCTGCGCCAGCTTGAGCGGCGCGTCGCGACCGGCCGGCACCAGCGTGCCCAGATTGACGGCGCGGATGCGTTCGATGGCGCGGTCGGCGGCTTCGATGTTCGGCCGTCGGTACAGGACGGCGGCGTCGAGCCCGTGCGCCGCGGCGGCAAGCGGAGACAGCTCCCAGTTGCCGAGATGCGCGGCGAAGAACAGCGCCGGCTTGCCGTCGTCGCGGAGCTGGTCGAACAGTTCCTTGCTGCGTCCGGAGAATTCGACCCGGCCCACCTTGTCGGGATTTTGGGGATCGTGGTCCCAGATGCGGTCAAGATGCGCGAACTCGGCGCCGATGCGTCCGAGATTGTGCCAGACCCCGGTCAGGATCGTCTCGATCTCCTCAGGGGACTTCTCGGGGAAGGCGGCCGTGAGATTCTCGCGGCCGATGCGATCCTCGCGCAGCCGCCGGCCGATGAAATGCGCGGCGCGGCCGAAGAACTGCGCGGTCTTCTCCGGATCGAAATAGCGCGTGGTGCGCAGCAGCCCGGTCGTCAACGCGCCAATGGCGACGTTGGCCACAGGCTTGGCGGCGTCGCGCAGGCGCGCCCTGGTGCGAAGGAGCAGGCGTTTCATCTGGTGAGGCGAGGGCGCCGGGTCAGGCCGGTTCGCGCGTCAGGATCAGCGAAGCGTTCTGCCCGCCGAACCCGAACGAGTTCGACATCACGGCGGTGACCTTGGCGTCGCGTGCCTTGTTGCCGACCACGTCGAACGGGATCGCGGGATCGGGCACCTCGTAATTGATCGTCGGCGGAATCCGCTGATGCTCGAGCGTGAGCAGCGAGAAGATCGCCTCGACCGCACCGGCCGCCGAGATGGTGTGGCCGACCATCGATTTGTTCGACGACACCGGAATGTTTTTGGTGTGTTCGCCGAACACGGCCGACGTGGCAAGATATTCCATCTTGTCGTTTTCCGGCGTCGACGTTCCGTGCGCGTTGATGTGATCGATTTGCTCGGGCTCCATGCCGGCGTCCGCGAGCGTCTTGCGCACGCAGCCGATCGCCGGCTTGCCGTCAGGCGCCGAGCGGGTGCGGTGGAAGGAGTCGGTGAGCTCGCCGCAGCCGGCGACCACGCCCAGGATGCGCGCGCCGCGGGCCACCGCTGCGTCGTAGCTCTCCAGCACCAGCGCGCCGGCACCTTCGGCCATCACGAAGCCGTCGCGGTTCTTCGAGAACGGCTTCGAGGCGCCCTGCGGCGGATCGTTCTGGGTGGACAGGGCCGAGAGCAGCGAGAAGCGCACCATGGCTTCGGGATTGACCGAGCCGTCGGTCGCGATGCATAGCGTTGCATCGGTCTCGCCGCGGCGGATCGCCTCGACGCCGAGCTGGATTGCGGTCGCGCCGGACGCGCAAGCGGTCGACAGCGAAATCGGCGACCCCTTGGTGCCGAAGGTCTCGGCGAGGTTGAGTGCGACCGAACCGAAGGTGAAGCGCCGGTGGAAATGCGCAAACTTGCCGCCGCTGCAGGTCGCCAAATAGTCGATGATGCCAAAGTCCTTGGTCGGGACCTCGCGCGCGACCTCGAGCCGCTGCGGCCATTCGGTCTCGATCGGCGCGACCGCCAGAAACAGCGGGCCGGGGAAGTCGCCCTTGCTGCCGATGCCGGATTGCTCGAGCGCCTCTTCGGCCGCGATCTCCGCCAGACGCTGCGACAGGCTGGTCGAGGAGAACGGGTCGACGGTGACGAAATCGACGGCGCCGGCCATCGTCGTCTTCAAGCTGTCGAGTGGGAAACGCGTCACGGTCTTGATGCCGGACTCGCCTGCCGAGAGGCGCTTCCAATTGTCGGTCTTGCCGCCGCCGAGCGACGTCACGATTCCCATGCCGGTCACGACAACGATCGGTCGGCCGAATTTATCGCGTGGTGCTGTCATGGTGTCCCCGTCGGTGCTTGCGCCGAACTCAAAGCGCGATGAGAATCATCGCGCTTCAGGTGTTTGTTTGAGCATGATCTTCTCGGAAAACCGCTTCGCACTTTTCCGGATCATGCTCTAACTGACGGCCTCGACCAGTGCCATGCCTTCGCCCTGCCAATGGCCGACCCCCAACACGACAATCTGGGTTGGCGCCTCGGTCTTTTCAACCTCCAGCCCGGTCGGATCGTTGGCCGGATACAGCGCGCCGCGCGAGATCGACAACGCGGCCAGCGCGAGGCCGAGCGGGAACTGGGCCTCCATGGTGTGGCCGAAGGTCGTTCCGGTGGCGCGCACGGCAAGGCCGGGATGCTGGCCGAGGAACTCACGCTCTTCGCCCGTCGCAGGCTCGGCACCGGTCGCACCCGTGATCAGCATCGCGTTGTCGTTGACGCCGAGCTGCGGCCACATCGCCTGCAGCGACTTCATCACTGCGCCGGGTTCTTTGCGCTTGGCCAGATCGGCGACCACCTTGGTCAGCTTGGCGTATGGCTTGGCGCCGCGCGCCTCGGCGTGCTCGCGCGACTCCATCACCAGGAAGGCGCCGGCGGAGCCGATGGCGAAGCCCGGGTGATTCCTGCGGGCCCAGACCGACGCGTATTGATCCTTGAGCGCGAAGTCGCCGAATGAATAGAGCATCAAGAGGTCGCCGCGATCGCCATTATGGGCCGCGCCGACCAGTGCGATGTCGCTCTGTCCGGCCCCGATGCGCGCCACCGCAATCCGCGCGGCGTCGATGCTCGAGGCTTCCTCGCCCATGAAGGTGCGCGAGGTCCCGCACACGCCGTGAACGATCGCAATATTGCCGGCAAGCAGGTTGGAGAGCTGCGCCAGGAACAGCGTCGGGCGCAGTTCGTTCATCAGCTTCTCGTTGAGCAGGGCAGGCGGCAGCTTGCCCTGCGCGTCGGCATTCATGATCGCTAGGTCGACATTGAGATCACGCTCGCCGCCGCCGGCTGCGATGATCATGTCCATCCGCGACAGGATTTCCTGATTGCCTTTGACGCCGGCGGAATCGAGCGCCAGCCCGGCGGCATAGGTGCCGATCCGCTGCCACATCTCCATCTGACGCTGATCGCCCTTTTTCGGGATCTGGGCGTCGAAGCTGACGGGGGCGATCGGATGGATCACGTACGGCGCAAGACGCTTCTCGTCGGCATTGACGCGCTTTTCGCCAAGCGCCTGCCAATGCGCATCCAGCCCCTCGCCGAGCGAGGAGAGCAGGCCTACGCCGGTGATCCAGACTTCCTTCTCAGCCATTACTCATTGCCTGCAGCGGAAACCCGATCTTGTTGGCCATCGCGTCCATGTGCACACGCAAGTCCGGGCTGGGGAACGGGATATGACGGAAGGTCAGCTCGGCATTGCACTTGAGCTCCTTGCCGACGCGAACCTTCGCCGAGGTCACGGCGAAGCCTGAACCTTCGTGCTCGATCTTGGCCTCGATCGTCAGAAGCGAGCCGGGGGCGACGAAGCCGCGCATCTTGGCTTCCTTGACCATGGCGAGGAAGGGCATGCGCTCGAACTTGGTCAGACCAAGGATCAGCCAGCCCGAGCTCTGGGCCATTGCTTCGGTGAGCAGCACGCCGGGCATGATCGGGTAACCCGGGAAGTGCCCTGTGAACACCGAATGGCTGTCCGGCGGGACGTCAGCCTCGACGACAATGGTCCTTGCGTCGAGGTCGAGGTCGACGATCCGATCGATCAGCTGAAAAGTTTCAAGCTGCATGATGGGCGATTACGAGCCCGTGCCCGTGCCCGCATTCTTGGCCGCAACCAGCTCGTCGATGCGGTCGGCGAGATTCTGCAACACGAAGTACTGCTCCGTCGTGGCCTTGCCGTCGTTGACCTCCTGGGTCCACTTTTCGAGCGGCATCTTGATCCCGAAGGCCTTGTCGATGGCAAAGGCAATGTCGAGGAAGTCGAGGCTGTCGATTCCCAGATCGTCGATCGCGTGGCTCTCCGGCTTGATCGTATCGCGCGGGATGTCGCAGGTCTCCGCGATAATGTTGGCGATCTGCTCGAATGTGGAGGACATCATTAAGCCTTTGATATATTGAAGGTAATTCCGGGTCGGCTCGGAGGAGGCGGGCGCGTTGCCCCGGAATGCCCTATTGCTGCTGCCGGAGTCGTGTGCCCGTATATCGGAGCAGGGCCGTTAGTTCAATGGAGCTTGGCCGGCCTGGCAAGGGCGGTTTTTGGGCGGGGTTCCGACCAGTCCTAGGTGCGCGGCATTACCGTAATCTTCGCGCAATCCCGGCGGCCCATCAGCACGCAATCCTGGGTCTTGCGCAAATCGGCGATGCTCATGGCGAGCCAGATGCCGATCGCGGTGAGCGCCACGGTGAAGGCGAAGGCGGCGATGTTGGCGAGCATGCGCTGGCGGAAATCGTCCGGCTCCTCGCGCGGCTTCTCATAGCGGGAGAGATCGTTGGCGACGGACGGGGGGCGACTGGATCGGGACGGCTCCTCGCGCTTGCCGGGCGGCTGCGCCGACGTGCGCGGCCGGAATTTGAGCACGACGTGCTCGTCATCCGAGGAAATTGGCCGCTGCGTCTTCACTGTTGTCAGTCCGGTCGCGTCGCCGTTTCAACTTAGCATGTTCGCCGCGCTTCACACCTAAAATCTTGGTGCGCGCAGAGGTGGTATTTATCCTTCGATGGTCTCGTGGAACCGACTGTAGTCGATCCTGAGGCGGCCGTCGTCGGTCGCGCGCAGGATCTCGGCATAGCGATGGCCGAAGCGGATGTCGGAATGCTCGTATGATTTTCGCGCGTGCACAGTTTGCGCTGCAACGTCGTCGTAGCCCGATACGATGAGGCCGAGCCCGGCATTGATGGCTTCGAGGTCTGCGGCGTCGAGGCCATGCAGCGGGCTGTCCTGGTCGATCACATGAAACACGGTCCAGCTCAGCGCCAGCGCCGGGCTTTCACTGCGCACCAGCGGCAACTCAAAGAACCGGCGATACGACATGCCTTCCTTGCTGAGGTCGTTCTTGAACAGCCACAGCCGCGCGGTGGCGTTGGCGATGATGTTGTGTCGCTCGTTGGCCAGGCGGATCATCAGCGTCGGCTGGTCGTCATGGTTGGAGATCACGGGATTGTCGGCGAACAACAGCCGCGCGCTCGGCCGCGAGAAGCGGGCGAAGATCAGTCCGGTCATCAGCGACATCGAGAAGATGCCGGTGAACAGCTCGATGGTGGCGATGAAGTGCCCGTAATGCGTTTGCGGGTGCATGTCGCCGTAGCCCGCGGTCGAAAGTGTTTCGATGCTGAAATAGAGGTAGTCGATGTACTGGCCGTCCGGCACGTTGGCGATCGGATGATCGCCAAGCCAGTAGAACAAGGCGAAGATGGCGTTGAAGCCGATGAACACCAATGCTGCACCGCCGATAAAGCCGGGCCAGGATGCCGTCATGCAGCGATGGCTGATGTCTGCCCAGAAACTGAGCTCGAGTCCCTCGGTCACGACCTCGCGGTTGCCGAGGCGGACCGTGCGTGCCTTCACGCGATCGCTCGCTCTCAAAGCCATTGCGCCGAACCGGCTCTTTCGTCTGCCTGTGACATCATGCCATAGTGGAACCCATTCCGGAGTACCGGTCAAACGGGAGTGCAAATCATGGCCCACACGCGCGAGCCCTACGTCAAACCGGTCCCGATCATGTCGCTGCGACCGACCCAGATGACGGTCGGCATGCAGGAAGTGAGTGAGAAGCGGAAGCGCTGGCGCGAGCACAAGTCCGACAAGAAGCGCGCCGAGATGCTGGGCAAGCACATGATCCCGGTCGTCCATGGGCCCGACGATCGCTACTATGTGGTCGACCATCATCACATGGCGCGGGCGCTGCACGAGGAGGGCGTCAAGGACATCCTGGTCACGGTGATCGGCGATCTCACAATGGTCGAGCGTGACGTGTTCTGGGGCGTGATGGACAACAAGCGCTGGGTCTATCCCTACAACGCCAAGGGCGAGCGCTGTCACTTCAGGGATATCCCGAAATCGATCAAGGACCTCAAGGACGATCCGTTCCGCAGCCTTGCCGGCGAGATGCGCCGGGCCGGCGGCTTCGCCAAGGACACCACGCCGTTCAGCGAATTCCTGTGGGCCGATTTCCTGCGCCGCCACATCCCGCGGAAGACGGTGGAGAATAATTTCGCCAAGGCGCTGGAGAAGGGCCTGGCGCTCGGCCGCGGCCAGGGCGCGACCTATCTGCCCGGCTGGTGCGGGCCGGCATCCGACGACTGAGGCGGCGCGTCCTCCCGCTTGGGCAGCTCCTCCTTGCCGCCGAGCGCTTGGTGCAGCCAGCGCTCGGTGCGCTTGCCGAAGGTCAGCAGCAGGAACGCCAGTACGAGCGCGGTGAGGACGATCGGCCAGTGTCCGGCGCCGCAGACGATCCCGACGCATGCGGCGAAGAACGCGCATGCGGCGCTGGTCAGGCCGCGGACCTGAAAGCGGTCGCCTTGGCGCACGATCACGCCGGCACCGAGAAAACCGATGCCGGTCAGCACGCCCTGGATCACCCGGCTGACCGCATCGGTAAACTGCCCGGGTCCGACCGCCTGCAAGGCCAGCAGCACGACCATGGCGGTCGAGAGGCTGACGAGGCCGAGCGTCTTCAGGCCGATCGGCTTGCCGCGCAGGTCGCGGTCGAGCCCGATCGCGCCGCCGGCCAGCGTGGCCGCGCCGAGACGCAGGATGATCTCGCTCCAGTCCGACAAGGCGTCCTCTGCCTCTACTTCGGCTGCCGCCCAAGCATGTAGAACTCGTCGTTCGGCCGCATGCCGGTGACGTTCGCAAGCCGGTTGGAGAGCGCGAAGAACGCCGCAACCGCCGCGATGTCCCAGACGTCGTCGTCGCTGAAGCCGTGGGCGGCGAGCGCGGCGAAGTCCGCTTCCGCGACCTCCTCGGCGGTGCGGCTCACCTTCATGGCGAAATCGAGCATCGCGCGCTGCCGCGGCGTGATGTCGGCCTTGCGATAATTGACGGCGATCTGGTCGGCGATCTCAGGATTCTTGGCGCGGATGCGCAGGATCGCGCCGTGGGCGATCACGCAATACTGGCACTGGTTGGCGGCGCTGGTCGCCACCACGATCATCTCGCGCTCGGCCTTGGAGAGGCCGGAGTCCTTCTCCATCAGCGCGTCGTGATAGGCAAAGAACGCACGAAACTCGTCGGGGCGATAGGCCAGCGTGAGGAATACGTTCGGAACGAAGCCGGACTTCTCCTGCACCGCCAGGATGCGGCTGCGGATATCCTCGGGGAGCTTGTCGAGAGCGGGCGTCGGGAAGCGTTGGGCGGTGGGTTGCGTCATGAGATGGTTCCGGCATGCCGCATGGGCGCGGCGTCTGGCGAAACCATAGAGGATGACGGGTCGGACGCAAGGCGCAGCAGCGCCTTGCCGTAATGATGCTAAGGCATGATCCGGAAAAGTGCGAAGCGGTTTTCCGAGGAGATCATGCCCAAACAAGAAGCTAAAGCGGGATGACGATCCAACCGGATCTCATCGCGCTTTAGCGCAGCGGCTTCTTCAGCAGCGAGAAGCGGTCCGGATCGAGACCCAGTGACGGCTGCAGCATCGGCGCCTCCGCGGGCGCCATGGTGCGCGTCGGCGGCGGAGCGTTGAAATTGGCATCGCCGCTCGGGCTGTCGCGATGCGAGGTCGCGCCGCGCCAGCGCTCCAGCACGGCACTGACGAAATGCATGTCATGGCCGGCGGTGACCGACGGCACGGTCGCGATGGTGGCCTCGCCACGCGGCAGCTGGTGCGGCGGCACCTCCTTGAAGCGCAGCCGCGTCGGCAGCGCCACGCCTTCGCCGAATGCCAGCACCTCGCGGGTGCCGAGCGAGGGTACGAAGGACAGCAGATTGGCGGCGGCATCCGACACCGCGGAGCGCAGCAGCGCCTGGTCGCGGTCGTTGGCAAGCCGCATCGTGAACAGCGTGTTGCACTGGGAGATGATGGTCGCGTCGAGTTCGGCCGGACGCTGGGTGATCAGGCCGAGATAGACGCCGTATTTGCGGCCTTCCTTGGCGATGCGCGACACCGCCTTGCGGGTCGGTCCGAAACCGATATTGCGGTCGGCGGAGGCGTAGCGGTGCGCTTCCTCGCAGACGAACAGCATCGGCGAGACGCCGTCGCTCCACAGCCCGAAATCGAACGCCATGCGGCACAGCACCGACACCACGGAATCGACGACTTCGGCGGGGAAGCCGGCGAGTTGCATGATAGTCATCGGCTTGCCGTTGGCGGGCAGGCGGAACAGATGGCTGATCACCTCGGCCATGGTGTCGCCGCCGACATTGGCGTTGTCGAACATGAAGGCGTAGCGCGGATCGTTGCGCACCGCGTCGATGCGCGAGATCAGCTTGTGATAGATGATGCGCGAGGAGCGGTTCTCGAGCTTACCCATGCGCTCGTCGATCAGCGAGATCAGGTCGACGAGGCGATAGGGCACCGGCGTGTCGACGGTGTAGCCGACCTGCTTGGGGTCGATGCGCTTCAGCCCGAGCCCGACCCGGTCGGAGTTCTGGTACTGGGTGTAGATGCCCTTCGCCATCGGGATCACTTCGGCGAGGATGTCGAGCTCTTCGGGCACGCCGGGCCGGCCGCCGAACAGCACGTCGACGATCTCTTCGAAGTTGAACAGCCAGAACGGCAGCTTCAGGTTTCGCGGGTTGAGCACCTGCGCGCGCTCGCCGAAGCAGCGGCCGTATTCGTTGTGCACGTCGAGCAGGAAGATGCGCAGGTTCGGCCGCGACTTCAGGATCTCGTTGAGCAGCAGGGACACGCCGGTGGATTTGCCGACGCCGGTCGAGCCGAGCACCGCGAAGTGCTTGGACAGCATTTCCTCGACGTCGACATAGGCGATGACGGAGCGGTCCTGCTGCAGCGTGCCGACATTGATCTGGTCGGAGCCGCTCGGCGCATAGACCGTGCGCAGCTCCTGGTTGGTGATCAGATCGGTGCTGTCGCCGATGGTCGGATAGTGGGTGACGCCGCGCTGGAATTTCGGGCGGTCGCCGCCGAGGATTTCGCCGAGCAGGTCGACCGAGGCGGTCGCCATGTACTCGTCGGACGCCGGCAGGTTCTCGCACGTGACTTCAGTGATCATGGCGACGATGACTGAACTCGCGCAGCGGATGCTGACGAACCGGCCGACCGTCGCACGCATTTCTGAAAGTTGCATCTGGCCGCCCGCCAGCAGTCCAACCCGGGCCTGCGAGCCGCGCACAGAGATCACACGTCCAAAGGATGTCACAGTTCCAGCCTGGCTCGTTCTCGAAAGCTAAATGTCCGGACCAATATGCCCGCCCGGGATTGGAAAAAACGTTAAATCGCCGGGGTTCCGCATCGGCTAAATCTACACCTTCTCGGTGACGATTTGTTTCTATCGTGACGCGAGATTGTGCCCGATCGCGCGCCGCGGCGGCGAAATCGTCGCTTTCCGGCACAGCCGCGATTGTTTCGCGGTTTTTCCGTTAAGGCGGGATTCACCATCTCGAGGAGTGCATCGGCAGCTCCGTAGCTTTACGGGGGTCCCGGCGTGAATTGTCGCCCGCTCTGTCCTGGTATCGTGTAACCGATTGCTAACTGCGAGTTGTAACGACCTTTCCATTTGTGCTGCGTAACGATGCCGCGCCCGGGAGAGATCAGCGTGCGCATCGAACACCGCAATTCATCGTCAGGGAATGCCGACGTCAGCTCGACCAAGGGGCTGGCGTTCTGTGCCGGCCTGCTGGTCGGCAGCCTGCTCGGAAGCGCGACCGCGCAATGGAGCGAGCGCGAAGGCCTGCTGATGGCGGCGTTTGCGATCATGGCCGTGATCGTCTTCCTGTTGCTGAAGCGGCATGAAGTCTCCGACGCGCGGCTCGCCACCGAACGCCGCAATCTGATGACCGCGGTGAACAACATTCCGCAGGGGCTCGTGCTCTACGATGCCTCGGCACGCATCATCATCTGCAACCGTCCCTACATCGAGATGTTCGGGCTTTCGCCCGATGTCGTGAAGCCGGGCTGCACCATGCAGCGGCTGATCGCGCACCGGCAGGAGACCGGTTCGTTCGACGGCGATGTCGACGAGTTCTGCGATGCCATCATCGGCAATGTGAAGCTCGGCCGGGCCACGCGTCAGCTGACGCAGGCGCCGGGCGGGCGCGCGATCGAGATCGTCAACAAGCCGCTGCCGGAAGGCGGCTGGGTGGCGACCATCGAGGATGTTACCGAGCGCACGCGCACCGAGAACAAGATCGCGCGGATGGCGCACTATGATGCGCTCACCGATCTGCCCAACCGCGTGCTGTTCCGCCAGCGCCTCGAGCAGGCGCTGAATGCGATCGGGCCGGATCGGCAGCTCGCGGTCATGTATATCGACATCGACGAGTTCAAGAGCGTCAACGACGCGCTCGGCCATCAGATCGGCGACGAATTGCTCAGCGCGATTGCCGATCGGCTGCGCGGCTGCGTCGGGGAGACCGACGTCGCGGCGCGCCTCGGCGGTGACGAGTTTGCCGTGATCCAGACCGGCGTCCGCGATCAGACCGAGACCATGCAGCTCCTCGCCGCGATCTATCAGGCGATCCGCCGGCCGATCGATTGCAGCGGGCACCTGATCACCACTGACGCCAGCATCGGCATCGCCGTTGCACCCGCCGACGGCCTCGACCTCGATCAATTGCTGCGCAACGCCGACCTCGCGCTCTATGGCGCCAAGAGCGACGGCCGCCGCACCTACCGCTTCTTCGAGGCCGGAATGGACGCCCGTGCCAAGGCGCGGCGCAGCCTGGAGCTGGAGCTGCGCCAGGCCATCGTCGATGGCAGCTTTGAGCTGCACTATCAGCCGTTGCTTCATCTCGAGGACAGCCGCGTCAGCTGCTGCGAGGCGCTGGTGCGCTGGCGCCATCCCGAGCGCGGCACCATCTCGCCGGCGGATTTCATCCCGGTCGCCGAGGACACCGGCCTGATCAACGATCTCGGGCACTGGGTGCTCAACACCGCATGCCGCGAAGCGGTGAACTGGCCGGAGCATATCCACGTCGCGGTCAACGTGTCGCCGATCCAGTTCAAGAGCCAGACGCTGGCGCTCAACGTCGCGGCCGCGCTGGCGGCGTCAGGGCTCGCGCCGGCGCGGCTGGAACTCGAGATCACGGAGGCCGTGCTGATCCGCGACGACGAGGCCGCGCTCGATATCCTGCATCAGCTGCGCGAACTCGGCGTCCGCATTGCGCTTGACGATTTCGGCACCGGCTACTCGTCGCTGAGCTATCTGCAGCGCTTCCCCTTCGACAAGATCAAGATCGACCGCGCCTTCATCAAGGATCTCGCCGGGACCGGCGCATCGTCCACGATCGTCCAGGCCGTGGTGAACATCGCCGCCGCGAGCGACATGACGACGACCGCGGAGGGCGTCGAGACCGAGCAGCAGCGCAACATGCTTCGTATCCTCGGCTGCACCGAGATGCAGGGCTATCTGTTCAGCCGGCCGGTGTCCGATGTCGAAATCCGCAAGCTGCTGTCGTCGCATCGCGAGAGGGCGATCTCGGTCGCCTGACGCCGGCAGTTTTTCCTATGTGATTCCGGCCACGGAATGCCGCGCGCGCGGCGGCCATCTTGTTGAACCGCAACAAGAGGGCTCCGCCATGTACTATCTCGTCAATGCACTTCTCGTTCTGGCGATCGCGTTCTTCTTCTTCCTGCCGATGACCGATCGCTGCACGGCGCGGATGAAGCTCTACATGGTGTGCGCGCTCGCCGTCGTGTTGACGGTATCGGCGACCGCGTTCCGGCCGCACGGATCGGCGCCGGTGATGGCGTCGAAGGGCTAGGCGCCGCCGCTGGTCTCAACAGGCGCCGCGATGGCCGGTGCCAATAATTTGTTGACGAGACCTAATCCTTTGTACACTAGTACAAATCGACGCGCCGGCGCTCGCCCGAGCGGAATGACGTCGATCCGGCGTCGTCGCGGAAGGAGACCGCCCATGCAGCCGGAACCGATCTTCGATCTCGCTCATCTCGGGCACATGGAGCTGCTGACGCCGAAGCCCGACGAGAGTCTGAAGTTCTTCGTCGATGTCATGGGCATGACCGTCAGCGGCCGCAAGGGCGAGTCGGTCTATCTGCGCGGCTGGGACGATTACGAGCGCTATTCGCTGAAGCTGACCGCGTCGAAGACCTCGGGGATGGAGCACATGGCGCTGCGCGCCCGCAGCCCGCAGGCGCTCGAACGCCGCGTCGCCGCGCTGAAGGGCTCGGGCTTCGACATCGGCTGGGTCGACGGTGACATGGGGCAGGGACCGGCATTCCGCTGCCGCGACCCCGACGGCCACGTCATCGAGCTCTATTACGAGACCGAATGGTACGAGGCGCCGGTTGAGCTGAAGCCTGCGTTGAAGAACCAGGCGCAGCGCTTTCCGGCGCGCGGCGTCAATGTCCGCCGGCTCGACCATCTCAACTGCCTCGCGGTCGACATCAAGGCCAACCGCCTGTTCTTCGAGAACTACCTGGGATGCCGCACCACCGAGCAGATCGTACTCAACGACGGCACGGAAGCCGCGATGTGGATGACGATGTCGAACAAGAGCTACGACTTCGCCTATACGCGCGACCATTACGGCAAGAAGGGCCGATTTCATCACGTCACCTACGCACTCGACAGCCGCGAGGAGATCCTGCGGGCTGCGGATATTTTCCTCGAGCACGGCGTGCATATCGAGACCGGGCCGCACAAGCACGCGATCCAGCAGACCTTCTTCCTCTATGTCTATGAACCCGGCGGCAACCGCGTGGAGGTCGCCAATGCAGGTGCCCGCCTGATCCTCGCGCCGGACTGGAGGCCGATCGTGTGGACCGAGGAGGAGCGCAAGAAGGGGCAGGCCTGGGGGTTGAAGACGATCGAGTCGTTCCACACCCACGGCACCCCACCGGTGAAGGATTGAGGCGCGCGCTCGCGCATCTGTCGCGCGCAGCCGTCGATGCAGCTCTGCGCGTGGGATCATTGCATCGCCTCGGGCGTTTGGTGCTAGGCTGCATCTCGTAACGTCAGAGGAAAACGTCGATGAGCGAACACACGACGGACAAGCGCGTGCGAGAGGCGTCTCGCAGGCAATTTCTTCAGGCGGGTGCGGCACTGGCCGGTGGCTCCGCGATCGCGGGAGTGGCCGGTTCTCCTGCGCTTGCCGAACAGGGGAATAATCTTCCGCCCAGCGTGCCGGAATGGATGAAAGCGCCCGGCGATCCGATGGGAAGCCAGCCCTATGGCACGCCGTCGGTGCACGAGAAGGGCGTCGTCAAGAACATCTCGAAGACGCTGCCGCAATATATCTCCGCATCGGGCCGTACGCCGTTGCAGGAGCTCGACGGCATCATCACGCCGAACGGCCTGTTCTACGAACGCCACCATGGCGGCGTGCCGACCATCGACCCGGCCGAGCACCGGCTGATGCTGCACGGCATGGTCGATCGCCCGCTGGTGTTCACGATGGAGGACATCCGCCGCTTTCCCTCGCAGTCGCGGATCCACTTCCTCGAATGCTCCGGCAATCCGGTCTACACCAAGCCCTACGGCAAGACGGCCTCCGATCTCGTCGGCCTCCTGAGCTGCGCGGAGTGGACCGGTGTGCCGCTCAAGACGGTGCTGGACGAAGCGGGCCTGCAGCCGGGCGCCAAATGGGTCGTCGCCGAAGGCGCCGACGCCGCCGCGTTGACGCGCTCGATCCCGATCGAGAAATGTCTCGACGACGCCATGCTGGTCTACAGCCAGAACGGCGAGCGGCTGCGTCCGCAGCAGGGTTATCCGCTGCGCCTGTTGTTGCCGGGCTTCGAGGGCAACATGAACGTGAAGTGGCTGCGCCGGCTCAAAGTCACAGCCGAGCCGGCCTATTCGCGCGAGGAGACCTCGAAATACACCGACCCGATGCCCGACGGCACAGCGCGCGAATTCACCTTCTACATGGAAGCCAAGTCGATCATCACGCGGCCGTCCGGCGGGCAGAAGCTGACGACGCACGGCTTCCACGAGATCACGGGGATTGCCTGGAGCGGCCACGGCAAGATCAAGAGCGTTGAGATCTCGCTCGACGAAGGCAAGAGCTGGCAGCAGGCTGAATTGCAGGAGCCGGTGCTGACGCGCGCGCTCACGCGCTTCCGCTTGCCCTGGCACTGGAACGGCAACCCGGCCGTGATCCAGAGCCGCGCCATCGACGAAACCGGCTACGTGCAGCCGACGCTGGCGGAGTTGGTCAAGGTGCGCGGTCTCAACTCGTTCTACCACAACAACGCAATCTGGCCCTGGCGCATCGATGCGAATGGCGAGGTGACCAATGCCCAGGCGTAAGCTCAAGGCGGCGCTTCTCGCGGGTGCGATCGCGATGCTTGCCGCTGCCGCGCAGGCCGACGATCGATATGGCATCGGGCGTCCGGCAACGCCGGCCGAGATCGCGGGCTGGAACATCGACATCGGCCGCGACGGCTCCAGCCTGCCGCCGGGCAGCGGCAGCGTCGAGCGCGGCCGCACCGTGTTCGCCGAGCAGTGCGCGGCGTGCCACGGCGACACCGGGCAGGGCGGCGTCGGCGACCGTCTGGTCGGCGGACAGGGCACGCTGGCGAGCCCGAAGCCGATCCGCACCGTCGGCAGCTATTGGCCTTACGCCCCGACGCTGTTCGACTATATCCGCCGCGCGATGCCGCAGAACGCACCACAGTCGCTGAGCAATGAGGACGTCTATGCGGTGTCCGCCTACATCCTCAGCCTCAACGGCGTCGTCCCGGCCAATGCCGTGCTCGACGCCAAGTCGCTCGCCGCCGTCAAGATGCCGAACCGCGACGGGTTCGTCTCCGATCCGCGGCCTGACGTGCATAACCACTGAGCGGCGAGCCAGCCGCTGGCTCGCAGCATCGTGACGCGGTGGCCCCTGTGGGGTGAAGATGGCCGTCCCCATATCCGCTTGGGGGCGGCTCGGCCGGCCTTCGACAGGTTTTCGTTGATCGATAGGAGTGGTCGCATGTCCGGATTGAGGGCGGTTGCAGCCGCCATATTGCTCGCAGGGATGACGCTCTCGCCCGTCATGGCCCAGATCTCGGAGCCGGCACTGTTTGACGCGCAAAATCCCGGGCGCAGCGCCATCAACGGCGGCGCCTTGACGCCGTGGGGTGAAGCCCAGGAGGCGGCGCGACATGGCGGCAACCCGGCGAACGCCTATGGCGCGATGCCGGCGCCCGCGCCATTGTCTTCCTGCGCTCGCTACCGTTCATTCGATCCGGCGTCGGGCAGCTTCCTTGGCCGCGACGGCCGACGCCATCCTTGCCAATAGGGCCCAAGCCCTTGCTTGGCGGTGGATAAGCGCGCTGGAGCTTGTCGGCCGCTCGAACGCCAACGTGTCGAGCGCGTTATAGTCTGCCGATCGTGTCGGGTCCCGCCGGACCCGAGCGGCGGAGGGCACGTGCCGTGACCGACACCTTGGCCGGTTTCTGGGATCGAAAGTCGACCTCCGAGTTGTTGCGGGAGGCGGCGCGGGCCGACGGCGACGCGGAGACGCCGATCTTCAAACGCTCGCTGTCGGCGTTGCAACTGGTCACGCTCGGCATCGGCGGCATCATCGGTGCAGGCATCTTCGTGCTGACGGGCCACGCGGCGGCCGCGAATGCCGGTCCCGCCGTCACGCTCTCCTTCATGCTTGGTGCGGTGGCCTGCGCCTTCGCCGGCCTGTGCTACGCCGAGATGGCGTCGACCGTGCCGATCTGCGGCAGCGCCTACACTTATGCTTACGCGACGCTCGGCGAGCTGATCGCCTGGATCATCGGCTGGGATCTGATCCTCGAATACGCGGTCGGCGCGATCGCGGTCTCGGTCGGTTGGTCCGGCTATTTCGTCAGCTTCATGCACGATTTCGGCATCAACCTGCCGCAGCAATTCACCTCGGCGCCGCTCGCCTACGACGTCAACACCGGCACGTGGTCGTCGACCGGCGCGGTCGTCAACATCCCGGCGATGGCGATCATCGCCTTCGTCACCACGCTGCTCGTGGTCGGCATTCGCGAGTCCGCGCGCTTCACGAGCTTCGTTGTCGTGATCAAGCTCATCGTCATCGCGCTGTTCCTCGCCGCCGCGGCCTCCTCGGTGACGCTGGCGAACTGGGTGACGGCGAGCAATCCGGAGGGGGCGCTGATCCCGCCGAATGCAGGTCCAGGCGTATTCGGCTGGTCCGGCGTGGTCCGCGGCGCGGCCGTGGTGTTCTTTGCCTATATCGGCTTCGATGCGGTCTCGACCGCGGCACAGGAGGCGAAGGTGCCGGAGCGCGACATGCCGATCGGCATTCTCGGCTCGCTGGTGATCTGCGCCGCGCTCTATGTCGCGGTCGGATTCGTGCTGACCGGCATCGTGCCGTATGACCGGCTCAGCGTGCCCGATCCGATCGCGGTCGGGATCGATGCGATTGGTATCGGCTGGCTCGGGCCCTTCATCAAGCTCGGCATCCTGTTCGGACTGACGTCGGTGATCCTGATCATGCTGCTGGCGCAACCGCGGATCTTTCGCGCCATGGCGCATGACGGACTGCTGCCGGGCTTTGCCGCAAGGATCCATCCGCGTTTCCGGACGCCCTATGTCTCGACCATCTTCTCCGGCACCATTGCCGCGGTTCTCGGCGGCCTGCTGCCGATCGGGCTGGTCGGCGAACTGGTCTCGATCGGGACGCTGTTCGCATTCACCGTGGTGTCGATCGGCACGCTGGTGCTGCGCATGCGCGATCCGGAACTGGCGCGGCCGTTCAGGGCGCCCGCGATCTGGCTGGTGGCGCCGGCGGCCGCTGGAACGTCGCTGTTCCTGATGTTCGGCCTGCCGCTCGACACCTGGATCAGGCTCGCGGTGTGGCTGGTGATTGGGCTTGTGATCTATGCGGCCTATGGCAGACGCCACAGCCGGCTGCGGACGCGCGGTGAGGGCGGCGCGGCCCTATAGTGCGCACGCGTGCGGCCTGCTAGATTTGCCCGTTGAGATGGCACGGCAAGCCGCGACAAGTCGGCATTCCCCGGGGAGACGTCCATGCAAAATCCTACGACGCGCGCGCGATGGATCGTCGCTGCGATTGTCTCGATCGGCGTTACGGCCACCGCGCCGGGTCGCGCGGCCTCGGTCGCACCGGTCGCCGCCGAGAACGGCATGGTGGTATCCGCGCAGCATCTTGCGACCCAGGTCGGCGTCGAGGTGTTGAAGCGGGGCGGCAACGCGGTCGATGCGGCCGTCGCCGTTGGTTATGCGCTCGCGGTGGCCTATCCCGCCGCCGGCAATCTCGGTGGCGGCGGGTTCATGACCATCCAGCTTGCCGACGGCCGCAAGACCTTCCTGGATTTCCGCGAGACTGCGCCGAAGGGCGCCACCGCCAACATGTATCTCGACAAGGACGGCAACGTGATCCCCGGCCTGTCGACCAAGGGGCATCTCGCCGTCGGCGTGCCGGGCTCGGTGGCCGGGATGGAATATGCGCGCGAGAAATACGGCACGATGAAGCGTGCGGATCTGATCGCGCCGGCGCTGCAACTCGCCGAGGACGGCTTCGTGCTCGACCAGGGCGACGTCAGCATGCTGCAGACCTCGACCAAGGACTTTCAGGACGATCCGGCCTCGGCCGCGATCTTCCTCAACAACGGCAAGCCGTTCCAGGTCGGCGAGCGGCTGACGCAGCATGAACTCGCCGAGACGCTGCGCGAGATCAGCAAGCGCGGCACCGACGGCTTCTACAAGGGCTGGGTCGGGGCGGCGATCGTCGCCTCGAGCCAGGCCGGCAAGGGGCTGCTCACACAGGAGGACCTCGACAACTACAAGGTACGCGAACTCGCGCCGGTGGAATGCGACTATCGTGGCTACCACGTGATCTCGGCGCCGCCGCCGAGTTCGGGTGGTGTGGTGATCTGCGAGATGCTGAACGTCCTCGAGGGCTATCCGCTGAAGGAGCTCGGCTACCATTCGGCGCAGGCGGTGCACTACCAGATCGAGGCGATGCGTCACGCCTATGTCGATCGCAACAGCTATCTCGGCGATCCTGATTTTGTGAAGAATCCGCTCGAGCGGCTGCTCGACAAGAATTACGCCGCGAAGATCCGCGCCGTGATCGATCCGGCCAAGGCCGGTGTGTCCAGGGAAATCAAGCCCGGCGTGCCGCCGCATGAGGGCAGCAACACCACGCATTATTCGATCGCCGACAAGGACGGCAACGCGGTGTCGGTGACCTACACGCTGAACGACTGGTTCGGCGCCAAGGTGACGGCGGCCAAGACCGGCGTGCTGCTGAATGACGAGATGGACGACTTCACGGCCAAGGTCGGCGTGCCGAATCTGTACGGTCTGGTGCAGGGCGAGGCCAATGCGATCGTCCCGGGTAAGCGCCCGTTGTCCTCGATGAGCCCGACCATCGTGACCAGGGACGGCAAGCCGGCGATGGTGGTGGGGACACCCGGCGGTAGCCGCATCATCACGGCCGTGCTGCTGACGATGATCAACGCCATCGACTACGGCATGAACGCGCAGGAGGCCGTGGACATGCCGCGCTTCCACCAGCAATGGCTTCCCGAGGCCACCAACCTCGAGGACTACACGCTGTCGCCGGATACGCGGAAGATCCTGGAAGGCATGGGCCACAAATTCGGTCCGCCCCAGCCGGCCAACCACCTCGCGGTGATCATCATCGGCGCGCCGTCGCTGGGCGGCGAGCCGGTCGGCAACAACCGCTTCTACGGCGCCAACGATCCGCGCCGCAATTCGGGGCTCGCTGCCGGCTATTGATAGTAATCGGTAGCCCGCATGAGCGCAGCGATATGCGGGGTTCCCGGATGTCGCGGAGCCTGTCATCGGGCGCGCGTTCGCGCGACCCGTTTGGCTCATCCGGGCCACAAGGACCGCATTAGAAAACGAATCCAGGCGTCAGGCGACGGCCGTTGACCTGCCGTCGTCGTGTCCGCTCGTGAGCAGCAAGCGCCGGCGGATCGCATCCTCGACCAGAGCCAGCGATTGCTTGGCTTCACGCGCCTCGGCCTCGGCGGCCTGGGCGCGGAATTCGGCCGCATCGAGCTGCTCCTGTTGGGACTCGATGCGTCGCCGCGCTTCCTCGAGGGCCCGAGATGCGTCCCTCAGCTTGCGCTCGGTGGCGGCGATGATTTCGAGCTGTGCCTGTTCGGCGGCCTCGGCGCGCGCTTCGCCGGCGCGGGCCCTGTCCTCGATGCTTCGGAACAGGTCCGCTGCCTGATAGACCAGGTCCAGCGCTTCGGTGCCCATCGCCGATGTCGGTGGTCTTGGAAATCCCAAGACGTTCGGGTCGGCCGCAAAAGGCCGTCTAAATCCGCGCAGTGCCATCGAAATCAGCCCCTCGCGAGTCGCGTGTATATGAACAACTTGGGGTAGTTATAGTTAACAGATCGTTAATCCGGCGGAGCTGCCGGCACTGTCCACCGGTTTCTGATGTCGCAGCATCCAAAACGGCAACCGGGTAGGGAAGGCAACGGTCTCGGCCTGCGCTTTGCTTTCGCGACTCGCAATCTGCGCAAGCGCAGCGACTGAACATCGGAGTAAGCTTCGGCCAGGCGGGCGAATCGCGGTGAGCAGAGTTTGGAATTGAACTTGCCCGTAAAAAGCCGGACGGCGACGGGGTCCGCTGATTTGGCGGCGCGCGCGAACCGGGCTCTATGGCATAAGTTTGACGCCTGGCACGGTTAAATTCTCCGGTGTTGAATTGCAGGTCCAGGGTGCGACCGATATACCGGGCGGCCTAAGTGGCACGCAGCGCGCTCAGAACGAGCGACGTATTCGCCACGGAAATCTGGTCGATGAAATTTCTGTTGCGGTTCTTCGGGTTCCTGTTCACCGCGGGAACCATCCTGTTCCTGGCTGGTCTGGCCGCGGTCGCAGGGCTGTTCTGGCATTTTTCCAAGGACCTGCCCGACTACTCGCAGCTTCAGAACTACGAGCCGCCGGTGATGACCCGCGTGCACGCGGCGGATGGCTCGCTGCTCGGCGAATACGCCAAGGAGCGCAGGCTCTATCTGCCGATCCAGGCGGTGCCGAAGCTCGTGATCAACGCCTTCCTCGCGGCCGAGGACAAGAACTTCTACGAGCATGGCGGCGTCGATTACACCGGCATGGCGCGCGCCGGCGTCGCCTACATCCAGAATTTCGGCTCCAACCGTCGTCCGCAGGGTGCCTCCACGATCACCCAGCAGGTCGCCAAGAACTTCCTTTTGACCAACGAGGTGTCGTTCACCCGCAAGATCAAGGAAGCCTTGCTGGCGATGCGAATCGAGCGGACCTACTCCAAAGACAAGATTCTCGAGCTCTATCTCAACGAAATCTATCTCGGCCTCGGCGCCTACGGCATCGCCGCGGCCTCGCTGGTGTATTTCGACAAGTCCGTCAACGAACTGACGGTCTCCGAAGCGGCCTATCTGGCGGCGCTGCCGAAAATGCCGGCCAGCCTGCATCCGGTGCGCAACCGTGCGCGCGCCATCGAGCGGCGCAACTACGTGATCGACCGCCTGCAGGAGAACGGCTGGATCACGGCCGCCGACGCCGACAAGGCGCGCAAGGATCCGCTCACCGTCACCAACCGCAGCAACGGCGCGCACACCTTCGCCGGCGAATATTTCTCCGAGGAAGTCCGCCGCGACATCTTCGAGCGCTACGGCGAGAAGAAGCTCTATGAAGGCGGCCTGTCGGTGCGCACCACGCTCGATCCCAAGATCCAGGTGATGGCGCGCAAGACCATGGTGGCCGGGCTCGTGAACTATGACGAGCAGCAGGGCTATCGCGGCCCGATCCAGAAGCTCGACCTCACCAGTGACTGGGGCGTGCCGCTCGCCGAGATCAAGTCGCTCTCCGACATTTCGCCGTGGCGCATGGCCGTGGTGCTGGAGAGCAACGACCAGTCGGCACGGATCGGCTTCCAGCCGGGCCGCGAGCTCGGCGGCGCCATCAGCAAGCAGCGCGAGACCGGCATCATCACGCTCGAAGGCGTGCGATGGGCGCGAACAGTGTCCGGCCCGTACAAGGGCAAGACGCCGACCTCGGTGGCGCAGGTGTTGCAGCCCGGCGACGTGATCTACGCCGATCCGCTGTTCACCAAGGACGGCAAGCCCGTCGAAGGCCAGTACCGGCTGCGCCAGGTCCCCGAACTGTCGGGCGCCATGGTGGCGATGGATCCGCACACCGGCCGCGTGCTCGCGATGGTCGGCGGTTTCTCGTTCGACCAGAGCCAGTTCAACCGCGCGACGCAGGCCTACCGGCAGCCCGGCTCGACCTTCAAGCCGATCGTCTATTCGTCGGCGCTCGACAATGGCTATACCGGATCGACCGTCATGATCGACGCGCCAATCGAGATCGACCAGGGGCAGGGCAACGTCTGGCGCCCGGAGAACTTCTCGACCGGCAAGTACCAGGGGCAGGTCACGCTGCGCAACGCGCTGCGGCTGTCGCTCAACACCGTGACGGTGCGGCTGGCGCAGGAAATCGGCATGCCGTTGATCGGCGAGTATGCCAAGCGCTTCGGCGTCTATGACGAGCTGCCGAACTATCTCGCCTACGCACTCGGCGCCGGCGAGACCACGGTGATGCGGATGGCCACGGCCTATTCGATGATCGCCAATGGCGGCATCCGCGTGAAGCCGACCCTGATCGACCGCATCCAGGATCGCTACGGCCACACCATCTTCAGACACGACCAGCGCGAATGCCGCGGCTGCGACGCGCCGGAAGGCTGGAAGAACCAGCCGGAGCCGCAGCTCGTCGACCGTCGCGAGCGGGTGCTCGACGCGATGTCCGCCTACCAGATCACCTCGCTGATGGAGGGCGTGATTCAGGCCGGCACCGGCACCGCGCTGAAGGATGTCGGCAAGCCGCTCGCCGGCAAGACCGGCACCTCGAACGAGGCCAAGGATCTCTGGTTCGTCGGCTTCTCGCCGGATCTCGTGGTCGGTCTCTATGTCGGCTACGACAAGCCGCGCTCGCTCGGCCGCAACGCGCAGGCCGGCCACACCGCGGCGCCGATCGCGCGCGACTTCCTGAAGCTTGCGCTGGCCGACAAGCCGGCAACCCCGTTCAAGCAGCCGGTCGGTATCCGCCTGGTGCTTGTCGATGCCAAGACCGGCCTGCGCGCCGCGCCTGGCCAGAAGGGCGTGGTGCTGGAAGCCTTCAAGCCGGGCCAGGCGCCGCCGGTGTATGACGCCGGAATGGTCGCCGGCACTGATGTGATCGACGGGACCCAGCAGCCGATCCCGCCGGATGCGGATCGGGCCGTGATGCGGTCGGGGACGGGCGGGCTGTACTGACGCCCGCCGGCATCAGCCGACTGCATCCGCTCGATCCCTTGCACCGCCCTGGCAGCGCGGCGGTGCGGCGCTTTGTCAGGCCGCCGCGGTTGAACGCGCTCCTTGCCAGATCGACCTTATGGAGAGACGCCGGATTGCAGGGGCGAGGACGTCTGCTGCCGATGGCGCGCGTTCCGCGGTGAGTGCCCGTGATCAAAGTGCTGAAGGTCGTTGCTCACGCCGTGTGGGCGATTTTCACAATCGGGCTCGGAACGCTGATTGGTACGAGCTATGGATGGGTGCATCACGGCTGGCTCGGCGCCATCGTGCTGGGCACCATTGGCTTTGGCGTCGGGGCGCTCTTCGCTGCCTTTCCCGAGACGGCGCTTGAACTGCTTGGCTGAGCCATTGACGCCACCGGACAGGAAGCGGTCACCTGTGGCCGTCCCCATACTGGCCGAGATTTTCGCGCCCATTTGCCGCCAACAATGCTTGCCAAGCGTAGGACCAAGCAGGTAGAAGGTCGCACTCGCGCGGGCGCTGATTTGGCAGGCGAACCCGCTGCACCGAGATGTCCAGTCATCCAGCTAAGCTGTTGATACCACGGACTATTCTTGGGGAATGGTGTAACGGTAGCACAACAGACTCTGACTCTGTTTGTCTTGGTTCGAATCCAGGTTCCCCAGCCAGTCCGCCTCGGTGGCGCGATCATCCTCCGAAATTCCGGTGAGATTGCGTGGCGCGGCCCCGCGCCTGATGCGGGCACGCGGCATGCGCTATCGCAGCATCGAGGCTGGATTAGCCCGGCGTAATCCACCATGGTCTCGCGCGCGTGGTCCTGTGTGTTGCGACAGAGGTTTAGGTTGATGGACGAAATTCTCTATGCCCGCGAAGCGTCGATCGGCGTCGACGAATTCATCGAGGTGCTGCGGCAGTCGGGCCTCGGCGAGCGGCGTCCGCTGGCGGACACCGATCGGATGGAGCGCATGATCGCCAATGCGAATCTGATCGTGACGGCGCGGAAGGCGGGCAAGCTTATCGGCGTCTCGCGCGCGCTGACCGATTTCGCCTATTGCTGCTATTTGTCCGATCTCGCGGTCGATCGCGACTATCAGGGGCATGGCATCGGCAAGCGCCTGATCGCGGAAACGCGGCGGCTCGCCGGACCTGAATCGATGTGCCTGTTGCTGTCGGCGCCTGACTCGATCGGATTCTACAAGACCATCGGCATGCCGCAGCCGGACAACGCGTTCCTCTACAAGCGCGAGCGATAGCGCCGGTCGTGCTGCGCTAGACGGCATATCCGTCATCATGCGGCGCTACCGTGCCGCATGAATTTTGCGCGTTTCATTTTTATCCATTGCATTGCCTGTCGCTTCGTTGTCGTACGGGCCGGCCTTTGCTGGCTGTTGGTGATCGTCTCGGTCAGCGCCGGGATCGCAGCGCAGTCCGGCGCGACGATGCCGCTGCGCGTCGCGGTCTATGATGTCGAGCCATATGGCGGGAAGGGGCGTGACGGGCTGTTCGATGGCGCAAGCGTCGACCTCTGGCGGCGCGTCGCGGAAGATCGTCACTGGCAGTACCAGCTGACGCTGGTGGCGCGGCTGGACGATTTGTTGTCGGGGCTGGAGGCGCACACCTACGACGTCGGGATCGGTGCCATCACCATCACGCCCGAGCGCATGGCGCGCGTGGACTTTTCGTATCCGACGCACCGATCGGGCGTTGCCGCGGTGTTCGCAAGGAAGACCGGGGCCGCATCCGCGTTTCATGACTATGTGATGGCGGCGGGAGAGCTCGGCGAGTTGATCGGCGCCATCCTCGTTCTGCTGGCGGTGATCGGCGTGCTGATGTGGTGGTTCGAGCGGCCGCACCTGAGCAAGGACGGCACGACCGAGACCGCATCATCCGTGACCTCATGGCATGAGGGCATGTACTGGGCCGTCGTCACCATGACCACGGTCGGTTATGGCGACAAGACGCCGAAGACGCATCTCGGCCGCGGGCTTGCCGTGCTCTGGATGGTCGGAAGCCTGGTGCTGGTGTCGCTGCTGACCACCAGCCTGATCGCACGCATGACGGTCAGCCGTGTCGAGGGCATCGTGGCCAATCGCACCAGCGACCTCTCAGGCAAGCGGCTCGGCGCCGTGTCGGGTTCGTCGGGCGCGGAATATCTCGACACCCAGCGGCTTGCCTACCAGAAATACGAGACGCTCGCCGATACGTTCGAGGCCGTTGCGTCGGGGAAGGCGGATGCCGTCGTCAACAGCATCGGCGCGTTGCAGTATCTGACGCGAACGCGCTTTGCCGACACGATCGCGCCGCCGCACGGTGTGCTGGCGCCGGCCTATATGGCGTTTGCGTTGCCGATGAACTCGGATCTCAAGCGGCCGCTGGATCGCGCCCTGACCATCGTCACCGCGAGCCCGGAATGGCGGTCGGTCGAGGACACCTATTTCGGGCAGTGATGATGCCGGCTACTTGATCTTGTCGTACACCGTCGCGAAGTCGCCGAGCGGCATCGGGATGCTGATGGTTTCCTTGCCGAGATTCTGGAACGACACCTTGAGCTGCTTGCCCGACTTCAGCTGGCTCAGGACGTCCGCGGCGATCGGCGCATTGATGTAGCAGCCGCGCGCTTCGCAGGTCTGGATCGGCACGTCGACGGCCTTGCCGTCGTCGACCTGCAGCTTGGCGCCGACCGGCAGGTTCAGCCCGAGCGGCAGCTGGATCAGCGCCATCGGCGCGCGGGTGTCGCCGGGGACGCGGATATTGACCAGCACGATGAGCTGGCCGGTCTTGCTCAGCACCGCGGTCTGTTCCATCGCACATTCGAGCGGCGCCTCGCGGCTCGCGCTGGTGCAGCGCGCGACCCAGCCGGAATTGTTGGGCGAGGCGGCATCACCTGGAGGCGCGGCGGGAGCAGCTGCCGCAGCCGGTGCGGGCGCATTCTTGCCCTTGGGCGCCTGGGCGTGGCCGAGGCCAGCCAGGCCGAATATGGTGAACAGGACGAGAAGCGACGTTGTGACAATCTTCACGGGACCGGCTCCGAAATGAATATCTTCGGATGTGCCGGTCGCCGGGCAATGTCAAGTCACTCGGCGGCCTGCTTGACCGATCCGTCGTCGCCGTCGTCGGCATCGTGGTCGGCGCGCGGCGAGCGGCCCCAGTTCGCGAACGCGTTGGAGAACCTGTCGAGATAGAGATAGACGACCGGCGTCGTGAACAGCGTCAGTGCCTGGCTGACGATCAGGCCGCCGACCATGGCGTAACCGAGCGGCTGGCGGATCTCGGAGCCAGTGCCGGTGCCGAGCATCAGCGGCACGCCGCCGAGCAATGCTGCCATCGTCGTCATCATGATCGGGCGGAAGCGGAGCAGGGCGGCCTGCCGGATCGCCGCCACCGGCTCCATGTGCTGATCGCGCTCGGCGGCGATCGCGAAGTCGACCATCATGATGCCGTTCTTCTTCACGATGCCGATCAAGAGGATGATGCCGATCAGCGCGATCAGCGAGAAGTCGAAGCCGGCCGCCATCAGGATCGCCAGCGCGCCGACGCCGGCCGAGGGCAGCGTCGATAGAATGGTGATCGGGTGGATGTAGCTTTCGTAGAGAATGCCGAGGATCAGATAGACCACCACGAGCGCTGCGAGGATCAGTAGCGGCACGGTCGACAGCGATTGCTGGAACGCCTGCGCAGTGCCCTGGAAGCTCGAGCTCAGGGTCGGCGGCGCGCCGAGGTCGACCATTGCCTTCTGCACCGCTTCCGTGGCCTGGCCGAGAGCGACGCCCTGCGCCAGGTTGAACGAGATGGTGATCGCCGGGAACTGGCCCTGGTGGCTGATCGAGAGCGGCCGCACCGGCGCGCTGGTCCATTTCGCAAAGGTCGACAGCGGCACCTGTTCGCCGGTCAGCGGCGACTTGACGTAGATGTTGTTCAGCGTGTCGATCGAACCCTGCAGCTCCGGCAGCACCTCGAGGATGACGTGGTAGCTGTTGAGCTGGGTGAAGTACTGCGTCACCTGGCGCTGGCCGAACGCGTCATACAGCGTGTCGTCGATCAGCTGCGGCTGGATGCCATAGCGCGAGGCGGTGTCGCGGTTGATCTTCAACTCGACCGTGGTTCCATTGGTCTGCTGGTCGGTCGCGACGTCGCGCAGCTGCGGCAGTGTCTGCATCTTGCCGAGAATCTTCGGCGCCCATTCGTTCAGTTCGGCGAGGTTGGCGTCCTGCAACGTGAACTCGAACTGGGTACGGGTCGGGCGGCCGCCGAGGCGAACGTCCTGCGCGGCCTGCATGAACAGCCGGGCCCCGAGCACCTTCTCCAGCTTCGGCCGCAGGCGGGCAATGATCTGCTGCGCGTTGGCGTCGCGCTCGCTCAGCGGCTTCAGCGTGATGAACATGTTGCCGTTGTTGCCGGCCCGGCCGCTGCCGCCGATCGCCATCGCCACCGTCGCCACGCCTGGATCCTGCATGACGATCTTGCTGAGTTCCTCCTGCTTCCCCTTCATCTCGGCGAACGAAATGTCCTGGTTGGCCTCCGAGGTCGCGGTGATCAGGCCGACGTCCTGCTGCGGGAAGAAGCCCTTCGGGATGATGACGAACATGTAGACCGACAGCGCCAGCGTCGCGAAGAAGATCATCAGGGTCGTGAACTTCCAGCGCAGCGCGAGGTCGAGCACGCTCTGATAGCCGCGCAGCATCGCGTCGAAGCCACGTTCGCTGAGCTGATAGAAGCGGCCGTGCTTCTCCTCGTTGTGGGCGCGCAGGAAGCGCGAGGCCATCATCGGCGTCAGCGTCAGCGACACGAACATCGAGACGAAGATCGTCATCGCCAGCACCACCGCGAACTCGCGGAACAGGCGGCCGATGATGCCGCCCATCAAGAGCAGCGGGATCAAGACCGCGACCAGCGAGATGCTGATCGAGACGATGGTGAAGCCGATTTCCTTGGAACCCTTGAAGGCGGCGGCCATCGGCCGCTCGCCCTCTTCGATGTAGCGGCTGATGTTCTCCAGCATCACGATGGCGTCGTCGACTACGAAGCCGACCGCGATCGTGAGCGCCATCAGCGACAGGTTGTCGAGGGTGTAGCCGAAGATCCACATCAGCGCGCAGGCGCCGAGCAGCGCCAGCGGCACCGTCACGGCAGGGATTACGGTGGCCCAGAAGCTGCGCAGGAAGGCGAAGATCACCATCACGACCAGGAAAATGGTCAGGAGCAGGGTGAACTGGACGTCCTCCACCGCGGCGCGGATCGTGGTGGTGCGGTCCGAGATGACCTCGATCTTGACCGCCGGCGGAATGGCCGCGACCAGCCGCGGCAGCGCCGCCTTGATCTTGTCGACGGTGTCGATGACGTTGGCGCCGGGCTGCTTGAAGATGACGAGGAACACGCCGCGCTTGCCGTTGGCCCAGGCCGCCTGCTTGGCGTCCTCCGGTCCGGTGACGGCCTGGCCGATATCGCGGATCCGCAGCGGCCCGCCATTGCGGTAGGCGATGATGACGTCGTTCCAGGGATCCGCCGTCAGCAGCTGGTCGTTGGCATAGATGGTGTAGGCGCGGGTGGCGCCGTCGATGTTGCCCTTCGGGCTGTCGACGGTGGCGATGTTGATCGCGGCGCGGACGTCTTCCAGCGACAGGCCCTTGGCGACGAGCTTGGCCGGGTCGATCTGGACCCGGACCGACGGCTTCTGCTGGCCGCCGATGATGACCTGCGCGACGCCGGAAATCTGGCTGATCTGCTGGGCGAGCTGGGCGTCGACGGAATCGCTGACCGTCGTCAGCGGCAGCGTGTCCGAGGTCGCCGACAGCAGCATGATCGGTGCGTCGGCCGGGTTGACCTTGCGATAGGTCGGCGGCGAGGGCAGGCTCTTCGGCAACTGGCCGCTGGCGGCGTTGATGGCGGCCTGCACGTCGTTGGCGGCGCCGTCAATGGAGCGGTTGAGGTCGAACTGGATGGTGACCGACGCGGTGCCGAGATAGCTCGTCGAGGTCATCTGCGCGATGCCGGGGATCTGCGCGAACTGGCGCTCCAGCGGCTGGGCGACCGAGGTCGCCATCGTCTCCGGGCTGCCGCCCGGCAGTGTCGCGGTGATCTGGATGGTCGGGAAGTCGACCTGCGGCAGCGGTGCAACCGGCAGCAGCGGGTAGGCGACGAGGCCGACGAACAGGATGCCCGCCATCAGCAGCGAGGTGCCGATCGGGAAGCGAATGAATGGTGCGGAAATTCCGTCGCTCATTCCTGCGTAACCTTCGACTGGGATGGATCCGAGCTCGCCACCGCCGTCGTCACCAGGGTTCCCGGCGAGACCTTGTACTGGCCCGCGGTGATCACCTGCTGTCCCGGTGACAGGCCCTCGTCGATCACCGACCGGCCGTCGATCGACTGGCTGACCTTGATCTTGCGAAGCTCGGCCTTGTTCTCCTGATTGACTGAGTAGGCGTAGAGGCCGTCGGTGCCATGCTGCACCGCGTCATCCGGAACGACGGTGGCATCCTTCAAGGTTCGGACCAGCAGCCGGGTCGAGACCGACTGGCCCGGCCACAGCGCATGGTCCTTGTTATCAAACACCGCTTTCAGCCGGACAGTCCCGCTCGTGGTGTCGACCTGATTGTTGATCAGCGCCAGGGTTCCCGTGGACAGCACCCGCTTGCCGTCGGTGGTCAGCGCAATGGTCTTGGGCGGTGCCACCGCCAACGCTGCCTTGATGTCGGGCAACTGGTCTTCCGGTGCGGTGAAGATCACCGTGATCGGCTCGATCTGGGTGATCGTCACGATGCCGGTCTGGGCCGAGGCGTTGACGATGTTGCCGATGTCGACCAGTCGGAGGCCGACGATCCCGTCGATCGGCGACTTCACGGTGGTGTAGTCGACCTGGGTCTGGGCGTTGAAGATGGCGGCGTCGTCGGCGGCGATCTGCGCCGTGAGCTGCGCCACGGTGGAACGCTGGGTGTCGAGCTGCTGGCGCGTCGCGAACTCGCCGAGCTTGGTGTAGCGCTGCAGGTCCAGATTGGCGTTGGCGAGGTTGGCCTCGTCCTGGGCCTTCTTTGCCTTGGCCTGGTCGAGCGTCGCCTGATAGGGCCGCGGATCGATCTCGACCAGCGTGTCGCCCGCCTTGACGAACTGGCCTTCCTTGAAGGCGATCTTGGTGATCTGGCCGTCGACCCGGGTGCGGACCTGGACGGTGTTGAACGCCTGCACCGTGCCGAGACCGGTGAGGTACACCGGGAAGTCGGCCTTCTCGACCGGCGAGATCCTGACCGGAACTGCCGGGCGCTGGGCGGAACGCTTCTGCGCGGCCTCGGCGGCCAGCTTGTTGTCGGAGTATTTTTGCCAGCCGAAATAGCCGGCCGCGCCGACCGCAGCGATCACTAAAACCCAACCGATGGTGCGTGACTTTGACATGCGGACTCTTGGGTTCGACGTAACAATAAAGGGTGATCGAAACGGTTCACAGAGCTTGCGGATATAATATGCGTGCACTTAATGTGTAAACACACCAAGGCTTGAGAATCCTAAACATTCGGAAAGGTTTAGGTCAGAAACGAGCGGAAACATTCCGTCTGGGAAACGCACCGAGGACCCCTATGTCGCTCGATCTCAAACGCCAGTTCATCGCACAACTCGTCGAGAGTTCGAGGCTGCTGCGCAACTATATCGATCATCGCGCCAAGGCGCGAGGGACCACGCGCGCCCAGTGGATCGTGCTGTTCCGCCTGCGCGAGCAGGAGGGGCTGTCGCAGGTCGATCTCGCCGACGTGCTCGAGCTGCAGCCGATCTCGCTGGTGCGGCTGCTTGACCGCCTCGTCGAGCATGGCCTGCTCGAGCGCCGTCCCGATCCGAGGGATCGCCGCGCCAATCGCCTGTTCCTGACCCGGACCGGGCGCCGCCTCGTCGACGATCTCGACAGTCTGCGCGATGCGATCGCCGGCGACGTGCTGCGCGACGTCTCGGACAGGCATGTCGAAAGCGGCCTCGCCACGCTTCGCGAGGTCAAGGATCGCATCAAGGCGCTCAGCGAGGAGGCGGAGCGCCTCGCTGCGAAGTAGCCCCGCGTCTCGACACGCGCAGACTTGCTCTCCATCCGTTCACTTGTTGCAGCTTGCGCGACCCGGTTGAAACACGGCGGGATGTCGTCCATATCGCGCAAGCGACGATGCGAGAGGACGAGGGTTGCGATGGACGAGTTGAACGGGCGCATGATGGCATGCCAAATCCTGGTCACTGGATTGATCGCGCGCGTCGCCAACGAGCAGCGTGATCCGCTGCGTTTTCTCACCGACTTCCGCGACGAGATCAAAGCGGTCGTCAACGGCGTCAATATCGCTGGCCTCGAGAACAGCGACCGCGTGCGGCAGGTCGCGCAGCGGACCATCGACGAGCTGTTTTCGCTGATGAAGCCGCCAAGCGCCGAGTGATCGGCGGATACATCGACCGGCGCGCGCAAGAGTAGCAAACGGCGCGCGCGCACCAGTTTAGAACGATTATTAGAACGCTTAAAAACTAGAGTTTAGAACGATTTCAAATCGTAGATTAGAATCCCTTTGAACTGGGGCGATTCAAGCGAACTGTGGCGCTGATCGCATTGATAAAAAAAGTCACGCTCGATAACCGATGGAGACAGTTCGTCGCACCGTGAATTCGCGACGAACTTGCTTTTCTGGGGGCGTGAAGAAATGAGCAATGTGAAGGCGCCGAGATCGCTGCGCTTCGATGCAGCGATTGGTTCGGCTGATGATACGGGCTATTCCGCCACGAAGGTCTCCGCGGTTGCGAGCCTGATCGCGGTGGCGTCGTTTTCGGGGGCCGAAGCGCAGCAATCCAACCTGCCGCCGGTGAATGTCGATGCGCCGGTCGCGCGCCCGCGGCCCGTCTCGTCAAAGCCCACGTCGGACCAGGTCCGGGCCCGCAACGGGCTGCGCCGCGCTGCGCGGCGCACCAACCAGCAGGCGCAGCAGGCGCCGGTGCCGTTTCCCAACGCCGGCGGTCTTCCCGCTGACCGCGACCCCTATGCGGACCCGGCCGCGCCGTACAAGGGCGACCGCGTGCAGGCATCCGGAAAGTTTCCCGAGCCGATCCTGAACACGCCAAAGTCAATCACGGTGCTGACCAAGGACGTGCTCGAGGACAAGAACGCCACCTCGCTGAAATCCGCGATCCTCAGCACCGCCGGCGTGACGCTCGGCACCGGCGAGGGCGGCAATGCGTTCGGCGACCGCTTCTTCATCCGCGGCTTCGACGCGCGCAACGATATCTTCATCGACGGCGTCCGCGACGCCGGCGTCAGCGTCCGCGAGAACTTCTTCACCGAGCAGGTCGAGATCCTGCGCGGCCCCGGTTCGACCTTCGCCGGCCGCGGCACCACCGGTGGCGCGATCAACATCGTCACCAAGCAGGCGACGACGCAGAACAGCTTCTACAACATGGACACCTCGTTCGGCACCGATCGCACCAAGCGGGTGACGCTCGATGTCAACCAGGTGATCAGCCCGACGCTGGCGATCCGCGCCGGCGGCCTGTTCCAGGATGCCGGCGTCGCCGGCCGCAGCTACGTCACCGACAATCGCGACGGCGCGTTCGTCGCCGGCACATGGAAGCCGGTCGATGCGGTGAAGATCACCGGCAACTATATCCACACCGAGCTCACCGGCATCCCGGATTTCGGCGTGCCTTACTACCGGCCGAGCACCGCGACGACCGCCGGCGGCCCGTTCCCGGACTTCGGCGTCAACCGCAACAATTTCTACGGCTTCGTCAACCGCGACTTCTTCAGGACCGGGCAGGACATCGGCACGATCAACGCCGAGGTGCAGGTCACGCCGGACCTCGTGATCAGCAACAAGATCCGGGAATCACGCTCGACCCAGAACTACATCGGTACGCTGCCGGAATCGCCGACGCTGGCAGCCGGCGCCCCGTTCACGGCGTATACGCTCAGCGCCAATCCGCAGAGCCGCTATCAGGTCACCGACGTGTTCGCCAACCAGACCGAGGCGACCTACAAGTCGGTCGACGGCCTCGGGTTCAAGCACACGACGACGGCCGGTATCGAATACGACAACGAGCGTTCTTCAATCGACAGCTACACCGGCCTGGCCTCCGAAATCACGACCGGCACATCGTCTTTCACGGGCAGCGGCTCGCTCTCCGGTGTCAGCGTCTTCAACCCGCAATACACCAACATCCCGTTCACGAGCACCCCGAGCCTTAGCGGCAGGCCAACCAAGCTCAGCATCGAGACCGTGAGCGGATACGTGATGGACTCCGCCAACTACAACGACTTCGTCATCCTCAATGGCGGTGTCCGCTATGACGATTACAACATCAAGACCAGCGGCTATGGTACGGTCAATGGTGTCGCCAACGTCTTCGGTCAGCAGCAGCAAGACTACGGCATGCCGAACTTCAACCTCGGCCTGACACTTAAACCGTTGCCGAACGGAAGCGTCTATGCTGCCTATGCCACGTCCTCCAACCCGGTCGGTGCGGAGTTTGACGGCTCGAGCATTCAGTATGGTGGCCTCGCGCCGGTTCTCAATGCCAATTCAAACCAGATCTTTGGGCCGGAAAAGAACAAGGCGATTGAAGTCGGGACCAAGTGGGAATTGTTCGAGCGCCACTTGCTGGTGACGGCCGCGCTGTTCCAGACCGAGAAGGAGAACGCGCGCGAATCGATGAACGTCACCGCGGCGACCGCAACCGCCGCCTGTCCTTATCCGGCCGGAACGACCGGGACAGTCTCCTGCATTAGCGCTGGCGCAGCCTATCGCATCCGCGGCATCGATCTCGGAGTGGGTGGCAAGATCACCGACAAGTGGAGCGTGTTCGGTGGCCTCGTGTTGATGCAGTCTGAAGTGACTAAATCGAATATTCCGCCGGCGAACACGCTTTTGTACACCTCGAACGTCGGCTTGCCGCTCGCCAACGTCGCGCATCAGTCGTTCAGCATGCTCTCGAAATACCAGCTGACCGACATGTGGGAGCTCGGCGGGCAGGCGGTGTATCGCTCCAAGGTGTATGGCGGCACTTTCCTTGCGGCCAACCAGGGCACGTCGCTCCCGAGCTACTGGCGCTTCGATGCCTTTGCCGAAGCGAAGATCGACAAGCACTGGACCATGAAGCTGTTCGTCAACAACATCTTCGACAAGCGCTACTACGACGCGCTGTACCAGAGCGCGGCGCCGTTCGTGCTCGAAGCACCGGGACGCGCCGCGTATCTGGTTGTTTCTGCGCGTTACTGACGGAGGCTTCGCGGCACGAGATGCTGGTCTGTGTTCCCAACGTATTGAGCAAGGCTGATGTGGCGGACTTCCGCCGCATCATGGACGCCAGCGACTGGGAGGACGGCCGCTCGACCGCGGGTGCTGCATCCGCGATGGTCAAGCGCAACGAGCAGCTGCCGCCCGACAGCGAGGTCGCGCGGCAGCTCGGCAACCGGATTCTGTCGGCGCTGTCGGCGAGCCCGAGCTTCATCTCGGCGGCGATCCCACTTAGAATCTTTCCACCCTTGTTCAACCGCTACGCCGCCAGCGACGGGCACCATTTCGGTCTGCATGTCGACAATGCGGTGCGCGGCGACAAGCTGACGGGCCTGAGGATCCGCACCGACCTCTCGGTCACGCTGTTTTTATCTGAGCCGGGGGAGTACGATGGCGGCGAGCTCGTCATCGAAGACCTCTACGGATCCCATGAAATCAAGCTGCCGGCAGGCGATCTGGTACTTTATCCTGCTTCCAGCTTGCATCTGGTCACGCCGGTCACGCGGGGGACCAGGGTAGCGTCTTTTTTCTGGCTGCAGAGCATGGTACGGGATGCCCACGCGCGCAGCCTGATCTTTGATCTCGATACTGCGATCCAGGCTCTGGTGGAGCGGCTGGGGCGCGATGACCCTGAAACGGTCAAATTGACCGGGATTTATCACAACCTGATCCGTCACTGGGCTGAAGTGTAACTGATGATGACATCCAAGTTGTTCCCCGCTGCATCCGCCGTGATCGCCTCGCTGGCGATACTGATGCTGGCCGCGCCGTCTTCGGCGCAGCAGCAAGCGGCGCCTGCCGCGCAGCCCGCGCCCGTGACCCGGCCTCAGCCCGCACCGGCGGCGCAAGCTCCGGCTGCCCAGCCTGCGGCGGCCGCCCAGGCCGCGCCGGTGGCCCAGCCGGCGCCGCAAGCGCAGGCCGCGCCGGCGCCTGCCGCGGCGGCTCCGGCACCGACGGCGCTCGATGCGTCAGCGGCCGTGCCCGCGAGCGGCGATGCCAAGTCACTGAAGTCGACCTCCACCGGCCTGCACGAATTGTCGCCGTGGAATATGTTCCTGAACGCCGACATCATCGTGAAGGCGGTGATGCTCGGTCTCGCCTTCGCCTCGCTCGTCACCTGGACGGTGTTCATCGCCAAGATGGTCGAGCTGACCGTCGCGCAGAGCAAGCTGCGCGGGGCGCTCGCCAAGATCGCTGAATCGCGTTCCCTGGCGGAAGCGCAGTTCGCGCTCGGCGCCAAGGGCAGCGTGCTGTCGTCGTTCATTGCGGCTGCGATGCGCGAGGGACGCCTATCGGCGGGCATATCGAGCGACAGCGGCATCAAGGAGCGCGCGGCGTCGAGCTTCGCCGAGATCGTGCGCGCCGAAGCCCGCAAGATCCGCGTCGGCATGGGCCTGCTTGCGACCATCGGCGCGACGTCGCCGTTCGTCGGCCTGTTCGGCACCGTCTGGGGCATCATGAACAGCTTCATCGGCATTTCGAAATCGCAGACGACGAACCTCGCCGTGGTGGCGCCGGGTATCGCGGAAGCGCTGCTCGCAACCGCGATCGGTCTCGTCGCGGCGATCCCAGCGGTGATCATCTACAACCACTTCTCGCGCGTCACGAAGGTCTATCTCGAGCTCGTCAACCGCGCCTCGGGTGCGGCAGGGCGGCTGCTGTCGCGCGATCTCGACCGTACCCATGGTGACGTTCCGCGCAGCGCGCATCCGCGCGCCGCGGCGGCGGAGTAGGCGATGGCAGTCTCGATCTCCGAGAACGATGGCGACGACGATTTCGCGGAATCCCACGAGATCAACGTCACGCCGTTCATCGACGTCATGCTGGTGCTGCTGATCATCTTCATGGTGGCGGCGCCGCTCTCGACCGTCGACCTGCCGATCGATTTGCCGACCTCGAGCGCCACGCCGCAGAAGAAGCCGGACAAGCCGACCTATCTCAGCATCAAGCCCGACCTGACGTTGGCGATCGGAGAGAACGCCGTGAAGCGGGCGGACCTGATCAACTCGCTCGACGCGGTGCCGGACATGAGCAGGGACAAATACGTGTTCCTGCGTGCCGATCGCGTCGTGCCCTATGGCGAGCTGATGGGCGTGATGGAGCTGCTGCGCGCCGGCGGCTACACCCATGTGAAGCTGGTGACGCTCGAGGGCGTTCCGGGAGCGCCGGCGGCGGCACAGGCCGACCCGGCCAAACCCTGACGGCGAAGTGCGATGTCCACCAACCCCGATCTCGATCTGCGGACGTCGAAACGGCTTTGGGTGATTGCCGCGGTGACGGCGGTTGCGTTGCATCTGGGCGGTGCGGCGCTGGCGCTGACCAATTTGCGCGGCGACGATGGCGACGAGGGTCTCGGCGCTGCAGGTGCGGAATATGCCGTCGAGCTTGCCTCCGCGGACGCGCCTGATGATGCGGCACCGCCCGGCGCGCCGGCTGACGACCAGCAGGCCGTGCAGGAAATGGCGCAGCAGAAGGCCGAGGTGAAGGATACCGACCTGCCTCAGGCCAAGCCGGATGAGGCCGACGACCCCGACCGCATCGTGACGGAAGACACCACCAAGAAGCAGAAGGAGGAGGAGGCCAAGGTCGCGAAGGTCGAGACCAACGCGCAGGAAGCGGTGCAGGCCTCGGAAGCGGCCGCGCCGACCAAGCTGGAAGATGCGCGTCAGTCGGAGACCACCAAGGCACCCAACCCCGGCATCGGCAAGGACAAGCTCCTGCTGACCGCCAAATGGGGCAAGAAGATCAGCGCCTATCTCGACCTACACAAGAAATTCCCCGAGAACGGCAAGGCCAAGACGGCCAAGGTGAAGATCGCTCTCGTGCTCAACCGCGTCGGCAAGGTGTTGTCGGTCGCGGTGATGGAATCGTCCGGCGACGCCGCCTTCGACGACGCGGCGCTCTCGATGGTCCACCGTTCCGATCCGGTCCCGGCGCCGCCCGCCGACCTGACCCAGGATCAGTTCTCCTTCAGCCTCGACGTCAACTACAACAAGCCGAAGAAGTAGCGCGCAACGCGCGCAATTCGAAACGCAGTACTCGGACGATTCATGTCGCGAGACGATGAAGCTGCGTCCCCATCCTCGCTGTCATCGCCCGGCTCGATCGGGCGATCCAGTACGCCGCGGCCCATCGGCTCAATAACGACTGTCTCTGGAATACTGGATCACCGGCTTTCGCGGGTGATGACACCGAGAGTTTGGCCGCAAGCGTCGATATCATCGGGCCGCGCTTTGCGCGGACGCGTCGGCGAGCCCGGAATAACGAGGGTCAGCTCTTCTTCACCAGCGGGCAGACGCTCTTCTCGAGCGGCAGGAAGGCTTCATCCGCGGGGATGGTGGCGATCAGCTTGTAGTAGTCCCACGGATATTTCGACTCCGACGGCTTCTTGACCTCGAACAGATAGGCGGGGTGGATCTTGCGGCCGTCGACGCGGATCGAGCCCTTTCCGAACAGTGGATCGTCGGTCGGCATCTCCTTCATCTTGGCGACCACGGCGCGGCCGTCATGCGGATTGCCGCCGAGCGCCTCCAGCGCCTTGAAATAGTGGATCAGCGACGAATAGACGCCGGCCTGCACCATGGTCGGCGGGTTCTTCTTGAAGCGCTCCATGAAGCGCTTGGTGAAGGCGCGGGTCTGGTCGTTCATGTCCCAGTAGAACGTCTCGGTGAAGTTCAGGCCCTGCGCGACGTTGAGACCGAGCGCATTGATGTCGGTGATGAACAGCAGCATGCCCGCGAGCCGTTGGCCACCCGAGACGATGCCGAATTCGGCGGCCTGCTTGATCGCGTTGGTGGTGTCGCCGCCGGCATTGGCAAGGCCGACGATCTTGGCCTTCGAGCTTTGCGCCTGCAGCAGGAAGGACGAGAAGTCCGCGTTGTTGAGCGGATGCTTGACGCTGCCGAGCACCTTGCCGCCATTCGCGATGACGACGTTCGAGGTGTCGCGTTCGAGCGCCTGGCCGAACGCGTAGTCTGCGGTGAGGAAGAACCAGGTGTCGCCGCCGGATTTCACCAGCGCCTTGCCGGTGCCGTTGGCGAGCATGTAGGTGTCGTAGACCCAGTGCACCGTGTTCGGCGAGCACTGCGCGCCCGTGAGGTCCGACGAAGCCGAGCCCGAGTTCAAATTGACGACGTTCTTCTCCTTGGCGAGGTTGGCAATCGCGAGCCCGACATTGGAGGCGGCGAGGTCGACGAACACGTCGACCTTCTCGACATCGATCCACTGCTTGCCGATGTTGACGGCGACATCGGGCTTGTTCTGGTGATCGGCCGAGATCAGGTCGATCTTCCAGCCCTTGGCCAGCAGTCCGGAATCCTCGATCGCCATCTGCGCGGCCACCGTCGAGCCGGGACCGCCGATATCCTGGTAGAGCCCGGATTGATCGCCGAGCGCGCCGACCTTGGCGACCTTGTCCATCGTCTGCGCCGACGCGCCGGTGACGAGCACAAGACTCGTCGTCATGACCAAGGCTGTCGCGACCGAGGCTGCAATGGAACGCTTCATCTTCCCTCCAGTATGATTTTGTTTTTTTGAGTTCCGCATTATGCCCGGCATCGGGCGCATCGCCTAGGGCACCGCTGCGATCGATCGCGCGCGATATTCCACGCGGCGGCGATCGGGTGGCCGGCGACGCGCGACGGGATGCCGCGGCATCCGTGCATCGATCATGAAAGCTGGGCTGAGGTGACGCGCCGACGGCGCTATTTCCAGTAGTAACGGATCGCGACGTAGACCACGACGAGGCAGGCGAAGATCAGCGCCACCGGCATCGGACGCTTGGCGTTCGGATCGGAGGCGGTCGCCTTCTTGGCCGGCAGGCGGCGGAATGCGGTGACGTTGCCGGTGTCGGCGACCGGTTCGCGCGTGCGCGCCGGAACCTCCGGCGCCTTGCCGGCGCCGCCCATCTCCGCATAGTAGGTGCGATACATCTCCTGGATCGTCGCCTCGCTGGCCTCGGCGTCGTTCATCTGCTCCAGCAGCCGCTTGTAGATGGCCAGGAAATTCTGCGCCTCGGGCGGCAGCGCGGAGGCGCCGTTCAGCTTGGCCATCATTTTCCAGGTCGCAAAGTCAGCCCGCGCGCGGGTGTCGGCGCGTCGCGCAATCAGCATATCGGCAGCTTTGATCACCATGGCCTCGAAGCGTTCCTGTCCCCACGCACGACCCGGAAATTGGGTACCGATTTTCCGATCAGGTCATGCGCAAATCAAGGCTATGTGTTTCCGGTAATGAGGAGAAGGGCGTTGATTACATAGCCGGTCAGAGTTCGCAGTATCGTTGAAATAACATCAAGATTTAGGCCGATCTGCGTGCCAATCACGGGCAGCAGGATCAACAGCCCGATCAGGATCAGCATGCCGAAGGGCTCCAGCCGGGCCAGCGGGCTCGCCAGCGGCCGCGGCAAAAGCCCGACCGCGACCCGGCCGCCATCCAGCGGCGGGATCGGCATCATGTTGAAGATCGCGAGCACGATGTTGATCAGGAAGGCGTTTTTCAGATTGTCCGCGGTCCATTTTGCCGCATCGGCCGGAACCAATGGCAGCGCGTGGAATGCCAGCGCCGCCGCGGTCGCCAGAATGATGTTGGTGACCGGGCCGGCCAGCGCCACCCAGACCATGTCGAGCTTGGGATGGTTGAGCTTGCGGAAGTTCACCGGCACCGGCTTGGCGTAGCCGAACAGGAACGGCGAATGCGCAAACAGCAGCATCGCGGGCAGGATCAGCGTGCCGAACGGGTCGATGTGTTTTAGCGGGTTGAAGCTGACGCGGCCGAGCTTCCAGGCGGTGTCGTCGCCGAGCCGGTGCGCGAGGAAGCCGTGCGCCGCTTCGTGGAAGGTGATGGCGATGACCAGCGGCAGCACCCAGACGGAGACGTCGTAGAGGGAAATGTTCAATGGCGTGTCGCCTCAGGCTCGCTTGGACCGGAGCGTCAGGCTAGCACGGATTCGGTAACGGCTTGGCTGGTGGCGCTGCGGCTCAGCGCGCGTCCGGTGCGACGGCGGGCTCCGCCGCATGGGCATGTTGCGGCTGGGTGGTCGCGATCCAGATGCCGGCAAACACGGTGACGATGCCGGCCACCAGATTCCAGCTCAGCGGTTCGCCGAGCAGGGCTGCGCCGACCAGCGATGCCGCGATCGGATTGACGGTGACCGAGATCGCCACCCGGGTCGGCGTGGTCCGCTCCAGCGCGAAGGCCCAGAGATAGAAGGTGAGCGCTGCGCCGAAGGCGCCAAGATAGGTCGCGCCGAACCATTGCGGCACACCGAAATCCGCGACCGGCGCAAAACTGCCGCGCAGCAGCGAGGCCGTGATCAGGACCACGGCCCCGGCCGCCATCGCGAGCGTGGTGAAGGGGATCGGGCCGGAGCGGCGGATGAACGGTCTCGACCAGATGCTGTAGAGCGCCATGCACAGCGCAGCCGCCACCATCAGGAGGTCGCCGCGCCAGGCGCCCGGCGGCGCCGTGGCGAGGCCGGAGAGCAGCGCCATCGAGACACCGAGGATCGTGACCAGCACGCCCTTAGTCTTGCGCGCGGTGAGTGGCTCGGCACCGAGCGCGGCGCCGACCAGCATGGTCAGCAGCGGGAGGGTCGAAAGCGCGAGCGCGCCGCGCGCTGCGGTCGTAAAGATCAGCGAGGCATTGAACAGGATCGGAAACGCCGCAAAGAACAGCAGGCCGAGGCCGGTGACGCCGAGCCAGTCGCGCTGCTGCGGCCAGCTCCGGCGTTGCAGCAGCGCCAGCGGCAGCAGCAGCAGGACGCCGATCCCGAAACGGAACGCGCCGATCGCCAGCGGATCGATGGTGCCGGCGAGATACCGCGTCGCCCCGATCGAGGTTCCGCCGAGCGCGCTCGACGTCACCGCCGCCAATACCCCCCAGATCTCGCCCATCCCGCTTCCAGCCGTTTGTTTCGCTTGCGCAATCTAGGGACAGCGACATAATCAGGGAATGGAATAGATTTGATCGAACAAATCACGGATCGTTATGAGTGCGCCCGTCCTTGACCCCGATCTGCTACAGGCCTTTGTCGCAGTTGCCGACCATCGCTCCTTCACCCGCGCCGCTTCCGCGCTGAACCGGACCCAATCCGCCGTCAGCATGCAGGTGAAGCGGCTGGAGGAGCGGCTACAGGCCGAGCTGTTTCACCGCAGCACGTCCAGCGTCGATCTGAGCGCCGCCGGAGAGGGATTGCTCGGTTACGCCCGCCGCATCCTGAGCCTGAACGCGGAGGCGGTCGGCCGGGTGCGCGCGCACGGCACCGACGGGCGGGTTCGCCTTGGCGTGATGGACGACTACGGGACGTTGATCGTCCCGCCGCTGCTCAAGGAGTTTGTCGCCAACTATCCGCTGATCCATGTCGAGATGGAGACGGGGCTGACGTCGTCGATGACGGACCGGCTCGGCGAGGCCTATGACCTCGTGATCGCGATGCATCCCGAGGGGCGCGGCGAGGGCGAGCTGCTGCGCACCGAGCAGGCGGTCTGGGCCGCCAGCGCATCGCATCGCATCGAGGAGCTCGATCCGCTGCCGGTCGCGCTCTATCCGCAGGGCTGCCTGTTCCGGAGCTGGGCGATGCAGGCGCTCGATGAGGCGAACCGGCCATGGCGGCTCGCCTTTGTCAGCCATAGCCTGTCCGCCGTCGAGGCAATCGCGGCGCAGGGGCTCGCCATCACCGTGGTCAAGTCGGGCACCTTTCCGCCGGCGCTGCGACGCTTGACCGCGCGCGACGGCATGCCGCGACTACCACGGGCGGAGATCCGGTTGCACCGCGCGCAAAATCTGTCGCACGCGGCATCATTGCTTGCTGATCATCTCGTCGCCGCGCTGCGGCAGCCGGCGAGGCGCGCGAGCTAGTACGTCGCCCGGCCGCCGGAGATGTCGAACACCGCGCCGGTCGAAAAGGCGCAATCCTCCGAAGCCAGCCACGCCACCATCGCGGCCAGCTCCTCGACCAGCACGAAGCGGGCCTTTGGAATCTTCGACAGCATGAAGTCGATGTGCTGCTGCGTCATCTGGTCGAAGATCGCGGTCTTGGCCGCCGCCGGCGTCACCGCATTGACCAGGATGTCGTGCTGCGCGAGCTCCTTGCCGAGCGATTTTGTCAGCGCGATCAGGCCGGCCTTCGACGACGAATAATGCGCGGCGTTCGGATTGCCTTCCTTGCCGGCGATCGAGGCGATGTTGACGATGCGGCCATACTTCTGGCCGATCATGGTCGGCACGATCGCCTTGCAGCAGATGAAGGGCCCCTCGAGATTGAGGCGCATCACCCTGCGCCAGTCGTCGAGATCGGTTTCCCATACCGGCTTGTTGGCGCCGGTGATGCCGGCGTTGTTGACGAGAATGTCGATCCTGCCGAATGCCCTGAGCGTCTGATCGCGCGCGGCGTCGACCGCGTCGGGATCGGTGACGTCGGTCTTGATCGCGATTACGTTCTCGCCGATCGCCCTGGCGGTCTTCTCCGCCAGCGGCTGATCGAAATCCCAGATCGCGACCTTGGCGCCGGATGCGACGAAGCGCTCGGTGATGGCGCGGCCAAACCCCTGCGCGCCTCCGGTGACGACAGCGGCGCGGCCGTTGAGATCGATCTTGTTCATGCTGAATGCCTTTTGATCGGGGACGTCAGAGCATGAACCCGCCGTCGACGACCATGTCGACGCCGGTGGTGAATGCGGCTTCGTCGCTTGCAAGATACACAGCCATGGCCGCGATCTCCTCGGCGGTGCCGAGCCGGCCCATCTTCTGGCGGGCGACGAACTTCTCGCGCCCGTCCGGACCCGCGGCAGCTGCGCGCTCCAGCATCGAGGGCGTCTCGACGGTGCCGGGGCAGATCGCGTTGCAGCGGATGCCCTGGGTGATGAAGTCGAGCGCGACCGCGCGCGTCAGCAGCGAAACCGCGGCCTTCGACGCACTGTAGACGTAGCGATTGGCCGGCGGCCGCAACGCTGCGCAGGACGAAATGTTGACGATGCTGCCGCCGCCGCCTGCCAGCATTGCGGGCAGAAATGCCTTGATGGTCCGATGCATGGATTTGACGTTGAGATCGAACGAGAAGTCGAAGTCTTCGTCGGAGCACTCCAGAATGGTGCCGTGATGCACGAAGCCCGCCGCATTGAGCAGGACGTCGATCTTGCCGACGCGCTTGGCGAAGCTGTTGACGTCAGCGGTGCTGCGAACGTCGAGCCGGGCGGTCTCGGCGATGCCGTCCTTGCCCAGCGTGGCGATGCCGCTCTCGTTGATGTCGGTGGCAATCACGGTCGCGCCTTCATGGGCGAATGCGATCGCGCATGCGCGCCCGATGCCGGCCGCTGCGGCGGTGACGACGGCGCGCTTTCCCTTCAGTCTGTCTGACATGCGTTTCTTCCTTTAGCTCTGGCAGGTTTTTCCGGCGTCATGCGCGGGCTTGACCCGCGCATCCATCTTGCGAAGAGCGATGGATTGCCGGGTCAAGCCCGGCAATGACAGCTTCGATGCTCTAGTGGTTATCCCGCGCCACGCCGACCTTGCCGGCAATGTCGTGGTAGCGCGTTGCGAGCTCGAGACAGGCGCCGGTCGCGTGCTGACCGACGGTCTGCCGGTAGAGCTCCTGCCACGGCGTCTGGTTGGCCGGGTGCGGGAAGCCGCCCTTGGCCTTCAGCTCGGCGCGGCGGGTGCGCAGCTCGTCCTCCGAGATCATGATGTTGGCGCTGCCCTTGTTGAGGTCGATGCGCACCTTGTCGTCGGTCTTGAGGATCGCAAGCCCGCCATCGGCGGCGGCTTCCGGCGAGGCGTTGAGGATCGAGGGCGAGCCCGAGGTACCGGACTGCCGCCCGTCGCCGATGCAGGGCAGGGACAGGATGCCGCGTTTGATCAGCGCCGCCGGCGGCTGCATGTTCACGACCTCGGCGCCGCCGGGATAGCCGATCGGGCCGGTGCCGCGGACGAACAGGACGCAGTGCTCGTCGATGTCGAGCGCGGGATCCTCGATCCGTGCGTGATAGTCCTCCGGGCCCTCGAACACGATGGCGCGGCCCTCGAAGGCGTTGAGGTCCTTCGGGTTGGACAGGTAGCGATCGCGGAATTCCTTCGAGATCACGCTGGTCTTCATGATCGCGGAATCGAAGAGATTGCCGCGCAAGACCAGAAAGCCGGCATCCTTCACCAGCGGCTTGTCGTAGCCCCAGATCACGTCGTTGTCGGGCTGCGGTGCTTCCTTGCAGTTCTCGCCCATGGTGCGGCCGTTAACGGTGAGGGCGCCTTCATGGATGCGCTTGTGCTTGATCAGCTCGCGCACCACCGAGGGCACGCCGCCGGCCCGGTGATACTCCTCGCCGAGGTAGAAACCGGCCGGCTGCATATTCACCAAAAGTGGCACGTCGTGGCCATATTTCTGCCAGTCGTCGATCGACAGCTCGACGCCGACATGGCGCGCCAGCGCGTTGATGTGGATCGGCGCGTTGGTCGAGCCGCCGATCGCGGAGTTGACCACGATGCAGTTCTCGAACGCCTCGCGGGTCAGGAAATCCGATGGCTTGAGGTCTTCCCAGACCATGTCGACGATGCGCTTGCCGGTCTCGTAGGCGATCTGGCCGCGCTCGCGATAGGGCGCCGGGATCGCCGCGCAGCCCGGCAGCGAGAAGCCGAGCGCTTCCGCGAGCGAGTTCATCGTGGAGGCGGTGCCCATCGTGTTGCAATGGCCGACCGACGGCGCCGAGGAGGCCACGATCTCGATGAACTGCTCATAGTCGATCTCGCCCGCGGCGAGCCGCTCACGCGCCTTCCATACCACGGTGCCAGAGCCGGTGCGCTGGCCCTCGTGCCAGCCGTTCAGCATCGGCCCGCCCGACAGCACGATCGACGGCAGATTGACGGTTGCCGCCGCCATCATGCAGGCCGGGGTGGTCTTGTCGCAGCCGGTGGTCAGCACCACGCCATCGAGCGGGTAGCCGAACAGCACCTCGACGAGGCCGAGATAGGCGAGGTTGCGGTCGAGCGCCGCGGTCGGGCGCTTGCCGGTTTCCTGGATCGGATGGGTCGGAAACTCCATCGCAATGCCGCCGGCGGCGCGGATACCCTCGCGGACGCGGTCCGCAAGCTCGAGGTGATGCCGGTTGCAGGGCGACAGATCGTTGCCGGTTTGCGCGATGCCGATGATCGGCTTGCCGGACTGCAATTCCTCGCGCGTCAGGCCGTAATTGAGATAGCGCTCGAGATAGAGCGCGGTCATGCCCGGATTATGCGGGTTGTCGAACCATTCCTGGGAGCGGAGCCTGCGGCCCTTGCCCTTGGTGGCCTCGCCTGCGGCGCCGTGCCCGTTGGTGTGGGGTTTTGTCATTGGTTTCTCCCGCAATGCAATTCTTGATGGGCCCATTCAAGGGCTCTGGTTCAACGTTGTTCTACCTCGCGCAAATCGTCGCGCATTACAAACCTCGACGATCACGCACAGGTGTTTCGCTTGATGGATTGGACCTTAGTTGAAGGCACTTGGTTGCGCTACCATTTTGTCATTTTTCGCGTCCCTTGTGACAGGTTGGTGTCGGACGGATGTCAGCCGCGTCGCGCCGAGCTTTGCCGTTCCATGACGCTGAAGCCGAGATCGACGACGGCCTCCGCCGGCCGGTGGCCTTCCAGCGTCTCGATCACCATCGTGGCAGCGTTTCTGCCCATTTCGTAGCGATTGGTGCGCACGCTGCTCAGGGTCGGCTCGCTCGACGCCATGAATTCGAGGTCGTTGAAGCCGACGATGGCCATCTGCCCCGGCACCGCCATGTGGCGCCGCTTGCATTCGAACAGCGCGCCGAGCGCGAGGTCGTCATTGACGCAGAACACCGCGTCGATGTCCGGTGCCTTGGCGAGCAGGTCGGCAAACAACGTTCCGCCCAGCGTCACCGAGGTCGGGATCGCCGTGGTGACAATGAGCTGGGGATCGAATAGCGCGGCGTCCGTCATCGCAGCGCGATAACCGTCGAGCCGGCGCTGCACCCGCGGATCCATCCGCGCGCCGAGGAAGCCGATCCGGCGGTAGCCCTGCGCGAGCAGATGGCCGATCGCGGCTTTTGCCGCGTCAAAATGCGAGAATCCGATCATCATGTCGATCGGCGAAGGGCCGACCTCCATGATCTGGACGATCGGGCAATCGACCGTCTCCATGATGGCGCGTGAATCGGGGGTCTGATTGATCCCGGTGACGATCAGGCCTGCCGGCTTCTGTGCCAGAAAAAGACGCAACAGCCGCTCTTCCTGCAGGATGCTGTAGCGGGTGTTGGCGAGCTGGATGCTGTAGCGGCTGCCGTCGAGCGCGTCATAGATGCCGCGCAGCACATCGGAGAACACATTGTTGGTCAGCGACGGGATCAGGACACCGATCACCTCGGTACGCTGCGACGCAAGCGCGCGTGCCGCGAGATTGGGCACGTAACCGAGCTCTTTTGCCGCACTTTCGACCCTGGCGCGTTTGCCGGCCGAGAGCGCTTCCGGATTCCTGAAGAAGCGCGAGGCCGTAATCGGGCTGACGCCGGCGAGTTTTGCGACTTCGGCGAGCCGGATCTTGCCTGGCGTGATGCGTTTTCGGGCCATTTAGCGCTCATATCACGACGATGGTCGCAGACAAACCGATATTGACAGCGCTACCAAGCGATTGCTAATCGAACGATTGCCAAAACCGGATAAACTGCGGACAATAACGTCAGTCCAACAGTGCGGCGCACCCAGCGCGGTCAGAACAAAACAGAGCGGTGACGGCACTCGTCGTACGCTGTCGGGAACTTGAGGAGGGAAGTGGATGTCGTCGGTCCAGATTCGCGACGTGCGGAAATCGTTCGGCAATTTTGAGGTCCTGCACGGCGTGTCGATCCCGATCGAGGACGGCGAATTCGTCGTTCTGGTCGGCCCCTCCGGCTGCGGCAAGTCGACCCTGCTGCGCATGCTGGCGGGGCTCGAGAACATCACCTCCGGCACGATCTCGATCGGCGAGCGCGTCGTCAACAATGTCCAGCCCAAAGAGCGCGACATTGCGATGGTGTTCCAGAACTACGCGCTCTATCCGCACATGACGGTCGCCGACAACATGGGCTTCTCGCTCAAGCTGCGCGGCGCCAAGCCCGAGGAGATCTCGACCGGCGTGAAACGCGCCGCGGAAATCCTGGCGCTGACGCCGCTGCTCGATCGCTATCCCCGCCAGCTCTCCGGCGGCCAGCGCCAGCGCGTCGCGATGGGCCGCGCCATCGTGCGCGATCCGCAGGTGTTCCTGTTCGACGAGCCGCTGTCGAACCTCGACGCCAAGCTGCGCGTCGCGATGCGCACCGAGATCAAGGAGCTGCACCAGCGGCTGCGCACCACCACCGTCTACGTCACCCACGACCAGATCGAGGCCATGACCATGGCCGACAAGATCGTGGTGATGCATGACGGCATCGTCGAGCAGATGGGCTCGCCGCTCGAGCTCTACGACACGCCGGCGAACCAGTTCGTCGCCGGCTTCATCGGCTCGCCCGCGATGAATTTCCTCAAGGGCAGCGTCAAGGTGAACGGCGCCGCCTATTTCGAAGGGCCGAACGGCGTCAAATTGCCGCTGAAATCGGCGCCCGCCAATTCCGACGGCAAGCCCGCCGTCTACGGCGTGCGGCCCGAGCATTTCACCATCGCCGATGACGGCGCCGAGGCCGAGATCGTGGTGGTCGAGCCGACCGGCTCGGAGACCCAGGTGTTCGCCAAGCTCGGCGGCGAGCAGGTCGTCGCCGTGTTCCGCGAGCGCCATCTGTTCAACCCGGGCGACAAGGTTCGGCTCAAGCCGGATCCGGCGCTGGTCCATCTGTTCGACGATTCGACGGGGAAGCGATTGAATAGCTGACCGCGGCCCGCACGTTTCGTCAGTGCATCATTTCGACCGGGATTTCGGCCGTGGCGTAGCAGACGGCAGGAATCATTTCTGAACAACAACCAAAAATCGGGAGAGAATTGCCAATGTCCATCTTCAACACTGACCGCCGTTCGCTGCTCAAGGGTGGCGCCACGATGCTGGCCGCCGCGGCAACGATGTCGAGCGATCAGCTGCTCGGCTATGCCAAGGCCTGGGCCCAGACCGCGCAATGGAAGCCGGAGCCGGGCGCCAAGATCAATCTGCTGCGCTGGAAGCGCTTCGTGGAGGCCGAAGACGTCGCGTTCATGAAGATCGTCGACGCCTTCCAGAAGGCCAACAACGTCACGATCAACGTCTCCAACGAATCCTACGACGACATCCAGCCGAAGGCGTCGGTCGCGGCCAACACGGGGCAGGGCCTCGACATGGTCTGGGGCCTCTATTCGCTGCCCTTCCTGTTCCCGAGCAAGTGCGTCGACGTCACCGACGTCGCCGATTATCTCGGCAAGAAGTGCGGCGGCTGGGCCGATTCCGGCAAGGCCTACGGCATGCTGAACGGCAAGTGGATCGGCATTCCGGTCGCGGCCACCGGCGGGTTGGTCAATTATCGTGTCGCGGCCGCCGAGAAGGCGGGCCACAAGACGTTCCCGAAGGATCTCGGCGGCTTCGCGGATCTTGTGAAGGGCATGAACAAGAACGGCACCCCGGCCGGCATGGCGCTCGGCCACGCCTCGGGCGACGCCAACGGCTGGCTGCACTGGGCGCTGTGGGCCCATGGCGGCAAGCTGATCGACAAGGACAACAAGGTTGTCGTCAATTCGCCGGAGACGGCGAAGTCGCTCGAATACGTCAAGGGCCTGTACGATAATTTCGTGCCGGGCACCGCGTCGTGGAACGACAGCTCCAACAACAAGGCGTTCCTCGCCGGCCAGCTGCATCTCACCGTGAACGGCATTTCGATCTATGTCACGGCGAAGAAGGAAAATCCGCAGATCGCCGAGGACATGAACCACGCCCATCTGCCCGCCGGTCTCGACGGCAAGACGCGCGAGCTGCATCTCGGCTTCCCGATCCTGATCTTCAACTTCTCGAAATATCCGCAGACCTGCAAGGCGTTCACCGCCTTCATGCTGGAGCCTGATCAGTTCAATCCCTGGATCGAGGCGGCGCAGGGCTACCTGTCGCACTTCCTGCTCGGCTACGACAAGAACCCGGTCTGGACTGCGGATCCGAAGACGACGCCGTATCAGAGCGTGGCCCAGACCGCGTCGACCCCGGCAGGCGAGGCGCAGATGAGCGAGAACGCGGCGGCCGCGATCGCCGACTTCGTCGTCGTCGACATGTTTGCGAACTACTGCACTGGCCGCGAGGATGTGAAGACCGCGATGGCCTCGGCCGAGCGCGCGGCCAAGCGCATCTTCCGCTGAGCGAGGGCCGGCGCGGCAATGGCGCCGGCTGTCGAGATTGAAGCAATCGGGGCGGCGCCCGGCCAGGACTGGTCGGGTGTCGTCGTCCGGTTTGGAGCTGAGAGCGAATGAGCACTGTCCAGACATCGATGCCGGCACGCGCGGCCGCGACGGGCGAGCCGTCGGCGTGGTCGCGCCTCCAGGGAAACCGCAATTGGGCGGCGTTCTGGTTCATGCTGCCGACGGCGGCATTCCTGATCCTGTTCCTGGCCTATCCGCTGGGGCTCGGCGTCTGGATGAGCTTCACCGACGAGCGCATCGGGCGCGCCGGGGCCTTCATCGGTCTCGAGAATTACCAGTGGCTGTGGGACGATTCGATCTTCTGGCTGTCGGTGTTCAACACCTTGCTCTACACGCTTATCGCGAGCGCCATCAAATTCGCGATCGGGCTTTACCTCGCATTGCTCCTGAACCGGCACATGCCGTTCAAGGCGATCATCCGTTCGATCGTGCTGATCCCGTTCATCGTACCGACCGTGCTCTCGGCGATCGCGTTCTGGTGGATTTACGATTCGCAGTTCTCGATCATCTCCTGGTCGCTGATCAAACTCGGCATCATCCATAGCAACATCAACTTCCTCGGCGACACGGAGTGGGCGCGGGCGAGCGTGATCTTCGCCAACGTCTGGCGCGGCGTTCCGTTCGTCGCGATCACGCTGTTGGCCGGCCTGCAGACGGTGTCGCCGTCGCTTTATGAGGCCGCCACGCTCGACGGAGCGACCAACTGGCAGCGGTTCCGCTTCATCACCTATCCGCTCTTGACCCCGATCATCGCCGTCGTGATGACGTTCTCGGTGCTGTTCACCTTCACCGACTTCCAGTTGATCTGGGCGCTGACCCGCGGCGGTCCGGTCAACGCCACGCATCTGATGGCGACGCTGAGCTATCAGCGCGGCATCATCAGCGGGCGACTGGGCGAGGGCGCGGCCATCGCTACCGCGATGATCCCGTTCCTGCTCGCGGCGATCGCCATTTCCTGGTTCGGCATGCAACGCCGCAAGTGGCAGCAAGGATCGAGCAATGACTGATTCAACCTTGCAAACCAAAGCCGCAGCCGTGAACGCAAGCGACGCCTCCGAGGGCATGAGCTACCTGGAGTCGCTGCCGCGGCGCGTGGTCACGCTGTATCTGCCGCTGTTCGTCATCCTCGTGGTGCTGCTGTTCCCGTTCTACTGGATGGTGCTGACGTCCATCAAACCGGACGAGCAGCTCATCGACATGGAGAAGTTCAACCCGTTCTGGGTGATCCATCCGACCTTCAAGCACATCAGCAAGCTGCTGTTCGAGACCCAGTATCCGCGCTGGCTCTGGAACACGATGTATGTCGCGGTCGGCGCCACGTTTCTGTCGATCGCCGCCAGCGTGCTGTCGGCCTATGCGATCACGCGGCTGCGCTTCAAGGGTGCGGAGACTGTCGGCGTCCTGATCTTCTTCGCCTATCTGGTGCCGCCGTCGATCCTGTTCATTCCGCTGGCTTCGGTGATCCAGGCCTACGGGCTCTTCGATTCGCCGCTGTCGCTGATCCTGGTGTACCCGACGCTGCTGATCCCGTTCTCGACCTGGCTCCTGATGGGATATTTCAAGACCATTCCCTATGAGCTCGAGGAATGCGCGCTGATCGACGGCGCGTCGCGCTGGCAGATCCTGGTCAAGATCATCGTGCCGCTGGCGATTCCGGGCCTGATCTCCGCCTTCATCTTCTCGTTCACGCTGTGCTGGAACGAGTTCATCTATGCGCTGACGTTCCTGCAATCGACGCCGAACAAGACGGTGCCGGTTGCGATCGTCAACGAGTTCGTCGACGGCGACATCTACAAATGGGGCTCGTTGATGGCGGGCGCGCTGGTCGGCTCGCTGCCGCTGGTCATTCTTTACGCCTTCTTCGTCGAGCATTATGTGTCGGCCATGACCGGCGCCGTGAAGGAATAGGCGCGCGCGCCTTGGACCGTGGAAGAACAAGAAAAGGAGCAGGGTCGTGCACATTCTGATTCTGGGCGCCGCCGGCATGGTCGGCCGCAAGCTGACCGAGCGTTTGCTGCGCGAGGGCCGTCTCGGCAATCGCGACATCGCCAAGATGACGCTGCAGGACGTGGTCGAGCCGCAGAAGCCCGCGGGCGCGAACATTCCGCTCAAGGTGATCGCGTCGGACTTCGCCGATTCCGGCGCCGCCGCGCCCCTGATCGCCGAGCGGCCGGACGTGATCTTCCACCTTGCCGCGATCGTCTCGGGCGAGGCGGAGGCGGAGTTCGACAAGGGTTACCGGATCAATCTCGACGGCACCCGCTATCTGATCGAGGCGATCCGTGCGGCCGGCGGCGGTTACAAGCCGCGGCTGGTGTTCACGTCCTCGATCGCGGTATTCGGCGCACCGTTCCCCGAGAAGATCGGCGATGAGTTCTTCCACACGCCGCTGACCAGCTACGGCACGCAGAAGTCGATCTGCGAGCTCCTGATCAACGATTACACCCGCAAGGGTCTGCTCGACGGGATCTCGATTCGCCTGCCGACGATCTGCGTGCGCCCGGGCAAGCCGAACAAGGCGGCGTCCGGATTCTTCTCCAACATCATCCGCGAGCCGCTGGCGGGCGAGGAGGCGGTGCTGCCGGTCTCCGAGGACGTGCGGCATTGGCACGCCTCGCCGAAGTCGGCTGTCGGTTTCCTGGTTCATGCCGGCACCATGGACCTGAACGCGATGGGGCCGCGGCGCAATCTCAGCATGCCCGGGATGTCGGTCACCGTCGGTGAGCAGATCGCGGCGCTGGAGCGCGTCGCCGGCAAGAACGTCACCGCGCGGATCAAGCGGGTGCCCGATCCGACCATCATCGGCATCGTCTCGGGCTGGCCGCGCGATTTCGCCACCGACCGCGCGCTGAAGCTCGGCTTCACCACCGCCGAGAAGACCTTCGACGACATCATCCGCATCCATATCGAGGACGAGCTCGGCGGCAAGTTCGCCGCCTGAGCTCATCGGGCTAGCGCGGCTCTTGAGATGACCAGGGTTGCCAGCATCGGCGAATGCATGATCGAGCTGCGCCAGGCCCCTGGCGGGCAGATCGGTGGCTTGTATTCGCGCTTCTATGGCGGCGACACGCTCAACACCGCGGTCTATCTGTCCCGGCTCGGTGTCCACATCGATTACATCACGGCGCTCGGCGACGATGCGCTCAGCGATGAGATGATCGCCGGCTGGGCGGCGGAAGGAATCGGCACCAAGCATGTCGCGCGGCTGCCCGGCAAGCTGCCGGGCCTTTACATGATCCAGACCGACGACAAGGGCGAGCGGCGCTTCTTCCACTGGCGTGATGGCGCCGCCGCGCGCGAGCTGATGGACCTGCCCGATACGGAAGATCTGTTGAACTCGCTCGCGACGTACGACCTCGTCTATCTCTCGGCGATCACGCTCTCGATCCTGCGCGAGGACGGGCGCGAGCGGTTGATGTTGGCGCTGAAGCGCGCGCGGCTGCTCGGCACCCGGTTCGCGTTCGATACCAATTTCCGCGCCCGCGGCTGGCCCGACCTCAACGTCGCGCGCCAGGCTTTCAGCAATGCGTTCGAGACGGCCGATATCGTGCTGGCCTCGACCGAGGATCTGGCGCCGCTCTATCCGGGGGAGAGCAACACGGCACTGCTTGCCGGCATCTCGAGCCCCGAAGTCGTGCTGAAGCTTGCCGAGCCGGCCTGCATCGTGCGCTCTGCGGGTGGGACGCGCGAGGTCAGGGCGGAGCCGTTGCCGAAACCGGTGGTCGATACCACGGCGGCCGGCGATAGTTATGCCGCGGCCTATCTTGCTGCGCGGCTCAACGGCGCCGAGCCCGAGGAGGCGGCGCGCGCGGGCCATCGGCTGGCCGGTGTCGTGGTGTGCTATCCCGGCGCGATCATTCCGCGCTACGCCATGCCGCCGAAGAAGGCGCCTCGTCCCCCACCATCCCGCAAGGCCTCGCAATGACCACGACATCAAAGCAGGACCAGATCGCCGAGCTGATCCGCCAGGCCACCGTGATCCCGGTGCTGACCATCGAGCGGCTTGCCGACGCGGTGCCGCTGGCCAAAGCGCTCGTCGCCGGCGGCGTGCGCACGCTCGAGGTGACGCTGCGGACGCCGGTCGCGGTCGATGCCGCAAAGGCCATCATCGCCGAGGTGCCCGATGCGGTGGTCGGGATCGGCACGATCCTCAATGCCGGCGATCTGGCGCGCGCCGAGGCGCTCGGTGCGCGGTTCGGCATCAGCCCGGGCGCGACCCCCGAGCTGCTGAAGGCGGTCGCCGCCAGCCGGCTGCCCTTCGCGCCGGGGATCGCGACCGCATCCGAGTTGATGCAGGCGCTGGCGCACGGCTTCGACGTCGTCAAATTCTTCCCCGCCGAGCAGGCCGGCGGTATCAAGGCACTGCGCGCGCTGGCCGGTCCGTTCCCGCAGGTCAGGGTCTGCCCGACCGGTGGGATCGGCGAGGCCAATGCGGCGACCTGGCTCGCCGAGCCCAATGTGCTGGCGGTCGGCGGCTCCTGGCTGTGCCCGGCGGCCGATATCCGCGCCGGCAACTGGGCCGGCATAACGGCCATGTGCGCGAAGGCGATGAAAACGCTGAAAGGCGTCTAGAATCCCGCACCGGGGTTCTAGATTCTCATTTTGACGCGTTTTCTTGACGCGAACCGGTATCCACTTCGCTCGAAAACGCTACGAAGATACGCTACATAACTCCCTGAACAGGAACAGGGAGATACGGCCATGACCGCCAGCATCGTGGGTTGGGCGCACACGCCATTCGGAAAATTCGACGCAGAGACCGTTGAAGGTCTCGTGGTCAAGGTCGCCAACGAGGCGCTGGCTGACGCCGGCATCACCGCATCCGACGTCGACGAGATCATGCTCGGCCATTTCAACGCCGGCTTCTCGCCGCAGGATTTCACGGCTTCGCTGGTGCTGCAGGCCAATCCCGCGCTGCGCTTCAAACCGACGACCCGCGTCGAGAACGCCTGCGCCACCGGATCGGCCGCCGTGCACCAGGGCATCCGCGCCATCGAGGCCGGTGCCGCGAAGATCGTGCTGGTGGTCGGCGTCGAGCAAATGACCAAGACGCCGGGCCCGGAGATCGGCAAGAACCTCCTGAAGGCGTCGTATCTGCCCGAGGACGGCGACACGGTCGGCGGCTTCGCCGGCGTGTTCGGCAAGATCGCGCAGGCCTATTTCCAGAAATACGGCGACCAGTCGGATGCGCTGGCGATGATCGCCGCCAAGAACCACAAGAACGGCGTCGCCAATCCCTACGCGCAGATGCGCAAGGATTTCGGCTTCGAGTTCTGCCGCGCCGAGAGTGACAAGAACCCGTTTGTCGCCGGTCCCCTGAAGCGCACCGATTGCTCGCTGGTGTCCGACGGCGCCGCGGCGCTGGTACTGACCGATGCCGAGACCGCCAAATCCATGGGCAAGGCGGTGAACATCCGCGCCACTGCGCATGCGCAGGATTTCCTGCCGATGTCGAAGCGCGACATCCTGCAGTTCGAAGGCTGCACCACCGCCTGGCAGCGCGCGCTGGACAAGGCCGGCCTCAAACTCTCCGATCTCTCCTTCGTCGAGACCCACGACTGCTTCACGGTGGCCGAGCTGATCGAATATGAAGCGATGGGCCTGACGCCGAAGGGCCAGGGCGCACGCGCGATCATGGAAGGCTGGACCCAGAAGGACGGCAAGCTGCCGGTCAATCCGTCCGGTGGCCTCAAGGCCAAGGGCCATCCGATCGGCGCCACCGGCGTCTCGATGCATGTGATGACCGCGATGCAGCTCACCGGGCAGGCGCCCGAGGGCATGCAGCTCAAGAACCCGCAGATCGGCGGCATCTTCAACATGGGCGGCGCTGCGGTCGCCAACTACGTCTCGATCCTCGAGCCGGCGAAGTAGGCGACATTCTCTCCGTTCGTCATGGCCGGGCTTGACCCGGCCATCCACGTCTTTCTTCCTTATGTGGCACCAAAGACGTAGATGCCCGGGTCAAGCCCGGGCATGACAGTTTGCTTGGGGCTACCGCGATGAACATTGCCGAATGGCTGGCGGCGACGGCGCGGGCGCGACCCGACGCGCCGGCGCTGCTGACCGGCTTCGACCTCGACGCCGACTACGCGACCTTTGCCCGCCGCGCCGCCTCGATCGGGGCGGCGCTGGCGCGCGATCACGGGGTCGCCGCCGGCGACCGGATCGCGCTGTTTGCCACCAATTGCACGCAGTATCTCGAATGCCTCTACGGCATCTGGTGGATCGGCGCCGCCGCGATCCCGATCAATGCCAAGCTGCATGGCCGCGAGGCGGCGTGGATCTGCGGCAATGGCGGTGCCAAGCTCGCTTTCGTCTCCGATGACACGATTGCAGCATTGAGCGAAGCGAAGGACGACTGCCCCGCCGGCATGACCATGCTGTCGCTCGACAGCGCCGCCTACAAGGCGATGCGAAGCGGCGAGGGCGCGCCAGCACCGTTGCCGCGCGAAACCAATGATCTGGCGTGGCTGTTCTACACATCAGGCACGACAGGCCGTCCCAAGGGCGTGATGCTGAGCCACGGCAATCTGCTGGCGATGTCGCTGTGCTATCTCGCCGACGTCGACCCGGCGACGCCCAACGATGCCTCGCTCTACGCGGCGCCGATCTCGCATGGCGCAGGGCTCTACAACTTCCCGCATGTCCGCATGGGCGGCCGGCATGTCATTCCCGAGTCCGGCGGCTTCGATCCGGACGAGGTGCTCAATCTCGGCCGCCAACTCGACAATGTCGTGATGTTCGCGGCTCCGACCATGGTGCGCCGCCTGGTCGATGCCGCCAGGAAGCGCGGCGAGAACGGCGATGGCCTGCGCACCATCATCTATGGCGGCGGTCCGATGTACACCGCCGACATCCGCGACGCCATGGCGACCATGGGCCAGCGCTTCGTGCAGATCTACGGCCAGGGCGAGTCGCCGATGACGATCACGGCGCTGTCGCGCGACTGGCACCGCGCAAGCGATCATCCGCGCTATCTGGAGCGGCTGGCCTCGGTCGGCACCGCGCAGAGCGTGGTCACCGTGCGCATCACCGGCAAGGACGGCACGCCACTGCCCGCAGGCGAGACCGGCGAGATCGAGGTCAAGGGCTTAACCGTGATGCTCGGCTACTGGAACAATCCGAAGGCCAATGCCGAGACGCTCAGGGATGGCTGGCTGCACACCGGCGATGTCGGCCGGCTCGATGCCGACGGCTTCCTGACGCTGTCGGACCGCTCCAAGGACGTGATCATCTCCGGCGGCACCAACATCTATCCGCGCGAGGTCGAGGAAGCCCTGTTGACCCATCCGGACGTCCGTGAAGTCTCGGCGATCGGTGTGCCCGATCCGGAGTGGGGCGAGATCGTCGTCGCCTGCGTCGTGCTGGAGGACGGCGCCAGCGCCGATGACGGCAAGCTCGACGCGCATTGCCTCGCCGCGATCGCCCGCTTCAAGCGGCCGAAGCGCTACGTCTATCTCGAGGCCCTGCCGAAGAACAATTACGGCAAGGTGCTGAAGACCGCGTTGCGGGAAATGATGGCCAAAGGCGTGGGCTAAGGCGCGATGAGGCCGGGTTGAATCGAAAACATCGAAAACAACTCCATGCAACGGAGGGATTGGGGTCACCAGAGCGGTTAAGGGATAGGCCGCCGCCTTCCGTCGCGCTAAGCTGTCCGCGCCCGCCACCGGGAGAACGGACCATGGGAATCGAGACGTCGCTGTCGCTGTCGGAAGTGAACGATCGCATCGCGATCCTCCGGGACAACATCAGGCAGCTGATCGAGCAGGCCGCAGGCGCCGCGGGTGCCGAAGTCGAGGAACGCATCGCCGAGCGGCTCGAGCAGCAGAACGCGGAACTGGAAAAGCTCCTGAAGGCGCGCGAGGCGATGACCGGGCAGTGACTGGAGTTCGAACGGCGGCGGGTGCGCTTAGCCCGCGTTCCGCCGCGCGGAAACGGCCCGGCCGCCGGCGCGCATACGCCCATACGCCCGGCGCAGCTTGATCTCGGCAAAGACCTCCCGTTACTAGGCTTCAATCCAGAACAGCCGGGGAGCGAGCAGGACGATGGGACCGTTGCAGGGCATCAAGGTCGTGGACATGACGACCGTGCTGATGGGCCCCTATGCCACGCAGATGCTTGGCGACTACGGCGCCGACGTCATCAAGGTGGAATCGCCCGACGGCGACGTCACGCGGCAGATCGGTCCGACCCGGCATCCCGGCATGGGACCGGTATTCCTCAACACCAACCGCAGCAAGCGCTCGATCTGCCTCGATCTGAAGAAGCCGGCCGGGCGCGAAGCCGTGCTGCGGCTGATCGCGAAAGCCGACGTGCTGGTCTACAATGTGCGCCCGCAGGCGATGGCGCGGCTGCAGCTCGGTTACGACGTCGTCGCCGAGGTCAATCCGCGGCTGATCTATGCCGGCGTGTTCGGCTTCGGCCAGGAAGGGCCGTATGCCGCCAAGCCCGCCTATGACGACCTGATCCAGGGCGCGACCGCGCTGCCGGCGCTGATGGCGCAGACCTCGGACGGCGTGCCGCGCTACGTGCCGAATGCGCTGGTCGATCGCATCGTCGGCCTCACCGCGGTCGGTGCGATCTGCGCGAGCCTGGTGCACCGCGACCGCACCGGGCAGGGGCAGCGCGTCGACATTCCGATGTTCGAGACCATGGCCGGCTTCGTCATGGGCGATCACATGGGCGGGTTGACCTACGATCCGCCGCTCGACAAGGGCGGCTATGCGCGCCACCTTTCGCCGGACCGGCGGCCGTACAAGACACAGGACGGCTATATCTGCGTGATCGTCTACAACGACAAGCAGTGGGAGAATTTCTTCAAAGCGACCGGGCGCGACGATCTGCGCAGCGATCCGAAATTCGCGACCTTCGCCGGCCGCGCCACCAACATCGATGTGGTCTATGCCGAGCTGGCGCGCATCCTGCTGACCAAAACCACGGCCGAGTGGAACGAGATCCTCGAGAAGGCCGACGTGCCTGTCATGCCGATGCACGATCTCGAGAGCCTGCTGGAAGACCCGCATATGGTCGCGACCGGCGTCTTCCCGGTGGTCGAGCATCCGACCGAAGGCCGTATCCGCAGCATGACGCCGTCGGCGCGGTGGTCGGAGACCAAGGTCGAGCCGAACCGGCTGGCGCCGCGGCTCGGCGAGCACAGTGAAGCGATCTTGCGCGAGGCCGGTTTCTCGGCGGACGAGATCGCGGCGATGGTGCGCGACGGCGCGGCCAAGGCGCTGAAGGCATAGGAGACGACAGATGGATTTCGCACTCTCCGCCAACCAGGAATCGATCCGCGATGCGGTGGCAAAAATCTGCTCGCGCTTTGACGAGGCCTACTGGCTGAAGAAGGACAAGGAGGGCGGCTATCCGGCCGACTTCCACCGCGCGCTGGCGGATGCCGGCTGGCTCGGCATCTGCATCCCCGAGGAATATGGCGGCTCCGGGCTCGGCATCACCGATGCTGCGATCATGATGCGCACGATCTCGGAATCCGGCGCCGGCATGTCCGGCGCCTCCGCCGTGCATATGAACGTGTTCGGGCTCAACCCGGTGGTGGTGTTCGGCACCAAGCAGCAGTGCCAGCGCATGCTGCCGCCGATCATCGACGGCCGCGACAAGTCCTGCTTCGCGGTGACCGAGCCGAACACCGGCCTCAACACCACGCAGCTCAAGACCCGCGCGGTGCGCCAGGGCGACAAATACATCGTCAACGGCCAGAAGGTGTGGATCTCGACTGCGCAGGTCGCCAACAAGATCCTGCTGCTCGCGCGCACCACACCGCTGGAGGAGGTGAAGAGCCCGACCCACGGCCTCAGCCTGTTCTACACCGATTTCGATCGCAAGCGCGTCACCGTGCACGAGATCGAGAAGATGGGCCGCAAGCCCGTCGACTCCAACGAGCTGTTCTTCGAGAACTTTGAAATTCCGGTCGAGGACCGGATCGGCGAGGAGGGCCGCGGCTTCGAATACATCCTGCACGGCATGAACCCGGAGCGCATCCTGATCGCGGCCGAAGCCGTCGGCCTCGGCCAGATCGCGCTGAAGCGGGCGTCGGAATACGCCAAGGGCCGCATCGTGTTCAACCGCCCGATCGGCATGAACCAGGCGATCCAGCATCCGCTGGCGAAGTGCTGGATGGAGCTCGAGGCGGCCTGGCTGATGGTGCTGCGCGCCGGCTGGCAATACGACCAGAACCTGCCGTGCGGCCCGGCCGCGAACGCGGCAAAATATCTCGCGGCGGAAGCCGGCTTCCATGCCTGCGAGCAGGCGGTGATGACCCATGGCGGCTTCGGATACGCCAAGGAGTATCACGTCGAGCGCTACTTGCGGGAATCGCTGATCCCGCGCATCGCGCCGATCAGCCCTCAGCTCATCCTCAGCTTCATCGGCGAGAAGGTGCTCGGCCTTCCGAAGTCGTATTGATGAGAATGGGCCCGCGCAGCCACATCGTTGTCTTTTCCCTCCCCCTGAAAGGGGGAGGGCAGGGTGGGGGTCCGCCACAGGCGAGATCGCAGGGTGCGGAGACAGATCCCCACCCGGCTTGCTCGCGCAAGCAGACTTCCCCTTTGCAAGGGGAGGTGAACAGATGAGCTTCGTCACCGGCGTCGGCCTCACATCCTACGGCAAGCATGACGGCCTGTCCTCGCTCGACCTGATGAGCAAGGCGGCCGAGCTTGCGATTACAGATGCCGGGCTGAAGCGCTCCGATATCGACGGCATCCTGTGCGGCTACTCCACGGTGTCGCCGCACATCATGCTGGCGACCGTGTTCGCCGAACACTTTGGCATCCGCCCGTCCTATGCCCATGCCGTGCAGGTCGGCGGCGCCACCGGGCTTGCGATGACCATGTTGGCGCATCACCTGGTCGATGCCGGCGTCGCGAAGCACGTGCTGGTGGTTGGCGGCGAGAACCGGCTGACCGGGCAGAGCCGCGACGCCTCGATCCAGGCGCTGGCCCAGGTCGGCCATCCCGATTACGAGGTGACGCTGGGGCCGACGATTCCGGCCTATTACGGCCTGGTCGCGACGCGCTACATGCATGAATACGGGCTCACGCAGGAGGACCTCGCCGAGTTCGCGGTGCTGATGCGCAAGCACGCACTGACGCATCCCGGCGCGCAATTCCACGATCCGATCACGGTGGCCGACGTGATGGCTTCGAAGCCGGTGGCGATGCCCCTAAAACTGCTCGACTGCTGCCCGGTGTCCGATGGCGGCGCGGCCTGCGTGATCAGCCGCGAGCCGACCGGAGAGCAGCGGGTGCGCGTCCGCGGCTGCGCCCAGGCGCATACCCATCAGCACGTCACGGCGGCGCCCGCGCTGAGCGAACTCGGCGCCGAGATTTCGATCGCGAAGGCGAAGGCGGCGTCGGGCATCGCGATCCCGGACGTGCGTTACGCCGCGGTCTACGACAGCTTCACCATCACGCTCGCGATGCTGCTGGAAGACCTCGGTCTCGCCGGGCGTGGCGAGGCGGCGGCGCGGGTGCGCGCCGGCTATTTCAATCGGGATGGCGAGATGCCGCTCAACACCCATGGCGGCCTGCTCAGCTACGGTCATTGCGGCGTCGGCGGTGCGATGGCGCATCTGGTCGAAACCCACCTGCAGATGACAGGCCGCGCCGACAATCGTCAGGTGCGCGACGCCTCGGTCGCGCTGCTGCACGGTGACGGCGGCGTGCTGTCGTCGCATGTCAGCATGTTCCTGGAGCGCGTGCGATGAGCGGACCGATCGCCGACTGGACCAAGGGCAGTGAGGCCATCGTCTACCAGACCTGCAACGGCTGCGGCGCGCGGCAATATTTCCGCCGCAGCTTCTGCGCCCCCTGCGGCTCGCCTGACCTCGCCGAGCATCGCGCGAGCGGGGCAGGGACGGTGTATGCGACGTCGCTGGTCTGCCGTGCCGCGACGCCGGAAACGCGGGCGCATGTGCCCTATAACATCGTGCTCGTGGATGCCGACGAGGGCTTTCGCATGATGGCCCATGGCGACAACGACCTTGCCATCGGCGACAAGGTTTCGGCGCGCTTCACGCAATTCGCGGGACGGCTGGTTCCGTATTTCGCAAAGGCGAAATGAGGGGCTGAACGATCCGGTCAGAACGCAACACCAGGCTGAACTGGTTCGCTCTCGCCCCTCATAGTTTACGAATAACTTGTTTAGACATGATCTTTCCGAAAAACCGCTACACACTTTTCGGGATCATGCCTCAGTGCCAGTAGAAAATGACGCTGGCGATGACGAGCATCGCCGTCACCGCCAGCATTTGCGCAAGCGCTTCCGAGGCCGCCCTCTTGGTGGCTTCCTTCATGCGTTTCCCCTAGACTTGGGCGTGACTCATCGTTGCGCTCGAAGAGCGCGCGACGGCCAGATTTTCTACTCGGAACACCCCGCGTCGAGCATTCGCTTTGACGAGTCCCCACTCAGCGAATATCGACTGTGACAGGGTTGTCTTTGAATGCGGCGGCAATTTGACTCGCGCGTGTTGCTCCTGCGACGGCCGACCGATACTGTTTGGAACCCGACAGAAACGACACAAGATCAAGGTTAGGAAATGGCCCGTATCGACTACTCCGATCCCGCGAAGGCAAGCCCGCGCACCCGCGAGATCCTCGACAAGAACCGCAACGCCAATATCTTCCGCATGATGGCGCATTCGCCGAGCTACTTTGAGCAGTACTGCCGGCTCGGCGGCGCGATCCGCCACAAGGGCGAACTCGATCCGATCGTGCGCGAGCTTGCGATCACGCGCACCGGCATTCTCTGCGAGGCGCCTTACGAGATCGTCGCGCACAAGCGCATCGGCAAGAATGTCGGCGTCACCGACGAGCAGAACGCTGCGCTCGAGAACTGGCAGCCCGCGACCTGCTTCAACGAGGTGCAGCGCGCGGCGCTGACCTTCACCGACGAGATCGTCAAGCTGAAAAAGCCGACCGACGCGACCTTCAAGGCGATCGCGGCGCTGTTGACACCGGCCGCGCTGATCGAGCTGCAGCTCTCGGTCGGCTTCTACATCATGACGTCGAAATTCCTCGAGACGTTCGAGATCGACATGCAGCCGGTGACGGAAGTGGTGAGCTGATCCTTTCTCCGCGGATGCGGGGAGAGGCCGGAGTGCATGCACCCTCTGACGTCATGGCCGGGCTTGACCCGGCCATCCACGTCTTTCTTCGCGGTCAGCGCCAAGACGTGGATGCCCGGGTCAAGCGCGGGCATGACGAGTTGCACATACCCTCGCGCAGCGTGACAGAAACCTACCCCGACGTCAGCAAGTCCACCTTCGCATTGGCCACGATCAGCCGCTCGGCGAGGATCTGTGCGAGGTTGCGCATGATCCGCTCGCCGGCGCGCGGATGCTGCTCGCGGAAGCGCTCGAAGTCCTTGATCGCGACCTCGTAGGCGGTGGCCGACAAGTCGGCGACCACGTCCGCCGAGCGGTTCGGCTCCAGCAGCGCCATCTCGCCGAACGCCATGCCGGCGGTCAGCGTCGCGAGCCGGATGCCGTCGGGGAGGGTGACGTGGACCACGCCGCTGCGCAGGAAAAACAGCGAGGCCGCCTCGCTGCCCGCGGCGATGATCTTCTGGTTCGGCTGGTACGTCCTGACCGTACACAGCGTGGCGAGGTCGGCGATCTCAGAGTCGTTCAGTCCGGCGAGCAGCGGCTGCTCGGCAAGTTCTGTCGTCTCGAGGAAGTCGATCGAGCCGCCATACCGGTAGACGATCTGGTCCTCGGCCCATTCGATCGCGGTATCGAGCAGATAGAAATCCCTGATGTTGCCGAGCCGCCTGGTCCACTCGCTGATCGTGTCCCATTCGCGCGAGGTCCGCTTGATGCCTGACAGGACCACGGTGACGCCGAGTTCTGCCAGTTCCTGGAAGGCTTCCGCGACCAGCCGGGCGCCGGCGCGGGTGGTCGCGGTGACGCGGCGCAGGTCGAAGATCACGAACTCCGGCCGCGGGCTGCCGGCGAGGCGGCGCGAGACATAGTCGACATTGGAGAGCGACAGCGTGCCGACCAGTTCGATCACGCGGACTTCCTGGAAGTGCCTGGCCAGGATCTCCTGCTCCTGCGGCCGGCGCACCCGCCGCGACGGGTTCTTGCCGATATTGTAGTCGGCGATGATGCTGTGGCGGGCATCGTCGCTGCGGTTCAGCATGTGCAGGTCGTAATGTGCCGACAGCGTCTCGCACACCTTGATGCCGCGCACGCTGTTGCCGTGCTTGTCGAGCTTCGGCGAATAGCTGCCGAGCCCGAGCCGCGCCGGCAGCGCCGCCAGAATGCCGCCGCCGACGCCGCTCTTGGCGGGGATGCCGACACGGTAGATCCATTCGCCGGCGTAGTCGTACATGCCCGACGAGGTCATCACCGACAGCGTGCGCGCGATCGCATAGGGCGTCACCACCTGCTCGCCGGTCAAGGGATTGATGCCGCGGTTGGCCAGCGTCGCTGCCATCACGGCGGTGTCGCGCGCGGTGACCAGGATGGCGCATTGCCGGAAATAGACGTCGAGCACCGCAGGCACGTTCTCGGTGATCACGCTGTTGGTGCGCAGGAGATAGCCGATCGCCCGGTTGCGGTCGCCGGTCGCGCTCTCGGAGGTGTAGACCGCATGGTCGACGTCGAGCTCGCGGCCGGCGAAGCGGCCGAGCGCCTGGCGGATATAGTCGAACGCGCCGTCGCCCTTCTCGGCATGCAGCAGGCCGGAGCAGGCGATCGCGCCGGCGTTGACCATCGCATTGAACGGGTGGTTCTCGGCGTTGAGCCGGATCGAATTGAAGGGGTCGCCGGACGGTTCGACGCCGATCACGCTCTCCACCCGCTCGGCACCCAGCGTGTCCAGCGCGAGGGCAAACACGAACGGCTTCGACATCGACTGGATGGTGAAGGGCACCCGGGTATCGCCGACCTCGTAGACATGGCCGTCGAGCGTCGCGAGGCTGATGCCGAAATGGGCAGGGTCGGCCTTGCCGAGCTCGGGGATGTAGTCGGCCACCGCACCGGCGTCCTCCGGCAGGAAGTCTGCGTAACAAGTGTGCAGAAACCGCAGCAGCGGCGGCTGCGAGCGGGCCCAGTTGACGGTAGAGGCAGTGACGGGAGGAGGCGATTGTTTCATCGCCTTCTGTTGTGCATCGCAATCAGGGCGCGCGCAACCGAGCGCGCCTCGACGTCAGACGGGAGGCGGCTGCATCGGACGAGCCGCCGGCTTTCGAACAGATGTTCACAAAGCGAGCGGTTGCTCGGTATTTGTTTCGTTATGCGAAACTTCTGGGTCGAAAACGTTTCGAAAGCGAAACAGCGTCCGGCCCCGCGCGGCTCCAAGGGGAGCCGCCACCGACACGCGACGCCTGGGAATTTGGTCCGTGCGGCGCGGATGGACAACCCGCCGTCAGGTCTCGACGATCGCGATCGCCTGGCCCTCGGCGATGACATCGTCGATCTTGACCAAAATCGACTTGATTTTGCCTGCTGTCGTCGATGTGACCGGTATCTCCATCTTCATCGCCTCGACGAACGCAATCTCGTCGCCATCGCCGATGCTGTTGCCGGCTTCAACAGGAAGCGCGCAAACGCGGCCGGCAACTTCGGTCACAACCTTGATCTCTGGCATTCCACTCTCCGCTACCGTCTTGCGGAAATTTCATCCGGCGAACGGCTTTTTGTTGTGGTGGCAGATTGCCTGAGGTAGCTTCATCTGCAAGTGGAATTTTATTCCGCATGACGGAATGGAGCCAAAACAAATGGGACGGCGCTCGGAACGGCTTAGCAGGCAGGGAATGCTCGCCAGCGAGACAGGCGATGGCGATGTCATCCAGGTGGTGTCGCGCGCCTTCGATGTGTTGCGGTGCTTCGAGGGGCACGAGGCGCGGCTCGGCAATCTCGAAATCTCGAACCGCTGCGGTCTGCCGCGTTCGACGGTGTCGCGGCTGACGCACACGCTGACGCGGATGGGACAGCTCGTCTATCTGCCGCGCGACCAGAAATATCGGATCGGTCCGAGCGCGGTCGCGATGAGCACCACGATGATGAAGGGGTTGCAGCTGCGCAATCTGATCCGGCTGCGTTTGCAGGATGTCGCCGATCAGTTGCCCGGCACCGTCGGCTTCGTGATCCCCGACCGCTTTCATCTGGTCTATCTGGAGTTCGCCCGCGCCGCCAACGCGCTCGGCCTGCATGAGGCGACCGGCAGCCGCATCTCGATGGCGACCACCGCCGCCGGCCACGCCTACACGGCCGCGCTCGATCCTGCGATCGGCGACGCGCTGATCGCGGAGATGGAGGGCGAGTTGCCTGAAGGCGCCAAAATGCTGACGCCGCGCATCGAGGCCAACCGCCGTCATTTGCAGGAGCACGGCTACGTCGTCGCCTGCGGCCTGTGGAGCCCGCACATCAACGGCGTCGCGGTGCCGCTGTGGTCGCCGCAGTATCAGACCTATGTGGTCACCACGATCGGCCTGCTCTCGGCGATGTATGACGAGGCGAGGCTGCATCGCGAGGTCGCGCCGCAGATGGTCGAACTCGCCGCCGCGCTCGGCAGCCTGCTCGAAGGCGCCGACGGCGACATCTTCAGCAATCGGATCGAACGCAAATCGCTTCCGGTGACCACCCATAACAACAACAAAATCATCAAGACGGGAGTAGTGAATGAACTGGAAGCCGGAACTCGACGACCTCGCCCGGCGCGAAGCATTCGCGCGGGAGATGGGAGGCGTTGACAAGGTCAAGCGGCAACGCGACCAGGGCCGGCTCACGGTTCGTGAGCGCATCGACAAGCTCGTCGACCAGAACAGCTTCCACGAGGTCGGCGCCATCTCCGGCATCGCCGAATACGACGAGAGCAACGAACTCAAGCATCTGACACCTGCGAACTGCGTGTTCGGCCGCGCCAAGGTCGACGGCCGCACCGTGGTCGTGGTCGGCGACGACTTCACCGTGCGCGGCGGCTCGGCGGATGCATCGATTTCCGCCAAGCCGCTGATGGCGGAGGAGATGGCGCATGATTTCCGCCTGCCGATCGTGCGTGTGATCGAAGGCTCCGGCGGCGGCGGCTCGGTGAAGACCATCGAGACCAGGGGCGCGGCCAATCTGCCCGGCGGCGTCGGCGGCACGCGCTGGTACTGGTACACGACCGCCAATCTGGCGCGGGTGCCGGTGGTCGGCCTCGGCCTCGGCTCGGTCGCAGGCCTCGGTGCTGCGCGGCTGGCGGCCACGCATTACTCGGTCATGACCAAGAATTCGGCGATGTTCGTCGCCGGCCCGCCGGTGGTGAAGCGCCTCGGCCAGGATCTGACCAAGCAGGAGCTCGGCGGCGCGGACATCCAGACCCGCGCCGGCGCGATCGATCAGGCGGTCGAGACGGAGGAGGAGGCGTTCGACTACGCGCGGCGCTTCCTGTCCTATCTGCCAGCGTCGGTCTACGATCTGCCGCCGACCATTCCCTGCACCGATGATCCCGAGCGCGCCGAGGAGTCGCTGCTCAAGGCCGTGCCGCGCAACCGCCGGCAGGTCTACAAGATGCGGCCGATCATCGAGGCCGTCGTCGACAAGGGTTCGTTCTTCGAGGTCGCCGCCAATTTCGGCCGGCCTGTCATCACGGGACTGGCGCGGATCGAGGGCAGGGCGGTGCTGCTGCTCGCCAGCGACCCGTTCCACTATGGCGGCTCGTGGACCGCGGATGCGTGCCAGAAGGTGGTGCGCTGGGTCGACTTCGCCGAGACCTTCCATCTGCCGGTGGTCTATCTGATGGATTGCCCCGGCTTCATGATCGGGCTCGAGGCGGAGAAGTCGGCGACCATCCGCCACGGCGTACGGGCGATGGCGGCGGTCAACCAGAGCACGGTGCCGTGGTGCACGATCATCATCCGCAACGCCTTTGGCGTTGCCGGCGTGGTGCATCAGCCGGCCAACCGCTTCTCGATGCGCTATGCGTGGCCGTCGGCCTATTGGGGCTCGCTGCCGCTGGAGGGCGGCATCGAGGCGGCCTATCGCGCCGAGATCGATGCGGCCGAAGATCCCGCCGCCAAGCTGCGCGAGATCGAGGATCGCCTCAACAAGCTGCGCTCGCCGTTCCGCTCGGCCGAAAAATTCTGGGTCGAGGAGGTGATCGATCCGCGCAAGACGCGCTCGCTGCTCTGCGAGTTCGCGCGCCTGGCCGAGCCGATCCGCAAGGTCGGGCCGCCGAGCAACATGTCGACGCGGCCGTAGGGCTCCGCGAACCCAACGCGTCATGCGCGGGCTTGACCCGCGCATCCATCATTCTTCGAGAGATTCTTACGAAGCGGGATGGATTGCCGGGGCAAGCCCGGCAATGACAATCCGTCCTACTCCGCTTCCCGATGTACGTCGTGGATCACGATGCCCATGCCGTTCTCGGGCATCTTGATCCATTCGCGCCGCTTGAGCGAGCGCTTGGTGTCCTCGTGTCCGCTCGCCCAGTGCTCGCGCATCGAGGTGCCGGAGAACTCGTGGTCCTTGGCGTCGCCCTCGTAGGCCTTCTGCTGATAGATCAGCTGCAGCAGCGTGATCCCGGGCAGCCGGCTGTTCGCCTTCTTGAGCTGGCGCTCCTCGTCCGAGAGCTGGTCGTCGGGGATTTTTCCGAGCGCGTTGTGCAGGGCGGTGCGCAGATTGTAGGTCTTGCGGTAGACGTCGGTGTTGTAGCGGGTGCGCGACGAATACATGATGTCCTTGTGGCGGGCCATCACGTCCTGGATATCGCGCGGCAGCACGCCGCGCGCCGAGAACAGGTCGACCTGGAACACCAGCGAGTTGGCGTTGTCCTCCTGGTCGAGCAAATGCTGCAGCGGCGTATTTGAGACGATGCCGCCGTCCCAGAAATGATCGGTGCCGACCTTCACCATCGGCAGCGCCGGCGGCAGCGCGCCGCTCGCCATGATGTGCTCGGGGATGATCTCGTCATGGGCGTTGTCGAAATAGATGAAGTTGCCGGAGAGCACGTTCACCGCGCCGACCGCAAAGCGCATCTTCTTGGAGTTGATGCGGTCGAAATCGACCAGCTCGAGCAGCGATTCACGCAACGGCGTGGTGTCGTAATAGCTGGTGGCGGTGCGCGCGCCGGCCGGGCTCAGCCACGGATTGGTCTGATGCGGGGTGAAGAAGCCGGGTTGCCCGAGCGTCGTCGTCAGCCATGAGCTCGTGAGGTTGCGCGCCTTGCGGAAGATGTCGCCATCCGGCGTGTAGTGCCAGATCTTGCGGCTGGTGATGCGGTCCCAGAACGTGTGCAGCCGCTCCAGCCGCTTCTCCGGAGGATTGCCTGCGATGATCGCCGAGTTGATCGCGCCGATCGAGACGCCGCAGACCCAGTCGGGTTCGATGTTGGATTCGTGCAGCGCCTGATAGACGCCGGCCTGATAGGCACCGAGTGCGCCGCCGCCTTGCAGCACCAAAGCCACGCGATCGCATCCCGCGGGACGCCAGCCGGGCGTTGCATGCTCGATGTCGTCAAGATGAGGGGCTCGCGCGTCCATATCAAACACTCCAAAATTTTGCGGCGAGAATTCAGGCCGCCGATGACGCCGTGATGACAAGTGCGGCGCTCGCGCATGGCGCGTCCGGCATGCCTGCCTGCATGGTTAGCATTGGCCTCCGTCAGCGAAACGCAGGTTGCGCAAGCGCAACCGAGGTCACACAAGCGTGCCCGGTGTCACGCAAGCGCGCCCGAGGTCATGTTGCTGAAGGAAATCCCTCATATCGCTGTCAATCTCGGCCGCTAGCTTCCGCGCAAACTTTGCAAACAGGGGGTTATTGCGATGCGCAGGGAAGATCTGCTCAAGCTTCCATCCATGCCGGCCGCCGGCCCGAGCTATCCCGCCGGTCCGTATCGCTTCATCGATCGCGAATTCCTTGTCATCACCTATGAGACCGATCCGGAATTGATCCGCGCCGGCCTGCCTGAGCCGCTGGAGCCGATCGAGCAGGCGATCGTGCACTACGAATGGATCAAGATGCCGGACAGCTCCGGCTTCGGCAGCTACACCGAGTCCGGCCTGGTGATCCCCGCGCGCCTGCACGGCGAGGACGTCAACTTCGTCTGCCAGATGTATCTCGACGATGATCCGCCGATCGCGGCCGGCCGCGAGATCTGGGGCTTCCCGAAGAAGTACGCCCATCCGAAACTCGAGATCGTCAAGGACACGCTGACCGGCACGCTGGAATATGCCGGCCAGCTCGTCGCGATGGGCACCATGGGCTACAAGCACGAGAGCATGGCGGGCAATGGCGACGTCACCCGCGCCACGCTGTCGAAGACCCAGATCAATCTGAAGATGATCCCCGGTGTCGACGGCCATCTCGAGATCTGCCAGCTGGTCGCGATCAACCTGACCGACATCAACGTCAAGGGCTCCTGGATCGGACCCGGCCGGCTGCACCTGGTGCCGCATGTCAACGCGCCGGTCGCCGATTTCCCGGTCAAGCGCGTCGTCGGCGCGCATCACTACATCGCCGACCTGACGCTGCCGTTCGGCCGCGTCGTGCACGACTACAACAAGGAAACCGTGGAAGCGGCGGCGCCGACCGGCCTTGCGGCCGAGTAGGCTGTTGCTGACATAAAACTGTAACAGGCGCGTCATCTGATGTTGCGACGAAGGCGCGCCTGCTCGGCTTTGCGCGTGGGCGAGGCTTTGAAGATGTCATTTCGCGCGCTTGTTCTGGAAGTTGTCTTGCAAGAGATTGCCTTGGAGAGCGGTCATGCTCGCTGATCCTCCTCCTGCTCCCGTCGGCTCGCTGCTGAGCCGCGAGGCGGTCCCCGGCCTGGTCTGGGCGTTTCGCCTGCACCATGACGGCCGCGCCGAGCCGCTTCCGATCGATGCGCCGATCGAGCCGAGCCACGACGGAAGGTTGTGGCTGCACTTCAACCTGACCGACGTCCGCACCCGGGCGTGGCTCGCCAACATGCACATCCCGCAACTCGCGCGGGATTTGCTGCTGTCGAACGACAATTTCCAGCAGATCCACGTCGTCGACAATTGCGTCTACGGCGTGTTCTCCGATCTGGTGCGCGATGTCGAAGCCGCCACCCGCGAGACCGGCTTTCTCCGCTTTGCGATGACCGAGCGCCTGCTGGTCAGCGGCCGCCATCAGGCGCTGTGCTCGGCCGATGCGACGCGCCGCGTGCTCGAAGGCGGGCATCGCGTCGGCAGCGTCGCGGCGCTGCTGGAGAAGATCGTCGACGAGATCGCCGACACCATGGACCGCATGGCGGACAAGATCGGCACCGATATCGACGCGATCGAGGAGCGGGTGCTCGCCGAGGATACCGGATCGGAGCTGCGCAAGAATCTGAGCAAGATGCGCCGCACCTGCCTGCGCCTGCACCGCCAGCTCACCGGCTTGCGCGTGCTGTTTCACCGGCTCGAGCAGAAGAACACCGACAATCTCAGCCCGGCGCTGCGGCTGCAAGCCGGCAAGCTTGCGCAACGGCTCGACGGCCTCGACCACGACATCGTCGAACTGCACGAGCGCAGCCGCCTGCTGGAGGAGGAGCTGCGCTTCAAGCTCGAGGAGGAGAGCAACAAGCATCTCCACGCGTTGTCCGTCGTCACCATGATGCTGCTGCCGCCGACGCTGGTCACCGGCATCTTCGGCATGAACACCAAGGGATTGCCGCTGACCGATGTCGACAGTGGGTTTCTGGTCGCGGCGGGCCTGCTGATCGGATCGGCGCTGCTGGCCTATCTGCTGATGCGGCGGCTCGGCATCGTCAAATAGCGCGATCGCACCGCGGCACTCCCCATGGGCAGAGTTCTTTCCCGCGCGACATTGGTGGCCGCGGCCCTCGCGCTCGGCGCGCCGGCGCAGGCGGATGACAAGCCCGTCGCCGATCGGATCGCGGATGCGCGCGCCGCACTCGAGGATGCCGGCTACCAGTTCAGCGTCACCTATATCGGCGAGGGATTCGCCAACGTCTCCGGCGGCGTCAGCAATGGCGCGGCCTATACCGGCCGTCTCGATCTCGGCACCACGATCGACCTTGAGAAGGTAACGGGCTGGACCGGCGCGACCTTCCACGCCAACATGTACCAGATCCACGGCGACGGGCTGTCGCGGAGCTATGTCGGCAACCTGTTCCTGGTGTCCGGCGTCGAGTCACTGCCGGCGACGCGGCTCTACGAGTTCTGGATCGAGCAGAAGCTGCTCGGCGGCAAGCTCTCGGTGCGCGTCGGCCAGCAAGGCTCGGACGTCGAGTTCATCGACAGCCAGTACGACGACATCTTCATCAATTCGGCGCTGGGCTGGCCCGGCATTGTCGGCACCATTCTGCCGGCCGGCGGGCCGTCGCCGCCGCTTGCCGTGCCCGGCATCCGCTTCAAGGCCAATCTGTCCGACCGCATCACCGCCTATCTGGCGGTGTTCGACGGCTCGGCCTCGCCGCCGCAGGGCACCGACGATCCGCAGGTCCTGAACAGCCACGGGCTCAATTTCCGCGTCAACGATCCGCCGTGGTGGATCGGCCAGCTCAAATACAAGTTCGAGATCGGCGAGAGCAAGCTGCCGGCAACCATCACCGGCGGCGCCTGGTATCACATGGGCTCGTTCGCCGATCAGCGCTTCTCCGCCGACGGGCTGTCACTCGCCGATCCCAACAGCTCCGGCGACACTCGATGGCTGCGGCGGGACAACGGCATCTTCATGGTCTACGAGCAGCTGGTTGCGTGCGCCAAGCCGGATTCCGACAAGGGCGTTGCGTTCTTCGCGCGCGCCTCGGTGAGCCCGTCGGATCGCAATCTCATCAGCACTTATGTCGACGGAGGTTTTCTGTTCACCGGCTTCAGCGAGACGTATCCTGACGACCGGCTCGGGATCGCGGCGATTTATGCCAGGATCTCCGACGCCGCCCGCGCACTCGACCGCGACACCCAGATCTTCACCGGCACGCCGTATCCGATCCGCGACTATGAGGCGATCCTGGAGATCACCTACCAGCACGTCGTGAATGCCAACTTCACGATGCAGCCGATGTTTCAATACATCGCCCATCCGGGCGGCGGCGCCGTCGATCCCAACGATCCGACGCAGACGCATCGGATCAAGGACAGCCTGGTGTTCGGGATCCGCACGATACTCTCGTACTGACCGGCGCATCGCCGCGCGTGCCAGGGCCTCAAGCCGCCGCTGGCTTCGGCTCCGCCACCGGTTTCGGCTGCGGCCGAGTGATCGCCAGCGTGATCAGCGCCGCGAACACACAGAGCGCGCCGGCAATGAAGAACGCCGGCAGATAGCTCGAATATATCGTGCGCGACAGGCCGGCGCCGAATGCCGCGGCACCGGCGCCGAGCTGGTGGCCGGCGAAGATCCAGCCGAACACCAGATTGGCGCGCTCGGCGCCGAAGCGCTGCGCGGTGAGCCGCACCGTCGGCGGCACGGTCGCGATCCAGTCGAGCCCGTAGAACATCGCAAACAGCGACAGCCCGTAGAAGGTGAAATCGGAGTACGGCAAATACAGCAGCGAGAGGCCGCGCAGGCCGTAATACCAGAACAGCAGATAGCGGTTGTCGTACCGGTCGGACAGCCAGCCCGAAATGATGGTGCCGAAGAAGTCGAAGATGCCCATCGCGGCGAGCAGGCTCGCGGCCTGCACCTGCGGGATGCCGAAATCGAGGCACATCGGGATCAGGTGAACCTGGACCAGGCCGTTGGTCGAGGCGCCGCAGACGAAGAACGTCGCGAACAGGATCCAGAACACCGACGATTTCGAGGAGTCGCGCAGCGTGCCGAGCGCGACCGCCATGATCGGCGCGTTGGCCGGCGGCGGGGCGGGGAGCGGCGCGGTGCCTTCATCGCCGAACGGGCGCAGGCCGACGTCGCTCGGCCGGTCGCGCAGCAGCATCAGCACGGCAAAGGCGGCGATGCCGAGCAGGATGCAGACCAGCCCGAGCGCGGGGCGCCAGCCGTAGCGTTCGGTGATGGTCGCAAGCAGCGGCAGGAAGGCGAGCTGCCCGGTCGCGACACTCGCGGTGAGCATGCCGATCACGAGGCCGCGCCGCGCCACGAACCAGCGCGCCGCAATGGTCGCGCCGAGCACCAGCGCGGTCATACCGGTGCCGATCCCGATCACGACACCCCACAGCAGGATGAGTTGCCAGACCTGCGTCATCGCCAGCGAGGTGACGAGGCCGGAGACCACGATCAATTGCGCCGCCAGCGTCACGTTGCGCAGGCCGTAGCGGTTCATCAGCGCGGCGGCGAACGGCGCCATCAGTCCGAACAGGATGAAGCGGATCGACAGCGCCGAGGAGATCTCGGCGGTGGACCAGCCGAATTCCTTCTGCAAGGGCACGATGAAGACGCCGGGCGCGCCAACGGTGCCGGCGGAGATCAGCGCGGCCAGGAAAGTCACGGCGACCATCACCCAGCCGTAGTGGATGTTGCGGCGGGCGAGGGCGGAAGCAAGCCAGTTCGAGATCATTGGGTTCCGGATCAATGCAATGAGGTTCTATTCGTGATGCGCAATATGGCACGACGGCGCTATGTCTAAAATGGCGAAGTTCCCTCGTTTTCGGACATGGGCACGAACGGTCTCGCCGCGTCATTGCGAGCAAAGCGAAGCAATCCATCGATCCGCGCCTGCGGATGCATGGATTGCTTCGTCGCTATCGCTCCTCGCAATGACGGTGCGTTGAATCAGTGCGTCACCAGCTCCACCGCGATAGCGGTGGCTTCGCCGCCGCCGATGCACAGCGCAGCGACGCCGCGCTTCAGGTTCTGCGCCTCCAGCGCGTGCAGCAGCGTCACGATCAGCCGCGCGCCGGTGGCGCCGATCGGATGGCCGAGCGCGCAGGCGCCGCCATTGATGTTGAGCCGGTCACGGGGAATGCCGAGGTCGCGCTGCGCCGCCATCGCGACCACCGCGAACGCCTCGTTGATCTCGAACAGGTCGACATCGCCGACGCTCCAGCCGACCTTGTCGAGCAACTTCCTGATCGCCGGGATCGGCGCCGTCGTGAACCATTGCGGCTCCTGGCTGTGGGTGGCGTGGCCCTTGATCTCGGCCAGCACAGGCAGCCCGTCGCGATCGGCGAGCGAGCGCCTCGCCAGGATCAGCGCAGCGGCGCCGTCGGCATTGGCCGAGGAGGCGGCCGGCGTGATGGTGCCATTGGCGCGGAACGCCGGTTTCAGGCCGGGGATCTTTGCGGGATCGACCTTCAGCGGGTGCTCGTCATTGGCGATGATGCGCGGACCGGCCTTCTCGGCCAGCGTGATCGGCGCGATCTCGGCCTTGAAGGCGCCGCTCTCCACCGCCTTGCGGGCGCGGCTCAGCGTCTCCATCGCGAAAGCGTCCTGGTCGGCGCGGGTGAATTGATAGGCCTCCGCGGTCGCCTCGCCGAAATCGCCCATCGAGCGGCCGGTCTCATAGGCGTCCTCGAGCCCGTCCATCATCATGTGGTCGATGATGCGGTCGTGGCCGGCGCGATAGCCGCCGCGCGCTTTCTGCAACAGGTACGGCGCATTGCTCATGCTCTCCATGCCGCCGGACAGCACGATCTCGGCCGAGCCGGCCTTGATGATGTCATGGGCGAGCATGGTCGCCTTCATGCCGGAGCCGCAGACCTTGTTGACGGTGGTGGCACCGGTGGCGTCGGGCAACTTGGCGCCGCGCGCGGCCTGGCGGGCCGGGGCCTGGCCCTGGCCGGCCGGCAGCACGTTGCCCATGAACACCTCGTCGATGCGCTCGGGCGCCAGCTTGGCGCGTTCCAGCGCCGCGCCGATCACATGCGAGCCGAGCTTGTGCGCCGCGAGCGGCGTGAGCTCGCCCATGAAACGGCCGAGCGGGGTGCGGGCGGCGGAGAGGATGACGACGGGATCGGCGCTGGATGCCATGGCAGGATTCCCTTCAATGCCGGGGATTTGATTGCATTATATGCATCATATGATGCAGCGCAAAAAATGCAACTGCGTGTTCCATGACAAAATGTCGTGTTCGCATGAGTTGCGGAGGCCGGGATGGTTCCGCAATCACTACTGTCGTCCTGGCGAAAGCCAGGACCTATTACCCCAAATGCGAATTGTTGTGCGACGGCGGGGCAACGATCCTTCCGACAACCAAGGCCGGTGGTTATGGGTCCCTGCTTTCGCAGGGACGACACCGAATGTGTTGCACGCGCTGTGAGAGGTTAACAGCCTTTACCGCATGTATTGCTTCCAGCCAGAATACATCGAGACGATGATGAAGGGCGCGCTGCGGCGGGCTGGGCTGCCTGAATGAGCGCAGGGGCGCCTAGACGCAGCAGCGCATGGCCGGCGCACGGGCCGGCCATCAATAGCGGCCACCATCGCGCTTTTGCTGGGTGAGCCATTCCGAAAGGGTTTTGGTTTTCGGCGCTGGATCGCCCGACGATCCTTGTCTGATACTCTTGCCGGAACGCATTGACCGAGGCTCGGCCGATGTTCCCATGGTTGCAGCCACGGATGCGGTCGATCTATCCGCAGCTTCCCTTTCGAGGCGCAGCTTTTTCAATCGCGCCATCTTGTCCCGCTCTGCCTCGGTTTCAGCTGTGTCTGATAGCAGAGCCTTGTGGTGAGCAGCCTCCGCCGAACCCAACACTCCGATAATCGTGGTCTCGCCCAGCGCCTTGCAGGCCTCGAGCCGATGCAGTCCCTCGAGCAAGACGAGCCGGCTCTCATCTGGTCGAACCAGAATCGGGACTTGTTGTCCAATTTCCAGAATGCTGGCCGCGATCTCTTGAACGACCTCGAGCCTAAGGGTCTTCCGCTTCTTCAAGGGAACGTAGATCTGGTCGATTGGAAGGCTTTCCGGGCCAGGCACGCTGTCACTTCTCCTCAGGGGCGATCCAAAACATGTTCAAGGATGCAGCGCTACGCCGTGGCTGGCACCTTGTAAATCGGAGCGGGGCTCAAGCGCTCGACTTCATGCCCTAATCAGACCGCCAGGCGCCGAGCAGGAACCGCCGCTTCGGTGCGGAGCCGGCCTGTTTCTGCACATCGGGCAGATCGACGGCATAGCGCTTCATCACGAGCTTGATTGCGATCCCGATGATCACAAAGGGCGTCACGTAGATCGCGAAAACTTCGAAGGCTGTCATGGGGTCCTCCGCGGTCTCGAAAGGGCATTGTAGCACAATCGTCTGGTGGGGCGGAGGGGCCGATCCGGGGGGCGCGCCGGGCGCATCCGAGCGGGCAGTGCAGCACGTGCCGCCGATGTCATCGCGCATGGCCGCATGCGGCGGCTTCGATTGACACGTCCTGCCTCGGCGCTACGCTGCCGGAACGGAACGTTTTCCCAAGAGAATCAACATCCGAAGCCAAGACCCAGAAGAACCAAGAAAAGGGCAGGACACGCCGTGACACGCGTCATCGCGTCGTGAGCGGGACCACGCGGACCTCCGCGCTCGCACCGTTTCGCATCCGCAGCTATCGCTTCCAGTGGCCGTCCGATCTGCTCACCTCCTGGGCGTTCGAGGTCGAGACGCTGGTGCTCGGCTGGTACATCATGGTCGAGACCGGCTCGGTGCTGCTGCTGACCGTGCTCGCCTCGCTGCAATATGTCGGCACGCTGGTCGCGCCTGTGGTCGGCATGATCGGCGACCGGATGGGGCATCGCGATCTGCTGGCCGTGATGCGCTTTGCCTATACGGCGCTGGCCGGGACCATCATGACGCTGGCGACGACCGGCCACCTTGCGCCGTTGAACGTCATGATCATCGTCGCGATCATGGGGCTGATCCGGCCGTCAGATCTCGGCGTGCGCGGCGCGCTGCTCGCCGACATCATGCCGCCGGAGCAGCTGGTCGGCGCCATCAGCCTGGCGCGCACCACGCAGGACTCGGCGCGGATCGCGGGGGCGCTGACCGGGGCGGGATTGTTTGCGGCGCTCGGCATCGGCTATGTCTATGTCGGAATCGCCAGCTTCTATTTCATCGCCGCCATCCTGATGCTCTGCATGAGCCGGCCGAAATCGCACGGCGTCGCCGATCAGTCTGATATCGACCTGCCGGGTTCAAAGCTGCTGCGCGATCTCAAGGAGGGCATCGTCTATGCCTGGAGCGGCCCCGGCATGCGCGCCGCGCTCTGCGTCGCGTTCCTCGCCAATCTCACCGCGTTTCCGCTCACCAACGGGCTATTGCCCTACGTCGCGCGCGACATCTTCCACACCGACCAGACCGGGCTCGGCTATCTCTCCGCGAGCTTTGCTGTGGGATCGCTGATCGGCTCGATCACGCTCAGCATGGCCGGCGGCGTGCGCATCGCGCGGCTCCTGATCGGCGCGACGCTCGCCTGGTACGCGATGCTTTTGGTGTTCGTCGAACTCCGGACCATGCCGGTGGCGATGGCCTGCCTGGTGCTGGCCGGCATCGCGCAGAGCATGTCGATGATCTCGGCCGCGGTGATGCTGATGCGCAATGCCAGCGCGCATCTGCGCGGCCGCGTGATGGGCGTCCGCATGATGGTGATCTACGGCCTGCCGCTCGGCCTGCTCGCCGCCGGCAGCCTGATCGACCTGATCGGCTACACCGCGACCGGCACACTGCTCGCCGCCGCCGGCTTCATCGCCATGCTCGCGATCGCGCTGCACTGGCGCGCCGATCTCTGGCCGGTGCATGCGCCGGCCAATGCAAGGTGATGTCCGCGTAGCCCGGATGAGCGAAGCGATATCCGGGGTGAACGGTCCCGCATGTCGCTGCGCTCATGCGGGCTACAAGCTCTGTCGTTACGGCGACTTGCGGGCCCGGATGAAGCGCGTAGCCGGGATGAGCGAAGCGATATCCTGGGATAGGCATATCCCGCATATCGCTGTGCTCATGCGGGCTACGAACCGAAAGCCAAATCACGCCGCCTGCGCAGCGCGGCGAATGTGCACCGGCACCGATTTGTACGACGGCGTGCCGCTTTCCTTGTCCTGGTAGTCGAGCGGCACCAGGCCGTTGGCTTCGGGATAATAGGCAGCGACCGAGCCGCGGGCGATGTCGTAGACGATTGCGGTGAGGGTCAGACGGCGCGGCTCGCCGGAGGGCAGCGCGGTCTCGATCTCGACGAGATCGCCATGGGCGAGGCCGCGTGCGGTCAAGTCCGCCTCGTTGGCGAACAGCACGTCGCGCCGGCCGAACACGCCGCGATAGCGGTCGTTCAAGCCGTAGATCGTGGTGTTGTACTGGTCGTGGCTGCGGATGGTGGTGAGCTTGAGGACGGACTTGTCCGACAGCACCGGGTCTTCTTCGAGGCCGTCGAAGATCAGGAATTCGGCCTTGCCGGATGCGGTGGTCCATTTGCGCTCGGTCGGCGGCAGCGGCAGGCGGAAGCCGCCGGGAATCCGGATCCGCGCGTTGTAATCCTTGAACTCCGGGAAGACGCCCTCGATGGCGTCGCGGATGCGGTCGTAATCGGCGACCAGCTCGGCCCACGGCACCTTGCTCGAAGGCAGCGTCGCCATCGCCACGCCGGCAATGATCGCCGATTCCGACAGCAGAAATTCGGAGGCCGGATTGAGCTTGCCGCGCGAGGCATGCACCATCGACATCGAATCCTCGACGGTGATGACCTGCGGGCCGGAAGCCTGGATGTCGCGCTCGGTGCGCCCCAGCACCGGCAGGATGATCGACTGCTTGCCGATCAAGAGATGCGAGCGGTTGAGCTTGGTGCCGAGATGGACGGCAAGCTCGAGCTTGCGCATCGCGGCCGCGCAGCGTTCGGGGTCGGGCAGGGCGATGGCAAAATTGCCGCCGAGGCAGACCAGCACCTTGGACCTTCCGTCGTCGATCGCCTCCATCGCGGCGACCGCGTCGTGGCCGTGATGGCGCGGCGGCTTGAAGCCGAAGGTGCGCTCGATGCCCTCGAACATCGGGATGTTGGGCTTCTCGGTGATGCCGACGGTGCGGTTGCCCTGCACGTTGGAGTGACCGCGCAGCGGGCAGATGCCGGCGCCGGGCTTGCCGTAATTGCCCTTCAACAGCAGCAGGTTTGCGATCTGCTGGACGTTGTCGGTGCCGCGCATGTGCTGGGTGATGCCCATGCCGTAAGTGACGATAGTGGCGTTGGATTTCGCGTAGGCTGTTGCGACCTCGCCGAGCTGGGCGCGGCTGAAGCCGGACACCGCCTCGATCTGTTCCCACGGCGTCGCGCGCAGATCGGCCGCGAACGCATCAAAGCCGTTGGTGTGTTCGGCGATGAAGGCGTGATCGAGCACGTCGTGGCTCGCGTCGTCCTTCTCGATCAGCGCCTTCATGACGCCCTTCAGCACTGCGGCGTCGGCGCCGACCTTGGGCTGATAATAGGTCGAGGCGATCCGGGTCGAACCCAGCGTCGCCATCTCGATCGGATCCTGCGGATCGGCAAAGCGCTCCAGCGCGCGCTCGCGCAAGGGATTGAACACGATGATCGGCACGCCGCGGCGCGACACCTCCCACAGCGTGCCCATCATGCGCGGATGATTGGTGCCGGGGTTGTGGCCCATCGCGATGATCAGCTCGCAGTGATCGAAATCGTCCAGCGACACCGTGCCCTTGCCGATGCCGATCGACTGCGGCAGCCCGACGCTGGTGGCCTCGTGGCACATGTTCGAGCAGTCGGGGAAATTGTTGCTGCCGTATTCGCGCGCGAAGATCTGGAACAGGAAGGCGGCCTCGTTGGAGGCGCGGCCGGAGGTGTAGAACTCGGCCATGTTGGGATCCGGTAGCGCACGCAACGTCGCGCCGATCCGCGCGAAGGCGTCATCCCAGGTGATCGGCCGGTAGGTGTCGCTCGCGGAATCATAGGCGAGGGGCTCGGTCAGGCGGCCCTCGTTCTCGAGATGGAAATCGGTCCAGCCGAGCAATTCGGTGACGGTGTGGGCGGCGAAGAATTCGCCCGTGACGCGCTTGCTGGTCGCCTCCCAGGTCACGGCCTTGGCGCCGTTCTCGCAGAACTGGAAGGTGGAGGTGTGCTCCTTGTCGGGCCAGGCGCAGCCTGGGCAGTCGAAGCCGTCGGGCTTGTTGGTCCGCAGCAGCGTGATCGGCGCCTCGACCAGATCCATCTGGGTGCGAACCGCCTCAGCGGTGGCCTTGAGGGCGCCCCAGCCGCCGGCCGGAGCATCATAGGGGCGGATACCGGGAACGTCGCGCTTTTGGACCATATGTCCTCCTGCAGCCTGTGAGTGGTGACCCCGTGCGTACTTCCCGAAATGGATTGTTGGTTCTATCGCAGGCAGCGGGCTTCGATCGACGTTCTCGATCGGAACCGCTCGCTGGCGATGGAGGTTAGACTAGTTGGTTGGGCCCTGCGGTCAACAGTCCGTCAAATGCGTAGCCTGGAGGGATCTCGTAGCCCGGATGAGCGAAGCGACATCCGGGACCGCCGATCCCGCATATCGCTTCGCTCATGCGGGCTACAAGATCTCAGGCGTCTACCGCTTCCGATCCAGAAACCCCTGCAGCAGCCGCTGCGGCTCGCCGGTCTGGAACGATTTTCCGAACACGCCGACGCTGAGGTTGACCGACTCGGTCAGCGGCAGCTCCTCCCATTGCCGCAGCAAATCCTTCTGGATGCGCAGCGCTTCGGGGCCGCATTCCAGCAGCGCCTTCACGGTGTGCTCGACGGCGTCGTCGAGGCCGCCGGGCTTTGCCACGGTGTCGACCAGGCCCCAGGCGAGGGCGGTCGGGGCGTCGATGTTCTCCGCGGTCATCATCAGCCAGCGGGCGCGGCCCCAGCCGATCAGGCGGGGCAGCAGCGCCGCATGAATCACCGAAGGGATGCCGACGCGAACCTCCGGCATGCCGAACATCGCATCATGCGCGGCGACGCGGACGTCGCAGGCGGCTGCGACCTCGAGGCCGCCGCCGAGGCACCAGCCGGGCAGGCGGGCAATCACGGGAGCGGGGAATTTGCGCACGGCCTCGCAGAGATCGCGCAGGCGGCTGATGAAGGCTTCGGCTGATTTCGGGTCGAGCGTCGCCATCTCCTTGATGTCGGCGCCGCCGATCATGCTGCGTTCGCTTTCGCCGGCCAGGATCACCGCGCGGATGGTGCGGTCGGCGGCCAGATGCTCAAAGCCCTCGCGCACGCCGTTGGTGACGGCCGAGCTGACGATGTTCAGCTTGCCGGCGTTGCAGATCGTGAGGCGGACGACGCCTCTGGAGTCGCGGTCGATGCCGCAGTGGGGATTGAGCATGTCCATGGAGAACGTCCCGGCGCAGGAATTGATCGCGCCATGTCCCGGACAAACCCGGTCCCTGTCAAGCATGGGCGCAACGGTTGCGCCGGCGGAGGCGGATATATAGAATTATATGCATCATATAAATGGAGCCGTCATGACCGCCGCCGAGACATCAGATCTACATTCGCCCGAGCTGACGCGCACGCGCGTGGTGGAATGGCAGGCGCCCGGGCCGGTGGCGATGGCGGCGATGGGGATGACCGGCATCGAGGCGATGCGCGCGATCCGCGACGGGAGGCTGCCGCCGCCGCCGATGGCCAGGCTGATCGGCTTCCGCATGGCCGTGGTCGACGAGGGGCGGATCGTGATGGAACTCGAGCCGCATGAGAGCCTGGAGAACACGATCGGCCTGCTGCACGGCGCGACCGCCGCGGCGCTGCTCGATACTGCGATGGGCTGCGCGATCTCGACCGAACTGCCGGCGGGGCAGGCCTCCGTCACCCTTGACCTCAAGCTGACCTATCTGCGCCCGCTGTCGGCGCGCTCAGGAACCATCTCGGCCGAGGGCCGGGTGATCAAGCGCGGCCGCCAGACCAGCTACACCGAGGGCTTCGTCCGCGACGGACGGGGCAATCTTGCGGTGCACGCGACCGCGACATTTTCGATGCTCGGCGGGGAACCCCAAGGGGTGAACAAGGCGAAATAACTGCAGCATCCCGGGCGCAAATCTGCTATTATATGATTAGAAACATTCCATGAGATCGGCATGCGCTATTCGAAAGAACACAAGCAGGAGACCCACGCGCGGATCGTGAAGAGGGCCGCGACGCGGCTGCGCGAGAAGGGCGCCCATGGCATCGGCGTCGCCGACCTGATGAAGGATGCCGGCCTGACCCATGGCGGCTTCTACGCCCATTTCGACTCGCGCGAGGCGCTGGTGATCGAGGCCTTCAACTACGCCATGGACCGCGCCAACGAGCGCTGGCGCAAGGTGACGGCCGAGGTGGCGCCGGAGAAGCGGCTCTCGACCATCGTCGACGGCTACCTGTCGGCGACCCATCGCGACGATCCCGGTCAGGGCTGCGCGGTGCCGGCGCTCGGCGCCGAGATCGCCCGCGAAAGCCTGAAGACCCGCAAGGCCTTCGCGCTCAAGCTCGACCAGATGATCGACATGATCACCGACCAGATCCAGGACGTGCCGCGCAAGACCGCGCGCAAGCAGGCGATGGCGACGCTGGCGACCATGATGGGCACCATCGTGATGTCGCGGATCGCCGGCAATGGCGAAATGTCCGACGAGATCCTGGCCGCAGGCCGCGAGGCGGCGCTGGGCCGCGCGACGGCGAAGGCGCCGGCGAAGAAGAAGGTGAATTAAGGGCAGGGTCCTTCCCCATCGTCGTCCCGGCGCAGGCCGGGACCCATTACCCCTAGTGTCGGTTGCTTAACCTCGCTGGGGCCACGATCCCTTCAACAACACAGCCCTGTGGTTATGGGTCCCGGCGTTCGCCGGGACGATGGAAAGATTAGGGCCCGCCAAACAGCGCGCGCTCGGCTTCGACCGTCTCGTAGATGTAATCCGCCACCGCGCGGATGCGGGCGAGGTCCTTGCTGTCGGCGTGCATCAAAAGCCAGAAGGTGCGCGAGATCCGCACCTCGTCGCGCAGCACCGGCTGCAACTCGGGGTGGGCGCTCGCCATGAAGTGCGGCAGCACGGCGATGCCGAAGCCGGCGATGGTGGCGTTGAGCTGCGCGATCAGGTTGGCGCTGCGGAATTTGGCCGAGATCTTCGGCGAGACCTGCGGCAGATAGTCCAGCTCCGGCGTGAACAGCAGCTCCTCGATGTAGCCGACGAAGCGATGCCGCGGCAGGTCGGCCCGCGCCGCGATGGCAGGCGCCTGCGCGAGATAGGCGGGTGCGGCATAAAGCCCGAGCGTGTAGTCCAGCAGTTTGCGGCCGACGATGCGGCCTTCCTTCGGCATGGTCAGGCTGATCGCGATGTCGGCCTCGCGCTTGGAGAGCGAGAACAGCCGCGCGGTGGCGACGAGCTGCAGATCGAGATCGGGATACCGCTCGGTGAACTTGACCAGCCGCGAGGCCAGAAAGTGACTGCCGAAGCCGTCGGGCGCGCCGATCCGCACCGTGCCGGTGAGATGCGCGCGCGACCCGCCGACCGCCTCCTGGTTGGCCACGATGGTGGATTCCATCGCCTCCGCGCTATCGGCGACGCGCTGGCCGGCCTCGGTCAGCAGATAGCCGGTCTTGCGCCGATCAAACAGTTTTGCGGAGAGGTGGCGCTCCAGCCGGTCGACACGGCGGATCACTGTGGCATGATCGACGCCGAGCTGCTTGGCGGCAGCCGAAACCGACCCGCCGCGCACGATGGCAAGCACGAAGCGGAAGTCGTCCCAGTCGATTGTGCCGCCGCCTTGATCCAGCATTTCCGCACATCTATGGTGCAATTTATCGGACTTGAATCCTATAAAATGCAGGGTCAATAGGGTTTGTAAAGTGATCCCGCCGGCCGGCTGGCGATTCAGGTCCTTCAGGGAGGTTTATCCATGCGCTCGATCGGACATTTCATCGGTGGCAAGGAGGTCAAGGGCACCTCGGGCCGTACCGCAGACGTTTTCGAACCGATGACCGGCGACGTCCAGGCCAAGGTGGCGCTGGCCTCGAAGGCCGAAGTCCGCGCCGCGGTCGAGAACGCCAGGGCCGCGCAGCCGGAATGGGCCGCCACCAACCCGCAGCGCCGCGCCCGCGTCATGATGAAGTTCGTCGAGCTGGTGCAGCGCGACTACGACAAGCTCGCCGAGCTTCTGGCGCGTGAGCACGGCAAGACGGTTCCCGACGCCAAGGGCGACATCCAGCGCGGCCTCGAAGTCGCCGAGTTCGCCTGCGGCATCCCGCATCTTATGAAGGGCGAGTACACCGAGGGCGCCGGCCCCGGCATCGACATCTATTCGATGCGCCAGCCGCTCGGCGTCGTTGCCGGCATCACCCCGTTCAATTTCCCGGCGATGATCCCGATGTGGAAGTTCGCGCCCGCGATCGCCTGCGGCAATGCTTTCATCCTCAAGCCCTCGGAGCGCGATCCCGGTGTGCCGATGAAGCTCGCCGAGCTGATGATCGAGGCAGGCCTGCCGGCCGGCATCCTCAACGTCGTCAACGGCGACAAGGAGGCGGTCGACGCCATCCTCGACGATCCCGACGTCAAGGCGATCGGCTTCGTCGGCTCGACGCCCATTGCCCAGTATATCTATGAGCGCGCCGCGCAGACCGGCAAGCGCTGCCAGTGCTTCGGCGGCGCCAAGAACCACGCCATCATCATGCCGGACGCCGATATGGACCAGGCGGTCGATGCGCTGATCGGCGCCGGCTACGGCTCGGCCGGCGAGCGCTGCATGGCGGTGTCGGTCGCGGTTCCCGTCGGCAAGACCACCGCCGACCGTCTGATGGACAAGCTGATCCCGCGCGTCGAGTCGCTCAAGATCGGCACCTCGGTCGATCCGTCGGCCGATTACGGTCCGCTGGTGACCCGCGAGGCGGTCGAGAAGGTCAAGAGCTACATCGACATCGGCGTCAAGGAAGGCGCGACGCTCGCCGTCGACGGCCGCGGCTTCAAGATGCAGGGCTACGAGAACGGTTTCTATCTCGGCGGTTCGCTGTTCGACAACGTCACCAAGGACATGCGGATCTACAAGGAAGAGATCTTCGGCCCGGTGCTCTCGGTGGTGCGCGCCAAGGACTATCACGAGGCGCTGGCGCTGCCGTCCGACCATGATTACGGCAACGGCGTTGCGATCTTCACCCGCGACGGCGACGCCGCGCGCGACTTCGCGGCCAAGGTCAATGTCGGCATGGTTGGCGTCAACGTGCCGATCCCGGTGCCGATTGCTTACTACACCTTCGGCGGCTGGAAGAAGTCGGGCTTCGGCGATCTCAACCAGCACGGTCCGGACGCGGTTCGCTTCTACACCAAGACCAAGACGGTGACCTCGCGTTGGCCGTCCGGCGTCAAGGACGGCGCGGAGTTCTCGATCCCGACGATGAAGTAAGTCCGTTCAGGGCGAGGCAATGATGCAGTTCGCTCTCATCGAGGACCAGATCGCGGTTCGCGACATGGCACGGGCGTTTGCGGCGGAAAAGATCGCGCCGCACGCGCTCGAATGGGACGAGAAGAAACACTTTCCGGTGGACGTGATGCGCGAGGCCGCAGGCCTCGGCATCGGCGGCATCTACATCAAGGACGACGTCGGCGGCTCGGCGATGACGCGGTTCGACGCCGCACTGATCTTCGAGGCGCTGGCGACGGGCTGCCCGACCACGTCGGCCTTCATCTCGATCCACAACATGGCGTCCTGGATGATCGATGCCTATGGCAACGACACCCAGCGCCACCAATGGCTGCCGAAGCTCTGCACCATGGAGCTGATCGCGAGCTATTGCCTGACCGAGCCGGGCGCCGGCTCCGACGCCGCTGCGCTCCGCACCCGCGCGGTGCGCGACGGCGATCATTACGTGCTCAACGGCCAGAAGCAGTTCATCTCCGGCGCCGGTAGCACCGATCTTCTGGTCGCGATGGTGCGCACCGGCGGCGATGGTCCCGGCGGCGTCTCGACGATCGTCATCGACGGCAAGACGCCGGGCGTGTCGTTCGGCAACAACGAGCGCAAGATGGGCTGGAACGCGCAGCCGACCCGCGCCGTGATGTTCGAGAACGCGCGCGTGCCGGTCGAGAACCGGCTCGGCGAGGAGGGCATCGGCTTCAAGATCGCGATGGCCGGCCTCGACGGCGGCCGTCTCAACATTGCGGCATGCTCGCTCGGCGGCGCCCAGGCCGCGCTCGACAAGGCGCTGGCCTACATGAAGGACCGCAAGGCCTTCGGCAAACGCCTCGACGAATTCCAGGCGCTGCAATTCAAGATCGCCGACATGGCGACCGAGCTGGAAGCCGCACGCACCTTCCTCTGGCGCGCGGCGGCTGCGCTCGACCGCAAGGACCCCGACGCTTCCATGCTCTGTGCGATGGCCAAGCGGTTCGGCACCGATGTCGGCTTCGAGGTTGCCAACCAGGCGCTGCAACTGCACGGCGGCTACGGCTATCTCAGCGAATATGGCGTCGAGAAGATCGTGCGCGATCTGCGCGTGCACCAGATCCTCGAAGGCACCAATGAAATCATGCGGCTGATCGTGTCGCGCAAGTTGATCGAGGGCGCGCGATGAATGATGTGGCTGCGGCAGAAGGCGATCTGATCGCGCGCAAGGAGGGTTCTGCCGGCATCATCCGGCTCAACCGGCCGAAGGCGATCAATGCGGTGACGTTGGAGATGTTCCACGACATCGACAAGGCGCTCGACCTGTTCGAAGCCGATCCCGACGTCGCCGTCATCGTGCTGGAAGGCGCCGGCGAGCGCGGCCTATGCGCCGGCGGCGATATCCGCGCGCTCTGGGAAAGCTCGAAGGTCAAGGGTGATCTCGGCAAGATCCTGTGGCGCGACGAATACATCCTCAACGCGCGGATCAAGCATTTCCCGAAACCCTATGTCGCCTTCATGGACGGCATCGTGATGGGCGGCGGCGTCGGGCTGTCGGCCCACGGGCGCCACCGCGTGGTGACGGAGCGGACGAAACTGGCGATGCCCGAGGTCGGGCTCGGCTTCTTCCCCGATGTCGGCGGCACCTATCTGCTATCGCGGTCGCCGGGCGAGATCGGCACCTATTTCGGGCTGACCGGTACGACCATGAACGGCCCCGACGCGATCTACGCCAAGTTCGCCGACGCCGTGGTGCCGAGCGCGAAGCTGCCTGCGCTGCGCGAGGCGCTGACCGAGGTTGCCCCTCGCACGAGCTCGGCCGAGATCGACCGGCTGATCGCGGGCTTTGCCACCGGCGAAAAGTCCGGCCCGGTCGCCGCGATGCAGGCCAGGATCGACGGCTGGTTCGCGCGCGGACGGATGGACGACATCGCCGCGGCGCTCGTGGCCGACGGCTCCGAGTTGGCGCAGGCCACTTTGAAGACACTCGGCGAGAAGTCGCCGCGCGGCATGGTGGTGACGCTGAAGCTGCTGCGGCTGGCGCGGGCGACCGAGACACTGGAAGAGTGCCTGGTGCGCGAATATCGCGCCGCGCTCGAGGTGTTCGCCAGCGACGACTTCCGGGAGGGCGTGCGCGCCGCCGTGATCGACAAGGATCGCAATCCGAAATGGCAGCCCAGCCGGATCGAGGACGTGACGCCGGAGATGGTCGCGCCCTATTTCGCCGAGATCGGCGCCGACGAACTGAAATTCCCAGACAGCAAATAGAAACGTCGCAAGCGGAGGACTTCCCATGGCAAACGTCGCATTCATCGGGCTCGGCAATATGGGCGGGCCGATGGCGGCCAATCTGGTCAAGGCCGGCCACAAGGTGACCGCGTTCGATCTGGTCGCCGCGTCCCGCGATCAGGCGAAAAGCGACGGTGCCGCGATCGCCGAGAGCAGCGTCGCTGCGGTGAAGGGTGCCGATGTCGTCATCACCATGCTGCCGGCCGGCAAGCACGTGCTCGGCGTCTGGAACGAGGTGCTGCCCGCGATGGCCAAGGGCGCGCTGATCATCGACTGCTCGACCATCGACGTCGAAAGCGCCAAGCAGGCGCATGCGCTGGCGGCCAAGCACGGCATGGCCTCGGTCGATGCGCCGGTCTCCGGCGGCACCGGCGGCGCCAAGGGCGCGACGCTGACCTTCATGTGCGGCGGCGAGGCGAAGGCGTTCGCGGCGGCCCAGCCGATGCTGGCCAACATGGGCAAGAAGATCGTGCATTGCGGCGCCGGTGGCGCAGGCCAGGCGGCCAAGATCTGCAACAACATGATCCTCGGCATTTCCATGATCGCGGTCGGCGAGGCCTTCGTGCTCGCCGAAAAGCTCGGCCTGTCGCACCAGGCGCTGTTCGACGTCGCCTCGACCTCGTCGGGGCAGTGCTGGTCGCTCACCACCTATTGTCCGGTTCCCGGCCCGGTGCCGACCTCGCCGGCCAACAACGACTACAGACCGGGTTTCGCTTCCAACCTGATGGTCAAGGACCTGACGCTGGCACAGGACGCCGCCAATGCCGCCGGCGCGGTGACGCCGCTCGGCAAGCATGCGCAGGAGCTCTATAAGACCTTCGACGCGTCGGGCCATGGCGGGGTCGACTTTTCAGGAATTATCCAGCACGTTCGCAGCCTCGCTGGGAAGTAGGTTTGGTTCCGTCATCCTGAGGTGCGAGCGCCAGCGAGCCTCGAAGGATGCGGTGCCTGTGGCCCATCCTTCGAGACGCCACGCTTCGCGCGGCTCCTCAGGATGACGCTAGAAAACGTGGTGAAGCCGGATGACCACATTTCAGAACGCACGCGCCTTTCTGCTCAAGCACCGCACCGACTACGATGCCGCGGTGAAGGGATTCCGCTGGCCGGATCCGGTGCCGTTCAACTGGGCGCTGGACTGGTTCGACGCCGAACTGGCGCGCGCGCCTGAGAGCCGCGACCGGGCGGCACTGTGGATCGTCGATGCCGCCAGCGGCAACGAGACCAAGCTTTCATTCGCCGAGCTGTCGCGCCGCTCGAATCAAGTCGCCAATTTCCTGCGCGCGCAGGGGCTGCAGCGCGGCGATCATCTGTTGCTGCTGCTCGGCAATGTCGTGCCGCTGTGGGAGACCATGCTGGCGGCGATGAAGCTCGGCGTGGTCGTGATCCCCGCGACGACGCTGTTGACCGCGGATGAATTGCGCGACCGGCTCGATCGCGGCAAGGCGAGGGCGGTGGTCGCCACCCAGGATCAGGTCGCGAAATTCGCGGGCCTCGGCAGCGACAAGCTGGTCCGCATCGTGGTCGGCGCGACGCAGCCGCAGGACGGCTGGCTGCCGTTCGAGGACGCAGCGAGGGCGTCAGATAACTTCACGCCCGACGGCCCGACCAAGGCCGACGATCCGATGCTGCTCTATTTCACCTCGGGCACCACGGCAAAGCCGAAGCTGGTGCGGCACAGCCAGCGCAGCTATCCGGTCGGCCATCTCTCGACCATGTACTGGATCGGCCTGCAGCCCGGCGACGTCCATCTCAACATCTCCTCGCCCGGCTGGGCCAAGCATGCCTGGAGCTGCTTCTTCGCGCCGTGGAATGCCGGCGCGACGATCTTCATCGCCAACCAGCCGCGCTTCGAGGCGAAGGGACTGCTCTCGATCATCGGCCGCTGCGGCGTCACTACGCTGTGCGCGCCGCCGACGGTGTGGCGGATGTTCATTCAGGAAGATCTCGCGAGCTTCAAGGTCTCGCTGCGCGAGGTCTGCGGCGCCGGCGAGCCGCTCAACCCTGAGATCATCGACCAGGTCAAATCGGCCTGGGGTCTCACCATTCGCGACGGTTACGGCCAGACCGAGACCACGGCGCTGGCCGGCAATTCGCCGGGCCAGAAGGTGAAGGTCGGCTCGATGGGCCGGCCGCTGCCGGGCTATCGCGTGCAAGTCACCGACAATGACGGCCATGCCGCGAAGGAAGGCGAGGTGACCCTGCTGCTCGGTGCTGACAGGCCGGCGGGCCTGATGCAGGGCTATCAGGGCGACGACGGCAGGCTGATCGGCACCGACGGCGAGATCTATCGCAGCGGCGACGTCGTGTTCACCGATGACGAGGGCTATCTCACCTTCGTCGGCCGCACCGACGATGTGTTCAAATCCTCCGACTACCGTATCTCGCCGTTCGAGCTGGAGAGCGTGCTGCTGGAGCACGACGCGGTGGCGGAAGCCGCCGTGGTGCCGAGCCCGGACCCGATCCGGCTGGCGATCCCCAAGGCCTATGTGCTGCTGGTATCGGGCGTCGAGCGCACGCCGGAGACGGCGCTGTCGATCTTCCAGCACCTGCACACAAGGCTGGCGCCATTCAAGCGCATCCGCAAGATCGAGCTCGTGACCGAATTGCCGAAGACGATCTCCGGAAAAATCCGCCGGGTGCAGTTGCGCCGGCTCGAACATGACGATAATCGCACGGATGCGTTGCGCGGAGCCGAGTTCCGCGAGGAAGAATTTCCGGAGCTGCAGAAGGTGCGGACCTCCGGTTAGGAGGTTAGCCAATGAACGAAGTCTGGAAGAAGCCGCCGGTGTCGCTGGAAACCTACCAGGGCATGGTTGGCAAGGAGATCGGCGTGTCCTCGTGGCACCTGCTCGATCAGGGCCGCATCGACACCTATGCCGACGTGATCGAGGATCACCAGTTCATCCACGTCGATCCCGAGCGCGCGAACAAAGAGACCGCCTTCGGCACCACGATCGCCCATGGCTTCCTCACCATGTCGCTGCTCAGCATCATGTCCTACGAGGTGATGCCGGTGCTCGAGGGCACTGCGATGGGCGTCAATTACGGCTTCGACAAGCTGCGCTTCATCTCGCCGGTGCGCTCGGGGAAACGCGTGCGCGGCCGCTTCGTGCTGGCGGAAGCCACGCTGCGCAAGCCGAAGGAACTGCTGTCGCGCACCAACGTCACGGTCGAGATCGAGGGCGAGGAGAAGCCCGCGCTGGTCGCCGACTGGCTCGGCCTGATCTATTTCAGCTAGAGCGTTTTGCAGCGAAGTGGACACCGGTTCGCGCGAAGAAAACGCGTCCGGACAAGAATCCAGAGCCCCGTTCCGATTCAATCGGAACGGGGCTCCAGGAGATGGTTGAGTAGCTCCACCTTTCCCGTACGCGGGAAGGGTGGAACGAACCTCCGCCTAGACCAAGTAGCGCATTGACGGCTTTGATCCCCGGTGTCCATCATGCCACCTTAAGGCGGTGCGGTCCCGGGAGTGGCAGCCATGGTGCAGAACATCGTCGCCGGACTTGTCGTCATCGCATTGATTGTGATCGGCTCGATCAGCTACGCTCAGGAGCATCACGAGTGCTGGAGCGGGCACCTGCTCAAAAGCCTGAAACCCTGCGGGTCGATGACCCCGTCGGTCTAAGCGGCCCCCGGTAGGCGGTCAGAGCCGCACTTGACCCGGCCATCCATCGCTGCTCAAAAGCTGCCAATCGCGAGCGTTCGCACCCTCTCCCCCTGTGGGAGAGGGTGGCTTCGCGGAACGCGAAGCCGGGTGAGGGGTCTGTCTCCACGTAAAGACTCTCGCTTGAGCTCGCGGGGACAGACCCCTCATCCGGCGCGCTACGCGCGCCACCTTCTCCCACAAGGGGAGAAGGGAAGTAAGAGCAGGAACGACAAGCATGGCAATCAGGTTTGACGGACGCGTCGCTATCGTCACCGGCGCGGGCAATGGTCTCGGGCGGGCGCATGCGCTGGGGCTCGCCAGCCGCGGCGCCAAGGTCGTGGTCAACGATTTCGGCGGCGCGCGCGACGGCACCGGCGGCTCGCTGTCGCCGGCCGAGACCGTGGTCGAGGAGATCCGCAAGGCGGGCGGCACCGCGATGGCCGACGGCGCCGACGTCTCGAACTTCGAGCAGGTCACCGCGATGGTCGAGCGCGCTACCAAGGAGTGGGGCAGCGTCGATCTGCTCTGTGCCAATGCCGGCATCCTCCGCGACAAGTCGTTCGCCAAGATGGAGGTCGCGGATTGGGCCAAGGTGCTCGACGTGCATCTGACCGGCACCTTCTACTGCTGCAAGGCGGTGTGGGCCGGCATGCGCGAGCGCAATTACGGCCGCATCGTGCTGACGACCTCGTCCTCCGGCCTGTTCGGCAATTTCGGCCAGGCCAACTACGGCGCGGCCAAGGCCGGCATGGTCGGCCTGATGAACGTGCTCGCCGAAGAGGGCCGCAAGAACAACATCAAGGTCAACACCATCTCGCCGACGGCGGCGACCCGCATGACCGAGGAACTGCTGCCGCCGCAGGCGCTGCAGCTGATGAAGCCGGAGGCGATCACGCCGGCGGTCGAATTCCTGCTCTCGGAGGACGCGCCGACCCGCACCATCATGGGCGCCGGCGCCGGCTCGTTCGCGGTGATCCGCGTGCTGGAGACCGAAGGCGTCAACCTGCCGCAGTCCGAATGGACGCCGGACGGCGTCGCCGCGCACTTCAATGCGATCAGCGACATGTCGACCGCGAAGGCACTGCAGGGCGCGTTCGAGCAGACGCAGAAGTATGTCGCCCAGGCCGCCGCGCGGGCCGGGATCAAGCTGTAATCGCTTCGCGGATCTATCCGCCGTCATGGCCGGGCTTGACCCGGCCATCCACGTCTTGCAGCGCGTCGTGGTGGTGACACGTGGATGCCCGGGTCAAGCCCGGGCATGACGACTGTTATTGTGGCGAACGCGGAATACACTCCAGCCATGTCTTCGCCTTTGCAACACACCGCCGTCATCGGAGCCGGCCCCGCCGGCCTGATGGCGGCGGAGGTGCTCGCGCAAGGTGGCGCTGCCGTCACCGTCTACGACGCGATGCCGTCGGCCGGCCGCAAGTTCCTGATGGCTGGCCGCGGCGGGCTCAATCTCACCCATAGCGAGCCGCTGCCGGATTTCCTCACGCGCTATCGCGAGGCGATGCCGTGCCTGAAGGCCGCAGTCGAGGCGTTTCCGCCGGACGCCTTGCGCGCCTGGTGTACGGCGTTGGGTCAGCCGACGTTCGTCGGCACCAGCGGCCGCGTATTCCCAAAGGCGTTCAAGGCCTCGCCCTTGCTGCGTGCATGGTTGCGGCGGCTCGATGCCGCGGGGGTTGCATTCGCATTTCGGCATCGTTGGATCGGATGGGATGCGCAGGGCGCACTGCTGTTCGAGACGCCCGACGGCCCACGCGTGGTCGATGCTGATGCGACCGTGCTCGCACTTGGCGGCGCGAGCTGGCCGCGGCTCGGCTCGGACGGTGCCTGGGCGGAGATCCTCGCCGCGAAGGGCATTGCAGTCGAGCCGATGAAGCCGGCCAATTCCGGCTTCACTGTCGCCTGGTCCGCGATCTTCCGCGATCGGTTCGAGGGGGACCCGCTGAAGGGCGTCGCGCTCACGATCGGTCCGCATACCGTGCGCGGCGAAGCCATCGTCACCCGCACCGGCATCGAGGGCGGCGCGATCTACGCACTATCGGCGGAATTGCGCGATGCGGTGCTGGCCGAGGGAACCGCTGTGCTCAGTGTGGCGCTGCGGCCCGATGTTGCGCGCGACGAACTGGTCGCGCGCCTGTCGGCGCCAAAGGGCAAGCAGTCGTTTTCCAATTTCCTGCGCAAAGCCGCGCAGCTCTCGCCGGTCGGCATCGGGCTGTTGCAGGAGGCGGCCATCGCCTCCGGCCGGTCGCTGGCCGCGCTGCCGCCGGCCGAACTGGCCGCCCTGACCAATGCGGTGCCGGTCGAGGTCACCGGCGTGGCGCCGATCGCGCGCGCGATATCGAGTGCCGGCGGCATCAGGTTCGATGAGCTCGATGCGCATTTCATGCTGCACCGGCTGCCCGGTGTCTTCGCTGCCGGCGAGATGCTCGATTGGGAGGCGCCGACCGGCGGCTATCTGTTGCAGGCGTCGTTCGCGACCGGTGCTGCGGCCGGGAAGGGGGCATTACATTATGTCGGCATCGCGTAGCCCGCCGCCGCCCTTCGAGGCCTCCGCTGCGCTACGGCACCTCAGGGTGACGGCTTCGAGGCTGACTTTATCGTAGAGAGCGTCATCCTGAGGTGCTCGCGAAGCGAGCCTCGAAGGATGCGCGGGCGCTCAGTCCATCCCAATCGGACAATTCATTCCGACCCCGTCTTCGTCGCGAGGTCGGTGATCAAGCCGAGCACCCCGAACGCCGCCGCCACCGCGCAGACCGCAGTCCAACCGCCATAACTCCACGCCGCGGACGCCGCTGCCGCACCGACCGCGCCGCCGATGAAGAACAGCGCCACGAACAGGCCGTTGATCCGGCCGCGTGCCTCGGGGCGTAGCAGATTGACCGCGCGTCGTCCGAGCGTCTGGTCCGTCGTGATGCCGAGATCGAGCAGGATCGCGCCCGCGCTCATGAGCAAGAGCGCCGTGATCCGGGACTCCAGCACGGCGGCCCACACGCACAGCGCTGCCGCGATGATGATCAGCAGATGCGAGCCGATGAGGAGCGGCCGCGCAAAACCCTTGTCGCCCCAGCGGCCGGCGATCGAGGTCGCAGCAGCTCCGGCCACACCGATCAGCGCGAACAGCGCAACCCCCCCGGCGTCGAGATGGAACGGCGCCTCCGGCAGGCGCAGCGCGACGGCGGCCCAGAATGAAGTGAAGGAGGCCATCACCAGCGCCGAGGTCCAGGCGCGCACGCGCAGCACCGGTTCCTCGCGCAGCAATCTTGGAAACGAGCCCAGCAGCGCGCCGTAGCTGACCATCGCCGCAGGCTGCAAACTCGGCAGAGTGCGCGCCAAGGCGCAAGCGAGCACCGTCATCAGCACGGCCGAGGTGACGTAGTAGCCGCGCCAGTTCCAGCTGTCCGCGATCAGGCTCGCCGCCGGCCGCGACAGCAGGATGCCGATCATCAGACCGCTCATCACGTCGCCGATCGCCTGTCCGCGGCGTTCCGGCGGCACCATCGACGCCACCAGCGGCACCACCATCTGGATCGCGGCGCAGGATGCGCCGAGGATGAAGGTGGCTGCCAGCAAGATCAGCGGCGTCGGCGCCATCGCGGTGCCGATCGCGGCGATGATGGCGCAGGCGAGTGTGCGCAGGATCAGCCGCTTGTTCTCGACGAGATCGACCAGCGGCACCAGCAACAGCAGCCCGAGCGCGTAGCCGAGCAGGGTGAGTGTCGAGATCAGGCCGGCCTGCAACTCGGTCATGCCGAGTGAGCGGCCCATCAGGCCGACCAGGATCTGTGGGGCAAACAAATTGGTGACGACGGTGCCGGTGGTGATGGCGCCGATCCAGATCAGCGGCCGCACCGAGACGGTACGGTCAGGGGAGAGTTTTGTGGCTTCGGAGATGGTCATGGGACCTCGCGAGGGAGTGGCGAGGCCCCCTTTAGGGGATCGGCCTAATATGCTACAATTCAAATAAGATGATGAAGAATATGCGAGATTGTTATGAACACCCATGACCTCGTGGCGTTCGTCGCCGTGGTGGAGACCGGATCGATCGTCGCGGCCTCGGCGCGGCTGAACCTGACCCAGCCCGGCGTGACGCGGCGGATCCAGAATCTCGAGGAGATGCTCGGCGCGCAGCTGCTGGACCGGCTGTCGAAGCCGCTGAAGCCGACCGCTGCCGGAATAGAGGCCTATGAACAGGGCCGCCGCCTGCTGCGCATGCTCGACGACCTCAAGTCAGGCGTCGCCGATGACGGGGTGGTGCGCGGCGAGTTCAGGCTCGGGCTGACGCCGTTTTTGTCCGAGGCGGGGCTCACCGGGCCGCTCGACGCCGTGCGCGGCGAATTTCCGGCGCTTGCGGTGCGCGTCGTCTCGGGCTGGTCGCCCAACCACATGGAGCGGGTCAGCCGCAACGAGCTCGATGCGGCGGCGATCTGTTTGCCCGACGGCACCGCGCCGCCGGACGATCTCGAGGCCTCCGATCTCGGCGCGCAGCCGGTGGTGTTCGTCGTCGCGCGCGAGATGAAGACGCCGAAGTCAGTCGACCTCGAATGGCTGTCGCAGATCGGCTGGGTGATCAACCAGGATGGCTGCGGCTTCCGCCAGACCTTGAAACGGCATTTCGATGCGGCGCATCTGCCGTTCAACATCGCGGTCGAGGCGCTCGACAGCGAGCTACGGCTGTCGCTGGTGGCGCGCGGGCTCGGCATCGGCCTCGTCACGCCGGTGGCGCTGAAGCGGAGCCCGATCCGCAACAGGCTCAAGACCGTGAAGATCGCGGACTTCAATCCGGCAGTCCGCGCCTGGATCGTGCACCGTCCGCCCGCCGGCCGCCTGGCGCGGCCGATCGAGGTGTTTCGGTCGGCGCTGGACCGTGAGCTGCAGGCGTTGATCAGCGGGTAGCAAGGTGTCTACGCCGCGCGACTTGTAGCCCGCCGCCGCCCTTCGAGGCCTCCGCTGCGCTCCGGCACCTCAGGGTGACGGATTCTTGAGAGCGGTACCAAGCTGCAGAGAGAGCGTCATCCCCGCGCAAAGGCTTTGCCTTTGTCGCTGGAGGTGCGAGCCTTGCGGCGCAATTGCGCCGCTGGGCGAGCCTCGAAGGATGCGCGGGCGCTCACTTAGCGCAACTTCCCGCGGGCCGTCACCGGCAGCGCGCCGATGATCTCGTCGCCGCGCACCATCACGACCTCGTCCATCATGTTGACGACGACGCAGACGTGATTGGGCACGATCCGCACGACATCGCCGACGTTCGGCCGCGTGTTGCTGCGGGAGAGATCGAGGAAGCCGTGCTCCTCGGCGAATCGCGCGATCTTGGCCTCGGGATGTTCGAGGATCAGGCCGTGGCCTTCGAGGCCACCGGTGTCGGAGGTCAGTGTCTTGGAGCCGGCATCGAGGATGCCGCGCTCGGGGCCGGCGCGGCTGACGACGGTGGAATAGATATGCAGCGCGCAATCGTCCCAGGTCGCGACGCCGGCCGCGACCTGCATTCGGTCGTTGTAGATGTAGGTGCCGAAGCGGTGCTCGGTGCCGCCCTTCAGTCTGCCGAGATTGACCAGGTTCGGCGTGCCGCCGGTGGAGACGATGGCCGCATCGAGACCGTGGGCGCGCACGCCGGCGAGCGCCTCGTCGTAGAATTTCTGGGCGTCCGCCCAGCCGGTCTCGGTCGGGTACAGCATGAAGCCCGCGAAGCTCAGGCCCTTTGAGGCCGCGATCTCGCGCGCCAGCGCGATCGCTTCGGCCGGGGTCTCGACGCCGGCGCGCTTGCGCCCGGTGTCGCATTCGACCACGACCGAGAGCGGACGCCCCGAAGCGGCGGCCGCCTTCGGCAGGTCGCCGACCACGACGGAATTGTCCGCAGCGACGGTGACGTTGGCCTTGTCCTGCAGCGCGCCGAGCCGCGCCATCTTCTCGTCGCCGAGCAGGTTGTAGCTGATCAGGATGTCGTCGATGCCGCTATCCGCCATGATCTCGGCCTCGCCGAGCTTCTGGCAGGTGATGCCCTTCGCGCCGGCCTTGATCTGCAACTGCGCCAGCATCGGGTTCTTGTGCGTCTTGATGTGCGGGCGGTTGGCGACACCGGCCTCGTCGCAGGCCTTCTGGATCCGCGCGATGTTGCGCTCGACCCGGTCCATGTCGATCACGGCGCAGGGGGTGCCGTATTCCTTGGCGATCTTGGCGGCGAGGGGCGTGCTCATCGGGTCAACTCCGGGTTTGACGTTTTCGTCATTGCGAGGAGCGCAGCGACGAAGCAATCCATCTCTCCGCAAGCGGCGAAATGGATTGCTTCGCTTCGCTCGCAATGACGGAAGAACATCGGTGTTATGCCTGTTCGATCTCTTCACGCAGCACTTCGAGTTCGAGCCAGCGGTCCTCAGCGGCGGCGAGCTCGTCCTGCGCCTTGGCGATCGCGGCCGAGGCGGCGTCAAACTTCTTGCGATCCTTCGCATAGAGGTCGGGATCGTCGAGCAGCTTCTGCTGCTTGGCGATCTCGGTGTGCAATTTGTCGATCGTCTTCGGCAGCGTTTCCAGCGCGTGCTTCTCGTTGAAGCTCAGCCGGCGCCGCGGCGCCGCCTCGGGCGCTGCGGTCCTGGCTTCCTTCTTCTCTTCAGTCGGGGCTTCCGCCTTCACCGTCTCGCGCTTCACATCAGTGCCGCGCTGCGCCAGCATGTCGGAGTAGCCGCCGGCATATTCGATCCAGCGTCCCTGGCCTTCGGGCACGATCACCGACGTCACGACGCGGTCGAGGAAGTCGCGGTCGTGGCTGATCAGGATCACAGTGCCCTCGTAGTCGCCGAGCATGTCCTCGAGCACGTCGAGGGTTTCGAGGTCGAGGTCGTTGGTCGGCTCGTCCAGGATCAGCAGGTTCGACGGTTTTGCGAGCGCGCGGGCCAGCATCAGCCGGCCGCGCTCGCCGCCGGACAACGCCTCCAGCGGCGTGCCGCGCTGCTCCTGGGCGAACAGGAAGTCCTTCATGTAGCCGATCACGTGCTTCGACTTGTCGCCGACCATGACGTGATCGCCGCGGCCGCCGGTCAAGGCTTCGGCCAGCGTCAGCTTCGGATCGAGGCTCTCGCGATGCTGGTCGAGCGTCGCCATCTCGATATTGGCGCCCAGCCGCACCGAACCGGAGTCGGGCGGATCGTTGCCGATCAGAAGATGCACCAGCGTGGTCTTGCCGGCACCGTTGGGACCGACGATGCCGACGCGGTCGCCGCGCTGGATCCTGCTCGAAAAGCCGTCGACGATCTTGCGCTCGCCATAGGCCTTCACGATGCCCTTCGCCTCGATCACCAGGCGGCCGGATTTGTCGGCCTCGGCGGCGGCGAGCGTCGCATTGCCGGTGGCGCCACGATAGTTGCGGCGCTGGTCGCGCAGCGCATGCAGATTGCCGAGCCGCTTGACGTTGCGCTTGCGGCGGCCGGAGACGCCGTAGCGCAGCCAGTGCTCCTCGTTGACGATCTTGCGATCGAGCTTGTGCTGCTCGCGTTCTTCTTCCGCCAGCACCTCGTCGCGCCACGCCTCGAACGCGCCGAAGCCGCGCTCGATCTGCCTGATCTGGCCGCGGTCGAGCCATGCGGTGGTGCGCGACAGGTTGGTGAGGAAGCGGCGGTCGTGGCTGATCAGGACCAGCGCACAGCGGCGGCTCTCCAGTTCGCCCTCGAGCCATTCAATGGTCGGCAGGTCGAGATGGTTGGTCGGCTCGTCCAACAGCAGGATGTCGGGCGAGGGCGCCAGCACGCGGGCCAGCGCCGCGCGCCGCGCCTCGCCGCCGGAGACATGCGCGGGATCTTCCTCGCCGGTCAGCCCAAGCTGTTCGAGCAGATAGCGGGCCTGATAGTGGTCATCGCCAGGGCCGAGGCCTGCCTCGACATAGGCCAGCGTCGTCTTGTGCTCGCCGAAGTCAGGCTCCTGCGGCAGATAGCGGATGGTCGCGCCGGGCTGCACGAAGCGGCTGCCGGCATCAGGCTCGACCAGGCCGGCCGCGATCCGCAGCAGCGTCGATTTGCCGGAGCCGTTGCGGCCGATCAGGCAGACGCGCTCGCCCGCCGAGACCGACAGCTCGACGCCTGACAGCAGCGGCGTGCCGCCGAAGGTCAGGCTGATGTCCTTGAGCTGGATGAGAGGAGGCGGAGCCATCGCGCTAACCGTGCTGGCTCGCCTGCGCCTGCTCGGCGCGGCGGCGCTGGATGCGGCGGATGGTCTGGTCAAGTGTCGACAGGAAGGTCGAGCGGTCGCGCGGCGAGTATGATTTCGGTCCGCCGGTGATCTCGCCCGACGAGCGCAGATCGGTCATCAGGTTGCGCACGGCTAGCGTCATGCCGATCGACTGTTCCGTGAACGGTTTGCCATTTGGCGCGATCACGTCGGCGCCGGCCTTGACGCAGCGGCTCGCCAGCGGAATGTCCGCTGTTATCACGACGTCGCCTTCATGCGCGCGTTCCGCGATCCAGTCGTCGGCCGCATCCATGCCGGAACCTGCGGCGATGCGCTCGATCAGGGGATCCTGCGGCACGCGGATGAAATTGCCCGCGACCACGCTGACGGGCACGCCGAGCCGGATCGCGACGCGATAGATCTCGTCCTTCACCGGACAGGCGTCGGCGTCGACATAGATGCGGGTGAGGGCAGGGGTTTCAGTCATCGATTCCGGGTTCGCAGGCACGGCCTGCGTGTACTCCATGGTGCGGAAAATTGCGAGCAAAACGAGAGGCTTGTCACGCTGCCCGGTTCGACTACGATTGCCTGAGAAAAACAACCGAAATAAGGGGAAACCCCATGGATTCGACGACGCCCTCGCTGACCTATCGCGTCTCAGCGTACAACACCTCGAAACTGTCAGAGAACAAGATCCACGACGACACGGTGGCGCGGAAGTTCGGCTTTTCCGGCGGGCTGGTGCCCGGCGTCGATGTGATGGCCTACATGATGCATTTGCCGGTCGAGAAGTGGGGCCGCGATTTCCTCGAACGCGGGCTGATCGAGGCGCGTTTCGTCAAGCCGGTCTATGACGGCGAGATCGCCGAATTGACCGGCCGGGAGACCGGCAATGGGCTGACGATCGAGCTCTCCAGCCGTGGCGAGCTCTGTGCCACCGGCACCGCATCGCTGCCGGCCTCAGCGCCGACATTCGTGCTCGACGATTACGAGCAGGTTGCTGCGGTTGCCGAGCGCAAGCCGGTCAGCGCCTCGTCCTATGAAGAGGGCAAGTGGCTCGGCGTCATCCCGCGCGACTGGTCCGGCGATGCCGCCAAGGACTATCTTGCCGATATCCGCGAGACCGACCCAATCTATCTGCGCGAAGGTCTCGGCCATCCCGGCCTGCTGCCGCGGGTGATGAACAAGGTGCTGGTCGACAATGCGATCCTCGGGCCCTGGATCCATGTCGGCACACGGATGCAACTGTTGTCGGCGGGCAAGATCGGCGACGAACTGACGGCGCGCGCCAAGGTCATCGGCAATTACGACAAGAAGGGCCACCGCTTCGTCGAGCTCGACGCGCTGGTGCTCGGCAACGGCAGGCCGCTGGCGCATTGCTGGCACATCGCGATCACCCAACCGCGCGAGCAGGCGGCGGCGTAAGGAAGGGGCGCGACGCATCACCTTGACCGGTGTCATACCCCGCGCATGCGGGGTATCCAGTACGCCGCGGCTTCTCGGTTCTATCGCTGACGTCTCTGGAATACTGGATCACCCGCTTTCGCTTTCGCGGGTGATGACAGTTGTACGCGTTGTGACGGAGCGCCCTTACGCCGCCTTCGCCTTGGCGTCATGGATCGCGCGCCAGACGCGTTCCGGCGTCAGCGGCATGTTGATGTGCTTGATGCCGTATTCCGACAGCGCATCCACCACGGCGTTGACGATGCAGACGAGGCTGCCGGCACAGCCGGCTTCGCCGCAGCCCTTGGTGCCGAGCGGGTTGGATTTCGCCGGCGAGGGATGATCGCCGACCTGCATCGACGGCACGTCGCCGGCGCGCGGCAGCGCGTAGTCCATGAATGAGCCGGTGATCGGCTGGCCGGAGGCGTCGTAGCTGACTTCCTCCATCAGCGCTTGGCCGATGCCCTGCGCGACGCCGCCATGCAGCTGGCCGGCGACGATCATCGGATTGACCACGACCCCGAAATCATTGACCGCCGAATAGCGCACGATCCGCGTCACGCCGGTGTCGGGATCGATCTCGACCTCGGCGACGTGGCAGCCATTCGGGAAGGTCGACGCCGTCTCCTTGGTGGCGTGATCGACGTCGAGTGTCTCCGGCGTGCCCTCCGGCATCTTGCTGTCGCGCATCCGCTCGGCGAGCTCCATGATGCCGATCGAGCGGTCGGTGCCGGCGATGGTGAAGCGGCCCTGGCCGAACTCGATGTCGGCCTCGGAGGCCTCCAGCATGTGCGCGGCGGCCTTCTTGCCCTTCTCGACCACGAGCGCGGAGGCCTCGACGATCGCCTGTCCCGTCGCGGTGATCGAGCGCGAGCCGCCGGTGCCGTTGCCGAACCGGACCAGATCGCTGTCGCCCTGTTCGAGCGTGATCTTCTCGAAGGGGACGCCGAGCTGGTCGGACAGCACCTGCGCGAACGGCGTGGCGTGGCCCTGGCCGTAATCCAGCGTGCCGGTGGTGAGCTTCACCGAACCGTCCGGCTCGAAGCTGATCTTGCCGAGCTCGCCGGACGGCGGCGCGGTGACTTCGAGATAGGAGCCGACGGCGATGCCGCGCAGCTTGCCGCTCTTCTTGCTCTCCTTCTTGCGCTTGGCGAAATTGTCGTAGTCGGAGATCTCCAGCGCCTTCTGGAACACGCCGGCGAAGTCACCGCTGTCATAGGTGACGCCGGAGGCGGCCGGGAACGGCAGCTGCGACGGCTTGATGAAGTTGCGCTTGCGCAAGGTGAAGCGGTTGATGCCCATCTCGTCGGCGGCGGCGTCGATCAGCCGTTCCATGTAGTAATTGGCCTCGGGCCGGCCGGCGCCGCGATAGGCGCCCATCAGCGTGGTGTTGGTCAGAACCGTCTTGATGTCGACGCCGAGCAGCGGCGTGCGATAGACGCTGGCGAGGTTCTTGCCGGTGTTGAGCGACAGCGGCCCCGGCGCGACGCCGGTGATGTAGGCGCCGAGATTGCCGTAGCCGGACAGCCGCACGGCGAGGAATTTGCCGTCGGCATCGAGTGCGAGCTCGGCGTGGATCAGCTGCGCGCGGCCCTGGCTGTCGGACAGGAAGCTGGTCGAGCGCTCGTCCAGCCACTTCACGGGTCGGCCGAGTTGGCGCGCCGCATGCGCGATGCAGGTGTATTCGGGATAATTGAGGTTCTTCATCCCGAACGAGCCGCCGACATTCCCGGTCAGGATGCGGACCTTGTCGGCAGGCACGTTGAGCAGGCGCGCCAGGATCGCCTTGTTGCCGGAAACGCCCTGGGTCGGCACCTGCAGCGTGAAGCGTTCGGTCTTCTTGTCGTAATGCGCGAGCGCGACGCGCGGCTCCATCGAGACCACGGCGACGCGGGTGTTGACGATGTCGAGTTTTGTGACGTGCGCGGCGGCAGCGAAAGCAGCGTCGATCTTGGCGGTGTCGCCATAGTGGTAGTCGAGCGCGACGTTGTTGGGGATGGTGTCATAGAGCTGCGGCGCGCCGGGCTTGGCGGCTTCGGCCGCATCCGTCACCGCAGGCAGCGGCTCGATATCGACCTCGACGGCCTCGGCCGCATCGCGGGCCTGGGCCGCGGTCTCCGCCACCACGAAGGCTACGGGATCGCCGACGAAGCGCACCTTGTCGGTGACGAGCGCCGGGCGGTTGGTCTGCAGCAGCGGCGAGCCGTCGCGGTTTTTCAGCGGCAGGCCGCAGGTGAAGGGGTTGTAGCCGGCGGCGGCAAGGTCGGCGCCGGTCCACACCCCGAGCACGCCCGGCATCGCCCGGGCGGCTGCGGTATCGATCCTCTTGATGATTCCATGGGCATGGGAGGAGCGGACCATCCAGCAGATGGCCTGGCCGGGCAGGGAGAAATCGTCGGTGTATTTGCCCTTGCCGCGCACCAGGGTGTCGTCCTCCTTTCGTCGAACAGGCTGTCCGACACCGTATTTTTGCAGTGCGATAGCGTTTTCGAGGGAGGCCGGCGGCGTGTGATCTTGCATCGGAAAATGACCTGAAATGCCCGGATTTGCTGGAGTTTGGGGGCGCTGAGGAGATAACGCACACCCCCCTTAACGACAACGCCCGATTGGGCATGGACCCAATGTGAACGGAGTTTGCGTAGCGCTTTGACGCTGCTAAAGTTTCCGTGAACGACAATTATTCGGCAGCCCATTTGGGTCCTGCGGAAAGACAGTTTTGATGAATGACGATGTGCGGCTTTGCGACGGCCTTGCGGCCGGCGAAGCCCCGTCAGGGTTGGTTGCGGCAGCCTCGGAAAGTGGCGTCTACGCCGCGCTCGATCTTGGCACCAACAATTGCCGGCTCCTGATCGCCTGTCCGACAGGCGACGGTTTCCGCGTGGTCGATTCCTTCTCGCGGATCATCCGGCTCGGCGAGGGCATCGCCGCCACCGGCTCGATCAGCGAGGCGGCGATCGAGCGCGCGATTGCGGCGCTGGCCATTTGCAGCGACAAGATCCGCTATCGCAAGGCCCGCCGGCTGCGGCTGATCGCCACCGAGGCCTGCCGCGCCGCCGGTAACGCGGAAAGCTTTCGCGCGCGCGTCGCGGCCGAGACCGGCATCGAGCTCGAGGTGATCGACCGCGAGACCGAGGCGACGCTCGCCGTGATCGGCTGCTCGCCGCTGCTCGACCCGAAGGGGCGGGGCGCCATCCTGTTCGACATTGGTGGCGGTTCGACCGAGCTGGTGCGGATCGAGCGCGATCCCGATGCGCCCGATACGCCGCCGCGCATCAAGGCGTGGATGTCGATCCCGCTCGGTGTCGTGACGCTGGCCGAACATTTCGGCGGCCGGAACGTCACCAGGGATATGTATGCGCAGATGATCGACGAGGTCGCGCGCCATGTCGCGCCGTTCGCGGCCGAGCACGGCCGGGATTTGCGCGACATGCACATGCTCGGCACCTCGGGCACCGTGACCACGCTCGCCGGCGTCTTCCTCAATCTGTCGCGCTACGACCGCCGCCGCATCGACGGCATCTGGATGAAAGATTGCGACGTCACCGCGACGATCCAGAAGCTGCTCGGCATGAGCTATGAGGCGCGCGTCAGCAACAACTGCATCAGCGTCGAGCGCGCCGACCTGGTGCTTGCCGGCTGCGCGATTCTCGACGCGATCCGCAACGCGTTCCCGATGCCGCGGCTGCGGGTGGCCGACCGCGGCCTGCGCGAAGGCATGCTGGTCGAGATGATGCGCGAGGACGGCGCGCTGCGGGCGTGCTAGAGCTTCTCTTGCCTCGCCCCGCTTGCGGGGAGAGGCCGGATTGCATGTCAATGCAATCCGGGTGAGGGGGACTCTCCACGAGCCCATCTCTCACCTCAATTGCGGAAACAGCCCCTCACCCCAACCCTCTCCCCGCAAGAGCGGGGCGAGGGAGTAGAGAAGTAGTATGGCGAAAGACACCACCGGGCGGCTGCACGTCACGGTCAAGAGCGGCGGCAAGCGAAAGCTGTCGTCAAAACTCTGGCTCGAGCGCCAGCTCAACGATCCCTATGTGGCCAAGGCCAAGGCGATGGGCTATCGCTCTCGCGCGGCCTTCAAGCTGCTCGAGATCGACGACAAATATCGCCTGCTCAAGCCCGGCATGACGGTGGTCGACCTCGGCGCTGCGCCCGGCGGCTGGAGCCAGATCGCCGCGAAACGCACCGGCGCCGCCGACGGCAAGGGCAAGGTGGTCGCAATCGATCTGCTGGAGATGGGCGAGATCCCCGGCGTCACCTTCGCGCAGCTCGACTTCCTCGACCATGACGCGCCGGAGAAGCTGATCGCGATGATGGGGAGCCGCGCCGACATCGTGATGTCCGACATGGCGGCCAACACCACGGGCCATCGCAAGACCGATCAGCTGCGCATCATCGGCCTCGTCGAGACCGCCGCGCATTTTGCCGGCGAGGTGCTCAATCCCGGCGGCACGTTCCTGGCAAAAGTGTTCCAGAGCGGCGCGGACGCCGAGCTGGTCGGACAGCTGAAGCGCGATTTCGCCACCGTCCGCCACGTCAAGCCGTCCGCGAGCCGGCAGGACTCCTCCGAGCGTTACGTGCTGGCGACCGGGTTCCGCGGGCAGCAGCCGTCATTGCGAGGAGCCAACGGGTCCGGCCAGGGGCCGGCCCGATGATAAACTCAGCGACGAAGCAATCCATCGCTCCGCATATGCGGCTGGATGGATTGCTTCGCTCCGCTCGCAATGACGGGGAGGGAGCCGTGCAAAGGCCCTCGCGAACTCCTACGCCGCTGTCTCCGACGCTCTCGGGTGCGATCCGGCGCGCTGCGGCAGGACCAGCACGCAGAGGATGATGAAGATCGCGAGAACCGCCGACGCGATCGGGCGGCTCAGCGCGAGACCACCGTCGCTGACCGGCTTGTCGAGGAAGTCGCCGACGGTCGCGCCCAGCGGCCGCGACAGGATGAAGGCCAGCCAGAACAGCGTCACGCGCGACATCGAGGTCCAATAGTACGCCGCGGCGATCGCCGCCAGCGCGGCGCCGAACACCAGCGCGCCACCCTCGTAGCCGAGACCGGAATCGGCGATCCAGTCACCGAGCGCGGTGCCGAGCGTCTGCGAGAAGGTGATCGCGGTCCAGTAGAACGCCTCGACCCTGGGGCTGCTCACGGTGTTGACGGAGATCGAGCCGAGGGACCAGTACCAGAGGCCGAGCGTGAGCAGCAGCAGAAGGAGTAGCAGGCTCGATCCGCCGGCATAGCCGATGCCGAGCGACCGATCGGCGAAATCGGCCATGGTCGTGCCGAATGTCGTCGATGCGACGATCGTCGCCCAATACAGCACCGGGTGAAACGCTTTCGCCGCGATCTGCGCCGCGACGAGCGCCACCAGCACGAACAGGAACAGCATGGTCCCGGCCAGGTAACCCCAGTTCAACGTCATCGTGACGGTGTCGCCGCCGGTCTCGCCGAGCGTGGTCGCGGCGATCTTGATGATCCAGAACACCAGCGTGACTTCGGGAACCTTGCTTCTGGTGTATTCGATGGAGTTCATGCGGAGAATCTCAGTGGACTGACGATCCGCTCCTACCGCGCAAACGAGGCATCGTTCCGGCGCAGCAATTCAACAAAACTTGCGTTGCGTCTGCGCAGGCCGGCCCTCGCCGCGGCCAGCCCGACGCAGCCGATAGCCCTGGCGGGCAAGGCTGTAGCGTTACCCCGGTACGGCGATACGCGGGGGGTGCCTCGGAAGAAGCGGGCGCGCACCGAGCTGAATCTATTGGAACTCCCTCCCGCGCGGCGTATTCTATTTTCCCGGCGCGGTCTGTTCGTTGCGTATCTCAGCCTGACGCTACCGCGGGATCCGTGCAACGAGCCGCGCCTCCGTCTGGGAGATGTCCCGCGATGGAGTACAGGACGCGCATAGGCAATCGTCTTCTGGCTGCGCTGCCGCACGCAGATTTCGATCTGCTTGTGCCTCATCTCCGCAAGACATCGCTCGAACGCGACCTCGTGCTGGTGCGGTCGGGCGATCCCGTCGGACAGATCTATTTCCCGTGCACAGCGTTGATTGCGTTCGTCATGGACATGCCGAACGGACAGGCCGTCGCGACCACGGTGATCGGCAATGAGGGAGCGGCCGGCATCCTGTCGGCACTGCGGACGATGCATTCGCCGATGACGGCGGTGGTTCGGGTCGCCGGCACGGCTTGGCAGATCTCGCCGGCGCGGTTTCAGGCTGCGCTCGTGCGGAGCCACGCGCTCGCAGATGCGGTGCAGCTCCATATGCGGTCGTTGCTGGTGCAGTTCCAGCATATGGCGGCGTGCAATGCGCTGCACTCGGTGGAAGCCCGTCTGGCTCGCTGGCTGCTGCAGATTCACGACCAGATCGGCCAGGACACGCTCCCGCTGACGCAGGAGACGCTGTCGGAATTGCTGGGCGTCAGGCGAACGACCGTAACCCACGTCGTGCAAAAGCTTCGCGCCTCGGGCGCGATCCGGTCCAACCGGCGCAGCTCGATCGAGGTCGACAGACAGGGCCTCGAAGCCGCGGCCTGCGAGTGCTACGGAATCATGCGGGACAGGATCGATCGCATCGTTTCGGCCGAAGGATTGAAACCGTCCGGTCGCGGTGCCACCGCAGCGCAAGGGCCGCAGCGTCCGCACGCTCAGCCATGGACCAACGGCGACAAGGTTCAGGTACGCCCGCATGTGGCGGGTGCCTCGCGATCACGCAGCCATTGATCAGCCTGTCAGGCGACCGCGGACGTCAGGACGCCTTGAGCATCCGCTCGCCGGGTTCGTCGACCCAGGCGTCCTTGGCAAACCATTCGTGGGTGGCCCGGCAGATCGTGCAGTAGGTGCGCGAAAAGAACACGGCGCTGCAGCGAAATGTCTCGCGGTCGGCTTTCTTGTCGGTTGTGATCGCGCGGCCTGTCCGCGGACATCTGATCATGATCACGCCCACGGCGTCCTCCTCCAATGTCGGGTATGCTGGATCCGCACCCCTCGGCTGGACGGCGTCTCTTCTTGTGGGGGACGCTCGTTCCAGCCGGGGCTCCGGGAGCGGGGGGCTTGCTCCTCAGGAAGCTGTCTTCAACGCCCTTGCAAGGCTCTTCTTGAGGGGCTCGGAGGTCTCGGTCGCGACCTTCTTGGTGAGCTCCCAAAGCTCCTTGTTCTGCGTGGTGGTGACCTCGAAATTCCTGCGGCCATGCTCGGCCGAAAGCTGGATCGCTTCCGACAGCGATTTGGTGCCGGCAAGATCGGTCACGAAGGCGAGGGCCGAACTGGCGTTGGTGCTCGTGATCTCGAGTAGCTTGGCTGCATAATCCGCGGTGCCGTTGGCGTTGATCGAATAGGCTTCCCTGAGCAGGAGGGAGATGTCCGCCGCGGCCTCCTTGACCTTCTCGAACTGCTCCTTGGCGCGCGTCGCGTTTTGCTGGGCGATGCCCTGGAAGGCCTTGGGGAAGGCAAGCAGGGGTAGGCCGAAGCCGACTTTCGGATTGCCGTTCACTTCGTTCGTATTTGCGTCACTCACTGGCTCTGATCCTTTCAAGCGAAACTCAATCAACGAAAATCGGACCTTCCGTGGTGTACGGACACCACGGAAGGGATTCCGGAGCGCTTCCTCGTGCATGTTTTCTGCTGATGCGGCGTCACTGCGTGCCCGCTTGAGCCGCACTGTGCAGGATCGGCAGCGGCGCTTCCGTTCGCTTTCTGACTCTCGCGGGGATTTTTTTGCAGGACGCGACGTCGTCCGGATCGGGATGCGCTCAGGCGAACGTTTCAGCGTGGTCGATAGGAACCTGGAAGGGACGGCCGGAGTCGAATCCTTGCTCCCGGCGCCCGAGCCCCCCAAGCCCCACCGGGAGAAAACCCCCCACTGGGTTGGCGGCCTTGGTGCAGCAGCGTTTCGCGCACTCGGGCCGTTTGATGAATAAAGGGCTGGCAAAGCGACATTCCCAGGCGCATATCCTGGCAATGGCGACAATTGTTCAATGCAATTGCGGCGCCGAGTACAGACGCACTGACGAGAAGTTCTTGGTGCCGCACACGGGTGACGCGATCTGCACGGTTTGCGGAGCTGCGCTGGAATCGTGGCTGGAAGCGACCCACGTTCCCACATACGAACTTATCGAACGTCCGGATCGACGACAGACAACGGGAATGACCGGCCATCCTTAGCGGCCCGGTCGTGACCTGACGGCGCGCTTGTACCGTGCCTCGCGAACAGCTCGCTCGATCGACTACCCCAGCCGCTGATCCCGCGCGTTCTGGGTGTCTTCGGTTGCGACCTTGACCGCTTCGGCCGCGGCGCGCTTCTCGGCGCCCTTGCGGCTCGAGATGTCGATCGCCTTGCGGCCGGCGATCTCGTTGCCGGCTTCGGCCGGCATCTGCCAGAAGAACCAGGCGGAGGCCGCCGAGATCAGCGAGACTACGATGAAGGCCGGCCCGAACACGTCGGCGGAGAGCTCGGTCTGATGGTGCAACGCCAGCACGGTCTCGACCGAGAACGCGCCGACGGCGACGCCCGCCGACACCGCGAGCTGCTGGTTGACGCTGACGAGGGTGGTGGCGCGGCTCATCTGCGGGGCCTCGACCTCGGCGTAGGCGACGGTGTTGATCGCGGTGAATTGCAGCGAGCGGAAGAAGCCGCCGACCACCAGGATGGTGAAGATGAGCATCAGCGGCGTCGAGATCGTGAACAGGGCGCAGGCGGCGAGGAAGGCCGAACTGACCACCGCATTGACGGTCATCATGTTGCGGAAGCCGAAGGCCTTGATGATACGGGCCGCCAGCGTCTTCATGCCCATGGCGCCGACCGCCGAGGCAAAGGTGACGAGACCGGACTGGAACGGCGACAGGCCGAAGCCGACCTGCATCAACAGCGGCAGCAGGAACGGCAGCGCGCCGATGCCGAGGCGGAACATGAAGCCGCCGACGATCGACGCCCGCATGGTCGGCAGCCGCAACAGTCCGAAATCGAGCACCGGCGAACCGGTGCGCCGCGCATGCAGGACGTAGAGCGTCATCGAGATCGTGCCGACCCCGACCAGCGCAGCGACGATCGGCCACGGCAACAGATTGAGGCCGGCGACCGAGAGCCCGAAGGCGATGCCGGCAAGCCCGATGCCGGCCAGCACCAGGCCCATCAGGTCGAAGCGCTCGGGGTCTTCGCTCTTGATCGGGTCGATGTATTTCAGCGCCAGGAAGATGCCGAGCAGCCCGATCGGAATGTTGATCAGGAAGATCCAGTGCCAGGAGAAATAGGTGGTGATGAAGCCGCCGAGCGGCGGCCCGATCACCGGGCCGATCAGTGCCGGCACCGTCACCCAGGCCATCGCGTTGACCAGCGCGCTCTTGTCGACCGAGCGTAACAGCACTAATCGCCCAACAGGCGTCATCATCGCCCCGCCGAGGCCTTGCAGGATGCGGGCGAACACGAAATCGGTCACCGAGCCCGACAGCGCGCAGCCGATCGAGCCCAGCATGAACACGGCGACCGCACCGGCAAACACGATACGGGCGCCGAAGCGGTCCGCGGTCCAGCCGCTCGCCGGGATGAACACCGCGAGCGACAGCAAATAGGACGTGATCGCGAGCTTCAGCGTGAGGGGGCTGGTGCCGATATCAGCGGCGATCGCCGGCAGCGAGGTCGCAATCACCGTGGAGTCCATGTTTTCCATGAACAGGGCAGTGGCCACGATGAGCGGGATCAGGCGTTGTTTGTTCATCAAAATAGGACAGCTATGCTGAAAAGGCGGGCGAGGGGGCCATATCATCCTGCCCTGAGCGGCGCTATTGCGGAACCGGCCAAACGCCCTAAATCCAGCGTGACGCTGGTATGCATCCGCCCGTGCTCGAGCCCGTTCCGACAGGGTCGGAACGGGGCTCTGGATTCATGTTTTGACGCGTTTTCTTCACGCGAACCGGTAACCACTTCGCTCGAAAACGCTCTGGAAGGTTCGCCGTGATCTACGTCCTCGCCGCTCTCTTGCCGCCGATCGGGCTGCTCCTGAACGGACAGCTGTTTTCGGCCATCTTCAATCTGGTCCTGATCGTGTTTTGCGCGATTTTCGGGCTGTTTTTCCACGTCTTGCTGCTGGTGCCGTCGGCCCATGCGGTCATCGCCGTCCACATGAAGCGGGAGGACCGGCGCCACCGCGAGATGGTCGAGGCGATCCGCCGGTACGGGCCGCCGCAGGGTTATCGCTAAATAGGCTGCCGGGGGCCGTAAAAAGCCTGTGCATGGCTGGCAAACACTTTGATTCGTCATGCCGCCATGCTATCGACCAGCGTCAACCCCACCGATGGGCACCGATTCGACGGTGACGCAGCTAGCGTCGCCGAAGGCGGCGTTCATCCGTAAGACCCATCGCGGCCGCGGCCGCAGATAAGGAGTTGGCAATGGCCACGGGATTTCCGGCTATCCGAGAAGCCTTCACGTTCGACGATGTGCTTCTGAAGCCCGGTCTGTCGGATGTCCTTCCCTCGGAAGTCGATATCCGCTCGCGCGTCACCCGCGCGATCTCGCTCAACATCCCGATCATGGCGTCCGCGATGGACACCGTCACCGAGGCGCGCATGGCGATCGCGATGGCGCAGGCGGGCGGCCTCGGCGTCATCCACCGCAACTTTGATCCCGAGGGCCAGGCCGCCCAGGTGCGGCAGGTGAAGAAGTTCGAATCCGGCATGGTGGTCAATCCGCTGACCATCGGCCCCGACGCGACGCTGGCCGACGCGCTGGCGCTGATGAAGGAAAACGGCATTTCCGGCATTCCGGTCGTCACCGGCGCCGCCAAGAACACGCCCGGCAAGCTGGTCGGCATCCTGACCAACCGCGACGTGCGCTTCGCCAGCGATCCCAGGCAGAAGGTCTCGGAGCTGATGACGCACGAGAACCTCGTGACCGTGCGCGAGGGCGTCAGCCAGGACGAGGCGAAGCGGATGCTGCACAAGCATCGCATCGAAAAGCTGCTCGTCGTCGACGACCAATATCGCTGCGTCGGCCTGATCACCGTGAAGGACATCGAAAAGGCGGTCGCCCATCCGCTCGCCTGCAAGGACGCGCAGGGCCGGCTTCGCGTTGCCGCCGCCACCACGGTCGGCGAGACCGGCTACGAGCGCACCGAGCGGCTGATCGATGCCGGCGTCGACGTCGTCGTGGTCGACACTGCGCATGGTCACTCGCGCCATGTGCTCAACGCCGTCAACCGCATCAAGCGGCTGTCCAACGCCGTGCAGGTCGTGGCCGGCAATGTCGCCACCGAAGGCGGCGCGCAGGCGCTGATCGATGCCGGCGCTGACTGCATCAAGGTCGGCATCGGCCCTGGCTCGATCTGCACCACGCGCATCGTCGCCGGTGTCGGCGTGCCGCAGCTCACCGCGATCATGGACGCGGTGGCGGCCGCGAAGAAGGCCGACGTGCCCGTGATCGCCGACGGCGGCATCAAATATTCCGGCGATCTCGCCAAGGCGCTCGCCGCCGGCGCCGACATCGCGATGGTCGGCTCGCTGCTCGCCGGCACCGACGAGACGCCCGGCGAAGTCTTCCTGTGGCAGGGCCGCTCCTACAAGGCCTATCGCGGCATGGGCTCGGTCGGCGCGATGGCGCGCGGCTCGGCCGACCGCTACTTCCAGCAGGACATCAAGGACACGCTGAAGCTCGTGCCCGAAGGCATCGAGGGCCAGGTTCCCTACAAGGGCCCGGTCGGCAACGTCATGCACCAGCTCGCCGGCGGCCTCCGCGCCGCGATGGGCTATGTCGGCGCCAAGGACATCAAGGACTTCCACGAGAAGGCCGAGTTCGTCCGCATCACCGGCGCGGGCCTGCGCGAGAGCCACGTCCACGACGTGACGATCACGCGCGAAGCCCCGAACTATCCGGGCGGGGTGTAAGCCTCACACGACGTCATTCCGGGGCGCGTCGGAAGACGCGAACCCGGAATCTCGGGATAACGATTCGGTCCTTCTGATGTGGGAGCCACGTGGCCGTGGCCTTTCGACGTTAGAGTGGGAAACCTATCGCCGATATCCGCTCGAGCTCGTCGACCAGGATGCGGCCGGCCTCGGTATTCTCGGCGATCGACGACGTCTTATCTTCGGTCGGATGACCACGCAGTCTCATGAAGCCGCCGGGTCCGTAGTAGCCGCCCGGTTTCACGTCAGTCGAGGTTGCAGCCATGAGAGTCGGCTCCGCTCCCATGCCGGCGTTCTGAACCAACGGATAGACGGCAAACGCCGCGAGCAGCATGAGGGCGCTGGTATCGGCAAAAAGGTTCGTCTTCGCCGCGCCGGGGTGGCAGATGACCGATAGCAAACGGTCTCCGGCGCGCCTCTGCAACTCCCTTGCGACCAGGATATTCGCGAGTTTCGTCTTCGCGTAGGCCTTGATCGGTTTGTAGCTTTGCCTGGAGTCGAGGTCTGCGACGGGCACCGGGCCTCCCATCGCGTGGGTCCCGGACGCTACGGTAACGACGCGCGGCGCGGCCGATTGCAGCAGCGCGGGTAGCAGCAAGGCCGTCAGGCGGTATGGACCCAAGACGTTGGTCGCGAACTGCATCTCATGTCCGTCGACGCTTTCCCGGCGCTCCGGGAGCGCCATCACGCCTGCATTGTTGATCAGTACGTCGATCGGCCGGGACAGCGACAGCCGGCTCTCCGCGAACGCATTCACCGACCTGGGATTCGACAGATCCAGTTTCCCGATGTCGACGTTGGCGTTCGCCGCGATGGCAAGGATCCGGCGAGCCGCGTCGGCGGCCTTCATTTCGTTCCGGGAGGCAATTGTCACTTCCGCTCCGGCACGCGCCAACTCCAGCGCCGCATGCCAGCCGATGCCGCTGTTGGCGCCGGTCACGATGATGCGCTTTCCGACTTGTGAAGGAATGTCCTTCACCGTCCATGCTTTAGTCATACTCATTACTTTCGTCTGTTGGGCGGCGCGAAGCGAGCCACGAGAAGCTGCACGCGTTGCTCCAGCACTACCGTGGTGGGCTCGTCGCTGAGAAGTCCATCAAGCGCGAGCACGAAAACCTCTGCGGCTGCTTCGTCGCCGCCGAGGATCCTCGCAACGCATTCGGTGGCCACGCTGCGGTGCCGGGCCTCGATTTGCGGGTCCAGGCGCTCGCAGACGTCGAAGAATTCACCCGCCATCGGCGCTCCGACCATGTCAGCCCAGGGTTCAATGACCATGAGCCTGCACACTTCAAGCAGCCGCTCGCCCGGCGAGCCGGCGCCGAGGGTAGCTTTCTTCGCAGCCGGATGGCGGGAGATGAGCCAATCGGTGAAGACCGCAGTGAAGATGTTCTCTTTGTCCTTGAAGGTCCGATAGAGCAGCGTGCGCGAAATCCCGGCGCGCTTTCCGATGTCGTCGAGCGAGGTCTTCGAGAAGCCGAAGTTGAGAAAGCACCAGCGCGCCGCCACGAGAATCTTCAGGCGGCGCGCCTCTGCTTCGTCCTGGGTGAGCTTGTTTGTCACGATGTAAACAGTCTGACAAAAATCGTACTTAGTGTCAACATGCTTCAAAAGGGGCGCGTGAAGAAAGCGGGATGGGTGCCATCATTGGTGGATGGAATGGATCCCGGGCTCGTGCTTGGCATCGCCCTCGATGCGCAATTGCGCATCGGGGAATGACGGTGGCGCCAGCGCCTCGCTCGGCATGACGGCCGTCATTTCAAACAACGTTTCAAACAAGTCGGCGCGATCCATCTCCCTTGCGGGGAGGCTGATTGCGTGACTACGTGTGCGCCACGAACCAATCACCTCAAGAGGAAAAATCATGTCCCAAGGAAAGCGCATCGTTCTGGCTTCGCGCCCGCATGGCGAGCCCACGCCGGCCAATTTCAGGCTCGAGGACTACGCGCCGCCGACACCGGGTGCCGGCGAGGTCTTGCTCCGCACCATCTGGCTGTCGCTCGATCCCTATATGCGCGGCCGCATGAACGACGGCCCGTCCTATGCCGCACCGGTCCCGGTCAACGGCGTGATGGAGGGCGGCACCGTGAGCGAGGTGATCGCGTCCAACAATCCCGGCTTTGCCAAGGGCGATATCGTGCTGTCGCGCGCGGGCTGGCAGACCCATGCGCTGTCCGACGGCAAGGGCCTCGCCAAGATCGATCCGAAGATCGCCCCGATCTCGACCGCGGTCGGCGTGCTCGGCATGCCCGGCATGACCGCCTATACCGGCCTGCTCGAGATCGGCAAGCCGCAGCCGGGCGAGACGGTGGTGGTTGCCGGCGCCTCCGGCGCGGTCGGCTCGGCGGTCGGCCAGATCGCGAAGATCAAGGGGGCGCGCGCGGTCGGCATCGCCGGTGGCAAGGACAAGTGCGATTACGTCACGCGCGAGCTCGGCTTCGATGCCTGCCTCGATCACCGTGATCCGGATCTGGCGGCGAAGCTGAAGGAGGCCTGCCCGAAGGGGATCGACGTCTATTTCGAGAATGTCGGCGGCCCCGTGTTTGAGGCGGTCTATCCGCAGCTCAATGCGTTCGCGCGCGTGCCGGTGTGCGGCCTGATCGCGCACTACAACGACCGCGAAGCTCGGGCGCCGAAATGGGCCTCGTCGATCATGTTCGCGATCCTGACCAAGCGGCTGACGTTCCGCGGCTTCATCGTCAGCGACTTCGCCGCGATGCACGGCGAGTTCCTGCGCGACATGTCGCAGTGGGTGCGCGAGGGCAAGGTCAAGTACAAGGAGTTCGTGACCGAGGGTCTGGATAGCGCGCCGGAGGCGTTCATGGGCCTGCTCAAGGGCGCCAATTTCGGCAAGCAGCTGGTCCGGGTCGGGCCGGACAAGGCCTGAAGTAGGGGGCCTTTCAGCTCCCAATCCGCGCAACAAAGTATCAAAAACGCCACATTGGCGGGGTTTTGGGGGCCTTTTGGCCCCCATTTGCTTGACGAGGACCGGAAGTACTTGATTCAATATGGCTATATTTCAGGTGTAGCCATGGTTTTTGAAGCTATTGTTGTCGGGGTCATTGTCCTCGCCGTCGGTTATTGGGCGACGATGTTCGTCATGGGCCGCCGCGACGACGTCTTGCACGGAAAATTCGTCGAAGAGGAGCCGGCCGCCGAGCCGGTGCGCTTCATGCCGCACGTACCGCGGGTGCGGCCGGCGCCGGCAGCGCCGCAGCCGAACAAGGACTCGCTGCAAGCGCTGCTCACCGTCATCAAGCGGGACCTGCACGACGCGGCGCGGAACTGACGCTGCTCAAGCCGGCTCTTTGCCCAGCAGCATGTCCAGGTCGACATCGACCTGGCCCTTCGCCCTGACGTGGCGCACCTCGAAACTGTCGGGCTGGAAGCGGTACTCGACGAGACCGACTTCCTTGATGCCGATCACCTCCTGCCGCGCGTCCGAGATGACGAAGCCGGCCGAGGGCGCCCAGATCTGCCTGACATGCTCGAACGTGTAGTCGCGGCGCTGGTGCACATGGCCGCTGCCGACCAGGCGCCAGTCGACCTTGCCGAACATCTCGATCAGGCGCCGCCGCGCCGGCTGCGGCACGAAGCGGATCGCGGTCTCGACGCGCTCGGCATCGTAGGGCAGGTCGAGATAGAGCGGCTTGTGCAGGAACAGCGCGACCGGTCTGCCGACGGCCTTGTCGAGCGTTGTGGCGAGCCAGTCGAACTGCTCGGCCTCGCTGTCGAGGCCGGTGTTCATGATCAGCGAGTTCAGCCCGATGAAGCACCAGCCGGCGGCGTCGAAATGCCAGCGGTCCTCGCCGAGCACCGAGGTGAAGGCGTGCCGCGTTTCTTCGGTCGGCAGCTGTGAAGGCGCAGGCCCGACCGCGGTCGGATTGTCGCCGATGTCGTGATTGCCCGGCAGATAGAGGCAATCGACCGGCAGCGCACTGTGCAGCTGCTTGGCGAAGGCCATGTCGTCGCGGCTGGTCGGCCCGTCGAACGAGACGTCGCCGGAGTTGAGCACGAGATCGGGACGCGTTGCGTCGATGTGCTCGCTGACGCGATGGAAGTTGTCGATCAGCGGCTTGAAGCGGCGCGCGAGGTGGGTGTCGGAGATTTGGGTCAGGCGAAACTGGGGCATTGCATCGCTCCTTTCGCCTGGAACATAGGTCGGCGCGGAGTCGGAACGATGACGTTTTCGTCGTCTTCTTCGATGCCCTGTTTGATGGGTTGTTTGATGTCTTGTTTGAATGAGCCCTTGATCGCGAGCGGCTTGATCGCGGGCGCCGGCACGACAGGCGGACTCCTGCGGCTACCGAGCAGGCCGGTGCTGGGCAGGTTTGTTCCGGTGTCCGATGGCGCTGCGCTCAGTCCGAAATAATCGCGCATGTCCTGCCGCATGTCGTAGACGGCAAAGCCGAGCAGGCCGAGCACCAGCGCGGTGGCGAAGGAGTGCGTGACAATGTCGTGCGTCGAGCGATAGAAGCCGCGGAAATAGACCGAGAGCAGGATCGCGACCAGCAGCGCCGCGGCGACGCCGGCGAGCCCCGCCATCACCATGCCGAGCCCGCCATCGGCTCCTTCGTCGAACCCGCCGGTGCCGGGGTCGATCGCCGTCAGCAAGGAGGTGAGGAGATCGCCGAGCGCCTCGGCCGCCCGGGCAGCGCCGTCGAGGATCGGGGTGATGAGGCTCATCGCGTCATCCGTGAGGGCTGAAACCGCCATTGGTCCTGGGAGTTGGTCACCGGGGCTCGGATGATGGTTCAACAGGCTACCGCGTACGCTTCATTGTGCTCGGCGGCCGCGGCGGCTAAGAGGGCGGCAGTCCGCCTGTACAAAATCGCGCCCGTGGCTGAGGGAGATTTTTGATGTCGGTTCAAATGGTTCTGTTGCCGGTCTTCATCCAGATTGGGCTCACCTTCGCGCTCTTGTTCGCGATGGCGACGGCACGTACGAGGACGTTGACGAGCGGCGAGACCAAGATGGCCGATATCGCGCTGCGCGAACCGAACTGGCCGGCCGGCGCCACCAAGTTCGGCAACTGCTTTGCCAACCAGTTCGAGCTTCCGGTGCTGTTCTATGTCCTGATCGCCATTGCACTGCCGCTGCGCCGTGCCGATCTGTTCATCGTGCTGATGTCCTGGGTGTTCGTGGTCACGCGGTTTGCCCATGCCGGCGTGTTCGTCACCTCCAACGACGTGCGGCCGCGCTCGCTCGCCTGGTTCGCCGGCGTGCTGGTGCTGGCGGCGATGTGGCTGTATTTCGCGCTCAGACTGCTGCTGCTGATCTGATGCGCCCAACCGAAAGAGACCAATGACCCCCGCTGCCCGGCTTTCCGCCGCGATCGAGCTGATCGCCACCATCGACGCACAGCGCATTCCCGCGGCGAAAGCGCTGAAGGAATGGGGCACCGCGCACCGCTATGCCGGTTCCGGCGATCGCGCCGCGATCTCCGGCCTGATCTGGGACGTGCTGCGCCGGCAATCCTCCGCCGCCTGGCTGATGGACGATTCCAGCGCCCGCGCGCGGGTGCTCGGCATGCTCAAGCTCGAGCGCGGCATGGATATCCCGACGATCTCGGCGTTGTGCGACGGCGGCCGCTTCGCGCCGGATCCGTTGACCGCGACTGAAGAGGCTGCATTGGCCTCGCGCACGCTGAAGGATGCGCCGGCGCACGTCGCGGGCGACTATCCGGACTGGCTCGACCCGCATCTGGCAAAGGTGTTCGGCGACGACCGCGCCGCGGAAGCGACCGCGATGGCGAGCCGTGCGCCGCTCGACCTGCGCGTCAACACGCTGCGCGGCAAGCGCGAGAAGGTGCTGCCGCGGCTGTCGCATCTCGGCGCGAAGGAGACGCCGTGGTCGCCGCTCGGCCTGCGCATCGAGCTCGGCGCCGACGCGCGCAATCCCGGCATCCATGCCGAGGAGGATTTCATCAAGGGGGCCATCGAGGTCCAGGACGAGGGCTCGCAGCTCGCCGCGCTGTTCTCGGCGGCCAAGCCCGGCGAGCAGGTGATCGACCTCTGCGCCGGCGCCGGCGGCAAGACGCTGGCGATTGCAGCTCAGATGCAAGGCAAGGGCCGGCTGATTGCGACCGACAGCGACAAGCGCCAGCTCGCGCCGATCCATGAGCGGCTGTCGCGCGCCGGCGTGCACAATTGCGACGTGCGCACGCCGCGCGGCGAGGAGGAGGTGCTGTCCGACATCAAGGCGTCCGCCGACCTCGTGCTGATCGATGCGCCCTGCACCGGCACCGGCACTTGGCGCCGCAATCCCGACGCCAAATGGCGGATGCGCCCCGGCGCGCTCGAGGTGCGGCTGAAGGACCAGGCCGAGGTGCTGGAGCGCGCCGCGCCGCTGGTGAAGGCCGGCGGCCGCATCGCCTACATCACCTGCTCGGTGCTGCCGGAGGAGAACGGCGAGCAGGTCAAGGCGTTCATCGCGCGGCATCCGGAGTTTTCCGTGCAGCCGCCGGAGCAGACCGCATCGGTGCTGTGGGACAAGGCCGAGGCATTTGGCGAGGCCGCGCTGGTCTCGGCGGAGGGCCTGCTGATGACGCCGCGCCGGACTGGAACGGACGGGTTTTACGTCTCGGTGCTGAAGAAGACGTGAGGCTTTCTCCGCCGTCATTGCGAGGAGCGTAGCGACGAAGCAATCCATGCCTCCGCACATGCGGTGCGATGGATTGCTTCGCTTCGCTCGCAATGACGGGTTGAGTACCCTACGCTTCGGAGCACACCGCCACCGTCACCGGCGTCCTGCTCACCACGATCACCCAGAACAGCAGCGCGACCGCGCTGATCGAAGCACCCAGCACGCAGACACCGAGCCAGCCGGCCGTCGCATAGGCCAGCGTCGAAGAGATCGCGCCAAATCCCGTTCCGATCGAATAGAACACCATGTAGCCGCCGACCAGCCGGCTCGCGGCCTCGGGGCGCGCGGTAACGATCAGGCTCTGGTTGGTGACGTGGATCGCCTGCACCGCGAAGTCGATCATCACGACGCCCGCCAGCACCAGCCACAGCGATGTGCTGAGGCAGGCGATCGGCACCCAGCCGGCCAGCATCAACAGCAGCGACAATCCGGTGGTGCGCTGGCCCCAGCCGCGATCGGCGAGCTGGCCGGAATTGCGCGCCGCCAGCGCACCGGCAAGGCCGGCGATCCCGAGCATGCCGATGGTGGTGTGCGACAGCGACAGCGGCGGCGCCGCCAGCGGCAGCACCACCGAGCTCCAGAACACGCTGAAGCTTGCGAAGATCAGGAGCGCGAACACCGCGCGCTCGCGCAGCACCGGCTCCTCGACAAACAGCGCGACCGTCGAGCGCAGCAGCTTCGCGTAGGACGATCCGGCCATCGGCTGCGGCGCATGGCGCGGCAGCGCGCGCGCCAGCAGCGCCGCCAGCACCAGCGTCAGCGCGGCCGAGGTGAGATAGACCACGCGCCAGCCGCCGAGATCGGCCAGCGCCCCGGCGGCAAAACGTGCCAGCAAAATGCCCGAGACCACGCCGCTGGTCACGGTGCCGATGGTGCGGCCGCGATCGGCGGGTGCGGCCAGCGTCGCGGCATAGGCGACCAGGACCTGGATCACGACCGCGAGCAGCCCGACCAGCACCATGCCGGCGAGCAGCACGGCGGCGTTCGGCGCGGTGCCGACGATGGTGAGCGCGAGCGCCGACAACACGGTCTGGCCGACGATCAGCCTGCGGCGGTCGAGGAGATCGCCGAGCGGCACGATCAGCACAAGGCCGAAGGCGTAGCCGATCTGCGTCAGCGTCACGACGCCGCCGATCACAGCGGGTGTGATGGCAAGATCCTGCGCCATGGTGTCGAGCAGCGGCTGCGCGAAATAGATGTTGGCGACGCTGAGCCCGCAGGCGACGGCGAACAGCAGCACAACGGCGGGCGACAGCGCGCTCGCCACCGTGTTGTCCGTCTTGTCGTCGCCCTTGGCCGGCCGGGCCGCCGTCATGGTCTGGTTCGTCATCACGCCTCCGCTGCGTCTGCAATCTGGTCTTATAATGAGACCAGTTGCGCCAGGCGCTGTCTAGTCCTATTTTAAGACCAGTTCGGAATCGTGATCGAGGAGGAGGGCTGCGATGAAGCGGACCGGTTTCGCCAGGGCGGACTGCCCGGTGGCGCGCGCGCTGGATGCGATCGGCGACTGGTGGTCGCTGTTGATCGTGCGCGACGCGTTCGACGGCCTGCGCCGGTTCGGCGACTTCCAGAAGAATCTCGGCATCGCCAAGGGCATGCTGACGACCCGGCTGCGCACGCTGGTCGAGCTCGGCGTGCTCGAGCAGGTCGCAGCGTCCGACGGCAGCGCCTATCAGGAATATGCGCTCACGAAGCGGGGACGCGACCTGTTCCCGGTCGTGGTTTCCTTGCGGCAATGGGGCGAGGCGCATCTCTACGCCCGCGGCGAGGCGCATTCGGTGCTGCTGGACCAGGCCGGGCAGGCGGTCGGGCAACTGGTGCTGCCGTCGAAGAGCGGCAAGCCGCTGGGCTGGGCGGAGACGAAGGTGAGGAAGGTTGCGGGGCGGAGGCGGTGAGTGCGGGGCGCTATCCACGTCACGTCATTGCGAGGAGCGTAGCGACGAAGCAATCCATCGCTCCGAGCATGCGGACAGATGGATTGCTTCGCGGAGCCTGTCATCCGGCGGCGCTTCGCGCCGACCGGGTGGCTCGCAATGACGGGATGGAGCCGGGCTGTCGCCCTTCGAGACGCGCTGCGCGCTCCTCCAGCGACAACGGCGAAGCCGTTGCGCGGGGGTGACGGGAGAGAGTAGAGCTGCCTGCTCAATCCACAATGAACAGCGTTGCCCCCGTCTTCGTCGACGAGCGGTGCGCGGCGTCGCCGAAATCCGAGACCTGGTAGCTCATGCCTGATGTCAGCGTGAATTTGCGGCCGTCGCGCAGTTCGGTGTCGAGCTCGCCCGCGACGACGTAGAGCACATGGCCGCGATCGCACCAGTGGTCGGCGAGATAATCAGGCGAATATTCGACCATCCGCACCCGCAGCTCGCCGATATTGAGCGTGCGCCACAGCGCTTGCCCGGTTTCGCCGGGATGCACTGACGGTTCGACGCGGCTCCAGTCGGTGACGGTGAAGGGCAGGGTGGGGATTTTCATGTGCGTGGTCCTACGCTCTGCATCCTACATACTGGCGTCATCCTGAGGTGCGCGTCGAGCGGTGCGTAAGCAGCGCTCGGCGAGCCTCGAAGGATGGGGATAGAGCCGGGCCGTCGCCCTTCGAGACGCGCTACGCGCTCCTCAGGGTGACGGATGACTGCATGCGCAGCAACCTCAATGCACCAGATGGTTCGCCGAGCCCTGCTTGATCTTGCCCTGATCATCGAGCCGCAGATACTCGCAGATCTTCTTGCCGCGTTCGTTCTGGTAGAACACGACGACGCTGTCAGGCGAGACAAAGAGGTCGATCAGCTCGAAATGCAGCTCGGGCAATTTCGCCAGCGCCGCGCTCCAATAGGCGCGCAGCTGCGCCTTGCCGCGCACCGTGCCCGACGCGCCGAAGCCGAACGCCGGGATCCGGTCCGAGGTCATCTCGGTGTCGTCAGCATACATCGCCAGCACCCGCTCGAGGTCGCGCGCGTTCCAGGCGGCGATCCAGTCGCGGCCGAGGGCTAAGAGGCGGGACGGGTCGTGAAAATCCGGCATTGGTTTCCTCCTTGTTTGCTTGTGGCCAAATTAGGTCAATAATACTGACCTATATCGATTTGTCCATGCCCAAAGAAGAATGTGGGCGCAACGCTGGCCGCGGTTGCGGGGGCGGGCGCTGTCGCGTATCTGCTTGCCATGACAGCCCAGCACACAGACCGTGAATCGTCGGCGCCCTCGGTGGCCTCGGCGCATGACAAGATTCTGATTGTCGATTTCGGCAGCCAGGTCACGCAACTGATCGCCCGCCGCGTCCGCGAGATGGGCGTCTATTCCGAGATCGTGCCGTTCCAGAAGGCGGAGGCCGCCTTCAAGGAGATGAAGCCGAAGGCGGTGATCCTCTCCGGCGGTCCGGAATCGGTGCACGAGACCGGCTCGCCGCGCGCCCCGCAGCTGATCTTCGAATCCGGCGTTCCCGTGCTCGGCATCTGCTACGGCCAGATGACCTTGGCGGCCCAGCTCGGCGGCGAGGTCGAGGGCGGCCACCACCGCGAATTCGGCCGCGCCGATGTCGAGGTGAAGACCGACAGCCAGCTGTTCGACGGCCTCTGGAACCACGGCGAGAAGCACCAGGTGTGGATGAGCCATGGCGACCGCATCACCAAGATGCCGCCCGGCTTCTCGGTGGCCGGCACCTCGCCGAACGCGCCGTTCGCGATCATCCAGGATGAGAAGCGCAAATATTACGGCCTGATGTTCCACCCCGAGGTGGTGCACACGCCCGACGGCGCGAAGCTGCTGCGCAATTTCGTGCGCAAGGTTGCAGGCCTGACCGGCGACTGGACCATGCGCGCCTTCCGCGAGGAGGCGATCGAGAAGATCCGCGCCCAGGTCGGCAAGGGCAAGGTGATCTGCGGCCTCTCCGGCGGCGTCGATTCCGCCGTCGCCGCGGTCCTGATCCACGAGGCGATCGGTGACCAGCTCACTTGCGTGTTCGTCGATCACGGCCTGCTGCGGCTCGACGAGGCCAAGACCGTCGTCGACCTGTTCCGCAACCACTACAATATCCCGCTGGTCCATGTGGACGCGTCGAAAGAGTTTCTCGGCGAGCTCGAAGGCGTCACCGATCCCGAGGTGAAGCGCAAGACCATCGGCCGCCTGTTCATCGACGTGTTCGAGGCGGAAGCCAAGAAGATCGCAAAAAAAGGCGAAGGACCGGCCGCGTTCCTGGCGCAGGGCACGCTCTATCCCGACGTGATCGAGAGCGTCTCCTTCACCGGCGGCCCGTCGGTCACCATCAAGTCGCACCACAATGTCGGCGGCCTCCCGGCGCGCATGAACATGAAGCTGGTCGAGCCCTTGCGCGAATTGTTCAAGGACGAGGTGCGCGTGCTCGGCCGCGAGCTCGGCCTGCCCGAAGTCTTCGTCGGCCGCCACCCGTTCCCGGGCCCCGGCCTTGCGATCCGCTGCCCCGGCGACATCACCAGGGAGAAGCTCGACATCCTGCGCAACGCGGATGCCGTCTATATCGACCAGATCCGCAAGCACGGCCTCTATGATGCGATCTGGCAGGCCTTCGCGGTGCTGCTGCCGGTCAAGACCGTCGGCGTGATGGGCGACGGTCGCACCTACGAATACGTCGTCGGCCTGCGCGCCGTCACCTCGACCGACGGCATGACTGCCGACTTCTACCAGTTCGACATGAAATTCCTGGGCGAGACCGCGACGCGCATCATCAACGAGGTGAAGGGCGTCAACCGGGTGGTGTACGACGTGACGTCTAAGCCGCCGGGGACGATTGAGTGGGAGTAGAGACAACATGAGGCGATCTTTCTTGGAGATTTAGCCTCGAGGATCAAGACGGGAAGGCTTTGCCGATCAAGCTATGGGACTGGGAGTATTCATTCATCGGCTGGACTCGATCTATGAGGACAGTCCAGCCGAACAGTATCAATTTCCCAGCCAGTATTTGCGTCGCGTAGAAGCGTGCGTCGGTGATTGGATAATTTACTACGAACCGCGCAAGGTCGCGGAAACGCGTGGCTACTTTGCGATTGCAAAGGTTCATCAAGTTATCGCAGACCCAAGCGCACCTGGGATGTATCTTGCGCTGATTGAGCCGGGAAGTTACCTCGACTTTGCCAATCCGGTTCCCTTTAACGATCCAACCGGGCAGCCGATAGAACGAGGAGTTCTCAACGACGAGGGACGGATTTCGGGACGCGCTCAGTCGGCAGTCCGGCCAATCTCTCCTGAAGATTTCAGTAGAATCGTTGGAATCGGCCTCGAGGAAAAGGCTCCCTTACTGCCTCGGCTCGATGATGAAATGCCACTGCCTACTCTTGCAGAAGAGCAGGTGCCTTTCACGTACGACCAACAGCGTGATCGCGCCACAGTCACTATGTCGAGGATCTTGCGCGATCGGATATTCCGACGCGTCGTCCTGCGCGCCTATGATGAGCGGTGCGCCATTACAGGGCTAAAACTCATTAATGGAAGAGGGCGGGCAGAGGTTGCGGCCGCACACATTCGGCCAGTGGAAGCTAGCGGACCCGACATCATCAGCAACGGGATCGCGCTTTCAGGCACGGCGCATTGGATGTTTGACCGCGGCTTGATCAGCTTGGCTGACAATCTGGAAATATTGATCTCGCGGCAGACCAACGATCCGCAAGGCATACGATCGATCATTAACAAGTCAGGTCTTGCGCTTGCGCCGCAACGCACGTCTGACCGTCCGCATCCGCATTTCCTTCGATGGCATCGAGAGCATTGCTTCAAGCAATGAGCTTGTGGACAATTGGCAGGCGTAGCCCGGATGAGCGTAGCGATATCCGGGGCTCTTTCACTCGCGTTGTGGTCTCCCGCATATCGCTGCGCTCATGCGGGCTACGCGGCTAGCTACGCCGGCAGCAGACCGGCGGCGCGATAGCTGTCGATCAGGGAGTCGTAGAGCGAAATATCGGAGCGGCTTCTGGCCATCAGCTGCGCGCCGGCGACGGCGGCGAAGATGGCGCGGGCGCGCTGTTCGCTCTTTCTTGCACTGGCCAGGCGCGCCGCAACCAGCAGCTTGCTCAGCCACGCCACGTTGACGTCGGCAAAGGTCTGGACCTCCTGCTTCACCGCGTCCGGCAGGTCGTCGACCTCCGCGGACATGAAGCTGCACAGGCACATGCGATTGTTGTTCTCGAGCGCCTTGCGAAACACCTCGGGATATCGACGCAGGCAGCGGACAGGATCCGCCGTTTCCGCCAGCATCGCCTCGAGCTGGGCGGCGGTGTCCTCCCAGTAGCGCCGGGCGACGGCGGCGCCGAGTTCGGCCTTGCTCGGAAAATGGTGATAGATGCTGGCTGCCTTGATCCCGACCTCGTCCGCGAGATCGCGGAAATTCAAGCCGCCATAGCCGCGCGCCTGCGCGGTCCGCTTTGCTGCCGCCAAGATGGCCTCCCGAGCGCTTGAACTCACGTCGTCCTCTCACTGCTTCGTTATCTACCAAGTGACAGGTAGGGCTTGACCAGCCAGATGTGAAGTACTCATATCGGACCTACCAAGTGACAGGTAGACAAAATGGGAGTTGTGATGAAGATCTACGATTGGCCGACCGGTCCATATCCGGCCCGCGTTCGCATCGCCCTGGCCGAGAAGAACCTGCGGCCGCAGGTGCAGTTCGTCCTGGTCGATCTCTACAAGGGCGAGCACAAGAAACCGGAATTCCTCGCGAAGAACTACTCGGGCACGCTGCCGGTGCTCGAACTCGACGACGGGACCTACATTGGCGAATGCACGGCCATTACCGAATATCTCGACGCGCTCGATGGCGCGCCGACGCTGACCGGCAGGACGCCACGCGAAAAGGGCGTGATCCACATGATGAGCAAACGCGCGGAACTGGAGGTGCTCGACCCCATCAGCGTCTATTTCCACCACGCCACGCCGGGTCTTGGGCCTCATGTCGAGATCTATCAGAACCCCGAATGGGGCTTCCGTCAGCGCGACAAGGCTCTCAGGGGGATGCACTACTTTGACGGCATTCTGCAGCGGCAGCCGTTCGTCGCCGGCGAGGCGTTCACGATGGCCGATATCACCCTCATCGGCGGCCTGATCTTCGCCGGACTCCTGAAGGTGCCTGTGCCGGCGGAGTGCGAGGCTCTTTCGGCATGGTACGCGAGGATGCAGGAGCGTCCCAGCGTCAGGAACCGGATCGCGATGTCCGAGCCGGCCAACGCGTCTGGTTGAAAGGCGTCTGGTTGAGCGGAGACTGTGCACGTCGGCTCTCGCGAGTCCTGTGCGAGGGCGGATCGGCAAGTGTCCCAAGTGGTGCCCGGATGAGCCAACGGGTCGCGCGAACGCGCGCCCGATGACAGGCTCCGCGATATCCGGGCACTTTCATTCGTGTCGTGGTCTCCCGCATATCGCTGCGCTCATGCGGGCTACGCGGCTGACGCAAATCAAATCTCTCCGCATCACCTGCGACAAATCACCCCGACGGGCAACTCAGCAAAACCTGTCAATCCGCGAATAAGAAAATATTCCGCTTGGCGTTTGACCCAACTCAGCTGTTCAATATGCGCGTCTCACCCGACACGAGGGGCGGATCGCGATCGTCACGAACGCGGGTCGAGATGCGGTGGACGCTGAATGCGCGACTGACGAGTGCGCGTGAGGCGGACGGCGAAGTCGTGTGGTCCTGACGCCCTCATGGCAGGTGTCTCTTCACATTGCGCGGTGCGCGTGGCGAAGGCGGTGACAAAAAAGCCTGGTCTCGCCGGGGAGAGCACGAAGTAAGCCGTAGCCCATCGCGCAGGGAAAGCCGGGTTGTTTCCGGTTACACCTGTGGTCCTACCCCCCGAGCTTTCTACCTATTGCTCGGGGCCCATGGGTGCGATCGGCACCCGGCTTTCCCTGCGCCCTCTGTTTCCAGAGAGGCGGAACGACGCACAAAGCTCGGACAGATCATGTCGCGAGATCGCGAATGCTTAAGCTGTTTGAAATGTGAATGCTGTTGCTGGCGCGGCGGGGCGCAATGGCGGGTTACGCTGGCGCTGACCCGTTCTACGAAGCGCTCCGAAACGCAGAGAGCTGCAATGTGCGACCGCAGCAGGCGTAGCCCGGACGAGCGTAGCGATATCCAGGGCTTCGATTTGCGTCGTGAACTCCCGCATATCGCTGCGCTCATGCGGGCTACGCGGCCGTATCCTGGCCCTGTGTAAGGCAAATTTTACCTTTCGCGACCTTCAATTTCTTAATCGGTGCCGCTTAACTTCCCGCGCAAAACAACGGGGAGTTCCGCATGTTCGGCAGGCGCAAGACACCGGGCGATTCCGCATTCCCGCTGCCTCCAGTCGATTCTGACGGCAAGCGCCGCGTGTTCGGAGAAGACGTGTTCGCGGGACGCCACGGCGCCATGCTGCAGGCGCTGGGATTCAGCCTGAACGACGCCGCGAATATCATTCCCGACCAGGCCGAGGACGAGCGCAGGATCAAGCAATCCCTGGCGACGCAGGATGCGCGCCGGACCGAGATCGAAACGGAAATGCTGCGGGCCCATGGCCACAACGCGATCCGACCGTTCTTCGTGCTTTCCGGGCCGGTCTGGAACGGCGAACTCGGGCAATGGCTGGTCAAGGTGATGCACCTGTTGCCTTATGACGATTGGAATATCGTCTACCTCCCGATGGACCGGGCGACGCAGGCGGCCATGGGCGGTCTTCCCCTGCATCCGCAGCAGTCGATCGATCCAATCGACGAGCTGATGTGCAAGCAGATCGGCGGCTTCTACAGTCAGTTCAAGGAAGGCAAGCAAAAGGTGGACGCACACGTTCGCGAGGTCGGTATTTCAGCCGCCCACGACATGCTGGACAAGTTCGTGACTTATGTCGATCAGATGCCCCGCCAGATTCTCGATCACATCGCCATCGTACGACCAAAGATCATCGAGCTCATTGCCGACGTTCAGAGCAGGGCGTAGCGCCCGGGCCACAAGGCTAAAGCGCGATGAGATTGGGTCGAGTCGTCATCACGCTTTAGCTTTTTGCTTGAGCATGATCTTTTCGGAAAACCGCTTCGCACTTTTCCGGATCATGCGCGAGGACGCGCGGGGCTCTTCACTGAGCAACTCGTAGGGTGGATTAGCGAAGCGTAATCCACCGCACCTTTGAAGCCACGCTCGTGATGGCGGGCTTCGCTTCGCCAACCCGCCCACGATCTCTGATCAGTGCGCGCAGCGCGATCAATACGGACCCGGTTCGCACGGGACATTGCCGCCGGTCCAGGGCGCGGTGGCGAATGAACCGACGCGCGGCGCTGGAATGCACGCGCGCCCGTCGACGTAGACGGGCTCGGCCGGCGCGGCGGCGTTGGCCTCTGCGACATGGCGGGACACGGCACGGGTTTCACGCGCCATTGCCGGCGACGCGATCATGGCAACCGCGATCAAAGCAGCCGACAGAAGTTTGACGTTCGTCATTGAGTTACTCCGTTTTTTATGGGGCCAAGGAGTCTGGCCTCACCGGATAGATGTGCGCGGCAATGGCGGACTTAAATGCAATCCTCGCTCACGCCGGCTCAACGTCGCGTGAGTAGGCGTGGCCCGCAATCAAGCGCAGCGCTGGGGCACCTCTGTCATCGCGTCGCGCGGTGTCCCGCATGCGGCTGTGCTCATGCGGGCTACGCGCTTCTCGCCTCGATCACGCGATCGTGGATCGATCACTGCTCCTTCTTGAACAAATCCTGGAAGATGAGCCGGCCCCAGGTGCCGCCGCGTCCCTGCACCAGCGCGCCTCCCTCGTTGAGCTTTCCGAGCTTGACGGGGGCGAACCCGAGTTGTTTGGCCAGGGCCGCCACGGGGGCGGTCGCGTCCTCGTCGTCACCAGACAGAAAGACGACCCGGTGCCCGCCCTCGACGACCGGATCGGCAGCGAGCTTAGCCGCAATCAGGTGATTGAAGCCCTTCACGAGCCTGGCGCCGGTGAAGGCCTTTGCGACGAAGCCGGAGGAGGGGAGACCGTCGAGCTCCGCAGGCGGAGCTAACGTGTTCATGGTGTCGATGACCGTCTTGCCTTGCCAGCTCGGCAGGGCCTTCGCGATCTCGCGATGCTCCTCGAACGGGACCGCCAGGAAGATTGTGTCGGCCGCGAGTGCTTCCCGCAGCGACTTGGCGACGACATTGGGTCCAATCGCCCGGGCCTGCGGCGCCAAGGCCTCGGGCGACCGGCGGCTTGCGACGGTCACGTCGATGTTGTTGCGGGCGAAGGCGTGGGCGAGGGCCTGGCCGATCTTGCCGAATCCGACAATCGCGTAGCTCATGATGTTTCTCCGATCCATGTTGGTCTTGATTGGCTGCCGTCAGATGGCCGAGAAGCCGCCGTCGACAGACAGCTCGACGCCATTCACGAAGCTGGACTCGTCAGACGCAAGAAACACCGCGGCCGCGGCGATTTCCTCAGGACGACCCATCTTTCCCCGCGGGATCAGGGATTCGAACATCCGCTTCGCTTCCGCGGTGAGAACCTGGTCCTGCATCGGTGTGGCGATCGGTCCCGGGCTCAGCACGTTCACGCGGATATTCCTGCCCTTCAGTTCGTTGAGCCAGGTGCGTGCGAATGAGCGCAACGCGGCCTTGCTCGCCGCATACACGCCGTAACCGGGAAAGCCCTTCACCGAGGCAACCGACCCGGTCATGAAGATCGATCCGCCGTCGTTGAACAGCGGCAGCGCCTTCTGAACCGTAAACAGCGTGCCGCGCGTATTGAGGCCGAAGGCCGCATCGAAATGCTGCTCGGTGATCTCGCCGAGCGGGACGGATTCGCCGATGCCGGCGCTCGCGTACAGGACGTCGATCCTGCCCTTGTCCCGCTTCACCGTATCGAACAGGCGGTCGAGGTCGTCGAGATTGGCCGCGTCGCCGCGCACGCCGGTCACGTTCCGGCCAATCAGCCTGACGGCCGCGTCGAGCGCCTCCTGCCTGCGGCCGGTGATGAAAACATGGGCGCCTTCGTCAACGAACCGCTTGGCGCTTGCCAGCGCCATGCCGCTCGACCCACCCGTGATGACTGCAACCTTACCCTCTAGCTTTCCCATGACTTCTCCTTTCAAGCTCCGCCTTTGGTCGTTCGGGGAGGCCCCGAGACCCGCAACATGGGTCCGGCGGCGTCAGGCGTTGAGTAGGGAACCGCGCACACCGGTGGTGCGAAATCGATCCGGCTGGACGTCCAACGGCAGCCGCGCTCGTCGGCATAGGCTATGATGACTGCCGTTATTGCCGTTCGATGTGCTAGAGGCGGGCTTTGGAAGGCGCACCACGCGGTGCCGGATTGCACCATGATCGACTGGGATGACGTTCGCTACTTTCTTGCCGTCGCGCGTGGAGGCTCGGTGCGGGCCGCCGCCGAGCGCCTCGGGGTCAATCACTCGACCGTGCTTCGGCGCATCGCACAGCTCGAGGAACGCCTCGGGGCGCACATGTTCGAAAAGCTGCCTTCGGGCTACCGCCTGACGGCTGCGGGCGAGGAGGTCCTCGAGTTCGCGGACCAGATGGATGCGTCGTCGCACCAGCTGGCGACGCGCGTCTTCGGGCGCGACCAGGGCGTGCGCGGGCTGCTGCGGGTCACGCTGGCCCCGACGCTGGCGACGCATCTGCTGATGCCGGACTTCGCCGATTTCGCGCGTCTGCATCCGGACATCGAGATTGAAATCCTGTCGTCCGGCGAACTGGCAAATCTGACCAATCGAGAGGCCGACGTCGCGATCCGCGTCGTCTACGACCGCAAAACCCTGCCGCTCAATCTTCACGGCCTGAAGGGCCCGGAGCTGTTCGGCGGCGTCTACATGTCCCGCGATCGACTGGCCGCGTGGCGTGCGGGCGCGCCTGACCCTGTCAGGTGGATCGTCATCAGCATGCATGGCATCCCGGACTGGGCCGGCGAGGGTGAGGTTCGCACCACCGGGGTTCCGTTCAGGACCACGGACGGCGAGGCGCAGCTCGCTGCAGTCCGGCAAGGGCTCGGGATGACGACACTGCCGTGCTTTGTCGGAGATGCCGACCCCCTATTGGTGAAGGTGCCCGGCACCGAGCTGCACATGCACGGCACGCTCTGGCTTCTCACCCAGGGCGAGACACGCAAGACCAAGCGCGTGCGGTTGTTCACTGAGTTCGTATCGCGCAGGCTCGCCGCGTACGCGCCGCTTCTCGCGGGATTGTCCGTGTCGCGCGACTGATGCGCGGCAGGTCGCCGGCGTAGCCCGGCTGAGCGCAGCGATATCCGGGATCTCCTATCAGCGCCCGTAAGGTGGCGTTGCGCATGTCGCGCTACTCATGCCGGCGCACGAACTTTTCCATCAACCGAAATTGAAACAAACAGTAACGGTGATTTCATTCGCGTGTTACGGAGTTTTGCGATATGATGCAACCAAAGGTTAATCGTGCATCTTCACTGGCGAGAGGGCGACATGAGCGGCCAAATCATCGAAGCGGCGACAAGTCCGGCACAGATCGTTCAGCAGGCAGCCGCAGATTATCTCAATGTCAGCAATGCGCCTGGCTGCTGCATCGCGGTCTACGACCAAAAGTCGTTCGGCACCAAGGGCTACGTCTATCCCAAGGGACTGTCAGGCGTTGCCGGCTCGTCGCCCGCGCCGTTTGCCGTCACGACCGACACGGTGTTCGAGATCGGATCGGTGACCAAGGTGTTCACCAGCACATTGCTGGCGGTGGCGGTCGAGGCGGGCGGGCCTTTTCTCGACAATCCCATCGGCCCTTATCTGAACAATTTCAGCACGAATCCGGTGGGAACGCCGGTGCTGGACGCCATCACGCTCCAGCAATTCGCCACCCATACATCCGGCATGCCGGAGCAGCCTGGAGACGGCTTGACCGGCTACAGCAAGCAATTGTTTGCCGACGAGCCGCCCTCCAGCGAACTTATCGCGTGGTGGAATCAATATGACACGCCGCCGTCCGGCTGCTGGCAGTACTCCAATATCGGCTTCGTGACTTTGGGTTTTGCGGTCACGCAGATGTTTGGCAAAGACCAGGGCCACAACTACAACGAGATCCTGGCCGAATACGTCACCGGTCCGCTCGACATGAAGCAGACCGGAGCCGTCGTCAATCCATCATGGAAGATCGCGCAGGGATGCATCGGGCATTGGAGCAAGAGCTCTCAGCCGCCATATCCGATCGTTTTCGACGGCAATACGCCGACCGGCGACTCGGCATTTGATCTGAAGACCACCGGCGACGACATGATCAAGTTTCTTGCCGCGCAGATCGCGGCCCCGAACGGGAAGATCGGGAAGCAGATCGCGCTCACGCAACAGAAGGTGGGGACATACCCCGTCTGCGGGAACAAAAAGGACACGGTCACCATGGGCCTCGCCTGGCAACTTACCGCCGACACGCAGGGCCATACCGTGTTCACAAAGAACGGCGCGACGAGCAAGGGCGGGTTCGAAGCGATCGTGATCGTCGTGCCGGAACTGCAGTGCGGCGTCGCGGTGTTGAGCAACCAGTATTTCAATGCGTCGGGCGTGCACCCCGCCGGGATCGCGCCCGGCCGCACCGCGCTCAACATCATCTCGCAGCTTCATCCAGGGTTCGAACTGACCGAACCGCTGGCAGAACACGAGGCATTCGACTAGCGAACCTGGCCCTGGACTGAGCCAACGGGCCGGCGCAAAGCGCGCACCGTTGGCTCAATCTTGGCTACAGTCTGTACCCCATCCTCAGCCGTGATCGCCCGGCGTGACCGGGCGATCCAGTACGCCGCGGCCCATCGGTTCAATAGCGGTTGCCTCTGGAATACTGGATGACCGGCTTTCGCGGGTGATGACACCGCGTTGTTTGACATCTTGCATTGCGAACAATCACCATCGTCGTCCTGGCGACCCATTACCGCAGCCGCGCATTGTTCCGCGACGCTGGGGCCCCAATCCCGTTCATCATCAAATTCGGTGGTTCCGGGTCCTGGCTTTCGCCGGGACGACAGTCGTGCGTGGAGAGACGGCGCTGTGACAATCGCCATCCTGCAAATTACTCTCCCAGGTGCTGTCGGATCCTGCGCCGGCCAATCGTCCTCCGGGCAAACAAAGGAGACTGCGATGACGGATCTTGTGACCTGCCTGTGGTTCGATCAGGGCAAAGCGCGTGAGGCGGCGGAGTTTTATGCCGCGACCTTTCCGGATAGCCATGTCGACGTCGGCCATCAATCGCCGATACCGGGCATCGGGCAGGGGGATGAACTGACCGTCGAGTTCACCGTGCTCGGCCGCCGCTTCGTCGGGCTGAATGGTGGTTCCAACTACACGCCGAACGAGGCGGTGAGTTTCATGGTGCTGACCGACAGCCAGGAGGAGACCGATCGCTACTGGAACGCGGTCACTGGCAATGGCGGCCAGGAATTGCCGTGCGGCTGGTGCCGGGATCGCTGGGGCTTTGCCTGGCAGATCACGCCGCGGCGGCTGCTCGCGCTCGTCAACGCAGCCGATCGCGCCGTCGGCAAGCGCGCAATGGAGGCGATGATGACGATGAAGAAGATCGACATCGCCGCGATCGAGCGGGCGGCCGCTGTGTAATCCGTGTGCCGGAAATAACGAGCTGCGCGGATCACCATGCGCTCGGGGCGACGATCACCCCGGCGCAAACGCGGGATGTCTCCCTTGCCATCGCGTGATACGAAATTCGTATCGCAGCTTTGGAGCCCGCCTTGATGTCCGTCGCAGCCGCCCCCAATCAACAACAGCCCGCCACCGCCGCCGAGAGCGATCCGCAAACGCTTGGCTGGATGCAGGGCTTTCCGCCGCCGCAGGACAAGACCATCACATTCCAGGACGGCTCGTTCCGCAGCTTTCCGGAATTGCGCTGGGCGTGGAGCAATATTCGCCAGCTGGTGCCGACGGTGAATGTCTGGCGCGGGGCAGGGCCGGCGTCGGTGCTGCCGCGCGAGGACCACGATATCGGTGCGTCCGCGTCGGTCACGATGGACGGACGCCCGCAGACCTTTGCGCGCATGCTCGAGGACAGCTACGCCGACGGTATCGCCGTGCTGCACCGGGGCAAGTTGATCTACGAGCGCTATTTCGGTGCCTTGAGGCCGCACAAGCCGCATATCGCGATGTCGGTGACGAAGTCGTTCACCGGCACGCTCGCCGGCATTCTGATCGCCGAGGGCAAGATCGATCCGCAGGCGCCGATCACAGACTACGTGCCGGAGCTGAAGGCTAGCGCGTTCGGCGACGCGCGCGTGCATGAGGCGATGGATATGACCACGGGCCTGAAATACACCGAGGTCTATACCGACAGGAATTCCGACGTCTGGGGGCTGCGGCGCGCCAACGGCATGGCGCCGATCCCGCCGGGTTATGAAGGCGCGACCAACATTTTCGATTTCCTCTGCGCGCAGCAGAAGCAGGGCGAGCACGGCAAGGCCTTCGCCTACAAGACCGTCAATTCCGACGTGCTGGCCTTCATCTGCCGCCGCGCCAGCGGCATGACGCTGTCGGACCTGCTCTCCGAGCGGATCTGGGCGCCGATGGGCGCGGAGGAGGACGCGCATTACCACGTCGACCGCATCGGCACCGAGAGCGGCGGCGGCGGGCTGTCGACCACGCTGCGCGATCTCGCCCGCTTCGGCGAGACCATCCGCAATCACGGGCGCTTCAACGGCCGCCAGATCGTGCCGTCTCAGGTGGTCGAAGACATCGCGCGCGGCGGCGATCCCGAAAAATTCAAGCCGGCCGGCTACAGCACGCTGCCCGGCGCGTCCTATCGCAACCAGTGGTGGGTGACGCACAATGCGCACGGCGCCTTCATGGCGCGCGGCGTGCATGGCCAGGGCATCTACATCGATCCGAAGGCCGAGATGGTGATCGCGCGCTACGCCTCGCACCCGATGGCCGGCAACGCCGCCAACGACCCGGTGACGCTGCCGGCGTATATGGCGCTGGCCAAGGACTTGATGGCGGGAGCGTAGGACGGAGGCGGATTGATTCAGCCGCGTAGGACGCGTAGCCCGGATGAGCGCAGCGATATCCGGGGCTCTTTTGCAGGTTCACCATGATCTGTCCCGCATGTCGCTTCGCTCCTGCGGGCTACGGTCTGCGGCCTAACCGCGCGAGATCTTCTCGAACCGCTTGATCAGGCGCTCCCGCTTCAGCCGCGACAGCCGCCTGATCCAGAACATGCCGTCGAGCTGGTCGATCTCGTGCTGATGGCACACCGCGCGCAGACCATCCGACTCTTCGGTCTGCGCGTTGCCATCCGTGTCCTGATAGCGGATGCGGACGCGCGCATGGCGCTCGACCTCGTCGGTGACGCCGGGCATCGAGACGCTGCCTTCCTTGTGCAGGATCATCTCGTCCGAGGTGCGGATGATCTCCGGATTGACATAGGTCCGCGGTCCTTCGCTGGTGTCGAGCTCGAGCACCACGACGCGCAAGGACACGCCGATATGCGGCGCGGTGATGCCGATGCCCGGCGCCGCACGCATGGTCTCGAGCAGGTCCTGCGCCAGTTCGCGCAGCGCGTCGTCGAACACGGTCACCGGCTCGGCCGGCAGTGCCAGCCGCGGATCGGGATAGCGGACGATGGGACGAATGGTCATACGAGCGTCTTAGGCCAGCGTAGGACGTTGGACAACCCGCGCGCGGCACACCGCTCAGAGGCGCTTTTCGAAGAACAGATCGGGGTAGGGGTCGTCGTTGAAGCGCGGGATCTCGGTCCAGCCGCTCCGGCGGTAGAGCTGACCGGCTTCCGCCAGCGCGCTGTTGGTGTCGAGCCGCAGCACCTCAATTCCAAGCTCGCGCGCGGCGCGCTCCGCGGCGTCCATCAGGCGCCGGCCGAGGCCGAGGCCGCGTGCGCTCGGTGCGACCCAGAGCCGCTTGATCTCCGCGAATTCACCGCTCGCCCCCTTCAGCCCGACGCAGCCGAGCGGCAGGCCGTCTGACATTGCCACGATGAAGCTGCCGCGCGGGCGCACCATGTCCTTGGCATCAGGATCGCGCGACAGCTTGACGTCAAAGCCCTGTTTGAACCGCCGCGCCAGCTCGGCGTAATATTCGCCGAGGCAGTAGCGCGCTTCGTCGCTGCGCGGGTCCATTTCGTCCAGCGCCGTGCCGTCGCGCCCGAGCGCCGAAGCGATCAGATCCATCGCCGCCAGCAGCGCCTCGCGTTGCGTGTGGTGGCTAAGAAAATCCTTCGCCTGCCGGTTGGAGATCGCCTCATAGGCGTTGAACTCGCGCTTGCCCGCCGCCGTCAGCCTTGCGATGCGGCGGCGCGCGTCGTTCTCATGCGCCGTGGTCTCGATCAGTTCCTCGTCCTCGAGGCTGCGGAGCAGCCGGCTCATCAGGCCGGAATCGAGCCCGAGATAATCCCTGATCTCGCCGACGTCAGTGCGGCCATGCCCGATCGCGTTCAGCACGCGCGCTGCGCCGAGCGGGCGGCCGCGGCCGAGGAATGAGGTGTCGAGCGCGCCGACGGCGGAGGTGACGGCACGGTTGAAGCGGCGGACGCGGGAAACAGGGTCGAGCATATATCTGACTTTAGTCAGAAATCTTGTCGACGTCAATTGGCGGCGGCCGCGTCGCGCCATCTGCAACAAAGTCGAGCGCTCCGGCGGAAGTGCGAAAATCCCGACACACTTGTCACTCCCACCATCCGCTGCCGCCGCGCCAGATTACGGCATGGCCAATGACGAACGGCCGCCAGCAATGGAACTGCGCAGTGGTGCCGGAGTTCGTCCAATTCGAAAGATGGAGATCATCATGACCAAATCAGCTGAAAACGATCGCGGCGGGCTGGCGGCAATGCAGACCCCGCCGGTCGTGACGCGGGAGGCGTGGGAGGCGGCGCGCCTGGAACTGCTGGTGAAGGAAAAGGCGCATGTGCGGGCACGCGACGCGCTCGCGGCCGAGCGGCGGCGGATGCCCTGGATGGCGGTCGAGAAGACATATGTTTTCGAAGGGCCGAACGGCAAGGCGAGCCTGCTCGATTTGTTCGAGGGCCGCCGGCAGTTGATCATCTACCGCGCGTTCTTCGAGCCCGGCGTGTTCGGGTGGCCGGATCACGGCTGCCGCGGCTGCTCGCTCGGCGCCGACCAGGTCAGCCATCTCTCGCATCTGAACCAGCGCGACACCACGCTCGCTTACGCCTCGCGCGCGCCGCAGGCCGACATTGCGCGGCTGAAGGCGCGGATGGAGTGGGACATGCCGTGGTACACGATCACCGACAGCTTTGACGCCGACTTCGGCGTTGCCGAGTGGCACGGCCACAACGTGTTCATCCGCGACGGCGAACGGATCTTCCGCACCTATCTCGTCAATAGCCGCGGCGACGAATCAATGGGTACGGTGTGGAGCTATCTCGATATCACGCCGTTCGGCCGCCAGGAGCTCTGGGAGGACTCGCCGAAAGGCTATCCGCAGGGCCCGACCTACAAATGGTGGAATTGGCACGACAATTACGAGGCCGAGGCCACGCCGAACGCGAAGTGGGCGGCGGTGACCGATGCCGGCGAGGCCGCGTTCCGCAAGATCGCGGAAGAGGAACGCAAGGCCACTTGACGGGTGGAGCAGGGAGGACGCGCCGCGTCCTCCCTAGCCGCTCTTGTCTTTAGCAGCCGATAGCATCTTCAGTGCCGACAGCGTCTGCCGCAGCCCGCGGTCGAGGCGCTTGTCGCGCCGGATCACGACCGCGAGCCGGCGGTAGAGTTTTGGCGACAGCGAGCGGACGATCAGGTCGCGCTGCCTGGTCTTGGCCGGGACGGCCATGCCGGGCAGAATCGCGCAGCCGAGGCCGGCACGCACCATCTCCTTGATCGCCTCGACGCTGCCGAGCGACATCAACGGCTTGACCGACACGCCGCCGCGGGCGAGCCATTCGTCCGCGGTGCGCCTGGTGTTGCCGCCGGGCTCGAACAGTAGGACAGGCCTTGCCGCCAGCACCTCCGGCGTGATCCGCGCCGGCAGTTTCATGTCGCGCGGCGCGATCAGCACGAACTCGTCGTTCATCACAGGCGTGATCTCGAAACTGCGCCCCGAGACCGGCAGCGTGACCAGCGCGATGTCGATCGTGTTGTCCTCCACGGCCCGCGCGATCTCCGCGGTGTTGCCGGTCGTGACCGTGATCTCGAGCGAAGGCAATGCGGCGCGCAGCTCCTTCAGGATCGGCGGCAGCAGGAAGATGCAGGCGGTCGCACCGGTGCCAAGCCGCACGCGGCCCGCGGTTCCCGTGGTCTGCTGCGCGACGGCGTCGACCGCCGATGTCACGGCGGCGTGGATCTGCCCCGCGTGCGCGAGCAGCGCGACACCGGCGGCGGTCGGTCTGGCCCGACGTCCGACCCGCTCGATCAGGGTCGCATTCAGGCTCCGCTCGAGCTGGCGCACCTGCAGGCTCACCGCAGGCTGCGTGAGCTGCAGCCGCTCGGCGGCGGCAGAGAAGCTGCCGCAATCGATCACGGCGGCGAAGCTTTCGAGATAGTCGAGGTTGAGGCTCTTCATCGAAGCGTCTTCATCAAAGTATCTCTTATGCAGCGCATAAGATGTCAAAGCTTCCCTTATATAGGGCCAGGGCGCATAGTCCGGCAAGCGACGGTTTCGGCCAGATCGGGAGCAGGCATTGCCCGGCCTCAAATCCATTGGCAACGTCATCGTCGAGCTGGGACGCCATCTTGCGGTCTCGCCGCATTCGCGCATCCGCCGCTGGCAGGCGTTGCGCGAACTCGACGATCGCCTGCTGGCGGATGTCGGGCTGTCGCGCTGCGACGTCGAGATGAGCCCGTGGTATCCGCAGCCGGCATCGACGCGCCGGCGAAGCGCAGGCATGATGCCGCGAGACGAGAGTGGAAAAATGAGAGACAGCGAACACACCGTGATCCGCGACGCCACCGAGGTCGACATGGCGGAGGTGCAGCGCATCTACGCGCACCACGTGCTCAACGGGCTCGCGACCTTCGAGGAAGAACCGCCGACGCTCGACGAGATGCTCAGGCGCCGCGCCGCCGTGCTGGCCGCGGGGCTGCCGTATCTCGTCGCCGATATCGATGGACGCGTGGCTGGCTACTCCTACGCGACGGCGTACCGGCCGCGGCCTGCCTATCGCAACACCATCGAAGACTCGGTCTATGTGTCGGAAGCCCTGCGCGGCCGCCGCGTCGGCGGGGCGCTGCTGCGGACGCTGATCGAACGGTCGGAGGCGGGGCCCTGGCGGCAGATGATCGCCGTGATCGGCAACAGCGGCAACGCCGGATCGATCGCGCTGCACCGTCGCATGGGGTTCGAGATGGTCGGGACGCTGCGATCGGTCGGCTTCAAGCTCGGGCAGTGGGTCGATACCGTCCTGATGCAGCGGCCGCTGGGGTTGGGCGCTTCTGCGCTTCCCTCGGACAAGGAAACAGCCCGGTGATCGCACGCCGGGTCGTTGTCGCCCTCGGGCTCGCTCAGTTGATCTCGTGGGGCGCGACCTACTACCTGATCGGCGGTTTTGGCGAGCAGATTGTTGCGGATCTCGGCTGGAGCCGCGACATCGTCTATGGCGGGTTTGCCGCTGCACTCCTGGTGATGGGTGTGGCGTCGCCGCTCGCGGGCAGGTGGGTGGATCGAAGTGGTGGCCGGCAGGTGATGGTCGCCGGCGCCGTGATCAACGCGCTCGGCTGCGCCGGTCTCGCGGCGTCCTATCAGATCAGTACCTATTTCGCGTCGTGGCTCGTTCTCGGCCTCGGCATGCGGCTGACGCTGTACGATGCTGCGTTCGCGGCGCTGGCCCGCATCGGCGGACCGGAGGCACGCCGCGCGATGTCCGGGATCACCTTGCTCGGCGGCCTGGCGGCAACCGTGTTCTGGCCGCTCGGCCATGCGCTGTCGGAACATTTCGGCTGGCGCGTTGCGGTGCTGGCCTATGCCGGCTTTGCGCTGCTGACGATCCCGCTGCATCTGATGATCCCGAACAAGCGGTTTGCTGCCGTACTCAGTTCGTCGGCCGTGGTGCCCAAGCAGCCGCGCGCCGTCGGCCGCCGGCAGCTTGCGGCGGCGGGCGGGCTCTATGCCGTGATCATGACCGGCGCCAACTTCCTGAATGCCGGCATGTCGGCGCACATGATCGCGGTGCTCTCGGGCCTCGGGCTCACCGTCACTGTGGCGGTGTGGATTGCGACGCTGCGGGGCGTCGGCCAATCCGCCGCGCGTCTTTGCGAAATCCTGTTCGGCGCACGGCTCGATCCGCTCGCACTCAATTTTGCGGCCTGCCTGATCATGCCGCTGTCGTTCATCGCCGGCCTGTTCAGTGGGGCGTCGAAGGAGATGGGGATCGCCTTCGCGCTGCTCTACGGCGCCTGCAACGGCATTCTCACGATCACCAGGGGCACGCTGCCGCTGATCCTGTTCGATCATCGCAGCTATGGCACGCTGGTCGGCAGATTGATCGTTCCGAGCTTCATCCTGCCGGCCGCGGCGCCTCTGGTCTATGCGGTCGTGATCGACCGGCTCGGCGATGCGAGCGCGCTCTATCTCTCGACCGGCCTTGCCCTGATGACGTTGCTCGCCGCCGTTCTGCTCAAGGTATTGTTTCAATCGGAGAGATAGTTGCCGAGGAAATCCCGCTTGCCGAGCGGCACGCCGCGATGGCGCAGGATGGCGTAGGCCGTGGTGACGTGGAAGAACAGGCTCGGCAGCGCGAAGCCGTACAGATAACGTGCTGCCTGCATTTGCGGGACACCGAACGGCAGAGTGATGATGCGTTCTGCGGCCCGGTCGAATGCCTTAACCGGAACGGTGTCGATATAGTCGAGCGTTCGCGAGATGCGGGTGTGGGCCTCGGCGAGGCTCCGCTCATCGTCGGCAAAGGGCGGCGGCTCGAGGCCGGCGAGCCGCCCGGCCGCGCCCTTGGCATGATCGCTGGCCCGTTGCACCTGGCCGACCAGCGTCAGCATATCGGGCGCCAGCCGAGCCGCCAGCATGGCGTCGGGATCGAGACCGCGTTCGCGGGCGTGGGTCTCACCCTTGCGCAAGAGGTAGGCGAGCGCGTCGAGCATCTGGCGAAACACCGGCACGGATGCATCATAGAGCGGAGCGTTCATGGATTTCTCTCCTCCTGATTTCAGCCCGCCGCCTCGCGCGGCAGCCATAGCGACAGCCAGCCGCCGAGTGCCAGCAGCGCGACATTGCAGCCGAGCGCGATCGTGAAGGCGTGCGCGTAATCGTCGGCTTGCGGATGCGGCCCGAGCAGGCTGTAGAAGACGCCGCCGATGATGGCGACCCCGAGCGCGGCGCCGATCTGGAAGGTCGAGATCATCATGCCCGATGCCAGCCCGGCATGGCGCGGATCGATGCTGCCGATCACGGCCTTGATCACCGAAGGCATCACGGTGCCGAAGCCGAGCCCGCCGCAGATCAGGCCGAATTCAAGGCTTTGCGGCAGCACGCCACTGACCGACAGCATCACGACCCCGAAGCCGATGACCTGGAGCGCGAAGCCGAGCGTCAGCGTGCGCGCGCCAAGCCATTGCATGACGAGCGATGACACCAGCGAGCTCATGAAGAAGCCGGTGGCAAAGGGCAGGGTGGCGAGGCCCGCCGCCAGCGGGGATTGATGCAGTCCGCTTTGCAGGTAGACCGCAAAGGTCAGATAGAACGAGGACAGCATGTAGAAGGCGAGCGCCATCAGCAGGCCGATGACGAAATCGCTGTTGCGCAGCAGATGCAGGGCGACCAGCGGGTCGCCGCCGCGGGCAGAGAGGCGCGCCTCGAAGCGGACGAAGCCGGCGGCCATCAGCGGTGAGATCAGCAGCATCGCGATGATCCAGACGGGCCAGCCGGATTCGCGGCCCTCGATCAGCGGATAGACCAGGAGGCCGAGCGTGACCGACAGCAGGATGACGCCGCCGATGTCGAGCCGCTGCGCATGCTCGGCGCGCGAGTCAGACAGGAACGACAGGCCGCCGATGAACGCGGCGAGGCCGATCGGCACGTTGATCAGGAAGATCGCCTGCCAGGCCAGTCCGAACGGATGGGCCGACACCAGGATGCCGCCCAGCACCTGGCCGCAGATATTCGCGAGCCCAAACGTGGCGCCATAGAAGCCGAGCGCGCGGCTCTGTTCGGCCGCGGGAAACAGCACGCGGATCGAGGCCAGCACCTGCGGCGCCATCGCGGTGGCAGTGAGGCCTTGCAGGATGCGTCCGGCGACAAGCACGGCGGGCGACCATGCGATGCCGCACAGCACCGATGCGATCGTGAAGCCGGCGACGCCGGTCAGGAACATGCGCCGCCGCCCCAGGAGGTCGCCGAGCCGGCCGCCTGTGATCAGGAAGACCGCGTAGGTCGCGGCATAGGCCGAGATCACGAACTGCACCTCGCTCGCCGTCGCGCCGAGATTGTCGCGGATGGCAGGCAGCGCGAGGTTGACGACGTTGAAGTCGAGGATCGGCAGGAAGGCGCCGGTCAGAAGAACAGGCAGCGCCAGCCATCGCCGCGGGTCGACGGCTGCCGGCCGCGTGTCGTGCAATTGCATGGTCTCGGTGGTCTCGCTTGTCACCTGGCAGCTCCTCTCCGTTCGCAGGCGCATCGCATGAGGTGCGGCCGCCGATCGATTTCGAGGAAGATGGCCTGTCTGTCTGTGATAAGATATTATCGAGACTTGCGAAGAGAGTTTGCACAAATGCACAGCCCCCTCGATTGGAATGATCTCCGTCTCGTCCTCGCCGTTGCGCGGGAGGGCAGCCTGTCGGGGGCGGCGCGCAAGCTCGGCGTCACGCATTCGACGGTGTTTCGCCGCCTCGGCGCGATCGAAGCGGCGATCGGAACGCGGCTGTTCGAGCGATTCCGCGACGGCTACGCGCCGACGCCGGCCGGCGAGACCGCGGCGGCATCGGCGGCCCGGCTCGAGGACGAGGTGCTTGCGCTCGAGCGTAAGCTGGCGGGACAGGACCTCAGGCCGTCGGGCACGGTCCGGATCACGACAACGGACACGCTCGGCGCGGTGCTGATGCGGCATCTGCCCGCGATGCGTGCCGCGCATCCGGAGATCCAGCCCGAGATCATCATCTCCAATACGATGGCGAACCTGACCCGCCGCGAGGCCGAGATCGCGATCCGGCCGACGCCGGCCCCGTCCGAATTGCTGGTCGGACGGCGCATCGCCGATATCGCCCATGCGGTCTACGGATCGCGCGCATATCTCGCCCGGCGCGGCGACAAGGATCTGTCGGCGCATGACTGGATCGGGCTCGACGACGCGCTGGCGGGGACCGTCATCGCGGGCTGGATGCGCGAGAGGCTGCACGCGGCGCGGATCGCCTGCCGCGTCGATGCGCTTCCGGCGCTGTGCGATGCCGCGGTGGCCGGATTGGGACTTGCCTTGCTGCCTTGCTATGTCGGCGACCTTGCGCCCGCGCTGCGCCGCCTGACGCCGAAGGCGCTCGCCGAGCCGCGCTCGGCGCTGTGGCTATTGACGCATGACGATCTCAAGCGCACCGCGCGCATCCGCGCCACGCTCGATTTTCTCGCCAAGGCGCTGGCGTCGGAGCGCGCGCTGTTCGAGCGAAGACGCGCCGGGCGCTAGTCGGCGCAGATCATTCACATCTAGAGAACTTCGGCCGGGGTGCTGTTTGCCGCGCGCTCTGCGGGGAGGCGGTGATGCTCACGAAAGGCACCGACAATCGTCTTCACGACCGCGCGGGATTTCGCATCTGACAGCGCTGACAGCAGCATGATCTCGGACGGCGGGAGCGTGGGCAGGCCGAACCGCCGGCTGACCTCGATCGTTCCGGCCGGCGCAAGCCGGCAGGAGAACACGGACGTGGCAAGGCCGGCGGCGACCGCGTCGGCGACCGCAAAGGATCCGCAACCGAGGAAAGATTCCGTCCACGGGATTCCGGCCGCCGCAAGCGCGCGCGTCGCGATGTTGAGCACGCCGCAGGACGGCGAGGAGGCGGCCAGCCGCAGCGGCTCGCCGGCTCGATGGATAAAGTCCGGCGTCGCGAACCAGCCATAATGGTCAGTCGCCAGCATCTCGCCGTCGCGGCGGTCGTCCTCGCGGCGGATGATGGCGGCGTCGATGTCGCCGCGGTCGAACGCATCCAAAAGATCGCGGGAATCGTCGAGCCGCACCTCGATGGTGAGCGCCGGGTCATGCGCGTGCAGCCGCGCCAGCAGGGTAGGCACCTCGGCGCCGCCGACGTGGGTGGCGATACCGAGCGAGAAGCGACCTAAGCGCGTGGGCGCAAGCCCCGCGACGGCGCGATCATGCGCGGCGAGCAATTCGCGCGCCGGCGTGAGGAACGCGGCCCCCTGTGCCGACAGGCGCACCAGCCGCGGTGTCCGCTCGATCAGCCTGTGGCCGACCTGGCGCTCCAGCCGCTTCAGCTTGACGCTGATCGCGCCCTGGGTGGTGCCGAGTACCTCGGCGGCGCGCGTAAAGCTCTTGAGATCAGCGATGGTCACGAATGTCTTCACGGCGTCGACGTCGAGCGTGGTCATGTCAGTCATCCGGATTTGTTGTCTCTGAAATATCTAGTCATCCAATTCACCAATGCTCAAGCCGTGACTAGCTTTGCGTTGTGATGCGCTGTGGCCACCCGATTCCTGCCGCTGCTGCCTCAATACATCGTGAGTCGATCGATCCGACGCTGCTGCCAGCACCCTGGCAACAGCGTGCGGTATGCCGTTGGCTCGCCACAACAAAAGGCCTGATCATGTCCACTGAATTGAGCCGCCGCGGCGCTGTCGTGCTGTCCGCAGTATGCCTTGCCTGCCTGATGTTCGGATTGGAGATTTCCAGCATCCCCGCGATCCTGCCGACGCTCGAGCGGGTGCTGCAGGCCGACTTCAAGGCGCTGCAATGGATCATGAACGCCTACACCATCGCCGTCACCACGGTGCTGATGGCGATCGGGACGGTGGCCGACCGCTACGGGCGCAAGCGCATCTTCCTGGTCGCGATTGCGGCGTTCGGCATCACGTCGCTGATCTGCGGTGTCGCCTCGAGCGTCGAAATGTTGATCGCCGCCCGCTTCCTGCAGGGGCTGAGCGGCGGCGCGCTCCTGATCTGTCAGATCGCGGTGCTGTCGCATGAGTTCCAGGGCGGCCGGGTGCGCGCCGTCGCCTGGGGCTGGTGGGGCGTGATCTTCGGCATCGGCCTCGGCTTCGGCCCGATCATCGGCGGCGCCGTCGTTGCGGTGCTGAGCTGGGAGTGGGTGTTCCTGGTTCACGTGCTGTTCGCAGCCGTCGCGTTCGTGCTCACGATCGGCGGCGTGCATGAATCCAGGGATCCGAAGGCGAGCAGCCTCGACGTCGCCGGCATCGTGACGATGTCGGTCGCGGTGTTCTGTCTCGCTTTCTACATCACGCAGGGGCCCGATCTCGGTTTCGGCAGCCCGAAGGGGCTCGCGATCCTCGGCGTCTCGGCCGCGAGCTTCGTCGCGTTCCTGGTCGCCGAGAGGATCAACCGGCGGCCGATGTTCGACTTCTCCGTGTTTCGGATTCCGGCGTTCTCCGGCGCGATCGTCGGCTCGGCGGCGATGAACCTGAGCTACTGGCCTTTCATGATCTATCTGCCGATCTGGTTCCACGCCGGCCTCGGCTATGACAGCGTGTCCGCGGGACTTGCCTTGCTCGCCTACACGCTGCCGACGCTTGTGATGCCGCCCTTTGCCGAGCGCCTGTCGCTGCGCTACCAGCCGGGCCTGATCATCCCGGCGGGGCTGTTCACCATCGGCGCTGGCTTCATGCTGATGAAGTTCGGCAGCGCCGCCGCGCAGCCGGATTGGTTGACGATGCTGCCGGGCTGCCTGCTTGCCGGAATTGGCCTCGGCATCACCAACACGCCGGTCACCAACACCACGACCGGCTCGGTCTCGAGCGACCGCGCCGGCATGGCCTCCGGCATCGACATGAGCGCGCGGATGGTGTCGCTCTCGGTCAACATCGCGCTGATGGGCTTCATCCTGGCGAGCGGCGTGCTCGCGCATCTGAAGGCGGTGTTGCCGGCGTTGGACGGCGCGCAACTCCGTGTCATCGCCGAACGGATCGCATCCGGCGACGCCGCATCCGCGCCGGAGCTGACCGGCCCGGTGATCCATCAGGCGCTCGCCAGCGGCTTCGGCTGGGTGATGCTCTATGGCGGCATCGGTGTCTGGATCATGGCCGCGATCAGCTTCCTGATCTTCAATGCGCAGCCGGTGCGGCAGCCGGAGGTGCAGGGCACCAAGTAAAGCGGTCTCGCCGCGCTCGCCCCAACGATGGGGCGGGCAGGCGAGTTCACTTCACGAGCGTCAACACCGGCTTGTTCTTCTCGAGGATATAGGTGGCAAGCTCGCTGGCGGTGACGTTGCCGACATTCTTCGCCGCATGGATCGTCCCCGCGGGAATGAACAGCACGTCGCCGGCTTTCAGCGTTGCCGGCGGCCGGCCGTCGACGTCGTATTCGAGCGTGCCTGATAGCACGTAGATGATCTCTTCGCCGGGGTGGGTGTGCCGGCCGAACGCCTTGCCCGGCTCGATGTCGACACGGACCTGGACGGCTTCGCGTCCGGGGACGCTAAGGTCATGGCGCTGCAGGTCGGTTCGCGTGAAGCCGGCCGGTTGCTGCGCCTGTGCGCTCGGGATCGTCAGGAGACTTGCAGCGAACAACGCCGTTCTTGCGAGGAGGCGCGTCGCCGTCATCAGCTTGCTGGTCATCTCTTAGCTCCAGGTGTTTCGGCCGCGAACCGGGCCGGCCTGCGGCCGGTCCGCGCCGGAAGAGATCAAACGAGGGTGGTCGTGACGTCGATGTTGCCGTGGACTGCCTTGGAGTAGGGGCAGATGCCGTGCGCGGCCTCGATCAGCTGCTGCGCGACCTCGCGCTCGACGCCGGGAACGTGGACGTTGAGGCGCGCGCTCAGGAAGAAGGCGCCGCCGGCCTGGTTCAGATCGATCTCGGCGTCGACCTCCGGCTCGCTTGCGAGCTTGACCTTGCGCTGTCCGGCGGCGAGCTGGATCGCGCCGATGTAGCAGGCCGACCAGGCGGCGGCGAACAGGTTTTCGGCAGCCGGATGCGGCTGCGGCAGCTTGACGTCGAGGAAGCCGTCTTGCGAGCGGGCGGCGCCGTTCGGGCCGGCGGTGACGTGGGTCTTTCCGGTAACGAGAACCTTGGCATTGGCGGTCATGGCGAACTCCTGTTGGATGAATTTAGATCGTGTCCGATCTAATCGGATACGCGTCGAAATAAACCCGCGGTCCGGTCATGTCAAGCACTTCCGATTTAATCGGATACGATTTATATTGGCCGGAACTTCACAAACTCCGGAGACGCCCGTGACCCGCTCATCCAGGGCCGAGCCCAAAGGCCGAAGACTGTCTAATTTTCTGTGCTTTGCGGTCTATTCGGCCAATCTGGCCTTCGGCCGCGCCTACAAGCCGATCCTGGACGCGGTCGGCCTGACCTACACCCAGTACATTGCCATGATCGCGCTGTCGGAGGCCGACGATCAGACCGTCAGCGCGCTCGGCGAAAAGCTGTTCCTGGAATCCAATACGCTGACGCCGATCCTCAAGAAGCTGGAGCAGAGCGGCTATATCAGCCGCACCCGGGATCCCGCCGACGAGCGGCAGGTGCGCGTCAGCCTGACGCCGGCCGGGCGGCGCCTGCTCGACAAGGAGATCAACGCGTCCCTGGTCGAAGCCACCGGGCTCGGCGACGAATTCCCGATCGTGCAGAAGAGCGTGGTCAGGCTGCGCGACAATCTGCTGAACCACACGCGCGGCGATCCGAAGAAGGGCTGATTCTGTGGCGGCGATGCATCAGTGCTGCGCGATGTGCGCGCCGGACCAAATTGTAACGGGCTGTATCCGCCTCCCATGCGTCCGTATTTTCGCCACGGCGTAACCGGCAACTCCGCGTCGCTTCGGGACGACGTGGAGGAGAGATCGATTTGCGCAGGACGTCGCACACCATCTGCGGGATGATCGCCGCGATGAGCCTGGCTTGTACGGCCACGCCGTTTGCAGCGGCGCAACCGGCTGCGCCGGATCAAGCACCGTCGGCGCCTCGCGCGGGCGGCGATCGTTCGCCGGCGACCGCCGCCGAGACCTGGGACGACAATCATGATGGCGTCTACACCTGCGACGAGTGGAAGGCCTATCTCGGGCGGCTGTTCGATCGCGCCGACCGCAATCACGACGGACAGCTCACGCCTGCGGAGTTCGACGGCGTTCGTCGCGCCGGCAGCGCACTCGCCGACGCCGATTTCGGCTATTTCGACGAGAACCAGGACGGCAAGATCACCCGTCGCGAGTTCGTCGACAAGCCGAACGAGTTCATCCTGCAATATGACAAGAACGGCGACTGCCGTGTCACGCCGGACGAACTGAAAGGCTCGGGCACCGACCAGAAGCGGCCGGGCGGCAGGGGCAAGCGATCCTGAAGCTTGACCTAACCGGAGACGAGCTCGGGAAGCGCTGATAGAGGCGGGCTTGCCTCGCTTCGATCCGATCCGAGATGCGTAGCGCCGGGCAATTGGATGCGGACAAGCAGGCCGTGCGGCGTGTTGTCGTGCAAGGAAAGCTCGCCGCCATGCCCGCACACCATGGCCTGCGCGATCGAAAGCCCAAGTCCGAAGCCGCTCTTCTCGTCCATGGTGCGGGCCTCGTCGCCGCGGACGAAGGGTTTCAGCATTTCGGCGCGGCGGTGCTCCGGAATCCCGGGACCGTCGTCTGCGACGTCGATAATGGTCTGATCGGCGGATGCGGCCAGCCGGATATCGACCTCGCTGCCGAACCGCAGGGCGTTTTCGACGAGGTTCGTCACGGTGCGGCTGATCTCGCTGGGGCGGATCAGGAGCGAAGCCCTGACCGGGCCGTGATAGCGCACGACATGGCCGCAATCCGAGAATTGCTCGCAAATCGTCTGCAGCAGGGCGGCGACGTTTACCAGGGTCGGCTTTGCCGCGCTGCCGCTGCTCAGGAATGACAGCACGGATTCCAGCATGGCCTGCATCTGGTCGAGATCGTGCAGCGTCTCCGCGCGCTGGGCATCGTTCTCGATGTATTCGGATCGGAGCCGCAGCCGGGTGATCGGCGTGCGCAGATCGTGACTGATGGCGGCGAGCATGCGCGTGCGGTCGTTCATCAGGGTGGTGATGCGTTCGCGCATGCGGTTGAGCGCGACCGCCGCGGCGCGGATCTCCTCCGGGCCGCTCTCCGGCAGCGGCGCGGCGGCCTGGCTGATGCTGAAATTCTCGGCGGCGCGGGCAAAGGCCGAGAGCGGCGCGCTGAGCGCGCGACCCGCCCACACGCCGAGCAGCGTGACGCTCACGAACAGGAACAGCACCGTGCTGACCCAGAAGCCGCCGAAGAAGGGCGGGAGCTTTGCCGAGCCGATGGTCGCTTCGACCACGGCTCCATCCGGTAGCCGAATCGTGGCCGGCGCGGCCTTCGCGGCGAATTCCTGATCGATCGTGCCTGGGCGCGGCGTCCCGGACGAAACATCGCCGGATCGGTCCGGGCTTGCTTCATGCAGCGCGATGCGGAGGCTCGGGAAGGCTCGCCTGGCAGCTTGCAGCACCGTTGCGCGATCGGCACCGGAGCTTCCGGCCAGGAGCTTTGCGATCATCTCGAACTGATGCACCGGCCGGTCCGGAAACGTCCGCGGTTTCTGGCCGATGACGTAGAGCCCGATCAGCGCGTGGATCAAGATCAAGGACAGCAGGATCAGTGCGGCGATCTGGCCGCTGATCCGGTGGAAGCTGAACAGCGCGGCAATCCTGCGGGTCCAGCTCATGCGTCCTCCACATGCGGGGTGAAGATGTAGCCGCCGGTGCGCACCGTCCTGATCACCGACGATCCTTCGCCGGTATCGAGCTTGCGGCGGAGCCGGCTGACCAGCACGTCGATGCTGCGCCCGAACGGGCTGGCCGGCCGGCTGCGCGTCATGGTCAACAGGCCATCGCGCGTCAGGATCCGGCCGGGCCGTTCGCAGAACACCTGCAGCAGATCGAATTCCGCGCTGGTCAGCGGGACCTGGGCACCGTCGGGATCGCGCAATTCGCGTAAGCGGAGATCGATCGTCCAATCCTGGAAACGCAGGCGCGCGGCGCTCTGGCTGGAGCGCCCGGCAAGCCCGGCCTGGGCCTGACGGCGCAGCACGGCGTTGATCCGGGCCAGCAGTTCGCGCGGATTGAACGGCTTGGCGAGATAATCATCCGCCCCCATCTCGAGCCCGAGGATGCGGTCGAGGTCCTCGCCTTTCGCCGTGAGCATAATGATGGGAATCGTCGAGTCGCCGCGCAGGCGACGGCACAGCGTCAATCCGTCCTCTCCCGGCAGCATCAGATCGAGCACGACGAGATCGAGCGAGTGGCCGGCAAGGTAACGATCCATTTCCCTGCCGTTCGAGGCCGTGGCCACCAGGCAGGACTGGTCACGGAGGTAGCGCGCAATCAGGTCTCTGGTTTGCAGATCGTCTTCGACGACCAGGATCTTTGGCGTGTGTGCAAGCATGGTCCGCGACTGGGCCTCATCATAGCGTCTTTCGCACGCGTTCTGCCGCGCGCTCTGCCACCCATCGACCAGCATAGGCGTTGCTTGTGGGCGGCATTACGCCTTTTCATAAGCATAGTGTTTCTGAACTGTGAGCGGCGCGCGCGGGCGGAAACAAACCGCGGCCGCAGCGGCGCCGCGATGCGCTCACAGTCCCAAACCATTGGAAATAATCCCGCAATCCGGCAGCCACACCGCAGCCATCAGCATCGCGACACAACGGGCGGCTTGTTTGCGAGGTGTGGAATGAAGACGTGGCGGAGCCTTGTCGCGGCGATCGTGCTCTCGGGCTTCCTGGTCCCAGGGACATGGCTGGTGTTGGCACCAGTGGCGGCCCAATCCGTTGATGCGATCACGGTGGAGGGTAACCGGAGGATAGAGGCGGAGACCATCCGCTCCTATTTCAGGCCGGGTCCCGGCGGGCATCTCGATCAGGCTGCGATCGATGATGCGCTGAAAGAGCTGGTCGGGACCGGCTTGTTCCAGGACGTCAAGATCAATCGGGTGGGCGGCCGGATCGTCGTGTCGGTGATCGAGAATCCGGTGATCGATCGTGTCGCATTCGAGGGCAACAAGAAGATCAAGGACGAGCAGCTCTCGGCCGAGGTGCAGTCCAAGTCGCGCGGCACACTGTCGCGGCCAATGGTGCAGTCGGATGCGCTGCGGATCGCCGAAATCTACCGGCGCTCGGGCCGCTACGACGTGCGCGTCACGCCGGAGATCATCGAGCGTTCGAACAACCGCGTCGATCTCGTCTTCACCGTCGACGAAGGCGCGAAGACCGGCATCAAGACCATCGAGTTCATGGGCAACAACAGCTACTCGGCGTCGCGCCTGAAAGACGTGATCAAGACCCATGAGACGAACTTCCTGAGCTTTCTCGGCAACGCCAACATCTATGATCCCGACCGTGTCGAGGCCGACCGCGACCTGATCCGGCGCTTCTACCTGAAGCACGGCTATGCGGACGTGCAGGTCGTGGCCGCGCTTGCCGAGTATGATCCGGAACACAAGGGTTTCCAGGTCACGTTCAAGATCGAGGAGGGGCAGCAGTACCGCGTTGCGACGGTGAGCTTCCGCTCGAACATTGCCGGGTTCGATCCAAATACCCTGCGCTCGCTGTCGCGCGTCAGCGAAGGCTCGCTCTACAACGCCGAGGCGGTCGAGAAGTCGGTCGAGGAGATGCAGATCGAAGCGTCGCGGCGCGGCTACGCTTTCGCGGTGGTTCGTCCGGACGGCGACCGGAATTTCGAAGCCCACACCGTCGGGATCGTGTTTCGCGTCGAGGAGGGGCCGCATACCTATATCGAGCGCATCGATATTCGCGGCAACGGCCGTACGCGCGACTACGTGATCCGGCGCGAGTTCGATCTCTCGGAGGGCGATGCGTATAACCGCGCGCTGGTCGATCGCGCCGAGCGGCGGCTGAAGAACCTGGATTACTTCAAGACGGTCAAGATCACCACCGAGCCCGGCTCATCGAGCGATCGGGTCGTGCTGGTCGTCGTATTGGAGGAAAAGTCGACCGGCGACTTCTCGGTGTCGGGCGGCTACTCCACGACCGACGGCCCGCTCGCCGAGGTCAGCATCTCCGAACGCAACCTGCTCGGCCGGGGCCTGTTTGCGAAAGCATCGGTCAGCTATGGCGAATATTCGCGCGGCCTGACCTTGTCCTTTGTCGAGCCGTATCTGCTCGACTACCGCGTGGCGCTCGGCCTCGATGCCTATTACAAGGAGCAACTGCCGACCGCTTATACGAGCTATGGCGTGAAGACGATCGGGTTCTCGCCGAGGCTGGGTCTCGCCTTGCGCGAGGACCTCACCCTCCAGCTGCGGTACTCGCTCTATCAGCAGGAAATCTCGCTCGATAGTGCCTACGCGAACTGCAACAACAATGCCTCCAACACCTCGCTCGCGTTCAATCCGACGCCTGCGTACATCAAGAGCGTGCTCGGCGGTGTCGATCCGACCAACTCGGTCTCGTCAGGGCTCTATGGATATGGTTGCTACGGCGACGGCGAATCCACTCTTCCGGTGCGCGAGGAACTGGCTCAGGGGGCAACCTGGACCTCGATGATCGGATACACCCTGACCTACAACACGCTCGACAACAACAAGAACCCGACGGATGGCTTGCTGATCGATTTCAAGCAGGACTTTGCCGGGGTCGGCGGCGACGTGACCTATCTGAAGAGCGCGATCGACGCGAAGTACTATACGCCTTTGGTGTCCGACCTCGTTGGCCTGATCCATTTGCAGGGCGGCCTGCTCAGCAAGGTCGGAAACAATGATCTGCGCATGCTCGACAATTTCCAGATGGGGCCGAACCTCGTGCGCGGCTTTGCGACCGGAGGCATCGGGCCGCGCGACATCACCTATGCGAGCTTCGGGGCGGTCGGCGATGCGCTCGGCGGCACCAAATATTGGGGTGCGTCGATGGAGCTGCAGATGCCGTTCTGGTTCCTGCCCTCCGAGGTCGGGCTGAAGGGCGCGGTCTATGCGGATGCCGGCTCGCTGTGGGATTACCAGGGCCCGACGTCATGGGCTGCGACCGGCGAGGTGAATACGGCTGCTTGCAAATGCGGACTCCAGTATGACGATGAGAACGTGGTGCGAACCTCGGTCGGTGTCGGCCTGATCTGGGCGTCGCCGTTCGGCCCGCTGCGCTTCGATTACGCGGTGCCGATCACGAAGGGCAAATACGACATCGTGCAGGAGTTCAGGTTCGGCGGCGGAACCTCATTCTAGGCTGAGTGTCGCCAGCACGAAATCGGCCCGCGCGGATGGCGAATTCTTCGGCAGGCTGATGACGTCGTAGCCGAGCATGGGCAGTGTCTCCATCAGCCGCCGATACTCCGCCGTCGCCGCCTCGATGCCGTGCCGTCGCCCGGCGTCGGTCACGTAGATCTCGGGCCATGGCGGCGCCATGAACACGCGCCAGTGATAGCGATGTGCGGCGCAGATCGCGCGCAGCACCGGCTCGCCGGTCAAGGCCTCCAGCGCCGCCGCCGCGTCGATGAGGCCGCGATCGAAGAACACCCATCCGGAATGAGCCTTGGCCATCGCCATATCGTTCAGCGCGACGTCGATGGCGCGACGGAGGAAAGCCGGGGCATCGACCCAGGGCAGCGCGGTGCCGCCGGACGCGAGCTCGTCGGCGATGATGCGGCGGCCGGGCTCTTCGACGACCGGATAGCCGCGTCTGCGCAGTTCGGCCAGCAGCGTCGATTTTCCGCCGCCGGAGCAGCCGGAGATCAGGACGAAGTGGTTTTGCAAGAGGTGTCCTTTCATCAATCATGACAAGGCGTGAGCGGGCATTCCGCGGATGCGGGTTGCCCGATCGGCCGGAAATCCGGGGGAGAAGGACGCGGAGATGTCTCAACGCGCGGTGTGAGGATAGCCTCGAATGTGACGCAAATGGGGGCGCGCTTGACGAATTCTTCAGTGCCACGCCGATAATGTCGACCAAAGCATGGTCGCATCCGGCCTCGCAGGAAAGACGTACATGGCATCACGCTCGATCATCTGCACGACGCTCGCACTGCTGCTCTGTAGCGCTGCGCTTCCGCCTTCGCGCGCGGCGGAATCCAGCGAGCCGATCCGCATCGGCGCCGTGCTGCCGTTCTCCGGCGGCGTCGAGCTCTATGGCCAGCAGGCGAAGCTCGGGCTCGATCTCGCGGCCAAGGATATCAACGCCGCGGGCGGCATTCTCGGCCGGCCTGTCGAGGTGATCTATGCCGACGACAAGACACGGCCGGAGGCCGCCGTCGACGCGATGCGTTCGCTGGTCGAGAAGCAGGGCGTGCTGGCCGTGGTCGGTCCGATCACCTCGCGCAATCTGAATGCGCTGGTGCCGCTTGCCGAGAGCTCGAAGACGCCGCTGCTCTATGCCACCAATTACGAGGGCGGCAAATGCAGCCGCTATCTGTTTTCGTTCGGCGCGGTGCCGAACCAGGAGCTTGGCCAGCTGCTGCCCTACATGACGCAAACCTTCGGCAACACGTATTTCCTGCTCGGCGCCGACCGGGTCTGGCCGCATCAGATGTTCGACATCGCGCAGCCCCTGATCGAGAAGCTCGGCGGCAAGGTGGTCGGGACCAAGTACACGCTGGGGACGGAGACCGACTTCTCACCGCTGATCAAGGAGGTCGCGGCGAGCAAGGCCAAGGTGCTGCTGTTCGCGCTGAAGGGCGACGGGATGGATTTCATCCGGCAGGCCGACGAGGCCGGGCTTCTGAAGGACATCACTGTCGCCTTCCTCGGATTGTCGGAGGTCGATCTCGGTATCTTCCGCGGCAAGGGCCAGAACATGGTGACGGTGGTGCCGGCGGTTGCGGCGAGCGAGGATCCCGCCGTCAAGGCGTTCGTCGCGAAAGCGCGCGCTGCCGCTGAGCCGGGCGTCGCAGTGTCGAACTACGTGATGACGCACTACAACACCCTGATCGCACTCAAGGCGGCGGCAGAGAAGGCGGGCAAGCTCGACAAGGAGGCCATCATCGATGCGATGGCGGGCGTCACCATCGCGTCGCAGACCGGCCCGGTGACGCTCGGTCGAGATCATCACGCGGCGATGAACATGTTCATTGCCAAGACGCAAGGCTCTGATCTCGTGCAGGTCCGTGCGCTCGGCGAGATCGCGCCGCAGCCCGGATGCAGTGTGGCCGGCCGCTGACCACGGGGCGATGGTCGCGGTAGCGGCCGTTGGAGGCCGCCGGGCTCGCAAAAAAGTGAGCAGGTGCGATCAACGGCTGTCGGTTCCACTCCGGGCCGCTCGTCTTCCATCCAGAATGAGCTGCATGGGAGTTCCGGAATGAGCAATTCGACCTATCGCTGGGTGATCGTCGCGGCCGGCGGCCTGCTCGGCTGCGTCGCGATCGGCGGCATGTTTTCGCTGCCGGTGTTCCTGCAGCCGATGGCGCGCGAGACCGGCTGGTCGGTGACCGGCATCTCCAGCGCGATGACGATCGGCTTCCTCGCGATGGCCTTCACCAGCATGATCTGGGGCACGCTGTCCGACCGCTTCGGGCCGCTCGCGGTGGTGCTGACCGGATCGGTCGTGCTGGCGGCGAGCCTTGCGCTCGCCAGCCAGTCGCCGTCACTGCTGGTATTTCAATTCCTGTTCGGCGTGCTGGTGGGCGCCGCCACGGCCGCGATCTTCGCCCCGATGATGGCCTGCGTCACCGGCTGGTTCGATACCCATCGAAGCCTCGCCGTCTCGCTGGTATCGGCGGGCATGGGCATGGCGCCGATGACGATGTCGCCGCTCGCGGCCTGGCTGATCTCCCACCACGACTGGCGGACCGCGATGCTGATCGTCTCGGGCGTGGTCGGCGCGATCATGATCCCGGTCTCGTTGCTGGTGCGCCGTCCGCCGGCGCTGCAAGGCGGCCACGCTGAAGCGCCCTCCGAGAACGGCGAGCCGCCGATGTCGCTGGGACAAGCGCTGCGCTCACCGCAATTCATCATCCTGATCGCGACCAATTTCTTCTGCTGCGCCACTCATTCGGGACCGATCATCCACACTGTGAGTTACGCGGTCACCTGCGGCATTCCGATGGTCGCTGCGGTGACGATCTACAGCGTCGAAGGGCTCGCCGGCATGGGCGGCCGCATCGCCTTCGGCCTGCTTGGCGACCGCTTCGGCGCCAAGCGCGTGCTGGTGCTCGGGCTGCTGGCGCAGGCGTTCGGCGCACTCGGCTATGTCTTCGTGCGCGAGCTCGCGGCGTTCTACGCGGTCGCGGCGATCTTCGGCTTCATCTATGCCGGCACCATGCCGCTCTATTCGGTGCTGATCCGCGAGAATTTTCCGCTGCGGATGATGGGCACCGTGATCGGCGGCACCGCGATGGCCGGCAGTCTCGGCATGGCGACCGGGCCTCTGGCCGGCGGCCTGATCTACGACACCTTCGCGAGTTACACGTGGCTCTATGTCGGCTCCTGGGCCGTCGGCATCGGCGCGTTCCTGATCATGATGACCTTCCGCCCGATGCCGGCGGTGCGGACCACGGCAGCGCCCGCGACGGCGTGAGTCTGCTTCACGCGCGGCCGCGCTTCGGCCGCCGGATCGAGCGCACCTTGTTGTTGGTCGAGCCGCTGCCGCAGAAGAACCGGTCCTTGCCATCGGACTCCAGCCCGGAGACGAACACGCCCTGCGGCATCTCCAGCCGTTCGAGCACCTCGCCGCTCTGCGGATCGATGCGCCGCACATCGCTCTCGTCGCCTTCCCAGGTGCCGTGCCAGAGTTCGCCATCGACCCAGGAAACGCCGGTGACGAACCGGTTGCTTTCGATGGTCCGGATGATCTTGCCGGTTTCCGGATCGACCTGGTGGATCGTGCGGTCGCGATACTGGCCGACCCATAGCGAGCCTTCCGCCCAGGCGAGGCCGGAATCGCGGCCGCCGCCGGGCGAGGGGATCGTCGACAGCACGCGTCCGCTGTTCGGCTCGATCTTCAGGATGCGGTCCTCGGCGATCTGATAGAGGTGCTTGCCGTCGAACGCGGTGCCGGCATGGGCCGCAATGTCGAGGGTGCGGGTCCTGTTGCCACTGTCGGGATCGAACGCCACCAGCTGGCCGCCGGCCGCGAACCAGACCTGCTCGCCGTCGAAGCTGACGCCGCCGACGCTCTCGACGCCTTCGAAGACATATTCACGGATGATCTCGGCTTCGGACTTCTTCATGCGGCGCTCCAGTTGTCTGATTTCAACCCGATGCTAGCCGTTCGGCAGCGGAGCAGGGAGTAACAACGTCGTCGTGAATCCCGGGACCGGGGGCGTCATCCAGCGCCGGGCTCGGGCGCGGCCGACCGACTGCACCTTGCCGGCGGCGGCCAGGGCGTCGAGCGCGCGCTGTACGGTGCGCTGGCTCGCCCCGAGCGCGACCGACAGGGCCGAGCTCGACCAGGCCTCGCCGTCGGCGAGAAACGCCAGCACCGCCGCGTGCTCCTCCTCGACCGGCAGCGCCAGCACGGTCACCTCGCGGCGGCCATGCGGCTCCAGTACGAAGCCATCAGGCGTGGCACTGAGATCGGCAAGCGGCCGCAGCGCCCGGCGCAGCCGTCCGATCTCGACCCGCAGCCGCGCACGGTGTGATTCATCGGCGTGCTTGCCGCGAAAGGCGCGGGCGATCAGCGTGCCGCGCGACACGTCCTGCGGCCAGGCTTCGCCCAGCGCGCGGGCGAGCGCGAACAGCACCGGCCGGCGCGTCAGCGAGACCGTGGTCTTGATATCGCGCACCACATAGCGGCAGGCGTCGACGACAAGCGCCTTCGACGCCATCAGGGCTTCGACCTCTTCCAGCAGCAGCGGCCGCTCGCTGCCGCGCGCGATCAGGCGCGCCGCAGGCGTCGTGAGCAGGCGCGCGGTGCTCTCGACCTCGGCCGCAAGCTCCGCGATGCCGGCGCGGTGTGCCGCATCCTTGGCCCGTGCCAGCGCATCGCGTGCCGGCTTGGTCCGCAGCCGCCGCATCGCGATCCCGGCGACAACCAGTTCATGGCCGACCCGCAGCGCCGGCGGGAAGGGCGCCGGATCGAGGCCGTCAAGCATGCGCTCGGCCGCATCTATGCTCCCGATCAAGAGCAGGCGGCGGATCTCGAGGTAGCCGGCATGCGCGGCGTTGAGTGCATCGCCACGCGCCGCGAGCGTTGCGCGCGCCGCAGCGAGGCTCTTCGAGGGAAAAGAGAGATCGCGCGACACCAGCGCGATCTCGGCCTCGGCCACCACGCAGCGCGCCCGCGCGATGGCTTCTCGTGGCCCGAAGGCGCGTCCGGCGCGCCGCAACAGCTCCTTGGCGCGGGCGAAATCGCCGAGCCGGGCCATCGCGATGCCGCGCAGCGCCAGCGCCGGCGCATCGTCGCGCAGGGCTACCCGTTTCAGTGCGCCGAGGGGATCACCCGCCGCGAGCGCGCGCGCCGCAGCTGATATCAGCGAGTCCATTCGAATCCCGACACACTTGTCACTCTCACCCTCCGAGGCCCGGTTCTAACCTAGCACATGACGACATGGATCATCTCCAGAGAGATCGAATGATGACCAGCATGGAAACGCGTGAAGCCTGGTTGAAGGGCCGGTTTGGCCGACGCGGCGATGTCATGGCGCGCCTGCTGTCGCTGGCGGCGGCGCCGACCTTCGCTGTCATGGCGCTGGTGGCCGCGATGGCGCCGGACGACATGATCTGCGGCGCGATGCAGGGATCGTTCTCATTGCAGGGGATGGTCCCGATGTACGCGTTGATGTGCGCATTTCACCTGGCGCCGTGGTTGCGCCTGTTCCGATGACCGGCTCATGTCTCCGGCAGGGTGAAGACCGCGCAGGGCTGCGCGATGCCGCGGAGTTCATGGGTGCCGAGCGCGATCAGCGGCGTCTCGACCTCGGCGGCGAGCGCGCCCGAGACCAGCACGGTTTGCTCCAGCGGCTTGCACAGGCCCTCCAGACGGCTGACCAGATTGACCGCGGCGCCGATCGCGGTGAAGTCGAGGCGGTCGGCGGCGCCGATATTGCCCCAATGCACTTCGCCGAGATGCAGCGCTACGCCGAAGGGCAGCGGCGGCAGGCCCTGCTTGCGCCGCTCAATATCGAGATGCGCCATGCCGACGCGCGCCGCCGCCACCGCGCGCAACGCCGCCTCGGATGCGCGGCGCGCGCTGGTCGTGACCGGAAAGATCGCGAGCAGGCCGTCGCCGATGAATTTCAGCACCTCGCCGCCGAAAGCGTGGGTCGCACCGGCGATGCGATCGAACCAGGCGTCGAGTGCCGCGATCACCTCGGCGGGCGGACGGCTTTCGGAAAGCGCGGTGAAGCCGCGCAGGTCGGCAAACAACAGCGCCGCCCGAATGGTCTCGCCGGTGTTGCGCCGCAACGGCGATGCCAGGACGCGCCCCGCGCTGCGCCGGCCGAGATAGGCTTCCAGCGCCGCCGTCAATGTCGCGCGCGCCGCCAGCGCGGCGAGCGGTGCGGCCGTGAACCGCGCCGCCTCGCGCAATTGATCCGCCTCTCTGGAGGTGAAGGGGCGTGTTCCGATCCAGCCGAGGGTCGGGCCATCCGGCCGCGTTCCAACCGTGTCCTCGTGGATCGGGCCGGGCGCGAGGCTGCCGAGCCAGCGCCGGCCGGCGTCGCCGGATCCCACCATATCGGGCATCGCAAAGGGTTGTTCCGGCGCGAAGCCGAGCGCCTCGATGACTTCGCCATTGTCGGCACGCCACAGCCAGGTTCGTCTTGCAATCAGCGGGTGCGGAACTTCGAGCGTCAGGGCGCCGCCGGCAAGCGGCAGGCGATCCGTGATAAGGTGACGACCGAGGTCCGCCAGCAACCGGTTTGCGCTCGCGGTCTCGGCCGCGGCGTCGACCAGCCAGCTCAGTGTCGAGGACAATTGCATCACCCCATCATGGGGGTGTTGCGCCGCCCTTGTCACGAATTATCCCGGAAGACCCACCGTCAATGGAGAATGGACCGATGACTGAAGCCTTCATCGTTCAACGCGAGATCCAGATCGCGGCCCCGCCCGCAACCGTGTTCGCGTTCCTGACCGATCCACAGAAGATCGTGAGCTGGATGGGGCTCGAGGCCGAGACCGAACTGCATCCCGGCGGGCTCTATCTGCTCAAGGGCCTCGGTGACGATCGCGGCCGCGCCGCGCGCGGCACGTTCCGCGAGGTTGTGCCGGTGCATCGTCTTGCCTACAGCTTCGGCTGGGAAGGCGGCGCGGAAGTGCCGCCGGGATCGAGCCTGATCGAGATCGACCTGATCGACAAGGATAGCGGTACGCTGCTGCGCATGACCCATAGCGGTCTGCCGAACGCCGAGCAGTGCGCTAGCCATGACAAGGGTTGGGCGCACTATATGGGCCGGCTCTCGCTCGCGGCTGCCGGCCGCGATCCCGGACCGGACCGCGGCCCGGCCAACCGTCAGTGACGTCACCTCATGTCGGCCATTTCGAGCCGAGGATGATCGAGCAGAAGTTCATCCTGCTGTAGTTCATGTCCTTCAGCGCCAGCACGTCGGCCTTGACGTTGCCGAAGGTGGTCAGCGGCTTCTTGATGGTGCCGCTGGCGAAGTGATCGATGATGTTGTCCTTGAAGTTCGCCTCGCGCGGATGGTGCGCGCAGACGTGGTCGCGGTGCTCGTGCGAGAAATCGTCATAGGCGATGCCGAGCACGTCCATCTCGACGCCGGCGGTGACCAGCGCGATGGTCGGGCGCATGTGCTCGGGGATACCCGGCGTGGTGTGCAGCGCGATCGAGGTCCAGACGTCCTCGATGTCGCGCTCCGGCACGCCGTACCCCCTGAGGAAGTCGCGCGCGGCGTTGGCGCCGTCGACCTCGAAGCGCAGATCGGGACTGGCATGATCAGCGGTCAGGCCCATGTCGTGGAACATGGCGCCGATATAGAGCAGCTCGGGATCGAACTGCAGCTTGCGGCGATTGCCGGTCAGCGCGCCCCAGAAGAACACGCGGCGGCTGTGATTGTAGAGCAAATCGTCCTCGGTATCGCGCACCAGCTGGGTGGCGGCGCGGGCCATGGCGCTGTCGGGTACGCGGATGCCGGCGATGATCTCGGTCATTTCAAGACGCTCCTCGATGTGGCAAGACGAAGCCGTGGCGTGCGAACACGCAAGGTCAGCGGCCGTCTCTGCGATGTGTCCGGATCGCCTGGTGGTGTGATCCGTGGGCGGCTTTCTCGCCTGTTCGGGTCCGATCCCGCAACGATCGCGCGCCGCCGGATCGGGCCAACGAGACATCGTTTCGCGCCAGCGGGCAGGGAGAAGGTATGGCGGTTCAGAAGGTCGCGATCGCGATTCACGAAGGGGTTCAGGCGCTCGACGTCGCCGGTCCCGTCGACGTGTTCGCGGAAACCAACGGCTTCGTGCCCGCCGGTCATGGCTATGAGACCGTGCTGGTCGGCGCCAGCCGCGAACCGCTGCGCGCATCGAGCGGCATGAAGATATCGGCCGATCTCAGCTTTGACGAGGCAACGGAGAAGTTCGACATCCTGCTCGTCGCCGGTGGGCCCGAATTGCCCGACGCCGAGCCTGATCCCGACCTCACGCAGTGGCTGCGCGCGGCGCCCGAGCGCGCAGAACTTTACGGCTCGATCTGCACCGGCGCGTTTGCGCTCGGCCATGCCAGGCTGCTTGACGGTCACAAGGTGACGACGCATTGGCAGAACGCGCAGCGGCTGGCGGCGCGCTTTCCGGCCGCCGAGGTGATCCCTGACCGGATCTACATCCGCGACGGCAAGCTGATGACCTCGGCCGGCGTGACGGCGGGGATCGATCTCGGGCTCGCGCTGGTCGCCGAACGGCACGGGCCGCAGGTTGCGGTCGCGGTGGCAAAGCGGCTGGTCGTGGTGGCGCAACGCCAGGGCGGGCAGTCGCAGTTCAGTCCCTATCTCACCGCGCCGGTCGACGAGGATTCGCCGATTGCGCGCGCACAGGCCCATGTCATGCAGCATGTCGGCGAGCGCCACACACTGCAATCGCTGGCCGGCGCCGTCGGCATGAGCGTGCGTAATTTCGGCCGCGCCTTTGCGCAGGAGACCGGCATCACGCCGCACGAATTCGTCGAGCGGGCGCGGGTCGACGCGGCGCGGCGGCTGCTCGAGGGCAGTGACCGGCCGCTGAAGGCGGTGGCGTTCGACTGCGGTTTCGGTTCGGCGGACCGGATGCGCATCGTGTTCAGCGAGCGGCTCGGCGTGTCGCCCGCGCAGTATCGATCGAGTTTTCGCAAACTGTGACGCCGTTCATGAAGTTGAGGCCTGATCGAGGGTAGGATCAACCTGTCTGACGCCACTCTCAATCATGCAACTGATCCGCGAGGCTGCCATGGACGCGCTCACGCTCTTCATCATCCGACATGCCGAGAAGCCGGGCGAGTTTTGGCCGGGACCGGGCTTCACCGCGAACGGCGTGTCGGATACCGAGTCGCTCGTGCTCCGCGGCTGGCAGCGCGCCGGCGCGTGGACGGCCTTGTTCGGCACCGATCTCACCGGCGGCGACTACGCCAAGCCCGATGCGATCTACGCCGCGACGCCCGGAACCGAGCCCAATCAGCCGCCGTCGAGCCGGCCGGCCGAGACGATCTCGGCGCTATCAGCGCGCCGCGGCCTGACGCCGAACGAAGGTTTTGGCAAGGGCGACGAGCCGGCGCTGATGCAGGCGATCCTCGCGCTGAAGGGCGTCGTGCTGCTGTGCTGGGAGCACAAGGCGATCATCTCCGACATCCTGCCGCTGATCCCGGTCAGCAAGGGCAAGCCGCCCACCAAATGGGAAGGCGACCGCTTCGACGTCGTGCTGCGCTTCGAGCGCGCCAAGGGCGACGACAAGTTCGCCTTCAAGGAGCTGTTTCCGAAATTGCTGTGGGGCGATTCCGACAAGCCGCTGGGCGACTGAGAGCCTGTAGATTTATTCAGCCCGTCATTGCGAGGAGCGATAGCGACGAAGCAATCCATGCTTCCGCGTGTGCCGCGCAATGGATTGCCTCGCTTCGCTCGCAATGACGAGCATAAATCCGTCACCGCTGAGCCGCGCGACGGGCTTCGCCGATCAGTCCAGCCCGAGCGCCTTGCGCGATTTTCGCGTCAGCTTTTCGACGATGAGGCCATGCGCCTGATTGAGATAGGCCTTGAGCTCGGCGTCGGGCAGGGCGTCGTTGCCGATCAGCTGCACCCATGTGGCGCGCGCCAGATATGGCGCCGGTCGTGCCAGGCCCTGCTCGATCAGCACTTGATAGGCCATGTTCGAGGTCTTGAACATGAAGCCGCCGGTGCTCTCGATGTAGCCGCCGGCCAGCGCGAACATCTTGCCGCCGACCTTGAACACCGACGTGCCTTCCCATTGCACCATCTTGGTGGCGGCGGGCAGGCGCATGCAGTGGGCTTCGAAGTTCTTGGGGCGCATGGGTCGCAATGGGGAAGGGCTTCAAAGCCATATTCCAGCAGCGTGAGGGCCGACAAGCCCGAACCTAAGCCGGCGATCCCTGGCTGGTTTCGCGCACGGCTCACGAAATCGTAAGTTGTCGTTCGATCCATCGATAGATATATCGTAAGATATGTTTTTAGTAAGGAATGACAGAATGAGACGATCGATGTTTCGCGACCGGGACGATGATGGCTTCCGGTTTGGGTTCTTCGCCATGGGCCGGCACAGAAGGGGCGGCCATCGCTTCGGCCGCGGCGGCCATGGCTTCTTCGGGCGGGGTGGCGGCGGTGACTTTCCGGGATCGCGGCGGCTGTCGTCGCAGGATCTGCAACTCGTGATCCTGGCGCTGCTCGGCGAGCAGCCGGCGCATGGCTACGAACTGATCAAGAAAATCGAGGAGCGGTCGGACGGCTTCTACAGCCCGAGCCCGGGCGTGATCTATCCGGCGCTGACCTTCCTCGAGGAGATCGGCCATGCCAGCGTCACCCAGGATGCGGCGCGCAAGCTCTACAGCATCACCGAGCAGGGCAAGGCGTATCTCGCCGAGAACCGCGCCACCGCCGATACCATTCTCGAGGCGCTGTCGCGGATCGGTCGCCGCATGGAGGAGGTGCGCGAAGCCTTCGCCGGCGTCAGCGATCTCGACGGCGAAGCGTCCGACGACGTGCACCGCGCCCGTCACGCGCTGAAGAGCGCGCTGCGCCAGAAGCGCGGCTGCGATGCCGCCGAGGCACGGCGCATCGCGAAAATCCTCGACCGCGCCGCCGCGGAAATCCTCCAGCAATGACGCAGTCGGAACGGAGACCCTTCATGTACAATGCTGAACCACACAGCGCGATTGCCGATATCAGCGTCGCCGCCGTGATCGAGCGCCTGCAGGCCACACGCCGGGCGCCGGTGCGAGGCAATCCGATGCAGAGCGGCAGCCGCGATCCGCACGACTATGCCGAGCAGGGATTCTCGATCCACCCGGAGCAGGGCGAGCTGATCTATCTGCTGTGCCGCGGACTGCGCGCCAAACGCGTCGCCGAGTTCGCGACATCGGTCGGAATGTCGACGCTCTATTTCGCCGCCGCGATGCGCGACAATGGCGGCGGCACCGTGATCGGCTCGGAGATCGTGCCGGCCAAGGTCGCGACCGCGAAGCGCAATCTCGCGGACGCCGGCCTGGCCGACTATGCCGAGATCCGTGAAGGCGATGCGCGCAAGACCCTGCGCGATCTCGGCGGTCCCGTCGACTTCATCCTGATCGACGGCTGGCCGGGCGACAAGGGGCCGACGCTGGCACGCCAGGTGATCGAGATCGTCGCCCCGCAGCTTCGTGTGGGCGGCTATGTCATGAACGACAATGCCGAGGCGGATTTCCTGGAGTTCGTGCGCGATCCGAACAACGGCTTCGTGTCGATCACGCTGCCGCTCAAGGGCGGCACCGAGCTCTGCCTGAAGGTGGCGTAGCGGGGTTCACCTGCTGGCGTGATTGTGAGCCGTGACGGCATCACGCCATGCTGGATTTTGCCGGCGCTTCTTGCTCTGCTCCGAAAGAATCAGGAGCGAAGCGCCGCATGTCCGACATCCCGCCCATTCATCCGCTTGATCGCCCGATCTGGAGCGCGCTGACCACGAGGCAGCGCGAGCTGGCGGAAGGCGGCACCGATGCCAGGCGCTTTCCGCTCGCAATCGCGCCTTTCGCCGACATGGTCGACATGTCGCCGCACAGCTTTGCCGCGCTCGGCGCGCTGCTGTCGGGACCTGAGATCGCGGTGCTGTTCACGCCCGATCCGGTCGCTGTGCCGCCGGAGTTCAAGGTACTGCTGGCCGAGACCGGCGAGCAGATGATCGGCACGCCCGCGGACTATTCCGCGCCCGGTGTCGAGATCGTCACGCTCGGCGCCGCCGACGTGCCGGCGATGCTGGCGTTGACGGAACTGACCAAGCCCGGACCATTCAGCGCGCGCACCCATGAGCTCGGCAACTTCTTCGGCATTCGCGTCGGCGGCGAACTGGTCGCGATGACCGGCGAGCGGATGAAGCCGGGCAACTACACCGAGATGACCGCGGTCTGCGTACATCCGGATCATCGCGGCCGAGGCTATGCGCAGGCGCTGCTGTCGGCCGTCGCCCGCCAGATCGTGGCGCGGCGCGAAATTCCGTTCCTGCACGTCTTCACCAGCAACGTCTCGGCGATCGCCCTCTACCGCCGCCAGGGCATGGAAATCCGCCGCCGTCTGCACATCACGGTGTTGCAGAAGCAGGGCGCATAAGCGGACGGCTCATGCCAGCCGGTTGCCGGCGAGATGCACCGTGCGCTTGTCGCAGCTGGGATCGATCGCGACCGGAGTCGTCGCGATCTTGCCGCGTGCGGCGACGTTGTTGCTGATCTCGACATTCCTGGCGCGGCCGACGAAGATCGCGCTGTCGGGCTTGATGTGGAACAGTTCGCCGGCCCCGAACGCATTGCCGCGCAGAAAAGTCTGGCCGATCACATTGCCGGCGATCTTGGCGCCGTCGGCATTGCTGACGAAGATCGCGTAGATATAGGAATCGTCGATGTGGTTGCCTTCGATGATGATACGCCGGTTCTCAAAATTGTCCTGAAATCCCTTGGCGCCTTCCGGCGCCACCATGCCGACATAGATCGCGCCGAGGGTTCCGCTGCCGCCGGTCAGCTCGTTGGCGCCGTTGACGCAGTGGCTGAAGCGGTTGTTGCGGAACACCAGGTTGTCGGCAAATCCGGACTCCGACCAGAAGCCGATGTCGCTGCCTGCCTGCAACGCGACGCCGGTCGAGAAGGTGAACTGGCAGTTCTCGACGATGGCGTTCGGTGCCTTCATCAGCACGCGGCCGCAGGCGTGGAAGTTGCAACGCAGCACCGTGGCGCCGGACCCGATATGGGTCAGCGAGGTGACGGCATCGCCGGTCTTGAGCGGCAGGTCCTGTTGCAGCACGACGTCATAGACCAGGTCCGGCTGGGTGGTCGGGCTCCGGTTCTTCCAGAGCTGGGCGATCTTCGCCTTCAGCTCCGGCGCGTGGCGCTTGGTCAATTGCGCGACCTTACCGCGCCCGAGTGAACGAAACGTCGCGTGGTCGCAGCTCTCGATGTCGTCACCGGCCGCAAGCCCGATGTCCCATTTCGGGCTGAGCAGGAACCGCCGGGCTGCGGTCTTCGCCACGACGTAATAGTAGAAGCCGTGCACGTTGACGGCATCGTCGGAGGTGTTGGCGAAACTGCAATCCTCCATGGTCGGGCCGCGCGCGACCGCGATGAAGTGGGAGCCATCCGAATTGGTCGAGATCAGCCGGTCGGCCGTCGCACCCTTTGGCCGGGGTCCGGGAACTACCGACACCTTTTGCAGCATCATCGAGCCGTCGCCGCCGTTCTCGATGATGCCCATGCCCGGCGAGGCCAGCAGCTTCAGGTCGATCAGGCTGGTGGCGACGCTGGAGTCCACGGCGATGGCGTGCGCGTCGCCATTTGCGATGGTGACGACGTCTCCGACCGTGATCGGCAGCTGGCTCGGAAAGCGATCATTCGCGCTCCAGTGCAGATGCACCTTCATCAGGCCGTCGCCGAGCCGCACGGCATTGGCGGGTGAGAGGAAATCCCTGGCGCCGGTCTTCAGCGCCCGGTTGCGGCGGTCCATCACCTTGAAGAAGCCATCGGTGAAGGCGGCCAGCAGCGCGGCATCGTCGGGATAGCCGGGATCGACCTTCACCGTGATGTCGACCGCTTGCTTGTCGAAGGCGGTGATCGTTCCCTGCGTGAAGGGCAGCGGGTCGTAGTCGATGGTGAGGTCGCGGACGGTGAGGCGGTTGCAGCCGGAGATCACCAGGGTGCCGCTGCGCGTCGTGTTGACCAGCTGCGCGCCATTGCCGTTCAGCTCGAAGCCGTGCAGCTGCCGGAACGCGAGTGGCCGCTTGATCCGGTAGCTGGCGTTCTTCTCGAGGTTGAGAATGATGTGAACCGGCCCCGCTTTGCTGGCGTCCGCCGCTGCCTTGGCGATCGCGGCCAGCGCCTTGGCGAAGGCGGCGTCGGCGTCGCCGCCGGATGCCGCGGTGAAGGCGGCCATGTCGAAGGTCGCGGCTCCGGCGTTCGGTGCCGGTTCGGCGCGGCTTTCGGTGCCAAGCAGCGGGGGCGCCACGAGGAAAGAGGCGAGCGTCAGTGCTCGCCGGCGACTGATCGGCATTGCTGTGCGGCTCCTTGCGAGACCACGACCTGTTGCGCTCATTTTCGATCCGCGGAGATGAATTGGAGCCAAACGGCGCGGACGCGGCGCGGTAGCTCGCGACCTTGTGAAGGACACCGCTGTGGGGCGGGAAGCCCGGCACGGCGATGCGCTCCTATGCTTGACATGCCACTGACATACTGCTGGTATGTCAGTTGTGTCATCTGCTCTGCACCGCGATCAGGCCTATGCGCGCATCCGCGACCTCGTGATCTCGGGCGAGTTCGCGCCGGACGAGCCGTTGTCAGAACGCAGCCTGTCGGACCGGCTCGCGCTCGGGCGAACGCCGGTGCGCGAGGCTTTGAAGGCGCTCGCGAAAGATGGGCTGCTCACCATCCATCCGATGCGCGGCACCTTCGTGCGGCAATTGTCGTTCGACGATTTGCGCGAGATCCACGAGCTGCGGCTCGCGCTCGAGGGCATGGCAGCCTATCTCGCCGCGACGCGCGGACCGACCGATAGTCTCGCGCAATGTGCCAAGGAGCTGCGCCGCATCAAGTCGCGCGCCACGATCGACGTCGAGGAGGCCCAGCAGGCCGGCTGGAGCTTTCACGACGAACTGTTCCGCGCCACCGGCAACGGCCGGCTGGTCGAGGCCTACGACAATCTGCGCGCGCAGAGCGGGCTCGCCCTGCAAAAGATGCCGCAATACAACGTCGAGCGCACCCGGCAGGCGGTCAGCGAGCATCTCGACATCCATGCCGCGGTCGCGGCGCAGGACCCCGATGCCGCGCAGCAGCGGATGTGGCGGCATTTGTCCTCGGCATTCGAGGCGCGGCTGAAGGCGCTCGGCGCCGTGCGGCCGCGCATCTCGGCAAATGGAGACCAGCGTTCATGAGCGAACGATCAGCCTTGCGGCGTGTCCTGAGACTGCCGCTCGCGGTGCAGATGCTGATCGGCCTCGTCGCAGGGCTTGCCGTCGGTCTGCTCTGGCCGGATTTCGGCGCGAGCCTGCGGCCGGTCGGCACCGCCTTCGTCGAGGCGGTGAAGATGATCGTGATCCCGGTGGTGTTCTCGTCGGTCGCGCTCGGCATCTACCGGATGGGCAGCGAGCTCAAGGTGCTCGGCCGCGTCGTCGTGATCTGCCTCGGCTATTTCTATCTGGCGACCGTGATCTCGATCCTGATCGGGCTCTTGCTGAACGGGATCTTCCACCCCGGCGCCGGCGCGCCGCTGGCGGCGACCGGCAAGGTGCCGGCGAACCTCGCGGTATCGGTCGACTGGATCAAGTTCTTCATGGACATGATCCCGTCGAACATCGTCGCTGCGATGGCCGAACAGAGAATCCTGCCGACGCTGGTGTTCGCGATCCCGTTCGGGCTGGCGCTGGCCTCGATCGGCAGGGTCGGCGAGCCGATGGTCGCGGTGCTCGAAGCCGTGATGGCGGCGATGTTCAAGATGACGAAATGGATCACGTCGCTGGCGCCGATCGCGGTGTTTGCGATCATGTCGTGGCTGTTTGCGACCCAAGGGCTCGCGACGGTGGTCGCGCTCGCCAAGCTCGTGGCCGTGATGTATCTCGGCCTCGCCATCATGGTCGTGATCTTCTGGGTGATGTTGCTTGCGATCGGCGAGAAACCGATCGCGGTGACCAAGGCGGTGATGGAGCCGATGCTGCTGGCATTCTCCACCCGCTCGTCGGAGGTCACGCTGCCGCTCCATATGGAGAAGCTGCAGGCGATGGGCGTGCCGAATCGGATCGTCTCGGTGGTGCTGCCGCTCGGCTATGCCTTCAACCGCGACGGCGCGATCATGTATTTCGCGCTCGCCGTGACTTTCCTGGCGGAGGCCTATGGCGTGACGCTGACCTGGTCGACGCTGCTGACCATCGTGATGGTTACCACCATCGCCAGCAAGGGCAGTGCCAATGTCCCCTCGGGCGGGCTGGTCGCCATCGCCATGGTGCTGTCGGCGATCGGCCTGCCGGTCGAGGCGCTGGCGATCATCGCCGGCGTCGACGCGTTCCTCGATATGGGCCGCACCGCGATCAACGTGTTCGGTAATACCGTTGCGGTGAAGCTGGTGCAGCGCTTCGGCGGCGAGCTTCCCGTCGGGGCGCCGGAAGCCGCGCCGCTCGCGCTGAAGACCCAGGACGCATGATGAGCAAAGGCATTCTCCCGAGCGCGGCTGGTGTCGTCGACCTGCGCAGCGACACCGTGACACTGCCGACGGATGCCATGCTCGCGGCAATGCGCAGCGCGCCGCTCGGTGACGACAGCCGCGACGGCGATCCGACCGTGCGCGCGCTGGAGGAGAGGGCGGCTGAGCTGACCGGCAAGGCGGCGGCCGTGTTCGTGCCGAGCGGCACCATGGGTAATCTGCTGGCGATGCTGGCGCATGGCGAGCGGGGCGGGGAGGTGTTTTCCGATTCCGGCGCGCATCTGTTCAATTCGGAGATCGGCAGCGTCGTGACGGTGGCGGGCCTGGTGCCGCGACCGGTGGCGAGCCAGCGCGGCGCGATGCAGGAGCAGCCGCTGGCGCAGGCCATCGGTGCCTCGTCATCGGCGGGACGGCCACGACCGGCACTGATCTGGATGGAGACCAGCCACAATGGCGCCGGTGGCACCGTGCTGCCGCTGGCGCATATGGCGCGCGTTCACGCGCTCGGCCGCAGCAACGGCATTGCCGTGCATGTCGACGGTGCGCGGCTGTTCAATGCGGCTGTGGCGCTGGGGGTGAGTGCGCAGCAGATCGCCGCGCATACCGACAGTCTGATGTTCTGCGTCTCGAAGGGATTGAGCGCGCCGGTCGGCAGCCTGCTGGTCGGTGATGCCGCCTTGATCGCGCAGGCACGGGCATTCCGCCGCTTTGTCGGCGGCAACATGCGCCAGGCCGGCGTGATCGCGGCCGCCGGTCTCGTCGCGCTCGACACCATGATCGCGCGTCTGCGCGACGATCATGAGGCCGCCGGACAACTCGCACGCGGGCTGGCATGGCTCGACCCGGCGCTCGGCGAGGCCGATCATGTGCAAACCAATATCCTGCGCATCGATGTCGCGGGCAGCGCGCTGAGTGCCGCCGAATGGGCAGCGCGCCTCGAGGCGCACGGCATCCTGGTGCAGGCCAGCGGCGCGAGCCAGCTGCGGCTTGTCACGCATCGCCATATCGACCGGGCGGCGGTCGAGCGGACGCTGGCGGCGTTCTCGTCCGTCGCATCGAAGCGGTGATGCGTCACTAGTCCTGTCCATCCTGCGCGCCATTGAGGGAAATCCCTCATTCGTGATTTCGCGGCCCGTGCTTACCTTTGCCGGACCGCAACACGATGAGAGAGGATATTGCGATGTCCGAGCAATCCCAGGACAAGCGTCCCGTAGCCGATCCGGCGGAGAACAACGCCTTCTTTCCGTCGCCTTACTCGCTTGGGCAATTCACCTCGGCCAAGTCGGATCTCTCCGGCGCGGACTACCCCAATGCCTACAGGGGTGGCCGCTGGAAAATCCTGATGATCGCTGCGGATGAGCGCTATCTGCTGTTGCAGAACGGCACGATGTTCTCGACCGGCAACCATCCCGTCGAGACCTTGTTGCCGATGTATCATCTCGACAAGGCCGGGTTCGAGTTCGACATCGCAACCGTGTCCGGCAACCCGGTCAAGTTCGAGCTCTGGGCGTTTCCGAACGCCGACGACGCGGTCAAGAGCATCTACCAGAAGTATCTCGGCCGGCTGAAGCAGCCGCTCAAGCTTTCCGACGTGATCGAGAACAAGCTCGGCAAGGATTCCGATTATATCGCGGTATTCATTCCAGGCGGCCATGGTGCGCTGATCGGCCTTCCCCAAAGCCTCGACGTGAAGGCCGCGCTGAAATGGGCGCTCGACAACGACAAGCATATCGTCTCGCTCTGCCATGGCCCGGCGGCGCTGCTGGCGTCCGCGGTCGGCGAGGCCAAGGGCGACTATCCGTTCAAGGGTTACAAGATCTGCGCATTTCCCGACGCCATCGATCGGACCACGCCCGATATCGGCTACATGCCGGGCGCGCTGACCTGGGCTTTCGGCGAACAGCTGCAAGCGCTCGGGGTCGAGATCGTGAACAAGGACATCACCGGCAAGACGTATCAGGATCGCAAGCTGATCACCGGTGACAGCCCGTTCGCCGCCAACAATGTCGGCAAGGCGGCCGCAAAGGCTTTGCTCGATACGCTCGGCGGACGCTGAAGCCATCGGCCAGGCGCGAGGCGGCGAGGTGACCCCGCCGCGCCGCCCGTGGCCGGACGATTTTGCGCGGCTTGCAGGCCCGCCCGGCTTGAGGGAAAGTCCTCAATGCGCGGGAGCGCGCGCGACGGAATTTCCCGGGACACGATGGCATCGACATGGACCGCTACATCGAAGCCGTGGTTGCGATCGAGGGCAGCGAAAGCCTGCCCACGATCCAGGCGGCGGTGCGGGCTGCGAGCGTGCCGCTCGGATACGACCGGTTTGTGATGTTCTCGGCGTCGCCGGCGCGTGAGGATCTGGTTGACAGCATCTACTGGGTCGAAGGCGACTGGTTCGGCAAGGGCGTGACGGTCGACGCGGAGACCTATGTCCGGCATTGCCCGGTGACGCGCAACTTCCTCAATGTGGATGAGCCGTTTTTCTGGACCAAGGTGCTGTCCGCGCGCGGTGAGAAATACCGCGTGGTGCGTACGCCGCGCGGACCCGGTTTCCACGGATTGCAGGTCCCGGTGTTCGGGCGCACCGGCCTCGAAGGCGCGATGAGCTTCGCCGGCACGCGGATCGACGCGTCGGCGCCGGCGCGCGTGGCGCTGACCATGATCGGCGCCGCGGCCTTTCGCGCAGCCCGCCGCCTGATCGAGGCACGCGAACCGAATGGTGCGTCGAGCCTGTCGCCGCGCGAACGTGAGGTGCTGCGCTGGATCTCCGCCGGACGGCGCCAGGCCGACATTGCGGCGTCGCTCGGGCTCTCGGAACGCACGGTCGAGAACCATTTGCGGCGCGCACGGCTTCGGCTCGGCGTCGCGACAACGGCGCAGGCCATCCGGCTCGCGATCCGCAGCGGCGAGATTGAGGATTGAAGGCTGAACGGGCCGGGGAGGGACCGCGCCCGGCTGCGCTTCAGCGCTTCTTCGCGCCGACCTTCGGCGCGTGCGTGCGTGCGGCGATCCGCGTCAGTGCATCTGCAAACGCGTGTGCGGCGGGGCCGAGCGGCTCGTCGAGCCGGTGCGCGAGATAGGCTTCCATCGCGACCGCGGCGTTGCGGCCGAGCGCGCCGGTCTCGACCCGCACCAGGCGGCGTTCGCTGAGGTCGCGCGCCACCTGCCAGTGCGGCAGCCGGCCCCAGCCGAGCCCGGCCAGGATCATGGCGTGCTTGGTGTCCTGATTGCTGACCCGGCAAATCTGCGGCGAGAGCACACCGAAGTTGCGGCCTTCCGACAGCGGCGTCGGGTCCGACAGCACGATCTGCAGATGGTCGGCGAGGTCGGCGACGCTCTTGCGGCCACGGCGCGCGAGCGGATGGCTTGCGGAGGCGACCGCGATGATCTGCACGGCGCAGATCGCGTCGAGCGCGAGGCGGGGATCACGAAAATCCTCGCCGACGGTCACGGCGAGCGCGCTGCGCCGTTCGGTGAGGGCCGCGATCGGACCGCCCATCGGTTCGACCGCGAGCCGCACGCTGACGGACGGATAGGCCGTGCGCATCTCCGTCAGCGCCGCGCCGACGGCTGAGATCGGAAACAGCGTGTCGACGACCAGCGCGAGTTCCGGCTCCACCCCGTCGCCAAGGCCGTGGGCGCGCGCCCGCATCGCATCGACGCGGAGCAGGAGGTCGCGCGCATTGCCGAGCAGCGCCTTGCCCTCGGCCGTCAGCGCCGGGCGATGGCTGGAGCGATCGAACAGCATCAGGCCGAGCTCGGCCTCGAGATTGGCGACGGCGTGGCTGATCGCGGACTGCACCCGCGCCAGCTTGGTCGCGGCGGCGCGAAAGCTGCCGCTGTCGGCGATGGTGACAAAGACGCGGATCTGATCGAGCGTGAGGTTATCGAGCATGATCTATGAAATCGATCAAGTGGATGCAAAACATATCACTTCTGTCGATGGCCGGGAAACGCTATTTGTGATGAGTTGAACCGGGGCGGGTGGACGCATGACGATCGAGACGGCCGTGGCGCAGCAGAACGAGGCGAAGCGATGGGCGACGGTCGCCGTCGTGATCGGTTGCGGGATCGGCGCCGCGCTTCAGGTCGGCAAGGTGCCGATCGCCGCGGCCATGCTGCAACAGAACCTCGGGATTGATCTCGCCGCGGTCGGAACGGTCGCTGGCATCTTTGCGGTCCTGGGACTTTTCGGCAGCGTCCCGGCGGGCGTCGTGATCGCCGCGGTTGGCGCGCGCCGGGTGTTGCTATGCGGGCTCGCGGCCATCGCGCTCGGCGCGGCCTCGGGCGCGCTCGCGCCGCAGCTCGCGGTGCTGCTGGCATCGCGGCTGCTCGAAGGGCTCGGTTTCCTGCTGGTGATGGTCGCAGCACCCGCATTGCTCGATCGCGTCGTCGACGTCAGCGCGCGCGACGTCACCATGGCGGTGTGGAGCTGCGTGATGCCGTTCGGGATCGCGCTGGCGCTGGTCGCAGGACCGCTCTTCGATGGCTGGCGCGCGATCTGGTGGGCCAGCGCCGGCGTTGTCGCGGTGCTGTTCGTCCTCGCCGGCATCATCGTGCCTGAAGTGGCGTCGCGGACCGGCGCGGAGCGTAGCGGTCTGATGCAGCAAGCCGCCGCGCTGGCGCAGCAGCGCACCCCGGCGCTTCTGATGGTGCTGTTCGCGCTCTACAGCCTGATGTTCTTTGCATTGTTCAGTTTCCTGCCGATCCTGCTGACCGAACGGCTCGGCGTCTCCAGCCAGGGCGCCGGCGGGCTCAGTGCGTTGGCGGCGGCGGGCAACGTCGTCGGCAACCTCGCTGCCGGCAATCTGCTCGCGCGCGGAGTCAGCCGGATCGCGCTGATCGCCGTTGCAGCCGTCGTGATGGGCGCCTCCGCGCTCGGAATCTTCCTGCCGATGCTCGGCGGGTGGGGCGCGTTCTGGCTGTGCCTGCTGTTCTCGGCTGTCGGCGGCCTGATCCCGGCGACGTTGCTCGCGACCGCACCGGCGGCGGCGCGCTCGGCGGCCATGGTTCCGGTCATGATGGGGCTGCTGATGACCGGCAGCAATTTCGGCCAGGTGACCGGGCCGATCGCGGTCGGCGCCGTCGTCTCGGCATGGGGCTGGGGCGCGGCGAGCGTCCTGGTGGTTGCCGCGGCGCTCCTCGCGGGCTTGGCTGCGTGGATGCTGGCGCGCGGCGATCACAAGCGCGTGGGGGAGGCTGACGACCCGGCTTGACGTCGCGCGTGTGGGGGCCGAAGGAGTGATCAGTCTCTCACGCCAACGACAACGGGAAAGTTTCATGACACGCGTGCGCTGTATCACCGAAATGGGCATGGGCGTCGACGTTCACGGCCGCGATGCCACCAAGGCTGCCAAGCGCGCGGTCTCGGACGCCATCCGCCATTCCAGCCTCGGCTTCTTCCGCATGCTCGGCAAGACCGCCAACGATATGTTCGTCGACGTCACGATCGCCGTGCCGAATCCCGAAGATGTCGATACTGCGGCGGTCGCCAAGGAACTGCCCTACGGCACCAAGACCGTGAAAGCGATCGCGGGCGGGCTCGAGATTCCATCCGATCTCGGCAACGATCCGATCCTGATCGCGAACGCCGCCGTCATCGTCAGCTTCGACGATGGCAAGTAATGGAGGGAGCGGCCGCGATCGGTATGTGCGCGCTATTCGCCGCCCCTAAAGTAGTCGGGCTTGCCGGTGGTCCAGGTCTCGCCCCAATGCTGGCCGCCGCCGTCGACGGTCAGCATCTCGCCGGTGATGAATTTGCCGGAAGGCGCGGCGAGATAGACGGCGGCCTCCGCGATGTCCCACGGCGTGCCGGGCCGCATCATCGGGTTCGAGCGCGGATAGGCGGCGCGCGCCGTTTCGCTGTACACGTTCCAGCCCTCGGTCTCGATCGCGCCGGGCGCGATGCAATTGATGCGGATGTTCAGCGGCGCCCATTCCACTGCGAGCGCGCGCGACAGCCCGATCACGCCGGCGCGCGCTGCGATCGAGTGCGCGATGCCGTAGAGGCCGTGCGTCGTGACCACGACGATGTTGACGATGCTGCCTTGATGCTTCTGGTCGCGCCAGCGCTGCGCCGCGGCCTGCATCATGTACCAGGTGCCGTTGAGGTTGGTGTTGATGACTGCGTTCCAGCCCTTGATCGAGACGTCGATCGCAGCTTGCGGGAATTGGCCGCCGGCGCTGTTGACGAGATGATCGACGCGGCCATGCGCGTCCCACAGCGCGTCGAACATCGCGTTGACCGCGTCAGGTTCCCTGATGTCGGCGACATGCGCGGATGCCTTCAGGCCGCGATGGCTGATGTGATCGACGAGTGCGTCGAGCTTGTCGGCATTGCGGCCGACCGCAACGACATGCGCGCCGAGCCGGGCGAACAGCCACGCGATGGCGCGGCCAATGCCGCCGGCGCCGCCGGACACGACGGCCACCTGACCGGCCAGTGCATCCGCCGCGAACACGGTCGGGTGTGCCGCGAGTTCGTCGTCGGAGAAGCCGAGCTTAGCCCCTGTCTGTTGATCGTCGGTCTGTTGAGTTGTCATGGCCGGTTGCAGACCTTGCGGCTTTCAATGTGCTCCGTACATTAGCGATCCAACAACAACCCTGCAAAAGAATGTCTGATATGACCGACCTGTCCGCCTTTCCCGTCACAAAACGCTGGCCCGCCCAGCATCCAGACCGCCTGCAGCTCTATTCGCTGCCGACGCCGAACGGCGTGAAAGTCTCGATCATGCTCGAGGAGATCGGGCTGCCCTATGAGGTCCATCTCGTCGACTTCAACAAGGACGACCAGAAGACGGCAGAGTTCCTGTCGCTGAACCCGAACGGCAAGATCCCGGCGATCCTCGATCCGAACGGTCCCGGCGGCAAGCCGCTGCCGCTGTTCGAATCCGGCGCCATCCTGCAATATCTTGCCGAGAAGACCGGCAAGCTGTTGCCGGCGGATGCTGCGCGCCGCTACCAGGCCATCCAGTGGGTGCATTTCCAGATGGGCGGCATCGGGCCGATGTTCGGCCAGGTCGGCTTCTTCCACAAATTCGCCGGCAAGGATTATGAGGACAAGCGGCCGTTGCAGCGCTACGTCGCCGAGTCCGCGCGCCTGCTCGGCGTGATGGAGACCCATCTCGCCGGACGGCAGTGGTTCATGGACGATGAATTCACCATCGCCGACATCTCGATGATCGGCTGGGTACGCAATCTGATCGGCTTCTACGGCGCGCGCGAGCTCGTCGAATTCGACCGGTCCACCCACGTCGCGGCCTGGCTCGAGCGCGCGCTGAAGCGGCCGGCCGTGGAACGCGGTCTCAACATTCCCAAGCGGCCCTAGCTGGCCCGCTTCAGCAGCTCATAGACGATCGGATTGTCGGCGCAGGCGCCGATGCCGCATTCGAGCAGGGTGGAGAGCACATTCAGTGCCGCGAGCCCGACCACCGACCACACCGCACCCTGCGCGAACCCGCCGGGTGCGGTGATGTGTGCCGTGCGCTGGTCGAACTGGCGGTCGAACAGCAGCATGGCCGCGAGCAGCACGATCGCCGCGATGAAGGCGATCAGCGCCCACGTATAATAGTGATAGCCGAGCAGCGCCGAGCCGTAGCCGGCATCGCCGGGGAGGATGTGCAGCAGCACCTGGCGGGTCGAGACCGAGGCGCCGAGGACGGCGGTCAGCAGCGATAGGGCATAATGGCTCGGCCGTGGTCCGAAGCGGATGTTCAGGATCGGCCCGATCGCCAGCAAGGCGAAAAGGATGCGCTGCAACAAACACAGCGGGCAGGGCAGCTCGTGCAGCATGAGCTGCGCCGCAAAGGCAGCCGTCAGCAGCAGCGCGAGGCCATAGAGCGCGAGCGCATTCAGGGTCACGGCCCGGGTGTCGGTCATGATTGGCCTCAGAACGACAGGGTGAGACGGTCGGTGGCGTGGTGCAGCAAGGTTGCGACGCAGGCGACCAGGATGACCGCGAACAAGCCGATCGCCAGGGGACGCGGACCACGCCACGCCACCACCATGGCGATGGTGATGGCGAGAAACAGCGCTGTGAATTCCATCCTCAGCCTCCGGATGCGAGCCGGCTGTAGTCTATGACAGATTCGTGTGCGCCCGCGGCGGCGCGAAAGGGCATTGTCGCTTGCGCGCGGCTCCGCCAAGATGGCATCACCAGTCGAGTTCATCCTAGCCGGGGCACCTCATGACCACAGACGCGATCAAGCCCGTTGCCCATCCCCATCACCAGCCCTGGTACAAGATCCTCTACATCCAGGTGTTGATCGCGATCTTTGCGGGCGTCTTGATCGGACATTTCTACCCCGGCCTCGGCAAGCAGTTGAAGCCGCTCGGCGACGGTTTCATCGCGCTGATCAAGATGATGATCGCGCCGGTGATCTTCTGCACCGTGGTGCACGGCATCTCCTCGATGGGCGACCTCAAGCGGGTCGGCCGGGTCGGATTGAAGACCCTGATCTATTTCGAGGCGGTGTCGACGGTAGCGCTCGCGGTCGGCCTCCTGGTCGGCGAAGTGCTGCAGCCGGGCCACGGCTTCAACATCGATCCCGCCACGATCGATCCGAAATCGGTCTCCACCTACGTGACGCAGGCGAAAGAGCAGGGCATCGTCGCCCATCTGATGGCGATCATTCCGGACAGCTATCTCGGCGCGATCGCGCGCGGCGACCTGCTCCAGGTGTTGCTGATCTCGATCCTCTCCGGCTTCGCCATCGCCCTGATGGGCAAGGTCGGCGAGCCGATTGCCGCGGCGATCGACACCGCCGCCAAGATGTTCTTCGGCATCATCCGGATCATCGTCCGCGTCGCGCCGCTCGGCGCGTTCGGCGCGATGGCCTTCACGGTCGGCGCCTACGGCCTCGGCTCGCTGTGGAATCTGGCGGCGCTGATCGCCACCTTCTATCTCACCAGCATCCTGTTCGTGCTGATCGTGCTCGGCGCGATCGCGCGGCTGGCGGGCTTTTCCATCATCCGCTTCATCGCCTACATCAAGGACGAGCTCCTGATCGTGCTCGGCACCTCGTCGTCGGAGACGGTGCTGCCGCAGATGATCCAGAAGATGGAGCATCTCGGCGCCTCGCGCTCGGTGGTCGGCCTCGTGGTGCCGACCGGCTACAGCTTCAATCTCGACGGCACCAACATCTACATGACGCTGGCGACGCTGTTCCTGGCGCAGGCCACCAACACCCATCTGACGATCTGGCAGGAGCTCGGCATTCTCGGCATCGCCATGATCACCTCGAAGGGCGCCTCCGGCGTCACCGGCGCCGGCTTCATCACGCTCGCCGCGACGCTGTCGATCGTGCCCGACATCCCGATCCAGTCGATCGCGATCCTGGTCGGCATCGACAAGTTCATGAGCGAGTGTCGCGCGCTGACCAACCTGATCGGCAACGGCGTCGCCTGTGTCGTGATCAGCCTCTCCGAAGGCGAGCTCGACAAGGACGCGCTGCACGAGACGATGGCGCATCCGCTCCAGCTCGGCGAGGCGCTGGAGCCGGGCGGCTCGGGCTAGGGCAGTATGAAGTTGTGGGGCCGTCGCAGGGGACGGCGCCAAAATATCGAAAACAACCCCATGCAAAGGGCCGGCGGCCGCAGGCATTCGACGGGGCAGCTTGACACGTCGGGCAACTCAGGGATATATTTCTAATATTCCGAAATGGCGCGGATGTCCTTGCGCCCCGATCACCTGATTGCCGTTCAAGACGCGGCGGGCTGATTGGTGCCGGCACCGTCTAAGTAGTAAGCTTCCTGGTGGTTGATTCGTTTCATTTCAGAACGTTCGTGTAATCTATCCCAAGAAGCGGCTTCGTCGGCATGAACGACAGTCCCCTTCGCAATGCGGGCACAGATGAAGGTGGCGGCTTGGCTTTCAGAGCCAAACACTGCTGGCACAGAATTGCCGCCGCGCTGTCGGACGATGACGACGACCTTCCGTTTCCCATTCTGATTGCGGGCATATCGGCGGTCGCGGCGATATTCTTTCTGGTTTGCTGGCTTTACGTATCCGCCCAAATTGCCGCCATCCACCTCGGCCGTCTTGCCCTCGCCACCAATGGCGCGCCCCTTCAATTCATCCGCCATTGCCTCGCGCAGCTAATGTAGAAGGACGTAAGCAGACTTGTAGGACAGGTTGCGGCGCGGCAATTAGCTTTTGCCCTTATCTCGCCGGCGACCGATTCACGGCTGCGGATATCTCGGTGAGCTACGTCCTGCTGCTCGGCCTGCGAACCGGCAACTACGTCCCCGGTTCGACCGAGCGGGACTCTCTCGCCCGCACGACGGCACGCCCTGGCTACATCAGGGCGATGGAAAGCTGCCAGGCCACCAAGGCCTGGGCGGCGAGATCACCGGGATTGTAGTGCGCGATACAATCCGGCTGTGGCTCCGCGCTTACAAGTCTAATACCTAGGCCGTGTATTCATTGAACGGGCGCCCGATGTCCGCTTAACCCCCACAGCGGTGGAAAGCGGACATCTCCCGAGATCGCCGAAGGGCCGGTAGCAGACGTCAGCTCGTGGCTAATTGTTTCCGCCTTGTGCCAAATCGCGGGCTTGTTATCAGCAAAAGGTCCGCTCAATCCCTGGCTTTTTCAAGCGCGTGCCGCATAACCTTCTGCTCATCGCTCGTTAGTTGCGCCGCCCCGAGGTTGAAGGTCAGCTTGTCGATCTTCCCTGTGAACTGGAATGGCAGCTTGTAGCTGTCATCTACGCCGGTCCGGGTATCGGAGCCGATGTCGAAGGACTCATCGATGGCCATCAGGAACGCGATCGAGTGCGGCATCGACTGGCGAGAAATTTCTTTGCCGTCTACCGAGAGCACACCGGTGCCGCCTTTGCCGAAGCCGGGCCCATCATATTTGAAATCGAACACGATCGTGTGCTTGCCCGCCTTGAGCGCAGAGCCAAGCCAGTCGCGCGCTCCTACGCCGGATTCCCAGCGATATCGTTTCAAATCCAGCATGTTGTAGACAAAGACGGGCTTGCCTTTCAGCAGGTAGAGGCCATACCCGGCGAAGCGGCCGCCCAGCGTTGCGATCATGCCCTCGGCCCCGCCCGGTGGGACCGTGATCTCGGCAGTGATCTTGTAGTCTTTATTTAAGAGGCTTGGCGCGTTGTCGACCGGGATACCGGAATTGAACCCTGTGTACGTAAAGACGGTCCGTCCCGCGGTCGCGCTCGGCCGCGGCGTGATGAGGCGCGGCAGAATTGAATTATCCAAGGGCAACACCTGAAATTTGGCTGCCTCCGCCAGGAACAGTGTCTGCATCTCTTTCAACTTGTCGGGATTCTGGCCGGCGAGGTCGTTGTTTTGCGAATAATCGTCAGCGATGTTGTAGAGTTCCCATTTGTAGTCGCTGATCTCAGGCAGCTTGGCCGTGCCCAGAAGCCACGGCGGCACGGGTGGCGTCGTGCATGCGTACCAGCCATCGTGATAGATTCCGCGGTTGGCGAACATCTCGAAATACTGGGTGTCGCGTTTCGACGGCGCATTGGCGTTGGCCTGGTCGAATGTGTAGGCCATGCTCACGCCCTCGATGGGCTTTTGTGCAATTCCGTTCACGGTCGTCGGAGCCTGGATGCCCGTGGCTTCGAGAATGGTCGGCACGATGTCGATGATGTGATGGAACTGGGAGCGGATGCCGCCGACATCCTTGATGTGTCCAGGCCACGAGATGGCCATGCCCTGCCGGGTGCCGCCGAAGTGCGATGCCACCTGCTTGGTCCATTTGAACGGAGTATCGAAGGCCCACGACCATGCCACCGACATATGTGGGTAGGTCTTGTCGGAGCCCCAATTCTCGTAGTGCAGCATCAGCTCGGCTTCGGGCAGCTTCAACACGCCGTTGTAGGCGGTCATCTGGTTCGGAGTGCCTTCCAGAGTGCCTTCGGCGCTGGTGCCGTTGTCACCACTGATGTAGATGATCAGCGTGTTGTCGAGCTTGCCCATGTCCTGGACGGCCTGGATGACGCGGCCGATCTCATAGTCGGTATAGGCCGCGTAGCCAGCAAATACCTCTGCCTCGCGCGCATACAGCTTTTTCTGGATCAATGACAGCGAGTCCCACTTCGGCAACGTGTCGGGCCATGGCGTGAGCTGGGTGTTAGCCGGGATCACGCCGAGCTTTTTCTGGTTCGAGAAGATCTGCTCACGCAGCTTCTCCCAACCCATGTCGAACTTGCCCTTGAACTTGTCTATCCATTCCTTTTTCGGCTGATGCGGCGAATGCGTTCCGCCGGGCACGTAATAGACGAGGAACGGCTTGTCGGGAGCAGCAGCGTTCAATCCGTTCATGTAATTGATGGCGTCGTCCGCCATATCGGTGATGAGGTTGTAGTTTTGCTTGCCTATCCACGGAAATACTTGGGTCGTGTTACGAAACAGATAGGGCGTCCACTGGTCCGTCTCGCCGCCCATGAACCCGTAAAAATATTCAAATCCCATGCCGATCGGCCATTGATCGAACGGCCCCGCTGAACTGTACGTATAGGTGGGCGTGTTGTGGTTCTTACCGAACCATGAGGTGGCAAAGCCATTGTCCCGCAGAATCGTCCCGATTGTCGCGCTCTCAGGTCCGATGACGGAATCGTATCCGGGATAGCCGGTCGACATTTCACCGATCACGCCAAACCCGACAGAGTGGTGGTTACGACCGGTAATTAATGCCGCCCGCGTCGGCGAGCAAAGTGCGGTCGAGTGAAATTGCGTATAGCGCAGGCCGGCCTTGGCGACACGATCCATCGCGGGGGTCGGAACGACGCCACCGAACGTACCCGACACACCATAACCTTGGTCGTCGGTCATGATCAGCAAGACGTTTGGCGCGCCCTTGGGCGGCACGACCGACGGTGGCCAGTAGGGCTTTGAATCTTTGGCGGTTTCGTTGATCACGCCGCCGAACTTCGGAGGTTCGGGCGGAAGCTGCTTGCCGTCGATTGTGATTGTAGCGCTGGGCGAACCCGCTGCTCCGGTCTTCTGCTGCGCTATCGAGGGCAGCGTTGTGAGCAAGGTCAATGTAGCAGTAGACAACATCAGTGCGGACAATTTCATTATCGATCCTCCAGACGGGCTCGACGCGCGGGGCGCACATGCTGACACTGAAATAAACGGCCGGCAGTTTGGTGTTGATTTAGATCAACGAATGTCCGCTTCGGGTCAAACTCGACAAGACTCAACGTGGGCGTAATACGTCCGCGTTCGGGCAGATCGCGATCGCTTCCATCGGCACGGGCTCCTTGAGCCCACTGCCGAGCCATGGTTCAGATCCTGAATCGAAGGGGCCGAATCTTGCGCTACGATCTCTCCGACGAGGGACCGACTTCCGTGAGGCCGATGCCGCCAGGCAGGCTGCGCGGGGTACCACCGGGTGAACGTTCGTCGCGTTCTCCGAGCGGCGTCAGTCCGGGACGCCGGCGGCCCGAGCGGGACTATCTCGCCCGCACGACGGCACGACTGGCTACATCAGGGCGATGGAAAGCTGCCAGGCCACCAAGGCCTGGGCGGCGCGATCACCGGGATTGTAGCGCTCGGACTGAGCCTCTCCGTTCTGTCTGACCTTAAGGTCATGGAGTTCGCGCTAACTGCAATGCGGCCTCAACGCCGCCATCTAATATCTGCTGCGCTTCGTTAGCGTTGGGGACGGCCCGCGCAAACTGCAGGGTGCCCACCATGAGCCCGAAGATGGCCGTCGCGCGCCGGTGTTTTTCTACAGAATCTGTGCCGGGAAGTAGCGCGGCCAAAGTCGCAACGTAGCTTCGTAGCGCCTTCTCGTAGTCTTGCCTGATGGACAGGGGCTGGCGGGCGATTTCCGGAAGCAACGCCGCGGAGGGGCAACCGTCCGCAGGGGCTTCGAGGTGAGCGCGGTTCAGGTATCCACGAACTGCGCCTTCCAGGTCAAGGCCGTTGAGCTGATTTTCGTCAAGGCGGTGCTGCTGAGCGCTCAGTGCCAGTGCCAGCGCCTCGCGAACAAGCACCTCCTTGGACTGGAAGTGCGGAGAGAAGGCTCCTTTGGTCAGGCCGGCATCGCCCATGATCGCCGAAATTCCTGTCGCGGATATGCCGTCGCGGCGCATGCACTTCGATGCCACATCGACGATGTGCCGTCTCGTCGACAACTTGTGACCTTTCTCGAAACGCATCTTGTGCCAACTCCACCAATGTCACGCAGCGAGCATGATCTTTCGGAAAACCACATTTTTCCGGATCATGCTCTAGATCGCAGCCGGCTCGGTACCCAAAACGCCTTCGATCTTGCGAGCAAGGACCAAAAGCAATCGGTCGCTACCGACCGCGGCGTCAAGTTCAAGGCCAAGCGGCAGCCCAGCGCGAGAGCGGCCGACGGGAACACTGATACCCGGCAGCCCCACGCTGCTCGCCGACACGGTGTGGTTCGCCAAGGCGAGGTAGCTGACGTCTTGCCCCGCAATACGGACGGTCGCCTGCTCTTCGATCAAGGGCGCGGTGCATGGTGTGGTCGGTTGCAGAATGACCCGCGCTCCGTCAGCAACGAACGCCTTGTCGAGACGGCGCTGGATTTCAGGCCGGCTCACCTTGAGCGCAGTCTGATAGGCCTCTGCCGAGACAGCGCCTGCACCGCCCGGCAGGACGATGTGCCCCCATGCTTCCCGAAGTTGGGGCTTAAGCCCGTTGTAGATCGCCTCGAACGTGGTCGGAATGTCGTGACGACGAAGGAATTCCGAAATCGCGCCCATCGTCTCGTGCGCGAAGATGCCCCATGTGGCGGTTTGGATGAGGGCGTTGAAATCGTCACCAAGGTCGATCTCAACAACCTCGGCGCCGGCGTCCCGTAGCTGCCGAACCACCTCGCGGAAGCGGATCTCGACTTCGGAGTCCACCAGATCGAGGAATTGCCGGGGCGCGAAGGCCAGTCGAGCCCCCTTTAGATCGTTGCCGTCGCCGGAGAACTCGGCCGTTTGTTCACCCGTCACGACCTGATCCAGCAAAATGCAGTCCTCGACGCTTCGGGCGAATGCACCCGTCGTGTCGAGCGTATGGGAGATCGGAGCAACGCCGTTGCGCGGCCAACGCCCCGTGGTTGGTTTGAATCCCACGACCCCACAGAAGGATGCGGGCACCCGGATCGACCCGACGGTGTCACCGCCCAACGACGCGGGAACGAGGCTTGCGGCCACCGATGCGGCGGAGCCGCTCGAGGAGCCGCCCGAAACGCGGTCCCGTGCGTGCGGATTCTTGACTTGGCCGTAACGTGCGTTGTGACCGGTCAAGCCGTAAGACATCTCGACGAGGTTGTTCTTCCCGAAGACCAAGGCACCCGCACGCTTGACGGCGCGGACAGCGTCAGCATCTTCGCGCGGCACGAAGCGAGCGAGGCTATCGAGACCTAGGCTCGTAGGCAGCCCTTTCGTCAGATAACTGTCTTTCACCCCGAGCGGCACACCGAGTAGCTGAGCCGCCGACCCGGCGGCTCGTGCCTTGTCAGCGTCCCTCGCGGCCTCCAAGACGGCGGCTTCGTCGATGGTGATGAATGCGTTGAGTTCGGCAAGCGTTCGGGCCCGAAGCAGAAGCGCCGCAGTGTACGCTTCGGATGTGATGTGACCTTCACGAATGGCTGCCGCAGCCGCTGCCAGCCCCAGCGAGGAGGGGTCCAAGACTCCTCGCGGTTCGCCACGACCTGAAATGGTGCTGATGTCGTTCATGGGGGCCTCGCACAGAGCGTGTTTGCGGCATTCCGCAGCCGCTCAACAGCGGCTCAGCTCGATGCCATTACGATCATAATATTAAATTACGATCGTAATGCAATAAGGCCGCCTGCCTTTTCTGGACACATGAGCGTGAGGTGTTGACGGGGTGGTGAGCCGACGCTGCCAAACGAGCCACGCGGCGCGCCACGGGTGAATGACATTGCGAGGTCAGAGCGGCGTCAGTCCGGCACACCGGCCGCCTTGAGGGTTTCACGATAAGTCGCGGACATCGATTGCACCGGGAACGGAATCCGCCTCGGCCTGCGAACCGGAAACTACGTTCCGGTTCGGTCGAGCGGGACTATCTCGCCCGCACGACTTGGCTACGTCCGCGCGATCGACAGCTGCCAGGCCACCAAGGCCTGGGTGGCGAGATTACCGGGATTGTAGTGCTCGGCTCAGTCCGGCTGTGGCTCTGCGCTTGCAAGGAAGATCCGGGCGACCCGACGGTTTGGCGCCCAAGGGGACTCGTCTTCCTTCGGCATACCAAGCCAAGCAGATCGGCATCTTCGCCAAGTGCACGGAAGCCACCGATCTTTCAGGAAATCCGACACGCCATCAGGAGCAAGGCAGCAAAGCAACCGATCGGCGCGAGATGGGAAAACTCCCGATGTCGCAGGATGGTCAAAGCTGCCGCCGCGAGAATGATGGCGCAGAGGACCAAGCCTGCTGTACGGGTTGCCGGGACAGCGACCAGGATTGCGGCCGATATTTCCAATCCGCCGGTGACTCGGCACCACCACGCAGGATACCCCCATCGAACAAAGTTGCTGCGCGTCGCCGATGTCGCGATCGCATTGAACAGACCTGCACTGGCGAAGGCAACGGCAAGCAGCCTGAGGAATATCATGTGCATGGCTTAAGCGACCGCCAACGCATAAGCGCGCAACTTGTCGATGATCGATGCCCGCGAGGGATTCCAGCCGAGTTCGCGCTTCGCCTTCTCGCCCGAGATGATCTGATCGGAGGCGATCGCATCGGCGAAGCCCCAGAGGACCTTGCGCGCTTCGTCGAGCGGCCATGCCGCCACTCGGCCGCCGGCACCGCCCAACTCGCTCGCTGCGCGGGCGATCTCGACGAGCCGCGGCGCCGAACCGTGCGCGCCATTGAAGACGGATCCCGCCGGTGCCCGTTCGAGCGCGAGCGCATAGAGATCGGCCAGGTCGTCGGCATGCACGGTCGACCAGCGATTTTGACCGTCACCGACATGAAGCGCCGCACCATGTTCCCTGGCCGCTGCGACCATCATCATCGCGGCGCCGCCCCAGTTGCCGTAGACCCAGGCAGGGCGGATAACGACCGGATGGACGCCCTCGGCTCCGGCCGCGAGGATCTCGCGTTCCAGCGCCTGGCGCCAGCGGACCATCTCGATTGGGTTCAGTGGAGTGTCCTCGGTCGCTGGCGTGTCGCCCGTGGAGCCGTAGACCAGGCTGCCACTTGTATAGATGAAGCGCTGACCCGTTCCGCGTTGGGCTTGAAGGATTGCACGCGTCGCAATCTCATCGAGAGACGCGGCATTCTGGTCGTTGGGCGAAGCGGCATGGACGACGGCGTCCACGCCCCGCACCGCCGAGGCCAGGCTCACAGGGTCGGCAAGCTCGCCTTTTTCCACCACGAAGCCTCGGTCGAGCAGCTTGGCCGCGCTCGCTTCCGACCGGGCGAGCCCCACGATGTCATGACCGTCCTCTTTCAATCGATGCGCGACCGCACCGCCGATCAATCCCGTCGCGCCCGTTACCAAAACTCGCATGTCGATCACCTCTTCAATGTCGGTGAATCCAACAAAGCGGAACGACAATGCGGATGGAAATCGCGAGTCCTGATGTGGCGCTATCGATCGCGCCGATGGCGTCAAGCGGAGGCGGCTACTTTGGTGATGATGCCGCGCAGCCAGGCGATCGCCCCATGCGTATCGGCCCGCCGGTGCCACATCAAATGGAGCGGCCAGGTGGGCAGTTCGAGCGGCGGGTCATACATCATTATTCCAGCTCCGGTATCAGCGAACCTTCGTGCGACCCGGGAGGCCAGCGTCGCGACGAGGTCGGTTCCGGCGATCACGAAGGGCGCCGCCAGAAACTGCGGCAGGCTCAGCACGACGCGCCGTTCGAGGCCGAGTTCGGCAAGCCTCAGATCGACGATCCCGGAGCGGTCGCCTTCGGGAGAAACCAGAAGGTGCGGCGCCGCCGCGAAAGCCTTCAGGCTTGGACCCCCTGCGAACGCCGGATGTCCCTCCCGCACGACGCAGGCGAAACTCTCAAGAAACAGCGGGCTGCTGATAATGCGCGCCGATGTCTCGACGGGGAAACCGATCGCGAGGTTCGCCTCGCCGCTGTCGAGCAGCGTGATAGCTTCGTCTCGCCCGAACATCCCGCAGACGCGCACGTTGATATGCGGGGCATCGACGCTGAGGCGGGCCATGAGCGGCGGCAACAACACGAACGCCGCATAGTCGGTCATCGCGAGCGTCACGGTATTGTCGGCCGTCGCGGGGTCGAAGCTATCGGACTGTAGCGCGCTCCGGAGAAGCCGGAGCGCATCCGAGACGGGACCAGCGAGGTCATGGGCGCGGGGCGTCGGCTGCATGCCTGAAGGCGTTCGCACGAAGAGCTCGTCCCCAAGAAGCTCTCGCAAGCGCGTGAGTGCTCCGCTCATCGCCGACTGGCTGAGGCCGATCCGCGATCCGGCGCGCGTCACGTGACGCTCCGCGTACAACGCATCAAAGGCCTTCATCAAGTTGAGGTCGAAGCCGGCTATATCCATGTGGCCGATCATAAGCGGATGCGCTCAACGGGGATAGCGGCCAAGCGTCAAGCGCACACCCCACGACGGCCCCGGTCGAATGACGTCGCGACGTCAGAGAGCCGTCAGAGAGAGCGGCCTCAGTCCGGGACGCCGGCCGCCCTCAGCGTTTCGCGATAGGTCGCCGACATCGCTTCCACCGGGAACGGAATCCGCGACAGGAATCCGGAGATCGAAAACTCCGGATCGACCTTGAGCAATTCGCGCGCGATCTGGGTCGCGCGGGCGGTCTCGCCGGTTTTCACCAGCGCGACGATCAGGACGCGCAGGGCGACTGCGAAGCGGCGGTTCTGCGCCAGCGCCTTGTCGGCCCAAATCACCGCTTCGGCAAAGTTTCCGTCGAGCACCGCGCAGATCGCGAGTGCTGCGGAGGCGAACCAGCCGCGCGGGTCGCGCGGGTTGAGCCGCTGCGCGCGCTCGATCATGGTCCGGCCGGCCTGTTGGTTGCCGCGCATCGCCTCGATCCAGCCGCAGAGCACGAGCGCCATCGCCGAGTTCGGATTGATCGCGAGCGAGCGCTCGAACAAGTCGCGCGCCGGCTCGATCTCGTCGGCCATGTTCCAGATCGCGAACGCCGCCATCCACAGCACCTGCGGATCACCGGGCGTAAGCTCCACCGCGCGCCAGGCCTGCGCGACCGCGCGCTCCCGGTAGGCGTCATCAGGCTTCAGCCAGCCCTGGACATGGCGCATCGCATGGCAATAGGCCGACGCGGCAAGGGCGGGCGCATAGGAGGGGTCGAGCGTCAGCGCCTGGTCGAGGCAATCGAGCGCGGCTTCCATGCTCTCGGGCGTGAACTCGTAGCGCAGGCTGTAGGCGCGCAGCAGCAGGTCGTAGGCGTCGAGCTTGTCGGGTGGCGCGGCCCGCACCCGCTCGGCCTCGGCGACCAGCATCGTCGGCTCGATCGCGCCGACCACATTCTCGGTGATGCGGTCCTGCAGGTCGAACACATCGGTCGCCGCGCCATCGAACCGGTCGGCCCACAGATGCGCTCCGGAGACGGCGTCGATCAACTGTCCGGTGATGCGCAGGCGATCGCCGCCGCGGCGGACGCTGCCCTCGAGCACGTAGCCGACGCCGAGATCGCGCCCGACCTGGCGGATATCGACCGCCTTGCCCTTGTAGGTGAAGGCGGAGTTGCGCGCGATCACGGTGAGGCGGCTGCAACGCGCCAGCGCGGTGGTGATGTCCTCGGCGATCCCGTCGGCGAAATAGTCCTGCTCGGGATCGCCGCTCATATTGGTGAAGGGCAGCACGGCGATCGACGGGCCCTCGCTCGGCCGTGGCGGGGTGGCGTTATCGGCAACCGGACGAGCGGGCGCGGTGTCCTCCCTGACATCGCCGACAAAGCGGAGACCTTTGCGGGGCAGGGTGCGGATCAATCGCTGCTCCTCGCCATTGTCGCCGATCGCGGTCCGCGCGGCGTTGACCCGGCTGCTCAGCGTCGCCTCCGAAACGATCCGCCCGTGCCAGACGGCCGCCAGCACCTCGTCGCGGCTGACCACCCGATCGCGGGCGCGGATCAGGAATTCGAGGAGGTCGAAGACCTGCGGCTCGACGGCCACCAGGGAGTTGCCGCGGCGCAGCTCCCGGCGCTCGGAATCGAGGGTCAAGTCGTTGAAATGGTAGGTCAAATCGAAGAGTCCGGCGGCCGGCGGCTGAGTCCGCGGCGGAACCTAGCACAGGCCGGGCGGAGCCAAAATCACGACGGTCTGAAGGACAAATCCATGTCCTCTCAAAGCGGACGGGTTCGGTCTCTGCAATATTGATTTCGACACCAGACGTCAGGAGATCGCCATGTCCGAGACCTTCAATCAGCAACGCCGCCGCTTCCTTGGCATCGCCGGCGGGATCCTCGCCGCTTCCCGATTTGGCTTGATTGGATCGGCCAGCGCGCAGACCAAGCCGGCGCTACCGGCGGTCAAGACTGGCGGCCACACCACGATCGGTCCGGTCAAGCAGATCAATGCCGGCGTGCTCGATACCGGTTATGTCGAGATGGGACCGGCCACCGGTCCCGCCGTCATCCTGCTGCACGGCTGGCCCTACGATATCCACAGTTATGCCGACGTCGCGCCGGCGCTGGCGGAAGCCGGCTACCGCGTGATCGTGCCGCATCTGCGCGGCTACGGCACCACGCGCTTCCTCTCCTCAGATACCAAGCGCAGCGGCCAGCCGGTCGCGGTCGCCGCCGACATCATCGCCCTGATGGACGCGCTGAAGATCGAGAAGGCGGTGCTCGGCGGCTACGACTGGGGTGCGCGCACCGCCAACATCATGGCGGTGCTCTGGCCCGAGCGCTGCAAGGCCATGGTGTCGGTCAGCGGCTACCTGATCGGCAGCCAGGCGGCCGGCAAGCTGCCGCTGCCGCCGAAGGCCGAACTGCAATGGTGGTACCAGTTCTATTTCGCGACCGAGCGCGGCCGCGAGGGCTATGCCAAGAACCGGCACGACTTCAACAAGCTGATCTGGCAGCTCGCCTCGCCGCAGTGGAAGTTCGACGACGCCACCTATGACCGCAGCGCTGGTGCCTTCGAGAACCCCGACCACGTCGATATCGTGATCCACAATTACCGCTGGCGGCTTGGCATCGCCGAGGGCGAAGCCAAGTACGACGCGTTCGAGAAGACGCTCGCGCAGGCCCCCGGCATCGCGATTCCGACCATCACGATGGAGGGCGACGCCAACGGCGCGCCGCATCCGGAGCCCGCCGCTTATGCCAAGAAGTTCTCCGGGCATTATGAGCATCGCCAGCTCCCCGGCGGCATCGGCCACAATCTGCCACAGGAGGCGCCGCAGGCCTTCGTCCAGGCCATCATCGACGTCAGCAAGGTCTGAGGACGCGGTATTATGGCGCAAACGCCACAAGCCGGAGAGGCCGCCAACTGAGGCGGCCTTTTCCTTGCTTCATTGCAGTAATAGCCAAGTCATGCTCGCGATGAGGGCGGCGAAAGACACAGCCGCAGTGCAGACAAATGCGACCTCAACCCCGTCCAAATCACGGTGATCCATCTGCATGGCGAGGCCTCCTTAGATCGGTGCGCGCGGGCTCGCGGACAGAAGCCACTCCGTCAAATTGGCAGTGGTTTCGTCGTGCCTCGCTCGTCTCAGTAGCGTCTCGCGCTCTCGACCCGGGGGGAGTGCCTTAGCCCGTCTGCGTAGCCGTTCGGCTTCTTCGGTAAGGCGTTCTTCAAGTGGGAATATCTGCTTAACTCGTCGCCGCCGCTTCATGGCTCCTCTCTCCAAAGCTGACGTTGCCTGCCCAAAAATCATAACGCGCAGCAAAGAAAAAGTTCCGGCTCTACGACGTTAAGCGGATGGCTTGAAGAGCCTAAATCTCCTCCAAAATCTCCTGTTCAAGCTCTAATGCTGCAATGCATGCAAGAAGGAAGATCGCCGTAAACGATCCTCGCTTGAGCTTCATGGTGATCCCGGCTTCGGTCTCGTCTTTCAGGCCGTGCTTCTTCAGCCGCTTCACCAGGTCGGCGTAGGTCACATAGGCATTCTTCATCTTGTGGCGTTTGCGCCATAATGCCGTAACGACGCGCGCGAAATCGGTGTGGAGACCGGCTCCTCCCGATCTGGCGCGGGGATTGCCGCGCGGCTAGTTTCCCCGCGGCAATCGCATGCGGGGACCAGCTTTGACCATCACCATCTACGGCATCAAGAACTGCGACACCATGAAGAAGGCGCGCGCCTGGCTCGACGACCATGGCGTTGTCTACGACTTCCACGACTACAAGACCGCTGGCATCGCCAAGGACAAGCTCAAGCAGTGGAGCGACGAGGTCGGCTGGGAGACGCTGCTCAACCGTGCCGGCACCACCTTCAAGAAGCTGCCCGATGCCGACAAGGAAGGCCTGAACGAGCGCAAGGCGCTGGCGCTGATGGCCGAGCAGCCCTCGATGATCAAGCGTCCGGTGCTCGACCTCGGGCCGAAGCGCGTCGTCGGCTTCAAGCCGGATATCTACGCCAAGGAAGTGCCGGCGAAGGCGCGCAAGAAGGGCTGATGCGTACGGCGCGAGCTAGCGCATACTCATGAGCGCCAGCGGTCCGATGTCCGCTTCCGCAGAATAAGCTGATATCGCGATCCACGTGAAATCGGTCGAAATGGCCAATAGCGGCCGCTTGATTTAAAGACCGGTTGGTCTATATTTCTTTGATGAGCAACCGAACCTCTGTGCCGTTGCCCCGCGGTCGCCCGCGGAGTTTTGATGAGGACGCTGCCGTCGAGCGCGCGATGGGGGTGTTCTGGTCGCGCGGCTATCATGCCACGGCGCTGCCGGACCTTCTTCGTGCGACGAAGCTCTCGCGTGGCAGCCTTTACGCTGCTTTCGGCGACAAGCACTCGCTCTTCCTGCGCGCGCTCGATCGTTACATCGACGATGCCGTGACACGGTTGAATATCGAGCTTGACCCTCGCAAGGACCCCGTAGATGGCTTGCGGGCCTACCTTGCTGGGTATGTTAACCGCACGAGCGGTGCCCATGGTCGACGCGGATGTCTGGTGATCGCCACAGCCATGGAACTGGCCGGGCGTGACGCTGACGTCAATCGTCGCATCGCGAGCTTCTTCAAAGTCATGGAGGCGCGGGTGGCGGATGCACTTTCCCGTGCGAAGGCAGCGGGCAAGTTAGCCGATGGTGTCGACCCCGCAAATGCTGCCCGCATTCTCGTCTGTTTCGTTGAGGGGCTGCGAGTAATCAGCAAAACGGCGTCCTCGGGAGCCATAACGCACGCCGCCGCCGACGCTCTGCTCGATCGTTTCATCAGGTAACCAAGTCCAGAGCCCGTTCTCGCAATCGGCTCGTCAATATCTGGACCGATCGGTCGTTAAAGGAGAATACGATGTCTGCGATCCAGATGGTTTGCGCGGTGGCCGTTCCCTTGCTCTGGGGATATCAGTTCGTGGTCATCAAAATGGGCGTTACGGAGTTTCCGCCGTTCTTTTTCCTGGCGCTGCGTTTCCTGGCCACTGCGCTCCTGCTTATTCCGTTCGTCAAAAAGCCCACGCGAGAACAGTTGCGTCCGATCGCAGCTATCTCGTTTTTTCTCGGTGGGTTGAACTTCGGGCTCTTCTACGTCGGTCTTGGGCTCGGCTCGGGAAGCATGACGGCTGTTGCATATCTACTCTCCACGCCCTTCACGGTCCTGTTGGCGTGGCCGCTGCTGGCGGAGAGGCCGTCTCTCACCACTCTCTCCGGGGTGGCGCTTGCATTCGCCGGCGTCTTTGTGTTGAGGGCGGAGCCCGGCCTGTCTGCAAACGGATTGCCACTGCTGCTGGTGGTCGGAGCTGCGTTCGCATTCGCGGTATCCAACGTCCTGACGAAACGCTACGGCCCTTTTGACCCCTTGATGTTGATGGGTTGGTCGTCGCTGTTCACGGTGCCGCAGGTCATGTTGATGTCGTTGCTCCTTGAATATGGACAACTGGCGAGCCTCGTTGCTGCGGATGAATGGGGGTGGCTGGCACTCGCCTACACAATTTTCATCGGAGGAATTGTCGGATTTGGCCTTTGGTTCTGGCTGATCGCTCGCTGCTCCATGGGGCGCGTCGCCCCCTACGGTCTGCTCCTGCCTGTGTTCGCCTTAATGTCGAGCGCATTGTTCCTTGGCGAGCCGATGACTCCGAAGTTGATTGTTGGTGCGCTGCTGGCGATCTCTGGTGTCGCCTTGACACAGTTTAGACCGAGCGCTCGAACGGCTTGAATGCGAAAGCTGCGTCGTGGCGAATTTCCGCTCCGGTTTTCGGGGGTAGAGCCGGCGGATGTATGAGTACGCGCCCTAGATCAACTCGACCGCATCCTGGCTTGCCGCACGATCCGCCGGCACGAACCTGCGGTCGATCACCGCGCGGACGGTGACGACCGGGACGGCCTTCGCCTTCACGCCCATCAGATTGTGCAGCCGGAAGCCGCCGTCGATGCTGATCGCCTTGTAGGAGCCGATGATGTGTTCGACACGATCGCCACATCCGAACGGCAGCAGCAGCCGCTCATAGGAGACGTCCTTGCCGTCGGCGTCCGCGACCTCCGCAACCGTGTAGGTCGGACGCTTGCGCGTCAGGCAGGCCCGATAGGACCGGATCACGCCGGCATAACGCTCCGGGCCGATCGCGTCGTCGAGATAGCGGTTGGTGCGCAGCCGCGGATCGACATGCTCGTTGCCATAGGCGCTCGTCAGCCGCGCGCCTTCCTGCGTGATCAGGAAGCGCGCGTCGTCGCCGCTGCCCACCACGTCAAAGCCCATCATGTCGGCGCGCTCGTCGGCGCTGCCCTCGGTGTGGAAGTCGCAGAGCAGGGGAAGCGTGTCCGGCGTGCGCAGTGCGCGCAGCCAGGCGTTCAGCAGCACCCGCTGCGTGATCGATTTGACCACCGATGGATCGGCGCTCTTGAATGGCATCGGCTAGCCGAAGCGCGGGATGGTTTGGCTGCGGGCATAAAGCCGCAGCCACGTGTTCAGGATGTCACGTTGCCGGATCGATTTGACGACCGAGGAATTGGCGCTCTCGAAATGCAAGGCTCTAGCCATTCATCATGCAATGGCCGGAGCTTCGGCGAGAGGCGGAAATATTCTATGAAAGGGAGTGACCGGAGCAAAACAGCCTTAATGGCGACTTTCCGAGGCGCAAAGCCCGCCCGAACGCCATTCGACTAAGGATCAACCGGAACCAGTCGCGACGATATCGCACTGCACAGCTTTGCACCTTGCGTAACCGCCGCAGATGACGGCATATTCCGGCCCGGAGGCGACAGGCCCCGGACGGTTTCCAAGACGTACGGACAACCTGTCGGACACGATAAAAGCAGGCCACGCGGGCGAGGGGCTTCGCGGCGATGGCGTATGGGGGAATCTATTTGGCCGATGAGTTCATCCTCGAAACCAGCGGATTGACCAAGGAATTCGCGGGTTTCTTCGCCGTTCGCGACGTCGCGCTGAAGGTGCGTCGCGGCAGTATCCATGCGTTGATCGGGCCGAACGGCGCCGGCAAGACGACCTGTTTCAATCTGCTGACCAAATTCCTGAAGCCGACGGGCGGGCAGATTCGCTACAAGGGCCAGGACATCACCGCGATGCCGCCGGCCGACGTGGCGCGGCTCGGGCTGGTCCGTTCGTTCCAGATTTCGGCGGTATTTCCGCATCTCACCGCGCTCGAAAACGTGCGCGTGGCGCTGCAGCGCCAGCACGGTTCGTCGTTCGATTTCTGGCGCTCCAAGACCGTGCTCGACCGCTTCAATCCGCGCGCGCATGAACTGCTGAACGACGTCGGCCTGAGCGAATTCGCCAATACGCCGGCGGTCGAGATGCCGTATGGCCGCAAGCGCGCACTTGAAATTGCAACGACGCTCGCGCTCGACCCCGAGATGATGCTGCTCGACGAACCGATGGCCGGCATGGGCCACGAGGACATCGACAAGATCGCGGCGCTGATCAAGCGGATCTCGGCCAAATACACCATCCTGATGGTCGAGCATAACCTCTCGGTGGTGGCCAACCTCTCCGACATCATCACCGTGCTGACGCGCGGGCAGGTGCTGGCGGAGGGCAATTACGCCGACCTCTCCAAGGACGAGCGCGTGAAGGAAGCCTATCTGGGAGCGGGTCATGGCTGAGGCAAAACTGGCGGAGAGGCCCGTGGCTGCGGCCGGTGCCGAGGTGCTGACGGTCAACGATCTGCAGGCCTGGTACGGCGAATCGCACATTCTTCACGGCATCAATTTCAACGTCAGGGCCGGCGAGGTGGTGACGCTGCTCGGCCGCAACGGCGCCGGCAAGACCACGACGCTGAAGTCGATCATGGGCGTGATCGGCAAGCGCTCCGGCTCGATCCGCTTCGACAACAAGGAGATCATCCGCGCCACCTCCGACCGCATCGCGCGGCTCGGCATCGCATTCTGCCCCGAGGAGCGCGGCATCTTCTCGAGCCTCGACGTGCGCGAGAATCTGTTGCTGCCGCCGGTGGTGCGCCCGGGCGGCCTGCCGCTCGACCAGATCTTCACGCTGTTTCCCAACCTGAAGGAGCGGCTCACCAGCCAGGGTACCAAGCTCTCGGGCGGCGAGCAGCAGATGCTGGCGATCGCGCGCATCCTGCGCACCGGCGCGCGCTTCCTGATGCTGGACGAGCCGACCGAAGGGTTGGCGCCGGTCATCATTCAGCAGATCGGGCACACCATTGCGCGCCTGAAGTCGCAGGGCTTCACCATCCTGTTGGTCGAGCAGAATTTCCGCTTCGCCTCGACGGTTGCCGACCGCTACTACATCGTCGAGCACGGCAAGGTGATCGACGGCTTCGCGAACTCCGAGCTGTCGGCCAACATGGACAAGCTTCATACCTATCTCGGCGTCTGACATCGCCCGAGCCAGAAAATTTAAAGACTGAGGGAATACGCACATGAAGAACACGATTTCAGCGCTTCTGCTCGGCACCGCGCTGGCGCTCAGCGTCGCCAGCATTGCCTCCGCCGACGACAAGGTCGTCAAGATCGGCGTGTTGTCGGACCAGTCCGGCCTCTACGCGGACCTCGCCGGTCCCGGCTCGACGCTGGCGGCGCAGATGGCGATCGAGGACTCCGGCCTCAAGGCCAAGGGCTGGACCATCGACCTGATCTCCGGCGATCACCAGAACAAGCCCGATATCGGCACCACCATCGCCCGCCAGTGGTTCGACGTCGACAAGGTCGACACCGTGGTCGACGTGCCGAATTCCGGCGTCGCGCTCGCGGTCAACAACGTCGTCAAGGAAAAGAACGGCGTCTACATCAATTCGGGTGCCGCGACCTCGGACCTCACCAACGCGCAGTGCTCGCCGAACACGGTGCACTGGACCTACGACACCTACATGCTGGCGCACGCCACCGGCCAGGCGCTGGTGAAGGCGGGCGGAGACACCTGGTTCTTCCTGACCGCGGACTACGCGTTCGGCGCGGCGCTGGAGCGTGACACCACCGCGGTTGTCGTCGCCAACGGCGGCAAGGTGGTCGGCGGCGTCAAGCATCCACTCAACACCGCTGACTTCTCCTCGTTCCTGCTGCAGGCGCAGGCCTCCAAGGCCAAGATCATCGGTCTCGCCAATGCCGGCGGCGACACCACCAACTCGATCAAGCAGGCGGCCGAGTTCGGCATCGTCAAGGGCGGCCAGAAGCTCGCCGCGCTCCTGCTGTTCCTCACCGACGTCAAGGCGATCGGGCTCGAGACCGCGCAGGGCCTCAACTTCACCGAGACGTTCTACTGGGACCTCAACGACAACACCCGCGCGTTCTCCAAACGCTTCTCGGCGCGGATGAAGAACAGCGCGCCGCCGACCATGGTGCAGGCCGGCGTCTATGCGGGCCTGATGCATTACTTCAAGGCGCTGGAAGCGCTCGGCGGCAATCCGCATGACGGCGCCAAGGTGGTCGCGAAGATGAAGACGATCCCGACCGACGATCCGCTGTTCGGCAAGGGCGAGATCGAGGCCAACGGCCGCGTCACCCACGACGCCTATCTGTTCGAGGTGAAGAAGCCCTCGGAGTCCAAGGGGCCGTGGGACTTCTACAAGCTGGTCGGCACCGTGCCGGGCAACCAGGCCTTCACGCCGCTCGACAAGAGCACCTGTGCGCTTCTGAAGAAGTGACGGTCATGCCCGCCGGCCATGCGCGTGGCCGGCGGGCTTCATCTATCTAGCGAAAGCTCATTCGATGCAGGCTCTCTACGCACAGCTTCTGGTGGGACTGATCAACGGCTCGTTCTACGCGCTGCTCAGTCTGGGGCTCGCCGTCATCTTCGGCATGCTCAACATCATCAATTTCGCGCATGGCGCGCTCTACATGATGGGCGCCTTCGTGGCGTATTTCCTGCTCAATCTGGGCGGCATCAACTACTGGTGGGCGCTGATCATCGCGCCCGTGGTGGTCGGCATTTTCGGCATGATCTTGGAGCGGACCATGCTGCAATGGCTGACCGGCCTCGACCACCTCTACGGACTGCTCTTGACCTTCGGCATCGCGCTGATCGTGCAGGGCGTGTTCCAGAACTATTTCGGCTCCTCGGGCCTGCCGTACTCGATCCCGGATCAGCTCAAGGGCGGCGTCAATCTCGGCTTCATGTTCTTACCCGTCTATCGCGGCTGGGTCGTCATCTTCTCGCTGGTGGTGTGCCTTGCCACCTGGTTCCTGATCGAGAAGACGCAGCTCGGCGCCTACTTGCGCGCCGCCACCGAGAACCCGACGCTGGTGCGCGCCTTCGGCATCAACGTGCCGCGCATGATCACGCTGACCTACGGGCTCGGCGTCGGTCTCGCCGCGCTCGCCGGCGTCTTGTCGGCGCCGATCAACCAGGTCCGCCCGCTGATGGGCGCCGATCTCATCATCGTGGTGTTCGCGGTGGTGGTGATCGGCGGCATGGGCTCGATCATGGGCTCGATCATCACGGGCTTCGCGCTCGGCGTGATCGAGGGACTGACCAAGTATTTTTATCCCGAGGCCTCCAACACCGTGGTGTTTGTCCTGATGGTGGTGGTGTTGCTTGTGAAGCCAACGGGACTGACGGGACGGGCGGCCTGATATGTCAGCATTGACCGACGATACACTTCCGGTGACGCCGCGCGCGATGCGCGACGAGATGATCGTATTCGCCGTGATGGCGGTGCTGCTGGCGGTGGTGCCGTTCACGGGGATCTATCCGTTCTTCGTGATGCAGGCGCTGTGCTTTGCGCTGCTCGCCTGCGCCTTTAACCTGCTGATCGGCTATGGCGGCCTGCTGTCGTTCGGCCACGCCATGTTCCTCGGCACCGCCGGCTACGTCTCGGCGCATGCGCTCAAGGTGTGGGGGCTCACGCCGGAGCTCGGCATCGTGGTCGGCACCGCCGCGGCGGCGCTGCTCGGCCTCGTCACCGGCTACATCTCGATCAAGCGGCAGGGCATCTATTTCTCGATGATCACCCTGGCGCTGTCGCAGCTGCTCTACTTCCTCTATCTGCAGGCGCCGTTCACCCATGGCGAAGACGGCATCCAGGGCATCCCGCAGGGCCATTTGTTCGGGATCTTCGATCTCTCGAAGCCGCTGGTGTTGTATTACGTCGTGCTGGTCGGCTTCCTCGGCGGCTTCCTGCTGATCTACCGCACCATCAACTCGCCGTTCGGCGAGGTCCTGAAGTCGATCCGCGAGAACGAGCCGCGCGCGATCTCGCTTGGCTACAAGACCGACCAGTACAAGATGCTGGCCTATGTCCTGTCGGGCACGCTGGCGGGCTTTGCCGGCTCGCTGAAGGTGTTCGTGGCGCAGAACGCTTCGCTCACCGACGTGCACTGGTCGATGTCCGGTGAAATCGTGCTGATGACGCTGGTCGGCGGCCTCGGCACCATCTTCGGGCCGGTGGTCGGCGCGTTCGTGATCATCGCCATGCAGCAATATCTGGCCGGTTTCGGCCAGTGGGTGACGGTGATCCAGGGCGTGATCTTCGTGGCCTGTGTGCTGCTGTTCCGGCGCGGTCTGGTCGGCGAACTGGCTCATCTGTTGCGGCGGTCGCTCTGAGGGCAGGGGGCCGACCTCGCTCCCTTCGATATAGCAGTGGATGACCGCCCATCCGGGCGGCCAAGCCGAGGTGCTTTCAGCGCAATTTGTTCTATGACAGTTTTGTGACAGTCGCTAAAAGGGCTGTCCCGGAACGATGGAACTGAAACATGCTGCGCTGGTTTCGCGCCTTCCTCCCCAAGGAAGAGCGATTTTTCGACCTGTTCGCCCGTCACGCCCAGACCTCCGTGCAGTGCGCGTTGGCGCTGCAGGACATGCTGAAGGGCGGCGAGGAGACGCCGGTCTACTGCCAGCGCGTCAACCAGTTCGAGAACGACGCCGACAGCGTCACCCGCGAGGTACTGACCGCGGTTCGCCGCACCTTCATCACCCCGTTCGACCGCGGCGACATCAAGAACCTGATCACCGCGATGGACGACGCGGTCGACCAGATGCAGGCGACCGCGAAGGCGGTGATGCTGTTCGAGGTGCGCGAGTTCGAGCCGCCGATGCGCGAGATGGGCGGCCTGATCGTCGAATGCGCCAATCTGGTCGGCCGCGCGCTGCCTCTGCTGCAGTCGATCGGCCACAACGTCTCGATGCTGACCCAGATCACCGAGGAACTGACCAAGCTCGAGGGGCGGGTCGACGATCTCCAGGATATCGGGCTCAAGGAATTGTTCCTCAAGCACCGCGACGCCAACACGATGGACTTCATCGTCGGCGCGGAGATCTACGATCACCTCGAGAAGGTGGCCGACCGTTTCGACGACGTCGCCAACGAGATCAACTCGATCGTCATTGAGCAGATCTGAGCATGATCCGGAAAAGTGTGCAGCGGTTTTCCGACAAGATCATGCTCAAGAAAACATACTAAAGGCGGGGCATCACGTGGACGCCACGCTGGGTCTTCCGGTCCTGACCATCCTGATCGCGGTCGCGCTGCTGTTCGATTTCCTGAACGGCCTGCACGATGCCGCGAACTCGATCGCGACCATCGTCTCGACCCGCGTGCTGCGGCCGCAATATGCGGTGTTCTGGGCGGCGTTCTTCAACTTCGTCGCCTTCGCGGTGTTCGGCCTGCATGTCGCCAACACGATCGGCACCGGGATCATCGATCCCGAGGTGGTGGACGCAACCGTGATCTTCGCCGCGCTGGTCGGTGCGATCGTCTGGAACGTGATCACCTGGGGCTTAGGGATTCCGTCATCGAGCTCGCACGCGCTGATCGGCGGCCTGGTCGGTGCCGGCATGGCGAAGGCGGGGATCTCGGCGGCGGTGTGGAGCGGGCTCAGCAAGACCTTGCTCGCGATCGTGCTGTCGCCGCTGGTCGGCTTCCTGCTGGCGCTGGTGCTGGTTGCGATCGTGTCCTGGCTCTCGGTGCGCTCGACGCCGTTCGCGGTCGATCGCGCCTTCCGCATCCTGCAATTCGCCTCGGCCTCGCTCTATTCGCTCGGCCATGGCGGCAACGACGCGCAGAAGACCATGGGCATCATCGCCGTGCTGCTCTATTCGCAGGGCCATCTCGGTGACACCTTCGAAATTCCGTTCTGGGTCGTGCTGGCCTGCCAGAGCGCGATGGCGCTGGGCACGCTGATGGGCGGCTGGCGGATCGTCCGCACCATGGGGCTGCGCATCACCAAGCTGACGCCGATGCAGGGGTTTTGCGCCGAGACCGGCGGCGCCGCGACGCTGTTCATGGCGACCTATCTCGGGGTTCCCGTTTCCACCACCCACACCATCACCGGTGCCATCGTCGGCGTCGGCGCCGCACGGCGGCTCTCCGCCGTGCGCTGGAACGTGGCAAGCTCGATCGTCTACGCCTGGGTGATCACGATCCCGGCGTCGGCCGCGGTCGCCGCCGCGACCTACTGGATTGTGCAGGTTCTGAAGTAACTAACCGACCAGCTTCAGCCCGACGATGCCGGACACGATCAGCCCGATGCTGGCGAGCCGCATCGCGGTCGCGGGTTCGCCGAGCAGGATGATGCCGAGCGCCGCGGTGCCGACCGCGCCGATCCCGGTCCAGACCGCGTAGGCGGTTCCAATCGGCAGTGTCTTCAGCGCGATGCCGAGCAGGAGGATGCTGCCGGCCATTGCCGCCAGCGTCAGCACCGACGGCACCAGCCGCGAGAAGCCTTCGGTATATTTCAGCCCGATCGCCCAGCCGATCTCGAGCAGACCAGCAGTGAACAGAATGGCCCAAGCCATCACGAACCCTCCAGATAGGCAGGGTCGTCCCCGCAGATGGTATGGTGAGGAGAAGGTCGTCCTTCCCGCGCCTATATGGGGGTGGGGCGACCGTTCCGCATTGCGACAAAACGCCCTTGATTGCGCCCGTTTTCCCTGCCAAATGCCCCGCCATGTCCGACATCTCAGTTTCAGCCGAATCGCCGTCCCGCTCGCCGCTTTCAGAGGAAGTGGCGCGGCGGCGCACCTTTGCGATCATCTCGCATCCGGACGCCGGCAAGACCACACTGACGGAAAAGCTGCTGCTGTTCGGCGGCGCTATCAATCTCGCGGGCCAGGTCAAGGCCAAGGGCGAGCGGCGCAACACGCGCTCGGACTGGATGAAGATCGAGCGCGAGCGCGGCATCTCGGTCGTCACCTCGGTGATGACCTTCGAGTTCAACGAGCTGGTGTTCAACCTCCTGGACACGCCGGGCCACGAGGACTTTTCGGAAGATACCTATCGCACGCTGACCGCGGTCGATTCCGCGGTCATGGTGATCGACGCCGCGAAAGGCATCGAGGCGCGCACGCGAAAACTGTTCGAGGTGTGCCGGCTGCGCGACATCCCGATCATCACCTTCATCAACAAGATGGACCGCGAGAGCCGCGACACGTTTGAGCTGTTGGACGAGATCGAGAAGACGCTGGCGCTCGACACCACGCCGATGACCTGGCCGGTCGGCCGCGGCCGCGACTTCCTCGGCACCTATGACGTCGTCAATGGCGGCGTGCGGCTGCTCGAGGGCGGCGGCGCCAAGACCGGCGCCACCGAGCAGATCGACATCGCCGATCTCGGCAAGCGCAACCCCAATCTCGACGTCGCCGAGGTCAAGGACGAACTCGCGCTGGCCTCGGAGGCCTGCAAACCGTTCGAGCTCGCCGCGTTCCGCGAGGGCCATCTGACGCCGGTCTATTTCGGCAGCGCGCTGCGCAATTTCGGCGTCGGCGACTTGCTGGAGGGCCTCGGCAAGTTCGCGCCGGCGCCGCGCGCGCAGGATTCCGATCTGCGCAAGGTCGAGGCATCAGAGCCGCGCATGAGCGCCTTCGTGTTCAAGATCCAGGCCAACATGGATCCCAACCATCGCGACCGCATCGCCTTCGCCCGGCTGTGCTCGGGCAAGCTCAGCCGCGGCATGAAGGCCAAGCTGGTGCGCACCGGCAAGAACATGAGCCTGTCGAGCCCGCAATTCTTCTTCGCCCAGGATCGCTCGGTGGCCGACGAGGCGTTTGCCGGCGACGTCGTCGGCATTCCCAACCACGGCACGCTCAGGATCGGCGACACGCTCACCGAGGGCGAGGATCTGACCTTCGTCGGCGTGCCGAGCTTCGCCCCGGAAATCGTCCGCCGCGTTCGCCTGACCGATGCGATGAAGGCCAAGAAGCTGAAGGAAGCCTTGCAGCAGATGTCGGAGGAGGGCGTCGTGCAGGTGTTCCGGCCGCGCGACGGTGCGCCGGCGCTGGTCGGCGTGGTCGGCCCGCTGCAGCTCGACGTGCTGAAGGCGCGGCTCGATGCGGAATACTCGCTGCCGGTCGAGTTCGAGATCTCCGAATTCTCGCTGGCGCGCTGGATCTCGTCCGACGACCGCAAGAAGCTTGACACGTTCATCGCCGCCAACAATTCCGGCATCGCCGACGACGTCGACGGCGATCCCGTGTTCATGGCCAAGAACGAGTTCTATCTCGGCTACACCCGCGAGCGCGCCGAAGGCATCAGCTTCTCCAACGTCAAGGACGTGAAGAAGAAGGCGTAGTGCGGCCAAGCATTCGCTGTCGTCCCCCGGCTCGACCGGGGGACCCAGTACGCCGCGGCTTCTCCGCTGCTCGCTGCTGCCTCTGGAATACTGGATCGCCCGGTCGAGCCGGGCGATGACAGTGAGGTTGTGGCGAGAAAAGCGTGAGGACCTGAAGAGGCGGTGTCGTAACGCATACGCAGTGTCGTCCCCCGGCTTGACCGGGGGACCCAGTACGCCGCGGCTTCTCCGCTGCTCACTGCTGCCTCTGGAATACTAGATCGCCCGGTCGAGCCGGGCGATGACAGTTGTAGTTGCGGCGAGCGCGAGGACGAGAAGAAGCGGTGTCGTGCCGCATACTCGGTGTCGTCCCCCGGCTTGACCGGGGGACCCAGTACTCCGCGGCTTATCCGTTCAATCACTGCCGTCTCTGGAATACTGGATCGCCCGATCAAGTCGGGCGATGACAGTTGTGGTTGCGGCGAATGCGAGGACGAGAAGAAGCGGTGTCGTGCCGCATACTCGGTGTCGTCCCCCGGCTCGACCGGGGGACCCAGTACGCCGCGGCCTATCCGTTCAATCACTGCCGTCTCTGGGATACTGGATCGCCCGGTCGAGCCGGGCGATGACGGCGGAGGTTGCGGTGCCGCGCGTGACGGTTGCGCCCGCGCAAGGAATTGAACGGCAGCCCGCTTGATGCGGTCCGGCCGCGGTACCATGTTCCCCGGAGCGCAATCCGGGTTCGTCTGCATGCTCCGACGCGTCGCCATCTGTCTCGCTCTTGCCGTGCTGGCCTTTGCGCTCGCGAGCACCGCCTCTGCGCAGCAGCGGCAACAGACCAACCCAGCGCCGTTCGCACACACGCCTTGCAGTGTGCTCGACGAAGGGCCTTGCATCCCGTCCTATTGCGGCGTGTTCAATCACGGGCCGTGCTTTCCCGAGATGGATTATCCGTACGGCGAAAATCTCCAGCTCACGATCCTGACTGTGCCGCCGCAAGATCAGGCCGAGAAGTACCGCAAGCCGGATCATGATCTCGATACCATCGGCGATCTGTTTGCGGCGTTGCGCGCCTGCTGGGCGCCGCCGCCACCGGACGACGCGCGCGAGGGCATGCAGATGTCGGTGCGCTTCAGCTTCAAACGATCGGGCGAGATGATCGGCACGCCGCGCCTGACGTTTTCGACGCGGGGCATCCCGGCCGATACCCGCACCACCTATCTCAACGCGATCAATGCCTCGCTCGATGCCTGCCTGCCGCTGAAATTCACCGGCGGGCTCGGTGGCGCGCTGGCCGGCCGCCCGATCATGATCCGCTACGTCGACAATCGCGAGCTGGCCAAATCGGCCGACAAGCCGTGAAGCTGACGCATTGCCACCCGCCCGGCGAAGGTGATACGCGAAGGCGTTAATCTATCAGGGGAGGAACTTCGTGGGACTGCTCGTCATGATCCTGGGTCTCGTGCTGTTCCTCGGCATCCATGTGCTGACCAGCCTGCGCGAGCTGCGCGCGGGCCTGGTCAAGGCGATGGGCGAGGGGGCCTACAAGGGCGTCTATTCGCTGGTGTCGTTCGCAGGCCTCGCGCTGATCATCTGGGGCTTCGGTCACTACCGCGCGACCGGCTGGATCGACGTCTGGACGCCGCCGACTGCCTTCAAGCACATCACGGTGGCGCTGATGCTGCCCGCCGTCATCCTCGTCGTCGCCTCCTATATCCGCGGTCGCATCTACACCACGCTGAAGCACCCGATGCTGGCGGGCGTGAAGCTGTGGGCGTTCGCGCATCTGCTCGCCAATGGCGACCTCGGCTCGATCATCCTGTTCGGCTCGTTTCTCGGCTGGGCGGTCTATGACCGCATCTCGTTGAAGCGCCGCGCGGATGCCGGCGCGCCGCCGATCCCGGTGGGCGGCCCGACCAACGACCTGATCGCGATCGCGGTCGGTGTCATCGTCTATCTGGCGCTTGCGTTTGCGTTCCATCCGGTCGTGATCGGCGTGCCTGTCATGGGAGCCTGACTATGTCTGTTCAATCCGCCATCAAGCGCAAGACCGCGCCCGATCTGCGCGCCCGCAAGAACGGCGAGCCGATCGTGATGCTGACCTCCTACCACGCGCACACCGCAGCCCTGGTCGACCGTCACTGCGACGCCATCCTGGTCGGCGATTCCCTCGGCAACGTCATGCACGGCTTCGAGACCACGGTGCCGGTCACGCTCGACATGATGATCCTGCAGGGCCGCGCGGTGATGCGCGGTTCGCAGGCTGCGCTCGTCGTGGTCGACATGCCGTTCGGCTCCTATGAGGGCTCGAAGGAGCAGGCGTTCCAGTCCGCGGTGCGGATCATGAAGGAAACGCTGTGCGGCGCGGTCAAGCTCGAGGGCGGCGCGCGGATGGCGGAGACGGTGGCGTTCCTGTCCGAGCGCGGCATTCCGGTGATGGGCCATATCGGCCTGACGCCGCAATCGATCAACACGCTCGGCTCGTTCCGCGCGCAAGGCCGCGAGGAGGAGAACTGGGCGCCGATCGAGAACGACGCCAAGGCGATCGCGGAGGCCGGCGCGTTCTCGATCGTGGTCGAGGCGGTCGCCGAGCCCCTGGCGCGCAAGATCACGCAATCGATCGCGGTGCCCACCATCGGCATCGGCGCGAGCGCGGCCTGCGACGGCCAGGTGCTGGTGCTGGAGGATATGCTCGGCCTGTCGCCGCGCGCGCCGAAATTCGTGCGCCGCTACGGCAATCTCGGGCCGATGATCGAGGAAGCGATCGCGGGCTATGCGCGCGACGTGAAGAGCCGCGCCTTCCCGGGGCCGGAGCACGTCTACGGAATGAAGAAGAGCTGACGAGGCGCGCATGGACTGGTCGCAACACGCACTGCCGCCGATGCGGCTCGAGCCCAGGTTCGGCGACCGTGTCGTGCCTGCATTCGCGGAGCGGCCGGCCAGCCTTTGGGCGATGATCGCGGACGCCGTGGCAGAGAACTGCGACGGCGAGGCGCTGGTCTGCGGCGCGACGCGCATGACGTGGCGCGAGGTCGCCGAGCAATCGGCCAGGGTCGCGGCGGGTTTTTCAAAACTCGGCCTTGCGCCCGGCGACCGCGTCGCGATCCTGCTCGGCAACCGCACCGAGTTCGTGCTGACGATGTTCGCCGCGGCCCATGCCGGGCTGGTGACGGTGCTGCTCTCGACCCGCCAGCAGAAGCCCGAGATCGCCTATGTGCTGAACGATTGCGGCGCGAAGTGTCTGGTTCACGAGGCGACGCTGGCCGACCGCATCCCCGACGTCGCCGATATTCCCGGCCTCGTGCATCGCATCGCGGTCAGCGACGACGGCGCGTCGCAATTCGCCGTGTTGCGCGACAATGCGCCGGCGCAGGCGCCGGCGGAGGTGAGGGAAGAGGACACCGCGATGATCCTCTACACCTCGGGCACCACGGGGCGGCCGAAGGGCGCGATGCTCGCCCATTGCAACATCATCCACTCCTCGATGGTGTTCGCATCCTGCCTGAAGTTGACCAGCGCCGATCGCTCGATCGCCGCGGTGCCGCTCGCCCATGTCACCGGCGCGGTCGCCAACGTCACCACCATGGCGCGTTGCGCCGGCGCGCTGATCATCATGCCGGAGTTCAAGGCGGCGGAGTATCTGAAGGTCGCGGCGCGCGAGCGCGTCACCTACACGGTGATGGTGCCGGCGATGTACAATCTCTGCCTGATGCAGCCCGATTTCGACAGCTACGATTTGTCGAGCTGGCGGATCGGCGGCTTCGGCGGCGCGCCGATGCCGGTCGCGACCATCGAGAAGCTCGAGGCCAAGATTCCCGGGTTGAAGCTCGCCAATTGCTACGGCGCGACCGAGACCACGTCGCCGTCAACCCTGATGCCGGGCGAACTGACGGCAGCCCATATCGATAGCGTCGGCCTGCCGTGCCCGGGCGCCGAGATCGTCGTGATGGGGGCTGACGGCCGCGAGGTGCCGCGCGGCGAGATCGGCGAGCTCTGGATCCGCAGCGCCTCCGTCATCAAGGGCTACTGGAATAATCCGAAGGCGACCGCGGAGAGTTTTACCGCGGGCTTCTGGCATTCCGGCGATCTCGGCTCCGTTGATACGGACAATTTCGTCCGCGTGTTCGATCGCCAGAAGGACATGATCAACCGTGGCGGCTTGAAGATCTATTCGGCCGAGGTGGAATCGGTGCTGGCCGGCCACCCGGCCGTGGTCGAGAGCGCGATCATCGCCAAACCGTGCCCGGTGCTCGGCGAGCGCGTGCACGCCGTGATCGTGACCCGCACCGGCGTCGACGCGGAGAGCCTGCGCGCCTGGTGCGCCGAGCGTCTGTCCGACTACAAGGTGCCGGAGACCATGGCGCTGACCGCAGAGCCGCTGCCGCGCAATGCCAACGGCAAGGTGATCAAGCGCCAGCTCCGGGAGAGCCTGACTGCGGCAGGGGCGTGAGGCGGGGCAGGCAAACCTCTACTGTTAACGCTTTGATCCTCCTCGCTTTGCCTTGCCTCCGCCACACCATTAGGGTAACGCCGCCGCGATGTGGGGATCGGGTCGGGCTGGGCCCCACCGAGATTCGCGGTCCCGAGGGGATGGGATAGCTTTAAGTGTCTGAATTATTTGACGAAGTAGACGAGGAAGTCCGTCGCGATCAGCTCAAGAAGCTGTGGGACAAGTACTCGATCTTTATCATCGCGCTGGCGATCCTGGTGGTCGCGGGCGTCGGCGGCTGGCGCGGCTATCAGTATCTCGAGGCCAAGAAGGCCGCCGAGGCCGGTGCGGCGTTCGACCGCGCCGTCGAGCTGTCGGACCAGAACAAGCACACCGAGGCCGAGGCCGCCTTTGCCGACCTGATCACCAAGGCGCCGTCCGGCTACCGCACGCTGGCGCGGCTGCGCATGGCCGCCGAGGTCGCGACGCGCGACCAACCGGCCGCCGCGAAGCTTTATGACGAGATTGCAGCCGACCGCAGCGTCGGCGGCCCCGATCAGGACCTGGCACGGATTCGCGCCGCGCAGATCCTGATGGAAACCACCACCTATCCCAACATGCTGCAACGGCTCGAGGCGATGGCGACGTCGACGGACTCGACCTTCCGTCACTCCGCGCGCGAGCTGCTGGCGCTGTCGGCCTGGCGCGCCAACGATGCCGCCGCCGCGCGGAAGTGGCTCGACCAGATTGCCAATGACGGCGAGACGCCGCCGAGCATGCGCTCGCGCGCCGAAGCGCTGCAGGCATTGTTGCCGCCCGTCGCCAAGAGCTGACTTGAGAGCCGACTTGGCGCGAAACCCGAGTTTGAGTGAGAGATCGACCATGCGCCGCTCGCAACGCCTGATCGCAGCCGCAGTTCTGACCGCGCTTTGCAGCGCGCTGGCAGGCTGCGGCGGTGGCGGCATGGCCAATTTCGACCCGAGCGACCTGCTCGACTTCCTCGACACCAAGAAGAAGCTGCAAGGCGACCGCAAGCCGGTGTTCCCCGAAGGCGTGCCCGGCCTCGAGCAGGGCGTGCCGAAGGAATTGTACAAGGGCTCGCAGCAGGAGCAGCTCGACCAGCAGAACGCCGCGGCGGCCGCTGCTGCCCAGCCGGCTCCGCCGCCGGAGCCGCCGAAGGGCGCCAAGAAGCACACCAAGCGGGCCGCGCCGGCCGCCGACCAGGCGGCGGCTCCCGACGCTGCGACCGAGGAGGGCGCGCCCGCCGCGGTGCCGCCGGATCCGAAGCCGAAGAAGATCGTCCGCCGCCGCACCACTGCGCCGCCCGCCGACGACCAGCAGGCGCAGCCCGCGGCGCCGGCCCAGCAATCCCAGACCACGCAACAATCCGGCGGAGGCTTCCCTGCGCCGCTACCGAGCGGCGGATTTAGCCGCTAAAGCATGATCCGGAAAAGTGCGAAGCGGTTTTCCGAAAAGATCATGCTAAAACAAGAATCTAGAGCGCGATGACGGTTCAACCCAATCTCATCGCGCGTTAGGCTCCTGCTTCAATTCATTGACGCGCGCCATCGCGCCGGCGCCTGGATGATCCATGTCTTTCACCATTGCCATCATCGGCCGGCCCAATGTCGGAAAGTCGACGCTGTTCAACCGGCTGGTCGGCCAGAAGCTCGCGCTGGTCGACGACGAGCCAGGCGTGACGCGTGACCGTCGCGAGGGCCAGGCCCGGCTCTACGATCTCGACTTCACTATCATCGATACCGCGGGGCTCGACGAGGGCGCCAAGGGTTCGCTGACGGCGCGGATGCAGGAGCAGACCGAAACCGCGATCGAGCTCGCCGACGCCCTGATGTTCGTGATCGACGCCCGCGTTGGCCTGACCCCGACCGACCGCGCCTTCGCCGACTTCGCCCGCAAGGCCAACAAGCCGGTGGTGCTGGTCGCCAACAAGGCCGAGGGCAAGCACGGCGAGATCGGGGCGATGGAATCCTACGCGCTCGGGCTCGGCGATCCCGTGCAGATCTCGGCCGAGCATGGCGAGGGCATGGGTGACCTCCACGAGGCGCTGAGCGCGCTGGTGCCCGAGACGCCGGAGGAGGACGACGAGGTCGAGGACGACGAGGACATCTCGGAGGAGGACGCCGCGCAGCGCCCGATCCGGGTTGCGATCGTCGGCCGGCCCAACGCCGGCAAGTCGACGCTGATCAATCACCTGCTCGGCGAGGAGCGGCTGTTGACCAGCCCGGAGGCCGGCACGACGCGCGATTCCATCGCGGTCGAGATCACCTGGCAGGGCCGCCAGTTCCGGGTGTTCGACACCGCCGGTCTGCGCCGCCGCTCGCGGATCGAGGAGAAGCTGGAGAAGCTCTCGGTCGCGGATGCGCTGCGCGCGGTGCGCTTCGCCGAGGTCGTCGTGATGATGATGGACGCGCAGAACAAGTTCGAGGAGCAGGACCTGCGCATCGCCGACCTGATCGAGCGCGAGGGCCGCGCGATCGTGCTCGCGGTCAACAAATGGGACCTCGTCGAGCGCAAGCCGAACCAGATCTCGCAACTGCGCACCGATGCCGACCACTGGCTGCCGCAGGTCAAGGGCGCACCGATCGTTGCCGTCTCCGGCCTGATGGGCGAGGGCATCGACCGCCTGATGACGGCGATCCAGGAGGCCTATGCGGTCTGGAACCGGCGCCTGCCGACCTCGGCGCTCAATCGCTGGTTCGAGCAGGCGATCCAGGCCAACCCGCCGCCGGCCGTGTCGGGCCGCCGGCTGAAGCTGAACTACATCACGCAGGTGAAGGCGCGCCCGCCGAGCTTCGTGCTGTTCTGCTCGCGCGCCGATGCGATCCCGCGATCCTATCTGCGCTACCTCATCAACTCGCTGCGCGAGACCTTCGACCTGCCGGGTACGCCGATTCGTATTACGCTAAGGGAAAAGGCCAACCCGTTCGCCCACAAGCGCAAGCGGCCGTCATGAGCGGCGAGGCGGCGAGTGATACGGTTGCCGCAGCCCCGGCGCGCAGCGGCGCGGTGGTCTTCATCTTCATCACTCTGCTCCTCGACATGCTGGCGCTCGGGATCATCGTTCCGATCCTGCCCAAGCTGATCGAGGGCTTCGTCAGCAACGACACCGCAAGCGCGGCGCGCATCTTCGGTGTGTTCGGCTCGATCTGGGCGTTGATGCAGTTCGTCTGCTCGCCGATTCTTGGCGCGCTGTCGGATCGCTTCGGCCGCCGGCCGGTGGTGCTGCTGTCGAATTTCGGCCTTGCCGCCGACTATGTGCTGATGGCGCTGGCGCCGAACCTGATCTGGCTGTTCATCGGGCGGGCGATCTCGGGCATCACCTCGTCGAGCATCTCGACCGTGTTCGCCTATATCGCCGACGTCACGGCGCCGGAGCAGCGCGCCGCGATGTTCGGCAAGATCGGCGTTGCCTTCGGCGCGGGCTTCATCATGGGACCGGCGCTCGGCGGCCTGCTCGGCGAGATCGATCCGCGGCTGCCGTTCTGGGCGGCGGCAGGCCTGAGCTTCGTCAACGGGCTCTATGGCCTGTTCATCCTGCCGGAATCGCTGCCGGTCGAGCGGCGAGCGCCGTTCAAGTGGAAGAGCGCCAATCCGATCGGCGCGCTGCATTTCCTGCGCGCGAACCCGACGCTCGCCGGGCTGTCGCTGGCGACGTTCTTCGGCCAGCTCGCGCATGTCGTGCTGCCGTCGGTGTTCGTGCTCTACGCCACCTATCGCTACGGCTGGGACACCGGCACGGTCGGCGCGACGCTGGCGCTGGTCGGGCTCTGCGGCATGATCGTGCAGGGCGCGGCGATCGGCCCGATCGTGCAGCGCCTCGGCGAACGCAACGCGCTGTTCCTCGGCCTCGTCTGCGGTGCCTTGGGCTTCGTGATCTTCGGCGCGGCGCCGACTGGCCAGCTGTTCTGGATCGGCATTCCCGTGATGGCGCTGTGGGGCATTTCCGGCGCGGCGACACAGGCACTGACGACGCAGCTCGTCGCCGCCGACCAGCAGGGCCAGTTGCAGGGCGCGACATCGAGCGTGCAGAGCATGTCGGAATTGATCGGCCCGTTCCTGTTCACGCTGACCTTTGCATATTTCATCGGCGACGGCGCGCCGCTCAAGCTGCCCGGCGCGCCGTTCTATCTGGCGGGCGCACTGCTGCTTCTCGCGCTCGCGATCGCCGCGCGTGCGACGGCGCAGAAGACAGCGTAGCTTCGCAGGGTGGGTCAGCCGAAGGCGTAACCCACCATTGTCTTCGCGGTGAGGAAGTCGGTGGGTTGCGGCTTCGCACCCACCCTACATTCTAGTCCGTCGCTGGCACCGAATGGTGCTCATGCGTGATCCGCCATTTGCCGTCGATCTTGCGCAGTCCGGTCGTCAGCCTGAACTGGAACCTGCCGTCGGGCGGGCCGCATCGCATCACCATGACCGCGAAGGCGACATCGTCGCCGGCCGTGATCGCGATCTCCTCGATGTTGAAGGCGTGGGAGGGGCGGTAACACGTGTAGAACAGATCCCACGTCTTCCGGTACTCATCCAGTCCGCGTGATTGCAACGGCGGGGGAACGTCGAACATCACGATGTCCTGATCGTGATGGGCGAGAATGGCGGGATAGTCCTGCCTGCGGACGGCGTCCGCCCAGGCGTCGATGAGTGCCCTGATTTCGGTTTCCGCCGTCTGTTTGTGCTGTGTCATCGCTGTCGTGCTCCGAGTGCCTGGTTGATCGATGCTTCGAGGACGAACGCGACGGCGCCGATCCGACATGCGTCCGGGCCGGCCGCGTGAAGGAGAACTGCGCCATTTTGGCTATTTACAAACCATCCGGTTGGTTTGTATAAGGCATGAGATGAACCTGCGCGCGCCCGCTTCCGGGCGCGGCTCGGCCAGGAGGAGCATGGTGAACGACGAGGCGATCGACGCTTGCGATGAACTGACCCGCTTCAGCGACGCACAGGCGGCGCTGCTGACGTCGCGCGGCCTCGTCTATCTGACCGACCTGAAGCTCGACGGCAACAGGCACGGCACGATCGTCGCCGCCAGCTACGCCGACGCGCAATCGGTCGCCCGCCGGCGTGGCCGCGGTGAAAAGGTGATCGGCCGCGTGGCTCACGGCTTCCTTCACGGCCTGCGCCGTCGCCTGCTGCAAAGGGTTCGCGGCACCGATGGCTGGTGCGCGCGGGCGATCGGATAGTTCGATGATGATGTCGTCGAACTGATGCGCCACCCCGAGCCGACACCGGCTCTCGGAGAACGTCGTTCGCGCTGCCAGGCAGGCTCTGATGCAGCGCTTGAGATTGACTGATGCCGCTGAGATACTGCGCTCTCACGCGACTCCTTTTTGAGTAATCCCATGGACAATCCTTCCCGCTCGGAACGCTCCCGCAACGCCGCGCTCGAGGCTGCGACCACCATCCTGACGCGCGATGGTCCGGGACGCCTGACGCTGGATGCGATCGCGCGCGAGAGCGGGCTCAGCAAGGGCGGCGTGATGCATCAGTTCCGCACCAAGGAAGCGGTGCTGCGTGCCTTGCTCGAGCAGCAGATGGCGTATTTCGAGGAGTTCTCGAATCGCTACATCGCAAGGGCGCGCGAGACCACGGATCAGCCCGAGCTGGCGGCGCAGATCGCCACGCTCAGGGAGGCGATCTCGACGCCGCGGTCGGGGGCCTTCGCACTGCTGGCGGCGATGAACGAGAATCCCGAATTGATGGCGATGCCGCGCGATGTCGACATCGAGAAGGTCGCGCGCATGAAGGCCGAAGCGCGCGATCCGGATCTCGCGCTGCTGCGCTGGGCGGCGGCGAGGGGACTGCTGCTGAGCTCGCTGTTCGGCCTGTCGTCGCTGACCGATGCCGAGCGCGATCGGCTGTTCGAGCGGTTGCTCGACGACAGCAAGTGGACTGCGCTGGAGCAGGGCGCGGCGGCAAAGCCAGCCAAGACGGCGGCGGGAGCACGCGCGGCATCGCCGCAGCCTGCCGGCACGCGGGCCGCAAAGCCGGTCGCGGCGCGCAAGCGCGGCTGAATGTCGGGCGTCGCCTGAAAACACAACGCCGCCCAAGCGGAATATGGGTCGCTCGGCGGCGTTGGATCGGCACCGGGCCCCTGAAATCCCCCGGCGAACTTTGCGGTAGCACAGGAGATGTCGCAGGTTTGTGACAGCGCACGACCGCCATTCGAAGCGGTCTCATCAATTTCAGGGCCGTTTCGGCCGGGCGCATTTTTCTGACGCGTTCCTGCGATTGCAACTTTACAAACCGCCTGGTCGGTTTTATAGATGTGTGCACTGAGGCAAGGTCTGGCGGCGCGCTCACAGCGAGCCAGATCGGCAGTGACGGCCGCAGCCGTAACTTTAGCCCCGGACGCGGCTGCGGCCGAGCTGCTCTTCCGCTTCAGGATCGGATGAGGAGATTGGAATGGAGAGCTCGATCGCCGCGCGCGGTCTGGGAGCGATGGCGCTTTGCGTCCTCGCGGGAGGATGTGCCGCCGTCACGCCGGTGGCCTATTCGGACGTGGCCTCGTCGGCCTACATGACGCCTGACACGTCGGATTCCTCGGGGCGGGTGCCGTATCGCTACGCCCCGCCGGTCGACTGGCGGACCTACAACAAGGTGATCCTCGAACCGGTCGTGATCTATCGCGGCGCGGATCATCAGTTCGGCGAGATGTCCGAGAAGGACAAGGAGACGCTCGCCGCGTACATGCAGACCCGCTTCGCCGACAAATTGCGCGGCCGCTTCACGCTGGTGAATACGCGCGGGCCGAACACGTTTCGTGTGCGGCTGACGCTGACCGGCGCGGTCGCCAACACGCCGGTGCTCGGCACGCTGTCGCGCTTCGATATGGCCGGCGCGATCTATAACGGCGTGCAGGCCGCGCGTGACGGCGAGGGCACCATGACGGGCTCGGTGATCTATGCCGTCGAGATGTTCGACAGCGCGACCGCGCGGCTGCTCGGCGCTTACGTCAGCAAGCAATATCCCAACGCCTACGACATCAAGGCCAGCGTCGGCGATCTCGCCGCGGCCACCGCCGGCATCGACAAGGGTGCCGACGCCTTCATGGCGCAACTGAAGTGAGGCGCCTCGCGCGTCCGCAAATCATCCCGACAACGAAAGGTCTCGGACAATGAACTTTCTGGTTCGCATGTTTCTGCGCAGCCTCGTCGCCGCCTTGCTGATGAGCTCGACCGGCCGCGCCGAGACGATCGCACCTGCCGATCCCAGCGGCACCTGGCAGACCGAGGACGGGCGCGCACGCATCCGCCTCGAGCGCTGCGGCACCGCGCGCGACCGCATCTGCGGCTTCATCGTGTGGATGAAGGATCCGCTCGATCCGCACGGCCAGCCGTTTCGCGACAGCTTTAACCCCGATCCCGACAAGCGAACGCGCGCGCTGCTCGGCCATCAGCTGATCCTGGGATTGAAGCTGTCACCCGAGGGCCGCTTCGACGGCGACATCTACAATGCCGAGGACGGCAGGTCCTATTCGGTCTCGCTGTGGCGCGACAAGTCCGACCGGCTGAAGCTCAAGGGATGTCTCATGAGGTTCCTGTGCCAGACCCAGACCTGGGCGCAGACGCTGGACGTCCAGCCCGGACAGCTCGTCGGTTTGACCGGCGACGTCGGCGGCCCGCGCGCCGACCGGGAATGGGCCTCGTTGCCGCCGCCGGCGCGGAAGGCGGCGGCGAAGTGATGTAAGAGCGTAGAGTGGGTTAGCGAAGCGTAACCCACCATCTTCTCCGCGGCACGAAGTCGGTGGGTTACGCCTTCGGCTAACCCACCCTACAGACTTCGCTTACTTCTTCACCAGCGGACAATCGCTGGCCTCGAGCGGCTTGGCGGCGTCTTCCGGCGAGATGGTGGCGATCAGCTTGTAATAGTCCCACGGATATTTCGACTCTTCCGGCTTCTTCACCTCGAACAGATAGGCCGGGATGATGCGGCGGCCGTCGATCCGCAGCGGGCCCTTGCCGAACAGCGGATCGTCGGTCGGGATCTCCTTCATCTTGGCCACGACCTTGGCGCCGTCATGCGGATTGCCGCCCATGGCGTCGAGCGCCTTCAGGTAATGCAGCACGCCGGCATAGACACCGGCGACCGTCATCGACGGCATCGAGCCCTTCGGCGAGACCTTCTGGAAGCGCTTCGACCAGGCCCGGGTCTGGTCGTTCATGTCCCAGTAGAACGACTCGGTGAAGGTGAGGCCCTGGGCGATCTTCAGGCCCAGCGCGTGCACGTCGTTGACGAACAAGAGCAGCGCCGCGAGCTTCTGTCCGCCTGCGGTGATGCCGAATTCGGACGCCTGCTTGATTGCGTTGGTGGTGTCGCCGCCGGCATTGGCGAGCCCGATGATCTTGGCCTTGGAGGCCTGCGCCTGTAGCAGGAACGAGGAGAAGTCAGCGGTGTTGAGCGGATGCTTGACGCCGCCGAGCACCTTGCCGCCGTTCGCCGTGACCACCGCCGCGGTGTCGCGCTCCAGCGCATGGCCGAAGGCGTAATCGGCGGTGAGGAAGAACCAGCTGTCGCCGCCGGCCTTGGTCAGCGCCTTGCCGGTGCCGTTGGCGAGCATGTAGGTGTCGAAGGTATAGGAGATCGTGTTGGCGTTGCAGGCCTTGCCGGTGAGATCGGCGGTCGCCGCACCCGAATTGAGCACGATCGAGTTCTTCTCCTTGGCGAGGTTGCTCACCGCCAGCGCGACGCCGGAGTTCGGCGTGTCGGTGATGATGTCGACCTTCTCGTTGTCGATCCAGTTGCGCGCGATGTTGACGCCGACGTCGGGCTTGTTCTGGTGATCGCCGCTGACCACCTCGATCTTCCAGCCCTTGGCACGCAGGCCGGAATCTTCCACCGCCATGTTGGCCGCGGCCACCGAGTTCGGCCCGCCGATGTCGGCATAGAGGCCCGACATGTCGTTCAGCACGCCGATCTTGACGTTCTTGTCTTGGGCAAAGGCAGGGGTAGCGAGGCCGAGTGCAGCGCAAGCGAGAAGCACGGCGTGGCGCCGTGCGAGCGTCGTCGTCATGAGACATTCCCTCCACTGTGATTTTTCCGGACGGCCCTCTTGCGGAGCCTTGTGCCGGTCGTTCGGGTTCCCGCTTACCCTGTCCGGGGGCAAGCGGCAATCCGTATAAAGCCGAATGAACCGCGTCGAAGCGTCATCCCGCGGTCATCCTTACTTCAGCGCGTCCGAGGTCAGCTTGAACTTCTGGATCCGCTTGCCCTCGACCTCGCCGGTGTAGACGTTGCCCTTCTGGTCGACCGCCATCACATGCAGCAGCGAAAACTGTCCGGCATTGCGGCCGCTATGGCCGAAGCTGCCGACCACAGAGCCGTCGTCGCGCTTGATGACGCGGATCTCGTTGTTGGCACCATCGGCGTTGAGCAGATAGCTCTGCTTCGGATCGGGCCACAGCGCGAGATCGAACACCGCGCCGTCGCCGCGGGTGTTCTTCTCGTAGAACCATTCCCTGACGAAGGTGCCGTTCTTCTGGAACACCTGGATGCGGTCCTGGCTGCGGTCGCAGACATAGACCAGCCCGTCATTGGCGATCTTGATGCAATGCACGGGATTGCCGAACTGCTCTTGCACCGCGGCGCTTGGATCATAGGGCGGCTGCTTGTCGTCGGTGGGCAGCTTGCCATAGCCGCCCCAGTGCCGCTTGTAGGCCAGCGTGGTGGCGTCGAACACGATGACGCGGCGGTTGCCATAGCCGTCGGCGATGTAGAGCTCGTTGGCATCCTTGTCGATCGCCATCTCGGCGGGGCGGCCGAGCTGCGTGGTGTCGTTGCTGTTGGTGCGGGCTGCGATCTTGCCGATCTGGCCGAGATACTTGCCGTCGAGCGAGAACTTCAGGATCGCGCTGTCGTCATCGGCGTTGCCGCCGATCCAGACGAAGCCGCGCTCGTCGACCTCGATGCCGTGCTCGCGGCCGACCCATTGATAGCCGTCGCCGGGGCCGCCCCAGGCGCGCAGCAGATTGCCGTCGGCGTCGAATTCGAGCACCGGCGGCGCCGCCACGCAGCATTTCGCGCGCGGCGGGGTGAGGCTCGCCGCCTTCTCGCCGTCGGTCAGCGAGCGCGGGCGGTGGACCACCCAGATGTGCCCCTGCCAGTCGACGGTGATGCCGCCGACCTGGCCGATGATCCAGTTGTTGGGAAGCTGCTTCGGCCATGACGCATCGACCGCGAAGGTCGGAACGTCGCCGGCGTGCGCCGGTGCTGGCGCAGCGAGCATGGCTGATGAGGTGATGCAGGCGGAGAGAAACAATCCGGACAGAATGGAGCGCGCGCGATTGAACGTCGGCGTCATGATGCCTCCCGAGAGTTTTCTTGGCGGCCGTGCCGCTGGGGAGGGCAGTCAATCGCGGGGCGGGGGACGAGTCAACGGGTACCGCTGTCATTGCGAGGAGCGACAGCGACGAAGCAATCCATGCGTCCGCACATGCCGAAAGATGGATTGCTTCGCTTCGCTCGCAATGACGGGGAAAGACCTACACCGGCGGCTGGAAACTCCGCAGCGTGCGCGCCTTGTAGTCGTAGAGCCTGCCGGTCTCGGTCCAGCCAGGCGAACACATCGGCACGATGAATTCGGCGGCCATGTCGGGCGTATCCAGCGTCATCGGATCTTCGCCGGGAAACACCTGCGCGCGCATCCGGGTGCGGATCGGGCCGGGGCTGAACAAATTGACGCGCAGCGCGGTGTTGGCGGTCTCGTTGGCCCAGGAGCGCACCAGCGCCTCCAGCGCGGCCTTCGAGGCCGCATAGGGGCCGAGATAGGCGTTGGCCTTGTGCGCCACGCCCGACGTCACGAACACCGCGCGGCCGGCGTCGGACTGGCGAAGCAGCGGGTCCATGCAGCGGATCAGCTGGAAGTTGGCGGTGACGTTGATCGCCATCACGTCGTTCCACGGCTTCAGCTCGATATGGCCGAGCGGTGACGACGGACCGGCCGTGCCGGCATTGCCGACGAGGATGTCGAGCTTGCCGTGACGCTCATGCAGTGCGAGCCCGAGCCGCGCGATGCCGTCGTAATCGGTGAGCGAGAGCGGCACCAGCGTGGCGCTGCCGCCGTCGTTGCGGATCTCGTCGTCGAGCTCTTCCAGCCCACCCTGGGTTCGCGCCACCGCCACGACATGCGCGCCGGCTTTTGCCAGAGCTATGGCGGTCGCATAGCCGATGCCGCGCGAGGCGCCGGTCACGAGGGCAATCCGGGAGGCGAGGGGTTTTGTCATGGCTGTCCGTCCGTGTCTGGCGGCGGGTATTACAGACAGAAAAGGCCGGGACAAGCCCGGCCATGACGAATTCGCTGCTGTCGCGACCCTAGCCGGTCATGTTGTCGCCGTTGCTGGCGTTGCCCGAGCTGTCGGGGGTCACTTTGAAACCTTGCCGGAAGGCGAACCCGATGAAGCCGAGCAGAAGCACGCCGCAGAAAATGCCGATGATCAGCTGCATCGTTGCTCTCTGCCTCAGCTAGGTATCGCCGCCACCGTCGCCATAGTTGGTCTGCCCGCTTCGATCGGGGCGATCATCCGGGCTGATCTTCATGCCCTGACGAAACGCAAACACGATAAAGCCGATCAGCAGCACACCACCGACGATGGGGATGGCTGCCTGCATCGTTGCGGGCTCCGCCTCAGCTCGCCTCCGCCAGCAGAGAGAGCTGGCGCGGCGCGGGCTCGGTTTCGCTCTGGTCGGTGAGGTGGGTCGGATAGGCGCCGGTGAAGCAATGATCGGCGAATCTCGGATTGGCCGGATCGCGCCCCTCGTAGCCCATCGCGCGGTACATGCCGTCGATCGACAGGAAGGCGAGCGAGTCGGCGCCGATGATGTCGCGCATCTCCTCGAGCGAATGGGTCGCGGCCAGCAGACCGCCGCGGTCGGGCAGGTCGATGCCGTAATAATCGGGGTAGAGGATCGGCGGCGAGGCGAGCCGGAAGTGCACCTCGCGGGCGCCGGCGTCGCGCATCATGCGGACGATCTTCTTCGAGGTGGTGCCGCGCACCAGACTGTCATCGATCAGGATGATGCGCTTGCCCTCGATCGCGGCGCGATTGGCCGAATGCTTCATGCGCACGCCGAGCTCGCGCACCGTCTGGGTCGGCTGGATGAAGGTGCGGCCGACATAGTGGTTGCGGATAATGCCGAGCTCGAACGGCACGCCGGAATACTGGCTGTAGCCGACCGCGGCGGGCACGCCGGAATCCGGCACCGGCACCACGACGTCGACATCGGGATGGCTCTCGCGCGCGAGCTGGGCGCCGAACGCCTTGCGCACGTCATAGACCGAGCGGCCGCCGACGATGGAATCCGGCCGCGCGAAATAGATGTATTCGAAGATGCAGGGCCGCGCCGGCTTCGGCGGGAACGGCTTGTGGCTGTGCGCGCCCTTCTCGTCGAACACGATGATCTCGCCGGGCTCGATGTCGCGGACATATTTCGCACCGATCATGTCGAGCGCGCAGGTCTCCGAGGTCAGAATCGGATGGCCGTCGAGATCGCCGAGCACCAAGGGGCGGATGCCGAGCGGATCGCGCGCGCCGACCAGCTTCTTGTTGGTCAGCGCGACCAGCGCATAGGCGCCCTCGATGGTGCGCAGCGCCTCGATGAAGCGGTCGATGAAGCGGGTGCGCTTCGACTGCGCGACCAGATGCAGGATCACCTCGGTGTCGGTGGTCGACTGCATCATGGCGCCGCCCTTGACCAGCTCGCGGCGCAGGGTCAGCCCGTTGGTCAGATTGCCATTGTGGCCGACCGCAAAGCCGCCGGCGCTGAGCTCGGCGAACAGCGGCTGCACGTTGCGCAGGATGGTGCCGCCGGTCGTGGAATAGCGGACATGGCCGACCGCGGCATTGCCGGGCAGGCGCTCGATCACCTCGCGGCGGGAAAAGGCGTCGCCGACCAGGCCAAGGCGGCGTTCACTGTGGAAGCGACTGCCGTCGAACGAGACGATGCCTGCGGCTTCCTGGCCGCGATGCTGGAGCGCGTGCAGGCCGAGCGCGGTGATCGCGGCGGCCTCGGAGTGGCCGAAGATGCCGAACACGCCGCATTCCTCACGGAGCGTGTCGCCATCGAGGTCGGGGTGGTATCTGAGAGGGTCGTTTTTTGGGTCGTCTTGCAGTTCGATCGGGCCGAGGTCGAGATCCATTTGGTCACTATGATCCGAAGGGGTCTGCATCTCGTTCATCGCCTCTCGTAAGGGCCCAAATAGTTTATCGGCCCGCGGGTTTCTCGATCAGCTTTTTCAAGCTGTCACGCGCAGGTTTGCTATAGCCATCACCCGACGCCGGCGTCGCCTGATCGTTGGTATCGGCCGCAGAATCGTCGTCTGGCTTATTCTTCTTGAACTTCTTTAAGATGGTGTTCTCGGGGTCGTCAGGCAAGAGCGACATCAGCCAATCCCCGGTTCCCTGCAGCACCACGCGGGACTTCGCCCCGGTCACCCAGTCGGGCCGCTGCTTGTCGGGAACCAGCCAGGTGAAGAACATGAACGCCACGACCACGATCAAGAGGCCGCGGGCGAGGCCGAACAGGAAGCCGAGGGTGCGGTCGAGCGCGCCGATCCGGGAATCCAGGATCATGTCCGAGATCCGCACCGTGACGATCGAGACCACGATCAGCGTGCCGATGAAGACGCCGGCGACCACGACCACGGCGGCGACCGTGTCGTTGTTGAAGTAGGTCTTGGCGGTCGGCAGCAGCTTCGAGAATGCGTAGAGCGTGACCAAGGCGGCGGCGCCCCAGGCCGCGATCGACAGGATCTCGCGCATGAAGCCGCGCACCATGGCAAGCAGGCCCGAGATCAGCATCACGCCGAGCAGGACGAGATCGAGTATTGTTACGGGCATCGGCTGGTCAGGTCCGCTGGTACGTTTCGGTACGCTGTTAAGGGCTTACGCTGTGAAGAGCTCTCGCGAATCGGCAAAGTCGGTGCCGTCCTAACTGAGGCGCATTGGGGGCATCCGGCAAGGCCGGAGCGCCACCTGTCCCGCGCGCCGGATGTATAGCGGCGAGGGGCTGTGACGTCACGCCCGCTTTAGGTGGTCTCGCGACGGAATCGGGCCGGTGTGGCATTTTTCCCAGCCTTATCAGCGCCTCCGGAGCTGTCTTGGTCGTCCCGAGGCGCAGCCCGACCGCCGCGGGGCGTTCCGCGCGCGGCGATTTCGGCGACCAGCGTGGTCAGATTGCCGACGCTGTTAAGCGAGAGCCCCATATCGCCACCCGGTTCGCCGCGGGCCGATTCGGGCAGGATGGCGCGGCCGAAGCCGAGCTTGAGGGCTTCCTTCAGCCGGGCCGGGGTCTGCGCCACCGGCCGGATCGCGCCCGACAGCGAAATCTCGCCGAAATAGACCGCATCCGTCGGCAACGGCGCATTCACCAGCGAGGACACCAGCGCGGCGGCGGCGGCAAGGTCCGCGGCCGGTTCCTGGATGCGCAGGCCACCGGCGACATTGAGATAGACGTCATGTCCGGACAATTTGACGCCGCAATGCGCCTCGAGCACCGCCAGCACCATCGACAGCCGGCTCGGATCCCAACCGACCACGGCGCGGCGCGGCGTGCCGAGCGAGGTCGGCGCCACCAGCGCCTGCAACTCGACCAGCACCGGGCGCGTGCCCTCGATGCCGGCGAACACGGCCGTGCCGGGGCTGCCGAGCTCGCGCTCCGAGAGGAACAATTCCGAGGGGTTGGTGACCTCGCTCAGGCCGAGCCCGGTCATCTCGAACACGCCGATCTCGTCGGTCGCGCCGAACCGGTTCTTCACCGAGCGCAGGATGCGGAACTGCTGCGAGCCTTCGCCCTCGAACGACAGCACCGCATCGACCATGTGCTCGACCACGCGGGGACCGGCGATCTGGCCGTCCTTAGTGACATGGCCAACCAGGATGATCGCCGCGCCCGTCTTCTTGGCAAAGCGAATGAGCGCCTGCGCCGAGGCGCGGACCTGCGTCACCGTCCCCGGCGCCGATTCCACCGTGTCGGTCCACATGGTCTGGATCGAATCGATCACGATCAGCCGCGGCACCGCGCCTTCCGACAGGGTCGAGACGATGTCCTCGACCGAGGTCTCGGAGGCGAGCTGCACCGGCGCATCCGCAAGCCCGAGCCGCTCGGCGCGCAGCCGCACCTGGGCGACCGCCTCTTCGCCGGAGATATAGACCGCGCGGTGGCCGGCGCGCGCCATCATGGAGGTGGCTTGCGTCAGGAGCGTGGATTTGCCGATGCCGGGATCGCCGCCGACCAAGAGCACCGAGCCGCGGACGAAGCCGCCGCCGGTGACACGGTCGAGCTCGGTCATGCCCGACGACAGCCGCGGCGCGTCCTGGGTCTTGCCGGAGAGCGATTCCAGCGCAAACGTCCGCCCCTTGCGCTTGCTGCGGATCGAGACTGGCACCGAGCCCGTGGTGTCTTCCTCGGCCAGTGTGTTCCACTCGCCGCAGGAGTCGCATTTGCCCTGCCAGCGATTATACGCCGCGCCGCAGTTCTGGCAGACGAAGGAGAGGGTGGATTTGGCCATGATGGGATTGATGCAACGGTGGTTTCGAATCCGCGACATCCATTAGCACGGAAAGCGTCAGGCGTGCGCGTCACCGGCAAAAGGTTGGCCCTACGCCCCGACAGCCGACCACAACAGCGACACGCCCGCCGCCAGCATGATGCCGTCCATGATCAGGCGGAACGCCTCCGGCTTCAGTTGCAGCACGAAGCGCTTGGCGATGAAGGCTCCGGCCATCAGCGAGGCGCCGGCGATCAGGCCCTTCATTGCGATATCAGGCGTCAGCGCGCCGAAGCGCTCGAACGTCACCGACTTGCTGACATAGAGTCCGAGCGAGCTTGCCGCCTCGGTGGCGAGGAACGCACCCTTGCTGAGCCCGTAGAACAGGAACAGCGGCACGCTGAGCGGGCCGGTCGAGGCCACGATGCCGGTGAGATAGCCGATCAGCGCGCCGCCGATCATCAGGTGCCAGAGATTGGCCTTCAGCTTGTGTTTGGCGAGCCAGTGCCGCACCGGCACCATCGCGATCAGGAACACGCCGATCGCGATATCAACTGCGCGCGAGGGCAGCGCGAGCAGGGTGCGCGCGCCGAGGGCTGCGGCCGGAATGCCGGTGATCGAATAGGCGACGCAGGCACGCCAGTCGACCTCGCGCCACCAGGCCAGGATGCGCGACAGATTGGCCATCACGGCGGCGACCGCCATGATCGGTACCGCCTGCTTCGGCCCGTACTGATAGACGAGGACCGGCATCAGCATGATCGACGAGCCGGTGCCGACGATGCCGGAGATGGTACCGGCGACCAGGCCGACGATGAGGACGAAGAGAAAGCCCATCTGCGCGCTCCGCTGGCAATCGGCCATGCCACTGATTTGCCCGATGGCGCAAGCCCTCGCGTCAGCCTCGGGCAAATCATGTCGCGAGACTTAGAGGCTGCGTCCTCATCCCCATCGGTCATCGCCCGGCTTGACCGGGCGATCCAGTACGCCGCGGCCCATCGGCTCAAGCACAGCCGTCTCTGGAATACTGGATCGCCCGCATTCGCGGGCGATGACACCGCGTGTTTGGCGTCTTGAATCGAGACCCGTCCTCCTCGTCGTCCCTGCGAAAGCAGGGACCCATTACCCCGAAAGCTCATCGTTGCGCGATGCTGGGGCCGCGATCCCTTTCACAATCCAAAGCGGTGGTTATGGGTCCCGGCCTTCTCCGGGACGACAGAGTGATTGGGGTGCGAGCGCGATACCCAAATCCATCACCTCAACACGACCCATGCCGGTGCGTGGTCGCTGGCGCCGTCTTCGCCGCGGAGGTCGCGGTCGACGCCGGCTTTCAATAGCCGCGGCGCCACTTGCGGGCTGAGCAGGAGATGATCGAGCCGCAGGCCTGCATCGCGCGGCCAGCGCTGGCGCTTGTAGTCCCAGAAGGTGAACATCTGTTGATCCGGATGCAGCGTGCGGATCGCATCGCACCAGCCTTGGTCGACCAGCGCCTTGAACGCGGCGCGGCTCTTCGGCTGGATCAGCGCGTCCTTGTCCCAGGACTTCGTCGGATAGATGTCGAACGGCGTCGGCGCGACATTGTAGTCGCCGGCGAGCACCACGGGGACATCCTGCTTGAGCAGCTTGGCGGCATGCGCCCGCAGCCGCTTGAACCAGGCGAGCTTGTAATCGAATTTCGGTCCGGGCTGCGGATTGCCGTTCGGCAGATAGAGGCTGGTCACGACGATGCCGCGCACCGCGGCCTCGATGTAGCGCGCCTCGTGATCGGCGGTGTCGCCGGGCAGGGCGGTGCGGATCAAGACCGGCTCGGCCTTGCGCGCCAGGATCGCGACGCCGTTCCAGGTCTTCTGTCCCTGCCAGACCGCGCCGTAGCCGGCCTGCTCGATCGCGGCAACGGGAAACTCGGCGTCATCAGCCTTGAGCTCCTGCAAGCTGACGACATCGGGCTTCGCCGCCTTCAGCCAACGCAGCAGGTTCGGCAGCCGGCGATTGACGTTGTTGATGTTGAAGGTCGCGATCTTCATGCGCACGTGCAATCGCGACGAGGCGGTTCGTCAGGCGGACGGCAATGGCGGCGGCGCCGCGGGCTCTGCCGTCGGGAAGGCCGGAGGCGCGGCTTGCGTGGCGGCCGGCTCGCTCTTTCCGGCGGTGGCGTCGGCGCTATCGGCGACAGGAGCGCTGGCCGCTGCGACCGCGTCGCCGCCCTTGTAAATGCGCACGAAGCGGCGGCCGAGGCTGGTCAGCACCTCATAGCCGATGGTGCCGAAATGATGCGCCACCTCGTCGACCGTGATGCCTTCGCCGATCAGCGTCACCATGTGGCCGCGGCGCACGGCGTTCTTGTCGAGGTCGGTGATATCGACCGCGATCAGGTCCATCGAGACGCGGCCGGCGATCGGGCAGCGCTTGCCGGCGACCACGACCTCGGCGCCGCGGGTGCCGTCATTGGCGCTGGCGGCGCGGAAATAGCCGTCGGCATAGCCGGCGGAAACGATCGCAAGCCGGGTTGGCCGCCGCGCGGTCCAGGTGCCGCCATAGCCGACGGTCTCGCCGCGATCGATGTTGCGGATCTGGACGATGCGCGCCTTGAGGTCGACCACAGGCTGCATCGGGTTGTCGGCCTCCGGCGTCGGATTGACGCCATAGAGCGCGCAGCCCGGCCGCACCATCTCGAACTGGAATTGGGCGCCGAGGAACACGCCGGAAGAGTTTGCCAGCGACGCCGGGACGCCGGTGAACAGGCTCGCAATCTCGCGGAAGCTCGCAAGCTGTTTTGCATTCGCGGGATTGTTGAGCAATTCGGCGGAGGCGAGGTGGCTCATGACCAGCGTGATGCCGTGATCGCCGGCATTGATCCGCGGGATGATGCCCTGCGCTTCGCTGACGGTGAGGCCGAGGCGATTCATGCCGGTGTCGATATGGATGGCCGCGCCTCCGGACCAGCCGGAGCGGCGGCAGAACACGTCCCATTCGGCGAGCTCGTTGAGATCACCGATCACGGGCTTGCAGTCGATCTTGGCGTAGGCATCGCCGGTCTGCTGGAAGAAGCCACCGAGCGAATACACCGTCGCCTGCGGAACCGCCGCGCGCACCACGGCAGCCTCATCAACGGAGGCGACGAAGAAGGTCTTGCAGCCGGCTTTGGCCAGCGCGCGCGAGACCTGCTCGGCGCCGCAGCCATAGGCGTTGGCCTTGACCACGGCGGCGCATTCGGCCGGTACCGCGGTCTTCTCGAGCTTGCGCCAGTTGGCGATGATGGCGTCGAGGTCGATGGTCAGGATGCCGGTGGCGGCCGGATGGGCCGCCAGCAGATTAGCGTCGGGCGTTAGCTGCGATTTCGCGTCGGTCACGATGTTCATGGTTCAGTTGTACGCGGGCGCCTTGCAGCGTTCAACCGCGGCCACCGGTCAATAAGCGCGATCCGGAACCTGACCGTCGGGCGCGAGGTCGCCGAAGCGCGTCACGCTGGCTTCGAAGTGCAGATCGACCGTGCCGGTCGGGCCGTGGCGCTGCTTGCCGATGATGACTTCGGCCTTGCCGTGGGCGAGCCCCATTTCCATCTGCCATTTCTCGTGCTCGGGGGTGCCGGGGCGCGGCTCCTTGTTGGCGAGGTAATATTCCTCGCGATACACGAACATCACGACGTCGGCGTCCTGCTCGATCGAACCTGATTCACGCAGGTCGGACAATTGCGGCCGCTTGTCGTCGCGGTTTTCGACCTGACGCGAGAGCTGCGACAGCGCGATGATCGGAACGTTCAGCTCCTTCGCCAGCGCCTTCAGATTGGTGGTGATCTCGGTGATTTCCTGGACGCGGTTGTCGTTGCCCTTCTTGCCCGAACCCTGCAGCAGCTGGATGTAGTCGATCACGATCAGGTCGAGGCCCTTCTGGCGCTTCAGCCGCCGGGCGCGGGCGGTCAGCTGCGAGATCGAGAGACCACCGGTTTCGTCGACATAGAACGGCAGCGACTGCAGCTCGATCGAGCAGTCGCGGATCTTCTCGAAATCGAGCTCGGAGATGCCGCCGCGGCGGATCGAGCTCGAGGGGATGCCGGTGCGCTCGGCGAGAATACGGGTGGCGAGCTGTTCGCCGCTCATTTCGCAGGAGAAGAAGCCAACCGAGCCACCGTGGATCGCCTTGGTGGTGCCGTCCGGCTGGACTTCGCCCTCATAGGCCTTGGCGATGTTGTAGGCGATGTTGGTGGCAAGCGAGGTCTTGCCCATGCCGGGGCGGCCGGCGAGGATGATGAGGTCGGACGGCTGCAAGCCGCCCATGCGGGCGTCGAGGTCGCGCAGGCCGGTCGAGATGCCCGACAGCTTGCCGTCGCGCTGGAACGCCTTCGCCGCCATGTCGACGGCAATCGTCAGCGCCTGCGCGAAGCGCTGGAAGCCGCCATCGTAGCGGCCGGTTTCAGCGAGGCTGTAGAGCTGCCGTTCAGCGTCCTCGATCTGCGCGCGCGGCGCGAAATCGACCGGCGCATCGTAGGCGACGTTGACGATGTCCTCGCCGATCTGGATCAGATTGCGCCGCAGGCTCAGGTCGTAAACGGTGCGGCCGTAATCCTGCGCGTTGATGATGGTGGTCGCTTCGGCGGCGAGGCGGGCGAGGTATTGGCTGACCGTCATGCCGCCGATGTCGGTATCGGCCGGCAGGAACGTCTTCAGGGTCACGGGAGTCGCGACCTTGCCCATCCGGATCAGCGAGCTTGCGGTCTCGTAGATCGTCTGGTGCAGCGGCTCGAAGAAATGCTTCGGCTCCAGAAAGTCGGAGACGCGGTAGAACGCGTCATTGTTGACTAGAATCGCACCCAGAAGGCTCTGTTCCGCTTCGATGTTGTGCGGCGCACTCCGATAGGTCGGCGATGCGGCGTCGGGCGCGAGCTTGTGGACGTTCGAATCAATCAAGGCCATGGACGAGCTTATTCTTCTGATTTCGTCGTTACTGAGATTTTCGGATGTGGGGCGGCGATCAAGCGCCAGCCCGGCACGAAGCGAAAGGACGGATGTTTCTTATGCACGATTCACACAACACGATGTGTGAATCCGGGACGGCCGGATGCATTCCGCTTGACGGGGTTTTGCCCGCAACCGGGCGGCGGGCGGGCCGGTCAGCAATGTCGTTGGTAAAAATTCGACGCAGCCTGAACCTTTTGCCGGGCTGCTGCGCCCAACCAGGAGCGAAGTCGCTGCTGGCCTCGGCTCCTCAGATCAGGATGAGGAAGGCGAGCGCGATCAAGGCGGCCGCCACGCCGGTGGCAATCAGGGCGTAGTCGGTCGCGAGGTCGCGCTGCGGGTCCAACATCGTCTGGTGCGTTTCTCGGGTCATTCCGGACCACTACGACAGTCCGGACCAGACCTCTGTGAAGCAGATCACACCTCCGCAATTTCTTTTGCGGCAGGTTGGCGGGAACGACCCGGCGGATTCCGGGTTGTCTTCGCTCAGGGAAGATACGGCGTCGATGGCTCAGGAGTTTCAGACCGCGCGATTGGGGCTTGGCCGGGCAGGTGGCATGGACCGCCGCTGGCTGACGGCGCTTGTCGACGCGATGGAGCAGACGGCGCGTCCGGAGGTCCGGAATGTTCCCTGCGATATCAAGCTGATCTCGGCCGCGGCGGCGCATCTGGCGCGTCCGGCCCCGACCGTCGTCCATCGCGGCTCGGCCTACAGCCTGCGCAACTAGCAGCACCCGTTCCTTCAGAACTACTCGCCGGCGAGTTGCAGCCGCGGCTTGGCCGCGCCGGCCTCCTTCAGCCGCAGGCGGGCCTCTTCGCCGCCGATATAGTCACGGGTCATCGGCACGACGCCTTGGCGCTTGGTCAGTTGCAGCTGGAAGTTCATCATGTTCTGGACGCGAAACGACATCTCCGAGGCGGCCAGGTAGAACTCCCACATCCGCGCAAAGGCCTCGTCGTAGAGCCGCACCGCCTCCTCGCGCCGCGCCATGAAGCGCTCGCGCCACGCCTTCAGCGTCTCGGCGTAGTGCAGGCGCAGGATCTCCATATCGCAGATCAAGAGGCCGGCCTTCTCGATCGCCGGCATGACCTCGGAGAGCGCGGGAATGTAGCCGCCGGGGAAGATGTATTTCCGGATCCAGGGGCTCGTGACATCGGGACCGGTCGAACGGCCGATCGAGTGCAGCACCATGACACCGTCGTCGCTGAGCAGGTCAGCGCAGTGCTTGAAGAAGGTCTCATAGTAGGCGACCCCGACATGCTCGAACATGCCGACCGAGACGATGCGGTCGAACGGGCCGGGGATGTCGCGATAATCCTGCATCAGGAACCGCGCTGACTTCGTCAGGTTCCGCTCCGCTGCCCGGGCGTTGGAGATTTGCAACTGTTCAGTCGACAGCGTGACGCCGGTGACGTCGGCACCGCTCATCTCGGCAAGATAGAGCCCGAGCCCGCCCCAGCCTGAACCGATATCGAGGATGCGGTGGCCGGGCTCGATCAGGAGTTTTGCGGCGAGGTGGCGCTTCTTGGCGAGCTGGGCGTCGTCCAGCGACGTGTCCGGCGTCTCGAAATAGGCGCAGCTGTACTGCTTGTCGGCATCGAGGAAGAGGGAATAGAGACGGCCGTCGAGATCGTAATGGCGAGCGACGTTGCTTCTGGAGCGGCCGCGCACATTGATCTGTTGGGCGCGCCGTCCGAGGAACCGGACCCAGGCCTGCAGCCTGGCGAAATTCGGCAACATGGCTGCCTGCCCCATCAAGACAGCCAGCACGTCCGCGATGGTGCCTTGCTCCACCACGAACGTGCCGTCCATGAAGGCTTCGCCGAGGTAAAGTTCGGGATCGACCAGGACGCGGATTTCGGCCGCTCGGGTCATGAAGCGCGCCGCGACCGGAACGCCAGTTCCGTCACCGCAAGTGAATTGAGCGCCTCTCGCGGTCGTGAACGTGATCGAACCGCGGCGGATGAAGCGCCCCAAGAAATATCGCAACAATCGGTCCATCGAAACACCAACGGAACGGCAAGCTGCACACCGACACCACCGGAGTTGATCACTCCAATGTGTCCCCAAACCAAACATAGGCAGGGAATTGGATCGCGCTATTGCGTTGGCGTCAAAGCCGATATTCCAAAATGTGACAATTGCGTGGATGCGTCACGCGCGCGCTTCCATTCGCGCGATAATCGGATAAAAGGTGACCGCCGCGGCCGATCCATCAGGCGCAGGCGGCGAATTTTCCGGAATCTGGAGACTTAAGGAATGTTGAGCCGAGCCCTCAGTCTGGCGACGGTGACGCTTCTGATTGGCTGCCTGTCAGCCGTATCGGCGCAAGCGCAAAACCTCGAGGCTGGCAAAAGTCCGTCCCAGATTTTCGCCAACACCTGCACGGCCTGCCACAAGAGCCCGCGGGGCCTCTTGAAGACCGTGCCGGCCGGCTCGCTGCCTGGCTTCCTGCGCCAGCACTATACGACGTCGAGCGACATGGCCGGCGTGCTCGCGTCCTATCTGATTTCCAACGGCGCCAACGATCCGCGCTACCAGGCCAAGGATCAGCCGAAGGGGGCCAAGGGCAGGGAAGGCCGGCAGGAGGCGAACCAGTCTCCGGAGCAGCCGGCCGAGCGTCCGGCCCGCCGCCACCAGCACCAGGATGCGGCGTCGCAGGACGGCGCCAAGGAAGGGGCAGCCGCGAAGCCCGAGGCCGACGGCCCGAATCCCGAAGCGCGTCCCACCCACCGCGGGCGGCGCATGGCGCGCCCGAGCGAGGCGCCGGAGGGCGCAAAGCCGGACGACGGCCAGACCCCGCAGGCCGCAGGCGAGGCCAAGCCGTCGCGGCAGAAGCACGGCCGTCGCGGTAAACCCGTCGAGGAGCCCAAGTCCGAGGACACCCCGAAGGGCGAGTCCTCCAGCAATGAGCCCAAGTCCCAGTCTGCCATCAAGCACGAGGAGAAGGGCGAGGCCGAGAAGCCGGCGAAGCCGGCCGCCCAACCTGATACGGCCAAGGTAGATGCGCCCAGGAGCAACGCCGGTAGCGAGCCCGTGCGGTCGGACCCGGTTCCGCAGGTCACGCCGGCGCCTGTCGCGTCCGAGCCGGCCGCTGCCGCGTCTCCCACGCCGGCGCCCGCTGCGCCGCCGGTGACCGCGACGGCGCCGCCTCCGCCGCCCCCGACGACGCCGGGCTCCGGTCCGCCGGAAGCGCCGTCCTCGAAGTAATCGCGAACGCCGGGCCGTGAGGTCCGGCGTATTCATTTGACCGTCGTTAGAGCGATGCTCTAGAGTGTTGATCTAGCCGGAGGTGAGACGAGGTGAGCACGGCACGGGAAGATCTGCTGGCGGCGGGGCTTGCGGTGTTCGACCGCGACGGCTTCGAGGGCGCGACGGTGGCCGAGATCCGCTCTCGCGCCCGCGCGTCGAACGGCAGCTTCTTCCACTTCTTCACCTCGAAGAAGGAGCTCGCCGGAACCCTGTTCCTGGAAATCCTGCAGACCTATCACGCCGCGATCATCACCTCGGTCGACGACCGGTGCGGTGCGCGCGAGGGCGTTGCGCGGCTGATCCGCGCCCATCTCGATTGGGTCGTGATCAACAGGCGCGAGGCGCGCTTCCTGTTCGAGATCTCGCGCAGTGAGTGGGGCGAGGAGGTGCGCGGCGCGCAGCGCACCGAGAATTCGCGGCTCACCGACGGCATCGAGCGCTGGCGTGCGCCGCTGCTCGCGCGCGGCGAATTGCTGCCAATGAGCGCTGTGCTGTTCTTCAGCCAGATCATCGGGCCGGCACAAATCTTCTGCCGCGCCTATCTGTCGGGCCGCCATCAGAGCGATCCGCGCGAACAGGTCGAGACGCTGATCGCCTGTGCGATCCGCGCGGTGGTGGCGCCGGGTGCGCCGGAGCGAGTGGGAGGAATGTCATGAGCGAGACCGATCCGGACTTCGCGCCGATCGAAACGCGCATTCGCGACAATGTCGGTCGTCAGGGCTTTATGGGGCTCGTCGGCGCCGAGGTGGCCGAGCTGTCGCGCGGTGCGTGCACGCTCGCGGTCGACCGGCGGCCCGAGCTGTTGCAGCAGCACGGCCTGTTTCACGGCGGGGTGACGGCGTTCCTGGTCGACAACGCCACCACGATCGCGGCGGCGACGTCGCGCGGCCAGCCGGCGCTGACGGCCGAATATAAATTGAATCTGCTGTCGCCGGCGTCGGGCGATCGGCTGATCTGCCGGGCGCGGGTGATCAAGCCGGGACGTCAGGTCGCCGTCGTTGCGGCCGACGTGTTCTGCATCATCGACGGCAAGGAGAAGCACACCGCGACCGCGCTGGCGTCGATTGCGATGCTCGACGATCAGGCGGCGGCACGAATCCAAAGCCCGGCCTGATGAGGGCCGGGCTTCGTAGCGTGTCTTCGGTTGGACGAGGGCGAGAAGCTTACTTCTCTTCGGCAGCCGGAGCCGGTGCGGCTTCGTCGTCGTGCTGGGCTTCCGGATCGAAGAACTCGCCGGCGGCGGCGAGCGCCTCGGCGGCCGCGTCCTGGTCTTCCTGGCGGGTCGAGATGTCCTCGCCGCGCTTGATGCGCTCGGCCTCTTCGGCGGAACGGGCGACCGTCACGGTGACGCTGGTTTCGACCTCGGGGTGAACGGCGATCGTCACCTTCTGCGCGCCGATCACCTTGATCGGCGAGTCGAGCCAGACCTGCGGACGGGACACCGTCACGCCGTCGGCGGCGAGCGCGGTGACGATGTCGCGCACGGTGACCGAGCCGAACAGCTGGCCGGACTCCGAGGCCTGGCGGATGATGATGATGTCGCGGCCGTCGATCTTCTCGGCGACCACGGCGGCTTCGCCCTTGGCCTTGATGTTGTTGGCCTCGAGCTCGGCCTTCATGCCGTCATACTTGGCGCGGTTCGCCTCGGTGGCGCGCAGCGCCTTGCCGCGCTTGAGCAAGAAGTTGCGGGCGAACCCGTCCTTGACGCGCACGACTTCGCCCATCTGGCCAAGCTTGGCGACGCGTTCGAGCAGAATGACTTCCATTTTCGTTCTCCTTTAGATGCTAAGTACGGTTTTGAGTGGTTGGATTGAATCTCACTCCGCCGGCAGAGGCGGCGGCCTGGTTTGCAGATAGCGCTGGCGCAGTCCGAACACGGCGTCGGCGATGCCGAGCGCGGACATCACCAGGATCAGTCCGCTGAAGAGGAACATCAGCACGTAGGTAGAGGCGAGCCAGAACACCCGGTTGCTCGCCGACAGGGTCAGGATGTGCAGGACTGCGAAGCCGACGATCGCGTACGCGAGCAGCAATGCCACAGAGACCACTGTTGCGAGCATCGCAACAGTCCCGCCGACAAAGCAGAAGGCGATCGCGGTCGCCATGATCACGAGCGCGATCGGTGGCAACGTGACGCTTCGCAGATTGGGCCATGGCCGATGAAACCGCCCGGATGTCAGCGCGACCTTCGCCGCGAGCCACAGGTTCAGCGTCAGCCACAGGATCACATTGACCGGCAGCGCCACCGGGGCGAGGAACGCGAACAACTTTGCGAACTGATCGATCTGCTCGGCCGTCAGATCACCGTCGGTTCCGCGCACGGTTTCGCGCAACAATTGCCGAACGGTCTCGGCAATGCTTTGGGCGTCCGTGCCGAATACCAGCAGGATGGCAGTTGCTACGAGGACCGCGATGACCACGATCCAGAGAAGGATCCGGTCAACTGGATACCATTCCATATCGGATGGGTTGGCGGCATGTGCCGCGGCGGCGACCGGCCGACCGAGCATGGCAAGATGACCGAGCCACACCGCCGGCAAGAACACTGCTAGCGCGAATCCGATGCTGTGCGACCAACCGAGACCGATCGCCATCGCGCCGGTTGCGGCGATTCCGCCGACGACGGCGGCGACCGGACCCCAGCCAAGTCCGACAACCATCAGCGGGAGCGGAGCCAAATAGGCGAGCGGCAACGAGATCGCGGCGCCCGAAAAAATCGAGGCGAACATCAGCGCCGACGCGGCGCCGGCTGCGAGTGCAACGGTGAATATCGCGATCATCAGCTGTCCCGCCCCCTTTGAGCGGTTAGGGGTCCTGCTAGGAGAACCCCAACCATCGGCGACCGGACGACCCGGAAGCCTTATGAGAAGAAGCGGCCGGCGGCGTGTGCCGCCGGCCGGAAACGATTAGCGGATAACGTAGGGCAGCAGGCCGAGGAAGCGCGCGCGCTTGATGGCGCGGGCGAGTTCACGCTGCTTCTTGGCGGACACGGCCGTGATGCGGCTCGGCACGATCTTGCCGCGCTCGGAGACGTAACGCATCAGCAGCTTGGAATCCTTGTAGTCGATCTTCGGCGCATTCGCGCCCGTGAACGGGCAGGACTTGCGACGACGGAAAAACGGACGGCGGGCACCAGCATCAGCCATGATTCTTTACTCCTCGGTCGCAGCTTCTTCGTCGCGCGGACGGCGCGGACCACGGTCGCCACGGAAGCCACCCTCGCGGTCACCACGGAAACCGCCGCCTTCGCGGTCGCCACGGAAGCCGCCGCCACGGTCGTCGCGCTCGCGATCACGGTCGGCCTTGCGCATCATCGCGGACGGGCCTTCCTCGTGCTCCTCGACGCGCACGGTGAGATAGCGGATGACGTCTTCGTTGATCCGCTCCTGGCGCTCGATCTCGGTGACGACAGCCGACGGAGCGTCGATGTTCATCAGCACGAAATGCGCCTTGCGGTTCTTGTTCATGCGGTAGGTGAGGGAGCGCACGCCCCAGCTCTCGGTCTTGGTGACCTTGCCGCCGCCCTGTTCGACGATACCCGTCATCTGGGCCGTCAGTTCATCCACCTGCTGGGTGCTCGCATCCTGACGCGCGAGAAAAACATGCTCATAAAGAGGCATGGTTGTCCTTTCCTGTGTTGGCGCGGTTTCCGGCGACAAGCCCTTCGAGACCTTCGGAAAGGACTCGAGCTGCTCAGAAGGCGGGAGCACGGGACGACGGGCCGACTGGCCCTGCCACATCAAAATCAACGGGTGAATTTGCTGAGACCGTCCGTTCAGCTCCCGGCCGGAGCCCACGAATGGCGCGCTTATACGGATTTTGGCCGCGAAAGCAAGGGTTCTCGGCCTGGCGGATTAGCGGGGAGGTCGTAGCCCGCAAGGCCATCAGGCGCAACTTTTGGGCGTTTTCTGTTGATTTCTTTGTTTGTATATCATACAAACATTGTCGGGAGGACGATCGATGGGTTCGGAGACCGCCAGCGGCATGCCTGCGCCCGATCCGAAGCACGCGGTTCGCGCGACACGGTCGGCGGGGCGCAAGATGCGCTCGCTGCTGCTCGATGCCGCCAGCCGCCTGTTCAAGGAGCGCGGGCTGTCGGGCACCTCGATCTCCGATATCGCTGCGGCTGCCGACGCCTTTCCGAGCCAGATCACCTATTACTTCCGCACCAAGGAAGCGCTGTTCGTCGAGGCCGCGAGCCGCGACATGCTCTATCTCGCGCGCGCGACCGAGCAGGCGGCCCTCGAGGCGCACACGCCGCGGGATTACACGCACGCTTTGGCCGAGACCGTGACGGCGACCGACACGGTCGCTTTCTTCGCGGAGGCGCTGACGCTGACGCGGCGCCGGCAGGACCTCGCACCACTGGTCGAACGCACCATCGAACGTCTGCACAGCGAAGGCGCGCGCGCCTATGCGGGCCAGGTCGAGCGGCATGGCTGGCGCTCGCTGCGCGCCCCCGAGGAAAGCTCGCGGCGCTTCTGGGCGATTGCGATCGGCGTGATCGTCGAAGGTTTCGCCATGGGCCGCGGCTCCGACGAAATGTGCCGCGAATTGCTGCGCGCACTCGGCGAGCAGGCAACCGCGGCCTCGGCAAATGACGGATCGCGGCTGCGCCTGGTCGGCGATCGCGATCATTCACCCTCAACGGACGGGGAGACAGGCTCATGACCGCGCTTCGCATGCGTGCTCGCGATTTCCTGACCGAAGACGAACTGGTGTCCGTGCGCGAGCGCGCGACGTGGAAGGGCGTGGCCCTGATCGTGCACGCCTGGGCGCTGATCCTGGGCGCGATCGCGCTGGTGGCGTGGTGGCCCAATCCGCTGACTTATCTGCTCGCGGTTGCGATCATCGGCTCGCGCCAGCTCGGGCTCGCCATCCTGATGCATGACGGCGCGCATGGCTGTCTCTCGGCGAACGAGGACACCAATCTGGCGCTGAGCCAGTGGTTCTGCGCCTATCCGATCTTCGCGGAAACCCGCGGCTATCGCCGCTATCATTTGCAGCATCACGCCCGCACGCAGCAGGAGGATGATCCGGACCTCGTGCTGTCGGCGCCGTTCCCGATCACGAAGATGAGCTATCGCCGGAAATTCTTCCGCGACATCACCGGACAGACCGGCTACCAGCAGCGCAAGGCGCAACTGCTCAATGCGATCGGGCCGAAGGAGTGGCCGTTGTCGCGGCGCGCCGCCAATTTCTGGCAGAAGCTCGGACCGCAATGCGTCACCAATGCGCTGCTGTTCGCGGGCCTTGCCGCCGCCGGCGTGTGGTGGGCCTATCCGCTGCTGTGGCTGGTGCCGCTACTGACCTGGATGATGGTGATCACGCGCATCCGCAACATCGCCGAGCATGCCGTCGTGCCCGACAGCGCAGACCCCTTGCGCAACACCCGCACCACGCGGGCAAATATCCTCGAGCGGCTGTTCATCGCGCCGTATTACGTGAACTATCACCTCGAGCATCATCTGCTGTTCTACGTGCCCTGCTACAACCTGCCGCGCGTCCACCGCATCCTGAGCGGAAGCCGCTATGCGGAACGGATGGAGGTGCAGCCGGGCTACGCCGCCGTGCTGCGGCTGGCGACGGCGAGGCCCGCCCACGAGGATCGTCCGGGGCAATTGGTCAACAGCGCACGCCGGGCGAGGGCCGGGGGCAAGGTTAACGCCGACCAGAATGCCGGTGGATTCTAGGGCCCGAACCCGCCCGGCATCCCCAGGGTTCCGCCTGCGCGGCTTGACATAGCGCCCCCCATCAGTGTCTTACGGCCCGGTTCGAGGCCGGTTGCAAGTCTTGGTTGCCAAGACTTGGTTGCAGGGATTGGCCCGGACCCGCTGTGGCGCGTTTAGCGCGAGGCGGATACCGTTTTCCCCTGCGGCAGGCGCGCGGCGCCTGCGCGGGGATCACGCTCAACAAGGTAGGGATCGCCGATGACGGCAGCATTTACGTTTCCCGGGCAGGGCTCGCAGGCGGTTGGCATGGGCAAGGCCCTGGCCGACGCCTTTCCGGTGGCGAAGGCGGTGTTCGACGAGGTCGATGCCGCGCTGGGCGAGAAGCTGACCGCGACCATCTGGGAGGGGCCGGCGGAGACGCTGCAACTCACCGAGAATGCCCAGCCGGCGCTGATGGCGGTCTCGATCGCCACCCTGCGCGTGCTGGAGAGCGAAGCCGGCTTCTCGGTCGGCAAAGCGGCCTTCGTTGCCGGGCACTCGCTCGGCGAGTATTCGGCGCTTGCTGCCGCCGGCAGCCTGACCGTCAGCGACACTGCGCGGCTGCTGCGCACCCGCGGGCTCGCGATGCAGAAGGCGGTGCCGGTCGGCGCCGGCGCGATGGCCGCGCTGCTCGGCCTCGATTACGAGGCGGCGGTCGCGGTCGCCAACGAGGCGGCGCAGGGCCAGGTCTGCCAGGCCGCCAACGACAATGGCGGCGGCCAGGTCGTGGTCTCCGGCGACAAGGCCGCCGTCGATCGCGCGGTCGAGATTGCCAAGACCAAGGGCGCCAAGCGCGCGATGCTGCTGCCGGTGTCGGCGCCGTTCCACTGCAAGCTGATGCAGCCGGCGGCCGATGCAATGGCAGAGGCGCTGTCCGGCGTCACCATCAAGGCGCCCGCGGCGCCGCTGGTGTCCAACGTGCTGGCCTCGGCCATCACCGACCCCGACGAGATCCGCCGCCGCTTGATCGAGCAGGTCACCGGGACCGTTCGCTGGCGCGAGTCGGTTGCCTATATGGCGGGGCAGGGCGTGACGCGGTTCTTCGAGATCGGCGCCGGCAAGGTGCTGAGCGGCCTCGTCAAGCGCATTGCGGACGGCGCGGTCGGCGTGTCCGTCGGCGGTCCGAACGATATTGCTGCGGCCAAGGATGCGCTGGCAGCGTCGGCTTGAAGCAGCCGGGAGGGGAATTCGATGTTTGATCTGACTGGCAAGACCGCGCTCGTGACGGGCGCAACCGGCGGCATCGGCGGCGCGATCGCGCAGGCGCTGCATGCGCAGGGCGCGACGGTGGCGATCTCGGGCACGCGGCGCGAGGTGCTGGACGGCTTCGCGGCCAAGCTCGGCGAGCGCGTTCACGTGCTGCCGTGCAATCTCTCGAGCAAGGATGATGTCGAGGCGCTGGTGCCGGCAGCGGAAGCTGCGATGGGTCAGGTCGACATCCTGATTGCGAACGCCGGTATCACCCGCGACAATCTGTTCGTGCAGTTGCGCGACGAGGATTGGGACGACGTCATTGCGGTCAACCTGACCGCGACATTCCGCCTGGCGCGCGCCGCGACCAAATTGATGATGCGCAAGCGCTTCGGCCGCATCATCGCGATCACCTCGATCGTCGGCGTCACCGGCAATCCCGGGCAGGGCAATTACACCGCCTCGAAGGCCGGCATCATCGGCCTGATCAAGACGCTGGGCGCCGAATATGCCAAGCGCGGCGTCACCGCGAACTGTATCGCGCCGGGCTTCATCAAGACGCCGATGACCGATGCGCTGAACGACAAGCAGCGCGAAACCATCCTGGCGAAGGTTCCTGCGGCGCGGCTCGGAACGCCCGAGGATATCGCTGCGGCAGCGGTCTATCTGGCCTCGAACGAGGCCGCCTACGTCACCGGACAGACGATTCACGTCAACGGTGGGATGGCCATGATTTGAGCTACTTACCGGCCTCTCGCAATGCGGCGAAAAGCCGTTTTCGGGAGCCGGTTCAGGCGTGTAGTCAAGGCTTTGGAAGTATGATAGCTGAACCCCCCGTGGATGGGCGAAGAACGCCATTGCAGGATTTTGAAACCCTGTATATTGGCGTGGCGACGCCTGCCGTTCGCCGGGGCTTTAGTCGGCTACGACCGGGCCGAATCAAGACTATGCGCGACTGAGTAATCGAGACGACCACGATGGCTCGTATCGTCTTGGGGTCGGGTCCAATGGAACAACGAGGTTGAACGATGAGTGAGATTGGCGAGCGGGTTAAGAAGATTGTGGTCGAGCACCTTGGTGTCGAACCCGAGAAGGTGGTCGATAGCGCGAGCTTCATCGATGACCTCGGCGCCGACAGCCTCGACACGGTCGAGCTCGTGATGGCTTTTGAAGAAGAGTTCGGTTGCGAGATTCCCGACGACGCGGCGGAGACGATTCTCACCGTTGGCGACGCGACCAAGTTTCTCGAGAAGAACGCGAAGAGCTGACGCCGATCGCGAAGTTGACGGGGCCGGACGGACCGTGATCGAGCGGTCCCCCGGCTTCTTATTATCAGCCGCGCATTGCTGGCCGGAGACGTGGAAATGAGACGAGTTGTCGTCACGGGGCTGGGCATGCTTACACCGCTCGGCTGCGGCGTTGACGCAACTTGGGCGCGTATCCTCGCCGGAGACAGCGGCGGCAAGAAGATCGACACGTTCGAAGTGTCCGATCTGCCGAGCCAGGTCGCCTGCTACATTCCGCGCGGCGACGGCTCCAACGGCACCTTCAATCCCGATCAGTGGATGGAGCCGAAGGACCAGCGCAAGGTCGACGACTTCATCGTCTACGCGATGTGCGCGGCCAAGCAGGCGCTCGACGATGCCGACTGGCATCCGAAGTCCGATGAGGACCAGTTCGCCACCGGCACGATGATCGGCTCCGGCATCGGCGGCCTCACCGGCATTGCCGAGACCGCGGTGCTCCTGAAGGAGCGTGGACCGCGCCGGGTCTCTCCGTTCTTCATTCCGGGCCGCCTGATCAATCTGGCATCCGGCTACGTCTCGATCGAGCACGGCCTGAAGGGCCCCAATCATGCGGTCGTCACGGCATGCTCGACCGGCGCGCATGCGGTCGGCGACGCGGCACGGCTGATCGGGCTCGGCGATGCCGAGGTGATGGTCGCGGGCGGCGCCGAATCGCCGATCTCGCGGATCGGGATCGCCGGCTTCTGCGCGGCGCGCGCGCTGTCCACCGGCTTCAACGACACCCCGGAGAAGGCATCGCGGCCCTACGACAAGGATCGCGACGGCTTCGTGATGGGCGAGGGCGCCGGCGTCCTCGTGCTCGAGGAATACGAGCACGCCAAGCGCCGCGGCGCGAAGATCTATGCCGAGGTCACCGGCTACGGCCTCTCGGGCGATGCCTTCCACATCACCTCGCCGCCGCCGGACGGCAATGGCGGCTTCCGCAGCATGAGCATGGCGTTGAAGCGCGCCGGCCTCGCGGCATCCGATCTCGACTACATCAACGCGCACGGCACCTCGACGCAGGTCGGCGACGAGATCGAGCTCGGCGCGGTCGAGCGTCTGCTCGGCAATGCGGCTTCCAAGGTTTCGATGTCTTCGACCAAGTCCGCGACCGGACATCTGCTCGGTGCGGCCGGCGCGATCGAGGCGATCTTCGCGATCCTGGCGATTCGCGATAATGTGGTGCCGCCGACCATCAACCTCGACAATCCGTCGGTGCAGACCGCGATTGATCTCGTGCCGCATACGTCGCGCAAGCGTGACGTGAATGTGGCGCTGTCCAATTCCTTCGGTTTCGGCGGCACCAACGCCTCCGTGATCGTGCAGCGCGTGACCAATTAGTAGGTCTTTAGAACTAGTCCACCGTTTTGCCGTATTCCGCGGTGACTCCTAATAGCGGGCGTATGCTATTGGCAGGGCAGGGGTTTGTCCGGCCACGATTCAACCGGCAGGATATTGGTTTGCATCGATGAGTGAGAGGCCGCCCATTTCACCGAGGAGTCCACGCGCAGCGCTGGAGCCCGAACAGGTCCCGCCGCCGCCCAAGCGTTCGGATCGCGCCCGCAATCCCTTCGTGATCGTCGGCAATGCCATCTTCACGATCCTGATCATCCTGATGATCGGCGCCGGCGCGACCTACTACTACGGCAAGCAGGCGCTGGAATCCCCAGGGCCGCTGCAGGAAGACAAGATCGTCAACATCCCGGCGCGTGCCGGCAAGCGTGACATCGCCGACGTGCTGTCGCGCGAGGGCGTGATCAACGTCAATCCGTGGGTCTTCATCGGCGGCGTGTTTGCGCTGAAGGCGAGCTCCGATCTGAAGCCCGGTGAATACTCGTTCCAGAAGAATGCCAGCCTGCGCGACGTCATCGCCACCATCGTCGACGGCAAGGTGGTGCAGCACGCCATCACCATTCCGGAAGGCCTGACCTCCGAGCAGATCGTGACGCGGCTCTCCGACAACGACATCTTCACCGGCTCGGTGCGCGAGATCCCGCGCGAGGGCACGCTGCTGCCGGAGACCTACAAATTCCCGCGCGGCACCACGCGCGACCAGGTGATCCAGCGCCTGCAGCAGGCGCAGAAGCGCGTGCTCGCCGAGATCTGGGAACGCCGCAACACCGATACGCCGCTGAAATCGCCGGATCAGCTGGTGACGCTGGCCTCGATCGTCGAGAAGGAAACCGGCCGCGCCGACGAGCGCAGCCGCGTTGCCGCCGTGTTCGTCAACCGTCTGCGCCAGCGGATGAAGCTGCAATCCGATCCGACCATCATCTACGGATTGGTGGGCGGCAAGGGAACGTTGGGACGCCCGATCAAGCGCAGCGAGATCACGCAGCCGTCGCCCTACAACACCTATGTGATCGACGGCCTGCCGCCGGGACCGATCGCCAATCCCGGCCGCGCCTCGCTGGAGGCGACCGCCAATCCGGCGCGCACGCGCGACCTGTTCTTCGTTGCTGACGGAACCGGCGGCCACGCCTTTACCGAAACCTACGACCAGCACGCCAAGAACGTCGCCAAGCTGCGCGCGTCGGAGAAGCAGATCCAGAACGACACCGTCGAGCCTGCGGATGATCCGGCACCGGCCGCCGCGGCGCCCGGGGCGGCCGACACCAATCCGACGGCGACGACGCCGCCGAAGCCCACCAATCAAAAGAAGCCGCCGCGCAGCGGTCGCCAGGGCGCAGCCCAGCAGACCACTTCGCCGCCCATTGTGCAGCGCTAGCTCTGCATTTCCGGAAGGTGGACGTAATTCCACTTTCACGGAAACCGTTTTAAGGTCGCATCGGCTGCCTGCGAGTCTGTTTGGCTCCGGGTGAAGCCATATCCTTCTGTTGGAGAGTTTTACGCGATGGCGCTGTCGAGCATGACTGGCTTTGCCCGAAGCCATGGCGCGAGCGGTCCCTACACGTTCGAGTGGGAGCTGAAGTCGGTCAACGCCAAGGGCTTTGACCTGCGGTTGCGGCTGCCGCCGGGCTGGGACGAGCTGGAAGCCCTGGCCAAGAAGCGCGCCGGCGAGCTGCTGTCGCGCGGCACCGTCTACGCCAATCTCACCGTCAAGCGCACCGATGCGGCGCAGACGATCCGCATCAATGAGGACGTGCTTGCCGCCGTCGTGAAGGTCGCGGGCACGCTGTCGCAGCGGATCGACGCGGTGGCGCCGAGCATCGACGGACTGCTCGGCATCAAGGGCGTCATCGAGGTGGTCGAGCCCGAGAGCAACGAGGACGAGGACAAGGCGGCGCGCGAAGCCGCGGCGATGGCCTTCGAGCAGGCGCTCGGCAGCCTCGTCGAGATGCGCCGCCGCGAGGGCGACGCGCTGGGCCAGATCCTGATGCAGCGGATGGACGAGATCGAGCGGCTCGCCAAGCGCGCCGAGACGGCGCCCGGCCGCAAGCCCGAGGCGATCAAGGCGCGGCTTGCCGAGCAGATCGCGGCGCTGCTCGAGACCTCCGATCGCTTCGATGCCGACCGGCTGAGCCAGGAGGCGATCCTGATCGCCACCAAGGCCGATATCCGCGAAGAGCTCGACCGCATCGCCTCGCACATCACCCAGGCGCGCGAGATGATCGGCAAGGGCGGCCCGGTCGGGCGGCGGCTCGACTTCCTGGCCCAGGAGTTCAATCGCGAGGTCAACACCTGCTGCTCGAAGTCGAACGACGTCGAGCTGACCAATACCGGGCTTGAAATGAAGAACGTGGTCGAACAGTTCCGCGAACAGGTCCAGAATCTGGAGTGAATGATGACGGCGCAGGGTTTTGACGGCGTTGAGCGGCGCGGACTGATGTTCGTCCTGTCGTCGCCCTCGGGCGCCGGCAAGACGACGCTGTCGCGCATGCTGATCGATCGCATGCCGGGCCTGCGGATGTCGGTGTCGGCGACCACGCGGCCGAAGCGGCCGGGCGAGGTCGAGGGCCGCGACTATTTCTTCGTCGACAAGACGAAGTTCGAGGCGATGGCCACGCAAGGCGAGCTGCTGGAATGGGCCACCGTGTTCGACAACCGCTACGGCACGCCGCGCGCGCCGGTCGAGGCTGCACTGGCAGCCGGTCAGGACGTGCTGTTCGACATCGATTGGCAGGGCACCCAGCAGCTGCGTGAGAAGGCCCGCGCCGACGTGGTCAGCGTCTTCATCCTGCCACCGTCGGCCGCCGACCTCGAAAAACGGCTGCACACCCGGGCGCAGGATTCGGAGGAGGTCATCCGCGGGCGGATGAACCGTGCCACCCACGAGCTGAGCCACTGGGCGGAATACGACTACATCGTCGTCAACCAGAACGTCGACGACGCCTTTGCCGAGGTGCAGTCGATCCTGAAGGCCGAGCGTCTCAAGCGTGAGCGCCGCACCGGCCTCACGGAATTCGTTCGCGGCCTGCAGCGTCAGCTCGAGAAATAGCCCCGCGCGATCGTGATGCGATCGCAAGGGATCGCATCACGTCTCATTCCCCTATTCCAGAACGAGCGCTAATTCGCCGCGCTGCGCGCCAGCCGCTGCAGCATCGCTGCGATCTGCTTGTTGTCCTGCTCGGTCTGATCCGGAGCACGCGCCGTCTCACGGCGGGGAGGCGGCGTCTGGGCGCTGCGAGCGACCGGCGTTTCAGCACGGCGCGGCGCGGCCTCCGACAGACGCAACGGACGATCGCGGCCGACGACCGACATCGGCGGCGCCGGCTCGGTGTGCAGCGAATCCCAGGGCGCCTGCCACTCGTCCTTGATCTCGTAGGGCGGCGTCCGCGTGCGCGTCAGGCGGAACACCAGCGCGCTGACGAGGCCGGCCAGCGCCAGGGCGCCGATCATCACGATCAGCAGCATCTGCGTCGAGGATGATTTCTCGACCGACGCCTCGGCCGTGGCGGGCGCGGTAGGTGCGGGCGCGGCCGCCTGTTGCGGCGTCGCATCGGCCTGCGCGACCACGGTCGGCTGGTCCGCGGCATGCCGGGTTCCGTTGGTTCCGGCCATGCTCGATGCATCCAGCCATCGGGCGTTGACCTCCGACGGCTGGGCGTTCGCGCCGGCGGGCGCGGCCGACACTGCCGGATCGGTCGGCGCCGGCGTGCCGGCGGCCTGTGCTGCATCGGGGCTTGCCACTGGCGCGGCGGCGGCCTGCGGCGAGGGCCACTCGGCATGGGCATTGGCGACGGATTTGCGCATCGCGGGCGGCGGCACCACAGTCGCCGGCTGGCTCTGGGGCGGCGCTGCGTCGGCCGTCGCGCCGTCGGGCGCGGCCGCCGGCTGCTGCTGCGCGGTCGTGGTCTTGGCAACCTTGTTCCTGGCGTCACCGAGGTACCAGCACTTCTTCTGGGTGCTGCGGTCGAGGTGATAGAACCAGTGGCTGCCCGCAGGCGCGGTTCCCTTCGGCGCGGACTGACAGGTGTCCGCCGTCTTGCTATTCGCGCTGTTGGTGCTCGCCGTATTGGCGGCGGTCTGGGCCATGGCGCCGGAGCTGGCGCAGGCCAAGAGGCTGGCGGCGGCAAGCGCCGCAGCGAATTTCGCTGAACGATTTGACATACACGTCCCCGGTATTTCTTTTTTTACGCAAACGCTGGTGAAACCAATCTCGGCAAAGAGTTGGGTCGCAATGCGCCGCAAATCCGGAACGGGTAGGGCTTAATTGGGGCTCGCGGCGTGTCGCAATTGCGGCAAGCCGGAGGCCGAACTGATGTTGATTGCAGTGCAGGCGTTGCAGGAACGTTGCGTCCCGCCGGCGCTGCAACGCCGGCGGGACGTGTTCGCTAGTTCTTCAGGACGATCCGTCCGACGACCTTGCCGGCGCGCAGCTCGTCGATCCATTTCTGGACGTCGGCCATCGGCTCTTCCTTCATCGGCGTCGGCTTGATCTTGCCGGCCCGGGCGAGCGCCATCAGTTCCTGGCCTTCGGCCAGCGTACCCACCATGAAGCCTTCGATGGTCATGCGCTTGTAGACCCACTGCACCATCGGCAGCGTGAACTGGCCGCCCATCAGGCCGGACACCACGATCTTGCCGCCGCGTGCGACCGTCGACACCGCGAACGCCATCGACTTCTCGTTGCCGGCAAAGTCGACGACGCCGTCGAAGCCGCCGTCGCTCTCCTTCAGCATGCGCTTGACGACGTCAGGCTCCGCGGGATCGTAAGCGGCCGCCGCGCCGTTCTTCAGCGCGGTCTCGCGCGCCGCGGGGCTGAGGTCGGCCACCGTGATCGGCTGCTTGAACATCGCCTGCGCGAACGACAGGCCCATCATGCCGACGCCGCCAAGACCGATCAGCAGCAGATTGCGCTGGCGCGGACGATCGACCAGGCGCTTCAGCGCGCCATAGGCTGTCACGCCGGAGCACATCAAGGTGGCGGCCTGATTGACCGGCAGCGGATCGTAGTCGAGCAGGTATTTTGCGTCGGGCACCAGCACGTGGGTGGCGAAGCCGCCGTCGATCGAGACGCCGAGGAAGCGCTGCTTGACGCAGAGATTCTCGTCGCCGGCGAGGCAGTCGCGGCACTGGCCGCAACCGATCCAGGGGAATACCGCCTTCTTCGTTCCGACCAGATCCTTCGGCGCATCGGGGCCGACCTCGTCGACAATACCCGCGATCTCATGGCCGAGCGTGAAGGGCAGGGTCATGCCGCGGGTGGTGTCGAGCTTCTTGCCGCCGCCGAGATCGGCGTAGCCGTCCTGGATGTGGAGATCGGAATGGCACAGGCCGCAGCGCTCGATGCGAACAAGCACTTCGCGTCCCTGGGGCTTCGGCGTGTCGACGATGGTTTCGCACAGCGGTGCATCGAATTTGACGAGGGATTGGCGAACCATACGCGCCATTACGTTTTCTCCTGTTGTTCTATTTTGTGGACCGTATATCGGCCAATTCCCTCGCCATGGCAACAAAGCGCGAAACCGGAATGGTTTCGGCGCGGCGTGTGGCGTCGATATCGGCTGCGGCGGCAAGCCGCGCCGGATCGACCGAGAGCGATTTCAGGCTCTGGCGCAGCATCTTGCGGCGCTGGCCGAAGGCGGCGGCGGCGACCTGCTCGAGCATGCGGCGGTCGCACGGCTCGGGCGCGGCGCGCGGGATCAATCGGACCACCGAGGACGTGACCTTCGGTTGCGGCACGAACGCGGCGGGCGAAATGTCGAACAGGCTCTTGGTCTCGGCGCGCCAGTTGGCGAGCACCGCGAGCCGGCCGTAGGCCTCCTCGTCCTCATGGGCTGTGATGCGCTCGGCGACCTCGCGCTGGAACATCAGCACCATGGTGTCGTACCAGGGCGGCCACGGCTCGATCGACAGCCAGTCGACCAAGAGCTGGGTCGCGATGTTGTAGGGCAGGTTGGCGACGATCTTGGCCTTGCCGCCGTCGAGCAAGGGACGCGGGTCAAACCGCTGTGCGTCGCCATGCACGATCTCGATGCGGCCCGGATAACGCTTGACGATGTAGTCGAGCGCATCGATCGCGCGCTCGTCGCGCTCGACCGCGATGACGCGCTTCGCACCCATCGCAAGCAGCGCGCGCGTCAGTCCGCCGGGGCCGGGCCCGACCTCGATCACGGTGGAGTCTTCCAGCGGGCCCGCGGCACGGGCGATCCGCGCGGTGAGATTGAGATCGAGCAGAAAATTCTGGCCGAGCGATTTGCGCGCCGACAGCGAATGCTCGCGAATGATGTCGCGCAGCGGCGGCAGATCGTCGATCGCGCTCACTCAGCTTGACGCCGCGGCCATCCGCGCGGCAAGCCGCAGCGCGGCGATCAGGCTCGACGGATTGGCCTTGCCGGTGCCGGCGATATCGAACGCGGTGCCGTGATCGGGCGAGGTCCGGATGAACGGCAGGCCGAGCGTGACGTTGACGGCGTCCTCGAAGGCGACGGTCTTGATCGGGATCAGCGCCTGGTCGTGATACATGCAGAGCGCGCAGTCATAGGTCTTGCGTGCCGCCGCGTGGAACATGGTGTCGGCCGGCAGCGGGCCGCGGGCGGCAACGCCTTCGCGGCGCAGGATCTCGACCGCGGGCGCGACGATCTCGACGTCTTCCATGCCGAGCGTGCCGTCTTCGCCGGCATGCGGGTTGAGGCCGGCAATCGCGAGCCGCGGCGTCGCCATGCCGAACCGCGCCTTCATGTCCGCGACCACGATCCGCGCGGTCGACACGATCAGGTCGGTCGACAATTGCGCCAGGGCTTCGCGGACCGAGACATGGATCGTCACCGGGACGACGGCCAGCGCCGGCGACCACAGCATCATCACCGGCTGCGGCGCGTGCCCGCCGCGCCCCGCAAGCTCGGCGAGGAATTCGGTGTGGCCGGGATGACGGAAGCCGGCGCGGTACAACACGTTCTTGGCGATCGGATTGGTGACGACGGCGCTGGCCTTGCCCGCGGCGACGTCGGCGACGGCCTGACGGATCGACGCCAGCGCCGCATCCGCACTGGTCCCGTCCGGCTTGCCCGGCCGTGCGGTCGCCGTCTTGCCGGTCGCAACGACGGGGAGGGCCCGCGCAAACGCTGTGGATGCCTCTTCAGCGCTGACCTCGGCAAACTCGACGACAAGCCCGAGCGTCTTCGCCCGGTCGGCTAGGGAGGCTCGGTCACCGAGCAGATAGAACGGCGGCAGGTCGAGTTCGCGGCGTCGCAGCCACGCGGCGAGCGTGATGTCGGGGCCGATGCCTGCGGGCTCGCCGGATGTCAGTGCGAGGGGTTGGACCATGCGTCAACGATAGTCGATCAGCGCCCGCCTGGATATTCGATCATCGCGGCTTTTCGGACTTCCTGCAGGTAGGCCTTCGACTTCGCCTCGTACTTCTGCACGTACATCTTGTCCCGCATCTCACGCTTCTTCGGCGTGTCCACGGTGGTCGCCTTGCGGCCGCAGAGCGCGACCATCTCGATGCCCTGCTTGGTGACCTCAGGAGGGGTGAGGTGGCCGACCGGGGTCTTGTCCAGGATGTCGCGCAGCGTCTGCGGCAGGTCGGCCGACGTCTTCACCACGATCTCGCGGATCGCGGCGTTGCGCATCGACTTGAAGAAGGTGTTGGCTTCCTCGCAGCTGGTCACACGCTCGCGCAGCTGGTCGGCTTCCTTGCGGCGTCCCTCGAATTCCGACTGCGGCGCGCCGCGGGGCACGATCAGAACGACCGGCTGCATCCGGTATTCGAACGCCTCGGCGTCGGGGGCGTCACCGGTCTCCTTGACCGCGGTGGCGACGTCCTTTTCTCCGACCTGCAGGCTCTCCTTGAAGCGGCCACGGACCAGGCTGGTCCAGACCATGTCGGCCCTGATGCGCTGCTTCAGCGAATCCGGGCGGATGCCTTTGCTCTCCAGCACCTTGCTGAGCTGGTCGCCCGAAAGCCGCATCCGCTGCGCCATTCCGCCGAACGACTGTTCGATATCGTTGGCGGAGGGATCAACGCCGTACTTCTTGGCTTCCTTGATCTTCAGCTTCTCGTCGATCAGCTCCTCGAGGACGGTCTTCCGATCGGGGGTCTTGCCGCCGGTCAGGGCGTTCAGCTTGGCGCGCTGCTCGATGTCGTAATTGGTGATGGGTTCGCCGTTGACCATCACGGCGATGGTCTGGGCATGTACTCGCGCACCGCCCCCCACCAGGAGGAAAAGCGCCAACAGGGAGCTCAACACAAGCGAATGGCGGCGCGTTGGCAGGCTAGCGGTCGTCATTATTTTCATGTCAGCCGTTTAAACCAATTCAAGCCGGGGCCACAGGCCCGCGGCAATACAAGCCCCTCGCTCGCTACTGCATGCCAGCCGAACTGCTGGTCGTGGAGGTCTGGGCAATGGTCCGCAGTCCGATCTGGAACATGATCGCGTGGCTGAGAACCGGCGGCTGCGAACCCGCCTGATAGGTATAGGACGTGACATAGTTGGCAGCCAGCACGAAGCAGTCGTCCACATAGCCTGCGCCGACCGCATACTGGTTGATTTTGTTCGCTTCAAGGTCCCAGCGCGCCGCGCCCTGAACCACCCAGTTCGACGCCACCTTGACCGAGCCGCTGGTGAGGATGCCCTCGCGGCGCGTCAGGTAGCCGAGTTCCGGCTGCGCGGCATAATCGCCATACGTGACGGCGACCGACCAGCGGTCGAAATTCGCTGCCGCCGTGGCCTCGAACCGGTTGATGTTCCAGGTCGCCTCGTCCATCCGCGAGCGGACGCTGAACGTATAGGTGCGGTTGGGCGAATAGGCGAGGCTCGCGACATAATCCGAGCGCGGGTTCTGCAGGCCGGAGTCGAGGCCGGTGTTGGTGACGTCAGCGACCGCGAACGAGTTCAGGCCGAACATCTGATAGGACTGTCCGAACATCGCCTTGACGCTGCCGCCGCGGTCGAACTGCGTGGTCGCCTGCACGCCGACATTGGCGCGGCCGCCGCCTTCGACGCGGTCGTAGCCGGAGAACTTGTCGACCGAGAACAGGTTCGAGGTGTCGAACACCAGGCTCTGCGCGTCCTCGTTCGGCAGCTTGCCGGCGTCGGGCTCGTTGGGTCGGATGATGACCTGCGCGATCGGCTCGACGGTCGTGGTGCCCCACGGCTGCACATTGATGAACGGGTAGCGATATTCGAGGCCCACGGTCGGCATCAGGCGGACCGTCTGGGTGTCGCCGACCGGCAGGAAGTTGGAAACGCCGGGCTGGTTGGAAACGTCGGCGTTGATGGCGTCGGCGCGGATGCTGGCGAACGGCGTCCAGATCTGGCCGAGCGAGTCGGTATACGACTTGCGCCACTGCGCCTCGGCCGTCAGGCGGGTGTAGGTGCCCGGCATGCCGCGCAGCAGGCACTGCGACGGCGTGCGCGCCATCGGATCGGCCGACGTGGTCAGGCACAGGCCATTGGTGTTGGCGGTCGTCGTGATCGGATCAAACACCGCGGTTTCGCGGGTCAGGTTGACGAAGTTCATCTTGTAGCTGAACTCGCCGCCCAGGACGTTGTTGTTGATCACGTTGTTGTAGTCGATCACAGGCGCGACCACCGGGACCTGGTTCTGGTTGCCCGAGTAGCTGAGATAGTAGATCGCGCGCGCGTCGAAGAAGCTGCGGTCGCCGACGCCGGTCAGATAGAGCTGCGAGATCGCTTCCGTCGGCAGCGACAGGAACGATCCGAACGGGTCCTTGTACTGGGCGAGCCGGTAGTCCGACATGAAGAAGTAGTCGGACAGCACCACGCCGTCCCAGCCCCAGACCCATTTGTCGTTCAGCGCGAACTGGCCCTTGGTGTCGACGCCCCAACGGAATTGGCGGTCGCCCGGCTGGCCGGCGAACTGGCCCTGATCGAGCTGGTCGATGCCGTAGAGCCGGACCTGATAGGCGCCGTTCGACAGACGCTGGCGGAATTCGCCCTGGAACAGCACGCCCTGCTTGGACGTGATGCGCGGGTTGAAGGTCGCGTCCATGTCGGGCGCGATCGCCCAATAATAGGGGATTTCGACGCCGTAGCCGAAGGCCGTGTACGAGGTGAAGCCCGGCATCAGGAAGCCGCTCTTCCGCTTCACGGTCGGATCGGGCGTCGAGAAATAGGGCAGATACGCCATCGGAACGCCGAAGAATTCGAGCTGGGCGTTCTCGAAATAGAGCATCTTCTCGGTCTGGTTATGGATGATGCGCGCGCCCTTGACCTGCCAGAGCGGCGGCTTCTTCGGATCATCCTTACAGGGCGCGCAGGCGGTATAAACGCCGTTGTCGAACACCGTGTAGTTGCCGCTGGACCGGTCGGCGCGGGTCGCCGCCATGCGGGTCTGGTCTTCAGTGTCGACGCGCAGCGAATCGACGAAACCGTCACGGTAGTCGTCGCTGAGATCCATGATGTTGGCGTAGGTGATCTTGCCTTCCGCATCGGTCATGCGGATGTTGCCTTCGGCATGAAGACGCTTGGTCTTCTGGTCGTAGATGACCTTGTCGGCCTCCACGCTGGTGCCGTTGTAGAACATCTGCACGTTGCCGACGGCCGAGATGCGCGAGTTGTTGTAGTCGTAATCGACCTCGGTCGCCTGGACGAGCATCTGCCCGTCATTCTTGGGCGGCGCGCGGGTCGGCTTCGGCGGACGCGGATTGTAGGTGAACGATTGCGCAGCGGCCGGCGACGGCACGACAATGTCGAGCGCGCTGACCACGATGAACGCAGTGAGAAGAGTCGTAATCGAGACGCCAAACGCGGCCATGCGGCTCCGTTGACGGCGCAGGGCACTGCGCCGCCCGAATGCAGGCGACATCAACTGGCGGGCGGCGACGGTAGCCACTACCCGTCCTCCTGGTACAGCAAGGCTAAGAAACCGGTGAGGCTACCCACAACGACGGGCAACCACGCCGCAGCGATGGGATGCATCAACTCAGCCTTGCTCAAATCTTCAGTTACTTTCGACAGCACGTAGAGCAGAAAGCCTGCGCCCACGCCACTCAAAACCATCTTCTGCACGCCGCCCATCCGAAAGAAGCGGAGGCTCACAGAAGCCGCCAACATCACCATCGCAGCCAGCAAAAACGGCTGTGCGATGAGCTTGTGATACTGCAAGCGATAGCCGGCCGTCGCGAACCCTGAGCTCTCCGACGAACGGATGTAGTTCGGCAGTTGCCAAAAGGACACAGTTTCGGGGGTGGAGAAACTGTTGCGCACCTGTGCCGGGGTAAGGGTGGTGGTCAGGTAGAAGGTGTCCTGGTCCACCGGAGCCTTATCGAGGGTGTATCGGCGTACTCCCTTGAACACCCAGCGGCCCTCTTCGAGCGCAGCTTCGCGGGCTTCGATTCGCTCCTTGAACTGCAGCGCCGTATCGAATCGAAACACCGTGAGGCCGGTCAGCCGGACGCCCTGCTGCTCGCTGCGCGCCGCGTTGATGATCGCCTGACCCTCGTCGTTGATCTGGTTGAGCCAGAAGCCCGACGCGTCCTGAATGCCGCCGCCCGGCGCGGAGCCGAACAGCTCGGCTTCCATCCGTTTGGAGAGTTCGCGCAGATTGGCCGACATCGGATTGTAGGCGGTGGTCGCGAAGATGCCGAGCACGATGGCGCTCGCCAGCGCCGGCGAGATGAATTGCCAGGCCGAGACGCCGGCGGCGCGCGCCACCACGAGCTCAAGCCGCCGCGACAGCGCGAGATAGCAGGTCATCGCGCCGATCAGCACGCAGAACGGCATCAGCTTCTCGAGCAGCTGCGGCACGCGGAACAGCGAGGTCTCGGCGACCGTGATGGCGGAAGCGCCGACCAGGCCGGATGTCTTGCGCACCATCTCGATGTAGTCGACCAGCACGAGCAGCACGAAGATGCCCGCGAACACGCCCACCGCCGCCACGACGAAGCGGCCGGCGAAATAACGCCCGAGCGTATTGGTGACCATGCTCATGCGGTTGCCGGCCTCCGGAAGAGGCGCGCAATGCGCTCGTTGTTCCGGTTGATGGTCTCCATCAGCCGCGGCGGCGGCTCGACGACCACGCCGCCGACGATCATCCAGATGCCGACACCGATGCCGCCGAACAGCATCAGATATTGCACGAGCGCCGCGATCGGCGTCTTCACCGCCATGACCGAGCAGGCGAATCCGACCATGCGCAGGCCGAACACCGCGAACACCGAGCCGCCGATCGAGAAATTGCGGCTCTGGCGCGTGGTGCGCGGCGCGCCGAGGAAGGCAAAGGTGAGGGCGGCGAACGCGAACGGATAGATCGGCGCCATGAAGCGGTCATGCAGCTCCGCGAAGAACTGGCCCGACAGCTGCTGATAGGTCTGATCGTTCTCGTCCGGCCACATCAGCTCCCAGAGGTAACGTTCGCGAATTCCGAGCGTCACGTCGCGGCCCTGCGAGAATTTCGACATGTCGAACGCGTAGCGCTGAAACACCACCAGCGTCGGATCGCGCTTGCCGACTTCGAACCGCTCGAGGTTGCCGTCCTCCAGCACGAGATACGAGCCGCTCTCGTTCTTCAGCACGGTGCCGTGATCGGCGACGATGGTGACGCGCTGCTGCGGATCGCGGCGATCGTCGACGAAGACGCCGCCGAGCACGCCGCCGGGCAGGCGCTCGCGGATCCGAATCGTCAAATTCTGATCGAGCTGGGCGAAGCGGCCGGGCTGCAGGATGTTGGTCAGGACGTCGGCGGTGATCTCCGCGTCCCACTGCTTGATTCGGCGCATGCCGTCGGGGGCGAGGTAGGCGCCGATGAAGGCGACCAGCGCCGCCACCACGCAGGTGGCAAGGAAGAACGGCCGGAACAGCCGGAACGGCGAGAAGCCGGCCGCGTTCATCACGATGATTTCGGAATCGGTCGCGAGCTTGTTCAGCGTGTGGGAGATCGCGATCATCAGCGCGATCGGGGCGATGATCAGGACCAGGGCCGGAATCACGAGGCCGGTGATGCCGAGGAAGGTGAGGATGGTCTGACCCTGGCTGGTCATCAGGTCGATGCCGCGCAGCGCCTGCGTAATCCAGATCACGCCGGTGAGGCTGACCAGGACAAGCGCAAACGACGCCAGCGTCGTCTTAAAGATGTACTTGTCGATCGACCCCATCGCCTACCGCACGACCCCCGAGACCCCCAGTACGCAACCGAACGCACGGCTTTCGACCATTCCCGTCAACCCGGGTTCCCCTATGGTCGAGCCGCGGACCCATCCGGCTCACTTTGTGTCCACTCTCTCACTACCATCCCTTTGATCCGTCAACAAAATGGCCGGGCCAAGGCACGCTTAATTTATGGTTAATTAATCGCTTTTGTGGCCTTCCGGCCACTCCAGCGCTTGGCAGCGGCGCGGCCGACGGGTCATAGTGGGTGACAAGCCCGGTCCGGGCCGGTTCCGGACCGCCATCGCAATGCTCACGCCGTGTCCCGGAAGGACCGCCTCAGGTCCGAGCAACACCCTGAGTTCTGGAGGATTTTCCTATGTCCGACGCCGTCAAGGTCGGCTTTGTCCCATTCTCCGCGTCCGCTCGCGGCATCCTGGTCGCCTTTTGCGACGAGCAGTTGAAGTTGGGAGCCGCCACAAGGAAGGCGCTGGGTGCGGCCGCCGAGACCGTCAAGCGGGCGGCCGCCGCCAACCAGTTCAAGGGCAAGAGCGGGGCAACCCTCGACATCCTGGCGCCGGAGGGAATCAAGGTCGACCGCCTGATCGTGATCGGCACCGGCAAGGCGGCCGACCTCAAGGAGAAGGATTTTCTCAAATTCGGCGGCGTGCTGGCCGGCAAGCTGAACGCCGGCAGCGCTGCGATGACCGTCATCGCCGAACTGCCCGATGCGGCGATGGAAGCCGGCCAGGCGGCCGCGATCGCCACCGGCGTCCGCCTGCGCGCCTACAAGTTCGACCGCTACAAGACCAAGAAGAAGGACGGCGAGGACAGCGCCGTCCGCGCCGAGGTCTCGATCGCGGTCGACGACGTCGCCGCTGCCAAGAAGGCCTTTGCGCCTGAAGCGTCGATCGTCGACGGCGTGAACCTGGCGCGTGAGCTCGTCAACGAGCCGCCGAACGTGCTGTACCCCGAAGAGTTCGCCCGCCGTGCAAGCCAGCTTCGCAAGCTCGGCGTCACCGTCGAGGTGCTCGACGTCAAGGCGATGACCAAGCTCGGCATGGGCGCGCTGCTCGGCGTCGGCCAGGGATCGGCGCGGCCGAGCCGCACCGTGATCATGCGCTGGAACGGCGGCAAGAAGAGCGAGGCGCCGGTCGCATTCGTCGGCAAGGGCGTCTGCTTCGACACCGGCGGCATCTCCATCAAGTCGGCCGGCGGCATGGAGGATATGAAGGGCGACATGGGCGGCGCGGCCTGCGTGGTCGGGCTGATGCACGCGCTCGCGGCGCGCAAGGCGCGCGTCAACGCGGTCGGCGCCATCGGCCTCGTCGAGAACATGCCCGACGGCAACGCACAGCGTCCCGGCGACATCGTCACCTCGATGTCCGGCCAGACCATCGAGATCATCAACACCGACGCCGAGGGGCGGCTCGTGCTCGCCGACGTGCTGTGGTACGTCGCCAAGAAGTTCAAGCCGAAATTCATGGTCGACCTGGCGACGCTGACCGGCGCGATCATGGTCGCGCTCGGTACCGATCACGCCGGCCTGTTCTCCAACAACGACGAGCTCGCCGAGCGCCTCGCCAAGGTCGGCCTCGATACCGGCGAGAAGGTGTGGCGCATGCCGCTCGGCCCCGAATACGACAAGCAGATCGATTCGCAATTCGCTGACATGAAGAACACCGGCGGCCGCAATGGCGGCTCGATCACGGCGGCGCAATTCCTGCAGCGTTTCGTCGACGGCACGCCCTGGGCCCATCTCGACATCGCCGGCACCGCGATGGGCGCGCCTAAGACCGAGATCAATCAGAGCTGGGGCTCGGGCTACGGCGTCCGGCTGCTCGAGCGGCTGGTCTCCGACTATTACGAAGCCAAGAAATGAAGCCAAGTAATAGAGTGTCGGCCGGCGCATGACCGAGGTTCTGTTCTACCATCTGCAGAACATGACGCTGGAGAGCGTGCTGCCGCCGCTGCTCGAGAAATCACTCGAGCGCGGCTGGCGCGTGGTCGTGCAGTCGACGTCGCAGGAGCGCGCCGAGACGCTCGACGCGCATCTATGGACCTACAGCGACGATTCGTTTCTGCCGCACGCGACCTCGCGCGTCGCCGACGCACAGGACCAGCCGATCGTCCTGTCGATCGAGGAGGGCAATCCGAACCGGGCCAATGTCCGCTTCCTGGTCGACAATGCGGCGCTGCCGGCCGACTGCGACAGCTACGAGCGGGTGGTGCTCGTGTTCAATGGCGACGACCCCGACGCGGTCGCGTCGGCGAGGGAAAGCTGGACCGCTTGCAAGGCACGCGGCTTCGAGGTCACCTATTGGCAGACCGATGAGCGGGGACGCTGGCAGCGGCGCCAATAGCGATATCGACTAATTAATGATAATTCGACGTTTCTCTGGGTTTCCTGGGGCGGGTCACGGTCATGCCGCAAAGTGATGTTCGGACAAGCCCTTAGGTAGTGGGGTCAGGAGCCTTGTCGATCGTGCGAGACGGAACATTCAGTCGGAAGTCGCTGCTGGCGTTGCTGGTGCTTGCACCTGGCCTTGCCGGCTGTTCAGGCGCCGGATCCGACTTGTTTTCGCGCGACGCCGAATGGTTTTCGCGTCCCGGGCGGGTGTTCATCCGCAACATCTCGATCGAATCGCCGCCGCTGACGCCGGACAAGCCGGTGACGAACGACGATCTGGTCAGCGCCGACGGAGGCTGTCCGGGCATGGCGCCGCCTGCGGGCGCCACTGACGCCAACGCCCAGGCTCCCGGTGCGCCGCCGCCGCAACCCGTGGGCGGCAGCGTCGCGCTCGGCCACACCGAATGCGACGTCGTGCGCGGCATCGGTGCTCCCGACAGCGTGAATCTGTCCAGTGCTCCGGGCGGCGGGCGCGTTGCGGTCGTGACCTGGTCGCGCGGCCCGCGCGCCGGCATCTACACGTTCACCTCGGGGCGCCTGTCGTCCGTCGAACGTGGCCCGGATCCGGTGCCGGAGCCGAAGGCGGTGAAGCCGAAGAAGAAGCCGAAAAAGCCGGCGGCAACCTCGAACGGTTGAGCCGCAATCCACAAGGTCCTAGAGCGTTTTCCGTTCCGGTTGAATCGGAACGGAGCTCTGGATTCTAGTTTTGACGCGTTTTCTTCACGCGAACCGGTACCCACTTCGCTCGAAAACGCTTTAGTTCGCGGCTTCGTCGAGTTCGGCACTGGCTTCCAGCCATTCCTCCTCGGCGCGTTGCAGCGCGCTTTCGGCACCGGCGCGCGCCGTGGTGAGCTGCGCCGCCTGCTTGGGATCGCGCGTAAAAATATCGGGCAGCGCGAGCGCGGTATCGATCTTGGCGATGATGCCGTTGATGCGCTCGATCTCGGCCTCGGCTTGCGCGATCCGCTGCCTCGGTGAGGTGCGCTTCTCATTGCGGACGCGTTCCTGCTTTGCGGGCTCCTTGACGCGCTCGCGCGAGGCCTGCCGTCCGTCATTGGCCGACAGGATCATGCGGCGATACTCGTCGAGATCGCCGTCATAGGCGGTGACGGTCTGGTTGGCCACCACCCACAACCGGTCGGCGCAGGCCTCGATCAGATATCGATCGTGCGAGACCATGATGATGGCGCCGGGGAATTCATTGATCGCCTCCGCCAGCGCCGCGCGGCTGTCGATGTCGAGATGGTTGGTCGGCTCGTCCAGGATGATCATGTTCGGGCCGTAGAACGTTGCAAGCCCGAGCAGCAGCCGCGCCTTCTCGCCGCCCGACAGGCTCCTCACCAGCGTGTCGCCGGCCTTGCCGGAGAAGCCGATCGCGCCGACCCGGCCGCGCACCTTGCTCTCCGGCGCCTCCGACATCAGCTTGCGGATGTGATCATAGGGCGAGCCGTCGAGATTGAGTTCGTCGACCTGGTGCTGGGCGAAATAGCCGACCGAGAGCTTGTCGGCTTTCGTGATCCTGCCCGAGAACGGCGCGAGCTTGCCCGCCAGGAGCTTGACCAGCGTCGACTTGCCGTTGCCGTTGGAGCCGAGCAGCGCGATGCGGTCATCGGTATCGACGCGCAGCGTCACGCGATTGAGCACCGGCTTGCCCGGCTCATAACCGACCGAGACGTCATCGACCGCGATGATCGGCGGCGACAGCAGCTTCTCCGGCGCCGGGAACGAGATCTCGTGAACGTCCTGGGTCACCAGCGCGGTGATCGGCTTCATCCGTTCCAGCATCTTGACGCGCGACTGCGCCTGCCGCGCCTTGGAGGCCTTCGCCTTGAAGCGGTCGACGAAGTCCTGCAGCCGCTTGCGCTCATCGGCCTGCCGCTTGGCGTGCTTGGCGTCGAGCAGCTCGCGCGCGGCGCGCTGTTCCTCGAACGAGGAATAGGTGCCCTTGTAGAGCGTCAGCCTGCCGCGATCGAGGTGCAGGATCTGATCGACCGAGGTGTCCAGGAGATCGCGGTCGTGGCTGATCACGATCACCGTGCGCGGATAGTTGGCAAGATGGTTCTCGAGCCACAGCGTGCCTTCGAGGTCGAGATAATTGGTCGGTTCGTCCAGCAGCAGCAGATCGGGCGCGGAGAACAGCGTCGCCGCCAGCGCCACGCGCATCCGCCAGCCGCCGGAGAATTCCGCGCAGGGCCGCGCCTGGTCTGATGTCGAGAAGCCGAGGCCGGAGAGGATCGCCGCAGCGCGGGCAGGGGCAGAGTGGGCGTCGATGTCGACGAGGCGGGTCTGGATCTCGGCGATCCGATGCGGGTCGTGCGCGGTCTCGGCTTCGCTCAGCAGCGCGTCGCGCTCGAAATCGGCCTTCAGCACGACGTTGATCAGGCTTTCGGGCCCGTCGGGAGCCTCCTGCGCGAGGCTGCCGATACGCCAGCGCGGCGGCAGCGTGATGCTGCCGCTCTCGGTCGGAAGGTCGCCCCGAATGGCATGAAACAGCGTCGATTTGCCGACGCCGTTGCGGCCGACAAATCCGACGCGTGCGCCGGGCACAATTTGCACAGAACTGTGATCAATCAACAGCCGCCCGGCGATCCGGACCGAGATGTCAGTGATGGAGAGCATGCAGCGTTGTCACCGGACCCGCTGCCAAACGCAACCCGTCTATTTGTAAAATCTCTCCGGGGGGCTGTTGCAAAAACGCAATTGGGCTGCTGGCGCGCCCACAATACCTAATGCTGATCGCTTTCCCGTCGTTGCATCTCCTCGAGGAGCTGCTGCAGGCGGGACGAAAGTGCGGGCTCTGGTCGCATGCTTTGCTGTAGCCGTTCACCCACGGCATCGCAGATGTAACGGCAGGTCTTGCGATCGATCTGATCGGGATCGTTGTCGATCTGGGTCATCGTCATTGTCATGGCATGTCTCTTGGCGAGTTCCACCTCGCTGTTCGAGCAAGTTCTTGTCATGACAAGTCGCGACCCCGAAATTGGTTTCCGCTCTGCCTTGCTGTCACCCTGAAGTAGTGCGGCCCATCACACGGTTGCGGGTTCCCGAAGACAAAAAAGCCCCGGCGCGAGGGCCGGGGCTGAGCCAAGTCAGGGGGAGTAGGTCGACGGAACAGATGGATCAGTAGCAGCGGTTGACCAGGCGCCAGCGCGGGCCCCACGGAGTCGGCACCACGCGTCGGACATAGCAGCCGCCGCCATAGCCATAGCCGCCATAGTAAGCCGGACCGCCGACGATGACGCGCGGGCCGCCCCACCAGCCGTGATGCCATCCACCGTGCCAGCCGCCCCAGGCGGAGGCGGAGGTCGGGGCGAGCGCGGCGGCGCCGAGCGAAACCGCGGCAACGGCAGCAAGTGAAATTTTGCGTAACATGATCGTCTCCTCGAGGTTTGGGCGCGCGTGACGCGCCCGCGGTGACATCGTTTCCCGAGACGTCCTGTGAGGCTTGCGGATGGGGGGCCAGCAAGGCGTCCGATCGGAGGAGAGCCTACGTGGCAGGAGCTGAACGGCAGCGGCACGGCGCTGACAGAATGGGTTCACCTTGGTGAAATCGCGGTAAGCCGGCCGAGGCTGCCTCCGTCCAGGGACCACCCGGCTGGCGGTTTTCGCCGCGAAAATGCGTCAAAACTAATGGCTAACGCGTCACAGGGTCGCTTGCCGTTACCCCATCGCGCCGATATAAGCCCCGGCAACTCCCAGCCACCGTTTACAAGGACGAAATCATGGCGATTGAACGCACCTTTTCGATCATCAAGCCCGACGCCACCGAGCGCAACCTGACCGGCGCGGTCAATGCGGTGATCGAGAAGGCGGGCCTGCGGGTCGTGGCGCAGAAGCGCATCCAGATGACCCGCGGCCAGGCCGAGACCTTCTACGCGGTCCACAAGGCGCGCCCGTTCTTCGGCGAGCTGGTTGAGTTCATGACCTCGGGCCCGGTGGTGGTCCAGGTGCTGGAGGGCGAGGGCGCCATCCTGAAGTATCGCGACGTGATGGGCGCGACCGATCCGTCGAAGGCGGCCGAAGGCACCATCCGCAAGCTCTATGCGAAGTCGATCGGCGAGAATTCGGTGCACGGTTCGGATGCGCCGGAGACCGCTGTGATCGAGATCGCGCAGTTCTTCGCCGGCAACGAGATCGTCGGCTAACCACGTACAGTTTGAAAATGGCACGGTCTCCTCGAGGAGACCGTGTCGAAATAAACCGGGGAGCGGCGGACGACCGCCGCCAGGGGCGGCCGTAAGGCCGAATAGGACTCGCTGTGGACTGGCTGTGGCAGATCTTTGATCCGGCGTACATCGGCGCGTTCTTCACCGAGTTCAAGAACGAGATGGCGACGCCGGCCTTCTGGGTCGCCGTCGGCAAGATCATCTGGATCAACGTCCTGCTGTCGGGCGACAACGCGCTCGTGATCGCGCTCGCCTGCCGGGGGCTCGCGCCGCGGCAGCGGCTGTGGGGCATGATTCTCGGCGCCGCCGCGGCGGTGCTGCTGCGCGTCATCTTCACCGGCATCGTCGCCAGCCTGATGGAGCTTCCCTATCTGAAGCTCGTCGGCGGACTGGCGCTGCTAGTGATCGCCGCCAAGCTCCTGGTGCCGGAGCAGGAGGACGAGGACAGTGTGCATGCGGCCTCGCATCTGTGGGCCGCGGTTCAGATCGTCGTCGTCGCCGACATCGTGATGAGCCTCGACAACGTGATCGCGGTGGCTGCCGCCGCCAATGGCAGCGTGCCGCTGTTGGTGCTCGGGCTTGCGATCAGCGTTCCCCTGATCGTTGCCGGTGCGGCGCTGATCATGGCGCTGCTCACCAAGCTGCCGATCCTGGTCTGGGCCGGCGCCGCGCTGCTCGGCTGGATCGCGGGCGACGTCATCGCGACCGATCCGGCGGTGCATCCGAGGCTCGATGCGCTGTTCGCCGGACCGCTTGGCGCCAAGCTCGATTCCTGGCTGGCGTCGATCGGGATGTCGCCGCAATTCGGCCATGGCGGCAGCGGCGGCGAGATCGCGCTCGCGGTGCTCGGCATCATCGTGGTGCTGGTGATGGGATCGCTCTGGCGCCGCCACGCGCTGCGCAAGGCCAAGCACGCCGCCAAGGCGGCGTGACGAGACTGACTAAAGCGCGATGAGATTAGGTTGAATCGTCATCGGGCTTTGGCGCTTTGTTTGAGCATGATCGTTCCGGAAAACCGCTTCGCACTTTTCCGGATCATGCTCTAGCGCCGCACGATCGAGCCGGCGCGCCCGACCAGCCGCGCCAATTGCCTGAAGCGGCTGCCGACCCGGTCGGCGACCAGATCCACCATCCGGTGCTCGAACACCAGCATCAGCTTGCGGCCCTGGGTGCGGAAATGCGTCAGCGGCAGCACGCCGGTGCGTGCGGCCGTGATCAGATGCGCGACGCGGAACGCGGCGCCGAGCACACGCGCGCGCTCGTCCATCGCCGGCGTCACCAGCGCGCGAATCTGCGGCGGCGGCTCATTTTCCTCGCTGAGTCCGGCGTAGCGATAGAACACCGAGAGCGCGACGAAGGCGCGGCCCTGATGGGTGATCGAGCCGAAATTGCCGTTCATGATCAGGCTGAGGGTTTCCTCGCCGCGATGATCGGGATGCACCCGCCAGCCGATGTCGGAGAGCAGGCAGGCGACGTGCCGCAGCCTGCGGTCTTCCTCGGTCTCGCGCAGCCTGACGACCCGCACCAGGCGGTCGGTCCAGGCGGTCAGCTCCTGGGCGTGACGGGCCGAGCGCGACAGCAATACGTTGAGGTTCTGCGCGGCACAGGCCAGTCCGTCCTTGGCGCGTTCGACCTGCGGCAGCATCTCGTAGAGCAGGCCCTCGCGCACGCCGAAGGTCGAGAACACGATGGTCTTCGGCTGCGCGACACGGATGATGTATTCGAGCACGAGCGCGGCATAGGCCAATAGCGGCCGCCGCGCATCGGCGATCGATTCGATGTTGGCCAGCATGTTGGTGGCCGCCAGCCGCCGCAGCCGCTGCGCGAAGTCGAGCGCATCCGCGGCCGGAATCGAATAGCCGTGCATCACCTTGAGCGGGTAGCCGCTCTGGATGATGTGGATGCGCGCGAGCGCGCGCCAGGTGCCGCCGACCGCGTAGAAGGTGCGGCCGCGCCCGGTCTTGAGCTGGGCGACGCCGAGCAGCTCGTTCTTGACGATGCGTTCGGCGCGCTTGAGCGATTTGTTCGAGAGGTCCTGTAGCGCGAGGCTGCCGAGCGGCAGCGTCACGCCGCTGCGCACGCGGTTGCCCTTGACGTCGATCAGTTCGAGCGAGCCGCCGCCGAGATCGCCGACGATGCCGTTCGGATTGTGCACGCCCGAGACGACGCCGAGCGCAGACAGCTTCGCCTCACGCGGTCCGGTGAGAATCTCGATCTTGGCGCCGCAGATCCGCTCGGCCTGGGCGATGAAGTCCGGACCGTTCTTGGCGTCGCGGCAGGCCGCGGTCGCGATCGCGTAGACGCGGCCGACCTGCTGGATCCGGCACAGCGCGCGAAAGCGGCGCAGCGCGGTGAGCGCCTTGTTGACGGCGTCGGTTGCGAGCAGGCCGGTGCTCTGCACCTCGCGTCCGAGCCCGCACAGCGCCTTCTCGTTGAAGATGGTGACGAGGCTGCGCGCCATCGACTCGTAAACCACGAGTCGAACCGAGTTCGAGCCGATATCGATCACAGCGACGCTGGAAGCGCGCTTCCGCGGCCGCTTCACCGGTGAGCCCCCTTAAGACGATGGCTGCTGACGCTCGTTACGACGCGTGAGACGGCGCGGTGAAGATTCCTTGAGAGACTTACCACGGCCGGACAGACTCGGATTTGTCATAAAATAGTCATGCAGGTTGAAAGGCTCTTCGCCTTTCGCGGCCTTCATACGCGTTGACGATCCATCCGGCAACAATTGCCAGCTCTGCTCATTGTCCTTCAGATTCGCGACCATGATCTGTTCCAGAACCTGCTGATGCACCGTGGGATTTTGCAGCGGACAGAGAACCTCGACGCGGCGGTCGAGGTTGCGCGGCATCATGTCGGCGGACGAGATATACACAGCAGCTTTCGTGCTCGGCAGGCCCTGGCCCATGCCGAAGCAGTAGATTCGGCCGTGTTCCAGGAACCGGCCGATCACCGATTTGACGCGGATGTTCTCCGACAATCCCGGCAGCCCCGGCCGCAGGCAGCAGATGCCGCGCACCACGAGTTCGACCGAGACGCCGGCCTGCGAGGCCTCGTACAGCGCGTCGATGATGTCGGGGTCGACCAGCGCATTCATCTTCATCCAGACCGCGCCGGGCCGGCCGTGCTTGACGTGGGCGATCTCGCCATGGATGTGCTCGATGATGCGCTTGCGCAGCGTCAGCGGCGACACCGCCATCTTCTCGATGTCGCTCGGCTCGGCATAGCCGGTGATGTAGTTGAAGACACGCGCGACGTCGCGGCCGATGATCGGATCCGAGGTGAAGTAGGAGAGGTCGGTGTAGATGCGCGCGGTGACCGGATGGTAGTTGCCGGTGCCGGTGTGCACGTAGGTGGTGAGGTTGCCGCCCTCGCGGCGCACCACCATCGACAGCTTGGCATGCGTCTTCAGTTCGATGAAGCCGTACACCACCTGCACGCCGGCGCGTTCGAGGTCGCGCGCCCAGCGGATGTTGGCTTCCTCGTCGAAGCGCGCCTTCAATTCGATCAGCGCGGTGACCGACTTGCCGGCCTCTGCGGCCTCCGCCAGCGCGCGCACGATCGGTGAGTTGTTCGAGGTGCGATAGAGCGTCTGCTTGATCGCGACCACATCGGGATCGCGCGCCGCCTGTTGCAGGAACTGGACGACGACGTCGAAGGATTCGTAGGGGTGATGGACCACGAGGTCCTTCTGGCGGATCGCGGCGAAGATATCGCCGCCATGATCGCGCACCCGCTCGGGATGGCGCGGCACATAGGGCGGGAATTCGAGGTCGGGGCGATTGAGGCGGGTGAGCTGCGAGAGCTCGTTCATCGCGAGCACGCCGTCGACCAGGATCACTTCATCGTCCGCGGCCGACAAGGCGTGCTGCACGAAGACGCGCAGCTCTTCGGGCATCGTGGCCTCGATCTCGAGCCGGATCACCGATCCGCGGCGGCGGCGCTTGAGCGCGGTCTCGAACAGGCGGACGAGGTCTTCGGCCTCTTCCTCGATTTCCAGTTCGGAGTCCCTGATGATGCGGAACGCGCCCTGTCCCTTCACGGTGTAGCCGGGGAACAGGCGTCCGATGAACAGGCCGGTGGCCTGCTCGAGCGTGATCAGGCGGGCCGGCGCGCCTTCCTTCGACGAGGGAATGCGGATGAAGCGGTCGATCTTGCCGGGCATGCGGATCAGCGCGTTCATCGCCTTGCCGTCGGAGATCCGCGACAATTGCAGCGCCACCGTGAAGCCGAGGTTCGGGATGAACGGGAAGGGATGCGCCGGGTCGATCGCGAGCGGGGTCAGCAGCGGGAAGATGCTGTGGAGGAAGTGATCCTCGATCCAGCTGCGTTCGGACTTGGTGACGTCACGGCCATCGACCAGCTGGATACCGACCTTGGACAGGATGTCGCGCAGGTCGCTCCAGATCGCCTGCTGGTCGGAGGCGAGTTGCGACACGGTCTTGTTGATCATCACGAGCTGCTCGGCCGGCAGCAGGCCGTCCGGGCTGCGCTCGGTGATGCCCTCGCGGACCTGCGCCTTGATACCGGCGACACGGACCATGAAGAACTCGTCGAGGTTATTCGCCGAAATCGACAGGAAGCGGACCCGCTCCAGCACGGGATGGCCGAGATTGACCGATTCCTCGAGCACCCGCCGGTTGAAATGCAGCCAGGAGAGCTCCCGGTTGATGAATCGCTCGGGGCTGGTCGCGATCGCGGGGACGGGCGGGAGTTCCGCCTCTTTCTCTTTGATTTCAGGTGCTTGTGCCGAGTCCATCAAGTGCTGGTCCAATTCGAGGCAGGGGGCCGGGGCGATCTAGCCGAAGGCAGTTCCGACCATGTGATATTGCGATGACGTTTCGATGACATTGATGTGCTGCTCGCCCGTGCCGTCAAGCCGCAGGCACGGCTCAGGCGTCGCGCAACAGCTCCGCCGCCAGCGCCCTGGTGACCGGCCGGCCGAGCCGCAGCGCCTCGGTATCGAGCAGCTCGACCGCCTGCCGGACGGCAACGTAGGAGCGCTCGATCCGGTTGCAGAGATAGCTGACGAGGGGCTCGTCGACGCTCATCTGGCGGTCGGCGCAGAACTTGACGATCAGGCCGCGGAACAGCTGGTCGTCGGGCGGCAGCAGCGTCACCGTTGGCACAGCACGTAGCCGTGACCGCAAATCGCGCAGCTCGATCTCGAACGCCGACGGCGGAACGCGCGCCGTGATCAGCACGAAGGCATCGTCCTGGCGCGCGAGATTCATCAGGTGAAACATCGCGCGCTCGTCGAAATCCGACGGCCGGAGGTCCTCGACCACCAGCGCGCCGGTCGCAAGCGCGGTCGGCACCGCCTCAGCCGTCAGCGCATGCGCCGCGGTCGAACGCGCGCCGGCACTCTCGGCCCAGATCGCGGCGAGGTGGCTCTTGCCGGAGCCGTCGGGCCCGACCAGCAGCATGATTCGGTTCGGCCAGTCCGGCCAGCCGTCGATCAGCGCCAGCGCCGCTTCATTGGCGGGGCCCTCGAGGAAATCGTCGCGGGTCAGCTTCTCCTCGTGCGGCAGGGCCAAGGCCAATTGACGAGGTTGAACGCTACTGGCCACACAAGTCTCCAAACCACTTTATTTTAGCATGATCTCGGCGCAAACGCTGTGCGCTTGTCGCGGGAAAACTGCTTTCCACTTTTCCGGATGGTGCGCTACCGAGCTTCGATCGTGCTCATGTGCCGCACCCACTCCACGAGATAGAGGGACACCGATCCCAAAGTAAAGATCGTGACCAGCCCCATCAGGATCAGGTCGTAGGGATGCGGCTGAAAGCCGAAACCGAGCGAGGCCAGCACCAACGCTGCGAACGCGACCTGCGCCACCGTGTTCAGCTTCGACACCATCAGCGGCTTCATCTCGACCGGCTTGTCGAACAACCATGACACAATCACGGCGGAGACGATCATGATGTCGCGCGACACCACGAGAATCACGATCCAGCGCGGCACCGCGCCCCAGATTCCCAGTGCGACATAGATCGACACCAGCAGCGCCTTGTCGGCGAGCGGGTCGAGCAGGGCGCCGAGCTCGCTCGTCATGTTGAAGCGCTTGGCGAGGAAACCGTCGACCGCGTCCGAGACGCCGGCGACTACGAAGATCGCGAAAGCGATCTCCATCTGGCTGGACACGATGGCCCAGACGATCACCGGCACCAGGATGATGCGGCCGAGGGTGATGATGTTCGGAATGTTCAACTTGAATCGCTTCCCGGCTAGAAGCCTGATTTTACTCGATATCCGGCTCTTTTGCGCAGCGGCCGGGTGTTATCTACATAGTATCGCGGCGAGCTGCCCGCGAGCCATTGCGCGGGGGCGGAATTCCTCGTAACCAGCCCCTTATCATCTGGAATTGGGCATGACCGAGCGCAAAAACGGGCTCACTTACGCGGATTCGGGTGTCGATATCGACGCCGGCAATCGTCTGGTCGATCTGATCAAGCCGATGGTGCGGGCCACCGCACGGCCCGGCGCGGACGCCGAGATCGGCGGATTCGGCGGGTTGTTCGACCTCAAGGCCGCGGGCTTCAAGGACCCTGTCCTTGTGGCCGCGACCGATGGTGTCGGCACCAAGCTGAAGATCGCGATCGAGACCGGCATCCATGGCGGCATCGGCATCGACCTGGTCGCGATGTCGGTCAACGACCTCGTCGTGCAGGGCGCGGAACCGCTGTTCTTCCTCGACTATTTCGCTTGCGGCAAGCTGCATCCGGAGGCCACTGCGCAGATCGTCGCCGGCATCGCCGAGGGCTGCCGCGAATCCGGTTGCGCGCTGATCGGCGGCGAGACCGCCGAGATGCCCGGCCTCTACAAGGACGGCGACTACGACCTCGGCGGCTTCGCGGTCGGCGCGGCCGAACGCGGCACCCTGCTGCCGACCGCGGATATCGCGGCCGGCGACGCCGTGATCGGGCTGGCGTCGTCCGGCGTGCACTCCAACGGCTATTCGCTGGTGCGCAAGCTCGTCGAGCTGTCCGGCGTTGCCTATGACGCGCCGGCGCCGTTCGCACCGGTCATGACGCTCGGCGCAGCGCTGCTGACGCCGACCAGGCTCTATGTGAAATCCTGCCTGCGCGCGATCCGCGAGACCGGCGCGGTGAAAGGGCTTGCCCACATCACCGGCGGCGGCTTCACCGACAACATCCCGCGGGTGCTGCCGAAGCATCTCGGCGTCGGCATCGATCTGGCGCGGCTGCCGGTGCTGCCGGTGTTCAAATGGCTGGCCGAGCAGGGCGGCATCGCCGAGCTCGAGCTGCTGCGCACCTTCAACTGCGGCATCGGCATGATCGCGATCGTCAGGCGTGAGGCGGTCGAACGGGTCATCGAGGTCTTCACCGAGAGCGGCGAGACCGTGACGCAGCTCGGCGAGGTGATCGAGGCCAAGGGGAATCACAAGGACGAGCATCGCGTGGTCTATAACGGTCATCTCGATCTCTCGCGATGAAGCGCCGCACAGCCATCCTGATTTCCGGCCGCGGCTCCAACATGGCCGCGCTGATCGAGGCTGCGAAGGCTCAGGATTTTCCGGCCGAGATCGTGGCTGTGATCTCCAACCGCGCTGATGCTGCCGGACTCGAGAGGGCGGCCGCGAACGGCATTGCGACCATCGTCATCGAGAGCAAGCCGTTCGGCAAGAACCGCGCCGGCTTCGAGGCGGTGCTGCAAAAGGCGCTCGACGACAAGCAGGTCGAGCTGATTTGTCTCGGCGGTTTCATGCGGCTGTTTACCGCCGACTTCGCCCGGCACTGGTACGGCCGGATGCTCAACATCCATCCCTCGCTGCTGCCGTGCTTCCCCGGCCTCGATCCGCATGGCCAGGCGCTGCGCGCAGGGGTCAAGCTGTCGGGAGCGACGGTGCATTTCGTGATCCCGGAGACCGACGCCGGACCGATCGTGATGCAGGGCGCGGTCATGGTGGCCGACGACGACACGGCCGAGACGCTCGCGGCACGCGTGATCGGAATCGAGCATCGCATCTATCCGGAGGCGCTGCGGCTGCTTGCGAGCGGCCGGCTTAAGCTCGAAGGCGACGTCTGCAGGACAGAGGGCAGCGCTGCAACCGGCAGCACGCTGATCGCGCCGGCGCCCTAGGGCGCGGATGCGAAAGAGATCTCCGAGAAGGATCCCCCGGGTGATGCGGCCGGGGGAGGCATCAGGATGAATTCCGCGAGCAGCGACGCTCAGTGAACCTTGAGGTTCTCTGCCGACGCCTTGCCGCGGTTCTCCACCAGCTCGTACTCGACGGTCTGGTTCTCGTTCAGTGTGCTGAGGCCTGCGCGTTCGACCGCCGAGATGTGGACGAACACATCCTTGTCGCCGACGGCCGGTTTGATGAACCCGTATCCTTTGGTCGGGTTGAACCATTTGACGGTACCCTTCGGCATCGTCTCTCTCCCAGTTTAGACATAAAAAAGACGCGGCCACGTTTTCCACGTGCCACGCCACAAGCGGGCTGTCCGCTGTCTGTTCAGTTCACGGGTCTTCAGATCCAAAGTCTTCAAGTCCGAAGTTTCGCCTCTCGAAGCCGCCTCTTGAAGCCTTGGTATCAACGTCGTGAAACGCACAGTCGAACGGCCGCAATCCGATTGTGAAGGGATTGCAACACGAAAATTGCGCCTTAGCAAGCGCGGTGGTTTCGCGTGACGCAACCTCAGCCTGTGCTGCGCCGCAAGGCATCGGCCGTTGGCCGACGGCACCGAGGTGCGGGAACTGGTGCTAGCCCCGATCCACCCGCACCACGCGGCCCTTGTCGATCGCGAGCGCGAGCTGGCCATGCTTGAGCTTGAGCGCGGCCTCGCCGAACAATTCGCGCCGCCAGCCGTGCAGGGCACCGACCTCGGCCTGATCGCTGGCCGCGATCTGCTCGAGGTCATCGACGGTGGCGATCACCTTGCTGGCGACGCCGTGGCGCTCCGAGGTCATGCGCAGCAGCACCTTCAACAGCTCGACAGTCGCCGCACCGTTGGAATTGTTTCTCGGCTTTTCCAGCTTGGGCAGCGTGGCCTGGTCGCGGGCGAGCCCGCGCTGCACGGCAGCGATGATGTCGGCGCCCCATTTCGAGCGCTCGAAACCCTTCGGCAGCGAGCGCAAATTGCCGAGCTTGTCGAGCGAGGTCGGGGCATGGGTGGCGATATCACCGACCGCATCGTCCTTGAGCACGCGCGAGCGCGGCACGTCGCGGCTCTGCGCCTCCTGCTCGCGCCAGGCGGCGACCTCGATCAGCACCGCGAGCTCGCGCGGCTTGCGCACGCGGGTCTTGAGCCGCTCCCAGGCGCGCTCGGGATGGAAGTCGTAGGTCTTCGGCGAGGTCAGGATCTCCATCTCCTCGCTGACCCAGTCGCTGCGGTCGCGCTTGCGCAAATCGGCATCGAGCGCCGCGAACACCTCGCGCAGATGGGTGACGTCGGAGACCGCGTAATGCAATTGCTCCTCGCTCAGCGGACGGCGCGACCAGTCGGTGAAGCGATGGGTCTTGTCGGGGCGGTGGCCGGTGACGCGATCGACCAGCTGGTCATAGGCAATGCTGTCGCCATAGCCGAGCACCATGGCTGCGACCTGGGTATCGAAGATCGGATGCGGGATCGTGCCGGACAGATGCCAGACGATTTCGATATCCTGCCGCGCGGCGTGGAAGACCTTCAGCACGGCTTCGTTCGACATCAGCTCGAAGAACGGCTTGAGGTCGATGCCGGGCGCCAGCGCGTCGACCACGACGGCTTCGTCCGCGCTTGCCATCTGCACGACGCAGAGCAGCGGATAGTAGGTCGTCTCCCGCAGGAACTCGGTGTCGACAGTGATGACCTTGTGTTGGGCGAGCCGATCACAGGCGGCGGCGAGGTCGGAGGTCGTGCTAATCAGATCCATGAAATGTCCATGACGGCTTGACCACACGCGTTCTGCCGAAAGGGCAGCTATGTCAAGGGTCTTGCAGGGATTTTGGCCCTGCATGGAGTGAGGGACAGGGCATTTTTGAATTAATCGGACGTGATTCGAGGGCGTTTTCGGCCCGGTCGTGCCGCGAATTTGGCCGTCGTCTTGGCGAAAGCCGGGTGAATTCAGGGGCCCCATAACCACCGGAATTCATTGATCGGGAGATCGCCGCCGCGGTCCCGCGGCAATGGCATCGGGGGGGAATGGCTCCCGAGAGTTCGCGGCGTACCGGATCGCCCGGTCAAGCCGGGCGATGACGAGTGGTGATGATGGCGCAGCTTCGCATTCTCGCGACATGATTTGTCCGAGTCCCGCCTGTCGTTTCGCCTCTCTTGAAGAGCGTGCAGGAAAAGCCAGGTGCGGATCGAGCGTTGCCCCGGCTTGCCAGGCCGACCGTGGGTGCCGTACCCTGCGGAAGCAACTTGAAGTCGAATGTCAGTAGGAGCCGCCGTGATTGCGACGCCGCCAGGGGCCGTCAGCAGTGAGCTGTTTCAAATCGCCTCTGACGTCCCTGAACATCGCCGCGATGCCGTGCTCGAGGACATCAACAGCATCATCGACACGAACTGGCTGACAACGGAAAGATTCTGGTCCCGCCAGCATTCTCCGTTCAAGCCTGACCACGGCATCGTCCTGCTCCACCACAGCGGTGAATGCGTGGCTTACCTCATCATTCAGCGCCTGACCTTTGCCGGCACGTCCGTGATCTATCTTTCGGGCACGGCAGTCAGAGACACGCATCGTGGTCGCGGCTCTTTCAAGCGGATGTTCGATGCTGCGATGGCCGCGGAGCTCGGTCACCCGGCAGCGCCCGCAGAATTCTGCCTGTGCTGGCGGACGCGAAATCCCGTCATCTACGTGTTGGGGCGCGCACAATGCCGACGCGTTGTGCCGGCCATTCCAGCCGAGACGCAGGGCGGCGATCTCGATGATCTCTGTCTCAGCCTGGCTGCGACCCTGTATCCTCGTCAGGGCATCGAGAAGGCGACGATGGCGATGCGGGGTGCGTACGGCCAGCTTCGCTATCGCGACGAGCCGCGGACCCAAACCTCGCCGGAGGTCGCCCGGTGGTTCGCGCAGACCATTCCCGACGGCGCCGATGCGGTGTTCTGTGCGGGATGGGCGAGCAATCGCTGGTTGCAGCGCAATCAGTGATTGGCAATCCGCCCGGCTTCGACGTGCGCAGAGACGTGTCCCGGATCGATCCGCGCTTCGCCTGCGCGAGTGCGCGACGGCCATCCATGGCGTGCGGCCAGCATCGTGAGCCGGTCCTTGACGCGATAATGCGCGGGCGCTTCGAGAAAGCGCCAGACGAACCACGCCAGCACGACCATGCCGGCCACCACCAGTGCGGTGGACAGCGCGTCCGGCGTTGGCGTGATCAGCAGCAGGATCACGTAGCCGAGCTGCAGATGCAGCAGATAGAGCGGATAGGTGATGCCGCCGATGGCTCTGACCAGGCTTTCCGGCAGCGGCACGGTCTTGATGCGGGTCGCGGCGAACACGATGCCGAGCGAGACGATGCAGATCGCGGTGACGACGCGCGGATCGAAGCTGCCATGCGTGTGGACGCCGAGCCGCTCCAGCTTGTGCACGGCCTGAAACGTCGCCGTGCCCATCGCCAGCGTCAGCAGGCTGTAGAGCCTCGTGTCGCGCCGTCCGCGGTAGTGTTCATAGATCAGAAGCCCGACGGCGAAGAAGCCGCTGTCGTCGGCCATGAACAGTTTCTCGAACAGCGGAACGTCCAGCGTCAACTCGTTGGCGAAGGTGACGGCGATCCACGCCACGATGATGGTGTCGATCCGCCGCGGGAAGATGCCCCAGGCCAGGAACAGCGCGACCCAGGCGTAGAACACCACCTCGATCACCAGCGACCAGTAGGCGTCATCCATGTAGGGCTGGCCGAGCATCGGCGCGGCGATGAACAGGTTCGCCAGCCATTGCCCCCACGTCACCTGAAACCAGGCGTGGCCGAGCAGCAGCGTCGCGAGGAATGTCAGCGACATGCAGATGACGAAGGTCGGATAGATCCGGCTGAAGCGGGCGATCGCGAAACCGACAGGCGTGCGGCCTTCGGCCGAGTAGGCGATCACGAAGCCGGAGATCGCGAAGAACACGGGGACGCCGAGGAAGCCGTACTGCGCGACCGGCGCGAGGTAGGGCAGCGCCACCTTCTGAACGCCGTGCGATGCGGTGCCCCAGAAACCGTAGTGATACAGGATCACGGCCCCGACCGCGGCGAGCCGCAGCAGGTCCAGCACGGGAACACGGGTCGGATCCGCATGTTTGGAAACATTTGGCATATGCCGGTATTCTGGCCGCCAGCCGTGAAGGCGTTGTTAATTCGGCGGGCGAAACGGCTGAGGGTCGTTCACGATTGCAGGAGCCCGGTGGCGATGCCGGCCGCCGCGCTAAGCACGACCACCACGAGCGGCGGCGCGCGCCATGCCGTGAGCAGGACGAAGCCGGCCAGCGCGACGCCGAAATCGAGCGGACGGTGCACGCTGCTGGTCCACACCGGATCGTAGAGCGCGGCACCCAGGATGCCGACCACGGCGGCGTTGACGCCGCGCATCATCGCCTGGGCCGCCGGCTGCTTGCGGAATTGATCCCAGAACGGCAAGGCTGCGAGCAGGATGAGAAGTCCCGGCAGGAAGATGCCGACGAGGCCCGTGATCGCGCCCGGCACGCCGCCGATCACGGCACCGAGATAGGCGGCAAAGGTGAACAGCGGGCCGGGCACGGCCTGTGCGGCGCCGTAGCCGGTCAGGAACGCATCGTCACCGATCCAGCCCGGCGTCACCACCGCTTCGCGCAGCAACGGCAGCACGACATGGCCGCCGCCGAACACCAGTGCGCCGGAGCGGTAGAAGGCCTCGAACAGGCCGAGCCCGGGCCATGTGCGGGACAGCAGCGGCAATCCGACCAACAGCACGACGAACAGGATCAGCGCGGCCACGCCGACGCGGCGCGACACCGGCATCGCCATATGGGTCGCGCCGTTGGTCTGTTGCGCGCGGCAGAACCACAGCCCGGCGACGGCGCCGAGCACGATGGCGCCGATCTGTGCGATCGACGACGAACTGGCGAGGATGACGAGCGCCGCCACCGTCGCGATCGATGCGCGTGCGCGGTCGGGACAGAGCGAGCGCGCCATGCCCCAGACCGCCTGGGCCACGATTGCGACCGCGACCAGCTTCAGGCCGTGCACCAGCCCTGTGCCGGCCGGGCCGCTCAATCCGCTGGCGCCATACGCGAACAGCACGAGCGCGATCGCCGAGGGCAGCGTGAAGCCGGTCCAGGCCGCCAGCGCCCCGAGATAGCCTGCTCGCATCAGGCCGAGCGAAAAGCCGACCTGGCTGCTCGCGGGGCCGGGCAGGAATTGGCACAGCGCGACCAAATCCGCATAAGCCTGCTCGTCGAGCCAGCGCCTGCGAACGACGAACTCGTCCCGGAAATAGCCGATATGCGCGATCGGGCCGCCGAAGCAACTGACGCCGAGCCTGAGGAAAATCAGCAGCACCTCGAGCGGCGAGTGCGTTGTGCTCGAGGGCAGCGTGCTGGGCTGCTGGACGTCGGTGTCGTTCAAGCGTCGATTCCCTGACTTGCGTCCCATGTCAGGACTCATCAGGGCAAGCATATCGCCATTCGATGACGCGACGGCGCGATATTATCGGGCCATCGCGAGATAGCCGCTGAGGGTGATGACCGACACCACCGTGGAGGCCAGGATGACGTTCGACGTCATGTTGGCTTCGCGCCGGTAGAACTCGGCGAGCATGAACGGGCCGGTGCCGGTCGGAAGTGCTGCGAGCAGCACCGCCGTGTGCGTCAGCAGCGGGGAGAGGCCGAACACGGTGGTCGCCATCACCCAGGTGATCGCCGGTTGCAGCACGAGCTTGCAGCCGACCAGCAGCGCCGCCGAACCGATGTTCTGCTCGGTCGCCTCGCGCTTGGTGGCGAGGAACAGCCCGAGCGCGACCAGCGCGCAGGGCGAGGCCGCGCCGCCCAACAGCTTCAGGAAACTTTCCGCCGGGGCGGGAATAGTCAGGCCGGCAAGCGGAACGATCGCGCCGAGCACGGGGGCGACGAGCAAGGGATTAGTGAGCAGCGAGCGGCCGACCTTGACGATGACATCCTTGCCGCGCCGCTCGGTTTGCAGCCCGGTCTCGATCAGCACGATCGCAATCGCAAACAGCACGCACACCGTCATGATGGTTGCGACCAGCGTCGGCGCCAGCGCCTCGCGGCCGAGCGCGGCCACCGCCAGCGGGAAGCCGACGAAGCCGGTATTGCCATAGCCGGCATTGAGGCCGTCGATCGCGGCATCGACCAGATGTCTGCGGCGGATCAGGGCGATCGCGATGGTCAGGCCAAACACCAGCGCGGCGCCGATGCCGAATGCCGCGATGAAGGAGGGCTGCCAGACATCGCTCCATTGCGCGTGCGCGATGACGTCGAACAGCAGCGCCGGAAGCGCGAGGTAGACGACGAAGCGGTTCAACTCGCTCGACGCGGCTGGGCCGACCACGCCGATCCGGCGCGCCAGCCAGCCGGCGAAGATGAGCGAGAAGATCGGGAGAACGGCGGCGAGGGTCGCGAGCATTGGGGGCCTGGGTAACGAAAGCGCTTCAGTCCTACGCCTCGGCTCTGATATCATCCAATACTGATTGAGGCTCCAGTTCATACCTTTTCGGTATCATGATCGACATCAGGCAAATGCGCTATTTCGTGGCCGTGGCGGAGACGCTGCATTTCGGCCGCGCCGCCGAGCGGCTGCATATCAGCCAGCCGCCGCTGAGCCGCCAGATCGCGGCGCTGGAGAAGGAGCTCGGCGTCCACCTGTTCGAGCGGGAGTCCCGGCGCGCGAGCCTCACGCCGGCCGGCCGCCGCTTTCTGGAGGATGCGCGCGCCGTGCTGATGAGTTTCGACCAGGCCTGCCGCAACGCGCGGCTCGCCGAACGCGGCGAGGTCGGCGAGCTCGCCATCGGCTTCATGATGCACGCGGCCTATACCAGCCTGCCGGGCCTCGCGCGGCGCTACATGGCGGGCCATCCCGAGGTGCATGTCGAGCTGCGCGAGGTGGTACCGGGCGCGCTCGCCGAGGCCGTGCTGGGCGGGCGCTTCGATGCCGCCATCATGTTCAACCCCGGACCGATCAAGGGACTCGAGACCCGCATCATCCATCGCGAGCGCATGTGCCTCGCGCTGCATCCGAGCCATCCGCTCGCCAGCCGCACGAGCGTCAGCGCCAGGCAGCTCAAGGGCCAGCCGTTGATCGCGACGCCTGTCGAAGCGGCGCCGATGCTGCGCGAGGCGATCGTGCAGTACTGCCGCTCCGGCGGATTCGAGCCGACCATCCGGCTCGAGGTCGAGCTGCAGCAGACCATCGTCAGCCTGGTCGCGGAAAATCTCGGCATCGCGCTGGTGCCGGAATCGATGGGCAAGCTCGGTATCGACAATCTGGTGCAGCGCGATCTTCAGGCGGCGCCTGCGATCGAGCATGTGATCGCCTGGCGGCCGGGCAATCTCAACCCGGCGCTGCGGCCGTTCCTTGCCGAGGCGCGGGCCGCTCAGCCGATCCAGCCGAGCAGCCGGAACCAGACCAGATAGAGCGGCGCCAGCACGACGAAGGAGATCACGCCGACGACGAGGCACATCTTGACCGCCGCGCTGGTCGGCACCCGCGCCATGCCGGCGGCGACCACGATCGGAGCCGCCTGATACGGCAGCAGCGGCGTCGCATAGGCGAAGACCTGCGACATCAAGACGGTCTGAAGGCTCAAGCCGGTATGCGCGGCGAGCGAGGCGGCGAGCGGCGTGAACACCGCGGGGACGCCGTTGGCGGTGACGACGAAATTCAACAGGCTGGCGAGCCCGATCATCGAGGCGAAATCCGCTGCCGGCCGCGCCGGGTCGAGCGGCAGATGCGGGATGATGCGATCGCCGATCGCGGTGCCGAGCCCGGACCAGGCGACGACGGCAGCAAGCCCGAGGATGCCGCCGAGATAGATGCAGGTGCGGACATTGACGCCGGCGGCGAATTCCTCGCCGTTGAGGAAGCCTATGCGCGGCAGCACGCAAAGACACGCCGACACCAGCCCGACCCATGCCGGGCGGATGCCGTGCAGACTGTCCGTCATCCAGAAGGCGAGTGTCGCAAGCAGGATGATCGAGAGCCGCCATTCGGCCGCGGTCATCGGTGTCGTCTCGACAGAGCCCTCGATCGGCTTCGGCGATGCTGGAAACAGCCACACCAGGCAGCCCACCAGCACGATGCCCTTGAGGATGCCGACCACGGGCGCATGCAGCACGAGATACGACATGTAGTCGAATTGCACGCCATAGGCGCGCTCGGCGGCGCCGGTCATGATCAGGTTCGGCACGTTCGCCGGCAGGATCGATGCCGACAGCTGATAGGTGCCGAAGCCGACGCCAAGCGCGAGCGCGGTGCGGCCCGGCGATCCCTCAGCCAAGCCGGCGCGATCGGCGAGCGCGAGGATGATCGGCATCAAGAGCGCGATGCGGCCCATGTTCGACGGCATCACGAAGGCGAGCGCGTAGGTCAGCAGGATGACACCGGCAACCATCCGGAACCAGGAGCCCGAGAGGTGTCCCGCGAGGGCGCGTGCGATCCGGTCGGCGAGCCCGACCTTGCGGATCGCGCTGCCGATCACGAAGCCGCCCAGCACCAGCCAGAACGCTTCCGACTGGAAGCCGGAGAACAGCACGTCCGGCGGCGCCGCGCGGAACACGGCCACCGCCGCGAAGAACAGCAGCGCGGTGAGGAATTCCGGCAGCAGGCCGGTGGCCCACAGCAATATGGCGATCGCGGCAAACCAGCCGGGATGGATCAGCGACGAGGCGGTCTCGGTCATGACGGGAATCAGATGCAACGAGGGCAGGACGCGGCAACCATAGCACCGCGGAACCGGGCTGCGTGGCCGTCATCGGGCAAGGCAGAGATGTGCGGGAAAGGATGCGTGCAAAAAGTAGGGCGGATTAGCCGAAGGCGTAATCCGCCGGGGTTGCTAGGTCGCGGAAACCAACCGATGGCGTCTCGTGCTCGAAGCGCGCGAGGGCAACCTCTGTGTCCTCGCAAGGAGGCGGATTACGCTGGCGCTAATCCGCCCTACGAACGTTGGTCGCGCCGTTCACTCGTAGCCCATCTTCTTCGACGGCCGGCGCGCGGCAGGCATCGCCAGCACGACCAGGCACAGCGCGATCATCGCCAGTCCCATAAATTCAAATGCAAATGCGTCCACGGGCCGTTCTCCCCCATCAGAAACAGTTAGACTTGTTGGGGGAGCGTTGACGCGCTGTTAAGCCTTATGGTTACCGCCGCCGGCCTCCCGGCATGGTGGAGGGTGAGTTAACGCTCACGAGCGCGGCACGGGATCAAAACGAGCGCGCTATGCCACGAGTTTCGGCAACGCTGCGGCGAGCACGTCTACCGCGAGCCGGACTTTTGGCGGCAGCTGCGGCGTCGGCAGCCACAGCGCGTGGCAGTCATAGGGCAGTTCCCCTTCATTGCCGAGAACCTGGACCAGCGCGCCACTTGCGAGGCGGTCGCGTACCAACCACGAGGGCAGCCACGCCAGTCCCATGCCGCGCGCCGCAGCATCGGCGATCGCTTCGAGATCGTCGAGCCGGAGCCGCCCGGCCGGCCAGACCTCGTGCGGCCGCGCACCGTCGCGCGGGAACAGCCACGGCCTAGCGCGCCCCAGGCGGCGATAGACGATCGCCTGGTGCCGGTCGAGTTCGTCGAGCGCGCGCGGCCTGCCGTGCGCCTTCAAATACGCGCGCGAGCCGCACACCACCATGCGCTGGCGCGCGATGCGTCGCGTGATCACGCTCACCTGCTCGTTGAGTTCGCCGGTCCGGATCGCAAGGTCGTAGCCGCCCTCCATCAGATCGGCGACGGGATCGCCGAACGAGAGATCGAGCTCTAGCGCCGGATATTTCTGCGCCAGCTTGAGCAGCAGCGGTGCCACGCAGTGCCGGCCGAGCAGCGCCGGCATCGTCACGCGCAGCCGACCGCGCGGTTCGGACAGCTGATCGGCAGCAAGCGCGTCGGCGGCATCCGCTTCGGCGAGCACCGTGCGGCAGCGTTCGTAATAGGCTTGACCGAACTCGGTCAGGCTCTGCCGCCGCGTGGTGCGGTGGAGCAGGCGGACGCCGAGCCGCTCCTCGAGGAAGCGGACATGCTTGCCGACCATCGGACCGGACATCTCGAGCGCCTCGGCCGCGGCGGCGAACGAGCCGAGATCAACCGCCCTGAGGAAGACGGCCATGCTGGTCAGGCGATCCATCATTCGAAACTCCTGGTTTTGACTGTTCAGTCGGCGGGATGATTTATCCGCTGAATTGGCCTTGGCATAGCTCATTCAAATCAACTGTTTTGGAGTGTTGCCGATGGCACGCGTCGTTCGTTTTCATCAACTTGGCGGTCCCGAGGTGCTGCGCATCGAGGAGGTCGCGATCGCGCCGCCCGCGCGCGGCGAGGTCCGGATCCGGATCAAGGCGCTCGGACTGAACCGCGCCGAGGCCTTGATGCGCAGGGGGACCTATATCGAGACGCCGGCGCTGCCGTCGGGCCTCGGCCTCGAGGCCGCCGGCCTTGTCGAAGCGGTCGGCGAGGGCGTCAGCGATTTCGCGCAAGGCGATGCCGTCAGCATCGTGCCGCCGATCTCGATGGCGCGGTGGCCGGCCTATGCCGAACTCGCGACGTTCCCGGCCGAGCTGGTGGTCAAGCATCCGCCGGCGCTGGGGTTTGCAGAGGCGGCCGCGGTGTGGATGCAATATCTCACGGCGTATGGCGCCCTGATCGACATCGCGAAGCTCGCCCGTGGGGAGTTCGCGGTGATATCGGCGGCATCGAGCAGCGTCGGGCTCGCCGCGATCCAGATCGCCAACCGTGTCGGTGCGATCCCGATTGCGGTGACGCGGACCTCGGCGAAGGTGCAGGCGCTGCGTGATGCCGGCGCCGCGCATGTGATCGCGTCCGCAGAGGAGGATCTGCAATCGAGGCTGGAGCAGATCGCGGGGCTGGACGGCGTTCGTGTCGTGCTCGATCCGGTCGGCGGCCCCATCTTCGTGCCGCTGACAGCGGCGATGGCGCATGGTGGCATCCTGATCGAGTATGGCGGGCTCAGCCCTGAGCCGACGCCGTTTCCGCTGTTCACCGTGCTGAGCAAGAGCCTGATCCTGCGCGGCTACCGCGTGCATGAGGTCGTCCAGGATCCGTCGCGGCTCGCCGCGGCGAAGGCGTTCATCCTCGACGGGCTCGCCGACGGCGCGCTGAAGCCGATCATCGCCAGGACGTTTCCGTTCGAAGAGATCGTCGAGGCGCACCGCTTCCTGGAGTCGAACGCGCAGTTCGGCAAGATCGTGGTGACGCTGTGAGGGCCAGTCTCTCCATGTCATTGCGAGCGAAGCGAAGCAATCCATCGGCCCGCATGCGCGGATAGATGGATTGCGTCGTCGCTTCGCTCCTCGCAATGACGAAGGCGGCTACGTCCCGCAGAACGTCTGCGTCACCATCTGCTCGGGCAGCGGCGGATCGGCATAGGCCGCGAACTGCGGCTGATCCTCGAACGGCTTTGCCAGCACGGTCACCAGCTCCTCGAACGGCGCATAGTCGTCCGAGTTCACCGCAGCCGCAATCACCGCCTCGATGCGGTGGTTGCGCGGGATGAAGGCCGGGTTGACGGCACCCATCGCGGCCTTGCGCTCGGCCGGCGTCTGCTGTTCCAGCGCGAGGCGGGTGCGCCAGCGGGCCGCCCATTCGTCGAACGCTGCGGGATCGGTGAACTGCGCGCGGACGTCGGCGGCGTCATCGGCTGCGGCCGCACCCAGGTGACGGAAGGTCAGTGTGAAGTCGGCCGCGTTCTTCGCCATCGCGTCGAGCAGGTCCTGGATCAGCGCTTCGTCGCCGTCGCGTGCGGTGAACAGGCCGACCTTGGCGCGCAGCCCGGCCTGGTAGGCCGCGGTGAATTTTTCGGGGAATTCGCCGAGGATGGTCTGTGCCTGCTCGATGGCCTTCTCCTGCTCGCCGTCGAACAGCGGCAGCAGGCACTCGGCGAGCCGGGTCAGATTCCACAGCGCGATGCGCGGCTGGTTGGCATAGGCGTAGCGGCCCATCTCATCGATCGAGGAGAACACCTGCGCCGGGTTGTAGGCGTCGAGGAAGGCGCAGGGGCCGTAATCGATGGTCTCGCCCGAGATCGAGGTGTTGTCGGTGTTCATCACGCCGTGGATGAAGCCGACCAGGAGCCAGCGCGCAACCAGCGCGGCCTGCCGCGCCACGACGCCGGCGAGCAGCGCGTGATAGGGCTGGGCGGCGTCCTTCAGCTCGGGATAATGCCGGGCGATGACATGGTCGGCCAGCGCCCGGACGCCGTCGGTGTCGCCGCGGGCGGCGAAGAACTGGAAGGTCCCGACGCGGATGTGGCTCGAGGCGACGCGGGTCAGCACCGCGCCCGGCAGCGCGGTCTCGCGCATCACCGGCTCGCCGGTGACGACGGCGGCCAGCGACCTTGTCGTCGGGATGCCCAGCGCGAACATCGCCTCGCTGACGATGTATTCGCGCAGCACCGGTCCGAGCGCGGCACGGCCGTCGCCGCGGCGAGAGAACGGGGTGGGGCCAGATCCCTTGAGCTGGATGTCGCGGCGGACGTCGTCCCGGTCTATGACCTCGCCAAGCAGGATGGCGCGGCCATCGCCGAGCTGGGGAACAAAGTGCCCGAACTGGTGGCCGGCATAGGCCATGGCGATCGGATCGGCGCCGTCAGGCAGCCGCTTGCCGGCGAGGATTTCGGCACCCTCAGGCGTCGACAGCAGGTCCGGGTCCAGCCCGAGCTGGACTGCGAGGGCCCGGTTCAGCTTGATCAGCCGGGGGGAGGCCACCGGGGTCGGCGCGACGCGGGCGAAAAAGTTCGCCGGCAGCGCCGAATAGGTGTTCTGGAACGGGAAATGGATGGTCATACCGGGAAGATAGGCCTGCGGGCCGAATAGGCAAACGATTGGCGGCGCTGGCGCGGAAAATCTGCGGTTTGGCCCGAAAAGGCGGCGTTCCCTTGGTTGCCGCACCCGGCCTCGTCGGGTAAACCCTCCGCAGTTTCGGACAGGGGATTTTGGCCCTGTCGCGATTCGACCCTCCGACATCAGTTTTGGAACGAATATGCATCGCTACCGGTCACACACATGCGGCGCGCTCCGAGAGAGCGATATCGACCAGACGGTCCGGCTCTCAGGCTGGGTCCACCGGGTCCGCGACCATGGCGGCGTGCTGTTCGTCGATCTGCGCGACCATTACGGCATCACCCAATGCGTGGCCGATCCGGACTCGCCGGCGTTCGCCGAGGTCGAGAAGTTCCGCTCGGAGTGGGTGGTGCGGATCGACGGCAAGGTGCGCCGCCGTCCTGAAGGCACCGACAATCCCGAACTGCCGACCGGCATGGTCGAGATCTACATCAAGGAGATCGAGGTGCTGGGCCCGGCGGCCGAGCTGCCGCTGCCGGTGTTCGGCGAGCAGGAATATCCTGAGGATATCAGGCTCAAGTACCGCTTCCTCGACCTGCGTCGCGAGAAGCTGCACCAGAACATCATGACCCGCGGCGCGGTGGTCGATTCCATGCGCAAGCGGATGAAGGAGCAGGGCTTCTTCGAATTCCAGACCCCGATCCTGACGGCGTCGTCGCCGGAAGGCGCGCGCGACTTCCTGGTGCCGTCGCGCATCCATCCCGGCAAGTTCTACGCGCTGCCGCAGGCGCCGCAGCAGTACAAGCAGCTGCTGATGATGTCGGGCTTCGACCGCTACTTCCAGATCGCGCCGTGCTTCCGCGACGAGGACCCGCGCGCCGACCGCCTGCCGGGCGAGTTCTATCAGCTCGACGTCGAGATGAGCTTTGTGACCCAGGACGACGTGTTCGCGGCGATGGAGCCGGTCATCACGGGCGTGTTCGAGGACTTTGCCAAGGGCAAGCCGGTGACCAAGAACTGGCCCCGCATTCCGTTCGCGGAAGCCGTGCGCAAATACGGCTCCGACAAGCCCGATCTGCGCAACAAGATCGTGATGCAGGAGGTCTCCGAGCACTTCCGCGGCTCCGGCTTCAAGGTGTTCGCGCGGATGCTGGAAGACCCGAAGAACCAGGTCTGGGCGATCCCCGGCACCGGCGGCGGCAGCCGCGCGTTCTGCGACCGCATGAACTCGTGGGCGCAGGGCGAAGGCCAGCCCGGCCTCGGCTACATCATGTGGCGCGAGGGCGGCGAGGGCGCAGGTCCGCTGGCGAACAACATCGGCCCCGAGCGCACGGCTGCGATCCGCGACCAACTCGGCCTCAAGGAGAGCGACGCGGCGTTCTTCGTCGCCGGCGATCCCGAGAAGTTCTGGAAGTTCGCAGGCCTTGCGCGCACCAAGCTCGGCGAGGAATTGAACCTGATCGACAAGGACCGCTTCGAGCTCGCCTGGATCGTCGACTTCCCGATGTACGAGTATGACGAGGAGAACAAGAAGGTCGACTTCTCGCACAACCCGTTCTCGATGCCGCAGGGCGGCCTCGACGCGCTGAAGTCGCAGGATCCGCTGACCATCAAGGCGTTCCAGTACGACATCGCCTGCAACGGCTACGAGATCGCCTCCGGCGGCATCCGCAATCACAAGCCGGAAGCGATGGTGAAGGCGTTCGAGATCGCAGGCTATGGCGAGCAGGAGGTCATCGACCGCTTCGGCGGCATGTACCGTGCGTTCCAGTACGGCGCTCCGCCGCATGGCGGCATGGCGGCCGGCCTCGACCGCATCGTGATGCTGTTGTGCGGTACCAACAATCTGCGCGAGATCTCGCTGTTCCCGATGAACCAGCAGGCCATGGACCTGCTGATGGGGGCGCCGTCGGAAGCCACGCCGAAGCAGCTCAAGGAGCTGCACATCAAGACCAACCTGCCGGCGAAGAGCTAGCTAGGACTGCCGCAAAAACTCGTCATGCCCGGGCTTGTCCCGGGCATCGACGTTTTGGTTTTCGCGAGAAGGAAGACGTGGATGACCGGGACAAGCCCGGCCATGACAAGTGGAGGGCGCGTTGCCCGGATGCAAGCTTACAGCCCCGTCGAGGCCTCGATCTTGAACTGCGCCAGCGCCGACTGCAAATCGATCTTGAGCAGCTCGATCAACTGAAGCGCCGGCACCTTGGCGCGCGGAGTAAGCTTGATCACCAGCGTCTGCCCCGGCGTCTCGATGAACTGGCTGATCGCAGTGATGAGGGCGGTGGCATCGGGATTGGCCCCACCAATTGCATCGCCCTGCGTCTTGATGCTGTTGAGGACGGCGTTGCGCGCCTCGTCGCGGCTGACGTTCTGGGTGCGCGCGTATTGAGCGATCGCGAGATCGATGACGCCGAGGTCGTGGACGACAAGCTCGATCGTACCGGCTTCGATCTGCGCGGCCGCGCCCATGGATTCCGCGGCGCTGGTCGAAAACGCCTCGCGCGGCACGTTGGCGAGCGAGACCTTGGCCGATGCGTTCAACAGGCCCGCCATGTCGAGCTTGACCGGCTCGAGCGCGAATGCGCGTGTCGCCTCGGTCCAGACAGCGCCGAGATCGGCATCGACCGCCATCCGGTCGATCCCGGCTGCGACGAGTGCCTGCTGTCGCGGATCGGCCGCATCCAGCGGTGCGGCCATCTTCGCGATCAGCCGCAGTCTGCTCGGGATCGATCCGACAAATTGACCCCAGTCGAGGCTGAGGACATCGATGTTGACCGGCTTGCCGGTGGCCTTGTAGGGCGACGTGACGCCCTTGATTTCGACGCCCTCGATCAGCGGGATCAGCCCCAGCGCCTGTTCGGGTGAGGGCTTCTGCCCGGCGAACTGTGCCGACAGCCGGATGAAGTTGGCGACATCGAGCGACTTCAGCGCGAAGCGCCCGACCTTTACGGGACCGTTCGGCGCGTGGGTATCAAGTCCTTCGATGGCAAGCTCGCCGATCTTGCCGCCCTCGAGGTTGAGCCGCATCGAGGCGAGCTTGAGCGGGCCTTGCGGGGTCTCGACCGAGAGTCCGTGCATCTCGGTGTTTCCGATCCGGATGCCTTGATAGACGTTGGCCAGCCTGTCCATCAGTTCGCGCGCCTGCGCGGGCGACGGCGGGGCAGCGCCAGGCGGCGGGATCAGCGCCATCAGCGCCGGTAATTGCATCCGCGACGGCGTGAACCCAACGTCATCGACGGTCATGCCGTCGATCCGCATCTTCATGCCTTGCGTCGACGTCACCTCATAGGGACCGGCCGAGACGTGCCGGTAAACCCGATAGTCGCGATCGTCGCTGCTCTTGCCCGGATCGAAGATCGCGGCCAGCGCGCCGATATCGATGTCGCTCGCGACGACATTGGCGAGATTGCCTGATATCTTGACCGCCTTGCCCGCCGCCTGCGAGTTGAACGTGTACGTGACGCCGTCGCTTTTGCTGGAGGCGATCTTTCCGTTCTTGATGTTGTCGAGCACAAGGTTCGAATAGGTGTACTCGCCGCTGCTGCCCTCGGCGCCCGATGTCGCGATCTTGATCGTCCCGGTCAGGCCGGGGGCCGTGATCGACGAGGCGCTGACGCCGGCCAGATACGCGAGGCCGAACCCGTAGAGATCGAACAGGGACGCCGATTTCCGAAGTTCACGCACGCCAGTGGGGCCGATGAAATCCTTCACCGTGACCAGCGGCATCTTGTAGTTGAGCGTGAAGGCCTGCTTGTCGCCCATCGTGGCATCGATCTCGACGTCGCGGGCCTCCAGGCTCGCGGCGGAAAAGCGCGAGGTGTCCGACCGGTCGACGCCGTAGGCCATCACGTTGGCCGCCTTCAGCCTGAACGGCGGCTGCGTGCCGGTCTCGACGGCGATGTCCCCGATGGTCAGGGTGCGCTGCATCAGATCGAACGAAATCCGGCCGTGGCTCGCGGTGCCGCCTTCGGCACGGACCTGGTCGAAAGCGGCCTCCACGGCGCTGGTGATCCGCCGCTGGGTATAGAGATCGAAGCCGAAGAAGCCGCCGATCGCAATCACAACGAGCGCGATCAGGCCGAGCAGAATTTTCTTCATTCGGTCAACTCCGGATGATCAAGGGAAAAAAATTGCCAATCCGCGGCCGGAAAGTGCCGCATCCATGAGCGGGCCCGCCCGGGCCTGTTGACGGGGATATGATCGGATGTTGCATCCAAGCGGCCGGACATGCTTCACATCCAGCTCGATTTGCCGGACAACTGACTTTTGCCTGGATTAGCACAGAAACAAGAAATTTGGGCCGGAAACGCGGGGAGCACGCATGTCGTCATCGTCTGAAGAACTCCATAACGCCGCGCTCGCCTATCACCGGCTGCCGCGACCGGGCAAGCTCGAGATCCAGGCGATCAAGCCGCTCGCCAACCAGCGCGACCTGGCGCTGGCCTATTCGCCGGGCGTGGCCGCCGCCTGCACCGAGATCGCCAAGAACCCGGCCGAGGCGGCGACGCTGACCGCCCGTGCCAATCTGGTGGCGGTGGTCTCGAACGGCACCGCGGTACTCGGTCTCGGCAATATAGGCCCGCTGGCCTCGAAGCCCGTCATGGAAGGCAAGGCGGTGCTGTTCAAGAAATTCGCCGGCATCGACGTGTTCGACATCGAGATCAAGGCCGACACGATCGAGCGCGTGGTCGAGACCGTCGCCGCGCTGGAGCCGACCTTCGGCGGCATCAATCTGGAAGACATCCGCGGGCCGGAGTGCTTCGAGATCGAGGCGCAGCTCAAGGAGCGCATGAAGATCCCGGTGTTCCACGACGACCAGCACGGCACCGCCATCATCGTTGCCGCCGCGATCGTCAATGGGCTGCTGCTGAACGGCAAGCAACTGGCCGACGTGAAGATCGTCTGCTCCGGCGCCGGCGCCGCCGCGATCGCGACCCTCAATCTGCTGGTCTCGATGGGCGCGCAGCGCAAGAACATCTGGGTCTGCGACATCGACGGCGTGGTCTATGACGGCCGCAACACCACGATGGATCGCTGGAAGGCGGTCTATACCCAGAAGACCGACGCGCGCGTCCTCGCTGACGTCATTCCGGGCGCGGACATCTTCATCGGCCTGTCGGCGCCCGGCGTGCTGAAGCCCGACATGGTCAAGCAGATGGCCGACAGGCCGCTGGTGATGGCGCTCGCCAATCCGGTGCCGGAGATCATGCCGGACGAGGCGCGGTTGGCGCGTCCCGACGCGATGATCTGCACCGGACGGTCGGACTTCCCGAACCAGGTCAACAACGTGTTGTGCTTCCCGTTCATTTTCCGCGGTGCGCTCGACGTCGGCGCTACCGCGATCAACGAGGCGATGAAGCATGCCGCGGTGGATGCGATCGCGCAGCTCGCGCGCGATCCGCCGTCGGATGCGGTGGCCCATGGCCTCGAGACCGGCGAGACCCAGGGCTTCGGCCCGGGCTCGCTGATCCCGAGCCCGTTCGATCCGCGCCTGATCCTGCGCATCGCCCCGGCGGTGGCCAAGGCGGCGATGGAGTCGGGCGTTGCGACGCGGCCGATCAAGAACTTCGACGAATACTGCGCCGAGCTGCAACGCTACTCGTTCCGCTCCGGCCTCACCATGAAGCCGGTGTTCGCCAAGGCGAAGACCCAGCCGGTGCGCGTGATCTATGCCGAAGGCGAGGACGAGCGGGTGCTGCGCGCCACCCAGGTGGTGCTCGAGGAAAAGCTGGCGCGGCCGATCCTGGTCGGCCGTCCATCGGTGGTCGAGACCAGGATCAAGCGCTTCGGCCTGTCGATCAAGGCCGGTCGCGATTTCGACCTCGTCAATCCCGAGGACGATCCGCGCTACCGCTCCTATGTGCAGTCCTATATCGACGTCGCGGGCCGCCGCGGGGTGACGCCGGAGGCCGCACGGACCGTGGTCCGCACCAACAACACGGTCATCGCGGCCCTTGCGGTGTCGCGCGGCGAGGCGGATGCGATGCTGTGCGGCGTCGAGGGCCGCTATATGAGCCATCTGCGCCATGTCCGCGAGATCATCGGCTTCCTGCCGGGGGTCAGCGACTATGCCGCGCTGGCGCTGATGATCACCTCCACCGGTGCCCATTTCATTGCCGATACCCAGGTGCGCCCGAACCCGAGCGCGGAGGAATTGGCGGAAGTGGCCTCGCTCGCGGCGATCCACGTCCAGCGCTTCGCGTTCAAGCCCAAGGTCGCGTTCGTGTCACATTCCGACTTCGGCAGCTATGATACGGACTCCTCGCGCAAGATGCGGCGGGCCACCCAGCTCCTGAAGGACAAGCATCCGGAGATCGAGGCCGACGGTGAAATGCAGGGCGACACCGCGCTGTCGGCCGCGGCGCGGCGCATGGTGCTGCCGCAATCGCGGCTGGAAGGCGAGGCCAACATCCTGATCATGCCGAACCTCGATGCCGCCAACATCGCCTATCAGATGATCAAGTCGCTCGCCAACGCGTTGCCGGTGGGGCCGATCCTGATCGGTCCGGCACGTCCGGCGCACATCCTGACCCCCGGCGTGACCGCGCGCGGCATCCTCAACATGACCGCGGTCGCCGCGGTCGAGGCCCAGGAGCGTGCCGGTCGCGCGCAGCCGACGCTGTTCGGCTGAGCGGTCGTTGTTTGAGCACGTTATGTTCGGAGAACCGCAGCGCGGTTTTCCTAATCGTGCTTGATCGTGCCTGGGCCGAGATGGATTCGATTTGATCGAAGCAGGCGGGGCGGCCATAATCGCTCCGCCTGCTTCGTCCGATTTCTGCCATCCAGTGAGGCCGACCCATGCCAGCGTTCATCACCTTCGGGCGGATTCTGTTCGCCGTGCTGTTCCTCTATTCGGGAGCGAGCAAGCTGTTCGGCATCCAGGCCACCGCGGATGTGATCGCGGCGAAGCTGACGATCCCGGCCGTGGTCGTGCCCTATACGCAGCAGATCGAAACCGCCGTCGGCATGCCGTTCATGCAGCTGCTGGCGATTGTGGTCGGCGGCTTCGAGATCCTCGCCGGGCTGATGATCGCGGTGAACGTGCTGGCGCGGTTCTTCGCGCTCCTCCTGATCATCTACGTGTGCGTCGTCACCTTCTACTTCCATGATTTCTGGAATCAACCGGCGCCCGACAATCTCCGGACCCTGATCGACGCGCTGAAGAACCTGTCGTTGGTCGGCGCGCTGTTCATCATCGCCGGCTACGGCCGCGGCCCGCGCCGCGACGATCCGGCGTATGGGGACGTGTAGGGCGTCGCGTTGCGTAGGGCGGATTAGCCAACGGGTCCGCGCAAAGCGCGGCCCGATGACAGGCTCCGCGTAATCCGCCGACCCAGCTTATCGGCGAGAGCGGCGGCGGGTTACGCCCTCGGCTAACCCGCCCTACAAATTCCACGATTTCAACCCACGCGCCGCCACGGTGTGACGCTGACGTCCTGCGCGGCATCGATCAGTTGCGGTTCGCCGGCGACGAGGCCGTGCGCCGACAGCACCTGCTGCGGGGTGCGGGCAGGGACGCCGGGAAAGCACGGCTCGCCGTCGGGGATGCGCACCTTCGATGCGACCGAGAGCCAGAACGTGTCGTAGCGATCCATGAACATGCCGAACACGCCCGGGCCGCCGATGATGGCGACCATGCCGGAGGTCACGCCGGCCTCGCGGCTCGCGATCTCGAACGGGCAGCCGGCGGGATTCCACAGCAGCGCCTTCGGATTGTCAGGGGCGGGCGCGGTGGAGGCCACCTTGGCCGTCAGGATCAGGCGGCGCCGCTTCGGCGCGTTCGGCTGCTCTTCCTGGGAGTGGCGGCCGTGCACGACGAGATCGGCGCGGTCGAGGGCTGCAGTGAAGAACCGCTTGTCACCCTCGATCTTGAGATCGTCGGGCATCACATTCCGCGCATTCGCCAACCGGCCATCGGCGGAGACGATGACAAAACCCTCGATACGCAAACCAGGCACCAAGATTATCGCCGGGTCGTTTACTGATCGACCGTGGTAACGACGCTGTTCACCGGCCGCGAGCTGACGGTCGGCAGCTTGACGTCCTTGGCGAGCTCCTGCTCGTATTGCGGCAGCACGGTCACCGGGAATTTCGCGCGCATCGCGACCACCTTGTAGCCGCCGGCCTTGAGCTGCGTCAGCAGCGTGGGCAAGGCTTCCGCGGTGTGCTTCTGGAAGTCGTGCATCAGGATGATGCCCTTGCCGAGCTTGGCGAGCCTCTTCATCACGGTGTCGATCACCTGCTGCGGGTTCTTCGACTTGAAGTCGAAGGAGTCGATATCACAGGAGAAGATCGCGATGTTGCGGTTGCCGAGATAGGTCACCATTTCCGGCGGATGTTGCAGCGCCGGGAAGCGGAAGAACGGCGAGGGTGACGTCTCGAGCGCCCATTTGACCGCGGCATAGCCGCGCTCGATCTCGTCCTTCTTCTGATCCTCGGTCAGCTTCTTGTTGTTCAGATTGGCATGCGACCAGGTGTGAGCGCCGACCGTGTGGCCGGCGGCATAGACCTGGCGCAGGATTTCGGGGTGATAGGTGGCGTGCTTGCCGATCGGGAAGAAGATGCCCGTGGTGCACTCATCCGCCAGCGCCTTCAGCACCGCCGGCGTGTTGGCGGGCCACGGACCGTCATCGAAGGTCAGCACCACTTCATGGTCGCGCAGGAAGTCGAGCTGCTTGAAATGCTCGAAGCCGAACCCCGGTCCACCGGTCGTGTCGATCTCGACGGTGCGGGCAACGCCGAGCGCGTTCGGATTGGTGCAGGCGGCGCGCGCCGGCTGTGGGGGTTGCTTCGGCGGCACCGGCGCTGCCGCGGCAGCAGCGGGCGCAGGCGCCGCGGCGGCCGGCGCTGGAGCTGCGGCCGCAGGAGCTGCCGCCGGCGCGGCAGCGGCGCCCTTGGCGGGCGGCGTCTGCGACCAGGCAGCGCTCGAGGCGAGCAACGATACGGTCCCTGCGAAAATCAGACCTGCCGCAATGCGCATGGCGTGTTCCCTGCTGATCGCGCTCCCGGTGCCGGCATCGCCGCAACCGGGCCGCTTTCGCCCCCAACCAATCGTACCCTAGTCGCAGTGCCGACGCCAAGGCAATGAACGTGGCGGGCTCGTGTCCAAAATCCTTGTGGGATCAGTTAATTCCGGGGATTGTCGTGGCCTCTCAGGCCGCCGCCAATGCCCGTGCGATCCCGGTCTTGATGCGCGTGTCGTCGGGTGTGACCGACTCAGGGAAGACATCCGCGATGTAGCCGTCGCGGCCGATCAGGTATTTGTGGAAATTCCAGCGCGGCACGTCCTTCGGCCGCGCTTCCGCCGCCCAGCGGTAGAACGGATGCGCGCTCGCGCCCCGGACCACCGCTTTCGCTGTGATCGGGAACGTCACGCCATACTGATGCTGCGCGGTCTCGGCGATCTCGGTCGGGCCGCCGGGCTCCTGGCCGCCGAAATCATTCGATGGCACCCCGATGATGACGAAGCCGCGATCGCGGAATTCGGTCCACAATTGCTGCAGGCCGGCATATTGCGGTGTGAAGCCGCAGAGCGAGGCCGTATTCACGATCATCAGGGGACGGCCGTTATAATCGGCAAGGCGGATGTTGCCGCCGTCAAGGGCCGGGAACGAGAAGGCGTAGGCCGTGATCCGGCTCATCGCGGGCTGCTCGGCATGCAGCGCATGGGATCCAGCGGCCGCGGCGAAGGCCGCCACGATCAGTGTCCTGCGGTCCATCATGGTCTCATCCCCGGAACAGATGTTCGCTGGGGACTATAGTCCAGGAGAGCGGGCGGAAGTTTTCAAGAAGGCGTTATGGGTGGCGAGATGGCAGGAGGCTGATGGGGGCAAGTTCGGCCCATCGTCATTGCGAGCGGAACGAAGTAATCCATGGTTCAGCTCGGGGAAGCATGGATTGCTTCGTCGCTTCAGCGCAAAATTGCTTCGCAATTTTGTCGCGAGCTCCTCGCAATGACGGTGAGATCGATGCCTAGCGCATCGGCAGGATGAAGTCGGTGCCTTCGCCGGTCTCGCCCTGGTTGACGCCGAGGTCGGAGACGATGATCGATCCGCCGGTGCCGAGCGCCTCGTTGATGCGCGCCATCACGTCTGATGGAATCGAGATGCGGTCGAGCGCCTCCGCCGGGGTGTTGGTCGCCGGCTGCGGCTTGGTCTCGACGGGCGCTGCGGCCGCCACCTTGCGGCGATGCGAGCTGCGCTCCTCCACGTCGATGCGGGCGGCGTTGCGGGTCGGCAGCGTCACCACCGACCAGCGCAGCAGGTTGGCATCGGTCTTGTCGGCTTCGGCCGTGAACACATGGGTGCCGAGCGGCCGGTCGCTGGCCGCGATCGTCACCGGCACCTCGAACAGCGGCGCAAAGTTCTGCCGCACGTAGAGCTTGGAATCCTTGCGGCTGATGAACACCGCGATCTGGCCGGCGCGCTTCGACACGTCGATCCGCGCGATGCCCGGCAGCCGTGCCGGATCCTTCTTGGCGTCGGGCGTATCGGCTGCGGCCTCGGCAGGCTTGTTAGTGGTCTTGGCGGTATCGGAAGCTTTGGCAGCGTCCTGGGCCACATCAGCCTTCGGCGCATCGGTCTTCGACGTATCGACCTTGGCCGCCTCGGCGGCGCCGGGCTTGGCGGCGTCCGGCTTCGGCTCGTCGGCCTTGATTTCGGTCTTGGCTTCGGCCTTCACCTTGTCGTTCGCGGAGACCTCGGTCTTCGGCGTGTCGGTGCTGCCGGTGGTATCGCTGGCCGACTTGTCGTTGGGAGCGACGCTGCCGTTGCCGGCGGCATTCGTCTCGGCCGGCTTGTCCGCCGCGGCGATCCCGGGCTTCGTCGGCTGCGCCGGGTCCGATGCAAGCTTCTCGGCGATGGGATCGCTCGCCGCGGAGGACGCATCGGACATCGTCACCGATGCGCTCGCCGCCGGCATTGCACCGCTGGCGTCGGCGGTGTGGGTGTTGTCGCGCAGCGACGTGGCGGCGGCGTGACCGACGCTGGTGCGCAAATCGAGACCGGTCTGCGGCTTGTCCGCGCCCTTGTCGCTCTTCACGCCGAGCGGCGCGTCCATCTTCAGAATCTCGTCGGCAACCGGCTGCTGCGGGGCGACCTTCTGCGTCACCAGCAGCGGATGCGAGAAGCTCTCCGGCGAGATCGTGCCCGGCGTGACGAACACGCGGGCGCCCATCCGCGTCCAGTTGTACATCTTGACCGCGAACGACATCGGCATGCGGATGCAGCCATGGGAGGCCGGATAGCCGGGCAGCACGCCGGCGTGCATCGCGATGCCCGACCAGGTGATGCGCTGCATGTAAGGCATCGGCGCGCCGCTGTAGATGTTGGACTGGTGGTACTTCTGCTTCTGGATGACGCTGAAGACACCCATCGGGGTCGAATGCCCCTTCATGCCCGTCGACACCGGGCTCTCGGCGTAGAGGCCGTTGGCGTCGTAGATGCTGACCCGCTGCTGGTCGATCGAGACCGAGATGATCAGGGGACCTTGCGGCTTGCTGCCGGCCTCCTTCTCGAGTGCCGGCTTGTTCTTCGCGGTGCTGCGCTTCGGCTTTTGCCGGTGCGGCTGTGCCATCGGCATCGGTTCGTAATTGCCGTAGTAGGCGGAGTCGCGATTCCAGTAGAACAGCGCTGCATTGGCCTGGGAGGAGGCCGCGACGGTGCCGGCCGCCGTCAGAATTGCAAGCTGCCAGAACCGCCCATTCGCAGAATCAACAATCGAAATCCGACGACCGCTTGCGCGCATATTCCGAATCCCAGTCCAAACTATTCCTTGGTTGTCGCAGACGCGGAATACGTTCACCAGCGCAAGCGATCTAACCCTTCCGTGAGGGGCGAATTTTCGACGAAAGAGTAACAAAAAAGCCTCACAAGAGGTTAAACGCCCGGTCCGATCACCGAACTGTCAGCGCCTTCCTGCGCGGCGTTTGCGCACTACATAGGCGACACCCATCCTGCGGAGACCTCAATGACATCGAGAACTTTGAGCCTGTGTGACCTGCGACATTTGTCTCGATGGGGATGTGCGGCGCTGCTGATGTTGCTGACCTTGGGGCAGGCGGCGCCCGCGGCCGCGGCGGACGAGCCGGACCTGATCTTCCGCCGCTCGACGGTGTTCAAATGGGTCAGCCCCAACGACAAGCTCGCCACCTATGGCGTCGACGACCCCGAGGTCGAGGGCGTCGCCTGTCACTTCACGGTGCCGGAGAAGGGCGGCTTCAAGGGCTGGCTCGGCCTTGCCGAGGAAGTCTCTGATATCTCGCTGGCTTGCCGGCAGATCGGGCCGATCCGCTTCAAGAACAAGCTTAGCCAGGGTGACGACATGTTCAGCAAGCGGCGGTCGCTGTTCTTCAAGAAGATGCAGATCGTGCGCGGCTGCGACGCCAAGCGCAACGTGCTGGTCTACATGGTCTATTCGGACAAGCTGATCGAGGGCTCGCCGAAGAACTCGACGTCGTCGGTGCCGATCATGCCTTGGGGCGCGGCCGATGCCGCCGCCGTTCAGAAGTGCGGCGAGTTCATTCAATAGCGGGAGCAGGGGCTTACCCCGGTCGACTGAAGCGTCGGGCGAGCTAACTTTTGGTTTGCCCGAACTGCTTCGCGCCAACGCCGAAGCCAGGCTTGAGCTTCGAGTCGCGGCAACCGACGAGGCGGACCAGCTTCTGCGGCGCGCACTCATTGTCGCCCATGACATAAGCGCCCTGCTGCGGCATCGCGGCCGTCATCTGTTGCTGCTGGCCGGATTTGCTGACCGCGGATTCATTGCCAACACCGATGTTGCCATTGCCCACGACTGACATCCTTCGTTGGATTGGATCACAACAACCGTTGGATCGGGAATCACCACAACGTGCCACCACCGAGATGGTTGCACGGCGCCCAGATGAGTCGGCCGAACCGTCGCCGGGTTCACTCGCCGCCCTTGCTGTGCTGCGTCCCGTCTCAGCAGAGGAAAGTTAAGAAAGCGCGCTAGGGCGCTCAATTTGCACGCATAATCGAGCCATCCACAGCCAGGCAGGTTGACCGCGCGAAATCTTGAGCGGGCTGCCTGCCGGGCCGCAGCCACTGAAAACATTGACGTTTTCCGGCGAATGTTTCGTGGACCGCCAGCCGACGAAACAATTCTCAGGCCGACGAAACCATTTTCGGCTTGTTCCGCAGAACTCCCGAAACGGCAGATCGTTATCAGGGCGTCAACACGACGGCGCCGGACGCCGACCGGAATAACGGAGACTGTCAGATGCGGACCATGAGCCTGATCCTCGCCTTCGCTTTCGTGATGGCCGGTTCGTCGATGGCTGGGACCCCCGACAACGGTTTGCCCGGCATCGGCACCTTCACCTATAACGGCTCGCCGGTCGTCACCTCGGCCCCGATGGTGATGGCGCAGGCCAACTAAGCGCGACGCGAAAAACAGAACAGCCGGCAAAGGCTCCCCATGTTGCTCCGAATTTCCTCCGCCGTGATGTTGGCTTCACTCGTCATGGCAGGTTCCGCGCAGGCTCAATCCCAGCTTCCGCTCGAGTCGATGCAGATCCGGTCGCTGTACCGGGTGCCCGAGCCCCGTGACGAGTTCGTGCGGCAATGCGCGCCGCATATGCTCGGCCGCTGGGCGCATCCCGAGGCCGTGTGCGGCTGCCTGCATGACCACGCCGCTGCGACGGTGGACGATCCTGATCTCCGCCAGGCACTGCTGCGCGGGATCAGCGAGACCGGCGTGCCGACCATCGAGACCGACTGGGTGCCGCCCTCCAAGCAGGGCGAGATCGGCCCGACCTTTACCAAGATCGCCAAGCCGACGCTGCAATGCATGTTCGAGCCGATCTCGAACTGAACGGCGCGTCAAAGCAAAGATGAAGGAAACGCCTCGCGACAGCGCGGCGTTTTATTTTTTGGCGAGGCGCGGCACGCAGCTGCGGGTGCGCACCACGCCGTTCTCGCTCAGCTTGGAACCGACGACCTGCTTGATCTGCCCGGCGGGACACGAGCCATCATCGACGAAGACGCGCTGACCGACCCTGAGGTCGACGATGTCACCCTCGCGCATGAAGGACGGCTCCGCTGCGGCGGAGTGAACCATCGCGCCAAGTGCTGCGGCGCTGACCAGCGCGACCAGTCCCATGCGCAACATCGCGGCCTCCATCACTTGTTCTGGATCTTGAGCCCGTCTGGGCCGACATTGATCTGCAGGCCTTCGGGCTGCTTCTTCGCCTGATAAAGATTGTAGCCGAGCATGCCCGTGATCACGACCAGCGCGCCGATCACGAGATACAGGACGTTGCGATTGGGCATCCGGTATCTCCATAAGCGGACACTGACTCAACGACTCAACGCGGGCGACCATAGTCAGGCAGCTGCGATTCTCCTAGAGCGCGGCCTCGCGGATCCTTGACAGATACCTTGCGCGTCGCGCGCAGCGCAGCGAGCGTTGTCTTCGCCAATTGTTCCGCTGACGCGACGAGCTGCGGAACCGGATGACCGGAAAATCCCAGCACGAAGCCGGGCAGTGGCCGCGCGCGATGATAGGTCTCGGCGAGCAGCCAGCCGCCGACGCCCGCAGCGGCCTTGGCCTGCGCGGCAATCAAAGGATCGGTCGCCGGATCGAGCCGCGCCACGAGATGCAGGCCCTGCGACGGCACGGGAACCGTGAGCTCGCCCTCGGATGCACTGGTGAGCGTCGACGCCAGCATGTCGCGCGCCTCGCGATAGAGTTTTCGCGATTTGCGCAAATTGGCGGCGAAGGCGCCGGAGTTCAGCATGTCGGCGACCGCGCCTTCCATCAAGGTGGCGGGAAAGCGGTCGAGCGCGGCGCGCGCTTCGGTGACCGGACCGATCAAGGCCTCGGGCAGGGCGCAGTAACCGATCCGCAATCCCGGGAACAGCGTCTTCGCAAACGTGCCCATGTAGATCACGCGGCGCAGATGATCGATGCCGGCGAGCGACAGCAGCGGCGCGCCGTCGTAGCGGAACTCGCTGTCGTAATCGTCCTCGAACACGAAGGCGCTGGCATCGCGTGCCCAGTCGAGCAGCTCGAGCCGGCGCGGCATCGACATCTGCACGCCGAGCGGGAACTGGTGCGACGGCGTGACATAGGCGGCACGCGCCGCGGGCGCGGATACGCGACCCTTGTCGACGCGCATGCCGGCGCCATCGACGGGCACCGACACCGGCCGGTAGCCGCAATGCTCGATCGCGCGCCGCGCCGCCGGATAGCCGGGGTCCTCGCACCAGACCTGATCGCCGGGCTTGAGGATCGCCCCTAACACGATGCGCAGTGCATGCAGCGTGCCTGACGCAAGCATGATCTGGTCGGGATCGCAGCGCAGCCCGCGCGCCGACAGCAAATGGTCTGATATCGCCGCCCGCAATTCGCCGCTGCCGCGCGGATCGCCGTAATGCAGGTGCTCGGAGCCGAAGGCGCGCAGCCTGCGGCCGGCAAAGGCGCGGAAGCGCTGCAGCGCGCGCTCGTCGATATGGGTGCAGCCGAGCGACAGCGCATTGTGTTGCGGCGGCTCGATCGCGATCTTCGCGCGTCGCGGCGTGCCGGCCTGCGCGGGAATGCGCGCGGCGACGAATGTGCCGGAGCCGGTGGTTGCTACCGCAAAGCCGTCGGCGATCAAGCGCTCATAGGCCGTCGTGACGGCGTTGCGGCGGAAGCCGGTCTGTTTTGCCAGCGCGCGCGACGGTGGCAGCGGCTCGCCCGGCTTGACCAGGCCGCCGACGATGGTGTGGCACAGCGCCTGATAGAGCCGCTGCTGCGACGCGGCGCCCGGCGTCACATGCGCCCCGGTGAGGTCGAGCGGCAGCTCCGGCTTGCGCGCCGCGGGCTTGCGGGAATTGGTCGGAATTTTTCGCATGGAATTGGCACTATCGCAGACCAAATGAACAGCTACAACTCTGGACAGATTCCAGATTTGACGAGGCTCAACCGTGACCGAAGGCGCATCCACTCCGTCCTATCCCCTTTCGTCCCGCAACCGGGTCAAGCGCCGCCACGACCGTGGCTTCTACGACCACGCCACCGTGCACAAGATCCTCGACGCCTCGATGCTGTGCCACGTCTCCTACGTGATCGACGGCCAGCCCTACTGCACGCCGACCTTCTTCTGGCGCGAGGGTACGAAGCTCTACTGGCACGGCTCCAGCGCGAGCCGGATGTTGGAGAACCAGTCGGAAGGGCAGCGTGTCTGCCTGACGGTTGCCCATCTCGACAGCCTGGTGCTGGCACGCTGCGGCTTCAACCACTCGGCCGACTATCGCGCGGTGATGGCGTTCGGGTCAGCCTATCTCGTCACCGACCCCGCGGAGAAGGAACGCGCCATCGTCGCGATGGTCGACCGCTTCTTTCCCGAGCGCACCGCGGGCCTGCGCGCCAGCAACAAGCAGGAGATCAAGGCGACCTCGTTCATCGCGATGGAGATCGAGGAGGCGTCCGCAAAGGTGCGCGCCAAGGGCGTCGCCGATGACGACGAGGATTACGAGTTGCCGATCTATGCCGAGCGCATTCCGGTGCGCACGGTGCTCGGCGCGCCCGAGCCGTGTCCGCGGCTGCTCGACGGCGTGACGCGGCCGAAGACGCTCGATGGCTATTCGGAGGGCCGTCTGCTCGAAGATGCATTGCGGGATGCCTATTTTGCGCAATACCCCGCGGAGTGAAATCAGGTTACGCTGCTGCTCCCACCTTTTCTGATGTCCCCCACGGAGCTGCCGCATGACTGCCGAGACGCAACAACGAATCCTTGCCGCCGTTGATGAGGGATTCGATGCGCAGCTTGCGACGACGCAGGCCTTTGTCGCGATCCCCTCGACCCGCGGTGCCGAGGGGCCGTGCCAGGACATGATCGGCGATCTGCTGCGCGAGCGCGGCTATGAGGTCGACGACTGGCACATCAATCTCGACGACCTGAAGGATCTGCGCGGCTTCGGCCCGATCGAGCATGATTTCTCCAAGGCGCGCACCGTGGTCGGCACTTATCGCCCGGCGACCAATGCCGGCAAATCGCTGATCCTGCAGGGCCACTGCGACGTGGTGCCGACCGGTCCGCTCGAGATGTGGGAGACGCCGCCGTTCTCGCCTGTGATCAAGGACGGCAGGATGTATGGCCGCGGTGCCTGCGACATGAAGTCCGGCACCATCGCTGCGCTCTATGCGCTGGATGCGATCAGGAAGGCCGGATTGAAGCCGACGGCGCGGATTCACTTCCAGTCTGTCATCGAGGAGGAGAGCACCGGCGTCGGTGCGCTCTCGACCTTACAACGCGGCTATCGCGCCGATGCCTGCTTCATCCCGGAGCCGACCAGCGGCAAGATGATCCGCTCGCAGGTCGGCGTGATCTGGTTCCGCCTCAAGGTGCGCGGCTTCCCGGTGCATGTGTTCGAGGCGGGCGCCGGCGCGAACGCGATCATGGCGGCGTATCATCTGGTGCATGCGCTGGAGAAGCTCGAGATCGCCTGGAACGAGCGCGCCAAGGCCGACCGCCATTTCAAGGACGTCAATCATCCGATCAACTTCAATCCCGGCATCATCAAGGGCGGCGACTGGGCTTCCAGCGTGCCGGCCTGGTGCGATGTCGACTGCCGCATCGCGGTGCTGCCGGGCTGGTCGATCGCCGAATGCCAGAAGGAGATTCTGGCCTGCGTGTCGGCCGCGGCGCGCGATCATCGTTTCCTCTCCAACAATCCGCCGCAGGTGGAATGGTCGGGCTTCCTGTCGGAAGGCTATGAGCTGGTGAATTCCGAGGCGCCGGAAGCGGCCTTCGCCAGGGCACACCAGGCGGTCTATGGCGGGGCAGTGGAAGATCGCGCCTTCACCGCGCTGACCGACACGCGCTTCTACGGCCTGAACTACGACATCCCGAGCCTCTGCTTCGGCGCCAGCGGCGCTGCGATGCACGGCTTCAACGAATATGTCGAGCTGGACTCGCTGCGGAAAGCGACCAAGGCCATGGCACTGTTCATCGCGGAATGGTGTGGCGTGGAGAAGGCGTAGCTTCGTGTGTTGTGGGCTCGATGAGGGGCGCTGCTCGGGGCGTTGAACCCCCGGCGCTTCGCCGGATCGGACCCGTGGGCCAAGGCACCGCTTGCCCGGGAGGCATCAGGAAGCAGATGCTTTAAGTCTAAAATAAAGACTGGGCGAACAGCCCAGCCGGTGGCAAAATGGCGTCCGATCGACGGCGAATCTTCGGGGGAGCCACGATGCGCGACTGGGACGATGCCTACGCAAATTCGGCCCACGTGCCGGGGTCGGATGAATTGCCGGCGCGGTGGGCGGAGCGGGCGGCAGCCTATCGCGCCGGCCTCAAATCATTCAGGCCGGACATCGCCTATGGATCGGGAGAGCGCCAGCGCCTCGACCTGATCCTGCCGGACGGCGACAGCAAGGGCCTCGTCGTCTTCGTGCATGGCGGGTACTGGATGCGCTTCGATAAATCGTCATGGACCGACCTCGCGGAAGGCGCGCGAAGCCACGGCTGGGTGGTGGCGCTGCCAAGTTACACGCTGACACCGGCCGCGCGCATCTCCGAGATCGCGGCCGCGATTGCCTCGGCTGCGGCGGAGGTCTCCGGGCCTATTCGATTGGCCGGCCATTCCGCCGGCGGCCACCTGGTTACCCGCATGCAGTGCGACGACGGCCGTCTCGCACCTGGGGTCTACGACAGGATCGTGGCGACATTGTCGATCAGCGGTCTGCACGATCTGCGGCCGCTTCTGAAGACCGCGATGAACGAGACGCTCCGGATGGACGCAGGCGAGGCAGCGCGCGAAAGCGCCGCCTTGCATCTGCCGCGGGGCAAATCGCCGCTCACCGCCTGGGTCGGTGGCGGCGAACGACCCGAGTTCATCCGTCAGGCAGAGCTGATGGCTAATATCTGGACCGGATTCGACGTGCCCACGCGCCTCGTCATCGACCCCGGGCATAACCATTTCTCTGTTGTCGATGGGCTGAAGGATCCATCCTCCGCCATCACGAGGCACCTTCTGGGCCTCGTTTGAGGTCGTGGATCGATCGAGAGGACGTCATGAGCAACAACGACTACGATCCCGCGGTCGAGGGCGCCGAGACCGATTTCACGCGGAAGATGTCGTATGGCGACTACCTGCGACTCGATGCATTGCTCGGCGCCCAGCACCCGATCTCGGATGCGCATGACGAGATGCTGTTCATCATCCAGCATCAAACCTCCGAACTGTGGATGCGGCTCGCCATCCACGAGCTGCGCGCCGCCCGTCACGCCATCGCCCGCGAAGAGGTGTCGCCGGCGATGAAGATGCTCGCGCGTGTCTCCCGCATCTTCGAGCAGTTGAACAATGCCTGGGACGTGCTGCGTACCATGACGCCCAGCGAGTACACCCATTTCCGCTCGCGGCTGGGCCAATCCTCGGGCTTCCAGTCGTATCAATACCGGCTGATCGAGTATCTGCTCGGCAATCGCAATGACGCGATGTTGAAACCGCACGCGCATGACCCCGAGGTGATGGCTTTGCTCAAAATTGAGCTTGCGACGCCGAGCCTTTATGACGAGGTGCTCCGCTTCGCCGACCGCAAGGGGCTCACCATGCCCGTGACCGTCCTGTCGCGCGACGTCCACGAGACCCATCACTTCGACGAGGGCGTGATGCAAGCCTGGCGCCGCGTCTACGAGGCTCCCGAAGCCAACTGGACGCTCTACGAGCTCGCCGAGAAACTGGTCGACTTCGAGGATTACTTTCGCCGCTGGCGCTTCAATCACGTGACCACGGTGGAGCGCGTCATCGGCTTCAAGCGCGGCACCGGCGGCACCGGTGGGGTCAGCTATCTCAAGCGGATGCTCGAGGTCGAGCTGTTTCCTGAACTGTGGCGCGTCCGCACCATTCTGTAGGCGAGAAGCCATGACCGAAGCGAAATCGCAACTGCGCGTCTACGACGACACCAAGGCAATGTTTCAGTTGCCCGCGGATGTCATCTATCTTGATGGCAACTCGCTCGGTGCGCTGCCGCTGGGCGTTGCCGAACGCGTCGCGCATGTCATCACGGCCGAATGGGGCAATGAACTCATTCGCGCCTGGAACAGCGCCGGCTGGTACGTGCAGCCGCGCCGCGTGGGCGATCGCCTCGCGCGCCTGATCGGCGCCGCGCCGGGCACGGTGATGGTCGGAGATACGCTGTCGCTCAAAGTCTATCAGGCGCTCGCGGCCGGGCTCGAGCTGAACCGGGAGCGCAAGGTCGTTCTCTCCGATACCGGTAATTTTCCGACCGATCTCTATATGGCCGAAGGGCTGATCGCGACGCTCGGGCGCGGCCACCAATTGCGATTGGCGGCCCCGGATGAGGTCGAGGCAGCGCTGTCGGACGACATTGCGGTGCTTTACCTGACCGAGGTCGACTACCGCACCGGCCGTCGCCACGATATGCGGACCCTGACCGCGAAGGCGCATGCGCTCGGCATCGTCACGGTCTGGGATCTCGCGCATTCGGCCGGTGCGCTGCCGGTCGACCTCGGGGGGACTGGCGTCGATTTCGCCGCCGGCTGCACCTACAAATATCTCAATGCCGGTCCCGGCGCGCCGGCCTTCCTTTACGTCGCGCCCTGGCATGCCGATCAGGCGCGCGCTGCGTTGTCGGGCTGGATGGGGCACGCAAAGCCGTTCGCATTCGATCTCGCCTATCAACCCGCCGATGGCGTCGAGCGCATGCGTGTCGGCACACCGCCGGTGCTGGCGATGGCCGCGCTGGAGGCATCGCTCGACATCTGGGATCGTGTCGATATCGGCGAAGTCCGCGCACGCTCACTCGCGCTCGGCGACTTGCTGATAGCCGAAGTCGCCCGACGCTGTCCGTCGCTGAGGCTGGTCACGCCGCAAGCGCATGCTGAGCGCGGGTCGCACGTTTCCTTCGCCTTTGCCGGTGGGTATGCCGCCATGCAGGCGCTGATTTCCCGTGGGGTGATCGGTGACTTCCGGGCGCCGGACATCATGCGGTTCGGGATCACGCCGCTCTATATCGGCGAACCCGAGGTGCTGAAGGCCGCCGAGATCATCGAGGAGGTGATCAATGGCGAGGTATGGCGCCGGCAAGAATATCAGGTCGTCAATGCAGTGACGTAAGCACGAGGGTTGTCCCGAAGCCGCTCAATGGCCTGGGGGGCGCACTCATAGGCGCTCCGGCCACAACGCCTTGACGATCGCATCGAGACCATCGGTCAGCGCGGCGGGGCCGGGCTGCAGGATGATCGGCGACTTGATCTCGACGATGCGATCGTCGCGCACGGCTGGAATATCACTCCATCCCGCACGCTTGCGGATGCGGTCGGGCACGACCTTCTTGCCGCACCAGGAGGCCAGGATCACGTCGGGCATCGCCGCGCGCACGGTGTCTGCCGGGACGATGCGATCCTTGGCGGCCTTGTGCGCGCGCAGATGCGGCAGCGCGTCCGCGCCGCCGGCGATCTCGATCAGCTCGGAGACCCAGCCGATGCCGCTGATCAGGGGATCGTCCCATTCCTCGAAATAGACCTTTGGCCGCGGCGCCCGACGCGGCGTTGCCGCGATCGCGGCCAGTCGCTGCTCGAGGCCGCGCGCGAGCCCGTCGGCGCGATCGGCGGCGCCGACCATTGCGCCGAGGGTGCGGATCATCGCCAGGATGCCGGCGACATCGCGCTGGTTGAAGACATGGACGGCGACGCCGGCGCGCACGAGATCGGCGACGATATCGGCCTGCAAATCCGAGAAGGCCAGCACCAGATCGGGGTCGAGCGCCAGGATCTTTGGAATGTCGGCGGAGATGAAGGCCGAAACGCGCGGCTTCTCGTGGCGGACTGGCGGCGGCCGCACCGCGTAGCCGGAGACGCCGACGATACGATCCTGCTCGCCGATCAGATAGAGCGTCTCGACCGTCTCTTCGGTCAGGCAGACGATCCGGCGGGGAGGGAAGTCGCGCATCGGTGAGGCTATGCAGAATCGCCCGCGAATGTCACGGCGGCCATGACGTCATCCCTATCATTACCTCGGACGTCATTGCCGGGCCCGTTCAGGCAATCCATCATGTCCGAGAAAGCTTGCTGCTGAGAAAGATGGATCGCGGGTCAGCCCGCCCGCGACGCCCAAACAAGAACCGGAGGAACATGATGACGCCGCTCGAGAAGATCCAATCGATGAAGATGCCGTTCGCGGAACTGAAGGGCGTCACCTTCGTCGAGGCCGACCAGGACCGGGTGGTCGCCAAGATGCTGGTGCGGCCGGACCTTTGCACCCTCCGCAACACCATCCATGGCGGCGCGGTGATGGCTTTTGCGGACTCGGTCGGCGCCGCCGCCACCGTGATCAACCTGCCCGAGGACGCCAAGGGCACCACGACACTGGAGAGCAAGACCAACTTCATCGGCGGGGCCAAGGAGGGCAGCACCGTGATCGCCACCGCGACCCCGGTGCATCGGGGCCGGCGGACCCAGGTCTGGCAGACCCGGCTGGAGACCGAGGACGGCAAGCTGGTCGCGGTGATCACCCAAACGCAATTGGTATTATGATGGGGCGATGATGTGATTTTCTGATCACATCATTGTTTACTTAAATGAATCTAGACACTTGAATTATATGTTGCGACGCACAATATAGATCGAGTTAGGGAGTCGACGCCTCCTCGAGGGCCACCAAGAGGAGTTATGAAATGAACCACGATTCCATCAGTTTGACCTCTGCGCGGGGCACCGTGCGGACGTTGAGCCAGCAGGAGGAGCTTCCCCTGCTGCGCGATCATCTGCTGAGACTGGATCGAACCAGCCGTCATGATCGTTTTCATGGCTTCATCGACGATAGTTTCATCCGCCGCTATGCCGAGCGTTGCGCCAACGACGGCACGGTGATCATCGCCTATTTCGAGGATGGCGTGGTCCGCGGTGCGGCCGAACTGCATCCGCCGGAGCAGTCACCGGATGCGCAGCCCGAGATCGCCTTCAGCGTCGAGCGGTCGGCGCGGCGCAAGGGAGTCGGCACCACCCTGTTCCGCAAGCTGATCGCCGAGGCGCATGCCAAGGGCTACGCCAGCCTGCGCATCACCACCGGTGCGCAGAACGACGCGATGCGCGCGCTCGCCACCAAGTTCGGTGCGCAGCTGACCTTCCGTCACGGTGAGTCGACCGGCAGCATCGACTTGACCGAGCAGCACCAGGGCGAACCGGCGCCGGCTGTCGCTCCGGTGACGCCGGTGGAGGCTGCGCGCGCGATCGTCGACATGAACCGCGCCTATTGGCGGATGGTGATGCAGATGTCCGGTTGGGGCCGGGCAGCCTGAGCTGAGACTTCACATCAAAGCAAAAAAGGGCAGTCCGCTCAGCGGATTGCCCTTTTTCTTTAAGTCATCGGATGGTGTTTGTTCAGGTGCCGGTGCGCTTGTCGGTCGCGAAGCGGCGGACCACGCGGCGCTCGACCACGACGGAGCGCTGCGCGCCCTGTTCGCCGGCGATCACACGGGTCGCCGTGCCGGTGCGGGCGCTGACGCGCGCCGTCTTCTTCACCTCGGCCAGCACCTCGTCATAGGGCAGCCCCATCAGCGACGACGCGATCTCGGCCTGGGCCTCCACGTCGTCGGTGATGCCGACGGCAGCGAAGATTGCCTCCTCCAGCGTCGGCGGATCGTGCCGCACGCGCCGGGTGCCATACTTGGTGTTCCAGTCTCCGCTCATCGCCGCCTCATCTGTGAATCGCGGGAGATACGTAAGGTCCCCAATGTTGCATTGCAATATGAATGTGAGATGGCAATCCAGCCATGCAGCTAGAGTCTCTCAATCTTGTGACCGTCATAAAGCTCGATCGTGGTCGCTGCCGCCGCAAGAGATTGCAGGGCGCGGACGAATTCGCGCGATGCGGGGACCGCGAAATGCGCCGCCAGCGCGGCGCGGTCGGCCCATTGCTCGAAAAACACCAGCCTGAGCGGGTTCTCGCAGTCGACATGGACCGCATGCGAGATGCAGCCGGGCTCGGTGCGCGAACGATGGACATGCTCGAGGCTCAATCGCCGTACCTCGTCGAACGAGTCGGGGCGGGCGGTGACGCTGCCGGTGACGACGATCATGGTCTCCCCCTCTAGTTTGAGCATGATCTCTTCGGAAAACCGCTTCGCACTTTTCCGGATCATGCTTTACGGGGCGGCTTCGGCCCCTGTCACATTCATCGGCTGCTGCGGCCAGCGCTTCAGCGCGGCGCGGCCGGCATCGGTGAGCACATAGATGCCGCGCTCGGCGCGATCGAACCAGCCGTAGACATTATGCTGCAGGATCTTGCCGGCGTCAGGGCACTCGGCCCGCAGGTCCTTTACCCGCCGGGGTCCGTCCGACAGTGCACAGGCGCAGGCCAGCGCCTGCTGCCGGTAGGCAGTCATGATCGGCGCGCGGGTCGATCCGCCCATCGCGGGATCGCCCTTTCGCTTGCGGTGCTCGGTGATCAGGCGCGAGCGCTTCTTCGGATTGCGCCGCGGTGCTGTGGTCGGCGGCGGCACCAGCACCTCGACGTCGCCGCGATCGGTGACGCCGAGCATGCCGAAGCCGAGCCGCCGGCACAGGTTGCGATACCGCGCGTCGCTCTCGCGGCCCTTGCCGCGGGCCGAGACCTTGGCCGCGATCCACACCTCATCGGCGGCGCCGGCGCGATCGACCGCCTGCAGGATCAGTTCGAGATTGAAGGCGAGCTTGAGTTCGCCGATCACCACGACCGGTGGATCATCGCCGCTCAGCGCCACGAGGTCGCAGCCGCCGATCTCGCCCTTCACCGTGAAGCCGAGCCTTTCGAGGAAGCGTTTGACGGGCAGATAAAGCGCGGTTTCCAACGGGCAAAGCTCCAGCGGCAGTTTGGCCGCGACTCATGACAGCAGCATAACCCGGAAAGAGCCCTGCCGATGCGGACGGAATTTGCTCAAAGTTCGCCCGAGCGGCTATTGTGAGGCCGGGGACAACGGCGCGACCATTGCATGATCCGGAACGGGCTCTATCACATCACCGTCGAATTTCTCGACGGCGTCTCTGGCGGCAACCAGGGCGTCATGGTGCTGCGCGACGGCCAAATGCGTGGCGGGGACTCATTCTTCTTTGCCCATGGCAGCTACACCGCGGCCGACGGCAAATGGAAGGGCGAGGTCACCAATGAGGAGCATTCGCCGACCTATGGCGAACGCCCGGTGTGGGAACGCAAGGTGGTCACCATCGGCTTCACCGGCACCTACACCGATCAGACCGCAGAGGGCGACGGCATGGCGCTCGCCGGCAAGCAGAGCATCCGCTTCAGATCGAAGCTGCGGCTGTTGGTGGCTGACTAAACCCGCCCGTTGACCGGCAGCAGCGCGCCGGTGACGGCGCTTGCGGCGTCGCTGGCGAGGAACAAGATCACCTCGGCGAGCTCCTTCGGCGTCACCCATTTGGAGATATCGGCCTTCGGCATCGCGGCGCGATTGGCCGCGGTGTCGATGATCGAGGGCAGCACGGCGTTGACCGTGACCTTGCCCTTGAGTTCCGCGGCGAGCGACTCGGTCAGGCGATGCACGCCGGCCTTCGAGGCGGCATAGGGACCCATGCCGGATGCCGCCTGCAAGGCGCCGAGCGCGCCGATATTGATGATGCGTCCGGCGCCGGACTTGGTGAGATGCGGGATGGCGGCGCGCGACGTGTTGAACGCGGTCATCACGTTCATCGCGTACATGCGCTGCCAGGTCGCAGGATCGCCGTCGCTGATTGCTTCGAAGGTAAACCCGCCGGCGATGTTGATCAGCCCGTCGAGCCGGCCGAAATGCGCGGCCGCCTTGTCGATTGCGGCCGCTGCCTGCGCAGTGTCGGTGAGATCGACGCCGCCGAGTTCGATACGGTCTGCCGTCGCCGCTAGCTGCGAGGCAGCATGATCGATGCCGGCGACGCGCGCGCCGCGCGCCAGCGCCTGTTCGGCGACCACTTTGCCGAGCGCGCCGAGGGCGCCGGTGATGACGATGGCTTTTCCGTTCATGGCAGTCTCCGTACGCACGACAGGCTGCCGTCCACTATGATCAGGCGGAATTCATTTGCAATGCCGCCGATTTCGTCTCCTACTGCGCGCATTCATTAGTTCATTCGCGTCAAGGATGTTTGTGATGCCGACACAAAGGCCGTGCGAAACCCATCCCGAGCTCGTCAAGTTCAGTTACGGATTGCCGCATCTTGCGCAAGCGCTCGAGCGCGAACGCAAGATCAAGATCGTTGCCCTCGGCTCGTCATCGACCGCGGGGGCCGACAAAGTCCTCCCATTTCCGCCACGGCTGGAGATCTTATGGCGAAGCCAGAAGCAGTCCTTTGGCCGGATGATCGACATCATCAACCGGGGGATCGGCGGGCAAGAGGCGCCGGAAGAGTTCGCGCGCATCGAGTCCGACGTCATCGCTGAAGCACCGGTGATGGTAATCTGGCAGGTCGGCACCAACGCCGTGTACAGGAACTACAATTTCGATCAGGTGCAGGCGACATTCGAGGCAGGACTCGATGTGCTCGCCGGGCTGCCGCTGGACGTTGTGGTGATGGATTCGCAGTACACCCAGGCAATCATCGGCACGCCCGACGTGCTCAAGCTCGCCAACCAGTTCATGCCAATGATCGCCGACGTCGCCGCAAGCAGGAAAGTCAACCTGTTCCGCCGCTTTGCGCTGATGAAGCAATGGGTCGATGCCGGAATTCCGCTCTCCGAACTCGATGACGGTGCGCAGGAGCATCTCCATACGAGCGAGTGGGCGACCGATTGTGTCACTCAAGCGCTGCTCGGTGCGATCAACGATGCGGTGGCACGCAGCGCAAACTCGTCGTCCTGACTACGTAAGACTACGGGGGGAGGCCGGTTGGATAAAATTTGCAGCAGTTCTGTAAGTCGTTTGCAGAACCCTTTCCGTAGAAGCGGAACTCCAGCCACGGTAGGGGTTTTGCAATGGGAAATCTTCCGGATCACGGTTTACCGCTCGTTCAGCTTAAAGAACAGCGGCGCGATCTCGTCGTAGCGCTTCAGAATCGCAAGGGGCCGGTGGGCAGTTGGGAATTGATGCAGATCGCTGCGATCCAGCAGGCGATCTCGGCGTTCGAGGACGTGATCGCCGATCTCGATGCTGAGCTCGAGCTCGAGGCCGCTGCGGCCTAGAGCTTTCGGTTCTGATGGAATCAGAACCGAAGCTCTAGATTCTCGTCTCGGCCGCGTTTTCTTCACGCGAACCGGTGTCCACTTCGCTCGAAAACGCTCGCGCGCGAACCGATCAGGCCTGCAGATAGCGGCCTTCAAGCGCCTTGCGCTCGACCTGGCCGAGCCCGAGGCCTTCGCGGAAATAACCGTCGAGGCCGCCATAGTCGGCATCGATCGCCTCGAACGCAGCCTCCAGGAACGCCGCGCGGACTGTGCCGAGCACCTGCTTGACGTCGTCGGGCAGCTCGGTGCTGTGCGCCGGGTCGCGCTTGTAGAACTGATTGGTCAGGAGATAGTCGTCCGCGATCACCTGCTCGGACACGCCGAGTGCGTGCAGGATCAGCGCGCAGGCAAAGCCGGTGCGATCCTTGCCGGCGGTGCAGTGGATCACCAGCGGCGCACGGTCTTCGAGCAGATGGGCAAACAGCGAGCGATAACGCGGCGTGTTGTCCTGCACATAGCCGCGATAGGAATCCCGCATCACGTCGATCGCATCGGCTTCGGACAGTTGCCGGTTGCTGGCGATCTCGCGCAGCGACGCCACCACCGTCGGCTCGACCGGCAGCGAATGTACCGTGACGTCGCTCATGCCGCACAGCGCCTCGGCGCGCTCGGCGACGCCGCGGAAATCGAAGGCGCTTTTGACCCCGAGGGAGCGCACGACCTCGACGTCCCGCTCGGTGAGATGCGCCAGATGGTTGGAGCGGAAGATCTGCCGCCAGCGCACCGTCCGGCCGTCACGCGTCTGGTAACCGCCGAGGTCGCGAAAATTGCTGGCGCCGGCGAGATTGAGGTGACGGGCAGGGGTTTCTGACATCGGGCGGACCTGTTGCAGCTGTTGAGGTCTTGGCTCAATCTTTGGCGCGGGAGTGTTGGCGCAGACAGGTCTATAACCGGCCTCTCGGGGGGAGAATATGACTTATCGCCAGTGCGCCATTTTAATCGGCGCAATTCTTTTCGAGGCTCTTGGTTCCTCGGCTGCGTCAGCGCAATCCGCGTTCCGGAATTATCGCTGTGCCGACGGCACGCAGTTCATCGCTGCGTTCTTCAACGGGGATACGCGTGCGCATCTGCAGCTCGACGGCAAGGCGGTGACGCTGACGAAGCGTCTGTCGCTGACGGGCACGCGTTACAGGGGCGGTGGGGTCACGCTCGAGATCAACCGGGCCGGGCTGACCAGGCTGCGCCATGCAAAGCGGCCGGCCACGGCCTGCGAGCTGGTATGAAACGACCGGCATGAAAAAAGGGCCGAAACGCTTCGTTTCGACCCTTCTCTATTGCTCTGCTGCTTGCTGACGTTTTTGCGTCATGCCTCTCTGTTGCCTCGGCATCAGTGGTCGCGGCTCGGCTTGGCGTCATCGATCGCGGCCTGATGGTACCAGCTCTCGCTGCATGCCGAGGTCTCGACTTCAGTGGCAAGGTCGCGCGCTGACCGCGCTTCGCCGTAGCGGCGCCCGCCGAGAGCCGCGCGGCCCCCTGCCGGGAATTGATAGATCGTTGCCGATCCCTGATTTTGGCCCGTGGTGATCATGTCAAAGTCTCCTTTGGCCGGAGCGAGCCTCCATGGTGCGCCCGACTCATTCGCGTGTGGTTACCGTGCTTTCAACATCGGTCCGGGCCTGGCGGGCTGCAAGTGCTCAATAAATAGTCAGTATCTGTCCAATTCGTAGGCAAGTCTGGGTTTGCTTCCTGTGAGGCAGGATGTAGCTGACTAACGCTTGAGCCGCGGCGATAGTTGCTGGGCGCCTGGCGGTTGGACACGAACTGTCACATGACGCTGCCGTCGCATTAATCGGCGGCAGGTGCCGTAGCCGAATTTGCTGCAGAAACGGGCGGCGGAGGCGGCGGAGAGAAGATTTTGGCTGATCACGGCGCATGCCAGCCGCGCTGCTATGTCGCAGCTAAAAATGCGATGTCCGCTGTGGACATCCGCAGGCTCGGCAGTCCCGCGGTGCAGCGACTGGCATTTTAATTGCTTAGTAAGAGCCGGCCGATGGTGGCCGGGTACGCGTGCGGCGGCCGACTGGCTTTCGGTTCCTCACGGTTTTGCATCATCAACAGAGAGGTTCAATGACCAAGTACAAGCTCGAGTATATCTGGCTCGACGGATATACGCCGACGCCGAGCCTGCGCGGTAAGACGCAGATCAAGGAATTCGCGTCGTTCCCGACCCTCGAACAGCTTCCGCTGTGGGGCTTTGACGGTTCGTCCACCCAGCAGGCTGAAGGCCACAGCTCTGACTGCGTGCTGAAGCCGGTCGCCTGCTATCCCGACGCCGCGCGCGAGAACGGCGTGCTGGTGATGTGCGAAGTCATGATGCCCGACGGCAAGACGCCGCATGTCTCGAACAAGCGCGCCACCATCCTGGACGACGAAGGCGCCTGGTTCGGCTTCGAGCAGGAGTATTTCTTCTACAAGGACGGCCGTCCGCTCGGCTTCCCGGAGGCCGGTTATCCCGCGCCGCAGGGTCCGTACTACACCGGCGTCGGCTATTCGAACGTCGGCAGCGTCGCCCGCAAGATCGTGGAAGAGCATCTCAACCTCTGCCTCGCCGCCGGCATCAACCACGAAGGCATCAACGCCGAAGTGGCCAAGGGCCAGTGGGAATTCCAGATCTTCGGTAAGGGCTCCAAGACCGCCGCTGACCAGATGTGGATGGCTCGCTATCTGATGCTGCGTCTCACCGAGAGCTACGGCATCGACATCGAATTCCACTGCAAGCCGCTCGGCGACACCGACTGGAACGGCTCGGGCATGCACGCCAACTTCTCGACCAAGTACATGCGCGAAGTCGGCGGCAAGGACTATTTCGAAGCCCTGATGAAGGCCTTCGACAAGAACCTGATGGACCACATCGCCGTCTACGGCCCGGACAACGACAAGCGTCTGACCGGCAAGCACGAGACCGCGCCGTGGAACAAGTTCAGCTATGGCGTGGCTGACCGTGGTGCCTCGATCCGCGTGCCGCACTCCTTTGTCAACAATGGCTACAAGGGCTATCTGGAAGACCGCCGCCCGAACTCCCAGGGCGACCCCTACCAGATCGCTTCGCAGATCCTGAAGACGATCTCCGAGGTTCCGACTGGCGCCAAGGCTGCCGCCTAAGCAGCCAGCCGGACCCGGATGAGCCATCCGGTACCGCAATCGGGTCCGCCAGGGCGACTGCCTTGGCGGACCCTTGCATTTTGGCGACAGTCTTTGCCGGCGGCCTTCCGCCGAAAGCGGTTTCGTGGCGTTATGAACCGCGCTAGATAACGATTGCATCTTGGCTGCCGGGGACGCGGCGCTTGTTTGAGGGATTTTACAAGGTCCGGTTCGAACTGGGCGGCTCTGTCGGCCGCAGCGTGATGTATGTCGGCGACGGCAAGATGCTCGGCGGCAATTCCGCCTTCGCCCATATCGGTACCTATGAGAAGGCCGGCGACGACGTCGCGGTCGAGATCCAGACCGTCCGTCACAATCCCGATCCGAACTACCGCGCGATGGCCGGCACCGATGACGCGACGCTGATCGCCAAGGGATGGCCGGACGGCGATCTCTACCGTTTCAAGGGCGAGCTGAAGGAATTGCCGGGCGTCCCGTTCCAGTCGGTGATGACACCGATCACTGAGGAGGACATCCCGATAGCCGGCGGGGTCGGCGAGGGCGGCGTCATCAACGGGCTCTATTCGATCCAAATCCGCGTGCTCGATGGGGTTGATGGCGGCCTCACCGGGGTGATGCTGCTGAACCACGGCCGCATCCTTGGCGGCGACGCGCACTTCTACTATCTCGGCACCTACACCTCGGAGAAAGGCCGCTGGAAGGGCCAGATCCTCAACCAGGAGCACACTTCGGCGATGGGCGAGAACCCGATCTTCGGCGGCCACGAGGTCGGCATCGGCTTTGCCGGCACTTGCGATGCGGAGGGTGCCGTGCTGGAGGCGACCGCGCTTGCCGGCAAGCGCAGCCTGCGCCTCACGGCCGCGCTCAAGCTGATGCGGCGGGCATGAGCGGAATGGGCCATTCGGTTCGCGTGCTCTCGACGCTGGCGCTGAAGGGCGCGGTCGCGCGCCTTGCCGAGACCTATCAGGCGACGAGCGGTGTTGCGATCGATGCCGACTTCGCACCGACGCTGGCATTGCTCGAACGCCTGCGCGGCGGTGAGGGGGCCGACCTTGTGATCCTGACCCGCGAAGGCCTCGACGAGATGATCGGCGAGGGCCGCGTTGCGCCGGAAAGTGCCGTCGACCTCGCGCGCTCCTATGTCGGTGTCGCGGTCAAAGCGGGCGCGGCGCATCCCGACATCGCAACGGAAGCCGCGCTGCGGACGGCACTGCTCGGTGCTCGCGCGGTAGCCTATTCGCGGCTCGGCGCCAGCGGCATCCTGTTCGCGCGGCTGATCGAGCGGCTCGGCATCGCCGCCGAAATCAACGCGCGCGCGGTGATCATCCCGGTGGGCTTCACCGCGGCGAAGCTCGTCAGCGGCGAAGCCGATCTTGCGATCCAGCAGATCAGCGAGCTGAAGCAGATCGACGGTATCGAGGTCGTCGGGCCAATTCCCCCGAATTTGCAGACACCGGCGGTATTCTCCGCCGGCCGCATGACGGCAGCGCAGCGCGCAGGGGCCGCGGATCATCTGCTGCGCTACCTTTCATCCGCCGATGTCGCGCCGGTGCTGCGCGAGACCGGGCTCGAGCCTTGAATTTGCCCGTCCCGCGACGCAACCTGCCGCCCATGTTCAAACCCTTCCAAGCCATCATCGTCGTCGCAGCGCTGGCCGCGCCCGTGCTGGTTCACGCGCAATCGGCGGACCTCGTGCTGTGCGACCGGCTCGCCGCCGATCCCACCGATCCCGACAAGCCGGCCGACGTGAAGGGTGTGTCCGAGATCGCGTCGGCTGATGTCGCGACCGCGATCAAATACTGCGCGGTGGCGGCAAGATCATCGCGCCGCGCGATGTATGAACTCGGCCGTGCCTATGCCGCCAACCGGCAGACCGGAGAAGCCGCAAGCGCCTGGCGCAAGGCCGCCGACAAGGGCTCGACATCGGCGATGGTCGAGCTCGGCGTGCTCTACGGCAACGGCACCGGCGTCGCCAAGGACGAGGCGCAGGCGCGCAAATTGTTCGAGCGCGCGGCGCAGGCCGGCAATGCGCGCGGCGTCAGCAATCTCGCCGCACTCGGCGGCAGCGCGGCGGCTGATCCGGCACGCGCGCGCGAACTGCTCGCCAAGTCGGCCGAGACCAATGCGGAGGCGCAGTACCAGCTCGGCATGATGCTGGCCGAGGGCAAGGGCGGCGCGCAGGACGATGCCGGCGCGCGGGCGCTGTTCGAGAAGGCGGCGGCACAGAACCATGCGGGCGCGCTGGAGCGGATGGGCGCCTTTTCGCAGGCCGGCCGCGGCGGGCCGAAGGATAGCGATGCCGCAAAAGCCTACTACGAGCGAGCGGCCGCGCTCGGCGACGAGGATGCCAAGAAGGCGCTGGAGCGCGCCCGCTGTCCGTACGTCATCAAGGACAAGCGCGGCAATCCGGTGACCAATCTCTGCTTCTAGGAACGCTCGCCGCAGCATCTCGTTGAGCTGCGAAACGTGTTGGCGAGGCGAACTCATGATCCGCAAACTGCGTTCCGGCGAGTACCGGCTGTATTCCCGCAAGGTCAATCCGAAGACCGGCAAGCGCCGCAATCTCGGCACCTTCAAGTCACGCGCGGCGGCGGAGAAGCACGAGCGCGACGTGCAGTATTTCAAGCGCCACTGAATTTGTGCGCTCTTTATTTGCGCATGGTCTTATCGGAAAACCGCTGCGCACTTTTCCGGATCATGCGCTCACGGCGCCGGGCAGGCGGCGCCGGTCTTCACCCAGGCCTCGACCAGCGCGCCGGCCTGCGCCTGCGTGCCCGGTGCCGGCGAGCGGCCGAAGCCCGGATGCCAGGCCCAGCCGACCAGCGTGTCCTTGCCGATATGCTCGATCAGCTCCTCGACCTTGCGGCCGCCATTGCGCGCGGGATCCCGGATCTGCGCGCAGATCTCGCCGACCGTCTTGCCGGCCCACGCCATCTCACGCGGTGCGAGATGCCATTCCGGGTGGCCCGGCACGCGGCCGGGATCGAAGTTGGCGTGCTGGTGGCAGATCGAGCAGCGCATCGCGCTGGTGCCGTGGCCGTCGGCGCCGCGCGTGACCGGCGGCTGGTGCATGCGGCTGATGTCGCCCTGGCGCGGGCTGTCGCCGGCGGGATGGCAGTTGGTGCAGCGCGGATGGGTCAGGACCTTGCCGAGCTCGGTGAAGATCGCCGCGGAGCGCTGCTCGACATTCTCGATCCCAGCAAAGCTTTCCGGCGAGGCGAGGGCGTGGCTCGCGCTCTCCGACGCCGCATAGCCGGCGCACAGGCTGGTCGCCAGCGCGGTGAGCACCGCAATGATCCGAAACCGCGTTTCCGATGGCATTGCTCGCGGGCTCACTTGTTGGCGGTCAAATAGCGTTTGGAATCGGCGAGGATCACGTCGCGCACCGCCTGGTGATATTTGATGTAGCCGGTGCAGCGGCACAGATGGCCGTCGAGCGCATCCGCAATCACGGTCTCGAGCTGGTCCCGCGCCACCGGCGCCTTCGCCAGCCGTTCGAGCAGCACCTGGCCCTCGTTGAGGAAGCCGGCCGTGCAATAGCCGCACTGGAAAGCGAAGTGGTCGATGAAGGCGCGCTGCAACGCGGAGAGCTCGCCGTCCTTGGCGTGGCCCTCGACGGTGCGGATCGCCATGCCGTCGAAATTCGCCGCCGGCACGATGCAGGTCGGCGTGGTGTAGCTGGTGCCGTCGGGGTTATCGATGATCACCGCGCAGCTCAGGCATTGCGCGGCGCCGCAGCCGAATTTGGTGCCGGTCATGCCGAGCATTTCCCGAAGGAAATCGTTCATCGAGAGGTCGTCGCGGACCTCGATCGGGCCGTGCCTCTCGCCATTGATGGTGAGGTTGAGCGTCGTCACGCAAGCGCTCCCTTGAGCAGGGCTGATGTCACCGGCAATGAGCGGAAACGGTGGCCGGTGGCATCGTTGATGGCGTTGAGCAGCGCCGGCACGATCGGGATCATCACCACCTCGGCCATGCCCTTGGGCGGCTCGTCCGGCGTCAGCGGCGGCAGCATCTCGATCTCGAGATCGTGCAGCGGCAGGTCGGAGCCGCGCGCGATCAAATACTGGCCGAGATTCCACTGCCCGTTGCCGGGGCCGCCTTCGAACGGCGGCAGGGTTTCGAGCAGCGCGTAGCCGACGCCCATGGCAAAGCCGCCATGCGACTGGCCGAGCACCACCTCGGGCACCAGCGCCTGGCCGCATTCGAACACGCTGTAGGCCTTGGCGATGCGCAAGATGCCGGTCGCACGCTCGATCTCGACGCGCACCAGCGTGCCGCACATCGAGGTGTAGGCGGTACCGATCCGGTTGTTGTCGGTCGGCGGGAATTTCACGCTAACGCGGTCGATCCGCTCGAACTCGCTTCGGCCGCGGCGAACAGCGAGCGCGTCGATCTCGGCACGGTACTGCTCGCCGAACAGCGGGAAGCGCGCGCGCGACCAGGCCCAGCGCGAGAAGCTGTGCGCGATTGCGCCGGTGACGAAGCTGCGCGCATGCGCGGTCGCGGCAAGCTGCGGCAACGGCAGCGGCGCGAGATCGTCGAGCACGAGCTGCCCGTCCCGCCAGCGTGCCTTATCCCATTGCCGGGCGCGGGGATCGGCCTTGCCGATGTGCCAGAGCTCGAGCGCCGCCGGCCACAGGCCGAAGCGGAAAATGACGCGGGCCGCCTCGGCCGAGGAATGCGTGCCGACATGGGCGCCGATCGAGGCGCTGGTCGCCGAGCTGATCGCGGGCACCCAGCGCGGGTTCTTCTCGGCGCGATCCTGGGTCTTCTGATCCATCGTGTAGGGATCGCCGGAGGTGATGAGCCCGAGCGCGTCATAGCTGTCGACCCGGGACACCGCGACCTCTTCGGCAATGCCGCCGAGATGGCCTGCGACCCGGTTGGCGAGCGCCGTACCGACGCCATTGCCCATCTCGACGTGATCACAGTGGATCGCGATCCGTCCCTCGGGATCGATCTCGACCCGGCCGAGCGAGCAATCCGCACCCGAGCCGTAATCCTTGGTGACGCAGGCGAGGCCGGTGCCGACCAGCCGTCCTTCCGGCGCCTTCTGCTTGAAGTCGGCGCGCTGCTGCCAGATCGGATGTGTCTCGAGCTTGTCGAGGATGTCTGATGTGCGCACCGAGACGATGTAGGGATTGCCGGTCATGGTCCGGCCGTTCTGCTTCAACGCATTGTTGCGGCGGAATGCGATCGGATCGACCTTGAGCTCGCTGGCCGCCTCATCGATCAGGACTTCGAGCGCGGTCATGGTCTGCAGCGTGCCGTAGCCGCGCATCGAGCCGGCGGTCACGCCGCGCGAATGCAGCGCCACGGTGGTGACGTCGACCTTCGGGATGTCGTAGATGCCGATCGCGGCGGTCGCGGCAACCACCGAGACGTTGGCGGAGAAATTGGCGAGGCCGCCGCCGTCGAGCACATGATCGGCGGCGAATGCCGTGATCTTGCCGCTCTTGCGATCGATCCCGATCTGCGAGCGCATCTTGATCGGGTGGCGTTTGATGCCGCCCTGGAATTGCTGGTAGCGGTCCTGCGCCAGCCGCACCGGCCGTCCCGGCAAGAACATCGCCGCCAGCGCCACGTAAAGCACGAACGGCGTATGGTCGCGGCCGCCGAAGCCGCCGCCGACATGGGCGAACTGCGCGTTGATGTGCGAGGGGCGGAACGGCGGGCGGGCCTTGCCGAGCATGAAGGCGATCGACTCGGTCGCCTCATAGGGCGACTGCACGCCGAGCACCAGCTCGAGATTGCCGCTGTTGTCGCTGTACCAGGCGAGGCCGCTCTCCGGTTCGAGGAACATCGGATCGACCGATTGGGTCTCGAACTCGCGGTAGAGCACGAGCTGCGATGGATCGTCCTTGCTGAGCTCGGCACGGATCGCTTCGCCGTGGGTCGCGGCCTTGGCGTAGTCGGCCTTGGTCTCCTTGGCGAGCGGCAGCCAGACCGGCAGCGCCGCGTTCTGGATCCGGCTCGGCGAAACCCAGCCGGCCTGGATCGGCGAATAGACGTCGGGCACATCAGGCGTCGCGCCGGCCACCCGGGTGAAGCGATACGCGCCATAGTTCGGCAGGATCACCGGACCGGTTTCGTCGCCGAACCTGACGAAGCCGACGTCGCGCAGCGCAAGGCGCGCGCGGTCGAAGGCGTCGAACTGCTCGAAGATCAACAGTGCGACCGGCTGACCGAGATAGATCGGGGTTTTGCCGACGGGGCAAAACAGATCGCCGGTGTAGAACTCCGGCACCCTTGTGCCGATCCGGTCGAGATCGGCAGCGGTCACGACGACCGAGGGCTTCGCCGGACCATCGAGGCGGGCGAGGTCCATCCCGGCATAGACATGCGTGGCGTCGTTGGCGCGGACCAGGATGGCGTGCGAGGTGGTCGCGGGCCAGCCCGGCATGTCGGCGGCGCGAAAGTCGGAGGCGTAGAGTTTTGCGCCGGTGACCTTGGCCACGCCGTCGACGCGGCCGGCCCCCTTGGCCGCCGGATTGAAATGGCCGCGCCCGGGAAGCGTCTCGCGGGTCGCGAACGCCGGTTCCTTGGCGATCGCCAGATGCGACAGGCTGACCGAGATGCCGCCTGCCGACAACCACTTCACGAATTCGCGTCGCGAAGGCCGCATGGTTCGATCTCTCATCTACGCTTTATCGGCATATCGCGCCGGGGTTTATAAGTTAGAACAATGCACGCAGAAGAATTGCGGCAAAGCGAACGCGATCGCAACGCCGCAATAGGTCGTAGTCTGCTCAGCTTTGGCCTCACTTGAGGTCGGCGATGGTGGCCGGTCCCGGACCCGGGGTGATCAGCGCCGGCCATTGCTTGGAACCGAACGGCACCAGCGGCGGCAGGAAGGCCGTCATGCCGCGCTTCTTGGTCTCGGCGATGATCGCCTCGCGTGCGTCGCCCCCCATCAGTTCGTAGTCCATCAGATGGTAGCTGCCGAAGAACAGCGCGCCGACCGAGCGGTCGGCGATGATCCGGGTCAGCGACTCCAGCATGTCCGCCGGCGTCGTGGTGAAGGAGATCGTCTCGATCAGCATCAGGCGGCTGTTGATGGCATCAGGCCCGAAGAACTGCGCCAGCACGCTGAAGATCACGTTGTTCTGCCGCGCCACATAGATCGTGTTGCTGGCGGCATAGGTCTTGTCCCAGTCGGCGCCGAGCTGGGTCTTCCAGTCGGCCATCACGGTCATCCAGTGCGCGACCTGGGTCTGCGCGGCCCAGGCGACGTTCTTGGCGAGCAGCGGCGCCTGCTTCTTGCCGAACGCCTCGAGCGTCGCGAACGGGATCGCGCCGGCGGTGAGGCATTCATCCATGAAGGCGATGTTGTTCTTGAGGATGGCGCGGTTGTTGTCGCGCCAGTCCGCCTGCATCGCCGTGGCATCGAGCCCGTCGAGCGCCGACTGCATCCGGCTGCGATAGGCCTGCATCGAGCCGCGCCACGACTTGTCGTCGGGATTGTTGACGTAGGGGCCGACCACCTCGGCCAGCGCCATCGTGCTGTGGCCGACCGATTTCAGCAGCTGATAGACGATCGGCACCTGCGGCGCCTCGGTCGGCGGCTTGCCCGGCCGGTACAGGATCAGGCGGCCGCCGGCGCCGGAGAACAGGCCGAGGATCACCGGATGCTTGTCGAGGATGTTCTTCTGGAAGATCCGCGCCGCATCGCCATAGAGCTCGAACATGCCGGTGTTGAGCGCGAGCACATCCTTGGTCGCGACATCGGCCGGCGTCGATGAGGTCTTGCCGGAGATCGGCCCCATGTAGTCGGGCAGCGACTGGGCCAGCGCAGCGCTACCGCTGCCGAGCAGCAGCGCCAGTGCGGCGGCCAGGCCAAAGCGATTGGTCATGTGATGCTCCTCGAAGCCTCGCGCCAGCGTCGCGGCCGGATGCGGCCGCGCGATCATTGGCGGAATGCGCTAATGCCTGGACGCAATGAACTGGAGAGAAGTGAACAGGGAGTATAGATCCCGCGGGACGCAGCACGAGGCGGGCGATGCCTACAGCTAAGCGACGAATCGGCCGGTGTCCACACCCGGACATTGCGGGCTTGCCTGCGCCAAAAGACCCAATGGTGCGGCCTCCGGCCCGGTGCTATGTGGCGAACAGAATCAATTTGATTTTTTTGGATTTTTTGCGTGCTCAACGGACTCTACAAGGTCGAGTACGGCATCAACGGCGCATTCGGCCGCAGCATCATGTGCCTGCACGACGGCAGGATGATGGGCGGCAATTCGGCCTTCGCCCATCTCGGCACCTATCAGGTCACGAAGGGCGAAATTGCCGCCGAGGTGATTACCGAGCGGCACAACGACGATCCCAACTTCAAGCCGCTGATGGGCGCCGACGTCGCGGTCATCAAGGTGCGGGGCAGGACGGAAGGCTCGACCATCCTGCTCGAGGGCAGGGCGGACGCCATGCCGGACGGCGTGTTCTGGGCGAATCTGGCGCCGCTCGATGATGAGGCCTTGCCGCCGCGCGGGGCGGTCGGGCCGGGCGGCATCGTCAACGGGCTCTATTCCATCCAGCTCCGCGCCCTCGACGGCGTTGACGCCGGCCTCACCGGGGTGATGCTGCTGATGGATGGCCGCATCCTCGGCGGCGATGCGTTCTTCTACTATCTCGGCTCGTATTCGTCCGCGGATGGGCGCTGGCGAGGCGAGATCGTCAACCAGGAGCACACGCCGGCGAAGGGCGAGTATCCGGTGTTCGGCGGTTATGAGGTCGGTATCGGCTTCTCCGGCTCGTGCCGCGAGGATGGCGCCGAGCTCGAAGGTATCGCACTCGCCGGCAAGCGCAGCCTTCGCCTGTCGGCCGAATTGCGGCTGATGCGCCGCGGATAACCGGAGCGCGTCCTCAATCCTTGATCAGAAGCACGCCGCCGATGATCAACGCGATGCCGGCTAGTCGTGAGACCGACACGGGGTGCTGGGCAAGCCCGAACAGACCGAAATGGTCCATTGCGATGCCCGCGGTCATCTGGCCCGCCACCACCAGCGCGAGCAGGGTCGCGGCGCCGAGCGACGGCAGCAGCAGGATCATCAGCAGGATGAAGACGCCGCCGAGGATGCCGCCGCTCCAGGCCCACCACGGCACGGCCGTCACCAGCTTCCAGGACGGGACCGGCTCGCGCGTTGCGACCAGCACGACCGCCATCGTCACCAGCCCGCCGAGATAGCTGACGAGGCCGGCCCAGGCCGGCGAGTTGAGGGCGGACCTGAGATTGCCGTTCAGGACCTGCTGGGTGGCGACGCTGATGCCGGCGCCGAGCGCCAGGAGATAGAGAAACCAGACTTGCATGTGATGCCCCAAAACCGCTTCGCCGAAGGAAGTCATGTCATATTCCATCTGCAACGGTCGTGGCATGCATGGCGCACGGCGTGAAACCCAACGGAATGGGCTTCCACCCACGTCCCAGATCGAATAAGAGGCCGCAACCCCTCAGTTCCCAGTATTCGAATGATCCGTCTCGATAACGTCTCCAAGCAAGTCGGCCACCAGATCCTCTTCATTGAAGCCTCCGCGGCGCTCCAGAAGGGCGAGAAGATCGGCCTTGTGGGCCCGAACGGCGCCGGCAAAACCACCCTGTTCCGCATGATCTCGGGCCGCGAAATCCCCGATGAGGGCCAGGTGTCGCTCGATCGCGGCATCTCGATCGGCTATTTCAGCCAGGATGTCGGCGAAATGTCCGGCCGCAGCGCCGTCGCCGAGGTGATGGACGGGGCGGGGCCGGTCAGCGTGGTGGCGGCCGAGCTCCGGGAACTCGAGGCCGCGATGGCCGACCCCGACAAGGCGGACGAGATGGACGACATCATCGCACGCTACGGCGAGGTGCAGCATCAGTTCGAGGAGCTCGACGGCTACGCGCTCGACGGCCGCGCGCGCGAGGCGCTGGCCGGTCTCGGCTTCAGCCAGGAGATGATGGACGGTGACGTCGGCAAGCTCTCCGGCGGCTGGAAGATGCGCGTGGCGCTGGCGCGCATCCTCTTGATGCGGCCGGACGTCATGCTGCTCGACGAGCCGAGCAACCATCTCGATCTCGAAAGCCTGATCTGGCTCGAGCAGTTCCTCAAAGGCTATGAAGGCGCGCTGCTGATGACCTCGCACGACCGCGAGTTCATCAACCGCATCATCAACAAGGTGGTCGAGATCGACGCCGGCCAGCTCACCACCTATTCCGGCAATTACGAATTCTACGAGCAGCAGCGCGCGCTCTCCGACAAGCAGCAGCAGGCGCAGTTCGAGCGGCAGCAGGCAATGCTCGCCAAGGAAATCAAGTTCATCGAGCGCTTCAAGGCGCGCGCCTCGCACGCCGCCCAGGTGCAGAGCCGGGTCAAGAAGCTCGACAAGATCGAGCGGGTCGAGCCGCCGCGGCGGCGCCAGACCGTGGCATTCGAATTCCAGCCCGCGCCGCGATCCGGCGAGGACGTCGTCAGCCTGAAGAACGTGCACAAGGCCTATGGCAGCAAGCGCATCTATGACGGCCTCGACTTCATGATCCGCCGCAAGGAGCGCTGGTGCGTGATGGGCATCAACGGCGCCGGCAAGTCGACGCTGCTCAAGCTCGTCGCCGGTTCAACCGACCCGGACGACGGCGCGGTCGCGATCGGCGGCAGCGTCAAGATGGGCTATTTCGCCCAGCATGCGATGGACCTGCTCGACGGCGAGCGTACCGTGTTCCAGTCGCTGGAGGACGCGTTTCCGCAGGCTGGCCAGGGCTCCCTGCGCGCGCTCGCCGGCTGCTTCGGCTTCTCCGGCGACGACGTCGAGAAGAAGTGCCGGGTGCTCTCGGGCGGCGAGAAGGCGCGGCTGGTGATGGCAAAAATGCTGTTCGACCCGCCGAACTTCCTGGTGCTGGACGAGCCGACCAACCATCTCGATCTCGCCACCAAGGAGATGCTGATCAATGCGCTCTCCGAGTTCGAGGGCACCATGCTGTTCGTCTCGCACGACCGGCATTTCCTCGCCGCGCTCTCCAACCGCGTGCTGGAGCTGACGCCCGACGGCATCCATCAATATGGCGGCGGATACACCGAATATGTCGCGCGCACCGGCCAGGAAGCGCCGGGGTTGCGGAGCTAGCTCAGGCTCTCCACCGCGCGCAGAACGCATCGACATCGCCGGACTGGAATTCGGGCAGCCGCTCCCAGATGGTTTCCGGCGGCCAATTCCACCAGGCGATCTGCGACAGCTCGGCTGCGATCTTGCGGTTGAACCGCTCCTTGATCGGCCGGGCCGGCACGCCGCCAACGATGGTGTAGGGCGCGACATCGCGTGAGACCACCGCGCCCGCGGCCAGCACCGCGCCGTCGCCGACGGTGACGCCGGGCAGCACGATCACGCCATGGCCGACCCAGACGTCGTTTCCGATCACGACGCGATCCGCGCGCCGGTTCCTGAAGAAGTCATGATCCCGCTCCGCGGCATCCGTGTAGTATTCCGGGCAGTAGGTGAAGCGATGCTGCGAGGGACGCTCGAGCGGATGATTGGGCGCGCCGATCCGGACCTGCGCCGCGATCGCACAGAACTTTCCGATCACGGCGTCGGCGACCATGCAGCCGCTGCCGAGGTAGGAGTAATCGCCAAGCTCGGTGTATTCGATTGCGGTGTCACCGAGCACTTCGCAGCAGCGTCCGACCTTGACCTCCCGCAGCTTGACCGTCGGCTCGATGACGGTCTCGGCAATCTTGGGGCGGGAAGGCTTCGGTTCGGTCATCAGGTTTGTCCTCGATACAGCGAGCCGTTCAGTCGCACAATTTTTGTTACGGTGAGATGACAATGGGAGGCCGCGTCGACAATCCCAGGCCTGACGGAGGCGTAGCTGGCGGAGGTATTGCGGAAATGGCAAAGCCGGAGCAAAAGTCCGATGGTGCTGACATGCCTGCAGTGGAGGGCGTCGCTTCAATCAGCGCGCATCAGGCCTTCAACTCCAGCGATGGCTCCCAGTTCATCCAGCACCGCCCTTGTTGAGATCTGAAATCTGACGGGTTGACCGTTCTTGTGACGTCCAACCGCGACCACCGTCTCGGGCAGAGTGCTGATTCCGGATTCGACATACCTCGCAAACCCATCGCGATGACAGGCATGAGACGGCGGCGGAATGATCAACTCCAGTGCGCTTCCGATTGCCTCCAGGCTGGTGAATCCGAAAAGCTGCTCGGCGGCTGCGTTCCAGTGACTAATGGCCCCGTTTCGATCGACTCGAACAATTGCCGTCATTGGCGTCTCCACCATGGAAGTTCAGGCGTCGGATTGCGATGAGTGCCAAGCGCTCAGCAAATACTCGCCTAGCGAGCGTTCAGCAAGCCGCACTAGTTCTTGAGCCCTTCGGTGATGGCAATCGCCCGCACCATTGCGTCCTTGAGCGCCGCGCTGTTGGCGGGATTTGACTGGCGCTTGCGGCCGGGATCGTCGAAATCGTGGGTCGCACCGGGATAGACCACGACATCGATCCTGCTGCCGGCGGCAACGGAACGGCCGGCGACGTCCTGGCAGCGCTCGGGCGATACTTCTTCGTCATCCGTCCCGAGCAGCATCGTGATCGGTGCGGCTGACGTCAGCGTCTGCGCCAGCAGCGCGGCCGGTCCGCAGCCCGGATAGAACGCGAGCGCGGCGCGATAGCCCGACGTCGCCGTGCCTTGCCGCTGCATCACGTTCAGCGCAGTGCTGCCGCCGTTCGACCATCCCTGCAGGAAGATGCGATTGCCGCTGACATCCTTCTGGCTGCGCAGCCAGCTCAGCGCGCCCTCGGCGTCGAGCGGCCGCACGGTCTTTTCATTGACGTCGGTGCGATCCGGATCGTCATGCGTGAAGCGGCCGAAGCCGTGGGCCTTGCCGCGCGGCCCGAAACTGTCCGGCAGCAGCGCGACATAGCCGTGGTCGGCCCAATACTGGCCCCACATCGCGTGGCGCCTGGACAGGCTGCCGGCATTGCAGGCCGGCGACGGATTGGTCCGCGACACCAGCGTGCAGTCCTTGTTGACGTTGATCGAATAAGGCCCGCCGCGGCCGTGCAGCAGCACGATCGCGGGGTGCGGGCCCGCCGTTTGCGGCCTGAACAGATAGCCGACGATCTCGGTCTTGCCGTCGGCGCTCGGAAAGAAAACCGTGTCGGGTGCCGCCGTTGCGGCGGCCGGCAATGTCGTCAGCATCAGGAGGGCAATCTGAATCGCGCGATGGGTCATCTCCACAGGATGACGTGTTCAAGCATCATCTGAAGGCGATGGAGCCCGAGGTCTTCGACGCCGCGCGCGGCATGATGGTGATCACCTATCAGACCTTCGTGGTGCGGACGCCGCGCTACACCATCCTGGTCGATACCTGCACCGGCGAGGACAAGGGGCACCCGCCGCCGTTCGACTTCCCGGGCAAGGAGCGCTGGCGCAACGAGCTGTTCGCGCTCGGCATCTCCTACGAGCAGATCGACTACGTGTTCTGCACCCATCTGCACATCGACCACACCGGCTGGAATACCACGCTGCGCGACGGGCGCTGGGTGCCGACGTTCCCGAACGCGAAATACGTCTTCCACAGGGGGGAGTATGCGGCCTGGGAGGCCGAGAATGCCAAGGGCGCCAATCCGCCCGGCACGGTGTTTCGCGACAATTGCCTGCCGATCGTCGAGGCCGGGCAGGCGCTGTTGGTCGACGACGACTATGCGCTCGACGACACGGTGACGCTGACACCGACGCCGGGCCACTCGCCCTGCCATTGCTGCGTCAACATCTTCTCGAAGGGACAGCGCGCGGTGGTTGCCGGCGATCTGATGCATCACGCAATCCAGTGCCGCGAGCCGGAATGGTCGGCAAAGCCCGATTGGGACCCGAAGCAGTCGGCGCTATCGCGGCGGAAGTTCTTTGCCTCCGTCGCCGGGACCGACACGCTGATCTTGCCGATCCATTTTCCGGTCCCGACCGTCGGCCTGATCAAGGCGGACGGCGACCGCTTCGACTATCGCTTCAAGCGGGAGTAGGCACCGCCGGCCGGGAGCTCCTTAATGATCAGGACCGCGCCGTCCGGGCCCGGTGCGGAACCTGGGTGAGAAACCGTTCCAGATCTGCGCACAGGCGATGCGCGAGCTCCTCGTCGATCGCGAACCTCGCGACGGTCCCCGCGCAATCGATTTCGATGGTCCCACGGAGTGGCACGGCGGACGCGGTCGATACCGCGATGCTCGTCGCTCTCTGCACGGTCATGTCGTCAACTTCCTTTCAGGCCGGCCGCGGCCAATTTCTCGTTGCGGCAACTCTCATTTCGGAATCACCGGGCGGCCTTTTCGCCGTCGTTCCTCGATGAAACGCACGCCGATCTCGGCGCCGTCGACACGAACCAGCTCGCAGCGCCTGAACGCCAGCCCGCGCGAGGACAGCACCAGGAAGAATTCCTGGGCCTTCAGCACATCGAGCGTTCCGTCGACCTCGAGCCGCGCGCCGCTCTGCGAGACGTCGAGCAAAATGCAGCTCCGCCGCCACGTGCCGTCGACACCCATGAGATTGACGGGATGGCGCGTCTCGAGCTTGACGCGCTCCGCCCTGCGGTCACCATACGTCATTGCACCGCTCACATTGCCTGAGAGCGCTTGGTCGTCACCGCGACCCGCGCCTCCGCATCGTCGATCGTGCCAGGCGGGTTTGCGGAGGCGCGGGCTGCGGCGACATCGATGGCGGCACGGATCGCGCCCTGAAGTTCGGGCCGTGCGCGCTTGAGCAGCCGGGATTGCTGGCGCGGCGAGGACCGCATCACGAGGTCGGTAAGCACGTGGTGAGGCAGATCCTTGCGCGCCATCAATGCGTCGGCGATGTCATCGTCGCGCTCGGCGGCATCGACCATCATCGCAAGGCCCGCGCTGGTCATATCGGCGCCGGGATTGCGTGCGAGGGTGCGCAGCACGCTGCTGTCGCCGCGCATCAGCAGAATGTCCGTGAGCTCCTGGCCGACGGCCTTGCGTCCTGCGATCGCACACAGATGTCCCTCGGCGCGCATCCAGGCGATGTCGATCAGGTCGGCGTCGGGGATGCATTCGCATGTTCGCAGCATCGGCGCGGCGACGTCGGCGTCGTCATGGTTGGCGAGACGCCGTGCGAGCTCCTTGGGCACCAGATGCAGGTCGGCCAGCGAGCGGCTGAGCGTGGTCAGGGTCAACAGCTCGACGCTGTCGGTCAGGCGGACCAGGAGGCCGTCGAACATCTCGACTTGGCGCTCGCTGAGGCGATGAGCGTCTTCGAGAAACAGCCCCGCCACCTCCCGCAGCATCCGCGTGCGGAGGTCGGGCGAGCCGGCTTTCAAGACGTGGTCGAGCTTGGCAATAAGGTCGGGCGAGGCAATGACTGTCATTGCGGTACCTAAAATGTTCCGCGACGAGGAACATCAGTGTTCCCAACCCCAATCTGCTCCCCGAATCTTTAATAGGGGTATAGAAATTGATGGGGTGAGCCGATCTCGACAGTGGATATTCCGGTAAACACTATCGAAATTCGGCAGCCGCGATGCTTTGCCTGATTGTCCGGTTCGCCAAGCGGCCCGCATTTTCCCCGATTGTATTCATTCGACGATTCGCATTTGGTGCATGGAAATTATCGATAAGGCCGGCGCGCTTTGCGTGGCGCCGCGCAAAACATTTCAAGAGCATTTCACAGGAGCAGTCATTTGACGGCGCCATTGCTGGTGCCGAGAGTCTTTCGTTTTGACGATGTTGATGCATTCCGGAGTTCGATCCGAAATCTGGATGTTGATTTCACGCCACTTGTGCGGAAGATTTCGGCCGAGCAGATCATCCTGAGTTTGCCGGGATGCGAGCTCAATTACACGCAGTCCTTCCCGCGGATCGTCGACGCGCTGCTTGCGCGGCATACGACTGCGGTCGGCTTCACGATGGATGACGGCGTTCCGATGCGGTTCAACGGCGTCGAGCGCGATCGTGCGGTGATCGTGCTTGGCGGTGGCGGCGCGTTCTATACGTCCGTGGAGGAGACACCCCGCCAATATGTCTCGGTGATGTTCACGCCCGAGATGACCGACCGCGGTTGGCCGAACCCCGGTCTGCATTTCAGCATCCACGAGATTTCTCAAGGCGCGCAGGATCGGCTGCGGAACGTGGTCAGGCAGGTTCTGCTCGTCACGCGAGATCAGGCGACGGTCGCGGAGTTCGCTACGGGGGCGTCGATCAAGGAGACGCTGCTTGCGGCGATCGACAACGCGTTCGCCGAGATCGTGCCGGCCAGGTGGGCGACGCGGGCCAATACGACGCGCCAGTTCAAGGTGTTCAACGACGCGCGGGCCATTCTGGCCGGCGATGTGGCGCACCCGATCTACAGCGGCGAACTGGCGAGGCAGATCGGGGTGTCGGTACGCACGCTGCACGACGCCATCCAGCGCTACCGGGGCGTCAGCCTGCATCGTTATTTGCGGCTGCGCCGGCTCTGGCTGGTGCGCAAGCAGCTGCTCGCGGGTGCCCCCAGCGTCAAGGCCTGCGCGCTGGCCTATGGCTTCTGGCACCTGAGCGATTTCTCGCGGAGCTACCGCTCCCAGTTCGGCGAAGCGCCGTCGGAGACGCTGGCGGCCTCGCGCCGTCCCGGCACCGTGCGCGCCGATCAATCCGCGGATGGACACGAATCGTAACAATCCGTCTGAACGGAATCTTAACGGCCGGCAGGGAATCTATTGGTACGATTCCACCAGAGGCGGCTTGATGCATCCCCGGCGATTTGCACGTGTTCGTCCGTCAGGATGTGTGTCCAGCGTGGTCAAGCTCCAGCTTGAACCGAAGGCGCCGCTGATCGAATGCCGGCTGGTGGACTATTCCGCCGGCGGGGCCTGCCTGGAGTTTCAGAAGCCCGTCCAGCTTCCGGAACGTTTCGAGATGTTTCACGGCAATACCAGAAAGCGGTGCCGGCGGGTTTGGAGCAGGGGTGTACGGGTCGGCGTCTCGTTCTGAGCGCGTCTCAAAGCATCCGTCCACCCACCAATAGACGTTCGGGCCGCGCCCTGCGCGACCCGTCAATAGTCAACGGGCCGCGCTGTGCGCGACCCGATGGTCTGTCCCGGTTGAAGGGGTCGAAAAGGGCGTCGGCGAGGGGCTCAGGCGCCGCTCTGGCACTTCTTCATGAACGAGGTCTTGGCGGCACCGGCGAGCTTCTTGCCGTCCGAACCGACCGCCTTGGTCTCGCAGGTGTCCATCGTGCACTTCTTCATGAACGAGGTCTTGGCCGCGCCGGCCAGCGGCTTGCCGTCCTTGCCGACGGCCTTCGTCTCGCAGGAGGCGTCCTGTGCAAATGCCGAACCGGCGGCAAAGGTCGCGATCACGGCCGCCAAGAAAATCCGCTTCATCTGGGTTCTCCCTAAACCAAACCAGTGGCCGGATTGGATATCGGATTCTTGGCCCGATCAAGTTCCCACAGCCGATTTTGTCTATAAAATACCCGGTTAGCCGTGAGAAAATTCCGTGTGCGGCGCGGAACAAAATGGGGGAAGCGCGGAATGGAATTCGAGACGCTGGTACAGACACGCAAAAGCGTGCGCGGGTTCAAGAAGCAGCCGGTGTCACGGGCGACCGTCGAGGAGATCATCGAGGTGGCCAAGCGGGCGCCGTCCTCGATGAACACCCAGCCCTGGCACGTCCACGTCCTGACCGGGGAGCCGCTCGAGGAAGTGCGCCGCCGCAACATGGAAGAGATGATCGCCGGCGCCAAGGCCAAGCGCGATATCGTCAGCCATGGCGAGTATCAGGGCGTGCACCGCGGCCGGCAGGTCGACATCGCCAAGAAGCTGTTCGGCGCCATGGGGATTGCCCGCGACGACAAGCCGATGCGGCAGGATTGGGTGCTGCGCGGCTTCCGCCAGTTCGATGCCCCGGTCTCGCTGGTGCTGGCCTACGACCGGATCCTCGATCCCGGCGCGGTCTGCCATTTCGATCTCGGCGCGCTCTGCTACGGCATCGTGCTGGCCGCCTGGGATCGCGGCCTCGGCAGCGTGATCAACGGTCAGGGCATCATGCGCTCCGACATCGTGCGCGAGGTCGCCAATATCCCAGAAGACCAGGTGATCATGACCTGCGTCGCGATGGGCTATCCCGACGACAGCTTTGCCGCCAATGCGGTGCGCTCGGATCGCGAGGCCAACAGCGACTTTGTCCGCTACGTCGGCTTTGCCGAGTAGAGCATGAACCGACCGGTGCGGACCCGCAGCAGCCTCGGCGCGGTCGCTCTCGCCCTCGTCGTCTGCATCCTGGCGCTCGGCCCGGTGCAGGCGCAGGGCATACGTCTCGACGCCCTCAAGATCCCGGTGCCGAATCCGGGAGGGGCAGGACCGTCCACAGCGCTGCTCGATGCGATCGTGCTGCGGCCGGATGACGGCCAGCCGCATCCGCTCGTTCTGCTCAATCACGGCTCGCCGCGCTCGGCGGGCGATCGTCCGTCGATGAGCCCCTACGGGATGTGGGCGCAGGCGGCCGAGTTCGCGCGGCGCGGCTGGGTCGCGGTGGCGTTCCTGCGCCGCGGCTACGGCGTCTCGCAGGGCGGATGGGCCGAGACCTACGGGCAATGCGCCGCGCCGGATTATGCGAAAGCCGGCCGCGCCGGGGCCACCGACATCGCCGCCGCCGCCAAATTCATGACCGGCCAGGCGTATGTCAGCAAAGGCAGGTGGATCAGCGTCGGCCGCTCGGCGGGAGGCTTCGCCACGGTCGCATTGACGTCCACGGCGCCCTCGGGTCTCGCCGCCGCGATCGTGTTCGCACCGGGCCGCGGATCGACCGGCCCCGATACGGTCTGCGTGGAGGACGAACTCGTCGACGCGTTCGCGCAGTTCGGCAGATCCTCGCGCATTCCGCTGCTCTGGGTCTCCGCCGACAACGATCATTTCTTCGGCCCGAAACTCGTGACGCGGTTGTCGGATGCGTTCGCGAAATCAGGCGGCAAGCTCGCGCTGGTTCGAACGGCGGCATTCGGCAGCGACGGTCACACGCTGTTCAATGAAAACGGAACGGCGATCTGGGCGCCGATCGTCGATCGCTTTCTTCGCGACAACAACCTCGTGCTGCGCGATCGATTGCTCGACGCGCCTGAGCGTCCGGCGCAATTGCGCACGCGCTGACCGCGCCGCGGGATATTGAATTCCGCTCCATGAAACCATCGCGCGACAGTGAGCGCGCGTGCGCGTTTCCGCTATTCCGGCCGGTAAAAAATGCGCTACTGGTTTTGTGAAGCGAAACAGCACAGGCGAGGAACCCCAGATGAGCGATGATGAACAGACAGCCATGATCCGCGAGACCGTCGCGAAATTCGTCGATCGCGAACTGATCCCGCTCGAGCCGCAATATCTGAGATCGAAACTGCCCGGCAGCGATCATCCCGAACTGACGCCGGAGCATCGCAACCGGCTGCGCGACGTCTCGAAGGAACTCGGCCTCTGGGGCCTCGATGCGCCCGAGGATCTCGGCGGCCACGATTTGCCGACGCGCACGATGGCCGCGGTGCACGAAGAGCTCGGCCGCAGCTGCGTGCCGTTCGTGCTGCCGCCGGACTCGCCGAACCTGCGCATGCTGCAGGCGGTCGGAACCGAGTCGCAGAAGAAGAAATACATGCAGCCCTATATCGAGGGCCGGATGGCATCGGCGATCGCGATCTCCGAGCCCGGCGCCGGCGGCGATCCCGCGGGCATGAAGACCCGCGCGGTGCTCGAAGGAGACGAGTGGGTGCTGAACGGCCGCAAGATCTGGATCAGCAATGCGCGCGCCGCCGACTTCATCATCGTGATGGCGCGGGTCGGCAACGACCAGCGCCAGGGCGGCATCACCTCCTTCATCGTCGAGAAGGGCACGGGGGGCTTCATCATCGAGCGCGAGATCCCGATGGTCGGCGGCGGGTCGACCTATGAGATCGTGTTCGAGGACTGCCGCATCCCGAAGGACTCCGTGCTCGGCGAGGTCGGCAAGGGCTACGCGCCGATGCAGCTGCGGCTGCGCACGCGGCGGCTCGAGATGGGGTCGACATGTGTCGGCATCACCAAGCGCGCGCTCGAGATGATGTGCGAGCACGCCAAGCAGCGCGAGACGTTCGGCGTCAAGCTCGCCGAGCGCCAGGCGATCCAGTGGTGGATCGCCGATATCGCCACGCGCATGCATGCGTGCCGGCTCATGGTGCGCGAGGCTGCCGACAAGACCGATCGCGGCGAGGACATCCGCCACGAGGCCTCGATGATCAAGGTGTTCGCGACCGAGATGGCCTATGACGCCTGCGATCACGCCATGCAGACCCTGGGTGCGCTCGGCGTGACGCTGGAACTGCCGCTGAACGCGCTCTGGCAGAAGGCCCGCCTGATGCGGGTCTACGAAGGCCCGAGCGAGGTGCATCGCCAGGCGATCGCCCGCCGCGTGCTTGGCCTGCGGGGAGGTTAGGGGGCTACGAGGCGCTCAGGCCAATCCCGTCATTGCGAGCGCAGCGAAGCAATCCATCGTACCGCAGTGGAGACATGGATTGCTTCGTCGCTGTCGCTCCTCGCAATGACGAAGAGAGAACCTGCCAGGGGGCACCACCCGTCCTCGACTACGCCGCGCGCACGTCGGAGAGGAAGCGGTTGACCTGGCCGGCGAGGTCCTTCGACTGCGTCGAGAGCTGTTCGGCCGCGCCCAGCACCTGGGTTGCCGCCGCGCCCGTGTCGTCGGCGGCGCGCTGCACGCCGGAGATGTTGGAATTGACCTCCTGGGTGCCGCGCGCGGCTTCCTGAACGCTGCGCGAGATCTCCTTGGTCGCCGAGCCCTGTTCCTCGATCGCGGCGGCAATCGCGGTGCCGATCTGGTCGATCTCGCTGATGACGTCGACGACGCTGCGGATGGCGGTCACGGTCTCGTCGCTCGCGGTCTGGATCGCGGTGATCTGCTCGGAAATCTCGGTGGTCGCCTTCGCAGTCTGCCCGGCCAGCGACTTCACCTCCGAGGCGACGACGGCAAAGCCGCGGCCGGCCTCGCCGGCGCGGGCCGCCTCGATGGTGGCGTTAAGTGCGAGCAAATTGGTCTGTGCCGCGATGCTCTGGATCAGCGTCACGACGTCGCCGATCTTCTGGGCGCCCTCGGCCAGCGAACGCGCGGTGTCGCCGGTGCGGCGGGCGTGGTCGACCGCACGCGCGGCGATCTCGGTCGAGGTCGCGACCTGGCGGGCGATCTCCGAAATCGAGGAGGTCAGTTCCTCGGTCGCGCTCGCGACCGTCTGAACGTTGGTCGAGGTCTGGTCCGACGCCGCGGCGACGACCGCCGCCTGGCGGTTCGTGGCGGCCGCCGTGGCCGACATCGATTGCGCCGTGTCCTCCATGACAGAGGACGCCGCCGACAGTCCGCCGACCAGTTCGGTCACCTTGGCTTCGAAGGCGCGGGTCAGATCGTCGAGCACGCGGGCGCGGCGCATCTTGACGTCGTTCTCGGCTTCCTTCTCGATCGCGAGACGATCGGCCTCGATCTTGTTGTCCTTGAACACCTGCACGGCGGCGGCCATGGCTCCGATCTCGTCATTGCGCGCGGCACCGGGGATCGGCTCGGCGATTTCGCCCGCGGCGAGGCGCGACATGCGGCCGGTGAGGGCGGCAATCGGGTTGAGGATCCGGCGGCGGACCACGACGATCAGGCCGGCGCTGACGGCGATGACCGCGAGCAGGCCGATCAACGCAATCACGAAGCTGAAGCGCGCCGTCGAGTAGGCGCTCGCAAGGACCTGCTCGGCATTCTCGTAGAACGCGTCGCGCACCGTGATGATGGCGGCGAGACCGACCTGCGATTCCGGATAGTAGGTGTCGAGATCCAGCTCGTACTTGCCGGTCACCGCGCCTTCCTTGACGAGCTTCAGCGATTTGCCGAACCGCTCGACGTAATCCGCCTGCATCTTGCCGAGCGCCGTCATGACGTTCGCCGGCGTTGCGGGATTGTTGCGCAGCTCCTGCAGCGTCGAGAGGATCTGCTCGGTGCGGCCGGTCGAGCGGTAGAGTTCCTGCTTCTCGGGCTCGGTCGCAACGCGCTTGGCGCCGACCAACGCCTTGTGCAGGCTGGCATTGAGGCCGCCGGTGTCGCGCAGCATCCAGGCGACGTTGGCGTAGCTGGCCTGGCGATAGGCATTGCCGTCGAGGCCGGCGAGGCGGCGCACCTGCTCGTCGAGCAGCGTGGTGACACCGGCGTTGAACACGGAATTGTCGGCGACGATCTTGCCGGCGGCCGCGCGGCGGGCGTCAGCTGGGCCGGCGATCGCAGCCGCAATGGCATCGCGCAGCCCGGCAAACTTCACCTTCAGCGCGTCGATTTCGCGTGCGACCGCCTCGCCATCGTCGAGCGATCCCGGCAGGGTGGCGCGCACCTGGTTGACCTTGGCAAGCGCACCGTCGGTCAGCTGACGCTGACGGTCGAGCTCTGCGATCTGCTTCGGATCGATCGAGCCACCGGCGAGCAGCAGGTTGGTGGCGTAGCCCCGCTCCGGATTCATGTAGCGCGGGATGTCGCCAACGGCGCGGACGATTTCGAGCCGGCTCTGTGCGGTCGAGACCTTGTCCATGGTCTGGTACTTGGTGACCGCGACATAGGCCGCCAGTCCGCCGCCGACCGCGGACAAGGAGACGATCGCGGCCGTCAGGAGAGTACCGATTTTCATGGGATGCGCGCCATTTCTTGACGAGAGAGGGGAGGCCTCAACCGTACCGGGTGCGCATTAAGCTAGGGTTTATGATGCGGGAGCCGTCGCGGTCCCGCATCTTCGTATTGTCCGAAAGTCGAGGGCGCCGCTTGGCCCGGCCGCGCGTGGCCGCAGGACGCCGCGGTCAATGCTCGTCGTCGCCAGCGCCCTTGGTCGCCGCGCGGTGCTCGGTGGCGCCGTTCGCGCCTGCTTCGCCGCAGGGAAGCTGGTTCCAGGTGCCGTCGGCGGTCTGCTGGTAGGCCTGGCAGCCAACGGAATTGGTGGTGGTGGATTTTTCGTCGGCTTTCTGCCGCTCGGCACTCTTGGCCAGCGCCGGCGTGGCCATGGTAGCGATGGCTGCGAGCGAGCCAGCGAAAACCAGCTTTGCGATCCGCATGTCGGGTTCTCCTTCTCGAGGCGAAAACATATCCAGAAAACAAATCTGGCGATTTTGGGCCGCGGCGAACGGCCTGCGACCAATTGCTTAATGCCGGGAAAACCAGCCGGAATGCCGGTTAACAGCTGAGCGCCGAGTCGGCGAGCCAGGCCGCGGGACGGCTGTCGCAGTGCCGTGCTAGGGTCGCCGCATCATGACCCACCGCATTCTCGTTCTCTACGGCTCCTATCGTTCGGATCGCATGGGCATCCGCCTGGCGCACTTCGTCATCGACGGTCTTCGTGGGCGCGGCGACGATGTCGAGCTGATCGATGCCAAGGAGGTCGGCCTGCCGATGCTCGACCGGATGTACAAGGAGCATCCCAAGGGGCAGGCGCCGGCCACACTCGAAACGCTTGCCGGCAAGATCCGTGATGCCGACGGCTTCCTGTTCGTCACCGGCGAGTACAATTGGGGCATCCAGCCCGGGCTGAAGAACCTGACTGATCATTTCCTCGAGGAATGGTTCTGGCGTCCGGCGGCGATCGCGAGCTATTCGGCTGGACGATTTGCCGGCGCACGCGCCGCGACCGCCTGGCACGGCACGCTGTCGGAGATGGGCATGGTGGTGGTATCGAGCACGATCAGCGCCGGGCCGATCGCGCAGACCCTGTCGGCCGAAGGCAAGCCGATCGGTGAGGGCGGCAAGTCGCTCGAACGGGCCTTTCCGCGCTTTGCCGACGACTTCACCTGGTGGATCGAAGCCGCCAAGGCCCAGCGGGCGCGCAAGGCACCGCCATACTGAGCACAAGTGCTGAGCTCAAGTTCGCCAGCTCGGGAGTTGAGGAACCATGAGCCTGTTCACATCGCCCTTCGATCCCGCGCGCGAGGCAGCCCTGGTGACCGGCGCCGGCAACGGCATCGGCCGCGCCATCGCGCAGGCCCTGGTCGGCGAAGGTGTGCGCACGGTGTTCGCCGACCTGCATGAGGACAAGGTGCTGGCCGCGATCAAGGCCGCGCCTTGCCCCGAACTGGCAGCGCCGTGGGTCGGCGATCTCGCGCAGCGCGCGGCGTGCGACGCTTTGCTGGCATATGCGCAAGACACGGTCGGGCAGGTGACCCATTTCGTTCACAGCGCCTCGCCGCCGCGCCGCGAGGCCGATCACGCGATGGCGGTGGATGAAGAGACCTGGCGGCAGATGCATGCGGTCAATCTCGATGCCGGCTTTCATCTGTCGCGCGAGCTGGCGCGCAAGCTGATCGCGGCAAAAGCGCCGGGCTCGTTCCTGCTGCTCACCTCGCTGCATGCCGGCACGCCGCGCAACCTCCCGCACTACTCGACGGCGAAGGCCGGCATGGCGATGCTGGTGAAGGAGCTCGCCAAGAGCTGGGGCCGCTACGGCATCCGCGTCAATGCGCTGGTGCCCGGCGCGATCGCGGCCGGTGGCTTCGTCGCCGATCCAGCTCTCGCAAAGCACATTCCGCTTGGCCGGCTTGGTCAAGCGGAGGATCTCGCACCGATGGCGCTCGCCGTGCTGTCGCACAAGCTCTCCGGCTACGTCACCGGCGCATCGATCGTGGTCGACGGCGGATTGTCGCTGACCAACTGGTTCGCGCCGCCGGAGCTCGACTGAGAGGCGGAGCCTATTTGGTCCTGATGTAGCCCGCGAGCCGCGTCTTCTGGTCCTGGCACCAGGTCGTCATGCTGCCGGCGCGGCGCTGGTCGAGGTCGGTGGTCTGGGTTGCGATCGCGACTTCCGTCATCAGGTCGTCGGCCTGCTTCTCGCCCATCTTGCCGCCGGTGTGCATGAAGGCGATCGCCTTGCGGACCTGTTCGGTGGTGCCGTCGGGCAGGTGCATGTCCTGCGCCCGCTGCACGAGATCCTGATAGACCAGGTCGGTGCCGGGGCACTCGACCTTGGCGGCGAAGGCCTGCAGCACCATCGTGACATAGGCCGCGCGCGGATCGGCATGGGCCGGTGTTGCCGCGACAATCAGGCCGCCGATCAGCAGAGCGTAACGCATCGAATTCCTCCCGGTGTTTTGGACATTTTGTCGCAAGGCTAGCGTCCGCGGGAACCGACTGCAACCGTCAGGACACACTTGTCGAAGGAACCGATCAAACCGCCGTGTTCCAATCGGGGCTGCCACGATTTCAGCACGATTTCGGCAGCAACTGCCACAAGTTGACGCAGGGGAGAATGATCGTGTCGAAGTTGGGGCTTGCTGCAGTGCTGGTTGGTTCGCTTGCACTTGGCGGCTGCATGCAGGCGACGCTGTCGCCGGTGACGGATGCTGCGATGACGCCGCGTGATCGGCAATTGCTGGCGCATCCGCCCTATGCGGACGCCAAGATCCCGGATCAGTTCCAGCGCCACATTGTCACTTACACGCGGCGGGAGCAGCCGGGTTCGATCCTGGTCGATACCGACGCCCGCTACCTCTATTACGTGCTGCCCGGCGGCAAGGCGATCCGCTACGGCGTCGCCGTCGGCGAGGAGGCGATGGCGTTCTTCGGGGTGGCCACGGTCGGCCGCATGGCGGAGTGGCCCGATTGGGTTCCGACCCAGGACATCCAGGAGCGGCTCGGGCCGTATCCGAAGCGGGTTGCCGGTGGACCGGCCAATCCGCTCGGTGCCCGCGGCATCTACCTCTACCAGGGCAACAAGGACACGCTGTACCGCATCCACGGCACCAACCAGCCCGAGTATATCGGGCAGGCGATCTCGTCGGGCTGTATCCGTATGAATAACGCCGACGTCATCGACCTCTACCAGCACGTCAAGCCGGGCGCGACCGTGGTCGTGCTGCCGCCGGGACAGAGCGCGTAACGCTTATTCGAAGTACAAAGCGGCCGATTGCGTCAGCGCGATCGGCCGCTTTTTTGTAGGCCGGCTCGCCCTCAGCGCAGCGGCATCGGCGGCCGAACCACAGGGCCGCCATCGTCTGCATCAACGACGCTGGATTGCTGCTGCGATTGCACCGGCCGTGGTGCCGCAGGCTGCGGCGCGGCAGCCACGGGGGCCGGCAGCGGCGCCGCCGATGCGGGCGGGGGCGGCGGGATATAGGCCTGCGCCGGCCGGCGTACCGGAGGCGGAGCAACGGCCGCATGCGGCGCCGCCTGAGGCGTGACCGCGGCGCGCGGGCGCGGCGCGGCCGGCCGTGGCTCGACGGCCCGGGTCTCGGTCGTCCTTGCGACCCGCTGCGTCAGCTGATCCTGGCTCGCCTTGAGCTGATCGATGCTGGTCTTGAGCTGCTCGATCTGCTGCCCCATCGACGCGAGATCACGTGCCATCGACTGCAGCAGCTGCGTTTGGTCAGGCGCGGCTGCGGCGACAGCCGGCGTCGTCGGAGCGGCGGGCGCGACCGGTGCCGCGGCGGCGACCGGAGCTGCAGCGGCCGCCGGCTGCGCGGCGGCGACGTCTTGCGGCGCAGCCGCCGGAGCGGCCTCGGCGGGCTGATCAGTGGCGGCGGCTTGCGCCACGGGCGGGCTTGCCTGGTCGGCTGCTGCGGGAGCGGCTTTGCCCGGCAGCAGCGATGTCAGGGCCTCGACCTGCGGCACGTACTCCGCCGCCAGCTGTTTGACGCGATGTCCGTAGTGCTGCCACGCCGCGGTGCCCATGGCGCCGGCGATCGCGAACAGGAACCAGAAGGCGCGGATCGCCCATTTGTTGGTGGGGCGCGGTGCGCGCTCCAGTCTGATGTCGTCCAGTCGTCCGTCGTGGCTTGGCGCGCTGTATTCCGGCGCGGGTGGCGGCACCGGCGTCACGGGCGTTGGCGCGACCGGCGGCACCGAAGCGGCGGCCGCCGCGTACGCGATCGATGGCGTGGACGAGGGGGCGAGGTTCGGCCCGAAATACGGCTCGCGCGGCCCCGGCGCTGCCTTGCCTGCGGGGGCTGGTGCAGCGGCGGTGTTGTCCGGGCGGGCCGGCGCGAAGCTAGGTTCGATCGCGAAAATATCGTGCGGATCAGCGTCTTTAAGTGTGGATTGCATGGCGGTCCCCGTTTCAGTCCAAGGTCAACCGCAAATGGCGGCCGGCGAATCCTCGCTCTGTTTCGACCCCTGGCCCGGGCCCCACGACTCCAGTCCGGTTTGACCAAAGCAAGGCAAGAGGGTGGAGAGGTTGGGGAGTTTCGGGAACCGGCGCTGGAGCCGGGGCGCCGGTGGAGGCGTGCTCGCCGCGCGAAGTCTCGCGCCGTGTCTCGATCGGGTTGTGTTGCGCATCCACCACAGCCGAGGGGAAATCGCAGCGCGCAAGCTGCATCTCGTCGCACTCTGCCTCCGTTCCGCCCCGATTGGATTCGGCTGATAGGCGGTGTTGGATTTTCGGCTTGGGCTGGGGGCGCGAGTTGGGGGTGCAACATGTCACGCGACGATGCAGTCATCTCGTACGTCGGCGTCAAACGCAGCGCGCGCGGCGCGGCGCCTCCGATCCTGTTTTCGCATGCACGAAAGCCACTGCAGCTGCTCGCCGTCGTGATCGGGGCGGCCTCGCTTGCGGCCTGCGCGCAGTCCTCGGTCGTCAACGAGCGATCGCAGGCGCTTGCCAGCCGATCGGTCTCGATCCAACCGACACGGGCTGCGTCGTCGGCACCACGCACACGCGTCGCAACGACGCGTTCGCACAGGCCTTATGCCTCGCGCAAATCCGGCGACACGAAGATCGCGTCGCAAGGGGTCGCCAGCTTCTACAGCGAGGCGCAGCCCACCGCGAGCGGTGAGAAATTCGACGGACGCGAGCTGACCGCGGCGCATCCGACCCTGCCGTTCGGCACCAGGCTGCGCGTCACCGATGTCAAGAGCGGCCGCTCGGTCACCGTGCGTGTCAATGACCGCGGACCCTACGTTCCCGGACGCATCGTGGATGTCTCCTATTCTGCCGCACAGTCGCTCGGCATGATCGGCAAGGGCGTCGCCAATGTCCGGCTCGACGTGGTCGAGTGAGCCGCGGCGCATCAGCCAGGGTCGGGATTTTTGCCAGCCGGATCGGGAAAATCTCCCGGCATTGTGCGCGCATTAATCCTGTTGTCCGAACCGCCCGTCCAAATAGAATTGGCGCCGCTACTTCCCGCGCACGCCATTTCCAGGCGCGTGGATTTCTACCCAATGAACCTTCCCCGCCTTGGAGTGTCCCGCCAAGGCGGGATTTTTCTTGTGGCGGCCATGCGTACCGGATGCGTTGACAGCGCGGGCCGGAACCATAACCTCCGTTCTGCGTTCGGAGGACGGCCCATGCCAAACAACAATCAAGAAACGGACGGCGTCGCATTGGGCCGCCCATCGCGGCGCGGGGCATTGCAACTGTTGCTGGGCGGCGGCGCCGTGCTGCTGGCGCCGGACGGACGCTTCGGCGCGGTGACGGCGGCGCAGGCCGAGACCGCCTTTGCCGACGGATTGTCGCGCGGCCGGCCGGAGGACCAGGGTATCGCGCCATCGGCGATTCTCGATTTCCTCGACGAGGTCGACCGCCAGGGTTACGAGCTGCACAGCTTCATGCTCTGGCGCAACGGCAAGGTGGTCGCGGAGGGCTGGTGGTCGCCGTATCGCGCCGACCGCAACCACATGATGCATTCGCTGACCAAAAGCGTCACCGTGTGCGCGGTCGGGCTCGCGATGGCCGACAAGCGCTTCGGCCTTCAGGACAAGGCGGTGTCGTTCTTCAAGGACAAACTGCCGCCTGTCGTCGACGACAAGCTTGCGGCGATGACGGTCGAGGATCTCCTCACCATGCGCACCGGCCATGCGTCGATGACCTCGGGTTCGGCGTGGCGGCCGATCAAGACCAGCTGGGTCGCCGAGTTCTTCAAGATTCCGGTCGTCTACCAGCCCGGCACCAAATGGGTCTACACCTCGGCCGCGACCTATCTGCTGTCCGCGATCGTTACCAAGACGACCGGCGAGACGGTCGCCGATTATCTCAAGCCGCGGCTTTTTGATCCTCTTGGAATCGCAGGCTATGAGTGGCCGGTCGGGCCGGAGGGCATCTCGCCCGGCGCCAACGGGCTGAGCTGGAAGACGGTCGATTGCCTCAAGCTCGGCATCCTGCATGCGCAGAACGGCATATGGAACGGCAAGCAGGTGTTGCCGGCCGATTGGGTGGCGGCGGTGCAGCAGCCGCACGTCAAGGACACCTATGGCTATCAATGGTGGATCGGGCCCGAGACGTTCTACGCCGACGGCCTGTTCGACCAGCTCAGCTTCGTGTTTCCCAGGCACAACGCCGTTCTCGCGATCACCGCCGGCATTCCGCAACGCAGCGGCTTCAACAAGCTGGTGTTCAAGCATTTCCCGGCGATGTTCGCAGGCACCGCGGCGAAGAACGATGCCGACGCCGACCGACTGAAAGCGCGCACCGCGGCCTTGCAGCTGTTGCCGCCATTGGTGGCGGCCTCGTCGCCGGTTGCGGCGCAGATTTCCGGCAAGACCTGGCAGATGCCCGAGAATGCCGACGCGATCAAATCGGTCAGTCTCAGCTTCGCCGACAACACCTGCACCTTCACGCTCGAGGACGGCAGGGGCACGCACCGCGTTGAGGTCGGCCTCGATGCGCCGCGCGAGGGCACCACGACGATGACCGGCAACAAGCTGCATCACGAATACCAGCCTGACGTGATACGCGTGGTCGCCGGTGGCACCTGGCGCGACCTGCGCACCTTCGTGATGACGTGGACGTTCGTGGAATCGGCGTTCCGCGACACCGTGACCTGCACCTTCGAGGGACCGCAGATGCGATTCGCGCGCAGCGTCAATGTCAACTCGCAGGCGCTGGACATGCCGACCTTGATGGGCAAGTTGGTATAGACGCGACCGCAAATTGCGCTCCGCCTTATCTGGCGCCGGCGGTTCCACCAAATTGTCACACTCCCAGCGAATTGCGGCCCAAAGCCGCTGCCAACACACCGCCGGATGGATGACGTCGGCGAGGGACAAGCGTTGGCCTACAAGATGATCGCAGAACGCGAGAACGAAACGGTCAGGATCGAGCGGGAGAGCACCTTCATCATCATCGCCAAGGCCAGGGTCTGGGCGAGCGAGGGGTGGCACGTGGTGATCACCGACAAGGACGGAAAATCATACCCGCCCGAGGAGTTCGACAAGCTGCTCGCGGCCTGACGTTACCGTTGCGCCGACACCAGCATCATCATCGGCCGTTCCAGCTCGTCGGCCAGTTCAGGCGCAGCCTTGATCTGCTCGCGCGTCGGGGAGAATTCCTCGACATGGCGCAGGGTGAAGCCGGCGCCGATCAATGCGTTGAGCGTGGTGCCGATGGTGCGGTGATATTTCAGCACGCCCTTGACGTACCAATCCGTCCTGCGTTCGCCCTCGATGAAGTAGCGGTTGACCGGCCAGGTCTTGCGGCCGTCCTGGTCCTGTCCCCAGTCCGGATGGGCGGCCGCCATGTAGATCGGGTGCTCGATGGTGAAGACCAGATACCCGTCCGGGACCAGCGTGCGGTACAGCATGCGCGCCAGGCGATCGAAGTCCCTGATGTAGTGGAAGGTGAGGGCGCTGTAGGCGAGATCGAAGGTGGCTTTCGGCAGCTCCAGCGTTTCGAGGTCGGCGATCTCGTAGGTGATGGCCGGATCCTGCGTCATGGCGCCGGCGCGGGCGATCATGTTCTGCGAGAGGTCGACACCGAGCACGCCGGAGGCGCCTTGCTCGCGCATCCAGCGCGCCACCCAGCCGAAGCCGCAGCCGAGATCGACCACGCGCTTGCCCGCGATCTCGGGCAGCATGGCACGAATCGCGGGCCATTCGGGCGCACCGAGCAGTCCGCGGACCTGCCGCGGCAACTGGCTGTAGCCGGCGAAGAAGCCGGGATCGTCATAGATGTTCTGCGCCATGGTGCGGCAACCCGGGACGGAGCGGAATTCGCCTCTCTGTAACTGCCGCCGCGACGCATGGGAACCGTCGATTGCGGGAACCAGACGCGGCGCTGCGCGGTTTCTATGTCAGCGCCGCGGGGATGCGCACACGCCTCCCTGCGGCAGTCGACAGCCGAGGAGAGCGCCATGATAGCCGAGATGCAGATCCACACCATCGCCCGGCAGATGTTGCTGAAGCACGGTCCAGAGGCGATTGCCCAGGCGGCGCAGAATGCAGTGGCCTGCGAGAGCAAGGGCGAGACCGAAGACGCCCGCGACTGGCGCCACATCGAGGACGCCTTGAAGATGATGCGCGGGCCGCATCAGAGCTGATTACGTCAATCACTATGTCTGATCGAATGAGTCCGGTGCCGCCCGCCGGATCGTTCGAGTTGTGCCCCCCAAGCGTCGCTTGCGTTCGCCGGAAATTCCGGGAACTCTGCTTAGGCAAGCAGCAAGACAAATTCTATCTGGGGGAATTCGCCATGACCTTTTCACTCTACGACGCGACCGTTGCAAACTATCTGCAGATCCTCGGCGCCGCCTCGGGCTTTCTCGACAAGGGCCTCGCGCACTTCAAGGCGAACGGCATCGATCCGGCCGAGATCGTCGAGACCCGGCTGTTTCCGGATATGCTGCCGCTGCGCTTTCAGGTGGTCTCGCTCGCGCATCATTCCCGTGGCGCGATGGAGGCCGCGAAGAACGGCGTGTTCGTTCCGCCGTCCGGCAAGCCCGATCTCGACTACGCCGCGCTGCAGGCGCTGGTGAAGGACGCGCAGAGCGAATTGTCAGCCCTGACGCCGGATGCGGTCAATGCACTGATCGGGCGCGAGGTGACGTTCAAGGTCGCCGACCGGTCGATGCCGTTCACGGCGGAAGGCTTCCTGATGTCGTTCTCGCTGCCGAACTTCTTCTTCCATTCGACCACCGCCTACGACATCCTCCGCCACAAGGGCGCGCCGCTTGGCAAGCGCGACTTCATCGGCCGCTTGAATCTGAAGAAGTGATCCGGGCCGCGCGCAGACTTGTCTTGCAGATGCGACAACACCGGTTGCCGCGCAGCAAGATCAGGACCGCGCGCCGACGGGCACGATCAGCTGAACCCGAAGCCTGCGGACGCTAGCCCGCCCTGCGCCACTGCGGCACGGGATCGAGCGGCGTACGGTAGAGTTCGCGCCGGTCGATGTCGGTGACGCGCACCGCGCAACCGCGCGCTTTCAACTCCGGCTTGACCTGCGACAGCTCGTTGGCGAGCTGGTCGGCACGGTCGGAAGCGACGTTGATATTTTCGAGGATGATCGTTCCTTGATTGCGGAACTCGTCCCCCACCACGAGATCGAAGGTGTAGTACGGCATCCCGAAGTCTCCGTTTCGGTTTGCATCACAGGGTAACACTGAGTCGAGCGTTCCCTAAGATGCATCGCGCACAATCGTCGAGCGATCCGCGCAAAAACGATGTGCAACGCGTCAAGCACGATGAACGATCAAGCACGCGCGGCACGGCGAAGGAGTCCTGTGACCCAGCTCACCGCCATGCCGTTAAGATTTGATTAAAACAGTCGGCGCAAGCTTGAGCCCAATTGGAATTGCAGCGGAACCGGACTCCGGGAACCGGCAGCTGCAGGAGAAGGCCGGTGGCGTAACGCCCGCCGGCCTTTTCTCGTCGCGGAGCCCTCGAACTAGTCGCGCAATGCGGCCTGCCGCCGGGCGCGGCACTTCGGGCCGGGCCCGCGCATGTAATACAGTTCGGGGCGATAGGGGTTGATGACGCCGTCGATCAGCGCGACGCAGCGCTCAACGAGGTGGGCGAGGCGGCGGCGCAGGGGTCGCAGGGCGAGTTCCATCGAGTTCATGGCGCGCCCTCAGTGCAATTCGCCGAGGACGGCGGTGAACGGCAGCTCGAAAATCTCGGTCCCGATATCGTCGGTGACGTGGACCGCCCAATTGCGCCAGTCTTCGATGCTCGGTGTCATGACAAAGCTGCGCGCCAGCTGCTCCGCATGCAGGCGCGCCTCCGCAAGGTCCATTGCGAAGCCGGTGCGATCCAGGATGACGTGCTTGTCGTCGGAGCAGTGAAAGAAAACTGCAGACATCTTCCGATTCCCATGCCGAAGCGATTCTCGTGCGCTGGAATAGCAGCGCGCGAAGGCACGGAGAATCCGGATCATCCCCCATCGGTAAACTACGGGGATTCCAGACGATTTGAATCACGCGGCCGTGATCGGTGGGCGGCGTCAGAAGATCGGCTCGCCGATCGCAACCTCGCTGCGCGGGCCGAGCACGATCACCTCGCCGCCGGCGCCCCTGGCGCCGAGGATCAAGAGTTCCGAGGTGAAACCGGCGATATTCTTCGGACCCAGATTGCAGATGCACACGACCAGCGAGCCGACCAGCGCCGCCGGCTCATAATTCGTGAGCTGTGCGCTCGACCACATGATCCGCTCGGCGCCGACATCGACGCCGACCTTGTAGGAGGGGTTGCGGGCGCGGGGAAACGGCTGCACCTCGACCACCTTGCCGATCCTGATGTCGAGGCGGGCGAAGTCGTCATAGGTGGCTTGCGGCTTGAGCGGAGACATCAGCGCTCCTGAAATGCGAGGCGGACGCCGAGCGCGATATAGATCGTGCCGACCACGCGGCCCTGCCATTGCCCGATGCGGCGGTGCCGCCTGATCCACGGGCTGATCTGGCCGGCGGCAAGCGCGAGCAGCGAGGTGTAGGCCGCGCTCATCACGACGAAGATCAGGCCGAGGGTCGCAAACTGCGCGACGGCCGAGCCGTGGCCGGGATGGACGAACTGCGGCAGGAAAGCGAGGAAGAACAGCGCGGTCTTCGGATTGAGCATTTCCGCCCAGATCGCCTGCCGGAACGCGCGCCGCGGATCAACCGGCTGCGCCGCCGGCAGATGTAGATCGTCATTCTTCTCGAACAGGGCGCGGACACCGAGCACGATCAGGTAGATCACGCCGGCGTATTTGACGATCGAGAATGCCAGCGCCGAGGTCATCAGCACGGCTGACAGGCCGAACGTCGCCATCGCGGTGTGGACGAGGTCGCCGAGCGCGATGCCGAACCCGGTCGCGACGCCGACGCGCGGCCCGCCGGTGACCGAACGCGCCAGCACCAGCAGCACGGCCGGCCCGGGGATCAGGAACAGGCCGAGCACGACGGCAGCATAGGTGAGGAGGGTGGTGATCTCGATCATGCAAGATGTCCGGGATGTCAGGATGCAGGGATAGCGACCGCCGCGAAGCGCGGCTTCGGATCAAGCATCACGTCGGCGCTTTCGACAATCCGCATTTCTTCGGTTCCCCGCTGCGCCGTGCGTGCCAGCACGCCGTGGATGCCCGACGCGGCGTGGCTGAGCGCGTCCGGCGTCGCAAGGCCGCGCACGCGTGCCGCAACGAACAGCGCCGCGAACAGGTCGCCGGTGCCGGACGGGCTGATCGGCACCCGCGGCGTACGCACGCGCCAGGCGGCGGTGCGCTCGATCGCCAGCGTCTCGATCTCATCGGCAGGTGTGCCCGCGAGCTCGGCGCTGGTGATCACGATGGTCGCCGGTCCCTTCGTCATCAGCGTGCGCGCCTGCGCGACGACGTCATCGATCGTCGTCACGCGGGCGCCGCAGAGGAATTCGAACTCGAAATGGTTCGGCGTGATGATGTCGGCCAGCGGACAAAGCTGGTCGCGCACCTGCGGCGGAATGTCCGAGCGCACGAACATGCCGCGGTCGCGGTCGCCGAGCACGGGATCGCAGCAATAGAGCAGGGCCGGGTTCGCCGCTTTGGCCCGGGCGACGAAATCGGCGAGGTCCATCGCGATGTCGGCCGAACCGAGATAGCCCGACAGGATCATCCGCGCGCCCTCGACCGCGCCGCGCTCCTCGATGCCGCGCAGGAGATCGGCGACGAGTTGCACGTCGAGCACCCGGCCGCGGATGGTCGGATAGCCCGGCCGGTTGCTCAGCAGCGTGGTCGGCACGGCGACGACGTCGATGCCGTGGAGCTGGATCGGAAAGGTTGCGGCGCTGTTGCCGACATGGCCCCAGGCGACCTGTGACTGGATCGAGATGACCGTCATGTTGGCTGCATCACCCGAACAGCGCGGCGTAGATCACGTAGAGCCAGCCCAGGATACCGTGGATGATCGCCCACAGGATCGAATGGTTCTTGGTGTAGGAGATCGCGATCGCCAGCGCCGAGCCGAACCCCACGCCGTATTTCGCGCCCTCGACGCGGACGCCATAATATCGATTGCCGTTCATGGTGATCCTTCCAGCGGGAGGGCGTGAGATGGGTGCCAGCGTAACCCGCCCGTTGCCGCCAGTTCAACGGCGGACATGGCCGTTGCGCGGCCTCGTCGGGATGACCTTGATGTTCCGAGCCCGCGATCTCCCGACTTGTCGTCCCTGCGAAAGCAGGTACCCATACTCCGCGGCCGGTGTCGTGGGAGAGACTCGTCGTTCGAGCATCGAGCAACAATCAGCATTCGTGGTTATGGGTCCCGGCCTTCGCCGGGACGACACTGATCTCCGGCTGAACTGATGGGTATCGCCGCGCCCCACCCATCCCGATGGCACCGCCCGCTCACGCTCCGATCAACCGAACGTGTCGAACTGAACCGCAGGACCCGAAAATTAGCTGGGTCGCAGCGGAATAATCTGATGGCGCCGCTCGTCATGGATGCAGCGAAAACGCTTCAACGGGCCGGCGAGATGCTGCCATCCTGTTGAATTCAACAGGAGAAGTTCGATGACTGGGATCAAGCACGTCGCGGCGGGCCTGATTGCGCTCGCCATGCTGACGACGTCGGCCATGGCGCACGAGGCCCCGGCGGCCGGCCTGTACGCACTCGCAAAGGGCCATGCCGCTGCCGCCGGCCACTGGAGCGGTGGGCCTCCGCGCATGGCGGCGCCGCGCTTCGGGGAGTCGGAGGCGCTGCCCCAGGAGCAGCCCGGCGGCGTCTGCGACCACGGCGACAATCCCATGATCTGCTGAGCCGGACGGTGCATGGCGGTGATCTCCGGCGAAACTTGCGCTAGCCTCGCTGGGTCGTCTCCCTCCAGCCGCGAGCGCCGCCGCCATGCACATCCTCCGTCCCCAGTTTCGCATCGAGCAAGACCGCGCGCTGGCCTTCGCCGCGGCGCGCGGTTTCGGCGCCATCGTCGCCGCCGATGCGCAGGGCCCGCGGGCGTCGCATGTGCCGTTCGTGATTGCGCGGCGCGACGATCGGGTGATCGTGCAGATCCACCTCACCGCGAAGAATCCGCTGGTCGAGCTCGCCGACGGCGTCAGGCGCTTCCTGCTGATCGTCTCCGGCGACGACGCCTATATCTCGAACGACTGGTATGTCTCGCGCGACAATGTCTCGACCTGGCTCTATGAGGCGGTGCATCTGTCCGGCGTCGCGCATCTGCGCGAACACGGCGAGAACCGCGGCCACGGCGACGCGCTGCTCGCAGTCTCCGAGGCGCGGCTGCCCAAGCAGCCCTGGGACCTCACGCAGATGGAGCCCGCCAAGCGCGAACAGATGCTGTCGGCGATCAGGGTGATTGATATTGTCGTCGACGTGATCGAAGGGCAGTCGAAGCTCAACCAGCACAAGAGCGACGCCGACTATGTCGCACTCGTCGACCGTCTGGCGCATGCGAAGGAGACGGCAAGCCGCAGGCTCGCCGGAAAGATGCGCGCGCTGCGGCCTGAGCTTGAATATGAGGGTGATCGCGTAGGGCGGGTTAGCCAACGGGTCCGCCCATAGGGCGGCCCGATGACAGGCTCCGCGTAACCCGCCATCTTTCCCGCTCGGAAGGTGGATTACGCCTTCGGCTAACCCACCCTACAAAATCGATCGGAGTCGAAGCCGCAAACGTGTTGTTAAGATTCGCCCCGCGCTGATTTGCTCGATTCCGATTCGTTCTTTGCGAACAAAATGGAGTCGGATGGGGAACGATTACGGTGCGGACTCCAGGAAGCCCAGAACCTCGCTGTTGAATCGCTCCGCCTGCTCGACATTGAGGATGTGGACGCCGGGCAGCAGAATGAGCCTCGCATTGGCGATCGTTGCCGCGGTCGCTTCGCTGTGACTGGGGCGCGTGACAGCGTCGCTCTCGCCGCCGATCACCAGGGTCGGCGCCGCGATCAGCGAGATGGTCCGGCGAAGGTCGGCATCGCGCAGTGCGGCGAAACATCCGGCAAGGCCGCGCGGCGGAGTGGTGAGCACCATGTTGCGGAATTGGTCGACGACCTCGTTCGGCCCGGTCAGCATCGTCGCGGGAAACCAGTTGCGCATGAAGCCGTCTGCGATTCCATTCATGTCCGGGGCTGCCAGCACCGCGCGGATCTGGTCGTCGAAATGCAGCTCTGACGCAAGATAGGACGCGGTGTTCGAGAGGATCAGGCGATCGATGCGTTCAGGCGCGAAGATGCCGAGCCATTGCGCGATGAATCCGCCGAGCGACAAACCAAGGAAATGCGCCCGATCGATGTTGAGGACGTCGAGCAACTCGACCACATCGCGGCCGAGCCGATCCATCGAATAGGCGCCCACCGGCGCGTCCGACCCGCCGTGGCCGCGGGTGTCGTAGCGGAGCAGGCGAAAGGAGCGGCCGAGCGCCGGCACCGAGCGATCCTACATCTGCAGGTTCGTGGCGATCGAGTTCGACAGCACCAGCACCGGCCGGTCGGCGGGGCCGTCGATCCGGTACGCAATCCGGCAGCCGTCCCCGGTCGTGAAATGTCGATTTCCGCTCATCTCGCTGGTCCCTTGTTCTGCTGGAAGCCGATGGCTTCGCGTTGAGGCAGGCTAGGGCTCGCGTGCAACGAGATAAATTACTAAGATCAACAAATCTCTGTAGGATTTATGGACAATGGATCGGATCAAGCTCCACGATTTGCGCTGCTTCGACACCGTCGCGACCAAGGGAAGCTTTCAGGCCGCCGGCACGGCGCTGAACCGGTCGCACCCATCGGTGTTCGCGGCGGTCGCCCGGCTCGAGCAGCAGCTCGGTCTCACGCTGTTCGATCGCAGCGGATACCGCGTCGGGCTGACCGAGGCGGGGCGGACGTTTCACGCGCGTGCGCGGGTGACGCTGCGCGAACTCGATCTGCTGCAAGACTATGCGGACCAGCTTGCCAGCGGCGAAGAAGTCGTCTTGCGTGTCGTCATCGGCGATCTGTGCCCGCGGCCGCCTGTCCTGCAAATGCTCTCGGGGTTCTTCGCCAAATATCCCAATACGCGGCTGCATCTGGAATATGAAGCTGTCGGGGGACCGCTCGAGCGCCTGATCGACGGGGAGACTGATCTGGTGTTTCATCGCGCCGACCCGTCGGATCCGCGCCTCGAACAGATCAAGCTCGCGACCACGGCCATGGTGCCGGTTGTTGCGCCGGGGTTTCTGCCGTTCGCATGGACGAAGCGGATCACGCCGGAGCAGATGCGGCCCTTCACGCAATGCGTGATCCGCGACACGGCGCGGCGGACGTCGCCGGAGAACTTCTTCCTGATCGACGGTGCTCATCAGTGTACCGTGCCGGACCAGGCGATGAAAAAGGAGCTGATCCTGCATCGTCTCGCCTGGGGCCATCTGCCGGCATGGCTGATCGAGGATGAACTCAGGAATGGCCGGCTGATCAGCATCGCGGGACCGAATCTTCCGGGCCGCGAGGAAGTTTTGGCGGCGATCCGGCATCGCCAGCATGCGCACGGACCGGTCGCGGACGCGCTGTGGCATCACCTGGAGGGCTGGCGGTTCACCCGGCGTGCGGCGCACGGGAGCAAACGGGGCCGCACGAAGCGCGCGCGGTGAACCGGCGCACCGCAACTGCCGCGCTCAGGTCGCGGAGGGATGGCGGATTACGCTTGCGCTCATTCGCCCTACAAAGTGTCGTAGCATCGGAGTCGTGCGAACGTGTTGTTAAGAATCGCCTCGCGCCGATTTTCTCGATTCCGATTCGTTCTTCGCGAACGAAATGGAGTCGAACGGGGAACGCGCACGTCGCGCCGCCTGCCGCTCGATCCGAGAAGCAATTGCGCGCAACGTGTCTGATCAGTTCGGCGATAGTGCGCGTCGCGCGCGATAATCCCATCATGGTACAGCATTGGTGGCGCGGATGCGGCTGATGCATACGTCTTGTTAAGGCTTGGACTGCGCCGATTTTTTCGATTCCGATTCGTTCCGCGCGAACAAATTGGAGTCAGACCCAGAACGCGGCTGTGGCGCGCAATGCGTTTCTCTGCTCCACTCGGAGCACACAAGAGAGAGCGGATCGATGGCCAAGAAGGCAGCCAAGAGAACGGCCAAGAGAACGGTAAAGACGACAGCCAGCAAGACCACAGGGCCCGCGTCGCGTCGCACGGTGCTGACGATCGACATCGGCGGCACGCATGTGAAGGTCATGACCGACAGGGAGCGCACCAAGCGCGAGTTCGAGTCAGGTCCAACTCTGTCCGCCACCGAGATGGTGCGTCAGGTCAAGGCGTTGACCAGGGACTGGTCCTATGACGTGATCTCGGTCGGCTATCCCGGGCCCGTGGTTCACAACCGTCCGCTGACCGAGCCGCACAATCTCGGCCGCGGCTGGGCCGGCTTCGATTTTCACGGCGCGTTCGGCCGGCCAACCAAGGTCGTCAACGATGCGTTGATGCAGGCGATCGGCAGCTATCAGGGCGGCCGGATGCTGTTCCTCGGCCTCGGCACCGGGCTTGGCTCTGCGATGATCGTCGAAGGCGTTTACGAGCCGATGGAGCTTGGTCATTTGCCGTACCGCAAGGGCGAGACGTTCGAGGACTATGTCGGCGCCGCGGGCCTCGAGCGGCGCGGCCGGAAGAAATGGCGCAAGAGCGTCGACGACGTCATCGCGCGGTTGTCGGCCGCGCTGGAGCCCGATTACATCGTGCTCGGCGGCGGCAATGCCGACAAGGTCGACAATCCGCCGCCCAAGGTGAGGTTCGGCGACAACGCCAACGCATTCGAGGGCGGATTCCGGATGTGGAAGAAGGCCGCGCGCAAGGCGAAGTAGCGCGCGTTGACGAAACTGGAACTGCCACCAAATTGCCGCAACTGCCGAAGTTGCGCGCTGCTCCGCGATCCCTGCTTTCGGAACTGATCGGGTGCGCCGCTCGTTTTATGCGGCATAACATCCCGTTCCACGAGGAGTGAACCATGCGAAACTTCATTATTCCCGCGATCGCGGCGCTTGCGATCGGGGTCGCGACGCCGGCGATGGCCTATGATTCCGGGAGCCAGATCTCGATGGAAGCCGCGCTCGACGTCGCGACCAGTATCGGTGTCGTGACGGTGTCCAACACCCAGTTCCTCGGCGACGAGTGGGAGGTCGAGGGCCGCGACCGGCTCGGCCGCTGGATGCAGGTCGATGTCGACGCGCGAACCGGCGAGGTGCGCAATGTGGATCGCGGCTGGTAGCCGCGTCTTCACCGCCGCGTGAGATTTCCGGACGGCCGGCGGCGCAGGGCGCGCACGCCGGCCGTCCGTTATCCAGAACTGCCTGATGCCGTGCTTTGGCGGAATGGCATAAAGCTGGGGTATGCTCGGTCCATCATTCCGGGAATCGCCGCCGGCGCGGCGGTCTCGCGAACAGGAGACCGGCCATGACAAAACCGTTTCCGTCCAAAACCCACATAGGCAACCATCTGCTGCATCCGGAAACCCAGATGCTGAACTACGGCTACGATCCGCAACTGTCGGAGGGCGCCGTCAAGCCGCCGGTATTTCTGACCTCGACCTTCGTGTTCCGCACCGCCGAGGACGGCAAGGACTTCTTCGATTTCGTCGCGGGCCGCCGCGAGCCTCCAGAAGGCATGGGGGCAGGGCTGGTCTATTCGCGCTTCAATCATCCGAATAGCGAGATCGTCGAGGACCGGCTTGCGATCTATGAGCGAACCGAAAGCTGCGCGCTGTTTTCCTCGGGCATGTCGGCGATCTCGACCACGGTGTTCGCCTTCGCGCGGCCCGGTGACGTGATCCTGCATTCGCAGCCGCTCTACGGCGGCACCGAGACGCTGTTCACCAAAACGCTAGCGGCGTTCTCGATTGGCGCCGTGGGCTTTGCCGACGGCCTCGACGAACGCGTCGTCCGTGCCGCGGCCGAGGAGGCAATGAAGAAGGGGCGGGTGGCGATGATCTTCATCGAGACGCCGGCCAATCCGACCAACGGCCTGGTCGATATCGCGCTGACGCGGCGCGTCGCCGACATGATCGGCAAGGCGCAGGGCTTTACCCCGATCATCGCCTGCGACAACACGCTGCTTGGGCCGGTGTTTCAGCGCCCGATCGAACATGGCGCCGATCTGTCGCTGTACTCGCTGACCAAATATGTCGGCGGCCATTCCGATCTGATCGCGGGCGCGGCGCTCGGCTCGAAGAGGCTGATGAAGGACGTCAAGGCGCTGCGCGGCGCGATCGGGACGCAGCTCGATCCGCATTCCTGCTGGATGATCAGCCGTTCACTGGAGACGCTGAGCTTGCGCATGGAAAAGGCCGACCGCAACGCGCGGATCGTCGCCGACTATCTGCGCGACCATCCCAAGGTGGCGACGGTGCATTATCTCGGCCATCACGACGCGGCGTCGCCTGCGGGGCGGGTGTTCGCGAGCCAGAGCTCCGGCGCCGGCTCGACCTTCTCCTTCGACATCGTCGGTGGGCAAGAGGCTGCGGAGAAATTCCTCAACAGCTTGCAGATCTTCAAGCTCGCAGTCAGCCTGGGCGGCACCGAGTCGCTCGCGAGCCTGCCGGCCACGATGACGCATTCCGGTGTGCCCGCCGACATCAGGAAGAAGATCGGCGTGCTCGATACCACGATCCGGCTCTCGATCGGGATCGAGCATCCGTCCGATCTGGTCGCCGACATCGCGCAGGCATTGAGCAGGGTGTGAGCAAATGCGCAGGGCAGGAGAGCAGGCATGTTGACGATCACGGCGGTCATCCGCGCGAAGAAGGGGCACGAGGCGACGATGCGTCAGGCATTGCTCGATGTCGTCGAGCATGTCCGGACCAGCGAGCCGACCACCGTCGGTTATCACGTGTCGCAGGACATCTCGGATCCCTGCGTGTTCGCGACCTATGAGCGCTATGTCGACAAGGCCGCGATGGACCGGCACAACAATTCGCCGGCCGTGGCGCGGTTCTTCGAGGTGGCAAAGCCGATCATCGACGGCGAGGTGGTGCTGGTCTCGGCGAACGAGATCGCGAGCAAGTAGGCGGACGAGGGGGGCTATAAATAATAACCTGCTCCGAAAGGCCTTCGCTGCAGGCCGTTCATTCCCGGATCGATCCTGATCGGAGCGATTCCGGGCCGCCGCCACCGCTGATTCCAGCACAAATCCACCGCGGCAATGCGAGGCGCGCGGCCGGAAGGCGTTGACGCCGGGGCGGCCCGCCGTTATGGGCGGCGCGGAAAATTCCGACGCAACGACACGGGATGGCCTTGATGCAAGTGACTTTGATGAAGGGCAAGATTCATCGCGCGCATGTCACGGAAGCTGACTTGCATTATGAGGGATCGATCTCGATCGACCGCAATCTGATCGAAGCCGCCGGCTTCCTCATCAACGAACGCGTCGACATCTACAACATCGATACCGGTGCGCGGTTCTCGACCTATGTGATCGAGGCGCCGGCGGGATCGGGCACCATCGGCCTCAACGGCGCGGCCGCGCGGCTCGCGATGGCCGGCGACAAGGTCATCATCGTCGCCTATGCGGGCTTCGACGCCGATGAAGCGCGCAAGTTTCAGCCGCGCGTCGTGCTGGTCGACGACAACAACCGGCCTATCGCGAAGGCTGGCGCTGGATCGGCGAAGGTCCTGGCGACGGCGGAAGCGTAAGCTCTCGATCGCCCCTGACATTGCGCATGGCAACGCCTTGTTAGGAAGTTGTACGAGCCGATTTGCCCGATTCCGATTCGTTCCTTGCGAACAAAATGGAGTCGGAGCGGGAACGAAGCTGCGACAAGGTCAGGCCGTAATCCCGCCGGCCTGGGCGATCAGCTCGAAGGAGCGCAGCCGTTTCTGGTGATCGTAGACGTCGGACACGATCATCAGCTCGTCGGCGCCGGTCTCGGCAACCAGCGCATCGATCCCGGCGCGCACCGTCTCGGACGAGCCGATGATCGTGCGCTCCAGCATCCGCATCGCCTGGAGCTTTTCCTGCGGCGACCAGTAGGTCTCGATGTCGTCGATCGGCGGCTGGCTCAGGCCGCGCGCGCCGCGGAAGATGTTGGTGAACGACATCTGCTGCGTGGTCGCAAGCCGCCGCGCTTCCGCATCGGTGTCGGCGGCGATGATGTTGACGCCGACCATGGTGTAAGGCTGCGCGAGCTGCTCCGACGGCTTGAAGCGCGCGCGATAGATCTGCAGCGCCTGAAGCAACAGCTCGGGGGCGAAGTGGGAGGCGAAGGCGTAGGGCAGGCCGAGCTCGCCGGCCAGCATCGCGCCGAAATTGCTCGAACCGAGAATCCACAGCGGCACGTCGGTGCCCGCCGCCGGCACCGCCTGGATGCGCTGGTTGGGACCGGCCGCCGCGAGGAAGGCCTGCACCTCGAGCACATCCTGCGGAAAGTTCTCGGCGGATTCAGGCGTGCGGCGCAACGCGCGCAACGTGAGCTGATCGGTGCCCGGCGCGCGGCCGAGGCCGAGGTCGATCCGGTCCGGAAACAGCCGCGCCAGCGTGCCGAACTGCTCGGCGATCACGTAAGGCGCGTGGTTCGGCAGCATGATGCCGCCGGCGCCGACGCGGATGGTGCTGGTGCCCGCCGCGATATGCCCGATCACGACCGACGTCGCGGCGCTCGCAATCCCCGCCATGTTGTGGTGCTCCGCCACCCAGATGCGGCGATAGCCCAGCGCCTCGGCATGGCGGGCGACATCGCGCGCATTGTAGAGCGCGCCGCGCGCGTCGGTTTCCTCGGTGACGCGGACGAGATCGAGAATGGAGAGGGCGGCCACGGCGGCTCCGGAACGTTAGGGACGGGAGCCGGTGGTATTTGGCTGTGTCCAGGTGGGTGCGAAACGGCGCGGGGGCCGGTTCATGCAGATGCATATGGATACTGTCCGCGTGGGGGTCAATCCGCCGAACTCGATACCGTAGGATGGGTAGAGCGAAGCGAAACCCATCGCCTGCTCACCAAGGTCACGAATGATGGGTATCGCTTCGCTCCACCCATCCTACGGGGCTACGCGTCCCAAAATATCGAAAACAACCCCATGCAAAGCAGCAGGCGGCCGCCGGCATCCAAAAAAAGCGACTTGACCCGTCGGGCAACTCAGCGATACATTTCCATTATTCCGAAATTGTGCGGATCGCGTAGGAGGCTTGGCGAGCAAGCGATGGCTCTCTTCGAGTCATGTTGGACAAGTCGCTCTACATGCTGTCACCGTCACCCTGAGGAGCCGCGTAGCGGCGTCTCGAAGGGTCGACGGCCCGGCTGGCGGCCGTGCATCCTTCGAGGCTCGCTACGCTCGCACCTCAGGATGACGGGATTGGCCTGAGGCTCGTAGCGAAGCGTGACCCGCCGTTCTCCGGCCACCGCCGGAGAACCGCCGCGTCACGCCCCAGACCACCGCGGCGGTGGCGGCCGTTGCGATCAGATGCTTCAAGGTGTGGCCGCTGACGAAGCCGAGCGTGTTGGCGATCTGATGGTCGAGCACCTCGGTGATCTTGGCCACGACGTACAGCCCCATCGCCGCGGCGAAGGCGATGCGCTCGGTGCGCGGCGCGCGATAGATCGCCTGCCAGAGCGGGATCAGGATCAGCGGCAGGACCTGCAGCAACAGATACGGCCGCAGGTCGCCCGCGCCGTGTCGGTCGGTGTACACCCACCACGCGACGCTCGCTGCGGCGAAAAGCCCGAGCCCGATCGCTTCGATGTTCGTCTTCGATCCGCCTTGCGTGTCGCCGCGGACGCCGACCAGCAGGCCCGCGCCGGCAAGCGCGATCGGCAGCATGTCCCAGGTCAGCCGGTCATTGCCGGGGGCGAGGTGAAAGAAGGCGGAGCCGAACGCGGTCAGGAACAGGCCGATCAGGAACAGGCGATAGCCGGGCCATCCGGCGCGGAGCGGATCGCTGTGGCGGTGGGGCCAGAGCGCCAGCCAGCCCCAGATCGCGACCAGCGCGAAGCCTGCGTTGGACAGCACGTCGCCGGCGTGGGGGATGCCCAGGAGAGCCGAGTGGTCGGCGAAATCATTGTAGTGGGGCGGCTGCGCGATGCGTCCATGCACCGCGAATGCCGCAATGATGCCGATCATGATGATCGCCGGGGTGACTTTCATCCACGGCTTCCGGGGCCGGTCAGACCCGGTCAATCCGTCCATCCGGAAGGTCGTTTGCATGGTCGGCTCCAATGAAAATGAACAATGTTCAATTATAAATCAGGAAAATGAGCGATGTTCAAGTTCTATTTCTGGCGAAGCAGCAGCAAGGGGGAAGGTGACCTCCAGCGAGGCTTCAAAACGGGGCCGTCGACCCTTCGAGAGATGCGGCAAGGGCGCGCTCCTCCGGCGACAACGGCGAAGCCGTTGCGCGGGGGTGGCGGGGAGGGAGTGCACCGCTCTATCCGCGTCATTGCGAGCGAAGCGAAGCAATCCATCGCGCGGCATGCGCGGAAGCGTGGATTGCTTCGTCGCTATCGCTCCTCGCAGTGACCGCGCTGAAAGCTTCACAGCTCGTCAGGGTGACCGTAATAGGGCAGCGGCGCTGCGTGGCGGACGGCTATGGCGGCGCCGGCCGTGCTCCAGGGCAAAACCACCAGCGCGGAGGACGTTTCAGCGAAGCCCAACTTGCCGAAAATGTGCTGATGCTGGCGGCTTACGCCTGCGGCCGATCCACCCTACCTTTTGCCGAGCGCCGACCGCGCAACCCACCGATCCGATCCGGAGCGAACCCATTCCCCAACTCATCTTCGGCCTGACCAGTCTCCTGATCCTGGCCCGCTTCATCTGGCCGCTCGACTGGCCGCTGCCGGCAAAGATCGCCGCCGCGCTGCTCGTGCTGGTCGCCTTGCAGTTTCACCGCTGGAACAGGCTGTCGTCGGGATCGGAATTCTCGCCGGAGTTTCCGCGCCCGGTGGTCGCGCTGTTCAACTGGGCGTTCGGCGCGATCATGCTGCTGGCGCTGCTGCAACTGGTGCTCGATGCCGGGCTGATCGTCACTGCTGTGATCCACGGCGGCATCGTCGGCGCGCCTGACGGCGTCCGCTACGCAATTGCCGGCGTCGCGGCCATCGTCGCCGCGATCGGCGTCCATCAGGCGATGCGGATTCCGCCGCTGAACGATGTCGAGGTCGCGATCCCTGGACTGCCGCGCGCGTTCGACGGCTACACCATTCTGCACCTGACCGATCTGCACATCAGCCGGTTGTTTCCCGCGCCCTGGGCGCGCGAGCTTGTCGCGCGGTCGAACAAGCTCGGTGTGGATCTGATCGCGATCACGGGCGATCTGATCGACGGCACCATTGATGCGCGGCGCAACGACATCGCGGCGTTGCGTGACTTGATGGCCGCCGACGGCGTCTACGTGATCTCGGGCAATCACGAATATATCTTCGGCTACGACGCCTGGATGGCGCACTACGAAGCGTTGGGCCTGCGCTCGCTCGAGAACCGGCACATCGTGCTCGAACGCGGCGGCGGCCGGCTGGTGATCGCGGGGATCACCGACCGCGCCTCGCGCCACCGGGGGCATTCGATCCGCGACCTTGCCGCGGTTCTCGACGGCGCCCCCGAGGGCGCGCCCGTCATCCTGCTCGATCACCAGCCGGCCGACGCGCGCAACGCAGCTCGGCTCGGCGTCGCCCTGCAACTCTCCGGCCACACCCATGGCGGATTGATCGTGGGCATCGACCGCCTGGCCGCGCGCGCCAATGCCGGCTTCGTCTCGGGCCGCTATGACGTCGACGGGATGACGCTCTACGTCAACAACGGCACCGCGCTGTGGCCGGGTTTTGCCTTGCGGCTCGGCCGCCCGTCCGAATTGACACAGATCACGTTGCGTGTGGCTGAAGACGGCTGAGTGATTTGTTTCGTATGGGGTGGCGCGATCGCATCGTTGTCGCGTTCGCGCGTGAACTCGAACGCGTGCGATGCGCGTCGTTCCTGTCTGCCTCTCGGCCAGGGCGGCAGCGGTAGCCCGCATGAGCAAAGCGATATGCGGGGGTCGGTCGTGCGTCCGGCGATGCCGGTCCCGGATATCGCTTCGCTCATCCGGGCTACAAGGCTCACCCCATCCTACAATACCGACGCCGCGGCGACCGCACGGTTAAGACATTGGTCACCTCTTTGCTCTCATTTTCACGACCTCATTGAGCAGGAGGCACCATGTCCGACATCACCATTCCCGGCGGAAAAATTCGTTCCTTCGTCGAGCGGATCGAGAACCTTGACACCGAAATCGGGGAATTGAGCGAGCAGAAGAAGGAAGTGTTCTCGGAGGCGAAGGGCGAAGGTTTCGACGTGAAGATCCTCAAGGAGATCATCAAGCTGCGCAAGCAGGACCAGGACGAGCGCGACGAGCGTGAGAGCCTGCTCGATCTCTACATGCGCGCGATGGAGACCGCGCCGGCAGAGGAAAAGACCGCGAAAGCGGCGTGAGAATTGCGAGTAGGGCGGGTTAGCGACTTGTCCGCCGCAGTTCATTGAGCGACGGAGGAAGCGCAACCCGCCGCGACTATTGCCAGCGAAACGGCGGATCATGCCGGAGCAAGTAGCCCGCATGAGCGAAGCGATATGCGGGACCGGCCTTGCAACATGCGCATCTGCCCCGGATGTCGCTTCGCTCATCCGGGCTACGCTCGCTAATTGGATTGTGAAGACGACCTGAGCTCAACTTGTCCATGCGGGGACTTGACGAATTGTCGCCTAAGGGCGTTTGCCTCCGCCAGGTCTGTCCAGTCAGGGTCGCTGAAGATGAGCTTTCTGTCGTATAACGGCTCTTTCAACATCGTCCGATGAACGACTTGGCTGTTGATGAGAAGTTCGACCATTTTACCGACATTGTTCTGGCTCCATTGAAGAAGCGGTTCATACGAAGCCTGCGGGAAGATGACGTACACGACCGGCTTCCCTGTTTGCTTGTCATATGTTGCCATCACGGTGCTGACCACGACCGTGAGTTCATCCGCCATACACGATGAAATCCACAAGAGGCCGGCCAGCGCAATCAGAAGGGATCGGCACTTGAGCAACTTCATTTGCCCGGCTCCAAGCTGCACCAAATGGTACTCTACATCATTGTAGCGCGTAGGGCGGGCTAGCGACGTGCCCGCCGTAGCCAGTAGCCAGTAGCCCGCATGAGCGAAGCGATATGCGGGACTGGCCTTGCAACATGCGCGTCTGCCCCCGGATGTCGCTTCGCTCATCCGGGCTACGCTTCCTTGCTTTGAAGGCTGCAACATCCGCCTTCGGAAGGTGAGCGACCTGGGCCAGGCTGGCCGCCATGGTCGGATTTTGACCCAACGCGGACATGCTCTGGATTGCTGCTGTGCAAACGCAGCCCTGAACTCCATTTCGCCGGTCGGATTTTCCTGCGGTATAATCAGCGTCGTTGCAAGCCGCTGCTGTGGTTCTGAGCCACAGGCATGCGGCGACTTTCATTGCTCGCGCAAATTGTACTTAAGGGAGATCAGTCATGAGAACCTTATTGGCGAGTGCCGGTTTAGCGCTGTTGTTGGCCCTGGCAACGGAACCAGGCGTCAACGCTCAGGAGGCTCCTGAATATCTGAAGCAGACCGTTCCCGAGCAGGCACTGAAGGCGCATTGGGACGAACAACTGGCTGTGATGAATCCCAAGGGAGCATTGGACGGGAAAACCAAGCAACTCATTGCCCTCGGTGTGGCAGCACAGATTCCGTGTGTCTATTGCGTCTACGGTCACACCAAGCTGGCAAAAGCCGCCGGTGCGACCGATGCGCAAATCAAGGAGGCCATTGCAACCGCTGCGCTGGTCCGTTTCAACAGCACGATGCTGCAAGGCTCGGGTTACGACCTCCAGAAACTCCAACAGGAAGTCGATCGACTGGCCGCACCGAAATAGCCTTGGCAAGTGGTAGGTAGCCCGCATGAGCGAAGCGAGATGCGGGACTGGCCTTGCAACATGCGCGTCTGCCCCCGGATGTCGCGGAGCCTGTCATCGGGCGCGCGTTTGTGCGGCCCGTTGGCTCATCCGGGCTACGCTTGCTATGTTTACTGAGCAGGCCCCCGCCAGATGGCCGGTGCATCAATTCCTTGATCTCATTTCGGACGCTTTTGTGCGGCGATGGTTGGCGAAAGATGCAGCCAGGGTGATTTGGACGTGGTGATGCTTTCGCGGAGGCCTGTCATTGTTGCGGCCATGCTCGTGCTCGGGACGTTATCGGTCCGCGCGCAGCAAAGCGCCGACTATGATGCATGCATGGACAGGGCGGAAGGCGTGTCGACCAAGATGCTCGATTGCGGCAAGACCGAAATCGGCAAGTGGGACACGCGGCTCAACACCGCCTATCAAGCCCTTCTCGCCAACTCGATGGGCGAGGCGCACGCGCAATTGCTGACCGAGCAGCGCGCCTGGCTGAAGCATCATCTCAGCGAAACCCATCGCCTCGCCGCGGACCCCAACAACGGCTCCGTCGCGTTCCTCGACTCCCAGGCGTTCGAATTGAAGGACATCGCCGACCGTACGCTGCTTCTCGAAAAGCGCGCCCATGCCTCGCGGTAGACGGTAGCGTCTTGATCGTCAGCGAGTAGCAAGTAGCCCGCATGAGCGAAGCGATATGCGGGACTAGCCTTGCAACCTGCGTGTTGGCCCCGGATGTCGCTTCGCTCATCCGGGCTACGCTTGCTTTTGCAATTAATTGCACTCGCGACCATCAATACATACATCAGGGCGATGATGGTCTGCACCAGCAGGTGATGTGCAACCAGCGCGTCACCATCGTGACCACAATCGCCAGCACCATGGTCAGCACGATCACCAGCATGGTCACCAAGGCCACCATCGCATGACCATCATGGTGACCATCCGGCCGCCATGCGTTCACCAAGGCCCTGAAAGCTGCTGGCAACACCCGTACAGGGGTTGAATCGGGCAAAAACCCGTCATACAAAACGTATGTACGAATAAACTGACGACTCAATAAGTCAGGTAGACCACCGGGAGTGGCGGCGTGCCCCATCTTAACCAGATGGTAATCGATCCCAACGAGGCTTTGGCGAGCCCGTCATTGAATCCCAAACTCAGTTTCTGCCGGCCATACCTTTTCCCTGGTCGGGGCTCGGATTTCCGGGGCAACCCGGAAATAGGGAGGGGCCGCCCGTAGGCGGCCCCGAGTGGTAGGACTAACGTCTCCTGAGCCGGCTTCAACGGCTCGGGAGACTCCTACAGTGCGAGCACACCTGCTCCCACCTTCCGAACCGGAACCGCACGTAGGCGATCACGCGGACGGGCATGTGCAACGGACAAGACCACATGGGTCCCTCCTTTCCACCGACGACGGTATGGTTCCGCCCGCCCTTTGGGGCCTGAATCAGCGCCCAAACCTTTGACGAAAAGGACGGGGCCAGCCGAATCGATGGTCGCACAAAGCCAAATTACCAAAAAGCAAGGGTCACCCAAAGGTGAGTCGTTGCTGCCGTATCAGTTATCCTCCTATCTGTGCACGATCAGGCGCATGCTGTGGGCCTTCTCGGTGAGGGCGATGTTGTGACCTTCGCGAACGATAACGCCGCTGTTCTTCAGCGCGGTCAGGATGGGCGAGATGCTGCTCATCGGCACGTCCTTGCCTTTGATGCGCTGCAGGTAGTCCTGGATCTCGTTGGCCGTCCACCATGTGTCGGAGCAGTTGCGGAAGAGCAGTAGGGTGAGCTGTTCGAGCGTTTCGTTGCCGGCCATCACGTCCTGCACCAGCTTGACCAGGCCGGCGCCGCCGTCGTCCTCGTCCTCATCGACGCATTCGTCTTCCTGCTCATCCTCCTCCTCGGCCTGGGCGAAGGTGCGCTCGGCCTCGACGACATCGACGTCGGTGAACTCGCTGGGGGCGAGGCGAGCCGCGATGCGATAGGAGCCTGCGCTGAGCAGGGCGCTCATGTCCGCCGTGGCGGTCCCGATCTGTGCGGGCGTCAACGTCAAGGGGAGGGAAGGCCTGCCCGGTGCGCCCGATAGGCGCATCAGCACCTTCTCGGCGGTATACATCTCGTGGTCTTCCTCGCACAGCGAAGTGACCAGAGACCAAATTTCCCGCCGCCGGTTCCGAACACTATTGAGGTCAGGTGTTGCCATTCCTCATGTGTACACCAAAGCCAAGGTTTTGCAAAACCCAAGCCTTTGTTTCCAAACAATTTTTAAGAACAAAATAAGAACACGTATCTTTGGTGGTTTTATGGTACCGCTGTTCGAGTTACTATCAGGGGTGAACAGCGGCAAGACCTCCACTGATCGTCGCCCAGATGGGATGCCGGTGGGCAGGCCGTTTGAAAAGGGCGAATCAGGCAACCCAGCAGGCAGGCCTAAGGGCAGCATAGATATCATGCACCGGGTGCATGCGCCTACTGGAGGAGGACAAGGATCATGCTTCGACCTGATCGGAGCGAGTAGCCCGCATGAGCGAAGCGACATGCGGGATTGATCTTGCGAGTTACGTGTCGGTTCCGGATGTCGGTTCGCTCATCCGGGCTACAAAAGTAAAGGCCGCTCGTCGGAGCGGCCTTTGTGATTTTCGTCAGCGCTTGTGAAAACCAAGAAAAGTTGTCCTTCAGCAGTGCATAGAGTCCCCATTTTTCGTCGCTTTCTTAGTTTGGATGAGGACCTCAATGTCCACCAGTGATGGCAAAACCTGTCCACGAAAGATGCCCTAAGAGGCGGCACAAGTTCGCGCGCAAAAAAAAATGCTCCCGCCGGCGGGAGCATTTTGACGCAAAATGAGGCCGAATAGCTACGAGGGCAAATCGCTGCGCTTGAAGAAAGAGGCCCCAACGCCGTCAAGTTCGGGAGTCGGTCGCACGCCAGCCTCCTGAAGCTCGCGGTTCAGAGTGCCCATGTACTTGCCGCGTTCGCGCGCGAGTTGATGGAGCGACACATACATACTCTTGAAGCGCCCGATCTCTTCCAACGGAATGACGACTTGAGGATTTCGCTTAACAGGGTGTCGCTGGACGACGGTTTTTAACGCGCCGGCTCTGACCAGGCCAGCCATCACTGTGCCGCTCACGTGGAGTGTTCGGATTGCATCCTGGTAAATGAGACCGCAGAGGTCCGGGAGTCGAGTGAGAGCTCGGATTTCGTCGGAATCGACTAAAATGGCCGCTAGACCTTTTGCGTCGGCTCGGCGGCCCACCCAGGCGATCTGGTCGTCGATGATGAGGCGGATGATTTCGAGGACCGAACAGTTAGCCCGCCGACAAGCCGTTGCCATGTCACAGGCTTGGGGTCCCGCGCTCTTGACCTTTTTGGCTTTACGAAAAAGCCTGGCAAGGAACGCGTCGAGCTCCGATTCAAAGTATACATTGTTCATGGCACTGCCGACTGAGTGCTGCGGGATCATGCCTGCATGGCAGAGGGTTTTTAGTAGCCCACGAGGAGCGTTGATGTACTGCTCAGCTTGCTTCGCTGTAATGGCGTTGCGTTCGCGGTCGAACAGCCGGTCTGCTACCGCTGCGTCCAAAAGCACGTCCCGGTCTTTGACCGAAGGGTTTGGGATGAGACCTTCGGCGTCGATGAGCTTCCTCAGACGTTTGGAGTGCATCTTGTACGCGACCGCAGCTGTGCGGATGGAATGCAAACGACGCGTTTCGACCGGTCTGCCGAAGAGTTCATCTCCGGGACCGAGCGGAAATTGCGCCAAGATATGTTCAGCCATGGCTTCTCGGACGGGATCATAACCAGCATCGCTTAGGCCTTGCGCAAAAGGAACATACAGTTTGCCGTAGGTAGCTTGGAGGCCGTCGACCGACCGATCGTGCTTTCGAACGTGCTCGCGTTTCAACTTTGTCATGAAGTGATCGACCCCAGCTGCGCCGGATGCGGTGATCGCGAATCCAGCGGCTCCAGCCTGATACAAGTCATCGTCAGTCAGCGAACGGAGGTTGACGCCTTTTCCAAACTGCGAGACCGCTCCGAATAGCTCGGTCGTGTACGCGGCGACGAAAAAAGGTAAGCGGTCTAGCCATGGATACGTGGTGCGTCCCTCTATGCGGCTCAGTAAGTACGTTTCCAAGCCCGACGCTGGCCGGCGCCGCACATTCCGAGCTAAGCGATCCATATCCGGAATCCTGTCCATGATGTTGCGCGTGAAGTCATGAAGCTCGCTTGACGGAATGTCGTTCCTGACTTCGACGAGTGCGACCGAGTGCCGAGCGCAGGTGCGGACTGACTCAATGGCCCACTCTGAACGACCATAAGCGGCGAGGGCAGGCGCGAGATCTGAGGCCGCGATGTCGCCTTGGATGCATACCGGGCACAGGTGGACGCGGCGACGCCTAATTCCGGTTTTCGTGATCGTCTGGCCTTTCAGGCTGAATGTCATACCAGCTTTGTGGATCGAGTTCTGGTTCAAGCATTCGAACTCGGCGCCGCCGATATCGGCGAGACACCGAATGGTGCACTCGTCGCCATCTGCGACCTCTTGAAAGGAGAGGCCGAAGTCGCGGAGCAAGTCCCGGGCGCTTACGAAATTTCTTGCCGCCAGGCGAGCAGCAAAGCTTGTCGGCGTCTCGCCATCGCCTGCCGGGACGGTTAATGCGAGCTTCTGCATAGAGGGAGCTCCAGATTGGAAGGGGGAAAGTGCTGGGAGCGTCGGGGGCACCTGCTTCAGGTGCCCCCGACATGGGTTGAGGTCTACTTGCGGCCTTTGCCGCGCGTCGTCGCCGGTGGCGGTCCGGCGACGTCAGCTTCCTCAACAGAGGTTCTGCATGCGATCTCGAACCACCGCTCCGCGAGGAACGGATTGTCCTGCGCGCCCTTACCCGCCTTTGCCGCGTAGACATCAGCGTAGTGATCGCGCGTGAGAGCCGAATCGCCCTTAACTTTGCAGTAGGCGATCGCGGAAATGGTATTCTCGATCGTTAGCCCCAGAGCATAAAGGGATGCGTGCGTGAGGCGCGCAAAGAGAGCATCGCCGTCCGAATAGGCGATCTGTAAACCGGCCTCTTCGACGTATGCGTGAACCACATCAGCGATGAGGTCCAAGTCAGCGAGTGTCAGTCGCCGGAAAGGGACCTTTGTCAGGCGGCGGTCGAGCTGCGGATCAAGCGCAAGGAAGGGAAGTAACGTCTCGACGCCGCTTAGGATGAGCGTAATCCGGTCAGTCTCCATCAAGTTTTTGAGTGAGTCGGCCGTTGTCAGCTGATCCCTAAGAGAAACGTTATGGACAACGTGCTGGAATTCCTCAATGCAGAGAATGATCTTTCCCATTGCGTTGAGCCGCTCGCCCACCAGCTCAAAGAGCCGATGTGACGGCAGTTCGCGCTCGAGCGGATAGCCCGATTTAATGAGGATACGCCGACCGAGCTGGATCAACGTACACGGCGAAGGGGCCGACATCCACAGGAGCGGTGACGTCGAAGTCACTTCACGATAACTGGAGAACTCAGCGTGACGCTTGAAAAGGTCCTTCAATGAGGTCGATTTACCGACACCCGTCGGACCAATGAGCGCAAGTCCTCGTCCTTCCATGCGGTTCTCTAGCGAGGGCGGAAGGTCGGGATCGCGGCACTGAACAGCGTTGTTGATGAGGAGGTTCATCTCCTTTTCCAACGCGGTTTCACGATCCGTGCGGATGAATTTCTTACGCAAAGTCTCGATCGTGTCGTACTGGGCGCGGAACTCTGACGGCAGCGAAGCGCGAAGGCGGGCGATGGCGTCGATGGGCTTGTGGGTCATGGATCAGTCCTCCAACTTCAAATTCGATTTGCGGGTACGGACGGCCGGCTTGTCGGCGGCCGCGGGTGGTGGAACTTCGTTGCCGATGGTCGTATCGGTGGCATCGTGGGCGGCCGGAAGATCGAGGATCGGCACGGCATTCGCGAAGCGGTCGCGGCGGCCGTCCTTGTCACGGTTCGCCGTCACGGCACCGTCGTGGGTGTCGTCCGGTCCGACGATATCGAAACCGTAGAGGAGCTCCCGTTCGCTTCGTTCAAGGTCCTCTGCGGAAACGGTCGGAGCGGCGATGTTGGCGCGGGCCATCGCGAGATGCCCCATGGTAGAGATCGCTCTGATCGCGTCGTCCACGTATTGCTGCGACAATGCGGACTGCACCAGGTTGCGGCGGCGGAGATCGCGCACCGCCTCGGTCCAGAGATCCAAGTGAACGCCGGCGAACGAACCTCGCATCGCGGGTACCGTTAACCAGCCTTCGTCGACCCAGACGCTAACGTTTCCTAGGTTCTCAGGGTCGAACTTGACGGCGACCCGCCCATCGCCGGTTTTCCGACGATATTCCTGCAAGCGCGGCGACTGGTAGTGGATGCCTGCCACCCTGACGCCGCGATGATCGAGGGCTCGTTCGATCCGGGGGCCAAACACGTTGCGCAACTCATCCGACGACGGGGGCGGAAGAATGCCGTAGCGCTCAACGAGCTGCAGCCATTTGTTGTATGGCGTCATCCCGTTCAGCCCGCCATGCGGGGTGTGGTGATATTTGTCGACGATGTATCTTACAAACACGAAGCCGAGATTTTCAGAGAAGAGGCTTGCGTGTGCGGCCGGATCGTAATCGCCTTTCTCGTCGGTGCTGCCGAACGTACGTCCGGAAAAGTGCGGGAGCAGACCACGGTCGATCGTGCCGAACATGCGTTCGCCGTGGCTCCGCATCTGCGGAAGGCCAACTGGCGCCGTCTCGTAGATCGCGCGCAAGTCAGCTACGGAACTGCGGAACTCGTTCGCGATCCACGCGCTGCCGGTGTCGGTGTGCACACTGCCCGGACGAGCCGCCATCGGCCAGTCAGACTTGCAGCCGGCAGCTCGCGCGTACCGTGCCTTGTCGCTGACTGACATACGCAGGAGCGCGTTAGCGGTCTCTTTGTTCTCAGTCGGAGAGAACCGAACGCCTGCCACGCAGCGTGTTGCTCCACAGATTGCGAGATGGACGACGAGCCGTTCACGGGCCGCCTTGCGCTTAGCTTCTGGCGAAAGTTGGTCCCACTCATGTATCTTCACGGCGATGGTGGAGATCTCCTGGCGTTCGAGCAGCTTCTGCTGTTCTTTCGCCGATAGGTCGAACAATGAAATAGCGCCACCATTCTTAAGGCGCGTCATCGTCTTTGCTTGGTCGTAATAGCGGACGTCGTGGTGCAGCTGTCCCTTGGCTGCAATCTCCTCGAGCTCCTCGTGCGAGAAACCCTCTGGGACGGGCTCTCCAACCGCGAGCGTCGCGATTAGAACGTGGCCGAATTCGTCCGACGAACTCCAGCGGTATTCGCGGGAACGGAGGACGATCCGGTCAAGCGGCCCGAAGGCGAACCGCCGGGGTGGGGTCTTCTTAAAGGCGTACATGGACATGCTCTTGCGTGTTGGCTTCGTCGACGAGGGCGGCTTTGCTGCTTCGAGCCGACCTGTCGATCTTCGCTGTGAAAAAGGGCAGTGGGAGGAACCGAGAGATCGCGGTACTGTTCGTCAGAGTCGATTGGGATGAGCTCAGAACCGCATGGCTCCCGGTTCAGCTGGCGACAGTCGCGACGACGGATGGCGATATGATCGCCAGGCCTGAAAATGAAATGCATGTTGGTGATCTCCTTCTTGGTCGAAGCGTCGACTAGCGAGAACGGGGCTCTGGTATAGCCGGGACGGCTGCGCGCACAGTTTGACGGAACGGTCCACCAGCGAAGTACGGGCCAAAGTCCTGGCGAGGCGGAGCCTTCGGGATGTGCGTGAAGGCGCGACCCTCGTGCATCGGGCGCCGGCGTAGGTTCTTGTGGGCAGTCATGAGTTCTTCCTGTGGTCTGACAGTGAAAGGTGCAGTTCTTGGTCCGGATTAGATTGTTTGGCGCTGTGCGGCGGTCCGCGGGCACGAGGTCGACTTTCGCCGCGTCTCAAGATGGGATACGGGCTCATGCTGACCACTCAGTTCGATGTGGGAGAGGTGGGCTTGGCTCGGCGGATCTTCGTGCCGTAGTCAATACGGGTGTCCGGATCAGCGAGCTGGAAGAAGCCGCCGGCGATCAGACGTACGATGGATCGAAAGCCCTGGGCGCCGAGGCCGCTACGTGAAACGATGTCATCGATCGTTACAACGCCTTCAAGTTCGGACGTGATCTCGCGAACCTGTTGGTCATCGGCGGGAGCCGGACAGCGCTTTGTTTCATGCGCCAACTCCGCGTTGAATCTCTCGTTCACCGAGAAATCGAGCTCTGTCATCAGCACGATGTCGTCAGCCAGGCCGCGGCCGGTTTGCTGGGCGATCAGCTGAATCGTACGGCGGATACCGCTGCGGACTACACGACGAGAGTGTTTGATCGCCGTGAGTGTTCGCCGTCCGCTGACCATCTCCGTGTAGAAATCGAACGTATGGTGGTGGAGCTTACCGCCATCTCGGTATGCGACGCGCGGAGGCTGCTCAAGGATGAACGAAATATTGGGATCCATCGCGAAAGCCTCAGCGGCAAAGCGCTCCGGGCGGCTTTCAAAAGACACGACGCGGCCGTCCTCGACGATGAATCCCGTCGATGAGTACCGAGATCGTAGGCTGGGCAAGCGGCTTCCGCCGCTGGGGGCGGTGGGTTTCCAAATATCATGGTCCGCTTCGGGAAGTGGCCCACGGGCCGGGACGGCGCCCTGATTGCGCAACTGCATCTATGTGACCTCCAGACAAAGGAGGAGCGCTCAGTCCAAATGGACGGACAAGCAGCGCTCCGGAAAGTTCGGAAAGGGGAGGTCAAGTACCGAGGCAGCAAATCGCGCTTGCACCTTGCTACGGTGCATGCGATTCTCAGACTGTCCTGCTAGGGACACAGCCTGGGGCTTCGGCCTTGACCTGCGAAATGCGCACCCGCAACGGTGCGCATTTTTGCTAAGTGATGATCGTTATGGACATTGGACACCCTCTTGATCAGTGGACGCCGCATGGGCGCGTTAGGGCGATCTTATGACCCGGAAACCTGCATGTTGAAAGCGGGAGAGAGATAGCATTTTCTGAGAATCCTGAATCTGTTAGCCGGATAAGCTCAGGAAACGATTCGACTTTTGCCGCCCGACTGATTCAGTCGACCTATAAGGCGTGTGCCGCGACCTCTCGAATGCCTGAATCGACCGATGGGTCTTAATGATTCTGCTACTCGGCGTCCGCTGCGAGATATCGGAGAGTTGGCGCGAAGCGGGGCGAGTTTTTTGATGTTTTGGCTGTCCTCAAGGGCCTCAAGTCGCGCGTTTCCACAGGAAAAAGAGGCGTCTTGAACACAAGATTGTGAAATGTTTGCTGATCAGTGCCTCGACGCTTGGTTATCGCGGTGGACCAAGAGTGCCTCGACGACGCGACGCAGAAGGCGGACCGACCCGCCGGGCCAGTGCTGCGTCACCGCTGCCCGCTCGATAGCATTCAGGGGCGTCACCCAGTTCTTGTCGAGTCCACGTTCGCGCACGAGATCGGCCATGACAGCCGGCAGCAATGCATCGAGATGTTCTCGCGTCGGTTTCGGAAACCTAACAACGCGAAAGCGATCGCGGAGCGGTGACGGAAGTGGGTCCAGCGCATTGGCGGTCGCGACGTAACTGACCTGTGACAGATTCAGATTTGTCTGCAATGCAGGGTCAGGATACCGGGAATTGGTCTCCGGCTCGAGGAAGCCAAGCAGACAATCCCAGAACCGACCGTAATCGGAACGCGTTCCGGCTTTTTCGATTTCGTCAATCAACACGAGCGGATTAGCAATCTTCCCCTGTGCCACTGCGAGAAACGAGTGGCACGGCTCTGCCGAGTACCAGCGTCGATCGGTGCCGCCGAACACTGCGCCGTCCGAGCGGCTGGCGTCGGTCCGCCAGACGTTGAGGCCCAGGGTCTCCCCGAGGCGACGGGCGAACCGGCTCTTGCCCCCGCCCGCGTCACCAACGATCAAGAGGGGGCGCAGGTGCACAGTGCTACGCCCAACAAGATCAGTCAGTGCGAAGTCGATCACCTCAATAGCATAGGGGAACTCGAACATCAGCGCGGCGCGTACCTCGTGCAGCAGTCGTACTTCGACCAATGGCAGCGGATCATTGATGGCATCCTTCAGCGGGCCGAGGATGTCCTTCAGCTTTGGACTCTTCATCTGATTTTCGCTTAGCCGCGCAACCACGAGGTGGTGATCTGGAACGACTTCTGTTGCAACCGACGGGAGGAGTGCTGGCGCTTTCGTTTCCTGCTCGACTTCCTCCGCCTGACGGCGTGCTTCGTCTTGGCGCTCGTGCTCCTCCCTGGCTTTCCGTCGAGCCCTGACAGCAGCTTCGATTATCCTGTGCTCTGCGATCCGGCTTCCAAGGTACGGGGCGCTCTCTGCTGCTGAGCCGTTTCTCGGCACGAGGTCGGTGCATGCGGGGAGTGCGGCCCAACCGAAGGTGAAGCGCTCGAGGTCGAAGCGTAAAGCGTGTTGTTGCTTAGCGAGCATTTGGAACGCAATTACCAGGGCCTTCCCCACCCGGCGGTAGTCATCGAAATAGATCGCATCGCAGGGCAATGGCAATGACACCAGTCGAACGCAGTCAGCAAGGCTCCTAAGATCTGGATTGTTCTGGCTGACGGCGAGATGATCAATCCGCGCCGCGAGTGCTGAAGCGGATTTCGGCGTCGGCAACGTGGCCCATGCAGCATTCTCTGGCAGCAATGGACAGAGTTCGGCAGTCTCCGCCATTAGCCGCTGAGGTATGTGAATGGCCCCCTCGACGAAGAGCATGGCGTAGCGTTGGATCCGAGGCAGTCCCTTGAAGCGCTCGTCCCAAGTGCTCGAATCCGTTGCCGCACCAGACGAGATGCGGTCCGAAGGCGGCGGCAGTTCGGAGTCGTCGATGTCATCAGCTGCGCTCATGTCTCGTTCTCCAACCGCCGCTACCAACTGGTGCTGCCTTCGAGGTCAAGATGTGTCAAAGGCCATTGCGCTCGAGCGGCCTTCTAAGGCGATAGAATCGCGAGAGCGTCCGAACCCAAGAGCCGTCAGGATCGGCGAACCACAGTTGGCTCGTCGCCGCGGTGCCATCGCCGAGGATGGGATGACCGGTGACACGTCCGACCAACTTCACACCTCGTGGGGTTACGACTGGGACCCAGTCTTCCAGCAAAGGTGCCTGTTTCAGTAGCTCTGAGACAGAGCGCCTAAGTTCGAGCCGGTCGCAATCATCGGCCAGGTCACGAAGGCGGCGCGACAGATTTGGCGAGATGTGCGCGGGGTCGAGAAACGGAAACAATGATGTCAACATGTGCATACTCGACACAGTTCGAATGGAGAGTGAGAGGGCCGGAGCGCTACGTGCCTCAGTCGCTGATCTGAACCGCCAACGCGCCGTCGAATCGCTCGTTTTCGGAGCCGTAACCATGCGCATTGCAGATGATCCGGGTGTCACCGATCATGTAGTCCGAGGAATTGTGGACGTGTCCGTGGATCCACATGGCAGGCTTATGGGTGGTGATCACCTCCGAAAGGTCGGACATGTAGGCCGCGGTCAGGCGGTCGTTGCGGTATTTTGGAAGAATCGAGTCCCAATGGATGGCGTGGTGGGTGACCACGACCGTCGGAACGGCAAAGGAAGTCGAGAGAACTCTGTTTAGATAGGCCTTGGACCGATGGTGCAGATGTGCCGCCTCCTGTGGTCGAAAGCGTCGCCACGGCTGCTTTGTCCACCCGATCCGCCGGTGGTCATTCATTCCAGCGGCGCAAGTAGCCATCACGTTCGGAATGTTGCCATCACCGAATATCCGGTAGTCGGTCCAAAGCGTCGCGCCGACAAAACGGCATCCACCAATTACGACACTGTCGTCCTCAAGGATGTGGATATTGGACGCCGGCGCTTCGGAGCGCGCAAGCTCAAGCTCGTCCCCAATGAAGCTGCGGTAGTACTCATGATTGCCGAGCACCATCACGATCGGGATACGAATGGGCACGATCCATCGCAGGTGACTAAAGGCATCCAGCGCACCCTCGCACACATCACCAGCAACGACCACGACGTCGATGTTATCGACGATCGTGATATCCTTGTTGGGAAGGACATCGATATGAAGGTCGGAGAAGATCTGAATCTTCATGCGGCACTCACTCTGACAGACGACAGCGTCTACAGAGACCAACACACGCTTGTGTTCCGGACTATCCAAGCGGACGTGGCGCAGGAGAAAGGGGAGGTACGCAGGCGCGAGAAGCGCGTAACCACGAGCGGCTACGCCTCGCTGCGGCCAACCCTTTGGGGCGGTCTGTGGTTCGGTGGCGCACCGCGCTACGCGCGGCGGCAGCAGATCCCCTGTGACTCCCGTGCGGGAATCAGCTCGCCGGCAAAGGATCCTGCTGCTCTGTCCCCAATCGATAGTACATGGATCGTGTACGTGCCCAACGCTTGCTCGGATCAATGAAAACGACCTCTGAAGTGTGCAGTGAGGTCCGATTTCCGAGCAGTGGATGCTGGTAGACGGCGCCAACGAGACAAGCGGCCGGCAAGAAGCCAAACGACCACCGATCCAAAAGCGGGCTTCCTTCTAAGATATGGGCGGGCGGTGCGTCACCCGACTGGATCCGTCTCAGGTCGGCAGGAGACGACGATTTGGGCGTCTCTCCCGGTTTTGTTGAACGGGGGGAAGCCATCCATTACGCTCAGAACGCGATTCCAGTCCTTGACGCAGTGGCGGCTGCGTCAAGGGAGTCTTGGCGTCGATGGGAAAGTGCTGGTTTTGGAGGGGGGCTAAAGGATTCGACTGCCCTTCAGGCATCCTAATAGCCGTCAAGCTTCCGCGAGTGTTCTCCCCGACGGAAGGCGCTTCAAAAATAACATAGTGTTACTTATGGTACAAGAAGTAAGCTCCGGCGTGGTTAACGCGGCCCAACTGAGGGCCGCGAGGGTTTGGCTTGCCATGAGCCAAGATCAGGTCGCGACAGCAGCGGGATTGACTCGGCACACCATCATGCGGCTGGAGCGGGACACGTCGGCAGCCGAACAAAGAACCCTTCGCGACATATGCAAAGTTTTCGAAACGCGTGGCATCCGGTTCCTGTTTTCTGATGGGGTCGGAGTCGGAATCTCAACGTTGGGCTGACCGTCGATCAAAGTAGGTCGCTTAGCGGCAAAACTCTCGTAGCGCCTGAATGACCTGTGCAGGTTGTTCTTCAGCCAGGAAATGGCCGCAGTCGCTAACTGAGCCTCCCCGGACGTTGGACGTCATGCTCCCGATCCGCTGCACCATGACCGGTCCCCACCGTTTTTCTCTGCCGAGTGTCAACACCTTCAGTTCCGAGGGAAGACGTCCCGCAGCCTTGTTGTCGGCCGCGTCTTGGGGGAATTGCCGGTACATCTCCATCCCGGCCCTGAAGGGGCCTGGCTGACTATAGGCGGCCGCGTACTCAGCCATGTCGGCGGCCGAGGTAGGTATTTCGTGTCTCTGGAAGCAATTGTCAGCTTAGGGTGATCGTCCGAGGATCATCTCGTAAGGGGCAATAGAACGTCGGCCGCGATACGTTCAAGCTTGTGTCGCGGCGGTTCGCCGGTAGGTGGCAGATTGAGGAGTACGTGGTGAACGCCCGCGTCTCGCATGTTGCCGAGGACACGGGACAATGAATACGTTCCCGTGCGGTAGCCGAGGTGGATGGGGTCGGCCGGCGCCGACGCGTTGTCGAGCAGCTCAATGTGAACACCGACGCCGAAGCTGCGAAACTGACCAGTAGCTACGCGATCGACAGCCCGTCGCCACATCGCATGCCGATCACGCTGAACGTCCGGCGGTCTGTGATAGGTCGTCCAGCCCGAGCAATTGCGTGCAATCCATTCTAAGGATTGCCCGGCTGATCCGATCGCAACCATTGGAATTCGGCTCAATGCGGATGGACGCATCTCGTACGTGACAGCGGGGGCTAGGAGATTCTGAGCGATGCGCGAAGGTTGTTCTAGCGCGGCCGCGAGCGCGCTCCAGTGACGCTGAAACAGTATCTTGTGATCCTGAGTGTCCGCGTCGAACGCCGCGAACTCCTCGCGTCGATCGCCAGACCCCAAGCCTAGGACGAAACGACCTCCAGTCAGTCGATCCAGAGTGATCGCAGCCTTCGCGATGTGAAGCGGGTGACGAAGCGTCAAGACAGTAGCCGCTGTCCCGATTGAAAGGCGCGACGTTGCCATTGCAATCGCACCTAGCATACTAAATGGGTCGGGGTGCCCAAAAGTCTCTGGATACCAAGGCCCATTCAACGGAACGTCACGTACCCAAACAGCTGTAAAGCCAAGTTTGTCCGCTAGTCTCGCCAACTCCACCTGTTCTTGAAAGTCAACCGTGTCATGTTCCGTCTGGCGTACTGGCAAAACGATTCCGACGGACAGTTGACCATCCTGGTATAGCTTTGTGCCGGCATCGTGCTGACTGGCAATCATCAATCGTTCCTCGGATGTCGATTGCGTCACCTCAGTGCAGTTAGGGTCCGTCGCTGACGTCGCCGCACAAGTAGTTTCTCCCGCCGGTGACGCCCATGGACACGGCTCTAGCCGACCTGTACCGGCGGCGGGCGATGGAAAAGCAAGTAGCTTCCTGCCTCGGTCCCCTGCCTGTACAGAGCCTTGCCAAGGGCCACTTGGTTTGGCTCCCAATTGGCCAGAGCGGTCTCGACGTCACCAGGGAAGGACTGCAGCGCGTCAACGAGATCGAGTGCGTTCGACGCGGCCTTCGAGGTGCTCGCTGCAGTATGGGGGCGTGGGATCGCCGCCGCGTCCCCCAAGACGATGACCCGTCCAGCGACCATGCGTTCGGATGCTAGGTCGCGGATAGCTTGGGCAAATGGCTGTTTGGTCGCCTCGACGATCTCGCGGAAAGCAGGAGGCAGCATGGCCTTGGCGTCGTTGCGAATGTGGTCGATCCATTTCTCATCAAGCATGCCTTCCGGGACGGAGTAGCCGCGATGATGACCATCGCGATCGGTCATGATCGCGGAGAGTAGTTCAGCGTTAGCGACGCGATACCAGACCCAATTGTAGAGCCGATGACCCTCGCGCACATCATTGTGTTCGCCGGGTACCAGATACCCGAGTATGTGAGACCCCTTGTTGCTCGCGAAGCCGAAATCGCCATGCAGCATCTCGCGAGCGATGGGCGGCATCGCGCCTTCGGGAACAAGCCCGCGCCAGGCGAGATAGCCGGCGTAAGTTGGAATCTGTTCGGGCCAGAATTGCTGCCGAACCGCGGAATTGCCGCCGTCCGCGCCGACCAGCAAGTCACCCTCTTCGATCGATCCGTCCGTGAATAGCGCGGTAACTGTTGCGCTTTCGACGTCTTGCTCAATCCGACGAAGTGTTTTCCCTGAATGATAGCGTCTGTCGCCGAAGGCCTCTTTCAGCGTGGTGTAAATTAGTGACCAAGACGTCTGGGTCTGGGGTGCGAAATGCTTGGAGCGGACCGAGCCGTCTGGCGCGAAAACCGTCCGATAGACGGAGCGCACGCCGAGGTCGATCGCTTTGAGGTCAATGTCCATGCGATGGAAGACGCGGACCACGTCCGGTTGCAACACGATACCGCCGCCTCGGCTGTCAAGATCATGAGCGGAACGCTCAAAAATATCGACGTCCCAACCGATACTACGCAAGAGATTGGCTGCGAAAAGGCCGCCGAGAGAGCCGCCGATGACCAACGCGCGGCGCGGCCTATTATTCTGCTCACTAAGGCGAGTAAGGGGAGCCATGGGCATCTTTCCTTTCCTGATGCCCGTTTAGATGATCCTATGTTTTGCCAATGATAATTGGACGAATGTCGCTTTATCCTTTGCGCCTCACGCAATGTTCGGCCAGGACGATGCTGGGATAGGTCATCCGAGTTTCGTCGGGACATTGTCACGATAGCGATCCCAATAGGGCGGCGAGCCGAAATGATCCGCGAGGAAATCGATAAAGGCCGTCAGCCTTTTTGATCCGCGCCGGTTCTGTTGATATATAGCCCAGATGGCACCTTGATCGCCCGTTGGTGCGGTCGACCATTGTTCAAGGACTGGCAAAAGTCTTCCCGCAGCAATATCATCGCCTACCAACCAGGTTGGCATGAGAATTAATCCCGCACCGCCAACTGCGGCTTCTCGCAAGAATTCGGAGTTGGTTGCTCGCAGATTGCCAGACACTGCGACCTTCTCAGTCATTCCATCCCGAGTGAATGTCCAGGAGCTATCGCCGGAAAGATAGTCAAAGAGCAGACAGTTGTGATGGGCTAGGTCTTGCGGAGTGGCGGGAGAACCACGTTCTCCGAGATAATCCCGGCTCGCGCAGATGACTCGGCGATGTGGCGCCAGTTTTCGAGCCACTAGATTGGACGAGACTAGCGGTCCGAGCCGGATCGCCACATCGATTCTATCTTCGACAAGATTGACTACCGTGTCGGTCAGCCGCGCATCGAGGCGCATTCCCGGATAACGGCGGAGAAACATCGGAATGGCGGTTGCGACATGCAGTCTTCCGAAAGCGACGGGAATCGTCACCCTGAGCAGACCACTTGGCGGCCCGGAAAGTTCATTCACTGCCCGATCAGCGAGTTCGAGTTCCTCAAGAATCCGCCGGGCGTCTTCATAGTAGTGGGTGCCAGCCTCGGTGAGGGTCAGGCTGCGCGTCGAGCGATTCAGGAGCGGCGTGCCAAGATCTTCTTCAAGAGCGTTGAGTTGCCGGGTCAGCGACGACGGCGCTACGCCCAAGCGGCGGGCTGCGGGGGCAAAGCCGCCATGTTCAACGACGGCGACAAAGCTCGTCAGGGCCGCAAATCTGTCCATCTCCCACCGTTGCGCCAAGCGCAAAGAACATCACAGATTTCAGCTCATTATCATTCCAGGTAAGTGGGCGCAAATGAGCTCCACGAAGCGGAGAAAAACTCATGACGCTTACTGTTACGATCACGTCGGACTTCATCTGCCCGTGGTGCCTCATCGGCGAGCGCAGGCTGGAGCGGGCGCTCGCCAAACTGCCGGATGACGTTATCGTCGAGCAGAAATGGCAGCCATTCGAACTCAATCCCGATATGCCGCCCGAAGGCATGAAGCGGCAGACCTATCGGACACTCAAGTTCGGCAGTTGGGACCGCAGCCAAAGGCTAGACGCCCATACTGTCGAAGCCGCAAGGGACGATAATGTCAGATTCAACTATGCTGCGATGGAGCGGACTCCCAACACATTGCTGGCGCATCGGTTAATGCGGCTCGCAGAACTGCGGGGTCTTGCAACGCCGGTGGCGAAGGGGATTCTCTCAGCCTATTTTGAGCAGGGCCGTGACATCGGAAACGCATCAGTGCTGGCAGATGTCGCCGCGGAAAATGGATTTGATCGCGATCGCGTCGCAGCCTTTCTCGCAAGTGAGGACGAGACACAGAAGGTTTGGGACATCGAACGGGCTGCGCAGCAACAGGGGATACGGAGTGTGCCGCTTTTCGACATCGATGGCGAGGTAGTTAGCGGAGCGCAGTCAGTAGAAATCTTCGAGGCAGCTCTCTTGAGGGCTGTTGGTCGGGCCGACGCCTGCTCCGGTGGCGCTTGCACGATTTCCTGAATCGCAAGACGTGAAAGCTCAACCTTGTCGGACGTCGCTGGCTGGTAACCAAAGCGGTCATTTGCGTTTCCGAATGGCATGCGCAAGGAAGGAGAGATGTGGTGAATAGAGACGAAGTCTATTCGATCGACACAAACAAGAAGTCGTGGGAGACACTCAACATACCGGAACTCAATTCAAGCATTCTTGCAAAGCCGCTTGTCATCGATGGCGACAAGGGGATGACCGTGTCTAAGGTCTGCTACAAGGCGGGTTTCACCAATGTGTCGCACTGGCATAATTGTGCGCACGGCATGTACGTGCTGGACGGCATTCTGGTGACATCTGCAGGGGAATTCGGGCCCGGAAGCTTTGTCTGGTTTCCCGAAGGAACCAGGATGTTTCATGGTGCGCAGGTCGATAACGATGTGACGTTCCTATTCATCACGAACAAGCCGTTCGATATCCACTATACTCACCTTGAGGAGCCGATCGTAGACCTCGGCGTAGGAGCCGACACTCGCACGGGCCAATCTCCGTGAGATGTGAGACCATCGGTTAGTCATGGCGAAGGCAACGCGTCCAATCGTGATCTCTTCGTGGCGCGTGTCGCTCAATGCTTGAAAATGCTTGGCGTCTCGGCTCCAATCGCATGAGCTGTCTGACTACTAAGGGTACCGGCAATCGCTCGTGATCTGAAAGCGATGAGCACCTCTGCGAAATGCGCCGGGCGCGCCAATCGCACGCGGTCTGTATCGTGGTGTAGCCGCGAGATAGGATGCGACCTGCATCGCCTATCAGTGGTCAGTATTGAGTTCAATTCATATGGCGTCCAGTAGCACCGCGTGCGCAGCGGAGTCTTTGCCCGCTGTCTTGCGAAGCCTAAAATTGGGAGTCGGTTCCTTGAACGAGTTCTCTCGAGAACCGCTCGAAAAACGTCGCCGCAAGGGTGCGCGCGGCTCCCAGAACCAACCGGCTTCCCAATTGGGCGAGCTTTCCGCCGATTTGAGCGTCGACCTTGTACGTGAGGCAAGTCCCCTCCGGTACCGCCGCAAGCTGCACGTGGGCTGCACCCTTGGCGAAGCCGGCCATGCCTCCGCTGCCTTCGCCACTAAGCGAGAAATGATCGGGAGCCCCGCTGGAATCTAGTTTTACTTGGCCGCCGAAACGCGCCTTGATCGGGCCGATGCGTAGGACGACGGTGGCGTCGAACCGATCATTGTCGATGCGATCCAGGGTTTCGCAGCCCGGAATTGAGCCGCGCAAGATCAAAGGGTCACTAAGTGCGGCAAACACCCGAGCAGGTGGAGCGGGGATCACAATGCTGTCGTTCAGTTCCATATCTACCTCTGCCGATGCGGGTGACGCATGTCACCGCGGCTAAGGAGATTGTCACTTTATAAGTTATCGATCAATAACTATGGTTTTCGAACCAACGAGGAGTCCGGGCTTGGTGCCCACGGCTCCTGGCCTAGGCTTGATTCCGCCTAGATCGGCGGTCAGCCAGCCATCGCCGGAAATTTTATGCGCTCGAGGACGGTTCGCATGCCGCCCACTACGACACGAGCAAGCAGTTCGACGGCTGTCGCCGAATCGACTTTTGGCGTGATCCCGTAAACGCGGTCTCGTACTCCGTAGTAGAATATGCCGCCGTGAAATAACCAAAGCGCCTCGATCTCTTCGGCGGTCAGTGGGACCTCTTCAGCGGACGGATAGCCAAAGGCGATCCGCAACTCGGCGCCGATGCGGCCTAGGACGCGCTCTTCGACCAAGGCTACATACCAACGATTGATTTGAAGCCGTTTCAGGCCGGAGAAAAGGTAGATCCGGCTCCAGTCGGTTTCGAATATTCGGCGCGTATACTCGGTGTAGAAAGCGGATAGGCGATCCTCAATATTTACATTGCGGTCCGCTAGGATCAGGTCCCAAGAGGATCGCCACTCGCTGAGAAAAACCCGCTCATAGACCGCATTGACCAGGTCATCCTTGGTAGGGAAATGCCGGTAGATGGCTGGCTGAGTGACGCCCAGGCTTTTGGCGAGGTCATGCGTGCTGCTCTCAAAACCGTGTTCTGAGAACAGTCGGATTGCCGCAGCGACAATTTGTTCCTTGCGATCTTCGGCAGACATGCGCTGACGAGAGCGTGTGTCAGCCTTCTTTACCTTTCGCTTTGCCATTTTCGCCACTCTGTGGACCCTTTGCCTTGGGAAGTTAGACGGCGTGACTTATCAGCCAATTACCAAGATAGAGGTAATGGAAGTTCGCGTGTCGATTCATCCTCTTATCAGCATTCCAGCGTTCTAAAAGCGATTTGGCAGGGTGGTAACCCTATTGACAGCCTCTGCGAACCGGAACTAAGTTATCAAACAATAACTATATTTCGTGCGGATCGGGAGGAGTCCATGAAGCCTGCACCGTTCAGGTTGGAGCGGCCTGACACCATTCAAGCGCTATGCCGTGCTTTGGCGAAACACGGCGACAGCGCGCGCATCCTGGCAGGGGGGCAAAGCCTCGTGCCGATGATGAATTTTCGACTCGTGACGCCGGAAGTCCTGATCGACATCAATCGGGTGGACGGGTTGGATTACATCCGCCTGGATGGCGATGCGTTGGCGATCGGAGCGATGACACGCCATGTGACTGTCAAGGAGTCAGCGCTCGTCAAGGCAAACGTTCCGCTGATTGCGAAAGCTTACGATCACATCGCGCACGTGACCGTTCGCAATCGCGGAACGATCGGCGGCAATCTCAGCCATGGAGATCCAAGCTCGGAGCTGCCGGCCGTGGCGATCTGCCTCGATGCAAAGTTTGTTGTGTCGAGCTCCGAAGGCAATCGCACGGTGCGGGCCGCGGAATTCTTCAAGGGTATGTTCGAGACGGACGTGAGCCCGGGCGAGTTTCTTTCGGAGATTCGCTTTCCGGTGGCTGCGCGCAACCAGCGCTTCGGGTTCGATGAGTTCAGTCCCCGCCATGGCGACTTCGCGATCGCCATCGCGACCGTCGCCCTCGAGATGAAGGGCGACACGTGCGTATCCGCGTCGGTCGTCCATGGAGGCGTTCGCGAGATGCCCGGGCAGGTGGCCGATGCCGAAGCTGCCTTGCGCGGCAAGGTGGTCTCGGGTGAGCAAGTCGCCCTGGCGGCCAAAGCGACCGCGTCGATCGAGCCGACCCTGCAAAACTACCACGGTGACGCCGCCTACAAGTCCGACCTGCTGCGTGCGCTGACCGCGCGCGCACTGTCTCAAGCGATCGGGGAGGGTTAGCATGAACAAAATCGCAAACGTGGCTGAGGGGCCGGCAATTGAAACCGTCCAGATCAATGTGGAGGTCAACGGTGTTGCCTACACGCGATATGTGGAGCCGCGGCTGCTGCTCTCGGATTTTCTGCGGCAGGAGTTGGGCCTCACCGGCACACATGTCGGGTGTGAGCACGGCGTTTGCGGATCCTGCAACGTGATGGTTGACGGCTCGACGGTTCGCAGCTGCCTGGTCTTCGCGTCGCAACTCGACAACGCCAAGATCGAGACGGTGGAAAGTCTCGGTCGGGTTAATGCCTTGCACCCGCTGCAAAAAGCGTTTTGGGAAAAGCACGGCCTGCAATGCGGATTCTGCACTCCCGGCATGCTGATGACAGCGAAAGAACTGTTGGACCGCAATCCAAGGCCGACCCGGGACGAAATTCGAGAGGCGATCTCCGGAAATCTGTGCCGCTGCACGGGATACCAGACGATCATCGAGGCGATCTATTCCGCCGCTTACGAAATGCAGGGAGCCACCAATGGCTAAGGAATCTCATTTCCTGGAGATGTCGCGGCAGGAGGAGCAGCCGCGGAGCAAGTACAACTGGATCGGCAAGAGCATGAAGCGGGTCGAGGATCCGCGCTTGCTAACCGGCAAGGGAAAGTACATCGACGACATCGAGCTGCCGCGCATGGCGCATGCCGCTGTGATGCGAAGTCCGCATGCGCACGCGCGGATCGTCTCGATCGACACGTCGAAGGCAAAGAAGCTGCCTGGTGTGCTGTTGGTGATGACCGGCAAGGAGGCCGCCGAGGTGACGGGGCCCACGGCCAGTTTCGCCAGCCCGCCGGTCACGCAGTGGGCTATCGCGACCGATCGCGTGCGCCACGTCGGCGAACCGGTTGCCGCCGTCGTCGCCGAGAGCAGGTACATCGCGGAAGACGCCATCGACTTGATCGAGGTGCAGTACGAGGAGCTGCCGCCCGTAGTCGATCCCCGGGATGCGATCACTTCGACGGGTGACGCGGTGCTTCACCCGGAACGGGGCGACAACAACGTGGCGATGCACCGCATTTTGAACTTTGGTCCATTGGCGGAGGACTTCGCCAAGGCGGATCACGTCGTGAAACGCAACTTGCGCTGGAGCCGCGTTGCCGGAATGCCGATGGAGACGGCGGGTGCGGTTGTTGACTATGATGAAGGAACCGGGAAGTTCACCATCTATGCCAACACGTCCATGTACAATTATGTGGGATGGTTGATTGCCGTTTCGCTCAAGGTGTCCGCAAGCCAGGTGAACATCATCCCAACCTTGGCGGGCGGAAGCTTCGGCTCGAAGCTGTTTCTCCACAAGGTGCCGACCATCGCGGCGACCTTGGCTCGCGCGGTGGGCCGGCCTGTGAAGTTCATCGAAGACCGGATGGACAACATCATGAGCTCGGACAACCATGCCTCCGATCGGATTTACGAGGCCGAGCTTGCCGTCAAGGACGGCATGATGACCGGGCTTCGGTTCAAGGTCATCGACGATTACGGCGCCTACCTGCAATACGGCTATGGAACGCACGGAAATGCCCTGTCCCAGGTGACGGGACCCTACAAGATCCGTTCCGTTGGGATGGAGTTGACGGCTGTCTTCACCAACAAGGGGCAGCAGGGCGCCTATCGCGGGTTCGGCTCCGAGGTCGCCAACTTCGTGCTTGAGCGGCTGGTCGACGCCGCGGCGGCGGAGTTGGGCGAAGATCCGACCGCGTTCCGCGAACGCAATTTGATCGAACCTGATCAGTTTCCCTACAAGATACCGACTGGCAACGTCTATGACAGCGGCGACTATCCGGCAGTCTTGAAGCAGGCAAAGACGATGCTTGACTATGATGGTTGGCGCAAGAAGCAGGCAGAGCTGCGCAAGCAGGGACGCTATATCGGAATCGGTGTCGCGACTTGCCAGGAGCGGTCGGTGTTCAGTTCAACCGAGTTCTGGTTCTTGAACCCCAACGAGACACCCGGCTTTACGCTGACCAGCTCGCCCGAGGGCATTCAGGTGAAGATCGACCCAACGGGCAAGGCCTTCGCCACAATCAACGCGCCGTTCTGGGGCAACAGTCCCGAGACCATGGTGGTGCAGATCTTGGCGGAGCACCTGACCATGGATCCCGCCGACATCTCGGTCAGTTACGCCGACTCAGACGCCGGATTGAACGGCACCGGACCCGGCGGTAGCCGGTACACGGTCATGATTGCCGGTGCGATCACCGGGGCAGCGAAGAAGATCAAGACGAAGCTGTTGAAGGTCGCAAGCCACATGCTTGAGGCTGACGTCGGTGATCTCGAACTTGTCGATGGTCACGTGTCCGTCAAGGGGACGAACCAGAAGAAGTCCATTCCCGAGATTGCGCTGCATGCCCACTACTTCCGGCTCTCGATGCCCCTGGAGGATCGCGAGCTCACCAGCGGCATCGATGCAACCCACGTCTACGATCATCCGTTCACGACAATGCCGAAGGAAGACCGCAGCGATCTCGGTGTGTTTTATCCGATCATGGGAAACATGTGTCATATGCCGGTCGTCGAGGTCGATATCGAGACCGGGCGGATCAGCTTTTTGGATTACGTGGCCGTGCATGATGCTGGCACCGTGGTCAATCCGATGACGCTGAAGGGACATATTCGCGGCGGGACTGCCGCCGGAATCGGGACCGCGATCTATGAGCATCTGCACTATGACAAGGCCGGTCAACTCACGACGGCCAGCTTCGCTGACTATCTGATCCCGACCGCCTTTGAGGTCCCGCAGGACGTGCGCGCCGGCCATGTGGAGACGCCATCGCCGTTTACAGAATTCGGAATCAAAGGCGGCGGCGAGGGCGGGCGAATGGGAGCGCCTGCGGCCATTGCTTCCGCGGTGGAAGATGCATTGAGGCCGATGGGAATCAGGGTGGAAAGCCTGCCGATCTCGCCGCGGGCATTGCGCGAGAAGATCCGGGAAAGCGAGCGCCTCAAGGCGTGATTTTAGAGGGTGAGCGCTGGCCTAGTGCCGCGCTGCCCTGGGCTTTCACAGAGAGCAAAGGAGGACTCCGCGTGGAGCATGGCGCGAACGCGCGCCATGCGTCGTGCGCTCCGAGCATTCGGAGAGCTATTGGTATCATCAAGGAAGAGGAGGAAATGTAGAATGACCCAGCTTCGACCGCCACAGCTTGTTGCCAACTCTCGCATGCTCTACTTCGGATGGGTGCCCGCCGATCCCGAAGCGGCTCGTCGTCTCCTGCCGCCTGAACTGCGAGCCCAACCGAACAGTCAAGTATTCATGAATACGTATGAAGTGGATCGTGAAGAGTACACCTCACATTTTGGCGCCTACAATTTGACCTATCTCGGCGTCGACGTGCGCGGTCTCGACGTGAGTGAGGTGGTGCCTGCGCGCTGGTGGACGCATTATTGGTCGTCGAGCGCTGAAATGAGCGAGTACGTCAAGAAAGTAGGAACACCGGCCCGTCCCGGCGGCCGTACCGTGCTCGAGCTGAAGGACGGCGTGCTCGTTGCCACGCTATTCGATCAGGGGCGCGCGATCATTCGCACGACCGCCACGGTCGGACCTGCAGGAGACGATTATGTTCGCTCGCATCTGCGTTACATCACCAAGGCAGGAGATAGCTTTTACAGCGGCCATTACCCCGCGATCGGACGGTGCGCTCGCGACCTAAAATTTACCGAGCTGGAGTTCCTGGACAAGTCCCACGATGTCTACGCCTTGAGACCCAAGGATCCCCTCGAAATCGTATGGGGCTTCTACTTCACGAGCGCTGCATTCTGTTACCCCCACGCCGAGCTTCTGACGCGCGAGGAGCTCGCGAACGCATTGGCGGAAGGCAAGTAGTAGATTGCCAAGCAGGGCTTCTGACTGGGCCGGCGTAGCATTCGCCGATCAACGTGAAGAGCGGAGGGACGGCACAATTGCATCAGGCCCGCTCGGCTCGGCGAACGGTCTCCCTCACTGGCTCCTGTCGATTGCGTCGACGGAGCCATTTTTTTGATCCAAATGGCTGCGAGCGTCTCCGGCTCTAGGAGCGTCAGATTTACCATCGATGCCTGGGTCCGCCAAAAAACGGCGACATGCAGTTGGTACCGGGAATATGCGCGGTGGAGGCGTTGCGCCGGTCCGGTTCTCTGAGAGTTCAATGGCTGGAGTTAGCTTCGCGGTCCCGCCTTCCGCCCGCAAATCGATAGGGGGCGCTTATAGCCGGCAATTCGAGAACGTATTGTTCGGAATTCTGAGCTCGCTCTAAAGTCGACTGCCGAGCCATGGGACGACGTGCACCCGCGCCAGTTCGGAGGCGCTTTGATGCATCACGTTCGTTGTATTGGACGCGGCGATTGCTAGGTCTGCCTCCGTCGCAGCAATGACGAAAAATGGGCGAATGAACAGATGAGCGGTGTGCTCGCAATTTGGAATGATTGTGCGCGTGGGCGCGGGGCCGCCTACGAGGAATGGTATCAGCAAGAGCATCTGGCCGAGCGGCTCGCCGTCAATGGATTCGTTGTCGGTCGTCGATATGAAGCAATAGATGCCGCGCGGCAGTTCCTGACAACTTATGAGGTTGAGACGCCGGCGGTCCTTCATTCGGCGGCGTATCGCGAGCGCCTGGCCAATCCGGCCGAGCGAACGGCGCGGATCATGCGCGACGGTCTGGTGAATATGCGTCGCACCATGTGCAAGCGGCACGCAATCCGCGGCGATTGCCGAGATGGAATCGCGCTGACGGTTGCTTTGAATCAGCCCGAGCCGATGGCCCGGCTACAGCGTGTCGTCGGTAGATGGCATTTGAGCAGCGAGCTGGCGCATTCAGAGATTTGGATTGCCGCTGAGAGAGAGGATGCACCTTCCGCGGAGGAGAAGCTGCGCGGCGCCGACGCCAAGATCAGTGGCTGCCTGGTTCTCGAGTTCCTTCGGCGTGATGCCGCATTGCGCTGCTCCGAGAAGGTAAGACGCGACGTTTTTGAGGCTGACGTCGGAGTCTATCAATTGATGTGCGCCTTGAGGGGAGAGGATCGATGTTGAAGGTGCTGCTGATCCAGGGAGCGAATATGGAGTATCTCGGCTCTCGCCAACCGGAGATCTATGGAAGAACTACAGCGGCCGAACTCGACGAGATCTTGCGTGCGGACGCCGCTCAATTGGGTATGGCGCTCGATATCGTCTATACGAACATTGAAGGTGAAGCGATCAGCGCAATCTACCGCTCAGTGCGCGAGAAGGTCGATGGCCTCGTGATGAATCCGGCCGGATTCCTCTATTCCGGCTACGCGCTGCGCGATTGCCTAAAGGCCGTTCCCCTACCATACATCGAAGTGCACATGACCAACATCGACGCGCGGGGGATGCATTCGGTGACGGCGTCCGAGTGCGCTGGCATGGTAACTGGTCTCGGTGTGGAATCTTACCGTCTGGCGCTGCTGGCTATCGAGCGGTTGCTGAACAGGGCGAAGCCCCCGGCTTGAGGTGGAGGACGTGGGTAAAGATAGACGCGTGCCGGTGTCTCTCCAGTTGATGCTGTCGTTGAATTTCAGGATGGCCCTTTCGTCGCGATATTTTCGAAGTCCGCCATCTGGCCGGGGCAGGGGCGTGCGGGAGGTCGGCCGAGACGGCGCGAAACGAATTCCGCATTATTTATCAATTGATTACTGTTTCATTCCCGAGTTTTACCCAAAATGGCGGCGCAATTGTTCACCCGGTGTTCGCAGGGCATGAATTCTGTTGACGGCTTAATTATCAATTGATAACTTGATTGTCGAGGCGTCCTTAGCCCTTGGGGATGTAGGCGCCGCGCTGACGGGGTGATGCCATTCACCATCCACGGCACCGCAGGTCGGACGCCACCACGCCCCACCATTGAGCGAGTTGAGAAGCAAAATTCGGAGACGATCATGGCTAGGCTTCAAGATAGTCTGAAACTTGGTGCGCTCGAGTTGAAGAACCGCGTGCTGATGGCGCCGCTAACCCGCTGCCGGGCTGGCGCTGGTGATGTTCCGGTCAAGATCAATGCCGAATATTATGCACAACGCGCCGGGGCAGGTCTCATCATCACCGAGGCAACCAATGTCAGCCCGAACTCATGCGCCTTCGAGCACGCTCCGGGAATCTGGACGCAGCCGCAGGTCGAGGGGTGGAGGCTGGTCACGCGAGCCGTTCACGATGCGGGCGGCCGAATCTTTATGCAGCTCTGGCATTGCGGCCGCGTCGGCGCGTCGGGACTGCTTGATGGCAACGATCCGCTCTCTCCATCCGGCGTCAATGACGATCTCGATGCGCTGCAGGTCTGGGGCCTCTTGGCGAACGGAAACTACGTCCGCATCGCGGCGACGTCCTCCCGCGCGATGACCGAAGCCGAAGTCAAGGCCACGATCCTGGAGTACAAGGCCGGCGCCATCAATGCGATCCAAGCCGGATGCGATGGGGTGGAGGTCCATGCGGCCAACGGCTATCTGCCGCATCAATTCCTGTCGCCGACGACCAACCAGCGAACCGATAGCTACGGCGGGTCCGTCGAGAACCGCGCCCGGTTTCTGCGAGAGATCATCCAGGCCATTACCTCCGAGATTCCCGCATCGAGGGTCGGGGTCAGACTGTCGCCGTTTGCTGCCTACAACAACGTGAGGGATACCGATCCTCCGGCGACCTACGCTTACGTCGCAAAAATGCTCAACGAGTTCGGTGTGGCCTACATTCACATCGCCGACACCAATGCGTGGGCTGGAGCGCCGGATCTGCAAAGGATCCTGCCGATCATCAAGCCCCACTTTAACGGCTCGATTATCGTCAACGCCGGCATTACTCCGGAAAGCGCCGAACAACTGGTCGAAGCGGGCGCCGCCGACGCCGTCGCGTTCGGGCGCGAGTTCATCGCAAATCCTGATCTGCCGGAGCGCATTCGCCGCCACGGACCGTTCAACGAGCTGCGCAATGTCGGCCTCTATGGCGGAGACCAGACCGGGTACGTCGACTATCCATTCCTCAGCAGCGAGGCAATGGCGGCCGGATAGCGCTCGGAAACGAAGCTGGTCGCCGAAAACAAACAATCGCGAGGAGGAMCCCAATGAGAGACAGCGCCAAGGCCGTGACGGGATCGTCGCGCAGGACGATTCTGAAATTCACCGCGGCCCTGGCGGCTGGCTGCGCGCTGCCTGCCTTCCACAGGCGCGCATTCGCGCAACCAGCCAGCATCAAGGTCGGATTTCCCGTGCCGTTGACCGGTCCTTATGGGTCCGAGGCCGCTGACCAGGTGCGCTGTGCGCAGCTGGCGATCGAGGATTTCAACAAGGCGGGCGGACTGAACGGCCGGCTCGCCGAACTCCTGGTGCGGGACGACAAACTGAACGCCGCGGAGGCCGTCACCCGGACCCTCGAACTGATCGAGAAAGACAAGGTCGACATGATTGTCGGCTCGCTATCGGGCGCCGTCCTGCTGGCGGTCAACGAAGCGTGCAAGGCGCGGGGCGTGCCCTACAACGGCCTGAGCATCTCGGACCGGATCAATGAGGCCAAGGATTTCGGTCCAACGACCTATCATGAAGGTCTTGCGCCTCATCTATCGGTCGGCGCACTCGGACGATACGCCTTCGCCGGATCGAGCAAGAAAGTCGCCTATCTGATCGCCGACTATGAGTTTGGCTACGAAATGCGGCGTGCGTTTCAATCAGTGGCGGAACAAACAGGCGCGCAAACAGTCGCCGAGATCAAGCATCCCCTGGGAATGCAGGACTTCAGCAGCCTATTTCCCAAAATTATCAGCGCCAAGCCGGACGTTCTGTGCGTTCTGAACTTTGGCCGGGATCAGCTCAATGTGCTGAAGCAGGCAAGCGAGTTCGGATTGAAGGAGCGCATGAGCATCGTGGTGGGCGCGCTGTCCACAACGCAGCGAATCGCGGGCGGCGCCGACGCCTACGCCGGCGTCATTGGCGCGTCGAACTATTATTGGGCAGCCGAGACCAAGTTCGCGTCCGCAAAGGCGTTCAATGCGGCCTATGCCGCAAAGTATAAAGGTGGGGTGCCGTCGGACTACGGCAGCTACGGTTACGGCGGTGTTCGCTCGATGCTCGAACTGGCGAGAAAGGCCGGCGGTGTTGGCGCAGCCGCGCTCGCGGATGCTGCAAGCACAGGGTTCAAGTTCGATCTCTACAAGGGTCCCCAAGAAATCCGCGCGTGCGATCATCAGTCAATTCAGGCGGTCTTCATCCTCAAGTCGAAGGCCGAAGCCGAAATGAAGGGGCCCAACGATACGTTCGAAATCGTGTCGATCGTGCAGGGTGATGAAAGCAAGCTGCGCAGTTGCGCCGAGCTGGGACACAAGGCTTGAGCGGGAGATTGCTCGTGACCGAGATTCCGTTCGACCTCATCGCGCTTCAGGTCCTCACCGGCCTGGCGTTGGGCTGCATCTACGTGCTCGTGGCCACCGGCCTGACCCTGATCTTCGGGCTTCTGAACATCGTGAACTTTGCGCACGGCGCCTTCTATGCGGCCGGCGCCTATCTGGGTGTGTTCGCCTTCACCTATACGGGAAATTTCTGGCTGTCGCTGGTCGCCGTGCCGTTCGGCATGGCCTTGATCGGCTTGCCAACCGAGAGGTTTCTGTTGCGCCCCGTCTACGGGCGCGATCCTAGCTATCCATTGCTGCTGACGTTCGGCTTGGGATACGTCATCGTCGAACTGATCCGCATCGCGTTCGGTACCGACGGAATTCCGTTCAATGCCCCGGCGGCATTGAAGGGCAGCCTGTTCTTCGGCGACATCGCCTTTCCGCGCTATCGGCTCTTTGTGATGGCGTTTACCGCGGCGTTGTTGGCGGGACTTTGGTTCTTAATCGAGAAGACGTCATTCGGTCTCATCATTCGAGCCGGTGCGCGCAACCCGGAGATTGTCAGCGTCCTCGGCGTCGATACATCGCGGGTTTGGATGCTGATCTTCGCGCTTGGCACGGCGGTCGCCGGCGTGGCGGGTTTTCTCGCCGCGCCGATGCGCGGGGTGATTCCTGAAATGGGGGTGACGGTGCTGATCGAAGCCTTCGTGATAACGGTTGTCGGCGGAATGGGATCCTTGCCGGGCGCCGTGATTGCGGGGCTTTCGATGGGCGTCGTCGTTAGCCTCACGTCCTATTTCGCGGCGGACTACTCCAACGTGGTGATGTTCGCGATCATGGCCGCAGTTCTTCTTGTGAGGCCGCAAGGCCTGCTCGGCCGCCCGGAGTTCGCTCGATGAAATCGACCGCCGTTGCAACGCCCTCGATGTGGGAGCGCATGGATCCCAGGAGGCTGATGGGGGGTGTTTCGCAGCATCGCGTGCTCGCGTCCGCGGCCGTGCTTGCGGTGTTGCCGCTGCTGGTTCCTTACCCGGCGCTTGCCATCAACGTCTTGATCTATGGGCTGTTTGCCGCAGGCTTCAATCTCGTGTTCGGCTATACGGGATTGTTGTCCCTGGGCCACGCCGCGCTGTTTGGGACCGGGGCCTATGGTTGCGGCATTGCCATAGCGGTTCTGGGCCTGCCTTGGTATGCGGCCATTCTCGTTGGTCTGGTGTTTTCGACCGTGTCGGCGGCGCTGATCGGTGGCCTCGCGATCAGGACCAGGGGCGTCTATTTCGGCATGGTGACGCTGGCGCTTGCGCAATGTCTCTATTTTCTCTTCTACCAGTGGGTATCGGTCACGGGCGGCGAGAGCGGATTGCGCGGTGTGATGGTTCCGAGCATCGACATTGGACCGATCCATCTGGATCTCTTCGATCCCGTGCAAAAGTACTACTTCTTGCTGGCGTTTGTCGTGCTCGCCTTGATGGCGTTCTCGCGAATTCTCGACTCTCCGTTTGGAGCGGTGATCGAGGGAATCCGCGAAAACGAGAATCGGGCACGGGCCTCCGGATACAACGTTTGGTTTCTGAAGTGGATGAGCTTCGTGCTCTCGGGGTTGTTCTGTGGCCTTGCCGGGGCGCTCAACGCCATCCACCTTGGCGTCGTTTCAATCGATAGCCTGTTCTACACGACGTCCGGCACGGTCGTAATGATGGTCCTGCTGGGAGGCATGGGGACTTTCTTCGGGCCATTCGTCGGGGCCGCAGCGTTCCTTTCGCTGGAGGATATTACGGCAAACTGGACGTCGCACTGGCAGTTGATTGCCGGGTTGGTGTTCATCGCTTGTGTGCGGTTCTTCCCGAGGGGCATCTGGGGATCAATTCTTGCGAGGTTGCGCGCATGATGGAGGAGCCGATCATTCGAGCGGAAGGGATCAGCCGTCGATTCGGCGGCTTCGTAGCCCTTCGCGAAGTCTCGCTATCGTTCAGGTCGGGCGAGCTCGCCTCGATCATCGGTCCGAACGGTGCGGGAAAGAGCACGCTCTTCAACATATTGTCGGGTTCGCTGGCTCCCACGGACGGCCGTATCCTCTTCGAGGGCAACGATGTTACCGGACTTCCGCAGCACCGTTTCGTCCACGCCGGCATTTCAAAGTCATTCCAGATCACCAACGTGTTTCCGCAACTCTCGGTCCACGAGAATGTGCGCGTGGCGGCGCAAGCCATGGTGGCCGGCAAGAATTTTTGGTCGAGAAGATCTCGCCTGATCGAAACGGACGAGACGGCGCGCGCGCTGCTGGTTGAGGTCGGACTCGAAGGAGTTGCACGGCGTAGAGCCGGCGAGCTCGCGCATGGTCAGCAACGAGCGCTCGAAATTGCCATGGCTATGGCCTGTGAGCCTCGTCTCTTGCTTTTGGACGAGCCGACGGCGGGCATGAGCCCCGAAGAAACCAAGGACATGGTGCAGCTGATCGAGGGCCTCGCGCGTAGTCGGACCGTGATCCTGGTCGAGCATAAGATGAAAATGGTGCTGGGCATCAGCCAACGGGTCATCGTGCTGCATCACGGAGAATTGTTGGCGGACGGGACGCCGGACCAGATTCGAAACGACGCCAACGTCAAACGGGTCTACCTCGGTCAGGGACGGCATTGATGCTCAAGGTCGACAAGCTCAACGCGTGGTATGGCAGAAGTCACGTCGTGCAGGACGTGTCGTTCGAGGTTGCGCCCAGCGAGATTGTGACGCTACTCGGCAGAAACGGGGCCGGCAAAAGCACCACCATCCGCTCGATCATGGGGCTCGTCGCAAAGCGCACCGGCTCGGTGATTTTCGGCACCGGCGAAGTTCTGGCGGCGCCGTCCTGGAAGCGGTTCGAGGCCGGATTGGCCTATGTCCCCGAACATCGCAGCATCGTTCCCGGCCTGACGGTGCTGGAAAACCTGCGGTTGGGTCTGATTGCATCTCCCTTGAAGAGAAACGAGCACGCGATCATCGACGAGATCGCAGAGACGTTTCCGCGCCTGAAGCAGCGGCTGTCCCAGGAGGCCGTTACGCTTTCCGGCGGAGAGCAGCAAATGCTGGCGATCGCCCGCGCGGTCGCCTCGAAGCCCGCGATGATCCTGTTGGACGAACCGTCTGAGGGCATCATGCCGGTGCTCGTTGACGAAATGTTCGAGTATTTCGACAGGCTGCGGGGGCAGGGCACCACGATCTTGCTGATCGAGCAAAATGTGGAAATCGCGCTCAGGATCTCGGATCGCGCGTACATTCTCGACCAGGGCGCGATCGTCCATCAGGGAAGCGCGCGGGATTTGCTGGCCGATCGGGAGATCCAGGAGCGATATTGCTCCGTGTGACTGCGCGTCCGCGCGCCTACAGTCGTTCGTCGGCGCGCCGGCTCGATAGGCTTGACCGCCTTTACGGGTTTGTCGTTGTGCTGGACCGTGATCCACGCATCTGTCGGCGGAAAGTGCGCGAGCAAACCCATCGATGCGAGCCGAAAGCGGCCGCCGACGGCGCAACGCGGCAGGAATCGTCACGCCTTCGCCGCATTGGTCAGGCGAGGGGCTTCCAGACGCAAATTCGAAGCGGTAATGCTCTCAGATAAATTATCGCCTGATTACGTCTGACGTCAGGCGAGGGTCGCGCGAGATCGTCAAGTTATCCAGCAATTGCTGTCATTTTTGATTGAAACTGCTTGGCAGGCTCGTTTCGATCAAAATATTTAGTTGACTGCAAATTATCAATTGATAACTTATAGAAAAACACGGTTTCATCAGAGGAGGAAGCGAATGTTCAGCTCTAGCGACCATGGTAAGATTCCACGGCCGGCGCGTAGCCGCCTTACATCCACTGCGATAGCAACAGTACTCGCGCTGCTCAGTTTCTCGGCTGGGCGTGCGGTGCTTGCGGCGGAAGGAACAAACAAGCCGAGCGATTGGCCACTTTATCAAGGCAACGAAAAATCGTGGCGATATAGCGAGCTGGATCAGATCAACAAGTCTAACGTCAAGCGATTGAAGGTCGCGTGGATCCATCAGCCTGGCGACATTACAGGAGGTCTGCAGGCGACCCCGATCGTGATCGACGGCGTGCTCTATTACATTTCGGCCAACAACAAAGTCCAGGCGCTGGATGCCACGTCCGGTAAGGAGTTGTGGCGATACGAAACGAAACTCGATCCGGTCGCGGGCGAGGTGTTCTTTGCTGCTTCGAGCCGCGGCGTCAGTGTAGCGGGTGGCAAGGTCTTCTTCGGCACGCTCGATGGTCGCGTGATTGCCCTCGATCAGAAGACTGGCAAGGAGCTGTGGGCTACTCAGCTCGTCGACACACGAAAGAAGAAGGGCGCTAACTTCACTTCGCCGCCGACACTGGCCGGGACCGTGCTGGTAGCTGGGTCAACCGGTGGTGACATCGGTCAGCGTGGCGCAATCTACGGAATTGACCTCGAAACCGGTAAGAAGCTCTGGGAATTTGACACGATCCGCAATGACCCGGCGAGTTGGCCGGGAAATTCCGGCGATACCGGCGGCGGCAGTTCGTGGCTGCCGGGCACCTACGAGGCGGAGACGGATACGGTCTATATCGGAACGGGCAATCCCGCCCCCGACTACTATGGTGAGGACCGGAAGGGAGACAATCTCTACACGAGCACACTGCTCGCGTTGGAAGCCAAGACCGGGAAGCTGAAATGGCACCACCAGGAAATCCCGCATGATGTGTGGGATTTTGACTCGCCCTATGAGTCGATCCTGTTTGAACGCGACGGAAAGAAACTGCTGCTTCATCCGAGCAAGTCGGGCTACGCATTCCTCTATGAACGCAACAACGGCAAGCTCGTCAACGTGTGGCCGTATGCCGAGAATATCAACTTCGTCGAGAAAATCGATCCGAAGACGGGTGAACTGATTGGCCGGAACGAGCCGGTTGCGAACAAGGAATCCTATATCTGTCCGACGCTCTTGGGCGGTCGTAGCTGGAACCAGGGGGCCTTCGACCCCAAGACCGGTCTCTGGTACACGAACAGATTCGAGGCTTGTAACACCGTCGTAGCAGGTAAATCGGATCCGGAAAAACTGCCCTTGGCGCAGCTCTACTTTGGCGTCGACAGCTTCAAAATTGGCCCTCCTCGGGGAAAGGAAGCTTCGGCTTGGCTTGACGCGATCGATCCCATGACCGGCAAGAAGAAATGGAGTGTGCGCTACTCGATGCCTGGTCTGGGAGGAGTGCTGGCAACCGCTGGCGGCCTTGTGTTCAACGGCGAAATAACCGGTGTCATCAACGCCTATGATGCGGAAAAGGGAGACGTGCTTTGGAGCTTCTATGCAGGCTCCGGCGTGCGCGGCGGGATTATCAGCTATTCCGCCGGTGGCAAGCAGTACATCGTCGTGCCTACCGGGCTCGGCTCTCACGCGGCCGACTTCCTCCCGGCAGCCTTTCCCGATTTGAGGAAGGTGAATGGCGGATCAGCATTGATCGCCTTCACGGTAGACTGATCTAGCCGGCAGGTGTCAATCGGAAGGCGCGAAGACAACTTCGTGCCTTCCTCATCCAGCTTCAAGTGAGAGACACGTGGAAAAGAGTCACATCTCCATAGGTTCGTTAACTCGATATAGTGCTGCGGCCTTACTGCTCATGTGGGCGACGACTGCGTTTGCGGAACCTCCAGCAGATCTGAGCGATCCCGCGCTCATCGCGGCGGGACAGAAGCGCTTCAATCAGGCTTGCTTCTACTGCCATGGCCAGGATGGCGTCGGTGGCAAAGGTGCAACTCTGCGGAATCGCTCTGACCTGGCGCCGCAGTTTATCTTCGACACCATCTCGAACGGACGGATTCGCGGGTCTTCAGTCATGCCGAAATGGAAGAATGGGCTCTCGGAGGCACAGATCTGGGAGTTGACCGCCTTTATCGTCAGTCTCAAGGATGCAAAGTAAGGTGTAGCAGCTTGAAGTCGATCCGCGCAGGAGAAGCGGTGAGAGGCTAGGCTCGCGGATGTCGTAGCCTGTCATTGAGAGTGTTCAATGGAGAATTGTCTCCACAACCTGAGAGAGGAAGCAGCATGGCCTGGAGAGCACCAAAGATCGTCGAAGTTGCCGTCGGCATGGAAATCAACATGTACGCCTGCGCGCGGCAGAAGTAAGCGCGTTGCGCCACGGCAAGATTTCGGGATAGCTCGTTTCGAAATCAGAAAACACCTGCAACCGCAACGTTGCAGGTGTTTTTCTTTCAGTATCAATGTTTCAGCGCGTTGCTACTGAGGTTTGCATTCGTGGTCGCATCGGGGTGATTGCGGTATCGGGACAGCCCGGCCTGAGCGAGCCTAACTCCGGGAGAAGACCGGAAGTGAGGCGGCGCGCCGGGCTAATTGAAGGAGCACGATATGATTGGCGAGCTTGGATTGACGTCTCGTGTGATAGACGCCCAAGGCGCGAAGCTTCATTTCGTGGAGAAGGGCAATGGTCCACTGCTCGTTCTTGTCTCGGGTTGGCCGCAAACCTGGTTAGCCTGGCGGAAAGTCATTCCGCGCCTTGCCGACACATTTCGCGTGCTGGCGATCGATCCCCCTGGACTTGGGGATAGCGGGCCTTCGGTGTCCGGCTATGACACCAGGGCGATCGCGCTGCATCTGGATGCGCTGTTTGCGTACACGGGTGATACGCAATGTCGGTTGGTCGGCCACGACGTGGGATCCTGGATCAGTTACGCCTACGCCGCTCAGCGGCCCGAGAGGGTTACGCATTTGGCGCTGATCGATGCGGCCGTGCCTGGATTGGCCCCCGATGACATCTACCGGTTGACGCCGCAAACGCTCGAAAAGACGTGGCACTTTGCGTTTAATTTTCTGCCCGAGCTCTCGGAATTGCTCGTGACTGGGCGGGAACGCGAATTCCTCGCCTGGCTCTTCAGGACAAAGTCGGTCGATTGGAACATTGCGTTCGACGACCGAACGATCGATGAATACGCGTCGGCTTACGCCAGGCCGGGCCGCTGGACCGCCGGGCTTGCGTACTATCGCAGCATCTTCGAATCGATCGCGCAGAACAAAGTCTCCTCGAGAATCCCGCTTCCGATGCCAGTTCTCGCGATCGGGGGTGACTTTGGAGTAGGTGAGAACATGCACAGATCTATCGTTGGAGCAGCCTTGGACGTACGAGGGACCGTGATTGCAAACTGTGGTCACTACGTTCCCGAAGAGAAGCCGTCCGAATTGATCGACGCAATGCTCCCGTTTCTGTCGGAACGCTGACCATTTGCGCGACGGAGTTGGCCGCGGCTGTTCCCTACAGCGCGGGGATCGCGGCTTGAGGGGCGCGTTGCAATGCCGCGGCCAGACGCGCAACCGATGGCAAATCACGTGCACCGGGTGTGGTGCGCGGATTTTCTGCGCGCGAGGGCGCAGCCGCAGATAATCACTGGACTTGATCGCCGCGCCAGTCATAATAGTTATTGATTAATAACTTATGGTTGCTGGACATGCCAACTAGCCAGGTGCTCCGGAACTCGTCCTATGGGCGGCCGGTCCGGCGTCGGACGGGAAGGCCTTACTCTTGTATGCCAGAACTGCCGGTCCGGTTGGACGGCAACAAGGGCTGATCGCCGAGCGGGCGGGGTAGAGATGGCAAGCAAAGCAGCGAGAAAGCGGGGGGCGCCACCCAAGCGGATGTCGGCCGCCGACCGCAAGGAGCAAATTATCGCAGCTGCAATACGCCTGTTTTCCGAACAGGGGTTCGAGAGCAGCACGCATCAACTGGCGCAGAGCTTGGGGGTGACGCAACCGGCGATTTATCGCCACTTTCCCACCAAGGACGACCTCGTTAACGCGGTTTACGAACGGGTTTTCCTGAGCGAGTGGAAATCCTCCTGGGACGTCATTTTGTCCAATCGAAGCGCCGACATCGAGGCCCGTTTGGCGGCATTCTATGTCGAATACACCAAGAAGATCTTCGAAACCGACTGGATCCGGATCTATCTATTTTCCGGCCTCAAACGGCTGGAAATTAACCGCTGGTACGTGCGTCTCGTGGAGGAGCGGGTGCTCGGTCGCATCGGCGCTGAGCTGCGCATTGTTCTGGGGTTTCCGCCGGTCGACGACGTGCCGCTGACCGCCGACGAGATCGAGGCGCTCTGGCTGTTCCATGGCGGCATCTTCTACTACGGCGTTCGCGACCGGGTCTACGGAACCGCGCCGAAGGTAGACAACCCGAGGGCCATTGAGCTGCTTGCCGGCATTGTGGTCGGAGGCATGCGCGCTGTTCTCAATCGCGTGACCTTTCCGCTTCCTGCCGAGTAAACCCGCCGAACCCGGTCCTCAAACGGGCCAGCCGTCAAACATCTGCCGGCTTCGCGAAAATAGTTATTGATTGATAACTTAAGAGGTGGCATGCTGCTCCTGCATCGATCGCCTTCCGCTTTGACGGCTTGAGAAGAAGCAAATGACCCTTTCAGATCCGAAGCATAAGCGCGTCACAATCATTGGCGGCTCCATTGGCGGCCTGTTTGCCGGTCTCTTCCTCCGGAAGGCCGGCTGGCAGGTGGATATCTACGAGCGCGTCCCGGACGAGATTAAGAGCCGCGGAGCCGGTATCGTGACCCATGCGCCGTTGTTTGACGCCCTGAGGCGCATTGATGCGATGCCGGACGGTGACGTCGGCGTCGCCGTAGAAGGACGACGCGTCTTCGCGTCGGATGGCGTGGTCACCGGTAGCTTGCCATTCCCGCAGGTGCTGACATCGTGGGATCGGCTTTACCGACTGCTGTACGACCGATTTCCCCGGGAGCGCTACCATCAGGGGCGCTCGCTCATCTCGATCGCGCAACAGGACGACGAGGTTGTCGCTACCTTCGACGATGGCCGCGTCATCCGCTCCGACCTCTTGATTGGCGCCGACGGTCACCGCTCGACCGTCCGGATGCAATACGCCCCCGAGGTTCAGCCGGAATATGCCGGCTACGTCGCTTGGCGCGGTCTGGTTCAGGAATCGGCCCTCTCGCCTGACACGCGTGAAGCGCTGTTTCGTCACTTTTCCTTCAGTCTGCCCGAGCGCGAACAGATGCTCGGCTACCCCGTTGCGGGAGCGAACGAGGACATGCGCCTCGGCCATCGGCGCTACAATTTCGTGTGGTATCGCCCCGCCGACGAGCGCACGGAGCTCCGACGTCTGTTGACCGACAAGAACGGAAACAGCAATGGCATGTCAGTGGCTCCAACGGCGATTCATCCCGATGTCCTCGGAGAACTTCGGAGCGAAGCCAATCGACGGCTATCTCCCCAGTTTACCGAGATCGTTCATCGCACCGAATTGCCGATGATCCAGCCGATCTACGACGTCACCTCCAAGCAGGTGGTGTTCGACCGTGTCATTCTTCTCGGCGATGCCGCTTTTGTCGCCCGTCCGCACTGCGGTATGGGCGTCACCAAGGCCGCGCAGGATGCGTCGGCGCTGTTCGATGCGCTCACCGAACAGCCCGATATCGATCGCGCGCTCGCGCGCTACCAGGCCGAACGCGTTCCCTTCGGCACCCGCGTTGTGCAGCACGCTCAAGCCCTCGGTCGATATATGCAGGCCCAGATCGCCTCGGCAGAGGAGCGGCGCGCGGCCGAAATTTACCGGACGCCCGAAGCCGTGATGAAGGAAACAGCTGCATCGGCGTTTCTTGAGGACTACGCCACGTCAGTAGCCCACTGATCGCCGCACATTCCGCTGGCCCCAACTCTGGAAAGGAAAGCTCAATGACAGAACCGGCTCGCGCAAACGGGTTTGACTGGCCCGCTGATCGGATCGCCGAATTCAACTCCGCGTGGCGTAACGGCCGGGTTGGATCCATCCTTGTGTCGGAGAACGACCGGGTGCGGGTCTGGCACCTCAGTCTGAAGCCAGGGCAACGCATCGGCTTCCACATGCATGTGCTCGATTACTTTTGGACCGCTGTCACCGGCGGAAAGTCGCGCTCCCATATGCACGATGGACGGGTGGTCGATACCGAGTATACGGCCGGCTCCACCAAGCACTACAAATTCGGTCGCGGCGAATTCATGATCCACGATCTGGAAAATGTCGGCGATACCGAACTTGTCTTCGTGACGGTCGAGCACAAGATCTCGGACAATCAGCCGCTCCCGATCGCCTAGGCCAGGCCAAGCCGCGCAATGGCGGCGTCCGCCACATTGGTGCTGAGGGGTAGGTCCTCGATCGAAGATCAAAGGATCGGCCGCGCGGTCGGTGTCCGCCGTGCGTGGCCGGATTGGCCGCCGCAGGCGCGTGTCATGAGAATTGAATCACTGAAGCACGGGTGCGCCGCGGGTGCGGCCAGCCGCGCAGGGACGGTTCGCGTCGCAAGGAGCTTGAGACATGGCGAAGGGGGCGGATCTGCTTGTCGCAGCGCTGGAGCATGAGGGCGTCGACCGCATTTTCGGGGTGCCCGGCGAGGAGAATCTCGACGTGGTGGAAGCGCTCCGCAACTCGAAGATCGCCCTTATTTTGACCCGGCACGAGCAGGCCGCCGCCTTCATGGCGGCGACGCATGGGAGGCTCACCGGTCGGCCAGGCGTGTGCATATCGACGCTGGGTCCCGGGGCTCTCAATTTCTCGACCGGAGCAGCGTACGCCCACCTCGGTGCGATGCCGATGCTGATGTTGACCGGGCAGAAGGCCATTATGAGCAGCAGGCAAGCCCGCTTCCAGATCGTCGATGTCGTTGCGTCGATGAAGCCGCTGACGAAGCTGTCGCGCCAGATCGTCAGTGCTGCGAGCATTCCAACGCTGGTTCGCGACGCGTTTCGCGTCGCGATGGAAGAACGACCGGGCCCGGTGCTGCTTGAACTGCCGGAAGACATCGCCGGCGACGAGGTCGAGCCGGTCCCGATGATTCCGATCCATCCCATTGACATTCCGGTGGCGCATCGCGCGGCGCTCGATCGTGCCGCCGAGATCATTCTGGCTGCACAACGGCCGCTGATCATGCTGGGTGCCGCAGCGAGCCGACCGCGCTCGACCTTCGGCATCGCCGGCTTCGTGCGGCGCACCGGCATTCCGTTCTTCACGACGCAGATGGGCAAGGGAACGGTGCCCGGCGGCACCAGCCAGTATATGGGGACGACGGCGCTCTCCGAGCGTGACTACGTGCACGAGGCAATCGATCAAGCCGATCTGATCATCGCGATCGGCCACGATACCGTGGAGAAGCCGCCGTTCATCATGGGGCCGGGCGGGCCGAAAGTCATTCATGTCAGCTACACGCCGGCGACGGTCGAGCAGGTCTATTTTCCGCATGCGGAAGTGGTCGGCGACGTCGGCCCGAGCTTGGAGCTGCTTGCGGATCGGATCGAGGGCAAGTTGCCGCAGGCCAAGGCCCTCTTGCCACTCCGCGAAAGCATTCTTGGCCGCGTTGCCGATCGCGCGACCGAGAGCCGCTGGCCGGTGACGCCGCAGCGGCTCGTCCACGACATCCGTCAGGTGATGCCCGAGAACGGCATCGTCGCGCTCGACAACGGCATGTACAAGATCTGGTTCGCGCGCAACTACCGGACCTACGTCGCCAATACGCTGCTGCTCGACAACGCGCTGGCCACGATGGGCGCCGGCCTGCCGTCGGCAATGATGGCGGCGATTCTCTATCCGGAGCGTCGCGTGATGGCGATCTGCGGCGACGGCGGCTTTATGATGAACAGCCAGGAGCTGGAGACCGCAGTGCGGCTCAAGCTCAATCTTGTGGTTCTGATCCTGAACGACGGGGCCTACGGCATGATCCGGTGGAAACAGGCGGTGGACAGTTTCCCGGATTTCGGCCTGACCTTTGGCAATCCGGACTTCGTGCGCTACGCGGAATCCTACGGCGCCAAGGGATCTCGTGTGACCTCCGTCGACGCCTTGTTGCCGACGCTGGAAGCAGCTTTCAAGGTCGGAGGCGTCCATCTGGTCGACGTCCCGATCGACTATTCCGAGAACCTCCGGGTCCTGGTCGACGAGCTCGGCAACCGGACCCCGGCCATCGACCGGTCATAGGGAGGGTCCAATGCTGCAAGTGGTCCAGGCGTACGACCGAGCGCCTCTCGCCGAGATTGCGGTCGATGACGCGGCAGCGATGGAGACCAAGCTCGAAGCGGCGCTGCGCACCTTCAATGCGCGCGACCAATGGCTCGCGCCGCATCAGCGTGCCGGGATACTGCGACGTGCCGCGGCGTTGCTTGACGACCGGCGCGCGCAATTCGCGATCCAGATCGCGCGTGAGGGCGGCAAGCCTCTGCAAGACGCAACGATCGAGGTCACGCGCGCGATCGACGGGCTGCATTGCGCGGCCGATGAACTTCGCAGCTTCGCTGGACGCGAAGTCCCGATGGGACTCACGGCCGCATCGGAGAAACGATGGGCGTTCACGACCCGTGAGCCGATTGGCATCGTATTTGCGATCTCGGCTTTCAACCATCCGCTCAACCTGATCGTCCACCAGGTTGCACCGGCGATCGCCGTGGGCTGTCCGGTCATCGTCAAGCCGGCGAGTGCTACACCGTTGAGTTGCCGTGATCTTGTGGCGCTCTTGCAAGAAGCCGGCCTGCCGGGTCCGTGGTGCCAGACGTTCATCCCGCGTAGCTCGGCATTGGCGGAGCAACTCGCCTGCGATCCCCGCATCAGTTTCCTCAGCTTCATCGGCTCGGCAGCGGTCGGCTGGCGATTGCACAGCAAGCTTGCGCCGGGCACGCGCTCAGCCCTCGAGCACGGGGGCGCCGCGCCTGCCATCGTCGACCGCAGTGCGGATTTGGACCATGCGATCACGCCCTTGGTCAAGGGTGGCTACTACCATGCCGGGCAAGTCTGCGTCTCGACCCAGCGAATCTTCGTTCACGAGGATATCGCCGACGAATTCACAGAGCGGTTTGTTGCCGAGGTCGGACGGCTTCGTGTCGGTGATCCAACATCTCAAGATTCCGAAGTCGGGCCTCTGATCCACCCACGCGAAGTCGAGAGGGTCGCGAGTTGGGTCGCGCAAGCCGTTGCGGGCGGGGCGCGCCGTGCGAGCGGCGGGAGCACCTTGTCGGCGACCACGTTGCAGCCAGCCGTACTCATTGATCCACCGGCTGATGCCAGAGTATCGCGCGAAGAAGTTTTCGGTCCGGTGACCTGCCTGTATCGATACGCGGAACTGGACGAGGCGATCGCGCGGGCCAATGCCCTTCGTGCACCGTTCCAAGCCTGCATCTTCAGCGATGACATTGACGTCGCATTGCGCGCCAGCGAACGGCTTGATGCGTCGGCGGTCATGATCAACGATCCGACGACGTTCCGAACCGACTGGATGCCGTTCGCCGGACGCCGTGAGGCAGGATACGGTGTCGGCGGCATTCCTCATACGATGCGGGACATGACCCAGGAGAAGATGGTGGTGATGTACCGCCGATCGCGCCAGGTGCGCGCAAAACGGCCGCCGAACTGAGGTCGCGGCAGGACAATCGCCTGGCGAGATGCGATCAGGCGTCTCGCCTCGCACCGTCCATGCGACCGTTAGCGAATGCCTTAGGATCCCTTCGCGCGATATTCCGCGAGTTTTCGGTACAGGGTTGAGCGGGGAATCGACAATTCGTCGGAAACCAAGCCGACGTTGCCTCCATGGCGTGCCAGCGCGCCCAATATTGCGTCGCGTTCGATCCCCGCCAGTGTGCCTGCGGCAGCCGACGGCGGCTTCAGAGCGTCATCGTCGATCGGCAAACCCGCAACATAGCGTTCAATCTTGGTCCTGAGCTCCCGGGTGTTGCCCGGCAAGTCCTGGGTCATGAGATGATCTATAGCGTCGCGATCGAGCGGGCGGGACTGATCGGATTTGCGAATCTGCGCGTAGATCCGCTCGGCCAAGGCCGGGATGTCCTGGCGCCGCTGACGCAGCGGCGCAATATGGAGTCGCGCGCCATTCAGCCGGTAGTACAGATCAGAACGAAAACGGCCGTCGTCCTTTAATTGCTCGATCGGTTGGTTCGTCGCAGCAATAATGCGCACATCGACCTGCCGCTGCCGGCTTTCGCCCAGGCGAGAGACAAGGCCGGTTTCAATGACGCGGAGAAGATAGGGCTGCACGTCGAGTGGCATGTCGCCCAGCTCATCCAGAAAGAGCGTGCCGCCATTGGCATCTTCGATCCGGCCGGACATGCCGCCGCGCCGGGTGCCCGTAAATGCTCCCTCAACATACCCGAATAGCTCGACCCCGATGAGTTCACGCGGAATTGCCGCGCAATTGACCGAGATAAGGGGCTTCCGTGCTCGCGGACCCGAGAGATGAATTGCGTTCGCCAGCACGTCCTTGCCGGTTCCGGTCTCGCCGGTGATTAGCACCGGCAAGCTGTTTTGCGCAAGGATCGCCGCTTTCTGCACCAGCAGGGATTGCGATGGAGCGGAATCTTGCAGGGTCTTTAGCGGCGTCGGCAAGTTTGCGCGCGCTGGCGCTTGTATCGGCCTTGGGCTGACGTGGATCGCAGCGCCGATCACTTCGTCATCTTTCGCGATCCATTCAACCTCAGCGCCGTGGAGCACCTCGTGCGTGAGATCGAGTGTCCACTTATCAGAGGAGAGCCCTTTCAGCCCGGCGAGGTACTCACCTTGACGAATATTGGCCGCTTCGAGCGGTGACTGAGAGGTCGCACGGATAATGAGACCGCGCCGGTCGACGACCACCAATCCCTCGCCCAGTCGCTTCCTCTCGTGGAAGAGGTCGATGAGATTGATGCGATCCAGCAGGTCTAGCCGCGACAATTCACTTTCAATGCGCTCGACGAGGGCTGAAATCAGCGCATTCGCTCGAAGCGCTACTGCTTCTGCCGGTCCGGTGAGGTCGACTATTCCGAGAACGCTCCGATCTACCGGATCTCGGATGACGTCAGCAGCGCAGCTCCAAGGCTTTCCGGCGTTACAAAAGTGCTCCTCGCCATGAATGAGAACCTTTTGTTCGATCTCAAGAGCGGTACCGATCGCGTTCGTGCCGATTTTAGTCTCTTCCCAAGTGGCGCCCGCGACGACTGAATTCTCGGCAAGCGCTTCCGACAGGTGTGTGTCACCTCCGACGAAGAAGAGATTGCCAGTGCGCCCGCTGCCGATCAAAACGGATCGTGCCTCGCTCAGATATGGCGCGACGGAGTTCAGCGACGCATGCACAACCGCTCGCAATCGCGCTTCGCTCACCGCCGTTGGCCGCGCGAGTGGAGGGGCCTTCGGCGCGGCTCTCTTCAGAGGATCGACGCCAATCTTCTTACAGCGCAACCAGGATTGATAGACGATATCGCGGACACCGATCTGGCTGACCTCGTAATCCCCTAACAGCCGATCCCAGAGATGGGCGACCTCGCGCGCATACTCTCTGGATCCAATTCGCGACAGATCGCCTGTCTGCATCAGCGTGCCTCCATCACAGCCATCAGCAGTGCCGCTCTTGTCCCTTTTGGGTGTTTGGTTCTTGCGGCCGCAACCATCCTATAACGCGCTGTCCCACAAGTAAAATCCTGCCAAGCATCACTGATCGACCGGGACTCTGTACCCGGTCGGAACCCGCTGCAAGCCGCCTGGCCGGTGCGGCACGCGCGATCGCTTTGGTGCCGTGCAAACCGCGAGGTTCGGCATTGCGAGCAAGTGGTTGGCTGCTTGCCCAATTCGGCACGCACGACCTGGCTTCTCAATGTTGGAATGGAAGGCACGCTTAGATTCTCATTTTGAGAATTCCAAGCGGGGAATTGTCCGAGCGGTTCGTTTGATATCAAGAAGTTAGTGGTCTTCAGCCGGTTGGCACGAAGTGAGCGTCCATCCCAAGCAAGAAGCGCGTTCCGGATCAACCGTCCGGATCAATCTTGAACGGGGAGGACTCTAGAAATGAAAAAGCGAGTGTTGAAGACGGTGGCCGATGGGTTCACCTATCTGGAAGGACCACGCTGGCACGACGGCAAGCTGTGGTTCGTAGACTTCTATACGCACGGTGTTTACTGCGTCGACGGCGGTGGGGCAGAGAAGGTCGTCCACGTCGAGAAGCAGCCTTCAGGTCTCGGTTGGCTCCCGGACGGCCGGATGCTTGTGGTGTCGATGAAGGACCGCAAGGTGATGCGGCTCGAGCGGGACGGCAACCTGGTTGTCCACGCCGACATCTGGGACAAGTGCGGCGGTCATGCCAACGATATGGTCGTCGCGCCAAACGGCAATGCCTACGTCGGCAACTTCGGCTACGACCTAATGGGCGGCGCCGGCCACGAGAACACCACGCTCGTGCTGGTTCGGCCGGACGGCAGCTCGCAGATCGTCGCCGATGGGTTGGCGTTCCCGAACGGATCGGTCATCACGCCAGACGGTAAGAGGCTCATCGTCAACGAGCTGTTCGGCAACAGGATCTCCCAATTCGACATCCGACCGGATAGCACACTGGGGCCGCGTCGCGACTTCGCGAACTGCGGTGATCTCGGCAACGAAGCGAACGTCGGAGTTCGTCTCGAACGTGCAAAGATCATCCCCGATGGCCTGGCATTGGACGCTGAAGGTGCGGTGTGGTTCGCCGACACCATCAATCGGCGGGCGGTCCGCATGGCGGAGGGCGGGGAGATCTTGGATGAAATCGATACCGCTCCCGAGGGCATCTTCGCCGTTGCGCTGGGCGGAGTCGACGGCAAGACGCTATTCCTCTGCGCCGCACCCGACTGGGACGAGGGGGCCCGCACGGCCGCGCGCGAGGCCCGGATGCTGGCCACTACGGTGGATGTAGCGCACGCCGGCACACCTTGATCGTGGGCGGTTGCCCGCGCGCGTCAACACCAAGTCAGACACAACAGTCCGGTGCGACAGCCGCACCATCAGCCAATTGAGGATGACACAATGAGCACCATGAATAATTCGATCAATGAGCGCCTTGACGTTCTTCTGATCGGTGCCGGTTTTTCCGGACTCTACCAACTGCACCAGCTGCGCGAGCTCGGTTTCAAGGTGCATCTGGTCGACGCCGGCCAGGATATCGGCGGCATCTGGCACTGGAACTGCTATCCCGGCGCCCGTGTCGACACGCACTGCCAGATCTACCAATACTCGATCGAGCAGCTGTGGAAGGAGTGGAATTGGAAGGAGCTGTTTCCGGACTGGTCGCAGATGCGCGAATACTTCCACTTCGTCGATCGCAAGCTCGACCTCAGCCGGGACATCAGCTTCAACACCCGGGTGCAGTCGGCCGAGTTCGATGAGGGCAAGCGCGAGTGGACGGTCCGCTCGATCGGGCATCAACCGATCCGCGCCAAGTTCGTGATCGCCAATCTCGGCTTCGGCGCCAGTCCCGCGACACCCAAGATCGAGGGACTCGACAAGTTCAAAGGCGAGTGGCACCACACGGGACTGTGGCCCCAGGGCGGCGTGAACCTGGCCGGCAAGCGCGTCGCCGTCATCGGCACCGGCGCAAGCGGCGTGCAGGTCGCGCAAGAGGCGGCATTGAACGCCAAACACGTGACGGTGTTCCAACGTACGCCGAACCTCGCGCTGCCGATGCATCAGAAGCAGCTCAGCGACGAAGATAACCGTCGTATGAAGCCCGAATTGCCGGCGGCTTTCGAACGGCGCGGCCAATGCTTCGCTGGCTTCGATTTCGATTTCGTGCCGAAGAACGCCACGGACGTCTCTGAGGCCGAGCGCAACGCGGTCTATGAGGACCTTTGGAACGCCGGCGGATTCCGATACTGGTTGGCCAACTTCCAAGACACGTATTTCGACGAGAAGTCCAATGACTTCGCCTACGCGTTTTGGCGCGACAAGGTCCGCGCCCGTATCAAGGATCCAAAGGTCGCCGAAAAGCTGGCACCGACCAAAGCGCCGCATCCGTTTGGGACCAAACGGCCATCGCTCGAGCAGTGGTACTACGAGATCTACAACCAGAACAACGTGAAGCTGGTCGACCTGAACGAGACGCCGATCCTGCGCATCACCGAGAACGGCATCGTGACCAGGGACAGCGAAGTCGAGGTCGACGTGATCGCCTTCGCGACCGGCTTCGACTCGGTGACCGGCGGGCTCACCAGCATCGACATTCACAACAGTGAGGGCCAGACCTTCAAGCAGGTGTGGTCCGACGGGGTGCGCACCCATTTGGGTGTTGCGACGGCGGGCTTCCCGAACCTGCTCTTCGGCTACGGGCCGCAATCGCCGTGCGGGTTCTGCAATGGTCCGAGCAGCGCCGAGTACCAAGGCGACCTGATGATCGAGCTGATGTGCCATCTGCGCAAGCAGGAGATCTCGCGCATCGAAGCTGATCCCGCGGCACAAGAGGAGTGGCGCAAGTTGATCGCGGACTTCTGGGCGTCGTCGCTCTTCCCGCGCGCCAAGTCCTGGTACCAAGGCTCCAACATCCCGGGTAAGCCCGTCGAGAGCCTGAACTTCCCGCTCGGCCTCCCGACCTACATCGCAAAATTCAAGGAAAGCGCAGCAAATGGCTACTCGGGCTTCAAGCTCAGTTGACCCGGGGCTGCCCGTCTTGCCCAAGACGGTTGTCGGATAGCTGCAGCGTCGGTGCGGCCTATCGAATGCAGAGGGTAGTCGAATCCCATTCGACCGCTCCCTGATCTCGGGTCATGGAGGACTGCAATGTCGGCCATTCATTTTCTTGCTGTACCAAAACTGATCTGCGCGCCAGGCAGTCTTTCGGAACTGGCGGGCCTTTGTGAGCAGGCCGGTTGGCGCCACGCACTGATCGTCACCGACCCAGGCATCGTCGCCAGCGGTTTTGCCGAACGCGCCGCGCATGCGATGCGCAAGGGCGGGACGGCAACGACAATCTTCGACCAGGTCGCGGCCGATCCACCTTATTCGGTGGTCCGGGCTGCCGTGCAGCTGGCACGAAATGTCGGCTGCGATTGCGTTGTCGGCTTGGGAGGCGGCAGTTCGATCGATACCGCAAAGGTCGTTTCGGTGTCGATCAATTCGGAGCAGTCTTTGGATGATATGGTTGGCAACGACCGCGTCGAGGGCAATCGCCTGCCTCTGGTGGCGATACCGACAACCGCCGGCACCGGCTCAGAGGTGACGTTCGTCTCGGTCTTGACCAATGATGCGAACGAGAAGAGGGCAATCTTTGCGCCTCAATTGATGCCGGACATCGCGCTCCTCGACGCCGAGCTGACGCTGGGGATGCCGCGCCATGTTACCGCAGCCACCGCGCTCGACGCCATGGTGCATTGCATAGAGGCCTTTACCAGTCGAACCCGCAAGAACCCGATCTCGGACGCAGTCGCGCTGAAGGGACTGGCTCTGCTCGTCGAAAATTTTCCGATCGTGCTCTCGGATGGTAAGAATCTTCAAGCGCGCAATGCGATGCTGCTGGGCGCTACGCTTGCAGGCATGGCGTTCATCAACGCATCCGTCGGAGCTGTCCACGGGCTTTCCTATCCGTTGGGAGCCCGCTTCCATGTCCCGCATGGCCATTCCAACGCGCTTGTCATGGGGGCGGTCTTTCGCTTCAATCTGCCGGCGGCTGCGAAGGAGTATGCAGAACTTGCCCCGGTCGTGTTGCCGGGAAAGCGCTTTTCTTCTCCTGGTGCTGCCGCCGACGCCTTCGTTTCAAGGCTTGAAGAGATGCTCGCCGAGAGCGGACTTGAAACACGGCTTTCCGCGCTCGGCGTGACCGAGGCGGATGTGGAGCCGATGGCCGAAGAGGTGACCCAGAAAATTACTCGCCTCATAGCCGCGAATCCCCGTGACATGAATTTCGCCCAGGTTTGCAGCCTCTACCGGTCCGTGATGTGAGATTGCAATGTTGTAGTAATCAGCCTGCGTCGATGAACGCGGTCAATCTGGCTTACATCGAGCTTGTCTCAACCGGCAGAAGGAGCGTCCGTTGTTGAGCCGCATGGAGCGCATCACGATGTTCAGGATGCAGCGGCGCCATGGCGGTCCGGTGCCGACAAAATCCACGAAACTGCGTAGTCTGCGTGCAATCGCATGTCCCATGGGACACAGGGAACGGAGCTGCCTCTAACGTGCGTGAAGGACCAAGCCCGCACATGCGTCCAAGCGGACGACCCCAAGGGGCGTCATTGGCTAACACAATTTCGTTTGCCGAAATGCTGGCATGGCCGACACCGACGTATTTGGAGAACTTGGTACGTTCCGCTGTCAATTCGTTTGTTCTGCGACTGTCTTTTCTTCTCGATGACGAAGCTGTTGCAAAACGTGCTCCTTTCTTGCGGAGGGTCGGGCATCACGCCTTTAAGGACGATGCGGGTACGGAAGGCTCGCTGTATGCGCATGTTCTGCCGCAGGTTCAGTTTTTGGTTAAGGATCGCTCATTGCACCGGGTCGCTATGGCTTGGCTCACTGCGCTGGAGCCAACCGGATGGGTCGCTTGTACGGTCGACGACATCGCGGCAGAAGCGGGGGAGGACGCCAATACGGCTTTGGCGGTGTTGCAACTGCTACAGCAAGCCGAACCCGCCGGATTGTTCGCGCGTTCGCTACGTGAGTGTCTCGAGCTGCAGCTGAAGTCCGAGGGAATGCTCACCCCGCCGATGGCTGCAGTTACGGCGCATCTCGAATATCTTGCGGTCGGCCGGCTGGCCGATCTGGCCGCCGCCGCCGGTGTGCCGATGGCCGAACTTCCGCTTTTGATCGGCCGTCTACGTGGCCTCAACCCCAAACCTGGAACAGCGTTCGGTGCCGGACCCATACCGATAAGGTCCGCCGATCTAATTCTCCACTTTGACAAGAAAACCGGCTGGGTTCTTGAGCGTGGCACGTGGCTGCAGCCGAAACTGGCCATCACGCACCCTGAGGGGCGCGCCGCTGCCCGGGCCGCGAGCGCTGCGTCTGCGACGCTGCGGTCCTTTGAACGGCGCGACCGCGTGATTGCGGACGTTGCTCGTTGCGTGTTTGATCTTCAGAGCGACTTCATGAGGGGAATCCGAAGCGCCCCGGTCGCTGTAACGAGACGCCAGGTCGCAACCGCGCTGGGACTGCACGAGACCACCGTCGGGCGCGTGCGTCAGCACCTGATTGTTAGGCTCGAGAATCGATGCCTGCGGCTCAGCGATCTGTTCTTTGACGGCATTTCGACCAGCGGCGGCAACCAGGTCTCGGTGCACGAGGTTAAAGCCCGAATTGCTGAATTGATTGGGCGGGATGAAAAGGCAACCGATGCGACGTTGGCCGGCCTATTGTCGGCAGAGGGCTATCGCATAGCAAGGCGTACGGTCGCGAAATATCGTGCCGCTCTGCAACTGCCTAGCTCCCAAAAGAGAAAAAAGCCGTCACAATCTCGATAATTTCACATCTCCGGGGGGCTTCAGCTTCCTGGCCTCGGCAGACAAGGGCAGCGTTCACAGAGGCAGTTCGGAGGTGAGCTTGATTTTCTGCATCGGAATCTCGGTCTTCACGCTCTGCACACCCTTGATTTTGGTCAAGTGATCAATCTGAAACTGACGATAGGCTTGAAGATCGGCCGTCACCACGCGGAGGAGGAAATCACAATCTCCCGCCATTAAATGGCACTCCACGATTTGAGGCAGACGCTGCACCTCCTCAGTGAAGGTTTGGACAGTCTGAGCATCCTGAGCTTTCAGCCAGACGCGGGCAAACACAGTCATCCCCACGCCGATCTTTGAAGCGTCGAGCAGGGCGACGTAGCGTTCTATCACGCCCGAGTCCTCGAGCATCCTAACTCGACGCAGGCATGGCGAGGGGGAAAGACCAACCTTCTTGGCGAGGTCGACGTTCTGAATGCGTCCGTCCTCTTGAAGGACCCGCAGAATGCGTCGATCGATCCTATCGAGTTCGCTCATAGCCCCGTGTCTCCCGAACAAGAATGCGCTGCTGAATATTCAAACAAGTGCGGTGCAATGCAACTACCCGATGGTGCGGCGCAGTGGGTGCCGGTGAGAGGCTGTTCATTGGTGATGGTTTCAAGGACACGTGTCCTCCCTGAGGTCAGTCACGCCGCGGAGAAGAACCAAATATCTTGGAATCTCTATGCAAAAGCCGACTGGCATCCGAGTTGCTAAGCCAGACCCGAGCAAACAGGGAGGTAAGCATGCGGTGCGGTCTTGCGGCGGCAATCGTCGCTGTGTCGTTGGTCGGTTCGGCGGTCGGTGTCCGAGCCCAAATCTCGGACGACGTGGTCAGGATAGGTGTTCTGGACGATATGTCGGGACCCTATGCCGACATTCAGGGACCCGGCGACGTCGTCGCCGTCAAGATGGCGGTGGAGGATTTCGGCGGCAGCGTCAATGGCAAGCCGATCGAAGTAGTCTCGGGTGACCTTCAAAACAAGGCTGATGTGGGTAGTGCAATCGCGCGGCGCTGGTATGATGTCGAGAAGGTGGACGCGATCCTTGGCCTCGGCAACTCCGCGGTCGCGATCGCGGTCCAAGGGATTTCCCAGGAGAAGAACAAGGTCGCGATCACGACTGCGGCAGGTTCGACTGCGCTGACCGGAAAGGCTTGCTCTCCCAACGGCATTCACTGGGTGTACGACACTTACGCCCTGGCGAAAGGTACCGCGACTGCGATGATGAAGCAGGGTGGGGCGGACAGTTGGTTCTTCTTGACCACGGACTACGCGTTCGGCCACGCTCTCGAGCAGGACACGTCCGCGGTGGTGAAGAAGAACGGTGGAAAGGTGCTTGGCAGCGTCAAGGCGCCGCTGAATACCTCGGACTTCTCGTCTTTCCTCCTGCAGGCACAATCATCGAAGGCTCAGGTGATTGGTCTTGCGAACGCCGGCGCCGATACGGTCAACGCGATCAAGGCGGCCTCCGAATTCGGACTCACGGCAGGCGGACAGAAGCTTGCTGGACTGCTGGTTCTCATCACGGACGTCCACAGCCTTGGTCTGAAGGACGCCCAAGGTTTGCTGTTCACCGAGGCCTACTATTGGGATCAGAACGACGAAACTCGTGCCTTTGCGAAGCGCTTCGCTGAACGACATGGAGGAAAGCCTCCGACAATGTTCCAGGCCGGAATCTACAGCGCGGCGATGCACTATCTAAAGGCGGTGAAGGCCGCTGGGACGGATGAAGCTCTTGCAGTGATTGCGCAGATGAAAAAGATTCCGGTCAACGATTTCATGACCAAGAACGGAACGATCCGCGAGGATGGGCGGATGATGCGGGACATGTACCTGCTGCAGGCGAAGAAACCTTCGGAGTCGAGGAGCGCCTGGGACCTCATGAACGTGGTCGCGACGATTCCTGCGGAAGATGCCTTTCGGCCTCTTTCCGAGAGCGAGTGTCCTCTCGTCAGGAAGTAGCCCGACCAGGTGGGGCGAAAGATCTGCCCCACCACCTGTCGGTCAGTTACCCTGCGCCTCGATTTCGGCGAGGCGCTTGTAAAGAAAAGACCGCGAGATACCGAGGTTTGCGGCGGCCTTCTTCTTGTTGCCGCCGCAAGCCGCGATGGCTTCCTTGATCTGTTCGTGCTGGACCTCGGAAATCACCTGCTTGAGTTCGCGTGGTCCAGCGGCGGGCTCGACTTTCCGGCTCAGCGTGTTGTGGGGACGACGCGGCACTTCGGAGAGATCCTCCACTCCGATCAGGAGGCCGTCCGAAAACACGAGGGCGCGCTCGATCTCGTGCTGCAACTGCCGAATGTTGCCGGGCCAGGAGCGTTCGGCGAGCTCCGCAAGTGCCTCCGGGCTGATGCCGGGCAGGGGACGCGCATGCCGATAGGCGAAATCTTGCAAAAACTTTGCAACGAGTAGCGGGATGTCGTCGATTCGTTCTCGAAGCGGCGGCAGTTCGATGACGATCGGGGAAATGCGATAGAACAGGTCGAGGCGGAAATCCCCGCGCTCCACCATCGACTGCAAATCCTGGTTCGTGGCAGATACGAGACGGAAATCAACCGACCTTGCTCGGTCACCACCCACGCGCTCAACAATCCTGTCCTGAAGGACGCGCAACAGTTTGGCTTGAACCTCCAGCGGCATGTCGCCGATCTCATCGAGAAAGATCGTGCCGCCTTCTGCCTGCTCGAACTTGCCTTTGCGGCCTTTCTTGTCCGCGCCGGTGAAGGCGCCGGGCTCGTATCCGAACAGTTCGGATTCCACGAGATTGGGCGGCAGTGCGGCGGCATTGACATTGATCATTGATCGGTCGCGGCGCGGGCTCAGCTGATGCAGCGCATGGGCGACCAGTTCTTTGCCCGTGCCGCTCTCGCCGCGGATCAAGACCGGAATTTCCAGGGCGGCCACCTTCGTGATCTGCGCGCGCAAGCGCTGCACCGCCGGACTTCGGCCGATGATCGCCTCCAGACCATAGTCGCGCGCGCGCAGCGTTTCGGTTTCTCGCTTGTAGAACTCGAGCTCGCCCTCGAGATCCTTAATGCGCTGGCTCAGCGCTTCGAGCTGTTGCGGTCCCTTGAACATGACGCGCCCGATGGCGCCAAGCACGCGGCCGTCGCGCTTGATCGGGACCCGTGACACCACGCGTTCCGCGCCGCGCATCCGTTGTATGGCGCCGACATCGGCCTTTCCCGTGGTCACAACCTCGTGCAATCGGGTGTTCTCGATCACCTGTTCGACCGGCTTGCCGTTGCCTTCGCCGAGCTTGAGGCCGAAGAACGCCTCGTGGATTGGTGAAATGAATACAAGACGGGACTGATCGTCGACGATCGTCATCGCATCGTGAGGATCGGTCAGCAGATACTGAATGATATCCCACGCAAAATTCACGCTGCCGACGAAATGCAGAAGCGGATCTCCCGGTGCGTGGCTGACGACAAGCAACTCGCCGTCCGCCGCCGGAGCGAGCAGAACCGCATAGACCTTGCGGTCCAAATTGAGGGTCGTCAGCCGCCGTTCGCGCAGCTCGTTCAGCCACGCGCGATCAGCGACCAGCGCTTTGAAGCGGGGGTCGGAGCCGAGCCCGGTGCTGAAAGTCGTCTGACCGTCCTTGCCGAGGAGCGCTGCTCCCGCGATTTGGGGTGTCGTTGGCATTTCCTCGTGTCCGTTTTGAGGACACGTGAGCACGGCGAGACGATGCTGGCAAGGACATTTGTTGCCGCAGAGGACACGATCGGTTTGGTGCCGAGAGACCGGACACTGAAATATCTACGGATTTTCGAGTTCCAGTGGCTGTGCACGGAATGGCACGGCCGTTGCTGATTTGGTCGTAACCCACAGCGCCCAATTCATGCTGCAAGCGCGAGATCGTCATGAGACCGTTCCTCACCCTTCATCACCCGGCGGACGCGACCCGCTACTACCAGCAAGGGCTTTGGCGGAAGGACACCTTCTACAGCTTGCTGAGCCGGCACGCTCTCGAGCGTCCCGACGCGATCGCTCTTCAAGACGGTCGGCGTGCAGTGTCATGGTCGCAGCTGCTTCCTTGGGTCGACGGCGTCGCCAGTAGTCTTCGCGAGTTCGGCTTGGTCGGCGGCGATCGCGTCTCGATCTGGATGTCGAACCGGATCGAAGCGGTCGTGATGTTCCTCGCCTGTGCGCGGGAGGGATTTGCCTGCAATCCTTCGCTGCACAAAACCTACACCTGCGCGGAAATTGTCGACCTGTTGTCGACATTGTCGGTGCGCGCCTTCCTCACCGAACCCGGATGGGGCGCCGATCGTGCCAAGGTCGATCTCGATTCGATGCTCGTCAGGCTTCCCAGCCTGAAGATGGTCTATACGCCGGATACGTTCCCTGCGCCGGTCGGTTGCGCAACGCCGCCTTGCGACGATCCCGACAAGGTCAGCTATCTCGCCTTCACGTCGGGGACGACGGCTGCACCCAAGTGCGTGATGCACTCCGACAATACTCTGCTTGCCAATGCGCGGGACCTGGTCGCGGACTGGCGGCACGGCGCCGACACAGTGCTTCTGTCGCTTTCACCGTTGTCGCATCATATCGCCTGGGTCGGCGTCGCGCAGTGGCTGCTGAGCGGCGGTCGGTTTGTGACGGATGATCCCCCATCCGGCATGAGCCGCCTCGATTGGATCGATGCGACCGGCGCCACCTACGTGCTCGGGGTACCGACCCACGCGATGGATATCCTCGCCGAGCAGCAGCGGGCGGGGCGGCGCGCACTTGGCAAGGTGTCGGTGTTCTACATGGCCGGAGCGCCGATCCCGCCCGCCACGGCTGCCGCTTTCGTCGATCAAGGCGTGAAGCCGCAGAACGTCTATGGCATGACCGAGAATTCGTCGCATCAATACACGCATCCTGATGACTCCCCCGATGTGATCGTCACGACCTGCGGCCGAGGTGGGAGTGCTTACGAGGTCCGGCTGTTCGATCCGTCCGATTCCGACAAGGAGGTGGGACCCGGGGAGGTCGGCCAGATCGGCGGGCGCGGTGCCGCGCTGATGCTCGGCTATTTCAACAACCAAGCTGCCACCGAGACCAGCTTCAACAGAGACGGCTGGTTCCTCTCCGGCGACCTCGGCATTGTCGACGCGTCCGGGAATCTTCGGATCGAGGGTCGCTTGAAAGACCTGATCATCCGCGGCGGTCACAACATCTACCCATCGCATATCGAGGCCGTCGCCGTTCGTCATAAGCAAGTTGACCGGGTAGCGGCATTTCCGGTGCCTGACGACCGGCTCGGCGAGCGCGTATGCATCGCGATCTCAGGGACCGCGGAGGTCGACGACCTGATGCAGCATCTGCGTGATCAGGGCATCTCAAAATACGACATGCCGGAATACTTCGTTCGCGTTGACGAATTTCCTCTCACCGCGAGCGGCAAGATCCTGAAGCGGGAGCTAACACTGCAGGTACGTCGCGGCGAGATTCAGCCGTCCGCCGTTGCAAGCAAGTCCACAGCAAAGGCCTAGTGAGCGTTTTGATGATGCGCCCCCTTCAGGATATCCGCGTTCTCGACTTCAGCACTCTACTGCCGGGACCGTTCGCGACTTTGATGCTGGCGGAGGCCGGTGCTCGTGTGATCAAGGTCGAGCGGCCTGGAAGCGGCGACGAAATGCGCAGCTACGCGCCGAAGCTCGGCGAGAACAGCACGAATTTCCATCTCCTCAATGCCGGCAAGGAAAGCATCGCCATCGATCTGAAGGCCGCGGATGCGTTTGAGCGCCTGCGGCCGTTGATCAGGCAAACCGACGTCGTCGTGGAGCAGTTCAGGCCCGGCGTGATGGATCGGCTCGGCTTTGGCTACGAGGCTTTGTGCGCGGTCAATCCTCGCCTGATCTATTGTGCGATCACCGGCTGGGGCCAGAGCGGGCCAAAATCGGCAGTCGCGGCCCATGACCTCAACTACATGGCGGAAGCCGGGTTGCTCGGGCTGAGCCGGGGCAGTGACGGCGCGCCGGTGGTGCCTCCCGTCCTCATCGCCGATCTCGCGGCGGGTGCGCTGCCTGCGGTCGTGAATATTCTGCTGGCGCTGCGTCGGCGAGATCAAACCGGTGAGGGCGCCTATCTCGACATCGCGATGGGCGAGAATTTACTTCCGCTTGCCTATTGGGGACTCGGAAACGGGTTCGCGACCGGCGATTGGCCGGGTGGTGGCGATGCTCTCGTCACGGGCGGCAGTCCTCGCTATCAGATTTATCGGACCGGCGACGGGCGCTATTTGGCGGCTGCTCCGATTGAGGATCGGTTCTGGAATAATTTCTGTGAGCTGATCGGACTTGCCCCCGAACTGCGCCGCGCCGACGCCGATCCCGAAACGGTCAAACGTGTCGTCGCCGGCATCATTGCCAGCCGAACGGCAGACACCTGGCTTGTCGTCTTTAAGGGCTATGACGTCTGCTGCTCGATCGTCGTAAGCCTCGAGGAAGCTGTCGCTGATCCGCACTTTGCCGCTCGCGGACTGTTTGTCCAGAAGGTCGTCACCGACGAGCGATCCATTCCGGCGATCCCGGGACCGGTTGCGGCCTGCTTTCGTGGCGAGCTCAACCGTTCTGCCCCGCTGCTCGGCGCCCAGACCGAGACCTTACTGTCCAAGGAGCGGGTCTGATGCGCGCTTATCAAGTCGTCGAATTCGGACCGCCGTCTGCCCTCAGGCTCGCTGAGGTCGCGGATCTCGTGCCTGCCGCCGACCAGATATTGGTCGACGTTGCGGCAGCCGGCATCAACTATCCGGATGTGCTAGTGGTGTCCGGACACTACCAAATCCTGCCGCAACGACCGTTTGTCCCCGGCAAGGAAATCGCCGGCGTCGTACGAGCCGTAGGGGCCGGCGTGCGGGGCTTCGCGCCGGGCGACCGCGTGCTGAGCCAGCTTGAGCACGGCGCATTCGCCGAACAGGCATTGGTCAGACCAGAGGATACGTTCCGCCTTCCGGATAGGCTCGGATTTGCCGACGCGACCGCTATGGGACTGGTTTACCAGACCGCCTACTTCGCGTTGCGCGACCGCGCCAGCTTGCAGTCGGGTGAAACCGTGCTGGTTGGAGGAGCCGCGGGCGGTGTCGGCGTCGCGGCGATCCAGCTTGCCAAGGCCTTCGGCGCGCGCGTTCTGGCCGCGGTTCGCAAGCCGGACCAGGTTGACTTCGTGCGTGCGTGCGGCGCGGATGTTGTGATCAATGTCAGCGGGCGGGATCTCCGCGAGGAGTTGCGTGCACAGGTGCTTGCCGCAACGGAGGGCTGCGGCGTGGATGTCGTGCTCGATCCCGTCGGAGCCGAATTTTTCGGAGCCGCGCTGCGTGCGCTCGCGTGGCGTGGAAGGTTGGTCGTGATCGGCTTTGTCGGCGGTGAAATCCCGTCGGTGAAGGCGAACTACCTCCTCGTGAAGAACATCAGCGTAAGCGGCCTGCAATGGAGCGATTACCGGGAGCGGATGCCGCAACGGGTCACCGATGCTCAGGCCGAGATATTCGGCCTGTGGGAGAGCGGCGCCCTGCGTCCGCCGGCCACGAGGGCATTCGCCTTTGACCAACTGCCTGCCGCGCTCGAGCTGATCGGGCGGGGCGGGATTCAAGGCAAGGCCGCGGTCGTGTTTGACAGGAGGTCGTGAGATGGATGCGACCAGCCATTCGTCCCGTGGCGCAACTGCGTCGAGACGCCACGCAAGTCTGCACAGGGAGTCTTGATCGACGGGCACATTCGCTCACGCGCGTCGCGCGCGGACCTGAACATTTCGGCGAAGTGCTCCGACAGGAACGGAACATCATAAGGAGGAAAGAACCATGAGCTTCAACACGATCATCTATGAAGAGGATGGCCCCATTGGAACCATCACGCTCAATCGGCCGGATGACGGCAATATGTTCACGGTCGAAATGTGTCACGAGATCCGTGACTGCATCAATGACATCCGGCGCGAGACGCGCACGCGCGTGATCGTGATTACCGGAGCCGGCAACAAGTTTTTCTGCATCGGTGGTCGAAAGGAAGGCATGGAGAAGACGATCCTCTACGCCGGCGTTCTTCCGACCCTGGAGATGTACGAAGCAATCGACCGGCTGCAGAAGCCCGTCATTGCCAGCGTAAATGGCTTTGCAGTGGGCGGCGGAAACGTCTTGCAGGTCGTGTGCGACCTTACCATCGCAAAGGAGAGCGCGGTCTTCCGGCAGGTCGGGCCGATGATGGGATCCTTCGACGCCGGATACGGCACCTGGTACCTCGAGGACCTCGTCGGAAAGAAGAAGGCTAAGGAAATGTGGTACCGCAATCCGAAGATCTCCGCGCGCGAGGCGCTCGAGATCGGGTTGATCAACAAAGTCGTCCCCGACGACAAGTTGAAGGAAGAGACGCGACAGTTCGCACTGGAAATCGCCGAGCGCGGACCTTTCGCATTGGCCTCGATCAAGGCGGCCTTCAACGCCCGTCATGGCGGCGTTTCCGGCCTCGCCCGCGTGTCACACGATTTGCTGCTCCGGCCCTATCTCGATACGGACGAGAGCCACGAACTGTCCGCCTCGTTCGCCGGCAAGCGGAAGCCCGACAGCGCCAAGTTCGGGAAATAGCGCGATGACCGTGGAACTCTCGAAGATCGACGACTATGCCTTGCTGCGCCTCAATCGGCCGGATGCGCTCAATGCGCTGTCCTTCTCGATCCTTCGCGATATCGCGAAGGCGTTGGACGATGTCGCATCCTGGAAGGTCAGGAGCCTGATCGTCACCGGCGCAGGCGAGAAAGCATTTTGCGCCGGAGCCGACATCAAGGAGCTGCGCGGTCGCAGCATGACCGAGCGCAAGCGCGGTGCGGAACTTGGTCAAGCCGCCTTCGCGAAGCTCGATCGGCTGCCGTTTCCTTCCGTGGCCGCGATCAACGGCTTTGCCTTCGGCGGAGGGCTCGAACTGGCGCTGGCCTGCACGTTCAGGGTGGCTGTCCGCAGCGCCAAGCTGGGCCTGCCAGAGATCAAGCTCGGTCTCATTCCGGGGTACGGCGGAACGCAGCGACTGCCGCGGATCATCGGCGAAGCCAGAGCGCTCGATATGATCATGCTTGGGCGCACCGTGACCGCCGAGGAAGCCGAAAAGATCGGTCTCGTCAATCGCCTCGTAGAAGGGGGCGCCGTCGGCGGGGCAGTGGCGCTGGCGCGTGAGTTTGCATCGTACAGTCTCGTGGCGCTGGGATTGGCGCGCGACGCAGTGACACGCGCGCTCGATGTCCCGGTCCATGAGGGATTGAAGATCGAAGCGGATCTCTCAACCTTGGCATTCAGTACGGCGGACGCCGAGGAAGGGATGGCGGCGTTCACGGAAAAGCGGAAGGCGGCCTTCAGAGATGAGTAACGGTCTGGTCGTCGTTACCGGAGCGAGCAGGGGCATTGGCGAGGCCATCGCGATCGAGCTCGATCGACGCGGGTTCGAGGTGGCGGCCCTGTCCCGGAGCGGAAAATCGCCGGTCGGGGAAGGTGTCGTCTGTGACATGACTGACGAACGGTCGATCGCTGCCGCCATTGCTTCGATCGCACGGCGCGGACATGTCGTAGGGCTCGTCAACAATGCCGGAGCGCACGAGGCGAGAGCGAGCGTCGACCTGTCGCTTTCGGAGTTCGAAGCCTGCATGCGGCTGAATGCATCCGCAGTCCTCGTCGCCAGTCGCGAAATCTACCCGCATCTGGTGAAGTCGGGTGAGGGGCTGATTGTCAATATCGGCTCTTTCTTCGATCGCTTGGCCGTCGCCGAAAACCTGGCCTATTGTGCCTCGAAGGCCGCGGTCGGAGCCATCACCCGATGTCTTGCCTCGGAATGGGCAAAGGACGGCGTCCGAGTTCTCGACGTCGCTCCCGGCTACATCGAAACGGACCTCAACCGCGAATTCCTGGCCAACGAAAAGGTCAAAAGCTGGTTGAAGCGACGCGTGCCCGTCGGGCGGGCCGGCCGTCCGCAGGAAGTCGCGCGGCTGGTTGGTGCGCTGTTTGCCGAAAAGATCGGCTTTCTGACCGGTGAGACCATCTACGTCGATGGTGGGCAGGGAGCCAACCTCTGATGAAGATATTCGAAGCATTGGAACAAGGACGCCGCTGGACCGAGGAGGAGCGGCTGCTTCTCGTGCAAGTCGATCGTTTGGCCGCGGAGGTGATCGCACCGAATGCCGCGAAAGTGGACGAAAGCAGTGGCTTCCCTTGGGCCAGCGTCAACGCCATCAACGAACTCGGCCTGAACGCAATCTTCGTCCCGGAAGCCTTCGGCGGAACGCCGATGTCTTTCAAACTCTATTTGGCGGTGGTGCGTAGGATCGCCGAGGCCTGCGCATCGACCGGCATTGTGTACGCCACCAATTTCCATGCGATGAAGCCGTTGATCGAGTTCGGATCGGAGGAGCAAAAGGCGAGACTGTTGCCGCGGATCGCCGAAGGTGGGCTTGCCGCGCTCGCCATCACCGAGGAGACCGCGGGCTCGGACGCAACTGGCATGAAGACCAGGTTCCGCCCGGACGGAGACGATATCGTGGTCGACGGCACCAAGCTCTTCATCACCAACGGCGACGTCGCGGACCGTATCCTGCTGTTCGGGAAATACGCAGAGGTCGACGATCCGCGCAAGTCAATCTCGGTGCTGGTGCTTGAGAAGGGAACGCCGGGATTTGAGGTTACAGGGCTCGAAAAGAAGATGGGGCACCGTGGATCATCAACCGCCTCGCTTCGTTTCGACGGCTGTCGGGTCCCACAGGCGAATCTTCTCGGGCGTCCTGGCGACGGTCTCGGCATCTTGCTCGCGTCGCTCAACCGATCGCGTCCCAGCATTGCGGCGCACGCCCTCGGCATTGCGACCGCCGCCTTCAAGGACACGACGGCCTACATCAACGAGCGCAAGCAATCGGGACGCAGGATCATCGAGTTCCAGGCCAATCAATTCCTGCTGGCCGATCTTGCGACCGATCTCGCCATGGCCGAACTCTGGTTGGATCGTCTGGCGGAGCGGATCGACGCCGACGACAAGGACTTTGGACTTGAAGCCTCAATAGCCAAGATGAAGGCCTCCGATGTCGCCAACCGTATCGCCGCTGAAGCGGTCCAGATGCATGGCGGTTACGGCTATTGCAGCGACTTCAGGGTCGAGCGTCTGATGCGCGACGCCAAGATCACTCAAATCTGGGAGGGGACGAACCAGGTCCATCGCCAGTTAATCGGACGGAGCTTCGTAACGAAATGACGAAAACCATCAAGACTGTTGGGGTCTGTGGCGCAGCAGGAACCATGGGCGCCGGGATCGCACTCGTGGCGGCTCGAGCCGGCTTTGCGACGGTATGCTTTGATCGATCCGGCGACGGTCTTGAGAAGGCAGCCAGGCAGTCGGCCGGCTTCCTCGATAAATCGGTCGCTCGGGGCAAGCTCGACAGCGCGAAGAGGGATCAAGTTCTCACATCGATGTCCCAGACCACCAGGATCGAGGATCTAGCCGACTGCGATTTGGTGATCGAAGCTGTGTTCGAGGATCTCGCCGCGAAGCGCGAACTGCTGGGCCGCCTCGACGCGGTGTGCGCGGAGGACACCATTTTCGCCTCGAACACGTCGACCTTGTCAATCACGGAAATTGCTTCGGGTTCGAAGCGACCGGAGCGTGCCGTCGGCATGCATTTCTGCCTCCCGGCCCAATTGATGAAGTTGATTGAAATGTCGCCCGGCATCCTGACATCCGACGACACGTTCAAGACCGCCTGGCAGTGGACCGAGGCCTGCGGTCAGACTCCGGTGAAGACCCAGGACAAGCCTGGCTTCATCCTCAACGCGCTTCTTGTGCCGTTCAACAACGACGCAATACGAGCGGTTGAAGCCGGCGTGGCAGAACCGGCCGACATCGATCGCGCGATCAAGGCGGGGCTCGGCTACAAGATGGGCCCGCTGGAGCTGATCGACCTGATCGGTCTCGATACCCAGGTACGGCTTTGCGAGGCGTTCTATCCGATCACGCTTGATCCGCGGGCAGCAACGCCGCCGTTGTTGCGACGGATGGTGGCCGCGGGCCTCCTCGGACGCAAATCCGGCAGAGGCTTCTTCACCTATGAAGGCAACTCCATGTTCGGAGCATGAAATCATGCGATATACGTTCGTAAAATCCAAGCCGAGCCGCTCCTTTCCCGAAGACGACGCATTTTTTTGCGCTCAATCGGAGCCTGATACGGCGGAGATTGTCATTTTCAGCGGTGCACGGTTCAAGCCGGATCACGCCAAGGCTGCCATCCTGATCGAGCTGTTGAACGAGTGCCTTGGAGAGCATATCGACGATCAGGAATCCACGAGCATCAACGTGCTGGGCTTCGCTCGCTATCGCAACGGCCATGACAAGCCGTCGAATCTCGTGGAATTGGTTCGACATGCGAACACCAGTGAGAAGGCCGTCGCCGCGGCACGTGAGATGTTCGCTGCGGCAGGATTTGAGGTCGTGGTGTGCAGTGATCAGGCCGGCCGGATCATCGACCGTCTTGTCATCCCGAAGTACAACGCAGCGCTGCGCTTCCTCGACGAGGGATTGGCGAGCCAGGCCGATATGGATCTGACCTGTAAGCTTGGTCTCGGCTATCCCGACGGCCCGATTGAGAGGGTTGTTCGCGGCGGTCTCGCCAACCACTATCACGCAAGCAAGGCGCTGTTCGAGGCTTACGGCACTTCAGCCTTTGCGCCGCCGCGACGCGCCAGCGTGGCCTATAGGCGAGACAAAACGCGCGGCTGAGCCGATACGTCGCAAGCTCAACTTGAGAGGCAGGCTGTTTTTCCGGCAGCTCGGACAAACCTGGGGTGAATCCAGTGTTGGTCCCCGAAGACGCGATGGGCTCGCCTAGCTATAGCTAGAGCCAATCTGGAATCGCGTGCCAAGAATGCGCCGATTGTTGAAATATTCGATTGCAGCCGACGGGAAACGCAGCGAACAACGCACTCAACCACCTCAATCCAAAGTGTACGATTGAGAGACCCCAAAGAAATGCGACGACCAGAATGACAACTCCTTACCTTGCACGGAACGTAGAGAGTGACGCTGTCCGGCCAGCGTTCGCGAATTGGTTATCGAGCACCAATGACCTGACCAGCCGATTTGTGGCCGCTGAACGCGTTCCAGGATTGATCAACATCGCCGGCGGACTTCCGGCACCCGAGACGTTTCCGGTCGAGGAACTGGCGGCGCTCTCCCAAGCTGTCGTTAGGGAGTTTCCTCGCGACAGTTTGGGGTACGGGCCCACTGACGGGTTGGTGGAGTTGCGCGACGCTATTGCGTCTCGCTTTAGTACGCAATCGCTGCGTCTTGATCGAAGCAATGTGTTGATCACAGCTGGGGGCACCCAGGCGCTAGATCTCATTGGAAAGGTTTTGCTAGAAGCAGGCGGAGTAGTAGCGGGTGAATTCCCCATGTATGCCGGTGCGCTCGACGCCTGGCGGCCAAGGCAACCGCGGTATCACTGTTTGAGGGCGGAGGCTGGTGATTTAGATTTGTCGTCGGCAAAGGCACAATTTGTCTATGCTGTTCCGAATTTCTCAAATCCAACCGGAAAATTGGTTGGCCTGGCCGCTCGCCGAGCGCTGGTCGACGCTGCACATCGCACAGGGGTATGGATCGTCGAGGACGATCCATATGGCTCGCTATACTACGACGAGACGCCCTTGCCGCGCTTGATCGAGCTCTCGGCTGACTTGGCGCCCGGTGAAGCCTATCGGGGTCCCGTTGTTTATCTCGGCACTTTTTCCAAGGAACTGGTCCCTGGGTTGCGCGTTGCGTGGGCCATCGGCTCGCCCGACATCATCCAGGCGCTGACGACTGCCAAGCAGAGCGCGGCATTGTGTTCGAACGGCATGGCACAACGGATCGCTTTGGCAGCGATGCGGGGCGGGTTGACGGAGCGGATGCGCCCCAAATTGCTCGGGCTCTATCGTGAAAGGCGAGATGCGCTGGCCGCAGCGATGGATGAACACCTGTCAGATTGGTTCGAATGGGACGTTCCGGTCGGCGGCATGTTCATTTGGGCCACCGCGCGCGACCGTTCGCTCGACACGGACGCGGTGGTATCGGCGGGGCTTAAGACGGGAGTCCTGGTGGCGCCGGGCAGGGTATTTGATCCGCAAGGTGAAGATCGCAGCGGCTTACGCCTAAACTTCACGCTCAATCCACCCGATCGTTTGGATGAAGCTGTCAGGCGGCTCGGAGCCGCCATGCGATTGCTATACGAACAGGTTGCCTAACGTCCGCTCCCCGCCTGTCATGCTCTCGCGGCAGACATGCGGAGCATGATTAGCGGCGCATGCAAGCGTCAACCTTGCGCTTTCAAGATCCTTCCCCAGTACCAGTACCAGTACCAGTACCAGTACCAGTACCCTCTGAAGATCGGAAGCGCCGCGGATATGAACGGCTGGTTAATTTGAAACAGGAGAGATTAGGATGGCGAAGGGGTATTGGGTCAGCATGGTGGATGTCCAGGATCCGGAGACCTATAAGGCATATGTTCGCGAGAACGCGATCGCACTCGAGAAGTATGGTGCGCGCTTTCTCATCCGGGGCGGATCGGCTGAAAAGGTCGAAGGTGTGCCGCGTTCGCGGATCGTGGTGATCGAATTTCCTGACTATCAGGCGGCTCTCGATTGCTATCGCTCACCTGAGTACCAAGTGGCAAAAGCGCTCCGCACACCTGTCTCAATCGCCGATCTGGTAGTCGTCGAGGGTTACGACGGGTTGCAGCCGGGCCAGACAAATTAGGCGACGCTGATCCAGCGCGTGATGTTCGTGGCCCACGTACGGACCTTTCGTCGGAGCTCGTCGGCGAAGTCGAGCACCGCATAAGATCGGAACGGCGGAACGGACCGAGCAACTCGTCAAAAGCCGTTCGCGCCCTCGATCCCTCAATTTGTATCCCTGTTGGGATGCTTGAAGACAGAATTCGGCCCCTCCTGGCCGGACCAAGAGGGTTCTGGACGACCGAATCCTCGTTACTTGAACCCGACGCGCCCAGTCGCGTCGGGTTCCTTTTCGCTCGATGCCAGATGCAGGACTGCACACCCGGACGGGGGCGGCTATCTTAATTTCCGCCGAGATGCGCTTCTCCGCGATCGGCTATAATGACAATATATTGCATTACGGGCGAGGGTTGGGTTGAGTTGGGTTCTCACCCAAGTCTCAAATATTGGAGGCATATTCGCTTAGACCAATGACCGTCGGCCGCCCACGCATTTGGATTCGATTGGTCGGCAATATATAAATATGTTGACATAAAATACTGGCTGAGTATGTAGAGTTGGCGGGGGCCATTCAAGGCTCATCAAAAACTCGGAGGATCGCCCATGGACGCTCGGTCAGTGCTTCTCGATTCCATTCGGGTGGGTTCTGTGACCCTCAAGAGTCGAATTGTCATGGGATCGATGCACACCGGCCTTGAGCATCACCCCGAGCGCTTCGACGAGTTGGGACGCTTTTATGCCGAGCGCGCCAAGGGAGGCGCCGGCCTGATCGTTACCGGCGGTTTCGCGCCGAACTTCGCTGGACGCATGAAGAATGAACCAGGGACGTTCGAGCGCCCGGACCAGATTGCTGATCACAGGAAGATTGCCGGACCTGTCCGCGCCGCCGGAGGGTGCATCCTGCTTCAGATCCTGCATGCCGGCCGCTACGGCTATCATCCCGCCGTCGTTGCCCCATCGCCGATCAAGTCGCCGATCAACCGCGACGTGCCGGCCGAGCTGACCGACGAGCAGATCGAGCAGACCATCCGTGACTACGCGACGACCGCGCAACTCGCGATGGAAGCGGGGTACGACGGCGTCGAGATCATGGGCTCGGAGGGCTATCTGATCAGCGAATTCCTCGCGCCGCGGACGAACCACCGGTCCGATCGGTGGGGTGGTTCGCTGGAGAATCGCGGCCGCTTTCCGATCTCCGTCGTGCGCGCGGTCCGTGCAGCCATCGGCGAGGGACTGATCTCTTACCGCATTTCGGCTCTTGAGCTAATTGAGGGGGGATTGACCCAAGACGAAATTCTTTGGCTGGCGAAGGAAGTAGAGAAGGCTGGCGCCGATTGCATCTCGACCGGCGTCGGTTGGCACGAGGCCGCCGTGCCGACGATCGCTGGCCCCGTTCCCCACGCCGCGTTTATCGAGTCGACCCGTCGTCTGAAGGGGGTCGTGAAGATTCCCGTCACAGCGAGTAACCGGATCAATCTACCGGAGGACGCCGCGCAGATCATCTCCGACGGCTCTGCAGATCTGGTCTCGATGGCGAGGCCGCTGCTGGCCGACGCGGAGTTCGTCAACAAGGTGGCGCGTGGGCGCCCCGATCTTGTCAATATCTGCATCGCCTGCAACCAGGCCTGCTTGGACCACTATTTCACCGACCAGGTGATCACCTGCCTGGTCAACCCGCGCGCGGCGCGCGAGAGCGAGTTCGCCGATGGGCCTGCCGCGTCGATCAAGCGCGTTGCGGTGGTGGGCGCCGGCGTCGCTGGGATGGCCGCCGCGCTCGAAGCAGGGCGCCGCGGTCATCACGTCACGCTGTTCGAGGCTGCGCCGCGCATCGGCGGTCAATTCGCGCTCGCTGCCGTCATTCCCGGCAAGGAGGACTATGGCCTCTCGCTGAAGAGTTACGAAGCGCAATTGGCCGACGCCGGCGTTGAGATCAAGACCGGCACCGCGGTGGATGCGCAGACCCTGAAGCGCGAGAACTACGACGAGGTCGTCGTATCGAGCGGCATCAATCCGCGTTTGATCGATATTCCCGGCGGCGGCGATCCGCGCGTCGTCGGGTACACCGACATCCTGAGCGGCAAGGTCAAGGCCGGCGATCGAGTCGTGGTCATCGGCGGCGGCGGCATCGGTCACGACGTCGCGCTTTTCCTTGCCATGGAAACGGGCGGCCGCCGCCAGACACGTGAAGAGTTCTTCGAGCGCTGGGGTATCGAGGGAAAGCCTAAGCATCATCCCCCGAAGCGACAGATCACCATGGTCAAGCGCTCGCCAGGTGCGTTTGGCCGCACGCTCGGCAAGAGCACCGGTTGGATTTTGCGTCAGGAGCTCAAGGACCTGAAGGTCCGTCAGATAGCCGAAGCGAAGTATCTGAAGATCGATGCCGAAGGCATGCACATCGCGCTGCCGGACCGCATCGAGGTCCTTGCCGCCGACACGATCGTTGTTTGCGCGGGCCAGGAGTCGGATCGTGCCATCGCCGACGCGATCACGGCGAACGGTCAGACCGCGCATGTGATCGGAGGAGCGCGGCTCGCCGGCGAGCTCGACGCCAAACGTGCCATCTATGAAGGCGCGATCCTCGGTAACCGCATCTGACGGAAAACAGCGCGGAGAACGCCGGATCAAAGCTGGACGAGGGAACATTCAATGACGATAGATCTCAGTGCCGACTTTCTGAGGCGCCGGCCGGCGAACTTCAGTCCGATGACGCCGATTCAGTTTCTCCGGCGCGCCGCCGACGTCTTTCCTGATCGGACGGCGGTGATCCACGGTGACATCTCCTACACATGGCGCGACCACGACCGCCGCTGCCGGCAGCTTGCGTCCGCGTTAAAAGGCGCCGGCGCCGGCGAGGGCGACGTCGTCGCCATACTCTGCCCGAACACACCGGCGATGTTGGAAGCCCACTTCGGCGTGCCGATGTCGGGCGCGATCCTTAACACGCTGAATACGCGCCTGGACGCCGCGGCCATCGCCTTCATTCTCGAGCACTCCGAGACAAAGGTCTTCATCGTCGACCGCCAGTGGAGTGAGGTCGCGTCAGCCGCCTTGGCGAAACTTAAGAGTCGTCCCCTGGTCGTTCACATCGACGATCCGTATGCCGAGGGGGGGGAACTGATCGGGGACCTCGATTACGAAGCGTTCATTGGGCGCGGCGACCCGAACGGGCAAGTACGCTGGCCCGAAGACGAGTTCGACGCGATCACGCTGAACTACACTTCCGGTACCACTGGTAATCCGAAGGGTGCACTCTATCATCATCGTGGCTGCTATCTGAACACACTGAGCCAAATCATCCATCATCAGCTTAGCAGTGACTCCGTCTATCTCTGGACCCTGCCGATGTTTCATGTGAACGGCTGGTGCTTTTCTTGGGCCGTGGCGGCGATCGGCGGCACGCACGTCTGCCTGCGCCGCGTGCTTCCCGCAGAAATCTTCGACTCGATCGACAAGTTTAGCGTGACGCATATGTGCGGCGCTCCGACCGTGCTCGGCATGCTGATAGAAGGTGCGGCGAAGACAGGTATCAAGCTCAAGCGGCCCGTGGCGATCATGACAGCGGGCGCGGCGCCACCGGCTCCCATCCTCAAGTCGACCGAGGAGCTCGGCTTCGTCGTCCGGCATGTCTACGGCATGACTGAGGTACACGGTGTGGCAGCGCTCTGCGACTGGCATCGCGAGTGGAACACACTTTCGGCCGAACAGCGGTCGAAGCAGATGGCGCGTCAGGGTGTGCGCACCGTCGTAACCGACGATATGATCGTCGGCGACCCCGTGACACTCGAACCTCTGCCGCTTGATGGGACGACGATCGGCGAGATCCTATTCCGCGGCAACAACGGCATGAAGGGCTATCTCAAGAATCCGGCCGCGACCGACGAGGCCTTCGCGGGCGGCTGGTATCGAACTGGCGATCTCGCCGTCACCCATCCGGACGGCTACATCGAGATCAAGGACCGCTCGAAGGACATCATCATTTCGGGAGGAGAGAACATCTCGTCGATCGAAATCGAGGAGGTCGTGTTCCAGCATCCGTCCGTTTCGTACGCGGCTGCCGTCGCTATGAAGGATGAACGCTGGGGCGAGACGCCTTGCGTCTTCGTGGAGCTCAAGGAAGGCCACGATGGAAAGATCTCGGCAGAGGAGATGCTCGAATTCTGCCGGGCCAGGCTCGCCAAGTTCAAGTTGCCGAGGAAGTTCGTCTTCGGTCCGATCGAGCGTACGTCCACCGGGAAGGTTCAGAAGTTCAAGCTTCGCGACCGCGCCCGCGGCGCATGAGCGCCAACAGCATGACGGAGTAGGGCAATGAGAGGTCTTGATAAACGCGTAGCGGTCGTGACCGGCGCTGCCGGCGGCATCGGCCGGGAAATATGCCGGCGCTTCCTTGAGGAGGGAGCCAGCGTCGTCGCTCTTGATGTCAACGCCGACGCGCTGAAGCAGTTGGCCACCGGCCTCGGCGCCGACGAAAGGCGTCTCTTCTGCTTGACGGTCGACATTACCGACTATGCGAAGGTGAAGGAAGCCGTCGACCGGGGGGCCGCGCAGTTCGGGAAACTCGACATTCTCGTCAACAACGCCGGCTGGGACGTCGCTTCGCCCTTCCTGAAGACGGAGCCCGATCTCTGGGACAAGATCATCGCGATCAACCTCAAGGGGCCGCTCAATCTGCACAAGGCAGCGCTACCGCATCTGATCGCCGGTGGCGGTGGCAAGGTCGTCAACGTGGCCTCGGACGCCGGACGCGTCGGCTCGTCCGGCGAGTCCGTGTACTCCGCCTGCAAGGGGGGTCTCATTGCTTTCTCCAAGACCATCGCGCGGGAGACCGCCCGCGACAACGTTCGGGTCAACGTGGTTTGTCCGGGGCCGACCGACACCGCGCTGCTGCGCTCGTTCGTCGGCGAGGGCGAGTACGGCCAGAAGATCTACGACGGCCTCAAGAAGGCCATCCCGTTGAAGCGACTGGGGCAGCCCGAGGACATCCCGGGGCTCGTCGCTTTCCTTTCCAGCGACGACGCCAATTTCATGACCGGGCAGGTCATCAGCGTCTCCGGCGGCCTGACCATGAACGGGTGAGGTACCCGGGGGTTTCTCACGATTATCGGTCTCCTATTGTTGCGTTGCGGCCGTTCTCATGCTCTTTCGAGGCAGGAAAGCGGGAATAGTATCGGAATCGGTAGGCGAAATGGCTTCGGTGAGGAACTCGCGGAAGGCTGTTGAGGCGGTACCCGGCGAACAGCCGGGTGCCCCGCCTGCCGGCAATGCTGAGCGTATCGCAGACCACCTGAACAACCGGATATTCTTCCGGCTTTTCCAGGTGGCGAACACGCTGCAGAAACAGGCCGTCAAGGAGCTCGGCGTCACGACGGTCCAATGGGCGGTGCTCGGTGCCCTGTCCGACCCGCGACCGACCTACGGCGTATCCGTCGGCACCTTGGCCGACTTCCTGGTCGTCAGCCGTCAGAATCTGGACGGGGTCCTGAAGCGCCTCGAGCGCGATGGCCTCGTCGAGAGAGTGACCGACCCGGACGATAAGCGCGGGCGGGTCGTCAAACTCACGCCGGAGGGGTTTGCCTTCTGGAAAGAGCTCCGCGAGCGCATCTTCCAGTTCTACGATCAGGCGGTGAGCGGCTTCAAATTCGACGATCGGGTCGCGTTCGCGCACTACCTCAATTCGCTGCAGGGCCTGTTGACGAAGGTGAGCCTCGAACAGCCCAAGCGCGAGCGAAGCAAAGGCAAACGGCGCCCCTGACGAAGCATCAGAGGCGCCGGCGAGGTCACTTCTTAACGAACGGGCAGGCGCTCTCGGACAGGGGCCGGAAGGCGTCGTTCGCCGGGATCGTCGCGAGAAGCTTGTAATAGTCCCAGGCGCCCTTCGACTCCTCGGGTTTCTTGACCTCGAACAGGTACATCTCGTGAAGGTGGCGGCCGTCCTCGCGGACCGACCCTTCGCCGAATGCGGCGTCACTGGTCGGCAGCTTCTTCATCTCTGAGACCACCGCCGCGCCGGACTTGTTCCCGGAAGCAGCCGCCACCGCTTTCAGATAGTGCAGCGTGGCGGAATAAGCTCCCGCATGGATCTGCGAGGGGGCGCGCCCTGGGGCCTTCTCGGCAAATCTCTTTGCGAAGGCGCGCGATCCGTCGTTCAGATCCCAGTAGTACGCCTCGGTAAGGACGAGGCCGTGCGATGCCTTCAGACCAAGACTGTGCACGTCGGTGATGAAGAACAGGAGTGCTGCGAGCTTGGTATTTTCGGTAATGCCGAACTCGCTTGCCTGCTTGATGGCGTTTACCGTGTCGGCGCCGGCATTCGCCAGACCGATGATCTTCGTCTTCGCTGACTGCGCCTGCAGAAGGAAGGACGAGAAGTCGCTGGTGTTGAGCGGATGCTTTACGCTGCCCGCGACCTTGCCACCCTGTGCGACAATGACCGAGCTGGTGTCGCGTTCGAGCGCCTGACCGAACGCGTAGTCAGCGGTCAGGAAGAACCAAGTGTCACCACCGGCCTTGACGAGCGCGCCGCCGGTGCCGTGGCTGAGCGCATAGGTGTCATACGTCCAGTGCACCGTGTTCGGGGAACAAGCCTTGCCCGTAAGGTCGGAGGTCGCCGGGCCCGTAGCAAGGAACACCTTGTCCTTGTCCTTCGCGATTTGGTTGACAGCTAACGCCACACCGGAGTTGGCGACGTCGATGATCGCGTCCACTCCTTCTTGGTCGAACCACTTTCGTGCGATCGTGCCGCCGATATCCGGCTTGTTCTGATGATCCGCCGAGATCACCTCGATGGTGAAGTCCTTGTGCTGGGTCTTGAACTCGTCGACGGCCAGCTGTGTGCCGATGATCGAGCCCTGGCCGGACAGATCCGCGTACGGCCCGCTCAGGTCCGTGAGAACACCGATCTTCAATGTAGTCTGCGAGTAAGCCGCGGACGCGAGCAGCAGTGACGCACCCAGAACGGCGATCGAAAAGGCCTTCATAAATCCTCCCTTGGACTTGCCATTTATAGCAATATGTTGTTATATCATGTTGCATGGTTGGAACCAACTGCGGCTATTGGCCTGAGAGGGAAAAATCAAACAAATGCAAAAAATGGCATAGGCGCACACTGCGTGGCGTGAGGTAGACCGTCGGGTAAAACCCCGAGAGCCTCGTTTACGCAAATATCTTGACATATAACGCCGGCGCAATGCGTCCGGCGCGCAAAGGAGGATTTCGCTGTGAAGTCGTTTGAGCATTTCGAGAGATCGCGCAATTGGACCTCCGAGGAGGCCATCGTGCTCGAGCAGGTGTCGCGTCTGGCGGGCGAAGCCATCGCGCCCCGCGCGGAAGGCTATGACGAGCGAAAGGAGTTTCCCTGGAAGAACATCGAGGATCTGCGCGCCATTGGTCTGAGCGGCATCTTCGTGCCCGAGGAGTACGGCGGCACCCCGATCACGTACCGGTGCTATCTGGAAGTCGTGCGAATCATCTCCGCTGCCTGCGCGGCGACCGGAATCATCTTCGGCACCAACAGCGCTACCGCCAAGCCGATCATCGAGTTCGGTGACGCGGAACAAAAGAAGCGTTTTCTGCCTCGGTTCGCCGAGGGCGCGCTTGGCGCGCTCGCGATCACCGAGCCGCATGCCGGATCCGACGCGGGTAATATTCGTACGAAATTCCGACCCGACGGCGACTCAATCGTAATCAACGGCGAAAAGATCTTCATCACAACGGGTGATGTGGCTGACTTCGTGCTCTTGTTTGGAAAGTGGACCGAGATCGAGGATTCGCCGAAAGCGGTGAGCGCAGTGCTGGTTGAGAAGGGGACGCCCGGCTTCGAGACGCTGCGTCTCGAGAAGAAGATGGGTACGCACGCCTCATCGACGGCGGCTCTCGCCTTCACCGACTGCCGGGTGCCGCGGTCGAACCTGCTCGGCAAGCCGGGCGACGGCATGAAGGTCATGATCGCGACCCTCAACAAGTCGCGCCCGAGCGTCGGTGCCCAAGCGCTCGGCATCGCGTCGGCGGCCTTCAAGGACATGCTCGAATACACAAACGAGCGAATCCAAGGTGGTAAGCCCGTCGTGCAGCATCAAGCGAACACGTTCATGATGACCGACCTCGCGACCGAACTCCTGTCGGCCCGGTTGCTGTTGGATCACGTCGGTCGCCTGGTCGACGAGGGGGAAAAGGACATCGGCGTCGAAGCATCCATGATCAAGATCAAGGCCAGCGATCTCGCCATGCGCTTGACAACGGAAGCCGTGCAGATGTTCGGCGGCCACGGCTACACCCGAGAGCATCGTGTCGAGCGCCTGATGCGCGAGGCCAAGATCACCCAAATCTGGGAAGGGACGAACCAGATCCAGCGCCAGGTCATCGGCCGGGATCTCACCGCACGCTGACGGAAGAGCAGGGCGCATAACCCGGTACCGGATACAGGAAGCGCGGTGTGGCGCGCGACCCACTATTTTACTGTTGAACCAGAACCGCGCACCCAGAGGAAAGGACCTGAGCATGAATTACGCCGATTTCCAGTTTCTGAAGTTCGATCCGAAGTCCAATGGAACGATGCTCATTACGCTCAACCGGGCCGACGCGATGAACGCGACCAACGCGCGCATGCACTGGGAGCTCACCAAGGTCTGGGATGTGGTCAATCACGATCCCGCGGTCCGCGTAATCGTGGTGACGGGTGCCGGCGATCGCGCGTTCTCGGCGGGGGGCGATCTTTCCTGGATCGGCGAGACCGTCGGTAACCCCGACAAGGTCGCCGACACGCTGAAGGAGGCTGGCGACATCGTCTTCAACATGCTCGCGTGCGAGAAACCGATTATTTCGGCGATCAACGGCGTCGCGGTCGGCGCGGGTCTCGCTGTCGCGCTCATGGCCGACATCAGCATCATGGCGGAGGAGGCCAAGATCACCGACGGCCACGTCCGGATTGGTGTGTCCGCAGGCGATCACGCCGTGATCCTGTGGCCGCTGCTCTGTGGTATGGCGAAGGCCAAATACTACCTGATGACCGCCGATTTCGTAGACGGCAAGGAGGCTGAGCGCATCGGCCTGGTGAGCCTCTGCGTGCCGCGAGCGCAGTTGATGGACAAGGCGATGGCGACCGCAGACAAGCTCGCCAATGGCAGCCAGATGGCGATCCGTTACACCAAGCGCTCGCTCAACAACTGGATGCGTACGTCACAGCCAGCCTTCGACGCCTCGCTCGCGCTCGAGATGCTCTGCTTCCTCGGCGACGACGCCAAGGAAGGCGTGGCTGCAGTCAGGGAAAAGCGCGAGCCGAAATTTCCGTCAGCGAAGCGGAACGCTTGATTCAGGTGGTGCGGTTCTGTCGGCAAGGATGATTGTCGGAGCGGGACCGGTAGTTACCGGCCTCTTCGGCGTCATCTAAGCGGCCGGTGCGGGGTCTTCGTTCTCGCCCCTTGCTACGATCTCTAGCGTCCCATCCGCAAGAGGCGGCTGCAGGGCTTTTGCCTCGTCCCAGGGAGCGCGCATCCAGATATCGAATTCGTTCTCGGAGGTCAGGGTCACCGGCATGGCCGTTGGGTGCACCCGCTTCACTTCGACGTTTGGCTCGCAGGTTAGAAAGCCATAGACGTCGGCGGTGATCTCGCCTTCTTTAGTTTTGCGCACGCTCGTCCAGTTCGTCCAGAGACCCGCGAACGCGAGGAGGGGCCGACCCTCGTCCGGAGCGAACCACACGGGCACCTTCTTGCCATCGATAGTGTCGTACTCGCTGAACGATGTGAAAGGCACCAGGCAACTGTGCTCCGGACCCAACCAACGCTTCCAATGGGCACTGCCGACGTTGCGGATGTTCGTTGTGCCGCTGTCCGGCTCCATCCGTAGCAGTTCCTTGAAATCAACGGCCGTGCCCTTGGCCTGCAGTTTTTGAGCCCGTTTTTTGGTGGCGTCCATCAGGGCCTTTTGCGAGGATGGCATGCCTCAGCGCGCCAACGCAATTTCGCGTCCTTCGGATGAATTGCGGACAATTGGCGCGGGGTAGTCTGGAAAGATGCCCGGCATCGACGGCAGGTTTCCGACGCGGCTGTTGAGCGCGTCGAACAAGCGACGGATTGCGTCGACGTTCTTCGTCATCGAGTACAAGTTGCACATCTCAGACCTCTGGCGGCGCGTGACCTGAACGCTGGGCCAATTGCGCAATGTAGCGGTTGGTCGCCGACCGGCCCTAGCACATTTGCTGCACCGCAGCCTGCTGGCAAGGTCATGAACAAAGGTCGTCGACGGATGTCGCAGCGCCGCGAGGTTGACCTTCCGCGCCGTCTTGCAACGCGAGCACTCGATCTCGAGCCACTGATATCCGGGACGTGAAAGTCACGAAGGACATGCTCGAACTCGCCAGGCACATCGTCGAGCAAAAGTCCGGAAGTTTCGAGCCGGACAAGTTCGAGGACCAGTACGAAGCCGCTCTCGTTGATCTCATCAATCAAAAGCGGACCGGCAAATCAATTGTGCCGAAGGAAAGTCCTCGTGGAGAGAACGTCGTCGATCTGATGGATGCGCTGCGGAAGAGCATCGGCGGGGCAAAATCGGCGGACAGGACTGCCGCTTCGAAGAAAACAGCGAAGAAGGCAAAGAAAGCTTCCGCTGGCCAGAAGGAGATGTTGATGCCGATCGCCGGCAAGAAGTATGCGCGGGAAGCAGTCGCAAAGAAGCCGCAGCGGAAGTCGGCATAAGCAAGCGGGACGGATAGGTCTCCCTGAAGCTAATCATCTCCCCTGAAGTAGCGGTCTGCGTCGGTCTCGTTGTTGTTGAAGCTACAGCACAGCCCATCACCAAGCTTCTGTACTTCGCGTTTCCGCCAGCACGCGGCTGCTCGGTCATGCGGGGTTGAGCTATCGCCGGGCGGCGTAAAATCCTGTGACCAAGTATGTCGAGGCTGTCCAGCAGCATCGTCGAAGAGTGCAAAGTTGCATCCCCCTGACGCCGATATGCATTGGCAATCAAGTGACCATGCGACCGTTGACGTGATGGCACTGAGACAAAAAAGCAAACCAAGAACAATAGCGTGGCGCATAGTCGCTTCTCCGATTGGAATGAACCTAGAATGTTTCCCAGGCAGGCCAATGACAAATGGCTGCCCGCACCTTCACGATTCAAGGCCTAGTCCGAAAGCTCACGCCGGAGGATTGTCAAAACGTAAAATAGCGAGAGGCGAAATTGTTCCCAGACTGTGACGGGCTTCAATCCGTAAGGGCGAACGCCTAGAACTCCGGCCCATAGATCGCATTTCGACCCGCTATGTCATCCGCCTGCAGCTCGCGTAATTTCGTGCCCAGAAGAAGCTCCCCTTGCATAACTGGGCCACTCATCGGGAGATCATCAAGTCCTACGCAGTGGCCGAACTCATGCAAGGCCACGCTCGCGAGGTCGTTTTGATTCGGCTGGGGGTCATTCAACGAAAAGTTCCAATTTCTGTCCGCGTTAAACCGCATTTTACACATGCTAAGCTGATTTTCAGGCGTGCCACTTTTTATAGTAGTAGTGTAAGCGGGATCGCGTCCTCCCGGTTCGAAGTAGACGTAGAAAGCGGTCGAGTCGGGTTCACAGGAATCTGCGTCGAAGACAAACTTGAACCTCGCGTAATTCCATTTTGCAGCAGCCTCTTTGATAATAGTTGCGGTGCCCGGCGGAACCCCTTTTTCGCATACAACGATGTGACTTTCGAGCGGACTAGCCTGATATGTCCAATCGCCTGCAAGCCTCTTGTAGGCACTTGCTGACGAAATGCAGATGATCCAGCAGACGCAGCCAATGGCTACCTTTCTTACAAGACCCATTGCGGCGGCTATACTTCTGAGCGTGTGTTCCATCAGCTCCCCTCGTGATTTCATTGTGAGACGCCTCACTACAAGTCGATTCGCACGGCAAATCGCGGTCCGGAGTCGCGCCAGTAAGTGGGGTCGTTGCGCTGGGTGGGGTCAGGCTCGTCTTTGACCGGCTCTTCGTCAAAAGTCGCACGGCGCATTCGGTAGCATTCCTCGATAAAGACTGCGTACTGGACCAAATCGTCGCTGGAGTCCTTGGTAGGAAGGTGGAAGGTGCCCTCCCAGATGAGATCATCGCTTTGCGAATTGGCATAGCTCACTTGTTCGATCGGCTCGCCGAGCGAGCCGTCGGGGCCGACGGCGCGCGCCGGCCATTCATAAGTGAGGCCGTATTCAGTCGTTCGACGCTCGATCAGAGAAGCGCGGATGATCGTCAGCGGCGCCTCGGAGGTCATCTTGCCGATGACCGGGCCTTCGACCCTCACAGTCACTTCTCCTTCACGCACCCGGCTAACCTTCACGTCCCGACGATAGCCGACCACCTGGATCTCTTGGTCTACCGGGTAGGACACTTGGACTGGCCGATTAGCGTGGGGTTGGAAGCGGACGAGACCGAGCCGCAGGAAGGGATCGGGCGCCGTGCCTGGATCGATCTCAACGTCGATGTACCAGGTCTCGCTCTCCAAATCGAAGCGCGGCGCGTAGGTCAGTAGCGATACCAGCATGAATTCGGGCTTCTTTGACGGATCGTTCTGATCTCCAACCTGTCCTTGATTCTCGTCTGCGCCGATTTTTCCGGGATTGTTGCCCGGTATCGGCATAAGTACGTTTTCAACCAGCCTCGGTGCGTAACGGTCTTCCTCCGGCCACAGCACACCAGTGTCCTCGTCTTCTGCAGCGATCGAATCGACAGCGGTCGCCGACCAGTCGGGCAGGTCGCGGAACGCCCGCGGGTGCATGAACCAAGCCATTTCGCCTGCATCGTGAATCGGGTCGGCGCCCCAGCGACTGACATATATTCCGCCCGGCCCCAGATCCTCGTCGCTGAAGTAGCCGAACCGCCAGTCGGCTCCGTCTTGGCCTTTTACCTGCGGATCCTTCTTCGCCAAGGCTTGCAGGTCGATGAGCTTGTTCTGCGGCTCGTTGGTCTCCAGCGGCTCGGCGCGGCGGATCTTACCGACGGTCAGGTCAGCCTCGGTCCATGTCGACAGCGGACCGGCGGCTCCAGGTTCGGTTGACGCCCCAAGTATGTTGGGCGGCCAGAGCACGATGCCGATGCGCTCATCCTCACCCGAGGTCATAGCCGGACGAACGAACGGAATGCGGATACGAGTCCGGCGGGAGATGGTCGATATGCCGGTGATCGCACTAAAATCCGTCGTCCACACGAAGGCGGGAAGGACGTTGTTTCGGGGAAGCGCGAGCGGGCGGACGATGGAACGGATGATTGCGGAAGTCATCGCCGGCTTGCCGCGAGCATCCCGTTCGTACGCGAACAGGCGATCCCTATCGTGTTGCTGTTGCGCAGCGTCAGGGTAGCTCGAGCGCTCGGGAACAAGGCGCGCTGTGCGCGAGGTCACCGCAAAATAGGCTTGGACCCGACGGGCTGTGCCGTCGGTAAAATAACGCTGCGGCGAGCGTCGGCCGTTATCGCTGGTTTGCTGCGCTGGTTGGTCGACACCGGTGTGAGACTGGGCTGGCTGCGGCGGAGCAACTGCGCCGTATTCACTCTCGGCGGCCAGGTCCACCAGGGTGATGTCTTCCGGTGCGACCTTGCAGTCGGGCTTCGGCGACCATTTGTTGAAGACGATTTCCTCGGGCGTGAAGCAAACGCGCCCCTCTTCATCGACGTCGAAGCCGTACAGCCGCCGGGTCAAGGAGGCGCCGCTATTCACTGAGGTGTTCTCTGCAGGCTTTTCGGGCCACAATCCGCGCGACCTGTCCTCAGGTGTTCGGCCGAGCAGCGGATTGTCCATCGGGCGTCCATTGGGCGAAACCGCCCGAACGCGTAGCTCGATGTTTTCGTGGATCGCCTTATCGATGCGAATGGTGCCGCCGGCCAGAATGTCCGTCGCCGAAGGCGAGTCGTCCGTGCGCTTCCACTTGCGCCAATCGTGCTTGGGATCAGCGGCGTTGTTTAGAATCGTCTGGCGTTCCTGTGCTTCGACGCGCAGGAATCGCAATTCGGGCTTAGGCATTCCCGCCTTGCACAGTTTTGCCGCTACGGGGGGCTGCTCGACGGCGTGAACCGCGCGCAAGGTGCGCACCGCTGACAATTCGGGGATCGGTTTGTGACTGAGGGTCGCGTGCAGCGCCGTGGCCGCGTCGGCTACGGCCGCTGAGCTAACCACCGCGTCGCTGCGACGAATCACGCGAACAGGCGAATGGAGTGGCTTGTCCGGGATTTTACCTAGCATCTTTTCGAGTTTTTGCTTCTCTACGGCCGGGTCCGGCGACCCGTTGTAGGTACCAGCGCAGTAGAAGGCGACGGATTCCGGCCCATCGAACCATTGCGCCAATTGCCCGAGGTCGTGCAGCGCCCAGATATCGATGCAAAAGTCTTCGCCCGGTGCGAGCTTGATCGTTACCTCAATGGCTGTACCCGCCGCTTGCCCCTTAGCGATAGACGCCGGCGCCATTAGTTTGCCGCCGGCCCGCTGTGCCAATTGCTGGTATTCGGTCAGCCGGGCGCCTTGCTTCGGAATGGCGTGCACGGCAATCAGCACCGGCATGGCGTCGGGATAGTTGCGAACAGGGCAGCCAGATTTGCCACCGCCGTAGAGCGGGACCACGATGGGAGCGCCTTTGAGGTAGGTGTCCGTAGTCCATGGATATCTCAGGCCGATAACCAGGGAGCGCGCGGCGGGGTCGGGAAAATACAGTTCCTCGGACCCGGACGGCACCTTGTACGAGTGGGTACGGGCGCGGAAGATCGCGATGCCGCTGGGCGCCGTCCCGGCGCAGCCGGGCTTGCGCTGCTCGAAGATGATCGAGGCGTCCTCGATGGGGGCCTCCGGAGAGATGGCGGGAAATCCACCCATACTGGGTTCGTAGTCGACGCCCGCAAGCCCACGCTTCGTTGCAAGGCCTGGATTGGAGTCGAACATCGAGTGCAGATGCGCGAAGGTGAAATCGACGCCCGGAGCGCACACGGCGCGTCGGGCAACATCGGGTTTGAAGCGCCAGTCGTCGTCCGGTTCATCCGGAAGGGGATGCGGGTCCGTCGGTGTACGCACCACCATCGTGTCGCCGTCGAGCCCGCGACAAAGCGGCGTCTGAGGCTTTCCCGCGGCGGGTTTCGTCGCGATTCCCAGCTCGGAGACGATGTCGGCCCAAGGCACCGCAACCATCGGCGGATCAATCCATTCGTGGCGTAGGAGACGTCGCAGTTCGCCCTGGCGCGGCAGCAACATGCCGCCGCCAAATCCGTTCTCATAAAGCTCAATTGCGTCGGAGAGCGGCAAACAAACGCCGCCGAGAAATACCGTACGCGCGCCGAGCCAATAGGGCACGCCGATGCGGTGCTTGGCGGGGAGGTGGTTGCTCGCCGACGGTAAATTGAAATCCAAGTCTAACTCCAAGCCCTCGCCAGGGCACACGCCTAGAAGCTGTTCGTGCGCGTGGATGCCGAGCGGATCCCCTTGCCAAGCAGCCAGCACCGCCTCGGCAAATCCGGTCTTGTTGCCATCGGCGTTCTGCAATAGCCGCGTTGGCATAGCCAGCACGCTGCCGTCGAGTTCGGCACGGATCGTCTGAGCAGCAGCGGTAGAAAGGCCGAGTGCCGCGTCGATGGCCTTGTTGAGATCGAGATTCTTCCTTTTTGGCAGCGAGTACCTGACTTCACGGTTGGTCAGGCAGGCCCACTGCAATAGGCTTGTCGCGGCGGTGCAGAATCCCACGTCGAGCCGGTATCCGATGGCGAGGTCGTCGGCATCGAGAACGAGGTCCTCGGGGCCCGGAGAGGTCAACAGGGAGAGCGACCGGCTGAACTGCTTGACTACCACGCTGCCGCGCCATTGATCGAGCAATTGCAAGCCGGCCGTCCTCAGCTTGCGCTCGACTGCGGCGCCAGCGGTCAATTCCGCAACGGCAGGCAAGGGGATCCATTTATCGCCAGTGAGGTCGGCGGCGTTCGCCATGGCGGCATCGCGCCGCATGTCAGATTCGGTGGCGGCATGGATGTCCACTGTTTCGATCGAAAAGCGCAGTGATCTATTACCGCCGTCCACGGCCGCGGCTTCAAGATCGAGCACGCCGCCGAACTGGTCAATCGTACCGCGCTCTCGAAGATCTTGCGCCGAGATCGGCGCGTGGCCGTCGGGTAAACATTCAAGCAGTTCCTCGAGGGTCGCGGGCATGAAACATTTGTTTTTTTCACCGAAAGACAGCGGACATTTGGCTAACGTCCACGGTTGTCCCCGATAGTCGACGTGCCCAAGCTGCGAGTCGGCGACGCCTGCCACGTCGAGGCGGATGACAAAAAACGCCGCTGACCTGTTGGGCGACTGAACGAAGTCAGGCGTCGTTACGGCTGCATCGAGGAGCTGGTCGAATTCACTGCGACGAAACGACAAATCGACGTTGACGCTGAGAAGAAGCAGCCGATGAAGGGCCGGGAGACCGAGCAGCGCAAACCAACGGCGCTTGGCGGCGTCAATGGCTGCCTGTGTTGCCGGATTGTTATCAGGCTTATTTGTATGACTGTTGGCGTCTGGCGGGCTGCCATAGTCTTCCAACGTGGCCGCACCGTGCACGTGTAGGAAGTCGGGGTCCAGATTGCCACCATTGTCGCGAACAAATTGCGTGGACTGCTGCAACGTGTTGTGCCTGGCCCGCACGCCGCGGACTTCGGCCAACGCTTTTCGTCTGTCGACGCCGGCCCCGGAGCTTAGCAAGCTGGCCTCGGCCGCGTGGACCGTCTGAGCCGAGCCCTGCCTCGTCGCCAACGCGCTCTGATAGATTTGCTCCTTGTCCTGGCGTTCACCGATAAGGGCGTTCTTGATCAACGACCATTGCATATCCGGTGTGTCTTCGGGCGTTTTGCCGTAGCGGTAGGGATCGTATTTCAGCAGCGGCTTGGCGTCCGATGCGAGGTTGGCCGCAGCAAAGATAATGGGGGTGCCGTCCGGCGCGAAGCCTGCTAGGTCGCTGGGTTTCGGCCCTTCGTTAGCGCTGTCGAGGGCGAGGCGTTCCATGCGCGTGGCCGAACGCGACCACGGGCGCTGAAAATAGGCGCCTTCGCCGAGAAATGCTTGGCGCGCGCACGGTTGGCCTTTCACGCGGCCGATCACTGCCATGGCGCGCGCCATTGTGATCTGCTGCGCGAGTTCGGCGCGTGGCATTCCAACGATATTCGGGGCAGGCTGGCTCGAAGGGTCCTTTGGGTCTGCGGGCTGCTGAACGTCTTGATAAGGGTGGGGAGGCTGGTTGTTGGGCGTCGCGTGACCGTTGGTGGTGGCGGGTTGGACGGTCGCATCGAGGAGGGCGCGACGAAGGGGCGTCATGTCGTGGTCGCCGTCCTTCAAAAGGCCGTTCCAGATGTCGGTGATGTCCGCAAGCTTGAGCCCGCCGAAACCCGGGTCCTTGCCGACTTCTGGAATTGATGTCAGCGCAACAGAAAAACTGGTGTTGGTGGTGTGCCCATCTTCTTGGATGACCTTCGCATTCCGATTTAGCTTACCTGCCGTATCTGCTACGCCCAGCTGAGCCTTGAACGCATGCTTGGAGAACAAGTGATGTATAATGCTCGGCCAGTTCTCAAACAGTTGGGAGCCTGCAGCCTCGGCTGTGCCGATCGTTCCCGGACGCAGAACGAGCGTCGCTCCGATCCTAACCCCATCGCCGCGGCTGTCACGGTAGCTACAGATAGTCCGGGGAACGACAGTGATCGTCAATTTGTCTGCCATGACACACGCTCGGTCTGCGGCGCTTGGTCCGCCGCACGGTCGCTAAGGGACGAGGCGCGGAAACCTTCCGGCCTCATTTTGCTCTCAGGTAACTTCGTCCATGATCGAACTTCATTCTAAGCTGGGGATGCATGTGGCGGGCTCAGAAGAACGTGGGCTGCCAGGGTTGTCGATGATCGAAGTAACTCTGGTATTTCGTGTAGTCCTTGCCTTTGCAGACCGCCTTGTAGTTCAGGTAGGCCATCGGGTGTTTGCACTGTGCTTCGCCATTCGTGTCCTTGCATTTTCCTTCGTCCGCTGTCGTGACATGGGCGGCGAACGTGCTCGGGACGCTGGCGGCGAGCTGCTCGAAGGGAACGTTGCTCGCTAACTTCACCCGCTTTTGTTGCGGATCGATCGTATCCCCTGCATCGCCGACCTGCGCGTTCGACGAATAGCCCCTGCCCATTTCTTTGCGCGCGGTGACGCGGAATTCAATGTCTTTGATTCCCATCGAGAACGAGAAAGTGAAGATGGCGGTGCCAACCATGTTTCCGTTGGGCTGCTGGCCGACCCGAACCTGCAACATAGCCGCGAAATGGAAAATCGCGATGCTGGCCGACCCAGCGATCGTCGTGTAGCCCTCGATCGTTGAGAGGCTACGTCCAGTAGCGGTTTCCTTGAAGCTGCGAAGAAATACCCCGACGGTTATTCGGGCGTTGCCGGTCAACGGGCCTATAGCAAAACTGACAACCGCACCGAACTCGAAGCTCGCCTCGAATCCGATAATTCCTTGCGAGTTCGAGTAGAGTGCGAGATGCCCGCCGCCGCCGTACACGGCGACATTTATCAGGAAGGGCGCTTCCGGCCGTGACAGACCAACCTTGAAAAGCGCAGGCGAATTGTCGAACGGTAGAATGGCCGCTGCGTTGAGCGAGATGTTGCTGACACCGAGCACGCCCAATGCAAAACCGCACGGTGGCATGCGGTAGCCCGCTTCGAGCCCAGGTGGGTCGAACAGCGCGGAGAGGTAGAAACCATTGGCGCCGAAGGAGAAGAACGAGCTGACCGCCTGCAGAAAGCTGACCGCTTCGCCGAGCTGAACGTCGATGACATTGGCCTTGAGCTTGCCGCCTGTCTCGCTACCGAACTTGGCGCCGTCGAACGATAGCGTGACGATGTCGAGAAAGCCGCCGAGGATCTTGACCCTAAACGGCCCCATGTCACCAGACGAAGTGATTTGAGGCGGTCCGCCGTTCAGGACGTCGATGACTGTACGCGCCTTGAGCGTCAGGCGCGAGCCACTCGCGGGCTTGAAGATGCCCGCGACCTCCTGCAATTCCGTATCGAAGTCGTAAGCCAAGGTCACCTTCGTCGGAATCAGTTCGCGCAGACGACGCTCAACCTCGGCCTTGATCGCCGCAAAATCGATGATCTTACCAAGATCTCCCTTGAGTACGTCGCGCACTAGGTTGGTGACGAGGTCCCGCGCCTGATCAGCGATCAACAGGACGGCATTCGGGCCGTTTACCGGTGGCGTCGCATTTTCGTAAGCATGGCTCTTCCAGCTTTTGATGAAGTCGAAAAGGTCGACGAGTGCATTGAGCTGCTTGTTTGGATCGTTCAGGTCAGAAGCGATGCCGTTGATCCTTTGATCCTGGCCGAACAAAGCGTCGTGGCCGACATCGAGATTACGATCCTTGGGCGCAATTAGCGCGTTGCCGACTTGCGCCGCCACTGCCCCGACGTCCTTGCCTGCGTCCGAGACTTTAATGAAGAGTTCGTCCCGGTACCTGCGGGCGTCGTCGTAAAAGCCCGCAAGGCGCTTCGCGATCGTAGTTTTGACGATCCCAGCTATTTTATCGTCGCCTTGGACGATCCCGTTGACGATGTCCTGGAATTGCCCGGCCATGCGGTCGAAAAGCAGTGCCAACAGCGCCTGAATCGGTGGCTGCGCGCCCGCATCTGTGGGCAGTAGCCCGAACGGGCCCGTGCCAATGGCGCGGTCGACCATACCTACTACCTGCGTGATGACAGTCTGCGCGGCCTTGTCGAGGTTGCCGTTCTTGGCGGCCAGCGCTGTCGCATTTTCGACGATTTTCGTAGAGATCGCAGCGGAAGGACCGTCCAATAGAGTAGTGAGGGCGTTACTTGCCACCGTAAGGTCGTTGACGGCAAGCTTCACTTGCCTGCTGATCGCAGTGGGGGCGGCGCTATGGACGTTTTGGAGATAAGTCAGCAGTTGGGAGATTGCATCGCGTTCGGCCGGATCATTGAATTTTGGGCTGGTGCTGACGATCTTGCCGACCGTCGTGCTCAGCGCGTTGAATGCCACGAGGCGTGGGCCAGGCGAAGCGCCAGCATCGACAATGACGCCGGCAAGTGAGAGCTTCTGCAACAGGTTTGCCGCAGCGGATAGCGCCTGCGCCGCTACATAAAAGAAGCGCTGGCGCAGAAGGTCGATCCAGTACCGAGACTCGTCGTCGTCGGCCGCGGATGCGGGCGGCCATTGCGATGGCCACGTTGCAGGTGCGCCTCCTACCGGCTGGCTGTAGCTGGTCTGATAGGGGGGAAATTGCAAGAACAGCACGTTGGTAGCCGGATCCTTCAAGAGATCGGCGAGGGCGGTCACGACTCGGTGCGCACCGCTGATGCAGCGCGCCGCCTGGTTCGAAAGCGCGCGGACGTAGCCAAGTTGGCGTCGAAGTTGCCACGGGAATTGAGTGGGAAGCGCGTTGCAAACTTGCGGGTCGAAGTTTACCTGCTCGCTGGCAAAGCTGAGGATCATGTCCTTGAGCATGGCAAGGTCTTTTGCGGTCAACTCGGACAGAGCCCGCGCCGACACAGCCGGCGGCTGATCCACAGCTGCGTGGTTGAGCTGTATCTTTAGCGTGGCAAGCATCGGGACCAGATTGGTCGTAACGGCGATAGATTGCGCTTGCGTGTTGAGGCTGGATAAACCCGCAGCCAAACGATTGAACGCATCTACCGCGGGATCAAGCAGCGCGGCTGCCGACGCCGCGTCGGTCGGCAGCGTGGCGGCAATCAGGTTGTTGATGGCGGTGACGCTTTCGGCACACTGATTGACGAGCGTCGTGCCGAGACCGTCGATCGCAGAGCCGACTTGCGCGACCAACTTGAGTTGCTTGAAGCTGTCGCCGATCGGGTCAACCATCTTGAGGACAGTCGTCACCGCGCCAGGATCGGTCGACTGGAAGTCCTTGAACCCTCCGGTTGCCTGGTCGAGTGCGTTCAATATCGCGACGGCTTCGGGAACGAGGAGGTCTTGCGGATGGTCAGCCATCCGGTTCAGGGAAAGGACTTGTTGGGCCCAGACATCGCCGGCTTTATTCTGCGTCCTAACCACGAAGGCAGTTGTCAATTCTTTCTGGAATTGCTTCGGATCAAAAAATGGCTGACTGTCGTCGCTGGTCCCGGCCCAGACGTTCAATGCATCCGCTATGGACAAATAGAATGTACCAGCGAGGTCTCGCCACGTATCCGCATTGGGCGTCGTGAACGGACTGGTCGGTGGCGGCATAACGAAAAGCAGCGTCTGCAACTCCGTGAGGACAGTCTTGGCGAGATAGTTTCGAAGCTTGGAGCGCAGCTGTCGTGGATTGATAGTCTCGAGTATCGGTTGAAGGGTGGTGACGGCATTATCGAATTGCTGCTTGACGGCTGCTATTCGCTCGTTGAGCCACTTTTTAGCTGCTTCGCGCAGCGGGGTGATCGGGTCGCGCAGAGCCCGCTCGATGGCGTTCGCAAATCTGCGGCCGTCGGTGTAGACGGCAGTATAGGTGTTTAGCGTATCGCCCGCGCCCGATATGGCCGACGGCGGTGGTGTGGCGAGCGCGGCGTTGACGCTTTTTTGAAACGCAAAGAAACCGCTGACGACGTCGGGGTAGACGTCTTTGACGTTGACCGCGCCCGACACACCGAGATCGACAGGAGTCGTCATCGGACCGCTGAGCGCTGCGAGCGCCTGTTGCAGCGGCGTGAGCACGCGGTCCTTTATCTGGGCGTCGACGTCGCCCGCGAGGCCACCACCATATTCCACCAGCTCCTGGAGCACGGGAACGCTGCCGCCCGCCAAAGTCATGATGGACTTCAGCAAGTCCGAAAGTTTGATGAGGCCAAGGAGCGTTGCATCCGAGCCAAAAAGAGCTTGTGCGAGTGCTTTTGCGGGATCTGCAGCTATAGTCAGCGCATTAAGTCGGTCGGTGACCGCGTCGGGCGCGTCAGGGTCGGGGGCCGGCTGCCCGGAGATGGCGGCGGGTGTTGACGAGGGGGCCGGATTGGCGCTGATCGGGCCTGCGGCGCGCGACAGCGCGTGGACCGTCATTTCCGGCCGTGAAACTGCTCCGCCCTTGTCGCCGCCGTGCCCGAACGTGAGTTGGGGTGGGTTGATTGTGGAAAGGAAAATCTCTTTCGGATTCGCGCGCGGATCCATTCCTGCTGGACAAGCTGGCGGATTGGTGCCGTTCGCGGGTTCGTCAGGCTCCGGAAAGCCGTAGAGCGCATAGCTGGGGTCGTAGGAGACACGGGTCGGCGGCAGTGGGTGGCCGACGAGCTTTTCTATCTGGCCGATCTTGACGTCCGCAAAGCGCATCGCCGGATAGAACGGCGGCTGGTCGGCACCTTGCATATACGGATCGCTGACGAAATTGGCGTTAAATGGCGTCGAGGCGCCGCTAGACGAGAACGGCCGATAATTCGTGGGCAATACACATGCGGAGCCAGTGGTGCTGCGGCCCTCGGCGCCGAACACCACGAACTGAGTTTCAAATTGCGTGTCGCCGGCTTTGCTTTCGGGCGCATAAGTCAATTTTGCGCCGGAAAACCCGGCCTGTGTCAACGCTGGTATGAACGTTGGGGCGGTGCTCGTTCCGAGCCGGTTATAGTGCTCGCAGATCAGCTGGACCGCGTGCTCATTGTTGGCTGCGGCGTTGTCGACAAAAATCAGCGGTAGGCGCGTCGGGATGTTACCGTCGACTAGGACGTCGAACTTTACCTCGCCGCCGAGGCGTTTGGCGGTGCGTGGCCAGAAGGCTGTGCCACGCGCGCTGGGATTCGTTTTGAAATCAATGCGGCCGTTCGGATAAATATCATTGCTAGTTGAGCCGGACTGGTCATAGGGATCGACGATGTCAGGAGTTTGCGTAGTAACAACTGTCAGTGACTTGAAGGGTAGGCGGCGACCGCCATCGGGTTGCTGAAAGGCGGGAAACTCCTTGGTCGGTTTGCCGATCCTCAGGAACATGCGCTGGCGGAGCACCGCCATGGGGCCCTGGCGACCTGCAACAGCTTGGAAACGCCGTTCGGTAATCTTGATGAGAGCGCAATGCAGGCCGATGGGGAAGAGGTAGCCCTTGTAGACCACCTCTGCGCTGATATCCCGACCCAACACGATATTGTGGCGCCACCGCTCGATGGACAGTGCGTTGAAATAATCGGTCCCGTTGCCCGTGAGGACCGAGGCTGGCGGGTCGAAGCTGGCATTGACGCGCAAAAAACCGCCGAGTGAGGAAAGCGCCAGCTCAAGCCCTTGCGGGTCGAGTGGCCGCGGCAGATAGACGTCGTTGAGGGTTGGCAGCAGTTTTTGGGCGTCAACGTCGACCCCGTCCCAGTTCGGCGTCGAGACCTGAAATCCGTCCGGCGGTTCGACCTGGTCCTTGCCGAGCCGCACGTCGTTGCCTTGAGCATCCCTGCCGATCTTGCCGATCACCGGCAGGCCGTGCACAGACGACAGAGTGACCAATTCGTGCCGATCGAAGGCGTCTAGCGCGGTGCGGAAGCGCGGCGGGAAAGTGTCGGGAAGCGGATTGTCCTGGGCTTCTCTGCCCATCGCCCATGGCGCGTAGGGCCCACGCATGGGCGGACGGTTGACCCGGCTCGGGGGAGGATTGAGCCCTCTGCCAGTGCCGGCGCCTACCGTGCCCGGCACGAAAGCTTCAGGGCGGAAGTCGGGCGACCAGATGGCGCGTACGGCCGAATTGGGTTGCGTCTCGAAGGCCGCCGTCCACAGCGGTTCGACGACCGTCACGGGCTTGGTGGCGCGTGTCCCGCTCGTCGACCCGAACAGCCAAGGCGGAACGACCCGCCGCGTTCGGAACCTCCCGTCCTGGGCCGGCGACAAGAAGAGCCGGAAAGGCATTTCGATCGCGGTCTCGAACGGGCCAGGTGGGGCCGCGGCGGACGCGGCGACCTCGGCGAGCCGCTGCTCGGCAGTGACCGTCGCGGCCGGCCAATTGCGCCTGGTCCGATTGGCGGTCGTGCTTTTGTCGTTGCTGGCGGCTTGGCCGCCGCGGCTAAAGCCTTGCTGCAGAAGTTGTGTTGCGAGATCCTGGTCCTCCACCCGATCCCAGAGGGGCCGGCGTGAACCATCCGCATAGGCCTTGAGAAGCTTTTGGGCGCGGCGTATCACCACAAGCTCGTGCCGCGACCAGTTGGTCAACTCGCTGAAGGAAAATTCAATCCGTCCGCCGTTGTCGCCGGTCTCGAAATCGTCGGTATTGATGCGGAACGCCAGCCGCGAGGGACCGGACAGTCGGGCACGCGATAGCGGCGTCGGAATTTCATCGCCCGTCAAACCCAACTGGGCTTGGACCGTCGTCACGAGATTCCGCACGAACAGTGGGAAGTCTTTCTCCAAGAACGCTTTGAAGTTGGCCGCATCCTGTCTTTGGCGAATCTTCGCAATCGTTTCGAGCAGTGGTATCCGGCCTGTGAAAGTGCTAAGGCTGCCGTTGACCCCGCCGTCGCCTGAGGAAGGCTTAGCGGCATCGTCGTACGCTTTTTTCAGCGTGACGAAGAAAGGATCACGGGCTTCCCGGATCTTTTTGAGGATTGGAGTCGCTTGGTCGACCAGAGCCTCGAGCGAAGCCTTGAGTGCGGGGTCGTTCGGCTGCTGCGCCGCAATGCCCATCAGCTGCTGGCTCGCCGCGTCCGCCACCTTCCGGCTCGGGTCATCCTTCGGTTTGAAATCCAGCAGATGCGAGACCGTCGCTTCGATATCCTGGTTGCTGACGGGATCGTCCGGCAGTGCGTCGAAATAATTTGCCCTTGCCACGGGGGTGTTGTTGGCAACGATTTCCGCGACGCGCCGCGCTTGGGGATCGAGAAACTCCTCGCCAACGTAGATTTGCTGTTCCGCAGTGAGGAGATCTTTACCGGCTTTTTTAAATTCGTCCGCAAACGCCGAGAAGGCGGCATCACCCGACATCGCCTGTGTCAGGTGGCGGCGCAACTTTATTCGCTGCTTCGCCCTGGTGTCCAAGGTCGGCGCATCGGGCGGTTGCTTCTGGCGCGGTCTCTGCGACAGATAAAGGGACCGCAGTTTTTCGAACTTCTCAGTCAGCTCGGGGTGGTCGCTAAGCACCGAAGCGGGGTAGGCGGGTGGGACGGGCCTAGCCGGTCGCTGCTCGAAGAAAGCCTCTTCCGCCACGTGCTGAGAGGGAAATTCCACCACCATCATGGCGCGCGGATCGAACGGAGCGATGCTCATGTCGGGATCGCCGGCGCCGGCTTGGTTCGCGTCCGGGCTCTTGCCGGAGTCCTTATTGCGGTCCGCGGGAGACTCAAGTGCCGTTTGCCGGGCGAGGCCGCGCGGTATGAGCCAAGCCTTTTGGTCTTTACCACCGACGTCTTGCACGAGATCAAGTCCGGTGAAGCGATAGGTGAGGCAGGTCAAGTCGCGCCAGCGCCGCAACCGCAGCAAGGCGTTGTCGAGTGGCAGCACATACGGGCCGCCGTAGGTGCCGGCTGCCGGTGTTGCCTTGGTGGAAGTTCCCAGCGACAGCCGGCCGATGCCGTGACGGGTGTTGGCGCTGTCGTCGAGCCCGAACAACCGGAACAACACTTCGCATCCCTGCGGAAACGCGAGATCAACGCGGCAAGCCCGCCCGCGGTCCGCCAAAGAACCGACCACGTTGCCGGCCGGTGCTTCGGCGTCGTTGAGTGCGACGCCGGCGCTTCTGACCCGAGCGGTCGCCTCGAAAGCTCTGATCGTGCGATCTTTTACCTGCAACCGGACCGGTCGCCGCAATTCATATTGTGACGGCCTCGGCCCGTCGTCGCCCTGCTGGGGTACCGCGAGCGCGTCGCGCCGGCGAACTCGCTTGTCTTCGGGGGCTTCGATCTCGAACGGGCCGAATGCCGTCAAAAGTGAAATGCTGTGCTGGGACAGCTGAAAGTCGGCGTCGAGCAGCAAGGGCGAGCCATCGGCGGCTCCCGAAAAGGTCAACCTGCCATCGACGAGCCGGAAGGGGCCCTCCCGACGCGAGTCCTTCTTGTCGCGGGTCGTGAGCACCGAAAGCTCGGCGCTCACGTTTTTCAATGTCGTTTCGATCGCGACGGACAGGCGTGGACCATTTTCCTCGAGTTGAATGCCCTGGGGATCACCTGAAGGATCGCGCCGGACCAACAAAACAGGCGATGACGCAGCGACGGCGATATGGTCAAGAGCCAGGCTGTTCGACTGTCCGTTGTTCAGTTTGTGCTCGCCCAGCAATAGGCGGCGCGCATTGGCCCGAAACTCCGGCATCATCGCCACTGTCCGAGGCGTCACCGATCTTTGCTTTTTGTTCGCGGTCAACGGCACCGAAGGCGCGTTCGATGCGAGCGAGGCTGGCTGACCTTCGTCGGGGCGCGCAGGGTCTTGGTTGGCTTGCGGCGTACGCTTCTGATTGGCTGAGACCGGTTGGTTTTGCACACCCGGCGCGGGACGCTGCGTCTGTCCGTGGCCCGGAGTCACGCCGACCGCCGCATGGTCGCGCCATAGATCGACGCGGCTCGAGCTGCCGACCAAAACTTGCCGAAACGCGGCATCGCCGAGCATTGGATTGGCGTCGGCCACCACCGCGAAGCCGTTCGTGTGTTCGACAGTGGAACCAACCGACCGGAAACGCCATATAAAGGGCTGGTCTTTCTCCGTCGGCAGGACCAGAGAGAGCGTCATCTTGTCGGTTCGCGGAAGGCGCAATCGGGATAAAAACACCTCGTTGAGCAGGCCTCGCGCCAGCCGAGTATCCGAGGAAGTGTTGATTTCCCCTGCGCCGAGCCAGTCGCTCAGGCTGAGGTTCGCCACCAGAGTCCGCTCCCCCCGAGATAGCAGACCTCGGACTGCGATCTCTATTCTTGGCTCGAGCGGATCGCGAGTATGGATGAATTTGAATATCAAACCGAAATGGTTCGGCTCTTTGCTTCGGCGCGCCAATTCCAGCCCGGAAAACACAACCTGGACGTCATAGGCGACGCCGTGGATTGCCGACTTCAGAGGCTGTACAGCTACCTTCGCGTATTCGCCGAACGAAATTTCGCGCAAGGAACGCCACGGCGACTTGTTCTTGCCCTGATCATCGAACGACACCGCAACGACACTACGCCCATCCGCGTCAGGATCGGGCGTGCGGTAAATCGACCATCGATGCGTCGGCCGGGCATCGTCGGCGAAGGCACCCGTCGCGTAGGCCCCGGCAACCGAGCCCGTACCAATTAGGAAGCCGCGGCGCGTCAGAGACGTATTATCATTCCGGAATGCATCTGCGTCAGCAGACTGAGCGATATCTGGAACTGCGTCGTCGTCCCCTGTCGCCACGTTCGCCACCTGAAATAACAAGGCAGATCAAAAATAAGCTTTAGGACTACACATACATGAACAGCCCGGGGCAATCCGCAGAGCTGCCGAGGCGTTGATCGAGATCAATAAATTGATGCTCGCAAAGCGAGCATCTGGCCGGACAGGTATCCGACGTGGTGACTCAACATCAGCACGAAAACGCGCCCCAAGCAATGAGAAGTTGTGGCCCCTCGGAAAGATACTTGCGGCGGGGCGCGCAGCTATCCCTCAAGTTCTACATCTGAGGTGAATGCATCATGGTCACTGCTTCGAGGATCCTCACACTATGCGCGGGGTTTATCGAACCTGCGAGACGATCAGCGGGCGAAGCTGGTGCAAGTCGACACAGCGCTCGCTTCCTATCTGGATCTTACTGACGGACGGGAGTGCGTCGACTTTGTCCTTCGCCAACTCCGCGCCACTAGCGAATGGCGCGCGCAAGCGCCTTGGAAACCTCGTGGGTAACCAGCGCATGCTTTTCGACCAGTTCGCCCGCGCGATTGGCGTACTCCTCGACATATTGACCTAGAACAGCTTGTCAGTCTGACCTCTCCGCATTCAACCACCGGAGCAATTCGCGGAGGACGGAGACTGCGCTGAAACGCTGATCATTTCGCTCATGCAAAACGATAAAGACAAGAAGAGAAATAAGAAGTGCGGTGCCAATCCCTCCGTCCGCTAATACTCCAACCAAAATTAACAATGTTGTTCAATTATCGATTGCAGGGACAACTGGCGCAATCTAAGGGAATTTTAGCCGCGGTGGAAGCCTCGTCGTGATGCATGCGCGTAACCTGGGCTTCAGTGGGCATTTGTGAGGGGGCCGGAGACGTTGACGGATGGGCGTGCACAAGATTCGCTATGTAGTTCGGCCGCCTGGCGCCTGCCCGAAGGAGTTGCTCTCCGGAAAAGGTCCCGGCGGCACGTGCGAGGTGGACACCGATTTCGTGGCGGCATGCGCCATGGGAGAGCTCTTTCAGACTGGCGGCGGATCGAGCAGGCCGTTAGCCCTGCTGTTCCAAGAGCTTCTTGTTTCCGGCGGAAACGAACTGATCTGGAAAGGCAACGGGCCGGGGCGCGGCAAGGAGATGCGCCGCGCGTTTTCAGGCCTGTTCGGACGATTCTTTGCCCGGGCCTACCTGACCAGGTACCACGATTTCGCCTGGTTCACGCCGATCGACGGAGATCCGACGAACGTCTCGAAGCGTTTGCGTGTGACCCGACTTTCGGGGAAGGGGACCGAGCTTCCGGATTGGATATGCGGCTCCGGATCGGATCGAGTTGCGGTCGCCGAGGCCAAGGGAACGAGCCAAGCGTCAAACGGCACCGGCGCTGGGTTGCCCGGGCCCATAAGGACCGCCGACGGTCAACTAAAGGGCGTCGTGGTCGAGAGGTTGCGGAAAGTGGCTGGCAAGGAGCGCTGGACTGCCGTCCGCACCAAGGGGTGGGCAGTCATGTCGCGCTGGGGAGTCGAAATCCCACCGCGCGACGCTTTCCTCTACGTGCTCGATCCGGATACCCACGGCGAACCCCCGTCGGCACACGAGCGGGACGATATGGTCCAGGATATCGCTCGGGCCCATGTCGGCTACCTTCTGGCCGGCATGGGGTTCAGCGAGATGGCATCGCAGCTTTTGGCGCAGCACGTCGCCGGCGGCAACAGGGCGCTGGAAGGAGCGTTCCTCGGGTCGGACGGTGAGACCTCCGCGACCTATCTGGGCGTACCCGTTGGGCCACTTGGCGTGTTGCCGTTTCCACTTGGACAGGCTCTGACCCTCGCACAAACGATTCCGGATTCGATCCGGTTCGTAGGGGTCGATGCGGATGTCATCCGGAGAGCGCTCGCAGGCCAGCGCCTCGACGCGAGGCCGCGCCGAAGCGAGGGACCGGTCCAGCTTGGCGCCGACGGTTTTCTGTATGCTCCCATCGAACGCGTCGCGCCGCGCGCGGTCGCGATTTGAGCGCAACGCTATTCGGCCGCTTCGCGACTCTGCCGTCCCTGACGCAGAATCCGAACCACCTCGAAATAGCCTTCGATGCTCTGGTCGCGGGGGATAGCGACGTCCCAATGCGGTTTCGCCATCCCTCGCAGCACAGAGCGGCTAAGAAGGTTGTTGCGAGTGATGCAGCAGACCTCCGGAATCAGAATGCAGTCCGGACAGGCGCCGCCGCGCTCGTCGCAAAGGACTCCCGAGCCGCATCGCAGGCTGGTCGGATCCAGCATCGAGGACAGGATCAGGTTGCCGTCGGTCGGATTCGTGGCCATACGCCAGGCCGAACTCAGATACCCGAGATCCATCGTCGTTCCCCGTCTGTAGACGACGAACGCCAGATCCGGCAGGAAGATGTGCTCCGTGAGGCTGCCGAGTTCGAGGCCGGAGACCTGCGCGACCGCGTGCATCATCTGGTGCGACATCGTGTGGAGCAGCGTGTAGACGTACGAGCATAGATTGCGGCTGTCGGCCGTTGCGTTGCCCCGGTACTCGTCGAGCCAACTCGAAAATCCGTGGCCTCCCGGATTGATCGTTTCGTAATCGTCGATGAGAACTGCGCCCAGCCTGCTGTTCGGTGCGGGAAGCGTATACGCGATGCCGTTGGCGTCGAGCCACGCTCGCACGCAGGACTCGTCGAGGCGGACGTAGAAGGCTTCGTTGTCCTGCTTCATGACGTAGATGGGCTGAACGTGTTCCTCGTGGAAGTAGGCACGAGGGAAGAGGTTCAGCTTGACCGGCATCTCCCAGGCTTCGCCGGTCTTGTCTCGAACCACGCGCGGGCCGGACTCGACCCTCGAATAGCCGAACGTGAATTCGCACACGGGAAACTTGCGTACGAGACGCATGTCCTCGACGCCTAGCATCGAGAGAAGGTCCGAAATCCGCCGTTTAGTGGTGTCGACTTCGGCCGCGGTCATGTCGGGGATGATCGGCTCTTTCGGCTCCTTGACATTGATCACCTTGCTGCCGTCGTTGAGCACGTCGATCTCGAGGGTCTTGTGCTCGATCGCCTGGCGGATCGGATCGAATTTTCGGTTCCACTCAGAACCACGAATTTCTACCGCCTGATTCAAGGCGGGAGTGCGCTGGTAGACATCAGGGATGAGACCCTCGGCGCGCCAGCGGTCCAGTTGATCCTGCTGCGCCTTGACCGAAGCTTCGGCCAGGTCAGGCCGGTTGGCCTGCTTCATCATGGCGGCCATTTCGGCGTATTGCCGGTAGGAAAGCCATTCCTGAGAACGGTTCTTCTCTCGCAGGGTGTTCTCGATGTCCGCCTCGGCGATCTCGAGCACGGGATAGGAGAACGACTTGGCGATGAAATTCTTGAGGTCGTCCGTGCGCCCCCGCAGCAGGAGCGGGAAGTAGTCTTCGTTCGCCAGGGCGAGCACCCGATCGCCCTGGACGTAGTAGGCGCTGTTGGCGCGGTACGACACGGGCTCCATGTTGACTTCGACCAGCTGGTTGCGCCCCTGCGCGATGCCCTCGCCGAGGGCCCGCAAACTGGCCGGATCTTTGACCACGGGAAGTTCGGTCGCGCTGTTGCAGGCCGAGCAGATCAAGCGCCACTTGCTGAACGTCGGCGACGTGCGGTCGAGCAGGAAGTGCGGGTTGCCGCAATGGCACTGGACCCTATTCCAGACGATGTCCTGCCGGTCGCGGTCCCAACGGTTGTAGAGTGTGGAGATGCGTTGATAGCCACCCGACCAGTGAACCTGTACGACGTCGAGCTGCTCCCAGTTCGCTTGACACTGTTCGTTCCGGATGCGGAGCGGGCACCCGTCCTCAAGAGTGCCGCTGCGCGTCTCGAAGTCCTCGACATTCCGGAAGTCCTTCATCAGTCCGCACCGCCGGCAGACGAAGGTCAGCGGCTCCGGCACGTAGTTCATGACGTCCGGGACGAGAAAGGCGAGGCGGTCTCCCTGCAGTCGCGGGACCGCCCCGTCGTTTCGGAGTTGAGCGTCGAGGACAAGCTCCGGGTCGACCGGCGGCTGCCCGCCTTCCCGCCGACAATTCAGGCCCTGAGCTTCCCAGTTGCGGACCCGTTCGTTGATGCTGTCGACGATCTGGTTCTTCAGCATGTCGGTGAGGTCCGCCCTGATGCGAGCGGCGGGATGGGCGATGCAGGCCCCCATGCCGCCCTCGAACGTGAAGAAGGCGCCCGGCGCGTAGATCGTCGCAAGCTGCGAACGAGAGCGCTTCATCGAAAAGTTTTCGTCAGTCATTTCGCAACTCCGCCGTCGCCTCGACCACGCCGGTCGGACGCGGGGTGCCGCCCTCCCGGATGAACCTCATCATTTTCTGGAAACGATCCTTGGCGTCCGCCTTGCGGCTCGAGATCTGAGGACGCACCGTACCCGGAGCGTCGACGTCGCGCAGCGAGGTCATTGGGCTGTCCACGTTGCCGCGGAACTGCTCCCAGAACGCCGCGAGGTCGCCGTCCGCCGTCGGCAGTTCGAGCAGCCGCACGAACTCCCTGAGCCGCTCCCGCACCATCGTCGTGACGATCTGCCGTTGCGTATCGGCACCGCCGACTTCGGCGTCGATGCCCAGGCAGCCGGCGATGTATTTCTCCAGACCGTCGATGAAGGGGGCCGTCTTCATGCGGTTCACCAGCGATCGGACGTACGAGACCTTGCTGAATATCCGTGCCCGTTTCTTCTCGGGATCGGAGTCCGCAACGAATTGCTCCTGGTAGATCTTACCGATCAACCAGTTCTGGATCAGGGACGGAACGACGCGCACGACGGCGCGATCGGCCCAGCGCTCGATGGCCGGCGGCGCGATCATCCTCTCGAGGAATCGATGGAATGTCTCGTGGACCTCGAAGATGAAGCGGTCCCGCCGGTTCTGCGGAGTGGGGATCAACATCGAGAATCCGACGTGGGTGCGCCCGACGCGCGAGCTCGCCTGGATGAATTCGTCGATCGCCGTCGGCATGCCGGCGAAGAACATCGAATTGAAGTTTTCGACGTCCACGCCGTGCGACACCGCCGACGTGGCCACGATCATCCGCAGCACATCCTGCACGTCCTCGGTCGTGGGATCCAACCTCCGTTCGGCCTGGCGCACGATCGCCTCGACCGTCCCGGATTCCACGCCGCCGCTGATCAGGTCCGTGCGGATGCCTTCGACGATCGCCGACGGCCCGAAATCCTTATGCTGGCGGTCCGCGATGCCGGGCAGCGCGGACAATATCTGGTCGCCACCCTTCTTGTTCGTGACGTAGGTGAGCGCCACGCGGTGGAGGTCGACCGTGGAGGCCAGGACGTCGAAACGCGCGTCAGCTTCGATGCGAGCCAGCGCGGCACCATGGCGGCCGGCGAGCGGGCCGGCGCCGAGATGCGAGGCGACGAGGCGGACCGCGGCAGACTGTCGGGCGCCATCTCCGGAGCAGAGATCGCGCAGCAGCATCGTGACGATGGCCGTGAAGGCTCCGAGGATCATGACGGATGCGGTCGTGTGGGGGCGACCGTTGGTGAGAAGACTGACGTAGACCCGCGCCCACGGCGCATAGGTCTCGACCGCACTCGGCTCGGTCGAGGGGAGCGCCAGTATATCGTTGCGCTCTCCGGCGCTTCCCTCGAAGCGGCTTGGATTGGCGTAGAACGATCGGTAGAGCCGGGTGCCTTTGCGGGGAAATTGCCGCACGCGCTTCTGGTAGAGGACGCGGATCTGGCGCTCAGGATCGGAGATCGTGGCGGTGGCGCACACGACCTTCGGAAGCCGGATGTCCCCATCGCCGCCGGGCACAACAGACATCCGGTCGCCCAGGATGGGGCGCAGAGAGCGGAACCACTGGTACAACGTCGTCTCGAACAAGCCGGCGAAGGTGCCGAGGCTCTCCTCGAGAAGGTGGGCTTCGTCCTGGATGATGAGGGAAGGCACGGGATCGACGAACACTTCGACTCCGTTCGAGAAGGACGGAGCGATCGTGCGGCGTCCTTCCATCGCCTTCGACACGTTCAGATCGTAGGGGGTCTCGATGAGGCCGTTGTCGTCGAGGAGGCGCGCGAGCCCGAACATTCCTCCGATCCGGTTGATCGTGGACCAATGCTGTCCGATCAAAGCGAGTTTGTCGATCGTACCGAGCAGGATCGCCGGCGCGGACCGGTAGATGTCGTAATCGACCAGAAGGAAGGGCAGCGGCCGCTGGAGGTTGGTCTTCGTCCTGACGTTCCATTCGCATGCCGCCTCGAGGCATACGATGCCGAGCCGCTGCTGTTCCTGGGGATAGCGGCGCAGGGCGGTGGGACGGTCGCAAAACGGACAGTTCGGCAGCTTGTCGTAGTCGCGCAGCGCGGCGAGGTAGGCCGGGTCGCGACGGTTGGCGGGCTCGTCGGCATGCGCGTCGGAATCGATCGCCGGGATGCATTTGAATTCATCCAGCACCTGGTCGCCGTTGGCGAGCCTGTTGGGCGTGCTGCCGCTTCCGACCCAGAAGCCGATCTCGAATGGGGCGCCGGCGATGCGCTCGTCGCGGCGGATCATCTCCGCCTTCGCCAGCACCCTCGCGAGACGTCGGGCCTGCTGCGCAGTCAGCAGCCGCAGCGGATAGCGAATGAGTGCCGAAATCCCTCGATGTTTTCCGCGCAGCCTGTCGAGGAAGAGGGTGAACAATAGCAGGCCGAAAAAGGCCTCGGACTTGCCGCCGCCGGTGGCGAAATAGAGCAGGGACGCCGACTCGATCGACTCCTTGTTGGGTCGGTACAGATGCTCGAATTCCTTCAGCCTGGTTGCAGGAGAAACCAGGTTGGAGAGGATGAAGCCCAGCTGGAACAGGCGCCACGACGTCTTGGCTTCGGTGCGTCCGACCTCGAGGAACGCTCGGTTGGTCAGATACCAGGCCTTGAACGGCGCCGCACCCGCCGACGTCGGATCGTCGAGCCAGATTTCGCGGCTGCGCTTGAGCAGATCGATGCCGACGCGGAGGTCCGCGACCTCTTCTCCGTAGGCGACGATGTCCTGCTCGAATTTTTCCCGCTCGCGCTCGCGGCCGACGGTGTCCAAGGGATCGAGCCCGGTCGTCGGGTCGACCGTCGCCCGCTGTTCGGCGATCCAGCGACCGAAGGCTTCGGGGACAAGATCGAGTTGATCGATCTCGATGTTCGGATCGGCGAGGGTCTTAAAGTCGATGTCGAGGTTCTCAATACGGTTCGGGACGATGCGCGGCAGGACGTATCGCGGCGCCCAGGTCGTCGTCAGCCGGACCCCTCCCTCGAAGGATACCCGCTCTACTCCGGCGTTCCAGCCGGCCGCGAAGATGGAGTGGAAACCCTGGCTGTCGTAGGCGGGCTTGACGCGTTCGAGAACGTAGGGGACCAACGCGGCCGCGGGGCGGACCTCGATGTCGACGCGCACCTGGAAGATTCCGCCGTCGCCCTCCTGCTCTCCAACGCTTCCGCACGAGCGATGCAGGAGGCCGATCGCGGCCTGCACGACGTTCGGTTCGATCGGACTGGCCGCCCATTCGATGGAGATCTCGATCATTTGATCCGGCCAGAGATGAGCCTTGTTGACCGGTGTGGCGCGGATGTTGGCGAGAGCTGCTTCCCAGGCCTGCCGGGACCGGAAGACGCTCGGACGCAGGCGTTGCTTGCGCCAGCACCACTGGTCGCCCTCGGGAGAGCGGATGAAGTCGTCGTAGGCGGCTTCGATGGCCTTGCACATCTGCATGGAATGTTCGCGGACGAGCCTGGCGCGCTCCTCCGCGCTGCCCGGCAACGGCAGGATGAGCACGGGCAGGGCGACGTACAGGCGTCGGAATTTCATCGGAATATCTTCGGGCGAACAGAGTTCGTCCGGATAGACCGCTCCGTCGACAGTCTCGGCCACTTCGATGGGGGTCTCCTCGCCGGCGACCGCCTCGACCTTCCGTGACGAGAGGGGCGGAGCATCCGGCGTGTTCTCCGGCTCCTCCTCCGGATTGACGATGACGACGGGCTCTTCGGTCTTCTCGAAACGCACCCCGCGCTTCGTGAGCAGTTTCCTGACGGCTTCCTTAAAGATGACCTTCCGCGGGCGAGCGTCGCCCTCACCACGCGCGGCCTCCGCGATCTTCCCCGCCTCGGCATTGACCTCGAGGCGGACGGGTCTGGAGAGACGCGGCTTCGGACGAAGGCCGAGAATGTCGTTTTCCAGATCCTGCCAGGTCGGAAGCACCCGCACGTAGACCGCCAGATGCGGTCGTACCTCGATCTCGCCTTGTGCGCCGTCCGATAGCTTGAGGCTCGCGCCGTGGACCGCAATGCGGATGTCGCTGCTCTCGTCCTCGCCGGCCGACGAAAGCTGGTTGAGGAGGAAACCGGACGAGAACTGGTCTCGCGGGCGCTGTCCCAGCACGATCTCTCCGAAGGCGCCGGTGCCGGAAGCCTTGGACGCGACGGCGTTGACGAGCGCGTCGCAGACCGCCTCCTTGAGCTCCTGCGCGAGGTCGGGTTCATCTCGAAGCGCCGAATTGACGCCAGGAAGGCCGGTGGGTGCCGCTGTCATCGGGCGTGCTCCTTGCGTTGTTTGGCCGAAATGAGATCCTTCTGGACGATCACGCTCGCGCTGCGGACCATCTCTTCCCAGAGTTGCTTGAGCTCGGGCTTCCGTTCGGCGGCACGCGAATAGAAGGCGTGCGGGTTCTTCACGAACTCCTGGGCGCGGCTGTGCGCGTGCAGACCGACCTGGATGGCCATCACGCGGGAACTGACGACCGCGTTGTACCAGTATTGCGCGGACATCATTTCGGGCATGCCTAGCGCGTTCATGAAGATCGCGAAGGTCTTGACGGAGCGCGGCGCGTCCGGACGGCCGCCGGCGCGGCCCGTCGACATCCAACGCAGGACGTTGGAAAGCTCGTTTCGGCCGACGTCGAGCGTCTCGTCGATCTCCTCGGCCGCAGCCTTCATCCGCGCGAGAACCTCCTGTGCCTGCTCTTGTCTGCCGCCCGGGATCAGCGCGACGCGGTCGCGCACCGCCTTCTGGTAGGACGAGAGCAGGGTCGTGCCCTCGGACTTCACGGGCCCGAGAAGGAATTCGATACGATCGTGCAGGTCCCGGCTGAAGACGAAGATGCGGTCTCCGATGGCCACCTTTTCCGCCGCCAGTCCCCGCAACGGGTTCACATCGTCGTCCTGGATGACCAGACATTCGGACTGCGGCAGCAGCCGCAGGAGGTAGCCGTCCTCGGTACGGAGCTCGATCACGGGACCATCGTAGGGCGCGCCGTCCGAGGAGTCCTGCACGGTGAAATCGAGTGTCAGGTCGGGCTCGAACTCGGGAGAGATCGTCTTTTCGAAGTCGAACGATGTCAGCCCTTCGGCGCACTGCGCCAGGCTCTTCGAAACGGCGCCGAGCCGCTCCGCCGGCTTGCCGGCGAACAGCGGCAGCACCGGCGCCAGTACGGTTGTGATGGCACCGAGCATTCCCCCGTCGCCTATCAATCCGACCTTGCGGGGCAGCGAAGGCGACAGGATGATGCGCTCGAAGTCGCGAACCTTCGGGTTGACGAGCAGAAGCGAGTCGATCGGCGCACCGCGCGACGTCGCAGACAAAGTCGATGCGAGCGCTTCCGTCGTCGTCAGAATCAACTTGTTCGCGAGCTTCTCCTGATCGACGTCGTCCCGGCCGGCCAGCCACTCCGAGATGGCGGAGAGCACGACGCGGTCGCGGAACGCCACTATTGTGCGGTTCGCCTTGTTGGCCGCTTTGTAGATCAGTTCTCGGACGAACTCGGAGACCTCGCCGCCGTCGGCGTAACGCTCGACCATAGCCTCGGTGCGCTGGCGAAAGGCGAAGACGGCATCTCCCAAGCTGTCGGAGGTCGCTTCAGCCTTGCGCAGCGAATCCGCGACGGCGAGGTAACGATATCTGGCGACGACGAAATCGCTCACGGCGCCGGCCCGCTCCATGAAGTCGAGATGTTCGCGAAACTCCGTCAGAGGGATCGGAAGGCAGGCCACGGTTCTTACGAAGGTAATCGCCTTCACGACAGCGTCGGCCGCGCCGGCATAGCCGGCGTTTCGGAGAGCGGCGGCGAGCGATAGGGCGTCGGCCCGGAACTTCGCGAGCTCTTCGGCCTTCAGATGCGTGGCGAACGACACCGTGTTCCAGCCGTCCGTGCCGCCTCCCTGCGCCGTGAAATCGTTCGGGACGATCTTTACGAAGGCGTCGATCTTGGCGCGTTCGGGTACGGTGCGGCCGTTCGCGGCACGCTTCGCCAAAATTTCCGCGGCGGCCTTCGCGATGAAGCCATCCTGGGTGATGACGACGATCGGCACCTCGCGGGGAAGGCCGCCCACGAGGTGGGCGATGCGGCGCAGACCCTTGAGCCAGGCGTCCGCGCCACCGAACGCCACGTCAGTGGCGTCGGCGACGACGAGGTCGCATCGCTCCGCCAGTCGGGACTCGGTCTTGAATAGACGATTGATGTCGTCGACGGCGGCGGGAAGCCCGAGAATCGCGATGGGCGCCGCGCTTTTCGAGGAGATCTCGCGCCGGTATTTCGAGGCTTCGCGGATCAGGGTCCGGCGCGACGCGATCTCGCCAAGGAAGTCCTCGTCGCGGTCGGCGTAGCGAATGACGTGATTATGCGCGAGCGGTCCGAAGGTCGGGATCAATTCGCGCAGATTGGGATGGCTGACGTTCGCTCCGGCCTTGTTGGGCGAAGCGTCCTTGAGGCTCTTCAGAAGATAGGCGTTCTGGTAATCGGCGCCGTGATACTTCGAACTGTCCATATTCCGGATCAAATCGAGGTAGCGGGTCGCCAGATCCTGCTCGTCCACCAGGATCGACTTGAGGCTGTGCGTCTTGCGGTCCGTAAACGGATAGTATGCGACCGTGGACCGAAGCATCGGCTGAGCGGACTGTGCGCGCAGCAAAGCCGAGATCGTTGCACCGAGTGGCCGGTTGAGCTTGTCGGGCCAAGTGAAGACGACTCTGCTTGTCCGCTCCACCAGCGCGTCGGCGATCATTGAGACCGCGCTCGCCGCCGCCGGCACGTAGTTCACCTCCGACCCGAGATCCGAGCGGTGATAGAGGCGCAGCGCCGGCAGTACCGGGCGCGCGTCCCGAACGGGACTCTTGCCGGGAGGGCCGTCGGTCGTGGCCGGCCGATCGATGGCGGGCTTCGACAGCAGGCTGCGCCGACGCTCGCGATCGTTCTGCTGCGACTGCCTGATGACGTCGAGGTTGGAGCCGAACCGGTTTCTCGGGTCTCCATCGCGTCCCCTCATGGACGTCCCCCGGTCTTCAGCACCGCGGTCAGTTGCAATTCGAGCTCGCCGCGTGCGATCCTCACCCAGTCCTTGCCGACGACGATGTTGTACGCGCCGGCCTCGTTCGGGCGGCGCCAATGCGGGCGATCGGTCTTTTGCAAATGCTCGAGCGCACGCCAGTAATCGCCGAACGAGCGTTCGGCCCCGCGAGGACCGATCGTCCAGCCTCGCTGACGCATCAAGTCCGGAAGAAATAGGGCACCGTCCGCCGCCCGCGGCACGAAGGACCACTCGACGACGTCGCTCTCCTTGCCGGCAGACCTCGCATCATCGGGTTGGGAGTCGAATTCCTGAAAAGGCGCTACGAGCCCGGAGTTGATGGCCTCGATTGCCTCGCGCCAACAAGAGCGGGACCAATCCTTACGGTCGGCGAGCCAGCTCCGCGCCGCGTGAGGATCGGCGGATCCCGCTGAGCCCGTGAGTTGCTGCCGGGAGAGCAGGTTTTGGATGGTCTTGACGCTGACGCCCCCAAGCCAGGCAAGGCCGGCGGCCGGAGCCTGCCGAGTTCCTTCATCCACGGCAAGGCGCGCGAGGGCGATGTCGCGCAGCATTTGCAGGTTCAGGCGTCCGGATGCGGCAGGAACCTTCGGTAGCTTGTTCAAAAGCGATTCGAGCGTCTCGATGTCCGTCTCGATCCGACGGGCGAACTGGTCCGCCGTCTGGGGCAAATCGTCATCGAGAAGCGTGCCGATCGATCCATAGGCATGCAGTCGCCGCATCGCGTCGACGAATCCGCCCGAAAGAGCAGCGAGCGGCATGGCCGACCAGGCCCGGCCGGGCGGTGGGGACGCGGGGGTATCCGTTTGGGCGATCCGTTCTCGGCTGAGGTAGGAGCCGACCAGTTCGGCCAGCTCTCGCTCGAGGTTCGGAGCGGACCCGACGACGGCTGAGAGGGTGGTCGCCGTGCCGTACAGGAATGCTTCGAACTCGACCCATTCGAGGGGCGGAAAGGGCCGAACCTCCCATGCGTCCACCCTCGTGCGTTGAATTGACCAGGAATTTTTCAATCTAGAATCGAATTCTGTGGCTGAACAGGAGGACATGGGATCATCCGTTTTCCTGAATATGCCATTAGCTAACCATGCCGGCCTGATGTGGTCAAATATAGGTATATAGGAAAGTCATTTATCCCGTTAACTAACAAAAAAAGCTGCAGAGATATCTGTTCTGAAATTCCGGCACGATGGCTACTGTGTTCCGATGAATCAGCAGCAGACGAGCTACCAGCAGGTCACGAACCGCTTCTTCGGCGCGGTCCGTCGCGCAATCGACACCGAGGAATGGCGGTGTGCGGATCCGGCCACCAGCATCGCGCACGGCCGGATCACGCGCGCTCCGAATCCGGTCCGGATCGCCCACGCCAAGTTGAGGGTTTTGCCTCTTGAGTGGCGGGAACACGCGGCTGCGGTGGTCGCGGCGCTTCAACTCAAGGCCGGCGAGCGGGAACGTCTGGGGGCCTATTTCACTCCTCCGTATCTGGCAACGTACGTGTTGAGCAGGCTCGTTGCTCACGGGTACGATCCGACGCGGCATTCGATCGTCGATCCGGCGGCCGGCGGCGCTGCGTTCCTGGCGCCCCTGCACGGCCTCATTAGTGCTTCGCTGCCGTCGACGGATGCCGGCAGGGCGCTCAAGCTTCTTCGCGGCATCGAAATCGACCGACGGCTCGCAGGGGTTTCGAAGAATCTGTTGGCATGGCGCGCGGCGTTGGCGCGCGGCGTCGACGAGCCGACCGATCGCGACTATCGCGCGGTCGAGGATTGCGTCGAGATTGCGGATACGTTGGAGATAAATGCCGTCGGCAAATACGACGTGGTAGTCGGCAATCCGCCCTACGCGAGGATCGGTCGCGAGGACTACCACAATTACGTTCGGCGTTGGCCCGATCTCACCGACAGGGGCGGTTACCTCAACCTTTCGATGGCCTTCTTGCATCACTGCCGCACCTTCGTGAAGCCCGGCGGTCTCCTGTCGTTCGTCATGCCGGCGAGCATGATCGGCGGGCCGTCATTCGCCGCGTTCCGGAAGTCGATTGCTTCCGAGATCATTGCGATCGATCGGATCGAAAACCGCGAGCGGGTATTTCTCGACGTCATCCAGGACTGCATCGTCGTGACGATGCGTCGGGGCATCGAACAGCGGCCGACCGTCCGCGTCGGCAGCCTCGGGCGCGACGGGAAGGATCGCCTGCTGGGCAATATCAAACTCGATCGCGAAGGCGCGCGCTGGGAGATGCCCGCACCCGAGACGATCGCGACGGGGGCGTCATTGTCGGAAATCGGTTGGACCGGCAAGGTCGGTCCCGTCGTCCCCCATCGATGGGAGGACCGCATCTCGAAGATCCGCGCGGCGTCATCTGTCGCCCTGCTGTGGGCGGTGGCGATCCGACCTGACGGGTCAGTGGACTTCGACCATATGAAAGCGAACGTGGACGGTCACCGCGTCGTCGTCGACACCGAGCTTTCCTACGTCGTGCGGCGGCCATGCCTGGTGATCCAACGGACGTCGAACCGGAAGCAGAAGCGTCGGATCAATGCGGCCGTCGTCGACCGGAGGTTCATCGATGAGGTCGGGCCGTTCGTCGCGGAAAACCACGTCATCGTGCTGACGCCTCCACCCGAAGCGACGATGGCCGATCTGCGTGCGACGGCCGATCTGCTGAACTCTCCTCAGATGAGCGTGCTATACGATCGCGTCTGCGGGACGGCTTCAGTGTCCCTGAAGACCTTGATGTCGATGAGGTTGCCGTCAATGCTCCCGACCAGGTCGCAGAGAGCTGCCTAAGCCTTCCGGCATGCACCTTTGAAATTGCTTCGACGGAAATCCGATTAAAATCGTCCATTACGGCGCGATCTGATCGATTGCCTTTCGGACCTGGTCGACGTCCTCTTTCAGAGCGGTCGGCCGACCGGGCGCAAGTCCGAGTCCCACAAAACTGCCGGCATTCGGGATTCCGGCCGCCGGAAATTCATGGGAGACCCACCCGACCGCGGACGCTCGCATCCAGACTGTTTCGCCGGACATCAGCGTGAACTGGGCGAACTGATCTCGTCCGGCGAGCTGGAGGACGTCGTCCACGGACTCCGTTACCGGCATCAGATTGGCGAAGATCCCAAGTACCTGCGTGACCGGCTTCTTGGGGCCGTTCGACGCGACCTCCGCCGGCAACGGGAAGAAGATCTGCGGCGAGAGGCGGATCGCTTCTGCGCTGACGGTAAATTCGTTGGTCGGCAGGGCTACCACTGCGGTGATCCGCTTGGCGTCGAAGAAGACGGGAGCGCCCGCAATCGGCGTCAGCTGCGCGAGAGGCGATCCGGCGCATGCAGGTCCTGAGACAAGTACCGCGAAGCATACGCAGATAGCCGCAATAGACCGTTTCATCGATGTTCCTCCAAAAGTTCTCTTTGCCGGCGGCCGGCGAAATGTCATTTGAGCGCGGTCTCGACAAGGTTGGCCAATCTGGCGGCAGCTAACGCGGCCCGCGCCCGGGCCACGTTTTTCGCGTTCGTTTCGTAGTCGCGCGTCAGAAGCACCGGATTCTTTCCCGTGCTGACGGGCGGCATGTAAGCGAATTGCTTGGCTAGATCCGCGCTCTCCTGAGCCCAGACGGCCGGATCGGCGATCTGGACCTCTGCCTGGCTGACGCCGACGCTGGACAGCCCATCCTTGTCGTCGGCATCGAAGACGGCTCCATACGGCGACGAGTAGCCGCCGAAAATCGCGTCCCAGTAGGCGTGCAACGCCATGCTCCAGCCGCTCGCCGGGATCACGGACTCCGCGTTGCCGCCGGCGTCGCCGTCGGGGATCTGAATCGTGTACCGGGCTGCTGCGTGAAGTGGCTGATGGGCGTCGCCGACGAGGTGCAGTATCCAGACGAGATCGTAAGAGCGGATGTCGTCGGACGCACCCGAGTTTGCGGGCAAAGCGGCGATCATGACCTTCAGCTGAGTGACGAAATCGACCGGGTCCGTGGCAGGCAGGGGCGTGCCATCCGGCGAGAAGTTCGTGTCCTTGAAATGCCAGTAGGCATGCTGGTTGTGGTCCGAGTAGCCGATGTTCTGGCCTGCCGTAGGGCTAGTGACCGCATCGCGCGTATAGCCGTATTCCTTGGTCTTGATGTCGTCGGCCCAGGTTGCGGCGTGAATGAAGGCGTACATCTTCGCCGTCCTGTCGTCGGACGCACCCGCCGCCCACTTCGCGTAGTCCTTGTTGAGCCGCAGCAGGGCGTCGGCCTTGTCACGGACGGGGTCGGACAAGCGCTTGTATGCCAGGTAGGCGATCTGCATGTGCCCCTCGTCCCACCATGCGCGGGCAGGGGCCGCGACGACGCCGAGAGCCAAGGCCAGAATACCGATCGAAACCGCGCGCCGCACCTGCAAGCCTCCGCTGCCGATTTACCAGAGGTTGCATTCAACTCGGCCAATCTGTCAACGTGATGACAGGCCGATCGAGACAGTCGAGCCATCAGCATGCGATGGATGGGTATTGGCACCCATTGCCAACGAACGACCCAGCCCGTCACGTGAGAGTTTGGTGCGGCAGGCTAGGCCATCTCGCCTAGACGCGCTATTCTGCATCCAACTTACATGATCTCGGCTGCAATCGGCAGGTGGCCCGTGGACAACGATCCCTCGCAGACCATCCCCATCGGGCCGGTCCCCTTTGAGCGCGACCTGCCTCACTTTGCGCGCGGCATCACCAGAGGCAGGCCCAAGATCGTTGCGATCGGCTCGTCGACGACGGCGGGCGAAGGCAGCATCAAGCCTTATCCAGACCGGCTGCCGTCGCTTCTTCAGATCCCTTATCCGAACGCCAAGATTACCATGATCAACGCAGGGATTGGCGGCCAGGAAGCGCCGCTCGAGCTCGAGCGGTTCAATACCGATGTCATCGCCGAGCAACCCGATCTCGTCATCTGGCAGGTGGGAACGAATGCAGTTTGGCAAAGCTCGGACCTGAAGCCGCCGCCTCCCACATTCGACGAAACCATCAACGCCATCCACGACGGGCTCGTCAAGCTGCGAAATGAAACGCGGGCCGACGTGATCCTGATGGACCTCCAATATGTACCGGCCGTCCTGACGCCTGCCAAGAAGGGCAAGGCGATCGCGATGGTGAAAGCAATCAGCAAGTTGGCGGCGGACGCCGAAGGCGTCAATGTGTTCCGCCGCTTCACGTTTATGGAAGCCTTGTACGAGGTCGAGGGAATCTCGTTCGATCGGATGGTCGACCCGGGGGACGAAACCAGACTGCACCAAAGTGATTGGGTCACGGATCGTGTGACGAAGGCGCTGAACGCCGCGATCGTCGACGGCGTCGACAAGGCGTGGTCATCGGTCGCGAATGCCAGCTAACACGACGGGCGCATTCATAGAACAGAACAGCAGACCGAAAAGAGTTGCCGCAGCACCAAAAACCATCCAGAAGGGCGAGTTTCTTGTTGTGGCAGCGCCATGACCTTTGGCTATCGAGCGCCAAATCCCACACGTTTGCTTTTTTCCCAGCACGGGTTGAATTGGATTCTGACTGACCTTGGGAAATACCTAGTCGGAAGAGAATCCGCTCTTGGGAGGCAATGCGGAATTAGATGGTGAGGTCGAGAGCCGCGATTTCCCCATCTGTTAGGATAAGGTCCGTGCTACACGTGTTTGTCCTGAGTTGCTCGATATCGGTCGCACCGGGAATGACTTGGATTGTGGGGCCTTTGGATAGCAGCCAGGCAAGGGCAATCGCGGCCGGTGAAGCGGATCGGGTGGCGGCGATCTGCCACAGCGGTGCAAGCCGGTCGACGAGTTCGGCGTGGCGCTTCGGTTGAAACCGATCATCTTTGTTGCGGTAATCTGTCGGAGATTGTTGGGTCGCCTTCGGTAGCTTGCCTGCAAGTATCCCGCGTCCCAAGGGGGAATAGCAGACGAATTGAGTTTGGGTTCCTAGGAGGCTCGGCAGAAGCGTCTTCTCCGGATCGCGGGCGATCAGAGAGTATTCATTTTGGATGAAAGCAATCGGGTGTATCGCGGAGGCGCGCCGAAGCGAGTCTGGCTGAGCACCGGACAAACCCAGAGCCAACACTTTTCCTTCGCGCGCCAAATCCGCCATTGTGCCGACGACATCTTCGACCGGGACGGCGGGATCAGGCCGGTGCTGGTACAAGACATCCACGTAGTCACGACGCAGTCGCCGCAGCGAGCCTTCCACCGCAAAGCGGATCGACTTGGGTCGGCTGTCTAGCCCCGCGATCTTACCATCGTGAATGCGATATCCGAACTTGGTAGCAATCTCCACTCGCGCCAGATTTGAGCCAAGCGCTTCAGCCAGCAGCTCTTCATTCACATACGGCCCGTAGAGCTCCGCTGTGTCGAAGCTGGAGACACCCAAATCGAGCGCATGGTGTATGATCTTTAAAGCATTATCGCGGCAAACTGGCCCGTAAATCCCGGTCAACGGCATACAGCCCAATCCGATCCGGCGCTTCAGGGCGGAGGAGGAGCTATCCATCGGTGTCTATGTCTGCAGGGCGGGACGAGACGTATCGGACAACGTCCTGCACAATGGTGTCTTGATTGGACGAAGTCAGCGTCAGCGCGTCCGGCGCGTTGTCGGAGACGAGCCGATCGATCCACGACGCGGCGGTTTCACGAAATTCCTCGTCCTGGTCTCGTCCAACGCCAAGGTCGATATCTTTGTCGAGGGATGTCTTGATCAGTCGATCGTACTCGGGCGTGTGCACCCTAACGATCGCGGTCAATTCATCGAGCCGTCGATCTCCGATGCTTCGGTGTGTAAGATGCAGCGCGGCTCTCAGATAGCCCAATGCATCGATGACCGGACGATCGACCAGAATGACGTCAGTGGAGAGGGCGGCCTCGGCTTCGAGGCGCATGCACTGGGTCATGATCCACAGCGTGCTATCGTAGTTATGATCTCTCAGGATCGGAAATCCCATTTTCTGCGCGTCCGAGGCGAAATTGCCCAAGCGGCGGACTCTAAGATTGATCTGGACGAGTTCTCGCTCCAGAGCATCTAAGAACGAGGTCTTGCCTGTCGAATGAGTACCTGTAACGCCAATCTTTATCGGAGGTGAGATCACAAGAGGGATCCTTGCTTCGGATCAAGAATGTTGGCGTCCCTAACCGCCGTCTGGCGTTCATCGCTCGTCAGAGGGGAAAGCAAGTGGACAAACAGGAGCGCGGCCAGCGTCGTATCGTAGAGGGCAGAGTGATGCTGTGCCCCCGTGCGCTGCGCGGCTTGATCAGCAAGTCCGAATTCGTTTCCCAGATTGGCTAGGCTGTAAGACGCCAAACCAGGCTTGAGGGCCTTCGCAAGCTTCAGGGTGTCGATGGCGGCCGACGGGGTCCAATCAGGCAATGATCGCTTGAGAATTTCAACTTCGACCTTGACGTTGTGCCCGACGATAGGCGCGCCCTCGAGCCAAATGACAACGTCGTCCGCGATGTCGCCCATGGATGGAGCGCCGGCGACGTCGTCGTCCGTCAGCCCGTGAATCCGTGTGGCAGCCGGCTGGATCCCGCGTTCTGGCTGCACGAACCAATGGCGTTTGTTGTCAGTCAACGCCAGATGTTCGACCTCCAGCATCGCTAATTCGACGATCTCTGGAGGGGAACCGCCGCTGCCTTCGACGTCGACGACCCAGAACCGCTCGGTCTCTATTTCCATCCGACCTCCGCCCGACCATGCCGCCCGTAAAGGTGCGGGTGCGCTTGATCATGGACCTGGTAGTTCAGCGTGTGCTGAATGAAGTAACGCTGCTGCTCGGAGCTATTGCTGACCTCGATTCTACGCTCATCGATGTCGATGTGATCAGCATCCAACTTAGCTATTTCGGCAAGCTCTCTTACCCTTGAAAGTTCCGGCCGACGATGGGCCAAAGCGCATCGCGCGACCTGCTCAGGAGGGCAGATATCGCAGATCTCTCGTATTCCGTAGTGCCCGTTGTAGTCAGCTGTGCGGTGCAAATAGGCTACTGCGCAAGACGTCTTCCGGAAAATTGGCCGATCCTTGAGTGCGCTGAGGACACGCATTTCCGTCTCCGCCGGGAGGATTTTTCTGCGCGCTATCTGAGGATAGATATCGGGGACGCCGGCAAGCCGAAGATACTCACGAATCTCGGCGCGATGGAATAGACCCGTGAAGACTGTGGCGCCGGCGAGCGAAGACAACGCCAGAGCGCGGTTTAAGTGTTCGTCGCTGTCGTTGAGACCTGCAATGAGCGGACGCCAGTACAGAATCGACTTGGTCCTAGCTGTGTTCTCGTTAAGAACACGGAGTGAGTTTTCGGCATGGAGGCTGTCGACGGGTTCAATCCGGTCATCGTTTATACCTGACCATGTGATCAAGACCGTCAAGCGCAGGTTCTTGAGGCGCTCCAGTCGCGCGACATCGGTGGGCTCGATTTTCCATCGGGTGATGACGAGGACGGGGTTCGTGAGCCCTCGGCTATCCAACCGATCAAGCGTCTCGAGGAGATGGTCCTTGACGCCGGGCAGGAACGGATCGGTCGCCCGGTTGAAGATTTGAATAGGGGTTGTGTGCGGCCGAAACGCCCAATGGCCAACGAGAAGGTCCACCGCTTCGCTATCGCTCAGCACCAGATGGGGCTGCTTCATCTCAAAATTTTGGAAGAGATGACGCACGCAGTATCCGCAATCAAGCGGGCAGCCGACCACATGATTTAGACTAAGGCCGGACTTGCGGTACTCGACCACATTCCGGAGAGATTCTGGCAAGTCGGCTGGGGCAGTTCGAAGTCTGGGCATGGCTTGACGGAAATGCGTTGGATACTCTACCCAGGAGAGATAGAATATCATTAGTATATAAATAGTTGTACATTGCGCAATACTGCTCCTTAGCTCGTCCGGAGCATATGCCTGAGGTGATCTGAGCGGATGCAGAAGCTAAACGATCAGCGACTTCAGGTAGGGGATATAATTCTCACTTCGGGACCAAACAAGGTAAGCAAGGCGGTTCGGCGGGCTACTGGCAGCGATATTTCGCACGCGATGGTCTACGTGCAGCATTCGTCAATCATCGATGCGACCGCCGAGGGTGTGCATTCAAGCAATATCCAGCGCATGTTTTTCGAGGACGACTCGGCTGTCTACGTTTTGCGATCGAGGCTCCCGCTTGGCGAAGAGGCGACCCGTAAGATTACGGACTTTGCAAGAGCCGCTACTGGAACGGAGTATTCCAAAAGTGAGGCTGTCGCCGTCGTGGCACGAAAGATGCGCCGTGCCAGAAGCCGGAAGCAGTTTTGTTCACGACTAGCGGCGCAAGCCTACGCTTTCGGTGGTGTCAGCTTGGTACCTGATCCCGACTACTGCACCGTAGCTCACAGGGTAGACGCAGAACCACCGACCAGGTCGTGGGGGCCGCCCGCGCCGAGTTGGCGGGACCTTTTCGAAGCGCTACCGGGTTACTTTCCTGCTGGCGAGACGACGCGGCACACGGCGCAGCGTCCAAGATTTCGGAGATTGAAGCTCACGAGGCGCTTAGTCGATTACTTCGGTTTGCTCAGTTTGCCGACGACAATTGGAGCGAGCTAACCGCTTGAAGATCTGAATTCCTCTGCGCGGGCGCCGCTCGCATCACGATTTTCGCCACTAGTGAGAATGTCCGTACGGCACCAGTCTTCGGAGCGGTTGAAGTAAGTCGGCGGGCCCGTCCGTTCTCGCTTTAGACGCTAAGCAATGCGAGAATGGAGACGTATTCACGTTTCGGAGCGCAGGAGTTCGTCGATCTCATGCAGGTTATATGAGACGTACGGATCGTAGCGCCGCATCCTGAGTATGACTTCGACGATGGGGGCGATCTGAGTGTCGGATGTCCAGCGATCGATAGACGGATCCATCAAGCGGATCGACCGCGCGATGGCCCGCTGTGCTTCGTCGCGGACACGCCACCAAATGCGATAGCGGCCCAGCGTATCGAGCAAGGAGTCCTCGTCATTGCAATTGAAGAGATCGGCCATATCGGCACATGATTCCATGACCACCTCGGTTTTCTCGTACAGTAGGCGCGACAATCGGAGCGCAAGAAGGGTAGGGGCTTCGAAGGGCGTTTCTGCGACGTGCTCTAGATAATAGCGGTGACGCGCCTTATTGATGAATTTGATCGCTCCTAGGATCTGTTCGGGAGTTTTGAAACGAAGCCCTTTCCAAGCCTCGAGATCTAGCAGGGAACACACCCATGCTACCTGATAGGTCTCTTCGGGCTCCTGCCAAATATTGTCTAGTTCTTCGCGTACGTTCGCAGGAATCTCGGGAATTAAAAAGTCGTCCGGAAGGTCGATCGCACTAACATCAGAACTGTGGACGAGCCGCAGATGGTCGCTTGTCATTCATTTTCTCTCCGGCTCGATAACGAGGCGAGCCAATGGGGACGACGGTTACGCAGAGAGATCGACGAGAAAACAATACCGCTGCTTTGCGTCTTGTGTGACGCGGTGCGAACGGCCTTAATGTCCTAGGAATAATAGGTCTTCGTCGATCGCGTGAACGCCCGCCTTTGCCGAGGCGGGCGTTCTATCTAGCAGGTGTCGATTGTCATCGATGCATTCCTCTCAAATCGATCCCCACTAAGGGACGCGTTAGAGGATGATCGCCTGCCGACCGGAGAGAGTCTCAAAGAATCTCACTTTCGAATGAAACGCGGTCGGACACCGGATACTCGCACGAGTTGCCAACATTGAAGGTGCGTCGTGATGGATCCGGGCGATCGATAAGCGGCCCACAGGCATGCCGGCATTGCCGAATCATTCGACGGCTATAGGAATTTCGATTGAACCCTTCGCCTCGCCAGAATGAGCCAAGCATCGCAATGATGGCAGCTTGGCACGGTGCTTTACGGTTACTCCTCCGCTCGTAGAGCTCAGGCCGCAAAGCTTCTCACGAATTGTTGAACATTCCATGTCGCGTCAGGGCGTCAAGCCGTTAAGGGACGCGCCGCAAGTTGCGTCGATCAGAGACTTGCCGCGTACGGACGAGGAATCGAGTTAGCGCGGCGCCACACGAAAAGCCGAGTGCCTGACTCGGTACTTTCCAGGAGTAGTCGTAGAGACACGGCGGTCGGTAGTATCTCAGACATCCTGAAAGCTCATGAACGATTTCACAAGCTTGCGCTTAACGATTACGCGGATCACGAAGCGATGCTGTGGACCGATCGGCACCGTTGTCAACGCAGTTGCCAATCAAGATCCGCCCAGGCGTTGTGCCAAGTGCGGCGACCCTCGATCGCTGCGTCGCCATGGCAGGAAGACCGCCATGTTTCGCGATCTGCCTCAAGGGGATGGGGTAATCGTTGGGATCGCAGTCGAGCGAGCGAGATTTCGATGCCGCTTCTGCGGAATGACGTTTCTGCAGCGCCTGCCGGACTTGGATGACAGGTTCCGCATGACCGAACGCGCGGTTGAGCGCATCAGCGTCGAAGTCCTGCGGCGCCCGTTCTCCGCAATAGCCGCGGACTTCGGAGTTCATGAGAAGACCGTGCGGAGGATCGCAAAAGATCGCGTTCCGGCCCTGACGGGCACTCGCCGGTCGTCATCCAAATCGAAGTTTGATGGGCAGGATGGTTGTTGACGGTGCTCCACACAAAAAGCCGAGCGCGTCGACCAGCGTTGCGATGATTGTGCGGGCGCCGCGGGGTGAACAGGATGACCAAACGCGTTGAATTGCTCGGTTAGACCACACGAAAAGCCGAATGGCGCCATCTAGAGCACGCACTCAGTGCCCTTGAAGTGGCCGAAATCGCGCCAATCCGAAAAACTCAGTGCTTCAGGCAGAGCTGTCCGGGGACGCGTTGCCTTGGCCGCCGCCACTGGTGTCGAAACTCGACTGGACCACATGAAAAGCCGAGTGTCGCCGCCGTCAGGCTTCGGTTCGTCCAAGCATTGTACCGCTAGGAGAGCCGCGTTCCAGCTCCGGCGGGACAAGCCCCACGGTCGACGTCCGAATCACGACCTGCTCGGCGGGACCACCATTGATCGAGTGCCACACGAAAAGCCGGATGATGCTGCCTTAGCTGCGTCGGTGCGTCGTCGAGCAAATATAGATCGTTGCTTTGTTCTGAAACGAGCCGCTTCAGCACCGTCTAGCCCGATCGTGGGGGCTAGTCGCGGTTACCGGACTGCCGATTGTATCTCCGTGAAAAAGACGCGGGCCGAGAGGACGTCGATGCCATGTCGGACTGCGAGTTCTTCGGGAGAGGCGGAGCCCGGATCCACGTTATCGCCTATTAGCAGCGTCGCCGCGAAAACATTAGCTTGGAAGTCAATTGAACCGAATGCCGAGACAAGGACCCTTCGCGTTTCGCAGCCGTCTGGCGGGTACTTTTCGAGGAGCAGCGCCCGTGTCTCCGGATGCCGGAGCGCGGCATGAGCGAACTCCCGTGCGATGGCAAAACGCGCGTAACCGTCTCCAAAAAGCGCCTTCCGGCGCGCATTCTCCGGAATCCGTACGACGAAAGTCGAGCCTTCCAATGTTGTGCGCCCCGGATGGCTTCTGATGTCGTCGTTCACAAAACATAGCTGGAAAGGCGCCCGACCGCGCACTGTCCAGATTTCGCGGACCCGTGTCAGCGACAGCAGGTCAATCCGATCTAGACCTTCCCAGCCAAGACTGTGCCGAGCCAGGATTGCATATTTCCGGGTCTGGGTGGCTTCGAGCCGGTCGATCAGATGATCTTCGACGGTGCGCATCTCGGTGTCTTTCACTGGCTTCCGGAAGGAATTCACTCGTTGGCGAAGGGGGCTTAGTCAGCGGTCAGACTCCTGAAACACGATCGCCGGCGGCTTTGAAAAAAAGCCGCCGGCGAGAATATTTTTCTTTGGACATTTAACTGTGGTCGAAAAGGACACCGGAGAGTGCTGGATGGCCAACTTGGCCTGCACTCCACAGCGCTATCTACCGCATCACGAACATCCCGTCGTGCTGCCGCAAGTATCGCACTTCATGCAGGTCCCATTCCGCACCAACGTGAAGTTGCCGCACTCCGAGCACATCTCGCCTTCGTAGCCCTTGGCCTTGGCTTCGGCGCGACGCTCGGCCTTGGACGGGGCGGCGGCTGCGGCGGTGCCGGGCTTGCTCCACTGTTGCAGGGCCTCGAGCTTCTCGGTCGGCGAGAGGTCGTGGCTGACTTCCTGCTTCAGGGCGACCGCGCCTTCGACGGTGTCGGAGGCGCCGCGCGCGGTTGCGCCGTGGGAGGCAAGCGCGGTGACGCGGCTGCCGCCGGCGGGCGCGCTGTCGGAATTGCCGCTGACTGCCGCCGAGCCGCCGCGCATGACGACGAGGTTGTCGGTGCGCGACCGGGTCAGGCCCTTCGACAGATACTTGGTGGCCTGGTGCTGGGCGGGCGCCTCATCCGGCTCCTTGCCTTCCTCGACGCCCTTGCCGAGCGCGTCGAAGCCCGACTCGTTCGGGTCGACATGGGCGAGGTCGAAGCGCGACATGTAGCTCACCGCGAGCTCGCGGAAGACATAGTCGAGGATCGAGGTCGCGTACTTGATCGAGTCGTTGCCCTGTACCGGACCCGCGGGCTCGAAGCGGGTGAAGGTGAAGGCGTCGACATACTCTTCGAGCGGCACGCCGTATTGCAGGCCGAGCGAGACCGCGATCGCAAAATTGTTGATGAAGGAGCGGAGTGCGGCGCCTTCCTTGTGCATGTCGATGAAGATCTCACCGAGCCGGCCGTCGTCATATTCGCCGGTGCGGAGATAGACCTTGTGGCCGCCGACCACCGCCTTCTGGGTGTAACCCTTGCGGCGATCGGGCATCTTCTCGCGCTCGCGCATCACGACGATGCGCTCGACCAGCTTCTCGACGATCTTCTCCGAGACCTGGGTGGCACGCGCGGCCATCGGCTTCTCGTAGAGCGCCTCGACCGCATCGTCCTCGTCCTCATCGTCGCTGATGAGCTGCGAGTTGAGCGGCTGCGACAGTTTCGAGCCGTCGCGATAGAGCGCGTTGGCCTTGAGCGCCAGCTTCCACGACAGCAGGTATGCGGACTTGCAGTCCTCCACCGTGGCGTCGTTCGGCATGTTGATGGTCTTGGAGATCGCGCCCGAGATGAACGGCTGGGAGGCCGCCATCATCCGGATGTGGCTCTCGACCGACAAATAGCGCTTGCCGATCTTGCCGCAGGGGTTGGCGCAGTCGAACACCGGATAGTGCTCGGCCTTCAGGTGCGGGGCACTTTCCACCGTCATCGCGCCGCAGATATGCACGTTGGCGGCTTCGATCTCGCGCTTGGTGAAGCCGACGGCCTGGAGCAGGTCGAAGCCCGGCGCAGCAATCGCCTCGGAGCCGATGCCGAGCTGGTCGCGGATGAAGTCCTCACCAAAAGTCCACTTGTTGAAGGCGAACTTGATGTCGAACGCGGTCGGCAGCGCCTTCTCCACCTTGGCAATGGCTTCGTCGGTGAAGCCCTTTGCCTTCAGCGTCGAGGCGTTGATCCCGGGCGCATTCGACAGCGAGCCGTGGCCGACGGCGTAGGCCTCGATCTCGGCGATCTCGCTCTCGCGATAGCCGAGCGCGCGCAGCGCCGCCGGCACCGCCTGGTTGATGATCTTGAAGTAGCCGCCGCCGGCGAGCTTCTTGAACTTCACCAGCGCGAAGTCGGGCTCGATGCCGGTGGTGTCGCAATCCATCACGAGGCCGATGGTGCCGGTCGGCGCCACGACAGTGGTCTGGGCGTTGCGATAGCCGTTCACTTCGCCGAGCGCCAGCGCGTCGTCCCACGCCAGCCTGGCGTGCGCGACGATGTCGGCCTGCGGGCAGGAGGCGTGATCGAGCGGCACCGGGTTGACCGAGAGCGCCTCATAGCCAGTCGCGTTGCCATGGGCGGCGCGGCGGTGGTTGCGGATCACGCGCAGCATGTGCGCGGCGTTCTTCTTGTAGCCGGGGAAGGTGCCGAGCTCGGCCGCCATCTCCGCCGAGGTCTTGTAGGAGATGCCGGTCATCACGGCGGTTAGCGCGCCGCACAGCGAACGGCCTTCCTTGCTGTCATAGGGCAGGCCCATGGTCATCAGCAGGCCGCCGATATTTGCAAAACCGAGGCCGAGGGTGCGGAACTCGTAGGACAGTTCGGCGATCGCCTTCGACGGGAACTGGGCCATCATGACGGAGATTTCGAGCACGATGGTCCAGAGCCGGCAGAGATGCTCGTAGGACTCGACGTCGAAGCGCTTGGTGGTCGTGTTGTAGAACGTCAGCAGATTGGCGGAAGCGAGGTTGCACGCCGTGTCGTCCAGGAACATGTATTCCGAGCACGGATTGGACGCGCGGATGTCGCCGGACGCCTTGCAGGTGTGCCAGTCGTTCATCGTGGTGTTGAAGTGCAGGCCGGGATCGGCGGAGGCCCAGGCGGCGTAACCGATCTTCTCCCAGAGGTCGCGCGCCTTCAGCGTTTTTGTGACTTTCTTGGTGGTGCGGCCGACGAGATTCCAATCACCGTCCGTTTCGACCGCGCGCAGAAAATCGTCCTTCAGCGACACCGAATTGTTGGAGTTCTGGCCGGAGACGGTGAGGTAGGCCTCGGAATCCCAGTCGGTGTCGTAGGTGTCGAACGAGATTTCCTTGTAGCCCTGCTTGGCGAACTGGATGACGCGCTTGATGTAGTTGTCGGGCACCAGGCTGCGGCGCGCGAGCTTGATCTCGCGGCGGAGCGCCGGGTTCTTCTCGGGGTCGAAGCAGTCGTCGCCACTGCCTTCGCAGTTCACGCAGGCCTTCATCACGGCCTTGAGGTGCTTCTGGTTGATCTTGGAGCCGGTGACGAGGGCTGCGACCTTCTGCTCCTCCTTCACCTTCCAGTCGATATAGGTCTCGATGTCGGGATGATCGGCATCGACCACGACCATCTTGGCGGCGCGGCGGGTGGTGCCGCCCGACTTGATCGCGCCGGCTGCACGGTCGCCGATCTTGAGGAAGCTCATCAGGCCCGACGAGCGGCCGCCGCCGGACAGCTTTTCGCCTTCGCCGCGCAGGCTCGAGAAGTTGGAGCCGGTGCCGGAGCCATACTTGAACAGGCGCGCCTCGCGCACCCAGAGGTCCATGATGCCGCCCTCGTTGACGAGGTCGTCGCCGACGCCCTGGATGAAGCAGGCATGCGGCTGCGGATGCTCATAGGCCGACTTCGATTTGGTCAGCTTGCCGGTCTTCCAGTCGACGTAATAGTGGCCCTGGCCGGGACCATCGACGCCGTAGGCCCAATGCAGGCCGGTGTTGAACCACTGCGGCGAGTTCGGCGCGACCATCTGTTTTGCCAGTTGGAAGCGGAGCTCGTCGTAGAAGGCGAGGGCGTCTTCTTCCGAAGAGAAGTAGCCGCCCTTCCAGCCCCAATAGGTCCAGCAGCCGGCGAGGCGATCGAACACCTGTTTTGCGCTGGTCTCACCGACGATGCGCTCGTTCTCGGGCAGCGACGCCAAGGCCTCGGTGTCCGGCACCGAACGCCACAGCCACGACGGCACGGTCTCTTCCTCGACCTTCTTCAGGCGCGCGGCGACGCCGGCCTTGCGAAAGTACTTCTGCGCCAGCACGTCGGAGGCGACCTGCGACCAGAACTCCGGAACCTCGACGTTCTCGGCGCGGAACACGACCGAGCCGTCCGGATTGCGGATCTCTGAGGTGGTCAGGCGGAAATTGATCCCGGCGTAGGGGGATTGTCCGCTGGTGGTGTTGCGTCGTTCGATTCGCATGGTCGAGCCCCGTCTCTTCGTTCTGCCCGGCCCCACGTTTCCCCGCAGGTTGCCGGAATGTTATCTGTTCGCGGACTCTGGGAACACGTGTGGGCACGCCTCCCGTCATCCGCAGCTCAGCCGGTGGATCCGGCCTGTTTTCTCTTCACCGTTCGGCGCCGGTGTGACCCGGCCCTGCGGTGGCACAATCCCTAGGGGGTTGCCCGGCTGGCCGGGTCCTCCAGGTCATGCATTCAACCCCAAACGCTTCACGCGACACGTCACGCTTACGCTTCTCGCGGGCCGGTTACGGCCTCTGTTTCCGGGTCCTTCTCGGCCCGTTTGTCGCCCCCAACCTGGCCTAAGACCTGGGCCCAAAATCAGGGCAGAAACGCCCTTCACCGCGGCCCGAAGGCCTGGCGGAGTGGTCATTTTGGAACCCTTGTGGGAGCGACCGGCGGGGACCCAAACACACTCGCGCCGAACAGGTTGAAAGCTAGGCCATGTCCGTTGCGCCCGTCAAGGACTAGTACGAGTTTCTGAATCAAACACTAAATATGGTGGAAGGAGGGGGATAACAGGGGTCGATGCCGCGCCTGTGATCGGGCCAACTATCGGTGAGTCCTCAGGGATTCCCAAGCCAAAAAAATTCACCCCGCCTGTGGATTGGAGTTTCGCCCCGCTGTTCACAGGCGAAGTTTTTATTCGCCGTCCCGGATTGAATTTTGGGGACTCACGTAGGCCTACGGGCAAACTACGGATCAGGCATGTCAGAGGCGTGATGGTCGGGCGACAAAATCGCGGGCAAGCTGCGGCCGACTCACATCTCCCTGCCGGGTTCCATGACAGACCAGAAGCCTCACGCGCGGCCGCGCCTTGCGCCCGCCGGCCTGATGTTCCTCGCCATCACCTCGGTGGGCTGGGGGTTCAACTGGCCGTCCACCAAATTCCTGCTCAGCGAGCTGCCGCCGCTGACCCTGCGCGGCACCACCGGGGTCATCGGCGCCGTGCTGCTGGCCGCGCTGGCGCTGATCCGTTCCCAGAGCCTGCATGTCGAGGCGAGGCTGTGGCCGCGGCTCGTGCTGTATGCGGCGCTCAACGTCACCGGCTGGATGGTGCTGATGGGGCTGGCGCTGCTCTGGCTGCCGGCGAGCGAGACGGCGCTGATCGCCTACACCATGCCGGTGTGGGCTTCGCTCCTGGCCTGGCCGGTGCTCGGCGAGCGGCCGACCCTGCTGCGGACCATTGCGCTGGTGATGGCGTTCGCGGGGCTCGCCGCGATCATGGGCGGCAACGGGATTTCCGCGAGCGAGGAGAAGCTGCCGGGCATCATCATGGCGCTCGGCGGCGCGTTCGGCTTCGCGCTCGGCACGGTGCTGGCGAAGAAATACCCGCTGGTGATGCCGCCGATCCCGGCCGCGGCCTGGCAGATCGGTCTCGGCTGCGTGCCGATCGCAATCATAGGCCTGCTGATCGAGACCACGCATATCGACCGCATCACGACCGTCGGCTGGTGGCTGCTGGTCTATTCGACGCTGATCCAGTTCTGCGTCGCCTATGTCGCGTGGTTCGCAGCCCTTGCCCGCCTGCCGGCCTCGGTGGCCGCGATCGGAACCATGGCGGTGCCTGTGATCGGCGTGATCGCCTCGGCCGTCGCGCTGCATGAGCCGCTCGGGCCGACCCAGATCACAGCGCTGCTGTTCACGCTCGCCGGCGTCGCGCTGGCGACGCGGTAGCTCGCATCTAACCCCGTCATCCTGAGGTGCGAGCCTTGCGGTGCACTTGCACCGCTGGGCGAGCCTCGAAGGATGAATCGGCCACCAGCCGGGCCGTGCATCCTTCGAGGCTCGCCGAAGAGGCTCGCACCTCAGGATGACGGGCTAACGGAACATCGCGGCAAGAGTCACATCACTCGCCGAGCGCCTGCTGCAGCATGCTGGCGAGCTGCGCCTTGCGGTAGGGTTTTGCCAATAGCAGTACGCCTTCATCGAGCCGGCCGTGATGCACGATCGCGTTCTCGGTATAGCCTGAGGTGTAGAGCACCTTGAGGCCGGGCCGCCGTTTCCTCACCTCGTCGGCGAGCTGACGGCCGTTCATGCCGCCGGGCATGATGACGTCGGTGAACAGCAGGTCGAACTTCTCGCCCTTGTCGACCAGCGCCAGCGCGGCGCGGGCCTCGGGCACGGCGATGGTCTTGTAGCCGAGGCTGGTCAGCTGCGTGACCACGTAGTTGCGCACCAGCTGGTCGTCTTCCACCACAAGGATCACCTCGCTGCCGCGCCGCACCGGCTCCGGCGCTGCGGCCTCGACCTCGACCTGGCCGCGGGCAGGGGGCAGATAGAGCTTGATCGTGGTGCCGTGGCCTTCCTCGCTGTAGATCTTGATATGGCCGCCGGACTGCTTGACGAAGCCGTACACCATGCTCATGCCGAGGCCGGAGCCCTTGCCGACCTCCTTGGTGGTGAAGAACGGCTCGAACACCTTGTCCTGCACCGCGTGCGACATGCCGGTGCCGGTGTCGCTGACCGCAAGCAGCACGTAGCGGCCCGGTGTGATGTCGGGATTGACAGCAGCATAGGCGTCGTCGAGCACGATGTTGCTGGTCTCGAACAAGAGCTTGCCGCCGTTCGGCATCGCGTCGCGGGCGTTGATCGCCATGTTGAGCAGCGAGTTGGCGAGCTGCGACGGATCGATATGGACGCTGGCGACATCGGGCGCGAGCACCGAATTGATCTCGATCTGCTCGCCGAGCGTCGGCCGCAGCAACTTCGAAATGTCGACCACGGTGCCGTTGATGTCGACGGTGCGCGGCTCCAGCGGCTGGCGGCGGGCGAAGGCCAGCAGATGCTGGATCAGCTCGCGGCAGCGTTCGGCGGCGCGGTCGATCAATTCGGCGGTCTGCGCCAGCTTCGGCTGGCTGCGCAGGCTGTCGACCAGCGTCTCGGTGGTGCCGGTGATCACCGTCAGCATGTTGTTGAAGTCGTGCGCGACGCCACCGGTCAGCTTGCCGATGGCGTCGAGCTTCTGCGCCTGCTGCAGCTTGTGCTCGGTTTCGCGCGAGGCGGTGATGTCGTGATAGATCAGCGCCGCGCCGGTGATGGTGCTGTCGCCGTCGCGCAGCGGGCGGCCCGATACCACGAGGTGAATCTCCGGCGAGCCGCGCACCGGCCTCGCAACGAATTCCAGCCCGTCGAATTCCTCGCCGCGCAGCGCCTTGGCCGAGGGCATGTCGTCGGCCAGCATCGGCGTGACCCCGTCGGCCTGGAACACGGTGCTCATGGCGCGCAGCTGCCGCACCGTCATGCCCGGCTTGTAGCGCAGCATTTTTTCGGAGGCGGGGTTCGAGAGCAGCACGGTGCCGGTGCTGTCGATCACCAGCACTGCCTCGGCCATGGTGCGGAAGGTGGTTTCCATCACCGAGGTGGAACGGCGGAGCTCCTCGAGCGCGGCGCCGAGATCCTTGGTGCGCTCGGCCACCTTGCCCTCGAGCGACAGATTGGTCGCCTTGGTGGCACTGAGCGCGCCCTGCAATTCGCGGCTGGCGCGCCGGGCCGTCAGCGTCAGCGCGACCGCGAGCGCCAGGATCATCGCGACGCCGGCGAGGTCGATCGCCAGCAGCAGCCGCCCGTTGGTCTTCGACTGGTCGGTGCGGATCCCGAGCAGGCGGCGTTCCTCGGTGACCAGGCGATCGAGCGCGGTGCCCACCTTGTCCATCAGCCCGCGGCTCTCGTCCGTGGAGATCAGCGCCGCGGCACCGGCCGTATCACCGGCCGTGCGCAACCTGATCAGTTCGGCGCCGAGCGCGATGGCGCGCTGGATCTGTCCCTTGGTGCCCGCGAGCAGCTGGGCCTCGTTGGGCGCCGCCTTCACGGCGGTCGTCAACTCGTCGAAGGCAGCGGTGAGGGCTGTGCTCTGCTCGCGAAACTCGTCGGCGAAGGAGGCGTCGCCGGTCAGGGCAAACCCGCGTGCGGCGCTCTCGACGGCGCGCGGCAGCGGGCGCGCGTCCGAAATGCATTTGAGGATTCTGAGCGTACGGTCGACCGAATCAATCTCGCTGCGCGACTTGACGTCGAGCCCGATCGACGCCGCGCTGATGACGAGGAGGATCGCAAGGCCGCTGCCGAGGATGAGACGCTGGGAAGCCATCGACGATTAGTACGAGCAATTATTTAGAAAGACGAGCGGAAGGAGCGGACTTCGCAAGACATTCGTTAACGGCGGCAATCAGCGCCTGCGGGGTGAACGGCTTGCGCAGGCAGGCCGACGCGCCGAGCTCGATCGTCATGCGCAGGAAGTCGGGCGCGCGGTCGGCATTGGCGAAGGCGTAGCCGGACATCGCGATGACGGGAATATCGGGGGCGCGTTCGTGGAAGACGCGAATCGCCTCGAAACCGCGCATATGCGGCATGAAGACGTCGACCAGCATGACGTCGAACGTGGCCTTCTCGAGCGCGCGCATGCCCGCTTCACCGCCATCGGCGACGGTGACGTCGAAGCCCTGGCGTTGCAAGCACACCTCGATGGCAACGCACACCATCGGGTCGTCATCGACCACGAGAACGCTCGGCACGATGCATCCTCTTGCTACGGCCTCGCGTGCCGTCGACTCGCTTGGCCCATCTGCCGATTAAGGCGGAACCTGGATGGAAAGTCTGTATCATAGAATGCATATGCTGTTTGCTGACAAGCAGATTCCCAGCTAGCCCTGATACCATCACTTGTATTTGTCCGACCACATTACGACAGGTCCATGACCGCAGTTCCCGCCGCCGGCCGCGCCCCGCTGTCACCGCTCGGCCTCGCATTTTTGGTCGTCGCCTCGACCGGCTGGGGTCTCAATTTTCCGATCATGAAGTTCCTGCTGACGGAATGGCCGCCGCTGTCGTCGCGCGGGTTGTGCGGCGTGGTCGGCGCAATCGCCCTCGGTGTGGTGGCGCTCGCACGCGGACAGACGCTGCGCGTTCCCGACGGCATGTGGTTGCGGCTTGCCCTGGTGTCAACACTGTCGATCGGCGGCTGGGTCGCGTCGATGGGGCTGGCGCTGATCTGGCTGCGGGCCAGCGAGGCGGCCGTGCTCGGGATCTCGATTCCGGTATGGGTCGCACTGGTGGCCTGGCCGGTGCTCGGCGAGCGGGTGTCGCCGGCTCGCGCGCTCGCGCTTGCGGTGGCGCTCACAGGCATCGCCGCGCTGATCGGCGGCGGCGGCATCGACGCGAGCCTCGGCAAATTGCCGGGCATCCTGTTCGCGCTCGCGGGCGCGCTCTGCGTCGGCCTTGGCACGGTGCTGACCAAGTTCTTCAAGCTCGCAATGCCGCCGCTGGCGCTCGCGGCCTGGCAGCTTGCGATCGGCTGCGTGCCGGTCGCGATCATTGGCCTCCTGATCGAGCAGCCGCAGCTTGCCGCGCTGTCGCAACTCGGCTGGGCGTCGATGCTCTACATGACGCTGATCCAGTTCTGCCTTTGCTATGTCTGCTGGTTTGCGGCGCTCGAGCGGCTGCCGGCGGCGACCGCCTCGATCGGCACGCTGCTGGTGCCCGTCGTCGGCGTGCTCGCGGCGGCGGCGATGTTGCGCGAACCGCTAAGCGCGAGCGACATCGCAGCGCTGCTGGTGACGTTCGCCGCCGTCGCGGTGGCCTTGCGGACATGAGCTTGGCCGACATCACCTTGCGCTCATGAAAAAGGGCGGCGTTGCCGCCGCCCTTCAAAGGATGGAAATTCAGACCGCCGTTACGGGCGGAGTCGTTACGGACAAGGGTGCCGCAGGCCATCGTAGCCGAGATACGTGCCCGAGGCCGGATCGTAGGACTTGTAGCGCTGCGCGCAGTAGCTCGCATCGCCGCCCGGCACAGCCTCCACGGCGACCGACGGTTCGTCGTAGTAGCCATAGCTGTCGTCATAGTATCCGGGGCCATAGCCGCCATAATACGCGCCCGAGGCGAGGGCGCCGCCGACGACTGCACCGGCCACCGCGCCGGGCCAGAACCCGCCGCCACGATGATAGCCACCGTGCCAGCCGCCACCGCCGCGCCAACCGCCGCCGCCACCACCGGCCCAGTGGCCACCGCCGCCGCCGCCGCCATGCCAGCCGCCGCCACCACCGCCACCGCCGTGCCAGCCGCCACCACCGCCGCCGCCACCGCGGCCTCCGCCACCGCCGCCCATCGCGCCCATCTGCGCGGCGGTCTGGGCGAACGAAACGGTCGGCGCCACAGCCAACGGCAGCGCGAGCGCCAGCGCCGCGGCAGTGCTCAGAACCTTCATACTGATCATTTTGGACTCCATCAAAACGGACAATGTCTAACCATTTCTGCGGTCGGACGTTCCCGCACGCGACATTGATTGTCCGTCATCTTTGCGTAGCCGGCGGCGCATGTATGGCGGCTGAACAAAACTCTCCGTGACCGCGTCATTTGGTCGCCAAATGACTCCGTCGACAGCAGCGTCTGGGGAGTGCCGGGCTACCGCGGCGGCGGCTGGACATTTGGGGATTCAGGTGGCATCAGAGCCGGACTGCCTCGAACCGACGACCGGCCCGCGCATGAAACAATTCCTGCTGAAATTCTTCACCTGGTGGAACGGCCAGACCTTTGGCACGCAATTTTGGACCTCGCGCTACGGCGAGCTGGTCGGCGAGGACGAGCAGGGCAACCGTTACTATCGCACCAAGGGCGGCGAGATCGACCCGACGCTGCATTTCGAGCGCCGCTGGGTGGTCTATAACGGCTATGCCGAAGCATCCCGGATCCCGGCGGGCTGGCACGGCTGGCTGCATCACACGGTCGATGTGCCCCCGACCGAGGAAAAATACGCAGCCCGCGAGTGGGAAAAGCCGCATCTGCCGAACATGACCGGCACCGCACAGGCCTACCGTCCGTCCGGCTCGACGCTGGCGAGCGGCCGCCGCCCCAAGGCGACCGGCGACTACCACGCCTGGACCCCGGGAAGCTGACCTTCACGCATCGTTGTTTCGGACGTGCACGCGCCTAACCGCGCGCGTGCATCGCACGCGCGCCTGTGGGCAGCGCATGCGCGCCTGTGGACAACGGTAACAGCGGGGACAGGTCGGCGGCGGCCGGTGCTGACCGCTTGCGCCGCGCACGGCTTCGGCGCTCAATGGAGCCATCTTACGGAGATGGGAAACCATCGCGTCGGATCGGGCTCCAGATCGCGACTGTCCCGATGAGCAGCGGCCTCCGAGTTGGATGCGGCCGGGAGATAGGCCCCCGGTACAGATGTCCTGAAATCGCCCGTGAATGTGAGGCTACCGTGAGACAGGAAGGGCCGCTCGGGAAACCGGGCGGCCTTTTTCTTTTTTGCGACGATCGCGTCAGGACAACCGCGCCGCGGCGCGGCTCATCAATTCGCCGCGGCGTGCGTGTGCCGGTCCCATTCGCTCCTTCATGAATGCGAGGATTTCCGCTGGTGCGGTGTCGGGCGAGCCGGCATTGAACGGCGGCGCCGGGTTGTATTCGAGCCGGAGCTGGATCGCTTCGGCGGTGTTGCGGTCGATCAGCTCGGACACCAGCGTCAGCGCGAAATCGATGCCGGCCGTGACGCCGCCGCCGGTAAAGCGGTTGCGGTCGACGCAGACGCGGGTTTTGGTCGGAATGGCCCCGAAGCCCGAAAGGAAGTCGATCGCGCTCCAATGTGTGGTGGCACGATAGCCCCTGAGCAGGCCGGCGGCGCCGAGTACCAGCGATCCCGTACAGACCGACGTGACGTATTTCGCGCCCTCGGCCTGCTTGCGCAGGAAGGCCAGCATCTCCTCGTCGCCGACCATGTCGTCGGTGCCGAACCCGCCGGGCACGCAGATCACGTCGAGTTGCGGGCAGTCGGCGAACGTCGTGGTCGGCGTCAGGACCATGACGGAATCGGTCGCGACGGGTTCGATCCGTTTCCAGATCAGATGCACCTTGGTGCCAGGCACCGAGGAGAACACCTGGAGCGGGCCGGTTAGGTCGAGCTGGGTCACCTTCGGGAAGACGAGCAATCCAATCTGCAGGGGTTCGGGCATCGGAAGTCTCCAAATAGCGCTTGACGGAACCACGATGCCATGATGGCCTCCTGTCCAAAATGGCGTATTTCCCTCATTTTCGGACTAGGGCCATCTGCGAGGATTTGACGATGCGAGAATTAAGCAAATGATCGGCATCCTGATCTTTCCCGACTTCCAATTGCTCGATGCCGCCGGCCCGATCGCGGCGTTCGAGATCGCGGCGCGCTTCGCCGACAACGCGCCCGCGATCAGGACCATTGCGGTGAAGGCCGGGCCGGTGCGCTCGTCGTCCGGCGTCGAGATGCTCGCGCGCGGCCTCAAGCCGTCGGCGGCGATCACGACGCTGATCATCGCCGGCGGCAACGGCGTGCGCGGGCCTGCGACCTGTCCGGCCACGCTGTCTTTCGTGCGGCGGATGGCGGGCCGCGGCATCCGCGTCGCCAGCGTCTGCTCGGGCGCCTATGTGCTGGCCGAGGCCGGCCTGCTCGACGGCCGCCGCGCCACCACGCATTGGCAGCGCACGCCGCATTTCGTGAAGGCCTATCCGAAGATCAAGCTCGAGCCGGACCAGATCTTCGTTCGCGAGGGCAACATCTGGAGCTCGGCCGGCATCACCGCCGGCATCGACCTCGCGCTGGCGATGATCACCGAGGACTATGGCGACGAGATCGCGCAGAACACCGCGCGGCAGCTCGTGCTGTATCACCGGCGCAGCGGCGGCCAGTCGCAGTTCTCCTCGCTGCTGGAATTGAAGACGCCGAACGGAAGGTTCGGGCCGCTGCTCGCCTGGGCGAGGGAAAATCTCGACGCACCGCTGACGGTCGAGGACCTCGCCGACAAGGCAGGGATGAGCTCGCGGCATTTCACCCGCGCCTTCATCGCGGAGACCGGCACCACGCCATCGAAAGCAGTCGAACGGCTGCGCATCGAGGTGGCGCGGCAGCGCGTGCAGTCGTCGGGCGAGGCGATCGAGCGCGTCGCCGAGATCACCGGCTTCCGCGATCCGGAGCGGATGCGCCGTGCCTTCATTCGCGCCTTCGGCCAGCCGCCGCAATCGCTGCGCCGGGCCGCGCGGGTGGGCTAGGGCGCGGACGCCAAGCGAAACACGGCTGCCGAGGACGAAGTGTCGCCAAACTCATTCGCGCTGCCGGCAAAGGCAATTGAGTATGGGACAAGATCGTTGCCCGATTTCACGCGAGCAATGTCGTCTTCGCCTTGATGAACCTGGCGAAGGTTCCCGTGACCCACATTAAGTGGGCATTGGGGACCGGAGGAGGTTTCTAAATGACAAGGCATCGAACGATTACCGGGTTCGTGGCCGTCGCCCTGCTGGCCGTCACCGCAACCGCCGCCACCATGCGCTCGCACGCCTCCCGGACCGACGGCATTGTCGCCTCCGGCGCAGACACGCTCCCGGCCAAGGATTTCAGCGACCGCTGGTCCCCGATCTCCGCTTTGTCGCCGACGGCGGACACCGAGCGCGCATCTGACGCGCGCTAGATCGGTCATGGATGGAGAGCCGGCGAATTCGAGGACGCGCCGCGCCCAGCGATCGGTCGGCTCACAACAAAAGCCCCGCCGAGGCGGGGCAAGATGTTGCACGACTTGATTTTGCGCGACCTGGTTCGGAACGATTTGGTCTTGAATAGAACTAACGGTTCTGCCGCGCCGGACTAGCGCAGTCATTCACCAACGACAGGATCAGCCCGCGATCGACGAGATCGACGGATGCACTGATCACGAAATATGCTTCAACCGAAAAATTACCGGGTCAATGTGTCGGTCGCGATCTTCTTCTTGAGTGCTTCGCAGGTATCCCGGACCTCCGTCGTCATCAACGAGACGGCTTCGATCTGCAGGAAGAAGCGCTTGCCCTGATCGCGATAACCGGCGGCGAACTCCTTGATCTCCGCGATCATCTCATGGACCCCGGCCACCATGACCTCGCAGTTCTTGGCGGCCAATTGCAGTTCCGATCCAAGGGCTTCGATCTCCTTCACCGCCGCTTCATATTCGCGCACGACCGCCTCGGCCGACAGCTTGCCCACCTCGTTGACCCCGTTGCGATGCTCGACATAGTCCGGCATCGGTGAGAGAGGCCTGACGTTGTTGCGTGGCCGATGCGAACTGACCGTCTCGATTTCGCCCTCGATCTGTTCCACCGGGGCGCGGGCGAGGACTTCTGCACTAACACTCATGCGAACGCTCCATAAGTTGTTACGGCAAAATAGAGTTTAGCAATGTCAACGGATTTGTCTCGCTTTTCCACAGTTTTGAAATAGGTGCGATCGTGCGTCGCATCGCGGAAAATTCTGCATTTGTATCAATGAGGTAGGTGAGGTGCCCGCCGGGCAACGTGCCGGCGCGGCCGGGGGAATGTTGTCGAGCGCCGCCGGGCAGGCGAGCTTGCAGGTTGCTGTATTTCGGCAACGCAACCCGGCAGATGCGCCGGAAACATGGGGCGGCCCGGTCGTCGCGGAGTATTGAGTTCAGCGGATTCCGCGCCCAACCGGGTGGCGCGGAGACTTCAATGCGGCGCGTCGGGATGCCAGCCGAGCAGGGCGAGCATCACGAAGAAGCCGACGACGTAGGCCACCATGATCGGCCAGCCCTGGGTGATCCAGCGGACCACCGACTTGGCTTCCGGATACATGTTGGACACCGCAACCCCCGCGGACGAACCGAACCAGACCATCGATCCGCCAAATCCGACCGCGTAGGCGAGAAAGCCCCAGTCGTAGCCGCCTTGCTTCAGCGCCAGCGCGGTGAGCGGAATGTTGTCGAACACCGACGAGACGAAGCCGAGCCCGAGCGCGGTCTGCCAAGACGCGGCGGGCAGCTTCTCCACCGGCATCAGCGAGGCCGCCGTCACCAGCGCGAGCAGGAACACGGTGCCCTTGAGCGTCTCGGGCATCACCGACCAGTCCGGCCGCCGCAGCAGCGCGGTGACCAGGATCGCAGCCCACACCGCGAGGCCGAGCACCGGCAGCGCGTCGAGCAGGGCGGGGAATTTCAGATTGGCGGTGACATTGGCGGTCAGCGCGGCGAGCAGGATCACCGCGACGATCGCAACCCGTGTCCAGTCGATCTTGAGGCCGGACGGCGCGTTCTTCACGATCGGAGAGAAGCGGTGCTGCTGCAGCGAGGCGGGCACCGCAAACACCAGCATCGCCACGATGGCGGCGACATAGGCATCGAGGACGGTGAGCGGGCTGACGCCGTCGATCCACATCATGGTCGTCGTGGTGTCTCCGACGACGCTGCCGGCGCCGCCGGCGTTCGACGCGGCGACGATGGCGGCGAGATAGCCGATATGGACGCGGCCGCGAAACACATAACGTGCGACGGTGCCGCCGATCAGCGCGGCTGCGATGTTGTCGAGGAAGCCCGACAGCACGAACACGATCACCAGCAGGAGCAGTCCGCCTTTCCAGTCATCGGGCAGCAGTGCCGGCATCTCGTCGGGGATGCGGCTCTCCTCGAAATGCCGCGACAGCAATGCAAAGCCCATCAACAGCAGGAACAGGTTCGCGAGCGTGACCCATTCATGCTCCATGTGGTGCACGAGGCCGGGCATGCCCGCGCCGAATTTCGCAAAGCCTGCAAAGATCAGCTTGTAGGCAACGATCGCGGCCAGGCCGGTCAACGCCACGGCCAGCGTATGGTGGTGGAAGATCGCGACGCCGAGCAGGGTCAGCGCGAACAGGATGAAATCGAGCGGGATACCGTAGACGAGGATAGGCGTGAGCAAGATCATCTCGCTGGCTGGAGTGCTCGACGTGAAGTACGCGTGGCCGCACTATCGCGCGGCGCGGGGAACTTCAAGGCGCGCTAACGCCGCAAGCCGCGCACCTCATGCGCGCGCGAGTCTCGATCGGGGACGACGCCGGGCGCGTCGCCCCGATCCGGTCGGTCAGCCCAGCGACTTCAGCCAAGTCCCTTCAACCACGTGCTGATCTCGGTCACCGCGACATTGGCCTGATTGAGCAGCTTGCCCATGGTGAAGAAGCCGTGGAACTGGCCGGGGAAATGCCGGTAGGTCACGGGTACGCCCGCGTCCTTGAGGAATTTCGCATACTCGTCGCCTTCATCGCGCAAGGGATCGGCGCCGGCGGTGAGCACATAGGCCGGCGGCAATCCGGCAAAGCTCTTGGCGCGCGCGGGCGATGCGCGCCAGTCGGTGCTGTCGGCGTCGCCGAGATAATGGTTGGCGAACCAGCCGATCACCGAATGCGTCAGCAGGATGCTGGTCTCGGGCTCGCGGTGCGAGGGATGCTTCCGCGAGAAATCGGTGCCGGGATAGACCAGGAGCTGGGCGGCGAGCTTCGGTCCGCCGTCGCGCGCGGTCAGCGCAACCACGGCCGCCAGGTTGCCGCCGGCGCTGTCGCCGCCGACGATCAGGCGCGCGGCGTCGATGCCGAGATCTTTCGCATTGGCGGCGACCCATCGCGTCGCGGTGACGGCGTCGTCCACTGCGGCGGGGAAGCGATGCTCGGGCGCGAGCCGATAATCGACCGAGATCACGATCAGCTCGCCCTCATGGGCCATCTTCTGGCAGACCACCTCATGGGTATCGAGATCGCCGATCACCCAGCCGCCGCCGTGGAAGAACACCAGGCAGGGCGCCAGTCCGTTCGTCTTGCGCACCGTCTTCGGCGTGTAGATGCGTGCGGGGATGCTGCCATGTGGCGCCGGGATCGCGAACTCTTTGCTCGATTCAAGCGCCGGCGGCTCGGGATTGGAGACGATGCGGGCGGCGCGATAATAGTCGCGGGCTTCCGGTGCGGTCAGCGTCTCATAGGCGGGGCGGCCGGCCTCCTGGAAGGCCTTGTAGACGGCGGCGGCATCGGGATCGAGAACGACGGGCATGGAGAAAAAACCTTCTTGTGATGCTGAACTGAATTGTCAGGCGGCGGTGCGGCCGCCGTCGACGGTGTAGGCGGAGCCGGAGACGTAGCTCGCCTCGTCGGAGGCCAGGAACGCGACGATGGAGGCGACCTCGCTGGCGAGCCCGAGCCGGCGCGCCGGGATGCGGTCGACGATCTTCTCGACCGGCGGCGGCGCGTTGCCACTGGCGCGGCCCTGCAGGATGGTGCTCAGCATCCGGCTCTCGATCATGCCGGGGCAGACGCAATTGACCCGCACGCCGGTACCGGTGCATTCCCAGGCCGCGCTCTTGGTCAGGCCGATCACCGCGTGCTTGCTGGCGCTGTAGACCGCGATCATCGGCGATCCCACCAGGCCCGCGATCGAGGCGGTGTTGATGATGCTGCCCTTGTTCTGCTTCAGCATCACAGGCAGCACGTGCTTCATGCCGAGGAAGACGCCGACCACATTGACGTCGAGCACCCGGCGGAAGCTCTCCAGCGAGTATTCCGGGATCGGCTTGATGTCGCCCTCGATGCCGGCATTGTTGTAGAAGGCGTCGATGCTGCCGAAGCGGTCGACGGCGGCGCGGACATAGTCCTTGACCTCGTCCTCGTCGGTGACGTCGGCTTCGATCGCGAGCGGCTCGGCCGAGGCGGGGAGGTCCTTGATGGCGGCTTTGAGGTCGGCGCCCTTGCGGTCGACTGCGACAATCCGCGCACCCCGTTCGGCGAGCAGTTGGAGCGTCGCGGTTCCGATGACGCCGGCAGCCCCGGTGACGACGGCGACCCGGCCGTCGAGCCTGATGCGATCTGGCATGGTGGGTTTCCTCTGGCTGGTCCGGTTCGATCCGGATTTTCCTGGTTTTCACGCGGTGCCGCGTGCCTTCAGCGTGAGGACTATCACACGTGTTCCCAAGGGTGACCAGTGGTGGCCAGAGGGTGGCCAGTGCGTGAGCAGCGGGCCGGGGAGAGGTGGCCGGGTGCCCTTTCCCCGCCGTATTCGGCGTGTTAACCGGTGGCCTGCGAGCGGCCGATATCAAGGTAGACTGTCGCGAGCCCGATTCGCCCTTTAAAGCCGCGCGAGATGCTTCGAACCGTTGCCCTGACTGGCTTTGCGGCCCTGGTTGCCGCCTCAACCATCTCGCTTGCGCCGCCGGCGCGCGCGCAGATCGGAACGATTTTCTCCGATCCCGCGCCGCGTCCGCCCGGCTCGATTCCGCGTGGTCAGGTGGCGCCGCCCAGCGACGACGACGAGGAAGTGCCGGAATTGCCGCGTGGCCGCCTGCTGCCGACGCAGCCGCGGGCGCTGCCGCCGGGCCAGGCCGTGCCGCCGCCCGGTAACGTGCAGTCGCAGCCTCTGGCGCCGCCGCCCGGTACCACAGTGGCGCCGCAGGGCCAGCCCGCAGCCGTGCAACCGCCGCAGCCCGGCGGTCCCGCCGTTGCCAACACGCCGCCGGGTGCCAATCCGTTGCCGCCGGGGCAGCGTCCCAAGGGCGCCGCGCCCCAAGCCGCGCCGGGCACTCCGCCGCAGACACCTGCCGCGTTGCAGCCGGGCGACGAGGTCGTGCAGGAGCCGCCGTCGACCAAGATCACCAACAAGAAGGCGAGCTTCTCCGGTCTCGACAAGATCACCGGGCGCATCATCAATTTCGACGAGGATATCGGCGAGACCGTGCAGTTCGGCGCGCTGCGCGTGAAGACCGACGCCTGCTACACCCGGCCGTCGACGGAAGCCGCCAACACCGATGCCTTCGTCGAGGTCGACGAGATCACCTTGCAGGGCGAGGTGAAGCGGATCTTCTCGGGCTGGATGTTCGCAGCGAGCCCCGGCCTGCACGGCGTCGAGCATCCGATCTACGACATCTGGTTGACCGACTGCAAAGGGCCGGACCAGACCATCGTGACCGCCGCGCCCGATCCGCCGAAGGCGCCGACGCCGCCTCCGCCGCCGGCCCAGAAGCGCGCAGCCCCGAAGCAGGCCGCGCCGCGTCCGCCGCCGCAGCCGCTGCCGCAATATCAGCAGCAGCCGCCACCTCCGCCGCCGCAACAGCAGCGGCCGGGCGGGTTGTTCGGCGGATTGTTCGGAAACTGATTGAGGTTTCGTAGCCCGGATCGAGCGACAGCGCGGTCCGGGCTGTTTCAATTGCGCGCGGCGATGATTGCGAGCGCGTCGGCGCCCTTGACCGGCTGCGTGGCGTCGAGCTTGCGGAAATCCGCCGGCACGCCCGATATCGCCTTGTCGAGCAGCGCGCGATAGCGGCGGCGCGAAATCTCCACCGCGCCGAACGTCTTCAGATGCTCGGTGACATATTGCGTGTCGAGCAGCTCGAACCCGCCTGCGATCAGCCGCGCCACCAGATGCACCAGCGCGACCTTCGATGCGTCGCGCGTGGTGTGGAACATGCTTTCGCCGAAGAAGGCGCGGCCGAGGCTGACGCCATAGAGGCCGCCGACCAGATTGTCGTCCTGCCAGACCTCGACGCTGTGGCAATGGCCCGACGTGTACAGCCCGAGATAGAGATCGCGGATCCGCTTGTTGATCCAGGTGTCGTCGCGGCCGGGCTGCGGCGCCGCGCAACCGGCGATCACAGCCTTGAACGCGGTATCGACGGTGACCGTGAACACATCCGAGCGCACGGTGCGCGCCAGGCGGGAGGCGATGCGGAAGCCGTCGAACGGAATCACGCCGCGCAATTCCGGCTCGACCCAGAACAACGTCGGATCGTCGGCACTCTCGGCCATCGGGAAGATGCCGCAGGCATAGGCGCGCAGCAGGACCTCGGGCGTGATCTCGGAAGAGGCGGAGTCGCGTGACGTCATGGTCGCGAGAATAGCAAAGCGCGGCCGACCTTGCGATGGGGGCTGTCTCGGCACTAGCACGGTGTTGACGAAACGCACCGGTTCCTCCAGAAGCCGCGCCGTTCGGCCGCAGTTTTCCGAGACGGACTGTGTGGCCGTTGCTACATTGCCAAAAAAGATGGCGCCGCCGCCCGGGACATGGCGGCTCGCGCGCCCGACAATCAACACAGGTGAGGGGGACGCTGCATGAAATGGTCATGGCGGGCATTTGCGCCGTTGCTGGTCTGGCTGGTGATCTATCTGGTCCCGGTGCCATCGGGGCTGAATGCCAATCAGTGGCATTATTTTGCGGTGTTCGCCGCCGTGATTACCGGGCTGATCCTCGAATCGATGCCGGTCGGTGCGGTCGGCCTGATCGGGCTGACGGTCGCCGGCGTCGGCGGCTATGTCGAGCCGGATCCGAACAAGTCGCTGCGCTGGATGCTCGGCGGCTTTTCCGAGAGCACGGTGTGGCTGATCGTCGGCGCTTTCGTGTTCTCGATCGGCTACCGCAAGAGCGGGCTCGGCCGAAGGCTCGCGCTCCTGCTGGTGCGCGGCCTCGGCCGCCGCACCATCGGGCTCGGCTATGCGGTGGCATTCTCCGATCTCGTGCTGGCGCCGGCCACGCCGTCCAACACCGCGCGCTCCGGCGGCACCATCTATCCGATCGTCAGCAACATCCCGCGCATCTATGGCTCCGAGCCGGGGCCGACCGCGGGCAAGATCGGCACCTTCGTGATGTGGACGGCGTTCGCGACCACCGCCGTCACCTCTTCGCTGTTTCTGACCGCGTTGGCGCCGAATGCCGCCGCGCTGTCGATCGCGAAGAAGCTCGTCAATATCGAGGTCGGCTGGTCGCAATGGTTCATCGGCTTCGCGCCGCTCGGGATCCTGCTGCTGATCGTGGTGCCGTTGCTGAGCTACGTCGTGTGCCGACCGGAGATCAAGGAGAGCCCGGAGATCGTCACCTGGAGCGAGGGCGAGCTCGCCAAGATGGGGCCGCCGTCGCGGCACGAATGGATCATGGCGGTGCTGGTGCTGCTCGCGATGTTCCTGTGGATCTGCGGCTCCAATCCCAATATCAGCGTGCCGCTGCTCGGCTCGAACTTCATCAACGCGACCACGGTGGTGTTCGTCGTGATCTCGCTGATGCTGCTGACCGGCGTGATCGCGTTCGAGGACATCGTCGCGGAGAAGAGTGCCTGGGAGGTATTTTTCTATTTCACCTCGCTGCTCACGCTGTCGTCGGGCCTCAACGAGATCGGTTTCATCAAATGGGTGGCCGAGGGCTATGCCAAGCCGCTCGCCGGGACCTCGCCGCTGGTCGGCATGATCCTGCTCGTCACCTTCTTTTTCTGGATCCACTATTTCTTCTCGAGCATCACCTCGCATACCGCAGCCGTGCTGCCGGTGGTGCTCGCCGTCGGCTCCAGCATTCCCGGCCTGTCGGTGCAGACCCTGATGCTGTTGTGTGTCTATTCGCTGGGGTTGATGGGCGTGATCTCGCCCTATGCCACCGGACCGGCGCCGATGTATTACGGCAGCGGCTATATCGGCAAAGGCGACTTCTGGAAGTTCGGGCTGATCTTCGGCCTGATCTACTTTGCCGGATTGTTGCTGATCGTGTTGCCCTGGTTACAGACGGTCGGGTAAAATAGCCACAATCCAGCGTGAAACAGCGCTCGACCGGGAAGGAGGGGCCATCCTTTCCGATTCTTAACGCGCTTTGTCGGACGGAAGCGTTCAAAATGCTTCCTCGAATGTGGCGCGCGCGGATTTCAGGGGACACATAGAGCCGCGCGAGCTCGTTCGTGTTTCTTCGTGGGCAAGTGATGGACCAGCATATCAAAGACCCGTTGATCGTCGCACCTGGACCCGTCAGGCGAGCGTCGCGTTGGCCGGGCATTCTGACGGGATTTCTCGTGCTGGCGGTGCTTGCCGGCATCGTCTGGTGGACGCGACAGCAGGCCGCACCGCCGCAGGCCGGCGGCGGGCGCAACGCCGGGCCGATGTCGATCGTACCGGAGACCATCGGCAAGGGCGATATCGGCGTCAGCCTCAACGCGCTCGGCACCGTGACGTCGCTCGCGACCGTGACGATCAGGAGCCAGATCAGCGGCTACCTGATGAAGATCGATTTCAAGGAGGGCGATGAGGTCAAGAAGGGCGACCTGATCGCCGAGATCGACTCGCGGCCGTATGAGGCGACGCTGGCGCAAGCCAAGGGACAGCTCGCCCGCGACGAAGCGCAGCTGAAGGGCGCCCAGGTCGATCTCACCCGTTACCAGGGCCTCGCGGCGCAGAACGCCGTGCCGCATCAGACGCTCGATACCCAGGTCGCGCTGGTCGCGCAGTATCAGGGCACGGTCGAAGCCGACCGCGCCTCGGTGAAGTCGGCCGAAGTGAATTTGGCGTACTGCCACATCGTGTCGCCGATCAACGGACGCGTCGGCTTGCGCCAGGTCGACCTCGGCAATTACGTGACGCCGGGCGACACCAACGGCCTCGTCGTGATCACGCAGCTCGAGCCGATCAGCGTGCTGTTCACGCTACCGGAAGACAATCTGCAGGCGGTGGCGAAGCGGTTGAGGGAGGGCGCGGTGCTGCCCACCGCGGCCTATGACCGCAGCGGCGCCAACAAGCTCGCCGAGGGAACGCTGCAGACCTTCGACAGCCAGATCGATGCGACCACCGGCACGATCAAGCTGCGCGCCCAGTTCGAGAACGACAAGCGGACGCTGTATCCGAACCAGTTCGTCAACATCCGCCTGCTGCTCGACACCCACAAGGATGCCACGACGATGTCGACCGCCGGCATCCAGCGCGGCGTGCCCGGCACCTTCGTCTATCTCGTCAATGCCGACAGCACGGTCTCGGTACGGCCGGTCAAGCTCGGCGTCACCGACGGCGACCGCGTTGAGGTGCTGTCGGGACTGACCCAAGGCGATCGCATCGTGATCGACGGTGCCGACAAGCTGCGCGAGGGCGCGAAGGTGGTCGTACGTTCCGCCGCCGACGCCGCGAACCCGGCCGGTGCGGCCAAGGGTGACGCCAAGGGCGCGGCCAATGGGGCTGCGAAGGGTGACGGCAAGGGAGATAGCAAGGACGGCGCTGATCCCGGAGGCGGCCACCACAAGCGGTCCGAGGACGGGCAGAAGAAATGAACCCGTCGCGGCCATTCATCCTGCGGCCGGTGGCGACGACCCTGATGATGATCGCCATCATGCTGTCGGGCATGCTGGCGTTCAGATTCCTGCCCGTCGCGGCGCTGCCGGAGGTCGACTATCCGACCATCCAGGTGCAGACGTTCTATCCGGGCGCGAGCCCCGACGTGATGACGTCGTCGGTGACGGCGCCGCTCGAGGTGCAGTTCGGCCAGATGCCGAATTTGAACCAGATGAGCTCGGTGAGCTCGGCCGGCTCGTCCGTGATCACGCTGCAATTCGGCCTGTCGATCTCGCTCGACGTCGCCGAGCAGGAGGTGCAGGCCGCGATCAACGCTGCGGGCAACCTGCTGCCGTCGGACCTGCCGGCGCCGCCGATCTACGCCAAGGTCAATCCGGCCGACGCGCCGATCCTGACCCTTGGCCTGACCTCGAAGACCATGCCGCTGACGCAGGTGCAGGACTTCGTCGACACCAGGCTGGCGCAGAAGATCTCGCAGCTCCCGGGCGTCGGCCTCGTCAGCATCAGCGGCGGCCAGCGGCCCGCGGTGCGCATCCAGGCCGACATCCGCAAGCTCGCGGCCTACGGGCTGAACATCGACGATCTCCGCACCACGCTCGGCAATGCCAACGTCAACACGCCGAAGGGCAACTTCGACGGCCCGATGCGGGCCTACACCATCAATGCCAACGACCAGATCCGCAATGCCAGCGACTACCGCTCGCTGATCATCGCCTACAAGAACGGCTCGCCGGTCCGCCTGTCCGACGTTGGCAACGTGGTCGACGGCGCACAGAACGACAAGCTCGGCGCCTGGATGAACGAGACACCGGCGATCATCCTCAACATCCAGCGCCAGCCCGGCGCCAACGTGATCTCGGTCGTTCAAGGCATCAAGGACCTGCTGCCGCAGCTACAGGCCACGCTGCCGGCCGCGATCGACCTCAACATCCTGACCGACCGCACCGTGACGATCCGCGCCTCGGTCCGTGACGTCGAATACGAGCTGTCGCTCGCCGTGGTGCTGGTCGTGCTTGTCATCTTCGTGTTCCTGCGCTCGACCCGCGCCACGCTGATCCCGAGCCTGTCGGTGCCGCTGTCGCTGGTCGGCACGCTCGGCGCGATGTACCTGTTCGGCTTCAGCCTCAACAATCTGTCGCTGATGGCGCTGACGATCGCGACCGGCTTCGTGGTCGACGACGCCATCGTCGTGATCGAGAACATCTCGCGCTACATCGAGGAGGGCGAATCCCCCCTCGAGGCGGCGTTGCGCGGCTCTGAGCAGATCGGCTTCACCATCATCTCGCTGACGGTGTCGCTGATCGCGGTGCTGATCCCGCTGCTGTTCATGGGCGACGTCGTCGGCCGCCTGTTCCGCGAGTTCGCGATCACGCTGTCGGTCACGATCCTGATATCAGCCGTGGTGTCGCTGACGCTGGTGCCGATGGCCTGCGCGAAATTGCTGAAGCCGGAGGCGATGTCGCGGGAAAACACCTTCCAGCGGTTGAGCCGGGAAGGCTTCGACTATGTCATCGCGATCTATGGCCGGATGCTCAACTGGGTGCTGGATCGCCAGACGTTCGTTCTGCTGATCGCGCTCGCTACCTTTGGTCTCACGGCGCTGCTCTATGTCGTGATCCCCAAGGGCTTCTTTCCGGTGCAGGACACCGGCGTGATCCAGGCGATCTCGGAGGCGCCGCAATCGGTGTCCTACGCGGCGATGGCCGAGCGGCAGCAGCGGCTCGCCAGCGCGATCCTGAAGGACCCCGACGTCGAGAGCCTGTCGTCGTTCATCGGCGTCGACGGCACCAACACCACGCTCAACAGCGGCCGTATCCTGATCAACCTGAAGCCGCATGCGCAGCGCAAGGCCGGCGTCCTGGCGATCATGGATCGGATCAAGGCGAGTACCGCCGCGCTGACCGGCATCACGCTCTATATGCAGCCGGTGCAGGACCTCACCATCGAAGGCACGGTGAGCCGGACGCAGTACCAGTTCATCCTGCAGGATGCCGACCCGAACGAGCTCGCGGAATGGACGCCGAAGCTGGTCGACAAGCTGAGGGAGCTGCCTCAACTGAGCGACGTCACCAGCGACATCTCGGCGCAGGGGCTTTCGGTGTTCGTGGACATCGACCGCGACCAGGCCGCGCGGTTCGGCATCACGCCGGCGACGATCGACAATGCGCTGTACGATTCCTACGGCCAGCGCATCGTCTCCACTGTGTTCACCAATTCGAACCAGTACCGCGTGATCCTGGAAGCCGATCCTTCGCTGCAGAACTCGCTGGATTCGCTGTCGTCGATCTATTTGCCGTCATCGGTGGGCTCGACGCCGGTGCCCCTGTCGGTCATGGCCAAGATGCGGGTCGAGACCGCGCCGCTGCAGGTCTCGCATCTCGGCCAGTTCCCGTCGGCAACGGTCTCGTTCAATCTCGCACCGGGCGCCTCGCTCGGCAGCGCGGTGACGGCGATCAAGCAGGCGCAGGCCGACGTCAACCAGCCGCTCGGCATGATCACGAGCTTCCAGGGCGCGGCGCTGGCGTTCCAGTCCTCGCTGTCCAACCAGCTGTTCTTGATCCTGGCCGCGATCATCACGGTCTATATCGTGCTCGGCGTGCTCTATGAGAGCTTCATCCATCCGCTGACCATTCTCTCGACGCTGCCGTCGGCCGGCATCGGCGCGTTGCTGGCGCTGATGATGGCAGGGCAGGATCTCACCATCATCGCGATCATCGGCATCATCCTGCTGATCGGCATCGTGAAGAAGAACGCGATCATGATGATCGACTTCGCGCTCGATGCCGAACGCAACGAGGGCAAGCCGCCGCGGGAGGCGATCTACCAGGCCTGCCTGCTGCGGTTCCGGCCGATCATCATGACGACGATGGCGGCCGTGCTCGGCGCGCTGCCGCTGATGATCGGCAGCGGCGCGGGCTCCGAGCTGCGCCATCCGCTCGGCGTCTCGATCGTCGGCGGCCTGCTGGTCAGCCAGCTGCTGACCCTGTTCACGACGCCGGTGATCTATCTCTGGTTCGATCGCCTGGCGCTGCGGTTTGCCGGGCGGGCGGACGAGGTCGGCGAGGCGAGCGGGTCGCGTTGAGCCATGGATCCGTCAACGCCCTTCATCCGTCGGCCGGTCGCAACCACGCTGTTGACCTTCGGGCTTGCCGCGGCGGGCATTGTCGCATTCTTCAAGCTGCCAGTGTCGCCGCTGCCGCAGGTGGATTTCCCGACCATCTCGGTGCAGGCGACGCTGCCCGGCGCCAGCCCGCAGGACGTCGCGACCACGGTCGCCAGCCCGCTTGAGCGGCATCTCGGCCAGATCGCCGATGTCACCGAGATGACGTCGTCGAGCTCGGTTGGCTCGACCCGTATCACGCTGCAATTCGGGTTGAACCGCGACATCAACGGCGCGGCGCGCGACGTGCAGGCGGCAATCAACGCGGCGCGGGCCGATCTGCCGACCAGCCTGCGCAGCAATCCGACCTACCGCAAGGTCAATCCGGCCGATGCGCCGATCCTGATCCTGACGCTGACGTCGGATACACTGACCCGCGGCGATCTCTACGATGCCGCCTCAACCGTGCTGGCGCAGAAACTGTCGCAGGTCGATGGCATCGGTGAGGTCGTGGTGGGCGGCAGCTCGCTGCCTGCCGTGCGTGTCGATCTGATCCCGCAGGCGCTCTACAAGTACGGCATCGGTCTGGAGGACGTCCGCGCGGCGCTGTCGAGCGCCAACGCCCATAGTCCGAAGGGCGGTATCGACGTCGGCGACCAGCGCTACCAGGTCTACGCCAACGACCAGGCCAACAAGGCCGACGACTACAAGTCGCTGATCGTGGCCTACCGCAACGGCGCGCCGGTGCACCTTTCCGACGTCGGCGAGGTGGCCGACGGCGTCGAGAATTTGCGCAATGCCGGTCTCGCCAACGGCAAGCCGGCGGTGCTGATCATCCTGTACCGGCAGCCGAACGCCAACATCATCTCGACCGTCGACCTGGTGAAAGGGCTGATGCCGCAATTGCAGGCCTCGGTGTCGCCGGCGATCGACATCGGGCTGGCGGTCGACCGTTCGACCACCATCCGCACCTCGCTGCATGACGTGGAACGAACGCTGGTCCTGGCCGTGCTGCTGGTGATCATCGTGGTGTTCGCGTTCCTGCGCAGTTTTCGCGCCACCTTCATTCCGGTGGTCGCGGTCTCGGTGTCGCTGGTCGCGACCTTCGGGGCGATGTACCTGATCGGCTACAGCCTGGATAATCTGTCGCTGATGGCGCTGACGGTGGCGACCGGCTTCGTGGTCGACGACGCCATTGTCGTGCTGGAGAACGTCACCCGCTACATCGAGGACGGGTTGAGCCCGCTCGAGGCGGCGCTGAAGGGCGCCAACGAGGTCGGCTTCACCGTGCTGTCGATGAGCATCTCGCTGATCGCGGTGTTCATTCCGATCCTGCTGATGGCCGGCATCGTCGGCCGGCTGTTCCGCGAATTCGCGATGGTGATCTCGATCTCGATCCTGATCTCGCTCGCGGTCTCGCTGGCGACCACACCGATGATGTGCGCGGTGCTGCTCAAGCCGGACCGCGGCGGCCACGGCCGGCTCTATTGGGCCAGCGAACGCTTCTTCGAGGCGATGCTGAATTTCTACCGGCGGACGCTGACCGCGGCGCTGGCGCATCCGCTGTCGGTGATGCTGATCCTGGCGGCGGTGTTCGGCCTCAATTTCTATCTCTACGACGTGATCCCGAAGGGCTTCTTCCCGCAGCAGGACACCGGGCGACTGGTCGGCTCGATCCAGGCCGACCAGAGCGTCTCGTTCCAGCTGATGCAGCAGAAGCTCGCGCAGTTCGTCGGCATCATCAAGCGCGATCCGGCGGTGGAGACCGTGGTCGGCTTCACCGGCGGCGGGCAGACCAATTCCGGCTTCGTGTTCGTTTCGCTGCGTCCGCTCGACCAGCGCAAGATCGGCGCCGACGGCGTGATCTCGCGGCTGCGGCGGGAGATGTCGGTGGTACCCGGCGCGAGCCTGTTCCTGCAGGCGGTGCAGGACATCAGGGTCGGGGGCAGGGCGTCGAACGCCCAGTATCAGTACACGCTGCAGGGATCGACGCTCGAGGAGCTCAATGAATGGACGCCGAAGATCGCGGCCGCCTTGCAGCGTGATCCGAACCTCGCCGACGTCAACAGCGACCAGCAGAACAAGGGCCTGGAATCCGACCTCGTGATCGACCGCGACGCCGCGGCGCGGCTCGGCATTACGGTCAGCCAGATCGACAACACGCTCTACGACGCGTTCGGCCAGCGGCAGGTCTCGACGATCTATGTCGCCCGCAACCAGTACCACGTCATCATGGAGGTCGCGCCGCGCTACTGGCAGAACCCGGAGACGCTGAAGGACGTCTATATCAGCACGTCGGGCGGATCGGTCGGCGGGTCGCAATCGACCAACGCGGTGGCCGGTACCGTGGTGGCGCCGGGAACCTCGAGCGCGGCGAATGCAGCCAATGCCCAGGCCGCGCGCAACCAGGCCACCAATTCGATCGGCTCGACCGGCAAGGGCGTGGCCTCGACCGGCTCGGCCGTCTCGACCAACAGCGAGACCATGATTCCGTTGTCGGCGGTGGCGGCCTTCAAGCAGGGCGCGACGCCGCTTGCCGTCAATCACCAGGGCCTGCTGGTCGCCAACACCATCTCGTTCAACCTGCCGCCGAACGTGTCGCTCAGCACCGCGGTCGGCAGCATCGAGGCGACCATGAACCGGATCGGCGTCCCGGCCACGATCCGGGGCACCTTCCAGGGTACCGCGAAGGCGTTCCAGGATTCGCTCAACAACCAGCCGTTCCTGATCCTCGCGGCGCTGGTGACGATCTACATCGTGCTGGGCGTGCTCTACGAGAGCTACGTTCATCCGCTGACCATCTTGTCCACACTGCCCTCGGCAGGTGTGGGCGCCTTGCTGGCGCTGATGGCATTCAAGACCGAGTTCAGTATCATGGCGCTGATCGGCGTCATCCTGCTGATCGGCATTGTGAAGAAGAACGCCATCATGATGATCGACTTTGCGCTGGAGGCCGAACGCAGGCGCGGGCTGGAGCCGCTCGAGGCGATCAGGGAGGCCTGCCTGCTGCGCTTCCGTCCGATCATGATGACGACGATGGCCGCGCTGCTTGGCGCCGTGCCGCTCGCGATCGGCATGGGCGACGGCGGCGAGCTGCGGCAGCCGCTCGGCATCGCCATCGTCGGCGGCCTGATCCTGAGCCAGGTCCTGACGCTCTACACGACGCCGGTCATCTACCTCTATCTCGACCGGTTCCGCCTGTGGGCCCAGCGCGTCCGCCGCAGCGGTGCGATGCGGATGCCGGGCTCCTCACTTCAACCGGGCGAGTAAATGCCGACAGGTGCAGCGTTGCGAAATCTTCAGGTGTTGCGGAAGCCGGCCCGGCTTCTGCGCGTGGCGGCGCTCGGCAGTCTCAGCCTCGGTCTGACCGGCTGCATCCCCGGTGCGGAGCGGCCCGAGCTCAGCCTCGAAGTGCCGGCAAGCTATAAGACCGCGGGCAAGGGCGATGCCGACGCGGCCGTTCCGGCGCTCGCCTGGTGGCGCGGCTTCCGCTCGCCCGAGTTGACCGGGCTGATGGAATCCGCGCAGCTCTACAATCTCGACATTGCGGTGGCGATTGCCCAGATCGCGCAGGCCGACGCCCAGGTCGGCGTGTCCGGCGCCGCGCTCTTGCCATCGGTCTCCGGCACCGCGAATGCCGAGCGCGAAAAGCTCGCGACCGGTTCGAGCTCGTCGCTCGGCGGCAGCAGCGGGACGTTCTCGCAGTACAGCCTGGGGCTGAGCGCGAGCTACATCGTGGATTTCTGGGGCAAGAACCGCGCGACGCTGTCGGCCTCGGAGGAGAGCGCGACCAGCGCCCGCTACAATCGCGAGGTGGTGGCGCTGACCACGATGGCAACCGTCGCCAATACATACTTCCAGGTGCTGGCGGCGCAGGACCAGATCAAGGTCACAAGGCGCAATCTGGCGGCGGCCGAGCGCATCCTCGCTTTGATCAAGTCGCAATTCGCCGGCGGCACCGCCTCGCAGCTCGATTTGTCGCAGCAGGAGGCGCTGGTTGCCACGCAGCGCGCGGCGATCCCGCCGCTCGAGGTGACGGTCGGGCAGAACATCGCCGCGCTCGCCGTGCTGGTCGCGCGCGCGCCGGCCGATTTCAAGGTGCGCGGCGGCTCGACCACGCAGATCGCCGTGCCGCGCGTGACGCCCGGGCTGCCGTCGGAATTGCTCTACCAGCGGCCCGACATTCGTCAGGCCGAGGCCCAGCTGACATCCTCCAATTTCAGCGTCGACGCGGCGCGGGCGGCGTTCTTCCCGCAGATCCAGCTGACCGGCACTACCGGCTTCCAGAGCGCAGCACTCGCCTCGCTGTTCGCGCCGGGCGCCTGGTACTACACGCTCGCCGCTGGGCTGACCCAGCCACTGTTCGACGGCTTCCTGCTGGAGAGCCAGCTCAAGCTCGCCAAGGGCCAGCAGCTGCAAAATTTGCAGGCCTATCGCAAGGCGGTGCTGTCGGCCTTCGCCGATGTCGAGAAGGCGCTGATCGCCTTGCAGAAATATACGTTGCAGGAGAGGCTGCAGTCTGACGTGGTGGCGAGCTCGCGCAAGGCGTTCGAAGTCGCGGAGACGCAGTTGCGCGGCGGCACGGTCAACCTGATCACGGTGTTGCAGGCGCAGCAGACGCTGTTCACGGCGGAGAACAATCTGGTCACGGTCCGGCTCAACAAGTTGCTCGCGGCGAGCAGCCTGTTCCAGGCGCTCGGCGGCGGCTGGACGCCCGCCGGGACGCTCGCCGCGGCGGTGCAATGAGGTCGGTCATGCAGCGGTACGTCACAGCCTTCGTCATTGCCCTCGTCATCGCGCTGGGTGCGCCGCTCGGCACGGCGCACGCGCAGCAGCGCGCACCGAACAGCGTGCCGCTCGCCTTCGGCATGAGCGCCGACCAGGCCAGCCAGTCGCTCGGTGTTCCCCTGAACTATGTACGCGGCACGCCGGGCAATGAATTGTTCGTGGCGCTGCCCAATGTCAGGGGCAGCGTGCTGTCGCGGCGCAGCGACGGGCTCTATCTGCAATTCGGCAAGGGACGCCTGATCGCCTGGAAGGGCGATTGGGGGACCATCCCGCAATGAGGACTCCGGCCATGACCGCCATCAGGGGACTGATCGCCTGCGCCGCCATCGCGCTCAGCGTGGCGGCTGCGTCGGCGCAGGAGCGGCCGCTACGCTATGGCAGCACCGGCGGCGCCTATTTCGACGGCCGCGACGACGGCCGCGATTTTCGCAGCAACGGCTATTTTCCCGGCAACTTTGCAGCCGATCCCTTCAGTGCAGGGTTCGGGGCGGCGGGCCTGTTCGGTTCGACGCCAGAGCATTCGGCGCGGCCGTATCCATCGCAGGTGATCTTCGGTGCGCCCTGTCAGCACTGCCGTCCGCATCGTGCACGACGGCACCGCGACAGGCACGACTGAGGCGTTCAGCGCTGGAGCTCGTCGATGATGCGCGGCTTCATCCAGCCGGCCTTGTCGATGATTTCCCGGCGCAGCGTGTCCTTTTCCATCTCGTATTCTTGATGCGGGATGTCCTGGCCGCCGCGCGCGGTGATGCCGAAGGTCTCGAGCAGGGCGTTGTGCCGTGCCTTCCACGCGATCACGTGCTCGATCATGACTTGCGTCACGGACGGAAGGAAGCCCGGATGGCCCGCCAGGCCGCATGCTTCGGTGGTCTGCGGATCTCCCGCCAGCATGATCACGTTCCACTCGTCGTAGCCGATCAGATCCATCTGGCCGTGGAGAAACGCGCCATGCGGCCCGTCCCAGATCTTCTGATCGATGACCAGGAACGGCACCGCCTGGCAGTAGCCGTGGCGCGCCGTCATGTCGCGGTTGAAGCTTTCGGTGCGCTCCTGCAGCCGCTTGTTGGCCGCAGCGAAGATGGCGAAGTGATCGTCCGCGGCCGGCGCGAGGCTGTGTTCGTCGTCAGGCGCGAAGCCCGCATCGCGCAGCATCGACCCGATCAGCGGATGGTCCCACTGCGTCTTGTGAAAAGAGGAGCGCGCGCGATCGGCGTCCGGTGCCGGACGCTCGGCTTCCTTGAGCTCGCCCAAGGTCTCCTGCTTCTTTCCGAAAACCACCCTGCGCCCGAACATTGCGTGCCGTTCCTGCCAAGCTGGGGGAAAAGCATGACGAACAATGCCGAGATTTGTCTTAATCGGTCAGGGCAGCCGGCCGCGATCGAGCAACAGGGTGAGGCGGCCGTTAAGGGCAACGCGAAAATTCGATCGATCGGCCCCGGCGGCCGGCTTAACTGGCGGCGGCACTTGTCGTTTTCGCCGGCGCCGGGCTGACGCGGGCGAACCGCACCACGAAGCGGGTGCCCTCGTGGCCCGGGTCGCGCTCGACGCTGGCGTCGAGCTTGGCGGCCATCGCCGCGACGATGCGCTGGCCCATGCCGGTGCCGCGCGGATCGGCCTTGTCGTCGAAGCCGACGCCTTCATCGCTGATCGCGAGCTGCAAATCGTCGCCCTGCGGCTTGAGCTCGACATGGATCGGGCCGGCGCCGTCGGGATAGGCGTATTTCACGGCGTTCATCACCAGCTCGTTGACGATGATGCCGATCGCGACCGCACGGTCGGGATCGATCTCGACCGGGTCAGCCTTCAGCGTCAGCCGCGACATCTTGTTGCCTTCGGCCGATCGTCTCAAATCCTCGAGCAGCGCCTCGAGATACTGGTTGAGCATCACGGTCTTGAAGTCATGCGAAGTATAGAGGCGGCGATGCACCTGCGCGACCGCGGCGACGCGGCCCATCGCATTCGTCAGCGCCGCCTTGACGTCCTGCTGGCTCGCGGAGTTGGCTTGCAGATGCAGCAGCGATGCAATGATCTGCAGCGAATTGCCGACGCGATGGTTGACCTCGCGCAGCAGCACCTCGCGCTCCGCCGCGAGCGCGGCGTAGCGGTCGCGTGAGGCGTGCACTTCCGCTTCGGCCTCGTCGCGCGCCTTCTGGATCGCCGCGCGCCGGATCGCGCCGTTCACCGCGACCTGGAGCAGGGGGATGAACTCGCCCCTGACGTCCTTGACCAGATAGTCCGCCGCGCCCGCCTTCAGCGCAGTGACGGCGATCGCCGAATCCTGCGAGGCGGTGACGAACACGACCGGCGGGGCGTCCGGTATCTTGAGGATCTGCTCCAGCGTCTCCAGCCCGTCGAGGCCGGGCATATACTGGTCGAGCGCGACGACGTCGATGCCGCCCTGGGCGAGCCGGTCGAGGCCCTCCTGGCCGCTTGCAGCGTGCACGACGTTGTAGCCCGCGCGCGTCAGCCCGCGTTCGACCAGGCGCGCCAGCGTCGCATCGTCGTCGATATAGAGCAGTGTCGGCGTTGCGCTGGTCATACGGAAGCTGGCGGCACCTGAATCACGGAAAAGAACAGGCCAAGCTGGCGAATGGCGTTGGCGAAACTTTCGTAGTTCACCGGCTTGGTGATGTAGACGTTGCAACCGAGTTCGTAGCAACGCTTGATCTCCTGGGAGTCGTCCGTCGTGGTCAGCACGACCACCGGCGTCGACTTGAGATACTTGTTTTCCTTGACCCGCTTCAGAATATCGATGCCGGTCATGTCGGGAAGATTGAGATCAAGCAGGATGAGCAGGGCCTGGCCCTTGCGCTCGACCGCGCTGCCATCCTTGCCGAACAGGTAGTTGACCGCCTCTGTACCGTTGGTGAACGGGATGATCTCATTGTTGACACCTGAGCGCCGGATATTCCGCTCAATCAGGCGGGCATGGCCCTCGTCGTCCTCGATCATGATGATGGTGACTGGATCGCTCATGATGCCTTATCCCGGTTCTTGCCTGACCAATTGACCGGCAGCGTGATCGTGAACGTGCTGCCGTTGTTGAGTTCCGATGCTACCGACATGGTGCCGCCCAGTCTGCGCACAAGTGCGCGGACATGGGCAAGCCCGATGCCCTGACCGGGCTTGTCCTGGGTTCCGGCGCGGCGGAACAGATCGAAAATGCGCTGGTGATCCTTCGGATCGATGCCGCGGCCGTTGTCCGTCACCTCGAAGATCGCGAAGCCGAGCTTGGTGCGGCCCTCGATCGAGACCTCGCCGGGAACGCCGGTCTTGAGGTACTTGAGTGCATTGTCGATCAGGTTGGAGAAGATCTGCTCCAGCGCAAGGCGGTCGCTGACGATATTGGGCAATGCGCCGACGTCGATGGTGGCGTCGGCCTCGACCGCCTGATGGGCGACGGTCTTGACGATGCCGTCGATCAGCTCGCGGAGATCGATCCGCTCCGGCTTGAACTCGCGGCGGCCCTCGCGGGTGAGATTGAGGATCGCGCTGATCAGGCGGTCCATCTTGGCGATCGACGATTTGATGAAGCCGAGCGATTCGGTGAAATCGTCGGACAGCTGCTTGTCGGAGCCTTCGAGCTCCGGCTCGGCCGCGTCGGTCGCGTCTTCCGGCATCGCCGGCGCCAGCGAGGCGGTGCGATTGAGCGTGGCGATGCGCTTGAAGATGTCGCCGCGCAATTCCTCGAGCTCGCTGGTGAAGCCCATGATGTTGACCAGCGGCGAACGCAGATCGTGGCTGACGATATAGGCGAAGCGCTGGATCTCCTCGTTGGCCTCGCGCAGGTCGGAGGTGCGCTCGTCGACGATGGTTTCGAGATTGAGGTTGCTGTCGCGCAGCTTCGCCTCGGCCTCGTCGCGCGCCCGCGAGGATTGCCGCAGCAGCACGACCGAGAGGGCGGCGAGCGCCAGCACCATGCAGGAGCCGGCGATGGTGACCGAGGAGGCCAGCACCTGGGTCCTGTCCGCGGTCGCGGTGCGGGCCGCCAGCAGGCGATCCTCCTCGGCACGCATGTCGCGGCCGATCCGGGCGATCGCCTCCACCGCATCGGTCGAGGCGCCCTTGCGCAGGATGTCGATGCTGGTCACCGTGTCGTTGTTCTTGACGCGCTCGATGCTGAGGGCGAACTCGGCCAGCCGTTGCTCGACGGCGGCCCTGAGCTTGGCGGCATTGGCGACCTGCACCGGATTGTCGACCGTCATCATCTGGAGATGACCTAGCGTGGCCGGCAGGCCCGCGGCCGCGGCCTGGTATTCGGACAGGTATTGTGGTGCTGATGTCAGCAGATAGCCCCTGGTCGCGCTTTCGGCCCGCCTGACGTCGACCAGCAGGTTGGCGACCTGGCTCTCGACCTCGACCGTATGGACCACAAGGGCGTTGTCCTCGCGCGCCTTGTTGACCAGCAGGACAGACGCCACGCTGATCGCGACCAGCACGAAAAATCCCGCCGAGAGCAGCAGGATCTGTAGCGTGGAGCGGCGTCGCGAAACTTCGGTCACGACGGTCTCGTTGCGGGAGTGGGATTCAATGCGTCCCCGTGGAAAGCCAATAACCCTTAAGTACGTTTGAACAGGGCACTGGGTTCCACCGGGTTCCGAACTATTTTGGGGCGTCCGATGGCTGGCCCGCGAGATACTGCTCCAGCCAGTGGATGTGGTAGTCGCCCTCGATGATGTCCGGCTCGCGCACCAGTGCGCGGAACAGCGGCAGCGTCGTCTCGATCCCGTCGACCACCATCTCGTCGAGCGCCCGGCGCAGCCGCATCAGGCATTCGCCGCGGGTCTTGCCGTGCACGATCAGCTTGCCGACCAGCGAGTCGTAATAGGGCGGGATCACGTAGCCCTGGTAGACGGCGGAATCGATCCGCACGCCGAGGCCGCCCGGCGGATGGAATTGCGTGATCCGTCCGGGCGAGGGCCGGAAGGTCTGCGGGTTCTCCGCATTGATGCGGCACTCGATGGCGTGGCCGATGATCGCGATGTCGTTCTGCTTGGCGGGAAGGTCGCCGCCGGCGGCGATCCGGATCTGCTCCAGCACCAGATCGATATCGGTGATGCTTTCGGTGACGGGATGCTCGACCTGGATGCGGGTGTTCATTTCGATGAAATAGAACTCGCCGTCCTCGTAGAGGAATTCGATGGTGCCGACGCCGAGATACTTCATGTCCCGCATCGCCTTTGCGCAGGTCTCGCCGATCCTGGCGCGGGCGGCCGCCGCGAGCACGGGCGAGGGGCCTTCCTCCCAGACCTTCTGGTGACGGCGCTGCAGCGAGCAGTCACGCTCGCCGAGATGGATGGCGCCGCCGCGGCCGTCGCCGAGAATCTGGATCTCGATGTGGCGCGGCTTCTGCAGGTATTTCTCCAGATAGACCGAGGCGTCGCCGAACGCCGACTTGGCCTCGTTGGCCGCGGTCGAGAGCGCCAGCGCGAGGTCGGCCTCGCTGTGGGCGACCTTCATGCCGCGGCCGCCGCCGCCGGCCGCCGCCTTCACCAGCACCGGGAAGCCGATGTCCCGGCCGATGGTAAGAGCGTCGGCCTCCGATGTCACCGCGCCGTCCGAGCCGGGCACCACGGGAATGCCGAGCCGCTTGGCGGTCTTCTTGGCCTCGATCTTGTCGCCCATCAGGCGGATGTGCTCGGCCTTCGGTCCGATGAAGCCCAGATTGTGGTCGGCGAGGATCTCGGCGAAGCGCGCATTCTCGGACAGGAAGCCGTAGCCGGGATGCACGGCGTCGGCGCCGGTGATCTCGCAAGCCGCGAGCAGCGCCGGCACGTTGAGATAGGAATCCTTCGACGGCGGCGGGCCAATGCACACGCTCTCGTCTGCGAGCCGCACATGCATGGCGTCGGCGTCGGCGGTGGAATGCACCGCGACGGTGGAGATGCCGAGCTCCTTGCAGGCGCGCAGCACGCGGAGCGCGATCTCGCCGCGATTGGCTATGAGGATCTTGTCGAACATCGCAGCGCCTGACGTTGACGGAAGCTATTCAATGATGACGAGTGGCTCGCCGAATTCGACCGGCTGGCCGTCCTCGACGAGAATCTGTGTCACGGTGCCCGCGCGCGGCGACGGGATCTGGTTCATCGTCTTCATCGCCTCGATGATCAGAAGCGTCTGGCCGGCCGTGACCTTGGTGCCGACTTCAATGAACGGCTTGGCGCCGGGCTCCGGCGCCCAGTAGGCGGTGCCGACCATCGGCGAAGGCACGGCGCCCGGGTGCTTGGCGAGGTCGGTCGCAGCCGCGGCGGCAGCCGGCACCGCCACCGGCGCGGTAACCGCATGCACGGCCGCGGGCACCGAGGCCGCGATGCTGATGTTGCGTGCGACACGGACGCGCAGGCCGGCGCGCTCGATCTCGATCTCGGTGAGGTTGGTCTCAGCAAGCAGCAGCGCGAGCTCGCGAATGAGGACGCTGTCGTCGCTCTTGGAGTCGTTCTTGGACTTTGCGGCTGATTTGTCGTCTGGCTGGCGCGCCATGTTGTTTGATCCGAAATCTCTGTCTGGTGACGGGGAACGTCAGGATTGACGATTAAGTCTTTGGCTTGGCGTCGGTCTTGCCATCGATCTTGGCGCCAATCCTGGTGGCGAGGCCGATGATCGCAAGCCGGTAGCCGTCGATGCCGAAGCCGCAAAGCGACGCGAAGGCGGCTTTAGCAGTGAACGAATGGTCCCGGAAGCTCTCGCGGGCGTGGATGTTGCTGACATGGACCTCGACGGCGGGGATCTTCACCGCAACCAGCGCGTCATGCAGCGCGATCGAGGTATGGGAGTATCCGCCGGCGTTGATGATGATGCCGACCGCCTTCTTGGCGTGGGCTTCATGGATGAAGTCGATCAGTTCACCCTCGCGGTTGGACTGCCGGCAGTCGGCGGTCAGGCCGAACTGGCGCGCGGTGTCGGCGCACAGTTTCTCGACATCGGCGAGAGTGGCATGGCCGTAGGTCTCCGGCTCGCGCGTCCCCAGCAGATTGAGGTTCGGGCCGTTCAGCACATAGATCGTTCCGGCAGCAGCCATTCCAAAAATTCCTGCCAAAGATTCCTGCCGAGGGGTTCCGGCCAACGAGGGTTCCGACGAGGGGTGGAGTGGGCCGGGTTATAGGTAACAACCGGCCGCAGGGGAAGCCTTTAGGTGAGATCGGAACGCCTTCAACGGCTTGCTCCGGCCCGTCAAATGGTCGATGTAACCTACGGAAATTGCTGGTTAACCAAGCCTGGCGGAAGACGCGCCGGGGCGGGCGCTCCCGGCAGTCATCCACCGCCGCATGCCGGTTGCGGGCGAGTGCAAAAACCCCGCCCCTGAGGGGGCGGGGTCGAGCGCGGAGCGAGGGCCCCTGATGGCACCCTCGCACCGAGGCCGGCATTAGCCCTCGATGATGTAGACGATCTCGTGGGTCTCCGGCTGCACGATGATGTAGCGGCCCTTGACCAGGATGAAGTCGTAACCGCGCCACTGCGGATAGATCGTCACGACCCGCTCCGGCAGCGGATAGAAGTGCACGTCAGCCGGCACGCGGGTGCCCACCGACACGTTGAAGTTCACGTTGGTGGTTTCGGTGACGTGCTCCGACTTGATCGCGGTCGAGATCTGGGTGCGCTTCTCGGCCGGCGGAGCCGCGGTGGCCGACGTCGCCGCGTTGCCGGTCGTGGTCTGGGTGCGGCTCGTGTCGTTGGTCTGCGCGCGGTTGGTGTCGGTCGGGCTCTTGGTCTGAGCGTTCTGGTTGGTCGTGGCGCCGCTCTTGTCGCGGCTTTCGGCATTCATCTTGCCGCTCTTGTCACGCTCCTCGGCTTTCATGTTGCCGCTCTTGTCGCGTTCCTCGGCCTTCATGTTACCGCTCTTGTCACGGCCCTCGGCCTTCATGTCCTTCGAGCTCTCCCTGGAGCCCTTGGTGGACTCGTTCTCCGAGCTCATGCCCTTCGACTTTTGGGTATTGTCCTGCGCACCCTTGGTGGCCGTGCCCGACTTCTCGGACTCCGCACCCTTGGTGCTCGGGGATTCACCGGTCGTGGAATGCTCGGAACCCTTCATGCCGCTCTTCTCATGCTGCATGGTGCCCGATGACGCGCCACCGGACGGGGCAGAGTGCTGCATGGTTGCTCCACCACCGGCCCCGGTTTCCTTGCTGGCGCCGCCGGCGCCCTGTGCATTCGCAAAACCGGTGCCGGCGATCAGAGCCGCTGCGGCGACCGAAATCAGAAAGCGGTTAGACATCATATTCCTCCTCGTTTTCAGCATTGCCCGCGCCGACAACGGGAGAAAATGTGCGATGTTCCTGTAGATTTGCGGTTCCTTGCAGTTTGTATCCTGTGTGAATGCGCGATGAATGCGCGCGCGATTCAACCGCAGGCCCAGTCGAACTCCATGCTCGCGAGATCGAGCTGGCCGTTGCCGCCGCCGAAATTGAAGCCGCCGAAATGCTCTTCGATCTCGAGATAGGTCGCGCTGTATTTCGGCGTCCACTGGTTCGGAAACATCGTGCCGCCGAGATGGTTGCGGCCGTGCAACCGCTCGAGGCCGCGCGCACTGCCGTGCTCGCCGTAAGGCGCGATGTAGTCGCCGAGCTCACCCTTGTGCAGCAGATGATCGCGCGGCGGCTTGCCGACATTGGGATCGTTCTCGCGCGGCGCAAGCGCGATGCCGTAGGCGTGGTGGCCGGTCTCGGGGATGCCGCCGAACAGGCGGTACCAATATGTCTTCTCCAACTCGTCGATGCGACTGGTGCGGCCGACGTTGACGTCGAACGCGGTGCGCGCCGCGCCTTTCGAAAGCCAGCGCGGCGGCGGATTGGCTTCCAGCAATGGATTTCCGGCGAGCTCCGGCGGCCGGCACAGCGGTGCCGCGAACTCGGCCTCGGTGAGCCAGATCGCCGCGAAATTATGGTCGATGATGTCCTTCATCCGAAACTCCATCGGATGACGGTTCTGCCGGTAGGCGAAGTACGGCAGCAGATTGGGATCCGCCGGCCGCTCGGTGATTTCCGCGGCGAGATATTGCGCGACCGCGTCGATCTCGACGGGCTCGTCATATTGCTGATCGGCGAACATCGCGAGCGCGACATGGGCGTCGCCTTTGGCGCGATATTGCGGGGGAATCCGCAGCGTGAAGCAGTGCTGCATCGGAAAGCCGTCATGCGGGCTGAGCGGCCATTGCTCGGTGCGGATGCCCGGCGGCAGGCCGTAGCACCAGCCGTGATCGTCGTTCGAGCCGCGTTCGGGCGGCGTCTTCAGCAGCGTGAGGTCGTAGCCAAGGGTTGGCGGTGCCAGAGGCATGGCGCGCAGCTTCCGTTGTTGGTGACGGCCCTTGGTTGCGTCCAGCGCGGAATCGGTTCGGTGACCGCAATAAAAAATCCGGCTGCCTTGGCAGCCGGATTTTGCGAAATGAGCGCTGTCGAAGGGGAGGTCAGCAGGTCGCCTTGCCGCAGCGGGCAATGCCGATCTTTTCCTTGAGATTGTCGACGCCGACCGCGCCGATCACGACCTGCTTGCCGATCACGTAGCTCGGCGTGCCGTTCATGCCCATGGATTCGGCGAGGCGGAAGTTCTCCTCGATAGTCGCCTTCACCTCGGGGCTCGCCATGTCCTTCTCGAGCTTGGTCATGTCGAGGCCGACCTCCTTGGCGACCGCAAGCGCGCGCGCCTTGTCGGCGGCGCCGCGGCCGCCCAGGAGCTTCTGGTGAAACTCGAGATACTTCTTGCCGGTCGGATCCTGCATGCGGACGGCGACCGCGACCTGCGCGGCCTCGACCGAGCCCTGGCTCAGCACCGGGAATTCCTTCAGCACGACCTTCAGCTTCGGATCCGATTTCATCAGGTCCATCATGTCGGCCATCGCACGTTTGCAGTATCCGCAATTGTAGTCGAAGAACTCGACGAAGGTGACGTCGCCGTCCTTGTTGCCAAGCATGACGCCGCGCGGCGAATTGAAGATGGTGTCGGCGTTCTTGGAAACGCTCTGCTCGTGCTTCTCGGCTTCGGCGGCGGCCTGCCGCTTGCTGAGCTCGTTCATCGCCTCTTCGAGCACCTCGGGATGCGCGATCAAATAGTTGCGCACAATGGTCTCGATGTCGCCACGCTGGGTATCGTTGAAGCTCTGCGCGGACGCGGTCAGCGGCGTGGCGCAGATGCCGAGCGCGAGCAGGGCAGGGGCAAGGAAACGAAGCGCTGGCATGGATAAAATCCTTGTTCGAGGTGGCCCGAAATGCGGCGGGGCCGTGGGCCGGTTTCGGTGATCGTTGTATGGAACTACGGTTTATTTCTAGTTGTTTTTCTGACCCGGCATGGGCTTGGCGCTCACAATGTCGTCAGCTTTGACCCAGCCGGGCGTGCCGATCGCGAACCGCGTCTTGGCGCGCGACGCCAGGTCGCGGGCGGTCTTGGTGTCGCCGCGGAGATAGGCGGCCTGCGCCGAGGCGAGGTCGGCCTGGGCGTAGTCGCCCTTGCGGCCATAGGCCATCGCGAGCTGGGTATAGCCGAGCGGCGCCTCGGGCTCGCGCGCCACGGCGGCACGCAGCATGTTGATCGCCTCGTCGGTGGTGGCCTTGTTGTCGGAGGCGACCAGCGCCTGGCCGAGCAGCATCTCGATCAAGGGCGAATTGCCTGACAGTTGCACCGCGCGGCGCAGCGGCGCGATCGCCTCCGCGGGCCGGCCGCCTTCGAGCAGCGCCTGGCCGCGCAGTTCGTAGAAATAGGGGTTGTTGGGCTGCACCTGGATCAGGCCGTCGATCTGCGCGATCGCCGAACGCAGATCGCCGTGCAGATAGGTCGTGATGGCGCGCGCATAGCGCGCCGGCAGGCTGGTGTTGGTCAAGGGATAGCGGCGGTAGACCGTGTCCTGCCGCTCCATGAAGCCCGAGATCTTGGCGCGCATCATGTCGTGACGCAGCTGCAGCGCCGGATCGTCCTTCTTGTCCCAATAGGGGCTGGAGCGCGCCAGTTCCTCGAGCGCTGAGACGCGGTCGACCGGCATCGGATGCGATTGCAGATAAGGGTCGGCGCCGCGCGAGGCGAACAGGCTCTCGTCGGTGAAGCGCTTGAAAGTCTCGTACATGCCCTTGGCGGATTGCCCGGTCGCGGTCAGGAACTTGACGCCGGCGCGGTCGGCGTTTTCTTCCTGCTGGCGCTGATAGGACAACAGCGTGCGCTGAATGACGGATTGCGGCGCCGAGATCGCGGCGGCGCCGGCGCTGGAGAGGCCGTTGCCGCCGCTGCGGCCGCCCGCGCCTGCGGCAAGCGCGCCGACGCCGAGCAGCATCGCGATGATCATCTGGGTCTGCGCCTGAGCCAGCTGCTCGCGCATCTTGGCGAGATGGCCGCCGGCCAGATGGCCCGTTTCATGCGCCAGCACGCCGATGATCTGGTTGGGCGTCTCCGATTGCAGCAGCGCGCCGTAATTGACGAAGATGCGGCGGCCGTCGGCGACGAACGCGTTGAACGAGCTTTCGTTGATGATCACGATCTGGATGTTCTGCTTCTCCAGACCGGCGGCACGCAGGATCGGCCGCGTATACTCGCGCAGCAGCTGCTCGGACTCGGTGTCGCGCAGCACCGGCGGGCCCTTCTGCTGGGCGCGCGCGGGGACGACGGGGCCAAGGGCGATCGCAACCGCGGTCAGCAGTGCGGTCAGCTTGAAGGTCGCGGTGCGAAGGGTGAGGCGGAACAGCATGGGCGATCTATCGGCGATGGCTGACCGCGCCCGCGCAAGGGCAGGTTCCGGGCCCGAGTGGATCAGGCGCGTGGCGCAGTCTGTTGTTTTTGCAGTTCTTCTTCACGCGAACCGGGTATTCACTGGGGTATTCACTTGGCCTGAAAGCGTTATAAGGAGCCACCGAATGCGGCCAGTCTGGGGCGGCCGCAGCTGGCGGGAACCCGAATTCGGCAGCGGCCGTGCAATAGCAGAAATCCATGCCTGAAGCGACAGCGAGAGACCGTGTGAGCAGCCTTTTGACAGCGTCCGGCCGGAGCGATGTTCCGCCGTTCATGGTGATGGACGTGATGGCGGCCGCCGCGCGAATCGAGGCCGCCGGCGGCCATGTCATCCACATGGAGGTGGGCCAGCCCGCGGCGCCGGCGCCGAAGCCGGCGATCGCGGCGGCGCAGGCGGCGCTGGTCGACGGGCGGATCGACTACACCTCCGCGCTCGGCATTCCCTCGCTGCGCGCGCGCATCGCCCGGCATTACCGCGACACGTATGGCTGCGCGGTCGACGCGGAGCGCATCATCGTCACCACGGGCTCGTCGGGCGGGTTCATCCTGGCGTTCCTTGCGATGTTCGAGCCGGGCGACCGGGTCGCAGTCACCGTGCCGGGCTATCCGCCGTACCGGCACATCCTGACCGCGCTCGGCTGCGAGCCGGTTCTGATCGAGACCTCAGGCGACACCCGCCATGCGCTGACCGGCGAGGCGCTGCTATCAGCCCATCGCAAGGCGCCGCTGAAGGGCGTGCTGGTCGGCAGCCCCGCCAACCCGACCGGCACCATGATGTCGCGCGCGGCGCTGTCGAGCCTGATGGCCGCCGCCGACAGCGCCGGCATCCGCTTCATCTCCGACGAGATCTATCACGGGCTCGACTACGCATTCCCCGCGGTGACGGCGGCCGAGCTGTCGCCGAACGCGCTCGTGATCAACTCGTTCTCGAAGTACTTCTGCATGACCGGCTGGCGCGTCGGCTGGATGGTGGTGCCCGATGTGCTGGTGCGGCCGATCGAACGGCTGCAGCAGAACCTGTCGATCTCGGTGCCGACCTTGTCGCAGATCGCCGCCGAAGCGGCCTTCGAAGGCCGCGAGGAGATGGAGGCGATCAAGCGCGGCTATCAGGAGAACCGCCGCATCCTGATCGAGGGCCTGCCGAAGGCCGGGCTGACCAAGTTCCTGCCGGCCGACGGCGCGTTCTATCTCTATGCCGACGTATCCGACTTCACCTCCGACAGTTTCGCCTTCGCCAGCGAGATGCTCGAGAAGGCGCATGTCGCGGCGACCCCGGGCGTCGATTTCGATCCGATCCACGGCCGCGCCTTCATCCGTTTTTCCTATGCGCGTTCGGCCGCGGACATGCAGGAAGCAGTTGCGCGGATCGCGCATTGGCTTAAATAGCCCGCAGTCTTCAAGAGCCCTCCATCACGTCGGTTCGATCGGTTTCGCAAGCGCCTGGCCCCGGTTTCGGCCGGGCGGCACGCGACAGATCGCCGCGGATAAACGGCAGGGCCCACACAGTTCCATTTGACTTGAACGGCCAAGTTGATCTTGGCTATTTCCGCCATTTCTGAGGGGGAGTGACACATGGCAACGGCAACCGTTGCCACGGCTTCACCGGCGAGCGCCGGTAGCAAGCCGTGGTACAAGATTCTCTATGTCCAGGTCCTGATCGCGATCGTGCTCGGCGCGCTGGTCGGCGCGTTCTGGCCCTCGCTTGCCACCAACGAGTGGATCAAGGCGCTCGGCGACGGCTTCATCAAGCTGATCAAGATGGTGATCGCGCCGATCATCTTCTGCACCGTGGTCTCGGGCATCGCGCATATACAAGATGCCAAGAAGGTCGGCCGGATCGGCGTCAAGGCGCTGGTTTATTTCGAGGTGGTCTCGACCTTCGCGCTGGTGATCGGACTGCTGGTCGGCAACATCGTGAAGCCGGGTGCGGGCTTCGGCAATGCGGCGGCGAACGCGCAGGCGGTTGCCAATTATGCCAAGCAGGCGGAGGCGCAGAAGAGCGTCGACTTCGTGCTGCACATCATTCCGGACACCGTGGTCGGCGCATTCGCGCAGGGCGAGATCCTGCAAGTGCTGCTGTTCTCGGTGCTGTTCGGCTTCGCGATCATGGGCCTCGGCGAGCGCGGCCACACCATCCGCTCCTTCATCGACGATGCCGCACATGCGGTGTTCGGCGTGATCTCGATCGTAATGCGGGCGGCGCCGATCGGCGCGTTCGGCGCGATGGCCTTCACCATCGGCAAGTTCGGTACCGGCGCGATCCTCAACCTGATGGGGCTGATCGCGACGTTCTATCTGACCGCCGCGCTGTTCGTGTTCGTGGTGCTCGGCATCATCGCGCGGATCGCAGGCTTCTCGATCTTCAAGTTCCTGGCCTACATCAAGGACGAGCTGTTGATCGTGCTCGGCACCTCGTCGTCCGAGAGCGCCCTGCCGTCATTGATGGAAAAGCTCGAACGGCTCGGCTGCTCGAAATCCGTGGTCGGCCTCGTGGTGCCCACGGGCTATTCGTTCAACCTCGACGGCACCAACATCTACATGACGCTGGCGACGCTGTTCATCGCGCAGGCGCTCGGCTTCGATCTCACCTTCAGCCAGCAGATCACCATCCTGATCGTGGCGATGCTGACCTCGAAGGGCGCATCCGGCATCACCGGCGCGGGCTTCATCACGCTGGCGGCGACGCTTGCGGTGGTCGATCCGCGGCTGGTGCCGGGCATGGCGATCGTGCTCGGCATCGACAAGTTCATGAGCGAGTGCCGCGCGCTGACCAATCTGTGCGGCAACGGCGTAGCCTGCGTGATCGTCGCCTGGTGGGAAGGCGAACTCGACCGCGACAAGCTCAATGCCAATCTCGCAAGGCAGATCGATCCGACCGACATGGAGACCGCGGTCACGACCGACTAGATCCGCGTCCTAAATCAGAACCGGTCCAACCGATACGGCGAGGTGTCCACCGAGGATGCCTCGCCGTTCATCGTTTCGGCCAGCACGCGCGCCGTCGCGGGGCCGAGCGTAAAACCCTGGTGGCCGTGACCGAAATTCACCCACAGGCCGCGATGGCGCGGCACAGGCCCGAGCACCGGCAGCATGTCGGTGGTGCAGGGGCGGGTGCCGAACCAGGGCTCGGGCTCGACGCGGCTGCCGATCTCGATCAGCTCGCGCGCGGCGGTTTCCGCGTAGCCGAGCTGGATGGGCGTCGCCGGCGCGTCGGGGCTGGTCAATTCCGCGCCTGTCGTGATGCGGATACCCTTGGCCATCGGCGCCATGGCATAGCCATTGGCGGTATCGACCAGCGGCAGGTCGAGCGATCGGCCGCCCTGATAGTGCATGTGGTAGCCGCGCTTGCGCACCAGCGGGATCCGGTAGCCGAACTTGCGCAGCAATTGCGGTGACCAGGGTCCGAGCGTGATGACGACGTGGGCGGCATCGATCCGGCCGCTCGTCGTATCGACCGACCAGCCGGTTGCGGTCTCCGTCAGCGTTTGCGCATCGCCGCGCAGCAGCGTGCCGCCGAGACGCTCGAACAGGCCGGCATAGGCGGACACCAGCCCGCCGGGATCCGACACCGTCCACGGCCCAAGCCAGTGAATGGCGCCGGGCAGGTCGTCGCGCAGCAACGGCTCCGCCTTGGCGAGCGCGGGGCCGTCGAGCACGCGGAACTGCACCCCGAACTCACGCTGGTTCTCCTCGGCGACGGCGATCGCCTGCGCCAGCGCCGCCGGGTCGCGATGCAGCAGGCGATAGCCGGCACGGCGGATCAGATTGTCGGCATGGGCATCGCGGATCAGCGTGTCGTGCTCCGCGATGGCATGGGCGATCAGGCGTGACCAGGCGAGGGTGGCTTCGCGATGCCGCTCGGGCGTCGAGTTCCACCAATAGCGCAGCAGCGGACCGGCGTGCCGCGGCAGCGACGCCAGCCGATAGCGCACGTCATTGGTGCGCCCCATCGCGATCCTGGCGAGGACCGCGGGATCGCGCGGCATCGGATAGGGCCGCACCGCCTCGCTCTGAATGATGCCGGCGTTGCCGTAGCTGGTCTCGCGGCCGGGTTCCTTGCGGTCGATGAGGGTGACCGACCAGCCGCGGCGCTGCAAATGCAGCGCCGTGCTGACGCCCACCATGCCGCTGCCAAGAACGATCGCGCTTCGCATCGGGATTCGTCTCCGTCAGGCTTCGTCACGCTGGCGTCTGACGAACGGATGGCCTGTCCAATAAAAACGCCCGGCGTGAACCGGGCGTTTTGACTTGCAGGTGGGCTAGTTGCCGCCGCCGAAGCGGCGCGACCACCAACCCTTGCGGGCCGGAGCCTCGGCGGTTTCGGCCGGTGCAGGCTCCGGAGCGGCCGCTGCGGGTTCAGGGGCGGCTTCCTCCGCCGGGCTCTGAACCAGTGCGGGCGCTGATGCATCGGGCTGCGGGCTCGACGCGAAGCTGACCTTTTCGCGCACCGTCGAACGGCGCCGCTGCGCGCGGTCGCCTTCGGCGGCGGTGTCCTCGACGGCGGCAGTGGCAGCCTCCGGTTCGGGCGCCGCAACGGCCTCGACAGGGGGGGCCTCGACCGGCTGCCATTCCGGCGGCGCGGCGACCAATTCGGGCTGCGCGAGCGAGGGCGCCGGCTCCGAATCATGGCTATCGAAATCGGCGACCGCGTCGGTGGCTTCCGGCGCTGCCGCCGGGCTCAACTCGTCGGAGATCGATCCGGCGAGACCGTCATCCGGTCCACCGCTGCCGCGCCGACGGCGGCCGCCACGACGTCCGCGGCGGCGCGGACGGCGATCGCCGTTGCCGGCCTGGTCGTCACGGGCCGCGCCCTGCGCGTCGTCGCCTTCTTCCTCTTCGCCTTCGGCATCGGAGGCAGCAACCGCCTCGGTGCCTTCGGGCAGGACATGCATGAGGTCGCCGTCCTCGCGCGGCGGCTGGGCGCCTTCGCGCGCTTCGCCGCTGCCACCGCGGCCGCGGCGCCGGCGGCGGCGCTTGCGGCGCTGGCCGTCGCCTTCGCCCTCGGCGGAGCCTGCTTCTTCGCCGGCCGCGCGATCGTCGGCGAGGCCTTCGGTCTCGTCGGTCTCGATCTCGGCCTCGTATTCGAACAGTTCTTCCTCGTCATCGACCTCTTCGGCCTGCGAGGGTGCCGATGCAGCCTGCGCCGCGAGCAGCGCCTTGGCGGCTTCGAGCGTATGCACCTGCTCGCCGCGATCGATGATGTAGGATTGCTGGCCGTGCACCGTGGCGTCGGCGACGATCGACAGCGAGACGCGGAACGAGTCTTCGAGGTCGCGCAGATGGCCGCGCTTGTGGTTGAGCACGTAGAGCGCGACGTCGGTGCGGGTGCGGACCACCAGATTATGGGTCGCGCCCTTCATCAGGATTTCCTCGATGCCGCGCAGCAGCTGCAGCGCCACCGACGAGACCGAGCGGACGTGGCCGCTTCCGCCGCATTGCGGGCAGGGCTCGGTCGAGCTCTCCAGCACGCTGGCGCGAATGCGCTGGCGCGACATCTCCAGCAGGCCGAAATGCGAGATGCGGCCGACCTGGATCCGCGCACGGTCCTGGCGCAGGCAGTCGGACAGCTTGCGCTCGACCGCGCGGTTGTTGCGCTTCTCGTCCATGTCGATGAAGTCGATGACGATCAGGCCGGCAAGGTCACGCAGACGCAACTGCCGCGCGACTTCTTCCGCCGCCTCCAGATTGGTCTTGAGCGCGGTGTCCTCGATATGGTGCTCGCGCGTCGCCCGTCCCGAGTTGACGTCGATCGAGACCAGCGCCTCGGTCTGGTTGATGACGATGTAGCCGCCGGAGCGCAGCTGCACGGTCGGCGAGAACATCGCATCGAGCTGGCTCTCGACGCCCATTCGCGAGAACAGCGGCTGGCCGTCGCGATATTGCTTCACCGCGCGCACATTGGCCGGCATCAGCATCTTCATGAAGTCGCGGGCTTCGCGGTAGCCGGCTTCGCCCGCCACCTGGATCTCGTCGATCTCCTTGTTGTAGAGGTCGCGCAGCGAGCGCTTGATCAGCGAGCCTTCCTCGTAGACCAGCGTCGGCGCCTGCGACTTCAGCGTCAGATCGCGGACCGTCTCCCACATCCGGATCAGGTACTCGAAGTCGCGCTTGATCTCCGGCTTGCTGCGCGAGGCGCCGGCGGTGCGCAGGATGATCCCCATGCCCTCGGGCACGTCGAGATCCTGCACCACTTCCTTCAGCCGCGAGCGGTCCTGCGCCGAGGTGATCTTGCGGCTGATGCCGCCGCCACGCGCGGTGTTGGGCATCAGCACGGCATAGCGGCCGGCGAGCGACAGATAGGTGGTCAGCGCGGCGCCCTTGTTGCCGCGCTCTTCCTTGACGACCTGCACCAGCATCACCTGCCGGCGCTTGATCACTTCCTGGATCTTGTACTGGCGGCGCGGGCGGAACGGGCGCTCCGGAACCTCCTCGAGCACGTCGTCGCCGCCGACGGACTCGACAACGTCCTCTTCTTCGCCTTCCTCGCCGTCGTCCTCTTCGTCATCCTCGCCGGCGTCGTCGCCAGGCACGGCCTCGGGCGCGGCCACTTCCGCGAACCCTGCGTATTCGGAGACCGCGTGCTCATCGGCCACGGCGTGAACTTCGTCGGCAGCGACATGCGGCGCGTCGTCGGCGTGCGCGGCGTTTTCCTCGACCTGTTCCTCATGGGCCCGCTCGGGCTCATGATTGACCTCGGCGGGTTCGGCAGCGTCCGGCGCGGCCGACGCAACGGAGGCTTCGACCGCCGCGACAACGGGGTCGGACACGGTCTCGGTGGCCGGCGCCCCGCTCACCGCGGGAGCGTGGTCGTGCGCATGATCATGGTCGTGGTGGTCATGGTCGTGGTGATCATGATCGTGATCATCGTGGCCATGATCGTCGTGACCATGGTCATGGTGCTCGTGATCATGGTGATGCTCGTGGTCGTCGTGATGCGCATGATCATGCGCTTCGCGCTCGTGACCCTCGTGCTCGTGATCCTCGTGGGCGATTACGCCATGCTCGTGATGCTCGGCATCGACGGGCTGCTCGTGAGCCTCGACCGCCGGCTGCGCCTGCGCATCGCCGGTACCCTCGATCACCTCGCTCTGGACGCGGTCGCCATGGCCGCGGCGGCGGGCATTGCGATGGCGCGAGCGGCGGCGATGACCGCGGTTCTCGTGCTCTTCCTCGGCCTCGCGATGGGCGCGCTCGTCGGCTTCGATCAGCGCCTGACGGTCGGCGACCGGGATCTGGTAGTAGTCCGGATGGATTTCGCTGAAGGCCAGGAAGCCGTGCCGGTTGCCGCCATACTCGATGAAGGCAGCCTGCAGCGACGGCTCTACGCGCGTGACCTTGGCGAGGTAAATGTTGCCGCGCAGTTGTTTGCGCTGGGCGGTCTCGAAATCAAACTCTTCGACGCGATTGCCACGGACCACAACGACCCGGGTCTCTTCCGGGTGGGTGGCATCGATCAACATCTTGTTGGGCATTTTGGAGCTCTTGACGGCGGCGGGCGCGGATCATGGCGCGCGCAAACTGCGCCGCCCGGTGACGCGACGGTCCACCTGATTCGGGGGTGAGGGGAAGGCCAAAACGCGTCTCGCGGCGCAGCGCCGGACGGGAACTCACCGGGATGATGCGACGGGCGAGGTTTTCACCTCGCGTCAACGCGATCATTCGGGGGATCCTGGTCGGCAATGCAGTCTGGCGCATTAAGCGTCGGCCCGTCTAAACATGTTGGCGGCGAGAAATACCGCCGTATCTTTTGCTGAAAGCCCGGCTCGGCGCCGAAGCGCCTGCCGGCCATCGCATATCGAGGCCCCAAAGGAATCCCCCAAGGACCGGATAATCGGTTATGCCGTGTCTCAAACCGTCCCTCTGGCGAGGGAGTGTGCCTGGGACCGGACGCCGCTCGGGCTCGAATCCGCCACTCCATGTCAGCCGCGCGCGGCGCTGGCTGGGGAGGGACCGGAAAAACACGATGGGATCTTCGACTTGGAAGGTTCCACCGCTGCACCGGGAGGCTGAACGCGACACAACCGGGAGTACTAGCCGTCAGCACTCCGTACATACGTGGATTGGCCGCCGCGTGCAAGGGAAGCGTCACGCCGCCGCAACACTCGGTTCTTTTCGCCCAGGCGTCATTAGGCGGCGATTAACCGTGTGGTTCTAATGCGGTAAGAAGCAGCTGGGAGGCTCCGAATCGGGTGGAGAACCGCGCAAAACACCTTGTTTTTCTGGGATGCGGGCTGCTGTGCGCTGCAGCATCGGTGTTTGCCGTGGCCGGCGCCCCGAGCGCGGCCGAGGGGCCGCAGGCCGGCCCGTCTGCCCCGGCCGCCAGTGCCCCGGCCACCAGTGCCCCGAATTTCCCGGTCGCATCCGGCGCCAGGCTCGCCGGTGACGACAAGCAGACCCGATTCATCCTCGATCTCGACCGCAAGATCGAATTCCGCGCCTTCCCGCTGGCCGACCCTTACCGGGTCGTGGTCGATATCCCGCAGGTCAATTTCCAGCTCGCCACCGGCACCGGCTCGGCCGGGCGGGGCCTGGTGAAGGCCTTCCGCTATGGCCTCGTGATGCCCGGCGGCTCCCGGATCGTGTTCGACCTGACAGGGCCGGTGAAGATCGCCAATTCGTATGTGCTCGATGCTGCCAACGGCCAGCCGCCGCGGCTGGTGCTGGATTTCGAGCAGGTCGATCGCACCAGCTTCGTGCAGTCGCTCGCACCCGAGAGCCGGCCCGAACTGAAGCCCGCGATCTCCGATTCGACCACGGCGACCATTCCGGCCGTCACCACGGCGGCGCTGCCGCCGGTTGCGGTCACCGACGCGCGCCCGCTGATCGTGATCGACCCCGGTCACGGCGGCATCGACAACGGCACCCAATCCGGCGACCAGACCGAGAAGAACCTGGTGCTGGGCTTCGGCCTTGCCTTGCGCGATCGGATCGAGAAGTCGGGCAAATATCGCGTGGTCATGACGCGGTCCGACGACACCTTCATCCCGCTCAACGATCGGGTGAAGATCGCGCGCTCGCAATCCGCCGCGCTGTTCGTCTCGATCCATGCCGACGCGCTGCCGCGCCGCGAGGGCGACGCCCAGGGCGCCACCATCTACACGGTGTCGGACAAGGCCTCCGACGCCGAGGCCGAGCGGCTGGCGGAAGCGGAAAACAAGGCCGACGCGATCGCCGGCGTCAACCTGACCGATGAGCCGACCGAGGTCGCCGACATCCTGATCGACCTCGCGCAGCGCGAAACCAAGACCTTCTCCAACCGCTTCGCCCGTCTGCTGATGGACGAGATGAAGACCACGGTGCGGATGCACAAGCACCCGCTCAAATCGGCCGGCTTCCGGGTGCTGAAGGCGCCCGACGTGCCGTCGGTGCTGGTCGAGATCGGCTACGTCTCGAACAAGGGCGATCTCGAGCACCTGGTCTCCGAGAACTGGCGGAACAAGGCCGTCGGCTCGATGGTCCAGGCGATCGATGCGTTCTTCGCCAAACGGCTGGCAACCGCCGGACCGGCAAAGTGAAATTCGCCGCCTGAAAAGCCGGGGCCGTTGCCCCGAAGCCCTAGTTTGGCCACAGCGGCGACGGTATAGACAAGGGACCGCAGGTCCGCAGAATCGACCATATTGTCCGGCGGCTCTTGAATATTCGCGTGCGTGAGGCGGCTCGCCGGGCCAAGCCTTGTTGGAAGAGCCTTCGTTGTGTGAGGCTTCGCACTTTTGGACAGGCGCCGCTCACGATTGGGCGCCGGAGGGTAGGAACGGAACGTCGTAATGCGCCTGCTCGTGCGGTTTATGGGTTTCTTGTTCGCCGCCGGAACGGTCGTGTTCCTGGTCGGTGTTGCCGCCGTCGCCGGCGCCATCTGGCATTTCTCCAAGGATCTGCCCGACTACTCGCAGCTCCAGGACTACGAGCCGCCGGTGATGACCCGCGTGCACGCCTCCGACGGCGCGCTGCTCGGCGAATATTCCAAGGAGCGCCGGCTCTATCTGCCGATCCAGGCGGTGCCGAAACTCGTGATCAACGCGTTCCTCGCCGCCGAGGACAAGAATTTCTACGAGCATGGCGGCATCGATTATCAGGGCATGGCGCGCGCCGCGATCCTGTACGCGCAGAACTACGGCTCCAATCGCCGCCCGCAGGGCGCCTCGACCATCACCCAGCAGGTCGCGAAGAACTTCCTGCTCACCAACGAGGTCTCGTTCGCGCGCAAGATCAAGGAAGCCTTGCTGGCGATGCGTATCGAGCGCGCCTATTCCAAGGACCGCATCCTCGAGCTCTACCTCAACGAAATCTATCTGGGCCTCGGCGCCTACGGCATCGCGGCGGCGTCGCTGGTCTATTTCGACAAATCGGTCAACGAGCTGACGATCGCGGAGGCGTCCTATCTCGCCTCGCTGCCGAAGGCGCCGGCCGCCCTGCATCCGGTGCGCAACCGTGACCGCGCGATCGAGCGCCGCAACTACGTGATCGACCGCCTGCTGGAGAACGGCTGGATCAAGCAAGCCGACGCCGACAAGGCGCGCAAGGACCCGCTCAACGTCACCAGCCGCTCGAACGGCGCGCACATCTTCGCCGGCGAATATTTCGCCGAGGAGGTCCGCCGCGACATCTTCGAGCGCTACGGCGAGAAGAAACTCTACGAAGGTGGCCTGTCGGTCCGCACCACGCTGGATCCCAAGATCCAGGTGATGGCGCGCAAGACCATGGTCGCCGGTCTCGTCAATTACGACGAGGCGCAGGGCTGGCGTGGGCCGGTTCACAAGCTCGACGCGTCAGGCGATTGGGGCGTCAAGCTCGCCGACGTCAAATCGCTGTCCGACATCTCGCCGTGGCGCATGGCGGTGGTGCTTGAAACCAGCGACCAGTCGGCGCGGATCGGCTTCCAGCCGGGCCGCGAGCTCGGCGGCGCGGTCAGCAAGGAGCGGCAGACCGGCATCATCACGATCGACGGCGTGCGCTGGGCCAAGTCCAAGGGCAAGGCGCCGACCGCGGTCTCGCAGGTGCTTCAGCCGGGCGACGTGATCTATGCCGACCCGCTGGTGACCAAGGACGGCAATCCGGTCGAAGGCCAGTATCGCCTGCGGCAATTGCCCGAAGTCTCCGGCGCCATGGTGGCGATGGATCCCTGGACCGGCCGCGTGCTCGCGATGGTCGGCGGCTTCTCGTTCGACCAGAGCCAGTTCAACCGCGCCACGCAGGCCTACCGGCAGCCCGGCTCGTCGTTCAAGCCGATCGTGTACTCGTCGGCGCTCGACAACGGCTATACGCCGTCGACCACGGTGATCGACGCGCCGATCGAGATCGACCAGGGGCAGGGCGCCGGCGTGTGGCGGCCGGAGAACTATTCGACCGGCAAATATTACGGCCCGACCACGCTGCGCAACGCGTTGCAGCGCTCGCTCAACACCGTCACGGTGCGGCTCGCGCAGGACATCGGCATGCCGCTGGTCGGCGAATACGCCAAGCGCTTCGGCGTCTATGACGAACTGCCGAACTATCTGTCCTATGCGCTCGGTGCCGGTGAAACGACCGTGATGCGCATGGTCACGGCCTATTCGATGTTCGCCAATGGCGGCCGCCGGGTGAAGCCCACGCTGATCGATCGCATCCAGGATCGCTACGGCCATACCATCTTCAAGCACGACACCCGCGAATGCCGCGGCTGCGATGCGCCCGGGGGCTGGAAGAGCCAGCCGGAGCCGCAGCTCGTTGACCGCCGCGAGCAGGTGCTCGATCCGATGACCGCCTACCAGATCACCGAGATGATGGAAGGCGTGGTCCAGCGCGGCACCGCGACCGTCGTGAAGGAGGTCGGCAAGCCGATCGCCGGCAAGACCGGCACCACCAACGACGAGAAGGACGTCTGGTTCGTCGGCTTCTCGCCGGATCTCGCTGTTGGCGTCTACATGGGCTACGACAAGCCGCGCAATCTCGGCCGCGCCGCCACCGGCGGTCACGTGGCTGCGCCGATCGCCCGCGACTTCCTCAAGCTTGCGCTCGCCGACAAGCCGCCGACGCCGTTCAAGGTGCCGGCCGGCATCAAGCTGATCCGCGTCGACGCCAAGACCGGCATGCGGGCCGGCCCCGGCGACGGCGGCAACACCATCCTCGAAGCCTTCAAGCCGGGCACCGCGCCGCCGGACAACTACTCGGTGATCGGCGTGGCCGATGCCGACGGCCGTGCGCCGCAGCCCCAGCCGTCGCAAGGCGGCGGCCAGCAGCCCGACGGCGGTTTCTTCATGCGGCCGGGAACCGGGGGCCTTTATTAGCCTCCCGATCGTCCAAATCGCCGGGATAGGGCGGCCAAGCCGATTGCGCTTTGCCGCGCCGCTCGCTACATCCCCGGGAACGTTTTTTGCCAACACCTGAAAGACCATGCGCGCGGAAATCGAACGCCTTGTTGAAGAGATCAAGCAGTCAGTCGGGCTGCTGAGGAGGCATCTTTGACGTCGAACAATCGACGGCACGCCTCGCTGAGCTGAACAAGCTCGCAGAAGACTCCAATCTCTGGAACGATCCCCAGAAGGCCCAGCGGCTGATGCAGGAGCGCACCTCGTTGGAGGACGCGCTCTCTGGAATCGGCAAGGTCGAGCGCGAGCTCGAAGACCAGGTCGGCATGATCGAGCTCGGCGAGGCCGAGGACGATGCGGCCGTGGTCACCGAGGCCGAGAAGGCGCTCAAGGATCTCAAGAAGGAGGTCGCCCGGCGCGAGCTGGAAGCGCTGCTTTCGGGCGAGGCCGACAAGTTCGATTCCTATCTCGAGGTCCACGCCGGCGCCGGCGGCACCGAGAGCCAGGACTGGGCGCAGATGCTGCTGCGCATGTACACGCGCTGGGCGGAGAAGCACGGCTTCAAGATCGAGTTCCTCGAAGAGTCGCAGGGTGAAGAGGCGGGCATCAAGTCCGCCACCATCCAGATCTCCGGCCACAATGCCTATGGCTGGCTGAAGACCGAGGCCGGCGTGCACCGCCTGGTACGCATTTCGCCGTTCGACTCCAATGCGCGGCGGCACACCTCGTTCTCGTCGGTGCAGATTTTCCCTGTCATCGACGACTCGATCAAGATCGAGATCAAGGAGTCCGATGTCCGCACCGACACGATGCGGTCGGGCGGCGCCGGTGGTCAGCACGTCAACAAGACCGAGTCGGCGGTGCGCCTGACGCACATTCCGACCGGCATCGCGGTGGTTTGCCAGGCCGGCCGCTCCCAGCACAAGAACCGGGCGCAGGCCTGGGACATGCTGCGCGCGCGGCTCTACGAGATCGAGCTGAAGAAGCGCGAGGAACAGGCGGCTGCCGATCAGGCCGCCAAGACCGATATCGGTTGGGGTCACCAGATCCGCTCTTACGTCTTGCAGCCCTACCAGATGGTGAAGGACCTGCGTACCGGCGTGCAGACCTCCGATACGTCGGGGGTGCTCGACGGCGATCTCGATGAATTCATGGCGGCGACGCTGGCGCAGCGTGCATTCGGCACCGGGCCCGGCTCCGTCGAGGATGTGGATTAAGCCATGCCGCGCGTCGCTTTCATCGGATTGGGACGCATGGGCCACGGGATGGCGGGCCGCTACCTCGATGCCGGCTTCACGGTCGCGGTGTGGAACCGGAGCAAGGCCAAGGCCGAGGACCTGATCGCCCGCGGCGCGCAATGGGCGACCTCGCCGGAGGATGCCGCGATCGACGCCGATGCGGTCGTCACGATGGTCGCCGACGACGCGGCGTCGCGCGACGTCTGGCTGACGAAGGACGGCGCGGCGGCCACCATGAAGGCCGGCACGCTCGCGATCGAATGCTCCACGGTCTCCTATCAGCACACGCTCGATATGGCGCGCGAGCTGCATAGCCGCGGCCTGATCTACATCGATTGCCCGGTCACCGGCCTGCCGGAGGCGGCGGCCGCCGGCAAGCTGACGCTGCTGGTTGGCGCTGACAGCGCCGACCTCGACAAGGCGCGGCCGTTCCTCGCGCCGATCGGCAGCACGATCCGCCATTTCGGCGCGGTCGGCACGGGCACCGTGTTCAAGCTGATCAACAATCTGATCGGCGCGGTGCAGATCGCAAGTCTCGCCGAGGGGGTTGCGATCGCCGAGCAGGCCGGCCTCGACATGCAATTGGTCGCCGAGGCGCTGGGCACCGGCGCGATCGCAAGCCCGCAGGTGATCCGCCACAGCAAGCGGATGATCGACCGCAACTTCTCCGGCGCGTCGTTCACCGCGGCGTTGCGTCACAAGGATGCCGAATACGCCGTGCGACTGGCCGAAACCCTGCTGCCCGGTGTGCCCGTGAGCCGCGCCGCGCTCGCTGCCTACGACAAGGCGAGGGCCCACGCGCCTGATGGCGACGAAGGCCAGATGATCGAGATCGTGTCGCGGCCCAAATAGGCCGGGCAGCCATTCACGGAAATCGGGTGGGAATATTCGCCGCAGCGCGCTAGTCACCTCCGTGAGCGCAGCCGAGTGCCCGACATGCCGTCCGACAACAGGATCGATCGCCGCGACTGGGGACTGCTGGGTCTGCTGTCGGTACTCTGGGGCGGCTCGTTCTTCTTCAACGGCGTGATCCTGCGCGAATTGCCGCCGCTGACGCTGGTGCTGCTGCGCGTCGTGCTCGGCACCATCATCCTGCTGCCGCTGCTGCGCGCCGCAAAGATCGAATTGCCGCGCGGGGCGTCCGGCTGGGCGCCGTTCTTCGCGATGGGGCTGTTCAACAACGTGCTGCCGTTCTCGCTGATCGTGTTCGGGCAGACCTATATCCCGAGCGGGCTGGCCTCGATCCTCAATGCGACGACACCGTTGTTTGCGGTGGTCATCATGGCGGCGGCCGGCGAGGAGCGGCTGCAGGCGCGCCGCGTCGCGGGCGTCATCGTCGGCCTGATCGGGGTTGCGATCCTGCACGGCGATGCGCTCGGTTTCGAGAGCAGGCAGGGCGTCGGCATCCTGCTGTGTCTTGCGGGCGCCTTCAGCTACGGCATCGCGGCGCTGGTCGGGCGGCGATTGCCGCAGCGTGTACCGCCGTTAGGTACGGCGACTTTCCAGATGATGGCGTCGGCCGTGATGATGGCACCCATCGCCGCGGTGACCGACCGGCCCTGGCTGCTGCCGATGCCGCACGCGACCACGTGGCTTGCCGTGCTCGGGCTCGCGGCGCTGTCGACGGCGCTGGCCTATATCGTGTTCTTCCAGATCCTGCAACGCTCCGGCGCGACCAACGTGATGCTGGTGACGCTACTCATTCCCGTCACCGCGATGCTGCTTGGCTATCTCGTGCTCGGCGAGCCGATCGCGCTGCGCGAGGTGATCGGCGCGCTTGTGATCGCGAGCGCGTTGCTGCTGATCGATGGGCGGGTGCTGAGCCTGTTCAGCCGCTCGCCTGCTTCCACGCCGCATACCATCCGCTGAAGCGCCCGCTGTCGCGCTCGCCGCCGTGCCAGGCGGCATAGGCGGTGCCGTCGTCGGCGACCAGCACCACGGCATCGAGTCCCCTGGAGCGGCGCAGCGTGTCCATCGCCTGTGCCGGCGTCTGCGCGATGGGGCCCGCGACGTTGAACGACGTGTTGACCGACATCTCGACGCCGATATGGCGGCCGAGCGCCTTGAGATACGCGTAGGTGAGGGGATCGTCGCCCTCGCGCACGATCTGGATGCGGCCGGTGCCGTCGGCGTGCACCACGGCCGGAATTTTCGCGCGTGCCTCCGGCTTCGAATGCGCCGTCAGTACCATGTAGTTGTAGGCGTTGTAGTCTCCGTCGGAGGCGCCGTCTTCCAATTCGAAATAGTCGCGCGCCGCCTCAAGCGTCGCCATCGGCGCCAGTGGCCGGATCGCCTCGCGATACTTGACGCGCTCGTTGAGCCGTTCGCGCACCTCGGGGTCGCAGGGGTTGGCGAGGATCGAGCGATGGCCGAGTGCGCGCGGGCCGGTCTCGGCCGCACCCTGATAGATCGCGATCACGCCGCCTTGCGCCACCATGCTGGCCATCAGATCGGCAACCGCATCGCGTCCCTCTGCTGTCGCCACATTGCCGATCTGGGTCGAGGCAATGTCATCGGCGTGCAGCGCCGCGGTGATGTCGGCGTTCGACGGCGGCAGGCCGCAATAGAATGCGTGCGACAGCGGCGCGCCGCGCGGTGCGCCCGCCATATGCGCGAACAGCCACGCCGCGCCGATCGGCACGCCGGGATCGCCGGGCACCGGCGGCACCCACATATGCAGCCGCGTCTTGCGCTGCTGCGCGCGTTCGAACCAGGCCTCGTCGAAATGCTCGAGCAGCCGCATGTTGCCGAGCGCGTTCAGCGCCACGCCGCCGGTCAGCACCAGGCGATCGGTGCCGGTGATGCGCAGGAGATGATCGATGACATGGATCATCGCGTCCTCGAACACCAATTGCGTCGCGGCCGCCTTGTCGACGCGATCCTTGGTGTCGGGGCGGTGATTGATGTCCTCGACGCGCAGCACGGCGTCGGGATTCCAGAGCTGGTCGGGCCGCAGCGGCGGACCGAGAATATCGATCAGCGGCTGATGATAGGGATTGTCGGCGGGATCGGCATACCAGTTGGCCATCGCGCGATTGAGCCGCACGCTGCCATCGGGCCCGAGCTGCAACACCGCCTTGAGGCGCTGATAATACGGATTGGTGGCGCGGTTCATGTCGCCCCAGGCCGCGGCGCCCATGTAGCGGCCCTCGCTGGAGAGCCAGGTCCAGCCGCCCTGGCTCGACGAGATCACGGTGTAGAAAGCGCCGAGCGAGTCGAACAGGCTCTCATTGCAATAGAGCTGCTTCATCTCGCCGTTCTCGGCGACATAGAGCGAGATCGAGCCGACGTCGCCGGTGCCGTCGAGCACCGCGATCGCGACGCGCTCTTTCGTATCGGCGAACGGCGAGGCGGTGAACGAATACCAGGCGTGATTGTCGTGATGCGGCATGCAGATCAGCGGCAGCTGCTCGCCGAGCCCGTACATTCTGCCGAGACGGCGCGAGATGCGCCGCACCTGATCCATCTGACGCAGATTGATCGCCGGCGCGATCGGCGCACGCAACAATTTGATGCTGGCCGGCGCTTCCTCGAGCGAGGTGCGGATCAGCATCGCCAGCAAAGCGGGATAGTCCCATGTCGTGACGAAGGCTGCGATGTCGCCGACGTCGCGGCCCATCCGCTGCAACACCCTGCGCATGTCGTCGAGCGCGTATTGCGGGAACTCGTTGGTGTGCTTGTTGCCGGAGAAGCGCTCTTCCTCGTTGTTGACGATCAGGCGCGGTCCGTCCTTCTGGGTGACCTCGACCAGCGCGACGCCGGTATTGTGCGTGCCGGGGCAGGCGAGGCCGGCGATGTAGACGGTCTCGCCGCGCTGCAGCTTGTCGCGGATCGAGGCGATCGTGCGTTGCGCGAGCTCGCCATTGGCCTTGTGCAGGCCACGCTTCGCCAAAGCACGCTCGCTGAGGCGGCGCGTGATCTCATAGCCCGCGGCCGCAACATGCGGATGCCGCGGACCGGTACGAATGTCCGGTTTACGCAATCAGAACGCCTCGACTCGTGATCCCCAGATCGACCTTCAATCACAAATAGCGCCAGGCAACAATGCCGTTTCGCCCAACGGAAAAACCCAGTGCTTGCCAGCACATGCGTCTCTTGCGAGACTTGCCGCCAAAACCAACGACAAAAATCGGGGAGAAAACCATGCCGGCTCGTTCTGGATATATTGGCGCAATCGCGGCGTTCGCAAGTGCGGCACTGATCGCGACCTCGGTCGCCCTGATCGCGACCCCGGCATATGCGCAGAAGAAGTACGATCCCGGTGCGACCGATAGCGAAATCAAGATCGGCAACATCATGCCGTACAGCGGCCCGGCGTCGTCCTACGGCGTGATCGGCAAGACCGAGGCCGCGTTCTTCAAGATGATCAACGAGCAGGGCGGCATCAGCGGTCGCAAGGTGAACTTCATCAGCTACGACGATGCCTATTCGCCGCCGAAAGCGATCGAGCAGGCGCGCAAGCTGGTCGAGAGCGACGAGGTGCTGCTGATCTTCCAACCGCTCGGTACGCCCTCCAATTCGGCAATCATGAAATACATGAATGCCAAGAAGGTGCCGCAATTGTTCGTTGCGTCCGGCGGAACCAAATTCGGCGACCCCAAGAACTTCCCCTGGACGATGGGCTTCCAGCCCAACTACCAGAGCGAGGGGCGCATCTACGCGAAATACATCCGCGACAAATTCCCGAACAGCAAGATCGCGGTGTTCTGGCAGAATGACGACGCCGGCAAGGATCAGTTCAAGGGCCTGAAGGACGGGCTCGGCGACAAGGTCAACATGATTATCGCCGACAAATCCTACGAGGTCTCCGATCCCTCGATCGATTCGCAGATCGTCGCGCTGCACGATTCCGGCGCTGATATCTTCTTCTCCTGGGCGGCGCCGAAGGGCTCGGCGCAGGCGATCCGCAAGGTCGGCGAGCTCGGCTGGAAGCCGAAATTCTTCCTCGCCAACACCGCGACCTCGGTCGCCTCGGTGCTGAAGCCGGCAGGGCTGGAATACTCCAAGGGCATCATCTCGACGGCCTATCTGAAGGACCCGACCGATCCGACCTGGGACAAGGATCCGGCCGTCCAGAACTGGCGCGCCTTCATGGACAAATATTATCCTGACGGCGACAAGGGCAATGCCAACAACCTCTATGGCTATGTGCAGGCCGAGGCCATGGTGCAGGTGCTGAAGCAGTGCGGCGACAATCTCACGCGCGAGAACGTGATGAAGCAGGCCGCCAATTTGAAGAACTTCCACTCCGACCTGATGCTGCCCGGCGTCATGGTCAACACCTCGCCGGACGACTATTTCCCGATCGAGCAGATGCAGCTGATGCGGTTCAACGGCGAGGCGTGGGAGCTGTTCGGCGACGTCATCACCGGCGAGGTCGGGCACGAGGCGACAAGGTAGGGGGCTCGTCCGTCAGGCGATTGCCCGCGCCAACCCACCGCTGTCGTCCCTGCGAAAGCAGGGACCCATACTCCTCGGCCTGCGTTGTGAACGGGACTCGTCGTTCCGCTATCGTGCAGCAATAACCATTCGTGGTTATGGGTCCCTGCTTCGCAGGACGACAATGCGTTGTACGGGCTGTGAGTCACACGCCTCGTACCCGTCGCAGTTATTTCGGTCGGGCGGCGGTACCGTCCACCACGATCTTCTCCGGCCGCCGGGCGCGGAGCGCCATGCCGCCGGCGACGCCGACGCCGATCACATACATCCAGCCCTCGTGAAAATCGGCGAGGTGCGAATTGAGCAGCGAGCTCGTGATGTTCTGGACCACCACGGCAAGCCCGATCCAGGTCACGAGATCGCGGCCAGCGAACAGCCTGACGTGGCTGGTCCACATCGCGTAGAGCAGCAGGATGCCGAGGAGACCCCACTGGACCCCGACATTGAGGGTCTGGTTGTGCGGGTTGTTGATCACCTCGGCCTGCAGGCCGGTCTGCCCGATGGCATCCTGGGTGAACATCTGCCTGATCGAGCCGGTGCCGTGCCCGAGCCACGGCGCCGCGGCGATGAACTTCACCGACTTCCGCCAATAGGTCAGGCGCTGCGCGGTGGAGGCGATGCCCGACGTATCCTGCGCGCGATACTCGATGCTGACGTCGGCGATGCGCTGGCGCAAATAGGGCGATGTGGTCCAGACCAGGAGGCTCGTGACGGCGACGGCGGCGAACAATAGCCGCGTGGCGCGGCGCGACAGATGCAGCGAGGCGAACAGGATCAACAGCACCGGCATGTAGACCAGCGCGGTCCGCGCTGAGACGACGTAGAGCATGTTGCCGGCGAACAGCAGCATCAGCGCGATCGCGCCGGCGGCGATGCGCCACTGCCTGGCCCGCAGCGCCGTCAACGCCGGCAGCGCCAGCGCGAAGGCACAGAGCGCGAATTCCTGGCTCTGGTCGAGGTAGTTCTTGACCGGCACGCCGTCGGATGCGGTGTGTGCGAGCTTGAGCTGCGGCAGCGCCAGCACGATCCAGGACAGCATCATCAGCAGCGCGCACGACACCAGGAAGGCTAAGAACACCAGGAGCCCGCGCTGCGAGCGCTGGAAATAGCCGAGCAGGAACGGCAGCAGCAGCAGCTTGCTGAGCGGCTTGATGCCTTGCAGCCGTTCCGCCCAGCTCGTCTCCGACCACGCCAGGCCGATCACCGCGAGGGCGACCAGCGCGACCGGCAAGGCAAAAGCCGGCTGCGCGAGGTCGAGAATGAACTGCTCCCAGTCGATGGTCGGGATCACGGCGACAAGCCACAGCAGCATGAAGACGGCGAGCAGCGACGTCGACCATGGCAGCGCGGCCGCGGCCAGCACGATCAGGATGTCGGTGGTGCGGGCATAGGCGGCCGAACCCGACCAGGCACGGACGCGACCGCGCCAGCGCGGCGGTTCGATGGCGAGGCCGACCGCGCCGGATTCGGTGCTCATGACCGGTCACACGCCGTGCGCGGTCGCGCCGCTGAAGTTCGTCATCGCGGCGGTGAGAGCCGCGGCGGCGGCCGTGACATCAGGGGCAGCCCGATGGGTAAGCAGGTCGCGCGCCTGGGTGTGGTGGCCGAAACGCTCGGCCAGCTCGCCCCGCTGCGCGCGGATCCGGTCGCGCCATTGCTCCTGCTGCGCCAGAACGCGCCGCACCGAGGCGCAGATCGATTCGGTCGAGAATGGATCGAAATAGTCGGCAAGCTCGCCCGCGACCTCGCGGAACACGGTAATATCCGAGCACAGCACCGGTGTGTTGGCTGCGAACGCCTCGATGATCGGGACGCCAAAACCTTCGGCGAGGCTCGGCATGATCAGGCCATGCGCGCCCGCGATCAGCGCCGCTTTCTCGTGCTCGTCGACATAGCCGGAGAAGCGGACGTTCTTCGGCAGGTTGCGCGCCTGGTTGGCGCCACCGGCATAGCCGATCACGACGAGATCGGCCTCCGGCAGCTTGCGGAAGGCGCGGATGACGGCCGCGAGGTTCTTGCGGGGCTCGTTGGAGACGATCACGACGAAGCTCGGCCGTGCCGGGACGGTGGTCGACAGCGGCGCAAGCGGTGCTTCCTCCACATCGAAACGGGTCCGCGGATAGACCACCCGCGCCGGAATGTGCGCATATTGCGGGAGCAGGGCGCGGAAGCGGTTCATGCTGTAGTTCGAGACGAAGGCGAGCTCATCGGCCTGATGCACGCTGGTGAAAAGGCGCGACAGGAACAGGCGGGTCGCGATGTCGTCCAGCTTGAGATCGGTGATCGGCAACAAGTCGTGGACCACGCAGATCACCTTGGCATTTCGGCGGCGCTTGATCGCAACCCGGGTCGGGGTGTCGATGAGAATGACGTCGTAGTCGCGCGCATCGACCCGCGGCGGGGGCAACCGGGTCAGGGCCGAGGTGTCCTGATAGCTGTAGAAGCCGGGCTCGAGCAGGAAATCGCCGAACAGCTCGAGATGGCGCAAATCGGTCGGAATGTATTCGAGGCCCTCGGTGCGGTTCTCGATCAGCTTGACGCTGGTCGGCAGCACATGAATCGAGCGCAGGAAGGCGATGATGAATTCCAGCGAGGTCGCCGCGTTGAGCTTGTGCTTGAACCAGTCGACGGTGCGACGCAGGCCGCCGCGCATGATCGGCGAGTTCATGTCGGTTTCATCGAGGTAACGATAGAGCGCGAGCAGCTCGATCAGCCGTGAGTCCTCCGGCAGCAGACGCGTCCGCTGTTGCCTGCGGCGCAGCTTCCGGTACCGGCGCGTGGTCTCCACGACCAGGGTGAGGGCATGACCGTCGCCGGCCAGCGAGCGGATCAATTCACGCGTGAAATGGAAGATGCCGCGCTTGTGGTTGGGTTCGCCGAGCGCCTCGCTGACGACCAGGATCTTTGTCATGCGCTTATTTCTCTGAGCTCGAGGTGATGCGGGACGGGCGTATCCAGCGCGACGGTGCTGGCGATGTGGCCGTGATCGAGATTGATGATGCTGTTGCAGGTCCGGCGCAGCAGGGCGTGGTCGTGCGAGGCGATGATCACGATCGCCGCGGTCTCGACCATCTTGCGCAGCCGCTGCTCGGCCTTGGCCGAGAAGTTCTCGTCGACCACGCTGAGCCATTCGTCGAGCAGCAGGATGTCGGCCGGAAACGCGGTCGCGGTCGCGAACAGCACGCGCATCAGCATGCCCGACGAGAACATGCGCAGCGGCATCCGCCGCATGCGCTCCTCCAGTTCCGTGAAGGCCCAGATCTCGTCCAGGATCGCCGGCGTCGGCTTGCGTCCCGAGATCCGCAGCAGCAGGCTGATATTGTCGGCGGCGACGAAATCGAGATTGACGCCGGCGCCTAGGCCGAGCAGCGGCACGATATTGCCTGATATCTCGACCTGGCCGCTGGTTGCCGGGAATACGCCTGCGATCAGCCGCAGCAGCGTGGACTTTCCGGAGCCGTTGGGGCCGGCGAGGCCGATGCGTGCGCCGGGCTTCGCTTCGATCGAGATGTTGTCGGCCGCGCGGATGGTGCGCATCTCGCTGGTCTGGCGGAACAGGCGGCCGAGCAGGCGGCGCTTCAGCGAGAAGTCATAGGCTCCGTACAGCGGATAATCGAGGCAGACGTCGCGGAGATGGATGCTTGCCATGCGCTAGATCCAGAATGCCGCTTTGCGCAGATGGGCGATGGTGACGGTGGCGGCGACGGCGAGCGCGGCGAGGCAGGCCAGCACGTAGAGCACGCTCGTCATTGCGACATGACCTGACGCCAGCGGATCGCGCCAGATCGCGAACAGATGGGTCAGCGGATTGAGCCGCATCACGGTCGAGCCGCGATCGATCATCTCCGGCGTCCAGATGATCGGCGAAGCCAGGAAGGCCAGCGTCAGCGAGGATTCGATGATCGGCTTGATGTCGCGGTAGCGCGTCGCCAGCGCGCCGAGCACGAGGCTCAGGGCGAGTGTGCAGGCGACGAACAAGACAAAGCCGGGGAGGGCGACGATGGCGCCGCCGAAATCGCGCGGCGTCAGCACGAGCCAGAGCAGCAGCGGCACGACCGCGTTATGGGCCGCGAACAGCGCCTGCCTGAAGGTACATTGCAGCAGGAAGATCACCGGCGGCAGCGCGCGATCCTTGATCAGGCTGGCCGAGCCTTGCAGCGCGGTGGTGGCATCGAGCACGACGCTGTTGAGGAAGGTCCAGGCGGTGAGGCTTGCCGCAAGCATCGGCAGCCGCGCCACCGCGCTGGCGTTGGAGAGATGACCGATGACCGAGCCGAGCACGGCCACCATGATGGCCATCTGGATCGACATCCAGAAGGGTCCAAGGAGGGAGCGGACGTAACGATGCCGCATGTCGGACCATGCCAGCGCGGCGGCGATCCGGATCGCACCGACGGGGCCGGCCATTTGGGGATGCAAGCCTGGGGCTGACGAGCTTGCATCCTTCGTGGCGGCCTCTTCGGCAACGACCTTGCGGTACACCGTCTCCACTCCCTCCTTGAAGGCTGTTGTCGAGTATTTCGTCACCGCGCGATGGCGCGCGGCCTGACCCATGCGGCGGCGCCGCTCCGGATCGTTGATCAGCGTCTCGATGGCATCGGCCAGTGCCGTGGGGTCGCCGGGCGGCACCGTGATGGCCTCAAGGCCGTGGCGGGCGACATGGGGAACGCCGGTGTCGAGCGCGGTGTTGACGATCGGGCGGCTCGCGGCCATCGCCTCGAGTTGCACCAGCCCGAAGGTCTCGGCATTGGTCACCGAGGGCATCACGAACACGTCGGCGATGCGCATCAGCTTGACGCGTTCGCTCTCCGACACCGAACCGAGCAGACGGACGCGGTCCTGCAGGCCGTAGTCGCGGATCAGCTGCTCGAGGTTGTCGCGCTCGCGGCCCTCGCCGACGATCCAGACCTCGAAATTGCGGGCGTGCGCTGATCGCACCAGCACGTCGAAGCCCTTGTACGGCACGAGCCGTCCGCAGGCGAGGACGAGGCGGCCGCGCGCATTGACGTCGTCCGTCTGCGCGGCCGGCCGGTCATATTTCGCAACGTCCACACCAAATGGAACGGCGTGGCACTTGTCGGAGAATTCCTGCAGCAGCGGCGTGGTTTCGATCAGCACCGGATCGGACACGATGATCGCCGCGGCGCGCCGCAAGGTTCGCCGCATCATCGGCTCGACCAGGAAGCGCAACGCCGCGTGCGAGACGATGTCGGCGTGCCAGTGCACGACCAGCGGCCGCGCGCGGCCGAGCCCGAATGCGAACACGAGGTCGGCGAGCGGGAAGGGGGCATGCAGCGCCAGCAGATCGTGATCGGCGATGCGGCGCCACAGCCGCCACGGATAGGTCGGCGCCGCCGGCAGCGACAGCACGTCGCCGAACGAATGCACGCGCTCGACGGCAACGTCATTGACCACGATCTGCCGCTCGCCGCCGGAGCGCGAGCAGACCAGCACGGCGGCGTTGAAGGTGTCCTTCAGGGAGGCGCAGATGTCGCGGATCACCGTCAGCGTGCCGCCGAACAGGTCGGGATAGTAGACCTTGAAGATGTGTAGCACCGACGGACGCCGGGCCGGCTCGTTGACGACGATCATGGGGGGCTCGATCCGGATCATGCTGCGTACAGGGCGACGACGAACGGCAGCGCCAGCGCGGCGAAGAACACCGCGGAACGCAGCAGCGCTGGAAACACCGGCTCGATCGGGCCGCAAGGCGCCCGCGGCGTGAACGAGAATGGCGCCCGCGGTGTGAACGAGAATGGCGCCTGCGGCGTGAAGCTGAGTGTGGTGGCGGCGAACCGACCGGATTCGCAAAGCGAATGGGATTCGCGGGCCGAACGAAGAGACATTGCGTCGGTTTCCCTGCTGGCTGAATTCTGAGTACGTGGGAAAAATACCCACGTCAATGGCGTCGGACTAAAATGTGGGAATGTGTCCCACGTATGGCGGTGGATAACTTTTTCGGCGGGAGGGGTCGGCGCGCATGGCGGTGCGATCGCCGCGGCTGCGCGGAGCGGCGAGGTGAGGGGGCGAGTTTTGAACGTGATGTTCCCACATCGTCATGGCCGGGCTTGTCCCGGCCATCCACGTCTGCCTTCGGGTAGCAGTCAAAGACGTGGATGCCCGGGACAAGCCCGGCCATGACGAGTTTGTGGCTGAGCGTCAGGCCGGTTCGGCTGGACTGCTCGCGGCGGATGGCTGCAACTGCAGCCTGATCGCGGCGATGTCGAAATGGATGCGCTCGGGCAGCATCGCGGCAACGGGCCGATGCAGATCCTGCTCGATGACGACGCGCTTGCCGCCGTCAGACGTCAGCGCGATCGAGATCGATTTCGCGCGCGGCTCTGCGCAGAGGCCGGCGTGTGCGCGGCTGGCATATTCGCCGGCGCGCAGGCCGCCGAAGCCGAAGGCAAGCAGGCGGCCGTAGATGTACAGTGCCAGCAGGTCGGTTTCGTCGAAGCGGCGCGGCGTGCCGGGCACCGCGCCCGGCAGGCAGGGATAGCCGCCCGCCATCACCGTCGAGACGAATTCCTCGTAGGGAACCTGGGCGATCCGGCAGGCTTCCGCGATCGCAAGGTCGAATCGGGCAGGCGTCATGAACGGTCCGTGTCGATGGCGGCAGTGCCTGGGCACCGTGACACCCGCCCGCAAGGCGCAGGATTGTGTCCGGTGGTGACTTTGTTTCCCATAGGTGGGAAAATGTCACACGTCAAGGGAAGTGGGATTGTGTCCCACGCAGCGGACGGCTAAAAGTTAGGCATGAATGCCAAGGCCCCGAAGTCGAAGGTGGGATCGTCCGCGCCGATCGCCGCAGCGAAGCTGCATTCGCCGCTGGCGCGGATGCTGCGTCCGCTGGTTCGCCTTTGCATTCGCGGCGGCATGACATTTCCGGCGCTGACCCGGCTCCTGCGCGAGCTCTATGTCAACGTCGCCGAACACGACTTCGCGCTCGAGGGCAAGGAACAGACCGACAGCCGCGTCAGCCTCCTGACCGGCATCCACCGCAAGGAGGTGGCGCGGCTGCGCGGCGCCGGCGCGCCGGTCAACGTGGTGCCGGCGACGCTGTCGCGCACCAGCGCGATCATCGCACGCTGGCTGGCGGCGCCCGAATTCACCGATGCGAAGGGCGATCCGCTGCCGCTCCCGCGCACCGCGGACGACGGCGCGCCGTCGTTCGAGACGCTGGTCGAATCGATCACCAAGGACGTGCGGCCGCGCGCGGTGCTCGACGAATGGCTTGACCGCAAGCTCGTCACCATCAATGACGACGACGAGATCATGCTGGTCGAGGAGGCCTTCGTCCCGCATGGCGACGACGACCGCAAATGGCACTATCTCGGGCGCAATCTGCACGACCATGTCGCGGCCGCCGAGCTCAACGTGTCCTCGGCCGCGCCACGCTTCCTCGAACGCGCGGTGCATTACGACGGGCTGTCGGCGAAACTCGCCAAGCGACTTGAAGGCCGTTCGCGCGAGCTTGCGATGGAAGCGCTCAAGGTCGCCAACCGCGAGGCCAACCGCGCACTCGCAAAAGACAAGGGCGGCGACTACCGCTGGAATTTCGGCATCTACATCTATCGCGAGGGCCCCGACGGTCCGGTCGACGACGATGGCGACGAAGGCGGTGCGACGTGAAGGGCCCGCCGCATATCTCGCGCCGCGCGCTGCTGATCGGCTTCTGGCTCGGCGGAACCTCGCTCGCGGGCGCGCAGGTCAAGAAGCGCGGCAATGATCAGGGCATCGGCGGCACCGGGATCACCGGCTCCGACCAGGGCATCGGCGGCACCGGTATTGTCGGCGTGATCCAGCGTTTCGGCTCGATCTATGTCAACGGCGAGCGTGTCGCCTATGCGGCCGACGTGCCGGTTAGGATCGACGGCGAGGCGGCGAGCGCCAAGGCGCTGCGGATCGGGCAGCTTGCCCGCGTGGTGGCGCAACGCGATTCCGGCGGCACGCTGTCGACCAAGCGCATCGACGTGGCGAGCGAAGTGACCGGGCCGGTCGAGCATGTGAAGTCGGGCGAGCTTGTGGTGCTCGGCCAGAAGGTCGCCTGGAGCGGCGGCGAGAGCTGGCTGAAGCCGGGCGCGCATGTCGCGGTGTTCGGGCTGCGCCGTACCGATGGCATCGTCGTCGCGAGCCTCGTGCAGGAACGCCACGACACCGCGATGCGCGTCGCCGGACCGCTCGAGCGCGACCGCGCCGGTGCCTTGCGGATCGGCGAGCTCAAGCTCGCCGGCGTCGATGCGGCGCTGGTCGGTCAGCGCGTGCAGGCCGAGGGCCATGTCGCGCAGGGCGTCATGCAGGTGTCGCGCAGCCGCGCCGATGACTTCTCCGATCTCGCCGGCGCGAAGCGGCTGTTGATCGAGGCCTATGTGCGGCGGGTCGGCAATGACCTGCAACTCGGCTCCGGCTTTGTCGCGCGCGATCACTCACGCTTTTCACCGGGGGCCGATACGCGCGTGGTCGTCAACGCGCAGCTGTCGGGCACGCGCGAGCTGCGCGTCGAATCGGTGCAATCGGTCGGCAAGTTCCCAGGCTCCTCGGTGCGTAACCCGGGCACGCCGGGCCGCGGCTCCGGCGGCGGCGGATCCGGGCATGGATCAGGGCCTGGTGGCGCGGGCGGGCGCGGCGCGCCCGGCGGCGGTCCGGGTGGTGGCCCCGGCGGCGGGCCGTCCGGGATGCCTGGCGGCAGTCCGCCTGGCGGCGGCGGTCCTGCGCCTGATCCTCTGAGTGGTGGAACGACCGGCCCGAGCCCCGGTGGCTTTGGCCCGCCCGGTGGGCCATTCGGCCCCAGCGGTGGCGGCGGTCCGTTCGGGCCTGGCGGCGGATTCGGCGGTGGCGGACCGGGCGGCGGCATGGGCGGCGGTGGCCGGCGCTGAGCCACAAACGAAACCGGCGCAAGCGAGACCGCTTGCGCCGATGGTCAGACCGATCGTTGTGAGATTAGCTAGCCCGCGCTGAGCCGGACGCCGGCGCGGAGGAATTTCTGCGGATCGACCGCTTCGCCGTCGATGCGGGTCTCATAGTGCAGATGCGGACCGGTGGAACGGCCGGTCGAACCGACGGCGCCGATCACCTGGCCGATCTTGACGTATTCGCCGACCTTGACGCCGATCTCCGAGAGATGGCCGTAGCGCGTCGACAGCCCGTTGCCGTGATCGACCTCGACCATGCGGCCATAGCCGCCGGCCCAGCCCGCCGACACCACCTTGCCGTTGGCGGTGACGCGCACCGGATCGCCTTGGGCGGCACGGAAGTCGAGCCCGGTGTGCATCGCCGGCCGCCCCAGGAACGGATCGGTGCGGACACCGAAGCCGCTGGTGAACTCGACCTCGCCGACAACGGGCTTGCGATAGGGCACCAGCGCGAGCGTCTGGTTCAGCCGCTGCATCTGCGCGCGGTTGATGTTGATGCGGTAGAGCTGCCGCTCGAACGCGCCGGCGTCGGGTGCGAGCTTCACCGGCACGAACGGACCGCCCATGCCGGAGCGCGGCACAGCCGCCTCGAGCTGCGCCATGTTGAGGCCGAGGTCGCTGATCACCCCGCGCATCCGGCGCACCCTGGAATCGATGCTGTCCTCGACGGAAGAGAGGGCTGCGACCTGGCGCCGCTCGACCTGGTCAAGCGAGGTCTGGAGGCGGACCAGCACGTTGTCGACGCCCTGGGCCTTGGCGAACTGGTTCGGCTGCGCCTTGGCGATCAGCGGCGCGCGCGATTCGAGCCGCGCCTCGCGATCCGGCGGCGCCACGAAGATCACGGTGTCGCTGATCGGGGAGGGCTTTAGCGGTCCCGAGGAAGGGGTGGCCTCGGCGCGGCCCTGCGGCTTGATCGATCCGGTGGTCGTCACGTCAGGCATCGCGCCGAGCGCGGTGGCGCGCGATTCCAGCGTCGACTGCCGCTTCATGATCTGGTCGAGCTTCTGGTCGAACTGTTCCTGGTCGAGCAGCTGGCGGCTGGTGGTGCGGTCGACCTTGGCACGCAGCTCGGAGATGCGATCCTCATAGGCGTATTGCATCTCGGCCTGGCGCGCGATCAGCCGGGTCAGCACGTCGTCGCGGAACGCGAAATAGGTCGCGGTCGCCGCCGACCACATGCCGAGCAGGACCACAGTGCCGACCGCGATCCAGAACACGACCGGCCCGAACCGGACCTGCTTGCCGGCATGGACCAGCGTATAGCCCTCGCCGGAGGCCGCCACCGCCGGCGTGGCGTGCTGGGCGGCCGGACGGCGCGCCGCTGCCCTTGCATGGTCCTGCGGATGATGGTGTCTGTGGTATTCCTGGTGATGACCGGACCGGCTCGACATCGGTACTCCCGCGGCCGGTCGGACCAAGCTCCGTACGGCTAATTTGCGCGGCCGATTTGAGCTCGGCATGGTTAATTTTCAGGAAACGGAACCCCTCCGGTCAGAGCGACCGGGCGGCCTCCAATACCGCTTCGGCATGGCCGTCGACCTTCACATGGCGCCAGACACGGGCGACTTTTCCACTGGAATCGACCAGAACCGTGGTGCGAATAATTCCCATGAAGGTCCTGCCATACATGGATTTTTCGCCCCAGGCGCCATACGCCTCCAGCATCTGATGGGCCGGGTCGGAAGCGAGCGGCACCGACAGCTGGTGTTTGTTTCGAAATGACTCCTGCGCCTTAACCGTATCGGCGGATATGCCGACCACCTCGGTGCCGCTGGCGATGAACTCGCTTTTGAGCCGGGTGAAGTCGATCGCCTCCCTTGTGCAGCCGGGGGTATCGGCGCGGGGATAGAAGAACAGGACCAGCTTCTTGCCGGCGAAATCCGCCAGCGAAACGCTGCCTCCGCCGTCGCGCGGCAGGTCGAAGGCCGGCGCCGCGGCGCCTTCGGCAAGTGTGACGGCGGACGACTTGGTCACGGACTTGGTCACGGTCGCGGCCGCCTCTCGCTTTAACGGTTTCGATGCAGCTGTGTGCGAGGCTTTGCCTTGAACACCCGCTGCGGTCTTGTTTTTCGCAGGCGCCTTGGTCGTCTTGGCCGTTGCCTTCTTCGCAACCGTTGTGCGGGTTTTCGTCGCGGACTTCCCAGTGCTTGCGCCTGCGGCGCGCGCAACCTTCGTTGTGACCCGCTTTCCGGTTGTGTTGGAGGATTTCTTGCGCGTTTTCTTGGACATACGCCTTCCTTTCGTCGCTTTCCGAAGCTCAACCATTGGGGTATTGCGGGTCTCATTCGCGGCAGCCGGATTCGCACCGGCCGCTGGGCAAGTTTGATGGCCACGGAGTATGGTGACAAGGAATTCGACGCGTTACCCGTCCGCTTGCTGAATTGGCTTTTGATTGGTTGGTTTGGTCCGTTCCGGGGGCCATCGGCGAGTAACACGATTAGGCGAGGATAGGCGGCGATGCCGGCACAGGAGCGCTCGATACGAATCGACGGGCGCCCCGATGGCGGTGATCAGCTTCGCCGTCAGCACCGAGAGGCAATGGCAAGGAACACGTCGCCGCAGGGTCCAAATCCGCGCGCCGGGGCTGACTTCTCGCAATGGGAAGACGACGCCGCGTGGGACGAGCAGGATGAGGCGGCGGGCAACCGTGCGCGGCAATTGCTGTCGCGTTCCAACACCAATCTGCATCGCTTCACCGATTTCTGCTCCGGCATGCAGCGCTGGCTGAACGGCGAGCGCTGGATCCGGCGCATCGGCCTGGTCCTCGTGGTGCTGGTCGTGATGTTTGCGACCTGCTTCGGCGCGCTGTGGTGGCGGCTCGGCGCCGGTCCGATCAATCTCGATCTGGCGACGCCTTGGCTTGCCGCCGCGATCGAGGAGAATATCGGCCACGGCAATACGGTCGAGGTCGGCGGCACCCAGATCGAGCGCGCCGGCCGCGTCAGGATCGCGGTGCGGATTCGCGACATCATCGTCCGCGATCGCGACCATGCGATTGTTGCCAGTGCCCCGAAGGCCGAAGTGCGCCTGTCCGGAACGGCACTGCTGATGGGCCAGTTGCGGGCCGAGAGCCTCAACCTGGTCGATGCGGAACTGTCGGTGCGCATCACGCCCGACGGCAATGTGACGGTGTCCGCGGGCGACACCGCAAAACCGCTGGCGACCGGCGTTGCCTCCAAGCGCGAGGCCGGCATGCCGCCGACATTCCCACGTCCGGCGCCCGCCGCGCCGCCGCCGCCCGTTGCCTCGCCGCCGGTTGCCGCCGAGCCGTCGGGCGCTGCACCCGATTCGGCCCAGAGCGGGCTGCTCGCCGGCCTCGACTGGCTCGACAGCCTCAGCATGACCGGCCTCGACGGTCAGAACCTCAACGAGATCGGCCTGAAGAATGGCAACCTCGTCGTCGACGACCAGCAGCGCGGCAACAAATGGAGCTTTGAGAATATCAGCCTGAGCCTGCGGCGCCCGAGCGGCGGCGGCGTTGCGCTGAGCTTCGGCGAGGAGGGCGCAAAGCCGTGGTCGGTGCGGGTCCTGGTCGGACCGCAGCAGAACGGCGTGCGCTCGGTCGACATCAAGGCCGACAAGGTGTCCACCCGAAACATCCTGCTCGCGATGCGGACCAAGGATCTCACCTACACGGCCGACCTGCCGCTGTCGGGCGAGATGAAGGGCGAGCTCGGCCGCGACGGCCTGCCGACCTATTTCCGCGGCAAGATCAATGTCGGCGCCGGCAACATCATCGACACCGATACGCCCGACTACCCGATGCCGGTCGATTCTGCCGAGATGAGCGTCGAATGGGATTCGGGACGGCGCGTGCTGCTGGCCCCGATCAAGATCGTCTCGGGCGCCAACCGGATCACGCTGCTCGGGCACCTCGAACCACCCAACGATAATGTCACCGACTGGCAGGCCGGCCTGTCCGGCGGCACCATCGTGCTGGCGGGCGCCGACAAGAATGAGCCGCCGCTGATCTTCAACCGCATCAACATCGGGTTCCGGTTCGACACCGAGAAGAAGCGCGTGCTGCTGACCCAGGCCGATATCTCCAACGGCGAGATCGGTGTCGCCGGCACCGGCAGCATCGACTATTCCGGCGAGCCGCGGTTGCAGCTCGGATTTGCCGGCACGCCGATGTCGGCCTCCGCGCTGAAGCGGATGTGGCCGGTCATCATCGTGCCCGAGGTGCGCGAGTGGGTGCTCGAGCGGATCGACCGCGGCACGCTCCAGCGCATCGATGTCGGCGTCAATTCGCCGGTGCATAATCTATCGCGCAAGGGACCGCCGATTCCGGATGACGGTCTCTCGGTCAACATCGTCGCCTCGGGGGTCACGGTGCGCCCGGTCGATCAGATGCCTGCCGTGCATGATGCGGATCTGAAGGCGAGGGTGACCGGCCGCACTGCGACCGTGACCATCAATCAGGGCATCGCCGACACGCCTGCGGGCCGCAAGATCACGCTGTCGGATTTCACCTTCGAGGTGCCGGACATGGCACCGAAGCCGTCGCCGTCGAAGGTCAAGTTCCGGGTCGACTGTCCGGTGCCGGCCGCCGCCGAGATCCTCGCGTCCGACCGGCTCAGCGATCTCTCCGGTCCGCCGATCGATCCCAACGCCAGCAAGGGCAACGTCACGGCGACGATCAATCTCGGCATGCCGGTGAAGGGCGAGCTGACCAAGGCCGATACGCTTTACTCCGTCACCGCCGACATCTCCGGGGTTGCCGTCGACAAGCTGGTGATGAACCAGAAGCTCGAGGCCAACACGCTGAAGGTGATTGCCAGCAACGCCGGCTTCCAGGTCAAGGGTGACGTCAAGATCAACGGACAGGCGGCCTCGCTCGACTACCGCAAGCCGGCCGACGGCGACGCCGACGTCAAGCTGCAGGCAACGCTGGATGATGCGAGCCGCGCGCGCCTCGGGCTTGATCTCGGGCCCGCGGTGTCGGGCGCGATCCCGATCAAGCTGAACGGCAAGATCGGCAGCGGCGACAATCCGACCACCAAGATGGGCGTCGAGGCCGACCTGACCCAGCTCAAGCTCGACAATATCCTGCCGGGCTGGGTCAAGGCGTCGGGCAGGGCGGGCAAGGCGACCTTCAACGTGGTGCCCAAGGGGCAATCGACGCGGTTCGAGGACATCTCGATCGACGGCCCCGGCGTGTCGATCAAGGGGGCGCTCGAGGTCGACCAGAACGGCGACCTCATGAACGCGAACTTCCCGACCTACGCACCGTCGGAAGGTGACAAGACATCGCTGCGGGCCGATCGCGGTCAGGATGGCGTGATCAAGGTGACGATGCGCGGCGATGTGTTCGATGGCCGCGGCTTCCTGAAATCGGCGATCTCCGGCCGCGATGATCCCAAGAGCAAGACCAAGACCACCGATTTCGATGTCGATCTGAAACTCGGCGCGGTGGCCGGATTCAACGGCGAGGCGCTGCGCAGCGTCGACGCCAAGATCTCGCGCCGCAACGGTTTCTTCAAGGCGTTCACGCTGAGCGGTAAGGTCGGCCGCGACACCCCGGTCTCGGTCGACATGCGCGGCCGCCAGCAAGGGCGCGAGGTGATCTATCTGCAGACCGGCGACGCCGGCGCGTTCCTGCGCTTCATCGACACCTATTCCAAGGTGGTCGGCGGCCAGCTCACGCTGGCGATGGAGCCGCCGATCCCCGAGCCGAGCCCCAGGGAAGGCCTCATCAACATCACCGGCTTCTCGGTGAAGGGCGAAACGCAGCTCGACCGCGCCGTCGCCGGAGGGCCGGTCAGCACCCAGAACGGCATCGGGTTCGACGCGCTGCGCGCCGAGTTCACGCGCCAGAGCGGCCAGCTCTCGATCCGCAACGGCGTGGTCAAGGGACCGAGCATCGGCGCGACCATCGAGGGCAGCATCGATTATGTCGGCAATCAGGTGCGGATGAACGGCACCTTCATTCCGATGTACGGGTTGAACAACATGTTCGGCCAGATCCCGTTCTTCGGGATCTTCCTCGGCGCCGGCAGCAATGAAGGCCTGATCGGCGTGACCTATGAGGTGGTCGGCACGCCGAGCCAGCCGGTGCTGCGCGTCAATCCGATCTCGGCGCTGGCGCCCGGCCTGACGCGCAAGATCTTCGAGTTCAAGCAATACGGCCCGAACGATCTGCCGACGACGAACAATTAGAGCAAGTTGAGCCCGGTGCGGACCTGATGTTGATGTCGAGGTACGTGCCATCGCTGACATGACGAGCTTCGTATCGGCGATAGCCGCCGTCGTGACGTCGCTTGTGGTGGCAATCCCGGCCGGCGCGTCAGGCGCATGCAAGACGACGCTGCGCGGAGAACTGGTGCAGTCGCCGGACCTTCCCCTCGCTTCGCCGCGTAAATTTCTGCGCTTGACGCTTTCGGAGATCGTGCGAGGCGACGGAGCGTATGGCGGCGAGAGACGCCAGGAATTTCAGACCTTCATGATTCCCAATACGATGACCACGCTCCCCATTCCATTCACGCTGAACGTGGATAATCCCAGGGATTGTCCAGCCGAACTCAGACTGAGCGCTGAGACCAGCGACAAGGACGATCCCATGAGCTTTTTCACTCACGGTGACTTCCATCTGATCGGCGCGAAACGGGTTCGATTGGACGAATTCGAACAAATACCTGTTCATAGTCAGTTGCGCAGATTCTGAAATCAGTGCGGACGCGGGGAAGGAACTCCTTGAGGTCTCGTCGTTCGGGTGAAGTTCGCGCAGGAACCTTGCCCTGCCTGGGATGTTGGAGAGCCATTCAACAACTCAGGAGGAGCTCTCATGAGGACGCTGTTGTTGGCCGGTGTACTGGCAGTTGCTGGTTTCGCTATGGCCACGCCGATCTCCATCGCACCCGCGTCAGCTCAAGTGGCCGTCGACACTCCGCTCGGCGGCGTAAGAGTGGGCCCGGAGCCTCGTCACTACCGCGACTATGATCGACGCGCTTATCGCGCCTACGATTACGATCGCGGATATCGCGGATGCCGCACCGTCACGGTCGAGCGTGACGACGGTTCGGTCCGCAGGGTCCGTCGTTGCGATTACTAAGATCGACCTCCGGGGCGCGCACAAGATCGTTCGAGCCGGCTCTCGAAATCAGGAAATTGGGAGCCATCCACTAAGGCCGCCTGAGTAGGCGGCCTCTTTATCTCGCGAATGTCGCCTGTTGGCCCGAGGCCGACGCGCATTCGCGGCCTCTGCGCCACCTTCCGAGCCGAGGCGGGCACACGCGTCCGGACTCAGCGCCGCAGCGCCGGCACCACCAGGAACGGGATCAGGCCGAGCACGACGTTGACGAGCGCGAAGGCGATCAGCGGGTTGTAGCTGTGGGTCCAGTCATGGATCAGGCCGCCGCCCCATGAGCCGAGGCCGGAGCCCAGCCCGCTGCCGATCATGATCGTGCCGTAGATCGTGCCGACGCGCTCGCCGCGGAAGATCTTGAGCGCCGTCGCCGTGATCAGCGGCCCGCGCGAGCCGATCATGCTGCCGAAGCAGATGATGAAGCCGGTCAGCAGCCAGTAGTTCGGATACCACTGCAACAGCCACAGCAGGATGATGCCTGCGATCGAGACGCCGTAGCTGAACAGCACCGAGGGCCTGCGGCCGATGATGCCGTCGAGCGTGGACACGCCGAGCATGCCGACGAACAGCGCGACGCCGGAGAAGCCCCAGGCGGTCGCCGCCTGCAGCGGCGGGAAGCCGACATCGATCAGATAGGCGACGATCTGCGCCGTCAGCGCGTACATCGCAATCGCCGTGAAGAAGAAGGTCGAGAACAGCGCCCAGAAGGCGTGGTGACGCATCGCGGCGAGCAACGTCCAGCCTTCCTCGGCGAGACCTGCTTGCGCCTTCTTGACGATGTGCGGCGATCCGCTGGCGAGCAGCCGCCACGGCAGGAAGACGAGCGGCACGAGCAGGCCAAGCGCAGCGATGCCGAACACCTGATAGGCCTCGCGCCAGCCGATCCGGTCGATCAACACCTGCGACAGCGGCAGCAGCAGCAACAGGCCCGCGCCGGTTGCCGAATACATCACGGCCATGGCGGTCGGCAGCCGCGGCCCGAACCAGCGGCCGAGCAGGATCGAGTTCGAGACATTGCCGATCAGCGCGGTGCCGAAGCCGACGCAGAGCCCGACAGAGAGCTGGAATTGCCAGAGCTGCTGTGCGCGCGAGGCGACGAGGAATGCGCAACCGAGCAGCGACAGGCCGAGCGCATAGACCACGCGCGGACCCGAGCGGTCGAACATGCGTCCGACCAGCGGCGCGGTCAGGCCGCTGGCGAGCCAGGTCAGCGAATAGACCGACACGACGGAGGCGCGGTCCCAGCCGAAAGTTTCCGAGATCGGTTTCAGGAACACCGTGAAGCTGTCGCTCAGCCCGCGCCCGAGCACCGACAGCACGAAGCAGAGCGCGAGCACGTTCAGCGCGACGCGCGACTGTTTCGCCGGCGTTGCAAGCGTCTCGCTCGGGGGCGTGGTCTGGTCCATCGGAAAGATGGGAGCGCGCTTTCGGTACCCCCTGCAACCGACAAATGCGAATGCGCCTATGCAGGCTTCAGCAGCACGTGACGCTTCTTGCCGAGCGACAGCTTCACCACGCCTTCGGGCGTGAGATTGGCCGGTGTCAGCAGCATCTTCTCGTCGGTGACGGCAGCATCGTTGACGCGCAGGCCGCCGCCCTTGATCTGCCGGCGCGCTTCGCCGTTGGAGGCGACGAGCTCGGCCTTGACGAAGGCAGCCAGCACGCCGACGCCGGCTTCAAATTCGCCGCGCGGAATTTCTACGGTCGGCAAGGTTTCGGCCAGCGCACCTTCCTCGAAGGTGCGGCGCGCGGTCTCGGCGGCCTCAACGGCCGCGTCGCGGCCGTGGAGCAGGGCAGTCGCCTCGGTCGCCAGCACCTTCTTGGCTTCGTTGATCTCGCCGCCGGCCAGCGCCGCGAGCTTGTTGATCTCGCTCATCGGCAGGATGGTGAACAGCTTGAGGAACTTGACGACGTCGGCGTCCTCGACATTGCGCCAGTACTGCCAGAAGTCGTAGGGCGAGAACTGGTCGGCGTTGAGCCACACCGCACCCTTCGCGGTCTTGCCCATCTTGTCGCCCGAGGCGGTGGTGAGCAGCGGCGTGGTCAGCGCGAACAATTGCGGCGAGCCCATGCGGCGGCCGAGATCGACGCCGTTGACGATGTTGCCCCACTGGTCGGAGCCGCCCATCTGCAACCGGCAGCCGGCGCGGCGCGACAGCTCGACGAAGTCGTAGGCCTGGCAGACCATGTAGTTGAACTCGATGAAGCTCATCTCCTGCTCGCGCTCGAGCCGGAGTCGCACCGAATCCATCGTCAGCATGCGGTTGACCGAGAAGTGCCGGCCGATGTCGCGCAGCATCTCGATCCAGTTCAATTTGGTCAGCCACTCGGCGTTGTCGAGCATGATGGCGTCGGAATGCCCGTCGCCATAGCGCAGCACCTTGGCGAACACGCCGCGGATCGAGGCCTTGTTGGCTTCGATCTCCGCCACCGTGCGCATCGCGCGCGTCTCGTCCTTGCCCGAGGGGTCGCCGACCATCGTGGTTCCGCCGCCCATCAGCGTGATCGGCTTGTTGCCGCTCTGCTGCAGCCAGTACAGCATCATCATGGTCAGGAAATTGCCGATGTGGAGCGACGGCGCGGTGCAGTCATAGCCGACATAGGCGGTGGCCTCGCCCTTCGCCGCGAGCGCGTCGAGGCCCTCGAAATCGGAGCACTGGTGGACGAAGCCGCGTTCCTGTAGAGTGTTCAGGAAATCCGATTTAAATGCAGTCATTTGTCGGCGAGCCAGATCATTCTTGTTTTACGGTTTTTGCATCTATTTGCGGAACCTTGATGCTTGAGGCTGCCGCAGGCGGACGCGCAGTGGCATTATAGGATGTACTTGTTTGAGACAAGCCGGGGGTTCCCGGCTGGGGCGCTTCCAAGATGATGTTAACGGCACTCGGTCTGATGAGCGGCACCTCGCTCGACGGGGTCGACGTGGCACTGATCGAGACCGATGGCCGCCAGATCAAGGCCTTCGGACCATCCGGCTATCGACCCTATACCGACGGCGAGCGCAGCCTGCTGCGCCAGGCGCTGACGGAGGCGGTTCACCTGTCGCAGCGCGACGCCCGGCCGGGGATCTTGCGGCAGGCCGAGCAGGCGGTCACCACAGCCCATGCCGAGGCGGTCGCCAGCTTTGCGGCGCAGCACCGGATCGCCGCCCAGGAGATCGACATCGTCGGGTTCCATGGCCAGACCGTGCTGCATCGCCCCGAGCGGAAGCTGACGGTGCAGATCGGCGACGCCCTGGCGCTCGCCAAGGCGATCCACATTCCGGTGATGCACGATTTCCGCGCCGCCGATGTCGAGGCCGGCGGGCAGGGCGCGCCGTTCGTGCCGGTCTACCACCGCGCGCTGGCGCAATCGCTGAACCGCGAGGGGCCGATCGTCGTGGTCAATATCGGCGGCGTCTCCAACATCACCTATATCGACGGCACCGACACGCTGATCGCCTGCGACACCGGGCCGGGCAACGCGCTGCTCGACGACTTCATGTTCCGCCAGATGCACCAGCCGTTCGACACCGAGGGACGGTTCGCCGCGCTGGGCAAGGCCGACGAGGCCTGGATCGCACAGGCCCTGAGGCTGCCGTTCTTCTCGGCTCCACCGCCGAAATCGCTCGACCGCAACGACTTCGCAAGCCTCAAGCTCGGCGCGGTGGCGCCGGCCGACGGCGCCGCGACGCTGACCGCGTTCACCGCGGCCGCGATCGCCCGCGTCGTGCCGCTGCTGCCGAAACGGCCGAAGAGCTGGATCATCTGCGGCGGCGGCGCCTCCAACCTCACGATGCTGCGGATGCTGCGCGCGCGGCTGGCGCCGGCAACCGTCGAGCCCGCCGAGGCGCTCGGCTGGGCGGCGGATGCGATCGAGGCGCAGGCGTTCGGCTTCCTCGCCGCGCGCGGCATGAAAGGCCTGCCGCTGAGCTACCCCGCCACCACGGGGGTGCCGATCCCGATGACCGGGGGCATCATCGCGCGACCGTGATTTAGATGCAAATGCATCTACCTTGACAGATCCATGCAGCTGAATTTAATTCGATGCAGTTGCATTGAACGCGAGGTTCGTCATGGCCGCCCTGAAGCTGATCAGCCACAAGCTCTGTCCCTATGTGCAACGCGCGGTGATCGCGCTGCACGAGAAGGGCGTTCCGTTCGAGCGGATCGACATCGATCTCGCCAACAAGCCGGACTGGTTCCTGAAGATCTCGCCGCTCGGCAAGGTGCCGGTGCTGGTCGTGACCCGCGACGACGGCAAGGAGATCGCGCTGTTCGAGAGCAACGTGATCTGCGAGTACATCGAGGAGACGCAAGCCGGCGCCAAGCTGCATCCGCAGGACGCGCTGATCCGCGCCGAGCATCGCGCCTGGATGGAGTTCGGCTCGGCCATTCTCGGCGACCTCTGGGGCCTCGAGACCGCGACCGATGCCGCGGCCTTCGAGAGCAAGCGGCAGGCAGTCGCGGCAAAATTCGCGCGCGTCGAGGCCGCACTCGGCGCGGGTCGGTTCTTTGCCGGCGACACATTCAGCCTGGTGGATGCGGTGTTCGCACCGATCTTCCGCTATTTCGATCTGTTCGACCAGCTGACCGATCTCGCGGTGTTTACCCACACGCCGAAGCTTCGCGCATGGCGCAGCGCGCTGGCGCAGCGGCCGAGCGTGCGCAGTGCGGTCTCGCCCGACTATCCCGCGCTGCTGCACGCGTTCCTGGTCGGCCACCGCGCGCACATGCTGAAGCTTGCCGCCTAAGCCATGTCGCATTCCATTGCCTGGATCGCGCTCGTCGTCGCCGGTCTTCTCGACGTCGGCTGGGCGGTCTCGATGAAATATGCCGAGGGCTATACCCGGCTCGGCTGGACGCTGGTCTCGCTGCTGCTGCTTGCCGCCTTCGTGTTCCTGCTCGGGCGCGCGCTGCAGGTGCTCGGCGTCGGCGTCGCCTACACGGTATGGACCGGCATCGGCGCGGTCGGCACGCTGACCATGGGCGTGCTGCTGTTCAACGAAGCGCTGAACCCGATGAAGGTCGCCGGGATCGCGCTCGTGCTGGTCGGCATCGCCGCGTTGAAGTTCGCGCCGGAGTAGGGGATGCGTAGCCCGGATGAGCGAAGCGATATCCGGGGCCGACCCAAATTGTGGCGCAAGCAGTCCCGCATGTCGCTGCGCTCATGCGGGCTACGGCAGGGCGTCACCGCACGTTGGCGAGACGCATGTCGAGATAGCCGGTCACCGTCTCCATCAGCGGCTCGAGCTTGCCGTCGAAGAAGTGGTTGGCGCCGGGGATGACCTGCTGGTCGATCACGATGCCCTTCTGCGTCTTCAGCTTCTCGACCAGCGTGTTGACGTCCTTGGGCGGCACCACGGCATCCTTGTCGCCGTGCACGATCAGGCCAGAGGACGGGCAGGGCGCGAGGAACGAGAAGTCGTAGAGATTGGCGGGCGGCGCGATCGAGATGAAGCCCTCGACCTCCGGCCGGCGCATCAGGAGCTGCATGCCGATCCATGCGCCGAACGAGAAGCCCGCGACCCAGCAGGCGCGCGCCTCCGGGTTGATCGCCTGCGCCCAGTCGAGCGCGCTCGCCGCATCGGACAATTCGCCGGTGCCGTGATCGAACGAGCCCTGGCTGCGGCCGACGCCACGGAAGTTGAAGCGCAGCACGGAGAAGCCGCGATGCGCGAAGGCGTAGTAGCACTGATAGACGATCTGGTGATTCATCGTGCCGTGGAACTGCGGATGCGGATGCAGGATCATCGCAATCGGCGCGTTCTTCTGCTTGGCCGGATGATAGCGGCCCTCGAGACGGCCAGCAGGGCCGGTGAAAATCACTTCAGGCATTGTGTTCCCTTGATTGACGCGTTCCCTTGATTGACGTCGATCAATCAACCGGTTGGAGCCATCTTCAGCGACGGGGCGCGAACAGGGCGGCTCATGTGAAATCGGCGCAGGTACCGCGGGGCGGCACGCTGTTGGGCCTTCTAGCATGACGCAAGGGGCAAAAATCAAGGAAATTGTGCCGCTTGGCAGAGGCTAATCCGCTCTGTGACACGCGCGCTGCCCGCGCGTCGGCGGCGATCCGGATCAACACGCCGAATTGTTCGCCGGCTACCTGAAGTTTTGCTTCGTCACAATACTATCGCGCGCACGGCGCCGCGAATGTCTTGCCTGGCAACATGACAAAACTCCGGCGCGCATGAAAAATCCCGCACGCCGGCGACTCTGATCTGGTCTCGGTGCCCGACTGTCGTTATGTCGCAGTGAGGCCGCAACCACGGTGGTGCGGCGGACAAGCTCGATGGCCGATCGCGTCTATCTCGACTGGAATGCCACCACGCCGCTTCGCCAGGAGGCGAAGGCGGCGATGGCCGCGGCGTGGGAACTGAGCGGCAACCCGTCTTCTGTGCACAGCGAGGGACGTCGCGCGCGCCGGCTGGTCGAGGATGCCCGCAACGCGGTGGCGAAGGCGGTCGGCGGCCGGCCGCAGGACGTCGTCTTTCTCTCCGGCGGGACCGAGGCCAATGCGCTCGCATTGACGCCGGGACTGCACCGCGGCGCGGGCGCGCCGGTGCAGCGGCTGCTGGCGTCCGCGATCGAACATCCGTCGGTCCTCGCGGGCGGACGGTTTTCGCGTGAAGCGATCGGCGCCATCAATGTCACGCGCGCGGGGGTGATCAATCTCGATCATCTGCGCGCGCTGCTCGCGGACGGTCCGCCCGCGCTGGTCTCGGTGATGCTGGCGAACAACGAGACCGGGGCCATTCAGCCTGTGGCTGACGTTGCCGAGATCGTCCACGCGGCCGGTGGCCTGCTGCATGTCGATGCGATCCAGGCGTTCGGCAAGATCCCGTTCGATCTCGCCTCGACCCGGGCTGACCTGGTGACGCTGTCGGCGCACAAGATCGGCGGGCCGAAGGGTGTCGGCGCGCTGGTGCTTGCCGAAGGCGTCGAGGGGCTGGAGGCATTGCTGCGTGGCGGCGGGCAGGAGCTCGGGCGGCGGGCAGGGACCGAGAACGTCGTGGGGATCGCAGGCTTTGGTGCGGCCGCGAAGGCCGCGATGCTGGCGCTGAAGGCCGACGCCGCCCGCGTCCGAGGGCTGCGCGACCGGCTCGAGCATGGTCTCCGGCAGACGCCCGACGTACTGGTGTTCTCCGATGATGTGAAGCGGTTGCCAAATACCGTTTTGTTCGGCGCGCCGGGGATGAAGGCCGAAACGGCGGTGATCGGGTTCGATCTGGGGGGAATCGCAGTCTCGTCCGGCTCCGCCTGCTCGTCGGGCAAAGTCCAGCCATCCCACGTGTTGGAGGCAATGGGATACCGTTCAGAGGTGTCCCAGGGAGCGGTGCGGCTCAGTCTTGGCTGGTCTACCACGGAGACAGACGTGGATTTGGCCCTCAAGGCTTGGCGAAAGCTCGCCGATACCTTAGTTAAGGGGGAACGACGAAACACAGCTTGAACTGTTCTAAGCGGATTTCATCGTCAAAGCATCGTAAGAGATTTTCGGAACTTGAGATCCACCGCGGTCCTTGAAACCGCGAGCGGAGGATTGAATGCCTGCTGTACAAGAGACGGTCGAGCGCGTCCGGCGCATCGACGTCGACCAGTATCGATATGGGTTTGAGACGCTGATCGAGTCCGACAAGGCCCCGAAGGGGCTGTCGGAAGACACCGTCCGCTTCATCTCAGCAAAGAAGAATGAACCGGCCTGGATGCTGGAATGGCGCCTGGAGGCGTATCGCCGCTGGCTGACCATGACCGAGCCGACCTGGGCGCGCGTCGACTATCCGAAGATCGACTATCAGGACATCTATTACTACGCGGCGCCGAAGCCGAAGAAGACGCTGTCCTCGATCGACGAGATCGATCCGGAAATCCTCAAGACCTACGAGAAGCTCGGCATTCCCCTGCGCGAGGTCGCGATCCTCGAGGGCGTCGAGCCGCCGCCCGGTGGCGAGCAGACGCCGAACCGCAAGATCGCGGTCGACGCCGTGTTCGACTCGGTCTCGGTTGCGACCACGTTCCAGAAGGAGCTGAAGGCGGCCGGCGTGATCTTCATGCCGATCTCGGAGGCGATCCGCGAGCATCCCGATCTGGTGCAGAAATATCTCGGCACCGTGGTGCCGACCTCGGACAACTATTTCGCGACGCTGAATTCGGCGGTGTTCTCCGACGGCTCGTTCGTCTACGTGCCGCCGGGCGTGCGCTGCCCGATGGAGCTGTCGACCTATTTCCGCATCAACGAGCGCAACACCGGCCAGTTCGAGCGCACGCTGATCATCGCCGATAAGGGCTCCTACGTCTCCTATCTCGAAGGCTGCACCGCGCCGCAGCGCGACGAGAACCAGCTGCATGCCGCGGTGGTCGAGCTCGTCACGCTCGATGACGCCGAGATCAAGTATTCGACGGTGCAGAACTGGTACCCCGGCAACTCCGAGGGCAAGGGCGGCATCTACAATTTCGTCACCAAGCGTGGCGACTGCCGCGGCCGGAATTCCAAGATCTCCTGGACCCAGGTCGAGACCGGTTCGGCGATCACCTGGAAATATCCGAGCTGCATCCTGCGCGGCGACAATTCGAGCGGCGAGTTCTACTCGATCGCGATCTCGAACGGCTTCCAGCAGGTCGATAGCGGCACCAAGATGATCCACCTCGGCAAGAACACGTCGAGCCGGATCATCTCCAAGGGCATCGCCGCCGGCAAGTCGCAGAACACCTATCGCGGCCTCGTCAGCGCCCATCGCAAGGCCACCGGCGCCCGCAACTACACCGCCTGCGACTCGCTTCTGATCGGCGACAAATGCGGCGCGCACACCGTGCCCTATGTCGAGGCCAAGAATTCCTCGGCGACGTTCGAGCATGAAGCGACGACGTCGAAGATTTCCGAGGACGTGCTGTTCTACTGCATCCAGCGCGGGCTCTCACAGGAAGAAGCCGTCGGCCTCGTCGTCAACGGTTTCGTGAAGGACGTACTGCAGCAACTGCCGATGGAGTTCGCGGTGGAAGCGCAGAAGCTGATCTCGATCAGCCTTGAAGGTTCGGTTGGCTAATCCATCCCGCTGTGGCGCGGCTGACGCGCCTCGTGGATGATGTTCAGGAAAAATCAGATGTCTTTGCTTGAAGTGAAAGATCTGCAGGTTCGTGTCGAGGAGCGCGAGATCCTCCACGGGCTGTCGCTTACGGTGAACCCGGGCCAGGTGCACGCGATCATGGGGCCGAACGGCTCCGGCAAGTCGACGCTCTCCCACGTCATCGCAGGCAAGCCGGGCTATGAAGTCACCGGCGGCCAGATCCTGTTCAGGGGCGAGGATCTCCTGGAGATGGAGCCGAACGAGCGCGCCGCCAAGGGCGTGTTCCTGGCGTTCCAGTATCCGGTCGAAATCCCCGGCGTCACCACCTGGAATTTCCTGCATGCGGCACTCAACGCCCAGCGCAAGGCGCGCGGCGAGGACGAGATCTCGTCGCCGGCCTTCCTCAAGAAGGTCCGCGAGGTCGCCAAGTCGCTGAACATTCCGCAGGACATGCTGAAGCGCGGCGTCAACGTCGGCTTCTCCGGCGGTGAGAAGAAGCGCAACGAGATCCTGCAGATGGCGCTGTTCGAGCCGGCCGTCTGCATCCTCGACGAAATGGATTCCGGCCTCGACATCGATGCGCTCAGGATCGCCGCCGACGGCGTCAACGCGCTGCGCTCGCCGGAACGCGCGATGGTCGTGATCACCCACTATCAGCGGCTGCTCAACTACATCGTGCCCGATGTCGTGCACGTGATGTCGAAGGGCCGGGTGGTGAAGAGCGGCGGCAAGGAACTGGCGCTGGAGCTGGAAGAGTCCGGTTACGCGCAGTTCGAAGACGCTGCCTGACGGGTACGGGTTCTCAGATGAACGTTGTTGCAAAGACCGAGACCGGACGCGCGCTGGGCGATGTGTTCGCCGTGGTGCGCGACCGTCTGCCGGGCAAGGGCAAGATCGCCGATCAGCGCCGCCAGGCGTTCGAGGCTTACGAACGATCGGGCCTGCCGCACCGCCGGATCGAAGACTGGAAATACACCGACCTGCGCGCGCTGATGCGCGAGGTGCTGCCGCTGGCGCCTGCGCCGGATGCCGCGGTGCTCAGCCGCGCCGCTGCCGCCGTCAAGCTGCGCGCGATCGATGGCGTGCGCCGCCTCGTGCTGGTCGATGGCGCCTTCGCGCCTGATCTGTCCGACCTCGGCAATCCCGAAAAGGGTCTCAGCATCCGCCCGTTGCGTGAGGTGCTCGACGCCGGCGATGGCGCGCTCTCGGAGCAGGCCTTTGCGTCAGACATCTCCAATCCGATGATCGCGCTCAACGGCGCGATGGCGACCGACGGCGTCGTCATCGACATCGCCAACGGCACGATGCTGTCCCAGCCGCTGCACATTGTGCACGTCGCGTCCGGCACGGCGCCGGCCTCGATGTTCACGCGCTCGCTGTTGCGGCTTGGTCGCGATACCGGCGTGACGCTGGTGGAGAGCTATCTCGCCGCCGAAGGCGCCAAGGCCTACCAGACGCATGACGGGCTGGTTGTCGCGATCGGCGACAACGCGCGGCTCGACCACGTGCGTCTGGTCGAAGACGCGATCGATGCCTTCAACATTTCCTCGGCGACCGTGACGCTCGGCGCGCATGCCCATTTCAACACCTTCGGCCTGACCTCGGGCGGCCACGTCAGCCGCTATCAGTTGACGGTGACCTGTGCCGGCGAGGGCTCGACGGTCGAGACCAACGGCGTCAACCTGATCAACGGCAAGCAGCACGCCGATACCACGCTGTTCATGGATCACGCGGTGCCGCACTGCGCGAGCCGCGAGATCTTCCGTGCCGTCGTCGATGACCGCGCCCATTCCGTGTTCCAGGGCCGCATCATCGTCCGCCCCGACGCGCAGAAGACCGACGCCAAGATGATGACCCGCGCGCTGCTGCTGTCCGACGATGCGGAAGCCGACAACAAGCCGGAGCTCGAGATCTTCGCCGACGACGTCACCTGCGGTCACGGTGCGACCACCGGTGCGCTCGACGAGAGCCTGCTGTTCTACATGCGCGCCCGCGGACTGCCCGAGAAGGAAGCGCAGGCGCTGCTGATCCAGGCCTTCGTCGGCGAGGCGATCGAGACCATTGCCAGCGACGCGTTGCGCGAGGTCGCAATTGCCACCGCGCAGCGCTGGCTGGAAGCGAGGGCGTGAGCATGCACAAGGCGGTCGCCAACGGTTCTTACGACGTCGCTTTGGTGCGGCAGGATTTTCCGGCGCTCGCCATGCAGATCTACGGCAAGCCGCTGGTCTATCTCGACAACGCGGCCTCGGCCCAGAAGCCGAATGCGGTGCTCGACCGCATGACGGAAGCCTACAAGAGCGAATACGCCAACGTGCATCGCGGCCTGCATTACCTCGCCAATGCGGCGACGGAGGCCTATGAGGGCGCCCGCGGCAAGGTCGCGCAGTTCATCAATGCCCGCCGCAGTGAAGAGATCGTCTTCACCCGCAACGTCACCGAGGCGATCAACCTGGTGGCGTCGTCCTGGGGCGGCGAGAATATCAAGGAGGGCGACGAGATCGTCCTCTCGATCATGGAGCACCACTCCAACATCGTGCCGTGGCACTTCCTCAGGGAACGCCAGGGTGCCGTGATCAAGTGGGCGCCGGTCGACGACGAGGGCAACTTCCTGATCGAGGAGTTCGAGAAGCTCCTGACGCCGCGCACCAAGATCGTCGCCATCACCCAGATGTCGAATGCGCTGGGCACGCTGGTTCCGGTCAAGGACGTGGTCCGGTTGGCGCATGCCCGCGGCATCCCGGTGCTGGTCGACGGCGCGCAGGGCGCGGTGCATCTGCCGATCGACGTCCAGGACCTCGACTGCGATTTCTACGCCTTCACCGGCCACAAGGTGTACGGGCCGACCGGCATCGGCGCGCTCTACGCCAAGCACGAGCATCTGGTGGCGATGCGGCCGTTCAACGGCGGCGGCGAGATGATCCGCGAAGTGGCCAAGGACTGGGTCACCTATGGCGATCCGCCGCACAAATTCGAGGCCGGAACGCCGCCGATCGTCGAGGCGATCGGGCTCGGCGCCGCGATCGACTATGTCAATTCGATCGGCAAGGAGCGCATCGCCGCGCATGAGCACGAGCTGCTCACCTATGCCCAGGATCGCCTGCGCGAGATCAACTCGCTGCGGGTGATCGGAACCGCCCGCACCAAGGGCCCGGTGATCTCGTTCGAGATGAAGGGCGCGCATCCCCACGATGTCGCGACCGTGATCGATCGACAGGGCATCGCCGTGCGTGCCGGCACGCATTGCGTGATGCCGCTTTTAGAGCGGTTCAACGTCACGGCCACCTGCCGCGCATCCTTCGGGATGTATAATACCAAGGAAGAAGTCGACCATCTGGCGCAAGCGCTGATCAAGGCGCGGGAATTGTTCGCATGACCGATACAGCCGAAGTCAAGACGGCCACCATGGAAACCACCTCGGCACTGCCGGCGGAGGAGACCGAGCGCATGAGCGGCGAGATCGTCGCGGCGCTGAAGACGGTGTTCGACCCGGAAATCCCGGCCGACATCTATGAGCTCGGCCTGATCTACAAGGTCGATCTCAAGGACGATCGCTCCGTCGATATCCTGATGACCCTGACCACGCCGAACTGCCCGGCGGCGGGCGAGCTGCCGACCATGGTCGAGAACGCCGTTGCCAGCGTTCCCGGCGTCGGCGTCGTCAACGTCAATCTGGTGTGGGATCCGGCCTGGACGCCGGACCGGATGTCGGACGAGGCGCGCCTCGTCCTCAATATGTGGTGATGCGTTAGGGGATTGGACTTAGGCTCGAGAAGATCGGCAATTGATTTGCCGCTGGGACTGACCACATGAGTGACATGACGCAAGCTTCACCAACCCCAGCCAAGCCGAAGCGGCCGCGCCCGCAGGTCATGAAACTGACCGATGCCGCGGCGGAGCGGATCAGCGAGCTGACCAAGCGCGCTGATTCCGAGATCGTCGGCCTGCGCGTCGGCATCAAGAACGGCGGCTGCGCCGGACAATCCTACACCGTCGAATACGCCCACGAGATCCGCCCGACCGACGAAGTGGTCGAGGACAAGGGCGTCAAGATCCTGGTCGATCCGAAGGCCGTGCTGTTCCTGCTCGGCACCGAGATGGATTACGTCGCCGACAAGATGCAGGCCCAGTTCGTGTTCAACAACCCGAACCAGGTTTCCGCCTGCGGCTGCGGCGAATCGGTGCAGCTCAAGCCGGCCACGGTCTGATCGCTGCCGCGCCGGGCGCCCGCGCGATAGCGTTCGCGCCTTTTAGACTCGAAATCCACCATCGTTGCGTATCGACGTGTTGGTCGATCATACTGCGCGCAACAGGCTGCGGCGGGCGTGTCCGGTCGCGCTGCGATGAGGTGGGTACATGGACCGCGAATTTCTCACCGACCTGTTCGTCGATTTCGGCCCGGTCACGTTGCGCCGGATGTTCTCCGGTTACGGCATCTCCGCTGACGGCACCAATTTCGCGCTGGCCTTGCGGGCCGGGCTCTACTTCCGCGCCGACGAAGAGACCATCCCGCAATTCGAGGCGGAAGGCTCGAAGCCGTTCCAGTACCAGACGAGTTCGAAGACGGTCACTGTGAACTCCTATTGGCAGCTGCCGGCGCGGCTGTTCGACGATGCCGAGGAACTCGCGGTCTGGGCACGCCTTGCGCTCGGCGCCGCCCAACGTGCCGCGCTGCGCAAGCGGCCGAGGAAACGAGCGGCTGCTTCGAAGACGAAGGCGCCGGCGAAGAAAGCTGCCGCAAAGAAGACCGTGGCCAAGAAGGGCGCGGCAAAGACGCGGACCGCGAAATCGAAAGGCAGGGCGGGGAAAGCGAAGCGTGCCCACCAAACTCGGCGGCGCTAGGATGGTGAGCACGGCGCTATCGCGCCTTTGCAGCGCTACGAAGTTCTGAAAGAGGAAATTTACGCCACGCGGGTCTGGGTCTCGGCGCTGTATTCCGGATCGGCTTCGCAGATCACGCGGTTGCGGCCGGCGCGCTTGGCGGCGTAGAGGCAGGCGTCGGCGCGCTCGATCAGCGAATCGGTGTCGTCGGCCGGCTTCAGCATCGACACGCCGACCGAGATCGTGACCCGGCCGAGGATCTCGCCGGTCGACTTCTTCTTCAATTCCTTGGCCATCACGGCGCGGCGGATGTGGTCGGCGACCGTCAGCGCCTGCCGCAGCGCAGTGTTGGGCAGCACGACCGCGAATTCCTCGCCGCCATAGCGGGCGGTGATGTCCTGGCCCTTGATGGTCTGCTTCAGCGACTGCGCCACCAGCCGCAGCACCTGGTCGCCGGTGAGGTGGCCGTAGGAATCGTTGAACGACTTGAAGTGATCGATGTCGAACATCAGCATCGACAGCGGCTCGCCGCTGGCGAGTGCGGTCTGCACCGCCATGTCGATCGAGCGGTCGAAGTATTTGCGGTTGCCGAGGCCGGTGAGCGGATCGGTCAGGCTCTCGGCGCGGATCGCCTCGAGGCTGTGCTGCAGGTCGCTGATCTCCGACTTCGACAGCGCGAGCCGGTTCTCCAGCGCCTGATTGGTCTCGCGCATCTCGCGCGTCGACTTGGCCAGGCTCTCGACGATCGTCTTGATGTGATCGTGGGTCGTGGCGCTCGCAAGCTTGTTGCTGGCGCCGACCAGGCTCGCATCATAATTCGCCGACACGCCGAGCGCATCGGTGATCAGCTTCATGACGGCGTCGATCTCGCCGATGACGCGGGCGCCGACCTTGTCGATGCGGTCCGAGGTCTTGATGTGCGAGAGATAGGTTTCGTAGATCTGCTCGAGATCGGATTCAGAGAGCTTGCCGCTGCGCGCCAGCGTCTCGTTGATGACCTTGTTGAGCGGCGCGTTGTATCCGGTGGCGTAGACGTACCAGATCTCATAGTTGCGAGGGACGGCGGTCTGGCGAAGCGAGCGAATCTGACCAAGCGCGACTTCGGCAAAGGCCAACGTACGTTCGTGTTCGTCCAGCAGCTTGACCACTGTTACGTCCTCAATGCACGCAATGCCGGTCATATCCGGCAGCAATGACTAAACTATTGGCGCGAGGGTACGGGACGAGAATGAAGGCAAGGTAAACAGTGGAACTACGGGGATTTGGCCGCGCCTGACGCGGCACGCGCTCGATTCCGCCGCCGGATCGCGCGCGCTTGCGCAAGCTTTTCGCTTGCGCGCCAATGCGAATGCGCAAACGGCGCGGATTTGCTTCAAACGCGAGGAATCAGCGTGTGCGTCGGTCGCCGCCGGCGACACAGACTCGCCGGGACGCCGCCGCGGGCGCGGCGGCTTCAGAGCAGGCCTTACGCGCGTGCGCGCACAGGTCGCAGCAGGAAGGCGGGCAGGTGCGAGTGATCGGCAGGCTCGTGGTCGACCTCGCGCTGCGGCCGCCGCGGCTCGGCACGCCCGATCGACGGCACGTGCGACGGGGCGGCTTGCGGGGCCGGGTTGCGGCCGTGGCGCGGCTCGCGCTCCGGCTTGGGCTCGCGCTCCTGGCGCGGCTCCCGGTCCTGACGAGCCTCGCGCTCACCGTGACGCGGCTCGCGCTCACGCCGCGGCTTGCGGCCGCCGCGGGCGCCATCGCGCGAACCTTCGCGGCTGCGCGAGCGGCGCGGTGCCGCGTCCTCGTCGGAGGCTTCGCTGTGAACGGTGTAGTCGCCTTCGGCGCGCGGGATCTGCTGGCCGATCAGCTTTTCGATCGCGGCCATCGACTTGCTGTCGAGCGGTGTAACGATGGAGATCGCGGTGCCGGTACGACCGGCGCGGCCGGTGCGGCCGATGCGATGGACGTAGTCGTCGGGGTGATGCGGCACATCGAAATTGAAGACGTGGCTGACCGCGGGAATATCGAGGCCGCGGGCGGCGACGTCGGAGGCCACCAGCAGCGGTAGCTCGCCCTTGCGGAATTGATCGAGCGCGGCCATGCGCGCGCTCTGGTCCATATCGCCGTGCAGGGCGCCGACGCTGAAGCCGTGCTTCTGCAGCGATTTGTGAAGCACAGCGACTTCGCGCTTGCGATTGCAGAAGATAATCGCGTTGTTGAGGTCCTTGGCGTCGCGCAGCAGGCGGCGGAGGATCTCGCGCTTCTCGTGCGGCTCGCGGCCCGCCGGCACCTGGGATTGGGTCACCGTCACCGCAGTCGTTGCGGGCTTGGAGACTTCGATCCGGGCCGGATTGTGCAGGAAGGCTTCGGTGATGCGGCTGATTTCCGGCGGCATCGTCGCGGTGAAGAACAGGGTCTGCCGCGTGAACGGGACGAGCTTGCAGATGCGCTCGATGTCGGGGATGAAGCCCATGTCGAGCATGCGGTCGGCTTCGTCGATGACCAGCAGTTCGACGCCGGTGAGCAGCAGCCCGCCGCGTTCGGTGTGGTCGAGCAGGCGGCCGGGCGTTGCGATCAGGACGTCGACGCCACGCATCAGCTTGGAGTCCTGGTCGCCGAACGAGACGCCGCCGATCAGGAGCGCAACGTTGAGCTTCTGGCCGGCGCCGTATTTGTCGAAATTCTCCTTCACCTGCGCGGCGAGCTCGCGGGTCGGCTCCAGGATCAGGGTGCGCGGCATCCGTGCCCGGGCGCGGCCCTTCTCGAGGATCGTGAGCATCGGGAGAACGAAGGCAGCGGTCTTGCCGGTGCCGGTCTGGGCAATGCCGAGGACGTCGCGCCGGGCGAGGACGTGCGGGATTGCCTGTTCCTGGATGGGGGTGGGATTGGTGTAACCGGTGGCCGCCACTGCGGCTTGGACCTTATCGGACAGGCCTAGATTGGAAAAAGACATTGAGCCTCTGGTCGAAACCGCCGTTCGGAATCGAAGGTAAAAGGCTGTCGCGTTCGGCCCCGAAACGGCTCGCTTTTCTATAAAGCTCGGGGGCTCTGACTAACGCTGACGGACGGCAAACCTGACGAATCGCGTTTCGATCCGAGGGCCGCGTTGCCCCGCAACATAGGGGCGAAACCGGTAAAGTCAATCTTGGAACCGGCCGGATAGCCGAAAAAGCTTAACGTTTTCGCCAAAATAACCGTCATTTCCGTCATTTGGCGGTCAAATGAATCGCCGGTCCCGGATCCGATGACAAAGCCCCGGCGGGGGCCCGCGCCACCGTTGCGGGGGGCGCGTTGCCAAAATATCGAAAACAACCCCATGCAAAGGAGCCGGCGGTGGCCGGTGTTCGACCAGGCCAGTTGACATGTCGGGCAACTCACCGATACACTTCTAATATTCCGAAATCACGCAGGCGCATGCTCACCGCAGGGTGCATTTGGCATTTGCACGGTTCTGCAACCGACGTTCCACGATCGTTGGATCGCCGTTGCGGCTAGTGCCCCGCAGCCCGGTACTCGCCGGGCGTCAAACCCTCCGATGCGCTGAAGATCCGGTAGAAGGTGGCGAGGCTGCCGAAGCCGCAGGAGAGGGCGACGTCGGCGATCGGCCGCGGCGGCTGTTCGCAAAGCAGCCTGCGGCTCTCGCTCAGGCGCTGGGCGGTGACGGTCTGCGAGAAGCTCGCGCCGGTCGCCTCGAACAGCACGTGCAGGTAACGGACCGAGACGCCGAGCATGTCGGCGACCATCCCCGGCGACAGCGCCGGCTTCGCGAGGTGGCGCGTGATCAGGCGGCGCGCGAGGCTGAGCCGGCCGACGCGCAACGCCTGCTGCGCGCGGCGGCTGCCCGGCCTGATCGCGCCGCGCTCGATCAGCGCAAGGTCGGCCACGATCTTGACCAGCGCAGGAATGCTCGCGGTATCGCCGGCCTCGGTCGCCTCCTTGAAGTCGGCAAGGCAGGCTTCGAGCAACGGCGCCCAGCCGCGATTGCCTGTCGCCGGAGAACTCCGAAGAGCTAGCTCGTGTGCCGGAGCCTGATCCGGGTGCAGCTCCATGGCATCCGCGACAAGCGTGCGTGCGGAGCCTGCGGCGAGCGTTTCCGGGCTGTGATCCCCAAGCTTAATGCGCATCGTGCATGACCTCTCGCTCTGCATCAGAGCGCGCGTCGCCGGTAAGGAAATCGGCTGTGCCGAGCCCGGGCGAAGCGCCAGCGCGGTTCTGGCGAAATCGACGGAAATTATCTTCTCAATGCGCGCAGGCTGATCACTTCGGTCCAGAGAGCGCCGGATCGCGCGACGATCGGCCGGGTCGTCGGTTTGTCCCATGTCAGCCATTCGAGACGTCTCCAAAGGTCTTTGCGATGCAATATCGTATATTTCACATAGTCATGTAAAATATGAAACATGTAACATGTGGCGCAAGATGTCCACGGCCCCGGCGGCATGGCCCTGCCGGGTCCTCGGATGGTCGATCGTCCTGGGGGGGGGGGGGGCGGATCAGCGGCGACTGCGCGCGCCGGCCGTCGTGCGGATTACTTCCGCTTCGGCATCACGGCGCAGCCGTAGAGCACCATTGCGCACATCTGGCGATAGCGTGCGGAGAAGTCGTCGCGGGCGATCGGCGGCAGCGCCTGGTTGACGGCGCGCGCGCCGTCGGCGAGTGCCTGTGCGATCTGCGCCGCGGTGAACTCGCCGTTCAGCTTCAAGAGCCGCGCGGCCTGCAACTCGATCACGAGTTTTTCCAGGTCAGCCTGAAACGAGACCGCCGATTTGATCATCAGGTCGCGGCAGCGCTTGAAGGCTTCGGCATTGAGCTCGACGGTATGCGGCGAATGCGTCAGGCGCCGCCGTGTCTCGCCGTAGCGGACGTCGAGAATGGTCGCGAAAATATCCAGCGCACCGCCGCCCTTCGCCCGCACGGACCGGCCGGCTTCCAGCGCCAGCGCGACGTCCTCGACGTGACGCCAGGCAATGACGGCGCGAAACGCCTCTTCCTTGTTGCTGAAGTAGTAATACAGCGCGCGCTGGGTGAAGCCGCAGGCCTTGGCCAGGCCGACCATCGACAGCCCGCTATAGCCGTAGTCGAGAAAAGCCTGGTTGACCTGCGTCAGCAGGTCAGGTCCGGGCTTGATCATCTTCTTCGACATCAGGATTCCGAGGACGACAAGGGGACGGCGCGCGACGCCGGGAATCCCGATTACGGGCAACAAGGCGCTTTAGCAACCCGCAATAGGCCGGTGCGGACGGACGCTCAGGCCAATCGCGCCCGGTAGTCGCCCGGCGTCATCGATTCGGACGCATTGAACAGGCGGTAGAACGTCGCGAGGCTCTCGAAGCCGCAGGCGAAGGCGACCTCGGCGATCGTCTGCCGGGGCTGCTCGCGGAGCAGGCGGCGGCTTTGCGCGAGCCGGAGCGCGGTGACGGTCTCCGAGAAGCTGTTCTCGGTCTCCTCGAACAGGATGTGCAGGTGACGCACCGAGATGCCGGTCAGGCCGGCAATCAGGCTGGGCGTCAGCGCCGCGCTCGAGAGGTGCCGCCGGATCAGTCGGCGGGCCAGCGACAGATGGGCGGTTCGCAGGGCCTGCTGGGCGAGCCGGCTCTTTGGCCGCATGTGACCGCGCTCGATCAGCGCGACATGGGCAAGCGCCTGCACCATCGGAGCCGTATCCGCCGCCGCGGTGGCCTCGTTGCTTTCGATGAGGTCGCGGAAGCATGATTCCAGCAGCGTCCGCAGCGCGGTCTCATCCTGCAAGGGCCTGGGGACGAGCTCGCCGAGCTCGGTGCCCGGCGGGACGAGGTTCGCCACCGGGATCTTGATGATGCGCAAATGGAAGCCGTCCTCATGCAGCGGGACGGTGCGATAGGGCAAGTCCGAATAGCTGGTCGCGAACATGCCGTCGCGCACCGCGAATTCATCGAGCCGCGCGCCGCCGAACCAGCCGCCGCCGCCGAGCTGCTGGTAGACGCACAGGCTGTCGCTGGCCGCGTCGGCGATGTCGCCGGCGCGCCGTTCCACGCGGTAGGGCGAGGCGCGCAGCTCGACCAGCCCGGCATCGCCGAGCTTGCGCAGCGAGAACTCGCCGAAGAAGTCCCGGCGCCGCTCGGGCTCGAGCTCGGCGGTGACGCCGAACAGGCCCTTGGCGCGAACCTCGCGCCAATAGTCGAAGCGATCCCGGGGATCGACCTGATCAGTAGACCATGTGTGCACGGAAAAGCCCCTGGGACCTGTGGAGAGCTCGCGCCGGAGTGAAGCCTCGAATCTATCACGCGGGCTGTAAAAAGAAACTTGACCTGGGACGGATCGGACGCCCCATGGTCGCTGCGGGATGGCCGGTCATGACGGCCGTCCGCCGCAGGCCTTGAACCGGCCAAACGGCTGATCCGACTATTAAAGCGCGGCGAGATCAGTCTGGATCGTCATCGCGCTTTAGGTCTTTGTTTGAGCATGATCTTTCCGGAAAACCGCTTCGCACTTTTCCGGATCATGCTTTAGGCGGCAGTCGCACGAGCGGCGCAGGCGGGAATTGGGATGAAGAGCTGGCTTTCAAGATTTTCAGCGGCCCTGTTGGCGGTCGCATTTGCGACATTCGCAGCGCCCGCCCAGGCCGAAAAGCGCGTCGCGCTGGTGATCGGCAACAACGACTACAGGAATGTGCCGAAGCTGCAGAAGGCGGTGAACGACGCCCGCACCATGGGCGACACGCTGAAGCAGCTCGGCTTCAACGTCATGGTGGCCGAAAATCTGAACCGGCAGGCGTTCTCGGAGACGCTGCTCGCGTTCGACCGCGCCGTGGAACCCGGCGATACCGCGTTCTTCTTCTATGCCGGTCACGGCTTCGAGATCGCCGGCCAGAATTTCCTGCTGCCGACCGACGTGCCGGCGGCGACCGAAGGCCAGGAGGAACTGGTGCGCGACGCCTCGGTTCTCGCCGACCGCATCGTCGAGCGGTTGCAGAACAAGAAGGCGCGCACCTCGATCCTGGTGTTCGACGCCTGCCGCAACAATCCGTTCGAGCGCGCCGGCACGCGCGCGGTGGCCGGCGGCGGTGGGCTGGCGCCGATGACGCAGCTGCCGGAAGGCGTGTTCTCGGTGTTTTCGGCGGGGCCGCGCCAGACCGCGCTCGACCGGCTGTCGAACGACGATGCCAATCCCAATTCGGTGTTCACGCGGACCTTCGCCAAGGAGTTGCTGCAACCCGGTGAAAACCTGGTGCAGGTCGCGCAGCGCACCCGGCGCCTGGTCAGCGAGATGGCCGAGACCGTGAAGCACAAGCAGATCCCGGTCTATTTCGACCAGATGGTCGACGACGTCTTCCTGAACGGGATCGCGAAGGGGCAGGCCGAGGCGGCCAAGCCGTCCGCGCCGCCGCAGCAGGTCGCCGCGCTGCCGCCGGTCGCGGTGCCGAAGCTGCCGAAGGAAGACTCGGTCAACGCCCCGATCGCGAGCTTCTCGCGGCACAATGGCGGCTGGACCGTGGTGTTCTCGATCGCCGATCCGACGCTTGGCATTTCCTGGCGGATGGGCGACAGCGGCGATTTCCGCGAAACCGGCTTCATCGATACGCTCGATCCGCGCACGCGCAAGCGGATGCCCAATCCGTCGATCGAGCTGCCACCCGACGCGCCGGCGGCCACGATCGAGATTCGCTATGTCGATACGCAGGGCGTGATGCAGGGTCCGTTCCCGATCAAGTTCGATCCCGACGCCGCACTGATCCGCGACCAGCGCAAGATCCTCGACATGACCGCGACGAGCTGGCTGTCGTTCCGCGAGTTCAACGGGCTGCTGGTCTACTACACGCATCTGATGTCGTATCGCTGTGCGATCCGCGAGGTGCGGATCGGCATCGACACCGCGGTGCCGGACAAGGTCCTGAAGATGCCCGCCTGCAATCAGCGCGACCCGAGTGCGATCCCGTCCGACGCGCAGCCCTATCTGAAACTCGCACCGCAGACCAAGGCGGTCTCGGTGGAGCTGACCTATCGCGACGGCAGCGTGTCGGAAATCAAGACGTTCCGGCGCTAAAGCGCGATGAGATTTGCTTGAATCGTCATCGCGCTTTAGCCTTTTGTTTGAGCATGATCTGTTCGGAAAACCGCTTCGCACTTTTCCGGATCATGCTTTAGCCTTGCATCCTTGTCGTCCGATCCGCGTTACAGTCGGAGCCTGAGCGGCGAGGCAGCTACAAGGACGGCATCATGGATGCGGGTGATCCGAGGCAGGCGAACAGGCGACAGATGAAGGTGCGCTGCTGCGTGGTCGGCGGCGGGCCGGCCGGCATGATGCTCGGCCATCTGCTCGGACGCGCCGGGGTCGACGTCGTGGTGCTGGAGAAGCACGCCGACTTCTTCCGCGACTTCCGCGGCGACACCGTGCATCCCTCGACGTTGCAGGTGATGGACGAACTCGGTCTGATCGACGGCTTCCTGAAGCTGCCGCACCAGGACATCCAGAAGCTCGACGGCTTGTTCGGCGGCACCTCGGTGCGGATTGCCGACCTCAGCCGCCTCAGCGTCAAATATCCCTTCATCGCGATGATGCCGCAGTGGGACTTCCTGAATTTCCTGCGCGACAGCGGCAGGCGTTTCCCGTCGCTGAAGGTGCTGATGAACGCGGAGGCGACCGATTTGATCCGGCGCGGCGATACTGTCGCCGGTGTCCGCGCGAATACGCCCGATGGCCCGATCGACATCGAGGCGGATCTCACGATCGGCTGCGACGGCCGCCATTCCATCGTGCGCGAGCGCGCCGGCCTCGAGGTCGAGGAAATCGGCGCGCCGATGGACGTGCTGTGGTTTCGCGTCGGGCGGCGTCCGGACGAGACCGAGAATCTGTTCGCGCGCATCGACCACGGCAAGATGATGGTGACGTTCGACCGCGGCGACTATTGGCAATGCGCCTACGTGATCGCCAAGGGACAATACGAGGCCGTGAAGGCGAGGGGATTGCCGGCAATGCTCGACGACGTGCTGCATCTCGCGCCGATCCTCAAGCCCGGCATCGGCGACGTGAAGAGTTTTGACGACGTCAAGCTGCTCACGGTCGCGATCAATCGACTGAGACGATGGACCCGTCCCGGCCTGCTCTGCATCGGCGACGCCGCGCATGCGATGTCGCCGATCGGCGGCGTCGGCGTCAACCTCGCGGTGCAGGACGCGGTCGCCACCGCCAACATCCTGGCGGCGAAGCTCGTTCACGGCGTACCGTCGGAGGACGAGCTCGACGCGGTGCGGCGCCGGCGCGAGTTTCCGGTGCGCGTGACGCAGCGCATGCAGGTGATCGCGCAGAGCAATATCATCAGCGCGGCGCTGAAGGGCGGCGATCAACCGGTGCCGTTCGCGCTGCGGTTGATCACGGCAATGCCCTGGCTGCAGGGGCTGACGGCCCGTCTCGTCGCCGTCGGGGTGCGGCCGGAGCACGTGCATTCGCCGGCCGCGAGCTGACGCCGTGCATCTTGACTGCTAAGAATCCATCAAGGATAACAGTCGCTTAAAGCGAACAATAAAAGTTGCTCGACAGCAACAGCGCGACAAGATTCGAAATGCGCGTGAGCCGATTCCGCACCGGCAGCTTCAGCAGTTTTCTTTTGGTAAGGGTCCTCGGGGAATGCTGTGCCCATCAGACAACCTGGGGGTGCTGCCGTGTTTCGGACCAAATTCATTGCCGCGTTGACCGCCACCACTGCGCTCGGCCTCGGCGCCGCGTCCGCCGCCGATCTCGCCGCGCGTCCCTACACCAAGGCGCCGGTCTATGTGGAGACGATCTACAACTGGTCCGGCTTCTACATCGGCGGCCATCTCGGCGGCGCCTGGACCAACCAGCAGTGGGTCAACAGCGCCAACACCTCGGCATTCGGCGATCTGTCGCCGGGGCAGGGCTTCCGTCAGCGCGGATCGGGTTTCATGGGCGGCGGCCAGATCGGTTACAACTGGCAGGCCAACAATTTCGTGTTCGGCGTCGAGGGCACGATCTCCGGGCTCGACAATTCCGGCCGTGTCACCAACACGGTGTTCGGCGCGGGCCGCGATGATGAGTTCAGCTGGCGCTCGAATGCGATGGCGACGATCGTCGGCCGCGCCGGTTACGCGATCCAGAACAATCTGCTCTACATCAAGGGCGGCTATGCCGGCGTGAACAATCGCCTGTCCGTCGTCGACAACCTTCCGCCGGCGACCGGCTCCGGCAGCCAGACCCACTGGGCCAGCGGCTGGACCGTCGGCGCCGGCTGGGAATACGGCATCACCCGCAACTGGACCATCGGCGTCGAATACAATTACGCGGCCTTCGAGCGTCAGACCTATCAGCTCGCCGGCACCGCGGCAGGCACCTATACGTTCGACGCCAAGCCGCGCGACATTCAGTGGGCGGTGGTGCGCGTGAACTACAAGTTCGACGCGCCGGTCATCGCGCGCTACTGAGCTAGACAGAGGCGAGCAGGATGCGAGGGCCCCGGCGAATGCCGGGGCTCTCGTGTTTTAAGGGGCTCTCGTGCTTTCAGACCATTACTGAATAGCCGCCGTCGACCGGGATCGCGGTGCCGGTGACGAAGTCCGACGCGGGCGATGCCAGGAACACGGCGATGCCGGCGAAGTCGTCGATAACGCCCCAGCGTGCCGCCGGCGTGCGGGCGAGCACACGCTCGTGCAGCCCGGCAACCTGCTGGCGCGCGCCCTTGGTCAGGTCGGTGTCGATCCAGCCCGGCAGGATGGCATTGACCTGGATGTTGTCGGGAGCCCAGGCGTTGGCGCAGGCACGGGTGTACTGCACGATGCCGCCCTTGCTCGCGGCGTAGGCCGCAGCGAAGCTCGCGCCGAAGATCGACATCATCGAGCCGATATTGATGATCTTGCCGTGGCCCGACGCCTTGAGCGCCGGGTAGGCCACCTTCGAGCACAGGAAGGCGCTGGTGAGGTTGGTGTCGATCACCTTGCTCCACTCGTCGAGCTCGAGCTCGTGCGGCGGCTTGCGGATGCTCATGCCGGCATTGTTGACGAGGATGTCGATCCGGCCGAGCTCGCCGATCACCCGCTCGACCATGGCCGCGATCGCGGCCTTGTCGGTCACGTCGGTTGCGACCGCGATCGCCTTGGCGCCGCGCTTGCCGAGATCCTCGACGGCGGCCTTCGACTTCGCCTCGTTGCGGCCGACCACGGCGACCGCGGCGCCGGCATCCGCCAGGCCGCGCGCCATGCCGAGCCCGATGCCGCCATTGCCGCCGGTGACGATCGCGACCCGGCCGGTGAGATCAAACTGTCCGTTTTTCATTGTTGTTGCCCGCTGTGGTTTGAATCCGGCCGCGAGAGTGCCCGATCGTCACAGCGCTGACCAGATCAGCCGCGTCCGGTCGGCCCTGCGCCAGCCCGCGGTGCGCGCGGCCCGGTTCCCGAAGCCATCAGGGCAACAAAAAAGCCCCGGACGATGCCGGGGCTTTTGATCTGCTATGTCAGCAAAGCTCAGTACTTGGCGACAACCGGACCGGTCCAGTTGAAGCGGTAGACCAGCGAGGTGCTGATGGTCTGGACGAGCGGCTTGAAGGTGATGTCGGTGCCGTTCGAGAGGTTGGTGCCGTCGACCAGCTCGGAGATGTTCTTGCTGTCGTAGTAAGCGGCGCGATACTCGGTCTTCATGAACCAGCCCGGCGCGGTAATGCCGAAGATGTTCAGGTTGTTCTCGACGCCGCCGCCGACGAACCAGCCGCTGCGATCGAAGCTGTTGGTGTGCAGGCCGGAGGGGAGAGCGCTCGCGGTGTTGAACAGGGTGGTGCCCTTCCAGTGCGAGCTGGAGTAACCGGCGTTGACGTAGGACAGAACGTTCGGAGCGACCAGATAGCCCAAGCGCGCACCGGCGGCCCAGCTGTAGTCGTTCTTGATGTTGCCGGCGACCAGGTTGAACTGATCCTGGATGGTGCCCTTGAGGCTGCCGAACTGACCGTCGGCGAACACGCCGATCACCCAGCTGTTGGCGGTCTGCCAGTCGTAGCCGGCACCGACGGTGCCGTACCAGCCATCGCCACCCTGGCGCTGGTTGAAGCCGAGGATCGGCGCGCCAGTGACGGTCGACTGGGTGCCGGTGTCAGCGTCCCAGAGGCCACCGCCGCCACCGCCGAAGATGTAGAAGCCGGTCCAGCTCGGCGCCACCGCGATCGGGGCCGGAGCCTTGGTGTAGGGGCGGGCAGCCAGGTCAGCAGCCGACGCCGAACCCGTCATCGCAGCAACCGCGGTCAGAGCCAGCAAAAACTTTTTCATGTCCAAATCCCCGACTTTCGTTCGATCTCGTCGCTTGACCGGAAGCGCTCTGGCGCCGATTCCCCAGCCGTCATGTCAGGGACTATACGTGGTTCCGCCGGAAATGCTGTTGCGGGTGAGACACAACCGGCCGAAAACGAAACCGCAGACGTTCTCCGAAAGGGCCAATGAAAACGGCCGCCCCCGATCAGGAGGCGGCCGAAAAGTCATGCCAAATCAGTTGGTTGACCCTAAACGTCGAGCAGATCGTCGCTGGCGAATTCGGCCTTGTCGGAGATGAAGGCAAAGCGGGCTTCCGCCTTGGTTCCCATCAGCCGCTCGACCGAGTCGGCGGTGCCCTCGCGGTCATCGGCCAGCAACACCACGCGCAGCAGGGTCCGCTTGGCCGGATCCATGGTGGTTTCCTTGAGCTGCGCCGGCATCATCTCGCCGAGGCCTTTGAAGCGGTTCACCTCGACCTTGGCGTTGGCGTTGAACTCGCTCTTCAGCAGCTCTTCCTTGTGGGCGTCGTCGCGGGCGTAGATCGACTTGGTGCCATGCTTCAGTTTGTAGAGCGGCGGCACCGCCAGATAGAGATGGCCCTCGTCGATCAGCCGCGGCATCTGCCGGTAGAAGAAGGTGATCAGAAGCGATGCGATGTGGGCGCCGTCGACGTCGGCGTCGGTCATGATGATGATGCGCTGATAGCGCAGATCCTCTTCGCGGTAGTGTGCGAGCGTGCCGCAGCCGATCGCCTGCACGAGGTCGGAGAGCTGCGCGTTCGCGGTCAGCTTGTCCTTGCCGGCGGACGCGACGTTGAGGATCTTGCCGCGCAGCGGCAGCACGGCCTGCGTCTTGCGATCGCGCGCCTGCTTGGCGCTGCCGCCGGCCGAGTCGCCTTCGACGATGAACAGTTCCGAGCCTTCGGTGCCGGCGTCGGAGCAATCGGCGAGCTTGCCGGGCAGGCGCAGCTTCTTGCCGGCGGTCTTGCGCGCGGTCTCCTTTTCCTGGCGGCGGCGCAGCCGCTCCTCGGCGCGATCGATCACGAAATCGAGCAGCCGGTTGGCCTGGTTCGGATTGCCTGACAGCCAATGGTCGAACGGATCCTTCATCGCCTGTTCGACGATGCGCTGCGCTTCGGCGGTGGCGAGGCGGTCTTTCGTTTGGCCCTGGAATTCAGGCTCGCGCACGAACACCGAGAGCATGACGGCCGCGCCCACCATCACGTCTTCCGAGGTGACGGAGGCGGCGCGCTTGCCCTGGCCCGCGCGCTCGGCATGGTCCTTCAGGCCGCGCAGCAGCGCGCTGCGCAGGCCGGATTCATGAGTGCCGCCGTCGGGCGTCGGCACCGTGTTGGTGTAGGACGACAGGAAGCCGTCGGCATCGGCCGTCCAGGCAACTGCCCATTCGCAGGCGCCATGCGCACCGCTGCGGCCGGATTTGCCGGAGAAGATATCCTGATGCACCAGCGTGTCGGCGTGGATCGCCGCGGCCAGATAATCCTTCAAGCCGCCGGGGAAGTGGAACTTGGCTTCCGGCGGAACGTCCTCGACGCCCTTCAGCAGTTCCTGATCGCAGTGCCAGCGAATCTCGACGCCGCCGAACAGATAGGCCTTCGAGCGCGTCATCTTGAACAGGCGCTGCGGCTTGAAGACCGCCTTGGCGCCGAAGATATCGGTGTCCGGCTTGAAGCGGATCCGCGTGCCGCGGCGATTGTTGACCTTGCCGAGGTCCTCGAGCTTGCCCTTGGGATGGCCGCGCTCGAACGTCATGCGATGCAGCTGTCCGCTGCGCGCAACCTCGACCTCGAGCCGTGAGGAGAGGGCGTTGACCACGGAGACGCCGACGCCGTGCAGGCCGCCCGAGGTCTCGTAGACATCGGAATTGAATTTGCCGCCCGAGTGCAGCGTGCACATGATGACTTCAAGTGCGGACTTCTTCGGGAATTTCGGATGCGGGTCGACCGGAATGCCGCGGCCGTTGTCGGTCACGGTCAGGAAGCCGTCTGCGGTCAGCTCCACGTCGATGAAGGTGGCGTGGCCCGCCAGCGCCTCATCCATACAGTTGTCGATCACCTCGGCGAACAGGTGGTGCAGCGCCTTCTCGTCGGTGCCGCCGATATACATGCCGGGGCGCTTGCGAACCGGTTCCAGGCCCTCCAGAACCTCGATGCTCGCCGCCGTATAGCTGGCTTCGGCGTCCTTGACGGGCTTGGCCGCAGCCTTCGCCGGGGCGCGTCCCTTCGGTTCCGGGGCCTCGAACAGGTCGTTGGAAGGTTTGCTTTTAGCGTTTGACTTCAATGATTTGGCCATCGTTCTTCAAGTGGCGCGCCGGTCCTGGCGCGGCGAATCGGTTGCTCTGACTATGCCACGGATGGGCTGGCAATGGGGGACGGCCGCGCCCTGGGGCCCCGGCCATCCCCCTAGATAGGAGCCTGCGATTACGCCCGCGAGGTGCGGAATACAACGACCGTGAACAGGGCCATCGCGGCGACCACCAGCAGCGATCCGACGATCGGGGCGGCCTCGAAAGAGGGGCCCTTCAGCAGCACGGCAGCGACGCCGGCCGGAAACAGCACGCCGCCGACGATATGCAGCCAGCCCTGGATCCTGGCGAGCAGCATGCCGCCCGCCGCCGGCACCAGCCGGTAGTACAGGCCGAACAGGAACAGCAATACGCCGCCGACGAGATTGAGATGCGCGTGCGCAGGCCCCAACGTGAAGTCGTGCTGGATACCCATGGCGATGCCCGCGAGCATTCCGAACAGCAAGACGACAACGCTCACGCACATCATCAGTGACCCGATCATCCAGTGTTTCCTTTTTCTTGTGAGGGAGATGCCAGACAGCCCGGACCGCGGGGCCTTGCCGGAAATCACGTTTGATCCCCGCCTTTGTGACTTGATGTCACGCAATGGGCTGGCTTACCTGTTCTTAGGCTGCGTGCCGCTAGAAAGGTTCATTCGAGGTTCAACGGAGCGGAAGGCACACGACGAGATGGAAGACCTTGCGCGGGCTCTGGCCGAATTCGTGCGCCATCACCAGGCCTGGGCCGCTCCGATCGTCATGCTGCTGGCGTTCGCAGAATCGCTCGCCTTCATCTCATTGCTGGTGCCCGCCTGGGGCGCGCTGGTTGCGATCGGCGCGCTGATCGGCGTCAGCGGGATCAGCTTCTGGCCGATCTGGATCGCGGGCGGCATCGGCGCCGCGCTCGGCGACTGGGTCTCCTACTGGTTCGGCTATCGCTACAAGGAGCACGTCGCGCAGATGTGGCCGCTGTCGCGCTATCCGGAGATCCTGCCGCGCGGCGAGGCCTTCGTGAAGAGCTGGGGCGTGCCCAGCATCTTCATCGGCCGCTTCTTCGGCCCGCTGCGCGCCTCGGTGCCGCTTGCGGCCGGCATCTTCGAGATGTCGTACTGGCAATTCCAGATCGCCAATTTCGTCTCCGCGCTGGTCTGGTCGGCGGCGCTGCTGCTGTTCGGCGACGTCATAGGCCAGGCCGTCGAGTGGATGTGGCGCGTGGTGTAGCGAGCACCGGAATAACGGCCACCTGCAGGGGTTAGGCGGGGGACAGGCGCTCGCATTGTCGTCATCGCGCGAGCATCGAAACGCTGCTACAACCTCGCCCGTGAAGGGCGAAATCACTGGGCGCCAATACAGTTTCACCGGGAAGGACAACACATGGAATTGACACGACGTCATGCGCTCGCCGGCGCCGCCGGCGTTGCCGCCGCACCGTTGCTATCTGCCGTTCCCGCGTCCGCCGCGGGTCCGGCCGCCGACAAGCAGGCACCGAGCTTCTATCGCTACAAGGTCGGTGACATCATGGTCAGCGTGGTGTCCGACGGCAAGAACGTGTTCAAGCTGGAAGATGCCTTCATTCCCAATGCGAAGCGGGACGATGTCAACGCGGCGCTGGAGAAGGCGTTCATGCCGCGCGACATGGTGACGATCTGGTTCGCGCCGCTCGTGCTCAACACCGGCGGCAAGCTCGTCGTGATCGACACCGGCAATGGTGCGCTGGCGAAGGCCAGCAGCAAGGGCGCCAACGGCCTGTTCGCCGACAATTTCGTCGCCGCCGGCTTCGATCCGAAGAATGTCGACATGGTCGTGATCTCGCACTTCCACGGCGACCACGTGAACGGCCTGCTCACCGCCGAAGGCACGCCGGCATTCCCGAACGCCGAGGTGCTGGTGCCGGCGACCGAATGGAAGTTCTGGATGGACGACGGCGAGATGAGCCGGGCGCCCGCCGGCCGCATGCAGGGCCTGTTCAAGAACAACCGCAACATCTTCGAGGCCGGGCTGAAGAAGAAGGTCACGCCCTATGAATGGGGCAAGGAGATCGCGCCGGGTCTGACCTCGGTGGAGGCCGTCGGCCACACGCCGGGCCACACCTCCTACGTGCTGGCCTCGGGTTCGGAGAAGGTCTTCATCCAGTCCGACGTCACCAACAATCCGCATTTGTTCGCGACCAACCCCGGCTGGCACGCATTCTTCGACCAGGACGGCGACGTGGCGGAGAAGACCCGCCGCCGCGTCTACGAGATGATCGTCGCCGAGCGGCTCCAGGTGCAGGGCTTCCACTATCCGTTCCCCGGCCTCGGCAATGTGGTGAAGGACGGCAGCGGCTACCGCGTCGTGCCGGCGCCGTGGAATCCGGTGATCTGACGGTTTTTCTTGACGTCTAGGGGGCGCGGCCTTATAGCCGCGCCCATGATCAACGCCGCGACCATCATCATCGCCCGCCGCCGCCGCATTCTCGCGGTATGGGCGGTCGCTCGCGTTTAGACCATCGCCTCTGCCGCCGGATCTGATCCCGCGGCGCTCTCCTGAAAAAGACACGCGGTTCGATCTGGCGGCTCCTTCGTCATGCAGGAGCTCAAGACCATGTATACGCCGCCGCCTTTCAAGCCTGACCGCGCCGCGAGCCTCCGCTTCGCGGAAGCGCGCGGTTTCGGCATCGCCTGCGCGTGCGACGGCGGCAAGCCGATCGCCTCCGCGCTGCCGTTCTATCTGAGCTACGCCGCCGACGGCACGCCGCGGGCGCTGTTTCATGTTGCCCGTCACAATCCGCTGGTAAAGCTGGCGGATGGCGGCGTTCCCTGGCTGCTGGCCGTCAACGGCGCGGATGCCTATGTCTCGGCCGACTGGTATGTGTCGCCCGACCAGGTGCCGACCTGGCTCTATCAGGCCGTGCATCTGACCGGGCCGGTGCGGACCCTGTCGGGTGAGGAACTTGCGGTTCAGATCGACGCGCTGAGCGCCAAGTTCGAGGACCGGCTGCTGCCGAAGAAGCCGTGGATGTCAGGCAAGATGACAGCGGCGCGGCTCGACGCCATGAAGAAGGCGATCGTGGGCTTTGAGATGACGGTGGAAGAGGTGGAGGGCAGCTTCAAGCTGAACCAGCACAAATCCGAGGCCGACTTTGCCGCGGTCGGTAACGCGCTCGCTTTGCAGGCCGAAGCTGGTGCCCGGCAGATCGCGGCTTTGATGCGCGAGGTGCGTCCGGAGGCTTTCGCAACGACACAAACCGAGATGACGAAGCTGCAAGGGGGCATGTGATGACGAAGAAGAAGATCGGCATCCTCGGCGCGTCCGGCTACACCGGCTCCGACGCGGTGCGCCTGCTGGCGCGGCACCCGAATGCCGACATCGCAGCGCTTACCGCCAACACCCATGCCGGCAAGGCAATGAGCGAGGTGTTTCCTCACTTCTTCATGCTCGACCTGCCAAAACTCGTGGAATGGGAAAAGGTCGATTGGACACGGCTCGATGCCGTGTTCTGCGGACTGCCGCACGGGACGACCCAGGAGATCATCGCCGCGGTGCTCAAAGCCAATCCCGGAATCAAGATCCTCGACATGTCTGCGGATTTCCGGCTGCGCGACAAGGACAGCTACGCGCAATGGTACGGTCATGAGCACCGGGCGTTGGAATTGCAGGGCGAGGCTGTCTATGGGCTGACCGAACTCTACCGGGAGAAGATCACGGCCGCGCGGCTCGTGGCCTGTCCCGGCTGCTATCCGACCGCAGTGCTGCTGGCGCTTGTTCCGCTGGCGAAGGCAAAGCTGATCGACGTCGACGACATCATCATCGATGCAAAGTCGGGCGTCACCGGCGCCGGACGCGGACTGAAACAGAACACGCTGTTCAGCGAGGCCGGCGAAGGATTGTCGCCCTATTCGATCGGAAGCCATCGACACTCGGCGGAGATCGAGCAGGAGATCGGCGCAGCCGCGGGCTCGGCCGTGACCGTGAACTTCACCCCGCATCTCATTCCGATGGCGCGGGGTGAGTTCTGCACGTCCTATGTCAGGCTCGACGGCGCAACGCCGGACGATTTGCGTGCCGAGCTGGAAAGGGCCTACGCCAACGAGCCGTTCGTCCATGTGACGAAGAAGGGCGTGCTGCCGCAGACGCAGAACGTGCGTGGTTCGAACTACGTCCAGATCGGCGTCGTCGCCGACCGGATCAAGGATCGCGCCATCGTGCTCTCGACGCTCGACAATCTCGTGAAGGGCTCGGCCGGGCAGGCGATCCAGAACATGAATCTGATGTTCGGCTTGCCCGAAACCACCGGACTGGAGCAGATCGCGCTGTTTCCATAAAGGGGTGGTTGTCGTGGACGGGAATACGCTCGATCCAACGACAATTGCCCATCGCCGGATTGGCGGCGCAGCGCGGCCAGATGTGTTAGCAAACGAAACGAACGAGCTCGAAAGGAACGTGCCATGACCCTCACCGAAACCAATCCGAAGACCAAGAGCGGTGCGACCAAGGCCACCGTGTTCGTCGATGGCGGCTCCGGCACCACGGGGCTCGGCATTCAGGAGCGGCTGCACGCCATCGGCGACGTCGCGGTGAAGCAGATCGCCGAGGACAAGCGGAAGGACGCCGGCGCCAAGCGCGCGCTGATGGAGGAGGTGGATCTCGTGATCCTCTGCCTGCCTGACGAGGCGGCGAAGGAGACCGTGGCGCTGATCGACACCATGGGCAATGCCGCGCCAAAAGTGCTCGACGCCTCGACGGCGTATCGGGTCGCGCCCGACTGGGCCTATGGCTTCGCCGAGCTCGCGCCCGATCAGGCCGACAAGATCCGCAACGCGAAAAAGGTCTCCAATCCGGGCTGCTATCCGACCGGCGCGATCGCGCTGCTGCGGCCGCTGGTCGACGGCGGAATGCTGCCGGCCGACTATCCCGTCACCATCAATGCGGTGAGCGGCTATTCGGGCGGCGGCAAGTCGATGATCGCGAGCTTCGAGGACGGCTCGGCGCCGGCCTTCCACCTCTACGGTCTCGGCTTCGAGCACAAGCACGTGCCGGAGATGCAGCTCTATTCGCATCTGACGCGGCGGCCGCTGTTCATCCCGTCGGTCGGCAACTTCCGGCAGGGCATGCTGGTCTCGGTGCCGTTGCAGCTCGACGCGCTGCCGGGCAAGCCTGATGGTGCCGATCTGCAGGCCGAGCTGGCGAAGTGGTATGCCGGCAGCAAATACGTGTCGGCGATGCCGCTGCAGAACGAAGCCGCCGCGGGCGGCAAGATCGAGCCGGAGGCGCTCAACGAGACCAACCAGCTCGAGCTCTACGTCTTCGCCAGCGACAAGCATCGCCAGGCGGTGCTGGTCGCGCGGCTCGACAATCTGGGCAAGGGTGCCTCGGGTGCCGCGGTCCAGAACATGCGGCTGATGCTCGGGCTCTCCGACATCTGACGGGACGCGCATCGTGGACGACGCCACGCTGCAATTCTACCGGCGCAATGCCGAGGCCTATGCCGGGTGGGCGAAAGCGCCGTCCACCCGGCTGATCGGCTTTCTCAAGCTGTTGCCGCCGGGCGGCACGATCCTCGAACTCGGCTGCGGCGCCGGCAATCATGCCGCCGTCATGCTCGCTGAAGGCTTCGTGCTGCGTGCGACCGACGGTTCGCCTGAAATGGCTGAGGTCGCCGCGCGGCGCATCAATCATCCGGTCGAGGCGATGCTGTTCGATGAGCTCGAGGATCTGGAAGCCTATGACGGCGTCTGGGCCAGCGCGTGCCTGCTGCACGTGCCGCGCGACGAGCTGGCCGGCGTCGTCGGCCGCATCCATCGCGCGCTGAAGCCCGGCGGCGTGTTCTACGCGAGCTACAAGATCGGCCATGGCGATGGCCGCGACAGCATCGGCCGCTACTACAATTATCCGGCGGTGGAATGGCTGGCGGCGACCTACACCGCGTCAGGGGCGTGGACCGAGGTCTCGTCGGACACCAGTGAGATCAAGAGCTTTGATGAGGCGCCCGCGACGATGTTGCATATTGTGGTCCGAAAGGGCGGATAATTGAAGCCGAACCGGCTGCGTTTGTCACGCTGACGAGGCAACCACAACTGCGGGTGACGGTGGAGGAGCTCCCCACCGCAGGTGCGCGCGGCCAAAATATCGAAAACAACCGCATGCAGAGTAGCTTCCGGCTGCTGGCGCTTGCTCGTAGTTGGCATAGTCAGATGCCATTGTTTGCCGCGCGGCGCTCTTCTTTCGTCGAGGCAGGGTCATATCTCCTAGTGCCGGGCCCGGGCGCCGCAGTCCGCGATAGGCGGTCGAGGTTGAATTGCATCGCTCTCCCGCACCGCGGGAGAAGTGCAGCGCGAGCCTTCGGCCGCAATTGAAAACCCCGACACACAAGCGCTCAAGGCTCCAACGGACGCGCGGGCAGCCATCGAACAATGGAAGACACCCCTTCAAGTGATGGCGGAGGTTGTGAATCGACCTTAAGTAGCAGTTCCGCCGCGACTTGATGATGCTTATAATGCGCCACCTCTGATTTTAGCACGGAATGGTCGATGGCAAAGAAAGCTCAGCAGCCGATTGAGTTCGAAGACGACTATGAGCTGGATCTTAGGGACAACATCGACGATGAGAGCGACAAAGAGGGCTCCACTAGTATCCAATTCACGATCTCTAGTTACGGAGCTGATTATCCCGTAGAGACCGTTGTAAAGAGACTGGAGACACAGGCGTTCTTTGTGCCGCCATTTCAGCGGCAGTTTGTGTGGTCCCAACGGCATGCATCGCGGTTCATCGAGTCCCTTTTGATGGGACTGCCGGTTCCTGGAATCTTCCTTTACAAAGAGGCCAAGACCGGGCGACACCTCGTGGTCGACGGTCAGCAGCGGCTCCGTACGCTCCAGTATTTCCATTCAGGCGTATTCCTCGACCGTGCATTTAAGTTAGTCGGCGTCAGAGATGAGTGGGAGGGCATGGCCTATAAGGACCTGCCTTCCGCGCTCCAGCTAAAGCTCGACGACTCCATTGTGCATGCCACAATCTTTCAGCAGGACGAACCGAAGGATCAGCTGAAGAGCGTCTATTTTGTTTTCGAGCGCATCAATTCGGGTGGCATGAGGCTTTCGCCACAGGAGATTCGAAACTGTATCAGTGATGGCGTCGCAATTGGCCTTGCCCGCGAATTGAACGATAACTCGGACTGGCGCGATATCTTCGGTGAGAGAAAAAACCGGCGCCTCAAAGACCAAGAATTGGTTCTCCGAGCCCTGGCCATGTTCGATGGGCGTGAAGGCTATCAATCGCCAATGAGAGAGTTTTTGAACGAGTTTGCCGACAAGGACATCGAAAAAAAGGAAGCCGAGCGGCTCAAAAAGCATTTTAAGGATGCGATGGCGCTTGTGAACGCCAGCTACGGTAACAAAGCATTTAGACCGTCGCGTGCGTTGAATGCCGCTGTGTTCGAGGCGGTGATGGTGGGATTAGCAGAACGCCTCGACGCACAGAAGTCGGCTCCCGACCCAAAGAAGTTCGCAGCCTCCTACGACAAGCTGATGAAAAACACCGATTTTCTGAAGGCGTGCGAAAGAGCCACCGCACGAGAAGACACTTTGGAAACTCGTCAAAAGATCGCTATTGCCGCATTCAAGGGCATTTAAGTGAGCTTTGAGATCGAACAGCGGTTTAGCGAGCTCGAAAAGCTTGTTCAATCCGCAAGCGCAAGAGGCCTTGATGAAAAGACCGCATCCTATCTGTGCAAGTTAGGAAGTGTGTTGATCTGCGGCAACCTTGAAAGATGTGTCGAGCATCTGGTTTTAGAGAAAGTAGGGAACGCATCACATCCCCGCGTTTCGAATTTTCTTAAGGGCCACTTTAAGTCGGGAAGAAATTACGATTGCGAGAATATCCAACAGCTCATGTTTCGTTTCGATATTGATTGGGGGAGAGCATTTGAAGCTTTCGTAATTGGCAACGAACGGATGAAGGTCGAAGTGGCATCCTGCTACGCAGTTCGCAATTCGGTCGCTCATGGTGGCGGTCAGTCGTTAGGACCGGCGCGCTTAAAGCAATTCTTCGATGCCACTTTTACGCTGGTGGCCGAGTTGGAGAAAATACTCCGCTGATAGTAGCAGCATAGGTGACCACGGCCGTGCGGCATTTCCCGCTCATACTTGGCTTTGGGGCGAACAGCTTAGAACCAAAGCTTGCTGAAGTGACGATGGTCGCACCCGTAATGCCAATAGTTCACCCGCTTAAGAGACCCTAATGGCAAAGTTCTTCAGAGCGTTCAAACAGAACGAACTATTCAGGCCAGATTTCGAGCGCGCTGATTTTAATGCGTGCGTGGGAGATAACGGAGGCCCGTACAGCCTCTATGACTATGCCTACGGCTACTTCGAAGCGACGGTGCTGCTTTTGGAGTCGGTGAGAAAAGAGGGGTGGGTCAACGACTTGATCGTTTATCCGATCTGCCTCAATCTGCGCCATGCAGTCGAACTCTACATCAAGTATCTCATATCGGACCTTACAAAGCTCACTCGATCGAACGCAAAGTTTCACATGAACCATTCCTTGCAGGGAAATTGGAGTACCGCCCTCCACTTGATCAAACAGACAAAGCTCGACGTTGATCCTAATGAGATCAGATTCGTCACAGGTATCGTTACTGACATTATGGAAGTCGACCCTAATGGGAGCATCTTTCGTTACCCAGAGAGTATCAAAGGTGACCAGCATCTAAAGGAGTGGGCAATAGTCAATCTAGCCGTTGTCAACGATCTCACCTCGTTGCTCGTCAAGATCGTAAAGGAGTGGCACTACAAGATCGAAGCTAGGATTGAAGCAGCAAATGAGAAGAGACCCAATTGAATGGTCTTCAGGCGTGAAGGCGAGGCACCAATACTCGGCAGAACCACCGCACGAGCACGATGAGGGCACCGTGGACGAGGTTGTATCAGCGGCTGTTTCGCCGGCCATTGATGAGGAACAGCGCCTTTTGGCGCTGATTTCAGATTTGGAGCTGTTTGCCGCACAATCAGATCGCTCGAGCCTAAACATCTTCGAGCTTGTGGGTTTGGATCGACAGGAAATCAAGCATTCCAGATTTCTAAAATTTCTACTAACTCCCGCGGAGCGCCACGGGCTCGGCGACGCATTTCTAAAAGAATTCATTGCCAAGGTGTTTGAGAGGTGTCAGTCCGATCCGCCTATTCGTCCGCTAGCATTTTCTCTCGCGAGCTTTGAAGATGCCTTAGTGCAGACGGAATGGAGGAACATCGACATTCTGATCGAGTCGAAATCCAATCGATTTGTGTTGGCGATCGAGAATAAGATCGACGCTGGCGAAGGAAATGGCCAGCTTTCCAAGTACGAGAAGGTTATCGACGCGACCTATCCACACTATCGGTGCGCCTTAGCTTATCTCACTCCGCCGGATGCGGACACTCCGTCGAGCAGCCGGTGGTCGTCAATCAGCTACGCGGATGTGCTTCAGGCACTAACAAAAGCACGCCAATCAAAAGTACTCGCGCCCGAAATCCAGCTAACGATAAACCACTACGTCGAATTGATCCGGAGAAATATCGTGCCTGACGACGAGTTGATCGAACAGTGTCGGCAGATATATGCCAAGCATCGGCAGGCCCTTGAACTTATCTACCGCTATGGGGACGTTAACAGCTTCCATACAGCCGCGAGCAACTTCTTCAAAGAGCATCCCGAATTTCGCTGGAGCACCCTAAAGCCAAGCAGGGCAGCTTTCTTACCAGCTTCGATTTACGACGCTGCCCCCGAAATGCGTGGCATGAATTGGTTCGGACAAGCGAGGCCTGTGCTATTTTGGTTTTCCTGGGAACCTAAAAAGCTTGGACTGATCATCGAAGTAGGCCCGTTCAATCACGAGAAATACCCCAGGGAGCCGCTGGCAAGGAAACTGCTTCAACATTTCGGCAGCAAGGTCAAAACCATATCCTCCCAATATACTCGCGTTCACACTCAATACCGCGCCCTCAAGGAGGAAGCGGCCGGAGATGTCGAGAAGTTGCAATCCGACATGACGGCGCTCTATAAGGATGCGGTGCATCACCTGAGCGACATCGCAACAATACTCGTTGAGTACTTTGAGAATAAACAGCCCGCGTAACCATCGGTCCGGATTACCGACCGAGTGGAGGTGGGTTACTGAAAGCGAGCAGGCGATAACGGAGAAAGCTACGGCTTTCGTTCCGCCATCTCCAGAGTAGAGCCGTAGCGGCCGCCGGCGGGTCTGTGCCGCGACCGGTAGGTAGCTCTAGAGAATCTTGAAGATCGCGAGCGCCAGCACGGCTTGGGCGATGAAGCCGACCGTGAAGGCCAGGGTGCGGAACACCGGCAGGCCGAGCGTGTAGACGATCAGATGCGCGACGCGGGCCCAGAAATAGACGGCGCAGGCCAGCACGGTCCATTTGGTGGAGTAGTCGGCGGCGTTGAGGATCAAGACCAGCGGCGCGAAGATCACGAGGTTCTCGACCGCGTTGTCATGGGCGAACATCAGCCGGTTGGCCCACTCGGCGTGGGGCTTGTCGCCGCGCGAGGGATTGCCCATCGCGCCGGAGAGGCCTCGCACCTGGCAGCGGTTGATGATGTAGGGGATCCACAACAGCCCGGTCAGGATCACCGTCAGCGACAGCCAGAACAGTTCGCGCGTCATCGTCTCCCCCTCACGTCAATTCGATTCCCGACCGCCGGGATCGTCTGTTTATAGCTGAGCGGAAGACTGGACGCTACGCGCGGACGCGGACATAGCTGCCCGGGGCATCCTCGAGCGCCGGCGCTCCGTTCGAGCCCACCATGCGCGCCGGGACAGTCTCGGGATCATGGCTCTCCAGCCAGCCGCGCCAGTCGGGCCACCACGACCCCTTGTGTTCCTCGGCGCCCTTCAGCCAGTCGGCGAGCTTCATGTCCTTGATGTTGTCGTTGGTCCAGTACTGGTACTTCTTCGACGCGGGCGGATTGACCACGCCGGCGATGTGGCCGGAGCCGGACAGCACGTATTTCACCGGGCCGCCGAAGAACTGCGAGCCGTACAGCACCGATTCCGCCGGCGCGATGTGATCCTCGCGTGCGGCGAGGTTGTAGACCGGCACCTTCACCTTCGACAGATCGAGCAGCGTGTTGTCGAGCACCATGGTGCCGGTCGACAGCCGGTTCTCCAGATAGCAGTTGCGCAGGTAGTAGGAGTGGTTCGACGACGGCATCCGCGTCGCATCCGAATTCCAGTGCAGCAGGTCGAACGAGGATGGCGCCTGGCCCTTCAGATAATTGTTCACGACATACGACCAGATCAGGTCGTTCGAGCGCAGCATGTTGAAGGCCATCGCCATCTTGCTGCCTTCGAGCACGCCGGATTCCTGCATGTCGCGTTCCAGCGCGGTGATCTGGTCCTCGTCGACGAAGACGAGCAGGTCGCCGGCGTGGGTGAAGTCGACCTGCGCGGCAAAGAACGTCGCCGAGGTCACGCGCTGACGGCGCTTCTCGGCGAGATAGGCCAGCGTCGAGGCGAGCAGGGTGCCGCCGACGCAATAGCCGGCGGTGTGCACCTTCATCTCGCCGGTGGCCTTCTCGATCACGTCCATCGCCGTGAGCGGGCCTTCGGTCATGTAGTCGGCCCAGGTCTTCTTGCCGAGCTCCTTGTCGGGATTGACCCAGGAGATCACAAAGACGGTGATGCCCTGGTCGACGCACCATTTGACGTAGGATTTCTCGGGACGCAGATCGAGGATGTAGAACTTGTTGATCCACGGCGGCACGATCAGCAGCGGCGTGCGCAGCACGTTCTCCGTCGCCGGCGAGTACTGGATCAGCTGCATCAGCTCGTTCTGGTAGATCACCTTGCCCGGCGTCGTCGCCATGTTGACGCCGACCTCGAGATTGCTCGAATCGGACTGGCGGATCCGCAGCGTGCCGTGGCCGGCCTCGATATCCTCGGCCAGCATCTTCATGCCGCGCACCAGATTGTCGCCGTTGGTCTCGACGGTGGCGCGCAGCACTTCCGGATTGGTCAGCACGAAGTTCGACGGCGCCAGCGCGTTGGTGATCTGCTGGACATAGAACTCGGCCTTCTTGCGGGTGTGCGGATCGATCCCGTCGGCATCGTGGACCAGCTGCTGCGCCCATTTCGCGGTCAAGAGATAGAGCTGCAGGATGAAGTCGAAGAACTGGTTCGACTTCCACTCCGGGTCCTGGAAGCGCTTGTCGCGCGGGGCCGGCGCGATCGCCGGCTTGGCATCGGCTTCGCCGGCCATGCGGCGCACGGCCGAGCCCCAGAGATCGAGGTAGTCCTTGCCGAGCTGCATCTGCAGCGAGGAGGCGCGCTCCTTGTCGGACAGCCAGTATTCGGCGATCACGCTGAAGGTCTTGATGACCTCACCGAGCTCGTTCGGCGGCTTGTCGCGGACTTCGCCGGTCTGCCGGGGCTTGAGATAGGCTGCCAGCGCCTGGCCGCTGCTCTCCATCGCCCGGGCGATGTTCATGGCGAAGGCTTCGGCGTTGAATTTAGGGGCGGCTTGGGTGTCGGTACTGACGTTGCTCATTTGAAGGACAATATCGCGTCGTTTGGGGGGCGTCATCGCGCGGTGCGGCAACGGAAATCAGTCAAAATCCAGCATTTCGCTGTGTTGCGGTGCGAGAAAAAATCTTTGTTCCGTCATATTGAAGCCTCAGGGGTCGCTTTTGTTGTTCCCGCTTTAAGCGTTTCGGGCGACAATGGTTTGAAACGCTAAAGTCGGAATTAACGCAGCGGGGACGCTGCAAGGCTCGTACCAGTGCGACCCGTGTCGGCAACGCGACGTGCGCGCTAGCTTGTTGGGGACAATTCGGCGCATGCCGATCGATAGAGTAAACAGGGGGCTCGCGGCCGCAGTGCTGCTCGCGTCAATGCTGGCGCTGAGCGGGTGCTCGAGCACGATTGCCGATATGGCGATGCCGGCCGACGCGCCGGCGCGACAAAAGGATGCGGGCGGCTACCTTCCGGTCCATGACCTTCCGCCCGACCGCTCCGATCCGACGATCAAGCCGGCGGACCAGGCCAAGATCGAGCAGGAGCTGATTGCCGCGCGCGAGCGCCAGGCCCAGGCGTCGGCGGCAGCCGCGAGCGGGAAGTGAGCCGCAGGAAGCGGCGGATCAGCGCTGGCGCCGCCCGGTGTCCGTGCTAAAAGAAACCCAGTTCAACCGCAGATCCGGCCGCAGCCCCCAGATCATGCGCCTGAATTCGCTCTAAATCATTGATTCAGCGCGATTTCTGTAAGAGGCCGTGCAGGCTTCCGCAACTCAACCAAGGGGGTCGATTCTGGCATCGCGGTTGTCGGAGCAAGGGTCCCATGGAAGATTTTTACCGCATTCGCCGTCTGCCGCCTTACGTCTTTGAGAAGGTCAACCAGGCCAAGGCGGCCGCGCGCAATGCCGGGGCCGATATCATCGACATGGGCATGGGGAACCCGGACCTGCCGACCCCGCCGCATGTGATCGAGAAGCTCAAGGAGACGCTGGGCAAGCCGCGGACCGACCGCTACTCGGCCTCGCGCGGCATCAACGGCCTGCGCAAGGCCCAGGCCGCCTATTATGCCCGCCGGTTCGGCGTCAAGCTCAACCCCGACACCCAGGTCGTCGCGACGCTCGGCTCCAAGGAAGGGTTCGCCAACGTCGCGCAGGCGATCACCGCGCCCGGCGATGTCGTGCTGTGCCCGAATCCGAGCTACCCGATCCATGCCTTCGGCTTCCTGATGGCGGGCGGCGTGATTCGCTCGGTGCCGTCGGAGCCGACGCCGCAGTTCTTCGAGGCGGTCGAGCGGGCGATCGTCCATTCGATCCCGAAGCCGATCGCGCTGATCGTCTGCTATCCGTCGAACCCGACCGCCTATGTCGCGGACCTCGACTTCTACAAGGATCTGGTCGCCTTCGCGAAGAAGCACGACATCTTCATCCTGTCCGATCTCGCCTACGCCGAAGTCTATTTCGACGAGGACAAGCCACCGCCGTCGGTGCTGCAGGTGCCGGGCGCGATCGACGTCACCGTCGAATTCACCTCGATGTCGAAGACGTTCTCGATGGCCGGCTGGCGCATGGGCTTTGCGGTCGGCAATGAGCGCATCATCGCGGCGCTGGCGCGGGTCAAATCCTATCTCGATTACGGCGCCTTCACGCCGGTCCAGGTGGCGGCGACCGCGGCGCTCAACGGCCCCGACGACTGCATCCGCGAGATGCGCGACACCTACCGCAAGCGCCGCGACGCGCTGGTCGAGTCATTTGGCCGCGCCGGCTGGGACATTCCGCCGCCGCAGGCCTCGATGTTCGCCTGGGCGCCGCTGCCCAAGGCGTTCGAAGCGGTCGGCAGCATGCAGTTCGCGACCCTGATGGTGGAGAAATCCGGCGTCGTGGTGTCGCCGGGCGTGGCCTTCGGCGAGCATGGCGAAGGCTATGTCCGCATCGCGATGGTGGAGAACGAGCAGCGCATCCGGCAGGCCGCGCGCGGCGTGCGCCGCTTCCTTGAAAGCGGCATCGAAACGTTGCACAACGTCGTTCCTCTCGCCAACCGACGCTAATCCTTCCAGGTTGCTTAATCTCCAGGTCCCTTAAATCCATGGTCGCACCCCTGAACGTGGGCATAGCGGGGCTCGGCACCGTCGGTGCCGATGTCGTCCGCCTCATCGAAACGCAAGGACGGGCGCTTGCCGAGCGCAGCGGCCGGCCGGTTCGTGTCGTCGCTGTGACGGCGCGCTCGAAAGCCAAGAAGCGCGGGCTCGATTTGCGCGGCATCGCCTGGGCGAAGAGCCCCGAGGCGCTGGCCGAAGATCCCAATATCGACTGCTTCGTCGAATTGATGGGCGGCGCCGGCGATCCGGCGCTGTCGGCGATCGAAACCGCGCTGAAGGCCGGCAAGTCGGTCGTGACCGCCAACAAGGCCTTGATCGCCAAGCACGGGCTGCGCCTCGCCGCAGCCGCCGAGAAGCATGGCGGCGCGCTGAACTTCGAGGCCGCCGTCGGTGCGGCGATCCCGGTCATCAAGACGCTGCGCGAGGGCCTTGCCGGCACCAGCGTCAACCGCGTCTACGGCATCCTCAACGGCACCTGCAACTACATCCTGACCCGGATGGAGCAGGAGGGCCTGTCGTTCGAGGAATGCCTGAAGGATGCCCAGCGTCTCGGCTATGCCGAAGCCAACCCGTCATTCGACGTCGATGGTCACGACACCGCGCAGAAGCTTGCGATCCTGGCGAGCCTCGCCTTCGGAACCAAGGTCGCGGAAAGCGCGGTCTATGTCGAAGGCATTTCCTCGATCACGCCGGAAGATCTCAGGGCGGCTTCGGAACTCGGCTACCGCGTCAAGCTGCTCGGCGTCGCCGTGCGCACGGCAAAGGGCATTGAGCAGCGCGTGCACCCGACCATGGTGCCGAAATCATCCTCGATCGCGCAGGTGATGGGCGTCACCAATGCTGTCGCAATCGACGGCGAGGGGATTCCGCCGATCACGCTGGTCGGCCCGGGCGCCGGCGGCGGCGCGACCGCCTCGGCCGTGGTCGCCGACATCGCCGACGTCGCCCGCGGCATCCGCGCCAAGCCGTTCGGCCGTCCCGTGGAGCGGTTGCGCGACACCACCAAGGCGCCGATGGAGCGCCACGAAGGTGGCTATTATATCCGCCTGATGGCGCGCGATCTTGCAGGCACTGCCGCAACAATCGCCACCCGCCTTGCGGAACAGAAGATATCCCTGGAATCCATCGTGCAGCGGCACCCGGATGGCGTCGATGTGAACGGTGCGGCCAAAAAACCTTCACCGGTTCCGGTCATTCTGATTACCTATGCGACCAGCGAGGATGCCGTGCATCGTGCGCTGGCCGCAGTGCAACGCGATAAGGTCATCAGCGGCCGGCCGCAGGTGATCCGGATCGAGAAAAACTAACGCATGGCCTGAACGGGTCGGGCGTGAGACGATTGATGCGGGCAGGCTGGCCTGTCCCAGAGGCTTAAGGAGTACGCCGATGTCGACCCATATTTCCGTTCCGCCGCAGATGCTGCTCGAGCGCATCCTGACGCTCGAAATCGTGCGCGTGACGGAGCGCGCGGCGGTGTCGGCCGCGCGGCTGCGCGGCCACGGCCAGGAGAAGGCCGCCGACAAGGCCGCGGTCGACGCGATGCGGCGTGAGCTCAACAAGCTGCCGATCGAAGGCACCATCGTGATCGGCGAGGGCGAGCGCGACGAAGCGCCGATGCTGTTCATCGGCGAGAAGGTCGGCCTCAACGCCGGGCCCAAGGTCGACATCGCGGTCGACCCGCTCGAAGGCACGACGCTGTGCGCCAAGAACATGCCGGGCTCGATCGCCACCATGGCGATGGCCGATGGCGGCACGCTGCTGCACGCGCCCGACGTCTACATGCAGAAGATCGCGATCGGCCCGGGCTTCGCCAAGAACGTGATCGAGCTCGACGCACCGCCAGCCGACAACGTCCGCCGTCTCGCCAAGGCCAAGGGCGTCGATCCCACCGCGATCAACGTGCTGGTGCTCGACCGTCCGCGCCATGCCGACATCATCAACAGCGTGCGCTCGACCGGCGCTGCCGTGCAGTTGATCACCGACGGCGACGTCGCCGGCGTCATCCACTGTGCCAAGCCCGATGAGACCGGCGTCGACATGTATATCGGCACCGGCGGCGCGCCCGAGGGCGTGCTGGCGGCGGTCGCGCTGCGCTGCATCGGCGGCCAGATGCAGTGCCGCCTGATCCTCGACACCGAGGAGAAGCGCGAGCGCGCGCACAAGATGGGCGTCACCGATCCGAAGATGATCTACGGCATCGAGGACATGGCGCGGGGCGACTGCCTGTTCGCCGCCACCGGCGTCACGACAGGCTCGCTGCTGACCGGCGTGAAGTTCAAGAAGGACGTGATCGAGACCGAGACCGTCGTGATGCGCTCGGTCACCGGCACCGTGCGCTACATCAAGGCCGAGCACCGCCAGCTCGAGAAGTTCCACCTCGACTGAGGGCGAGCTTAACAGTGGTTGTCATTCCGGGCCTGCGCCGAGAGGCGCATCCCGGAATGACGAAGAGAGAGTGCGGCGTAAGCAAGAACAACAAAAGCGGGAGGCACTATGTCCGATCTGTCCGCAGTCAAGGCGCTGGTGTTCGACGTGTTCGGAACCGTCGTCGACTGGCGCACCAGCCTGATCAACGACTTCACGACATGGGGAGAGAAGCGCGGCATCAAGGCCGACTGGACCGCGCTGGTCGACGGCTGGCGCGCGGTCTACGCGGCCTCGATGGACGAGGTGCGCAAGAACCCGCAGAACGGCTATGTCATCCTCGACGTCTTGCACCGCCGCTCGCTGGAGAAGCTGGTCGCGCAGTTCGACATCAAGGGGCTGACCGAACTCGATCTGCAGCATCTGACGCTGGGCTGGCATCGCCTGCACGGCTGGCCCGACAGCGTCGCCGGCCTGACCCGGCTGAAGACCAAATACATCATCTCGCCGCTCTCCAACGGCAACGTCGCGCTGCTCACCAACATGGCGAAGTTCGCAGGCCTGCCGTGGGACCTCGTGATGTCGGCCGAGCTGTTCGAGCACTACAAGCCCGATCCGGAAACCTATCTCGGCGCCGCAAAACTGCTCTGCCTGCCGCCGGAGCAGGTGATGATGGTCGCCGCCCACAATTACGACCTGAAGCACGCGCAGAAGCTCGGCCTGAAGACCGCCTTCGTGGCGCGTCCGGCCGAATACGGCCCGCTGCAAAAATACGATTTCGAGGCCACCGGCGAGTGGGACATCGTGGCCAAGGATTTCGGGGAAATCGCCAGCCGGATGGGCTGCTAGAACTGGCCTGGGATTCACTGAAGCGCTACGATTCCTTCCGGACGCATCGGCCCTGATTGGATCAGGGCCGATGTTCCGGATTTTTGTTTGGCGCGTTTTCTTCACGCGAACCGGTATCCGCTTCGCCTGAAAACGCTCTGTTCGGAAGGAATCATGACGCTCCACGCATCCGCACTGCCCATCGAGGCGCCACAGGCGTTCCTCGGCGTGGCGCGGTCGCTGACCGGAAAGCTCTGGCGCGACCGGCTGGATGCGCGCGGGGCGGCACGGGCGCTCGCGATCGTGCAGCGGCACAATCTGCCGGAAATGCTGGCGCGGGTGCTGGCGGGGCGCGACGTCGCGATCGACGAGGTCACCGACTTCCTCGACCCGACCATCCGCAAGCTGATGCCGGATCCCCACACGGTCACCGAGATGGAGCATGCCGCCAAGCGCATCGCTGACGCCGCAGCGCGTGGCGAGAAGGTCGCGATCTTCGGCGACTATGACGTCGACGGCGCGACCTCGGCGGCGCTGCTGACCTGGCATCTGCGCCATTGCGGGCTCGACCCGCTGATCCATATTCCCGACCGCATCTTCGAAGGCTATGGCCCGAACGTCGATGCCGTCCGCGGGCTAGCGGCGAAGGGCGCGACGCTGCTGGTCACGGTCGATTGCGGCACCACCAGCATCGAGCCGCTGGCGGAAGCCAAGAGGCTCGGCATGTCGGTCGTGGTGATCGATCATCACCAGACCGGCGATGATTTGCCCGAGGTCGACGCGCTGGTGAATCCGAACCGGCCCGACGATCTCTCCGGCCTCGGTCATCTCGCGGCCGTCGGCCTGGTGTTCGTGACCTTGGTCGCGGTGAACCGCGAGCTGCGCCAGCGCGGCTTCTGGACCAGCGAGATGCCGGAGCCCGACCTGCTCAGCGTGCTGCATCACGTCGCCCTCGGCACCGTCGCCGACGTTGCGCCGCTGATCGGGCTGAACCGGGCCTTCGTCGCCAAGGGCCTGATCGCGATGCGCCGCCGCGACCACGTCGGCCACACCGCGCTGATGGATGTGGCACGGCTCAACGGCCCGCCGGAGGCCTGGCATCTCGGCTTCATGCTGGGGCCGCGCATCAATGCCGGCGGCCGCATCGGGCGCGCCGATCTCGGCGTCCGGCTGCTGCTTGAAGGCGATGTGTCGGAGGCCGCGCGGATCGCGGCCGAGCTCGATCGCCTCAACACCGAGCGGCGCGTGATCGAGCAGGCGGCCGAGGCGCAGGCCGAAGCGGAAGCGCTGGCCTCGCTCGGGCTCGAGGACAAGGGCGCTGTCATCGTCACTGCGGCGGAAGGCTGGCATCCCGGCGTGGTTGGGCTTGTCGCGGCACGGCTGAAGGAGAAGTTCGCGCGTCCGGCGTTTGCGATCGCGCTCGAGCCCGGCGGCATCGGCACCGGATCGGGCCGCTCGATCGGCGGCGTCGATCTCGGCAAGGCGGTACGCCAGGCGGTGCATGACGGCCTGCTGATGAAGGGCGGCGGACACGCAATGGCGGCCGGCGTCACGCTGCGCAAGGAGAAGCTCGCCGAATTCCGCGCCTACATGGAAAGCGCGCTCGCGGCCGACGTCGCCAACTCGCGTCACGAGAACGAGCTGTTCATCGATGGCGCGGTGACCGCGCGCGCCGTGACACCTGAATTCGCCGCGATGCTCAATCGCGCAGGTCCGTTCGGCAGCGCCAATCCGGAGCCGGTGATCGCGCTGCCGTCGCATCAGCTGGTCTATGCCGACGAGGTCGGGCAGGCGCATTTGCGGCTGCGCTTCAAGTCCGGCGACGGTTCGATCGTCAACGGTATCGCATTCCGCTCGGTCGGACAGAAGCTCGGCAGCGCCTTGACGCAAAATCGCGGCCAGCAATTGCACGTGGCGGGCTCTCTTGCAGTCGACCGTTGGCAAGGCACCGAACGTGTGCAATTCCGTGTCCTCGACGTCGCGGTGCCGGATCAGGGCCCGACGGTGATCCGATAAGAAACGTTGGGAGAGGACATGTCAGGACAGGTTGAAGGCAAGGTCGCGCTGGTGACCGGCGGCGCATCGGGTATTGGTGCAGCGATCGTCGAGCTGCTGGCGCAGGAGGGCGCGACGGTCATTGCGACCGATATCGACGAGTTGAGGGGACCCGAGCTCGCCGCGCGGCTCACGAAGGCCGGGCGCAACGTGACCTTCCTGCAGCAGGACGTCACCAGCGAGGAGCGCTGGAGCGAAATCATCGCCGAGATCGGCAAGCGCCACGGCCGCCTCGACATCATGGTCTCGAACGCCGGCATCGGCATCGCGGTGCCCTCGATCGTCGACATGACGCTTGCGGATTGGCGCCGGCAGACCGCGATCAACATCGACGGCGTATTCCTGTCGGTGAAGCACTCGTTGCCGCTGATGCGAAAGCATGGCGGCGGCTCCATCGTGATGATGTCGTCGCTGGCCGGCCTGCGTGGCGCGGCGAACCTGTCGGGCTACAGCGCGACCAAGGGCGCGGTGCGGCTATTCGCCAAGTCGATTGCGATGGAATGTGCGCAGGTGAATGACGGCATCCGCGTCAACTCGGTGCATCCCGGCATCATCGACACACCGATCTGGGGTAAGATCCCGACCGGAGCAACCGGCGCCGGCCAGAACGCACGGATCGATCCCGAGGAGCGCGCAAGGTTCGCCACGCCGCTCGGCCGTGCCGGCCAGGCGATCGAGATCGCGCAGGGCGTGCTCTATCTCGCTTCGGATGCGTCGCGCTACGTCACCGGCTCCGAACTCGTGATCGATGGCGGCATGAACGCCGGCGGCGTGGTGCGGCAGCCTCCGAGCAGTTAGTTTGTAGCCCGCATGAGCGAAGCGATATGCGGGAATACCTTCCCGGGTGTCGCTTTCGCTCACCCGGGCTACGCGGATCGCAAGGATGGCTAACCGCCTTGCCGCAACCGCGCCAGCACCTTGAGCCCGCCGTAACCGTCGGCGGGCAAGAGGCCCGCCTTGTTCTGAAAATCCTTGATCGCCTTCATGGTGTCGTTGCCGACGCGGCCGTCGGTGCCGCCGGTGTCGAAGCCGGCCTTGGTCAGCCGCGTCTGCATCTCCTGCACTTCGGCAAGCGTCAGCGCGCGCTCCGAGCCCGGGAAAGGCTGGATGAAGGGCGGCCCGCCGAGACAGCGGTCGCCGAGATGGCAGATCGCGAGCGCATAGTTCATCGAGGGATTGTAGCTCTTCACCGAATTGAAGTTCGGGCCGAGCAGGAAGGCCGGGCCGCCCGCAACCGGAATCCAGAGCTGCGCCGATGCATTCGGCTGCGGAAACGGCTGGCCGTCGGCTCTGACGACGCCGGCGCCGGCCCAGGCCGCATAGCTGCGGCTGCCGCTGGCGCCACCGCCGGGCGCGCGGACCTCGTAGCCCCAGTGCTCGCCGCGGTGCCACTTGCCGCGATTGACGAGATACTTTGCGGTCGAGCCCAGCGCGTCGTCGGGGCGGCCGAACGGCGAGACCTTGCCGTCGCCGTCATAGTCGAAGCCGACATTGAGCCAGACCTCCGGCATCCATTGCGAATGGCCCATCGCGCCGGCCCAGGAGCCGTTCATCTCCTGCGGCGTGCTCCAGCCGCGCTGCACGATCTTCATCGCGTTGATCAGCTCGGTCTCCCAATAGGCCTTGCGGCGCGGCTCGTTCCAGGCGAGTGCGGCGAGCGAGGGAAACACCGGCGTCATGTGGTTCTGCTGCACCAGCGGATCGCCATAGGCTGACTCGACGCCCCACAGCGCGAGCAGCGTGCCGCGCTCGACGCCGAAATCGCGCTCGATCCGGGCGAACAGCGCCTGATTGTTCTTCAGCGCTTCCTTGCCATGGATGATGCGCCAGTCGGAGACGCGGCGGTTGATGTACTGCCAGATCTGCTCGTGGAATTCGGGCTGGTTGCGCATCTGCTTGAACACGCTCATGTCGGGTTCGACATGTGCCATGCAGCGATTCCAGGTCGCCTCCGAAATGCCTTTTGCGAGTGCGCGGGCGCGAAAATTGTCGCGCCACTGGTCGAAGCCGGGAGGGGCGGCCGCCAATACGTCGAACTGTGTGGCGAGCGTGATGCCCGCTGCAAGCCCCGCCTTGAGGGCGGTGCGGCGGGCCGGGGATTCAGGAGAATCAGGCTGTTTCATGCGCCCAGTCTAGCGGCGCCGATCGGGTGAGCCAAAAGTCACGCCGCCGCAGGAGGCTATGTATCCTGCAAATCTATGGCGATTTTTGACAGCCATTGCCGGACGATTTGCTCCGACTTGGCGTCTAGGCTGGCGGCGAGCCGGCGCTCCTGGGCCTGGGCGATATGACGGCATTTCTCCAGCACGGCGGTTCCATGACTGGTCAGCGTCCATTGTAGCACCCGGCCGTGCACGGGGTGCGGTGTCTTGCGGATCGCGCCGTCGCGTTCGAGGTTGCGGATGATCACGCTGACGGTTTGCGGCGTCAGCAGCGCGACTCGCGCCAGATCGGCGCCTGACAGCCCCGGATAGGCCTTCAGCATGGTGAGCACGACGAATTGCGGCGAGGTGACGCCGAGGCGTCCGAGTTCGCGCTCCATCGACAGCCGCGAGGCGGCATGCGCCTGGCGCAGCAGATAGGCGAGGTAACCCTGTTCGCCGCGCTTGCCTTCGCCGGGCGGCGGGACCGGGGAGGCGAGCGGGGCGTCGGCGGCCGATCCGGATCCCAGCGCAACCTTGCCCGCCGCTTTCCCCGCCGGCCGCCGCTCGGCGGCACCGGATTTCCCTCGTTTCTGCATTGCCGCCATGTTGCCTTCGCCAATGTCGCGTCTTGCTCGATATCAGAGCTCTGATAATATGTCAGTTCACTGATAACATGAGGCCACGCCGATGTCACATGCCCGCAAGGAATACACCGACTTCGAGAAGCTCGCCCCAGATGTGTTCGCCGCCGTGCGCGCGCTCGGCCAGTTCGCGGCGAAGGCCGGCCTCGACAAGCAGCTGCTCGAGCTCGTCAAGCTGCGCGCCTCGCAGATCAACGGCTGCGCCTTCTGCGTGCAGTATCACATCCTGCAGGGCGAGAGCCTCGGCGTGCCCACAGACAAGCTCAACCTCGTCGTGGTGTGGCGCGAGGCGCCGCAATTCTCGGCCCGTGAGCGCGCGGCGCTGGCCTGGACCGAGGCGCTGACGACCATGCCGAACGGCGTCAGCGACGAGGTCTATGCCGAGGTCTCCGCCGAATTCTCCGAGCAGGAGCTGACCTACCTGACCTCGGCGATCGCTTCGATCAATGTCTGGAACCGGTTCGGCGCAGCCTATCGCTGGACCCCGCCACCGCGCCGGCAGTGAGCGGATGCGCAAGTCGAAACGGATCAAACAGCAACTGACAGGGGAGACGAACCGATGACCTCGATGACGATGACGCCATCTCTTCCATTCGCCCGGCCGCCGCGGCCGGTCATGCTGGCCGTGGTCGCGGGACTTTCCTGCGCCTTCGTGATCGGGAAGGCCTTGCCGACCCCGATGGATGCGATCTCGGCGGTGATCGCGCCGCTCTGCGCCAGCGCCAATGCGGCGTCGCCGCTCGACAAGGTCGAGGTGATCACCTCGCATGCACTGCCGAACGTCGCGGGCAAGCGTGTCACGGTGGTGCGCGTGTTCTACGGTCCGGGCGGTTTCACGCCGCCGCACCGCCATTCCGGCTCGGTAACGGCCTACATCACCAAGGGCGAGATCCGCTCGCAGCTCGGCGGCGGACCGGTGGAAACCTTCCATGTCGGGCAGTCCTTCTTCGAGCCGCCGGGGTCGACCCACATGGTCTCGGCCAATGCGAGCACCACGGAGCCGGCGGAGCTGATCGCGGTGTTCGTGGCGGATGAAGGCGCGCAGCTGACGACGATGCTGGAATAATCGGCGGGCGCGGGAGCTGTCGCGCACTGGACCAGTTTGCCGTGAACTCGGTAGCAAACTGGACCTTGCAAGCGGGACTGCGCATGGCGATTGATGGTGCGGCAGTGACGTCGGCGCGCGATTTCGCCGCGCGCTGGCCGCCGAAGAGGAGCAACCGATGGTCAATCTCAACGGGCTTTCTGCCTTCCCGATCACGCCCTCCAATCGGGACGGGGAAGTCGACGCGGGAGCGCTCCGCGCGTTGCTGGAGCCGCTGATCGCCGCGAAGGTGGATTCGATCGGGTTGCTCGGCAGCACCGGCTCGTATCCGTATTTCAGCCGCGACGAGCGTCGGCGCGCCGTGCAGGCCGCTGTCGCCATGGCGGGCAAGACGCCGATCCTGGTCGGCGTCGGCGCGCTACGCACCGACGATGCGGTGCGGCTGGCGCAGGATGCGCGTGATGCCGGCGCGGCGGCAGGCCTGTTGGCCGCGGTCTCCTACACACCGTTGACGGATGACGAGGTGTTCGAGCATTTTCAAACCGTGGTACGCGAGAGCGGATTGCCGATCTGCATCTACGACAATCCGGGCACCACGCATTTTCGCTTCACGCCGGCCCTGGTTGGCCGCCTCAGTCAACTGGACGGGATCATCGCGGTGAAGAGCCCCGCGTTGGACGCGTCCACGCTCGCCGGCCATATCGCCGAATTGCGCGCCATCGTTCCGAGCGGTTTCTCGCTGGGTTACAGTGCCGACTGGAACTGCACCGAGGCGCTGCTGGCGGGCGGCGAGACCTGGTACAGCGTTCTCGCAGGTGTGTTCCCGAGGATCTGCTTTGAGATCGTGCGAGCCGCGGCGAGCGGCGATGCCGCCAGGGCGAGGCAGCTTGACGCGCGTCTCGAGCCGGTCTGGCACCTGCTCAAGACCTTCTCGAGCTTGCGGGTTGCCTACGCGATCGCCAATCTCAAGGGGATCTGTGCGGCCGAGCCGCCGCGGCCGATCTTGCCGTTGCCCCCGGATGCCCAGAAGAAGGTGGGTGAGGTGCTGGCCGCAATGGACATCGGTTGACCGCTCCAAGGCAGCATCCGGCCATCGTGGCTTCCATAGGCGTACAAAATCGGCATAACAATCGCCGGGGCGTGCGCGCTGACGGGGAGGCGTTCGATGCGATTGCCGGTCGTTTTGTTGGTGCTTCTGGTTCCCGTCGTGGTCTGGGCCGAGGAGCCCGCGACCAATGCGCCGGCGCTGTGGGGCAGCCCCACCGTCGACAACGGTGCCTGCTGCAAGACGCTTGGCGAGGTGCGCAGCAATATCGACCGGCTCGACCGCGAGATCGTGCGCCTGATGGCCGAGCGCGGCCGCTACGTCCATGAAGCCGCCCGCTTCAAGGCCAACCCCGCGCAGGTCGAGGCACCTGAGCGCGCCGAGGCGGTCGTGAAGAAGGCGATGGCGCTGGCGGAAGCGGACGGGCTGTCGCCGAAGGTCGCGGAAGCCGCCTATCGCGCGATGATCCGCGCCTTCATCGATTACGAGCAGGGCGTCTTCGCGGCAGCCGCGGCGCGCGGCGATGCGCCCTGGAAGAAATAAGGGCCATCGGCTCGTTCGGTTTGGCGCCGCGTCGAGACGTGATCTGCGATTCAGATCGCAACCATCTCGCATAATAATTGTTCTTTTGCTCCGCGGCATGCTCAAACAGCCTGCGAGAGCGCGGTTCAGTTCGCTCTGAAGGCCGACGTCGAGATCGGCGAACGGGCACGGCAAAAATCCAAGACATCGAAGTTGATGGAGAACGGATCACCTCCGCTCCAGTCGGCTCGCCGCGCGCGGTGCAACTGATCGCCGGCAGTTGCACCTAAACCTATGTCCTCGGCAGGTCGAGCAAGGAGCCACCAACATGCCGTTTCTGCGTTTTGATTTGATCGAGGGACGAAGCGATGCCGAAGTCCAGCGGCTGCTGGACGTCACTCACGAAGTGCTGGTCGAAACCCTCCGCGTGCCGCCGCGTGACCGCTACCAGGTCGTGCATGTTCATCCGCGATCACGCGTCGTCGCGCTCGATACCGGGCTCGGTATCGGCCGGACGGATAAGCTCGTGATGCTGCAATTGACCAGCCGGCCGCGCGACCAGGCGCTGAAGCTGGATTTCTATCGGGTCCTCGCCGAGCGGCTGTCGTCGGCCTGCGGGATCGCGCCGAGCGATCTCGTCATCAATTTCGTGATCAATGACGACGAGGACTGGTCGTTCGGCATGGGGCGGGCGCAGTTCATCACCGGCGAACTGAAATAGATCCGACTTCGCCTTCCGTTCTGGACTAATCTTGCCGACGCGGCGGCGGAGCCGTGAAACGGCGATCTCGTTTTCTCTCATCCTGGAGTCGGATCATGCCTCGTTCCTTGCCGTTCTTCATGCTTGCGATCTCGCTCGGCTTCACGGGCGCCGCCGGCGCCCAGACGCCGGCTCCCCAGACATCGACGCCGGAGCAACTGGTCGATGCCCTGAACGGCGTGTTCGGCAAGCACCCCGGTGCGCGTGCGGTTCACGCCAAGGGCATTGTGCTGGAGGGCACGTTCACACCCGGCGCGCAGGCATCAAGCATCAGCAAGGCGCCGCATCTGCAAAGCACGGCGGTGCCCGTGACAGTGCGCTTCTCGGACTTTGCCGGGATTCCCGACATTCCCGACAATCACGAACTGGCCAGTCCGCGCGGCTTTGCGATCAAGTTCAAGCTACCCGACGGCAGCGACAGCGACATCGTTGCGCACTCGTTCAACGGCTTTCCTTCGCCCAACGCGGACGACTTTCACGATTTGCTGGTTGCGTTGGGAAGCAGCGGTGCCAACGCCGCCAAGCCGACGCCGCTCGACAAGTATCTGGCGACGCATCCCGTCGCGAAGGCTTTCCTGACCGCGCCGAAGCCGGCGCCCGAGAGCTACGGCACGCTGCCATATTTCGGCGTCAACACCTTCAAGTTCGTCAACGGCGCCGGAAAGGCCACCTATGGCCGCTATCAATTCCAGCCGGTGGCCGGCGCGCACTTCCTGAGCAACGAGGAGGCGGCAAAGAAAGCGGCGGACTATCTGAGCACGGAGATCCGGGCGCGGGTCGCGCAGGGGCCGGTCAATTTCAGGCTGCTGCTTCAACTCGCCGCGGCCGACGACAAGCTCGACGATCCGTCGATCTCCTGGCCCGACACGCGACAGACCGTCGAACTCGGCACGATCTCGATCACGAAAGCGGTCCAGGACAGCGACGCCGCCCAGCGGCAGTTGCTGTTCCTGCCGAACGCGCTTCCGTCCGGCATCGAGGTGCAGGATCCGATGATCGAGGCGCGGTCGGCCGCGTATCCGGTCTCCTACTCACGCCGGCAGGAATGACCGTCGCGGCGAGATTGAATTGAATCGTCGTCGCGCCCTAGCGTCATCGTTGAGCATGATCTTTTCGGAAAACCGCTTCGCACTTTTCCGGATCATGCGCTAGTTGCCGCCGCCTTCCTGGGTGTCGATCCGATGCACGACGTCGTCGGGCAGGGCGTGGGCCACGGCGGCCGCAACTCCGGGCTCCGGTCCGATCTCGCGGCCGCGGCCGCGGATCAGCCGCTCATAGGCCGACACGAGCGTGGTGTAGGGATTGACCCACAGCCAGCCGTCGCGCGTGAATACCTGCACGTCGAAATGCAGATGCCGTGACGTTCCGTTGGGATGGTCGAGGTAGTTCGAGACCACACCGACCTTCTCGCCCTCGCTGACGCGGCGTCCGTTGAGCAGGCCGTCAGCGTCCATCACCGACGGGTTCATGTGCATGTAGCGGAAGCGCACGTGCTCGGTGCGGGTGTTGACCTGCAATGTCGCGGCCTGCTGCTGCGCCGAGCGGATCACGATGCTGTCGCGCACCGCGACGACCGCCTGCTGCCGCGGATCGCAACCATCCGTGCTGTCGGCCGGACACGCGCCCGGGCGGATGTCCTGGCCCTGATGGCCGTAGCCGCTCGCGCATTGGCCGACCTCGAAGCTGCGCGCCTCGCAGAAATTGTCCTGCCAGGGATACGCGTCGAGCCGCCCGCGCTTCGGAAAGGATTGCGAGTGGGCGAAGGCCGGCGCCTTCTGCAGCGGAAAGCGGATCTGCGAATAGACGGTGAAGTCGGCATGGCCGCCTTGCTGCCTGCGGCCGCCGCTGCCCGCGATGATGTCGCCGCTCGGGTGGTAGGTGAAGTCGGCCGATGGCGTGATCGGCCGCTCGGCGATGCCGGAGGCGATGTCGCTGCGCGGCCGCGACGGCTGGCCGCCGGCAATGCGCAATGCCTTCAGGAAGCGTTCGGCGACCGGCGTGGCCTCGCGGCAGGCCAGCCGCTTCGGCCGCGGCGCGCTGTCGAGGCACTGGATCGAGACCACATAGGGAATCCCGAAGCGGGTGAAGGCGTAGCGGACATAGCCTTCGCGGATGAAGCGGCGCATGTCCGGAAACTGTGCCGCCAGCGTCTTGACCGGCTCGCCCTTGCCGCCGAGCCGGTCGGCGAGGTCGTAGACCAGGATCGAGCCCGAGATCTGCACCTCGACCGGCTTTGCAAAGGTCCGCGGCGGCATGCCGTCGCCGGCGCCGGGGTCGAGCGAGAACACCGCGTCGTAGCCGGACGCACCGGCGTCGAAGAAGTCGACAGCGCGGAAATCGGCCTGAAAGCGCGCGACCGGCGCATTGTCCGGGATGCCGCTTTGCCGCGCCTCGAGATAGCCTGCGGCGTCGAACGGCAGCAGCACCGGGATCGGGCTGCGCGCGATGCCGGGGAAGAACCCTGCGGTCACCGCGTTCAGCTGCACCAGCGCGGGTGTCGCGCGCGGATCGGTGGCGGGGACGCGGCGTTGTCCGGCGAAGGTGAAGTTCGCCGCGATGGCCGGGTGGGCGGTGATCTCCTGCCGCAGCTGGTCAACCACCGCACGCCATTCGACCCGCATGGCCGAGATCGAAGGCGTCCGGAACTCGTCGGCATGGGCGCCGGGAGGAGGCGAGAGCAGGGCTGCCAGCCAGCAACTGATGAAGCTGACCACCTTCCTGTTCACTGCACCCCCCGGTTCGAATCTCCAGAGAAACTAGCGCCTAATCCTTGTTTAATCCTTGGCGCGTTCAACGTAGGAGCCGTCCTCGGTCATGACGACGATGCGCGTGCCGGTGGAAACGTGCGGCGGCACGCCGGTGCGGATGCCGTTGGAGAGCACCGCGGGCTTGTAGGACGACGAGGCGGTCTGGCCCTTGGTCACGGGCTCGGTCTCCACCACTTCCAGCGTCACGCGCTGCGGCAGCTGGATCGCAACCGGATTGCCGTCGTGCATCGACAGCTTCACGGTCATGTTCTCCTGCAGATACGGCGCCGACGAACCGATGATCTCCTTGGAGACCTGGACCTGGTCGTAATTGTCGTTGTTCATGAAGTGGAAGCCGTCGCCGTCTTCATAGAGGTAGTTGTAGTTGTGGTCCTCGACGGTGGCCTTCTCGACCTGGTCGGTGGTCTTGTAGCGCTCCGACACCTTCACGCCGTCGCCGATGCGGCGCATTTCGATCTGGCTGACCGGGGTGCCCTTGCCGGGATGAATGTTTTCGGCGGAGAGGACCACGTAGAGCTTGCCGTCCTGCTCGATGACGTTGCCCTTGCGGATGGAACTGGCGATGACTTTCAAAGGTGTTTTCCTGAATTTGGGAGCCTAAGGGCGCAAACCGGTTCGGCAGCCCTCGGCCATGGCGGCGATTTCGGGCTGCAACATACTGATTTGTCGCTGAGATGCCAGTCTTTTGCGGCTAATTTCGGCAGGTTGCCAACCGTTCTGGCCGTGCCATCAGGCGCTATTTTCGGGCCGGATCGGGCGTTTTTCGTGCCTTCTCGTTGTGCTCGGCGAAGCTCGCAGGAACCGAGAATGTCCCGGTTTTCAGGTCATAGAGGCAGCGCCAGTCCTCGACCCAGGGAAACGGCGTCTCCTCGCCCTGAATGTCGAACGACAGGCCGATCACCAGGTAGCGGCTATCGGGCCAATGCTCGCCGAGCCCAGCGTAGTTGTCCTCCAGCCCCTTGATCAGGCCCACTCGCATATGATCGAGCGAATAGGGGTCTTTGGGATCGTGTCGAACGCCTGTGGCGGCCGGCTGGGTGAAGAAATAGTCCCAGGCGGCATCGCCGAGCGGTTTTGCGGTTGCCGGTGCGAACCGGTCGCCGCTGCGCTTGTAGAGGAACAGCGTCTGAACCCCCGAGCCAATCTTCTGCATCCGCACCAGCCACTGACTGTCGGGGCTGAAGCGGAAGCCGGCCTGATATCCGGCCTGATCGGTGGTTTCACCCTTATTCAGGAGAGAGGTGTGCTTGTGGGTGAGGTCGAAGGTCCAGAACTGAAACAGCAGACCATCATCGCCCATGTCGCGCGCGTATTGCTCGAGCCGAACCGTGCCGTCCGGTGAGGTGAAGGTGGGTGCATCGGTGACGCGCTTGAACTGCTTTCCCGGGCCGTCGGCATTGGCCGGCGCGAGCAGGGCCAACCCGAGCAGCAAAGTGCATCCAGCGGTTCGCAATCGGCGGAACATGGCTTGATCCGTTCCAGTTGAACTGGGTGTGGGACGCTGGACCACCCGATCAGGTTCAGCCGAGACTGCGCATGGACAACGCCGGCATCTTTCGACAAGAAAGGGATCAGCTTCGCCGCGTTCCGCGGAGGCCCAGGCCGTGTGGATCATGTATCTGTTTGGAATCAACCATTTGCATTCGACTCTTAATTGGAGGCGGGGGCTTGTTGATGTTGAATCCGCAACCGCCGGAGCAGACTGGCGATGACCGCTCACGACCAGCCCTCGCCGTGGTGGACGCCGCAACGCTACGCCGACCGCAGGCCATTCCTGCAGGCGCGGACCGCGATCACGCGGGCGCTGCGGGCCTGGTTCGAGGAGCAGGGCTTTGCCGAGGTCGAGACCGCCATCCTGCAGATCTCGCCTGGCAACGAGACGCATCTGCACGCCCCCCGCACCGAGCTCAGGCGGGCCGACGGCTCGCATGCGACGCGCTACCTGCGCACCTCGCCGGAGTTCGCCTGCAAGAAGCTGCTCGCGGCCGGCGAGCCGAAGATCTACGAGTTCGCACGGGTGTTCCGCGATCGCGAGCGCGGCGACCTGCATCTGCCCGAGTTCACCATGCTGGAATGGTACCGCGCCAATGCCGGCTATGACGCGATCATGGCCGATACGATCGTCGTGATCGCCCATGCGGCACAGGCGACCGGGATCGGCCGGTTTGCCTTCCGCGGCAGAATGGCCGACCCGTTTGCCGAGCCGGAGCTGCTGACCGTCGCGGCAGGCTTCGAGCGCTTCGCCGGCATCGATCTCTTGGCGACGATCTCGAGCGGCGAGGGCGATCGCGAGGCACTGGCGTCGGCCGCACGCGAGCGGGTGCGGATCGCCGATGACGACAGTTGGTCGGACATTTTCAGCAAGGTGCTGGTCGAGCATGTCGAGCCCAATCTGGGCCAGGGCCGCCTGACGGTGCTGTTCGAATATCCGTCGCCTGAGGCGGCGCTGGCGCGCACCAAGGCGGGTGAGCCCCGCGTCGCCGAACGCTTCGAGGTCTATGCCTGCGGCGTCGAGGTCGCCAACGGCTTTGGCGAGCTGACCGATGCGGCCGAGCAGCGCCATCGTTTCACCGCAGCGATGGACGAGAAGGCGCGCCGTTACGGCGAGCGCTATCCGCTCGACGACGATTTCATCGCCGCGGTCGGCCAGATGCCGGAGGCGAGCGGCGTCGCGCTCGGCTTCGACCGGCTGGTGATGCTGGCGAGCGGCGCGCCGCGAATTGATCAGGTGGTCTGGACACCGCCTGCAGGAGAGCCATGAACAGGATCGATCCGAAACTGGCGGCGACGCTGCGCCAGCCGCGCGAGCTGGTCGATGCCGGCCTCGCGCCGGCTGCCACCCTTGCCGAGCTCGAGCAGGTCGCTCTGCGCTACGCGGTCGCGGTGACGCCGGAGCTCGTTGCGTTGATCGATCCAGCCGATCCCGCCGACCCGATCGCGCGGCAGTTCGTCCCGAGCGCCGACGAGCTCGTCGAGCAGCCAGGCGAGAACGCCGATCCGATCGGCGACGATGCCCATTCGCCGGTCTCAGGCATCGTGCATCGCTATCCGGACCGGGTGCTGTTCAAGCTCGTCCATGTCTGCGCGGTCTATTGCCGATTTTGTTTCCGGCGTGAAATGGTCGGACCGGGAAAGGCTTCGGCCTTGTCCGACGACGCCTACCGCGCGGCGCTGAATTACATCCGCACCCATCCGGAAGTCTGGGAAGTCATCCTGACCGGCGGCGATCCCTTGATGCTGTCGCCGCGCAGGCTGGCCGAGATCATGGCCGATCTCGCCGCCATCGATCACGTGAAGATCATCCGTCTTCACACCCGTGTCCCGATCGCAGATCCCGGCCGCATCAATCCCGAGATGATCGCGGCACTGCGGGGCGAAGGAGCTTCGACCTGGATTGCGATCCACGCCAACCATCCGCGCGAGTTGGGCGCCAATGCCCGCGCGGCGTGCGCGCGCCTCGTTGATGCCGGCATTCCACTGGTCAGCCAGTCGGTCCTGCTGCGTGGCATCAATGATGATGCTGCGACGCTGACGGCGCTGATGCGCGCCTTCGTCGAGTGCCGGATCAAGCCTTACTACCTGCACCACGGCGACCTTGCGCCCGGCACCGCGCATTTGCGCACCACGATCGAGGACGGGCAGGAATTGATGCGGGCGTTGCGCGGACGGGTCTCCGGGCTCTGTCAGCCGGATTATGTGCTCGACATCCCCGGCGGCCACGGCAAGGCGCCGATCGGCCCGACCTATTTGTCGCAGCCAGCCTCCCGCGAACGTGAAGATTCCGGGGAACGGCGCTACCGCATCGTGGATTATTGCGGAGACGTTCATCTTTATCCGCCGCAATCCTGAGGCTGATATGGGCGGGGCCGGGGACGGACGGCAGGAGCCGCCCGAGCACGAGGGCAGCCGCAGCATCGAAAATGCTGTGATGTTCGGCTTCTTTGTGGTGCTGGTGGCCGCGGGAATCTGGCTCCTTGGGGCGATGGCCGATATACGGAAGGTACAGGATTGCGCAGCGCAGGGGCGTCGCAACTGTGCTACCGTCGAGGTGCCGGAACGGGCGCGATAGGGTTGAGAAGCGGAGACGCGAGATGCGGAAGACAGTTTTGTTGATGGCTCTGACGATGGTTGTGGCCGGAACGCCCCAGCTTGGAACGTCGCTGGCCTGGGCGCAGCAGCAGGGCGGATCGTCCTCCATGCAGAAGAATACGGGGGTGCCGGAGGCGCCGGTCGGTCACCGTCAGCCGCGCCGCGGCGACGTTGGCAGCGAAAAGAACATCAGCGATCCGAACAGCCAGGCCAACAAGGAAGACGCTGCGCTCGACAAGAAGATCAAGAGCATCTGCCGCGGTTGCTAACCCACGCGAGAGGCCGGCGGAGCGCGCTATCCACCCCGCCGGCAACGCTCAATCCGTTCGGCCGCGTCAGGCCGAACGCTCCTGCAGACCGTCGCGCCGCACGTTGCGCCTTGCGTCGACGGCATCGGCCAGCTGCTTCAACACGTCAGCCGTCGTCGCGAGGTCGATGCAGCCATCGGTGATGCTCTGGCCGTAGGTCAGGGCCTTGCCCGGCACGACGTCCTGGCGTCCCGCAACAAGGTTGCTCTCGATCATCACACCGACGATGCGCTGCTCGCCGCCTGCGACCTGGCGCGCGATGTCGGCGGCAACCGCCGGCTGGTTCTCCGGCTTCTTGCTGCTGTTGGCGTGGCTGGTGTCGATCATCAGCCGCGCCGCGACACCGGCACGGCCGAGCTCGGCGGCGGCGGCATCGACGCTTGCGGCATCATAGTTCGGCATCCGGCCGCCGCGCAGGATGACGTGGCAGTCCTCGTTGCCGCTGGTTGCGGCGATCGCCGAACGGCCGCCCTTGGTGACCGCCATGAAGTGGTGCGGGTGCGACGCCGATTTCACTGCGTCCGCCGCGATCCGCACGCCACCATCGGTGCTGTTCTTGAAGCCGACCGGGCAGGATAGTCCGGACGCCAGCTCGCGATGGATCTGGCTCTCGGTGGTGCGTGCGCCGATCGCGGCCCAGGAGACCAGATCGGCGATGTATTGCGGCGTCGTCATGTCGAGGAATTCGGTGCCGGCGGGCAGGCCGAGATTGTTGACGGCCGACAGCACATTGCGGGCAAGCCGCAGGCCCTTGTTGATGTCGAAGCTGTTATCGAGACCGGGGTCGTTGATCAGCCCCTTCCAGCCGACGGTGGTGCGCGGTTTCTCGAAATAGACCCGCATCACGATCTCGAGGCGGTCGGCGAGCTGCTCGCGCAGGCTGGCGAGGTGCTCGGCGTAATCGACGGCCGCCGCGGGATCGTGAATGGAGCAGGGGCCGACGACGACCAGCAGGCGGTCATCGGTGCCGTTGAGGATCGCGTGGATGGCGTTGCGGGCGCCCATCACGACGCGGGTCGCCGTCAGGGTGCGGGGGACCTCCCGCATCACCTCTTCGGGCGTACTGAGCTCTTTCAATTCCTTGATGCGAAGATCGTCTGTCGTACTCAACACGGCTGGCTCCTTTTGGATTTTTCGGACCTGCCGGCACAAAAAAGCCGCCAGGTCTGGCGGCTTGTTTTGGACGTTTGCTGCAATTCTTCAGATTGAGCGCGATCCTCCTGCCGCCAGCGAGCTGTCGTAGCTAAAGTACCAAAAATAGCTGGTGGCGACGGTGATCATGGGGCGGCTCTATAACCCAGCCATTTGGGGCTGTCACCCCCCAAATGCAAGCCCGCCGCGGTTCGCCGTCAGGTGTTGCGCGCCGCCAACGCCATGCCGATCAGGGTCGCCCCGCCGAACATCAGGTTGAGCCCGACGAGGAGGCCGATCGCCCATTCTGCCGAGCCGGGCAGCCCGGCGATGATGAAGAAGGCGATCACGATATCCATCAGGCCGGCGATCAGGAGCCAGGACCAGCGTCCCGATAATTCGCGGCGATGCTCCAGCGCGTACATGATGGTGGCGACGCCCTCGGCGACGAAATAGGCGCCGACGACGATGGTCAGCGTCAGCACGCCCTGCATCGGACGGGCAAGCAGCACCATGCCGGCCAGCACGGCGAGCGCGGCCGAAATCAGCGACCACCAGAAGCCCGGCATGTTCCGCGCCCAGAACGTCACGATCAAGCCGCCGATGCCGGAGATCAGGAACATCCAGCCGAGGAAGATGGTGACGGCGAGGCTCGCGAATGCCGGCACGATCATCGCGGCGATGCCGAGGACCACGAGCAGGATGCCTTCGAACAGGAACGCCTTCCAGTGCGCCTTGACGGCGGCCTGCATCTGCGATCGCAGCTTGTCGAGGTCGTTGGACAGGGTCATCGCGGCTCTCCGGATCTGCGCGCGTGCGACCTATCCTAACCCTGGCCGGGCGCGGACGGAAAGCCCTCCGAGGCGGTCCGCATCCGGTTGCGGCCGAGGAAGTAGACCGCGGTGGTCGCGATCAGGAGCGCCAGTCCGATCAGGATCGAGGTGAAGCCGATCGGGACCAGGATGAACGACGCATTGCGCTCGGGATTGACGTACCAATGATGCAGCGAGGTGAGCAGGAAGGCGACGCCGGCAAAGCCGGTGCCGCCGCCGATCAAGAGCAGTGCCCACATCCGCCGCAGCTGGCTGAGCCGCTCGCGCGCCACGTCAGTGCGCGGGGCATGATGCTTGCCGAGGCGGCGCACCAGGCGGATCGCAAAACCGATCGAGGAGAAGCCGACCAGCACGCTGGCCGAACCGAGCAGCAGCCGCGCGGTCGGGCCGAGATCGGGCATGCGCTGCAGCGCGAGCAGCGGAAAATCGAATGCTGCGTGCAGCGCGACCGGCGCGACCAGCACCAGCGCCCAGTTGGTGATGCGGGCCCAGTCGCGGTGGCCCCGATAGGCGCCGAGCGCGCCGCCGGAGCGCGCGATCGCAAGGTAGGCGCCGGCGATGATGCCGAGCGCGCCGTGAAACGGCACAGTCAGTACGCTGCGCAACGCGGCGAGCGCGCGCCACATGTCCTTGTGCTGGACCAGATAGGCGAGGTTCTCGTAGGCGGCAAATCCAAGTCCGGCAGCCGCGCCATAGACCACCGTATCCATCGGATCGGCGAAGGCGCGGCGCCGCGTCGAGATGGCGACGATGACCAGAACCTTGACGATCTCCTCCGGCGCCGCGACGCCGAACGCCGCGCGGACCGCCTGCGTCGCCCAGGGATTATCGGGAATGGCGAGCAGCGCATTGAAGGGAATTCGCGCCAGGCCGAGCAGGGAAATGCTGGCCGCGCCGAGCACGAAGGCAAGCCACACCTGTACCGGCGGTCCGGGGCGCTCGTCGGCGGCAATCACCAGCCATAACACCAGCAGTGCGGGAGCGATGGCGGCGGCGCCGATCACGGTCGGAAGTGACTCAAGCAACAACATGAGCCGGACGGGCCCCTTTGATGGCACCAAAAGTGATGCGTGCCGAAGAAATGGCAGCAAGTTCAGCGGATTGCAAATCGGGCGATGGGGGAAATCGGTTCGACCGACGCCGTTCTCGTGTCCAATATGCCACGGTGGCTCGCGAAAGCGGGCGGAAGCGTGCCGTTGCAGATCAAACCAGAACGGCTATCGGGCCTGGTTCCTGACGGGGAAGCCCCATGCGGAGCGGGGCGGTGCCTCGAACCATGATGGGTGGCGCGTCTGGGTTGCTGTGACGATAGGGGCGCACCGGCGCGGTAACTTGGCCCATGACGGCATCATCGAGCAGCAGATCGCCGCGAACTTTCACGGTGCGTAGCTGTGGCGCCAAGGTGGCCGCCGCCAACGACATCCCGGGAGCTTCGTAACGCCCGGCAGTCGCAAGTTTCGGCACAGTGTCCCCACGCGTTGGGCTATAATGTCGCGGGCATAGGGACAGATCCGGTAAAAGCTAAAGATGCTTTCAATTGATTCTGCTGTGATCGTTCTTGCCGTGATCGCTTTGTTTGCGGCCTTCGTCAACGGTGCGCTGGGTTACGGGTTCTCCTCGCTTACCGTGCCGGTCGCGCTTGTCTTCTACACCAACCGCATCCTCAATCCCGCGGTCGTCATCGTCGAAGTTTTCGTCAACCTGTATGTTCTCTGCATCAACCTGAGCGGCGTTCCGGCCGTCTGGCGGCGCGTGTTGCCGATCCTGATCGGCCTCGTGCCGGGAATCGCAGTCGGCGCCTTCACGCTGACGTCGCTGCAGCCCGGCTGGACCAAGTTCGCGACCTACTCGATCATTCTGCCGCTGATCCTGCTGCAGGCGGCCGGTTGGCGGAGGCCGATCCAGTCGAAATGGCTGGTCGGTTTGCCCTTTGGGACGACGCTCGGGATCCTGTACTCGGTCACGACCATTTCGGGACCGCCGCTGGCGATCCTGTTCAACAATCAGGGCCTCGTCAAAGACGAGTTTCGGGCCGGCCTTGCATTGGTCCGTGTGACGGAGTCCAGCCTGACTGCGATCGCGTACTACAAGCTCGGCCTGTTCATCGAAGAGAGCCGGAGCATCCTGTTCGTGCTCGTTCCCTGCGTTGTCGTCGGCATACCGCTCGGCGCCTGGCTGATCCGGCGGCTGGATGCGGAGACGTTTCGCCGGATCTGCATGAGCTTTGACGCGTGGGTCGTGGGCTTCGGTCTGTCGCGCGTGCTGATCGAAGTGAAGCTGATGGAGAGCCCGTGGGCCTACAGCGTGATGGCCGGCACGATCCTGATCGACGTCTGCCTGCTGTACGTCTTCTTCACCGCGCGAAGAGGGACGGTACAGAGCTCGCATGCGCTGGCTTCGCTGAGATCGGGCGAGCGGGGCGGCCCGACCTGACGGCGACACTGCCCGTGGGGGACGTCCGCGAGGAGGCTAGCCCGCCAGCAGGCGGCGGCAGGTTTCGACAAACACCTCGGCCCCCGTGACGATGTCGGCATCGGCGGTGTTCTCGCTCCAGTGATGGCTGATGCCGCCGATCGACGGCACGAACAGCATCGCGGCCGGCATGATGGTGGCGAGGACCTGGGCGTCGTGGCCGGCGCCGCTCGGCATGCGGATCGACTTGCCGCCGGCGCAGGCTGCAGCCGCGGCCTCGATCGTATCCTGGAACGCTGATGTCATCATCGCGGGCACGCCGGTGCGGATGCGCTCGACGGTCACGGCGCAGCGGCCTTGCGCGGTGACCTCGGCCGCCATCTGATTCAGATGTTGCTCGAGACGAGCGATCACCTCGGGATTGTCGTCCCGGATCTGGAACAGCATCTCGGCGCCGCCCGGGATGACGCTCGGCGCCCCCGGATCCAGCGTGATGCGGCCGGTGGTCCAGACCGTGCGTGGTCCGCACAGGGTAGGGAAGCTGTCGTCGATCGCGACGCAGAACCGCGCCAGCGCCAGGCCCGCATCCTTGCGCACCGCCATCCGCGTGGTGCCGGCATGGTTCTGCGCGCCGGTGAAGCTGATGCGATACTGCCAGATGCCGACGATCGAGGTGACGATCCCGATCTTGAGCCCGCTGCCTTCGAGCGTATCGCCTTGCTCGATATGGGCTTCGAGATAGCCGATATGGCGGCCGGCTTCTGCGTTGAGGCGCGGCCGTCCGGCGAAGCCCGCATCGTGCAACGCCTGTCGCATGGTGCGATCGCTCGAGCGGTCGCGCGCCGCATCGATATCGGCTTCGGTCACTTTGCCGGCAAACGAGCGGCTGCCGAGGAAACTGCCGAAATGTCCTTCCTCATCGCACCACGAGGCGACCTCGACCGCGCCGTGAATGTCCGGATCGGGATTGATGACGCGCGCGGCTTCCAGCGCGTAGATCACGCCGAGCGGGCCATCGAGCCAGCCCGCATGATTCTGGCTCTCCAGATGCGAGCCGGCGAGCAGTTTCGGTCCTGCCTTCGCGCTGGTGCCGAACACGTTGCCGATGCCGTCGATCGTCGCGGTGAGCTCGGCGTCGGGCAGGCGTGTCGCGAGCCAGTCGAGCGAGCCCAGATGCGGCTCCGAGAATGTCGGCTTGTGCACGCCGGTCTTGTAGGCGCCGATCGCACGCAGCGCGTTGAGATCGGCGAGCACGCGCTTGCCGTCGAAGCGACCGTTGATGCCTGGCATGGTTGGACTCCGGATTAGCGTCTTGACGCCTCAATCCCGTCTTGATGCCGTCGCGGTTGGATGCGACGGAACAATCAGGGCAAACGATTTCTTAGCGGTTCTGCTCTTAGGTCGCAGTACGAATAGCGTGTGAGTGTGATCATGTCTGCATTCCGGAACTGGGCTCGCAAGGCCGCCGTGTTGTTTCTTCCGATCGCGCTCGGCGCCTGCGCGCAATATTCACAGCAATACAGCATGACGGCACCGCCGCCCGGAACAGGTCCGCTGGCCTGGGACGGTGCCGGACAAGACCCCAATTCGCCGCAGCCGCGCCGCCATGCGCGCAATGCGTCACCGGCCGTCGCCGAGACCTCCGGCGCGCAACTGTCGGAAGAGGATGCGGACGATCGGCTCGCGCGCAAACTCGTGATCTGCAGCACCTGCATCAAGCGGACGACGCCGGTCGCGGCACAGGTGAACAACCGGCAGGATGTCGCGAGCAATCACTAGCGATCGGAGGGGGCGCCGTTCCGAAATGTCGGTCCGTGTCCGCTGGCCTTAGTTAGGCCACGATGTCGTTCGATGCGCAGCCCCATGTCGTTCCGCAGACTCATCGTTCCTGCCGTCGTCGTCGCGCTTGCTGCCGCTATCCTGATTCATGTCGGTGGTTCGCGGGCGCACGCGCATGTGCCGCCGCATTGCGGCTTCTGGACCTCGATCGAGGCCGGATTGTCCTGCAGGTGACCTCCCGCGTGTGATCTGGGCGGCAACCCGGGAAAAGCGTGTCTCGACGCTTGCCCGCCCGGCCAATCGCCACTATACGTTCGCCCGTCGCGGCCGTTGACGGTTGCGGCCAGTCCGGCGCATATCACACCTAACGTGTTGATTTGCCGGGAGTTTTGCTCCCTTCGTCTATCGGTTAGGACGCCACCCTTTCACGGTGGAGAGAGCGGTTCGATTCCGCTAGGGAGCGCCATCAGCGCCAAATCGGAAATCCAGCAAACTCAAGGGATTATCGCGGAAGCGAGCGCTTTGCCGTGCCTCCCGGCAGGTGTGAACAACCCCGCAATCGCTGCAATCCGCGGCGATTTCGCAACCTTTTGTAAAGCGACCGGCGATACGCGTGTGCCCGGGAATGATGTGATGGCTTTAGGGTCCAAGAAGCGCGAAACGCGCAAATCGCTGCGTCAATCCGGCTGGATCACGCTCGACGGCGGATTCGCCGCGCGGCCTTGCGTGGTCGAGGACATGTCCGCGTCGGGCGCAAAGATCACCGTCCAGGACAACAACACGCTGCCGGCCAAGCTGCGGCTGGCGTTTTCGCGCGACGCCCGCACCGGGCGCGCCTGCGAAGTGGTGTGGCGCGAGGGCAAGACGTTCGGCGTCAAATTCGTGCGCTAGCCTCGTTCGACTGCACGCGATAGAAGGCCGGATGCGCAAGATCTGTCTCGCCATCGCCATCCTGCTTCCCGCCGCTGCATTCGCGCAGCAGGCCGACCGCCGCAATTTCCAGACACCTCCCGGCGCCGGGAAAACCTTGCCGTCGAAACCCGCGGCACGGAGCAATCCCTGCGCGTCGTACGGACCGGGCTTCGTCAAGGTCGAGGGTTCCGACACCTGCGTGAAGCTCGGTGGCGGCATCAGTGTCGGTGCGGGGATGTCCAGCGGACGCTGAGCGGCGTGCGGCTCACGACATCGGCGGTGCGATGAAGCGCACGAAGGCAGGCCGCCGGGCGATCTCGCTGAACCAGCGTTCGAGATTGGGCAGCTTCGGCTTGGTGACGCCTTCGACGCCGAACCAGCGCCGCGCGAAGGCGCCGATCGCGATGTCGGCGATCGTGAACTGATCGCCCTCGATGAAGCGGCGGGACGCGACCTGCGCGTCGGCGACGCGCCACACCACGGCCTCGGCATCGGCAGCCTGCTGGAGCTGGGTCATGTCGCGCTTCTCCGGCGGCGTGCGCACCAGCCCCCAGAACACCGGCCGGTCGACCGGCTGCAGCGTCGACAGCGTCCAGTCGAGCCAGCGGTCAACGGCGGCGCGCGCCTTCGGCGCGTGCGGATAGATCGGCGAACCCTGACCATAGGCCATGCAGAGATAGCGCATCACCGAATTGGATTCCCACAGCACATAGTCGCCGTCGACCAGCGTCGGAACGCGGCCATTCGGATTCATCGCGAGATAGTCAGGCTGATCGTTCTTGCCGAACTGCATGCCGGCATCGACGCGATGATAGGGCAGGTCGAGCTCGGCGAGACACCAGAGCACCTTCTGCACATTGACCGAGTTGGCCCGGCCCCAGATCGTCAGTTTGCTGTCCATCACGCGTTTCTTTCCCGCTGTTTTGCTTTGCGCGCGTTCTTAGCTGAAGCGTCAGGGAAAAGCCCGTGATGAATTGTATCGAGAGCAAAAAAGAGGCTCCGCCGCATCGCGGCAGAGCCTCGCTCATACGCAGGCATTAGAACGCAGTCAGTGACCGAACAACAACCACAACACGATGATCACCGGAATCGGTACACCCAACAGCCAAAGTAAAATTCCTTTTCCCATCTCATTGCCTCCTCGCAGTCGATTGTGAGGAGGCAACGTCAACGGCCGCGGCACGTTCCTCGCGATCGCTCCTCACCGGGCGAGCGGCGCAGATAGGAACGTGCGCGCGGGTGCGGTGTTTACCAGTGGCCGGTGTTCGGCATCGACGCCCACGGTTCGGCCGGCGCCTTCGGGTCGCCCTTCTGCAGGATCTCGATCGAGTGCAGGTCCGGCGAACGGACGAACGCCATGTTGCCGTCGCGCGGCGGACGATTGATGGTGACGCCCATCTTCATCAGCCTCTCGCAGGTCGCGTAGATGTCGTCGACCTCGTAGGCGAGGTGGCCGAAATGGCGGTCCTCGCCGTACTTCTCCTCGTCCCAATTGTAGGTCAGCTCGACCAGCGGTGCACCGCGGGTCTGCGGCAGCGACTTGAGCAGATGGAGGTCTTCCTCCGCGCAGAGAAACACCAGCGTGAAGCGGCCCTTCTCATTGTCGATACGGCGCACTTCCTTCAGCCCCAGCGCGTCCTGATAGAATTTCATCGCGACGTCGAGATTGCGGACGCGCAGCATGGTGTGCAGATAGCGCATTTTCTTGTCCTCCTGGGAATTCAGAGATTTTGTTTGGGCTCGGGCGAGACGGCCAAGAAATAGCAGCTAAACGCGGCGCGGGGCAGGGGGGCGCACGCGTTTTGCCGACTGCACGCCGCCTCCGCATTCTCAAGCTTTCGCGAGCGCGCACTGCCGTTGAGCGACCGCGCCATCGCGCAGCCTGCCGCGAACGGACGCGCCGGCGACATGCTCGCACGAGACCAGTAACGAGAAAGCCCCGCCCGGGAAAAATCCGGGACAGGGCTTTCGTGGTCGAGCCTTGGAGGCTGCGCCTCTATCTCATCGATTGCCCATCACAGCCAATCAAGGACGCGCGAGGTTGGACGTCCTCTAAAAAGCAAAACCCCGCGAGTGGGCTCGCGAGGTCTGATGCCAGCAGGCCTTGGGGAGATCGTACCGGCAACCGGGCATCCAACGGCTCGCGGTGCAGAAGGTTCCTCCGGATCGAAGAGTCTGGTCCTGGAAATAGAAAGCCCCGCAGGCTGGATGCGGGGCTTTCCCAGTTGACGGACTGGGGATCTCTCAGGGCGTGAGCCGCCAACTGTTGGGGATCAAACTTAAGGTTGAATTTGTAAAATGCAACAGCGCCGCGTAGACGGAATATGTTCGTCCCACAGCGCTGTGCCTAATGCTGGCCCTGAAATTCCCAGCGTCATTTTGTCTTGGCACCGCGCGTAAGGTTCAAATTTGAGCGATTGGCTCCTCGCGTTGCAGCGCGGGCGATTCAGTGCTGCTCAAGCGAGAGCCGCGCCGGCGCATCGCACTCGGCCGAAAGCAAGGATCTTTAGCCCGATGCCGGTCTCACACCTTGATGTCGAGAATGGTCTCGACGGCGTCACGGTCGGCCTGGTTCTTGGCGGCGAAGACGTCAAGCACATCCTCATTGATGATGCGCGGCTGCTCCTTCGCCGTCTGATCGAGAACGAGGTGCACTCTGGCTTGCGTCACTTCGACGGGTACGGGGTAAACGAGCATGGCTCTCTCCCTCCGGTGGTCGAACCTTGTCAGGGCTTTCTTAACGATTTGTAAGCGCCCGGAACCGGCGCCTTTTGTGACGAATCGCGGGCCCTGGCGGCCTCGGCCGCTCGCGCGCCGTCCGGGTTGGGGCCATACTGGGGTGCCTTCGGGGACCGGCGGCGTGACCGATGAAGAATGGGCTCTATTCGATCCATATCCATATGACCGACGGCGTGCGCGGCCGCGACAGCGGAGTCCTGATCCTGCGCGATGGTCTGTTGGTCGGCGGCGGGCCGTATTTCTGGTCGATCGGCGCCTACACGGTCGGCGAGGGGACCTGGAAGGGGCACCTCAGCACCAATCAGCATTCGCCGTTTTCCGACCCGTTCGCCCGTCCGCTGTTCGCGGGGCAGGAGGTCACGAGCGGCTTTTCCGGTACCTTCAGCGGCGGCGAGGCCGAGGTGTTCGGCACCGTGTTGGTCGGCACCCGCAGCCTGGGCTTCCAGGCGACCCTGAAATGGCTGGCGGATGCTTGACCGTGCGCACGCGATGCAGGCTGTGGACGATTGCGCAGCAAGAGCCGAAATTTGCTGGGGAAATGGTGCCGCTGACGCTGTGAATTTGCTGCGGACAAGCATGGGATATCCTGTGGACGCCACAGCGATCGGGTGCATCGAACGAGGCAGGACCCGATCGCCGCTAACCCTACCTGGTTAGGTTAAGCGCAGCCTGTTGTTGCTGCCACCTGCGATTGTGATTGGGATGGCCGCGGGTGACAGCCATGATGCCATCGTTCCACAGCGCGGATCGACCGACCCACCGGCGAGTGATGGTGGTGGGCCTGCTGTTCTGTTCCGCTTTTGTCGTGATCAGCTTCTGGCTGCGGCCGCAGCCGGACAGCGGCAAGGTGCTTGTGAAGGCCGACCGGCTGACCCGCACGGCGGGAGAGCCACGCAAGGCGAATTGAGAAGCGTCCTGCCGACGCTCAGTCCGGCAGCTTCCCGTTCGGGTGCTTGTGATACATCGCGATGCCGACGAAACCGGCAAAGCCCATCACATTCAGCAGCAGTTCCATCCACGCCGGCATCAGTGCCAACCTCGCATATTCACAAGCTAATCTCTGAGGTTGCATTTTTGTTCCCGCGCTAACCGATGGTAGCTTTGCGCAATCGCATGGCTGTGGAACCGGAACGCGCGCCCGGACTGAGCTTCGCTGCAACCATCCCAACGAGCCGGCGTTAGCCCTGCGAACTTACGTGAGGAGGTTGCGATGAGAAAGGTATTGGCAGTTTTGGCGACGGTTGCCGCGGTCGGCGCAACGATGGTCAGTGCGCCGGCGCAGGCGCGTCACATCGGACCTGGCCTGGCCTTCGGTCTGGCCGCCGGCGCACTCGCCGCGGGCGCGGCCGGTGCCTATTACGGCCCACGCTACTACGGGCCCGGCTACGGTTACTACGGCCCGCGCTATGGCTATTACGACGACGGATACGCCTATTATGGCCGGCCGTATTATCGGCACCACTACTACCGCCATTATTGGTAATGGCGACGAGCCCGGAGCACACCGCTCCGGGCTTTCTCATTTGCGCGTCACGGTGTCAGCGCCAAATGAGTGCGCCCGCATCGACTGTCCGCGGAGCGCGCGGCATGCGCCTTATCAAGCGCTCTTGCGCTGAAATCCACTCCAGACATTGCCGAGCGTGTTGTCGTAGTACTCTTCGCGATCGCGCTCGAACTTCCGCTGGGTCGCCCGGAAGCTGGCAACGCGCGCGACGATCTCTTCGCGCTCGCGCGCGACACGGTCTTCCAGATCGGTCATTGCCCATCCTCTTGATCATGGTCCTATCCCGCGCGCATTGGCGTCGGCGAATTGGGCGTGAATGCGGAGCAGGGATTGCGGGATTGTGATGATGCCAAGGCGGTAGGCGGCCCGATCGCTCGCGTCATGGTTGAGCTCGCAATCGGTTCGATCGTGCTATAGTCGCATCGTCCAACCGGATTGTTTCCAGTGATCGCAAAAGACTCGATGGCAAAGGGCTCGATGGCAAAAGACCTGCGCAGCGGCGTCGAGCAGCTCGGCAACATGATTGCCGAGGCGTCGTCGATCGTGCCCTTCACCGGGGCCGGCATCTCCACCGAGTGCGGCATTCCCGACTTCCGCTCGCCGGGCGGACTGTGGACGCGCAACCGGCCGATTCCGTTCGACGAGTTTGTCGCCAGTCAGGAGGCGCGCGACGAGTCGTGGCGCCGCCGCTTCGCGATGGAACCGACGTTTGCCGCAGCTAAGCCCGGTCGCGGGCATCGCGCGCTGGCCTCGCTCTACCGGGCGGGCAAGATTCCCGGCATCATCACGCAGAACATCGACAATCTGCATCAGACGTCGGGCTTCAAATCCGATGACGTGATCGAGCTGCACGGCAACACGACCTACGCCCGCTGCATCGGGTGCAGCAAGGACTACGGCCTCTCGTGGGTGCAGCAGCATTTCGACAAGACCGGTCATGCACCCGACTGCGCGGACTGCGGCGACCCGGTGAAGACCGCGACGATCTCGTTCGGACAATCGATGCCCGAGGATGCGATGCGCCGAGCGGCGGAACTCGCGCGGCACTGCGACCTGTTTCTGGCGATCGGGTCGTCGCTGGTGGTGTGGCCCGCCGCGGGCTTTCCGATGATGGCGAAGGAGAGCGGCGCGCGGCTCGTGATCATCAACAACGAGCCGACCGATCAGGACGACCTCGCCGACCTGGTGATCCGCCACGACATCGGCGACACGCTTGGTCCTTTCGTAGGCAATTGACGCCTGATTGATTCGCGGCTGTGCAAGCCTGTTCATAGTTCCCGCAAGAATCGTTTTTTAGCTATGCCCGGCAAGCGGGAGTGTTATCTTTTGGTTGAGAGATTCGCGCAGCGTCCAAAATCAGTCCGAGTGAGTTGGTCATGGAGAGCAGCGTGTACAGGGTGCGCCGCAATGTCGGCGATCTGCATTTGATGTGTGGGGTCCGGGGTCATGGGGTCGGACGGATTTGAGTCCAAGAAGCTCGGCGGACCGCCGATCGGCGGAGTTGGGCAAAGCAGGATTGGACAAGGCGAGTACGGCAACGCGCCGCGCGATCCGGCGATGGATGCCTTCTCCGGTCTCGGCGACGCCGCGGCCAACCTCGTCGAAGTCTCCGGCGTCATCAAATGGTTCGACGCCTCGAAGGGATACGGCTTCATCGTCCCCGATAATGGCTGGCCCGACATCCTGCTCCACGTCACGGTGCTGCGGCGCGACGGCTATCAGACCGCCTATGAGGGCGCGCGGCTCGTCGTCGAATGCGTGCAGCGCGCGAAGGGCTACCAGGCTTTCCGCATCGTCTCGATGGACGAGTCGACCGCGATCCATCCGGCGCAGATGCTGCCGCCGCGAACCCATGTCACGGTGACCGCGACCAGCGGGCTCGAACGTGCACAGGTCAAGTGGTTCAACCGGCTGCGCGGCTTCGGCTTCGTGACTTGCGGCGAGGGCACGCCCGACATCTTCGTGCACATGGAGACGCTGCGCCGCTTCGGCATGACCGAGCTGCGCCCCGGCCAATATGTGCTGGTGCGGTTCGGGCCCGGCTCCAAGGGCATGATGGCCGCCGAGATCCATCCGGAGACCGGCCCCTCGGCGCTGTCGTCGCACTAAATCCCATCGGCTTCCCTGACGGAAACGTGAGCCGCCGGCGAGCCGCTTGGGCTCTGGCATTTGCCGCAATCATCGGGTTAGGGTCCCGCCGGAAAATCTTCCCCGGTGTGAGTATTCGTCGATGAATTTCGTTCGCATTGTTGGGCGGCTGCGTCCGTCGCTGCTGGCCTGCCTCGTCATGATGGTCGGGGCGCTGCTGACCCAGGCCGCGCAGGCCGCCAGCGTCCAGCCGCTTGAGATCGTCACAAAATCAGGCGTGCACGTCTTCTCGGTCGAAATGGCGACCACCGAGCAGGAGAAGGAGACCGGCCTGATGTACCGGAAGGAGCTCGCGGACGGCAAAGGCATGCTGTTCGACTTCACGCCGGAGCAGGAGGTGTCGATGTGGATGAAGAACACCTACATCTCGCTCGACATGATCTTCATCCGTGCCGACGGGCGGATCCTGAGGATCGCTGAAAACACCGAGCCGCTCTCGACCAAGATCATTCCGTCGCGCGGGCTCGCCAAGGGCGTGCTCGAGGTCATTGCTGGCACCGCGCAGAAATACGGCATCCAGCCCGGCGACCGGGTCGGGCATCCACTGTTCGGCGGCCGATAGGGCGCTGTTTCGACGCGATTTTCCGGCGGAGACCAGTGCCGATTTCACCGCCGCAAGCCCCGCACCGGCGCCTTGCTGGCGCTGGCCTAAGCGTGTATCCACGGGGCCTCTCGGAAATGTCGGGGTATAGCGCAGCCTGGTAGCGCGGCAGTTTTGGGTACTGCAGGTCGTTGGTTCGAATCCAGCTGCCCCGACCATCCCATCCCAGGGCTTCACCGCAAGACCTGCCGCGGCAAGTCGCGGCCGCCGTGCGAGCAGGCTTTGATTGTCTTGCCTGACGCAACAACGCCGCCTGGACGGAATATGTTCGTCCAGACGGCGCCGTCGGAATACTGGGCCCTGAAATCCCCAGTGCCAATGGGTCGTCCGGGCGGAGGATAGGTTCAACCTCATGACGGCCTTGCGCGCCGTTGTAATGTCGCAGGCCCCGCCGCGGCCGCGGGCGGATGCGGCGTGCGCGCGCAGGCTGGCGGGGACGGGTGATCGCGCAAGCGTCGTTCGTGCGGCGGCAACGCGATGCGGGAACCTTGTCCCGTTCTGGTTGCCTGCTAGTGTCCCGCTCCTTGAACGACGGGACGCAGGATGAGCGCGGCGAAAAAAGCATACCAAAATGCCATCAATGCCATGAATGGCGGGAGGCCACTCGAGGCGGTCGCGCATTTTGACAAGGCGCTGGCACTCAAGCCCGACCTGGCTGAGGCGTGGCTCGGCCGGGGCAATGCGTTCGCGGGAATGGGGCGGCATGACGAAGCCGTCGCCGCGTTCGACAGGGCGATCGCATTGAAGCCGGATCTGGTGGGGCCGTGGCTCGGTCATCTCCTGACCAACCTGGGGCGCTTCGACAGGGCGCTTGCCGCCTACGACAAGGTCATCGCATTGAGGCCCAACCTGGCGGAGGCATGGCTTGGCCGCTGCCATTCACTGGTCAAGCTACAGCGCTACGCCGAGGCGCTCGCGGCCTATGACAAGGCGCTCGCACTCGAGCCAGGCGCGGCCGCCCCGTGGCTCGGTCATCTGCTGGCCAGCCAGCAGCGCTACGGTGAAGCTCTTGCCGCTTACGACAAGACGCTGGCAATCAAGCCGGACCTGATCGAAGCATGGCTCGCCAGGGGAGACGTCCTGTTTAGACTGGCGCGTCTCGACGACGCCCTTGCGGGGTTCGACAAGGTGCTGGCGCTCAAGCCTGACCTGCCTGAAGCGTGGCTTGGTCGTGGCAACCTGCTCACCGAGCTCAAGCGATATGACGAAGCCGGCGCGGCCTACGACAAGGCGCTCGCGCTGAAATCCAATCTGGCTGAGGCCTGGCTCGGTCGCGGCAATCTGCTCGTCAAACTGGATCGTCAAGACGAGGCTCTTGCGCCGTACGACAAGGCGCTTTCACTGAAGCCAGATCTGATGCAGGCGTGGCTCAGCCTCGGCAACGTATTCGTCGAACTGGAGCGTTATGACGAAGCCCTTGCCGCCTGCGAGCGAGCATTGAAGCTCAAGCCCGATCTGGCGGAGGCATGGCTCGGCCGCGGCCTTTGCCTGCTTAAACTGGATCGCTACGGCGAAGCCCTCGCCACCTACGACAAGGCACTCGCACTCAAGCCCGATCTTGCCGGAGCATGGCTTGGTCGCGGCAATGTGCTCCACAAGCTGAAGCGATTTGACGAAGCTCTTGCCGCCCACGACAAGGCGCTGGCATTCGATCCTGAACTAACCGAGGCGTGGTGCGGCCGCGGCAATGTCTTCACGGATCGGGGACGCTATGACGAGGCCCTTGCCGCCTATGACAAGGCGTTGGCGCTGAAGCCTGATCTGGCGGGTCTCGAAGGCGTTCATCTGCAGCTCAAGATGAATCTTTGCAGGTGGGAGAGCTTCGCCTCCGACTGCAATCAAGTGATCGGCGCGGCCCGAGACGACAAGCCATTCACCGATCCATTTACGTTTGTTGCGGTCAGTCCGTCCGGCAAGGACCAGTACGACTATGCGAGGCGCTGGGTCGGCAAGTGGCACCCGCCAGCCAAAACCCTGCTCTGGAATGGTGAAATCTACCAGCACGACAAGATCCGCATTGCCTATGTGTCGTCTGATTTTCAGGAACATCCGGTCGCCCATCTGACGGCCGGCATGTTTGAAAATCACGACACATCTAGGTTCGAAACGACGGCAGTCTCGATTGGTCCGGCCAATGACTCCGCGATGCGGCGACGCCTGCAAGGTGCTTTCGGCGAGTTCCTTGAAGCCAGCCTGCTCAGTGACGCCGAAGTCGCTGCGAAGCTGAGGGCTGCGGAGATCGACATCCTGGTCGACCTGAACGGCTACACCCGCGGCAGTCGTACAAACATCTTCGCGCAGCGGCCGGCACCGATCCAGGTCGGCTATCTCGGCTATCCCGGCACATCAGGCGCAGACGTCATCGACTACATCATTGCGGATCGCACCATCATTCCGGACGCGCAGCAGGGCGATTTCTCGGAAAAGATTGCGTATCTCCCGAACAGCTACCAGGCGAATGATTCAACGCGGGCGATATCGGAGACGGTGTTCACCAGGGAGGAATGCGGACTCCCCGAGCATGGCTTTGTCTTCTGCTGCTTCAATAACCTCTACAAGATCACGCCGGTCGTCTTCGATCTCTGGATGCGGATCCTGAGCAAGGTGCCGGGAAGTGTGCTCTGGCTCCGCGAGGACAACGCCACCGCGGCAATCAATCTGAAGAAGGACGCGGAAGCACGAGGCGTCAGCGCCGAGCGTATCGTATTCGCCAAGCGCGTGGCGTCGCTCTCGGATCATCTGGCCCGCCATCGTGCGGCGGACCTGTTTCTCGACACCTTGCCGTTCAATGCGCACACCACGGCGAGCGATGCGCTTTGGGCAGGCTTGCCGGTGTTGACGCAGGCCGGCGAGGCCCTGGCGGGCAGGGTCGCTGCGAGCCTGCTGAACGCAGTCGGCTTGCCGGAACTGATCACGCACAACTCAAAAGCCTATGAAGATCTGGCGATCGAGATCGCAAGGCAGCCGGAGACGCTCAAGGCGATAAAGACGAAGCTCGCGCAGAATCGCCTGACCGCGCCGCTGTTCGATACAAAGCGCTTTACCAGGCAGATCGAGGCGGCCTACATCGCTATGTATCAACGCGGCCAGGCCGGCCTGGCGCCGGAGACGTTTGTCGTTCCCGATTAGGGAAGAACATCCTGCCGAGCGTTCGGCGCCGGCATCGCAAGCTCTGCCTGACAAGAACAATTCCGCGAGGAGGCACCATGGCGCGCAGACTGATCGATATCTCCGTCCCCCTGCAGAACGACGTCCCGGCCGATCCGCCGGGCAATCATCCGACCATCCAGTATATCGACCATCAGCAGGGGCTGCCGCGCATGCTGCAGTTCTTCGATGGGCTGAAGGCCGCCGATCTGCCGGACGGGCAGGGCTGGGCGGTCGAGCAGGTCTCGCTCTCCACCCACAACGGCACGCATCTCGATGCGCCCTGGCATTTCCATCCGACCATGAACCGCGGCGAGCGGTCCTGGACCATCGACGAGGTGCCGCTGGAGTGGTGCTTCCAGCCGGGCGTGAAGCTCGACTTCAGGCATCTGCCCGACGGCTACGTCGCGACCGCAGGCGACGTCGAAGCCGAGCTGAAGCGGATCGGCCATACGCTGTCGCCGCTCGAGATCGTCGTCGTCAACACCAGCGCCGGCGCGAAATACGGCCAGGCCGATTACGTCAATTCGGGCTGCGGCATGGGCTACGAGGCAACGATGTATCTGCTCGAGCGCGGCGTGCGGCTGACCGGCATCGACGGCTGGAGCTGGGACGCGCCGTTCGTCTTCACGGCGAAGCGATACGCCGAGACGAAAGACGCCAGCCTGATCTGGGAAGGCCACAAGGCCGGGCGGCACATCGGCTACTGCCACATCGAGAAGCTGCACAACCTGGAGCTTTTGCCGCCGGCCGGCTTCATGGTGTCGTGCTTCCCGGTGAAGATCGAGCGCGCGTCGGCAGGCTGGACGAGGGCGGTTGCGATCCTTGACGGCTAGGCGCGGGAACCGGTGGACAGCCTGTTCATTCCGGTGGGTTGTTGCGGCACGGCTACAGCTTGAAGCAGCCGAATCTGCTCAGATGCACGTCGTAGATGCATTGGGTGATCGGGCTGGCGGCTCGTCCCCGCGTCCCGATTTCTGAAGCGTTCTCTCCCGTGACTAGAGCCCCGGCGCGTCTCCCGGGGCTCTTTCTTGCGTGCCGCGAGCGGGCACGCTCCAAAAGAAAATCAGGTGCGCCGGGACCAACGCACCTGATTTATGTCTTCAAAATCGCTTGTATCGGTAATGTGCTTGAGTGTCGGCGGTTGTTACCACCGGCAAACGCGAACACCACGCGGGGTCCACCAGCAACGAGGACCGACGTAACCACCGTAGCCATAGCCGCGGCCATAGCCCCATCCGCGGCCGCGACCCCAGCCGCCGCGATAGCCATAGCCACGTCCGCCGCCGCGCCAGTAGGCCTGCGCGGACGATGTGGTGGCGCCGACCAGGATGGCAGAGGTGCTTGCGACATAGACGAACAACAAAGCGACTGCTGCAAGGCAACGAGTCAGGATATTGTAGCGTTTAGTCATTCTGAAGATCTCCAGTCACTTCCAAACATCTGAACTGATGCTGGCTGTCTCGCTTAGACGCGCGAGACCGGCATCCGGTTCGAGCATGCTAAGACAATATTTTCACTAAGGTTCTTGCGAGCTTTAACGACTCTATTGAGGCCAACAGGTAAGGTCAAGTTACGTTCCTACCTGCAAAGGATGATGTGGTTGCTGCGCTCATCTTGTCGTTCATCCGCCGTTCATTCTGTTCATCTTGCACTGCGCCGGTTTGATTTGTGCATCGCAGAAGCAGAGATTTGCGAGCCGCGGAAAATGCCATCGAGAACTTGAAGTCGACACGATCCTGTTCTCTGAGCGTTTCAGAATCCTTCCTGAAGAGTGCCCATGCCGAAACAACACACCTACGTCCTTGGTCTCAACGTCTACGACCATGACGTGAGCGCCTGCCTGCTGCGTGACGGTGCGATCGCCTACGCGATCTCCAAGGAGCGCATCACCCGCGAGAAGCACGCCTCCGGCTTCTACAAGGAAGTCATCGACTACTGCCTGTCGGCCGAAGGCATCACGCTCGACGACGTCGATCTCGTGGTGCGCAACAGCTACATCCTGCCGGTGCCCGAGATGGAGGAGCGGATGCTCCACCAGGACATGCCGGGCTTCCTGCCGATTGCCGAGCGCAACGAGGCCATCAAGCATCCGCTGTTTCGTTCCAAATCCGACAAGGTGGTGTCGATCTCGCATCACCTCGCGCATGCCTACAGCGCGTTCGCGGTGTCGCCGTTCAAGGACGGCGTCGTGATGATCGTCGACGGCGTCGGCAACTATCAGGCCGACGCGATGGAGTCCTATCCGCAGGACGGCGCGTCGCCGCTCGCCCGCGAGTCCGAGAGCTACTACAGGTTCGACGATACGAGGCTCGAATGCCTGAAGAAGGTGTTCATGGAGCCGGCGCGCGGGCTGTTGTCGGACGAGTTCTACAACATGCCGGGCTTGGGCGCGCTGTACAGCCGGGTCTCGACCTACGTGTTCGGCGACTGGAACAAATGCGGCGAGCTGATGGGGCTCGCACCCTATGGCCGCCGCGAGCAGGTCGGCAGTCTCCTCGAGATGAAGGACGGCAGGCTCAACGTGCCGTTCTGGGGCGCCGACAACCAGCAGCCCTTCGTGCTCGACGGCGGCAGCTGGGACAAGAGCCCGACGATGCGGCACTGGGAGGACATCGCCTGGCGGGTGCAGGACGACACCGAGAATGTGCTGCTGGCGCGGGCGCGCTGGCTGCGCGAGACCACCGGTGCGAAGAACCTCTGCATCGCCGGCGGCGTCGCGCTGAACTGCGTGGCCAACGGGCGCGTCGCGCGCGAGGCCGGTTTCGAGAATGTCTGGATCCAGCCCGCCGCCGGTGACGACGGCATCGCGATCGGCTGCGCCTATTACGGCTGGCTCGAGCTCCTCAAGCAGCGCCGCTCGTTCGTGATGGACCACGCCTATGTCGGCCGGCCCTACAGCGGCGCCGAGGTCGCGGCCGCGCTGCAAAGCTTCCTGGTCCGGATCCAGGTCGATGCCAAACGCAGCGACAATGTCTGCCGCGATACCGCAAAACTGCTCGCAGACCAGCGGGTGATCGGCTGGTTTCAGGACCGTTCCGAATTCGGCCCGCGTGCGCTCGGCAACCGCAGCCTGATCGCCGATCCGCGCAAGGCCGAGATGAAGGACATCCTCAACAGCCGGGTGAAGCACCGCCAGGCGTTCCGTCCGTTCGCGCCGATCGTGCTGGCGGAGCGCATGAAGGAGATCTTCGAGGGCGAGGAGGACTCGCCCTACATGCTGATCGCAAAGCCGGTGCGCCCCGAATGGCGCGACAGGATCCCGGCGATCGTGCATGTCGACGGCTCGGCGCGGGTGCAGAGCGTGCGGGAAGAGACCAACCCGATGCTCTACCGCCTGCTCAAGGAGTTCGAGGCGCTGACCGGCGTGCCGGTCCTGATCAACACCTCGTTCAACGTCAAGGGCGAGCCGATCATCGAGACGCCGCAGGACGCGGTGAGCTGCTTCCTCACGACGGGGATCGACCACCTCGTGATGCACGACACGCTGGTGTCGAAGACCGCCATGCACAAGGTCGTGACACCCGTGATGACGACGTTCGGCGACGTCGCCACCATCGTCTCCTCGACCACGGCGGACGGCAGCCGGGGAGGCAGCTGAAGCATGGCCCGGAAACGTGTGAAGCGGTTTTCCGAGAAGGCCATGCTTGGGTAAAGGAACTTACGCCGCCTTCGCCGGTGCCGCGGGCTTCGGCGCCGGCGGCTTGACCGGCTTGTCCTGCCGCTTCGACCACGAGATGTAATAGGCCACGATCGTCATGATCGCGATGCCGGAGATGCTGACGAAGATCTGCGCGAACAGCGAGCCCGAGCTCATCGAGAGCTCGAAATGTCCGACAAAGGACAGGAACACGCCGACGCAGAACACCGCGAGCGACTGCTGGCCGCAGACGATCAGGGGATCGAACACCTTCCACTCCAGCGCCGCCCAGTCCTTCGGGATGAAGCGGATGACGAGCACCGTGATCACCACGAAGTGCAGGAAGCGGTAGGGCGCGAGGTTGGTCTTGTCGTTCGGGTTGAACGCCGAATACAGCCAGTCCGGGAACTGGGCGCCGAATTCCGGGAAGCGTCCGGCCATGGTCATGATCAGCGCGAAGATCATGTAGGCGATGCAGAACCACAGCGTGTAGCGCGAATTGATGATGTGCATGTTCTGGCGCGCGCCGCCCATCGCGCACCACGAGCCGAACACGAACAGCACCTGCCAGGCGAACGGATTGAAGTACCAGGTGCCGGCCGGGTAGGCCGGCAGGTTCCAGCCCATGTGGCGCGACACCAGCCACAGCGCGATCGAGGCTAGCATGGTCCAGTTCGGTTGCCGCAGCATGAACCACAGCACCGGCGGGAACAGGCCCATCAGCACGATGTAGAGCGGCAGCACGTCGAGATTGACCGGCTTGAATTTCAGGAACAGGCCCTGGCGCAGCGTCTCGGTGGCGTTGTCGACGAGGCCGGCGACGTTGAACTCGTTGATGATCTCGGAATCGCCGAAGCGCAGCGCCAGGTAGCTGATCGAAGCGATGTAGATCACGAACAGGATGATGTGGGCGACGTAGAGCTGCCAGACCCGCTTGGTCAGCCTTGTCGCACCGACGATGAAGCCGCGCTCCAGCATCATGCGGGCATAGACGAAGGATGCGGTGTAGCCGGAGATGAAGACGAACAGGTCCGCAGCGTCGCTGAAGCCGTAATTCCGCGTCGTGATCCAGTTCACGACGTTGTCGGGGATGTGGTCCAGGTAGATGTACCAGTTGGCGATCCCGCGGAACAGGTCGAGCCGGAGGTCACGTCCTTTTTCAGGCAGGTGAGCGTGGATTTCCATGGGAGCGCCGTTTCCTCGAGATGATGCTGTCGAGAAGACCGTGGTGTGACAATCTGGCCGCGGGCCGAGGGGAGTCCATATGGAAGCCTCCCGGGGCCAGATTGTCACAGCGCGGTAGAATGACTATACCGGTCCGGCGAAGGTTACCTCCGAGATCGAGGAATCACCGATTCATTCGTTGAATGGTGTCTCTATACTATCCCGGCGGTTTCCTTCAAATCGCTTCCATGTCGCATATCCCACGGGGCCGACCATCCATGACCGCACGCATTTTTAAGCCCGCCAAAAACGCGATGCAATCGGGACGTGCCAAGACCAAGGCGTGGCAATTGGACTTCGAGCCGGAGCAGCCGCGCACCGTGGAGCCCTTGATGGGCTGGACCTCGTCGACCGACATGAAGCAGCAGCTGACGCTGCATTTCGACACCAAGGAAGAGGCGGTCGCTTATTGCGAGCGCAAGGGCATCGCCTACCAGGTGATCGAGCCGAAGGATTCGGCGCACCGGCAGATCGCCTATGCCGACAATTTCGCGTTCCGCCGCTGGGAGCCGTGGACGCACTAAGGTTGGACGCACTAAGTCTGGCCTCGCCGGGGCCGGCGATCAGCTGGCCGGGTTCGCGGCGAGGGCGCCCGGGATCGGCAGTGGCGCGTCCTTGGAGACGCCGAGCACCGGGAAGCTTCTGATCTTCCGCACGTTGGGCAGGCCGGCGAATTGCAGCAGCTGCTGACGCATGTCGTCGACGCTGGGCGCAACGCATCGCAGCATGAAATCGGCGTCGCCCGAGATCCGCCAGCATTGCAGGAAGCGCGGCACGGCCGCGACCGCCGCCTCGAACGCCTCGATCGCCACCAGGTTCTGGCTGTCGAGCTGGATCAGCACGAACGTGGTCACCTCGTAGCCGAGCATGCGCTCGTCGAGCGTGGCGCGGACCGCCTGCACCACTCCGCGGCTGCGCAACGCGCGGACCCGGCGCAGGCAGGGCGGGGCGGTGATGCCGACGCGCTCGGCGAGCTCGTTGATCCTGATCCGGCCGTCGCGCTGCAACTCGGCCAGGATCCGCAGATCGATGTCATCGAATTGTGGGCGCTCTGTCACAGTCACGAACCCGCAACCGCGGTCCGCGGGGTCCTGCTGCCGTGGCTCGCCTGACCGGTCTCGGCCCGCGGCGCGACGCCCGACAGCACCAGCTTCTCATGCGCCGCGATGATGGCGTCGCGGGTCAGCCGTCCGCCGGGGCGATACCAGGTGCACAGCCCGGTCAGCAGCGCCAGGATCGCGAAGGTCGCGACCTGGATGTCGATGACCTCGAACACGCCGTCCGCCACGCCGTCGGTCAGGATCTGCGCCAGCCGCGCCTCATAGGCGCCGCGCAGCGCCACCACGGCGTCGTAGTTCTTGGCATCGAGGCTGCGCAGCTCGGAATTGGCGATGAAGACCTCGCGCTTGCGGGTCATGTGATAGGTGACGTGGAAGGCCACGAAGGCGCGCAGCTTCTCGACAGGATCGGCCTTGCCCGCCAGCGCCAGATCGAGCTCGCGCAGCAAATCGTTGATATGGTCCTGAACCAGATCGAACAGCAGGTCCTGCTTGGTTGAGATATGGTTGTAGAGTGAGCCGGCCTGGATGCCGACCTCGGCGGCGAGCTGGCGCAGGCTCATGGCTTCATAGCCGCGCTCGAAGATCAGGCGCACGCCGGCCTTGCGGATCGCCTCCAGCGTGGTGGGGCCATGTGAGCCGATCGTGCGTGCCATCGGGGCCTCGGAGGGTGTTGGCTTGCCGGAATACGGAGGAAACAAGCGAACGACCGTATGTATATCGCATGAAACCCCAGTGAATTCAACGAACTGCGGATTTCATGCCCGAACCATAGCACGATTGCTTGCGAAGCAAAGAAAAAAACGTATGATCGTTTAATTGCAGGATGAATCTCACGGGAGGGATCATGGCCTCGAACCAGGCGGCAATCTTCAATTTCGACCTTGGCGAGACCGCGGATGCGATCCGCGAGACGGTGCATGATTTCTCGACCAACGAGATCGCGCCGCGCGCCGCCGAGATCGATCGCAGCAACCAGTTTCCGCGCGACCTCTGGCCCAGGATCGGCGCGCTCGGGCTGCACGGCATCACCGTCGAGGAAGAGTATGGCGGGTCGGGCCTCGGCTATCTCGAGCACTGCATCGCGGTGGAGGAGATATCGCGCGCCTCGGCCTCCGTCGGCCTGTCCTACGGCGCGCATTCCAACCTCTGCGTCAACCAGATCCGCCGCAACGGCAACGAGGCGCAGAAGCGCAAATATCTGCCCAAGCTGATCTCGGGCGAGCATGTCGGGTCGCTGGCGATGTCGGAGCCCGGCGCCGGTTCGGACGTGGTCTCGATGAAGACCCGCGCCGACAAGAAGGGCGACCGCTTCGTCCTCAACGGCAACAAGATGTGGATCACCAACGGCCCGGTCGCCGATACGCTCGTGGTCTATGCCAAGACCGATGCGAATGCCGGCCCGCGCGGCATCACCGCCTTCATCATCGAGAAGGGCATGAAGGGATTCTCGACCGCGCAGAAGCTCGACAAGCTCGGCATGCGCGGCTCCGACACCTGCGAGCTGGTGTTCGAGAATTGCGAGGTGCCGGAGGAGAACGTGCTCTCCGAGGTCGGCCGCGGCGTCAACGTGCTGATGTCTGGCCTCGACTATGAGCGCGCGGTGCTGGCGGCGGGGCCGATCGGCATCATGCAGGCCTGCATGGACGTCGTGCTGCCCTACGTCCACGAGCGCAAGCAGTTCGGCGAGCCGATCGGCTCGTTCCAGCTGGTGCAGGGCAAGATCGCCGACATGTACACCACGATGAACGCCTCGCGCGCCTACGTGTACGCCGTGGCGAAGGCCTGCGACCGCGGCGAGACCACGCGCGAGGACGCCGCCGGCGCCATCCTCTATGCCGCCGAGAAGGCCACCCAATGCGCGCTGGATGCGATCCAGCTGCTCGGCGGCAACGGCTACATCAACGATTACCCCACGGGCCGCTTGCTGCGTGACGCAAAACTCTACGAGATCGGCGCCGGCACCAGCGAAATCCGCCGCATGCTGATCGGCCGCGAGCTGTTCGCCAAGACGGCCTAGTCTCTTCTCTCCCTCGCCCCGCTCTTGCGGGGAGAGGGTTGGGGTGAGGGGCGTCACCGCATCAACGGTGGCAGAAGAGTCCTCCGCTCGTAGTCCTACCGTGTCCTCCAACGAAACGTGCAACACCGATGCCGCTTCATTCGACGATCGATCCCACATCTTCAGAATTCGCCCGCAACGCCGAGGTGATGCGGGGCCTGGTCGCGGAGCTCCGCGACAAGCTCAAGCAGGTTTCCGGCGGCGGCGGCGAGACCTCGCGCAAGCGCCACACCTCGCGCGGCAAGATGCTGGCGCGCGACCGCGTCGATCTCCTGGTCGATCCCGGCACCGCGTTCCTCGAGCTGTCGCCGCTTGCCGCCAACGGGCTCTATGGCGGGGACGTGCATTCGGCCAGCGTCATCACCGGCGTCGGGCGCATCGCGGGCCGCGAATGCATCATCGTCGCCAATGATGCGACCATCAAGGGCGGCACCTATTATCCGCTGACGGTGAAGAAGCATCTGCGCGCCCAGGACATTGCGCGGCAGAACAATCTGCCCTGCGTCTACATGGTGGATTCCGGCGGCGCCTTCCTGCCGCTACAGGACGAAATCTTTCCCGACGAGCGGCATTTCGGCCGCATCTTCTACAACCAGGCCCAGATGTCCTCGCAGGGCATCCCGCAGATCGCGATCGTGATGGGCTCCTGCACCGCGGGCGGCGCCTACGTGCCTGCCATGTCCGACGAGAGCATCATCGTGCGCAACCAGGGCACGATCTTCCTCGGCGGCCCGCCGCTGGTGAAGGCCGCGACCGGCGAGGTCGTCACTGCCGAAGAGCTCGGCGGCGCCGATGTCCATTCCCGCCAGTCGGGCGTGACCGATCACTACGCGCAGAACGATGCGCACGCGATCGGGATCGCGCGCCGCATCGTCGGCACGCTGAAGCAACCGGCGAAGGCACAGCTCAACATGCGGCCTCCGCAGGAGCCGCTGTTTCCGGCCGAGGAGATCTACGGCGTGGTCTCCGCTGACGGCCGCAAGCCGTTCGACGTGCACGACATCATCGCGCGGATCGTCGACGGCTCCGAATTCGACGAGTTCAAGAAGCTCTACGGCACCACGCTGATCTGCGGCTTCGCCCACATCTGGGGCTATCCGGTCGGCATCATCGCCAACAACGGCATCCTGTTCAGCGAAAGCTCGCTGAAGGGCGCGCATTTCATCGAGCTGTGCTGCCAGCGCGGCATTCCGCTGGTGTTCCTGCAGAACATCACCGGCTTCATGGTCGGCAAGAAGTATGAGGCCGGCGGCATCGCGCGCGACGGTGCCAAGCTGGTGACGGCGGTTGCGACCGCCGGCGTGCCGAAATTCACCGTCGTGATCGGCGGCTCCTACGGCGCCGGCAATTACGGCATGTGCGGCCGCGCCTACAGCCCGCGCTTCCTCTGGCTGTGGCCCAACGCCCGCATCTCGGTGATGGGCGGCGAGCAGGCCTCGATGGTGCTCAGTCAAGTGCGGCGCGACGGCATCGAGGCCAAGGGCGAGAGCTGGTCTGCGGATGAAGAAGACAAATTCCGCGAGCCGATCCGCGCGCAATACGAGAAGCAGGGCAATCCCTATTACGCGACCGCGCGGCTCTGGGACGACGGCGTGATCGATCCCGCCGACACCCGCCTGGTACTCGGGCTCGGCCTGTCGGCCGCCGCCAATGCGCCGATCGAGCCGACGAAATTCGGCCTGTTCAGGATGTGACCCAGGATCTGACCATGGACCGCTCAAAACTCTACCGGCGCTTCCGCACGCTTCTGATCGCCAACCGCGGCGAGATCGCCTGCCGCGTCATCCGCTCGGCGCGCGCCATGGGGCTGCGCACCGTCGCGGTCTATTCCGAGGCCGACCGCGATGCGATGCATGTCGCGCTCGCCGACGAGGCCGTGTTGCTCGGCCCGGCGCGGGCGCGCGACAGCTATCTCGACATCGAGCGCGTGATCGCCGCGGCGAAGGAGACCGGCGCCGAGGCCGTGCATCCCGGCTACGGCTTCCTGTCGGAGAATGCCGAGTTCGCGCAGGCCTGTCTTGACGCTGGTTTGGTGTTTGTCGGCCCGACCGCCGGGATGATGACGGCGATGGGCTCGAAATCAGGCTCGAAGGCGCTGATGGAGAAGGCCGGTGTGCCGCTGGTGCCGGGCTATCACGGCGAGGCGCAGGACGAGGCGATCCTGGCGGAAGCCGCCAACCGGATCGGCTTCCCAGTACTGGTCAAGGCGTCGGCCGGCGGCGGCGGCCGCGGCATGCGCGTGGTCAATTCGGCGGCTGAATTGTCGGCAGCGATCACCAGCGCCAAGCGCGAGGCCAAGGCGGCGTTCGGCGATGACCGCATGCTGATCGAGAAATACGTGCAGAACCCGCGCCACATCGAGGTGCAGATCATCGGCGACAGCCACGGTAATCTGCTCTCGCTGTGGGAGCGCGAATGCACGCTGCAACGGCGCCACCAGAAGGTGATCGAGGAAGCACCGTCGCCGACGCTGAACGCAGCGCAGCGCGAGACGGTCTGCGAGGCCGCGCGCAAGGCGGCCGGTGCGGTCAACTATGTCGGCGCCGGCACCATCGAGTTCGTCTCCGACGGCAAGGACGTGTTCTTCATCGAGATGAACACCCGCCTTCAGGTCGAGCATCCCGTCACCGAGCTGATTACCGGCGTCGATCTCGTGGAATGGCAGCTGCGCGTCGCCTTCGGCGAGGCGCTGCCGCTGAAGCAGAATGAGATCAGGCTGAACGGGCACGCCATCGAGGCGCGCGTTTACGCGGAAAACCCGCAGAAGAACTTCATGCCCTCGGTCGGCCGCATCAAGACCTGGCGGACGCCGCAGGACGGCGACGGCCTGCGTATCGATGCCGGCTATCGCAGCGGCGACAACGTCTCGCCTTACTACGACGCGATGCTCGCCAAGGTGATCGCCTGGGCGCCGACCCGCGAGGGCGCCATCGAGAAGCTCAATCGCGGGCTTGAGCAGACCGATGTCCGCGGCATCGTCACCAACATTCCGTTCCTGTCGGCGCTGGTGACGCATCCGGCCACCCGTGCCAATGCGATCGATACCGGCTTCATCGAGCGGGAGCTGAAGAACCTGACGGCCGGCACCGGCGCGGCCGGCGAGTTCGAACTTTGTGCAGCGGTGGCAGCCATCGTCAATGACGAGCAAAAGGCCGCGCGGCGCGAGGCGAATTCGCCCTGGCAGGCGTTCGGCTGGATGCCGGTCGGCCGCCGCCAGCGGGTGTTCTTGTTGCGGCAGGGCCATGAGCCCGCGCAGACCATCACGCTGCACTATGGCAACGGACCATCGACGCTGTCGGTCGGCGGGCGCGAGTTCGCGTTTGCCATCTCATCGCCCGGCGATGACGGCTTCGACCTGACGCTCAACGGCCTCAAGTCGCGCGTTGCCTCCGTCATCGAGGGCCACGAGCTTTACCTGCGCACCCGCAACGGCCGCTTCGATTTGCACTGGGTCGATCCGTTCGGCGGTGAGAGCGAGGAGCAGGTTGGTGAGGACAAGATCGTGGCACCGTTGCCCGGCACCGTGGTCGCGCTGCTGGCCGAGGAGGGCGCGACCCTGGAGAAGGGTTCCCCGATCCTTACGCTAGAGGTGATGAAGATGGAGCAGACGCTGCGTGCGCCCTACGCCGGCGTGCTGAAGAAGCTCAAATGCAAGGTCGGCGACATCGTCGGCGAAGGCGTCGAGCTTGCCGAAGTCGAACCTGCGGCCGCGCCATGAGCAGTCAGGTCCACATCGTCGAGATGGGGCCGCGCGACGGCCTGCAGAACGAGAAGACGCCGGTCAGCATCGCGGCGCGCATCGCCTTCGTCGAGGCGCTGGTGGCGGCGGGGCTCAACACCGTCGAGGTCGGCGCCTTCGTGTCACCGAAGGCGATCCCGCAGATGGCAAGCTCCGATGAGGTGCTGCGCGGCGTCAGCCAAGTCAAGGATGCCGAATTCCACGTGCTGGTGCCGAACGAGAAGGGCTATGACGCCGCGCGTGCGGCCGGCGCCCAGGTGGTCTCGGTGTTCGCGGCGGCTTCGGAAGGCTTTTCGCGTGCCAACATCAACTGCTCGATCGCGGAGTCGATCGAGCGCTTCAGGCCGGTGCTGGCGCGCGCCAAGGTCGACGGCGTCAAGGTGCGCGGCTATGTCTCCTGCGTGCTGGGCTGTCCGTTCGACGGCGAGATCAAGCCGAAGGCGGTGGCCGACCTCGCCGTGACCCTGTGGGATCTCGGCTGCTACGAGATCTCGCTCGGCGACACCATCGGCGTCGGCACGCCGCTCAAGGCCAGGGAGATGCTGCGCGCGGTCGGCGCCGAGCTTCCCGTGGCCAACCTCGCGATGCACTTCCACGACACCTACGGCCAGGCGCTCGCCAATCTCTATGCTGGCATGGAAGAGGGCGTGCGGGTCATCGACGCCGCCGCCGGCGGCCTCGGTGGCTGCCCCTATGCGCCGGGCGCCACCGGCAACGTCGCGACGGAGGATGTCGTCTACATGCTGGAAGGCATGGGCGTGAAAACCGGGATCGATATGGACAAGCTGCTGGCCACGACAAACGAGGTCGCCGGGCTGCTCGGCCGCCCGCCAGTCAGCCGCGTCGCCTCAGCGCTCAACGCGAAACGGAAGCGGCTCAGCGCCTTGTAGTTTTCAGGATGGGTGAGAGCGACTTGTCCGCCGTAGCTCCAAGAGCGAAGGCGGAAGCGAAACCCATCGTTCATATCCGCGGTGCAGATGATGGGCCAACCTGTCCAATGGCAGCTATGCACTGCGAAGCACAGATTCAAGGCGCACAAGGGCGTGCCTGACTTGCGCAGTCCGGGCTCCCGAAGCCGGACGCTCACCCCATATACGCATCGTGCGCCGGCGCCTTGCGCCAGCGCCGCCCTCCTTGAGGGCGTTTCCTCCCTAGACTTGGGCCGCTTGTTGTTTTCGAGCGGCCCTTTTTCTTATGCCGCCGTCGCGTCGATCGTCGCGATCACGGCCCGCATATCGGTGGCCAGCTCGCGATAGTGCCCGCCCAGCCGCTGGTACAGTTCGCGGTTACTCCCATCCAGCGTCCTGCTAGCGATCAGCTCGCATTCGTTGGCGAGGATCTCAAATCGTTCCAGCTTCGCTTGAAGAGCAGACATGGCGGGCGCTTCCCTGACTGTTACTGAGGGAGCTGCGACGCTACTCCTCCGACTGCGTCTAGTGCAGCATAATTATACGATAGAACTAAATTCTTCTCGACAGCAACCTTGACCGTTTGTTGGTGATTGGGGCTGGCCGAGAGGCGGCCGATCCGATCGGTCGAAATCCCGCACGCCGCCTTCGGCGGCGAGATTGTGGAGCGGCTTGTACTCCGGAGTGGGCAGCGACACAGATCGCCTCGTGGACTGGCCGTTCGGATGGAACCAGTGTTGCGGCGCACACGGCCTGCGTCCTCGGTTCCCGATTCAAAATCCTCCGAAAGCGTTCATCGCTTGGTGACTCAAAAGTGCTGAGGTGAGCGAGCTCGCAATTGCTCCAGGTGGATTCTCGCCATGTCCGGACAGGTGTCAGCGTCTCGGGGCCGAACATTCTTGGCCGGAAAGATCGTCTTCAACTTCGGCCGGTCGGCCTTCGATTGCACGGTCCGGCAGCTCACCGACGCGGGAGCGACCGTCGAACTCGAAACCACGATCGGGATTCCCGACCACGTTCAGCTGTTGCTTGTCGGAAGCCATCAGGTGCGGCCGTGCAAACGGCTGTGGCAATCGGACCGGCAGCTCGGCCTGGTCTTTGAGGAGCAGCGGGCCAACGCTGCGGCTCCCGCGCCCGCGTCCACGCCTGCTGCTTCTGCGCCGGCCGCCATTCCTGAGCGGCGCAGCGGCGATATCCTGCGCGGGCACATGCTGGCGCTGCGCGCAGCGCTCGATCAGATCCCGGTCGGCATCCTGCTGCTGGACGCGGAGCTGAAGGCCCTGTTCATCAACCGTGCGTTCCGGAGAATGTGGACGCTTCCGGACGAGGTTGCCGACCGCAACCCCACCTTCACCGACCTGATGCATCACGGCTGCAAGACCATGGCCTATGAGCTGCCGGCTGCGCAGCTTCAGGCCTATGTTGCCGAACGCGTCCGCCTCGTGAGCGTCGGCGACGTAAATCCGATTGATCTCAGGCGCAGCAATGGCGATGTGGTGCGATGTCAGTGCACGCCGCTGCCCGACGGCGGCCGGATGGTGAGCTACACGCCCGTGACCGATATCGTGCACGCATCGGACAAGCTGAAGGTGCTGACCGGTGCGCTCGAGAACGTCGAGGACGGCGTCGTCCTGCTCGATCGCGATCTCAATGCGATTTTCCTCAATCGGAGAATGCGGGATTTCTGGGAGGTGAGCGAGGAGGAGGTCGCGCGACATCCTCCCTACATCACGCTTATCACGCGCAATCGACGGGCAGTGCCGAGCGGCGCGACCCCTGAGCAGATCAAGGCTTTTCCGGCGAAGCGGATCGCCGAGATCAAGGCAGGCGATCACAAGCGCGACGTGCAGACGCCGGACGGCCGCAATATCAGGGTCCATTGCTCGACGATGGCGAACGGCGGCCGGATGCTGACCTTTGTCGACGTCACCGATCTTGTCCACAATGCACGACAGCTCGAGGTGCTCGCGACCACCGATCCGCTCACCGGGCTGTTCAATCGCAGGCACTTCCTGACGACGCTGGATGCCGAGTGGAGCCGGTTCCAGCGCTACTATCGTTCCGTGTCCGTCCTGATGGTCGATGTCGATCACTTCAAGAGCATCAATGACCGGTTCGGCCATGCGGTCGGCGACGAGGCCATCAAGGCCGTCGCCGAAATCTGCACGCGCGGCAAGCGCAAGTCCGACGTCGTCGGCCGTGTCGGCGGCGAGGAGTTCGCGGTTCTGCTGCCGGAAACGACGTTGTCGCGCGCACGGACGGTCGCCGAGCGGATTCGAAAGCGGGCGGAAGCGTTGACGTTGCCGGCGGATGATCGTCCGGTGCGACTGACGGTGAGCGTCGGCGTTGCCGAGGCCATTACAAGCATGTCCGGGATCGATGCCCTGATGAAGGCCGCCGATGCCGCGCTCTACCAGGCCAAGGAAGGCGGCCGCAATCGTACGCAGTGCTGGACGCCTCCGGCGCCACCGAAGCTGGCGGCCGAGTAGATTGCAGGGTGGATCGAGCGAAGCGCCACCCATCCCACAGACTCGTCATTCCGGGGCTCGCGAAGCTGTATCTCGTGCTCGTCGGTCGGTTCACAACCAAAGCGAACCTAATTCCAAGACAACTACTTTACGGCTGCCTTGTCAGACTCGTGTCAGGGTTCCCATAAGGACTGATAATACATGGTTGCCCGGCGGCCACGATTGTTGCGTTGTTGCAACGATACCTGAACATTTAACCCTAAAAGCAGCCCATCCGTAGTCACGCCGCTTTTTAGCCACACCCTGACATGAAAGGATATTCACCAAGCTGAAGAGCCAGCGCTCCGACGACGGGACATTTTTTCGGGTTCCGGCGTTGATGGAGGAAAGAGCGCGGGAAACGAGCGTCGGAACAGGGTCGCGATGGACGCCAAGACGAACATCAAGGGCAGGCTGCCGAGCCGTCATGTGACGGAGGGCCCCGAGCGCGCACCGCATCGTTCCTATCTCTATGCGATGGGGCTGACGACAGCCCAGATTCATCAACCCTTTGTCGGCGTTGCTTCATGTTGGAATGAAGCGGCCCCCTGCAACATTTCGCTGATGCGCCAGGCGCAGGCGGTGAAGAAGGGCGTGGCATCCGCCGGCGGCACCCCGCGCGAGTTCTGCACCATCACCGTGACCGACGGCATCGCGATGGGCCATGACGGCATGCGCTCGTCGCTGCCGTCGCGCGAATGCATCGCCGATTCGGTCGAACTGACCGTGCGCGGCCATTCCTACGACGCGCTGGTCGGGCTCGCCGGCTGCGACAAGTCGCTGCCGGGCATGATGATGGCGATGGTCCGCCTCAACGTGCCCTCGATCTTCATCTATGGCGGCTCGATCCTGCCGGGCAACTTCCGCGGGCAGCCGGTCACCGTGCAGGACATGTTCGAGGCGGTCGGCAAGCACTCGGTCGGCGCCATGTCGGACGAGGACCTCGACGAGATCGAGCGGGTGGCGTGCCCGTCGGCCGGCGCCTGCGGCGCCCAGTTCACCGCCAACACCATGGCGACCGTGTCCGAGGCGATTGGGCTGGCGCTTCCGTACTCGGCCGGGGCCCCGGCGCCCTACGAGATCCGCGACTCCTTCTGCGCCGCCGCCGGCGAGAAGGTGATGGAGCTGATCGAGAAAAACATCCGGCCCCGCGACATCGTGACCCGCGAAGCCCTTGAAAATGCTGCGGCCGTGGTTGCAGCCTCAGGTGGTTCGACCAATGCTGCGCTGCACCTGCCGGCGATCGCCCATGAGTGCGGCATTAAATTCAATTTGTTCGACGTTGCCGAAATCTTCAAAAAGACTCCTTACGTCGCGGATTTGAAGCCGGGCGGCCGTTATGTTGCCAAAGACATGTTTGAAGTAGGTGGCATTCCGCTGCTGATGAAGACGCTGCTCGACAATGGCCACCTGCACGGGAATTGCCTGACCGTCACTGGCCGAACGATCGCCGAAAACCTCAAAAGCGTGAAATGGAATCCGCACCAGGACGTGGTGCGGCCCGCCGACAATCCTATCACCGTCACAGGTGGGGTGGTCGGGCTGAAGGGTAATCTCGCTCCGGAGGGTGCGATCGTGAAGGTCGCGGGAATGTCCAACCTGAAGTTCACCGGTCCGGCCCGGTGCTTCGACCGCGAGGAAGACGCCTTCGAGGCGGTGCAGAAGCGCACCTACAAGGAAGGCGAAGTGATTGTGATCCGCTACGAGGGGCCGAAGGGCGGTCCCGGCATGCGGGAGATGCTGGCGACGACGGCGGCGCTGACCGGGCAGGGGATGGGCGGCAAGATTGCCCTGATCACCGATGGCCGGTTCTCCGGCGCCACCCGTGGCTTCTGCATCGGACATATTGGACCTGAAGCGGCCGTCGGTGGGCCGATCGGGTTGTTGCAAGACGGCGACATCATCGAGATCGATGCGGTCGCCGGCACCCTTAACGTAAAATTGAGCGACGCCGAACTCGCAAATCGTAAGACCAAATGGGCCCCTCGCGCGACGAACCATACAACTGGTGCGCTGTGGAAGTACGCCGAGCAAGTGGGGCCGGCGGTGGATGGCGCAGTCACCCATCCGGGTGGCGCGCACGAGAAACAGTGTTATGCGGACGTTTAGGCGTACGATTTTTGCGTTTGCGTTAGGGGCCATTCCGGTGGCGGGCCCCGGATTCGGATTCGACGGAGCACCGGTCAACCCCCAGGATACCGTTCTTCCTGTGGTTTCCCCGCAGCCGGGGACGGCTGCCGCGCTGAAGCGGGCCGGCACAGCGCCGGTTACCCCGACCGCAACGTCTCCGACCTCCTCGTTCTCGACGCTGCAATACCAGGCCGAGGGCGGTCACCCCGTGGCGCAGTGGAAGCTCGGCAAGATGTACGCCGAGGGCGACGGCGTCATCCAGGACGACCTACGCGCCTTCGAGTATTTCAGCCGGATCGCCAATGCGCATGCCGAGGATTCCCCGTCGGCGCCGCAGGCCTCGATCGTGGCCAACGCCTTCGTGGCGCTCGGCCGCTACTATCTGAGCGGCATTCCCAATTCCAAGGTGAAGGCGGATACCGAGCGGGCGCGGGAGATGTTCTCCTATGCGGCGTCCTATTTCGGCAACGCCGACGCCCAGTACGACCTGGCCCGGCTGTACCTGAAGACGCCGGACGCCTCGCGGGACGATTTCCGCTATGGCGCACGCTGGCTCGGGCTTGCGGCTCAGAAGGGCCAGCATCAGGCGCAGGCGCTGCTCGGCCAGATGCTGTTCAACGGCGACCGGCTGCCGCCGCAGCGGGCCCGCGGCCTGATGTGGCTGACCTTGGCGCGCGACAGCGCGACGCCCGAGGAAGCCTGGATCAAGGAAAGCTACAACCGGGCGATCGCAAAGGCCTCCGAGGACGACCGCGCGATGGCGCTGCAGATGCTCGAGCACTGGGTGCAGGGGCGTCGCGACTAGAGGCCGCCGGGATTGATATCCCGGGCGGCCGGCAACCTTCAGGCAGTCTCGAAATCGAGATCGGCCCACACCGGGACATGGTCGGACGGCTTCTCCCAGGCGCGGACGTAGCTGTCGATGCCCACATCGATCAGGCGGTCGCTGGCCTGCGGCGACATCAACAGGTGATCGATCCGTAGCCCCCAGTTCTTCTGCCAGGCGCCGGCCTGGTAGTCCCAGAAGGTGTACTGGCCGGGCTCGTCATTGACCGCCCGCAGCGCATCGGTCAGGCCGAGGCCGAGCAGCGACTGGAAGGCCTCGCGGGTCTCGGGGCGGAACAGGGCGTCACCGGCCCAGGCGGCCGGATTATAGACGTCGCGGGCCGCCGGGATGACGTTATAGTCGCCGGCCAGGATCAGCGGCTCCTCGGCCTTAAGCCGTTCCTTCGCGTACTCAAGAAGCCGCGACATCCATTTGAGCTTGTACGGATATTTGTCGGTATTGGCGGGGTTGCCGTTGGGCAAATAAAGGCACGCCACCCGCACCACGCCCTGCTTCAGCGTGACCACGCCCTCGAGGAAGCGGGCATGGGCGTCCTCGTCGTCGCCGGCGAGGCCCGACTTGGTCTCGTCGAACGGCAGCTTGGAGAGCAGCGCGACGCCATTGAAGGTCTTCTGGCCGTGGGTGACGACGTTATAGCCGAGCGCCTCGACCTCGAGCCGCGGAAACGCATCGTCGACGCACTTGATCTCCTGCAGGCAGACGATGTCGGGAGAACACTCCTTCAGCCAGCTGACCAACAATTCGATCCGTTGCCGGACCGAATTGACGTTCCAGGTGGCGATGCGAACGGTCATCGGAAGTCCTTTATTTGACGCGGCGCGTTGGTAAGCGCTTCGGCTAGCTCAAACGTTTCCGCATCTCGATGTGTGGGATGCCGGCGTCCTCGAACTCGTCGCCGACCCGCTCGAACCCGGCGCGCGCGTAGAACGGCTCCGCGTGTGTCTGCGCGTTGAGGATCAATTCGGGATAGCCGAGTTCGGCCGCCTTGGCCATCAGCGCGTCCAGCACGCGCGCGCCGACGCCCGTTCCGCGTGCCATTTTGAGCACGGCCATCCGGCCGATATGGCCGTCGGGCAGCAGCCGGCCGGTCGCCACGGCCATGCCTTCATCGGTCAACGCCAGCGCGTGCCAGCTCGGCATGTCCATGTCGTCCCACTCCAGTTCGACCGGCACGCCCTGTTCTTCGACAAAGACGTTGTACCGGATCGCAGCGGCGCGTTCGCGGGCTTGTTCCCAGGTGCAGATGAGGACTGAAGCGGGCATGAGGTCGCGATTCGGAGGGCCTGAAGGCGAAACGGTACGCCCGAATGTCCGGCGATACGCGCACGGGGATCGGACCGAAGGCCGTACTATTTCACTTATGTGGCATACCATGGGCTGTCCGCCTGTGCTAACCCTGTCCGGAAACAAGGCGTAACAATTGCCGACGGGGGAGTGACGACGCGTCCCGGCCTTCAAGGGTGGCCTGTGGCGCACGTGCAAAACTTATGAAAAAACGCAATTTGGTTCTGACTGTCGCCGTTCTCGGCATTGCGGCCGGGGCGGCTTACATGACCCGCTCTTCATGGATGGGTGGCGGTCCCGCCACCGCGCAAGGGACGCCGCGGCCACGCGTGGTCTCGGTGGATCTGGCCAAGGCGGAACGCCGATCGGTGCCGGTCGATGTCGACGCGATCGGACAGGTCACGCCGATCTCCAGCGTCGCGCTGAAGTCGCGGCTGGAGACCACCATCGTCTCGGTGCATTTCGAGGACGGCGCCAAGGTCAATGAAGGCGACCTGCTGTTCATGCTTGACGCGCGGCAGATCGACGCCCAGATCGAGCAGGCCGAGGGCGTGCTGGCCCGTGACCAGGCCCAGCTCGAGGGCGCGCAGCGCGATCTCCGCCGCTACACCGAGCTGGTCGGCAAGGGCGCGACCACCCAGGTCAATCTCGACAACGCCAAGACCCAGTCCGACGTCCTGATCGGCACCATCAAGGCCGACCAGTTCGCGCTGGAAAACCTCCGCGTCCAGAAGAGCTACACGGTGATCCGCGCCCCGTTCGCGGGGCGCATCAGCGCCGCCAACGTCAAGGTCGGCAATTTCGTGCGTCCCGCCGATACCCAGCCGCTCGCGGTCATCAACCAGATGGCGCCGGTCTACGTCACCTTCGCGATCCCCCAGCGCGCGCTGGTCGACCTGCGCGACGCCATGGGGAAGGGCGATTCCAAGGTGATCGCGACAATTCCCGGCCACCAGCGCTCCGAGAGCGGCAAGGTCGCGATGGTCGAGAACGCGGTCGATGCGACCACCGGCATGGTCACCGTGCGCGGCATCATGAACAATGCCAGCGAGACGCTGTGGCCCGGCACCATCGTGCAGACCAAGCTGATCATCCGCAGCGAGGACGCCGTCGTGGTGCCGACTGTTGCAGTCCAGCGCAGCCAGAACGGCAATTTCGTCTTCGTCGTGAAGGACGGCGTCGCCAAGGTCCAGCCGGTCAAGGTCGATCGCACCTTCCAGGGCTCATCGGTGATCTCGGACGGATTGGCAGGCGATGAAAGCGTCGTGGTCGACGGCCAGCTGTTGCTGTCGGAGGGATCGCGGGTCGAGCTCCGCGCGCGCAAGGCCGGAGCCTGACCGATGACGCTCTCCGAGCTCTGCATCCGCCGCCCGGTCATGACGACGCTGATCACGGCGTCGATCATCGCATTCGGCGTGTTCGGCTTCCGCCTGCTGCCGGTCTCGGCGCTGCCCAAGGTCGACTTCCCGACGATTGCGGTCACCGCGACCCTGCCGGGCGCCAGCGCCGACACCATGGCGGCCTCGGTCGCCGGGATCATCGAGCGCCAGCTCTCCACCATCGCCGGCATCTCCTCGATGTCTTCGAACTCCTCGCAGGGCACCAGCGTCATCACGATCCAGTTCGACCTCAACCGCAACATCGACGCCGCCGCGCTCGACGTGCAGACGGCTTTGACGATCGCGCAGCGCCGGCTGCCGATCGAGATGACGATTCCGCCGAGCTTCCGGAAGGTGAACCCGGCGGATTTCCCGGTGCTGTTCGTCTCGCTGGGATCGGCGACGCTGCCGCTGTCAGCGGTCAATGAGTACGGCGACATCACGATCGGGCAGGCGCTGTCGCAATTGCCGGGCGTCGCCCAGGTCTTGATCTATGGCGCGCAGAAATTTGCGATCCGCGTCCAGGCCGACCCGGAGGCCGCGGCCGCCCGCGGCGTCTCGATGGAGGATATCCGCTCGGCGGTGTCGCGCGCCAATTCCTCGACCCCGGTCGGCACGCTGAACGGACCGAAGCAGGACGTTGCGCTGCAGGCCTCCGGCCAGATGGACAAGGCGGCCGACTACCGCCAGATCTATGTCGCCTGGCGCAACGGGTCGCCGGTCCGGCTCGACGAGATCGCCAAGGTCTATGACAGCGTCGAGAACGACAAGATCGCGACCTGGATGAACGACGAGCGCGCGATCGTGCTCGCGATCCAGAAGCAGCCCGACGCGAACACGGTCGCGGTGGTCGACGCCGTCCTCGCCAAGCTGCCGTCATTGCGCGCCGCGATCCCGCCCTCGGTGACCATGCAGGTCATGATGGATCGCTCGGTTTCGATCCGGCAGGCGGTCAGCGACGTCGAGGAAACCCTGCTGATCGCGATCGGGCTCGTGATCCTCGTGATCTTCCTGTTCCTGCGCTCGGCGTCGGCGACCTTCATTCCGGCGCTGGCGGTGCCGATCTCGCTGTTCGGCACCTGTGCGGCGATGTACGCGCTGGATTACTCCATCAACAACATGACGCTGCTGGCGCTGACGCTCTCGGTCGGCTTCGTGGTCGACGACGCCATCGTCATGCTGGAGAACATCGTCCGCCATATCGAGCACGGCATGAAGCCGTTCGAGGCGGCACTGAAGGGCGCCCGCGAGATCGGCTTCACCATCATCTCGATCACCTTCTCGCTGATCGCCGTGTTCATCCCGGTGCTCTTGATGGGCGGCATCGTCGGCCGCGTGTTCCGCGAATTCGCGGTCACGATCTCGGTCGCCATCATCGTCTCCGGTTTCGTGTCGCTGACCCTGACGCCGATGCTGTGCGCCCGCGTGCTGCGCGCGCATGATGCGACCAAGCGGCCGAACATCGTGCTGCGGGCATTCGAGGCGATGTTCGAAGCCTGGCTGCGCGCCTATGAATGGGCGCTCGACTGGGTGCTGGCCAGGAAGGCCCTGATGCTGGTGGTGACGCTCGCGACGCTCGGCGGCACCATCTATCTCTACATGATCGTGCCGAAGGGCTTCTTTCCGCAGGAGGACACCGGCTTCCTGATCGGCGTGACGGAGGCCGCGACCGACACCTCGTTCGAGGCGATGAAGGTGCGGCAGCAGGCGCTGGTCGAGGTGCTCCGGACCGATCCGGCGATCGAGTACATCAACTCCACGGTCGGCTCCGGCGGTCCGAATCCGACCGCAAATTACGGCCGCCTGTTCATCGCGCTGAAGCCGCAGAAGATGCGCGACAGCGCCGCCGTCGTGGTCGGCCGTCTCCGGCAGAAGGCCCGCGAGATCCCCGGCATGCAGGCGTTCTTCCAGAGCATCCAGAACCTCAACATCGGCGGCCGCATCTCGAAGAGCCAGTACCAGTATGTGATGCAGAGCGGCGATACCGAGGCGCTGTACCGGCTGGCGCCAGAGATGCGCGACAAGATCGAGAAGATCCCGGGCCTGCTCGACGTCACGACCGACCTCTACATCAAGAACCCGCAGATGACGGTCGACATCGACCGCGAGAAGGCGGCGGTCTACGGCGTCACCGTCGACCAGGTCCGCAACCAGCTCTACAACGCCTATGGCGCGCGGCAGGTCGGCACCATCTACATGCCGTCGAACGATTACCAGATCATCCTCGAGGTGCAGCCGCAATTCCGCGTCGATCCGTCCGATCTCTCAAAACTCTACATGAAGACGGCGAACGGCCAGACCATTCCGCTGGATGCGGTGGCGCGGCTGGTGCCGACGGTCGGGCCATTACAGATCAACCACCAGGGCCAGCAGCCGGCGGTGACGATCTCGTTCAATCTCGCGCCCGGCAATTCGCTCGGTTATGCCGTCGACAAGATCACCGAGCTCGAGCAGAGCGCGAATTTGCCGCCGACGATTGCGACCGGCTTCTCCGGCACCGCGCAGGTGTTCCAGGATTCGCTGCGCGGGCAGGGTGTCCTGATCCTCGCCGCGGTGTTCGCGGCGTTCGTGATCCTCGGCATTCTCTACGAGAGCTTCATCCACCCGATCACCATCATCTCCGGCCTGCCGTCGGCCGGCATCGGCGCGATCCTGACGCTGATGCTGTTCGGCATGGAGCTGTCGGTGATTGCGATGATCGGCATCGTGATGCTGGTCGGCATCGTCAAGAAGAATGCCATCATGATGGTCGACTTCGCGCTGGAGCGCCGCCGTGTCGGCCTCAGTGCCGAGCACGCGATCCGCGAGGCGGCGCTGCTGCGCTTCCGCCCGATCATGATGACGACGTTCGCTGCGATCTTCGGCACGCTGCCGATCGCGCTGGGCGCGGGTGCCGGCGCCGAACTGCGTCAGCCGCTCGGCGTCGCCGTGGTCGGCGGCCTCTGCGTATCGCAGCTGCTGACGCTGTTCATCACGCCGGTCATCTACATCTATCTCGACCGCATCGACCGCCGGCTGCGGCGCAAGCTCGATCCGCAGGCCGAGGCGGATGGCGAGGTGGAGCGGCCGCAGGTGGTCGCGGCGGAATAGCGTCATCCCTCACGCGAACCCGTTACCGGCGCGCGTCGAGAAACTGCCTGGCGGCGTGGGGCGTTAGATCGAGAAGCTGGTGCCGCAGCCGCAGGAGGCGGTGGCGTTCGGGTTGACGACGCGGAACGAGGCGCCGATTAGGTCGTCGACGAAGTCGACTTCCGAGCCCGCCAGGAACGGGACCGAGGCGGGATCGATCAGCACCACGGCGCTGTCGCGCTCGATCACGAGGTCGTCATCGGCCTGGGTGCGCTCGACGTCGAACTTGTACTGGAAACCGGAGCAGCCGCCGCCTTCGACGGAAATGCGCAGCTTGGCGCCGTCGCCTTCCTTGCTGAGGATCTGCCCGATACGGCGGGCGGCCCGTTCGCTGACAGTGATGGCAGCAGTCATGGTCGGTCTCCGAAACCCTATTTGAGCACGATCGGAGCGGATCATGCCCGGCGTCATACCCAATTCATTTGGTCGGCCGCCTCAGACATAGTTAAGTGCGTCGGACCGTGGAATCAAATGGATAAGGACTAAAATACAGTGTCGGTCGGAATGGCTGCCCCCCGTGCGCCTTATGCCTGCGACCCCGACCGCAGCCGTGGCCGGCTGGTCACGGAGCCGCCGAGCCGGACCCGCAGCCCGTTCCGGCGCGATTGCGACCGGGTGATCCACTCGACGGCGTTCCGCCGCCTCAAGCACAAGACCCAGGTCTTCGTCTTCCACGAGGGCGATCACTACCGCACGCGGCTGACCCATTCGCTGGAGGTGGCGCAGATCGCCCGCGCGCTGGCCCGCCAGCTCGGCGTCGATGAGGATCTGACCGAGACGCTGGCGCTCGCGCACGACCTCGGCCATCCGCCGTTCGGCCATGCCGGGGAGCGGGCGCTCGACGAATGCCTGAAAGAGGATGGTGGCTTCGACCACAACGCCCAGGCGCTGCGGGTCGTCACCTCGCTGGAGCACCGCTATCCCGAATTCGGCGGCCTGAACCTGACCTGGGAATCGCTCGAGGGGATCGTCAAGCACAATGGCCCGCTGACCGAACGCAACGGCGCGCCGGCCGGGCGCTATCTGGACAGCGGCATTCCGGTCGGGATCGCCGACTACAACAAGACCTACGACCTCGAGCTCTGGAGCTATGCCTCGCTCGAGGCCCAGATCGCGGCCTTCGCCGACGATATCGCCTATGACGCCCACGATATCGACGACGGCTTGCGCGCCGGCCTGTTTGCGGTCGACGATCTCAAGGAGATGCCGCTGACATCAGAGATCATCGCCGAGATCGACCGTCATTACCCCGGGCTCGATGAGGTCCGGCGCGGCGCCGAGCTGGTGCGTGAGCTGATCTCACATTTCATCAGCGCGGTCTTCAACGAGGCGAGCAGGCGTCTTGCGGCTGCCCAGCCGCAATCGGCCCAGGACGTGCGCCGCCACAACGCGCCGCTGATCGCGTTTCCGCCTGAGGTGGTCGAGCAGGAGGCGGCAATCAAGGCGTTCCTGTTCCGGCGGATGTATCGCCATCCGCGGGTGATGATCGTGATGCGGGAGGCGGAGCAGGTGGTCCGTAATCTGTTCGAGCGCTACCGGCAGTCACCCGGCGACCTGCCGGCGGAATGGATCGAGGGGAGCGTGCAGGAGACCGCGAGCGCGCGGAACAGGCGGATCGGCAATTTCATTGCCGGGATGACCGACCGTTTCGCCCTGATCGAACACCAAAGGCTTTTTGACTCGACCCCGGATTTGCGTTAGCGCCCTGCCATGGCCGACATCACTGCTTCACCACACCTTTTTGCCGACATGCTGACGCGCGTGCACGCGATCTGTGCCGCTGTCGGAGCCGAGGACAACTGGCCCGCCGGGATCGATCTGTCCCGCGTCGTGGTGGAGCCGCCGCGCGATGCCAGCCATGGCGACATGGCGACCAATGCGGCGATGGTGCTCGCCAAGGATGCCAAGGCCAAGCCGCGCGAGCTTGCCGACAAGATCGCCAAGCGGCTGCGCGCCGACGCGCTGGTCGCCTCCGTCGATGTCGCCGGACCCGGCTTCATCAACCTGACCCTGAAACCGCAGGTCTGGGCCGACGCGCTGCGCGCCGTGCTGGCCGCGGGCTCGGCCTATGGACGCAGCGACATCGGCAAGGCCGAGAAGGTCAATGTCGAATACGTCTCGGCCAATCCGACCGGACCGATGCATGTCGGCCATTGCCGCGGCGCCGTGTTCGGCGATGCGCTGTGCAGCCTGCTGCAATTCGCGGGCTTCGATGTCTGCCGCGAATATTACATCAACGATGCCGGCGCCCAGGTCGACGTGCTCGCGCGCTCGGCGTTCCTGCGCTACCGCGAGGCACTGGGGCAGAACATCGGCGCGATCCCGGAAGGGCTCTATCCCGGCGATTATCTGGTGCCGGTCGGCGAAGCGCTTGCCGGGGAGTATGGCGAGAAGCTGCTCGACATGAAGGAAGCCGAATGGCTACCGATCGTGCGCGACAAGGCGATCGCCATGATGATGGAGATGATCAAGGGCGATCTCGCCGCGCTCAACATCCATCACGACGTGTTCTTCTCCGAGCGCTCGCTGATCACATCAGGCAACAACAAGGTCGCCGAGACCATCGATTTCCTGCGCGCCAAGGGCGACATCTACGAGGGCCGGCTGCCGCCGCCGAAGGGCAAGCCGGTCGAGGATTATGAAGACCGCGAGCAGTCGCTGTTTCGCGCCACCGCCTATGGCGACGATGTCGATCGTCCGCTGATCAAGTCGGACGGCTCGTATACCTATTTCGCCTCCGACATCGCCAACCACCGCAACAAGTTCGAGCGCGGCTTCACCAATCTGATCGACGTGTTCGGCGCCGATCACGGCGGCTACATCAAGCGCATGCAGGCGGCCGTGAAGGCGGTGACCGCGGGCAAGGCCGTGCTCGACGTCAAGATCGTGCAGCTCGTCAAGCTGCTGCGCGACGGCGAGCCGGTGAAGATGTCGAAACGGTCCGGCGAATTCGTCACGCTGCGCGAGGTGGTCGACGAGGTCGGCTCGGACGCCGTGCGATTCATGATGCTGTTCCGCAAGAACGACGCGGTGCTCGATTTCGACCTTGCCAAGGTGATCGAGCAGTCAAAGGACAACGCCGTCTTCTACGTCCAGTACGGCCACGCCCGCGGCCACTCGATCTTCCGCAACGCGCGGGAGGAGGCGGTTCCGGATCTACCCGCGACCGACGAGGCCCGGCTGGCCTATCTCCGTAATGCTACGGTCGAACGGCTGACCGACCCGGCCGAGCTCGACCTGCTCAAGCGGCTTGCGCTTTATCCCCGGATGATCGAGGCTGCGGCGGTGGCACATGAGCCGCACCGAATCGCTTTTTATCTCTATGATTTGGCCAGTGAATTTCATGCGCTTTGGACCAAGGGGCGCGATTTGCCCTATTTACGCTTCATTATCAATAATGATGCAGAGATCACGAGGGCGCGACTGGCAATGGTTCAGGGCGTCGTCTCGGTTCTGGCATCGGGCTTAGCTGTTCTAGGCGTCCACGCTCCGACCGAGATGCGGTAGGCAGGGGCATTAGGCCCTCACGAGTGGGGATTTGTGAGGGCATCTGGCAGGGGCCAACTCGTTCGGACCGGCTGTGCCGGCGAAGTTGGCGCTGTCCCGAAGGGGATGCATCATCACAATGGCTGATCGATATCAGGACCGACATTTTCCCGCCGACACGGCTCCGAAGGCCGAGAGCGATCCGCTTGCCGAACTGGCGCGGCTGATCGGCCAGACGGATCCATTCGGCACCGCCAACAAGCCGCCGCCGCGGCCGTTGCAGTCGCGCGCCAATGCCCGGCCGCAACAATATGAGCAGCAGGCTGAAGAGGACGAGACGCCGCGTGCGGGCCCGCCGCCCTGGATGCAGCGAGCGCGGCAGGAGGCGGTCGTTCCGCCTCCCGTGCAGCACACCGAATACGAAGAGCCCGAGCCGGACTACCAGCCGGAGCCAGTGCATCCGTTGCACCGTTATGCCGCGCGGCAGGCGCAGCCGCCGGCGCCCGAGCCGGTCGCAACCTATCGGCCGGTCGAACCGCCCCGGCAGCCCGAGGCCTTTGACGACGAGCCGCACTATGGCGGTCAGAATCAGGATCCGTCGCGCTATGACGACGCGCTGTATGGCCAGCTGGAAGCCGGCGAACAGGATTTGCAACGGGAGCCGGCTTACCCGGACGACCCCTATGCTTACGAGGCCGATGAGGAAGAACCGGAGCCGCGGCGGCGCAGCAGCGGCCTGATGACGGTTGCTGCGGTCGTGGCGCTTGCGGTGGTCGGCACCGGCGGTGCGCTCGCGTATCGCAACTATGTCGGCTCGCCCCGCAGCGGCGAGCCGCCGATCATCAAGGCGGACAACACGCCGACCAAGGTGATCCCGGTCCAGGCCGATGCGTCGGCCAAGACGCCGGATCGTATGGCGACGGGTGACGGCGGCGAGAAGATCGTGTCGCGCGAAGAGACCCCGGTCGACGTCAATTCGAAGACCGCCGGACCGCGTGTGGTGTTTCCGCCGCTGAACGCGAATGCCAATCCGCCGCCGCCGGCCAGCGTGCAGACGGCGCAGCCCGCGCCGGCGCCGCTCAGCGCGAACGGGACCTTGCCCAACAACGAGCCGCGCAAGATCCGCACCCTGTCGGTCAAGGGCGATACGCCCGATGGCGCGCAGGCCGCGGCTGCTCCGCCGGCGACCAAGCCTGCAGCCGCCGCGAAGCAGGCGATTTCGCGCGGCAACCCGGCCGCAGCCAACGCCAGCGTGAACGCGCCGATGTCGCTGGCTCCGGGCCAGGCCGACCCGGCTCCGGTGCCTGCTGCACCTCCGACCCGGGTAGCGTCGACCTCGACGGCCTCGGTTGGTGGCGGTGGATATCTGGTCCAGGTGTCGTCGCAGAAGAACGAGGCGGACGCGCAGGCGTCCTATCGGACATTGCAGGGCAAATATCGCAGCGTGCTCGGGTCGCAGCCTTTGGTGGTGAAACGCGTCGATCTCGGCGAGAAGGGCGTCTATTACCGTGCCTTCGCCGGTCCGTTCGCGTCATCGGAAGAAGCGAGCCAGGTGTGCAAAAGCCTGATGTCGGCCGGTGGGCCGCAGTGCCTCATCCAAAGAAATTAAAGGCCGTTTCCTTGACCCGTGAGCTGCATACGGCCTAATCGGCCGAATGACGAACCGCGCATTCATCACGGGCATATCAGGGCTGACCCTCAATGACGCTGAACGCGAATTCATTCGCGCCGAGCGGCCATGGGGCTTCATCCTGTTCAAGCGCAACATCGAGAGTCCGGCGCAAGTCTTGGCTCTCGTTGGGGAACTCAGGTCCGCCGCCGGCTTCGCCGAGGCTCCGGTCCTGATCGACCAGGAAGGCGGGCGGGTGCAGCGGCTCGCGCCGCCGCATTGGCCGCTCTATCCGCCGGGCGCGAGCTTCAGTGTGCTCTACGACCTCGACCCGAAGCTCGGGCTTGCGGCCGCCAGGCTGACCTCGCGGCTGATTGCGGCCGATCTGATCGATCTCGGGATCACCGTCGATTGCCTGCCTTTGGCCGATGTTCCGGTGGCGGGCGCCGACGCGGTCATCGGCAACCGGGCTTATGGAACCGAACCGGACAAGGTCGCGGCAATTGCCCGTGCGGTCACGGAAGGCCTGGAACAGGGCGGTGTGCTGCCGGTTCTCAAGCATATTCCCGGCCACGGCCGGGCCACGGCGGACAGCCATTTCCGGCTTCCGACGGTCGATACCGCCAAAGCCGAGCTGGAACGGACCGATTTTGCCGCGTTCCAGCCGCTGGCCGACCTGCCGATGGCGATGACTGCACATGTTGTGTTTAGCGCGCTGGACCCCGCCCATCCGGCAACGACTTCTGCGACAATCATCGAACAGGTGATTCGCGGCCTGATCGGGTTTCAGGGTTTGTTGATGAGTGATGACGTGTCGATGAATGCGCTGGCCGGATCAATTGCCGAGCGGACCCGCGCCATCGTCACCGCCGGTTGCGACATGATTCTGCACTGCAACGGCAATATCGACGAGATGCGCGAGGTCGCGCGGGAGACGCCGGAACTGACCGGCAAGGCGCTTGAGCGCGCCAATGCTGCGCTCGCTGCGCGGAAGCAGCCTGAGCCGCTCGACCGGCAGGCGGCACGGGCTGAACTGGATGCGTTGTTGGATCGGGTAGGGACGGCATGACCGCTGAAATTCTATCGTTTGACACCGGGCGGCCGGCCGACCTCGCCGAGGGTGAACCGGCGCTGGTGGTCGACGTCGAAGGGTATGAAGGCCCGCTCGACCTGCTGTTGACGCTGGCGCGGCAGCAGAAGGTCGACCTGTCGAAGATCTCGATCCTTGCGCTTGCCGACCAGTATCTCTCGTTCATCGAGGCGGCGCGCAAAATCCGTCTCGAACTCGCGGCCGACTATCTGGTGATGGCGGCCTGGCTTGCGTTCCTGAAGTCGCGGCTGTTGCTGCCCGAACCGCCGAGCGCGGAGGGGCCGAGCGCCGAGGAAATGGCGACTGCGCTCGCCAACCGGCTGCGCAGGCTGGAAGCGATCCGCGAGGCGGCGAACCGGCTGATGAACCGGCCGCAGTTCCAGCGCGATATCTTTCCGCGCGGCAATCCGGAATCGATCGCCGAGATCAAGCATCCGAAATTCACCGCGACGCTGTACGACCTGCTGTCGGCCTACGCCACGCAGCGCGCATCACGCGTGCTGACCACGGTTCATCTGCAAAAGCGTACCGTGTGGTCACTCGCAGAAGCGCGCGCCTCGCTGGAGCGGCTGGTTGGCCTCGCTGAGGACTGGAGCTGCCTCGACGAGTATCTGATGAATTACGTCGCCGATCCCAAGCAGAAGGCGACGGTGTTCGCCTCGAGCTTCGCTGCCGCCCTCGAGCTGGTTCGCGAAGGCGAGATGGAAATCAACCAGAAGCAGGCGTTCGCGCCGATCTATTTCCGAAAGCGTCAAGCGCAAGCCGCAATGGCCGCGCCGGACCTGTCGGTTGAGTAAGTGGAAGAAGGAGAGCAAGCCCATGGCAAGCTTGGCGGAAGTGCGCAGAGAAGAGCCCGAGGAGGAGGTTTCTCCTATGGATCCGGTGGCGCGTCCTGAGGAATTGCGGCTCCTGGAAGCCCTGTTGTTTGCATCGGCCGAACCGATCGATCAGGCGACGCTCGCAAAGCGGATGCCCGACGGCGTCGATATCAAGCAGGCGCTCGCGCAGTTGCAGGCGGAATACGCCCCGCGTGGCGTCAACCTGGTTCGGGTCGCCAACAAGTGGACGTTCCGGACCGCGGGCGATCTGTCGTGGCTGATGACGCGCGAGAGCACCGAGACGAGGAAGCTGTCGCGTGCCGCGATCGAGGTGCTGGCGATCGTCGCCTATCACCAGCCGGTGACCCGCGCCGAGATCGAAGAGATCCGCGGCGTCGTCACCTCGAAGGGAACGATCGACGTGCTGCTGGAGACCGGCTGGATTCGCCCGCGCGGCCGCCGCAAGACGCCCGGCCGTCCACTGACCTTCGGAACCACGGACGGGTTCCTGTCGCAGTTCAGCCTCGAAGCGCTCGGCGATCTTCCGGGGCTCGAGGAACTGAAGGGCACCGGCCTGCTCGACTCGCGTCTGCCGACCGGATTCTCCGTTCCGTCGCCGTCGGATGACGCGGCGCTGCGGGAGGACGAGGAGCCGCTCGAGCCCGGCGATACGCTGGAACTGCTGCTCGCACCGGCCGTCGAGCCGGAGGCCGAGGAGGAACCGCAGGCCGAGAGCGAGGCGGCTGCCGAGCTTGAAACGTCGGCCGAGGCGGAAATCGAAGCCGAAGCGGAAGTCGTCGCAGAGATGGAGACGGACGAACCCGACGCGGCCGAGCCCGCCGAGGAGCCCGACGCCGACGAGCCGGACGAACGCGCCGACGAGGCGGGCGATCACGACGGCGCCGAGAAGGGCGAATAGGGCGGAATATTCCCGGTTAAGCCTAGCAATATTACGTAGCCGCGACAGCGATTTGCCGCGGCAGAGGTCCTTGTTTTTGACACCCCGCGGGCCTAACTTCCGGCCATGTTCAGGCCGGTCCGCCGGCCATTTCTGGAGGGTTGCAGGATGGGTTCGTTGAGCATTTGGCACTGGATCGTCGTGATCGCAGTGGTCCTGCTGCTGTTCGGACGCGGCAAGATTTCGGACCTGATGGGTGACGTCGCCCAGGGTATCAAGGCGTTCAAGAAGGGCATGCAGGACGACGACAAGGTTGCGGAGAAGACCGAGCCCACCAAGTCGATCGATCACAATGCGGCGCCGTCGGCCGCGCGCCAGGACGTCGGCAGCAAGGCCGTCTAACGCGCTTGTACTGACACATATTTCGACGTTTTTCTTTGCGCGAAACGGTGACGCCGTCGCACAGACGCGCTATGGACGCCGATTGAGAAAAGACGCCGGCAGCCCCACATCCTGTTGGGAGCGGTGGGGCCGATGGCGGCGCGTAGGCGGAAGAATCCATGTTCGATATCGGGTGGAGTGAACTGGTCGTCATCGCGGTCGTCGCGCTGATCGCCATCGGCCCGAAAGAACTGCCGGGCGTGCTGCGGATGGTCGGGCAATGGATGGGCAAGGCCCGCAAGATGGCCTCCGAATTCCAGGGCCAGTTCCAGGAAGCCATGCGCGAGGCCGAGATGGCCGACCTCAAGAAGAGCTTTGACGAGGTCAGGGAAGCCGCGACCGGCATCACCAGCGGCAACATCATGACCTCGCTGCAAAAGGACGTCAGCGACGCCCTGCAAATCGACAAGCCGGTCGATGCGCAGGTCGCCTCCGCGATCGACGCCCCGGTGACCCCCACGACTCCGGCCGAGCCGACGCCGGAAACCTTCGTCGAGGCTGAGGCGCATGCGGCCACCAACGAACCGCTGGCGATCACCGCAGAGGTGAAGCCGGAGCCTCAGCCGCAGGACGCGACGGAGGCACAGCCCGACGTGCTCAAGGACGTGAGGGCGTCATGAGCGACGAAGACATCGAGGCCTCAAAGGCCCCCTTGATGGATCACCTGATCGAGCTGCGCTCGCGGCTGATCAAGGCGCTGCTCGGCTTCGGCGTGGCGTTCATCATCTGCTTCTTCTTCGCCAAGCAGATCTACAACGTGCTGGTCTGGCCCTTCGTCTGGATCGCGGGACCTGAGAATTCCAAGTTCATCTACACCGCACTGCTGGAATATTTCATCACCCAGCTGAAGCTTGCGCTGTTCGGCGCGGGCTTCATCTCGTTTCCGATCGTCGCGACGCAAATCTACAAATTCGTCGCGCCCGGCCTCTACCGGCATGAGCGCAACGCCTTCCTGCCGTACCTGGTCGCGACCCCGGTGTTTTTCGTGATGGGCGCGGCGCTGGTCTATTTCGTCGTGCTGCCGATGCTGGTGCGGTTCTCGCTCGGCATGCAGCAGGCCGGCGGCGCGGAGACCGCGCAGATCCAGCTGCTGCCCAAGGTCGGCGAGTATCTCTCGCTGATGATGTCGCTGATCTTCGCCTTCGGCATCGCGTTCCAGCTGCCGGTGATCCTGACGCTGCTCGGCCGCATCGGCATCGTCACCTCGAAGATGCTGCGGGAGAAGCGGCGCTACTTCATCGTGATCGCCTTCATCATCGCCGCGGTGCTGACGCCGCCCGACGTGCTCAGCCAGGCCTCGCTCGCGGTCCCGCTGCTCGCGCTCTACGAGGGCGCGATCATCGCGGTCCGCATTGTGGAGAAGAAGGCCGCGACGTCGAGCGCCTCGTCCGGGGCGACCAACCCGGCCGAGTAGGGCCGTCTCGGTCACCCATCCAGTGCCATACCCCGCGAGAGCGGGGTATCCAGGACGCTGGGCCCCCTCCGTCACACATTGACGTCTCTGGAATACCGGATCACCCGCTTTCGCGGGTGATGACGGTCGTGGTAGTGGAAACATGCAACGCAAGCGTTGACGTACGACGTTATCTGCAAGCCCGCCATCAGGACCACCATGCACGACATCAAAGCCATCCGCGACAACCCGACAGCCTTCGACGCCGGCCTGAAACGCCGCGGACTTGGGCCCCTGTCGCCGTCGCTCTTGGCGATCGACGAGAAACGGCGCGCCGCGATCCTGGCGTCCGAGCAGGCCCAGGCGCGGCGCAATGCGGCCTCCAAGGAGATCGGCGACGCCAAGAAGGCAAAGGACGAGGCGCGCGCGGCCAAGCTGATGGCCGAGGTCGCCGAGCTCAAGACGACGATGCCGGAGCTCGAGCTTGCCGCGAAGACCGCTGATGACGAGCTGACCAAGGAGCTGTCGTCGATTCCCAATCTGCCGCTCGACGAGGTGCCCGACGGCACCGACGAGCACGGCAACGTTCAGCACCACGTCTATGGCAAGAAGCGCGACTACGGCTTTGCACCGAAGCTGCACGACGATCTCGGCACCGCGCTCGGCTACATGGATTTCGAGGCGGCGGCGAAACTGTCGGGCGCGCGCTTCGTCGTGCTGAAGAAGGGGCTGGCGCGGCTCGAGCGTGCGATCGGGCAATTCATGCTCGATTTGCACACTGGCGAGCACGGCTACACCGAGATCAATCCGCCGCTGCTGGTGCGCGACGCCGTGATGTTCGGCACCGGGCAATTGCCGAAGTTCGAGGACGACCAGTTCTGGGCGATCAAGGGTGAGTTGCTCTCGACGCCGAATGCCGATCTGCGCAGCGAGCGCCTCGGCCTGATCCCGACCGCGGAAGTGTCGCTGACCAACCTCGCGCGCGAATCCATCCTCGACGAGAAGGAGCTGCCGATGCGGCTCACCGCGCTGACGCCGTGCTTCCGCGCCGAGGCGGGCGCCGCGGGACGTGACACCCGCGGCATGATCCGCCAGCACCAATTTACAAAAGTCGAGCTGGTGTCGATCACGACGCCGGAAGCCAGCAAGGACGAGCTCGAGCGCATGCTGTCCTGCGCCGAGCAGGTCCTGCAAAAACTCGACCTGCATTATCGCGTGATGACGCTGTGCGCCGGCGACATGGGCTTCTCGGCGCAGAAGACCTACGACATCGAGGTTTGGATGCCGGGGCAGGGCGACGGCGGCGCCTATCGCGAGATTTCGAGCTGCTCGGTGTGCGGCGATTTCCAGGCCCGCCGCATGGACGCGCGCTCCCGCGGCCCCGACGGCAAGCCGCGCTTCGTGCATACGCTGAACGGCTCCGGCACGGCGGTCGGGCGCGCCCTGATCGCTGTGATGGAGACCTACCAGCAGCAGGACGGTTCGATCGCGGTGCCCGATGTGCTGCAGCCCTATATGGGCGGGCTCAAGGTCATCGAGCACGGCATGTGAGGCGAGGGCCAGTGTGATGCCGCTGCACCGTGACATCCACTGGCTTGGTCGACAATGGGCCGTCACGGGTCACGGCCTGCAACTGATCAATCAGAAGCAGATGGGCTATTACGACATCGAGGCCGCGCGCCTGTGGGAGGCGCGCGTGACCGAGGTGCAGACGAAGGCCTGGATCGACAGGCCCGACTTCGACAAGGCGCTCGAGATCGCGCGCGGCAAGTTCGCCCAATTGGCGCCGGCCGACCTGCCACCATCGGCACTCGCGCCGCCGGCGCCTCCGGTGCGGACGCCGCCGCCGGCCGCGCCGCGTGCGCCGCTCGACGCGACATCGGTGCCCTCGATCGAGGAGCTGCTGGCCAGGCTGAAATCGAAATCGGCTGCACCGGCGCCGGGCGCAGATCCGGCCGAGATTCCCGCAGCGGCACCGCCCAGACCCGAGCCGCCCGATCTCGAGCCTTCGAAGGTCGACCGCGTCGCGCCCGAGCTTCCAGAGGCGGCTTCGGTCGCCCCCGAGCCGCCCAAGCCTGAACCCCTCGCGTTTGCAGCTCCGACTGAGCCTGTCACGATTGCGCCCGCCAAGACCGATCTCATCAAGACCGATCCCATCAGATCCGAGCTGTCCAAACCGGAGCTTCCGAAGCCTCCTGAGCCTGAGATTCGCCAAACCGCACCAAATGCTCCTGAGGCGCGCAGGCCTGAAGCTCGGCGGGCTGAGCCGCCCAAGGTCGAAGCTCCCGAGGTTGCGGTTTTCAAGCCTGCGGCTCTGAAGCCCGAACCTGCCAAGCCCGAACCTGCAAAGCCCGAGCCCCCCAGGTCAGAAGCTGTCATGTCGCGGGTTGTGAGGGCCGAGGTGCGTCAGGCCACACCGGTCAAAAAAACCGAGGTGCCGCGGCCGGCGCCTCTGATCACGGTTGTTCGGCAGCCGGCCAAACCGGCCTGGCCGGTGTTCGAGCGCAAGATTGCCGGCAGCGGCCGATTTGTGCGTCCGTGGCGCGTGACGTCGGCGCGATGGCACGGGCCTTCGCCGGGTTTGCCTCCGCGGTCCTAGCCGGTTAAGACGGCAATCAACTCAAGACGCCGTAGCTCGATAGGCCCGCGTCGAATCGGAACAGAAGGCACTTTGACGGATGCGAATTCTCTGCACCAATGATGACGGCATCCACGCGCCAGGCCTGCAGGTCGTCGAGCAGATCGCGCGCGCATTGTCCGATGACGTCTGGATCGTCGCCCCCGAACTCGATCAGTCCGGCGTCTCGCATTCGCTGTCGCTCAACGATCCACTGCGTCTGCGTGAAGTCAGCCCGCGTCACTTCGCGGTGCGCGGTACGCCGACCGATTGCGTCATCATGGGCGCGCGCCACATTCTCGGAGACAAGCTGCCGGATCTCGTGCTGAGCGGCGTCAACAAGGGCCGCAACGTCGCCGAGGACGTGGTCTATTCCGGCACCATCGCCGGTGCGCTGGAAGGCACCATCCTCGGCTTCCCGTCATTTGCACTGTCGCAGGAATTTTCGATCGAGACGCGCAACGCGCCGCTGTGGGACACCGCGCTGAAATTCGGGCCCGACATCATCCGCAAGGTGATCGGCGCGGGCGTGCCGAGGAACACCGTCATCAACGTCAACTTCCCGTCCTGCATGCCCGATGACGTCAAGGGCATCAGGATCACGCGGCAGGGCAAGCGCAATCAGGGTTTTCTGAAGATCGATCGCCGGCACGACGGCCGCGGCAATCCGTATTTCTGGATCGGCTTCGAGCGCGCGGCGATGATGGATACGCCGGCCGAAGGCACCGATCTTGCGGCGCTGGCCGCACGGTACGTCTCGGTGACGCCGCTGCGGCTCGACCGCACCGATGAAGTGTTTTCGGAAACGCTGATCGATACGCTGAAATGATCTTCGTAGCCACCCGGTCGCGCGAACGCGCGCCCGATGACAGGCTCCGCGATATCCGGGGGCAGCGCGAGCAGTAGTCCGGGATATCGCTTCGTTCATCCGGGCTACGCGGCTACGCGCAATATCTGACGATCAGACCGGCGCACTCTTCATCGCGCTGGAGATCATCTGGGCCAGCGTTTCCAGCTGGAAGGGTTTTTGCAGCGCCGGACGGTCGCGATATTCCGGCGGCAGGCCGGACGAGCCGTAACCGGTCGCGAAGATGAAGGGGCGGTTGCGGGCGTTGATCAGCTCAGCGACCGGGGTGATCACCTTGCCGTTGACGTTGACGTCGAGGATCGCGAGGTCGAATTCGGTCGATTGGGCGAGCTTGACCGCCTCACCGATTTCGCCGGCCTCGGCCGCGACGCTGTGGCCGAGCTCCTCCAGCATATCGGCGACCATCATCCGGATCATGACCTCGTCCTCCACGAGGAAAACTGAACAGCCCGCCGGCCGTATCGCTGTCATGATGGAATCCTTGCCCGTCCCTGAATAAGGCTCGCAAATAACACTTCGAGGCGCAATGCAAACGTTTGGGAATTCGTCCCTTTCCAGCGCGCAACAGCGTTCGCCGGGATCGCCTTGACTGACATGTTGGGCAAGATTCGCTCAGCAGCCAACCATCGGTGGCGGCTCGGCGAGAGCCCCGGTTCGCACCGCCCAGGCACTGACCGCGGGTCATGACTGGTTATATGTGGAGCGGCCGGGCCGGCGCCAAGGTGAAATCCGGCTATGGTTCCTGGCCGGGAACAAACGCGACGGGAAATTTTTCCTTAACGCGGTATTTCGGATTTCAATGGCATCAAGCTGGAGCAAGATTCCGCGCTGCTGCCCAGAGACGCTGATGAACATGGCCCTGAAGCCCGATCCGACCGAGAAGATGATGTTTCAGCTCACCCTGCGGCGGCGAGGGGTGAGCGATCAGGCGGTGTTGCGCACCATGGAGGAGGTGCCGCGCGAGCTGTTCGTCGATCCCCGCGATCGCAACTACGCCTATCGCGACAGTGCGCTCGCGATCGCCTGCGGACAGACCATCAGCCAGCCCTTCGTGGTGGCCTACATGACCGAGCAGCTGCATTTGCAAAGGGATCACCGCGTGCTCGAGATCGGCACCGGCTCGGGTTACCAGGCCGCCGTGCTGTCCCGCCTGTGCAAGCAGGTCCTGACCATCGAGCGTTACCGGACGCTGGCCGACGGCGCCCGCAAGCGCCTCGAGAAGTTGGGCTATTACAACGTCGAGGTGCTGCTCGGAGACGGCTTCGATATCCCACCGGGCGCGGGCGATTTTGACCGCATCATCGTCACCGCGGCGATGGAGCAGATCCCGGAGAAGCTGCTGGAGCGGCTCGAGCCTGATGGCGTCCTGATCGCCCCGGTCGGACCGCACCAGGGCACCCAGACCCTGATCCGCATGGTACGGACGGAGAACGGTTTCGACCGCAAGGAATTGGTCGACGTCCGCTTCGTGCCGGCGCTGCCGGGAATCGCGCGCGAATTGTAAATTCGGCGATTTGCTGCTTGGCGCCAACGCCTTATTCCCAGGGTTAAGCGGTTATTTACTCGGTACGTGTTTACTCAAAACAGTCTTTTGTTGCGTACGAGTGAGTAACCATGTCTGGGGTTGTTGAGTTGCTTCGCTCGCGTCGCGTACCGCAGGTTGCGGTGCTGACGCTGATGTCCATGGCTTTTGCCGGTTGCAGCGCCGATATGTCGTCGCGCTTCTCGCAAAACTCCTACTCGCAAAATCCGTTTGCGTTTGATCCGCAGCCGACCGGCACCGTGCAGGCGCCGCAGCCGCGCGAGCTGCCGCAATACGCGCGGCCGCGAACGCAGCCGCAGTATTCGCAGTATCAGTCGCAGCCGTTGCCGCCGCCGGTCGCCGCAGCGCCGCAGTCCTATCCGGTCGCCAATGCGAACGCCGGCGTCTCCGGCGGCGGGCGCGGGATGTCGTCCTACACGCCGCCGCCCGCGCGCCCGCAGATCGAAGCCACCGGCAGTGTTCCGCATTCGGTCGCAGCGGCCCATGCCGGGCACGCCGGCACCACGATCATCGTCGGCACCAGCGACACGCTGGAAGTACTGGCGCGCCGCTACAACGTGTCGACCGCCGAGATCCTGCGCGCCAACGGCTACAAGGGACCGCGCGCGCTGTCGCCGGGCCAGCAGCTGATCATTCCGCGTCCGGGGGCCGTTGCCGCGGCGCCTGCGATGGCCGCCCCGGCCGCGCGGCCTGTCGCCGTGGCGGCCGCAGCGCCTGCCGGCGTCCACTACGTCAATCGCGGTGACACGCTGCACAGCATCGCGCGCCAGCACCATATCCCGGTGGCCGAGCTCGCCCGCGCCAACAATCTCGACCAGTCGGCTCGTTTGAGCCTCGGCATGAAGCTCGTCGTGCCCGGCGCCAAGACCGCGATGGCGGCTCCTGCGCCCGTTGCGCAGCCTATGGCTGCGGCCCCGGTCGCTGCTGTTGCTCCGGCGCCGGCCGTGGCGGCCCCGAAGGTCGTCGCCAGCGCGCTGCCGCAGCAGAGTGCCCGGTTGGTCCAGCCGACCGCCAGTGTCGAACAGCCGGCAGCGGTCGTGGAGACACAAGCGGCCAAGCCGGCCGAGACCACCAGTGCGCTGCCGACCTTCCGCTGGCCGGTACGCGGCAAGGTCATCACCGCCTACGGCTCGAAGACCAACGGCAAGGTCAATGACGGCATCAACGTCGCAGTCCCTGAAGGCACGCCGGTGAAAGCTGCCGAAGATGGCGTCGTCGCTTACTCCGGCAATGAGCTGAAGGGCTACGGCAACCTCGTGCTGGTGCGCCACTCCAACGGCTACGTCACCGCCTACGCCCATGCGAGCGAGATCCTGGTGAAGCGGGGCGACACCATCAAGCGCGGCCAGGTGATTGCCAAGTCGGGCCAGTCAGGCGAGGCGGGCTCGCCGCAGCTCCACTTCGAAATTCGCAAGGGATCGTCTCCGGTCGATCCGCTCCAGTTCCTCAACGGCGCGTAAGTTACGCGTCCGGACTTCCAAGGGACTTCCAAGTCTCACAACAAAGACAGCGGGGGAGGCGCAAGCCTCCCCCGTTTTGCTTGATCTAGAAGTCGAACGTCATGCCGGTCGTGACGGCGCTTGCCTTGTTGCCTGCGACCACGTTGTTGTTGGCGTCGCGACCGCATACGCCATAGCCGTGACCGCTCACGCCAAGGCAGTAATGTGCGCCGGGGCCGTTGCGCAGGTAACTGCCGACGAGATACCAGGCCACCACCGGGCTGAAATGGTACTTGACGCCCGCTGCATACTGATCGGCGCTGCTGTCCAACGTGTTGAGGGCAAAGTCGGCCGATCCTGCTGCCGGAGTGACGGTGTAGTTGTTGAACACGCCTGTCCCGGGCGAGCCGGGTGAGGCGTTCGCGTGCGCCCATGACCCGCTGACATCCCAGGCGCCGATACTCTGAGTGGCACTTATGAAGTAACCGTCGCGCGACCGCTCGTTGAAGTCGGCCACGGTGTTCTCGCGCCGCATGACCTCGTAGATGCCGTAGAGTTGCAGCTTGCCGATGCCGTCGTCGAAGCGATAGCCGGCACCGATCTTCGCGGCCCATTCATTTGCAATACCGACGGCCCCCGGCGGCACGATCAAGACGCCGCCATTGCTCAGCGGCGTGACGGCCTCGTCGCCGGTACGGTTGGTGCCCTCATGCATCTCGTAGGCTGCGACCGCCGTGAACGGTCCCTGGTTGTAGGTCAGTGATGCGCTGTAGAGATTGCCGTAGGAGCCGTCGGTGCAGCCTTCCGGCGCCGACGTCAGCGGGAAGCCGCTGCCGCTGCCGCGTGCGGACGTGCCGGGGCAGTTGAAGTCGCCGAGCGCGAAATCGCTGTTGTCGCGTGAGGTGTTCTGTCCCGGCGAGGCCATCAAGGTTGCCTGGAAGCCGTTCCAGACCGGCGATTCGTACCAGACCGCATGCGCTGCGCGCCAATCGAACTCGGCGCGCAGGTCGCCGCCGGTGTTGCCCATGATCGAGTTGTAGTCGCCGAGCGTCGCCGAGAACGGATCGAACTTCGATGTGGATTTCTTGTAGGGCGTATCTGATTTGCCGGCCTTGATGGTGCCCCACGGCGTTTGCATCCCGATGAAGCTGTCGCGCGTTCCAAACGCGGCGCGTTCGGTCGGAACTGCGGCGGCCTCGACGAGCGATTCAAACTGCGCGACGGCGGCCCACCCGGCGTAGCCATACGGTTCAAGATCATGGCGCGCGTGAATGCCGAAAAAGGTGAGGTTGCTCGCCACTCCGGTCTTGGTGCCTTGATCGAACACGCCGGGGTTGAAGAGGTCACCCGACAGATCCACGTGGCCGTAGAGCGTGACGGTCGTGTTGTCGACGAAGGCGTTGCCACCCGGCGCCTTGCTGTAGAGCGGCGCGCCGCCGATGCTGACGATGGGACGCTCCGGCGGCTGCTTCGGGGAAGGCGCGACAGAGGCGTGCTGCACCGGGTTTCCCTTTGGCGGCGAGGCTGTCGAAGCGGGCTCGGCCGGATGGCTAGCGATGTGATTCACGCGATCCCTGAGTTGCGCGTTCTCCTTGGCGAGTTTCGCGTTGTTGCGCTCGAGTGCGTCGAGACGCGCCATCACGTCATCGAGTGTTGCTGCCTGCACCGGCTGCTGCCCGAGCGCGAGGCAGATCGCGGTGTATGCCGTTCCAGCGAGAAGTGCCTTCTTCATCTGTTTCCCCCCTTGCCAATCGCCTCGGCAGGGTGCCGAGCGCTGCAAAGTGAGGAAACGTTAATGTATACCAAATGCCAAATACACGTAGCGGAAGCGGGTACCGTCAAGAAAAGCTGCGCTGTGACATTAATGGTACCATAATACTATTGCACTGCATCAAATTGTCGCATGCCGAGTTCGGAATAATTCGCATGTCCAACGGATTGGCTTGAATCTAAATAGATAATTTGGGTGAAAAAATAAGGCACGTCTGCTGACGTACTATTACCGCATCGCGGAAAGAGTAGCGATATTTGGCATATTGGATGCCAATATTACGGTTTTATATTACCGCAGCGGGTCGCGGCCGCCGGCGAGACGCTCGACCATGTCACGCAGGAATGCGGGTGGTCCGTGTGCGTGCCATTCCCCATCCGATTGGAGCAGGAGGGGGCGTCGTGCGTCCCGGCTGAAGGCCTCGATCCACGCGCGTGCCTTCGCCTTCGGGCGCGCCCCAACGGCGACTGCGACATCCACTGCAATCGTCCGCCAGGTGAAGCTCGCGGGAAGAAAGATGAGATTGGATTTGTCCGGACGCATCCAGTCAGGTAGCGGGCTCGTCGGCGCAAGCCAGCCGCAGACGAAATTCCGGCAAGGGTCGACCGGGCGCTCGTCGTAGATCGTGCATTTGCCCGCGCAACTGAACCGGCACGGATGCCCGGGATAGACGTCGTGATCGCGAATCCGGATTCTCAGCCAGCCGTCGCAGCAAGCTGTACACTCGCCGCATTGTCTCGCAGTGGCGCTTGGATCGGCCGGCATGACCACAGTGTACTCATGCCGAGCCGAATTCAGAAGGGCGCCTGCGAGATTGCTCGAAGCTGATTCGAGATTATTTCCCGCTCAGCCGTACGCCGAGCCGGCCCGCGAGCTCCTGCGTGTACTGCCAGGCGACGCGGCCCGACCGCGAGCCGCGGGTGGTCGACCATTCGAGCGCCTCGCGTTCGAGTTCGTCGTCGGCGATCTTGATGCCATAGTGGTCGCAATAGCCTTTCACCATTGCGAGGTATTCGTCCTGGCTGCAGCGGTGGAAGCCGAGCCAGAGCCCGAAGCGATCCGACAGCGACACCTTCTCCTCGACCGCCTCGCCCGGATTGATCGCAGTCGAGCGTTCGTTCTCGATCATCTCGCGCGCCAACAGATGCCGACGGTTCGAGGTCGCATAGAGGATGACGTTGTCGGGGCGGCCCTCGATGCCGCCTTCCAGCACCGCCTTCAGCGATTTGTAGGAGGCATCGTTGCCGTCGAAGGAGAGGTCGTCGCAGAACACGATGAAGCGGAAGGAGGAGCCGCGCAGCAGCTCCATCAGGCCGGGCAGGCTCTCGATGTCCTCGCGGTGGATCTCGATCAGCTTGAGCCGGTCGGCCGGCTTGCGGTCGACATTGATGCTGGCATGGGTGGCCTTGACCAGCGACGACTTGCCCATGCCGCGGGCGCCCCAGAGCAGCGCGTTGTTGGCGGGCAGGCCGTCGGCGAAGCGCTCGGTATTCTCCATCAGGATATCGCGCATCCGGTCGACGCCCTTGAGCAGGCTGATCTCGACGCGGCTGACGCGCGGCACCGGGGCGAGGCGTCCGTCCGGATGCCAGACGAAGGCGTCCGCGGCGCCGAACGTCTCGGCCGGATCGGGAGCCGGGGAGGCGTCCGCGAGGCGGCTGGCAATGGCCTCCAGGGCGTTCGCGATCCGCTCGGCGGCCGCACCATCGAGCGCCGTTTCCGGGCGTTTTGTCGCGGCGTTTGCGGCGCGCTTGGCGGCAGCTTTGGGGGCAGTTTTGCTGCTTGTTTTACTGGTCGTTTTACCAGTGGATTTCTTGGCTTTTTTCGGCATTTGTCCAGTTCCTGACGGCGCAGCCTTATCGGGCTGGCGGCGGTCCCGCAAGCGCCCTAAATGAAGGTCCGTTAACGTTGCAATTGGGACCGCGGCCGCTATAGTCCGCGCGAATTTGTCCGGACCGCCATACCGCCTCGAATCCGAGGGCGCTGCCGGTTCTTTCCCGTCTTATCCGAGGATCGTCCGAATGCTGATTACTCCTGCGTTTGCTCAGGCTGGAGCAAGTGGTGACACCAACAGCATGTTGATGTCGCTGCTGCCATTCGCGCTGATCTTCGTCATCATGTACTTCCTGATTCTGCGCCCGCAGCAGAAGAAGGTGCGCGATCACGCCGACCTCGTGAAGAACATCCGCCGCGGCGACACTGTGGTGACCTCGGGCGGCCTCGTCGGCAAGGTGACCAAGGTGGTCGACGACGACCAGATCGAGTTCGAGATCTCGGACGGGGTGCGCGTGCGGCAGATGCGCCAGATGATCTCGGGCGTGCGGACCAAGGGTGAGCCGGCGAAGGGCGACGCCAAGGACGAGGCGTCCGCGAGCTGATCGCCGCGGAAGCCTTTTGCCGAATCTGACAGGTCAATTCGATGTTGTATTTCACGCGGTGGCGAGCGCTGGGGATCATCCTGACAGCGCTGGTGGTCTGCCTGTGCGCCGTGCCCAATTTCTTCCCCGAGGCGCAGGTGAAGACCTGGCCGGCCTGGGCGCAGCGGCGCCTCGTGCTCGGCCTCGACTTGCAGGGCGGCTCGTATCTGCTGCTCGAGGTCGACTCCAACTATGTGAAGAAGGAGAAGCTCGACCAGATCCGCGACGACACCCGTAAGGTGCTTCGTGAGGCCAAGATCGTCTACACCGGCCTCAACGTCCGCAACGACGCGGTGGAAGTTCGCATCTCCAAGGAAGGCGACTTGGCGACGGCGTTGTCGAAGCTCCGTGAGCTGTCGCAGCCGCTCGGCGGCCTGCTTGGCTCGAGCGGCCAGCGCAGCCTCGAGGTTTCGGATGCCGGCGGCGGCCTGATCCGCCTGTCGGTCCCGCAGGCTGCGGTCACCGAGCGCATCCGGCAGACCATCGAGCAATCGATCCAGATCGTCGAACGGCGCGTCAACGAGCTCGGCACGGTCGAGCCGGTGATCCAGCGGCAGGGCACGGACCGCATCCTGGTCCAGGTGCCGGGCCTGCAGGACCCGACCCGCCTCAAGGAACTGCTCGGCAAGACGGCGAAGATGGAATTCCGGATGGTCGACACGTCAGTGTCGCCGGACCAGGCCCAGCAGGGCCGCTTGCCGCCGGACTCCGAGCTGCTGATGAGTGCGTCGCCGCCACCGGTTCCGTATGTCGTGAAGAAGCAGGTCCTGGTGTCCGGAGGCGAACTCTCCGATGCCCAGCCCGGCTTCGACCAGCGCACCGGCGAGGCGATCGTCAGCTTCAAGTTCAATACATCGGGCGCGCGTAAATTCGCCCAGGCGACCGCCGAGAATGTCGGCCAGCCGTTTGCGATCGTGCTCGACAACAAGGTGATCTCCGCACCCGTCATTCGTGAGCCGATCACCGGCGGACAGGGCCAGATCTCCGGCAGCTTCACCGTGCAGTCGGCCAACGATCTGGCGATCCTGATGCGCGCCGGTGCGTTGCCGGCGCCGCTGACCGTGATCGAGGAGCGAACCGTCGGTCCCGGCCTCGGACAGGACTCGATCGAGAAGGGCGAGCTCGCGGCCTATGTCGGCTCGATCCTGGTCATCGTGTTCATGCTGATCACCTATCGGCTGTTCGGCGTGTTCGCCAACATCGCCGTGACCATCAACGTCGCCATGATCTTCGGGCTGCTGTCGCTGCTCAACGCCACGCTGACCTTGCCCGGCATCGCCGGCATCGTGCTGACCGTCGGCATCGCGGTCGACTCCAACGTGCTGATCTACGAGCGCATCCGTGAGGAACTGCGCGGCGGCCGCAACGCGATCTCGGCGATCGACGCCGGGTTCAAGCGGGCGCTGGCGACCATCCTCGACTCCAACATCACCACCTTCATCGCTGCCGCCGTGCTGTTCTACATCGGCACCGGCCCGGTCCGCGGCTTCGCCGTGACGCTCGGCATCGGCATCATCACCACGGTGTTCACCGCCTTTACCCTGACGCGCCTGATCGTCGCGGCATGGGTGCGGTGGAAGCGGCCGCAAACCGTGCCGATCTGAGAGGCCTCTCGTGACCCATATCGTTCTCATTGGCCTTGGCATCCTGATCGCCGTCCTGACCGTGGTCGCGGCGCTCGGCCTGATGCCGTCGCTGCGCATTGTGCCCGACGATACGCATTTCGACTTCACGCGCTTTCGCCGCATCAGCTTCCCGATCTCCGCGCTGCTTTCGATCCTCGCCATCACGCTGTTCTTCACCCACGGCCTGAATTTCGGCATCGACTTCAAGGGCGGTACGCTATTGGAAGTCCGGGCCAAGTCGGGCTCCGCCGACATTGCCGCGATGCGCACGACCTTGAACGGTCTCGGGCTCGGCGAGGTCCAGTTGCAGCAATTCGGTGGGCCGGCCGAAGTCCTGATCCGCGTCGCCGAACAACCCGGCGGCGATGCCGCGCAGCAGGAGGCCGTGGGCAAGGTCCGCGGCGCGCTCGGCGACTCCGTCGACTACCGCCGCGTCGAGGTGGTCGGGCCGCGCGTCTCCGGCGAGCTGCTCGCGTTCGGCATGCTCGGCCTGATGCTCGCGATCGTCGGCATCCTGATCTATCTCTGGTTCCGGTTCGAGTGGCAGTTCGCGCTCGGCGCCATGATCGCCAACGTCCACGACATTGTGCTGACGATCGGCTTCATGTCGATCACCCAGGTCGATTTCGACCTCACCAGCATCGCGGCGCTGCTGACCATTCTCGGCTACTCGCTCAACGACACCGTCGTCATCTACGACCGCATCCGCGAGATGTTGCGACGCTACAAGAAGATGCCGATGCCGCAGCTCCTCAACGAATCGATCAACTCGACGCTGTCGCGCTCGATCATCACCCACGTCACGGTGACGCTGGCGTTGCTCGCGCTGCTGCTGTTCGGCGGCCAGGCGATCCACAGCTTCACCGCCGTGATGATGTTCGGCGTCGTGCTGGTCGGCACCTACACGTCGATCTTCATCGCCGCGCCGATCCTGATCTATCTCGGCGTTCACACCACGCGGGGTGAGGCGCAGGACGCGTCGGAAAAGAAGCCGGACGCGGCGGCAGCCAAGAAGTAGCTGACATGAGCAACTCCTCGGACGCTCCCCATCTTCCGAGGTCGGCGCCGATCGAGGCCTACGGCAAGGGCGGCTTCGCGTTTGCCGATATGTCGCACCGCGGCTCGCTGCTGTGCCTGCCTGACGCGATCTGGGCCTGGCCGGTGACCAGGCCGCAGGACATCGACGAATACACGCTGCAAAAGGTGTTCGCGGCCGCCAATGCGATCGACACGCTGATCGTCGGCAGCGGCACCGAGGTTTGGGTGCCGCCGAAGGGCCTGCGCGAGGCCCTGCGCGCGGTGCGGGTGGTGCTCGACCCGATGCAGACCGGCCCCGCGATCCGCACCTACAACATCATGCTGGGTGAGCGGCGGCGCGTCGCGGCGGCGCTGATCGCGGTGCCATGAGCGCGACGGAGGCGCCGAAGGACGGGGCGGCCTTCTGCGCCGATCTGGTGCGGACCCACGACTTCGTGCGCTACGCGTCGACCCTGTTCCTGCCGGCGCCGGAACGCCGGGCATTGCTCGCGATGTATGCCTTCAATATCGAGGTCTCGCGCGTGCACGAACAGGTCAGCCAGCCGCTGCCCGGCGAGATGCGGCTGCAATGGTGGACCGACATGCTGGCGGGCACGGGGCGCGGCGGCGTCGAGGGCAATCCGGTCGCGGCGGAACTGCTTTATGCGATCCGCAATCACCGCCTGCCGGTGTCGCCGTTCTCGCAGCTGGTCGAGGAGCATCAGTTCGATCTCTACAACGACCCGATGCCGACGCTGGCCGCGCTCGAGGGCTATCTCGACGCCACCGCGGCGGCGCTGTTCTCGCAGGCCACGCGCGTGGTGGCGCGGCCATCGGAGGCGATCGATCACCTGGCCCGTCATGCGGGCCTTGCCCAGGGCATGGCGCAGGTCATCGCGACGCTTGGCCGCGACGCCTCGCGGCAGCAGCTGTTCCTGCCGTTACAGCTGTTGCAACAGCACGGCAGCAGCAAGGATGAGGTGTTTGCCGGCAAGCCGACGCCGAATATCCGCGCTGCGATCGATCAGCTTGCGGACGAGGCCCAAGGCCATCTCAAGACCGCATTCGGGCTGCTTGCCGATGTGCCGTCCGGCGTGCGGCCGATCTTCCTGCCGCTCGCTCATGTCAGGCGCGAGCTGAACCGGGCGAGGAGGGCCGATAACGATCCGTTCCTGCCGAAACCGGTGTCACGCCTGCGCGCGCTCTGGACGTTGTGGCGAGCCGCGCGCACCGAAGAGTTCGGTAGCTAGCTCGGCTCCTTCGAGATGTGCTTGGTGAAGATCCGGACCGTTACGCCCTTGACCATCGGGCCGCTGTCATAAATGTCGGATGCAATCTGCTCGACCGCATCGCGCAACGCGACGAATTGCGCCTGCCGCGCCATGCTCGCTGTTCCACGCGTGCCGGCCAGTTCGTCCATTGCGGCGTCGCTGATCTGGCATTCAACTTCCTGGTCGCCGTGCATCATGGTGAATCCGAACGCCAGTCGTTCGGAATCATATCCCCCGATACGGCCGCGGGTGAGTGGCATTAAACTTGTCCCTTGAGCGCGCTAGCCCTTGGCAACAGTGGGGGTTTGCGCCGAATTTGTCGAGGGTCACGCGCGCAGCAAGATGCGCGCAAATCAGCCGGCGGGCCGATCCATCTCGGCCACTTCAAAATTGAAGCGATCGCGCAGATTCTTGCGTTGCTCGAGGATGTCCTTGAGGAACTCGCGATCGGCGTCGCTGCGCATCATCGGCTCGATCAGGTCGATCTGGTTCATCGCAACGAGCTGCAGGATTTCGGTGCGCGGCTTGCCGGCCGCATCGCGCGGCAAGGCGTGCACGATCTGGATGTGCTCCGGCGGCTTGACGCCCTTGGCCGCGGCAAGCTCGTTGCGCAGCGTCTTCTCCAGCGCGGACTGGTCCGCTTCGACAAATGCATAAAGCCCGACGCCGACGCGGCGGTCGGCGAAGGCGACGATCGCGGTGTCGCGCACGTCGGGATTCCTGCGGATCAGATCGACCAGCACCGGAGCGTCGTTGACCAGGCGGCGGCCGCCGCCCTCGCGGTCGGTGAAATTGAAGATGCCGCGCGTGATCGCCTGGTAGACCTTCTTGCCGGTCTTGAGCCAGATGCTGGCGGCCGCCGACTTCTTCGCGAGCACCTTGCGCTCCATCGGCGTCAGCGCCTCCGGTGCGTAGCTGCGCTTGTGCTTGAGAAGGTGGCGCAGATCCTCATAGGCCGCGATGCGGAACAGCCGGCTTCGGCTCTTGAAGCAGGCGGCGAGCTGGAAGTCGGTGAGATAGGCGCGGCCGTCGCGGCCGACCAGCCAGTTCTGCTCCTTGGCGAGGTCGTTGTGGCAGATGCCGGCGCGATGCAGTTTGCGCAACGCGGCCTTGGCGGAACGGAAATAGGCGACGTCGCCGTGCGGCTTCGCCAGATGCAGCGCCGCGCCATCGATGAAGCCGCGCACCAGCGCGCGCCGGCCCGCCCACAACAGCTTCGGCCCGACGTCGAGGTCGCGCGCCAGGGTCAGCGCGCGGCGTTCGCGCGAGAACAGATGCAGCGCCAATCCGAACGACCAGAACGGCACCTGATCGAGCCGGCGCAGCACGCCGTCGACCTCGCCGTCATCGGTGCGGAAGCGGCCGCGCTCGACGGTCGAGAACACGTCGCGCTTGAGCAGGACGCCCTGATTCCATCGCGCCGACAGGGTGGCGTCGTCGTCTTTCGGCAAGCTCATGACTGTCAGGCCGCTGCCGCAACGCGCAGATGTTCTGCGATCCAGTGGTCGAGATCGGCGAGCGCTCGCGCGCTGAGCGCCTGCTTCTTGGCGACGGTCTTCTCGTTGCCGCGCAGCCGCGAGCCGTCCGGCTTCTTGGTCGGTGCACTGGCCAGCGGCGGGAACAGACCGAAATTGATGTTCATCGGCTGGAACGAGCGCGAACCGGCTTCGATCGTTTCGATATGGCCGCCGGTGATGTGGCCGAGCAGCGCGCCGAGCGCGGTGGTGGCCGGCGGTGGCGTCAGCGCGGTGCCGCGCATGTCGGCGGCGGCGCAGAGGCCGGCGATCAGGCCGACGCTGGCCGATTCGACGTAACCCTCGCAGCCGGTCATCTGGCCGGCGAAGCGCAGCCGCGGCTGTGCGCGCAGGCGCAACTGCGCGTCGAGCAGCTTTGGCGAATTGAGGAAGGTATTGCGATGCAGGCCGCCGAGGCGGGCGAACTCGGCGTTCTCAAGGCCCGGGATGGTGCGGAATACGCGCTGCTGCGCGCCATGCTTCAGCTTGGTCTGGAAGCCGACGATGTTGTAGAGCGTGCCGAGCTTGTTGTCCTGCCGCAGCTGGACGATCGCGTATGGCTTCACGGTAGGATTGTGCGGATTGGTCAATCCGACCGGCTTCATCGGCCCGTGGCGCAGCGTCTCGTGACCGCGTTCGGCCATCACCTCGACCGGCAGGCAGCCGTCGAAATAGGGCGTGTTGGTCTCCCAATCCTTGAAGTCGACCTTTTCGCCGTCGAGCAGCGCCGCGACGAAGGCGTCATATTGCTCCTTCGTCATCGGGCAGTTGATGTAGTCGGCGCCGGTGCCGCCGGGGCCGACCTTGTCGTAGCGCGACTGAAACCAGGCCACCGACATATCGATGGAATCCTTGTGCACGATCGGCGCGATCGCATCGAAGAACGCCAGCGCGTTCTCGTCGGTCAGCTGCCTGATCGCGTCGGCGAGCGGCGCCGAGGTGAGGGGACCGGTTGCGACGATGACGTTGCTCCAGTCGGCCGGCGGCAGCCCTGCGACTTCCTCGCGGCTGATCTCGATCAGCGGGTGTTCGTTGAGCGCCCTGGTGACGGCGGCGGAGAAGCCGTCGCGGTCGACCGCCAGCGCGCCGCCGGCGGGCACCTGGTTGGCATCGGCCGAGCGCATGATGAGCGAGCCCAGCCGCCGCATCTCGGCGTGCAGCAGCCCGACCGCGTTGTTGGCGGCGTCGTCGGAGCGGAAGGAATTCGAGCAGACCAGTTCGGCGCAGCCCTCGGTCCGGTGCGCTTCGGTCATCCGGTGCGGGCGCATTTCATGCAGCACGGCGCGGACGCCGGCATTGGCGACCTGCCAGGCGGCTTCCGAGCCGGCGAGCCCCGCGCCCACGATGTGCACGGGTTGGGAAGAGGATTGATGCGGTGTCATCGCGCAGCGTTAGCGCGTTTCGATCCCATATGCATCTGAAACCGCACCAAAAACGACAACGCCCGCTGTGGAAGCGGGCGTTATCCGTTCAGCAGATGGCTTGCGGCCGATTAGCCGTTGTAGGTACCGGCGGCAACGCGCGGAATGTCCGAGCGGTCGAGGCCGATATCGGCCAGTTCGCGATCGCTGAGCTGGGACAGTTCGCTGACATTGCGCTGATAATCCCGGAAAGCCTGGATCATGCGGATGAGCGAGAGCAACATGGTAGTCTCCTAGTAGTTCAGATTCAGCTTTTCCAAAGCCTCATCGTTGAAGTGAATATAGATGATATAGTGCAGTGCGGTAGTTCCAATGTTGCGATGCAGCTAAGCTCAAAACGCATGGCGGCGGTAAGTTTCGATTAACCGTTTGCCGCATCGGGATCAGGCCCGCAGACGGAAGTTCCGCAGAGACAGTCCGCTTTGACAAAATGATATATAGATCAGATGCTTGAGAAGAATTCTACGAACCTTGTGGTCCTGACCATGTGGTAATTACGGACCGTTTATTCAAGCCGGAATGCCCACTTGCGACCCTGATCACCACGATGTGCTCCATGCGTGATTCGCATGCAAACTTTTGGCAATAGAAGTGATTATTAGTTCAGTTCATTCCGGCGCTGACACCCTATGAGGTGAGCGTCAATCAGTCGCATTGACGTGAAAGGTAATTCGGTCCTGTGCCTGAAGAAGTTTCCGTCGCGATCAGGACGTCGCGTGGAACGCTCTGCTGATTACCGGAAATGCTGTTCAGTTGAAGTGAACGCCCGCGGCAGACCAAATGCGGCAGCGCTTCCTTACCGACATGTAATCAAAACACTATGCAACGCATGCGCGATCCGCGCGCAGCGCTGATCACATTCGTATCGCGTGAAGTTCATTCTGAACAGCGCCGGGAACAAGCGAATAATTGTTCTGCAGATTCCGCAATCACGCTGGGATCTGTCCAAGAACAAGAGATGGATCATCCCATGATTAAAACATTGATCGCAGCAGCGACTGTGGCTGCCGTTGCTTTTGCTGTCGCCCCCGCGCAGGCCGCTCATCGCCATCATGCGGGCCTCGGCTGCAGCGGTGCCAATCTCGGCAAGACCGAAGCCGCGGTCGAAGCTATGGCTGACAATGAGGTCAAATTCGGGGCCGAGAAGGAAGTCTCGCTCGCCCAGGACGCGATGCTGAACAACAAGTGGGGCGCATGCGGCGCGCACCTCAGCAAGGCTGCTGAAGCCAGCATGGCGAAGTAAGCTATTGTCGATGACGATAGGGGCCGGTCGCCTGGGGCGATCGGCCCTTTGATTTGGTGGGAGCGCGAGCGGCCCGGATTGAATCAGGAACCACTGTTCGCGATCAGCTCTCTTCGCGCCGATTCACGCACGTCCGAGGGGGGCGCTCCGTATTGCCGGCGAAAGGTGCGGTTGAAATAGGACACGTCGCCGAAACCAACCTCAAAGGCGACCGCGCTCACAGGCCGATCGGCGTAGCGCGGATTGACGAGCAATCGATGCGCTCGTGCGAGACGGCGCCCAAGCACGAATTGTGAAAATGTGGTCCCGTCGCCTTCAAACATCCGTTGCACTTGGCGCGGGGTGACGCCGTGCCGCCGCGCTACGGCCGCAACCGTGAGGTTGCCGTGATTGAGATGGTCGATGATATCGGCTTTGATGGCACGCAGCCGCGCTGCGAGGACACCCCGCCCATCGGCAACAGCCGCGGCATCTCTCGTTGCGCCGAGCGCCACAGCGATCAGATCGTGCACATGCGAGGCCACGTGGTGCTGTAGCTGAGGCGTGGCAAGCGCATAATCATCCTGCAGAGCCCCAACATAGCTCACCAGCAATTTCAGCGCTTCGGTGGAGCGCGCAATAGGCTGCATCACGGAGGAATCGACGCTGCTCACCAGCGGTGCCAGCGCCGGCCGTGGAACGTGAAGGCACAGAATCTTCGCCGGGGCGGGGCAGACCATCGCGACCGGATCCGCCGAGCTGACCAACAGCGCATCACCGGCGCGCCACGTGACCTCACATCCACGCTGCACCATCATGGCATCGTGCGAACCCATCACCAGGACAAGCCCGTCGTTGCCATCCGCCAACTGTTCGGCACCCCGCTCGTAGCGAAACGCCGACATGCTGGCCGACGTGATGGATAGCCCGGGCAGCATCCGCACGGTCACGTCCGCATGCAAGGAATGATCCGGCAGTGGCGCGAGGTCGGCCTTCAGCACCAGCCGGCCGTATAGATCACGCCATGCGGCCATACGGTCCTGCTCGGCAAAATCTTCCAGGGAAAACCGGGAAACTGCAACGTCGTTGGCAGGGGAGGTCATGGGGAAACTCAGGCTGTCGCAACAGATGTCGCCGGATTGCTGCGTCTGGTTCACCAGGGCGACCCGGTTCGGCGGCAACGAACGCACGCGACGCGGGGCTTCTAGCCAATGACCCGGCCCTGTCAAAGCGAAATACCGACCCGCCAAGTCGTTTTCATCCAATGTGCTGTCGCGCCTGTCCAAGCCGGCGGGCGGACAAGTCACTAAACGCTGTAGCGCAAGATTGGCCCGCTCGCAGAAGGACAAAGGGTGATTTTAGCAGTTCTTTTGCGTGCCGATATCGCGCCCGGCGACCTCAGGCTTGCCACGGGCATCGTGGCCGGAGTGACAAAGCTCACAGTCCGAACTTCATGCGCGCACTGATCCAGGCTGCAGCGTGGCTTGTCCTCGTTGCGGGAAGTCACACGTCCAGCGCCGAAGGCGCGGCAACTTCCTGCCAGCTGATCAACGGCAAGTCGATGATGCAGGCCGAACTGTTGTTCGGACGTCGTATCGCCGGACATGGCCGCGTATCGGATGCCCAGTGGTCGGACTTCCTTCTGAAGGAGGTGACACCGCGCTTTCCAGATGGCTTGACCCTGCTCAGGGCTTCCGGCCAGTGGCGCGACCCGGACACGGGCCGGATCACACGCGAGCAGTCCTTTGTCGTGCGCATCATCGCTGCCGAGACCCCGGAGACCTTGGCACGCTTGACGCAGATCGGCGCCGCGTACAGGCAGCGCTTTCATCAACAGTCGGTTGGCCTCACGCTCTCGACCACTTGCGCGTCGTTCTGACCGCTCGCGGTAACCGCAATATCCATCCCCATCGCGCGTGCGACGATAGTCGCTGGCCAGATGGCAAGAATCTTGGGCCCCACCCACGAGGATGTGCCGATGACAAGGAAGCCGCAAGGTATCATCGAATTTCGGTTCTCGACGGCTGATTGGGGCGAACGAGACCGATTGGCGATTTTCCGGGAACAGGTCGGACGGCTGGTCATGAGGCTCGACCCGGAGCCGCTGGTCGAAGGTGCATTCCATGCCGAAGCGCGGTTGCGTGAGTTGCCCGGCCCTGGCACTGGCCTTGGCACCGGATCCTGGGCGTGCACCAATCTGCAGGTCGTACGACCGCGCGAATTGCTCGACGGCACTGACGACCTCACCCTGACGATCGCAACAAGCGGCAGCATGCACGCATCACAACGCGGTCGGGAGGTGACGCTCGGCCCGGGTGAAGCCGTGCTGATGTCGAGCGCGGAAGTCGGCCGCATGGCCGTCCTCCCGCAATTGCCAGCCCGTTTCATCGGGCTCAGGCTGCCCCGCAAGGCGTTGGCGCCACTGGTCTCCAATCTCGACGACGTGCTCATGCGTGGTTTGCCGTCGAACACGGAAGCACTGCGGTTGCTCGCGCTTTACCTTCGGAAATTGGACGACGGATATCGCTTTTCGACACCCGGACTGCTCGAGGCCGTGGCCACCCATTTGATCGACCTTGGGGCGCTGGTCGTCGGCGCTAGTCCGGACGGGACGGCGGTCGCGGAAGATCGAGGGCTGGCGGCCGCGCGGTTCGCCGCGGTCAAGGCCGACATCTCCGAGAATCTCAGCTACGGCGATCTGACCTTGCTCGCCGTGGCGGCGCGCCTGCGGCTCACGCCGCGTTACATCCAGAGACTGTTCGAAAGCGCGGACACGACGTTCTCGGAATTCGTGCTGGCTCAGCGCCTGGCGCACGCCCATCGCCTCTTGACGGACCCGGTCCGGAGCGACGACACCATCGGCATGATCGCGTTTGAATCGGGCTTCGGCGATCTGTCCTACTTCAATCGGACGTTTCGCCGGTATTATGGCGCAACGCCGTCGGACATCCGCGCCGCTTCGCTGCGCCACTGACGGCAAACGCATCGCCGTGCGCCCCAGCACGGCGAGGTAATCTTAGATCAAGGCGATAAGCCGATTGCCTGGGGCAGTCGGCCCTTTGACGTACCTTATGGCGCTTTGGCGAGCTGGGTGGCGAAGTAGCCGATCGTCTTGGCGTACACCTCGCTCTTATTCCACTGCTGGATGACCGCAAAATTCTCGCTGCCGGGCTCCCAGCCTTTGCCCTTCTTCCAGCCGTAGCTCTTCAGGAAGTTCGCCGTCGACGCCAGCACGTCGGGCACGTTGTGCAAGAGGTCGCGCTTGCCGTTGCCGTCGAAATCGACCGCGAACTTGATGTAGGACGACGGCATGAATTGCGTCTGGCCGAGCTCGCCGGCCCAGGCGCCGCGCATCTCCTGCGGCGGAAGGTCGCCGCGCTCGACGATGCGCAGGGCATCCATCAGCTCGGCCTTGAACATGTCGGAGCGGCGGCAATCATAGGCCAGCGTCGCCAGCGAGCGCAGGGTCGGAAACTTGCCGGTGTTGACGCCGAAATCGGTCTCCAGCCCCCAGATCGCGACCAGGATCTCACCCGGCACGCCATAGGCCTCCTCGATGCGCGACAGCACGGAGCCGTAGCGCTTCATCATGTCCGAGCCGCGATTGAGCCGCGGCGGCACCATGCGGCCCGAGAACTGCTCGAAGGTCTGGCTGAAGACCTGCTGCGAGTGGTCGCGCGCCAGGATCGCCTTGTCCTGCGTGACGCCATTCAATCCGGTCTGGATCGCGTTCTGCGAAATGCCCTTCGCCGCAGCTTCCTTCTTGAAATCGTCGAGCCAGGACTCGAACGTCCCGGTACCGCATTGGGCGGCCAGCGCCGACGCGGTCGAGGCCACGAGCCACGCGCCAATGGCGAGCGTGCGAATGGAAAGGTGAGAGGTCATCAGGCAATTCACTCCGGAGTCTGCGATGTCATCGATTGGTCGCGAAAGGAGGCGGGTATGTTCGCGGCAACAGCGGCCAAAACAAGGCCCGTGATCGAGCCGTTATCTCAGGTAGCGCTGCAAATGCCACGCCAACTTCACACCCATTTGACGGTCCGGGACGACAAACCGCCGGCCGAATGTATCGGCCGGCGGTTGCTTTGACGTTTACGACTTCAGGTTCAGCCGGCTCTCAGCTGCGATCGCTGCGCCGCCACGGAAACAGATTGGCCGGGAAGTCCGCGGCGGGTTTGCGCTCGCGCGGCTCGGGGAAGACCGGTCGCGCGTTCGGATCCTTGACGATGACCTCGCGATAGAGATGCCAGGTGGCGTGACCGAGCAGCGGGATCACCACGGCAAGCCCGAGGAAGAACGGGATCGTACCCAGCACCAGCAGCAGCGCGACGATCAGGCCCCAGGCCGCCATCGGCACCGGGTTCTGCGCGACGGCGCGCATCGACGTCACCATGGCCTCGCCGGCGGTTGCCTGGCGGTCGAGCATCATGGGGAAGGCGACCACGCTGATGCAAAGCGCCACGAGCGCGAACAGGAAGCCGACGCTGCAGCCGACCACGATCAGCCACCAGCCTTGCTGGGTGGTCAGCACGCGTTCGGCAAAATCGGGAATGTCGGCCGCGATTGCGTAGCCGAACGCCGCCGTGTAGATCGCCTGCGCGGTCGCGATCCAGGTCACGAACAGGGCGAACAGCAATGTTCCGACCCCGAGCATCGCGCCGAATGACGGCGAGCGGAACACCTGTATGGCGTCCCATGCGGATGCTTCACCGCCATCCTCGCGGCGGCGGCTCATCTCGTAGAGGCCGATCGCGGCAAACGGGCCGAGCAGGGCAAAGCCCGCGGCCAGCGGAAACAGCAGGGGCAGCACGGAATAGCCGTGCACGGTGCGCGCAATCACGATGCCGAGCACGGGATAGATCAGACACAGGATGATGGCGTGGCTCGGCACGGCCTTGAAGTCTTCCCAGCCGAGCTGCAGCGCACGATGCAAATCGGACAGGCCGATGGTGCGGATGATGGGCGCAGACGCGGTGCCTTGTCCGCTCTGCGTCACCGATGTGACATTGCCTTGGTATTGCGTGGCCATGGTCGTTGTCTCCCTCTGGGCGGTCGCATTCTGCGCCCGGCAGCGGGCACAAACGTACCGCCTCTCGAAGCGATCACGAGCAAGCCAGACGCGAAAGACAGAGCAGGGAACTGGCCGTGTCGCGAACTGTGCAGTGAGGGTACTCCCAAACCGCGCCAAAAGCACTCACGCTTAAGTGAATGTCGCATTGGCAAGCTATGGAGGGGGCGATAGACTTGAACTGCGACCTCGGTCAGCCGGCGCATTGCCGTGTGGCCTTCACATCTCAACTCTCTTGGGAGCGAACGATGAGCATTTTCGGAAAAATCATGGGCGCGATCTTCGGCCACAGCGCCAGCGCAGCGCCCGCCGGGGGAACGGCCACCGGCGCAGCTCCCGCCGGCGGATCCGGCAGCGCATCGGCGTCTCCTGCTGCAGTGCCCGCCGGTGCGGCGCCCGCCCAGTCCGTCGACGTCGCCCCGATTCTCGACAAGGCCGTTGCCGCCAAGGGCGAGAAGCTCGAGTGGCGCACCTCGATCGTCGACCTGATGAAAGCGCTCGACATCGACTCCAGCCTGTCGGCCCGCAAGGAGCTCGCCAAGGAGCTCGGCTACACCGGCGACACCAACGATTCCGCCAGCATGAACATCTGGCTGCACAAGCAGGTGATGACCAAGCTCGCGGCCAATGGCGGCGTGCTGCCGGCGGACATCAAGCACTGACGGGATCATCGTCCCGCACAAGGCCAGGGCCCGCGCCAGCGCGGGCCCTTTTTTATGGATCGGCGAGCCTCTATAGATCGGCGAACAAGAAGGAGAACGCCCCGTGAAAACTTCCGTGACTGACCTCGATCGCCGGACCATGCTTGCGACCGGCGCCCTCGCACTGGCCGGCGCCGCCGCGCAATCCACGCCGGCACATGCCGAGACCGCGCCGAAGGCGATATTTCCGGTCCCGGCCGTGACGATCCCGATCGTCGGTGCCACAGAGGTGTTCCAGGTCCGCCGCATCTACTGCATCGGCCGCAACTACGCCGCGCATGCGCTCGAGCGTGGCTCCGATCCGACCCGCGAGCCGCCGTTCTTTTTCCAGAAGCCCACGGATGCGATTCAGAATGTCGCGATCGGCACGGTCGCCGATCATCCCTATCCGTCGCTGACCAAGAACTACCACCACGAGGTCGAGCTGGTCGCCGCGCTCAAATCCGGCGGCACCAACATTCCCGCCGACAAGGCGCTCGATCACGTCTACGGCTACGCGCTCGGCCTCGACATGACGCGGCGCGACTTGCAGAACGGCATGGCGGCGGAGAAGAAGCCCTGGGAGATCGGCAAGAGTTTTGACCACGCGGCGGTGCTCGGGCCGATCCATCCGGCAACCAAGACCGGCCATTTCACCCAGGGCGCGATCTCGCTCGCGGTCAACGGCACGGTGCGGCAGAGCTCGGATCTGAAGAACATGATCTGGAGCGTCGCCGAGCAGATCGCAAAGCTCTCCGAGGCGTTCGAGCTGAAGGCCGGCGACATCGTCTATTCCGGCACGCCGGAAAACGTCGGCCCGGTCGTCAAGGGCGACGTGCTGCTCTGCAAGCTCGAGGGCCTGCCCGACATGTCGATCAAGATCGCCTGACGCCGGGCGGATTTCAGCCCGCCAGGTCGGCGTATTCCGGATGCTTGTCGAGGTAGTCCACCACGAAGCCGCAGCCGGCGATCACCCTGTGGCCGTCGGCACGGATCAGCTCCAGCGCGCCCTTGACCAGCTCCGATGCGATGCCGCGGCCGCGCAGGGCGCGCGGTGTCTCGGTATGGGTGATGATCACGGCCGAGGGCGTCCGCCGGTAATTCGCAAAGGCTGTGCCGCCCTCGGTGTCGAGTTCGAAGCGGTTTTGGTCCCTGTTGTCGCGGACGACGGCCATCGCAAAATCCTGATTTGATTCACTCGGTTTGATCTAAGCGCGTGAACCCGCCGCTGCAAAGCCGCGACCAACCCGCAAATTGGCATTTGTGGATTGTCGATATGCGCATTTTGGCCTGCCTGACCGCCGCATTGCTCGGCGCCGCCCTGACCCTGCCTCATCCTCCGACAGCGGCCGCCGCCGATGACCCGAGCTGGCAGACCTGCATCGGCCAGACGACGGCGCCCGGCGATCGCGTGACCGCCTGCACCGCGGTCATCGACGGCAAGACCGAGACCGGCAAGCGGCTGGCCGGGGCCTATTGCAACCGCGGTCATGGACTGACCGAGAAGCGCGAGCTCGACGCCGCGCTCGCCGACCTCAACGAGGCCATCAAGCTCAATCCCGACTTTGCCTGCGCCTATACCAATCGCGGCCGCGTCTACGGATTCAAGAATGATCTCGATCATGCCATCGCCGACTATGACGAGGCGATCCGGATCGATCCAGGCTTCGCGATGGCCTACAACAATCGCGGCGACGCCTGGATCAACAAGGGCGATCTCGACCGCGCGCTGGCCGATCTCAGCCTCGCCATCAAATACAATCCGCAGCTCTCCACGGCCTATGGCAATCGCGGCTTCGTCTACTACCGCAAGCGCGACGCCGCCCATGCGATCGCCGACTTCACCACCGAGATCAAGCTCGAGCCCAACGTGCTCGCCTACATCAACCGCGGCAATGTCTATCGCGACGCCGAGCAGCTCGATCGGGCTGCCGCCGATTATGGCGAGGCAGTGAAGCTCGCGCCGACCGACGCGCGCGGCTGGCGCAACCGCGGCCTGATGCGGCTGTTTCAGGGCGATAACAAGGGCGGGATCGCCGATTACGACAAGGCGCTGCAATATGATCCCGCCGACGTCTATTCCTGGAACAACCGCGGCCAGGCCAAGCTGCGGCTCGGCGACAAGAAGGGCGCGGCGGCCGACCTCCGCAAGGCGCTCGAGCTGCAGCCTGATCTGAAGACCGCCAAGGAGGCGCTGGCGCGTCTCGGCGGAGGGTAATGACGTCTGGCGCAGGCAGCCGCCGATCTTGCCGCATCGCACACGCGCGGATCGGGCCTTGCAGGCCGATGCAATTCGATTAGGCTTGAGCTGAGACATACGCCCCTGATGCGGCCCGATGGTCGTTTGGTACAGTGTGGTGGGACCCGGCCGCTGACGTATGCCCCTTGTCGCAAGGAGGTTCGTCGTGTCGGATAATCGCTTCTTCAACACTCACCGCTCCTGGGAGGACTGGCTCGGCATGCTGCTCGGCGTGCTGATCATGGTCTCACCCTGGTTTCCGATGCAGGTCAGCAACGTCGTCGATATCGAGCGCAGCCATCTGGTGCTCAACAGCTTCGTGGTCGGCATGCTGGTGCTGGGTCTCGCCCAGCTCGAATATGTTGCGCTGCATCGCTGGGAGGAGGTGGCGAGCATTCTGCTCGGCCTCTGGCTGATCGCGTCGCCGACCATCTTCGGCTACTCCGAAGACCAGGCGCTGCAGCTCTGGCACATCCTGCTCGGGGCGCTGGTCGCCATGATCGGCGCATTGCAGCTCTGGCAGGACTGGAACCTGAGCGAGCAGGAACTCGCCAAGCATCCGCAGTAGCGGTCCCCGGGCAGGCACCGACGGGCTGGCCGCCGCCGGGCGCGCGGTATCATCGCGCCGCGCCCGGCGGGCCTTGCCGAGGGCGGCGGCTTGGCGATAAACCGGGCAGCACTATCCCCTTGCGGCGCTTGAAGACGCCCGGTTCTGACCGAGGAAACCCCCGATGTCCGTCCTGACCATGCCCTGTCTGTTGTGCGTCTCGGCGGGGCGGCAATGAGCGGGGCGGAGGCTACCGCGCCGCGCGGCGGGATCGCGCGGGTGTCGCGCCGGGTCATGAACCTCGCCTACATCCTGACCCAGAACGCCCGCCGCCATGGCGATCGTCCGGGCTTCATCTGGAACGAGAAGGCCTGGTCGTGGCGCCATATCGACCAGAACGTCTCGGCGCTGGCGGCGGCGCTGGCCGCACGCGGCATCGTCAAGGGCGACCGCATCCTGGTGCATTCCAAGAATTGCGACGAGATGTTCTGGTCGATGTTCGCGGCGTTCCGGCTCGGCGCGGTCTGGGTGCCGACCAATTTCCGCCTGATGCCGGACGAGGTCGCCTATCTGGCGGCGGCCTCCGGCGCCAAGGCGTTTCTCTGCCATGCCGATTTCCCCGAGCATGCGAAGGCGGCGGCCAATCCCGCGCTCGAATTCGTCTGGCGGATCGGCGAGCAAAACAGCATCGGCGAGCAAGGCACCTTCGGCGAGGCGACCGTCGGCGACGTCATCGCCAGGCATGCGAGCGCGGTGGTCGAGAACACGGCCGTCGACTACGACGATCCCTGCTGGTTCTTCTTCACCTCCGGCACGACAGGCCGCTCCAAGGCCGCGGTCCTGACCCACGGCCAGATGGCCTTCGTGATCACCAACCATCTCGCCGACCTGATGCCCGGCACCACCGAGGACGACGCCTCGCTGGTGGTGGCGCCGTTGTCGCACGGCGCCGGCGTGCATCAGCTGGTGCAGACCGCGCGCGGCGTGCCGACCATCCTGCTGCCGTCGGAGAAGTTCGACATCGCCGAGGCGTTCCGCCTGATTGCCAAGCACCGCGTCAGCAACATGTTCACGGTGCCGACGATCCTGAAGATGATGGTCGAGCATCCCGCCGCCGACCAGCACGATCATTCCTCGCTGCGCTACATCATCTATGCCGGCGCACCGATGTATCGCGAGGACCAGAAGGCCGCGCTGCATAAGCTCGGCGGCGTGCTGGTGCAGTATTTCGGCCTCGGCGAGGTCACCGGCAACATCACCGTGCTGCCGCCCGGCCTGCACGATCCCGAGGATGGGCCGCATGCGCGGATCGGCACCTGCGGGTTCGAGCGCACCGGCATGCAGGTCTCGATCCAGGGCGACGACGGACGCGAGCTGAAGCCGCACGAGACCGGCGAGATCTGCGTGATCGGGCCCGGCGTGTTCGCCGGCTATTACGACAACCCCGACGCCAATGCGAAGGCGTTCCGCGACGGCTGGTTCCGCACCGGCGATCTCGGCCACATGGACGAGGAGGGCTTTGTCTACATCACCGGCCGCGCCTCCGACATGTACATCTCCGGCGGCTCCAACATCTACCCGCGCGAGATCGAGGAGAAGCTGCTGACGCATCCCGCGGTCGGCGAGGTCGCGGTGCTCGGCGTGCCCGATCCGTTCTGGGGCGAGGTCGGCGTCGCCGTCTGCGTCGCGCGCGACGGCACCGCGGCGGTCGCGGAAGCCGAGCTTGCGGCGTATCTCGCGCTGAAGGTACCGCGCTACAAGATGCCGAAGCGTTTCTTCTTCTGGGAGGCGTTGCCGAAGTCCGGCTACGGCAAGGTGCCGAAGCGGCTGATCCGCGACGAGCTCGAGGCGCGCGGGCTGCTCGAGGTGATCGCCAAATCGCCGGGCGCGTGAGGCGATGCGCAGCATCGCCCAGCCTGGCGCTCCCGTCCCGGAGCGCATCCAATGGGCCGCCGCGCGCGGCCGCGCCTTTTCATTCATGCTCGAGGCCGGCATTCCCCTGCTCGAGGCGGTGCGACGCGGCTTCGCGGCGGAGGGGTTTTCCGGCGGCGTGCTGAGCGCCAAAGGCGGCGCGCTCGGGCCGTTCGCCTATGTGATGCCGGCGCTCTCGAAGGACGGCGTCAATGCCGCGTTCTACAGCGACACGTTCCGTCCCGACGGCGTCACGCGGCTCAAGCTCGCCGCGCTGACCTTCGGCGAACGCGACGGCGCGCCGTTCTTTCATTGCCACGGATTGTGGACCGAGGCCGACGGCCGCTTCAACGGCGGCCACATGATGCCGGACGAGACCGTCGTGGCCGAGCCGTTCGAGGTCAACGCGTTCGGGATCGACGGCGCGACCTTCCTGGCCGAGCCCGACAGCGAGACCAATTTCAAGCTGTTCGGTCCGGTCGCCAGCGCACCGGCGGGGGCGAAGACCACGAGCCATGCCTTTGCGTTGCGGCTGCGCCCGAACCAGGATTTCGCCTGCGCGCTGGAGGGCTTCTGCCGCCAGCACGGCATCCTGCGCGCGCGGCTGCATGGCGGTGTCGGCTCGACAATCGGCGCCGTCCTCACCGGCGGCCACAGCGTGGTGCCGTTCGCGACCGAGCTCGCGGTGACCGCGGGAGAGATCGCGCCCGATGCCAATCGCCGCCTGCGCGCCGCCATCGACATCGCGCTGGTCGATTACCTCGGCGGCATCGCCGAGGGACGTCTGGTGCGCGGCGACAATCCGGTGCTGATGACGATGGAGCTCGTGCTCGAGGTGCTGGAGGAGGCGGAGCAGCCGTAGTTCTCTCCACGCGTCGTCCCTGCGAAGCAGGGACCCATAACCACAGGACAGCGTTGTTGAGGCGAGCTGCGGCCCCAGCATCTCAAGCCAATTCGCATTTGTGGTTATGGATCCCGGGTCGCGCTTCGCTTGCCCGGGACGACGGCGAGTGTGTTGCGCGGCCCGCTGGTCACGCGCCCGCATGAGGCATCACCGCCGCCTGCGCACATGGATGTTGATGTCGAGGTCGATCGCGCTGACACAGCTCTGCTCGGATTGGTGCGAGCCGCCTTCGTACCAGCGGCCCTTGCCCAGGCTGATGTCGCTGACACGGGCGAGCCGCAGGCAGCGCCATTGCGGAAGCTGGCCCGAACTCTCGCCGGCGAACTGCCAGGCCAGCACGACCTCTTCACCGCTCTTGTTGTGGCCGATGATATGCGGGCAGAGCTCGCGCGGCTGGCCGTCATAGATGCAGACCGCTTGCTGTTCGGTGAGGATCGCGTTGCGGAAGAGGGCGTAGGCCTTGCTGGGCATGTCGGCTTTGCGGGGCATCTAATCTTTGCGGGGCATGGACCGGGATTGTCGCGGGCTCCTATCATAAACCGGGTGAGCCGCCGTTGTTTCCCGGATCACTGTGCCCGGGCAGGCTTGCCTGCCGGGGAAGACACCGCCCGCGACTTCACTCTGGTGCAAGCAGCCGGTCCTCGATCCGGTCTAAAACCCCGATCATAAACTGCGGCACGCGCCAGGCGGCGCATGGCCGACACATATCGGGAGAGAGCAAGGATGAGGCTGACGATCGCGCGAGCTGGCGTCGTGGTGGCGGCATTGGCTGTGTTGGGGGCGGCGTGGGCGCACGGGCCGACCCGCCAGAAGGTGCGGGAATCCATCGAGATCGACGCGCCGCAGGCCAAGGTGTGGGCGGTGATCGGCAACTTCCAGGACATGAGCTGGCTCGCCGGCGTCAGCAAGACCGAGGGCGAGAAGGGCAACGAGATCGGCGCCACGCGGCGGTTGACCTTGGCGCCCGGCGCCACCGTCGACGAGGAGCTCTACAAGTACGAGCCCGAGATGATGAGCTATTCGTACCGGATCACGGCGGTCGACGTGAAGGTGCTGCCGGTCACCAACTATTCCTCGACGCTGACGGTGTCGCCGGCGCCGGACGGCAAGTCGAAGCTGGAATGGGCCGGCGCGTTCTACCGCGGCTTTCCCAACAACGACCCGCCGCCGGAATTGAGCGACGAGGCCGCGGTGAAGGCGGTGAGCGGGCTCTACAAGGCCGGGCTCGAAGCGCTGAAGAAGAAGATCGAGAGCGGAAGCTGACCATGCGCGCGATCGCGCTGGTCGTGCTGCTCGCCGGCCTCGGCGGCGCGGGCGCGCGCGCCGAGGAGGCGTTCGTCACCAACCAGCTCAGCGACGACCTTACGGTGGTCGATCTCACGACCGCGAATCCGGTCGCGACCATCGCGATCGGCGGCAAGCCCGCGGGCGTTGCCGTCAGCACTGACGGCCGCTTCGCCTATGTGACTAGCCCCGATGCCAAGGCGGTGACGGTGGTCGACGCGTCCTCGCGAAAGGTGGTCGGCCGGATCGAGGTCGGCGGCGGGCCGCTCGGCATCGCCGTCGCCCCCGATGGCGCGACGGTCTATGTCGCCGACTGGTACGCCGCCGCGGTTCGGGTGATCGACGCGAAAGAGCAGCGTGTCACAGCCAGCATCGCGGTCGGCGCATCACCGTCCGGGCTGGCGGTGACGCCGGACGGGCTGCTGCTGCTGTCGGCCGACCGCGACGACGACAGCGTGTCGATCATCGACACCGCTACGCGTGAGCGGCGAGGGATCGTGAAGGTCGGGACCCGCCCGTTCGGCGTCACCATCGATGCCGAGGGCAAGCGCGCCTACACCGCCAATGTCGGCTCCAACGACGTCTCCGTGATCGACATCGCCACCGCGCGCGAGATCGGCCGCGTCCATGTCGGCCTGCGGCCGTATGCGGTGGCGCTGGCGCAGGGCCGCGGCTTCGTCACCGATCAGTATGACGGCAAGGTCAGCGTGTTCGACCTCGCGACCTTGCAGCCCGTGAAGCGGATCACCGTCGGCGATTACCCCGAAGGCATCGAGGCGACCGCCGACGGCCAGCGGATCCTGGTCGCGAACTGGGAGAGCAACACGCTCAGCGTGATCGATGCCGTCGAGATGAAGGTGACCGGCGAGGTCAAGGTCGGCGACGGCCCGCGCGCGTTCGGGGCGTTCCTCAGACGGACGGAGTAGGGGCCGTAGCCCGCATGAGCGAAGCGACATGCGGGACGATGTGACGAGAGAATCCCGGATATCGCTGCGCTCATCCGGGCTAATTGTCCGCACGCCCGGCGTGCTGAAGCGACGCCGCAAAGGCACGCATCCCAAAATATCGAAAACAACCCCATGCAAAGGAGCAGGTTGTCCGCCGGCGCCCGGAAAAGCGACTTGACGCGTCGGGCAACTCAGTGATACGTTTCTATTATTCCGAAATGGTGCAAGTGCCCGCCGCCGCGCGACCCGTTGACTCGGAAAGGCGCAGGTAAGCAGCCCGCATGAGCGAAGCGACATGCGGGACGATGTGACGAGGGATTCCCGGATATCGCTGCGCTCATCCGGGCTACTTGTCTGCACACCCGGCGCGCGCAAGTGCTATAATGTCCGCGGAACAGGGGAGAATAGGGAGGATGCCATGCATCATACCTTGGTGCCCAGTGACCGGGTCGAGCACGTCTGCGTCTATGGACGCGACGGCGCCAAGCTCGGGTCGATCGAGCGGCTGATGCTCGACAAGGTGAGCGGAACGGTGGCCTACGCCATCATCAAGACCGGCGGCGTGCTGAGTACCCATCACCACCATCCCGTCAGATGGACCGCGCTGCACTTCGATCCCGTGCGGCAGGCCTTCGAGGCCGAGGTGACGCTGGAGGATTTGCGCGCCGGGCCGTCCGAGTTCGACGGCGACGAATTCGACTGGGGCGACCGCTCGCAGTCGTATACGCACCCGAACTATTGGGCGGTGTAGCGTCGAGGTGAGGGCGCGGTCTTGTAGCCCGCATGAGCGAAGCGACATGCGGGAGCTGTCGATGTGTCCGCCCGGTGATCCCGGATATCGCTTCGCTCATCCGGGCTACGTATTCAATGGCAGACACATGACCCAATTCAAGCCCGCTGGCTGGCCTTCCGTCATCCCGAGAATTGTCACGCGCGACCTCGCTGGTTTGACTACATTTCTGCGAGACGTCTTCGGTGCGCAAGGCGAAGTCCGGTCCGGTGCGCCAACGGAAATGCGCATCGGAGACTCGATGATCATGATCAGCGACGGCGGTGGCCTGCGCGAGGCAATGCCGGCCTTTCTCTACGTCTATGTTCAGAACGCCGACGAGACTTGCCGGCGGGCGATCGCGGCAGGCGCTGAAGCGATCGAGACCCCCGCGGATACGCCTTATGGCGACAGACGCGCGATGGTCCGGGATTGCTGGGCGAACGTCTGGCAGATCGCGACGTACCGGGGGAATTCAGACTAGTAGAGCCCGTAGCTCGCATGAGCGAAGCGACACGCGGGAACCGTCAGCGTGTCCAGCCAACAAGATCGCGCATATCACTTCGCTCGTGCGGGCTACTTGCTCGACGGTTTCAACGAAGGCAGGATCGAGTTCGGGCGACTCGGAACGATCGCGCGGAAGGGGTGCGTTGGGATCGACGAGGTGATCGCGGGCCAAGTTAGCAAATAGATACGCGACAGGTCGGGCTTCAAATGTGAGATTTGGCGGCCCCGACCCTAGCACCAGTCCAAGTCACTTGCCGGCTGTGGCATATCGAAGTCAATGCCGAGGAATTTCTTCGCGCGCTCATCAAGCCCATCGCAAACATCTTCACCGAAGATATCGCAGTAGAGGTTCGACAGTATGGTCTTCATGGTATTCTCTAATTCCATCTTCAAAATGAAATGATCATGAGCGGATTGATAAACGCCTAAGTATGCCGCAATTGATCTTGATAGCCGCCCCGACAATTCAGTTAGTGTGCTCAGTGATTGGGTCGCTGATGTGTAGGAAAAATCTGCCTCAAGCCGGCTTTTGATTTTCTGGATCTGAGGACGGGATACCCGTGCAACATACTTATTGAGCACTTCTTGAGCACTTCTAAGAACGCAATTTCTAGCCCTAGGAAGAAGACGTTACTATTCGGCCCGAGCAACTTTGTCTTCGTTGCGGAGAGCCTGAGATCGATTTGGCCGAGTTGGCCTTCAACGAAGGCTTGGCCTTTCCGTGCCTCTTCTTCGGTACTAAAAAACAAAAGAATATCGTCGGCGTATCTCACCATGGGGATGCGCTTCGCTTCCACAGAGCGGTCAAATTTTGCGAGAGTTAGATTTGCAAGTATCGGAGAAAGCGGCATGCCTTGGCGGATGCCCAGGCCCGGTTTGATTCCTTGAGCCGACGCTCTCGCTACGATCTGCTTCGTTCCCTTGATATCGCAATCGATCGCGTTGTGTATCAACGGAACAAGACTATGATCTTGCAAAGCAATTGAAACACGTTGCTTGAGGAATGCCCTCGGCACTTGGTCAAAAAAGGATTCAATGTCGGCCTTTATGCACCACTCGAACATTGAGCGGAGCTCTACGGCTCTCTGTATCGCTTTAGCTGTACCTTGCCCTTGAATGAAGCCAAAAGAAGAGGCGTTGTAGATCGGCAGTTTCCCTGAAGTTGTTAAGTAGCTTACGATCGCTCGCTGAACTATCCTGTCGCGAACTGTCGGAACGCAAATTACTCGTTCTTTGACTGAGCCAGGTTTCTGAATAAAGACAGGCCGCAACTTCGAGAAACCAAACGAACCTTCTCGCAAGCGCTTGTTGATCTCGCCCAGATTCGAGTCGAGATTTGCGGCGAAGTTCTTGGCCGTTTCGTTGTCAACACCTGGACTGGCTGCGTGAGTTGTGCGATCTCGCGAAAAATTCCAAGCATGGAAGAGATTGCTTTTCGACAAAATTCTCGAGGGTTTTGGCTGCCCTATACGAACAGCACTACCCACAGGCTTAGGTTCAAACATTCCGGTGCTTCCTAAGCCTGCTGGAAGTGGCGACACCATTGCGTCGATGACGCACGTGTTGTGTCGGCGACCTTTGCAGCCGGCACGCTTGCGCGCGTCAGCCCGACTGTCGCTGTCGCTTCTGCTTCAAGAGCAATCCCACCGGGAAACTCCGCCGCAGCCCCGCCAAAGTAAGTCCACGTGGCAAAAGTTGCCAGAAGAACAAACAGTGAACGAGTGGTGTTTTGATACCGCCTCCCGCTGCTTCCGGCCTCGTTACAAATGTGCTTAGCCCGTTTTAATTTAAGCACCGTAGGCATTGGCACCTCCGCCCGTTGTTGGCGACACCATTGCGTCGATGACGCACGTGTTGTGTCGGCGACCTTTGCAGCCGGCACGCTTGCGCGCGTCAGCTAAGTCGGTCCCAGCAATTGGCGTTGTGAAGGTCGTCACAGAAAAGAAACGATTCCCAACAATCCGAACATACAGAGAACTGTTCGCGAGTGGAAGCCGTGGTCTAGTTTTTCCCCAGTTCGATTCTCACTCCGCCGCCTCGCTCGCTGAGCTCTTCCTCGGCTTGCTGTTCGCCTTCTTCAGCACCGGCGCCAGGAACTTGCCGGTGTAGCTGCGCGGCGCTTTCACGATGTCCTCGGGCGGGCCCCAGGCGACGATCTCGCCGCCGCCGTCGCCGCCTTCGGGGCCGAGGTCGATCACCCAGTCGGCGGTCTTGATGACTTCGAGATTGTGCTCGATCACCACCACCGTGTTGCCCTGGGCGACCAGCTCGTGCAGCACCTCCAGGAGCTTCGCGACGTCGTGGAAGTGCAGGCCGGTGGTCGGCTCGTCCAGGATGTAGAGCGTGCGGCCGGTGGCGCGCTTTGACAGCTCCTTGGCCAGCTTGACGCGCTGGGCTTCGCCGCCGGACAGCGTGGTGGCCTGCTGGCCGACATGGATGTAGTCGAGGCCGACGCGGTGCAGGGTCTGGAAAGTCTCGCGCACGCGCGGCACCGCCTTGAAGAATTCGGCGGCTTCCTCGACGGTCATGTCGAGCACGTCGGCGATGCTCTTGCCCTTGAACAGCACCTCCAGCGTCTCGCGGTTGTAGCGCTTGCCCTTGCAGGTGTCGCAGGTGACGTAGACGTCGGGCAGGAAGTGCATCTCGATCTTGATGACGCCGTCGCCCTGGCAGGCCTCGCAGCGGCCGCCCTTGACGTTGAAGGAGAAGCGCCCGGGCTCGTAGCCGCGCGCCTTCGCCTCGGGCAGGCCGGCGAACCATTCGCGGATCGGCGTGAAGGCGCCGGTATAGGTCGCGGGGTTGGAGCGCGGCGTGCGGCCGATCGGCGACTGGTCGATGTCGATGATCTTGTCGATGTGCTCGAGGCCCTCGATGCGGTCGTGCGGCGCCGCGCCCTCGCTGGCGTTGTTGAGCTTGCGCGCGATCGACTTGTAGAGCGTGTCGATCAGCAGCGTCGACTTGCCGCCGCCGGAGACGCCGGTCACGCAGGTGAACAGGCCGAGCGGGATCTCGGCCGACACGTTCTTCAGATTGTTGCCGCGGGCGTTGACGACCTTGATGGTGCGCCGGTGGTTCGGCGGCCGCCGGTCGGGAATCGGGACCGAAAGCTCGCCGGTCAGATACTTGCCGGTCAGCGATTTCGGGTTGCGCATGATCTGGTCCGGCGTGCCTTCGGCGACGATGTGGCCGCCATGCATGCCGGCGCCGGGGCCGATATCGAGTACGTAATCCGCAAGGCGAATGGCGTCCTCGTCATGCTCGACCACGACCACGGTATTGCCCAAGTCGCGCAGCCGTTTCAGCGTGTCGAGCAGGCGGGCATTGTCGCGCTGGTGCAGGCCGATCGACGGCTCGTCCAGCACGTAGAGTACGCCGGTCAGGCCAGAGCCGATCTGCGAGGCGAGACGGATGCGCTGGCTCTCGCCGCCGGACAGCGTGCCCGAGGAGCGCGACAGCGTCAGGTAATTGAGGCCGACGTCGAGCAGGAAGGTCAGGCGCTCGCGGATCTCCTTCAGGATGCGCGCGGCGATCTCGTTCTGCTGCGCATTCAGCGACTCCGGCACCGTCTCGAACCATTCGCCGGCGCGCTTGACCGAGAGCTCGGAGATCTCGCCGATATGCTTGCCGCCGATCTTGACGCACAGCGCCTCCGGCTTCAGCCGGTGGCCGTTGCAGCCGGCGCAGGGCACGTCGGAGAAATACTTGCCAAGCTCCTCGCGCGCCCACTCGCTCTCGGTCTCGCGGTAGCGGCGGTTGATGTTGGTGATGACGCCCTCGAACGGCTTCTTGGTGTCGTAGGACCGGACGCCGTCCTCATAGGAGAACTTGATCTCGTCGTCGCCGGAGCCGTGCAGCAACGCGTTCTGCACCTTCTTGGGCAGGTCCTTCCACTTGGTCGTGAGCGTGAACTTGTAGTGCTTGCCGAGCGCGGTCAGGGTCTGGATGTAATAGGGCGAGGACGATTTCGCCCAGGGCGCGATCGCGCCCTTGCCGAGCGTCAGCTCCTTGTCGGGGATGACGAGGTCCTCGTCGATATGCTGCTCGACGCCGAGGCCGCCGCAGGCCGGGCACGCGCCATAGGGGTTGTTGAACGAGAACAGGCGCGGCTCGATCTCGGGGATGGTGAAGCCGGAGACCGGGCAGGCGAATTTTTCCGAGAACAGGATGCGCTCGGGCCCGCTCTTGTCGTGGATTTTTGCGGTCTTCTTCTTGTCTTCAGTGGCGGCCGCCGCGGGCGCGTCGGCATACTCGATCACGGCGAGGCCCTCGGCGAGCTTCAGCGCGGTCTCAAAGCTTTCCGCGAGGCGCTGGGCGAGGTCGGGGCGCACCACGATGCGGTCGACCACGACGTCGATGTCGTGCGGGAATTTCTTGTCGAGCGCGGGCGCTTCCGCCAGCTCATAGAAGGTGCCGTCGATCTTGACGCGCTGAAAGCCCTTCTTGAGATACTCGGCGAGCTCCTTCTTGTACTCGCCCTTGCGGCCGCGCACGACCGGCGCCAGCAGATAGAGGCGGGTGCCCTCCGGCAGCGCCAGCACGCGGTCGACCATCTGCGAGACGATCTGGCTCTCGATCGGAAGTCCGGTGGCCGGCGAATAGGGCACGCCGACGCGCGCCCACAGCAGGCGCATGTAGTCGTAGATCTCGGTGACGGTGCCGACGGTGGAGCGCGGGTTCTTCGAGGTGGTCTTCTGCTCGATCGAGATCGCCGGTGACAGGCCGTCGATCTGGTCGACGTCCGGCTTCTGCATCATCTCCAAAAATTGCCGCGCATAGGCCGACAGCGACTCGACGTAGCGGCGCTGGCCTTCGGCGTAGATGGTGTCGAACGCGAGCGAGGATTTGCCGGAGCCGGACAGGCCAGTGAACACCACGAGCTTGTCGCGGGGAATCTCGACGTCGATGTTCTTCAGATTGTGTTCGCGCGCGCCGCGGATCGTGATGGCGCGCGATGAGGAGCCCGCGTTCTGTTGGCGCTTCGCCTTGAGCACTTCATCCATAGCGACAGTTCCGGGCGCATGATCGGGCGCCTTTTTGGGCGCGCATCGCCGGTGATGCCGGGAGCTTGCGCCGATGGGGTGTGAAGACTGGAACGTAGGAAGAACGGCCGGGAATTTCCAGTGCTGAATAGCGTCCATCAACGGATAGTTTGCCTGTTGGCAGCAGCCGTCAGCAGGACGGGTTCCTCCGGAGCTTTTCCCGTTCCGACCGGATCGGAACGGGGCTCCGGGGATCCACTTCGCTCGAAAACGCTCTTACGCAAAAAGGCCGGCGCGAGGCCGGCCTTTCCGTGCGATCTGAGCGTGTCAGATCAGCTTAGTACTTGAACTCAGTACTTGGCGACGATCGGGCCGCCGAAGTGATAGTTCACGCCGAACTGCACGGTGTGCAGGTTGATGTCGCCGGACGGGATGCCGAAATAGGTCTCGCCGCCGAGGCTGCGATACAGGTACTCGCCCTTGATCGACCACTGCGGGGCGATGAACGCCTCGATGCCCGCGCCGACGGTCCAGCCGGAGTGGAAGTTGCTCTGCGAGGCAGTCACGCCGAGCGCGGTGACGCTGAGCTCGTTGTTGGCCCAGGCGTAGCCGCCGGTGCCGTAGAACAGCACCTTGTCGACGGCGAAGCCGAGGCGGCCGCGAACGGTGCCGAGGGAGTCGATCTTGCTGCGGGCGGTGATGCCCAGCGCGGAAGCCGAAGCGTCGATGTCACCGCCGGCAGCGTCGACCTCGAGGCCGTACACGATGTTGCCGGCCTGCCAGTTGTAGCCGATGGTGCCGCCGCCGAAGCCGCCTTCCATCTTCGGGTTGCCGGAATCCTCGCTGGCATAGCCGCCGAAGCCGCCGATGTAGAAGCCGGTCCAGTTGTAGATCGCAGCCGGCGGCGGAGCCTTCACGTAGGGGGCGCGAGCCGCCATATCGGCAGCCATGGCCGGTGCAAAAGCGCTCAGTGCAAACATGCCGGCCGATGCCAGCAGAACATTCCTGATTTTCAAAGACCCAGTCCCATTTTCTTGTTGTCCCTTCAAACGTCTGAAGGGAGTGTCACAGCAGTGTTGCGCGACGTGCACGTGCTTCTACAGGGAAATGCTGGAAGTTGTGTATCCGGGAAACCACAATGCACGGAAAACAGGGCCTGTTGCGGCGTGCGCACGCGCAACGAAAAAGCCGGCGCGAGGCCGGCTCTGGTTTTTCGATGCATAGCCGCGGCGCGCGAGCGGCGACGCCTCAGTATTTCACCGACACGAGGCTCGGCGAATTGAAGTGGTAATTGATGCCGAGCTCGACGGTGTGGAAAGTGTCCTTCCACTCAGAGCGATTGTTGATCGCGGGCGTGTAGCTTGCGGAGCGCTGCGCCCCGCACAAACAAAAAGGCCGGCGCAAGGCCGGCCTTCCGTCTGGATCAGATCTCGCTCGCGCGATCAGTAGCGCGCAACGACCGGGCCACCCCACTTGTAGTTCACGCGGACGGTGACGAGGTCGACGTCCTGGCGGTCACGGATGCTGCTGAACAGCACGCCGTTGGGGGCGGTGAGGTTGTAGGTCTTGTCCTGCATGAACAGGTGATCGTACTCGATGCCGGCGGTCCAGTTCGGCGCGAAGCCGACTTCGATGCCGGCGCCGATGGTGCCCCCCCAGCGGGTGTCGCTGGCGCTGCCGACGAGCACGCCGGTCGGCGTGAAGTAGGTGTTGAAGCGGTTGTCGGTCAGCGCGGCGCCGCCCTTGGCGTAGAGCAGCACGTTGTTGACGGCGTAACCGATCTGGCCGGTGAACAGGCCGAAGGCGTCGATCTTCGACTGGTTGGTGAAGAAGCCCGGGAACAGAGCGCTGTTGTTGCTGCCCTTCAGGTCAGCCCAGTCGCCCTGCGCTTCGAGGCCGAACACCCAGGCGCCAGCCTGCCAGCGGTAGCCGATCTGGCCACCGGCGACGCCGCCGGTTGCATCATGGCAACCATCCGATCCAATGAAGATGCCGGCCGGAACCTGGTCCCAGCAATTGTGGCTCGAACCCCAGCCGCCGTTGGCGCCGATGTAGAAGCCGCTCCAGTCATAGACGGCCGCGATCATCGGGGGCGCCTTGGTGTAGGGGCGGGCAGCGAGGTCGGCGGCCGCAGCAGGAGCCGCAAATGCAATCAGAGCAACCGTAGCGAGCAAAAACTTCTTCATCATCAAATCTTCCAGCTCCCCAATCGGCTTCCAAATGGTCCCGAAGCGCGATCTCAGACGCGAGCGCCCGCGTCATGGGTGGTAGCTATACGCTGATTCAACCGGAAACGCCGTCTCCCAAAAGCCACACTCGTGGAAGAAGTGTGTCTGCTGCAAGCCATTGATTTGTTGATGGTTTTTCAACGACGGCTGAGCAGGCAGGGGACCGGAGCCGAAATCGGTTGCCGCTGCATGGCCATCGGCCGCCGCTACGGCTGGTTGTGGCGAACAAAACTGGAACATTTCCGGCCGCGGTGCTATATCTGATTATCGTGGATAACCGCGCGACGGCGAAGGCGGGAAGCCGGCGCCGGCGTATAGGGTCATCCACGGCGCCTGCAAGGTAAGTGGCGAAGGTTGAGAGCGGCGGCCGATGTCCGGTCGCCCGGTTTTTGAGTGGAGAGATGCGATGGCAGGAAGCGTGAACAAGGTGATCCTGGTTGGAAACCTCGGCAAGGATCCGGAAATCCGGCGGACGCAGGACGGCCGTCCGATCGCGAATCTTTCCATCGCAACTTCGGAAACCTGGCGCGACAAGGGCACCGGCGAGCGCAAGGAAAAGACCGAGTGGCACCGCGTCGTGATCTTCAACGAGGGCCTCTGCAAGGTCGCCGAGCAGTATCTGAAGAAGGGCGCCAAGGTGTACATCGAGGGTCAGTTGCAGACCCGCAAATGGACCGACCAGTCCGGCGTCGAGAAGTACTCGACCGAGGTCGTGCTGCAGGGCTTCAACTCCAACCTCACCATGCTCGACGGGCGCGGCGGTGGAGGCGGCAGCTTCTCCGATGATGGCGGCAGCGATTTTGGCTCGTCCGGTCCGGTCAGCTCGGCGCCGCGCCGTTCGGTCGCCGCCGGCGGCGGCAGCCGCAACAGCGACATGGACGACGACATCCCGTTCTGATCTGAACGTCGCATTTCCGAGACCCTGCGCGGCTGTCCGGTGAAGATCATTTCGCGGGGCGGCGTTTTGGCGCAGGATGGCAACATCTTCGTGTGAATTATGAGGATAACTCGGTAATCGCTTGCTCGCTCTCTGATCGCTGGAGACGGCGGGAGCGGGTTCCCCTGACTTTGACACAGGTCGATGTGAATGATATTTACATTGGCCTGCGGCGAGCGATGTCTGGCCGCCAGCTCAATTCAAGGGCCGCCATCATGAGCCTCGCGCCATTGCTCGACGCTGCGCCTGCGATCCCGCTCCATGCCTTCGCCGCGATGGCCGCCTTCGTGCTCGGCTCCATCCAGCTCGCCGCTCCCAAGGGCACGCTGCCGCACCGGACGCTGGGCTGGATCTGGGTGATCCTGATGCTGGTGGTCGCCGGAAGCTCGTTCTGGATCCATCAGATCCGCCTGCTTGGGCCGTGGAGCCCGATTCACCTGCTGTCGATCTTCACGCTGGTGATGCTGGTGCTCGGCGTGACGGCCGCGCGGAGCCACAATGTCCGCCGCCACAAGTTCACGATGATCGGCATTTTCTTCGGCGCGCTTATCATCGCCGGGCTGTTCACCTTGATGCCCGGGCGGATCATGCATGCGGTGATTTTCGGCCACTAAATGCGCAATCGAGACCGCAGCGAGGGCCGGTTCCAGGGCGTCTTCGCAAGGCGGCAATGCTGGCGCGAGGCGGGCCCGTCGCAAGCCTGCAATGTCGCCAGTAAGTCCATGAAAAAACGAAGGGAAAAACGGCTTGCGGGAGCCGCGCAAGGGTGGTTATCAGGCCCCCGATGGGCTATATGATTCCCGAGTAAAACTGACCGGATTTCCCCTTTGTCCGATAACGAAGATGACAAGCCCGGCGAGCCGCCGGTGCCCTCAGATATTCGTCCCGTTTCCATTCTCGACGAGATGAAGAAGTCCTACCTCGATTACGCGATGAGCGTGATCGTGTCGCGTGCGCTGCCCGATGCGCGCGACGGGCTCAAGCCGGTGCACCGGCGCATCCTGTACTCGATGCATGAGCAGGGGCATACGCCGGACAAGAAGTACGTCAAATCCGCGCGCGTCGTCGGTGACGTGATCGGTAAATATCACCCGCATGGCGACCAGTCGATTTACGACGCGATGGTCCGCATGGCGCAGGACTTCTCCCTGCGCGTGCCGCTGATCGACGGCCAGGGTAATTTCGGCTCGATCGACGGCGATCCGCCGGCGGCCTACCGATATACGGAAGCGCGGCTGACCAAGGCGGCGCTGGCCGTTCTCGCGGATATCGACATGGATACCGTCGATTTCCAGCCGAACTACGACAATTCGGAGCAGGAGCCGTCGGTCCTGCCGGCCCGGTTCCCGAACCTGCTGGTCAACGGGGCCGGCGGCATCGCCGTCGGCATGGCGACCAACATCCCGCCGCACAATCTCGGCGAAGTGGTCGACGCCTGCGTGGCGCTGATCGACAATCCGGCGCTGTCGATCGACGAGCTGATCGACATCATTCCGGGTCCGGATTTCCCGACCGGCGGCATCATCCTCGGCCGTCAGGGCATCCGCTCCGCCTATCATCTCGGCCGCGGCTCGATCGTGATGCGCGGCAAGGTGACGATCGACACCATCCGCAAGGATCGCGAAGCGATCATCATCACCGAGATTCCCTACCAGGTGAACAAGGCCACGATGGTCGAGCGCATCGCCGACCTCGTGAAAGAGAAGAAGATCGAGGGCATCGGCGACCTGCGCGACGAGTCCGACCGCGACGGCTATCGCGTCGTGATCGAGCTGAAGCGCGAAGCGGTGCCCGACGTGGTGCTGAACCAGCTCTACCGGTTCACGCCGCTGCAGACCAACTTCCCGGCCAACATGCTGGCGCTGGATTCCGGTCGTCCGCAGACCATGACCCTGAAGGACCTGCTCACCATCTTCGTCGCGTTCCGCGAGCAGGTGGTGACCCGGCGGACCAAGTTCCTGCTCGGCAAGGCGCGCGACCGCGCCCACATCCTGGTCGGCCTTGCGATTGCGGTCGCCAATATCGACGAGATGATCCGGGTGATCCGGACCTCGCCCGATCCGAACACCGCGCGCGACACCCTGATGTCGCGCGACTGGGCGGCGCGCGACGTCGAGGCGATGATCACGCTGATCGACGATCCCCGGCACCGGATCAACGACGACGGCACCATCCGCCTGTCGCTCGAGCAGGCCAGGGCCATCCTCGATCTGCGGCTGCAGCGCCTGACCGCGCTCGGGCGCGACGAGATTTCCGAGGAGCTCGACAAGCTCGCGGCTGAAATCGCCGACTATCTCGACATCCTGCGCTCGCGTGCGCGCGTGCAGGGCATCGTCAAGACCGAGCTCGCCGAGGTGAAGCAGCAGTTCGCGACGCCGCGCAAGACCCAGATCATCGAGCAGGAAGGCGAGGTCGAGGACGAGGACCTGATCCAGCGCGAGGACATGGTCGTCACCGTGTCGCATGCGGGCTACGTCAAGCGCGTGCCGCTGTCGACCTACCGGGCGCAGCGCCGCGGCGGCAAGGGCCGCGCCGGCATGCAGACCCGCGACGAGGATTTCGTCGCGCGGCTGTTCGTCGCCTCCACGCACACGCCGGTGCTGTTCTTCTCGTCGCGCGGCCAGGTCTACAAGGAGAAGGTCTGGCGGCTGCCGATGGCGGCGCCCAACGCGCGCGGCAAGGCGCTGATCAACATCCTGCCGCTGGAGCAGGGCGAGCGCATCACCACGATCATGCCGCTGCCGGAGGATGAATCCTCCTGGGGCAATCTCGACGTGATGTTCGCGACGACCAGCGGCACCGTTCGCCGCAACAAGCTGTCCGACTTCGTCGACGTCCGCCGCTCCGGCATCATCGCGATGAAGCTCGGGGAGGGCGAGGCGATCGTCGACGTGCAGATCTGCACCGAGCGCGACGACGTGCTGCTGACCGCCGCCGGCGGCCAGTGCATCCGCTTCCCGGTCCCCGATGTGCGCGTCTTCACCGGCCGCACCTCGATGGGCGTGCGCGGCATTGCGCTCGCCGAAGCCGACAGGCTGATCTCGCTGGCGATCCTGCGCCATGTCGAGACCACCTCGGACGAGCGCTCGGCGTATCTGAAGATGCGCCGCGCGGTGGCCGGCGAGGCCACGGCCGAGGAGCCGGTCGAGGCCGAGGGCGAGGAGACGGCGAACGATGCGATCCAGCTGTCGCAGGAGCGCTATGCCGAGCTGTCGGCAGCCGAGCAGGTGGTGCTGACCGTCTCGGTCAACGGCTACGGCAAGCGGACCTCGTCCTACGAGTACCGCACCACCGGCCGCGGCGGTAAGGGCATCGTCGCGATGAGCGTCAACAACCGCAACGGCAATCTGGTGGCGTCGTTCCCGGTCGAGGATGCCGACCAGATCATGCTGGTCACCGACAAGGGCCAGCTGATCCGCTGCCCGGTGGCCGACATCCGCGTCGCCGGCCGCTCGACCCAGGGCGTGATCGTGTTCGACACCGCCGAGGACGAGCACGTGGTCTCGGTCGAGCACATTCCGGAAGAGGAAAACGGCGAGAACGGCAACGGCGGCTAGCGCCGCCGTTGATCTGATCAGGCCTCAGTCGAGTGAGCTTCGGGATGTGCCGGAAAGCTCCATCCCGGAGCATCAGGGTGCGGATACATTCTTCGAACAACCGTTAACCGGGACGCGCCGTTCGTTACGCGTGCGTTCCGCTGTCGGTCGAGAAGGTGAGCTCCGCGTCCGCCATGATGTAGCGGACGTACCTGTAGTCGCGGATGAACGTAATTTCGTCGCCGCGCCACTCGAGCCACATGAAGTAGCTCGGCTTGGTCTCGATGCCGCTCTCGAACACCGCAATGACTTCCCGGCCCTCCAACCAGGCGGGCGCCAGCCGCATCCGGTCCATTTTTCCGTAGATGCTGAAGAACATCCCAACGTCATTCCGTCCGATCCGGACCGGGTGAGCTGATTGATTGAGCTTCACGTCATCCGCCAGCATCGCGCGCAACCCGTCCCAATCCCGCTGGTTGAACAGGGTGACATACCGCATCACTGCTGCGGAGGGCGATCTGACGTCCGGCGGCGGGGATGCGGTTGCATTGATCTCGCGAAGACGCGCACGCCCCCGCGCAAGATGCGCCTTCACGGAATCGATGGTGAGACCGAGCAGGGAGGCGATGTCGGCGAGCGGCTCGTCGAGGACATCTTTCAGGATAATCACGCTACGTTGCAGGATCGGGAGCTCCGCAAAGCGCGATACCGCTGTCCGCACCGCTTCCTGATGCATCAACTGCTCCACGGGATCAGGGCTTGCTCCGTCGACCACGTTGTACGCTGCCTCGATCGGCTCGGCGGCGCGGATGGCCTTGCTGCGCAAGACATCCAAGGCACGGTTGTGAGCGATACGAAACAACCACGCGCGCAGTTGGGGCAGTTCGACCATTGCTTCCATGGCGACGAAGGCCTTGGCGAAGGTGTCCTGGACGACGTCCTCGCCCTCGATCACCGAGCCCACCAGACGCGAACAATACCGATGAAGCTCGGGCCGCAGTTCCTCGGCCAGTGCGAGAAGCGCGGCCCACCGATTGGTGCTCGAATGGTCTTCGCCGCCGGTCAAGCTGCCGCCCCCTCCATGATAGTCACGCCGGCGTCTCCGTTGAGGCCGAATACGATGCCGTCGGCGTATTGCGGGTCTTTCAAGATTGAGATCACGAGATCACCGAATTCCCGGGGAGGCATGGGGGCGCCGAAGCGCGCGACAAACTGTTCGGGCGTAATCCCCATCGATCCCGAATAGGCGCCGGCTGCGGCATCTCCGATTCCGGTCCCCAGGATCATCTGTCGCGGCACGATGGCCTGAAAGCGGATGCCGAGATTCAATTCCTGCGAAACGCCGTCGGCATACTTGGCCATGAACCATAGCATTCGCTTGGAGCCGCCGTAACCGCCCGACATCTGCGATCCCGTGACAGCGGCGCCGCTTGATCCGACGAGCACTCTGCTGCCCGGCTTCAAAGGTAGATTGAGGGCTGCCTGAAGCCAGAACAGACCCGCTTTGACGTCGGTTTCCCAGGTTGCCGAGAAATCCTCCCAGCTCAACTGATCCAGTCGACTCATCCGCGGCGTGATGCCCGCATTGAGCGCCAGAATGTCCGGCTTGATCTCGGAGAGGATGCGATTGGCGGCGGCGCGATCGGTCACATCCGCCGAGATCGTCGTGACGCCGAGCCGGTCGTGGGCGGCCTTGAGCGAGTCCGTTCCGCGTGCAACGACCGTGACTTTTGCCCGTTCGGCGACAAGCGCTTCAACCAGGCCCAGGCCGAGACCGCGGCTTCCTCCGGTGACGACGGCGACTTTATTCTCGAGGCTCATTTGTTGGCTCCCATGTCTGTGTAGAGCCAAGACGATCGAGGCCGCCGAAAAGAGTCAGGCTCTGACCTGGAAGCCGGCATTTCTGTTTGACTCTTCGAGTTCCTCCAGACGATAGCCCTGTCACAGGCCGGCCTCGGCCGCATCCGATGCTCGTCAGGCAGGCGCGTTCACGTGGCGCTCTCCAGCTCCGTAGTGAGTTTGGGGAGCTCGTCAATCTTTCCAATCTTGGCGTACCAGCACCAGAGCTCGAGCGTACAGGCGAGCCGGTACAGCGCGATCGTCGGCTCCCAGTCGAGGCGTTCGCGCGTGCCGTGGCCCGCGAGCAGTCCGTCACGCTTCGGCGCGTCCTTCGGTGTGAAATAGTAGAGCGCCTTGGCGATATCCATCAGCGGATCTCCGGCGGTGCAGTTCTCGAAATCGACAATGCCGGTGAGCTGCGGGCTTCCTTCGGGATTCACCAGCACGTTTCCGGCGTGGAGATCGTAGTGGCACAGCCGCGGCGTGTGGACTGCGTCGAGCAGATGGCTGCGCGCGGCAATGCCGGCCCGCAGTTGCGCGGCAAGCGCCTCGTCCCCGCCGCGCGTGCAGAACTCAGTCAGCTTGCGGTCGAATTGCGCGGACATGTAGGCGCGGTTATTGGCGTGAGGCGTCCAGACCCCGTTCGGGCCGATATAGCCGAAGCTGTCGAGGGTGACGTCATTGAAGCTGCGGAGCGCGGTGCCCATCGCGGCATAGACCGTAAACAGCTCCTGATCGGCCAGCTCCGGCTCTCGCTGCCCGAGTACGACGCCGTCGAGCTTGCTCATCAGCACGAAGCTGAGGTCGATCGTCGATCTTGTGTCGTCAGCGAGGAGGATTCGGGGGACGGGGATGTCGACGTCGCGCAGGAGGCCGAGGACGTGGACCTCCTTTGCCATTTTCCATTGCAGCTGCGCGGGATAGACCTTGAGGATGTAGCCAGGCGCGTCCACCAGCGCGATCTCGAGGATCGTGCTGATCTCGCCGCCGCGCAGCTCGATCACGTCGCGCACCGCTGTGCGAGGGCCGACGCGGCTGACGATGGCCTGCGCCTGGTCGATCGAGATCGCGAGCCGCGGCTTGAGCTGAAGTGGCGGATCGTTGGACATTTGCCCGAAACATCCTCGCGTGGGACCGCCGACCTACAGCAGCGGCTGCGGGTAAACGACATAGGCCAGTGTGCCGAGGACCGTCGTAGACGGCTCCTGACGGATAACGAGGGGCGGCATGACTCCCGGTGCGTCCGACCCCATTGAATCTTCGCTGGCAATGATCGGCCCGTTCGTGATGAGATACCAGGCGACGGCAGTAATCCAGCTCGCCAGTTTCGGGACTTCACCGCTGAAGGCGCGCCATTCCACTTCCATCATGCCGAAGGCGTGCAATCCTTCGGTCCGCGCGAACCATTTCGGCGTGCCGTTTGGGTGTAGATGTTCGGTGTCCCTGCCAAGCTTCACGGCGACCGCCAACGTGACGGGAATCTCGCCCTTGTCGCGATCGAGCTGGGACAGGAAAGCCTTTGGCGGCCACATCGCATTTGCGTCAGGCCAGATCACTGCGGTCGCCGTCTGCAATACATCGAGGGCCGCTGCGACCAGTTGCATCTCGATGAGGATTCGTTCCTTGGGCGGAGTTTCTTCGATCTCACCGAATATAGCGGTGACGGCGTGCGCTTTGGTCCGGGCCACCACCTCGCGCGTCTCCGGCCACCACCAACTCGTCGTGACACAGCTTTGCCTGTCCATGCCATGGAGATTGATGTTGGGGATGTAGCTGACGCCGCAAAGCAGGGGTGTCCGGCCGTTCTGGAAGGCCTTAATGGCGTCCGGATAGGTACCGAGGGCTGTCGGGCGTTGACCCGGCTTCGTCGGCTCCGGCGGCGGTTCGGCCTTGAAGTGGATGTCGGGCGCGCGCCGCCGGATGGCCTGTTCGAGGGCCGCTGACGAGATGCTTTCAATCTCCTCGGTCAAGATTAGTGCCGGCCCTCGATATTTGATGGGAAAGCGAGGACCGCTGGGCCGATTTGCCACCTCGGGATCACCAGCCAGATACAAGCGCGGTACGGGTTGACCTGAAGAGGACAGCAACGGCGACTGATCGCGGTCTTGCGAAGGCGGTCGGTCCGGGGATTGTGATTTCGGCTGTTCGGTGGACTTTCGGCCAAACCATGATTTGAACACAGTCCCTCCCGCGTCTTATGTCCCGTGTCGTCGTTGAATGAGACACCCAAAGATTTCGACTGGGCCGCTCATTTCCGGAGATTTTGGCTTAAGGAGTGGCTGCTTCGCGAAGGGGCGGCGGTCCGACTTGCATGATCGGAAAGGAAAGCCGCCACAGGCTCAATACGATCGGGAACTGAAAAATAAGGTTGATGGCAATCGCGACAAGGTAGGTCCGAACACCATGCGCGGCGATAATTGTCTGAGCCCCCAGCAGCAAGCCGACTGCCGCATAGCCGACGTAGACCACTGTAAAAAGCCTCCAAAATTGCGCCGAGAGCATGCGCTTCTTGAAGGCGAACACAAAAAGGCCGATCAATCCGCCTACGTATAGCGCGAGCCCGACGGCCCGAATTGTGGTCTCGTAATATGTCGGGTCGAAGAAGAGGTAGAAGCAGAAGAACGCGTAAGCAAGCGCGATGATCTTCCAGACCATGTTTAAACCTCGGCGTGAGAAAGAAGCCTAAACCACGCCTAAGTGGTAAGCAAGGTCACCGCGGCGTGCAGCGGCACGCGATCAACGATCACCTGTGCCTGGTCAACCTAGATCGCCAACCGCCGTTTGAGCTGAAGATGCGGATCGTTTGATATTCGCACTGATTTCACCGGGTCTGTCGCCTCGCATCATCCGGGCTGCGTCGATCGTGAAATCAAATCTCGATCTCCGTGCCGAACTCCACGACCTGGCCGGTCGGCACGCCGAAGAAGGCCGCGGAGCGCTCGGCGTTGCGTTGCAGGAAGGCGAACAGCGATTCCCGCCACACCCACATGCCCGGAACGTCCTCGCGCGGGATAATGGTCTCGCGGCCGATGTAGTAGGTCACGTCGGAGAGATCGATGCCGGGCAGCTTGCTTTGCCGGCAGGCGAGCTGCAGTCCCTCATAGATCGTCGGGTACTGCATGAAGCCGTAATGCAGGATGATCCGGGTGATGCCCGGGCTGATCTCGACCACGTCGGCGCGCTCCTCGTCGGGGATGCGCGGCCGCTCCTCGATCTGCACGGTGACCAGCAGCACGCGCTGATGCAGCACGTGGTTGTGCTTGACGAATTGGGTCAGCGCGAGCGGCACGCCGTTGGGGGCTGAGGCGAGGAAGACCGCAGTACCCGGCAGGCGCGCGCTGCATTTGTTGACTGCGGTCTCGATCAGATCCTCTTCCGGCTGGCGCAGCTTGCTGCGCGCCCTCTCGACCAGCTTCACACCGCTGCGCCAGGTCATCATCAGGAACGCCACGGCAGCGGCGAGCAGCAGCGGGAACCAGCCGCCCTCGAACAGTTTCTCGGTGTTTGCCGCGAAGAAGATCGCGTCGATGATGAAGAAGAAGCCGTTCACCGCGATCACGAGGATCGGCGAATAGCCCCACTGGATCGCGACCAGCGCGGCGAGCAGGGTGGTGATCGCCATCAGCAGCGACACCGCGATGCCGTAGGCGCCGGCCAGCGCGTCCGAGGTGCCGAAGGCGAGCACCGCGCCGAGCGTCCCGGCCGCGAGCAGCCAGTTCACCAGCGGCACGTAGATCTGCCCGATCGCGTCGCTGGTGGTGTGCTGGATATGCATGCGCGGCAGGAAGCCGAGCTGGATCGACTGCTGGGTCAGCGAGAACACACCCGAGATGATCGCCTGCGAGGCAATCACGGTGGCAATGGTCGCAAGCAGCACGAGCGGGTAATGCGACCAGTCCGGCGAGAGCTGGAAGAACGGGTTGTCGATCGCGGTCGGGTCGGTGATCAAGAGCGCGGCCTGGCCGAAATAGTTCAGCACCAGCGCGGGCAGGCAGACGGCGAACCAGGCGAGCCGGATCGGAAAGCGCCCGAAATGTCCCATGTCGGCATACATCGCCTCACCGCCGGTCACTGCGAGGAAGGCGGCGCCGAGGATCGCGAAGCTGACGTGAAAATCCTGATGGATCAGGAAATTGAATGCATAGAACGGGCTCAGCGCCACCAGCACGCCGGGCGCCTTGACGATGCCGTGAATGCCGAGCGCTGCCAGCACCCCGAACCAGAACAGCATCACCGGGCCGAAGATCTTGCCGATGAAGCCGGTGCCCTGCTTCTGCATCATGAACAGGCCGATCAGGATGACGACGGTGAGCGGCACCACCGCCGGCGTCAGCGAGGGCGCGTCGACCTTCAGACCTTCGATCGCCGACAGCACCGAGATGGCCGGCGTGATCGCGCCGTCGCCATAGAGCAGAGCCGCGCCGATCAGCCCGACCACCAGAAGATGGGCGCGCCAGGTGCCGGGCGCCGCGTTGCGCGCCGACAGCAGCGCCAAGAGCGCGACGATGCCGCCTTCACCGCGGTTGTCCGCGCGCAGGATCAGCATCGCGTATTTGACCGAGATGATGAGGATCAGCGCCCACAGGATCAGCGAGACCACGCCGAGCACGGCGCTTTCGGTGAGCGGCCCGCCATGGGTGGCGGCCTTGGCGGCTTCCTTCAGGGCGTAGAGGGGGCTGGTGCCGATGTCGCCATAGACGACACCCAGGGCACCGAGCGTCACCGCGACCGGAATCGGGCTGGTGGGAGGGTGGCCAGAAGAAACGATGGCGGGCGTACTGGTCACGGCAATCCCCCGATGGCTCGCGCCCGCCGGGTGATCCGGCCGGGCGCCTTAGACGATAGTCTGCGACGGGACGTCGCAAATTACCATTGGGTTTTGCGTGACAGCCTGACCTTACGCCAGGCTGAACAATTGCTTCGATGCGCTGTCGTCGCGCGGACCGGCATTCAGCTTGTTGGAAATTTGTTCTACGGGGTGCGGTCGGCGGTGACGAGGCGGGCTTCGCGAACCACGGTCTTGGTGCCGGCGCTGCGCAGGCAGGAGGCTTCGAAATTCGGCCAGGCCTGCTGCGAGCAGTCCTTGCCGACCGGGTGGATGTCGAGACGGTCGGCCTTGGCCAGCGGCTGCGGGGTCGAGGCTTCGACCTGCGGCGCAAAGCCCGGCAGCACGGTGAGCGCGGCGGCAATGAACGCGGCAACGGCGATAGCGGAAAGTGCCTTGATCATGACGGTCCCCATATGAACGGACCCGCCCGGGCCCGTCGTTTCGTTGTGCAATGTCTACCGGCCGCAAGTTTCCTGGTGTCTTCGCCACCCCGGGAAATGGTTTCGTCGCGGGCCGGTTTTGTTTCGTCCGCCACCGGCCGACGAAACATTCACCCACGTAGACGCTGGCATCCCAGGACTCGTTCACTGGACGAGCGGAGATTTATTTCGCCCGGCTCATGGAACCCGGGCGGCTTGCCGGGGCGAGCGGGGCGGGTTAGGAGGGACCATGTCCCGTATCGCGATCTACCCAGGCTCCTTCGATCCCGTCACCAACGGCCATCTGGACGTGGTGAGACAGGCCGTCTTCCTCTGCGACCGCCTGATCGTCGCCATCGGCGTCCATCCCGGCAAGAAGCCGCTGTTCTCCACCGAGGAGCGGCTCGCCATGGTCCACGAGGTGTTCGGCCCCATCGCCCAGAAGGCGGGCTGCGCCTTCGAGAGCGCGACCTATGACAATCTCACGGTCGCGGCGGCCCGCGCGGCCAACGCCACGTTGATGATTCGCGGCCTGCGTGACGGCACCGATCTCGACTACGAGATGCAACTCGCCGGCATGAACGAGGCCATGGCGCCCGAAGTGCATACGGTGTTCGTTCCGGCATCGGTCGCGGTCCGCCCGATCACCGCCACACTGGTGCGCCAAATCGCCCAGATGGGCGGCGACTTCTCTGCATTCGTGCCGTCATCAGTCGCCGCTAGCCTGAAGGCCAAGTTCGCCCCCTGATACCGGCGGCTGCCACATCCCGAACGTTACAGAGATCCGGAGTTTCCATGATCCGCATTCTTGCATTCGTTGCCGCGCTGCTCTGCGTCGTGCCCGCGGTCGCACAGCCGCTGCCTGCCAATCTCGACAAGGCCAATGCGATCGTGATCGACACCACCAAGGGCCGCATCGTCATCAAGCTGCGCACCGACATCGCACCCCAGCATGCCGAACGCATCAAGCAGCTGGCGCGCGAAGGCTTCTACAACAACGTGCCGTTCCACCGCGTGATGGATGGCTTCATGGCGCAGACCGGCGACGGTCAGAATTTCAACGGCACCGGCGGCTCGAAATATCCGAACCTGAAGCAGGAGTTCTCGCAGGTCCCGTTCAAGCGCGGCATCGTCGGCATGGCCCGCCGCGGCGACAGCGTCGACAGCGCCAATTCGCAGTTCTTCATCATGTTCGCCGACGGACCGAGCCTCAACGGCCAGTACACCGTGATCGGCGAGGTGGTGTCGGGCATGGACGTGGTCGACAAGCTGAAGAAGGCGCCCGCGGGCTCGCCCAGCGGCAGCGTCACCGATCCCGACAAGATGGTGAAGGTGCAGGTCGCATCCGACATCAAGTGATCGGCGCGATGGCGGCGCGCAGCAAACCACTTGCCTGGTTCGCCGCGCCGCTGCTGTGCCTCGCGCTGACCACGTCGGCGCAGGCCGAGCCGGAGCAACTCAATTCGATCAGGGACGTTGTCCTGGCCATCCACCGTTGCTGGCGGCCGCCGCCGGCGGACAAGGCCGGTCCGATCGACATTACCCTCATTGTCAGCTTCAACCGTGAGGGCGCGATCCTCGGGCATCCCAGGATCAGCTATGAATCGCAGGAGGCGACCGACAACGACCGGATTGCGTACCGGGTCGCGGTGATGGAGACGTTGCAGCGCTGCACGCCGTTGCCATTTACCGAGAGCCTGGGCGGCGCAGTGGCTGGCCGCCCATTCGCGATCCCGTTCAGGAATAAGAAATATCCACCCCGAAGCCAGGAGAAGCGAGCATGGCTGCTACCGAAAATACTCTGATCCTCGAAACCACCCAGGGCCCGGTCACGATCGAAATGCGCCCGGATCTCGCGCCCGGTCACGTCGCGCGGATCAAGGAGCTGGTGCGCGAAGGCTTCTACGACGGCATCGTGTTCCACCGCGTGATCGACGGCTTCATGGCGCAGACCGGCTGCCCGCAGGGCACCGGCATGGGCGGCTCCGGCAAGAAGCTGAAGGCCGAGTTCAACAAGGAGCCGCATGTCCGCGGCACCGCCTCGATGGCCCGCGCCGCCAATCCTGATTCCGGCGACAGCCAGTTCTTCATCTGCTTCGACGACGCCTCCTTCCTCAACGGCCAGTACACGGTCTGGGGCAAGGTCACCGAGGGCATGGAGAACGTCGACAAGATCAAGCGCGGCGAGCCGGTGAAGGATCCGGACAAGATCGTGAAGGCGCGCATGGCCGCCGACGCGGCGTAAGCCAAGCACTCCGTCATTCCGGGGCACGCGGAGCGTGAACCCGGAATCTCGAGGTTCCGGGTTCGATGCTGCCGCATCGCCCCGGAACGACGGCTCGGGATAACCATGCGCACCGACCTTTTCGATTTCGAACTGCCGCCCGAGAGCATCGCGCTCCGGCCTGCGAGCCCGCGCGATTCCGCGCGGATGCTGGTGGTGCATCCGGACGGCGTGCTGCGCGACGCGACGATTGCCGATCTGCCGCATTGGCTCGAGCCCGGCGATCAGATCGTCGTCAACGACACCAAGGTGATCGCGGCCCAGCTCAAAGGCCGCCGGATCGGGCGCGAGACCGAACCGAAGATCGAGGCGACCTTGATCAAGCGGCTTGACGGCTCGCGCTGGCAGGCGCTGGTGAAGCCGGCCAAGAAGCTCGCGCCCGGCGACACCATCCGCTTCGGCAATGAGGGCAAGGTCTGCCTGCTCGGCAATCTCGACGCCGAGGTCGAAGCCAAGGGGCAGGAGGGCGAGGTGACGCTGTCATTCTCGTTCCATGGTCCGGTGCTCGACCAGGCCATCGCCGACGTCGGCGCCACGCCGCTGCCGCCCTACATCGCCTCCAAGCGCACGCCCGACGACCAGGACGTCAGCGATTACCAGACCATGTTCGCCGCCAATGAAGGCGCGGTCGCAGCGCCGACGGCGGGACTTCATTTCACGCCGGCGCTGGAAGCCGCGCTGAAGGACCGCGGCGTCGAACTGCATCGCCTGACGCTGCATGTCGGGGCAGGGACGTTTCTGCCGGTGAAGGTGGACGAAACCTCCGAGCACAGGATGCATGCCGAATGGGGCTGCATCACCGCAGAGACCGCCGCCGCCTTGAACGCCGCGCGAGCAAAGGGTGGCCGGATCGTCGCAATCGGCACCACGTCGCTGCGGCTGCTCGAAAGCGCCGCCAATGCCGACGGCAGCATTCAGCCATTTGCGGCGGAAACCTCGATCTTCATCACGCCGGGCTACCGCTTCCGCGCGGTCGATATCCTGCTGACCAATTTCCACCTGCCGCGCTCGACGCTGTTCATGCTGGTCTCGGCGTTCTCCGGCCTCGAGACGATGCAGAGCGCCTACGCGCATGCGATCAAGGATGGCTACCGGTTCTATTCGTACGGCGATGCGTGCCTGCTGTTTCGGGCGAAGAGTTAGGCCCGCGAGCACAGCCATTTCACCGTCACCCTGAGGTGCCGGAGCGTAGCGGAGGCCTCGAAGGGCGACGGCCCGACTGGGGCCGTGCATCCTTCGAGGCTCGCTTCGCTCGCACCTCAGGATGACGGGTTTAGTTTCGTCGTGTCCTAACCTCACGCCATCGCGCGTTCGGGCAACAGCTCCGCGATCTGCACCGCGTTCAGCGCAGCGCCCTTGAGCAGCTGATCGGCCGCGACGAACATCGAGATCGAGTGGCCGGAGGGATCGCTGAGATCCTTGCGGATGCGGCCGACCAGCACGTCGTCCTGGCCCGACGCGTCGATCGGCATCGGGAAGTAGTTCTTGGCGCGATCGTCGACGATCTTGACGCCGGGCGCCTGCGCCATGATCGCGCGCACCTGATCCTCGGTGATCGGCCTCTCGCATTCGAAGGTGATCGCCTCGCAATGCGCGCGCAGCACCGGCACCCGTACGCAGGTGACGCCGACCGCGATCTTCTCGTCCTCGAAGATCTTGTGGGTCTCCTTGATGACCTTGGTCTCTTCGTCGTTGTAGCCGGTCTCCGGATCGACAGCCGTGTTGTGGTTGAACAGGTTGAAGGCGTAGGGGTGCGGCATCACCTTCGGGGTGTAGACCTGTCCGTTGAGATTGGCGCGGGTCGATTCGACGAGCTCATCCATCGCGGCGGCTCCGGCACCGCTCGCGGCCTGATAGGTCGAGATGATCACGCGCTTGATGCGGTTCTTCCGGTGGATCGGCCACAGCGGCACCAGCGCGGTGATCGCAGCGCAGTTCGGGTTGGCGATGATGCCCTTGTGGTCGCGGATGCGGTTGGCATTGATCTCGGGGATCACCAGCGGCACGTTCGGATCCATCCGGAACGCCGAGGAGTTGTCGACCACGACGGCGCCGGACTTCACCGCGAGCGGCGCGAACTTCTTCGAGATGCCGCTGCCGGCCGAGAGCAGCGCGATGTCGACGCCCTCGAAGGCGCGCTCGGTCAGCTCCTCGATCACGACAGGCTGGCCGCGGAAGGAGACGGTCTTGCCGGCCGAGCGGGCGCTCGCCAGCGCCTTCAGCTTGCCGACGCGGAAGCCGCGCTTGTCCATGGTGGCGATGAATTCGGCGCCGACTGCGCCGGTGACGCCGACAATCGCGACGACGGGATCGTTACTCACTTTGTCCTCCGTTTTCAGATGTGCTGGGTGTGCTGTGCTGCAGGCAATAAAAAAGCCCCGGACCTTCATCAGGCGGGGCTTCGGGTAGAGATGATGCGGTACGACCGACTACGCGCGCACGCCTCCCGAGGCCCCGGAGGGCTTGGTGGTTTTGCTGGTGCGTTTGGTCGCGGTGATCATGGTGCGGACTTATGCGGGAGAGATCGGCGTCCGTCAACGGCTTTTGGGCGAAAATCTGGCCAGAGAAGAACCTTGCCCGGGGCAGCCTCAGCGCCTGCGCACGCCGGGCGGCTCGAGGATCACCTCTTTCAGATCGCTGCCGGCGAGCACCACGATGACGAAATTGAGCTTGCCGCGTTCGCGCATCAAGCCGCCCGAGATCGCCTTGCCCGAGGTGGTGTGCTCGGCGACGCGCACCGCGTCGCCGAGGCGATGCCGGAGCGCCCTGAGCACCATGAGGTTGTCGCGGTCGTCGGCACCGAGGGATGCCAGCGACGAAGGGGCCTCGCCGCCGACGACTTCGCCGGTCGAGGCGTCAATCGCGTGCTGCCAGATGCGGTCCCGCTGCATGGTCTTGACCCGGTAGACCGCGGGCTCGGTTGCGCCGTCGAAGCTGATGTCGGCGGTGATCGAGCCGGAATGCAGCGCCTCCGCGATCGCCATCGCCTTGCGCAGCGAGATCTGCGCTGCCTGGAAGCTGTCGAGCTCGCGGCGAACCGCGTGCACGTCGAGCGCGTTGTCGTTGTCCTGCGGGGTGAGCGCGGCGGCTTCCGAACCCGTGACCGCATGGGCCGGTGACGCCAGGGGAAGGCCCAAGGGAAGGCTCAAGGGCAGGGTGAGCAGCGCGGCCGCGAGCAGCTGCGTTCCGAATGCCGAATGCCGCAATGCGTGTAGTCGTCCCGTCGTCATAGTCGCTTCCGTCGCGTCGAACCGCCGCCCGGGCGGAGAAAGATGCGGCCGACCCTTGTTAGTCAGAGGTCGGCCGCCGAACGTTCAGACGAAGCGATGGCGGCAGCTTCGTCGACGATCGAAGTGACAAGGCGACGCAAAACCGCTGGGGGGCTGAACTTGGGTTCCGCGTCTCATTGCAACTAAACAATACGGTTTCGTTCTGTTTATTCAAGGCTCATCACGGCAACGTGTAAGATGATCAAACGATCCTATAAAACTGTCAGCGGGCCGGCCGGCGGCGCGCCTTGGAGGTCTCTTTGGCCGCGTCGCGGAGGCGATCCCGCGGCCCAACGGCGCCGGCCAGGAACAGCCGGATCGAGACCTCCATCCGCGTCTCGGCCGCCTTCATGTCGATCGGAATTCCGAATGTCGCCATCCGATGGGTGTGGCCGACCACCATGTTGAGGAAGGTCTCGGCGGCGATCGTGGTGTCCTCGAGATCGAGCACGCCTTTGTCGGCCAGATGGTCGAAGAAATCCGCGGTCGTGGACACGGCTTTCGACCAGCCCTCGTCGACGGCGAGCTTGGCGACCTCGGGGAAATTGATCGCCTGCGCGGTCAGGATCCGGCTGAAGGCGATGGAGTCGGCGCTGCAATTCAGCACCAGTAGCTGGCGCCCGAGCTCGATCAGCCGTTCCTCGGCCGAGCCATCGCAATTGCCGTCGCCCTGTGCTTCGGCCGCGGCGGCGGCGAGCGGGGCGAGCCAGCGGGCAATCTCGCGCCGGAGCACCGCGGTGAACAGGCCGCGCTTGTCGCCGTATTGGCCGTACACGGTGGGCTTGCTGACGCGGGCAGCTTCAGCCACCGCGTCGATCGACGTCGCATCGAAGCCGCGCTCGAGGAACAGGCGGGTGGCGACCTCGATCAGCCGCTGGTCGCGCTCGATCGCCGCGTCCCGGGTCGGCCGGCCGCCGCGTGACTTGATCACGCCGCGCTTGGCCGCCTTGTTAGCCGTCTTGTTAGCCGTCTTGGCCCTGGTTGCGGTCAATCCCATTTGCCCATTCATCTCGTTGTGCGTCGGACGGGTTCGTCCGGTCTATAACCCGTGCGGCCCGGATTCGTCCATTCGGTGGTATCCGGGGCAGGCTGCTCAAGGCGGCGTCGCGGTCCAGGCGTGCCCTGCGGCGGCCTTGTCGTAGCCGTACTGGTAGAGCGCGCGCATATAGGCGGTGTCGAAGCCCTGGGTTTCCGGCGCCGGATAATCGCGCTCGATGTAGGACAGATGGAAGCCCAGCCGGTTGCGGCGGGCGAAATCATAGGTCGAGAGGATCACGGAGCGGGTCTGCGCCTGTGTGATCGCGGAAATGCTGCGCGATGCGACATCGATCGTGGAATTCGACACCAGCTCGAAATTGCCCTCGAGCTTCTTGTTGACGAGGATGTAGATGTTCATGCGGCCATTGGCGGGCCAGGCGCGCTCGCGGAACATCAGCGCGTCCGGCAAAGTCAGCACCGGCGCGGTGACGCCGCCGTCGACATGCATCTCCTGGAAGCGGCGGCCCTGGCCCTCGGCGTCGATCATGATCGGCGGAAACACCAGCGGGATCGAGGCGGAGGCCGCCATCACGTCGCGAAACAGCTGCAGCGCCTCCGGCGTGCCGACGGCGGCGATCCGCCCCATGTCCCAGATCACCGTGCGCTGGGTGTCGAGATCGGTGGTGACGATCAGGAGCTTTCGGCCCTTGGCGTTTTCGCGCGCCACCTCGTCGAGGATGTCCTGGCCGACGTAACGCGCCACCAGTTCGCGCAGCCTTTTGTTGCCGAACAGGCCGGAGCCGAACAGCACCCGCATCAGGCTCGGATCCTGCAGCAGGCTCTCCGCGATGCCTGACGTGTAGACCTCCTTCAGCGTGTCGTCGTAGCGCGAGCCGAGGAAGGCGAAGGGCGCAATCAGCCCGCCGGTGCTGACGCCGGAGACGACCGAGAAGCTCGGACGGTTGCCGGCCGCGGTCCAGCCGTTGAGCACGCCGACGCCGTAGGCACCGTCGGCACCGCCGCCGGAGAGCGCGAGGTAGGTCTTGATCGGGGCGAGGTTATCCTTCTCGAGCCGGAATTTGGACGCCGGCTCGTCGGCATAGCGGCGCAGGCCGTCGAGATCGAGCACCCGCGAATTGGCAGCGTCGGCGGCCGTGTAGGGCGTCCGCGGCAGCGAGCTGCAGGCCGTCAGCGCGAAGGCGAGCCCGCACAGCAGGGCCACTTGCCGGATCACGCGCCCGCTCATCCGGTGGCGGATGCCGTCAGGCCGGGCACTGGAGGGGGAGGGCATCTCGGTCAGTCAGCTTTCGCGCGGATTGAAGTCGCGGCGGGAAGGTTCGTTGCCATATTCTTGACATAAAACGATACGGTTTCGTTTTGTTTAACGGAAGGACTGTTGCGGGGCAAGCTCCCGTCCGGCCGATCGCGTTCACGAACTCGCGCGAAAGGCGTTGTCCGACGGGTTGATCCGGCATCACCGACACGCAATAAGCAGCCGCATGACACTTCCCAATCATTTCGAGCTGCTGGCAACCGACGGCACCGCCCGCACCGGGCGCCTCACCACGCCGCATGGCGTGGTCCGGACGCCCGCTTTCATGCCGGTCGGCACCGCGGGCGCGATGAAGGGCATGCATTGGCGCGAGGTGCGCGATGCCGGCGCCGATATCGTGCTCGGCAACACCTATCACCTGATGCTGCGGCCGGGTGCCGAGCGGATTGCCGGGCTGGGCGGCCTGCAACGCTTCACCGGCTGGGGCGGCCCGATGCTGACGGATTCCGGCGGCTTCCAGGTGATGTCGCTCTCGGAGCTGCGCAAGGTGACCGAGAAGGCCGTGACCTTCCGCTCGCATATCGACGGCACCAAGGTCGAGCTGTCGCCGGAACGCTCGATCGAGGTGCAGCGGCTGCTCGGCTCCGACATCGCGATGCAAATGGACGAATGTGTCCGGCTGCCGGCGGAGCGCGCCGACATCGAGCGGGCGATGCAGCTGTCGCTGCGCTGGGCCGAGCGCTCCAAGCGCGCCTTCGAGGCGGCACCGGACGGTTACATGCTGTTCGGCATCGTGCAGGGCGGCGATATCCCCGATCTCCGCCACGCCAGCGCGCGCTCCCTGACCGACATCGGCTTTCACGGTTACGCGATCGGCGGGCTCGCGGTCGGTGAGCCGCAAGCGGTGATGCTGTCGATGATCGAGGAGACCGCACCGGCGCTGCCGGCCGATCGGCCGCGTTATCTGATGGGCGTCGGCACGCCGGAGGATATTCTGGAAGCCGTGGCGCGCGGCGTCGACATGTTCGACTGTGTGATGCCGACACGGAACGGACGGCACGGCATGGCGTTCACCCGGTTCGGGCAAATCAATCTGCGCAACGCCCGGCACGTCGACGATCCGCGCCCGCTCGACGAAGAGAGTCCGTGGCCGGCCGCACGCGACTATGCGCGCGCCTATCTGCACCATCTGGTGCGGTCAGGCGAAACACTTGGGGCAATGCTGCTGTCCGAAATCAACGTCGCCTATTACCAGGAGCTGATGCAGGGCATCCGCGATGCGGTGGCAAACGGCACGTTCGAGGACTTCAGAACGAAAACGCGCGCCGGTTGGGCGCGCGGTGACATCGCTCCGAGGTGAGCTTTATGTGATCAGTTGCACACGATCGGTTTCACCGCGTGCTTGGTGACGAACCCATAACCGCAAGTGTCGCAGGTCCAGAGATAGCTGATCAAATTGTCATGAAGGTAGGCGGAGGCTTCCGCCGCCACCATGGAGTCCGCACATACCGGACAGGTCGGCAGATCGCTGCCACGCGGATCGGGCCGAGACGCTGTGGTCGACAGAACTTCAGCGAGAGCTGGCATGTGACCTCCTTTGCGTTCTGAGCTGTACCTGACTTAAGTATATAGCCAGAATTCTTTGACCTTGTCGCAACACAAATGCGTAGGTTTTACGTTATTTGCGTAGGTTCTGATTTTGCAACGCAACGAATTTGCGTTGCGGCGGTTTCTCACTTGCGCGCCATGATGCGCTGCTTCTAATGGGAGAAGACCGTATATTCCCAGCACATACCGCAACAGGAGCCGCTTGATGGACGCGCCGTCGACAACGAGTGCAGTGCAACCCGGACGCGGCCGCGTCTTTGACTCCATCGTCGACGCGATCGGCTCCACGCCGATCGTGCGGCTGCGGAGACTGCCGCAGGCGGGCGGCGTCAACGCGACGATCCTCGCCAAGCTCGAATACTTCAATCCGGCCGCCAGCGTGAAAGACCGCATCGGCGCAGCGATGATCGTGGCGATGGAGAAGGCCGGCATCATCAACGCCGACACGGTGTTGATCGAGCCGACCTCGGGCAACACCGGCATCGCGCTCGCCTATGTCGCGGCATCGCGCGGCTACCGGCTGAAGCTCGTAATGCCGGAATCGATGTCGATCGAGCGGCGGCGGATGCTGGCCTTCCTCGGCGCCGAGATCGTGCTGACTCCGGCGGCGCAAGGCATGAAGGGCTCGATCGCGACCGCGGAAGAGCTGGTGCGCACGACACCCAACGCGGTCATGCCGCAGCAGTTCAAGAACCTCGCCAATCCCGAAATCCATCGCCGCACCACGGCGGAGGAGATCTGGAACGACACCGGCGGCAACATCGACTATTTCGTCGCCGGCGTCGGCACCGGCGGCACCATCACCGGGGTCGGCCAGGTGCTGAAGCCGCGCAAGCCGTCGCTGCGGATTGTCGCGGTCGAGCCGGAAGAGAGCCCGGTGCTGTCGGGCGGCCAGCACACGCCGCACAAGATCCAGGGCATCGGTGCAGGGTTCATCCCTGACATCCTCGACCGCTCGGTGATCGACGAGATCGTCAAGGTCAACAGCGCGACCGCGATCGAGACCTCGCGCGCGCTGGCGCGCAACGAAGGCATCCCCGGCGGCATTTCGTCGGGTGCGGCGATCGCGGCCGCCTTGCAGATCGGCAAGCGGCCGGAAGCTGCGGGCAAGACCATCCTGGCGATTGTGCCGTCATTCTCGGAGCGCTATCTCTCGACGGTGCTGTTTGAAGGAATCTGAGAGACAGGAATCGAAGACATGGCCGATCAGCCGAGGCGACCGCGAACCCTGAACGATGCCCGCAGCGAAGCCGAGGCGGCGTTCAAACGCGCCACCACCAAGGTCGCTGACGCGGTGCCAAAGACCGCGGCCGTCCCCGGCGTCCGCGAGCAGGTCACGTTGCGGATCGACCAGGACGTGCTGGAATACTTCCAGGAGGGCGGCCCCGGCTGGCAGGACCGCATCAACGCGGCGCTGCGCAAGGCGGCCGGGAAGTAACACGCTTCCGAAACAAGGAGCCCGGGATGATCCCCGGGCTTTTTGCTGTCGTGGTGGAGCGGCGCCGTTCAAGGCGCGACGCGCGCGTCACCGTGCGTGCACCGGCTTCCTTGCGCCTGGCTTCAGGTTGAGGAGGTTGCCGGCCAGAATCATCGCCGCCCCGAGCACCGTGTAGGCGTCGACCTGTTCAGCATAGATCAGCCAGCCGGCGATCGCCGTCAGCGGCACCCGGATGAAATCCATCGGGATCACCACGGTCGCGTCGGCGTGGAGCAAAGCGCGCGCCATGCAATAGTGCGAGAAGGTGCCGCAGAACGCGATCACCGCGAGCCAGCCCCAGGTCGAGAGCGGCGGCCAGGTCCAGACCAAGAGTGCGGGCCCGATGCTTGCGAGCGACTGCACCACGAGCATCCAGAACATGATCGTCAGCGTCTGCTCGGTTCGCGTCAGCGACTTGACCACCGCGACGGAGATGCCGAAGCCGACCGCCGCGCCGAGCGCGATCAGCTGGCCCGGATTGATCGCACCGGTCGCGGGCCGCACGATCACGATCACGCCGACCAGGCCAAGCACGATCGCGACGATCTTCCAGGACGTCATCCGCTCGCCGAGAAAGCTCGCCGCAAGGATCGCGGTCCAGATCGGCATCGTGAACTCGATCGCGACCACCTGGCCGATCGGGATCAATGTCAGCGCATAGAACCAGCCGAGCTGCGCGCAGAAATGGACCAGGTTGCGCGCGATGTGCACGTGCAGGCGCGCCGTCTTCACGATCGCAAGCCCGCCATTGATGTGGATCAGCGGATACAGCATCACGAAGCCGAGCACGCCGCGCACGGCCATCAGCTGGAAGACGTTGACCTCGCGCGTCGCCTCGCGGCCGGCCACCGCGATGATCAGCATCAGCGCGAGCCAGCCTGACATCCATAGCGCGGCGCGGGTCTTTGAGGGCGTGCGATCCATGACGGGGAACGAGGTGAGAAGGGACACCCGGTATCCGCGAGCTGATACGAATTTGCAACGCGCAATTCTGCCGACGTGGTGATGCGCCGGACGTGCGATCGATGCTAAGCAGGTCGGGAATAATCACATCAGGAGGATCTGCTCATGCGTGTCTTGCAACCGGCCGAATGGTCGAAACCCCGCGGCTTCTCGCACGGCGTCGCGTTCGACGCGCCCGGCAAATGGATCGTGCTCGCCGGGCAGACCGGCGGCGACGAGAAGGGCGAGTATGCGCCCGACATGGCCGCCCAGGTCGGCACCGCGCTGAAGCGGATCATCAAGCTGTTGAACGAAGCCGGCGCCGGTCCCGAGCACATCGTCCGCCTGACCTGGTATCTGACCAGCCGCAGCGAATACGAGGCCGCAGGCGCCGGCATCGGTGCGGCGTGGAAGGAAACGCTGGGGCGCAATTTCCCGCCGTCCACGCTGCTCTATATCGACGGGCTGGTCGATCAGCGCGCCAAGGTCGAGATCGAGGTGACGGCGTTCGTGCCTGCGGCATAGCACCGCCCAATTTCGCGCGGGCGATCGCTGCGCGGCCAAACAAAAAGCCCTCGGGATGACCCGAGGGCTTTTCTCGTTGGCGTATCGACTGATTACTTCGACAGCGTGATGTTGGCGCCGCGGAACTGGCTGTCGGCCCGGATCGTGACGGACTGCTTGTTGCCGCTGGTGCGCATCGAGATGTCGGCGTTGAAGCCGGGGGCGCTGGCAACGACCTGGAAATTGCCGCCGCCGCCGCGGCCGCGCAGGTCGCCGCTGACGTTGCGGCTGGACTCGCTCCAGGAGCCCGTGACCGCGCTGCCTTCGGCCTGCACGTCGGCCGCCAAATTGAACTTGTAGGCGTCGCTGGCGCAGGTGAGGTTCATGGTCATCCGCGGCCCGCCGACATGATAGGTCGCGCGGCAACGGATCCGCTCGCTGGAGCCGTCATCGAGGGTGACCGAGCCGGCGCCCGACCAGGTACCCGCCATGCCGGCGAACGGTCCCGACTGGGCATGACCTGCGGTGCTTGCGAGTGCGGTCACGAAAAACGCGGCGGCTGCAAATGCTGGCCGCCGCGCGATGGCGAAGAAATTCGATACGCTGGTGATCTTACTGACGGGACGCTTCCCATCGGCCGCTGCACGGTACGCCAGCTGATGCCCCATTCCACTTCCCCGATCCGGAGTTGCCACTGAGTTGTCCGTTCGCATATGCACCATTGATCGAGACTCGCACAAGTCCCCCGCTGCCGACGGTGCCGGAGACCGCCGCGCCCTGTGCCGAGATCTTTCCATCCGCGACGGTCACGGTCGAGCTGGACGACGGTTCGCAGCTGCCGGTCTTGGTGACGACGGTGACGCTCCAAAGGCCGTCATAAGGCTGCTGAGCAGAGGCCGGAGCGGAGGTGAGGGCGGCAGCCGAAGCGACCGAAGTGACCAAAATCAGGTCGCGAATGCGGATCGAACGCATGAATCAAATCCCTGTAATTTCGTGTGATGACGCGGCTTATCCTGTCACAATGTGTTCAAAATTTGCTGCGTCGCGAGAGTCCCCAAATGTTCCTGTGAACTCAAACACATCATGGTGAATTCGGTTCCGGGTCTGGAACGAAGAATCTGATCCCGGGCCTCTGAGCCTCGGTATATTGATACCGAGGTCCGAACTAGTGCTTGCCGGGGGTCAGACTGGGCGCCTTGGTCGCAAACTGCTCATCCTGCGGCTTGGCCGGCAGCGCGCCGTTGACCTTGCCGTAGTCGATCACCTCGCCGAGCAGGCGCAGGCCGAGCGGCGCCAGCGCGCGCTCCCACAGTTCGCGGGCGGTCTCGCCCTTCTTGACGAACACCCAGTCCTGCGCGGCGATGGCGCCGGCGTCCATGCGGTCGGCGAGGTGGTAGATGCTGCCGCCGGCGATCGGATCGCCTTCCTTGATGGTCCATTCCACCGCTGCGATGCCGCGATGGCGGGGCAGCAGCGACGGGTGGTAGCCGATGCCGCCAAACTTGGCCACGGCAAGCGCCTCCTTGCTGACGCGGGCGTGGCTGTGCGCGGTCACGATCAGGTCGGTGCCTGGTGCGATCTCGGCAGCCGTCACCAGCTTGGGATCGGCCTGGACGACGACTTCGATGCCGGCCGCCCTGGCCGCTGCCGCCAGCCGGTCCTCGCCGTCATGGACGACCACCCTGACCAGCGTGACATGGTGGTTGCGCAGCATGTTCAGGGTCGTCACGCCGAAATGGCGGGAACCGACGAGGGTAATGCGCATGGGATCATTCCGTGGGGTTAGTCTGGGGGACTTGAGCTGCCGTTATGCCGATAGCACAGCGCGGCCGCCTGTTTTGTCATCCTGCCCGTTATCAACAGGTCGGCCGGCTGGCAATGTCAGGCTGCCGGCAGCTTGCCGGCCAGCACCTTGTCGATGCGCCGGCCGTCGAGATCGACGATCTCGAATTCCCAGCCCTGCGCGGTGGTTTTGGCGCCGACATCGGGGATTGCGCCGAAAGCATGCAGCAGGAAGCCGGCGGCGGTCTGGTAGGGCCGCGGCGAGGGCAGCGCGATGCCGAGCAGCTCGCTGAACTCGAGCGCCGGCATCCAGCCTGAAATCAGATAGGAGCCGTCGGCGCGCCTGACATAGGCGGGCTCGGCCGGACCTTCCTCGGTGTGGAAAGCGCCGACGATGGCCTCGAGGATGTCGGCGCTGGTGACGACGCCCTGGAAGGTGCCGTATTCATCGTGCACGAGGCCGATATGCACCGCGGAGTCGCGCAGGATCGCGACCACGTCGCGGGCGTCGACGGTCTCCGGAATGATCGGCGCGTCGCGCGTCAGCGCGCGGATGTCGGGTGTCTGGCCGGCGAGGTAGACGTCGAGCACGTCCTTGGCCTGCACGATGCCGAGCGCATGATCGCGGTTGCCGTCGAACACCACGCAGCGCGAATGATTGCTCTTCTGCAGCGTCGACAGGATCTCGGGCGCGGGAGCGGCGAGGTCGATCAGGCTGACCTCGTGGCGCGGCGTCATCACGGCGCCAACCGGCAGGTCGCCGAGCCGCATCACGCCGGCGATCATCTCCTTTTCGCCGGGCTCCAGCACGCCGGCGTTCTCGGCTTCCACCACCAGCGTCTTGATCTCGTCCTCGCTGACGCGGTCCTGCGCATCCTCGCGATGGCCGAGGATCCACAGCAACAGCTTGCCGGAACGGTCGAGCAGCCACACCAGCGGCAGCGACAGCCGCGCCATCATGGTCATGGCCGGCGCGACCCGCACCGCGACGGATTCCGGGTCGCGCAGCGCAATCTGCTTCGGCACCAGCTCGCCGACGATCAGCGAGGCATAGGTGATGACGCCGACGACGATGCCGACACCGGCCGCATCGGCGACGTTCGCGGCGAGCCCGACCTCGAACAGCCATTGCGCGAGCCGTTGGCCGAGCGTTGCGCCCGAGAACGCACCCGACAGCACGCCGATCAGCGTGATGCCGATCTGCACGGTGGACAGGAATTTTCCGGGATCGGAGGCCAGCGCCAGCGCGCGGCGCGAACCGCTGACGCCGCGTTCGACCAGCGCGGCGAGGCGCGCCGGACGGGAGGAGACGATCGCGAGCTCCGACATCGACAACAGACCGTTGACGACGATCAAGACCGCCACGATCGCAAGTTCCAGATATAACACGGGAGTCCCTAAGCTTTGGCGGCGCTGGCCGCGCTACGATGCCCTATATAGGCATTCCGGCGCGGTTTTGCTGTGCCTTGTCGGGCGTTCCTGCACAAGCAGAGGGTGCGTATGGCGCGCATGCAGCAGGAGATCGCGGCATTTTGGCGCGCTGGCGTCCGTGACGGCTGAACAAGTTTTAGGCGAGTATCCGCAGCGCCGGCTTGGCGAAGGTCCTGCCAGACGAAGCCGGCTGCATTGCCGTCCGCTCGGAAACGGTCCGCAGCTGCACCCGCAGATCGGCGTTGCATTGCTTCATCTGGTTGCGCAGTTCGCGACGGGAGAAGGCGGTGAGCGAAGGGTCAGCGAGTTGCTGCCAGGCTTTGCGCAGCCATTCCTGCAATTCGCGAATGTTCTGATCCAAAGCCTTTTGATCCAGAGCTTTCTGATCAAGGACGCCGGGTTGGGTCATGCCGCCAAATCCCACGAAGCGATCAGTTGCAAAGTAACGCTGATTCGCGTCGCTTCACCTAGCGGTATGTTTGTGCAGAGACGTTTGCGGCAGGGGACGATCAGATGCGGCAGCCGCGCCGATGCCGGCGTCAGCGCGCGTTGCCGGCTCCGGCGCGCAGCAAATCCAGCGCGACCGGCAGCGCCAGGAACAGCGCAGCCGCCATCGAGAGATGACGCGTCTGCGTGGCTGATAGGCCGAGATCGTATTGGGCAAGATAGGCAAGCATGATCGCCGTGTAGGCGGCGACGCAGATCGCGACGGCGATGCTTCCGAAATCGATCCTGCTGTCGGTGTCATGGTCCACGGCGGCACCACTTCGTTGCGGGAGCGGTGTAGCGCGGCTCAGCTCGACCAACTATGAGATGGATCACGGGCGAGGGGCTGCTCCCGCCACCAGGCTTCATGCGTCACGCTGGCTTCGTGCGTCGCGGCGACCATCCAGCCGGCACGCGCAGCAATGTCGCGACCAGCATTCCGCGGCGGCGCGGCTGCGGCGCGCTGAGAACCCCGTGGTGACCAAGCTGCCGTCAGCAACAGGCCTAGCGAGGGAGTTTGCCTTCCGGTTGGCTTACGCGCGGGAGCTTGATCGGGACGTGGGGCGAGGTGCTCACCACACGCGGGCTTCCGTCGGAATGGGTCTGGCCGTTCAGCAACGTCTCAAGAACCAAAAAGAATTTTTCAGAAAGCATGGGCGTAGCCCTTCGTCGTCTAATTTCCTTGTGTCGCGGCGTTAGGCAGAAAATTCGATCAACTAAATGCGAGTCGCACTGGCATTGTCATGCTGCAGCGCAGGGACTTTCCAGTGCAATCCGGGAGACTACCGGCGCTGGTGCCGTCAGCCTGACGAGGCTTGAACCTAGCAAGGCTTGCGCGAAATAGTTGCCAAGTTCCTAACGATTGCCGGCGCAGTGCCTGATGGCGCTCACCGTTCCTTCAAGGATGCACGTTAACGATAGGGGTATGGATCGTGACCAGGACATCGAAGACGGGCTCGTACCCGCATTGCGCCGCAGCTACGGGCGGCTGGCCTGGTGGATCGTGCGACTGAACCGCGCGCTCGAGCCGTCGCGCAGGTCCGAGCCGACCCGGACCGAACTGCCGCCTCGCACCGCCGTCCCGCCACGGCGACCTGTGCCGCCGCGCCCCGAATAAACCCCATCAGAATACCGCCATCTCCTGTATCGGCCGTCCGGCCGGACTGCTATTCCTGCGCCAATCGCGGGCCGCACGGTCCGCCGGTTTTGACGATGCGGCCGTGCGGCTGCGCAAGCGACGAGGGACGAAAACAATGATCGAGACGGTTGGCATTATCGGCGCCGGGACCATGGGCAACGGCATCGCGCAGATCTGCGCGGCGGCGGGGCTTGCCGTCACCATGGTGGATATCTCCGACGCGGCGGTGCAACGCGGCCTGAAGACGGTCGGGAGCAGTCTCGATCGCCTGGTCAGCAAGGAGAAGATGACCGCGGCCGATCGCGACGCGACGCTCGCACGCATCGTTGCGACCACCGACAAGTCCAGGCTTGCGGCGTGCGATCTCGTGATCGAGGCCGCGACCGAGAACGAGGAGCTGAAGGTCAAGATCCTGAAGGATCTCTGCGCCGGGCTGAAGCCGAGCGCGCTGGTGGCAACCAACACCTCGTCGATCTCGATCACCCGCCTTGCGGCTTCCACCGATCGTCCCGACCGCTTCATCGGGATGCATTTCTTCAATCCTGTCCCGGTGATGGCGCTGCTCGAATTGATCCGGGGCTTGCAGACTTCCGACGACACGGTCGCCAAGGCCGAAGCCTTCGCCAAGCGTGTCGGCAAGGTCGCGATCACGGCGAAGAACAGCCCGGGCTTTGCGGTGAACCGCATCCTCTGCCCGATGATCAACGAGGCGATCTTCGCGTTGCAGGAAGGCATCGCGACCGCGGAGGAGATCGATGCCGGCATGAAGCTCGGCTGCAACCATCCGATCGGACCGCTCGCGCTTGCCGACCTGATCGGGCTCGACACGATGCTGTCGGTGATGGAGGTGTTCTACACCGGCTTCAACGATCCCAAATACCGGCCGGCGCCGCTCTTGAAGGAGATGGTCGATGCCGGCCACCTCGGCCGCAAGACCGGGCAGGGATTCTACAGCTACAGCAAGTGAGGCCTTTCGCGCGCCCGACCCCGTAGTCATCCGGGATGGATCGCGCGGACAAGCTCGCGTAACCAAAAGCCCTGATCCGCCACGAGGCGGGGGACATCAGAAACGAGGCCCGGTCTCCTAGGCACACCGGGCCTCGTTTTTTTGTGCCCTGCAGATCCGTTCACGGCATTTTTCGCTTCGACATCAGGTCCGTCACGCCCGGGTCACAGCTTCTTGAGGCTGCGAGCGGAAACCTCGCAGATTTCGCCTGCGTACCTAGATCAGCGGCTGGGTGCCGATCGAGGAAGGAAGCAGGATCATGCGCAGGTCGAATTGGGCAATTCTGGCGTTCGCGGCGCTCGGGGCGAGCTGGATTGTCGGCTCCGCACAGCCGGCCGCCGCCGATCCCTATGACTATCCCTGGTGCATCCAGGGCCGCCAGGAGGGATATCCCGGTTATTGCGGCTACCAGACCTACCAGCAGTGCCAGGCGTCGGCCTCAGGCCGCGACGCCTATTGCGGCGTCAATCCGCGGGTTGCGTTCAGCCAGCAGCGCATGGCGCCGCGGGCGGTCCGCTGAGCGGGAGCATGGACGTCGGTTCCGTGACATCAGGCACGATGGTTGCATTGCGGATAGCCGCAGAGTGACCCTCTGCGTTGGAGAGACAAATGGGTGAGATCATCAGGTTCATCTCGAAATCCGAACGGGAGCGCGCGCGTCTGATCCGCGAGGCCCGCGCGAACTACGAGCGCATTTTTCCATCGGCCGATGCTGCGGATGGGCAAGGCGCCGCAATCGAGGGCGATGGCAGCGAAGCGTCGTCGAAACCGTAGCCGCCGTTAATTGCCCCTAACAGCCCCCAGACGAGGCGGACGCCGCGATGTGGAAACGGTTGTGGCAGACCTGGACGATCGACAGGCCGGCGGCGTTCGGCGACTGGCTCTGGCAGATCCTGGTCGTCGAGCTCGCGGCCTTGCTCGACCGCCTGACGCTGCGCAAGCTGATCGCCCTGATCCCGGTCGTCATCGTGATCGGCGCCTATCTGCACCGGATCCCGCTGCCTCCCGAGCTGATGCTGGTCGGCGACGCGCTGGCCTATATCGACGTCTTCTCGATGATCTTCCTGATCGGCCTGTTCACGCGCGTGGCGACCATCGTGGCCGTCGTCAGGCAGGCCATCGGGTTCGTCCGCGGCATGGTACGCCAAGTGCCGGGCGTGCTACGCGGGTTCGACATGCGTCACCGTCGCGCCAGGGACGGCACGCGCCGCAGGCAGCCCACGCGCGCGAGGACCGACGACGATGACGGCGCCGTCGTTGCCGGCTTGGCCTGGGCTTAGTCCGTCGGTGCGGGGGAGCCGTCCTGGCTGTGCCGGTGCGAGCTGGAGAGATCGGTTGGGCCCTGCTGAGAGCGATGAAACGCCAGGCCCATCTGGAAGCTCCAGACACCGAACAGCAGCGCACCTGCGACACAGCACGCCACGAAGACCCAATCGCGCTTCTTCATCTGGTTCAACAAAGCCAACTCAACGCGGCGCCGCCGCAGATTTCGCGAAGATGCCCCACGCTCCGGTCACGACGTTGCTGCGCCCCAAGCAAGACTCACGCATATTGATGCGATCGGGTGCGCTTGTCGATTCGCGTAGCGCGCATCCGCGCGGGTCACGGAGCGGTGATTATCAAATCATGGGTCCAGAAACACTCCGACCAGATAGTCAGGGGCCCGTAACAATCTTGCCAAACTTTCACTAGGTCGCAGATGCACTGGGTTCGACAATACAGAACCTGATCGGACGAATCGCAAATGACCGAACTTGAGGAGCTCAGATATTTCGAGCACCAGTGCCTGGAGATGGCCGAGCAATCCACGCTGCCGGATGCCCGCCGCGCGCTCCAGATCCTGGCGCGCAACTACGCCACTGCCGCCGAGCTCCTCGAGCGCCGCGCCCAATCCGCCAACACCGCGCTCGCGCAACTGTTTCGATGCCTAAGGCTGTGACCGATCGAGAGGGTACGGCGCGACTGCCCGGACGAGGCTGACGGTTTTCCAACGCAAGCCATCGAAGCGCTTGAACACCGAGGGCGAGGCTGCCATCAGATGCGGCATCCCGGCGGCATGCAGCCGCCGGCAGTCGGCAACGACGAGGTGCTGCGATGTTCGCGCTGACTTTTCTCGGAACGTCGGCCAGCGTGCCGTCCGCCGAGCGCAATCACCCGGGCATCCTCGTCGAGGCGGGCGGCAGTCGTATCCTGATCGATTGCGGCGAGGGGACGCAGCGCCAGCTGCTGCGGAGCGGCGCCGGCTTTCGACGGCTTGATCACCTGTTGCTGACGCATGGGCATTTCGATCATGTGCTCGGCATTCCCGGGCTGTTCTCGACGCTGCGACTGCGGCAGAGTTCGGATGCGATGACTGTTCATGCCGGGCCCGGCACGCTCGATGTCGTGGTCCGCATGCTGGCGGGGCTGTGGGGCGAGGGCAGAGCGCCGATCCCGCTTGAGCTTGCGCCGTTGAGCGAGGGACGCGTCATCGACGCCGGCGACTTCACCATCGATTGTTTTCCGGTCCGCCACCGGGAAACGGACAGCTTCGCTTTTTCCTTTCAGAGCGCGATCCGCCGGCATCTGCTCCCGGACCGGCTGCTGGCGCTGCGCGTGCCCGATGGGCCGGTTCGCAAGGAGCTGGCGGAGGGACGGCAGGTGAGGTTGGATGATGGCCGCACCATCGATCCGGACCAGGTGTTTGGTCCCGCCGAGGGACGAAGGAAGCTCGTCATTGTCGGCGATACCGAAACCACCGACGGGCTGGACGGTCACGTCGCGGATGCCGACGTGCTGGTGATCGAAGCGACGTTTCTCGCGCGCGACGCGGCCACTGCGCGCGAGTACGGGCATTTGACCGCGACCGAGGCTGCCGCGCTCGCGGCGCGGAGCGGGGTCAAGCAACTCGTCCTCACGCACATCTCGGGGCGCTACCCGGACCAGGACATTTTGGCGGAGGCGACGAGCATCTTCCCGAACAGCCGCGTGGCCGTCGACTTCGATCGTGTCACGATATAAGCGCGGCAACCTCCACGGTCCCGCCAACGGAACGCTGTCGCGGTTCCTCAACGTCGCTCTGCAAATCGCGCCGCGTTCGCCATGACCTTGAACATGCGTTCAGGAAAGTTCCGAACTTGTTCCTGCAACATGCGCGGACGCCACTCGTTATCCCGGCGTACTGGATAAGGAGGATGCCATGACGAAGTTGACTTACGCTCTTGCCGCGGTTGCGGCACTCTCGATAGCGGCACCGACCATTGCCAGCGCACAGGGTGTGGGCGTCTATGTCGGCAGCGGCCACGGCTATTACGGCGATCGATATGACGGTCCGCGCGTGTACCGCGAGCACGATCGCGGCTGGCACCACGGCTGGTACCACCATCGCGACTACTATCGCGAGCGTGGCGTCGTGATCCGTCGTCACGACTGGGACGACGACTAGCAGCCGATAGTGGAGCACCATGCATCACCAGAGAGGGCCTCGCTTCGGCGGGGCCCTTCTTCACGGGCGAACTCCCGCGAGGGGATGCCGCCGCCGCGCCAACAACGTTTCATTAACCCGACTCGCCCACGCTCTCGATGGGCCGTCTGGATGGGCCGCGTGCAAAAGGCCGCCACGGACTGTTTTCGTGGCGGCCTTTTTGGCTTCCGACCGTGCTGAGGGAGACGTCAGATGGACTACGGCGCCTTCACCGACGCCAGCTTGAAGATGATGTACGAAGCCGTCCGCGGAGCGCTCAAGGCCGACGATGAATTCGAAGCCATCGGCGAAGAGCCAAAATTCCGGGTCCGCGCGACGCCCGAGTGGAAACGCCATGCCGGCAGTCTCGAAGCCGAGATGCTGAAGCGAGGGCTCCAGGTCGATATCATCGACTGGACAGGCGGGCAGGGCGAACTGCCGCTCGGCTGACGTTTGAAGTCTCGACGCGCTCTCGGCGTTTGATGCGTATCGCGCTCGGCATTGCACTCTCGTGCCGCTTCCCTCGGGGTGTGCGCTGCGGTGCAGCTATGCCCTTGGGCTGTTCGCGGATCGTTCATCCGCAGCGGCTGACGGCGGTCCGAGCAAAACGTCCTGTGTTCAAAGGTGAATTTCGCAACGGCCCAATTTTGCTTCGCCGGCGCGCCGCCTTTCTGCCGCGCCTCGTTCGCGTTGCCTAACTCTGTTCATATACCTTACGAGGTAACACGGGTGTCATCTGTTGGCGGTTTGTACTCCCACCGATCGGGTATTCGAACTGGTTATACCCTCGATCACGGCTTGGGCTCGAGGGCGTCCGTCAACGCCTGCCTGATGTGTTCGGCCTGTTCCTTGGTCAGCCTCTCGGCGAAATGGCCATCCTTTTTCACCTGTGCCGGCCCTTTGAGTTCCCGGTCATAAACCATCCAGGCGGTGCTTCCTCGCCGAACGATGAATCTGGCCTGTAGAGGCGTTGCATGTCTCAACGATACCTCCCGATTGGTTCGGTTGCCCGTCTGCAAAATACACGTTGGGCGACAGTTCATTTGTGAACCAGCACACTGGAATTCCCATCACCGCCAGAAATGCAAGGCCCGTGCCGCCCATGCCGCCGACCGGTTTCGGACGTCGCGCCTCGGCGCACGCCCGATCGGTTCCGCAGCCCCAAGGCTATCCCTTGGGAATGGGTTTCCCTCCCGCAGGACCTATTGGCTTGGGGCCGGCAAGGGGCGGAGGGCTTAGGGATGGAAACGGGATCTGATCTGCCCCGTTCGATTTTTCCGGTCGTTTCCTGGGGCTGATCTCATCGTCCAATGACGGGCAAATCTTCTCCCAGCCTGGACCATAGGCCGTACCTAGAAAATCGATCCGATCTGTCTCGAAGGTCTGCACAATCCGCTGTCTGCTGCAGGCGGAGACGATTGCGCTTTTTGTTTCCTTGCCTGTTGGACCGTTCAGCGAATAGCGCAGTGTGACCGGTGCGCCGCAGCGATTGATGACAGTCCACGTCTGCAACGTGCCGTCCTTCGTTTTGATAGGGCCCGTGAGGCAGCTTTGTGCATTGGCGGTTGCGGCAAATACGCAAGGCACGAGCCAAATTGCGACTGCGCCGGCAAGCTTCATGTGCAGGCTCCTCACGCACGGAGATCCACGGAAACAATCTGTGTGCTCATATTGCAGGGATTGCCGGCGCTGTTGCGGCGACGATACAGAGATACCAGCGCAACGATGCTAACCAGCCCACATCTGAACCAGGATGGGGTTGTGTCGTGTCGGGATCTGATCATTGGAACGGTACGAATAGTCCTTACTCGTCTGCCCAAGCGCCGCATGCCCAAGCGCCGCAGCTGCGCGATGAGCAGCAGCAGCTCGACCATTATCACAAGTTCGACGACGCCATCTCGCGACCGGCGCAGAGTGGCTCGAGAACCGTCATCTGGGATCGCTACAACCCGCCGGTTCGTTGAAGCGGCCGGGTGGTTTCGCGTCAGCTATTGGAATTTGTTTGGTGAGCGCGGAGGGACTCGAACCCTCGACCCCATGATTAAAAGTCACGTGCTCTACCGCCTGAGCTACGCGCTCACTCACCTGAACATCTGATCCGGACCGAGCGGTGAAACCGCTCCGGATCATGCTCCAGCCCGCGCTGTGTAGGGGGCGGGGACCATCGGGTCAATAGCCGAGGGGCGGTCAATTGTGCACCGCTGCGGCGGATTTGCCGTTCCGGCCCCTCGGGTTAGGGCCGTTTCTTGAAGCAGGCTTCTTGTTGGCGCATGATCTTTTCGGAAAACCGCTGCGCACTTTTCCGGATCATGCTCTAGCTGTCGTGGCGAATTTCGGAGCCGACCGGCTGCGAGGGGGCGGTGACCGAGGGCAGGCTGACCGGGCGCAACCCGATCAGTTCCGCGGTGCGGATCGCGCTGTTGCGCCAGAATGCGAACTCGTTGATCCGCGAATTCTCCAGGATCGCGATCGAGACCGCCGCCAGGAACGGCAGGCTCTGCAACACCAGGACGCCGGCGAAGATGTAGATCTCGCGCACCTGCTTGTAGCCGTTGGTGACGACCAGCACGATGGCGCCGATCAACAGCAGCACGCCGATCACGGCTTCCCAGAACGCCTGGAATTCGATCGACATCCGCGACAGGCCGCCCTTCGAAGTGCGGGCGAAGGCGAGATGCTCGGTGATCAGGCCCTGCGCCACCGCGCGCGACACCGTCCACTGCACGCTCATCGCCGCGATCATGGCGCCCAGCATCTGGCCGGCCTTGATGTTCACGCGCAGCCGGTAGAGCGCGACGAAATGCACCAGCGAGACGACGAAGGAGGCGATGATCGGCAGCGTCAGGATCTTGTCGGGGATCGCGATGTCGGCGAAGGCGACGATCGGGACCCAGATCAGGTTGAGGATCGCGACCACCACGCCGAGGCTTTCGGCCCCAAGCCAGTTGAGCCAGCCGAGCGAGAATTCGCGGCGCTGGTCCGGCGTCAGCCGGCTCGCGCCGGGCAGGAAGCGCCGCCAGTGCTTCTTGACGATCTGGAAGCCGCCATAGGCCCAGCGATGGCGCTGCTTCTTGAAGGCCTCGTAGGTGTCGGGCAGCAGGCCTTCGCCGTAACGCACATTGGTGTAGTGCGTGAGCCAGCCCTGCTGCTGGATCGAGAGGCCGAGATCGGTGTCCTCGCAGATCGTGTCAGAGGACCAGCCGCCGGCCTTGTCCATCGCGGCGCGGCGGATCAGGCACATCGTGCCGTGCACGATGATGGCGTTGAACTCGTTGCGCTGGACCATGCCGATGTCGAAGAACCCGGCATACTCGCCGTTCATGATGTAGTGCATCAGCGAGCGGTCGCCGTCGCGATGCTCCTGCGGGGCCTGCACCAGGCCGACGCGCGGATCGGCGAACGCCGGCACGAGATCTTTCAGCCAGTCGGGATGCACGACATAGTCGGCGTCGATGATGCCGATGATCTCGGCGTCCGCCGCGGTCCGCTCCATCGCAATCCGCAGCGCGCCGGCCTTGAAGCCTTGCACCTTCTCGGCATTGATGAACTTGAAGCGCTCGCCGAGCAGCCGGCAGTGATCCTGGATCGGCCGCCAGAAGTCGGGATCGGGCGTGTTGTTGATGATGCAGACGCACTCGAAGTTCGGATAGTCGAGCCGCGACACCGCATCGAGCGTCTGCTTGAGCATCTCGACCGGTTCGAAATAGGCCGGGATGTGGATCGAGACCTTCGGAAACTTCACGCTCTCGCCGATCGTGGCGGGGGCGAGCGGTTCGCTCTTGCCGATCAGCCGCCGCGGGCCGCGGCCGAACGCCACCGCCGCGATCTCCTCGATTCGCGCCATCGCGATGAGGACCAGCGGAACCAGCAGCACCAGGCCGAGGCTGAGTGCAAAGGCCGAGCCCCAGACGAAATAGTGCGTGGTCCAATACGAAAACACCGTCGCGACCCAGGCACCGACACCGTTGGCCGCGGCCGACAGCAGCAGCGCCTGCATCACTGTCGGCTGGTCCAGCCGCAGGATCGGCAACGACATGAAAAGCCCGACCAGGACCGCGACCGTGGCGAGCTTCCAGTAATTCAGATCGGTGACCGGGCCGGTCCAGGCGAACTTCGCCTCGCGGTCGGCGTTGAGGATGCCCCAGTAGGGGCCGACGCCGCCTTCGAAGAACTTCCAGGGCTGATCGATCGCCTCGACGATGTTGTAGTCCATGCCGATGGCTTCGGCGCGGGTCACGAAGTTGCGCAGCACCGTGGCCTGCTGGAACGGGCCGGGCTCGGCGCTGCGCAGATTGTAACCCTGGCTCGGCCAACCGAATTCGGCGATCAGGATGCGCTTGCCGGGAAAGGAGTCGCGCAACAGATTGTAGCGATCGACCGCCTGGTCGACCGCCTGCTTGTCGGTGAAGTTCTCCCAATAGGGCAGCACGTGCGCGGCGACGAAGTCGGACGAATTGGCGAGCTGCGGATGGTCGCGCCAGATGTTCCAGATTTCACCGGTCGTGACGGGAACGTTGACCGATTTCTTGACCGTTTGGATCACCCTGATCAGTCGGTGCACGTTGTTCTCGGCGATCGCCCACTTTATCGCCTCGGCCCGCTTGTCCTCGGGCTGCGATTCGGCGTCGTGCAGGCGTGCATCCTCCTCGCGCTGAATGCGCGGGGCGTCGTCGCGAAGGAAGCGAGCAAAATCCTCGCGATAGCGCTCTGCCTCGTCTGCGCTGGGATCGTCCTTTGGCAGCGGTCCGAGATTCTCAATCGGAACCTGCTCGCCGCGGAACACAGTTTCGTTGCCGACGACGATGCCGATGACATTGCTGTTACGCTTTGCGAGACTGATTGCCTGCGATATCTCGCGACTATTGCGGTTGGCGTCCTTGTCGATCCAGGCGCCGACCGTGACCTTCATGCCGAACTCGGCGGCGACCGGCGGCACCAGCTCGTTGCCTTCGGTCGACGAGTAGAGGCGAACCGCCTTCGTGATCGCCGACAGCTTCCGCAGGTCGGTGCGCACCTTCTCGGTGTCGGCGGCGACGTCGGCGACGCTGTGGCCTGATTCGAACGGGGCGTAGGACAGGCTCGGCAGCGTGCCACGGAAATCGGGCGCCGACTGCTTCTCCTGGAAGAGACCCCACAGGGCGGCGTGAGCGGCGGTGACAAGCAACAGGACGGCGACGACGGCGCGCATCGCGGTTAAACCATACGGGGCCTGAGATTGAGGACTAAGCGAACCCGTCCCCTGGGTTCGACCAACATGGCGGCGGAGGGAAAGATATCTCCGCCATCCGATTTAACAACTGGTGTGCCGCGATGGCGTTTTAAGGGCGCAAGCCGTTCCAGCCGCGAAAAAAAATCGCGGCCGGCCACGATTGCGCGATGCGGCTATTTCGACGCCGGCGCTGGTGTGGCCGACGGGGTCGGTGCAGGCGAGGGCGAGGCAGCCGGCGCGGGCGCGGCGTTGCCGGCCGTCGACGGCGCCGGGGTCGGCGCGGCGGCGGCCGTCGCGGCCTGTGGCTGGGCGCCCGGGTTGATCCAGCAGGCGTGGATGCGGCCGTCGAGGCTGCCGCGCACCTTGTCGTCGATCTGGGCGCCGAACCGGGTCAGGCAGCGGAACGCGGCCTGGACGTGACCGCCGGGGCAGCCGAACCGGTCATAGAGGTCGAGATGGCGGAACGCGGTATCGAGGTCGTCGTTCCACATCAGGCGGACCACGCGGCGACCGAGCCAGACGCACTCCGGGTTGCCGGCCGGACCGTTGATGGCCTGCTGGGCCTCGACGAATTCCTCGACCTTGCGCTGGTTGGCCTCGCGCGCCGCATTGGCGTTGGCGTCGGCCTGGTTTCCAGGCTGCTGCTTGGCCTGGTCGGGCGGATTGGGTGTGCCGCTCTGGGCGAAAGCGCCGCCGGCCCCGATCAGGAGCGCAAGGCCTGTGACAAGGCCCGTTACGGCAATGTGACGCAAAGCAGTGTTCTTCAACTCAAGCAGCCGTCGACGCATGTATTCCCCGATAATGTTCCTGCCCCCGCGGGATCATCCTAACGGCTCGCGTGATGCCGTCCAAATAGGTCTCCAGTGCGGCGGAGACTCTGGCGGAATCCCATGACTGGAATTTCGTATTTTGTCCAGCAAACTCACAACTTTATCGATCCAGCGCAAAACTGTCGCAGGACAACCATGGTATTGACCGATTCCTACACTTGGCAGATGGGCTGTGACCGGCTAATTCGACGGTCCCCCGGAGGATGGAACCGATTTCGCTTCGTACGCCGCTGGCGCTTCTTCTGATCTCGCTCGCCGTGATTGCATCCGTGTGGTGGTGGCTCGCCACGCCGATTACGCTTGTGCGCGCGCCGATCGATCCGGCCGCAAACCTGCAATGCGTGTCCTACACGCCGTTCCGCGGCGCGCAGACGCCGCTTGATCCCACCACGCAGATTCCGGTCGAACAGATCGAGCAGGACCTCGCCGATCTCGCCAAGGTCACCGATTGCGTGCGGACCTATTCGATCGAGAACGGGCTCGACCAGGTGCCGGGCGTTGCGGCCAAGGTCGGGCTGAAGGTGATGCAGGGCATCTGGCTCAGCAGCAACCGCTTCAAGAATCTGCAGCAGATCGCGATCGCAGTCCGCCTCGCCAAGGAATATCCCGGCGTGGTCACCTCGCTGATCGTCGGCAACGAGGTGCTGCTGCGCGGCGAGATGACGGCCAACGATCTTGCCGGCAACATCCGCGCGGTGAAGGCCGCGGCGGGCAATCTTCCGGTGACCTATGCCGACGTCTGGGAATACTGGGTGAAGAACCGCGAGATCTATGACGCGGTCGACTTCGTCACCATTCACATCCTGCCGTATTGGGAGGACATCCCGATCAAGGCCAAATACGCCGCCGCGCATGTCGACGACATCCGCAAGCGCATGGCGGTGACATTCCCCGGCAAGGAGATCCTGATCGGCGAGACCGGCTGGCCGAGCGCAGGGCGGATGCGGGAGGGCGCCTTGCCGTCGCGCACCAACCAGGCGCGGGTGGTCTCCGAGATCCTCGACCTCGCCAAGCGCGAGGGTTTTCGGGTCAACCTGATCGAGGCCTATGACCAGCCCTGGAAGCGCAAGCTCGAGGGCACCGTCGGCGGCAATTGGGGCCTGTTCGATTCGGTGAAGCGGCAGGTGAAGTATCCGCCGGGCGTTGCGATCACGAACTATCCGGAGTGGAAGCTGCAGATGGCGGGCGGCATGGCGCTGTCGGTCGCAACCTTCCTCGTGGCCTGGCTGACGCTGCGGCGCCGGCCGTGGACACCGCGGCCCTCGGCCTGGATTGCGGTCGGCATTTCGGCGACGACAGCGGGGACGCTGCTCGGGATCGCCGGCGACAAGATGTATTACGAGAGCTACGGCGTCAGCGGCTGGCTGCATTGGGGCGTGCTGCTCGCGGCTGCGATCCTCTCACCCTTGCTGACGGCGCATGCACTGATCGCCGGGCGCTCGCTGCCGACCTTCCTGGAGCTGGTCGGACCGCGCGACTATCGCGGCAAGGGCAGGTTCGGCGCGTTGCTGGCGGTCGTGCTGGCCATCACCACCGTGATCGCGGCCGAAACCGCGCTCGGCTTCACCTTCGATCCGCGCTACCGCGATTTCCCGTACGCCTCGCTGACCATGGCCGTGGTGCCGTTTGCGCTGCTGACCATGCTCAACCGCCCGAAGGAAGGTCTCCGGCCGATCGCGGAATCGGTGTTTGCCGGCCTGTTGGCGATCGCCGCCGCCTACACGATCTACAACGAGGGCACGATCAACTGGCAGTCGGACTGGACCTGCGTGATGTACCTGCTGCTGGCAGCTACGCTGTGGCGGGCGCGGGCCGGGCAAAACCCAGGATGAACAGCCCGATCGCGAGCCCCGACAGCACCACGTTGTAGAGCACGATGCCGAGCCCGGCGGCGATCAGCCCGCCGGTGAGCAGCACGATCGAAGGCCGCATCAGGTTCAACACCGCGATCACCAGCGCCGTGATGCCGAACACCGAGCTCTTGAACAGCACGGTCGAGAGCGCGCGCGCCTTGCAGAGCATGGTCTGCGCGCCGGCGTCGCAGGCCAGCGCGACCGGCGAGAACTCGATCGCCAGGTAGCGCACGTAGAGCGCGTAGCCGACGGTGACGAAGCCCACGACCATCAGGAACTGGACCTGATAGGGGGAGAGGCGGAACGGAGGTTTTGTCATCGCGGCACTATGGTCGGGAACGGGGACTGGGACAAGGCTCGGTCAAAGCAGCAAAATCGGTTGAGAATTTGGCCGCAATCCCTTCGCCTCACATGATTATTGGCTGTTTCGCCGGAACATCGAGGAGATCGTTGTCGGCTCCGGCTTCTTTTCCTCGACGACCGGCTGCGGCGGCGGGGCGATGGTGGTGCGCCTCGGTGCCAGCCGCCGGTGCGTTGGCGCCGGCTTGGCTCCGGGGGGCGGTTCGTTCAGCGCCAGCCGCTGGCCGTCATAAATCGCCGTCTCGCAGGTCCGCTGGATCAGGCTGAGGCCCGCGCAGATCTTGGCGGCGGTCCCGGCATCGTTCAGCGGTCCGGCGACCAGGCGCAGCTGCATGCCGAGCCCATTGCTGTTTTCCTTGATGACGATGATCGGCCGCAGCGCCGCCAGCGGCGTGTTGGCCTTGGACTTCAGCAGGCCACGCCACAGCGCGCGCAGCCCATTGACTGAATTCGCGGTGCCGAGATCGACGCCGAACTCGGTGCGGTGGATCTGTGCCTTGGGCGCGTCGTCGTCAACGTCGGAATCCGGATCGGCCGTGATCACCAGCGGCGGCATCGGCGCGGCGCTGACATCGTTGGCGGTCACTGGCTTGACCGCCTCGGTTGGCTTGTTCGGCGCGGGTTCGAGCGAGGCCAGCAGCGGCTTCTCAGCGGGCGGCTTGTCGGCGACCGGCGCGGCCGAGACCACTGGCGCTCTTTCGTCCTCGGTTCTGGCCGCGGCAGCGGCGGCGCTCATCGGACTGGCAACGGCAGCGGTGGATGCAGAAGCCGGCGGCGAACTGTCCGAGGCTGACGGCTTCTCCGCGGCGGCCAGTAGCCGGGGCGCGGCGGCCGGCTTCTTGTCGGGGGCCACGAGCTTCTCGGCCGCCGCGACCGGCTTCYCAACCGCTGCGGCCGCCTTGCTGTCGGTGGATGCGGCCGCCTTATCGGCCGCCGCCGGCTTGTCCGACGCGGCAGGCGATGTCGTCGCCACGGCGGCGACGGCCGGTGCCGGGGCGGCGGAAGCCGAATTGGCTGTCGCCGGCGGCGTACCGGGCGCGGCTGCGGAGGGCGAAGGTGCAGGCGCCGGTGCCGCCGGTTGTTTGGCAATCGCGCCGGTCACCGAATCCAGGCCTTGCTCCAGCGTGGTGACGCGCGAGTACAGCCGGTCGCGATCGCCGTTGAGCGTATCGATCGCGGACGCCAGCCGGCGCGTCTCGTTGTGGCTCTCCTTCGCCAGTGTCTGCAACTGCTGGGCCTGGCGCGCGATATCAGATGCGGCGACCTGGTCGCGCCGCAGCGTCAGCGCCGATTGGTTGGCCATCACGGCGATCGTGACGGCGCCGACCGCGGCCACGCCCCACGACCCGAGCCGCCACAGCATACGGCGATCGAAAGTATCCTCCTCGGCCAAAAAGCCGGTGGTGCTCTCGGTGTCGAATTCCGCCGCCAGATTGTCGCGATCTTTGGCCAAAGCCCGCTTGGCCCTCCTCAAGGCCCGCCGAATCACGAGGCAAAGATTAACAGGAAATGGACCGGGAACTTGAATCTGAGGCGCCGCGGAGGCGAATCGGTTTCTTCTGCCGGGGAAAACAATTAAAGACGGCCTCGAACCAAGCTTGGCGCAGCGACCTGCGCGAGACATCGAGGATTGTGAATGACTGCGCGAACCAGCCTGACAGTAGTCCTTGCGGCCGGCGAGGGCACGCGGATGCGCTCATCGCTGCCGAAGGTGCTGCACCCCGTGGCCGGCCAGGCGCTGCTGTCGCATGTGCTCAATGCCGCCGCCACCGGCGATGGATCGCAGCTTGCGGTCGTGATCGGGCCGGACCATGAGGCGGTCGCCGCCGAGGCGCGCCGGGTGCGGCCCGACGCGCAGACTTTCGTGCAGCGCGAGCGGCTCGGCACCGCGCATGCGGTGCTGGCCGCGCGCGAGGCGATCGCCCGCGGCGCCGATGACCTGCTGGTCGCGTTCGGCGACACGCCACTGATCTCGGCCGAGACTTTTGCGCGGATGCGCGCTCCATTGCGCGACGGCGCGGCGCTCGCCGTGCTCGGCTTCCATGCCGCCGACCCGACCGGCTACGGCCGTCTGGTGGTCGAGAACGGCAGTCTGGTTGCGATCCGCGAGCAGGCCGACGCCGGCCCTGAAGAGCGCAAGATCACGCTGTGCAATGCCGGCGTGATGGCGTTCGACGGCAGGAAGGCGCTCGCGATCATCGAGAAGATCGGCAACGCCAACGCCAAGGGCGAATATTATCTGACCGATGCCGTCGGCATCGTCAGGGAATTGGGACTGGAGGCCGTCGTGATCGAGACCAGCGAAGACGAAGTGCGCGGCATCAACACCAAGGCGCAGCTCGCCGAGGCCGAGGCCGTGATGCAGGCGCGGCTGCGCAAGCAGGCGCTCAAGGCCGGGGTGACCCTGATCGCGCCGGAGACCGTCTATCTCGGCGCCGACACCACATTCGGCAAGGACGTCGTGATCGAGCCGTTCGTGGTGATCGGTCCCGGCGTTTCAATCGACGACGGCGCCCTGATCCATTCCTTCTCGCACATCACCCAATCCAGCATCGGCAAGAAGGTGGAGCTCGGACCCTACGCGCGGTTGCGGCCCGGCACCTCGCTCGGCGACGGCGTGAAGATCGGCAACTTTGTCGAGACCAAAGGTTCGAGGCTGGAGGCCGGCGTCAAGGTCAACCATCTCGCCTATGTCGGCGACGCCCATGTCGGCGCCAATTCCAACCTCGGCGCAGGCACCATCACCTGCAACTATGACGGCTTCCTCAAGCACAAGACGCTGATCGGCGAGGGCGCCTTCATCGGCACCAACACGTCGCTGGTGGCGCCGGTGACGATCGGCAAGGGCGCCTATATCGGCTCGGGCTCCGTCATCACCAAGGATGTCCCCGACGACGCGATGGCGCTCGAGCGCAGTGAGCAGTCCATCCGCGAAGGCGGCGCCGCGCGCTACCGCGCGGCCAAGCTGAAAGAAAAGGCGGCGAAGGGGAAGTGATCTTCTCCCAGTGTGATCGCACCTTGTTTCACACATGAGATGTCGTCCCTGCCTAGTGCGCGATTGCGCACGGGAGCAGGGACCCATAACCACAGGGTCATGTTGTCGAAGTGAGCTGCGGCCCCAGCGCTGCAAACCAGTTGGCATTCGTGGTTATGGGTCCCGGCGCAAGGCCGGGACAACACCGAATATGTTCCGCGGCCTAGGGCCGATCGTCCTGCGCGCCGCGCCTCACGCCGCGCTCTTCGCCTCGGCGGGCTCGCTGGTGGTCGGCTGGACCGGTCCGAGCAGGATGCGCCGCTGCATCTCGTCGAAGGCGAGATTTGCGTTCTTCTCCCGCGTCACCAGCGACAGCAGGATCGCGACCGCAAAGGACAGCGGCATACTGATGATCGCCGGATTGCGTAGCGACACGAACCACCATTGATGCTCGATCGCGGCGAGCTGCTTGCCGAGGATGTCGACCTGGATGGTCGGCGACAGATAGATCAGCACCAGCGAGCTCAGCGTGCCGACCAGGATGCTCGCCACGGCCGCGGGCGTCGTGAAGCGGCGCCAGGTGATGGAGAGCACGAGCGAGGGGAAGTTCGCGGCGCAGGCGATCGAGAACGCGAGGCCCGCCATGAAGGCGACGTTCTGGCCTTCGAAGGCGATGCCAAGCATGATGGCGAAGATGGAAATCAGAACCGTTGCGACGCGCGCGACCTTGAGCTGTTCGGCCTCGGACGCGGCGCCGTTGCGGATCACATTGGTCCAGACGTCGTGACAGAGCGTGGCGACGCCCGACAGCGTCAGCCCTGCGACGACGGCGAGCATGGTCGCGAACGCGACCGCGCAGATGAAGCCGAAGAAGGCGTTGCCGCCGACGGTGAGTGCGAGCAGCGGCGCGGCCATGTTGCCGCCACCTCCGGCCTTGGCCACCGCGTCGGCGCCGACCAGCACCATGGCGCCAAAGCCGATGATGAAGACCATGAGATGAAACACGCCGATCAGGCCGGTGGCATAGAGGATCGACAGCCGCGCGGCCTTGGCGTCCTTCACCGTATAGGCGCGCATCAGCACATGCGGCATCGCGGCGGTCCCGAACATCAGGCCGAGCCCGAGCGAGATCGCATCCCATTGGCCCGAGACCACCTTCGACCCCGGCTGCAGGACCTTGGTGCCGTATTTCTCGGACGCCGCGGCGAACAGCTTCAGCGGGTTCATGTCGAAATGGGTCAGCACCAGGAAGGCAAGCAGGATGCCGCCGCCCATCAGCAGCGCAGCCTTCACCACCTGCACCCAGGTCGTCGCCAGCATGCCGCCGAACAGCACGTAGACCAGCATCACGCTGCCGACCACGACGACCGACCAGGTGTAGGGCAGGCCGAACAGCAGCTTGATCAGCGATCCCGTCGCGACCATCTGGGCGATCAAATAGAACAGGATGACGGCAAGTGTTCCGACGGCGCCGGCGAGCCGCACCGGGCGCTGGCGCAGGCGATAGGCCACGACGTCGGCGAAGGTGAAGCGGCCGACGTTACGCAACGGTTCGACGATCAGGAACAGAATGATCGGCCAGCCGACCAGCCATCCGATCGAATAGACCATGCCGTCGAAGCCGTTCGAGGTGACGATCCCGGCAATTCCGAGCAGGGCGGCGGCGCTCAGGAAGTCCCCGGCGAGTGCCCAGCCGTTCTGCCACGGCGTGACCTGGCCGCCGGCGGCAAAGAAGTGCTCGGTGGTACGCGTGCGCCGCGCGGCCCAATAGGTGATCCCCAGCGTCAACGCCATGAAGGCGAAGAAGAACCCGATCGAAAGCGTGCTGCTGCCCATCTTTGCCTGCCCCTTTAGCGAAGGTCCCGGATGCCGGCATCGAGCACCCGGTTCGCCCACAGCACGTAGATCAGGCAGAGCGCGAACGAGGAGATGATGACGAGCGGACCGAGCACGATGCAAAGCGACAGGCCTGGCATCAGGATGGTGCCGAGCAACGGCTTGTCGAACGCGAACAGCGCCATGAAGCCGAAATAGATCACGATCATCGCAACACTCAGAACCAGCGCGACGGTCAGCCGCGTCTTGGCCAGTTTCCTGGCCAATGCGACGCCACGCGACGCCGGATCGGCATTGCCGGGAATAACCAGGTTCATGTTGGTCCCCTTAAAGCTTCAGCGCGCTTTGCCTAGCGCCAATCGGACGAGCTTCAGGCGGGCTGCAACGGAAGGGAATTATGGATTTTTGCAATCTGCTGTGCGCGGCTGCGGCACGGCATCGGCCAGCGTGACCTGCATGTCGGGGTCCTGCTTCAGGGTATTCTTCAAAAAGGCGCGGACGGCGCGGATGCGCGGGGCAAATTGCAGGTCGCTGTGGACGTTGAGCCAGACCTCGCGAGCCGTGCCGGCGAGGGCAGGCAGCACGGGGATCAGGTCGGGCCGGTCCCTGGTGGCAAAGCTCGGCAGCATCACGATGCCGAGGCCGCCCGCCGCGGCATTCATCTGCGCGATCATGCTGTTGGAATGGAAGGCGATCTTCGGCTCCTCGATGACGTCGGCGAGCCAGCGCACCGAATCGACCTGGAGCAAGTCCCCGATATAGGACACGAACCAATGATCCCCGAGGTCGCGCAGGGTTGTGGGCATGCCGTGATTGTCGAGATAGTCCTGGCTCGCGAACAGGCCGAGACGAAACTTGCCGATGCGCTCCGAGATCAGGCCCGGCCCGGGTGGCCGGAAGAACGACACGAACAGGTCGGCTTCACGCTTGTGGACATAGACCGTCTGGGCGGACGTGACGAGTTCGACGGAGAGTTGCGGCGCCGTGCGCCGCAGTCTGGCGAAGCGCTGCGCCAGATAGAGCGAGGCGATCCCCTCCATGGTCGCGAGCCGCACGGTCCCGGCGAGCTCCTGGGTGTCGCTGGCGCTGGCCTCCTCGCGAATGGCGATGACGGCGCTTTCGACCCGCTCGGCATGACGCAACAGCCGCTCGCCGACTTCGTTGAGCTTGAGCCCGGTGCGATGGCGCTCGAACACCGCAATTCCGAGTGAGGCCTCCATCTGCGCGATGCGCCGGCTGACGGTGGAATGGTCCAGCCGCAGCCGCTTCGCCGTCTGGCTGAGATTGCCGGCGCGGGCGGCGCAGAGGAATACCCGCAAATCGTCCCAGTTGATCGTATCGAACATGACTTGCCTCCCGATTGCGGCCCTTGCCGGCAAAGCAATTCCCGTTCCAACGCCGCGACGGACTCCGATCCTTCGCAACCGGGCTTGCGACAATTCCGATGCATGCCCGCAAGGCAGGGATGATACCGCTTCGCTCCCTCAATCCTAGCCGGGATTTTCGACATGCTCCCTCGTTTCAAGGCTGCTGCCGTCCACGCCGCACCCGTCTTCCTCGACCGCCAGGCGACCACCGAGAAGGCGATCTCCATCATGCGCGAGGCGGCGAGGGCCGGCGCCGAGCTGATCGCGTTTCCGGAAACCTATATTCCCGCCTTTCCGGTCTGGGCCGCGCTGTGGCCTCCGATCGACAATCACGACCTGTTCGTGCGCATGGCCGAGCAATCCGTGCTGGCGGACGGGCCGGAAGTGGCGCGGCTTTGCGCCGAGGCGCGCGCCCTCGGCGTCACCGTGTCGATCGGCATCAGCGAGCGCTCGGCCGTCAGCGTAGGCGGGCTGTGGAATTCGAACCTGTTGATCGGCGAGACCGGCGAAGTTCTGGTCCATCACCGCAAGCTGGTTCCGACCTTCTATGAGAAGCTGGTGTGGTCGTCCGGGGACGGTGCGGGCCTCGTGGTCGCGGAGACACGGCAGGGCCGCATCGGCGGGTTGATCTGCGGCGAGAACACCAATCCATTGGCCCGCTTCGCGCTGATGGCGCAGGGTGAACAGGTGCACATCTCGAGCTGGCCGCCGATGTGGCCGACCCGGCGCCCGGCCGGCGGCGGCAATTTCGACAACGTCGCCGCAAATCGCATCCGGGCCAGCGCGCACTGCTTCGAAGCCAAGGTGTTCGGCATCGTCACCGCCGGCTACATGGACGAGCCAATGCGCACCTTCCTCATTGAACGCGACAGAACCATCGCCGACGTGATCGACCGGACGCCACGTGCGGCGAGCTTCTTCGTCGATCCGACGGGCGTCGTCTTTGGCGATGAATTGCAGGATCAGGAGGGGATCGCCTACGCCGAGATCGATCTCAATCGTTGCGTCGAGCCGAAACAGTTTCACGACGTGGTCGGCTACTACAACCGCTTCGACATTTTTGGCGTCACGATCGATCGCAGCCGGCTGACCCCGGCGCGGTTTCGCGATGAACAACAGCCGGGAGCCGAAGCTCAGGCGATCCTGTCCGCCGATGCCGACGCTGCATCGAACGGGCAGAGGATCGCTGCAGGTTAATCCTCCGGCAGGTGAACCAGTCCTGTTGCCAACGCGCGAATGTCTGACTACGCTTCACCGCAGGTAGGACCAAGCGCTCGCGGCCGGACGCTCATGCCCAAATTCCTTCGCATCGGAGTCCATCAATCGAACGTCTCCGGATACACGTCGAAGGCATGGTGCATTCGGCGCACGGGTTCGACGGTTTTCCTGAAATGGGGCGCCGTGGAGGTTGAGGGTGCCGGCGACCGGCGAAAGGTCTACTGGACGTTTCCGCCGCAGGAAAAAACCATTCGCTGCCGCACGGTGCAGCGCGCCCAGGACTACACCAAGGCGGCTGTCGCACGGCGGCGCAGCCATCGCTATGAACCGCTGGTCGGAAATATAGCAAACCGGCGGCGAACCGCCGCACGTGACGCGGAGCTCAAGCAGGCGCTCGCCACGATCCTCTTTGTCGATATCGTCCGATCCACCGAAAAGGCCGCGCGGCTCGGCGACTCCCGCTGGGCGACGGTGATGAATCACTATTACGCCGCCGTCCGCCGTGAGCTGAAGGCCTTGCGCGGCAAGGAAGTGGTGACGACGGGCGACGGCGTGCTGGCGACGTTCCGCGCACCGGCTGCCGGGATCAATTGCGCCACCGCGATCGTCAAGGCCGTGCGCACGCTCGGGCTGGAGATCAGGGTGGGACTGCACGCGGGCGAGTACAAGGTGAGCGGGGCGGAGGTCATCGGCCTGGCATTTCACATCGGCGCACGCGTCGCGGCGAAAGCGCGCGCCGGCGAGGTGCTGGTGTCGAGCGCGGTCAAGGATCTGATGTCGAAATCCGAAATCCGCTTCAAGGACCGCGGCGCGCACCAGCTCAAGGGCGTGCCGGAGCGATGGCGGCTCTACCGGGTCGAGCATTAGGGCGCCGGTGCGACGCTAGCTCTCGTCATTCCCCGGTGCGCAATTGCGTACCTGGGAATGACGATCGGAGATGATCGTCAGGTGAAGGCGACCTCGATCCGGTTGTCGGCCTTCGCGGTGATCTTGCAGGCGCGCGACAGTGCGTCGGCGGCGATCGCGAGCTTGAAGTGGTTGGGGATGCCCGAGGTCGACATCACCTCGATCGTCGCCGTGTCGCGCGACAAGCCGCGCACCGTGCAGTCGATCGTGGAATGGCCGGCGTTGAAGGTGATCTGGCCGGCCTTGAACACCCGCCGCGCGGTCGGGGCAATCGACGGCGCCCGGTCGACCCAGGCCAGCGCCTGATTGCGGCCGGCCTGCTTGGCGCCGTACATCGCAAGGTCGGCGTTGCGCAGCATGTCGTCGAAACAATTGCCGGGCGAGAGCACCGCGCCGCCGAGGCTGCAGGTGACGCCGATCGTGCCCGCCGGCGTCTCGATCCGCGTCGCAGCGACGGCGGCGCGCACCTTCTCGAGCACACCCATCGCCTGGTCGAGCCTGGTGTGAGGCAGCAGGATGCCGAATTCCTCGCCGCCGAGCCGGCCGATCACGTCGGAGCCGCGCAGCGCACAGCGCGCGGCATCCGCTACCCCCGCCAGCACCATGTCGCCGACCGCATGCCCGTAGGTATCGTTGACCTGCTTGAAGTGATCGACATCGAGCACCGAACAGGAGAGCGGGCTGACATGCCGGGTCGCCAGCGCGGTCAGCCGTTCGCCTTCGCCGCGGAAGGCGCGCCGCGAGGAGCAGCCGGTGAGGGCGTCCTGCATCGACAGGTTCCGCAGCTGCAATTCGTCGACGGCGATCGCGGCGAGATCGACCAGCATGCTGGTCGCCTCGGCGTCGAAATCATCGCGGGGGCGCGTGTCGATGGCGCACAGGCTGCCGATCACGACGCCTGACAGTTTGAGCTGCGCGCCGGCATAGAAGCGGACGAACGGCGCCCCGCGCACGAAGAGGTTGTCCGCGAAGCGCGGGTCGCGCAGCATATCGGGGACGACCAGCGGCTCATCGAGCGTGATGGTCACATTGCACGGCGCCGGCCGCCGGTCGGTTTCGCGCAGGTCGAGCCCGTCGGAGGCCTTGAACCATTGGCGGTGGCCGTCGATGAAGGTCAGCGTCGACATCGGCACGCGGAACATCTTGCGGCATAGCGAGGTCAGGCGGTCAAACGCCAGTTCACGCGGCGTATCGAGGATGTCGAGTTCCGCGAGCGTATCGAGGCGACGGGCCTCGCGATCCTGCGCAGTGTGCATCGGGCTACCTCCGGCGGCGGCACCCTCGCCGAAACGCGTTAATGGTGCGTTGATGCGATCAACGGCGTTTGGTGGCAGCGCTTTCATCGCTCTTAGGAGCGGGTGGGGCAAAAGCACATCATGCGCAAACATGCTGCGACCGTTCTGACCGGGATCTTCTGTAGCCTGGTGACCTACTTCAGCGCCGCACGACTCTACCAATGGGCCGAGACCGGACAGCTGGCGGTGCTGTCGCGGAAGACGCAGGACCAACCTGAGTTTATTTCCTGGGCCGGCGATCGGCCTGGCTTCATGCTGCTGTTTGCGCTCTATCTGTTTTTCCTCAAGAACGGACTGCACGGCATGCTGGTGACGTGCCGCGACGTCTGGCTGCGTGGCCGGGGCTGGGAACCGTGAACGACCTGATCCAATCTCTGCTCCAGCCTCTGGTCGAAATGTTCTTCACGAAGACCGGTCGCGGGCTGTGGGGCCTCGTCGGCCTGCGGCCGTACGACGTCGTGGCGATGATCAGCGGAATGATATTCTGGGGCGCGGTCTTCCTGTTCGTCTACAGTCAGACGCAGAGGCGAGAGGGCTCCATGGCGGCATATCATCCCCTGGTTCTGGTGGCCTTCATCCCCTTCGTGTTCTTTGCGGCGAGGCTCTTCAACAGTCTGCGAACGATGCAGATCCGCATGGGCGTCGGCGTCGTGCTGGTCCGTCACGAGAACCCGGCAATGTTCTGGAGCGTGGTCGCGCTCCAGTCGGTAGCAGTCGGAATGTCACTGGCGCTGATCCTTTGGTCGGCCTTCGTGCTCCCGTATGAGATCATGTCTTGAAGGGGGCCAATGGCGTCCGTCGGGGTGACGCACTCTTGCCAAATTGGTTAGCCCCGATTAACCAGCCTTTCGCATCAACCTTGCCGCTTAAGACTGTCGCAATCGGCAATAATTATTGAGTATCTTGCGACCGGCGATTCCCGTTAAGGGACCGTGTCGCCGCTTTGGCAAATTTTCGGCGATTTTTGGGGACATTGAACCGCATGTGCGGCATCGTCGGCATTCTTGGACGCGCTCCGGTCGCGGAGCAATTGGTGGATTCGCTCAAGCGGCTCGAATATCGCGGCTATGATTCCGCGGGTGTCGCGACGCTGGAGAACGGCGCCCTGGCGCGGCGCCGCGCCGAGGGCAAGCTGAAGAACCTCGAGACCCGGCTCGAGGCCAAGCCGCTCGGTGGCCACACCGGCATCGGCCACACCCGCTGGGCCACCCACGGCCGGCCGACCGAGAACAACGCGCATCCGCACTCAACCGAACGCGTCGCCGTGGTGCATAACGGCATCATCGAGAATTTCCGCGAGCTGCGCGAGGAACTCGAAGCCAAGGGCGTGGTGTTCTCGACCGAGACCGACACTGAGGTCGTGGTGCACCTGGTCGACAACCTGCTCAAGGGCGGCGTCGCGCCGGTCGAGGCGGTGAGGGCGGTGCTGTCGCAGCTGCGCGGTGCGTTCGCGCTCGGCTTCATCTTCGCCGGCGAGGACGATCTGATGATCGGCGCCCGCAACGGCCCGCCGCTCGCGGTCGGCCATGGCGAGGGTGAGATGTATCTCGGCTCTGACGCGATCGCGCTGGGGCCGTTCACCGATACGATCAGCTATCTCGAAGACGGCGACTGGGTGGTGCTGAACCGCAAGGGCGCGACGATCTTCGACAAGGACAATGCCATCGTCCATCGCGAGGCGATCAAGCACACGACGGCGACCGCGCTGGTCGACAAGGCGAACTATCGCCACTTCATGGCGAAGGAGATCCACGAGCAGCCCGAAGTGGTCGGCCACACGCTCGCCCGCTACGTCGACATGGCGACCGAGCGCGTCACCATGCCGGTCAAGCTGCCGTTCGACTTCAAGGATATCCAGCGCGTTTCGATCACGGCCTGCGGCACCGCGAGCTATGCCGGCTTCGTCGCGAAATACTGGCTGGAGCGGCTGGCGCGGCTGCCGGTCGAGCTCGATGTCGCCTCCGAATTCCGCTATCGCGAAGCGCCGCTGCGCAAGGGCGACCTCGCGATCTTCATCTCGCAGTCCGGCGAGACCGCCGACACGCTGGCGGCGCTGCGCTACGCCAAGGCGCAGGGCGCGCACACGCTCTCGGTCGTCAACGTGCCGACCTCGACGATCGCGCGCGAGAGCGAGACCGTGCTGCAGACGCTTGCCGGCCCCGAGATCGGCGTCGCCTCGACCAAGGCGTTCACCTGCCAGCTGATGGTGCTGGCCTCCCTCGCCGTTGCCGCCGGCAAGGCGCGCGGCGAGCTGTCCGATGCCGACGAGGCCAAGCTGGTGCACGGCCTCGTCGAGATTCCGCGGCTGATGTCGGAAGCGCTCACCACCGAATTGCAGATCGAGAAGCTGGCGCGCGAGATCTCGAAGTCGCGCGACGTGCTGTATCTCGGCCGCGGCACCAGCTATCCGCTGGCGCTGGAAGGCGCGCTGAAGCTGAAGGAAATCTCCTACATCCATGCCGAGGGCTACGCCGCCGGCGAACTCAAGCACGGGCCGATCGCGCTGATCGACGAGCACATGCCGGTGGTGGTGATCGCGCCCTACGACAAGGTGTTCGAGAAGACCGTCTCCAACATGCAGGAGGTCGCCGCCCGCGGCGGCAAGATCATCCTGATGACGGACGCCAAGGGCGCCGCGGAGGCGACCATCCAGTCGCTGGTGACGATCGTGATGCCGGACATGGGGGCGACCTTCGCGCCGATGGTCTATGCCGTCCCGGTGCAACTGCTCGCCTATCATACCGCCGTCGTGATGGGCACCGACGTCGATCAGCCCCGGAATCTGGCCAAATCGGTCACGGTCGAATAGTCGCAAGGGGCCCCGTCACGCGGCCCCTTCAAAAATGCGCTGGAATGGCTTAGCTGGGTAGTGGACTACGGCCGCTTCGACGACCCTGGAACCGCAATGACCTCCGACCAAGTGCCTCCTGACCCGTCTGGCGAATTGCATCCGGACCACCCGCGCGGGCTGATGGCGCGTTTCCGCAACTATTTCCTGACCGGCCTCGTGGTGGCCGGGCCGGTTGCGATCACTTTGTATTTGACCTGGTGGTTCGTGAACTGGGTCGACAATCTGGTCCGGCCGTTCGTGCCCACGGCCTACCGGCCGGAAACCTATCTGCCGTTCGGGCTGCCCGGTTCCGGCCTGATCGTCGCCGTCATCGCGCTGACGCTGCTCGGCTTCCTCACCGCCAATCTGATCGGGCGAACCCTGGTCGATCTGGGCGAGCGGCTGCTCGGGCGGATTCCTGCGGTGCGCGCGATCTATCGTGGCCTGAAGCAGGTGTTCGAGACGCTGTTCTCCGGCAACGGCTCGAGCTTCCGCCGCGTCGGCCTGGTCGAGTTTCCGTCGCCCGGCATGTGGTCGATCGTGCTGATCTCGCAGGCGCCGAGCCCCGAGCTTGCCGCCAGCTTCCCCGGAGACGAGGAGCATATCTCGGTGTTCCTGCCGTGCGCGCCGAACCCGACCACCGGCTTCTTCTTCTACGTGCCGAAGAGCAAGATCATCGAGATCGAGATGAGCACCGAGGACGCGGCGACGCTGATCATGTCGGCCGGCGTGGTGCAGCCCGGCGCCGCCGATCAGAAGCGCGCCGCGGCACTCGCCGGCATGGCCAATGCCGCGCGCATCGCCAATCAGGCCTCGTTGCAGCCGGCGGCCCCGGCCAAGGTTGAGGGCTGATGAGTTCCGGCAAGGCGCAGCCAGGCGAGGGCGCGCGCATGCTGTCGCCCGACGACGCCAAACGCGAGCTACGACAAGGCGGCGTGACGCTGATCGATGTCGGCGAGCCTTGGCAGCTGCGCGAGCGCGGCACCATCGCCGGTGCACGCAATATCAGCCACGAGGAGATCGCGGCCGTCGCGGCCTCCGATCCGGCGCTCGGTGATCGCGAGCAGCCGATCATCCTGACCTGCGGTGGCGGCGGCAAGGCCTCGCGCGCCGCGCAGGCGCTGCGCGAGCTCGGCTTTGCCGACGTCTCCGTGATCCAGGGTGGCTGCCGCGGCTGGCAGGCCGCGGGACACGAGCTGGTGCCTTATCCGCCGGATGGCGACGAGACTGCTGGCAGCTAGCCAGCGCCGATCAGCGGCACGGCCTCGTCGCGTTCGTAGAGGTAGAGCAGGACGCGCAGGGCTTCGCCGCGCTCGCCCTTCAGCTTCGGATTGTCCTTCATGATCCGCAGCGCCTCGTCGCGGGCCTGGGTGATGAGCTGGCCGTGCACCTCGGAGCGCGCGATGCGGTAGCCGGGCAGGCCGCTCTGGCGGATGCCGAGCACGTCACCTTCGCCGCGCAGCTTCAGGTCTTCCTCGGCGATCCGGAAGCCGTCCGTGGTCTCGCGGATCACTTTCAACCGCGCCTTCGACATCTCGCCGAGCGGCTCCTTGTAGAGCAACAGGCAGGTCGAGGCTTCCGAGCCGCGGCCGATGCGGCCGCGCAGTTGATGCAGCTGTGCCAGCCCGAACCGTTCGGCGTTCTCGATCACCATGATGGTCGCCGCCGGCACGTCGACGCCGACCTCAACGACGGTCGTTGCGACCAGCAGCCCGATCTCGTGCGCGGCGAATTGCGCCATCGCACGATCCTTCTCGGTGCCCTTCATCTGGCCGTGCACGAGGCCGACACGATCGCCGAACCGCTCTCGCAAGCTCTCGAAACGCTCGGTCGCATTGGTGAGATGCTCGGTACCTTCTGCCTCCGATTCATCGACCAGCGGGCAGATCCAGTAGACCAGCTTGCCGGCGCCGAGCGCGCGGCCGACGCCGTCCATGACGTCCTCGATCCGGCTCATCGGCACCGCGCGGGTGTCGATCGGCTGGCGGCCGGCGGGCTTTTCGCGCAACTCCGAGACGTCCATGTCGCCAAAATAAGTCAGCACCAGCGTGCGCGGAATTGGCGTGGCGCTCAGCACCAGCACGTCGACGGCCTCGCCCTTCGAGGTCAGCGCGAGCCGCTCGCGCACGCCGAAGCGATGCTGCTCGTCGACCACCGCGAGCGCCAGCGCCTTGTAGATCACGTCGTCCTGGATCAGGGCGTGGGTGCCGACCAAGAGATCGATCTCGCCGGCCTCGAGCCGCGCCAACAATTCGCGGCGCTCCTTGCCCTTCTCCCGGCCGGTGAGGATCGCAACCCGCATCCCTGCGCGCTCGGCGAGCGGGGCGATGGTCTTGATGTGCTGCCGCGCCAGGATTTCGGTCGGCGCCATCAGCGCGGCCTGCTTGCCGGCTTCCGCAACGGCTGCGGCCGCGAGCAGCGCCACCACGGTCTTGCCGGACCCGACGTCGCCCTGCACGAGGCGCAGCATCCGCACCGGCTGTTGCAGGTCCGCGATGATGGCCGCAACCGCCTCCTGCTGCGACCTGGTCAGCGCATAGGGCAGGGCGTCGATGATCCTCTTGCGCAGGTGGCCGTCGCCGGCGTTGCGGACGCCGGCCGGGCGGCGCAGCGTGGCGCGGATCAGGGCGAGTGCGAGCTGGCCTGCGAGCAACTCGTCGAATGCGAGCCGCGACCAGAACGGGCCGTCGGGCAGGATGTCGGTCAGCTCGACCGGAACATGCACCCGCGTCAGCGCCTCCCGGATCGGCGGGAAGTTGCAGCGGCGCAGCACCTCGGGGCTGATCCATTCCGGCAACTCCGGCAGCTTGGTCAGCGCCTGCGCAATGGCGCGGCGGAGCGAGCCGATCGCCAGCCCCTCGGTCAGCGGATAGACCGGATCGATTCCGGAGAGTTTTGCAAAACCGGCCTCGTCGACGACGCGATCGGGATGCACGATCTGCGGGATGCCGTCATACATCGCAAGCGTGCCGGAGACGTAGCGCTTCTCACCGACCGGCAGCAGTTTTTCGACATAGCCGGGCTGGGCGCGGAAGAAGGTCAGCACCACGTCGCCGGTGTCGTCGCTGGCATAGACCAGGTAGGGCGCGCGCGAATTGCGCGGTGGCGGCGGACGATGGCGGTCGACGGTGACCTCCAGCGTCACCATGGTTCCGACCGCGGCGTCGCGGATCTTCGGCCGGGCGCGGCGGTCGATTACGCTCGCCGGCAGGTGCAGCAGCAGATCGACCAGCCGCGGCGTCTCGCTGCGGTCGAGCAGATAGCGCAGCAGCTTGTCCTGCTTCGGGCCGACGCCCGAAAGCGTCGTGACCTGGGCAAACAGCGGATTGAGCAGGGCTGGGCGCATCGGTGCCCTTTACACACGACTCACGGCATGCGCGCAAGGAAACCCCAAAAGGCGGCGAATGAGGGCTGACATCGGCCGTTGCCATCGCTATATCAAGCCCCGCCCGGCACGTCCGGGCTTTTGGCGTTCGATGGATTTTGGGACATGACGGGATCGACACGATCGAGCAGCGGGCTCGATGACCGCCGCAAGCGGCTTTTGTTTCGCTGCTGGCACCGCGGCACCCGGGAGATGGACCTGATCCTCGGCCGCTTTGCCGACGCGGCCATTGCCGACCTGTCCGATCAGGAGCTCGGCGAGCTCGAGCACCTGATCGAGGTGCCGGACCCCGATCTCTACGCTGCGCTGACCGGCGACAGGGTGCTGCCTTCAGAATATGCGACCGCGCTGTTTGCCCGCATCAAGGCGTTCCGCGTCGCGGATCCCAACGCATGAAACAGCCGATGAAATCGCCGGCCGCGATGCTCGCGCCCGGCCGGGTGCTGACCATCGCCAACGTCGCCGAGGGCGCCGAGGGGCTCGTGATCTCCGACCTGGCGCGCGCCATCGCCGCGCAGCCGAAGCGGTCGGCGGTCAGCCTCGCCGTGGTGTGCCGCGACGGCGCGCGGATGCAGCAGCTCGCCCGCGCGCTGGAGTTCTTCGCGCCCGATATCGCGGTCATGCAGGTTCCGGCCTGGGACTGCCAGCCCTATGACCGCGTCTCGCCGCATTCCGGCATCCTGGCGCAGCGGCTGACTGCGCTGGCCAAGCTGTCGCGGCTGGTCGGCTCCGACAAGCCGCTGATCGTGCTGACGACGGTGAATGCCGCCGTGCAGCGGGTGCCGGCGCGCGATCAGGTCGCGGCGCAGGCGCTGTCGGTTGCGCCCGGCAATGTCGTGCCGATGGACTCGGTCGTGGCCTGGCTCGAGCACAATGGCTATACGCGCTCGTCCACAGTGCGCGAGCCCGGCGAATATGCGGTACGCGGCGGCATCCTCGATTTGTTTCCGGCCGGCCTCGACCAGCCGGTGCGCTTCGACTTCTTCGGCGACAGTCTGGAGTCGATCCGTACCTTCGATGCCGAGACCCAGCGCACGCTCTTGGACATGCGCGGGCTCGACCTCGTCCCGGTCTCGGAGTTCCAACTTACGACCGAAACCATCCGGCGTTTCCGCATGGGTTACGTCGCGGCGTTCGGCGCGCCGGGGCGCGACGACCAGCTCTATGAGGCCGTCTCGGAAGGCCGCCGCCATCCCGGCATGGAGCACTGGCTGCCGCTGTTCCAGGAGCGGATGGATACGCTGTTCGATTATCTCGACGGCGCTGTGGTCGCGATCGAGCCGCAGGGCGAGGACGCCGCGCGCGAGCGCTTCTCGCAGATCTCGGACTATTACGACGCACGGCGCGAGGCGCTGGAGCATCCCGGCAGCGGCGCGATCTACAAGCCGCTGCCGCCGGACAAGCTCTATTTGACCGAGACCGAATGGACCAAGCTGCTCGGCGGCGCGCCGCTGGCGCGGTTGACGCCGTTCGCCGTGCCGGAAGGCTCGACCGAGGTGTTCGACGCCGGCGCGCGGCAGGGCCGCAATTTCGCGCCTGAACGTGCCGACAGCAATGTCAACGTGTTCGAGGCCGTGGTCGACCACATCGGCGCGTTGCAGTCGCAGCGCAAGAAGGTCATCGTCGCGCTGTGGAGCGAGGGCTCGCGCGACCGCATGGGCGCGATGCTGCGCGACCACAAGCTCCTGAATACGACCAGCGTCAACACCTGGCGGATCGTGCAGGCGACGCCGCGCAACGAGACCATGCTTGCGGTGCTGGGCATGGAGTCGGGCTTCGAGACCGACGAATTCGCCGTCATCAGCGAGCAGGACATCCTCGGCGACCGCCTGGTGCGGCCGCGCAAGGCGAGCCGCAAGCTCGACAATTTCATCTCCGAGGTGACGAGCCTCTCGACCGGCGATCTCGTCGTGCATGTCGAGCACGGCATCGGCCGCTTCGTCGGCCTGCAGACGCTGGAAGTCTCCGGCGCGCCGCATGACTGCCTCGAGCTGCATTATGCGGCCGAGACAAAACTGTTCCTGCCGGTCGAGAACATCGAGCTGCTGTCGCGCTACGGCTCCGACAGCGCCAACGTCGAACTCGACCGTCTGGGCGGCGGCGGCTGGCAGGCGCGCAAGGCCAAACTGAAGAACCGCATCCGCGAGATCGCGGGCGAGCTGATCAAGATCGCGGCCGAACGGCAGCTGCATGAGGCGCCGAAATTCCCGCTGCAGCCGCACGTCTATGACGAGTTCTGCGCGCGCTTCCCCTATGAGGAGACCGAGGATCAGCTTGGCGCCATCACCTCGACCCTGAAGGACCTCGAAATCGGCCGTCCGATGGACCGGCTGATCTGCGGCGACGTCGGCTTCGGCAAGACCGAGGTGGCGCTGCGCGCCGCGTTCGCCGTGGCGCTCGAGGGCCGGCAGGTCGCGGTCGTCGTCCCGACCACGCTATTGGCGCGGCAGCACTCGCGCACCTTCACCGAGCGCTTCAAGGGCTTCCCGGTCAATGTCGCGCAGGCCTCGCGGCTGGTGTCGACCAAGGAATTGAACCTGACCAGGAAGGGGCTCGCCGAGGGCAGCGTCGACATCGTGGTCGGCACCCACGCGCTGCTCGGCAAGGCGATCAAGTTCAAGGACCTCGGCCTACTGATTGTCGACGAGGAGCAGCATTTCGGCGTCAGTCACAAGGAGCGGCTGAAGCAGCTGCGCGCCCAGGTCCACGTGCTGACGCTGTCGGCTACCCCGATCCCGCGCACGCTGCAACTGGCGCTGACCGGCGTTCGCGAGCTCTCGATCATCGCTTCGCCCCCGGTCGACCGGCTCGCGGTGCGCACCTTCGTCGCGCCGCATGATCCCCTGATGATTCGCGAGGCGCTGCTGCGCGAGCGCTACCGCGGCGGCCAGGCGTTCTACGTCGTACCGCGGATCGAGGACCTCGCCGGCGTCAAGGATTTCCTCGACAAGAACGTGCCGGAGATGAAGGTCGCGGTCGCCCACGGCCAGATGCCGCCGACCGTGATCGAGGACATCATGTCCGCGTTCTACGACGGCAAATACGACATCCTGCTCTCGACCACGATCGTCGAGTCCGGTCTCGACATCCCGAACGCCAACACGCTGATCGTGCATCGCGCCGACATGTTCGGCCTCGCCCAGCTCTATCAGCTGCGTGGCCGCGTCGGCCGCTCCAAGCTGCGGGCGTACGCGCTGTTCACACTGCCGGCGCAGCAGAAGATCACCGCGCAGGCGGAGCGGCGGCTCAAGGTGCTGCAATCGCTGGAGACGCTGGGCGCGGGCTTCCAGCTCGCCTCGCACGACCTCGACATCCGCGGCGCCGGCAATCTGCTCGGCGAGGAGCAGTCCGGGCACATCAAGGAAGTCGGCTTCGAGTTGTACCAGTCGATGCTGGAGGAGGCGATCGTCAACCTCAAGGCCGGCGTCGCCGAGCCCGCCGCCGACCGCTGGTCGCCGCAGATCACGATCGGCATGCCGGTCCTGATCCCCGAGGACTACGTCAACGATCTCAGCGTGCGGCTGTCGCTCTACCGCAGGCTCGCCGATCTCGACACCGACGAGGACATCGATGCCTTCGCCGCCGAGATGCGCGACCGCTTCGGCGTGCTGCCCGACGAGGTCCGCTATCTGTTCAAGGTCGCGGCGATCAAGGCCTATTGCCGAAGGGCCAATGTCGGCAAGGTCGATGCCGGCCCGAAGGGCGCCGTGATTGCATTCCGCGACAACAGCTTCGCGCATCCGGAGCGGCTGGTGACGTTCATCCGCCAGCACGGCCAGGCCGCCAAGGTGCGGCCGGACATGAAGGTGGTGTTCTTCCAGGACTGGGACACGCCGGAAGAACGGCTCGCCGGCACCACGGAGATTTTGCGCCAGCTCGCCAACCTCGCGGAGAGCAAGAAGGCGGCGTGAGATTTCGCTCGCGGCGCCATTGCGGTCGGCTTGCGCTCTGTCGCGGCCATGCGGAGATCACACTTCGCTCACTGATCTTGTCGTGCGTGAACTGCAATGCTGTGTGCGGTTCCGTGCACAAGGCAGTGGTCATCTTCAAGCGCCTTTGGTTTCAACACAACGTCGTGTTGGATCAGGGTTTTGACTGGCTTGGGTGTTGCCGGTATGATTTGCATCTCAAAGTCGTTCGCAGTCGGTATTGAAAGCCGTAAGCAAGCACGATGCATCACCTCCATTGCCGGCTGCTTTTCATCGGGCTTTGCCTTGCGCTGACCATTCTGCCGATCGAAGCCTTCGCCGGCACGCGTCTGGCGCTGGTGCTTGGCAACAGCAAGTATCAGGCCGTTCCCGTCCTCGATAATCCCGCCAATGATGCAGCCGATCTGGCCACGGCGTTGCGCGGCATGGGCTTCAATGTGATCGAAGCCCGCGACGGGACTCGCGACGCCATGGCCAACGCGGTGCGCGACTTTTCCACGCGACTGAGCGGTGCGGACGTTGCGTTGTTCTTCTACGCAGGTCACGGCCTGCAGATGAACGGTGAAAATTATCTGGTCCCGGTCGACGCGAAAATCGAAACGCCGGCGGATGTGCGCTTCAACACCGTGAACCTGACCGACATCCAGCAGGAGATGGAGGGGACGGGACGCGCCAACATCATCATCCTTGATGCCTGCCGCAACAATCCGTTTCTCGAGAAGCTCGCGCGCGGCAGCCGCGCTGCGCCCAGTCGCGGGCTCGGCCGTGTCGACGCCAGCGGGCAGGGGTCGCTGATCGTCTATTCGACGCAGCCGAACAACGTTGCTCTCGACGGCGCCGGGCGGAATTCGCCGTTCACCGCCGCGCTGTTGAAGCATATCGCGACACCCGGCATCGAAGTGCGCCAGATGTTGTCCAGGGTTCGCGGCGACGTGCTCGCGGCAACCGATCAGAAGCAGACGCCCTGGGACAGTTCCTCGCTGGTCGGCGACGTCTATCTGGCGACTCCGCCGTCCCCGGTCGTCAGCGGCTCGCCGCCCTCAACGCCGGTACAATCGGCTGCGGCGTCCCAAGCGGCGGCGGGCGGCTCGGAGCAGGTGGCCGCGGCTGCGCCGCAGGCGACGCCACCAACCGACGCGCAGCGCCTCACATCACCAACGCCGCAAAGTGGCGCCGGCGCCTCCGACAGCGAATGCGAGCGCGCGGCTGCGCCTGCGCCGCCGTTCGCCAGCCCTGAACAGTTGAAGATCGAGAACACGCATGATTTTGCCGCCGCGGTCCCGATCTGCGAGGCGGCAGTGCGTGCCAATCCCGATCAGCCACGCCTGGAATTTCTGCTCGGCCTCGCCTACGGCGGAACGAAGAATTACATGGCGGCGCAACGCTATTTGACCAAGGCCGCGGATGCCGGTTACGCGCCGGCGCAAGGCAAGCTCGGGGTCTATTTTGCGACGGGGCGCGGGGTCGTCAAAGACATGCCGCGGGCGTTCGAGCTCTTCAGCAAGGCGGCCGCAGCGGGAGAGCCGGGCGCGATCAGCAATCTCGGCGCGATGTATTCCAATGGCAATTTCGTCAGGAAGGACGAGGCGCGCGCACTCGAACTCTATCAGAAGGCAATCGAGGCAGGTAATCCCTTCGCTCTCGCCCAGACCGGCTTGATGTATTTCTACGGCAAGGGAACGCCGCGCGACTACGGCATGGCCGCACAATATTTTCAGCAGGCGGCCGATCTCAACGACGGATATTCTCTCAAATACCTTGCCGTCATGCAGGAGCGGGGATTGCTCGGGCCAGCCGATGCGGCCAAAGCGGCCGAGCTGCGGCGCCGCGCGGTCCAGGTCGACCCGGGAAGCCAGGACCCCAACGTGCCGAAGAACCTTAATGCAGGTGGGCCGCGCCGCACGACCGGCGTCCATCACGTCCGCAGAATCTACTACTATCGCTTCGTCGGCTGTAGATGGGCCTGGTGCTGAGAAGTGGGGAAAGGCCGCGTGAGGCCATCGGCCTCTCCGCGTCATTGCGAGGAGCGAAGCGACGAAGCAATCCATCCTTCCGGGAGCGCGCGCTTGACTCACGAATCGCGCAACAAATCCGGTGTCGTCCCTGCGAACGCAGGGACCCATAACCACGAATGCTGCTTGTCGCGCGAGACCGGAACGACGAGTCCAGTTCACAACATCCGCCGCGGCGTATGAGTCCCTGCGTTCGCAGGGACGACGATTATGATGACGCACGGCGTGTGCATCAAACGACCGAAGAGAGCTTATTACGACGCCGCGCGCTCCGGCGAGCCGAACAGCCGCCCGAGCAGCGAGATCGCTGAGTCACCCGGCATCAGCGTCGCGACGCTGACGGCGGGCTCGGCTCTGACATCGCGGCGGCCGTTCTGGGTGTGGCGCATCACGCTCGCCAGGCGCCGCGTGATCGCCTGCGCGTTGCGCAGATCGGTGCCGGCGAATGCCACGACGAGCGAGCGGTCGTCATGCACCGCGCCGAAATCGGCCTGGCGCATCAGCCGGCTGATGATGCGCGCGCCGTCGAATTGCGCGCGCGGCTGGGTGTTGTCGAAGGTGAAGCGCGCCACCGAAAGCGCGCCGCCGCGCTCGGCGGTCTGGTAGACGGCGGTCGCGAAGTCGCGCTCGAACGCGGCCTTGGTCAGCAGGCCGGTGCGGGCATCGATCAGGCCCTTGGCGTCGATCGCCTTGAGCATGCGGCCGAGCCGCGCCTCGAAGGCGTGCTGGCGGATCATCGGCAGCGCCAYGTCGGCGACGCGGGTCGGACCAGCGGTGACGATCTCGAGATTGGGCAGCTCGTAACGCGGCGTCAGCTCGCCGGAGGCCACGATCACCGGCAATGGGCGGAAGCGGACGTCCTCGGTCAGCACCGTCAGGAACGCGTCCATCACGCGCGGCGTGAAGCCTTCGGCCAGCACGATGCCGTCGATGTCGCGGCTTGAGAGATGCTTGGCCGCAGCCTCGATGCTGAGCGCGCCGACCACGCCGGCGCGTTCGCCGAGCGCGACCGACAGCGTCGGGTAGGCGCCGCCGCGGCCGATCAACAGCGCAGTGGCCTCGCCGATGGGATCGATGTCGGACATCGCGATCGGCGCCGGCGGCACCAGGCGGCGCATCACCGTCGCATGCAGCGCGCGAACCCGTAAGCACGCGTTGAGCCGGGCGACCAGCCGATCCGGCAGGCCCTTCTTCTGGAAGAACGCGATCACGGTGTCGGGCAGGGTGGTCGCGGGATCGACAGCGATCAGCGGCAGATAGGGGGCGCGAGCGGCGGCGCGCTTGGCCAGGCCCGCCAGCGTGACGAAGTCGACGCCCTCGGCGGCTGCGATGATCGCTGCCGGTTTGACCTGCTCGATGGCGCGTCCGACCTCGTTCCAGTCAGTGACCACGACCGGGAACAGCTTGGTCTCATCGAGGACCGCGGCGAACGGCGGCTTGGCCGACGCCGATACGATGAGAACCGGACCTTGTTGAGACATTCGAACGCTCGAAACCAATGCTTAAGATCAGCAAACGGCTGCGATGCTAGATGCCATGGCTTAATGCGCCGTCAACACAATGCTAAGACTAACGCAATGATAAGATTTTAACTCATTCCGGCGCCGCCGCGGTCGCGAAATGCCTCGACCATCAACGGGTTAAGCCCAAGTTCTGTGAGTGCGTCGCGGGCCCGTGCGTTGTCCTGCGCCCGTCCGGCCAGCCGGTGGCCGCTGAGCCGGTCCGGCAATGCCGTCAGCAGCGCGCCCTGGCCGAGGCGGCGCGACCATTCCTGCAGCTCCTGGGCCAGGAAACGGTAGCCGCCGACGGTCATCACCCCCGACGGCGGAGCGGTGATGTTGAGGGCGCCGGTCGTGCGATCGAGCCGCGCGGCATATTCTGTGTCGACGTAATCGCGCGGCGGCGGCGCGATCAGGGTGTCGCCCGGAGGCGGCGGCGGCGCATAGGCGGCGACCGGCACCATGGGGCCGCGCAGGCCGAGCGTGCCCTTCGGCGTCAGCAGGATCTCGCCGGCGATCGATGCGCCGGGCGCCTCACGCGGTGCGCTATGCGGACCGGGCTTGATCGCGGCCGGCGATCCGTCCTCGGCGCTGCGGCGGGCGCCGAACAGCCCGGCCTCGCCGAACAGATAGACGTCAGTCATGGTCACCCGCCGCGAAGTCCAGTGCGCACTGGAGGCAACCTGCTCCGGCGTCCGCCAGAGGCCGATCACGTTGCGCAGAGTGGGTAGCCGCTCCGACAGGCCTTGCTCGTCGAGCCGCAGCGCAAGCTGCGCCGGCGCGATCAGCGTGTCGCAGGCGTGATCGTTGAACTGGGCTTCGAACGTCTCCTCGTCGAACGGGTGATGCATGACGAGCGTTCCGCCGGACAGCAACCAGGTCACCAGCGACGAGCAGATGCCGGCAAACGACATCGGCGCGAACGCCGACATGATGGTCGCGCCTTGCGCGAGATCGCTCTCCAGCGACATCGCGAGCCCGCCGGCGATCAGCCCGAAATGCGCGCGCGGCACCGGACGGAAGCCGTCGCTGGTGACGTCGAACGAGATCAGCGCCGGCTTGCGGCCGTCCTCGATCATGCGGCGCGTGGTCCGGGAGTCCTGGAGGATCGCCTGGTCGAGCGAGGCCATGCCTTCAGGCAGGTCGGTCCCGAAGCCGCAGACATGGCGGATCGAGAACGCCTCGGCTGCGGCATTCATCGCGATGTCGGCATAGGAGACGCCGTCGATCCTGCCGCAGGTCACGATCGCCCGCGCCGCGGTGCGGTTGAGCACGGACGTCAGCTCGGCCTGCCGCCACAAGAGCGGCAACGGCACCACCACCAGCCCGACCCGATAGGCGGCGAGCACCGTCAGGGCGAATTCGATCGTGCTCGGAAGCTGAACCGCGATCACCGTGTTGGCCGGCAACCCGCTCTCGACGAAATGCGCCGCGATCGCCGAGATCGCGCGGTCGGCCTGGGCATAGGTCAGGCGCTTGCGGGTCTGTCCGGTGATGCGCTGCTTGTTGAGCGGGTCGACCAGCGCCAGCGCCTCGGGTTGCCGCGCCAGCGTGCGCTTGAACAGGGTATCGAGCGTTGGCGAGGTGATCGACTGGTTCACAGGTTCAACGTTGGTTGCATCGCTTCGATCGGACCAGGTCATGCCGCATCACCTGGCGGATTACTTGGCGGAATACTTGGCAGATTACTTGGTCGATTACTTGGATTGCACGCTGGGCTTCTGCCACCAGGTCTCCGGCAGGTAGCCCGTCAACGCCGTGGCCGAAGGCCGTTCTATCCGATTCCAGCGTGCGATCCATTGCTCTCCCGCGTTAAATAGGGGGATTGCGTAGAAGCCCGACATCAGGGCGCGGTCGAGCGCCCGCACCGCCGAAACGAAGTCCGGCCGCTCATGCGCTGCCAGCATCGCCGCGATCATGGCGTCGATGGCGGGATCCCTGGCGCCCATGTAATTCCTTGTGCCCGGCACATCGGCAGCCTGGCTGCCCCAGTAAAACCACTGCTCGTTGCCCGGCGACAGCGACTGGTCCCAGCGAATGGGGATCATGTCATAGTCATAGGCGACCCTGCGCTGCTCGAACTGCACCGCGTCGACAATCCGGACCGCGGCGTCGATGCCGGCGCGCTTCAGGTCGCGCTGATAGGCGAGCGCGATCCGCTCATGCTCGCGGCTCGTCACCAGGATCTCGATGTGCAGCGGCGTGCCCGTTGCGCGTTGCTTCAGCACCGTGCCGTCGAGCGCGTAGCCGGCATCCGACAGCAGCTTGAGCGCATCGCGAAGCACGGTGCGGTCGCGCCCCGAGCCGTCGGTGACCGGGAGGCGGTAGCGGCCCTCGAGGATGTCGGGTGTAATATGTGACAAATAGGGATTGAGGAGTTCGCGCTCGCGGTCATCCGCGGGGCGGCCATAGGCGGACAATTCCGATCCCGCGAAATAGCCGCCGGCGCGCGAATAAAGTTCAAAATAGTAATTGCGGTTGATCCATTCGAAATCGAACAGCATCAGCAACGCCTGGCGCACCCTGACGTCGGCAAATTTCGGCCGCCTAGTGTTGAACACCAGGAATTCGGACGGTTGTGGCGTACCGATCTTGATGGTTTCGCGAACCACGTCGCCGGTCTTCGCCGCGGGGAAGTCGTAGCCGTCGTGCCAGCGCAGCGGTTCGTGCTCGGTCCTGAAGTCATAGAGGCCGCGCTTGAAGGCTTCGAACTGGCCGTTGGCGTCGCGGTAATAGTCGAGCCTGATCTCGTCGAAATTCCACAAGCCCCGGTTCACGGCCAGGTCGCGGCCCCAGTAATCGGGATTGCGGGTGAAGGTCACGCTGGTGCCCGGCTTGACCGCGGTCACGCGGTACGGGCCGGAGCCGATCGGCGGCGCCAACGTCGTCTCCTCGAACCTGGCGACGTCGGTGGCATGGCGCGGCAGGATCGGCATCAGGCCGAGGATCAGCGGCAGTTCGCGATCCGCGACGCCGCCGAAATCGAACCGCACCGTGAGCGGGTCGATGACCTCGGCCTTTGCGACTTTCGAATAATACTGGTGATGCGCCGGACGGCCGTGATCGCGCAGCAATTCGAGCGAGAACACCACATCGTCGGCCGTGACCTGATGCCCGTCGGAGAAGCGCGCGCGCGGATCGATATGGAATGTCACATAGCTTCGGGCGTCGTCGGTCTCGACGCTGCGGGCGAGCAGGCCGTACAGCGTGAAGGGCTCATCATTGTTCCGCGCCATCAGGCTTTCGTAGACATAGCCGCGCTCGTAGGCGTAGCCCCTGAGCTGCTGCACCGCGAGCCCCCTGACGATCAGGGGATTGAGGCTGTCGAAGGTGCCGTCCCGCGGGCTCAGCACCAGTCGACCGCCCTTGGGCGCGTCGGGATTGGCATAGGGCAGGTGGGTAAAGTCGGCCGGCAGCGCCGGGGCGCCGTGCATCGCGATCGCGTGGCTCTCGGCGGCCGCGGCGGGGACAAGCCCGCCCGTCAGCGATGCCAGCACGAAAGCCAGCACGAATACGGAGGCGAGCCGAATGGTGGCCGACACGGCGCGCCAAACGTGCCCGGGAACACGTGTGTGAGGCGCCGGATTTGATTCGCGAAACGTCACATCGGAAGGTTTATCACAGGCGGCTGAAACTCGGCGTGAGATGCGTGCAAATGCGCTTGTCGGCATTGATCTTTCCGCGCGCCGCTGTATTGAAGGCGTGCAATTGGGGGGCGGGAACGCCTGTCACGTATCCGCCTCAATTGACGAGGAGACAGCCGCGGGAGCAGCTGTGTTTCGCGGCTATGTGTCGGCGCCTGCAGCGGTTTCGGGCGCTGCCGTTCAGAAAGGGTTTTCCGCAATGAATTTCCGTATCTTGGCCGCCCCGGTCCGGCCGCATGGGCGAATTGTTGCCCTGATGGCGGCGACGGCATTCTCTGCAGCGCTCCTGGTTCCTGCCGCTCAGGCCCAGCAGCCGGCAGCGCCGGCGCCCGCGGCACCGAAGGCAGCGCCCAAGGCGGCACCCAAGGCAGCTCCGAAGGCGCCGGCTCCGGCAGCCCAGGCACCCGCAGCCCAGGCACCGGCCGCAGGTGCGCCGCCCGCTGCGGCCGCCGGCCAGCAGCCGCCCCAGGATCAGCAGATCCAGCTGATCTACGCGCCCTGGACCAAGTTCTGTCTGAAGGGCCAGGAAGCCAACGCCAAGCAGGTCTGCTTCACCGGCAAGGACGGCCGCATCGAGTCGGGCCAGCCGGTGATCGCCGCCGTGATCATCGAGCCGGAAGGCGAGCCGAAGAAGATCCTGCGCGTCACGCTGCCGCTCGGCATGCAGCTCGTCCACGGCACCCGCATCATCGTCGACGGCAACCCGCCGCAGCAGGCACCCTATGTGATCTGCTTCCAGAACGGTTGCATGTCCGACTATGAAGCAACCCCCGAGCTGATCGCCAACATGAAGAAGGGCCAGAACCTCGTTGTTCAGGCGATCAATTCCAACGGCGCACCGCTGACGCTGCCGCTGCCGCTCAACACCGAATTCGCCAAGGCCTATGACGGCCCGCCGACCGATCCGAAGGTGTTCGAGGAAAACTCGAAGAAGCTGCAGGAAGAGTTGCAGAAGCGCGCCGAAGAGCAGCGCAAGAAGCTGGAAGGCGCCGGCGGTGGCGCTGCGCCGGCGGCTCCGGCCAACCCGGCGGCGAAGTAAGAACGTTCGATCAGGCGCTCAAGACAGCGCGAGATCATCGCAAGCAAAAGGCGCCCGGAAGGGCGCCTTTTTTGTCATGCGAAACCGACTGGCTGATGGCAGCCTGCCGCGCTGGTGATCGCGCGCATCGTGTGCGATGTTTGCTGAAGGGTGCTCCGGTTGCGTCGCGCCGTCAGCGCGGATCGTGAGTGCCTTGTCCGGATCAGTGCCTTGTCCGGACAAGTCCGGCGTCGAAGCACAATCATAAAACCGTTACGGGAGGCCAGACGAAAGCGCGGAACAGCGCCTTCGATGCGCACGTGCGCGCGTGGTTCTCCGCGACCCCTGGCCGCCGTTCGCAGTCATGGAAGTCGCGCAATGTCCCAGCAAGTCAACACCAAGCGGCGGGAACCGTTGTCCCGGCCCGGGAGCGAGGATTTGCAGCGGCCGAGCGGCGGTGCTTCGGCAGATGCCGGCATCCGCGTCAGCCAGGACAACGTCCGAGGTCGCGTTCATCCGGGCATCGTCCATCTCGCGCTGGCGATGGGCGGGTTTGCGATCGGCATCGCCGAGTTCGCGACCATGAGCCTGCTGCCGTTCTTCGCCCGTGACCTCAACGTCAGCGAGCCCCAGGCCGGCCACGCCATCAGCGCCTACGCGCTCGGCGTCGTGGTGGGCGCGCCCGTGATCGCCGTGCTGTCGGCGCGGATGACGCGGCGGACGCTGTTGATCGCGCTGATGGGCTTCTTCGCGCTGATGAACGGCCTCTCGGGGCTCGCGCCCGACTATCACACCATGCTGGTGCTGCGTTTCCTCGCAGGCCTGCCGCACGGCGCCTATTTCGGCATCGCCATGCTGGTCGCGGCCTCGCTGGTGCCGATCGACAAGCGCACGGCGGCGGTCGGCCGCGTGCTGCTCGGCCTCACCATCGCGACCACGATCGGCGTGCCGCTTGCCAACGGCGTGGGGCAGGCGATCGGCTGGCGCTGGGCGTTCGCGATCGTTGCGGGTCTCGCGCTGCTCACCGCCATCCTTGTGCTGATCTTCGCCCCGCGCGACGTCGCAAATTCCAATGCGAGCCCGCTGCGCGAATTGTCGGCGCTTGGGCGCAAGCATGTCTGGCTGACGCTCGCGATCGGCGCGATCGGGTTCGGCGGGCTGTTCTCGGTCTACACCTATCTCGCCTCGACCATGCTGGCGGTCACGCACACATCGCCCGCGCTGGTGCCGGTCACGCTGTGCGTGTTCGGAGCCGGCCTCACCGCCGGCAACATCATCGTGCCGCGCTTTGCCGATCGCGCGCTGATGGCGACCGCAGGCGGCCTGCTGCTGTGGTCGGCGGCGACGCTGGCGCTGTACCCGCTGGCGGCGATGAATGTCTGGACGCTGAGCGCCGACGTGTTCCTGATCGGGCTTGGCGGGGCGCTAGCCACCGTGCTGCAGACCCGGCTGATGGATGTCGCGGGCGAGGCGCAGAGCCTCGCTGCGGCGCTCAATCATTCCGCCTTCAATGTCGCCAACGCGCTGGGGCCGTGGCTCGGCGGCATGGCCGTTGCCGCCGGCTATGGCTGGACGTCGACCGGCCTCGTCGGCGCGGGTCTGGCGCTGGCGGGCTTCGTGGTCTGGGCGATTGCGGTAGTGCTGGCGAGGCGCGAGGGCGTGTGAGCGCCCGCGCCAAATGTCAGTTCAGCGACGGATTGCGCGGACGGTAGCCGCCCGATTTGTCCTTGATGAAGATCTCCGCCACCTGCGAATGCCGGATCGGCTCGCCGGAATCGTCGGGCAACAGGTTCTGCTCCGAGACATAGGCGACGTACTCGGTCTCCGAGTTTTCCGCGAGCAGGTGATAGAACGGCTGGTCCTTGTGCGGCCGCATGTCCTCGGGGATCGACAGCCACCATTCCTCGGTGTTGTTGAACTCCGGGTCGATATCAAAAATCACGCCCCGGAAGGAGAACACCCGGTGACGGACGATCTGCCCGATCTGAAACTTGGCGGTGCGCGCTTTGATCATGGTTCGTCGATAGACCAACATTGTGGCCGATGCTAGGGGCTAAGCTCCGAATTAACCCAGGGTTTACCGATTCCAGCCCTGCAAAAACGACCCGAAAGCCGGCCGAGAAACTACTTTCAGAATGATCGATATCCTCAATCTGGCGTTGCCGTATTTCGGCTTGATCTTCATCGGTTATGCGTGCGGAAAAGCCAGGGGTTTGCCCGAGAGCGGGCTCGCCTGGATGAATTTCTTCCTGCTTTACGTTTCGTTGCCGGCGCTGCTGTTCGGGATCATGTCCAAGACGCCGTTCGCCGAGCTGAACAACCCGCCATTCCTGATCGCCACCTCGCTCGGAACCGTGCTCGCGTTCTTCCTGGCGATGGTCGTGGGCAAGCTGATGGGCGGGCTTTCGCTGCGCGAGGCGACGCTGGCCGGCCTATCCGGCGCCTACGGCAATATCGGCTATATGGGCCCGGGCCTCGCGCTCGCCGTGCTCGGCACCAACGCAGCGGCGCCGACCGCGCTGATCTTCTGCTGCGACAGCATCTTCCTGTTCTCGATCGTGCCGCTGCTGATCGAGCTCACCGACCGCGACCATCCCTCTCTGCTGCACGCCTTCGGCGTGGTGCTGCGGCAGATCGCGCAGAACCCGCTGATCATGTCGGCCGTGTTCGGCGCGCTGGTCGCCGCGTTTCACATCCCGATTCCGACAGCGCTCGACCGGACGATCCAGTTCCTGCAAAACGCTGCGGCGCCGACGGCGCTGTTCGTGCTCGGCATCACGGTGGCGCTGCGGCCGTTCGAACGGGTGCCGTGGGAGGTGCCGGGCGTGGTTGCGATCAAGCTTTTGATCCACCCGTTGCTGGCGTTCGGGTTGATGCTGCTGTTCGGTCCGTTCGCACAGCCCTGGGCTGCGACCGCGGTGCTGATGGCCTCGTTGCCGCCGGCGCTCAACGTGTTCGTGATCGCGCGGCAGAACGACACCTGGATCGAGCCGGCGTCGGTCGCGGTCTTGATCGGCACCTTCGCCTCGGTGGTCACGCTGACCAGCGTGATGTGGTTCATCCAGAGCGGACGGCTGGTGTTTCCCTAGGACGCCAGAGGTCTAGCGCCGCCATGACGGCGCGAGGCCCTCGCGCATCGCAAGCCGCCGCAGCGGGCCGAAGGCGCCGAGCAAATGCAGGCCGGCGGCACGCGCGGTCTGCACGCCGAGGAAGTCGCTGAGCAGCGAGCGGTTGGCGATGTCGATCGCCCAGGTCCGGCTGGCGACGTCGGGCCGCCGCGCCGCCTGATAGCGCGCCAGCACGTTCGGCGCGCCGGGATCCTCGCCGCGGCCGATCGCCTGGCCTGCGATCTCGGCGATATCGGCGGCGTCGCGCAGCCCCATGTTGAGGCCCTGCGCGCCGATCGGCGGCAGCACATGGGCGGATTCCCCGACCAGTGCGACACGGTCCCTGGCGAACTGCCGGGGCCGCTCGATCGCAAGCGGAAACACGTTGCGGCCGGGTTGGACCTCGACGCGGCCGAGAATGGAATGCGACTGGCGCTCCGCGGCGTCAGACAATTCGGCGTCACCAAGCGCCATCAGCCGCTCGGCCTCCTTGGGCATCGAGACCCAGACCACGCTGCTGCGGTTGCCGCTCAGCGGCACGAACACGCAGGGGCCGTGCTCGGTGTGAAACTCGGTCGAGATGTTGTTGTGCGGCCGGCTATGGGTGATGTTGAAGGTGAGGGCGGACTGCCCGAGCTCGCGGCTCGTCACCTCGATGCCGGCGGCCTCGCGGGATAATGAATTGCGCCCGTCGGCGCCGACCACGAGCCGGGCCCGCAGTGCGTGGCCCTGCCGCGTCGTCACGGTGACCCCGGCCTCGTCCGGCTGCACCGAAGCGGCCTCGTCGTCGAACCGGGTCAGTGCCGCCATCTCGCCGGCACGGTCCTCGAGCGCTGCGACCAGCGCGCGATTGTCGATGTTGAAGCCGAACTGCTCGCGGCCGATCTCGTCGGAGGAGAACCGCACCTCCGGCGCGCGGATCAGGCGGCCGGTGTCGTCGACCAGGCGCATGGTCTTCAGTGCCGCCGCCTTGTCGCTGCAACGGCGCCAGACGTCGAGCCGCTCCAGGATCTCGGTCGAGGCGCCGAGCAATGCGGTGGTCCGGTTGTCGGCATAGGGCACACGGCGCGCCAACAGCGCGGTCCGTGCGCCGGCATCGGCAAGCGCGATCGCAGCCGTCAATCCGGCCGGGCCGCCGCCTATTACGATAACGTCATAATCCTGCGAGCTGTCGGTCATATCAGGACATTTGACATGCTCCGCCCGATTTTCAAGCCATCGGTAACCACCAAGAGTTTCCAACGCCTTGCGCGGCGGAACGCCGCAAGACCGCATATGCAAAGCGGCCCGATTCCTGATAGCACTTCGGCCGATGGAGCATTCGAGCCAGCCCGATGCGTTGCCAGAACGGATGCGGACCGCCGCATTCTCCGTTCATATTTTCACGGCGCTCGGCGCCGGGGTGGCGCTGCTGGCGATGCTGGAGGCCGTGCGCGAGCACTGGGCCAACATGTTCGCCTGGCTCGGGGTCGCGCTGATCATCGACGGGATCGACGGCCCGCTGGCGCGCCGGCTCGACGTGGTGCGCCTGCAACCGAACTGGTCGGGCGAGGTGCTCGACCTGGTGGTTGATTTCGTCACCTATGTGTTCGTGCCGGCCTATGCGATCACCGCGAGCGGCATGCTGCTGCCGCTGGCCGCGCCGATCCTCGGCATCGGCATCGTGGTCTCCAGCGCGCTGTATTTCGCCGATCGCCGCATGAAGGCCGACGACAACCATTTCCGCGGCTTCCCGGCGCTGTGGAATGCGGCGGCGTTCTATCTGTTCCTGCTGCATCTGCCGCCGGTGCTGTCGACCATCGTGGTCGCGCTCCTGATCGTGCTGACCTTCGCGCCGTTCCATGTGCTGCACCCGTTCCGCGTGGTGCGGCTGCGCTGGCTGACGCTGTGGCTGCTCGCCGCCTGGGCGCTGCTCGGCGCGTATACGCTCGCGAATGATTTCGTGGTCGGAGCCCCGATCACGTTCGGTCTCTGCGCCATTGCCGTCTACATCGTCGGCAGCGATACATTGATCCGCAGGATGAAAGCCTTCAGAGCATGATGCAATTGATCACCAGCCCGGAAGCCTGGGCGGCGCTGTTGACCCTGACTGCGCTCGAGATCGTGCTCGGCATCGACAACGTCATCTTCCTGTCGGTGCTCGTCTCGCGGATCCCGCAACCGCAGGCCAATCGCGCGCGGCAGATCGGCCTGCTGCTGGCGCTGGTGTTCCGCATCATCCTGCTTAGCGTTCTGGTCTGGCTGATCGGACTGACCCAGCCGGTGATCACCGTCACGAGCGTCGCGCTGTCCTGGCGCGATATCATCCTGATCGGCGGCGGCCTGTTCCTGATCGCCAAGGCGACCCACGAGATCCATGCCGAGGTCGAGGCGCGTGACGTCGAGGAGAAGGACAAGCCGAGCCCCAACGCGTTCTTCTGGGTGATCGTGCAGATCATCATCATCGACCTCGTGTTCTCGCTGGACTCGATCATCACCGCGATCGGCATGGCGCAGGACATCGAGATCATGATTGCCGCGGTCGTGATCGCGTGCATCATCATGTACGTCTCGTCCGGACCGGTGGCGCGCTTCGTCGCGGAGCATCCGACCACCAAGATGCTGGCGCTGGCCTTCCTGGTGCTGATCGGCGTGGCGCTGGTGGCCGACGGATTCAGTTTCCACATCCCGCGCGGCTACATCTATTTCGCCATCGCATTCTCGGCCGCGGTCGAGGCGTTCAACGTCCTGGCCAAGCGCAACCGCAAGAAGGTGGCCGGCTAGCGCAAGATGAGCTTGGATCGAATCGGCTCGGCCACTTGCTTTACCTCTCCCGATGGGGAGAGGTCGATTTGCGAAGCAAATCGGGTGAGGGGCCGCAGCCCTATTGAGAGACCGTAACCCCTCACCCGGCGCGACGCGCCGACCTCTCCCTAGGGAGAGGTGAACCTCCACTGTTGGTCCAGCTCAACCTAATCTCATCAGGCTCCAGGCCAGTTCCGGGCTGCTTGGTTGACAAGGCGGGCCCGATGGCATTCGCTCGCTTGACGCGAGTTTTCTGAGGGGAGCGACGACATGACCAAGGCTGTGCGCGTGCACAAGGTGGGCGGCCCGGAGGTCCTGACCTATGAGGACGTCGAGGTCGGCCCGCCGGGGAACGGCGAGGTCCGGATCCGCCAGCACGCGGTCGGGCTGAACTTCATCGACGTCTATTTCCGCACCGGCCTGTACAAGGCGCCCGGCCTGCCGTTCGTCGCCGGCAACGAGGCTGCGGGCGAGGTTTTGGCCGTCGGCCCCGGGGTCACCAATTTCCATCCCGGCGATCGCGTCGCCTACTACTACAACCTCGGCGGTTACGCCTCCGAGCGCGTCATACCGGCGGACAAACTTGTAAAGCTGCCCGACCACATCACCTACGAGCAGGGCGCTGTGCTGATGCTCAAGGGGCTCACGGTCTGGTACCTCCTGCACAAGACCTTCAAGGTCGAGCAGGGCCATCGCGTGCTGATCCATGCCGCGGCCGGCGGCATCGGACTGCTCGCCTGCCAGTGGGCGCGGGCGCTCGGCGCGCATGTCATCGGCACCGTCGGCTCGAAGGCCAAGGCCGACCTCGCGCTCGCCAATGGCTGCGACCACGTCATCCTTTACAACGAGGAGAATTTCGTCGAACGCGTCAAGCAGATCAGCCGCGGCGAGCTTTGCGACGTGGTCTATGACGGCGTCGGAAAGACCACTTTCCCGGGGTCCTTGTCCTGCCTCAGGCCGCGCGGCCTGTTCGTCTCGTTCGGCAACGCGTCGGGCCCGGTGCCGCCATTCGCGCTTTCCGAGCTCAACAACCACGGCTCGCTGTTCGCGACGCGGCCCAAGCTCAACGACTATGTCGGCACCCGCAAGGAATTGCTCGAAGGCGCCGACACGCTGTTCGCCGCCGTGATCAACGGCAAGCTGCACGTGCCGATCAACCACGCCTATGCGCTGAAGGACGCGGCCAAGGCGCATATCGACCTGGAGAGCCGGGCGACCACGGGCGCGGCGATTCTCCGGCCGTAGTTTCAGCCGTCATTGCGAGGAACGAAGCGACGAAGCAATCCATTGTCCCGCATACGCGGAGAGGTGGATTGCTTCGCTTCGCTCGCAATGACGGCGGTGGCGGCTACGCCACCCGCCTTGCGGCGCCGACTTTCGTCAGCACCGTATCGAGGCAGTCGATCATCAAGGAAATCTCTTCCTTGGTGACGTTGAGCGCCGGCATGAAGCGCAGCGTGTCCGGCTGCGGCGAGTTGATCAGCACGCCGGCCGCGAACGCCTCGGCGACCACAGCGGCACCGATCGGCATCTTGAGATCGAGCGCGAGCAGCAGGCCGCGGCCTCTGATCTCGCCGAGCCCGTGCCGCGCCGACAGCCGCTGCAATTCGCGCTCGAGCAGCAGGCCGGCATCGACAACCGACTTCAGGAAATCCGGCTTACCGATCTGATCGAGCACGACGAGCCCCGCGGCGCACATCAAGGGATTGCCGTTGAAGGTGCCGCCCTGATCGCCGTGATCGAAGCACGAAGCGTGCTCGGTCGCGAGCAGCGCTGCGAGCGGCACGCCGCCGCCGATGCCCTTGCCGAGCGTCATGATGTCGGGTTCGATGCCGGCGTGCTCATAGCCGAACAGCTTTCCGGTTCGGCCGATGCCGGTCTGGATCTCGTCGACGATCAAGAGCAGGCCGCGCTGCTGGGTCAAAGCCCGCAACTCCCTGAGGAATGCATCGCTCGCAGGCCACACGCCGGCTTCGCCCTGGATCGGCTCCAGCATGACCGCGACCGTCGACGAGCTGATCAGCTGCCGCACCGACGCGATGTCGTTCAGCCGCGCTTTGCGGAAGCCCGACACCTTCGGCTCGAACAGCGGCTCGAATGCCTTCTTGCCCGAGGCCGACATGGTCGCGAGTGTGCGGCCGTGGAAGCCTCCCTCGAAGGTGATGATTTCGTGCGCGCCATTCTTGTACTTGGCGCCGAATTTCCGCGCCAGCTTGATCGCGCCTTCATTGGCCTCCGCGCCGGAATTGGCGAAGAACACCTGGTCGAAGCAGCTGTTGTCGACCAGCATCTTTGCCAGCTTCAGGCTCTGCTCGTTGTAGAACGCCGGGCTCGGCGTCAGCAGCCGCCTGGCCTGCGCGGCCAGCGCATCGGCCACGATGACCGGCGAATGGCCGAGCGGATTCACCGCCCAGCCCTGCACGAAGTCGAGATAGCGGTTGCGATTGGAGTCCCAGAGATACGAGCCGGCGCCGCGCACGAACACGACCTCCGGGCGGGCGGTGATGTCCATCAGCGCGTCGAACGGAGGGGTAGCGTTGGTCATGTCGATCTCCTCTGGGGTCAGTGTTGGGAAAAAGGGCAGGCCGAAAAGCAAGAAGGCCGCGCTTTGCGGGCGCGGCCTTCTCGAAAACCTTGGCTGATTATTCAAATCAGCGATGGCGTCGGACACGGCGCAGCCCAGCATCGTCGCAGGTGCGACGACGGTTGATGGCGCGGCGGTGGGTCCGGTTCAGCTTCATGGCGCAGGGCCATACAGCCGAAAGGGCGGTGGTGTCAAGCGGCAGGTGATATCGCACGCAGTCGGCTCGCGGAGCGTGTTAGACTGCGACGAGGCAATCTTGGAGTAATCTTGGAGGTGGGCCGTGATCAAGCTGCTGATCGAACGAGATCTTCCGGCCAATTTCGACGTGACCGATGACGCGCAGGCGGCGCGTCACGCGCGGATTGCGCTGGACGCCATCATCGCGACGCAGGGCAAGATGCACTGGCTCTGCACCTATGCGACGGACGATCGCAAGCTGTTCGGCCTCGTCGTGGTCGAGAGCGAGGCGGTCATCGATGCCTATGTGCGCAACGCGGGCATCGCCAGTTCAGTCCGCATCCATCGCGTGCTGCGGACGCTCGACCCGGCACTCGCCGCGCCGCCGACGACCAATTAGGCGGCGTCAGAATCCCGCGACGCTGCCATGCAGGTCGTACTCGTCCGAGCGTTCGATCTTGGCGGTGACGATCTCGCCGACCTTGAGCGGGCGGCGGCTGCTGAGATAGACGGCGCCGTCGATCTCCGGCGCGTCGGCCTTTGACCGGCCTTTTGCAACCGTCGGGCCGACCTCGTCGATGATCACCTGCTGGCGGGTGCCGACCTTGCGCTTCAGGCGCTTCGCCGAAATCTTCTGCTGCCGCGCCATCAGCGCATTCCAGCGCTCCTGCTTGACCTCGTCGGGCACGGCATTGGCAATCGCGTTCGACGTGGCGCCGGCGACCGGCTCGTATTTGAAGCAGCCGAGGCGATCGATCCCGGCTTCATCGAGCCAGTCGAGCAGATAGGCGAAATCGGCATCGGTCTCGCCGGGGAAGCCGACGATGAAGGTCGAGCGCAGCGTCAGCTCCGGGCATTGCTCGCGCCATTTCTGGATCCGCGCCAGCGTCTTCTCCTGGGCGGCCGGGCGCTTCATCGCGCGCAGCACGTCCGGGCTCGCATGCTGGAACGGGATGTCGAGATAGGGCAGCACCTTGCCCTCGGTCATCAGGCCGATGACTTCGTCGACATGCGGGTAGGGGTAGACATATTGCAGTCGCACCCAGGCGCCGAGCTCGCCGAGCTCTTTTGCCAGATCGTAGAATTTCGCGCGCACGCTGCGATCCTGCCACGGGCTCTCGGCGTATTTCAGGTCGACGCCATAAGCCGAGGTGTCCTGCGAGATGACCAGCAATTCCTTGACCCCGGCCTTCACCAGTCTCTCGGCCTCGCGCAGCACGTCGTTGGCCGGCCGCGACACCAGGTCGCCGCGCAGCTTCGGGATGATGCAGAAGCTGCAGCGGTTGTTGCAGCCCTCGGAAATCTTCAAGTACGCGTAGTGCCGGGGCGTCAGCTTGACGCCCTGCGGCGGTACCAGGTCGAGGTGAGGATTGTGCGCCGGCGGCAGCGCGCGGTGCACGGCGTCCAGCACGCTCTCATATTGCTGCGGCCCCGTGATCGAGAGCACGCCGGGATAGGCGCTCTCGATCTGCTCCGGCTCGGCGCCCATGCAGCCGGTGACGATGACCTTGCCGTTCTCGGCCATGGCCTCGCCGATCGCCGCCAGCGATTCCTGCTTGGCGCTGTCGAGGAAGCCGCAGGTGTTGACGATGACGATGTCGGCGCCGTCATGCTTGCGCGCGAGTTCATAGCCCTCCGCGCGCAGCCGGGTGATGATGCGCTCGGAATCGACCAGCGCCTTGGGGCACCCGAGACTAACGAACGAGATATGGGGCGCTCTTTCCATGAATCTTGCATCTGAATTGCTGGGATTGTGCGATCCAACTAATTGATCCGATGGCAAAATTCAACCACTGGCATGTTCCGGCGGCGATAAAGTTTTGTTCGTTCGTGACCATCTGGGATCCGCCAGTTCCTAGGGATGCCACAATTCAGCGCGCGTTACCGGCAAAAGAGCGAACATTTGCCAGCCAACGATAAAATACTGCTATCACTAGACGCATGATCCGAACGCACAACTGGATAGCGACAACCGGCGGTCCTCACTTGCTGATTGCTGATGAACAACTCTCTCATTGGCAGGGTATCGACGGATGGCGCGATCATAGAGATCCGGCTGACCAGAGTGACTATGCTCGTGCGTGCAGAGTAACGACTTGGCTGGGATCAGTTGCCTGCCACAAGGGCCGCGCTGTTGTGTTATCTGGCGATGCCGGCGACATGGCATGGTACAGCAATGGTCAGGGTGACGGAGGCTCTCTCGTCCAGTGGCTTGGCGTTGATGACGAACGACTCATCGAGCCTGCATTGCACACAGCGCAACTGCGGGACCTTCTGGCAAGTTCAGACGCTGAGCGGCTGGAATTTGAGACGGGTGCGTCCGGCGCAATGTGGCTGACTGATGCATCGGAGCGCGGCTCCGATCTGCGCGGCAATCATCAAGCTCTGGCGTTACGTCCAGGCAGTTACTTAGCAAAGGCTGCGTACCACTGCTCTGCCGGGCTGTCGATTGTCGTTCGCGAAATCCGTCGGATCAGCTCACCGCCCGACAAAGCTAGCTAGAGTTCGGAGCCAGACGACAACCGCGACCGGCGGTAGTCTTGTTTTGCGAATAGTCAGCTCAGAAGGTTTATATTCATTGTCTCAGGAGCAGCTGAGACTAACGAACGAAATATGGGGCGCTCTTTCCATCTGGTCGCCTGGAGCCTGATCTGAATTGTTCGGGTATAGCGATCCAACTAATTGATCTGACGGAAAAATTCAACCGCTACCCAAAGGGTGGATATCCGCCAATTTGGAATGGGTATTCAGTCGTCGGAGAGGACATTTTCGCCGTTCCAGAAACGACTGAGCTCATCCCACCGGCGCTTCGATTCAGGTTTAAGCCAAAATTCGAACCTTCTCGGATCGGTGCCTCTATTCAGAGAGATGTTCTGGATACCCTCGAGCAGACCAATCGTGGCGGCCTCCTTCACGTAGGAATCCCCTTGGCAATGCCATCGCTCAACCACATCGAAGACCGCTTCGAAATTTTGGGTTGCACCGGCGTCGAGCTGCTCCACGAGATGGTGAGCTAAATCTCCGAGCGCCACGTAGTATGGTAGGTCGTCCTCGCTACCTTCCCATTCGTTGACGAAAGCGTGCCAGGCCGGCACGAATGCCGGACACGCGACGAGCATTGGGTCGAACATGTCATTTTTGGTGATCATTGCCGGCAGAACTTAGCTGGCGGCGGAGCCCTCCGGCAAGGTACTGGTTGCTGGTTAGGATCGGAGGTCAATATGACTCTGCGGGAGTTGCTCACGTCTCGGCACGATTGGACTGAAGAGGAAGTCATCTATGTGGTCGAGCCTTGGAGCCCTGATGCCGAGGCACTCCTGATAAGTGAAGCACCCAGCGCGACCGACTCGATTTTTCGGTCGGGCAAGCACTATGCCTACTTCCTTGAGGGCTTCGTCGCTCGCGAATTTCTTGACGATCTGGGGGCATCGACAAGCGATGTCAGCCTGGAAGTCTGCGGTCGATTGATCCGCTACGCCATCGATGATGCATGAACGCCGTCGTCTTTCGGCGCGGCGGCCTCTTGCATATCTTTGAATCTGCCTGATTGATGGGCAGGAGCTAGTCCCAATTGCCGAGAATTACAACCCTTTCCGGGGGCTTCCGGCGTGATATGGATGGTCTTTGCCGGGCCTTAAGAGTTGTCGATGAGCGCTGAATCGTCTCCCAAGATCGTCATTGTCGACGAGAGCCCGATCCGTGCGGCCATCCTGGAGGAGGGGCTTCGGGAGGCCGGCTATACGGACGTGGTCCATATCAGCGAGATGCAGAGCCTGCTCTCGCGGATCTATGCGCTTGATCCCGAAATCATCGTCATTGACCTCGAGAATCCCAGCCGTGACGTGCTGGAACAGATGTTCCAGGTCAGCCGCGCCGTCCGCCGGCCGATCGCGATGTTCGTCGACCAGAGCGACGCCGCCTCGATCCAGGCCTCGGTGGAGGCGGGCGTCTCCGCCTACATCGTCGACGGCCTCAAGAAGGAGCGCATGAAGCCGATCCTCGACCTCTGCGTGTCGCGCTTCAATGCCTTCGCCAAGCTGCAGGACGAGCTCGACCGTACCAAGCATGCGCTGGAGGAGCGCAAGGTGATCGACCGCGCCAAGGGCATCCTGATGAAGGTGAAGGGGCTGACCGAGGAGGAGGCCTACGTGCTGATGCGCTCGACCGCGATGCGCGAGAAGAAGAAGATCGGCGAGATCGCGCAATCGATCCTGACGGCGTCGGAGCTCCTGAAATGACCACACCGTTGCACATCGGGTTCATTCCGCTGGTGGACGCCGCCGCATTGATCGTTGCTGCCGACAAGGGCTTTGCCGCGGCCGAGGGCCTCGACGTCACGTTGGTGCGCGAAGTGTCGTGGTCGAACGTCCGCGACAAGCTCAATATCGGCCTGTTCGACGCCGCCCATCTGCTGGCGCCGGTCGCGATCGCATCACACCTCGGGCTCGGCCACGTCAAGGTGCCGATCGCGGCGCCCTTCAACCTCGGGCTCAACGGCAACGCCATCACGGTATCGCCGGTACTACACGCCGCGCTGATGGAAGAGATCGACGGCGACCGCTTCGATCCGATGGCCACCGCGCAGGCGCTTGCCCGCGTGGTGGCAAAGCGGCGGAAGAGCGGGGCTGAGCCGTTGACCTTCGGCATGACCTTTCCGTTCTCGACCCACAATTATCAATTGCGGTTCTGGATGGCGGCCGGCGGCGTCGATCCCGACGAGGACGTCCAGCTCGTGGTGCTGCCGCCGCCCTACATGGTGGACAGTCTCGCCAACGGCCACGTCGACGCGTTCTGCGTCGGTGCACCCTGGAATTCGATCGCAGTCGATCTCGGCGTCGGCCACATCCTGCACTTCGTCTCCGACATTCTGCTCAGTGCGGTGGAGAAGGTGCTGGCGGTACGCCAGAGCTGGTCGGAGAAGCATCCCCAGACCGTGGCGGCGCTGGTGCGCGCGCATCTGCGCGCCGCCGAGTTCATCGAGCAGCCCGAGAACCGGGGCGAGGTCGCGCGCATCCTCAGCTCACCCGAGCGGCTCGGGGTCGATGCCAGCGTCATCCAGCGCACGCTCGATGGTCGGCTGAAGATCTCATCCGATGGCACCATGCGCGAAAGCGATCGCTATCTGCTGGTTGGGCGCGAGGCGGCCGCGCGGCCGGACCCGGGGCAGGCGGCCTGGCTCTACGCGCAGATGGTTCGCTGGGGCCAGACGCCGTACCGGCCGGAGGCGCTGAAGGCCGCCATGGCCGTGTTCAGGCCGGACCTCTACGACGCCGCGTCGGGGCGCCCGCTGGGCACCTCCAACGCCATCGGCGCGTTCACCGGCCCGCCGTTCGATCCGGCCGACGTCCCGGGCCACCTGGCGGCGTTCAGGATCGGGCGCTGGAAGCCCTGAACGGGCAGCGGCCGCCAGCTCCAGCCCCTTTGCATGGGGTTGTTTTCGAGATTTTTCGGTTGTTGCGGGACTGGCCCGGGTTCCCGACGCCTCGAATTGCAACGAATAAGATTCTCGGGCCTGCGCGCGAGAAGGAATATTCCTCTCGGAACCCGGTTCCCGGAGGCGGCGGCATCGCTATTTTGGCGGCCCGCTTGAATCTCTGCGCGAACGATATTCCATATGCGTGAGAATGGGGCGTTGGAGATCGACCATGCGCGAGCTATCGGCGGAAGCCCGCCTGCACTTTTACGCGCGACAAATTTCAAGGAAAACCGGGACCGGAATTCACACGGCGGCGCTGTACAGCGCCTTTGCCGTGATCGCGGCCATTGTGTTCGGCACGCTGTCCGTCCACCCGTTTTGAGGCCCTGAGAGAAACTGCGAAGCCGCCGTCTGATGTCCTCAGGCGGCGGCTTTGTGTTGGCTGGATGCTAAAGCATGATCCGGAAAAGTGCGAAGCGGTTTTCCGAAATGATCATGCTCAACAATAACCAATGCGCGATGACAATCGCGCTTTGGATGCTGACGGCTCAGTAGCCGTAGCCGCGACCATACCCGTAGCCGTAACCGTAGCCACCGCCGCAGGTGCTGCAGGTCTGTTGCACCGGCGCGTAGTAGGAATAGCCCGGCGAGACCATCTGGGTGCGTTCCTGGGTGGCGTATTGCGGCGCGATGCGCTCATAGGCGACGCCTTCGGGCGCGACCATCACGGTCTTCGGCACCATCACGGTGCGATACTGCGCCGGGGTACGATGGGCGACGACGCGGCCCGGCGCGACCATCACGGTTTCCTGCACCGTGCGATATTGCGGCGGCACGGTCTGCACCTGATAGCAGGTCGTGCAGGGCTGGGGCGGCGGCGTATAGCAGCTGTAGCAGCCGGCGGACGCCGCGCTGGTGAAGGCGGCGGTGGCAACCGCGGCAATGGCGAGGGAGAGGCTGGTGCGGAACATGCTTTCGTACCCAATTTCCTGAGAGGACAATCAAAGGCTCGGAAGCTGCACCTAGCAATCAAACGGCAAGTTTGGGTTTAAGAAGACTCTTAACGGAATCTAAAGGGCCGGCGCGGCGGCCGGCCCTCGTCGATTCGTGCACAGGCAGCTCAGTGCGCGGTCTTGAACGGCGCAACCGTGATGCCGGCCTGCTTCAGCGCTGCACGCAGATCGCGCGCGATCTCGACCGCGCCATGCGTGTCGCCGTGGATGCACACTGTATCGGTCTGCATCTTGATCACCTTGCCGGTGACCGAGACGACCGCGCCATCCTGCACCATCCGCACCACGCGTTCGGCGATCGCCTTGGGATCATGCAGGACGGCGCCGGGCTTCTTGCGCGACACCAGGTTGCCGTCGTCCTCATAGGCGCGGTCGGCGAACACTTCATGCGCCATCCGCAGGTTGGCGGCTTCGCCGGCGCGCACGAGCTTCGAGTTGGCGAGTACCACGAACACGAGGCTCGGATCGACGGCCTTGATCGCATTGGCGATCGCGCGCGCCGTCATGTCGTCCTCGCAGGCGACGTTGGAAATCGCGCCATGTGCCTTCACATGGGTGACCTTGTGACCGGCCGCGGTCGCGATCGCCTGCAATGCGCCGATCTGATAGGCGATCAAATTCTCGATCTCCGAGGATGTCAGCCCCGGCATTGGGCGGCGGCCAAAGCCATGCAGGTCGCGATAGCCGGGATGGGCGCCGACGCTGACACCGCGCGCCTTCGCGAGCTCGACCGTCTTGCGCATGATGTCGGCATCACCGGCGTGAAAGCCGCAGGCGACGTTGACCGAGGTCGCAAGCTCGATCATCGCGGCATCATTGCCCATTTCCCAGGGCCCGAAGCTTTCGCCGAGATCGCAATTGAGGTCGATGGTTGAGGTCATGACGATCGATCCGTTGTTGTTGATTGATTCAGGGTACCGCTACCTGCCAGGTCGAAGCATCAACCGCGCTGACGGCCTGACCTGCAACGTTCGCATCGCTCAAAGCCTCGATGTTGAGGCCGAAATCCTCGATGCCGCGCAGGCGATCGGGCAGGGAACGCAGCAGTGCGTGGAACTTGATCGCCTCGGCCTGCGCCTCCGCCATCGTCACCGCCTTGAAGCGGAACGGCCGGCCGGCCGAGATCTGCGCGAAGCGGCCGAAATCGGCCGTGATTACGGTCGCGATCTTCGGATAGCCGCCGCTGGTGCCGCGATCCGGCATCAGCACGATCGGCTGGCCGTTGCCGGGCACCTGGATGCTGCCGTTCACGGTACCGTCGGAGACGATGTTGTGGCCGTCGAGGTGTTTGATCACGGGACCTTCGAGACGATAGCCCATGCGGTCGCTGGTGGCCGAGATCTTCCACTCGCTGTCGAGGAACAGCTTCTTGTTGTCCTCCGCGAACTCGTCGTCCTGCGGGCCGAACACGATGCGGATCGGCGCATCGGTTGCGGCCGGCAATTCGATACGGCGTTCGGGTGCAGTGCTGGCGGCCTGTGTCTTCAATTCGTCGCCGCTTTGCAGCGGCCGCGGGTAGGGGCTGCCGAGCCCGGCGCGCGCATTCACCGCAAGGCTCCCGAACATCGGCTCGCCTTCGATGCCGTGCTCGATCGCGAGATAGCTGAACGAGCCGCCGCGCGCGAAGCCGAGATTGAGTGTCTCGCCTTCGGCAAGCGTCGCCGAACTGTCGAATGCAACCGGCCGGCCGCCGATATCCGCATTGCGCGGCGCGCCAGCGAGCCCGACACGTACGCCGCCGCCGCGCGCGGTGAAGGTGGCGCCGAACGGGCCGATCTCGATTGCCGCAGCAAGCGGCACGTTGCCGACCAGCGTGTTGGCGGCGGCCAGTGACAGCCGGTCCATCGCGCCGCTCGGTGTCAGGCCGTAGCGCTGCGACCCCGGACGGCCGCCGTCCTGCACCGAGCTTGCCGGTCCGATCGAGGCGACGACGAGCTTGCTCATGGCGTCACCAGTTCTGCGACGATCGCGCCAGCCTCGGCGGCGCGATCCTGTTCGGCAAACGTCTTGGCATCGATCGCCGTGAAGGTGATGGCGTCGCCCGGCTCCAGCAGGAAGGTCGGATCGCGATGCAGTTGGTAGGTCCTCACCGGGGTGCGGCCGAGCAGGTGCCAGCCGCTCGGGCCGGCCAGGCACTGCACGCCGGTCTGGATGCCGCCGATCGAGATCGTGCCGGCCGGGGTCAAGAGCCGCGGGTCCTTGCGTCGGGGCATGTGCAGGAACGCCTCCAGCCCGCTGAGATAGGACCAGCCCGGCGTGAAGCCGATCATGGCGACGCGATAGTCGCCGGCGACATGGCGCGCGACGATCTCATCGGGCGTGGTCTTGAGCGTCTTCGCGACATCCTCGAGATCGATGCCGTGCTCGCCGCCATAGCTGACGGGGATCCGCCAGCGCCGCGTACCGGTCTCGGTCGGCAGTGCCTTGGCGGCGTGCGCAAGCAGCTGCTCGCCGAGCGCATCGAAGCTGATCTGTACGGGATCGTAATGCACCAGCAGCGAGCGGTAGGTCGGCACGGTCTCGGTGATGCCTGCGATCGGCTCGGCCGAGATCACGCGGTCGAGCGCAAGCACCCGCCGGTTGGCGGCGTCGTCGATGGTGCGGCTGAATTCCACCGTGATGGCGGCATCGCCACTCGGCAAAAGGCGGGGAGGACTTAAGGGTTCGGCCATATGGATCAAGCGGACTTGGGTGGCCATCAAGCTAGCGTGTTTCGATCAAAAACGGAATTCGCTTCGTGCAAAATGATGCAGCAACTTCAATAAATTAATCGGTATGCCGGCGATAAATTTCGATGATCGGAGGATTCTTTCGCAGCCCTTGACGCAACGCCTTTGCCCGGCAACATGCGCCGGTCTTTTCCTCCCATCGGAGCAAGCTTTCCAGATGTCACTGTCCGCCGAAGCGATCGCGACGCTGTCGCACGTGTCCACCGCCACCATCACCACCGTCCTGCTCAAGAAGGGCCTGCGCAACATCTGGATGCGCGGCACCAAGCCCTTGAAGCCCGGGCAGAAGCGGCTGGTCGGCCCGGCCTTCACGCTGCGCTTCGTGCCGGCCCGCGAGGACCTGGCGACGCCGGAATCCTGGTCGTCGCCGATCTCGACCCGCACCGCGATCGAGGCGATGCCGGCGGGCTGCATCGCCGTGGTCGACGCCATGGGCATCACCGACGCCGGCATCTTCGGCGACATTCTCTGCGCGCGCATGGTCAAGCGCGGCGTGACGGCGCTGATCACCGATGGCGTGGTGCGCGACGTCGAGGGCGTGCTCGGGACTGGCCTGCCGGTGTGGTGCGACGGCTATGCCGCGCCGCCGTCGGTCGCGGGCCTGACCTTCGTCGGCTGGGGCGAACCGATCGGCTGCGGCGGCGTTGCCGTGTTTCCGAACGACGTGGTGGTGGCCGACCAGGACGGCGCGGTGCTGATCCCGCAGGCGTTCCTCGATCACGTGCTGGCGGAAGGGCCGGAGCAGGAACGGATGGAAGCCTGGATCGTCAACGAGGTGAACAACGGCGCCCAGCTGCCCGGCCTGTATCCGATGAATGCCGAGACCAAGGCGCGCTACGCCGCGACCAAGAAATAACGTCAAGAGAGGGAGGTAACCCCATGGATATCCACGTTTCCGGCTCGCGGCCGACCCGCCGCGCGCCGAAGGAGAATTTCACCGGCAGCGTGCTGCAGGACCCGATCAACATGGCGCCGGCGCCGGCCCGGCTGAACGCCTCGCGCGTGTCGTTCGAGCCCGGCGCGCGCACCGCCTGGCACACCCATCCGCTCGGGCAGACGCTTTACGTGATCTCGGGCATCGGCCGCGTGCAGGCCAAGGGCGGCCCGATCCGGGAAATCCGCCCCGGCGACGTCGTCTGGATTCCGCCGAACGAGAAGCACTGGCACGGCGCCTCGCCGGACAACGGCATGACCCACATCGCCATGCAGGAAGCGCTCGACGGCGTGTTCTCGACCTGGATGGAGCACGTCACCGACGAGGAATACAACGGCAAGGTCGGCTGAGCCCGCTGCCTCGACGAAAGAAAGAGCCCCGCAAGCTGCGGGGCTTTTTTATGCGCCGTCTGTAGCCCGGATGAAGCGCAGCGCAATCCGGGGGCAATCTTACCCGCGGCAAGAACCCGGATTTCGCTTCGCTGCATCCGGGCTACGAGGTCGAGCGATCAGTTCACCCGGGTCCAGGTCTGGCCGCCGCAGAACATGCCGCCGAATGCACAGCCCTGGACGCGCAGCGTGTCCGGGCTCTTCATCGCGATGGTGGAATCATACGTGCTGCCGCTGTTCGGATCGAAGATGCGGCCGCTCCATTTGTCCTTGCCCGGCTTCATGTTGATCAGAACCTGTTCGCCGTTGGCGTTCGATTTCTTGTCGACGGAGTAACCGCAGAGATTGGCGCCGCATTGCTCGATGCGGACCTTGCCTTCCTTCTCTTCGGTCAGCCAGACGCCGAGCGGTGAGTTGGCGGCTTGCACGGGACTCGCCGCCGGCTTGGGCACGGAGTTCGGCGAGGCGGCACCAACGGTTGGCGCTGCGGCGGGCTTTGCTGCAAGCGCCGGGTTTTGCTGCACAGCTGGCGGCGCGGGTGGCGGCGGTGCGGTCGCGGCCGTTGCCGAGGGAGGCGTGGCTGCGACGTTGGTGTTGGCCGGCTCCGTCGGCGTTACGACCGGCGCCGGCGGGACAGCGGCCTGATCAACGGCAGCCGGAGCGGGCGGTGCAGCCGCGGCGGGCGCAGCCTGTGAATCCGTCTTGGCGTCCGTCTTGGCGTCCTTCGGAGCCTTGCGCTTCTGCTCTGCGTCCTCGCCCTTGGCGCGCTTGGTGCGGCGGCCGGTATTGTCGTAGACGCCGGGGATCGAAACCGTTCCGCGATCCGGATCGATGCGGATGGTGCGGCCGCCATAATCGAAAGTGTACTGCGCTTGCGCCGTGGCCGTGCTCGCCAGCACGAGCGTGGCGATCGCCAGAAGCTTTCTCATTTCGACCTCCGGTGCAGGGAACCCCGTTCGCAAGGCTATCCGGTGACCGCCCCTTTGAACGTGTCCCAAATCACGGTCAGAACATGAGTCGTGTCCTTGCGGCTTAGGTTCAAATCCCGGGATTGCGGTCTGGTTTCAGGCCGTGTGTATCAATTTATGAGATCGTGAGCAGCTATTCGAACCACGCAGCATAGATCTTCGCGTAGCTGCCATCTTCATGCGCGATGTGAAGCCACTGGTCGACGAACGCCTTCAAGGCGACGTCGCGCTGCATCCAGTAGGCTTTCTCGGCGAAGTCGAACGGCTTGTCGGGATGCACAGCGCAGAGCACGCCGGGATGCAGCTTCTGCTGATAGAGCGTCTCGGAGGCATCGGTCATCATCAGGTCGGCGTCGCCGTTGGCGATCTCGTCGAAGATTTTGGTGTTGTCGTTGAACACGCGGATGTCGGCGGCCTTCACATTGGCACGCGCGAAGCGCTCATTGGTGCCGCCGGGATTGACGATGACGCGGGTGCCGGGCTTGTCGATCTCGGCGAGCGTGTCGTACTTGCCCTTGTCGGCGCAGCGCACGATCGGCGTCTTGCCTTCGCGCATGATCGGGGTCGAGAACAGCCCCTTCTTCTGCCGGTCGAAAGTGATGGAGATGCCGCCCATCGCGATGTCGAAATCGTCGGCTTCAAAATCCTTCATCATCTGCGGCCACGATGTCGGCACGAACTCGACCTTGACGCCGAGTGCCTTGCCGAGCGATTGCGCCATGTCGACGTCGAAACCGCGGAAGGTCTTGGTCTCCTTGTCGAGCGCCGTGAAGGGCAGGTAGTCGCCGGTCATGCCGACGCGCAGCGTGCCGCGCTTGACGATCTCGTCGAGCCGGGACGGAGCCGGCTGCGCATGTGCGGCAGACAGCAACAAGACGAGGGCCAGGCCGGCCAGCGCGCGAAACATCGGGGCTTTCTCCATTCGCGCGCCGACGGGCACGCATCGTGACTCAGGCTTCGTTATTGTTCTTGCTCGCCTGCATCAGCGTCGCGCTGCGGCTGATCATCTCGTGCTTGAAGTGCTCGAAGCGGCGTCGCGCTTCGGCCTCCCGATCGTCGACGAATTTGATCGCGGCGTCCCTGTCCATCGGGCCGTTGACCAGCGGGGTCGACCCTTCTCCGACAGTCTCGTCGACATAGTACTGTGCGCCGTCCTCGCGCACCGTCCAGCGGAAGCGCAGCGCGGCCATAGGACCCGGGCCGGACTTGGAATAGCCGTTGGCCTCGATCGGCTGCGGCGGCTGGATCGGCTCCGGCTCCGCCGCGCTCGGCTCGGGTTCACTCAGCTCGGGTTCACTCGGCTCTGGCTGTTCGACCGGCTCGGGCTCTTCGATCGGTGCCGGCTCGATCGCCGCCGGCTCGGCGGGCGCGACTTCGACGGATACGACTTCAACGGACACGACTGTAGCGGAGAGAGGTAGGGGCGGCGGCATTGCGATTGAGACCGGTGGCGCCTCAACGTCCTCGGTAGGTTTGTCCGTAGCCTTGTTGGGCGACTTGTCCTCCTCAGAAGATTTGGCCTTCTCGGGAGGTGTCGTCGTCTGATCGAGAATGCTCGCGATCGCGGCAAGCGCATTGTCGGTCGGGTCACTCACGGTTCGGTCTCCCAGGCATGACGCCGGCGGAATCGCGCCGACGCCCTTCCTATCTACCTGATCGGACTGCCCTTTGTCAGCCCGGCGCTAGGCACAGATCGGCGGGCGGCGGTCCTTCCAGGGGCGCACCTGTTCGAGCTGGCCGGCGAGGCGGAACAGCAGCCCTTCCTCGCCGAGCTTGGCCGCGAACATCATACCGAGCGGCAATCCGGCCTTGTTCCAGGCCAACGGCACCGACATCGCCGGCTGCCCGGACATGTTGAACATCGAGGTCCCCGGCATGTAGCGGCGCAACACCGGCGCGATGTGGGACAGATCCTCGGACATCGTGTTCAGCTCGCCAAGACGCAGCGGTGGCGCGCACAGGGTCGGGCTGAGGAAGACGTCGCAGCCCTCGAAGAAGGTCGCAAGCCCGCGCGAGACCTGGAATGCTGCAAGCTGCGCGGCGACATAGTCGGCCGGCGTCATCTTGGCCGAGTTCTGGCCGCTGGCGAGCGTCAACCGCTCGACATCATCAGACGTCAGCGTGCGGCCTACGCGCTGCTCGAGCAGGCGTATCGTCAGGGCGGTATTGCCGCTGACGATCGTGGTCATGAGCGCGGCGGGATCGGCCGCAAGCGGCGGCGCGCGCTCCTCGACATGGTGGCCGAGGCCCGCGAGCAGCTTGGCAACGTCGCGAACCGCCTCCGCGATCTCGGGATCGATCGCATCGCCATAGGGCGACTTTTCGGTGAAGCTGATCCGCAAATGGCCGGGATCGCGGCCGACCTCCTGGGAAAACGGCCGCTCCGGCGGCGGCGCGACGTAGAGGCTCGACGGCTCCGGGCCGTGGATCGCATCCATCATGACCGCGCTGTCGCGGACGCTGATGCTGAGCACATGGCCGACCGAGAAACCGCCCCAGCCTTCGCCGCGGTCGGGACCGCAGGGGTTGCGGGCGCGGGTCGGCTTCATGCCGAACACGCCGCAGGCGGATGCGGGAATCCGGATCGAGCCGCCGCCGTCGCTGGCATGCGCGACGGGAAGGATGCGCGCGGCAACCGCCGCGCCCGCGCCGCCAGACGAGCCGCCGGAGGAATGCTCGAGATTCCAGGGATTGCGGGTCGGGCCGAACAGGCGGGATTCCGTTGTCGGCATCAGGCCGAACTCCGGGCTCGCGCTCTTGCCGAAGATCGCAAGACCCGCATCGAGGAAGCGCTGGGTCAGCGTGCCGTTGTGGTCGGCGACGAAGTCCTTCAGCAGGCTGGCGCCGGAGGTGGTGCGGGTGCCCTCGAGCAGATCGAGGTCCTTGAGCAGGAACGGAACGCCGGTGAAGGGGCCGTCAGGCAGACCGTTGGCGATCTGGCGTTCGGCGTAGTCGTAGTGCTTGACGACGACGGCGTTGATCTTGGGGTCGATCGCGGCGGTGCGCGCGATCGCCTCGTCGAGCAGCTCCTTCGGCGTCACGTCCCTTTTGCGGACGAGCTCGGCCAGACCGACCGCATCGTAGTTGCCGAATTCCTTGAAGGCCATGTGCATGCTCCGCATCGCCGGGCCGACCTCGCAAGATCAGCCGAGGCGCAACTAGAGCACGATCCGGAAAAGTGTGAAGCGGCTTTTCCGAAAAGATCGTGCTCAAACAACAAACCAAAGCGCGATGACCTCATCACGCTCCGGGGAAGGCTGAAGCTCAGCCGAGGACGTCCTGGTTGATCACGTTCTGGCGCAGCGGATTGCCGTCCAGCACGCTCAGGATATTGCGCGCGGTCTGCTCGCTCATGCGGTCGACCGCCTCGACGGTGACGCCCGCCACATGCGGCGCCATGATCACGTTCGGCAAAGCGTGCAGCGGCTGGCCGACCGGCGGCGGCTCGACCTCGAACACATCGAGACCGGCGCCGGCGATCTTGCCCGACACCAGCGCGTCGTGCAGGGCCTTCTCGTCGACGATGCCGCCGCGGGCGGTGTTGATGAGATAGGCCGTCGGCTTCATCAGCCTGATCCGCGCCGCGTTGAACAGGCCGACGGTCTCGGGCGATTTCGGGCAATGGATCGTGACGAAATCTGCCCGCGGCAGCGCCGCTTCGAGGCTCGGCACCGCCTCACAACCGGCCGCGGTGATCTCGCTGGCGGGCTTGTAGGGATCGTAGACCAGCACGTTCATTTCCATCGCCAGGCAGCGCTTGGCGGTGCGGGTGCCGATGCGGCCGAAACCGACGATCAGGACGGTCTTGCCGTAGAGGTCGAACGGCAGCACGCCGAGCCGGCTCGCCCAGGTGCCGTCCTTGACCATGGTGTGCATTTCCTGCGCGCGCTTGGCCAGCGTCAACATCATGAACAGGGCATGCTCTGCGACCGACGGCGAGTTCGCGGTGCCTGCGACCATCAGCGGCACCTTGCGGCGGGACAGCGCCGGCACGTCGACCGCGTCATAACCGACGCCGATCCGGGTCACCACCAGCATGCCCTTGGAGGCTTCGAGCTCGGCTTCGCCGAAGCGGGTCGCGCCCAGCGCCACGCCGTGGACCGGCGCATGCTGCTCCAGCATCGCCTGGAAGTCCTTGGCCGAGATCAGGTTGGGAAATTCGATGAGTTCGACGTCGTCCCGCTCGTTGAGGAGCACCCGTGCCCCCGGCGACAGAGTCTGGGTGATGAAAATCTTCTTCTTGTTGGTGGCCATTTCCTGCCCTTGGGGTTTCTTGTGCACCGTCAAAGGACGGCGCCGGTCACCTCGTTTAGCAAATGCATATTGTTGAGGTCCACAGCCAATCGAAGCGGGCTGCCATCCTGCGCGCCGGCATTGGGGTTGACCCGGCCGCAGACCTGAGTGCCCTCGAGCGTGAAATAGACCAGGGTCTCCATGCCCATCGGCTCGGTCACGTCGAGCACCGTATCGAACGGCTCGACGCCGGGCTCGGCATGCGGCCGCGCCTCCATGACATGCTCGGGCCGAATGCCTAGCAGCAGTCTGTCGGTGCGGGAGAGAGCCTGGTAGCGGGCGGCGCGGGCCGGCGGCAGCGCGAAGGCGAGGCGATCGGTCAGCCGGACGTTGAGTTTGCCGCCGACATCTTCGAGCCGGCACGGCACGAAGTTCATCGCCGGCGAGCCGATGAAGCTTGCGACGAACCGGGTCGCCGGCTTGTGATAGAGCTCGTTGGGTGTGCCGATCTGCTCGATCTTGCCGTGGTTCATCACCACGACGCGGTCGGCCAAGGTCATCGCCTCGACCTGGTCGTGGGTGACGTAGACGGTCGTGGTGCGGACCTTCTGGTGCACCTTCTTGATCTCGATCCGCATCTGAACGCGCAGCTTGGCGTCGAGGTTGGACAGCGGCTCGTCGAACAGGAACACCTTTGGATTGCGCACGATCGCACGTCCCATCGCGACGCGCTGGCGCTGGCCGCCGGAAAGCTGCTTCGGCTTGCGGTCGATCAAGTCGGTGATGTCGAGCATGCGGGCGGCCTCCGTCACCCGGCTCTTGATCTCGGCCTTGGGATAGTGCTTGAGCCGCAGCCCGAACGACATGTTCTCGGCGACGGTCATGTGCGGATACAGTGCATAGTTCTGGAACACCATCGCGATGTCGCGGTCCTTCGGCGGCACGTCGTTGACGACGTCGCCGCCGATCATGATGTCGCCGTCGGAAATATCCTCGAGGCCGGCGATCATCCGCAGCGTCGTCGACTTGCCGCAGCCGCTCGGCCCGACCAGCACCACGAACTCATGGTCGGCGATATCGAGGTCGATGCCGCGCACCGCCTCGACCTCGTCGTAACGTTTCACCACCTTGCGCAAACTGACGTCGGCCATGAATCCTACCTTTGTCGCGTTCAACCCTTTGTCGCACCGGCGGTCAGGCCGGCAATGTAGTAGTCCATCAGGAAGGCGTAGATGATCAGCGGCGGCGCGGCGCCGAGCAGCGCGCCGGTCATGATCTGTCCCCAGTTGAAGACGTCGCCCTTGATCAGGGTCGTGATGATGCCGACCGGCAGCACGAGCTGGTCGGTCGAGGTCGTGAACACCAGCGGATAGAGGAACTGGGCCCAGGAGACCGTGAAGGCGAAGATCGTCGCCGCGATCAGGCCGGGCAGGGCGACCGGGATGAAGATCCGGGTCAGCGTCTGGAACCAGCTCGCGCCGTCGATGATCGCGGCCTCGTCGAGCTCCTTCGGGATCGAGGCGAAATAGCCGATCATGATCCAGGTGCAGAACGGCACCGTCAGCGTCGGATAGATGAACAGCAGCACGTACCAGCGATTGACCAGCTGGACTCCGGTCCAGTCGCCGAACACGGCGAACATCTTGAACAGCGGAATGAACAGCAGGCTGTCCGGGATGAGATAGGTGAGGAACACCCCGGTCGCGAGCGTCGCCGACCCCCAGAACTTCATCCGCGCCAGCGCAAACGCCGCCGGCACAGAGATCAGCATCGTGATGGTGACCACGATGATCGAGACCCAGGCCGAATTCCAGAAGAAGCGCAGGAACTGGTTCGAGGTGAGCAGCTCGATGTAATTGCTGAGTGTCGGATGATAGACCCACCAGGGGTTGGTCGCCGCCGAAATCTCAGCGCTGCTCTTCAGCGACGTGATCAGCATGTAGAGCGGCGGCGTCAGCGAGAAGATCGCAAACAGCACCAGGAAGAAATAGGACCAGCGCAGTGCCCAGGTCCGATCGCGGCTCATGCTGCCGTACTTGACCTTGCGGGTCGGTCCGGACTTGTCGATCGTCACCGTGCTCATCAGGCTTCGTTCCCGCGTTTGGTGATGTCGCGCAGGATGAAGATCGCCGCGATCGCGAGGATCGGCACCATGAACAGCGAGACGCTAGCGCCGAGCGGAATGTCGCTGCCCTCGATGCCGACGCGGAATGCCCAGGTCGCGAAGATGTGGGTGTGGTCGAGCGGCCCGCCCGCGGTCAGGATGCGCACGATGTCGAAATTGGCGAAGGTCACGATCAGCGAGAACAGCGTCGTGATCGCGATGATGTTGCGCATCATCGGCAGGGTCACGTACCAGATCCGCTGCCACCAATTGGCGCCGTCAATCGCCGCCGCCTCATAGAGCTGCTCCGGCACCGATTTCAGCGCCGCCAGATACATGATCATGAAGAACGGCGCACCGTACCAGACATTGACCAGGATCACCGAGAAGCGCGCCCACATCGCATCGCCGGTCCACGGGATCGGCCCGATCCCGAAGAACGACAGCGTGTAGTTGAAGGCGCTGTAGGACGGATCGAACAGCCACAGCCAGGCCAGCGTGCTCATGGCCGGCGGGATCACCCACGGTACCAGCAGCATGCCGCGCCATTTGCGCTGCTTGTTGGCCGGCACATTGTGCACGAAATGCGCGACGATGAAGCCGATCAGCGCTTTGAACACCACCGCCGAGATCGCGAAAATGCAGGATTGCTTGACCACCAGCCAGAAGGTCTCGCGCTTGAACAGGAACTCGAAATTGCCGAGCCCGACGAACTTCGTCATCGCCTTGTTCAGGGTCGCAAGGTGCAGCGAGTAGAGCGCCGGATAGATCACCAGCACCGCGATGAGGAGAATCAACGGTAGCGTCATCAGGAACGCCGACATCGACTTGCGCCGCAGCGCGTTGCGCAGGCCGACGCGCCTTCGCCCGGTCTGGGCCGCAGCCGCGCGGTTGGATTGGAAGGCGACATCAACCATAACGCAGGTCCCTCGCGCGGGTTGGTTGCACAGCGCGCCGGTTCTCAGCGGCGCGGATGCAAGGGAGCCCCGCGCGGCCTGCACTGGAGGCGGCCGTGCGGGGCTCGCTCTTCGTCAGCTTCGCATGAAGCCTTCGCACTCGCCCTCGGCCCAGGCGAGCGTCTTTTCCATGCTTTCGCCCTGGTAGTAGCGCAGGCACATCTTGGTCAGGGTGGCCTGGAAATAGATCTGCTGGGCAATCTTGGGCGGCGCCGGCGAGGCCGCAATCGACAGCGTCTGGTGCTTGTAGGGGTTCGGGTAGTGGTAGAGCGTGCCCTTGGGCGGCCCGATCTCTTCCCAGACCTTCAGCGTCGTGAGCTTTTCGTAGGCCGGCAGGTCGTAGCCGCCGCTCGCGACCACCATCTTCTCGATCGATGCCGGTTGCGACAGGTGGGACAGCAGGCTCTTGGCCGCCTCCTTGTTCTTCGAGAACGACCAGATCGACCAGAAGAACGGCAGATAGGGCGCGAAGCGTCCCTTCGGTCCGGCCGGGAACCCGTGGGTCCAGCATTGCTCCGCGACCTGCGGCGCATCGCGCTTGGCGACCGCCCAGGCGCTCGGCGGGTTCATGATCATCGCGCCCTTGCCCGCGACCAGCCACTTGTTGTTGGAGGCATCGTCCCAGGCGGAGACGTCGGGCGGCAGGAAGGCGAGCAGCTTCTTGTAGAAGTCGAGCGACTGGCGCACCGCGTCGGTCTTGACCGTGAGGTTGCCCTTGGCGTCGACCAGCTGCGCCCCGAACGACTGGAATATCGCCCCGGCGGTGTCGACATTGTCGCTGGTTTCGCCGAGCCCGATGCCGAACGGGAAGCCGGCCTTGTGGCAGGCCTCAGCCGCCTTGAGGAACGTATCGAGGGTCCAGTGATCAGCCTTCGGCGGGCTTCCGGCCGGATACATTTCCTGCACATCGATGCCGGCATGCTTCTTCATCAGGTCGATGCGCGAGCAGGGGCCCTTGATCTGGCTGCCGACGCTGGCGGGAACGCCGAGCCATTTGCCGTCGGCCTGGCCGAGATATTTCACGGTGCCGTTGACGTCGCCGTTCAGCTTGAGCAGCGGCTCCATGATGTCGTTGACCGGTTCGAGCAGTTCGGCATTGGACTGCGGCCACCATGTCGGCATCTGGAAGATATCGTGACCGGATTTCGCCTGCGCTTCGGCGGCGATGGTGACGAGGTTCTTGTTGCCTTGGCTCGTAATGTAGTCGAGCTGGACCTCGACCTTTTCCTTGGCGGCCCATTCATTGACCAGCTCGGTGGACGCACTGTTCGCACCCGGCACCCAGTGATCCCAGAAGCCCATCGAGAGCTTTCCGGCTGCGTAGGCGCCACGCACGTAGGGGGCTGTGATGAGCGCCGCCGATGACAGCGCTGTCGCTGCAACGAATTCTCGGCGCGAAAGCTTCTTCCGTGACATGGCATTCCCTCCCTGGTAGCCGACGGACAAAAGACTTTTTGAATCCCGTTGTTGTTTTTGTGCGCCGCGTTCACGCGACGTCGCGGGATTTCGTTCACACCGATCAGAACAGAATTGCCGGCTGCTGTCGAGAAACGAGATGCCTGTGCCATGTAGAACTAACGTTGTGGTCAAATCGCAGGCAGTGCCATTAGCTTCGCCGCCGCTGCGGATGGTTTTCGGCATTTCCTCGATCATGCTGCGACGCACGCGAGGTTCGACGCAGATGCGCGCGCAGATGGTGCGCCGTTGAGCCGCAGGTTTGCGGCCGAGCCTGATCGAGCCGTGTTCCGTCATGTTGATGCCCGGCGTGACCGATAGACTTGCCGAAGCGGAAAACGATAAGGTTCGGACTCGCCGGACGTACCCCCGCATCAAATCTGCAATCCAACATCGATCACGGAGACCCGATCATGCTCATCCCGGTTGCGAAGCTGCGAGCACAATGGAGATTGTGCGCCGCGGTTGGGGCCGCCACCGTCACATTGCTCGCAGTGCCTCATATGGTCGATGCGCAGGTCGTGCAGGGCGTCGAGAAAGGCGCGCGCGAGGGCAACAAGGCGGCTGGACCGGTCGGCGGCGTTTTGGGGGGCGCGATCGGCGGCGTTGTCGGGGTGGTGACCGGCGTGACCGGGGTGTTGACCGGCAATAACGCCAACCCCAATGCCGGCAACGGCAAGAATGCGCAGGCCCCGGCGTCAGGCGACAAGCAGGGTGCCAAGGCCACCAAATCGGCCAAGACCGCCGCCGCCAAGGACAAGGGCGCGAAGCAAGCGCCGACCGTGCTGACCCAGGCCGGCGCGCCGCAGCTCACAGCCGAACAGATCGTTGCCAACAGCGACGCCAATATCGAGCGGATCAAGAAGGAGCTCAACCTGACGCCGGAGCAGGAGAAGAATTGGGCCGGCTTCAACAGTGCGATGCACTATCTCGGCCATAACGGCGCCGACCGCCTCAACCTGCGCATTGCGCGCGCACAGCGCGATCCGCCCGACGACATCATCGAGCAGATGCGCAACGAGGCTCAATTCCTCAACGACCGCGCGGTCGATCAGCGCGGCGTCGCCGACGCCGCCGAGCCGCTGTTTGCCAGCCTCGACGACAAGCAGAAACAAATCTTCATCAACGAAATGGTCCGCCTCAGCCACGAACGCGGGCTCGATTAGAGCCATTCCGTTCCGATGAAATCGGAACGGGGCTCCAGATTCCGGATCTGACGCGTTTGCTTCACGCGAACCGGTGCCCACTTCGGTCGAAAACGCTCCGTCGTCGGCGAAGTGGGGACGAATAGCCGGGCCACCAGGCCCTGGGGTAGGTTAAAGGCGCAGCACCCGGCTATTCTGCCGCAGCGGCGCGGCCCGGCTAATTCGTCATTCAATGTTGAAGAAAAACGGACCGGATCACGCCCGACTAATGGCCGAGTCTGGGCCTTGTCGGGAACTATCCACAGGGGTCACCGCGACGAATGCTGGCGCTCAGCTTTTCGGGAAGTTCAGCTCCACGCCGACCCCGTCGGGATCGTAGAGGAAGATCTGGGTGTCGCCGGTGCGCGGCACGATCTGCTCGCGGTAGGTGACGTTCTTCGCCTGCAGGCGCTTGCGCACGCCATCGACGTCGGTAGCGGCGAAGGCGATGTGGTCGAGGCGGCCAGTGTCCTCATATTTCTTCGCGGTGCCGCGCACGACGATGCCGTCGCGCGGCTTGCGGGTGCCCATTAAATGGACAGTGGCCTGGCCGCCGGAATAGAGCCAGTAGCCCGGGAAATCGAGCGGCGGCCGATCGCCGTTTTCGAGCCCGAGCACCTCGCAATAGAACTCCTTGGTGCGCTCGAGGTCCTGCGGTTCGATGGTGTAATGCTGTAGTCCGCCCAATGGCATGGTTCTTCTCCTTGAGAATTCAGATTAGACGAAGCTGAGATCGGCATCGACGCCCAGCATCCAGGCGCCGACGGTTTCGAAATGGCTGAAGCGGCCCTGCAATTGCTGGGTCACAGTGTGGATGTCGCGGAAGCGCCGCTCCAGCGGATGGCCGTCGAAGATCGCGGTGGCGCCGGCCGTGTTGTACGCGAAATCCACAGCCTCTCGCGCCTTGTGGATAGTGTGCGTTGCCGCCATCCGGATCGTCATGCGTTGCGCCACCGTGATGCTGTGGCCGGCGACCAGATCCTTCCAGATGTCCGCCATCGATTGCAGCAGGAAGGCGCGAGCGGCGCGCAGATTGACCTCGGCCTGGGCGAGGCCGGACTGCACGACGGCATTGTCGCGCAGCGTCTTCTTCATGCCGCGCGGCACCTTGTTGCGGGCGACGTCGACGAAATTGTCCAGCGCGCTGCGGGCAATCCCGCAGGCGACCCCGGCAAAGCCCACCTGGTAGCAGGTGTGATTGCTCATCCGGTACAGCGGACCGTTCTCGCGGCATTCGCGATCGAACTCGCGGGTGATCGAATGGTCCGATCGGACGAAGACGTCGTTCAGCGCGAACTGGTCGCTGGCGGTGCCGCGCAGCCCGACCGTGGTCCAGATGTCGGTCCATTCGACGTCCTCGGTCCGCACCAGCATGGTGCGCTCGAACTGCTCGCCATTGGCGTCGCGTCGCGGCGAGCCGTCCGCGGCGTAGATCGGGCAGTGGGCGCCGAGCCAGGTGGCGTGCCGTCCGCCTGACGCAAACGACCAGACCCCGGTGACGCGGTAGCCGCCCTCGCATTCGATCGCCTTGACCTTCGGGCCCGGGCCCCAGGCCAGCACGGCGCGCGGGTCGGCGAACATCTCCTGTGCGACCGGCAGATCGAGATAGGCCGCCGACATCGCACAGCCGCCGGCCTGGCTCAGGCACCACGCCGTCGAGGCATCGGCCTTGGCAATGGTTTCGATGGCATGAAAGAAGGTGACGGGATCGGTCTCGATCCCGTCGGCCGAGCGCGGCAACAGCAGCCGGAACAGCCGCGCTTCGTGCAGCCGGTCGAGCAGATCGGGCGGCAGCCGCCGCGTCGTTTCGATCTCGTTGGAGGCCGCCGCCACCGTGTCCCTGATCGCCTCGGCGCGGGCGATCACGTCGCGATCGCCGGCAAGATCGGCTGAAGTCACAGTCATGTCCGCCTCCCTCAAGCGCGCCGGATCGTCGTGGCAGAGGCCGCGACATCGGCCGTCGCGTTGAGCTCCTTGTCGATCTGCTCGATCGACTTGCCCCGGGTCTCGAGCCCGAAGAACAAATAGACGGCGCCCGCCATCAAGAACCAGCAGCCGAGATAGACGAACGCGGTCGGGATCTGGGTCAGCGGCACATCCGGCTTGAGGTAGTTGTTCGAGCCGACGATCAGAGCGAGGCCGACCGGCCCGATGATCTTGCCGATGCCGCCGAAGCCATAGGCCGATCCCATGCCGGTGGTGCGCAGATGCGACGGCCAGACCTCCGCGGCATAGGGCCCGACGATCGCAAAGCCGCCGTCGGCGAAGAAGAAGGCGGCGCCGAGCAGCAGCCAGAACGCCGACATGCCGAACAGCGTCGTATCGTAGTGATAGCCGGCGATGATCGTGAGCGCGCCGGCGCCGAAACCGAGCAGACCGCCGGCGACGCGCCGTCCCATCAGCTCCGAGAAATAGGAGAAGGACACGCGGCCGATGAATCCGGTGATGCTGAGCAGGATCATCATCTTGGCGGCCTCTTGCGGCGTGACCTTCAAGAGCAGCACGAACAGCGCGGGCGCCCAGAGCGTGATGCCGTAGACGCCGGTCTGCGCGCCGGCATTGCCGAGCCACGAGACGATCAGGCTGCGCGGATATTTGAACAGGTCGAACCAGCTGGTCTTGACGATCGGCCCAGCGTCGGCTGCGCTCGGCAAAGGCAGTTCGGATGGCGGCACTTCCAGTGCCCAGGCGAGCGACTTGCGGGCCTCGTCGTAGCGGCCTTGCCGGCACAGCCAGCGCGGCGACTCAGGAACCCAGAGCCTGACCAGCAGCACGACGACGGCCGGCAGCACGCCGATCGCAAACAACAGCCGCCACTGGTCGGTGCCCATGATGGCTCCGAGCACCGCGCCGAGGCCGACGCCGAGCGGGATCACACAGGTCACGAGGCCACCGACCCAGCCGCGCTTGTGCGAGGGCATGAACTCCTGCACCAGCGGCAGGTCGACACAATAGAGCCCGCCGACGCCGGTGCCGACGAAGAAGCGCAGGATCGCCAGGTAAACCCAGCCATTGTCGGGCGTAAAATAGAGCAGGCCGGTCGCGATCGAGAAGTTCAGGACCGTACCGATGAAGACGATGCGGCGCCCGATCCGGTCGGCAAGCCAGCCCCAGAGATAGGCGCCGAGGATGGCGCCGATGCCGGAACTCATCAGCACGGTGGCCGACTGGCCAAAGGTGAGTTTCCAGGGCCCGATCAGGAACGCGAGCACAAAGCCGATCAGGAAGTAGTCGAAGAATTCCAGCGCATCGCCGATGATGGCCGCCGCAAGGATCTTGATCTGGTTGCCGGTCAGAGTCGTCCGGCGATCGAGAATCTCGAACATGGCGCGTTTCCCCATGGCGCCTGTTCATTGTTCTTGGAACGTGCGTCGCGCCAGCGCATCGCTCATGGGATGAGGCTATCCTCGCGCCGTCGCGAACGGCAAGCCGGTGCCGACGCGGGGCTCATCTGCACGGACGCGATAAGCAATTCGGCCTACTGCTGCGCACAAATCATGGTGCGAAAGCCCGAAGGGAGCCGCTCCAGCCGTTGACTCCTGCAATGCCGATCGCCCACGTTTGCGTGAAGAAGGCTCAGGGGGAAGGCCGGGTGGACGAAAAGCGCAAGCATCCGCGAACCGAGGTCAATGAACCCGGCTACGTCTCGTCGGGCGGTTCGGTGATGCATTGCACGATCGTGAACATATCGGCGGAAGGCGCGGCCATCGAGGTCGAGAATCCCGCCTTCGTCCCGCACAGATTCCGTCTGGTGATGGCCCGCGACGCCTCGGTTGTCTACGAGTGCCAGGTGGTCTGGAGCAAGAAGACGCGGATTGGACTGAGTTTCGTGACGACCGCCTGAGCGCGGCAATCTCGACTGGGGACGTCCATGATCGACCGTGCTAGGCTGGTGTTTCGTCGCTGGAACAGCAGGTGATACGCCGATGACTCCGGAACCTGCATCGATCTGCCTCGGTTGCTGGCAGAACCTGCATATGCCGATCCCCTTGCGCGGCCCGTTGTCGGCGCCGTTCCGCCTGTTCGGCATCAAGCCAAGCCGCATGAACCCGAACACCTGCACGATCTGCGAGATGGCGTTCTCGAAGGTCATGAAGGCGCGCGCCGTGACCATCGACGCCACTGTGATGTTCGCCGACCTGCGGGGTTACACCACGCTGACCCAGACCATCGCGCAGGAGGGGCTGACGTCGCTGCTGGACGCCTTCTACGACGACTGCGCCGCCGCGATCTGGCGCTATGACGGCCTGCTCAACAAGACGATCGGCGACGCCGTGTTTGCGATCTTCAATTTTCCGGTGAAGCGCGACGACCATGCCGCGCGGGCGTTGCAGGCGGCACGTGACATTCAGAGTAGTTTTCGCGACCGGCACGACGCGCTGGTGCGCACGATCGGCGCCGGCGATGTCGAGATCGGCATTGGCATAGGGATCGACAGCGGCGACACCAATTTCGGTGAGTTCGGCAAGAGCCATCGCGACCTGACGGCGGTCGGCACCGTGGTCAATCGCGCGGCACGCGCCCAGGCGATGGCAAAGTCCGGCGAGATCCTGGTCACGACGGCGGTGCGGGATCGAACCCGCGACATGGTCACGGCGGAAGGTTCCGACTACGCGCTGAAGGGCTTCGATCAGCCCGTTACGTTGTTCCCGGCGTGAATTGATGCGACGCAAAAAAGACGGCTCCCGCACGCAGCTGCGTGCCGAAGCCGTCTGGGATGGTCGTTTGCCGATTACGAACGCCGCTTCAACGCCAGGCCGCCAGCTTCGTTCCAGATATCCTGAAAATCTTTCGAGCCGGCGTCAGCGCCACATGCCCCGCATCCGGGCGCCGATGTCGATCGGCGCCGCGCGGTTGGCGGAGGCGGCCTGCGCGGCGGCGGCCCGCGGCCAGACGGTCCGCTCGAACATCGGCAGCAGTCGTTCCGGGATGAAGCGGGTCCGCGACGCATACATGTGGCGGTCGCCCTTGGCGGCCTGGCCGTGAACGAAAAAGCGCTGCGGCACCAACAGATGCAGATCGTCCTTGGCGCGGGTCATGGCGACATAGAGCAGGCGGCGCTCCTCCTCAAGTTCGGCCGACGTGCCGGCGCCGAGGTCGGACGGCATGCAGCCGTCGACGACATTGAGCACATAGACCGATTTCCATTCCTGCCCCTTGGCGGAGTGAATGGTCGACAGGATCAGGTAGTCCTCGTCGAGCAGCGGCACACCGGCCTGGTCGCTGGTCGCATCGGGCGGATCAAGCGTGAGCTCGGTGAGGAAGCGTTCGCGTGACGGGTAGCCGGCCGCGATCTGCTCGAGCTGAATGAGGTCGGCGCGGCGGACCTCGCTGTCCTCGTGGATGCGATCGAGATGCGGCTCGTACCAGAGCCGCGCGCGCTCGATATCGACCGGCCATTCCGAGTAGCGCAGGTTCTCGATGGTCTCGACGAACAGCCGCCAATCCGCACCGGCGCGAGGCGGGGCGGGCAGCGCGACGAGCGCGGCGATCGGATCGGCGGCTTCAGCCATGCGGTCGAGCACGCGCTGCGCCGAGGCCGGACCTACGCCCGGCAACAGATGCAGGATGCGAAAACCGGCGACGCGGTCGCGCGGATTGGCGGTGAAGCGCAGCAGCGCCAGCATGTCCTTGACGTGCGCGGCGTCGAGGAATTTGAGCCCGCCGAATTTCACGAAGGGAATGTTGCGGCGGGTCAGTTCTACTTCCAGTGGCCCGCTGTGCGAGGAGGTGCGGAACAGCACCGCCTGGTGCTTCAACAGCGCGCCTTCCTCGCGGTTGGCCAGCACCTGCTCGACAATGTAACGCGCCTGATCGGCCTCGTCGCGGATCGTGACCAATAGCGGCTGGCGGGTCGAGGTCCGGTCGGTCCACAGGTTCTTGGTGAAACGCTCCTTGGCGAGCGAGATCACGCCGTTGGCGGCCGACAGGATCGGCTGCGTCGAGCGATAGTTGCGGTCGAGCGTGACGATCTCGGCGGCCGGGCTGAACTGGGTCGGGAAGTCGAGGATGTTGCGCACGGTAGCGGCGCGGAACGAATAGATCGACTGGGCATCGTCGCCGACCACGGTGAGCCCGTGCCCGGTAGGCTTGAGTGCGAGCAGGATGGAGGATTGCAGGCGGTTGGTGTCTTGATATTCGTCGACCATCACATGATCGAAGCGGCCGCCGATCTCTTCGGCAAGTGCTGCATCGGTCACCATCTGCGCCCAGTAGAGCAGGAGGTCGTCGTAATCGAGCACGTTCTGGCGCTGCTTGGCTTCGACATAGGCGGCGAACAGCTGTTTCAGCTCGCTGGCCCACCCTGAGCACCAGGGGAAGAATTGGCCGAGCACGGCCTCGATCGGCATCTCCGCGTTCACGCAACGCGAATAGATCGCAAGGCAGGTGCCCTTGGTCGGGAACCGGCTTTCGGTGCGGGAGAACCCGAGGTCGTGGCGGACCAGGTTCATCAGATCGGCGGAGTCCTCGCGATCATGGATCGTGAACGCCGGGTCGAGCGCGATACGCTCGGCAAATTCGCGCAGCAGCCGCGCACCGATGCCGTGGAACGTGCCGGCCCAGCTCAGCGCGTCGGTCATGACCGAGGCGCGATCGCCGAGCACGCGCCGCGCAATGCGCTCGACGCGACCGGCCATCTCGGCGGCGGCACGCCGCGAAAAGGTCATCAACAGGATGCGACGCGGATCGGCGCCTGCGACGATCAGATGCGCGACGCGATGGGCGAGCGTGTTGGTCTTGCCGGAGCCCGCGCCCGCGATCACCAGCAGCGGCGCGCCGACGATGCAATCCTTGCCGACGCCGTGCTCGACGGCGCGTCGTTGCTCGGAATTGAGCGCATCGAGATAGGCTGTGTTGGCAAGATCAGGCACGAATCACCCCCACGAAACGCTAACAGACAATGCGATTCAGCGGGGCTGGCGCAGCTGCGCGGGCGCAGAGAAATTAGATTGACATTAACGCGGCGCGGAGCACAACCGCGCCATGGGAGACGTATCCAAATCCGACACGCCGCTGAAGGCGACGTTCAAGGTGCGGCTGAACGGCGAGACGGTGACGCTTGCGACCGTCGGCCAGGCCTACCGCTTCATCAGCAATCTCAGCGCCGTCGAATGGATGGAGTTCCGCTCCCTGCACGACGACGCCCTTGTTGCGCTGGAGCGCGCGGCCGGGAATGCCATGCTGACCGTGCAGGCAACCAACGCGTTGCGGACGCTGTTCGTCCGCGCAAAATTGCTTTGAAAACGAATTGAAAAAGAAATGGGCCGCCTTGCCCTCCAAGGCGGCCCGAAAGTGCGGCCGAAGCGCAATGCGCATCCAGCCGTCGCGTGTACCGCCGTTACCTTGTTTGCGGCCATAACGGACAGCGCCTTACGCAACCACCGTCGATTCGGCTGTAGCCGCTACACCACAATCAGTGGCCGACATCGTCGACGAGGCGGTCATACACAAGGGCAGAGCGCAGGTTCATGGTCGCGATCCTGAGATAGCTCGGTTCGCGCATCGCGTTGTTGAACATCATGATCGCCGTCTTCCAGTAGCTGCGATCGCGCTGATCCACGTTCAGGGCGGACAGATAGTCCGCGGCGTCGCCAACGGTCGCGAGCGTCCGGCCGTCTTTCAGCGTGATCGGGAACGCAAGCGGCGATCGCTTCTCCAGCTCCAGCACGTCAGGCTCCCCCAAAAGGCACAAAGCAGCAATAACAGGAACAGAACTAGCTGCGCCGCTATATCAAAGCCTTAAGGGGGTGTCCGGCCCGGCCGGGGTCGGCGGTTCAGAAAGAGTCCGCCAGCGCGATCTCAGCCTTCAGGGCATCGATGCGTCGCTGGGCTTCCTCGGACGTCAGGTCACGCGCGTACTGGTTGGGCTGGTAGGCCTCCTCGGCAAGGCTCCTCAACCGCAGCGCCTGGGAGCGGGTCATCAGCCCGCCAAAGTGCTCCGCAACCCCGCCAAATCTCACCGCTGCCATGCTCATAGCTCACCTCGCTTGCCGGATCGTGACTTGACAATATGTTCTATTTTTGTTCTAACAAGCCATGGACAACAAAATCAATGAAATTCGCCGGAAGATCAGCACCTTGCGAGCCGAGATGACGCTCGTCGAGGCGTCGATCCGCGATCAGGTCAACCGCGACCTCGATTGCAGCGAAGCGTCATACCGGCTGATGGCGATGCGCGCCGAGGTGACAGAACTGATCGGGCGCTGGAAGGCCGCCGGCGGCGGCGAGCGTTTGCCGACGGTTCGGGAGCGGTTGAGCCGAAGCTACGAGGACCGCGCCGGTCCGAAGGTCAAATTGGACAAGGCGAAGCCGAAGCCCAGCCAAAGCAGCGCCAGGGTATAAGGCGGACCGGCCGATCGCCGTCGGTCGCCAAATCAGGTTTCCAGGCTGGAACCCGATCCGCAGGATCGGCATTTTCTTGGAGTGAGAGCCAACACCTTAGCATCGCCCAGCGCCATGATCGCCGATCCGACCGCGCCACCGCGGGCATCGATGAATGACGATCGCAGTCCGCTGCTGACGCTGATCTCCTGCATCAGCTGCATCAGGACGATGCGGCTTGAGAGCAGCTCTCCGGGCAGCGAGGGCAGGGACATCCTTCAATACCGCTGCGAACAATGCAGCCGCATCGAGCGGATCCTGCTGGTGCGGCGAAGCTGGCCTGCGGACCGCTGACCTTTGGAGTGAATTAGGAGCGCGCTTTGGCCTTTGGCCTGGTCGCCCGATCATGATCGGCGGCATCGAACTCGCGCGGCGCGTCAGCGGACGGACTGTTCGTCACCCCGCCCGGACCGTGCGCCGTCAGCTTCGAGAGTTCGCGGCTGAGGTCTTGAATGTGGTATGGCTTGCGCAGGACCGGAAAGTCCGACCTCGCGTCGCGCGCACTCTCGCTGTAGCCGGTCGTCAGCAGGATAGGCAGGTCGGGCTTCCTCTCCCGGATCGCGCGCGCCAGCTTCAACCCGTCCATCCGGCCGGGCATGACGATGTCACTGAACACCACATCGATCCCGTTCGCGTCGACTTCCGATAAGGCGGCCTCTGCGTTGGACGCCCAGCGTACGGTGTAGCCGAGTTGTTCGAGCAGGCCGATGCTTGCATCGGCGACGGCAGGATTGTCCTCGATCAGCAGAACGGTCGCGGAGCCGCCCACGCTATGGCCGGCAGCCGTGGGCTTTGCTGCGGCGGTCCCGCGCGGCAGATAAATGCTGACCGTCGTGCCCTTGCCGAGTGCGCTTGCGATCTCGACCCGGCCATCGGCTTGATGAGCGAAACCGTGGACCTGGGACAGCCCGAGGCCGGTCCCTTTGCCGACCGGCTTTGTGGTGAAGAACGGGTCGAAGACCTTGCTCAGCACATCGTCGGGAATGCCTTCGCCGGTGTCGGTCACGCTGACGGCCACCTGGGCTTCGGCGGGAACGTTGCGCGCCGCAATGGTCAGCGTGCCGCCGTCAGTCATCGCATCCCGCGCATTGATGACGAGGTTGATCAGCGCCGTCTCAAATTCCGTCGGGTCGACGAAGACCGGCCAGATATCGGAGGGGACGTCCACGTCGAGCCTGACCAGGCCGCCCAGCGCACTGGTCAAGACCGCGCGCAACGCCGTGATCCTCTCGGTGACCTCGATAGCCTGGGGGTTGACGCTCTGCCGGCGTGCGAAGGTGAGAAGCTGGCTGGTCAGGGACGCTGCGCGTTCCGATGCGGTTTCGATCGCGCTCATTGCAAGCCGGCCGCGCTCGCTCGTCACCTCGCGCCTGATGCGGTGCAGATTGCCCGAAATGATCATCAGGAGATTGTTGAAGTCGTGCGCGACGCCGCCGGTCAATTGGCCGAGCGCATCCATCTTCTGCGATTCCGCCAGTTGTCGTTGCACCAGTTCGAGCTTCCGCTGCGCCTCGCGCCGTTCGGTAATGTCCCGCGTGATCTTGGCGAATCCGACCAGGCTGCCGTCGCTGTCGCGGATCGGATCGATCACCACGCTGGCCCAGAAGAACGAGCCGTCCTTGCGGACCCGCCAACCATCCTCCTCGTAGTGCCCGGTCTCTTCCGCGATCTTGAGGGCGCGGGCCGGCTTGCCCGCGGCCTGATCGGCGGGCGTATAGAACCGCGCAAAGCTCTGGCCGATGATTTCGCTTGGCGAATAGCCCTTGATGCGCTCGCCGCCGGCGTTCCAGTTGGCGACGATGCCGGCAGGCGTCAGCATGTACAGCGCATAGTCGGTGACATTGCCGACCAGCAGGCGGAACTGGCTTTCGCTGGCATCGAGATCGGCACGCGCCTGCCGGCGCTCGGTGATATCGCGGGTGACCATCGCATAGCCGACGAGCCTGCGCTTCTCGTAGATTGGATCGATGACCACAGAGGCATAGAATTGCGATCCGTCCCTGCGGACGCACCAGCCCTCAGCGACAGCGTGCTTTTCCTTCCGCGCCATCTGCAACGCCTTGGCGGGAAGCCCCGATGCGCGATCCTCTTCGAGGTAGAAGATCGAGAAGTGTTGGCCGAGGATTGCCCTGGCCGGATAGCCGGTGATGCGCTCGGCGCCCTTGTTCCAGTGGATCACCCGCCCATCGGGGGCGAGGGTGCAAATCGCATAGTCGACTGCCCCTCCGGCTAACAGCCGGAACCTGCGCTCGCTCTCGAAGATGCCCCGCTTGAGCTGGTCTGATTTCTTAACCATCACCAATCCTGCCAACGGCCGGAACGTTCCGGCGAGGCCAATGTTCCAATGAGACCACGCGTGCCCGCGGGGACCAAGCAATACGAACGGTTTGCGCCGTCAGCCAAAAAGTTCCAATGCACGTGGGAACTTTTGGTTCCACTCGCGATTAAGGTACTCGGTTTGCGTCACAAATCGCGGTTTTGGCGTTTTCCCGCTTGAATAGATCAAGGGCAGTCATTCTTATGGTCACACTGGCTTTTCCGAGTCCCTGGATTCGTTGCCAGCGCGTAGGGGAAATTCCATGACCGATCTCGGTTCGCCGCCTCGTCCCCGTGCTGATACCCGCCGCGCCCAATCATCCAACGGAAGTCTCGACTCCTCGCACGATCTGCTGCAATCGCTGCAGGCGATGCGCGCCGGCGACTTTTCGGTCCGGATGCGCGGCGATTATCTCGGCATCGACGGCAAGATCGCGGACGCCTTCAACGAAATCGCAGCTGCCAACGAGCGCATGGCGCAGCAATTGGAGCGCGTCGGACAGGTCGTCGGCCGTGAGGGACAGACCCGCCAGCGCGTCAATTTCGGCCTCGCCAGCGGCGCCTGGGCCGACATGGAGAGCTCGGTCAACACCCTGATCGACGATCTGCTGTGGCCGACTCGCGAGGTGACCCGCGCGGTCGCCGCGGTGGCACAGGGCGACCTGCTGCAGACGGTGCAGCTCGATGTCGAAGGCAGGCCACTGCGCGGCGAATTCCTGCAGTCGGCAAACATCGTCAACACGATGATCAAGCAGCTCTCGGTGTTCACCTCCGAGGTCACCCGCGTCGCCCGCGAAGTCGGCACCGAGGGCAAGCTCGGCGGTCAGGCCCAGGTGCCGGAAGTGACCGGCGTCTGGAAGGACCTGACCGAGAGCGTCAACTCGATGGCCAACAATTTGACCGGCCAGGTCCGCAACATCGCCGAGGTGACGATCGCGGTCGCCAACGGCGACTTGTCGAAGAAGATCACGGTCGACGTCCGCGGCGAGATCCTGCAACTGAAGGAGGCCATCAACACGATGGTCGATCAGCTGCGTTCATTTGCCTCCGAAGTGACGCGCGTGGCGCGCGAGGTCGGCACCGACGGCAAGCTCGGCGGCCAGGCGATCGTGCCCGGCGTCGCCGGCACGTGGAAGGACCTGACCGACTCGGTGAACGCGATGTGCGGCAACCTGACCGCCCAAGTGCGCAACATCGCCAACGTGACCACGGCCGTGGCGCGCGGCGACTTGTCGCGCAAGATCACGGTCGACGTCAGCGGCGAGATCCTCGAGCTGAAGGACACCATCAACACGATGGTGGATCAGCTCAACTCGTTTGCCTCGGAAGTGACGCGCGTGGCGCGCGAAGTCGGCACCGAAGGCAAGCTCGGCGGCCAGGCCCAGGTGCCCGGCGTCGCCGGCACCTGGAAGGATCTGACCGACAACGTCAACTTCATGGCGTCGAATTTGACGGCGCAGGTCCGCAACATCGCCGACGTCGCGACCGCGATCGCCGGCGGCGATCTGTCGAAGAAGATCACGGTGAACGTGTCGGGCGAGATCCTTCAGCTGAAGGAAACGCTCAACACGATGGTCGACCAGCTCAACGCTTTCGCCTCGGAAGTGACGCGCGTGGCGCGCGAGGTCGGCACCGAAGGCAAGCTTGGCGGCCAGGCCAACGTGCTCGGCGTCGCCGGCACCTGGAAGGATCTGACCGACAACGTCAACTTCATGGCGTCGAACTTGACCGCACAGGTCCGCAATATCGCCGGGGTCACCACAGCGGTCGCCAATGGCGACCTGTCGAAGAAGATCACGGTCGACGTGCGCGGCGAAATTCTCGAGCTCAAGGACACCATCAACACGATGGTCGACCAGCTCAACGCCTTCGCCGGCGAGGTGACGCGCGTGGCGCGCGAGGTCGGCACCGAGGGCAAGCTCGGCGGCCAGGCCGAGGTGCGCGGCGTCGCCGGCACCTGGAAGGACCTGACCGACAGCGTCAACTCGATGGCCTCGAACCTGACGGCGCAGGTCCGCAACATCGCCGAGGTCGCGACTGCGGTGGCGAAGGGCGACCTGTCGAAGAAGATCACGGTGAACGTGTCGGGCGAAATCCTTCAGCTGAAGGAAACGCTCAACACGATGGTCGACCAGCTCAACGCCTTCGCCGGCGAAGTGACGCGCGTCGCGCGCGAGGTCGGCACCGACGGCAAGCTCGGCGGCCAGGCCGAGGTGCCCGGCGTCGCCGGCACCTGGAAGGACCTGACCGACTCCGTGAATTCGATGGCCGGCAATTTGACGGCGCAGGTCCGTAACATCGCCGAGGTGGCGACTGCGATCGCCGGCGGCGACCTGTCGCGCAAGATCACGGTCGACGTGCGCGGCGAGATCCTTCAGCTGAAGGAAACGCTGAACACGATGGTCGACCAGCTCAACCGCTTCGCGGGCGAGGTGACCCGCGTCGCGCGCGAGGTCGGCACCGACGGCAGCCTTGGCGGCCAGGCCAACGTGCCCGGCGTCGCCGGTACCTGGAAGGACCTGACCGACAACGTCAACTCGATGGCCGGCAATTTGACAGCGCAGGTCCGCAACATCGCGGAAGTGACGACCGCCGTGGCGCGCGGCGACCTGTCGCGCAAGATCACGGTTGACGTGAAGGGCGAAATCCTCGAGCTGAAGAACACCATCAACACGATGGTGGACCAGCTCAACGCCTTCGCCGGCGAGGTGACGCGCGTGGCCCGCGAGGTCGGCACCGAAGGCAAGCTCGGCGGCCAGGCCGAGGTGCCCGGCGTCGCCGGCACCTGGAAGGACCTCACCGACAACGTCAACTTCATGGCGTCGAACCTGACCGCCCAGGTCCGCAACATCGCTGAGGTCGCGAGCGCGATCGCCGGCGGCGACCTGTCGAAGAAGATCACGGTGGACGTGCGCGGCGAGATCCTGCTGCTCAAGGACACCCTGAATACGATGGTCGAGCAGCTGCGCTCGTTCGCCGCCGAAGTGACGCGCGTGGCACGCGAGGTCGGCACCGAGGGCCGGCTGGGCGGCCAGGCTGTGGTGCCCGGCGTCGGCGGCACGTGGAAGGACCTGACCGACAACGTCAACCTGTTGGCCGCGAACCTGACCACCCAGGTCCGCAACATCGCCGAAGTCACCACCGCCGTGGCGCGCGGCGACCTGTCGCGCAAGATCACGGTCGACGTGAAGGGCGAGATCCTCGAGCTGAAGAACACCATCAACACGATGGTGGACCAGCTCAACGCCTTCGCCGGCGAGGTAACGCGTGTGGCGCGCGAAGTGGGCACCGAAGGCAAGCTCGGCGGCCAGGCCGAGGTGCGTGGCGTCGCCGGCACCTGGAAGGACCTCACCGACACCGTCAACGTCATGGCGGCGAACCTGACCGAGCAGGTGCGCGGCATCGTCAAGGTGGTGACCGCGGTCGCCAACGGCGACCTGAAGCAAAATCTCACGGTGAAGTCGAAGGGCGAAGTGGCCGCGCTCGCCGACACCATCAACAACATGACGGAGACGCTTGCGACCTTTGCCGAACAGGTCACCAGCGTGGCGCGCGAGGTCGGCGTCGAGGGGCGATTGGGCGGTCAGGCCAACGTGCCCGGCACCGCCGGCACCTGGAAGGACCTCACGGGCAACGTCAATCTGCTGGCGGCCAACCTGACCTCGCAGGTGCGCGCGATCGCGGAAGTCGCGACTGCGGTGACCAAGGGCGACCTGACGCGCTCGATCCAGGTTGACGTGCGCGGCGAGGTCGCGGAGCTCAAGGACAACATCAACACGATGATCGGCAACCTCCGTCTCACGACGGAGCGCAACACCGAGCAGGACTGGCTGAAGACCAACCTGGCGCGCTTCACCAACATGTTGCAGGGCCAGCGCGACCTCGCGACCGTCGGCCGTTTGCTGCTGACGGAGCTTGCGCCGCTGATCAACGCGCATATGGGCGTGATCTACCAGGTCGACAATCCCGAGAATGCGCAGCTGCGTCTGCTGTCGGCCTATGCCAGCGACAGCAGCAATCCGCATCCGCAGATCGTCCAGTTCGGGGAGGGATTGATCGGGCAGTGCGCACTCGACAAGCGCCAGCGCCTGGTCTCGGACATTCCCGGCGATGCGGTGCCGATCAATTCGGCGCTGATGCGGATCATGCCGAAGAACCTGGTGGTCTTCCCGGTGCAGTTCGAGAACCAGGTCAAGGCGGTGATCGAATTGTCCTCGGTCTCGTCGTTCACGACCTCGCAGATCACCTTCCTCGAACAGCTCACCGACAGCATCGGCATCGTGCTCAACAGCATCGAGGCGACGATGCAGACCGAGGCGCTGCTGAAACAGTCGCAACAGCTCGCCGGCGAGTTGCAGACCCAGCAGAAGGAATTGCAGCAGACCAACGACCAGCTCGAGCAGAAGGCCCAGCAGCTCGCCGAACGCAACGTCGACGTCGAGCGCAAGAACCAGGAAATCGAGCAGGCCCGACGCGCGCTGGAAGAGAAGGCGACCGAACTGTCGCTGACCTCGAAGTACAAGTCCGAATTCCTCGCCAACATGTCGCACGAGCTGCGGACGCCGCTGAACTCGATCCTGATCCTGGGTCAGCAGCTCACCGAGAATCCGGACGGCAATCTCACCGGCAAGCAGGTCGAGTTCGCACGCACCATTCACGGCGCCGGCACCGATCTGTTGAACCTGATCAGTGACATTCTTGATCTGTCCAAGATCGAATCCGGCACGGTGACGGTCGAGGCCGAGGAAATCCTGACATCGAGCCTGCTCGAGACCGTCGGACGGCCGTTCCGGCACGAGGCGGAGAACCGGCATCTCACCTTCAGCATCGATGTCGATGCCAACCTTGCGCGCAGCATGGTCACCGACTCGAAGCGGCTGCAGCAGGTGCTGAAGAACCTGCTGTCGAATGCATTCAAGTTCACCGCGGACGGCGGCGTGAGTTTGACGGTATCGGCCGCGCTCGGCGGCTGGAGCGCGGAGCATCCGATCCTCAATGCCGCACCCGCGGTCGTGGCGTTCGAAGTGTCGGATACCGGCATCGGCATTCCCCAGGACAAGCAGAAGCTGATCTTCGAGGCGTTCCAGCAAGCCGACGCCGGCACCAGCCGCAAATATGGCGGCACCGGTCTGGGCCTCGCCATCAGCCGTGAGCTGGCGGGCCTGCTCGGCGGCGAGATCCATCTGCGCAGCGCGCCAAGCAAGGGTTCGACCTTCACGCTCTATCTGCCGTTGAAATATGCCGGGCCGTCGGTGGCATTGCGCCCGCAGGCCCAGCCGATCGCGATGCCGCACACGGTGGCACCGTCGTTGCAAGCCTCGGGCACGCAGGAGCGCGTAATCGAGCAGCTGCCGGACGACCGGCTCAATCTCGAGCCCGGCGACACCATCCTGCTCATCGTCGAGGACGACCCGCATTATGCACGGGTGCTGATCGATCTGGCGCGCGACAAGGGATTTAAGGTCCTGGTCGCAAGCCGCGGCGCCGAGGCGCTTGATCTCGCCAAGCAGTTCCAGCCGAGCGCGGTCTCGCTCGACGTCTTCCTGCCGGACATGCTGGGCTGGACCGTGCTGAGCCAGCTCAAGCACAATCCGCTGACCCGTCACATCCCGGTGCAGATCATTACGCTCGACGAGGATCGGCAACACGCACTCGCGCGCGGCGCGTTCTCCTTCGTCAACAAGCCGACCACGACCGAAGGCGTCAGTGCGGCGCTGTCGCAGATCAAGGAATATGCAAGGCCGCGTCGCAAGCGCCTCCTGATCGTGGAGGACAATGCGGCGGAACAACTCAGCATCACCGAGTTGCTCGGGCACGAGGATATCGAGATCGTGACCAGCGGTACCGGGGCAGGGGCGCTGTCGACGCTGCGCGAAAATCCCTGCGACTGCGTCGTGCTCGATTTGCGCCTGCCCGACATGAGCGGTTTCGAGGTGCTGGATCAGATCCGCAAGGACGAGACGCTCTCCAATATTCCCGTTGTCGTGTTTACGGGGCGGGAACTTTCGGCGGAGGAAGACGCGGAACTGCACACGATGGCCCGCAGCATTGTCGTCAAAGGCGTGGAGTCGCCCGAACGCCTGCTCGACGAAACGTCACTGTTCCTGCACCGTGTGATCACGGAATTGCCCGTCGAAAAACAGAGGATGCTGGAGAAGCTCAATAGTTCCGATGAGGATCTGATTGGTAAGACCGCGCTGCTGGTCGACGACGACGCTCGCAACATCTTCGCGCTGTCGAGCGTGCTGGAGCGGCGAGGTATGAAGGTGTTGACTGCGACAACGGGTCACGAGGCGATCTCGCTGGTCGAGTCCAATCCGAAGATCGCGATCGTGCTGATGGACATCATGATGCCGCAGATGGACGGTTACCAGACCATCGGCGCCATCCGGCAAAATCCCGCCTTTGCGCGGCTGCCGATCATCGCGCTGACAGCGAAAGCGATGAAAGGCGACCGCGAGAAATGCCTGGAAGCAGGCGCGTCCGACTATCTGGCGAAACCCGTGAATACAGAGCAACTGCTGCTGGCGATCCGCATGTGGCTGCACCGCTGATCGGCGATCGAACATGATGGACCACGAAAAGGTAAACATCCTTCTGGTCGACGACCAGCCGGCTAAGCTGCTGGCCTATGAGGTCATCCTGAAGGAGCTCGGTGAAACGCTCGTCGCGGCATCGTCGGGCCGCGAGGCGCTCGAGTTCCTGCTCAAGAACGAAGTCGCGGTCATCCTGGTCGACGTCTGCATGCCCGAGCTCGACGGCTTCGAGCTCGCGGCGATGATCCGGGAGCATCCGCGCTTCCAAAAGACCGCGATGATCTTCATCTCGGCCATTCAAGTCAGCGACATCGACCGGCTGCGCGGCTATGAGATGGGCGCGGTCGACTACGTCCCGGTGCCGGTCGTCCCGGAAGTGTTGCGCGCAAAGATCCGCGTGTTCGCCGAGCTCTACCGCAAGACACGGCAGCTCGAACGCCTCAATGCCGAGCTCGAGGACCGGGTGCGCGCCCGCACCGCCGAGCTCGAGCAGTCGACGACGCGGCTGGTCGAGAGCGAGGCGCGCCGCAGCATGGCGATTGCCGCGGGCAAGATGGGCTCGTGGGATTGGGATTGGGTCAACGGCGACTGGATGTGGGACGAGGGGCAGTACAAGATCTTCGGCGTCGACCCGAAATCCTTCGCGCTGACTTCAGACAATATCCAGGCGCTGTTTCACCCTGATGATGTCGAGCAACTCCGGCAGGGCTGGACCGGCTTCGGCAACGGCCACACATCTTATGAGGCCGAATTCCGCGTCGTCCGGCCGGACGGCGAGATCCGCTGGTGCGTCGGCACGGCCGCCGCCACCAGCGACAGGAACGGCAGGGTGGTGCGGGTCAGCGGCGTCACCGTCGACATCACCGATCGCAAGAAGGCCGAGGAGCGGCAGAGTCTCCTGACCCGCGAGGTCGATCATCGCGCCAAGAATGCGCTCGCACTCGCGCAATCGATCGTGCGGCTGACGCGTGCGCAGAACGTCACTGCTTATGTGCGGGCGGTCGAGGGCCGCATCACGGCGCTGGCGCGCGTCCACACCGTGCTGTCGCTGTCGAGCTGGCAGGGCGCGGAAATCCGGCGGCTGGTGACCGAGGAGATCGCGCCGTATTCCGAGGCCGGGCAGATCCAGATTGAGGGCGCGGAGGTGCAGTTGCAGCCCGCGACCGCGCAGACGCTGGCACTGGCGCTGCATGAGCTCGTCACCAACTCGGCCAAATACGGCAGCCTGTCGGTACTGCCGGGCCGGCTCGCCATCACCTGGGAAGTACAGGACGACGCGTTGATCCTGGCCTGGGTGGAATCCGGCGGGCCTCCGGTGACCAAGCCGAAGCAGAAGGGTTTTGGTACCCGTAGCGTCATCGCCAGCATCGAGACCCAGCTCGGCGGCCAGGCCGATTTCGATTGGCGCGCCGAGGGCCTGATCTGCCGGCTCACGGTTCCTCTCAAGGCGCTGGTTGGAGAAGCCGCGGCCTATCGCGACCTGTCGGCGGCGGCCGAGCGCAAGCCGATGGTCAGTTCCAGGGTTTGATCCGGCGCAGATCGATCATCGGGCCCTCGATCCGACACGCAGCGCCTCCAACGACAACGAGGCAGACGACATTGTGACCGCGGCCGGCGGTCGAACCGCGCTATGAACTCTGCAACTGACAGGGACATCGCGCGAGGAGCATATGCCCAAGACAAATCTGGCCGGCGCAGGTCTGTCGGTTATCCTCCTCGCAGCGATCGGCATCACGGGCGCTGCGGCCGAGCCGGTCCTGAAAGGCACGGAAGCGTTCGGCGACTGGCAGCGCGACAGACCGGGCACGGTGCGTCTGATCACACCGCAAGACCTGCCGAAGCCGGGGGCGACGGCCTCCAGCAGCAATTCATCGCGCGTCGTGCAGCGACCCGCCTCCGTAGTGCCGCAGGTGCCGGCGGGGTTCAAGATCGAGCTGTTCGCGAGCGGATTGAGCGGACCGCGGATCATCCGGACCGCTCCCAATGGCGACATCATCGTCGTGGAAACCGGCCCCGGCCGCATCCGCGTCCTGCGCGGCGCCGGTGGTGCCAAGGGTTTTGCCAATGAAATCTACGCAACCGGACTAAATCGGCCGTTCGGCGTCGCGTTCTTCCCGAGCGGCGATAATCCGCAATGGCTCTATGTCGCCAACACAGACAGCGTCGTGCGCTTTGCCTACAGCAACGGCGATCTCAAGGCACAGGGAAAGCCTGAGACGATCGTCGCCAACCTGCCGCACGGCTACGGCCATTCGACCCGCGACATCGTGTTCACACCGGACAACAAGCGGATGCTGGTGTCGGTCGGCTCCGCCGGCAACGCAGGCGAGGGGCTGGGCCAGCCGCCCGGTGGCATCGAGGCATGGAGCCGCGACCATGCGCTTGGCGCAGCCTGGGGAGCCGAGACCGATCGCGCCGCCGTGCTCGCCTTCGATCCCGACGGCAAGAACCAGAAGCTGTTCGCCACCGGGATCCGCAACTGCGTGGGGCTTGCGATCCAGCCCGGTAGCGGCACGCCGTGGTGTTCGACCAACGAGCGCGACGGCCGCGGCGACAACCTCGTGCCTGACTATGTGACGCGGATTCGCGAAGGCGCGTTCTACGGCTGGCCCTGGTACTATATCGGCGCCAACGAAGACCCAGCGCATGCCGGCGAGCGGCCCGATCTGAAGGACAAGGTGACGGTCCCCGACGTGCTGTTGCAGGCGCACTCTGCCTCGCTCGGCCTGACCTTCTACACCGGCAGCAGTTTTCCGGCGGAGTATCGCGGCGATGCCTTTGCCGCCGAACATGGCTCCTGGAATCGGTCGAAGCGCACCGGCTACAAGGTCATTCGCATCAGGTTGAGGGACGGCGTGCCGACCGGCGAGTACGAGGACTTCGTCACCGGCTTTGTCCTCGGTGACAACGAGGTCTGGGGCCGTCCGGTCGGCGTAACCGTGGCGCGCGACGGCGCGCTGCTGGTCTCCGAAGACGGCAACGGCACGATCTGGCGCGTCAGCCGCGACTAACCGCTCGATCGGCTGCCGCTATCCGAGTCCATCCTTGAGGCCGTATTCCTCGTAGATCGTGAGGGGGTCGGTATCCGGAAACAACCGGCACTTGGCTTGCGCGAGGTGTAGCGTGACGGCGCCGGCCTCGCATCGCGCGGTGAGGATTTTCCGGACATCCTCCATATGCGCGCGCGGCTGGTGCTTCGACGGCAATTGTTCGAGCGCGACCAGCGCCGTGGCCAGGGCCTCGGTGAGCACCCAATCGTCGTGTCCGGTAATTCCCTTTCGCGGCATCGCCACATCCTCCGTACCACCGGCTGCGACATTGTAACGCGAGAAGGGTGGGGGCTGTCATCAGCCAACATGGGCAGGGCAAGCAGGGAACTGGTTCGCGCTGCCTGCCACGATGCGCCGCGGGGAACCAGCATGGCAGCGCGTGGGCGCAATGATTAGAACCTCAAGTCTCGCTTCTTCGTCGCCAGCCGGTCCGCCCGAATGTTCACCCCCTATCTCTCAGCCTGGAGCCTCGTCCCCGACGGCGACCCGATCGTGACGCACGCCGCGCGGTTACTGCCGGTGCGGCGGCACGGCGAGCCGGCCATGCTCAAGGTCTCGCACGAGCCGGACGAACGCCTCGGCGCGGTCGTGATGGCGTGGTGGGACGGAGACGGCGCGGCGCGCGTCCTTGCCCGTGACGGCGATGCACTCCTGCTCGAAAGGGCAACGGGACCGGCCTCGCTCAGCGAGATGGCGCGCACCGGCAGGGACGATGAGGCCTGCCGAATCCTCTGTGCAACGGCCGATCGGCTGCACGCCCGGCGCGCGAAACCGCAGCCGGAGTTGACGCCACTCAAGGACTGGTTTCGCGAGCTCTGGCCGGCGGCGAGGGCGCATGGCGGCATCTTGAATCGGTCGGCGGAGATTGCCGAAGCGTTGCTCGGCGATCAGCGCGAGATCGTGGTGCTGCATGGCGATCTGCACCATGACAATGTGCTCGACTTCGGCACGCGCGGCTGGCTCGCGATCGATCCAAAGCATCTCGTCGGCGAGCGTGGCTTCGACTTCGCCAACATCTTCACCAATCCGGATCTCGCGGATCCGACACGGCCGGTCGCAACCGAACCCGGACGCTTTGCGCGACGTCTGGACATTGTCGTAGAAGCAGCGCGGCTCGATCGCCGGCGCCTGCTGTCATGGATCGTCGCCTGGACCGGCTTGTCGGCAGCATGGTTTCTCGGCGATGGTGATCCGCTCGCCGAAATCGACCTGCAGATTGCAAGGCTTGCCGCGGCCGAACTCGACCGGATGGCGTAGGGCGCGCAGCGACTAGGCCGCCGCGGCACTGGCTCCGCTCAGCGACACACTCAGGATTCGCCACTTCGATATGTCGAAGAAGTAGGCGGCCTTGATGCGCGCGGAGGCGGGATCCGGCGCCTGAATCGCCGTGTGGAATTGCCGCGTCCCATCGCTCAGCGAAATCCGGAATGTCTGCATTGATCGAACCTCCACGCGGCCGATGCTGCGGCAAGGAGGGTTAACATCCGGTTGCGGCCGACGACGTAGGCGGCAGGCGTGTTCTCACTCAGGTGCAATCGAAGGTAGCCGCACCATCGTGTCTTCCGCGCCAACGACGCGTCCATCCTGCGCGCGCAGCTCGAGCCGCCGCACCGGCAATCCGTTCTTGCGATCAACCAGGAGCACATGCGCCTCGTCGGGTTCGAAGAAGAAATCCTCACCCCATTGCCGGAGCGCAACGAGGAGCGGGAACAGGCCGCGTCCCTTTTCGGTCAGCACATATTCCTGGTAGGGGCTGCCGTCGGCTGCGAGCACCGTCTCCATGATGCCGTGCGCCAGCAGATTGCGGAGCCGGGCCGACAGGATGTTCTTGGCTAGCCCGAGGCTCTTCTGAAACTCGCCGAACCGGCGCAGCCCCTCGAACGCATCGCGGACGATCAGCAGCGACCACCAGTCGCCGATCGCATCCAGCGGCCGGGCCACGCCGCACATCGAGTCCCTGTGGCTCACTCTCTTGGCCATCGCGATTCGCCTGGCGCTCCTGATCTCGCGTGTCGATCGATGGTGCGCGTAGGGGCACCACCATGTGAGCCCGATATACCGGTTGCAAAGTAAAACCTCAAGCGATACACAGCGGTTTCAACTTAAAACCATGCGAGGACTACCATGATCCAGGCCGACGCCACGTTCGACGGCACTTTTCCATTCGCGCCGCATTTCAGCGCGGCTCCCGGCTTCCGGATGCACTACGTCGACGAAGGTCCACGCGACGGCGAGGTGGTGCTTTGCCTGCACGGCGAACCGACCTGGGGCTATCTGTTCCGCCACCTGGTACCGGTGCTGAGCGCGACGCACCGCGTGGTCGTTCCGGACCACATGGGCTTCGGCAAGAGCGCGACGCCGGCGCAGCGCAGCGATTGGCTGCAGGACCATGTCGACAATCTCGAAGCGCTGGTCCTTGCGCTCGATCTCAGCAACATCACCCTCATCATGCATGATTTCGGCGGTCCGGTCGGCATGGGCTTCGCGGCCCGCCATCCGGAGCGTATCCGCCGCATCATCTCGGCCAACGGGCCGACGCCGTTCGGGCAAAGCGACCTGTTCGAGCGCGTCACGGCCAATGCGCTGGCGTCGCCCTGGTTTCAATGGATCGCCAAGGCCGACGCGCGCAGCGAACTCGAGCCGGTTCTCGGGCAACTCGGCTTCAACATCCTGAGCACACTCAAGCTCAACGGCTTCGAGAACAACGCCGTCATCACCGACGCCTGGCTCGCGGCTTACGGAGCGCCCTTCGCGCGTCCGGCCGACTGCCTTGGCGCGATCGGATGGGCCAAGGGCTTTGCCACCGGTGCACATGCATTCGCGACGCCCGATCCCGCTGCCGACCGCTTGATCCGCGGCAAGCCGGCGCTCGCGATCTGGGGCGAAGCGGACCGCACGCTGCGTGCAGAGCATTTCCTGCCGCTGTTTTCCGCGATCTTTCCGGCCGCACCGGTCAGGCGCCTTGCCGGCGTCGGGCATTACTGCTTCGAAGATGCGCCCGAGCAAATCGGTGGCCTGATCGCGGAGTTCGTCCGGCAGACCTGAGCGCGTGTTCGATCGAACGCTGCGAGCAGAGCACGCCGGGGTTCGGCCCTGCGCACATCACATCGTGCATTCCGCCGAGATCGCTGCGTCGAGTGCCGGTACCCAGGCTCTGTAGGCGGCTGCGGTGAAGTGAATGCCGTCGGCCATCTTCGCGCCAGGCGGCAAATGCGGGTCGATAAACCGAATGCCGCCCGCAACTGCGGCGGCTTCGATCGCCTGATTGGTTGCTGCGTCGGCTGCGACGGCGATCGCCACCAGTGGCCGGGTCGACAGCGGCTTCACGGTCTCGATGAGATCGGCGAAATCGCGCTGCGCCGTTGGCGATCGCGCGTCGTTCGCGCCCACCGCTAGGACGAGCAGGAACGCGCCTTGGTCGTCCAGCAGGCGCCGGGCGAGTTGCTTGGCCTCGCGGATGGTCTGGCCGCCGACGCCGGCGTTGATTACCGGACGCCCGCAGAGCTGCCGCGGCAGCGGAGCCATTTCGGTGATGCTGTCGCCAAGCACGACAATCGGGGCAGATGCGTCGGCGAGCGCGGCACGTATCATGAATTCGCGCACCGCTGCATGATCGTGAAAGGCGTGCCTGGACACTTCACCGAAGCGGTCGCGCATCCTTTGCAGCTCAGTGAAGGAAGCGACAAAGCCAATCAGGAAAGTGACGGCCAAAACCCAAGGTAGTGCACGACGCATTGCTCGCCAGAGGTAGCATCGCGGCTCCGGCCAGAGCAATACTCGGAAACAATCACATCGTGCCGCAGCGATCACATTCTGCGGAACGCACGTCACGAGAGGTGATGGGATACGGCAGCGCGCAACCCGTTACCTCTGTTGCGCGCGACCGTTGGAAAGATGCCCGACCGGCGTTCACCGGCCGGGCTGCAAGCGCTCGACGATGGGTAGGCGAAGCGGGTCCGCAGCGAACCCGGATGCGCCTAGACACAAGGACAGCCATGGTCCTCGTAGAGCTCATCGGCAGTTTCAGCCGGCACGATTGAGCCGCTAGCTGCCTCCGACCGTTTCGCAGGCTGACTGGATGTGCTCTGGAACGGACAGGGGCCAGTCGAACCAATCTGCGAGTCGGAGAAATACGTTAAGGTCTGGTCGATCCAGGGTCCGTTGCCGGTGCCGAACGGCGACCAGGTCCAGTACGACCATCCGAACAGCGCGCCGTTGCAACAGCCCTCGTAGCTGCGACGGAAGGGCGACCAGCTGAACCTGGTGCGCCAGGGACGGAAGTCATACTGGTATTTCACTTCCGTCTTCGTCTTCTTGCAGGGGTAGGGGATGAAGCCCCACTTCCAGCACACACCCCAGTAACTCACCGTAATCGTCTCTCGCATTCCGCAGGCCATGGCATTCCCTCCTGGTTTGAGAAGAGACCCCTTGGTCTCCCATGCCCTGCATCCTGAAGCTTTCCATTGCCCAGCGCCGTGACGAGCATCACTCAGGCGCCGCAACCTCCGGTGCGGAGATTGGCGCTGACTGACTCGATGGGTTTGTAGGTGTCGGGGGCTGCCGGCTCGTTGGGCTGGCGCCCCCAACATCTGGCGGAAGGGGTATCCTGTCAACTCCACTGAGTTAGCTGGGATTTTTCGAACCGTGCCTTCTAATTGCTACGGTTCAAGTCACGGCTGGCCGGGCGTTCGAGTTCGCCCGAACACCCCATTCGGCGGGCTTAGCTAAGACCGAGCAGCATTTGTAGCCGAAGTGGGAGATCTGCCGCGGCACGCAACTTCCGGCAGCTCGCCTGCCAAGCATCAAAATATTCCTCCAACGCGATGGAACTGCGCCCTGGCCATTTGTTCAGTGCCCCAAGTGCTTCCATCGCGCTCGGAGCGCGCTCGTATTCGGTGAGTATCGAAAGTGAGGCCACTTGAGCGAAGGAGCTGAGGCCCCGCTGGGCCTCGAGCGCAGCGCGATGCTGACTGAACCAAGCGTTGAACTCCTTTGGGTTACCCTGTTCGATGGCCAGCTTCCCGTAGCGCTCGACGATGTTCTGCCGATACATGGCGACGGCGGCACCAAAGCCGCTGTCATCCCGAAATGGCGGATCGCGCGACCAGCTATCAGCCAGCAGCGCGAGGCCGCGCAGCGCGAACGCCTCGACCATCGCCTCTTCGAGCCATTGACAGGGCCCACCCGGCCTCGCGGTAAATCGCCAGGAGTTCGCGGTAACATGACCGAGCTCGTGGCCAAACTGATAAGCAAGCTTCGACCAGTCACGCTCGCCGACATCAACAATGATCCAGGCGAGATCGCTTTCGCCGGAATGCAGCCAGATCGCAGGTGGGCCGCCGGATGTGTGTTCGTCAACCCGCAGGCGCTCGGGCTGGTCGTCCGAGACGAGGCGCACAGCGTCGAAGCAGGCTGCACGCATGCGCTCGAGCACATGCAGCACCGAGGCGGGAAGCATACGGCCCCAGTCACCGGCGAGCTCGAGCGGGACCGAACGGAGGGTCAGCCGATCCGGGTTCGGGGGTATGATGGCTGCTACCGGCTTCGACCGAAAGACGCGTTTCGAAATGCCCATGGCAATCCCACCATTTGTGCTGGCGATGACAGCCAGCACAAGCATAACGGTCTACGTCCCAGATCGATCCCCGAAATCGGCATTGCTCTGCTTGCCGTGATCCGCTGGCAAGATCGATTTATGGCGACCTCCCGCCACCCTGGCTTGTTCGAAAAGCTGCTAGTGTCAAATTCGAGCGAAGCCTGGCCCGACGGCCTCTGCTTGGAAATCACGGTATCGCCTAATCCGAACTCCGCACAGATTGGCATGAGGTGTGTTCGATGACTGACACTGTTTCCGGATTTACCAACAACTGGTTTGACGTCACCGCACGTCTGGTATGGGACCAACTGATTCCACAAATTCGACCGGAAAGAATTCTGGAAATTGGCAGCTATGAAGGTGCAAGCGCCTGTTACCTGATTGACGCCTGTGCATCGCAGCGTCCAATCGAGATCCAATGCATCGACACGTGGGAAGGAGGCTCCGAGCATAAGGCTGACGGTGTTAACATGTCAGCTGTCGAGATCCGCTTCCAAAACAACGTCGCAGATGCCGCCAAGCGGGCGCAACACCCTGTGAAACTGATCGCTCGCAAGGGCCGGTCAACCGATCAGCTTGCGAAACTGATAGGCGAGGGGTTCAAGCAATACTTCGATATGATCTACATTGACGGTTCGCATGAAGCCCCGGATGTTCTTGCTGATGCCGTTTTGTCGTTCGAGCTCTTGAAGGTTGGTGGTCACATGGTATTCGACGACTATCTATGGAGGCATCCAAATGCGCCGTTCAAAGATATTCTCGATACGCCCAAGCCCGCCGTCGATGCGTTCTTGAACCTGTACTTTCATCGAATGCGCCTGATCTGGTCTCCGAACTCGCAGGTGGTTGCCAAACGGTTCTGTTGAGCTTTGCAGGCTGGTACCGCGTAGCGACCACTCCGGGTCGGCCTCATGGACCGAAAATCTCGACCTGCTCCAGGTGCAGATACTGCCGCTCCAGAAGCTGAATACGCAGAAAGCGGGCCGAGACGGCTGCATCCGGCTTCCAAATAAACGGAGTTCGTCCGTGTCTTCCGCCCAGGGGGACGGCCGTCTCTTTGCGGAACGCCGTGTGCCAGTTCCTGTCGTCGTCGGACACCTGGATTTCGAGCCTGCTCAGACGTGCCCTGATCGCCGGATTGGCGTCGACGCGATTGTAGATATGGACTTCGTTGATCTGCTGCACCCGATCCAGATCAACTCGCCACCACGCTGGGGAATCGAGGTTCGTATGACTGTTGTAAGAACCGGTGAAGGTGCCACTTACGACCCTGCCGGCGTCGGCTTCCGGCGTCGCTTCGCGCGACCACGGCGAAATCGAGCTCTGTGTCGCGTGCTTTCCGGTCGAGATGATCCGTCCCCTCGCGCTGCTTTCGGTACTTACCGGCTTGGTGGCCTCAAACACCATGCTTTCGAGATCGAGGAATCCGGGGGGAATCTTTTCGACGTTCGCCAAGCCCCGCAACGATGGATGTGCGCTCTCGTTGAGTTCACAGCCGATGATCTTTTCGAAGCCCGCGAGTTGCAAGGCGAGCTCGAGTGTCTCGCGGTCGTAGATGAATTTGTGACCCCAGTTGCGGACGAAATTGTTGAGAAAGAACGCGTTCGTCACCGCCGGCGCATTCGGGACGAAGGTCTGGACCGACCAGCGGCGGTATTGATCTTCGACAAGTCCCCGGTCGGACGAAATGACGCGCGACAGGAAGCCGAGCGACGGCGTGCAAATGCGGATCGTTCCGCCGGGTTTCAATATTCGGTAGCACTCCTCGAGCATGTTCAGGCCATCGTCGAACGGGACATGCTCGATCATGTGCTCCGAATAGACGTAGTCGAAAGCGTCGGAGGGAATCTCGAAGCGCTTGGTCGCGTCGAGCTTCATGCAAGGCAGGCCCGGTGGCGGATCGAGGTCGGTCGAGAACCATCCATCCCTCACATTCCATCCGGCGCCGACTTCCAGACGATGGGGGCCGGGCTCGCTCAGATAAGCCTTGAGCGCAGGATCGGGCGGGCTCTGGTTCACGGCATCGATGGGCATGAAGGCGTTCTCTTGAATAAAGTATCCATTTTCGTAGCCATCGGGCTGGACCGCGACGCTGCGCTTCTGCAGGTGACAATAGATGGCCCGTCGCGACTCGCCGCCCTTGTAGGCGACCGATAGCCGGCCCTCTCGATCGCAGCATACGTGTTCGATGTCCTTGTCCGGGTTGTACGCATCGAAGAAGTTGCTGGGACGCTGCGCGTGATCATGCCGGAAAAGGCCAAAGAACTGCTGAGGAACGATGTCGCAGAGATATCTGTTCGCGTAGAACATCCTGTATTTGCGTTGCTCCAGGAATTCGAGGAGCGGCTTTCGAAAAGCGACTTCGTCGACAATGTGCGATTTATCGTCGATCAACAGCGCCGATAATCCATCGATCGATCTGAACAGGTTGCGGAAAGGCTCGATATTGCGAAATGCCGTCAGATGTCCGTGATAGCCGCCGATGATCTGGTAATTGTCCGTCAGATCGAGGAAGTCCGAAAATCGCCCGTAAATGACGTCGCAGTCACCCCAGCCGACGAAATCTTCGTCAGTGAGACCCAATCGCTGACTGATATCGTAGAACAATCTGAGATAGGTCACCCTGTAATCGCAGAGCTTATAGGGTCCCTTGATGAGCGTGTCGGGCGCTGCCGAAACGCCAAACTCCTCGGCCAGCAGGCGAGCGGCTCGTTCCCGGATCTCGTCGAGCGTCATGGAGGCCCGGATCAGATTCGCCGGCACGCGATAGCCGGCCAGATCGATGTCCGTGACGAGAATGACCGAGAGGCAATCCTGGTTTCGCGCAAGCGAATCAAGATAGAGCTGGAAGTAGTTCGGCAACGTGCCGAAATACGGCATGTACAGCCAGATCCTCGGTTTCCGCGGACTGCTGATCGCCACCTCTTCAGCCGGGTTTACCGTCGCATTGGAGGGATGGGCGAACTTGTGCGATTGCTCCGCGTACCAGCCGCGACCCGACAAGTCCGCAAGCTGCCTGAAGGCGCGATCGTATTGTTGTCCTATGACGTTCTTGGAATAGCGGGTGCGTGCAATCTCCGCGATCCGGCGGCGGTCGAGGGTGGCACTGACACGTATCGCCTCGATCCAGTCGGCCAAGGTGTTGCACCGAAAGCCAGTGACGCCATCTATGACCGTCTCCTGAAATGCGCCGAACGTAGTTCCGATCAGCGGTACGCCACAAAGCTGAGCTTCGACGCCGGAATTTCCGAATGGCTCGATGAAGACGGTCGGCATCAACATGCAGCGCGCGCGTCTGACCACTTCGATGCGGTCCTGGCCGAAGACGGGCCCCTTGAACACGATATTGGCGGGTGCATCAGCCCACGGCGAGGTGTCGCCGGGGCCATAGATGTGGATTGGAAGTTCAGGAAGGCGCCGGGCGATTTCGACGAGCGTATTGATGCCTTTTCTCGAAGTCACGCGGCCGAGGAATACCGCGTAGTTGCCGGGGGCAGCGCAATACTTCCATATCTCCGTGTCGATGGGCGAAGGAATCGCCCACTTGTAGTTGTTGCCGTCTTCGTGCCCGGCCTTGCCGTAATGCCAATGCATCCAGGCGCTGGTTTCGTAGATGCGAAACGGCAATCCGGGCGAGGCCGTGTAGCCGACGCACAATTCGACGTGGTGACAATCCGGGAATGCCTCATAGACCTCCATGTTGGGTCCCCAGACATGGCAGACGATATCGCCTTTTCGGACGCGCCCTTTGAGCTTTTCGACAAGGATGTGCTGGAACTCGCGCTGCAGCTCTTGATTGTTGACGTCAGCGTCCATTGGCTCTTCGCGCGAGGTGCGCTTACTCAACGTTCGCAACCGCTCCGCGCTGAGGATTACGATATGCTCCCGCGCAGAGCTACTGGAGCCTTCGTTGCTGTACTCGACGACATGCCATCCATAAGGCTGAATTACGTCCGAGAACAACAACACCTTAGCCGTGAAGGCGCACACCAGATAGTCGACATGGGGTACGGTGTGTGCAACGCCGAGGACGTGGATCCTATTTGCAGGCACTACGTTCACTTGGTCATTTGCTGGTGCGACTGGACTCGGATCAGTTTGGGTCACCTGGTCCGACGGACGCGATACGGTGGCCGGTTCGGCCTCGGGAGGCTCGGGATCTGCGGCACTGTTGCGCTTCTCGATCGCCTCCACGGCAAATCGCAGGTTGGCCTCGATGCGCTGCTTTTCCGATTCCGGAAGCTTGCTGCTCGGTGCGAGAAGCAAGCGGCAGCCCTTCACCGCGTCCTCGTATCTTCCCGCCCAATAGGCGTTGACCACGAATTCATCGAGTGCGCCGTAGTCATAGATCCATGGCTCCGCAAACAAGGCGCCGTCCGGAGAGCGAAGGTCTATGGCGCGACTGGCGAAATCATGGCCTTGCTGAAACCGCTGCCGGTCCCGGCAATATCTTGCGGCATCATGCAGCGCTTCGGCACGCTCGGGGTCGGCGTGGGCGGCCGAAACGAAGGCTTCGATGATCTCCTCCGCGGGATAATTGAGCTCGACCTTCAATCTGCCCGCCGCCCACAGGCTGACGTAAACCTCCTGCTGCCAGAAGCCGAGTTGCGCGCGCCTGAGATACAGCGCGAGCGCTTTCTCCCGCTCGCCTGCGTCTCGATAACTCTGAGCGAGATAGAATGTGTAGCGCGCCACGAGAAACGGATCGGTCTCTGTCGTCAGGGCGGCTTCCAGCACGGCGGCGTCGCGGCTGTACCGGTCGGCCTGTGACTGGCGTCGCCGCGCGCCTTCCTCCGTCATATGGATGAGAACACCCGGCAGCGGACCGTGCGACCGGTTCTCTGGAAATATCCGGTCTCCCTTGGCGTCGCGCCGGGCCAGAAACTCATGCAGAACACCCTCGTAGATCCATGGCAGCGTGTTGCGCACGAGCTGGGTGCGAGGATATCGCAGTTGCTGATGGAGAATATCGAACGAATAGGAATCGAGGGTCAGCCGCGGCAGCTTGAAATCTGAAGACAGCTCGAGCGTATCGTCGGCATCGATGATGAGGGTGTAATCGGCCTTGACGCGCGCAAGCCTGAGGGCCTCGCTGCGATTATGCGCGAAGTCTTTCCACGGCCGCTGGTGCAATTCGCCCGGCTTGCCATGTTTTACGAAGAAGGTGCGGATGATCTCCTGCGTGCCGTCGGTCGAGCCCGTGTCGCAGATCAGCCAATCGTCAATGATTGGAAGCACGGATCGAAGGCAACGCTCGATGACCGGCGCCTCGTTCTTGACGATCATGCTTAGACAAATGGTTTGCCTGGCCATGTGTGGTGCCAACCGGTTCAAGAAAGTGTCCGTGATCCGCCGATATCGGTGCGCCTGGCGCATGGATCGGCGGATCTGGGAAGACGCCCGGCATGGAGTGCGACAGATTTAAGACGGCGACGCAGGCTTGCCGTCTCGTCTTCGACGATCCTGTTGAGGCAAAGCCGCTTGGCATCTGACACGGCGCGAACTCTATGAACTATGGTTAATCCCGGTTCCAGATCGGCGAAAATCTGCCGATCGGATCGAGACGGACGAGCAATCTTCGTCCGCATCCCCTCGATATCTCTCACACTAATGCAAAATCATCCGATGAGGAAAGCAAAGCCGCTTTACGGTGAATCGAGCACCGTGACGCGACCGCCCCGTATTTGCTCGGATGCAGCGGAACCTGACATTGATTAAAAATCTCTTGCTAGGAATGATTCAATCGGCTTTAAAAGAGCAATTCTCGCCCGTTGGGGTAAACTTCTAGTTGTCGTTAATTTTCTGAGATTGAGGCCAACGCGGTTCCCGGGCTGCTTAGTTCCCGCACTGCTTGGAAATGGGTGTTTTTCAGACTGACAATTTCACTGCGGCGCCCGGGCTTGGGGCGATCGCGGATAGCGTATCGAGTTTTTTCATGTCGAATGATTGCGTAGCTAAGCCGGGCGTTTCCACGAAACATGCGCACGCGAGGCCGCCGATGACGGCGGCGGGCATCGAGGCCTACGCCGGCGTCCTCTCCGCGATGGGCATTCACGAGATTCTCGTATCGGGAACTTTGCCGCGCGGGCAAACGACTCAGAACGTCACGTACTTCATCGTCGACCGCAATACGAAAGCGATCGTGTCGCAGGTCACGCTTCCCGATGCATCGAACCAGTTCAATGCCGTCGAGATCCGCCTCAAGGTGGCACGGGTGTCCGGCGCCTACGACATCGGCACGTTTGAACAGAACGGCGAATTTACGCCGGCCGAATTTCTTTCAGTTCGAAGTGACTTGGATACTCCGCCGATGAGTGGAGCACGCGGACCCGCCGCCTGAGCGTTTGCCAGGCGGCGTTATTTTTTTGATTTCGGGCCGAGCGTCGACAACGCGCGGCCCAACATTTGTTTTTTGACGAAAGGACCAGGCAGATGGGCTGGAAGTCCGAGATTCTTTTTGTCGATTCATTCGTTCCGGATCTCAACACGCTGCTCGAGAATTTGCGGCCCGAGGTGCAGGCCGTCGTGCTCGATCACCGCCGGCCCGCCGCGCAGCAGATGGCCGAAGTCCTCGAGGGGATCAGCGGCCTCGATGCGATCCACATCGTCGCGCATGGCGCGCCTGGGCGGGTTTGTTTCACCAGCGGTGAGTGGTCGGCGGAGACCATTGCTCGTGACGCGGCGCATCTGACGGCAATCGGCGAAGCGTTGCGCGAAGCTGGAGATTTGCGGCTGTGGAGCTGCGAGACTGGCCAGGGAAGAATCGGCGCCTTCTTCGTTGAAAGTCTCGAAGCAATTGTTGACGTTCAGGTCAGTTCTGCGGTCGGCAAGATCGGTGCAGCAGCGCTAGGGGGAACCTGGCAGCTATCTGGAGGCCACGCTGAAGCAATCTGCCCGCCGCTCCGGGTCGAGGGTGTTGGCGCCTATGCGGGTCTGCTGGCGACTTACGACCTGACATTTACTGGCACAATTGCTCAAAACAACGGGTCCGAGACGGTTAACACGTTCTTTGTGGTGGACACGACCACTGGCACGATTGTCGGCAGCTTTATGTTGCTCAATCGAGTCCCAACGGGCTTCACGAACTTTTCTCAAGTTGTCGTGGTTTCGAGCGCGACCGACACGTACGCGATTTTCGCGGGTAACGTAAGCGGGAGCGCTGTTGCTACGTACAACGCTAATACGAATACCTTCACGCCGGGAACTGCTAGCGGGGATACCTTCTCGGGCGCTTCCATTCCAAGCAATCAGGGCGCCACGGGTTCGACCGGCGCAACTGGCTCGACGGGTGCAACAGGATCAACCGGAGCCACGGGTTCGACCGGTGCAACCGGCTCGACGGGTGCAATAGGATCGACCGGCGCCACCGGCTCGACGGGTGCGACAGGATCAACCGGTGCCACCGGCTCGACGGGTGCGACAGGATCAACCGGTGCCACGGGTTCGACCGGTGCAACTGGCTCGACGGGCGCAACAGGCTCGACCGGTGCAACGGGTTCGACGGGTGCAACCGGCTCGACGGGTGCAACAGGATCGACGGGCGCAACAGGTTCGACTGGTGCGACGGGTTCGACCGGCGACACCGGTTCGACAGGCGCAACCGGAGCCACCGGCGCTACCGGTTCGACGGGTGCGACCGGTGTGACGGGTGACACCGGCGCAACCGGCGCCACGGGCGATACCGGCGCGACAGGTGCGACCGGCGACACCGGTTCGACAGGCGCAACCGGCGCCACGGGTGACACCGGCGCAACCGGCGCCACGGGCGATGTCGGCGCGACGGGTGCAACCGGTGACACCGGTTCGACAGGCGCAACCGGAGCAACAGGCGATACCGGAGCCACAGGTGCGACGGGTGACACCGGCGCGACTGGTGCAACGGGCGTGACGGGCGACACCGGCGCGACCGGCGCCACGGGTGCGACTGGCGACACCGGAGCCACGGGCGCGACGGGCGACACCGGCGCCACGGGCGTGACAGGTGACACCGGCGCGACTGGCGCCACGGGTGTGACCGGTGACACCGGCGCCACGGGCGCAACCGGCGCCACGGGTGTGACCGGTGACACCGGCGCCACGGGCGCAACCGGCGACACCGGCGCGACTGGCGCCACGGGTGTGACAGGCGACACCGGCGCGACCGGCGCCACGGGTGCGACGGGTGACACCGGCGCAACCGGCGCCACGGGCGTGACGGGTGACACCGGCGCAACCGGCGCCACGGGTGCAACGGGTGACACCGGCGCGACCGGCGCCACGGGTGCGACTGGCGACACCGGAGCCACGGGCGCGACGGGCGACACCGGCGCCACGGGCGTGACAGGTGACACCGGCGCGACTGGCGCCACGGGTGTGACCGGTGACACCGGCGCCACGGGCGCAACCGGCGACACCGGCGCAACCGGAGCCACGGGTGCAACGGGCGACACCGGCGCAACCGGCGCCACGGGTGCAACGGGCGACACCGGCGCGACCGGCGCGACGGGTGACACCGGTGCAACCGGAGCCACGGGTGTAACGGGCGACACCGGCGCAACCGGCGCCACGGGTGCAACCGGCGACACCGGCGCAACCGGAGCCACGGGCGTGACGGGTGACACCGGCGCGACCGGCGCCACGGGTGTGACAGGCGATACGGGGGCAACCGGCGCCACGGGCGTGACCGGCGACACCGGCGCAACCGGCGCCACGGGTGTGACTGGCGACACCGGCGCAACCGGCGCCACGGGCGTGACGGGTGACACCGGCGCAACCGGAGCCACGGGTGCGACGGGCGACACCGGCGCCACGGGTGTCACAGGTGACACCGGTGCAACCGGCGCCACGGGCGTGACGGGTGACACCGGCGCAACCGGAGCCACGGGCGTGACGGGCGCAACCGGCGCCACGGGCGTGACGGGCGACACCGGCGCAACCGGAGCCACAGGTGCGACGGGCGACACCGGCGCAACCGGCGCCACGGGTGCAACGGGTGACACCGGCGCCACGGGCGTGACAGGCGACACCGGCGCCACGGGTGCGACTGGCGACACCGGCGCGACCGGAGCCACGGGCGTGACGGGTGACACCGGCGCGACCGGAGCCACGGGTGCAACGGGCGACACCGGAGCAACCGGAGCCACGGGTGTGACTGGCGACACCGGCGCAACCGGCGCCACGGGCGTGACAGGCGACACCGGCGCGACTGGCGCCACGGGCGTGACCGGCGACACCGGCGCAACCGGCGCCACGGGTGTGACAGGCGACACCGGCGCAACCGGAGCCACAGGTGCAACCGGCGATACCGGCGCAACCGGAGCCACAGGTGCAACCGGCGATCCCGGCGCAACCGGCGCCACGGGTGTGACGGGTGACACCGGCGCAACCGGCGCCACGGGTGCAACCGGCGACACCGGCGCAACCGGAGCCACGGGCGTGACGGGTGACACCGGCGCAACCGGAGCCACAGGTGCAACCGGCGATACCGGCGCAACCGGAGCCACAGGTGCGACGGGCGACACCGGCGCAACCGGAGCCACGGGCGTGACGGGTGACACCGGCGCAACCGGAGCCACGGGCGTGACGGGTGACACCGGCGCCACGGGTGCGACAGGTGACACCGGTGCAACCGGCGCCACGGGTGTGACGGGTGACACCGGCGCAACCGGCGCCACGGGTGTGACTGGCGACACCGGCGCAACGGGCGTGACGGGTGACACCGGCGCGACCGGAGCCACGGGTGCGACCGGCGACACCGGTGCAACCGGAGCCACGGGTGCGACCGGTGACACCGGTGCAACCGGCGCCACGGGTGTGACGGGTGACACCGGCGCAACCGGAGCCACGGGTGTGACAGGCGACACCGGCGCAACCGGAGCCACGGGCGTGACGGGTGACACCGGCGCGACCGGCGCCAGCGGTGCGATGGGTGATACCGGCGCAACCGGAGCCACGGGTGCGACTGGCGACACCGGCGCAACCGGAGCCACCGGCGCAACCGGCAACACCGGTGCAACCGGATCGACCGGTTCGACTGGAGCCACGGGCGCAACCGGCTCGACGGGAGCCACCGGTGTGACCGGCTCGACCGGCGCCACCGGCTCGAAGGGCGCTACCGGCTCGACCGGTGCAACGGGTGCAACCGGCTCGACGGGAGCCACCGGTGTGACCGGCTCGACCGGCGCCACCGGTTCGAAGGGCGCAACCGGCTCGACCGGTGCAACGGGTGCAACCGGCTCGACGGGAGCCACCGGTGTGACCGGCTCGACCGGTGCCACCGGCTCGAAGGGCGCAACCGGCTCGACCGGTGCAACGGGTGCAACCGGCTCGACGGGAGCCACCGGCGTGACCGGCTCGACCGGTGCCACCGGCTCGAAGGGCGCAACCGGCTCGACCGGCGCAACGGGTGCAACCGGCTCGACCGGAGCCACCGGCGTGACCGGCTCGTCCGGTGCCACCGGCTCGAAGGGCGCAACCGGCTCGACCGGTGCGACGGGTGCAACCGGCTCGACCGGAGCCACCGGTGTGACCGGCTCGACCGGTGCCACCGGCTCGAAGGGCGCAACTGGCTCGACCGGCGCGACGGGTGCAACCGGCTCGACGGGAGCCACCGGTGTGACCGGCTCGACCGGCGCCACCGGCTCGAAGGGCGCGACCGGTTCGACCGGCGCAACGGGTGCGACCGGATCGACGGGAGCAACCGGTGCAACGGGAGCAACCGGGCTCGGTGCGCACGTCGAGACCGCGACCGGCCCGACCGGCGGTGCGACGATCGTTGCGACGAACGAGACGCTGATCGTGACCGGCAACAACCTGTCCGGAACGATCGACGCCTACAACGCGACGGTCGTGATCGAGGGAACGAACAACGGCGGCTTGACGATCAACATGGCGCCGGGAACCGTCAACAGCCTCGATCTCCTGCACGTGTCGAACAGTGCCGGCAGCAACCCATCCGTGCAAAACTTCAATGCTGGCGACAGCATCGGAGGTGTGGGTGCCGCGGTGCCGACCTGGAATGGTACCGGCCAGCTGACCTTCGATGGCGGACGCGTGACCATCGACAGCAGCAACCAGGTTGGTGCCGGCTTCTACTCCAACAGCGGCAGCGCAACCTTCGACGGTCACACCTACACGGTGTGGACGCTCGATCCGCCGGCCGGCGCAACGGGAGCCACCGGAAGCACGGGCGCGTCGGGAGCAACGGGTAGCACCGGAGCTACGGGTGCAACTGATGCAAGCGGTGCAACAGGCGCAAGCGGAGCAACGGGTACCAGCGGCGCGACCGGACAGTCTGGTCACGACCCGCACCTGACGACATCGATCGATCAGAGCAGTGTCGTCGGACCGTTGCGGGCGATGTTGCTGCAGTCGCAGCTGACGGAGCTGGAAAATGCCATCCTGGGCCTCAACCACGACGGCGGCAGCCAACTGGCGACGGATCTCACCACCATCAAGGGCTTGGCCGACAGTCTGCTGACCAAGCTCAATCAGTCGAGCGCGGGCTCGGCGAACGATCCGAACCACGGCAATGCCAGCGGCAGTGTCGGTCATACCGACGACCGTCCGAACTGGATGGACCACGTGTCGAAACACGACTCGTAACGAGGAAGAGGAGAGGAACGGGCGCAGGCTGCGCCCGTTCCTGTCAGCAGATGAGATCAAGTCCGAGCGCTATCGGCCGGCGTCGGTTCCTGCAACTGACGGCGGCCGCCGTTCTTGCAAGCGGGAGTGCGTTGCCCGCGCGCGCAAGCACGGGCGATCTGTTGACCGCACCGATCAAGTTGCAGGGGGATTGGGACTATGGCGATGCGGCACTGCGGGTGCTGTCGCGGGTGAGGGCGGTCAATTTCTCCAAGCTTCGCCTGTTGTCCGATCGTCAGCCTGCAAAGCTGTCGATCGAAAACCATCATCAGGGCCCCCCGGCCATCTGGCTGCATCGCGATCAGCCGGAAACGGCTTCGATCATCCTGAACGTCGGACCAGCCGATTGGTGCAAGCTCGCCTATCAATTCGGCCACGAGCTCGGGCATGTCCTCGCCAACAGCTGGCAGTTCTCGGCGAAACCGCAACCGCCGACGCAATGGCTGGAGGAAGCCCTGGTCGAGACCTTCTCCATTCGTGGGCTGCGGCTGCTCGCCGAGAGCTGGGAGCAATCGCCCCCGTTTGCCGGCGACCAGGCGTTTGCCGGCGCGATCCGGCAATACCGCGCCGACCTGCTTCAGGCCAGCAGATCCGATGGCGCGGCCGGTTCGCCTGATGATGCCGCGTCGTGGTTCCAAGCTACTCGAGCGCAGATGGAAGCGGGCCGTTCCGTTCCGCGGGGGCCCGCGATCCTCGGCATCCTTGCCGTCTATGAAGCCGGTCCGTCATGTGTCGAGGATCTCGCCGCGCTCAATCGCTGGCCGGAACGAACCTCGCTGCCGATCGAGGCTTATGTCGCGCGCTGGAAGCAAAGCTGCGCCGAGATTGGCGCGAGCGGGGAATTGCCGCCACGGCTGCAACAATTGCTCCGGCTAGCCTGATGCGCGCGATCCGAACCGTGACGTAAACCATGCACTGCAGTTCAATGAAAGAGCCGCCGCAAAAACGTTGATTTTACAGAGGCGTAGTGAAAAACTGCGGAGTATTTTATTGGAGATTTATTTTGGCCGCCCCGGGTAGTGGAAACGACCAGGCAGGCGAAAACAAGTTTGTTCGTCTGCTGCAAAAAGCCATCGCCGGCTTGAGCCCTGGCGATGAAGCGGGGCGGCGTGACCTCTATGATCGTGGCCGGTCGTTGCTCATCAATGGTCTGAACGAGCGGAAGGACCTCACGCTCGCCGAAGCCAAAGTAGAAATTCATACGTTTGACGACGCGGTCTGCCAGGTCGAGGCTAACGCGCGCGCACTTGCGGTGTCGTTCGGCCGGCGAGAGCCTCAGTCCAACGCAGCGACCATGGTCTTGCCGGACTCTCGCGCTGTCGAGGCCCGGCGAGAAGCCCGCGAGCGGACGCGGCGGCGCCGGCCGAGCCCGGAAGGGCGCCCCGACATGCTACGCAAGATCGGAGGCCGACTTGTTCGCTCGGCCGTCGGTGCGCGCGTGCAACTGAGTGAAGCAGCGGTGTCTGCCAAACAGCGGATGGTTACGTCGCTCTCGCGCGTCGAACTCCGCTCCGATTGGCTCGCCTCCTGGTTTGCCGGGAGAGACCGGGCTGGGAGCAAATCTTCGGGACAGAGCGGCTCCGACAGTGCGGCGCAACTCCGGAACTTCAGGCCCGACATTGCAAACGGCGATGTCGTCGATATCGCGAACCCCCAACGTCAAATCCGGCTGCAGGCCGTGATCCGGGTGGCGCGCCATCACGGTGTGGAACTCGACGTCAACGAATTCAGAGGTGACGCGTCGCAATCGCTTCCTTCAGCCGCGGCGATGTCGGAGTGGGCGCAAAACGCCGGGCTATGGTCGCGCGCCGTTCGTATCGGCTGGCGCAACTTGATGCGCATGAGCGACGCCGAGCCGGTGATCCTGCTGTTCAAGGATGGCAGTGCGGGGCTGATGGTTGGCGTCAGCGCCGAACAACACGTCATCATGATGCAAGACCTGAACGCGCCGCTGGAGGCGCAACCCGTCGCGGTCGACGAGTTGCGCCTCGCGCAGGTCTGGGACGGCGAAGCGATCCTGGTGCGCGCCAACCGAGGACGGATAGCGGCGGATGCACCGTTCAGCTTGCGCTGGCTGGCGAGCCTGGTGCTCCAGGAACATCGGTCGCTGCGCGACATCGGGATTGCCTCCGTCACCATCAGTCTCCTTACGATTTTCCCGCCGCTTCTCGTGATGACCATGGTGAACAAGGTGCTGCAGTTCCACAGCATCTCCACGTTGATCCTGCTGGCCGTCGTAATGGCGGTGGTCGTGGTGTACGAGGCGGTCCTGGGTCACGCCCGTCGCCTGATTATCGCGGTGGTCGGTGCACGGCTCGACGCGAGGCTCAATCTGCACGTCTTCAATCGCCTGTTGCGCTTGCCACTCGACTATTTTGAGAGGCATCCGGCGGGCGAAACCATGTTTCGCATCGCCCAGGTCTACAAGGTACGGCAGTTCCTCACAGGGCGTCTGCTGACCACATTCCTCGATTTGATCACGCTCTGCGTGCTGCTGCCGTTCCTGTTCTATCTCAGTCCGATTTTGGCGAGCATCGTGCTCGGTTGCGCCATCGCCATCCTGTTGGTGATTCTCGCTTACCTCAAGCCGATGCGCGAAATGTACAATCGGGTGACCACGGCGGAGACCTGGAAATCGGCCACGCTCGGTGAAACCATCGTCGGGATCAAGACCGTGAAGGCGCTGGCACTGGAACCGCAGCGTCGGTCGTTGTGGGACGAGCGGATCGCCGAGGCCGGCAAATGGCAGCTTGCATTCAGCAAACTGTCGAACTGGCCGCAAACGCTGGTCACACCGATCGAGCGGATCATGGTGATCGGCACCGTGATGCTAGGTGCCTACATCGCCATGAACGATCCATCCGGCTACATGGTCGGAGGCCTGTTCGCCTTCTTCATGCTCTCTGGTCGGGCTGCGCAACCGCTGGTCGGACTGGCGCGACTGATCGAGGAATATGAGGAGATCGGCGCGGCGATCGGCGAGGCGGCTTCAGTGCTCAACCGGCCCGCCGAGAGCAACGCGCGATCCGCCGGTTTGCGGCCAAAATTCGCGGGTGAAATCTCGTTCCAGGACGTTACCTTCACATACAGCAACACAACCGTCCCGGCGTTGGATCGCGTCAGCTTCTCGGTGCCTGCTGGAACGACCCTCGGAATTGTCGGACGCAGCGGCTCCGGCAAGTCGACGATTACCCGGCTGCTGCAGGGGATCAATCGAGACTACAAGGGCTTTGTGAAGATCGACGGCGTCGACTTGCGTGACGTCGATCTGCGCCATTTGCGGCAGAGCCTGGGCGTCGTACTGCAGGAGAACTTTCTGTTTCGCGGTTCGATCCGCGACAACGTCATCGCGGGACGTCCCGGCCTGACGCTGTCCGATGCCGTGTACGCTGCGCGGCTCGCCGGCGCAGAAGAGTTCATCGAGCGCATGCCGAATGGCTTCGAAACCTACATCGAAGAAGGATCGCCCAATCTGTCAGGCGGTCAGCGTCAACGACTCGCCATCGCGCGAGCACTGATCATCGACCCGCGCATCTTGATTCTGGATGAGGCCACCAGCGCGCTTGATCCGGAAAGTGAAGCCGTCGTGACCGGCAACCTGGAGCGGATCGCGAACGGCCGAACGATGATCATCGTCTCGCATCGGCTTTCCTCGCTGGTCGATTGCGATCAGATCCTGGTGCTGGAGCAGGGCGGCATCGTCGATTGCGGCAAGCATGAGGTCCTGGTGGAGCGCTGTGCGATCTATCGCCAGCTCTGGAATCAGCAGAATCGTCACGGTGTAGCGCCAAGGCCCAGCGCAGCTCCGCGATTGGTGACGGGAGCGCCGGAAGCATGAGCGAGGTCCAAACCCCCTCATTGCCAACTCTGTTCGGCGCGAGGAAAAGCGATCCGACGTTGCCGATCATTCTCGAGTTCCAGCAACCCTCGACGGCCATTACCAACGCTCCGATCCCACGCTCGGCCCAGCACATGGTCTGGATCGTGGCGAGCATGGTGGTCGCGCTGATCGTGACTGCGGCGGTGTTGCCGGTGGATCAAGTGGTCTCCGCGCGAGGGATCGTGGTCTCTCAGGCCCCCACGATCCTGGTACAGCCGCTCGAGACCGCAATTGTTCGGTCGATCGACGTGCGAGAGGGACAACGCGTGCACGCCGGTGACGTGCTTGCCCGGCTCGACCCGACGTTTGCGGAAGCCGATCTCGTCGCGCTGGAGGATCAGGCCAACAGCCTGGACGCGGAAGTCGCGCGGTTGCGCGCCGAGGCCGATGGTCAAGCCTTCAAAAATGACGGCAGCGATCCGCATTGGATGTTGCAGGCCTCAATTTTCGAGCATCGTCATGCGCAGTTCGATCTGAAACTGCAGAACTACGATCAGAAGCTGAAGGAGCTCGATTCCGTCATCGCCCGATCAAACTCGGACGCGGCCGGCTATCGCGAGCGTCTCGACGTCGCCCAGAGCATCGAGGATATGCGCAGGAAGCTGGAGGCCACCCAGACCGGCAGCCGGCTGAACTCATTGATCGCCAAGGATACCCGGGTGGAAATGGAGCGCGCGCTGGCCAATGCGGTTGCGACCGGCGAGGGCGCCAAGCGCGACCAATCGGCGCTCGCTTCCGAACGGGACGGTTTCATCCGCGGCTGGAAGGCCGAGGCGTCGCAGAAGCTGCAGGAGAGTGCGGTCAAGGCGGCCAATACTCGCGAGCTTGTCGCCAAGGCAAGGCTGAGGCGAAAGCTGGTCGAATTGCGCAGCAATGTGGATGCGATCGTTCAGGCGGTCGCGAGGGTTTCGGTCGGCTCGGTGATGCAGTCGGGACAGCAATTCATCACCCTGGTGCCGGCCGATGCGCCGCTCGAGGTGGAAGCCAACATCCCCGGCCGCGACAACGGTTTTGTTCACGTCAATGATCCGGTCGCGGTCAAGTTCGACACCTTCCCCTATTCGCAATATGGAATGGCGGAAGGGACCGTCCGTGTGGTGAGCCCCGACGCCTTCAATGCCCAGGCCGAGGCGCGCAATCCGACGAACGCAATTCCCGCAGCCGCCACGACGGAGCCGTTCTATCGCGGCCGGATCAGCCTCGATCGTATGGCGCTGCACGACGTGCCCGCCGGCTTCAAGCTGGTGCCCGGCATGCCTGTGACCGCTGACATCAAGGTCGGACAGCGTACCGTGCTGAAGTATCTGCTTGGATTGGTGCTGCCAGTGACCCAGGAAGCGATGCGGGAGCCCTAGAATGAGAAGTCCGCGACAGAAGCGGTTGCAACATGCTCTTTGATCGACTGATCGGCAAAGCGTCGCCAGCGGCCGCGCTGCGCCGCGGTCTTGCGTTGCTTGATAAGGAGCAGTTCGCTGAGGCTGTGCCCCTGCTGGCACAGGCGGCGCAAGGGGGGGCGCCGGAGGCCGCGTATCAGATCGGCCGACTCTACCTGCGGGGCGAAGGCGTTCCGTATAGCCAAAGCGAGGCGGTGCGCTGGCTGGAGCAGGCGGCCTCGCATGGCAATGCCGAAGCCCAATGCCTGCTGGCTGCACTCCTCCTGCAAGGGCTGGTGGCTGCTCCCGGGGCGGGTGCCGGCGAAGGAGCGGCGCGGCTCTTTTCCGGCGCCGCAACCAACGCTGCCAGCGCCGCCCCCGATTTCGAAGCTGCGCACAAATGGGCGCGTATGGCGGCACAAGCCGGCTCTGCCGAAGGACAGGCGTTGCTTGGCTATGTCCTGACCTACGGTCCTGACCACCTGCGCAATCCCGACGAAGCAAGAGATTACTATCTGCGGTCGGCTTCGGGTCGCTGCGCGCAAGGTCATCTTGGCTACGCACTGGCACTCGCTGGTGACACAGTCCTGTCGGAACGCAGGGCGGAAATCGCCGAGCACATTCGCGCTGCCGCTGCCGCCGACATTCCGAGCGCCGTCCATATGCTCGGTGTTCTCACCGAAGAGGGCTCCGGCGTCGAGAAGGATCCGGCGAGCGCCGTCAACTTTTATCAAAAGGCGGCAGAGCTCGGCCACCGCGAAGCTCAGACGAGATGGGGGGCCGCCCTGATTGAAGGTAAATTCGTCACTCCGGATCCGGTGCTTGGAGAATCATGGTTGAGACGTGCAGCCCTTGCCGGGAATCCGCGCGCGGCCGAGATGATCGGTGATCTCTGCACCAAGGGTGGAACATTGCCGCCGAACTATGTGGAGGCCGCTGGCTGGTACCGGCGCGCCGCCGAGGCCGGCAGTGCATCCGCAGCGCGGTCCCTAAGCTCGTTCTATATGACGGGAGCAGGTGTGCCGACAGATTCCGAGGAAGCCGCAAGATGGCTGCGTGTGGCGGCCGATGCCGGAGACACGAATGCACAAGTCACGCTGGCGCAGGAACTGCTTAAGGGCGCCAATTTGCCCGGTGAGCGACCGCCGGTGGCGGATTGGTTCAGGAAAACTGCAACAAGTGGCGACCTCGTCGCAGCCTTCAATCTTGGAGTCTGCCTGTTGCAAGGCGTCGGCGAGAAGCCGGATGAGCGGCAGGCAGCAATCTGGCTGCGACGCGCGGCGGAGGGCTTACCCGAAGCCCAGTACATGCTTGGCCGATTGCTCAGCGAAGGTCGCGGCGTTCAGGCGGACCCCAGGGCCGCACGCGAATGGTTTGCGCGCGCAGCCGAGGCCGGCCATGCGGACAGTCAGGCAGCCTTGGCCGAGATGCTGGTCAACGGCCGCGGCGGCTCGGCGGATATCGCAAAGGCGGTCAAGCTGTGCGAACAGGCCGCCGCCAAGGAACATACCGGCGCAATGTTCGCGTTGGGCGCGATCTACAGTGGAGGCCATGGCATCGCGGCTGATCGCGCCGTTGCCGAGCGCTGGTTTCGCGTCGCTGCCGAGCGGGGCCACGGCCACGCGCAACTCATGCTCGGACGTTATCTACGGAGCGGGATCGTGGAACCACAGAAACTCCGCGAGGCGCAGTACTGGCTAGAGAGTGCCGTCGAGCAGGGGATCGTAGAGGCTGAAACTGAGCTCGCTGAGCTCTCGGCGACTGTTTCGAAGATCGCAGTCTAACAGTGCTGACACAGAAGCTGCTTCCAACGATCGAAGCAGTTATCGTGGAATCCAACCGTGGCTTTCCAGCCAATCGCCGCAGAGCGCAACAATATCAATATCGTGCGGAGGAGGGACGTTCCGTCGACGAAGCTTGTCTGGACGGGCAGGGCGTCCATGCTACATAAATGAGGGAGGAGATGACGGCGTCGAGGCTCGCGCATAGCCCTAGCAAGAGCTCCAGCTTTGGCCAATATCTCTGAACCCACTTCTGACCTGAGTTCCTCAGAGTCGACGATATGAGAAACGAGCGTAGCCATTTCACGCGAGATAGCCGGAAACGCCGTCCCACAGTAACTTCACGGCCGTCACAACCAGCAGTGCGTAGCACGCCCGATAGATCTGCCGCTGGTCCAATCGTCCATGAAGCCGCCAACCGAGCCAGACCCCGGCGGGGATGGCGAGCAGGCAAATCGCCATCACGATCCAGACGCTGCCCGCAGGCTTCACCAGCAGCAGCCACGGCACCGCTTTGGTCGCGTTGCCGACCGTGAAAAACAGGCTGGTCGTGCCGGCATAGACTTCCTTGGTGAGCCCGAGCGGCAGCAGATACATCGCAAGCGGCGGTCCGCCGGAATGCGCGACCATGGTGGTGATCCCGGAGGCGAAACCGGCCGCCGCCGCCTTGGGCGACGACCGCGGGCGGATCTTCACCTCGGAGCCTCCGATCAACCACAGGCCGACGAAGATCAAGGTGATGACCGCCATCACAATCGCGACCGCGCGGTGGTCCATCACCCGAAACAGCAGATAGCCGACGGCGATGCCGATCAGGAGCCCGGGTAGCAGCAGAAGAAGATCGGGCTTCGACCAGGTCGAGGGCTTCCAGTAGCGCAGCGCGAACAAATCCATCGCGATGAACAGGGGCGCGAGCAGGCCGCCGGCCGTCACCGGGTCCATCACGAACGACAGCAGCGGAATGCCGACTATGGAGAAGCCGCCGCCGAAGGCGCCCTTCATGAAGCAGATCAGGAAGACGCCGGCGAAGGCGATCAGGACCGTGGTGACCGTCAGTTCCATGTTCGTCTCTCCATAAGAACCACGCTCCCACCCGCGCATCTGCGCGTGGGTCGATTGCGGCGTGCAATCCAGTGATGCAGTCAAAATGCTCCGATCATTGGTTCAGTGCAATTAAAACATTGAACTCGGTACAATAATGTCGACTGCGCCGGATTCGTCAGCGCAGCCTCGCCGCTGGGCCTCAGTTGCACGGCGACGAGGGCTCGAACGCTGCGGCTTGCTCCAATCGGCATACCCGCCGCGGCGAGGCATTGGCCTGGTCCTGGGCGACGTGCGGGTCGCCTTTCCGCGGCGATCCGAGCACCTCGACGGTCGCGGTGGCTCCGGCGACGAGTTCGCTTCGTGCGGTGGGATCGAGTGCGATGCGGACCGGAACGCGTTGCGCCAGCCGCACCCAGTTGAAGGTTGGATTGACGTTGGCGAGCAAGTTGACGCCTTCGCTGCGATCGCGGTCCTCGATGCCGGCCTCGATGCTACTCACCGTTCCGCGCAGTGTGCGGTCGGCACCGAGCAGCCGCACGCTCACCGGATCGCCGAGATGGATGCGGGCCAGCTTGGTCTCCTCGAAATACCCTTCGACGCGCAGCGTATCGGAATCGAGCAGCGCCATGACGCCCTTGCCGGGGGTGAGATAGGTCCCGGGTCGCAGCTCGCTGTTGGTGACGACGCCGCTGACGGAGGCACGCACCTCGCTGCGTTCGAGATTGAGCTTGGCCAGATTGAGGTCCGCGACGGCCTGGTCGGTGGCGGCCTGTGCCGAGCCCTGCGTGGCGACCACCTGGTCCAGCCGCTGCTTGGAGACGACGACATCGGGCGTCAGCGCGCTGTAGCGCTTCAGGTCGGCGTTGGCCTCCTCGAGCTGGGCCTTCTTGCCTAGCAGCACAGCCTCGGCCTGCTTCAGCGCGATCTCGTAGCGGGCCCGATCGATCCGGAACAGCACGTCGCCGCGGTGAACCTGCTGGTTGTCCCTGACCAGCACCTCGGTGACGAAGCCCGAGACGTCGGGAGCGACCGGGACCACATCGGCGCGGACGTGACCGTCGCGTGTCCAGGGCTCGTTCATGTAGTAGTCCCACAGCTTGTAGCCGGCCCAGGCCGCGACCAGAACCATCAGCGCAGTGAGCGAGACGCGGCGCAGCGCGCCGAGAACGGATTTCATGACACCAACTCCCTGGAGATGAAGACGAAGCTCGTGAGCAGACAAACGAAGACCGCGAAATCGAACAACGCGGCGTGCCAGACGCGGCGGTAGAGCCGGGCGCGCGCGAATGCCTTGCTGGCCGCGCGCGTGAGCACGTAGGCGACGATGCACCAGAGCAGGAGGCTCGGAACAATCACGCCGAACAAGTCGAGTTCGTATCTCATGCGGCAACTCCTCCTTGGTCTGGTTCGTGCGGTTGATAGGACGCGGCGCCGGGGAACAGTCCGGCCCGAATGCCGGCGAGGCCGATGAGGGCTTCGTTGCGTTCCTCGCTTGGGGGCTCCCGCAGCGTCAATGCGATCGTGCCGTCGAGGTGGTCGACCAACCCGTCCGGCAGCCGCCCGGCCGTATGGCTCCGGCAAATCGACGCAAGACGGGCGAGAAGTTCATCGATCGCTGCCATTGCCGTGCGTGACAGGCGAAGGCTCACCCGCCGGAGGTCGATGATGCTCAACGCCGTCCTCAACTGGCGGAGATTGGCGGCATCGCGTCTGGCCTCTGCGGGAACCACGGTGATGCGCGCGGCGAGCAGGGCGAGACGATGCTGCATGAGACTGCCGACCGCGGCGCGGTCCTGCTTCGAATTGCGCCCGGCGACCTCGGCGAGCGTACGCCAGTTGCTCCGCACCAGCCGGCCTGCGATCCAGGCTGCGCCAAGCGTGCGAACGATCCCGCATGTCACGGCCGTGATCGCAACGCCCACCATGAGCGACACGCTGGAATTGGCGAACGAGGTGAAGTCCGCTGTGTAGGCCGATTGCAGCGCCAGTTGCACCGAGGTGAAGATCGCGAACCAGGTCCCGGCGCGGCTGGTCGCCGGCCGCGCCGCCATCCAGCCGAACAGCAGGAACGCCGGCGCGAGGGCGACGACCAGCATCTCGAACGTCGTGACCCGCGGCAATACGCCGAACGTGTAGATGCCGTTGACCGCAATGACAATCAGGATCACGACGCAGAAATTGCGAAACGCCGGCAGCGGCTCGTCAAGGGCGGCGAGAAACGAGCCGATCAGACCGGCAAACAGCGCTGCGGATGCGCCATCGGTCCAGCCGGTGGCGATCCAGAACGCGCAGCAGGCAAGGACCGAAAGCGCGGTTGCCGCGGCGGCCCACAGTGCAAGCCCGTGATCGCTGTGCGAGGCAGCACCCTGCGGAGTGTCGGGCATCACGGCAAGGGCAAGCGTGTCCGGGTCGCGGCCATCTGCGATCGCATCGCGTAGCATCCGGCAATCCTGCATGATGTCCACGAGGCGGCGCAGCTCGACCACGTAGCTCGCGACCGCGATCTCGCTCCAGCTCGTGTCCGTGCCAAGTGCCGGCCGCACCTGGTCGATTTCCGCACGCAGCGCGTCGTCTTCCCGACCGTCTTCGCGCCCGGCATCAAGCCAGCGCGCCGCTGCGGCGCTGATGCTTTTGAGGTTTGCTGCCGCGCCGTCCGACGTAGCGATCGCAGCGCGTCTTTCTTCGAGCGATGCGAGCAGCGGCAGCAACAGCAGCATATGCAGACGGAGGCGCTGCAGGCCGCGTGCAGTATTCGCCGACGTCGCGGTCTCGTAACCGAGATGCCCGCTCAGCTGGTCGATCTCGGAGGCCGCGGCAGCGAGGCGCATGCGTTCATCGTCGTGCTCCGCGTCGCTGCCCTGGCCGATCAGGATATCAGCGGCGAGCCGGCGTGTGCTGACGAGCCAAGCCTCGGCGCGTTCGGCAATGGTAGAGCCGACAGTGCGTGGCAGCACGAGCTTTGACACGATGCCCGCGCAGACGATGCCGAGCATGATCTCCTGCACGCGGGCCGTGACGATGTCGAAGGTCGATTCGGGAGTAGCAAGGATCGGGAAACCGAGCAGACCGATCGTGTAGCCGGACAGCAGAAACACGTAGCCGCGCGGCGTGCCGTCGATCAGTGAGATATACAGGCAGACGCCGACCCACAACGCCATCGCAAGGCTGAGTAGTTCGGGCGCGTCGACGAGATTCGGGATCAGCATGATCGTGCCGGCGGCGCCGATCAGCGTTCCCAGCATGCGATAGACCGCCTTCGACGACGTCGCCCCGGTCAGCTGGTTGGAGGTGATGTAGACCGACGCCATCGCCCAGTAGGGACGGGGCATGTCGAGCAGCAGTGCAATCGCAAGCGCCAACATGGCCGCCGCAAACGTCCGCACCGCGAAGATCGCGGCGGCATGCCGGTCCCAGAATGAGGAAGGATGGTTCATTGCATAGCCGACGGGAATGGCGGCGTGCACATCTGCGCGCACCGCCGATTGTTCTATGGGGCGTTGCGAAGCGGGCGGAACGCGGTGCGCATTTCGGCGACAAACAGCGCGGGCTGCTCCCACGCCGCGAAGTGGCCACCCTTGGCGAGTTTGTTGTAGTGGATCAGCCTCGGATAGGCCTTCTCCGACCAGGTCCGCGGCGCCGTGTAGATCTCGTCGGGGAACGCGCTCACGGCGACCGGAATGGTGACGCCGCGCACGTCGAAGAAGCCGCCGGTCGAAACCTGGTGGGTGTCCCAGTAGAGCCGCGCCGAGGAGATCGCGGTGTTGGTCAGCCAGTAGAGCGTGACGTTGTCGAGCACGTCGTCACGCGTCAACCCTTCGGTCTTGCCGTCGAAGACGCGGGCAATCATCGCCTGGCTGCGGGCGTCGTGATCGAGCATCCAGGCGGCCAGCCCAGCCGGCGAATCGACCAGCGCGTACAAGGTTTGCGGGCGATTGGACATCTCGTTGGCGTAGCCCAGGCCCTTGTCGTAGAAGTAGCGCAGCTGGTCCCACGCGCGATGCTCGTCGGCCGTGAGCTTAGTCGGCGGCGCTTGGTTGAACGCCAATGCCCGCGAGACGTCGCTCGGAACGGTCGCCGCCATGTTGGTGTGGATGCCGAGCAGTTCGACCGGCTCCTGCAAGGCCATCGTCTCCGAGATCGCATTGCCCCAATCGCCGCCCTGCGCGACGAACTGCTTGTAACCGAGACGCCGCATCAGGGTGGTCCAGGCCCGCGCGATGCGGACTGGGGTCCAGCCGGGCGCCGTCGGCTTGCCGGAGAAGCCGTGCCCCGGCAGCGACGGGATGACGACGTCGAACGCGTCTGCAGCGGTCCCACCATGCGCCGTTGGATTGGTGAGCGGTTCGATGATCTTCATCTGCTCGATGACCGAGCCGGGCCAGCCGTGTGTGACGATCATCGGCAATGCATCGGCATGCTTCGAGCGAATGTGGATGAAATGAATGTCGAGCCCGTCGATCTCGGTGATGAACTGCGGCAGGGCATTGAGCCGTGCCTCCGCGTTTCGCCAATCGTGGCTGCTCTGCCAGTATTGCATGAGCTGCTGCATGGTCTTGAGCTGCACGCCCTGGGAATCATCGCCGACCGTTTCCCGGTCGGGCCACCGGGTCGCGGCGATGCGGCGGCGGAGGTCGACGAGCTGCTCCTCCGGCACTTCGACGCGGAAAGGACGAATGGCCTCGCTCGCGGTCGCGCCCCGCAATCCGGACGGCAGCAGGTTGGCGGCGCCAGCCGCCGCAATGCCGATAGCGGCCGTCCCCAACAGCCGGCGGCGACCCTGATCGATGGTTTCATTGGTCGTGCGGGTCGTCATGGTTTTTCTCCTGCTCCGTTGCTGGCCTTGATTGGAATGAGGAGGCGGGTGACTGCACTGGCTAGGCGCGTTGAGCGATCTTGCCCGATCACATCCGGGCGCAGGCTTGACACGAACAGTGCAAAGCCGAACGCGCCGATGGCGAACGTTGCGATGTTGAAGAGATCCTTCATGTCGCCTCCAGGGCGTTTTCAATAGCGGCGAAGACGTCGGTTCGTATTGCGTCCGGCACCGGAACGGCGGGCGCGCGTACCGGTTGCGGCCGCGGTCGCGGCGGCATGACTTTCCGGGCGCTCCGCAGGCGGCGTGACATGACGATCTGGTGGGCACGCCGTTCGCGCGCGCTGAGCGGAAACACGACGAGGAACGACGAGAACTGCGCTCCGAAGCCGTATTCGATCCGGCCGTCGAGGCTCCGGGCCAGGTCGTTGACCATCTGCAAGCCGCGGGCCGGCTTCAGGCGCTCCGAGAGCGAACCGTTGTCGGCGACGATGCAATTGACGACTGTCCCGCTCAGTGAGAGCTTGATCTTGATCGCACCATCCCGGCTGCCGAAATGTGCGTGCCGGGCGGCATTGCTCACGAGCTCATGAACAGCCAGAGCGAGGCGCCAACACCGCTCCGCTTCGAGCGGCAGGCTGTCCGCATTCAGCGCAATACGGATCCCAACCGGCTCCAACGAGGACCGGCTCAGGCCGAGCGCGAGCTTGCGGATCGATTCGGCGGCGTCGACCAGTCCGTCGCGATCCGGCATTGCCAGCACGCGATGAACGCCGGCCTGCTGCTCGAGCAATTCGATGACGCTCGCAAGCGCGACCTTGACGGCCGGATTGTCCGCGCGGAGCGCGGCGGCAGAGACTGTATTGATCGACGAAACGAGGTCGCCGTGCATCCGGTGCGTCAGCGCGCGCAGCAGCGTGTGGTCTTCGCAGTCGTGAACAGGTGCAACAGTGGGCAAGCGAGCCTCCTGGTAGTTGGGGCTGGGTCGGGTTCTCGGCTTGGTTCGATTTATGGAGTGTCCGGTCCCTGACCGCTTTGCGCGGATTGCCGTGATCTTGTCATTGCTTGCTGTCGACGTCGGGCGACTGCCGGCGCCTTGCGAAGGGCACCGGGTTGAGACAGCCGGCGGGTATACAGCGACACCAGTGCGAAGACGGCTCCGAGGACCGTCGCGAGCGTTTGAAGATTGGTCAGGTTCATGGCAGTTCGTCTCCATTGCTGATTGAACACGTGAACTCGACGGCAACGCGCGCTGCGCCCGCCCGCGCGTCTCGCTCCATGCTGCGAAAGACAATATCGATGCGTGCTGCCGAATGATTTGCCCGGCGTGCCGTGGTTTTTTCATTCGTTGCTGAAGGCCGCGCGGCGAGCGCGGCCAGGCCGCATCACGCCAGGATCGGAAGAGCCTGCCTGATGTCGGCCAGCGACATCTCTGGCCGTGGTGAAACCGGCGCGCGGCGGTACTGGCCTGGCGCCATTCCGGTCGCTTGCCGGAATGCGCGGTTGAAATTGGCCTGGCTGGAGAAGCCGAGCGCCAGCGCGATGTCGATCAAGGGCCGGTCGCTCTGGGTCAGCAGGGCCCTTGCGCGCTGAAGGCGCCGTGCCGCGACGTAACGGTGAGGAGGCTGTCCGACCGCCTGCCTGAAGGCACGGGCAAAGTGATATCGGCTGAGATAGGCTATCGACGCCATGCGATCGAGCGAGAGGTCGCCTTCCAGGTTCGCATCGATGTAGTCCAGCACGCGGAACAGTCTGCGCCGATCCAGCCCTTGTCTTGCAAGGGGAGCGGCCGACCGTGCAGTCGAGCTAGTCATGTAGTTTTGAATCAGCCGCGCCGCCATGCTGCTCGCCAGCGACTCCACCAGCAATCTGCCGACCGAGGTTTCCGTCCGCAGTTCGGACGCGATGGCGCGAGCCATCTCGCCGAGCAACGGATCTTCAAAGGCGCGGTCGTACCGCAGCGTGCCGAGCGCCGAAGCGTCGACCTCGATGCCGAGCTTGGCGCGGGAGAACTGGCTCGGCGGCAAATAGATATGCGCGATCTCGGGCAAGTCGCCGCCGATATCGACCGAACCTTCGTGCCAGCCGGCGGGGGTGAGCCAGATCGTGTTGCGGCCGGTGACGGCTTGATCCGAGATTCCAGTGGCTCGCCGCGTGACGAGCGATCCGTTGCCGCTGACATCGACGCAGATTTCGGTGTCGGATTGCGTCCCCCGCCAGGGGATCACGCTCTTGCCGTGCGCCCGCACTTCGACCGACAGGCCTGACCAGCCGCGATCGGACGAAGACAGCAGCAGGTCCGTCGGTCCGTGGCTCTGCCAGAAGTCGCAATGCTGATGCGGTTCTGGTCGCCGCTCGGCGATGGGATGTGCGCTGGCCGTCGACATGGAGCGGTCCTCGTTACTCTGACGTCGGTGTGAATCGTCCGCGCGCGCGACGCGCGGCCGCGCGCCGATCAGTCACGGGTCAAGCCCCGCCTTGTCACACCGTGTGCCTCGGCCTTGGGTTGGAAGAAGAGGTTCGGCAGAGCTGACACCAGTCCGAAGGTCATTCCGAGGAATGCCAGGAACGTATCGAGATTATTCAAATCCATTTCAGTCGCCTCCATCTGGCCCGCAGGGTTTAGCGCGGTGCAATCTGTTCAGTGAGCTAGGTATGATCCGATGCAATAGTCGGTACAATGGAAACATTGATCTCGGTGCAATCCTCTGATCGCTCTGCTGCCGGCAGCAATCCCGCCTCTCCGTGGCGCTGCTCAATGGCTTTGACGGAGTGGTCGAACGCCTTCACCAGCACGCACTGGCCCGGCGGCGCGGAGTCCGAAGCTGAGGATCCATCCCTTCAGGTTCTTGCGGTGGCGTATCACGACCGCATCAATGTTGAACCCTTGCCGGAGGAGATGGTCAGGCTATCGCTATCGATCAAACCGATTGGATCGATAGTGGCTATCGACGTCGTCAATCTGGGTCGATTTGAATTCGCTGGTTCATCACCATGGGGTGCGGCCGACACCGCGGCGCCGGATCCTCGAGACGAATGCCGCACACGCCGGCGGCTTCCGCCATGGCGGCGAAGTTCGGATTGTTCAGTCGGTGCCGAAGTCGAGGATGCCGGTCGACTTCTGCTAGAGCTCGATGAAGTCGGGCGCGCCGTTGTTGAAGACGACGACTTTCACCGGCAACCCGAGCTGTGTCGCCAACGATGCCGTAGATGCGCTTCACGCCTGCCGCGGTGAGAGTCTCGGCGAATTGATCTGCAACTGTGCGTGCCATGGCCTGATTCCTCGCTACTGGCTTCCGGTTGGATGCATCGACGGTGGTGCCGTTGTCTGGCTTGCTTTCGCAAGCGGTGAGGCGCGAGCCGTCCTCAACGGCTCACGCGGTGGCAGGATAGGGAATGTCCGGTCGCAGGCTTTGCCCGGCGCGCTGCCGTTTTGTCACTTGTTGCTGCGATGGAGTGGTCTTTGCGACCTCGCGTCGAAGCCGAGCGCGCGTACCTGATCCGCTAGCAATGGGTCGCGTTGCCGCGACTGCGCCTCGCGGCGAAATTGGCCGGGCGCCAATCCCGTCGCCTGTTTGAATGCGCGAGCAAAGTTGGCCTGGCTAGAGAATCCAAGCGCAAACGCGATATCGACCAATGGCCGATCGGCCTCGATCAGCAATGCTTTCGCGCGCCCAAGGCGCCTGGCGTTCACATAGCGATGCGGTGATTGTCCGACGGACTGCTTGAACGCTCTGGCAAAGTGAAAGCGGCTGAGACAGGCGATCGATGCCAGGCGGTCAAGCGAGATGTCGCCCTCTAGATTGGACTCGACGTAAGCCAGCACGCGCGCAAATCTGCTGCGGTCGAGCCCCCTTCCGCTGGGAGAGCTCACAGATTGGGCGGCTGATGCAAAGGACCACGTTGGCATCAGCGTTGCCGCGATGTTGCTGGTCAGCGATCCAACGTATGCCGTCCCGACGGCGGTATCAGGACCGGTCTTACCGACGGAGAATTGGCTCGCCCACCCAGGCAGGGTGGGGCGGTACCGGATCGTGCCCCGGAACGTGACGACCCGGTCAATGACCTCGGTCGCACGCCCGGTGCTGATTCTTGCATTGCTGGTATTGGCGCTGGCCACGTGGCCTCCTACCGTCTCTTGCGGGTTGCCCGCCGAGAGGTAGCTGACCGATGGCCTGCGCAGTATCTGTCAAATGACCAGTCCGGTGACAGGTCGGGTCAAGACGCTCCGCTCTGCGCCATGGAGAGCATGGATGCCAAGCCGGACCGTGACGTGATCCCGGTCTTGGAAAACACCCGGTGCAGGTGATAGCCGATGGTCCGGTGCGACAGATAGAGTCTGGTTCCGATGACCTTGTTCGAAAGCCCCTGTGCTGCGAGCTGCGCAATGTGCAGTTCCTGCGGCGTGAGGTTCTCCCAGACTTGCTCGATCCGGCGCAGGCTCGTTTCCCCGGATGCACGCAGCTCCTCGCGCGCACGTTCGCTCCAGGGCGAGGCGCCGAGCGCGTCGAAGATGTCGCGGGCCTCGCGCAAAGGGGCGCGCGCATTGGCGGATCGGCGCTGCCGGCGCAGCCAAACGCCATAGCCAAGCAGCAGGCGCGCCCGCAGGAACGGCCATTTCTTCGCCGCCGGCCCGAGACCCTGCAGGAAGGATTGCTCCGCATCCTCGTTGGCGGCGACCAGTGCCTTGGCGTAAGACAGCATCGTCGCGACCCATGGCACCGGCCTTGGCGCCGAGACGCGCTCGATCTCCTCGATCACGCGGTGCGCGGCTTGCGCATGATCGGTCTGGACGGCCGCTTCGACGAAATCGGCCAGCGCGAAAAACTGCAGGCCGGCGTTGAATGCCGGATCGGCAGGCGAAAACAGCCGCCGCAGATGCTCGAAAGCCTCGCTATGCCGGCCGGCACCGATGGTGGCGATGCCGCGCGCCAATTGCAGCATCGCCAGCAAGAAACTGGCGCCGATGGACAGGATCAAGCGCTCTGCGTGAGCCGCATGCGCTTCAGACTGCCGCAGATCGCCCTGCATGCCCGCAAGCTTTGCCTTCACGATCGTGCCTGCAGCTGTCCATACGGTGCTTCCGGTCTCCTCGGCAAAGCGGACCGCTTCCTCGGCTTCCCGCTTCGCCCCGACCCAATCGCCGATTTCCATTTCGGCCCAGGCCTGCGCAAACAGCACGCGCGCCAGATTGCCGATCCGTGCCTGCTTGCGCAGCTCTGCGCTGGACTCGGCGAGAAAGCTCGCACCCAGATCAAACGCGCCGACGACGTTCGCGGTGCTTCCAAGGACTCGCGCAACATGGGGGTCGCTGCCACGCGCTTCGGAAAGCACTTTGAGCCTGGCGTAGATCTCGCCGCCGCGTCGAAGCGGCTCGACATAGCCGCATATCGCGATGCGGCGCGGATCGGCATCCGGCAATCCCAGTTCGCTCGTCGCGGCAAGGACGTTGCCGCACACGGTGCTGCTTGCGTTGCTCCACCAGCAGCGTTGGGCCGCCCGCCACAGAAGGTTCGCGGCGAGGTCCCCAGCCCCTGCAGCGCGCGCCTGGTCGGCAAGGGCGATCAGGGTAGGGGTCCTTCCGGGATCGCTGACGATCAGAAACTGGCTCATCTCGCGACACCAGCCGACCCGGGCTGCGCTGAGCCGATCCGTGCCGTCTACCTCGGCCCCGCGCAGCAGCTTCTCGAGCAACTCCGGGCGCCCCAGATCGGCGGCCAGTTCGGCGGCCTGCAGTAGCCGCTCCCGCCTGGCGCTGATTGTGCTGCTCAGCCTTGCCGCGACTTGCAGGACGTCTATAGCCATCGCGACCGCACCGCGCCGCAACGCGCGGGCGGCCATCAGATCGTGCTCGGTAGCCAGTTCATCGTCCGGGCCGATCGACGCCGTCGCCCGATGCCAAAGCCTGCGATCCTGATCCTCGATGACGTCAGCGAGTGCGGCATGGACCTTTTGGCGCGTTGCGATGTCGACGGCCTGATGGATCGCGGATCGCACCAGCGGGTGTCGAAACCGAGCCTCCGTTGTATCGAGATCAATCAGCTTGACCGCGATGGCCGGCGCGAAGGCATCGATTGCGATGCTCCGGCCGAGCAGCGCTTCGCCGGCCCGCATGATTTCGTAGAGCGAAGTTCCGTCGTTTTCGGCTGCGATGTACAGCAGCGTGCGAGCGGCATCGGGAAGGTCGGACAGGCGGCTGGAGAAGGTGCGTTCAAGCCGCTGCGTCAATGGCAGCCATGTCGCCTCGTGATCATCGTCTGCACGCGACCCGCGCGGCAGCTCCACCAGTGCCAACGGATTGCCGGATGCTTCGCGCAGGAAGCGGCTGCGCAACTCCTTCGAAAGGCCGGGCGCCTGGACATCAAGCAAGCGCGCAGCGTCCGCATCATCAAGCGCCGGAATGACGTGCCGCAGCGTGTCGACGTCTCCAAAGGGAAAATCGAAGCCCTCGCGTGCCGCCAGCAGCAGCACGATGGAGTCCGAGCTCAATCGCCTGGAAACGAACGACAGCACCTCCCGGGTCGCCTCATCCAGCCACTGGACGTCGTCGGCCACCAGCAGGATCGGTTTCCGGCTAGCGCTTCCGGTCAGGAGTGTCAGCGCCGCAAGCGCGACCAGCCAGACATCCGGGGCCTCCGTCGCATCATCGCTCATGCCAAACGCATTCAGCAAAGCGGATCGCTGGTGGGAGACCAGGGACTTCACCGGTTTCATGAGCGGGCGCAGCGCCTGCTCGAGCCCGGCGAACGCCAGATGCACTTCTGCCAGCACGCCGGCCATGGACAGGACGATGATGCCGCGGTCGCGCGCCCGGCTCTTTGCTTCTTCCAGCAGTGCCGACTTTCCAACGCCGGGCGCTCCGCTGAAGACGAGGGCGGACCCGCCTTGATCCATCCGGTCGAGCAACTGATCGATCAGAGCAATTTCGGGCTCGCGGCCCTGCAAGGACGGCACCCTTGGTCGCGCGGCGCTTTCGCGCTTCTTTTCCTGTGGTGACGCACTCTTTCTCTGTCGCTTGGCCATATCGCTCTGGTTAAGTGATTTCGGCAGGGCGTTTGAGCGTATCCTAGCATAGCGAACATAGGTATCGCGGTGCGGTTTTTCCGCGCGCTTGGGCCTGCCAACGCGGCACGCGCCCTGGTTGCGATTTCGGGAGAGGAGCGTCGATCGCATCGCCGCCCGGTCCGCTCAATGCTTCACCACACGAGATAAGCGTCGTGACCCCCAAGGCCAGCAGCAAATGACAAGGCGACAGCACGCCGGGCAAAGCTTTGAGCCGACAGTTTCTTCGGGCCGTTCGCGCAGACGATCATCGACGTCACTCAACAGCGCTGAAGCCGCTGTTTGAACCGCGAGGCTCAAACGCTCATCGAACTTCGACGGTACTGAATTGATCGAGTATCCAGTTGCGGAACATCCGCACTTTCGGTCGCGAGGCGAGTTCGAGAGGCGATACGACGTAGTATGCGAGACCCGTCCCGACGGACTGCTCGAATGGACGCACCAGACGCCCGCTTTTGAGATCGTCGTCGACGAACGGTGAGCGCCCCAACGCAACGCCGAGTCCAAACGCGGCGGCCTCGACTGCCGGCAGCGCATATTCGAAAGTGAGCGGATCGACCTCGGGCTGCAGAGACTCGACGCCCGCCGCTTTGAGCCAGATGGGCCAAGCGTCCTCGAAGAGAAACGACGTTCCGGCTCGGATCAGCGGCACAATCCATTACTTCTCCTGTCAAAGGCGCACTTGATCCGCGCAGACTATATCGTGTGCTGGATTACATTGAAGCAAACCTGGAAGGTAACATCTGCCTTGACCGCATGGCATCGAATGCCTGCCTGAGCCGCTTCCACTTTGCGCGAGCCTTCAGACTAGCCGTTGGCCAATCGCCTCATCGTTATGTCAGCGGCAGACGTCTCGAGCGGGCGAAGGCATTGTTGATGCAAGCTGATCGATCTCTGGTCGACATCACGTTGACACTTGGATTTTCCAGCCACGCCAACTTTGCCCGAGCATTCAAGCAAGCGACCGGGGTGGCGCCCGGCCGGTATCGCAAGAACGTGGGATCGCGACAAAACGATACGTCTTTGAGCGACGTCAGGCGGGCTCTCTTCGGCTTGACGGCAAAAGCTGACTGATCTGGCGGCGTGGCGGACCAGCGCGCAGATGCCGGTACGGCTGCATGCGCACTGAAGATGTTTTTCCAGATCATCTTCCAGCTCCATCCAGTTGGATCTGGGGCGCCGTGATGATCTAGCGGATCCCAGTCGTGGCTGCGCGAGAGCGATTGCCGAATGTGTAGAACAATTGCTGGCAACGCTGTGGAGAGTTCATCGGCGTGAGTGGCGGGAAGCTGACGCGCCGGCAGCGGGCTGTCTGGCCTCGGGCTGCCTACTTCATCATCACGCCAAGCCCCGACGCCAATCTCTGATGGAGCCGTTCACCTCTGTACGACCAAAGGTAGGTTCACATGAGCATCGCAAATCTAGTGCTACAGTTTGCGACAATTGCAGTCACTTATTTTTTTGACGAAACACGATCATGGCGAAATCCTTAGCGGTTGCGGCAGTTGTGCTGGCCGTTCTAGCCATGGCCCGGGGCCAGCCGAGCAGCTTTGCACCGCTGTCCACACAGCCGATGCCTGGCGTTCTTATTCCTTGAGGAACCTGTTTGGTTTCGCAGCTCGCTCGTTAGGGCAGCTCGGCCGAAATGCATACTTCCGAGACCGAGGAGGCGGACATGCAAGACCGCGAAATCGCACTTTTGCGAACGCATGAGCGAAATGTTGAGCGCTATCGGGGACTGCTGCGCACCAAGCTGAACGACGTCGAGACGCGCTTCGTCGAGCGACGTCTATCCGAGGAGCGCTTCGCCATCGAGACGTTAATCAGCAGAGATCAAATGGAGCTTGGCTCGAGCTAGCCCATCTGCGATCGCTTCCGGTCGGGGAACAGCACGGTAACGCAATCCGCCTCGGACTAACGGCTCAAACCTACGTTGGGGAGACGGCCAACGGTGGGCGCCGCCGCGCCAGTCGACAGCTTCATCCCGGCACCACGGCGAAATTGGGTGGCCGGCGCTCGGCGAAAGCGGTGAACGCTTCGCGTGCCTCCGCTGTCCTCAGGCATTCCTTGAAGCGTCGCCCTTCCTCCGCGATTTGCGCCGCGACCCGGTTGGGATCGCGCATCAAACTCTTGGTCATTGCAAGCGAGCCCGGCGGCCGTTTCGCGAGCGCGACCGCCGCACCCTGGGACTTTTCGCGAAGTTCGCTCCGTGGCACCACGGCATTGGCGAGCCCACACGCAAGTGCTTCGGCCGCTCCCATCGGCTCGCCCAACGCAAACATGGCATAGGCGCGCGCATGCCCAATTCGCAGCGGTAACAGCCAACTTGAAGCTGCTTCCGGGACCAGCGCGAGATTAACAAAAGGTGTCATGAGCCGCGCGTCCTCGGCGAGATAGACCAGATCGCAGTGCAAGAGCATGGTCGTACCGATGCCGACAGCGTTGCCCTGCACAGCAGCCACCAAGGGCTTGCTCGCATTGCTTATGGTCCTGATGAAGCGATGAGCGGGACTATCGCCGGCATCCTGGCTCGATGCCTGGCGTGCGAAGTCAGCCAGATCATTTCCGGCGGTAAAGCTGTCACCTTCGCTCCTGAACAAGACCGTGCGGACAGAAGCATCACGTTCAGCTTGCCGGAGCGCGTTCGATAAGGCGTCGTACATCGTTCCGCTAAGCGCATTCTTCTTCTCCGGACGCTGCAAGGTTAGCGTCATGACGCCATCGATCGTCTCATTCCCTATATGCTCGCTCATAGAAATTCCTCCAGATGGCCGTGCGGCCCGGCATATTTCGACGACTGTGCCAAGCAGGTCTCATTTGCGCTTCAGGAAATTGAAGGTAGAGGAAAGACGTCTCGCGGGCTTTGCTTGGCGTGCTTTCGTTTTGTCATTTGTTGCTGGCAATCCGGGAGCTATACCAGCGCGCCGCATGATGCATTCGCAGCCGTTCTGCCAACGGAGTAGCGTTCAGGAATGTTCGAGAAGATCGTCATCCTGATATTCTGGAAGAATCGCTCGCCGCTGAACTTGTGCGGTCAAGTGCGGCTAACCCACGATCGTCGAGAAAGAGAGAGCGAACCCATTTCGTTCGCTCTCTCTTGGGCACTTGCGCAGAACATGCCTCAGGTTGCTGATCGGGCAGTTCGGTAGGCAAGCGGCAACTGCGATCAGTACAAAGTACCCGAGTATGGTTCGCAGGGAACGTTGTCGCCGATCCACGGCGCCGTTGCAAATGCGCCTACGCGCGGCGCCGGAATGCATGCGTGGTCGTCAGCCACGACGGGCGCCTGCGGCGCAGAAACTCCGGTCTCGACCGCATGCCGCCGGTAGGTATGGTGTCCTTCGCGTGCCATGGCCGGCGTCGCCAGCATCGCAAGCGCAATCAATCCAGTCGAAAATAGCTTCAGGTTTGTCATCGGTTTTCTCCATTGAGGACACAAGCCGTCGAGGTTCGGCGGTGCTCGCAACATGCGCTTTTTTTGGTCGCTGCCGCTTTGCCTGGTTTGCTTTTTGCTTCTCATTGGTTGCTGTCGACGGCGTTACCACGTGAGCCTGGGATATATTTGCCAGCGGCCGATGTGCAGGAGCAGCGGATGCGCCATCGGTCCAACCGTTGGTCATCCGGAATGTGCGGTAGACCAGAGCCGAAAGCGTGGGTGCTACGGCGGACTATGCGAGGTGTGCCCCGTTACGCACCTTCAAGATCAGCAACAGATGACAAAGCGACGGCATGTCGTTCAAAGCCTCGGGGCGCCAGCCTCTCTACCTTCGATGCGTACCTCAGAGATATGAGAAAGCACGCGCCATGGACGTTCAAGGCCAATTGTATTTTGGAAACGCCAACCAGCGTTTGCCATTCGAATGTGTCGCGCTGGTCCTGCAGGGTGGAGGGGCCCTCGGGGCCTATCAGGCCGGACTCTATGAGGCCCTTGATGAAGCCAAAATTGATCCGGACTGGGTTGCGGGCGTATCGATCGGGGCCATCAACTCTGCCATCATTCCTACAGGGTTGGACCATCCGGGGCAGGTCCTGGCTGAGCCCGATATGATCTGACCGCTGAATGACTGCAGCAAGCAATACGCACGTATTTGAACGGGCTGACGTACGTCTTCCGCGTGAAGAACTTTTCCGCGACTGCAGACGCGATCCGTCAGCTCCAGTTTCGCCGCGTACGCCAACTGAAACAGAGAATAAACCTCAATCTAGGCTGCCGGACACATCGGTGGTGCTGATACCGTGGATTTCGACCGTAGCTTTTCAGCTAACTATCGCGAGTCGCAATAATATCAACAACGTGTAGAGAAGGGGATGTCCGCGCACGACGGCAAGTCTTGAAAATCGCGGCCTGAGCTATCTCCCTTAAGGGCCCGCTGCTACCCGCGCGCGGTATTCGCCGGGCGACTCGCCGAACCAACGAAGAGTCGCCCGAAAGAACGTGCTCTGGTCGGCATAACCGAGCAGGTAAGCGATCTCGGAAGAGCTCAGCTGCGTATCGGCGAGATGGTGCTGCACGAGCTCGCGGCGCGTTTCGTCGATCAGCTTGGTGAACGACGTGCCTTCGGTCGTGAGCCGACGCTGGAAGGTGTGATCGCTCATCTTCAGCTCTGCGGCGATGGTCGCGCGCATTGGTGCGCCGTTCGGCAAATGGCGTGCGACCGCCTGGCGTGCCCGATAGCTGACGCCGGCCGATTCCAGCGCGCGCAGCGCTTGTCCGGCCATGCGGTCGTGCAAGACGGCAAGTTCAGGGGAGGCGGTCAGAAGCTTGCTCGCAAGATCCTCGTTGGAGATAAGCAAACCATTGAAGGGCGCGTCGAATCGCAACGGGGCGCCAAACGCTTCGTTATACGCAACAAGCGAGCTCGGTACCTGGTGCGTGAAGGTGGCAGCCAAGGGTCGCAGGGGACGACCGAGCATCCAGCGGCAGAAAGCGAGAAGGGTCTGCATCACGTAATCGTAGCGCTGGCGGGGAATCGGATACTCGCCGCCAAGTATTTCTACGCGCGCCCACTTGCCGCCCGTTCCCGGCTCCAACGAAAGCGTCGCGGCATCGCTGACAAGACGGTGGTAGCGGATCATCCGTGCCAGGCTGGTCTCCAGGTCGGGACTCGACATCATGGCATAGCTGACGACGCCGTAGTTGTCGGGTCGCGGCCTGTCAGGATCGAACAGTCCGATATCCGGATTTCCCGCGCGTTCGGCGGCGATCGTCCATAGCTTGCTGATCCGTTCGCTCGGCCAGCAAAAATCGACTTGATCCAGATTTTCGATTCGAAGTCCGGCCTGCGCGAACAACGCTGCCGCATCCAGCCCCTGCGCGGAAAGCGTGTCGGCAATGCCGCGCACCCAATTGGACGAGGTCGTGCCCTTCTTCAACACGTTGGCGTTCCCGAGCCAGTCATTTGGCCTCCCCGGATCATTGTTCAGGGCGGCGCCGTCCTTACCTGCGGAAGCCTCAGTTCCTAGCGAACTCGATTCACCGCAGGAGATCAAGGAGACACTATCATGCCCGAGCTTGAAATGCCCAACCCGCAGGACAACGCCATCGCCTTGATTGATCAGCACTTTGGGGGGTACCGGGAGCGCGATCGGGTGATCGGGCGGCTGTCGTCAGCACGTCCAGTTCTTCTCTGTGGCGGTAGGGGAAAGAGATGGCTGCGACCCTCGCCATGAGCCAAAATGAGCCGCCATCTTACTGCGGCGACTTCTGGGAGAAAAACGGTCCCTCGAAGCTGCTGCTATCCTCCGCGCATCGAGGCTGGTCGGGCCTTACAGCCGAACTGCGGAGCCATGGCAAAGGCGTGATCCCCTGGAAGGGGCCGCTATCCGATACGCATATCTGCGTGGACGTGCACGGCGGGGAATCGCGCATCACGCGGCAGGGCGCGAGTATCGAACAGCGGATTATCACTACCCACGGAACTGTTTGGCTCACTCCCCCGCGCTGGCGTGAAGGTTCGATCGATATCGCCGACGACCTGCCGGGCATACTGCATCTTTATCTCTCGCCGAGCCAGTTCTCACCAAGCAAGCTAGGTATCGATATCGAAGCGTCATCGCTTGGCGAGCAGCTTGCATACGACACATCCTTCGAAGATCCACTTGTTGGCGAGATGGCTCGCGCGATCGCGACCGAACTGAAATCCGAAACATCTGCCGGCAGGCTCATGGTCGACTCCCTGACCAACAGCATGGTGGTGAGGTTGGTTCAAAAGCACATCCGCGCGCCTCAATCACTCATCCCTCCCTCTGGATCCGGTCTCGATCGACGTAGGCTCCTTCGCGTGCTGGACTATATCGAATCAAACCTGGAAGGAGATATCACCTTCGATCGCATGGCATCAATCGCATGCCTGAGCCGTTACCACTTTGCGCGCGCCTTCAAGCGAGCCGTTGGACAATCTCCCTATCGCTATGTCAGCGGCAGGCGCCTCGAACGAGCGAAAGCTCTGTTGCTGCAAGGGGAACGGTCGCTACTGGATATTGCGCTGGGACTCAGCTTTTCCAGCCAAGCCAATTTTACGCGAGCTTTTACCCAAGCGACAGGTCAGTCCCCTGGCCGATATAGGCAAATGGCCAGATCGCAGCGATCAGACTTTTCCCCAGTCGGGATCAGCCGACCGACGCCGACCTTGGCCCGAGATCCGGCACCTAACGTGTCGGTCGGTCCCTAACAACAAATGAAAAAGCTACGGCACGCAATGAAAAGCCCGCGAGCGGCTGTCCTACTATCTTCGACTCCATGAGTGGCGATGGAGTCGCTCAGATCGGGGGGACTTCGCACCTCTCATGGTTTCACGAGCATCAATGACTTTGCGGCATGCCTCTACGCCAATACTTCGTTTGGGTTGGAAGCGTCCTTCTCGCGGCACTATTTGCTGCTGACTGGTTTCTCCCGGCCCCTGTTGTGCCCCACCGTTCCGAAAAGCTCGTGCATGAGAGGGGCAGCCTTCGCATACGCTCCGACCGCAAATGGCCCGACCTCGTGGTGTTCGATACAACGCGTTCAACGCTCCGATTCACATTGGAGGGGCGTCACGAGACGAGCATCGAGCGGCCCTAGTCTCATCCTGGTCGAGCTGGCGAACGATTTGCTGCATCCGTAGCAATGGCAACATCTGTGCGACTTCCGCGAAGAGCAACACGCGAAAACGCTTTGGCAACCCACGAGAAGCCGCGGGCCACCACGCATCGTACTGCTCGTGCACTCAAAGACGATTGATCGCCCGTTGACCGTACCAAGCGCCGGGGACGATCTCTATTCGAAGGTATTCCATCAGCGGAAGCAATCAATGCCTAAAATCCTGCGGTCAGACTCTCGAAGCATTCTGAATGGCGCGCCGATGCGGCACGTTAATGTCCCGTCACCAGTGCGCGCGACGCGTATGCTGCGTAAGCAGATCGTAATCGTCGGCGGTGGATTTGCAGGCATCGCCGCCGCACGTGGATTGAAGCGGGTGGATGCGGACGTCACAATCATCGACCGGCGCAACCACCATATCTTTCAGCCGTTGCTCTACCAGGTCGCGACGGCCGTGCTTGCTCCTTCTGAGATTGCTGCGCCGATTCGTCAGTTGGCACGCGAACAGAAGAACGTCAGCGTATTGCTCGCCGATGTAACCGGTGTGGACCTGGAGTCACGAACGATCGAGGCCGTATCTCCGAAGGCCGGGATGCTCAAAATTCCGTTCGATTATCTGGTCATCGCAACCGGGGTGCAGCCGAGCTATTTCGGTCACGACGAATTTGCCAAATATGCGCCCAGCCTCAAGACGCTCGGCGACGCCGAGGATATTCGAGCGAAAATTCTTGGTGCCTACGAATTGGCTGAGACAACCAATGATGAAGCCGTGCGCGCGCGGCAGATGACGTTCGTACTGGTCGGTGGCGGGCCGACCGGCGTTGAACTTGCAGCGTCGATCGCGCAACTCGCTACCACGACGTTGCGCGGACAGTATCGACATATTGATCCCGCGGACAGTTCGATCATCCTGATCGAGAGCGGTAAGCGTATTCTTCCGACGTTTTCCGATCGTCTGGCGGCGAAGGCAGCGAAGCGGCTGGAGAAGCTCGGTGTCAGGATCTTGACTGGAGTGCGAGTTGAGATCGTCGACGCGACCGGCGTCGTAGCGAACAGCAATAGAATCCCGGCGGCGACAGTCCTGTGGACCGCGGGAGTGGCGGCACCACCGCTCCTCAAGTTGCTCGGCGCGGAATCTGATCGTGCGGGTAGGGTGGTCGTCGATCCATATCTGAATGTCAAGCAAGCTTCCGGGGTGTTCGTCATTGGCGATGCATCCATGACGGTGAGCGATGGGCGACCGGTACCCGGCGTGGCGCAGGCGGCGATCCAGGAAGGTCGCTACGTCGCAAGCGCCATTGCGCGTTACATGAAAGGACGAGCGCCGAAAGGCCCGTTCCGCTACGCCGACAGGGGTAGTATGGCTGTTGTTGGCAAAAACTTTGCCATCCTGGAGACGAGACACGTTCGCGTAGCTGGATTTTTCACCTGGCTCGTTTGGGCCACTGTGCACTTGATGGCGCTTCCCCAACTGCAGAACCGACTACGCGTGCAGCGCCAGTGGTTGTGGTCCTATTTCACCGGACAGCGCAGCTCGGAGTTGATCCCGGAACAGCCAGCGAGGAGTCGTGAGGCGAGCGCTACCGCGCTGCGGGCAAAGCGTTCGAAGCCACAGCAAGGCCGACCGGCCGAGACAAAATCACCTGCGCGCTAGGCGAGCGAAAAGCTAGGGCCCGCCTGGCCAATGTCATGGGGGCACGATCGGGTCAAGCCCACAAGGTGGAAACTTCGGCCTCGAATGACAGGCGATCGTTGGCGAGCTCAACCTCCACGTCACAGCCACTAAATATCCGCAAACTGCCAACGGCCCGGCACGTTGCTGCGGAGAATGTCGTGCTTGGCCACCGGGGAATGGCCCGCCGAATTGCGGCTTTATGACGGACTGATTCAGCCCGGCTCACCTTTCACCCGCTCCCCCCGATAGATTCGTTCGAGGCTTTTGCACCCCGTGGGCGTGCTCGGCTGACAACTGAAGGTGTTCGCGCCGCTGACGACACCACTACGTTCGTCGTAGCGCAGAAGGCGAACTCGGGTGACGGCTCGCACCTAGAGAGCCACCAATGAAAAAACATCCGCAATCAGTGCAAAGCCATGTTCGACGAAAGCCCGCATAACGCGGGGGACGCCGGGATGGATCGACACCCGGCAAAGGCAAGCCAAACGCAATGGAGATCTACATGACGACCGTAACAGCGCTCAAGCCGTCCGCTGCCCACAAACCGCTTCCGGCGCCGAACAGCGACTTCTATCAGATTACCGGCACTTTAAGTACCGATGAACAGGCCATTCTCAAGAAGGTGCGCGAGTTTATGGAGGCGAAGGTCGCGCCCATCATCAACAAATATTGGGTTGAAGATGCCTTCCCGTTCGAAGTGCTGCCTGCGTTGAAGGAACTCAACATCGGCGGCCTCGGCGTCGACGGTTACGGTTACAAGCGCGCCAGCGACAAGCTCCATGGCATGCTGATCATGGAGATGACCAAGGTCGACGCGTCGTTCGCGACCTTCTTTGGCGTCCATATCGGGCTAGCGATGGGCACGATCGCCGTGCTGGGCTCCGAAGAGCAGAAGCAGAAGTGGCTTCCGCCGATGGCGCGCCTGGAGAAGATCGGCTGCTTCGGCCTTACTGAACCGCTGGTCGGCTCGGGAACCGGAGGCGGTCTCACCACTACCGCAAAGCGCGAAGGCGACACCTGGATCCTCAATGGCCAGAAGAAATGGATCGGCAACGCGCCCTGGTGCGACGTGTCGATCATCTGGGCACGCGACGTCGACGACAACCAGGTCAAGGGCTTCATCGTCGAGAACAAGGCGACGCCCGGCTTCAGCGTCGAGAAGATCCAGAACAAAATGGCCCTCAAGGTGGTTCAGAACGGCCTGATTACGATGACGGACTGCCGCGTTCCGGAAGCGAATCGCCTGCAGCACGCCAATTCGTTCCGCGACACCGCGCACGTGCTGCGCTTGACACGGTCCGGAGTCGGCTGGATGGCGACCGGATTGCAGATGGGCGCCTATGAAGCCGCACTCAAATACACGCAGCAGCGCCTGCAGTTCGGCAAACCGATCGCTTCATTCCAGATGGTCCAGGATCTGATCGCCAGGATGCTGGGCAACGTCACCGCCTGCCAGTCGACGATGTTGCGGCTCGCGGAGATCGAGGAATCGGGCAAGCTGCTCGATCAGCATGCCTCGCTCGCGAAAGCGTTCACGACCGCTCGAATGCGCGAGACGGTGGCTTGGGCACGCGAGGTGTGCGGCGCAAACGGCATCGTCGTCGACAACAATGTCGGGCGCTTCTTCTCCGACGCTGAGGCTCTGTATTCCTACGAAGGCACGTTCCAGATGCAGAACCTGATCGTCGCCAAGGCGGCCACCGGCTTCAGCGCCTTCGTGTGACGTCACCAATGGGCCCGCATCGTCCTGCCGGCCCATCCATCAGACAGGAGCAGTCACGATGTCAGCACCAGTAGCAATAGTTCCCTCGCAATCAGTCGCGTCGACGCCGGCACAGGCGCTTGCGAACGTCCTCTACGAGAAGAAGAACGGCCTTGCCTATGTAACCATCAACCGTCCCAAGGTGCTGAACGCCCTGAACGGGGCGACCTGGCAAGAACTGCGCATCGTTTTCGCGCGTGCCCAAGACGACCCGGATGTGCGCGGCGTCATTCTGACGGGAGCGGGCGACAGGGCCTTCATCGCCGGCGCGGATATCGGCGACCTCGCGCAGGCGACCGCAATCGATGCCGAGCGGTCGAGCCGGCACGGTCAAGGCGTGCTCGATCTCATCGAGAATCTCGGCAAGCCGGTGGTTGCCGCAATCAATGGCTTTGCCTTGGGTGGCGGCTGCGAGACGGCGATGGCCTGCACCATTCGCATCGCGGTGGAACGCGCGAAGTTTGGCCAACCAGAAGTGAAGCTCGGATTGATTCCGGGCGGTGGTGGTACACAGCGCCTGCCACGGTTGGTCGGCAAGGGCCGCGCGCTCCAGCTCATTCTGTCGGGCGCAATCATCAGCGCTCAAGAGGCCTACCGTATCGGGCTCGTCAACGAGATCGTCCCTGCGGGCAACCTCATTCCGCGTGCAGAAGCGATCTTGAAGGAGATCGTCGCCAACGCGCCGCTCGCCGTCAGATATGCACTCGACGCGGTCAACAAGGGAATGGAGATCAGCCAGAGCGAAGGTCTCGTTCTCGAAGCCTCCTACTTCGGGCTGTGCGCCGGAACGGAGGACAAGAAGGAAGGTACATCGGCATTCCTCCAGAAGCGCCCGGCGCAATTTCACGGTCACTAATGCCTGCGAAGGGCGAACGCCACACGTCAACCAAGGAGCCATCAAATGGCAAATGAAAACATCTTCTCAGGACTGAAGGTCGTCGATCTGTCGAGCTTCATCGCGGGGCCAGGCGCCGCCGTGATCCTGTCCGATTTCGGCGCCGACGTCATCAAGGTAGAGCCGCCGCACGGCGACCCATGGCGGCACGGGCACACGACGCCGATCCAGCCGCATGCCGAGGACCCCTATCAATGGCACCTCGCCAACCGCAACAAGCGCAGCATCGCTCTCGACCTGAAGTCACCGGGCGCGCAGCAGGTCCTGTTCGAGCTCGCCAACTGGGCCGACGTGTTCATCGTCAACACGCCGCATCATGCGCGCAAGAAGCTGAAGCTCGAATATGAAGACGTCGCAGGATGGAACCCGCGGCTGATCTACGCCGACCTGACCGGCTTTGGCGAGAACGGGCCGGATGCGAACCTGCCCGGCTTCGACCTGACCTCGTTCTGGGCACGCAGCGGTCTGCTGTCGCTGACGCGGGATGCCGGCGCGCCACCGACCTGGCCGGTGAGCGGCAGCGGAGACAATGCGACCGCCGTAGGCCTCTATTCGGCGATCGTGACCGCGCTCTACCGGCGCGAGCGCACCGGCAAGGGCGCCTATGTCACGACCTCGCTCCTGGCCGAAGGCGTATGGTCCGCAAGCGTTTCCGTTCAGGCAGCGCTTGCCGGCGCGAAATTTCCTCCAATGCACGACCGCAAACATCCCGCCAGTGCGGCGATGAACGTCTATCGCGCCGCCGACGGAACCTGGTTCGTCCTTGTCATCCCGCCGGACAGGTTTGCGGCAGTCGCCAATGCCATGGGCCGCTCGGACCTGCTGACTGATCCTCGATTCTCTGATCCCACGCAGGTGCTCGCGAACATGCCGCAGCTCACGGCGATCTTCGACGAGGCCTTCGGCGCCCAGCCGATGGCACACTGGCATTCGGTCTTTGCCGATGTGAACGTCACTTTCGGAGAAGTGCGCGGCCCCCAGGAGGTCATCAACGATCCGCAACTGACCGCGAACGAGATCATCGTCCCGCTCGAAGGTGCGGGCGGCAAGTTGACCTCGACCATCAGCAGCCCGATCCAGATGCATGGTATCGCGAAGGTTCCGGCCCGGCGCGCGCCCGGCTTGGGCGAGCACACCGATGAGGTACTTGGCGTGCTGGGGTTCGACGCCAGGAGCATCGAGAGCCTGCGCGAGAGTGGTGCCATTGCGGCACCAGGCAGTCCTACGGCCGCGCAGGTGCAGCGCCAAATCCCGGAAAGGAGCAAGCAATGAGCGTGCTCGACGCCGCAAAGGCAAAATCGTCATCGACTGCTGGGCGCTCCGGCAAGCTGTTTCTCCTCGACTTGAGTGGAGGGCGCGTTCTCTCAATGGAGTCGGACGGATCGAATCGCACGGTGATCGCGACCGACTGTCGTTATCCCGACGGGGTCGCCGTCGACAGCGCTGCGGGTCACGTCTACTGGACCAATATGGGCGTTCCCGCTCAGAACGACGGCTCGATTGAACGCGCTGATCTTGACGGCAAGAACCGCATGTTCATCGTTCCTCCCGGCGGCACGTTTACGCCGAAACAACTGCATCTCGATAAGCCAAACGGCAAGCTCTATTGGGGCGATCGGGAGGGGATGCGCGTGATGCGCGCCAATCTCGACGGCTCTCAGATCGAGACCCTCGTTGAAGCAGGCCGCGGCGACGTCGAGCGGCGCGATCAGACCCGGTGGTGCGTCGGGGTTACGATCGACCCGGTGCGCCAGCAAATCTACTGGACCCAAAAGGGCCCGACCAAGGGAAACAAGGGTCGGCTTTTCCGTGCGGGAATTGAAATCCCCAGGGGCGAGACCGCCGTGAACCGATCGGACGTCGAGCTGCTACTCGATCATCTGCCGGAGCCGATCGACCTCGAGCTGGACCTTGGCAGGCGTACTCTCTATTGGACCGACCGTGGTGATCCACCGCGCGGCAACACCGTCAATCGGGTGCGGATCGACACAGAAATCCAGGCGCCCGAGATCGTCGTCAAGCATCTGATGGAAGGAATCGGCATTGCGCTCGATCTATGGCGCGATCGGATGTTCGTGACCGATTTCGCGGGATCGCTCTACTCCGCTCGCCTCGATGGGTCGGAGGAGCGCACGATCCTCGCGGCCCAAGGCAATCTTACCGGCATCGCATACGCTGACATCTGAACTGACTGTAGGAGCATTGATCATGTCGAACACCAAGACCATTCGCCGTATCGCAATCGTCGGCACCGGCGTCATCGGTGCGAGCTGGGCCGCCCAGTATCTCGCCAAGGGGATGCAAGTCGTGGCGACGGACATCGCGCCCAACGCGGAAACCGCGCTGCGGAACTTCGTGAAGGAGGCCTGGCCGGCGCTCGAACGATTGGGCCTCTCGCCGGGGGCGTCGCAATCGAACCTGAAGTTTACGCACGATCTCGCGGAAGCGTTGGCGGGTGCCGACCTCGTTCAGGAGAACGGGCCGGAGCGCCTGGATTTCAAGCAGGGGCTTTACAGGCAACTCGACGAACTGCTGCCCCCCGATGTCATCATCGCATCGAGCTCGTCCGGGCTCAAGATGAGCGACATTCAGTCGGGCGTCGCCTTGCATCCGGAACGTTGCGTCATCGGTCATCCCTTCAATCCGCCGCACTTGATTCCGCTTGTCGAGGTGGTCGGCGGGGGCAAGACGTCGGAGGAGACGATCCGGCGTGCAATCGATTTCTACAAGTCCATCGGCAAGAAGGCGATACGCCTCAACAAGGAAATGCCGGGCCATGTCGCCAACCGGTTGCAGGGCGCCTTGGCTCGCGAGGTCTATTACCTCATTGCCGAGGATGTGCTCAGCGCTGCCGATGTCGACGACGCGCTCTCCTGGGGGCCCGGTCTCCGCTGGGGCATCATGGGAAATATGATGCTCAATCATCTCGGCGGCGGCCCGGGTGGTATCGAGCACTTCTTTCATCAGTTCGCGGGCCCGATGTCGGCTTCGTGGAAGGCGCTGGGTTCGCCGGTGCTCACGCCGGAACTGCAGAAGAAGCTGATCGACGGCGTTCATGCCGAAGTCGGATCGCGCACCATTGAAGAGCTCGAAGCCGAGAGGGACGAGATTCTGCTCGGACTCCTCGAGCTCCGCACCAGTCGTCTCCAGACTGTGGCCTCACCGACAGTCGCGGCTGATCTGCCCAGGAAGTTGAAGAGCGCCCCCGCGCAGGCTGCCAGGGAGGCATGAAATGTCGGGCATCCATCACATCACGGCGATCGCCGGTGATCCCGCAAGAAACCTGGATTTCTACACGCGCGATGTCGGCCTGCGTCTCGTCAAAAAGACGGTCAATTTCGACGATCCTTCGACCTATCACTTCTATTACGGTGATGCAGCCGGCAGTCCTGGGACCATCCTGACTTTCTTTCTGTGGCCGGGATCGGCACCGGGTTCGCGCGGCGGCGGCGAGGTTCATCGGACAGCCTTTCGCGTGCCGATGCGTTCAATGGACTATTGGGCCCGGCGCTTCGCTGAACGGGAAATCTCGTGCCAAGCCATGGAGACGCGGTTTGGCGAGCCGGTGCTTCCGTTCTCTGATCCGGACGGGACAGCTCTGATGCTTGTCGGGATTGCCGGTGCAGAAAGCGGGCCTGCATGGAGCAACGGAGATGTCCCGGTAGAGCACGCGATCCGTGGCCTTCATGGTGCGACGCTTGTACTCGATAGCGCGGAAAGGACGGCGGCAATATTGACTGACGTGCTTGGCTTCCGCGAGGTCGGCCGCGATGGGGCACTGATCCGGTTCGCTGCATCAGGTGAAACGAACGGGTGTGTGGTCGACATCGAGGAACGAAAGGGAGTGACGAGAGGGCATCAGGGCCGCGGCTCAGTGCATCACATCGCCTTCCGCGCAACGAGTGACGCGGAGCAAGCGAAAATGGTCGAGAAGCTTATAGCAGAACACAAAAGGCACCCGACGGAACAGAAGGACCGCAACTATTTCCGCTCGATCTACTTTCGTGAACCCGGTGGCGTCCTGTTCGAGATCGCGACCGACAAGCCTGGGTTCGCCGTCGATGAAGCGACAGATGTGCTTGGGAGAGACTTGAGGCTCCCCGGCTTCCTCGAGAGCCGCCGCGCAGAAATCGAGAGCGCTCTTCCCGTTCTCAAGACCTGACCACAAGGCACCAGGCAAAGATCAACATTGACAAACGAGCTCTTCAGTTCGAGCCCAAATGAAGGAGATACTGCTATGCCCACCATAACAACAAAGGACGGCGTCGAAATTTTCTACAAGGACTGGGGCAAGGGACAGCCGGTCGTGTTCAGCCACGGATGGCCACTATCATCCGACGACTGGGACGCGCAAATGCTGTTCTTCCTCAATCACGGCTTCCGCGTCATCGCTCATGATCGACGCGGCCATGGCCGGTCTGCCCAAGTGGCCGACGGTCACGATATGGATCACTACGCCGACGATCTTGCGGCGCTGACGACACACCTCGACCTGAAGAACGCGATCCATGTCGGCCATTCAACGGGAGGAGGCGAGGTGGCCCGCTACCTGGCTCGCCACGGCGAGAGCAGGGCGGCGAAGGCCGTGCTGGTCGCTTCGGTGCCGCCGTTGATGGTGAAGACCGAAGGGAATCCTGGCGGGCTGCCGAAGGAAGTATTCGACGGTTTCCAGGTGCAGGTCGCGACCAATCGTTCGCAATTCTACCGAGATCTCGCGGCCGGTCCGTTCTACGGCTACAACCGGCCGGGCGCCAAGACATCCGAGGCTGTGATCCAGAACTGGTGGCGGCAAGGCATGACGGGCGGCGCCAAGGCGCACTATGACGGCATTGTCGCGTTCTCCCAGACCGACTTTACCGACGACCTCAAGAAGATCAGCGTTCCGGTTCTGGTCATGCACGGCGACGACGATCAGATCGTTCCATATGCGGACTCCGGTCCGCTGTCGGCGAAGTTGCTCAAGAAGGGTGTGTTGAAGACCTACAAAGGTTTCCCGCATGGCATGCCGACGACCGAGGCGGCTACGATCAATGCCGACCTCCTAGCGTTCTTCCGGGGCTAAGCAGAGGCGGTGCTTCTGCAATTGTCGCGGTGGCGCGGCGATCTGGATTCCGGATCGCCGCGCCGTGCCCGAATGGTTCTGGCGGCCGTTCGGGCGAAGGGCGGAGACCGAATACTTCCGTCTCGCTGTCTCACATTCCGACTCGAAACACCGCATCGGGATGTGAGACGAGACGCCAATCCGGCCATGATGCTTCCGCAAGGGCCCAATAGGCCATGCCGATCCTATTCCCACCCAGCGATCTCGGTAGCCCCAAGGCCTTGTGCGTTCAGTTCACGCACCATGACCGCGCTTATGGTTGCGAGCCGCGCGTTCTTGAGGGAGACCTCCTTGAAGGAGCCTAGGCCGTGCCACCGCTCCTTGCCGTCCTTCCAGTAACGATAGGACCAGCTCTTCGCCGCGGGACCAGTTACGATCAGGTAGAGCCCGTCGCCGTCAGCATACTTTCCGGGCTTCGTTTCGCGTTCGACATCGAGCGGCCTAAGTTTTCCAGCCACGTGTTCCTCCGATCAAGACCATCCTCCGAACCTACGGTCCCACGCCATGGTTTGCGCCTTGATTGTGAGGAACGACGGGCGAACTGAGGAATACAGTCGGCCGACGAAAGCGCTGATTTTACTGGGGATTCCGAACGGTGGAGAACAACGGAGAACAGTGTACTGGCGGAAGGGGTGGGATTCGAACCCACGGTACCCTTGCGGGCACGCCGGTTTTCAAGACCGGTGCCTTAAACCACTCGGCCACCCTTCCGGATAGGATCAGGCCCTTAGCGTAGGGCGGCGTCGAACGCAACGCGAACTTGGCGGCGAAGCCAGCGCCAGCCGGTCATTTGCGCGGTCCACGCGCTGGAAGCGGCTGATTTGTTTCACGAGACGGGCCTGGCTGTCGGGTGGCCGACGCGTCCACGCCGCAAATCATTCGCGCATGCATGCAACGCCGTTGACCGCGAGGGCCGACGTTGGCCATCATGGCGCCCATGAAGCGCGTCCTGTTCCTTTGCACCGGCAACTACTACCGAAGCCGATATGCAGAAGAGCTGTTCAATCACCTCGCAACGGCCGAACGCCTGGCATGGCGCGCATCCTCCAGAGGCGCGGCCGAACGCGGTTCGCCCGACAATGTCGGGCCGATGTCGGCCTTCGCCGACGACCGTCTCCGCGCAGGGGGGATCGTTCCGGAAGGCGCAACACGCTATCCGCAGCCGTGTTCATTGGCCGACTTCGACGACGTCGACCTCGTGATCGCGCTCAAGGAGGCCGAGCACCGTCCGCTGATCGAGCGGCGGTTCCCAGAGGTTGCCGGCAGGGTGACCTATTGGCACGTGGACGATATCGACGTCGCCCATCCGTCCGTCGCGCTGGCGATGCTGGACGATCGCATCCGCGAGCTGGTTTCGTCGCTCAAATAATCGGTTCGCGCTGCAGGAATATCTCCAGCGCGTACGCCGCCGGGCGCGCAAGCCTGCCGCCGATGCGCGCGAGGTCGTCCATGGCGACGATCTCGAGACGCCCTTCGGTCACCGTCAGCTGATCGATCGGCACGTCACGCGCGAGGAACACCTGGCCGTGCAGGGTGCCGTTTGGTGTCAAATGATCCGTTCCGGAATACTGGCCGATCAGCTCAAAGCGCTCGGGCGGCAGATAGTAGCCGATCTCCTCATGGATTTCGCGAACGACGCACTCCAGGAAGGATTCTGTTCCTTCTCGCCGGCCGCCGAACAGGCTGATCTTCCCGGGGTCCGACACCTGGGGAAGGTCATCGCGCAGCTGCATGAGCAAGCGGCCGTCGGTGCTGACGAGAAGCGCGGATGTTCCTTCTCGCACGGGGTTCGCCACCATTGATCCTTCATCCTCGGTCCGGCTTGGAACCGCGTAGTCCCGCGCTCCAGACTCCTTGCCGTCATTCGCCCGCGACGCAAGCAGGAATGTTCAGGAATTGGTGTCAAGATATGAAGCGCGTGGCGAGAATCGGCAATCGTTGGTAGAAATAGGCATTGGACAGTGGTTGATTGGGTGCGTCTCCTGGCCTCACGCCACGGGGCATCATTGAGCCAGGGGCATTAGATGGTCGACTACGTTCTCGAAGGCTTCAAATGGGGCTCCAGCGCGCTTGGCACGCCCTCCGGCGAGATCGATTGGAGCTTCGCTACCGCCAACCTCACCGGCCAATTCATTCAGTTCGACAGCTTCCTGACCGGGATGTTCCAGACCGAGATCAGGGAGGCCTTCGACAGATGGGAATCGGTGGCCAACATCGACTTTCATGAAGTCGCCGACGCCGCCAGCAATCAGATTCGCCTTGGACTGAGCCATATCGATGGCCTGAACAACGTCGTTGGCGAGGAACAGAACTCGTATTCGGGCGGCACGGAGCTTGCCGCCGATATCACGTTCGACATGGATGAGGGCTGGCATCTCGTCAATGGCCAGCTTGTCAGCAACGGCGGGGTCTCGTTCTACGTCGTCGCGCTCCACGAGATCGGACATAGCCTGGGACTGGATCATTACAACGTCAGTCCGGCGATCATGAATGCGGTGCTCAATCCCGCGGTCACGGACCTCACGCAATCGGATATCGACGGTGTGCGGGCTCTTTACGGGGTGCTTCCCGGCGTCGCGGTTTCGACGGCTGGACAACTCGCCGATGGACGTCTGGATTTCCTGCAATACGACACGTCGGGACATCTCACGAGTACGTTTCTGACGCAGCAATCATTCTGGAAGGTCGTCGGCAACATCGACTTTGCGTCGAACGGGAAGCCGGGCCTTATTACGCAGTCCAACGGCCAGATTGACTTGCTCAACTTCAGCGGAGGCCAGCTTTCAAGCTCGCTCCTGATGACAGGGACCTATTGGGACGTGAAGGGCGGCGGCTTGTTCAGCGGAGCCAGCAAGGCCGAATTCGTCACCCAGTCGGCGACAAGCGGCCAGATTGACTTCCTGGGTTTCAACGATGCGGGCAAGCTGACATCGAGTGCGCTGACGAGCCAGGGGTTCTGGAAAGTCGTAGGGGTTGCCGACGTCAACGGAGATGGTCACGCCGACATCGTGACGCAGTCTTCGACGGGCGCGATTGATCTGCTCTTTTTCGATAACTTCAAGTTCGTCGCAAGCAGCCTGCTATCGGGAAGCTACGATCCGGTTGTCGACGTCACCGACCTGAAGAACGGCGCGGCTGCTATTCTGACCGAGAGCGCATCCGGAATAGAGACCGAGCTGGTCTTCGACGGCAGCCACATCACAAGCACGCATCTCTTGGATGCGACCGGCCTTGCGCTCGTTCATGCGGCAGGTGCGGCCGGCCATTTCTTCACCTGAGAGCTGGTGGGCGGCCTTGAGGGGAGGCGGGCCATGTGCGCGCCTCGAACAACGTTCAGCCGAAAGCGAACGCCAGCAGGCTCGAGCACAGCAGCACCAGGCTTGCTGCGGTCAGGGTTAGAAACCCGTCGGAGACCAAATCGTGATTACGCATGATACACCTGCCTTGACCCGATGCTCATCCGAATTGATTAAAGCTTTCCGAACTTCACTCCTGGAAAGAGGTGACGCGTCTTTCCGCCTTTCAACGGACTGTCAGGCCCGGTACCGATAGCCTTCCACGGCATGCGCCAAGAAGATCGCCGCACTCACCAGGCCCATCACCGCTGTAACCGTCTCGATCATCGCAAACTTCCTTTGCGCCCCACGCGGGAGAGAAAACGATTGCAGCCTTGCACAGTCAAAAAGATTCAATTGTTGGAATCCAAGATGCCCCCCGACTGATGATTTGCTGCAACAGTGTGTCTGATCCCGGGACAGGCGAGGGCGTTTTGCGGAGACGAAGCTCCGTAGAACAACTGAGGAGGCGCAACAGGCGGTTTACCAAAGCGCCATAGGGTTAAGGCTCTCCCCATTTCCGCCGTGTTCCGGTTGCGATATCGTCAAGCTCTGGTGCGGAGGTGGGCCGCACAGTGACGAAAACGATCCCGATGTCTCGGAGTAGGCGCGGGTCCGGCAGAATGGTACTTGGGGCAGATGGGGACTAGACGGCCAGATTCGATGATCCGGACGGCGCGCGGCGCCGTTGCGGTGGCGACGTGCCTCGTCCTCGCCAATTGTGCCTCCTCGAACAAGTTCGCCAGCCGGGTCGATCCCAAATACGGCGTGTCGTCGAGCCCGCGCGTCGTGGCGCTCGGCGACCCCGTGCCGAAGGGCGGCGGCACCTACCGGATCGGCAAGCCCTATGTCGTCGCCGGCCGCACCTATGTGCCGGAAGAGAACGAGAACTACCGCGCCGAAGGCATGGCGTCCTGGTATGGCGATGATTTCCATGGCCGCCTGACCGCCAATGGCGAGGTGTTCGACATGGGCTCGCTCACGGCCGCCCATCCGACCTTGCCGATGCCGAGCTACGCGCGGGTCACCAATCTGAGCAACGGCCGGTCGCTCATCGTGCGCGTCAATGACCGCGGCCCGTACCACGGCAACCGCCTCATAGACGTCTCGAACAAAGCTGCCGAACTGCTTGATTTCAAAGGCAATGGCGTTGCCCGCGTCCGTGTCGAGTATGTCGGCAGGGCACCGCTCGAAGGGTCCGACGACCGCCAGCTGATGGCGACCCTGCGCACCGGCACGCCGGCGCCGTCACCGTCGATGGTCCGCGTCGCCTCGGCACGGCCGTTCGTGCCTGAGATGTCGTCCTCGCCCGGCCGGATCCGCGGCGATGTTCCGCTGCCCGAGGGGCGGCCGTACAGCCTCGGCAACACCCAGGCCGACTATGCCTCGGTCAGCGCCACCTCGGAAATGTCGGCCTCGAGCCGGTCGCACCGCCGCGCCGCGAACAATCCGCGTGAAGTCTCCTATGAGGGTGACCCGCGCTACGCCGCGGCCCCGAGCCCGGCGGCAGCCTATGTGCCGATCGACGCGCGTGGACCCGCCGAAGTCCTGAGCGGGCGCGGTCTCTACTGAGACCCGCCGTTGTAAATCAGGCCCTTGGCCTGATCATTTCAGAAACGCGATCAGCGCCGCATTGACCTCGTCGGGGCGCTCCTGCTGGATCCAGTGACCGGCGCCCTCGATGATCAGCTTCTGCTTGAGGTTCGGCAGCACGCGCTCCATGTCCGCGACCCGCTTGGCGCCGATCAGCCCCGTGATCACCGAATCGTTCGAGCCGGCGATGAACAACGACGGCTGATGGATCTGCGCATCCTGCCAGGGCGCGGTCAGCTCCCAGTTGCGGTCGAGATTGCGGTACCAGTTCAGGCCGCCACGGAAGCCGGACTGCCGGTAGCCCTCGGCGAACTCGGCGATGTCGGCTTCGGAAATCCAGGCCGGTAGCGGCATTCCAGCGGGCAGCTTGCCGAGGAAGCCCTTGGCCTCGTCGACGAACATCGAGCTCGGATCGGAGACGCCACGGCCCAGCACCAGCCGCATGGTGTGAGCGATGTCGCGCTCGAACTCGGCCTCGGCCACGCCGGGCGGCTGGAAGTACTGCCAGTAGAAATTGGTGATGCCGCTCTCGCGCAGGGTTTCCAGCGGGCGCCCGCGGCCGCGGAACGGCGGCGGCACGCTGAGGCCGGCAACCTTGGTGAAGACATCGGGCCGGAACAGGGCCGCGTGCCAGGCGACCGGCGCTCCCCAATCGTGACCGACGACCATCGCCGTCTTCTCTCCGAGCGCAGCCACCAGCGCGACGATGTCGCCGACCGTATCGAAGATCGTGTAGGCACCGATATCGGCTGGTGCGCTGGTGCGGCCGAACCCGCGCATGTCGGGGGCGACGACCCGGAAGCCCGCCGCGGCAAGTGCCGCGATTTGATGTCGCCAGGAGTAGGACAGTTCCGGCCAACCGTGGCAGAGCACGACAAGCGGGCCTTGCCCGGCCTCGCGCACGAACATGTCGATGCCGTTGGCGGAAATGGTGCGGGAGGATGACATTCGCGTTTCCGCCTTGTTTGCCGGTTCTGTTGTCGTGAGCTGGTTCCAAGGATACGGGCGATCGGCCCAGCCGGCAATCCAGCCGGCCGTGCACAGGCGCGGAAACCTCAGTTGTTTGCGATACTTCCAGCTGTTAGAACGCAGTCTTTCAGGACATCGCCGATGGCAGCCCAGACCGCAGTTCCCCGCACGTTCTTAAGCCGCGCCGGGCGTTGCTGGCGCAGCCTGGTCGCGGCCTCGGTAGCACTCGCCATCGGCTGCGGCGGGATGGTCTATGCCGCCAACAACAGCGTCCAGGGCGCCAAGAAGGAAGAGGGCGGTTTCGACGGCGATGCGCCGACCGCAATCCTGGTCGAGGCCTCCAGCGGCAGCGTGCTGTTCGAGAAGAACGCCGACGAGCTGCGCGCGCCCTCCAGCATGATGAAGCTGATGACGGCCGAGGTGGTGTTCGACGCCATCAAGAAGGGCGACATCAAGCTCACTGATGAGTACCGGATCAGCGAGAACGCCTGGCGACGCGGCGGGGCGCCGTCCGGCACCTCGACGATGTTCGCGGCGATCAACAGCAAGGTCTCGGTCGACGATCTCCTGCATGGCGCGATCATTCCGAGCGGCAACGACGCCTGCATCGCACTCGCCGAGGGCATTGCCGGCAACGAGCATACTTTCGCGACCGATTTCATGACCAAGCGGGCCCGCGAGCTCGGTATGACAAAGTCGACCTTCGGCAATTCCAACGGGCTGCCGGATCCGGCCAACAAGATGACGGTGCGGGAACTCGCGGTCCTGGCGCGCCACATCATCCTGGCCTATCCGGACCGGTACAAGCTGTTCGGCGAGAAGGAATTCACCTGGAACAAGATCCGCCAGCAGAACCGCAATCCGCTGCTCAATGCCTTGCCCGGCGCCGACGGGTTGAAGACCGGCTACACCAAGGAAGGCGGCTACGGCATGGTCGGCTCCGCCGTGCAGAACGACACACGGCTGATCGTCGTGATCAATGGCCTGGAGGATTCCGAGGACCGCGCTACCGAAGCCAAGAAGATGCTGGAATGGGGGTTCCGCAGCTTCGAGACCCGGGTGCTGATCGCGGCCAACCAGCCGGTCGGCTATGCCCGGGTGTTCGGCGGCGAGAGCCGCTCGGTCAAGCTCGTCAGCCCCGATCCGATCAAGGTGATGGTGTCGAAGAACGGCAACGACAAACTGCTTGCGCGCGTCATCTATAGCGGCCCGGTCAAGGCGCCGATCACCGCCGGCCAGCAGATCGGCGTGGTGCGCGTCTGGCGCGGCGCCAATGTTGCAATGGAGGCTCCGGTGTTCGCGGCGGATGCGGTCGGCACGGGATCGACGATGCGCCGTGCGCTCGATGGCGCCCAAGAGCTCGTCATCGGAATGTTCCGCGCAGGTGTCGAGAAGCTCTGACATGGCGGAACCAGCAGTCCAACGGCCGAGCCTGCGCGGTCGCTTCATCACCTTTGAGGGCGGCGAGGGCTCGGGGAAATCGACCCAGATCCGCAAGCTCGCCGAGCGGCTCGATACCGCCAAGCTGCGCGCGATCGTGACCCGCGAGCCGGGTGGTTCGCCGGGGGCGGAGATCATCCGTCACCTTGTGCTGTCGGGGATGGGCAAGCTGCTCGGGCCGGAGGCCGAGACGCTGCTGTTTGCCGCCGCGCGCGACGACCATGTCCGCACCGTGATCCTGCCGGCGCTCAACCAGGGAATCTGGGTGCTGTGCGATCGCTTCTTCGATTCCACGCGCGCCTATCAGGGCCAGCTCGGGCAGGTGTCGCCCGAACTCGTCAACGCCATGCAGCGCGTGACCATCGGCGATCTCAAGCCCGATCTGACCTTCATCCTCGATGTGCCGGTCGAGATTGGACTGCAACGCGCCGCCGCGCGCCGCGGCAATGCCTCGGCCGATCGCTTCGAGGCCGAAGGCATCAAGTTCCATCAGGATTTGCGCGATGCATATCGCCGGATCGCGGCAGAAGAACCGGAGCGCTGCGTGCTGATCGACGCCACGGCCGACCCGGACACGGTCACCGCGAGGATATGGGCCGCGCTGCGCGAACACCTGCGCGCAACGCTGACGGCGGACACTCCCGCATGAGCGCGCGCAAGGTCGAACAGGAGAGCGCAGCTCGCCATCCGCGCGAAACATCCGATCTGTTCGGGCATCGCGAGGCGGAGACCGCCTTGCTCGATGCCTATCGCAGCGGACGAATCCCGCACGCCTGGCTGATCGGCGGCGCACAGGGGATCGGCAAGGCGACGCTGGCCTACCGCATGGCGCGCTTCGTGCTGGCGTTCCGCAATCCGAAGTCGTCCCAGGTCCAGGCGGCGCCGACGCTGCGGGTCGATCCGTCCGATCCGGTCGCGCGGCAAGTCACGGCGGGCGCCCATGGCGGGCTGCTGGTGCTGGAACGCGGCCTCAACGACCGCGGCGTGATGCGCACCGTGATCACCGTCGATGAGACGCGGGAGACGATCTCATTCTTCGGTTCGACCGCCGCGGTCGACGGCTGGCGCGTCTGCATCGTCGACACCGTGGACGAGCTCAATCCGAATGCCGCGAACGCGCTACTGAAGATCCTCGAGGAGCCGCCGCAGCAGTCGCTGTTCCTCCTGGTCAGCCACGCACCGTCGCGGGTGCTGCCGACCATCCTGTCCCGCTGCCGCAAATTGCTGTTGCGGCCGCTGGAGACAGATGATGTCGTGCGCGCGGCGGCGGCAGCAACCGATATCGACGGTGACGATCCGGCGCTGGCTGAAGCCGCGGCAGCCTCCGAGGGCAGCGTCGGGCGGGCATTGTCGTTGCTCGGCGGCGATGCGCTGAAGCTGCAGCAGCGCACGGCCGCGCTGCTCGCGACGCTTCCGAGCGTCGATCCGCGTGAGCTGCATGCGCTGGGCGAAGCGCTCGGCACCAGCGACCGCGTCGCGCTCGCCGCCTTCATCGACGGCATCGATCGCTGGATGAGCGAGCGCATGCGCAGCGGCGACGTCAATGCCAATCTGCCGCGCCTTGCACGGCTGGCGGAGGTATGGGAAAAGATCCTCCGCGCCGCGCGCGATACCGAAGCCTACAATCTGGAGCGCAAGCCGCTGGTTTTCTCGGTGTTTTCGATGCTCGCGGATGCGACCCGGTAGACGCTTCGTCTGAAAATACATCTGTCCGACAAAAATCCCGACAATCTCGTTTCGATCTGCAAAGGATTCCGTGGTGGCGACCGCTAAGAAGAAATCGTCGAAGAAGTCCAAGAAGACGAAGAAGGCATCGCCCGCTCGCGCGACCAAGAAGAAGTCTGCGGCGAAATCGCGCGCGGCCAAGAAGGGTGGGCGCGTGACCAAGAAGGTGAAGAAGGCCGCCAAGAGCAAAACGGGAGCCAAGAAGTCGGCAGCGAAGAAGGTCGCCAAAAAGGCCGTCAAGAAGGTCGCGAAGAAGACGGCCAAGAAAGCTGCCGCCAAGGCCACCAAAGCTCCGCCGAAGAAGGCAGCTGCGGCAGCCGTCGCACCAGTTGCAAGGAAACCCGCAACTCCGAAGCCTCCGGCCGCCGAGAAGGCTCCGAGGGCAGCAACGGTTCGCGCCCCGAAGCAGCCCAAGCCCGCAGCGGCGGCGCCTGCGTCCGCATCCGCTCCGGCACCTGCCGCCGATCGCGGCAACATCTACTACATCACGACTGCGATCGCGTATCCGAACGGCCAGCCGCATATCGGCCACGCCTATGAGGCGATTGCGACCGATGCGCTGGCGCGCTTCCAGCGGCTCGACGGCAAGGACGTGTTCTTCCTGACCGGCACCGACGAGCACGGCCAGAAGATGATCCAGACCGCGCAGGGCGAGGGGATGACGCCCTACGATCTCGCGACCCGCAACGCCGCGCGGTTCAAGGAGATGGACGAGCGGCTCAATGTCTCGTTCGACCGCTTCATCCGGACCTCGGAACCTGCTCACCACAAGTCGGTGCAGGAAATCTGGCGCCGCATGCGGGACAACGGCGACATCTATGTCGACACCTATGCCGGTTGGTATTCGGTGCGCGACGAGGCCTATTACGCCGAGGACGAGACCACAGTCGGCGAGGACAATGTCCGCCGCGGTCCGCAGGGCACGCCGGTCGAATGGGTCGAGGAGAAGAGCTATTTCTTCAAGCTCTCGGCCTACCAGGACAGACTGTTGCACCTCTATGAGAGCCAGCCCGATTTCATCGGCCCGGATTCGCGCCGCAACGAGGTGATGAGCTTCGTGCGCGGCGGGCTGAAGGATCTCTCGATCTCGCGCACCACCTTTGACTGGGGCGTCAAGGTCCCCAACGACCCCGAGCACGTGATGTATGTCTGGGTCGACGCGCTGACCAACTACATCACCGGCGTCGGCTATCCCGACCAAAGCGACAAGCACTGGCGCTATTGGCCGGCCGATGTGCACATCATCGGCAAGGACATCATCCGCTTCCACGCTGTGTACTGGCCGGCTTTCCTGATGTCGGCCGGCATTCCCTTGCAGAAGCGGGTCTATGCACACGGCTTCCTGTTCAACAGGGGCGAGAAGATGTCGAAGTCGGTCGGCAACGTGGTTGACCCCTTCAACCTGGCCAACCAGTACGGCGTCGACCAGGTGCGCTACTTCTTCCTGCGCGAGGTGCCGTTCGGCCAGGACGGCAACTACAACCACGAGGCCATCGTCGCGCGCATCAATGCCGACCTCGCCAACGATTTCGGCAATCTGGCGCAGCGCTCGCTGTCGATGATCGCGAAACAACTCGGCGGCGTGCTGCCGGAGCCCGGCGAATTCAGCGACAACGACAAGGCAATCCTGGCGCAGGCGGACGCTATGCTGGAGACGTCGCGGACCGCGATGGCAACGCAGCAGATCCATCAATGGCTCAACGCGGTCTGGGCGGTGGTCGCCGAGGCCAACCGCTACTTCGCGGGTGAGGCGCCGTGGGCGCTGGCCAAGACCGATCCGGCACGCCAGAAGACGGTGCTCTACGTCACCGCCGAAGTTGTACGCCAGATCGCGATCATGGCGCAGGCCGTGATGCCCGAGTCCTGCGGCAAGATGCTCGACAGCCTCGGCATAGCAGCGGATGCTCGAAACTTCACGGCGATCGCGGAGCGGATCAAGCCCGGCACGGTGCTGCCGGCGCCTGTCGGTGTGTTTCCGCGCTATGTGGAACCGAAGACCGAGTGAGCGGTTCGAAATTCATGCTGGTCGACAGTCATTGCCATCTCGATTTTCCTGATTTCGCCGACGATCTCGACGGGATCGTCGGGCGTGCCGAGGCGGCCGGCATCGGCCGCATGGTCACGATCTCGACCCGGGTAAAGCGACTCGGCGGGCTGCTTGCGATCACGGAGCGCTTTCCGGACGTCTACTGTTCGGTCGGCACCCATCCGCATCATGCCGATGAAGAGGACGGCATCCCGGCCAGCGAACTGATCGAGCTGACCAAGCACCCGAAGGTGGTGGCGCTGGGCGAGGCGGGGCTCGACTATTTCTACGAGCACGGTTCGCGCGAGGCCCAGGAGCGCGGCTTCCGCGCGCATATCGCGGCGGCGCGTGAAACCGGCCTGCCGCTCGTCATCCACACCAGGGAGGCCGACGAGGATTGCGGCCGCATCCTGGAGGATGAGGTTGCGAAGGGCCCGTTCAAGGCCGTGCTGCATTGCTACACCGGCGGGCGCGAGCTCGCGATGAAGGCAATTTCGCTCGGGCTGTCGATCTCGTTTACGGGCATCCTGACTTTCAAGAAGTCGGACACGTTGCGCGCGCTGGCAGCCGAATTGCCGGCCGACCGCATCATGGTCGAGACCGATGCGCCGTACCTTGCGCCCGGCAAATTCCGCGGCAAGCGCAACGAGCCGTCCTATGTCGTCGAGGTCGCCAAGGTGCTCGCCGAGACCCGCGGCGTTTCACTCGAGGAGATCTCGCGGCAGACCACCGAAAACTTCTTCCGGCTGTTCTCCAAGGTGCCGGCGCCGAAGGTTGCTGCATGACGCTGACACTGACCATTCTGGGCTGCGGCTCATCCGCCGGCGTGCCGCGCCCGGCACTCGGCTGGGGCGCCTGCGATCCGAGCAACTCCAAGAATCGCCGCCGCCGCTGCTCGATCATGGCGGAGCGCACCATGGAGCACGGCACCACGCGGGTCGTGATCGACACCGCGCCCGATCTGCGCGAGCAACTGATCGACGCCAGTGTCGAGCATATCGACGCGGTGTTCCTGACCCATGAGCATGCCGACCAGACCCACGGCATCGACGATCTGCGCTCGGTGGTGCTGCACCAGCGCCGCCGCATCCCGGTCTACTTCAACCAGTCGACCGCCAAGGACATCATGGCGCGGTTCTCCTATTGCTTCATCTCGCCGGAAGGCAGCGACTATCCGCCGATCCTGACCCGGCATTCGATTGAGGCCGGCGAGAGCCACACGGTGCAGGGGAAGGGCGGTCCGCTGAAGCTCGAGGCCTTCCTGGTGCAGCATGGCCGAATTCCCGCGCTCGGCTACCGCATCGGCGATGCCGCCTATACGCCCGACCTGCACGACATTCCCGCGGAGAGCTGGCCGGCGCTCGAAGGTCTTGAGCTCTGGATCGTCGACGGTTTGCGCTATGCGCCACATTCCAGCCATTTCAGCGTCGCGGACGCACTGTCATGGATCGAGCGCTTCAAGCCGAAGCGCGCTGTGATCACCAACATGCATTCCGACCTCGACTACGAGGTGCTGCGGCAGAGCCTGCCGGCCGGCGTGATCCCGGCCTATGACGGCATGCGCCTGACGCTCGATCGGGCAGGCTGACCTTCACATCGTCCAGAGCTGGTTGGACCTCGCGCGGCACCGGGCGAGTGCGGTTCCACGCGTCAACATGGTCGCCCATTGACCGTTTTGCGCGTTGTCGATATCGTTATGATCATAACAATATCGGGAGGCCTCAATGGCGGAGGCTGTGGCAGCGCGCGATTACACCGACCGCACGCGTTATGACGCGCTGATGGACGTCGTGAAGAACCGTCTGACGACCCGGGCGTTCGACTCCAGTTATGTGATGCCGCCGGAGCATTACGACATGATCCTGGAGGCCGCGCGGCACGCGCCATCGGGCGCCAATGCGCAGCCCTGGCATTTCATTGCCGTCACCGACCAGGAGCTGAAGAACAGGATCACGGAGTATTTCCGCGAGGAGCAGGTCGCGCGTGCCCGGCTCAAGATGAAGTTTCCGACCCCCGACTATCGTGGGCTCGCGTCGGCACCGGGCTTCATCGTGGTCGCCAGTGACTTCCGCTGGGTCAAGGCGTTTCCGGTGCTCAATGACGGCTCCGAGCTCGACAAGATGTACAAGGAGAATGCCGAGCGCATCCTGCTGCAGAGCGTCGCGGCGGCGACGATGTCGGCGCATCTGGCGGCGGCCGCGCTCGGCTATAACGTCTGGTGGGTGACCGCGATCGGGCAGGAGAAGGCGCAGCAGGCGATGAAGCCGCTGCTCGGCATTCCCGACGAATTATCCGTGCTCGACATCATGTGCTTCGGTCCGCCGGCCAAGCCACCTTACAAGCGCTGGAAGAAGAGCCTCTCCGACATCAGCAACTGGAACAGGTTCGACGCCTCGCACTTCATGACCGAAGCCGACATCGACGAATGGGTTTCGACCACGCGCCACAAGGTGATGTACCGGGATGCCGAGAACGTCGACTAAGGCAGCAGCGCCCATCAGGCGCCTTGCCTCGGATTACCGGCTGGAGGAGCAGGTCGGCTTCCTGCTGCGGCGGGCTTATCAGCGCGCCTCGTCCAACCTGGTCGAGCGGATCGGATCGTACGATCTGACCGCTCCGCAATACGCGACGCTGGCCCGGCTCTATGAGCGCGGGGCGCTGTCGCAGAACCTGCTCGGCCGCCTGGTCGCGATGGAGCCGGCCAATATCCGCGACGTCGTGCTGCGGCTGAAGAAGCGGCGGCTGGTCGCGACCCGGCGCGACCCGACCGACAAGCGGCTGATCCTGATCGACCTGACCGCGACCGGCGCGACGCTGGTCGAGCAGCTGATTCCGATCGAGATCGCATGCACCGCGACGACGCTGGCGCCGCTCAGGGCCGACCAGAGGCGACTGCTCTACGATCTGCTCAGCCGCCTTGCCGACGGCTGAGCGCCGCAGCTCATCAGGCCGAGATCGCCTTGGCCGATCCGACCTGGTTGCGCAGCAGGAATTTCTGGATCTTGCCCGTGGATGTCTTCGGGATTACGCCGAACACCACCGACTTGGGAGTCTTGAACCCCGACATGTGCTCGCGGCAATAGGCGATGATCTCGGCCTCGGTCGCCTTGGCGCCGTCCTTCAGCTCGATGAAGGCGCAGGGCACTTCGCCCCATTTCGGGTCGGGCTTGGCCACCACGGCCGCGAACAGCACGGCCGGGTGCTTGTAGAGGATATCCTCGACCTCGACGGAGGAGACGTTCTCGCCGCCGGAGATGATGATGTCCTTGGAGCGGTCCTTGATGATGACGTAGCCGTGCTCGTCGAGCACGCCGAGATCGCCGGTGTGAAACCAGCCGCCGGCAAACGCTTCCTGCGTCGCCTTCTCGTTCTTGAGATAGCCCTTCATCACGATGTTGCCGCGGAACATGACCTCGCCGATGGTCTCACCGTCGCGCGGCACCTCGCGCATGGTCTCGGGATCGAGCACCGTGACGCCTTCCTGCAGCGGATAGGACACGCCTTGACGCCGCTTCAGCTGCGCGCGCGCATCAGCCGACAGCTCGTCCCAGCCGGGTTGCTCGGCGCAGACGGAGGCGGGGCCGTAGACCTCGGTCAGCCCATAGACATGGGTCAGCTTGACGCCGATGCGCTCGGCGCCCTCGAGCACCGCAACCGGCGGCGCGGCGCCCGCGATCAGGCCGACGACGGACTTGGCCTTGCCACCCTTCGGCGCATCGGGTGCGTTGATCAGCGTGTTGTAGACGATCGGCGCGCCGCACATATGAGTGACGCCGTGCTTCGGGATCAGTTCGAAGATCTTGGCCGGATCGACCTTGCGCAGGCAGACATTGACGCCGGCGGTCGCTGCGATGGTCCAGGGGAAGCACCAGCCGTTGCAGTGGAACATCGGCAGCGTCCAGAGATAGACCGGATGCTGGCCGAGATTGCCGGCGAGGATGTTGCTGACGGCGTTGAGATAGGCGCCGCGGTGATGCGTCACGACGCCCTTCGGGTTGCCCGTGGTGCCCGACGTGTAGCTCAGCGCGATCGCGTCCCATTCGTCGGCCGGCGGCCGTTCCACGAACACGGGATCGCCTGCCGCGACCGCCGCTTCATACTCGATCTCGCCAATCCGCTTGCCGCCGGCGAAGGCGGCATCGTCGACGTCGATCACGAACGGCTTTGCGCCCTTCATCAGGGTCAGGGCTTCGGCGATCACGCCGGAGAATTCGGGATCGACCAGAATGATCTTGGCGCCGCCATGATCGAGTTGAAACGCGATCGACGCCGCGTCGAGGCGGATGTTCAACGCGTTCAGCACCGCGCCGGTCATCGGCACCGCGAAATGCAGCTCGTTCATCGCCGGAATGTTCGGCAGCATCGCCGCGACCGTGTCGCCATGGCAGATGCCTCGGCCCGCGAGATAGGACGCGAAGCGCCTGCAGCGCTCGTAGGTCTCGCTCCAGGTGAAGATGCGGCCCTCATAGACCGCGCTGATGTGGTCGGGATATACGGCGGCCGAGCGTGCCAGGAAGCTCAGGGGCGTCAGCGGCACGTAGTTCGCGGGCGTCTTGTCCAGCCCGATCGAGTACTGGTTTTGAGCTGCACTCATGGCTCTATCCCATCCGCAAGGTGCTTAGAGGAAACCGATCGATATCCAGGGGAAGATGGCGACGATGATCAGGCCGATCAACAGCGCCAGCATGTAACCCCAGATCGGCCGGATACCCTCGGCCGGATCGACGCGCCCGATGGCGCAGGCGGCATAATAGCCGACGCCGAACGGCGGCGCGAACAGTCCGATGCCCATCGCCAGGATGATGATCATGGCATAGTGCACCTCGTGGACGCCGACCTGGTGCGCGATCGGAAACAGCAGCGGCCCGAACAGCACGATCGCCGGGATACCTTCGAGCACGCTGCCGAGGACCACGAAGGCCAGGATCGAGACCGCGATGAAGGTCGCCGACCCGCCGGGCAGCCCGGTCATCGACGCCGCCAGCGCCCGCGAGAAGCCGGACTGGGTCAGGCCCCAGGCCATGCCGGTCGCGGTGCCGATGATGAAGAGGATCGCACCCGACAGGCACGCCGTGTCGATCAGCATCGGCAAAAGCCGCCGCCAGCTGAACTTGCGGTAGATCAGGAGGCCGATGACGAAGGCATAGACGATGCCGATCGTCGACACCTCGGTCGCGGTCGCGATGCCTTCGACCACGGCGTAGCGGATCACGAAGGGGAGGGCCAATGCGGGCAGGGCGAACACGAACGCCTTGCCGATCTCGCTGCCGGTGGCGCGCTGCACGTGGCTGCGGTCCTCGCCGCGGTAGCGCCACCACACCAGTCCCGACAGCGTGATCGCCAGCACGACGCCCGGCAGCAGGCCGCCGGTGAACAGCGCCGAGATCGAGACGCCGGTGACCGAGCCGATCGTGATCAGCACGAGGCTCGGGGGAATGGTTTCGGTCTGGGCGCCGGTGGCGGCGAGCAGGGCGACCAGATCGCCCGGCTTGGCGCCGCGCTGCTTCATTTCCGGGAACAGCACCGGCGCGACGGCAGCCATGTCGGCGGCCTTCGATCCGGAGATACCGGAGACCAGGTACATGGCGCCGACCAGCACGTAATGCAGGCCGCCGCGGACATGCCCGAGCAGGCTTGCCAGGAACGCCACCATCGCGCGCGCCATGCCGGTCATCTCGATCAGCAGGCCGAGGAAGACGAACAGCGGCACCGACAGCAGGATCAGATGGCTCATGCCCTCGTCCATCCGGCCGACCAGCACCATCAGCGGCGTCCGCGTCGTCAGCGCCAGATAGCCGAAGATCGCCATGCCGAAGGCAAAGCCGATCGGCACGCCGGCGAACACGCAGAAGCCGACCACGCCGACGAAGAAGATGATCAGGTTGAGATTGCCGAGCGGCCGCAACAGCGGCTGCGCCAGCCAGAATACGCCGATCAGCGCGGCCACGGTCAGCACGGCCAGCAGGAAGGTCTTGAACTCGCCGACCCGCGCCAGCCGCAGCAGCGCGAACAGCGCCATCAGGCAGGTGCCGACCGGCAGCGCCGCCGCGCGCCAGGTGTTGGATATCTGCAGCGCCGGCGTGGTGATGAAGCTTTCCTCGTAGGCGTATTCATAAGCCGGCCGCACGATCAGGATCAAGAACGCCAGCGCGGCGCAGGTCGCAACCACGTCGAGATAGGCCCACAGCCTTGGGCCTGCGCTTGCGACCAGCGCCGTCATGCGCATGTGCTCGCCGCGGCGGAATGCGACTGCCGAGCCCAGCATGGCAAGCCAAAGGAACAGGATCGAGGCGAGTTCGTCGGACCAGATCAGCGGCGCATGCAGCACGTAGCGCGACACCACGCCGGCGAACAGGATCACGACCTCGGCGACGACCAGGATCGCCGCCGGGATTTCGACCAGCCATCCGAGCGCCGTCTCGATGGAACCGAGAACAGAGCGGCGGCGAGGGGGCTGTGACGCCGCCTCGCCGGCCACGGCCGGCGTCATCTCGACATGAGCCATAGCAAATCTCCCGCTGGCAAGCCTCCCGCCTGATCGATCAGGACAGTTTGCCGACGGACTTCTCGAGCAGATCCCAGGCCTTCTCGCCGTACTTGCCCTTCCATTCGGCGTAGAAGCCGGCGGCGCGCAGCTTGTCGCGGAACGGCCCGACCTCGGGCTGGTTGAACACCAGGCCCTTGCCGGTCAGCTCCTGCTTCACGGTGGCGTTGAGCTTCTCGGTGTCCTCGCGCTCCTTGACGGCGGCCGCGTTGACGTTCTTTGCGACGATGGTCTTGATATCGTCCGGCAGCGCCGCCCAGGCGCGGCGGTTCATCAGGAACCAGAAGCCGTCCCACATGTGGTTGGTCATCGAGCAATACTTCTGCACCTCGTACAGCTTCGCGGCCGAGATCAGCGCCAGCGGGTTTTCCTGGCCCTCGACGATCTTGGTCTGCAGCGCCGAGTAGACCTCGCTGAAATTGATCGAGGCGGGCGATGCATCGAACGCCTTGAACATCGAGGTCCACAGCGGCGACACCGGCACGCGGATCTTGAAGCCCTTGAGATCGTCCGGACCGGTGATCGGCTTGGTCGACGACGTGGTCTGGCGGAAGCCGTTGTCCCAGATCTTGTCCATGACCTCGAGGCCGGCCTTGTTGATCTCGCCGCGCACATAGGCGCCGAGCTCGCCATCCATGGCCTTCCAGACCGTGGGATAATCCGGGAATGCGAAGCCGATGCCGTTGATCGAGGCAGCCGGCACCAGGGTCGCCAGGATCAGGCCGGACAGCGTGAAGAACTCGACGCCGCCGGAACGCACCTGGCTCAGCATGTCCGTATCGGAACCGAGCTGGCTGTTCGGGAACACCTGGAGGTCAAACCGGCCGTTGGTCTCGGTCTTGATCGCGGCGGCCATCTCACGGGCGCGGGCCACGAACGGATGTGACTCCGGCAGGTTGTTGGCGAACTTGTAGGAGAACTCGGCCGACTGGGCGCGCGCGACATACGGCGCGCCAATTCCGCCCAGGACGGCGGAAGCGGCGGAGACCTTCAGCAGCGTGCGTCGTGAAAAGCTCATTGGTTGCTCCCTTGGAGGCTTGTTGTTGTTCTGAGATGCCATCCTATACGGACCTGATGCCGCGGGGTCACCAGCGATCTCTGCACAGCTGGCGCTTATTGCAGCGTCCGTACGCCGCGGCAATATCGGCTTTCTGACGAGACGCGTGGGCGTGGTCGCTGCGCCGTTTGGACCGGCTGGCCGCAATGGTCGGGACAGGCCTGAACAGCGCCGTACTACGGTCTCGTGCGAAGATTTCCCACTAAATATCTGATCTAATTGTAGATATAAATATTCCATAATATACCTTATGCGAATTATGGATATGGGCGCTCCGGAGCGCTTGACGCCGGGGTTCGCCGGTTGGCCTGATGGTCTGCCCTCGACTCAAGGACGCCATATCGAGGCTCGCCGAGGCTTGGAGACCGATGGCACGACGAACCGGCAGCGCCGATCTGCCCCTCCATGGAGGACGCGTGCCGCCGTGGCTGGCGGAGCGCATGGCGACGCTGGGTGCCGTCATCACGCAAGCCGTGGTCCATCACTATGGCCGCGACGCGTTCATGCAGCGGCTCTCGCATCCGTTCTGGTTCCAGTCGTTCGGCGCCGTGATGGGCATGGACTGGCATTCGTCGGGCATCACAACGAGCGTCATCGGCGCGCTCAAGCGCGGGCTGGCACCGCTGCAGGACGAGCTCGGCATCTATGTCTGCGGCGGCCGCGGCAAGCATTCGCGGCGCACGCCGGACGAGCTGACGTCGCTGGGCGAGCGGACCGGGGTCGATGGCGTGGCCCTCACCCGCGCCAGCCGGCTGGTCGCCAAGGTCGACAGCGCTGCGGTCCAGGACGGTTTCGAACTCTATCTGCATGGCTTCTTCGTCACCGCGGACGGCAAATGGACCGTGGTCCAGCAAGGCATGAACGACCACAAGCGGCAGGCGCGGCGCTACCACTGGCATTCCGAGGGCCTGCGCAGCTTTGTCGACGAACCGCACAGTGCGATCGACGGTCCGGTGCAGGGCGAGATCGTCAATCTCACCGACCACCGCGCCGATGCCTCGCGCCAGGCGCAGCTCGATCTGCTCGCCGCGCTCGGTCCCGACGGCATCGCGCGTGAATATGCCGGCCTGACCGAGAAGGTGGAGGCGCAGGGCGATCTCCTGCATTTGATCATGCCGGCGCACCACGATGTACGCTCGAGCGACGTCTTCATCCGCCGCCTGCACGGCACCCTCGCCGCCGCCGCGGAGCGCGGGCCGCTGGACTTTCCCGAGCTGCTGCTGACGCCCGGCGTCGGCGCCCGCACCGTGGAGTCGCTTGCGATGGTCGCCGAGGTCGTCCACGGCACGCCGTACCGTTTCCGTGATCCGGCGCGTTTCTCGCTCGCGCATGGCGGCAAGGACCGTCATCCGTTTCCGGTGCCGATCAAGGTCTATGACGAGACCATCGGCGTGCTGAAGTCGGCGGTGCAGCAGGCCAAACTCGGCCCGCGACGAGGAGATGCAGGCGTTGAAGCGGCTGGACGATCAGGCTCGAAGGCTCGAGCTGACCGCAACCGGCCCGTCCTTCGATGCTTTCGTTGCCAACGAGCGCGCCCGTTCGCCTGCGCTCGACGGGCGCTCGGTGTTCGGCTGGGAAGCCGACCTGTCCGGCAGCGAGATCGCCAAACGTCAGTGACACCCCTCAGCGCCCCCTGAAGCGCGGCTTGCGCCGTCCAAGGAAAGCCGCGACGCCCTCCTTGTGATCCTCGGACAGGCTCGCCAGCGCGAACTGGTCGAGATCCATGTGGCTGGCGAGATCGTCCAGCGCATGCGCCAGCCGGTTGACCGTCAGCTTGGTCATCGCGACCGAGATCGGAGGCTGCGCCGCGACCTTGGTCGCGAGCGCCATTGCGGCTTCATAGGATCTGCCGGGATCAGCCACCTGCTCCACCAGGCCCCACTCATAAGCCTCCTCGGCCGAAATCCGGTCATCGGCCAGGATCACGGCCTGCTTGGTGCGCGCCGGGCCCATCAGATGCAGCATGCGCGGCACGCTCTGCCAGCTCATGTTCATGCCGAGCGCGATCTCCGGCACCCGCATATGTGCGTCACGCGCCATGACGCGGAAATCCAGCGCGACCGCGAGCGCTACGCCGCCACCGACGCAAAAGCCCTCGATCGCGCCGATCGTGACCTGCTCCATGTCCTGCCAGGCGCGGGTCAGCCGCGGTCCGAGTTTCAGGTGCCGGCGCAGCGTGCCCATGTCCATGGTCTGACGCGAACGTCCTTCGGCGTCCTTCAGGTCAAAGCCGGCGCTGAACGATTTGGCGCCGCCGGTCAGCACCACCACTGAGGTCTCGCCATCGTCCTCGAAGCCGCGTGCCGCGTCGGTCAGCTGCCGCAGCGCGTCGGGCGACAGCGCGTTGATACCGTCGCCGCGATCGAACCGCACCACGGCGATGCGGCCCTCCGGTCCGAGCCCCTTCTCGATCGTCACATGGTCAGCCACGCATACCTCCCTGCTCGCATTGTTGTGTACTGGTTGCCTCGACATAGCACGGCGGTTTCGCCTATTCTGTGGGCATGAGCGAACATGATCATCACCACCACGATCACGACCATTCCGAACTGTCGGAGACCGAACTGCGCGTCCGCGCGCTGGAATCGATCCTGACCGAGAAGGGCTATGTCGAGGCTGCCGCGCTCGACGCCATCGTGCAGGCCTATGAGACCAAGATCGGCCCGCATAACGGCGCGCGCGTCGTCGCAAAGGCCTGGACCGATCCCGCCTTCAAGCAGGCGCTGCTCGAGGACGCCAGCAAGGCGGTCGGCACCCTCGGCCATGTCAGCCGGGTCGGCGACCATCTGGTCGCGATCGAGAACACGCCTGGCCGTCACAACATGGTCGTCTGCACCTTGTGCTCCTGTTACCCCTGGGAAATGCTCGGCCTGCCGCCGGTCTGGTACAAGGCCTCGCCGTACCGCTCGCGCGCGGTGAAAGATCCGCGCGGCGTGCTGGCCGATTTCGGCGTCAGCCTGCCGAAGGAAACGGAAATCCGGGTCTGGGACTCGACGGCTGAAACCCGCTTCCTGGTGCTGCCGATGCGGCCTGCGGGCACTGAGGGCTGGAGCGAAGACCAGCTCGCCGAACTTGTGACGCGCGATTCCATGATCGGCACCGGCTTCCCGAAGACGCCGGGAGCGCTGTCATGAACGGCGTCCACGACATGGGCGGCATGGACGGGTTCGGCAAGGTCGAGCCCGAGCCGAACGAGCCGATGTTCCATGAGGAATGGGAATCGCGGGTGCTCGCGATGGTCCGCGCGATGGGTGCGGCCGGCGCCTTCAACATCGACGCCTCGCGCTTCTATCGCGAGACCCTGCCCCCGCAGGTCTATTTGTCGAGCTCCTATTACAAGAAATGGTTCCTTGGGCTGGAAGCCCTGCTGCTCGACAAGGGCTTTATCTCGAAGGACGACGTCGCCGCCGGACATGCCGTCGCGCCGGCGAAATCGCTCAAGCACGGAAAATTCTCCATCCCCGATGTCGAGCGCATCATGGTGCGCGGCAAGTTCGGCCGCACCGCGCCAGGACTGGCGAAATTCAAGGCTGGCGACCGGGTGCGGGCGAAGAACATCCATCCCGCCACGCACACGCGGTTGCCGCGCTATGTTCGCGGTCATGTCGGCGTGGTCGAGCGGGACCACGGCTGTCACGTGTTTCCGGACACGGTAGCGAACGACGCCGGCGAGCATCCGCAGTGGCTGTACACCGTCGTGTTCGACGGACGCGAATTGTGGGGACCGGACTCCGATCCGACCATCAAGGTCTCGATCGACGCGTTCGAGCCATATCTGGAGGCCGTCTGATGGATGCCGGCGCCGCCGCGCGCGCCACCAACGCCGTCACCAGCATTCCTCGCGATCAGGACGGCCCGGTGTTCCGTGCGCCCTGGGAAGCGCAGGCGTTCGCGATGGCGTTGACGCTGCATGACCGCGGCGTGTTCACCTGGCCCGAATGGGCAGCTGCGCTCGCCGACCAGATCAAGCGCGCGCAGGCCGCCGGCGATCCCGACACCGGCGAGACCTATTACCAGCATTGGCTGGCGACGCTCGAACACCTCGTGGCCGCCAAAGGCGTCACCACAGCGGAGACCCTGCACCGCTACCGCGACGCCTGGGACCACGCTGCCGATCGCACCCCGCACGGTCAGCCGATCGTGCTGACGGCGGTGGATTTCGAGTAGCGGCGGACCCCTTCTTTCACCGTCATTGCGAGCGAAGCGAAGCAATCCATCGCTCAGCAGATGTGGGACGATGGATCGCTTCGTCGCTTCGCCCCTCGCGATGACGGGGTGGGATTTGTGGATCAATTTTCCGACTTGTTCGGTGTCATCGCCCGCGAAAGCGGGTGATCCAGTATTCCAGAGACGGTCGTGCTTGAGCCGAGAGACCGCGGCGTACTGGATCGCCCGGTCGAGCCGGGCGATGACAGCTGTAGTTGGGGACATAGTCGCGCGATTTCGGAATAATGGAAAAATACGGCTGATTTGCCCGACGTGTCAAGAGGGCGATGTCGAACCCCGACGACCGGCGACTCCTTTGCATGGGGTTGTTTTCGATATTTTTGCAGAGTGCCCCACGACGTGGCGTTGGATGCGATCGCCGCGGTAGCTTGCGTCGCCGGACACCTCAATGATTGTCGCCATCACCCTGCGCCACATACTCCCGCCAGCCCTTGGCGCGCAGGCTGCAGGCCGGGCATTCGCCGCAGCCATAGCCCCAATCGTGCTGCGCGCCGCGTTCGCCGAGATAGCAGGTGTGCGAGTGCTCGCGGATCAGATCGACCAGCCCTGCCCCGCCGAGCTCTTGCGCGAACCGCCAGGTCGCGGCCTTGTCGAGCCACATCAGCGGCGTGTGCAGCTCGAAGTCCTTGGCCATGCCGAGGTTGAGCGCGGACTGCAACGCCTTGATGGTCTCGTCGCGGCAATCCGGATAGCCGGAATAGTCGGTCTCGCACATGCCGCCGATGATGTGGCGGATGCCGCGCCGATAGGCCAGCGCTGCGGCGAAAGTGAGGAACACGAGGTTGCGGCCGGGCACGAAGGTGTTGGGCAACCCGTCGGCGCCCATTTCGATCGCGACGTCGCGGGTCAGCGCGGTGTCGGAGATATCAGACAGCGTCGGGATATCGAGCGTATGGCTATCACCGAGCTTCGCCGACCAGTCCGGCCGCATCTGCTTGATCCCGGCCAGCAGCCGGTCGCGGCAACCGAGTTCGATGGCATGGCGCTGGCCATAGCTGAAGCCGAGCATCTCGACGCGCGCAAAGCGCGACAGGGCCCAAGCGAGGCACGTCGTGGAATCCTGGCCGCCGGAAAACAGCACCAGCGCAGTCTCGGAAGCGTTCTGATCGGTCATGAACGGCGCTTTAGCACTCATTCGGTTCACCGCCAATTGGTGGACAGTGCCGCGATTCCGGCCCGTTTTGCTGGGATCGACAGGGCCGATTTGGCATAAGGCCTACACCTCTCACAGTCAGGTGCCCCATGACCCCTTCCCGCGACATTTCCCGCCTGATCGAGATCATGGCCGCGCTGCGCACGCCCGTGACCGGCTGTCCCTGAGGCAACTAATATACATTTTGCGCCCCCGCTCCCCAAAGAAAAGCCGCCCGAAGGCGGCTGTTATCTTGCTGGGGACAGACGCTGTTGATACGAAACTGTCGTCGCCTGTCGAATTCGGAGGCAATTTGTGAGTAAGGTCAAAACTCCCCAAGAAAAGAAGCGACTGAGTTACGAAAGCGACCGACGGAACACCTATGGAGAAAATCAGAAGAGCAGTCGAAAGAACATTCCGCGCAGCAAACAGCTTTCACATCAGGATGAACGCCGCTCCGTGCGACAAGCTCTTATCGCCGCACAGGGGACTGTCGCAGACGAAGTCGCCGACGAAGCACAATCGAAAGCATTGAGCAAAGGTCGGATGAAAAAGCTCAGCGCTTTCCGAAAATGGCCGGATCGCCCGCTGGGGGAAGTCATTGAGCAACGGTTGCATAGGCGAACAACCGAAAAATAAGCGATGAATAGCTGCTTTGAGTTCATCACCGCGAAGCCCGCAGCTGGCACCGCTGCTTAGCTAATCCGTGCGGCTACGATAAACTGGGCGTCCGGCGGAGCAGTCTTTCCGACCTCCGCTTTTGGCCCATCCCATTGGCTGGCAGAGATCGAATTCATGACAAGAGCGCACAGTATTTCATTATGAAGCCCTCCCGCGACATCGCCCGCCTCATCGAGATCATGGCTGCTCTTCGAGCCCCTGGAACCGGCTGCCCCTGGGATCTCGTTCAGAATTTCGAGACCATCGCGCCCTACACCATCGAGGAGGCCTATGAGGTCGCGGATGCGATCACGCGCGGCGATCTCGACGATCTGCGCGAGGAACTCGGCGACCTGCTGCTGCAGGTGGTCTATCACGCGCAGATGGCTGAAGAGCGGAACGCGTTTGCGTTCGGCGACGTGGTCGAGGCGATCACGAAAAAGATGATCCGCCGTCATCCGCATGTGTTCGCCGACAAGGACGGCAACATCCAGCCGGCCGGCGTCAAGAGTGCCTGGGAACGCATCAAGGCCGAGGAGAAGGCCGAGCGCGCGGCGCGGCGGCCGCCGGAGGACACCGCGCACAAATCGCTGCTGGCCAGTGTGAAGGCCGGCCTGCCCGCGCTGACGCGCGCGGTGGAATTGCAGCGCAAGGCCTCCACCGTCGGCTTCGACTGGAACGACCCGCGCGCCGTGCTCGCCAAGATCCGCGAGGAGGCCGACGAGATCGAGGCCGCGCTCGATCGCAACGACAAGCAAGAGATCGCGGAAGAAACCGGCGACCTGATGTTCGCGCTGGTCAACCTCGCCCGCCACGTCGACGCCGATCCGGAAACCGCGCTGCGTGCGACCAACGCCAAGTTCGAGCGGCGGTTTGCCTATATCGAGCAGGCGCTGGCGGCGAAGGGACGTTCGCTCGAGGGCGCGACGCTGGAAGAGATGGATGCGTTGTGGAATGAGGCGAAATCCGTCGTCGTCCCTGCGAAAGCAGGGACCCATACCGCGTGATCTATCGGTGATGGACGGTGCCAGTCCTGTACTCATGCGGGACTGCGACTGCGGTCAGCAATGACGGCCGGTGGTTATGGGTCCCGGCCTTCGCCGGGACGACATTGAGTGTGAGGATGCGGATCGCGTCAAACACGCAGTCCCCTCACCTCACAACAACGTCCCGCGCAGGATGACGGCGGCAACACCGAAATAGATCACGAGACCCGTCACGTCGACCAGCGTCGCCACAAACGGCGCCGACGCGCTGGCCGGATCGAAGCCGATGCGCTTGAGGATGAACGGCAGCATCGAGCCGCACAGCGAGCCGAAGGTGACGATTCCGACCAGCGCAGCGCCGACGGTCGCGGCCACCAGCACCCAATGCGGGCCGTAGTCGAACAGGCCGAGCGACTGCCAGAGCGTGATCCTGATGATGCCGATCAGGCCGAGGATGGCGCCGAGCACGATGCCGGTCGGCAGCTCGCGCACCGCGACACGCCACCAGTCGCGCAGCCGCACCTCGTGCAGCGCCAGCGAGCGGATCAGCAGCGAGGTCGCCTGCGAGCCGGAATTGCCGCCGGAGCTCATGATCAGCGGAATGAACAGCGTCAGTACGATCGCCTTCTCGAGCTCGCTCTGATACGACTGCATCGCGGTCGCGGTCAGCATTTCCGACAGGAACAGCGCGCACAGCCAGCCGGCGCGCTTCTTGATCATCTCGCCGAAGCCGATCCGCAAGTATGGCTCGTCGATCGCTTCCATGCCGCCGAACTTCTGGGCGTCCTCGGTGGACTCCTCGACGATGGCGTCGATGACGTCGTCGACCGTGACGATGCCGAGGATATGGCCGGGGCCGTCGACGACGGCGATCGCGAGCAGATCGTAGCGCGAGATCAGCCGCGCGGCCTCCATGCGGTCGGCCTCCGGCGAAATCATCAGCGGCTTGCGCGCCGGTGCCGCGGTCAGCACATTGGCGTGCGGATCGCCCGAGATCAGGCGGCGCAGCGGCACCGCCTGGATCAGGGTTTTCTTGACCGGGTCGATCACGAAGATCGAGTAGACGGTCTCGCGGGTGCGCTCGACCATTCGGATGTGATGCAGCACCTCGGCGATGGTCCAGCTCGAGGGCACGCTGACGAACTCGGTCGTCATGATGCTGCCGGCGCTGCGCTCGGGATAGGCCAACAGCCCCGAGATGACGTTGCGGGTCTCCGGATTGAGGCCGTTCAGCAGCGTGGTGCGCAGCGGCTCGATCAGCTCCTTGAAGATGTCGGCGGCGCGGTCGTCGGAGACCCCTGACAGCAGCGACACCGCGGTGTCCTTTGGCAATTCGGCCAGGATCTCGCAGGTGTTGTCGAGTCCCGGCAGGTCGAGCACCTCGATCGCCTTCTCAGCCGGCAGCGAGCGCAGCAGCTTTGCCGCATCCTCCGGCTCCCGGGCGTTCAGCGCATCGACGATCTCGGGGGCCCGCACATGGGCCAGGTCACCGTTCTGGCCGGCGGGCGTGTCGTGGGTGATGGTTTCGGTGTCCTGCATCGATCGGCCTCGGCTTTGCGTCTCGCAGCGCAATGAACCAAGGCGGCGCAGATTTCAAACAGAAAGTGCGACCGCGCGTCGCAGGCGCGGTCGAGTGAGGCCAAGTCACGGCGCCGTCATATTTCGGGAGATTGCGAGGCGCCCGGCGGCCTGCTTATGCCTCGTGGGGCACCGCGGCGAACCGGCTCACCACGATGTCGCGCTTGGTCTCGTCGACGCGCACCGTCATGTCGAAGCGCTCACCACGCAGCTCCTTGTGCAGCACCTCGGCGTTGCGATGCAGCCAGCTGATGCCGGCGCCGTCGGAGGCGTCGATCGAAAGCTGCAGCGTCGAGCGCTTGGCCGCGAGGCGATCCTCGATCGCGGTCAGGAGCGCGTCGATCCCCTCGCCGGTCACGGCTGAAACCAGGAAGCAGGGCCGCTCTGGCGGCCGGCGTGCTGCGATGTTGCGCAGATTGTCCCGCTCCTCCGGATCGAAGCGGTCGATCTTGTTCCAGACCTCGATGATGCGCTGGCCGCCGTCGGCGTCGGGATCGATCCCGAGCTGGCGCAGCACGCCCTCGACGTCGCGTTCCTGCGCCTCGGCATCTTCATGCGAGATGTCGCGGACATGCAGGATGATGTCGGCTTCCAGCACCTCCTCCAGCGTGGCGCGGAACGCGGCCACGAGCTGGGTCGGCAGGTTGGAGATGAAGCCGACCGTATCCGACAGCATCGCCTTGCCGCCATGCGGCAAGTTGAGCGCGCGCAAGGTCGGATCGAGCGTCGCAAACAGCATGTCGGCGGCCTGCACGTCGGCGCGCGTCAGGCGATTGAACAGTGTCGATTTGCCGGCATTGGTGTAGCCGACCAGCGCGACCACGCGGTACGGCACGCGCTGGCGGCCGGCGCGGTGCAGCCGCCGCGTCGCCTGTACCTTCTTCAATTCGCCTTCGAGCTTGGTGATGCGCTCAGAGATCAGGCGGCGGTCGGCCTCGATCTGGGTTTCGCCGGGGCCGCCCATGAAGCCGAAGCCGCCGCGCTGGCGCTCGAGATGGGTCCAGGACCGCACCAGTCGGCTGCGCTGGTAATTGAGATGGGCGAGCTCGACCTGCAACGCGCCTTCCTTGGTCTTGGCGCGGCGGCCGAAGATTTCCAGGATCAGGCCGGTGCGGTCGAGCACCTTGGTGCTCCAGGCCTTCTCGAGGTTGCGCTGCTGGATCGGCGACAGCGCGCAATCCATCACCACGAGCTCGACCTGGTTGCTGGCGATGAGGCCGCTGATCTCCTCGACCTTGCCCTTGCCGAGATAGGTCGCGGGCCGGATCTGGCTGATCGGCGCGATGACGCTTTCCACCACAGTGAGGTCGATCGCACCGGCGAGGCCGGCGGCCTCCTCGATCCGCGCTTCATAGTCGCGGACAGAGGAATCCGTTTGCGCATCGCCGTCGCCACGGCGCGTGCGCAGGTACGGGCCGATGACGATCACCCGCCCGGTGCTGCCGTTCCCCGCCGACCCGGGCCTAGACTTGGTCCGGTCGGCGCCCCCTTCACGATTGAAGGGTTCCAATCAGTTCACTCTCAAGCCGGTGCGTCCTCACCACCTTCGAACAACTGAATTGGAGCTCCTGGCATGATGGTCGAGATCGCATGCTTGTAGACAAGCTGCGAATGGCCGTCGCGCCGCAGCAGCAAGCAGAAATTGTCGAACCATGTGACAATGCCCTGCAGCTTTACTCCGTTGACCAGAAATATCGTCAGTGGCGTCTTGGTTTTACGAACGTGATTAAGGAAGGTGTCTTGTAGATTTTGTGCGCGGTCTGCCGCCATTGTTTTTGTCCCGCAAGCTTGTGCTTCTTTTTATTGAACCGGTTGCGGCTCTCTGACGGAGCCTCCTCCGGCTGCCCACCTGCCCTGAGATCCCCCTCTGGCAGGCGTAGCGGTAGGATTAGAGGCCACGCGCGGTTTTTAGGCAAGCCGGTTCGCGGTGCAGTCGGTAGGAACACGGTGGCAATTCTAAGAAAGGGCGGGGAAAGAGACGAATATTCTCGTGGAGAGTGGATAAATCCCCGGTTGTACCGGCCCCGCTCTCGCCCCCTCTGTCACTCCCCAGCCTCGCGAGCCGGGGCCACCCCCGGCTCCTGCCCCTGATTGCCGATCCGGCGTGCCGGGGTCAGCCGACCCCGAGCGCCTTCAGCTTGCGATGCAGCGCCGAACGCTCCATGCCGACGAACTCCGCGGTGCGCGAGATGTTGCCTGAGAAGCGGCTGATCTGGGCGATCAGATAGTCGCGCTCGAACACCTCGCGCGCCTCGCGCAGCGGCAGGCCCATGATGTGCTCGCCATTGTTGGAGGTCGGCATCGCCGGCACCATCGAGCCGACGTCCTGCGGCAGCATGTCGGCGGTGATGATCGCCTCCGGTCCACCGCCGGCCAGGATCATCACCCGCTCGACGTTGTTGCGGAGCTGGCGGACGTTGCCCGGCCAGACGTGCGACTGGAGCACGGCCATCGCGTCCTGCCCAATCTGCCGCTTCGGCAGGCCGGTGGCGGCCGAAATCTGGTCCATGAAATAGTCGATCAGCTCGGGGATGTCCTCGCGGCGCTCCGACAGCGGCGGCACCCGGATCGGCACCACCGAGAGGCGATGATAGAGGTCCTCGCGGAAACGGCCTGCCGCGATCTCCTCTTCGAGGTTACGCGCGGTCGAGGAGATGATGCGGACGTCGACATGGACCTTGCTGGTGCCGCCCTGGCGCTGGAAGGTCTGGTCGACCAGCACGCGCAGGATCTTGTTCTGGGTCTCGCGCGGCATGTCCGCGATCTCGTCGATGAACAGCGTGCCGCCATGCGCTTCCTCGAGCGCGCCGGCCTTGCGCTGCTGCTCGCCGTTCGATCCCTCGATGCCGAACAGCTCGATCTCCATGCGCTCCGGCGTGATCGCGGCCGCATTGATCACCACGAACGGCCCCTCGGCGCGGCCGGAGGCATGATGCAGCGTGCGCGCGGCGAGTTCCTTGCCGGCGCCTGACGGACCGACGATCAGGATGCGGCTGTTGGCCTTGGCGGCGCGATCGATGGTCTGGCGCAGCTGGTTCATGCAGGCCGAGCGACCGGTCAGGACGCTCGCGGCGGGAGCCAGCTGCTTGAGCTCCTTCACCTCGCGCTTGAGCCGCGACGTTTCCAGCGCCCGCGTTGCGACCAGGATCAGCCGGTCCGACTTGAACGGCTTCTCGATGAAGTCATAGGCACCGCGCTTGATCGCGGCGACCGCGGTTTCGATGTTGCCGTGGCCGGAGATCATCACGACCGGCAGATCGGCATTGTCCTTCTTGATCTGCTCCAGCAGCTGCAGACCGTCGAGCTTGGAGCCCTGCAGCCAGATGTCGAGGAACACCAGGTTCGGGCGGCGGTTGGCGATCTCGGCGAGCGCCGAGTCGCTGTCGCGCGCGGTGCGCGTGGAGAAGCCCTCATCGTCCAGGATACCCGCAACGAGGTCACGAATGTCAGCTTCGTCGTCGACAATCAGAATGTCACTGGCCATGGGTTACACCTGTCTTGTCAGTCGCCCGTCGCGGCTTTGATTTTTGGCTCTTGCGCATTTGGCTCTTGATTATTGGGTTCAGGATTAGCGGGGTCTTGAGCTGGTTCTTGGATTTTTGGTTCATTGTTGGTCGCCTGTGCCGGGCCGTTGGTCGGCTCTTCCGGCGGATTTTTTTCGCTGTTTTCCGGTTTGACGTCCGGTTTTTGGTCCTTGCTGTCGGGCTTCGTCTCGGGCTTGGCGGCCTGCCCGGTGACGGCGAAACGCAGCCGCATCCAGGCACCGCGCTGCCCCTCGCGGAAATCTGACGCGTCCTTGAGCTCGATGCGGCCGCCATGATCCTCGAGCACGCGGCCGACGATCGCCAGCCCCAGCCCGGTGCCCTTCGCCCGCGTCGTGACATAGGGCTCGAGCAGGCGCGCACGGGCGACCTTGGGCAGGCCGATGCCGTTGTCGACGACGTCGATCAGGATGTCGTCCTTCTCGCGCTGCGCCACGACGTCGATGCGGCCCTTGCCGAGCTCCTCGCGCGGCACCTGCTCGATCGCCTCCGTCGCGTTCTTGATGATGTTGGTCAGCGCCTGCGAGATCAGCCGGCGGTCGAACTGCGCCGGCAGCGGCGACTGCTTGATGTCGGCCTCGATGTCGAGATCGGGATGCGCGACCTTCATCAGGAACACTGCCTGGCGCACCACGTCGGCGACGTCCTCGCCTTCCATCACCGGCTTGGGCATCCGCGCAAAGCGCGAGAACTCGTCGACCATCCGCCTGATGTCGTCGACCTGGCGCACGATGGTGTCGGTGCACTGCTCGAAAATCGACTTGTCCTTCTCTTCCGTAATGGTCTTGCCGAACTTGCGGCGGATGCGTTCGGCGGAGAGCTGGATCGGGGTCAGCGGGTTCTTGATCTCGTGGGCGATGCGGCGGGCGACGTCGCCCCACGCCGAGGTGCGCTGCGCCGACACCAGTTCGGTGATGTCGTCGAGCGTGATGATGTAGCTGTCGCGCGACTGGCTGGTCTGCTCGGCGGAAACGCGAACCGACAGATTGCGCTCGTTGCCGTCGCGCAGGATCGTGACCTGCCCCTGCACCAGGCGCTGGGTGCCTTCGCGCGCAGTCTTCATCATGTCGTCGAGCTCGGGCAGCACGTCCGAGAGCGGATGGCCGAGCGTCTCCGACTCGGCGTGCCCGATCAGCTTCTCGGCCGAGCGGTTGAGCACGCCGATGGTACCTGACGCGTCGACCCCGATGATGCCGGCGCTCGCCGACGACAGCACCGCTTCGATGAAGCGGCGGCGGCTGTCGATGGTCTCGCTGGCGTCGACCAGCTCGTTGCGCTGGGTGCGCAGCTCCTGCGTCATCTTGTTGAAGATCTCGCCGAGCAGCGCGAGGTCGCTCGCCGACTTGTTGACGGGCACCTGGACGTTGAGGTTGCCGGTCGAGACCTCACTCGCCGCGCCCATCAGCTGGCGGATCGGCGACACCAGGCCATTGGCGAAGTTCAGCCCGATCAGCACCGAGGCCATCAGGATGGTCAGCGCGATCACCGCGAACATCAGCGCGAACGCGACCTGGATGCCGAGCCTGCGGGTCTCGAGCTGGGCATATTCGGCGGCGCTTGTCTGGGTCTGCTTGAGCTGGGCGACGACCGCCGGATCGAGCAGCCGCGCCACATACAGGAACATGTCGTCATAGGCCCGCAGCCGGACCACGGAGGCGACATAGTTTTCCGGGAACACCGAGATCTTCGGCTCGGTCTCGTTGATGTCCTTCAGGATGTCCGGCGGCGGCGCCTCGTAGTTCAGGCGAACGCCGGTTTCGGCGCTGGCGACGATCTTGCCGTCCTTGTCCATCAGCACCGCGACCGGCAGGTTGCGCGACTCGGCGCCGGCCGTCATCAGTTGCAGGAACGTCATGCGGTCCTGGTCGTAGAGCGGCCGCGCATGGGCGAGATCATTGGCCATCGCCAGCGTGTCGCCGTTGATGAGCTGGGCGTGCTCCTGCATGTAGGCGCTGGCGATCGTCAGCGAGTTCTGGATCACCTGCTTGGTGGGCCCCGAGAACAGCCGGTCGAGGCCGCGTTCGATGGTGACGTTGGCGACGATCGACACCAGCACGGCGGGCAGCACCGCGATGACCGAAAACAGGCCGACGATCTGCACATGCAGTCGGGCCGCCGCCCGGCCGCGCCGCCGCGCCTGCACCATCTGCCAGACTTCCCGGACGATGATGCCGACCAGGAGCAGGATCGTGGCGGCGTTGATCATCAGGAAGGAGCGGACCACCTCGGAGGTGGGCTCGATCGGGGTCAGGCCGGTCAGGACCACGAAGGTCAGGAAGGCGGACAGCAGTGCGATCGCGACGGCGAACGGGGCCAGCCAGCGCCGCAGGGGGAAACCCCGCGCCTCTGCCTTGGGCTCGGCCGGTGACGCGTGGATCGTTGAAGCGGTGGTCTCTGCGCTGGTCATACCGGCAATTGAGCTGAAGGCGATCGCCCGCGGGAATTGCGAACTGATGCAATCATATCACAATGTTGCCGAATTGCGACATTTCCGCGGCGCAAACCACGGTGCGGCGCCGTGTCCTCAAAACCATTTGTGACTACTCAATAACGGTAGCGGGGCCTGGCGCCCCGCCCCGGGGTTCGCTGGAGCTTCGCGTCCGATCAAGTCAGAACCGAAACTCTAGCCCTTTGTTCCGGCGCGTTTTCTTCACGCGAGCCCCGGTGCCTGCGTGGCTCGAAGGCGCCTAGCCGCCGCTCCGGTAGACCTGGATATCAAGGTCGCGGATCTTCTTGCGCAGGGTATTGCGGTTCAATCCGAGCAGGTCGGCGGCCCGGATCTGGTTGCCGCGGGTCGCCGCCAGCGCAGCGGTCAACAAGGGGATCTCGATCTCCTTGAGGATGCGGTGGTAGAGGCCGGGCGGCGGCACGCCGTTCGGGAAGCCCGAGAAGTGCGAGGACAGATAGGCCTCGACCGCGCCGCCAAGATTGTCGACGCCGACGGTCGCGGTGCTGCCCGAGGTGACCGCAGGCGGCGCCAGCTCGCCGTCGATGACCGAAGAGGTGATGACGTCCTGCGGGTAGAGCGCGGCGAGCCGCCGGGCGAGGTTTTCCAGCTCGCGGACGTTGCCCGGCCAGCGGTGCTGCTTGAGCCGCTCCAGCGCCTGGGCGTCGAGCTTCTTCGGCGGCAGGCCGTCCTTCTCGGCGAGCGAGAAGAAGTGCCTGATCAGGTCGGGCAGATCCTCGATGCGCTCGCGTAAGGGAGGCAGCCGCAGCGGCACGACGTTGAGGCGGAAGAACAGGTCCTCGCGGAACAGGCCCTGCTGGATCAGGATACGCAAATCCTTGTTCGAGGCCGCGACGATGCGGACGTCGGTCTTGATCGGTGTGCGGCCGCCGACGGTGGTGTACTCGCCCTGCTGGAGCACGCGGAGCAGACGGGTCTGCGCCTCCATCGGCATGTCGCCGATCTCGTCGAGGAACAGCGTGCCGCCCTCGGCCTGCTCGAAGCGGCCGGAGGCGCGGGTGTTGGCGCCGGTGAATGCACCGCGCTCATGGCCGAACAACTCCGATTCAATGAGGTCGCGCGGGATCGCCGCCATGTTGACCGCAACGAACGGGCCGTTGCGGCGCCTTCCGTAATCGTGCAGCGCGCGGGCGACCAGCTCCTTGCCGGTGCCGGATTCGCCGGAGATCATCACGGTGAGATCGGTCTGCATCAGACGCGCCAGCACGCGGTAGATTTCCTGCATTGCCGGCGAACGGCCGACCAGCGGGATCGAGTCGAACTCGCCGTCGTCGGCGGGACTTGAGACCCGCTCCTTCGGCTCGGCCAGCGCGCGGCCGACGATGGTGATCAGCTCCTTCAGGTCGAAAGGCTTCGGCAGGTATTCGTAGGCGCCGCGCTCGGAGGCGCGGATCGCGGTCATGAAGGTGTTCTGCGCGCTCATGACGATGACGGGCAGATTCGGCCGCATCTTCTTGATCCGCGGCAGCAGGTCGAATGCGTTCTCGTCGGGCATCACCACGTCGGTGATGACGAGGTCGCCCTCGCCCTGGCTGACCCAGCGCCACAGCGTGGCGGCGTTGCCGGTCAGGCGCACCTCGTAGCCGGCGCGTGACAGCGCCTGGTTCAGGACGGTCCGGATGGCGGTGTCGTCGTCAGCGACAAGTATGCTACCTGCAGGCATTGGTGTTCCTCATCGTGCATCCTGAGAGGCAGGCGGTGACGTACCCGGAACGTCATCGCGGTTGCTTTGGTCGAGTTGCTTGGCGGCGCTGTACATCGGCATCAGCACGCGGAAAGTGGTTTTGCGCGGCTGCGACTCGCATTCGATGATGCCGCCGTGATCGCCGATGATCTTGGCGACCAGCGCGAGGCCGAGCCCGCTGCCGGTCTGCTTGGTGGTGACGAAGGGATCGAACAGGTTCGGCAGCAGGTCTTCCGGCACGCCCGAGCCATTGTCCTTGACGCAGAACTCCAGCGGCAGCGAGACCCGCGATTTCTTGCCGGGCACCGACAGCCGCACGCCCGGCCGGAACGCCGTGGTGAGGTGGATTTCCGCATCGGTGCCGAGATCGGCGACGGCTTCGGCCGCGTTCTTCACGAGGTTGAGGAAGACCTGGATCAGCTGGTCCTGGTTGGCCAGCACCGGCGGCAGTGACGGATCGTAGTCCTCGATGAAACGGACGTTGCGGGCAAAGCCGGACTGCGCCAGCCGCTTCACGTGATCGAGCACGGAATGAATATTGACCGGGCCGCGCGCCACCGGGCGGTCATCGCCGAACACCTCCATGCGGTCGACCAGCGTCACGATGCGGTCGGCCTCGTCGCAGATCAGCCGCGTCAACAGACGGTCCTCGGAGGATGCCTGCTGCTCCAGGAGCTGCGCGGCGCCGCGGATGCCCGACAGCGGGTTCTTGATCTCATGGGCGAGCATCGCGGCCAGCGCGATCACCGAGCGCGCCGCGCTGCGGTGGGTGAGCTGGCGGTCCATCTTGTCGGCGATGGTGCGCTCCTGCAGCATCACCACGATATGGCCGGGCCGCTCGGTCAGCGGCGCGACGTGCAGGTCGACCTGGCGATCGCCACCGATCCGCGGCGTGCCGAGATCGACCTTGTATTCGTTGACCGGCGAGCCGCTGGTGCGCACCTGCTCGATCAGCGCGAGCAGCGGGCTGCCGAACGGCACCAGTTCCTTGAGCGACTGGCGGCGCAGGAACTGCGCCGAGATCTCGAAGAACGATTCGGCCGCGATGTTGGCATCGACGATCCGCCCGTCGGGCGCGACCAGCAGCACCGGATTGGGCAGCGCGTTGAGGATGGCCTCGCCATCGGTGGGCACAGGCCGGCGAAACTCCATGGCTGACGTCATGCGGCAGCACTCCAGGCAAAATCGTCGTAGGCGTCCTCGAGCGCGCGATGCACGCTGGAGGGCTCCTCCGAGGTCAGGATGGTCTGCCGCCAGGCCTTCAGCGTTGCCGCCGGCGCGCAGCTGTAGGCCGCAGCCGTCTCCAGCGCCCAGCCGAGATGCTTGCGGGCATGCTTGAGCCCGACACGCAGGCCGTAATGGCTGCAGACCTCGTCATAGAGCGCACGAACATGCTTGAGCTGCTCCGCAAGCGACGGCGCAGCCTCTGCGACGCCGGTCTCGAGGCGGCGGCCGATCTGACCCGGCAACCACGGTTGCCCCTGCGCGCCGCGGCCGATCATGACCGCGTCGGCGCCCGACATCTGAAGCGCCCCGACCGCCTTGTCGAACGAGGTGATGTCGCCATTGACCACGACCGGGATCGTGACGGCATCCTTGACCGCGCGCACCGCGTTCCAGTTCGCCTCGCCCTTGTAGAACTGGCAGCGGGTGCGGCCATGCACGGTGATCATCTGCACGCCCGATGCCTCGGCGCGGCGCGCCAGCTCGGGCGCATTGAGCGAGCGATCGTCCCAGCCGAGCCGCATCTTCAGCGTCACCGGCACGCTGACCGCCGACAGCGTCGCCTCGATCAGCGTCACCGCATGGTCGAGGTCGCGCATCAGGGCCGAGCCGGACTGGCCGCCAGTCACGTGGCGGGCCGGGCAGCCCATGTTGATGTCGATGATGTCGGCGCCGGCGCTCTCGGCAATACGCGCGCCCTCCGCCATCCAGCGGGTCTCGCAGCCCGCGAGCTGGACCACATGCGGCCCGATCCCGGCTGCCTCACAACGCAGCTTCGACATCGGCTTGCCGTTCACCAGATCGTCGCTGGCGGTCATCTCGGAGACCACCAGGCCGGCACCCAGATTGGCTGCGAGTCGCCGGAAGGGCGCGTCGGTGATGCCGGACATGGGCGCGAGGAGAACCCGGTTGGCGACAGCAATATCGCCTATCTTCAATGGGTTACGAGGAGTACTTTGCACGCCGGTCACAGCCGTCTCGTCGTTGTGTTAGCCACGCCATTGCGGCTGACATCGTCTATTCTGCGCACAATTCTTGTGCAGTCAAGGTTCATGCCTACGGTTTAGACATTTCTACCATCTGCGCAAGTGCACTGCAACAAAATCTGCTTTTCCCACAGTCATCGGCAAACGCTCTGTTTTTGCGCAGCGGTCATGCTAAGGGCTGTGCGCGGCGATATCAGCCGTTCCCCTCATCCCCGATTCGTCTGTCATTGGTTCAAAATGCCGAAGCCTGAGCGCACCGCAGCCATCCTTGTCGCAGCCGGCCGTGGACTGCGCGCCGGCGCCGGCGGGCCGAAGCAATATCGGACGATCGGCGGGCAGACGGTGATCTACCGTGCGATGGAGGCGTTCTCCGGACATCCGGATGTGTTTGCCGTGCAGCCGGTGGTCAATCCCGACGACGCTGCGCTGTTCGATGAAGCGGTGGCAGGCCTCCGCCACCAGCCGCCAACGCCGGGCGGCGTCACCCGGCAGGCCTCGGTCCATGCCGGGCTCGAGGCGCTTGCCGGCGAGAAGCCGGACATCGTGCTGATCCACGATGCCGCCCGCCCCTTTGTCACGTCGGCCGTGATCTCGCGTGCGATCGCAGCCGCCGGCCGGACCGGCGCCGCGATCCCCGTGATTCCGGTCACCGACACGATCAAGCTCACTGGCGATACCGGCGACGTCGAGGCGACGCCGGAGCGCGCGCGCCTGCGGATCGCGCAGACACCGCAGGCATTTCGTTTCGACGTAATATTGGAGGCGCATCGTCGCGCCGCGCGCGAGGGCCGCAGCGATTTCACCGATGATGCCGCACTTGCTGAATGGGCGGGATTGACGGTTGCGACGTTTGAAGGTGATCCTGCCAACATGAAACTCACCACCCCCGAAGACTTCGTGCGCGAGGAAGCGCGGCTCGCAAGCCAGCTCGGCGACATCAGGACCGGCACCGGTTACGACGTGCACGCCTTTGGCGACGGCGACCATGTCATGATCTGCGGCGTGCGAGTGCCACACACAAAGGGATTCCTGGCCCATTCCGACGGCGATGTCGGGCTGCATGCGCTGGTCGACGCGATCCTCGGCGCGCTCGCCGACGGCGACATCGGCTCGCATTTCCCGCCGAGCGACGCCAAGTGGAAGGGCGCCTCCTCCGACCAGTTCCTGAAATACGCCGTCGAGCGCGTCACCGCGCGCGGCGGACGGATCGCCAATCTCGAGGTCACGCTGATCTGTGAGCGGCCGAAGATCGGCCCATTGCGCGACACCATGCGGGCGAAGATCGCGGAGATCTCCGGCGTCCACATCTCGCGGGTGGCGGTCAAGGCCACCACCAGCGAGCGGCTCGGCTTCACCGGCCGCGAGGAAGGCATCGCGGCCACCGCAAGCGCCACGGTCCGTCTCCCCTGGGATGATAAGGGCTGGAGTGCCTGACATGGGCGGCAGCGACGCTCGTGCCCTGTCCCGCTCGCTGCTCGACCTGTGCCGGATGCGCAAGCTGACCATTGCGACCGCCGAATCCTGCACCGGCGGCCTGGTCGCGGGCGCGCTCACCGACATCCCCGGCTCGTCCGACGTGATCGATCGCGGCTTCGTCACCTATTCGAACGAGGCCAAACGGGTGATGCTTGGCGTCAAGGCGGCGACGCTGGAGACGTTCGGCGCGGTGAGCAAGGAAACCGCGACCGCGATGGCGATCGGCGCACTGGAGAAGGCCGGCGTCGACCTTGCGGTTTCGATCACGGGCATCGCAGGCCCTGGCGGCGCAACGCCGGGCAAGCCGGTCGGGCTTGTGCACTTTGCCGTCGCCGCGCGCGACGGCCGCATCCTTCATCGCGAGCAGCGATTTGGCGCCATCGGCCGCAGCACAGTCCGCCAACGCTCGGTCGTGGAAGCACTGCGCATGCTGATGGAGCTTGCGCGTCCGCCGCAGGCCGCAAAGCCGCGCCGCGAGGCCGCCAGCCGGCTGCGGACGAGAGTGGCCCGTTCGCCGCGCAGCCACGCCGCGAAACGCCGGCGACCGCCGCGCGGATAGGCCTTACTCAAGTCGAGTCGCGCCAAGCGCTGCCTCGCACTACCCTCCAGTCAACTGCGACCCAGTGCCGCCGACCTCAGGTGGAACTCGGACGTCGGTTCGCCGTTTTCTGTTGATCCAACTCTGCCGTTTCAACTGTTCTTCGAACGGCAAAATCCCCACAACAAGGAGAAAATGATGAAGTTGGGAACTATGGTCGTGGCCGCAATCACCGCCGGCGCCATGACGCTGACGACCGTTGCCCCCTCGTTCGCCGCCCCGCTCGCGCCCGCAGCCCGGCTGCAGGATCAACCCACTTCCGTCGAGCATGTGCAATACCGCCACTGGCACGGCGGCGGCCCGCGCTACGGCTATCGCGGCGGATATCGTGGTGGGTATTATGGCCACCGTCATGGCGGCGGAAACGGCGCTGCGATCATCGGCGGGCTGGCGGCCGGCGCGATCATCGGCGGCGCGATTGCAGCAAGCCAGGCCAAGGCCAACAACGACGCCTATTGCTCGCAGCGCTTCCGCTCCTACGACCCGGCTTCGGGTACCTACATCGCGTCTGGCGGCGTGCGCCGCTCCTGCCCGTAACCACTTGACGTTACTCTCCGTCGTGCCCGGCCTTGTGCCGGGCATCCACGTCTTTGACGCCAGTTGCACGAAAGACGTGGATGGCCGGGACAAGCCCGGCCATGACCATCAGGTCGACAGCTGAGGCTTGCCGTAGACCTGGTCCGCGCGCTTTTCGAACGCCGCGGCGAAGCGTGAAAACGCGGCATCGAACATCGAGCCCATCAGCATTGCCAGCATCCGGCTCTTGAATTCGTAGTTCAGGAAGAAGCCGACATCGCATTCGGTCTCCGACTTCGGCTCAAAGCTCCAGCGGTTCTCCAGATTGCTGAACGGGCCGCGCAGATATTCGACCAGGATCTTCAGGTTGGGCCGGTCGAGCGTCACCTTGCTGGTGAAGGTTTCCTTGACCAGCTTGAAGGAGACGGTCATGTCCGCGACCACGACCTCGGTGCCGTCGTCCTTGGGAGTCCGCTGTCGTATCTTGAGCGCCTGGCACAACGGCACGAATTCCGGATAGCGCTCGACGTCGGCGACCAGATCGAACATTTGAGCCGCGGTGTGGCGGACCCGCCGCTTGCTGGAGAATCGAGGCATCAGTGGATACTCGCACGGTTTTGCTGGAGTGCGAGGCTGTTCAGATATGCGTCCGCCTGGGCCCGCGCAGTAAAGCAGACCAGCGATTGATCCGGGCGCAATCCTGAAAAGTATTCGAGCAGCTTCGGCCGCTGCTGCTGGCGGTAGGTCCAGACATAGCGGAAGAATTCCAGATCGATCTTCTCCGGGCAGCCTTCCGCCATTTCCGGGCGGACCTGGCCATAGCTGCCGGCAATGCGCCCCAGGATTCCGAGCATGCAGGTCGATCGCGGCAGGTCGAACCAGATGATCGTATCGGACAGCTCGCGGCGCAGCTCACCTGCACCACTCTTGGTGTAGTTTCCATCCATGATCCAGCGCGGCTCTCGCGCGGCTGCGGTCATGCGGCGGTTGAATTCGTCCTTATCGGACTCGACCCAGCCCGGCTTCCAGAACAGCGCGTCGATTGAAACGGTCGGGATGCCCGTCATGACGGACAGTCGCCGCGCAAAGGTCGACTTGCCGGATCCCGACGATCCCATCACCAGAACGCGCTGCATTGGTCCAGTCCAAGATTCGGGTCAAGGTTCGGTCGAGGCCGATCAAGCAACGGCGCGCGGCGGCGCCGGCTTATCGCCGTTCAAAAAAAATCTAGCGGCCGCGGGCCGTGCGCGCCGCTTGCAGTTTCGCAAAATCCTCGCCGGCATGATGCGACGAGCGTGTCAGCGGACTGGCCGACACCATCAGAAAACCCTTGGTATAGGCGACGCGCTCGTAGCCGGCGAATTCGTCCGGGGTCACGTAGCGCATCACGGCGTGATGTTTGCGGGTCGGCTGCAAATACTGGCCGATGGTCAGGAAGTCGACGTCGGCCGAACGCAGATCGTCCATCACCTGTAGCACCTCGTGCCGCTCCTCGCCGAGGCCGACCATGATGCCCGACTTGGTGAAGATGGTCGGATCCATCTCCTTGATCCGCTGCAACAGCCGGATCGAATGGAAATAGCGTGCGCCGGGACGCACCGTCAGATAGCGCGACGGCACGGTTTCCAGATTGTGGTTGAAGACGTCGGGCTTGGCCGCGACCACGCGCTCGAGCGCGGCGTCCTTGCGCAGAAAGTCCGGCGTCAGGATCTCGATCGTGGTGGTCGGGCAGCGCGCGCGGATGGCGCGGATGGTCTGGGCAAAATGCTCGGCGCCGCCGTCGGCGAGATCGTCGCGATCGACCGAGGTCACCACGACGTGGCTGAGCCCGAGCTTGGCGGTGGCCTCCGCGACGTATTCCGGCTCGCTCGCCTCGAGCGCGCCGGGCATGCCGGTCTTGACGTTGCAGAACGCGCAGGCCCGCGTGCAGGTGTCGCCCATGATCATGAAGGTGGCGTGCTTCTTGTCCCAGCACTCACCGATGTTGGGGCAGCCCGCCTCCTCGCACACCGTGACGAGGCCGTTCTCCTTCACGATCCGGCGGGTGTCCGCATAGCCGCGCGTGTTCGGCGCGCGAACCCGGATCCAGTCCGGCTTCGGCGGGGACACGGCATCGGGCCGGTTCACCTTTTCGGGGTGGCGCGGGCGGAGCTGGGTGGTGGAGATGGTGTCGACGATGGTGACCATAGGTGCCTGCAAGTCGCGAGAAACCATAGCTAATCGGTGTTGGTGCGGCTCGCAACCCGCGCCGCGACCCTAGCAGATCAGCCCGGATATTGGCAGTGTTGCGGTCCGTTCCATGCCGATTCCCACCTCAAAATGGTTCAAAAACCCCGATCCACCCGTGCGACCGCGCCGCGCCTCGGCAAGGCGCTGAAACGCTCGTTCTTCGATCGCAGCGTGCATGAGGTTGCGCCCGACCTGATCGGCGCAACCTTCCTGGTCGGCGGCGTCGGCGGCATCATCACCGAGGTCGAGGCCTACCATCACACCGAACCGGCGGCCCACTCCTTCAACGGACCGACCCCGCGCAACCAGGTGATGTTCGGCCCGCCGGGCTTCTCCTATGTCTACCGCTCCTACGGCATCCATTGGTGCGTCAACTTCGTCTGCGAGGAAGCCGGTTCGGCCAGCGCCGTCTTGATCCGTGCGATCGAGCCGACCCATGGGCTCGCCGCGATGCGCCGGCGGCGCGGGCTGGAAGACGAGCGCGCGCTGTGCTCGGGGCCCGGCAAGCTCTGCGAGGCGATGGGCATCACGATCGCGCACAGCGAATTGCCGCTCGACCGTCCGCCGATCGCGCTCCACACGCGCACCGAGACGCCCGACATCGTCACCGGAATCCGCATCGGCATCACCAAGGCGGTCGAGCTGCCCTGGCGCTACGGGCTGAAGGGATCGAAATTCCTCAGCAAGCGGTTCTGAGCACCAAAGCGTCTACCATGAAGGCGTCTGTTATGACGCCTTCTTCAGCCGTTCGATCGCCTCGAGGATCTTGGCGCGACGCTCCTGAGCTGCCGCGCGCTTTTCCTTCTCTTCCTCGACGAGCTCTTCCGGCGCGTTGGCGACGAACTTCTCGTTGGAGAGTTTTGCGTCGACGCGCTTGATATCCGCGTCAGCCTTGCCGAGTTCCTTCTCTAGCCGTGCCCGTTCGGCGGCGAGATCGATCACGCCCTTCAGCGGCAGTGCGACGACTTCGCCACGCACCAGAAGCTGCATGGCGCCTTCCGGCGCGGCGTCAGCGAACGAGATCTCCGACAGGCGCGCGAGGCGCTTGATGGTGTCGTTCCAGCGCTGTGCACGGTCGCGCGTCTCGTCGGACGAGGTCACGATCACGAGCGGCGTCAGCGTCGACGGCGGAATGTTCATCTCCGCCTTCACCGAGCGCATCGCGGTGACGAGATCGACCACCCAGCCGATCTCGGCCTCGGCTGCCGGATCGCTGAACTCGTCGGCGTCGAGCGCGGCAATCACCGGCGGAATGATCGGATCAACGATTGGCCCCGCGGTCGCGATCGCCGCGAGCTGCTCGCCGGTCACGCCCGACTTCCGCGGCCAGGACGCCAGCACCAACAGACCGTCGCGCTTTGCCGTCACGGCCCACAGTTCCTCGGTGATGAAGGGCATGAACGGGTGCAGCAGCTTGAGGATCTCGTCGCGCGCCCAGGCGATCATGGCGCGGGTCTCGGTTTTGGCCGCGCCCTCCTCGCCCATCAGCACCGGCTTGGCGAGCTCGAGATACCAGTCGCAGAACACGTTCCAGACGAAGCGGTAGATCGCGCCGGCGGCATCGTTGAAGCGATGATCCTCGATCGTCTCGGTCACCTCGCGGGTGACGCGCGAGGTCTCGTGCGCAATCCAGCGGTTCAGCGTTTCCTTGGCGGCCTTCGGATCAAAACCGTCCGGCTTGACGCATTCGTTCATCTCGGCGAAGCGGCAGGCGTTCCAGAACTTGGTCGCGAAATTGCGGTTGGTCTCGACCAGATGCGGCGACAGACGGATGTCATGGCCCTGCGCCGCCTCGCGGGTCAGCGCGAAGCGCAGCGCGTCGGCGCCGTATTCGTCGATCACGCCGAGCGGGTCGATGACGTTGCCCTTCGACTTCGACATCTTGGCACCCTTCTCGTCGCGGACGAGACGGTGGATGTAGACGGTCGAGAACGGCGCCTGCTTCATGAAGTGGAGGCCCATCATCATCATGCGGGCGACCCAGAAGAAGATGATGTCGAAGCCGGTGACCAGCGTGTTGGTCGGGTAGTAGCGCGCGACCTCCGGTGCGTCGTCCGGCCAGCCCAGCGTCGAGAACGGCCACAGCGCCGACGAGAACCAGGTGTCGAGCACGTCCTCGTCGCGCGTGATGAAGCCCTCGCGCTTGGCGGGATCAGTGGCCATGTCGTGGCCCTGCTCCGGCGTGATGACTTCCTGCTCGACGTAATAGCCGAGCGCGTTGCCGACCGCCTCTTCCTCGGTCTCGGCGACAAACACCTTGCCGTCGGGGCCGTACCAGGCCGGGATCTGATGGCCCCACCAGAGCTGGCGCGAGATGCACCAGGGCTGGATGTTCTCCATCCATTCGAAATAGGTCTTTTCCCAGTTCTTCGGCACGAACGTCGTCTCGCCCGAGCGCACCGCCGCCATTGCCGGCTGCGCCAGCGTGTGGGCGTCGACATACCACTGGTCGGTGAGGTACGGCTCGATCACGACGTCGGAACGGTCGCCATGCGGCACCATGTGGGTGTTGGGCTCGATCCGCTCGAGGAAGCCGAACTCCTCCAGCCGCGCCACGATCTTCTTGCGCGCCGCGAAGCGTTCGATCTTGTCGAACTCGGCGGCAAATTCTTCGGCGGCCATCGGCAGCCCGCGCAGATAGTCCTCGTTGCCGACCAGGCTGAGACAGCCCTCCTGATCGAGCACGCTGATCTGCGGCAGGCCGTGGCGCTTGCCGATCTCGAAGTCGTTGAAGTCGTGCGCCGGCGTCACCTTGACCGCGCCCGAGCCCTTCTCCGGATCGGAATAGGCGTCGGCGACGATCGGAATTTTGCGGCCGACCAGCGGCAGGATGACGTGCTGGCCGACCAGATCGGCGTAGCGCTCGTCGTCCGGATGCACCGCGACCGCGGTGTCGCCGAGCATCGTCTCGGGACGCGTCGTCGCGACCACGATGAACGATTTCGGGTCCTCAGGGCTGAACGTGCGGCCCTCGATCGGATAGCGCAGGTACCAGAGATGGCCCTTGACCTCCTTCTGCACGACTTCGAGATCCGAGATCGCGGTGAGCAGCTTGGGGTCCCAGTTGACCAGCCGCTTGTCCTTGTAGATCAGCCCGTCGCGATGCAGCTCGACGAACACCTTGACGACGGCGCGCGACAGGCCCTCGTCCATGGTGAAGCGCTCGCGCGACCAGTCGCAGGACGCGCCGAGACGCTTGAGCTGATTGACGATGGTACCGCCGCTCTCGGCTTTCCACTGCCAGACCCGCTCGAGGAACTTGGCACGGCCCATGTCGCGCCGCCCCGGCTCCTGCCGTTCCATCAACTGACGCTCGACCACCATCTGGGTGGCGATGCCGGCGTGGTCGGTGCCGGGCTGCCACAGCACGTCGCGGCCCCGCATCCGCTCGAACCGGCACAGGATGTCCTGCAGCGTGTTGTTGAGCGCGTGGCCCATGTGCAGCGAGCCGGTCACGTTCGGCGGCGGGATCACGATGGTGAAAGGCGCGGCGTCCTTGCGCTCGGGCCGGCCGGCCTTGAACGCACCGCTCTCCTCCCAGATCTGGGCCATCCGGAGCTCGATATCGGCGGGCTGATAGTTTTTCTCGATCATGACAATGCGCTGTGGACCTTGGGGAAAGGGTAGAAAGCCGCCGGAGCGCACCAAGTCAACCGGACCGGCACGTCAAAACGGCGTTTAGGGCAATTTGGGGGGCTGAATGAGGGTTGCCAGCCCTTGCGGACGGAGCGACGCCCGCGGCGGAGCTAACGCCCGGTGGAGCTACCGCCCGCGGGATACCCGCTCGATCTCGGCCTTGACGATCCGCTCGACCAGCCCCGGCAGGTTGTCGTCCAGCCAAGACTTCAGCATCGGCCGCAGCATCTCCTTGACCAGATCCTCCAGTGTCCGAGCATTGTTGCTCAGCACGGTGTTGGCCAGCGAGTTGAAGGCGGACTCGACCGCCCGCATCGTGGTTCCCGAGATGATCTGCTGCATCGGCGCGGTCTCGATCGGCGGCGGTTCCCGGACCGGCTCCCGGCCCCGGGCCTCCGTGAACTCGACATCGTCCTGCGGCTCGACCTTGCGGAACGACGGCGCGGCCGCCGCTGCGGGGGCCGGCTCCGGCAGCGCCATGTCGTCGGTGAGCTCGAACACATCGGCTTCTGGCTGCGGCGACGGCCTGATCTCGGCCGCGGGGGTCGCCTCGTCGAGGCTGGCCAGCAGCGAATCGATGTCGTCCTGACTGTTGCTGGCCGCCGGTGCTGCCGGCGGTGATTTTGGAGCGGGCGCGGCGGCCTTCGCAGCCGGTGGCGCTGCGGGCGGCGGGCTCTTCATCGCGGGCTTGGTAGCCGCTGGCGGCGGCTCGACCTTCGGCGGTGGCGCTGCAGCGGCTGGAGCAGGCTTCTCGGCCGCGGCCGGCTTCGCCTCGTCGTCGGCAATGATGCGACGGATCGACGCCAGGATCTCCTCCATCGAGGGCTCTTGGACCTTCGCAGGTTGCGTCATCTCCGACTCCACATCGAAACTATTTTACATCAAGCCCGAGAGGATTCGCCGGTTCCGATAATGCGGGCGGAGATTTTCACGGCTCCCGCCCGACTTGTCCCCAGATCAAGCCCGCCCAAGGCTATGTGCAAGCTTCGTGTCGCCCAATGCAGCGTGATCATAGGTGGCGTCGCACCTGTCATCACGCTACTGCGGCGCGCCGCGAATCGCTTTGCTGCCCGACAAAACGGTATGTCAGGCCAATTATCGATTGCAAGCAAACGCGCCTGCTTGTGGTCCTGATTAACTCAGAACCACAAACATGGCGCGACAAGCGACGAAGATGTGAAGTGTTCGGAAGTGACGGCGGCGTTCAGCGGCCGTCGGGCGTGCGTACGCCGGCCCAGTTGTCACGAACCTGCTGGTAGTGAACGCCGGGATCGTAGACGTTGGTAGAAAGGCCCATCACTTGCGGCGACAGCCGGCCGATGTAGTTCAGCACATTGTAGGAGGCAACGACGCGATCATGCTGTGCCGTGACCAGCGAGTTGCGGGCGTTGACGAGCGCCTGCTGCGCGTTGAGCACGTCAAGCGTGGTGCGCTGACCGGCCTTCGCCTCTTCACGCACGCCGTTCAGCGCGATCTCCGACGCGGCCACCTGGGCCTGCGCCGACGCCACCTGTGATTTGCCGGCAACCAGCTGGCCCCATGCGGTGACGACATTGGCTCGCGCCTGATCCCTGGTCTGATCCAGCACGAGACGCTGCTGCGCCAGCGATTCCTTGGACTGGCGGATCAGCGAGTATTCCGTGCCGCCCTGATAGATCGGCAGCGACAGTTGAACCCCTACCGAGGCATTGAACAGGCGGTACACGGTCAACTGCGTTTCGTAGCCCTGGCTGACCGATGCCTGCAGCCCGACCGTCGGCAGCAGCGCGCCTTCCGCAACCTTGGTCTGCAGGAAGTTGACGTCGACGCCGAACATCGCCGAGGTGACGTTCGGGTTCTGGGTCAGGCTGAGCTCGACAGCAGCCGAGAGCGACGCCGGCAGGAACCGGTCGACCGGCGAGCCCGGCGCGGGATTCTGCGGCTCGACGCCGATGATGCGGCGGTAGTTCGATCGGGTCGTCGTCAGATTCGATTCCGCGGTGAGCTGCTGGGTTTTGCCCGCCGCGAGCTGCGCCTCGGATTGCGCGACGTCGGTTCGCGTCACTTCGCCGACGTTGAAGCGGTCCTGGGTCTGCTTCAACGTCTGTTCCAGCACGCGCGTATTGCTGCGCTGGACTTCGACGATCGCCGAGTCGCGGAGGTAGTCCATGTAAATCGTGGCCGCGCTCAAAAGCACAGTCTGCTCGAGCGCACGCAACCCCTCGCGTGCGGACGACACCTGGCTTTCGGCCGCGCGCACCTTCGGCCCGTTCTGCGCGTTGTACAGCGACTGGTTGGCGGTGATGCCAACGCTGCGCTGCCTGCTAACGCCAGACACAGCCGCAGAGCCCGGCGTCAATTGCTCATCGGTGTATTGCCCCCCGGCATTCGCGGTCAGCGAGACCTTCGGACGGTAACCCGAGAGCGCCTGGGGAACGTTTTCGTCAGTCGCCCGCACGAACGCACGCTGTGCGTTCAGCTGGGGATTGTTCTGGTAGGCGCGCACCAGCGCGGATTCGATCGTTTCGGCCAGTGCGGGCACAGGGCCCAACTGAGCCAACAGAAGGACCGCAATCGCAGCCGCGGTGTTAACCTTCACCCCACGCATCCCCGGTAATCCAATCATTGTAGTCGCCGTCTCCACACGTACGTAAGTTCCGGCGGTCGCTTCAGACGAAGTGAGTCCGGCCTCACCTTAGTCCGCAGCTAACGGCAACGGAACTACCCCGCAACGTAACACGGTCGAAACTCTTCACGTGGGGCAAACGGGCCACACTTCTGATTCGGAACGGGATTTTATCAGCCAGTGGACCACGGCAGCGGTCAGAAGACGAAGGCGGGAAGCCGCTCTAATCCGGGCAAAACCGGGGCCGAAGCGTCGAACAGCTCGCGATGCCCGAAATCCCCGTGGGAGTGCGTCACCAGGGTGGCGCGCGGCGGCGGCGTCAGGCCGAACACCCCGACCAGCCGGCCCCCCTCCTTGAGCTGGGCCAACAGCCCAGTCGGAACAATCTCGGTCGCACCATTGAGGACGATGACGTCAAACGGTGCGCCCGCGGCATCGCCGTCGGCAGCCGCTGCGGTCCTGACCGTCACATTCTGGAGGCCAAGCTGGGCGAACGTCGCGGTCGCCTTGGCAGCCAACGTCGGATCGCTCTCGGTTGCGCAGACCTCCGAAGCAAACCGCGCCACGACCGCGGCGGCGTAACCGGTTGCACAGCCGACCACCAGGACACGGTCGCTGGCCTTGATTTCGGCGGCCTGCAGCATCCTGGCGAGCAGCGCCGGCGTGATCAGGCAGCGCTTGGCCGCGCCGCCCTCGGCGACATCGAGATCGAGGTCCAGATAGGCCAGCGCCTGCTTGCCGGCCGGCACGAACACCTCGCGCGGCACGGTCAGCATGGCTTCGAGAATGCGATCATCGGTCACGTCGCTCGGACGCACCTGACCATCGACCATGTACTGGCGCGCGGTCGAAAAACCGGTCATTGGCGGGGACCCTGCAAGTCGCGGCATTGCCGCTGGAGAAGCTAGAACAGGGCCATCTTTTGGAACAAGCTCCGCCAAAACGCAACACGCCGTTGGCGCGCAAACTGCGCTCCGCGGCGCGGCCTATTCAATCGTGACGGCGAGCCGGCCGATCAGGCGGGCCACCTCGTCGAGATGCTCGGAATCGTGCTCCTCGACGGCCTTGGCGAGCAGGCGAACACACTCATCGTCACTGATGCAGGGGGCATCGTTGGGAACGAGCGTCGGCTGCGGCATCGACAGGTCGATCAGGTTAATGGCCATCAAAATCACCTCTCAAGACCCGGCGAGACAGAGTGTCGACGGCTATTGAGTCGATTTGACGACGTTTTTGGCCTGCGCGCAGCGAGCCACGGGCTTGTGATTGGCGATGAGGGAGTGTCGATGGGGCCAGCAAAACTGGCTCCCCGGGCTGGATTCGAACCAGCGACCATTCGATTAACAGTCGAATGCTCTACCGCTGAGCTACCGAGGAATAGGCGAACATCTGTTCGCGAGCGGGCAGCGTATAACAAAGCCTTTCGGGCTTGCAAAGAACCAAATGGGACTTCCGGCCAAACTTTAGCGGAGACGGTGAACGCTTTACGGACCAAGGGGTTGCCGGCGTTTGGACGCAGCCCATGCACGGCCACCCTGCCCGGCCCGCCAGCGCTTGAAGCACTCCGGAGACGCGGTGGCGCGGCGAACGCGCCACGCCCGTGATTCTGCCTCGGCACGCGCTGCCCCGAACATTATTCCGCAATGAACGAGGTGGTCTTGGTGCCGGGGTCGTAGCGCAGCCTCAGAACGTTGAGCTTGCAGAGGTTGACGTTCTTCCACAGCACCGACTCGTCATAGTTGGCCCAATCGACCTTGATGTTCCAGACGCAGCCTTCGTCGTCGGGACCGAATTCGACGTAGGCAGTGTCCTGATTCTTCAGCGTGCCCTCGAGCTCGTTCTCCCATTCATCGAGGCCGTCATCGGGCCCGTTGAAGCCAAGAAACTTGATCGCGTATCCCGTCTCGTTGACCACGGAGACGTTGCGGTTGTCGGCCGCCGACGCGGGCGCGGTGATCAACGCCAGTCCCATCACAAGCAATACCGTCAAAATATGCTTCATTGAAATCCTCCTTCGGCCGCACATCGGTGTGCGGCGTCACCTCCTTAGCGATCGCGCTGCATGAGTAAAAATCATGCACAAAATGCGAAGCGCGCTGCTAGCGCGCAGCAATCGCCATGATGAGCAGCGCGGTCGCCGCAAGCGATGTGATGGTCCGCACGTGGTTCCAGAAGGTCCAGTCGGTCAGATAGCGTGCCCAGAGCGGCGCGGCCGCCGTGCTCGCGGGGTCGGCCGCCGCAAGCTGATCGTTGAGCGGCACGTTGAAGACCATGGTGACGACGAACATGCCGACCACATAGAGGGCACCGCCGCAAATCATCGCAATCGCCCCCGGCTCCTGCCATCTGGGCCCGCCGAGCACGGCCAGCACGGCGCAGGACAGCGTGGTGCCGAGGAAGACCGGCATGAACAGCGAGCGCACGATGTCGACGCTGATTGCGTTCATCGCCGAAATGCCGGCGGCCTGATCGATGCGGCCGAGCGAGGTCATCACGAACGCCGAGAACGCGAAATAGACGCCGGCCATCACGCCGCAGCCGAGCGCGGAAAACCACAGCAAGCCCGAGGTCAGGATATTGCGCATCGCTCCACTCCAAATGCGAGAGATACTCGGATTTGTAAAATGCGATAGACTCTCGTATTAGAAGCGTCAACCCCGATTACGGAGGAGCCTGATGGCGAGACGAAAGGCCGCGCCGGCGGCAGCGGCAAGGGCCGCGCCGGCGGCCGACGCGCCCCTGCCCGGCCTGGCGCGGCTTGCCCCAACCCAGCAGCGCAGCCGCGAGCGCTTCGAGCGCATCCTTGCCTCCGCGACCGAGATCATGGCGGAAAAGGGCAGCGAAGCCTTCCGCATGAGCGACATCGTCGAGCGCAGCGGCGTCGCATTCGGCTCGCTCTATCAGTATTTCCCGGACAAGGCCGCGATCATCGGCACGCTGGCGGAACGGCACAACGCCGTCGGGCGCGATTGCGTCAGGCGCGACCTGGCCGTTGTTGCGACCGCGCGCGACCTGCACCCGGCGCTGTGCCGGATCGTCGACAGCTACTACGAGATGTTCATGCGCGAGCCGGTCATGCGCGACATCTGGCAGGCGACCCAGGCCGACCGCGCCCTGCAAAAGCTCGATGCCGAGGACATGGCTGCGCTCTCCGGCCTGTTGTCCGACGCGGTCAGGCGGGTTGCGCCGACCATGCCGGCCGCGACCCTTGCAACGTACTCGACGCTGACGATGACGCTGATCGCCGCCGCCGTGCGTCACGCCATCACGCTGCCGTCGAAGAAGGCGCGGCAGACGTTGACGCAGTTCAAGGCCATGCTGCTGCATGACCTCGCCGGATTGACCTGACGATCGCGCCGGCGTCGGGAATTTCCCCGCGCAGAGGCGATAGACATCGGCGTGGATTCCGCGCTGGCGGACGATGTCAGGAGGAGCCGAGGACCGATGCGACGCGCCATGCGCAAGACTCCCGCTGGCTTGTCCGCATTGTCACGTCACCCTAAAATTCCTGCGATATTTGGCGGCTATGAATACCGCCGGGACATCCGGCAAGAGTTTTTCCCGGGATGTGATGTCCTTCACACGAGGTGCGGCCATGCCGACCTAGGTTCCCCAAAAGGGGTCATCAGAGATTTATTAACCAAAGCGGGCGCCATCGTTCTTTTCATAAAATTCGAACGAATCGCTCAATCCGGACCGAAGACAGTTTTGCGACCATGGCGCTCTCGAACCTCGGAGAGCGCGATGAGCGAAGTCGAATTTGATCTGCTGCTGGACGCCGTCCGAACGGCGATCGCGCCTATTGCTCAGGAGGATTTCGTGGCTCAACCCTCGCCTCGCATTCAGCCGCCGCCGCGCGCCGCCAATGACAACCAGGCGCCGTGGCCGCTGATTCCGTTTCCTGAAGGTTGGTACGCCGCTAGCTAATGCGGCTTCTCATTTGTTGGCTGCAAGCCATTGATGAGATGAGTGGAGGCCACGACCAGAATTGAACTGGTGTACACGGTTTTGCAGACCGTTGCGTAACCACTCCGCCACGTGGCCCCTTGCGGCGCATTTCATATACGCCCTCTCTCAGATAGGCAACCAAGCCCAACAGCTAACGCCGGCGCCTCCGGTAGTCCCGTTTCTTGGGTTTTGGCGCCAATTCCGGCATTTCGGCCTGGACTTCGCGGAATCTCGCCAGCATCCGCTCGAAACTATCCGTTAATGCTGCGGCGATATCGGGCCGCTTCTGCAGCCCGGCCAACAGGATCGCGGCCGCCTCGATGGTGGACAGGCCGTCGCGCCGCGGTTCCCGGCGCAGCTTGCCGTAGAGCGAGGGCCGTTTCGGCCCGAGAATCACCCGCTGGCACTTCAGCATCCAGGCATTGCGCCACCACAGCGCCTTGGCCTGGCTCCAGGTGCCGTCGAGCAGCACGATGCCTTCGATGTCGGACAGAATCGCGCGCTGATGCGGCTCGAGCTCGCCCTTGCGGTTGATCGCGACGATCTCGGCATCGGTCTCGAGGTCTTCGACCTTGGCCGAGCCGAGATAGAGCACCGCCCAGCGCGACGGATCGGGCACCGGCCGGCCGAGCGCCTTGGCAAGGCTCGGCCAGGACAGCCCGATCCGCACCACGGCATTCTCGAAATGCTGCCCCAACAGCCGCGCGGTGCCGAGCGCCCTGTCCTGCTCCTGCGGATGGATCAGGATCAGAAGCTGGATGCGGCTTTCGATCGGCGTGACGCTGTCGCAGATGCAGAGCGGCAGCGGCTTGCCGCAATGCTGGCAATCCTCGATCTCGGCGGCAACGTCGGTTTTGACTTCGGTCGGTTCGGACATCGCTCCGCTATACGCGCTCACGACCGTGCAATTCAAACTATTCCGCAGGCGCGTGCACGCCTGACGGCTCGCGGCGCTGCCGCAACCGGTCGATCAGGAGGTAGATCACCGGCGTGGTGTAGAGCGTCAGGATCTGCGACACGAACAGGCCGCCGATGATCGTGATGCCGAGCGGCCGCCGCAGCTCGGTGCCCGGGCCGGTCGCGATGACCAGCGGTATGCCGGCGAACAGCGCCGCCATCGTCGTCATCAGGATCGGGCGGAACCGAGCCCGGCAGGCCTCAAAGATCGCATCCCGCGACGACAGCCCCTGATGCCGCTCGGCCTCGAGCGCGAAGTCGACCATCATGATGCCGTTCTTCTTGACGATGCCGATCAGGAGGATGATCCCGACGAAGGCGATCACCGTCAGCGGCGTGTTGGTCACCTGCAACGCCAGCAAGGCGCCGAGGCCGGCCGACGGCAGCGTCGAGATGATCGTGATCGGATGCGCCAGGCTCTCATAGAGCACGCCGAGCACGATATACATCGCGACCAGCGCGCCGAGGATCAACAGCGGCTGCCGCCCGCTGGTCTTGTTGAAGTCGCCGGCATTGCCGTCGAAGCTGCCGCGAATGCCTTCGGGCATATGCAGCTCGTTGACCGCCTGCTGGATGTTGGTGGTCGCGACCTCCAGCGGCACGTCCGGCAGCAGGTTGAACGAGACCGTGGTCGAGGGGAAGCCGCCGGAGTGGTAGACCGCAAGCGCCGACAATCCGCGCTGGTAGTGCACCAGCGCCGATAGCGGCACCTGCACGTCATTGGCCCCTGCGACATAGATGCGCTCGAGGTTCGACGGGTCGTTCTGGAATTTCGGGTCGATCTCGAGCACCACGACGTACTGATTGCGCTGGGTGTAGATGTAAGAGATCTGCCGCTGCGAGAACGCATTGTTGAGCGCGTTGTCGATGTCCTGGACCCGGACGCCCAGGCTGGAGGCGATCTTGCGGTCGATCACGAGGTTGAGCTGCAGGCCGCCGGGATCACGGTCGGAGGAGACGTCGGTGATACCTTCCACCGTCTCCATCCGCTTGGCGACGAGCGGCGCCCACTTCTGCAACAGATCGAGATCGGTCGAGGCGAGCGTGTACTGATAGTCGGAATCGCTCTGCCGGCCGCCGGTGCGGATGTCCTGCGCGGCGAACATGAACAGGCGGATGCCGGGCACCATGAACAGATTGCGGCGCAACCGGTCGATGACCTGCGCGGTCGACAGACCTCCCCGCTCCTCCGGCGGCTTCAGGCTGATGAACATGGTGCCGCGGTTCGAGGTGGCGCCGCCCGGCCCGCCGCCGGAGCCGACCGAGGAACCGATGCCGGCGACCGCGGGGTCTGCCATCACGATGTCGGCGAGCCGCTGCTGCAACTGGAGCATCGACTGGAACGAGATATCGGCCGAGGCCCGTGTCGAACCGATCACGAACCCGCTGTCGTCGGTCGGGAAATAGCCCTTCGGCGTCTTGATGTAGAGCGTCACGGTCAGCGCAACGGTGGCGAAGAACACGATCAGCGTCAGGAAGGGATAGCCGAGCACGATCCGCAGGGTCGACGCATAGAATGCCACCACCCGCGACAGCGTGCCCTCGATGGCGCGGTCGTACCAGGTGGCGTGCTCCGAGGTCGCCTCCTTAATGTAGTGCGCGCAGATCATCGGCGTGATCGTCACCGACACCAGGGTCGACACGATGATGGCAAAGGTCAGGGTCAGCGAGAATTCGCGCAGCAGCCGGCCGACGATCCCATCCATGAAGATCAGCGGCGTGAACGCCGCGATCAGCGACAGCGAGATCGACAGCACCGTGAAGCCGATCTGCTTGGCGCCCTCGACCGCCGCCGGATATGGCGCCATGCCCTGCTCGAGATTGCGGTACATGTTCTCGATCATCACGATGGCGTCGTCGACCACGAAACCGACGGAGATCGCGAGCGCCATCAGCGACAGATTGTCGATCGAGAAGCCGGCGAGCCACATCCCGGCGCAGGTGCCGGCCAGCGCCAGCGGCACCGAGACGCCGGCGGCGATCGTCGGAACGACCCGCCGCAGGAACACGAACACCACGACCATCACCAGCACGGCCGTCACCAGCAGCGTGAACTGCATGTCCTCGACGCTGGCCCGGATCGTTCCGGTGCGGTCGACCAGGGTCGATATCTCGACGCCGGCCGGGATCCACTGCTTCAGTTCCGGCAGCATCCTGCGAACGCCGTCGACGGTGTCGATAACGTTGGCGTCGCCCTGCTTGGTGATCTGGATCAGCACCGCCGGCTGCTTGTTGAACCAGGCGATCGAGCGCGAGTTGCGGACGGAATCCTCGACCTCGGCGACGTCGGAGAGGCGAACGAAATTGCCGTTCGAGCTCTTGATGATGATGTCGCGGAATTCGGCCGCGGTGCGCATCTGCTTGTTGATCGAAAGCGTCTCGCTCAGCCGGTCGCCGTTGAAGATGCCGACCGGACCGAGCGGGTTGGCGTTGATGATCGCGAGCCGGACGTCGTCGGTCGCGATTCCGGCATTGGCCAGCGACACCGGATTGAGCGCGATGCGCACCGCCGGCTGGTCGGCGCCGCTGACCGTGACTTCGCCGACTCCAGGCACCTGCGAGATGCGCTGCGCCAGCACGGTGTCGGCGACGTCGTACATCGCGCTCGTCGAGATCGTCTTCGAGGTCAGCGCCAGCACGAATACGGGTGCCGCGGCCGGATTGGCCTTGCGGAACTTGGGCAGCGACGGCAGGTCGCTCGGCAGGTCGGCGAGCGAGGCGTTGATCGCGGCCTGCACGTCGCGCGCCGCGCGGTCGATGTTGCGGCCGATCGAGAACTGCACCTGGATGCTGGTGACGCCGAGCGAGCTCGTCGAGGTGATCTGGTCGACGCCCGAAATGGTGCCGAGCTTGCGCTCCAGAGGTGCCGCGACGGTCGCGGCCATCACGGAGGGATCGGCACCCGGCCGCGACGCCGACACCCGGATGGTCGGGAAGTCGACATTCGGCACCGACGACACCGGCAGGAACTCGTAGGCGACGATCCCGACCAGGAACAGCCCGATCGCCAGCAAGGTGGTGCCCACCGGCCGGCGGATGAAGGGCTCCGAGATCGAGATCACTGCATGCCCTCGGTGGCGCCCGCGATCGGCGCGCCGCTGGGACCTGGCTCCGGCACGGCCCGCTCGATCCGGCGGTTGAGGCGGTCGAGCGCGAGATAGATCACCGGGGTGGTATAGAGCGTCAGCAGCTGGCTCAGCAGCAGGCCGCCGATGATCGAGATGCCGAGCGGGAAGCGCAGCTCGGCGCCGGTGCCGCTTTCGATCGCGAGCGGCAGCGCGCCGAACAGCGCCGCCAGCGTCGTCATCATGATTGGCCGGAACCGCAGCAGGCAGGCCTGCACGATGGCGTCATAGGACGACATGCCCTGGTGCCGCTCGGCCTCCAGCGCGAAGTCGATCATCATGATGGCGTTCTTCTTGACGATGCCCATCAACAGGATGATGCCGATCAGGCCGATCACCGACAGGTCCTGCCCGCACAGCATCAGCGCGAGAATGGCGCCGACGCCGGCCGAGGGCAGCGTCGACAGGATAGTGATCGGATGGATGTAGCTCTCGTAGAGCACGCCGAGCACGATATAGATCGTGATGATCGCGGCCAGGATCAGCCAGGGCTGCCCGGCCAGCGAGCGCGCGAACTCGGCGGCGTCGCCGGAATAGATGCCGACGATGCTGCCGGGCATCCCGATCCGCGTCTCGATCGCCTTGACCGCCTCGACCGCGTCGCCGAGCGCCTCGCCCGGCGCCAGATTGAAGCTCAGCGAGACCGACGGGAATTGCGCCTGATGCGAGATCGCGAGCGGCGCCGTGGTGCGGACCAGCGTCGCCACCGCCGACAGCGGCACCTGCGCGCCGTTGGCGCCGGGCAGATAGAGCTTGTCGAGGATCGACGGGTCGCGCTGGTACATCGGCAGCGCCTCGAGCACGACGCGGTACTGGTTGGCCTGGCCGTAGATCGTCGAGATCTGGCGCTGCGCGAAGGCGTCGTTCAGCGTGTCGGTGACGCCCTGCAGGCTGACGCCGAGCTGGCCGGCGCGCTGGCGGTTGATGTCGAGCGCCGCGCGCAAGCCGCCCTCCTGCGCCTCCGAGGAGACGTCGCGGAAGATCGGGTCGCGCCGCATCTCGGCGACCAGCTTCTGCGCCCATTGCGACACCTCGGCGGCATCGGTTGCGGTCAGCGTGTACTGGTATTGCGAGCGGCTCGACTGGGTCGAGATCTGCACGTCCTGCACCGGCTGGAAGTACACGGTCATGCCGGGCACGGCCGCGATCTTCTGCTTGAGGCGCTCGATCACCTTGACGACGCCGTCGCGCCGCTGGTCGAGCGGCTTCAGCGTCATCACCAGGCGGCCGACATTGGTGGTCGGATTGACCGAGCCCGAGCCGATCACCGAGACCACGCCGACCACGTCGGGGTCGGCCTTAATGATATCGGAGACCGCGCTTTGCCGCCGCTGCATCTCGGCGAGCGAGACGTCGGGGCCGGCCTCGGTCACCGCCGTGATCGAAGACGTATCCTGCAACGGCAGAAAGCCCTTCGGCGCCAGCACATACATGATCAGCGTCAGCGCGATGGTCGCGAACGTCACCAAGAGCGTCGCGCGCTGGCGCCGCAGCACCCAGAGCAGCGTGCGGTGGTAGAACTCCACCATTCGGTCGATGAAGCGGCTGACCGCGGCGAGGCCCGGAACCGCCATCTCCTCATGGATGTTCTTGAGCAGCCGTGAGCACATCATCGGCGTCAGCGTCAGCGAGACGATCGCCGACGTCACGACCGCAATCGTCAAGGTCAGCGCGAACTCGCGGAACATGCGGCCGACCAGGCCGGACATGAACAGCAGCGGAATGAACACCGCGATCAGCGAGACCGTCAGCGAGATCACGGTGAAGCCGATCTCGCTGGCACCCTTCAGTGACGCCTCCATCACCGTCTCGCCGTCTTCCATGTGGCGGACGATGTTCTCGATCATGACGATGGCGTCGTCGACCACGAAGCCGGTTCCGATGGTCAGCGCCATCAGCGACAGATTGTCGAGGCTGAAGCCCGCAAAATACATGACACCGAAGCTCGTGATCAGCGACAGCGGCAGCGCGACGCCGGCGATCAGGGTTGCGCGCAGCGAGCGCAGGAACAACAGCACCACCAGCGTCACCAGCACCACGCTCAGGATCAGGGTGAACTGCACATCGCGGACCGAGGCGCGGATCGTCACGGTGCGGTCGGAAACCACGGTGAGCTTGACGCCGGCCGGCACCGCGCGCTGCAGCCGCGGGATTTCGCCACGGATCTGCTTCACGACGTCGATGACGTTGGCGCCGGGCTGGCGCTGGATGTCGATGATGACGGCCGGCGTGCCCTGGTACCAGCCGCCGGTGCGGTCGTTCTCCAGCCCGTCGACGATCTGCGCGACGTCGCCGATCGTCACCGGCGAGCCGTTGCGGTAGGCGATGATGATCGGCCGGTAGGCGTCGGCCGCGGCGATCTGGTCGTTGGCGGCGATGGTGTAGGATTGCTGGGCGCCGTCGAGCGATCCCTTCGGCCCCGACACGTTGGCGCCGGCGATCGCGTTGCGCAGGTCCTCCATCGCGATGCCATAGGCCGCGAGCCGGGCGAGGTCCGCCTGCACGCGCACCGCGGGCTTCAGGCCGCCCAGGATCGAGACCCGGCCGACGCCGGAAATCTGGCTCAGCCGTTGGCCGAGGATGGTATCGGCGAGATCGCTCATCGCGCGCAGCGAGATCGTGTCCGAGGTCAGCGCCAGGGTCATGACCGGCGCGTCCGCCGGGTTCACCTTGGCGTAAACCGGCGGGTACGGGAGCGTCTTCGGCAGGATGCCGGCCGCGGCATTGATCGCGGCCTGGACGTCCTGGGTGGCGCCGTCGATGTCGCGGTTGAGGTCGAACTGCAGCGAGATCTGGCTGACCCCGAACGAGCTCGTCGAGTTCATCGACGACAGCGACGGGATCTGGCCGAGCTGCCGCTCTAGCGGCGCCGTGATCAGCGAGGCCACCACGTCGGGGCTGGCGCCCGGCAACTGCGTCGTCACCTGCACGGTCGGAAAATCGACCTGCGGCAGCGCGGAGACCGGCAGCGCCCAGTAGCCGAGCGCGCCGCCGATCATCAGCGCAATGCCGAGCAGCGAGGTGGCGATCGGCCGGCGGATGAACGGTTCGGAGACGCTCATGGCTGCGTGCTCGCTGATGATAGGTCGGACATCACGAAGTCAGGATGTCAGTCATGGCTGCGCCTTCGGTGCGCCGCCCGACTGTTCGCCCCCTGCCGCCGGCGCGGGCGCCGGTCCGGTCTGCCCCTTCTGATCGCCTTCGCTGTGCTCGTGCCGGCCGCGATGCTCGCCGCTCTTGCCCTGCCAGTCCTTCTTGCCGTCCTTGTTCTGGTCCTTGCCCTGCCCTTCGCCTTGACCGCCGCCGCGCTTGCCGTCGGGATTGCGGCTGCGCTTGCGCGGCGCGAGATCGGCCGCCGGCGGCCCCTCGTCCTTGCCGACCACGACCTTCGCGCCATCGGAGAGGTTGGCAAAGCCCGTGGTCACGACACGGTCCGACGTGGTCAGGCCGCTGGCGATGACGGCCTCATGCTCGTCCTGCTGCGTGACCGTGACCGGCTTGGCGGTGACGACGTTGTCCTCGCCGATCACATAGCTGAACGTGCCGGCTGGGCCGCGCTGCACGGCCGAGGTCGGCACCACGATGGCCTGCGGCAAGGTCTCGACCTTGAGGCGCACATTGACGAACTGGCCAGGCCAGAGCTGGTAGCTGGCATTCGGCAGTTCTGCCTTCAGCTTCAGCGTGCCGGTGGTCGGATCGACCTGGTTGTCGATCCCGGTCAGCTTGCCGGTGTCGATCACGGAGACGCCGTCATTGCCGAACACGTCGACCGCAAGCTGGCCCTTGGCGGCCGCGGCGTTGACCCGCATGATCTGCTGCTGCGGCAGGCTGAACCACACCGCGATCGGCTGCAGCTGGGTCAGGATCACAAGCCCGGTGGTATCCGAAGCGTGGATGATGTTGCCCTGGTCGACCTGGCGCAGGCCGGCGCGCCCCGCGATGGGCGCAACGATCTTGGTGTAGCCGAGCGTGGTGCGCGCATTGTCGATCTGGGCCTGATCGGCCTGGATGATGGCCTCCTGCTGCGCGACCAGCGCACGCTGCGTGTCGGCCTGCTGCTTGGAGCCCGCGTTGGTGGCGGCGAGCTGCTGATAGCGGGCGAGGTCGATCTTCTGATTGGCCAGCAGCGCTTCGTCTTTGGCCTTCGTGGCCACCGCCTGATCGTATTGCGCCTGATAGATCGCAGGATCGATCTCGCCCAGCACGTCGTCCTTCTTGACGTCCTGGCCCTCGACGAAATTCACCTTCAGCAGCTTGCCGTCGACCTGCGAGCGCACCGTCACGGTGTTCAACGCCTTCACCGAGCCGACGCCGTCGAGATAGACCGGCACGTCCTGCACATGCGGCGTGGCCGCAAGCACCGGCACCGGCAAATCGGGCCGCGCGCCCGCCCCGCGGCCGCCGCCGCCATTTTGCCTGGGCTGGAACGCGAGCCAGCCGAGATAGCCGAGCCCGCCCAGGATCACGAGCGTGATGAGCAGCGACACCATGCGCCCAAGCAGGCGCGAGATCAGGCTCCGCTTGCGCGGCGCCGTGCCTTTCTCGTCGTCCTCGCCGCTTTCCTTGGAGTCGGGCTTAAAGAGCATCGACCGGTCTTTCCATCTTCGGTTCCCAGCCGCCCCCCAAGGCCTGATACAGGCTGACGATCGCCAATAGCCGGGCCAATTGGGCCTGCGAATAGGCATCTTCCGCCTGGAACAGGGTCAGCTGCGTGTTTAGCACAGTTACGATGTCGGCGGTGCCGGCCTTCAACTGCTGCTCGGCCAGATCGAAGGCGCGCCGCGACGACGACAGCACGTCGCGCTGCAGCTGCAGCCGCCGCGTCGTCTCGCGGATTGCGACCAGCGCGTTGTCGACGTCGGTGAACGACTGCACGACGGTCTTGCGATAGGTCTGCAGCAGTTCGTCCTGCTTGGCCTTGTTGTACTCGAAATTGCCGAGGATCCGGCCGCCGTCGAAGATCGGCTGGGTCATGCCGCCGACCAGGTTGAAGAACGCCGCATGCGGCTGGAACAGCGAGACCAGCGCCTGGCTCTGGTAGCCGCCCGTCCCGGTCAGCTGGATGCTCGGGAAGAACTGCGCCCGCGCGCTGCCGACATTGGCGGTGGCGGATGCAAGCTGCGCCTCCTGCCTGCGGATATCGGGACGCTGGGTGAGCAATTCGGACGGCAGGCCCGGCGTGACGCGCGGGATCGCGACTGAGTTGAGCGAGCCGCCGGCGACGCGCACGCTCTCAGGCGGCCGCGATACCAGTACCGCGAGCGCGTTGATATTCTGGTCGAGCGTCTGGCGCAGCGGCGGCACCAGCGCGCGCTGGTTGGCGAGCACGCTCTCCTGCTGCGCGACGTCGAGATCGGAGCCGGTGCCAGCCTTGAAGCGGTCCTTGATCGCGTTGAGGATGCGCTCGGCGCTTGCGATGTTGCGCTGCGCAGTGCGCAGCCGGTCCTGGGTGGCAAGCACCGTGAAATAGGCGTTGGCAACGCTCGCCAGCGTGGTCAGCGCCACCACCTCGCGGTCGAACCGGTTGGCGACCGCGGTCTCCTCCGCCGCCTGCGCGGCGTCGCGGTTCTGGCCCCAGAAATCGAGCTGGTAGCTGGCGCTGAGCGAGGCGCTGTAATTCACCACCTCGCGCCCGCCATTGGTGAGGCCGCTGGCGCTGGAGCCGGAGGTGCGCGAATAGGTCTCCGATCCATTCAGATTGACGGTCGGCAGCAGCGCCGCGCCGGCCTGCCGCGCCAGCGCGTCGGCCTGGCGGAAGCGCGCCACGGCCGCCGCGATGTCGAGATTGACGGTCTGCGCCTCCTCCATCAGCTGCGTCAGCTCCCTGGAGCGAAAGCTCCGCCACCAGTCGAGCGTCGGAAGTGCGTCGCCGGGCCGGCCAAGGCGCGCGGCCTTGTAGCCCTGCGGCACGTCGAGCGCCGGATCGGGGATGTCCTGGGTCAGGATGCAGCCGGCCGAGCCCGCAACCAGCCCGAGCGCGACCAGCGCGCGGCCCGCGAGCCGGCGCGCGCGGACGGCGAGGCCGAACCGGCCTCCAGGCAACATCGCGGACGCGGACTGGGTCACACCCGTTCTCCGCCGAAGCCAGACTTCGCCCGCGGCGCACTAATGACGCGTTCAGCGATGCTCTGGGTGACGTTCACGGGTAATGCTTCCAATGGAACCTGGCTGTCCCATCCTACCCTTGGGACGTTGGGGCGGACAGCCCTGTCACGATTGCGCGACATCGCATCGCAAGCGATTCGCGGCTACCCTGAACGCTGACTTTTCCCTATTTTTACTGCATTTCCGCGCGTTTCAGACCCGTGCCGGAAGTCACGATTCTTACAAAGATTTCATGGGGATTTCTCGGCTCCTGTTGCATCGAATCCGCAAGATGCGCCGATCTCGCGGTGCCATGCAGCCACCGCCGGGTCTTGAATTGATCTGCCGTGCGCAACTGACGAAAGACCGCGGATCGCAGGATGATTCTGCCAGGCGGTCCGACTGCCGCAAAACACCGTTCTCCCCCGCGTCCGCGACAGCCGCGCTCGCGCGGCAAGGCGTGTCGAACCTGCCATTTGCCGCAGTGCAAAAGCCCTTCCCTTTTTCGATCAGCACACTAGGTTCGCGGCAAGCAAGACACAGACCGGCAAAGAAATTCCCCGACATGGTATTCAACAAAGACGTCATTGAAGCGATCGGCAACACGCCGCTGATCAAGCTGAAGCGCGCATCCGAACTGACCGGCTGCACCATTCTCGGCAAGGCCGAATTCATGAACCCCGGCCAATCGGTCAAGGACCGCGCCGGCAAAGGGATGATCCTGGAGGCCGAGAAGCGTGGCGATCTGAAGCCCGGTGGCCTCGTGGTCGAATCGACCGCGGGCAATACCGGCATCGGTCTTGCGGTCGTGGCCAGCGCGCGCGGCTATCGTACCCTGATCGTCATCCCGGAGACGCAAAGCCAGGAAAAGAAGGACATGCTGCGGCTGTGCGGCGCCGAGCTCGTCGAGGCGCCGGCGTTGCCCTTCTCCAATCCGAACAACTATCAGCATCTCGGCAGGCGGCTCGCCGAGCAGCTGCGCAAGACCGAGGCGAGCGGCGTGCTGTTCGCCGACCAGTGGAACAACCTCGACAATCCCAAGGCCCATTACGACTCGACCGGACCGGAGATCTGGCAGCAGACCAACGGCAAACTGGATGGCTTCATCTGCTCGGTCGGCACCGGCGGCACGCTCGCCGGCATCAGCCGCTATCTGAAGGAAAAGAACAAGGACATCGTCACCGCCTGCGCCGATCCGCACGGCTTTGCCATGTACGAATTGTTCAAGAACGGCCAGGTCAAATCGACGCCCGGCGACTCAATCACGGAAGGCATCGGCCTCGGCCGCAAGACACCTGTCATCGAGACGGCGAATGTCGACGATGCGTTCCTGATCTCCGACGAGGACGCCGTGACCATCATCTATGAGCTGCTGGAGCACGAAGGCCTGTGCCTCGGCGGCTCGACCGGCGTCAACATCGCCGGCGCAATCCAGCTTGCGAAGCAGCTCGGCCCCGGCAAGACCATCGTCACGATCCTCGCCGATTCCGGCAACCGCTATCAGTCCAAGCTGTTCAACCCGGCCTTCATGCGCTCGAAGAACCTGCCTGTGCCGGAATGGCTGGAAAAGCGCAGCAAGATCGAGCTGCCGTTCGTCTAGGGAGCGAATGGTGAGCAGCGAATAGCTCTGTTCGCTACTCCCTGCCGGTCATCTCAGAATCTGGCTCAGGAACAGCTTCGACCGCGCGTGCTGCGGGTTGGCGAAGAATTCCTGCGGCGTGTTCGACTCGATGATCTGGCCGGCGTCCATGAACACGACGCGATTGGCGACCTCGCGCGCGAAGCCCATTTCATGGGTCACGACCAGCATGGTCATGCCTTCCCGGGCGAGGTCGACCATGGTGTCGAGCACCTCCTTGACCATTTCCGGGTCGAGCGCCGAGGTCGGCTCGTCGAACAGCATCACCTTCGGGTTCATGGTCAGCGCGCGAGCGATCGCAACGCGCTGCTGCTGGCCGCCCGACATCTGGCCGGGAAACTTGTTGGCTTGATGCGGGATCTTGACCCGCTCGAGAAATTTCATCGCCATCGCCTCGGCATCCTTTTTCGGGATGTTGCGCACCCAGATCGGCGCCAGCGTGCAATTGTCGAGCACGGTGAGATGCGGGAACAGGTTGAAGCTCTGGAACACCATGCCGACCTCGCGGCGGACCTCGTCGACACGCCGCAGGTTCGGGCCGAGGTCGATGCCGTCGACCACGATCTCGCCCTCCTGGAATTCCTCCAGCGCGTTGATGCAACGGATCAGGGTCGACTTGCCCGAGCCGGACGGGCCGCAGATCACGATGCGCTCGCCCTTGCCGACCTCGAGGTTGATGTCGCGCAACACATGGAAGTCGCCGTACCATTTGTTGAGGGCGGAGATGTTGACGATCTGAGGTGTGGACATGGTGACCCTGTTCAGTGGCGGCGGTGGGCGTTGAGGCGGTTTTCGACGAACAGCGAGTAGCGCGACATTCCAAAGCAGAACACGAAATAGATCATTCCGGCAAAGGCGAAGCCGGTAAAGGCCGTGGTCGGCGTCGACCAGTTCGGGTCGGAGAACGAAGCCCGCAGCGAGCCCAACAGATCGAACAGCGCCACGATCGACACCAGCGAGGTATCCTTGAACAGCGAGATGAAGCTGTTGACGATGCCGGGAATAACGTAGCGCAGCGCCTGCGGCAGCACGATCAACGACGTCGTCTTCCACCACGACAGTCCGAGCGCCGATGCGGCCTCCGCCTGCCCGCGCGCCACCGCGGCCAGCCCGCCCCTGATCACCTCGGCCATATAGGCGCCGGTGAAGATCGCCACGCCGATCAGGGCCCGCAACAGGCCGTCGACGGCGAAATTGCCCGGCACGAACAGCGGCAGCATGTAGGTCGCGAAGAACAGCACCGTGATCAACGGCACACCGCGCCAGAATTCGATGAAGGCGATCGAGAAGATCCGGATCAGCGGGATGCTCGAGCGACGGCCGAGCGCCAGCGCAATCCCGATCGGCATCGAGGCGACGATGCCGGTGATGGCGATCACCAGCGTCACCAGCAGGCCGCCCCACAGCCGCGTGTCGACGATCGGAAAGCCGCCGCGATCGAGCCCCATCAGCTTGATGCCCGCGGCGATCCCGGCAAACGTCAGCAGGCTGCCGATCAGCGCGCTGCGGCCGGTCCGCACACCACCGCCGAGCACAAACAGCACGGCCGTGACGATCACGGCGGTGACGAGGAAATCGCCCCAGACCGGCTGCGACGAGACCTGCAACTGATCGCGCAGCCAGGTCAGCGGAAAGATCAGCCAATGGATCAGCAGGCCCGCCAGGACGAGCAGCTTGCCCAATACCCAGAACAGCGGGGCGATCGCCGAGCTCTTGCTGAGACTGACCAGCAGGTCCCCGGCGCCGCCGATGCTCTGCTCGAACAGCTGCAACAGGCCGGCGGTCCAGCTCACGCCAAGGCCCGCGATGCCGCCGCCATGCAGCAGGAAGAACGCCACCACCGGAAACGCGAGGAAGAACAGGCCGGAGTTCAGGCCCTTGGCCGGCAGGCGCGGGATCAGCAGCGGCAGCAACAGCGCGGCGCCGAGCGCGTAGCTCAGATTGACGCGCCAGCGCTGGGCTTCCGGATAGAAGCCGTAGATCAGCTGCGTCAGCTTGGCCTGAATATAGGGCCAGCAGGCGCCGACCTCGTGCCCCGCCTTTTCGGCGAGGCAAGCGGTGCGATCCTTGCCGACCCAGACCGCGTCGACCAGCAGGAACTTGACCGCCGGGATCACGATGTACCAGGCCAGCAAGAGCCCGAGGATCGTGAGCAGGATGTTGCCCGGCGAATTGAACAGCCGCGTTCGGAGGAAGCCGATCAAGCCGGTGGTCTTCGCCGGCGCCGCACGCTCGGCGACCAGTTCCTGCCGGACAAAGGACGAGGCGGAGATATCCGTCATGCCGCCATGCTCCGGTTGATGCGCCAGCCATAGACGCTCATCAGCGCGCTCGTCGTCAGCGAGAGCAGCAGGTAGACGCCCATCGTCATGGCGATGATCTCGATCGCCTGCCCGGTCTGGCTTACTGCGGTGCCGGCGAATACCGAGACAAGATCAGGATAGCCGATCGCTACCGCCAGCGACGAATTCTTGGTGAGATTGAGGTACTGGCTGGTCAGCGGCGGCACAATGACGCGCATCGCCTGCGGCACCACGATCAGCCGCAGCGTCGCCGCCCGGCTGAGGCCGAGCGACGAGCCCGCCTCCATCTGCCCCTTGTGGATCGACATGACGCCGGCGCGGACGATCTCGGCGATGAAGGCCCCCGTGTAGGTCGACAACGCGACCGTCAGCGCAACGAATTCGGGGATGATCCGCGCGCCGCCGGCGAAGTTGAAGCCTTTCAGCTGCGGCAGCTCGAACTTCAGCGGCCAGCCGAAGATCAGCATCGAGACCAGCGGCAGCCCTACCAGGCAGCCCAGCACATAGGGCCAAATCCGGATCATCCGCCCATGCTGGAACAGGGCACGCCGCGCATAATGACGCAATCCGAGCGCCGCGACGATGCCGACCGCGAGCGCGGCCATGAACGGATAGAGCCCCGGCTCGGTGACCGGCTGCGGCACGACCAGGCCGCGATTGTTGAGGAAGAACGTACTGAAGACCGAGATGCTCTGCCGTGGCGCCGGCAACGCCGCGAGCACTGCGAGATACCAGAACAGGATCTGGAACAGGAGCGGCAAGTTCCTGACAATCTCGACATAGATGCCGCCGATCCGCGACAGCAGCCAGTTCGGCGACAACCGGCACAGCGCCACGATGAAGCCGATCACGGTGGCGAAGACGATGCCGATCACCGAGACCAGGATCGTATTCAGCAAGCCGACGAAGAACACCCGCCAGTAGGTGTCGGAATTGTTGTAGGCGATCAGGCTCTGATTGACGTCAAAGCCCGCATTGTAATTGAGGAAGCCGAAGCCCGAGGCAATGTGCTGGGTCTCCAGGTTCGTGCGCGCATTCGCCACGATCTCATAGGCGATCCAGGCCAGGATCGCGGCGAAGGCAATCTGCGCGGCCAACCCGTTCCAGCCGGTCTTGCCGCCAAGCGCACGCTTCAGCCTGAGGGCAAATTGCAGCGGTGGTTTGCGGGGCGCGATGCTCATCGCCGCAGCCGTCGGCTGGATCGATCAGCGGATCGGCGGCGCGTACTGGATACCGCCCTTGTTCCAGAGATTGTTGACGCCACGGGCGATGCCGAGCGGCGAGCCGGTGCCGACATTGCGCTCGAAGGCTTCGCCGTAATTGCCGACGGCTTTCACGATCCGCACCACCCAGTCCTTGGTAAGCCCCAGCTGTTCGCCCAGATTGCCGTCGGTGCCGAGCACCCGCTTGATCTCGGGCTTGTCCGATTTGAGCATCGTGTCGACGTTCTTCTGGGTGATGCCGAGTTCCTCGGCATTGATCATCGCAAACAGCGTCCACTTCACGATATCAAACCATTGGTCGTCACCATGGCGCACCATCGGCCCCAGCGGCTCCTTGGAAATGATTTCCGGGAGCACGATGTGATCGGCGGGGTTGGCGAGCTTCAGACGGCTGGCATAGAGCCCGGAGGCGTCGTCGGTGAAGACGTCGCAGCGTCCGGATTCATAGGCCTTGACCGCCTCGTCGATGCTGCCGAACGCGATCACCTCATACTTCATGTTGTTGCCCTTGAAGAAGTCGGCGAGGTTCTGCTCCGTCGTGGTGCCGGTCTGCACGCAGACCGACGCGCTGTTCAATTCGAGCGCCGAATTGACCTTGAGCGACTTCTTCACCATGAAGCCCTGCCCGTCATAATAGGTCACGCCGGCGAAATTGGCGCCGAGCGAGGTGTCGCGCGACACCGTCCAGGTGGTGTTGCGCGACAGCACGTCGATCTCGCCGGATTGCAGCGCCGTGAAGCGATCCTTGGCCGACAGCGGCACGAACTTGATCTTGGTCGGGTCGTCGAGCACCACGGCGGCAATGGCGCGGCAAACGTCGACGTCGATCCCGGTCCAGTTCCCCTTGTCGTCCGGCGATGAGAAGCCCGGCAGGCCCTGGCTGACGCCGCAGGACAGCTGGCCCCGGTCCTTGACCGTCTTGAGGGTTTGCGCCGAGGCCGCCTGGACCGACAGGGCGGCGGCGGCGGCAAGGATGACAGCCAGGGAAACGCGTTTCATGGGCGGGGCCTTTCAGGGTCGTCCGTTGGACGTTTGCTTTGTGATCGCCTCGCGTTCACGGGCCATCCCAATGATCCCTTGCAGCAAAAGATGCTTATCTGACGGGCAGGTTGATGCAAACCCGATCAGGCAACGGACCTTAGGTCGCGGCAGGCCCCTCAACGTGCGGCGACTGGTAGTTGCGCCGCATCACATAGCGACTGACGAGCCGGGTCAAGGGGTTGACGCATGTCTTCTACCTCTTGTTAGTAACACCTCCCGGCGTGGCCCTGTCTTCCCGACACGGTACGGCTGCGGCAAGAAGTCTAAAGTCTAACGGCAGCGATCCATGACCTCCTCTGACGGCTCCACACCCTCCCGCCCGCAAGACGCCGCGACCCGGCTGGTCACGGCCGGCCGCGACACCAAGGCCCAAAAGGGCTTCGTCAACCCGCCGGTCTTTCACGGTTCGACCGTGCTCTATCCGACCGCCGAGGACCTTCACGCGCATCGCGCCGAATTTACCTATGGCCGCCACGGCAGCCCGACCACGCGGGCGCTGCAGGACGTGCTGATGGCGCTGGAGGGGCCGCAATGCGCCGGTGTCGGCCTCGCCCCGTCGGGACTGGCCGCGATCAGCACCACGCTGCTCGCCGTGCTGAAGACCGGCGATCACCTGCTGGTGTGCGACAACGCCTATCGGCCGACGCGCAATTTCTGCGACAACATGCTCAAGCGTTACGGCATCGAAACCAGCTATTTCGATCCGTTGATCGGTGCCGGCATCGAGACGCTGTTCAAGCCGAACACCCGCGCGGTGCTGCTCGAGGCGCCCGGCTCGCAATCCTTCGAGATGCCCGATGTGCGCGCGATCTCGGCCGTGGCACATGCCCGCGGCGCGCTCGTGATCGACGACAACACCTGGGCGACGGCGCTCTATCACCGCTCGCTCGAGCAGGGCGTCGACATCAGCATGCAGGCCGGCACGAAGTATATCGGCGGCCACTCCGACATCATGTTCGGCACCATCGCGGCCAATGCGAAGACCTGGCCGATGGTGCAGGAGGCGATCCGTCTGCTCGGCGTCTGCGCCGGTCCCGACGACGTCTATCTCGCGCTGCGCGGTGTCCGCACGCTGTCGGTGCGGCTCGCACAGCACCACCGCTCCGGGCTTGAGATCGCGCGCTGGCTTGGCGCGCGGCCCGAGGTCGATCGCGTGCTGCACCCTGCCCTCGAAACCGATCCGGGGCACGCGATCTGGAAACGCGACTTCACCGGCGCCTCCGGCCTGTTCAGCATCGTGCTGAAGCCGGTGCCGCAAAGCGCGGTCGATGCGATGCTGAACGCGCTCACGCTGTTCGGCATGGGCTTTTCCTGGGGCGGCTTCGAGAGCCTCGCCATCCCGTTCGACTGCAGCGATTATCGCACCGCGACCAAATGGTCGCCGGGCGGACCGACGCTGCGGCTGCATATCGGGCTCGAGAACCTCGACGACCTCAAGGCCGATCTCGATCGCGGGTTTGCCGCGTTGAAGGCCGCGCTCTGATCGTCCCGCGCGAGCTCGCGCATTGGACGATGTTAACCACGGCCGACCGGCCGTGATCCGGTGTGCGACTGGCGTCGCACACGTTGGGCGCGCACGGCCTCCGGGATTCTGCGGAGATGCAAGGGATGCCGATAACTCGCCGTTCACCATCCCCACCAATCCCTTAATTGTCCGGACCTTCCATCAAGTTCCCTTATACTTTTGCGGCCGTAGTGATGCTCCCGGGAAGGGCTGTCAGTGCCGCAAGGACGTGACTGCCCTGTGTTAAGGGCATTCAGACAATCGCATGAAGACGGCACGCATCGTGGTCCTCGGCATCGCCGGCGTCGCAGGCCTCGCGGCCATGTATCTCGCGAGCGTTGGCGATCGCAAACCTGCGCCGGTCGCGCCGCCAGTGGCGCAGCTGCCGACCGTCGAGGTTCTGGTGGCGCGGTCCGACATCGGGCTCGGTCAATCGGTCAAGGCCGAAGACGTGCAATGGCAGCGCTGGCCGGCTGAAAGCGCGAGCAGCGCGTTCATCCGTCAGGACACCAATGCCGACGCCATGAACGACGTCATCGGCTCGATCGCACGCGCTCCTTTCATCGTCGGCGAACCGATCCGCGAGCAAAAACTGGTCAAGGCGAATGGAAGCGGATTCATGGCCGCGATCCTGCCCTCGGGCATGCGCGCGATCTCCACGGAAATCTCGCCGGAGACCGCCGCCGGCGGCTTCATCCTGCCGAACGACCGCGTCGATGTGATCCTGTCGCGACGCGACAAGAATCCCGACCAGTTGCAGGGCAGCCGCGACATCATCACGACCGAAATACTGCTGTCCAACGTCCGCGTGCTGGCGATCGACCAGGCGCCGAAGGAAAAGGACGGCAACAACTCCCTCGTCGGCAAGACCGTGACCCTCGAGCTTAAGCCCGAACAGGCCGAGACGCTCGCGCGGGCCCGGCAGAGCGGCACGCTTTCGCTGGCGCTGCGCAGCATCGCCGATGTCAACGAGAAGACCGACGAGACCAGAGATCATGCCCCGAAGCGGGGCGAGAGCATCAAGGTGGTGCGTTTCGGCATCCTGAGCTCTCAGACGACACAGAAGTGATGGGGGCTTCGATATGACAACGTCTGCAAGACAACTGGCGATACGGACCACGCTGGTCCGCTCGCTGTCATTCACGGCGGTCACCGCCCTGATGCTGGTCCCTGCCCTCGTCAGTGCGGCCGATCCCGACAAGAACGCGGACGTCGCGGTGACGAGCAGCATTGCCGCCAAGACGCGCTTCGTCTCGCTCGGCGTCGGCAAGTCCGTCGTGGTCGACCTGCCGCGCGAGGCCAAGGACGTTCTGGTCGCCGATCCCAAGATTGCCAACGCCGTGATCCGCTCGGCGCAGCGCGCCTATATCATCGGCGCGGCGGTCGGCCAGACCAACGTCGTGTTCTTCGATGCCGAGGGCAATCAGGTCGCCGCCTACGACATCGCGATCAAGCGCGATCTCAACGGCATGCGCGCCGCGCTGAATCAGATGCTGCCGGGCGTCAAGATCGAGGGCGTCGGCGACAGCGTCGTGCTGACCGGCACGGTGGCGAGCCCGGTGGAAGCCCAGCAGGCCGGCGACATCGCCGCCAAACTGGTCGGTAGCGCCGACAAGGTCGTCAACTCCATTGTGGTGCGCGGCCGCGATCAGGTGATGCTGAAGGTCACTGTCGCCGAAGTGCGGCGGGATGTCGTCAAGCAGCTCGGCGTCGATCTCAGCGCCAACATGAATTACGGCACCGCCGCTGTTGTCTTCAACAACGCCAACCCCTTCACAGCCAACAACGGACCACTCAACAGCAACGTGCTGACCGGCGCGGCGCTGAACAAACTCGGCGTGCCGACCGTCACCGCGACGCTGCGCGCGATGGAAAGCGCGGGCGTGGTCAAGACGCTGGCCGAGCCGAACCTCACGGCGATCTCCGGCGAGTCGGCGACCTTCGTGTCGGGCGGCGAGTTTCCAATTCCGACCGGGGTGACCTGTCAGACCTCGGCTACGGGTACGATCGGCAATTGCGTGCAGACCGTCAGCTTCAAGAAGTTCGGCATCTCGCTCAACTTCACCCCGGTGGTGCTGTCCGAGGGACGCATCAGCCTGAAGGTGATGACCGAGGTGTCCGAAGTCTCGATGGACAACGCGTTGACCGGCGGCCAGGGTGGCACGACGATCCCCTCGATCAAGACCCGCCGCGCCGACACCACGCTGGAAGTGCCCTCCGGCGGCTCGATCGCGATGGCCGGACTGATCCAGGAGCAGACCAAGCAGGCCATCAATGGCATGCCGGGTGTCGATCAGATTCCGATCCTCGGACAACTGTTCCGGAGCCAGGACTTCGTCAACAACGAGACCGAACTGATGGTCATCGTGACGCCCTACGTGGTGCGCGCCGTGGCCCAGAAGGAATTGTCCCGTCCCGATGACGGATTTGCCCCGGCATCCGATGCGCAGTCGGCGCTGCTGGCACGCGTCAATCGCATCTACGGCGTTGCCGCCCGCGCCGAGCCGATCGGCGCCACGCCGGTCAATTTCGGCTTCATCATCGACTGAGCGCGGACCTGAAGGGATTGGGGGATCCTATGACGACACGCAACACACAAGCCGGTCACGTGAAGACGCTGTCGCTGTTCGGCGCCCTCGTCACGTCAGCGATCGCGCTCGGCGGCTGCAATCTGACAGGCGATGTCGTCACCGGCACGGTGCCGGACGACTACCGGCAACGGCATCCGATCGCGGTCACCGAGGGTGAGCAGTCGATCGTGGTGTTCGTCGGCCGCGCCCGCGGCAATCTCACCGAAACCCAGCGCGACGACGTCATGGGACTGGCCCGCAGCTGGCGCCGCGAAGGCACCGGCGCGATCGCGATCGACGTGCCTGCCGACACCACGAACGCGCGCTCGGCGCAGGCGGTGTACCAGGAGATCCGCGGCGTGCTGGCGTCGATGGGCGTTCCCGCCCACGCCATCACCAGGCGCTCCTATCACCTGGACGACCCGCGCGCGCTTCCGACCGTTCGCCTGAGCTATCCGAAGATGGCCGCGGTCGCCGGCCCGTGCGGCGTGTGGCCGGCCGACCTTGGTCCGTCGATCTACAATCCGGCCTACAACGAGAACAAGCAGTTCGACAATTTCGGCTGCGCCACGCAGCGCAATCTGGCTGCGATGGTCGCCAATCCGTCCGACCTCGAACAGCCGCGGACCGAGACCGCAGCCTACACGCCGCGCCGGTCGGAAGCATTCCAGAAATACCGCAAGGGTGAAACGACCGCGACCACCTACCCTGAAGCCGATCGAGCCAAGCTGAGCGACGCCGCGAAATGACCGAACAACAAGACGAGCCGCAGCACGCCAACGACCACATCGCGCCGGCGCCGCGGATTTCGGTGCAGGCCTTCTGCGCCAGCGTCGCGACGGCCACGACCGCGCGCGCCGCCGCCGACGACCGCCGGCTCGCCAAGGCTCACCTCTCCGTTCATATGGGCGGCATCGCCGCGGCGATCGACGCCTATCACAAGGCACCGACGCCCAATGTCATCATGCTCGAGACCGAGCCCGACAACGATCTGCTCGCCAGTCTCGACGAACTCGCCACGGTCTGCGATCCCGGCACCCGCGTCGTCGTGCTCGGCATGCCCGGCGAGACTGCGCCGTATCGCGAACTGGTCCGGCGCGGCGTCAACGACTACGTCATCGGGCCGGTCAAGGTGCTCGACATCGTGCGCTCGATCTGCGGCCTGTTCTCGTCCTCGGAAGCGGTGTCGGTCGGCCGCCTGATCGCGGTGGCGGGCGCCAAGGGCGGTGTCGGCGCCTCGACCATCGCCCACAATGTCGCCTGGACCATCGCGCGGGACCTCGGGCTGGATTCGGTCGTCGTCGATCTCGACCTCGCCTTCGGCACCGCAGGCCTCGACTATAACCAGGATCCGACACAGGGCATCGCCAACGCGGTGTTCGCGCCCGAACGTCCGGACAGCGCCTTCATGGAACGCCTGCTCGCAAAGTGCGGCGACCATCTCAGCCTGCTGGCGGCCCCGGCCACCCTCGACCAGGTCTACGATTTCGGCGCCGAAGCGTTCGATGCCATCTTCGATACGATGCGCATGACCACATCCTGCATCGTGCTCGACGTCCCGCACCAATGGACCGCCTGGACCAAGCGCGTGCTGGTCGGCGCCGACGATATCCTGATCGTGGCCGAGCCCGATCTCGCCAACATGCGCAACACCAAGAACATGATGAACCTGCTCAAGGCCGCACGTCCGAACGACCGGCCGCCGCTCTACTGCCTGAACCAGGTCGGCATGTCGAAGCGGCCCGAGATCGAGGTCAAGGACTTCGCCAAGACGATCGACAGTCAGCCGATTGCGACCATCCCGTTCGATTGCAGGCTGTTCGGTGAAGCCGCCAACAACGGCCAGATGATCGCGGAAGTCTCCGCGCGTCATCGCACCACGAGGACCTTCCTGCAGATCGCGCAACGCCTCACCGGCCGTCCCGATCTCGCCGAGGCGCGCGAGTCGTTCCTGTCGCCGATCCTCAAGAGGCTGCAGCCGCGCCGCAACGACGGGCGCCGCGCCGGCTAGCCTTGCAGGCTTCCGCTTGAAAACGCCCTAGTCGCGGCGGCTGGCTGCGACCGGGATCTTGTCCTGATCGTTCCGGCTCGCGTCCCTGCGCGCCAGCAGCCGCTTCAGCGCGGCGACGTTGGCCGAGCCCTGCTCCGGCGGCAGATCGGCCTTCATGATGGTTTCAGCCTCGGACTGGCGGCCTTGCAGGCCGACCACGACGGCGAGATTGGTTCGCACCCGCATGTCGTCGGGCGCACGCTCCCGGGCGCGGCGCAGCGTCTCCTCAGCCTTCGGCAGGTCCTTCGACAGCAGGTAGGACAGACCGACATTGGAGAGCACCGAGGGATCGTCAGGCACGATCTTCAGCGCGCTCGCGTAATACTGCCGGGCCTCGTCGTGACGGTCGAGCTGATCGAGCACGGCGCCTTGCGCCGACAGGATGCGCCAGTCCGGATCTTCCGGCGTGTGGGCGCGCCCCAGCACGTCGAATGCCTGCTGGAAATTGCCGTTGTCGGCGAGCGCCCGTCCGTAGCCCGCGAGCAGCGCCTTGTTGCTGGGTTGCGCCAGCACCGCCTGCTCCATGACGGCGACGGCCTGCGCGCGCTGGCCGGTGGCGCGCAGCGCCCGGGCGTATTTCAGGGCGGCGTCGGTGTCTTTCGGATTGGCGCGGACGCGCTCGTGATAGGTCGCGATGTCGCGACGGGGATCGGCCGGCGCCGGCGTCGCCTCCGCCGTATCGCCCAATGACCCAGTGATGTCGGATGGTCCTGAGGTCTGACAGGCGGACAGCCCGATCAGCAGGATCACAGCCGATGCCGAACCGGCGAGACGGCGGGCACGGCCTGAAGGTCGGGGTAGTTTCTCGGACATCAATGAGACTCGGAACAGCGAAGGTTCCAAGATGCTCACAGCTTAACCCTAAGGCCGGGTTAAGGATGCCATCATGTCGCCGTCATCCGGCCGAAAACCGGGTCCGGGCGCGTCTTCGCAGCGTTCTTGGCAGGCCAGCCTGCTCGCCGGATCAGTCGACGAACTGGGCGCCGAATTCGTGCCCGATTTGCCAGGCCAGCCGGCACTGACGCGGGCTGCCGGTCGAGAGAATGATGGTGAATTCCGGCGGAATCTCGAGATATTCGGCGATCACCTTGACACCGCCGGCGGAAATATCGGTGATCATGCAATCGCGCGGCAACGAACCCGTGCCCAACTGAATTTTGGCGACGCTCCGGCACGCGCGGCGTTCGCTCTTGCGGCGATTCATAAACATTCTGATCCCCAAGCCTTTCTGGACAGCGTCTCGTTCCACTCGTTATAGCCGGGAAAGATTGGGAACTGCCTAGCGCAACCAATCGCAATTGATTGGTCATCTCTAGGATTCATTTACCGGATCCGGCCGGTCACTGTCCGATGTGTCGCCGTCCGAATCAGGCCGGGCTTTCGCCTGACCCATCCGGTTCCAACGAGAACAAAAAGGGGTTGATCCCAGGTCGTTTGGCTCTATAGCGTGACCCCTTCGACTCGAATTTGCCGGGATATCCACGAAGTATGGGAAGTCTTGTTCTGCTTGATCTGATGGGGGGCGTCGCGCTCCTGCTGTGGGGCCTGCACATGGTCCACAGCGGGATCCTGCGTGCGTTCGGGCCCGATTTGCGGCTGTTGCTGGCGAGGGCGCTGAACAACCGGTTCACCGCCCTTGGCGCCGGCCTCGGCCTGACCGCCCTGCTCCAGAGCTCGACCGCGACCGCGCTGATCACCAGTTCCTTCGCCGCCGAGGAGATCGTCAGCCTGGTGCCGGCGCTCGCGATCATGCTCGGCGCCAATATCGGCACCACGCTGATCGTGCAGGTGCTGTCGTTCAACGTCGCGGCCGTGGCGCCGGTGCTGTTCATTACGGGCCTCGTCGCGTTCCGCAGCGGGCCGCGTTCGCGGATCAAGGATCTCGGCCGGGTCTCGATCGGCCTCGGCCTGATGCTGCTCGCGCTGCACATCCTGCTCGATACGATGGCGCCGGCCGAGAACGCGCCGGGCGTGCGCGTCTTCCTGGGCGCGATCACCGGCGATCCCGTGCTCTGCATCCTGATCGGCGCGGTCGTGACCTGGCTGGTCCATTCCAGCGTCGCCAGCGTGCTGCTGGTGATGTCGCTGGCCTATTCCCAGTTCATCTCGCCCTATGCCGCGTTCGCGCTGGTGCTCGGCGCGAACCTCGGCAGCGCCGTCAATCCATTGCTGGAAGGCGCGCGGCGCGACAATCCGGCGAGCTACCGGCTGCCGGTCGGCAACCTCGTGAACCGCATTGTCGGCATTCTGCTGGTGGCGCCGTTCCTGCGCCCGATCACCGAGTTCGTCTACGCCTGGCAGCCCGATCTCGCCAAGGCGACCGCGCTGTTCCACATCGCCTTCAACGTCGCGACCGCGCTGCTGTTCATCGGCGTGCTCGACCACATGGCGCGGCTGCTCGAGCGGCTGTTGCCCAAGCGGGCGCAGGAGACCGATCCGTCACGGCCGCGCTATCTCGACGAGAGCGCACTGGAGACGCCGTCGCTCGCGCTGGCCGATGCCGCGCGCGAGGTGCTGCACATGGGCGATCACACCGAGGCGATGTTGCGCAAGGTGATGGCGGCGATGATGACCAATGATCGCGCCCTGGTCGACCAGGTGTCGAAGATGGACAACACCGTCGACAGCCTGAACGAGGCGATCAAGCTCTACGTCACCAAGCTCACCCGCGGCAGTCTCGATGAGCGCGAGGGTCACCGCGCCATGGAGATCGTCGCGTTTGCGATCAATCTCGAGCATATCGGCGACATCATCGACAAGAATCTGAGCGAGCTCGCGACCAAGAAGATCAAGCACCGCCTGCAATTCTCCGCCGAAGGCGCCGAGGAGCTGTCGGCGTTCCACAAGCGCACGATCGACTCGCTGCGGATCGCGTTCGGTGTCTTCATGTCGGGCGACGCCGGCGAGGCGCGCAAGCTGCTCACCGAGAAGGCGGCGCTGCGCGCGGCCGAATTGGCCGCGGTCGAACGCCATCTGGAGCGCCTGCGCGAAGGCCGGCCCGAGACCATCGAGACCACGTCGCTGCATCTCGACGTGCTGCGCGACCTGCGCCGCATCCACTCGCACATCTGCTCGGTCGCCTATCCGGTGCTCGATGCCGGCGGCGAGACCGCCGCCGATCGCGAGAAGGCGGTGGAGCCAGCCGAACTTCCAGCGCCCGGGCGGCTTTGATCGAGCGAGCCGCGATCTGCGCTAGGTCGGCGGCCGGTGTTCGGAACCGGGATGCCGCTGCGGAAATGCGAAGGCGGCCGCGAGCTCGTCGATGCTGTCGCGCTGGCGATCGAAGGACTCAAGGAGGTCGCCCTGTAGCAGCCGGCCGCCCGACAATTTCATACGAAGCGGATCGACGTTGCGGCCGTTGATCCGCACCTCATAATAGAGATGCGGTCCGGTCGAGAGCCCGGTCGATCCGACATAGGCAATCGTCTCGCCCTGACGAACCCGATCTCCGATCTTCAGCCCCGGCGGGACGCTCGCAATGTGGGCATAGGTCGTCTCGTAACCGCGATCGTGGCGTATTCGGATGTATTTGCCGTAGCCGCGTTCGTAGCCTTCGATCTCGACGACGCCGGCGCCCGCGGCCGCGACGGGCGAGCCGTAGGGCGCTGCATAATCGACGCCCTCATGGAAGCGGCGGTCGCCGAGGACTGGATGAATGCGCCAGCCAAATCCGTCGCCGAGACGTCCGCTGACGACCGGCTTGCGCAACAGGAATTTGGTGATCGACTGCCCAGCCTCATCATAGAAATCGGAGCTGCCGTCGTCCGGCGCCGTGAAGCGATAGTACCGCCGCGTCTGCCCACCCGCCGTCAGGTCGATGAACACCAGCTCCGGCTGGCCGATATCGTTGGGAGCGTAGATGATCTCGGCCACATCGGCGTCGCCGAGCGGCTCATCGAGGTCGAAATCGCGGCCACACAGCCGCATCAGCTCGGCTACGATCCCCTCGTCGACGTGATTGGAGCGGGCAAGCGCGTTGAGACCATCACGCAGCGTTTCGCCGGGAACGGCGTGCGTGTCGATCGACTCGCGCAGCAAACTCTCGCTCCGCACGCCGACGTCTGGCTGCTCCGGCACGATCGCCTGGTATTGGCCGCTATCCGTGCGACCGACGGCGGCCACACTGGCGTCCGCCCGCTCGATCGACACCTTCGCGACATGGCCGCGTGACGAAACGGTGTCGCCGTTCTGCTCGATGATCGTGATCTTCTCGCCACCCGATAGCGTCGCTTGCCCGCCTGGCGACGCGAATGCGGCAAGGATCGCCGGCGCATCCTCCGCGGCCGCGGCCAACGCCTTCAGAATGGCGGACAGCGTGTCCCCGGCTCTCGCGATGACGACATGCCGATGGTGACGAGACGACGCGGGCGACTTCGGAAGGTTGGTGACGTTGACGGCCTCACCGATCGGCGACGGCGGATGCGGCGCGTCTTCATCGGCCGCATAGGCGCTGGTGCCGCCCGGCAGCCCGCCGCGTGATGAACCTGCCCGTATGATGGCCGGCAATTCCGGCGACGAGCTCAGTCGCTGGTCGTCCTTACCATCTCCCGGTGCTTCGCGACGATGGTCCTGTTGTGGTTCGGGATCGATCTCCGCGAGCCGCGCCGACACGCGGGTAAATGGGCGGACCGAGCCGGTATCGCTCAGCTGCTCGATCTTGAGCGCAGAGGAATTGCCTTGCGCGCCGCCCCTTCGATCCAGACGGTTGCCGCGCCGGGCCTCGTCAACAACTTGTTCCGTGAATCGCGGAAGTGAAACGACCGGCGAGATTGCGAATCGCGTGTGATCGCCAAATGCCCCGCGAAGCGCTCCGCTTAGGAGAGCGACCGCCGCGGCCCCGATCAGAACCGTTCCCGCCATCCAGCGGATACTGATTGCGCGCCGGTCCGGCAGCTCGCGCTCGCCGGTCAGCGGCGGCGCGTCGGACGACGGGACATCGCGGCCGCCCGATGACTGACCGCCCGCTTTCGTCGCATCGCCACGGCCGGTCATCAACGCCCCTCATTCCCTGGGGCACGGTCTCGGCATGCCACTACGCCCACGGCTGGCCGTAGATGCCATACGCCTTGGGGCGATTGTTTGACCGTCGTTCAGATTCGGTCGCAATTGATCAGCTGTCGAGCGTCTTCGACGCGCGTCCGCGGTTCTTCACGATCAGCATGATGTTGCGGATATAGATCAGCGTGGCGAGGCCCTGCCCGATGATGATGACCGGTTCGCGCTTGGCAAGCCCGTAGACCAGCGTCATCAGACCGCCGCCCATCGAGAAGAACCAGAACGCCATCGGCACCACGCTCTGGCCGGCGCGTTCGCTGGAAATCCATTGCACCAGGAAGCGCGCGGTGAAGAACAATTGCGCGATTAGGCCGAACGCCAGCCAGAAGTCGAACTTGGCGATGAATACGTCGTAGAGATAGGCGCTCAACGCCTGACCGTACTGAATCAGCATCACTTCACCTCGGTGACATCAGTCACTTCAGTGACGTCCGTCACCTCCGTGACGGCCGGCGTCGGCTTCTTGCGGCGAATCAACCACCACACGCCGGCAAGATCCATGATCCCGATCCAGAGCCGGTCGAAGAATCCATAGTTCGATACGCCCGAATGACGCGGGCGGTCGACGACGTCGACATAGGCAATCGCCAACCCCTCGCGGCGAACCAGCGCCGGAAGGAAACGATGCAGCCCGTCGAAATAGGGCATCGTCAGAAACACTTCGCGCGGAAACGCCTTCAGGCCGCAACCGGTGTCGCGGGTGCCGTCGCGCAGGATGATGCCGCGCACCACGTTGGCGATGCGCGATTGCAGCTTCTTGAAACCGGTGTCCTTGCGCCCGACGCGCTGGCCCGCGGCGAGGCCGACGCGGCCATTGCCGCTCTCGATCGCCGCGATCAGGTCGGGCAGGAAGGCCGGATTGTTCTGGCCGTCGCCGTCGAGCGTTGCCACGATCGCGCCGCGCGCGGCGCGCACGCCGCTGCGCACGGCCGCCGACTGGCCCGAGGAGACCGCATGACGGAGCTGCCGGAGATTGGGCCGTTGCGCCATGATCGCGCTCAGCCGTTCGCCGGAGGCATCGGTCGAGCCGTCATTGACGTAGACGATCTCGTAGGCCCAGCGCCCGTCGAGCGCGGCCGCGATCTCGGCGATCAGCGGCGCGATATTGTCCGCCTCGTTGCGCACAGGCACGACGATGGAAACGGCGACCGGCGTCTGGTCGGAAACAGGCAATTCGGCACTCGTGGTTGATGTGGGGTTCGCGGCTGGAACCCGCCCGATCCGGCCGCCGGGCGACCGCTTTTATGGGGCGAAGGCGCTCCTCGCAACCCTTTTGAGGCGCCCTTCCGAAGGTCCCGACAGGGCCACGACCGTGCCATCTCGATCAATGGCGAAACCAAGGCGGCGGGCGGCGAACCAGTAGCGCACGGCCATTGCGCCGATCACGCCGACGGCCGCGCCGGCCACCACGTCGCTCGGATGATGGGCCAACAGCACCAGGCGCGTCGCGATGATGATCAGCGCATAAACCAGCATCGCGACCCGTGCCCGCGGCCACACTGCCGACACGGCGAACGCCAGCGCGAATGCCGTGATCGAATGTCCCGACGGAAAGCTCGAATAGGCCTCGGTGCCCGCGAAATGCTGGAAGTTGAAGGCATTGGCCTTGCCGCCGACGAACGGCCGGCCGCGGCCGACGATCCACTTGATCACTTCACCGAGCGCCACCGACAGCGCGACCGACAGGAACAAATATTGCAGCCTCGTCCCTATGCCGAGCAAGGTCGCGCGCGGCACACCGCGCAGCGCAGGCGCCGTCAATGCGACAACAATCAGCAGCGCACCCAGCGCGCTCAGCACGTACTCGTCCTTGCCGAAATCGGTAAGTATCTTCACCCACCACAGGCTCGGCGTGCCGCGCGGCGGCATCAGGCTGATCTCGGCGACATCGACCGCATACATCAGCGTGACGATCACGGCGCCGACGATGACGACGAGCAACAGCACGTGGCGGGCGGAGCGTCGCGCCGCCTCGGCCCGGCGTGAATGCGACGGCGCCCGCACGAGCTGGGCCAACGACAGCCAGGCCAGCGTCAGCAATCGTCCGAAATAGGTGGCGGGTTCCGCGGTGGCGGGCGGCGCCGGCATGTCATTCCGTCCCTTCGGAGCGGAAGATCGCAATCGAGACCGCCTTGCCCTGCGAGATGTTGTAGCCCTCGATCCGGACCGGCGCGTTGTAACGCAGGCCGATCGCTTCGGCGCGCTGCACGAAGGCGCGCTCCGAGCGCTGTTCGACCAGCGCGAAGCGGCAGGAGCCCTGCCCCAGGAAGTCAGCCGCGCCCGATCCGTCGGTCAGCAGCGTCGAGGTATCGGTCATGAACACCAGGCTCGGCTCGTGGAAGCCCGCGGCCGCCGCCTTCGGGCCGACGCAGGTCACGTTGCGCAAGGCGCGTGCGACTTCCTGGCTCGGAAACACCGTGGTGAGTCGCGGCAGCACCACGCCGTAGGTAGCAGCGGCCATCAGCGCCGCGGCGATCACCGCGTTGAGCAGCGAGCGCTCGGCACGGCTGTCCTCGAACATCCACCATGCGACCAGGCCGAACACCATCGCGACGGCGAACAACGGCCAGGCCGGAAACACCGGCTGGTGGATCGCCTTGATCGCGCCGACGATCACCAGCACCGCACCGAATGCGGGGATCGCGAACCACCAGGCGGCACCGCGCAGCAGCCAGGGCGAGCGCGACAGCACGCGTCGCTCCAGCGCGCCGACCGTCAGGATCGCGATCGCCGGATAAAGCGGCAGCACGTAGTGCGGCAGCTTGGTCAGCACCGCCTCGAACACGATCCAGGACGGGATCAGCCAGGCCAATAGAAACTGCGCACCGGGCTCGCGCCGCGCACGCCAGATCGCCGGCGCCGCCATGCCGACGAGCGGCGCACCGGGCCAGAACGTGATCCAGAACAGCAGCAGATAGAGCCCGGGCGGCGCGCCGTGGGATTCCTGTGCCCCGAGCTTGCTCAGCATGTCGCCGCCGACCGAGTCGGCGAAGAAGGTCTCGCCGGCGCGCAGGAAGATCAGCACGAACCACGGCAGCACCAGCACCAGGGTCCACATCAGGCCCCAGACCGGGCGCATGCGCCAGAACCAGGCCGCCGAGCGATCGAGGATCGCAAGCCCGGCCATCGCGAGGCCGACGAACATCAGGATCAGCGGCCCCTTGAGCAGGATGCCGACTGCCAGTGCGGTCCAGAAGATCGCAGGCGGTCCCCACGACGGATGCGCCGGATCCTCGCCGCGCTGCCAGGACAGATAGACCCGCGCCATCGCGCCCATCGCCGCGGTGACGGTCAGCAGCAGCATCGCGTCGGTCTTGGCGAGCCGCGCCTCGACCCCGAGCAGCACGCAACTCGCCATCATTAACGCGGCGAGCACCGCGCCCTGTCGCGTCACGAAGGCGAGCGCTGTCCAGTAGGTCAGCAAAACGGCGCCGATGGCGCCGATCAGGGACGGCAGGCGGTAGACCCAGATCCGGACTTGGGCGCGCGGCACCCCGAGCGCGGAGATCGTCTTCAGCGCCGCCGCCTGCATCCAGTAGATACCGACCGGCTTCTTGTAGCGGACGTCATCCTGGAAGCGGATATCGACGAAGTCGCCGCTCTCGACCATCTGCTTGGTCGCCTGGGCGAAGCGCACCTCGTCGCGGTCGATCGGCGGGATGGTGAAGAAGCCCGGCAGGAACAGCACCAGGCAGGTCAGTGTCAGGAACAGGATCGACCGCCATTGGCTGGCCGTTGCGAACTCGAACGCCATGAACAGCCTGCGGCTCGAATGCGCAGGTTTTACAGACTGTTGCCCTGCTCCGAAGCGCCGGGGTTGGAGGCTATCCACCATGGGTTTCGCATACGATGAAACCGCACCGCAAACAACCGTGCTGTTCCGCTTTCCGACCGTCCCCGTCCGCTTTCCCGTGCGATCATTGCACGCGGATCACAACGGTATCCGCGGCACCCGTGGCGTCGATCACGGTGAGCCGTGCGAAGCCCGGCCCGGGCGGGTCGATCAGGCGCTGGCGCCGGCTATCGATGTCCCCGGCTGATACACCGTTGACAAGGACGGTCAGCGGCAGCACGCCGCCGGCGACCTTGACCGGCATCGGCGCATTGCGGCCGCCCTCGGATTGATCGACGTCGATGCGTGAGCCGTTCAGCGGAAACTGGATGTGCGGCGCCTGGTCGCTGCCGCTGCGGACCAGTTCGCCGAGCGGCCGGAAGCGGCGCAGCGGCGGCGGCAGTTTTGCGTTGGAGGCGACCAGCACGCCCCGCGGCGGCTTCTGCAACGCCGCCGGGATTTTCCCCGTACGCGCAAAGGCGTCGAACAGGATCGGCGCCGCCGCCGTGCGGCCGACCAGGCCCGGCACCGGCGCGCCGTCGGGACGGCCGACCCAGACCCCGATCGTGATACGGCCGTCGAAGCCAACCGACCAGGCATCGCGATAGCCGTAGCTGGTGCCGGTCTTGAACGCGATCCGGTTGTGCACGCCGTTCTCCGGCGGCGGCGTGCCGAGCAGGACATTGCCGACCTGCCAGGCCGCGGCCTGATCCATCAGCCGCATCGTGTCGCGGCTGTCATTCTCCTGCATGATCTCGCGCAGCGGCTTGGTGGCGCCGAGCCGCGCCAGGCCGGCATAGAGCTGGGCGAGATCCTGCAGCGTGATGCCGACGCCGCCGAGGCCCATCGCAAGGCCTGGCGCTTCGTCCTTCGGCAGCACCAGACTGGTGCCGGCCTGCTTCAGCCGCGACGACAGCCGGCTGGCGCCGACCCGGTCGAGCAGCGCGATCGCCGGCACGTTCAGCGACAATTGCAGCGCCTTGCGGATCGGCACCGTGCCCTGGAACGTCATGTCGAAGTTTTCCGGCGCGTAAGTGCCGAAGCGGATCGGCCGATCCTCGATCAGGCTGTCGGGATGCACAAAGCCATCCTCGAAAGCGAGGCCGTAGATGAACGGCTTCAATGTCGAACCCGGCGAGCGCACCGCGCGCGTCATGTCGACCTGCCCTGCGCGCCGCTCGTCGAAATAATCCGCAGAGCCGACGCGCGCGAGCACGTCGCCCGTCTCATTGTCGACCACGACGATCGCAACCGAGACGTCAGGCCCCTGCGCGATAGCGCGGTCGCGCGCCAGCGCCTCCAGGTTCCGTTGCAGCGTCGCGTCCAGCGTCAGCTTGATGACGGGCGTATCCTTCATCGTCGCGATCGCCTGATCCGACGAATGCGGCGCCAGGATCGGAATCTGCTTGCGCATCTTCGGCACCGCCGTCGCGGTGGCCTGCGCGGCATCGTCCTTCGACACCACGCCATCCTCGACCATGCGCTCGAGCACGCGGTCGCGTGCGGCGTGAGCCGCGTCCGGGTAACGGTCGAGCCGCCGCCGCTCCGGCGATTGCGGCAACGCCACCAGCAGCGCAGCTTCGGCGAGCGACAGCCGCTTCGGCTCCTTGCCGAAATAGGCGATCGAGGCGGCGCGGATGCCCTCGAGGTTGCCGCCGAACGGCGCCAGCGCAAGATAGAGATCGAGGATCTGGTCCTTCGAAAGCTGCCGCTCGAGTTCGACCGCGCGCACCATCTGCCGCAGCTTTGCATAGACCGAGCGCTGGTGCCGCGGCTCGATCAGCCGCGCCAGTTGCATCGTGATGGTCGAGCCGCCCGAGACGATATGGCCGCTTGTAAGGAGCTGGAACGCGGCGCGCGACAGCGCCAGCGGATCGATGCCGTGATGCTCGTAGAAGCGCTTGTCCTCATAGGCGAACAGGAGCTTCAGATAACCGGGATCGACTGACGTCGTCGCGTCGACCGGCAGCCGCCAGCGGCCGTCCGCCATCGCATAGGCGCGCAGAAGCTTGCCGTTGCGATCGATCACGGTGGTCGAGACCTGCTGCGCCTGGTCGAGCGGGAGCGGTCCGAGCGACACAACCCAGGCGGCGAAGGCGCCGGTGATCGCGACCAGCACGACAGCCATTGCAGCGGCGACGCGGAGCGCCAATCGCCCCCGCTTGTCATGGCCGGGCTTGACCCGGCCATCCACGTCTTCCTCGCGCGCGGCAAACGTGGATCCCCGGGTCAAGCCCGGGGATGACGAGGAGAGTTCTGAGCGGGCGTCGCTGCTCATTTCACCATCACTCATTTCGCCGGCTTCACCTCGACCGCGCCGGTGCCGCTGCGGCCGTAGCGCGAGGGATTGTACATGTCCTCGACATAGGCCTGCGGCAGCACATATTTGCCCGGCGACACCGCGCGCACGACATAGGCGACCGTGAACACCGACTTGTCATTGGCGCCACGATCGATTGCCGCGGTGAAGCGGTCATCGCGGAACTCGGTGTTCTTCGGCTCGACGCCGTCCTCGATCCATTCGAGCGTGCCGGAATCGCCTGACGACACCAGGTTCGGGTTGTCGATCTCGAGCCCGGCCGGCAGATAGTCGGCGACCATGATGTGCCCGAACTCCGGTTTTGCTTCCGTGACTTTCAGGACAACCGCGAAGCGGTCGTTCTGTTTCGCCTTGGTGACATCGGCCTGCTTGCCATCGAGCGTGAAATAGCTGCGCTCGATCTTGAAGCCGTTGGAGGCCGCGGGTTCCGGCGTCACCGGCGAGCCCGACACCGAGATCACCGCCTGCACCGGTGCATCGCCGGTGTTGGTGATCTTGAGCGGCTGGCCCGTCATCTCCTCGGCCTTGTAGCTGCGATAGACCGCGGTCTTGACCGGCTGGCCATTGATGTCGAGCGCCAGCGTCTCCTTGGCGAGCGCGCGCGCTGCCAGCACCATCCACGCATTCTCCTGCGTCGAGGTATAGGGCGACAGCCCGCGCGCCGCTTCGACCCGCAGCACGGCTTGCGTCAGCGTGGTGCGCGGCGCATTGCCCTCGCCCGCAAGCGAGACCAGCGCAGCCGCGTCGCGCAGCGCCGAGCCGTAATCGACCCGGCCGAACTCGATCACGGGTTTCGGGTTCAGCGCGTCGAGCGCGGCGCCATAGACCCGCTCGGCCCGCGCTCTGTCGCCGACCAAGGCCAGCGCCGCGGCAAGCTGCGCCTTGGAGATCGGCGTCGCCAGATTGTTCAGCTTGGTATCGGCGAGATAGCGCAGATCACCGATCGGCGCGGCACCGTTGCGCGCGAGCACATAGAGGCCGTAGGCCAGGTCGCGGCCGCCGTCCTTCTCCGGCTCGTTGGCGTTGACGACCGAGTTCCTGACACGGTCGAGCGCGCTCTTGAACAGCACGTCCGGCACCGCAAAGCCCTTCTCGCGGGCCCGGGTCAGGAAGTCGGTGACGTAAGCATCGAGCCAGGCGTCGTCGCCGCCCGCCGACCACAGCCCGAACGAGCCGTTGGACCCTTGTCGGGCGAGGAGCCGCTCGATCGCATCGCGGATGCGCTGGTCGACCGCGGTATCCATCGCGAGATGGGCGCCGGCAGCCAGATCGTTGACATAGAGCAGCGGCAGCGCGCGGCTCGTGATCTGCTCGGAGCAGCCATAGGGATAGCGGTCGAGCGCCTTCAGGATGCTTGCCGCATCGAGCGCGGTCGACAGGCTCGCCGAGATCGAGACGCTGCCCGTGCCCGGCACCAGATCGGAGAACATGTCCGAGGTCAGCGTCAGGCTCTCGCCCTTCGCCAGCGTGCGGATCGAACGGCGCGCCAGCACTGGCGTCGCCGGCTTGACGTCGAGCGCATAGTGCCGCGCCAGCGTCAGCCCGTTCGGTCCGGAAATGTCGACATCGAAGTCGGCACGCCCGGCGCCGCCGGCCTCGAGGCCGAGCGACAGCGAGCTGCGCTGCTTGGCGGCGAGCTTCACCATCGTGGTCGGGTTGCCCGAGGCCTTGATCGGACCGCTCGCCTTGACGCTGATGGCATAGTCGCCAGCGGCGCCTTCGACATTGTCGATATCCATGCTGATGGTGCCCTTGTCACCGGTCAGCAGGAAGCGCGGCAAGGTCGCGGTCACCACCACGGGGTCGCGCACGATCACGTCGACATTGGCGCGGCCGAGCTTGGTGGCGCTCCACGCCACCGCCATCACCCGCGCGGTGCCGGCGAATTCCGGGATGTCGAAGCTCACCTCGGCGGTGCCGTCAGGGCCGACCGTGACGATACCGGAATACAGCGCCAGCGGCTTCTGGGTCGGCGGCGAGCCTTGCAGCTCGGCACCGGCGGCATCGCCGCCGCTGCGGATCTGACCGCGGGTGCCTTGCATACCGTCGATCAGCTGCCCGTAGAGGTCGCGGATCTCGGCGGTCAGGCGGCGCTGGCCGAGATAGTAGTCGTCCGGCGCGGGCGGCTTGTAGTTGGTCAAATTGAGGATGCCGACATCGACGGCAGCGAGCACCACCTTGGCGTCCTCGCCGGGATTGAGCCCGCCGAGCTTGACCGGGATCTTCAGCGTCGTGCCCGGCCGCACCAGGGCGGGCGGCGACAGTTCGACCGCAAGCGTGCGCGTCTTCTTGTCGATGCCGAACCATTTCAGTCCGATCGCGCGGCCCGGCATGCGCCCGGCGGCTGCATCGAGCGGACGGCGCAGCGTCGTCATGACATAGGCGCCGGTGCCCCAGTCCTTGCCGACCGGCAGCTTGACCTGCTGGGTGCCCTCCTTGACGTCGACGCTCTGGGTGGTCAGCAGGCGGTCGCCGAGCACATAGACAGTGAGCTTGCCGGCGGTGCGTGCGTTGACCGACACCGTCATGGTGTCGCCCGAGGCATATTCCGGCTTGTCGATCGAGGTCTCCAACAGATCCGGCGTGTCGGCGCTGCCGTCGGAATACCAGCCGACGTCGAACTGCACCGAGGTCACCGGTCCATCGGCGTCGGTCGATTTCACGTCGAGACGGTAGCGACCGGGCTGCGGCTGGAAGGTCAGGCGCATCGGCTTGTCGGCCGCGAGATTGACGTCGCCATCGGACACACGGCGGGTCGACTTGACCGGCTCATAGTTCCACGACGAATTCTGCCGGTACCACTGGTAACGCGACTCCAGCTTCAGCAGCTCATAGCGCAGCCCGTTGCGCGGCAGCTGCTTGCCGTCGGGCGCGACGAACACGACGTCGAACTCGGCCTTGTCGCCCTCGGCCACGCTCTTGTCGCCGAACAGCGGCTTGACACCGATCAGCGAGGCGCCAGGGGCGACCGGCAGCACGATCTTGCGCTCGACCGAGCGGCCGCCGGTCTCCGCCATGCGGATGAAGATCTGCGCCTCCTGCGGACGGGTCGAGGCCGGGACCTTGTCGAGCTTCACCGGGAAAGTCGCCGCGCCATTGGCATCGGCCTCCGGCAGGTCCTCGATCGGGGTCCGCTCATTGCTTGCGGTTTGCTCGTCGTCGACGCCGAACTGGTAGCCGGCGTAGCCGGGCCGGCCGTTCGCCGCGGGCGCGACCAGCATGTCGCCCTCGAGCTGCAGGCCCGAGGCCGGCGCGCCATAGAGGAAATGGCCCGAGACCTGAAGTTCCACTGGAACTTCAGCTTTGATCACCTTCTCCTTGCTGGTCAGATCGAATTCGACCCGCTCGGGGATGTAATCCTCGACCATGAAGGTGGTCTCGCCGACCGACGAGCCCTTGGGATCGGTAAAGACGCGGGCTCGCCAGGTGCCGGTGGGCACCGCCGAGTTCAGCGCCACCGCCAGCATCCGGCCGCCGGCGCCCTGGTCGGGCAGCACGGCGCGGCGGAATTCGACGCCGTCGGGCCGCTCGATCACCATGGTCAGCGGCGTCCCGGTCAGGGCGTTGCCCTGCCCGTCACGCAGCAGCGCGGTGAGATAGACGGTCTCGTTGGAGCGGTAGACGCCGCGCTCGGCATAAACGAAGGCGTCCGCGCCGGCCGGGATCGCGCGGCCGGCGACACCGCGGTCGGTCAGGTCGAAGGCGCTGGTCTTCAGGCTCAGGAAGGCGTAGTCGGCCTTCTCACCCGTCACAGTGAGCAGCGCCGGCGACAGGCCGCCCTCACCCCGCGCCAGCCCCTGCTCGAACAGCACGTGACCGGCCACATCGGTCTTGCGGGTGGCCAGGATCTCGTTGTTGCGGGCGACCAGCTTCACCTCGGCATTGGCGACCGGCTCGGTCGAGGCCAGCGAGTTGACGAAGACGTGGATACCGTCATTGCCGGAGAAGGCCGACAGGCCCATGTCCGAGACGATGAACCATTGCGTCGCCAGCGTGCCGTCGTCGTCGGTGCCCGGCCCCTTGGCCGCGGCGGTCATGACATAGACACCCGGCTGCAGGTCGCCCAGCGCCTGGTCGACCGGAAAGGCCGTGACGACGTCCTGGTTCAGCGTGGTCGCTGTTGCGAGCTCGCCGGACCACACCTTGACGCCGCGCTGATCGCCGAGATCGGAGAGCTGGTAGCGGCTCAGCGTGCTCTGGAAATCGCTGTCGATCACCGTGTTGATCAGATTGCGGTCGCCGACCCGGAAGACGTCGACCGTGACCGCCGGCGTGTTGACGCTGACCACCGGGATACCGCGCTGCCCGGTCCGCGGCAGCACATAGGCCCGCCCGGTGAAGCGCACGAACGGCTTGCGGTCGCGGACATAGATGTTGAACTCGGCCGATTTCGGCAGGGTCTCCTTGACGGTCGACGGCAGGCCGGCGCGCAAATTGATGTTGTAGCGCTCGCCGTGCTTGAGCCCGTCGACGCAGAGCTGCTGGCCTTCCGCCGACAGGGCCGGCTTGTCGGTGCCGGCCAGCGCGAGATACGGCGCGAAGTCGACGCGCTTGGCGAGCTCCTCGGAGAACTGGAAGCAGGCCCGCGGCGAGGCCGCATCCGAATCGACGGTATAATCGAGCAGCCGGAAGCCGTGCTCGTCGCGCATCTTCTCGTACTGGCCCCTGACATCGGCGACCTCGCGCAGGTCGAGCGACATCCCCAACGCGTCGAGCGCCGGACGCCACAGCTTGCGCTCGGCGAGCGCCTTGCCGAGCACCGCGAGCGCGTCGGCCTCCTCGCCGGCATTGCCGGCGCGCTGATAGGCGATGTAGGCGCCGGTCGAGGCGCGCTCCATCAGGAAGGTCTGTTCGCTCGAGCTCGCCGACCGGATCTGGAAAACGGTTTTGGCGAGCCGCAGCCAGTTGGCGCCGTCCTCAGGCGTGGTCGCCGCGATCTGGCCGAGGATCGTGAGCCCGCCGCGGAAATCATTGCGCTTGAAGGCGGCGTCGGCGTCGGTGCGCAGGGTCGCGGCCGACTTGTTGACCGCGCCGGCCTCGCTCTTGATCTGGGCCTCCAGCTTGATCGCGGAATCGGCGAGATCGTCCCGCTTGAAGGCCTTGTCCGCGGCCTCTGCGCTCACCAGAGCGAGCGCCAGCGTGGCGCAAATTGCGGCGGCACGAACCAATCCGATCATGATGGAGCTCCTGAACGCCCCGCGGTCGACCGCCGCGTTGGGGCTAAAAATGCGCGAAAAGGTGACGGAGTGAAGGCGCAGACATGAACGGACGAAAACGTCGCAGATCGCATTGCCGACATCCTTCGACCAGCCCCGGCGGCAGCGCGATGCCGGCTCGGCGGACTGGACAGGCCAACGCAGGGCGAGACCCCTGCTCGCCTTTGTCGTCCGCCCCCAGAAATCGGTTCGGACGGACTTGGCGGAAAGGCGGATTTTTCATAATGGCGGTGGTACAAGGCGGCCACGGTCCCGTAGCTCAACTGGATAGAGTAGCGGATTTCTACTCCGCGGGTTGCAGGTTCGAATCCTGCCGGGATCGCCACTACTTTGTTCTTCTCTCGCATTCTCAATGACTTCCTTCGATGTTAGCCACTCAAACCTAAAGCGTTAGCCACTCCCTGTTCCTACGCTGTTCGCGAGCTTCGCCATTGCCGCTTCCGCGGCGCGCTCCTGATCGACTGCGTCGAGATATTCCTGCACCTGCGCGAGTGAGCTGTGGCCTGACACAGCCATGAGTTCGACACCCGTTGCACCAGCATGTGCCAGAGCGAGCAGTGCAGCCTTCCTGAGTCCATGCGCGCGATAACTCCGCACCTTGCCATCATCGCACTTGACGGCCTTGAGCTCCGCGGCGCGGCACCAGTCGGCGAACTTGTTTCCGAACGCAGCAGCGGAAGCGAATGGCCTGCCGTAGTCGTTGACCAGGAATGTCACCACGCCCTCGGCGCGCGTTCCCTGCGGCATGGCGTCAATCGCCGCCTGCAATTCCGGTCGGATCTTGATCGACAAAAGTTTGCCCGTGCTCCGCAGCGTCTTGTGGGGGCGCCATACCAGCTTGTTGCCGGCCTTGACGTGCAGTTCTCCTATCTCGTGCGCGTCGTAGCGGCGCGCGGCGATATTGAGCAGCAACTCAACAGCAAGACGGGCAACTGTGCCGAGCGGCCACCGTTCGCGATATTGTGCCAATTGTGGCTCGAGCCAAGTCATGTGGCCGCGACTCTTGATGCCTGCTTTGACTGGCTTGATGTTCTCGGTCGGATCGCCGCCGAGCTTTCCTGTATAGATCGCGAACCGGACAAAGCCGCGAATTGCTTTCAGGTTGTTCTTCTGCGCGTTGGGCCTCTTGCCATCGAGAAAATCCCTAATCGGCTTTTCCCTGAGTGTTGAAGTTCGGTTGTCGCCGTAACGGCGGCCGCTTGGCGTCCTATGATCTCGGAATCGTTCCAGGATCGAACGCCAGGCCCTCTGTGTTTCCTTGGCAAGGCCTTCCGTGAAAACCTCATGCTTGAAATAGGCGATCACGTCAGCGTCGATCGTGCCGGCAGCATTGTTGCCGTTGCCGATTGTCGACGGAGGATCTCCTCCGGAGCGTTCGAGCAGCGCCTGATAGGCCTCCAGAAATTCCGATGAGCCGGGCAACCCCTTTATGGTGACTGTCTTGTGCCCCTTGCGGCGGAACACCCGCCTAATCTTCCCGCGCGCATCCCTGAATTTGTGAATGTAGGGCAGTTCCTCCTCGGACATGGCTCAATCCCACTCATCGGTGCGCTTGTTGTCGCGCGCCTCGGGTGAACCAACTATGACGAGGATGCGGCGACCGTTGTCCGCTATTTCAACGTGACCTTGCACACCAGCACGTATCAAGGCTTTGACGGCCTTGGTGACGTCACTCTGTCTGAAGGTGTGCGCACCCTTCGACATCAAACAGGCTCCATTGGGCGCTCGGCCGGCCAAGCCACAGCGCACGTGGTTCGCTAATTTCGCGAAACCGAGGCCCAATGAAAGGGTGGATTCCGCGCTAGCCCATTGGCCATGGGGCAAATCATTAAATTCATGATCAGGCCCAGCCGAGTCGCATTCAATGGGTCGGTATCCAGGTTTTCCGGCCCTGCACCCCGGCGAAACGTTCACGAAGTGGTGAGATCGGGGCCCCAGGCCCGCCGGTAAGAACCGGCGGCCTGAGGCATTAGCCTTCACCCCATGGTCCCCTGAAACGGGTCCTGCATTCCAGCCTGCTCGAGCAAGCCGTCATAGTCCCCGATGCCCGTCTCCGCCGGGTCACCCTCGAGATCGCGTCGCCCGCCCGCGGCCCATCGCTCCTGACTGTCATTCTGGTCAAGACTGCCGAGGCTCGGCTCAATATCTGCCGTGTCGTGCTCGGCGTCGGGGACGACTGTTTCCTCGCCGAGGTACTGCCGGGGGGCGTGAGACTGGTCCAGCATACGGTCGAAGGTCCCCAAGTCCATTTCCCGATCGTCGCCACTGCCTCCACCGCCCGCACCAAGGCCGGGGAACGCCTCCTGGAAACCAAGCCACGGCTCGTCGTCGTCCGGCTCCCGCTCCATGTGGTTGTCGGTGTCGTCGAGAAACCGGATCAGCCGGGCTATCTCGTCCATGGCCTCACGGCGGAGGCGCCAGATGGCCTTGAATATCTGCTCTGAGGGAATGTCGGTCTTGAGGAAGAGCGCACTAGCGGAGTCCGCTGGCGTTTGTGGAGACGTGCTTAAGGGTGGCGTGCTAAGCACGCTGTCAGCCTGGGTCATTGGATTTCCACTCCTTCGTGGCCCTGGTTAGAGCCGAGGCGGAAGCTGAACCCTTCCCCTCGGCTTGCAATTGGGATATCCTAGTTTCATGGCAAAGTCAAACCGGGATATCCCAAAAAAGAAACGAGGCCCTCCCTCAACGGGCGGCCGTAAGCCGCCTCAGCTTGTTCGGATGGACGACACGCTGACGGGGGCGATCGACCGCTGGCGCGAGAGCCAGGATGACGATCCATCCCGCCCAGAAGCGATCCGCCGCTTGGTCGAGATTGGGTTGAAGGCGAAGGTTAGGTGAGTTGGCCGACAGGATCGAAAGCCCTCTCCGCGCGTTGACTATTGAGCCCCAAGTGGGAGGTCATAATGATCAACCGAGAGCGGCGTACAACGACAGCTGCAGAGCGCGAGGCCCACAAGATATTCAAAGCGGTCAAGGCGAAGGAAGCCACGACCGATTACGCCAAAGAGCAAAAAGCGCTCCACGATAATCGAGAGCGCCTAAAAGCAGAACGGCTGGCGCGGGAAGCTGAAGCGGCCAACCACACAAAAGCAGGTTGAGCGTCCATCTGGATAACCACGGAGGACCAAGTTTGGCCTCCCAGTGGAGGGCGAAATGGCCCTGCACTTCAGCCGCGTCGAAACTGGCGATCTGGAGATGTGGATCGCAAGCAGCGACGACTATTCATTCGTTATCAGCAACGAGAGCCGAAGTGGACCAGGCTTGCATGGAGAGCCGGGTTTTGTTGCGTCATACCGTCCAGACTTTCTGAATATGCCCGCGCTTCAAGTGTCCGGATCGCCCTTCAGCACGTTCGCTGAAGCCGAACGGGCTTGCAATGCGTTCCTGGGTCGCCTCATCATTGAGGGATGACTACTCGTATCGGGCCGCCGGGCTGGTCGAGATCGGGCTGAAGGCGAAGAAGTGACCGCTACGGTCACGCCGCCATTAAGACGTAAGGCGACCGCGCTTCATTTTCGCAGCTATTCCGACCTGATCGGAACACTCCATCGACGCGACTCAGGATTGGGCTCCGCGCATGCGCATCCTGCGCATGATGGAGCGATCCAATGGCAGGCACTACCCACTGCAGGTACGGTCACGAGCTCACACTGGAGAACACTCAGCTCAGGTTCTCGACGAAAGGCAATTACCCGTACCGTCGATGCAGGATTTGTTTCGATCTAACTGACAGCGACATAGCCGGGATCGAAAAGCACTTCTTCAACGGCGGCTCGATCCGATCACTGGATCTGACAGCGCCAAAGATGCTCACCTTCAAGGAGTGCGAGACTTCCAATCCGGTATGGTGGAATCGCATCACCGCCCTTTCCAACCATAATGGTCGGATGAACAAAGCCAATGCGGCGCGCGCCCTGAAAGCGCAGCAAACCCACTGCAAGCAAGGCCATCCCTTCTCCGGCGACAACCTTCTCATGGAGCGGGATTCCAAAACCGGCGCACCACGACGCACCTGCCGCGCCTGCCGGCGTGCGTCCTACGAGAAGGCGAACTACAAATACACCGCGGAGCAGGTCGAGACCGCAACCGACTGCATCATGAATAAGGGCATGACGATCTCCGAGGTGACAACGCGGCGAGGTGACCGGTCTCGGATCATAAAGTTTGAAGCGCTTGCGTTTGCCCTGAGCAAAGACCCGGGCCTCAATGAGCGCGTTCGGCATCAGTCCGCGGTCAATACCGACGCGAAGCACCGATCGCGCCTTGGGACGTGGAAATCAAAGACTGCGGGCTACATGTCTGGATCGGAAATCGCAGCAGTCATCACCGCGCACCCCGAATGGACTGCACGGCGTGTCGCCGAAGAGACCGGCCGGGAGTTGTCTTATGTTCACTCATTGGCTTGGACCAAAGGTCTCAAGACCGCGCCCATGCGCGCCAACCGGCCAAAGTTGATCACTCCGCGGGGGATCGTGGACCGCGGACCGACACTGACAGGTATCATCGCGGCGCAACCGCACGAGGTCTACACTACAATCGATCAGATCGTGCCCCGCAATATCGACTTCGAGCGCCGCAAGGAGATCGTCAGCGCAATGTGCCTGGCCGCGCTGGAGGGCGAGTTTGATCTCGCCGATGCCAAGGCCGCCTATCCGCGCTTCCTCTCCGCAAGCTATCGGCAGTTCTCCTATAAGGCCTTCGGTGACATTCGGTGCCCGGTTTCGCTTGACGCACCGGTATATCTCGACAGCACCATGTTGCGCGTCGAGACGGTTTCGGAGACTCTGTGGGAACACATCTAAGGTCTAAGGTCTCGCGCCGGGCGGCTTCGGCTGCCTGGTGCCCTCACCTAAGTCAGGAGCCTCCTCAGGTGGCCAACATCGGCTTTAGCGGCACCAGCAAGGGCATGACGGGGGCCCAGAAGACGGCACTCCGAACGATCCTGGCCGACGTCAAAGGCGAACTGCATCACGGCGATTGCATTGGAGCCGACGCGGAGGCCCATGAGATCGCGGAGGAATGCGGCCTGCTTCCTATCTTGCACCCGCCGACCAATCACACCAAACGCGCGTGGTGCTCTTCCCCGAGCCATCTAATGCGTCCTGAGAGGCCATATCTAACCCGCAACCGGGACATCGTGGACGACACTGTTGCCCTGATTGCCGCGCCGGCTGAGTTCGACGAGCAGCCACGCGGCGGAACGTGGTACACCGTGCGCTATGCGAGGAAGTGCGGAAAGCCGATTGCACTGATCCTGCCGGATGGTTTGGTCAGGCGAACGCCTCCCGACCGATTGTAAGGAGCTGGTCGTAGCTTAACCACCGTTGCATTTAAGCCATTGACACAACCACCGGTTACGGTGGTACCCTGCCGCCTTTCATATAGGCGGGGATTTTTTTATGATCCGTTTCGCAGTTGCATTATTCGCATTGACGTTGCCCTTTTCTGTCCAGGCACAGACGACGGCCAAAGACCCGTCGCAGGGTGCTCCCATGAAGGGAGAGATCATCTCTGCCGTTGAACAGGTCAAAGTCGGGCTTGGTCAAGCCAAGCTGATCAAGTTCAACAGGATGATCGGAGATATCCAGGCCAGCGTGAACAACGTCGTCCGATCATCTGTCTTGGGCGACAAGTTCCTGCTTTCCGTAACCGGCGTATCGCCCGGCGCGACCGACCTCGTTGTGGTCAATCAATATGGCGATGTCATGTACATCGCGCACGTAACTGTCTCGCCAGGACTCGACCAAACCCAAGGCGATGCTCCTCACATTGTGAGGACGTATGGCTGGAGTGAAGCCAAAAAATCCGGCGGAAATTCCATCGTCACGATTGTCAATGGCGATTCAAAAGGCGGCGGCAATTCAGATTCGTCGGTGGACTTTGTTGAGCGCTCTTGCAATTCCACCGGGTGCAGCCAGCCGATCAGCCCTGCCGCTCAGGCGGCCGGTCTGGATCAGACCGACCCGCAGAAGCAGCGGTAGGCTCACATGAAGCAATTTCTTGCCGCGATCTTCATCGCATCGCTATCCTCATCGGCGTGGGCTGTTGACGGCTATATGGGCTTTGACAAGCCGTGTCCGGATCAGAATCCCCATCTACGTCGTCCGGCTGCTTGGGAAACGTGCGACTACGTGACGATCATCAAGCGTTGCGATGGTGATCTGGCGGAGCGCGTGTTCAATTCTCCACGCCATCCATCGAAATTGATCTCGGAGAATGGGCCGAATCCTCCTCGAAGGCTCGTCTGTCATCACGACTAATAGTGAATAAGGTGACGGGCTACTCGGGTCCGTCACTATTTGCTAACTTGTCCTGATGCACCTCTCACTCCGCCCCACTGTCATAGCCGGCGACCGTTGACCAAGTCGTTGTAGGCATGGTGGAGGCTGCCCGATAGCCCTAGCGGCTTCTCTCCCGAGGGATTTGGCGCGATCATGTGCAATGGGCTCGAAATCCCGAGAGTACATGTTCGGCGCAACGGTCAGGCATCTGGCCGAACGGGCCACAGAGGCGCGACGGGACGCCGACGGGCTGGCTTGCCAGGCTCGGAATGCCCGCATGCTCGCCTTTCAGGGACCGGCCCAGCCGTCCCCTGCCCTCGGCGATGCGCTCAACGCCAGCTACCGCTATCTCGAGGTGAAGTGTCTCGGCTGCGAGACCCATCAGGCCGTAGCGCTCGACATCGTGCGCCGGCCGAAATGGACACCGATCCACGAGCTCGAGCGCTACATGCGGTGCAGGCAGTGCTCTCGATCGAACGGCTTTCCGTTCAAGCGCGGCAACCTCGTGGCTTTGCGGACCACAAAGATTTCAACCATGAATCCACCGTCGACATGGTGGCTGGGAGACAGATAGCCGCCGGCTAGGAAGTCTTCTCTCTCTGGCTGTGTTCAAGAACGCTTCAGTCGCGCGATCCGCCTACAGTCTATCCACAACTCGATGAATTCATGCGCATCCAGATAATCCTCAGCTCGACGCTTCGCTTCTTCGTCGTCGTTGCAACGGAATTCGTAAGTCGCGCGCGCGACGCCCGCAGGATCGACGCCGAATGCCACGTAGGGTTTGAGTCCTTCAATCATTTTGTCCTCCTGGACCTAATGCAGGCGGAATGACGCAGCTCAGCGTCGGAATCTCTCTTTTGCAATCAAATGACGTCAGTAAGCGAAGAGGCCGCTGGCCGCCGATAGCGGCCTCTTGGGACCCAATCTCAAATGAATGTCTTGGAAATAAATTCGCTGTCGAAGGTCCGCCGATATCTAAACGAGGAATTCTTCGGGATGTGAAGTTCAAACAGAGGGAATGCACAACGGAACAATTGTGATGTTGCAAGGTCATCACAGTTTCAGGAGACCCGATGCCGTATCGTACAACTTACCAAGGGTAAGTATCGCACAGCGGGCAGGCAATGAGGAAAACTGTTGAAGGGTTCGCGGCATCCGACCTTGATGCTGAAGCGATCGATGCTCTCGACAAGGCGAGGATTTTGCCACCGGGACTTGCCCGGAATGAAGCAATGAAACTTGCCGGCGCTCTTCGCGCGGCGGCGGACAAAATAATTGGACCCAAGCTGCCCCGTCGCGGTCGACCGCCGGGCTGATTATTAGGGTGCCATTTTCCGTCGCGGGCTCGAGCATGCTCCGTGATCCAGCTAGCAGCCTCCTCCGCACATTCGTGCGGGTACTTCAGCCGGGAAGACATCATAAAAAACACCAGCGCCCCTACCCAGCGCTGGTGCTGTAGTTCCGCAAGCGTTGTAGCGTCGCCGCTGCGTGACGTGAGCTTCCCCAAATAGGCCTGCGCAGAGCAATGGGCCAATGGTCTATACGGAACTCGCCAAACCAGCCCCGGATACCTATCTTCAGGGTATGCCGATCACCCGAAAGCCGCTGGAAATCCCGCCTGAGGTCGCCCGGCAGTTCGCCACCAACATGCGGCTGTTCCAAGCGGAGTACGATCCTCTCAAGCGGGACGAGATCGCTGCGGACACTCGGCACATCCTGATCCAGCACATGCCGAAGGGCACCAAGCTGCGGCTCGCCGACGTCCTCGAGCTGTTCGAGCTGATGCGATGACCGAGCCGGCATGCATGCTTTGCGACGATACTGGTTGGGTCTGCGAGAATCATCCGGACCAACCCTGGACCGGCAACCACGCCTGCCGGTGCGGCGCTGCAGGAGCGCCCTGCCCGGCCTGTAACAAGCCGGACGAAGGCAAGATGCCACGGCTGCCAAAGGGCTTCCGAGCCGGGGAATAGGCCGCTGCATAACCTTCCGGCCACCTCCGCGGGAGGGCTAGCCAAGGCTGAATGCTCCACGGATTCAAGATTGCGCGCGAATGGGGCCGCCGAATGTTTTCACCTTGAACCTCAATTGCTGGATCATCAAAATCACCGCCGGCACCAGTGCCAGTCCGGCCAGGACATCCACCAGATAATGTCCGCCCTCGACGGGCGTCGACAGGATCATCAGCACATTCAACGCCAGTGAGATCGGAAACAGGATCCTAATTCCCCTGGTCACGTAAATCAGGATCAGCCCCAGCGCGGCGTGGAACGAAGGGAATGTGATCAATCCAACCACCTTGGCTAAGACGATCTCCCGCATCTGACCAGTGCGGAGCGCGGTCAAGTCAGCAAGGTGATAGGCGCGCGTGAGATCGGCCACACCATAGTAAACCCATGCGCTTTCCGCCGGCAGCAACCATGCAATCAAAGAGATGATCAAGAGCGTGCCCGAAAACAGCCAGAGAAATTCCCACATCCGATCCAGTCGGCCAGCCATGTTGAGAATGACCGGCATAGCGCAAGCTTGCATCGTAATGCTGGCGTAAGCCAGGATGAGGATGAAATCTATCACCGGATGAGTCTGCACCCAGTTGAACATCACGAGCCAATCGAACCCAATGGCGGCGTCAGCCGCCGCAAGGTAGTTATCAGTCAACTTAAATTTTGAGGTCGCCGTCAGGTAGATCAGCACGACGTTGACACTGGTCAAGGCGGAAAACTGCGAGAACATCAGAGCAAGAGCGGCCAGCCGCTCGTTTGGTCGCACGATCGTATAAAACAAATAGGTGGCGATCAGCATGGTGAAGACCACCGCAGGTATGTAGCCGATGGTTAGACGCATGCCTGACGACCACAGCCAAATCACGTCAACCGCGAAGACGGCGACGACGATTTTCCAAAACTCTTGATTGTCGGCAAGACCAAGCGCAGGCGACCGGGAGGTCACCCCTTCCAATTTGCTCATAAAATGTACCCGCCCCGAAAATAGCGCGAACGTAGCACCACAACCGATGCGTGAGCAATAGGAGTTCTACCCCGTTAGATCTCGTTTACTGTGAATCCCTCACACTCCAGGCGTCCAGGCAAAAAAGGACTGGCGCGCGCATCATCGGCCGCCATGCAAGTTGCCTGACTGCACTCTGTATTGCCTGGTAACCTCTTCATACTTCAGTTCGCAAACAGAGACTAAGGTCGGCTTCGAATGCGAGACTCGGTGGGCGCGACCATCGGAAGCGACTGCTTTTGGCCCTTCGCGCCATTTGCTGCGAGCTAGCCCTAGGACGCGTACTCATAAATCGTCGGTGCTGTCCGCTTCGCGCCAACACCGACCACTTTTGTACGACGCGCTAGGCTTGCGCTCGTCCTTCGGTTGCACCATCATCACCGACTGAGATTGGGGGGAAGCACAACATGAAGGAAGTCGTCGCGACCGCTGGCGCAGGGGCTTATACCGTCTATCGGTCGCAAGGACCGGTTCTCATCAAAGGTGCCAACCTCGGCATTGACATCAAGTATGGTTCGCTGATCGTAACGGCGAACGGCGAAGTTATATACGTGTTCGGCCCGAACCAATGGATCAACGTGAATTACGATCCAGCGCAATAGGATCGTTGACCGATGATTGAAACGTGGAAGCCAAGATCAACCGATGACGATCGGACCTGCGGCCGAGGAGCGCCGTAACTGGCTCACTAATTCCTGCGACTGGAAGCAAATTCCGAGGCACGCAGGGCAGCGCCGCCAAGTTCTGAAAGCGAGTTTTCTGGCATCCGGAAGCTGATCTTGCGAATTGCAGCGTCCAATTCTGCCTGGCTTTTTGGTTGTGTTTTGGGATCCAAATAGATGACTGTCATAATGACATTGCCATCCGGATCAATTCCAAAGTCCCAGCCTCCGAAATGATAGGAGGTAATAAAATCGTCGGCGACCATCTGCCCACAGTCCTAATAGTGAAAAAGTAAAAAAGCAGCTCATGCAGTTATAGTAGTGGAGTTCCCCTGTCGAGCCCTGATCGCGATAACGCTTCCGCGGCGACGATGTTCTTTCTCATTAGCTTGGCGGTGTCAGTCTTCAAACCCTCGAAATCGTCGTCATCGATCCGCTTTCTCGTTTGAAGCGAGGTCTGCAGCGAAATTAGGGAGACAATGAAAGCTGCTACAGTGAAGCCAATCTTCACCATCTCCCCGTCTTTCTGGCTCGGCATTTTGTCCCCCATAAAAGCTACGCCGCCGGGCTCGAAATGAGCTGTCCCGACGGCGCCCTGATACTGGGCCCCTGAAATCCCCCAGCAAGGCACGATCTAGCAGCCCTCACGCCGCTGATTTGTGAACCAGTTCACAAATTGCGCTCCGTAAAACCACTGCGTCGTCCGATTCTGGAGGAGTCCCAATCGCAGGCCACAAAGCTCCTATAAACGCAGTTGGACGCACGCTCGGACGAGGAATGATCCCGTCAGAGAGATGCTGCAATGGCCGAGAATTATCGCCTTCCCTCGTTCGACGACATGCCGGACGACGGGTCCGACGCTCCACCCCAGTCTGGCAGCGCTGGCCCCCTCATGTTCGATGATCTTCCAGAGGGAGGTGGCCGCCGGCTTCAACGAGGCCCATCTGCGGCGCCAGCGTACCTATCTGACCGAGACGTTGGACTGCAAGGCCGCACTCGCCAATATCTGTCTGATCAGGACGTAGGCCTGCCGAGCGGTTCTGCTGCGCCGCGCTCCGCGCAGCAGTGGCCCGGTACTGAGCAGCCGTTTGATCCTGACGCCTACCTTAGGTCGGTGCATAGAGATAATCCGCAGCGTCCCCTCATGTTCGATGACTTGCCGTCGTTCGACGACATGCCGGACAGCGCGCCACAACGTCCCCAAGCCGAAAGCAAACTGAAGACGTTCGGGCGTGAGGCCGCACATGGCGTGCTACCGGCGGCGGGCGGCATTGGCGGTGCCGGAGCCGGCGTTGCACTAGGTACGGCGGCGGCACCATTCCTTGGCCCCCTTGCTCCGGCCGGACCGATCATCGGCGGACTGGTCGGCATGATCGGCGGTTCAACGGCGATCGATAGGGCGCAGTCGATCGCGCTTAATGCCATTGGGTTCAACGATGACGCGCAGCGTGCCGCCAATATCCAGGCGAATCCGAAGACAGCGTTTGTCGGCGGCATTGCTCCGGCCATCGCAACGATGTCTCCCGCAGCGGGCGCTCGCGTCGGTGAGCGTGTCCTCGGCGGCGCGCTCATGGGCGGTTTCGAAGCCGGGCAGGAACTCTACAGCGAAGGCACGGTCGATCCGACGAAGCTGGCGGTCGCAGGCGCAGCCGGCGCAGCGTTTCCGCGCTTCAACCGCGTTGGTGAAGCCCTGTCCGGTGCTGGCGCTCGCGCGGTTGGTCGCGTCGCTGGCCGTCCCAATGTCGATCTCAACCCGGCCGCTCAACCAGCGCAGGAGGAAGCGCAGGTATCGCAGCAGCCCGTTGTGGAGGGTGAAGCAGCGACCGTTCAGACCGCCCCTCCGGAGACTGGGGATACGATCGGCAATCCACAGTCGAGCCCGGAACGGTCGGATCGGGTTTACGGCAAGGAGAGTACGCCCCCTGAACAGGGGGACATGCTGACGACCGGTGAAGTGGACCCTGCGACGGCAGCGGCGTTGCTGGACCAACTTGAGGGGAAGCCAGCGCGCCAATCTGCGCCACAGCCAGCGCAAGAGCCCGACCAGCCGCAAATAGTGCGTCCCGCCCAACAGGCGGAGGGTGTGCGGCTGCCGTCGTTTGACGAGATGCCGGGCGAACTTGGGCCCGGTGAGCCTGGACCCAGCGCCTCGATGCCGGCTCGTGCGATCGGCGACGACAAAGTCCAAGGCGAAATAGGCGCCGAAGGACTATCCGGAGACAATCACACGCAGACCGACCTTCCGGACACGATGCGCGCCCCCAAGTCGCCCACCGTGCGCGGCCTGATGGAAAAACTTTTGAACGACGAAGGCGGTTGGGTCGACCACGGCAAGATTGCCGACGACCTCAAGTCCAAGCTCAAAGGATCGGCTTTTCTCCATTCGTTCCTCGAGCCGGGGCGCAAGCCGACCAAGAGCTATATCGCCCGCGGCGTGCACGATGACAATCTCAGTCCGCAGGAAGAATATGCACGCTCGCTCTCAGACGAGCTCTACAAGGTGCGCAAGGCGAAAGAGCAGCACGTCATTGATCTGCAAAAATGGGCTGCATCGCTGCCGAAAGAGCTGAACAACCCAGAGACGCTTGAGCGAATGTATTTCGCGCGCGAGGCCGGCAAGATCGGCCAGCTCGATCCGCATGAACAGGCGCTCTACAATCAGCACCTGAAGCCTCTCTTCGACGAAAATGACAGGCTGTTCGATGACATTTCGAAGCTTGATCCCGACATGCTTGGTCCCAAGATTCAGGATCACATCTACCGGATTACAAAAGGCAACTCACCAGAGCGAGCCATCCTGAACCCTGGTGAGAGCGCCGATCCGATCGAGGGCACGTATGCGCTGGCCACGCGTCCTCGCGGTACGATGCTGGATCGCAAGTTCGTCGCATTGGAAAGCCCGGAGGGTCGTCGTTATGTCATTTCGTTGAACCATGACGGCTTCACACTTTGGAACAACGGCCAACCGATGAAGGTCGTCGACCCGCACTTCGAATACGAAAGCGGCGGGCAGTACCAGCTCGGTCACCGCGACTTCACGATGAAGGAAGCGACGACCCCGGAGATTGAAGAGCACGCGCGTGTAGTCGGCGGTGGCAAGCCCGAATATTATCACAACGCCGCCCTCTCCGCCTCCACAGCAAATCTCGACCTTGGCGAGATTGCGCGGCATTTGCAGTTCTTGCAGGATCTCAAATCAAATCCTGAATTTTTGAAGTACGCCAGAAAACCAGGGGAGAAGGCGCCAGACAACTACGTCGAGACAACTCTTAAAAACTTTCAAAACTGGCGAATGGACCCACAGCTTGCGTATGTCATGGATGACTTTGCGCAGCCCGGTATCAACAATCCTGCAATCAATCGACTGCGCCAACTGAGCCAAGCTGTAACTAAGACGATCTTCTGGATGCCGACGGCGCACATCAACAACGTGGGCACCCACTGGTTCGTTGAGCGCGGTTTCCGATGGCTCCCCGGTACCGGGGGTTATAAGAGCCTTGCCACGGATGGCCTGAAGGCGATCAAGTCTGTCGTCACGCAAGACGAATTGCAGAAACAATTGCGTGAGAGCGGAGCCGGAACGATTTACGGCGGAGTTATTTCGCGCAACGCGCTCGACAACCTTGCCAAGGGATTTGGAGAGGCCGTCGAAAAGAACCCATCAAAGTGGGACCCCATAGCGCGCCAGTTCGGCGTCGGTCCGAGCGATCTCGTGAAAGCTGTTTACAAGGCCTCAAGCCACGTCATGTGGGCCGCTAACGATATGTTTCTGACCCACTCCGTGCTCGAGCACATGCGTGACGGAATGTCGATGCGGGATCCCGAAGGATGACGCCGAAGCGCTCCGCCTCTCGAAATTCGCTGCAGATCACGGGAATGCGCAAGGTCAAAACGACCTTGGAGTTCTTTATCTAGGGGGACGTGGCGGGCTTCCCCAAAATGATACTGAAGCCGCCCGTCTTTTTAGGCTTTCCGCAGATCAGGGCTTCCCGGCGGCGCAATACAATCTCGGCAGATTGTATCAAACGGGACGTGGCGGCTTAGCCAAAGATGAGTATGCGGCCGCCCGTCTATACAGAACAGGCGCAGAGCGCGGTAACGCCTTCGCGCAAGTCTATCTCGGGCTCTTTTATCTCGAGGGACGCGGCGGAGTCACCAAAGATGAACGTGAAGCGGGCCGACAGTTCAAATTATCGGCCGACCAAGATAATGCTCTCGGACAGGCTTATCTTGGACTCGCCTATGCGCGAGGTCACGCTGGGGTATCAAAAGACCAGCATGAAGCCGTACGACTTTTTAAGCTTTCGGCCGATCAAGGTAACGCCGTTGGTCAGGCGAACCTCGGATTTTCCTATGAGCGTGGAGAGGGCGGTCTAGCAAGAGACGATCGTGAAGCTGTGCGTCTCTACAAGTTGTCAGCTGATCAAGGCAACGATCAGGCGCAAAATAGCTTGGGCGTGGCGTATTTGCGCGGCTCCGGTGGCTTAACTAGGGACGAGACCGAAGCAGTACGGCTTTATAAACTTGCAGCAGAACACAGGAATGCGCAGGCGCAGGCGAATCTGGGACTTGCCTATTTGGGTGGAGTCGGAGGACTGCCGAAAGATGTTGTCGAGGCTGTACGGTTCTTCAAAATGTCTGCGGATGGTGGCAACGCTCTAGGTCAGGCAAATCTAGGAGCTGCATACGAGCGCGGCGATGGCGGGTTAGTGAAAGATGAGCGCGAAGCAGTCCGCCTGTACAGGTTAGCCGCAGATCACGGAAATCGTTTTGCCCAGGCGGCATTGGCCCGTCTCGGCGTCCCTTGGCCCGCGGCACCTCAGATAATGACCGAACTATCCGCGGGCGACGCGCACGTGAGGATGGTTTCAGGCAATGGGACCTTTTACGTGCCCGCTCTCATAAACGGCACTCTGAAGTTAAACTTCGTTGTTGACAGTGGAGCCTCTGACGTATCGATCCCAGCCGATGTTGCTCATCCCTCTCCGGTTCGGTACGCATCCTTCCTGTCGTACTGCGTGGTGGGTTTATGGTGCGCTCGGAGGGCGCCCGCATTTGATGCGATATCAATGGGTTACGGAGGCCAAGAGCAGGTTGAGGTGCATTTCGGGCGCAAAGGTACTTTTCAAAAAGGGTCCTGCGGATCGGGCAAAACGGCGTGGAGCGCTACCGCCTTTTCTCGGCAACTACACTACCTCGCTCGATCCTTGGCATGAGACACTTCGTTGGCCACCGCTACAGAGGGCCAACCAAGCGCGCTGTTCCGAATGAACGGCTTCCAAACGAACACCGAAGCGAACCGCAGGATCTTGATTTTCATGCCAACGTTTGGCGTGAGCGAGCCCAAGCACAGCGGAATCAAAACCTGCTTGATCATTCAACGATTTCAAGCCGTGTTTGGAAAAATTGGCCGAATTCGCCTCCAGTCGTATCAATTACCACCCGGAAACTTCCGACAGAGCTGCTGATTAAGAGACGCGTGAAATCGTAGGAAAATCAATGACCATTCCGACAATTAACTGCCCTAAGCGGCATTGAATCCACTACAGGATTTTGTTCCGTCGGAATGGCCGGATTGTAAACCAAGGGCTCCGGACCGGTCGAAATTGGTCGCCTGCGCGGACGTCGCCACCGCCCCGTCACACCGGGCAGCAAACCATCCGCTCCTGAAAATTCGTCGGTGGCGTGTTGCTGCCACTCAGAAGTCCCTCCGACGCAAGGAACGACCGCGCCGACGACACATCCAGATTTGGGCACGATGGAACATCATAGCCGCAACGCTCGATCACCAGTTTTGCAGTCTCTCCCGCACGGATCGCCAATCCGTCCGGCACGCCGGTCAGCGCCGCATGATGGATCGCATAGATCTCCTGAGGCTGGAGGTTGGGCCGGCCATTCCCGATCGAGCCGCTCGACAGCGCTTCGCGCGGATTGTGCGACCAGCTTGCGAGGCCGATCGAAGAGTCAACCTTCACCCGCTTCGACCGATTGACGTAATCCAGCATCTGCCCCACAGCCGGTGTCATGCCGAGGAAGTGCTCGATATCCTCGCAGATCTTCTCCGGCGTCCGAACTAGCTCCTCGAAGCGGACCAGCATCACGCGATCCAGCTTGGCATGCTCGAGGCAAATCGCCGTCTCTACCAACCATATCGACAACGCCCGGCCAAACGAAAACCCTCGCCGCTTCAGACTCCAGATCTGGTCCAACGGGTCCCTGATCAAGCAGATGGCGCGACCGGCGGGAAGCGCGTCGAGAAACTCCGGCACCGCATAAATGTTCGTGGGCGATTTTTCGGCGAAGCGTCTCTTTCCCTCCAACTTGAGCAACGGACCAAAAAGGTCGGAAAGGAAATCGTCGACGTTGCGATTGCGCTGGAATATCTCGACGACCTGCCCCTGATCAAATCCGTAGAACGAAAAATTGTCGTCATACGCAAAGGCGTAAGGCGACAGGCCCGCGCTGACGTTGCAAAACGTGTCGCGCGACGTGAAGCCTCCGGACAGGTAGATCCCGATCGCAAGACGGCGAAACAGATCGAAGTCGCGATACAGCAACGGATGCCCAAGGATGCAGAGTTCCGGTCCGCAGGCGACGTCGGGATGCGCATCCAGCATCACGCTCAGCAGGGTCGAACCGGAGCTCGGCGGCGAGCCGATCAGGATAGGAGCATCAACCGTCATTTCTTGTCCCAACACGCACTGCCCCGGCCAGGTCCACCGGCGCAGCCGCAACATGCGAAACGCTGCAGTCCTGCACCACCAGCCCGAGGTTCTTGAAGTGACGGCTGTCGACCGTCACCGATATGACGTACTGCCTATCATGGCGATCGTACGCTGGCGGAGGATCTCCCCAATTTGTGATGTCGAGGAACTTAAGAGCGGCGACTGAGACCAGATATTCGCCTGCGCCGAGCCGGAACGGATCAAACCGGAAATCGACCGAGCCACGTCCGGAAACAGTTCCCATGTCGAGGCCAAGTAGACGGGTATTTTGATGTGTCATTTGTACGCCGTCGAGCCCGAAAAACGTGACCGCAAAGACGGGATCGTCCACGCTCCGCTTGGTCTCGTAACCAATTCGGACCGTCAGCGGACGGCCAAGGCCGAGCACTCGTTTCGAGATTCCCTGCTCATCGATGAACTCGACGCTCGTGATCCGCAAGACGTCTCGCCCAGCCCCGTCGGGGCGTTCAGTCAAAGTCACAACGGGCGTCGCCGTTTCCGTCTCCATTGCAGCAGCGGGCTCATCGGCGGGCGGTGGAGCTTCGACGACTGCGACCGACGGCGCGTTGTCCGCCTCGATCCCCTCTTCGATCAAATGGCCAGGAAGCGAGAGCACCGTCGTTATCAGGCCCGCACCGTCGGCTCCGAGCTGACCGAGCGTCACATAGCTATTTGCAGGCGTCGACCAATAATCCACGTAGATCGCTTCGTCGGACGCGGCCTCGTGGACGATCGATAGCGCAAACGACCTCCCATTCGCCCAATCAGCTGCGTCAACCGACAGTACAAAGGGCGCGTGGCCGTCCCTACCCCCGAAATTGCCGTACTGCCGCGTCAGACCGTATTGCGAACGAACCGAGCGGCCCCAATTGTTGTTGGCCGGGTCGTCGACAATGTAACTGCCGCTGCCGACACTGTTGTCCATCGGCGCCCCGAGTTCGAGCCTCGCGACAGGGCGCCCCTCGGCCGAAAGCTCAAAGCCACCAATCCCGTAAGCCCGCTGTGGGCCCTTTTCCGTCGTACGCAGGCGAAGGAGCAGCGGGACCGCCGATGCCTCCAGCGATTCCATGGCCTGAAGCTGCGTACGGGACAGCCGCATCTCCCTGGCCCGCAGTCGCTGTTCGGTTTTTGACTCGATAAACTTCAGATATTCCTTGATCACCACATGCGGCTGACCCGACATGAAGTTGCGGCCGTTGCGGACCCAGATGACACGGGAGCACAGCCGCTGCACCGATCCGAGATCATGACTGACGAACAGGACCGTCATGTCGTCGCGCTCTGTCAACTGGCGCATGCGTTCGGTCGATTTTCCCGCGAAGTACGCGTCGCCAGCTCCGAGGATTTCATCGACAATCAGAATTTTGGGCCGAATGCACGTAGCGACGGCGAAGGCCAGCCTCGCCAGCATGCCCGACGAATAGGTCTTGATCGGTTGATCGATGAAGGCGCCCAATTCGGTAAAGTCGAGGACGTCGGCTTCGTGGGCAGCGACACTGGCCGCAGGCAAATTGTTGTAGGCCAGCGAGGCCCGGATATTCTCGCGGCCGGACAGATCGGCATGGAAGCCGGTCCCGGCCTCGAAAAGTGCCTGCACTGAGCCACTGATATTGATCGTACCTTCGGAAGGTACCAGCTTGTTGGCGATCAACTTCAGCAGCGTACTTTTTCCGGAGCCGTTTTCTCCGATCACGCCCAGCCGCTCGCCGCCCTCGACGCGGAGATCGAATTCGCGAAGAGCCCAGAATTCACGAAACAGCGCACGCTTGCGTAGCGGGCTCGCACTAAAGCCGGAAATGTGCAGCAACTGATCCAGCGGGCTTCCATAGACCCGGTAAAACTTGCCAAGATTTTCGATCGAGATTGCCGGCTCTTGCATGACGAACCTAGAGATTTTCGATCAGTTCACGCTTGGCGCGCATGAACAACCCGTAGCCGATCAAGGGCGACACGACGCCCCAAGCGACTATTCCGGCCCAGACGCCAGCCGCAGGCACCTTCCCTCGCACCAGGATGTCCTGGAACGCCCATATGAAATGAGCCAGCGGGTTCACGTAACAGACGAAACGCAGCTCGGACGGTACCATCTCGATCGTGTACGCAATGGGGCTCACCATCATCAACAGCAATATCACGATCGGCAAAATCCTGATGATGTCGCGCACGAAAACCGTCACGACGCTCAAGGTCCACGCCAAGCCGGTCAGGAAGCAGATGAACAACACCCACACCGGCGGCAGGAGCAGTAACGTCGAGCTGGTGTGCCCCGACACGGTGGTCGCGACGATGATCATCACAACGCCAACCGTCATCGGCACCTGGCTGAGCAAAACCGTCTTCACCGGGACAAGCTCGATGGGAAACAGCGTATTTCTCAGCAAGCCCATATTGCCGAGGACCGAAGAGGCTCCTGCGGTAATGGATTCCGACGCGCTCAGAAACGGCACAAGCCCGCAGAAGATCAGCAGCACGTACCCCACCGGCGTAAATCCAAGTGGTCGCACATTCAGAATGAACAGAAACACGAACGCGTAGACGGACAAGAACGCCAACGGATACAGGAAAACCCAGGCCGTTCCCAAGATCGTGCTGGCATGCTGGCTCCGGAGTTCTGCCAGCATGACGCGAAACAACAGGGATCGGTGCCGAAACAGCTCGGTCAATGAGGCCATCATGGAATCCGCGGCCGAACGATCGATGCCATCGAACGGTGGAAAGCAGTCGACATCGCGATCAACCCCTGTAGCCGATCTGGCGTTTCGCGCTATCAGCATCGAGACCCAGACGGCTGTACAAATCGAGGATTTTCGATTTTTCGACATCCCAGGAATAGCGATCTTGCTCCGACAGCAACCGCGGCCGGAACCGGGCCGGCCCGCCCGCTGAGGCATCGAACATCGCGTTGATGGCCGCGGAATAATCGCTTTCCTCGTCCAAGCGGTGCACCAGGCCGAATCCCTCACCCGCTATGATTGAACGCAGGAACGGCAGGTCGTTGCCGATGATCGGAAGACCCGCGAGAATGAACTCGAACAGCTTGTTGGGAGAACAATAGTAGTTGTTGAGATCGATGCTCTGGTACGGAATGATCCCGGCATCCGCCGACGCCGTCCAAAACAGCAGCTCTGATTGAGGAACGGTGCTCTTGAAGTGCACCCGTTCGGTCAAATTGCGAGATCGTGCAATCTCCTCGAGCTCTTCCTTTGCTTCGCCATATCCCATGAAAACGAGATGGACATCCTCGCGAACGCCGGACATCGCCGCACATAGCTTCTGCAGGCCGCGCGTCTTGGACATCCATCCCTGATACAGCAGGATCTGATGGCGATCCGAGATCGAGAAATGCTCTCTCAGGAGCGCATGCGGCTGTTTGGCATCAAAGCCGGTAGGCTTCCACGACGCGTTGAAGACGACGGCGGGTTCGGCGATCGCATAGCGGTTGGCCATCTCGGTCGCGATCAACGGATTGACGGTGATGACCGTGTCGCATTCGCGGATCAGCTCCCGCTCCTTCCGATCGAGCCGCGCCTTGTCCTCTGCGGACAACGTACAGATTTCAGGATAGAGCTCGTGGGCATCGTAGATGACGGGAACGCCGAGCTCACGCTTGAGATGAACGGCGGCGCCAAGCATCGGAAGATCATGGGCATGCACCACGTCGGGATTATACCGGCGAACGCAGGCGAGCAGATGTCGTTCATGCGCGCTGAGTGCCGAGGGCTCCGCCACCGTTTCGACCACAGCGACTGCTACCGGAACCGGCACCGACACCTTCGGGCGCCGCGGCAGCTGGCGGATCGATCGTAGAGCCGACGAGAGGCCACGCCATGCATGACGGAGCGCAGCGGCTAGTCCGGACCGCACGGCCGACAGAGCCGAGCGGATGCGGGCACGTACCGAGCGGATGCCGGCACGTACCGACCGCAGCACCGCCACGATTGTACGGACGATCGCGCCCACCAATCGCTTGGCCGCCTGGGCAAAAGATCTCGCCTTCCTAACCGCGATCGATTTCGCATATGGGAAGAAAAGCCGAGCCCAATATTTCGAGACCTTGTAAGCCAGGTACCAAGCCTCGAGGCGTCGAATCCACGCGAATCGATACTTGACGAAATTGACGTCGCCGACGGTCGGAAAGACCGGCTGAAGTTGATCGGACGGCGAGAAACGTTCAACCTTGATCTTGTCGATCCACTCAAAACGCGGCCGTCCCTCGCCCTGGCCGGCAATCAAGATAACCTCGTGGCCGACTGCAATCAGGCTCTCGGCCTCCTGCAAGATGCGCCGGTCAATCTCAACGTCGTCAGTGATCATCACGATACGCATCGGAATTCTACTTGACGTAGTGCTGCAGCGCTTGGCGGGCGACAGCTGTGCTATCGTGGATCGCTTCGACATATTTTCGTCCCTGGCGCCCAAGCTCGCTCCAGCGGGACCTGTTCTCGACCAAGTCCTTCAAGACACGTTCGATGGTGTTCGGGTCGGCCGAAACAATCGGCAGATCATCCGGATAAAACTGTCTCAGATCGTCACGAATGCGGCATATCACCGGCTTGCCCAGCGCCATCATCTCGACGGCAAACTGCCCGTAGGAACCGATCAACAACTGGTCAACCGCGATGTCCGCGTTGCGGCACGCCAGCATCGCATCGCTGTACTTCATGCCCTCGACCAGCTTCAATTCGATCGGCCAGCCTTTGGCCTGCAGCTTTTCTACCGCCTCCAGCAAATATTTGGTTCCCTTCAACATCCGGCTGGAGGGACCATGAACGATTCTGCAAATATTGGGGTCCCTGTCCTCCGGCGCCGTTTCTAGCGCCGAGATCGAGTCGAGCGAAGACAGCACGATTGGCTGAGGCAGAAAGACACTGCCAGGCAGAAATTCGAGCAGATCCGGAGTACTCACAAACGTGCCGGTTCCAAGCTCAAGAGCGACTTTGCGGGCCCACGCCCGATTGGCGCTGCATGCAACCGGCCAGCATTCGGCACAGGCCGAGATCGATTGGGTCGCGACCACATGCTTGGCGTCTCTGATATCGCAGCCGCAGAAATAGAAGAACACCTTCGCTCCGCGACCAACCAGCGATTTCACATCCAGCAGATGTGGCCCCGTAAGCGATTCGCCAAAGTAGAAGTGAAAAACGTCGAACCTCGCCGACTCCAGCAGAAAAAGCCGAAGCATTTCGCCGGCGCGGATCATTGGGTTTGCCGACAGCAGTCGATCGGCAGGATAGGCAAAGAATCCCGTTGTCCGGCACCACGAGACGGCATTGTGCCCAAGCGATCGCTGGGCAGCGGCTAGTACTCCTGCCATTCCGCCAATGTTCTGCAGTCCGTGAAAAATTCTCATCTAACTTGCGCTGACCGCGCCATTCCCCGATCCACCCGCCTGCGTAAAAACGCCCGCGGCGTTAGCCAATACAATTCATTGCAGCAAATAGAACTCGACCCATTCGTTACGTCGCCCGCGATTTCATCGTGACCAATACCGTCACCTTACCGGTCGGGCATTAGATTGAGGTATCGGAGGGCCGATCGAAACGACCGGATATCTAACATAGCCGGATGCAGGAGCGGACACAACCCCAGAGGGAAGACACACCGCCCCGCCTCGCCGGGTCTCCCGGAACCTCGATGAAGATCTCCTCGACGGCGTGACCAAGTTAGTTCAGCTGAGGGGGCGATGTGTGGCACGCGGCGCCTGTTCGTCCGGGATCGGAGACAAGGTAGGCCAAAAGTCTTAAGTCCCCACAATTGCGGCCATTGGCCGGGAGAGACTATCCGCCCACCGGGCGGCGGATTGAGACAATCTACCCAGCAATACCGAGCTCGGCCAACGTCCTCAAAAGCTGTTCGGCCAGCTGCTCGGGCTGCTGGCCTATCGTTCGCAAATGTATCTCGGGGGATTGCGGGATTTCATAGGGCGCATCGAAGCCGGTGAAATTCTTGATCGTGCCGGCCTTCGCCTTCGCGTAGAGACCTTTGGGGTCGCGCCGGGCGCACTCTTCAATCGGCGTGTCGACGAATACCTCGATGAATTCTCCGTCCGCCACCAGGCCCCGCACCATCTCGCGTTCTGCGCGATATGGTGAGATGAACGAGCACAGCACGATCAGGCCCGCATCCGTCATCAGCTTGGCGACCTCGCCGACACGGCGGATGTTCTCGACCCGGTCCGCCTCCGTGAAGCCCAGGTCGCGATTAAGTCCGTGACGAAGATTGTCGCCATCGAGCAGCATCGTGTGATAGCCGCCGGCGTGAAGCGCTCGCTCGACCATGTTTGCGATGGTCGATTTACCTGAGGCCGATAAACCGGTCAGCCAGATGATCGCGGGCCTTTGACGCTTCTGCGTGGCGCGCTCGGATTTTCCGATCAGCGTCGCCTGCCAGTGGATGTTGGTGCCTCGTCGCAGCCCGAAGGCAATCATTCCTGCACCGAGGGTGTGATTGCTGAGCCGGTCGATCATGATGAACGAACCGGTCTTGCGATTCTGATCGTACGGGTCAAACGCGACCGGCGCGCCAGTCGCCAGATTGCAAAATGCGATGTCATTGAGACCGAGCGTGTTGGCCGCAAGGTGATTGCCGGTGTTGACATCAATTCTGTATTTGATCCCAGTCACTGTAATCGGCGTCGTTCTGGTGCCAATACGCGCCAGATAGGAGCGACCTGGCATGAGCTTTTGATCGCTCATCCAGATGATGTGCGCTGCGAATTGATCCGACACCTCAGGACGATCCGCCGGGCCGGCCAGTAGATCGCCGCGGCCGATGTCGACGTCGTCCTCCAGCGTGATCGTGACGGCGTCACCCGCCTCCGCCGAGGTCTGCGGCCCTTCATAGGCCAGAAGCTGCTTTACGGAGGTGGTTCGGCCAGAACCCGCGACGACCACGGGATCGCCAGTATTGATCGTCCCCGACACGAGAGTTCCGGCATAGCCGCGGAAATCCGCATTGGGCCGATTGACCCACTGCACCGGAAACCGGAATGGCTTTGCCAGGGCCTCGGTCTCGACGTCGACGGTCTCGAGATAGTCGAGCAGAACCGGGCCGCGATACCAGGGCGTAGCTTCCGACCTGCTCGTAATATTGTCGCCATATCGCGCCGAGATCGGAATTGGCATGATCGACGAAAAACCGAGCCGCGACGCGAAAGCGTTGTACTCAACGACGATCCTGTCGAAGGTGTCGGCTTGATAAGAAACGAGATCGATCTTGTTCACGGCGACCACAACATGACGCAGGCCAAGCAGGGAGCAGATCAACGAATGGCGTCGAGTCTGGACCAGAACCCCCTTGCGCGCGTCGATCAGAACGATCGCAAGGTCGGCGTTCGACGCGCCCGTTGCCATGTTCCTCGTGTATTGTTCGTGACCCGGCGTATCGGCAACGATGAAGGACCGTTTCGCCGTGGTGAAAAACCGATAGGCGACATCGATCGTGATGCCTTGCTCTCGTTCCGCCTCGAGGCCGTCCACGAGAAGAGCAAAGTCGATCTGATCTCCGAGGGTGCCGTGTCGGACCGAGTCCCGTGCCAATGCGGACAGTTGATCCTCGAAGATCAGCCGTGAATCGTGCAAGAGCCGTCCGATCAGGCTGGATTTGCCGTCATCCACAGATCCGCACGTGAGGAAGCGCAAGAGGTCTTTGCCCGATTCGACGACTGGATGATCGGTGTCGTCCATCAGAAATAGCCTTCTCGCTTTTTCTTCTCCATGGATGCCGTCTCGTCGCCGTCAATGAGGCGTCCCTGGCGTTCGGATGCGCGCGCCGACCGCGTCTCCGTGAGAATAGCTTCGGGAGTCGTGGCGCCGGAATCGATCGCGCCTGTCAGAGGGTAGCAGCCGAGAGTTCGAAACCGAACGAACCGCATTTCCGGCCGTTCGCCCGGGGCGAGCGGCAAACGATCGTCGTCCACCATGATCCACGTGCCGTCGCGCCGGATCACCGGACGCGGTTTGGCAAAATAGAGCGGCACCACGGAAATGTCCTCCAGCATGATGTAGTGCCAGATGTCGAGTTCGGTCCAGTTTGATAGCGGAAACACACGAATGCTTTCGCCCGGCCGGATGCGGGCGTTGAACAGACTCCACAATTCGGGGCGCTGGTTGCGTGGGTCCCAGACATGGCCCTGCGAGCGGAAAGAAAAGATACGCTCTTTGGCCCGGCTCACTTCCTCGTCTCGCCGGGCTCCGCCGAATGCGGCGTCGAAGCCATGGAGATCGAGCGCCTGCTTGAGGGCTTCCGTCTTCATGACCTGGGTATGAACCGAAGAGCCCGAGACAATAGGGCCGACGCCGCGAGCCAAACCTTCTTGGTTGGTATGAACCAGGAGATCGACGCCAAGACGGCGTACGGTTTCATCGCGAAACATGATCATCTCGCGAAATTTCCAGGTCGTGTCGACGTGCAAAAGTGGAAATGGAAGCGGCGCGGGATGGAATGCCTTGATCGCCAGGTGCAGCATAACGCTGGAATCCTTGCCGATCGAATACAGCATGACCGGCCTTTTGAATTCAGCGATCACCTCGCGCATGATCTCAATGGACTCGGCCTCCAGGCGTCTGAGCTGCTTTGGAAGCTTGCGTTGATGCACCCCAGTTCTTGATGCTGAGGTATCCATTACGCATCCTCTCCGGGCGGTTGGTTCATCGGACAAAAGGGCGATCCGCCAATTCGGCTAGTGTTTACGATTCCCTTCCTCGGGGACCTCAGGTTCATACTCGAAAATTCGCGAACTCCAACGGCCTTCGAGCTTGCATCTGCGAGGCACAGAAATGCTACCCGTCTTTCGTCAAGGGAAGCTCCTTGAGAATAGCGATATCATACCGCAGTGCAGCGTGGGCAATCATTCTTCGTATGTCGTCGCCGCCGAGCGCCGCGACGTCGGCAACTGGAACTGCGTTGAAAGTCGGTACCATCTTCCTCTCAGCAATTGACGCACACAGACGGACACATCGGCCAAGCTCATTCGTTCATCTAACCGCGACCGCGTCTCTGGCGCCCGCAGCGGCGTTGCGCAAGCGTGTGCTTAATTGTCCAAAAGTCTAGGCAGATGGTTCTTCCATTACAAAGTAATTGACAGCCCATGGCCGATGCCCTAGCCACAACTGGAGCGGGAGCGATCTGTATCGTTTGTATTATGTGCTTGGGCGGCATCACGCCTTCCGGCACGACCTTCAATCCCAATTTATCTAAATCAGCTGGGTAGCGATTCTGTCGGGCCCGGAAGCCCGTAGCAGAGAACGACTGGCGACGTTCAAATTGCTGCTCTTGAAAGTGAACGAGGTTGCCAGTGTGCGCATGGCCCAGTGAATCTCCCCAGAAGCGTATGGTTGTCCTACCTCACGCCTGTGAGAGCGGGAGCTAGCGCATGTGTGGGATTGCCGGGCTTGTGGCGATCGACCGCAGCCCCGTAAAGGACATCGAACGGCGTTTGGCGGTCATGAGCCGACTCGTCGCTCATCGCGGACCGAATGGAAGCGGCGTCTGGGTTGCCGACGGACGGGGCTCCGGGTTTGCCCATCGCAGGCTCAGCATTCTCGATCTGTCGGAAGCTGGCGCGCAACCGATGCAGGCGCCGTCCGGCAATTGCATCGTTCACAACGGCGAGGTCTATAACTTTCTGGAACTGCGAAACCAATTGGCAAGTCGCTGGTCGTTTCGCAGCGGGACAGATACCGAGGCCGTACTTGCGGCCTACGATCGCTGGGGCATGGATTGCCTAACCCATCTGCGCGGCATGTTTGCATTTGCCTTATGGGATGAGCGCAAGCAGCGCCTCTTTTGCGCACGCGACCGGTTCGGCATCAAGCCATTCTACTATGCGATCGTGGATGGGGTGCTGCATTTTGCGTCGGAGGCAAAGGCGCTTCTGCCTTTCCTACCGAACATCGAGACTGACCGAACAGCACTCGCTGAATATCTAACCTTTCAATGCTGCATCGGCGAGAACACGCTCTTCAGTGGAATCAAGCAACTGCCACCGGGGCATCTACTCGTGGTCGAGAGCGGCGCCGTCTCGGTAAAGCGTTACTGGGACGTCCACTACGAGATCGACCACGATCATAACTCTTCCTATTTCCAGCGCAGGCTTCGGGAAATCACGGAAGAGTCCGTCAAGCTACACTTGCGCAGCGATGTTCCCGTGGGCGCTTATGTCTCGGGCGGCGTCGATTCGAGTCTTCTGGGAATTATGTCCGGACGCTCCGACGGTGCGAACCGGCAATTTTTCCACGGCCGCTTCACCGAATATCCGGGATATGACGAGAGCGCCTACGCCCAAGCGGCGGCGGGGGTGGTGGATGGAAACCTCCACGTCAAAGACATCAGCCATAGCGATTTCCGTCGTCACATCCGCGACGTTATCTATCACCTGGATTTCCCTGTTGCCGGGCCAGGCTCATTCGCACAGTACATGGTCTCGGGTTTAGCGTCGCGCCAAGTCCGCGTCGTCCTCGGCGGACAAGGGGGTGACGAGATCTTTGGTGGTTATGCGCGCTATCTTCTCGCGTATTTCGAGCAATGCATCAAAGCGGCAACCGACGGCTCCTACAAGAATGGGAATTATCTCGTCACGATAGAATCCATCGTGCCTAACCTGGGCCTGTTGCGCGACTACTGGCCTTTGATGCGCGAGTTTTGGCGTGAAGGGCTATTCGGCCCAATGGACGATCGCTATTTTCGGCTCATTAACCGTGCCAACGACATGAAAGAGGAAGTCGTCTGGGACGAACTCGATATGGCGGCCGTGTTGGACTCGTATCGTGGCATCTTCAACAACAGCAAGAACGTACGCAAGCAAGCCTACTTCGATGCGATGACGCATTTTGACTTCAAGTGTCTCTTGCCCGGGCTCCTCACTGTTGAAGATCGCATGAGCATGGCGCACGGCCTGGAAAGTCGCGTGCCCTTTCTCGATCACCCTCTCGTTGAGTTTGCGGCGACGCTGCCGCCCGACGTCAAGTTCTCCGGCGGACGACTAAAACAACTGCTGAAGGACGTTTTCGCGGATCTTGTTCCGCAGGAAATCTTCGATCGACGCGACAAGATGGGCTTTCCGGTGCCGCTCAAAGAGTGGTTCGCGGGACCACTTAACGACATGATATCTGAGATATTCGGCACGATGAAGGAACGAAGGCGTCCGTTCATCAACGCCGATGCGGTGCTCGCCAATTTCAGCCAAGCTCAGCCCTTCTCCCGCAAGACTTGGGGCTTGCTGAGCCTGGAACTCTGGTATCAAACCTTCCACGATCGGGGCGCCGATTATCGAGCTCTCCTCCGGGGGGATCACGCCACGGTATGAGCGAACACCCCATTTACTTTCTCACATGTTTCCGCACCGCTACCATCCGACGGGTGGACCTCTGTGAATCATGCCGCTGATCTGGCGATCACTGTAATGAGCGCGTTCAAGCGGAGTACCCTATAAAAGCGGTCAATAAATGATAAAAAAACTCGTCTCGATCGTCGGCGCGCGACCCCAGTTTGTAAAGGCTGCAGCGGTGTCTCGAGCTATCGCGCGAATGCCCGGGCTCACAGAGGTCATGCTGCATACCGGGCAGCATTTCGATGAGGACATGTCCGATGTCTTCTTTCGCGAACTCGGCATTGCGCCCCCCCATTATCAACTGAACATAAACGGTGGCCGACACGGCGAGATGACAGGCCGTATGCTCATCGAGATCGAAGCTATCCTGGTCGACGAACAGCCCAACATCGTGCTGCTCTATGGCGATACAAATTCTACGTTGGCTGGAGCTCTCGCCGCCTCCAAACTTCATTTGCCCATTGCTCACGTGGAGGCCGGCGTACGGTCATTTAATCGAAGGATGCCGGAAGAGATCAACCGCATCTTGACCGACCGAGTGAGTACTTGGCTATTCTGCCCGACTCACGCCGCTCTCACCAATCTGGCGCACGAAGGGATCGCCTCGGGTGTGCACCACGTCGGTGACGTTATGTATGACGCGGCTCTCGATGCGGTACGCCTCGCGCGCGTCGAATCGCGCATCCTTAGGGGCCTTGACCTTGCGCCTGGCGGGTACTCATTGGCCACCGTGCATCGGCCCGACAACACCGACACACGCGAGGCTCTGGCGCGGGTGCTAGCGTATCTACAAAATGCCGCACGCGAACGTCCGATCGTATTGCCGCTTCATCCCAGAACTCGTGCAGCAGCCAAGCGTCTTGGTCTCACTTTCGATGGCCTAATGGTCATTCCTCCGGTGGGATACCTTGACATGGCGCAACTCCTGGAGAATTGCGCCACCGTTTTCACTGACTCGGGCGGGGTGCAAAAGGAAGCTTACTTCCACCGTAAGCCTTGCATCACCATGCGAAAGGAAACCGAATGGGTTGAAACAGTGGACGCCGGCTGGAACCGCCTGTGGGGTTCGGATGCATCTTCGACCACCCGTCGTGATATTCCCGAGTATGGACACGGCGACGCCGCCGACAGGATTTGTGCCGTGCTGGTCGGAGCATCAGACTGATGACAGTGGACGTCGTCATGTTCACGATGGACGCGCGGATTGATCGGCGAATCCTGCTTGCCGCACGAACCCTGATGGCAAATGGGCTGAGAGTGCACTTGTTCGCGCCGGCCTATGCAGGCTTTGGGGAGGAGCCAGATTGGATACAGCGTATTGACATCCAATCCGCCGGCGCTGGCGGCAAAGGCCTAAACCTGTATCGCCTGGTTACCGATCGATGGCCTTGGCTGCGTGGGGCATTTCGCTGGCTGGTCTGGCGCGCCACTCCAAGTCCCGAGCATGTGTTCGTTACGCTCTTCGCTCCTGTACTCGAACGGGCTGCGGCACGTGTTTACATCGCACACGACCTGCCCATGCTGCCGGTCGCAATTGCTGCCCGCGGGCACCACGGTGGCCGGATATTACTCGACAGCCACGAACTCTACCCTGAGCAAGAGTTCTCGGATTGGGAAAAGCGCCTGTGGCGAAAGGTGGAAACGCGGCTAATCGGCCAGGCCGATGCGATAATAACCGTCAACCCATCCATTGCGCGCGAAATCTCCCGACGCCATGGTCTTCCCGAACCTACCGTCGTGCAAAATGCTGAACTCTACCGGAAGGTTCAGTCCAACCGCGATAGGAGCCGCCTTCGTCAGGCTCTCGGCATTCCTGCCTCCGCAAAAGTGTTTCTCTATCAAGGCGGATTGTCCGCTCGCCGCAATATCGAGACGCTGATCGCCGCGTTCGGCCGCGTGCGAAATAAGGATGCTATGCTGGTCATCCTCGGAGACGGTGCCGTACTGGCCGGACTCCAGCGCCTAGCCCACATCCACGGACTTGCCGACCGCGTGCGGTTTCACCCCGCAGTCCCTCAAGCCGAGTTGTTGGAGATGACACAAGGCGCCGATTTCGGTGTCATTCCTTATGAAGCCAATTGTCTGAACACAGAACTCTGCACGCCCAACAAGCTCTTCGAGTTCATCATGGCGCGGATTCCTATCATTTCTACGGACCTACTCGAGATCCGCAGAATTGTTGCGGGCTACAATATTGGTCTGCTCGGCAATACGGAGACTCCCGAATCCTTCGCTCAGTTGATCGACGATGCTATCGATAGGACTACGGAGTTGGAGCCGTCATGGCGAAGCGGGTTGGAACGGGCCGCCCATGACCTGTGCTGGGAGCGTGAGGGGGAAACGTATCTTTCCGTTGTTCGAGATCTCGCCAATCCAGTTTCCAAAACAACGGGGCCATGAAGATCATCGTCGTTTCCCGGTTTTTTTGAATCAACCAATCGGCCAACCCGCAATGGAATTTCTCTCCGTCGGAATGGCCGAACAGTAGACCGAGCGCCTTCGGCGGTATGAGCCAGCGGACCTCTACAGCGCTAGACCCACTATTTTTGGAAGCCCTGTTCTCGTATCGGCGGGCAACGCAACTTGACTGGCCGCGGTTTGATAGTCGGCCCAATGCAGCCTTCGTGCGCGATGCAACTATGACTTCGAAAGCTACCGAGCAGGTTCAGATCCTGGAGACGCAATCGCCTGCGACACAGTTCGGGTTGCGATCTCACGGACGGTCTTCCCCTCTCAGGCCGACGTCGGGCGGATCGACCTTTCTGCGCCATGTCCCTGAACGCAAAATTCGTCGTGCGACCCTACGTTTCGAAGCTGTGGCTTGCGCGGTGACTACGGGTCATCTTGCGACGCGGTCTGTCCTGCAGCGGTTGTCTGCTGATGCCTCGGTGCGTTTCGGACCCTACGGTGGAGCTTCGAGCCTCGCCGGGAATAGCTGACACAGATCATTCAACGGCTCGGCACCGTCGGCGCTTGCCTTGGCGATCCACTCCTGGTGCTCAAGTCCGATATGGTTGGCGCGCGGCTGCGAAGCACTGCTCCGCGAAGTTGGCAACTTACCCTGCCGAGGTCGACGCTTCTCAGCAGGCTATTGCCGTACACGAGGTGCGAACGGGTGGTTGCTCTAGATTTCGATCGACTTGAACCACGGCGAAACTGACTTAGGAAGCAACTCACCGAAGCTGTAGCTTCCACGGCGGTTTTACGGCGGACACGACGCCCACGCTCTGAAATGGTATCAATGTAGGTGGCTTGCCGTTGTGGTCCACAAGAGCCTGGGTTGAGAATGTTCACGGAAGCTACGCCTTCTGGGTGGAACAAGCTTCCGCTAACCTTCCTTAAGCTTGTTTCCGAGGTTGCCAGCATGGGGCCACCTTATGCAACTAACCGCAGATGTTGGTAACCGATCCTCCTTTAGGTTGTCGCACCCAATTCCAGAGAGCATCCCATGACAGCTATCGAGTTGTCCGCGGCTCCGCCGGCTGAAGTATTCACTTCGGCACGAACTCGAATCCTGCATATCCTCTTCTTCTTTTCCGGGTTCCCGGCGCTGATCTACCAACTCACTTGGCAACGAAGCTTATTCCGGTTGTTTGGCGTCAAGTCGGAATCGGTGACCATTTCAGGCTGCACATGAACAGTTGATGCTTGAAGGTATGGAAGCACGGTAATCCGGCAGTGCTATTGATGATATTAGTGCTCAACCGTCCTCTTTTCTGAAGGGTACGGCGCAATCGAACCAGCATTTCGGCTTCCGTGATCTCGATGCGCCGGTTAGCGAGAATTTTTTGGACGCGCTCGTGCGGACACGCTGATCACTGGATCAATACACCCCTCAACGCGGACCCACTGCTCGGGTGGATTCAAGACCCTTGGCCCTTTGAGCTTCCGTGATACTCGATTGTAAAGGAGGTTTCCGATAAAGGCTTCGTTTTTGAGAATGCGATAGACGAGCGCAGGATTCCACGGGTGCCCCGTGGAGGTCTCGACTTCGCGACGATTCAGCTCTCTCGCGATCCACGCATCACATTTTCCCTTGAGACATTGTGCAAAAATCCATTTGACGATCGCGACCTGATCGGGCGGCCCCTGCCGAATCTTCACGCGGTCGGATTGCAGACACTTGGCCTCGCCTTTCTGCAAAAACATCTTCGGTCGCTGTTTCTGGTCGACCAGCTCGCGTCTGAGGCCGTAAGTTCTCGGAGCCCCCACCGAAAACCCTTGACGAATGACCCTAGAGTGTGAGGCATGCACCTTGACGGATAGGTCACGACTAAAATCGGCTGCCTGTGTCCGCTTGATGTACTTTCCTAGGGTAGACGCGATGCTGAAGTCATTTTTGAAGCCCTCCGCGCAGTACTCAACCTTGACCCCTGCGTCTCGGCAGAGGAATTCATAGTGAGCACTTTCGTCTAAGTCTTGGAAGCGCCCCCACCGACTAACATCGTACACGAGAAGCTGGCCGTAATCGGCTGCGCCCGTTGTGACGTCTTTGATCAGCCGTTGAAGACCGGGGCGGTTCTTGATCTGAAGGCCACTCTTGCCTTCGTCTGCATAAGTCTCGACGATCGCTAGATTGTGCGCGCTGGCGTAAGCCGCGATCACTGTCATCTGGTTTGCGATTGAGTAGACCTGCCTCTCGGTGGACATGCGAACGTACTGTGCCGCTCGCCTTTCCAGCTGACCTTGTGGAAGGTGATCCTTCCTTATCGTAAGCGCGTTGGCCATAGGCACCCCGATGGGACCAACCTACTCCAACACAGCCACGGCCTGAAGGTAGGATTTTCGGCCTGGCGGCATGGAAAGTTCGCAAAATTCGGTCTTAAAGAAATCACTTGCGCCGTCGGGCAACTCAGTGGTCCAATGCAATCATCCCAAAATCGAACCAACTGAACCGGCCCGGCGTCACGCGCGCGGGCGAGCGAGCGAGGCTACGCGCATGTCGGACGAACAGAAGAATATGAGCCTGATCGAAGTGGTGAAGCGGAACGGAGATTTTCGGAAGAACTATGGAATAGCTATTGGTGCTTTTCTGTTTCTCCGCTCATTGAGCGCGGCCCGCGGCGGGACGACGTTCTGGAATGCCTTGGCTGCGATAGTGACCGCCGCCTTCGCGGCCGTCCTGCACAATGGCTGGCGCGTTCCCCTTTAGCCGGAAAGGGCCACGGCGCGACGCATTCGCCGGACATTGTGGGTATAGTGTTGCGGAATGCCTCCGTATAATTTCCAAACATTGTCTATTGTGGGTTGTGATGATAAGCACGGAGGCATGCAAACTGAAGAAATGCCGCGACATGCACGAGACCCGCGTATTCTGCCCTATTGGAAGGTCGTCCTGAAATCTACATGGCTATTCCTCAAGGCCGATATCGCACGATGGTTCAAGCGAACCTAGGTTTCCTGACAAAAACCCTGCTCGGTCGGCCCACCTGCAGGCTCGGGAAAGGCGCGAGGCTAGGCTGGAGAGCTCGGATACTAAACGCGCGCCAAAGTAGCGAGCACATCAGGATCGGCCCCGACACCTTTGTGGCCGGCGAGCTGTTCGTTTTCGCCCACGGCGGCGATATAGAAATCGGCAGCAACTGCTTCATCGATGCCGGCGCTCGAATATGGTCTGGCGGGTCAATCAAGATCGGCGACAACGTCGTGATTGGGCCCGACGTAAGCGTCTTCGACAATCACACACACCCATTGCGTGCAGCTGAACGACATGCCCAGATCAGAAGCATTTTCACCGTCGGGCACCCCAAGCAAATTGAGTTGGCCGAAAGGCCGGTGATAATCGGCGATGGCGCTCAAATCGGAGCCGGAGCAATCATCCTCCGCGGTGTACAGATCGGCAGCAAGGTAATCGTTCCGCCCGGCACCATTGTTAGCAAAAGTATCATGAGCGAGGATCAGGAGCCGAGTAAGCGCTCGACGGCCGGTGCCGAACATCACATGTTTAGGTGATGTGCAACCTATACAGCATCACGACTAACCAGGCTGCGATCCTGAATCTATTCCGGGTCGTGAATCGATACGTCGGAAACCTCGCCCCACTGCCGAGCGTTTTTCCCGATTATCTTGCTCCAGTCATCCGTGGTGCTGGTGACGAGCGTGAGATGACCCTAATGCGGTGGGGCATGCCGCCACCGCGGACGGGCGGCCCGCCGGTGACCAACGTCCGCAATACGTCCTCGCCGCACCGGCGCGGCTGGCTGAAGCCGGAAAACCGGTGCTTGGTCCCATTCAACAGCTTCGCCGAATACGCACCCGAGCCAAACCCCGAGACCAAAAAAAGGACGTCGTCTGGTTTGCGATCGATGACGATCGTCCGCTGACAGCTTTCGCCGGCATCTGGACTGAATTCAAAGGCGATCGCGGCACGAAGTCCAAGCCGATCCCTGGGCCCCATCTGGTCTATGGCTTCCTGACAACGGCGCCGAATGCGGTTGTCGAGCCGATTCACCCCAAAGCCATGCCGGTCATCCTGACGACCGATGAAGAACGCGACGTCTGGATGCGAGCGCCGTGAGATGAGGCGAAGGCGCTACAACGCCCATTGGCCGATGATGTGCTGAAGATCGTCGCCCGGGGTGAGGCGAAGGAAGATATCTTGGCGTCACCGCGAGGCTGACGAACTATTTGGCGAACTATTTGGGCTCGTTGTAGAACGGGCCGTGTTTGCGCTTTTGCCGCCATCTCACAATGGCGGGAGGTACGCTCATCGCAGCGGCGACCAACACCACGGCTAAATTCCGTGGGATAAGGTGATAGTACAGGAGCACTTGGGTCGCGACACATCCCGCAAAAGATCCCACGGCGGCCGCCGTGTATTGCGAGGAGTTCCAGTCGGGACCTTTGTTAATTGGCAGACCCATCTAGGCCTCCCCACTGGGGCAGCTTCTTCATGCAGCCCATCTCATAAAAACACCAGCGCCCCTACGCCGCGCTGGTGCTGTAGTTCCGCAAGCGTTGTAGCGTCGCCGCTGCGTGACGTGAGCTTCCCCAAATAGGCCTGCGCAGAGCAATGGGCCAATGGTCTATACGGAACTCGCCAAACCAGCCCCGGATACCTATCTTCCGGGTATGCCGATCACCCGAAAGCCGCTGGAAATCCCGCCTGAGGTCGCCCGGCAGTTCGCCACCAACATGCGGCTGTTCCAAGCGGAGTACGATCCTCTCAAGCGGGACGAGATCGCCGCGGATACTAGGCACCTGCTCCTTCAACATATGCCGAAAGGCGCGAAGCTGCGGCTGGCCGATGTCCTCGAACTGTTCGAGTTGATGCGATGAAAGACGCGTTCGGCACATGGTGGGTATGGGCGAATAAGCCGGAGAATTCGCATCTGGCGATCGACGTCGCAATCTGGCGTCCTATTTCCCGGATGTCTCCCGAGGATCGGCTAGACCGTCAGAAGGTCAATGACGCCGTCGCGAGACACAAGGAGCCCGAGGCGAATAGCCCGCCATGTCTCGGTGCGTTGCTGAGATCTTCGGTTCTCATCAGCTTTCTTTAGCGGGGGACTGGCGTGGAAGCCAAAGAGGGGAAAAGCCGGTGTAGACCTAGGACGTCAGCCTAAAATCTAAGGTTCAAGCGGCTTGCGCGATCATCCTATGATCGTGATATAGCGTGCCCGCATGAGCGTAGCTTATAGACCCGATATCGACGGATTGCGCGCAGTTGCCGTTTCTTCCGTTGTATTATTTCACGCCTTCCCCGAGTTTTTGCCCGGCGGGTTCGTTGGCGTCGACATCTTCTTCGTCATCTCCGGATACCTCATTACCGGCATAGTAACGTCTGATCTCCAAGCAAAGACGTTCAGTCTAACCACATTCTACCAAAGGCGCATTAGACGCATCTTTCCGGCTTTGATCGCCGTTCTGGCCACAACGGTGTTTGCAAGTCTGCACCTCTTGCCTCCCGACGAACTTCATTCGCTCGGAAGGAATGCGGTCGCCAGCGTGCTATTCTCTGCGAATCTGCTGCTGCTGTCTGAGGTCAATTACTTTGACATTGACGCGCATCTGAAACCGTTGCTGCACCTGTGGTCTCTTGGGATTGAAGAACAGTTCTATTTGGTTTGGCCCCTGATTCTATGGGCCCTCCCTCAGCGCCGAAGACCGATAGCGGTCATCATCGGGCTAGTTGCATCCTTTGCTCTCAACATTGCAATGGTCGGGAGCCACCCTACCGCGACGTTCTTTTTGCCGTTTACTCGCGCATGGGAACTCATGGCCGGCGCATGTCTTGTTTTTACTCCGCCGCAGTCGAGGGCTGTACGAGAAATCGCGGCCGTCATTGGCATCGTTGCCATAGAGGGGTCGTTCTTTCTCTTCAACGCAAAAACTCAGTTCCCAGGCTGGGCCGCAGCGCTTCCAGTCGGCGGTGCGGCACTGATCATCATGTCTGAAGGAGCGCTAATAAATCGGCTTCTATCGCTTAAGCCTTGTGTCGGCATTGGGCTAATCAGCTATTCGCTTTACCTATGGCACTGGCCAGTTCTGGTTCTCCTCCAAGTCTACCTTTTCCGGCCCCTCAACGACACGATTGGGTTTGTCGCCGTCGTACTGGCGCTGGTTCTGGCAGTATTGACCTATTTTGCGATCGAGCGACCTTTGCGGCGCCGATCCCGGGTTTGGCAACTCGCGGCGGCGATGTCGGTTGTAGGAGCGCTTGGGCTGTTCGCTGCCTTCGTCAAAGTGCCGGACCTGCCAAGCCAACTCCAAGCCATGCTCAACGCGCCAAATGGCGTCGATGCCTGGCGAGTGCACGATTGCATGCTGCTCGACGGAGAAGCGGGCGACTTCCAAAACTGTTCGGAGAACAAGCGACCACTGATCGCTGTTTGGGGGGATTCTACTGCGTCAGCGCTCATTCCAGGTTTTAAGAAGCTGCAAGAGACGCTTGAGTTTGGGCTTGCTCAGCTCACTGTGAGCTCTTGCCCTCCTCTCTTGGTTCACGCGCACACATTAAGCCAATACTGCCTGGAAAAGAATGCCGAGATCGTGCGTCGCATCGCAGAAATCAAACCGAACATCGTGGTTCTTGAGGCCATTTGGGACGTCAACGATCGCCTGGAAACAACTAGACCGACGATCGACGCCCTCCGCGCCGCCGGCGTTGCTCGGATCATCATTTTGGGACCGGTCCCCGTCTGGCGTGGCGGCCTCCCAAACGCCGCTGTGGCCTATTTTAGGCAAACCGGAAAAGTCATACCCGAGCGAACCTCTCAGTTCGTAGATCAAGAATCGGGAGACAAACTCATGAACGACATAGCGAGAGACTTAGGCGTCGAATACGTGTCGATTAGAAGTGCCCTTTGCCGCGGCAACGAATGCTTGGCGCATGTAGACGGCTCTCTGACCGCGAGGGACATCATCCATCTTACAAAAGCGGGATCTGAGTTCGTCGTTCAGAAGATCGCTCCGCAACTTCGCATCAATTAGTTCGCTTTGATTCTCTCTGCGCCTCGATGGCAATTTTCGATGGCTGTTTGCTCAGGTTTGGATGCCATTTGGAGCACCGAACCGGCGGCAATGCCAACGCCGAGCACGTAGATCCAACCTTCTGTGAAATCGAATAGGTGGGAGTTCAACATTGAACTCAGTACGTTCTGCACGACGACGACCGTACCGATCCATGCCACCAGCCCCTCGCCGCGGAAAAATCGAAAGTGGCAAAACCACATCCACAACACGACAACAATCCCGAGAGCTCCCCATTCAATCGCGATGTAGAGCACCTGGTTATGCGGGTTACCGATCTCCTCGCCCCACGCCCCCTCCTTTCCCGCCGCGGCTTCATTGAAGAGGCGTTTTGTTGATCCGGTTCCGTGTCCAATCAAGGGAGCTTCGCGGATCCACTCAACCGAGCTCGACCAATATTGCAATCGCTGGCCGGCTGACGTCGGACGGTTCGTATCCCGATACTCCTTATATTCAAGAGCGACGTGCTCGACACGATCCCTCAAGTTTGCCGATGTCGCCCAAACCGCACAGATCAAGATCGCCATAACCGAAAGTGCGGCGGTCGCCGTGCGGCGAGAGAAGAATTTCACCACGAACATGACCGCCAGTACGAGGCCATAAGCCAATGACGTTCGGGCTAGCGCGATGAACACGATATTCGCGAGGAACAGTGCCACCAAGCCGCCGAGAGCAATCGCCGTAAGCCATTGATGACGGCGAAGCTTGTCGATGGCTACTGCGGCGATGCCAAAGGCGCAGAGAGCGAATTCTTGATTCTGATCGATCGCGTTCCTTACCGGAACCCCAGTTGTATCGAAGCCGTGGGCTGAGATGACGCGCCATGTCGGATGCGCAAAGATCACATAGGAATAGGCAAGCAACACAGTGCACGACGCCGCAAAGCCGATGAAAACCCAGTGCGCTCGTTCAGACCGACGAAAATGGAATAACAGAAGGGGCAGGAACAGTAGTTTTACGGTGGGCCCAATTGCTACGATTCGCTGCCCCCAAGGGCCAGCCGACCAGAGCACTCCCGCAGCGGCGACTACGACCAGAGTCACCGCCGAAACCGAAACTGGGTGCCAAAGTATGTCTGTAAACGACTGGTCGAGTTTTGGCAGAATTGCGGCGAGCCATAGCACCCAAAAGACCAAAACGGCCGTCGTCGACCACGGGATCGCTACGGCAATCAGCATTGGGTAGACATCGAGGGATATGCGCCAAGCCTTTGAATCCATCATGGCGCGGCAGTTCCCGGCTAGACTGCCTAGCGTCTGGGCATTCTCTCGAGCACCAAAATTCAAGACGCCCCCAAAATCGTTTCACAATATGGCATTATGAACATTCGCGGGCTGTCCCGCCACCCCGCTTAACACGCCGATTCTTAGCCTAACCTCTTAATTTTCCTATTGCATTGCCTGCCAATACAAAACAATGTTCGGACGCCTAGCGACAGACCGGCAACCAAAGCGGCCTGCCATGAACGACCACAGTGAAGCCAGCGACAGGACGCTTTCAGGACGCCTGATCAAGCGCTTCAAGCGTTCGGCCCTGTGGAGCACGCTGACGATCATTTGGGATTTCCTGGCAAAGCGCGATGTGCCGGACTAGCTGAATTAATTCTTGCCCGCTCGCTTACGTTGTGGCAACCCTCAGAAATACTGAGCAATTGTTGAGGGATGCTGCTTCATAAAGAGGCGGCAAGTGGACATTGATCGTATTTGACCGATCGTTCTGGCTGGGCATTCTGCTATCGTCGGGATCAATTTTTGTGCTGGCCCACGGCCTCGGGGCCGGCTCGATCACGACAGCCATCCTTCTCGCGACAACAACGGCAGTATTGATCTTGAGCGCTCCTTGGCGAGGCTGCCAGCCGGACGCGGCCGACGCCGTGTATTTCGCCCTCATCAGTTTCGTTGCCTTGTCGTTCATAGTGAACGGATGGGATGACAATCGCAAAGAACTTGCACTGCTGCTCTTAACGTTATCGGCCTACCCTGCCGCTCGACTCATGCTCAGCGTCGACCGCACCGTCCTTGCAGGAGTGCTGATCGCTGTGGTGGCTCTGGGCACGCTAGTCACTATTCCCGCGCTGACGGAGCAATGGTCAAATCTTCACGGCAAACCGCTGGTATTCGGCTTGTTCGATTCAGCCGCCACTCAATTTGCTACCACGCTTTGCGTCCTCCTAACCTTGCTAGCTAGCCAGAATCTAACACGACGGCAGGCCGCATGGATCGCCGTCGCCGCTTTTGTGCCCATAGCGGTGTACACCGCAAGTATGGTCCGGTTTGCATTGTTGGCGATGTTGATCGCCCTCGGCGCGGTTTTCCTTATCGGCCCCCGCACGCAACGAGTTCAAACCGGGATCATTATCGTAGCTGCTGTAATCGCGATGATTGCCGGATCGGCAATGCGGTCTTCGGCAACATCCGTGTACATAGGGCAGATTTCTAAGATGGTTGGGGTCAACTTGGGCCCCGCGTTCGAGCCGCCGCCGGATCTCGGTCAAGACGCCCAGCTCTTGGCTTCCGCGGCCCCGCCAGCAATAGTGGTCCCGCCGCCGATTCCCCGCACAGACTGTCCAGCAGTAGACACCAACAATTCGATCGATATCCGACGGCGTCTTTTGGCCGAAGCTGCCAATCTGCTGCCCGTCGCAGGCCTTACGGGTATAGGCTTTAACGGCTTCGACAAGAGAAGCTGCTTGCCCGGATACCCAGTGCACAACTCTTTTCTTCAGGGAGCCATTGAGTTCGGGTGGCCGGCATGCCTGGCGATGATCGCGCTGGTTGTCCTTGGCCTTCGCCCCCGGGCATTTGCATTGGCCCGATCAGTCCCGATCGCCAGGTTCGTCTATTGCTTCCTGATTTTCGAAGTCCTCATGTCGGCTGTCTATGGAAGGACAAGCCGAGATAACATGTTGCTGCTCGCACTCGGTTTGGCCGCAGCAGTCGTGCAGAAGCGAACCAGCCAAGCCGTGAACCTTGCATCAAGCAACATACAGGTGGCTCGAGCTACCGAAGGGCTTCAGCCCGAATAATTGCGGTTCTAGTCCGCGCCGGCGGCCAAGGCCGCAAAGGCAAAGAAGACATCGGCGAAGCCGCGCCGCAAAGCGGGCTGAGGTGCCTGTCCGGCTTTTCCAGCCATGCATCCCCACCGCGGCTGGATCAAGGTCGAGCACGCCATGTCGCGGGAGTTTTGAGTGAACGAGTTAGTTTCGGCCTGGCTGAATGGCCCAATGGTTTCGCTCGTGATGATTGCGATAGGCCTCATCTTGGTCCTGACTGGCCTGATTGCCAGATCGCGGCAGAAGCGATTTGAACCGGTGCAATCGGACAAAGAGCCGCGGCCGCGACCGCAGATGGCCCCCCTTCCACGTCTGCTTTCCACTGACCGCACAGAGAAACGCAGCGAGGCTGAATAAGTCATCGCGGCCGACAAAAGTACGCCGCCGGGCTCGAAATACACTAAGCTCCTATAAACACAGTTCAGCGCACGCTCGGACGGGAATGATCCCGTCAGCGAGGCGCTGCCATGGCCGACAAAGATACCCTTCCATCGTTCGATGAAATGCCGTCGTTCGATGACATTCCGGACGGCCAGCAGGCTCCTCAGCCTGAACGTCCCCTCATGTTCGATGACTTGCCGTCGTTCGACGACATGCCGGACAGCGCGCCACAACGTCCCCAAGCCGAAAGCAAACTGAAGACGTTCGGGCGTGAGGCCGCACATGGCGTGCTACCGGCGGTCGGCGGCATTGGCGGTGCCGGAGCCGGCGTTGCACTAGGTACGGCGGCAGCGCCATTCCTTGGCCCCCTTGCGCCGGCCGGACCAATCATCGGCGGACTGCTCGGCATGATCGGCGGCTCCACGGCGACCGATAAGGCGCAGTCGATCGCGCTTGACGCCATTGGTTTCAACGATGACGCGCAGCGTGCCGCCAATGCCCGATGCAGAAAACCCACTCCACGTTCTCAAATGGCACCTCCACGTTGACTGGAAAAACCGGGGACAGACTCCAGCGATGAACGTCAAAAGCTCTTTTGCAACCCAAATTTTCGGTAAGGATGGCATGCCGAAGGCATTCGATTGCGGCCTGACCTCATCGCCGGACAAACCTTTGGAATATATCACTCCGACCGGCAGCTATAAATCTCCGACCGTCACTCTCGACGTATCCGATCTTGACGATGTGGTATCGAAAATAAAACGTATCTACGTTTGGGGGCGCATCGACTACGAGGATGTGTTCAACGAAAGCCATTTCCTAACGTTTTGCGATGAGGTTTTAGTCGACGGCGATCCCAAGGATGCAAATTGCGAAATCCACTTCATGGGAACGCGCCACGAAGTCAGTAGCTGAAACCTAGGGCGTGTACTCATAAAACGGCCCTCGCGGCAGGATAGTTGAAGTCCGGTTAGGCTCCGAAATCGGACATAAGACCCGGACGAACGCAATGTCCACTAAGGGCCAGAACCGGACGTCACCCTTTGGGAACAGAACAAGCAAGCCTCTGTTAACGCAACGGCAAAGATCGGGTGCATTGCGCGTCATAAACCCTTAAGTTGTGCTTCATGAAGCGATCCTTGTTTATTACGCTAATGGTCTTCGTCGCTGCCGTCGCGGTCTATCAATGGGCGTATCCAACGTACAGTTACCGCTATCGTCTAACAATCGATATCGAGACAGATGGCAAACTGCATTCAGGTTCGAGCGTCGTTGAAGTGATCTGGTATGCGCACCTTATGCCAGCGCTCGTGTCGTTTTCGTCCGAATTGCGCGGTCAGGCTGCTCTGGTTGATCTCGGACCGCGTGGCGTTGTGGTCGCGACGCTGGTCGCGAACGATTGGGGCGAGCATAACACCAATGCGGGATGGGGAGCACTGTGGCTTGTTCCTCGTGCATTTGGCGTTGAGGACACGATTGACGGATTGCCCGCGGTCACGCGTCTGCGTGGCAAACGCAAACTCGGTCTCAACAACCTCCCACGCCTTTTGTGGTTCTCAAATCCGCAAGACCCACACACGGCAAAGACAATATTAGTAGACGAGATCGCGTCCGTGCTCGGTCCGTCCGCGCGGTTTGCCGGAGCATCCGTTGAAATGACAAGCGATCCACTTGTGATCGACATTCGTCAAAAGCTTCCATGGGTCGACTTATATCCAGATACAAACAGGTTGTACCTTCCGAACAACCTCGCGATAGGCAGTTACATGTTTATTGGGGCCGCTCCGTGAGATCGGCATGTCTGCAACGGGTCAAAATCGGTCCTGCCATCGCTCGAATTGGACGCAAGTACGTCTCCAATCGTCTAGAAGCGGACGCCGGATTGGAAGTTCTCCGCGCTGAACATGACCAGCCTCACTAGCTGAGGAGGTCAACATGACCCTTACGCCAAGCACCATCCCCGCCGTCTCGAAGCACGCTCCTTGGAACAAGGGGAAGATTGTCGGCGCAAAGCCGCCGCTCCGTCCGAAGCACGTCTGGTCAATCCGAACCAAACTCCAGGTCGAAGGCCGGATGCGCGATTTGGCAATGTTCAACGTCGCTATCGATAGCAAGCTGCGTGGCTGCGACGTCGTAGCCTTGAAAGTTGAGGACCTTGCGCCGGGTGGATATTCGGCCGACCGCGCGACGGTCCGGCAGAAGAAGACCGGCCGGCCAGTCAAATTCGAACTGACGGAGTCGACCCGGCAGGCAATCGACGATTACCTGCGGATTACGGGCAAGAAGTCAGGAGATTACCTGTTCACTGGCCGACGGCTGAGTGAACATATGACGACCCGCCAGTATGCCCGCCTGCTATCCCGCTGGCTCGCCGACATCGGATTGGATCCGCATCTGTTCGGAACGCATTCCCTTCGCCGGACAAAGGCGACCTTGATCTATCGCCGAACCGGCAACGTGCGAGCCGTGCAGCTCCTTCTGGGGCATACCAAAATCGAGAGCACCGTTCGATATCTCGGCATCGAGGTCGACGATGCCCTCGCAATAGCAGAACAAGTCGACGTCTGATTTCGGGGGCAGAGCAGACGCGCTCTGCGCTGCCCTCACAGACGCCTCCGGCCACAAGCGGCTATTATAGCAGAGCGGTGAACCTATCCACGCATAGATTTCCTCATGGGAGGTCGTCACGAATATGAGCGCCTGTCTTATTGACCCAGCTGCCCGTTCTGAGCCCACAACGAACTTGCTCTCGTCTCTCCCGCATTGATACCGTTGCTCCACCGGCCATGAATGAGACCAGCGAGAGATCATAAAAATCCGAGAGGCCATACATGTCGCGAACCCAGCACCCACCAGGCGCCGTTGATGCGTTCGCCAAGATGGACGCCACCGCCCAAGCCAACCTTGTCCGGTCCGGTCAAGCCAGTGCAGCTGAACTTGTCGAGTCCGCGATCGCGCGGATCGAGGCCACCAACCCGGCGCTCAACGCCGTCACACACAAACTCTATCCCAAGGCGCGGGAGCGAACGACGGACCCGGCCTTGGCTGGGGCATTCGCAGGCGTTCCGTTTCTGATCAAAGATCTGCTTTCGGTGGCGGGTGCACCGAACACGTTCGGATGCCGCGCGTTGGCCAACTTCATCGCGCCGAACAGCTCCCCGTACGCACTGGCGCTTGAGGCAAGCGGCTTGGTGACGGTGGGACGGACAAACACGCCGGAGTTCGCTCTGATCGACGCGACCGAGCCCAGACTGTTCGGTCCAACCCACAATCCGTGGGACCTTGCGCGGTCCTCCGGCGGGTCTTCGGGAGGTGCTGGCGCGGCGGTTGCCGCCGGGATGACGCCGATGGCGCATGCCAGCGATGGAGGCGGATCAATCCGTCATCCGGCAAGCCACAATGGCGTCTTCGGCCTCAAGCCCAGCCGCGGGCGCAATCGAAGCGACGGCTCTCCACCCATGCCGTTCGGCCTGCCCGACATCGCCGTCAACCATGTCCTTACCCGGTCCGTGCGCGACAGTGCGCTCATGCTCAGCCTCACCGAGGACCCTGACACGCGGCTTGGCCCGTTGGGCTTCGTGCGCGATCCGGTCAGCAGGCGGCTTCGCATCGGCCTTGTGCGGGAGGGCCTGAGCGGAAACATCGCCGCTACCGAGGTGGACGATGCACTGCTTTCTACAGCCCGGCTTTGCGAAAGCTTAGGCCACAATGTGGAGCCGACGACGTGGCCGTTTCCCGGCCCGAGAGCGATCGAGGCCTTCCTTGATGAATGGGCGGTGGTGGCCGCTGGCGCGGTACAAGCGACGTGCGCTTGGATCGGATGCCAGCCCGATACGGAGAGCTTCGAGCCGTGGACGCTGGGGCTCGCGCAGCGAGGGGCAGCGCTTTCACCCGATCGGGTCGCGGGCGCGGTCGCTCAACTGGCGCAGGCCAGTTGGGCCTTGGACGCGTTTTTTGAAACCTACGATGTGCTGCTGTCGCCCGTGGCGCGCCATCCGCCGAAGCGTCTCGGCGAACACGCCACAGACCTGCCGTTCGATATTCTGTTCGAGCGAGCCGTCGACAACTCGGACTTTACGCCGGTGATCAACGCGGCGGGAACACCAGCAATGAGCGTTCCCCTGAACTGGAGCGCCAACGGCCTGCCTGTTGGCTCGCACTTTGTCGCTCGCGTCGGTGCCGAGGCGACCTTGTTCGGCTTGGCCTATCAGCTCGAAGCCGCCCGCCCTTGGACCGATCGCTGGGCTCCACAAAGCTACCCTTCGGTTGCTCAATAGGATCGCGAAGCGGCGATGCCTTGGTCGAGGCCGGCATTCCGTGAAGGTCTGGAATGGGTCAATCGCGGCGGTTTTGCCCGATCTCGGTTGGGTCCGGTCTACCCCTCAGAGTCGACATGGAGGCGACAGGCGGAATTTGTCGCAAAGGGCCAACAAGAGACATCCGCAGCCCGAAATGAAGATAGCGTCTCACCAGGGAAGGTGGCGCATTACTTCGCCATGGATGCCCAATCAGCCACGGAAGCCACCATATGCCACGGAAGTCGGTCAAGAGCGGAGCCCATGTCGCCGAATTTCGATCGAGTATTGGTAAATGCTGACCAGCAGAAATCGCTATGCGTTCGAACGGAAATGGTTGCCGTTCCGGGCAACGAGCCGTCGTGCCACCAATTATTTTGCGGATTAACAAAGAGGCCTTTGGCATAGCGAGGGTTTGCGGCTGAAGGGGTCGTCATCGTGCGGAGGGTGTCATCCTTGAGCAGCTGATCCGTATCTTTGAATCCGTCGATATGATTGAAGAACATTGTTAGATCGCTTGGCGTCGCAATCCAACCGCCATGAGAATCCATCCGGGCGACGTTCATTCCATACGGATCGCCTGGATTCTGATCATAGTATTTGACCTCATTGGTCGCTCGATCCTCTAGCGTATTTCCGGCGATCTCCATGTCGGTTATGCCGCAGCGCTTTAAGATATTGTCTTTGATGTACTGCTCATACGTCTGATTAGTGAGCTTTTCTATGACGCGCCCAAGTAGGCAATAGCCGAAATTGGAGTACGCAAAGGACTTCCCTACCGGATCAGTGAGAGGCATGTGATTCAACGTCCAAGCAATGAGTTCTCGATGGTGCATTTCCTGATTCAAGAACATCGGATCGTTGCTATCGTTTCCCCAACCGCCGGTGGTGTGAGTAAGCAGATGCTCAATTGTAATCTGTTCGATAACAGAGCGATCGGGCGGCGTCGGATAGTCATGTCCCAGAATAGAATTTGGTCCAAAAACATGGCTATCGAGCTGTAGTTTGCCCGCTTCGATGAGTGTGAAAATCCCGGTCGACGTGATCGGCTTCGAAATGCTCGCCATTCGAAATCGATGTTGCGGCATTAACGCTTCCCCGGCCTCTCGGTCTGCGACGCCGAACGCCTCAACATAGGCAGGCTTTCCCTTAATTGCGATCGCAACCGAGAGACCCGGAACCTCATAGGTTTCCATGAAAGCAGCGGCCAACCGAGCCAATCTCTTGCGCTCATCCGGCGTCGGCGACAAGGCGGGTTCTTGAGCAAGAGCCGGGGCTGATCCGTAGACCATTCCCGCGGCGCAAAGTAACGAACTCTGGAGTATCTTTCTGCGTGTAATGGACATGGCGACCTTCTCACAAGAGAGCGGGTAAGCGATAGTGTCACACGTCTCGAAATTTTCATCTAACAAAACGGTAAGCCCGTTACGATCACAGCCGATGATAGAGATTTCGCGCGCCCGGTGGGTTGTGACAGTTCGTCCTGCCGGCTCCAGCGGAAGAAGCCGGCTTAAGGGTCCGCTGAGGGTCATTTGCAGACGCTCCCGGCCGGTGAGGACCAATGTCTGCCCTAGCCCGGGAAGCGGACAATTCCGGATTTATGAGTACGCGCCCTAGTCGATTCCTATTGCTGAAGACGTGCCGCTTGCGGGGCAACGGAGGAGATCTACTCGAAAGAATCGCCTGATTAGGGTGCTCCCGCAGCATGCAAGCGTTGACCATCTGCGTTGTTACCTCGGCAATGTCGCTGACGCTGGCAAGAGCCGGGGACTATAGTTGAGCGTCCAGTTCGCTAGACTTTTTCGACAGCATCGCCTACCCCACAAACGCAGCGGAGAACCGAGTGCCACCGCCGACACCGTCGTCATACGCGCTGATGATCAGTCCGATCAGATAGTGGTCTAAACTGGAGTTCGCGTTAGCGAACGCGCCCGATGCACGGCTGATCCCGTACCCCGACGTGCCAGCATTATCCACGATCCGGTGCTTGGCGTCGGCGAGCGTCTTGTATCCGGCAGAGATGGATACCGCGCCGGGTGTAAACACCGCACCGAGTGGCTGACCCGCCGTGAAGGAGTATGGCGAAGCGAACATGTCCATGACCCATCCCTGCGCCGTACTGGTCACGGCATTGGCGCCGATCAGCGATGACTTCTGCTGCACCGGCGTCCCCAGCGGATCGCTGTAGAGGCTGAGCGTGCAGTCGTTACCCCAAGCTGCATAGGCGTAGATGCCCATCACCTTGCCGGCGAACGGAGGAACATAGAGTTGGCCGTACTCCTTTGCCGGAGATGAGCCACTGTTGAACGCCCGGGTGGCGTAGCTCGAAACCACGTCAGACATTTCCAGCCAGCCGAACGCACCGTCGCTGAAAGTGAAGAAGAAACCGGGAATGATGTTGGCGGACCCGGCAAAGAAGTTGGTGCCGTTGTAATACGTGTTGATGGGGCGCTGAAATTGAACAGTCGATGTTCCTACGCTGAGCACCACCGTGTCACTACCGCCCTTGGCCGTTAGTTGCGCGCATACGGCGACAAGATCACCGTTCGCTATCGTTTTGGAGCCTGACGTCGGAGTGATGTTGTTGAAGCCATTGGTAGCCAGAATACCACTTCCACCCGTAACCACGGTCTTGACGTCAAACGTGACGGTGCCGGACGAGCTGACACCGCGACCGGGTCTTCCTGTGGTCGTGTCCACTGCCGCGATACCGAACGAGAACGAGGACGCTGCATTGGCGAGCGTTGTCGAAAACGTGAAGAACCCCAGTGCCGATTGTCCAGTCGTATCGATTGTGTGTGATCCGCCGTCAGATGTGATCAGCCGCCCAATGAAATGGTTCGCAAAGCCCGCGCCGCCCATAGCCTGCATGGCACCTGCACCGAACCCCTTCCAGGGGTCAGGACCGAAGTACGACAAACCGGGGATCGCCTGCAGCGTCATCTTCAGGGCCTTGTGTACGGCATCGAGAGAGTCACGCGCGTAACCGTTGATGCGCTGTCCGGCTTGTTCGCGACGTGTCTTCTTCCTTCGTCGCAAAAAGATAGGGCGCGGCGATCTGCGGCGTTACGACGCGACACCTCGCGAGATCAATCCGTGTGGCAGCTTCCTTGCGGCTTCGTTTACAAATTCGGTTTCGGGGTCCTAGATATTTTTGGGGCACGTAAAGAGCGCGCGAGGCACCCGGCCTGGCCAAGGCCCCTCCCCGGGTCGGCCATCAAGCGCCAACGCGTGAAGCTCAGCGCGGCCGGCGGGCTATCGTTTGAATCTCGAAAGGCCGCGGAAGAATTTTAGAATTTGGATGGCGCGGCCATCGCGTTCGCCAAAGGGCCAGTAGCCATGCCGCCGCTCTGAAGCGGCCGAGCCTACTGAACGCGAAGCCGTCCGAGCGGGACACTACGGGCGGCCCATCGCGCTGAGAACGCGCTGTGATTACAGGCGCTGTGTCGCGGCTCGCTTGGCCACCTTCGCAACGGTGGCGCGGCTGCAGCCCGTCATGTCCTGAATAAAGCTCCAGGAGCGACCTTCCGCGAGTAGACTGGCGATGCCGGCGTTGCGCTGCGCATCCTCTGGGCGCCCCTTGTACTTGCCTTCAGCCTTGGCCTTAGCTTGTCCCTGCGACTGACGGCGGCGCCGGTCGTCGTAATCCTTGCGGGCCACTGCAGCGAGCATATCAAGCAGCATGCCGTTAATTGCGTCGAACATGCGCGCAGTGAACTCATCACCGTTGCCGGCCGCCATCATCCACGATGTCGGCAAATCCAGCGCGACGACGCGCACCTGACGTGTCTTCAATTCACCCCTAAGCTTGTCCCAGTCAGCAGTGGTCAACCGTGACAGTCGGTCGACCTGCTCGACAAGGAGCACGTCGCCAGGCTGCGCATCGGCAAGCAGACGAAACAACTCAGGCCGCGCCAGTTTCGTACCGCTCTCATTTTCAACGTACCAAGCCGCGACGTGTAGGCCACGTTCAGCTGCGAAGGCCGTCAACTGATCCCGGGCGCGGTTTGCGTCCTGATCCTGGGTCGATGCTCTCAAGTACGCCCGGACAAACATGCGAACCTCCAGAGTCTGTTTTGGATGGTCTACATGATATAAGTCTGTTTTGGATTGTCAAACCATATTATTGAACCAATCGAGAGTCTGGTTTGAATTAGGCAGACCCTAAATGAACCAGTTTTCGCCGATCTAGGCGCACGCCACGGAAGCGACCTGATGCAGCAGCCACAGGAGCGGGCGCGGGAGAGGCCCCAGAATGGCCTGAGCGACTTTGGGAGGAGCCATTGACCAGCGCAGCCCTGCGAGCTTTCGGTGGCCGTGTGCATCAGGGATCGCGACTGGGAAGGCTATTGGGCCGCCGCAAACAAATCCCAGGAGCCTGGGATGCCTTTGAGTTCGAACGACCCGCGTTCCGAAAACCTCAGTCCGGCACCAGCAACCAAGTCGGTAACAACGCGGGACACGAACACCTCGTTGGCGCCCGACTGTGCCATTACACGAGCGGCGACGTGTACGGCTATTCCTCCGATATCATTGCCGCGCACCTCGATCTCCCCCGTGTGCAATCCGGCGCGTAGAGGCAAGCCGAGTTGCCGGGCCCCTTCGCCAAGCGCAAGTGCGCAGCGGACCCCACGGCCGGGGCCGTCAAACGTGGCCAAGATTCCATCTCCGGTGCTTCTCACCAGTTTTCCGCGGTACCTCTCGACAACATTCGCTACCAGACGGTCGTGAGAGTCCAGCAACCCGCGCCAGCGACGATCTCCCATTTCGCTGGCTCTCCCCGTGGAGTTCACGATGTCGGTGAACAAGACGGTCGCCAGCACACGATCGACCTCTTCCGCTGCCTCGGACCGGTGGCCGGTGATGAATTCTTCGATGTCGTCCAGCACTCGTTCGCAATCGGCAGTAATGAAGCTGTGCGGTAGGTCCTCATATTCGATGTACCTCGCGCCGGGGATTGCGGCCCCGAGCTTCCGTCCCTCTGATACGGGTACCACTGCGTCCGCCTTGCTATGCAGCACCAGGGTTGGGACCCTAACGTTCTGCAAAATCGATCCGACGTCGATTCGCCGGTCCATCATCATGATCGCTTTGAATGCGCCGGGACTGCAGGACATGCGCTCGAACTTGCCGAGCACCGCGAGCTGATCTTTGGTCGCGTCCGCCATTCCCGTTACGCGCTTCATCGTTTGTCCCGAGCCCCAGCTCGCAACTACCGCGTCGGCATGCGATTTGAACTGACTCTCGGGGATCGAGTGGCCCGCTCGCATGTAGCCACCGAGGAGCACCAGGTGCGATACGCGATCTGGGTGCGTTGCAGAAAATAGCAGGCTCATGGGGCAACCTTCCGAAAAGCCCAACAGTACCGTTTTGCGGATCCCTACCGCATCCATGACTGCACGCACATCGTCCATCCGCTCCTCCAAGGAGGGGACGCCCGACACGCGATCGGAGAGGCCATGACCCCGCTTATCAAATCCTATGATGCGGGCGAAGCGGCCCAATCGTTGCACATTGCCGCTCACAAATGGCAGCTCATGAACGAGCTCAAGGTGAGAGATTGAACCGGGCACTATTGTCAGGTCAATCGGCCCGTCACCAACCACTTGGTAAGCAATATTTATGTCACCGCTGCGCGCGTATTGCGTCTGCGGCATAACGAAATCGTTCATGTCAGACTCCAATATCGACAGACGTCGAGCCTGCATTCGCAATGAGGGTCCTCTTCCCGCGCGGCCCTCTGTCAACGATTAAAGCCTACCACATGCCCGAGGGGGGTGTGACTCAGCATCTCTGATCTTGCGAGCTTCGTGGATTTCCTTGCGCGTCAAGCCGATCTCGGCGGCAATAGATTCAACGTTCCGATCTGAAACCTTGAAATTGCGGCCGCCGCTATGACGGGCGACCTCTCCTCGCTCCTGAGCCGCGTCGTACTCATCAGCGAGGCGGCGCTTCGCTCCCGCCTCAAGCTCCAGCGCATCCGCCTGCGCGCGATGAGCAGATCGCGGATTGGATCAAGATCCGTCCCTCCTGCCAGGACCAACAGGGGCGGACGCGCGTCACATTGACATAAGAAAAGATGCGCCGAAGGCGAGCAAGCCAAAGGATGTCACGACTATGGCGTCGAACATTGCACAAGCAATCTCGAGTTCGCGTTCGCTCATCTGACAATCCTGTGCCCGCGGACTGTTTCTCCCAGGTTGGGCCTATTACTCGGTTGCTTAAGGCATACCGTAGTCGCACGGGGAGCAGTGTCCCGCGCCTGAGATTTGAGGACCGCCCGCCCCGCCACGGGCACCGCCAGTGGGCGTCGTAAGGTAAGCGCTACCTGTCCGAGTTAGGCCCAGGACGACGCAGGGACGAAGACCCCCTCACTCGGACTTGATGTTCGCTGCCCGAATGATCTTGGCCCATTTTTCGAGTTCGATTTCCACCTGTTTGCTGAACGCCGTCGGCGTGCTCCCAACCGGTTCGAAACCAAGCATCAGCAAGCGTGCCTCTACGTCCGGAAGCGTCATGCTTTTGACGATATCGCGGTTGAGGGCCGCAATGATATCCTCACGGGTGCCGGCCGGGACAAACACGCCGAACCAGTTATCAAACTCGATGTCCGGATAACCGGCCTCTGCCGTTGTCGGCACGTCGGCGAGCGCCCGCAACCGTCTCTTGTATGCCACCGCCAGCGCGCGCAGGTTGCCGTCCTTGACCTGCGGCACAATTGGCGCTGGTGCGGCAAGGCAAATCGTCGTGTGGCCCGCAACGGTCGAGCCGATCGCCAGACCCGCGCTGTTGTAGGGAATATGCACAAGGTCGAGGCTCAGCGACTGGCGCAGCATTTCGCCTACGATATGTCCGGGCGATCCCACCCCTGCTGTCGCATAGTTGTATTTGCTGGCATCGCTTCTGATGAGAGCAATCAGCTCCCCGAGCGTCTGCGCCGGCACAGAGGGATGGACCGCGAGCACAACGGTCGTGCTGACCGCGAGAGTTACCGCGTCAAAGGAGGTGCGGGCATTGTAGGGGACCTTATCGTACAGCGCGGGATTGATCACGAAGCTGGGTGGAGAAACTAGAGTAGTATATCCGTCGGGCGCCGCCTGCGCCGCTCGGCCAACCCCGATGTTGCCGCCTGCGCCACTGACGTTCTCGACGTAGAACGGCTCTCCAAACTCCTCGGATAATTTCTGAGCGATGATCCGGCCGAAAACGTCGGCGTTCCCTCCTGGCCCGAACGGAACGATCATACGCACTGGTCGCGCCGGATAGGCTTGCGCCCGCACGATGCCCGGCGCGGCAAGCAGTGCGAACGAGCCTGCGATGAAGGTGCGCCGTTTCATTCGATTGCGCACCGGCAGGCCCATGGCAACTCCCTCCAGTTACCATGTTGAATCATCGACCATCGGATTTGGGAATACCCGAAGGGGATCACCACCTCAGGGGATTGGTATTACCCCCTCGGACGTGACAATGCGCCGGCAAAGGAGGACTGCACGAACGCGCGATGATGCTGGCGATAACTCGCGCGCGTGGGGTGAGCGCCCTTTCGACGGCGGCGGCATAATCGTGCCCGGATAAGGCTGCCTGGACAGACAAGGTGTCCCCGCGCCCGGGAATCCGAGGACCGCCCGCCGCCGCCGCGCGGATGCCTGTAGGCCGCAAACGTGCCTTGGCCCTGGCCCATCCTGTCCCATTCGAGCGCATCATGCACGCCTCAAGCGCCCTGGGTCGTCACGATGTGCCCGAGAATTGCCGCGACCCATTAAGGGTATCGCAGCAATGCAGCGTGAGACAGATGTTCATCAAAAATCAGGCTGAAACTGAATCGAAAAGATCCACATGTCTTTCGCTAGTCGAATGAGGAGCGCCGCCGACCGAAGCGCCGCAGCGGTGTTGCACCAAGATCCTTGGCTGCCGCGCCTGGAGCGCGTGCAAGGGAAGACCGGCTTCGATGGTCTGGAGCGTGTTTCCACGCAAACCCTGCTCGACCTACTCGAGGTCCCACAGCGCAAACGCACTACCGAGACATACCGGCACCTAGCGAGCCTGATGGCCGAGTTGGGGTGGTCACCGGTACGCTTGCGGGCCCTCAACGGGCGTGGTTATCGCGAACAGATTCGGGGCTACGTTCGGATTGTCGATCAGGGCTAACAATCCTGGGGCCTGAGCCCCCACTCACTGGGCAGTTTGGTCTGGCAGTCTGGTCGTTTGGTCGCCCCAGTTGGCCTCTCTCGGGTCCGGACACGGGTTTCCTTTCCGCTACCCTCCCTCCCTCAGGAGAAACGCCCAGACTGCGGGGTCTGAGCTTGAGAGCACCAGCTTCCTCACCCGGTTTAGCTGCGCTGCCCGTGATGTGGGCCAGACGGTCTCCCTCCCCGGATGTCCCGAGGTGCGGGGGGTTACGCGCATTGAAGCGCGGGCGCAGTTATCGCTTCGGCATGGCGTCCTAAGCGCGGTCGGAAATTCGAACTTGAGGTGCCACCTCCAGGCGCTTTCTGCCTGGTCGTCCGATAAAGTTCCCGCCGGGTAACTTCGCCTCGATATGCTCGCCTCGAGGCCCGAACTAGTCGATCCAAGTGATCGACAACCTGCCGGTGGGAAGGCGCCGGCACCGTGCTGTCGTTTATCGGCGGCATTTGGCCGGCGACGGGGAAAGCCAGAATCAAAACCCGTCACTAGCGGACGGTTGATCTACGTTGCCGTTTGTGGCGGGACCACCGAGCACCACAATCAGTGCGCGACCGACCGAACGCGTGTTGTTCGATCAGCGCGCGAGCGCCAAATTCTTGACTTCCTCCTTGAGGACCCTGGGTGCGATCGGCAGAGCGCACGGTGTCACGGCTGATGTCACGGTGTCGCGCTCGGCTGTCACGCTCTTGCCGTGACTGTCACGGAGCTTTTCTCGCCTACGCCGTTGCCGTTCAGCCGCCTTCGGATCCTTCGGACCGGACTCAAACTTGTTGAAGTCTGCGTTGACCTTCCCCCAATCGATGTCCGGACGGGCTGCCGTCAGTTTTTCGACAGACCGCCGTTGCGGTAGTTCCGGTACCTCGACATCTTCGTATCCGCCACCACCGCAGGCGCGGACGAATTCGACATCGTTGTGCCCCGCGGCACGCAGGATCGCGAGAGCAACCATGATCGCGTAGGACGGGCTAATGAGCACCAAATCATCGCCGTCGGGCCAGCAATGCTGGCGCACAACGACCTGGCCGTCGGCATTCGTATAGACCGCGGTCTGCGGCTGTTCCGGGATCACCGTGACGACAGTGTCGTCCCAATCGAAGTCGTCGGCACTTCGCGCTTCCGTCCTGGTAGCTTTATGGGAGGTTAGATTTTCCTTGCGCTCGGAAGCCGCTTCTGTCAAAGATAAGCCGTTCATACTTCGATCCCTGTCGAATTGTGAATGTGATGCTCTCTCAAGGTGTAGAGGCCAGGAGAGAGTCGTAAAAATTCCAGAGCGCCTCCGGACTCGTCACCCGGGGGCGTTTTCGTTTGTCGCTCAACTCGGAAGTGCTGGTGCACTGTGGTGTGCAGGCGAAGGTGCTTCAGAGGTAGATCTGGTGGGCTTTGAGAGCGTTGATGCGACCCACTTGTCGAGCGACGCAGCCGTGTAAACAGGAATTCGATGCAGGTACTGGAATTCCGGACCGACTCCGTAAGACGCATAATGCGCGAGCGTTTGCACTGAGCGGGCAATGCCAAAGTTTGCCAGCAGATACGCAGAGGCATCGCGTCGTCTGAGAAGTTTGCGATCATCCATTGTCGACCTCCGTTTGTAAGTTGCTCGGGAGAGCCGAGCCTTGCCGGCAGCTGCTTGGGGCTTCGTTTACGGATTTCCGGGGGTTTGTCCGTGGAGCACGGAAACGTGATCGCGCGAGAACTCCTGACAGCAGCCCGCGACAACGGTCCGTGACGAAGCGCGAGACTTCGTCTCGGCTCGCGCCCTGCCCGGCCCTCGTCGTCCTGTTCGGAAATGCGCCCTCACCGCGGCGCTCCTACGTGGAACGCAAGCTCGGCGATCACGCCCGCGATTGGCCCTTCCAAGGCAAATCGGCGCCGAAGGTGCCGGGCCTGTGCGACCGCTATCCCGGGCTCGGATTGCAGAGAAGGGTCGAAGGTGGTAGCACTAGAAGTGCGAGACTTCGAGTTGCGATTTGGGGCTGCCTTTGCCGAGGCGGCCCTTCGCGTTTCTGGCTCAGGAGGCGCCTGCATTGAGCCCGCCTCCGTTAGCCACCCATCGCGAAAGCCCTTTAACGGCGGCAAGCGCGCTTAACGCTGTTATCCAGTCTAAGTTCTTGAATTGATTTGCTTGTGGCGCTCCTGCCGGGATCGCCAGTTCATTCGCGGGCTCAGCTTGCGGGATGCCTCACCTGCTGCGAAGCGAGGTGGACGCGGCGGTCGTGGATCAGGTTTTCGAGCCGGTGGGCGGCAACGTTCGCCGCCGTGACCGCGCGCTCCGCCCCTTCATCTGCAACCGGCTGGCTGCGCTGCGTGCGAAGCACCTGATCGATCTCGCGCTCGATCTCGTCGAGGTCAGCCGCGCGTTCCGCTTGCCTGATCCGGGGTCCCAGCGCATAGAGCGCGTCGAGCGCCTCCTGGCGGGACTGCGTCTCGAGCGGGCGGAGGAACTTCCACGCGGCCGCAAGCAAGGACGCGAGCCCGCCCGCGATCATCGGCGCCAGGAAGATCGCGTTGCCCCACTGGTCGAGAAAACTCTCGCGAGTCCCGTCATAGACGGCGGCCGCCCCGGGGTGCACGGGGATGTAGGCGCCCGCATCGGTATCGGGCGTCGCGATCTGGGAGAGCGCGGGCAATTCGGCCAGCAGGCCCCGGCGCGCGCTCATGATCGACTGCGTCAGATCACCGATCACGTCATTTCCAAGCTTCTTCTGTGCCACCAGGTAGAACGACGTCCGGAGCGTCGTCACGTCGTCGGCAGGAATTGGCGGCGAGCCGCGCAAGGTGCCCTTCGGCACGTCGAAGCTCTCATAGGCACGCTCCCGTTCGGCGATCGCCCCGGCGGACTCGATCGCGATCAACACCGGACCGGCTCGTCCGCTGTGCGGAAACACGTTGCGCAGCAGCGCCAGATACTTTTCGGTCAGGGGCATAACGACCAGGATCGCCCGTACATCCTTGCTGTCGAGCGCCCGGCGCGCGTCCGCCGGCGCAAGCGGCTTGAACGTCACGCCTGCCCGCGTCAGGTCGTATTCGTCGGTCAGCACCTTGATCAGCTTCTGATCGGCCTCGGCGCCGATCACGCCGATCGTGGCGCGCTTCAGCTCCGCCACGTCGGATATCGCGGCGCCGGGCGGCGCGATCAGCAATACGGTGGCGTGGGCCAGTATGATGACGGCCTGAGCCTGAGAAAGATCGCCGACATCGCCGCGCACGACGGCAAGGTCGACCTTTCCGGAAGCGAATGCATTGGCGGACTCAAGCGGTCCCGGGGTCTGGGTCAGGCTGAGCCGGACCGGGGCATTCGACTGCGCGAGCTTTGCGGCGATCGCCGAGACCAGCCTGCCCGCCTCGCCATCCAGCGAACCCACGGCAATCGTCAGGGTCGTTGGCCGCGTGTACCAGCGATAGGCCAGCAAGCCGGCGCCCCCTGCCAACAGGACAAGGCCGGCCACCAGGGCGATGCGAAATGACCTCGGCAGCCTGCCCGGATCCACGGCGCGTTACTCGACCGGCTCGCCGCCGGCCAACAAGGCTCTGGTCGCGCTCGGCCGGCGCGCTGGCCGGGCGTATCTGGATTTCGCGACGATAATGGCTGACCTCCATCCCCTCGATGCCCCGGGAATTGGCGCGCGATAGTGTCGTCGTCGACCGGCTAGAGGAAAGACTGCGCGGTCGACGCCACGATACCAGACGCGCAACCGGCGACAATATCGATGTTCCTGCTGCCGTCTGTCCGCGACTTGATCGCGCAGCTCTCGAACCCGGACGATCCGGTTCGGCGCGCTCCCCCGAACGAAACCATTTTCCGGAAGCCGCGAAGCCGGCCGGAAACAAAGGCGGCATAGCGTCCCAACATTGGACCAAAGGGGATTCGGTCATGTGGGATTTCATCAACGAATTGTATCGGGATTTTTGCCTGGCTCGCCTGCAGGAGATGCGGAAGCTGGAGCACCATAGCTGATCGGGCGGGAGCGTGGACAATGATCAGCCCCTGGCCGGGGCAATCCTGACCGCCATCGTGATCGCGGCGGTGGTCTGGGCGACGATTGGGCCTCCGCCGGGGCACAAGACGGTTGGCGACCAACACCAATCCATCGCCAGACGCTAGCGCCCGTATGATTCCGGTGCCTTCGAACCTTGGCGCCGGTCTTGCAGACAAAACATCACTGGGATTGCGGGCCCAGATTGGAACAGGGCGCCGCCGGGACAATACATTTCGAGCCCGGCGGCGTAGTTTTTCGGGACAAGCGCAACGTCGTTGTCCGGACGGCCCGGAGCGAAGTCCCAGGACGATCCGCGTTTCTCTTGGCAGCAACCAAACCCAAATTCTAAGCCTCCCTTAACCACAAGCGCAGGCCGCGCGCGCGGTGGTGCGCCGATTGCGTCCCCATGCGCGTTGTACGGCACCATGCGTACGTTGGGTCATTCGATCGTCTCTGCCGTGTGTGCCGTGGCCGGTCTCCTCACACCCGTCGCGAACGCCAATGCACAGCAGGTGCAGGCCGGAACGCTCGAGTGTCACGGTGGGCCCGACACCGGCTTCATTCTGGGGCCGGTGACCAATCTGGATTGCGTGCTGCATGCCGATAGCGCGCCGGACAGCCGCTACGTCGCAGCCATTCGCAACCTCGACGTCTTCATCGGCGAGCAAGACGTCGCCGTGACCTGGAAGGTGATGGCGCCGGTGCCGTGGCTTGCAAGCGACGACCTCGTCGGGGGCTATAGCCATGCCGGCGGCGCCGGCCCCAATGTTCTGGTCGGCGGCGCCAATGCGCCGATCACGCTGCATCCGTTGGATCAGCAGAACGCGTCCTCAACTCCGCCCGTGAAGATCGATAACCTCCTGCTTCGGCCGGCGGATCACTGATCCCAAAGTGCCGCCTGCTGGTGGCTGCGGGAACTCCCGCGCGGTCGCCGAAAAGCACAACGCCGCCCGCTTGAAATACATGCGGACGGCGTTGGCTCTAGCCCCAGGAAGGTGATGCAAAATCCTGACAGCTCGAAGTCTGCACACTTTGTGCCAACGGCGCATGTCCCAAATTGGCTATCACGCCGCCGGACCATCCAGCCCCAGCGCGCGTCGAGCTGCAGATAGGCCGGCACGATATTCCGTGCGCTGAATGCACAACGCCGTCCGCCTGAAATACATGCGGACGGCGTTGGCTCTGGCCCCAGGTGGTGCAACATCCTGATGAGTCCAAGTCGCATGTCCGCCGCCAGCGATCATGGCCCAAATGGGCCATTTAGCCGGAGAGAAACGAGGGTAGGTTAAGCACCGAGGCGCCGGTGACGGTGCCTCACGACCAAAGTGTCAACTTGGCCTCAGCGTGGCCCACGCGCTGAGGCCTCTCTTTTTGAAGTTCGCGGTCTGCTCCGAAATCGCGCCCCGTTCTTTATCATTCAGCGCACGAAACGATCCGTAGTTCTCCGTGCGTGAACAAAGTTCCGATGGCGGTTGAGGCTCCGGACGCGGTGCGGGTTCCAATTCTCGCAGCGATCTTCGGCGCAATGCTTTGTGATTTCTTAATCTGGAATTGCTTCCTCAAAGCGATTGTGGGTGCTTGCATCGTTCGTCGATATTTGTTCGTCGATATTCCGGGATCGATATGGAAGACTCCGTCCAAGTCCGTTGCACACGCTGCAAGAACGTCTTTCGCGATCGCGCCAAGCGGCTGCAGAACGGCTATTCCCGCCAGTGCCCAAGCTGCGAGATCGTGCTTTTCTTCGACGAGGATTCGCACGATTCAAACATCAAGCGCGCGATGCGAACGGCGCGGCGCGCCCGGAAAGAGCTGCGTGAGAGCGAGGGCGCCAGCCCGAGAACGACCGCAGGCGTTTCGCGGCAGTATGGCGGCCGCTCGGCATCGAACGCGCGGCAGTCTGAAGAAGAGGACGGCGATTGAGTTTTGGCGGGGCCGGCTGCCGGACTCGGCGCTCGGTGATCATGCCGCGGGATTCTCACCGTGCACGCTTACTCGGCCGATGCGCCATTCCCATGTAAATCCCGCCTGCCTTCAATTCCGCGAGCATCTGGTCGATCCGCTTGCGCTTCGTTGCGGCTCGCACGCTGCGGTCGATCCAGTGCAGATAGTCGTTGCGCTGATACGGCGGGCGCTGCTTGAACGCTTCCATCAGGCCTAGGGCATCGAGTTCGCGACGCAGCCTTGCCGGCATTGCCGCGCGGGACCGCTTCAACGTCACGCCGTCCTCCGGTCGCCTGATCAGGATCGCCGCTCCGCTTCGACATAGCGCCTGAAATTATCCAGGATCGCCTGCCAGCCGCCGCGCTGTTGCTCGACCGAATGGGTATCCTCGCTGTCGAAGGAAACCTGCACCTTGACGCCGCTGGCCTCCGGCGTGAATGCGACCTGCGCGGTACGATCGCCGAACGAATATTCGAGCAGCCGGGGTTCCTCGACCTTGGTGTAGGTGCCGGCGAAATCGAACCCCATGCTGCCGTCCTTGGCCTCCATCCGCGACGAGAAGGCGCCGCCGGCGCGCAGGTCGACGGTCGCAGCAGTGGTGTGCCAATCGTCAGACGCCGCATTCCACTGCTTGATGTCGTCAGGCGTGGTGTAGGCACGCCAGACATCCGCGATCGGGGCAGCAATGGTGGTTTCGACGGCAATCTTCATGTGCACTCCCTCGTCCTTGCAGAGATAGGCAGGTCGGCCCGCGCGCCCCCGCCGCGGATCACTCTAACCGGGCGGTTCGCAGCGATCCACCAATGGCCGCCGGGAACATGGGGAGCCCCGGGTCGCCACGCAACGAACCAGATGGTGTGCGACCGCCACAAGAATTTCGTCAGGAATGACCGTGTATGGAAGACGGGTTCAATGCCCGGAGAGGACGTCATGCGGAACCTGAACACTGTCTTGAGCAAGCTGAACGACCGCCTGCTGCGGCTGGAAGGCGAGTTGTTCGTGCTGCGCTCGATTGCGCGTGCCGCCCTCACCGCCGGTGACGAGTCCGCCGTGCGCACCCGCCAATTGCTCGAAGGCGCCAAGCTCGCGCTATCGGACGAAGCCGAGCGTCCGCTGGACGCCGCGACCGGGAAATACGTCGCCGCCGCGATCGCGATGGTCGAGGAACTGCTTGAGAATCCCAGGGAGGCGGCGCCGCTGTTCAGAGTGATCGACGGCGGCAAGCGGGACGATTAGCTGCGGCCGAACCGCGATCCGGAGCGTTTTCCAGCGAAGCGGCTGTCGCAACGCCGACCGGCAGGGATAACCGCCCCGTCTTTGGGAGGATCGGGGGTTCGTGGTTTTCATGCGACAGCAAGCCCCTCGTTGTCGCCTTGAAAAAGGTCGACCGGACAAACCGAACATGACCAACTGCGCCGAGCTTCCCGGTCGCCTCCTCAAACGGCTGTCAGAATAATCGAAACGAGCGTATCGTCCCCAGATCGCTGTTGGGACGTCGCCAATCAAAGAGGTATCGCATTCCGTGGAGCGCAGCATGAACGAGATGGCGACCAAACTCCTCAACACCAAATTCGAAACGTCGCGCCCAATTTCGTTCAAGTACACAAGCATCCACACGTGGCAAGGTGCAGGTCTCACACACGTACAAACGAACGACGATTTCTCGTTCGAGGTATCTCATGGTTCTCTATGTATTATGAGCCTGACGAGACATCTCGCGAATGTCTTTCGTCCGAGCGCAGTTGATCTCGCCAACGGCATTTTCGCGAACATTCCAGACGAAATCTACCGCGGCGCTTGTGGCAAGCCGACTCGGAGCACCAATGTATTCATTGTCCCATCGCTCATCGAAGGCGTTCTGGACGTAAAATATAGTCCAGGCGTTGCCTCAACCAATCTTCGCAGGGTTCGCTCGTCTCTGCCGATCGCTCATTTGCTGCAAGCGCTCCTCGAGGACGTGAAGGCAAGCAGTCCAAGCGGACCCACGCTCGGAGAAGCAATCATCAATGCTATGATTGCCCTCGCACATCCGGTCGAGCTTGGGAAAATGGAGATTCGTGACCGCCGTACGCCGACCATATCGTCGCGAAAGATGGTGATGATCAAAGATTATATTCAGGCTCAACTATCCGAACCTCTGCATCTGGAGAGCCTGGCGAAGCTAGCTGATGTCAGCATTCGCCATTTGTCGAGATCATTCCGCTCAACGATGGGATTGTCCCCGCACCAGTACATCGTCCGAACTCGTGTGGAGCACGCCCAGCATCTTGTCTCGACAACTTCGCTTTCGTACGACCACGTAGCGTGGTCATCGGGATTCTCTGATCGCAACCACATGGCAAGCGCATTTCGCAAAGTGCTCGGAGCCCCACCGTCGCATTTTCGCAACGGTCAGAAAAAACCGGACTGAAGCGACAAGTTCATGTCCCGATTGAACACGAGTGGCCGTTTTGAAAGCCGCTCAGGCTGATCTTGCGTAGTACCCCTCCCAAAGCAGCCCATAAGCGGCTGAGTTGGGGGAGAAAACGCAATGAGAATTCGATTCGCGGGAAGTTCTCGACAAGGACGCTCGGGGAGGAAAACCCAAGCAGGCGTCATCTGGGGCCTGGCACTTTCAGGCCTCATGACACTGGTATCAGGAGCCCAAGCCCAACAGCGCTATGACCGGATGACAGTGTTCGGTGACAGCTATGCCGCCAGCAGTGCAAATTCCTTGGCGAACGTCCAGAACCTGGCGCTCTATCCTTCGCAGGGAGCAGCGCCTTCGGCCACCAACATCACGTTTCCGTACTATTTGCAGAGCTTGCTTGGCATCTCGAATTCGCAAGTGTCCAACTACGCGATCGGGGGAGCCACGACACAGCAACTCAATGTTCAGGGACCAGCGTTGAGCTTTCCCTACGAGTTGGCCCGTTGGAATGGAGCGCCGTTCGGACCCAACGAATTGGTTGCAGTCAATATCGGAGGAAATGATGCGCTCTTGCCCAGCGGAGTGGTCTTCAAGGCGATCGGGCTGGGCCCCGATGGAACGGGTTTCGTGCCGGCCCAAGCCAGCGCCTTGGCGACACAAGCCACAGCCACGACGGTTTCGGCCGTGCAGCAGATGGCTTCCGCCGGAGCGCGCAACTTCATGATCGGGGGCTTTACGGACATCAGCTTGTTGCCTCTGGTAGCGGCGACCCCTATTCCGAGCTCATCGGCGCTCTACAGCCAACTTTACTATCAGGGCTTGCAAAGCGGACTCGCACCACTGGCGCAATCAGGTGTCCGTATTTTCCTGGTCGACATCACCGGCGTGATGCGGCAGGCGAAGAACAATCTCGCAGCGTATGGCCTTCGTTCCTACGAATACGTCAACGCGCAGACACCGAGCCTGTTCGATCCCGGGGGAGTTCACCCAACGGCCAGAGGCTATGAGATTCTAGCGCAGTACATGGCGAACCTCGTCAATGCACCGGATACAATTGCCGCGCAGGCCGATCTCAGCCAAATCGCCATCAACAATTTTTCCGGCTCAATCTTCCAGAGACTCGATAGCTATCGCGGGTTTGGGCAAAGCAGCAGCCGGTCTGCTTTCGCAACAATGGGCACTGCCGATCCGGGAGCAAATCAAAAGGCTGCCGCGACGGGCCGTTTGCCCATGTCTTACCAGGAGCAGCCTTTTTCGGTCTACGTGTCCGGTGATTACGCAGCCGGCAAGCGCGACGACCGCTTCGGCGCCACAGGATATAGCTACGAGATGGTCGGCGGCACCGTCGGCGCCGAGTACAAGATCGATCGAACCCTGCGCGTTGGCGGCGCATTCAACTACGCCAACCCGACGGCGGACTTGAATCACGCAGCGGGTCATATCAACTTGAATGCCTTTCAATTCGGAGCGTATGCTTCGCTGGATTTCCCTGCATGGTTCTCCGACTTCGTAGTTACATATGGCCGTAACGACTACCAAACCGATCGCGTGGGCATCATCGACAAAATCAATGGAAGAACCGACGGGAATAGCTTCACTGCCGGCTTCAAGAGCGGCTATCTATTCGACGTTGCGTCGGTGAGGATGGGACCGGTCGTCGGCATAAACTATGCCAGATCGAGCATTCACCCCTACACAGAAACCGGCGATCCTTTGCTGACTTTCTCGGTTTCTCAACCAAACCTGGAATCGCTCGCTGCAAGTGCCGGCGTGCAGTTCCGCGTTCCGCTTGATGTCGGCTCAACCGTCGTTAGCCCGTACCTGAATATTACGGCCGAGCACGACTTCAAGAACGGAAATCGCACGTTGCTCTCGATTGAATCCCAAGCCCCTCTTCTTCCGATCTACTCGTTCGTGCCTGGGTCTGGACAGGTTACTTACGGCAAGGTCGCTGGCGGCATCAGCACACAAATCAGCGATCGAATCGGCTTGTCGGTCAATGGAGCGACCACCTTTGCACGAGAAGGCGGCAACGACTTTGCTGTAAACGGGCAGCTGAAGATCGCGTTCGCAGCACATTAGCTTGCGGCTTGCAGCGCCCTGTCATACGCCTCGATCGTGACCTTGGCGCGGACGGCAACGTCCGCGGCCGTGATGCCCGGCTTGTACAGGCTGCTGCCGAGACCGAAGGCGCGAATGCCGGCCTTCACATACTCGGCGAAATTCTGCTCCGAGACGCCGCCGACTGCGGCGATCATCACGTCCGGCGGCAGCACCGCACGGATCGCAGTGATGCCGGAAGCGCCGAGCACGCTCGCCGGAAAGAATTTCAGGCTCGACGCGCCCGCGCGCGCGGCGAGCAGCGCTTCCGTCGGCGAGAACACGCCGGGCATCGTCACCATCGCATGGTCCCGCGCGCGGGCCAGCACGTCGGCATCGACATTCGGCGACACCATGAGGCGGCCACCGGCGTCATGGAGACGATCGACGTCAACAACAGACAGCACCGTGCCGGCGCCGATCAGCACATCGGCGGGCGCGCGCTTCGCCGCGATCTCGATCGAACGGAACGGCTCCGGCGAGTTGAGCGGAATCTCGATCGCGGTCAGCCCCGCCTCGATCAGCGCGCTGATGATATCGGAAGTCTCTTCCGGCTTGACGCCGCGCAGGATCGCGACCAGCGGGCGCTTCATCGGCGGAAATGCAATGCTCATGCGTTGATCCCTCAATTTTTCCAGATCGCCGTCGCGGCGCTGGCGAGGCCACGGCGAACCGCCTCCTCCGCATCCATGACATTGAACGGAATCGAAAGCCGTTCGAGTGCAATCTGATAGAGCCGCTGCAGCCGGCCCGACGCGATCAGCGTCACCGGCGTTGCGTGCTCCCGCTCCGCAAGCCCCGCCGCCAGCTCGACGCCGATCAAGGTGCCCGAGATCGTCTCACGCGCGGCCTGCGCACTGCCTGCGAACAGCAGCTGCCGCGCGCGCACCCGAAACAGCAGATTGGCTGATAGCGCCGGCGCCGCGAAGGCTTCCGCGACGGCCGCGCCGAACGCATCGGCATCGACCGCCTCGTCCGCCTCGGCGACGGCGTGCGACAGGATGGTGTCGCGCACGACCGCGCTGAACAGCTCTCCGGTCATGAACGTCGCAAAGCCTTCGACCATTCCACCGCGCACGCGCACCCATTTGGAATGCGTTCCCGGCATGCAGACAAGGGCCTCACGGGCTGCGTCGAGACCGAGCGCGCCGAGCAATTGGGTTTCCTCGCCGCGCATCACATCGGGCGCGGCGGCATCGCGCTGCGCGATCCCGGGCAGGATGCGGATATCGCGCGGCTGCCCGCTGACCACGACAGCGGCGCTGAGGATGTCGGAGAGATGCGCGGGCGTATCGAGATAGCCGGCCTCGACCCAGCCCTGCCGTGCGCCCGCCATGCCGCAGATCACGACCGGCAGATCGGCCGGCCCCCCCAGCGCGTCGAGATGCGATTGCAGCACGGACGCAAAGCCGGTCTTGGCAGCCACGGTCATGCCTTGGTCGCTGCGGCGTTCGCCGAGCACCTGGCCGCCGGCATTCATCTGCCAGAGCCGGAAGCTGCTGGTGCCCCAATCGACCGCGACATAGGAAGATCCGCTCATCGCGCCCTGTTCCACGCTTCCGGTTGCCGGCGCGACGATGGCGCCGTTGCAAAGACGCGATAAAGGCGTTCATCGCGGCGCGCAAGGCGCCCGATTATCGCGACGCAACGCGGTGCCATTTCGCTTCGATCCTGGCCTTGATGGCACGAACCCTTGCCTCGTGCGCGGCCCAATACGCGCGGCTGGCGGCTTCCGTGCCCTGCCGGTAGGTGGCGTAGACGCTGGCCGGCCGGGCCGGCAATGCGGGCGGCGCCTTCGTCGGCCTGATACCGGTGCTGAGCGGTGTCACCGCCGGACTGCGCACGACCGGCGCGGCCACGGCCTCGGCCGCCGGGAGCGCGGCGACGCCCTGCCCGGCAAACGGCGAGTTCATCGCGACCAGGCGGTTGCGGGCGCGGTTGCAGTAGATCACCGAGCGCGGCGTCATGGTTTCCTCGCCATGGCCGGCACGGTATTTCATCAATGCGCGGCACAGATCGCCTTGCGCCAGCCGCCAGGCTTTCGCCAGATAGATCACGCCGTAGTGGATGTTGACCTCGGGCCGAGCCAGCTCGGCATTGCTGCCGCGAAAGCCGAGCATCGCCGCGGTCTCCGGGCGCACCTGCATCGCGCCGATCTCGCCGACGCTGCCGATCACGCTGGAATCGTAGCGGCTCTCGACGAACATGACGGCCTCGGCGACATCGGCCGGCAGGCCGCTGCCGGCGGTCTCCTTTGCGATCAGCGCGCGCATCGCCGCGCGCGCCGGATAGGCCTGCGCGCCCGCCACAGCCGGCGGCTCGATCGGCGCAGGATCACGCGCGTCCGCATCGTCGGCTAACGCCGCCGGTTCCGCGCCGGCGCAGAACGTGGTGGAGGCGGCCGTCAGCGCCGCCGCGATGCCGATCCGCATCGCGTGCCGCCGCCATCCCTCCGAGGATCCCCCAAGCGCCATGGGCAGCTTGTTAGACCCGCGCAGTTAAGTTTTGATGGCGCGGCCGCGACCGGCAATAGCGCAGCCCGCCCGTTCAGGCCCCGCTCACAACTGAGGATGCGCGGATCGATTACCGCGCGCCCTTCAGCGTACAGGAGGTCGTGCAGGTCGTTACGTTGCCGCGGTCACATTTGATGCAGGCGTTGACGCACTGATCCATGACCTTGGGATTGTACTGACTATAGAGATTGGCCGCACAGCTGTTGGTCGATCCCGTGACCTCGGGGTCGGACCAGCAGCCGGACAGTAAAAATGCTGCGGCACTCAAAATGGCGACCTTGCGCATAAGGCCTCCTGCCACGCGTAAACCTCAGTAACCTTGATGGGTTAGGTTAAATTCCGGTTTCAATTGCGACCTTATCCGGAAGCAGTATTGCTTATCCACCGGACATTTCCCCAAGGTCCGGGCCCACACCGGCAAGGCCGTCAGGCGACCCCGCCTGGCGGCTTTGTTGCCCAGCAATGCACAAGGATACCAACAAGATGGCCCGAAAGCCGCGGTGGTCGTTCAAGGAGGACCGACGACTGATGGAACTGGCACGCTCCTCCAAGTCGCTTGAGGAGGTCGTGAAGGCGACCGGCCGCTCGCCGGAGCGCATCAAGAAGATGGCGATGCGCCTCGGCCTGTCGATCAAGCCACGTAGTGCCACCAAGAAATGACTAAGGAATGCGGCCGCCGTAGCGGTCTGCCCCAAGGCGCCTTAGAGCAAAGCTCGCTGCCCGCACCTGCGTGAAGACAACGCGGCGGAGGCAAGAAGCTAGAGCTCCGGCGGACAGTCGTCCTTCGCCCGCACCGGGATCGCCTTGACCTCGCCCTCAGCCTTGGCTTCGCCCTCGACCTTGGCCTCGCGCTCGACCTTGGCCTCGCGCTCAGTATCGGTCGCGCGGCTGCAGGTGGTCAGCACAAAAGCCACCCGGCTGCACTGCCAGTCCGGCCCGAGAGCCGCGCTGGTCACCGGCTCGGGCGACGCCAGTGTCAGGGATAGAAACGCTACCAAAACGGCACCCGCCGCGCCTGCAGCAGCCAGCGCCGCGCCCTTTACGGACCACAGCTTGGACATCATGGCCTTGGTTCCCGCCGATCTCTGGGACTAGATGAGGCAGCCCGCCCGTCCGCGTGTGACCGGAATCACAACCGGGACCAAACAGTTCAGCCCGAGTCTTTGGGGTTGATGTGGGATCGATATTGCACTGCCGCAAGACGGGATCAGCGCGCCGGTTCGATCACATTACAGTTGGTCCGGCCCGACATCACGCAGTCCTGCAGCTTGCTCGCCGCCGTCAGGCTGTGCGCAAGCCAAAGACCGACCGCGAGCATCACCGCGGCCACCAGCAATCCGATCAGCGCGCCCCGGCGGCTGCCTCCATCTTCGGGTTCGCTCATCCTTGTTTCGGTTCCCGATTGCAACGCGCGCATCATGACGGTTTGCACGGTTGCGTGCGATCAATTCTGCAACAGTGGCACAGCGAAATGCGCAAGCCGCGGCCGTCAGTGCCGCAATTCGATTGCGGGCAGCGGCGACTCGCGAAACACTACCCGCTGAAGTGGAGCGCGTGTGCGGGGCGTGCCGGTGGGCGAACAAGAATCGACTTACGATTATCAGCGTTACAGGCAGCTGCTTTCGGAGGCTGTCGACGAAACCAGCAGGCTGCGACTGATCAGCCTCCTGATCAGCGAAAAGGCCCGCGACAGGCTGGAAGTCCAGCGCGCCTCGGACCGCAGCGCGATGACCGCCGAGACCGTCGCCAAGGTGCTGGGCAATGGCCGGCGCGAGCAGAATCAGCGCGGCTAGACCTTTCGGCAGATCCAGACTTGTCGGCAGATTCGGTGACCAACCACTCACCACGCCGGTGGCCGGCAGGAGGCAATCACCGCCATCGACCGTTTGCTGTGCGCTCATATCTCCCCTGCTCCACAGCCCTCCGTTCGCCACTGGCGTTTTCGTCGCCGTTCACTTATTGAAGCGCCGAACCCAACCCCTTCCATCACCCGAACAGAAAGCAGCAAGGCTCCTCTATGAGTGGCTTCAAGGAACCGGGTTTTGCCGACCGCCAAAAGGCGGCCCTGCAGGCGCGGCAAAACCTCCTCAACAAGTTTCGCGCCCAGCCGGGCGCCGACGATCCCACTGTGAAGGCGCGGGCCGAGGAGCGCGCGGCAATCGCTGCGCGCCGCACCCAGGCCAAGGAAGCCCGTGAAGCCGAGAAGGCCGAGCAGAAGCGACTCGCCGAAGAAGCCGCCGCGGCCGAGGCCGCGCGCATTGCGCGCGAAAAGGAAGAGGAATCCGCTCGCGAGGAGGCGCTGCTCGCCGAGCAGAAGGCCAAGCGTGACGCCCGCTACGCGGCGCGCAAGGAGCGCGGCAAGAAGAAGCGCTGAGGCGCAACCAGGCCCGCCATGACGGCGGGCCTGCCGACGATGAGCGGTGGCGGCGGTCAGTTCTTCTTCATGCCGTCATCTTTCTTCATCATCCCGTCGTCCTTCTTCATGGCGTCGCCCTTCTTCATGCCATCGTCCTTTTTCATGGCATCCTTGGACATCGAATCCTTGGACATCGTGTCCTTCTTCATCGCGTCATCCTTGCCCATCTTGTCCTGAGCGAAGGCGGCGGGCGCCAGCGCGAGGCTAAACGAGAGCAGCGCGGCAGTGAGGCCGAGGCGGGTCTTGGTGGTCATGATGATGATCCCTTGTGTGGTCGAATGTGAGCGCGACGACTTGCCGCTCTCTCCTCGACGCACTTGCGCCGCCCGTTGTTACCTCCAATAACAAATTCTTGAGCCATCGTGCCGCGCACGCCCGAGGCGGAGTCGCGCGAAGGTTGCGTGGCGACGCGGCAGTGTGCGCCGCAGCAACGGCAAGACGTGAACGCAAGGACTTGCGGCCACGTATCGGCTCGCACTATCAGGGCGCCTCGAACTATCAGACTAGAGTATATTCACGCGAAGAACGGCTAAGCTGAAGCTCCGCACCGGCCTAGCAGCCACTCAAGAAGCTCTCCTAGGGGAAGAACCATGCTCACACGCCGCCACGTCCTCGCTTCCGCCTTCGCCGCGCCCGCCGTCCTGCGGATGGGCATTGGGACCGCGCATGCCGCGACCACGCTGAAGATCTCGCACCAGTTCCCCGGCGGCACCATCGACAAGGGCGACTTCCGCGACCGGCTGTGCCGGATGTTCGCAGCCGAGGTCGCCAAGCGCTCCGGCGGCGACCTCACCGCCGAGATCTACCCGAACTCCTCGCTGATCAAGACCAACGCGCAGTTCTCGGCGATGCGCAAGGGCGCGCTCGACCTCAGCCTCTATCCGATGCCCTATGCCGGCGGCGAGTTGCCGGAGACCAATATCGGCTTGATGCCGGGCCTCGTCACGACCTACGACCAGGGCCTGCGCTGGAAGAAGGAGCCGGTCGGCAAGGCATTGACCGACTTCCTGGCCGACAAGGGCATTCTGCTGATCTCCTGGGTCTGGCAGGCCGGCGGCGTCGCCAGCCGCTCCAAGGCGATCGTGGCGCCAGAAGACGCCAAGGGCCTCAAGGTGCGCGGCGGCTCGCGCGAGATGGACATGGTGCTGCAGACCGCCGGCGCCGCCGTGCTCTCGGTACCCTCCAACGAGATCTACGCCGCGATGCAGACCGGCGCCTGCGATGCCGGCATCACCTCCTCCACCAGCCTGATCTCGTTCCGCCTCGAGGAGGTCGCGAAGTCGCTGACCTCGGGCGCCGGCGCCTCCTACTGGTTCATGCTGGAGCCGCTGATGATGTCGAAGGCGATCTTCGACAAGCTGCCGAAGAACCAGCAGGACATCATCCTCGCCGTCGGCACCGAGCTCGAGGCCTTCGGCCGCAAGGGCGCGCAGGACGACGATGCCGAAGTCGCCAAGGTCTATGAGAAGGCTGGCGCGAAGGTCAGCGCGCTCGACGCCGCGACCGTCGGCAAGTGGCGCGACATCGCGCGCGACACCGCCTGGAAGGACTACGGCGCCAAGACGGCGACCGCCGCCAACCTGCTGAAGCTCGCAAGCGACGTCGCCGCATGATGCATGGTCCGGTCGCGGATCAAGCCGAAACCGCGAGCATGGCCACGGGCAACAGCCCCGTGGCCATGCTCGGGCGGGCGCTGTCCGTCTGCAACAACATCATCGTGGTGTTCGCCGCGCTGGCCTTGATCGCGGCCTGCGTGATCCTGAGCTACAGCGTGCTCGGCCGCGCCCTGTTTCACAGCCCGAACTACTGGCAGGACGAAGCCGCCGTGTTCCTCTTGGTCGGCGCGACCTTCATGACTTCGGCCTATGTGCAAAGCCAGCGCGGCCATGTCAGCATCGAGGCGTTCGTCGGCCTGCTCTCGCCGCGCGCCAACAGCATCCGGCTGTGGCTGGTCGATGTCGCAAGCTTCGCGTTCTGCACCTTCTTCGCCTGGAAATCCTGGACGCTGGCGCACGAGGCCTATGTCGACGGCCAGGTGTCCAACTCGATGTGGTCGCCGCCGCTTGCCATCCCCTACGGGCTGATGGCGCTGGGCATGACGCTGCTCTGCATCCAGCTGCTTTTGCAGATCCTCATTCCGCTGACTGGTGGCGCGCGTCGATGACCGTGTTTGGTATTGGTATCTCCTACGGGCTTGCCACCCTGTTTGCGATGTTCTCCGGCATGCCGATCGCATTCGCGCTCGGCGCGGTCGCAGTCGTCTTCATGGCGATCTATATGCCCGCCGCCTCGCTCGATACGGTGACGCAGAACGTCTACGAGGAGATGGCCTCGATCACGCTGCTGTCGATCCCGCTGTTCATCCTGAAGGGCGCGGCGATCGGCAAGTCGCGCGCCGGCCAGGATCTCTATTCGGCGCTGCACGCCTGGCTGCACCGGGTGCCCGGCGGCCTCGGCGTCGCCAACGTCTTCGCCTGCGCCCTGTTCGCGGCGATGGCCGGCTCGTCGCCCGCGACCTGCTCGGCGATCGGCTCGGCCGGCATTCCCGAGATGCGCAAGCGCGGCTATTCCGGCGGCTTTGCCGCGGGGATCATCGCCGCCGGCGGCACGCTCGGCATCCTGCTGCCGCCCTCGATCACGATGATCCTGTTCGCGGTCGCCGCCGAGAAATCGCTCGGCCGGCTGTTCCTCGCCGGCATCGGCCCCGGATTGCTGCTGGTGTCGTTGTTCGGCTTCTACGCCGTGTTCCGCTTCCGCAAGGAATACGCCATGGCCAAGGCGGCCTATGACGCGACCGGCAAGGACGCCGCGATCCTGCAGCGCGACGAGTTCACCATGGCCGAGCGCTTCAGCGCGCTGCCGCGCGTGATCCCGTTCGTGCTGCTGTTGACCGGCGTGATGATCGCGCTCTATGGCGGCTATGCCACGCCGTCGGAAACCGCCGGCCTCGGCGGCCTGTTGGCGCTCGGGCTGATCGCGGTGATCTACAGCGTGTGGAAGCCGAGCGACCTGTCGCCGATCCTGAAATCGACCATCCGCGAATCCACCATGCTGATGCTGATCATCGGCATGTCGCTGCTCTATTCCTACGTGATGAGCTACCTGCACATCTCGCAGTCGGCGGCGGAAGCGATCGTCGCGATGCATCTGCCGCGCTGGGAGCTGCTGTTTGCGATCCTCGTGATGGTGATCGTGCTCGGCTTCTTTCTGCCGCCGGTCTCGATCATCCTGATGACTGCGCCGATCATCCTGCCGCCGCTCCGTGCCGCCGAGTTCGACATCATCTGGTTCGGCGTCGTCATGACCATCGTGATGGAGATGGGCCTGATCCACCCGCCGGTCGGGCTCAACATCTTCGTCATCCGCAACGTCGCGCCCGACATCCCCTTGAGCGAGGTGATCTGGGGCACGCTGCCGTTCGTGCTGCTGATGATGTTCGCCGTGCTGATGCTCTGCTTCTTCCCGGAGATCTCGACCGCGCTGCCCAACCTGGTGATGGGGCCGGACGGCGGACGCTAGAGGCGTTTTCGAGCGAGGCGGCGAGCGGTCAGGCCGCCTCCTGCTCCCGTGCCGCCAGCGCCTGCTCGATCCGGCGGACCAGCAGCGCCGTCGGACGTCCCTCGCGCTGCAGCCGGCGCAGCTCGTTCCACAGCCTGATGATTTCGCGGTCTCGCTCGGCGTCCATGGCGGCATACTCCCGGGCACCTCACTATGAACGAAACGAGAACGCAATTCAAGACCGAAAGCTGCCGGCGCACGCGCTGGAACCAGAGCGGCGTCGCCGGATTTGCTCTGTCATGAAAATGGCCAAGGCAATTCGCAAGCAGGCGCAGACCGCAGAGCGGGTCGCGACAACGACGGCCGACGCTATCGTCGCCAACCAGATGCGCTCGCTCGCCCGCGCCTTCAGAAGCCAGGCTGATATTCTGAAGAAGAAAGAGAAGCGGAAGAAGAAGCCGTCTCGCCCGGATAGCGACTAGGGATAACCATCTCCCGGCACGTCAACCTCGACCACATCGATCCGCGACACCGATTTGCCCTTCCGCAGCTCCTCGTACGATGTCTCCGCGCTCAGGCAGAACAACGTCCTGCGGTCCGCGCCGCCGAGCGCGCAGGCAAGCGCGCGGCGGCCGGGTACCGCGATGCGCGCGCGCTCAACACCCGTGCGATCGATCCGCACAAAAGCATCTTCCGTGAACGAGGCGACCCAGACTGCGCCCTCGCCATCGAGGCAGATGCCGTCGGGATCGTTGACGCGGCCGAGCCGCCCGCGGAGGCTGAGGCCGCCGTCCGGCGCGATGTCGTAGTCGGCGAGACCAGCCCCTTCCATTTCGGCAACCACGAGCCGGCGATGGTCGGAGGACACGGCAATGCCGTTGGGAAAGCGCAGGCCGTCGGCCACGATACGGGCGCCGCCGTCGGGCATCACGAGGATGATCCGGCCCACCGCGCCGCGGCCTTCCGGCGGCGGCAGATTGAAGCCGAGATCGCCGACATAGGCGCGCCCCTGCCCGTCGACGATCATGTCGTCGATCGTGCCTGTCGCGACCTCCGAAAGGTCGGCATAGAGCGACAGCCCCGCATCGGAGAACCGCAGCAGCCGCTTCCGAAACATCGTCAGCACGACGATATCACCGTCAGGCAACACACCGAGACCGCACGGCGTGTCGTCGGTCACGACAGCATGCTCCCGCACATCGCCCGACGGGCCGATGCTGAGCAGCGTCCGCGCCATGCAGTCGACGAACCAGAGCCGCCCGCGATGCCAGCGCGGGCCCTCGAAATAGCGGCCGCCGTCGAGGATGGTCGTGAGCCGAGCCGTCATGACACTTCGGCCGTCGATAAGTGATCTGTCAGTGACATCGGCATTCCCCGCGGCACACGTTCAACGAGCATACATCCCGCAGGGAACCCATCAAAGTGCGGTCCCCAATGCCATTTTCTGCCCGTGAATCCCCGGGTTCCCTCCGGTTCCACACGTGATATTCCATATTTCGCCGCGTTTTCCCTGTTGAGTTGCGGCGCATTAACACTCGAGAATCGAGGGTAGTGGTAATCTGCGGCGGTTGTGCCGCCGTATGACGCGTTCTGTTTGTGCCTCATGGTTTCTCAGGGGGGACCAGGGAATGAACCGTTGCCTACGTCCGCTGGCGTGCTTCGCCACCGCCGCCGCGCTCGCGCTGCTTCCCGTTCAGGCAGTCGCCAAGCCGCATCACCAGCACCAGGCCAAGAGCGGCCACGGGGACAAGAAGGCGCATGGCGGCAAGGCCGCACGCGAGAGCGCCTCCGGCAAGCGCCGGCATGCCAGGCACGGCGCCGACAAGCGTAAATCCGCGAAGGCCAAATCCGCGCCTTCCAAATCTGCCGAGAAGGCGCCCGAGCCGGAGAAACCCGCCGGGCCGCAATTGTCCGGCGACCTCGCCAATATCAGGGACGCCATCCTCGCTGCGCGCCGGGGCAAGACCAACGACGCGACCGATATCCAGGCCAAGATCACCGACCCGGTCGGGCGCAAGCTCGTCGAGTGGTACCTGCTGCGTCACTCGGAATCGAATGCGCCGTTCAGCCGCTATGCGGCCTTCGTCAACGCCAACCCGGACTGGCCGAGCGTCTCGCTGTTGCGCAGACGGGCCGAAGCGCGGCTGTGGCAGGAACGCAGCGATCCGGCCACGGTGCACGGCTTCACCCTCGATCAGCCGATCAGCGCCAAGGGCAAGTTCGCGCTCGCCCGCACGCTGCTGGCCGAAGGCGACCGTGACGGCGCTACGCGGCTGGTGCGCGAGGCCTGGCGTTCGGACGAATTGCTGGAGCGCACCGAGAATGACGCCTACGACGCCTTCAAGGACCTGCTCACGCGCGACGATCATCGTGCGCGCATGGACAAGCGGATCGGCGCCAAGGATCTCGCCGCCGCCAGGCGCGCGGCGCAGCGGCTCGGCAGCGATCAGCTCGCCATCGTGAAGGCCTGCGGCGCGGTTCGCGGGCAATCCAGCAAGGCCGAGGACACGCTCAACGACGTGCCTTCCGATGCCCGCAGCGACCTCGGCTATACGCTCTGCCGGATCCAGTGGCTGCTCGCCAAGAACAGGATCGACGATGCGGCGCGCGTGACGATTGCCGCCGCGCCCGAGACGATGGCGCAGCAGGACACCGACCAGTGGTGGCGCGAGCGCCGCATCCTCTCCCGCAAGCTGCTCGACCAGAGCGAATACCAGGCGGCCTATGACGTGATCCGGGGCGCGGCGGCGCCGGACAACCCCTATTACCGCTCCGACATGCACTTCATGCGCGGCTGGATCGCGCTGCGTTATCTCAACGACGCCAGGACCGCCGCGGCGCATTTCGCGCATATCGACGAAGGGCAGACCAATCCGACCGTTCTGGCGCGCGCCGCCTATTGGCGCGGCCGCGCCGCCGAGGCGCTTGGCAATTCCGCGGCGATGCGGGCCGATTACCAGGCCGCCGCGCGCTACCCGACCGCCTATTACGGTCAGCTCGCGCTGGCCAAGCTCGGCCGTGACGGCGTCGAGCTGCGCGCGCCCTCGCCGGCGGCCAGCGCCGGCAGCATGGCGGCCGACGAGCGCGTCCGCGCCGCCGACATGCTCTATGCGATCGGCGAGCCCGACATCGTGCTCTATTTCGCCGCCGACCTCGCCGAGGAGAGCACGGATGTCGGGATGCTCGAGGCGCTCGGCGAACTCACCGGCCGCCGTAACGATGCCCGTGCCATGCTACAGATCGGCAAGATCGCGCTCGGGCGGGGCTTTGCCTTTGACCATTACGCCTTCCCGGTCATCGGCATTCCCAAGCACAGCCCGATCGCTCCCGATATCGGGCGCAGCATGACCTACTCGATCGCCCGCACCGAAAGCGCGTTCGACCAGCGCGACAAATCGGCGGCCAACGCCGTCGGCCTGATGCAGGTGACCCCCGAGGCCGGCCGCGACACCGCAAAACGCTTCGGCGTCAGCTATGATTGGAGCCGGATGGTGTCCGATCCGGTCTACAATACCCAGATGGGCGCAGCCGAGCTCAGCGCGCTGCTGTCGGAATATCGCGGCTGCCACATCATGACCTTTGCCGGCTACAATGCCGGCCGCGGTCGCGTCCGCGACTGGATCAAGGCCTATGGCGATCCGCGCGATCCCAACGTTGATCCAGTCGACTGGGTGGAGCGGATCCCGATCTCGGAGACGCGCAACTACGTGCAGCGCGTCATGGAGAATTTCGCGGTCTATCAGGTGCGGTTCGAGGACGCCGGCACAGCGCTGGCCGCCAAGAGCGGCGAGCCCGTCGTGACGCAGGAGAGCAACGCGGCGCCGGCGCAGTGAGCCTCGCTAGGGGATGTCCGCCGGCCTGCGAACCTCTCTGCGCGCGAAGAACCATGAGACGCCTGCGATCAGACAGGCAAATCCGAGCCAGACGATCATCGCGCGAGCTTCGCCGGGAGTGTCGATTCTGTAGTGATCGACGATGAAAACGGGCAACAGATACGCGAACGCGACAGTCCAGATGCTCCAGAGCCCAAAGCGGCTCAGAATGACGTAGACGAGGCCGCCGTAAACGAACTGGAACGCCAGTGCTGCGGCCAGCATCATGAGGAACAAGCGAAGATAATCGCTCCAGTACAAGATGTGCACGCCTTCCGGCGTCGCCCAAGGCACCATCCAGCCGACGAAGGCGACCGCAAAGGCGACGCTGGACGCAAGCCACGCAAGAACAAGGTTCCTCATGAGAAGCCTCCCTCGCTGACCCGGAATCTGGTTGCTTCTCAATCCACTTTCACATTGGCCGCCTTGATCATCGGCCACCATTTTGCGATTTCGGCCTTCTGCCAGGTGCCGAGCGCTTCCGGCGTGAGCTGGTCCTTCGGCGGCATCTGCAAGCCCAAATTCTCGAGCTGCTTCTGCACGGCCGGATCGGCCATCGCCTGGACCGCAGCGGCATTGAGCTTGGCCACGATCTCCTTCGGCGTGCCCTTCGGCACCCAGAGGCCGGACCACAGCGTCATGTGGAAGCCCGGCAGGCCGGCCTCGTCGACCGTTGGAACCTCGGGCGCGTTCGCGACCCGCTTGGAATCGGTGACGGCATAGGCGCGGATATTGCCGGCGCGGACCTGGTTGATCGAGTTCGAGGTCTGGTCGACGATGATGTCGATCTGGCCGGCGACGAGGTCGTTCAGCGCCGGCCCGGTGCCGCGATATGGCACGTATTGCAGCTTGATGCCGGAGACGTTCTCGAAATACAGCCCGGCGATGTGGCTGCCGCTGCCGGCGCCGGCGGTGCCCGCGGTCGGCGGCTGAGGCCGCGACTTCAGCCACTCCAGCAGCTCCTTCAGCGATTTCGCCGGCACGGCGTTCTTGCTGACGATGATCATCGGATTGCTCGGCAGCAGCACCACCGGCTCGAGGTCGGCGACGAGGTCGTAACCGAGCTTGTAGATCGCGCCGTTGGCGACATGGGTGCCGAGATGGCCGAACGAGATGGTGTAGCCGTCGGGCGCCGCGCGCACCGCGCGGCCGACGCCGATCGAGCCGCCCGCCCCGGTCACGTTCTCGATCAGCAGCACCTCGCCGAGCGACTGCTTCATGCGCTCGCCGAGGATGCGCGCCATCGCATCCGAGGGGCCGCCGGCCGCGAACGGCACCACGATGGTGATCGGATGCGCGGGATAGGTTTCCGCCGATGCGGTTCCCGTGAATGCCAACATCGCCAACACGGCCAGCACCAGCTTCCGCATCACATCCTCCTGAAACATTTACCTCGTCATTGCGAGGAGCGAAGCGACGAAGCAATCCATCTTTCAGCGCAGGCGGTAAAATGGATTGCTTCGCTACGCTCGCAATGACGGCGCTCTCAGAACTGCGAGAAGTCGATCGGCTTGTGCCGGTCCAGCGTGCGGGTGATCGGCGGCAGCGGGTATTTCAGGCCGCTGGCGCAATTGAACAGCATCACGCGGTCGCTCTTCGAGACGCGGCCGTCGGCAAGGCTCTCCTTGTAGGCGGCATAGGTCGCGGCGCCCTCGGGGCACAGCAAGAGCCCCTCCTCGCGCGCGACCTCGTTGAGGGCGGCCGAGATCTTGTCGTCATCGACGGCGATCGCAAACCCCTTGCTCTCGCGCACCGCGCGCAGGATGAGGAAGTCGCCGATCGCCTGCGGCACGCGAATGCCCGAGGCGATGGTGTGGGCGTCTTCCCAGCGCGCGGCGTGCTCGGTGCCGGCTTCATAGGCCCGCACCATCGGCGCGCAGCCCGAGGCCTGCACCGCGACCATGCGCGGGCGCTTCGAGCCGATGAAGCCGATCTTCTCGAGCTCGTCGAACGCCTTCCACATGCCGATCAGGCCGGTGCCGCCGCCGGTCGGATAGAAGATCACGTCGGGCACGTCCCAGCCGAGCTGCTCGGCGAGCTCGAGGCCCATCGTCTTCTTGCCCTCGATCCGGTACGGCTCCTTCAACGTCGAGGTATCGAACCAGCCGACCTTGGCCTTGCCCTCGCCGACGATCTTGCCGCAGTCGTCGATATAGCCGTTGACGCGGTAGACGGTGGCGCCCTGCAGCTCGATCTCGCTGACATTCACCTCCGGCGTGTCGGCCGGGCAGAAGATCGTGGTCTTGATGCCGCAGGACGTGGCGTAGGCCGCCAGCGCCGCGCCGGCATTGCCGTTGGTCGGCATCGCCATGTGCTTGATGCCGAGCGCCTTGCCCATCGACACCGCCATCACCAGGCCACGTGCCTTGAACGAGCCGGTCGGCAGCCGTCCCTCGTCCTTGACGATGATTTCGCCGCCGCCAAGTTTTGCACCGAGCCGCGGCAGCCGGATCAGCGGCGTCGTGACCTCGCCGAGGCTGACGATGTCCTGGCATTTGCGCACCGGCAGCAGCTCGCGGTAGCGCCACAGGTCGGCGGGACGCTGGGCCAACGCGTCCTTGGTGAGCGCCTTCTTCACTCCGGCGAGGTCGTAGCGTACCAAGAGCGGCTTGCCGGCCTTGGAGAGGTTGTGGACCTGGTCGGCCGCATAATGATCGCCCTCCATCGCGCATTCGAGGTGGGTGACGAAGGTCGGGCGTTCGATGGTGAGGTTGTCGTTGTCTTTCACTGGCTCTGTTCTTTCTCAGGCTTCTTGCATCAAGGGCTCTTCCCGCTTGTCATCGCCGGGCTCGACCCGGCGATCCATCTGCAAAAGACTCTCGCCTGATGGATGCGCGGGTCAAGCCCGCGCATGACGAGCTGAATCCAGCCAATCAAATATTCAGCACGCGCCCGTAGGCGTCGAGCACCGCTTCCTTCATCATTTCCGACAAGGTCGGATGCGGGAACACGGTGTGCATCAATTCCTCTTCCGTGGTCTCCAGGTTCATCGCCACGACATAGCCCTGAATCAACTCGGTGACCTCGGCGCCGATCATGTGTGCACCGAGCAGCTGGCCGGTCTTCTTGTCGAACACCACCTTGACGAGGCCCTGATCCTCGCCGAGCGCGATCGCCTTGCCGTTGCCGACGAACGGGAAGCGGCCGACGCGGATCTCGCGGCCGCCTTCCTTGGCCTTGGCCTCGGTGAGGCCGACGGAGGCGACCTGCGGGTTGCAGTAGGTGCAGCCCGGGATCATCAGCTTGTCCATCGGATGCGGATGCAGGCCCTTGATCGCCTCGATGCAGATCACGCCCTCATGCTCGGCCTTGTGCGCCAGCATCGGCGGGCCCGCGACGTCGCCGATCGCATAGATGCCGGGGACATTGGTCTTGCCGAGGCCGTCGATCACGATGCAGCCGCGGTCAGTCTTGACGCCGAGCTTTTCGAGCCCGAGACCCTCGATGTTGCCGACCACGCCGACCGCCGAGATCACGCGCTCGAACTCCTTGGTCTGCGGCTGGCCCTTGCCGTCGTCGATGGTCGCGACCACGCTGTCGGCCTTCTTCTCCAGCTTGGTCACCTTGGTCGAGGACATGATCTTGATGCCCATCTTCTCGAACCGCTTGCGGGCGAGACCCGCGATCTCCGCATCCTCCACGGGGAGGATCTGCGGCAGCACCTCGACCACGGTGACGTCGGCGCCCATGGTGTGGAAGAACGAGGCGAACTCGATACCGATCGCGCCCGAGCCGACCACCAGCAGCGATTTCGGCATCCGCTCCGGCACCATCGCCTCGAAATAGGTCCAGATCAGCTTCTTGTCGGGCTCGAGCCCCGGCAGCACGCGCGGCCGCGCGCCGGTCGCGACGATGATGTGCTTGGCCTGGTAGACGCCCTCGCCGCTCGCGCCCTTCGGCGCCTCGACCGCCGACTTCTTCACCGTGATCTTGCCAGGCGCGTCGATCGTGGCATCGCCCCAGATCACCGTGACCTTGTTCTTCTTCATCAGGAAGCCGACGCCGTCATTGAGGCGTTTCGAAACGCCGCGCGAGCGCTGCACCACGGCCTTCGGATCGAACGAGACATTGTCGGCCGACAGCCCGTAATCCTTGGCGTGCTGCATGTAGTGATAGATCTCGGCCGAGCGCAGCAGCGCCTTGGTCGGGATGCAACCCCAGTTCAGGCAGATGCCGCCGAGATAGGACTTCTCGACGATCGCGGTCTTGAAGCCGAGCTGCGCGGCACGGATCGCGGTCACGTAGCCGCCGGGGCCGGAGCCGATGATGATGACGTCGAAGGATGTGTCGGCCATGGCGGCTCCCGTTCAACTCAATCTGTGACGCCGCGGGCGCGGCTTCTTGCGATCAACGACCTGACCAGCCATTCGAGCCCGATCACCACGGCCATGATGGCCAGGGCCGTCAGCACGATCGGCTGGGCGATGTTCCGCGCCAGCTGTTCGCCGGCGAAAAACGCAGAATGCAGAAAATCCAACCCGACCGGGTTGAGCACCAATACGGCCGACAGCGAGAGCGAGATCCACGGCAAGCGCATCGGAGCCCTGCCCGCCATTCATCGGTACTCGTGCCATACCGCACCGAGGAATACAGACCACGCCAGCGCCAGCACGCCCGCGCCGATCATCATGATCCTGAACTGGAACGTCGATATCAGGTCGCGATTGACCGCGACGAGCAGCGCGGCGGCCGCGGCCGCGAGCAGGACGTACGGACCGTAGATCGCGTACATGGCGGATGCCCGTCACACCATCATCATCACGGGGTTTTCGATCAGCTGCTTGAAGGCGCCGATCAGTTCGGCGCCGAGCGCGCCGTCGATCGCGCGATGGTCGCACGACAGCGTGACGCTCATCATGTGCGCGATCTCGATCTTGCCGCCGCGCACGACGGGGCGCTCCTCCGAGGTGCCGACCGCCAGGATCGAAGCGTGCGGCGGGTTGATCACGGCGGTGAAGTGGTTGATGCCGTACATGCCGAGGTTGGAGACCGCGGTGGTGCCGCCCTGGTATTCTTCGGGCTTCAGCTTGCGGGCCCGGGCGCGCGCGGCAAAATCCTTCATCTCGTTGGAGATGGTCGACAGCGTCTTGGTCTCCGCCTTGCGGATGATCGGCGTGATCAGGCCGCCCGGCATCGCCACCGCGACGCCGACGTCGGAATGCTTGTGCTTCAGCATGCCGCCTTCGGTCCAGCTGACGTTGCAGTTCGGGATCTTCTGCAGCGCCACCGCCATCGCCTTGATGACGAAGTCGTTGACCGAGATCTTGTAGAGCGGCTTCTTCTCCTTGTCCTTCGGCGCTGCGGCGTTGATCTCCTCGCGCGCGGCGAGCAGCTTGCCGATGTCGCAGTCGATCGTGAGATAGAAGTGCGGGACGTTCTGCACCGAGGCGGTGAGGCGCTGCGCGATGGTGCGGCGCATGCCGTCATGCGGCACGATTTCGTAGGAGCCCGGCTCGAACAGCGCCAGGATCTGCTTGTCCGACATCGAGGGCGCAATGCTCGGCCCCGCGGCGGGCGCCGCAGCCGGCGCCTTCAGGCCCTTGCCGGACTTGGCGTCGTCGACGTCGCGCGCGATGACGCGGCCGTGCGGACCGGTGCCGGTGATCCGCGAGAGGTCGATACCGGCCTCCTTTGCCAACCGGCGCGCCAGCGGCGACGAGAAGACGCGGGCATGGCCGTTGGCTTGCGCGGCGGGTGCCGCAGCGGGTTGGGGCGCCGGCGCGGCGGCCGGCGCTGGTGCAGCCGCCGGTGCGGGAGCCGCCGCGGGCGCAGCCTGCGCGGCCGGCTTCGGGGCTTCGGCAGGCTTGGCTGCGGGTGCAGCGCCTGCTCCGGCGCTGGCTGCCGCCTTCACGTCCTCGCCGTCGCCGGCCATGACAGCGATGACGTCGTTGACCGGCACGTCCTGGGTGCCTTCCGGCACCAGGATCTTGGCGATCGTGCCTTCATCGACCGCCTCGACTTCCATCGTCGCCTTGTCGGTCTCGATCTCCGCGATCACGTCGCCGGACTTGACCTTGTCGCCCTCTTTCTTGAGCCACTTGGCGAGGTTGCCCTTTTCCATCGTCGGCGACAGCGCGGGCATGAGAATATTGATCGGCATTGTCAGTGACCTTGTTGCGACCGCGGTTTGGTTTGGCCCATGTCGGTCGGCCGGGCGATTTCGGCTTCGAACATCTCGACGATGCGCGCGAGCGCCTCGTCTTCGGTGTATTCGCTCTCGCGCGAATAGGCGCGGGCAGCGTGGCGGGCGATGTCGACGAGCATCAGCCCCCACATGTCCGGCTCCTCGAAGGCGCGCTGGAACGCGATCGACAGGCCGCCGTCGACGACGAAGGCACGCAGCACCTCGATGGCGTCGTCGCGGCCCATCACGTCGGGCGGCAGCGGCTGCTCCTTGGGACCAGCCATCGGCGTTACCGGTAGGACACGGCCTTGGCGGCCGCGACCACCTCGGCGACGGAGGGCAGAGCGAGCTTTTCCAGGTTCGCGGCATAGGGCATCGGCACGTCCTTGCCCGAGACGCGCGCGACCGGCGCGTCCAGATAATCGAAGGCGTGCTCCATGATGCGCGCGGCGACCTCGGAACCGACGCCGCTCTGCTGCCAGCCCTCCTCCACCACGACCGCACGTCCGGTCTTCTTCACCGAGTTGATGACGGTCTCGGTGTCCATCGGACGGATGGTGCGCAGGTCGATCAGCTCGGCCTCGATTCCTTCCTTGGCGAGTTCATCGGCGGCCTTCAGTGCATAGGACATGCCCATCGCCCAGGAGACGATGGTGACGTGATTGCCGGCGCGGGCAATCCGCGCCTTGCCGATCGGCACCACGAAATCGTCGAGCTTCGGCACCTCGCCGGTGTGGCCGTACAGCATCTCGTTCTCGAGGAAGACCACCGGATTGGGATCGCGGATCGCGGCCTTGAGCAGGCCCTTGTAGTCGGCGGCCGAATACGGCGCGATCACCTTGAGGCCCGGCACCTGCGAATACCAGGCGGCGTAGTCTTGGCTGTGCTGGGCGGCGACGCGCGCGGCGGCGCCGTTCGGGCCGCGGAACACGATCGAGCAGCCCATCTGGCCGCCCGACATATAGAGCGTCTTGGCCGCGGAGTTGATGATCTGGTCGATCGCCTGCATCGCGAAATTCCAGGTCATGAACTCGACGATCGGCTTCAAGCCGGCCATCGCCGCGCCGACGCCAACACCGGCAAAGCCGTGCTCGGTGATCGGCGTGTCGATCACGCGCCGGGCGCCGAATTCCTGCAGCAGGCCCTGCGTCACCTTGTAGGCGCCCTGATACTCGGCGACCTCCTCGCCCATGATGAAGACGTCGCCGTCGCGGCGCATCTCCTCGGCCATCGCATCACGCAGCGCCTCGCGAATGGTCTGCGTGACCATCTCGGTGCCGGGCGGAATTTCCGGATCAGGCAGCGGCTCGCTGGCGGGCGCGGCCGGCGCCTTCGCCGCGGGCTGCGGCGCTTCCACCTTGGCTTCTGCAGCAGGAGCCTCCGCCGCCTTCGGCTGCGGCGCAGGAGCTGCCGGCGCCTTGGCGAGGTCGGCGGCGCTTTCGCCGTCGGCCAGGATGGTGGCGATCGGCGTATTCACCGCGACGTCGGCGGTGCCCTCCGGAATCAGGATCTTGCCGAGCGTGCCCTCGTCGGTCGCCTCGACCTCCATCGTCGCCTTGTCGGTTTCGATCTCGGCGATCACGTCACCGGACTTGATGGTCTCGCCTTCCTTTTTCAGCCATTTGGCGAGGTTGCCCTTCTCCATGGTGGGCGACAGCGCAGGCATCAGCACTTGAATGGGCATATCGGCTCCCGAAATCGGTCTTGAAATTCGTCTGCGCGGGTGGGGTCAGCGGTAGATGTCGGTGTAGAGCTCGGACGGATCGGGCTCCGGATCGTGCTGGGCGAAGTCGGCGGCTTCGTTGACGATCTCGCGCACCTCGGCATCGATCGCCTTCAGATCCTGCTCGCTCACGCCCGAGGCCAGCAAGCGGTTGCGCACCTGCTCGATCGGGTCCTGGTCGTGACGAACCTTCTCGACCTCCTCGCGCGTGCGGTACTTCGCGGGATCGGACATCGAGTGGCCGCGGTAGCGGTAGGTCTGCATCTCCAGAATCATCGGACCGTTGCCGCCGCGGCACCACGCCGTGGCCTCATCGGCGGCAGCCTTGACCGCGCGCACGTCCATGCCGTCGACCTGCTTGCCGGGAATGTTGAAGGAGACGCCGCGCTTGGAGAAATCCTGCTGCGCCGAGGCGCGCGACACCGCGGTGCCCATTGCATAACGATTGTTCTCGATCACGTAGATCACCGGCAGCTTCCACAGCTCCGCCATGTTGAAGCTTTCGTAGACCTGGCCCTGGTTGGCCGCGCCATCGCCGAAATAGGTCACGCTGACGTTATCGTTGCCGCGATAGCGGTTGGCGAACGCAAGCCCGGTGCCGAGCGACACCTGCGCACCCACGATTCCGTGACCGCCGTAGAAATGCTTCTCCTTGCTGAACATGTGCATGGAGCCGCCCTTGCCGCGGGAATAGCCGCCGCGGCGTCCGGTCAGTTCGGCCATCACGCCCCTGGCTTCCATGTCGCAGGCCAGCATGTGGCCGTGGTCGCGGTAGCCCGTTATGACCTCGTCGCCCTGCTTCAGCGCCATCTGCATGCCGACCACGACCGCTTCCTGGCCGATATAGAGATGGCAGAAACCGCCGATCGCACCCATGCCGTAGAGCTGACCAGCCTTCTCCTCGAAGCGCCGGATCAGGAGCATGTCGCGCAGCGCCTTGAGCTCCTGCTCCCTAGTGAATTCGGGGGGAGAGCCAGCCTTCTCCTGCCCTGATTCTTTTGCGACGGTTTTCTTGGGTGTGGCCATGGCAATTCCGGGTGAGAGAAGTCGAAGAACCCTCTCTAACCCAACTCAAATCGCCTTGGAAGGATTGCGTTCGCCCGATGGAATTTTGCTATGCCGCAGTGCAGCGCGGCGCGACACTTTTGTGATAGCGCGCGCGTGTTTTTGAAATTTGAGAACGCGTCAGTTCGACTTGTTGATCCGGACGAGATCACGCGGGTTGGCGTAGTCGAGCTGGAAGCGTGCACGCTCGTCCAGCATGTCGGGATCGACCCGGTCCGACCGCAACAGCGACACCCGCTGCTCGCCCTCGGCCCGCTCCTTCTTCAATCGCGCGAGCTCCGAGGTCAGCGCGATGATTTCCTGGTCGAGCTCCTGCCGCGCGTTCAGGCCGTATTTGCCGGTATAGGCGTTGACGCCGAAATAACCGACCATCAGCGCCGCCAGCGTATAGAGGGCGAGCCCGGTCAGAATGGATTTGAGGCGTGTGCGGGAAACCATGGCCGCGAAGATGCGGCCATGGGGTTAACGGAGTGCTAAAACGCTATTATTTGAGCATGATCTTGATCGGAAAACCGCTAGGCACTTTTCCGGATCATGCTGTCAGCGGTTCTGCTTTTCGATGAAGGCCGCGAAGGCGTCGAGATACTGCTGCAACACGCCCTTGAGCGAGTCCTTGGTCAGCTCGCCATTGTCGTCGAAGGCATCGCCGACGCCGTTGAGATAGGTCTCCGGCTGACCGAGGATCGGGCCGGAAATGCCCGGCAGGATGTTCTGCAGGTGCTTCACCGCGCTGACGCCGCCGAGCGGTCCGGGCGAATTGCCGATGATGCCGACCGGCTTGCCGATGAAGGAGCTCTTGCCATAGGGCCGCGAGGCGACGTCGATCGCGTTCTTCAGCACGCCCGGGATCGAGCGGTTGTATTCGGGGGTCACGAACAGCACGCCGTTCGACTTCTGCAGCTTGTCGCGGAAGGCGAGCCAGTCCGCGGGCGGGGCCGCCTCGAGGTCCTGGTTGAAGAAAGAGATGCCCTCGAGGGTCGTCACGTCGAGCTTCAGCGAAGCCGGCGCGAGCTTGGCCAGCGCATTGGCAATCTTGAGCGAGAAGCTCTGTTTGCGGATGCTGCCGACGATGGTGACGATGTTATAGGCCATAGCAAATTCCCCTCGGGTTGCGCGTGAAACGGGTGGCCTTCACCTACCGGCGCGCCAAGAAAGATGCAAGTGCATGGATCATCCAATTCCGGAAACGCAGGGTTTCGCGGAATTGGTCTATACAACGCAAAAAGGCCGCCCCTTGCGGGACGGCCCTCTTGTCTCGATCCTCAGCCCTTGTTCGGGTTGATCAGGAATTTCTCGCCGGTCGCGCGCTTGCCGTAGACGGCGATGTTGTCGAGTTGCAGGGTCTCCTGCAACGACACCACCTTGGTGTAGTGGCTGGCGAAGGTGGTCTTCAGCTCGGCGACCACGCGCTGGCGCAGCTTGTTGCCGGCCTCCGGACCGATCTTCATCAGGAACGGGAACAGGAGCCAGCCGCCGACGCCCCAGGCCATGCCGAAGCCGCGCGGCAGCTCGATCGAACGGGTATCGAGGCTGCCATAGACATAGACCTGCTTGTGCACGTTCGAGCCATAGCGGCTATAGGCCTTGGCGGTCTTGTTGATCGCGGTCTCCATCGCAACCAGGATCTGGCCTGCGAGCTTGCCGCCGCCGATCGCATCGAAGGCGATGGTCGCGCCGGTCTCGACCAGGGCACCGGTGAGCTTGTCCATGAAATCGGGCGCGCTGGAATCGACGACATGCTTCGCGCCGATCTTGTGCAGGATCTCGGCCTGCTCCCTGTTGCGCACGATGTTGACGAGGCCGATGTCGTCCTTGAGGCAGATCTTGTTGAGCATCTGGCCGAGATTGGACGCAGCCGCGGTGTGCACCAGCGCCTTGTGGCCCTCGCGCCGCATCGTCTCGGTCATGCCGAGCGCGGTCAGCGGATTGACGAAGCAGGACGCGCCTTCCGCCGGCGTGGTGCCCTCGGGCAACGGCAGACATTCGTTGACACGCAAGGTGCGGTATTGCGCATACATTGCGCCACCGATCATCGCGACGGTCTTGCCCATCAGCGCCTTCGCCGCGTCCGATGAACCGGTCTTGATCACGACGCCGGCACCTTCATTGCCGACCGGCATCGACTCGTCGAGCCGGGCGGCGAGGCCCGGCAGCGCCGCTTCCGGCACCCGCGCGGTCACCACAGGCAATTCCTTGCTGCCGGAGACCTTGGCGGCGGCCATGTCGGCCGGGCCGATCAGGAGACCGAGATCGGACGGATTGATCGGGGTCGCCTCGACCCGGACCACGACTTCGTCGGGACCGGGCTCGGGGGTCGGGACATTGACCAGTGACAATTCCAGTTCGCCATCCTTCTTGAGCAGCGAACGCAGTTGCAGACCGTTCTTGCCGTCACTCATCCCGACCTCCCCTTTTTGAGTCTTGTTCAGTCCCGATCAGTTGGGGCGCTAGGCCAGCGCCTTCAAGGCCGCCCTGCCGGCGTATTTCGCCTGAGTGCCGAGCTGCTGCTCGATGCGCAGCAGCTGGTTGTACTTGGCGGTACGGTCGGAGCGCGCCAGCGAGCCGGTCTTGATCTGCCCGCAATTGGTGGCGACCGCGAGGTCGGCGATCGTGGAGTCCTCGGTCTCGCCGGAGCGATGTGACATGACAGCGGTGTAGCCGGCCTTGTAGGCCATCTCGATCGCCGCGAGCGTCTCGGTCAGCGTGCCGATCTGGTTGACCTTGACCAGGATCGAATTGGCGCGGCCGTGCTTGATGCCGTCGGCAAGCCGGGTGACGTTGGTGACGAACAAATCGTCGCCG
>NZ_MKFI01000019.1 GCF_001982635.1 Bradyrhizobium mercantei | reverse complement strand
GGATCGTGAGCGCTTTTGACCAGCTTGCTGGCGGGCCGCCCGTCCGCATCCGGGGGCAAATCGGGATCCGGTGGTTCGGGCGGATTAACCGCCGAGCGGATCAGCGAAGCGTCGATCAATGTGCCGTGCTTCAGGACGTAGCCAGACCTCTCGATCTGCCCCGTAATCAAGGCAAAGGCGCGCTCCGCCAACCCGCTCTTGGCCAACTGTTCGCGGAAACGCCAAAGGGTGGAATGATCTGGTACCGGCTCACTCAGCGACAGGCCCAGAAAGCGCCGAAACGACAGGCGGTCCACCAACGCTTCTTCAAGGCCCGGATCGGACAGCCCATACCATTGCTGCAGCAACAGCGCCTTAAACAGCGCCAGCGACGGGTAAGCTGGCGCTCCCATCGCCCCGCTGCGCAAGCCGCTCAGCAGCACTTCGATCGCGCCCCAGTCGACCAGTTCCGACACCCGCTGCAATGGCGCATTGGCTCGAGCCGCGTCACTCACCAGCCCGTCCGTAAAGCTCAGCTGATCAATCTGGCGCTCCGCCATCCATCCCTCCGGCGAATCCTTCACCTAAGAGAATCATCCCCGCTGACTTCTGCAAAGCCCTCGCTCTCGCGGGTGATGACACCGCGTGTTTGACATCTTGAATCGAGCTATCCCCATCGTCGTCCTGGCGAAAGCCAGGACCCGTTACCCCAGCCCGTCGTTATTGCTTGGCGCTGCGGCCACAGCTCACTTCAACGACACAACCCTGTGGTTATGGGTCCCTGCTTTCGCAGGGACGACAGTGAGCTCACTTCGCCCGCATCGCCTCGGGCGTATCCGGCTGCGCGGACGGATGCGCCTTCGCAAAGGCCGGCAGCGCCATCGCGGTCTCGTGGATGCGCTTCACGGTCGGCCAGGGCGACAGGCTGATCTGCTGGTTGATCGCCGCCGTGACGTGGCCGACCAGGCAGATGTCGGCGACGGTCGGCGCATCGCCGTGGCAGAAGGTGCCAGTGGCCTTGTGGCCGGCGAGGTGGCCCTCGATCGCCGCCAGCGTCTCGACCGTCCAGTGCCGCCGCCAGGCGTTCTGCTGGCTGTCGCGCAGATCGAGCTCGCGGTCGAGATAGCGGCGCACCCGCGGCGTCAGCAGCGGATGACCTTCGCAGGCAACCATCAGCGCCAGCCCGCGCACCCGGGCGCGGCCGAGCGCGTCGGTCGGCAGCAGCGGCGGGGCGGGATGGGTCTCGTCGAGATAGTCGATGATCGCGAGCGACTGGAACAGCACCGCGCCGTCGTCGGTCACCAGCGCCGGCAGCGCCATCTGCGGATTGATCTTGCGATAGGCATCAGTGCGATGCGCGTCCGCATCGAGATCGACGAACACGACCTCGGTAGCCGCGCCCTTGAGGTTGAGCGCGATCCGCACCCGAAAGCTCGCCAGCGATCGCCAGAAGGAGAAGAACTGCATGGGAGTGCACTCCTCACGTCATGCCCGGGCTTGACCCGGGCATCCATCTATCTTCGTCAGAATCTTGTTGGAAGATGGATCGCCGGGTCAAGCCCGGCGATGACAAGTCTTGGCGAGGTTTATCCCGCCCCCACGGCTTTCTTGCGCCAGGCCAGATGCACGGCGCAGGTGCAGCCCTGCGGGTGCGAGGCCAGCTCGGCGTCGTTGGCGGGCGTCGCGGCGGGCGCGATCGCCGCTCCCTTGGCGCCGTCCTGCGACGGGATGTAGTTCAACACCGGCGCGAGCCAGCGCTCGACCTCGGCGACCGTCATGGCCTTGCGCGCGGCGTAGTCCTCGACCTGGTCGCGCTCGATCTTGCCGACGCCGAAATAGAAGCTTTCGGGATGCGAGAAATACAAGCCCGAAACCGACGAGCCCGGCCACATTGCAAAGCTCTCGGTCAGCTTCACGCCGGCGGTGTTCTCGGCGTCGAGCAGCGCGAACAGCGTCCGCTTCTCGGTGTGGTCGGGTTGCGCCGGATAGCCGGGCGCCGGGCGGATGCCGTCGTATTTCTCGAGGATCAATTCGTCCGCCGACCACGCCTCGTCGGGCGCGTAGGCCCAGAACTCCTTGCGCACGCGCTGGTGCATGCGCTCGGCAAAGGCCTCGGCCAGGCGATCGGCCAGCGCCTTGCACAGGATCGAGGAGTAGTCGTCATTGGCGTTCTTGAAGCGGTCGGCGACCGCATCCTCGCCGATCCCCGCGGTGACGACGAAGCCGCCGATATAGTCGGGGACGCCGGCCTCCTTGGGTGCGACGAAGTCGGACAGCGCGGCGTTGAAGCGGCCCTCGCGCTTCTCGAGCTGCTGGCGCAGCGTGTGGAAGGTCGCGATCTTTTGCTTGCGCGTCTCGTCGGCATAGACCTCGATGTCGTCGCCTGTGGCATTCGCCGGCCAGAAGCCGATGGTCGCACGCGCGGTGAACCACTTCTCCTGGATGATCGTGTCCAGCATCTTGCGCGCATCGGCATAGAGCGAGCGGGCGACTTCGCCGACCTTGGGATCGTCGAGGATCGCCGGGAAGCGGCCGGTCAATTCCCAGGTCTGGAAGAACGGCGTCCAGTCGATGTAGTCGGCGAGCTCGGCCAGATCGTAGGCGTCGAAGCTCTTGAGCCCAAAGAAGGCCGGCTTCTTCGGCGGCGCTGCTGCAAAGTCGATCGCGACCTTGTTGGCGCGGGCATCAGCGAGCTTCAGCCGCTTCTTGTCGGCCTGGGCGCGGAAATGCGCGGTCGAAATTTTTGCGTATTCGGCGCGCACCTCGGCGGCGTAGGCCTGCTTCTTGTCGGCCGACAGCAGCGAGGAGGCGACGCCGACGGCGCGGCTCGCGTCGTTGACGTGGACAACCGGGCCGCCCGGATAGTTCGGGTCGATCTTGACAGCGGTATGCACGCGGCTCGTGGTGGCGCCGCCGATCAAAAGCGGTACGTTCATGCCCAGCCGTTCCAGTTCGCCGGCGAGGAAGCTCATCTCGTCGAGCGAGGGCGTGATCAGGCCGGACAGGCCGATGATGTCGGCGCCTTCGGCCTTGGCGGTCTCGATGATCTTGTTGGCGGGCACCATGACGCCGAGGTCGATGACCTCGAAATTGTTGCACTGGAGCACGATGCCGACGATGTTCTTGCCGATGTCATGCACGTCGCCCTTGACAGTCGCGAGCACGATCTTGCCCGCGGCATTGCGGCCGCCGGTGATGCCGTTGGCGAGGTTGCGCGCCTTCTCCTCCTCCATGAACGGCATCAGATAGGCCACCGCCTGCTTCATCACGCGGGCCGACTTCACGACCTGCGGCAGGAACATCTTGCCGTCGCCAAAGAGATCGCCGACCACGTTCATGCCGGCCATCAGCGGGCCTTCGATGACGTCGAGCGGGCGGGACGCGTTGACGCGCGCGGCCTCGGTATCCTGTTCGATGAACTCGGTGATCCCATGCACCAGCGCATGCGACAGCCGCTTCTCGACCGGCCATTCGCGCCAGGCGAGATCCTGCTCCTTGGTCTGCTTCTCCTTGCCGCGGAATTTCTCGGCCAGCGCCAGTAGACGCTCGGAGGCACCGGGATCGCGGTTGAGGATCACGTCCTCGCAGGTCTGGCGCAACTCGGGGTCGATATCGTCATAGACGATCATCTGGCCGGCGTTGACGATGCCCATGTCCATGCCGGCATGGATCGCGTGATACAGGAACACCGAGTGCATCGCCTCGCGCACCGGCTCGTTGCCGCGGAACGAGAACGAGAGGTTGGAGACGCCGCCGGAGATGTGCGCGCCCGGCAGGTTCTGGCGGATCCAGCGCGTCGCCTCGATGAAGTCGACGCCGTAATTGTTGTGCTCCTCGAGGCCGGTCGCGATCGCGAAGATGTTCGGATCGAAGATGATGTCCTCGGGCGGGAAGTCGAGCCTGCCAACCAGGATGTCGTAGGCGCGCTTGCAGATCTCGGTCTTGCGCGCGAACGTGTCGGCCTGGCCGGTCTCGTCGAACGCCATCACGACAACGGCGGCGCCGTGCCGCTTGGCGACGGTCGCCTCGTGCAGGAACTTCTCCTCGCCTTCCTTCATCGAGATCGAGTTCACGATCGGCTTGCCCTGGATGCACTTCAGGCCGGCCTCGATGACGTGGAATTTGGAGGAGTCGACCATCACGGGCACGCGCGCGATGTCGGGCTCGGCGGCGACGAGGTTGAGGAACGTCACCATCGCGGCTTCAGAATCGAGCAGACCCTCGTCCATGTTGACGTCGATGACCTGGGCGCCGTTCTCGACCTGGTCGCGCGCGACCTGAAGTGCGGCGGTGTAGTCGCCTGCCGTGATCAGCTTGCGGAAGCGCGCCGAGCCGGTGACGTTGGTGCGCTCGCCGACGTTCACGAACGGGATCGCGTCGGTCAGCGTGAACGGCTCGAGGCCGGACAGCTTCAATCGCGATTCGATCTCGGGCACCGCGCGCGGCTTGTGCGGGGCGACGGCCCTGGCGATCGCACCGATATGGTCGGGCGTGGTGCCGCAGCAGCCGCCGACGATGTTGACGAGGCCGGCGGCGGCGAATTCGCCGATCAGCCGCGCCATGTACTCAGGCGTCTCGTCATACTGGCCGAATTCGTTGGGCAGGCCGGCGTTCGGATAGGCACACACCAGCGTGTCGGCGACACGGCCGATATCGGCGATGTGCGCGCGCAAATCCTCGGCACCGAGCGCGCAGTTGAAGCCGATCGTGATCGGCCTGGCGTGCCGCACCGAATGCCAGAACGCCTCCGGCAACTGCCCGGAGAGCAGGCGGCCGGATTTGTCGGTGATGGTGCCGGAAATCATCACCGGCACGTCGATGCCGCGCTCCTCTATGATCTCCGAGATCGCATAGAGCGCGGCCTTGGCGTTCAGCGTGTCGAAGATGGTCTCGACCAGCAGCAGGTCGGCGCCGCCGTCGAGCAGGCCCTTGGCCTGTTCGCCATAGGCCTTGCGCAGATCGTCGAAGGTCACCGCGCGATAGCCGGGATTGGAGACGTCGGGCGAGATCGAGGCGGTGCGGTTGGTCGGGCCGAGTGCGCCGGCAACGAAGCGCTGTTTGCCGTCCTCGGCCGACACGCGCTCGGCGGCGGCGCGGGCAAGCCGGGCGCCTTGCAGGTTCATCTCATAGGCGAGGTCCGACATGTCGTAGTCGGCCTGCGCGATCGAGGTCGAGGAGAAGGTGTTGGTCGCGACGATGTCGGCGCCGGCACGCAGGTACGCGGCGTGGATGTCGGTGATCGCCTCGGGCTGAGTCAGGATCAGGAGATCGTTGTTGCCCTTGATGTCGCGATGGAAGTCCGCAAAGCGTTCGCCGCGGAAGGCGGCTTCGTCGAATTGCAGGCCCTGGATCATCGTGCCCATGGCGCCGTCGAGCACCAGGATGCGCTCGCGGGCAGCCGCGAGCAAAGCGTTACGCTTGGGAGAAACAGGAACGGACATGTCAGGCAGCTTTCTGGGCACCGTTCGGCCGGATGCCGAGCAGATGGCTGATCGCGAACACGAGGTCCGCGCGGTTCATGGTGTAGAAGTGGAAGGTGTCGACGCCGTGCTTGAACAGCTTCTGCACCTGGCCGGCCGCGACGGTGGCCGCGACCAGCTTGCGGGTCTCGGCGTCGTTGTCGAGGCCGTCGAACTTCTCGGCGAGCCAGTCCGGTACGCTGGTGCCGGCGCGGGTGACGAAATTCCGGGCCTGCTTGAAATTGTGCATCGGCATGATGCCGGGCACGATCGGAATCTCGATGCCGCGCGCCCGCACCCTGTCGACGTAGCGATGGTAGAGGTCGTTGTCGAAGAACACCTGGGTGATTGCACGCGTCGCACCGGCGTCGACCTTGGCCTTCAGCGTATCGATGTCGGCGTCGAAATCCCTGGCTTCCGGATGCTTCTCCGGATAGGCGGACACCGAGATCTCGATGTCGGCATGGCGCCGCTTGATCCCGGCGACGAGCTCGGCCGAGCTCTGATAGCCGTCGGGATGGGTGAAGTAGGGCGTGCCGATGCCGCCGGGCGGATCGCCGCGCAGCGCCACGATGTGGCGAACGCCGACCTCATGGTAGCGGTCGACGATCTCGTCGATCTCGCTGCGCGAGGCGCTGACGCAGGTCAGATGCGCGGCCGGCAGCAGGTCGGTCTCGCGCAGGATGCGGCTGATCGTGGAATGGGTGCGCTCGCGGGTCGAGCCGCCGGCACCATAGGTCACCGAGACGAAGTTCGGCGTCAGCGGCGCCAGCCGATTGATGGTCTCCCAGAGATTGCGCTCCATCTCCTCGGTCTTCGGCGGGAAGAACTCGAAGGAGATTTTCGGCGCCCTTGGCGCGCGGTGCCCGTTCGGCAGGGATGAAATGGTCTCGGTCATGATACGCAAGGGCTCCGCAACTGGAGGGTCGACGTCCGGCCTGGATATGAAGGCCTAAGATAGGCGAAACCGGTGGGCTGAAACAGCCCATCTGATATGGGAAATTGCCCATTGTTGGCAAAGAAGTGGTGTAAATCAGCTGCGTGGCATGCTCGATGGGCGAGGCAAAATTCGCTATAAGAATTTCTATACTATTGAAATATATATAATAATTATGGGTACGGCAGCGGATGGGTCGCTAGAGTGGATTGTGGGCAATGCGGCAGTTCAATGAATCGCTATCTTCCATCCCAAAGCCATATGTCGTCGGCAATGACGTTCTGGTGCGGGACTGGTCTGCGCGGCCGGGGTCTTTGTCGCCTCGTGACGTCACACTAGGTTGACCGCCATGATCCCGCTCTCCGTCCTCGACCTGTCCGTCGTCACCACGGGCACCAAGCCCGCCGCGGCACTCCGCAACAGCATCGACCTGGCGCGCCATGTCGATAGCCTCGGCTATGTCCGCTACTGGCTCGCCGAGCACCACAACCTCGCCTCCGTTGCGAGCCCGGCGCCCGACCTGATGATCGGACAGATCGCGGCGGTGACGCAGCATATCCGGGTCGGCTCCGGCGGCGTGATGCTGCCCAACCATGCGCCGCTGGTGGTCGCCGAGCGCTTCAAGATGCTGGAAGCGCTGTTTCCCGGCCGCATCGATCTTGGGCTCGGCCGCGCGCCCGGCACCGACGGCGCCACCGCCTACGCATTGCGCAGCCGGCTCGATCGCCGCGAGGGCGACGATTTCCTCGAGCGGCTGCATGAGTTGACCTTGTGGGAGACACGCGATTTCCCGGCCGGCCATCCCTACAACAATGTGGTGGCGATGCCGGATGATTCGCCGCTGCCGCCGATCTGGCTGCTCGGCTCAAGCGACTATTCCGCCGAGCTCGCCGCCCAGGTCGGGATGGGCTTCGCGTTCGCGCATCATTTTGCGACCCATGATGCGATCGCGGCGATGACGAATTATCGCGCGCATTTCAAGCCGTCCGGCTGGCGCGCGACGCCGCAATCGATCCTGGCGGTCGCGGTCGTCGCGGCGGAGACCGACGCGGAGGCCGAGCAGCTTGCGATGTCGATGGACCTCAACCGGCTGCGCCGCGACCGCGGGCAATATCTGCCGCTGCCGAGCGTCGAGGAGGCGATGGCCTATCCCTACACCGACGCCGAGCG
>NZ_MKFI01000018.1 GCF_001982635.1 Bradyrhizobium mercantei | reverse complement strand
ATCCGCGATCTGGAGCCGGCCGAGCCGGAACGCCGCTATGAGCGCAAGAGCCCAGGCGAGATCATTCACATCGACATCAAAAAGCTCGGGCGTTTCGAGCGTGTCGGGCACCGCATCACTGGCGATCCGAGTGGTCCGAACAAGAGCCGTGGCGCTGGCTGGGATTTCGTCCACGTCTGCATCGACGACCATTCCCGCGTTGCTTTCTCCGAGATCAAGCCCGACGAGACGGCCGATAGCGCTGTTCCCTTTCTCAAGGCGGCTGTCACCTATTACAAGAGCCTCGGCGGCACCGGCACTCGCGTCATGACCGATAATGGAAGTTGCTACCAGTCCTTTGCCTTCCGAGACGCTTGCCGGGACCTGGGCATCAAGCATATCCGCACGAAGCCCTACACGCCGAGAACCAACGGCAAGGCCGAGCGCTTCATCCAGACTGCACTTCGGGAGTGGGCTTACGCCAAGGCGTATCCAACCTCAGATCGGCGCGCCCAAGAGCTGCCGATCTGGCTGCATCAATACAACTGGCACCGACCCCATGGTGGCATAGACTCACTAACGCCGATCAGCAGGCTCGGTTTGACCAAAGACAACCTCCTGAGGCTCCACACCTAGCCCGCGCGATGACGTGGAACGGCGCAGCGGCTTGGCCGGTCCTCTCGCGGCCTCGGCAGTTAAAATTCTCCCGAAAGTTCTGGATCACCTTCCGACATTTCGGGATCACCTCCAGTGCTCGATGATGTCCTCGCCGACCTTGGACTGTCGCGCGCCGCCGCTGCAGCGAATGCATGACGTCGGCCCTGAGACGATCGCGCGCTCGCGGACCAGATGATCCGGGAATGGCTTGCGGGATGACCGCGGGCGCGAGAAGGACGCCGCGGTAGGGTGGTCGTCATCTTGGCCAGTTCGTCTTCGGTCGCCGAGATCTCGAATTCCTCCAGCAGTCAGTTCGAGTTGATCTAGCGGCCTTGGTACGCTCCGAGCGAGGGCCATGACGATGACAGTTGAGCTTCTCGATCCTGAGCTTAAGGTGCGCGATCAGCACCTGATCGTCAGACTGTTGGGCACGACGCTAGCAAGTTCGGCACGTGTCACCAAATAAAGGGCCGTTGAACGAACTATCTGGAAATGTTATAGATTCAAAGCTGTCGAATTGAAAAGAGCCTGAGGCCGGACGTAATCCGTGGCATACAACAACCTTGATGCGAGAATTGGCGAGCGCATTCGAACCCAACGAAAGCTAGTCGGCCTAAGTCAGAAGGAGCTCGCCAGTCGATTGGACATAGTTTTTCAGCAACTGCAGAAGCACGAAAATGGCACAAGTAGAGTCCCGGCCAGTCGGCTTTACGAAATCGCTAAAGCATTGAACACCCCGATCACACATTTCTATGAAGTCGATGATAGCGTATCACTACGACGGAGCTCACCGCTCTCCGACGTCTCCGCGATAGTCGGCGCACAAAAGGGCAAGTTGGCAAAACAGGTCCTTGACCTTGTTACAGCTTTCATGAAGATCAAGGACGAGCATGCCCGAACCGACATTGTTTCGTTGGTTGCCAAGTTTTCGAAGTCGAACGCTAGGCGCTAGAGTCGTCAACAGGCGGTCTTGCGATCTCAACAATAGTGGGCTGAGCCATCGCGTTTCGGGCTGCCATTGCCCAGCACGCTTTTAAAGTGCTGCTGTGCGGCGCTGCTAGCAACACCAGCAACATGTGCCTGTTTTGCCTCGAGCGCGATATTGCGCAAACCAGCAAGCAAGCCTTGATTAATTGACTCCTTCGTTCGGCGAAAAGTGATTTCTGGAAACTCACCGAGAATTCGCGCACGCGCAATAGCCGTCTCCACAAGGTTTCCGGAATCCGCAACCTCGTGAAGCAACTTGTGGTCCAGCGCCCAGGAAACCGGAACGGCCTCGCACCCATAGACGATGCTGGACATCGCGGCCCGACCGACGAAACTCTGGAGCAGATACCCGCCGACAATGCAAGCGATGCCGTGCTTCAGTTCCCACATAGTCAGCTTCGTTCCTGGCGCTCCGACGCGCCAGTCGCAGCATAGCGAGAGCTGAAAGCCGAGCCCTATGGCGTAGCCACCGACTGCGGCAACTGTCGGTTTCGTGATGCTGAGAACCGTCGAATAAAAGTCAATCAACCGGTCAATATACGCCTCCACTGCCGCACTTCCGGAAAGCCGGGCCACTTCCTTGAAATCGCCGCCGGCGCAAAAGGATCTCTCATTCCCTCCTGTCAATACCAGGGCCTGCACTTCCGGATTGTCATTTGTCTCCCGGCATATCGAGCGGATTGCAGTCTCGAGTTCCAGACTCATCGGATTATGGTGAGTGGCGTGGTTGAACCGCGCGACCAGAACCGTACCTCGAGACTCGGTTTCCAATACGGCCATGGTCTCTCCGATCCATCATGTCCATCTTACAAGCCGCAGCCTGTGCACAACGGTGCACCCATCATGAGAACATGTCAACAATTTAAAACACCTATAATGAGATTTACGATCTTGCAGACGCTGCCAACGGACCGCATAGTGTGAGCTACGCCCTTCTCTGCATGCATGTGAAAAACGGTGAGATCCATGCCTCTTCCTGATCCTGTCGAACGAGAAATGCTTCATCGCCGGGTTACAGAAGTGGTTGGCTACCATCGTCGCGACCTCCTCTGGGATATTGAGGCGCGTCTGATCGACTCGAAAACTAGGCCGTACGCGAATCCCTGGCGTGAAGTTCTGTCTGGCAAACCGGTGCATGACATGTCGCTGCGGTTGACCGTCGATACAGACTTCAGGATTCGGGCCGTCGATGTTGCCAGCGACAACAACCCGTATCCGCTATGCTCGGAAGCAGCAAGTGCGTTTGCTCCGCTCGTGGGTCTCACGATCGGGCCAGGCTGGAAGAAGAACGTCAGAGAGCGCATCCCTCGAAGTGCTGGCTGCACTCACCTCGCCGAACTTATTGGTTCTGTCGGGTCGGTAATGTTCCAGACCATCTTGCCAGTCCTGCAGCAAAAAGGAGCTTTCGATAAGCATCCCCGCCCAGGCCTGATTGACAGTTGCTGCGCTTACCGGAGGGGCAGCGACGTCGTAAAACATTTATGGCCTAACTTGCCTATCAAGTAGTTGCTGATCAGCAGGTACGACGTGCAGAAGACAACATTGAGGAATAAAGAAACAAGATCGTGCTGCGTGGATGTGCAAATCGCGCTCGGAAGTGCATCTGCCGCGCAAGCATTTGCCTCGAATAAATACTCCTCCTGGCTGGTGAGGCACGGTTTCTACAATGAACTTATATGCTAGTCACGTGAATCTGAAGTTCACCGCATAAGGCCTGCTGGGCTTTTGTGGCAGAAGCGTTTGACGGACGCCAAAATCTGGTCTGCGGACTTGGTCCATCTGAACGGCTTTGGGTTTCTGTTGTGCAGGTCGATGAAGGTACGGATGTCGGTCTCGAGCTGCTTGACGGAAGTGTGAACATCTCGCTGGATCTGCTTTCTGGTGAGTTCGGCGAACCAGCGCTCGACCTGATTGATCCATGATGCCGAAGTCGGTGTGAAGTGGACATGATAGTGCGGCCGGCGGGCAAGCCACGCTTTGATTTTAGGTGTTTTGTGGGTGGCGTAGTTGTCCATGACGATATGGGCATCGAGCCCTTTGGGAACTTGAGCATCAATCTCTTTCAAACACTTCAAGAACTCGACCGCCCGATGACGCTTGTAGCATTTGCCGATGATAACCCCGACGCGACATCGAGCGTAGCAAACAGCGCGGTCGTACCATGTCGCACATAGGTGTGCGTGCGACGTTCCGGTACGCCGGACACCATCGGCAAGACTGGCTGCTCGCGATCCGGTGCCTGGATCTAGCTTTTCTCATCGATGCTGAGGACAAGGGCTCGGTTTGGTGGGGACAGATAAGGGCCAACAATATCGCACCTTGTCGACGAACAGCGGATCGCCCGACAGCTTGAATGTCTGGCTACGATGCGGCTGCAAGCGGAACGCCGCTCACATTTGGCAAACCGTGGTGTGGGAAAAGCCAGTTTCCGCCGCCATCGAGCGGATCGACCAGTGCGTCGCATTGGCCGGCGTCGTCCGCAACGTCCGCTCGATCACGGCAGCAACCTGATCGTCGCTGATGGTTCGAGGGCGGCCAGGGCGGGCGTCGTCAGGCAAACCGTCACAGCGATCCCTCACAAATCGGCGACGCTATTTGCCAACGGCGTGTTCGTGGAGACCGAGTTCGGCAGCCACAGACTTGCTTGGCACTCCATCCGCGCATCGCAGGATCGCGGCATCGCTCAGACAGCGACCGGGCGACACGGTGACGACGGACTTGCCTCTCCAAGTACGTCCGCTCCTGCGCGCTCAACACCAACGGAGCGATCGGTCGGCCTCTCATAACTGCATTCGCCACAAGCGCTCTCCTTAAGAGATCCCTGCGCTCTTTTATGTGACGAACTTACATTTCAGATGACTAGGCGCAAAGGCGAAGGCCGTGGTCTGATTGAGCTTCGACTGCCTCCACCTCGGTTTAGACCTTGGCCGGATAGCCTGATCAAGGTTCGGCCGATATGACGGCTTATTCATCGGCGATCGCGCGCCAACCGATCGGAGCACGACTGCACCTCCGCTTGACTCCGGCATGCCGAGTTCTTCTTCCTGCGAAGTGAAGCGCGGAAGGAATGTCTGTTAAGCCAAAATATCTTCCCGGAAAAGCAACAGCTCGTATGGGTCAAGCGGTTAATGCCATCACTGCGGAACTCGCTTGGCATCATCCCAACGGCACGATATCGACGCGGAGACGACTGATCGCCCGTTGCCGCGATCAAAAGCCGAGATAACGGATTTTTATCTGCAGATGCGTATCTGCATATACAGGAACACCCACACCCTTGGATTCGATATGTCAGGCTTACGTCGATTTCGTCGACGCGAGCTCACCTTCCGAGAGCATTACCGCACCGATAATGCCATCCTTCATCAACTGCGCAATCTCGGATTCGGAAAGGCCGAGAAGCCCTGACAGCACTTCTGCATTGTGCTGTCCGAGCGTCGGCGCGGCTGTGCGGATCGCATACGGCACGGCAGCTTCGCGAATAGGCATCGAGGGCTGCGGGTGCCTGCCAATGAATGCTCGTTCAACATCCTGCAGAAATCCTCGCGACGCAAGATGCCGATCCTTGAGGAGTTCAATTGGCAGACGAGCCACGCCAGAAGCTATCCCTGCTGCCTGCAACTCAGACATGGCCTGATCCGCGTCTCGCGAGAGCGTCCAGGCTGCAATGCCTGCCTCGATCACGTCCTCGATGCCTCGGCGACCTTCTGCTGATTCCAACGATGCGTCTCTGCCCCAGTCCGGCCGGCCGATAAGCCGCGCAAGCTGACGCCACATGTCTGCGCCGGTAACCGCTATCATGATCCAGCTGTCATCACCCGCACACCGGAAGCTCCCGTGCGGCACGAACTCGGGATGTCGATTGCCGTATTTCGGTGGTTGAACGCCGTCTATCGAGTGGAGAGTGATCCACGGCGCTGCAAACGGCATCATGCATTCAATCTGCGCGAGATCGATGAATTGCCCCTGCCCAGTGTTCCGGGCGTGGACCAAGGCGACCAGAACAGCAGCGCATCCGTTTAACCCGCCAACCGCATCCCCAAAGGCAGTGTGGCTCATTATGGGCGGGCCACCGGGCCTTCCGATCACGCTGGGCAAGCCCGATCCCTGCTCAAGAGTTGAGCCATAAGCCCGGCAATTGCGATGGGCGCTGTCTGCACCAAACGCAGACATCGACATCATGACGAGCCGTGGGTTCAGCTTTGTGAGCACGTCGTAGCCAAGCCCGAGCCTGGGCAGCACATCAACTGAATAATTATTGACGACGACGTCGGCTCCCGCCACAAGCCGTTTGGCGAGCCCTACGCCTTGCGGCCGCGTCAAGTCCAGCGTGATACCGCGTTTGTTGCGGTTCATCACGCAGAACCGCACTGTCTTTTCGTACATCCGGCCATCGATGTACGCAGGACGCCGGTCAACACCGCGCCACCAGTCCGGATATTGAATGGCCTCGACCTTGATCACGTCAGCGCCAAGATCAGCAAGTGTTCTGGTGCATAACGGCCCAGCCCAGCCCATCGAGAAGTCGACGACACGAATTGCGCGCAACGGCGGTGGCGCCGCATCCATGGAACGGGTCGATGGCCCGACGGCACCGGTTACACATCTCTTACTCTGGAAAGACTGTTGCTGGCCGGGAGCTGGCACCTTCCCGCCCCGACGCGGCGGTGTGACCGTAAGCCGCTGGACCGAGCCAACCGTGCGGCCATCTTCTTCCCCCAGCACGACGGGTACGATTGCGCCACGTTCATTTTTCTCCGGATCGAGGAGCAGATCAGATATCTCGGGCACCGGGACGATCGGTATTTTGCGCTCCAGCCCCTCTGCGAACCACTCCAGGGCCGTCCGCGTCTTCAATTCCGGAACAAACCTTCCTTCCAGTTCCTGCGCCCGCTGCAGACGATCTTCTCCAACAACCAGAGCCGGATCATCGCGCAAGTCCGACAGACCAAGCATATCGCAGAATGCACGCCATTGTGCCGGTGTCACGGCGGTAACACCCAGCCACCCTCCTTTTGTGCGATAAATTCCCAATGGAAAGCCCGGCCAGAAGCGATTGGCGCCGATCCTGCGCATCACATCGCCGCGCGCGAACGCCTCGAACATCAGATAATCACTCAGCGTGAGGGTCGCTTCGAAAATGCTGAGTGACCACGAGCGCCCCTCCTTCCCATGCGCTCGCGCAACCGCGGAGGAAGTCGCGGCGATGAAGCCCCAAAGGCCCGCGAGGATACCCGTCTGGAAGTCGGGGGCGTGCAGTGGCGGGCCTTCGACCGGTCCAACTAGCTTGACGAGACCAGCTAACGCACGGACAGTTGAATCGGTTGCGGCAAATCCTGCATAGGGTCCGTCCTGGCCAAACCAGCTTGCTTCTAGGTATATCAACCAGGGGCACCGCTGGCGTATTGCGGCAATATCCATGCTTGGGCAATTCGCTGGACTGACGTGACGACCATCGATCAGGACATCGCAATCCTCAATCAGTGCTGTCAGCCGAGCCTTCGCATCGGGTTCGGTGTCATCAATAATCACACTCGACTTGTTGAAGTTGAGGAAAGCAAACCACGCACTGTGGCCAAGGCGGGTCAGCGGCGCGCACTGCCGAAGCGGATCGCCAGCTGGAGGCTCGACTTTCTGCACATCGGCACCGAAATCCGCGAACAACCGAGCGCAATAGCTTGTTGCGGCCGAACTCCCGATCTCGATGACCCGCAAATTTGAGAATGCTTCGGCCGAGGGCTTTCCATTCATCGTTGCTCTTTCAAAGTTCTGTCAAACTGGTCTGGGCCGACACGCCGCTCGCAATATCGCGTGCAGCTCGTCTCATGCCGGCTCACTACGGGTTGCTCGCAACTGGGTATAGTATCAAGGCGACATCGTTCCTCGCTTCGTTCGCGTCAAACTCTGCAAGGCCCGTACCACCAGAAATGGATGATAACTGGGTTGGGCACAGACGCTTGGCAGGCTGACCGGCGTCGTATCTCAACAGAAGGCCACAATGCTTGGAGGTGCACGCACATCGGTTTGCCGAAAGCGAGGCATCGGGATATCGGTCGGAGCCCAAAAGCGACATTCACTTAAGGAGAGTGGCGCTACGGCCGGAGCCACCTCTGAACTAAAGCCGAAGTTCAATTCCGTACTCGATGCGTCGCCGGTTGATGTATAGCCTCTTCTCTCGCACAACTCATGTCCGATTGAAGACAGAGGTGAGGGCCACCCACCAGTTCACTCGACTATTGTAAGGAGCTGTTGCCGCAGGGCTTCGTCCATCGAGCGAGCTGCACATGATCTAGCACGAGTGTTGGTGCCAGCCGTTGATCGATGGGATGCCTCCCTTGTTGCGCTAGGCAGTCCGGGGCTTAGGACGAGCGATCTTTTCTTGGGTAGCGGCCGCCTGCTCCGGTAAGGTATGACGAGCCACCGTTGTGCAATCACAGATGAACAAACCTGAATCACCGCAAGTGCAGAGATCACATGATAGCTGCCCGACCGGTTCCATCATTGAGCCCGTGCCGTGCTCAATTGCCGCGCAGGGACAGTATACGATGCTTGCGTTCCTGATCTTGCACTATCTAGCGGCAGATATCGCTGCCCTGCTCACTAGGACCGGATACATAGAATTCAATTCTCTCAAGGTCACGTGGCGGGCTGCCGAAAAGCTGGTCACCTGTGCTTAAGGGGCTCTATGCGGCAGGCCGCAGATCCTACATTCCCGGTACAGATCTCTCTTACGTTCGACCGAGATCACTCGCTTGCGCCAGAACTGCAATGAACATCGCCTCAAGCGGAGAACTCTCCCCCTGTCATATCGATGGTCGCACCGGTGATAAAGCCTGCCCCCGATGAGGCCAGAAAGGCCACTACGTAAGCTACCTCTTCAGCTGTTCCAAAACGCCCGACTGGAATCCGGTTGAGAGCTGTCTTGTTGACTGGAGCCTCAGCCGGTCCAGTCAGATCGCTGAGAACCCGCCCAGGAGCTACACAATTGACCGTGATACCGTACGGTGCCAGATCTCGCGCGGTAGCGCGGGTCAACCCGACCAGTCCGGACTTCGACGCGGCATAGTGCGGTCCTGCGATCAATGGCATAGCACGGCCTGCGAGCGATCCCACATTGATAATGCGTCCATAACCTTCCGCGATCATTGCCGGCGCAACAAATCTCGTAAGAATGAACGGTCCGCTAAGATTGACATCAACAACCCGCGTCCATTCCTCCAAGGAGGTCTGCGACAACCAAGGTGCATTCTGATCCGCACGTTTGGGAGAAATACCTGCATTGTTCACCAAAATCGCAATCTCGCCCCAACGGGCCCGGACGCGATTAATAAATCCCGAAACCTCATCTTGTCGCGTTACATCGCCCTTCTCAGCATAGAGCCGGCCTTCCGGGCGGCCAAGTGTGTCTAGCGCCCGCTCCACATGCTCTGCTGTCGTCGACATGAAGGCAACCTGATAACCGTCGGCCAAGAATCTCCGTACGATCTCGAATCCGATCCCCCGTGCCCCTCCAGTGATGAGCGCGACCCGCCCGTCGCTTTGATCTTTGGACTTTGCCGATTCCATGTGTCTGCCAGCTCATCAATGAAACGAGCAACCGTTGCCACCTGGCTGGCAGACGGCGCAAGAACAGAGGGCGTACGTCTCTTGACGATTGCCTAGGGCCCTCTAGACCTGCAGTTACAGCCATTCCAGGCAGACCCTCCGTTGCCCCGACGGCAATAAGATGCGAAAGCCCATCGTATCTCCCGAGGGACGCGCGCTCACCGGGGGCGACCGATTGAAAGAGAGCCTGTGAGTCAGTTTGGTATGTGCACTCCTTGGCGGTTGCCCCCTCGGTGGTTGCAGATTCCATGCCTGACGATCACGCCATCCTAGTTTCCTCTCGACCGGTTCCGTAAATTCGTTCACTCTATCACATCAGGAGCCACTGACCGTATAGCGGGTCCGGTTGTGCACGCTACTCTTTCCAGGATGCAGTCGCACAAACGTTCTATATCGCCTGCATCATGATCCGCCGTAATACACACACGAATTCCCGCTTGTCCGCGAGCGACCGTGGGGAAGAACGTTACAGAAGTGTAGAAGCCGGCATCGAGGAGCTCTCTTGCCAGCGTAATCGCTTTGGCTTCCTCCCCGATTGCGATCATTCTGATAGGGAACAGATTGCCTCGTTCGGTCGTTGCGACCCGATTGTCAAAGATCTTGATCCGGTGCGCGAGCTTCCGTTGCAGCTCGCCAAGTTCTGCGGATCGATGAATCTTGCACGAGCCGAGCGCAGCACCAACCGCCGCCAAATTGGGAGCCACCGAAAACGCGTAGGGGATGGAGTAGCGTCGAAACAGAGCTTCATGATTGGCCGCTCCGAGCATCAACATGCCGCCTGATGCGCCGAACCCTTTCGCGAGCGATGCTGCTATGATCGTACGCTCGCCCAGCGCTTGGGGAAACTGCGAGCGAGCAAATCCTTCGCCTTGGCGTCCAAAGAGCGATATGCCATGGGCATCGTCGATAAAAAGAAAGAGCCCATAACGTTCCTGAAGCTGGCGCAGTTCCTTTATGGGCGAACTCCCTCCCATAGAGTAGATACCGTCGCATACGTAGGCGACCACCGGATGTGCGCGGCACAGGCGCTCGAGAGCATCGAGATCGTTGTGCGCAATTGTTTCTACCCGAGTTTCATCAGCCACGACCGGCTTGTGGTAGGCGAGCGATACATGCGCAATTCGATCGAATACGACGACTGGCTTCCTTCCACCCGTCAATTGGCCCGAAGCAAGGAGGGGCATAGCGCCAAGATTGGCAAGCATAACCGTCGAAAATGCGAGCACGCGCGCGCAGAACATCTCCGACAGGGTTTCTTCAAGCTCTGCCAGGAGATCAAAATTTAGCCTCGTTCGTGCGCAGGACCAGTGCAACGATCGATGCGCCTCAATCGCCTCAATCGCGCCTGTGATGACTACGGGATGATTGTCAAGACCTAGATAGGAGCACCGCACGAAATCAGTCACCAGCGTTCGACTGTTAAGAGGGCCGGTACCTAGGGCGACCGTGCGTCCAGCCCTGGACCGCGCCTGGAGAGCCATAAGACCAGAGGCGTGGGCTGCATCGAAATACAGCTTGCTTTCGTCGATCACGTAGGCGGTGTTCCGAAAGCGTCCGGGTGCACGACGACAATCCGAAACCGTCATCTCCTGCTGCATTTCAATCCCCGTTCTGATCTGCCGAAGAACGCACTTGGCTACTCAAATGACACGATCATCATTCCTGACGATGTCACGCCAAACCAGATTCTCTCTTGCAATCGTTCCGACTGATGCAAACTAAACTACGAACCATGTGCTTCGCAGCTACCTATTCGAATAGCCTTGAGCATCGCTGTTGTGCGTGGGACCACTCTGGGGCCGTGCTGGGAGCGGATCGCAGCTCCGTCGCATGGCGCAGCCATTCCGTCATTCTAGTCAGGTGAATCTAAAGCTCGCCACATAAAGTCTGCTGGGCTTTGTGGCACAAGCGTTTGACGGGAGCCAAGATCTGGTCTGCAAACTTGGTCCATTTGAAGGGCTTCGGGTTGTTGTTGTGCAGTTCGATGAACCACGGATGTCGGCCTCGAGCGGCCTGACGGAGGTGTGAACACCTCGCAGGATCTGCTTTCTGGTGAGTTCCGCGAACCAGCGCTCGATCTGATTGATCCATGACGCGGAAGTCGGCGTGAAGTGGACAGATAGTGCGGCCGGCGAGCGAGCCACGCTTTGATCTTGGATGTCTTGTGGGTCGCGTAGTTGTCCATGACGATGTGGACAGCGAGCCCTCAGGGATTTGAGCGTCGATCTTTTTGAGGAACTTCAAGTACTCGACCGCCAGACGGCGCTTGTAGCATTTGTCAATGACAAAGCCGGAAGCGATGTCGAACGCGGCAAACAGCGTGGCCGTACCATGCCGCACATAGCTGTGCGTGCGACGTTCCCGGCACCCCAGGCATCATCGGCAAGACCGGCTGCTCGCGATCGAGTGCCTGGATCTGACTTTTCTCAACGACGCTGAGGACAGCGGCTCGGTTCGGTGGGACAGGTAACGCCTGACAATATCGCGGACCTTATCGACGAATAGCGGATCGCTCGACAGTTTAAATGTCTGGCTGCGGTGCGGCTGCAAGCCGAACGCCGTCCACATTCGGCGGATCGTGGTGTGAGAAAAGCCAGTTTCCGCAGCCATCGAGCGGATCGACCAGTGCGTCGCGTCGGGCGGTGTCGTACGCAATGTCCTCGATTACTTCAGCAACCTGATCGTCGTCGATGGTTCGAGGGCGGCCAGGGCGGGCTTCGTCAAGCAGACCATCACAGCGATCCTTCAAGAATCGGCGGCGCCACTTGCCAACGGTGTGTTCATGGATGCCAAGTTCGGCAGCCACAGACTTGCCTGGCAGATCATCTGCACATCGCAGGATCGCGCGGCACCACTCAGATGGCGATCGGCTACACGATGACGACGAACTTGCCTCTCCAAGTACGCCCGCTCCTGCGGACTAAGCACTAACAGCGCGATCGGCCGGCCTCGCATACCTGCATTCGCCACTAGCACGCTCCTCTCTAGAGATTCGAGCAATCAACTAATGCGACGAATTTGCGTTCCAGATGACCAGATCACTCGCTCCGATAGGCGCCCGGAGCCACAGCCGAACCTTAATTTCTAGTTCTGCTGTAGATCAGGCACAAGGAAGCAGCATCATCGATAAACATCACAATTGAGCGGTCGACCTGCCCAACAGGATTGCCGCAGCATCGACCAAGCCTGTCACAGAACCCTATATGCTGAGAATATCGATAGCCCTGCTGGTCTGCTGGTCCAAGCTTCGCGCAGGCACGTCGAACGTTCTCAACATGACCGGCGCGAACGTAGCCTAACGGCAACTCACTGATCTGCGGCGCAGGAGCTCCCTTCACAGTCCTCAACAAACGGCAAGGCCGGCGTTGACTACAAATTCCAACCTCATGTCAATCGATCGCCAACCGGGAGTCTCTCTTCCTGACATACCAGCTAACTCTGAGCACTAGCACTGCTGCTTAGATCAACTTGCATAGCTCTCAAGCGAAAAGCCTGCGGGCGAGCACCCGGTACTTGAGAACCTCGGTTGCACCCTCGTAGATACGGGCCATGCGTTGTTTGTCGTACCAGTGCGCAAGCGGACTTTCATAGGTGCAGCCCGCGCCGCCATGAATCCGGATGGCACGATCGATGATACGTCCGGACATCTCGGTACACGTCAGCTTGGTCACAGCCGCTTCGACGCGCGTGTCATCACCGCGATCGCCTTTCTCGGCGTATCTGTACATCATCAGTCGATTCTGCTGGATTTCGATCCATGAGTCCACGATATCTGACTGAATAGCCTGTTTATCGCTAAGCGGTCCTCCGAACAGGTTTCGTTGCTTGGCGTATTCGACCATCATTTCGTAGCACCGCTCGGCAATGCCGATCGCGGCCGCAGCGCTCCGGAATCGCGTCCAACTCAGCGCGTCCTGAGCTTCCTTGAATCCTGCGCCTTCGGCGCCAATGCGCGCAAGATCGTCAACTCTGCAATTTTCGAATGTCAGCCGGTATGTAGTAATATGGTTGCCTCTATCGATCGACTTCGCTCCGCCGAGCATCAACACTGGACCGTCTTCGATGAGCCCCGGGCTGCCTCTTTGCACCGCGAACATAGACATACTCTGCGCACCTTGTTCTTCGCCGGTGCGAGCCAACACGAACACGAAGTCAGCATTCTCGAAGCCGCTGACGAAACTCTTTGAACCGTTGATGATCCATTCATCGCCATCCCGCTTCGCCCAAGTGAACGTCTTCCGAGCCGGATCCGATCCGCCCTCGGGCTCAACAAACGCAAAGGCGCATCGATTGGCATCAGACAGGATGGGATCGAGGTAACGGGCTCTCTGCTCGTCCCGCAAATGGAGCAAGTCGGGGAGGACCTCACCTCCAAAGAGGATCGGTGTTAGGCATTTCCTGTTTTCCTCAATGACGGCAAGTCGATCGACAAGAGAAAGGTTCGCGCCGCCGAATTCGACTGGCAGGCTGAGCCCCCACAGGCCAGCCCTCCGCGCAGCGTCCCGTCCAGGCTCATAGTCTGCCAGGAACAGATTCTCGCCCCTAAGCTTTCGCTTTTCGAGTGGCTCCTGGTACTCCTTCATGATTTTACGAACAAGCTCGACGAGTGCCCGTGTTTGTTCTTTGAACTCATACATCTTCTCTTTGCCCTCATCTCATTAGCCCTGGCTAAACTGTCGGCCGCCGCAGCATCTCATCCCGCTCACACTTGAGTTTCACCCTGGCATTCTAAGGGGCGGTCCTTAGATACAATGGCCGCTCCCTTCAATTGCGGTCGCATCGCGCAGAACCTGTCGCTGGTGCAACTACAGGAACTGCCGCATGCGAGATTGATTGGCGCCCGATTTACGGAACGTCAGCCTTCTGATTTCTTCGGACGATCCTGACTCGCCATCATAGCGCTGCTTACCGGGCTCGATTTATCTAGGTTCTTCTGAACCAGCGATCACGCCAGCAGATGCCGCGCAAGCACGCGATACTTCAGAACTTCGCTCGCCCCTACCCAGATGCGTGACATTCGTTGACTGTCGTACCAGTGAGCAAGTGGGCTCTCATACGTACAACCAGCACCGCCATGAATTTGGATTGCGCGGTCAATGACGCGGCCGACCATTTCCGTGCAGGTCAATTTGGTCATGCTTGCTTCAACCCGCGCATCCTCACCGCGGTCATGTTTCTCGGCGCAGGTGTACATCATCAACCGGTTCTGCTGAATTTCTATCCATGAATCGACTATCATCGACTGGATCGCTTGCTTATCGCTGAGCGCGCCTCCGAATAGAACGCGACCCTTCGCGTGTTCTACCATCATATCGTAGCAGCGCTGCGCAATTCCGAGGGTCGCCGCCGCATTAGCGAACCGGGTGGCATTGAGTGCTTCTTGTGCACCTTTGAATCCGGCCCCTTCAGGGCCAATGCGCGCCATCTCGTCTACTCTGCAATCTTCAAAAATCAGCTGATGCGTCGTGTACCCTCCTAGCATCGGTACCTCACGTGCGATGAGACCGGGATTTTGCTTCTCCACAGCGAACATTGAAATAGTGGAAGCTGCATTTTCCCCGGCCAAGCGAGCAAAAACAAATACGCGATCGGCTTCATTGAAGTCGCTGACCCAGAGCTTGGAGCCATTGATCAACCAACCGTTACCGTCGCGCTTTGCTCGGGTCAAAGTATTGCGAGCCGGATCAGAGCCGCCACCCGGCTCGGTCAGGGCAAAACATATCCCAGTAGCATCAGACAGAAACGGGTCAAGGTATCGCACCTTCTGCTCGCCCTCCAGGTGGAGCAAGTCGGGCAAGGCGTCGCCCCCGAAGCGAATTGGCGTCAGGCTTTTCCTGTTTTCTTCAATGACAGCCAGTCGATCCACGAGACGAAGCTCCGCGCCACCCAGGCGGCGCGGCAGGCTGAGTCCCCACAATCCAGACTTCCTAGCCGCCTCCCGTCCGGGTTGGAAGTCCGCGGAGGTCAGCTTCTCACCTCTAAGCCTTCGCACCTCGAGCCGCGTCTGGTGATCTTTGACGATTCGCCGAACCAACTCGACAAGCGCCTTCGTTTCTTGCTTGAACTCGTACATATCGCGTCTCGACTCCTGTCTGCAATGGTGGTCGTTGATCAAGTGATAGCTCTCCGCGGCATTCCAGTCCTACTGTTTCATTAACATCAAGCGACTGCTACTCGGTTCGCGAATTCTGCGCCAAGGCAGGTACGAGTGAGGACAATTACCTCCCCTGCTGCGGTATGACCGACTGTCAAACGGTTTGCCGTGATTGGTCAATCTACCGAAGCAGGTAGGCCCGACCCGCATTTTTGTCTTACTTGCCTTGAATGATTTTATCTGTAAGTACGCCTCCGACTCCAACCTTCAAAGGCGCGACAGGATAGAAGACAAGATGAGCTTCAGGTCAGGCAGGATCGGTAGCGCGCTTACTTTGATGCTGGCGGATGTCGGGAATTACAAACCGAGCGCCACGAATTGCTTGAATTGCATCACACCATGCGGATCATAGTTACAGCGGCGCTGCGTTGACAGAGCCACCTAAGATTGCATTGAGTCAATCTCAATCATGACGGCCTCGCTAGCTTACGATTGCGCTAGCAACGCGACGGTAAAAACGCGCGAAAAGCGGTCGTGGCACCTGCCAGATCATATCGGCGACGTTGTTTGCGAGATCAAAAGTCCGCGCATTTCTCTCGGCATTGATGGCGACGGCCAGATCGACATCCTCCGCGCCGACCCGATGCTGGATCGTGCCGGAATACCGGCAGCGATGCAGAGCTTGGGCCGGATGGTTTTGCGCGTCTACGACGGTAGACGAGCCCCGCTTCTCGTACCAACGGATGCGAGCACCCCATTCTGCGCCAAACATCGCGGCGAGTTGACGCGCAGGGCCGAAACTCTCCGCCGATCCGAACTCGACGCCGTCGGCTACCACGACATCCGCGTAGGAGAGATTGGTCTTCTTGCAATGCGTTGGCTGACGACGCCATCTTCGTCACAATATTGGCTCGACGCGATCGAGCGGATGAATGATTATTCGAGCGGCGCCCCGTTCGAGTGGTTTTGGAATCGGCATCGCGTGCGGCCTCACAGTCGCTATCTGTGGTCGGCATTTCAAGTTGTAGATCGTGCAAAGCATGGAACCACCAAAGCTCGGGTGCGTGGTCGCAAGTGAACCATCCACGTCGACGTCGAGATAGGTGCAGTCGGTTGGGAGAGCCGTCAATAACGTGGTGGCCAGCGAGCCTGCGAGAGCGCGACCGAGCCTAGTGGCGCCCAGCAGCAGAATTTCGGGTTTATAGACGTTAACGAGATCGGTCAGCGCGCTGTTGTAAGACTCGGTGCGATACACTGACAGCATATTGTCGGCTACGACGTAGGCCAGGTTCGCGCCATAGCAGAAAGAATCGAGCGCTGTGTTGCTCGTGACATCCCCTTCCTGACCGATCACCACCGCAGCGAGGTCGGCTTGCAGCTTGTCGGCGAACTCGCGTCCTACGCCCATGACCTCCCAGGAGACAGGATGCACTTGGCCCCGCCGCTGCTCCACGAAGACCCAGACTTGCTTGTGAGTCTTGAGGCCTATCGCCGGCTTTTTCTTGATTGCTGCCCGACGGCGTGCGGATGAAGTGAGGTCTTTGATATCGTTGTTCATCCTTGAATTCCCGGGAGCCCGCTTGGAGATGGCTGTCCAGCTGAAACCGACGTTTGAGATGGCTTTGTTAGCTGGCGGCTTGCCGGCCGCGCTTTCGTAACGCAGCTTGTTCGAGTCTGACCACTGCGCATTAATCGGCGGCCAACGTCGGAGCCAACAAACTTCCGCGACTACTCCACGGCGTCAGCCTTTGTCGTGCATGTGTCAAAACACGACGCGCTTTCCAACTCAGAGACGTGGCGCCGATGACTTGAGGTCTCTCGCTTAAGGGTCTTCGCCGCAGAAAGTCTCCCAGAAAGGGGGCAGAGTTACGAGATCGCTGATCTGGCAAGCGGGGCCAGGCGCACACGATCTTGTGCTTGCGCCTGCATGGTCCGGGTTCGTCGCGCGATCCGAACAGGTATCAACTATACACGAACGGTACGTCGCCCAGATTGATCGCCGGGATTGCATCCTTCTCCGTCCAGTAATCCTGGCTGTGCTGCCATTCCGGTTTGTCAGCACGTTTGGGAAACAGGTGCATGTTGCGCATCAGGTAGCCGGGATTGAAAATATTCGGATCAATCCAGGATAAGAGACGCATATTGCGATCTTCGGGACGAAGTGCAACCTCCACTCTCGTTGCCCCCTTGTCCTTCATGTGCTTGAGCAGGCGGCAGACAAACTCTGCAACAAGATCTATACGCAACGTCCAGCTTGCGCGGAAGTAGCCGAATACCCAGACCATGTTTGGAATGCCGGTAAACATCATGCCGCGATAGGTGACCGTCTCAGAGAAATGCAGCGGCTTGCCATCGATTGCAAAATCGATATCGCCGAGTACGCAAAGGTTGAAGCCCGTCGCACTGACGATGATGTCGGCTTCGAGCGTCTTGCCCGATTTCAACAGAATGCCTTGCTTGGTAAAGCGCTCGATCTCGTCGGTGACCACGGATGCCTTCCCGCTCTTGATACCTAAGAACATGTCGGCATCTGGCACGAAAGCCAAGCGTTGCTGCATCGGGCTATACCGCGGCGTGAAGTGGGTGGCGACGTCATAATTGGGCCCAAGCACGGCGACGATCTGGCTGATCAGTTCCTTCTTTACCTGCTCCGGCTCGGCCAGGCAGCGCTTGCTGAACGCATACTGCTCGAACAGCTTCTTGCGTCGGACGATCTCGTGGATCAACGTTTCATCAATCTGGAGCCGGCGCAGTTCTTCCGCGAGTTCGATAACGTTCCGCCCGATCCGGAAATATGTCGGCGAGCGCTGCAGCATGGTGACGTGAGCACACTGGTTCGCTAGGTTCGGGATCAAAGTTGCAGCGGTCGCGCCGGATCCGATCACGATCACTCGCTTGCCCGAGAGGTCCAGATCGTCCGGCCAGCGTTGCGGGTGGACAACAGGTCCGGCAAAGTCCTTTATGCCCGGCCAATCGGGCGTGTAGCCTGCCGAATGGCGATAGTAACCCTGACACATCCACAAGAAACTCGCGGTAAACGTCGCACGCTCACCGGTGTCGGCCATCTCCCCCTCAAGGGTCCAGAGATTGATCTCGCTCGACCAGCGCGCCGACAGGATACGGTGCTTGTAACGAATGTGCGGCGTCAGACCATTCTCCTCGATCACTTCATTCATGTAGGACAGAATTTCAGCGGCCGTCGCGATCGGCGGACCGACCCAAGGTTTGAAGCTATAGCCAAAGGTGTGAAGATCGCTGTCGGAGCGGATGCCAGGATATTTGTGCGTGATCCAGGTGCCCCCGAAGCTCTCCTGCTCATCGAGGATGACAAAACTAGTGCCGGGAAGCTGCCTCCTCAGGTGGTGAGCACAGCCGATCCCCGAGATACCAGCGCCGACGATCAGCACGTCGAAATGTTCGGTGGCGGAGGACACCAAATGGGCGTTCGCCCCGGCCGTTTCGCTGTTCATCCGAGCGTTCTCCATGTTCATTGTTCGCCTCTTTTCCGTGGGGCTCGGTGGATCTCTCTGCCCTTGACAGCTCATCGTGGGTCGCGATCTCCATCAGCCCGGCGCGCACCATCGCATGGCGATCGCGATCATTTCGCTTGAGAGCAACCCGCGCGCCCTGCCCGGCCGGCCTAGCCCAGGACAGCCGGACCAGTTGCGGCGGGCTATCATGAACGCTCGTTGTTGTGCTTCGCCAGGCATACGTTAGCAAGCTGCATGCCAAGGTGGCATCGACTCCAACCCGCTGAACAAGCGATGCTTTTCATCGCTGGAATTGTCGCTAAGCTGACGCGTTGTCCGACTCTGGACACACTGAACTGCAATCAACTCGTGCGCGCTGCGCAGTGTGGATGCTTCTAGGGGAGACTTCGTGGCCCAGCAGTACCCCTCGGGCACTCTGCGTCAACCTGGGCTACCGTATCCATTCTCATGTTTTCGCGTTGGTCGGCGCTTGCCAGACTTCTTCTCGTCCCGGGTGACAAGGGGCACCCGTCTGTCGCACCATCGTTGGGTCCAGCTTCAATACTGGAGCTTTCGGTGCGCGGATGATCTCAAGGATGTAAAGTCTGGCGATTGCATCGACGGTGCGAGGACACTATCCTCCTCTTCTCTCGAATCCCGAAGCGTGGACGACTTGTGTGCGGATTCTTCGTAAGCCTCCTCGATCACGGTGAGTGCGCGGCGGCCATAATTCGGCGGACAGGCCCAGCGAAAGTACGAAGTTCCGCTGGCGCGCAGTTGCCCAGAGGCCATCGCGCTGCCGACGGGTAATTCTGCACGAGGATCGCGAGCAAATCGCGCCAGATACCGAAGGCGATGAACAGACGCTCGTGCGTCAGTTCAAGCCTCACTATCGAAGGGGGATCAGCCCTATTAGCTGTACTATCATTCGTTGGTGAGATTTTTTCTACTCTAGAACCGGGCTCAAAGATGTTGGAAAGGGGCGAGAACGACGAAGTACGATCAAGAACCACGGCCGTGGACTCGCAAAGTGGCGGTGGTAGCCTGGATACTTGAGAGTCAGCTCATTGAACATATTTCCCACCACGGGCAATCGGTGCTGGGATGATAATGTCAACATCACGGAGCGATCTTCATTTGCCCGGATTCAAAGCCCGCCACACCTGGTAGGCGGTGATCGGCATATCGAGATGAAGTACGCCGAGAGGGCGCAGGGCATCAAGGATTGCGTTGGCGACTGCGGCGGGCGCGCCGTTGGTCGGCAGTTCACCCACGCCCTTGAATCCCATGTGGTTGTTGGGCGAGGGCGTGCTTATCGTCTCGATCCGGAAGCTCGGGACGTCGTCTGCACGCGGCAGGGCATAGTTCATCAAGGTGCGACTGAGTAGTTGGCCGGTCACCTGATCATAGACGGCTCCCTCCATTAGAGCATAGCCAATCCCTTGAACCGTGCCGCCATGCATCTGCCCGGTGAGCAACCGCGGATTCACGACAACCCCGCAATCGGCTACTGCCGTGAAGCGGTCGATCCGTGTTACGCCGGTCTCGGGATCGACCTCGACTTCACAGAGCATGACGCCGGTGGGGTAGGATTCGATCTTGTCGGCGAAAACCGCCTGGCCCTCGAACGGCTTCCACCCCGCGAGTTCAAGCAGGCTGATGCGACGATCGGTGCCAACAACCTCAAATGCGCCTTGGCAAAAAGCGATGTCCTGCAATGTAGTCTCCAGCCGCTCGGCAGCGAGGTCAAGCCCGCGCTGGATCACGGCGTCGGCCGCGCGCCTCAGCGTAGTGCCACTGATAATCACAGAGGACGAACCGCCGGTGCCGCCGCCGTGGGAGATGGTGTGCGTGTCGCCTTGGCGTATCTCGATCGTGTCCACCGGCACGCCGAGCGCCGCCGACAGGATTTGCGCGTAAACCGTCTCGTGTCCCTGCCCCTGACTTTGCGTGCCGACCTTGGCGAGCACGCGGTGAGCATCGACCTCTACGACGGCATGCTCATCGGCAATTCCGCCCGTGGCGTGCAGATGACAGGAGAGCCCGAGGCCGCGCCGCAGACCGCGCGCTTCGCTGATGGCACGGCGCATCGCAAAGCTTGGCTCGTCGGCTGCCTCGAGTGCCGTTTCAAAGAGGCCCCGGCAATCGGCCGCGTCATAGGTATATCCGTTCGCCGCCGCATACGGCATATCCTCAGGCTTCAGCAAATTGAGGCGCCGCAATTCAATGGGCGACCGGCCCGTTTCGTGAGCGGCCGTATCGACCAGCCGCTCCAGCAAGAAAAGTGATTCCGGTTTGCCGGCGCCCCGCATGGCGTCGACAGGAACGGTGTTGGTGAAGGCACATTCGAAGTCAACGTGAATCGCCGGGATGCGATAGAGCCCTGAGATCACCTTGGCCAGCCCGGTCGTGGGGGTGGTAGGGGCGAACAGCGAAACATAAGCGCCAACATTGGCTTCAGCCTTCACGCGAAGGGCCAGGAACCGACCGTCCGCATCGAGGGCGAGTTCGGCCGAGGCCACGAGATCGCGTGAGTGGACATCGGCGACTGCCAACTCGGAACGCTCGCAGGTCCAGCGCAGACCTCGGCCGAGCTTGCGTGTCGCCCAAGCCATCAACGCTGTTTCGGGATAGATTTGGTACTTCGGCCCGAAGCCGCCGCCCACATCCTGGGTGATCAGCCGGAGCTTTTCCTTCGGCACGCGAAGCACACGCTCGCACATGACCTGGTGGGGAATGTGAACGCCCTGCGAGGAGAGAGTAAGGGTGACGACGTCGTCAGGCACGTCGTACGCCGACCAGGCCGAGCGCGGTTCCAGATAGTGGGCGACTTGGCGCGGCGATCGTATGGCGAGCTTCGACAGATGGGCCGCCTTACCAAAAGCTGCTTCGGTTGCAGCAGCATCACCCGTGCTCCAGGTGCACATCCGATTGCCCGGCGCCTCGTCGTGAAGCAGCGGCGCGCCGGGTGCGAGCGCCTGCGCCACAGTGACGACCGCGCACAGTTCTTCGTACTTAATGACCAATAGTTCAGCGGCGTCGCGTGCTTGATTAAGCGTCTCAGCGATAATCATCGCGACGATGTCGCCTACATGTCGCACCTTGCCTAGCGGCATCGGCGGATGCGACGGCTCACGATGGCGCTTGCCCTCGGCATCCCTAATCTCGCTGATGGCGGGAAGATGGCCGAGCTTTTCGGCTGCGGTATCCTTGGCGGTATAGATCGCGACGAGTCCCGGTACCCTCAGTGCAAATTTCTTGTCAATACGGATGATACGCGCATGCGCATGCGGAGAACGCACGAACAACGCTGAAAGCATGCCATTGGGTGCCGTGTTGTCGGCATACCGTCCGCGACCTGTAAGGAACCGGCGATCCTCGCGGCGGGCGATCGGCTGGCCGATTTGGGTAGGTGCCCTCATGGAAGGAGACATGCTGTCCTCCTGCGCGAACATTTAGTCTAGAATTTGCCAGCCTCGCTGGTGCCCATATGGATGACGACACCGTCCGCCCCCCGCGGCGGTGCCATGCCCTCAATGCGTCGGTCGGCCACACTGAGCCGAAAGAACTTTTGAGGACGCAATCGGAGCACTCAGGATGACGACCGGGCGATCGCTTTTGCTCCTAATTTTGGCACCGCGCTGCTCTCTCTCATTCGAGGCACCGCACCGTATTTGGTCTAACGCACCGATCTGATTGGTATTGTTCGCTACTCGCTGAATTGGTTCTCTTCAAAAAGTAGCCTCACTTCAAACACCCTTAGCTCGCTCTTAGGTACCGAGGGAGCAAGACTTACGGAGCCCACGTATTTGCATTGGACCGCCGCCCCCACCCATACCAGCTCATAGCGACGCCGGTTGAACAGCGACTTCTTCCGTCCATTTACGCGCCCCATAGCAGCTGCAACAAGTATTTCGTACAGTATCGTTCGGGCCTGCTTTGGATCAAATCGCTGGAATAAACTCTTTCGGCCGACTCGCTACGCTGCACGTCTGACCTGCCGAGCCGTCGAGGCCCGAAGGCCCAAACAAAGGTCGCGACCTCCATAGACGGTCTCGGAACAAAGGCCGCTCCGCACTTGACCTCTTTGGCCCTTAGAGGGATCACTTGCTTACATCTGCCTGTCTGAGGGGATTGGGTGGCCGCTCAAGACCGAGATTTTCTCTCAGTGTGCGCCCGGAGTATCCAGATCTGAACTTACCTCTTCGGCGCAATTCGGGAACGACAAGCTCAACAAAATCCCTAAGTCCGCCGGGAAGGGTCGCCGGACACACGTTAAAGCCGTCAGCCGCATGTTGTTCAAATCTATCCACCATAGTGTTCGCAATTTGATCCGGTGTTCCAACGACCATGAGATGGCCTTTGCTGTCGGCTATATATTGGATCAGTTGCCTCCAGGTGAGTTTGTGGCGAGCGGCGAAGTCGAGGAGCAGTTTCTGGCGACTCTGGAATAAATTCGTCCGCGGCAGGGTCTCAGGTACGGATGAGTCGAGATCTACTGAACGCAGATTGGTGACGAGCCCCAGCCAACGATCTGCCACTCCTGTTAGAACGTCCCTATGCGTGTACGAGTGTAATCTTTCAAGCTTCTCAGACGCATCTTCCTTGGTCTTCCCAACGATCGGAACGATGCCTGGCATGATTAGCACCTGATCATCCTTCCGTCCGAGAGCGCGCGCTCCCTCTTTGAGCGTTCTATAGTAGTGTATGCCGTCCTCTAAAGAAGGTTCCGCCGTGAAGACGACCTCGCTGAACTCCGCAGCAAACGAAATTCCAGCATCGGATGCGCCAGCTTGAACCAGCACGGGATAACCTTGTAGCGGTCTTGCAATGTTCAGTGGGCCCTTGATCGAAAAGTAATCCCCGCGGTGGTTAAGCAGGTGCATTTTCGTGGTATCGGCGAAGATGCCACTTTTTTTGTCACGAACGAACGCGTCGTCTTCCCACGTATCCCAAAGCCCCTTGATAACTTTCACAAATTCTCTCGCTCGAGCATAGCGTGCATCATGATCTGGGAGTTCAATCTGTCCGAAATTTGCGGCTTCGGACTTGTATCCCGAGGTGACTATGTTCCAGGCCGCACGTCCCCGCGATAGGTAATCAAGTGAGGCGAGCATGCGTGCAAGATGATAAGGTTGGTGGTACGTCGTCGTCGCTGTCCCAACAAGACCGATCTGTTGTGTTCTCGATGAAAGCGCGGATAACAGTGTAATTGGCTCGAATCCATCGCGCCCTACCCGAGCTATGATTGCGGGATTTTGGTCTACTACGCTTGGGCTATCGGGGCAGAATATAAAGTGAAACGCCGCACCTTCAGCCAGTGTCGCAAGGTAAGCAAAATGGTCGATATCGAGCCCACCATCCGCTGGCACATTCGGATCGCGCCAGGCAGTGTCGTGAGATCCCCCCAAAATCATTAGTCCTAGCGTCATTTCGTCGCGACGGCGCATACTGCACCTCCTTTCCCTCTATCGTCAGCCGCGCACCGCGCCTGAACCTTGTCGTTTCGTGGCCCAAAGAACGGGTTAAGGTGTCGTTCAATGAGCTCGATCGATGGAGAGATTCCTTGGCCGGATTGAGACAGTTGACTACTGGTTTGCATTGCCCTGCGGCAGTGTCGGAGGTCATCAATTGATGCCGTTGGCAACGACTGATCATGGTTCTTTTGGCACGCCAGCCTCTTGCAACCTTGACCGGCGACCGACGCGCTGGTCGTCACCTCGCATGCTCTCATCTCTAGATCAATTATTAGCGTTGGCAGTTGACAGGAAGCCGCACCGTTCAGTCACCTCAACGGTGAAGGTGGAGCGTTCGACGTGGAATCCCCTCCCCATGAGCCGCCAGAAGCGAATGATCTCAAGGAAGAGCCACCAATGCCCTTACAACACGAGCGTCCGATCTCTTCCCTGATCATATCCGCACCCTTTCGCCACGAGGATCGTCGGGCGTCGATATTTCCGGTCGACACAACCGATCCATCAACCAGATGCAAACGGACGAGGCCGTGTAAGCGAAGGCGCTAATCGACGACACACATTGGCTTGTCGCCCATCTTGCAGGTGCCTGCGAGGCCGTATATTGCCCGTCCGGTGCAACGCGCGCGTAAGCTAGACACTCCTCGTAGCTCTGATATTTTTCGCCGGGCTGATGTCGCAATCAGATGTCAGGTGAACAGCAGGCTAAGAACCTCCCGTGCCGCCGCACCACGCCGCAGACCGTCTCACCAGCCTGCGAGGAGTCTTCGACAAGGCGAACCTTCTCGTCGTAGCTCCATCACCTGCCAATGCTCGGCGGCCAGTACTGCATTCGTCAAGTGACCCTAAAGCCTAGACTAGTGGGACGACTCCGCCCGCGCTCCTGCCCAGCCAGCAAGCGAAGCTGGCAAGGGACGCCCAAGACAACGAACGTACCATGTCTCGGACACTTAGTACCATGATCAACGTGATCGGCATAGATATCGGCAAGAAACTCATTCCACGTCGTAGGCCACGATGCGCGCCCCGCTATCGTGCTGCGGTAAAGGTAGAAGCGTAGTCAAGTGAAACGCGGCTCACCAATATGCCGCCTTGCCTGATCGGCATGGAGCCTGCATCGGCGCCCATCACTTGAGCCGCAAACTCGCATGGCTTGGTCACGATGCAGATTGATGTCGGCCAAATACGTCTGCTTCGTACGTATACGACGAACACCGCGTGATTGACGCATGCGCGCGGGTATGGCGAGCTCTATGATAGCGTTGCGTGAAGGTCAGGCGACCTGCTGATCGGCGGGCTTGTCGGCTTGGTGCAGGAGCTTCCATTCCCAGGGCAGCAGTTCGTGCAGACGCGATGTGGGAAGATCGGCGATACGGGCGAGGATGTCGGCGAGCCAGGCCTTGGGATCGATTTCGTTGAGGCGACAGGTCGTGATCATCGTCAGCATGATGGCGGCCCGGTCAGCGCCACGCTGGCTGCCGGCGAAGGTCCAGTTGCGCCTTCCCAAAGCGATGCCTCTCAATGCGCGCTCGGCACAATTGTTGGTCAAGCAGATCCTGCCATCGTCGAGGAAGCGGGCGAAGTCGTCCCAGCGCCTGAGCATGTAGTTGATCGGCTTCAGGACCTCGGAGGAGCGCGAGAGGGTTTCGCGCTCACGCAGCAACCAGGCGTGCATGTCCTCGAGAAGCGGCTTGCTCTTTTCCTGGCGCACGGCGCGCCGCTCGTCGGCGCCGCGGCCGTTGATGGCGCGCTCGATCTCGAACAACGCATCGAGGCGTCCGACCGCCTCCAGCGCGATCGGAGAGACCGGTTTGCCTCTCTTGCCTTCCCGAGCATTCTTCTCGATGTCAGCCAGCTCGAAGAAGCCCCGCCGCGCATGGGCGAAGCAAAACGCTGGCGTGATCGGCAGCGCCTTCTTCTGCGGGTCGAACAGCGGCTCGAAGCCGTTGTAGCAATCGGCTTGCAGGATACCGGCGAAGGCGGCCAGATGCTTCTGGGGATGCTCGCCTCGTCGATCGCTCGAGGCGTAGTAGACCGCCGCCGGCGGCGCGGGCCCGGCGAAGGGCCGGTCATCCCGCACGTACGTCCAGATCCGCCCGGTCGTGCACTTGCCCTTCGCCAGGATACGGATGGTGGTGTCATCGCCATGCAGGCGCTCGGCCGCGAGCACATGGCGTTCGATCAAGTGGAAGAGCGGCATAACGGCAAAGGTCCCGTGGCCGACCTGGTCGGCCAGCGTCGACAGCGGCAAATCGATCCTCTCGGCCTTAAAGCGCGCACTCTGGCGGTTGAGCGGGATATGCATGCCGAACTTGTCGAACAGGATCGTCGCCAGCAATTGTGGGCCGATGAAGCCGCGCGGCGTGGCATGGAACGGTGCAGGCGGCTGGCTGATCTTCTCGCAATCGCGGCAGGTGAACTTCTCGCGCACTGCCTCGATGACCTTGAAGCGACGCGGGATCTCCTCCAGCGTCTTGGTCACATCCTCACCGATCTTCGCCAGCCGCGATCCGCCGCAGCAGGCGCAGGTCGTTGGAGCCTCAATGACGGCGCGCTCGCGTTCGATGTCGTCCGGCCATGGCTTGCGCACCGGCCGCTTGCGCGCGAAGGGGCGGACGTTCTGCGTCTTCGCCGCTGCGGCCTGCGCGGCAAGCTCATCCTCGCTCGCCGTGGTGACGAGGTCTTCGAGCTCCAGTTCCAACTGCTCGAGCAGCCGCGCCGTGCGCTCGGAGCGCTGCCCGTACAGTTCGCGTTTGAGCTTCTCGATCCGCAGCTCGAGATGCGCGATCAGCGCCTCGTTGTCCGACAGCTCCGCCTGCGCGCTGGCAGCCATCGCCTCAGCTCGCAGCCGCGCCTCACGCTCGGCCTGCAGCGCCGCCAGGGCACTGACAAGGTCCGATGGAAGATCGTCCGGCTTCGATGTCATGAAGCCATTGAATCAGATCAAGCAGCAGATTCAAACCGTAAAAGCAGCTATCCGACCCGCGTCGGACGCCGGGTTTCTTGAGGGTTGCGCCAATCGATCCCGGCCAACAGATAGCTCAATTGCGCCGGAGAGATCGTTACCGATTCACCGGCAACCGATGGCCAGATGAACCTTCCTTTCTCGAGTCTTTTGGTAAACAGGCATGCTCCCTGGCCATCGTGCCAGATCATCTTCACAAGATCGCCGCGGCGACCGCGGAAGACGAACAGATGACCGCTGAGCGGGTCTTTGCGCAGCACTTCCTGCACTTGAAGTGCCAACGACGGAAAGCCTCTGCGCATATCCGTGTAGCCTGTCGCGAGCCACACTCGCGCGCCGGTCGGAACCGGGATCATCGGCGCACCAGGGCATCGAGAACTCGCCGCAGCGCGTCTCCATCAACGTCACCATCGACCCGGATGCGGTGTCCGCTACCGAGATCGATCTCGATGATGCCCTGGCTCCTCCGTCGATGCGGCGGCGCCGTCGTCAATGGCGCTTCGGCCACATCCCGCGGCGGCACAGACGGCCCAATCTCGACCGGCACCAACGGCGCTACACTCGTCTCACCGTGCTTGCAAAGCTCTTTGCGCCACCTGAACAGCTGGCTCACATGAAGCCCGGCCATGCGAGCCACCTCGGAAACAGTGGCTCCGGGCTCGAGCGATGCTGCAACTAGCCGTTCCTTCTCATCCTGTGACCACCGACGCCGCCGCTCGACCGATGTGATCACCTCTGCCCGCGAAATCGTCATAGCGCTTCTCCTAGGATTACCCCTAGGACCTGCAGCGCTCGCATCCGTCAAACAAGGCGGCCCTCAGCGGAGGGATACTCTGCTTCTATAGCAAGCGACAGAAGAACGAATTCAATGAAGCCGAAGCGATTGCCGCAGTCGTGCAGCGCCCGACGATGAACTTCGTGGCGACCAAGACCGTGGAGCAGCTGGATCTGCAGAGGTGGTGCGCGAGCGGCTGGTGTCGCAACGCACCGGCACCATCACCAGATTCGTGCCTTTATTCTGTAACGAGGGATCGCCGTGCCGGATATCGGCTTCCTACGCACGGAAGTACCCACCATCCTTGCAACGCGCACCGATGCCCCCTTGCCACGCATGTTGCCTATCATCGAGGAGCCGGCAGGCGATTGGCGCGGGCCGGATGACGTTCGCCGAGCCGAGCTTTTCCGAGATGCCGCCCGCGAGGCGATTCCGGATGACGTTGCGACGATGAATAGCAGGCCTTCGTCTTCGACGAAATCGAGACCGGCATCGCTGCGATCAAGGCCCAGGTCAGCAAGGGCCACGAGCAAGCGGATGGCAAGCGTGCACCAGGGCTTTGCGCCCCGTCTGGAACGGATCGAAACTATCATTGAGCCGGAAGGGCTCGCGAAGCATGTCGGCAAGCGGAAGGTGCTGATCGGCGAGGACGTGTCGGAGCGCCTGGATGTGGTGCTGGCGAAGTTCCGTGCGATATCACGCGCCGCACCAAGTATACCTACAAGAACGCTGACGGCGCATCCAGGCGCCGACCCCACCCATATCATTGAAGGAGGCATTCCAACCGAAGCGCTTCTAGCCCTGATCGCCCCAGGAGGCCATCTACGCTCGCGACAAGGTCGAACTCGACCGCGAGTTAATGGCTCAATGGATGGGCAGGCTCGGCTTCGAACTCGTGGCCGACTACATCTTCAGCGAGATCAAGAAGGCTGAACGGGTTCTTGCCGACGAAACCGCCTTGTCGACGCTCGCTCCCGGATCCGGATCGACGAAGATGGCCTACTGATTTGCCTATGCCCGGGACGACCGAACCTTTGGCCGCGGTGGTCCCCCGATGGTGGCTTATTGCTTCGAAGACAGCCGCCTCGGCGAATTTGCGGTCGGGCAACTCAGTGGCTATCGCGTTATCCTGCAGGTGGATGGCCACGCCGCCTATAACAACATGTTGGCGCGACTTGATAGCGGCAATGATGGCATCACATTAGCTGCGGATCACACAGGAGACGCAAGTTCTACGAGCTGCATGTTGCAGGGAGCAGTGGCAAGGGCGACGGTCAAGCGGATGGCAGAGCTGGCGGTCGAGATGAGCGACGGCGGCGGACGAACCTGGGCTACAATCGCAACACTGCTGCCGACAACGAAGATGAACACGTCGATCGGTTCGCCTGACTCACCCTGATGCTTCAGCGTATCGCCAGCCGCTGGCGAAACAGCGAAATCGACGCGCTTATGCCATGGAACCGCGCCTTCTGACGGCCCCAGCTTGCCACTTTCCTTCGAGCTGACGAGGACTGCGATGTAGGCGTCGTCGAACCTGTGTGGTCTTCACCCCATGCTCGGTACGGTCAACCGCGGCCTGGCGACGCCGTGCCCACGATCAGCGGCATATACGCAGCGTCACGGACCCAGGCATTTCGGGTGGATTTGCCGGGTTTGGCGCAGGTTTCGCCGGAGAGGTCTAACCGATGGGCGCGCCTATGTCCGAGATCTTTTCGAAGGTGCAAGTCATCACCCGCGTTTCCCGCCCGCGTCGGCTTAGAACAGAACTCTTGGTCGTTAACGAGACGTCCATCAGCTATTGCGCTACGGACGAGGCGAGCGAGGTCGGCTCGGCGACCGCAACGCCGACCTCGTGCCCTTGAGAATCCGGGTGATAGCTCGTCGGAAAATCTACGTGTCATGTTCTGGTCCCTGTCTGGGTCGGAACAAAATTCAACCTGAATTTGGCCGAAGGACCAAGATCGTTGCCGAGGCTTACAACTTTCTAAGCCAAGCATTGGGAGCACAAGTAACGTTATTCCCGAATGCGTCGGTGTAATAAGTATCGACCATAAATCCTAGTTGCTGGACCAGCTGCAAGCCATCGATAATCTCTTTATCTGCTCTTATAGGCTCATCTTCAATCACATAATAATCGCCTGACACTAGCAGACCGCTCAGGTAGGAAAATATGGAAAATATTTGCACATGCGCGTCATCGATCACAAGCCAAGGATGAGGCAACCTCGTCAGCAGGTTCTTATCGAAAGTGCTAACGTCCGTAAGGTCAACCTGATGAAAGGTAAGAAATGGATGCTTAGCATTCTCATGGATACATTTGGTGTGCACATCAAACGAGTGAACTTCGCCGGGCTGGTCACAAAGCACCGACATCTGATCAGCAAACCATAGTCCGCTGCCACCCTGAAATGAGCCCAGTTCTAGAATGGTTCTCGGTTGAAGTTCCCAAATGAGTCGCGCGTATAAAGCCAAGTCAAAAGGGGTCTTAATGCATATCAACCCCTTATACGTCAGCGCCAATGCTCCAACTTTTGTGGAGCGATTGATAGGAAAGATCCACGGGTAAATAGACGATCGCCATCCGCGTGACGATGGCTTTGCAAACCGGTCAGAATAATCAGCGTTCACGACGCTGTTCATCGCCTCAAACCGACCCTGATCAAGAAGCCCGCCCGACTTTGTTTGATCAGGGTAATTCTTATGAGCGGCCGCCCAAAAGGCTTTGTATCCGGAAGCGAGTTTCATAGGCCTATCTCCGTGCTGTCAGTTGTCTCGCGAAAGTGAGTAGCTTGGTGTCACCGTAGCATTGACCAGGATCAATTCTGGCAAGTCTCGAGAACTCCTGGTGCGGAGCCGCTACGATCGTGTGGCCCGGCGGCTCCTTGCTCCTCATCGGTGCAATAGGTGTGCCACTCGTGAGATACAATGCTCGCTCGGGAAGACATAGTGCCAGCTCAGCACGCGTTATGCGACAGGATACCCGCTGCTTGGCCGCGAAGCTTTGTCGGGTTCGCGACATGGGCATCACCACCCAGACATGTATGAACGGCAAAGATGGACGCTCAAAACGACGCCGATCGCCTGCGGTGTGGCGCTGAATTGCGCTGGAGGGTGATGTGTCCCTAAGGCGATTTACCATCGAGACGATAGGCAATGCGAGCCTCATGGGTGCAATCCCGTAGTGCAGGATTCTCCCGAAAACGTTAGGGCGATATCGATCTTCGCGAGGCTGTCTGGCCCAAGAATTGACCTGCTGGCGACAGGCTCGAGTTGCGATCTAGCCTATCCCACGCGCTTATGGTGAAGCCTAGGTTAAATCGAACAAACATAAGCAGCAAATTCTGCACCGACCGATCAATGCAAGGGACGACCTCTTTCATATCCTGCCCAGCAATCGGCGTATCACTCGGCGCCTGATGCGCCCCTTGCTTGACGAAAGAATCGCGCGTGCCTGCCAACATTCCGGTGGAAGGTTGCTCCTCTCTTGTCGGCTTCCAAGATCAGAGGCACCAGTCGGCCATCCCAACGTGCAGCAACTTGTGTCCCGGTCAACTACCAACCTAGTATTTGATCTAGCAAGCAGAAGATGTCAGCTATCGTTAGATAAGCGCCGCATGGTCAAACATCACAGAGATTCGGCATGCAACGTCAAACACAATTTGTTGTCGCCAAGGGCCGCTGGCTCGCGCGTGCAGTAATCCAGCGGTGAACAGTCGGTAGATCGCAGTTCCTCCGATGCCCTTCCTGATCGCATCAGCTGATTTAGCAGAGGCAAAAAGAATTTCGCTTCGAGATATGTCTTGCGTTTCAATGCAATCATGTATGCTCGGCCGCGTCCCAAAATGTTAGATCTACTGCGAGTTGCTCTTCGAATCGTTGGAGTGGATTACTCACACGAACCGATTGGTAATCCAGAATTGAACGAAAGGAGGAGATGCCTTGCGTGCGATAGCAAAGCTCTCGTTGCCCGTCTTCCTACTCACACTTTTGGTCTATGGATTTCCCACGTTTGCACAAGGGAACGATTCTCTTCTCGCTTCGATCCGCAAAGCCGGACAAGTGAAGGTGGCGCTGGCGTCGCTCCCCCCCTCCATGATCATATCTCCGGACGGGAAGGCGACAGGAGCTTCGGTTGATCTGCAGAACATGGTGCTCAGCGCCATGGGCCTGCCTTCGCTTACGCCGGCGCTCACGGAATGGACCGCCATGATCCCTGGATTGCAGAGCCGTCAATTCGACTACGTTGGGGCTGGCCTCAGTATTACTGAAGCCGCCTGCAAAGCAGTGGTGTTTTCGACGCCCACTTACGCAGCCCAGATCGGACTATATGTTCTCCCCGGAAATCCGAAGCATTTGAGAAGCGTCGCGGACATTGCGCATCGCCCCGATATCAAGTTAGCGGTGGTCCGAATTTCAGCACAGTACCCGTACGTGCTGAAGCAGGAAG
>NZ_MKFI01000017.1 GCF_001982635.1 Bradyrhizobium mercantei | reverse complement strand
GCGCAGGTGAGTTCTGCGGCCGACGCGATCGCTCCTGCAGTCCAACCATCCCGTCAAGCTGCCAACGCTCCAGCCACTTGTAGCCGGTCGTCGGACTGACGCCGAACCGGCGGCACAGCTGCCGAACGTTGGCTCCTTCGACCGAAGCCAGCATCACAAACTCCAATCGCTCGTCCATCCGGGACACCTCGCGGAACGGCATCCGACAGCCTCCATATTTTGCTGTCGAAAGTGTCCACGATGTCTCCGAACACCCGTCCACCATCTCCCCGGTCTGAACAGCGGGGGAGGGTGGGGAGAGGGGTGGCCCCGAGCGAGATCGTCGATCGAAGCGTTTATTTCACTCGCGTGTGGTTAGGAAAATCGAGAGAGCATCCGTGTGGTACCCCTCTCCCTAACCCTCCCCCGCAAGGGGGGAGGAAACCCTTCCGCCGGTGCCATCCTCACTTTCGCGCGCGGAAGTCCATGACTTGATCCACGCACTCTCACTCCTTGCGGAGTTGCGCGATCTTCTCGCGCAGATAGGCGTCCATCAGATCGGGGGCCGAGGCGCCGAACATCCTGATGCGGCCGGTGTGCAGCAACAGCAGCAGGCCGGTGGCGTGGGCGAAGCAGTCCACCATCACCGTGTTGGCCATTTGCCTTGACGCGCCGAGCGCCTCGGCGGCCTCCGCGATCGGGTGCAGTGCGGCCTCCAGCGCGGCGTTCAGCGCGTGGTCGCGGTCGTGGCCGAGCCCGGCCGGCTTCATGCCGCCGCGGAACAGATAGAAGCCGAGATCGAGGTCGCGCGGATTGTCCGCATAGTAGCGGAAGAAGCCCATGCCGGCAGCGTGCAGCCTCTGCTTGGCGCCGCGCGTGGTCGCGACCGCCGCGTTGACGGCCTCGCCCAGCGAGGCCAGCGATTGCCGCAGCACTTCGGCATAGATCGCTTCCTTGGAATCGAAATGAAAATACAGCGCCGCCGGCGTGTAGCCGGCCCGCGTCGCGATCGCCCGCAGGCTCGCGCCCTCCAGCCCTTCTTCGGCGAATACACTGCGCGCCGCGTCGAGGATCAGCTCCCGCTTGTGGCGGCTGACCGCTTCCTTCCTGCTCTCGCGCATCTGCATCCGGCGAATCCGTTCTTGACTCAATTCTAACAGTGTTCAATAATTTAACAATGTTCAAATAAATGAGCAAGGGAGAAGCGCCATGCTGATGACGGCCGCCGACTACCGGGAATCCCTGCGCCGCTACAGACCACGGGTGTTCGTCAACGGCGAGGCGGTGGCGAGCGTCGCGGACGAGCCGTTGCTGGCGCCGGGCGTCGCCGGTGTCGGCGTCACCTATGATTTCGCGCATCGCGCGGAGCATGCGCCGATCATGACGGCGCGGCAGGCGACCTCGGGCAAGACCGTCAACCGAATGCTCCACATCAACGAGAGCTCGCAGGACCTGCTCTACAAGCTCGAGGCGGTGCGGCTGGTGTGCCGCACCTCAGGCTGCGCGCAGCGCTATCTCACCCATGATGCGCTCAACGGGCTCTACCAGGCGACCAGGCTGACCGACGATCGCCACGGCACCGATTACAGCCAGCGCTTCCTCAACTATCTGCACGAGGTGCAGGACCAGGACCTGACGCTCGGCGTCGCCATGACCGATGCCAAGGGCGACCGCTCCAAGCGTCCGGGCCTGCAGGCCAATCCGGACGTCTATGTCCACATCAGCGAGCGTCGCCCGGACGGCATCGTGATCCGCGGCACCAAGGCGATCGTGACCGGCGCGCCCTACATGCACGAATTCCTGGTCATGCCGTGCCGCACCCATGTGCCCGACGACAAGGATTTTGCGGTGTGTTGCGCCGTGCCGATCGATGCGCCCGGCGTCACGATCGTGGCGCGCCCGGCCGGCCGGCCCGGCGATGCCGCGGCAAAATTCTCGGCGAAGTACGGCCAGTCGGTCGGCGTCGTGATCTTCGACGACGTGTTCGTGCCGCATGACCGCGTCTTCCTCGCCGGCGAGACCGAGGAGGGCGGCTTCCTCACCACCTCCTACGCCACGCATCACCGGCATTCCTGCATCGGCGCGCGCGCCGGCTTCGGCGATCTCCTGATCGGCGCCGGCGCGTTGATGATCGAGGCCAACGGGCTCGATGCCGAAAAGCACGCCCATATCCGCGAGGCGATGGTCGAGCTCATCACCATCACCGAGAGCTTCTATGCCTGCGGCGTCGCGTCCTCGGTCTATTGCACGAAGGACCCGGCCGGTTCGGTGATGCCGGACGCGGTGTTCTCGAACATCGGCAAGCTGTTGCTGGCAACCAAGATCTACGACATGCACCGCGTCGCGCATTACGTCTCCGGCGGCTTGATCGTGGCGCTGCCGGGTCCCGACGAGGACCACAATCCGGAAACGCGCGCCTCGCTCGCGGCCGTGATGGGCGGTCGTCCCGATATCCCCGCCGAGCAGCGCGCCGAGGTGGCGCGGCTGATCGAGGACCTCACGGTGTCGCACGAAGCCGGCTGGTACTCGGTGATCTCGCTGCACGGCGGCGGCTCGCCGGAGGCGATGAAGCGCGAGATCTGGCGCAATTATCCCGTGATGGAGAAGGCCGAACTGGTCGAGAATCTGCTCGGCCGCGGCCTCGTCGACGAGGGCCAACGGGTATCGAAGCAGCCCGGCCGCTGCTGCGCCACCGGCTGCGAGGTGCCGGCGCCGTCAGAGCTGAAGCACGAGCCGGCACTCGTGAGGTGAGCACGCCGACCGGGCTCCCTCCCCCCTTGCGGGGGAGGGCTGGGGAGAGGGGTAAGCCCCGGGCGAGGTATTGATGTGAGTATCGCTTTCGCAATCTCGATCGGGTTTTGTTGAGACTCATATTGAGTGAGACTCATATTCGAGAGAGCATGCCGTGTGGCACCCCTCTCCCTAACCCTCCCCCGCAAGGGGGGAGGAAACCCAGCCGCCGGTGGCATCCTTACGAGTGCGTGCGAGCCCGCGTCTGGTCCCTAGCTCTTCTGCGTGTAGAGCAGCGGCACCGCGGAATCGACCATTACCTCGATCAGGCTGGCGCCCTGATGCGACAGTGCACGCTGGTAGGCAGCGGCGAGCTCGGCTGATTTCGTCACCCGCACCGCGTCGCAGCCCATGCCTTCGGCGAGCTTGACGAAATCGATCCCGGGCAAATCGAGGCCCGGCACGTTGCGCACCTGCATCACCTGGCTGAACGAACGCATCGCGCCGTAGCCGGAATTGTTCATCACCACGACCGTCAGCGGCAGCTTGCGCTGCGCCGCGGTCCACAGCGCCTGGATCGAATACATCGCCGAGCCGTCGCCGATCAGGCAGACGGTGCGCCCCTCGCGGCGGCCGAGTGCCATGCCGACCGCGGCCGGCAGGCTGTAGCCGAGGCCGCCGCTCGCCATGGTGTAGAAACTGTCCTGGCCGCGCATCGGCATCGCCTTCTGCATCAAGGGGCGGTGCGACGGCACTTCCTCGACCAGCGCATCCTGCGGCCCCATCGCGGCCGAAAGCGCATGCAGCGCATATTCGGCGGGGATCGGGTCGCCGGCCGCGGGCGCCGGCGGCAGGATGCGGCCGGCCGGTGCGGCGCGCTTGGTCTCGGGCAGCAGCTCGAGCAGCGCCGTCAGCGCCGGCTTCATGGTCGCGACGATGCTGCGGCCTGTGGGCGTCATCGCGGCGGCATCGGGATCGTCGGTGATCTGGAAGATCGTGGTCGCGCCGTCGAAGATCGCGGCGTGGCCCTCGACATGGAAGGTGAACACCGGCGCGCCGACCACGACGACGAGATCGTGCTCGCGCAGCGCGTCGGAAAGCTGCCCCGGTGCGGCATGCAGGAAGCCGGCGAATTGCGGATGCCGCTCCGGGAATGAGCAGCGCGCCGAGAACGGGCTGACCCAGACCGCAGCTTTCGTCTTCTCGGCGACGTCAACCATGAGATCGACGGCTTGCGCGCGATCGACGGCAGGGCCGACGACGAGGGCAGGGTGCTTGGCCTCGCCGAGCGCGGCCGCCAGCGCCTGCATCGCCGACAGATCGGGGCCGACTTCGCGGCTGACCTGGCGCGCGTCGAGCGGCTGCGTCGCATGCGCCCAATCGTCGATCGGCACCGAGACGAAGGTCGGCCCGCAGGGCGGCTGCATCGCGACGTAGTAGGCGCGCGCGATCGCGGCCGGGACGTCCTCGGCACGCGCCGGCTCGACCGCGAACTTCACGTAAGGCCGCGGGAATTCGGAGGCGCGCTCGGCGTAGAGGAAGGCCTGCAGCGGCATGATCGAGCGCGCCTGCTGGCCCGCGGTGATCACCAGCGGGGTCTGGTTGCGATAGGCGTTGTAGATGTTGCCGAGCGCGTTGCCGACCCCGGCCGCCGAATGCAGATTGACGAAACCGGCATTGCGCGTCGCCAGCGCATAGCCGTCGGCCATGCCGACGACGGAAGCCTCCTGCAGGCCGAGCACGTAGTCGATGTCGTCGGGCCAGTCGCTCAGGAACGGCAGCTCGGTCGAGCCGGGATTGCCGAACACCTTTTTGATGCCCCAGGCGCGCAGCAGGCCGAAGGTGGCGTCCTTGACGGTGACGGTTTTGCCTTTGGCGGCGGGTTTGCGCGTCGACATCGGGCGGCTCCCATTGCGGTCTTGTTACGTTCCGTCATTGCGCGCGGCAAAAGCGGAAAGGCAATCCACCTGTCGATGGATTGCCTGACGATGTCAAGCCGCAGCCTCCATAGTTGCCGCGGCAACGGCCGAATCCACGTCATCCTGAGGTGCGAGCGGAGCGAGCCTCGAAGGGGGCGTGGCCACCGGCCGGGCCGTACATCCTTCGAGACGCGCTGCGCGCTCCTCAGGATGACGGGGCGACGTTTGGCGATGGCCCTAATTGGCCTTCTGCAGCGCGGCGGTCTGCTTGGCGAGCTGCTTGTCGAAATCCTGCTCGAGAGCCGCCACATAGGTGGCGTTCTCGCCCGGCTTCACGAACGGGTTCGGCGCGCCGTCCTTCATCTGCGCGCGCTTGGCCTGCATGTCGTAGACCTCCGGATGCGGCCCGAGCAGCACGTCGACCTTCATCGCCTTGACCTTGGCGAAGGTCGAGCGGTAGTCGTCGACGATGCCGGGATAGGTCGGGCGGCCGACCAGCCGGTTCAGCGCCACGGTTCCGCTGCAGAAGAACAGCACGTTGCGCTGCTGGTTGCCGTCCTTCACCGTCATCTCCCAGCTGGTGCAGCCGGGCGAATGGCCGGGCGTCGCATGCGCGGTCAGCGTCACATCGCCGAGCGTCACCTTGTCGCCTTCCTTGACGGTGCGGTCGACCTTCACAGGCGTAAACGCAAGATCGGCGTTGCTCTCGTCGCCCGGATAGTAGCCGCCCTCGAGCAGCGGCTTGTCGCGCTCGCCGGCGATCATTTGCGCGCCGGTCTCCTGCTTGATCTCGGCAAAGCCGCCGGTGTGATCGAGATGGGCGTGGCTGTTGAGGATGATCTTGATGTCGGCTTCCTTGAAGCCGAGCCTGGTGATGTTGTCCTTGATCATGCCGGTCGACTGCTGCATCGCCGTGTCCATCAGGATCAGCCCCTGCGACGTCTTGATGATGTAGACCGCGATCCCGTCGGTGCCCACATAGTAGATATTGTCGATGAGCTCGTACGGTTCGAACGGCGCGGTCCATTTCTTCATGACCGTTGCCATGAAATCCTTCAGCGTCTGTGCCTGCGCACCGGTTGCGATCAGCGCGAGCGCGCACAGCGCGGCTGCGATCGTCCTCATGGTTGCCTCCCTGCTTGTTGTTGTTCGTGCACGGGCGGCACTATGCGTGCTGGCAACGTCGGCCGCAAGCTGCGGACGGCAAGCCGCCGGGCAAGGCGACCCGCCGTCCGGCGCATGCCTGTTCTGCGGTCAGCTCGCGTATTGCGCGATGCCGTTGCCGAACGACCAGTTTTCCTTGGTGACCTCGACCAGGTTGATGAAGATATCGTCCGGGCGTCCCTGCAACTGGCTCTGGAAATCGTCGACGATGCGCTTGTAGAACGCCTTCTTCATCTCGACCGTACGTCCGGCATTCATGGTGATCTGGATGAAGATGAGGTCATCGCTGTAGGTGTTGCCGAGATAGTTGTCGGCGTAGTTCAGCTCGCCGCGATCGTGCTCGGTAATGATCTGAAACTTGTCATTCTCCGGCACGTTGATGGTGTCGCGCATCGCCTTGTAGACGATCTCGCCCAGGGTCTTGCGATATTGGGCGGACTTGCCGCGCTTCAGGTCGATACGAACGAATGGCATGGTGGTCTCCTGTGTGATACGGGGCTCGTCCATAAGAGACCCGCGTGATCGAGGTGCTTCATTGGTCTGACGGCGATTGCGTTGTCCGCTTCGTCATTGGTCCCAAATGGGTCAGCGGCTCGCCTTGAAGGCTTCCCATCGCGCGTCGCGCTCTTTTTGATATTTGGGTGTCCGCTCTCCAACCATGTCGTCGCGACGCACCGGCTCGCCGCAGGACTCGCAGACCGGGCCGAGCCCGGCCGGCTTGCCGCAGGTGATGTGCGTGTAATTCATGGCGCGGCCATCCCTGGGTGACTTGCACCAGGCCTCACCCCAGGCGCGCAGCGCCATCAGCACCGGAAAGAACGCCGTGCCTTTCTCGGTGAGGTGATATTCGTGGCGCAACGGGTGCTTGTTGTAGACGCGCCGCGTCACCAGACCGTCCGCCTCCAGCTTTTTCAGTCGTGCGGTGATCATCTGCGGCGTGCCGCCGGTCTGTGCCTGGATCTCCTCGAAGCGATGACTGCGCGCGAACAATTCGCGCAGAACCAGTACAGTCCAGCGGTCGCCCACGACGGCCTCGGCGCGGGCGACCGGACACAGCGTTTGGTCAGTCGTGTTGTCCTTGATTTTCGTCATCACGATTTTTTCATCGGGCTTGTTACTATGATTTTCATAGCAATATGGCCCGGCATCATCGCAAATGCAATGGGCCACTTTGGGCCCGGTCTTTCATCACCAAGGAGCGAGCAATGACCACCGAACAGGCGCCGGCAGCGGCCAAAGTCGATTTGAAGCTCGAGGTCGTCGTCATTCCCGTCGCCGATGTCGATCGCGCCAAGCGCTTTTACCAGGACCTCGGCTGGCGGCTTGATGCCGACTTCGTCAGGCCCGACGGTTCGCGCGCCGTGCAACTCACGCCGCCGGGTTCGCCGACCTCGATCCATCTCGGCGCGGGAGCCGGGCTGCCGCGCTTCCTGATCGTCAATGATATCGAAGCGGCACGTGCCGAACTGATCGCGCGCGGCGCCGATGTCAGCGAGGTGTTTCACCGCGGCGCCGAAGGCCGCATCAAGGGACCAGACCCGGAGCGGCCAAGCTATGGCGCGCTCGCCACGTTCAACGATCCCGACGGCAATGTCTGGCTGCTGCAGCAGGTCACGCAACGCCTGCCCGGGCGGGTCGACGGCAACAGCACGAACTTCTCCTCGTCTGCCGATCTCGCTGCTGCGCTGATCCGCGCAGCCAAAGCCCATGGCGAGCATGAGAAGCGGACCGGCGGGCACGATGCGAACTGGCCCGATTGGTACGCCGACTACATCGTCCGCGAGCAGGCCGGCAAGCCGCTGCCGGAGTAAACCAAGCGCGTCATTGCAGCAAATCCAACCGGCCGCCTGGTGGCCAGGGAGTGATCGATGTCCGAGACCGTCTATCCACGCGAGCGAACTGCGCTGCTTCTGGTCGACCCCTACAATGACTTCCTGTCCGAGGGCGGCAAGGTGTTTCCGCGCATCAAGCCGATCGCCGACGAGGTCGGGCTGCTCGACAATCTGCGCCGGCTTGATCGCGCGGTCAGGGCCGCCGGCATCCAGGTGGCGATCGTCCCGCACCGGCGCTGGGAGCCGGGCGACTATGAGGACTGGGATCATCCCAACCCGTCGCAACGTTTGATCATGCAGCGTCACAGCTTTGCACGCGGCGAGTGGGGTGGCGAATGGCATCCGGATTTCGCGCCCAGGCCCAGCGATCTGATCGCCGGGGAGCATTGGGGGCAGAGCGGCTTCGCCAACACCAATCTCGATTTCCTGCTGAAGCAGAAAGGCATCACGCATGTGATCGTGGTCGGTCTGCTGGCCAACACCTGCATCGAATCGACCGCGCGTTTCGCGATGGAGCTCGGCTACCACGTGACGCTGGTGCGCGACGCCACCGCCGCCTTCTCGCACGACATGATGCATGCCGCGCACGAGCTCAACGGGCCGACCTACGCCCATTCCATCCTGACAACAACGGAGGTGATCGCGGCCTTGCCGGCGGCCTCCGATTCCAAGGAGACAGTGAAATGACCACGACATCGAAGACAGCAGTTGCAATCGCGATGAGCCAGCCGACTCCGGAAGCGATCGACCACGACAGACGCAAGCTGCTCACGGGCGCGGCGTTGGGCCTTGCCGCCGTCGGCGCCGCCAGCCTATTCCCCTCGCATCCCGCCGCGGCGGCCACCAATGACGCGATCCGCCCGTTCCGCATCGATATCCCCGAGGCAGACCTGGTCGACCTTCGCCGCCGCCTGGCGGCGACCCGATGGTCCGACAAGGAGACCGTCGACGACGACTCCCAGGGCGTCCCGCAAGCCATGCTGCGCGATCTCGTCCGCTACTGGCAGACCGATTATGACTGGCGGAAAGTAGAAGCGCGGCTCAACGCGCTGCCGCAGTTCATCACCGAGATCGACGGGCTCGACATCCACTTCATTCACGTTCGCTCCAAGCACGACAATGCCCTGCCGATGATCGTCACGCATGGCTGGCCGGGGTCGGTGATCGAGCAGATGAAGATCATCGATCCCCTGACCAATCCCACCGCGCACGGCGGCAGCGCATCGGACGCGTTCCACCTCGTGATCCCGTCGATGCCGGGCTACGGTTTTTCCGGCAAGCCGACCACAGTCGGCTGGGATCCGAAGCGCATCGCGCAGGCCTGGGTCCAGTTGATGAAGCGGCTCGGCTACACGAAGTTCGTGGCGCAGGGTGGCGACTGGGGTTCGCCGGTCTCCAATGAAATGGCCAAGCTCGGGGCACCGGAACTGCTCGGCATCCATGTCAATCTACCGGGCGTGGTCCCGCCCGAGGTGTTCAAGGCGGTCTCCACCGGCGGTCCCGCGCCGGAAAATCTGTCTGCGGAGGAGCAGCACGCCTTCGAGCAGATCAAGCTTCAGTTCGCCAAGCGACGTGCCTATGCGCAGATCATGGGCACGCGCCCGCAGTCGCTTGCGGCGTTTGCGGATTCCCCGGCCGGTCTCGCCGCCTGGTTGCTCGATCACGGCGACGGCTATGCCCAGCCGGCATCGGCAATGCAATCAGCCGTGCTCGGGCATGCCGTCAACGGCCATTCAGCCGGCGCACTGACCCGTGACGACGTGCTCGACAACATCACGCTGTACTGGCTCACCAACAGCGCGATCTCGTCGGGGCGTCTGTACTGGGAGAACAAGACCAACCTGTATCTGCCTGCCAATGTCACGATCCCTGCCGCGGTCACCGCATTTCCCGGCGAGAGTTTTGTGGCGCCGCGGAGTTGGGCGGAAAAGGCCTATCACAAGCTGATCTACTTCCATCAGGCTGAGGCCGGCGGCCACTTCGCGGCATGGGAGCAGCCCGACATCTTCAGCAGAGAAGTTCGGGACGCGTTTCGGCCGCTCCGCGAGCTGATCTGAGACTTGAAAGGAATCCGTCATGTCGAAACTTGCACTCATCGCAACTGTCGAGGTCGCGCCGGAGAAGCGCGATCAGGTGCAGTCGTTACTGTCGGCGCACGGTGCCCGCTCGCTCAGGGATGAACCGGGCACGCTGCATTTCGAGATCCTGGTGCCGCGCGAGGACGCCGCAAAACTGCTGATCTATGAGGTCTACCAGGACGACGCCGCGTTCGAGGCGCATCGCAATGCGCGCTCGATCGCGCAGTTTCGCGAGGAGAGCGCTGGGCTCGGCATCAAGATCAGTGCGACGCGGTGCACGCCCGCCGCGTAGGCCTAGCCGGTTCGCGGCGTCATGCCTGTTTGAGGCTGGAGCTTCACCGAGGAACGGTGTCGAACACCGGCGCGTAGCCACCGCCGTCCCGGCGGATGTGGGCGCAGCGCGCGCCGCGGAAGTGGGCCGGTATGACGAGCCGGCCGCTGTCCGCTGCTTCCGCCAGGATCTTCGTGCGTGTCTCGCGCGCGAGCTGCGGGTCGGTGCAGGATGAGGTGGACAGATCGGGCTGGAAGATCTGCACCGGATTGTGCACGGCATCCCCGCAAAAGATCGCGCGGTGCTGTGGGTAGTCGACGCGCAACCCCATCTGGCCGCTGGTGTGGCCGGGCAGCGGGACGAGCCGCAGACCCCGTCCCAACTCATGGCCGTCGTCGACCAGATCGACACGGCCGGCCTCGACGATCGGAATGACGCTCTGCTCCAGCGCGCGGGCGTGGATCGGCGGCGCGCGGCCGGCATCATGCTGCGCCATCCAGTCCGCAAGCTCGCGGCGGCCGAACAGATAGCGCGCGTTGGGAAAGGTCGGCGCCCAACGGCCATTGTCCTGGCGCGTGTTCCAGCCGACATGATCGACATGCAGGTGGGTGCAGAACACCAGATCGATATCGCCTGGATCGACGCCGCTCGCGCGCAGCCGATCGAGGAAGCCGCTGCCGCGCCGCCGGTGCCAGGCCGGGATCTCGGGGATGTCCTTGTGCTCGCCGATGCAGGCGTCGACCAGCAGCGTTCGTCCGCCCGTCCGGATCACAAAGCTCTGGATCGCGTGCTTTGCGATATCGCGGGCGAGATCGATGAACACCGGCTCCAGCGTGTCGCGATGCGCTTCGATCGAGCCGCGATCATATCCCGGCAGGAATTCGGACAACGGAAGCCCAAAATCGTCGTCTTCGACGATGACGTCGACGGTCGCATCGCCGATCGCAAACCGCATGACAGCTCCTTCCCGGAGAACCGTGCATCTTGCCGCGCGGTCACTATGCAGGTTGGCGCCATCGATCGCAAGTTGCGTCGACGGTGAATGGCGATCAGACCATGTCGCGCAGCAGGCCGAGCAGGCGGCCGCACTCCTCGTCGGTGCCGACCGTGACGCGCAGGAAATCCTCGATCCGCGGCTTCTGGAAATGCCGCACCAGGACGCCGCGCGCGCGCAGCTTCGCGGCGAGATCCGCGCCGCGATGACCGCCGTGGCGGGCGAACACGAAATTCGCAAGCGACGGCAGCACCTCGAAGCCGAGCTCGGTGAGGCCGCCGACCAGCGCCTCGCGGCTTCCGATGATGCGCTGCCGCGTCTCTTCAAACCATGCGTCGTCTTCGATCGCGGCGACCGCGCCTGCGATCGCGAAGCAGTCCAGCGGATAGGAGTTGAAGCTGTCCTTCACCCGCTCCAGCGCCTCGATCAGCGGACGCTGGCCGATGGCGAAGCCGACGCGCAGTCCCGCCAGCGCACGCGACTTGGAGAGCGTCTGGATCACCAGCAGATTGTCGTGGCGCGCCACCAGCGGCACGGCGCTCTCGGCGCCGAAATCGACATAGGCCTCGTCGACCACGACGAGCTTGTCGGGATGCTCGGTCAGCAGCGCCTCGATCGCGGCACGCGGCAGCGCCGTACCGGTCGGTGCGTTGGGATTGCACAGCAGGATGGCGCTGCCGGGCCGCCGGTAGTCGGCGAGATCAATCCGCATCGCGGCATCGAGCGGCACCACCTCATGGCTGACGCCATAGAGGCGGCAATAGACCGGATAGAAGCTGTAGGTGATATCCGGAAACAGCAGCGGCGCGTCGTGCTTCAGCAGCGCCGGGAAGCTGTGGGCCAGCACCTCGTCCGAGCCGTTGCCGACGAACACCTCGTCCGACGTGACGCCGTAGCGCGTCGCGATCGCCTCGCGCAGCGCGGTTGCGCGCGGATCGGGATAGAGCCGCAGGCGGTCCGTCGTCGCAGCGATCGCAGCCACGGCGCGCGGCGACGGCGGGTAGGGATTCTCGTTGGTATTGAGCTTGATGAGGCCGTCGATCTTCGGCTGCTCGCCGGGCACGTAGGGCGACAGATTGTGGACGACCGAACTCCAGAAGCGACTCATGATCCGTGATCCAGGGATGAATGCGATCACAATAGGGAATACGAGGCGCCGATGAAAGCGCCTCGTGATTTCCTCGCATTCCGATCGGCGTCGTGCTCGCGCTCTACCAGGTCGCCGTGCCCTTCATGGTCGGCTGGCCCTCGGCATTGGCGGTCCACAGCTCCATGCCGCCGTCCTTGTCACTGGCATTGATCGAGAACTCGCTGCCCTCGAACAGCGGCTGCACGCCGCGATAGGAAAGCTTCTTCGGCGGCTTGCCGCCGCGCAGTTTCGCGGCGAGCTCGACGATGAAGGAAGCCTGCAGCGGGCCGTGGAAGATCAGGCCCGGATAGCCCTCGACCTTGGTAACGTAGTCGCGGTCGTAGTGGATGCGGTGGCCGTTGAAGGTCAGCGCCGAGTAACGAAACAGCAGCACCGGGTCAGAGACGTGGCTTTCGCGGTGCTGCGCGGCCGGCGGCGGCGGTGCCTTGGCAGGCGCTGAGCTTTGCGTGGTCGTCATCTCGCGGTAGACGATGTCCTGCCGCTCGCGGACCGCCAGCCCGCGCGGCGTCGTCACCTCATGGTTGACCGAGACGAAGCACAGCGTGCCGGTCGAGCCTGATTTCACGGTGACGTCGGCGATGCGCGAGGTGCGCTTGGCGTCGTCGCCGATCCGCAAGCTGTCGAAGAATTCGAGCTCGCCGCCGGCCCACATCCGGCGCGGCAGCGGCACCGGCGGCAGGAAGCCGCCACGGGTCGGATGGCCGTCGGGGCCAAGCTGCGACATCGGAAACACCGGCTGCGCCAGGCACCAATGCGTGGTCCACGGCGCGGCATCGCCGGCCTTCGGCTCACCGATCTCCTGGAACAGCGTCGCGCGCAGCCCCATCACCAGATATTTGGTGACGACGTCGGAGGCCTCCGTGGTCTTGCCAATCCATTGGCGGAGATGATCGAGGTCGAGTTTATCGGTCATGACTGTGTTGCCCGGGCAGGAGGGATGTCAGGAACGTCGGGTGCGCTCGCCGATCGCGGGCACCTTGCCGTAGTGCCTGTCTTCGCCGACCACGATCGCGGCCGGCGCCGGATAGCTGACCTTGCCGTTCGGCGTGTCGATCTCGATGCGACGCAGATGCGGATGCTTGGCGAGGTCGTCCATGCTGTTGACCTCGGCAAAGGCGATGTCGGCCTCCGCGAGCTTCGCCAGCAATTCCTCGCGCGTCAGCCTGCCAAAGCTGTCGCTGACGATCTGGTCGGTGATCGCGCGGTTGCGCACGCGCTCGACCATGTTGGTAAAGCGCGGATCGTCGGGGAGAGTGGGCTGGCCCAGCACCCTGGCGCACAGCGTCTTCCACTCGCGCTCGCTCTGGATCGAGATCAGGATCTCCTTGCCGTCCTTCGAGCGGAACACGCCGTAGGGCGCGATCGAGGGATGGGCGAGGCCGATGCGTTTGGGCGACTTGCCGTCCTCGGCATTGAGCAGCGGCACGGTGAGCCAATCGGCCATCACGTCGAACATCGAGATCCGGATATCGGCGCCTTGGCCGGTGCGGCCGCGGCCGATCAGCGCCTCGAGGATCGCGGCATGCGCGGTGGCGCCGGTCGCGACGTCGACGATCGACATGCCGACGCGCGAGGCGCCTTCGGGGCCGCCGGTGATCGAGGCAAGCCCGCTCTCGGCCTGGATCAGCAGATCATAGGCCTTGCGGTCGGCATACGGCCCGGTGTCCCCGTAGCCCGTGATCGTGCACATGATCAGCTTGGGATAATCCTTGCGCAGCCGCTCGCGCGCGAAGCCGAGCTTGTCCATCGAGCCAGGCTTGAGGTTCTGCAGCAGCACGTCGGCGCTCGCGATCAGTCGTTCCAGCTCTGCGCGGCCGTCCTTGGTGGCGAGATCGACCACGGCGGAATCCTTGCCGCGGTTGAGCCAGACGAAATAGCTGCTCTGGCCCTTCGCCGCGGCGTCGTAGCCGCGGGCGAAATCGCCCTCGGGCCGCTCGATCTTGATGACATGGGCGCCGGCATCGGCGAGGCGTGACGAGCAGAACGGCGCGGCAACCGCCTGTTCGACGGCGATGACGGTCAATCCCTCAAGCGGCAACATGATCTCTGAACTCAGTAGGAGCGGGGCATGCCGAGCACGTGCTCGGCGACGAAGGAGAGGATCAGGTTGGTCGAGATCGGCGCCACCTGATAGAGCCGGGTCTCGCGGAACTTGCGCTCGACGTCGTATTCCTCGGCGAAGCCGAAGCCGCCATGGGTCTGCACGCAAGCATTGGCGGCTTCCCAGGAGGCATCGGCCGCCAGCATCTTGGCCATGTTGGCCTCGGCGCCGCAGTCGAGCCCGGCCTCGTATTTGCGGGTGGCTTCCTTCACCATCAGTTCCGCCGCGCGCATCGAGGCGTAGGCCTTTGCGATCGGGAACTGGATGCCTTGATTTTGGCCGATCGGCCGGCCGAACACGCTGCGCTCCTTGGCGTAGTTGGTGGCCTTCTGGATGAACCACTTGGCGTCGCCGACGCATTCGGCCGCGATCAGGATGCGCTCGGCATTCATGCCGGACAGGATGTAGCGGAAACCCTTGCCTTCGTCGCCGATCAGGTTTTCCGCCGGCACCTTCATGTCGGTGAAGAACACTTCCGTCGTGGCGTGGTTCATCATGGTGCGGATCGGGCGGATCTCCAGCCCCTTGCCCTTCACCTCGCGCATGTCGACGATGAACACCGAAAGCCCGTCAGTGCGCTTCCTGGACTGCTCCTTCGGCGTCGTGCGCGCGAGCAGGATCATCAGGTCGGAATATTCGGCGCGGCTGGTCCAGATCTTCTGGCCGTTGACGACGTAGTGGTCGCCCTCGCGGCGCGCGAAGGTCTTCAGCGATGAGGTGTCGGTGCCGCTGGTCGGCTCGGTGACGCCGAATGCCTGCAGCCGCAATTCGCCGGTCGCGACCTTCGGCAGATATTTTGCCTTTTGCGCGTCGTTGCCGTGCCGCAGCACGGTGCCCATCGTGTACATCTGGGCATGGCAGCCGCCGCCATTGCAGCCGGCGCGCTGGATCTCTTCCAGGATCGCCGCCGCCGCCGACAGCTTCAGGCCCGCACCGCCATATTCTTCGGGGATCAGCACCGAGAGATAGCCGGCCTCCGTCAGCGCATCGACGAATTCCTTCGGATAGGCCATCTGGCGGTCGAGCTTGCGCCAGTATTCGCCCGGAAACTGCGCGCAGAGCTTTGCGACGGCGTCGCGGATGTCGGAATGGTCGTCGGTGTGCTGTTCGTGTGCGGTCATCGGTTCTTCTTATCGCGAGGTTGCGCGGATGCCGGATGAAGCGCCCGCTGTTGTGGGGCCCCGGTAAACTCCCTATGCTGTTTTGTTATAGCGTATGAACCTGCCTTCCAGGATTGGCAAGTATGGATTTCCGCCAGCTTAGGACCTTTGCGTGCGTCGCGGAACTCGGGAGCCTGAGCAAGGCATCCGATACCTTGCGGGTCGCGCAACCGGCGCTGAGCCGGCAGATCAAGCTGCTGGAGCACGAGCTGCGCACCGAATTGTTCACGCGCAACGGCCGCGGCATGGTGCTGACCGACGCGGGGCGGCTGCTGCTGGCGCGCACCAGCGGTATCGTGCGGCAGATCGACCAGATCCGCGACGACATCCAGTCCGCCGGCGGCGCGCCGTCCGGGCGCGTCGTGCTCGGGCTGGTGCCGACGGTGAGCTGCGTGATCTCGGCGCGACTGGCGCGGCGCACGGTGGAGCGCTATCCCGGCATCTCGCTCTGCATCGTCGAAAGCTACAGCGGCCATCTGATCGAGTGGCTGCATCGCGGCGAGATGGACCTTGCGGTGATCTACGGCCCGTCGGTCGACCTGCATCTGGCGGTGCAGAGCCTCGGCCGCGATAGCATCGTCGCGGTCGGTCCGCGCGGCAGCGGGCTGAGCGAGAGAAAGCAAGTCGAGATCGGCTGGCTGCTGCGCCAGCGCCTGGTGCTGCCCAGTCATTCGCACGGGCTCCGCGCCATGATCGAGAACGCGGCGGCGAAGAAGAAGGTCACGCTCGACGTCAAGCTCGAGGCGGATTCGTTCCGGGTGCTGACCAGCCTGGTCGAGGAGGGGCTTGGATACACCATGCTGCCGCCGTCCTCGGTGCGCGGCGAGGTCGCCGAAGGCCGCCTCGAGACCGCGCCGATCGCGCGTCCGGCGCCGCGGCGCGAGCTGACCCTGGCTTCGCCGGTCGAGCATCCCGGCTCGAATGCGATCACGCTGATCGCAAGATTGCTGCGCGACGAGGTCGCCGCGTGCCGCGCCGAGGGGCTCTGGGATATCCAGCTCGCCTGAGCGCGGCGACTCTGATTTCCGTCATTGCGAGCGAAGCGAAGCAATCCATTGTCGCCGCCTGCGCGGAGCGATGGATTGCTTCGTCGCTTTGCTCCTCGCAATGACGAAGTTGGGGACATGTTTTCAGGTCACCGCAAAGCCGAGATGACCGCGGAAGCGGTTCTTGAGGTACGTGCCGTCGCGCGGCGGCAGCGCACGCTCGACTTCGCCGGATGCGATACGGATCCGCGCCAGCCGCGGGCCGCCATTGAGATCGCGCAGGCTCGTGCGGAAGCTTTCGATGCCAGCCATGTCGGCGATATCGGTAACGTTGGTGATGCCCGCGCCGCTCGCGATCACCTCGAGCTTGGCGCCGAGGCCGGAGTGGCTGAGCTGCATGCCGGTTTCGCCGAAATGGCCGTTGTCGAGCACCGCGATCGAGAGATTGCCGGGCTGCTTGGTCGCGATGGTCAGCAGGCTGCCGATGCCCATCAGCTGCTCGCCGTCGCCGGTCACGACCAGCACCGGCCGCTTCGGCTGCGCCAGCGCAAGCCCGAGCCCGACCATCGCGGCGCCGCCCATGGCGCCCCAGAGATAGAAGTTGCCGGGATGCTCGCCGGCGTCGAACACGTCGTAGGACGAGGAGCCGAGCCCGGAGATCACGAGCAGCTCACCGCGCTCAGTGAGCAGCGCCTTCACGGCGGCGCGGCGATCGAGAGTGCCTGTTGCGGCTGACATCAATGCGTCTCCTTGGTCCACTTCTTGCGGCCGATCATCCGCTGCGAGATCAGCACTGCGACCTGCTGGTCGCCGTCATAGGCCAGCGAGGCGGCCGCCGAGATCACCTCCTCGGCGTCGTCGGGGTTCTCCAGCCGCAGCACTGTCGTGCCCATGATCTCGAACGCCTGCGGCGTCGCGCGGCCCATCGGGATCTGCCAGGGATTGAACTCGGCCCATTCGCCGCGCATCGTCACCAGCGTCAGCAACGGAAAGCGGCAGCTCGCCATCAGCGACAGCATGTTGACGCAATTGCCGACCCCGCTCGATTGCATCAGCAGCACCGCGCGATCGCCGCCGAGCCATGCGCCAGCGGCCATCGCCACGCCTTCCTCCTCGGTGGTCAGCACGGTGGTCTTGATGTCGGCATCGGCGTGCGACAGCTTGATCAGCTTGGAATGACCGGCATCGGGAACGTAGGACACCTGCGCCACGCCGAAGCTCTTCAGCGTGCGGTAGATCGCAACCGGCCAGTCGGTGCTGGTCGCGCTGTCCTGGTGAACGGCAATCTGGTCCATCATGGCCTCGGCTCAAGCGTTTTCAGGCGAAGCGGGTACCGGTTCGCGTGAAGAAAACGCGTCAAAACAACAATCGAGAGCTTCGTTCCGATTTGATCGGAGCGGAGCTCTGGGGACGCGCGCTGGCGTGTCCTCACGCCGAAGCCTTAGCCCGCGAGCAGCCATAATTCCCTTCGCATCTGGCGCGCGCAGCTATACCGGATTTGTATAGCCCGCCAAAGCGAGCGAAGCGGCGCCCGGAGCGGCGGCGTCCCCTTGGTCGGAGCGGCAAACAGCCTATGTTTCAGATGCGGAATGGCGGCAGCGCCGGACCGCAGGCAAGGCTATTTTTGGCGTATTGATCTACCCGTCGCATTTTTGGGTATCGGGGCATGATTGTCCGAGATCGGTTTCGCGGCCTCTTTCCAAAGTATTTCCTCGCGCTCTTTTTGGCAGTTGCGCTTCCGCTTGCGATCAATGGCGCGATTGAAGCCTGGTTCGGCTACCGCGATCAGCGTGCGAGGCTGGACCAGCTGCTTGGCGTGCAGGCGACATCCGCCGCCGCTGAAATTCATAACTTCATCTCCGACATCGCGAGCCAGCTCGGCTGGCTGGTCCAGCTGCCCTGGACCGACGAGGCGGATGACGGGCGGCGAACCGACGCCTTGCGGCTGTTTCGTCAGGCGCCCGCCATCGTCAGCCTGACGCTGATCGACAACAATGGGTTGGAACGCCTCCATGTCTCGCGGTTCGGCCTCAATCGAATTGAAAGCCGTACGGACCGGTCGGCCGATCCTGCCCTGGTCGGCGCCCACGCCGGCCGGGTCTGGTTCAGCGATGTCAGCTACAACCGAGGCTCTGAACCCTATTTGACGGTGGCGATCGTGGGCAACCGGCCTGCGGTCGGCGCGGCCATCGCCGAGGTCAATCTCAAGCTGATCTGGGATGTCGTATCGGCGATCACGGTGGGAGAGACCGGCCTCGCCTTTGTCCTGGACAGGCAGGGGCGTCTCATTGCCCATCCGGACATCAGCCTCGTCCTCCGCGGGGTGGAAGAGACGACGTCGCGGCCATTTCGCGCCATACGCGACGCGATCGGTCCGGGAGAAGGCTTTGCCACGAGCCGTGATGCACAGGGACGTCCAGTTGCCGCCAGCGAGGCGCCCGTGGCGGGGCCGGATTGGACCGTCGTGGTGGCGCAGCCGCTCTCGGAGGCTTACGCCCCGATCTACGCCGCCTTGCAACGGACGACCGTGCTTCTCGCAGGCAGCACCATATTCGCAGGGCTGCTCGCCTATGCATTCGCGCACCGGATGACGGAGCCGATCAGGCTGCTCGAGGAGGGGACGGAGCGGATCGGCGCCGGATCGTTCGAGCACCGCATTTCGATCCAGACCGGGGACGAGTTTCAGCGTCTGGCCAACAGCTTCAACAGGATGGCCGGCGAGCTCGCGGTGGCGCAGCAGCACCAGGAGCGGATCACGAAGCTCAAGCGGTTTCTCGCACCGCAGGTCGCCGATCTCGTCGATCGCGCCGGTGACGACAGCGTGCTGGATGGCCGCCGCACCGACGTCGTCGTCGTGTTCTGCGATTTGCGCGGGTTCACCGCGTTTTCCGCCGGCGTCGCCCCTGAGGACGTCATGAGCGTGCTGTCCGGGTATTATGAGGTTCTGGGCAGGGTCATTGCGCAATTTGAAGCGACGCTGATCAGTTTCTCCGGCGACGGGCTGATGGTGCTGGTGAACGCACCCGTTCCGGTCGAGGAGCCGGCGCTCAGGGCCGTCGACCTTGCGGTCGAAATGCAGAAGCGTGTGCAAGGGCTGATCACGAATTGGCGATCTCAAGGCTACCAGGTTGGCTTCGGAATAGGTCTCGCCAGCGGACCGGCGACCGTTGGGCGGATCGGCTATGACGACCGGCTCGATTACACCGCGATCGGCAGCGTCGTGAATCTCGCCGCCCGCCTGTGCGCATCTGCCGCAGATCGCGAAATCCTGATCGACACCGACACCGCGACAAGTGTGAGGGGCAAGCGCTTGATCGAGGATCTCGGAAGTCGCCAAATCAAGGGCTTCGATGAGGCAATTCCGGTATTTGGAATTTCTCATGATGCGCTCTAGCCGAGACGGTTGCGGATGCCAGGCACAATCCGCGGGGCGACTGGCCGGGCATCGTGGGATATGCTCGCCCAGACAGCGGGTGGGCAGCGGGTCGGTCGAGTATGAGTTGCGCTCACGCTAATGCAGCAACGTCGCGCGGACGCCCCAGGCGGCGCGACGTCCTGTTGTTGATGGCGGCCGCCGCGGTCTGGACCTCATCCTCGCACGCGCAGAAGCCGTCCATGCCGGTGATCGGCTATCTCTGTCCGGAATCGCCGGAGCTGTTTGGCAGCCGGCTGAGGGCTTTCCACCAGGGACTTCGCGAAGCCGGCTTTGTCGAGGGCCACAACGTGGCGATCGTGTATCGATGGGCCAGCGGGCAATATGCCCGGCTGCCTGCACTGGCCGGCGAATTGATCGCGCGCGACGTCGATCTGGTGGTTGCGCCCGGCGGCGCGCCCGTTGCGCTTGCCGCAAAGGCCGCCGGCGTCACCAAGACAATCGTGTTTGAGATGGGCGGCGACCCCGTTCAATTGGGTGTGGTGGACAGCCTGTCGCGACCGGGAGGCAATATCACGGGCGTCTCGAGCCTGAGCGTCGACGTGTCGCCAAAACGACTCGAATTGATGCAAGAGCTCCTGCCGGCGGCGACCACGCTGGGGGTCGTCACCAACCCGACGAGTCCAACCGCCGGCTCGCAATTGCAGCGGCTGCACGCCGCCGCCGAAACCCTAGGGGTCCATCTGAAGATATTCAGCGCGAGCAAGGCAGAGGAATTTGAATCCGTATTCGCTTCGGTGGCGCGAGAATCGGCAAACGCGTTGGTTTTCACCTCCGATCCCTATTTTGCGTTTCGTAGCCAGCGATTGGCCGATCTCGCGATGACCTATGGCGTTCCGGCAATCACGCAAACGCGGGACTTCCCCTTGGCCGGAGGATTGATGAGTTATGGCGGAGATTTCATGCAGTCGCATCGACGGGCGGGCATCTACGCCGGCCGGGTTCTGAAGGGGGAGAAGCCCGCCGATCTTCCGGTACAGCTGGTGACCAAGGTCGAGTTCGTCATCAACCTGAGGACCGCCAAGCTGCTTGGCCGCGAGTTCTCTCCTTCAGTCGTCAGCGGCGCCGACGAGGTGGTCGAATAGGCTATGCGTTCGCGTTCGGCTGCAGAAACGTGCCGTATTGCTTGCTGGCGGCGACCGCGGCGGCGGCCTGTCCGATCACGCGCATCGCCGCCATCATCGGCCACGGTCCAAGGCTGATCCGGCGCACACCGGCACGGGCGAGATCGCCGATTGCGGGAACGCCCTGTGTCACCATGATGTTGACCGGCAGCGGCGTCAGTTGCACGAAGCGCTCGATCAGCGCGAGGTCGGTGAGTCCAGGCACGAAGATTCCATCGGCGCCGGCATCGGCATAGACCCTTGCGCGCCTGGCCGCTTCATCCAGGCATTGCTCCGGCGAGCCGAATTTCAGCAGAAACGGATCGGTACGCGCATTGATGAAGAGGTCAATTCCGAGCTTTTGCGCGGCACCCCGGATGGCCGTGATCTTCGCGGCGTGCTGCTCGGGATCGACGAGCTGTCGCTTTCCGCCCAAAAGCCCGTCCTCGATATTGATGCCGATGGCACCGGCCTTCAGGATCCTGGCCGCCGAATGCGCGGCCGCCTCCGCGGTGTCGCCATATCCGGCCTCCAGATCGATCGATACCGGAACTGACACCGAAGCGGTCATCCGCGCGACCAGGCCTTCCACCATGTCGAGCGGAGCATTCTCGCCGTCGGCGTAGCCGAGCGCGGAGGCGACTGCCCCGCTACTGGTCGCCACCGCCGGCGAGCTCTTCGCGATGGCCTTGGCGGTGGCGACGTCCCAGGCGTTGAACAGGACGAGCGGGTCGCCCTTCCTGTGCAGACTGCGAAACGTTTCGGCAAGGTGTTGCTGTGTCGTGGCGTCCATTGCGCGCACTCCTTCTCAGAGAATTTGAAAAACGCTTTGGCGCGGCCGCTGGTTGCGGCGCGCTCGCTCAGTCGGCGGCGTGCGTCCTGAACCAGTCCATGATCAGACCGGTGACCTCGGCCTCACGCTCGAGATGCGGGAAGTGCCCGACATCGGGCAAGACAATGCGCTGATGCGGCCCCTTGAAGAGCGGCTCTTCCTTCATCGAATACCGCGCTGTCGGATCGTTGCCGCCATAGATCGTCAGCGTCGGCGTGTGCATGTCCTTGATCGGCAGCCGGCCCGCGACTCCCGCATCGACCAGGCCATTGTAGTATTTCAGCGCCGCCTTCATGGTCCCGGGAGAACTGAGCGTCTCCTTGACCGAGCGGAGATGCTCGTCGTTCGCCAGGGTCGGCGACCACAGCTTCCAAAGGTAGTCGACGAAGGGAAGTCCCTCGATGTTGACCGCCGCGTGAGCGCCGGGCACCGTAAAGAAATAGACATGGAAGACCGATCGAACGGCGTCGGGATCGCTCCTGAGGCTCGGGATTGTGATCGGGTGCGCGGTGTTCATGACCACCGCGGCCTTGATCGCCGACGGTGCCGTGGACAGCGCCTGAAAGGTCGAGGTGCCGCCCCAATCCATGCCGACGACGCGGGCCTGTCCGTCGTCGCTCAGCGCCGCGATCAGCGCTTCGAGATCCTGGCCCAGCACGATCGGATCGAAGATGCCGTCGGCAGGAATCTCGGTCGGCGCATAGCCGCGCAGGAACGGTGCGACGGCACGATAGCCGGCGTCCGCGAACACCTGCAGTTGCTTTCGATACGACCAGGCATTGTCGGGAAAGCCATGCATGAACATGACCAGCGGTCCGCTGCCCTGTTCGAGATAGGCAAACCGCACGCCGTTGGCCTGCACGTATTTCAGGATGGGTTCGTGGCCTGCGGCGCCAGGCCTTGTCAGTGCGGTGCTTCGGGTCGTCATCGCTGCTCTCCACTTCTTGTCGTCGTTGCTCTCCCGGATAAATATGTGCGCAGCGCACATATATGGTCAAGTTGTTTTTTGTGCGCAGCGCACATATTATTCCCGGCATGGAAAACGGAATCGCCAATTTGCTGGGCGCGCTGTCGCTCGCCGTCATGGATCGGATCGAGCACGGCGCGCGCGAGGTCGTCGGCCGCGGCGGCGAGACACCGGCGGCCCTGATCGTCATCGGCTACGGCCAGGGCATGACCAACGACAAGCTCCGGCGCATCCTCGGCCTGTCGCACTCCGGCACGGTCCGGCTGGTCGATCGTCTGGTGTCGGACCGGCTGGTCGAACGCCGCGCGGGCAAGGACGGGCGCGAGGTCGCCTTGCACCTGACGGCGTCAGGCGCCGCGTCCCGGAACGAGCTGCTGGCGTCGCGGATTTCGGCCGTGACGTCGCTGCTGGATGTGCTCTCAGCAGCCGAACGGAAGCAGCTTGCCACGCTGATCCGCGAGTTGCTGGCGCGGCAGGATACCTCCGAGATGGATCGCTTCACGATCTGCCGGATGTGCGACGACAGGGTCTGCACCAATTGCCCGTTGCCGACCAGCAAGGGCCAGCACGGCCACTAGCGAGATGCCTCCATTGTGAAGGACGCGGCGACAACAGGAGCGGCAAATAAAATTCATGCCGCTTCCTTTACCCGTTTGAGTTGAGAGGTTAGCCTCGGACGTTTCTTTAGGGAGTGCTCATGAAACTATTGGTTTGTACTGCCGCTTCGGCGGCATCCATCATGTTCAGCGCAGGGACGGCTTCGGCTGAGTGGACCCCGGCCGGCGTCGCGCGTGTTAACAAGAAAAGGAAGAGGGGGGAGATATGAGGACAATCGCACTCGTGCCGTTTGCCACGCTTGCGCTTGCGCTCAGCCTGTCTCCAGCCTCAGCAGCCAAGAAGGGCTACGCTGCTGCTCGCGCTGCTTGCCTCGCGCAGGCTGGTACAACGGAAGCCATCTTCTCGGCACGCAAGGCGACTTATGCCCAGGGCGGCATCTACAAGGAATGCATGACCGGGAAGGGCTTCGATGTGACGGTCCGGAAGAGTAACGGGGATCGGCTGTACTGACGGACGGCCTACGAGAGTTGCCAGGCGCCCTACGGGGCGCCTTTTGTTTGCAATCATTGCGCACTTCATCTCGTCACGCTCTGGCACCATGCCGTCAGTGCGCGGTCTTGCGCGCCGTGAACACGTACATGTCCCAGAACGTTTCGGGATGATCGATCTCGAAGCGGTGCCACTGGTCGAGGTTGGTCTCGTCGGCCGTGCCCGGAAACTGCTTGCGGAATCGGTCGAGCACCGCCGGATCGTCGAACGGCTCGAACCCCCCGAACGACAGGCCGTGCTCGTTCAGGAAGGCCGCGATCTCGGGGATCGTCAGGCGATGCTCCATGACGTTGAACAGCAGATCGCGGCAACCGCTCATGCTGTAGAAATCCTTGGCGGCGATCAGCGGTTTCCATTGCTCCGCCTCGCGGAAGATGTCCTGCCGGCACCGCCTGATGTCGTCGGCGGTGGCGCGGTAGCCGCGGGCGGCGATGCGGGTGCGGGCGTCCACGATGACGCGGCGGGCCAGCTCGCTGTACAGGCCGATGCGCATCGTGCCGCCCGGCCGCAGCAGCGAAACCAGCACCCGCCAGCCGGCCATCGGCTCGGCAAGGTGGTGCAGCACGCCGACCGACTCGATGCTGTCGAAGCTGCGATTGATTGAGCTCAACTCCAATATATCCGCCTGCGCATAGTCGATGTTGCGCAAGCCGAGCTCGCGCGTCTTGCGGCGGGCATAGGCGAGGCTGCTCATGCTGATGTCGACCGCGAGCAGGCGGGCATTCGGATAGACCTGCGCGATCTGGATCGCGTGCGAGCCGGTGCCGCAGCCCGCGATCAGGATATCCTTTTCGGCCTGCTGTTCCGCGGTGGCGAGGGTTCGTCCTCGTGCCCGATCCGCGGCGAAGGCCGTCAGCGGGTTGACGGTCCAGCGCGGATAAGGATTTTCCTCGTACTGCCGCATCACCTCGACCGAGACGTCGTTCCTGATCGGCGTGAGCGCGGCAATGGCGCTGCGCTCTTCGATCTCCTCGCGCGGCTCGCGAAGCTGCACCCGCAACAGGCCGGCGACGGCCACCGGCCAATCCCGGCGCAACAGCGCGTCCGCCGCCGGGAGGGCGTGAAGCGAGACATAGGCCGCGACCGCCGCCAGCGCGAGCGGCGCGATTGCGGCGCCTGATGCGAGATCTCGCAGCAATCGATCGCGCAGCGCGCCCGCACGTTCGGTTTCCGCCTCGGTCTGTCCATCAATATATTCATTGATGAAGCATTGCCGGGCGAGCGCGCAGGCAAAGGCAACGATATCGTCGTCGACCTCATGCCCGTGTTGCTCGCTCGCGAGGCGCAGCAGCTCGGCGCGTGCATATCCGAGCAGCACCTCGAGCTGCATGCTCGCCAGCGTCGTCGTTTCCATCGCCGCGCGCAGGAACAGGTCGCTGGCGAGCGGGGCGACGCCCTCGCTGCCGAACAATTCGGCGCTCGTCACCGGCAGCGGCCACTTGCCGGCAATCCGTCCGACATAGCTGGTGACGGTTGGGCTCTGCAGGATGAAGCCGACGGCCCTCGCATCCATGCCGAGCGCCAGCGCCTTGCTGAAATGCGCGGCCGCCTTGGCGCGATTCCCCAGCGCCTGGTAGGAATTGCCGGCATTGTAGTGGCAGGCGGCGTTCACCTCGTCCGATGCGATCGCCTTGGTGAACATCTTCGCGGCGGCGCGGTGATCGCCGGATGCCTGCGCGATCAGGCCGAGCAGGTTCAGGCTCTGCACATGGGACGGCTCGCGCGTGAGAATCTGCCGGCAGATCTCCTGCGCTTCATTGAAGCGGCGCATCCCGTAGAAGCGGCTCGCTTCCGCGGCAAGGCCGGCAATGCTGACGCCCGCGGCACCGAAGGCAGGCGCGTTTGGCCTCTCGTCCCGTCGCTTACCGGCCGCACGCCGTTCTTTCCGGTTCATGTTCCGTCAACTGGTCCAATCTGTAAGCGCAGCTAACCCGCACGTTGAGAAGGTCGGCGGTTTGGGGTGGCGCATCAACCATGCCCGGCAGACATAGGGCCGATCGCGCCAACCGCCAAGGATAATCTCCCATCCGGCTGATGGGGGCGTGCGCCCTGGACGCCGCCAGGGCCGCCCCGTCGGCCGGCGATCCAATCGAGGAGCCACGACGCTGCGCCATTAGCCTTTAGTCGCTCGATATCCCGATGACGGCACCCTCGGAGCATTTCATTGCAGCAACAACTCCGACAAGGAATGCTCCACGTCGAAGCCTGCGCGGGGCAACTTGAAGTCTGGCCGCGTGAAATGACGGTGTGCGCCAGGTCAACATGCGAGCGACTGCGTCGCTATGGTACACTTCGTTAAATGCAACCTATAATTGAGTCTTCAATCGCGTAAAAACGACCCGCGCAAAATAGCAAGTCCGGAAGAATTTGGCGCTTAGCATCCAAGCTCCGCCAATTCGGAGCAGCATTCGGCGGAATCAGCTCGATCGAAACCTGGAAATGGCGCCCCACCGGGCCGCTTGCCGCTGCTCTTTTCTTGACCGGAGTATGACAATGCCAACCCTCACAGCCTCCGCCGCCACGACCAACTGGACCAAGCCGCTGCCGCATCACGCGTCCTACGGGTTTCCGTGCCTCGCTTACGACCAGATGTGGCTGTGCTTCGACAGCAATGTCTACGGCTATGATCGAGTGACCGGCGCGCTGCGGTATCAGTTGACCGGATTCAACGGCGACGCGCGTGCGGTGCAGCCATTCGATGATGGCCTGATGGTCGTGAGCACCGACGGCAATGTCTACCGAGCGGATATTACAGGACAGGCCGCCCCCCGCGCGATTGGCCGCTACAACACTGATCCGGGCTGGGTGCGGCCGCAATCCGGATCCGTCTATCTCTTCGCGCAAAAAACCGGCGTCTGGCGCGTTGCGCCGACGAACGGCGGCCAGGTGATCGGCGACGTCCCCAATCCGCAGATCCGTGACTTCCCGGTCCTGGCGCCCGGCGCGGTGCTGGTGCCCCGCGTGCCGAATTTCATCGACGTGTTCGATCCGCACACGCTTGCGTTTCGCAACACCGTCACCGTTCCGGGACTGAGCATCGCCAACTTCGTCGGCGGTGCGTCCAATGGACCGGTGACGTTCTTCGTTCTCAATGACACCACGGTGATCGCGCTGGACCCCACGCTGAGAAGCCTGGCCTGGCGCGTCGACGCCAACGCGAAGCTGACCCACGCCGCCACCGCCGATCCGAAATATTGCTATGCCGGCACGACCGATGGCCGGGTGTTCGTCTTCGACGCCGTCACTGGCAAGGCGGTGCTGCAAATGCAGTTCGGCTCGGGCCCGATAGAGGGGGTGTTCCAGGACGAGGGGCTGGTCTACGCCGTCTGCACCGAGAACAACGGCCGCGACATCTTCATCTACGCGGGCGATCCGGAGACTGGCACCGTGGCCAAGCACAGGACCGGCCAGTATGGCTCGATCGTCGGCGTCGACCACGGCGTCGTCTACTACACCGACAAGGACACCGTCGGCGCCGTGCGCCTCGCCGATATCGTGCGCGAGTTCTATGCCGAGTCCGTGCTGGTGCAGGATTTCGCCTTTGCGGGCGGAAAGGAAGAAAAGCGACCTGCGGTCCACTCCGAAATCACGCTCTACGACCGCAATGGCAGTCCATGGGCAATGCAGACGGTGCTGGTCGGCTGCACGAGCCCGATCACGATCGAGAGTGGCGGCGCCTCGTACCGGATCGACGCCCAATCCACCGCCTCGCTCAAGACCGATGGCTGCGGAAAGCTGCGCATCGACATGCCGCCAGGAGACGTCGACTCCAAGGGCATATTCCGCAGCGGACTGACCAGCCCGGCCCTGACATTGTTCACGAGCTTCATGGACCCCGACGACCGGGTTCTCGTCCGGCCCGACGCACAGTTACATGACGAATTGGGGAAAGTGACCCAATCGCGGCTGCAAAACGCGCAAGACTATGACAAGAATTTTATCGTTGCTGACAAATATCGCAACGACAACGGGGTCATGGCGAATGTCGCGGCCATGATCAATGCCACCTCCGGCATGGTAAAGGGCTCGCTCGAGAACAGAAACATGCTGCTCGCTGCGTCCGGCAAGCGTTACCTCGCGCCGGGCTGCGATATGGCCACCATTTGCTGCTGCAAGGCCGGCGACTACGCTTGCAAGCTTGTCTGCAAGGAGGCCTTCGCGTTCGACCTTGATCCCGCGCGGTCGACCTTCGCATATCTGGCGACCAAGGACGAGATCGAGCGCTGGCTCGCGCAGCACCCGGTCAGCCACGAAAGCCTGCTGATGTCGTGGGGCGATCTGTGGGACGCGGTGAAAAGCGGCGCCGCCAAGATCAAGAATGCCGTTGTCTACGCCGCCAGGCAGATCGAGGACAAGGCCAAGGACGTGGTCAAGACTGTCGTGACGGCAGTCGTCAACGGCATAGAACGGACGATGGACTTCATCGTCGATACGGTCGAGCACGCGATCGGCATCATCCATGGCATCTTCAACGAGATCGTCGGCGCCATCGACAAGGTGCTGCAGAGCCTGAGCCTGATTTTCAACTGGACGGCCATCGTTGAACTCAAGAACGAGATGAAGGCGAAAGTCGAGCAATCCTTCGATCGGTTGCTCAAGCCGACGACCCCGGGCGGCAAGAGCCTGCTGACGCGGGCGCGGGAGAGAGGCAACGGGGCCTTCGCCGAGCTGCGCGGCAAGCTCGATCGTGCGTTCGACGAGCTCGGCGGCATCATCGGCGCGGATTCCGGAGCGGCGGTGCAGAACCGTAATGCCGGCAAGAACAACCCGGCCAAAGGAGGGGCGACCTCGAACTGGCTGCAGTCGAAGATGAGCGACAGTCTTCTGAGCAGTCAGGCCATGCAGGCGCATCAGCCGTCGGCAGCGGCGGCGCCTGGCGCTACGGTCGCAATCCCCGAGTTCACTCTGCCGGAGGGCCTTCAAGGCGAGATATCACGATTCCTCGACGACCTTCAGTCGAAGGTCACGGCTGATGTCAGTGAAACCATCGAGCGGCTGAAGAGCACGCTGAGTACCGCGACCAGCGATCTCTTTTCCCAGAGCTTCCGCTTCTTCCTGGATCTGGTCCGCGGCAGCCTGCACATAGGCCTGGACGTCGTGAGCGCGGTGTTCGACACCGCGATGCGCCTGCTGGAGAAGCTGCTGACGGCCGTATGGTCGTACATCCGGGATAATCCCATTACGATCCCATTTGTGTCCGACCTCTATCAGTCCGTGGTCGGAAGCCAACTGACCGGCCTCGACCTGGCCTGTCTGCTGATCGCGGTGCCGGGCTCACTGGCGGTTGCAGCCATCTCCAGCGGCCGCCGCGCCCTCGCCGGGACGACGCAACTCTTGGGCATCCTCGCCGGCATCTCCCAGGTGGTTTGGTCGCTCGTTGCCGGTACGCTCGGTGCGGTAACCACGTTGTTCGTGGATAAGATCGACGCATTCACGCCGTTGGGAAAGGCTGTCTTCGCCTCCACAAGGTGCATGTTGATTGCCGGCTTCGGCAGCGTCGCGCGGGGATTGTTGCTGTGGTCGGAGCTGGACGCCAATGACGGCAAAGATGACGCACTTGAGATCAACACGCTCCTCTGGAGCTTACCGACCCTGGCGGTTCTGGTCGACGCAGCTGCAGTTCCGATGGGCCTGCTCATCAATCCGGTCTGGGTGTCCAACGGCGCGTCGGCGATCGTCTGCACGACCGGCGTGTGCCTGGCGGGCCTGCTCATGCTGTTTGCTCTGGAAAAAAGGGTGAAGAGGGTCCCGGCGATCGTCTTCAACGCCCTGGTGGCCGTGGGCCTGATGGTTCGGCTCGGGACCACCTTCCCTGCGCCGCAGGCCAAGCTCATTGCGATCGCGCTCACGGCAGCCCTCATCGGAGCGTCCGGTGTGGTGAAGATACTCGACGCGGCCGGTGTGGCCGCCGAAGCGCTGCCGTTCGCCTACAAGGAAGCCGTGTAACCAACGACGGGCCGCCGCCCGCACAGAGCGCGCGGCGGCCCGCTATCTCTGGAATATACCTTAGCCCGGGATCCGCACCGGCAGGTTCTCGATGCCGCGCACGAAGCTGGAATAGACCCGCTTCGGTTCGCCGACCACCTCGATGCGGTCGAAGCGCTTCAGCATTTCCTGCCAGACGATCTTGAGCTGCAGCTCGGCGAGCCGCATGCCGACGCAGCGGTGGATGCCGAAGCCGAACGACAGGTGGATGCGCGGCCGGGCGCGATCGATGATGAACTCGTCCGGGCGGTCGATCACCTCGTCGTCGCGGTTGCCGGAGACGTACCACATCACGACGCGGTCGCCCTTCCGGATCGTCTTGCCGCCGATCTCGGTGTCGACAAGGGCGGTGCGCCGCATATGGGCGAGCGGCGTCTGCCAGCGGATCACCTCCGGCACCATGGTGTCGATCAGCTCGGGATTCGCTTTCAGTTTCTGGAACTGGTCGGGATGTTCGTGCAGCGCCAGCACCGAGCCGCTCATGGTGTTGCGCGTGGTGTCGTTGCCGCCGACGATGAGCAGGATGATGTTGCCCATCAGGTTGTCCGGGTCCATGTGCCGCGTGGCGTCGCTATGCGCCATCATAGACAGCAGATCGTTCTTCGGCGGTGCGTTGACCCGCTCGTTCCACAGCTTCGAGAAATAGGCGTAGCACTCGTCCATTTCCTGCCGTCGCTCTTCCGGCGAGTTGACGATGCCGCCCTTTGGCAGTGCGGTGGAGACGTCGGACCAGCGCGTCAGCTTGCGCCGCTCCTCCCAGGGGAAGTCGAACAGCGTCGCCAGCATCTGGGTGGTCAATTCGATCGAGACGCGCTCGACGAAATTGAAGGTCTCGTTGCGCGGCAAATTGTCGAGCACGCTGGCCGAGCGCTGGCGGATCAGCTTGGCGAGCTCGTCCAGATGATCAGGCGTGAACATCGGCGACACCGTCTTGCGCTGATGGGCGTGCTTCGGCTGGTCCATCGCGATGAAGCTCGGATAGTCGTAGCCGGGCGGCACGTCGCGGATCGAGATGCCGCCGAGCGTGGAGTCCGAGGAGAAGATGCCGTGGCTGGTATCGACATGCATGATGTCGTTGTACTTCACGACCGACCAGTACGGCTCGATCGGCGAGTTGGTGCAGTAATGCACCGGCTCTTCCTTGCGCAGCCGCTCGAACCACGGCCACAGCGTGTCGTTCTGGAACAGCCGCGGTGCGCCGGGATGGAAATCCTTCAGTGGCGTCGCATAGGCTTCCTCGCGCGCCTGGCGCTCTAGTTCGGCCCTATCGGCACGGATGGCAGTCTGGACGTTCATGATCTCTCTCTACACAGTTTCCAAAGCCGCACGGGAGGTGGTTGGGCTCTCTCTCCCCTTGTGGGGGAGAGTTGGAGAGAGGGGTGAGCCACGAGCACTGCCCGCGCGGCTTACCCCTCTCCCTAACCCTCCCCCGCAAGGGGGGAGGGAACCCATCCGATTGTGCCTTCCTGACTCAGGCCAAACGACACAAATGTTTCAGCACGACAGCGGATGCACCTTCAGGCGGCAATGCGCACCGGCAGCGTCTCGTAGCCCTTGATGAAGCTGGAATACACCCGTTGCGGCTCTCCGGTCACCTCGATGGTGTCGAAGCGCTTGAGGATCTCCTCCCAGATGATCTTGAGCTGCAACTCGGCAAGCCGCAGGCCGACGCAGCGATGGATGCCGAAGCCGAACGAGATGTGGGTGCGGGGCCGGGCACGCTCGATGTCGAACACGTAGGGCCGCTCGATCGCCTCTTCGTCGCGGTTGCCCGAGACGTACCACATCACGACCTTGTCGCCCTTCTTGATCTGGCGGCCGCGGAATTCGTAGTCGGCAAGCGCCGTGCGCCGCATATGGGCGAGCGGCGTCTGCCAGCGGATCACCTCGGGCACGAAGCTGTCGATCAGATCAGGGTTCTCCTTGAGCTTGCGGTACTGCTCCGGATGCTTGGCGAGCGCGTAGATGCTGCCGGACAGCGTGTTGCGCGTGGTGTCGTTGCCGCCGACGATCAACAGGATCAGATTGCCGAGGAAGTTCTTCGGGTCCATGTTCCGCGTGGCGTCGCTGTGCGCCATCATCGAGAGCAGATCGCTCTTCGGCGGTTGGCCAGAGCGCTCCTTCCAGAGCCGCGCGAAATAGGTCGCGCATTCCATCAGCTCGGCCTGCCGCTCGTCCTCGGTGGCGACGAGGCCGCCGGCGCCGGGCAGGGTGGTCGCGACGTCGGACCAGCGCGTCAGCTTGCGGCGGTCCTCCCAGGGGAAGTCGAACAGCACCGCGAGCATCTGCGTCGTCAGCTCGATCGAGACCTTGTCGACCCAATCGAACACCTCGCCGCGCGGCAGGTTGTCGAGGCACTCGGTCGAGCGCTTGCGGATGTTGATGGCGAGCTCGTCGAGATGCGTCGGCGTGAACATCGGCGCCACGGTCTTGCGCTGCGCCGAGTGGCGCGGCTGGTCCATCGCGATGAAGCTTTCGCGGCGCAGATCCGGCGGCACGTCGCGGATGGTGATGCCGCCGAGCGAGGCGGCCGAGGAGAACACCGAATGGTTGGTCTCGATGTCCATGATGTCGTTGTAGCGGGTGACCGACCAGTACGGGCCGAACATCGAGTCCTTGCAATAGTGCACCGGATCCTCGCGGCGCAGCCGGTCGAAATACGGCCAGAACGTATCGCTCTTGAACAGCTCGGGATCGCCGGGATCGTAGTCGGCGAGCGCAAGCGTGTTGGCGCGTTCGCGTGCGGCGTCCAGATTGGTGGTGTCGACCAGATCGATGGTCCCGTGCATGAGCGGCTCCTCAACCGTTGCAGCGGCCGGGGCTTGGCCGGCGCGGCATGTTTTACCGAATTACATTCCCATTCGGCGGTTTGCGCAAGGGGCTCAACGCGCATTTGGCCGCATTGATGCCTGGCCAAAGCGGCCGAATCCGGGCCTTCGCGTCGGCCGTGGGCCGGCGGCGGAGGCAAGGTCTGTTTGAAACGGCGTTTGACTTGATCAGATCGTGTCGGAGCGAACGGTGCGGGGGCGCCTATTGGCTGGCGGGTTTGTCGCTTGCGGGCTTTTCGCAGGGGTAGGTGTCCTGCATGCCCCACAGCAGCAGCGACGCGATCGCCACATCGCCCTTCGCTGCCCGCTTCTCGGCTGACTTGAGCATGATCTCTTCGGTCTGCTCGGTGGTCAGTGCGAGGTCGCCGGGCATGCAGAACAGCATTTGGCCGCCATGGCGCTTGAGCCACGCATTGGACGCCATCATGCCGCCTCTTGCGCCGTCCAGGTACATATAATTGAAGATGCGATAGTTCTCGCTCTTCGGATTGCGGTAGGAGTCCAGCCGTATATCGGCGGCAGCGGCGGGAGCTGCCGTCAGCGCCAAGATGCATGCCGACAATATCCACTTGCTCATTGCGACTGTCCTCGCTTGCGGCGGCGGTCTGCCGTTCCGTCAATCCATCTGCAATCCATCTGCAATCCATCTGTAAGTATGTCATTCCCGGGCCGCGGTTCGAAGCACGCGCCGCGGCTCGGGCCAGGACGGCGCGCGGCGGCTTGCGGTCGAGGTCCGCATCGGGGACGGCGCCCTTTCCCGCGCTGCCGTTAAGGTGTGGCCAACCCCACCCCGCCAAAAATCGCCCGGCGATCTCGACCTTATGTGAAACCTGGATCACACTCGCAGCGACAAACCTGTGCTTTTGATCCGCAGAGATTGTCCCGTCCTGGAGTGATCCCGTGAACGACATGAGCTGGACCCCGCTGGGGCCGCCGCAGCCGCCCCCGCAACCGGTTCCGCCGCCGATGCCGGTGGCATTTTCAGGGAACCGGAAGGAGTTCTTCCGCCTGGTCGCGCGCGGCGCCGGGCTCGAACTGGTCACGGTCGGCTTCTACCGGTTCTGGCTCACCACCGACATCCGCCGTCACCTCTGGTCGAACACCCAGATCGACGGCGACGCGCCGGAATATACCGGCCGCGGCAAGGAGCTTTTGATCGGCTTCCTGGTCGCGCTCGCGATCCTGGTGCCGATCTATCTCGGCTATTTCCTGATCGGCATCGAGGCCGAGCATCTCAAGGCGTTCGCGTCGCTGCCGCTGGTCGCCTTCTTCTATCTGTTCGGCCAGTTCGCGATCTATCGCGCGCGGCGCTACCGCCTGACCCGCACGGTGTGGCGCGGCGTCCGCTTCTGGATGAGCGGCTCGGGCTGGATCTACGCGCTGAAGGCCTCGCTCTGGGGCGTGCTGGTCGTGATCACGCTCGGTCTCGCGCTGCCATGGCGCGAGGCGGCGCTCGAACGCTACAAGATGCGGCATTCCTATTACGGCGATTTGCAAGGCTCGTTCGAAGGCCGCGGCTGGGATTTCTTCAAGTGCGGCTGGTGGCTCTGGCTGTTGATGCCGTTCGCGCTCTACAGCACGATCTTCGCGCCGTTCGCCTATGCCGCGTTCAAGGCGATCGAGTGGCGCTGGTGGCTGTCCGGCATCCGCTTCGGCGAGGTGCGGCTGGAATCCACGCTTCGCCGCAGCGCGCTGATCGGCTTGTACTGGAAGGTGATCGGCTGGGTCGCGCTGCTCGGCATCGTGTTCGCGGCCTATCTCGTGCTCTGCACCCTGCTGGTCGCCAGCATCGACGGCTCCTCGATCGAGACCTTCTTCAAGACCGAGGCGTTCGCCAAGAGCATTCCCCTGATCGTCCTGCTCGGCATCGGCTATCTCGCCTTTGCGCTCGCCATGAACGTGGTGATGCGGGTTTATCTGATGCGCGATCTCTGGGTCCGGGTGCTGTCGTCGACCATCGTGCACAACATCGCGGCGGCGGCCAACGTCACCGCGCGCGGCGATCTCGCCAATGCGCTCGGCGAAGGCTTTGCCGACGGCCTCGACGTCGGTGGGTTCTAGCAACATGGAATCCGATTCAGGTCAGACCAACTCCGCGGCACCTCCTGTACCGGGCGCCGTGTTCTTCGATGGTGCATCGAACCGGCGGCGCATCGTCGCGCTCAAGCTGTCCGATGCGCTGGAGATCAGGGAAGACGGCGCGCTGCTGGCGCGCTGGCCGTTTCACGACATCCGCCGCGCCGACAGCCCCTCCGGTCTGCTGCGGCTGAGCTGCCTGACCGCTCCATCCCTGGCGCGGCTCGAAATCCGCGACGGCGAGCTGATCGCCAAGCTCGTCGCGCGCTGCGACGCGCTTGAGGCCGACCTGCCGAACCGCAGGGGCGTCGCCGCGATCGTCGGCTGGTCGCTTGCGGCCGCGGTGTCGATCGTGGCGGTGGTGCTGTTCGGCGTGCCGCTCGCCGCCGAGCGGCTGACGCCGCTGGTGCCGGACTCGTTCGAACGCCGCCTCGGCGATGTCGCGGAGGCGCAGGTCAAGGTGATATTCGCCGGCAAGCCGTGCAGCAACGCGGCGGGACAGGCGGCCTTCGAGAAGCTGGTCGGCAAGCTGCGGGAGACCGCGGGGCTCGACAATTCGGTGCAGTCGGGCGTGCTGGCGACCTCGGTGCCGAACGCCTTCGCGCTGCCGGGCGGCAAGGTCTATCTGTTCGACGGGCTATTGGAGAAGGCGGAAAACCCGGACGAGATCGCCGGCGTGCTGGCGCATGAGCTCGGCCATCTCCGCCATCGCGACAGCATGCGCGAGCTGATCCACAATGGCGGCACCTCGTTCCTGATCGGGCTGTTGTTCGGCGACATCACCGGCTCCGGCGCGCTGATCTTCGCCTCGCGCTCGCTGGTGACGTCGTCCTATTCGCGCGACGCCGAGACCAACGCCGACACCTTCGCGATCGAGACCATGCACAAGCTCGGCCGCCCGGCGAAGCCGATGGGCGAGCTGATGTTCCGCGTCACCGGCAAGGAAGGCGGCAAGGGGCTCTCGCTCGTCTCCAGCCATCCGCTGACCGAGGATCGCCTCGAGCGCATGGGCAAGGCCGACGCCGACACTCTGACGATCGGCAAGCCATTGCTGTCGGCCGCCGAATGGCAGGCGCTGAAGGGCGTGTGCGGAGCGGGCAAGGGCAAGGTGTGAGGCCGGGGATTTCGAGACTGGAGCAATCCCGTGCCGCGTGACGACGGATACTGGTTTCCCGCCAAGCGCTACGGCTGGGGCTGGGGACCTCCGAACAACTGGCAGGGCTGGTCGGTCCTGGCCGGCTTTGTGGCGCTGATCGCGATCGGCGCCGCGATGATCCTGCCGCAGTCTCCGGCGCGCTTCATCGGCTGTGTGATCGTGCTGAGCGCCCTGCTCACCGCCGTGTGCTGGTGGAAGGGCGAGCCGCCGCGCTGGCGCTGGGGCGGCGACTAACGCGGGATGATTTGGTCGCGTCGGCTTGGTGCGGTTTCGGTTCACCTCTCCCCGTCGGGGAGAGGTCGGATTGCAAAGCAATCCGGGTGAGGGCTCTTGGTCTCTCGATAGACCGTAACCCCTCACCCGATTTGCTGCGCAAATCGACCTCTCCCAAGGGAGAGGTGAACCTCCGACGCCGTTCCAGCGGTGGCTGACGGCCGAGCCGCTACTTCACCAGCCGGAACTTGCCGCCCTCGACCTTGATCAGGAACGCCGAGCGCTCGTCATAGCCGTTGTGGTCGGTCGCGCTCATGGTCGAAAGGCCGTTGTTCAGATAGACGTCCTTGCCGCGCTCGAGCTCATCGCGCAGCGCGGCGCGGAATTCGGCCGTGCCGGGCTTTGCGGTCTTCAGCGCGTTCGCCGCCGCGCGCTTGAACAGCGTCACCGCGTCCCACAGATGCGCGCCGAAGATGTTCGGCTTTTGCCCGTTGGCCTTCTCGTAGGCCGACACGAATTCGTCGCGCGCCTGGCGGAACGGATCGTTTGCCGGCAGATCGTCGGCGATGGTGAAGGCCTCGCCGGTGAAGATCGCGCCCTCGACATTGGCGCCGCCGAGCTTGATGAATTCCTCCGACGCAACGCCGTGGGTCTGGAAGATCTTGCCGGCATAGCCGCGGCTGCGCAGCGCTTCCTGCGGCAGCACGGCCGGCGTGCCGGCGGAGGCGATGAACACCGCCTCCGGATTGGTCGCGATCACCTTCAGCGCCTGGCCCATCGCGCTGGTGTCGGCTCGCGCGTAGACCTCATGCGTCGTCACGGTAATCCCGAGTGTCGGCGCCAGCCGCGACACTTCCTTGTAGTAGCCCTCGCCGTAGCCGTCGGAGACGCCGATATAGCCGAGCGTCTTGATGCCGGACTTCGCGATGTATTTCAGGATCGCCGCCGCCATCAGGTCGTCATTTGGCACCACCTTGAACGCCCAGCGGCGGCGGTCGTCCATCGGCTGCACGATCGCGGTCGCCGCCGCGAGCGAGATGATCGGCGTCTTGGATTCGAAGGCGACGTCGAGCATCGGCATCGTCACCGGGGTGAGCGAGGAGCCGATCAGGATATCGACGCCGTCCTGGATCACGAGACGCCGGGCATTCTGGGTGCCCTTGGTAGGATCGGACTCGTCGTCGAGCGCGATATAGGTGACCTTCTCGCCGCCGATCTCCTTCGGCAGCGCAGCGATGGTGCGCATCTGCGGCTGGCCGAGCGCCGAGCCGGGTCCCGATCCCGACACCACGACGCCGACCTTGATGTCGGCACGTGCGTCCGGCGCAACCAGCATCGCGCCCGCGAGTACCCAGAGTCCGACTATGGCCAGCTTCATTGCAAATCCTCCCGACAACTTCTTTTTGTTCAATGTGCGGCCGATGATAGCCGACCGGCATCCGGCTTCGCATCATATTGATTCCGCCGGATACGTCTGTCCCCTGCATTGGGGACACCCTGATTTGGGGCGCGTGATTGGGGGCGCCGGCATCGATCGTCCCAATTGCCGCGTCGCAAACCTGTCCTGAAACTTCGCGTTTACCACTTCCCTAAAGGCGGTGAGAACCAGTTTCCCTAATCGGGCGGCAACGACCTCCTGCTATTGATGGACGGGAAAAGGGAGTACGAACCATGTTCAGCATCGTTCGGATCCTGGTTTTGATCGCATGTGCGCATGCGGGATCCGCGTACGCGGAAATGCCGTCCAACGGCTCGCGGCCTTTGCAAGCAGTCCACGTCCACTCGGTCCACGTCGATGCGTGAGCCTCATCGGATCGCGCCCGAGCACGCGCGCGCCATCTGCGAAGAGATCGGCGAGAGACTGCGCTATGCCCTGCGCGGCGATTACGCCGATTTGCCGCCAAGGCTGCGCGAGCTCATGGATGAGCTGTCGTTGCAGGATTGCGAGGCGCCGTCGTTGGTGCCCACCATGGCTGAAATGACGCGGTCGCTGATCGTCGCAGCCTAGGTCTATCCTGTGACCCGCGAGCGGTCGCCATGTTGCTGGATGTATCTTGCGCGTGGCCGCACGGCAGCGATCCCGCGCCGAATAGCCATGTCACGCGGTTGAACGTGTGCTAGCCTGCACCCCGGGATGGAATGACCGTCCGGCAATTTTGGGAGGACATGGCTATGAAAGGCTCGTCGTTCTTCGTCACGAATGTCGCTGTCGCACTCCTGTCGATCGTACCACCGCTGTGTGCATCGAGCAGCCCAGCGTGGTCACAGCCCAGCCCGCTTCCCGACATTTCAGTCAACGCGCCGAGGCATGTCGCCGCGCAACACAGGCCGAACCAGCGCGTGGCGGCCCGCGGCACCCCGTCTTCGTCTCAGCATGCAGCCGCGACCTCGGTGTATTGCATCGGCGGCTGCGTCTCGAGCATGAGGTCGGGTGACCGCCCCTGGATCGGCTGCTCCTGGTCCGCCGGCGCGACCGCCTACACCGGCTGCCGAAACATCGGCCCCGGCGGCGTCCCCTTCACGAGCTATAATCAGTGTACGGAAACCGGACTGAAGATGGGCTGGAGAAGCGGTGAAACCTCCGCGTACTGCAGCACCCTGGCTTTGAAGTAGAGCAACACGGCCGCCGTTGTTGGAAAGATCGCAAACGGAGCGGGACAGCTTTTCCCGGTTGTCTCGAGCTGGCCCTGCGCCGCCTATACGTTCTTTGCGACCTTCCGCGTCCGCGTCGGTCCGGCGCCGGTGATCGCCGGCTTGATATTCCACACCGCGCGCACCGCGGCGAAGGCGTGCGCGATCACCGGCTCCTGGCGGCGGGCGGCGAGACAGGCGAAGGAGAGATCGCAGGTCAGCTTCACCTTGTCGGCAACCACGAACTGATGCGGCCGCGCCATCCGCGGTGCCAGCACGCTGTCGCGCGCGAGGCTGAGGCAGAGGCCGGATTCGACGAAGTCGATCATCGCCTCTTCCTGGTCGGTGTAGCCGATCCGTTTCGGCAACGCGCCGAGCGGGCGGAAGATGTCGTCGAGCAGCCGCCGGTGGCCGGAATGCGGCGGTGTCGCGAGCCAGGGCAACTCGGCAAGCTCGGCCCAGCCCTTGCCGATCACCCGGTCGCGCCAGCCGATCGGCGCGATCACGCGGTAGTCGTAGCTGAGCAGGGGCGCGAGCTGGTAGCGGCCGTCGGCAATGGTCCGCTCGGTGAAGCTGTGATGGAGCAGCTGGTCCTGAGGCGTGGCATCGACATAGTAGCCGACATCGAGCTCGCCCCTGCCGACCTGCGCCAGCACGTCGTCGCTCACGCCATGACGCAGGAAGACCTCGGTGCGCTGCGAGGACATCGCGAGGCTGCGCACGAACGGCCCGAGCCGGGTGAATTCGGGGTCGAGGATGGTGCCGACCCGCAGCGTGCCGCGCTGCGCCTCGGCCAGCGAATCCGCCATCGCCTTGAAGTCGGATGCCGCCGCCACCGCGCGGTGCGCCAGCGGCAGCAGCGCGGCGCCGGCCTCGGTCAGCGTGAAGCCGCTGGGGGTGCGGTTGAACAGCTGCAGCCCGGTGCTTTCCTCGAGCGCCTTGAGTTGCAGGCTGACCGCGGGCTGGGTCAGTTTCAGCATCGCTGCAGCGCGCGATACAGTGCCCTCACGGGCAACCGTGATGAAGCAACGCAAGGCCTGGGTACGGGGAAGCTCGGTCATCGCGTGTGCTTATAGCACACTTTTCCGGAGTGCATCCGACCTGCGTCGTGCATTGTCACGCAATGATAATACAACCAATACGAGAAGTCAGGATGGCCGCCACGCGATCATGCCTGCGGTCCGCGCGCGCACCTCCGGCGAGGCGAGGCAGGTCGCGACCGCTTCATAGCCCACCGCGCCCGGAATGGCCCGGACGCAGATCGGCCGGCTGTGATTGGCGGGGCACAGGATGATCGCTTCATCGTCGCCGACCGCGTCGAGATCCAGGATCGCGCTGGAGCGCGTGAGGAAGAACAGCGGCCGCGCCTCCGGTCCGCGACGGCGCAGATGCGCGATGATGGCTTCCTGGCTCGACGCATCGAGCCCTTGCTCGAGCATGTCGATCACGAGGATCGCGCCGTCGCAGGCCTCGAGCGATGCGAGCAGGGCGGTGAGCGCGGGCGAGTCCACGGCACCGTCGGCCAGCAGCGCGGCACGGCTTGCCTCGACCCGGGCCTTGAGAGCCGGGTCGGCATCGAGCCGCGCATGCACGGCGGCACCGCCGTCTCCCGCGCGGTCCAGCCCCACGAAGCGGGCGCCGGGCAGCGTTTCGGCGATCCGCTGTGCGAGGCGCGTCTTGCCGCTGCCGAGCGGGCCGACGATGTAGTTCAGCAGTCTGATGTCGCGCAGCTCGAAGCGCTCGCCGCCCCACGGCCAGGGCAGATCGAACGCAACGCCGATCGCCGGCCGCGCTCTCACCGCACCGATGAGGTCGCGCGTCGCAGGCATCTTGCCGTGGTCGAGGTCGGTGCGCAGCCGCCGCACCCTGGCGATGCTGTCGCCGCATTGGCGGATGCGCGCCTCGAGCGCGGCCTCGTGCGCGGCCAGCACGCGGCCGAGGATGACGGCGTCGCCGTTCAGGATCCGCGCCACTTCGGAAAGGCTGAGGCCGAGCGCGCGCAGCTCGACGATCTCGGCGCAGCGCGCCATTTCGGCTGCACCATAGGCGCGCCATCCCGCCGGCGTGCGGCAGGGTGCGATCAGGCCGCGCTCCTCGTAGAGGCGCAGCGCTTTTGCCGAGATCCCGAGCTGCCGCGCAGCTTCGGACGGGCTGAGGAAACGGGCAGCAGGAGCATTCATCGAATCACCTCGCGTCGTCTGACGCACCCCTATGGAGGCGGCCGCAGGGGCCGGGTCAAGCGGGGAGGTGATGACACCGCGTGTTGACTCTTGCATCGAGAACCATCCACCGCTGTCGTCCTGGCGAAAGCCAGGACCCATTACCCCGAAAGCTCATTGCTGCGTGATGCTGCGGCCACGATCCCTTTCACAACCCAGTGCTGTGGTTATGGGTCCTGGCTTTCGCCAGGACGACGAACGACGAGTCCCGTCAACAACATCTGCTGCGGAGTATGGTCCCTGCTCCCGTGCGCAATTGCGCACTAGGCAGGGACGACGCGTGGAAAGGGCTGTGCTCTCACTCACCCTCCGGTGTCATCGCCCGGCTCGACCGGGCGATCGAGTACGCCGCGGCCTCACGGCTCAAGTACGACTGCCTCTGGAATACTGGATCACCCGCATTCGCGAGGGCTTTGCAGAAGTCAGTGGGGATGATTCTCTTAGGTGAAGGATTCGCCGGAGGGATGGATGGCGGAGCGCCAGATTGGTCAGCTGAGCTTTACGGACGGGCTGGTGAGTGACGCGGCTCGAGCCAATGCGCCATTGCAGCGGGTGTCGGAACTGGTCGACTGGGGCGCGATCGAAGTGCTGCTGAGCGGCTTGCGCAGCGGGGCGATGGGAGCGCCAGCTTACCCGTCGCTGGCGCTGTTTAAGGCGCTGTTGCTGCAGCAATGGTATGGGCTGTCCGATCCGGGCCTTGATCCGGGCCTT
>NZ_MKFI01000016.1 GCF_001982635.1 Bradyrhizobium mercantei | reverse complement strand
GGGGTTTGGCTTGGCGATGAAAGGGGCCTTGAGGAGCGATCACGCAACCCCTCAACACCTTCTGCGCGGTACCGTTTGACCCATTTGGCGACCGACTTCGGCGTCGTATTGAACAACTCAGCCGCGCCAGCTTGGTTTAGCCCGCCTTGAACCACGCTTCGGACCATCGCCTCTCGACCTTTGGGCGTCAAAGGCGCATTCTTGTGCACGTTCATCTGGTCTCTCCTTGGAACACTGAAGCTTCGCAACCTCAGCTTCCTCGGTTCAGACCAGATGGACAACCTCCTGACAGACCACACCTAGGCGACGTGGACGCCTCGCCGACTGGATCAGCGCCCACGTCGGCTCCTTCACCGCGATCAGCGGCGTGCCCGCGCTCTTGGTGCCCGACAACACCAAGGTCGCGCTCGTCACGGCGTGCCTCTACGACCCGCAGATCAATCGCATCTATGGGGTGATGCCGGCGCATTATGGCACCGCCGTGTTGCCGGCGCGGCCGCGTAAGCCGCGCGACAAGGCCAAGGTCGAGCAGGCCGTGCTCGTCGTGGAGCGCTAGCTGCTCGGTTGCCCGCGCCATCGCACCTTCCACAGCCTCACCGAGGTCAAGGTGGCGATCGGCGAGTTGCTCACGCGGCTCAACGGGAAGCGGTCGATCCGGTGGCTCGGCGTAACGCGTCGTAGGCTGCTTGAGGAGATCAACCGGCCGGCGCTCAAGCCCTTGCCCGCGAGCCCGTATGTGCTCGCTGAGTGGCGGATCCGCCGCGTTAGCGTCGATTACCACAGGTGGAGAAGCATTACTACAGCCTCCCGCATCGCTTCGCGCGAGCCGAGGTAAAGGTCGAGGTGCGGCTCACCGCGCGCCGTCGAAATCTTCCACAAGGGTGAACGAATCGCTGAACATCATCGACGCCCCCATCAATGGTGAGCTGTTCACCCTGTATGTAGAACAGGTGCTGGCACCTATCCTGGCGAAGGGCGAGGTCGTCATCCTCGACAATCACAAGGGCAGTTCGGCGCGTAACGCCATCCGCGCCACCGGAGCCCATCCGCTCTTTCTGCCGCCCTACAGTCCCGACCTCTCCCCGATCGAGAGGTCTTCGCCAAACTCAAACACCTGGCGCGAGGCGAACAGCCTCGTGACGTCGAGGCCACTTGGCGAAAGGTCGGCGAACTCCTCGATCTCTTCTCCAGTAAGGAATGCGCCAACGATCTAAAAAACTCAGGATATGTTTCCGTATAAAGACATTAGAGCATAGCTCGGCAACTATGGGTGAGTCAGAGTAGCTGATATTCGTTAGCAGGCGAGCGGAACCCTGAGTTTACGAGTGCCTCGCTTTACTCGGAGAAACTTCTTTACCCTTACGCCCGCCGGATCGACTTGAAGTTGGAGGGGGCACAGGAAGCCAATTTTCATGCTTCTGCAAACAATCAAATATCCCATCGACAGCTACGCGCGTTACTCCAACATATTCATCTGCTCTGCAGACCACCGATGTCCACCAATAGATTGGCGCCCCCTCCAAAGGTCTCCAGACGAACTCCTTTGTTCCGGCTTCGCCCCGTCGCTTGAGAAGAGGTGCCGCCGCAAGTGTCACTGCGGACTGGGTCTTGAGAAATGCCGCTGTCATCCTCCCGCTTTGTAGAATACGCGAGGGAACGTAACCGCCGGCGCGGCACAAATCCAATATTTCATCGTAAAGCTCGGGCCCGACATGACGCGGAAACTGCGCGAGCGGATAAGGGCTCAAATCGTGGAGTTGTAGTACGTTAAGTTTGGCGAGTGGATGCCTTGCGTCCATGATTACGCCTAGAGGCTGCCCGAGCGGCGGTGATACGTGGAGCCCACGCTTGTCAAAGGGATGTCGAAGGACCCCGACCTCTATTTGTCCAGCCGCCAAAAGTCGTTGTTGCTCCGCTGTGTAGGCTTCGAGAACATTCACTTCGAGCTGTTCCTGCTGCAGGCGGCTTATGAGACCCGACAAGACGTTTCGCGAAGTTTCGGGGGGAAGCGCGATGGCAAGCTGCCGTGACCGAGTTGGCGACAGCGACCGTGCCACTCGCAACGCAGCGTCAAATAGTCGGATAGCTTCCCGAGCATGCGGCAGAAACGCCTCACCCGCTGGTGTCAGCTCGACTTTCTTGCTGGTACGGTCAAAGAGTTTTAAGCTAAGTTCTGCTTCCAAATCGGCAATCCGCCTCGAAAGAGGCGGCTGGCTCATGTTCAAAGTGCGGGCGGCCCTCCCGAAGCTGAGAGCTTCTGCAACTGCCACAAAGTAACGGAATTGTCTGATGTTCATCTATCAAGTATAAGGCTAGACGAAAGAAGGGCAAGACCTTCGGCGCTTAGTAGTTCGGCGCAAGGGGTTGATTGTGCTAACGAATGCCCCAAGGGTGACCGGTTTGTACTGAACGCAAAGCCTGCCGACGGCAATGCCATTTTGCATTCCATGAACTCACGGACCTTGGCAGAAACCCCGAACTTAACAAAGACGGCGGCGGGGCGCGTTGACCAACCTCACATGCGATCGCCAGTCCCTTCAGCTTAACGCCTGCAGGCCGCCAGCGGCTCAACATTGCCGTTCACCTTTATCAGGGTGCCGCGGTCGGCGCCGATGGCGAGACCGGTGCGGATCGTCTCCGAGGCCTGCGCCGGTCAAATAGAGACCACCACGACCTCGGTGGCCTTACCGCCTTTCTTCAAGCGCAGCACTTCCTCGACCGCGATTTCGTCCATGGTTCATCGACATCTTGACGTTGGCGAGTTCAACGCCCGTCTCATCGCGCTTGACGCGGACTGACGTTGTAATCGACCACCCACTCTACGGCATTAAGATCTTCATGTTGCTTGCCGTCTTCAACTGCTTTGGCGTCCCTCACCTTGGGGACCGCTCGCGTAGCATTATTTTGCAGACCTTGCCCCGTCGACGTTCGTAACTGCGCCAGTAAACTCGTAGCGGTCGGGCAATTGTCATCTCGCGAAGCTATACGTCATCAGAGTTCTCTAACTTGCGCTTGCTTTTCGGGTTTGAGTACGATGCGCGCGGGGCCTTTCGCTCCATTTCTCGTTAGGTATCGCGATCATCGTTGTTTTGGCAACTGCCGAGTGCTCCATCCATCAACGCACTCTTGAAATCAGCCGACCTAATCCACTCGCCGCCGGACTATAGGTCCCTTGTGCAATCAAAACCGAGTGAGTCGACCAAGGCGACGTCCCGGTGGGCAGCCAACCATCCTCGGTAAATTGATCTGGTGCAACCGAGACTTCGCGGTAGAAACCCGTAACAAATGGGCCGCGCGCCTGAATCTCGCCAACCGTCTTACCGTCCCACTGCAACTCGTCTTGGTCGCCGCACGCGCACGATCTCTTGCAAACAGGCGAAGTTTCGGTGCGGCCTCGAAGGTCCGCATCACATCATCCAGATCGTCGGGGCGCCCATAGCCGGTGTCGGTGCAATTGCGTCCCTGGGAACACGATCAGCACGTAGATTCAGTGCACTGTACAGCACGCCCCACGCGTTTACATGAAATATCGGCGTGACGGGGAGCACGATGTCTGTGCTCCGTAGAGCCCAGAAGTCGCTGAGACTCGCAACCAGCGAACGCAAAATCGTTGAGCGGTGCGAGTAATGCTTATGCTGCAAGCGAGCGCGTGCGCAGGTAGAACTCGCGTATGACCGACCGAATCCATTTACGCCGGGGTTCTACTCCCATTTGAAACGATCAACCAGCATCTCTCGTGGCGTCCATACCTGAAACGGCTCACGCGACCTCGAACAGGCCGGCAGCGCCCATTCCACCTCCCACGCACATACCGACCACGACATACTTCACACCGCGACGCTTACCCTCTATGAGAGCATGGCCCACCAACCGCGCTCCGGTCATGCCATAGGGATGGCCGATTGAAATTCCTCCACCGTCTACATTGTAGACTGCGGGATCAATCTCGAGATAGTCTCGGCAATAGAGAGCTTGGCAAGCAAACGCCTCGTTTAGTTCCCATAGGCCGATGTCGGCAATCTTCAGACCATGGAGGTTGAGTAGCTTCGGAGTGGCGTAAATCGGACCGATCCCCATTTCTTCCGGAGAACAACCAGCTATGGCGATGCCGCGATAGATCCCGAGCGGCTGTAGGCCCCGCTTCTCGGCGAGCGAACTTTCCATGACAATGCAGGCCGAGGCACCGTCGGAAAGTTGGCTCGCGTTGCCCGCCGTAATAACCCCACCTTCAATAACGGGCTTCAGTCCTCGCAAGGAATCGAAGGTTGTATCCGGCCGATTTCCTTCGTCGGTAGTGAGCGTAACCTCCTTGTAATTCGTCTGTCCCGTCGCCTTATCCAGCACTGCCATCGTAGTCGTAAGCGGAACGATTTCCGCATCGAGTCGCTTGGCCTGCTGGGCGGCAGCGGTGCGCTGTTGTGAATGCAAGGCGTATTGATCCTGGGTCTCGCGGCTGATGCCGTACTTCTTCGAAACGAATTCGGCGGTCTGCAGCATCGGCATGTAGATCTCGGGCGCCTGCGCCCGCACAGAGTCATCCTGCGTGCGGGCGGTCCACTGGTAGTATTCGTTTTGAATAGCAGAGATGTTCTCGATACCGCCCGCTACCGCCACATTCAAGCCGTCAACTATGATCTGCTTAGCGGCCGTCGCGATTGCTACCAGTCCCGAAGAACATTGACGATCGATGGTCTGGGCCGAAACCTCAACCGGCAGTCCGGCGGCGAGCACGCCAAGGCGAGCGACGTTCATGCTCGACGTGCCCGCGGCAAGACAACATCCGATCACGGCGTCCTCGATTTCCGCCCCGTCGAGCTTAGCACGCGCGACCGCATGCCGGATTGCATGGCCGAGAAGTGTTGGCGACTTGACGTTGTTGAACGCGCCCTTGAAGGCGCGCCCAATAGGGGTTCGTGCCGTAGAAACGATGACTGCTTCGCGCATTGTGAGGTGTCCTGTTACTCGGTGTATTTGCTACTACATCAACGGGCTTTCACCCTTTGGTCCAGGCGCCGATGGGCCGGCCGCTGGTCGCGAGCGCTGACAAAAGGCTGCTGGGGCTCCAATAGCCGAACTGGTTTCCTCGTACGCGACCGTAGTGATCGAGCGTATTCTTAATCTCAGACAATCCGATCTGGTCCGCCATAAACATCGGTCCCCCCCGATGTTCGGGAAAGCCATAGCCCGCCGTCCACACAACGTCGATATCACCGGGCCGGTAAGAAATGCCCTCGTCAAGAATCTGGATGCCCTCATTGATGAGCGTGTACATCAGCCGCTCGATGATTTCCTGGCCCGTTATATCGGCGCGGCGCGCGATCCCCCGCTGATGTGCCAACTCCGCACATATGCGAGTAACTTCGGGATCCGGCAGCGAAGTGCGGCCCTCATACCGGTAGTAGCCAGCTTGAGTCTTCTGGCCGTAGCGGCCCATTTCGAACAACTTACGCGCGACCACACGATAGCTTGGGTCCAATGGCAACTCCCCCGCGTCGAAGCGGCCGTTGATTACCTTTGCTCCGATGTCTACTCCGGACAGGTCAGACATCCGGCAAGGCCCCATGGCCATACCCAATGATTCGACGGCTTTGTCGATCTGTTGTGGCTCCGCACCCTCGAGCAACAAAAACTCTGCCTCGCGCATGTAGGGCTCGAGCATTCGATTTCCGATAAACCCATAACAGACTTCCGACACGACCGGGACCTTCCCGATTCGGCGTGCAATCTGCATTGTTGTCGCCAGCACATCTGGTGCAGTATTGGCACCACGCACGACTTCAAGCAGGCGCATCACGTTCGCAGGACTGAAGAAGTGCATGCCTACCACGTCGCCAGGCCGGCCTGTTGCTTCCGCGAGAACGTCGACGTCGAGGGTCGAGGTGTTTGTTGCAATGACCGCCCCCGTCTTGGACACCTTACCCAGACGTGCACAGACGTCCCTCTTAATTTGTAAGTTCTCGAATACAGCTTCGATCAAAAGGTCGCAGTTTGCCAATGACGTGTAGTCAATTGATCCGCTCAGCAGGCCCATACGGGATTCTACCTGGTCCTGGCTCAGTTTGCCCTTCGCGGCGCTCGCCTCATAGTTCTTGCGCACGATGGCGAGGCCCCGTTTGAGCGCTTCATTGGTGGTCTCGACGATCACGACGGGGAGGCCGATGTTAGCGAAGTTCATGGCAATGCCACCACCCATGGTGCCGGCACCGACGATACCCACAGAACGTACTTCGCGCGCGCGAGCCTCTCGTGGCAATCCAGGGATACGGGCCGCGGCGCGCTTAGCAAAGAACAAATGCCGGAGCGCTTGTGAGGTGCCGCTCGAGCGCAGCTTATCGAACTCACGGGCCTCCACCTCTTCGCCCTCTTCAAATGGCAAATCCACGGACGCTTGGACGGCCCGCACGATCGCACCAAGCGCAGGGTAGGACGGCTTCTTTGCAGCATTGGTCGCCGCGACGGCCAAAACCTGTTCAGTCGCAGCGTCGGCAGAGACTTTCAAGGTGCTTGAGCGTCGCACCGGAACCTTAGCTTCGACCAGGCGTTCGGCCGCTGCAATTCCGAGGGCAAGTGGTTCTCCATCCGCAATCTCGTCGAGGATACCCGCGGCGAGTGCGTCTTGCGCGGAGATGAATCGGCCGGTAGAGATCAGATCGAGAGCGAGCGGCACTCCAGTCAGGCGCGGGAGTCGCTGCGTCCCCTGCGAACCGGGCAGCAGTCCAAGTTTGACTTCCGGCATGCCAAAACGGGTCTCCGACAAAGCTAGCCGATAGTGGCAGGCCATGGCCAATTCCAATCCGCCGCCCAGGACGCTCCCGTGCAGTGTTGCAATAACTGGACGTGGAGACGCGTCGAGCCGCGCAAGCAGCGAACTAAATGGCCGAGTATCGAAATCGGGCGACTCGAAACTCGTAATATAGCCGCCCGACATAAAAGTTCGTCCTTCGCAATGGATGACGAGTGCCTCGGCTTCATCATCGGCATAGAAGGCGTCTAACGCCTTGCGCAAGTCCGATACAACTTCGGGCGAGATAGCATTGACGGGCGGGTTTGTGATCAGCACCAGTGCGATGCGATTGCGGATTTCATACCTGACTACGTCCATAGACATTTTCACTGACTTTGTTGAATTTCGGCCTTCGATGAAGACCACGACGGGCTAGTGGCTTTATTCTCCAGCGATCCAGCAATACTGCGGAAGGATCCTCCCCCATTCGAACTTGGAGAACCCAAGCGTTGAAACGCCGCAAGCTGCTGGGTTCGTTTTCGCCATCTGACTGCCGCCAAGATACGCGGGTTGTCGCAACCGCGTTCTCCGCTTCGAACACCAGGCGAATGCTGCTGGTTAGCCGCTGCGTCGCAATGACGGGAGTCCAAATTTAGCTTTCCTTACCTCTACGAAACGCGAGAACCGCGCACCGCCCCTGCGCTCGACCAACGCTGCCTAACTTGCCACCCTTTGTGTCGGAACCTCATCAGCAAAAAACCGTCGCGGGTTATCCTCCAGCATCGAATTGATGTCCGCCAAGCTGACACCACGGGCCTGCAGCATAGGGATAAAGTCGGTAAAGAGGTAGGTGTATGCCTGATAGAGCCCCTTCGACTTCAGTTGCTCGTTTTTGGCGATCTCCTCGGCAGTGAGCTGGCGATTGAACCTCCCGAGTCGGCCGCAGATGCGGTCCATGCTCAAGATGACCTGCGAATGAAAACCGCCGTGCACGAGCTTTGCTACGCTATCGGCACGAACGTCGTCGCGCTGGTAACCATCCATACCGATTTGATCAAAACCAATGTAAGAGCCAGCATCGACGATGCGGCGATGGTAGGTGGAGTCGGGACTGGTACAGCAATGGCCGATCAGGCAGCGATGGGCGGCAACGCCGCCAGTTGCGAACAGCTCCTGCTGTTCAAGCCCAGCGCACCCCTCGGTCGTGTGAGTGATGATAGGCACACCGGTAATTTTTTGTGCGATGCAGGCTGCGGCTAGAAACTTTTTCTCCTGCTCAGTGACCACGGGCGCCCCCGTCGCGACCTTGATCGCGCCAGGCTTCACGCCGGTTTCGGCGACGCCGTGGGTGATCTCGCGGACGAATAACTCGGCGATCTCATCGACTGTGCGAGCGCGCCAGTAGATCGGCATTCCCATGTGCTCGTAATAAAATCCAGTGGTGCAGACAATCTGCATTTCGGACTTTTCAGAAACCTCCCTCATCAGGGTGACGTCGCGGCCAGTTTCGATCGGACAGGGGTCGACGAAAGTGCGCACACCATACTCAGTGCGCAACTGCACTAGCCGCCGGACTGCCTCCTTGATTAATTCCGCACGGTCGAACTTCACAAGCGGATCGAACCAGACGCCAGGAAAGGCGATCAACAGATGCTCGTGCATCAGTGTGCGTCCTAGGCTCTCGACGGGAATCTTTCCAGTCACCGTCTGCACCATCATACGTTGGTTCTCCTCTTAACTTACATGTCGGCCGCAGCGATGAGCGTAACCGTGAGTGCACCCGGAACTGTAGTGATGCCACAAGAGCAGATCGTGAGTCGTACTCGCTATCCTTATTCAAAGAAGCGTTGTTACTGCATGATCACCGATGACTTCAACTTGTCCGATTGAGCGCGAACGACCGCGACGATTGCTAACGCCAGGACCGTAAAGGCGATGAGCAAAGTTGCGACGGCGGTGATAGTCGGATCCACTTCGAGAATCAGTTTGTTGAACATCACCTTCGGCACGGTCTCATACGCGCCGGCGATGAACGAGGTCACAATCACCTCATCGAAGCTGCCAATGAACGCGAAGATCCATGCCGCAAAAACGCTGGGTGCCAGACTGGGTAAAACGACCCTACGTATTGTAAGGAGCCACGATGCGCCGAGGCTCCACGCTACTTGCTCAAGACGCGGATCAAATTCGCGAATGGCCACACCAAGAACCATCACGCAGATTGGAACATTGAGGATCGTATGCGCGACAACCAGACCGAGGAAACTGCCTAACAGGCCCATTTTGGCAAGGCCGAGATAGAGTGCTACGGCTGTGATGATCGTTGGTACGAATAGGGGCACCATGAAGTTGCCCTCTGCTAAGCTGGCACCAGCGACGGCTCGACGGCGCAAGCCATAGGCCGCAAGACCGCCGAGCGTGAGCGCCGCGATCGACGAGATCAAGGCCAGCACTATCGACGTCCGCATCGCGTCCATCCAGCGCCCGTCGCCAAAGAATGCATCATACCAGCGCAGCGAGAGCCCGGGCGGCGGAAAGGTCAGCGCCGTCGCGGAGGAGAACGACATCGGGACGATAATCACAAGTGGGATTGTCAGGAAGCCAAGGCCGAAGATTCCTACCGCTGCTAGGATGTTACGTGCCCAGATCGAACTACCGATCATGTGACCCTCTTTATACTCATTTCGTCGACGTTGTTTGGTCTATACGGCGATAGATTGCAAAGATGAGCAGCGTGACGACCAAGAGGATCGTCGAGATCGCCGATGCCTGCCCCCAGTTCGGATACACGTTGATCAGCGTATCGAGTACATTGGAGATCATTGGAACACGCCCCCCGCCCAGGATTGCCGGTGTAATGTAGAAACCGAGGCATAAGATTAAGGCCAGCAATGTACCGGCCGCCAACGAGGGCAGCGTCAGTGGGAAGTAAACCTTCCAAAAAATTGTGCTCGGCGGGGCACCAAGTGAGGCTGCCGCCTGCAGCAGCCGGTCGTCGACGCGAGCCATCGCAGCGTACAAGGGCAACACCAAGAGTGGCAGGAGCACGTTGGTCATGCCAATGGTCACCCCGAGTTCGTTATAGAGGAATGACACGGGGGCTTGGACTAGCCCCAGCCACTGGAGCGCGCGGTTGACGAGACCGTCATTCCCAAGAAGGACAATCCAAGCGTAGGTCCTCACTAGAACACTGACCCAGAACGGCAGCACTACCAAGGCAAGCGCGACCATCTTGGCGCGACGGCCCAAGCCGCGGATCCAGTGCGCTAGCGGATAGCCAATGATGACGCTGACAATCGTAGCGACCACTGAGATGCGCACGGTGTTGGCAAGGACCCGCAGATAGACCGGAGCCTCAAATACGTCTCCATAGTACCCCAATGTGAACCCTTGCGCCTTATCCCAGAAGGCGAGTGCCAGCATGTAGACGATCGGCGCGTCGAACACGACGACCATCAGCAGCAGAAGGGGAATTAAGAAGCCGAAGCCAGGCACGATGAAGTGGTAGCCCGAAGAGCGGGTTACGAGAAGCGCGCCTTCTCCGCAAGAGGGTGAGGCTACCGCTTGATGAACGGTAGAGGGCGAAACTCCCAGAGACGAATCCTTGAGACTGTCAGATCTTGATCCGGCCAACATCAGGCCTACGCCTCCCTTCTCGAAGTTACACGTCATGGTTCGTAAAACGGAAACCGACTGCGGTCACAGGCCGAGCTTGAATTCTTGCCATTTCTTATTGATGGCCTCGCCGTTTTCGTTCCACCATTGAGGGTTCTCGAGCCATTGTACCGCTTTGTTCTGCTTGCTGGCCGGGTACGTCGAGAGCTTATCCTTGGGCAGATACTGATCGAGATCGGGATTGGGGCCAGTAACCGGAAAGATCTCTGCGTATCTGGCTTGATTCTCAGGCAACGACATCTCATGCAAAAGCTTGTATGCCGCCACACGATCCTCAGGCTTAGAAGTCTTGACGATGCATGCATAGCCGACATCCAGCCTGCCGTGATCCCAGGTCATGCCCAAAGCGGGATCGCCAACGACTCTGCTCCCAGAGCAGACGGCATACTGCACCTCGTTGTCCCGCAAGAGCTGCGGGCCTTGTGGAGTCGTCGCCGTCCACACCGACACGTGGCTTTTAAATTCACGGAGCTTTTTGAAAGCGGCATTGACATCAAGCGGATACAGTTTGTCGACGGGCACGCCGGTCGCCAAGAGGGCGAACGGCAGGCTGTATTGAGGCAAATCAACCAAGGCGCGCTTGCCAGGAAAGGCTTTCGCGTCGAAGAAGTCAGCCCAACTCTTAGGAGCCTTCACGACAGCATTCCACGCCATGACGGTAGAGAAGTACTGGTGGCCGAAGCCGTAATCCTTCTTGGCCTCCGGGTACATAGGAGCCGGATCGACGGCCCCCCAATCGATCGGGTCGATCAGTCCGAGTCGCTTGGCAGCCAGCATGTTAACCGAGCCGAGGCCGGTATACAAAACGGTGCCGGTCTGTCCGGCCTCGACCATGGCGCGCAGCTTACCCAGAGGATTTGGACTTTCTAGCGTGACCTTAACTCCGGTCTTCTTGGTGAAAGGCTCGACGAAACCCGATTGGAAAGCTTTCGTGGCGACGCCACCGTCCTCCGCCACGCGAATTTCCTTGGCCTGCGCGCTCGCGCTCCGTGTTCGCAGAATGCTGATGGCCGGCACCCCGACCGCAGCCATACCCAACAAACGCCGCCGATTGATCATCTCCACCCTCCTGTTACGAACTCCTTTGAGCTACCCTAAGCTAATGGCCATAGGTCGGCGGCGTCCCACGAAACAACCACACATTCGCCCTTGGCGAAGGCCTTGTCGAGGAACGGCGCGATCGCCAACAGGGACCCTAAATCATCCGTCTCCAAATGATAGCGCACAGCTTGCCCGAGATAGATCGCCTCGACGACACGCGCCGCTTTGCCTTCACCATTCGACGCCACGCGCACGCGCTCAGGACGTAAGAGCCCGCAGCGGCCGTCCGAGAGGCCGACGAAGTTTGCACTCCCGAGGAATTCAGCCACGAAACGGTTAACGGGCCTCAGATAGGATTCGGCCGGTGTCGCGACTTGCTGCGGACACCCCTTGTCGAGCACCATGATGCGATCAGAAAGCAACAGCGCCTCCTCCTGATCATGCGTCACCAGAATGGTTGTCACGCCGAGAGCGCGCTGCAGTTCTTTTAGCTGGATCTGCAACTGCTCCCGCAGTTTGCGGTCGAGCGCGCCTAGCGGTTCATCGAGGAGCAGGATGTCGGGCTTGAACACAACGGCGCGCGCGAGGGCTACGCGCTGCTGCTGACCACCCGAGAGCTGCGAAGGACGCCGATCGCCAAGCCCTTCAAGCTGCACGAGCCTCAAGGCCTCAAGCGCCCGGTCGCGCGCCTGCGAGCCGCTGATGCCGCGCACGCCCAGGGGAAAGAGTACATTCTCTATCGCCGTCATGTGCGGGAACAAGGCGTACGACTGAAATACCAATCCGATATTGCGGGCCTGCGGAGCCGCGTTGGTAACATCGCGACCGCCGATCAAAATACGTCCCGCCGTCGGCTGCTGGAGCCCGGCGATCAGCGACAGCAGAGACGTCTTGCCCGACCCACTCGGACCCACAATGGTGACAAACTCCCCCTGCGAAACCGCGAGATCGATCTTGTCTACCGCCGCGAAATCGCCGTAGCGCTTCGATATCCCCTCGAGACGAATGTCCGACATCTAGAACGTCACTCCGCTAGCGCGCCCGATCGATCGGATTCCAAAGCTAGCCGCCAGCAGGCAGCCCGCGCGGAGGTCGACGCTCACCAATTCGAAACGGTCGCCATCCAGTCGCAAGGGTATTTCATCCCATGACATGGCCAGAAGTGTAAGCGCTGTTGCGCGCACGCCTCGGAGCGCCAGGAGGAAGCTTGATCTCGCGTGCATGCCCTTCGCTACCCCTTTGATCAATAAATTCTTTTTGAACGGTAATAAAGCGCCCCGCGCCTAGGCAAATACCAATTTTGGAAGGATCGATACCAACTTGGAATTGATGACCTTTCGTCGGCCGGCGGGATTTGTCGCGGGCTCTACGGCCGCTCGAGGGAAACATTTCTTGCCAACAACCCGCGAAACTAGAATCCAGACTTGAGCTCCGATCGCAAAGTTTGACCGGTTCAAGTCACCCTCAGGTACAGGCCAAGCACGACCTCCCGATCGGCTCGAGTTAAAATCATTCTTAAGTTGTATCTGGTGTCGGCGCGCTCGCTTCGGTATCCGCAGCCTTGGGCAAGGAGGCGCGGCGCCGTCAAGACCGGTCGGAGTTAACCCCAGATGCGCGCCCGCCAGCGGCCTTGAGCGCGAATAGATCATAGCGCCGGTGCAAGCGCGCGATTGTGATGATAAGCGCCATGAGTCGCGGCCAGTGGCGTGAATGGTAATGCGGGACGGCCGCCTCATCTTGTGTCGCGTCGCTCGCATGGAGGTCGTGACCGCAGATGGCCTGCCGGGCAGCTCGCAGCGGCGAAAACGCAGGACGTCTGCCTCTTCATGTGCAAGCGGCCGCTGTGCGAACCACGGCCGGATGACATCGAACGCGAGCACGTCGTCATCGAGGCTCCACGAACCGTGCCTGCTGCGGTGGATCGCGGTTGGCGAAGATCGGTGAGATGTGACCAAGACGCTGGAGCGGTCATTCCTGGCGAGCCGCTCCAACGGTTTAGCTTCCGCGTTGGTCATCCGTAGCATAACCTGTGGTGGATGGAAGCGATCCCGGATCTCTCGCAGTTCTTCAATGGTGATGAGGCCGACGCGCTTAACCGCGGCTAAGAGGATCGCGACCGCCTCGTGGACGCCATTAAAATACTCTATGAACGACCGTAGTCACGCCCGTGCTATCCCCTGCTCTGCCAGATTGTGCGCGGATGCGCCCGGTTAACATCGCTTATGGTTGCGCCTCCGACTACGGCGGCTGTCGGGCGTGCTGCATGAATCCAGAGCCGCTCGCTATTGGCGAGTTCAGGGATCTGGCGCCGCAATTCTATCGTCTTCGTTCCGTCCAGGGACCGGTATCTTGCACAGTTTGTTTTTCTCGCCCCATGCGTGATCGACCTAACTTGGACATGCCGCCTTTGGGCCGGATGCATCTCTGTCTCTCGGTGCGGGAATCAACGCCACGTTGCGATCGACGCGCGAAAGCGCGCCGGCTGCGAACGTCGCCGACACAACAGGTGCGTCATCGACGCAATCGTGTCGCCACTACCCGGCGCACGGGTCGGCCGTCTTGTGCAGTGGATGCCCAAATCCCATTTGCTGCGGGATTCTCGGTACCGCGTGATCCGGGTAGCAGCGGCCTCGAAGTCTCCGCCCTCTTTCGATTGATCTTGCACGATCTCATCTAAGAGCCCGGCTTCCGCGGCTCCGAGTATGACCGGCCCGCATCCTAGCAGTTCCGGGGCACCGGCACCTTGCAGAGCCTCTGGAGAAACAGCATCGTGCGAGCCGCCCGCACACCGGGGACGATGCCGTGCTCCAGCAATTGAAACGAGGACTGCATCAAGCAGCCGACGCTGGCCGCCGTTTGGGAGCGCGCCGGTAACAACAACCATATGTGCTCAGTGAACGATATCTTTTCACCGAGATCCGACAGCAGATCGTGCCCGCGAACAATGATAGTATCTGCGTTGGATTGCAGATCGATTGGTCTGGGGCCCTTTGGCGACCAATTTTCACGGCTGAACCTTCACTTTCTCGAGGCGAGCACGTCAGTCCGGCCGGAAGCAAGTACGGTGTCACCGCGCCTCGCTTCGTGGGTGATGACGATCGTGGTGCGTCTAGATTCTTGTTTGATTTCGGCTATAGTGCCTTTGACGCTTACGGTGTCTCCGGCAAAAGCCATTGCCTTGTATTTCAAGCTCATCTTGGTCACAAAACTGCAGGGTCCCAGATGGTCTACGGCCTGGCGTGCAAAGATTGCTCCCCATTGTTGGCCATCTACGAACACACCGCGGAAATCCGAAGTCTTGGCCGCGACCTCGTCGTAATGCATGCGATACCAGTCCCAAGTTGCGGCACCATACACCATCAGGTCGACAGCGGTGAAAGCCTTTATAAGGGGGGGCAGCTCTTGCCCTACGGTGACGGTAAGTTCATCCCTCGCGTCGCTCATTGGGTTGGCCTCACTGGCTGAAGAACAATCGTCTCGCGATTTACGGCCAGCAGGTGTCCGCTATCGTCGTAGAATCGACCGACGGAACCCACGAATAGTTGGGTGCCCCCACGCGCAGATGGCCTTTCTTCTAAGCTCTCGAGCGTCCATGTCACCGAAACGCGATCTGTCGGGAGCACCGGCCGAAAAAACTCGTAGTCGTTACCTGCTCGGATCGTCCGAAAGCCTTCCTTGAGGATGCGCCATTCATGACCGATGTACCCCGTTTCGTCAGGGATGGCGTGCGCATATTGGCACGTCTCGACTACCATGGTGGGCGGCGCAATCACGCTTGGATATCCCATCGCGTTGGCGAACTCGTCGCTCAGGTACAGCGGGTTCTCATCTCTTAGCGCGAGCGCGAAGTAGCGGATCGAGGCCCGACTGAGCTCCTCGCGCGCCTCATAGTGAACTTTTTTGCCAACCCAGGCCTTAATAAGTTCGTCCGTGAGCAAGGTCATTGGTCTAGTCCAAAATCGCGAAAGGGACGACTTCGAGTTGGAGTTCGCGGCGCACAAGTTTGTCACAAGCCACTGTAGTCGTTACCGGGTATGGCTCCGCAAGAAGTTTCTCACGCACTTCGGAAATGCGCTTGTAGTCCTCGACGCCCCAGATGGTCAGATATTCCACCGTTTTGATCACATTGGCGGGCCGCCCGCCAGCGACCTCAATTACTTTAAAGATGTTGTCGTAGATCTGGTCAGCTTCTGCCAACCGGTTTCCTCCGTGCAGGGATTGCTCCTTTTCAAGGTCCATCGAACCGAAGCCCGACTTGTACAGCAGTCACCCCGCCGTAACGCCGGCGCTGTAAGAAAGGGCCCGATAACGCAACCATCCGGCACATCCACAAGCTGCGGCGCATAGCGTGTGGCGATGATGTCGTAGGCTGCAGAAGCGGCCCGGACCGGCACGTTGTTGATTGCCGGCGAATACCCGCGCAGCACTTCCTGGCGAGCAGCGGCGGAGGCTTACGTCCGATCCACAACTTGAGTTCGTCAGTTAGCAACGGCATCACTCAATCCAAGACTGCAATTGCGTCGACGTCGAGCCGCATTTCCGGCCGCAGCAGCCTCTCGCTTATCAGCCCCGTCGAGGCGGGCAGCGGCTTGGGAAGCACCTTGGCACGGACGTTATTGATATCGCGATAGCGATCCAAAGATGCGGTCGTCACATACTCGATAGTCTTGGCGATATTACGAACCTCGCCGCCGGCCGCGCGCACCAGAGTCAGAATGTTCCCATAGATGTTGTCGGCCTGCGCCACGATATCTCCCGGATACAACACCTCGCCTGTGTTGCGATCCGTCGCGCGCTGGCCGGACATGTACAGAATTTTTCCGGCCTTGACTGCTGGGCTCAGTGGCAGTCCGTCGTAGTACCTCCAGCCAGGGTTGATTAGAAGCGGCTTTTCACGCGTCGCAATTATGTCGCACTGGACCAGAGCCTGCGGGTGCGACACGCTCGGCACGACGACTTCCACGCCTGTAGGAAACACAGGGCCGAGCCGGGACGCACGGACGCTCTGAGTGTTGTCGTAGTCTTTGAGTGCGGCGGGCGTCATATAGGTTGCAGTCTTGACCACACGATCGAGTCCAAGGCCGAGCGTCTTAAGCATAGTCGACGCCCGTTCTAAGATGCATTCCGTCTGCGCCGCCACGTCGCCTACGGCCATGGCATCGCCATTTTTGTCCAGCGGCAAAATTGTTGGGAGGAACACGGCGCTATGGGTCGCACCTTCAGCCGGCAAGGCGGTGATCTCAATCTCAATGAAAGCTTCGGGTCTGAGTAGCCTCTTCACCGGCACCGTGTTAACGACGATCTGATCGTCGCTGAAGAGTTCCTGGCGGACCGCGGTCACTTCAGCATAGCGATCGAGGGCATCAGAGCGAACGTATTCAACAATCCGGGTTACGTCACCTAAGCCAAGGCCGCCTCCCTCGAGAATGGTCGCCACTTTAGCGTAAATCGTTCGGACCTGCTCGGTCATGCTTCCACGCACTACGATGCGACGGGCCGCCACATCGAATTCAGACGCGGTATGTCCTGACAGGTAAGTCGATACTGAAGTCTTCAAGCCCAGCGAGAAGGTGTAATTCGAGTAGTCATACCAAGGAAAGTCTTTCACCTGAATTGCAGTGATTGTCATGAGAGTTCTCGTGCAGTTTCGGTCAGACCGGTAGTCAGGAGTAGAATGAGTTGGCGCAGCGCGAACTTTTTCCTCATCCAAGCGGCTCCTTGAGCCAAGACGTAACAAGATCCTTCAGTTTGCCACGCTCGACCTTGCCAGTCGGATTCGACGGCACGGTTGCGCCGATATAGATCTGCTTTGCTTCCGCTTTTGCCGCAAGAAGAACAGCGCCCGCCCTCAACATTAAACTGCAGGAGTTTCTGTCGCGTTCTTCCTGCAATCCGTCGTTTGACGCGCGTTTCATTTTATGGAATTCTGTCTCGCTATCTGATACCATCGTCATGTGAAAGTCAAGGCGCCGATATGCGATGCGGAGGTGCGAGAATGTACGCTACAAAAGAAAAAGATGCGTCCGGCCCGCTCGAGCGCTATGTCCAGGTACTGGAAATGCTTGCCGCCTTTTCAGGATCTCTGAGGCTTGCTGATATCGCTGCCCTTCTCGAACTTCCAAAGCCAACCGTGCATCGTTTGCTGAAAAGCCTGGCAAGATGTGGCATGGCGAAAGGCGGGGGAAATAGGCCGTACGAGCTAGGCGATCGATTGATCAAAATGTTTCATACGGCCGCTGACGACGGTTGGCTTGCGGCCGTTGCGAGTCCACATTTGCGTGCATTGACGGAGCAAACCGGAGAGACGTGCTATCTGTCACGATTGGTAGGCACGCAGGTTGTCGTGGCGTCCTCGCTCTCTCCTGACGCCAGATGGCGGGGGTATGCGCAGCCCGGCTACGAGATGCCAGTCAATGCGGCCGCTTCCGGCAAAGCTATCATGGCGTTCCAGGAAGAAGGTCTAGTCGAACGCGTGCTATCGCGCGAACTGCCTATTCTTACGGCCAAGACCAGGAACGACATGGAGTGGATACGGAAGCAGTATGCAAACATCCGCCGGGAGGGTTATGCCACGTGCATTGAAGAAATTGACGAAGGTCATGCTGCGCTTGCAGTTCCCGTCAAATTATCAGACGGCAGCGTGCTTTATGCGGTGGCAATGACGGGGCCCGTTGAGCGCATCACTAACAAAGAAATGACCAAGCGATTGACGGCGCTGCAGGACGCGGCGCTAAGCCTTGCATCTTCGCTTTCGATTGGCGAGCGCCTGAAAGGGACCCAGATCGCGACAGGCCCGCATCATTCGATCGGATTAGATCGCGTGAATAGGGCTCCCACCGCTCCCACTTAGAACCCCATTCGCTGAGCTGAATAGAAATGATAAACGGACTTGGGTAGTTCCCGCTATCTGTTGCCGATGGTGAGCCTTCAGCAAAGCATTCCTTCAGTTTCTTCCGTACCAAAGATCGCAGTGGGTTGGCTGAAGAGAGTGCAGCCATGCGCCAGCGCAGTCCTTGCCCGCTTTAACCTACCGATCGCCGCATTCGCAGCGCAACCGGCGGACGCCTCGATCAACGCTAAAATTTCGTACATGCCGGGCTGCGTGCACGAGACCCCAGCCTCCGTTCGGGTTCACCGGCAGGTTAGTCGCCCGGTCCAATCGCACCGTTTCCGCCCCTTTTGGACAGAAACCTAGGTCCTCAAGGAACAGGATCGTGTTGACTGTGAACGCGTCATAGAGTTGCAGAACATCGATATCGGCCGGTTTGAGGTTGGCGCCACCACGCAGGCGCCGACCCGATCCGCCAGGGTCGAGACGTCGATCTCGATTCCTTCGCGGGCATAGGTCTTGCTCTGCCGGTTCAGTGGCTGGTGCAGCAGGAACTTGTTGACCAGCACCATCGCCAGCAGGCTCGGCCCGGCAAAGCCTCGCGGGATCGGATGGGAGGGCGCCGGCGCCTCGGTGATCGCCTCACAATCCCGGCAGGAGAACTTCTCCCGGACATGCTCGATAATCTTCCAGCGCCGCGGCCCGCATTCCAGGGTCTTCGAGACCACCTCGCCGAGCTTGTGCAGTCGCTCGCTGCCGCACTTGCCGCATACGCAAGGCGCGGGTTCGACGACGCGTTCGATGGGCAGATTGTCCGGCAACGGACGTCGCGGCGGCCGTGGATTTTGCGCGCACTGCTGTTTAGCGACTTCCGGCGCTGCGCTCGGCCTTGGTTTCCTGCTCCGCCTGGGTCTCTTCAAGATCCTCGATGCCGAGTTCGAGCTGCTCGACCAGCAGCTTGCCACGCTCAGAAGATTGCCCGAACTGTTCGCGCCGTGCCTTGGCCAGCATCAGCTTCAGTCGCTCGATCTCCAGCCGGCCGACGGTTACCTCGCTCTTGGCCAGCGTCAACTTCTCGCGCTGCGCAAGGATCATCGCGTGTGCTGCGGCAAGGTCGGTGGGAAGCTGATCGGCGGGCGTCGTCACGATGACGAATCAACCATATTCGTTGCAAAAAATCCCGCTCGATTTAACCGGAAGCCTGTGGACGCAGGTTGCCTGCGGCATCCGCCAGTCGATGCCGGACAGCAGATAAGAGAGCTGCGCAACGCTGATCGTCGCCACGCGGTCCGCCATTGACGGCCACAAAAAGCGGCCGCGCTCCAGCCGCTTCGTGAACAGACACGCGCTCTGGCCATCATGCCAGATGATCTTGATCAGGTCGCCGCGGCGGCCCCTAAACACGTAGAGATCGCCGGCATGCGGATCACGCTTCAAGCTCTCCTGGACCAGCCGCGCAAGGCTTGGAAAGCCGCGGCGCATATCGGTGTGGCCGGTCGCAAGCCACACCCGCACATTACCCGGTATGGCAATCATCGGCGCTCAAGAACCTCGAGGACCCGCGCCAGCGCTTCCGGATCAACGTGCGCGTCCACTCGGATGCGTCGCCGGTTGCCAAGGTCGATCTCGATCAATCCAATACGCGCGGCCACCACAGACCGCCCTCGGCTATCACCCGCAGGTAAAAGCTTCGGAGTTTCCTCCGCTTCCGTGGCGGCGATCTGCACCGGCGCAAAAGACGGTAGGACCTGCTCGGACGTCCGCGCTTGTCGACGCCAGGTAAACACCAGGCTGGCCGCTACTCCGTTGCGACGCGCAACCGCTGTCACCTTTGCACCCGGCGCCAGCGTCTCCTCGACAATCCGTGCCTTGTCATCCTGCGACCAACGCCGCCGACGCTCCAGCCCGCCCAAAACCTCGACCCGCATCGCCTGATGACCTTAAAGCAAGACTAATGGGATGGTCCGGCCGTGATCCTGCCTCGCCAGTAAACGAAGCTGGCAAGGGGCGCCAAAGACAAGGAGCCACACCATTTCTACACCGAAGACCGCGATCGCCGTGATCGGCATCGATATCGGTAAGAACTCGTTCCACGTCGTGGGTCACGATACGCGCGGCGCCATCGTGCTGCGGCAAAAGTGGTCGCGCGGCCAAGTGGAAGCGCGGCTCGCCAATATGGCGCGTTGCCTCATCGGCATGGAAGCCTGCGTCGGCGCACATCACCTGAGCCGCAAACTCGCATCGCTTGGTCACGATGCAAGGTTGATGCCGGCCAAATACGTCCGCCCCTATAGCAAGGGACAGAGGAACGACTTCAATGATGCCGAAGCGATTGCCGAAGCCGTGCAGCGCCCGACGATGAAGTTCGTCGCAACCAAGACCGCGGAGCAGCTGGACCTGCAGGCGTTGCATCGTGTGCGCGAGCGACTGGTGTCGCAACGCACCGGCATCATCGACCAGATCCGCGCCTTCTTGCTTGAGCGCGGGATCTCCATGCGACAGGGCATCGGCTTCCTACGCACAGAACTGCCCACCATTCTTGCGACGCGCACCGATGCCCTGTCGCCACGCATGTTGCGTGTCATCGAGGAGTTGGCAGTCGACTGGCGCCGACTGGATCAGCGCATCGATGGTCTCTCCGAAGAGATCGAAGCAATTGCCCGTCAAGATCAGGCATGTTCGCGCCTGATGACGGTGCCTGGCATCGGGCCGATTATTTCGAGCGCCATGGTGGCCGCGATCGGCACTGGAGACGTATTCTCCAAAGGCCGCGACTTCGGCGCCTGGCTTGGACTGGTGCCCAAACAGATCTCGACGGGAGACCGCACGATCCTTGGCAAAGTCTCGAGGCGTGGCAATCGCTACCTGCGCGTTTTATTCGTACAAGCGGCATGGGTCGTGCTGGTCAGGATAAAAAACTGGGAACGTTACGGGTTTACGACCTGGATCGAAGCCGCCAAGAAGCGGCTACACCACAATGTGCTCGCAATCGCGCTCGCCAACAAACTTGCCCGCATCGCCTGGGCGGTGCTGGCCAAAAGACGCGCCTTCGAGATGACGAGGATCGGCGATGCAGACGCCCGACCGGCCTGATCCTCGCCGCCGTGCTCGGCGCTGTCAAGGCGCGGCCTGGCGACGTCCAGTCAGCCGTAAGCCAAGAGCGACGGCCGGCCTTGACCGCCCCTGCGCGCGACGCGACCGACGTTCTGCGGGCCGGGACGAAGGAACGGCCCTTTAGTCCGAACAAAGGAACTACGCAATATCAGGAGCAGGCGATGACATAGCCGCATCAACGGTCTCCAGCCGAGGTCTGCGAGAAGACAAGACAAAATGGAGGATCGGTCTTCCGAGCGTGTGCGAACACTGGTGACCTTAATGCCCCGTTCGAGGCCTGTAGACTAATCAGAACGCACGCGCGCTGATATCCATGATGGCCCGGAGCACAATCGCTCCATCAAAGGCCGGATACATTGATGCAAGACCGCCGCCGCCAATTCGACGAATCTTCTGGCAACGCGCGGCCGGACCATACGTAAGGTCACACGCTTGGCGAATTACAGCGTGTCAGACAAGACGGCGCCCGCCGGACGCGTACTCCATAACAGACGAGCACTGCAGTGCACCGACCTGACTTGATCGCCATCATCGCCGGCAACAGATGGTGCGGCGAAGCTTGAGCCTCCAAGCACCGTGCCGTTGCGCGGCTTCAGTCCAAGATATTCGATGACCGCCATAGTCCGCATCGAGGCTCCAGCGCTCGACTTCATTGTCACGCCCGCATCGGCAACGACGGCGCGTGCCAAAAGAGCCGACAATTCCAGATCTGTGAAGCCCGGCGACGTGCCGTTGCCGAACGTTGCAATACAGACTATTGCCGCGCAGTTCTTTCAGCGAGTTCACGTCTGGCCTTCCCTCAATGCTATCAGACACGACTAGGCCTTTCCCGACGTCCACGCGAATGCGGTCCTGACACGCTGTCCAATCTTGACGGTATCGGTCGGGACATTCTCCACGCGGCTCATCAACCGAACGTCCTCGTCAAAATCAACGAGCGAGACATTCATAGCGCCGCCCTCCGCCGGCTTGTGGCGCACAGTCGTAACCGCATTGACCGTGCCGATACCATCCGAAGAAGTCGATACGAAAAACACTCCCCCGCAGTGGGGAAACGACTCCCGTGGATAGTATGTATGCCTACTGTAAGAACAACAACGCTAGATCAGAAGGCTGCTCGTATTGAGTTCAAGCTGCTGGAAGGCTTCGCGCCCCCCTCTCATCACTCATGAGAGGTTCTTTTTGTTCAAACGTTGCGGGAGCGGGGCCTTAACGCTCGGCCACACGGCTTCGATCGATTAGGTGCAGCACTCCCTAGTAGCTGCGAGGAAGGCCAAGCCGTTCGCCAATGAAATTGCGAACCATCTCGTTCGAAATTGGGCTGAACGGCCCCAGCCGTGCATCCCGAAAGAGACGCTCAAGCGGAGATTCCTCCACGAGGCCGAAGCCGCCGAGCACGCGCATACAACGATCAGTAGCCCGGATGGCGACTTCGCTTGCGGCGAGTTTCGCCATGGCCGCCTCCGAAGAGCATTCGCGGCCGTTCGCATGCAACCAGGCTGCTTTTGTCGTCAACAGCCGTATCTGTTCCAGCTCGATAGCGACATCGGCCAACGGATGCTGGACGGCTTGGTATGCGCCAATCGGCCGCCCAAATGCCATGCGGTCCTTCGCATACTGGACGGTCAGGTCCAATGCTGCTGCGGTGATACCCACATACAATGCCGCGCAGATGATCCGCTCGTCGTTCAGTGTGCGAAGGAGGGTATGAAATCCTCTGCCCAGCTCGCCAACCACTGCATCGGCTGGCGCCCTTGCGTCATCAAGAAACACCTCGCACGTACACCCGGCCCGCTGCCCCATAAGCTCGAGACGTCGAATCTTTACCGCTTCTTGGGGCACTGGAACGAGGATTAGTGATAATCCTCGCGACCGCTTACCTCCCTCGGGAGGCGCTGTTCGACACAGAACCAAGATCGCTTTAGCGTCGTCTGCCAGTGAAGTGTAGAGCTTTTGACCGCGCACAATCCATTCGTTACCCTCGAGCGAGGCGCGAGTCTTAAGGCCCATAATATCCGTACCGCCGCTGGGCTCCGTCATCCCGAAGCTCATCAGAAAGTCGCCCGTGACGAATTTTGGTAGGTATTCCGCCCGAATCTTCTCGTTCGCGGACTCGCTGAGCACGCGAACAGCCATTGAAGTGATTACCCAATAGTTTGCGAGCGATGGAAAGTGTCGAGCGATTTCCTCGCAGAGAATGGCGCTGGTCATCACGTCGCCGCCACTCCCTCCATATTCCGTCGGCACCGTGAAGCCCGGCCAACCAAGTTCTGCAAGTCGTTTCCACAGTGTCTGCGGGATCTTCCGAGACCGATCCATCTCCCGGATCTGATTCTCCGTGAGCTCGCGTTCGAAAAACTCACGCACGCTGTCGCGTAGCGCTTCATGGTCTGAATTGCTGTCGAAGTTCATTGCCGACCCCAAATAGGATGAGAGGCTGCGTACTGTCCCGTCTGAACCAAGCTCGCCGATGTGACTCGAAGGCCTCAAGCCTTTCGACGTCCGCCCTCCATTCCGTTTTCCGGAACATATTGTCGATATTTGAAACGATGGCTTTTTCGGATTAGAAAGTCAAGACGAGCAACTTCGTATGATGGAGCATCACGTGGGAAGTACGGTTTTCGACTCGGCTCTTTTCAGAGGCATGTTTGGTACTGAAGAAATGCGTGGCATTTTTTCTGACCAGGCGCTGGTCGACAGGTACATCGAGGTCGAAGTCGCGCTCGCCCGCGCGCAGGCTCGACTGAATGTCGTTCCGGCAGCGGCCGCAGAAGCTATTCAATCGGCTGCCAAAGATATTCGCATCGATTTCGACAAACTTCGCCACGAGACAGAGATTGTCGGTTATCCGATCCTGCCCCTCGTCCATCAGCTCGCTGTCGCTGCCGGCGAAGCAGGGCGTTACGTCCATTGGGGAGCTACAACGCAAGACATCATGGACACTGCGAATGTGTTGCAGATCCGCGCCGCGTTGCAAGTCGTTCTGCGGGATCTTGAGGAATTGCGCGACATCTTGGTTTCGATGGCTCGCAAGTACCGCGACACGCCTATGGCCGGGCGAACCCATCTGCAGCAGGCATTGCCGGTCACCTTTGGTTATAAGGCCGCGGTATGGCTCTCGTCGATAGATCGCCACATCGAGCGTGTGAAACAATCCCTTCCCCGTGTCCTCCTAGGCGAATTTTCCGGTGCGGCAGGAACGCTTGCATCAGTGGGACCCGGCGGCCTTGAGATGCAGAAACTGTTTTGCGAGGAACTGGGACTTCACCAAGCTCCCATAACTTGGCATGTCGCGCGGGACGGAATTGCAGAAACCGCATGTCTATTGGGCCTGATTACCGGCACTTTGGGCAAGGTCGCGACAGACGTCATGGTGATGTCGGCCACAGAATTCGGAGAGTTGTCAGAGCCCTTCGTTCCCGGACGAGGAGCCTCCTCCACGATGCCGCAGAAACGCAACCCGATCTCAAGCGAACTGATGCTGGCCGCAGCAAAATCTGTGCGCCAACACGTGGCCGCGATGCTCGACGGCATGATTCATGACTTCGAACGCGCGACCGGGCCCTGGCACCTCGAGTGGATTTCTCTACCGGAGAGTTTCTTGCTGACGGCCGCCTCTCTGGCCAGTGCGAAGTTTATGCTCGCTGGCCTTGTCGTTCATAAGCAGCGTATGCGGGACAATCTTGGCCTGACGTCAGGTCTCATTGTCGCAGAAGCTGTAATGATGGCTGCAGCCCCGTCGCTTGGACGCCAGAAGGCGCACGACATCGTATACGATGCCTGCAGATTCGCGATTGAAGGAAAAAGGCAGCTCGCAGACATTTTGGCAGGAGTGCCTGAAGTAGTCGAGGCGTTGGGCGGCAAGCAAAAGATCCTGCACTACTGCGATCCGGCAAACTACCTTGGGCTCTGTGGTCAGATGGTAGATCGCGCTATTGAGATCTCCGAACGCGATGGCCCTGCGACGGGTTAGTCTGCCAGCCAAGCATAACATTTTTGGTTGCATGGCGACCCGGCCTCGCGGCAGTTCCGTGTCTTGCGAGCGAAGGTGCGCCAAGGAAGCTCCTTCTCTTCAGTTCGCTGCTGAGGGTGACCGCGCATGGCGAGACGGTTCCTCGCATTAGCCCAGCTGCCATGGCTCAAAGCACAATTTCGTTTGAACCTGCTCTAATGGCGCCAGGACGTAGGGTGCTCACCGAAACGATTGCGGAAGAGCCAACCGCCTCGGCGCGCTAATGACATACTAGGTGATGGAATGCGCCCAGGAACTCGACGCGGCGTCATCATTCGATTGAAAAGAGGCAACGGAGATCAAACAACGAATAGCTGTACCGATCGTCTAAACTTCTAGACCTCGGGATTGCGGCTTCGACTGTGCCTGTGGAATCTCGAGAGTTGCGATGGGCAGGTCTGTGTCCGTCGTGCGGAACGGTTTTTCGACGTCCGCGTCGAATGGCCCCCTTTCAGGATAGTTACAAACCTACAGAGCCCCCGTACCATCGAGTTCGCCCCGTCAGCGTCGTTGCTCATCTATTTGACCTGGCGGTTCGCTCAAGTAGTAAAACAAATGGAGTGCCCCATTCAAGAGAAACCTTGGTCACCGACAACTCGGCATAGGCTGCTATCGACGGCGCGTGACCGATCTTCCGCTTGGGACGGATTGTAGACCTCCTGGTGATCGCTTGCCGCTTCCGCTGCGAGGCTGTCCTGTGGTGGCACCAAATCTTCACCGAGCGCTTCGCCGAAGGCGTCCTGGCTGCGTCGGCGCGACGCACGGCGAGACTGGACTCTATCGTCCACCACCTCGGCCTGGCGCTTGGCGGTCGACCAGCAGCAGGCTTCGCAAAGCGGCTGATGCTACCGGTGAGCAAAGACAGGCTGCTGCGTGTGGTCCCACGCCGCAGCCGCCCGCCGGCTGACCCGCTCAGGGTTATAGGCATCGATGATGGGCTTGGCGACGCAATCACCGATATGCCAGCATCATCTGCAATCTGGAACGCTGCTGCCGAATCGTGAGCCCGCGACCGCCCAAGCCTGGCTGGCTGCTCATCCCACGATCACGAACATTGCCCGTGACCGTGATGGGGGATGGCGAAGCTGCGGCAAAGGACCTGCCGCAGGCGGTACAGGTCGCGGGTCGGTGGCATCTAATGGAGAACGCCAGTCGGGCCTTCCTCGATGCCGTCCGCAAATCGATGCTTCAGATCCGCAGCGCGATCGGGGCAACGACAATCGAATCCAAACTGCTCACCGCGGCCGAGCGCCTCCAGTAGAGGGCTATCTGCGCCACGAAGAGACCAACGCAACTATCCTGGGCCTGTCGAAAAGGCGGAACGCCGATCAAGCAGATCGTGCGCGAGACCGGCCATAGCAAAAACCTGGTACGACATGATCCGTGGCGAACGCCACGATATCGTCCGGACCCGGAACTTGCTTGAAGGAGGACGCGCTGGATATTTCCGAGCCGGTCAGTTTAGTCGGTCACACGTGAGCGCGTAGCCGGCCGAAGGCCCAGCGAATAAAGCCAAAGGTTCTAGCCCTGACTGATGCGCCCGGAGCCCGCTCATCGCTGTCGTCCGCCCTCGCATCGCGGAATTTTTTTCCAGAGATGCGCAAGACCGACTTATGGAATTATGAAAACAGCGAGGTGGCGGATCATAGTGTCTCGGCCGTTCCCAAAATAGCGGTAGACTGGCTGGACAAGGTGCTGCCGTTGCCATGCGCCAGTGCCGTCATCGCGCCTATCACTTGACGATCGCCGCCCTCGCCCCGCAGTTGCCGCACGGCCTCGATCAGCGCAAAAATACCGTACATGCCAGGATGCGTGCACGACAGGCCGCCCCCATTGGTGTTGACTGGCAGCTTACCTCCTGGTGCAATCATTCCGCTCTCCACAAAGGGCCCGCCCTCGCCCTTCGGACAAAAGCCAAGGTCTTCCAGGAATAAAATGGTGTTGATCGTGAATGCGTCATAGAGTTCGAGCACGTCGATGTCGCTTGGCTTCATGCCTGCCATCGCAAATGCATCAGCGCCCGATTGCTTCGCCGACGTGGCGGTGAGGTCGCGCATCGACGATATCTGCCGATTCCACACGGCAGTCGCGTTGCCAAGCACATATACTGGTTTCTTCGGCAGCGACTTCGCTCGTTCAGCACTCACCAGTACGTATGCACCGCCGCCGTCCGTCACGAGGCAGCAATCACGTACGCTGAGCGGCTCCGACACCATTCGAGACTTCAAGACGTCTTCGCGTGTCAACGGGGCGCGCATAAAGGCATCCGGATTGAGACGGGCCCATGCCCGCGCGGCGACGGCGACGTCCGCCAACTGCTCGCGCGTAGTGCCGAACTCGTGCATGTGACGCGATGCGGCCAAGGCATACGCCGAAGCCGGCAGCATCGGTTCATACGGGTACTCATATGGCTGCGGATCGACGAAGCGGCGCAGTTGGCCCATTTCGCGGCGACCGACTGTGCTCGTGCGCTGAGCGCTGCCATAACAAACGAGAACCGCGCTGCACTGGCCCGAGCGGATCGCCTGCATCGCGGGCAGGAGGTGTGCGATGAAGCTCGAGCCACCGAGCATGGTGCCGTCGATGTAGCGGGGGTTCAGACCCAGATACTCAATGACCGGCAGCGGCCACATCGACGCACCTCCACTCGCGGTGCATAGGCCATCAATGTCGCTCATCCTCAGCCCGGCATCCTCGACGGCTGCGTGGGCCGACCGTGCGAGCAGCTCCATGTCGGTAAACCCGGGCGACAGCCCATTCCCGAAAGTAGCGACGCCCACGATTGCGGCACTGCCGCGCAAGCCCCTTAAGGTGCTCATAACGCACCTCCATCCACTGCATCAAACAAGACCAGCCCCTTGCCATCCTTGACTTGCACGCGTGCATTCACTCGCTGGCCTATACTCACTGCGCCGGGCGCAAGGTTGTCGATTCGGCCCATGAGGCGCACACCTTCGTCAAGGTCGACTAGAGATACGTTGATGTCTCCGCCCTCTGCGGGCTTGCGCCGGACGGTGGTTACCGCGTAGACGGTGCCACCACCTTTTGGTGAGATCCAGTCGAGCGATGTGCTGTCACAATGCGGACAGGCCTCGCGCGGGTAATACACGTGCTTGCCGCACCCAGTACAACGCTGGATCAGGAAGCGCCCGGTGTTGAGTTCGAGCTGGTGGAAGGCTTCGACGCCTTGCGATTCAGTCATGGAGTTCTTTCAGATCGGCTTTCTGTTGAAAACATGTCGACATGTTCTCCAGAAGGCGTTCGACTTTTATTAGTGCCGCCGAACGGCGCGTGACTCGTACATCCTCACTGCCTGCGAACTCTTGGCGATCATTCATTCCTCTCCTCATCATTGCGCTGCGCTGCTTCTTCCCTCTGACCGGCTTTCGGAACATCCGGCGGTCGTCACTCAAGCGTTCTCGCGAATGATGCTTCCAAGAACGGCGAGCCGATGTAGGTGATAGTCTGCGTCGCCGAACAGCGTGTCGATCATGGTGATGTGCTTGAAATAGTGCCCGATACGGTACTCCATCGTCATACCGACACCACCATGTAGCTGGATCGACTGAGTGCCGATCAGTCTAGCAGACTCGCCGATCTGGGCCTTCGCCGCTGAAATCGCCCGCTCACGTTCCATAGTCCCGTTTTCGCGGGCCATCATCGTGGCATACATGGCCATGGAGCACGACTGCTCCAGTTCGATAAACATGTCGACCGCCCGGTGTTGCAGAACCTGGAAGGAGCCAAGAGTGGCGCCAAACTGTTTGCGTGTCTTCAGGTAGTCAAGCGTGATCGTTTGCATTGCAGCGAAACAGCCAATCGCCTCCGCGCAAAGCGCTGCAATCGCCTCGTCCGCCACTCGTGCAATGACTGGATAGGCGTCTGCCGGATTGCCGATAACGTTGTCCGCCTTAACCCGCACATTATTTAGCGTCATCTCGGCTGCCCACAGGCCATCCTGGGTCGAATAACCGCGGCGCACGAGGCCCGGTACATTACCGTCCACTAAGAAGAGGGCGATTCCGTCTTTGTCACGCGATCTGCCCGCAGTACGCACCGACACGATGATCTTGTCGGCAACAGCGCCGTGCAGGACGAGACCTTTGGTGCCATTGAGGATCCAACCATCACCGTCCTTTCTCGCCTGCGTCTCAATGTCGAACAGGTCATAGCGGGACTGCGGTTCGGCATAAGCGAAAGCGAGCTTCATACGCCCGGCGGCGATCGCCGGGATCAGCTCGGTCTTTTGCGCTTCGCTTGCACCGTGCCGCAAAATACCGCCGGCAAGCACCACTGTCGCGAAGTAAGGTTCGAGGATCAGCGCCTTGCCGAACGCCTCCATGACAATCATAGCCTCGACTGCGCCGCCGCCGAAGCCACCATACTCCTCTGAAAACGGCAGCGCGAGAAGCCCGAGCTCGGCATAGCGAGCCCACATTGCCTCGCTGAAGCCCATGTGCTCGGAACGATACTTCCCGCGCTCGTCGAAGCCGTAGCTCTCGAGCATCAGCCGCTCGACGCTATCCTTCAGAAGCCGCTGTTCCTCAGAAAGATCAAAGTCCATGTTCCGGAATTCCCCTTGAAGAACCGAGCCGTGGCAGCGGCCCCAAATCTCGTACAAAATTAGGCACTTCGCGGCTTTATTAAATCCACGATCCAAAAGCGTTAGAGGCCGAGGACCACCTTGGCGATGATATTCTTCTGGATTTCGTCGGACCCGCCATAGATCGATACCTTGCGCATGTTGAAATATGCAGGCGCGATCGTCGCCGCCCAGTCGGGACCGATCGGTGGCTCATTGCGGCGTTCGAAATCCTCCTCCGATTGATAAGGCAGCGCATAAGGGCCGACGACGTTCATCAGAAGCTCCGAAGTCGCCTGTTGGATCTCTGCGCCCTTGATCTTGAGGATCGAGCTTGCCGGGTCTTGCGTGCCCTTCTGCCGTTTCGATTCGTTAGCGAGGACGCGAAGCTGAGTGATCTCGAGCGCCTTCAGGCGGACTTCAACTGCGGCGACCTTCTTTCGGAAATCAGCTTGATCGATCAACCGCTCGCCGCCGAAACGGACCCGGGAAGCGAGGTCCATGATGCGGCAAATGCGCTCCTTTGAAATCCCGACGCCGGCGATGTTGAAGCGTTCGTTGCCGAGCAGAAATTTAGCGTAATCCCAACCGCGATTCTCCTCACCGACGCGATTTTCGACCGGCACTCGGACGTCGTCGAAGAAGACCTCGTTAACTTCATACCCACCGTCAAGCGTCTGGATCGGACGCACAGTTATGCCGCACGACCTCATGTCGATCAGGAGGAACGAAATGCCCTGCTGCTTCTTCGCCGCTGGATCGGTCCTAACGAGGCAAAAGATCCAGTCGGCAAATTGGGCAAGGGTCGTCCAGGTTTTTTGTCCGTTGACGATGTAGTGGTCGCCGTCACGCACCGCGCGCGTCTTGACCGAAGCGAGGTCGGAACCCGCCCCTGGTTCGGAGAAGCCCTGGCACCACCAGTCCTCGAGTGTGAGGATGCGCGGAAGGAAGCGCTTCTTTTGGTCCTCGTTGCCGAAGGTGTAGATGACCGGTCCCACCATATTCACGCCGAACGGGAGCGGCGCGGGCGCAGGCGTTTGGCTCATCTCCTCAACATAGATATACTGTTTGACTGGACTCCACCCCGTACCGCCATACTCGGCCGGCCAGTGAGGCACACCCCACCCCTTCGCGGCAAGGATTCGCGTCCAACGCACCATATCGTCTTTGCTGGGATGTGCGCCGGCGAGAAGCTTCTCGCGAATATCAGCAGGAACTGCCGCGCGAAAGAATGCCCTGACCTCGTCGCGAAAGGCGAGCTCGTCTTCAGTGAACCCCAAATCCATCGTCCTTGCCTCTATGTTTCAGGATCGCCGCTCTTAAAGCTCTCCGGCGACGCGCATAAAGTCTTCCGGGAAGCCTGTCGACGCCGCACTGCTACTAAAGATCGCCTCTCCATCGACCTCGAGCTTGGCTAGACCCACGCCGGGACACTCGCGGCAATGGAGACGATCGTTAAGCTCCCACAGTGGTGATACGGTCGACCTCGTAGCGGCGAAGTTGGGCAGAGCGGCGAGCGGCTTTCCGTGCTGATCGGCAACCTTAACGTTTCTCAAGAGACAGGCGAATTCGTCTAGCACCTCGGTCAAGGCCCGATAACGTTCGACGGTCGTGGCCGCCCTGTCAATCACCGGCATGTAGAACTCAAGCTGGCATTCGGCCAACGATTTCCGTGATGGACGGTCGTTGATATGGTCAGAATAATCCGAGGCAGATAGAGAAAAGGTCGCCGTCAACAATTTGCTCGACGTCCAACTCACGATCCCGATGCGCGAGGAACCTGCGGGGCGGACCGTCTTAGGCCGCCCCCTTGCAATCCGCGCCAACGGAATTGGTTGAAATGCCCAGCTCATTCCCATTCCCTACAGCCCGAAGACGAAGCCGCCGTTGACTCCGTACGTCTGGCCGGTAACGTAGCTGCCGGCGTTAGAGGCTAGGAACAATACCATGCTCGCGACCTCGTCAGGACGGCCGAGACGACGAATTACATACTTCTGCAATGCCTTCTTGGCTCGCTCGGGATCAGCCTTCATGTTTTGTTCGACCGGCGGCGTCGCCATTCCCGCAAGCGCCACGCAATTGGCGGTGATGTCGTAGCGGCCGAGCGCACGCGCTGCCGCCCGCATGAAGCCAGCCGCTCCGGCCTTTGCGCCGGCGTATACTTCCAACCCTACGTCGCCGTAGCGGCCAGCCTCCGAGATGATCGTTATGATGCGGCCTGGAGCGCCGCGCGCAATCATGCCGGGCACGCACGCACTGGTGCAGTTAATCACGCCGTAAAAATTGACACCGATCGAACTGTTCCAGGCGTCCGGTCCGGTTTCCCAGAACGGCTTCTCAGCGTCGGCATGTGGCGTCGCACCAAAATTGCCTGCGTTGTTGACGAGGACGCCGATCTTGCCGAGCTTCTCCTCGGTCACTTTTACGGCCGCCTTCACGCTCTCTAGGTCTGTCACATCGGCCTGTATGGCCAACGCCTTTCCGCCGGCGGCACGAACTTCTTCCGCAACCTTTTCGGCGCGGTCGAGCACATAGTCATTCACCGCAACTCCGCCGGAATTGTGCCCAGCCAAGTGGAGTGCAATTTGCCGACCAACGCCCTGGCCAGCTCCAGTCACGAAGGCAATTCGGCCTCCCAAATCCAAGATGTCACTCATGCACGTACCCCGTTGCTTTTAGAGTCCAAGATTTGCTCATATGCGCTACTTCCTTTCCTTCCAGAGACGTATCAGCCGCAGCGCAGCCGTGACCTATGGCTTCTGCAGCACGTGCGCGTAACAGATGGGGCCGTTGCCAATCATGTGAGCCAATCCGACTCTCGCGCCCTTGTGCTGACGTGAACCGGCTTCGCTCCGAAGCTGCATCGTGATCTCACCGATCTGCCCGATGCCCGTCGGTCCGACCGGATGACCCATGGCGATCAGGCCACCGGAGGCACTGACGGCCATCTTTCCGCCTATCTCGAAGGCACCTTCCTTGAGCAGCTGAACCGCCTCGCCGGGCTTACAGAAGCCCGTCGCCTCAAGATACAGGAGCTCTTCGATAGTAAATGCGTCGTGTACTTCGAGTACGTCGACGTTCTGCGGTTTGAGCCCCGCTTGCTGTAGAGCGTCGGCCACAGTGTCTTGCGTGAGCGTCACGTCGGCAGGTCCAGCCAGCCCGGCGCGCTCACTGCAAGCAGCCGAAGCAGCAACGCGGATTGCGCGACCTGAATTGATGCCGAGCCGCTTGATGCCCTCCTCGGAAGCGATGATCGCAGCCGCCGCACCCTCGCCGACAGGGCAGCACTGTAACGGAGTCAGCGAGCCTGACAGCAGCTTGCCGCCGAGGATTTCATCGAGTGAGCGCTCCTGCTGGCGATGGGCATTGGGATTGAGCGCGCCATTGCGATGATTCTTAACTGCGACCAACGCCACATCCTGCGGCGTTACCCCATGTTCCTGCGTGTATTGATCCAACAACAACGCGTAATGGGTGAAAAACGCAATTGCATCATCGGCTAAACTAGAGATGCCGGTGCGAACATGACGCGCGGTATCTGGCTTATCAACGCCGACGGCCAAAGCAACATCCGCCACTCCGGCTGCCACCTCGATGCAGGCATGTCGGAACGCGGCCGAACCTGAGGCCGAGGCGTTTTCGACGTGCACCAGTGGTCGTCCGGAGGCTCCGAGATAGCGCAGCATCGGAAGCCCCGGTGCCATGCCGAGAAAGCCAGTTGCGACATACGATGTATCGACATCAGTCCACGCGATTCCGGCGTCCGCCAGAGACTGCCGGATGGCATGCAGCCCGAGCGCGACGTAAGGCGTCTCACTTGGACGTTGATATCGGTGCCAGCCGACGCCGACAACATAGACAGGACGCAAGTCCCGGAGCGACTTACCCATGATGATCTAGGACCTGCTTGGTAATCACGAAGCTGGTGTGAAGCGAAGATCGAGAATTGTGCGGGCACCGCTGCCGACTGGCACCAGCTTGCTCATCATCCTTTGTCTAGGCTTCAGAGCCCGTTCCTTGGCATCGACCAGGAGAGTGCGGATCGTCGGCCCATCATCGAGTTTGATTGTACCGACAGTGAAAGGAGCCTCGAGAGGTTTGACATCAGCCATTGCGGCCGCTGGAACGGGGTTGTGCATGTGCACCCTTGCAGACGCGATCAGACTTCCAGAGCCGCGAAGAGCGAGTGACTGCAAGCAATCGCCGCTTCGTCCACAAACCTCACAGCCGTAACCTTGCATCGGAAAGAAGACAAAGCCGCAGTGCGCGCACTTCCCTCCTTTGAGAGACGGACGTTCGGGGGCGGACGTGGTGCCCTTCAGGGCATAAAGATCAGGCTTGAGGAGTTCGGGCATGCTCTTCGACTTTCTCTCCTATTGGAATGCTCACTGATCGAGCCCATGAAGTGCGACTCTCGCCTGCAGGGCGCTTGCGACAATCTGATCGAAACAGCGACTTCAGCGCCAGCGCTTCTCGTCGCTATCGTAAGCGCCAGTGATCGGATCGGGAACGGCCATCAACTCCCGTTTGAGCACTTTGTCGCTTGAGGTTCTTGGTAGAGCCGGAATGAAAGCCACGTAGCGCGGCACCTTAAAGACAGCCAGGCGCGCACGAGCATGCTCCAGAATGCGCTGTACCAGCGCATCGTCTGCCGCCCCGCCCGCTCTCACCTCCACGTAGATCTTGACCTCCTCGCCTCGCATTTCGTCGGGCACAGGAACGGCAGCTACATCCGCTACCTCGGGAAGTTCGCGGATAATGGCCTCCACCTCACGTGCGGCGATGTTCTCGGCCGAGCGCCGGATCATGTCCTTCTTCCGTCCGACGATCCAATGGAAGCCGAGATCATCGCACCGGAATAAATCGCCGGTTTTGAACCATCCGCCTTCGAAACATTTGGCATTCGCTTCAGGATTGTTCCAATATCCTTTGAAGATCCCACGACCCCTTACCCACAGTTCGCCGACTTCGCCAACCGGCGTGGGACTACCATCGTCGTTGACCAGTCGCAGTTCGCGGAAAGGTGCGCGAATTCCCACAGAGCTAGAAGTGTCCATCTCGTCGATGTCGCTGGGGGTCCGAGTAGCCCATCCGATTTCGGTCATTCCGTAGACATGATAGCCAGGGACGCCAAGCTGCCTGCGGAACTGGCATATCGAATTAGCACTCCATCCAAGATTCTGCTGGACCTCCTTCAGACTTGTGGACGCGGCGGCAACGTTTCCCAATTGGCGGGCGATCTGCTCTGGGATGGCGCACCACTGAATATGGTAACTGGTAAGCCAATCATCGAAGCGGGTCGAACTGAGCTTCTGGGCCAAGTACAGCGTCCCGCCCCGTCGATATGATTTCAAAATCTGTCCTTGCCCCTCGGCATAAAAGACAGGCGCCCAACTAAGATACCTCTCGTATATCTCACGATCCAAGTAAGCGTTGGTGTACGAAGCAACGCTTAAGACTTCGTGGGTCAATATGCAGCCTTTCGGAAAGCCCGTCGTCCCCGAAGTGAATTGGATGATTACCGGATCGTCAGCGCCAACCTCTTCGTTCACAGGCGAATCGTCGACGCTCTCGAGTAAGGAATCGATGGTAACGATAGCTCCGCGGGAAGACATCTGTCCAACAACAAGCACTCGCTTATCGCCCAAATCTTTCGGCCACGGATCCATCGCGGAGAACACCGGCCATGCAGTTTCGTCCACGACAGCGAACCTAGCCTGTGTATCGCTGAGAACGTATTCGACCTCTCTAGGTGTGTAGCGCATGTTGATCGGGACCATTACCGCCCCAAGCTTTGCGACTGCGAACCATAGGATAACGAATTCAATTCGATTGGGCAGCATCACTCCGATGCGGTCGCCTTTTCGCACTCCGAATGCGCGAAGAGCATGGGCAAACCCATTGGATCGAGTATCCATCTCGGAGTAGGTCGCGCGTTCGCCACGTTCGAACACGTCGATAGCCGTTGTCGAACCATGTGTGCGTGCCCGCAGAGAAACCAGCTGTCCGACGGTGACGCTTTCATATTTGGCTTCCAGCGCCTCAATGCTGCGCAACGCATTCGCTACGCGGTACCTCAGCTGGTTTGGTGTCGAGCCGGACATAAATTAGACAACCTAGAGTTCAAGCCGAAGACAAACGGCGCCGTTTAGAAGGCAGTAGTCCCTCACCGGCCTTTCCACACTGGACTGCGCTTTTCAGCGAACGCTTTCAGCCCCTCGCGCGTGTCTTCAGCATCTAGGACTTTTCTGGCGATCGGCATCTGCTTTGCCCAGTCGTCCTCGTTGTCAAAAGACTGGAAGATGATCTCCTTGCTCGCGGCCAACGCGATCGGTCCGTTTACGAGCAATGACCCGGCCAGCTTGATGGCCTCATCAAGCGCCATTCCTGGCTCCACGAGACGGTTCACAAAGCCGAATCGTTCCAAATAGGGCGCGTCCTTGAATGCACCGGTGAGTGCAAGCTCCATAGCGAGGTGATATGGTATGCGGCGCGGTAACCTGAAAAGTCCGCCCCCAGTTGCCAAAACATTATGTCTGACCTCGGGTAGACCAAACTTCGCATTGCGCGCTGCCACAATTAGATCGCATGCTAGACACGTCTCAAAACCGCCGCCAACCGCGTAACCTTCGACCGCCGCGATTAGCGGTTTGCGCGGCGGGCGCTTGAGGATTCCGAAACCACCCCGGGCAAGCTGCGGAATCGGACCGTGCTTGGCCACCTCCTTCAGGTCCGCACCGGCAGAGAAATTGCCGCCCGCGCCAGTAATGACACCGACGAACAACTCGTCATCCCGGTCGAGGAGATCCATTGCGACTTCCATTGCCTTCGACGAATCGAAGTCGACGGCATTCCTGACCTCGGGGCGGTTAAATGCGACGATCAGTATTGGGCCGCGACGCTCGGTTAGGATCCGCTGGGACGCCTCGCTCACTCGCCTCTCCATTTTTTTGAACTCGAACTCGTCGTCATCGTTTGAAATTCGGTCTCAGGCCTACACGGCCTAACTTTGTCAGCCTCATCATCGTTGTGACCAGGCGATAAATCGTGCACGACGCCCTAGCGGACGGCGTCCTCGTGGTCGCTCAACCGGAAGCGGTGATTCACCGTCTGCAGACTAGATTCTGGAGCCCACGTCATGCCAATAGATGCCTAGCAATCACACGATACTTGAGCACCTCGGACGCGCCGTCATAGATTCGCGCCATACGCTGATTGTCGTACCAGTGCGCGAGTGGACTTTCGTACGTGCAGCCTGCGCCGCCGTGGATCTGGATTGCGCGGTCGATCACGCGGCCTACCATCTCACTGCCCGTCATCTTCATCACGCCTGCTCCGATACGCGTATCCTCGCCGCGATCGTGCTTCTCCGCACACGTGTACATCATAAGACGGTTCTGCTGTATTTCGATCCAAGAGTCGACGATCATTGCCTGAATCGACTGTTTCTCGCTAAGTGAGCTTCCGAATACTACGCGCTGTTTGGCATAATCCACCATCATTTCGTAGCAGCGCTGAGCTATACCTAGGGCGACTGCGGCAATTTCGAAACGCATTGGGTTTAGGGCATCTTGAGCATCCCTGAATCCGGCTCCCTCCGGGCCGATGCGCGCAATGTCGTCAACCCTGCAATCTTCGAACGTGAGCTGATGCGTCACGTGCCCAACGCCGAGCATCGCCACCGGGCGCGCGATGAGACCGGGGTTATCCCTCTCGACCGCGAACATCGAGATATTATTAGCAGCTTTCTCCTTGCTGGTGCGAGCAAAGACGAACACTCGGTCTGCATGATCGAAGTCCGTTATCCAGATCTTTGATCCATTGATGACCCAACCATCATCGTCCCGTTTCGCATGGGTCGAAAGGCTGCGAGCCGGATCAGAGCCACCGCCAGGTTCGGTCAACGCAAAGCAAATCGCCGTGGCGTCCGATAGGAATGGATCGAGATAGCGAGTCTTCTGCTCGTGCGTTGCGTAGAGAAGGTTGGGGATGACTTCACCGCCAAATCGAATCGGCGTTAAGCATTTGCGGTTTTCTTCAACGACAGCGAGTCGATCTACTAGCGAAAGGTTCGGCCCGCCGAATTCGGGGGGCAGCCGGAGCCCCCACAGCCCGGCCTTACGAGCCGCTTCACGCCCCTGTTGGTAGTCCGCTTGCGTCAACGTCTCGCCTCTGAGTACGCGCGCTTCGAGCGGCATTTGGTGATCTTTGACAATCCTCCGAACAAGATCTACTAGCGCGCGGGTTTCTTCTCTGAACTCGTACATGGCCTATCCCCTGGTATAGTTGCTTTTCGCGACTGTGCTCTCCTCGGGATCAGCCACAACAGTCGTCGGCGACAATGACGGTGGTTCCAACGGCCTCATCTTGCTCGGGGCTAGGATAGGACTGGGAGGAAGGCCATCTCGACCACTTTTCGTTTGGTTTTTGAACTAAACAATAGCTACGCGAGTTGGCTTTCGGATCGCCAATACCATTTCGCGAGAAATCGATACCAGATAAGCATTGTTGCTCCGTTATCTGGTACCTTAAACTTACAACGGCCGAGGATGACGCATGTTGGAATGCGGATTTGGATAATTCACGCGGGTCAGAGGGACGCAAAGGATATGGCCTTTAGCGTCATCGATTGCGTGGATTTTCGTGGTTCGCCCGCAGCGCGACCGGCCAATAAATCTGCTGGTGCTCCCCCTTTTTGCATCCGGCCGTGCCTTAACGTCGTGCTGTCGAGTGAGTATGCCCTCCAGCCTCTCGCAGAGCCGGGCGTGAGACGCTCGCCTCAACCGGCTCCCATCAGGCAAGCTTGTCGTCAACGCGTCGCCAGTGCACAAATAGTCTACGGTTCTCACGCGATCTTCTCCAGGAAGACGGGCGAGTTCTAAACGGTGATGGAAGCGCTTGTACTTTCGCTTTAACCAACTGGCCAAGGTAGTTCATATAGCGTACCAGCGGATACATTGCTGAGCGAGATTATCGCCCATAATAAGCAATCTCACTAACCATCGAGCTTCGCTCGCGGGGAATATTGTCCAGCGTCACCTCGGTTCGCTTGCGAAGTTTTAGGCCTCTGAACGTCGCCGGCATGGCGTTCAGCGCTTGTTTGCTGACCGCCGGGTTGAACCTGCAGAACATCTTAGGGTCGCCGCCCGTCGGGCTGCCTATCCGCCATAAGAACCATTGGCTGCCCGTCGCTAACTGAATTGCACCCATGACAATTCCGTCCGACGCGGTGTTGTAGCTCACCCATGGATCAGTGTTGCACCTGTGAGGCGGCATTCAAGGGGCTCGTACAGAAAACCTCGATCTGATCTGAGCTAAAGAAATCGTCCTACGGGCCGAGGACGACACGAATCACGTCGCCGGTCAGTTGAGCGACGGAACATGGCGCGATGCGTTGCTTCGAAGAACGGGGCGGCGCTACGAATTCTGGCTCGCCACCCACCATGCTGCAAATGCAATCGTCGCCAGCAATGAGACCTCGAGCGCGGCAATATGGGCGATGGCTAAATGAGGTCTAGCCTATCGGCGAGCAACATGATCCCTCTCATCCTTCGAAAGCGAGCGTCGTTTCCGGGCGACTAAGTTGACTTCTCGCGCGCAGTTCGTAAACCGAATTAACAGCTCGCGACATTTTCGCTTTATGAAAGAGAAGCCCCTTTCGTCCACTTGAATTCCGCTGGTGGTAAGATGCTTTCTCTGAAGCAAGGATTCTATTGGTCAATTGTCAGCTCTCGAACGGGTCACCACCTCAAACTACGCACTCTTCAATTTCCGAGCGGATCCACGAGCAGTTCTGGGCGTGATGCTCTCAACCGCGGTTGGAGAAAGATTCACCTGGCGTAAGCAGGAGAGCAATGACTCGTCCTTACGCAAGAAATGCTCTCGCCGCAAAGCCGCTTCCTGACGTTTGGAAACTAATCGTCACAGGTGTCGAGGGCGTTTCGGATCTGCACAACCGAACTTACGGCCATGACGTGTCTGCATGCTCTCGCTCACCGGGCAAGGCGCCTCGCGGCATCTATTATGCTGGAGCCAATTGTCAGCACTAGCGCCGAGCTTGTTGCAGGTGTCGAGCAGGAGCGGCTAGATCTCGCGATCGTTCCAGACATCTTTCACAGTCGGAATTTACACGTCGTCTCGTTGGGAGCTGTTCAATAGCTTGGATGTGCAAGGCTAGGGTATACCCCGATTGCGTGCTCAATGTCATTGAAGGAGATCACGTAGCACGCAATCATTAATCAGGCGAATGCACCTGGGCTGGGCGACGTCATTCGCGAGCACGGAGTCGAGATCGTTAGCACACTGCCGGGCAACAGCCCTCAGCAATTGCGGCTCTGACGATCGTCGGACGCGGCATCAGCTACCTGCCGCGCCGAATCTTGAGCCGGTAATTGCATCCGACCGCTTACGCGTGATTGACACTAAGCCATGTCCTCCACCGGTGCCGTATGTCGAAATTGTCAGGAAGGTGCGCAATGATGCGACGTGCGCTCAGGTTACGTCGTTGGTCGGCGAGACGACCGATCTCTGATCTGTCTGCGGGCTATTTAGTACTGGATTAGAGAAAAGCGGACGCCCCTGACCTTTTCTTTGGCCGTTGGTTGCGTAAAGGTAACTGATCCGATTGCACGGTCCAAAAGCATCTTATCAAACTTGATGCTCAAGTCGGCGCTTGTCCTTCGGGGAAGCGCGATGCCAAGCCGCCGTGACCGAGCGCCGACGGATGGCGCGCCGTACGCCAGGAAAAGGGCAAGTCGCTTCTCAAGGACACGCCTGGTTGCTGCGTCAGCGCGAAAGCATCTCGTGCTCCTCTGAGGTCCTAAAGCCGATCAACTACATGCTCAGACGCTGGGACGAGTTCGTCCCGCTTCCAACAATTGTGCTGAGACACGCATTGAGAGGCATCGCATTGGAAAGGCGCAACTGGAGCTTCGGCAACTAGCGGGGCGCCACCGTGCCGTCGTCATGCTGACGATGATCACAACAGCGGCTACACGATTGCGCCGATGACGCAGCTGTTGTAACTGCGACGTTTGCAGCCGGCATGCTTGCGCGCGTCGAGCGCTATGTCACGCTGGTTGCCGCACCTCGGAGCAGATGACCATCCGCTTCAAGTACGGCTTCCGAAGACGAGCTTCCCGCGTCGCGTCTGCACGGGCTTGCCGGCTTGGGAATGAATCTTCTACGCCAAAGCTGCCTGACCTTCACGCAACGCCATCATAGAGGAACCGTGCCCTCGCGCATGTCAATCAGGCGGCCTTCGTCGTATGCTTACGCTCAAAGAGCCTTTAGCCCAGTCCTGCTTCCCAACTTCCGCCGCGGCAGGCTCATTTTCAGACCGCGGCTGGTACTGCCACGAAGTGACAAGATTATCTGATGTCTGTCTGTTGCGAAACAAGATTGACCTTCAGGGCCTAGCAGTTCGGCGCAATCTTTTGGTTGTGCTCACGAGTGCCCGGGGGTGACGCCCTTGTACTGAACGCGAACACTAGGCTCACACGGCCTCGCCGGAAAAAGCCCCTGCATTCCGTGCACTTGGTTAGCTGTATCAGAACTCGCATCAATGCCTTTTTGGTATTTACAGATCCGAAATTGGTATTGGCTTCGCCGAAGCGGTCTCGCTCACGATACTGCTATCGGCATTGCCAAATCTGAAGGAGGAGATGCCTTGCGTGCGATAGCAAAGCTCTCGTTGCCCGTCTTCCTACTCACACTTTTGGTCTATGGATTTCCCACGTTTGCACAAGGGAACGATTCTCTTCTCGCTTCGATCCGCAAAGCCGGACAAGTGAAGGTGGCGCTGGCGTCGCTCCCCCCCTCCATGATCATATCTCCGGACGGGAAGGCGACAGGAGCTTCGGTTGATCTGCAGAACATAGTGCTCAGCGCCATGGGCCTGCCTTCGCTTACGCCGGCGCTCACGGAATGGACCGCCATGATCCCTGGATTGCAGAGCCGTCAATTCGACTACGTTGGGGCTGGCCTCAGTATTACTGAAGCCGCCTGCAAAGCAGTGGTGTTTTCGACGCCCACTTACGCAGCCCAGATCGGACTATATGTTCTCCCCGGAAATCCGAAGCATTTGAGAAGCGTCGCGGACATTGCGCATCGCCCCGATATCAAGTTAGCGGTGGTCCGAATTTCAGCACAGTACCCGTACGTGCTGAAGCAGGAAG
>NZ_MKFI01000015.1 GCF_001982635.1 Bradyrhizobium mercantei | reverse complement strand
ATGGCCTCATCGAAAATATCGAGGTGATGTTTGGAGACGTCGATTCCGACGTAACGAAGGGGTATGATCATGGTGCCTGTCCCTGTGATGCGAGGTCTGTTGGCGCAGCCTCGTGCAACTGTTCAGGTTGTAGATGGAACGGGCGGGAGACCGGGCCGGATCACGGCGTCAAGCGCCAAGGACCCAACGGCTTCCCGCCCACCTTCATCATGACAGACTTCCAAGACACAGGGACCCATATCCACCAACGCTGGTTTTGCTAAGGCTGCGGCTGCAGCCTTTGCTAACAACCAACGCCAGTGGTTATGGAGTCCCTGCTTTCGCAGGGACGACGTGTGGAGCGTGTGGCGCTTAATGCCCCTCGAACGTCATCAGCGTGCGCACCGGAACGTCCATCGCGCGCAGCTTGTCGGCGCCGCCGAGATCGGGCAAATCGATGATGAAGCAGGCGGCAACCACGTTGGCACCGATCTGGCGCAGCAGCTTCACCGCGCCCTCCGCGGTGCCGCCGGTCGCGATCAGATCGTCGACCAGGATGACGCGCTCGCCGGGCTGCACGGCGTCGGCATGCATCTCCATCTCGTCGATGCCGTATTCCAGCGAATAGGCGATCCGCACCGTGGTATGCGGCAGCTTGCCCTTCTTGCGGATCGGCACGAAGCCGGCCGAGAGCTGATGCGCCACCGCGCCGCCGAGGATGAAGCCGCGGGCCTCGATGCCCGCAACCTTGTCGACCTTCGCGCCCGCCCAGGGATGCACCAGCTCATCGACCGCCCGGCGGAAGGCGCGGGCATCCGCGAGCAGCGTCGTGATGTCGCGAAACAGGATGCCCTTCTTCGGGTAGTCCGGGATGGTGCGAACGGTCGCCTTGATGTCGTGGTCGAAGGTCATTGCTGTCTCGCTTTCTCCGCGTCGTCATTGCGAGGAGCGCAAGCGACGAAGCAATCCATCTCTCCCCGGATTGAGGCATGGATTGCTTCGCTGCGCTCGCAATGACGGTCCAAATCAATTCACTCCCGGATTCAGCCGGAATGCATTCTCGACAATACGCAGGCCGACCTCGTTGCCGAGCGACATCAGCGATTCCGGATGGAACTGCACGCCGCCGACCGGCAGGGTCTTGTGCTCGATCACCATTGCGACGCCGTCTTCGGTGGTCGCGGTCACCGCCAGCACCTCGGGCACGCTGTCGCGCTCGACATAGAGCGAGTGATAGCGGCCGATCACGATCTCATTGGGCAAATTGTGCATCAGCCTGCCGCCGCGCACCTGGACGCGCGAGGGACGGCCATGCGCGGGCTGGGTGAGCTGGCCGAGCTGCCCGCCGAAATATTCGCCGATCGCCTGCACGCCGAGGCAGACGCCGAAGATCGGCAGCTTCTTCTCCAGCGCGGTGTCGATGGTTTTCGCGATGCCAAAATCCTCAGGCCGGCCCGGTCCGGGCGACAGCACCAGCAGGTCCCAGCCCTTCTTCTTGAGCATGTCCTGGGCATGGACGTGCCGTACCACGGTGACATTGGCGCCGACCTGGCGGAAGTAATCCGCCAGCATGTGCACGAAGCTGTCGTCGTGATCGATCAGGAGCACGTTCTTGCCCGAGCCGGTCGCGTCGGGCGCGAAATCCGACAGCGGCTTCGGCGGATCGCCGCGCAGCGCCTGGAACAGCGCCGCCGCCTTGACCTGGCATTCGCGGTCCTCGGCGGCCGGATCGGAGTCGAACAAACAAGTCGCGCCGACGCGCACCTCGGCGAGACCGTCCTTCATGCGGATGGTGCGGATGGTCAGCCCGGTGTTGATGCTGCCGTCGAAATTGACGCAGCCGATCGCGCCGGCGTACCAGCGCCGCGGCGACCGCTCGTGATCTTCGACGAATTGCATCGCCCAGAGCTTCGGCGCGCCGGTCACGGTCACGGCCCAGGCGTGGGTCAGGAAGGCGTCGAGCGAATCGAAGCCCGGCCGCAGCATGCCCTCGACATGATCGACGGTGTGGAACAGTTTTGAGTAGGTCTCGATCTGTCGCCGCGCCAGCACCTTGATGGTGCCGGGCACGCAGACGCGCGCCTTGTCGTTGCGATCGACGTCGGTGCACATGTTGAGCTCGAACTCGTCCTTCTCCGAGTTCAGCAGCTTGCGGATCTGCTCGGCATCGCCGATCGAATCCGAACCACGCGCGATGGTGCCCGAGATCGGGCAGGTCTCGACCCGGCGGCCGTCGGAGCGCACGAACATCTCGGGCGATGCCGAGACCAGGAATTCGCCGTCGCCGAGATTCATCAGCGCGCCATAGGGCGACGGATTGATGCGGCAGAGCCGCTGGAACACTTCCGCCGGCGAGCGCTCGCAGGGCTCGGCGAACAGCTGCCCCGGCACCGCCTCGAACAGGTCGCCGCGGGCGAACGCCGCGCGCGCCACTTCAACCGTCGCCTGATATTCGCCCGGCGCGTGGTCGGCAAAGCCCTGCCGCCCGGTCTTGGCGTAGAGGCTCGGCGCGGTCTCGTGCGACTGGCCGGCGGTCGACTTGCCCTTCCAGGAGAACTCGTAATTCAGCGCCACGCCGCGGCCGGTGGCGCGGTCATAGGCCAGCAACCGGTCCGGCACGTAAAGCACGATATCGCGCTGGTCGGCCTCGCGGGCGCGCTTTTGCACGAGGTCCTCGATCTGGAACACGAGGTCGTAGGCGAAGGCGCCGAACAGGCCGAGCAGCGGATCGGCGTTGGAGGTGAACGCCGCCACCATGTCGCGCACCAGCGACATCACGCTGGCGCGGCGGGTGCGCTGGTCTTCCTCGACCGGCGCTTCGCCGCGGATGATGTGACCGGAGAGCTTCGTCGCACTCCGCTCCGAGATCACGACGCAGGGCTCGCGCAGCACGTCGCCGAGGAAGGCGATCAGCACCTCGCCGCGCGGGTTCAGCGCCTGCAACGAGAAATCCGTGCCCATGGTTTCCAGCACCAGCGGCGGGTCGGCGAAGCCGAGGTCAAAGCTCTCGTAGCGGCCCGGCACCGTGGTGCCCGAGGACAGCACCACGCCGCGGCGGCGGTCCAGCAGCGCAATGAGGTCGTCGAGGCGATTGGCGCCGCCGGTGAACTGCTCGACCACGCGCGCGACCGCAAGGCCGCCATTGGTCAGATACTCGCTCTTGGCCGGCAGGGAGAAGACTGTCCTGTTCATGTGATCCTCTTACGAGACTTGGGAAGAGAGCGCCACACAGGACAAGGGAAGGTACCGTCGCACTGCGATGGCGACCTTCGACGTTTGTGAAAAAAGAAAACGCACCGGCCACCTATGAGAAGGTGGGCCACCAACGACGGGATGGACTGGCGACGGTGCTCATATCAGTTACACACCACCCGGCGCGGGCCGTGTCAAGGGATGGACTGACAGCCCTGCCCCAACCCGGGACGCCCCTCTGGCCGGTATTTCGGGGTTTGAGGCGACGGGAATCCGCGTAGGATTTGCGGAAATGGCGGCCGGTCGGCCGCCCAAAAAACAGACAGATGGCGGAGGCGCAGATGGCGATTTTGGCTCTCGGATATGCCGGCTTCGGCTCCGACGCGCTCGACGACTGGCGGCAGTTCGGCACCGGCCTGGTCGGGCTGCAGGCCATCGAGCGCGGCAACTCGCTGCTCGCCTTCCGGATGGACGACCGCAAGCAACGCATCGTGATCGACCGCGCGCAGGGCGAAGGGACCAGGTTCTTCGGCTGGGAGGTGGCGGATGCCACAGCCCTCGACGCACTGGCGGCGCGGCTGGAGCGCGCCGGCGTTGCCGTGACGTCAGAGCCGCAGGCGCTCGCGGATAGCCGGCGGGTGCGTGGCCTGATCTCGTTCCGCGATCCGGCCGGCAATCGTCTCGAGGCGTTTCACGGCGCCGAGATCGACGACACGCCGTTCAAGCCCGGACGCTCGATCTCCGGCTTTCGCACCGGGCCGCTCGGGCTCGGCCATGCGGTGCTGACGGTCGAGCACATCGCGCCCGTGATGGCCTTCTATGTCGACGTGCTCGGCTTCGGGCTGAGCGACTACATCGAGAAGCCGTTCCGCGCCTATTTCTTCCACGTCAACGCCCGCCACCACTCGCTGGCGCTGATCGAGACCGGCAGCAACGGCATGCATCATCTGATGGTGGAGCTGTTCTCGCTCGACGATGTCGGCCAAGCCTATGACGTCGCGCAGCAGGAAGACCGGGTCAATGTCACGCTCGGCCGTCACACCAACGATCTGATGACGTCGTTCTACGCCAAGTCGCCGTCAGCGTTCATGGTCGAGTGCGGCTGGGGCGGCCGCGAGATCGATCCCATGAACTGGACGCCGTTCGAGATGCATGACGGCCCGAGCCTGTGGGGCCATGAGCGCGTCTGGCTGTCGCCGGAGGACCGCGCCGTCGCGCGCGAGATGCGAATGCGCGCCGCCTCGGAAGGCAAGCGCGCGCCGGTGCAGGTGATGGAAGGCAATTTCAGGCTGATGTCGGGCACCTGCCCGTGGTGGGACGGGGTGAAAGACGCATAGCAAACTGCGTCGTCCCTGCGAAAGCAGGGACGACATCTCGCGTGGGTACGCAATCAGCCCAGATGCTTCTTGAAGAACTCCGTAGCCCGGTCCCACGCGAGCTCTGCGCACTGGCGGTCGTGCACCGACAGGCGCTGCTCGTTGCCGAAACCGTGGTCGGCGTCATAGCGGTACAGCTCCAGCGATTTGCCGGCGGCCTTCATCGCCTTCTCGAAACCATCGACCAGCGCCGGCGTGCACCAATCATCCTTGGTGGCAAAATGGCCCTGCAGCGGAATTCTCACGTCCGCAGGCTTCGCCGCCTGCTCCGGCGGAATGCCGTAGAACACCACACCAGCCGTCAGCTCCGGGATCTTGGTGGCGCCGATGATGGTCACTGCGCCGCCGAGGCAAAAGCCGGTGAGGCCGACCTTGGCGCCGTTCTTGGCGAGATATTGCGCGGCGCCGCGCACCGTCTGGGTGGTGGCGTCCATGAAGTCGAGCGAGTTCATCTCTTTGCCGGCCGCGTCGGTGTCGTGATACGGCACCACCTTGCCCTTGTAGAGATCGGGCGCCAGCGCGTCGAAACCGGCTCGCGCGAAGCGGTCGCACATGCCCTTGATCTGGTCCTGCAGGCCCCACCATTCCTGGATCACGACCACGCCGGGCGCGTTGCCGCGCGCGGCATTGGCGAGATAGCCTGACGCTTCCTTGCCGTCCGGACGCTTGAAGCTGATGCTGGTACCCATGAGTTCCTCCGCAATTGTTTGCCGGCTGATTGGCCGGCATCTTGTCCGTACTCGGTGGCGGACGCAATCAATTAGCCGTCATTGCAACCCGTTGGCTCGCAATGACGCACCAAACAAAAAAGCCCCCGAAGGGGCTTTTTCGAACGCTTGAAACGATCGCCGAGATCAGTGCGCGTCGGCCCAGACCTTGCGCTTGGTGAAGTACATCAGGATCGCGAACACGACCAGGAAGAAGAACACCTGCATGCCGATCCGCTTGCGCGCTTCCATGTGCGGCTCGGCGGCCCACATCAGGAAGGTGGTGACGTCATGCGCGTACTGCTTGACCGTCGCCGGCGAGCCGTCGTCGAAGGTCACCTGACCGTCGGACAGCGGCTTCGGCATCTTGATGGCGTGGCCGGGGAAGTACTTGTTGTAGTAGGTGCCCTCCGGGACGGTGACACCCGCCGGCGGCTTGTCCTCGAAGCCCTGCAGGATGGCGTCGACATAGTCCGGTCCCTGCTCCTGGTACTGAGTGAAGAAGTCGATCACGAACTGCGGGAAGCCGCGCTTGTAGGACCGCGCCTTGGCCATCAACGAAAGGTCCGGGGGCGCCTTGCCGCCGTTGGCTGCGGCTGCGGCCTGCTCGTTCGGGAACGGGGCCGGAAAGTAGTCCGCCGTGCGGCCCGGACGCTCGAACATTTCGCCCTGGTCGTTCGGACCGTCCTTGATCTTGTACTCAGACGCGAACGCGGCTGCCTGCGCCTCCGAATAGCCGGGACCACCGGGATCGGCGAGGTTGCGGAACGCGACGTAGTTCAGGCTGTGACAGGCCGAGCAGACTTCCTTGTAGACCTTCAGGCCACGCTGCAGCGAGCCGCGGTCATACTTGCCGAAAGGACCTGAGAACGACCAGCTCTGGGCCGGCGGGGTGTCGCCACCCTCCTCGGCCTTGGCGTTCTGGGTGCTGCCGGCGAACAGGCCACCGGCCACCACCAGCGCGAGCACCACCGAAGCTGCGGTCGCGGCCCTGCCCTTGCTCTTCGCCAGCACGTCGTCGGCGATCGAGTTCGGCACCGGGCGCGGCGTCTCGATGCGGGCGAGCAGCGGCAGCACGATCAGGAAGTATGCGAAGTAGCAGACCGTCAGGATGCGGCCGGCGATCACGTAGATGCCTTCCGGCGGCTGCGAGCCGAGGTAGCCGAGCAGGATGCAGACCACCACGAAGATCCAGAAGAACTGCTTGGCCAGCGGACGGTACTTCGACGAGCGGGTCCGTGCGCTGTCGAGCCAGGGCAGGAAGCACAGGATGATGATCGCCGAGAACATCGCCACCACGCCGGCGAGCTTGTTCGGGATCGAACGCAGGATCGCGTAGAACGGCAGGTAGTACCATTCAGGCACGATGTGCGCCGGGGTCACGCCGGGGTTCGCCGGGATGTAGTTGTCGGCGTCGCCGAGATAGTTCGGCATGTAGAAGATGAACCAGGCGAAGAAGATCAGGAAGCACGACACACCGAACGCGTCCTTGATCGTCGCATAGGGCGTGAACGGAACGGTGTCCTTCTCGGTCTTGGCCTCGACGCCGGCCGGGTTGTTCTGACCCGCGACGTGCAGCGCCCAGATGTGCAGCACGACCACGCCCGCGATCACGAACGGCAGCAGATAGTGCAGCGAGAAGAAGCGGTTCAGCGTCGGGTTGCCGACCGAATAGCCGCCCCACAACAGGGTCACGATGCTCTCGCCGAAGTACGGCACGGCCGAGAACAGGTTGGTGATGACGGTGGCGCCCCAGAAGCTCATCTGGCCCCACGGCAGCACGTAGCCCATGAAGCCGGTCGCCATCATCAGGAGATAAATGATGACGCCGAGGATCCACAGCACCTCGCGCGGCTCCTTGTACGACCCGTAATAGAGGCCGCGGAACATGTGGATGTAGACGGCGAAGAAGAACATCGACGCGCCGCAGGCATGCATGTTGCGCAGCAGCCAGCCGTAATTGACGTCGCGGACGATCAGTTCGACCGACTTGAAGGCGAGATCGGCGTGCGGCGTGTAGTGCATCGCCAGGATCACGCCGGTCAGGATCTGCAGCGCCAGCATCAGAGAAAGGATGGCGCCGAAGGTCCACCAGTAGTTCAGGTTGCGCGGCGTCGGATAGGCCACGAAGGAGGAGTGGACCAGGCCGAAGATCGGAAGGCGCCGTTCGATCCACTTCAAGGCGGGGTTGCTCGGTTGGAAATCAGATGGTCCGCTCATTGATGCGATCCTGAAGAAGAAAAACGACGCGATGGGTCCAAGTGGAAGCCTAAGTCCCGGAGGGTCCGGGACTTAGCCGATCTGGATTTTGGTGTCGGTAAGGAAGGCGTAAGGCGGCACCGCCAGGTTGGCGGGCGCCGGCCCCTGGCGGATACGACCGGAGGAGTCGTACTGCGAGCCGTGGCAGGGGCAGAAGAAACCGTCGTAATTGCCCTCATGGGCGATCGGGATGCAGCCGAGATGGGTGCAGATGCCGATCACGACCAGCCACTGGTCGTGGCCGGCCTTGACGCGGGCCGAGTCGGGCTGCGGATCGGGCAGGCTCGAGAGCGCCACGCTCTGGGCCTCCTGAATCTGCTTCTTGGTGCGGTGGCTGATGTAGATCGGCTTGCCGCGCCAGAAGACCTTGATGTCCTGGCCCTCGGCGATCGGCGTCAGATCGACCTGGATCGGCGCGCCGGCCGCGATCGTCGCGGCATCCGGGTTCATCTGGGCAACCAGCGGCCAGACAGTGGCGGCTGCGCCGACCACGGCGGCAGCTCCGGTTGCAACAAAAAGAAAATCACGGCGTGTGGGATGGTCCGCCGAAGACGCTGTCGTCACGATTCCTAGCCCTTTCTTTTCTGCAGCCGGTGGAACCGCCCCAGAGACGTGGAACACGCCCCAAGAAAGGCTGCCGGCGCCCGCGGCCCCCGCGGCGGCAGAAAACCGCCATTCCGCACCCCAAACGGCGGAACAGCAGTCCAGAATCGTTCTATTGGCACCCTTGCCGGACGAGCGCAAGCCCGCTATCGGCTCGCACACGTGCAATGCACGAAATCCGCGCCGAGCGATGTTTTATTGAGACAATTTCATCCGGATTTCACAGGTCGTCCGCACCATGCAGATCGCGCTGTTCCAGCCCGACATCCCCCAGAATACAGGGACGATTCTGCGCCTCTGCGCCTGCCTGGACGTGGCAGCCCATATCATCGAACCGGCGGGATTCGACACCTCGGACCGGAATTTCCGCAGGGCGGGTATGGACTATCTCGACCATGTGCGGTTGAAGCGTCACGACTCATGGTCGAAATTCGAGGAATGGCGGGCCGAGGCCGGCTGCCGGCTGGTCCTGTTCACGACCAAGGCGGCGAAATCCTACCTTGATTTCGCGTATACGGCCTCCGATGTCCTGCTATTCGGGCGCGAAACGGCGGGGGTGACCGACGCGGTGGTGGCCGCCGCGGACGCGCGGCTGGTGATTCCAATCAGGCCGACCATGCGTTCGCTCAATGTGGCCGTCACGGCGGCCATGGCCGTCGGCGAGGCGCTGCGGCAAACCGGTTCGATATCGGCCGGTTCGGTAACTTAAGGGATTTTTGGTGAGCTACGCGGTCAAGGAGATCTTTCTCACCCTGCAGGGCGAAGGCGCCCATGCGGGCCGGGCCTCCGTGTTCTGCCGCTTCGCCGGCTGCAACCTCTGGAGCGGCCGCGAGCAGGATCGCGCCGGCGCCGTCTGCCGGTTCTGCGACACCGACTTCGTCGGCACCGACGGCACGCTCGGCGGCCGCTATGCCGACGCGGCGGAGCTCGCCGGCACCATCGCCGCGCAATGGACCGGGGGCGATGCCGACCGCTACGTGGTGCTGACCGGCGGCGAACCGCTGCTGCAGGTCGATACCGCCCTGATCGAGGCCCTGCATGGGCACGGCTTTGCGATCGCAATCGAGACCAACGGCACCATCGCCCCGCCGGACGGCCTCGACTGGATCTGCGTCAGCCCGAAGGCCGCATCCGAGCTCGTGGTACGCAGCGGGCACGAACTCAAGCTGGTCTATCCGCAGCCGGAGAATGCACCGGAGGACTTTGCCGAGCTCGCCTTCGAGCGCTTCTCGCTGCAACCGATGGACGGCCCCGACGTGATCGAGAATACCGAGCGGGCGATCGCCTATTGCCTGAAGCACCCGCAATGGCGCCTCAGCGTGCAGACGCACAAGACGCTCGGCATTAGATGAACTGGAGCGTTTTCAAGCGAAGTGGATACCGGTTCGCGTCAAGAAAACGCGACCAAACTAGACTCTAACAAGAAGTGGATTGTTGAGAGAGATGTGGGAATTGACGAAAGCGTTTCGGTTCGAGGCTGCGCATGCGCTGTCCGGAACGACCTTTGGCACCGCCAGCGAGGAAATTCACGGTCACTCGTTTCGAGCCGAGGTTACCGTCCGCGGCACGCCGGATCCGAAAACCGGGATGGTGATCGATCTCGGGCTGCTCGAACGCGCGATGGCCGAGGTGCAGAAGACCCTCGACCACAAGTTCCTGAACAAGATCGAGGCGATCGGCGTGCCGACGCTGGAGAATCTCTCGCGCTTCATCTGGGAGCGTTTGCAGCACGCAGGCAAGCTGACCCGCGTCAGCGTCCATCGCGACAGCTGCAACGAGAGCTGCACTTACTTCGGCCCGCAAGGTTAGTCATGCTGCCAACAGACCCCGCCATCATCGAGGACCGCAAGGCGCGCGCGCGCGGCTGGTTCGAGGCGCTGCGCAACGAGATCTGCGCGGCCTTCGAGAGGCTCGAGGATGACGCCCCCGCCGCGCTCTATCCCGGCGATGCCGGCCGCTTCGCGCGCACCCCCTGGGACCGCACCGATCACACCGGCAAGCCGGGCGGCGGCGGCGTGATGTCGATCATGAAGGGCCGGCTGTTCGAAAAGGTCGGCGTGCACTGCTCGACCGTGCATGGCGAGTTCGCTCCCGAATTCCGCGCGCAGATTCCCGGCGCCGCCGACGATCCCAGGTTCTGGGCGTCGGGCATTTCGCTGATCGCGCACCTGCACAATCCGAACGTGCCCGCCGTGCACATGAACACCCGCTTCGTCGTCACCACCAAGGCCTGGTTCGGCGGCGGCGCGGATCTCACGCCGGTGCTGAACCGGCGGCGCACCCAGGAGGATCCCGACACGGTCGCCTTCCATGCCGCGATGAAGGCGGCCTGCAGCGGGCCGAACGGCGTCGCCGACTACGACAAGTACAAGAAATGGTGCGACGACTATTTCTATCTGCCCCACCGCAAGGAGGCGCGCGGCGTCGGCGGCATCTTCTATGACTGGCACGACAGCGGCGATTGGGAGGCCGATCTCGCCTTCACCCAGGACGTCGGGCGCTGCTTCCTCAAGATCTATCCCGAACTGGTGCGGCGCAATTTCGCGGCCGCCTGGAGCGCGGAGGACCGCGACGAGCAGTTGATCCGCCGCGGGCGCTATGTGGAGTTCAACCTGCTCTATGATCGCGGCACCATCTTCGGCCTGAAGACCGGCGGCAACGTGGATTCGATCCTGTCGTCGCTGCCGCCGGAGGTGAAATGGCCGTGACAAAGCTGCCGCGCGCGATGCTGATCGACATGGATGACACCATCCTGTCGGCCTATGGGCGCCCCGAGATCGCCTGGAACACGATCACCACCGAATTCGCCGCGGAGCTCGCGCCCCTGCGCCCGGACATGGTCGCGACTGCGCTATTGGCCTATGCACGGCAATTCTGGTCGACCGCCGAGCCGATCTGGCGGATCAAGCTCGGCGAGGCGCGGCGGCTGACCGTGAAGGGCGGCTTCGCTCGGCTTGCAGCGGCCGGCCACCGCGCGCTGCCCGACGATCTCGCCGACCGCATCGCCGATCGCTTCACCGCCTATCGCGAGGAGGAGATGTTCGTCTTCCCCGGCGCGCATGAAGCGATCGATGCGTTCAAGGCGCTCGGCATCAAGCTCGCACTGGTCACCAACGGCGCCGCCGACATGCAACGCGCCAAGGTCGAGCGCTTCGCGCTCGGCCATCGCTTCGATCATATCCAGATCGAGGGCGAGCACGGCTTCGGCAAGCCGGAGGAGCGCGCCTATCTGCACGCGATGCAGGCGCTCGGCGTCACCGCATCGGACACCTGGATGATCGGCGACAATCTCGAGTGGGAAGTCGTGGCGCCGCAGCGGCTTGGCATCTATGCGATCTGGATGGACGTGCACGGTGTCGGACTGCCGGTGGGATCGACGATCAAGCCGGACCGCATCATCCGCTCGTTGACCGAACTGGTTCCTTCCGCGCAGAAATAGCGCGTCGCGCCCGTTTTCCACGTCAATTCCATCGAAGCCGACGCCGGCCGTGATTTGACTGTCATCACCGGTCGCTAGCCTGCCGCCCGCGTCATCCAGCGCGGAGGGAAATCATGGAACTGAAACCAGGCGACGTCGTCATGCTGAAATCCGGCGGCCATCCGATCACGGTGGTCGAAGTCGAGGAGGACAAGGTCGAGTGTCTGTGGATGGGCACGGACGGCGATCTGTTTCGCGAAACCCTGCCGCTCGTCGCCCTTGAATCCACCGAACTCGATCCCGAGGACGAAGAAGAGGAAGACGACGAAGACGACGACGAGGAAGAAGAGGACGACGAGGACGAAGACGACGACGGCGATCGCAAGAAGAAGCGCAAGGCGGCGTAATTCCTGTTGGCGCGATGCTGCCTGGCAGGCGCCGGCGGCATCGCCTCCATCCGACACCGGCCAATCGTCGCTCCCGTCAATCGTTGCCGTGCCGCCGATGATCACGGCGGCATCGAGATGCCGGCACCGCGAAAATCCAGATCAGCTTCAGAGCCGGTGGTCACGGGTAAAGCGAGCCGTGGTCTGGTCGGCAATGTCAGACAATATCCTGGGATCGAGCGGAAAGTCCGCGGCAAGCCAGGCATCCTCGGCCAGCGTCAGGACGTGCCCGAGTGCAGGCCCCTCGGCGATCCCGCGCGCAATGAAATCCGACGCCCGCAACGGAAAGTGCGGTGCGCGCCAGCGTTGCGGCAGCGTGACGAGCGCGCGCCACTGCTCGGCATCGCGGCCCGTGCCGGTTCGCGCCCAGGCGAGCAGCAGGCGGTCGCGATACGGCTCCTCGTCGAGCCGGTAAAGCCTGCGCCTGGCATGCGCCTCGTCCATGCCGGGCAAGCGCCACCAGCGATGGCCCATCGAATCGAGCGCCTTGGCCTCGGCGTTGGAGAGCCGCAGCCGGCTCGCGATGCGCCGCGCATCCTCGGTCACGGCGACCGTCAGCGCGGCGAGCCGGCGCATCGCGCTCGGCGCGAGCGCCATCAGTCTCTCGATCTCGATCATTGCCGCGAACGGCCCGGTATAGGCGACGCCGCCGAACAGCGGCTCCAACAACCCGCCGTCACCCATCGCGACCACCGCGCCCGCAGCGCCGTTCGCGACCACGAGCTTGAGCATCTCCATGCGGATGCGCTCGGCCGAGAGACCGGAGAGCCCGGCGCGTCCACCGATGCAGGCGAGATAGCCGGCGCGATCGACTTCGCCCGCGCCATAGGCGGCGTGGAAGCGGAAGAAGCGCAGGATGCGCAAGTAATCCTCGGCGATCCGCTGCGCGGGATCACCGATGAAGCGCACGCGCCTCGCCTCGATGTCAGCGAGGCCGCCGACGTGATCATGCACGACACCCGCCGCATCGACCGACAGGCCGTTGATGGTGAAGTCGCGCCGCTCGGCGTCGCGCACCCAGTCGCGCCCGAACGCCACCTTGGCCTTGCGGCCAAAGGTCTCGGTGTCCTCGCGCAGCGTCGTCACCTCGAAGGGCTGGCCGTCGACGACGAGCGTCACCGTGCCGTGCTCGATGCCGGTCGGCACGCTCTTGATGCTCGCCCGCTTGGCACGGCGGATCACCTCCTCCGGCAGCGCCGTGGTGGCGATGTCGATGTCGGCGAGCGGAATCCGCATCAGCGCATTGCGCACGGCGCCGCCGATCACCCGCGCCTCTTCGCCGTCGGCATTGAGCAGGTCGAGCACGCGCGCCGCCGGCCCCGAAGCGAGCCATGGCGCGTCGGACAGCAAGCGCACCTCGCTCATCTCTCAGCTCCCGGCACCAGCCTGCCATTCTCGATATGAGCGGGAACGTAGGTCGAGTTCGGCGGCGCGCCGGTCAGTTCGGCCAGCAGCAGGAAGCTCACGATGACCATCACCAGCGCCGCCAAGGTCAGCTTCGCGATCATGTCGAGCGGCCAGGACGCCGGCAGCGTCACGCCGGACCGCGTCGCGATGAGGAAGATGGCATAGACCGCGAAAGGGATCAGAAAGATTCCTATCTCGGTCAATACCGTGCGGATCATGACAGATAAATCCGCTCATACAGCACGCGCAGGATGCCCGCGGTCGCGCCCCAGATGTAGCGTTCGGCGAACGGCATCGCATAATAGGACCGGTCCATACCGCGGAATTCCTTGGTGTGGATCTGATGATTCTCCGGATTCATCAGGAAGGCGAGCGGCACTTCGAACGCATCGACAACCTCGGCCTCGTTGATCTCAAGGGCGAATCCCGGCTTCACCTTGGCGACCGTCGGCAGGATGCGGAAGCCGAACGCGGTGCCATAGAGGTCGAGATAGCCGACCGGGTCGATGAATTCCCGCTTCAGCCCGACTTCTTCGCAGGCCTCGCGCAGCGCGGCATCGAGCGGCGAGGCATCGGTGGCGTCGATCTTGCCGCCGGGAAACGAGATCTGGCCGGCATGGCTCGACAGGTTGGGCGAACGCTGCGTCAACAGCACGGTCGGCTCGGGATGGTCGACCACCGGGATCAGCACCGCGGCCGGGCGCACCGGCTGCTCCTGGGCGACGATCTCGAGCATGCGGTCGTTGCCGGAATCTCCGGTGCGCGGAATGATATGCGGATCGACCAGGCCCGGCGGCACTTCGAAATTGAGCCGCGTGCGGGCCCGCGCGAAGAATTCCGTCGAGCTGATCGTCGCCGGCTTCACCTTCAGCAACGGCTCGTTCAAAGTGCGTCCCTCACCTGTCCCTCACCTGGCTGGCGTCGGCCATCGCGAAAAACTCGCCGCCGGACTCGATGCCGAACATCTCCTGACCATCGACCATCCGCTGCTCACCCATGTCAACCAGATCGTAGTAGAGCGCGCGGGTCACCTTGGCCCACAGATCGGCGCGGACATGCAGATAGGGTGTCAATCCGCCGTCCTCGGCGGCTTCGAATCTGAGGCCATGGCCCTTCTCGCAATCGACCCAGTCGTCGACATTGGTGCGGAACCTGAGCAAGCGGCCGCGCGCATCTTGCTCGGTCTGCATCTCCACGGCGAGGAACGGCGCGTCATCGACGCGGATGCCGACTTTCTCCACCGGTGTCACGAGAAAGTGCTTGCCGTCCTCGCGCTTCAGAATCGTGGAGAACAGCCGCACCAGCGCGGGACGGCCGATCGGCGTTCCCATGTAGAACCAGGTGCCGTCGGGCGCGATTCGCATGTCGAGATCGCCGCAGAAGGGCGGATTCCACAGGTGAACCGGCGGCAGACCCTTGCGTTTGGCCGAACCCGATGTCGCAGCCTGATTGGCGGCAGCGGTGAGGCCCTCGAGGCCCTTGCCTCCGAGGCCCGTAGTTTCCCTGCCGGAATCGCTCTGCCCTTGCTTCGCCATTGTTTGCCCTGAAGTTTCCTACCTTCAATCTGGCACGTTTGGTGCACATATCGTGAGATGTGGTCGGGATGATATTCTCGCCACATCGTGATGCCGTTCATACCCTGAAATACCGATAAGGTGGGGATAGTTTAATTCAACGAATACATGGCCTTCGCGCGGGTTTAGCATGTGGGCCGAGAGATGACGACGCAGGAATCAGGCGTATCGTCGAGAAGGAGCGGATCGAATGGCTGGTGCAGACAGCGTCGAGAAACTGGAGGATGTGATCGTCCGTTCGGCCGAGCAGGTCGCGGGCCAGATCAAGGCCGCCAAGGAAGCGGTGTCCACGGTCATCTTCGGCCAGGACCAGGTGATCGAAAACACCCTGGTGACGATCCTGTCCGGCGGCCACGCGCTGTTGATCGGCGTCCCCGGCCTTGCCAAGACCAAGCTGGTCGAGACGCTCGGCGTCACGCTCGGGCTCGACGCCAAGCGCATCCAGTTCACGCCCGATTTGATGCCCTCGGACATTCTCGGCGCCGAAGTGCTCGACGAGAGCTCCGCCGGCAAGCGCTCATTCCGCTTCATCTCCGGTCCGGTGTTCGCGCAGCTGTTGATGGCCGACGAGATCAACCGCGCCAGCCCGCGCACCCAGTCGGCGCTGCTGCAAGCGATGCAGGAGCAGCACATCACCATCGCCGGCGCGCGGCACGATCTGCCGAAGCCGTTCCACGTGCTGGCGACGCAGAACCCGCTCGAGCAGGAAGGCACCTATCCGCTGCCCGAGGCGCAACTCGACCGCTTCCTGATGGAAATCGACGTCGACTATCCCGATCGCGACGCCGAGCGGCGCATCCTGTTCGAAACCACCGGCGCCGAAGAGGCGCATGCCAAGCCGTCGATGGACGCGGAGACGCTGCTCACCGCACAGCGCCTGGTGCGCCGCCTGCCGGTCGGCGATTCCGTGGTCGAGGCGATCCTGACGCTGGTTCGTGCCGCGCGTCCCGGCACCGAGGGCGGCGAGGCCGGCAAGCTGATCGCGTGGGGACCCGGTCCCCGCGCCAGCCAGGCCTTGATGCTCGCCGTGCGCGCCCGCGCGCTGCTCGACGGACGGCTCGCACCGTCGATCGACGACGTGCTCGATCTCGCCGAGCCCGTGCTCAAGCACCGTATGGCGCTGACCTTCTCGGCGCGCGCCGAGGGCCGCACCATTCCCGACGTGATCAAGCAGTTGAAAACCCGGATCGGTTGATGGCAGCTGACAACAAGCACCTGAACGAGGAGATCCTGGCGGTTCGACGTGCAGATGGCGAAAGCCGAACGCTCGCCGCTTCGCTGCCGCGCCTGGTGCTTGAGGCCCGCCGTGTTGCCGCCAACGTCATCCATGGCCTGCACGGCCGCCGCCGCGCCGGCTCGGGCGAGAATTTCTGGCAGTACCGCCGCTTCGTCTCCGGTGAGCCGTCGCAGCGCGTCGACTGGCGCCGCTCGGCACGCGACGACCATCTCTATGTGCGCGAGCAGGAGTGGGAGGCCGCGCACACCGTGTGGATCTGGCCCGACCGGTCGTCCTCGATGGCCTTTGCCTCACGCGAGGCGCGCGACAGCAAGCTGGAGCGCGGCCTGATCGTCGCCTTCGCGCTTGCCGAGCTGCTCGTTGCGGGCGGCGAACGCGTCGGCATTCCCGGCCTGATGAACCCGACCGCAAGCCTCAACGTGATCGACAAGATGGCTGAAGCGATGTTGCACGACGAGAAGACGCGCGCGAGCCTGCCGCCGGCCTTCGTGCCGTCGTCGCTGGCCGAAATCGTCGTGCTGTCGGATTTCTGGTCGCCGCTGGCCGAGATCACGGCGATGCTGGGCGGGCTTTCCTCCTCGGGTGCGCATGGCACGATGATCCAGGTCGTCGATCCCGCCGAAGAGACCTTTCCCTATTCGGGCCGCGTCGAGTTCGTCGAGCCGGAGGCCGGCAGCGTCATCACCGCGGGCCGCGCCGAGAGCTGGGCCAGCGACTATGTCGCCCGCGTCGCGCTGCATCGCGAGGAGATCCGCGCCGAGACCAATCGGCTCGACTGGCTGTTCTCGACCCACACCACGAGCCGCTCCGCGGCCGAACTGCTGCTGTTCCTGCACGCCGGCATGATGGTGAGCAAGGGCGGCGGCCGCTCAACCGTCAAGGCGGGACGCAGCGCATGATCGCAGGCCTCCCCCTCTCCTTCGCCGAACCGTTGCTGCTGCTGGGGCTGGTCAGCCTGCCGGTGCTGTGGTGGCTCTTGCGCGTGATGCCGCCGCGGCCGCGCCGGATCGAATTTCCGCCGACCCGGCTGTTGTTCGACATCGCGCCCAAGGAAGAGACGCCGTCGCGCACGCCGTGGTGGCTGACGCTGCTCAGGCTCGCCGCTGCGGCGCTCGTCATCTTTGCCGCCGCCGGACCGATCTGGAATCCGCAGACCGGCGTTGCCGCGGGCAAGCAGCCGCTGGTGATCCTGCTCGATGACGGCTGGAGCGCGGCCTCGAGCTGGGATGCGCGGATCAAGGCCGCCGACGAGCTGATCACCAATGCCGACAGCGACCGCCGCGGCGTCGCGCTGGTGCCGCTATCCGAGCCTGCGCGCGACATCACGCTGATGCCGGCCGGCGCCGCGCGCGTCGCGCTGCGCCAGCTCGCGCCGAAGCCGTATTCGATCGATCGCGTCGACACCCTCGCGACGCTTGGACGTTTCCTCAAATCGACCGGCGATTGCGACATCGCCTGGCTGTCCGACGGCGTCGATACCGGCCGCGGCAGCGAGTTCACCGAAGGTCTCGGCAAGCTGATCGAGAACCGCAATCTGACGATCTATGCCGGCGGCACGCAGTCCGCGCAGGCGCTGGTGGCGGCCGAGAACGCCGCCGCCAAGATGACCGTGAAGGTGCTGCGCACCGAGAGCGGCATCGCGGCTGGTACCGTGCGCGCAGTCGACGCCAAGGGCTCGCCGATCGGCGAGGCCCGCTACACATTCGGCCCGCAGGATCGCGAGACCGAGGCCGCCTTCGATCTTCCGGTCGAGCTGCGCAACGATATCTCACGGCTCGAAATCTCCGGCGAGCACTCGGCCGGCGCCGTGCAGCTGCTCGACCGGCGCTGGCGCCGCCGCGCCATCGGCGTGGTCTCCGGTGCGAGCAACGACACCGCCCAGCCGCTGCTGGCATCGACCTTCTATCTCTCCCGCGCACTGTCGCCGTTCGCCGATGTCAGGCTCGGCGATCGCGGCGCTCCGCAACAGGTGATCGGGCAATTCCTCGATCAGCGGCTGCCGATGATCGTGATGGCCGACGTCGGCACGCTGTCGCCGGAGATCCGCGACCGGCTCAACGCCTGGATCGAGCAGGGCGGCGTGCTGGTGCGCTTCGCAGGCCCGCGCCTCGCCCAGGCCGATGACGATCTCGTTCCGGTCAAGCTGCGCCGCGGCGGACGCACGCTCGGCGGCAGCCTCACCTGGGAGAAGCCGCAGCATATGGCCTCGTTCGCAGCCGACGGTCCGTTCGCGGGCCTCACCGTGCCGAAGGACATCACCGTCAGCCGCCAGGTGCTGGCCGAGCCCGACGCCGTGCTCGCGACCAAGAGCTGGGCCTCGCTCGAGGACGGCACGCCGCTCGTCACCGGCGAGCATCGCGGCAAGGGCGTGGTCAGCCTGTTCCATGTCGGCGCCGACATGCGCTGGTCGGACCTGCCGATGTCCGGCACCTTCGTCGAGATGCTGCGCCGGCTGATCGACATGTCCGGCTACACCTCGAAGCCCGGCCCCGGCGTCGCCAGCGATCCCAATGCCGAGACGGTCGCGCCACTGCGCACGCTCGACGGCTTCGGCGCCTTCGGCCCGCCGCCCTCGACCGCCAAGCCGATGTCGGCGGACTATCGCGACCGCGGGACAGCCGACCATCCGCCCGGCTTCTACGGCACCACCGAGAGCCCGATCGCGGTCAACACGCTGGCCTCCGCCGACCGCATCGCGCCGCTCGACACCTCCGCCCTGCGCGCCAAGCACGCAACCTACACCAACGCCGAGCCGCGGGACCTGCGCGGTATCATGCTGTCGACGGCGCTGGCGCTGTTCCTGCTCGACGCGATCGTGGTGGCGATGCTCGGCGGCGGTCTCGCCGCGCTGATCCGGCGCCGCGCCGCGCCCGCGGTGCTCGCGTTGGCCTTCATCCTTGCGACGACGATGGTGCCCTCGCCGACGCACGCGCAGAACGCCAGCAGCGACGACTTCGCCATCAAGGCGGTGTCGCAGACCAGGCTCGCCTATGTCGTCACCGGCAATGCCGACGTCGATTCCATCGTCAAGGCCGGAATGTCCGGACTGACGCTGTTCCTCGGCCAGCGCACCGCGCTGGAAGCCGGCGATCCCGTCGGCATCGATCCCGCGCGCGACGAGCTGGCGTTCTTCCCGCTGATCTACTGGCCGATCGTGCCGGGCGCGCCGAAGCCGCCGCAGGACGCCATCAACAAGATCGACGCCTACATGAAGCAGGGCGGCACGGTGCTGTTCGATACCCGCGATGCCGTCGAGGCGCCGCCGGGCGACAATGGCGCGTCGCAGACGCCGGCCATGCAGACGCTGCGCGAGTTGCTGTCGACCCTCGACGTGCCCGAGCTCGAGCCGGTGCCGCGCGAGCACGTGCTGACCAAGACGTTCTATCTGCTGCGCGACTTCCCCGGCCGCTTCAACTCCGGCCAGACCTGGGTCGAGGCGCTGCCGCGCGAGGACGATGAGGAGGCTGCGCAGCGCCCAGCGCGCGGCGGTGACGGCGTGTCGCCGATCATCATCACCTCGAACGACCTTGCCGGCGCCTGGGCGATCCGCCCCGACGGCCAGCCGATGCTGCCGCTGACGCCGGGCGAGCCGCGCCAGCGCGAATTCGCCTTCCGTGCCGGCGTCAACATCGTGATGTACACGCTGACCGGCAACTACAAGGCCGACCAGGTGCACGCGCCTGCTTTGATCGAGCGGCTGGGACAATGATGCGTATCATGAGCAAACATTGTCTCGACAACTTCGCCGTCATGCCCGGGCTTGTCCCGGGCATCCACGTCTCCCTTGCCGCGGAAGCAAAGGCAGACCTGGATGGCCGGGACAAGCCCGGCCATGACGCTGCTGATAGGTTTACACCATGAACTACGGTATCGCGTTCACACCGCTGGTTCCTTCGATCGTGCTGTGGATCGCGCTCGGCGCGATCGTCGTCATCGCGGCACTGCTGTTGCTGTCCCGCGCGCGTGGCGCCGCGGTGCGTGTCGCCGCGCTCGCGCTGATCCTGCTCGCGCTGGCCAATCCCTCCTTCACCCGCGAGGATCGCGAGCCGCTGTCCTCGGTCGCCGCCGTCGTGGTCGACAAGAGCCCGAGCCAGAATTTCGGCACGCGCAACCAGGAGACCGACAAGGCGCGGCAGGCGCTGGTCGACAGCCTGAAGCAGATCAAGGGCCTCGAGGTCCGCGTCGTCGAGGCTGGCCAGGCCGACGGCGAAACCGACGGTACCAAGCTGTTCGGCGCGCTGACGTCGGCGCTGTCGGATGTTCCGGTCGAGCGCGTCGCCGGCGCGTTCATGATCACCGACGGCCGCGTGCACGATATCCCGGCCAACCCGCAGGGCCTCGGCTTCCAGGCGCCGGTGCACGCCCTGATCACCGGCCGCAAGGACGAGCGCGACCGTCGCATCGCGATATCGGCCGCGCCGCGCTTCGGCATCGTCGGCCAGACCCAGACCATCACCTTCCGGCTCGACGACCAGGGCGTCACCGGCGAGCGCGCCAAAGTCACGATCCGCCGCGACGGCGAAGTGGTCAACGAGCGCACGATGACCTCAGGCCAGACCTCGAGCGTCGACATCGACATCAAGCATGCCGGTCCCAACATCGTCGAGATCGAGGCCTCGCCGCTCGAGAACGAGCTGACGCCGGTCAACAACCGCGCCGTGGTCGCGATCGACGGCGTGCGCGACAAGCTGCGCGTGCTGCTGGTCTCGGGCGAGCCGCATGCCGGCGAGCGGACCTGGCGCAACCTGCTGAAGTCCGACCCCAGCGTCGATCTCGTGCACTTCACCATCCTGCGACCGCCGGAGAAGCAGGACGGCACGCCGATCAACGAGCTGTCGCTGATCGCGTTTCCGACCCGCGAGCTGTTCCAGCAGAAGATCAACGAATTCCAGCTGATCATCTTCGACCGCTACGCCCGCCAGGGCGTGCTGCCGATCGCCTATTTCGACAACATCGCGCGCTATGTCCGTTCCGGCGGCGCGGTGCTGGTGTCGGCCGGCCCCGACTACGCCTCGACCACCAGCATCTGGCGCACGCCGCTGGATTCGGTGCTGCCGGCCGAGCCGGTCGGCGTCACCGAGAAGCCGTTCTACGCGCATTTGAGCGATGCCGGAAAACGCCATCCGGTGACGCGCGGGCTGGAAGGCTCGAACGCCGAGCCGCCGCATTGGAGCCGGTTCTTCCGCACCGTCGACACCCGCAACGCGATCAACCCGCCTGTGATGACCGGCGCCGACGGCAAGCCGCTGCTGCTGCTGTCGCGCTTCGGTGAAGGCCGGGTCGCGCTGTTGCTGTCCGACCAGATCTGGTTGTGGGCGCGCGGTTACGAAGGCGGTGGCCCGCATCTCGATCTGTTGCGACGGGTGTCGCACTGGCTGATGAAGCAGCCCGACCTCGACGAAGAGGCGCTGCGCATGCAGGTGCAGGGCAAGGACCTGATGGTGGTGCGCCAGACCATGGCCGACACTGTCGCGCCGGTCACCGTGACGTCGCCGAGCGGCACCACCCATGAACTGACCTTGACCGCCGGCGATCCCGGCGAATGGCGCGCGACGCTGCCGGCGAACGAGCTCGGCCTGTGGCAGGCCACCGACGGCACGCTGAAGGCGCTCATCAATGTCGGCCCGACCAACCCGAAGGAGTTCTCGGAGGTCACCTCGACCACCGACATGCTGAAGCCGCTGGCGCAGGCGACCGGCGGTGACGCGCGGCGCATCGTCGACGGATCGAGCCTCGACATGCCGCGCGTCGTGCCGGTGCGCGCCTCCACGATCTTCCGCGGCGACGGCTGGCTCGGCGTCAAGATGCGCGACGCCAGCGTGGTCAAGGGCGTCGGCGTGCTGCCGATGTTCGCCGGCCTGGTCGGCCTCTTGCTGTTGCTCGGCGCATTCGCGGCGACCTGGCTGCGTGAGGGACGTTGAGCCCGGCCGGGCTCGCGTCTGCGTTGCTGCAAACACACACCGGCAACACATCGACACAGTGTGTCTGAACCACCGTTGACATCGCGGCCACCCTCCGATGTTATAATGTAACATCGGGCGGCCGGGGAATGAGCGCCGTCCCGATGGGTGGGGCTCAATCGGCATGAAGTGGTTCCGGCGACACATCAAGACTGGATCGCGGCTGGCGCTGTTCGCGCTCGCCGTCCAGTTCGTGCTGTCGTTCGGGCATTTCCATCCCATTGCGGCCGCGCAAGCGGCACCAGCGGCGCAGACCGGCTTTTCGCTGGTCGATCTCGCCTATATCGGAACCTCGGCGACACCTGACCTCGCGGTCCAGGTGACCGGCACCGAGCCGCCCGCCAGGCACGACAACGACCGCCATCCGGCCGACAATTGCGCGATCTGCGCCGTCATCTCGCTCGCGAGCAGCATGCTGTTCACGGCGCCGCCGGTGCTGTTGCTCCCCGAAGCCGTCGAGCTTCTGTTCCGCACCACCAATGCCGAATTCGTCCACCTGAAATCGGCGCCTGCGGCCTTCCACTCCCGCGCACCTCCCCTGTCCTGACACCGACTGATTGCTGCACGCCCTGAATGGACGGCCGCGTCACAGCTGCGGCCTGCTCCCGCAGGGCAAATCGGGATCGATCCGTCATTTCGACGGGATCTGGAATCGGGACAATGACACTTCAGAAGAAACGAGCACTCCACATCGGAGGCGCGAGCTGGCTATTGCTCGGCGCAATGCATGGCGGCGCGCTGGCGGATGACACGCCGACGCAACTCCCTGACATCACGGTAACGGCGCCAAGCCCGATCCAGCGCCACCGGACGACACCCACCCGCACGCCGACCCGCGTGGTCCGGACTGCGCCAAGCCGCAACCGCGAACGCGCCGCCACAGCACAGCCGGCACAAGCGGCAACGGCGCCGGCACCGCAGCAGGGCGTGCTGCCCGTGGTCACCGACCAGTTCGCCACCGTCACCGTGATACCGAACGAGGAACTGCGGCGCTCCGGCGCCGCCACGCTCGGCGATCTCCTGTTCTCGAAACCCGGCATCACCGGTTCGAGCTTCGCGCCCGGCGCGGCGAGCCGGCCGATCATCCGCGGCCTCGACGTCAACCGCGTCGGTATCGTCGAGAATGGTCTCGGCGGCGGCGGCGTCTCGGATCTCGGCGAAGATCATTTCGTGCCGATCGATCCATTCTCGACCAACCAGATCGAGGTGGTGCGGGGACCTGCCGCGCTGCGCTACGGCTCGACATCGATCGGCGGCGTGGTCAGCGCCACCAACAACCGGATTCCCGACGCGATGCCGACCTGCACGGCGACGCCGTTCCAGACTTATGGTCTGCCGGTGAAGGCGCCGCTCGCCGATGCCGGCGGTCCGGGCTGCCTCAATGTCGAGACCCGCACGTCGGTCAGTTCGGTCAATCGCGGCGTCGAAGGCGGCATGCTGCTGGACGCCGGCGGCAACAATGTCGCCGTGCATGCCGACGTCTATGGCCGCACCACCAGCGACTACAGCATTCCGGGCAATCCCTATTTATTTGTACCCGGCCAACCATTCAACGGGCGCCAGCCGAACTCCGCGACGCAGTCGGACGGCGCCTCGGTCGGCGCGTCCTATTTCTTCCAGGGCGGCTATATCGGCGCGGCGATCACCCAGAACGACTCGCTCTACCATATCCCCGGCATCGACGGCGCCGATCACCAGACCCGGATCGACGCGCATCAGACGAAGATCGCCGTCAAGGGCGAGTACCGGCCGGACGCGGCGGCGATCGACGCCGTGCGGTTCTGGGTCGGCGCGACCGACTATCGCCACAACGAGCTCGGCCTGGCCGATCCGGCCGATCTGTTCAGCGACGGCGTGCGCCAGACCTTCACCAGCAAGGAGCAGGAAGCCCGCGTCGAGGTGCAGATGATGCCGTTCAACGCGCGCTTCGCGACGGTGACGACGGCATTCGGTTTGCAGGCCGGGCACCAGGAATTGACCGCGCCGAGCCCGGACGATCCGGGCGCGCTGTTCAACGGCCTGTGGAGTCCGAACAACAACAACCGCGTCGCGGGGTACGTCTTCAACGAATTCAAGTTCACGGATTCGACGAAGGCGCAGATCGCCGGCCGCATCGAGCATGTCGATCTGCACGGATCGATGCCGGATTTTCCGCCGGACTTCCTGCCTGACGGCGCGCCGCAAAGCGCGATCGCGCGCAATCCGTCCTATACGCCGGTCAGCGGCAGCGTCGGGCTGATCCAGAACCTGCCCGGCGATCTCGTCGGCAGTATCACGGCGCAATATGTCGAGCGCGCGCCGAAGCCCGCGGAGCTGTTCTCGCGCGGCGCGCATGATGCCACCGCGACCTTCGACATCGGCAACCCGAACCTGACCATCGAGACCGCGAAATCGGTCGAGGTCGGCCTGCGCAAGGCAACCGGACCGTTCCGCTTCGAGGCCACCGCCTATTACACCCGCTTCAGCAACTTCATCTATCGTCGCCTGACCGGGGTGCTGTGCGGCGATGATTTCGATTCCTGCGGCAACGGCGATCCCGGCAACGAGGCGCGCCAGGCGGTCTATTCGCAGCGTGACGCGACCTTCCGAGGCGCCGAATTCCAGAGCCAGCTCGACATCGGCCCGCTCAACGGTGGCATCTGGGGCATCGAGAACCAGTTCGACGTGGTGCGCGCCACCTTCACCGACGGCACCAACGTTCCGCGGATTCCGCCGGTGCGGCTCGGCGGCGGCGTCTACTGGCGCGACAGCAACTGGTTCACCCGCATCAACCTGGTGCACGCCTTCGCGCAGAGCGATATCGCCGTGATCGGCGAGACCCCGACTGCGGGTTACAATCTCCTGAACGCGGAGATCACCTACAATACGAAGCTTACGTCGTCATGGATCGGCGCGCGCGAAATGACGCTAGGTCTGGCCGGCAACAATCTGCTCAACCAGAACATCCGCAACTCGGTCTCCTACACCAAGGACGAGGTGCTGATGCCGGGCCTCGGCGTGCGGGCGTTTGCGAACTTGAAGTTCTGAGACAAGCGTCGCCCTCTGCCGTTAACGGCAGAGGGATTTGTCGTCGCGTGGCCCGGATGAAGCATCTGGGCTAGGTGTATCCTCAAGCGAGGTGTCGTCCCTGCGAAAGCAGGGACCCATACGCCGCGGCCATCGCAAGAGGCACTCTGGCAGCTATCTCGCCAAGCAACTGTACCCTGTGGTTATGGGTTCCTGCTCCCGTGCGCAATTGCGCACTAGGCAGGGACGACAGGGGAGCGTGAGGCGCCATCTCACGACGCACGGCTCGTAGCGTAGCCCGGCTCTCGCGGTCAGTGCCCGACGACGACTTCGCTGATCTGAATCACCGGCTGCAGGTCGGTGTAGTTCGGGATGTCGCCCATGATTTCCTGGGCGTGCTTGCCCATGGCGGCCCCGAAGGCCTCGACCGAGTCGCAGAAGATGTGGCACATGCCGACATAGGTCGCGGGTTGCCCCGGCGCGCCGCCGGCGAGGCCCTTGTCGACGGTGTAGTATTTGCAGGCGTCGCCGAGCCGCGCCTTCACCAGGGGCATGTGCTTGTCGCGATAATAGTCGTGATCAAAGCGTGCGCCTGGATTGTTCGGATACATCACACTGACCTTGATCATGGCGCGCACTCTCCCTGTTGATATGACATGCGCCGGTCTTGTCCCGGCGCTTGCCTCAACTGTGCTTCAGTTTCCGATAGTGCGCAACCGTCCCGGGCGACGCTCGCGGGAACGTCAGATCGCCTTGCTCCAGTCCGGCTGGATCGGCCCGGATACGCCGTCGAACGCGCCGTCGACCAGTTCCATGACAAGCAGACGACTGTAGTCGACCGGGCCCGGCATCGTCATCCGGCCCTTCGGGACCGGCTTGAAGCCGACCCGCGCATAATACGGCTCGTCGCCGACCAGCACGATCAGCCGATGGCCCTTGGCGCGGGCATCATTGATCGCACGCTCGAGCAGCGCGCGGCCGACGCCGCGGCTGCGGAACGGCGGCTCGACCGTCAACGGCCCGAGCATCAGCGCCGGCGTATCGCCGATCGTGACAGGAAGCTGGCGCACCGAGCCGACCAGCAGCGTGCCGATCCGCGCGGTGAAGGAGACATCGAGCAGATGATCGACATGCTCGCGCAACCGGTAGGCGCTGAGTACGAAGCGGCCGGGCCCGAAGGTGCGCTCATGCAGGCGCTCGATCGCCTGGGCGTCTTTCGGGGTCTCGGGCAGGATGGTCAGGGACAATTCAGTCATTGTGGGGCGCGGGATAGCATCTGGCGCGGGCGCGGTCCATCACCGCCATGTCGCCGTCGGCGGCCTGCCCTCGAGCACCTCCGCGATCCGCAGCCGCGTCCCGGGGGTGGTCTCGTCAGGCAGCGCGGCCGGGTCGAAGAAGCCGCAGGCCACAATCTCGCGATTCGGCTCCGGCAGCCGGTCCTGCCGGTAGTTCCTGACGACATAGACCGCGACATGATCGCGCGGCGAGACGTGGCTGTTGTGGAAGATGCCGTGCAGCACCGGCTCGCCGGTGAGCTCGATCCGCCCCTCCTCCTCCAGCTCGCGCCGCAGCGACTCGATAAAACTTTCGCCGACCTCGACCCCGCCGCCGGGCAGATACCAGCCATGGACATAGCTGTGCTTGACCAGGAACACCTTGTTGTCGGCGTCGAGCACGACGGCACGGACCCCGAGCGTCATGCTGCGGACCAGCCGCCAGTAGAAATGAAACACCCACCTGATCTGCGGCTCGAAGCGCTTGCGTAAATCCAGCAGGATCGTCACTGAACCCTCGACATCTCTGTGTTTGATCCTTGCTTTGATCCTTGCGCGCCTGCGCAGCTCTTGCCAATACAGGGCAGGACGTTCGGGATAGCACGACATGACCGGCTGCCGGCCACTTTTCGCGGACAATCCGAAGGGAATCGCCTGATGGCGGCGTTCCGCCTCGCGCATCTGTCGGACCCGCATCTGCCGCCGCTGCCGGCGGCGCGGCTGCGCGATCTCGCCGGCAAGCGCGCCTTCGGCTATCTGAACTGGACGCGCAACCGTCACAAATATCATCGCCGCGACGTGCTCGATGCGCTGGTGTCGGACATGCAGGCGCAGCAGCCGGACCACATCGCGGTGACCGGCGACCTCGTCAACCTGGCACTGGACGCCGAGTTCAATCCGGCCCGGCAATGGCTGGAAGGCGTCGGCGGCGCTGCCGACGTCACCGTGGTCCCCGGCAATCACGACGCCTATGTGCGCGCGACCCGGCATCGCTTCGTCAGCCATTTCGGCGACTATCTGCGCGGCGACGCCGATGGCGCGGCGACGCATTTTCCGTTCGTGCGCCGCCGCGGTCCGGTGGCGCTGATCGGCGTCTCCTCGGCGGTGCCGACGCCGCCGCTGATGGCGACCGGCTGGCTCGGCCATGCCCAGCTCGGCGCGCTGGATACGATCCTCGGACGGCTGTCGCGGGAGGACGCCTTCCGCGTCCTGCTGGTGCATCACCCGCTGCACTCCGACGGCCGCGCCAAACGGCTGACCGATTCGCATCAGCTGCTGGCGCTGCTCAGGCGGCACGGCGTCGAGCTGGTGCTGCATGGCCATGACCATATTCATTCGACGATGTGGTTCGACGGCCCCGAGCAAAAGATCCCGGCGATCGGCGTGCCGTCGGCATCGGCGCTGGCGCGCAAGCACTATCCGGCGGCAGCCTACAATCTGTTCTCGATCGAGCGTGACGGCAATGGCTGGCGCTGCGAGCAGACCGTGCGCGGCCTCGGCAATCACGACGGCATTCGCGAGCTGAAGCAGGTGCGGCTGTCCTAGCGCATTTTCGGTTCTGACTGATCAGAACCGAAGCCCTGGATTTTTGTTGACGCGTTTCTTCACGCGAACCGGCGTCCACTTCGCTCGAAAACGCTCTAGTCGCCCCCGCCGCCGCCACAACCGCCGCCGCAGCCGCCTCCGCTGTCGCTGCCACCTCCGCCGTCGCCGCCGCCTCCATCACCGCCGCCGTGGCCGCCGCCATCGCCGCTACTTCCATCGCTGCCGGCATCGCCGAAGCCCGCCGACGATCCATCGATCGACGAGTCCGAGAAATCGCCGCCGCAATAGGGGCTGCTGCCGCCGATGCCGCTGCGGCGCAGCGCCTCGCAGTCGGTGTGATAGATGAAGCCGTTCGCGATGTTCAGCTTGGCGTCGAGCGCGAACAACAGCGGCAGCCGCGTCGGCCGGACGGGATTGATGTTCTCGTATTTGCAGCAGTACCACCAGACCCGCCGCAGCCCCTCATTGCTCCTGCGCTGCTCCTTCACCAGCACGACGGCCGGTCTGTGATGCAGGAAGCCGCCGAAGGCGCGGCGGCAGAACGCATCATATTCGCGGGTGTAGAGGATGAATTCGTGCCAGAGATCGTCGGCGGCTTGCGAGGGCATCGAGACGAAGCGCTTGCCGCTCATCAGATAGGCGAGGAAGAACTGCCGCAGGCCGCGCGAGACCAGCGCGCTGTCCTTGCGGGTGAAGCCGGGGTGATGCTTCTCGAGCCGGGCCAACAGGCCCGCCGGCCACTTGAAGGTGCGGATATATTCGGCGCGCCGCAGCGCCTGCCATTTGCCGAACAGCACCGCGCTGCCGATCACGGCGCCTGCCGCGAGGACGCCGAAGAATGCCGAGGCGGGTGTTATGACCAAATTGCCCCCCGCCCCTCAGCGGTTAGAAATTCTGCACGCTCGCAAGCATTGCGAAGCCGAACAGCGCCAGCGCGCCGAGGATGAAACCGAGCACGAACATGCCGAGCCCGCCGCGGCGCTTCGGCGCCACCGCCGGCGCGGGCGGCGGTGCCGGCGGCTCGGCAACCGGAAGCGGCGTTGCCACCATCGCGTGCTCGCGCTCGATCATGCGCCGCGCGACGTAGTCGGTGACGGCATCGACGATGACTGGCACGTCGTGCGATTCGGCGAGCACGATGCGGCCGAAGCGGGTGTCCTGCACGAAGCGGTAGATGCGCTTGTCGCGTCCCATCAGCACGTGGGCTACGACATCGATCCACAGCCGCGGCGTCTCGCCCTGGCTGATGCCGCGGTCGAACAGATCGACCTTCTCAGGCACCTGCGCGAACAGCGCCTCGAGCGCATCGTTGAGGATCTCGAGCCGCGCCACCTCGGCATCGCGCAACTCGACGACGACGCCGGTCCGATCGGCCGCCTCGATCCGCGCCCGCCGCAGCGCCTCTCGCAGCGTCGGCCGCATCTCGCGCGCCTCACTGCCGGTGTTCTGCGGATCGGACATGCCTTGCGGTCTCGTGGTGACGGGTTTGCTTACCCATTAACCTATCAGCAACCATGACGTCCGCAAAGGACGTTGGTTCCCAAGCACTTAGGCTGCCACTTATCCCCAGATCAAAAACCTCTCGCGGTGTCCCAAAAGCGGTCGACCCCACCCGGATGAACCGGATGGGGCCGCCGTCCTTGGACGTTTTCTTAACTTTGAATATTCCGGCGGTTACGCCGAAACCCGCGACGGCTCCTCGACGATCGAGAAGCGCACGCCGGCCTTGTGGCGGCTCTCTTCCGAGACTTCCTTCCAGCACTCTTCGGCTTCCTTGCGGGTCTTGAACGGACCGCGGACCTGGGCGGAGCCTTCGACGAGCTTGTGGAAGTTCATCGACCCGAACTCGCCGCCGATCACCCAGAAATTGCTGCCCTTGCTCATCGTCAGTCTCCTTTGAAAACCGTGCTGCCTTTGCTCAGCCGCCTGAAACTTGATCCTCGCCGCCTGCTCGCCGGTTCGACATTCTTGACAGAGCATCGCGAAGTGCGTGTCAGGAGATAAACGCGAAAAGGCGAAGTTCGTACAGATGCCTTGTTTTTTATTGGTGATGTCATGTAACATCTGAACTTGTAATAAATGTCGATTTGTAAATTTTGTCACAAAATAGGTCAGGAAGGCTGCCATGCCTGGCGAGTCCGGAAAGAAGCTGTTCGTCGGTCCGCGCTTCCGGCGGATCCGCCAGCAATTGGGGCTGTCACAGACCCAGATCGCCGAGGGGCTCGGCATCTCGCCCTCCTACATCAACCTGATCGAGCGCAACCAGCGCCCGGTGACGGCGCAGATCCTGCTGCGGCTGGCCGAGACCTATGATCTCGACCTGCGCGACCTCGCCACCGCGGACGAGGATCGCTTCTTCGCGGAACTCAACGAGATCTTCTCTGATCCCCTGTTCCGCCAGATCGACCTGCCGAAGCAGGAACTGCGCGACCTCGCCGAGCTCTGCCCCGGCGTGACGCATGCGTTGCAGCGGCTCTACGCCGCCTATACCGAGGCGCGCCGCGGCGAGACGCTGGTGGCGGCGCAGATGGCCGACCGCGAAGGCTCGCAGTTCGACGCCAACCCGATCGAGCGGGTGCGCGACCTGATCGAGGCCAACCGCAATTATTTTCCTGAGCTCGAGACTGCGGCGGAAAATCTGCGCGACGAGCTCAACGTGCCGACCGAAGGCCTGTTCACGGCGCTCGCCACGCGCTTGCGTGAAAAACATTCGATTGTTTGCCGCGTCATGCCGGTCGACGTGATGCGCGAGACGCTGCGCCGTTTCGACCGGCATCGCCGGCAGCTGCTGATCTCCGAACTGGTCGACAGCTCCGGCCGCAGCTTCCAGCTCGCGCTGCAGATCGGCTTCGTCGAATGCGGCGCCGCGATCGACGCCATCGTCAGCCGCGCCGGCCCGCTCGACGACACCGCGCGCCGGCTCTATCGCATCACGCTCGCCAATTACTTCGCGGCCGCCGCGATGATGCCCTACCAGGCGTTTCATTCCGCCGCCGAAGCCCTGAGCTACGACGTCCACGTGCTGGCGCAGCGCTTCAATGCCGGCTTCGAGCAGGTCTGCCACCGCCTCACCACGCTGCAACGGCCGAACGCGCGCGGCGTGCCGTTCTTCCTGCTGCGGGTCGACAATGCCGGCAACGTGTCGAAGCGGTTTTCCTCCGGCACCTTCCCGTTCTCCAAGTTCGGCGGCACCTGCCCGCTCTGGAACGTGCATTCGACCTTCGACATGCCGGACCGTCTGCTCAGCCAGGTGATCGAGCTGCCGGACGGCACCCGCTACTTCTCGATCGCGCAGACGGTTCGCCGGCCGGTGGCGCCCTATCCGCAGCCGCAACCGCGCTTTGCGATCGGGCTCGGCTGCGAGATCCGCCATGCGGCCAAGCTCGTCTATGCGACCGGCATGGATCTGGAGAAGGTCGAAGGCACCCCGATCGGCGTCAACTGTAGGCTTTGCGAGCGCGAGAATTGCAGCCAGCGCGCCGAGCCACCGATCACGCGCACGCTGATCCTGGACGAGACCACACGACGGGTGTCGTCGTTCGCATTCTCGAATGCGCGGGAGTTGTAGCTTCACCCTCCCATGGAGGGGGAGGGTCAAGAGTCAATCCACCGGCGCAAACGCCTTGCACCAGCCGTCCTTGCTGATCGTGCCATCGACCACCTTGCAGCCGTCGGGCGCGACGAACAGCGTGCACATGCCGCAGGAGTAGATGCCGTTCGGCATGTTCTGATAGTCGGCCTGCGGCTTCGTCATCTTGTCCGAGGCTGCGGCGGTTCGCAGCAAAAGCGTTGCGGGAAGTCCCGCGATGGCCGCGCCGATGACGGCGCGCCGCGAACGTCCGGGTTGTTGTTGGGCCATTGGAGTTGTGTCTCCACTTGTTACCGGTTGTCATCGTAACCGTCATTGCGAGCAAAGCGAAGCAATCCAACGCTCGCAGCCGAACTCTCGGTGTCATCGCCCGGCTTGACCGGGCGATCCAGTATTCCAGAGGCAGCAGTGCCTGAGCCGATAGGCCGCGGCGTACTGGATCGCCCGGTCAAGCCGGGCGATGACATGGATTCCGGGCTCGTGCTTCGCACGCCCTCAGATGCGCAATTGTGCACCGGGGAATGACGAGAGGACGGACGCGCGACCGGCGCGACCCCTCAGGGTTTGCGCAGATTGAGCGAGAAGCGCAGGTTGAGTGGCTGCAACATTTCCGGCGGCGGCGCCTCGCCGACATTGCCGCGCTTCAGGATGGTGCGCAGATCCTCGGTCGCGCCGGCGTCGTTGAACGCGGGAAACGTGACGCGCTCGACGGTGCCGTCCGGATTGAGCCAGGCACGCACCACGAGCGTCGGCGGCGGCCCGTTCTCCTTGCCGGAATGCTCGATGACCCAGTTACGGAACCGATTGGCAACCGTCTCGTCGGCCGCGATCCATTCCTCGAACCGGTATTTCACGAGCTTGGCGAACTGCGCCCAGGCCGGCGGCGCCTGTTCGGGATTGCGAAAGTCTTGGGCGTGGACCGGCGCTGTGGAGAGGACCAGCAGGCCGAACGAGAGCACGAGCGTGCCCCGCAGAATGAGCATGGTTCTGGACAAGGGTTGACCGCGGACAGCAGGCTGACAGGACGACGCGAGAACGTTCGCGGCTGCAACTAGTCGCTCATTGTTGCAGGCATGTGACGCGCGCCGAGATGCTGGCCGCGCGATGCGCGCGGGACGCGGTGCCGCTCATCTGCGGCCGGTCGTCTTCCTGGAAGCGGACGCCATGCGCGGCAAGAAAGGATTTGGCGTGCGCGGCATCGACCGCCAGCACGCGATCGATCGTGGTCCTGCGGCTCACCACGCCTTCGACGAGGCCACGGGAATCCAGCACCGGCGCACCGCTGGTGCCGAAGGTGACATTCGAGCGCAGCACGAGGTGCTCGGGATCGCGCAGGCTGGTGTCGACGAAGGCATTGCCGAGCGATCCACCATGGGCAAGCATCGGCTTCAGGCGATCATACGCCTCGGCAAACACCATGTCGTTGGCGGCGGACGCGGTCGCGCGCGGGAATACCGCTGCGAGGCCGAGCGTGCGCGGCACCTTGATCAAGGCGATGTCGGTCGTGGCCTGTGCCACCATGCGCGCCGCGACGGCGCGGCCTTCCTTGCTGACGACAATGCGGGCGCAGTCGGCGACGGCATGACGCGCGGTCAGCATGTGGCCGAGATCGTCGACGAAGAACGCGGTGCCGTCGAGCCGCTGGCTGATCGCCGGCGGGCCGGTGACGTCACGCGCCAGCGGCTTCGCCGCCTCGATCTGCCGTGCCGGTTGAAACAGCGAGAATGGCACCTGCGCGGCCGCCTCGCGCGGCACGAAGCCATCGAGCGCGCAGCCGATCAGGACACCGAAGGCCAGCCGGATCATGCGAACAGCCAATTTCGTGCGCGCCGCCAATGCCGCGCGGCCTGAAATCGAAACCGAGTGCTGCACCTTCAGACCCCAACCCCGCGCCCGACGCCGCCGCGCAACCGCTTTGCCGACAACGCCTCTACATACACCGCACTCTCTACTTCATTTCGCGCGGCGTAACCGATTTTCCAAGGCGGCATCTTGTCGGCGGTCCAAGGCCATCAAGCACGCTGTGCAAAGCACGCGCCTGAGCTTGAGCGGAGTCGCAAAACCGGGGGCGACCTCATGCCGATCCTGCCCGGACTATCCCGCTCCGTCGGCGACTGGCCTACATGATTGTTCCGGCTCGAAAATATGTCGATCGCGGCGACGTCAGACGCCGCCCCTTCCGCTCGCGCCTATTTTATGATATCAAAAAATATCAGCAATTATGCTGGATGCATCAGGGGTTTGTCCCATGACCATGCAAGACCATTCCGCTTCAGGCCTTTCCTCGATCAAGGTCAGGGTCGACGACCGCCCGGCCATTCTCGTCGGCAGCGGCTATGTCGCGCTGCTGATCGCGCTGATCTTTCTCGTGCTCACCGTCTGCATCGCCTACGGCGCATTCACGCGGAATGCCTATGGCGATCTCCATGCCTCGACTTGGTCGCTGCTCGGCGCGCTGCTGTGCCTTGTCGTCGCCATCCTGTTCGGCTCGTCGATCTATTCGCTGCAACCGAACGAGAGCGCGGTGCTGACATTGTTCGGCGCCTATGCCGGTACGGATTCGGCGCCCGGACTGCGCGCGACGGTACCGCTGTTCAAGATCGCGAAGGTGTCGCAGCGGGTCCGCTACCATGAATGCGGCAAGCTGAAGGTGAACGATTTGATCGGCAACCCGATCGAGATCGGCGCCGTCGTGGTCTGGCGCGTCGACAACAGCGCCAAGGCGATCTTCCAGATCGAAGACTATGCCGACTTCGTCGGCGCGCAGACCGAATCGGCGCTGCGCCACATCGCCGGCCGCCATCCCTATGATTTCGACGAGGCGGTCGCGCATGCCGGTCCCGACGAAGCGGTCAGCCACGACCAGGTGGCGGCACGCACGCTGTCGCTGCGCGAGAGTGGCGACCAGGTCACCAACGAGCTGATCGTCGAGCTCAAGGAGCGCCTTGCGGTGGCCGGCGTGACCATCGACGAAGCCTGGATCAACCATCTCGCCTACGCGCCGGAGATCGCCCCGGTGATGCTGCGCCGCCAGCAGGCGAGCGCTGTCATCGCCGCGCGCAAGCTCGTCGTGTCAGGCGCCGTCGACATCGTCAAGGAAGCGCTCGACAAGCTGAAGGAGCAGACCGACATCGATCTCGATCCCGAGCGCAAGGCGGCGATGGTGTCGAACCTGCTGGTCGTGCTGGTTTCCGACAAGGACGCGACGCCGGTCGTCAACACCGGGACGCTGTATGCCTAAGCGCGGGCGCCCCAAGGGGCCGGACAAGGAGCCGATCCTGCTGAGGCTCGGCAGCCCGCTGCTCGACATCCTCGACCGGCTGGCCGCCGCGGAATTCCGCTCGCGCCAGGGCCAGATCGAGAAGCTGTTGCACGAGGCGCTGCTCCGGCGCGGCGCCTGGCCGCCGAAGGCGGACGCGAGAGAAGACTCATCGGACTCTGATTAAGACGCCTGCGACCTCGACGCCGGCGCATCGCCAGACGTCGCCGCAGATCGGCGACACGCCGCGAGCGAGGTGGCGGACGTCATGCGACGACACAACCGGCCGGGGCTTGCGAGCCAGCATGCGCGCGCGACATCCGCCCGAGCTGATGCCCATCCGTTGAACGCGCCTCGGATCAGCGGCGCGCAACGGCCCTCGCCTCCGCGCGGGACGCTGCGAAGCGCCGCCGCGCGAGAGTGACAGCGGTCGTCAGATCGATCTGCGCCGCGTTCGGTCGTTCGTAGCCGTCAGCTGCCGGGAGGCGAGTAGGCAGCCTTGAGCTTGCTCGCGTGCTGACGCACCACCTTGATCTCATCCTGGGTAAACAGCCGGACCAGCTTCACATTCTGCATGGTGCCCGCCGCCACGACGACGCCGCTGATCGCAGGAGCGATGCTCGGATCCGGCACGTCGAAGATCACCATCACGCCAGGGCCATCGACCGACATGCTGTACATCGAAATCAACTTGCCGCCGGCCGCCTCGATCAACTTCCGCGCGGCCTCATATCGATTGGTTGCCGGGTTTTCCATGATGTTATTGAGAGCACGTGGCGTGTATTCACCAGAGAAGCAGAAATGCATGGCAATCGCTCCGTTTGGCTGGAATGAAAAAACATTCACCCGGGCGCGCGGCCCCGGCAGAGCATTACGTACTGAAAAATGAAAAGGATTGGCCTGCCGATGGCCAGGTGCGCTGCCGCTCATTCTCCGGAATTCGGCGTGACCGGTGGCAGCTCGCCGCGCAATCTACATCAAGCGCACGGCAAATGAAATCGCATTCCTGCGCGCGAATGAATCGGTCCATTGATCGACGCCACACTGAGGGGCAGCGTGCCTGACCTGACGCACGCATGACGGCACGTTCCCCTTGCAGCGCAGCGTCTTGCAAACAAGATCGATCTGCCTCAGTGTCCGGCGGCTCTCGTCAAGAACAAGCGAAAGAACAAACATGAAGCATCGCCAGCTCGGCCGCTCCGGCCTCACCGTCCCTCCCCTCTGCTTCGGCTGCAACGTATTCGGCTGGACGGTGGACGAGACGTCCTCGTTTCGCCTGCTCGACACCGTGCTCGATCAGGGGCTGACATTCCTGGATACGGCAGATGTCTATTCGCGCTGGGTGCCGGGGCACAGCGGCGGCGAGTCCGAGACGATCATCGGCAAATGGATGAAGGCGCGCGGCAACCGCAACCGCGTCATCCTCGCCACCAAGGTCGGCATGGACATGGGTAACGGCAATGTCGGGCTGAAGCCGGACTACATCGCGCGCGCCGTCGAGGACTCGCTGCGGCGGTTGCAGACCGATCACATCGACCTCTATCAGTCGCACAAGGACGACGAGACCACACCACAGGAACAGACGCTCGCGGCCTATGACAAACTGATCAAGGCGGGCAAGGTCAGGGCGATCGGCGCCTCGAACTTCTCGCCGGAGCGGCTGAAGGCTGCGCTCGATATTTCCAAGGCGAACAACCTTCCCCGCTATGAGAGCATGCAGCCCGAATACAGCCTGGCGGAACGGTCGAGCTACGAAGGCGCGCTGCAACGCGTCTGCGAGGAGAACGACGTCGGCGTGATCACGTTCTTCTCCCTCGCCGCGGGATTCCTGACCGGCAAATATCGCTCGGAGAGCGACTTCGCCAAGAGCCCGCGCGGCACGCGCAGCATTCCCAAATACATGAACCCGCGCGGCATGCGCATTCTGGCCGGCCTCGACGAGGTCGCCGCCGAGACCCGCGCCGAGCCGGCCGCGGTCGCGCTCGCCTGGCTGATGGCAAAACCCTCCATCACCGCGCCGATTGCCAGCGCCACCAAGCCCGAGCAGGTCACGACGCTGGTCGCGGCTGCGAACCTCGAGCTGAGCAAGGACCAGGTTGCACGGCTGGATGCCGCGAGCGCGTAGCGGCGACCTGCTAACCGGTCTGCACCGTCATGGCCGGGCTTGTCCCGGCCATCCACGTCCTTCTTCGCCTGGAAAGGAAGACGTGGATGCCCGGGACAAGCCCGGGCATGACGAACCTGCTGGCGATCGCATCGATTGCCAAAATCCAAATGCCGTACGCTCGCGCGAAAAGCGCGCTCTGCCCCTGCCCTACCCCCACGGCCCGCGCTGGCTGGACGATCCGCCCCACGGGCTGCGCGGCGGATAGGCCGCGCCTGCGGGGCGCGGCGCGGTCTGGGTGCCGAGTTCGGCGGCGAGCTGCTGTAGCGCGGCGATGCGGTTCGCGGTCGAGGGGTGGGTGGCGAACAGATTGTCGACGCCGTGGCTCGACAGCGGATTGATGATGAACATGTGCGCGGTGGCCGGATTGCGCTCGGCCTCCATGTTCGGCACTTGATGCGCCGAATTCTCGATCTTGGCGAGCGCGGACGCCAGCCACATCGGCTGGCCGACGATACGCGCACCATAATTGTCGGCGGCGTATTCGCGGGTGCGGCTGATCGCCATCTGCACCAGCATGGCGCCGAGCGGCGCCAGGATCATCATCGCGATCGAGCCGACGATACCAGGGCCGTTGTTGTTGCGGTTGCCGCCGAAGAACATGCCGAACTGCGCCAGCATCGAGATCGCGCCGGCGATGGTCGCCGTGATCGTCATGGTCAGCGTGTCGTGGTGCTTGATATGCGCAAGCTCGTGCGCGATCACCCCGGCGAGCTCCTCGCGGCTCAGCTGCTGCATCAGGCCGGTGGTGACGGCAACCGCCGCGTTCTCCGGATTGCGGCCGGTCGCAAACGCATTGGGCTGCGCCTCGTCCATCAGGAACACGCGCGGCATCGGCAGGCCAGCGCGCTGCGCGAGCTCGGCGACGAGTTGGTAGAGTTCGGGCGCCGAACGCGCGTCGACCTGATGGGCGCCGTACATCGACAGCACCATGCGATCGGAGTTCCAGTAGGTGAACAGATTTGTCGCAGCCGCGACGATCAGCGCGATCACGGCGCCGGTGCCGCCGCCGATCAGATAGCCGACGCCCATGAACAGCGCGGTGAGGCCGGCAAGCAGGAGCGCGGTACGAAAATAGTTCATCGTGGTTCCCTGGCGGCAGGCGGAATGCTGCCACAACTGACGCCGCTGAGGTAGGGATTTTGCCGATCGCGCCGCAAGGGGAAGGCGTGCGTCGCAGCGACGCGGCGCGGATTAACGATTGGTCATCTGTCGTTACGTAGCCCGCATGAGCGAAGCGACATGCGGGGAGACCGCCCCCGGATATCGCTTTCGCTCATCCGGGCTACGGCATCTACGGCATCGCGCCTACTCCGCCGGCTCCTGCTGCGCGATCGCCGTCTCGTCGTTGCGCAGCGCAACCCGCAGCATGCGGGCGAGCTGGGCGCGGCTGTAGGGCTTGGCCAGGAACAGGATGCCCTGCTCGAGCTTGCCGTCCTGGTCGATGGCATCATCGGTGTAGCCCGACGTGAACAGCACGCGCAGACCGGGCCGGCGCCTTGCTGCCTCGGTGGCAAGGTCACGCCCGTTCATGGCGCCGGGCATGATGACGTCGGTGAACAGGAGATCGATCGGCGTGCCGCGGTCGAGCACGGCGAGCGCTTCGGCGCCATTGTTGGCCGACAGCGTCGCGTAGCCGAGACTCTCGATCTGGGTCAGCACGTAGGAGCGCACCAGTCTGTCGTCCTCGACGACCAGCACGATCTCCTGCGCGCCGCGGACCTCCGGCTGCCGCCGCTCGGGTATCGCACCCGGCGAGATCACCGCCGCACGCGGCAGATAGAGCGTCACCCTGGTGCCGTGGCCGACCTCGCTGTCGAGCACGATGTGGCCGTTGGACTGCTTGACGAAGCCGTAGACCATGCTCAAGCCCAGGCCGGTGCCCTTGCCGACGTCCTTGGTGGTGAAGAACGGCTCGAACACCTTGGCGAGATCGGCTTCCGCGATACCCTGGCCGTTGTCGATCAGCACGATCGCGACATAGTCGCCGGCGGCGAGCCCGTCCTGGCCGTGCGCGTCCGACGGCTTCAGCTCGGCGGTGCGGGTCTCGATCGCAAGCCGGCCGCCTTTCGGCATCGCGTCGCGCGCGTTGAGCGCGAGATTGATGATCGCGGTGACGAGCTGGTTGGAATCGACCAGCGCGCGCGGCAAGTCCGGCATCGGGCGAAAGTCGATATCGACATGGTCGCCGATGGTCGGCCGCAGCAGCTCGATGGTGTCGACCATCAGCGCATTGATGTCGACGTCGCTCGGTTGCAGCGGCTGCTTGCGCGCAAACGCGAGCAGATGCCGCGTCAGCGAGGCGCCGCGGTCGGCGGCGTCGCGGATCAGGGCGGTGATCTCGGTGAGTTGGCGGTTGTGGGTGACCGCCTCGGCCAGGATGTCGATGGTGCCGGTGATGACGGTGAGGATGTTGTTGAAGTCGTGCGCGATGCCGCCGGTGAGCTGGCCGACCGCTTCCATCTTCTGGGCCTGGCGGATCTTGCTCTCATTGGCCTCGGCCTCGCGGAAACGCTCGAGCAGGAATTCCGAGCGCTGGCGCTGCCGTCCCTCCTCTGCGAGCGCGACATGCGCCTCGCGCAGCTGCGCCTCGGTCGGGATCGCCAGGATCCGTGGGATCAACGGCCACAGCAGCACCGCGGTGAAGATCGAGGCGATTGCGGTCAGCGCCTTGAGCAGGCCTTCGAGGCCGTAGATCGGCACCCACAGCGTGTAGATCGAGAACACATGCGTGAGGCCGCAGGCGAGGATGAAGGTCGCGAACGGCCAGGCCATCCAGCCGAACTGGAAGTCGCGCCGTTTGGAGACGAGAATCGCCAGCGCAAACGGGATCGAGAAATACGAAGCGGCAATGATCGCGTCTGAAATCACGTGGAGCCAGATCAGCTCGGGCTCCCACAACAGGCAGATGCCGTGTGGCGAAAACGTCGACGAGTCCAAAAGACGCTCGAGAAAACTCCACATGGGTCCCTCCGGGCGTGATTGATCCGCCGACACCCCTGCCCGCGAATCATTAGGCCGATCATAGCGGCGGCGCTGCAACCTGCCGAAGCCCAATTGGTCTAACAGCGGCACCCCCGTTGTTGCCCGGTATCGCCCTGGTGTATGCAGGACGGGCCTCAAATCCCCTTCTCCCAGCCGGTGACATCGATGCCAGCTTCTCCCCTCCGCGCCCCGATCATGATCGCAGCGATCGCAGGCGCGCTGGCGCTCTCCTCGCTTGGTCAGGCACAGCAGTTGCTGCCCAATCCCACTGGGCCGGCCCCGGTGAGGCCGCGCCCGGCCGCCGTCGCCTCGCCAAGGGCCGCGCCCTGCCACAACGGGCAGAACTTCGATCGCTTCCTCACTGAATTGAAGCAGAAGGCAGTGGCCGCCGGCGTCTCGCAGCGCACGATCGCGGAGGCCGCGCCGTATCTCGTCTACGACCAGGGCATCGTCAACCGCGACCGCGGCCAGCGCGTGTTCGGGCAAATCTTCACCCAGTTTGCCGGCCGCATGGCCGCGAATTATCGGATGCAGCAGGGCCAGCAATACATCCGGACCTATGCGGCCGCCTTCGCGCGCGCCGAGAAGGAATATGGCGTGCCGCCGGCGGTGATTGCCGCGTTCTGGGGACTGGAGAGCGATTTCGGCGTCCAGATGGGCAATCTGCCGACGCTGAAATCGCTGGTGTCGCTGGCCTATGACTGCCGCCGCTCGGAGATGTTCCAGGGCGAGACCATCGCCGCGCTGAAGATCATCGAGCGCGGCGACCTGACTCCCGACGAGATGATCGGCTCATGGGCCGGCGAGCTCGGCCAGACGCAATTTTTGCCGACGCACTACTTCAACTACGCCGTCGACTATGACGGCGACGGCCATCGCAATCTCTTGCAGAGCGGCCCCGACGTGATCGGCTCGACCGCGAACTACATCGCCAACGGATTGAAGTGGCGGCGCGGCGAGCCGTGGCTGCAGGAAGTGCGCGTGCCGCAGGCCGCGAATTTCGCGAGTTTCCCTTGGGACCAGGCCGACCTCACGATCAAGCTGCCGCGCTCGAAATGGGTATCGCTCGGCGTCACCCTGACCGACGGCAAGGCTCTGCCGAATGACGAGCTGCCGGCCTCGCTGCTGCTGCCGATGGGCCGGATGGGCCCGGCGTTCCTCGCCTATCCGAATTTCGCTGCGTACACCGAGTGGAACAACTCGCTGATCTATTCCACCACCGCGGGCTATCTCGCCGGCCGCATCGCGGGCGCACCGCCGATGCAGCGGCCACACGCGCCGGTCGCGCAGCTGCCGTTCAACGAGATCAAGGAACTGCAAGGGCTGCTTGCGCGCGCCGGCTACGATGTCGGCAAGATCGACGGCGTGCTCGGCCAGGCGAGCCGCAGCGCGGTCAAGGCGATGCAGATGAAATACGGACTGCCGGCGGATTCCTGGCCGACCGCGGAGCTGCTGGCTCGGATGCGCGGCGGCCGTGCGCAGCCGGCCGCGGACGCCGCGATGCCGGGGACGCGGTAAGACGTCGGCATCTCGTCCGGAATGGCTAGTCTGGCTCTCAGCCCGTCATCCCCGCGCAATGGCGTAGCCATTGTCGCTGGAGGTGCGAGCGCAGCGAGCCTCGAAGGATGAATCGGCCACACTGGGGCCTTACATCCTTCGAGACGCGCTTCGCGCTCCTCAGGATGACGGGAAAACAAAGAATATTTGACCAAATGTTACAGCTCCCCGCAGTTGTATTCTTCCAACCGCGGTCCCATTTGCAGCATCGCCGTTCGGTAACATCCGGACTTCATCAGCCCAGGGAGCATCACATGTCCTTTCATGACGCCGTCGTCCCCGCTTATCTGCAGATCCTCAACAGCCTCAGCGGTGAGCTGACCAAGGCCGAGGCGCATTGCGAGGCGAAGAAGATTGCGCCCGAGGTGCTCTTGGGATCGCGGCTCTATCCGGACATGCTGCCGCTGACCAAGCAGATTCAGCTGGTCTGCGACCACGCCGCGAGAGGCTGCGCTCGGCTGACCCATAGCGAGGTGCCGTCGACGCCCGACACCGAGAAGAGTTTCGGCGAACTGAAGCAGCGGCTGGCCAAGACCATCGACTATGTGAAGTCGTTCAAGCCCGCGCAATTCGACGGCGCAGACGCCAAGGACGTCACCTTCCCGATCGGCGGCGACCGCACCATGACCCTGAAGGGTCAGCAATTCCTCAGCGCCTTCTCGTTCCCGAACTTCTATTTCCACGCCGTGACCGCGCACGGCATCCTGCGCCACAACGGCGTCGAGGTCGGCAAGCGCGATTTCCTCGGCGTCAGCTGACGCGATATTCCCCGCCGCGGGATTTTAGCCTCGCACGCGCAGCCGTGCTACTGCTCCCTGACAACAACAAGACGTCAGGGAGCACGCCATGTCGACCACAACCCACGCCCCGAAAGCCATCGATCCTTCCGCATCGCTGCATGCCGAAGCGCTGGGACTGGCGAAGAACCACGGCCGCCTCGCCGGCCGGTGCATCATCGTGGTCGGCGCGGGACAGCGCACAACCGTCGACGAGCAACCGCCGATCGGCAATGGGCGCGCGATGAGCGTGCTGTTCGCCCGTGAGGGCGCCGCGGTCGCGTGCCTCGACGTCAACAAGGACGCCGCCGATGACACCGTCGCGCAGATCACAAGAGAAGGCGGCAAGGCCTTCACCGATGTGGTCGATGTCTCCGACGTCGCGGCGATCGCGCCCGCGGTCGAACGCTGCGCGCAAAGACTCGGCGGGCTCGACGGGCTGGCGCTGAATGTCGGCATCTCCTCCGGCCTGTCGCTGCCCAAGATGACGGCAGAGGCCTGGGACCGCGACTATGCCGTCAACGTCCGCAGCCACATGCTGTTCGCGCAGAAGGCGCTGGAGGTGATGGCGCCGGGCGGTGCGATCATTCTGATCTCCTCGATGGCGAGCCAGCGCGCCGGCGGCCGCAACCCGGCCTATGAATCCTCCAAGGCGGCGCAGATCGCGCTCGGGCGGGCGATCGCGCGGGCCGGCGAGGACAAGGGCATTCGCTGCAATGTGATCGCACCCGGCTTCATGGATACGCCGATGGGCCGCGACGCCAGCCGCAGGCGATCGGACCGCGCCGTGACAGTGCCTTTCGGCCGCCAGGGCACCGGCTGGGAGGTCGCCTATGCTGCGCTGTTCCTGATCTCGAATGAATCCTCCTACGTGAACGCGCACACTTTGTTCCTCGATGCCGGCCACATGGGCGGAATCGTGCGCGGCTAGCCTGCAATCTGGGCATGGACGGGCCATTGCGCTCGTCGCGGCAATGCACAACTCTCGTCTCATCAGTCACCCTCTGGAACATTTCACATGAGCCAACCGACCAAACTCCTCGAGCCCTACAAGCTTGGCGCGCTGACGCTGCCGAACCGCCTGGTGATGGCGCCGCTGACGCGCAACCGCGCGGTGCCGCCCGGCATGGTGCCAAGCCCGCTCGCGGTGGACTATTACGGCCAGCGCGCCTCCGCCGGCCTCCTGATCACCGAAGCAAGCCAGGTCTCGCAGCAGGGCCAGGGTTATCAGGACACGCCCGGCATCTATTCGAAGGAACAGGTCGCGGCCTGGCGTAAGGTCACCGACCGCGTGCATGAGCGCGGCGGCCGCATCTTCATCCAGATCTGGCATGTCGGCCGCATCTCGCACACCTCGCTGCAGCCGAACGGCGGCGCGCCGGTGGCGCCGAGCACGGGCCGCGCCAAGACCAAGACGTTCGTGAACGGCACCTTCGCCGATGTCTCCGAGCCGCGCGCGCTCGAACTCTCGGAGATCCCCGGCATCATCGAGGACTTCAAGCGAGGCACGGCGAACGCGCTGGCGGCCGGCTTCGACGGCGTCGAGATCCACGGCGCCAACGGCTATCTGCTCGACCAGTTCGCCCGCGACAGCACCAACAAGCGCACCGACGCCTATGGCGGCGGAATCGAGAACCGCGCCAGGCTGATGCTGGAAGTCTCCAAGGCGGTCGCCACCGAAGCCGGCGCCGATCGCACCGGCATCCGCATCTCGCCGGTGACGCCGGCCAACGACATCTCCGACTCCAACCCGCAGCCGCTGTTCGACTACATCGTCGACCAGCTCAACGCGCTGAAGCTGACCTATATCCACGTCATCGAAGGTGCCACCGGCGGCCCGCGCGACAATGCGCCGTTCGACTACGCCTCGCTGCGCAAGCGCTTCAAGCAGGCCTATATCGCCAACAACGGCTACGACTTCGCGCTGGCCGAGAAGGTGTTGGAGGCAGGAGCCGCCGACCTGATCGCGTTCGGCAAGCCGTTCATCTCCAACCCCGATCTGGTCGAGCGGCTCAAGGCCGGCGCCCCGCTCAACGAGTGGGACAAGGCGACCTTCTACGGCGGCGGCGCCAAGGGCTACACCGACTACCCGACCCTGAAGGCGACCGAAGCTGCGGAGTAACGCAACGTCCCCTCGATCAAATGGCCCAGAGTGCATCCGCGCTCTGGGCCATTTTCATGCGTCGACCCCTCACCGCTCTTCGCGGCCAGCAGTTGACCACTCCGCGTCCCGGTAAGCGCTGGTCATGACTTCCAGAGCCGCATAGCATGGCGCGTGACGAACAAGCCGGAAGTCGGTCGCGCACGGAATGAGCAAGGACACCACCGAGGATATCGTTCGACGCGCCACCACCGCGTTCAATGCCGGACGACATGGCGAAGCCGTCGAGCTCTGCGAGCGCGGCCTCGCGCACCAACCCGGCGAGCCGATGCTGAGCCATCTGCTGGCCGCCGTGCTGTTTGCCAAGGGCGAGATCGCGCCGGCGCGCAAGCATGTCGAGGCGAGCCTGGCGCGGCGCCCGGACAATGCGGCGGCGCGTCTGCTCGCCGGCCGTCTCGCCCGCTCCGGCGGCGAATTCGACGCGGCCCTGACGCATCTCGACCGCGCCATCGCACTGAAGCCGCAACGCGAGGCCTTCGTCGAGAAGGCCCGCACGCTGGAATTGGCCGGCCGCAAGGCGCAGGCGCGCGAGGCCTGGGAGGCGATCCTCGAGGCCATCCCGGAGCATCAGGAAGCCCGTGCGCGGCTCGGCCGGCTGGCCTGGGAGAATGGCGATCTCGCCGGCGCGGTGAGCCTGCTCGAGCGTGCCGCCGCGAGCGCGGCGCCCGCCTCGGTGTGGTTCGATCTCGGCGTCGCAAAGCAGGATTTGCGCGACCATGACGGCGCCGCAAGCGCCTATCGCAAGGCACTCGAGATCAAGCCGGACTTCGCTGAGGCCGCGCTGAATCTTGGGATCGTGCTTCAGGAGGCCGGCGACCCCGATTCCGCGATGCTCGCCTATGCAAGCGCCTATCGTCTGCGTCCCGACATGTTCGGCTCGATCGCAATGGCGTTGACCTCGGCCTCACATGGCCGACTCTGGATCGACGAGCGCGCGTTGCGTCTGGCCCTAGAGCCCAACTCTCTCCCGTCCCAAGACTAGCCCCAATTGCGATGATGGATTCTGCGGAATTGCTGGGCGGCCCACCCGGTATTTGCCGTCCAAGAAAGGCTATCCGAGCGCAAGGAAGCCCATCACTGCCCAAATCCCATGCTGAACAATATGTTGTATATGAGCGCGCCGATGAATGCGAAGCCGAAGCCGGCAAACAAGCTAACGCGATATTTGCGATTGTATTCTGCCAGGATAAAGGTCCCCCCAACCAGTGATGACCATTGCTCACCAACCTGGAGCGCACCCCAAATCATCCTCAAGAAGGTGAGTGTAAAAATCAGCGATCCAAGCGCAACCCAGGAGAGAAATGCTAACTCCAACATCAGCTCTCGGCTCCCTTAAAGACCGTGCACCTAGATCTCGCATGTTAGTGGGTTAGCCGGCCGCGCTTGGCGCGGAAATGCTTGCGGTAGACATTGGGCGCGGCGAGCACCTCGCCGACGACCTTCGAATAGGCTTCGCGATGCGCGTCGTCGAAGGCCTCGAACTTAAGTTCGGGGGCCTCGCGCGGCACGGCGAAGCATTGCGCGATCGGCGTCCCCTTCGGCAGCACACCGGCAAAATCAGGCCGGGTCCAGACCGCCGGGAAATTGATTCCGCCATCGTGAAAGCGGTCGGCGTCGACCAGCCCGGAGATCAAGCGGAACGGCAGGTCGTCGCGATTGACCGGATGCGTCGCGAACAGCGACCAGCCGGGTTCGAGCTCGATGGTCCAGAAGCTGTTGAATTTCAGTGCGGCCTGCCCGTCGGCGAACGGCGCGCCGTCAAATTGCGCGACGGGATGGAAGCTGAGCGGCGCGCGCGGATGGCCCTCAGTCGCCGGCTGCGGAATGTCCCAGTCCCAGGCGAACGCACCGCGCTCGACCCTGACATCGCAGGGCAGCGGAATCATCACGCCATAGGCCATCGCGTCGACGAAGGGCGGGCATTGCTTGACGGTGCGGATCTCGCGGCCGTGAATGCCGGAATGCGCCTTCGCCGGCATCGCACGCAGCCAATCGGGCAAAGCGCTGCGCGCCGGATACGGCCGCGGCAGATGATCGGCAAGCTGCGGATCGCAGCGAAAAATCATGCGCATGGCGAAACTCCGGGATCATGATGCGACGACGAGGAGGCGCGCGACGATCTCATCGCGTCATTTGAGCACAATCCGGAACCAGGCTCCACACTTCCGGATGGAGGCGTCGATCAAGCAAGAAAGGCCGGGATTGCTCCCGGCCTTTCGCAGTTTTCGGATGGCGTGGGCTGGTACGCCTTACTTCGCTTCGGCGCGCTTGGGCGGGCTCGCCGGCCACGACTTGATCAGCGTGTCGTAGTCGATCGTTTCGCCCTTCGGCTTCTCGTTCGCGAGCTTGCGCTGCGGAGCGATGGTGCCGTCCTTTTCGGCCTTCTTGTACCAGTACTCGGCGGTTTCCTTCTTGTTCAGCTTCGGTCCGCAGGCACCCTGCACACCGGACTTCTCAAGACGCTCCATCACCGAATCCTGGGCCGCGGCGAGCGCGTCCATCGCAGCTTGCGGCGTCTTCGCACCGGACGACGCATCGCCGATGTTCTGCCACCACAGCTGAGCGAGCTTCGGATAGTCGGGCACGTTGTTGCCGGTCGGGGTCCACTGCACGCGCGCGGGCGAGCGGTAGAACTCGATCAGGCCGCCGAGCTTCGGCGCACGCTCGGTGAACGACTTGTCCCAGATGTCGGATTCACGGATGAAGGTGAGACCGACATGGCTCTTCTTCAGGCTCGTCGTCTTGGAGACGATGAACTGCAGATAGAGCCAGGCCGCCTTGCGGCGATCGACGGGGGTCGACTTCAGCAGCGTGGCCGAACCCACGTCCTGGTAGCCGAGCTTCATGCCGTCCTTCCAGTACGAACCGTGCGGCGACGGAGCCATACGCCATTTCGGCGTACCGTCCGCGTTCATCACGGCGATTCCCGGCTTCACCATGTCGGCGGTGAAGGCGGTGTACCAGAAGATCTGCTGGGCGATGTTGCCCTGCGAGGGCACTGGGCCCGACTCGGAGAAGGTCATGCCCTGCGCCTGCGGCGGAGCATACTTCTTCATCCAGTCGAGGTATTTGACGATCGAATAGACCGCCGCCGGACCGTTGACGTCGCCGCCGCGCTCGACCGACGAGCCGACCGGACGGCAGCCTTCCATGCGGATGCCCCATTCGTCGACCGGCAGGCCGTTCGGAAGGCCCTTGTCGCCGTTGCCGGCCATCGACAGCCAGGCGTCGGTGAAACGCCAGCCGAGCGAGGGGTCCTTTTTGCCATAGTCCATATGGCCGTAGACCTTGACGCCGTTGATCTCCTTGACGTCGTTGGTGAAGAAGTCGGCGATATCTTCATAGGCCGACCAGTTCACGGGCACGCCGAGATCGTAGCCGTACTTGGCCTTGAACTTGGCCTTGTAGTCCGGGTTGGTGAACCAGTCGTAGCGGAACCAATAGAGGTTCGCGAACTGCTGGTCGGGCAGCTGGTAGAGGTGGCCGTTCGGTGCCGTCGTGAACGACTTGCCGATGAAGTCGTCGACGTCGAGCATCGGGTCGGTGACGTCCTTGGCCTCGCCCTTCATCCACTCGGTCAGGTCGACGGCCTGGCCGTAACGGAAGTGGGTGCCGATGAAGTCGGAGTCGTTGATCCAGCCGTCATAGACGTTCTTGCCGGACTGCATCTGGGTCTGGATCTTTTCGACGACGTCACCTTCCTGGATGATGTCGTGCTTGACCTTGATGCCGGTGATCTCCTCGAACGCCTTGGCGAGCGTGCGGGATTCATATTCGTGGGTGGTCAGGGTTTCGGAGACGACGTTGATCTCCATGCCCTTGAAGGGGGCAGCGGCCTTGATGAACCACTGCATCTCCTTCATCTGGTCGTCCTTGGAGAGGGTCGACGGCTGGAATTCGCTGTCAATCCACTTCTTTGCGGCCGCTTCGTCCGCCCGGGCGGGCGCGGCGATAGCCACCGAAGCCACAGCCAGCGCGACGACGCTGGTCATGGTCAGAAGACTATCCTTGGTGCTTCTCAAGTGTCGCATGTTGATTCCTCCGGTTGCAGCGACAAACTAAGTACCCCAGGTCCGGGTAGACCCCGGATCTGCTCTTTTTCGCCTCTCAGACGGTGCGAAAGATCACCGCAGCTGAGGCAAGCGAAATCAGTGTTGCGAGCCACAGGCTCGTAATATCAATGCCCTCACCGATCGGCAGGGTGAAAATCGGATCGGTGCCGACGAGGCCGATCCACAGCAGATGGATCACCGCCGCCAGCACCAGCGAAACGAACAGACGATCGCCGCGCGTGGTAGGAATCCGCAGCACACCGACCCGCTCGGCCTCGGGATAGGCGATCGCGAGCCAGGTCATCATCCCGAGCGTGCAGGCAAGCAGCACGAAGAAGATCGCGGTGGGCCAGGTCCATGCCATCCATGCGATGGATTCCATGATTGCCTCCTAGACCCGGCCAAGCGCGAAGCCGCGCGCGATGTAGTTGCGGACGAACCAGATCACGAGCGCACCGGGGATGATGGTGAGCACGCCGGCCGCCGCCAGCAGGCCCCAGTCCATGCCGGCAGCCGAGACCGTGCGCGTCATGATCGCCGCGATCGGTTTGGCCTGCACCGACGTCAGCGTCCGCGCCAGCAACAGCTCGACCCAGGAGAACATGAAGCAGAAGAACGCGGCGACGCCGATGCCGCTCGCGATCAGCGGCACCAGGATCTTGATGAAGAAACGCGGGAACGAATAGCCGTCGAGGAACGCGGTCTCGTCGATCTCGCGCGGCACGCCGGAGACGAAGCCTTCGAGGATCCACACCGCCAGCGGCACATTGAAGATGCAGTGCGCGAGCGCGACCGCCCACGGCGTATCGAACAGGCCGATCGCCGAATAGAGGTTGAAGAACGGCAGCGCGTAGACCGCCGCCGGCGCCATGCGGTTGGACAACAGCCAGAAGAACAGGTGCTTGTCGCCGAGGAAGCGGTAGCGCGAGAACGCGTAGGCCGCCGGCAACGCCACCGCGATCGAGATCACGGTGTTGATGACGACATATTCCAGCGAGTTGATGTAGCCGGAATACCAGCTCTCGTCGGTGAAGATGCGCCGGTAGTGCTGCAGCGTCGGCGTATGCGGCCACAGCGTCATCGTCGAGACGATCTCGGCGTTGGTCTTGAAGCTCATGTTGACGAGCCAGTAGATCGGCAACAGCAGGAAGATCAAAAACAGCGCCATGATCAGGCGACGACCGGGGATCGAGTGCATCAGGCCACTCCTTCCTTCGGTTTGAGCACGCCTGCGGGCCTGGGTGCGGCCGCTGGTTTGGGCTCGGCCGCCGGCTCGCCCTGCGCCACGGCCTTACGTTCGGTGCCCGCATTGGTCATCACGGTGTAGAACACCCAGCACACGATCAGGATGATCAGGTTGTAGACCAGCGACAGCGCTGCGGCCTTGCCGAGGTCGAACTGGCCGAGCGCGATCTTGACGAGCTCGATCGAGACGAAGGTCGTCGAGTTGCCGGGACCGCCGCCGGTGACCACGAACGGCTCGGTGTAGATCATGAACGAGTCCATGAAGCGCAGCAGCACCGCGATCAGGAGCACGCGGTTCATCTTCGGCAGCTGGATCGCCTTGAACACCGCCCAGCGCGAGGCGCCGTCGATCTGCGCCGCCTGGTAATAGGCGTCGGGGATCGACTTCAGGCCGGCGTAGCAGAGCAGCGCGACGAGGCTGGTCCAGTGCCAGACGTCCATCACGATGACCGTGACCCAGGCGTCGACCTCATTGGAGACGTAGTTGTAGTTGAAGCCGAGGTGATTCAGCACATAGCCGAGCAGGCCGATATCGGGACGGCCGAAGATCTGCCAGATGGTGCCGACCACGTTCCACGGAATCAAAAGCGGCAGTGCGAGGATGACGAGGCAGGCCGCGACGCTCCAGCCCTCGCGCGGCATCGACAGTGCGACGATGATGCCGAGCGGCACCTCGATCGCGAGGATCACGGCGGAGAAGAACAGGTTGCGGCCGAGCGAGGCCAGGAAGCGGCCGCCGAGATCGGTCGAGGGATCGAGCAGCTCCTTGAACCAGCCGACGCCGTTCCAGAAGAACTGGTTGTTGCCGAAGGTGTCCTGCATCGAATAGTTCACGACGGTCATCAGCGGCAGCACCGCCGAGAACGCGACCACCAGGAACACCGGCAGCACCAGGAACCAGGCTTTTTGGTTGATCGTCTTGTCCATCAGGCGACCCCTTCCACCAAATGGCTGTCGGCATAGACGTGGACATAGGCAGGATTGAAAACGAGACCGGCGGTGTCGCCGGAGACCGAGAAGCCCGGCGGCACGCGCGCCGCGAGCTTGGTATTGCCGACGCGGACGCGGGCGAACTGGATACGGCCGAGATCGTCGATCCGCTCGATAGTGGCCGACAGCAGCCCTGACGCGGGCGGCGCAACATCAACGAATTCCGGCCGCACGCCGATCTCGATCTTCTTGCCCGCCGGCAGGACGCCGTAATTGCGGCGCAGGCCGATGACATGGCCGTCGATCCGGGCCTCGTGGCCCGAGACCTCGGCGGGCACGATGTTCATGCCGGGCGAGCCGATGAAATAGCCGACGAAGGTGTGCGCCGGCTTGTCGAACAATTCGGCCGGCGTGCCGCTCTGCACCACGCGGCCGTCATGCATCACGACGACGGTGTCGGCGAAGGTCAGCGCCTCGGTCTGGTCGTGGGTGACGTAGATCATCGTGAGGTCAAGCTCGCGATGCAGCGCCTTGAGCTTGGAGCGCAGCTGCCATTTCAGCTCGGGATCGATCACCGTCAGCGGCTCGTCGAACAGCACGGCGGCGACGTCGGAGCGCACCAGGCCGCGGCCGAGCGAGATCTTCTGCTTGGCATCGGCGGTGAGCCGCGTCGCCTTGCGGTTCAGATATGGCGTCAGGTCGAGCAGATCGGCGATCTGCTTGACCCGGGCATCGACCTCGGCCCTGGCGACGCCGCGGTTCTTGAGCGGGAACGCCAGGTTCTCACCCACCGTCATGGTGTCGTAGATCACGGGGAACTGGAACACCTGCGCGATGTTGCGCTTCTGCGTCGACAGCGGCGTGATGTCACGGCCGTCGAACAGGATCTGTCCGCGCGACGGCGTCACGATGCCGGAAATCAGATTGAGCAGCGTGGTCTTGCCGCAGCCGGACGGCCCGAGCAGCGCATAGGCGCCGCCCTGCCGCCAGGTCATGGTGACCGGCTTCAGCGCAAAGGATTCCAGCGGCGCGTCGTTGCCGTTGTAGGACTGCGCGAGATCGACGAGGTCAATGCGGGCCATGAAGCATCTCCCTCACTTCGAGAAACTTTGTTGCGGGTGAAGCGACGAGGCGGTCGGCCGCGTCGAACACGAAGATGTTGGCGGGATCGAGCGCGGCGTCGAGCACCTGCCCGGGCTCATATTCATGCACGCCGTGCAACACCGCGACCCAGTTGGAGTCGTGGACATGGACGTGGACGAAGCTCTCCGAGCCGGTGATCTCGGTCACCGTCACGGTCGCGGAGAATTTGTGGTGGCCTGCCGCGGCGCTGCCGACCTCGAGCTGGTGGGCGCGGAAGCCGATCCGGTAGACACCGTCAGGCAGAGTGGCATAGAGCCCGGCCGCCGGCGCCTGCTCGCCGCCGGCATAGATCACCTGGGCGCCCTTCTTCTCGATGCCGATGATGTTGAGCGGCGGATCGGAGAACACCTGCGCGACGCGCAGCGTATCGGGATGACGGTACACCTTCGGCGTCGCGCCGGTTTGCAGCGCCTGGCCTTCCCACATGCACACCGTGTCGCCGCCGAGCAGCAGCGCCTCCGACGGCTCGGTGGTGGCATAGACGAAGATCGCGCCCGACGCCTCGAAGATCCGCGGCAGCTCGGCGCGCAGCTCCTCGCGGAGCTTGTAGTCGAGATTGGCGAGCGGCTCGTCGAGCAGCACGAGGTCGGCGCCCTTGACCAGCGCGCGCGCGATCGCGGTGCGCTGCTGCTGGCCGCCGGAGAGTTGCAGCGGGGTGCGCTTCAGATAGGGCTCGAGCCGCAGCAGGCCGGCCGCCTCCGTGACGCGCTTCTCAATCTCGGCCTTCGGCTTGCCCTGCACCCGCAGCGGCGAGGCGATGTTCTCGTACACCGTGAGCGAGGGATAGTTGATGAACTGCTGATAGACCATCGCGACCGAGCGCTGCCGCACATCGGCGCCGGTGACGTCCTTGCCGTCGACCAGCACGCGGCCGGTGGTCGGCTTGTCGAGGCCGGCGAGCAATCGCATGATCGAGGTCTTGCCCGACAGCGTCGGCCCGAGCAGCACGCTGAGCGTGCCACGCTCCAGCGTCAGCGAAACGTCGCGGATGGTCGGAATGCCATCCACGGTTCGCGTGACATTCTGCAGTGTAACGCTCATACCCGTCCTCCCGCTTCGCGGAGGGGACGTTCACCGGACACGCGGTTGGCGGCCATCCACTCGTCGAGCGCGGCGATTTCACCCGCCGTCATCCGCAAGCCCAGCTTGGATCGTCGCCAGACGACATCTTCCGCAGTCCGAGCCCATTCGTTCGCCATCAGGTACCGGACTTCACTCTCCGTCAAGGTGGCGCCGAAGGTGCGGCCGAGATCTTCAGCCGATGCTGCATTGCCCAAGATCTTGCTGGCGCGCGTGCCGTAGGCATGCGCGAGACGGTTGGCATGTGATGGCGCGAGGAACGGATGGTTACGAACCAGTTCGGCACTCAGCGCCGCGACCGCGGATACATCCATATCGCCGCCGGGCAGCGGTGCCTTGCCGGTCCAGCCCTCCTGCGCCTTCGTGCCGCGGAGGTAGGGCGACAGCCGCTCCAGGGCCTCTTCGGAGAGCCGGCGATAGGTCGTGATCTTGCCGCCATAGATCGACAGCAGCGGCGCACCGCCGGGCGTATCGAGCTCGAACACGTAGTCACGGGTCGCGGCCTTGGCCTCGCTCGCGCCGTCGTCATAAAGCGGTCGCACGCCGGAGTAATTCCACACCACGTCCTCGGGCTTCACGGGCTTGGCGAGATACGCGCTGGCGGAGGCGCAGAGATATTCGATCTCCTCCTGCGTCGCCTTCACCTTGGCCGGATCGCCGTCATAGTCGCGATCGGTGGTGCCGATCAGCGAGAAATCGTCCTGATAGGGAATGACGAAGATGATGCGGCCGTCGGCGTTCTGGAAGATATAGGCGCGGTCGTGGTCGTAGAGCTTGGGCACCACGATGTGCGAGCCCTGCACCAGCCGCACCTTGGCCCGCGCGTTGACGCCGGCGCCCGACGCCAGCACCTGCTCGACCCAGGGGCCGCCGGCATTGACCAGCACGCGCGACTGGATCGTCTCGCGCGAACCGCTCGTGGTGTCTTCGACCGTGACGTGCCAGACGCCGTCGACCTGCCTGATCTCGACCGCGCGGGTGCGGGTGCGGATCTCGGCGCCGCGATCGGCGGCATCGCGCGCGGTCAGCGCCACCAGCCGCGCGTCGTCGACGAAGCAGTCGGAATATTCGAAGCCCTTGGTGTAGCGGCCCGGGATCAACGGCTTGCCGACCACGTCGCGGGTCAGATCGACCGAGCGCGTCGCCGGCAGCAAATGCCGGCCGCCGATGTGGTCATAGAGGAAGAGGCCGAGCCGCAGCAGCCAGGCCGGGCGCAGGCCGGCGTGATGCGGCAAAACGAAACGCAGCGGGCGAATGATGTGAGGTGCGATTTGCCAAAGGATCTCGCGCTCGATCAGCGCCTCGCGCACCAAACGAAACTCGTAATATTCGAGATAGCGCAGGCCGCCATGCACGAGCTTGGTCGACCAGGACGACGTCCCGCTGGCCAAGTCATTCATCTCACAGAGGAAAACAGAATTACCCCGGCCCGCCGCATCGCGCGCGATGCCGCAGCCATTAACGCCGCCTCCAATGATGGCGAGGTCGTAAATCTGGTCCAAAGAACGCTTCCCCCGGCAACCGCCTTCGCTTTGACGGTTTTACTTTCGGATTGGAGTAAATCACAACCAAAAACGAAAGCAAAGCGAAAATGGGGAACTTTGGCTGGGGATTTCTTGGGCGGGATGATCGCGGCGGGGGCAGGCAAGGCTGACGCCCTCGCCCCATCGGCTTTCGCCGCTAGCGCTGGAGATGCGAGCATGGCGCGCAATTGCGCCGCTGCGCGGAAATCGTTGTGGGAGGATCAAGCGCGCAACTTCGTCGCACTCCACTGGATGCCCCGCTTTAAGCGAGGGCTTTGCAGAAGTCAGTGGGGATGATTCTCTTAGGTGAAGGATTCGCCGGAGGGATGGATGGCGGAGCGCCAGATTGGTCAGCTGAGCTTTACGGACGGGCTGGTGAGTGACGCGGCTCGAGCCAATGCGCCATTGCAGCGGGTGTCGGAACTGGTCGACTGGGGCGCGATCGAAGTGCTGCTGAGCGGCTTGCGCAGCGGGGCGATGGGAGCGCCAGCTTACCCGTCGCTGGCGCTGTTTAAGGCGCTGTTGCTGCAGCAATGGTATGGGCTGTCCGATCCGGGCCTTGAA
>NZ_MKFI01000014.1 GCF_001982635.1 Bradyrhizobium mercantei | reverse complement strand
CTTGGGCGGTGCGCCGTAACGCGGTTATCTCGCATCGACGCGCCCCGATCGAGCCGTTGTTTGCATTGCTCAAGCGCGTCTATGGCCTCGCGCGCGCCCGCTATCGGGGCCTGACGCGCAATGCGGCAGCCTTCCAACTCGCAGCGATCGCGATCAATCTCCAGCGATGGGCGAGGACGCCACTCCACGTCGTCTAACCAAACCAGCCATCATGGCTCACCAACCCGAGCCACCCAACCGACCCACACCAATACCCCCAAGCTCCCGCCGATGCGATCGACTTTCGCAAAGCCCTCGCGAGAGCGGGTGAACCAGTATTCCAGAGGCGTTCGCGCTTGAACCGAGAGGCCGCGGCGTACTGGATCGCCCGGTCAAGCCGGGCGATGACAGCATTAGTGGGGACGCAGCTTCGCGCTCTCGCGACATGAATCGTCCGAGCCCTGCTCTATCCGCCGGTATCGCTCTCCACATTCCCGGCAATGCGATCCCGGACCGTCCGCGCGATCGCGGCCGGCGCCTCGTCGGGGATCGCAAAGCACGAGCTCGCATTGATCTCGCAGAGCACGTAGGTGTCGGCACCATCGGCGTCGCGTGGACCGTAGAGGAAATCCGCGTCCCAGATCACCGGCAGCGACGCGTCATCGATCGCCAGCATCTGCGTCATCTGCGGGATCCATTCGTCTTCCATCCGGCGTCGCAGCGGCTGGAATTGCGGCGCATCGGGGCCGTGCATGATGCGCGGTCCGGGCTGGGCTTGCGGTGAATCCGGGCCCTCCGGAGGCGGCGGGATCAACGCCTTGATCAGCTGGTGCCCAAAGCCCGCGACCTTCGATCCGGTGACATAGCAGCGGATCATGCCCTCAGGCAGGCGCGGCTGGAATGGCTGATCGATGATGCAGCCGCCCCAACCGAAATACGGCTCGCAACGTGCCATGAAATCATCCAGCGGTACCTGCTCGGGCTGGCTGCCGCGCAACGCGTGCAGCACGCGCACCATGGCGTCGGGCAAGGCCTCGACCTTCCAGACGCCCTGGCCGCCGTTGCCGCGGTTCTGCTTGAGCACGCGCGGACCGGATGCGCGCAGGCGCGTCGGGAATTCGGCGCGGAGCGCCGCGGCGGTGGCGTATCGATGGGTGTCGGCGCCCCAGCCCAGATGACGGGTACGATAGAGCACTTCCTTGATGCCCATCTTGAGGATGACGTCCGGATGCGCACTGACCCACGGTCGCTTTGCCGCGACCTCGCGCAGCAGCGGATCGAGCGCCGCGCGCGTCTCTCCCTGATGGATCGGATCGACCCAGACGAGAACGCCGTCCATGGCCAGCAGCTGGTCGCGGACGGCATCGGCGAAAGTTTCGTCGTAGATGGCGGGAACAGCGTCGATGCCGGCGGCGGCGAGCGCTTCGAAGACGCGAACGAAGCGGCTGTTCTGCGGTGTCGCCTCCCGGCGCGACGCGGCATCGCCTCGCGACAAGATGGCAATTCTGGAACGACGGGGGGTGTGCGGTTCGGTGTCCATTTGAAAGCTCCACGACGGGTTGTCGCGCAGAGCTTGGACCGAAGTCTCACGGGGAGTCTGGCTATCCCCGTGGGACCGACTCTAGACCACCCCGCAGAGGTTTCAAGAGGGATGACGTGGCTCGGATCAGAGTCTGATCCGGGATCACGCCATGATGCCGTGCCACCCCAGCCAGCCGGTGTAGAGGCCGACCAGCACGATCAGCGCGGCCGACACGTAGGGGGCGCGTTGCGCGAAGCGGCCGAGGCCGCCCCAGTGACGCTCGGCATGACGCAGGCTGAGCGCGGCCGCGACGCCTGCGGAGACCATCGTGATCGCAAGCCCGATGCCGAAGCACAGCACCAGCGCGAAGCCGAGGCTGAACTGCTTGAGCTGAAGGCAAAGCAGCAGCACGGTGATCGCCGCCGGACACGGAATGAGCCCGCCGGTCAGGCCGAACAGGATGATCTGCCACGTCGTGACGGTTCGTCCGGCAAAGCGCCTGCGGATGTCGGCGGCGTGCGCGCGCGCATGCGCATCGTCGGCGTCGCCGAGATCCATATGCGCATGGTCGTGCTCCTCGAACAGGACTTCCCCGGCCTCCGCCCGCACTGTGACGCGCGCCTTGAAGGCATGCGGCTCCGGAATTTCATCGATGCTTTCCAGATAGCCGTTGCGCTCGGCGAAGCCAAAATGCTGCTCGCTGCCGTCGGAGCGGATCGTCACCACGCTGACCTCACCGGCTGCCGGCAGCGCCCCGGCCTCGCTGCGCAACCGCCAGCGCGGCGGCACGCCGTCCTCGAAGACTTCGAGCAACACCGCTTGCCCGGCCAGGGTCAATTGGCGGGTCTCGTCGTGATGACGGTGATGATCGTGTTCCGAATTCTGCTCGCGCCAGGTGCGCCAGGCCATCCAGGCCGCGACCGCGATGATGATCGCGGCCGACACCAGTTGCAGCCAGGCCTCGCTGCGCTCACCGGACCATTGCTGGCCGTAATGCAGCCCGGCGAGCGCGACGATCCAGACGATCGCGGTGTGCGAGACCGTCGCCGACAGGCCGAGCAGCACCGCCTGCACCACCGTGCCGCGGATCGCGACGATGAACGCCGCCATCATCGTCTTGGAGTGGCCGGGCTCGAGACCATGCAGTGCGCCGAGCAGGATCGCACTGGGGATGAACAGCCACGCATGCGCGCTGCTCTGCTGAAGCAGCTGAGACAGATCGGTCATCGGTGTCACTTCAGGATCGGCTTCACTTCAAATAGGTACGAACGACGTCGATCAGGTCAGCGGCGCCCTGTGCTTTCTCCGGATCTTTTTCCCGGGATGGGTCCACCACGTGATGACGGATGTGATCCTCGAGCAGCTCGGCGGTGAGGCCATTGATGGCGCCACGAACCGACGCCACCAGCATCAACACGTCGGCGCAGCCGATCTCCGACTCCAGCGCCCGCTCGACGGCTTCGAGCTGGCCCTTGATGCGGCGAACCCGGCCGACGAGCTTGGACTTGTGCTTGATCGTGTGCGACATGCCAATAATATAGGGGGGTACCCTATATTGGTCAACACCGCTTTCGCGATTCTCGCTCGCCGTGCATCCGCGAAGGCGTCACGCAAAGTGCAGCGCCGACATGTTCCTGTCATGGGCGGTGAATTCTTGGTGATCCGCCGATCCGGCTCAGCGGTTGACAGCAACGCGCATTGGTCTTCTATTGGAGGCACGGGGATGTGCGATCTCCCCGCGAGGCGACATGCCCAAGAATCGCGTCCTGTCACCAAGGGCGCACCATGTCGTCATACACATCGATCTCATCCGAAAAACTGTCTCGTCTCATCGGCACCGCCAAGGCGCCGACGCTCGTCGACGTTCGCCTCGATGAGGACTTCTCCACCGATCCGCGCCTGATCCCGGGCGCGATCAGGCACTCGCATCTCAATGTCCAGGATTGGGCTTCCCGTCTCGGCGGCCAGTCCGTGGTCGTGGTCTGCCAGAAGGGGCAGAAGCTCGCCGAGGGCACCGCGGCCTGGCTCCGCTGCAGCAATATCGCAGCCGAAGTTCTCGAGGGCGGGCACCTCGGCTGGAGGCAGGCGGAATTGCCGACCGTTCCTGCCGACCGGATCCCGAAGCGTGACGGGCGCGGCCGCACCGTCTGGGTCACACGATCGCGCCCGAAGATCGATCGCATCGCCTGTCCGTGGCTGATCCGCCGCTTTGTCGATCCCGCGGCCGTGTTTCTGTTCGTCACGTCAGCCGAGGTCGAAGCCGTCGCCGAACGGTTCGAGGCCACGCCATTCGACATCGAGAACGTATTCTGGAGCCATCGCGGCGAACTTTGCACCTTCGACGTCATGGTCAAGGAGTTCGGCCTCTCGTCGCCGGCGCTGGAGCGGCTCGCGACGATGGTGCGGGCGGCGGACACCGCACGGCTCGACCTCTCGCCCGAGGCACCCGGACTGCTCGCAGCCTCGCTCGGCCTGTCGCGTATGTTCGACGACGACCTCGAACAGTTGAGCGCCGGCATGCTGCTCTACGACGCGTTCTATCGCTGGTGCCGCGACGCGACCCGGGAGACGCACAACTGGCCGACCAGCAAGGTGAAGCCGTGACCGACGTCGCGGCGAGAGCAGCGGCGCGCGGAAAGCGCGCCTCTCAATAGCCTGGGGCAGCACAACACAACCAGGAGAACAACCATGCAGAAGCAGAAGCTCCTTCACGTGATTCTTGCGGTCGCGGTCGCGAGCAGCGCGATGCCCGCCTGCGCGCTGACGCGGCATGAGCTCCGTGAACAGCAAAAAACGTCCGTACCGTTGCAGGCGGTGATCTTGCATCCGCCGGCGACCGAAACGCTGCGCGGCGTGGTCGATAGCGTCGATGAAGGCAGCGACACGCTGCTGATACGGCTGTCCCCAGACAGGACCGAACCATTCAAGGTCCAGGACGGCTTGATCTTCAATGCCGTCCGTTTCGGCGATTCCGTCGCAATCTCGGTGCAGACGATCTCGGGATTCCGAACCATCGTCGGGCTCTCGAAGCAATAGAGCCGCGATCCGAAGCATCAACGATGCCATCAATTCACATCTGGAGAGACCGATGACAGTGAACACCGAGCGCCGGAACTTTATCGCAGGGGTCGGTGCGGCCGCAGCATCAACAGCCGTGCTCGGCACCAACCAGGCCCTTGCCGAAACCAAACCACAGACAGGAGCCAAGGCGATGTCCTATCAGGCAAAGCCGATGCCGTTCGATCCGAAGTCGATCACCGGCATCTCGGAAAAGATACTGGTCAGCCACTACGAGAACAATTACGTCGGCGCGGTGAAGCGGCTCAACGCCATCGGCACGCAGCTTGCCGAACTCGACTTCGCCAAGGCGCCGAACTTTATGATCAACGGCCTGAAGCGCGAGGAGTTGATCGCCGCGAACTCGATGATCCTGCATGAGATCTATTTCGATGGACTCGGCGGCGCGGGCAAGCCGGGCGGCGCGCTCACTGAAGCGATCGCGCGCGACTTCGGCAGCATGGAGCGCTGGCGCGCGGAATTTTCCGCCATGGGCAAGGCCGAAGGCGGCGGTTCGGGCTGGGTGATCCTCGCCTACTCGCCCCGCGACAAGCGGCTCGTCAACCAATGGGCGGCCGATCACACGACGACGCTCGCCGGCGGCCGTCCGGTGCTGGTGCTCGATATGTACGAGCACGCCTATCACATGGACTTCGGTGCGGCCGCGGCACGCTATGTCGACATCTACATGGAAGCCATCCGCTGGGACAACGCGGCCAGACTGTACGAGCAATACTCAAAAGAGACTTGAGGAAGCCGCGAGGAGTTTTTCGGTGATTGCGCCAACAGATTTGCAGCGCGGCCGTTTGGCAGAACTGGCACGCTATTTCCTGCGGCTCGGCTTTCTTGGCTTCGGCGGCCCGGTCGCGCTTGTTGGGCAGATGGAGCGCGAACTGGTTGACGGCAAGAAATGGCTGACCAAGGAGGAGATGAGGGAATCGATTGCCATTTGCCAATCGCTTCCGGGACCGCTGGCGATCCAGGTCGGCATCTACGTGTCCTGGCTTCGCGGCGGCTTTTGGGGAGCCTGGGTCGGCGGATGGTGCTTCATCCTTCCCAACTTCGTCATCGTCGCCGCATTGGGAGCGCTTTACGTCTATCTCGGCGATCTCCAGCCGGTCACCGCGATCTTCTACGGCGTCAGCCCCGCCGTGATCGCGCTCATCCTTCACTCCTGCTACCGGCTTGCCAAGCTCGGCATGGAGGACTGGTTGCAATGGACGATCGCGGCGGTTTGCCTCGCCGTCACGGTCATCCTTCAGGCCGAAGTCGCGCTGCTGTTTATCGGTGCGGGTATCGTGGGCATTCTCTATTACGGCAGCCTGTTCAAACGTTCGTCCGTGACCTTGCCGGGGATTGCCATCGTACCGGCCGCCGCCGGTCCGATTGCCCCGGTCGCAAGCGGGTCCACGCTCTCCAAGCTGCTGCTGTTCTTCCTCAAGGCGGGCTCGCTGACATTCGGCAGCGGCCTCGTCATCGTGCCGTTCCTCGAGCAAGGGCTCGTGCAGCAGTACAACTGGCTCGATGAGCGGCAGTTTCTCATCGCGGTCGCGATCGGCATGATCAGCCCGGGACCGGTGGTGATCACCGCGACCTTTGTCGGCTATCTCGTGGCCGGATTTTGGGGCTCGGTCGTCTCCACGATCGGCATCTTCCTGCCGTCGTTCCTGCTGGTGCTGATCGTGGCCCCGCTGCTCGCACGGCATCGCGGCAACGCCAACGTACAGGGCTTTGTGAAGGGTGCCTATGCAGCCGCGATCGGAACCATCCTCGGCGCGTGCATCCTGCTCGGCAAGATCGCCATCGGCGACTGGCTCACGGCGCTGGTCGGAATCGTGTCGTTGGCGGTTCTGTTCCGCTGGAAGGTCAGCAATCCAATGCTGATCGCGGCCACTGCGGTGGTCGGCCTGATCGCATATCCGTGGCTACAGCCGGCCTGGGTGATGGTGAAGTGACGATTTCGGTAAGAGGTTGGCAGCATCTCGATCAGCACACGGCGACCCGACTTGAGCGGGTACTGGCAGACCACGTCGGTTGAAACACCGCTGCGCTATCGGCGTTGAGAATTCGCCTGCGGCGCCCTAAATCACAACGTGCCCCGCTCGCTCCCTGCGGCGCCGTCATTCCCAATCGAAGAGTTCATCTCATGCGACCCCACATCATCTGCCACATGGGCACGTCGATCGACGGCCGGCTTCATCCCAGCCGCTTCACCAAGCCGGCCACCGGGATCGCGGCCGACGTACTGCGCTCCCATTACGAACGGATCCATGACGGCTTCAATGCCGATGGCTGGATCATCGGCCGCGTCACCATGAACGAGATGGCCAAGGGCACCGAGCGGCACATCGCCAATGCGCCGAAACTGCCGCGCGAGCCGCATCTCGGCAGCCGCGACGGCCGCAAGCTTGCAATCGGCATCGACCCGTCGGGCCGCGTGCATTTCGGCAAGGACAATGTCGGCGGCGATCACGCGGTCGCGGTGCTCGGCGAACAGGTCACCGACAGCCATCTCGCCGAGCTGCGCGAGGACGGCGCGTCCTACATCTTCGCGGGCCTCAAGGGCGACGACCTGCCGGGCGCGATGGCGCAGCTCGCGGCGCTGTTCGGCGCCAGGACACTGCTGCTCGAAGGCGGCGGCGGCATCAACGGCGCGTTCCTCAAGCATGGGCTGATCGATGAATTCAGCACCTTGATCTTTCCTGCGGTCGACGGTGTCGCCGGATCGCAATGCATCGTCGACTATCACGGCGAGGCGGGCGACCGTCCCGGCGCCGGACAGTCGCTCCGGCTGACCCATTGCGAAACGCTGGAAGGCGGCATGGTCTGGCTGCGTCACGCCGTGGAGCGCGCGCCGGCCTGAGCCTGGACGTCTCGACAAGGGCGGCAATCGGGCTCACTCTCCCGTCGCGGACACGACGGATGCGGGGGCGGCATGGAGCATTGGCTTCGCATAGGCGCGAACGTCGCCTCGATCCTGACGTCGATCATCGCGGCCGGCGCCTCCATCGTGTTTTGGGTCAGCAAGCGCTCGAAACGGACGCGGCTGGAAAACTATCTGAAGGCGAAGAAAGAGAAATCGCCCGACGAGCTGTTCTCCGCGACGCGCCTGATGGCTGATCTCGGCATGACCGAGGCGGAGATCTTCGCGGCCAGTTTTGCCAGCCGCCACATCGCCCGGGACGTTCGCAAGGACGTCACGACCGGCTTCGCGGCGGAAGTGCTGTTCCGGTATCGCGACGATCCGATGTCACGCTGAGCGCGCGCGAGGGCGGCTGTCGATCGCCTATTGCCTCGGACTCTCCGGCCAACCGTTCCGGCACGCCGCGACGAAGAACGCGACACCGGGCGCGGTGTGGCTGCGCCGCGCGGTTGAGGGCGCGCCGGGCTGAACGCGCCGCGGAGAACGAAGCAAAGCGCGGCGAACCACGTCCGTCATGCACGGCTTGATGCCGGGCATGACGGGACGGCGCTTCACTCCAGTGTCAGAACTTGTAGCTCAACGCGGCGCGGGCAACGCTGAACCTGTTCTCGCGGCTGGCGTTGTAACGGATCTGGCTATTCACCGGATCGGTGCCCTGGAACGTCGCCGTGGCACCGCTGGTGCCGAGATCGACGTAGAGATACTCGGCGCGCAGCGTCCAGTTGTTGGTGAAGGCATATTCGGCGCCGCCGCCGGCGGTCCAGCCGACGCGGACGTCGGAATTGTCGCCAAGCCAAAGCCGCGACAGCCCCGTGGAAAACGCTTGGGAATGGACGATGCTGGTCTTCACCTCGCCATAGGCGAGACCGCCCGTCGCATAGATCAGCAGGCGCTCAGCCGGCACAAAGCCGATGCGCCCCCGCACGGTGCCGAACCAATCTATCTTGCTGGTGTTTGTGGGATTGAAGCTTCCCGTCACGCCGCCGGGGAGGGCGACGGTGATGCTGCCGTTCCTGGTAGATTTCAGGTCGACATAGTTGAAATCGGCTTCGAGGCCGAGGACGACCCTGTCGACCTGGTAATTGTATCCGACCAATCCGCCCGCGGTCACACCCGCCTGGTTGCTGTTCGAAGCAGGAACGAGGATGATGTTGGCCGGGGGGAGGATCGACGCGACATTGCTGCTCGTCGCGATATTCCCGCCATCATACCAGGCGCCGCCGACATTGACGCCGGCGTAGAAGCCGGACCAGTTGAACGCGGCAGCCACCAAAGGCGGAGCCTTGGTCCAGCTGCGCTCCGACAGGTCAGCGGCGGATGCCGCGCTTGCAAACCCCAAAAATGAAATCAGGCCAGCCCCGACAATTGCAAAACCACGCATTCCCATTCCCATTCCATTGCACCCGGCGAGATCGCCTAACTCTGGGTTGTGCCACGGACGGGAGACGTGCGACAGCATGCCTCATTCGAATTGGATTCTTTTCTGATCGCTGTGGCGAAGTTGCAACGGGCCGTGCTCGCAACCCAGTGATCGAACTTGCCTGAAGCAAGCGGATCAATCGGTCCCGAACCGGTATCCGGTTCTGCACCCGGCGACGAAGAATGCGACGCCGCGTGCCACATGCTCGTCGATCTCCGGGTCGAGCGCTTTCAGGTCGACCTCGAACAAGGCCCGCAACAGCATCGGCACCGCGATGATGTCGAGGAACAGGCGCGCCGTGGTCGGCAACTGCTCCGGCGCGAAGGCCGGCAGCTTGCCGAGTTCGTCGGATTGCGTCAGCTCGCGCAGCAGGTGAATGCCGAGCTCGGTGGCGAGCGCCCGCGCCCTGCGGTTGACGTTGGCGGCGAGATCCGGGAAGCGCTGCGCCTCCGCGATGGCGAGCCGCATCAGGCCGATCCGGTCGGCATCGAAGCCCCAATGCAGCAGGGTCGACGCCACACTGGTCAGGCGCTCCTCGATGGTCGCGCCGATCGGCGGGTCGGCCTTGAACTCAGCGATGCGTGACAGGATGTCCCGCGTCACCACCTCGGTGAACAGCGCCCGCTTGTCGCGGAAGCGCGCATAGATCGTGCGCTTGCCGGAGCGCGCGGCTTCCGCGATCTCATCAATGCTCGCCCCTTCGAACCCGCGCTGCAGGAACACCCTGCGCGCCGCGTCGAGGATGCGCGCATCGACCTCGCCGGCGAGCTCCTTCGGCGGCCGGCCGGCGCGCACCTCGATCGGCCTGGCCGCCGGCTTGGTCCGGGGCGCCCGCGGCATCTTCAGGGTACTGGTGGTCATCGCTCTGGGTTCCATGGGCCGGTCAGGCCGGCAATATCAGGCAATATAGCCTTATCACATCTAGTTGTAAATAGAACGATACAGTTCCGTTCCTATTGACGCTCGCCGCAAGCGAGACTATTTGCCGCACAGAACGGAACGGTACCGTTCCTTTTGGCGAAGGCCGTGCAGACCTCGCTCAACAGCCAGGAGCCGCCAGCAATGTTCGAAGACACCGTTTTGGAGCGCGACCAGCCAGGGCACGAGGGCATCGAGGGCTCGCCCGCTCCGGTCTCCCATGAGCCCAACATCAAGCCCGACAGCGCCGAGATCACCGCAAAGGCCCCCGCCGAGGAGCGCCCCGCAGGCAAGGTGCCCGCCCCGCCCGCAACGATCCCGCCGGAGGTCACCGGCAAGGCCGAGAGGCGCGGCTTCCTGCGCCGCCGTCCGGTCGTCTCCGCTGTTGGCGCGGTGCTGCTCGCCGCGACACTCGGCGGCGGCTATCTCTACATGGACTACACCGAGCATTTCGAATCCACCGACGACGCCTTCATCGCGGCGCGGCAGTCCGCGCTCGCACCCAAGATCTCCGGCTACATCACCGCGGTTCCGGTCACCGACAACCAGCATGTCAAGGCCGGCGATGTGATCGCCCGGCTCGATGACCGCGACTATCGCGTCGCGCTGGCGCAGGCCGAGGCGCAGGTCGCAGCCGCCCAGGCCAGCATCGAGAATGTCGATGCGCAGCTCGACGTGCAGCAGGCGCAGATCTCGGCCAACCAGGCCCAGGTCGATCAGGCGCAGGCGGCACTGACCTTCGCCCAGCAGCAGGCGACGCGCTACCAGCATCTGGAGCAGACCGGCTACGGCACGGTGCAGAATTCCGAGCAGTACACCTCGCAGCTGCATCAGCAGCAGGCGTCTCTCCTCAGCGCGCAGGCGACGCTCAACCTCGCACAGCGCCAGGTCGAGTCACTGAAGGCGCAGCGCAAGAGCGCGGTCGCCAACCTCGCGCAGGCCGAGGCGCAGCGCGATCAGGCCAAGCTCAATCTGTCCTACACCACGGTCACCGCCGCGCAGCCTGGCCGCGTCGTCAACCTGTCGGCCGCGGTCGGCCAGTTCGCGCAGGCCGGCACCAACCTGACCATGTTCGTGCCCGACCAGACCTGGGTTACCGCGAATTTCAAGGAGATCCAGCTCGACAAGATGCGCCCCGGGGAGAAGGTGACGATGAAGATCGACGCCTATCCCGGCCGCACCATCAACGGCCATGTCGAGAGCGTGCAGCCGGGCTCCGGCACCGCGTTCTCGCTGCTGCCGGCGCAGAACGCCACCGGCAACTACGTCAAGATCGTGCAGCGCGTGCCGGTGAAGATCGTGATGGACAATCCGCCGGCCGACGTCGCGCTCGGCCCGGGCATGTCGGTGGTGCCGACGGTGCGGATCAATGCCGCGCCGTCGCTGTTCGAGCGGCTTGGCAAGCTCTGATACCGGGAGGCTGTCATGAGTGCAGCAGCAATCGATGCCCAAAGCCTCCCCGCCCCGCGCGTCACCGTCAATCCCTGGCTGATCGCCATTGTGGTCGCGCTCGCGAGCTTCATGGAGGTGCTCGACACCACCATCGCCAACGTCGCGCTGCCCTATATCGCCGGCGGCATGGGCGTGAGCGAGGATGAAGCGTCCTGGGTGGTGACGAGCTATCTGGTATCCAACGCCATCATCCTGACCGCGTCCAGCTTTCTCGCAAAGATGCTGGGGCGGAAGACATTCTTCCTGATCTGCCTCGGCATCTTCACGGTCAGCTCGATCCTGTGCGGCTTCGCGCCCAATCTGAACGCGCTGCTGCTGTTTCGCATCCTGCAGGGCCTCGGCGGCGGCGGCATGGTGCCGGTGGCGCAGTCGATCCTGGCGGACGCGTTCCCGCCGGCCAAGCGCGGGCAAGCCTTTGCGGTGTTCGGCATCGCCGTCGTGGTGGCGCCGGTGGTCGGCCCGACGCTCGGCGGCTGGCTGTCGGACAACCTGTCCTGGCACTGGTGTTTCCTGATCAACGCCCCGGTCGGTGCATTCGCGACCATCTTGATCGCGGCGGTGCTGCAGGAGCCCGCGAAAGCAAAAGCCACCACTGCAAAGACCGGCAGCGAGCCCCAGCAGGACAACGGCTTCGACGTCGTCGGCTTCGCGCTGGTGGCGACTTTCCTCGGCGCGCTCGAGGTGATGCTCGACCGCGGGCTGGAGGACGACTGGTTCGCCTCGCCCTTTATCGTCACGTCAGCGGTGATCTGCGGCACGGCGTTCGTGCTGATGATCCCGTGGGAAATGACCCGCCGCAATCCGATGATCGATCTGCGCATGGTCGCGACCCGGCAGTTCGGCGCCTGCTTCCTGGTGATGCTGGCGACCGGCGCCATCCTGCTCGCGACCACCCAGTTCCTGCCGCAGCTGGTGCAGCAGGATTTCGGCTACACCGCGACCTGGGCCGGCCTCGTGCTGTCGCCCGGCGGCGTGGTCACCATGCTGATGATGTTCGTGGTCGGCCGCCTCGCCGCCAAGGTGCAGCCGAAATATCTGATCATCGTCGGCGCGCTGGTCATCGCCGCCTCGATGTACAGCATGACCAACGTGTATGGCGATCTCGGCTTCTGGTACATGGCACGCTCGCGCATGCTGATCGGCGTCGGCTTGCCGCTGATCTTCATTCCGATCATGACGGCGTCCTATGACGGCATTCCCGCCGGGAAGACCGACCAGGCCTCCGCGCTGATCAACGCGGCGCGCAATACCGGCGGCTCGATCGGCGTCTCGCTGGTCTCCAACGTGCTCACGCATCGCCAGCAGTTCCACCAGAGCCGACTGGTCGAGCAGGTGACGCCGTCGAGCCCGCAATACCAGGACACGCTGCACCAGGTCACCGACTACTTCCTCGCCCAGGGCAACTCACTGTTGCAGGCGCAGCAGCAGGCGGTGCAGTGGATCGGCCAGCAGGTGCAGACCCAGGCCTCGTTCCTGTCCTACATGGATGCGTTCTGGGTGCTGATGCTGATCGCGCTGTCGGCGATCCCGCTGGCGCTGACCCTGCGCAAGGTCAAGCTCGGCGGCCCCGCCCCTGTCGGCCATTGACGAAGTGCAGAGGTCAACTGCGAGACGACCGCGCCACGGTCGGCGCGGGCGTTTCGATTCGCGATCCTCTCGATAGAGGTCAAATGCCGCTCGTGGCGGCCACGATCGTGTCTCTCAGCCAGCGGTGCGCCGGCAGATCGTCGAAGCGGCGATGCCAGCTCATGACACTCTGCAGCTTCGATGCATCGAACGGCAGCTCCCGCATCTCGATCGGATAGGCGCGGCGGAATTCCAGCGCGAGCTTGCGTCCGAGGATCGCAACCATGTTCGATTGCACCAGGACGGCGCCGGCGGACAGATACGGCACATCGGAGGCAATGGTGCGCTCGGCCTTGCGGGCCCGCAGCCAGGCGTCGATGAAATCCAGATCTTCGCCGCTGGAGGTGATTGCAAGGTGCGGCAGCTCGACCAGTGTCTCGCCGGTCAGCTTCTTGCGCAACGCCGGATGACCGGCCCGCAGCACTGCGACGAAGCGGTCCTCGATCAACCGGCGGGATGCAAAACGCTCGCCATCCAGCGCTCGGGCGGAGATCGCAAGATCGAGCTCGCCGCGATCGAGCCTGTCGGCCAGATTCAGCGTGCCGCTCGGCACCAGCGTCAGCCGCACCTTGGGCGCCTGCGCGCGCACCGCCGCGATGACCGAGCCGGCCACGACCACTGCGGCATAGTTGTTCACCGCGACGGCGAAGCGCCGCTCCGCCTGCGCAGGTTCAAAACGATCACCCTCGACCGCGAGCTGCAGCTCGCTCAGCGCCTTGCGGACCGGCAGCGCGAGCGCTTCCGCACGCGGCGTCGGCAGCATGCCGGACGGCGTGCGGACGAATAGCTGGTCTTTCAACGCATGACGCAGCCGGTTCAGCGCGTGGCTCACGGCGGGCTGGCTGATAGCGAGCGCGCCGGCCGCGCGCACCACGCTGCGTTCGCGCATGATGGCGTCGAACACCAGCAGCAGATTGAGATCGAGATTGCGCATCCGCATGCCGCCATCATGCATGATATGAATTAGCAGATAAAGACAATTCATTTGAATAATATCGGGCTGAAGCCCAGTTTCCGGGCATGCCCAAGAGCCTGCAAAGCGCCATCGCAATTCGGCCCCATCGTGCCAACGCACGCGTACTGGTCGGTGTCCTGGTCACCCCCGATGTCACGGCCATAGCCATGCCGAAGACCTTCGCGCGCTGGCAACGGCTCACGCCGCTTGCGACCTGGCGGCCGATTGCGCTGCGCGAGACCAGCTATGCCGGCATCCTGAGCGGTGTTGCCGCGGCGCTTGACCGCGTCGATGTCCCCCCGCAGCGGCTGATCCTGCTGGGTGAAGGGTGCATCGCGCGGCGCGTGCTCGAACTGACGCTAAGGGGCGAGCTGCCTTGCGGCGGTATTGTCGCGATCGACGTCGCCTCTGGCGCACTGCCGTTTCCCGTGGTGCCGACGGTGACCGCAATCCGGCTCGTCATTCATCATAACGACGATGCGCCGCAAGGCAGCCTGATCGGCGCGTTGCGCGCTGCCGATCTCGACGCACGCATCATCAATCTCGACCTGGCCGCCGGTCGCGGAGCGGAAGCGGCCGCGGCGAACGCAACCGAAACCTTTGTCCTCGAGCTGGTTGCAACGATCAGCCGCCGGACCACCGATGGAGCTGGTAACCCATGACATCGAAGACCCTCAAGATCGCGGGCGCGTGCCTGGTCGCCGCCGCAATCAGCGTCGGCTTATATGCCGTGGATCGGCCGGACCGCGCAGCCGACAAGGCCCCGGCAGCAGCCCAGTCGACCACGACCCCGCCTGTCGTTCCGGTGACGGCAGCGAAGGTCCTGCAACACGATGTGCCGATCGTGCTCGAGGGCCTCGGCACGGTGACGCCGATCAACACAGCCACCATCCGCACCCAGGTGCAGGGCACGCTCGACAGCGTCGATTTCGTCGAAGGCAAGCAGGTGAAGCGCGGCGACGTGCTCGCCAGGATCGACCCGCGGGTCTACGAGGCCCAGGTCGACCAGGCCGAGGCCGCGCTGGCGCGCGACGAGGCGACCTTGAAGAACGCCCGGACCAATCTGGCGCGAACGCAGCCGCTCGCCAATCGCGGCTTTGCGACCCAGCAATTGCTCGATACCCAGGATTCGCAGGTCGCGCAGGGCGAAGGCACCGTCGCGCTCGACAAGGCGGCGCTGGAAGCCGCGCAGACCCAGCTGAGCTACGCCACGATTACCGCGCCGTTCGACGGCGTCACCGGCATCCGCCGCATCGATCCCGGCAACGTCGTACACCCGACCGACACCAACGGGCTCGTGGTCCTGACCCAGTTGCAGCCGATCGCGGTGATCTTCACGCTGCCGTCCGGCGACATCCCGGGTGTCCGGCAGGCGCTGGCATCCGGAGACGCCTCGGTCGACGTCTATGATGCACAGAACCGGTACAAGCTCGACCACGGCAGCCTGATGCTGATCAACAACCAGGTCGACAGCTCGACCGGCACGGTGCAGCTGAAGGCATCCTTTCCCAATGCCGGCAATACGCTGTGGCCCGGCACTTTCGTCAACGTCCATCTCACGATCGCGGTCCGCCACGATGCGTTGACGGTGCCGCTGACGGCGGTGCGCCAGGGACCGGACGGTGCCTTCGCCTACACGGTCGGCCCGAACAACGTCGTCAGCATCCATCACGTCACGACCGGACAATCGCGCGACGGACAGATTCTAATCGAGCAAGGCCTCGCCGCGAACGAGACCGTGGTCACCGCGGGCCAGTACCGGCTCAATCCGGGGACGACGGTCGAGATCGTGCCCGATGACAAGAAGGATCAGGTCCAAGACGCAACCACCGCAAGCGCAGGTATGCTGCCATGAACGTCTCCGCAGGTTTTATCCGCAAGCCCGTCGCCACCGCCTTTTTGGCCATCGCCATTGTGCTGGTCGGCATGATCGCCTTCGTGCGGCTGCCGGTCTCGGCGCTGCCTACGGTGGACACTCCGACCATTCAGGTCACCGCGCAATTGCCCGGCGCCGACCCGCAGACCATGGCCTCCTCGGTCGCGACCCCGCTCGAGCGGCAATTCGGCCAGATCGCCGGCCTGACCGGCATGAGTTCAAGCAGCGGGCTCGGCAACACCCAGATCACGCTGCAATTTGCGCTGAACCGCAGCGTCGATGCCGCCGCGCAGGACGTGCAGACCGCGATCGATGCGGCATCGGGGCAACTGCCCAAGACCATGCCGTCGCCGCCGACCTTCCACAAGGTCAATCCGGCCGACGTGCCGGTGCTGCTGATCGCGCTAACGTCGGACACCGAGCCGCTGACCAAGGTCGACGACTATGCCGACAGCATCCTGGCGCAGAAATTGTCGCAGGTGCCGGGCGTCTCGCTCGTCACCATCGGGGGCATGCAGAAGCCGTCGATTCGGGTCCAGGTCAATCCGGCCAAGCTCGCTGCCGCAGCAATCGATCTCGAGCAATTGCGGACCACGCTGGGCAATATCACCGTGAACCAGCCGAAGGGCGTGCTTTATGGCAGTCAGCAGGCCTATACGCTGGCCACCAACGACCAGGTGCTCAACGCGAGCAAATATAACGACCTGATCATCGCCTATCGCAATGGCGCGCCCGTGCGCCTGCGCGACATCGGGCACGCCGTGGTGGCAGCCGAGGATGTCACGCTGCATGGCTGGTACAACGACAAGCCCGCCGTGATCCTGGCGATCCAGCGCCAGCCCGGCGCCAACGTGATCAGCACGGTGGACGGCATCAAGAAGCTGCTGCCGCAGCTGGTGTCGAGCCTACCGTCCGACATCAAGGTCACGATCGCCTCCGACCGTACGCAGACCATCCGCGCCAGCGTCGCCGACGTTCAGTTCACTTTGGTGCTGACCATCGCGCTGGTGGTCGGTGTGATCTTCCTGTTCCTGCGTAATCTTTGGGCGACCGTCATCCCGGCGGTCTCGGTCCCGATCTCGCTGATCGGCACCTTCGGCGTGATGTATCTGCTCAACTACAGCCTCGACAATCTGTCGCTGATGGGCCTGTCGATCGCGGTCGGCTTCGTCGTCGACGATGCCATCGTGATGATCGAGAACATCTCCCGGCACATCGAGGAAGGCCTCTCGCCGATGCAGGCCGCCTTGAAAGGCGCCGGCGAGATCGGCTTCACCATCATCTCGATCTCGGTCTCGCTGATCGCGGTGTTCATTCCGCTGCTGCTGATGGGCGGGGTGATCGGCCGCATGTTCCAGGAATTCGCCATCACGGTGTGCGTTGCCATCGTGGTGTCGGTGATCGTCTCGGTGACGCTGACGCCGATGATGTGCGCCTATCTGCTGTCGCCGCACCAAGACGCCGGAGCCGGGATTGTCTCGCGCTCGCTGGAGCGCGGCTTCGTCGCGATCCAGACCGCCTACGAGGCCGTGCTTGCCGCAGCGCTGCGCTACAAGGCCACGACGCTGTCGATCATGCTGGCCGGCGTCGCGGTGACCGGCCTGCTGTTCGTGGGTATCCCGAAAGGCTTCTTCCCCCAACAGGACACCGGCATGATCACCGGCATCACAGAGGCCTCGGCCGACATCTCGCCGGCGCAGATGGCGACGCTGCAGCGTAGCGTCATCGACGTCATCTCCAAGAACCCTTCGGTCGCCAATGCGACCGGCTATATCGGACCGGGCGGCCCGACCGTGACCGAGAACAACGGCCGCCTGTTCGTGCTGTTGAAGCCGCGCAACGAGCGCAGCGCCTCCGCCGATCAGGTGATCCGCCAGCTCGACAGGGCGCTGCAAAAGATCAAGGGCATGTCGGTGTTCATGCAGGCGACGCAGGACATCAATCTCGCCAGCCGCCTGTCCAAGACGCAGTACCAGTTCACCCTCACCGACGTGAACCAGGACGAGCTCAATCTGTGGGCCGGCAAGCTGTATCAGAAGCTGAAGACATTGCCGGAGCTGGCCGACGTCGCGACCGACCAGGCCAACGCCGCGCGTCAGCTCAAGCTGCAGATCGACCGCGACGCGGCCTCCCGCCTCGGCATCGATCCGGCCGCGGTCGACAACACACTCTATGATTCATTCGGTCAGCGTCACGTCGCCCAGCTGTTCACGACGCTCAACACCTATTACGTGATCCTGGAGGTCGACCCGTCGTTCCAGCTCGGCCCCTACGCGCTCAACCGCATCTATGTCCGCTCGTCCGCAGGGACGATGGTGCCCCTGAGCCAGATCGCGAGCATCGATTACGGCACCGCGCCGCTCTCCGTGAATCATCAAAGCCAGTTCCCGGCGGTGACGCTGAGCTTCAACCTGGCGCCGGGCACGGCGGTGGGGACCGCGGTCGCAGCCGTGCAGAAGGCGACCGCCGACCTTCACGTGCCGTCGACCGTCGTCACCAGTTTCCAGGGCAATGCGCAGGCGTTCCAGGCGGCGCTCGCGTCGACGCCGATCCTGATCCTGGCCGCGGTGGTCGCCGTCTATCTGATCCTCGGCATGCTCTATGAGAGCACGATCCATCCGATCACGATCCTCTCGACCCTGCCGTCCGCCGGGCTCGGCGCGCTAATCGCGCTGTGGGCGTTCGGCCTCGGGCTCGACGTGATCGGGCTGATCGGCATCATCCTGCTGATCGGCATCGTGCAGAAGAACGGCATCATGCTGATCGATTTCGCGCTGCAGGCCGAGCGCCACCAGCACGTCTCCGCCGAACAGTCGATCTATCAGGCCTGCCGGGCGCGCTTCCGCCCGATCCTGATGACAACGATGTGTGCGATGCTCGGCGGCGTTCCGCTGATGATCGGGACCGGCACCGGATCGGAATTGCGTCAGCCGCTCGGCTTTGCCATCGTCGGCGGGCTGATCGTCTCGCAGCTGATGACGCTGTTCACGACGCCGGTCGTTTACATCTATCTCGACAGCATCAGCCGGTCGTTAGCCAAGCTGCGCAGGACAGCGCGGAAGACCGCCCCGCGCGGAGTCGAAACAGCCACGTGACGCGCCCTTGCGCCCCAGGAGCGCCTCAGCCCGCCCGGCGCCGCTGGCCGCGCCACCACAGACCGAAGGCGATCGTGACCGCGGCCGCCAGCGAGAACCAGGTGATGGCGTATTGCATGTGGTCGTCCTTGAGGTGGACCTTGAGCGGTCCCGGCTTCGGCGTACCGCTGTCGGGCACCGGCGCCGCGAGGTCGATATAGAACGGCGCGACCTCACCCCAGCCGAGCGCCTGCGCCATCGCGCGATGATCGCGCACGAACCACAGCCGCTTCGCCAAATCCTCCTTCGGCGTCAGCCGGCCCGGCGGCTCGGGATAGCGGATATAGCCTGTGAGTTCGACCGGCGTGCCGGTGACGAGGCGCCCGGTGACGCGGTCCTCGAAGGCGCGGTCCTGCATCGTGTTCTGCACGAAGCCGGTGTTGATCACGATCGTCTCGCCGCTGGCAAGCTTCGCCGGCAGGAACGCCCAGGTGCCGGGCCCCGATATGTCGTCGCGCACCGCGGAGCCGGAGCTGAACACCATCACGTCCGGCAGCTTGGCATAGGTCGCGGTCAGGGTGACGCGGCGGAATTCGTCCTTGGCCGAGGTCAGCGTGGGCCACGCCGACGGCGGCGGCAGCGCCTCGATCGGCGCAGCCAGCCGCGCGTCGAGCGCGGCGATCAGCGCATGCTTCTCGACGCGGCGCTGCAATTGCCAGAAGCCGAGCGCGATGAACACCGCGATCAGGATCAACGTGAAAATGCCGAAGCCGGCCGCACTCGGCCGACGCGTCACGGTATCATTCATTCGGGTCGCGCTCGATCAACTGGCCTTCAGCGGCCTTGTGGTGGAATTGCAGCGCGATCAAAAGCGCCTTCATCGAACGCAGCGGCAGGATCGTGGTCACCACGATCAACGGCAGCCACAGCGCCGCGTGCCCCCAGAACGGCGGCTGGTACTTCACCTCGACGATCAGTGCCGCCGCGACCACGATGGCGCCGGCCAGCATGATGATGAAGATCGCCGGCCCGTCACCGGCATCGATGAAGGCGTAGTCGAGCCCACACGCCTCGCAGCGCGGCGCCAGCGTCAGGAAGCCGGAATAGAGCTTGCCCTTGCCGCAGCGCGGGCAGCGACAGGCAATGCCGCGGATCGCGCTCTCGGTCACAGTGGGCGGGGTATCGGTCATCGGGTCTCTTGAAAAGCAAAGGGGCGGCCGTTTGGCCGCCCCTCTTAGCACGTCGGCCCAGGATTAGTGTGCGCCGTGAGCCATCGTCTCGGCGCCGTGGCCCCAGACGTAGATGCAGATGAACAGGAACAGCCAGACCACGTCGACGAAGTGCCAGTACCAGGCGGCAAACTCGAAGCCGAGGTGCTGCTTCGGCGTGAAGTGGCCGGCATAGGCGCGGATCAGGCAGACCAGCAAGAAGATGGTGCCGACCAGCACGTGGAAGCCGTGGAACCCGGTCGCCATGAAGAAGGTCGCGCCATAGACGTTGCCGCCGAACGAGAACGTCGCATGGGCATACTCATAGGCCTGCACGCAGGTGAAGCAGGCGCCGAGGATCACGGTGAGGATCAGGCCCTGCTTCAGGCCCTGGCGGTCGTTCTCCAAGAGCGCATGGTGCGCCCAGGTGACCGTGGTGCCCGAGGTCAGGAGCAGCAACGTGTTGAGCAGCGGCAGATGCCAGGGATCGAAGGTCTCGATGCCGTGGGGCGGCCAGGTGCCGGGGACCGAGCAGGCACCCATCGCCGTGCCGGCGCCGCAGCCGAACACCGCATCGCGGGTGGCGTGCACCGCGTCGGCCGGGAACAGCGCCGAGTTGAAGAAGGCCCAGAACCAGGCGACGAAGAACATCACCTCGGAGGCGATGAACAGGATCATGCCGTAGCGGTGGCTGATCTGCACCACGCGGGTGTGGTCGCCCTTGTACTGGGCTTCCTTGATCACGTCGCCCCACCAGCTCGCCATGGTGTAGAGCACGCCGATGGTGCCGATGCCGAACACGATCGGGGCGGCGGAGTACATGTGATGCATCCAGCCGATCGCACCGAACGCCATGATGAAGGCCGAGATCGAGCCGACCACCGGCCACGGGCTCGGGTCGACGAGATGATAGTCGTGATGCTTGACTTGCGCCTCAGCCATTGCCGTCTCTCCATTCGCGTGCCGCAAGGCACGTCTTAATCTTGAATTCCAGTACTAGCCGCCCTTGCGCGGTTCCGCCTCGCCGGCCGCCACGGGCTTCGGCTGGGGATCGCGCACGGGGAAAAAAGTGTAGGACAAGGTGATGTTCTTCAGCGTGTCGTTCTCGCTGTCCTTCGCCAGTTCGGGATCGACATAGAACACCACGGCCATCTCGCGCTTTTCGCCGGGGGCCATGGTCTGCTCGGTGAAGCAGAAGCAATTGATCTTCTGGAAGTAGGCGCCGACCGTGAGCGGCGCGACGTTGTAGGACGCCTGCGCCGTGGTGGTGCGCGCCGACTGGTTGGTCACGGTGTAATAGACCGTGACGACTTGGCCGATCTTGACGTCGATATTGTTCTGCTCCGGCTCGAACTTCCAGGGCAGGCCCGGTGCGACGTTGGAATCGAAGCTGACGGTGATGGTGCGGTCGAGTGGCTTATCCGTCGGCAGCGAGGTCGCGACCTGGGTGGTGCCGTTGAAGCCGGTGGTGCGGCAGAACCAGTTGTAGAACGGCACGGCCGCGTAGGACGCGCCGACCATCAGCACCACGACGAAGCCGCAGATCGAGGCGACCACGGCGTCGCGCGTCAGCATGCGGCGCGTGACCTTGGCGCCCTCACCCTGCTGCGGTCCCTGGTGCTTGATCTCACTCACAGCGGCCGCACCAGCACGGCTGGCCCCTTGACGAGGGTGACGGCGAAGAACAGCAGCACCATGACGCCGAGCGCGAGCGCAATAGCGATCGAACGCTGACGGCGGCTCTTGAGCTGCGCCTCGGTGAGGACGATGCCTTCTGGTTCGTTTTTGTCGTCCATTGGTATCCCATGCGCCCCCATCTCGCCCCCCGGCGTCCCTATCCGATCAAGACAGGCGCAATCGCGCGGATCATGACCTCGGCGAGGAGGACGGCAAACAGCGCGAACAGATAAAGGATCGAGAACGCGAACAGCCGGCGCGTCGCACGGTTGGCGACCGTGCCCTCGCGGCGGCGATAGACCTCGACGGCGAGCCACAGCATGCCGGCGCCGAGCACCAGCGAGGTGACGCCGTAGATCGCGTCGAAATAGCCGAGCGGCCACGGCGCCAGCGCGATCGCCACCAGCACGATGGTGTAGAGCAGGATCTGCAGCCGGGTCGCGTCGGGACCGGCGACAACCGGCAGCATCGGAATGCCGGCGCGCGCATAATCGTCGCTGCGGAACAGCGCCAGCGCCCAGAAATGCGGCGGGGTCCAGAAGAAGATGATCAGGAACAGCAGCATCGGCTCGACCGACAGCGAGCCGGTCGCGGCGGCCCATGCCACCACCGGCGGCAGCGCGCCGGCGGCGCCGCCGATCACGATGTTCTGTGCGGTCCAGCGCTTCAGCCACATCGTGTAGATCACGGCATAGAAGAAGATGGTGAAGGCAAGCAGCGCGCCCGCCACCCAGTTGACCAGGATGCCGAGCGTCATCACCGAGAAGAAGGCGAGCGTCAGGCCGAACGCGTACGCCTCGGCCGGGGTGATCCGGCCGCGCGGGATCGGCCGGTTGGCGGTGCGCGTCATCAACGCGTCGACATCGCTCTCATAGGCCATGTTGAGCGCGCCGGAGGCGCCGGCGCCGACCGCGATGCAGAGGATCGAGGTGAACGCCAGCACCGGATGCACATGAACCGGCGCGATCATCAACCCGACCAGCGCGGTGAAGATCACCAGCGACATCACGCGCGGCTTCAGCAGCGCGATGTAGTCGCCCACTTCGGCCTCGGAGATCCGGGGCAGCTCGATGGCGTTGTGATCGACAACCGACAAGATCAGGTCTCACTCTCTCAAAAGGCGCGGCGCACCCAGGGTGCGCCGCGTTGTCTTGGACTTACTGCACGCGGGGCAGCACTTCGAACTGGTGGAACGGCGGCGGCGAGGTCAGCGTCCACTCGAGTGTGGTCGCACCCGCACCCCACGGATTGTTCGCGGCCTGCTCCTTGCGGACGAAGGCATCGATCACGCCGTAGATGAAGATCAGCACGCCGAAGCCGGAGATGTAGGAGCCCCAGGAGGAGATCAGGTTCCAGCCGGCGAACGCATCCGGATAGTCGACGTAGCGGCGCGGCATGCCCGACAGACCGAGGAAATGCTGCGGGAAGAACACCAGGTTGACGCCGACGAAGGTGAACCAGAAGTGCGCCTTGGCGATCTTCTCCGAGTACATGTAGCCGAACATCTTCGGGAACCAGTAGTACCAGCCGGCGAAGATGCCGAACACGGCGCCGAGCGACAGCACGTAGTGGAAGTGCGCCACCACGTAATAGGTGTCCTGCAGCACGCGGTCGACGCCGGCATTGGCCAGCACCACGCCGGTGACGCCGCCGACGGTGAACAGGAAGATGAAGCCGACAGCCCAGATCATCGGCGCCTTGAACTCGATCGAGCCGCCCCACATCGTGGCAATCCACGAGAAGATCTTCACGCCGGTCGGCACCGCGATCACCATCGTGGCGGCGACGAAGTAGGCCTGCGTCGCCGACGACATGCCGACGGTGTACATGTGATGCGCCCACACCACGAAGCCGATGCCGCCGATCGCGACCATGGCGTAGGCCATGCCGAGATAGCCGAACACGGGCTTGCGCGAGAAGGTCGAGACGATCTGGCTGACCATGCCGAAGGCGGGCAGGATCAGGATGTACACTTCGGGGTGGCCGAAGAACCAGAACAGATGCTGGAACAGCACCGGGTCGCCGCCGCCGTCAGCCGCAAAGAAGGTGGTGCCGAAATTGCGGTCGGTCAGCAGCATGGTGATCGCACCGGCGAGCACCGGCAGCGACAACAGCAGCAGGAACACGGTCACCAGGATCGACCACACGAACAGCGGCATCTTGTGCAGGGTCATGCCCGGTGCGCGCATGTTGAAGATCGTGGTGATGAAGTTGATGGCACCGAGGATCGACGACGCACCGGCGAGATGCAGCGACAGGATCGCGAAATCCACCGCCGGGCCGGGATGGCCCGAGGTCGACAGCGGCGCGTACATGGTCCAGCCCGCGCCGACGCCGTTGGCACCCGGCTCACCCTCGACGAAGGTGGACATCAGGAGCAGCGCGAAGGAAGCCGGCAGCAGCCAGAACGAGATGTTGTTCATGCGCGGGAACGCCATGTCCGGCGCGCCGATCATCAGCGGCACCATCCAGTTGCCGAACCCGCCGATCATCGCCGGCATGACCATGAAGAAGATCATGATCAGGCCGTGCGAGGTCACGAACACGTTATAGGTGTGCGTCTCGTGGAATATCTGCACGCCCGGGTACATCAACTCGGCACGGATCGCGATCGACATCGCAGCACCGATGATGCCCGCGATCACCGCAAAGACCAGGTACATCGTACCGATGTCCTTGTGGTTCGTGGAGTAGAGATAGCGCCGCCATCCGGTCGGATGGTGGGCGTGATCATCATGGGCGTGATCGTCGTGTGTCGCTGCGCCTGTCGCCATGTTCAAAATCCTGCCTTGCAGTCCCTCTCGGACCTTGCGGTCCCGTCGCCCTTATTCCACCCGCGCCGTAAGCCTTCGAGGCTTACTGCGCCGCCTGACCAGCCGAGGCGTAGGAATTCGCCGGGTTGGTCGCAAACTTCTTCTTCGCCCCTTCAACCCAGGTCGCGAATTCCTGGTCGCTGACGACCCGCACCGCGATCGGCATGAAGGCATGGTCCTTGCCGCACAGTTCCGAGCACTGGCCGTAGAACACGCCGGTCTTGGTGGCCTTGAACCAGCTCTCGTTGAGGCGGCCGGGGACCGAATCGATCTTCACGCCGAACGCCGGCACTGCGAAGGAGTGGATCACGTCGGCGCCGGTGGTCTGGATCCGCACCACCTTGTTGACCGGGACCACCATCTCGTTGTCGACGCCGAGCAGACGGGGCTGCTTGTCCTTGTCCAGAAGCGAGTCGAACTCGAACTTGCCGTTATCCGGGTAGGCGTAGGACCAGTACCACTGCTTGCCGGTGACCTTCACGGTGAGGTCCGGCTTCGGCACGTCGAGTTCCAGGAACAGCAGGCGGAACGACGGCACCGCGATGCCGACCAGAATCAGGACCGGGATCAGCGTCCAGGCCACTTCGATCAGCGTGTTGTGGGTGGTCCGGGAGGGGACCGGGTTGGCGCGGGCGTTGAACTTCACCACCACGATGACCAGCAGCGCCAGCACGAACAGGGTGATGACGGTGATCAGCACCAGCAGAAAATTGTGAAACCAGATGATGTTTTCCATCACCGGGGTCGCGGCTTCCTGCAGCGTGTGCTCCCACGGCGCCGGCTGCCCCATTTCGGCGAAGGCCGATCCTGCGGCGACAGACGCCACACCCGCTACCGCCAACCCCAGCAATTGCCTGCCCAACCGGCCAATCGACATCTTCATGCCGCTCGCGCTCCCTTGCATTATTCCCCAAAGCACCTCCGGCATGTGGCCGAAAATGCAGCACGATCCGCCCTGACAAACGGCCTTCCGGACATACCCGTCTCTGAGTCAAGGTGGGTACGGGAGCCAGATCGCTAGAACGCGTCGAAATCCAGCCTCTCAAACCATAATTCTCAGGCGCTCGCAATGCAGTAGTAGGACCGAAAGCCATGCGCCTGCGATGAACCTGCCGCTTGCGATTTTTCCCGCAAAATCAAGCGAAAGTCGCCGAAACATCGCGGCATGCAGTTGACAGGGGGATTGCCGGATGTAGGCACAGACAGGGTAGCCCACAGGAACCTGATTCGCTGCGGGCTGCCGCAATCCGGCGCGGGAATGGCTTCAAGATCGCCTTCAAGGCGCCGTCATTGCGGTATCAGTCGGCTAACGAGCACGATCCGGAACAGGGACAGCCGGTTTCCGAAAAGATCATGCTCAAACAAAGAGATGAGATCACGATGCGATTTTCAGAGCGCATCATGGTCGTGCGTGCTACCGGCGGCCGGGCGGACGGCCGGACCGACCGAACATCAAAGGATCGACCCGGATGGGCGCTTCGAACATTCAGGCAAGCGGTTTGCAGGCAAGGGGTTTGACGGTGGCCGGCTGGCTCGGCGGCCTCGTGATTCTGGCTCTCTGCCTTGGTCTGACCCAGCCAGCGAACGCGCAAGGCGCGGTGCGCTCGGTCCATGGCGACTGGCAGATCCGCTGCGATACCCCGCCCGGCGCCCAGGCCGAGCAATGCGCGCTGATCCAGAGCGTGGTAGCGGAAGACCGTTCCAATGCCGGCCTGACCGTGATCGTGCTGAAAACCGCCGACCAGAAGAGCCGGCTGATGCGCGTGGTCGCCCCGCTCGGCGTGCTGCTGCCCTCCGGCCTCGGCCTCAAGCTCGACAATCAGGACGTCGGCCGCGCCGGCTTCGTGCGCTGCCTGCCCAATGGCTGCGTCGCCGAGGTCGTGATGGACGACAAGCTGCTCGGCCAACTCAAGAATGCCAAGACCGCGACCTTCATCATCTTCGAGACCCCGGAAGAGGGCATCGGCTTTCCGCTCAGCCTGAACGGCCTGGCGGAGGGGTATGACAAATTGCCCTAGGGCGAACTAGAGCAGCACGCCCATCACCAGCAGGTCGCCATAGACGCCGTCGACGCAAACGTCGTCGCGGAGGCGGCCTTCGAGTTCAAAGCCGACCTTCCGGTATAGCGCGACGGCATTTGCGTTCTCGACCCGCACCGTCAATTCCACGCGGCGGAATCCGAACTGCTTCGACGCGGCGAGTGCCTGCCGGATCAGCTTCAATCCGAGCCCCTGGCCCCTGAACGCCGGCAGCAGGCCCATCCCGAGAACGCCGACATGGGCATGGATCGGCCTAGCCTTCGGCCGCACATCGCACCAGCCGACCACCTCGCCATCCCCAAGCGCGACGAGTTGCGGAAAGCCCCTGTCGATGTTGTCGCGAACGAAGGCCCGCGTCATTTCGATCGGCGGCGCCTCAAGAAACGACAAATAGCGCCGCTCCCGCGCGACGATGTCGAGGGTGCGGTGAAAGCCCTCCGCATGCTCTTCGCGGATCGGAACGATGTCGACCGTGCTCATGATGCCGCCAGCGTATTGGGCCGCGCGATCCCAGGCAAATCCGGCTCACCGCCCACCACGCGCATAATAATCGAACAACCCGCTCGCATCGGCGGATAGCCAGTCCGCTTCGCCGGTCAAGTAGCCCTCGACCTGTCCGGTGATGCCGATCAGGAACGAGATCGGCATGCCGTAGAGCGCGAACGGCGTATCGACCTCGGCGGCGTCGACGCGCGACACGAGACCGCCCGGATCGAAGCCGATCGCGAGGCGGCGGAGCTTGAGCTGCTTGACGTAGGGCGCCACCAGCGCCCGGTTACGGTCGGTGCTGATTGCGACGACCACAAGGTCGCCGCGGCCGCTGGCGGCGAGCCGGTCCAGCATCGGCAGCTCGGTCCGGCACGCCGCGCACCAGGTGGCCCAGAAGTTCACCAGCACCAGCTTGTCCTTGAACGCGGTGAGATCGATCGCGCCGCCGGCGAGCGAGGGGATCGCAACCGGCGGCACCGGGCGGGCGCCTTGAACCAGCGTGAACTGATGCCGGATGGTGCCGAACTGCGGCGGTCCCGACGCAGCGCGCGCTGGCATCGCGAGCGAAGCGCCGGCGCCGATCATACCGGCGAGGACGGCGCGGCGGGTTGGTGCTCGGGCTGAATTCATGCCGGGTTCTCCGCTTGGCTTGATCGCTGCATCGCTCACGACCGGATGTAGGACCAGCCGGCTTCCTGCAATTCGATGATGCGTCCGGGCCCGTTCGGCACCAGATCGACATTGTCGAGCAGGACCAGCGGATGCCCCTCGGCACGCTCCATGCCGAGTTTGGTGGCTTCGCAGACCACGAAGCGGATGTCGGGCGTGAGCCCCCTCACCACCCGCAGCAGATCCTTCACCGGCGAGGTATCGGCGCGCAGCATGTGGACGCCGGCATTGTAGGCGACGACCTCGATCTCGAACGGCTCGTTGCGCTCCCGGTAGTATTTCGGGAGGTTGAGCGCCGTCGAGATCAGCGCGCGCATCGTGGTCGGATCGTCGGAGTTGATCGGCAGCACAACGTGGTGCACGCGCGGCTCGGGCTTCTTCGGCTCCCCTCTGGAGACCGCCGAGACCGAGCCGGTGAGCAGCAATGTCACGGCGAACGGCACCGCGAAGGCCAGCGCGAGCCCCGCGGCGAGCGTGACTAGGCGGCGAGAGACGCGCATCGCGGCCGCCTCACGGTGCGCTCGCGAGCAAAGCGAACTGGCTGCGCTTGGCGTAGGCGACGATCGCGCTCAGGGTCAGCAGCACCAGCGCGGGGACCGGCGAGCCGCCGATCACGAAGAGATGGCTGATGGTGGCGCCGACCATGATGCAGCTCAGCAGCACGCCGCCGAAAGCCGCGACCGGGGGCAGCAGGATCAGGACCGCGCCGAGCAGCTCCAGCGATCCCGTGAAGTAGCGAAACCACTGGCCGAGCCCGATATGCTCGAATTCCTCAACCAGCATCGGCACGCCGTAGAACTTGGCGGCGCCCGCGGCGGCAAAGGCCAGCGCGAGCAATCCCCTGACGACCCAGAGACTGACGGACTTCCAGCGCGACGGCGCCGCGGCAACAGCAACTGACATGGATAACTCCCCAATTGTTCGAATCGACCGGACCGCGCGGCCACCCACCCTTCGGCGGCGGGCCCACGGCTTTCGATGGACTAAATTCGGGAGTAAGATGAAAAGAACAAGTAGGATGCTTTTTGTGAGGTAGTATGAAAAAACTGACTATTGAGCCGCCCGAGCCTCCGGCGGCGTCCGAACCGTGCAACGGCGACCTGGTGGCGCAGTTTCATCGCGCGCTTGCGGTGCTGGCCGGGAAGTGGAAGGGGGACATCCTCTGGCAGCTGATCGACCGCAAGCGGCGATTCGGCGAGTTACGGCAGGCAATCCCCGGCGTCACCCAGCACATGCTGACCACCCAGCTGCGCGACCTCGAGGCCAACGGCCTGGTCAAGCGCACGGTCTATCCTGAGGTGCCGCCACGGGTCGAGTACGAGATGACGCCGTCCGCCAAGGCGCTCAAGCCGGTGTTCGACGAGCTCTACCGGTGGGCTCAGGAGCATGGGTTTCCGACCTCGGCGCAAGGGGCGGCTGACAGCGCCGCGCAGCCGAAGCCTGAGCCCGATGGCGGCGCTGTGGAAAGCCAGCCCCGGAAGGCAGGTCGGCGCGCCGGCTGATGACGACAAGGTGAGCACCACGACAGGCTGCCGTGACCGACGTCACTGTCGCAGGCACTCCCGGTTTGCCACCCCAAACACTATGTTTATCAATCGCCATCCGGGCCTGAACCGGGACCGGCACAGGTTTCCGGGTTGTAAGATGAGTTTTGCGCTCGTCTCTGCTTCAATCCCCGACATCCCTGCTGCGGGTTCCGCACTGGCAATCAGTTGCGCTTCAGGCAAGGATGACGAGGAATCGCCAAGGAACCACCACGGAATTCGCACTGCGTCGGAGTGACCATGACCAATCCCGCCACGACCTCCCTGCTCGACCGCGCCAATCTGGACCGCGATGCCGTCCGCCGCGAGGTGGCGCGTGGACTTGAAGGCGCCGACGACGGCGAGCTGTTCCTGGAGTTCGGGCAGACCGAGGCGCTGGTGTTCGACAACGGCCGGCTGAAGCAGGCGACCTATGACACCTCGCAGGGCTTTGGCCTGCGCGCGGTCAAGGACGACGCGGTCGGCTATGCGCATTCCTCCGACGTCTCGATCCCGGCGCTGATCCGTGCGGCCGACGCGGTCGCGGCGGTGCGCGGCGGCTATGCCGGCACGTTGGCGGCGGCGCCGGCCCACACCAACATCAAGCTGTATGGCGACGAAAATCCGCTGGACGGACCTGCGTTCGAGGCAAAAGTAAAACTGCTCGGCGAGATCGATGCCTATGTCAGGGACAAGGATCCGCGGGTACGGCAGGTCTCGGCCAGCCTCACCGCGACCTGGCAGGTGGTGGAAATCCTGCGGCCCGACGGCGAGAGCTATCGCGACATCCGCCCGCTGGTGCGGGTCAACATCTCCGTGGTCGCAGGCCAGGGCGACCGGCAGGAAAGCGGCAGCAAGGGCTATGGCGGCCGCGAGGGTTATGCACGCTTCATCGAAACCAAGGCCTGGCGCGACGCCGCCGACGGCGCTCTGCGCGAGGCGCTGGTCAATCTGGAATCGGTACCGGCGCCCGCCGGCGAGATGGACGTCGTGCTCGGCGCCGGCTGGCCCGGCGTGATGCTGCACGAGGCCGTCGGTCACGGGCTCGAGGGCGATTTCAACCGCAAGCAGACCTCAGCCTTTGCAGGATTGATGGGCAAGCAGGTTGCCGCCAAGGGCGTCACCGTGGTCGACGACGGCACCATGGCGTCGCGCCGCGGCTCGCTGTCGATCGACGACGAGGGAACGCCGACCAACCGCACCGTGCTGATCGAGGACGGCATTCTGGTCGGCTACATGCAGGACCGCCAGAACGCCCGCCTGATGGGAATGAAGCCGACCGGCAACGGGCGGCGGCAGAGCTATGCCCATGTGCCGATGCCGCGCATGACCAACACCTACATGCTGTCGGGCGACCGCGACCCGGCCGAGATCATCGCCTCGGTGAAGAACGGCATGTACGCCGCCAATTTCGGCGGCGGCCAGGTCGACATCACCTCGGGCAAGTATGTGTTCCAGTGCACCGAGGCCTACAAGATCGAGAACGGCAAGCTCGGCGCGCCGCTGAAGGGCGCCATGCTGATCGGCAATGGACCGACCGATCTCCACAGGATCACCATGATCGGCAACGATCTTGCGCTGGATACGGGAATCGGCACCTGCGGCAAGAACGGCCAGGGTGTGCCTGTTGGCGTCGGCCAGCCGACGCTCAGAATGGAACGGATTACGGTCGGAGGAACGGGCTAGTGAGCAGCGGAAACGAAGTCGTGGCGGCCAAGCCGACCAGCTGGCGCGGGCAGGCCGTGCAACTGGCCGCGATCGTGGCCGTCGTGTTCCTGGCCAAGGGCGCGATCGCCGAGCCGTTCTACGTGCCGTCCGGATCGATGGAGCCGACGCTCCTGATCGGCGACGCGCTGGTCGCCTCGAAATTCCCCTATGGCTACGGCGCGGCGTCGCTGCCGATCCAGATCACGCTGCCGGAAACCGGCCGCGTGTTCGGCGAGACGCCGAAGCGCGGCGACGTCGTCGTGTTCCGCTGGCCGGGCGACCGCTCGCAGGCCTGGGTCAAGCGCGTGGTCGGGCTGCCCGGCGACCGCATCCAGATGCGGCAGGGCCAGCTCTTCATCAACGATCATCCGGCGGCGCTGAAGCCCGACGGCACCGGCTTTGCCGAGGACGATCGCGGCGCCGGCGAGGATGCCTACCGTTATATCGAGACGCTGCCGAACGGCGTCAGCCATGCGATCTTCAAGATCCGCGACAACGGCCGGCTCGACAACACGCCCGAAGTGACGGTGCCGCCGGGCCAGCTGTTCGTGCTCGGCGACAACCGGGATAATTCCGCCGACAGCCGCGTGCCGGTGCGCGACGGCGGCGTCGGCCTGTTGCCGATCGACAATCTGATCGGCCGCGCCGACGCGGTGGTCGGCTCCTGGGACATGGGCATCCGCAGCCAGCCGGTCTGGACCTGGCTCTCCGGCTTCCGCCTCGCGCGCTTCTTCACCTCGGTGCAGTGAAGCGATATAGGCGCGTAGCTACGTAGCCCGGATGAGCGAAGCGACATCCGGGGCTTGCGTCGAGACCGCGCCCGGATATCGCTTCGCTCATCCGGGCTACATTCCTCGCGAGACATCAGCCGTGACCTACGACGACATCAGGCACATCGTGCTGACGTGGCCGGAGGTCGAGGACGGCTCGTCCTACGGCACGCCGGCGCTGAAGGTGCGCAAGAAGATGCTGGTGCGGCTCAAGGAGGACGGCGACAGCCTGGTGATGCCGGGCGTGCCGCCGGATGAGCGCGACATGCTGGTCGAGCGCGAACCCAGGATCTTCTACTTCACCGATCACTACCGCGATTATCCGACCGTGCTGATCCGGCTGTCGAAGGCCAAGCGCGCGACCGTCGAGCCGCTGCTGCGCCGGCATTGGCGCACGCTTGCCTCGAAGAAGGCGGTCAGGGAGTATGACGCGACGATGGCATAACTCTCATCCGTCATTGCGAGCGCAGCGAAGCAATCCATGTCACGGCATAATGGATCGATGGATTGCTTCGCTACGCTCGCAATGACGGGGAGAGATAGTATGACCCAGGACCAGTTCCTCGCCGCGGCGCTTCGCAACCCGGTCAATCCAGTCATCGCCGACGAACTGTACCGTCTCGCCCTCCCCGATGCCTGGCTGGTGGCCGGCTGCCTGGTGCAGAGCGTGTGGAACACGCTGACCAAGCGGCCGTCCGATCACGGCATCAACGACTATGACGTCTTCTATTTCGATTCCGACACGTCATGGGAGGCCGAAGACGCTGTCATCCGCGACCTCACGGCGCGGCTCGGCCATCTCGGCGTCGCGATCGAGGTCCGCAACCAGGCCCGCGTCCATCTCTGGTATCCCGGCAAGCACGGCGTGCCCTACCCGGCGCTGTCGCGCTCGACCGACGGCATCGATCGCTTCCTCAGCGCGAACGTGCAGGTCGGCATCCGCCGCAGCGCGAGCGGTTACGACGTCTATGCGCCGAAAGGTTTCGGCGATATCGCCGGCATGATCGTGCGGCCGAACCGGACCGCGAATTTCTCGGCGGTGAACTATGTGAGGAAAGCTGAGCGATGGAAGGCGCTGTGGCCGGAGATTGCGGTGATTGCGGCGGACTAGCCTGTCGTCCCTGCGAAAGCAGGGACCCATAGCCACCGATGCCGGCTGTTGCACGATGCTGGAATGACGAATCCCGTTCGCGACGCCCGCCGCGGAGTATGGGTCCCTGCTTTCGCAGGGACGACAGTTTTGTGTGCGGCCGCTACCGCACCACGCCCGACGTGAATCCCGCCTTCCGCCGCGGCGGCTTGATCTCTTTCTTGAGGAAGCAATGCGCGTCGCGGCCGGCGTAGCCCGGCCGGGCGTAGGTCCAGGCGCGGCACTTGTTGTCGGCGGTGCAGGCGGCCTGGCAGGCCTCGTCGCCGTCGCTGCTCTTCAGCTCGAAATTCTTGTAGTCGCCGCCGAGCCGGTCGATCGAGGTCTCGATGGCGCCGTTGCGCGGCTCGACCACGCCGGCGCCGCGCACCCCGGACACGCAGCAGACGTCCTGCACCCGCGGCGGCACGGTGCTCTTCAGCCAGCACACCGCGCCGTTGTTGGCGTCGGTCGGATAGTTGAAGCTCCAGGCACGGCAGCGGCGGTCGCGCTCGCAGGTGAGCGCGCAATCGGCGGGATCGCCTGATGTCACCGGCGCGTTCAGGTAATCGCCACCGGGACGGTCGAAATTGGTCTGGGCCAGTGCCGGGCGCGCGACGATGGCGGCCGCAAGGACCGCAAACATCACCACACACGCCCTAAAGAGGCGGCCTATCCCCATGAGATTGCTTTCAAATTCGCACAGCCCCGCGCATCCCGCGGGGCGTCATTTGAACGCCATGAACCTGTACGGCTGATGAACGGCGGGTGCGACACCACCGCCGTCCGCGCGCGATTCGAGCCCGGATTGGGCCCAAGTGGGGACTAGAAGGCGTACTCCTGATAGGCCGGTTCCACCGAGCCGTTCCAGGGTCCGTTGAACTTGTCGAGCATCTCCTCCGCCGGCGAGCGGCCGGCCTCGATGATGCGCTCGAGCGGTTCGAGGAAACGGCTCTCGTCGCGCCCAAGATGATCGATCCGGCCGCGCCGCCGCAATCCGGCATGCGACAGGATCAGGCACTCCTTGGCGATCTCGAACAGGTAGCGGTCCTTGATCCGCGCCTTGAAGCCGAAACGCGGCACGTCGTCACGCAGCGCCTGCCGTTCCGGCGCGGTCCAGTGCCGGACGATGTCCCAGGCGGCGTCGAGGCTGTCATTGTCGTAGAGCAGCCCGACCCAGAACGCCGGCAGCGCCGGCAGCCGGCCCCACGGCACGCCGTCGGCGCCGCGCATTTCGAGATAACGCTTCAGCCGCACCTCGGGGAAGATCGTCGAAAGATGATTGGCCCAGTCCGACAGCGTCGGGCGCTCGCCGGGCAGGATCTTGTTGTTGCCGGCGAAGAAATCGCGGAACGACGAGCCTGAGACGTCGATATATTCCTCGCCACGCTTGACGAAATACATGGGAACGTCGAGCGCGTAATCGACATAGCGCTCGAAGCCCATGCCGTCCTCGAACGCGAACGGGATCATGCCGCTTCGCGCATTGTCGGTGTCGCGCCAGATCTCGGAGCGGAACGACAGGAAGCCGTTGGGCTTGCCTTCGGTGAACGGCGAGTTGGCGAACAGCGCGGTCGCGATCGGCTGCAACGCCAGCGACACCCGCAGCTTCTTCACCATGTCGGCTTCGGAGGAGAAATCGAGATTGGTCTGCACCGTGCAGGTCCGGAACATCATGTCGAGGCCGTATTTGCCGACCTTCGGCATGTAGTTGCGCATGATCTTGTAGCGTCCCTTCGGCATCACGGGGATCTGTGCCCGCGACCAGGACGGCGTCATGCCGAGACCGAGGAAGCCGATGCCGAGCGGGGTCGCGATCTCCCGCACCTGGGCCAGATGCGCCATCAATTCCGACTGCGTCTGGTGCACGGTCTCGACCGGCGCGCCGGACAATTCGAACTGCCCGCCCGGCTCGAGCGAGATCGCGCCGCCGCCGGTGACGTCATAGAGCCCGATGATGTTGCCGCGCTCCATGATCGGCTCCCAGCCGAGCAGGAGCTTCATGCCCTCGAGCAGCGAGCCTATGCCCTTGGCGCCCTCATAGGGCACGGGATGATGGCCCTCGAGCGTGAACGGGGTCTTCTCGTGCTCGGTGCCGATCCGGAATTCGGACTCGGGCTTCACGCCGGCTTCAATCCACGCCACGAGTTCGTCGCGCGATTGCAGCGGCGTCATGTCGATCTGGTCACGCGCCATAGAAAATCCAACTCAAGGGCGCTTCGATCGAAGGCGCGCGGTGGCAGGGACATCCGTGGGCCGCAACGGCCGCGGATGATGGGATCAGGACTATCATCGGGCAGGCACGCCGTCTCGCGCGGGCGCCGCCTTGGTATCTCTCTTGTTATCGGTCTTGACGTCGTCACAGGAGCAGCCCAGGCGGTCGAGCAGGCCGCACAGCCTGGCGGCGTCGGCATCGGACAATTTCGAGCCGACATGCTTGTCGATCGCGGCGGAATAGGCGCTCCACATCTTCTTCTGAAGCTCGCGGCCGGCCTCGGTGATCTCGACGAACTGGCCGCGCTTGTCGATCTTGCATTCGCGCCGGGCGGCAAGCCCCTCGTCGACCAGCTTGTCGATCAGCCGCGACGTCGAATATTGCGGGATCAGCATCTGCCGCTCGAGCTCGACCGGGCGCAGCTCGCCGGAGGGCGCGCGCGACAGCTCGAGCAGGGCGTCATACCAGGCGAGCGGCGGAAAGCCGGCCTTCTTCAGGTCGTGCTCGACGCAGTCCAGCACCCGGCTCGGCACCCGCATCAGGCGGATCCAGGCGGCCGTCGCCTCGCTCGATAGCTTGCGTTTCATGGTCTAGTCCATAGGGTCCCGGAACCGAGTGTACCGCACTGAATGCATCTGCATCAATCTTGACTATTTCATGCAGGCGCATGTAGGCAATCCCTCTCCGGACGCCAAGAACAAGGGAAGGAATACCCCCCATGAAGCTTTATTACGCCCCCGGTGCCTGCTCCCTCTCCCCCCACATCGCCCTGCTCGAGGCTGGCCTGCCCTACGACCTGGTCAAGGTCGATCTGCGCGCCAAGAAGCTCGAAAGCGGCGACGATTTCCTCGCTGTGAACCCCAAGGGCCAGGTGCCCGCGCTGGCGCTGGATACCGGCGAGCTGGTTACCGAAGGGCCGATCATCATCCAGATGATCGCCGACACGGTTGCCGACAAGAAGCTGGCGCCGGCCCGCGATTCCAACGAGCGCTACAAGCTGCTCGAATGGCTGAACTACATCACGACCGAGCTGCACAAGAATCTCGGTCCGATGTTCTCGCCGGTGCTCGCCGACGATGCCAAGGCCTTCTTCAAGGACCGCGCCATGGGCAAGTTCAAATATGTCGAGAGCCAGCTCGCCGGACGCGAATATCTGATGGGCAGCCAGTTCACGGTCGCCGACGGCTACCTCTTCACCATGATGATGTGGGCGCAGGACCGGCTCGGCTTCGACTTCTCCGGCCTGCCGAACGTGACGGCCTACAAGGCCCGCGTCGCCGCGCGCCCGAAGGTGCAGGAAGCGCTGAAGAAGGAAGGCCTGATAAAGGCGGCCTGAGCTTTCGAGCAAGCTTTCATCAGACGCGAAAGGGCCGGATCGGGATCCGGCCCTTTTTGTCTGAGCCCCCGATCAGCAAGCGGGGCGGTGCTGTCCTGCCTGATGAAGCTGCTGGGCGACTTGGTGCACCGCACCTTCCGGGAGAAATGAGCGGTGCAAAGTTTCGATACGTGCTGGAACAAATCAAATTTAATCCGCATTTTACCAATTAAGACTAAGTCGGTGTACTTCCGGCTGAGGGCGTTGACGTCCTTGTTCGTGCGATCCAACTGACCGACTATGACCTGCGGCGCGCCCTCCGCTCCAACTGGTCTGAAAATGTGACAATCGCCTTGACGCTTTTATTGACCAGCACGCTCGCCGGGCTGGCAACCGGTTTATACTTTCGGGTTTGGACATTGATGCTGGTGTCACCGCTGATCGCGGTGCTCGCAGCGATCGTGCTCCAATCCGGCGGCTTTACTTTTGCCACCGGTGCCCCAATCGTCGTCGCCTGCCTCGCCGTCAACCAGATCGCCTATCTCACCGGCGGAATGCTGTCGATGGAGAATGACAGCTCAATGGCGGAAGAAATCGACGGCATTCCAGGCCGCGGCCGCCAGCACAAGATCCACGGCCAGAACGATTAGCACCAGGGCGGTCCATGACGGACCCTTGCCGCGCAAGCGTAGCGGATTCTGGCGTCGCGGCGGCGAGAGCGGGAAAGAACGCTTGCCCGCGGTCTCAGCGGCACCTTCCTTGAGCACAACACGCATTGCACGACACCCCAGCCTGATCGTCGCCTTGCTGATCGTCTAGACGATCAACCAGCAAGAGTGATGCCAGCAGCGTGGTGCCAGTTGGGAACAAGCGTGGCGGGACTTTGACCGGCATGACCGTCACGCAACAGGATCAAGTCGGATCGATGACCCGACGCGCTTCACCTCGCCCCGCCTGTGGGGAGAGGTCAGAACGCGTCGTTAGATGCGTTCTGGGTGAGGGGAAGTCTCCGCGAACACAGCTATCACCGAATGTGCGGAGACGGCCCCTCACCCCAACCCTCTCCCCGTAAGAACGGGGAGAGGGAGTGGAGAAACGCTTACGCCGCCTGCTTCTTCGGCGGGAAGCGGCCGTAGAAGGTTTCGCCCTTGGCCGCCATCTCCTCGAGCAGCTTCGGCGGGGTGAAGCGCGAGCCGTACTTCTTCTCGAAGGCGTGGCAGAGTTCGACGAAGTTCTTGGTGCCCATGAAGTCGATATAGGACAGCGCCCCGCCGGTGAACGGCGCGAAGCCGAAGCCCAGGATCGAGCCGACATCGGCCTCGCGCACGTCGGTGATCACGTGATCCTCGACGGTGCGCGCCGCTTCCACCGCCTGCACCACCAGGAAGCGCTGCTTCAGTTCCTCGACTTGAAGCGTATCGGGATCGAGCTGCTTCGGTTGCAGGCTGGCGAGCCCCGGCCACAGGCTCTTCTGACCCTTGCCCCTCTCGGGATAGTCGTAAAAGCCCTTGCCGTTCTTGCGGCCGAAGCGGCCCTGCTTCTCGACCATCTCGACCATCAGCTTCTTCTGCGCCTGGTCGATCGCGTTGGGACCGAGGTCGGCCTCGGTCGCCTTGGTGATCTTCAGCCCGAGATCGAGCGCGACCTCGTCCTGCAACGACAGCGGCCCGACCGGCATGCCGGCCATCTTGGCGGTGTTCTCGATCATCGCCGGCGGCACGCCTTCGAGCAGCATCTCGTTGCCTTCGGAGATGTAGCGCATCACGCAGCGGTTGGCGAAGAAGCCGCGGGAATCGTTCACTACGATCGGCGTCTTGCCGATCGCACGGACATAGTCGAGCGCGGTCGCCAGCGCGACGTCGCCGGTGTTCTTGCCGAGGATGATCTCGACCAGCATCATCTTCTCGACCGGCGAGAAGAAGTGGATGCCGATGAACTTGCCCTGGTCCTTGAACTCCTCGGCCAGCGAATTGATCGGCAGGGTCGAGGTGTTGGAGGCGAAGATCGCGCCCGACTTCAACAGCGGCTGCGCCTTGGCGTAGGTGTCGGCCTTGACCTTGCGGTCCTCGAACACCGCCTCGATGACGAGGTCGCAATCCGCGATCACGTTGTAGTCTGACGTTGCCGAGATCCGTGCCAGGATGGCGTCCGCGGCCTCCTGCTTCATGCGGCCCTTGGCGATCAGGCCGTCGACCACGGTCTTGGCGTGGCCCTTGCCCTTGTCGGCGCTCTCCTGGTCGCGATCGACCAGCACGACGTCGATGCCGGCCTGCGCCGAGACATAGCCGACGCTGGCGCCCATGAAGCCGGCGCCGATCACGGCGAGCTTCTTGACCTTGGTCGGCGGCACGCCCGCCGGGCGGCGGGCACCCTTGTTCAGTTCCTGCATCGACAGGAACAGCGAGCGGATCATCGCTGCCGCTTCCTTCGAACGCAGCACCTTGGTGAAGTAGCGCGATTCGACCCGCAGCGCGGCGTCGATCGGCAATTGCAGCCCTTCATAGACGCAGCTCATGATGGCGCGCGCGGCCGGATAATTGTCGTAGGTCTCGCGGCGATAGATCGCGTTGCCGGCCGGGAACATCTGCATGCCCATCTTGGAGAAGACGGGGCCGCCGGGCAGCTTGAAACCCTTCTCGTCCCACGGCGCGACGGCCTTGCCGCCGCCCTTGATCCAGTCCTTGGCGGCCTTGATCAGGTCGGCTGCCGGGACCACGGCGTGGATCAGATTGAGCGCCTTGGCGCGGGTCAGATTGACCGCCTCGCCCTTGAGCAGCAATTGCATCGCGTCCGCCGGCTGCACCAGACGCGGTACACGCTGGGTGCCGCCGGCGCCGGGGAACAGGCCGACCTTGATCTCGGGCAGGCCGAGCCGGGTCTTCGGGTTCTCGGCCGCGACGCGGTAGTGGCAGGCCAGCGTGATCTCGAAGCCGCCGCCGAGCGCAAGCCCGTTGATCGCGGCGACCCACGGCTTGCCCGAGGTCTCGATCGCGCGGAACGACAGCGACATCTGTCGGCTCTGCTCGAACAGCATCTGGTTCGCGGCTTCCTCGCCCTTCTCCTTGAAGAGCTGCGCGTAGGAGCGGTTCATGCCCTCGAGCATCGAGAGATCGGCGCCGGCGCAGAACGCCTCTTTCGCCGAGGTGATCACGACGCCCTTGATCGCGGGATCACTCGTGGTCTGCTTGATGATCTCGCCGATCTCCTGCGTGGAGACCTCGTCGAAAACGTTCATCGAACGGCCCGGGATGTCCCAAGTAACCAGCGCAATGCCGTCGGCGTCGACGTCGAACTTGAAATTCTTGTAAGCCATGTTGCGGTTCCCAGTCTCTCCGTCATCCTGAGGTGGCCTCGCTCTTGCGAGGCCCTCGAAGGATGACCCGGTGAATTTATCCATCCTTCGAGGCTCGGGCTGTCGCCCTCGTACCTCAGGATGACGCTGCCTTCTCGGTTACACGCGCTCGATGATGGTGGCGGTGCCCATGCCGCCGCCGATGCACAGCGTCACCAGCGCCGTTTCCTTGTTGGTGCGCTCGAGCTCGTCGAGCACGGTGCCGAGGATCATCGCGCCGGTCGCGCCGAGCGGATGACCGAGCGCGATCGCGCCGCCATTGACGTTGATCTTGGCATTGTCGATGTCGAACGCCTGGATGTAGCGCAGCACCACCGAGGCGAACGCCTCGTTGAGCTCGAACAGGTCGATGTCCGACTTCTTCATGCCGGAACGCTCGAACAGCTTTTCGGTGACGTCGACCGGGCCGGTCAGCATCATCGCGGGCTCCGAGCCGATATTGGCGAAGGCGCGGATCTTCGCCCGCGGCTTCAGGCCGTACTTCGCACCCGCCTCCTTGCTGCCGAGCAGCACGGCACCGGCGCCATCGACGATGCCGGAGGAATTGCCGGCGTGATGCACGTAATTGACCTTCTCGACCTCGGGATGCGACTGGATCGCCACCGCGTCGAAGCCGGCCATCGCCGCCATCGCCGCGAATGACGGCTGCAGCTGCGCCAGCGACTGCATCGTCGTGGTCGGGCGCATATGCTCGTCCTTGGCGAGGATGGTGAGGCCGTTGATGTCCTTGACCGGCACCACCGACTTGTTGAAGCGGCCTTCATCCCAGGACTTCGCCGCGCGCTGCTGGCTCTGCACGGCGTAGGCGTCGACGTCGTCGCGCGAAAAACCGTATTTGGTCGCGATCAGGTCGGCCGAGATGCCCTGCGGCATGAAATAGGCCGGCACCGCCATCGAGGGGTCCATCGGCCAGGCGCCACCGGAGGCGCCGATGCCGACGCGGCTCATCGATTCCGCGCCGCCGCCGATCACGAGCTCATGCTGGCCGCTCATGATCTGCGCCGCGGCGAAGTTCACGGCATCGAGGCCGGAGGCGCAGAAACGGCTGATCTGCACGCCCGGCACCTTCTCGCCGAGGCCGGCGTTCAGCGCGGCAAAGCGGGCGATGTCGCTTCCGGCCTCACCGACCGGATCGACCACGCCGAGCACGACGTCGTCGACGGAGTCCTCGGGCAGATTGTTGCGCTCCTTGAGCGACTTCAGCGGCACCGTGGCGAGCGCCAGCGCGGTGACCTCGTGCAGCGCGCCGTCAGCCTTGCCGCGGCCGCGCGGGGTACGAACGTGATCGTAGATGTATGCCTCAGGCATGACGCCCTCCTTGATATGAGGATCATAATATATACGGAAGGAAGCGCCGCCGCATGGGTGCGGCGGCAATTTTTCAGGGCTTTCTTGTTTGACGCGTTTTCTTCATGCGAACCGGTATCCACTTCGCTGGAAAACGCTTCAGAACGCTTCCGCGGCCAGTTCCATCGTGGTGGCGCTGCCGCTCTGGATCCGGGCCAGGTGCACGGCGGTCTCCGGCAGCAGCTTCTCCATGAAGAAACGTCCGGTCACGAGCTTGGTGTTGAGGTAGGGCGTGGCACCGGCGGCGGCCTTGTCCTGCGCCACCTTGGCCATCTTGGCCCACATGTAGCCGAGCGCGACCAGACCGAACAACTTCATGTAGTCGGTCGCGGCGGCGCCGGCATTGTCGGGCTTGTTCAGCGCGTTCTGCATCAGCCAGCCGGTCGCCTGCTGCAGATGGCCGAGCGCGGTCGAAAGCGGCGTGATGAACGGCTTCATCGCCTCCTCAGTGCCATGCTCCTTGGAGAAGGCCGTGACCTCACCGAAGAACGCCATCGCGGCGCGGCCGCCGTCGCGCGGCAGCTTGCGGCCGACCAGGTCGAGTGCCTGGATGCCGTTGGCGCCCTCATAGATCATCGCGATGCGGGCATCGCGCACGAACTGCTCCATGCCGTGCTCGGCGATATAACCGTGGCCGCCGAACATCTGCTGCGCCGAGACCGTGTTGGCGAACCCGGTATCGGTCAGAACGCCCTTCAGCACCGGCGTCATCAGGCCCATGTGATCATCCGCGGCCTGGCGATCCTTCGGATCGTTGGACCGGTGCGCGACGTCGCTCTTCAGCGCGGTCCACATCACCATGGCGCGCGCCGCCTCGTTGAAGGCGCGGATGGTGAGCAGCGTGCGGCGCACGTCGGGATGCACGATGATCGGATCGGCCGGCTTCTCGGGCTCCTTCACGCCGGTCAGCGAGCGGCCCTGCAGGCGCTCGCGCGCATAGGCGACCGCATTCTGGTAGGCGACCTCGGACTGCGCCAGGCCCTGCACGGCGACGCCGAGGCGAGCCTCGTTCATCATCACGAACATGCCCTGCATGCCCTTGTTCTCTTCGCCGATCAGCCAGCCGGTGGCGTTGTCGTAGTTCATCACACAGGTCGAGTTGCCGTGGATGCCCATCTTGTGCTCGATCGAGCCGCAGCTGACGCCATTGCGCGCACCGAGCGAGCCGTCGGCATTGACCAGCACCTTGGGCACGACGAACAGCGAGACGCCCTTGATGCCGGCCGGTGCGCCTTCGATGCGCGCCAGCACGAGATGGATGATGTTGTCGGCAAGGTCGTGCTCGCCGGCGGAGATGAAGATCTTGGTGCCCGTGATCTTGAAGCTGCCGTCGGCCTGGCGCACCGCCTTGGTGCGGAGCAGGCCGAGGTCGGTGCCGCAATGCGGCTCGGTCAGGTTCATGGTGCCGGTCCACTCGCCCGCGACCATCTTCGGCACATAGGTCTTCTTCTGCTCGGGGGAGCCGTGCACCAGCAGCGCCGCGGTCGCGCCCATGGTCAGGCCGCCATACATCGCGAACGCCATGTTGGCGGAGATCTGGAATTCGTTGACCGCCTGCGAGAGCGTCACCGGCAGGCCCTGGCCGCCGAATTCCGCCGGCGCCGACAGGCCGAGCCAGCCGCCTTCGGCGACCTGCTTGTAGGCGTCCTTGAAGCCCTTCGGCGTGGTGACGCTGCCGTCATCATTGCGCTTGCAGCCTTCGAGATCGCCGGTGCGATTGAGCGGCTGCAACACCTCTTCGCTGAGCTTGGCGGCCTCGCCGAGGATCGCCTCGCGCACATCGGCCGACGCATCGGTGAAGCCGGGAAGATTGCCGTAGCGATCGATCTGGAAAACGTCGTTCAACAGGAAGTTGACGTCTTCGACGGGGGCTTTGTAGGTCGGCATGCTGATCTCCCGGCTGGCTCGCGGCCGCATGTGCGACCTATGCTGCGCAGCGTGTCCTTGGGTGTGTTGGAGCGGACCTTATCCGGTTCGGAGGGTCCGCGGCAGGTCCTAGCGAGACTGTGATTGCGACGTTGCGCCGCTCTGCTTCATCAACTCCTCGCCCATCATCCGATGCAGCAGGTTGATCGCCTTGAGCGGACGCACCATCACCTTGAAATGCGTGATCCGGTCGTCACCGTCGAATGTGATGATGTCGACGCCGTTGAGCTTGATGCCGTCGATCTCGTTCTCGAATTCGAGCACCGCGCCGGTGTCGTTCTTCCATTCGCCCAAATATCTGAAGGTCGGGCCGCCGAGCACCTTGGCGGCGCTGGTGAGATATTTGAAGGTGATGTCGCGGCCGCGCTGCGGCGTGTGCACGACCGGACTTTCGAACACCGCGTCGGGATGCAGCAGATCCCACAAAGCGGCGGTGTCGTGGGACTTCATGTAGGCGTACCACTTGTCGAGGCCCGGCTTGCTCATTCGGACGTCTCCTGCGGCGGGGTTGAGAGGCCTGAACATCGGCCGCGCGCGACAAGGCGGCAGGCCGATCACCATATGCATATTGACGCATATGCACAGTAACGCATAAAGTCAAGCGAACTTCGGAATGGCCTTTTGGGGAACTGAGATGGAGGTGGGCGTTGGCACTCGGTGACGCAATCCTCGCCTGCCTCACGGAACGTCCGATGACGGGCTATGAGCTCGCCAAGACGTTCGACGCCTCGATCGGCTTCTTCTGGAAGGCCGACCACCAGCAGATCTACCGCGAGCTCTCCCGGCTGCGCGACAAGGGCCATGTCCAGGGCCGCGAGGTGGTGCAGTCCGGCAAGCCCAACAAGCTGGTCTACACGCTGACGGCCGAGGGCCGCGCGGCGTTGAAGCACTGGGCGGCGCGGCCGAGCGTTCCGCCCTCGATCAAGGACGATCTGCTGGTCCGGCTCTATGCGCTCGATTGCGTCGACATCGAGCCGCTGCGCACCGACCTGATGGCGCGGCTGGAGCATCACCGCGACCGCTATGAGCGCTACGAGCGCCTGCTCAACAAGCGCTTTCCCGACGGCACCGCGCCGCCGGCCGACGTCGGCAAGATGCTCAGCCTGCGGCTCGGGATGCGCCATGAGCGCATGGTGGTGGAATGGTGCGAGGAGGCGCTCGACGCGCTGTCGGCGATGTCCGGCCGCGGCAACGTGCTGCCACTCGACGACGGCAAGCGCGAAAGCAACGGCTAGAAACAAATCGCGCGTATGCTTTGCGCGTGTCGCCGGGGCGCGGCGAAATCCGCTTTGCCGGAAAACGATAGGCCTGTCCTGATCCGGCGCAACAGGTTCCCGGATTCCCTAACTTTAAAGCCCGCCGGCTGCATTCCTTAACCCGTTATTTACCGTGACGGGAAAAAGTCAGCAGCTGAAGCAGACGACCAGCGCAGAATTCGATTGTCTCTTAACGGGAATGCGCGGGGAGGCTGCGGGCGCAGGGTGTAGCGCCGGAGTCGGGACCGGACGGAATCATGAATTCGCGCGTATCGTGGAGTGTTGACGGCATCGATCCCTCCGTCCGCGACAGGGCCGAGGCGGCTGCGCGCCGCGCCGGCATGTCGCTGAACGACTGGCTCAATTCCACCGTCGGCGAGCCGAGCCCGCCGGATTGGCGCATGGCGCCCGAGCAACGGCAGCCGATGCCGAGCCAGGAAAGCCGCGAGGTCGCCGACATCCACCAGCGGCTCGACGCGATCACCCGCCAGATCGAACAGATTGCCAAGCCGATGACGCGCGCCGAGGCCGTGCGCGCCGAGGTGCCGCGCGGCCAGCCCGCCGTCGCACGGCAATTGAACGACGCGATCTCGCGCCTCGATGCACGGCTGTCGCAAATTTCGCGGCCGCAGCCGGCGCGCGAGCCGCAACCCCAGCCCATGATGCGTGAAGCGCCGATGCAGCGCGAGCCGCAGATCAACGAACGGCAACTGGAGGAGAGGCTGCGCCAGGCCGAGGCGGTCGAGCGCGCTGCTGCCCAGGTCTACCGCGCTTCGCCGCCGCTGAGCCCGGCATCGTTCGATTCCGCGATCGCGGAAATCGCCGCACGCCAGAACGAGCTCGATGGTCCCGCACCGCGGCAGATGCCGCCGCGCAGCGCGCCGCCGATGCAGCAATCGGCGCCGCCGATGGCCGCCTACGCGCCACAGCCCGCGGCCCCCGCCGGGCCCGACTTCTCCTCGCTCGAGCGTCATCTGCTCAAGATCACGAGCCAGATCGAGGCGCTGCAGCGGCCCGACCATATCGAGCAATCGATCGCGTCGTTCCGCGGCGAGCTGGCGGAAATCCGCCAGGCCATCACCGAGGCGATGCCGCGCCGGGCGATCGAATCGATCGAGAACGAGATCCGCTCGCTGCATCACCGGATCGACGAGATCCGCCAGGACAGCAACAACGGCCAGGGCCAGGCGATTGCCGGCATCGAACGCGCGCTGTCGGAGATCCGCGAGGCGCTGCGCACGCTGACGCCCGCCGAGCAGCTCACCGGCTACGACGAGGCGATCCGCAATCTCGGCGCCAAGCTCGACATGATCCTGCGCGCCAACGACGATCCGTCGACGGTGCATCAGCTCGAGAGCGCGATCGCCGCACTTCGCGCCATCGTCTCCAATGTCGCTTCCAACGATGCGCTGCTGCAACTGTCCGGCGACGTGCATGCGCTGGCGGCGAAGGTCGACCAGCTGTCGCAGATGTCACGCGGGGAATCCTTCGGCGATGCGTTCGCCGGGATCGAGCAGCGCATCGCGGCGCTGGCCTCGTCGCTGGAAGGCCGCGAGCGGCCGGCCGGCACCGACAATACCGACGCCATCGAAAGCGCGGTGCGCACTTTGTCGGAGCGGATCGACCGCCTGCAGGTCGGCAACGACAGCTCGTCCGCGTTCACCCATCTGGAACAGCGCGTCTCGTATCTGCTCGAGCGCCTGGAGGCCGCCGACCAGCGTTCCGGCAATCTCGGCCGGGTCGAGGAAGGGCTGCATGACATCATGCGGCACCTCGAGGCCCAGCACGCCCATATCGCCTCGCTCGCCGACGCCACCCGCAACAACTTCGGCAGCTCCTCGCCGCAGCCGATGATGGACAGCGGCATCGTCGACCTGGTGAAGCGCGAACTGTCCGACATCCGCTTCAGCCAGTCGGAAACCGATCGCCGCACCCAGGATTCGCTGGAGACCGTCCACAACACGCTCGGCCATGTCGTCGATCGGCTGGCGATGATCGAGAACGATCTGCGCACGGTGCGCACCGCGCCGCCGCCGGCTCCGCCCGCTCCCGCACCGGCCGAACTGCGGATGGAAGCCCCGCGGATGGAGATGGCGCGCGCGGCGATGCCGCAGCCGATCGCGCAGCCGCAACCTGTATCCTACCGGTCTGAATCGTACCGGCCTGAACTGCCCAATCCTGCGCTGGCGCAGGAGCACTTCATGTCCGCGCCGCGCGAATTCCATGCCGCGCAGCCGGTCGAGGCCGCGCCGCCGCCGCTGCCGCCGCGCGCGATCAGCGAGATCCTCGAGCCGCATGCGACGTCCGCCCGCGCGGCGATCGCGCCGGAGCTGCCGCCGGATCATCCGCTCGAGCCGGGTACGCGCCCGTCGGGCCGCGTCTCCTCGCCATCGGAGCGGATCGCGGATTCCGAGCGCGCGATCTCTGACCTTCCCGCCGGCAAGAAGGAGCCGGTCTCGACATCGAGCTTCATCGCCGCCGCGCGCCGCGCCGCGCAGGCCGCCGCCGCACAACCCGTCAATGAGAAGGCCGCGCGCGCCGCGAGCAAGGCTGCGGCCAAGGCCAAGGAAAAGGCCGACAAGGCTGCGAAGGCTGCCGCCAAGGCCGGCGCGCCCGCATCCGGCGCGGCCGCGACTGGCGCGCCGGAGGCCCAGCCTTCGACCATCACCTCCAAGATCCGCTCCCTGCTGGTCGGCGCGAGCGTGGTCGTGATCCTGCTCTCGACCGTCAAGATGGCGATGAACCTGCTCGACACCAGCTCCGCGCCGCAGATGCCGGCGGCGATCGAGCACAGCGAGCCGGCCGCGCAGCCGCCCGCCGAGAATTCGATCATGCCTGCCCCGGCACCGGCCGCACCTTCGAGCGTGCCCGGGCCGTCAGTGCCCGGGCCGTCGATGACCTCGCCGACGCCGCTCGGCCGCCAATCCAACAACACGGCGGCGCCCAACACGCTCGACAGCGCGCAGGTGACGATCCCACCGGCAACCTTGCCCGCACCCGCCGCCGCGCCGGAGCCCGCCGCACCAGCCGCCGCCGCCAACGACGTCACCGGCGCGATTCCGACCGCGCCGCCGCTCGGCGGCAAGCTCGCCACGATCCAGATTCCGGCGGGCGAGAAACTGCCCGACGCGATCGGTGGCCTGGCGCTGCGCAGCGCCGCTATCAAGGGTGACGCGGCTGCGGCCTACGAGGTCGGCGTCCGCTTTGCCGAGGGCAAGGGCGTGACCGCCAATGTCGACGAAGCCGCCAAATGGTATGGCCGCGCGGCGCAGGCCGGCGTGGTGCCCGCGATGTTCCGGCTCGGCACCTTCTACGAGAAGGGCCTCAGCGTGAAGCGCGACTTCGATACGGCGCGGCGCTACTACGTGCAGGCCGCGGAGCGCGGCAACGCCAAGGCGATGCATAACCTCGCCGTGCTCGACGCCGATGGCGGCGGCAAGGGCGCCGACTACAAGAGTGCGGCGCAGTGGTTCCGCAAGGCGGCCGATCGCGGCGTCACCGACAGCCAGGTCAATCTCGGCATTCTTTATGCACGCGGCATCGGTGTCGAACAGAACCTCGCCGAGTCCTTCAAATGGTTCAGCCTCGCGGCCGCGCAGGGCGACGCCGACGCCGGCCACAAGCGCGACGATATCGCCAAGCGGCTCGACCCGCAGTCGCTGGCAGCGGCCAAGCTTGCGATCCAGACCTTTACCCCCGAACCGCAGCCGAGCGATGCGGTCAACGTGCCGGCCCCGGCCGGCGGCTGGGACGGCGCCCCCGCGCAGCCCGCGGCGGCGAAGGGAGTCAAGCAGCCCTCGAAGCGGACCGCGGCGCTCGCCGCTCCGGCTCACTAAAACGAGAATAGCTGCGGCGCCTTGACGGCGCCGCTGTCCTGTACCTCCACCCTTCCGCCGTGTAGACAGGCGCGCAGTCCCGCGCCAACCGCGCATCCGTTCCGGAGGGTCAGGCTTGTCTGTCGACGATCCTCAGGATGATGGAACGGGCCACCGTTCGTCGCCGACCGGTCCCCGCGTCGCGCCACCGCGCCAGACTCCATCTCCGTTTGCCGCGCGCCCCAGCGCGCCGCCTCCGCCTCCGCAAGCGAAGGTGGCCTCGCCGCCCGGCGCTTTCCGGTTCTCGCTCTGGTCCATCATCATCTTCGTGCTGCTGCTGTCGAGCGTCGCCATTCAGGCCTATCGCGACCTGTCGCGGCCGGGTGCCTGGGATTTCTGGCGCGAAACCTACATCGCGGCGAGCATGACGTCGGCGGTGATATCAGATGTCGACATCGACGGGTCGGGCCATGGAAGGCGTGCGCTCGCGATCAGCGGCAAGATCGGCTCGGCCAGCGCGAGCTGGTTCCGCGACCGGCTCAGCGAGGCGCGTCTCGCGCCTGGCGATGCCGTGCTGCTGTCGTCGCAGGGCGGCGCGCTGAACCAGGCCGCCATCATGGGCGAGGTCATCCGCGCGCATGGCCTCGTCACCGCGGTGGCCACATCAGACGCCTCGGGCAAGCTCCGCCCCGCGGCCTGCGCCAGCGCCTGTGTCCTGGTCTATGCCGGCGGCGAGACCCGCTACGGCATCGCGGGCTCGCGGCTTGGCGTGCATCGCTTCACGACCAGCGCACCGGTCAGCGATCCCCTCGCCGAGGCCCAGCGTATCCAGGGGATGGTGCTCGGCTACATGACCAAGATGGGCGTCTCGTCTGCCGTCGTCGAGGCGATGTCGCAGACCTCGGACATCCGCTGGTTGAGCCCGAAGGAGGCGCTCGCGCTCAACCTGATCACCAAGCCGGTCGATCGGCCCTGAAGCATGATCCGGAAAAGTGCGGAGCGGTTTTCCGAAAAGGTTCATGCTCAAATAAGCCGATACAGACGTCATTAATCTGAATTATCAACCACGTGCGCAGCATAGCGGCAAGGTGCGGCGAAAAATGCCACCCCGGGCGGATTCTTTAGTCCCTCCCCTCGCCGATTTCAGTTATGCAAGAACGCGGCAATCGACCCGCGTTCGCCTGCTTCTTGCGCGCCGACCGGATTCGTTCAGCCGGAGAATGCCCGACCCGAACGACATCACGCCGTGATGCGGCCTTGCGCCCCAGCATGCGGCGAACCGACAAGAAGCGACGCGCGTGCAGCTCTATCTCCCGATCGCCGACATCCCGGTCAATGTCTTCCTCATCCTGGCGATGGGCGCGGCGGTTGGATTCGTCTCCGGCATGTTCGGCATCGGCGGCGGCTTCCTGATGACGCCGCTCCTGATCTTCGTCGGCATCGCGCCCGCGGTCGCGGTTGCCTCGGTGGCCAGCCACATCGCAGCATCCTCGTTCTCCGGCGCGATCTCCTATTGGCGCAGACGCGCGATCGACCCGCTGCTGGCGGCGGTCTTGCTGGTGGGAGGCACGCTCGGCACCACGCTCGGGGTCTGGACCTTCACCTTCCTGCGCTCGCTCGGCCAGCTCGACCTGATGATCGCGCTGTCCTACGTCATCCTGCTGACGACGGTCGGCGGGCTGATGTTCTGGGAAGGCCTGCGCGCAATGCTGCGGTCCCGCGGTGGCGGCCCGGTCACGCTGCGCAAGCCCGGCAGCCATGGCTGGATCCACGGCCTGCCGCTGAAGCTGCGCTTCAAGCGCTCCAAGATCTACCTCTCGGTGATCCCGGTGGTCGCGATCGGGCTCATCATAGGCTTCATCGGCGCTGTCATGGGCATCGGCGGCGGCTTCATCCTGGTGCCGCTGATGATCTATGTGCTGCGGGTACCGACCTCGACCGTGATCGGCACCTCGATGGTGCTCACCCTCGTCACCATGGTGTTCGCCACCATGCTGCACGCAGTGACCAACCATCTGGTCGACGCCGTGCTGGCGCTGATCCTGATGATCGGCGGCGTCACCGGCGCGCAGTTCGGCGCCCGTGCCGGCCAGAAGATCCGCGGCGAGCATCTGCGTCTCTTGCTTGGCCTGCTCGTGCTCGCGGTCGGTATCCGCTTCGCGGTCGAGCTGGTGATCCGGCCGCAGGACCTGTTCAGCATCCGCGAAACCGGCGGAGCGCCGCCATGAGGCTGCGCGCGCTGCTTGCGATCACGAGCCTTGTCGCCGGCCTGGCCGCCACACCCGCCTGTGCCGAGCGGCTGATCGTGTCGGTCTCCAACCACCGCGTCACCGTGACGCCGAACTATTCCGGCGGCGAGCTGGTGCTGTTCGGCTCGGTCGAGAAGGACGACAAGACGCCGCCCAATCGCGGCAATTACGATCTCGTGGTCACGGTATCAGGCCCGCGCGCCGACATGGTGACGCGACGCAAGGAGCGCAAATTCGGCATCTGGATCAACACCGATTCGCGCCAGTTCCTGCAGGTGCCGGGCTATCTCGCGCTGTTCTCCAATCGCCCGTTCGACCAGATCGCCTCGCCGGAGGTGCAGCGGCGGCAGCAGCTTGGGCTCAACAACGTGCTCTTGATGCAGCGGGTCGGCCCCGACTTCGCCGACGTGGTGCCGAACGACCCTTTCCGCAGCGCCTTCGTCCGCCTGCGCTCTGAGCACGGACTCTATCGCGAGGCGACCTCGGCGGTGACATTCCTGACCCCGACCCTGTTCCGTACCGGCATTCCGCTGCCGGCCGAGGTGCCGATCGGCACCTACAATGTCGAGATCAAGCTGTTTTCCGAGGGCGCGCTGGTGACCAAGACCGAGACCGCGTTCGAGATCGTCAAGGTCGGCTTCGAGCAGTTCGTCGCCACCACCGCGCGGCAGAACGGCCTGGTCTACGGCCTCGTCACCGCGTTCATGGCGCTGATGACCGGCTGGATGGCCTCGATCGTGTTCCGGAAGGACTAGCCGCCCTATCCGTGCAACGCGCTTTCGAACGCGTCGCTCAGGATCGAGAGACCGAGATCGATCTCGTCATCGCTGATCGTCAGCGGCGGAGCCATCCGGAACACGCTGCCCATGCCGGGCAACTGCACGATGTTGGTGCTCATTCCGAGCTCCATGCAGCGCTGCGACACAAGCGTTCCGAGCGCCTCGTCAGGCTCCTTGCTGAAGCGGTCGCGCACGATCTCGATGCCCTGCATCAGCCCGCGGCCGCGCACGTCGCCGATGCATTCGAAGCGGTTCTGAAGCGCGAGGAGCCCGTCCCGCAGCCGCGCGCCCGCGATCCTGGCGCGGTCGACCAATCGGTCGCGGAGGATGATCTCGATCACCTTCAGCCCGACCGCGGCCGGCATCGGGTCCGACACATGCGTCGTGTAGAACAGGAAGCCGCGTTCGTGACACCGCTCTTCGATCTCGGCCGAGGTGATCACCGCGGCCAGAGGCAGGCCGGCGCCGAGCGTCTTCGACAGCGTCAGGATGTCGGGCACGGCGCCATCGCGCTCGAAAGCGAACATGGCGCCGGTCCGGCCGAGGCCGGTCTGTGCTTCGTCTATGATCAACAGCATACCGCGGGCGCGGCACAGCTCCTTCAGCGCGGCAAGGTAGCCCTCCGGCAGATCGATCAGCCCGCCGGAGCTGAGGATCGGCTCGGCGATCATGCACGCCAGCGATCCTGTCGATTGGCGGTCAATGAGATCGAAGGCGTAAGCCAGCTCCGCCCGCCAATCGGCCGCATGGCCGAAGCGCGGGCGATAAAGGTTCGGCACAGGGATCGCGAGCGAGCCGACCGGCGCCGGACCATAGCCCCGGCGGCCGGCCGAATAGGTGGTGGCGGCCGCGCCTGACGTCATGCCGTGCCAGGACTGCGCGAACGCGACGGTCTCGAAGCCGCCGGTAGCGAGCTTCGCCATCTTGATCGCCGCCTCGTTCGACTCAGCCCCGGTGCTCAGCAGCATGACGCGATCGAGCCCCGGCGGCAGCAGCTCAGCGAGCTGTTCGGCCAATGACACGACCGGACGGCTCAGCATGCCACTGAACAGATGGTCGAGCCGTTCGGCGTGCGCGCTGATGGTCCGGACGATCTCGGGGTGACCGTGACCAAGCACGGCGCTCATCTGCCCGGAGGTGAAATCCAGGATGGCGCGGCCGTCGGCGTCATAGACGAAGGACCCGGAGGCGCGCTCGATGATGACGGGAGCGAATGTCCCGCCGTAGCGGATGAGGTGCCGCCGCGCGCGATCCCAAAAGGATTTGTCGTCGTTTCCGGCCATGCCCGTTCCCTGCTCAGTCGCCGCTATTGGCGTCTCCAGCGCATCTTATGCGCGCATCGCAGCAATGACATTGCGATTTGAGATGCAATTCAGCCCCTCTTCTGCAATCAATTGCGCAAAAGACGGAAAATGCGAAAGAAATGGGAACCACGATCGTGATCGACGAGATGGACCGGAAAATCCTCGATGTGCTGCAGGTCGAGGGACGCATCACCAATCTCGAGCTGGCCGAACGGATCGGCCTCTCGTCCGCACCCTGCATGCGACGCGTCCGCACGCTCGAAGAGGACGGCGTCATCAGTTCCTATGTGGCACTGGTCGACCCTGGGCGGATCGGACTAGGCTTCGACGTGATCGTCGAGGTCCGCCTCAAGCAGCAGAACAGGGAATCCTTCGAGCGCTTCGAGAAGAAGGTGATTGCCCTTCCGGAGGTGGTCGAATGCTGCATGATCGCCGGCGATTGGGACTACGCGCTGCGGGTCGTGTCGTCCGACCTCGCGCGCTATCAATCATTCATCCTCGATCGCCTGATGCATCCGGACACCGATATCGCGAGCTACCGCACCACCATCATCCTGCGAAAGGTCAAATCGACCACCAAGATCGACAGCTCGCTGTTCGCCGAGGATTAAAGGAGAAATCCGATCCCCATCGCGATCACGCTGAGCGCCATCGCAGCCGTGGAGAGCCAGCCGAGCCAGTACAGCGTACCGCCGATCGCGAAGCGGCCCATCACCTCCCTGTGGCGCGCCATCAACATCAGCAGCACCATCACCGGCACGGCGAGCACGCCGTTGACCACCGCGCTCCAGTACAGCGCCGCGATCGGATCGATCGGCGTGAAATTGAGCGCGATGCCGACGCCGCCCGACAGCGCCAGCACCGAATAGAACGCGACCGCCTCCTTCGGCTTGCGCGTCAGTCCGACCGGCCAGCGCCGGCCCTCGCTGACCGCATAGGCCGTCGCCCCCGCGAGCACCGGGATCGCCAGCAGGCCCGTGCCGACGATGCCGAGCGCGAAGATCACCTCGGCAAACGGCCCGGCGATCGGGCGCAACGCCTCGGCGGCCTGCGCCGAGGTCTGGATGTCGGTCTTGCCGGCGGCGTGCAGCGACGCCGCGGCGGTGACGATGATCGACAGCGCGATCACGTTGGAGAACGCCATGCCGGTGATGGTGTCGGCACGGATCCGCGAAAATTCCTTCCGCGCGCCGTGATGCTTCTCGATCAGCGGATGCTTGCTGACATCGATACGCTGCTCCTCGGCCTCCTGCGAGGCCTGCCAGAAAAACAGATAGGGTGAGATCGTGGTGCCGAGGATCGCGACGATGGTGGTGAAATAGTCCGCGCTCCAGCTGACGCGCGGCAGCAGCACGCCAGCCAGCGCCTGCGTCCACGACACCTTGGCAAACGCGAGCGCCGCGACATAGGCGAACAGGCTGAGCGTCAGCCATTTCAGCACGGCAACATAGCACCGGTAATTCATGAATACCTGGGCAGCCACCGAGGTGACGCCGAACAGCACGACATAGAGGATGGCCGGGCCGCCGATCAGAAGCCTGGTCGCATCGGCCATGGCCGACAAGTCGGCGGCGATGTTGACGGTGTTGGCGACGAACAGCAGGGTCACAACGGCAGCGAGCAGCCAGCCCGGATAGTGCCTGCAGACGTTGCCCGCGATGCCGTGGCCGGTGACACGGCCGACCCGCGCGGAAATCTCCTGGATCGCGGTCATCAGCGGGAAGGTCAGCAGCATGGTCCAGCCGATGCCGTAGCCGAGTTGCGCGCCGGCCTGGCTGTAGGTGCCGATGCCCGATGGATCGTCGTCGGAGGCTCCGGTGATCAGGCCGGGACCGAGCGTCTTCAGGATGCGGCTGACGCTCAACGGCTCGCGCGGTGGCTTGTCAGTCGACAGGCTGCGGGACTTGCCGTGCTCTCGCGGGGTCATCCTCTGCTGCGTCATGTCCGGCTCCGGCCGTCGCGATAACGGCTCGGAGACCGGCAAGGTTCCTAGAGTGAAACCCTTGGCGCGCTGACGGCGGCCCCATGGCCGCCGCTAGCGGTCGGATGCTCATGCAATGCGCGCCTTGGCGGATGCGGCAGGCCGCGTCACCAGATAGATGCCGAGCGCGACCGGAACGATCCCGAGCAGATCGCGAAATTCGACATGCTCGCCGAGCACGAGATAGGCGAACAGCATGCCGAGCGGCGGCATCAGGAAGTGATAGGCGCTTGCGGCGGTCGCGCCGCACACCTTCAGGAGATGAAACCAGAGCAAATAGGCGAGGATCGAGCCGCCGAGCACGAGGAACGCGAAGGCGCCGGCGAGCCGCATGCTGGGCACGATGTCACTGATGCTGGACAGCGTGAAGGCGAACGGCATCACCGCAAGGCCGCCGGCGATGTTCTGGATGCCGTTGCCGATCCAGAGACTCCCCTTCGGCGCCAGCAGCTTGAACAGGACGGTGCCGGCGACGATCGAGGCGAGCGAGGCCAGCGTGAACAGGATGCCGTGCGGGCTGTCGCTGCCGACCTTGATCCGATGCCAGACGATGAAGGCGACGCCGACGATGCCGAGCACGAGACCAACCACCTTGCGCAAGGTCATGCTCTCGCCGAGGAACATTGCAGCCAGCATCGCGGTGAACACCGGGTTGGCGGAGACGATCAGCGCGCCGAGCCCGGCCGAGACCGTCTTCAGGCCGGTATAACCGAGGCCGAGATAAAGCGCGTTGTTGGCAACGCCGATCACGGCGAACACGGCCGCGTCGCGCCAGCTGAGATCCCATTTGTCGCTGCGCAGCCAGGAAATCCCGAGGATCAGGACGCCGGCCAGTGAGAAGCGGGCGGCGAGCAGGATCAGCGGCGGGCAATCGGTGACGCCGATCTTGCCGGCGACGAAGGCGTAGCTCCAGAGCAGGCAGAACAGCGCGATCAGCAGCGGCAGGGTGTTGAAGCGGGCGCGGGGTGCGGCAATTGAAGATGCGGCGGACATGGCAGATTCTCCTTCGCCCATGATTTAGGCCCGCGCCTTGATATTTGGAAATTAAATGATAGACTGACATGCAGTGGATTTATGAATGGAGGCTGCGATGCTCGACCTGGAGCTGCTGCGCAGTTTCGTCTCGGTGGTGGATGCCGGTGGCTTCACCCGCGCCGGCGAGCGCGTCCACCGCACCCAATCGACGGTGAGCCAGCAGATCAAGCGGCTGGAGGAGGATGTCGGCCAGCCGCTGTTGATCCGCAGCGGCAAGGACGTCACCCCGACCGAAGCCGGCGATCAGCTCCTGACCTATGCGCGGCGGCTGCTGGCGCTCGCCGAGGAGGCGCGTGACGTGGTGTCGCGCCCCGGCAGCGGAGGCGCGATCCGGATCGGCATCACCGAGGATTTTGCCGCCTATCGGTTGACGAGATTACTCGCGACCTTCGCGCGCAGCCATCCGAATTTGCGGCTCGATGTGCGCTCCGGCCAGAGCCTGTTCCTGTACCGCGACCTCGAGCGCGGCGATCTCGATCTCGCGCTGATCAAGCGCGCGGCCAGCGAGCGAGGCGGCATCGCGGTGTGGCCGGAACGCGTGCATTGGGTGACGAGCAAAAGCCATCCGCGCGACACCACGACCGGCTCGGTGCCGCTGATCGGCTTCGGCTCGGGCTGCCTCTACCGCGCCCACGCCATCCATGCGCTGGAGAGCGCCGGCCGCAACTGGCACATGGCCTACACCTCCTCCAGCCTCGCCGGCATCCAGGCCGCAGTCGCCGCAGGCCTCGGCTTGAGCATTCTTTCGGAAATGTCGATCCAGGCCGAGCATCGCGTGCTGACGGCGAAGGACGGCTTTGCGCCGATCGAGCGAACCGAAGTCGCGCTCGTCGCCGCGCCCGAGGCCAGCCCCGCGACATTGCGGCTGGCGGACCGGCTCGCGGAGTATTGCGAGAGCGTGCAGGCGAAGGCGGCGTGAGGCGAAATCACGCTACCTGCTGTCGTCCCTGCGAAAGCAGGGAGGTGGATTCACACTCGAAGTGCAACACGTGAGCAGCAAAGACCTCTGCGGGGGTCCTGAAGTCAAGGCATTTGCGCGGGGTGTTGTTGTAGGCGGCGATGGACTTGCGGAGGCGGCGGGTCGGCAGCTTCTCGAGGTCGGTCTTGCGCGGGATGAAGCGGCGCATGCGGCCGATGGCGTTCTCGATGCCACCTTTTTGCCAGGGGGCGTGGGGATCGCAGAAGAACGTCTTGATCAAGAGGCTTTGCAGGGAAAGGTGAGATGCGAACTCGGTGCCGTTGTCGAAGGTAACGGTCTGGCGGATCGGCTCTGGCAGCACCTCGAACAGGCGCACGAGATGGTGCGCGACGCCGGAGGCGAGCTTGCTTGCGAGGGGGACGCCGAGCAACAGGCGGGAGGTGCGCTCATGCACGGCCAGGATCTGCTGACCGTATTTGGAGAACATCATGAGGTCGGCCTCCCAATGCCCCGGGGTCTTGCGATCGGCGACCTCGATGGGACGCTGATCCAGCGAAACACGGCCCTCAATGAAGCTTGCGGGACTGCCGCCCCGCTTGCCGCGGCGACCGCGCCTGCTCTTGCCGCGCGGCAGATAGCGCCGCCAGCTGAAGTCCGAGGTGCGGATGAGCTGGGCGTAGATGAAGCGGTAGATGCTCTCATAGGAGATCACCCTGCGGCCGTGCTCGCGAGCCAGCCGGCCGGCGACCTGCTCGGGCGACCAGCCGCGGCCAAGACGTTCCAACACCGCACGGCGCAGGCCGGGC
>NZ_MKFI01000013.1 GCF_001982635.1 Bradyrhizobium mercantei | reverse complement strand
CGGCGACGATTTGTTCGTCACCAACGTCACCCGGCTTGCCGACGGCATCAAGCACGGCCGCGCCAATTCGATCCTGGTCAAGGTCAACCAGATCGGCACGCTGACCGAGACGCTCGCGGCGATCGAGATGGCCTACAAGGCCGGCTACACCGCTGTCATGTCACATCGCTCCGGCGAGACCGAGGACTCCACGATCGCCGACCTCGCGGTCGCCACCAATTGCGGGCAGATCAAGACCGGCTCGCTGGCGCGCTCCGACCGTACCGCCAAGTACAACCAGCTGCTGCGCATCGAGCAGGAACTGGGACGTTCCGCGATATTCCGCTGGGTGCGAGGAAGCGTCGGATGACGATTTTTCGAGATGCCAGACCTAGCTGAGGTGGCGATCCGCCCGCGGTGGATCGAACCGCGGGCTATCGGGACTCGTCGGCGTCGTAAATGACCGCCCTTTCCTACACCGCTCTAACCGTGGATAGGAACCGGTCGACCGCGGTTCGCAAATGCCCGCTCTCGCTCGAAAGCGATCGCGCTGCTGCCAGAACCATCGAGGAGGAGCGGCCCGTTTCTGACGCCCCGCGCTGCACATCGACGATGTTTGAAGATACTTGCTGCGTGCCATGCGACGCCTGCTGCACATTGCCGGAGATTTCCAGCGTGGCCGTTCCCTGTTCCTCGACTGCGGCAGCGATCGTGGACGACACCTCTGATAGTTTCTCGATCGTTGCCGTGATTTCCATAATTGCGGAAACCGATGAGCGCGTTGCAGCCTGGATCCCGGAGATCTGCTCCCCAATCTCGCATGTCGCCTTCGCAGTCTGCTGCGCGAGCGCCTTGACTTCGGAGGCGACGACGGCAAACCCACGACCAGCGTCTCCGGCACGCGCCGCCTCAATGGTGGCATTGAGAGCCAGCAGGTTGGTCTGGGCCGCAATCGTATTGATCAACTCAACGACGTCGCCGATGCGAGCAGCAGCTTTCGACAGCTCGCCAACGCTCTCCGTGGTAGCCCGGGCCTGCTCGACGGCTTCGCTCGCCATCCGCGCCGACTGCTGGACTTGACGGCCGATCTCACCGATCGAAGCTGACAGCTCCTCGGTGGCGGAAGCCACCGATTGCACATTGATGGATGCCTGCTCCGAAGCCGTCGCTACGAGCGTGGCGAGATCCTGCGCCTGCTCCGCGGTACCTGCAAGCGTGCCTGCAGAAGCCTCTAGTTGGCCGGACGACGAGGAAACGGTCGTGACGATCGTACCCACGGCGCTTTCGAACTCGTCCGCGAGGTGCATCAGGGTGGCCCGTTTTTCGGCCTCGGCGCGCTTCTCGCCGGCCTTGTTCTCCTCTTGCAGGACGTGGATCCGCTCGGCGTTCTCCTTGAATACCTGCACGGTCGCCGCCATCTGCCCGATTTCGTCGCGGCGCAGCAAAGCCGGCACCTCGACCGCGAGATCGCCTGATGCGAGCTGGCGCATCGCTGCGCTAAGCGAGCGCACCGGCAGAGTGATGCTGCGGGCAATTGCGAAACCGACGATTGCGGCGAAAACCAACGAGGTCAGGGATAGGACCAGCATCCACCCGCTGGCGCCGGTTGCGGCCTGCGCTACGGACGCTCGAGTGAGGTCCTGGAGAGTTGTCGCAGCTTGCTTGACCTCAGTCGCCGCAGCCCGCATCTTGCCGCTGAGCTGATCGATCGTGACCACGAGTTCTTGGCGTTTGGCCACCGCATTGGACAACCGGCCGAAGTCTTCCACATAGCGCTTCAGAGCGCCAACGAAGTCGTCATAAGAATCCTTAAGATCGTCGTCGCCCTTCACTTCAGAGGCGAATTTGGCACCGAGTTCGGCGACCTTGGCGAGCTCGGCGCGGACCTTTTGTTCGTCCTTGCCGCTGGTGGCGAAGCGAAAGGTGGAAGTCCGGGCACCCAGATAACGGTCGAGCACGGTTCCGTAATCACCCTTGCCGCCGCCGATCAAGCCTCCGAGCGCTTTGCGGATGTCCCGATCGTCATAGTTTAGACCATCCTCCACCTCCTGCCGCAGCGTGACGCGCTCATAAAGCGTCAAGAGGTTTTCGCCGACCTTCTTGTTCAATTCGCGGATGGTCAGGACATGCTGCTGCTGCACCGGGTCGGCAATCTGCTCCCCGAGCACTTCGAGATGCTTGCTGACGGCTTCCGCCCGCTGTGTCACTTCGACCTTCTTCTCCGGTGCCCCCACAGCGATGAATTCGCTGGTGGCCCGCTGCAGATCACCAACCAGCATCTGCAGGCGGTTCGCTCCTTCGACGACACCGGCGGACGCCGCATAGCCCTCGAACAGTCCTGCTGTGCTTCTCACCTGCATCCAGCCGCAGCCCGCGATCATCGCGAGGAGAACCAGCAGGGTACCAAAGCCGAGATAAATGCGCAGCGTAATCGAGCTGGCGCCGAGCAGCGCTGAAAATTGCTTCATCGATAGGTCCCGGTAGGAGATTCGCGCAGTGGAATCGCGAAGGTGACGAGCGATAAGTTCAGCATATGATTTTTCACTAAATTATCAGTTAAGCACACCGCCCGGTGGGTTGATTGTCCATATGCTATAAATTGCGAGACTCCTGCCGCGTTCGTCGACGGTTATGATCCTCCGTGATGTTTATCAATGTGTTTAGTAACGTGGATGTTTAGCACAATCGCTCTGTCCGCGGTTCCGGGGCAGATCGCTGGGCAAGTTTGCCACCTCGACGACCGGCCGATAGTCACGATCGCGGGCGCGCCCGACAGACTTCGACGGTACTGGAGCCGAGCCTCTACGTTCATCCGGGATCGATGCTGGTGCCGGATCCCAAGGGCGAGCTTGCGCGCACAGCGGCCTTCCGCCGGATGATCGGTCGGTTGTTTTTGTACTCGACTCGTTCCGCCCAGGCCGGCGAGGACAGCGCCTGATCGTGCAATTGGCCTGCACGGTGCTGAAGCAGTTCGGCACCTGGCTGCCCGACCGGGCGCCGATCCCCTGGGGGCGACTAGAACACTCCGGCTCGAAAATTTTTCGCCCTGAAAGCTCCGGTGCCTCTAACCAAAGAAGTACGTCGGCCTCTTCGCTCACCCTTCCTCAGGGGACGGACACGTTCCATAAGCTTCATTCCGCGAATGCCGTTCGTGTGCTTTCGACCTCTTGTCTCACGCAACATTTAACTCGGTCTCGTCGACCAATCGTCGAGAACACAATCAAGAGTTATGAGAACGGCGATCGCGTGCTGTGGGGCGGTGCCAAGCGCAAGAGCTTGTCGCTCGCCAATTGGGCTTCGAGGGATGGCACGCGCTTAAGGTAGGAACCCCAGCCATGAGCACTGAAGTAAAACAGGCAGCGACAGCTCCGATACTCAACGGGACCGAGGCTCAGCTCTATGTCGCTGACGTCAGGACCTCGAGCGATTTCTTCACGTCAAAACTCGGCTTTACAGCCGACTTTGTATACGGCGATCCGCCGTTTTACGGCATGGTTAGGCGCGATCGTGCGCGGCTTTGCTTGCGGCTTGTTTGCGAGCCCGTCTTTGTCGGGGACAATCGCCAGCGCGAACAACTTTTGTCAGCCTCGATTACTGTGGATACCGCAGCAGAGATCAAGCAACTCTTCTTGGAGTTCCAATCCGCTGGCGTGACCTTCCATCAAGGACTCAAGAAAGAACCTTGGGGCGCAAGGAACTTCATCGTTCTTGATCCTAACGGCAACCTCATTCTGTTCGCGGGCCCTGCTGGCTGACGGCTCTTGAAACAAGCTCAAGTCTGAGCGATGGCAGTTGCTTCGTCTTCGCTATTGTCGGCGCCCAGTCATGAATAGAAAAGCTCAGAGATAACAAGTCTACGTAGATTGAAAGGGACCAAGCTACTTACTGGCGGGCTACGTTGTGTTTGACCGCCCAGCCGTAATTCCGGCACCCAGGTCGAGCGGTTTCAACGAGATCAAGCAATTGCCGTCGGATGGTGACGCGCCACGACCGGCTCGCCGCCAATTGCCTTGCCCCGTCCAACTCACATCTATCCAGCTATAGCTGGCCGCGCGATGAGCCCAGACCCATAAGTTTGAAGCGGCCTCAGGCCGGCCGCAGCTCCGACGGAGCAGACATGGGTCGGCCGTTTTCCGGACCCGCACGATGGCCCGGTCGGCAAAAAAGCTGGGAGCGCAAGCCCGGCATCCCTGGAGGGCCAGCCATGTGGCATTTCATGATTTCCTCGCCCGGCTGGTGACGCATGTATTTGTGGCCGGCGACCAGTATCTGGATTCCGATGTCGCGTTCGGCGTCAAGGACAAGCCTGATCCGGTCGGGCCCCGATGGTCGCACGGTTAACACGGACTATTTTCACCTGAACTATGATTTTGGGCTTAAGCGGGCTTGAGGCTCGTTGTGGGTTTATGGTGCGCTCGGATGGCGTTCGCATTTGATCCGATATCAATGGGTTACGGGGGCCAAGAACGAGTTGAGGTGCATTTCGTGGGTGAAGTGCCTTTTGGCCCAACCGCTGAATAAGGACCCTGCCCTACACGAGATCAGGTTGGCCCGCCGCTCATAACGGTCTGGTTGCTGGTTCGAGTCCTGCCGGGCCGACCAACGAGATCAAGACCTTAGTTAACTCTCGTTGCCTGCAGCGCCATCGCCGCCCGCCAGATGCGTCCACTCTCGTTCGTGAAGGCGGTTCACGCTCCACTCCCAAGGCTGCGATCTGCTTCAGCTAGCGCTCCCGCAACGTTTCCTGCCGATAGCGGCGGAGCGGCGACAACAGATAGCTCAGGATAGTCCGCGATCCGGTCTTGATCTCCACCGTGACAGCCATCCCGGGCGACAGATGGACCATCCTGTCGTCGATCTGCATCTGGGTACGATCGAGCGAGATTCTCGCGCTGTAGTTCAGCTCCTGGCCTTTCGGCTCGCTGGTGTCGTTTGCCGCACCCAGCGCCCGATCGCTGGCGCGATCCTGCAGACGATCGCGGATCAAGGCGTCCTGCGACACCGACAGCACCTCGCCACGCAACAGGCCGTAGCGGGTGAAATTGAAGGTATCGACCTTGATCTCAGCTTGTTGTCCGGCATGGACGAAGCCGATATCGCCGTTCGACACCATGGCCTCGATCTCGAGCCGGCTCTCGCTCGGCACCACCACAAGCAGCTGTTGCGCCGGCGTCACTACGCCGCCGACGGTGTGAACTGCAAGCTGCTGCACCACGCCGTCCACCGGCGCAGTTAACTGCTGCAGCTTCGTCCTTTGCTCGGCCTTGATGAGGTCCTGGGCGAGCCCGCTCGCTTTCTGTTCCGCCTTGGCGAGGTTGTCGGAGATCGTGTGCCGATATTCCGCCACCGCCTGGTTGCGCGTTTCGCCAATGGCTGCGATGGCCGCTTCCGTCTCGTGCAAATGACTGGTCTGAACCACGAGCTCCTGCTGCTGCTCGACCAGGAGCTGAAACACCTCGAAGTAGGTCAGCTTCGAGCCCAGTTCCTTCTCCACAAGCGTCTTGCGGATGTCGACGCGTGATTGAATGACCGGAATGATGGTCTCCAGCTTGTGGATCGTCGCCCCCGTTGTGGCTAATTCGGCTTCCTTCTGAGCTTGCTGTCGCGCGAGTGCGGCGATCTTGGCGCGGTGCTCCGTCACTTGGTTGAGCAACAGCTGGCGCTGCGTGCTGATCAGCTCCGGATCTACGCCGCCCGACGGCACGAAATCGGCGGCTGGATTGTCTGAAAGCGCCGCGCGCAAACGCGCGATATTGAGCCGCTCGGCAAGCAGGTCGTTGCGCAGATGATCTCGCTCCGCCTCGTTCGCGGTCGGATCGAGCTCGATCAGGACGTCGCCGGCCTTGACCGCCTGACCATCCTGGACTCGAATGGAGCGCACCAAGGCGGTCTCGAACGGCTGGATGATCTTGACGCGACTGCTGGGAAGGACCTTTCCCGTGGCCGAGGCGACGATATCGATCGTGCCCCACCAGGCCCAGACCAGGGCCAGGCCGAACAGGACGATGATCGTACTGCCAATCGCGCGACCGAGCGGCGATGGCGGCGTCTCCACGATTTCAAGCGCGGCGGGCAGAAACGCCAGCTCTTCGCGGCGGCTTCCTCGCTGACCACGAAACGGGATCACGCGCTGCGCCGACGGTTCGGGCGCTGCGAGTTCAGCCGACCTCATGGAATCCTCCCTGCAGCCGATGTAGCGACGCATAGCGGCCGCCAGTCTTGATCAATGTGTCGTGGCTGCCATCCTCGACCAGGCGGCCGCGATCGAGCGTCACGATTCGGTCCGCCGTCCGTACGGTGGAGAGCCGGTGCGCGATCACCAGCACGGTCCGGCCGTCGGCGATCTGCTTCATGTTCTGCTGAATGATCCGCTCGCTCTCATAGTCCAGCGCGCTGGTCGCTTCGTCGAAGATCAGAATGCGCGGGTCGGTGATGAGGGCCCGCGCAATGGCGATCCGCTGGCGCTGGCCGCCGGAAAGCGTCGAGCCGCGCTCGCCCACCATGGTGTCATAGCCTTCTGCGAGTTCGAGGATGAATTCATGCGCGCCCGCAAGCCGCGCCGCGGCGATCACGCGCTCCATCGGCATCGCAGGATCGGCAAGCGCGATGTTGTCGCGCACCGAGCGGTTGAACAGCACGTTTTCCTGCAGCACGACGCCGATCTGGCGGCGCAGCCAGGCGGCGTCGGCCATCGCGAGATCCATTCCGTCGACCAGCACGCGTCCGCGTTCCGGAACGTAAAGCCGCTGGATCAGCTTGGCGAACGTGCTCTTGCCGGACCCGGAAGGCCCCACAATGCCGACGGTCTGGCCTGCCGGCACTTCGAACGAGACGTCCTGCAGGACTTCCTGCCCGTCTACGCGATAGCGGAACGAGACGTGATCGAACTTGATGTCTCCCCGAATCGCCTGCAGCCGCGCCCGCCCCGCGGAATAGGTCGGCTCGGCGGCGGTGTTGAGAATGTCACCGAGCCGCGCGATCGACAGGCGCGCCTGATGGAAATCCTGCCAAAGCTGCGCAAGACGCAGTACCGGCGTACTCACCCTGCCGGCGAAGATATTGAAGGCGACCAACTCGCCCACCGAAAGGCTGCCGTCGATCACGAGCCTTGAGCCACAGTAGAGGATGCTTGCGGTGACGAGTTTGCTGACCAGCTGCACCGTCTGGCTCGCACTGTTGCCAAGGCTCAGGACCCGGAAACTCGCAGCCACATAGCCTGCGAGCTGCTCTTCCCAGCGCCGCTGCATCTGCGGCTCGACCGCCATCGCCTTGATCGTCTCGATCCCGGTGACGCTTTCGACCAGAAAGGCCTGGTTCTCGGCGCCGCGGCGGAACTTCTCGTCCAGCCGCCGCCGGAACAGCGGCGTCGCTCCGGCGGAGATCGCGATATAGAACGGGAACGAGCCCAGCACGATCCAGCTCAGCAGCGGCGAGTAGAAGAACATCACGCCGAGGAAGACGGAGGTGAAGAACAGGTCGATGAGCAGCGTCAGCGCCGAGCTGGTGAGGAAGTTCCGGATGTTTTCCAGTTCGCGAACCCTGGCCACCGAGTCGCCGACGCGCCGCGCCTGAAAATAGGCCATCGGCAACGCCAGCAATTGCTGAAACAGCCGTGCGCCGAGTTCGACGTCGATGCGGTTGGTGGTGTGCGCGAACAAATAGGTCCGCAGGATTCCCAGCACGGTCTCGAAAACCGAGATCGTCACCAGCCCGAGCACGAGGACATCGAGCGTGCTCAGCGATCGATGCACCAGCACCTTGTCGATGACGACCTGGAAGAACAGCGGCGAAACCAGGCCGAGCAGTTGCAGGAAGAACGAGGCGACCAGCACTTCACTGAGCAGATGCCGGTATTTCTGGATCGCAGCGACGAACCAGCCGATGTCGAACCGCCGCGCCATGTCGGACAATCCGGCACGTCGGGTCATCAGGATCAGCTGCCCGTCCCAGATGGCGAGGAGTTCGTCCCGCGACATCAATACCGGCCTAGGCGCCAGCGGCGACTGCACCAGCACCCGGTCCGCATCAGCCTTGGCAAGGAGAAGGAATCCGCCATCACGCAACGACGCGATGGCGGGCAAGGGCGTGCTGCCGAGCCGCGACCAATCGGTTCGCCAGGCACGAGCCTTGAGGCCGAGATCCCTGGCGCAGCGGAGCATATCCGCTGCGCCGATCTTGTCCGTTCCCAGCCGATGCCTGATCTGTCCGGCATCGGCCGCAACGCCCTGGAGATGTAGCAGCGTCACGAGGATTTCGAGACCCGGGTCGGTCGGTCTCGCACCATTGGTTTCGATGCTCATGGTCGGTCTCCAGGACGAGGTCGTCAGCGTCAGGCGGCGTGCGGCTGAGCGAGCTGCGGCTGCTGGCTCAACGGCGGCTCGGCGATGGGCATCGCACCGTGACCCGCTCCCGCCGAGACGAAGCTCGACGCCATGAACTGGCTGAGCAGGCTCGCGCTTGCCGCCGCCGTCGGCGCGAGGGTTGGCGCCGCGCCCGCGATCACCTCGTTGTTTCCCGCACCGCCATCGAGGACATTCTGCGGGCTGCCGCCGAGCAGAATGTCATCGCCCGCGCCGCCGCTGAGGAGCTCGCTGCCGTTGCCGCCGATCAGGACGTCGTCGCCGCCGCCGCCATTGGCGGTGAGCAGGATGCCGTTGCGCAGTCCGGAAGCCGAGATCACATCGTCGCCGCCGAGGCCGTTGATGACGAGACGGTCGCCGGCGCCGACGTTGGAGATGGTCACGTCGGTCGCAAGACCCGTCACCGTGATGACGCCGTTGTTTTCGGTGATATTGATCGCGTCGTCACCGTTCGTCGCGTTGAGCACCACGGTGTCCGGCTTGGCGTCATTGCCGCCGAGGTCGATGTTGACCTGACCGACGCCGGTGCCGGTCAGGTCGTTGACAGTGATGGTGTCCGCTCCCGTGAGCGCATTGACGTCGATGGTCTCGATGCTGGTCAGGTTCATCGAGACCGTGCCGATGTCGCGGGTGAGCGTGGCGCCGCTGCCATTGGCCGATATGGTCATGTTCTCGGTCAGATTGGCCCCGTTGAACACCAGGGTGTCGTTGTCCGCACCGCCGTCGACCTTGTCGCTGCCATCACCCGGATTCCAGGTGAAGCTGTCGTCGCCCGCGCCGCCGAACAGCAGATCGTTGCCGCGGCCGCCGATGATGGTGTCGTTGCCATCACCGCCGAGCAGCGTATCGCTGCCGTCGCCGCCGGTGATGGAGTCGTTGCCCGCACCGCCATCAACGGTCAGCTTGATCAGATTGGCAAGGCCGTTTCCGGCGATGAAGACGTCATCGCCGCCATTCATGTTGAGCACGAGGTTCTCGGTGGTGCCGATGTCGAGCGAGAACGGCCCCGGGCTGACGCGATCGAATCGCACGCGGGAGCCGTTGGCGGTGAGGGTGAAGTTTTCGGCGCCGTTGCCGCCGTTGACCTGGGCGGTGTCGATGCCGTCGCCGCCTTCCATCAGGTCGGTGCCCTCGCCCGGATTCCAGATCATGAGATCGTTGCCGGCCCCGCCGAACATCTGGTCATCGCCCGTGCCCCCAATCAGCATGTCGTTGCCGCCGCCGCCGAACAGCAGGTCGTTGCCGCCCTTGCCGAGCAGGGTGTCGTTGCCCGCGCCGCCGAACAGCTCATCGTTGCCGGAGCCGCCGGTGATGACGTCGTTGCCGGCGCCCCCGAACAGCTGGGCTGCCGGAAGTGCCCCGTTGGCCTCGTCCAGCGCGATCGTGTCGTCGCCACCGGCGCCGAACACCTGGATCAAGGAGGTGTTCGCGACCGTCGAGGTGCCCCCCGTGATGGCGACCGCGCCGCCATCAACGAGGATCCTTCCGGCCGCGTCGCGACTCACGGTGATCGAGTTGTCGAGATTGTCATCGAACACCGACAGCAGGCCGGCGGCCGAAGAAAAACTAGCTTTGATAGCCATAGTCGTCATCCTTCCAGAGGTTTTATGCCCCTCGACCGATGCTTAGCCGCGAAGCGGATGACAGGCTTGAAGCCGGCCTTGAGAACGCCGTGATTTGCCTGAAGAAGCCCTGCTGATTTCCTGATTGTGCTATTGTGATCGAGCCGTGATCTGGCCGTGATCGGCCGTGATCGCCTGAGCCCCAACCGGACGCGGCAACCACGCGCCGCGGCGCACCAAAGGCGAGTTGCAACCACGGTTGATGCGGTTCAAATCGCGGCAAGCCGGTCCAGGACACGAGCATGCAGTTTCATTTCGCCGATTACGTACTTGATACCAGCGCCCGCGAGCTGCGGTTCAGGTCTGAACTGATTGCAGTCGAGCCCCAGGTCTACGACCTTCTGCTCTACCTGATCGAGAATCGCGATCGCGTCGTCACCAAGGACGATCTGGTTGCTTCGGTGTGGGGCGGCCGCGTCACCTCGGATGCGACGCTGACCAGCCGCATCTATGCCGTGCGCAAGGCGGTCGGCGACAGCGGCCAGCAGCAGAAGCTGATCCGCACCATTCCGCGCAAGGGCCTGCGCTTCGTCGGCGAAGTGCGCACGCCGTCGATGGACGACGAACTCGGAGAGCTTTGCGCTGAGCCGGCCCTGAACCAACCCGTCGACCCAATCGCGGCATTACCCCTGCCCGACCGTCCCGCCATCGCCGTGTTGCCTTTTGCCAACATAAGCGACGATCCGGACCAGGATTATTTCTCTGACGGCATCAGCGAGGACCTCATTACCGCGCTCTCGAAGCTGCGCTGGTTCTTCGTGATCGCGCGCAACTCGTCGTTTGCCTACAAGGGCAAGTCCGTCAACATCAAGGACGTCGGCGAGACCCTCGGCGTCGGTTATGTCGTCGAAGGCAGCGTGCGCAAGGAAGGCGATCGCGTGCGCATCACCGCGCAGCTCAACGACGTCGCCACCGGCAGCCACCTGTGGGCGGAGCGTTACGATCGCAGCCTCGCCGATGTGTTCGCCGTGCAGGACGAGATCACGGAGGCGATCGTTGCGTCGATCGAGCCGCAGCTCTATGCGGCGGAACACTTTCACTCCAGACGCAAGACCCCGGACAGCATGGATGCCTGGGGTCTGGTGATGCGGGCAATGTCGCATTTCTGGCGGATCACGCCAGCCGACTATGTCAAAGCCCAGGAGCTGCTGGAGAAAGCGATTGCGATCGATCCGCACTACGGACAAGCGCTTGCCGTTCTGTCCTCCAGCCACACCTTTTGCGCCTACAATGGCTGGAGCGAGATGGCGACGTCGGTGCCGATTGCCGAACGCGCGGCGCTGGCGGCGGTCCGCGCCGACAGCGAGGATCCCTGGGCGCACCATGCGCTGGGTTGCGTTCATGTGCTGCGGCGGCGTTTCGACGAAGCGCTTGGCGAGTTCGAGCTGGCGCTGAAGCTCAATCCGAGCTTTGCGCTGGCGCTGAGCGTGTACGGCCTCGCGCTGACGTTCAGCGGCCACTGGGAGGAAGCCGGCGCGGCCACCGCGAAGGCGTTGCGCCTCAGCCCGCGCGATCCATTTGCGGCGATCTACAACGGCATCGCGGCCCATGCCCAGTTGGTCGGACGAAATTACGAGGAGGCGATGCGCCTGGCCGGAGCCAGCATTCGGCTTCGCACCGATCATGTCTCTGGCTACCGCATGCTGACCGCGGCGGCCGCGATGGCCGGACGAGGCGAAATCGCCACGGCTGCATTGCAGGAACTGCTCCGCAGACAGCCCGATTTCTCGTTGGCCTGGATCGGGAAAAACTTGCCGTTCAAATACGAAGCCGACCGCGAACACTATCTGGAAGCCTTCCGCCGAGCCGGCCTAAATTAGCTCGAGGGCCACACCATCGCCTGCACAAAGCCGTTTTATCCAGGCGCCCCAATCAAGCCACCAACGGTTGCCTCGGCGCGGCGGTACCAACGCCACGACTCGATCTCGGCGCGGGTGCCGAGGAGCGAGCAGGCTCCGACGGCGGTGCTGGCGCGGGAGGTTCTGTGGTCTTCACGATATCGGGCAGCGATCCGCCGTGCTTGGCAAGCACGCGTGAAATGCGCTCGAACACGCGGCGCGTCTGCAATTCGATGTTGTCGCGTGCGTCCTCGTCTGCCCAAATGATTCCCAACAAGCACAAGAGCTCTCCGCTCGTCCCGAGAGGAAGGCGGCGGACCGGCGAGTATTGCGGTCTGTTAAGGTTCTCTGTCGACATGAGTGTAGATGGTCGGAGTGCGAAGTTCGTGAGCGGCATTTCGTTGCGACCAGCCCGCAACAAAATGCGCTCCGGAACTGGCGACCAAGTGTAGGCTTATGGTGCGCTCGGAGGGCGTTCGCATTTGCCGCGATTTCAATCGCTTGCCGGGATCGGGGAAAGAAGCAAGGTCCGTTTCGCGCTGAAGAGTGCCTTTCAGCTCCGCTTCAGACACAACTAGGTCGCTGCGAGCGAACCATCGACCTCGCGAGCCAAACACGTCGACGAAGCGCGGTGATTGACCTACGTCGCTCGGCATCGGGAGTTCCGTACGGCTCACTCTCGCAGCTCCGAGTGAGACGGTATTGACAAGCGCTCAAATGGCGAGCTTCGTCGTTCGTCATCTTCTCATACCTTGAGTCATCTCGTATCGAACGGCGAATTTGGATCGCCAGGCCGCCAATCTTCTCCCTCCCCTTTCTCCTCGCGTGTTACAATAACATCTCCGCCAACCGGCGTTGCATAGAGAACGTGTGATGGAAACTTCGAATCCAAACAGACACGTCCGGTATGGCGGCCAAGTCGCTTCTGCTTTCCTGCGTGGGTACGCCTAAAGTCTGCAGTGCCGGCATCTCCATTCACAGATCGAATACGAAAGCAACGGTACTCGCCTCCCAATGAATACCATATCCGTACCGAGCCAGCCATGGCTACTGCGTCGCAACGGCAAGCCAGCAACCGTATGCTTGCTATTAGCTGCGAGCCGGCGGCAATCGCCATTTGAACGTTCATCGGGGATCGGGCCGAAAGCGAAACAAATTGCGTCCTGGTAAATGTGGAGGGCGAAATGGCCCTGCACTTCAGCCGCGTCGAAGCTGGCGATCTGGAGATGTGGATCGCAAGCAGTGACGACTATTCATTCGTTATCAGCAACGAGAGCCGAAGTGGACCGGGCTTGCATGGAGAGCCTGGTTTCGTTGCGTCATACCGTCCAGACTTTCTGAATATGCCCGCGCTTCAAGTGTCCGGATCGCCCTTCAGCACGTTCGCTGAAGCCGAACGGGCCTGCAATGCGTTCCTGGGTCGCCTCATCATCGAGGGATGATCGGCGCCGACAATGGCGGCCTGCCCGGACGCTCCGAGGCCATCCGCCGGTTACTGAGACTGAAGACGAAAAGTAGGTAGCCCCCTTGCCCTCGCCCGCAGGTTGCGGGAGACTGTCGCCCTTTCAGAATAGATATTTTAGGGCGGCTATTATGAAACGACTTTCGTTGGTCACGGTGGCATTGGCCGCTGCGACGATAATCTCATCACCATGTTTTGCGAGAGCCGGCGGAGGCGGCCACTCTTACGGAGGCGGAGCAAGATCCGGAGGGTCGTTCCGAGCGGCCCCGGTCATGCGCTCTGCGCCCGTTTACCGAGTAGCGCCGGCTGCACGAGTGTACGCGCCCCGGTATCAATACGTTCGTCCCAGGTATGTCCCAGCGACCTACAGCAGGTCGACGCTGCAGCGGCCAATCTATGTGCCGCGCAATCCGATCGCCGAACGTGATCTTCGGTCGGGTAGTCGCTCATGATGCAACTACAGCTGTTTCGCGTCCCGGCGGCAATCCACGAAGCCTAGCGAGCAGCTAGGTTCCACCCACCATCAATCGGTCAAGGCCCCGTCCGCGACACCGCCCCCGCGATTCGATGGCATGACCCCTGCATTAGATTTCCTGCTGGGGATTCAGTGTCCCAGGAATAGACGCCGTTACGCGGTGTATTTTTGAGACGGCGCCCCGGATCAATGGGGAGGTATCGTTGAATAGTGCAGCACCTCAGAAGGCTAGGTTCCTCGTTCGGACGGGAGGCACCGGCTGGATGGTCTACGATCGAGAACTCAAGGGGCCAGCGCAATTGGAAAAGGGTGGCCGGTTCGCGGAGAAGCTGACGAAGGAACAGGCTGAAAATCTAAGGCAGATGCTGACGGATTCCCTGCCACCGCCGCCGGCGGGCAAGCGTCGCGCCGCGCGTTCCGAGTAAATTGCATTGTTGTCCACAGTGTGGATTACGCCACACCGCGCGGGCGTGAATCGCCGTACCGTAGGCTTCAGGAGTATGACTCCATGGGCCTCGGACCCGTCGCGAATGGCAGGCTATGGTTTGGCGGCCTCATGGGCCTCGCGGCGTTAATCGAGCTCCCGCCTGACAATTGGAAATACAACGCATTCCGGTAATCGCGAATGCAAGAGCAGCTACCATTTCCAAAACCGATTGCGCGGCACCCGTGGATCTATTTCGAGCTGAGAAGATCGCAACTGTCCCGGACCGATCACATCATGACTGCCGCTTTTGCGGAGTGAAGCTTACCCTCGTCAGAACGATCATGGAATCTGAAAGCGGAGTTGTCATTCATACGTTTGAATGCGAGCGGTGCGGAGACCGCACTTGGACCGACTAAATTGAAATCGGGAAAGCGATCGAACAGAAGCTGGCCAGCACCGGGAGCTGCTGCCTGCGTTTCCGTAAAAACGGCCTTACACTCCGAAGGAATGTCTCATCTGACTCGCGATGCGCTGGACGGCGTCCGTGTATTGACCGTGGTTGAAGTGCTGATCGGCGACGTAAAAAACTAAAATGATGCCTACACCTAGCAATAAGCCTTTCACGAAATGACGCTCCTTGAAATCTGGGCGGCTCCGAACGTCTTGAGGATTCCGGCATTCTAGTCGGGACCTCGGTGCGCGTCGGCTCTGGCGACCGGCTCGCCTCCAGCGTTCTGTTGTCGCGTACCATCCAGGAAGCTAGTCGAGCGTAGCCACGCCTTAGCGCTGGCACGAGCCATTCCCGTGGCGGGTCTCGATCCATCTGAGGAGAATTGCAGGGTTGCTTTAAAGAATGCTTTATCAGCCTATCCGGAATCAACCGAAACGACGCAAAACTGAGGGCTCGCTCACATGGATTAAGCCCAATGTCCTCGCCGTAGGGTCCACCGTAAGTCGAAATTCCAACTTTCTTGAATGCAGCAAGCGCTAGGGTTGGGAGTGAGCGACGGTACCTCACCCTGAGCAGGGGCTCGCCATGGAACGTCTATACCTGGGCATCACCGTTACCAGCACATACACCTTGGTCACGATTGCACTGATCCTGGCTTTCCTGCACTGACCCGGCGGCAGAATTACTCGGCCACTGATATCGAACCCGAGCTTCCGGCTTGCCGGATGAATCAGGCAGGGGAACACCTGTTCGCGTAAAAGCACCAGTGCCCCTATCTGGCGCTGGTGCTGTAGCTGCGCAAGCGTGTAGCGTGCACCGCTGCGTGCTTCCGCAAATTGGCCTGCGCAGGACAATGCGCCATTGGTCTATACGGAACTCGCAAACGCGGTCCGGAATACCTTTCTTCCATGCATGCCGATTATCCGAAATCGGCTAGAAATCCCGACTGAGGTTGCCAAGGAATTCGCGGCCAACATGCGGCTGTTCCATGCCGAGTACGATCCTCTCAAGCGAGACGGGATCGCGACTGACACCCGGACATCCTGCTCCAGCACATGCCGATGGGCGCGAGCTGCGGCTGATCGCCTCCCCAAAAAGAGACGGCCCCAGAGAGAGGGGCACACTTGCTGGGGCCGCAAGTTTTCACTTTGATCGTCCAAGGCGCTGTCCGGCAGAGGACAACGCTCGAACATGCGACAACCCGCCCCGCGCCGCGCTCGTTCCAAAAGGAAACGGCCCCAGCATGTTGGAACGAATGCTGAGGCCGCCTTACCGCGCCGCTTCGAAGTACATGGGATGTCCGGCGCCACGCTCCTAGTGGCTGGCGTATTCTTACGGGTATGTGATACCCGGTTTGGGATATGCCCCGTCTATGCATTTTGTGCCAAATCTTACCTATCAGGATTTTGCACACCTTCCTGGGGCTAGGGCCAACGCCGTCCGCTGCATACTGAGCGGACGGCGTTGTGCTGTGAGGTGCCCAAAGAAGCGGCCCCAGCACCTCTGGGGGCCAAGGGCCGGTGCTGGAGCCGATACCCGATCCGCCGATCGGTTGCGTCAATCCTGCACCGGGTTCAAATCCCTCGCTATGGCCGGCGTACAACAGTGTCCCGGTTCCGCGGTGCTCCCCATCTTCCGTTCCTCGCCTGGGAACCTTTTCGCCGTTCCATCTTTTTGATGTCAGGGCAGCAACGTCAGCTTTGGAGAGAGGAGCCATGAAGCGGCGGCGACGAGTACAGCAGATATTCCCCCTTGAAGAACGGCTTACCGATGAAGCCGAACGGCTACGCAGACGGGCTCAGGCACTCCCCCCAGGTCGAGAACGCGAGTCGTTGCTAAGACGGGCGCGACACGACGAAACAGCCGCTCATTTGACGGAGTGGCTGATGTCTCCCGGTCCGCGCGCTCCGATCTAGGAGGCCGTCATGCAGACCGATCACCACCATCATTTCGACGGCGTTGAAGCCGCCTTTATCTGCGCTGCGGCGGTGTCGTTTGCAGCCCTCGTCGCCAGTATGACTTGGCTGTTTATGCAATGAGATTTCCGATTGGAGGCCGCCTCAGTTGGCGGCCTCTTCGTTTCTTGCTCCCGCACTGGGCTGGCATCGCTTTTACTTCTTGTCGGCCATCGCTTCCTTGGGCGGCGGCGGCGGCTTGATGCCCGCCGTCAGCATGCGGATTTTCCACTGGCCGCCTTCCTTGACGTAGACGGCGGACCAGAACAGCGCGCGCAGTTTCGGTTCGACGTTGAAGGTGACATCGACGTCGCCCGCCGCCATTGCCATATCGTTGCCGAGCGGCTGGGCATAGTTGACTTTGACGGCGATCCCGTCCTCACCGTCCTTGAAGTAAGCTTCATAGGTCGCCTTGAGATCGGTTTGCACTTGTCCAACCACGTTGACCTGGACGCCGTCCTTTGAATAGAGCGACGCAACGCACGCGGCATCATGCTTGGCGATACAGTCGGTATAGGCCGCGCCTATTTTCTCCACCTCGGACTGGAGGTCCTGCGCGCGGACGGGCGCGACCAATGTGATGGCTGCCAGCGAAGTAGTGATAAACAATGCTTTCAACATGAAATCTCCCCTCGTTGGTCGGAGCGGAATTGCTCCAGTGTACGCCGGGAAAACCGGCGCACCGTTGGAACAATCCTTCGAGATAGGAGAAGAGCCAGCTTTAAGGCGTCATTGAAAATTTGTTGGGTAATCGGGCCTCGTACGAGAAACAGTTTTGCACGAGACCGCAAGCAAGGCGAGAGGATTGTATTTGCGCGTCGTACAATGTCAGCACGCCTCCCCTTTCAAGCGGATTGATCGGCGGCAGACCAAAACAAAGGCTCCGCCGCGCGCAGCTGAGGCGCATCCACGTGGGTTAGCTCGGAATCGGAGTTTGCTCAGCGCACCTGTCGACTTACAATGAGGTGCGGATTGGCCGGTGTGCCCACACCCGGACCATGCTTATCGCGATAAGGGATCGCCGCTCCGCCCCCACGGAGCGACGGTCCCGGCCGGGCTATTTCTCTCCACCAGGCCAATATTTCGCTCTGGTGGCGATCCAACGCACGGCATCAGCTTCAGTATCGAAGTCTCCGATATGAGAATCTGGCCCGTTGCCCGTCTGGACCGCCACAAACCAGCGACCATTCCTTGTCTTCTCGGGCTGAAACTGAGGCGTCTTGTTCGTCATGTCGCTCAATATGCGACTTCGACCTCTGACATTCCAGTGTGCGGCAGCTGCGGCGCCAATCTTTGAGAGGTGCGCGGATGGCGTTTCGCAACGAGACCGCCCGTCATACGAGGCTCTCACAAACTGCGTTCATGGAATGCTTGACCGGATTCCGGAAGGCCAGCGTCCATCAAGGTTGGGCGACCTTTTCAACCAGCAGTTTTGAGCGGAATTATTGGAATCACTATGCATGCCTCGATTTTCGGAACGCTTACGGTAGAGGCGGCGTGTGCACCCTCCACTGATTGAGGGCCAAGTCTTTCATGGCGCTGTGTCAGTAGTGCCCTTGAACACGGCTCCACGCGAACGGCTCGTGCTCTGCACGCCACCGGTTACAGTGCACCTAGTCCCTACAATCCTCGAACCGTGACGTAGATGCCGCCCTTGTCGAGCTTCTCGACCGTATACGTGATGTCCAGTCCCATCTTGGAGAATGCCTCCAGGCCCGCCTTGTCGACGTCAGCCCCGCGGCATGGCACAGGCTGCGTATACAGGTTAGCTGCACAAGCGAGCTGGTGCTCGCTGCCGCTTTGCTGTCGGACGTCCTCGATACGATAGGTCGTCTTTGAAACGTCGAATGCGGCCGACAGTGCTGGGTCTTTGTCCATAACCGGAGCCATACTGGCCGGATTGTTCTGCTGGACGATGCTGTCACCATCACACGGACAGCAGCCCACCGCTACCGAGGTATACAATCTGCGGGAGCGCTGTGGGAAGCTGGCCGCCGCTGTCTATGCGAAGGACTACTCGCCGTCACAAAAGACCGCGACTGGTGGCAGTGAGATGTTCAATTACGAGAACCACTACAGCCAGAAGCTCAACAAATGTTTCTACCTCGAAGTTGCTACGTTCTTCGAGAAGAACGAAAGGTCGACCTCAATGCGTCTGTACGACCTCAATGAGAACAAGGAGTATGGGCACTATTGGCATTCCTTCGGATCGTTGAATTCCGTAGATTGCGGCGTGGGTGACACCCGATGCTCAACCGAGGATGAGTTTCGCAAGCTCGCAAAGCCGTATCTGGAAGAGTAAGAGGCGGCGCGCCGATGGTCCGCTCCTCTGAGGCATCAGGAACATACAGCTGGGACATCGCCGGGACAAATGGGACGCGCGCTAAGACTGTCAGGGAAGGATGCGCGCGGTGGCACCTGTTTCAACCACCCGCGGGCTCAGCCAGCACGTAGACCAGCGCCGCGATCACGATCGCCATCCAGACCAACGAGAAGTCGGTATTACGGCTTTTTCATTATTCGGGCGACCATGGGCGGGACCTCGCTTTGGATGAAGGTCATCGCTTCTCCGGTTACCGCGCCCATCTTCTTCATCGCCGTCTGAGCAACCGGCTTCGAATAGAACTGTGCTAACGCATCCATTTCTTCGACCGTCAGGTGTTTCGCCATGGCCAGACGCATCTGTTCGATATAACGGGTCAAAAATGCCTGATTGGTCATTTCCGCGATGAACGCCCGCTTTTGCTCGTCACTGGCGCCGGCAAGCTTTGCCGCGAGATTTGGGGCCATGTCCTTCATCAATTCTGCCGGCCTTTGAGCCGCGATCAGACGATCCGCTGCGGCCAATGTTTCCGCTGTTTGTGCAAACGCAGGACCGGAAGCGACCACCCCCACCGCGAGCACTATTGCTGTCACCACACGGATGCTGTTCGCAATTACGACCATCCTGTTAGCTGCTTTGGCCATCCACGTTGTTCCTTTGATCCTGCCCTGGATCGACCCCAAGTAGCATTTTGCGGGGGTGCGAGGTTGGAGTTTTTGGCCGGCGAGTCCCCGCCGTCACCGTGTCGAGGAGCCTGATGCTTCGCAGAGTGGATCAAGATCACTGAGCGAGTTTCGTCTCAATCCGATACGAAACAACCGAAGATGGGTCGCCCAGAGGGCGGCGTCCGTGCGGCATCTCGTGAACTTGGCAACAAGGCACCCGAGCGCGGGACAGTGATAACGACGCCGGCATGCAATGCCGGCGGGGCCCGCGGACGAGTGCCTCCGGCGAGCGACACATTATATATCTTCTACTACTTGCGCGCGGGATCGAAGCCGAACGGCCGAGACGCCGCACGGCTCGGTCGACGAGAGCCCATTGCGGCGATAGCCGCACGCGCCTGCGTTAGATGAAGCAACGCGATAACGCGAAGATGATCGACTTGACCAAATGGTCAACGGTCATACCGAGATGACGCAAGCCCGCCGATCTGAGCGCGAGATGCAGCAACTTTGCCCAGCTTGACATTGAGCGATCGGGCTCAATGATGTCAGCTGCGCTTCATGGCAATCGACACATCTGCAGACAAGCCAGCCAGTGTCGACAGCAAGCGCGCTGTCAACGCGCGATATAATGTGTTGTCACCTCGCCATCCGGAAAACGGCGCATGGCCAGCCGAGATGCGCGTCGACATGCTCGCGGCATATCTCGATTTCAGAAGCGTGCGCGAATTGGCGCTTGCCGTTTCCCGGGGCGATGCGCCGTCACCGACGAGCAGTCGCGGGACTGGCCGGTCGCGAGAAGCAATTTGGGCAAAGGTGATCGTTGATGAGCATGTTGCAGGCAGCCGTGCCCTCAGGCAGAATCTGCCGGCACACGATCTGGCAGCGTTGGTATGAAGCCTCCCAAGACCGTTCTGAGATTGCCGAGGTATTGCAGAAGAAAGCCGTTGAAGAGTGGCCGATGGGCCTACTTCTTCGAGCCGCCGACCTGGGCACGCGCGCAAGGGTGTCACGTCAAGGCGAAAGCACTTGGCGAGGATTACGGCACGGCGGTCGAGCGTGCCGAGTACGTTCTTCTGCCGGCCTTCGACAGTTGGCGCTCGCGCGGAATGACCGATCTCGTTCCGATTGGGGTCGCCCCGGGGTCCTTTGACTGGCTTGTCGGCATCTTCAAGTCCCATCAGAAGTGGAAAGAAATCGATCACAAGACCCAGCGGCTTTACGAGCAGGGCCTGTCCCTCTTCGCCAACTACAGACTGAAGGATGGCACCCGCGCCGGGTCGAAGCAGATTTCGCAATACACGAAGAGTTTCGCCGATACGGTCTATGCGAAGCTGCTCGTGGTTGAAGAGAAAGACGCGGACGGCAATGTTGTCGAACGCGAACGCCGCCGCTTCGCAAATGCCGCGATGGCCGCTTGCAGACGTGCCTGGTTCATCGGCCAGCGTGCTCAGGAAAAGCTCGTACCGGCGGTCAATCCGTTCTCTCGAATGGGCCTGAAGGCGCGCTCACCGGGCAAGCCGGTCCGAGAGACCCCGACCGCGACCTGGGACGACCTCGTGGCGTTCAGGCAGGCTGCGAGGAAGCTCGGATACTTCTCGGTTGCAACGGCAGCGTTGGTGACCTGGGAATGGCTGCAGCGCGAGGAGCATGTGTTCGGCGCCTTCGAGATTACGCACTATCGTCCAAAGGAGCGGCCCAACAGCGTCAAGATCGTCCATCCCAAGAACGGGGAAGAAGCCTGGTGGCCGCTTTTCGATGACCGGGGAGAAGCCCTCTTCCCGGAGCTGATGGCCGAGCTCGACGTCATCAAGCAAGACATGGTTTCGGGGCTGGTTTTCCGGCGCGACCACGCGCACCGCAAATCGACTACCCCATTACCATGGATCACCGAACGGAAGGATCTGCGGTACCTGCGCAGCGTCGTGAAGGACATCGTGGCGGCAGCCGGCATTCGGTCTGAGCTTTCGTTTACCTCGTTCCGCCATGGCGGTTTCACGGAAGGGGCCGACAGCGACCTGACAGACGCGGAACTGCGTGCCGCCGGCCGCCACCGGTCGGCGCGGCAATTGCCGACCTATGCGAAACGGACGCGCAAACAGCTGATATCGGGGACCAGGAAACGGCGTGAGGAGCGAACAAAAGCAGCCGGTTTGTCGGAATAGACATGGCTGCTTTGTCGGAATGACCGCTACGAGGGCTTACCTAAGCTATTGAAAAGCTTGGTGGGCGCACCAGGGCTCGAACCTGGGACCCGCTGATTAAGAGTCAGCTGCTCTACCAACTGAGCTATGCGCCCGGAACTTGTCCGGAAATGACCCTCGCAAGAGAGGCCGTCGTTTAGCAAAGCGATTCCGCGATGTCCAGCAAGCTAGAGCAAGTTTTCCCGACTTTTACGCGCCCTCCCGACAGCCGAAAGGCCGCCGGATTCCGGCGGCCTTTCATGGGCTTGGCGAGGGCGCCGGCGGCAGGCTGTCAAAGCCTGCCCGAGCGCTCCTGATCCGGACCGTCATCGCGGTCGAAGTGATGGTCGCGGCCGCCGCGCTCCCAGCGGTCCATGCCGCGCTCGAGGCGGTGGCGACGCCAGCCCTCGGCGCCGAAGCCGCGGCCCTCCATGTGGGTGAGCATGGTCAGCCGCCGCTTCTGGTTGTCGTCGAGCGTCTTGTAGAGCGGGTCGGCGGCATCCGCGATCTTCTTCAGCGACGTCGCAGTCGCGGCCATGTTGTCGGCGCGCTCGCGCAGGCGCACGACCGGATCATCCGGCTTCTCGGCCTTGTTCGCATCGGTCTTCTCCGCCGCCATCCGCGCATTGGCGCGATCGAGCCGCATCTTGGCGAAGTCGCGCACCGCGGCTTCGACCGGCGGCCACAGCTTCTCCTGATCGGCGGTCAGCTTCAGCCCGGCATGGACAGCTGCGATCCGCGCATCAAGGAACGCGGCCCGATCCTCGGGGCTCATCCGCATATGGCCATGGAACCAGGGGCGATGCTGGGCATAGACCGCGGTCGAACCGGCTATCGTGAGCGCCGCGATGCCGGCGAGCAGAACTTTCTTCATCCAGACCTCCTTTGAAGGTTGCTCGAAGATGATGCCGCCGGCTGCCGCCTTCAACTTACGGATTGGACAGAGAGAGCTTTCTTGCCAAGATGTAATCCGCTTCATTTCCCTTCAGAAACAACCAAAGCGCGAGATCGCGCTTTGGTTTTCTGATTGGCGCTAAATCATTCCCAGCAGTCGCGGCAGCCACAGCGAGATCTCCGGCACGTAGGTGATCAGGCCGAGGAACACCAGCATCGCGCACAGCCACGGCAAGACCGAGATCGTGATCTCGGAGATGCCCATCTTGGCGATGCTGCTCGCAATGTAGAGGTTGAGGCCGACAGGCGGATGGCACAGCCCGACCTCGGTGTTGACGATCATCAGGATGCCGAGATGCACCGGGTGCACGCCGAGCTTGGTCGCCAGCGGAAACAGGATCGGCGCCATGATCAAAAGGATCGACGACGGATCCATCACGTTGCCGGCGAGCAGCAGGATGACGTTGACGACGAGCAGGAACATCCACACCGAGAAGTTCTTGTCGATGATCCAGGCCGCCATCTCCTGCGGGATCTGCTCATGCGTCATCAGGAACGAGAACAGCACCGCGTTGGTGATGATGTAGAGCAGCATCGAGCTCATGCTCGCCGCCTGCAACAGCACCTTCGGCACCTCGGAGAGCTTCAGCTCCTTGTAGACGAACACGGTGATGAAGAAGGCGTAGGTCGCGGCGACCGCGGCGGCTTCGGTCGGCGTGAAGATGCCGCCATAGATGCCGCCGAGCACGATCGCGATCAGCGAGAGGCCCCAGATGCTTTCGCGGAACGCCGTGAACTGCTGGGCGATGGTCGCGCGCGGCATCTTCGGATAGCCGTTGCGCTGCGCGACGAAGAAGGTCACCGCGGCGAGCATCAGCGCGAGCAGCACGCCCGGCACGATGCCGGCCATGAACAGCGCGCCGATCGAGGTGTTGGTGGAGACGCCGTACAGCACCAGGATGATGGAGGGCGGCACGAGGATGCCGAGCGCGCCCGAGGTCGAGATCACGCCGACGCCGAACCGCTTCGGATAGCCGTGATCGACCATCGCCGGCATCATGATCGAGCCGATCGCGACCACGGTGGCGACGCTCGAGCCCGAGATCGCGGCGAACATCGCGCAAGCCGCGACGCCGGCGAGCCCAAGGCCGCCGGGCAGATGCCCGACTAATGAGGTCGTGAACGCGATCATGCGCCGCGCGACGCCGCCGCGGGTCAGGAACGTGCCGGCCAGGATGAAGAACGGAATCGCCATGATGCCGAAATTGTCGAGGCCCGAAAACAGCTTCAATCCGACGCTCTCGATCGGCACCTCGGTCATGGTGAACAGGAAGGTGAGCACGGTCAGGCCGAGCGAAATCGAGATCGGCATGCCCGTCAGCATCAGGGCAAACAGCAGTCCGAAAATAAGTGCGGCGCTCATCACGCTTCTCCAAGCGCGACGGGCGCGGTCTTGCTGGTCTCGACGCCATCGACATGGGAGGCGTCATGGTGCGGCAGCTCGTCGGTCCACCAGTAATTCCAGCATACCTGCAGGAAGCGGAAGCACATCAGATAGGAGCCGAGCGGGATGCAGGCGTAGACGATCCAGCTCGGGATCTCCATGTCGGGTGAGACCTGGTCGGTGTGCATCAGTTCGAACACGAACTTGGCGCCCATGGTGCCGACGATGCCTGTGAAGAGTGCGCCGCCGAGCAGGCCGAAGATGATGGTGCGCTTGCGCCAGTAGTCGTTGAGGCGGTTGATCAGGACGTCGACGCCGACATGGACACCGGCGCGCACGCCATAGGCGGCGCCGAACTTCGCCATCCAGATGAACATGTAGATGCAGAGTTCCTGCGACCATGCGAGGTTGATGCCGAACAAATACGGATAGAGGACGGGCACGTCGACCAGGAAGCGGTGCACGACCGTGACGAAGGTCAAGAGCGTCGCGGCGCCCATCAGGCTCGCGATGATGATTTCCTCGAGCCGGTCCAGAATCTTCAGCAGCATAGATCTCCCCTGTCATGGCCTGATGCGGCAACCGGCCACGGCACCCAGGCCGCGGCCTCGCGCGGCCGCGGCATCGTTATGTTTTGCGGTTCAGATCCGCGATTGATTGAGCATGATCCTTCCGGAAAACCGGTACCCGCTTTTCCGGATCACGCCTCAGTTCATCGGGCTGCGGCCCGTTTCCTTGAGGAATTCGTCGATCAGCGGCTGGCCGACGCGCGAGGCGACGTCCTTGTAGACCGGCATCATCGCCTTGCGCATCGCCTCGTCCTGCTCCGGCGTCAGGGCGACGATCTCGGTCTTGCCGGCCTTCTTGATCGCCTCGAGCGCGTCGTCGTTCTCCTTGGCCGACTGGCTGTTGCCGAACTCGGTGGCTTCCTTCATCGCCTTGGAGAGCTGGTCGCGGATATCGCCCGGCAGGCCGTCCCAGAACTTCTTGTTCACGACCACGACGTAGCCGATGTAGCCGTGATTGGTGACGGTAGCGTACTTCTGCACCTCATGCATTTTCTGGGTGTAGATGTTCGACCAGGTGTTCTCCTGGCCGTCGACCACGCCGGTCTGCAGCGCCTGATAGACGTCCGAGAACGCCATCACCTGCGGGATCGCGCCGAGCGCGCGGAACTGGGCCTCCAGCACCTTCGACGACTGGATGCGGAACTTGAGCCCCTTGTAGTCGGCCGGCGCGACCAGCTTCTTGTTCGCGCTCATCTGCTTGAAGCCGTTGTCCCAATAGGCGAGACCGGTCATGCCCTTGGAATCCAGCTTCTTGAGCAGCTGGGCGCCGAGCGGACCGTCAGTCACCTTGCGCAGCGATTTCAGGTCGGGAAGGATGTAGGGCAGATCGAAGACTTCGAATTCCTTGATGCCGATCGGGCCGAACTTCGAGTTCGACGGTGCCAGCATCTGCACGGCACCGAGCTGCAGCGCCTCGAGCTCTTCCTTGTCCTTGTAGAGCGTCGAGTTTGGATAGACCTCGACCTTCACTTTGCCGCCGGTGTACTTCTCGGCGAGTTCCTTGAACTTGTCGGCCGCCTTGCCCTTCGGCGTATCCGAGGCCACCACGTGGCTGAACTTGAGGACGATCGGCGACTGCGCCGACGCCTGCCCGACAAAGGTCAAAGCCGCGATCGACGCCGCAGCCAAAATGAACTTACGCATGTTTCCTCCCGCGTAATTGCGGAGCGCGAATACCGGCCCCGAGACATCCGGTCGCACCATTACAGAGAAGCAACGACGATTGCCATTGCCCCTTTAGCAGGGGCTAATTGGGCCGTTGCTGCACTGCAAAATCAGACTGCGACGGTATTCCCTGCGGCTCTTGCGACCGCTCGATTGACTTCGCCCCACGCTGTGCCCGGCCGGCGGCGTGCGGTCAATGCGGGGTTTGGCAATGGCGGGTTCGCCGGTCGCGAATGCTGGAGCGTGCCAGCAGCGTTGCGAGGAGCGGCAACGATAAGCACCAAGCATTCGGTGTCATCACCCGCGCACGCGGTGATCCAGTATTCCAGAGGCGCGTGTGCTTGAGCCGAGAGGCCGCGGCGTACTGGATCGCCCGGTCAAGCCCGGCGATGACAGGTGTGTGGGACAAGACTCTCTCCCCACGTCGTCCCGGCGAAGGCCGGGACCCATACTCCGCAGCAGACGTTGTTGAAGGGACTCGTCGTTCCGACATCGTAACAATGACCATTCGTGGTCATGGGTCACGGCCTGCGCCGGGCCGACACGGAATGTGTTGCGCGATCTGTGAGTCACGCCTCCACATCCTGGCGACATGATTTGCTCGAGTCTTGCTCTTCATTCCGTCCTCCGCGACCAGAGGGCAAAGGGAAAGCCGGGTGCCGATCGCACGCATGGGTCCCACGCAATAAAAAACGCGAGAAATAGGACCACGTGCGGAACGGCGACCTGTGAAGCCTTACGATATCAGCCGCGCCGCGAATGTGAATTCGATTACAGCCTGTACTTTACGAACGTTGTATCTTATAGTTGTGACGAAAGGTGGACTCTAAATCTTAGAGCGCCACCATCCGCGCGAATTGATTAAACGTGTTGCAAATCTCGAATACCGGTACGCCTCGAAAGGCCGTCTGGCTGCAATCCAAAAAGCAACACAACGACAAATTTGACACCGCTCCGTCGGCGAAGTGTGAGCAGAAGCTAGAGCGCAACACTTACCTCGCTTGAATCATGCATTCTTGGGGGAACAATGTATTGGACCGGCGCAAAGGGCATTGGACTACTGAAAGCTGCTGTCTGCGTTGCCGGATACCTGACCTTCCAATTGTCGGGTTATGCAGAAGCACAACCGGCAGGAAGTTATCAGAAGACCTGCAGGAACAGTCGCATCGAAAACAATGCTCTTCTCAGTTCATGCCGTGACAAGAACGGTCACTATCACGACACGTCTCTTGCGGAAATCAGCCGTTGCTCCGGCGAAGTATCGAACGACAACGGGAGTTTGCGCTGCTCTTCCTACGGCGCGCTGCCGGCCGGCACGTATCAGCAGACATGCCGGAACAGTCGCGTGGACAATGACACCCTCTACGGTTCATGCATGGATTCGCATGGCGGCTATCACGACACGTCTCTAGCTCAAGTCAGTCATTGCAATGGATCGTCAATTCTCAACGACAATGGCACACTTCGTTGCTCGACCGACGGCGCAGCTCCAGCAGGAAGCTACTCGAAGTCATGCGGACGAGTTCGCACCGACAACGGCACGCTTCTTGGAGAGTGTCGGAAGATCGGCGGCGGCGACCGAGCCGCATCCTTGCAAGAATATAAAAAATGCTGGAGCGGAACCGACATCCTGAATGTCGACGGCTACTTGTCGTGTGAGAAAGGCGATCAACCTTCGCCCGTCGGAAGTTACAAGGCGACCTGTCGTGACCCGGTGATGACCGCAGGCGTGCTGTCGGCGCAATGCCTGAATTATCACCGAGACTTCAAGCCGGCATCACTCAACGTATCGCAGTGTCGACAGCCGATCGAGAACCACGACGGTCACCTCAGCTGTGGTCATGTCGCTCAGAAGCCGGTACCGGCGCCCGCGCAGGGGTTTTCAGCCGTCGAGGTTTTCAACTGCCAGACCAGTCGACGTCTCATAACCGTGTGGGCGATCGGCTCGGATCAGCGATGGGACAAGAAGGGGCAAGTCGACTCCAGTTATGTGGATAATCTCTGCCCGGGCGGACCGCCCGGCCTGGTCGTACAGCTCACGCCTGGGCCGAACGTCATCCGTGCCCTCGACCCGACCCAATGCAACGGCGCGGACGATCCGCAGAACTTCAATTGCAGGGTTGATGAGTTGACCGTTACCGGGCTTTCCGGTGGACCCGTGGCACCTTATCCGGTCGGCAATTTCTAGTGGTTCGCGCCTTCGCAGTTGTTTTGACGATGTGGTTTCCTGGTCTGGTCGGTGGCGTGCGTACCGACTAGGTCGTTCGCTGCCGCTATGCACGAAAAGTGTTGAGATCGCCATGGGCAAACGACTTAGCCGTCGGCATGTCTTGGGTGCGGCCCTGTCGGCAGCCTGCGCGAGGCAGCCGCTGCGGGCTGCGCTTGCAGCCGGAGCGGCTGCGAATGCCGATGATGATTATCTCATATCTGCAGGCCTCGCGCTTTCCCGGTCTGATGAGCAATTGGCAGACGGCTTCGCTGCCATCAAGGCCAGGCAGTTCAAGACAGGGCAGGAAAAGATCACCGCGGCACAGCTCACGGCGGTCGATGGCATCATTTCAGGCAAGATGTTCCTGGCGCAACTCTCGATAAGCGACGTGTTCTTGCGCCGTGTTGCCGAACCGATCCTCCATTGGCTGCACTCCCGGATCATCGAAACCCAGTACATGCTGAACGCCCTCGAACCTTCGCTGGCACGCCTTGGAACCGACCTCGCCTTTTCCGCGGCGGCGGACGTTTGGGGTCTGGAGTTCGTGTACAGCATGGATCTCAGGCGCTCCCTTCGCACCCGTCCCGAGGTGCTTCGCAAGCTCCTTGCGTTGCAGGCCATCGCGGAAATCGATGCAGCGATCCAGGCCAGCGCTCAGCCGGCGACGCTGAAGCAACAACTCGCCGGAGCACTGCGGGATTTGTTCGCGCGGCTCGGCATTCCAAGCGCAGGCCGCGACATGCCGTTCGAGAACCTTAGCCAACAGATACGCGCCGCCGAGTTGCAGGTTGGGGAGGTGCGGAATCGGGATGTGTACCGGCACCTGGAGCCCGACCGCGTCACTCGATCCGCTTCTTCCGTCGCCGCCCACATGCCGTACGACTGCCTTGTGCTCGCCGTTCATTGTGGACGCCAAACCTGCTACCTCTTCGCCCTGCACCCATCCGGCGCCGTGCGTTTCGTCCTGATCGGCGATAAATGGGATCTGAAGGCTGAAGCCGAGACGGCACAGGAGCGGCTGTCGTCCACCGACCTGCCGCCGGGCGCAGCGCTCAGGTCCCTATCCGGCAGGCTGCTGTCGCCGGTCGCCGATTGGCTGGCGAAGGCGTCCGCGCTATGGTTCATCCCCGATGGGCCGCTGACTTATTTCCCCGTTTCAGCGCTGCTGCTGCCGGGCACCGACGAGCCAGTTATTTCCCGGATGTCCGTGACTATCTTGCCGGCATCGCTGGCGGCGTTTTCGGCCCGGATCCCAACACCAGAGCCAGCGCGGCAATCCGGGCCTCCGCTCGTGGTTGGAATCGGCCAGTTCAAATCTCAACCACCCCTGCGGTTCGCCGAGCTTGAAGCCAGGGAAGTTGCGGGCCTGGTTCACGCAAAGCCGCTGCTTGCCGAGCGGGCAACGCCGGCTGCATTGAGCAAGGCCATGGCGACCGCAGGGATGATCCACGTCGCTTCGCACGCGACGATCGAATGGAAAGCTCCCATGCTGTCGGCGCTGGTGCTGCGGGACGGTCAGGGCAACGACGCGTTTCTGCGCGCCTTTGATATCCTGGGCATGGACCTGAACGCATCGCTCGTCGTCCTCAGCGATTGCCAGACCGGCTTCATCCGCGACGGATCGGACGGCGTGCTCGCAGAATCAAACCAGGACTATGACACGACTGACGGGCTCGGGATCATCCGAGCTTTTCTTGTCGCTGGCGCGTCCTCGGTCATTGCCACCCACTGGCGCGTGGACGACGAGACGACTGCTGCCTTCATGCGCACGTTCTATCAGCATGTGACCAAGCTCAGCAGCATCGGCGGCCCCGTCGAAGCGCTGCGATTGACACAGGATCTGTATCGACGACAGGGGAAGCCGGCGCGGCAATGGGCGCCGTTCTTCCTCGCCGCGCGAGGTTACGATGGCTAGGATCTTTCGCCGGATATTATTTGCAGCTTTGTTATTTGCCGCGTCACCGGCGACGGCTGAAACGCTGCGCGGGATGCGCGGTGACTGGAGTCTTACGGTCGTGGCGGGCTGGCACGGTCTCCGCTACGACGGAATTGTCAACCACATGCGCAACACGACGGACGAAACGCAAAAGCTCATGGGCAAATACTGGCTCGTCAAAGCCAGGGCCGACACCGCCGATGCAATCGTTACCAATGAAGTCAACGCGCTGACGGTCATCATCGTCGAGAGCGCGCCGCATGGTTCAACGATGACGATCCCTCCTGGGGAGGCGCGGGAGTTCTGGCAGGCGTATTTTCGACAGCACGCGCTTGCGCAAAACATCAGACAATATGAACTCAGATCGACGTGGGGCGGCACCCCGCGTCCTGGACACCGTGTGGCGAGCGCGGTCTGGACCTTTGTTGAGGACGGCTTCACGTTTTTCGAGGAGATGGTGTTCATCTCGCGGTCCGATCGTTTCACGCAAATCAGCTTGCGGGCAGTGGAGAAGGATTTCGAACCTTCCCGCCCGGCCCTTTGGACCATGGTCAAGACCATCAACTTCAATGAGGAGCGCTAATGCTGGACATCGGGAAGCCGAGCCGCCGCACTGTTCTGGCGACGATCGCCGGCGCAATGCTCATGATCAAGTCACGTCCGGGCTGGACGCAGAGCGAGCTCTATTTCGAGATCATTGAGAATATTCTGCACCGCGTCGACGGCTCGTCGTCACGCGGCACCGGTGAGCCGACGCCGGAAGAAGATTCGCAAGCGGATGCATTCCTGGCAACCGCCCCGGCCGGGCGGCTTCACCCGTTCGTCGTCGCGCAGTGGTTCCTCAACCAGCCATCACACTGGACAACCCAGACTCCGCCCGGTCGACGGAGCCGGGCCAACCCGGTCATCATCAAATTCTTTACGCAGGCGACGCGGCTGCAGCAAACCAATGGCGACGAGACCTGGTGGTGCGCGGCGTTCGCCAATTGGTGCCTGCTGCGCGCACAGCAGGCCCGAACCGACGACGCTCGTTCAAGCAGCTTTCGGAACTGGATGACGACCACGGCCGCGCCTCAAGTCGGCGACATCGCTGTTTTCCAGAACAACTCTACGCCGACTCTCGGCCATGTCGGTTTCTATGCTGGCCCGGCATCAGGAGGTCGCATCCGGATCCTCGGCGGCAATCAGCATGATGGCGGGCTTCCGACGGTCTGCGAACGCGATTTCGTCACGGCCGGCAAGTCGCTTACGCTACACTCCTTCCACCGGGATCCCGGCTGGCCCAGCCTGGCCTGACCTGGGACCGCCATTCAGCTGCGGTCGGGATGTCGATCGCCGAGACGACCCGCCAATGCAACAACCCGCTCTGCGCGGGACCAGCGCGCCCTTGGGCACGCGTCGTCGAACGTCACAGCCCCATCCAGCCCATCACGGCGCCAAACGATGCCCACAGCGTCCATCCGAGCCCAAGGAGGCAGATCAGCGCAGCCGCCATCGCAATGGTCAGCAACAGACCGTCCTCCTGCAAATACGCGATCGCGATCAGGACGACCACCACTCCGGGAATGACGTTGACCAGCGGCAGCGGCCAGCCTGCCGAGAAGGCCAGCAGGAAGACGACCAATCCGACGAGACGGTCGATCACGTCGCGACGCGCGTCCCAGCGCGGCCGGCTGAGGCGCTCGATCGCCTGGAGCATCGGGCGCACCCGCACGGTGAACCGCTTGAAGCGCTTGAAGTCGAACTGTCGCTTCGACACGAACTGCGGAAACGACGGCGCGCTGTGGCCAAGCATCATCTCGACCGCCGGAAACAGCAGCGCCAGCGTCGCGATCGTCGCAACGCCCGGAATGATGACCAGGAGCCCGAGCAGCAGCAGGAGAAGACCGAACGAGCGCTTGTCCAGGTTGCTGAGGAGCCATTCGAGATCGACGGGGCCGTCCGGTGCTTGAGCGACGAGTTCCTCAAGAAGTTGGGACGTGTGGGTGGGCGCCAATGGGGCTCCGGACGACGGGGACATACCAGCCAAGTTGGTCAGACTCGGCATCGATTGCAACAGCTGCCGAAGCAGACTAGGAAGCATGGGTGACCAACGATTCCGATCAGGCGTGGCAGCGCCATTCGCCGTCAAGCCCGGTTCCCGCCGCTCGCCGCCGCTGGCCGTGGTTCCTGCTTGTCATCATCCTCGCCTGCGCGGGCGCCGGGGGTGTCTATGCTTGGCCGCAAATCGAGCCGCTGGTCACCTCGCTGGGCAACGCCGCGCCGGCTGATAAAGCGGCCGCTGGCGACAAGGAGGCGATGCCGGATCTGCTCGCCACCCAGCAGAAGCTCGAGGACGACATCGGCGCACTCGGCAAGTCGGTGGCGGACCAGCAGGAGCAGTTGAAGAGCATCGTCGACCAGCTCGCGGCCCTGACCTCGAAGGTCGACGCGATGCAGCGCCCTGCTCCGGCCCCCGTGCCACCGCCGGCCGTGGCAACGGCCGACCAACCGCAGGCACCGGTCGCCCACGCCGCGCCGAAGCCGAGAAAGCCGCCGGTTCGCGCTCCAAAACCGGCAGGTCCGATTTCGACCGGTGGCGCGCCGCTCAACGTGGCACCCGGCAATCATTGAGCTGCGCGCCGCGGTTTATCCGCGCGGCCGCTCCATGCCTGCCCGCTTGATGGCCGCGCGCAGAATATCGGTATCCGAGGAAAGAAAATCGATCAGGCGGCTCGCTGCTTCGGGCGATCTGGAGTCGCTGACGACAGCGGCCGTGAAGGTTTGAACGAGCTGGAGATCCGGAGGCAGCAGGCCAACGACATCGATGCCGGTCTCTTGCACCAACTCGCTGGTTGGCCCGATCGAGAAATTTGCCTTGCCTGCCCTCAGCGCTGCGGCGGCTTCGGTTCCTCGCGCCTCGAGGGTGAGCCGCACCGTGTCCGGCAGATTGAGCTTCGGGAAGATCTTGTCGCGGACGAACTGTCCGCTGGTGCTGCTCGGCGCCACCACCCGGCCCGCGTCGATCAAGGCTTTCCTGAGGGCGATGGCGTTGCCGATGTCGGGCTTGGGATCGCCTGCCCGAACCGCCGCGGCCAAGGGAGCCGTCGCCAGTCCGGCCTCGGACCCCGCACGAATCCGTCCGTCCTCGGTCAGCCCTTTGAGCCCCTCGCGCGAGAGGATCACCACGTCAGCCTGGGTGCCGTGCGCAAGCTGGTGCCGGATCGTTTTCGGACCGGTGCCCTCCGATGCGCCGGATCCGGTTTCCACAGCGATGCCCGTGCTGCGCTCGAATTCAGGCAGCACCTCCCGGTAGACCGCAGCGAAGCCGCCGGAGATGATGACCTTGATCGTCGTCAATTGCGGCGGCTCCACGTGTCCGTCCCGGCGAGCGCTATTCCGCCGCAGTCCGGATATCGATCTTCTCGGCGCGGACGGCGCAGAACTTGAACTCCGGAATCTTGCCGAACGGATCGAGCGCCGGGTTGGTCAACAGGTTCGCCGCCGCTTCCGCGTAGCAGAACGGCATGAAGACCATGTTCTCGGGCACGTCGCGGTCGGCGCGGACCTTGACCTCGACCGCGCCGCGGCGCGTCTCGAGACGGATGAAGTCGCCGGGGGCGAGCCCCTTCTTGCGCATGTCCTTTGGCGTCATGAACGCGACGGCTTCGGGCTCGATCTGGTCGAGCACCTGGGCGCGACGCGTCATCGAGCCGGTGTGCCAGTGTTCGAGCACGCGGCCGGTCGACAGCACCATCGGATATTCGTCGTCGGGCAGTTCGTCCGGCGGGATCACCTTGGCCGGCACGATCTTGCCGCGGCCGCTCTCGGTCGGGAAGCCTGTGGTGAAGATGATCTCGTTGCCCGGCTTGTCGGGAGCGTCGACCGGATAGGTCACCGCGCCCTCGCGAAGCAGCCGCTCCCAGGTGATGTTCTTCAGCGACGGCATCAGCTCGGCCATCTCGGTGAAGACCTCGCCGGGCCCGGCGTAATTCCACGGCAAGCCCATCCGCTTGCCGATCTCCTGGATGATCCAGAGATCCTGCCTGGCATCGCCCGGCGGCTTGATTACCTCGCGCGCCAGCTGCACGCGGCGGTCGGTGTTGGTGAAGGAGCCGGACTTCTCGGCGAACGCCGAGGCCGGCAGGATGACGTCGGCGTGGAACGCGGTCTCGGTGACGAACAGATCCTGCACCACGAGATGATCGAGCTTGGCCAGCGCCTCGCGCGCGTGCTGCAGATCCGGATCGGACATCGCGGGATTTTCGCCCTCGACATACATGCCGTGGATTTCGCCGGCGTGGATCGCGTTCATGATCTCGACGACGGTCAGCCCGCGCACCGGATCGAGCTCCTGCCCCCACAGCTTCTCGAAGGCGCCGCGCATGTCGTCACGGCCGACCGGCTGATAGTCCGGCAGGAACATCGGGATCAAGCCGGCATCGGAGGCACCCTGCACATTGTTCTGCCCGCGCAACGGATGCAGCCCGGTGCCGGGGCGGCCGACCTGGCCGGTGATCAGCGCGAGCGCGATCAGGCAGCGCGCATTGTCGGTGCCGTGGACATGCTGGCTGATGCCCATGCCCCAGAAGATGATCGACGACTTGGCACTGGCGTAGGCACGCGCGACCTCGCGCAGCGTCTCGGCGGGAATGCCGCAGATCCGAGACATGCGCTCCGGCGTGAACTCCTGGATCTTCGCCTTGAGATCGTCGTAGCCCTCGGTGTAGCCGGCGATGTACTGCTCGTCGGTCAGGCCTTCGGTGATGATGGTGTGGATCATCGCGTTCAGCATCGCGACGTCGCTGCCCGGCTTGAATGCGAGGTGCTTGGTGGCATGGCGCGACAGCGTCTGCCGGCGCGGGTCCATCACGTAGAGCTTGGCGCCGCGCTTGGCAGCGTTCTTGATGTAGGTCGCGGCGACCGGATGGTTCACGGTCGGATTGGCGCCGATCACCCAGATCACTTCCGCATCGGCCGCGGCCGCGAACGGTGCGGAGACCGCACCCGAGCTCAGTCCCTCGAACAACGCCGCCACCGACGAGGCGTGGCACAGCCGCGTGCAGTGGTCGACATTGTTGGAGCCGAAGCCGGTGCGCACCAGCTTCTGGAACAGATAGGCCTCTTCGTTGGAGCCCTTGGCCGAGCCGAAGCCGGCGAGCGCCTTGGCGCCCTTCTCGTCGCGGATCTTGCGCAAGCCCGCCGCGGCGAGATCGAGCGCCTCTTCCCACGAAGCCTCGCGGAAATGGGTGTAGGGATTGGCCGGATCGACCTGATCGTTGGCATCCTTCTTGACGCCCGGCAGCCGCACCAGCGGCTTGGTCAGGCGGTTCGGGTGGTGGACGTAGTCGAAACCGAAACGGCCCTTGACGCAGAGCCGGTTGTGATTGGCGGGACCATCACGGCCTTCCGCATAGATCACCTTCTCGTCCTTGACCTGGTAGGTGACCTGGCAGCCGACGCCGCAATACGGGCACAGCGAATCCACCTCGCGATCCGGATAGGTGACGCGCGTCTGCTTGTCGTCGAGCATGACCGCCGGCATCAGCGCGCCGGTCGGGCAGGCCTGGACGCATTCGCCGCAAGCCACGCAAGTGGACTCGCCCATCGGATCGTCGAAGTCGAACACGATTTTCGCATCGTGATTGCGATAAGCCATGCCGATCACGTCATTGACCTGCACCTCGCGGCAGGCGCGCACGCACAGGCCGCACTGGATGCAGGCGTCGAGATTGACGCGCATCGCCGGATGGCTGGTGTCCGGTTGCCAGCGCTCGGCCGCCGGGAAGCGGCTTTCGGTCACGCCGGTCTTCTCGGCCCAGTGCCAGAATTTCGAATCCGGATCGTGCGAGGTCTCGCGCGCCGGCTGATCCGCCACGAGCAGCTCCATCACCATCTTCTGCGCCGCGACCGCGCGCTGGCTGGCCGACTTCACCTTCATGCCGACCGAAGGCGTCCGCTTGCAGGATGCCGCCAGCACGCGTTCGCCTTCGATCTCGACCATGCAGGCGCGGCAATTGCCGTCCGGCCGGTAGTCCGGCGCCGGCGAATAGCAGAGATGCGGAATCTCGGTGCCCTGGCGCTTGGCGACCTGCCAGATCGTCTCGCCGGCCCGCGCTTCGACCTGGTGGCCGTCGAGTTCGAACTGGATCGTCGGGCCCAGACCCTTCTGCGTAGAGTTCTGATGGTTGCTCATTCAAATCCTCGTCGAAATTCGCCTGCTCGACCCCGCCTATTCGGCGGCCTGCTGCGGACGAAACCCGTCCGGAAAATATTTGATCACTGACGTCAGCGGATTGGAGGCCGCCTGACCGAGGCCGCAGATCGACGCGTCGCGCATCGCCTGGCTCAATTGGTCGAGCAGTTCCTTGTTCCAGACCGGCTGCTGCATCAACAGCGCCGCCTTCTCGGTGCCGGCGCGGCAGGGCGTGCATTGCCCGCAGCTCTCATCCTCGAAGAACTTCATCAGGTTCAGCGCGGCCTCCCTGACGTCGTCGGTCTGCGAGAGCACGACGACAGCGGCGGAGCCAATGAAGCAGCCGTATTTCTCCAGCGTGCCGAAATCGAGCGGGATGTCGTCCATCGAGGCCGGCAAGATGCCGCCGGACGCGCCGCCCGGCAGATAGGCCTGCAAGGTATGGCCGTCGGCCATGCCGCCGCAGAACTCATCGATCAGTTCGCGCAACGTGATGCCGGCCGGCGCGAGCTTGACGCCGGGATGCTTGACGCGTCCCGACACCGAGAAGCTGCGCAGGCCGTGGCGCTCGTTGCGGCCGTGGCTCTTCCACCAGTCGGCGCCCTTCTCGACGATGTCGCGCACCCACCACAACGTCTCGATGTTGTTGATCAGCGTCGGCAGGCCGAACAGCCCGACCTGGAACGGGTATGGCGGCTTGTGCCGCGGCAGGCCACGCTTGCCCTCGAGCGATTCCAGCAGCGAGGATTCCTCGCCGCAGATATAGGCGCCGGCGCCGCGCCGCATGTGCAGCACAGGGCCCCCCGGCGGCAGCTTGGCGATTTCGCGCGCGAGGATCTCGCGGCAGGCCGGGTATTCGTCGCGGATATAGATGTAGATCTCGGGCGCCTCGACCACATGCGCGCCGATCAGCATGCCCTCGAGGAAGCGATGCGGATCGGTCTCGAGATAATAGCGGTCCTTGAAGGTGCCGGGCTCGCCCTCGTCGCCGTTGACCGCCATCAACCGCGGACCGGGCTCGCCGAGCACGGCGCGCCATTTGCGTCCGGTCGGAAAGCCGGCACCGCCGAGGCCGCGCAGCGAGGCATCATCGAGCGCCTTCAGCAGGTCTTCGCGCGGCAGTTCGCCCGAGCGCAGCCGCGTCAGCAGCCTGTATCCGCCGTCGGCGACATAGGCGTCGTAGCCGACATAGTTGGGGAGATGCACGTGGGTGTCACTGCCCTTCGCCGCCGCGAGCACATTGGTGACGGTCGCATGATCGACGAAGTTGTGGCCGACCTCCGCCGCGGGTGCCGTGTCACAACGGCCAACGCACGGCGCGCGCACCACGCGGATGCCGGGGCCGGCACGGGACTGAAGATCGCTCAGCAGCTTCTCGCCGCCCAGCATCGCGCAGGTCAGCGAATCGCACACCCGCACGGTCAACGGCGCGATGTCAGGCTCGCCCTCCTTCACGATGTCGAAATGCGCGTAGAAGGTCGCGGTCTCGAACACTTCGGCGAATGACAGCTTCATCTCGTCGGCGAGCGCGGCCAGATGCGCCGCCGAGATCTGATGGTATTTGTCCTGGATCAGATGCAGGTACTCGATCAAGAGGTCGCGCTGCCTCGGCCGGTTCGCGAGCAGCGCCTCGATCTCATGCGCGGACACGGGATCGACCTGCCGTCCCTTGGGCGTGGCTTTCGCCCGCTTCCTGCCCTGTCCGGGATGCTCGAACGCGCGGACCTTGTGAACGTCGTCTCCGCTCATGAAACCTCGCCTTGGAACTCCGCTCTTGCGCAAATCGCGCTTGCTGAACCAACTCTATTCTCTGGCATGCCACAGGCAAGCAGATTTAGAACGTCTCTAGGAGCGTCGGGTTGCCGCGCAGGTCATTGTTAATGTTTGCCTATCGGGCGATCTGAATTCTCTATCGCACCAACGGCCGCGCGGTCGTCCTGCCGCGCGATTTTGACCGCGTCAGCGGTCTCACAGCAGATCAGCGTAGCCGAGAAACCCGACCACATCGCCCGGCTCGACCCGCACCACGGGCTCGCCGAGCTCGATCAGTCCGTCGGTCTCGACCAGCGACGACAGCAGCCCGGCGCCTTCGCGGGGAAACTTGGTCGCCTCCAGCGATCCATCCGCCGCCCGGCGCAGCGAGGCGCGGACATATTCGCGCCGCCCGCTCTTCTTCTTGTAGCTGAAGGCGGCGCGAACCGGCATCGGCAGCAAGGGAGCCGGCACCGCGCCCGACAGCGCCAGCACGGTCGGCCGCACCACATGGACGAAAGTGACGAAGCTCGCCACGGGATTGCCGGGCAAGCCGATCAGCGGCGTGCCGTCGATGATGCCCATCGCCACCGGACGGCCCGGCTTGATCGCCATCCGCCACAGCACCAGCGAGCCGGCCTGTTCGATGCCGGCCTTGACGTGGTCCTCCTCGCCGGTCGAGACGCCGCCGGTGGTCAGGATCAGATCGTAGCGCTGCGCGACCTGCTTGAGCGCCGTGGCGAGTCCGGCGCGCTCGTCGCGCAGGATGCCGAGATCGCCGACCTCGCAGCCGAGCCTGCGCAACATCGCCATCAGCATGAAGCGGTTGGAATCGAATAGTTGCGCCTCAGTGCGCACGCTCCCCGGCGCGGCCAGTTCGTCGCCGGTGGAGAACACCCCGACGCGCAGCCGCCGCACCACGTCGAGGGTGGTCAGCCCGAAGGCGGCGGCAACGGCGATGTCCTGCGGACGCAACCGCCTCCCCTGCGCCAGCGCGACATGGCCGCGCGCAATGTCCTCGCCGGCGGGACGCACATTGGCGCCGGCCTTCAGACCGGACGGCAGCACCACGTTGCCCGCATCGTCGATCCGCACGTCTTCCTGCATGAACACGGTATCGGTGCCGCCGGGCATCGGCGCACCGGTGAAGATCCGCACGGCCTGGCCGGGCCGCGCGGGCTGCGCCGGCGCTCCCGCCTGCACGCGCCCGGCGACCGGCAACGCGCGCTCGCCGCTCGCCGGCAGGTCGGCGCCGGATACCGCGTAGCCGTCGACGGCGGAATTCATGAAAGGCGGCAGCGGCAGCGGCGCGGCCACGTCGCCGGCCAGGATGCGTCCGTCGGCACCCACCAGGGCAACGGCTTCCGTCTCGCCGACCGGCTTGACGCGCGCGGCGATGATCGCAACGGCCTCGTCGACCGACATCATCGGTCCGCCGAACGCGAAGCAGTCGTCCGAAAGCTGCGCCATTGTGTCCTTCAGTCCTCGGCCATCGACGACATTTGTTCGATCCGGATCGCGAACTGCGGCGTTATCCTTACGGCCGGATCGTCCGTGGCAGTTCCGGCGGAGCGGCGGAGAGTGGTCAGTCAGTCTCCGATCGTGCTTATATCCCCAGCTCTATTGCCGTGTGAACCCATCGGACTGCGACCTGTGACCGCGAAAACCACCGCTCCCATCATTGTTCCCAACCCGGACGACCCGCGGCTGACGGAGCGCGTGGTCGGCGTCGATCAAACCGGCGCGCGGGCCGAGATCAAGGTGCCGGTCGAGCGGCCGTTGACGCTGTACCTCAACGCGCAGGAGATCGTCACGATGATGACGATCAACGACTATCCCGAATACCTCGCGCTCGGCTACCTCTTGAACCAGAACATGCTGAAATACGACGACGTCGTCACCGAGGTCGAATATGACGACGATCTCGAGGTCGTCGTGGTCCGCACCGCGCACCACACCAATTTCGAGGCCAAGCTGAAGAAGCGCACCCAGACCTCGGGCTGCGCCCAGGGAACGGCGTTCGGCGACCTGCTCGAAGCCGTCGAGAAGGTCGCGCTGCCGAAGGCCGAGCTGCGGACCTCCTGGCTCTACCAGATGACGCACACCATCAACACGATGCCGTCGCTCTATCTGGAAGCGGGCGCCATTCACGGCTGCGTGCTGTGCAAGGAGAGCACGCCGGTGTGCTACACCGAGGATGTCGGCCGGCACAACGCCGTCGACAAGATCGCGGGCTGGATCTACCGCCACAATGTCGATCCCGCCGACAAGATCCTCTACACCACCGGGCGGCTGACGTCCGAGATGGTGATCAAGACGGTGCGGATGGGCATCCCGATCCTGGTCTCCCGCTCCGGCTTCACGGCGTGGGGCGTCGATCTGGCGCGGCAGGTCGGGCTGACGCTGGTCGGGCGCGCCCGCGGCAAGCGCTTCATCGCGCTGTCGGGCCAAGAGCGGATCGTCTACGACCAGAACCTCGACTATGTCGAAGAGGAATCGATGCGTCACAAGCGCAAGGGCGAAACCGACCATGACTGACATACCGGGCGTGCTGCTGGCCGGCGGGCTCGCGCGGCGGATGGGCGGCGGCGACAAGCCGATGCGGCAGATCGCCGGCCGCACCATCCTGCAACGGGTGATCGACCGGCTCGCGCCGCAATGCGGCGGGCTGATCATCAACGCCAATGGCGACCCGGCGCGCTTCGCCGCGTTCGGGCTTCCCGTCGTCGCCGACGACGTCGCCGATTTTCCCGGCCCCCTCGCCGGCATCCTGGCCGCGCTCGACTGGACCGCTGCCAACCGGCCGGATGCGAAATGGGTGCTAAGCGCGGCGGGCGATTGTCCGTTCCTGCCGCGCGATCTCGTCGCACGTCTGGCGCAGGCGCGTGCGGCTGAGAATGCCGAGCTCGCGGTCGCGTCATCCGGCGGGCAGACCCATCCGGTGATCGGCCTCTGGAGCGTGCGCCTGCGCAACGAGCTACGCCACGCACTCGTTGTCGAGGACGTTCGCAAGATCGATCGCTGGACCGCGCGCTATCCGCTGGCAACGGTCGAATGGCCGACCGAGCCGCTCGATCCGTTCTTCAATGCCAACACCGTTGAGGACATCGCGGAAGCCGATCGTCTCGCCGCAGTCGACGGCGGCTGATGTCTGCCGCCCCGCTCAGCTCGGCCACCGCGTGTTGCGGATCCGGGTGCAGGCATTCGGCCTGTGAAACGTGGGGTCGCACTCTGCAACAAAATCGAAGTTGACCGTGCCGAACGTGGTCTGCGGCTTCTTCAGGGCCGAGCAGGTCTGCACCTCGATGAACTCGTTCTTGAAGTCACCGCGCGGGAACGCGGCAAGCACGCCATCGCGCTGCGCGGCCGTATAGTCGTCGTAGCCAACGCCGACGGCATCGACCAGGACACCCGCATTGGTGAGCGCGATCTCCGGCCGCATATATTGCGGGATGCCGGGCGTGGTGTGGAGCGCAATCGCTTCCCACACCAGGTCCGCTTTCGGCTCCGCGATGCCGTTGCTCCTGAGAAATGCGCGCGCCGCATCGGCCCCGTCGACTTCGAAGCGCTTGGTCTCGGTATGGAAGTGATCGACGAGGCCCAGATCATGAAACAGCGCGGCGACGTAGAGCAGCTCCGGGTCGAACTTCAGATTCTGCCTGACGCCCTTGAGGGCACCGAACACAAAGACGCGGACCGAGTGATTGAACAGCATCTCGGTCTCGTATTGCCGCACCAGCTCGGCGGCCTCCCGGGCAATCTTGCTGTCGGGGATCTGAATGCCGGAAATCGTGTTCGCCATCATCGCACTCCTGTCTCCTGCCTAGCCTTGCCGGATGCATAGCAACGGCATCGCGATTCAGGCGCGCCGGAGCGACAGTGAATCGTTTGCAATACGTAACCCGCGATGGAGCGTCCGGAAGGCCTCTACCGAATGAAAATTCTGCAGTGAGATAGTGAGACCGATGCAGGTCGGCTGACCGGTCGCCCTGTGCGCCCTGGTCGGGCATCGACGTCCAGCACCTGCCGCTCAGGCAGGCGGAATCGTGAACGCGAACATCATCAGCTGGACGTCGGGCGAAAACACGAACGGCGTGGCGCCGATCCTGTTGGCGCCGAGGCGCGCATAAAAATCGACCGAACTCGGGCTCGAATAGATCAGGATGACGTTGCCCGCCAGCTTTCGCGAGAGCTCGACTGCGACCGAAAAAAGTCTGCGGCCGACGCCCCTTCGCGCGTGGGCCGGGTCGACGAAGATGCCCTCCAGGAGAACCAGCCCGCCAAATCCGGTCGGCCTCATCGACACCCAGCCCTGCAAGACGCCATCGTCACCCTCGGCCACGAAGACCAGCCCGGCTGCGATGAGCGCGAGGTTGCCCCTGAGCCCGGGCATAAAGCGCGCGACGGCGTCATCGTCGAAGCCGTCATTCTTCACCGCGCGCGCGGCGATCTGCGTCAACTCCGCGGCATCGTCGACACGTGCTGGCCTGACTTGATTCATGGTCATGATGGGCCTTCCCGCGGCTATCCCGTCGAGATGGCCGCGGAGGGTCGAATTTCAAGGGCCATGACAGCGCGACGGCCCCCTGCGCGCTACCCTGTCTGCGCGGCGATGACCGAATTCACGGTTCGCTGCGCCTGCTCGTAGCGCCTCAGCTGCTCCTGAGCATACGTCCTCATGGTCATCAATTCATCGGACGTCTTTTGCATCAGCTTTGCAGATCCCGATGACAGAGCCGCGCCATCATTTGTATCCGATGTATTCTGCCGGCGCCTGAGAACCTCATCGATCCTCTGCAACGCGAGACGGTTGCGCTCCGCTCCCTTGTTTGCCTGCTCCACATAATGGGCCAACTCGGCGGTCGACATCGCGCGAGCGCTCGCGTCATCGCCAGCAATGAGGCGAAGCAGTTGCTCGTCGACGATGTCGCTGCACAGGCTGATGCATTCGTCGCAGATGAAGACCGCCGGCCCTGCGACCAGCTTGTTCACCTCGTTCTGGTCCTTGCCGCAGAACGAGCAATACAGCAGCTTGGCCGGCTGATCCGGCATCTTGGCGCCGGCAGGCGGCTGCGCCGCATCGATCCTGGCCGACAGCACGTTCCAATTCTCGAGGCCGAACGCCTTGGCGATCAACTCCAGGGATTCGCTGTGAGTGGTCTGTACAGCCTTGGTTTGCAGCGCCCTGGCATTGAGAGCGTCACGCAAGGAACGCGCCATGGCCTTCGCGTCGCGGAAATCGCGCATCGTAGCACCCGTATCGGCGAACGGAGAAAATCGGAGCCTGCCTTGCCGACCCGTTCGCCAATAGCGAGGGTGTGGGCGACGCTGATACGTTCACCATCCCCGAAGGGCGCAGGCGGCGGGTGTATCGACCCGAACCGATAGTTGACCGCGTGTACGATCTTGTCAACTCGAAGCGAGCGCAGGCCTCGCGTTCAGCCGCGATCGAGGGTCTTTCCAGTCCGGAGCACGCGGCGCCGACGATCGCGAAAGCGCGATCGGGGATCAGCCGATCGCGCCTGCTGTTGCGTTTAGTCCAAGCGAAGCGTGAGCGAAGCAACCAGCGGAGGCTCCGCTGGCTGCAGGCAATCAATGCCCCGCGGCGATCCGGGTCGGACCGCAGACGTCGTCCTGCGCATTGTCGTCGCTGTCGTGGCCACGGCCATGGTCCTTCATATGACCATGATCGCCATCGCAATTGACCGGGGCGAACGACACGCCGCGATAGACCATCCCGAACGCGGGCGGCGCAACGACATCGAAGGCCTCATTCGCCGGCAGCTTCGTCGCCGCGATCTTGTCCGTGATGGTGACCACCTGGTTCGGATCGGCGCCGGGCTCGACCGAGGTGCCCACGGTCGACGTCACGGCGAAGATCGTCGCACTGCCGTCGCGGTTGAGACGGCCGGTGATGTTGCGCAGGCCGCCGGTTGCCGGATCGGTCGGATAGCCGTTGACATGATAGGAGGTGCCGAGGCTCAAACCCTTCTGCAGCGTGTAGGCAAGGGTCCAGCTGCCGTTGGCATAGACCCATTTCTGCAGGCCGGCCGTCGGCGACGTGGCCGCGTCGGCGAGATTGCCGTCGCCTTCCTGGGCGACGTAGAGCGTCGTCGCATTGGCGAACCAGATGCCGAACGGATAGAAGCCGTTCGCGCCGGAGTTCGCCGTGGGATTGTTCGGGAAGCCCGGAAGAATGCTGAACGTCGTCGCGGCGGCGGTATCGCGGGTCGGCAGAGCACCGGGCTGCCCAACCTGATAGATCGTGTTGATGCCGTTGCTGCCGCTGCCCTTGGTCACGTAAAGCGTGTTGCCGGAGATCGCGATGCCGCGGAAATTGTCGTCCTTGCCGGACTTGTCGACGGCAAAGCCAAGCTGGGCAACCGAGAAGCCGAACTGGAAGCCGTTCTTGCTGCCGGGCGTTCCCTGCTGCACGCCGACCACGGCGTCGGAGCCGTCGACGCCGGGCGTCGCAAGTTGCACGCCGGTGTCGTTGACGACGAGCACCGGCTGGGTGCCGCTGCCGTTACCGGCATTGCCGACCGTGAAATACTGGTCGGCCTGGGTGCCGTTGACCTTGTTGGCACGGATCGCGCCGCGGCCATTGTCGCCGCTATAGATGTTGACCTTGGTCCGGTGCAGCGAGCCGTCGAAATCCAGCTCCGCCACCACGCGCGCATGCACGCCCGTGTCCGGGTTGGTGGGATCGACATGATTGGGCGAATTGGAGTTGGAGACGTCCAGCTCGTTCACCGCGGCGTCGTAGCCCATGAACGTCACGGCCTTGCCGTCGGGCGACAGATGCAGCGACAATTCCGACTTCGAGCTGAAGCTCGTCACCGCCACATCAGCCGGGACGGTCAGCGCGCCGATCTCGCGCAGCCTGTGGCCTTCCAGATGAAATTTCTTGATCACGACCGGCGCGGTCACGCCGAAGTTCGAATCGACGGAAACGTTGTTGAAGACACCCGGATAGGTGCCGTCAGCCACCGCCTTCGCGCCGGTCGGCAGCGTCTGGCCGACCGTGACGGTCGACGGCTTGCCGGCGTAGACCGCGGTGCTGACGAGCAATTCGTGCGGGTTGCCGACGGTCTGCGACAGTGCCGGATGGACAGCAAAGAGCACCGGTGAGAGCGCAGTCCCGGCGATCAGGCGCCGGACAATGGCGCGGCGAGTGGTTTGCGATGTGGCGATTGAATTGAACATCCGAGGCCCCCCATTTTTGAAATTGGAATGGGCTCCTCATACGAGGCCGACCGCGACACTCGTGTGACAGATTGACGCACCCGGCGTTCACATTGTGGAAATGGCGGCGCCGGCGCGTGCAGACGCGCAGGTGCGCCTAACTCGCTCGTCCGCCAACGCGCCCGAGACGATCCGCTTCGATCGTGCGCAGATAATCCAGCATCAATCGGCTGGTTGCCGACAGCTGCGCGGCATCGCGGACGACGATCTTCAGCTCGCGCCGGCCCCAGTCGTCGCGCAGCGGGATGGCGCGAAGGCCCATGCCGGCGCCGACCACCTCGAAGGCGCGATCGGGGATCAGGCCGAGGCCCATATTGGCCTGCACCATGCGGCACACCGCATCGAAGCCCGGCACGTTGATGCGCAGCCGCATCGTCTTGCCGGCTTGCGTGGCCGCATATTGCGAGCGCAGATAGATCGAGCTCGCGGTGTGCAGGCCGATGTGGTCGAAATCGAGCGTCTCGGTGAACAGCAGCTTCTCGCGGCCGGCCAGCGGGTGGTCCGGCCGCATCACCACCACCAGATTGTCGTAGCGGTAATGGAAGGCTTCGAGCGCGCGGCTGTCGGTCTCGGCAGAGCAGATGCCGAGTTCGGCCGCGCCCTCCTCGATGCCGCGCACCACCTGCGCGCTCGGGCGCTCCTGCAGATCGACGCGGAGCAGCTCGTGTGCGGCGAAGAAGGCGGAGAGATCCTCGGGCAGATACTGCACGATCGCCGAGAGGTTGGCGAGCATGCGGACATGACCGCGCACACCCTGCGAATATTCCGACAGCTCGACTGCGATTTTCTCGACATTGAGCAGCGTGACCCGCGCGTGGTGCAGCAGCGCCTCGCCGGCCGGCGTCAACGCCATGCCCTTGGCGAGCCGCTTGAACAGCGTGACGCCGAACGCCAGCTCGAAATCGTTCATGCGTTTCGACACGGCAGAGGCCGCGATCCCCTCACGCTGCGCGGCGCGGGTGAGGTTCTGCTCGTCGCAGACGGCGATGAACAGGCGAAGCGTGGTGAGATCGACCCGGCGCGTCAGCGCGGTCTCCGCCGCCGTGGGGCTGCGTTGCGTGTCTGATACGATCGAGGCGATCGGCATGGGCGGGCGTCCCGGGAAAGGCCACAGGATACCGCCGGGGATAGCGTGGAAGATTCCAAAGCAGCGCGAGATGGACAAGATTGTTGGGAAAGGATTCTAACAATCCGAGAGAAATGCTGATTTGATTCCAAGGTGCGGAAGCGTAGGGCGGATTAGGCGCAGCCGTAACCCGCCGCCCCGTGCGCGGACCACGCGGCGGGTTACGCCTTCGGCTAACCCGCTCTACAGTCTGCCCAAACGAAAACGCGGCGCCGAGGCACCGCGTTTCCAACTATCGATCGCTCTTTGCGCCTCAGCCCGCAGCCTTGCCCGGGACGACGTCGCGCTGGCGCTTCATCACGATCTTGTTCAGCGCGCCGAGATAGGCCTTTGCTGAGGCGACCAGGGTGTCCGGATCGGCGGCGCGCGCGGTCATCGAGCGGCCCTCATGCGCCAGACGAACCGAGACTTCGGCCTGCGCGTCGGTGCCTTCGGTCACCGCGTGGACCTGGTACAGCTCGAGCTTGGCCTCGTGCGGCACCAGGCGCTTGATGCAGTTGAACACCGCATCGACCGGGCCGTTGCCTTCAGCTTCCTCGATCCTGATCTGGCCGTCGACGTCGAGCTTCATGGTCGCGCGCTGCGGGCCATGGGTGCCGGCGATCACGGTCAGCGAGGTCAGCTTGATGCGGTCATGGGCGGCGGCCATCTCCTGGTCGACCAGCGCCTCGATGTCCTCGTCGTAGATGTCCTTCTTGCGGTCGGCCAGGGCCTTCATCCGCGTAAAGGCATCCTCCAGCTGGTTGGCGCCGAGCTTGTAGCCCATCTCCTCCAGCTTGTGGACGAAGGCGTGACGGCCGGAATGCTTGCCCAGCACCAGCGAGGACTGCTTCAGGCCGACCATCTCCGGACGCATGATCTCGTAGGTCGAGGCGTCCTTCAGCACGCCGTCCTGATGGATGCCGCTCTCATGGGCGAAGGCGTTACGGCCGACGATCGCCTTGTTGTATTGCACCGGGAACGAGGTGGCGGCCGACACCACCTTGGAGGCGCGGGTGAGCTGGGTGGTGTCGATCTTGTTCCAGTACGGAAACTTGTCGTTCCGCACGTTGATCGCCATCACGATCTCTTCCAGCGCGGCATTGCCGGCGCGCTCGCCGATGCCGTTGACGGTGCACTCGACCTGCCGCGCGCCGCCGACGATACCGGCCAGCGAGTTCGCCACCGCCATGCCGAGGTCGTTGTGGCAATGCACCGAGAAGATCGCCTTGTCGGAGTTCGGCACGCGCTCGATCAGCGTCCGCATGAAGTGGGTATATTCCTCCGGCACCGTGTAGCCGACGGTGTCGGGGATGTTCACCGTGGTGGCGCCGGCCTTGATCACCGCTTCGACGATCCGGCACAGATAGTCCATCTCGCTGCGGGTGCCGTCCTCGGCCGACCATTCGACGTCGTCGATCTGGTTGCGGGCGCGGGCGACCATCGCGATCGAGGTCTCGATGACCTCCTCGGGGGTCTTGTTCAACTTCACCCGCATATGCAGCGGCGAGGTCGCGATCACGGTGTGGACGCGGCCGCGGCGGGCGAACTTCACGGCCTCGGCGCAGCGGTCGATGTCGGCCGGGTGGGCGCGGGACAGGCCCGCGATGACCGAGTTCTTGGAGCGGCGGGCGATCTCGCTGACCGCCTGGAAGTCTCCTTCCGAGGTGATCGGGAAGCCGGCCTCGATGACGTCGACGCCCATATCGTCCAGCAACTCGGCGACCTCGAGCTTCTCCTCGAAGGTCATGGTGGCGCCGGGGCACTGCTCGCCGTCGCGCAGGGTGGTATCGAAAATGATGACGCGGTCCTTCTCGGACTTATCAGCGGTGGCCATGTCAGAATTCCTTTGAGCTTTGCGCCCGTCATGTTGCTCCTTGAGCAATTACTTGGGCGATATCAGGGTCCGGTGATCTCGTACAAACCCCTGAGTGCCCAGGCGCAGACGCCCAGCCGGCCCTCAGGGGCAGGTAAGAAGCAGGCCGCCAATAAGGAGGGTGGGCCGCACGGCCGGGAACGTGGCGGTAGCCAAGGCCACCTCCGCCGAAATCCCATCAATTTGGCCGCGAATCAGCATTGCCAGACCCTGTTGAGCGCCAAACCCTCGGTCAAAACCCTTGACGGTTGGTTGCCGGGACGCGCTGAGCGCCGTCGTTCTAGACGATTATGGCAAGCTGCCGCAATGGCTAAAGATGGTCAACTGGGTTGACCTAACGCGGCGAAGACAGCCTGGCGCGTCAGGGACGCACAAGCAGTGGGCCTCTCCTCCCCCTTGCGGGACCGCCGCAGCCGCGCGGCCAAAATATCGAAAACAACCCCATGCAAAGGAGCCGGCGGCTGCCGACGATCGACAAGGCAGCTTGACCCGTCGGGCAACTCAGCGGTACATTTCCAATATTCCGAAATCGTTCAAGCGCCTCGCATCCGATCCGGCAAGGGGAAGGGAGCCCGGCCAATGGGCTCGCCTCACGTCGGCTGGCGATGCAGCGACCTCGCCCAGCGCTCGCCCCCTCACCTCCGGCCGCGCGAGGACGCGCGCAGGCTGGATGGCGCGCGGCCGTAGAGGTCGGCAAAGGCGGCGTTGAAGCGGCGGACGCTGCCGAAGCCGGCGCGGAAGGCGATCTCGGTCATCGCATCGTCTGTCGTGTCGATCAGGCGCTTGGCGCGCTGCACGCGGCGGGTGGTCGCGACCTGCTGCGGGCTCGCGCCGACATGGCGCTCGAACAGCCGCCCAAGATGGCGCGAGGTGATGCCGAGCCGGTCGGCCAGTGCTGCGACCGAGCCGCGCTCGAGCGCACCGCCGTCGATCAGCTTCAGCGCGCGCGCAACTGTCGAGCGCGTGCCGTTCCACGCCGGACAGAACGGCGCGGTTTCCGGGCCGCAGCGCAGGCACGGCCGATAGCCCGCCGCCTCGGCCGCGGCGGCGGTCGGGTAGTAGGTGACGTTGCGCGGCAACGGGTGCTTCACCGGACAGACCGGGCGGCAATAGATCCGCGTGGTCTTCACCGCGGTGAAGAAGCGGCCGTCATAGCGCGCGTCGCGCCGCAGCCGTGCCGCGTTGCAGATCTCGAAGCTGAGCATGAGGCAGACACTAGCGCATCGCGCGAGCGAGAAAAGAGACCGGCGGTGATGAGGTCCGATTCCGGCCAGCACGCCCCGCCGCTCTGACCTAGATCGAGCCGATCGATCACCACGGAGACGTCGCAATGACCAGCCCTTCCGCCAAAGAAATCGTCCTCAACGCCTGGCAGACCTTCCGCACCCGCGACGCCAGGCTGATTGCCGCAGTGTTCGCGCCGGACGCCGAATGGATCGCGCCGACGCGCAACGCCACCGCGGTCGCGCTCGACCACACCGACCACATGATCGGCGCGGAGGTGATCGCCCGCTTCATCTCGACCGAGATGCACCGCCTGTTCACCGAGATCGACATCAGCTTCCGCGCGGTTCATGCCGCCGGCGACAGCGTGATCGTCGAGGAGCGCATGCGCGCGACGCTGCCGGGCGGCCGGCCCTACGACAACGACTATTGCTTCGTGTTCACGGTCGAGGCGGGCCGCATCAAGCAGGTGCGCGAATACATGGATACGCGCAAGGGCTGGCAGATGGTGTTTGGCGAAGCTGCGTCGTGAAGGCGGCTGCGTGCGCCCGGGCGCAGTTGCACACCTGCGCACTCATGTAAGGGACGCACCGCCGGAAGGGTTCCCTCCCCCCTTGCGGGGGAGGGCTAGGGAGAGGGGTGGCCACACGACGTGCTGTTCAACGCGTGTCAACAACCGAGATTGCGATAGCGGTACTCTCACGATCATCCCGCCCGGGGCTTACCCCTCTCCCCACCCTCCCCCGCAAGGGGGGAGGGAGCCGACGACGGTGCTCTCCTCACGCGGTCGATGCCCGCCTCGACATTCGCGTCCTGCATGACGCAAGCAAGACATGCTCAATGCTAAACCTCTCCTACACCATGATGCCAAGCGTGACGCCGATCGCGACAACCGTTGCGCGTGCGCGGCGGGCCAAGTCAATCTTTGCTCATAAGTCAATCTTTGCTCAACGGGTTGCCTTTAGGGTGCGGCCGGCGACCGGCTGTTTTGGGCGCGACCTTGTTTGGTTAAGGAGATATGGGGATGCCCGCGACGAAACTGGCCGAAGGGCTCAACCAGCGACAAGCCGGCTTCAACCTCTTCCTGGTTGGATTCCTGATCCTGTTCCTCGAACTGGCCTGCATCCGCTGGTTCTCGGCCAAGGTCGTCTTCCTGCAATTCTTCACCAACATCGTGCTGCTCGCGGCGTTCCTCGGCATGTCCTGCGGCTGCCTCGCGGCGCGGCGGAGCACCAACTGGCTCGCGCTGTTTCCGGGGCTCGCTTTCGTGACCTTCGCGGCCGTGGTCACGATCATGGCGCTGTATTTCAACTGGGGCAAATTCGCCGTCGACGTCGGCCATCAGGCTTCGCCGCAGGAGGTGTTTTTCGGCACCGAGTATCGCAACCCCGATCTCGCCAAGTTCGTGGTGCCGATCGAGGCGATCGCAGGCCTGTTCTTCGTGCTGATCGCGCTGATGTTCGTCGGCCTCGGCCAGACGCTCGGCCGCGCCTTCGACGCCTATCCGAACCGCGTCGCCGGCTATTCGCTGAATATCGGCGGCAGCCTCGCGGGGATCGTCGGGTTCTCGCTGCTGTCGTTCGCGCAGGCGCCGCCGGTGGTCTGGTTCGCGATCAGCTGCGCCGGCATCGTCTATCTGCTCTACCAGGACAAGGCGCTGTCGATCCTGCGCCTCGTCACGCTGGTCATCCTGGTCGGATTCACCGGATGGTACACCGATCGTTCCGACGACCATGACGTGCGCTGGTCGCCCTACTACGCCGTCGACCTCAACAAGGCGAGTGGCGAAATCACCGTCAACAATATCGGCCATCAGGAGATGATGCCGTTCAGCGAACGCGGCTCGTCCTATTCGCTGATCCACCTGCTGCAGAAGCACAGCGGCGGCGCGCCGTTCAAGGACGTCATGATCATCGGCGCCGGCTCCGGCAACGACCTGGCGCACGCCTTGCGCTTCGGCGTCGAACGCATCGATGCGGTCGAGATCGATCCCGTGATCCAGAACATCGGCATCCACAACCATCCCGACAAGCCCTACCAGGATCCGAGGGTGGTGCCGCATCTCGACGACGGCCGGCATTTCCTGCGCACCACCGAGCGCAAATACGATCTCGTCGTCTACGCCCTCGTCGACTCGCTGATCCTGCACAGCGGCTACGCCAACATCCGTCTGGAAAGCTATCTGTTCACCGAACAGGCATTCCAGGACGTCCGCCGCGTGCTGAAGCAGGACGGCATCTTCGTGATGTACAACTACTACCGCCAGGGCTGGATCGTGCAGCGCGTGGCCGAGATGGCGAAGCAGGTGTTTGGCTGCGATCCGCTGGTGCTGCCGCTGCCCTACAAGGAGACGCTGACGTCGTCCGAAGCGGTCGGCTTCACCACCATCATCGCGGGCTGCAATCCGCGCATCTCCACCGCGTTCCGCGACCGCGGCCAATTCTGGCTGAACAGCCTTCCGCCGGAGAACCTGTCGGTCAACGGCTTCGACAAGCCGCAGGAAAAAGCACAGGAGAAGACTGCCGCCGGGCGCGGCGACTGGGTGCCGCTGGCGCCGGCGAAGCTGGTGGTCGACAATGACGGCGCCAAGCAATCGACCAGCGACGACTGGCCGTTCCTCTATGTCAGCGGCCGGCTGATCCCCGACCTGACGGTTCGCTCGATGATCCTGCTCGGCGTGCTCGGGCTCGGCCTGGTCTACCTGTTCAAGCCGAAGGGCGTCTGGCGGCCCAACAACCGGATGTTCTTCCTCGGCGCGGCCTTCATGCTGCTGGAGACCAAGGCGGTGGTGCAGATGGCGCTGCTGTTCGGCAGCACCTGGCTGGTCAATTCGGCGGTGTTCTTCACCGCGCTGCTGCTCATCCTCGCCGCCAACCTATATGTGATCAAGGTGCCGTCCACCCGGCTGGCGCGGCACTATGCCGGGCTATTGGTGCTGCTGGCGGTCGCGGTGCTGGTGCCGCTGGACACGTTCCTCAGCGGCGGCATCATCTGGCGCTACGTGATCCCGTGCGCGCTGGCGCTCGGCCCGATGTTCTTCGCCGGCGTGATCTTCGCCCGCTCGTTCCGCGACGAAGCCAATCCCGACCAGGCGTTCGGATCCAACATCGCGGGCTCCGTGATCGGCGGCCTCGCCGAGTCGTGCTCGACCCTGCTCGGCTTCCGCTATCTCCTGATCGTGGCGATCGGCTTCTATCTGCTGTCCGCCTGGATGCCGTCGCGCAAGTAAGGGACGCACCGACGGCAGGGTTCCCTCCCCCCTTGCGGGGGAGGGTTAGGGAGAGGGGTACCACACGGTGACTCTCTCCATTTCTCTTTCAACGACGCGCGATCGAGATTGGGAAGGCGACGCGCTTGTTCTTCGTCATCTCGCCCGGGGCCACCCCTCTCTCCCACCCTCCCCCCGCAAGGGGGGAGGGAGCCTGACGAGCTTGCTCACCTTACGCAGTGAGTGAGAGGAAGCGCGGCCTTACTTCTTCATCCGCTACTTCTTCGCGGCCTCCTTCTTCGTTGCCTTCTCCACCGCCCCGCCCTTGCCTTCCGCCTCCAGCGCGGCGCGGACGCGCTTGAACTCGCTGAGCTCGGCCTTGTCGACCTCGGGGAATTTCAGGTCGAGTCTGTCGAGCGCGTTGACGATGGTCGAGCCGATCACGACGCGGGCGAACCATTTGTGGTCGGCGGGCACGATGTGCCAGGGCGCTTCCCTGGTCGCGGTGTGGTGGATCATGTCCTGATAGGCGGCTTGATACTTGGCCCACAGCGCGCGCTCGGAGATGTCGGCCATCGAGAACTTCCAGTTCTTGGCGGGCTCCTCGAGCCGGTCGAGGAAGCGCTGGCGTTGCTCCTCCTTGGAGACGTGCAGGAAGAATTTCAGGATCATGGTGCCGTTGCGCGACAGATAGCGTTCGATCGAAGAGATGTCCTCGAAGCGCTCGCGCCAGATGTTCTCGGTCACGAGCTTCTTCGGGATCTTCTGCTTGCCGAGCACCTCGGGATGCACCCGCACCACCAGGCACTCCTCGTAATAGGAGCGGTTGAAGATGCCGATGCGGCCGCGCTCCGGCAGCGCGACCATCGCGCGCCACATGTAGTCGTGATCGAGCTCCCGGCTCGACGGCTGCTTGAAGGAGGAGACCTCGCAGCCCTGCGGGTTGACGCCCTCGAACACGCTCTTGATCGCACTATCCTTGCCGGCGGCATCCATGCCCTGGAAGATCAAAAGCACCGACCAGCGGTCCTGGGCGTAGAGCTTCTCCTGGAAATCGTTGAGCCGCTTGCGGTTGGCCTCGATGATCTTGCCGCCGGCGTCCTTGTCGATGCCGCCCTTCTCGGCGGTCGGATACGATTTGAGGTGAAATTCGCCACTCCCGTCGAAGCGAAACGGCGCGATGAAGGGCTTCAGTTCATCGGCGAGCGATGGGGACGGTTTGTTGCTCATGGCCTCTCAACGGCTTGCGTGGCGATTTGATCCTGTCGATCACGCTACCAAGAATGCCCTTGGGCAGGAAGATGATGAACAGCACCAGCAGCACGCCATAGACCAGGTTGTCCCAGCCGACCGCCTTGGTGCCGAACGAGATGCGCAGCACCTCGGCCAGCACGATGGTGATGACGGCGCCGACCGTCGGCCCCAGCGCGACATAGACGCCGCCGACGATCGCCGCGAACACCATCTGCAAGGAGACGGCAATGCCGCTCACGGTGTCCGGCGAGATGAACATCTGGTACTGGCAATACAGCGCGCCTGACAGCGCGGTCATCAGCGCGCTGATCAGGGTGATCTTGAGCTTCTCGGCGGTGACGTTGACGCCGGCTGCGGCCGCGGCGTCCTCATCCTCCGAGATCGCCTCCATGGCGTGACGGATCATGCTGCGGTCGATCGCGCGCCAGATCACGAGGCCCACGACCCACACCGCGAGCGCGATCAGGTACCAGGTGGTCTTGTCGTCGAATTGCAGCGCGAGCAGCCCCTTGCCGCTCTGGGCGCGCTGCGGCGTGTAGCCGAGCGAGCCGCCGGTATAGTCGCGGGTCGCGGTGATGACCTGGAGCACGATGCCGGACAGCGCGAGCGTCACCAGCACGAAATAGTGGCCGGTGATGCGGAAGCGGAAGCAGGGATAGGCGACGATCAGCGCGAGCACGCCCGCGGTCGCCATGCTCACGGGGATGCCGATCCAGGGCGAGACGCCGAGGTGGTTCCAGAGCAGCGCGGTGACATAGGCGCCGATGCCCATGAAGCCGCCATGGCCGAGCGAAACCAGCCCGAAGCGGCCCATGATCGACCATGAGGTGTAGGCGAACGACCAGATCAGGATCAGCACCAGCACGTGCAAATGATAGGGATCGCGGTGCACGAAGGGCAGCGCGATGAGCGCGAGCAGCGCGATGATCCAGAAGGCGGCCTGCCTGTTCACGAGCGCCTCGCGAGCAGGCCCGCGGGCCGGATGAACATCATCACGATGAAGAAGGCGAAGGCCAGCACGTAGCCCCATTCGAGGTCGGAGAACAGGCCGCCAAGCGAGATGATCTCGGCGAACACGAAGGCGGCGATGAAGCCGCCGATGAAATTGCCTAAGCCCCCGAGCACGCAGATCAGGAAGGTGATCGGCCCGAACGACAGGCCGACGAACGGATGCACGTCGTATTGCAGCACCAGGAGGCACGCGGCGAGGCCGGCGAGCCCGCCGCCGATCGCCGAGGTGACGAGATAGATGCGCTTGGGATCGACGCCCATCAGCGGCATGATCTGGCGGTCCTGCGCGATGGCGCGGATCGCGGTGCCGGTGAAGGTGCGGGTCAGGAACAGATAGACGCAGACCATGCCGATGAGTGCGGCCGCAAACGACAGCAATCGCGCGTAGCTGAAATTCATCTCGCCGAGCGCCAGCACCGGCAGGCGGATGCCGAGATTGCGGAAGTCGATGCCGAAGGCGACGGTGGCGAAGCTCTGCAGGATGAACAGCACGCCGCCGGTGGCGAGCAGCTGGTTGATCGGCGGCGCGGTCAGCAGCGGCGCGATGACGAAGAAATGCAACGCGGCCCCTAGCAGCGCCACCAGCAGGATGACCAGCGGCGCGGCGGCCCAGTACGGCAAATGGAAGACCTGCACCAGATAGTACATGCCGTACATGCCGATCATCACGAGCTCGGCGTAGCAGATCCAGGTGACGTCGATGACGCCGAAGATCAGATTGAGCCCGAGCGCGAGCAGCGCCAGCACGCCGCCGAGCAGGATGCCGTTGATGACGGCCTCCAGCAGGTAGATGTCGAAGATGTCGAGGAAGGATTGCATGGCTACCTCTCTCTTACCTCTCCCCGTCGGGGAGAGGTCGGCGCGCAGCGCCGGGTGAGGGCAACAGGTCCCACGTGAGAGCGTAACCCCTCACCCGGATCGCATCTGACGATGCGATCCGACCTCTCCCACAGGGGGAGAGGTGAACCGCCGACGCCGCAACACGTTCCGATATCGTCTTCATCCCCTACACCCCCAGATACGCCTGCTTGATGGTGTCGCTGGCGGCAAGCTCCGCCGCGGAGCCAGCGGCGCGGATCGAGCCGGCTTCCAGCAGATAGGCGCGGTCGACCACGCGCAGCACCTGCTGCACGTTCTGCTCGACGATCAGGACCGTCAGTCCCGAGGCGCGGATGCGCTTGACCAGCTCGAACACCTGCTGCACCACGACCGGCGCCAGGCCAGCCGACGGCTCGTCAAGCAGCAGCAGCTTCGGGTTCGACATCAGCGCGCGGCCGATCGCGCACATCTGCTGCTCGCCGCCCGACATCGTGCCGGCCATCTGCTGCAACCGCTCCTTCAGCCGGGGGAACAGCTCGAACACGAACTCCAGCCGCTCGGCGTAATGCGCGCGGGCGCCCGGCATGAAGGCGCCCATCTTGAGATTATCCGCGACCGTGAGCCGCGGGAACAGCCGGCGATTTTCCGGCACATGCGCGATCCCGAGGCTGACGATGCGATGCGGCGGGGTTGCGACGACGTCGGTGCCTTCCATCGCGATGCTGCCCCTGATCGGCCGGATCAATCCGGAGATCACCCGCATCAACGTGGTCTTGCCGGCGCCGTTCGGGCCGATCACGCCGACCGCCTCACCCGCCCTGACGTCGAGGCTGACGTCGAACAGCGCCTGGAAACTGCCATAGCCCGCATCGATCGACTTCAATTCCAGCATGCCGTTCATGCCCCGATCCGGCGGCGCGCTTGCGCCGCGGCCGCAGCCGCCAGGCTCGCGTCCGCATCAGTGCCGAGATAGACCTCGATCACTTTTGTGTCGCCGGCGACATCGGCCGGCAAGCCCTCGGCGATCTTCTCGCCGTGATCCAGCACCATCACGCGGTCGACCACGCGCATCAGGACGCCCATGATGTGCTCGACCCAGATGATGGTGATGCCGAGCTCGTCGCGGATCCGGCGCAGCATGTCGGCGGCCTGGTCCATCTCGGCCTCATCGAGGCCGCCGAGGCTTTCGTCGGCGAGCAGAAGCTTCGGGCCGGTGGCGAGCGCCTTGGCGAGCTCAAGCTTCTTCAAACCGGCGGCGCCGAGACCCTCGACGCTGCTGTGGCGATCGGTCGGCAGCCCGACCATCGCGAGCGCGCGCTCAGCCGCCTCCTCGGCCTTGGCGCGGCTGTGGCGGCCCTGACCGTAGAAGCCGGCGAGCACGACGTTCTCGAAAATGCTGAGGCGATGGAACGGTCGCGGGATCTGGAACGTGCGGCCGATGCCGCCGACGATAATCCGGTGCGGCGCGAGACCCGCGATCTCGCGGCCGTCGAACAGGATCGAGCCCTCGGTCGGCGGCAACGTCCCCGACAGCATGTTGAAGATCGTGCTCTTGCCCGAGCCGTTCGGGCCGATCAGGCCGAGGATCTCGCCCTGCTCGACGCGGAACGACACGTTGTTGACGGCGCGAAAGCCGCCAAACCGCTTGACCAGGCCTTCCACGGCGAGCACGGCGGTCCCTTTCGCTGCGTTAGATCGCGGCCATTTCCAAATGCGTCATGGCCGGGCTTGTCCCGGCCATCCACGTCTTTCTCACGCGGAAACCAAGACGTGGATGCCCGGCACAAGGCCGGGCATGACGAGTTTGTGGAGGGATCGCGCGCATATCAGATAGCGCTGCCCGCAAGCCGGAGAGGGCGCGCAGTTCTTTCGCGGCTGCTGTTCGACCTGATCTCATCTTGCTCTGGCTATTTGTAGCTGTACGTCGTGCCGGCCGGCAGCGGCAGCACGGTCTCGCGCTGCATCTGGCTCTTCGGCCACACCACATAGGATTTGTCGTCGATATATTGCAGCACCACCGGGAACGAGCGCGCGTTCTGCCCGGCGTACTGCTCTCCCTCGCCGTAGAACTTCACGCCGTAGCCGAGCATGGTGCCGCCTTCGGGAATGTCGGTATCGAGCGCGGCCTTGCGCAGCGCATCCGGATCGACGCCGCCATACTTCTTGATCGCACGCGGCAGCACGTCGTCGAGGAAGACATAGGCGTTGGCCGCGCCGATGCCGACATGGGCGGAGCGGATCGGCACGCCGGGCTTGAGCTTGTCGAACTCCTCGCCGACCATCTTGATGACCGGCGGCAGCTTCGGGTCCATGCCTTTCTGGTTGGCAAGCCAGATCGAGATCGGATCGGTGTTGAAGAGATAGTTGGCATCGGCGCCGAGGCCTTCCTTCAGCTTCTCATAGACGCCATAGCCCGCGCCGTGGCCGACGATGGCGCCGAACTTGAGCCCCTGCTCACGCGCCTGCCGGAACAGCAGGGTGATGTCCGGATTGTAGCCGGTGTGGAAGATCACGTCGGGCTTGGCGCGCTTCAGCTTGGTGACCAGCGCCGACAAATCCGGCGCGGTCGCCGAATAGCCCTCCTTGAGCACGATGTTGAAGCCGGCCTTCTTCGCGCCGGCCTCGTTGCCCTTGGAGACGTCGACGCCATAGGCGCCGTCCTCATGGATGATCGCAACGCGCAGGTCCTTCGGCTCCTTACCGAACTTGGACAGCGAATATTGCGCGATGAAGTCGGTCGTCATCATGCCGTACTGGTTGCCGGCGGCCTGCGGGCGGAACACGTATTTGTAGTTCTTGCCGTCGAACACACCCGACGAGATGCAGGTCGTGATCCACATGAATTTCTTCATCTGGTCGACCCGGGCCGCCACCGGCACGCATTGTGCCGAGGAGAAGAAGCCCATCACCATGTCGACCTTCTCCTGCTCGAGCAGGCGGACGGCCTCGTTGATGGCGATGTCGGGCTTGCTCTGGGCGTCGGCATAGACCGCCTCGACCTTGTACCCCTCGACGCCGGTCTTGGCGTAATGGTCGAGCATGATCTTGACGCCGGTATATTGCAGCTCGGAGCCGCCGCCGGCCAAGGGGCCGGTCAGATCGAAGATCACACCGATCTTGATCTTCTTGTCCTGCGCCTGCGTTGGCGCAGCCACCCCCAATGCGGCGAGCGCGACAGACAGACCCGCGAGCCAGCGGGCGACCCTCCTGACCGGCATGAATCCCTCCCCAGAGATTGTGCACTGCATTTTTTGTTTTCGTGCCGCCCTATCACAGGGGGAGCGACCGATGATGTCAAGCGCGATGGCTGCGTCGCCACGGCGCAGGCTTGCGCAAAGTTTCGGCGGAACGGTGCCGACGCGCGGCATCAGGACGAGCCCTGATAATTCCGGATCCGCCTCGCCCTCAAAAGCTCACATGCTGACGGCCACGTGGATGGCACGGCAATGCCGGACCAAAGCGTCGTGCGAGACCACGAATGTCTTCAACGGCGTCTCGATGTCGTAGAAGTAGATGTTGGCCACGAAGCCATAAATGCCGGCGTCGATGGCCGTCGGCCTGTCGCCGTGCACATAGCCGTGCGCCGGGATCAAGCTCGCCAATGCCGTGAGATCGGCGAGCCCGCGGGCCATCGCGGCGTCCGGCTCGAAGCGGCCGATGCCCTGGTAATAATAGCGCCGGGCGTTGAACTCCTTGGCCTTCATCAAGCCGTCGTCGGTGAGGCCCGGATGCTCGCGCTTGAGCGCATCGCGGAACTGGGTCCAGTAGCGCTCGTCCTGCCAGCGCGAATAGGACATCACCCAGTAGAGATCGTCGAGCGTCCGCGTGACCAGGAGATTGGTCGTGCGCTGCGCCGGCGTCAGCGCGGCATCCAGCGTCACGCCATATTTTCCGGTGACATAGCCGAGGATGGTCTCGCTGTCGCCGACAGTATCGTCGCCATCGACGATATAGGGCAATTGCTGGCGCGGCGCCTTCGACGCATCAAAAATGTGCTCGTGCCGGAACGGCACGCCGGCGAGCTTCAGGAACGCGAAGACCTTCAGGCCATAACCATTGTTGTCGGCGACGCCGAACAACGGCGGATAGGAATAGAGCGTGAGCATGGCGGCTCCACGTTCAGGACTGGCGGCAGGCTACCGCAAAACCGGTCGATTGGAAACGTCAGGCGGCTAAGCTCCGTCAGGACAGAACAACGGCACGTACACGCCCTAGGCCGGCAGCTGCGTTTCGATGAACGCGGTGACGAAGCGCGGCATGGCGGGGGTGAGATCGGCGCGGCTGCGCACCAGATGGATGCCGGCAAGTTCGGGGTTCTGCTGGCGCGCGAGGTTGGCCTCGATCTTCGCGCGCAGCGCATCACCGGGCATATCGACACGCAGGATCTGCATCATCGCCAGCGCGACGCCGGTGTAGATGCAATGCCAGTCGGCATCGCCATGGCAATCCGCTGCCGTAAGGCCGGTCTCCTCCTCGAGCTCGCGCATCACGCTGCCGGCGATATCCACCGTCTCGCCCCTGATGTCGTCAAGATCGGGCGTGCCGGAGGGAAAGTAGATGCGTCCGGCGTTGGCCGTCTGCTCGCCCATCACCCCGCACACGAAGGCGCCGTCGCTTGCGAGCAGCGCGCCCATGCCGAAGCCGTTGAACACCTCCCGGTCCGGAAAGCCCCAGTCGCGCCAGGCCAGGAAGCTTGCGAAATCGGTCTCGAAATAGCTGGCGCTGAGCCGATCGCCGGCAAACACCGGATCGCGCCCGAGCAGGACGCGGCCGTTCCACAGGTTCGGGTTCAGCCGCTGCTGCTCGGCGAAATGCGCGTCGATCTCGGCGCGCCGCTGGTCGGCGAACGGCCAGGGACGCCGCGCCAATGCGAGGTCGAGCGCAGTGACGCGGCAAATGAGTGGAGACTCCATGTCCTTCATTTGGGCATGATCTCTTCGCAAAACCGCGTCACACTTTTGCGGATCATGCCTTACTTCGCGTTCCCGGTCGTCTTCTTGACCTGATCGACGAACTTGTTGGTGTAGGTCTTGGTGACGTCGATGCCGGCCTTCGCGACATCAGGCGAGCCTTCGCTGAACACGGCAAGCACGGCTTCGGCGCCCTTGGGATCCATCTTGCCGGTTTCCGAGTACATCGGGATCGTGTTCTTCAGCGCGGCCAGATACTGCTCCTTGTTCTTGCCGACGAGGTCTTCCGGCATCTTGGCCATGATGTCCTCGGCGGAATGCGAATGGATCCAGGCAAGCGTCGCCATGATCGCATTGGTCAGCGCCTGCACCTCCTTCTCGTGGCCATTGACCCAGGCCGTGGTCGAATAGAGCGCGCCGCCCGGATACTCGCCGCCGAACACCGCGAGCGTGTCGTGCTGGGTGCGGGTATCGCTGAGGATCTTGAGGTCCTTGTGGCTGCCTTGCAGCACGGTGACGGACGGATCGAGCATCACGGCTGCATCGATCTGGCCCTGCTCCATCGCCGCCACCGCGGTGGCGCCGAGGCCGACGCCGATCACGGCGGTGCCGGCCGGATCGAGGCCGTTCTTCTTCAGGAGATATTTCAGGAAGAAATCGGTCGAGGAGCCCGGCGCGCTGACGCCGACCTTCTTGCCGGCAAGATCCTTGATCGAGTTGATCTCGCCGGTGTGCTTCGGCGACACCACCAGCACCAGGCCGGGATAGCGGTCATAGACCACGAAGGCCTGCATCTCCTGCTTCTTGGCGGCGATATTGACGCAATGGTCGAAATAGCCGGAGACGACGTCGGCGCTGCCGCCGAGCACGGCCTTCAGCGCATCCGAGCCACCCTTGAGGTCGACCAGCTCGACCGCAAGCCCGGCCTTGTCATATTCGCCGAGCTGCTTGGCCAGCACGGTGGGCAGATAGCACAGGCAGGCGCCGCCCCCGACCGCGATGGTGATCTTGCTTTGCGCCGCGGCAAAACCCGTGGACAGGGTCAGCGCCAGCAGCGTTCCGGCAAGCCTGCCAAGCCATTTGTTCATGACGTCCTCCGTTCGACTGCCCGGCAAGATAGAGGAGGAGGCCAGGCTTGAGAAGGCGACTTTCCGATAACTGGCCAAGCCTGCGGCGGCAGCATAGCATTGCGAATACTGGAAAAGCCGAAGAAGCGCCAAGAATGCCTCAAGGCGAACATGCTGGATTGACACCCAACCTACATCTCTTCCGGCGATGCTTCCGCCGTCGTTAGCGAAGAGCTCGCGACAAAATTGCAAAGCAATCTTGCGCTGAAGCGACGAAGCAATCCATCGGTCTGCACATGCGGAGAGGGGATTGCTTCGCTTCGCTCGCAATGACGGAGAGGCGCGGCCCGCGCGCGTCGGTTCCATTACATGACAATTGACATATAATTCACTTGCCTCGCGTCTCGCCGCTCCATAATATGACGATCGTCATTTCATGGAGAGCAGGACCATGAGCCTGGACGATCACCCCACGGTCAGGGCCGTGCGTGCGCGCAGCAGCCGGCCGGTCCACGACGCCCCGGTTTCATCTGACGTCATCAAGCAGATCGCGCGGGAGTGCGGCGCCGACGACGTCGGCATCATCGAGTTCGAGCGCGCCGCCATCGCGCCGCAGCGCGACTTCATCCGCAAGGTCTACGGCCGGACGCGCTCCCTGCTCGCGATCGCCTGCCACATGAACCGCGAGCCGGTGCGCTCGCCGTCGCGCTCGGTCGCCAACGAGGAATTCCACGGCACCTACGACCACGTCAACGAAACCGCACGCGCGATCGTGCGCGCGCTCGATGCGCGCGGCATCCCGGCCTGCAATTCAGTCGCCGCCTTCCCGATGGAGATGGACCTGCCCAGGATCATGATGGTCCAGCACAAGCCGATTGCGGTGGAAGCCGGGCTCGGGCGGATGGGCATCCACCGTAGCGTCATCCACCCGAAGTTCGGCAGCTTCGTCCTGCTCGGCACCGTGCTGCTCGGATGCGAGGTCGACGCCCATGACGGGCCGATCGACTACAACCCCTGCCTGGAATGCAAGCTGTGCGTCGCCGCCTGCCCGGTCGGCGCCATCAAGCCGGACGGCGGCTTCGATTTCCTGTCCTGCCACACCCACAATTATCACGACTTCCTCGGCAACTTCACCCAGTGGGTGGAGAAGGTCGCGGATTCGAAGGACGCAAAAGACTATCGCGCCCGTGTTCCCCGCACCGAGACGCTGAACATCTGGCAATCGCTGTCGTTCAAGCCGGGCTACAAGGCGGCCTATTGCATCTCGGCCTGCCCGGCCGGCGAAGACGTGATCGGGCCCTTCCTGCACGATCGCGACGCGCATTTCGCAGACGTGGTGCAGCCGCTGATCGACAAGGACGAGTTCGTCTACGTGATCCCCGACACCGACGCCGAGGACACCGTGACGCGGCGCTTTCCGCACAAGAAGGCGCAGCGTGTGACGTCCGGCCGCCATACCGGCAGCCTCCAAGCCTACATCTTCTCGCTCTCGCTCGGATTCCAGCGCGGCCGGGCGCGAGGCCTGGATTTCGTCACGCATCTGCGCTTCACCGGCGCGAGCGCGCTCGACATGACGGTCGCGATCAAGGGCAAGGACCTTCAGGTGGTGCCTGGGCGTCATGTCGGAGAGGCGACCCTGACCATCACCGCCGATGCGCAGGCATGGCTGCGCGTGCAGAATCGCGACCTCGACCTTGCCGACGCGATCGAATCAAAGCTCGTGAGCTTTAACGACGAGAAGCTGTTCGCGGCTTATATGCGGTGCTTCCCGCTCTAGGCTAGCTGCGTAGGGTGGGTTAGCCGAAGGCGTAACCCACCATCTTCATTGCGGAACCTCGGCGGATTACGCTTGCGCTAATCCGCCCTACGATCTCCAAGCGCGTTGCTCACACCAACAGACCACCGCCATCCACCGCGAGGGTCTGCCCGGTGATGTAGCTGTTCAGCATCAGATAGACGTAGGCGGTGGCGGCCTCGTCCGGCGATGCGGCGCGCGGCAGCGGCAAGCCTGCCACATAACGGTGCACCCTCTCCTCCGGCATCTGCCCGACGCGCTCGGTGAGAATGAGCCCGGGGCACACGGCATTGACGCGGACCGGCGCAAGATCGACGGCAAGGCCGCGGGCGAGGCTCTCCATAGCGCCCGCCGCCGCGGTCACGAACGGCATGCCTTTTTGCGGGCGATGCGCCAGCAGGCCACCGGTCAGCGTGATCGATCCGTTCGCAGCGATCACGCGGCTGCCGTGCTTGACCGCCGCGAGCGAACCCCAGAAGCGCAGAGTGAGAGCCTCGCGTGCAGCAGCGAGATCGAGATCACGCGCCGCGCCGAACGCAGGCAGGCCCTGATCGCCTGCCGTGATCGCGAGGTGATCGAAGCCGCCGATGTCTTCGAAGAAGCGCGACACGCCGGCCTCGTCGCGCAGATCGACGGTCATGCCCGAAGCCCCCGGCAGCCGCGCCACCGCCGCGTCGACATTGGCCTGACTGCTGGAGGCGATCACCACCTCCGCGCCCCGCTCCTGCGCCAGCGCGGCGACGGCGAAGCCGATCCCCGACGATCCTCCGATTGCGATCACGCGTTTGCCGGCGAGCGACATCACGGCACCCGTCATGGCCGGTTCTCCGTGGCGCTCAAGCGAAATAAGCGGGGTGATCGATGTCGGCGAGCAGACCGGGCTGCTGCGGCTGCCAATCGAGCCGCGACCGCGTCCGCGCGCTCGACGCCGGCACATCGGCACCGGCGAACCTGCCGAGGAAACCGAAATGAGCGAGCGCTTCCTCCGGCGACTTCGATACCAGGGGAATGTTCAAGCGGCGCGCAATCACCTCGGCGATCGACCTGAACGGCACGCCTTCGTCGGCGATGGCATGGAAAGGGCCGCCTTCGACGCCGCGCTCGAGCGCGAGACGATAGAGGCGGGCCGCATCGAGGCGATGCACGCCCGGCCAGCGATTGAGCCCTTCGCCCACATAGGCGGAGACGCCCTTCTCGCGCGCAATGGCGATGAGGCGCGGCACGAAGCCGTGATCGCCATGGCCGTGCACCGACGGCGCGAGCCGGACGACGCCGGCGCGCACGCCGCGCGCCGCCACCTCGGTCGTGGCCGCTTCGGTCATGCGCGGCAAGGCGGGCGAAGGCGGATGCGGCGCGTCCTCCTCGGTGGCGACGCGGCCTTGCGCCATGGTCGCGACGCCCGACGTGGTGATCAGCGGCCGGTTCGATCCTGCAAGCACCGCGCCGAACGTCTCGATCGCACGCCGGTCATGCTCGGAGTTCTGGGCAAACCGCGAAAAGTCGTGATTGAAGGCGCAGTGGATCACCGCATCGGCCTGCGCGGCGCCGTTCTTCAGGCTGTCGAGATCCTCCAGCGTTCCGTAGTGAACTTCGGCGCCGGCGGCAGCGAGCGCTTCCGCGCCCTTGTCCGAACGGGTCATGCCGAGCACCTTGTGGCCGGCGGCAATCAGATCGTTCGTGACGGCCGAGCCGACCCAGCCGGTGGCTCCAGTGACAAACACACGCATCAGCAAGTCTCCAGGTTTTGCTTGGAGACAAATGGGTCGTTACGCTATCGTGGTAAAGTAGTGACCTTATCATGGTATAATGGCTAACAGGATGAGCGAACCGCTCGCGCATGAGAACCTGCTCGGCGCCTACCTGAAGGACCGCCGCAGCAAGCTCGATCCCGCCACCTTCGGCTTTCCGCCGGAGCGCCGCCGCACGCCGGGCTTGCGCCGCGAGGAAGTGGCGCAACGCGCCAACATCAGCGCCACCTGGTACACCTGGCTCGAACAGGGCCGCGGCGGCGCGCCGTCGGCCGATGTGCTCGACCGCATCGCGCGGGCGCTGATGCTGACGGATGTCGAGCGCGAGCACCTGTTCCTGCTTGGCCTCGGCCACACGCCCGAGGTGCGCTACCAAAAAAGCGAAGGCGTCACGCCGCGGCTGCAACGCGTGCTCGACGCGCTGGAGCCGCAGCCCGCCGTGATCCGGACCGCGACATGGGACATCGTGGCCTGGAACCGGGCGGCGACCGTGATGCTGACGGACTACGGATCGCTGCCGCCGCGCGAGCGCAACGTGCTCCGCTTCATGTTCCTCGATCCGCGCGTCCGCGCCGCGCAACATGACTGGGCAAGCGTGGCGCGCTTCGTGGTCGGCGCCTTCAGGGTCGACGCCGCGCGTGCCGGTGCTGCCGCCGAGGTGCAGCCGTTCGTCGATGAGCTCTGCCGGCTCAGCCCGGAATTCGCCGCGCTGTGGCGCGACAACGACGTGCGCACCCATGGCGAGGGCGTCAAGCAGCTCCGGCACCCGATCCTCGGCCCGGTCAAGTTCGAGTATTCCGCGTTCGCGGTCGATGGCCGGTCGGATCTCAGCATGATCGTCTACAATCCTGTCGACCCCGGTGTGACGGATAAGATCCGCGGGCTGATGAACGCGGCGCTAGTGACCGAACGCAGGTGACCGTGGCTGCGTTCACGTAACGAAACACGAATTGTATCGCGAGTTCGGCGCATCCTTTGGTATAGGTACCCCACCACCGACCCAACGGTGGATGGGAGAAGATAGCCATGAAAGCCTCGCCGCTCTTCGTCGCGGGTCTAGCTGTCGCGATCTTGTCGATTGCACCCGCAAATGCTGAGAACAAACCCGCACTCGCTAAACAGGCAACCTCGAGAGTACCCTGCTCCGTCTCCAGTAGCTGGCCCAATCCTACGCCGGTGGTTTGCTGGCCAGAGGGCGTCAACCGTTTCCACAACTTCAACGAATGTAGGGAATCCCTGCTCAAGTTTGGCCACGATACCAACGGCATTTCGTGGTGGTGCCACAGCCAGGGATACAAGACCTGACGCTTTTGCATCGAGAATGCAAAGAGGCCGCCAACGTTGGCGGCCTCTTTATGTTGCAGTCCGATGGACGCGCCCTTAGTCTCTCGCCGCCGCGGTCGGCCGCCACACCAGCAGCCGCTTCTCGACCATCGTCACGCCCATGTCGATCAGGATGACGAAGGCCGACAGCACGAACATGCCGGCGAATACGCCGGCAACGTCGAACACCCCTTCAGCCTGCTGGATCAGATAGCCGAGACCTGCGGCGGAGCCGAGATACTCACCGACCACGGCACCGACCACCGCAAAGCCGACCGAGGTGTGCAGCGAGGAGAACATCCAGGACAGCGCCGACGGCCAGTAGACGTGGCGCATCAGCTGCCGCTCGTTCATGCCGAGCATGCGGCCGTTATCGAGCACCGTGGTCGGCACTTCCTTGACGCCCTGGTAGACGTTGAAGAACACGATGAAGAACACCAGCGTCACGCCGAGCGCGACCTTGGACCAGACGCCGAGCCCGAACCACAGCGCGAAGATCGGCGCCAGCACCACACGTGGCAGCGCGTTGACCATCTTCACATAAGGATCGAACACCGCGGCGACGCGCGGCTGCCGCGCAAACCAGAAGCCGACCAGGATGCCGCCGGCCGAGCCGATCACGAAGGCGAGGATCGATTCCCACAGCGTGATCGCCAGATGCTTCCAGATCACTCCGCTCGAGAACCACTTCACAATCTGGCTGAAGACGTCGACCGGATTGGAGAAGAAGAACGGCGGCAGCAGCACCTTGCCGAACACCGGCACGGTCGAAAACAACTGCCACAGCGCCAGCGTAACGACGGCGACCAGAACTTGCAGGGCCAGCAATGTGATGCGCGACATCAGGCGGCTCCCGCCTGGGTCGACTGGACATAGCCCTTCATCACCTCGTCCTTCAGCACACCCCAGATCTCGCGGTGCAGGGCATGGAAATCCTTCTCCATCCGGACCTCGGCGATATCGCGCGGCCGCGGCAGCGTGATGCGCCAATCGCCGATGATGCGCGCGGAAGGGCCGGCCGACATGATCACGACCCGGTCAGCCAGCGCGATCGCCTCCTCGAGATCATGGGTGACGAACAGCACCGCCTTGCGATCGGCACTCCACAATTCCAAGAGCAGATTGCCCATGATCTGCCGGGTCTGGGCGTCGAGCGGACCGAACGGCTCGTCCATCAAGAGGATCTTCGGATCACGGATCAACACCTGCGCCAGCGCGACGCGCTTGCGCTGGCCGCCCGACAGCATGTGCGGATAGCGGTTGGCGAAAGCACCGAGCCCGACCGAGGTCAGCCATTTCTGCGCGCGCGAGAGAGCCTCGGTGCGCGGCGTGCCCCGGATCTCGAGCCCGATCGCGACGTTGTCGATCGCGGTCTTCCATGGGAACAACGCGTCGGCCTGGAACAGATAGCCGGCGTCACGGTTGAGGCCGTTCAGCGGCTTGTCGAAGATCCGCGCCGACCCGGCGGCCGGTTTCAGCAGCCCCGCGGTGACGTTGAGCAGCGTCGACTTTCCGCATCCGGTCGGGCCGACGATGGCGACGAACTCGCCATGCGCCACCGCAAGATTGGCCTGCTCGACCGCGGTATAGACGCGTCCGTCCGCCAACCGAAACGCCACCGTCGCCTTATCAAGCGCGACCGCCGTCGGCTCTGAATTCTCCACCGCGTGCCTCCCAATTTGCCGGATGGCTTAGCGGGTTGAACGGGCAAGTCAACGCAGGAAGATGGCGCATATGGCCGCTGACGCGGCGGTCACGCGGTTTTCAGCGCAGCCGGGTTGCGCGCTGCGCAACCGGGGTTGCACATTGATCCGACATCGTCGAGGCTGCCGGCCAAAGTGGCGAACAGGGAGACAGGTCATGCGGATCGCAGTGGTGGGGGCCGGCGGCGTCGGGGGCGGCTTTGGCGCGGCGCTCGCGCATGCCGGCGCCGACGTCACCTTTATCGCGCGCGGCGCCCACCTCGCCGCCATGCAGAGCGAGGGGCTGAAGGTTCAGGGCGGCCGCGGCGAAACCCATCTGGTCCCGACCCAGGCGACCGACGATCCCGCACGCGTCGGCCCGGTCGATATCGTGCTGTTCTGCGTCAAGCTGTGGGACGTCGAAAGCGCCGGCGAGCGCATCAAGCCGATGGTCGGTCCCGGCACCGCCGTGATCCCGCTCCAGAACGGCATCGACGCGCCCGACCGGCTGATCCCGATCCTCGGCCGCAACGCCGTGATGGGCGGCGTGGCGCAGATCTCAGCCTCGATCATCAAGGCCGGCGTGATCAACCAGGTCGGCACCTTCATGCGCATGATCTTCGGCGAGCTCGACGGCCGCATCACGCCGCGCGGCAAGGCGCTGCTCGAGCTCTGCCTGAAGGCCGGCTTCGACGCCACGCTGAGCGAGCAGATCAACACCGAGCTCTGGATGAAGTTCATTGGCCTCGCCACCAATGCCGGCATGACCGCGGTCACGCGCCAGCCGATCGGCAGGCTGCGCGACGATCCCGACCTGCGTCCGCTGTTCGTGTCGGCCTGCGAGGAGATCATCGCGATCGCCCACGCCAGCGGCATCAAGCTGCCGCCGGACCCGCTTGCCAAGGTGCTCGACTTCATCGGGCACGCGCCGCCGGCAATGAAGGCCTCGATGGCGCTCGACCTCGAGCGCGGCAACCGGCTCGAACTGCCCTGGCTGAACGGCAAGGTGGTCGAGCTCGGCCGCAAGCTCGGCGTGGCGACGCCGACGCACAGCATGCTCTATGCGGTGCTGAAGCCCTACACGATGGGCGCGCCGTCCTGACCGCGCTTCATCGCCGGCGCGGGAACGGCTGCTCCCGCGTCAGTAAGTGCGATGATGCCGTCCACGATACGTCCGGCGGCTCGGAGGCGGCGGCGGAGCGAAGAAGGGATTGACCGAGCACATCGCGCCACGGCCCGATGCGCTCGCCTGGCACTGCGGGATCGAGGTGAAGCTGCAATCGATGTAGTTTCCGCCGGCCGCCCGGCCGCCATAGACGTGCATGCACACCGGATAGTTCGGATCATAGGCCTGCCCGGCGGCAGGCCCGGTCAGGGTGACCGCAAACGCGGCGACCGCGAACAGCTTCAGGCGCATCGACGTCTCCTTGTCGTTCGGACCGTTTCCTCACAACTGCCAGAGTTAGTCAACAGCGCCAGCAACGCAACGGCCATGCGTATGCTCGCAGGCACGCGATCGAGATACGCAAGCGCGCTAGTTGCCGGGCTGGCGCTGTCGTTGCCGCCGCTCCTTCGGGGCCGTCTTGGGACCTTTGTAGAACGGATTGACCGAGCATGTCGCCGAACGTCCCGAGGCCGTTGCCTGGCACTGCGGAAGCGACGTGAAGCTGCAATCGACGTATTCGGGCGTCAGCCGGCCTTCATAGACTTCCATGCAGACCGGATAATTCGGATCGTACATTTGCGCGGTAGCGGGCCCGGCGATGCAAACGCCGACGGCGGCGATGATGGTGAATGTCAGGCGCATCGCATTCTCCTCGAGCCTGGTCCGGCACGCCGGGCGCGCTTCTATCGCTGCTCGTCGGCCGGCTTGCCGTCGCCTTCGCCGAGGCAGCGGATCATGAAGGCCGTGGTGTCCCGCGGCAGAACCTGTGCGGCACGCGCCTTGAGACGGCATTCGAGCTGCGCGATCTGGCGGGCCCGTTGCCGGTCCGACGGCAGCGTGGATTGCCGCAACCGGCGCAGCGTCATCGGCGAGCCGTCGGACTCAAAGCTCAGCTCGTACTTCTTGCCGCCCTGGTCGGTGGCGGCGCAGGTGATGGTGGACACCTGGCGCGTGATGAAACTGCCGACCTGACGGCAGGAGCCCGTCGACATCTCGACCAGCGGCACCGGCAGGCCGTCGACCCGCGGGCGGTCGCTCGACTTCAAGAGCATGCGGTCGACCGCGAGCTCGAACAGATTGTCCTGGGTGCGCTCGGTGCTCTCGCCGGAGAACGAGATGATGTGGCTCTTGTCGGCGGGATCGTCGAGCACCACGGTGAATTCGGAACGGCCGCGCAAGGTGTGGAAATAGGCGACGGCCTTGCAGGTGTAGTTGCGGCCCGCGACGGTGACGTTGCGGCAGGTGCCGGACATCAACGCATACAGGTCGACGTCGTAGACCGGGCCCGCGGCCATTGCGAGCGCAGGCCAGCAGGCGACGGCAGCCACAATCAATTGAGCGAAACGGGAGATCATGCTGAAGCGGTCGAAAACACGGTCGTTCGGGAGGTCCATGGCCCAAGGTCGCTGATTTCGACCGACTGTGCAACGATGAAGCAGGCCTAAATGTGGACACCCGCAAAACGCGCGGGGAACGCAACGCAATCCGTGCTGAAAGGCCGCGGCCCTGGCTGCTGGGGTTAGATCTGCGGGCCGGACAAGGTCACCTCGCGCTCGGCGCGGAAGACGTTGCTGTAGAGGTTCGCGATCCACTGACGGCCGCTTGCCGTCATGTTCAGGCAATTGATGGCGCCCTGGATGTGCGGCGCAACCATGTTCCAGTAGAACTGCGGATAGCGGTCGACGATATCGGCCGGCGATTCATAACCGAGCTGGCGGTTGATGCCGACTTCCTCGAACTCGTGATAGAGCGCGTTGGCTTTCCGGATGTAGTTGGGATCGCCGAGCTGCCCGATGAAATCGGCCGCCCGCACGATCGCCGCCTCGTCGTCATATTGCTGGCCTTCGGGCGCCGGAAACCGCGTGCCCTCGATGTTGCGCGCGACGCGCTCGCGATCGAGCGGAAGCACCGCCTCGAGCCTGTCCAGCACATAGAGCTTCGAGCGGTCGACATGATAGGGCATCAGGCCGGCATCCGACGAGCCGCGCGGCAGCACCACCTTGTTGCCGGCGGCATCGATGACGTAACCATCCGGCCCATCGCCCTTCAGCAAACCGCGCACATAGCCGATGTCGTGGGTCAGGCAGGCGATGATCGTGTGGGTGTAATCTTCGGCGGTGACGTGGGTGTGCAGCGCGCGGCCGCGGATGATGTCGTGCCCGGCGAGCGTGACCAGCATCGTGTGCTCGACATTGTGATAGAGCGCGTCGCTGTTGCCGATGCATTCCAGCGCGATACGCGCCGCAGCCGGCAGCAGTTCACCGAAGCGCGCCTGCGAAGCGCCGAAGGTGCGGCTGACCCAGGTGGCGAGAAACTTCTCCAAAGCACCCGCCGCCAACTCAGGTAACGTCATCATCGATGCAGCCCCAGACCGCGCAACGTTTCCTCGCCCGCCCCCGATCTCACGTCGTAGTTGGGGAGCAACTATAGCGTATCTGCGGGCGTGCGGCTACGCGCTGGCGAGCGTGTGATTCGCTCAGCCGTACTATCCCGGTCTTGTCGGCTGCGACACCAAAGTCGCTGATAATGGCATGAACCGTGCATGATTCGGTTCAGACCGGGTTAATCCTACGGATAAACACCATCATGCTTGTTACGCTCGTCGCCATCCTCTGCAATGCTCAGCTCTGCATGGAAAAGGTCGTCACCAACAGCGATCAATCCGGCATCACCATGGGCGCCTGCGCAGTGAATGCGCAGATCGGCATCGCCGATTGGCTCGCCAAGGGCCCGTACCATGAGTGGCACCTACAGAGTTATAAGTGCATCATGGGCAAATACGTACCCAAGAACGAAGTGTGATGTACGAGGTGTAGGACCTCACACGGCGGGCCGGTCGGGCCTCAGTTGCGCATCGAAGCAAACATCTTGTCGAACAGCGCCTCTGCTTTCGCGCGCAACGGATGAGCCTCGCACTCGGTCGCAAGCGCGATGCAGGCCTGCAAGGTGCGAACCAGTGGAGCCCGATCATCCTCGCTGGTCGCAGGTGCGATCACGGCTTCGTAATACAGGGCCTCGGCCTCCAGTCCGCGAAACCCCTGCTGCCGGGCTATGTTGCGGGCGTCGCGGACCATTCTCTGTGCGTCGGCCAATTCACCTCTCCGGCTGAGAGCCACGGCCAGGAACGCCGAACTGCGAACGACGGTCGAGGTGTAGCCCACCTCGCGCGCGGTCTCGCGCGCTTCCGATAGAATGGCGCAGGCATCGTCCACCCTGTCCTGCTCGAGGTAGGCCATACCGCGCTGGCTGCCGATGACCGGAGCGAAAATCCGCACGCCATGCTCCTGCGCCAGTGCAAACGCATCATCGAGCAGGATCGCTGCAGCCGCCGGATCCTGACGTGCAAGGATCAGGCTGCCGCCGCTATAGGCGGCCGCTACGCGGTCGAACGGACGTCCGCTTTCATCGGCGATTTCATCCGCCCGCCGCTGAAACGCCTCAGCCTCATCGAATTCCCCGAGCGCCGTGTGCGCGATCGCCTTCATCATGCAGCATACCAGGAGGAGATATTTTGGTGTGGTCCCGATCGGCGCACTGGGCTCGGGTCCCATCAATCGAGCGCAAGCGCGTCCGAGCGACTGTTCGGCTTCGCGATAACGACCACACAGATGGTAGGCCTGGCCAAGGCCGTATTCGGCGAGATTGAGCCATCCGACATTGCCCCATTCCTCCGCGAGATGAACCACCTGCTCGCCGGTGGCGACCGCGTCGACCGCCGCGCCGTAGAAATTCTGCGCCGCCGAGCGGATCGTCATCGCCGCGACCTTGCGCCCGATATCGCCGATGGAATCAGAGCGTCGCTCGGCCTCCTTTCCGAGATCGAGCCATTCCGAAACCCTGCCGGATCCCATGAAGGCCATCCGGGCCTCGATGCGCAAGTCGACGGCCTCGGCCTCCCGCTCATGGGAAATCGGCGTTCGGTCGAGCGCATCCATCGCAATCTCGAAATGCGTGGCCGCATCGGCGAATGCAGAGCGGCCGACGCATTTCCGGGCGATGATGCGTCCATAGGTAAAGGCCTTCGGCCAATCCTTCGCGCGCGTCGCATGATAGCAGAGCTTGTCGGGCTCCTCTCGCAGGCTGTCGTCACGTTCCAGCACCGAAAGAATGCGCGTGTGGATCCGTTCGCGCGTGCGCTGGACCATCGTGTCGTAGGTGACCTGGCGTACCATGTCGTGGCGGAACTCGAAGGATTCCCCGGAAAGGTCGCCTGCCCTGACGAACAGTTCGGCGCCGTCGAGTGTGGCGAGACAGCTCTGCAACAAGGCATCGGGAAGTTCGGCGGCGTCGCGGAGCGTACTCAAGGTCGAGCGCGGACCGAGCGCGGCCGCGGTCTGCATGAGCGAATGCTCCTCTCGCGACAAGCGGTCGAGACGCGACGCGATCACCCCCTGGATATTGGCAGGAATTCCCAATTCGTTGATCGGTTGCGCGAGGACCAGCGCGCCCCATTGTCCCTGGAGAACCTCGGTCTCCTTGAGGCCGCGACAGACTTCTTCGATGAACAGCGGGACATTGGCGGTGTGACGCATGATCCGGCTCTTCAGATCAAGCGTGGTCGCCGAGATTCCCAGAATTGCGTCGAGCATGGCCAATCCTGCCCCCTCCTCGAGGGGCCGCAGAACGACCCGCTCGGCAGAGCCTCGATCGACCCAATCCGGGAGGCCATTGGTCCGGCTGGTGATGATAATCAGCAGATTTCGGACGCGCAGCGACGCCAGGGCGGCCATCGCGGCATCGCTGGCGCGGTCGACCCAGTGGACGTCCTCGATCAGCAGCACCGTGGGCTTCTGCCACGCGAGCTTCTCGATCAGCGCGCAGGTGGCATCGCAGATCGCTCGCCCGCGCAACTGAGGCTCCAGCCGCTCCCAGTGCGCGTCCGCGATCGGCAGGTCGAGCACGGCATCGATCGCCGTTCGCATGACCGCGGGCAATCCCGACCGCAGATCCCCTCCGCTGCCGTGGGTGTAACTCCCCTTCGCGGGGCCGAGGACGGACAGCAACAATCGCTTGAGCGCCGCAAATGGCGAACTCTGCAAATTGGGACTGCATTCGGCTTCGACAATCTTCCAACCTTCGCCCTCGAGCTCCTGAACAAGCTCGTGGACCAGACGCGATTTCCCGATGCCGGGATCGCCGCTCAGACAAACGGTTCGGCCGTTGCTCCTCGCGGCCTCGGCGAAGTCCCTAAGTTGTTCGGTCTCTCCCAAGCGACCCACGAACCGGGAAACACTACGCGCCTTGCGCACACGCCAACTCGACAGATCGCTTGCTCCGACAACCCGATAGACCGGGGTCGGGTCCGCGAAGCCCCGCAGGTCCCGCGTTCCCAGGAACTCGAAGCGCACGTGTCCTTCGCAAAGCTTCTGGCAGGCCTCCGACGCGTAGATCTGACCGGCTTCCGCGACCGACTCCAGTCTGGCGGCAAGATGTTGCGCCGCACCACCGATCTCGTAGACCTTGGAGAATTCGCTGGCGACCACATACGTCACCACGAGACCGGAATGGAGCCCGACGCGGACCTGCAGGCTCGGATCGCCGAGGCTCTCCACCCGCCGGACCAGTTCGATGGCCGCGTGGCAGGCCAACGGTGCGTGGTTGTCGTCGGCGATCGGCGCACCAAAGACGGCTGCCAGGCCATCGCCCAGTTCCTTGCTGACAATACCGCCGAACTGGCGCACGGCAGCCCGCATCGCCACCAACGCAGGCTCGAGGCGCGACACCGCCTGCTCAGGTTCGAGCTCGGCAATGAGACCCGTCGACTGAACCACATCCGCGCGGAGAATTGTCACGAACTTCCGTTCGCTATCGGGGTCCACCATCCAGCCTGCTATTGCGGTTACGTCGGCAGACGCATTCCGAGCGGATGCTCGGCGGCCCTTCTGACAGGGATGTTAATCAATTGTGACGTAGCCGAACCGGTCGGACAAGCCCCCGCGAGACGTGTCATGTCAATGACATACCCGTCGTTCGGGCGCTCCCACAACGCGGTATTGCCAACCGCGCAACCTTGCGTAGACTTCCCGCGGTAGTGCCATCACGCTTTTGTTTCGAAAGGATCCCCGATTATGCCCACCAAATTCGGCGGCGCGATCTACAACAATCAGCAGTTCAAAGATCATATGAACCAGCTCTACCATCCGATCGACGCCATGAGAGCGAGCGTGGCCAAGCTCAAGGCCTCGAACCAGATCCACATGGCGACCATGGAGTACGGGCAGTATCAGCCGGTCTTGTCACCGCTGAAAGACTGGCCGTTCGGGGCCGGCCAGTACTGGACCAAGGAGATGGGGCAAGCCCGTCTCGATCTCACCAACCAGCCCAATACGACGCCGCTATCGTTGGACGAGCCCGACGTCGTCCCGCTGACACGATGTGCGTTGCTGGACGCCTGCCTTCGCAAGTGTTTCAACTCGGAACCGGATCCGATCTGCATCATTGTCGACGTCGAAGACCTGCCGACGGGCGCCAAGGTGCATGAGGTCAAGCTGGAATGGGAATATGCGGCAGACAGCCTCCGTCCGACCCTGCTTCGGTTCACGATGTGTTGCCCGCCCAAAACATCCTGATCAGGAAACACCCTGAACAAATCTGCCGCCGCTCGCGCGGCCTCAGACCTGTCGCAGTCGGGCAGCCCGCTGCTCGAAGGCTGCATGGTCGAGCCGCGTGAGGGCGCGGGCCTCGGCGGGAGCAAGATCGAGCTCCCGCGCGACTGCGCCGGGATCGGCGAGCAACCGCGCGCGCAATTCGTCGTCCAGCAGCGCCCTGCCGAGCAGCTCCTTCAATTGCCGGCTCGGTGTTGAAAGCGTGTCGACGTCCAATTGCCGCCCCCTTCCCGTCCCCGGCGCGCTACCCGTCCCGCCGGCCGCGCGCGACCAATGACGCTCCGAAACGAACCGCCTCGACCGCGTCGAGCGATTTGACACTTGGAACGGCTCCGTCCGAGAACCCGAGCAGCGCTTCGAGCATCTGGGCACCCGCGGCGCGGTGCAGCGCGTCCATCAACCGGTCCGGCGTTCGATCGGCATAGAAGATGCTCCTGGCCGCCTTGAGCAGGCGAACCCCGTCCTTGCGCGACGCCAGGCCCGCTCGCGCCGCACCCTCCATCCAGAATTCGAGATCGACCATCGGCACCGTCATCGCCTTCATGTCGAACGGCGAATAGACCAGGGCGACATCGGCGTCGCGGCGAACCGCGCTCCGGCGGAAATACTCGTACACCCAGCCGACCCCGATCATGCCGCAGCGGTCGAGCTCGGATGCGCGGAGCGCCCCCATGCTCGACGCGCCGATCACAGTCTTTCCGCGCGCGAGCAGACCCAGGATCTCCTTGGGCGACACCGACATGCTCTGGCCGAACTCGCCATCGAGGATCACGATGATGTCGTAGTCGTCGGCCATTGCGAGATCACCCCGCCGGACCGGGGGCGCATGGGCGGCAACTGCATGCTTGCGCAGCTCGGTCTCGCTGATCGATGGACCGGCAAACACGATCATCTTCAGCGAAGCCTGCGGATCGACCATCGGCACAGCGGTCTGGTTCATGTGATCTGCCGCAACGCCCGAGGCCCCAGACTCGCACGGCCGCCATGCTCAATGAAGAGCGTCCACGATTCGGCGCGCGGCACGACAACCCGTACCACCGGAATTCCGACCTCCGCCCGCGTGAGATCGAATGCGACGGCCTGATCGAACCCGGCGTTACGCATCCGGTCAATGATGAACTCGACGTCCTCGTTTACGGTGGCATGCTCGCGTGACGGAATCTCGCCGAAGCTGATCGCTGAATGACCGGGCTCCGGTGCGGGGCGCGGAACGGCGGATGCGTAATCCGGAATGTCCTCCCGGCCACCATGAATTCCGGTCACCCGCGATTGCGCGGCTTCGGTCAGCGCGCGGGTCAACGCGATACGCGCGTCGGGATGGGTGCCGGCCCCGCCATAGGCGACCGCGACACCCGCCGGACCATCCCGTTCGGTGATGATGCAGTCGATCGTCGGAATCCCGATCGCGGACGTCAAATTCCGCAGCTCGACCTCGATGCCGGCGCGCTGCATCTTGCGGACCAGCGCCGCCGCCTGACGGGGCAGGCTTCGAAGCGCGATCAGCGGCGCGTCCGCGGGCTCCGGCGATTGGCGGACGTCAAATCCGATCTCGGAGAGAGTTGCGGCCACTGCCGGCCCAACCAACGCTTCCGCCATCGCCAGCGCGGTCGTGTCGCGCTCGATCACCTCGCACAGCGCGTGGCAAAGCGCGTCGATCCTGGTGTTGCCGGAGGCGAGACCGTTGGTGCTCGAATAGAACAGCAGCGCCCCCAAATAGGGACGGTAAGGCGCCAGCAGGCAGTTGACCGGCACGTATGTGGGACAGCGACCGATCAGGTCGAACCCCTGTGCCCACTCCAGGCGCAGCTTCTCGCTATAATCGCGGACCGTCGGCACATGAATGTGACGCGGGTCCACACAAGCACCTTGTTCGCGCAGATTGGCGTGGGACGCGGCGGTTATCGGACCGTCGTACCATTCGGCCGCATGCCGCTCGACCGCCTCCATCAGCGCACCCGCATGAGCCTGGTCTCGCGTCGTCCCCTTGCCGCTGTAATAGGAGATGCCGGGTCCGGCATCGTGCGGCCGCACTGCCGTGAAGTTCGGAATGCCGATCCGGTCCAGGTCGGTCACGTCGGCGACCTTGGTGACGCCGATGATATCGAGGACGGCCCGCGCCCGCCGGATCGTGGCGGCCGGCTTGACGGAACGCTCCACGCCGGCGGCGCTGTACTTGAGTTCCCTGGCGCCGAGCCAGTAGTCGTAACTGCACTGATCGGCGCTCATCGCTGCCCTTCGCCGCCCTTCCGTCAACGCTGCCGACAGCATAATAGATCAGATGTGCACGCCACAACCGATCCGGTGACCAGGCGGCCCCCCTGGGAGGGACAGGACCGAATGCCCGCAACGCCGCTGATTGCCTACGCGCATGTCGGCAAGAGTTTTGACGATGGTCGCGTGGTGGCGGTCGACGACGTCTCGCTCGACGTGGCCGAGGGTGAATTCCTGGCTATCGTCGGCGGCTCCGGCTCCGGCAAGACGACGCTGCTGCGGCTGGCCAACCGCCTGATCGAAGCCGACCGAGGGCGGATCGCCGTCGAGGGCGACGATGTCAGCCGCATCGACCCGATCCAGCTGCGGCGGCGCATCGGCTATGTCTTCCAGAGCGGCGGGCTGTTTCCGCATCTTTCCGTCGCCGGCAATATCGGCATCACGCCCAAGCTGCTCGGCTGGCCGCAGGCGGAGATTTCGGCGCGGGTCGACGAACTGCTCGACCTGGTGCGGCTCGACCGCGCACAATATCGCGACCGGCTGCCGCACGAGCTGTCCGGCGGCCAGCGGCAGCGCGTCGGCGTCGCGCGTGCGCTGGCGGCGAAGCCGCGCATCGTGCTGATGGACGAGCCGTTCGGCGCGCTCGATCCGCTGACCCGCGACGCGCTCGGCGACGACTACCGGACGCTGCACCGCGCGCTCGGCCTGACCACGGTCATGATCACCCACGACATGACCGAGGCGCTGCTGCTGGCCGACCGGGTCGCTGTGATGCATGGCGGCAAGCTGCTGGCGCAGGGCACGCCCGCGGAACTGTCGGCCAGCACCGACAGCTATGTCGGCGAACTCTTGCGCACGCCGCGGCGCCAGGCGGAGCGCCTGGGCGCATTGCTGCCGCGGGACGGCACGGCATGAGCCCGTCGGCCGATCCACGCTGGAGCGAGGCGCTTGCACATCTGCCCGATTATCTCGGCAGTCATGTGCGGGTCAGCGTCACCGCACTGGCGCTCGGGCTTCTGGTCAGCCTGCCGCTCGCGATCGCCGCCCGCAACCGGCCGGTGTTGCGCACGGCGCTGCTCGGGCTTGCCAGCGTCGTGCAGACGGTGCCCGGCCTCGCGCTGCTTGCGCTGTTCTATCCGCTGTTGCTGGCGCTCGCTGCGCTGACCGCGACCTGGCTCGGCTTCAGCTTCTCCGCCTTCGGCTTCCTGCCCGCGGTGCTGGCGCTCGCGCTCTATTCGATGCTGCCGGTGTTGCGCAACACCATCACCGGGCTATCCGGCGTCGACCCCGCCGTGCTGGAGGCCGCCCAGGGCGTTGGCATGACGCCACGGCAATCGCTCACCATGGTCGAACTGCCGCTGGCGCTGCCGGTCATGATGGCGGGGATCCGCACCGCCGCGGTGTGGGTGATCGGCACCGCGACGCTGTCGACGCCGATCGGCCAGACCAGCCTCGGCAACTACATCTTCGCGGGACTGCAAACCCAGAACTGGGTGTTCGTGCTGTTCGGCTGCTTCGCCGCCGCGGTGCTCGCGCTGGTCGTCGACCAGTTGCTGGCGCTGATCGAGAACGGCCTGCGCAACCGCAGCCGGACCCGCACCGCGTTCGGCGGGCTCGGCATCGCGGCCCTGATCGCGGTGACGCTGGTGCCCGCGCTCGCGCGTCCGCATGCGCGCTATGTGGTCGGCGCCAAGACATTCACCGAGCAATATGTGCTGTCGGCGCTGCTCGCACAGCGCCTGCAATCGGCCGGACTACCGGCCACCACCCGCGCCGGCCTCGGCTCCAACGTGATCTTCGACGCGCTCGCAGCCGGCGATATCGACGTCTATGTCGACTATTCCGGTACGCTGTGGGCCAACCAGTTCCACCACACCGACGTCAGGCCCCGCGCCGAGCTGCTGGGCGAATTGAAGACGACGCTCGGCAAGCAGAACATCACGCTGTTCGGCGAGCTCGGCTTCGAGAATGCCTATGCGCTGGTGATGCCGAGAAAGCGCGCCGACGAGCTCGGCATCCATTCGATCGCCGACCTCGCGTCGCGCGCCGCGACGATGTCGATCGCCGGCGACTATGAGTTCTTCTCGCGGCCGGAATGGGCCGGCATCCGGAAGGCCTATGGGCTGACATTCCGCGCCCAGCGGACGATGCAACCGGATTTCATGTATGCCGCGGTCGCCTCGGGCGAGGTCGACGTCATCGCCGGCTACACCAGCGACGGGCTGATCGCGAAATACGACCTCGTCACGCTCGCGGACGACAGGCACGCGATCCCGCCCTATGACGCGATCGTGCTGCTGTCGCCGCAACGGCGCGATGACGAGGCCTTCAAGGCGGCGCTGCAGCCGCTGCTCGGCAAAATCGGCATCGCCGCGATGCGCGAGGCGAACCTGCGCGCGTCAGGCAATGACGCATCATCGTCGCCCGACGCCGTGGCGCGCTGGCTGTGGGAGAAGGTCGGGCCAAAATAGGACCACACCGTCATTGCGAGGAGCGGCAGCGACGAAGCAATCCATTGCTCCACATACGCGGATATATCGATTGCTTCGCTCCGCTCGCAATGACGAAGATTCAGGCCCTCACCTCTTGCCGCTGGAACAGGACGTAACCCGCGACGAACAGCACGATCGTGCAGGCGATCAGGCCGACCGTCTGCGGCCAGGCGATCATCACGCTCTGGCCGAACGGCAGCGGGGCGCCCATCACCGCACCGCGGATCTGGTCGAGGAACACCGGGCCGAGCGTGCGCGTGGTCGGCGACAGTACCGCGAGCGTCGCCTCGCCGAACAGATCGTTCGGCGAGAAGCGCTGCAACTGCAGGGTCCAGATCGCGGTGCCCGGCGTATCGAGGCCAAGGGCGGCAAAGCGCGGATCGGGCGGCACGATGGCCTGCGCGATCGCCGGCGCCAGCATCGGCCATAGCACGGTCAGGAACAGCCAGATCCCGAGCGCGACCAATGCCGCGGTCGCCGGCGAGCGGAACACGATCGAGAGCAGCATCGCGAGCGACAGCCAGACCCCGGCATAGAACACCGCAATCACCAGGAAGGCGAGCGAGCGGGCGATCTCCTCGCCGCCCGGCGGCACGCCGAGGAAGATCAGGCCGAGCCCGATCACCAATAGCCACAGCGCAGTCAGGCTGATCGCGATCGTCGCAAGCCCGGCGAGATATTTGCCGAGCAGCAGCGCATCGCGATAGATCGGCTGCGCCAGGATCCGCGACAGCGTGCGGCGGTTGTGCTCGCTGTTGATCAGGTCGAAGCCGAGCCCGATCGCCATCAGCGGGATCAGGAAGCCGAGGACGGCGACGAAGGACGGCAGCGGCGCCTGGCTCACCGTGAACAGCCGCAGCAGCAGGAACGGATCCTCCGCCGTGTTCTGGCGCAGCGCCACGATCGCCTCGTAGAGCGCCGCCATCGCCGTCAGCACGATCAGGAGCTCGAGCATCAGCATGCGGACGCTCGAGATGTTGTCCGACAGCTCCTTGACGAAGACCGCGCCGACGCCCTGGAATGCTGAACCTTCACGCCGCATCGCGTACGCCTCCTGACGGGGGGACCTGGAAGCAACGAGCGTAGATCGCCTCTAAGCTCGGCTCGTCGACCGAGAGCCGCCGCAGCGCGCCGTTGGCCGCGACCACCGCGCGCGCCGCATCGGCCCGCACGTCGCGGTCGGCGGTCATGCGGAAGCGGTCGTCGGCGAGCGTCTCGACATTGCCGACGCCCGGGATCGCGGCAAGCCGCCGGGCAATCCCGGCGCCGTCGGCCTCGACCTCGACGACGAAGCCCGCGCCCAGCACCTGGACCGAGAGCTCGGCCACCGAGCCCATCATCGCGATCCGCCCGGCACGGAACAGCGCGACGCGATCGCAGACCCGCTGCACCTGGTCGAGCATGTGCGAGGACAGCAGCACGGTCACGCCCTCGGCCTTCAATTCCCTGATCAGGTCGAGGAATTCGATCGTCGCCTGGGGATCGAGACCCGAGGTCGGCTCGTCGAGGATCGCGATCTCGGCGCGCTTGACGATGATCTCGGCAAGCCCGAGCCGCTGCCGCATGCCGCGAGAGAAGGTCGCGACCCGCTTGTCGGCGACCTCGACGAGACGCACCCGGGTCAGTGCCGCCGCGATCCGCCGCGAGCGCTCGGCCATCGGCAGCCCCATCAGCTTGGCGGCGTAGGCGAGGTTCTCCACCGCCGACAGATGGTCGTAGAAGCCGACCGCGTCGGGCAGATAGCCGACGCGGCGCTTGACCTGCAACGGCTGGCGCGCCGGATCGAAGCCGAGCACGCTGACCCGGCCGGCCGAGATCTCGGTGAGGCCGAGCATCATCAGGATGGTCGTGGTCTTGCCGGCGCCGTTCGGGCCGAGCAGCCCGAACACCTCGCCCTTGGCGATGTCGAAGTTGATGGCGTCGACAACGCTGGTCTTGCCGTAGCGCTTGGTAAGATCGCGCGCTGCGATCACGGCCTCCGGCCGGATCGCAGCATTGTTGGTCTGCTGTTCGCTCATCGCCGTCCGAACCTCGCGACAGCACCGAGCATCAACAGCAGCGCGACGCCGATCACGCCGGCTCCGGCCATGCCCCAGACGGTGGACGTGCTCACAGTGACGCGGAACTGGCTCGATGCCGTCTCGCCGCGCGAGGCGGCGCGCATCGCGACCTGGTAATCGCCGGCGAGCGATTTGTCGCTCGGCGTCACCAAAGCCTGCACCTCGGTATCCTTGCCGGGCACCAGCCGCTCGATCTTGGCGGGCTGGAACGTGACCTTCCAGCCGCTCGGCGCGGTCGCAGAGAGCTCGATATTGTCGGCCGGCGCGGTGCCGCTGTTGGTGACGACGACCGGGATCGTGCTCTGCTCGGCCGCGACCGCCCGCGCGCTCAGCAGCCCGTCACGACCGGAGAGCTGAAGCTGCGGCTGGCCGGCTACGTCGAGCGCCACCTCGGTCTGCGCGCTGGCATCCTCGGCATTGACCGTGACCTTGACCGGGAAATGCCCGGCATCGATCGCACTCGGCGGCCGTACCTTGAGCTTGATGTCCTTGGACTGCCCGGCATCGATCGGGATCGAGGACAGTTCCTGGGTGCCATAGGCCTCGGTGAACGAGGTCTCGAAATTCTGCGGCGCCGCCGCAGCAAAGCTTGCGACCAGGTTGCGGCCGCTGTCGTTCTTGATGGTCAGCGTGTATTCGAAGTTCGATTTCGGGCTGCCGCGCAATTCGGGAAGCTTGGACGACACCGTCAGCTTCGCCGGCAGTTCCTTGGCGAGCGCGACCACGATCGGCAAGGTTGCCGTGCTGCCCTGCCCTTCGGCCTTCACCGTCAAGGTCTGCTCGGCGAGCGACGCGTTGGCGGGCACGTCGAGCCGAAGCTGCAGCGGCACGCCGGAATCGGGCGCCGGCATCGCGGCCGCGACCGGCTGGCCGCCGCCGAGCAACGTCGCGGTCCAGCCGCTCGGCACGCCCTCGACCGAAAGCTTGTAGCGTTGCGGACCGAGATCGTAATTCTGCAAACGCAGCGAGATGTTGGAAGTGGTGCCGGGCCTGACGGTGACGGCCGGATAGTCCGTCATCATGTAGAGCCCCTTGATGTCGTGAGGCGGCTCTGCGGCATAGGCTGAGGGAAGCGCGAGGGGAGTAGCAAGTCCGAAGGCGACGACAAGGCGCGCAACATCGAGCGCTCGCATGGGCAAACACTCCTGCAAGAAGGGCGGGATTGGCTGAGTTGACGCTGCGCGCCGATGAACATCGTGGCAGCGACGCGACAGATCATCGAGCCAATCGTGACGAAATCTCGGCAGAGCAATTACAAATGAGTAATGCTCGCGACTTCGCGCAGGCGACCTTCGTCTACCGCCATTAGTCTAGTTCGAGATGCGATCGCCCTGATGTGCGGATTGGTCGTTGCAACTGCTCATGCAATTGCACGAACGTTCCGGCGAAGCATGCTCAAAGTCCCTTGATGATCCCCGCGTCGATCAACATGCGGTTGAAGCGGCGCGCCTCTGCGCCGTCCTTGCAGGAATAGAACGCGCCGTTGCAGCGGAGCATGATCGCCTTCTGCTCCTCGAACGACGGATCGAGCGGAATGCCCGCGGCTTCCTGGATTACCAGCGGCAGATAGGCGGCGTCGATCGTCTCCATCACCGCCGGGCTCTTCACCGGTTCGAAGTTGACAGCATCGATCGCGTAATAGGTCGCGTAGTAGCGCGGATCGTACTCCATCAGCTTCTTGCCGATGCCGGCCTCGTCGAGCTCGGGATCGAGCAGCTGCGGCGAGAACTCCGGCTGGTGATCGCCGTAGCGCACGATCAGGAACGGCTGCGCCGGAAACTTCTTCTTCAGCGCTGCGACGAACCCTGCATAGTCGCTGGCGCTCATCGCCTGCCGGCGCAGATATTCGTCGATCGACGGCGTGTTGCCCGGCCGCTTCCATGCCGGCAGCAGGTCAGGACGGAACTTGGTCTCCCACGGAAAATGATTGGCGGCGAGATAGACGAAGGTGAACAGCGGCGTTCCCGATGTTTTCTGGTCCGCCATCAGCTTCAGCGCCTTGTCGTAGAAGAAGCTGTCGGGCTCGACGTCCTTCGCATGCAGATCATGCGCATCGTAGAAGTGCTGGATGCCGGTCGTGGTCTGGAAGTTGCGCGCGCTCATGAAGGCGCCGAACGCGGGATACAGCGACAGCGTGTCATAGCCGCAGCGGCGCAGCGCCAGCGGCAGGCCGCGCTCCACCCGGCCCGAGGCGATGCGGGTGACGAAATAGGAGAAGCGGCCGAACGATCGTGACGACAACCCCGCAAGCACGTTGTACTCGGTGAACCAGCTCGGCCCGCCATTGCTCTCGGCGAGGAATCTGCGCTCGACGCCGTCATAGGATTTGAACTGGCTGCCATAGCCAGCCGGCACCTTGACGCCGGAAGCGGCGCGGATGTCGAAACTCGATTCATCATGGATCATGATGATGTTGGGCCGCCGGCCCGCAGGATGGCAGGCGTCGACCAGCGGGACCTTGAGCTGGTCGCTCGCGGCGGGATCCGACTCCATGAAACCGTAGGCGACGAAATCGGACACCGCCGTGACGCCGGAGCGCGCGAATTTCGACAGATAGCCGTCGTCGTAATAGCCGCGCCAGGCTTCATCCGGCCAGGCAAAGGCATAGCCCGAGAGCGCGGCGGTGCAGGCAAGGCAGGCGGCCGCGGCCGGCAGGCGGCGGATGCGGAACGGATCGAGCCACCACAGCGCGTACATCAAGGGCAGCGTGATCAGGCCGGCGCCGATGATCGACCAGCGCAGGTTCGGAAAGATCGTGAGCAGGAACGCTGCGGTATCCCGATCGATCACCATCAGGTCGACGAAGTTCGCGGTCATCTGCACCACGTCGTGCTTGAACCGCGACAGCAGCACCAGCACCACGACCAGCGTCAGCGACAGCGCGCCCGACAGCGCCGGCCTGCGCAGCAGCGCGATGAACAGGAAGTTCAGAATTCCCCAGGTGAGAAGGAAGCAGAGCCGCGAGCCGAAATCGGTCTCGGTCCGCAGCATCAGGATCAGCGCGCCGAGATGCGGTCCGGCGACCGCCATCAACCGCCAGACGCCGATCGCGGCAAGACCGCCGGCCAGTGCGGCAATGGAAGAGTTTTGCTGAGGCGCGGGCGCCATGGGCGGGACGCAATACAACCCGGCGCAATGCCACGGCCTTGACTGGCAATGGCCAGGAGGCACCCGGCACAGCCGGTGTCTGCGCCGCGTCACAAAACCGTAATTGAATCGTCATGAACGCGCAATGAATTTGCCCGCCCCCAAGTCCTCTTCGGCCAGCGCGGTGCTTAGACTTGCGAGGTACGCCTTGTGATGCCCGCGATGAAGAGGTCGACGATGTCGGCGGCCATCTGCTCGGCCTCCGCGTCGGCGACGCCCCAGCGCGGCAAATGACCGTCGATATGCATCCGCGCAAAACCATAGACCAGGGCGCGGCCGGCGATCTGAACCTGCTTCAGGTCGTGCGCCCCGAGCTGACCGGCCGACAATGCCTCCGCCAGCGTGCGCTCGGTCAGGCCGATCAACTCGGCATTGTCGCTGGAGACGCCGACCGAGCGGTCGTGATCGAAGAAGCGGCGGCTTGAGATGATCTCGAAATGGGTCGGGTTCTGCATCGCCCAGCGCAGATAAGCGATCCCGAGGCGGCGGAAGCGGCCGAGCGGATCGCCTGACGGTGCGCCGGCGAGCGCCGCCTCGATCTCGGCGCGGAAGCGACGCTGCGCCTCCTCCGCCACCGCGTTCATCAGCGCATCCCGGCTCGGGAAATGCCGGAACGGCGCACCCGGCGAGACCCCGGCACGGCGGGCGGCCTCGCGCACGCTGACCGCCTCCGGCCCGCCCTCGCCGACCAGCTGCATGGCGGCATCGAGCAGCACCCGGCGGAGGTCGCCGTGGTGATACGGCTTGGCCGCCGGCGTTCGCGCTGGACGCGGCTTGGCAGGCCGGCGACCGGCAGGCGGAGTTTTGGCGGGGCGACGCATGGCGCTTTAGCTCTTTGTTTGAGCATGATCTTTCTCGGAAAACCGCTGCGCACTTTTCCGGATCATGCCCTCTAGCATCACCCGCTTGTGAATGTAAGCACCGATTACACGGATTGACCGCAGGCGATTGCCAAATGTAACTGGTGATTACATCAACCGTGGGAGTCGGGATATGGCGACGCGTCGAAACTGGTTCGAGGGCTGGCGGCTGTTCGGCCTGCTCACGCTGACCCTGATCGTGTTGTCGATCTGGATCGCCGCGATGCGGCAGTTCGAGGTCGAGGGCGTGCGGATGGTGATCCGCTTCACGGCGCGGACCTCGCTGCTGCTGTTCTGCCTCGCCTTCTCCGCCGCGGCGCTGGCGCGGCTCTGGCCGAACGCCTGGACGCACTGGCAGCGCCGCAACCGCCGCTATCTCGGTGTCACCTTCGCGGCTTCGCACGCCATCCATGCGGTCGCGATTGCCGCATTCGCGATGCTCGATCCGGAAGGCTTCGCGGCCGCGACCTCCGTCGTCTCCTACATCTTCGGCGGCATCGGCTATCTCGTCATCATCGCACTGACCGCGACCTCGTTCGATCGCACCGCTGCGATGCTCGGTTCGCACGTCTGGCGCAGGCTGCATCTGATCGGCGGCTACTATCTGCTGCTGCAGTTCATGGTCTCGTTCGGCAAGCGGATTCCGGAGATGCCGCTCTACGCGCTGTTCCTGGTGCCGCTCGCCGTCGTGTTCGCACTCAGGATGACCAGCATGGCCACGCGGCCCGCGCCGCGTCAGGAGCAAGCGGGCTGAGATCAGGCCCGCTCACACCAGATGAAACTTGCGGCCGAGCTGGCGATGAACCGACAGCACCGCGCGATCGACGTCGCTGATCAGGCTGTCGCCGAGCACCACGTTCGGAATCTCCCAGTTGCGCCCGATCTGCGCATCGGGCAGCGCGGCGACCGCCGGCACGCGCGCGGTCTCGCAGCCGGGCTGCGCGCGCAGCGCCTCCTCCGCAAGCTGGGTCAATTCGTCCTGGTTCTTTCCGTCGGTCATGACCTCGGTCCTGACTCCGGAACATGGCTCACTGATGGCCGAGATTCTCCAGTTCCTTGGCCCGGGCTTCGGTCATGCTGCGCATGCTTTCGCCGGCATCGAGCCGGGCGATGGTGCCCTCGCCGAGGTCGTAATACAGGCAGTTGGCATCGCGGTACTGGATCCACAGCCGTTGCGCGATGCGGAGCTGCTCGCGCTGCCTGTCGCCGGCGGCATCCTTCAGCGCCTGCTGATAGGCGACGTTCATCCGCTTGTCCCATTGCGCGGTCTTGGCCTTGAGACACTCGACCATCTGGTAAGTGCTGCCGTCGCAGGACTGTTCGGGATCGCCTTGATCGCCGGCGAAGGCCGACGAGGTGGCGGTGACCAACACGGCCGCAATCAGCGGCCTGAGCCTGCACGCGCCTGCCGCAAGAGCCGATTTCATACCACCTTCCCTTTCGTTCGAAATTGCTGTCGGACCTTACATGAGTGCGGCGGCTGCGCATCCCGTTCATTCGCAGCGCCGCTGGCGTTCCCGACCCGCGCGGGATATTTCATGAGCGTGGAGGCACCATGCGGCGCAACCTGACGCCTGTGATCGTTCTGGCCGCGTTCGGCGTGCTCGTCGGCGGTCTGTTTCGCTATGCCTTCGACGAGTCCAACACGGGCTCCGTCGCGAACTACGTGCGCAGCGCCCTCGACGGCGCAGCCATCACCCTGATCGTCTGGGCCACGCATCTTTATCTGGCGGCCCGCGGCGGCTGGCTGCGGCGGCAGCCGCTCATCGTCGAACTGATTGCCCGCTCGGTGATCCTCGCCGCCATCGTTGCGGTCGCCGCGACCGTGCTGGAGGTCGTGCTCTACGGGCATGGGCTCGAGGCCAAGTGGCTTCGTGATTCTTTCTTCAAGATCATCGGGGTCGCACTGCTGCTGTCGATCCCAATCACGACGATCTACGAGCTGATCCGGATGATCGGCGGACATACACTGCTTGCCATCGTGCTCGGGCGCTACCGCCAGCCGGTGCGCGAGGAGCGCGTGCTGCTGTTTCTCGACCTGGTCGGCTCGACGACGCTGGCGGAGTCCATGGGCGAGCTGCGCGTGCAGGAATTGCTGACGCGCTTCTTCTTCGACATCGACGAGCCGATCGTGTCGCATGGCGGCGAGGTGCACGCCTATGTCGGCGACGAGGTGATCGTGACCTGGCCGGCCAATGCCGTCGGGCAATCGCGGTGCTATCTCGACTGCGTGTTCGCGATCGAGGACCGCCTCGCCAAGCGGGCCGATCATTATCGCAAGGAGTTCGGCGTGGTGCCCGCATTTCGCGCCGGGATCCATGCCGGACCGGTCGTCATCGCCGAATGCGGGGATTCGCGGCGGCAGATCGCCTATTTCGGCGACACCGTGAACGTCACGGCGCGGCTGCAGGCGCATTGCAAGGAGGCCGGCCGTCCGCTGCTGGTATCTGGCGAGCTACGTCGCCTGCTGCCGCCGGACCGGGACATTGTCATCGAGCCACTCGGCTCGACGCAATTGCGCGGACGTGCCGCGTCGATCGAGATCTTTTCCGTCGCGCGGCGCGCATCGTCCTAAACGTTCTCTTAAAATGCATCGGCATCGGCTTCCGCCGCGCCGAAAGCGTGAATTGAATCGAGTCCGGTCGCAGCCTGTTAAGGATGCGACGCACACCGTATTTGCACCGGGTTCCACCTTAACGCAGGTGTAACACCGCGCCTCGCATGGTGCGGAGACAGGTGTCATTCAACAAAAACAAGGTTGCCCATCGATGGCGCAACAAGCGTCACAATCGATTATTGCCGAACTCGAAGATGCGGTCCGGGACGGGACATCGGCCAAGCGCGTGCAGACGCTGCGGCAGGTCACCGATCTGTTCCTGAACGACGGCGACCGCCTCAACGATGAACAGGTCAAGGTGTTCGACGACGTGCTCTGCCTGCTCGTCGCGCGCGTCGAGACGCGGGCGCGGGCCGAGCTCAGCAAGCGGCTCGCGCCGCTGGACTATGCGCCGTTTGAGGTGATTCAACACCTCGCCTGGGACGACGATATCGGCGTCGCCGGCGAAGTGCTGACCCACTCCAGCCGACTCTCAAACGCCGCACTGCGCGAGATCGCCAGCAGCAAGGGACAGGATCATCTGTTCGCGATCTCGGCGCGGGAAAACCTGCCCGCCTCCGTCACCGACGTGATCATCGACCGCGGCGAGGACAAGGTGATCCGGCGTCTCGCCAAGAACGCCGGCGCCGAGTTCTCCGATAACGGCTATTCCACCATCGTCGCCCGCGCCGAAGGCGACGACGAGCTGGTCGAGATCCTGGGGCTGCGCATCGACATTCCAGCCAAGCTGCTGCGCGACCTCTTGCAGCGCGCCAAGGATACCGTGCGCGCCCGCCTGCTCGCGATCGCATCGCCCCGCGCCCGCGAAGAGATCAGCCAGGTGCTGAACGACATCGCGCAGGAAGAGGCCGCCGCTCCGCGCCGCAACTACGGCATCGCCGAAGAGCTGGTCAAGCTGATGAAGCAGCTCAACGAGCTCGACGATGTCGCGGTCTACAAATTCGCCGAGCAAGGCAAGTTCGACGAGGTCACGGTGGCGCTCGCCGTGCTCAACGACATGCCGATCGCGATGATCGAGCGCCTGATGCTCGGCCTGCGCTCCGACCTGCTTCTGATTCCGTGCCGCTCGGCCCGGCTCAACTGGCCGACGGTCGAAACCATCCTGCGCAAGCGACCGCTGCCGCATGCCATCGACCACGCGACGCTGGAGATCGCGCAGCGCGATTACCGGCGGCTGTCGCTGGAGACCGCCCAGCGCACGGTGCGGTTCTGGCAGCTGCACAAGCGGATCGAGAAGCAGCCGATGGCGGCCGGTTAGCCGCCGCCAGCGTTTTTCCGGCAAAGAAAAAGGGTAGGCAATGCATTTGCCCACCCTTTTTGCTTTCGGCGTGCAGGGCAAGCGAACGATGCCCGCCCCGCAAATTCAACCTCAGTTCTTGCTCTTGTCGACCAGCGCGCCCTTCTTGATCCAGGGCATCATGTCGCGCAGCTTGGCGCCGACTTCCTCGATCGGGTGCTGGGCGAGCTTGGCGCGGGTCGCCTTGAACGAGGTCTGGTTGACCTTGTTCTCCAGCATCCAATCGCGGGCGAACTTGCCGCCCTGGATGTCGGCCAGCACGCGCTTCATCTCCGCCTTGGTCTCGGCCGTGACGATGCGCGGACCGGTGACATACTCGCCGTATTCAGCGGTGTTGGAGATCGAGTAGTTCATGTTGGCGATGCCGCCTTCATAGATCAGGTCGACGATCAGCTTCACTTCGTGCAGGCACTCGAAATAGGCCATCTCGGGCGCGTAGCCGGCCTCGACCAGCGTCTCGTAGCCGCCCTTGATCAGCTCGACCAGGCCGCCGCAGAGCACCACCTGCTCGCCGAACAGGTCGGTCTCGCACTCTTCCTTGAAGGTGGTCTCGATGATGCCGGCGCGGCCGCCGCCGATCGCCGAAGCGTAGCTGAGGCCGAGGTCATGGGCGTTGCCCGAGGAATCCTTGGCGATCGCGATCAGGCAGGGCACGCCGCCGCCGCGCTGATATTCCGAGCGCACGGTGTGGCCGGGGCCCTTCGGCGCGATCATCAGCACGTCGAGGTCGGCGCGCGGATCGAGCAGGTTGAAGTGCACGTTGAGGCCGTGGGCGAACACGAGCGCCGCGCCCTTCTTCATGTTGTCGTGCAGGTGCTCGCGATAGATGTCGCCCTGCAGCTCGTCCGGGGTCAGCATCATGACGAGGTCGGCCCACTTGGCGGCCTCAGCGACCTCAAGCACCTTGAAGCCAGCGGCTTCCGCCTTCTTGGCCGAGGCCGAACCCTTGCGCAGCGCGATCGCCACTTCCTTGACGCCGGAATCCTTCAGGTTCAGCGCGTGGGCGTGGCCCTGGCTGCCGTAGCCGACGATGGCGACCTTTTTGCCCTTGATCAGGTTCAGGTCGGCATCGCGATCGTAGTAAACTCGCATCGTGGTTTCCTCGTTTGAAGGGGGCCAAAATCGGCCGATGAATCAGGCTTTCGGAAGGTCAGAACCGCCGGGCGCCCGCGAATTTCCGGCGTTGTCTAGAGCATTTTCCCCCTCAGGGGAAACCCTCATCTCGCATGGCGCGGTGCGGCATCATGCGTCCATGAAGACCGGGTAGAGCGAGGCCAAGAGCAGGACGGCCATCGCCACATTGAAGATCCGTATCGCCCGGGGCGAGGTCAGGACCGGCCGCAGCGCGGTCCCGAACAGCGCCCAGACGATGCAGGACACCGTCCCCAGGACCAGGCTCAGACCGACCTGGATCGCGATGTTCCAGGGGAAGGCGGCAATCGCCGCATAGGCCGTGATGGTGCCGATCACCATCACCCAGCCCTTGGCGTTGATCCACTGGAACATGGCCGCGCCCCAGAAGGTCATCGGGCCGCGGCCGGGCTTGTCGTCCTTGTCCGCCGAGGGCGGCTCGGCCGTGGCGATGACGGCGGCAAGGTAGACCAGATAGGCGACGCCGCCATATTTCAGGATCGTCTGCAGCACCGGATAGGCGATGAAGACGGCCCCGAGCCCGACGCCGACCGCGCCGACCATGAAGGCAAACCCGATCGTGATGCCGGCGATGTGGGGCACCGTGCGGCGGAAGCCGTAGGTCAGCCCGGACGACAGCAGCATGATGTTGTTGGGGCCGGGCGTGAAGAACATCACGACGGCAAACACGACAAAGGCGAACAGCAGCGAATTCGACATGACGCCCTCACGCGGCTTTCGGCAGAGCTTTTGGCCGCTTCGCCAGCAGCATCACGGCAATGCCGGCGATCACCGTGAGCATGCCGGCGAGCCGCAGCGGCCCGAATCTCTCGCCGAACACGATGCTGGAGGCGGCGGAGCCGACGAACGGCACCAGCAACGCGAACGGCACCACCTGTGCCGCCGGATAATCCCTGAGCAGCCGGCCCCACAGCCAGTAGGCGATGCTGGTCGAGATGCCGCCGAGGCAGAGCATGCAGATCAGGCCGGTCAGCGACATGTGGGTCAGCGCCTGCCAGGTCGGCTGCGGCCCGTTGCTGATCAAGGTCAGCACCGCGAGCGGCACCGCGGCCGACAGGCACAGCCAGGCAAACAGGTCGAACATCGGCGCGGCGTGCGCCTGCCGCAGCAGGAGATTGCCGATCGCGAAGCTGACCGGACAGATCATCAGAATGGCGAAGGCCGAGACGCTGAAGTCGTAACCGACCGTGCCGCAGATCATCAGCAGGCCGGTCGCGGCGATCGCAATCCCGATCGCCTGCGTCCGCGTCGGCATCTCGCCGAAGGCGATCGCCGCGAACGCGATGGTGAACAGCGCCTGGCTCTGCACGACCACGCTGGAGAGGCCGACCGGGACGCCATGCGCGATCGCAAACGCCTGGGCGAGGAACTGGCCGAGGAACAGCGTGGAGCTGATTGCAATCAGCAGCGGCCAGGAAACGCCGGGCTTGCGCAGGAACAGGCACGGCAGCGCGGCGACCGCGAAGCGCAGCGTCGTCATGAGCTCCGGCGAGAACTCATTGAGCGCGATCCGGCTTGCGACGAACGCAAGCCCCCAGATCACCGCGACCATGACGGCGATGCCAACATCGGCCGGCTTCATTGTTGTTCTTCTTTTACTTCCGTTTCGGTCGGGATCTAGATCTGCTCGTCCGGCTTCGGCTTGCGCAGCAGATAGGTGCCGTGCAGCGGCGCGTGATAGTCGGCCGAAACCAGCGTGAAGCCGGTCTCGGTCAGCATGCGCTCCATCACCCAGCCGAAGGTCGAGTATTCGTCGCGCATATGGGTCATCACGCTCTCGCGCTCGAAATCGTGGTTCTTGATCGAGAAGTCGGCCCAGCCCTCGATGTCGCGGTCGACGCCGTCGGGCATGCTGACGAACACCATGTCGCGCAGATAGAAGTTCGCGCCGGGCTTCAGCGCGTTGAAGATCCGCGACAGCGCCACCGCCTTCCAGAAGTCCGGCAGATGATGCAGCGTGAACTCGCTGACGATCAGGTCGTAGGAGCTCGGCTGATAGGCAAACGACAAGAGGCCGGCCGGCTGGGTCCGGATTTTCGCCTTGCGGTCGCGCGCATAGATCTCGGCAAGCCCGATCATCGCCGGCGAGATGTCGATGGCGTCGACCTCGGCGCCCATCAGCGCCGCCTCGGTCGCCAGCACGCCGTTGCCGCAGCCGATATCGGCGATCCGCCAGCCCGGCTTGACGCCGAGCATGGTCAGCGCCTGGCGGGCGCGGACGTCGCTGTCCTCGCTGACGTCATAGATCGAGGCAACCGCGGTATCGAGACCGACCTGCCGCCGTTGCGTGTAGTACCAGTCGCGCGCCAACATGACTCACATCCCTTCCGGCCCACGCGTGATCGCGGCCACCCCGGTTCGTGACACCTCGACCAGGCCCAGCGGGCGCATCAGGTCGATGAACTGACTGATCTTGGACGAATTGCCCGTGATCTCGAACACAAAGCTCTCGGTGGTGGCGTCGATCACCCGGGCGCGGAACGCATCCGCCAGCCGCAGCGCCTCGACGCGGTGATCGCCACCGCCCCGCACCTTGACCATCGCAAGCTCGCGTTCGATCGAGCTGCCGGTCAGCGTCATGTCGACGACGCGGTAGACCGGGATCATGCGGTCGAGCTGATGCTTGATCTGCTGGATCACCATCGGCGTGCCCGTGGTGACGATCGTGATCCGCGAGAGATGTTTCTGGTTCTCGGTCTCCGAGACGGTGAGACTGTCGATGTTGTAGCCGCGGCCGGAGAACAGGCCGATCACGCGCGCGAGCACGCCGGGCTCGTTCTGCACCAGCACGGACAGCGTGTGCGTCTCGGTGGGATCGTGACGTTCTTCGAGGAAGTAGGCGGATGCGGGCTGGTTCATGGTCGTCCCCTTACATTCTTTTCACGCCACCGCCCGCTGGGCGGCCGGCGCAGCATCCGTCCCGATCCATGACCGGAACAGATCGAAATCGATATTGCCGCCGCTCAGGATCAGCCCGACCCGCTTGCCGGCGAGCCTGCTCTTTTCCTGCAACGCGGCTGCGAGCGCCGCGGCGCCCGCGCCTTCGGCGAGATTGTGGGTGTCGGTCCAGTAGGCGCGGATCGCCTGGGCGACCTCGTCGTCGCTGACCTGCACGATGCGGGAAGCGCCCTTGCGGATCAGCGCGAACGCATCCGCATCAGGAATCCGCGTCGCCATGCCGTCGGCCAGCGTGTTGCTGGTCTCGGTGGTCACGATCTTGCCGGCCGCAAACGACAGCGCGTAGGACGGCGCCTCGGTCGACTGCACGCCGACGATCTCGGTCTTCAGGCCGAGCAGATCGCGCGCCATGATGCAGCCGGAGATGCCGGAGCCCTGCCCGATCGGCACGTAGAGAATGTCGAGGTCGGGCGCGGACCGAAACAGCTCGAGCGCGTAGGTCGCAACGCCCAGCACGAGATCCGGGTGGAACGACGGCACCATGTGCAGGCCGGCGAACTGGGCACGGCGCTCGGCCTCCTCGCGCGCGGCCTGAAAGTCGTCGCCATGCTCGACGAGCTCGGCGCCGAATGCGTGCATGGCGCGGTTCTTCTCGACCGAGTTGCCGCGCGGCACGTAGATGGTCGCCGGCACGCCGTGGCGGCTCGCGGCAAACGCCAGACTCTGGCCGTGATTGCCGCGCGTCGCCGAGATGATGCCGGGCACCTCGGGCCGCTCGCGCTTCAGCCGCTCGAGATAGACCAGGCCGCCGCGCACCTTGAAGGCGCCGGTCGGCGTGTGGTTCTCATGCTTGACCACGACCTCGGTGCCGAGCCGCTCGGCGAGCAGCGGCCAGGCATGCGCCGGCGTCGCCGGCACCGCGGTGCCGACGATCTTGTGCGCGCGCTCGAGCTCGTCGAGATCAAACATGATCCGCCCTCACCTCACACCAGTGCCTTGCCACCGGAGAAGGCCTTCGCGGTGGCCTCATCGGTCGCTTCTTCCGGCAGCAGCATCTCGTTATGCGCCTTGCCCGACGGAATCATCGGGAAGCAGTTCTCCAGCGCCGCGACGCGGCAATCGAACAGCACCGGGCGCTTGATCGCGATCATCTCCTTGATCGCGCCGTCGAGATCGGACGGCTTGGTCGCCTGCAGGCCGACGCAGCCATAGGCGTCGGCGAGCTTGACGAAGTCAGGCAGCGCCTCGGAGTAGGAATGCGACAGGCGGTTGCCGTGCAACAGCTGCTGCCACTGCCGCACCATGCCCATGTACTGGTTGTTCAGGATGAAGATCTTGATCGGCAGCTCGAACTGAACCGCCGTCGACATCTCCTGGATCGTCATCTGCACCGAGGCATCGCCGGCGATGTCGATCACCAGGCTATCCGGATGCGCGACCTGCACGCCGACCGCGGCCGGCAGGCCGTAGCCCATGGTGCCGAGACCGCCCGAGGTCATCCAGCGGTGCGGCTCCTCGAAGCCGTAGAACTGCGCGGCCCACATCTGGTGCTGACCGACTTCGGTCGTGATGTAGGTGTCCTTGCCGCGGGTCAGCTCGAACAGGCGCTGGATCGCGTATTGCGGCAGGATGATATCGTTGTTCTTGCGGTAGGACAGCGAGTTGCGCGCGCGCCATTGCGCGATCTGCTGCCACCAGGCCTTGATGTCCGGCTTCCTGGCCTCCGCCTTGAACACGTGCAGCAGGTCGCCGAGCACATTGCCGGCGTCGCCGATGATCGGCACGTCGACGCGGATGTTCTTGTTGATCGAGGACGGGTCGATGTCGATGTGGATCTTCTTCGAACCCGGCGAGAACGCGTCGGTGCGGCCGGTGATGCGGTCGTCGAAGCGCGCGCCGACGCACAGCATGACGTCGCAATCATGCATCGTCATGTTGGCCTCGTAGGTGCCGTGCATGCCCAGCATGCCGAGCCAGTTCGGTCCAGACGCGGGATAGGCGCCCAGCCCCATCAGGGTCGAGGTGATCGGGAAGCCGGTCGCCTCCACCAGCTGGCGCAGCAGTTGCGAGGCCTCGGGGCCGGAATTGATCACGCCGCCGCCCGTATAGATGACGGGACGTTTTGCGTTGGCGAGCATCGCCACCGCTTTGCGGATCTGGTTCTCATCGCCCTTCACGCGCGGCGTGTAGGAGATGTGCACGTCCGACTTGCGCGGCGGATGATAGGTGCCGGTGGCGAACTGCACGTCCTTCGGCACGTCGACCACGACCGGGCCGGGCCGGCCGGTGGTGGCGACGTAGAAGGCCTCGTGCAGCACCCTGGCGAGGTCGTTGACGTCGCGCACCAGCCAATTGTGCTTGGTGGCGGGCCGCGTAATGCCGACCGTGTCGCATTCCTGGAAGGCGTCGTTGCCGATCAGGTGGGTCGGCACCTGGCCGGTGATGCAGACCAGCGGGATCGAATCCATCAGCGCGTCGGTCAGCGGCGTCACCATGTTGGTGGCGCCCGGCCCCGAGGTCACCAACACCACGCCGGGCTTGCCGGTCGAGCGGGCATAGCCTTCGGCGGCATGGCCGGCGCCCTGCTCATGGCGGACCAGGATGTGTTCGACTTCGCTCTGCTGGAAAATCTCGTCGTAGATCGGAAGCACCGCACCGCCGGGATAGCCGAAGACATGCTGCACGCCGTGATCGATGAACGCGCGCACGATCATCGCGGCGCCGGTCATCTGATTGGGATCGTGGCTCTTGTCGGTCATGGTTCGCTCCGGATGCGCTTGTTTTTGCGCGGCTTTTGTCAGTTCTCGTCAGTTCGGCTTCGGGCAATAAAAAGGGGCCCCAGAGGCCCCATGCACACCGCCCGAATTTGGATGGCCGCTAGCCATCCCCGGCGGTGTGCCTGGGTACGACGGCGATAAGGAGTTTGGCAATAATGTTGCGCACGAGACGACCCAGTCTTCCCAAAGGTTGCGCGAACATAGCGGCCAAAGCCTGAATGTCAAGGCAAGGCAAGCACTTTCGCGATTTCCGTACTCTACCGGGGTTCCGCCCGTTCGGCGAGTGCTTTTGCGTGATGAAACGCGCATGGCAGACGGGCGTACGCCGCCACTTAAGCCATCCGGGCTACCGGATCCGCTCCCGCAGCCACGCCTTCGCTGCCCCGGGCTCGACCCACTCGAATTCCGGCAGCTGATGGCGAAACCAGGTGAACTGGCGCTTGGCGTAATGGCGGGTGTCGGCCCGGCCGATCTCGGCGGCCTCCTCCCGGCTGATCTCCCCTTTCAGGTGCCGGATCAGCGCCGGCACGCCATGGGCCTTCATGGCCGGCAGCAACGGATCGAGCCCGCGCGCCGCAAGCTGCCCGATCTCGTCGAGCGCACCGGCATCGAGCATCGCACCGAACCGGGCGTCGATCCGTGCATAGAGTTGCTCCCGGTCAGGCGCGAGAAACAGCGCGTGGAATTGGCCCGGCGGCAGCAGCGGCGGCAGGCCCTCGCGATGCCAGTCCGGCAGCGGACGGCCGGTGGCCTCGACGACCTCGAGCGCACGCGCGATGCGGGTGCGGTCGCGCGGCTTCAGCCGTTCGGCCGACACCGGATCGCGCGTTGCGAGCTCGGCATGCAGTGCCTCGACGCCGTGCTGCTCCAGCCTCGCGCGCACGCCGTCGCGCACTGCCGCCGGGACCGGCGGCACCGCCGACAGGCCGCGCGTCAGCGCCTTGAAATACAGGCCCGAGCCGCCGATGAAGATCGGCAGCCGGCGCTGCGCGCGCGCCTCGCCGAGCACTGTCGTCGCGTCAGCCACCCAGGCGCCGGCCGAGAAATTCACACCGGCGTCGACATGGCCGTAGAGCCGGTGCGGAACCAGTGCCTCCTCGGCGGCGGTCGGCCGCGCGGTGATGATCCGGAGATCGCGATAGACCTGCATGGAATCGGTATTGATCACGACCCCGCCGGTGCGCTGCGCGAGCTCGAGCGCCAGGGCCGACTTGCCGCTGGCGGTCGGCCCTGCGATAAGCACTGCCTTGTCCAACAATTCCGAATGCGCCTGCATGTCCCTCGTTGCCACGCTGATCTGCAATCCCGCAAGCCCCGCGCTCGACTCCACCATCGTCGACGGTGCGCGGGCCGTGCTGCCCTCACCCGGCCCGGCGCAGTGGCTGTTCAACGAGGTCGCCGTCGACATTCCCTTTGAACATCAGGACGCCAGCAGGGACGACATCAAGGCGTTCGAAGAGCGCCTGCGCCAGGCCCGCGGCGACCTGCCGATCGACATTGTCGTGCAGCCTCGGATCATCAGGCGCAAGAAGCTTTTTCTGGCCGACATGGATTCGACCATGATCGGCCAGGAGTGCATCGACGAGCTCGCCGACTTCGCCGGGCTGAAGGCCCATGTTGCGGCCATCACCGAGCGCGCGATGCGCGGCGAGATCGAGTTCGAGTCGGCGCTGCGCGAGCGCGTGGCGCTGCTCAAGGGGCTCCCGGTCAGCGTGGTCGACGAGGTGCTCGACAAGCGCATCACGCTGACGCCGGGCGGCCGCGAGCTGGTCATGACCATGCGCGCGCACGGCGCCTATACCTGCCTGATCTCGGGCGGCTTCACTCTGTTCACCAGGGTGGTCGCGGAGAAGGTCGGCTTCCAGGAGAACCGCGCCAACCAGTTGCAGGTCGAGAACGGCAAGCTGACCGGCGAAGTGATCGAGCCGATCCTCGGCCGCGCCACCAAGCTCGCCACCCTGATCGAGCTCACCGAATCCTTCGACCTCGACGATATCGACACGCTGGTGGTGGGCGACGGCGCCAACGATCTCGGCATGATCCAGGCCGCGGGCCTCGGGGTTGCCTATCACGCCAAGCCGGCGGTCGCGGCCGCCGCCGCGGTCCGGATCGACCACGGCGATCTCACCGCGCTGCTGTACGCGCAGGGCTATCGGCGGGATGAGTTCGTGGACAAGTGAGGTTCATGTAACCTGTCGTCCCCCGCGAAAGCGGGGGACCCAGTATTCCAGAGACGCCGGAGGATGATCGAGAGGCCGCGGCGTACTGGATCCCCCGCTTTCGCGAGGGCTTTGCAGAAGTCAGTGGGGATGATTCTCTTAGGTGAAGGATTCGCCGGAGGGATGGATGGCGGAGCGCCAGATTGGTCAGCTGAGCTTTACGGACGGGCTGGTGAGTGACGCGGCTCGAGCCAATGCGCCATTGCAGCGGGTGTCGGAACTGGTCGACTGGGGCGCGATCGAAGTGCTGCTGAGCGGCTTGCGCAGCGGGGCGATGGGAGCGCCAGCTTACCCGTCGCTGGCGCTGTTTAAGGCGCTGTTGCTGCAGCAATGGTATGGGCTGTCCGATCCGGGCCTT
>NZ_MKFI01000012.1 GCF_001982635.1 Bradyrhizobium mercantei | reverse complement strand
CCGCGGTGCTGCGCGCAGGTGAGTTCTGCGGCCGACGCGATCGCTCCTGCAGTCCAACCATCCCGTCAAGCTGCCAACGCTCCAGCCACTTGTAGCCGGTCGTCGGACTGACGCCGAACCGGCGGCACAGCTGCCGAACGTTGGCTCCTTCGACCGAAGCCAGCATCACAAACTCCAATCGCTCGTCCATCCGGGACACCTCGCGGAACGGCATCCGACAGCCTCCATATTTTGCTGTCGAAAGTGTCCACGATGTCTCCGAACACCCGTCCACCATCTCCCCGGTCTGAACAGCGGGAGAGGGTGGGGAGAGGGGTAGCCCCGGGCGAGAGCGTCGATGAATGCACCGCTGTCGCAATCCCGATCGCGCGTCGTCGGAGCCCATAGAGAGAGTGCGCCGTGCGGCCCCCCTCTCCCTAACCCTCCCCCGCAAGGGGGGAGGGAACCCTGCCGTTGGTGCGTCCCTCACTAGGGAGGCGGGCCTCAGCGGCACGCAGCCAAAAAATCGAAAAACAACCCCATGCAAAGGAGCCGGCGGTCGCCGGCGTTCGGTCAGGCAACTTGACGCGTCGGGCAACTCGGGGATACATTTCCAATATTCCGAAATTGCTTCGACGTCCTGCGTTGCCTTATCGATCCCGAGGTGTGGCCGATGTATGCGAAGCGGCTCGAGAAGATGTTCGGGTTTATGCCGGGGGAGTTGAAGTCGAAATTCAGCCGCTGTGTCAGGTGAGCACGCTGGCCAGGCTCCCTCTCTCCTTGCGGGAGAGGGTGGGGAGAGGGGTGGCCCCGGGCGAGACGATTGACGACGGCACGACCGTCGCAATTCGGAGCCCGCGGCGCTTCGAACGCAAAGTGGAGAGCGTGCGCCGTGTGGTACCCCTCTCCCTAACCCTCCCCCGCAAGGGGGGAGGGAACCCTACCGTTTGTGCGTCCCTCGCCAGCAAGGCGCGAAGCATGAGGCCGCGGTCCCAAAAACGCCGGAGAAAATCTCCGTCGTTGAGGCGTCAATCGAGACAACAAATCCACTGTCAAACAACCGCCCCGCAACGTGCCCGTTGTTATTTTCCCTGAGATATCGACGGCTTAGCCCGATATCGCCATCTTCCCCGTGTGCCTGGCCATTCCGGGCCCGGAAGGAAGATGTGTCATGCGACAGGTCCAGTCATTGCTCCGCAACGCGCCCGCGAAGATCGGCCGCCGTCTTGCGCAGATCGTCGCGATCGCTGCCGCCAGCCTGCCGCAGGCCGGCGCCTAGTTTTCCACTGCTGACGAAGCGCCGCAGCCGCGGGCGCCGAATTAACTCACCCCCATTTCGCATTAGTGCTAAAGCGGTACTCCCGGCTCTTCCGGTCCAGCGGGGAGGGTTCCATGTCACGCTTCGTCGTTCATTTCATGAAGGACGTGCTCGGCGGCAATGGCCGCCAGCGCGAGGTCTGCCAGGGTGCGCTCGAGATCGACGCTTTGAGCGAAGGCCAGGCGACCGAGATGGCCAAGGTCAAATTCTGTCAGGAACAATCCCTGTGCGACTGGTCACTGCATGCCGACCGCATCCGGATCGAGGCGGCTGACTTGCACGTGAGCTGACGCGTTCGCGCGCGAGCACACTCGATTGGCATCGAAAATCACCTCTCCCTTGGGAGAGGTCGGCGCGTAGCGCCGGGTGAGGGGTTACGATCTCTCCGATGAGCTGCGGCCCCTCACCCGATTTGCTGCGCAAATCGACCTCTCCCCGCTGGGGAGAGGTAAGGGAAAGCTACGGCGCCCCGGATAACGTCGAGCGTATCACTCCGGCAGGATGCGCACCGCACCCTTCGCGGCGCTGCTGGCGAATGCCGCATAGGCCTTCAGCGCGGTCGAGACGGCGCGCTTGCGCGGCGCCGCCGGCTTCCATGCCGCATTGCCCTTGGCTTCCATCGCTGCGCGACGGCGCTTGAGCTCGGCGTCATCGACCTTGAGGTTGACCTTGCGGTTCGGGATGTCGAACTCGATGATGTCGCCTTCCTCGACCAGGCCGATCAGGCCGCCTTCGGCGGCTTCCGGCGAGACGTGGCCGATCGACAGGCCCGACGATCCGCCGGAGAAGCGGCCGTCGGTGATCAGCGCACAGGCCTTTCCGAGCCCCTTCGACTTCAGATAGCTGGTCGGGTAGAGCATCTCCTGCATGCCCGGGCCGCCGCGCGGACCTTCATAGCGGATCAGCACGACATCGCCGGCCTTCACCTTGTTGGTGAGGATGGCGTCGACCGAGGCGTCCTGGCTCTCGAAGATGCGGGCCGGCCCGGAGAACTTCAGGATGCTCTGATCGACGCCGGCGGTCTTCACGATGCAGCCGTCTTCGGCGAGATTGCCGAACAGCACGGCGAGGCCGCCGTCCCTGGAATAGGCGTGCGCGGCGTCGCGGATGACGCCGCCTTCGCGGTCGACGTCGACCTCGTCGAAGCGGCGGTCCTGGCTGAAGGCTTCCTGGGTCGGCACGCCGCCGGGAGCTGCGCGATAGAAGTTGCGCACCTTGTCGCTCGTGGTCCGCACCACGTCCCAGCGGTTCAACGCGTCGTCGAGCGTCGCGGCGTGCACGGTCGGGCCGTCGGTCGTGAGCAGCCTGGCGCGGTCGAGTTCGCCGAGGATCGCCATGATGCCGCCGGCGTGATGCACGTCCTCCATGTGGACGTCCTGCACCGAGGGCGCGACCTTGCAGAGCACCGGCACCTTGCGCGACAGACGGTCGATGTCGGCCATCGTGAACGGCACCTCGCCCTCGCGCGCGGCGGCGAGCAGATGCAGCACGGTGTTGGTCGAGCCGCCCATCGCGATGTCGAGCGTCATCGCGTTCTCGAACGACTTGAAGTTCGCGATGTTGCGCGGCAGCACCTTGGCGTCGTCCTGCTCGTAATAGCGGCGGGCGAGATCGACGATCAGGTGGCCGGCCTCGACGAACAGGCTCTTGCGGTCGGCATGGGTCGCCAGCACCGAGCCGTTGCCGGGCAGCGCCAGGCCGAGCGCCTCGGTCAGGCAGTTCATCGAATTCGCGGTGAACATGCCGGAGCAGGAGCCGCAGGTCGGACAGGCCGAGCGCTCGATCACCTCGACGTCTTCGTCCGACACGTTGGAGTCGGCGGCCGCGACCATCGCGTCGATCAGGTCGACCGCGCGCTTCTTGCCCTTGAGCAGGATCTTGCCCGATTCCATCGGGCCGCCCGAGACGAACACGGTCGGGATGTTGAGGCGCAGCGTCGCCATCAGCATGCCGGGCGTGATCTTGTCGCAGTTGGAGATGCAGACCATCGCGTCGGCGCAATGCGCGTTGACCATGTACTCGACGCTGTCGGCGATCAGCTCGCGCGAGGGCAGGCTGTAGAGCATGCCGTCATGGCCCATGGCGATGCCGTCGTCGACCGCAATCGTGTTGAATTCCTTGGCGACGCCGCCGGCCTTCTCGATCTCGCGCGCGACCAGCTGGCCGAGATTCTGCAAATGGACGTGGCCGGGCACGAATTGGGTGAAGGAATTGACCACCGCGATGATCGGCTTGCCGAAATCCTCGTTCTTCATGCCGGTGGCGCGCCAGAGGCCGCGTGCACCCGCCATGTTGCGGCCGTGGGTGGTGGTGCGGGAGCGATAGGCGGGCATCATAAATCCTTGGGCTATGGTCATTTTTTAAGGGAGATGGCGGTTCTTATGCCCGCCCGTGGATGCGGATTCAAGCGCGGAACCGCATGGCTGAACCCCGCAATTCGGACAAGGCCGGACGGTCGGCTTGATCTCGGTCGGCGCTGTGCTTTACGTGATGAACACCGGCGCGCCGGATAGCAAGAACAACGGGAGAGACGCGTGGCAAGACTGCCCCTGATTGATCCGGACACGACCGGCGGAGACATCCGCGCCTCGTTCGACCGCATGCCGGTCAAGCTCAACATCTTCCGCATGATGGCGCACGCCGAGGCCAACATGATCCCGGCGATGCGGCTCGGCAATTCGATCCTGCACAAGCAGAAGCTCTCCGCGGTCAACCGCGAACTGCTGATCCTGCAGGCCGCGCAGCTCGAGGGCGGCGCCTATGAATGGCGCCAGCATGTGCCGATCGCGCTCGGCGTCGGCGTCAAGCAGGCGCAGATCGACGCGGTCGAGCGCGGCAATTACGAGGATGCGGCACTGAATGCGGCCGAGCGCGCGCTGCTGACCTTCGGCCGCGAGGTGGTCGAGAATGTGCGCGTCGGCGACGCCGTGTTCGCGGGTGTACGCAAGCATTTCAGCGATCAGGAGATCGTCGAGGCGATCGTCACGCTCGGCTTCTACATGATGATGGCGCGGGTGACCGAGGCGACCGAGACCGATCTCGATCCGGCCGCCGGCATGGCCGTGTTCGACGCCGGCAAGACGCGGGGGTGATGCGATGTCGGAGACTTCGCAAGATGGCAAACCGGAGCGCTACGTCCGTCCGCTGAGCGCGGAATCGTCAGGCACCGCGCCGGGCAGGGGACGCCTCGACGGCCGCCGCATCCTGGTGGTCGGCGGCGGCCAGCGCGTGTTCGACGCCGCGACCGATCCGATCGGCAACGGCCGCGCCATGAGCCTGCTGTTCGCCCGCGAGGGCGCGCAAGTCGCGGTCGCCGACCTCAATCGTGCCTCCGCCGAGGACACGGTCGCGCGCATCACGGCTGACGGCGGTCGCGGTTTTGCGATCGCCGCCGACGTCACCCAGGAGGCCGACGTCATCAGGATGATCGACGAGGCGCACCACGCGATGGGCGGGCTCGACGGCATGGTGCTGAACATCGGCACCTTCGGCAAGACCGGGCTCGACAATGTCAGCGCCGAGGAATGGAACAGGATCTACGACGTCAATGTCCGCGGTCCGATGCTGTGTTGCCGCGCCGCTCTGCCGAAATTCGCAGACGGCGGTTCAATCGTCTTCATCTCCTCGATCGCAGCGCTGAAGGCAGGATCGCAGATGGCGGTGTATGACTCTTCCAAGGCCGCGCTCGGCGGCCTGATGCGCAACATCGCGCACACCGGCGCGCGGCGCGGCATCCGTGCCAACCTGGTCTATCCTGGCCTCGTCGACACGCCGAACGGCCGCGAGGCCGGGGCGGGCCGGCCGTCGCGCGGCAAGGGCCACGTTCCGTTCGGCCGCCAGGCGACCGCGTGGGAGATCGCCTACGCCGTGCTGTTCTTCATGTCGGACGAGAGCGTCTATGTCACCGCGCAGACGCTGGCGGTGGATAGTGGGCTGAGCGGGCTCTAAAGCACAAGTAACCGCGACGGTGCCGCTCTCTCCCCCTCTCCCCGTTCTTACGGGGAGAGGGTTGGGGTGAGGGGCTGTCTCCGCGTATTCGGCGGCAGCTGTGTTCGCGGAGGCTCCCCCTCACCCGGAACGCATCTAACGATGCGTTCCGACCTCTCCCCGCAGGCGGGGCGAGGTGAAGTGGGGTCCGCTGCTTGCTTCGGAGCAGAGTCGATGCATGTCACTGTTATTCAGCGGCTAGATTCGTCGGCACCGGGATTCCCACCTTCGGGCCCGTCTTGGCCGTACGCCGGCTCTTCTTGCTGAAGCGGCTGCCGGCCAGCAGCGCGGCGGCGGCGCGGAGTTGCTCGCGCAGCCATTGATTGGTGGTGTCGCCCTCGGCGGTGGCGTGCCAGTAGAGATAATTGACGTGCGGGCTGATCGGGAACGGGCAGGGGAAGCACTGCAACAACCCGGGGTCCTCCAGCACCGAAGCGGCGCTTTCGGATGCCGTCAGCAGCATGTTGCTGCGGCTCACGACGTGGCAGGCGGTCGCGAAATTCTGGCAGGTCAGGCGGACGGTGCGGGTCAGGCCGAGACGCTGCAGCTGGAAATCCTCAAACGACATGCCGCTGCGCCGCGACGTGACGCAGACATGCTCCATGCGCATGTAAGCCTTCTTGTCGAGCCGCGCGCGGAGCTCGGGATGGCCGCGGCGGGCGAACACCGCGATGTGCTCGGTCAGGATCTGCTCGCGGCGCACCTCGGTCGAGAGCGGCAACAGCGTATCGATCGCGACGTCGAGCGTGCCGGCGGCAAGCTCGCGCTCCAGATTGTTGCGCTCGCTGCGCACGGTAGCAATCTCGACCAGCGGCGCGACGCTGCTGATCCGGTTGATCAGCGCGCTCAGCATCGGCGCCTCGAGATTGTTGCGCAGCCCGATCACGAACCGCTTCGGCGTCCTGGCCGGATCGAACCGGTTGGTGTGGGTGAGCGTCGTCTCCAGGCCGTTGAGCGCCTGGCGCACGGTGGTGATGATCTGGCGTGCCAGCGGCGTCGGCGTCATCACATGATGGCGCCGCACAAACAGCGGATCGTTGAACATCGCGCGCAGCCGGCTCAACGCATGGCTCACCGCGGGCTGCGTCAGGTTGAGGCGGAAGCAGGCACGGCTGACGCCGCCCTCGGTGTAAACCGCGTCGAACACCACGAACAGGTTCAGATCGATGTCGCGTACATGCATGGAAATAATCAATCCGTATCCGTCGAATGCATTTGACGAATATGAGTTGGCACTCTTAAAGTCTCAAGCAAAATAATACCTGGAGGAAACGATGAGCGTGCAATCGCCATCGCGCGGCGTTGCTGTCCCTGCGGCATCATCTCGCTCGGGCTCGATGTTCGCAAAGCCGAGCCAGGAGCAGATCGTGCTCCTGATCACGATCGCGCTTCTGGTCGTGTTCGGCCTGACGTTGAACGGCTTTGCCACCGTCTCCAATCTCCTCAATCTGTTGCGCAGTATTTCCATCCTCGGCGTGCTCGGCCTCGGCATGGGGCTGATCGTGATCAGCCGCGGCATCGACCTCTCGGAGGTCGCGATCATGGCGGGTTCCTGGGCGATCGCGCTGATCTACATGCAGAACGGCATGCCTGTTTTCACGGCAGTGCTGCTGGCGCTGGCAATTGCGGTGCTGATCGGCGTCGTCAACGGCGTGATGGTGGCCTTCGTCGAGGCGCCGGCGCTGTTCGTGACGCTGGCCGCCGGCTTCGTGATCTATGGCCTGGCGTTCTGGATCGCTCCTGCCTGGGTGGTCTACGCGCCGAAGGACGCGCCGGGCCTGATGTATCTCGGCGCCGGACGGCTGTTCGGCGTCCCGGTTCCAATCCTGGTGTTCGCGGTCGCAGCGATCGCAATGCACTTGTTCCTGTCGCGCACCTCGATCGGCCGTTTCATCTATGCGCAGGGCGACAATCCGGAGGCCGCGCGGCTGACCGGCATCCCGCTGCGGCCGCTGATCGTGCTGGAGCACGTGCTGGTTGCGCTGCTCGCCTGGATTGCAGGCCTGGTCTGGGTCGGCACCACGGGCAGCATGCAGATGGCGATCACGCAAGGGACCATGATCTTCGACGTCGTGCTGGTCGTCGTGATCGGCGGCATCAGCCTGATCGGCGGCCGCGGCAGCGTGTTCAGCGTCGTGGTCGGCTGCATCCTGATCGGCACGCTGCTCAACGCCTTCACCATCATGGACGTCAACAGCGAGGTGCAGAACATCATCAAGGGCGTGGTGCTGCTGGCGGCGATCGTGCTCGACAACTGGCTGCATCCCCGCGACGAGGAGACCGCGCGGCAAGGGGACTGAAACAGGGCGATGGGCCCTTCGCGCCAATCAATCAGAACAATTCCAAATCAATCAAAAGAATTTTGTGTGGAGGAGACGATGAAGACGACCAAGTTCTGGACGATGTTGCTTGCCGGGGTGGCGCTCGCAGCGGTGCCGTTCGCGGCATCCGCGCAGGATGAAGGCACCAAGGCCGGGCGCGAATTGCGTGGCGCCTACGACAAGGCGCTGCAAGGCAAGACCATCGCCTATCTGCCGATCGCGCTCGGCGTGCCGCTGTCCGACGAATGGGGCCGCGTGGTGCAGGAAGAGGCCGAGTGGCGCGGCATGAAGTACATCGTGCGCGATCCCAACAACAATCCGTCCGCGATGCAGCAGGCGCTGACCGCGCTGGTCGACCAGAAGCCTGATGTGCTGATCGTGCAGAATCCGAGCGTGACGCTGCTGATGAAGGACCTCAAGCGCGCCGAAGCCCAGGGCACGCATGTGATCCAGGTCAACATGGCCTCGAACTACAAGTCCGGCGCGTTCGTCGGCGTCGACTGGCGCGAGATCGGCAGGATGCTCGCCAACGAGACCGTCAAGGCCTGCGGCACCGGTTCCGGCAAGTCGGGCAAGGTGCAGATCGTGCAGGGCGAACTGACCGCAGCCGCCAGCGTCGACCAGGTCGGCGCCATCATGGACGTCCTGAACAAGGACCCCAACATCAAGGTGGTGTCGAACCAGGCGGCGAACTGGGACGCCAACACCGCGCTCAACATCACCGCCACCGTGATCCAGCAGCATCCCGACCTCTGCGCTTCGATCGGTTTCTGGGGCATCATGGAGTCGGGTGCCGCGCAGGCGATCCGCAATGCCGGCAAGATCGACGATGTCAAGGTGTTCGCCTCGGGCGAGGGTTCGCAGCTTGATTGCGACCAGGTCAACTCGGGCAATTTCGACAAATTCCTGAGCTACAAGGCCACCGAGCAGGGCCACGATCTGATGTTCGCGGCCGAGACGCTGCTGATGTCCAACGACAAGCCCGGCACGAAGAACCTGTCCTATTACACGCGGCCGATCTGGCTCGATAAGTCGAACGCCTCCGGCGCCAACTGTTTCGCGCTACCCAAGAAAAACTAACAAGGCGCGAGGCAGCCGGCGCGGGGGGCATTCCCGCGCCGGCTGTGACAAGGATCAGAATCCGGACACGTGAACCGGATCGAGGGAGTGCTTTGGCGATGTCGATGGCAGTTGATTCCTTTTCCGCGTCGGTGCGGCGGTTCTCACCCCGGCTCCTGCTGTCGGAACTGTTGCTGAAACAGTGGTTCGAGCCGGTCGTCCCCTTCACCGTGATGATCGGACTGTGGGCCTATTTCGCGCTCACCATTCCCGACTATGCCTCGGTGCAGAACTCGGTGTCGCTGCTGCGGCTGTTCGCCGAATTCGGCTTCGTCGCGCTGGCGATGGGCTTCTGTCTCGTCACGGGCGGCATCGACCTTTCGGTCGGCGCGATCTTCGCGCTGTGCAATTTCGCGGCGCTGTATTTCCTCTTGGTGCGCGAATGGCCGGTCGGCCTCGCGGTGCCGGCGACGCTTCTGGTCGGCGCGCTGCTCGGCAGCATCAATGGCTTCCTGATCGGCTTCCTGAAGACGCGGCCGTTCCTGACCACGCTGGTGACGCTGATCATCCTGCGCGCCTCGGTCAACCTGCTGAACACCAGCTACGCCCAGGTGTTCGCGACCAATTCGGTCGAGAGCGACGCCTGGGATTTCATCGGCGGCGGCAGCGTGCTCGGCATTCCCGTCAATGCGGCGACGCTGTTCGTGGTGCTCCTGATCTGCCACGTCTTCCTGTCTCGCTCGCGCTATGGCTGGCATCTCACCGCGATCGGCGCCAGCCGCAAGGCGGCGCGTCACGCCGGCATCCGCGTCCGCTTGATGCTGTTCATGACCTATGTGCTGTCGGGCACGCTGTGCGCGGCGAGCGGCATCTTCTACGCGGCGCGCCAGGCCTCGACGGATTCCACCACCGGCGTGGGCTGGGAATTCCAGGCGCTGACCGCCGTGGTGCTCGGCGGCGTGTCGCTCGCCGGCGGCAAGGGCACGGTGTGGCGGGCGATGATCGGCGCGCTGATCATCTTCCTCCTGATCAACGGCCTCGTGCGCATGGGCATCCCGGGCTACGTCACCTCGGCGGTGACGGGCATGATCCTGCTCGCCGCCGTCGGCATCGACGTCAAATGGTCGAAGAACCGCGGCAAGGCGATCCAGAAGATCTATGTCAATCCGGCCTTCGTGCCGCTCGCCTCGGCGCCCGCGGTGCAGCCCGGCACGACCTCGCCCTACGCGCAGAACGACCGGCTGATCAACGCGCAGGCGATCGGCGTCGATCAGGTCGAGGGTCCCGAGGACGTCATCCTCGACCGCCAGGGCCGGCTCTACGGCTCGACCCGCGACGGCAACGTCATCCGCTTCTCCGGGCCGAATTTTGAAACCCGCGAGGTGTTCGCCCATATCGGCGGCCGGCCGCTCGGCATGCAGTTCGATCGCGACGAGAATCTGATCGTCGCCGTCGCCGGCATGGGCGTCTATGGCGTCGCGCCCGACGGCCGCATCTTCAAGGTCACCGACGAGACCAACCGCACCTGGTACAAGCTGAACGACGATAGCCGCCTGCGCATGGCCGACGACCTCGACATCGCGCCGGACGGCAAGATCTATTTCAGCGACTGCACCACGCGCTACGAGATGACCACCAACACCCTCGACATCCTCGAGGGCCGGCCGAACGGCCGCGTGGTCTGCTACGACCCGGCGACCAAGACCACCCGCACGGTGATCAACCACTTCTACTTCCCGAACGGGATCTGCGTGTCCCACGACGGCAAGTCGATCCTGATCGCGTCGACCTCGCTGTGCAAGGTGTTCCGCCACTGGATCGACGGGCCGAACAAGGGCAAGACCGAAGTGCTGATGGACGAGCTGCCGGGCAATCCCGACAACATCAACCGCGCCTCCGACGGCACCTACTGGCTGGCGCTGGTCGGCATCCGCACCCCGACGTTCGATCTCTCCTGCCGCAAACCCGGCTTCCGTTTGCGCATGGTCAAGCAGGTGCCGACCGACGAATGGCTGGCGCCCGCGCTCAACCATGGCTGCGTGCTGAAGTTCAACGAGAAGGGCGAGGCGCTGGAGTCGTGGTGGGACCCGACCGGCATCTCGCATTCGACCCTGACCTCGATGCGCGAGCACCAGGGCTATCTCTATCTCGGCGGGCTCGAGAACAACCGGATCGGCCGCATCAAGCTCGACGGCGTCGACGACAGCTGGACCGGCTACGATGCCTATTGGGGCGCAAAGAGCAGGGTGACGAAATAATGGGATTCTTCGATCATCTGCTGCGCGATATCCGCAGCGTCATCGACCGTGACGGCGGCCAGAACGCGATCCCGCCGCTCGACGGCGCGCTGAGCCCGAACGACCGGCTCGACGCTGCCGTGCCGATCGGTGAGCCGCTGCCCGGCGTCGACGACGTGATCGCCGCCGGCGACGGCGCGATCTATGTCTCCGCCGGCCGCCAGGTGCTGAAGCTCAGCGGCGCGGATTTCTCGACCCGCGCGGTCATTGCCGAGTTCGAGGATGATGCGGGCGGGCTCGCGCTGCATCCGGACGGCCGCCTGCTGGTCTGCGTCGCGGGCAGGGGGCTTGCCGCGATCGATCCCGCAAAGCCCGTGCCGCGCTGGCTGGATGCAGTCGGCGGCAGCGCGCTCACCGGGTTGCTGTCGGTGACGGCGGCGCCCGATGGCCGTATCTATGCCGTCGAGGGCAGCGTCGGTCGCCGCCCCGGCGAGTGGCGGCACGATCTGATGGAGAAGCGCGCCAACGGCCGCCTCATCAGCTGCGGCGCCGGCCTCGACAATCCGCAGATGCTGCTGCGCGACCTGCCATATCCCTATGGCGTGATGGTCTCGCCCGACGGCAACAGCCTGTGGCTCACCGAAAGCTGGGCGCATCGCCTCAGCAAGTTCGCGCTCACGCCGAACGGACTTGGCCCGCGCGAGAGCGTCGCCGCCAACATGCCGGGCTATCCGGCGCGGCTGCATCCCGACGGCCATGGCGGGCTGTTGCTCGCGATGTTCGCGCGCCGCACCCATCTGATCGAATTCGTGCTCAAGGAAGACGATTTCCGCGAGGAGATGATGGCGACGATGCCGCCGGATTACTGGGTGGCGCCGGCGCTGGTCGGCGGCAGCGATTGCCTGGAGCCGATGCAGATCGGCAGCGTCAAGGCGCTCGGTATCCAGAAGCCGTGGGCGCCGCCGCGCTCCTACGGCCTGCTGGTGCATCTCGACGCCGAGGGCGATGCGACCGACAGCCTGCACAGCCGCGCCGGCGGCCGCTTCCACGGCATCACCGCCGCTTGCGCTGTGCCCTCCGGCGTCGTGATCGCCGCGCGCGGCGCGGGACGGCTGCTGCGCACCACGGGAGACCTGCGATGAATGACGGCGTGATGCAGGCGGCGACCGCAACCCAATCCGCAACCCGCGAGCCGGTGCTGCGGATCAGCAACGGCTCCAAGATCTATGGCGGCGTCCACGCCATCGAGGGCGTCGATTTCGATCTCTATCCCGGCGAGGTGCATGCGCTGGTCGGCGAGAACGGCGCCGGCAAGTCGACGCTGTGCAAGGCGATCGCGGGCGCGATCAATCTCACCTCCGGCGACTATCTGCTCGACGGCAAGCCCGCCAATTTCGAGCAGCCGCGCGACGCGCTCGATGCCGGCATCTGCATGGTCTATCAGGAGACCAGCCTGGTGCCGACCATGACGGCGGCGCAGAACATCGAGCTCGGCAACGAGAAGCTGCTGACGCGCTTCCGCACCCTGAACATCCAGGCCCAGCAACTGTTGCAGTCGCTCAACTTCCATGTCGATCCGGCGACGCCGGTGGCGCTGCTCGGCACCGCCAAGAAGCAGATGGTGGAGATCGCGCGCGCGATCTACAACAAGGCGCGCATCATCATCTTCGACGAGCCGACCGCGTCGCTGACGCCGGAGGAGATCGTCCACTTCTTCCATCTGGTGCGCGACCTGCGCGCCCGCGGCGTTTCGATCATCTACATATCCCATGCGCTGGAGGAATCGCTGCAGATCGCCGACCGCATCACCGTGCTGCGCGACGGCAAGCTGGTGATCACGGCGCCCGCCAGGCAGCTGACCCGCGATGCGCTGGTGCAGCACATGGTCGGCCGCGAGGTGGCGCAGGCGGTCTATGGCGGCAAGGCCAAGACCCATCAGCGCCGCGAGAAGGTGCTGACGGTCGAGAACGTCACCATGGGCATGGCGGTCAAGAACATGTCGTTCTCGGTCTATGCCGGCGAGGTGGTCGGCATCGCCGGCCTGATCGGCTCCGGCCGCACCGAGATCGCCAAGATCATCTACGGCGCGCTGAAGCGCAACCTGGTCAATGGCGGCACCATAAGGCTGCGCGGAAAACCGATCCGCTACCGCGTGCCGCGGCAGGCGATCAATGACGGCATCGCCTACATCACCGAGGACCGCAAGGCCAACGGCTTCTTCGAGACCATGGTGGTCGACGACAACGTCTATATCGGCAGCCTCGCCACGCGGAAGGGCTGGAGCTTTCTGCTGTCGCGCGCCAAACGCAGCAAGCTCGCCAACTACTGGGTCGACCGGCTCAAGATCAGCGCGCTGCAGCGCAAGGCGCGGATCATCGAGCTGTCCGGCGGCAACCAGCAGAAGGTGGTGCTGGCCAAGACGCTGGTGCAGGAGCCATCGATCATCTTCTTCGACGAGCCGACCCGCGGCGTCGACGTCGGCACCATCCCGCACATCCACGGCGAAATCCGCCGCCTCGCCGACGAGGGCAAGGCGGTGGTGGTGATCTCGTCCTACCTGCCGGAGATCCTCGCGGTGTCCGACCGCATCCTGGTCGCCCGCACCGGCCGTATCGTCGCCGAGTTCGACGCGGCGGATGCGACCCAGGACAAGATCCTGTACGCCGCGGTGCATTGAGGGCGCGCGGCGGCGCCGCGGCCTTCCCCATCGTCATTCCCCGGTGCGCAAGTGCGCACCTGAGGGCTCGACGCTACGCGTCGCCCCGGAATGACAGAACAATCCGCATTCCACCCTGTCATCGCCCGCGAAAGCGGGCGATCCAGTACGCCGCGGCCTATCGGTGTAATCACGACCGCCTCTGGGATACTGGATCGCCCGGTCGAGCCGGGCGATGACAGTGAGGTCTACCCTTGACAATTATTTTAAGTATAAAATAATATGCCTCGTCGGCTACGGGAGGAACCAGCCCGATCTGCCGAAGCCAACGGGAGAACGCCATGCGCATCGTTTGCATTGGAGGCGGGCCGGCCGGGCTTTATTTCGGCATCCTGATGAAGATGCTGGATCCCAGCCACGTGATTTCCGTGGTCGAGCGCAACCGGCCCTACGACACCTTCGGCTTCGGCGTGGTGTTCTCGGATGCGACCATGGACAACATGCGCAAATGGGATCCGGTTACGGCTGATACGATCGAGCAGGCCTTCAACCACTGGGACGACATCGAGGTCCTGATCAAGGGCCGCCGCATGCGCACCACCGGGCATGGCTTCGTCGGCATCGGCCGCAAGCGGCTGCTCAACATCCTGCAGGCGCGGGCCGAGGAGCTCGGCGTCGAATTGATCTTCGAGCGCGAGGTCAATTCCGACCTCGAATTTCCCGATGCCGATCTGATCGTGGCGTGCGACGGCGTGAACTCGAAGGTACGCGTCAAATATGCCGAAACCTTCCAGCCCGACATGCTGATGCGGCCGAACCGCTATATCTGGCTCGGCACCGTCAGGCCGTTCGACGCCTTCACCTTCGACTTCCGCAAGACCGAGCACGGCTGGTTCCAGGCGCACATCTACAAGTTCGAGGAGGGCGCGGCGACCTTCATCGTCGAGACCACCGAGGAGGCGTATCTCGCCCACGGCCTCGACAAGATGGAGCAAGGCGAGTCCATCGCGTTCTGCGAGAACGTGTTCAGTGAGATCCTCGAGGGCCATCATCTGGTGTCCAATGCGCGGCATCTGCGCGGCTCGGCCTGGCTGTCGTTCCCGCGGCTGATCTGCGGCAAGTGGACCGCGTACAACGGCAACAGCCATGTCGTGCTGATGGGCGATGCCGCCCACACCGCGCACTTCGCGATCGGCTCGGGTACCAAGCTCGCGCTGGAAGACGCGATCGAGCTGACCAACCAGTTCAAGATCCACGGCGCGACGCGGGACAGTATCCCGGCGGTGCTGAAGGCTTACGAGGAGCTGCGCCGGGTCGACGTGGCGCGGATCCAGAACGCCGCGCGCAACGCGATGGAATGGTTCGAGGTGGTCGGCTCGCGTTATGCCGACACGCTGGAGCCGGAACAGTTCATGTACTCGCTGCTGACCCGCTCGCAGCGCATCAGCCACGAGAACTTGAGGCTGCGCGACAAGGCCTGGCTCGAAGGCTATGAGCGCTGGTTCGCGGAGCGCAGCGGCGCCCCCGCCACCAACGACCGCGTCACGCCGCCGATGCTGACGCCGTTCCAGATCCGCGGCCTGTCGTTGCATAATCGGATCATCGTCTCGCCGATGGCGATGTATTCGGCCGAGGAGGGCGTGCCGAACGATTTCCATCTGGTGCATTTCGGCTCGCGCGCGCTCGGCGGCGCCGGCCTCCTGTTCACCGAGATGACCTGCGTCTCGCCGGAAGCGCGGATCACGCCCGGTTGCTGCGGCCTGTGGAATGACGCGCAGGCGGCGGCCTACAGGCGCATCGTCGAGTTCGTGCACCGCAATTCGCAAGCCAAGATCGGCATCCAGCTCGGCCATGCCGGCCGCAAGGGCTCGACGCGCGTCGCCTGGGAGGGCATGGACGAGCCGCTGCCGGACGACAACTGGCCGCTGGTGTCGGCCTCATCGGTGCCTTATCTGCCCGACGGCCAGGTGCCGGAGCCGATGAGCCGCGCCGAGATGGACGAGGTGCGCGACCAGTTCGTCGCGGCGGCCCGGCGTGGCGCCGCCGCGGGCTTCGATATTCTGGAGCTGCACTGCGCGCACGGCTATCTGCTGTCGAGCTTCCTCTCGCCGCTCACCAACCGCCGCAGCGACGCGTATGGCGGATCGATCGAGAACCGCGCGTGTTATCCGCTGGAGGTGTTCCGCGCCGTTCGCGCGGTGTGGCCGGAGGACAAGCCGATGTCGGTGCGCCTGTCCTGTCACGACTGGGCCGAGGGCGGCAACACGCCGGAGGACGCGCTCGCCATCGCAAAGCTGTTCAAGGAGGCCGGCGCCGACCTGATCGATTGCTCCTCGGGTCAGGTCTGGGCCGACGACCATCCGGTCTACGGCCGGCTCTACCAGACGCCGTTCGCCGACAAGATCCGCAACGAGGTCGGCATCGCCACCATCGCGGTCGGCGCGATCTCGGAGGCCGATCACGCCAACTCGATCATCGCCGCCGGCCGTGCCGATCTGTGCGCCATCGCCCGGCCGCATCTCGCCGATCCGGCCTGGACGCTGCACGAGGCCGCCAAGATCGGCGTCAAGCAGGTGGCCTGGCCGAAGCAATATCTGTCGGGCAAGTCGCAGTATGAGGCCAATCTCGAACGCGCAGCCGCGGGAGTGAAGGCATGACACGCTTCTGGCCCAACGCCCATGCGCTCGTCACCGGCGCGGGTTCCGGCATCGGCGCTGCGACGGCGATCGCGCTGGCGAATGCCGGCGTGCGCGTCAGCATCGCCGGGCGCCGGATCGACGCGTTGAACGCGACCGCATCGGCGCTCGGCAAGCAGGTGGGCGCCGTCGTGTCGATCGACGTGACCGATGAGGCTGCGGTGACCAAGGGGGTCGCTGACATCGAGCGCGAGGCGGGCCCGATCGATATCCTCGTCAACAATGCCGGCAAGGCCGGCAGCGCGCCGTTCGACAAAACGAGTGCGGCGCTGTGGGCGGATATGCTTGCGAGCAACCTCTCCAGCGTGTTCCTGCTGACCCAGGCCATGCTGCCCGGGATGGCGCAGCGCGGCCGCGGGCGCGTGATCAATGTCGCCTCGACTGCCGGCCTCACGGGCTACGCGTACGTCTCGGCCTATGTCGCCGCCAAGCACGGCGTCGTCGGCCTGACGCGCTCGCTGGCGCTGGAATATGCGCGGCGCGGCGTCACGGTGAATGCGGTCTGCCCCGGCTACACCGATACGCCGCTGGTGGCGGATGCCGCCGCGAACATCGTGGCCAAGACCGGGCGCAGCGAGCAGGAAGCGCGCGCTGCACTCGCCAAGGTCAATCCGATGCAGCGGCTGGTGACGCCGGAGGAGGTTGCCGACACGATCCTCTGGCTTGCCTCAGAGGGCGCATCGTCAATCAACGGACAAGCCGTCGCGGTTGCCGGCGGCGAAGTCTTTACCGGGTGAAGGAACAGATCATGTCCGAGATGAAAGCAAAGCTCCGTCCGTTCAAGGACTATCCCGCGAAGCATTTCCGCTGGTCGACGGATGCGAGCGGCCGCGTCGCGACCATCACGCTGAACCGGCCGGACAAGAAGAACCCGCTGACCTTCGAGTCCTACGAGGAGCTGCGCGACCTCTTCACCAATCTCAAATACGCCTCCGATGTTCGGGCGATCGTGCTGACCGGTGCGGAGGGCAATTTCTGCTCCGGCGGCGACGTGTTCGAGATCATCGAGCCGCTGACGCGGATGGCGATGCCGGACCTGCTCGCCTTCACCCGGATGACCGGCGAGGTGGTGCGCGCGATGCGCAAATGCCCCCAGATCATCGTTGCCGCGATCGACGGCATCTGCGCCGGCGCCGGCGCGATGCTGGCGCTGGCGTCTGACCTCAGGCTGGCGACGCCGCAGGCCAAGACCGCGTTCCTGTTCACCCGTGTCGGCCTCGCCGGCGCCGACATGGGCGCCTGCGGATTGCTGCCGCGGGTGATCGGGCAGGGCCATGCCGCCGATCTGCTCTACACCGGTCGCGCGATGAGCGCCGACGAAGGCTTTGCGTGGGGCTTCCACAACCGCCTGGTGCCGGCGGCCGAGCTCGCCGCGGCCGCGCAAGACATGGCGCGCTCGCTCGCGGATGGCCCGTGGTTCGCGCATGGCGTGACGAAAACGATGTTCAACCAGGAATGGGCGATGGGCGTCGACGAGATGATCGAGTCCGAAGCGCAGGCGCAGGCGATCTGCATGGTGACCGGGGATTTCCGCCGCGCCTTCGAGGCCTTCGCCGCCAAGCAGAAACCCGCGTTCGAGGGCAATTGAGATGATCGAGATCCTGCAACCGGACGGATGGGCCAAGCCGATCGGCTACGCCAACGGGATGGCCGCGCGCGGCAAACAGATCTTCATCGCCGGCCAGATCGGCTGGAATGGGCAGTGCGTGTTCGAGACCGACGATCTCGTGGCGCAGATCGGCCAGACCCTGCGCAACATCACAGCGGTCGCCGCCGCCGGCGGGGCGGGGCCCGAGCACATCGTGTCGATGACCTGGTACCTGCTCGACCGCAAGGAATATTCCGCACGGCTGAAGGAGATCGGAGTGGTCTATCGCGACATCATCGGCCGGCACTTTCCGGCGATGACCGCGATCCAGGTTGCCGGCCTGATCGAGGACCGCGCCAAGGTGGAAATCCAGGCGCTTGCGGTGGTGCCGGATTGATGCCGCACTGTTACCAGACCCGTCATCCTGAGGTGCGAGCGGAGCGAGCCTCGAAGGATGTACGGGCCGGCTGGTGGCCGTCCATCCTTCGAGGGCCGCTGAAGAAGCGGCCACCTCAGGATGACGGGGAACGAAGGGAATCCGCTGATCCAATGTTAATCCTAAGCCCAAACAGCAGGGATTGGCCGAGAGTGCGCACGACAAAGCCGCTTGCGGCCGGACAAGCGGGCGTGCGACCCTAGGCGAAAGCGTAAGAACGTCCTGTTGTGAGTGGAGTAAGGGACGATGAAGGCGATTATCGTCGGAGGCGGAATCGGCGGCCTCACCACCGCGTTGATGCTGCGCTCGCGCGGCATCGCTTGCGAGCTGTACGAACAGTCCGAGACGATCCGCGAGCTCGGCGTCGGCATCAACACATTGCCGCATGCGATCCGCGAGCTGGCGGGGCTTGGCCTGCTCGACAGGCTCGACGACGTCGCGATCCGCACCTATGAGCTGTTCTATCTGACGCGGCATGGCCAGCAGGTCTGGCACGAGAAGCGCGGGCTCGACGCCGGCCACGACGTGCCGCAATTCTCGATCCATCGCGGCCGGCTGCAAAGCGTGATCCATCGGGCCGTGATCGACCGCCTCGGCCTGGATGCGATCCGCACCGGCTGTCGGCTCGGCTCCTTCACGCAGGACGAGGGCGGCGTCTCGGCGTATTTCTTCGATCGCAGCGGAGCCCATGTGCACACCGCGCGCGGCGACATCCTGATCGGCGCCGACGGCATCCATTCCAAGGTGCGCGAGACGCTGTTTCCGGGTGAGGGCGGGCCGTGCTGGAACGGGCTGATGCTGTGGCGCGGTGCCGCCGACTGGCCGGCCTTCCTGACCGGACGTTCGATGATCATTGCCGGTGGGCTGAACGCCAAGGCCGTGATCTATCCGATCGCGCCGGGCTCGAGCCCGGCAAGCCGCCTCACCAACTGGGCGGTGCTGGTGCGGATCGGCGACGGCTCTTCGCCGCCGCCGCGCCGCGAGGGCTGGTCCAATCTCGGCCGGCGCGACGAGATGATGCCCTATGTCACGAGCTTCACGATCCCGCAGGTCGACTTCACCGGCCTGATCAACGCGACGCCGGAGTTCTGGGAGTATCCGTGCTGCGACCGCGATCCGCTGCCCTATTGGTCGAGTGGCCGCGTCACGCTGCTCGGCGACGCCGCGCATCCGATGTATCCGGTCGGCTCGAACGGCGCCTCGCAGGCGATCCTCGATGCGCGCTGCCTTGCCGACATGCTGGCGAGGGCCGAGCACCCCCGCCAGGCACTGGCGGCCTATGAGCGGCAGCGGCTGCCGATGACCGCCGACATCGTCGCCTCCAACCGCCGCGGCGGCCCGGAGGGCGTGATCGACGCGGTCGAGCAGCTCGCGCCGCAGGGCTTTACCGACGTCGACACCATCCTCAATTACGAGGCGCGTGAGGCGATCGTGCGCGGCTATGCCGCCAAGGCCGGCTTCGCCGCGCGCGTGGTGGCGCGGCAGTAGGGGAACACTCCCGGAGGAGAGCGCGTCGGAGCTCAGACCGCCGCTCTGCTTGGTGAGGCGGCAACTTTCGATCCGTCACCCTGAGGAGGCCGCAACGCGGCCGTCTCGAAGGGTCGACGGCCACCAGCGGGGCCATTCATCCTTCGAGGCTCGCTGCGCTCGCACCTCAGGATGACGGAGAGAGACCTGCGCGCAGACTACGCCGGAGGCGGCGGCAGGAAGTGGATGTTGTGCTCGGCGGCGAGCCGCACCACGTCGTCCGGGTTCTGCTCCTTCATGTTGTGGATCGCCCAGAACAGGTCGTAGAGCCGGCGCGTCGGCGACACCCAGAACAGCGTCTTGGCCGTCTGCTGCGACTTGTTGAAGATGCCGTGCGGCTTGCCCATCGGCAGGCGCACCAAATCGCCGGGCGTTGCGGATTCGTCTGATCCGTCGAGCATGAAGTCGAGCTTGCCCTCGAGGATGTAGAGATACTCGTCCTGGTCGGGATGGATATGCGGCGGCACGAAGGTTCCGGGCGGGAAGGTGGCGTGCCAGGAGAACGAATGTTCGCTGCGGCTCTTCGGCACGTAGGTCTGGCCGAGGATGCCCCAGGAAATGCCCTGGATGCCCTCATTGGCGCGGGTGATGCCGGCGATCTCGTCTTTTATCGTCATAACTCCTCCATGCTTTTACTTAGCGGCGCAGTCCTTGGCGTAGCGGTCGCCGTAATTCGAAAACACCTTTTCGACGATCTCGGTCTGGAATTTGCCGTCCGGCCGCTTCGCGACCTTGGTGAGGTAGAAATCCTGGATCGGATAGCCGTTGTTGTTGAACTTGAAGTTACCGCGAAGCGAGGTGAAGTCGGCCTTCTTCAGCGCCGCTGCGACTGCATCCTTGTTGGAAAGGTCGCCCTTCACGGCCTTGACCGCGCTGTCGATCAGGAGCGCGGCGTCATAGGCCTGCATCGCGTAGGTGCCGGGCACGCCGTTATAGGCCGCCTCATAGGCCGCAACGAATTTCTTGCTCTGCGGATTGTCGAGAGTCGGCGCCCAGTTCGCCCCGCCAAACATGCCGACCGCTGCGTCCTGCTGCGCGGGCAAAGTGGATTCGTCGACGGTGAAGGCGGACAGCACCGGCACGGTGGCGCCGGCCTGCTTGTACTGCTTGACGAGGTTCACGCCCATGCCGCCTGGCATGAAGGTGAACAGCGCGTCCGGCTTCTGCGCGGCGATCTTGGACAGCTCGGGCTGGAAATCCAGCGTGTTCAGCGGCGTGTAGGATTCCTCTGTTATCTCGCCCTTGTAGTCGAGCTTGAAGCCGGCGACGGAATCGCGGCCGGCCTGATAGTTCGGCACCAGCAGGTAGACGCGCTTGTAGCCGCGGTCCTGCGCTACCTTGCCGAGGATTTCGTGCACCTGGTCGTTCTGGTACGACGTCACATAGAAGAACGGGTTGCACTCCTTGCCGGCGTAGCTGGAGGGGCCGGCATTCGGGCTGATCAGGAAGGTCTTGCTGTCGGTGACCGGGCGGTGGATCGCCAGCAGGATGTTGGAGAAGATCGGGCCGACCACGAAATCGACCTTGTCGCGCTCGAGCAGGCCGCGCACCTTGACCACGGCCGCGTCGGGCTTGAGCTCGTCGTCGGCGTTGATGATCTCGACATCGCGGCCGGCCATCTTGCCGCCGAGATCCTTGATCGCGAGCGCAAAGCCATCGCGGACCTGCTGGCCCAGCGCCGCGGCAGGTCCCGAGGTCGTCACCAGCACGCCGATCTTGATCTTCTCCTGCGCGGTCGCCGGGGTCGCCGCGACACCCAGCAGCGCCGCCAATCCCATCAGCCTGGTCAATTGTTTCATGTCGCTCCCCCGATCACTGGCTTGATGCCTTGGCCTCAGCTTATTTGGCCGCAGCTTAGTCTGACGTGCGCGACCGCTGCAAGCGATGTGGCATTGCGTCAGGTTATCGGTCGCGAAACATGCAAGTGCCGCGCCAATTGCTTGAAGTTTAAAGAAATTGCAAAATTGCCCCGGCGTATCGGCCCGGATTCGCAATTGTCCTTGCCGGGCGCCACGAATTGCTTGAAGCTCAAAGCAATCGGTCCGACCGAAACCCGCCGCGGAGGCACGATCGCCGCATGATCCTCGATTCCGAAACCAAAGCCGTCGAACTGCCCGACGATCACGGCACCGAGCTCAGGCTGTGGCTGCGCCTGTTGACCTGCACCACGCTGATCGAGGGCGAGGTGCGCAGCCGGCTACGCGAGAAATTCGACGTCACGCTGCCGCGCTTCGACCTGATGGCCCAGCTCGACAAGGTGTCCGACGGCATGACGCTGTCGGACCTGTCGAAGCGGATGATGGTGTCGAACGGCAACGTCACCGGGCTGGTCGAGCGCCTGGTTGAATCAGGCCATCTGGATCGCCGCACCTCGGAAACCGACCGCCGCGTGCAGTTCATCCGGCTCACAAAACTCGGCCGGGCCGAATTCCGCAAGATGGCGGCCGAGCACGAGAAATGGATCGCCGATATCTTCGGCGACCTCTCGCCGAAGGACATCCGCGAGCTGATGCGGCTGCTCGCCAAGGCCAAGGGCTCGGCGCAGCGCTCCGCCAAGGCGCGGAGCGCCTAAGCCGTGAGCGGGATCGATTACGAGGTCGAGTACAACAACCGGGCGCGGGTGCCGGAGAACCCGGCGATCATGGCCGGCTGGGCGCGGGACTCCGCGGCCTATCGCGAGCAGCTCCCGCCGCGGCGCCTGACCTATGGTCCGGGCAGCCGCAACGTCATCGACCTGTTCGAGGGTAACAGCGACGGGCCGCTCGTGGTCTTTATCCATGGCGGCTACTGGCAGGCGCTCGACGGCTCGTCGTCGAGCCACTGCGCGCGGGGCCTGAACGGCCACGGCATCAGCGTCGCGGTGCCGAGCTACGATCTCTGCCCCAACGTCTCGATCAGCGACATCATCGGCGAGATGCGCGCGGCGTGCCGTGAGCTTGCAAAACTCGGCCGGCCGCTGGTCGTGTCGGGGCACTCCGCCGGCGGGCATCTTGCCGCATGCATGCTGGCGACGGATTGGACGGCCTATGATGCGGCGCTGCCGAACAATCTGGTCAGGGCTGCTTACGCGATCTCCGGCCTGTTCGAGCTCGAGCCGCTGGTCGGCACCACCATCAACAAGGCGCTTGGCCTCGACCGCGCCGCAGCACGGGCGGTGAGCCCGCTGCTCTGGAAAGCACCCGCCGGCGCGACGCTTGATGCGGTGGTTGGCGGCGCCGAGAGTGCCGAATATCACCGGCAGAGCCGGACCATCGTCGATGTCTGGGGCCAGGCGGGCGTGGCGACGCGCTTCGGCACTGTGCCCGATGCCAATCATTTCACCGCCATCGCGCCGCTTGCCGACCCGGAGTCGGAGATGGTGGCGCGGCTGAAGCAGCTCACCCAGATCTGAGATTCCCGGGATCACAGCCATTCTCCACCCTTGCGCCAAATTGTTTTAAGTATAAAATGATTGGCGATTGGAACGCTGCGGGCGTCCTCGATACTGGTCTTCTCGATATTTGGTCTTGGCCTTTCTGGATGGAAAGCGAGGGGCAATCGAATGTCAGGTGAATATCCCGGGCTCGGTCCATCCGGGCATGTCGACGATTTCGCGCGGCGCAACCTGCCGCCGTCAGAGCAATGGCCGCGGCTGCTGCTCGACCGGCCCGAATTCAAATATCCCGATTATCTCAACGCCGCGGTCGAACTGACCGACCGTATCGTCGAGCAGGGGATGGGCGATCGCATCGCGCTGATCGGCAACGGCCGCCAGCGCACCTACAAGGAATTGACCGACTGGTCGAACCGCCTGGCGCATGCGCTGGTGGAGAATTACGGCGTCAAGCCCGGCAATCGCGTGCTGATCCGCTCGGGCAACAATCCGGCGCTGGTCGCGGCCTGGCTCGCGGCGACGAAGGCAGGCGCTGTCGTCGTCAACACCATGCCGATGCTGCGCGCGGGCGAACTGGCCAAGATCGTCGACAAGGCTGAGATCGCGCTGGCGCTGACCGACAGCCGCATCGCCGATGAACTGGTGGCCTGCGCCAAGACCAGCAAATTCCTCAAGCAGGTGGTCAATTTCGACGGCACCTCGAATCATGACGCAGAGCTCGACCGGATCGCGCTGAACAAGCCGGTCAAGTTCGACGCGGTGAAGACCGGCCGCGACGACGTCGCGCTGCTCGGCTTCACGTCGGGCACCACGGGCGAACCCAAGGCGACCATGCACTTCCACCGCGATCTCCTGATCGTCGCGGACGGCTATGCCAAGGAAGTGCTCGGGGTGACGCCGGACGATGTGTTCGTCGGCTCGCCGCCGCTCGCGTTCACGTTTGGCCTCGGCGGGCTCGCGATCTTCCCGCTGCGCTTCGGTGCCACCGCGACGCTGCTGGAGAACGCGGCGCCGAGCGAGATGATCCGGATCATCGAGACCTACAAGGCGACGATCTGCTTCACCGCGCCGACCGCCTATCGGGCGATGATGGCCGCGATGGACAAGGGCGCCGACCTGTCGTCGCTGCGGCTTGCGGTCTCGGCCGGCGAGACGCTGCCGGCGCCGGTGTTCGAGAGCTGGACCAAGAAGACCGGCAAGCCGATCCTCGACGGCATCGGCAGCACCGAGCTATTGCACATCTTCATCACCAACCGCACAGGCAGCGCGGTCGGCGGGACCACGGGGACGCCCGTCTCCGGCTACGAGGCGAAGATCGTCGACGAGAACATGAACGAACAGCCGCCGGGGCAGGTCGGCAAGCTGGCGGTTCGCGGCCCGACCGGCTGCCGCTATCTCGCCGACTCCAGGCAGACCAAATATGTCCGCGACGGCTGGAACATCACCGGCGATGCCTTCGTCAGCGACGAGAACGGCCGGTTGTCTTTCGTGGCGCGCGCCGACGACATGATCATCTCGGCGGGCTACAACATCGCCGGTCCCGAGGTCGAGGCGGCGCTGCTCGGACATCCCGATGTTGCGGAATGCGCGGTGATCGGCGCACCGGACGAGGAGCGCGGGCAGATCGTCTCGGCGTTCGTCGTGCTGAAGCAGGGCGCGCGGAGCGACGATGTCGAGGTCAAGCTGTTGCAGGATCATGTCAAGGCGACGATCGCGCCGTACAAATATCCGCGCGCGATCGCCTTCGTCGAGGCGCTGCCGAAGACCCAGACCGGGAAGATCCAGCGCTTCAAGCTGCGCGAGGCTAGCTAAGAATTGGGCGACGGCTCTTCGCCGTCGCCCGAGAGATCAATTCGCGATCAACAACCAATCAATGCGCGGCGCCGCCACCGGCCGTGTTGTTCGGCTTGCCGGTCAAGAGGATCGCGATCGCGGCGAACACCAGCACGATGCCGATCACGGCGAAGGCGTCGCTGAAGCCGAGCACCAGCGCCTGGCGCTTCACGATATTGCCGATCGCCACGATCGCCTGGTTGTGCGCGGTGGCAGGGTCGGAGATGCCGTGGCTCAGGAAGTAGTTGGTAATCTCGGCGATCCTTGTGCGCACTTCCTCACGGCCGAGGTGGACAGACTGGCCGATGATGTTGGAGTGGAACTGCTCGCGCTTGGTGACGATCGTCGAGAGCAGCGCCGTGCCGATCGCGCCGCCGAGGTTGCGCATCATGTTGGAGATGCCGGAGGCCGCCGGCGCATCCTGCGGCGCGACGCTGCCGAGGCTGACGGCCGACAGCGGCGCCAGCATGATCGCCTGGCCGATGGCGCGGACGATGTTCGGGACGAAGAACTGGTCGCCGGAATAGTCGAGCGACATCTGGATGTTCATGAAGGATGAGGCCGCGAACAGGATCATGCCGGCGAAGGCGATGTAGCGGGCATCGAAGCGCTGCATCAGCTTCGGCACCAGCGGGATCAGGATCAACTGCGGCAGGCCGGTCCAGGCCAAGACCTGGCCGATCTGCTCGGCATTGTAGCGCTGCACCTGGCCGAGATAGGCCGGCAGCAGGTAGACCGAGCCGAACAGCGCGAAGCCGACGAACACCGCGGAGATCGTGCCGAAGCCGAAGCTCCGCTGGGTCAAGAGGCGCAGCCGGATCAGCGGCTTTTCGACCACGAGTTCGATCCAGACGAACAAGGTCAGGCTGACGGCTGCGATCACCGCGAGCTTGACGATGAAGGGCGAGCCGAACCAGTCGTCCTTGTTGCCTTCCTCGAGCACGGCCTGCAGTGACGAGAGGCCGATCGCCATCGTGGCGATGCCGAGCCAGTCGCCCTCGCGGAGCAGATGCAGCTGCATCGGCTGCTTTTCCAGCGTGAAAGAGAGGGTGACGACCATGACCGCGGTCGGAACCACGTTGACGAAGAAGATGGTCTGCCAGCCGTAATTCTCGGTCAGGTAGCCGCCGATGGTCGGACCGATCGCCGGCGCAAAGGTCACGGCGAGCGCGAACATCGCAAGGCCGATCGGCTGCTGCACCTTCGGCAGCTTGGTGAAGACAAGCGTGAAGGCCATCGGGATCAGCACGCCGCCGAAGTAGCCCTGCAGGCCGCGCATCGCGATCATCGAGGGCAGATCGTGGGCGAAGGCACAGGCGACCGAGAAGATCGCGAACAGCGTGGCGTGGCCGATCATGATCCTGCGGAACGAGAACACCCGGCTGAGATAATCGGTCAGCGGGATCACCACGATCTCGCCGATCAGATAGGACGTCGAGATCCAGGAGCCGTTGTCGACGCCGGTGCCGATGCCGCCCTCGATGTTGAGCAGCGAGGCGTTGGTAATCTGGATGTTGAGGATCGCCATGAAGGCGCCGATCATCGCGGCGACGATGGAAATCCAGACGGCCATGCTGGCGCGGTTGGGATCGACCGCGGCGGCTGCTGCGCGGGGCGCGGCAGCCGGGGAGGAGAGCGCGAGGTCGGACATGACATCACCTATTTGAAGGAGGCGACAGCGAGCTTGGGAGAGGCGCTGGAGCGCGGGGCTTCAGCGGTTTGCGTTGTGGTCGCAATCGTCGGGATCACCGACATGCCGGGCCGGAGCTCAACCGGCGTCGCGTCGAGCGCGATCTTCACCGGGATGCGCTGCACCACCTTGGTGAAGTTGCCGGTGGCGTTGTCGGGCGGCAGCAGCGCGAATTCCTGGCCGCTGGCGGGGGCGAGGCTGTCGACATGGCCGCGCACCACGTGGCCCGGGAACATGTCGACGGCGATCTCGACCGGCTGGCCCTTGCGGACGTTGGTGAGCTGCGTCTCCTTGTAGTTCGCAATCACGTAGGCGCCGGTGGCCGGCACCAGCGACATCAGCTGCGTGCCGGCCTGAACGAACTGGCCGGTGCGCAGGGTGCGGTTGCCGACCACGCCGTCGATCGGGGCAATGATGGTGGTGTAGCCGAGGTTCAGCTCGGCCTGGTGCTGGAGCGCGGTCGCGCGAGCCTGGGACGCGACGGCCTGGGCAATGTCGGCCTTGAGCAGCTCCACCTGACGGAGCGCGGAGGCGAGGTTGGCGGTATCGCGGGCGACGGCGGCCTGCGCGCTGGCGTAGCGCGACTGCGCCTGCTGCGCGTTCTGCACGCTGCCGAAGCCGGTGCCGGCGAGGTCGGTGTAACGCTTGTTCTCCTGCTCGGCGAAGGTCTGCGTCGCGGTGTCGACGGCGAGGGTCGCGCGGGCCGCTTCGATCACGGATTGCTGCACGTCGAGCTGCGCATGCTTGCTTGCGCTCGCAGCTTCGGCGGCGGCGACGTCGGCCTTGGATTGATCGAGCGCGACCCTGAAATCGCGGTCGTCGATCCGCGCCAGGGTCTGGCCGGCGCGCACATGCTCATTGTCGCCGACCAGCACCGCGCTGAGATAGCCGGAGACTTTTGGTGCGATCGTGGTGTTGTCGGCCTTTACATAGGCGTCGTCGGTCGAGACCTGGAAGCGGCCGACCGTCCAGTAATCCCAGCCGTACCAGCCGCCGCCGGCGAGGACCGCGAGCGCTGCGCCGGCGAGCAGCAGGGGGCGCAGCTTGCCCTTGGCGGCGGGCGGCTTGGCGGCTTCCGGGGTGGCGATCAGCTGCTTGGCGGTCTCGGCCGGAACCTGGCTCTCGGCCTTGAATGATGTCTCATGCTGGCTCATGGCGGCGCTCCTGATCCGTTCTATCCCGTTGGAAAACCTTGCCAATCTCGGCGCCCGGTCACGGGACTAATTAGGAAACTTGATGTTTTCCAAAATAGAGCCCATATTGGGACTGTCAATAGAATGACAGTCATCATCTAAAAGCATGGCTCGCCGATGAACCGGAATGACAGAGATCAGACTGAGCAAGGCCTGGCGGCGCCGGAGCGGCGCGGCCGCGGCCGGCCGCAGCTGCGCTCCGACGACGAGACGCGCGCGCTGATCTATGACGCCGCGCGGCGCGAATTCTCGGAGCGCGGGTTTGCCGCGGCCAATATCGCCGACGTGGCCTGCCGCGCCGGCGTCTCCACCAAGACGCTGTACCGGCTGGTCCCGACCAAGCTCGCGCTGTTCGAGGAAACGGTGACGGACCGGATGGACCGGTTCGTGTCCATCGTGAATTTCGGCGCCTGCGACGGCCGCGACGTCGCGGCGGCCCTGGAGGGCGTGCTGCTGACCTGCGCCGAACTCGTGCTCGATGCCGAGGTCATTGCCCTGCAACGCATCATCCTGGCCGACAGCGACAAGTTTCCCGACATTTCCGAGACGTTCTACGAGAAGGCGATGCAGCGGACCATTGCCGCGCTCGCGAGCTGGCTGAACGTGCAGCAGCGGCGCGGGCGGATCGTGCTCGATGATACCGAGGCCGCTGCGGGCATGCTGCTTGGTATGCTCGTCTTCAAGCCGCAGCGCGACGTCATGTACGGGCACAAGCCCGCGCCGCTGCACAGGGAGATGGAAGCGCGCGCCAGGGCGTGCGCGGCGCTCTTCCTGTCCGGCTGCGCCGTGCGCCCCGAGCCGGCCGGCAAGCAGAGGGGAGACGCGTGATGCCTGGAGCCGGTGCGACCTATTCGGTCGAGGCGCAGATCTCGCGCGCCGACCAGGCAAAGTGCGAGGATGTGCTGACGCGCTGGATGGCGGCGCTCAACCGCTATGACGCCTCCGCCATGGACGCGCTGATGCACTTTCCGCATCTGCGGATCGCCGGCGGCGCAGTCACCGTCTATCAGCAGAGCGGCAACAACCCGATGGACCTGTTCGAGCGGCTGCGCAAGCAGGACGGCTGGCATCACAGCGCATGGAATGAGACGAAGCTCGTGCAGTCGTCGCCGGCGAAGGCGCACTACGCCGTCCGCTATACGCGCTACCGCGAGGACGGCTCGGTGATCGGGGTCTACGATTCGCTCTACGTGCTGAGCCTGCTCGACGGTGCCTGGAAAATCCAGAGCCGCTCGAGCTTCGGTCCCTGAACTGACGAGATTACGCTGAGCTGGAACGGCGTCGATAGTTCACCTCTCCCTTGGGGGAGAGGTCGATTTGCGCAGCAAATCGGGTGAGGGGTCACGGTCTATCGGGAGAGCAAGAGCCCTCACCCGGATTGCTTCGCAATCCGACCTCTCCCCAACGGGCAGAGGTGAAGCGAGACCGCGCGATGACGATTCAACCCATCGTGCTTTAGGCGCTACTTCGCAGCCACGGCTGACGCGGGAGGCTGGGTCAGCACCTGGCGGATCATCCGGGCGAGATCGGCCTTGCGGTAGGGCTTCGGCAGCAGCGTCACATCGGGGTCGAGACGGCCGTGATGGATGATCGCGTCCTCGGTATAGCCCGACGTGAACAGCACGCGCACCGAGGGGAGCCTGGCGATCACGGCATCGGCCACCTGCCGGCCGTTCATGCCGCCGGACATGATGACGTCGGTGAACAGCACGTCGCAGACGAACCCGTTGTCGACCGCGGCCAATGCTTCCGGGCCGTTGGCGGTGACCATGGTGCGGTAGCCGAGCTGCTCGAGCTGCGCGCTGACGTAATTGCGGACCAGCGGATCGTCCTCGACGACCAGGATGGATTCGTGGCCACCGCGCGCGTCGACCGGAGCCGGCGGCTCGACGTCGACCATGTCGCCCATGCTGCGCGGCAGATAGAGCTTGATCGAGGTGCCGTGGCCTTCTTCGGAATAGATCTTGAGATGCCCGTCGGACTGCTTGATGAAGCCGTAGACCATGCTCAGCCCGAGGCCTGTGCCCTTGCCGGTGTCCTTGGTGGTGAAGAACGGCTCGAACACCTTGTCGCGGATCGCCGCCGGGATTCCGCCGCCGGTATCGCTGACCGCGACCATCACATATTCCCCCGCCCGCACATCCGGGTTGGCGGCGGCATAGACCTCGTCGAGGATGACGTTGCTGGTCTCCAGCATCAGCTTGCCGCCGTCGGGCATCGCATCGCGGGCATTGACGGCGAGATTGAGCAGCGCGGTCGCCATGTGGTTCGGATCGATGAAGGCCGGCCAGGCGTCGGGCTCGAGCGCGGTGTCGATCTCGATCTGCTCGCCGAGCGAGGGGCGCAGCAGCCGCGCGGTGTCCTGCACCAGCGTGTTGAGGTCGGCTTCGCGCGGTTGCAGCGGCTGCTGCCGCGAGAAGGCCAGCAGATGCTTGGTCACCTCGGCACCGCGAAACGCGGCATCAGAGATCATCTTGGTGACGGACGATAGCGCGGCATCGTGCTCGACGGCCTCGGCGAGGATGTCGATCAGGCCGGTGATGACGGTCAGGATGTTGTTGAAGTCGTGGGCGATGCCGCCGGTGAGGTGTCCGACGGCCTCCATCTTCTGCACCTGGCGCAGCTTCTGCTCGGCTTCGAGCTGCTCGCGGGCGGCCTCGACCTCGCGGGCGCGCATGAAGATTTCGGCTTCCATCTGCTCGGTGCGCTCGCGCAGCCGGTCGGTCAGCTTGTCCTGCTCGGCGCCGCGCTGCTTCAGCTGAATGAAGCCGGTGACGTCTTCGACCCGATGGATGATGTAGATGAATTGACCACTCGGCCCGAACACCGGCGTATTGCGCGGGCTCCAGTACTTTTCCTCGAATCCGCCGCCCTCCGACTCGGGCTTGCGGATATCGTATTTCTGCACCGACATGGTGTCGGGGCGGCGGAACTGGACCACGCGCTCGAGCGAGGCGCGCAGGTTCCGCACGCCGTCGGCGGCCGGATCGTCGGGATTGTCGGGAAACACATCGAACAGCCCGCGGCCAAGAATTGCGGCGCGCTCGGTCTTGGTGGCGCGCAGATAGGCGTCGCTCACTGCCACGATGCGGAAGTCGGGCTGCGTCAGGACCAGATAGAGGCCGGGCGCCGCCTCGAATAATGCCTTGAAGTCAGGCATCGGCGGGGACTGGTTTTGCAGTTCATCCTCCCTCGCAGGGATACGGTCCGCCACTGACCGTACTCAAGATGTGACACGCGGTTGCCGGAACTTCAATGGTTAACATACGGTACCGGCTCGATTTTTCGGTCGCGCACGCCGTTGCTAGTGCGAATTCGGCAGGTAGCGCCAGCCCTCCTTGCCCAGGAAGTCCAGCATCGCCTGCGCGGGCGGCAGCAGGATCTTGTCGGTGCGCCTGATCGCATGCCACTGCCGGACGATCGGCAGGCCCTTCACCTTGAGCACCACCAGCCGGCCGTCCTCCAGCTCATGAAACACCGTGTGCTGGGAGATGAAGGCGATGCCGAGCCCGGCCATGACCGCCTGCTTGATGGTCTCGTTGCTGTCCATGGCCATGCCGAGCTTCGGCTCCAGCCCGACCCGCTCGAAATATTGCTGCATCAGCATCCGCGTGCCGGATCCTTGCTCGCGGGTGATGAAGGTTTCATTGGCGAGCTCCGGCGGGGAGACGTGCCGCCGCCGCGCCAGCCGATGATCGGGGGCGGCGATGATGAAGTGCGGATGGCGGCCAAGCGGCTTCATCTCGACCTCGACATCGGCCGGCGGACGGCCCATCACCGCGATGTCGAGATCGTAACCGCGCAGCGCGTCGCGGATCTCCTCGCGGTTGCCGATCCGCAGCGTCACCTCGATCTTGGGAAAGCGGCGCGAGAACGCCGCGATCGCGAACGGCACGAAGTATTTCGCGGTCGAGACCGCTCCCATCGCGACGCGGCCGCCGCTGCGGCCCGCGATCATGTCGAGCGACTGCTCGCAATCCTTCAGCGCCGCCTCGATCCGCTCGACCAGCGTCAGCACATGTGCGCCGGCATCCGTCAGCGCCATGCCGTCGCCGGTGCGCTGGATCAGCGGCAGTCCCGCGAGCGCCTGCAGGTTGCGGAGCTGCAGCGTCACCGCCGGCTGCGTCAGGTTCAACCGGTTGGCGGCCGAGGTGATCGAGCCGGCCTCGTGCAGGGTGGATAGTGCGCGCAGCTGGCGGATGGTGAGGTCCCGCGAGAAGTTGCCAGCCATATGACACGCTCCATAAGAAAAACTTTGCCCGCACCTAAGATAATGAAATTTCCCTAATTCGGCAATTCGCGCGTTGATAGTGCCAAGGCGACTCCCTGAGGTCGCCGCTCGACGCCTCGGAACAGAGGACGCGATCAATGGGAGAAGGCCGGTGGAGATTCGTCCTGCATTGCATGCCCATCTGGAGTGGCCGGCGCAGCACAACCCGTTGCGGGCCGCAACCGTTGCGGTGATCGAAGCGCTGGCCGGGGCCGCGATCGAGCTCTCGCGCACCATTGCCGCCGGGCCGCTCGCCGGCATCGGCGGCGAGAGCGGCGGCGTCAATCCCGACGGCGATCGCCAGAAGACCATCGACATCGTCGCCGACGGCCTGATGCGCGACGCGCTGCGCACCGCGCCGGTCGCCGCGGTCTTGTCGGAGGAGGTCGAACTGCCCGAGACGCTCGATCCCTATGCGCCGCTCTGCGTCGCGATCGATCCGCTCGATGGATCGGCCAATCTCGAAAACAACATCTCGATCGGCACGATCTTCTCGATCCGGCCGAAGGGAAACGACATCATCTCGACCTTCTTCGAGCCCGGCACGGCGCAATGTGCCGCCGGCTGCTTCATCTACGGTCCGCAGACCGTGCTGGTGCTGGCACTCGACCAGTGCGTCGACTGCTTCACGCTGGATCCGCGAAGCGGCGAGTTCGTCCTGACCGCGCGCGACCTGCGGGTGCCGCTGGATGCTTCCGAATTCGCGATCAATGCCTCGAACCGGCGGCACTGGAGCGGCCCGGTGCGCAACTACATCGACGACTGCCTCGCCGGGGTGAACGGCGAGCGCGGGCAGGACTTCAACATGCGCTGGATCGGATCGCTGGTCGCAGAGGCCTACCGCATCCTGATGCGCGGCGGCGTGTTCCTGTATCCGGCGGATGCGCGCCAGGGCTACCGCGAGGGCCGCTTGCGCCTGCTGTATGAGGCGCATCCGATTGCATTGATCATGGAATGGGCGGGCGGCGCCGCGTCGAGCGGCCGGTCGCGCATCCTCGAACTATCGGCACGGACGCCGCATCAGCGCGTGCCCCTGATCATGGGATCGGCGCGCGCCGTGCGCGACGTCGATGCGATCCACCTGACCGTCGAGCCGTTGTTCGAGAGCAGCGATGCCCCGCTGTTCGCGCGGCGCGGCCTGTTCCGCTGAGGGGGAGCGCATGTCTCGCAGACATCCCATCATCTCGATCACCGGTTCGTCCGGCGCCGGCACCACCTCGGTGAAGAAGACGTTCGAGAACATCTTCCGCCGCGAGAACGTGGTCGCGGCCTATATCGAGGGCGACGCCTTCCACCGCTACGACCGCGCCGAGATGCGCAGCATGATGGCGGAGCGGGCCGAGCGCGGCAACAAGCACTTCAGCCATTTCAGCCCCGAGACCAATCTGTTCGAGGAGCTGGAGAAGCTGTTCCGCGACTATGCCGAGACCGGCACCGGGACGACGCGGCACTATGTCCACGACGAGGAGGAGGCACGGCTGTACGGCGCCAAGCCCGGCACCTTCACCGCCTGGGAGGCGCTGCCGGAGAATTCCGACCTCCTGTTCTACGAGGGCCTGCATGGCGCCGTGGTCACCGACAAGGTGAACGTCGCCCAGCACGCCGACCTCAAGATCGGCGTCGTGCCGGTCATCAACCTCGAATGGATCCAGAAGCTGCATCGCGATCGCAGCCATCGCGGCTACTCCACCGAGGCGGTGACCGACACCATCCTGCGCCGCATGCCGGACTATGTGAATTACATCTGCCCGCAATTCACCGAGACCGACATCAACTTCCAGCGCGTGCCGACGGTCGATACGTCGAACCCGTTCATCGCTCGCTGGATCCCGACGCCCGATGAATCGATGGTCGTGATCCGGCTGAAGAACCCGCGCGGCATCGATTTCCCCTATCTGCTCTCGATGATCCCGAACAGCTTCATGTCGCGCGCCAATTCGATCGTAGTGCACGGCGCCAAGCTCGACCTCGCGATGCAGCTCATCCTGACCCCGCTGATCCTGCAATTGATCGAACGAAAGAGGCGAACGATATGACCGCACTTGCGTCCGTTGCCAGCCGCCCCGAAATCAGCCACGACGAGATGGCCAACGCCATCCGCTTCCTCGCCGTCGACGCGGTCGAGCAGGCGAAGTCCGGCCATCCCGGCATGCCGATGGGCATGGCCGATGTCGCGACCGTGCTGTTCACGGACTATCTGAAATTCGATCCGGCCGATCCGGCCTGGCCCGACCGCGACCGCTTCGTGCTGTCGGCCGGGCACGGCTCGATGCTGCTCTACGCGCTGCTCTATCTGACCGGCTACGAGAGCATGACGCTCGATCAGCTCAAGGCGTTCCGGCAATGGGGATCGAAGACCCCGGGCCATCCCGAGTATGGCCATACGCCTGGAGTCGAGACCACGACCGGGCCGCTCGGGCAGGGGATTGCGACCGCGGTCGGCATGGCGCTTGCCGAGCGGCTGATGAACGCGCGCTTCGGCGACGATCTCGTCGATCACTACACCTATGTGATCGCCGGCGATGGCTGCCTGATGGAAGGCCTCAGCCATGAGGCGATCTCGCTCGCCGGCCATTTGCGGCTCAACCGGCTGATCGTGCTGTTCGACGACAACCACATCTCGATCGACGGCGCCACTTCGTTGTCCTGCTCGGACGATCAGGCGGCACGGTTCAGGGCCAGCGGATGGGACGTGTGCCGCATCGACGGCCACGATCCGGATGCAATCACGGCGGCGATCCGGCAGGCGCGATCGAGCGATCGTCCGTCGCTGATCGCCTGCCGCACGGTGATCGGGTTCGGTGCGCCGAACCGGCAGGGCAGCGAGAAGGTGCATGGTGCGCCGCTCGGCGCCGATGAGGTGGCGAAGACCCGCAGCGCGCTGCGCTGGCCGTATCCGGCGTTCGAAATCCCCGATGCGGTGCTGGCCGAGTGGCGCGAGCTCGGCGGCCGCGGCCGCGACGCGCGGCGCGCCTGGATCGAACGTTCGCGCAGCGCCTGCAAGGGCGACAAGGACGGGCGGTCGCCGTTCCACGACGCGTTGAACCGGAAATTGCCCTGCACCTATGCCGAGGCGATGACGAAGCTCATACAGCGGTTTGCGACCGAGCGGCCGAAACTCGCCACGCGGCAGGCCTCGCAGCAGGTCATCGACGTGATCGCGGAAGCGTTGCCTAACCTCTTGGGGGGCTCGGCCGACCTCACGCACTCCAATCTCACGCTGGCCAAGTCGCAGGTTTCGGTGCGGCCGGAGACGCTCGACGGCAGCTATATCCACTATGGCATCCGCGAGCACGGCATGGCGGCTGCGATGAACGGCATCGCGCTGCATGGTGGGTTCATTCCCTATGGCGGCACCTTCCTCAGCTTCGCCGATTACAGCCGGCCTGCGATCCGTCTTGCGGCCCTGATGGGCATCCGCGTCATCCATGTGATGACCCATGACTCGATCGGGCTCGGCGAGGACGGCCCGACGCATCAGCCGGTCGAGCATCTGGCAGCGCTGCGCGCGATTCCCAATGTGCTGGTGTTCCGCCCGGCCGATGCGGTCGAGACCGCTGAAGCCTGGGACTGCGCGCTCAAGGCGGAGAGTTCGCCGTCGATCCTCTGCCTGTCGCGGCAGGCGCTGCCGACGGTTCGCGACGGCAGCAAGGACAACCAGGTCACGCTCGGCGCCTACGTTCTGGTCGAGCCGGCCTTCGCGCGTGACGTCACCCTGATTGCAACGGGTTCGGAGGTGGCGATCGCGCTCGAAGCCGCAAGGCTGCTGGCGGAAGAAGGGGTACAGGCCGCGGTCGTCTCGGCCCCGTGCTTCGACCTGTTCCGCCAGCAGCCGAGCGACTATCGCGCCAAGGTGCTGGGCAGCGCGCCGCGCGTCGGCGTCGAAGCCGCCGTCGAGGGCGACTGGGCGCGCTGGCTCGGTGACAACGGAACCTTCGTGGGCATGACCGGCTTTGGCGCCTCCGCGCCGGCCGACGTGCTGTACCGCGAATTCGGCATCACGCCTGCGGCGGTCGCTGCCGCAGCAAAACAGCTCATTCAACGAGCGAACTGAAAGGAGGACGCCACGATGGCGCGGATCACACTGAGGCAATTGCTGGACCACGCCGCCGAACGCGGCTACGGCGTGCCGGCCTTCAACATCAACAACATGGAGCAGGGCCTCGCCATCATGGAGGCGGCGGCGGCCTGCGATGCGCCTGTGATCATCCAGGCCTCGCGCGGTGCGCGGTCCTACGCCAACGACATCATGCTGGCCAAGATGATCGACGCGCTGGAGGAGATGTATCCGCAGATTCCACTCTGCCTGCATCTCGATCACGGCAACGAGGAGGCGACCTGCGCCACCGCGATCCGCTACGGCTTCACCTCGGTCATGATGGACGGCTCGCTCAAGGCCGACGCCAAGACCGCCGCCGACTATGACTACAATGTCGATATCACCCGCCGGGTCGTCGACATGGCGCACTGGGTCGGCGCGTCGGTCGAAGGCGAGCTCGGCGTGCTCGGCTCGCTCGAGCATGGCGGCGGCGAGCAGGAGGACGGTCACGGGGTTGAAGGCCAGATCAGCCACGATCAGCTGCTCACCGATCCGGACCAGGCGGTCGATTTCGTCCGCGCCACCAAGGTCGATGCGCTCGCGATCGCGATGGGCACCTCGCACGGCGCCTACAAGTTCACGCGCAAGCCCGACGGTGAGATCCTGGCGATGCGGGTGGTCGAGGAGATCCACACCCGGCTGCCGAACACGCATCTGGTGATGCACGGCTCGTCCTCGGTGCCGCAGCCGCTGCAGGACATGTTCAACCAGTTCGGCGGCGAGATGCCGCAGACCTGGGGCGTGCCGGTCGAGGAGATCGTCCGCGGCATCAAGCACGGCGTGCGCAAGGTCAATATCGACACCGATTGCCGGCTGGCGATGGCCGCGGCCTTCCGCAAGGTCGCGGTGCAGTCGAAGAGCGAGTTCGATCCGCGCAAATTCCTCAAGCCGGCGATGGATGCGCTGCGCGAACTCTGCCGTGACCGCTTCGAGCAGTTCGGCACGGCCGGCAATGCCGCCCGGATCAAGGTGGTTGCCCTGCCGGAGATGGCCCGACGCTATCGCGCCGGCGCGCTCGATCCGCAGATTGGAAAGATGACCCAGGCCGCCTGAGCAAAGGGCGGCGAAAGACAGGAGATTATGATGAATATGCAGCAGTCGATCACGGTGCGCGGCAAGGATCGCTACAAGTCCGGCGTGATGGAATACAAGCGGATGGGCTATTGGGAGCCGAACTACGAGCCCAAGGACACCGACGTCATCGCGCTGTTTCGTGTCACGCCGCAGGACGGCGTCGATCCGACCGAGGCTTGCGCTGCGGTGGCGGGTGAATCCTCGACCGCGACCTGGACCGTGGTGTGGACCGACCGGCTGACCGCCGCGGAGAAATACCGCGCCAAGTGCTACCGCGTCGATCCGGTGCCGAACTCGCCGGGCAGCTATTTCGCCTATATCGCCTACGATCTCGATTTGTTCGAGCCGGGCTCGATCTCGAACCTGACCGCCTCGATCATCGGCAACGTGTTCGGCTTCAAGCCGCTGAAGGCGTTGCGCCTCGAGGACATGCGGCTGCCGACCGCCTATGTGAAGACGTTCCAGGGCCCGGCGACCGGCATCGTGGTGGAACGCGAGCGGCTCGACAAGTTCGGTCGCCCCTTGCTCGGCGCCACCGTGAAGCCGAAGCTCGGCCTGTCCGGCCGCAACTACGGCCGCGTCGTCTACGAGGCGCTGAAAGGCGGGCTCGACTTCTGCAAGGACGACGAGAATATTAACTCGCAGCCTTTCATGCATTGGCGCGACCGCTTCCTGTATTGCATGGAAGGCGTCAATCGCGCACAGGCGGCTACCGGCGAGGTCAAGGGCACCTACCTCAACGTGACCGCGGCCACCATGGAAGACATGTACGAGCGCGCCGATTTCGCCAAGCAGCTCGGCTCCGTCATCATCATGATCGACCTCGTGATCGGCTACACGGCGATCCAGTCGATGGCGAAATGGGCGCGCCGCAACGACATGATCCTGCATCTGCATCGCGCCGGCCACTCGACCTACACGCGCCAGCGTTTGCACGGCGTCTCGTTTCGCGTTATCGCCAAATGGATGCGGCTCGCCGGTGTCGATCACATCCATGCCGGCACCGTCGTCGGCAAGCTTGAAGGAGACCCGGCGACGACGCGCGGCTACTACGACATCTGCCGCGAGGACTTCAACCCGATGACGCTCGAGCATGGCGTGTTCTTCGATCAGCCTTGGGCAAGCCTCAACAAGATGATGCCGGTCGCCTCGGGCGGCATCCACGCCGGCCAGATGCACCAATTGCTCGATCATCTCGGCGAGGACGTCGTGCTGCAGTTCGGCGGCGGGACCATCGGTCATCCGAAGGGTATCCAGGCCGGCGCCACCGCCAACCGCGTCGCGCTCGAAGCCATGATTCTCGCCCGCAACGAGGGTCGCGACTACGTCCACGAAGGTCCGGAGATCCTCGCCAAGGCGGCCCAGACCTGCACGCCGCTGCGCGACGCGCTCGAGGTTTGGAAGGACGTGAGCTTCAACTACGAGTCGACTGACTCGCCGGACTTTGCCCCGACCGCGACCCCGGCAACGTGACGCGGCGAAAGGAGAACCGACATGAGAGTGACCCAAGGCTGCTTTTCTTTCCTGCCCGATCTCACCGATGAGCAGATCGCAGCGCAGGTGCAATACTGCCTCGAAAAGGGCTGGGCGGTGAACATCGAGTTCACCGACGACCCACATCCCCGCAACACCTATTGGGACATGTGGGGCCTGCCGATGTTCGACCTGCGCGATGCCGCCGGCATCATGAAGGAGCTCGCCGATTGCCGCCGTGTCTATGGAGACCGCTACATCCGCATGAGCGGCTTCGATTCTTCCCATGGCTGGGAGTCCGTGCGCATCTCTTTCATCGTCAACCGGCCAAAGAACGAGCCTGGCTTCCGGCTCGAGCGGCAAGAGGTCGGCGGCCGGAGCGTTAGCTATACGACCAGGGCTTACGCGCTGGATCGCCCCGAGGGCGAGCGCTACGCCGATCAGTGACCGCGTCCGGCTTGTAAACCAGGCGGGTTGCTCCCTCGACCGCCTGGTCCGGATGCACTTCTCCGTCGTCGCCCGCCGCGGCGACGGAGCTTTTTTCCAAGTGAGAGGACAATGACCCAAGCACAAGAAAAAATCAGCGAGCAGATCCCCGAGACGCCGCTCGAGACCATCGACCTCCGGCATGAATTCGCCGACCTCGGCATCGGCGACGTGCTCGACCAGCTCGATTCCGAATTGATCGGCCTGAAGCCCGTGAAGACCCGCATCCGGGAGATCGCATCGCTGCTGCTGGTCGAACGCATCAGGCAGAAGATGGCGCTGGCGACGACGTTTCCGACCCTGCACATGTCGTTCACCGGCAATCCCGGCACCGGCAAGACCACGGTCGCGCTCCGGATGGCCGGCATCCTGCACAAGCTCGGCTTCGTCCGCCGCGGTCACGTCATCAGTGTCACGCGCGATGACCTCGTCGGGCAATATATCGGCCACACCGCGCCGAAAACGAAGGAGATATTGAAGAAGGCGATGGGCGGCGTGCTGTTCATCGACGAGGCCTATTACCTCTATCGCCCCGAGAACGAGCGCGACTACGGCCAGGAGGCGATCGAGATCCTGCTGCAGATCATGGAAGCGCAGCGCGAGGATCTGGTGGTGATCCTGGCCGGCTATGGCGACCGGATGGAGAAATTCTTCCAGAGCAATCCGGGCTTCCGCTCCCGCATCGCGCATCACATCGACTTCCCGGATTATTCAGATCCGGAGCTGCTCTGGATCGCCGAGCTGATGTTGCAGCAGCAGAATTATCGTTTCTCCCCGGAAGCGCGCGAGGCTTTCACCAGATACATTGGCATCCGCAAGGAGCAACCGCTGTTCTCCAATGCGCGCTCGATCCGCAACGCGCTCGACCGCATCCGGCTGCGCCAGGCCAACCGGATCGTGGCCAAGCTCGACCGCACGCTCACGGCCGACGACGTGATGTCGATCGAGGCCGGCGACGTGCTGGCGAGCCGCGTGTTCGCCAAGGGTGCCGGCACGGCAGGCGAGGCGCGATGAGTGAGGCGCTCGCGGCGATCCGGACCGCCGGGATGCGCGACATCATTGCGGGCGCCCGCGCCTTGATCTTCGACGTCGACGGCACGCTCGCCGAGACCGAGGAGGTGCATCGTCGCGCCTTCAACGAGGCGTTTGCCGAAGCCGGGCTCGACTGGTTCTGGGATCAGGTCACCTATGGACGATTGCTTCGGGTGACCGGAGGCAAGGAGCGCATCCGCGCCTTCGATGAGCGCAACGCGGTGCCTATGCTGACATTCGCCGAGATCGCCGATCTGCACCGGATCAAGACCGTGCGCTATGCCGCGCTGATCGCGGCGGGTGGCTGCCCGTTGCGGCCGGGTGTCACGGCCTGGCTCGCCGGTGCGCGCCGTCGCGGCCAGCGCCTGGCGATCGCCACGACGACCTCGCACGGCAATATCGAGGCGTTGCTGTCGGTCGCGCTGGGACCGGACTGGGGCGACCTGTTCGAGACGATCGTTGCCGGTGACGACGTGCCGCGCAAGAAACCGGCGCCCGATGTTTACGTCGAGGTGCTGGCGCGGCTTGGACTCGCACCGGTGGACTGCATTGCCATCGAGGATTCCGGCAACGGCCTCGCCGCCGCGGCGCGGGCCGGCATCCCCGTGGTCATCACCCGCAGCGTGTATTTCGGCGATGATGACTTCGCCGAGGCGCTTCTGGTCGTCGATGACCTCTCCGAGGTGGACGACTAGACGCCGCCGGCTGCGGCCGGCCGTTCCGATCAATTTATTCGGCGTGTTAAATAAATCGCGCTTGCTTCCGTAGCACAGTAGGGGCATCTTCGCCGAAAGCAGCGCCGGACCGCCAGAAATTCTGGCAGGTGGTGACGGCTGCCAACAGTTTCGGGAGATGGCGCCTCGTGATCCTCCTTGCCTCCGATCAATTTATTCTGGCGATTGAATAAATGGTGCTTGCATCCATGACTGGGCAGGGGCACCATCTACCAAGGGTTGCTAGAATCAACGATGGACCACCAGAGGTTGGCAATAGTTGCTCGAGACAGCGCCTCATGATCCTTCACGTCATTCCGACGGCTCGTTCGTCCCACGGGATGGCTCGCGGGTGACCCCGGCATTGTAGGATCGATATGGCTGATCGTGCGGAGTGAGCATGGCGCTGTTGACGGGTTCAATCGACAATCCACGATTTCGGTTCGTGACGGCTGCGGCGCCGATCCGGCGTCGCCGTAGATCTGCAATCAGCCAACGCATGATGGCCGTCGGTTGACGCCGTCCAGGGCAACGGTACCCAAATTCAAAAAAGCCAAGGGAGTGACGCATGTTCAAATTGAAGGTTTCGTTGTTCGCGCTGGCGTTGGCGGGTCTATCCGTGGCCGCCTCGGATGCGTTCGCGCAGAGCAAGCCGACCATCGGCATCGCCATGCCGACAAAATCCTCGGCACGCTGGATCGACGACGGCAACAACATGGTCAAGGTGCTGAAGGAGCGCGGCTACGGCACCGACTTGCAATATGCCGATGACGACATCCCGAACCAGCTCTCCCAGGTCGAGAACATGGTGACCAAGGGCTCCAAGGTGCTGGTCATCGCCGCAATCGACGGCACCACGCTGTCCGACGCGCTGAAGCAGGCCAAGGCCCAGGGCATCACGGTGATCGCCTATGACCGGCTGATCCGCGACACGCCGAATGTCGACTATTACGCGACCTTCGACAATTTCCAGGTCGGCGTGCTGCAGGCGAGCTCGCTCGTGAACGCGCTCGGGCTCAAGGACGGCAAGGGCCCCTTCAACATCGAGCTGTTCGGCGGCTCGCCCGACGACAACAACGCCTATTTCTTCTACGACGGCGCGATGTCGGTGCTGAAGCCCTACATCGACAGCGGCAAGCTCGTGGTCGGCAGCGGCCAGATGGGGATGGACAAGGTCGCGACCCTACGCTGGGACGGCGCGACCGCGCAGGCCCGCATGGACAATCTGCTCAGCGCCTTCTACGGCAAGAAGCGGGTCGATGCCGTGCTGTCGCCCTATGACGGCCTGTCGATCGGCATCATCTCCTCCCTGAAGGGTGTCGGCTACGGCAGCAAGGACCAGCCGATGCCGTACATCAGCGGCCAGGATGCCGAGGTGCCCTCGATCAAGGCGATGCTGCGTGGCGAGCAATATTCGACCATCTTCAAGGACACCCGCGATCTCGCCAAGGTCACCGCCGACATGGTCGATGCCGTGCTGAGCAAGAAAGAAGTCAGCGTCAACGACACCAAGACCTACAACAACGGAGTCAAGGTGGTTCCGTCCTATCTGCTCAAGCCGGTCGTGGTGGACAAGACCAATTGGGAGAAAGTCTTGATTGACAGCGGCTACTACAAGCGCTCGCAATTCGACTAAGGCAGGTGAGCGGGGCGCACCACGCCGAAGCCGATCGATGCTGCGGGATATGATCCGATGACGGCAATGCTTGAGATGCGTAACGTCAGCAAGAGCTTTGCCGGCGTGCAGGCCTTGCGCGACGTCAGCTTCACCGTGGAAGCCGGCCAGATCCATGCGCTGGTCGGCGAGAACGGGGCCGGCAAGTCGACCCTGATGAAGGTGCTGAGCGGGGTCTATCCCGCCGGCAGTTATGAGGGGTCGATCCTGTTCGACGGCGAGGAGCGCCGGTTCCGCGACATCAATGACAGCGAGGCGCTGGGGATCATCATCATCCACCAGGAGCTGGCGCTGATCCCGCTGATGTCGATCGCCGAGAATATATTTCTCTCTCGCGCCCCGTCGCGGTTCGGGGTGGTCGACCGCAACGCGGCGTACCGGCGGACCGCGGAGCTGCTGGCGCAGGTCGGCCTGCGGGAATCGCCGGATACCCTGGTCACCGATCTCGGCGTCGGCAAGCAGCAGCTGGTCGAGATCGCCAAGGCGCTGTCGAAGAAGGTGCGTCTCCTGATCCTGGACGAGCCGACCGCGAGCCTCAACGAGGCCGACAGCGCCGCGCTGCTGGACCGGTTGCTGTCGTTCCGCGAGCAAGGCATCGCCTCGATCCTGATCTCGCACAAGCTCAATGAGGTCGCGCGCGTCGCCGACCGGATCACAGTGCTGCGTGACGGCCGCACGGTGGACAGTATCGATTGCCGGACCGAAGAGGTCGACGAGGACCGGATCATCCGCAGCATGGTCAACCGCGACCTCGCGCATCGCTTCCCCGAGCGGAGCGTTGCGATCGGCGATCCCGTGATGAATGTGGAGAACTGGTCGGTGTATCACCCGCTGCATACCGCCCGGCAGGTGATCAAGAACGTCGATTTCAGGGTGCGCCGCGGCGAGGTGGTCGGCATTGCCGGCCTGATGGGCGCCGGCCGCACCGAGTTCGCCATGAGCCTGTTCGGCCGCGCCTGGGGCTACAATATCACCGGCAGGATCAGCCTTGATGGCCGACAGGCCGACGTCTCCAGCGTGCCGGCGGCGATCGGTGCCGGCCTTGCCTATGTCACCGAGGACCGCAAACAGCTTGGCCTCGTGCTTGCCGACGACGTTCGCAAGAACGTGACGCTCGCGAGCCTTCGCCAAGTGTCGGATCGTGGCGTGATCGACGATGTCGTCGAGCTGAAGGCGGCGAGCGATTACCGCAACCGGATGCGGATCCGCTGTTCCGACGTCTACCAGGAGACCGGGCAGCTTTCGGGCGGCAACCAGCAGAAGGTGGTGCTGTCGAAATGGCTGATGACCGATCCACAGGTGTTGCTGCTGGACGAGCCGACCCGCGGCATCGATGTCGGGGCGAAATACGAGATTTATTGTATCATCAACGAGCTCGCGGAGGCCGGCAAGGGCGTCGTGGTGATCTCGTCGGAAATGCCGGAATTGCTCGGCATCTGCGACCGGATCTGCGTGATGAATGACGGCGCCTTCGTCGGCGAGTTCGCCAAGGGTGACGCGACGCAGGAGAAAATCATGCGCGCCATCATGCGCAATGTCAGGATGTCCGGAAACGGCGCCCCTGCCAGTGAGGCACGGGCGGGAGGCGGAGCACAATGACCGACAAGACGGTGTCACTTCCCGAGGCCCCCAAGCATTCCGGCTTCATCAAGAACAACCTGCGCAACTACGGCATGCTGCTGTCGCTGCTGGCGATCATGCTGTTCTTCGAGATCGTGACCGACGGCACGCTGTTGCAGCCGGTCAATCTCACCAATCTCGTGCTGCAGAACAGCTACATCGTGATCATGGCGCTCGGCATGCTGCTGGTGATCGTCACCGGGCATATCGACCTGTCGGTCGGCTCGGTCGCGGGGTTCGTGGGCGCGGTCGCCGCGGTGCTGATGGTGACCTACCACGTCGACTATCCCGTCGCCTTCATCGTCTGTCTTTTGGTCGGTGCCGCGATCGGCGCAGCGCAGGGCTACTGGGTCGCCTATTTCAAGATTCCGTCCTTCATCGTGACGCTGGCGGGCATGCTGGTGTTCAAGGGCCTTGCGCTCGCGGTGCTGCAGGGCCGGTCGGTCGGGCCGTTTCCGCCGACCTTCCAGAAGCTGTCGTCGGGCTTCATTCCCGAGCTGTTTCCGAGCGCCGGTACGCTCTATCCGACGTCGCTGCTGATCGGCGTCGTGCTGGCGTTCGCGCTGGTGCTCGCAAGCGCCAAGAGCCGGGCGCGCGAGCAGTCGCACGGCATCGAGGTCGAGCCCTATGCGTTCTTCCTGGCCAAGAGCATCGCGCTGGCAGGTGCGGTGCTCTACTTCACCTACCTGATCGCCTCGCATCGCGGCCTGCCGAACGTGCTCGTGATCATGACGGCCCTGATCGCGCTTTATGGATTTGTCACGCGGCGAACGGTGGTCGGCCGGCAGATCTATGCCGTCGGCGGCAACGCCAAGGCGGCGAAGCTCTCGGGCGTCAAGACCGAGCGGCTGACCTTTCTCACCTTCGTCAATATGGGCGTGCTCGCCGCGCTTGCCGGCCTGGTGTTCGCCGCGCGGCTCAACACCGCGACGCCGAAGGCCGGCCTCGGCTTCGAGCTCGACGTGATCGCCGCCTGTTTCATCGGCGGCGCCTCGGCCTATGGCGGCGTCGGCCGGGTCGGCGGCGCGGTGGTCGGTGCCATGATCATGGGTGTGATGAACAACGGGATGTCGATCCTCGGTATCGGCATCGACTACCAGCAGGTGATCAAGGGTCTCGTGCTGCTCGGCGCCGTCTGCATCGATGTCTACAACCAGCGCCGCTGACGGCGACCTGGTCACATTTCTGCGGTAGGATGCCTGCGCAATCCAGGAGAACGCCGCGTGAAACTGTCGCATGCCGATGCGCTGACCATCGGAAACATCCTCGCTGAAGTCGGCCGTACCGAGATCATGCCGCGGTTCCGCCGCGTCCGCGAGATCGAGGTCCGCACCAAGACGTCGGCGTTCGACGTCGTCACTGAAGCCGACGAGCTCGCTGAGCAGGCGATCTCGGCGGCGCTGCTGCGGGCATTCCCGAATGCCGCCGTGATCGGCGAGGAGGGCACGGCGCGTGATCCGGCCGCGCTTGATCAGGTCGGTACCGCGGAGCTCGCCTTCATCATCGATCCGATCGACGGCACCCGGAACTTCACCTCCAGCCTGCCGCTGTTCGGCAGCATGGTGGCCGCCACCATGCGCGGCGAGATCGTGTTCGGCGCGATCCATGATCCCGACTGTGGCGACACCGCATTCGCGCTGCGCGGCGAGGGCGCCTGGCTCGAAATGCCGGACGGCCGGCGGCATGACCTGAAGGTGGCCGCGGCCGTGCCGGTCGAGCAGATGGACGCGGTGGTCGGTGTCAACTTCCTGCCCGAGCCGCTGCGCGCAATTGTCGCCGGGAATCTGTCCAAGCTCGGTGCCAGCGCCTGGCTCCGATGCGCCGCGCATGAGTACCGCATGGCGGCGTCCGGCCATTGCCATCTCCTGTTCTACAACAAGCTGATGCCGTGGGATCATGCCGCGGGCTGGCTGCTGCATCGCGAGGCCGGCGGCTACAGCGCGCATTTCGACGGATCACCCTACAAGCCGGTCAACCTGACCGGCGGCCTGCTCTGCGCGCCCGACGAGGCGAGCTGGCATGCGGCACAGCAGGCGATCCTGACGCGGACCGAGTAGTTCTGGTTCAAACAGCCTGTTCGGTGTCATCATCCGCGCTACGACGCTTTCCAGGCGTCGTCCTGGCGAAAGCAGGGACCCATAACCACCGGTGCATGTTGTGAGAGGGATCGTCGCCCCAGCGTCGTGCAACAATTGGCAACGGGGGTAATGGGTCCTGGCTTCCGCCAGGACGACAGTGCGGATGGTTCTCGATTCAAGATGACAGGTGTGAGTGGGACAGGATTCCCTCCACGCGTCGTCCCTGCGAAAGCAGGGACCCATACTCCGCGGCAGAGATTGTCAACGGGACTCGTCGTTCCGGCGTCGTGCAACAATCTGCATCGGTGGTTATGGGTCCCTGCTTTCGCAGGGACGACACCGACATTGCCTCTTGTCCGCGGCCCGTCGTGCCAGCATGGTAGATGAACCGGCCACGCCGGCGGTGTGCGGCGCGACGGTGGTTGATCGGACATGACGGTATTGCAGGACTTCGGCGACGACATCTGGATTGCCGGAGGACCGAACGTCGCGGTCGCCGGGTTTCACTATCCGACCCGGATGGCCGTCATCAGGCTCTCGGATGGGGGTCTTTTCATCTGGTCGCCGGTCCACTTGACGGAGGAACTGCGCGCCGCCGTGGACGCGCTCGGCCAGGTCAGGCACATCGTGGCGCCCAACTCACTGCATCATCTGTTCCTCGCCGAGTGGAAGCGGGCCTATCCGGCCGCCGTGCTCCACGCTCCGCCGGGCCTGCGCAAGCGGCGCCGTGATCTCGCCTTCGATGCCGATCTCGCCGATGGAGCAAGCCTTGATTGGGCGGGGCAGATCGACCAGGTGGTGATGCGCGGCAATCTGATTACGTCGGAGGTGGTGTTCTTCCATGTCGAGAGCAGGACGGTGCTGTTCACCGACCTGCTGCAGCAGATTCCGGCCGAACTGGTCGCGGGCTGGCGGGCGATGATCGCGAAACTCGACCTGATGGTCGGGCCTGAGCCGTCGGTGCCGCGCAAGTTCCGCGTTGCCTTCACCGGCCGCCGCGCGGCGCGCGAGGCGATGCAACGCATTCTGGCGTGGCCTGCCGAAAAGGTGCTGATGGCCCATGGCACGCCCGTGGAGCAGGATGCGCGGGCATTCCTGCGCCGCGCGTTCGCCTGGCTGACCGGATGACGCCGGGAGGCGTTATTCGCTGCCCACTTCGCCGGTGATGATGTTGCCGAACAGCTTCCAGCTCTCGCCTTCGAACCGCATCAGCTGCGACTGCTCGATCGGGCGGAAGTCGGACGCGCTGGTGTTGATCCTGATTCCGGGCAGGATCATCTTCGGTGCAAAATCCTTCAGGCTGGCGGCCTGTTTCATCACGTTCTCGCGGGTGAGATCGTCGCCGCACTGCTTGAGCACCTGCGCCAGCGTCTGCGCGGCGGCGTAGCCATAGACGTGATTGCCGTTGGTCTTGTCGCCGTCGGGCATGTACTTGTCCATGAAGGCGCGCCACTCCTTCGTCTCGGCGTCATCGTTCCAGATCGTGTCGGTCGGATCCTTGAGGTAGGCGACCGAGATGATGCCTTGCGAATGCTCGATGCCGGCGGCGCGCATCACCGAAGCGACCGAGGTTGCGGTCGAGGTCAGGAAGAAGGTCGGCTTCCAGCCGAGTTCGGCGACCTTCTTGATGGTCTGCGCCGCGCCCTTCGGCGCCGCCCAGGTGAACAGGATGTCGGCGCCCGAGGCGCGCAGCGCCACGATCTGCGAGTCCAGCGTCGGATCGGTCAGCTCGTAGGATTTGTCGGCGACGATCATGCTGCCGGCCTTGTCGCCGAGGCCGTCGCGCAGCCCCTTGAGCGCGTCCTTGCCGGCATCGTCGTTCTGCCAGAGCACCGCGATCTTGCCGTTAGGGAATTTGTCCAGGATGTATTTGGCGTAGATCCGCCCCTCGCTCTGGTAGTTCGGCTGCCAGCCCATGGTCCAGGGGAAGTCCTTCGGATCGCCGAAGCGCGTCGCGCCCGACGCGATGAAGAGGTGAGGGACCTTCTTGCCGTTGAGATATTTCTGGATCGCGACATTGGGCGCGGTGCCGAGCGGCTGGAACACCAGCAACACCTCGTCGCCTTCGACCAGCTTGCGCGCCTGCTCGACCGATTTCGGCGGCGAGAAGCCGTCGTCATAGCTGATGAAGTTGATCTTGCGTCCGTTGATGCCGCCCTGGTCGTTGATCATCTTGAAATAGGCCGCCTCGGTGCGGCCGATCGCGCCATAGGCGGACGCGGGGCCGCTATAGGGCATGATGTTGCCGATCTTGATCTCGGTATCCGAGACCCCCGGGCCGTAATTCTTCTGCGCGAGCGCCGGCGACAGCGCGCCGATCGTTGCCGCGACCATTGCGCACGCGCGAAGACAAAAACCGTCCAACATCCCTCGGTCACTCCCTGATGATCCATTTGTTGCCTTGTGACGTATGCGCGGGCCTGCTTCTCGAGCGGCCCGTGCGTTGACGCCCGGCGACAATTATCGTATGCGCTTCCGTCTGGAAACGTTTCCAGACTAGCGCGTGTTCCCAGCGATGGCAATATTCCTGCGGCCGGAGAGGTGTGACAAATGAGCAGACTGGAACAGGCGAGCCTGGAGCACGGCGCGAGGCCGCCGCTGGTCGCCGAATGCGATGCCGTCGTGGTCGGTGCCGGCTTCGGCGGGCTGTATGCGATCTACCGGTTGCGCCAGCTCGGGCTGAAGGTGATCGGCATCGAGGCGGCGTCCGATGTCGGCGGCACCTGGTACTGGAATCGCTATCCCGGCGCGCGCTGCGACATACCGAGCCTGTTCTATTCCTACACCTGGTCGGAGGAGCTGCGGCAGGAATGGCGCTGGAGCGAGAAATACGCCGCCCAGCCGGAGATCCTGCGTTATGCGCAGCACGTCGCCGATCGGTTCGAGCTGCGCTCCCTGATCCGTTTCGAGACGCGGGTGACCAGCGCCGATTGGGACGAGGCTGGCGAGAGCTGGACCGTGCGCACCGATCGCGGCGATTGCATCGTCGCATCGATCTGCGTGATGGCGACCGGCAACCTCTCCGTCCCCAACAAGCCGAAGCTCGCGGGTCTCGAGCGGTTTCGCGGGCCGGTCTATCACACCGGGCAATGGCCGCATCGGGAGGTCGACTTTTCCGGCCTGCGCGTCGCGGTGATCGGCACCGGCTCGTCGGGCGTGCAGACCATCCCGATGGTCGCAAAGGCGGCGAGCCGCCTGACCGTCTTCCAGCGCACGCCGAACTACTCGGTGCCCGCGCGCAATGCGCCGCTGTCGGACGACGACATCGCGGCGGCCGAGCCCGTGATCGCGAAATATCGCGAAAGCCTCGAGACGCCGGAATTCGGACGGGTGCCCGCCAACGCCTTCGATGCTGCGGTGCCCGACCGCGACGTGCAATGGGCGCGTTATCAACAGCTGTGGGAGCAGGGCGGCGGCGGCATCCTGACCGCATTCCCGAACATCCTGACCGATGAGGCCGTCAACGACGTCGCCTGCGATTTCGTGCGCGACAAGATCCGCGGCATGGTCGACGACGCGACCACGGCGGACGTGCTGTCACCGAAGGATTATCCGCTCGGCGTCAAGCGCATCTGCATCGATACCGGCTATTTCACGACCTACAATCTGCCGCATGTCGAACTGGTTGATCTGCGTGCGGAGCCGCTGACGACGGTCACCGAGACCGGTGTCGAGACTGCGACTCGGTCGTTCGCGCTCGACGCGCTGGTGCTCGCGACGGGGTATGACGCGATGACCGGCGCACTCGCCGCGATGCAGATCCGGGGACGCGACGGCGCCACGTTGCAGGAGGCCTGGGCCGACGGACCCAGCGCCTATCTCGGCCTGATGGTGTCGGGCTTCCCGAACCTGTTCGTCGTGACCGGGCCGGGCAGTCCATCAGTGATCGGCAATGTGATCCATGCCTGCGAGAACCATGTCGAGTGGATCACGGCCTGCGTCGGCAGCATGCGCGACAAGGGACAGACGCGGATCGAGCCGGAGCGCGATGCCGAGCGTGCCTGGATGGCGCATGTCGCGGATGCGGCCAGCCGCACGCTCTATCCGAAGGCCAATTCCTGGTACCAGGGCGCCAACATCGCGGGCAAGCCACGCGTGTTCATGCCCTATGTCGGCCAGGGCTACCGCCACCGCATCGCGCAGATCGCGCAGCGCGGTTACGAAGGATTTGTGCTGCGCTGAGGCGGGGTCTCGCGGGCGGCTGTCTCTCTCCGTCATTGCGAGCCATCGGGCGCGCGTTCGCGCGACGCGTTGGCTCGCAATGACGATAGGGTTGGAACCGTTTCCAGATTTGAGAAAGGTTGGAGGACAGAACATGGAGATCAAGCGCGCAGGAACGGTCCCGAGCCGCCGCGGCAATGCGGAATGGTTCAGCGGCACCGTATGGGCCGACGCGATCGTCAATGCGGCCGCGCCGGCGCGCCTGCAAGGTGCGCGCGTCACGTTCGAGCCGGGGGCACGCACGGCGTGGCACACCCACCCGCTCGGCCAGATGCTCTACGTCACCGCCGGCGCCGGATATGTGCAGAGCTGGGACGGTCCGATCCGCGTGATCCGCCCGGGCGATGTGGTGTGGATTCCGCCGGGCGAAAAGCACTGGCACGGCGCGGCGCCGACCACGGGCATGAGCCACATCGCGATCCACGAAGCGCTCGACAGCGATTACGCGACCTGGATGGAGCACGTCTCCGATGCGCAATACGCGGCGGCGCCGCAGGCGGATTGACCGGCGCGCGACGCTACTTTCGTCCCCGCGCGGGCGCCGCCGGTGCGGCGCAGGAATGGCGCAGGATGAGGCGCGTCGGCAGATAGATCGGCTCGGCCGTGCCGGCAGGCTTCTCGCTGTCGCGGATCCGCTCCAGCAACAGCCGCGCGGCGGTGCGGCCGACCTCGTTCATGTCCCAGCTCAGGGCCGAGATCGCGGGCGTCGCATGGCGCGCGAGGTCGGTGTCGCCGCTGCACACGATCGACACGTCCTGCGGATAGCGCAGGCCGTTGCTGGTGATCGCGTCCAGCACCTCGGCCAGCATGCTGGTGCCGAGCGAGATGATTGCGGTCGGCGGCTTCGCCGACTGCAAGAGCTGACACACCGAGCTGAAGGCGGTGTTGGCGCCCTGCATGTGCGGGCGGATCAGGCCTGCGTCGACCTCGATCTTCGCCTCCTGATGCGCCTGTCGGTAGCCGGCGAGCCGCTCCGAGCTCGGCAGCACCGCGGCGCTGCCGGTGAGGAGCGCGATCCGGCGGTGGCCGAGGCCGATCAGATAGCGCGTCGCCTCCAGCGCGCCGCCACGGTGATCGACCCGAACCGGGATGCTATCCGGCACGTCGCGATCGACGGTGACGCAGGGCAGCTCGAGCGTCGCCAGGCCCTTCATGAAATCCTTGTGCGAATTGTCGCCCGCGAACAGCAGCAGCCCATCCATCTGGCGCCGCCGCACCGCCGACAGGAACGCCGCCTCGCGCGCCTCCTCATGCTTGGTGGCCGCCAGCATCAACAGGAAGCCGGCGCGCTGGAATTCCTCCTCCGCCGCGCTCACCATGCCGGTGTAGTGCGGATTGGAGAAATCGGCGACCATGCAGCCGATCGTGTTGGAGGCGCGCGAGCGCAGCGCCTGCGCCGCCTGGTCGGGCTCGAAGCCCAGCCGCTTCACCGCGCGCATGATGCGGGCATGCAGCTCCGCACTGGTATAGATGCCGCCATTGAGCGTGCGGCTGACGCTTGAGACGGACACGCCGGCCTCGGCCGCGACGTCACGAATCGTCGGTCGTGTCCGTCGCGCCTTTGCCATTCGTGGTCGGGTCCCGTCGCATCTGGTGTTGCCGAACCTAATCAGGCTCGGCCGCGAATCTCAAATGATTCTTGGATGTCGGGCGCGGTGCGCCGCCTGCTATCGCCGTGAGGCGCTCAGGAACAGCGGCCGGAAGATATCCAGAAAGCCGGTCGCGGCCGGGGTCAGCGGGCGGTTCTTCAGCCGCAGGATCCCGATCTTGCGGACCAGCGGCGGCGAGACCAGCCGCTTGACGACCACGCCGCGCGGGGCGCGCGGCGGCAACGCCGAGGCCGGGACGATCGAGATGCCGACATTGGCGCCGACGAAATCGTACAGCGTGCCGAACTGCTCGACGATGGTGCTGTGCTTGAGCACGATGCCGTTCGCGGTCGCGACGCTGTCGATTTGCTGCCGCAGGCCCGAGCCGGTCGGAAGCGAGACGAACGCTTCGTTGCGCAATTCGCGCAGGCTCAGCGTGCTCTTGTCCCGCAAGGGATGGCGCGACGGCAGGATCGCGAAGCAGGACTCCTGCACCACGTCGTCGCTGACGACCTCATGGCCGAGCGCAGTGACGTTGCCGACGCCGAAGTCGGCAAAGCCGCTGCGCACGTCCTCATAGACCTGGCTGCCGAGGCCCTCGCGCAAATGGATTTCGACGCCCGGATGCGCCTTCCTGTATTTCAGCACGGCCTCCGGCACCACGTGGTGGGTGAGCGACAACAGGCAGGAGACGATCAGGCGTCCCTTGATCTGCTCGCCCAGCGCGCGGGCGTTGTCGACCTGGGCGCCGAGATCGGCGAGCAGGCGCTGGATCGACGCCGTGAACTCGCGGCCCGGCGCGGTCAGGATGACGTTGCGCGTCGATCGCAGGAACAGCGAGACGCCGAGCTGCCGTTCGAGCTGAAGCACGAGACGGCTCACCGCCGATTGCGTCATGCCGAGGTCGGCGGCGGCCGCGGTGAAGCTGCCATACACCGCGACCGAGTTGGCGGCGCGAAGATGTTTGAGGCTGACCTCGAACCCGCGTGGACGTCGCTCGCGCATCATTCATTCCATTCTGGCATCAATAATCCGGATCGGAAAATATTTGACCTATATGCCCGCGGCGTCAACGATGAAGACAACGACAGAGCAGCGAGCGGGAAGGGAAATTGCGGATGACGGCGAGCCCGATGATGACGAGGCAAGGCGCGCTGCACGGTGTCCGCGTTCTCGACCTCACACGCTTCTATTCGGGTCCGTTCGCGACCTTGATGCTGGCGGGCTTCGGCGCCGAGGTCATCCGCATCGATACCCCGGATCAGGGCGATCCCACCATGACCGGGCCGCCGTTCCTCGGCAGGGATGGCGTTTCGCTCGACCGCAAGCATGACAGCGATCTCGGCCTTGCCTATCTGAAGCGCTGCCGCGACAAGAAGTCGATCACGCTGAACATGCGCTCGGCGGAGGGCATGGAGCTGTTCCATGCGCTGCTGCGCAAGGCCGACATCCTGGTCGAGAATTTGCGTCCCGGTGCCGCTGAGCGGCTCGGGATCGATTACGCGGTGAACCGTCAGGTCAACCCGGCAATCGTGCATTGCGCGCTGACCGGCTACGGTTCGACCGGTGCCGACAAGCGCCTCAAGGCCTACGATTTGATGATCCAGGCGGCCGCCGGATTGATGTCCATTACCGGTGAGCCGGATGCCGGTCCGAGCAAGGCTGGCACCGCGCTTGCCGACGGCATCACCGGCGCCTTTGCCGTTTCCGGCATTCTCGCCGCGCTGACCGAGCAGCGCATGTCGGGACGCGGCCAGTTCGTCGACGTCGCGATGGTCGATTGCCTGCTGTCGCTGGTGCTCGACGAACCCCTGGATTGCTATCCGCAGATGGGGATGGCGCCACGGCAGGGCAATCGCATCATGCGGTTCTCGCCCTTCAACACCTATGCCACGCGCGACGGTGCGATCGCGCTCGGCGCCGCGACCAACGAGGACTGGCTGGCGCTGCTGCGCGTAATGGACCGGCTGGACCTCGCCGGAGACGCGAAGTTCATGAACACCAGCTGGCGCGTGGCAAACAACGCGATCATCGACGCCATCGTCACCGAATGGACCCGGGCACGCACCACGTCGGAGGCGATCGATGCACTCAATCGCGGTGATGTCGCCGCGAGCCCGATCCGCGACATCGATGACATCCTCGCCTGGGAGCATCTCGACGCGCGCGACATGCTGCAAGCGGTCGAGCATCCGACCGAGACGCTGGAGCAGCGCGTGATCGGCGCCGGGTTCCCGATCAAGATGGGGCGGACGCACAGGGGATATACCGCGCCGGCTCCGACGCTCGGGCAGAACAACCAGGAGATCTATGGCGGCCTGCTCGGCCTCTCCAGTGAGAGGATCGACGATTTGAAGTCAAGGCGGATCATCTGAAGCAAAGAGGCCGGCACACGCATGCCGGCCCACACGGGGAGCGTCGAGGACAGTCATGGCGAAGAAATCAGGAATAACAGGTGCGGCGATCGCGTTGCTGGTCGGCAGCGCGATGTTGACGCCGGTTCGGGCGGAGGACGTGCGGCCGGTCAGGATCGGCGTGCTTACCGACATGTCGGGGATGTACCGCGACATCATGGGGCCGGGCTCGGTGCTCGCAGCGAAGATGGCGGTCGAGGATTTCGGCGGCAGGGTGCTTGACCGTCCGATCGAGGTGATCTCCGGCGATCACCAGGCCAAGCCCGACGTCGGCGCGGCGATTGCCCGCAACTGGTTCGACAATGGCGGCGCGGATGTCGTGGTCGACGTGGCGCAATCTGCCGTCGCGCTCGCCGTGCAGGAGCTGGCGCGGACACGCAACAAGATCGTGATCCATGGCGTGACGGGGAGTCCTGCGATCACCCAGCAGGCCTGCGCGCCGACTGCGTTTTCCTGGTCGCTCAATGCCTACGCCATCTCGGCGCCGCTGCCGAAGCCGCTGATCGAGCGCGGGCTCGACAGCTTCTTCTTCCTCTCGGCCGACTATTCCTTCGGCAAGGCGATGGAGGATGCCGCGGCAAACGCCATCAAGGCGGCCGGTGGCAAGGTGCTGGGCTCGGTGCGCTTCCCGCAGAATAACCCCGACTTCAGCTCCTTCCTGCTGCAGGCGGTGGCGTCGAAAGCCAAGGTGATCTGGCTGATCTCGGCAGCCGAGGACACCACCAACGCGCTGAAGCAGGCCAAGGAGTTCGGCATCGCCGAGGGCGGCCAGCACATCGTGGTGCCGCTGACCTACATCACCAACGTGCACGCGCTCGGCATTGCCAACGTGCAGGGGCTGACCTTTGCGACGCCGTTCTACTGGGACCGGACCGACAAGACGCGGGCCTGGTCGGCGCGCTTCTTCAAGCAGCATCACGCGATGCCGACCATGGACCAGGCCGCGGTCTATTCGGGAACGTTGCACTATCTGCAGGCGGTTGCTGCCGCCAACAGCCTGGACGGTCTGAAGGTCGCCGACGAGATCCGCAAGCTGCCGGTCAACGACATGTATGTCGAGAACGGCTCGGTGCGCGCCGACGGCTGGCTGATGCATCCGTTCTACATGGCAAGCATCAAGGCCCCCGGCGAGGTCAGGAAGCCCTGGGACTACTACACCATCGAGAAGGTCATTCCGGCTTCCGAAGCGGCGCAGCCGTTGTCGGAGAGCCAGTGCCCGCTCGTCGCCCAATCGCAATGACATCGACATGAAAGGAGAGACAATGTCCCGCGAAGTTCTCAAGATGTATTCGGACTACAAGAGCCCGTACGCCTGGCTGGCGTTCGATCCGGTGTTCGAGCTGGAGAAGAAGTTCGACATCAGGGTGCAGTGGCGGCCGTTCCAGCTGCGGATCAAGGGCTCCGGCCAGCGCAGCGTCTATTCGGAATACAAGGTCAAGTATTCCTACATGGATGCACGGCGGAGCGCCAACGAGCGCGGCGACAAGAAGATCATCCGCGGCCCGCTGAAGATCTTCGACACCGCGCCGGCGCTGATCGGCGGGCTGTTCGCGGAGAAGCAGGGGCGGCTGATCGAATACAGCCGGCTGGTCTATGAGCTGTTCTTCCGCCGCGAGCTTGCGGTCGACGAGGTCGATGCGGTGGAGCGCTTCATCGAGTCGCTTGGGATGTCCGGCGCGGAGTTCCGCAGCTATTTCGAGGGCGACGGCCGCCGCGAATATGAGGAGGCGCAGCAGGAGAGCCAGGGCGATCACATCTTCGGCGTGCCGATCTGCGTGTTCCGCGGCGAGCAATTCTGGGGCAACGATCGGGTGCCGATGCTCGAGCGGCGGCTGCTGGAGGCCGGCCTGTCGCTGTCGCGCGAAAAGCAGCTGGCCTGAGCCGTGCCGGAGGCTGCGATGATCGACCTTCATTTCGCGCCGACGCCGAATGGCTGGAAGATCTCGATCATGCTCGAGGAATGCGGGCTGCCGTACACCGTCGTGCCGGTCAACATCACGCGCGGTGACCAGTTCAAGCCCGAATTCCGCAAGCTCAATCCCAATGGCCGGATCCCTGTCATCGTCGACAGGGATCCGCCCGGCGGCGGCGCGCCGCTGACGATCTTCGAGTCCGGAGCAATCCTGCTTTACCTCGCGGAGAAAACCGGAAGGTTCTTTCCACACGACCTGCGTGGTCGCTACCGCGTGCAGCAATGGCTGATGTGGCAGATGAGCGCGCTCGGCCCGATGCTGGGCCAGAACGGGCACTTCTCGCTCTATGCGCCGAGCAGGATTCCCTACGCAGTCGAGCGCTATGGCAATGAGGCACGCCGCCTCTACGGCGTGCTCGACGATCGGCTGGGCGAGAGCGGCTATGTCGCCGGCGACGATTATTCGATCGCCGACATCGCCTGCTTTCCCTGGGTGATGACCCACAAGGCGCAGGGTTTCACGCTCGACGACGTCCCGCATGTCAGGCGCTGGTTCGCTGAGCTGCGCGCGCGGCCCAAGCTCCAGCAGGGGCTGGCGGTCGGCCGCCGCGCGGTGCGCAGGACGCTCGACGACGAGGCGCGCAGCAATCTGTTTGGAACGAGGCCGGCGGGCGGAGACGCGCCCGGCGGAGCTCTGCAATCACAACAACTGGATCATTGAGATGACCCTGCCTCCGAAAATGCTGAGCGGCTACCGCGTGCTCGATATCACCCAGTTCGTCGCGGGCCCGACTTGCACGCGACTATTGGCCGAGGCCGGCGCCGACGTGATCAAGATCGAGCTCGCGCCATTCGGCGACCGGTCGCGCTTCCAGGGCCTGAAGCCGCGCGACCCCACTTACAAGAACACGTCGCAGAGCACCTATTTCTTCCAGCAAAACCATTCGAAGCGCAGCCTCGCGCTCGACTTCAAGCATGAGAAGAGCCGCCAGATCCTGACCCGGCTCGCGGCCAGGGCCGACGTTCTGGTGGAGAACTTTACGCCCGGGGTGATGGAGCGCGCCGGGCTTGGCTACGAAACGCTCAAGCAGATCAATCCGCGGCTGATCATGTGCTCGATCTCGTTCGCGGGGCAGACCGGTCCGCTGAGCGACAAGCCCGGCTTCGATTACATCGCGCAGGCCTTCGCGGGGATCACCGGGGTGATCGGCGATCCCGATGGCAAGCCGGCGCAGGTGCCGGTCGCGATCGGAGACGCCTCGACCGGCGTCGCCGCGGCGATGGCCGTCGGCTTTGCGCTGCTTCACCGTGAGCGGACCGGAGAGGGGCAGTTCATCGAATCGACGCTGCTCGACACCTACTTTCATATGCACGAGGCCAACGTGCCGAAGGTCGCGCTGCGCGGCGACAGCTTCGTGCCGCAGCGGGAAGGTTCGCTGCACCCGAATGGCGGCCCGGTCGGGGTGTTCGATTGCGGCCGGGGCGAGTTTCTCGTGATCTGCGCGCTGGCGCATCAATGGCCGCAGATGGTCCGCGCGCTGGGGCGGCCGGAGCTCGAGAAGGACCCGCGGTTCGAGTCCGCACGCGCCCGTGCCGACAACAGGGTGGAGGTCGGCGAGATTGTCGAAGCCTGGCTCAAGACCTTCCCGTCGCGCGAGGCCGCGATCGCAGCCCTTGAGCAGGAGAGGATTCCCTGCGCGCCGGTGCTGACCCTGAATGACGCGATGGCCGAACCGCATCTGATCGAGCGCGGCACGGTGCGCCATGTCAGCGATCCCAGGATCGGCCAATTTGCCATTCCGGGCGCGCCGATGCGCTTCTCGGAATGGCCGCAGCGCACCGAGCTGAGGGCCGACCTGCTCGGCGAGCACAATGAGGAAATCCTCGGCGAGCTCGGCCTGTCCGAGCAGGAGATCGACCAGCTCTACGCGGACAAGGTTTTGGTGCAGGACAGGGAGTTGCGGGCGAAAAAGCCGCTCAGGCAGGCGAGCTGAGCGGCGTCACGCTCGAACAGCGAAGTCAGGCCGACGCGGGCCGATCGAAATAGGCGAAGGCGGCGCTGGTCAGGCCGCCGAGCAGCGACCAGAACACCAGGCTGGTTAGCGTGACGGCGACGACGAACTGATGCGACAGTGACGAGGGCACGTTGGTCTCGACATGCTCGAGCTCGGGTGCGCCGATCAGATGCGGCAGCATGATCAGCACCACGCCGGCGATCGCGGCCGGCATCGAGCGCCGGAACACGATCAGCCCGAGGCCGGCTGATGTCGCCAGCACCGCCATCGTCCACCAGATCTGGCGCGAGAGCAGCGGAGCGGCGGGCACGCCCGGCAATTCGGGCGGCAACCCGAGACCGGGCGCGATGGTGAAGACGGCAAAACCGGCGAGACCCCACATCAGGCCTTCGTGCCACGAGATCGGCTCGCCGGTCGCACCGCTGCGGACCGCAAGGAAGCCGCACAGCAAAAGCGCAAAGCCGATCCCGGTCAGGATGTTCGCGCCCGCGGTATAGAGATTGCGCTCCAGCCCGTCCCGCGGCTCCCAGGCCTCGGCGCCATGATCATGATCGGCGTGATCGTGCACGAGGATGGCCTGCGGCGGCGCTGCGGCTTCGTGCTTGTGCTCGGCCGCCTTCTCATAGACCTCGGCCTTGAGGATCAGGGGGACGGTGCCGAACTGCTGGACCGCGGTGACGATCAGGCCAACGATGAATCCGGCAATGACCGACGAGAAGACGATCGAGCGAAACGTGTTCATGCCGGTGAGTTAGTGGCAGGGGAACGCGTTGGAGTGGCGCACATCGTGCGCGGCATTGTGGATCACGTCGATGTGCGAGAAGCCGACCACGCCGACGATGAACAGGCCGAGCGTCATCGCCATCAGCGACTGGGCAAGCCGGCCGACCTGTCGGGTGGCAACCGGCAGATGCTGGGCTTGCGCGGTCTGGGACTGGCTCATGGTCGTTCTCCACATTCGATTTGGTCGGCTTCTAGCAGCTTTCGAGCGATGTCGCGACTGGTAAGATGCAGATTTGTTCCAGGAGGGATGCGCTTGCGCAGGATCTTGGCGTCGGCCGCGGCCCTGAACGCGTCTCGATACCGCTCGAAATAGCCGATGCAGGCCTCCGGCACCGGCTCCGCGCCGAGCAGCGTCCGAAACGCACCCCGATGCACGGCGCAGATGGCGCCGTGCTCCGGAACGGCAAAGACCAGGGAGGCGATGTCCGCGCGCCAGTGCGCGGCGCCGCTGCCGGCCGGACATTCGTCAGCGCCGGATGGTGAACTCATCCGGACCTCGCCGCGATTCCCACTTGGCCTGCTCGAGCTCCGGGCGGTCGCATTCGGCCTGGGGATAACCGACGCAGAGATAGCCGATCAGTTTCCACGCATCCGGAATCTCCAGGATCTCGTGAATGCGCCCTGGGTTGAGGATCGACACCCAGCCGAGCCCGATGCCTTCAGCGCGCGCGGCAAGCCACATCGAACAGATCGCGGCGACCACCGAGTATTCCGTCGTTTCCGGCATCGTCGCGCGGCCAAGGCCGGAGCCGATCTGGTCGCTCCTCTCGGCGAACACGGCGAGATGGCCCGGTGCCTCCTCGAGGCCGGATAATTTCAATGCGGCATATTTTGCGGCCCGTTCGCCCGAATAGGAGCGCAGCGCATCGGCGTTGCAGGCCTTGAAGTCTTCGATGACAGCGCGGCGCCGTGCCACATCGTCGACAATCACGAAGCGCCAGGGCTGGCTCAGCCCGACCGAGGGCGACAGGCAGGCGATCTCGATCAGCCGTTCGATCGACCCATCCGGCAGCGGATCGGTTCGAAAGCGCCGCACGTCGCGCCGCCACACGAACAGCTCGTGCAGTTGCCGGCGGAACGCATCGTCGAATGAGATCATCGCGGGCCTTTGATACGCTGGGTAGCGGACATCATTTAAGCTTCATCGGCAAGCCTGCCACGACGAATTCCACTTCGTCAGCCACACCTGCAATCGTCTGGTTCATCAGGCCCGCGGCGTCGCGGAAGGTCCGCGCCAGCGCATTGTCGGGCACGATGCCGAGGCCAACCTCGTTGGTGACCAGCACGACCGGGCTGTGTTGACGCGGCAACGCATCCGCCAGTCGCGTCACCTCCCGCGACCAGTCGCGCTCCGCATGCAGCAGGTTGGACAGCCACAGCGTCAGGCAATCGACCAGCCTTGCGCCGCCGCCATCGGTCGCGGACAGCACGTCAACGAGATCGAGCGGCACCTCGCGCTCGATCCAGTCATTGCCGCGCCGCGCGCGATGTTTGGCGATCCGCTCGTCCATTTCCGCATCGAGGGCCTCGGCGGTGGCGACATAGACCGGCTGCCCCGGAAAGCTCTGCGCGCGAAGCTCGGCGCGCCGGCTTTTCCCGGACCGGGCTCCCCCCGTGATCAGAATGGCGGACATGTGATCTCCTGTTCACGTCCGCTCTAACCACCAATCGGGGTGAAAGACAAAGCCGAAATCCGTCACGGAGGGCTTGCACTCGGCCGATGTCTTGCGCATCAGGGGGATCGCGGCGAGGAGAGGTGCGTGGTTTTTGCGGGAGCGATGGCGGTGGCGATGGCCGTGGATGCCTTGATCGGCTGGCCCGCGTGGCTGTTTGCACGCATCGGCCATCCCGTGACCTGGCTTGGTCGCCTGATCCATTTTGCCGATTCCAGCTGGAACCGGATGTCCGATGCACCGGCGTTTCGGCGCGCGGCTGGCGTCGCGGCTGCCGTCCTGGTGATCGCGCTGGTGGTCGCACTCGGTTGGGCCGTTCAGTCCGTGCTCGCATCCGGATGGGTGCGCGTCGTCCTGGTCGGTGTGCTGGCGTGGCCGCTGGTGGCGTTGCGTTCGTTGCATGACCATGTCGCTGCGGTGGCCCATCCGTTGGCGTCCGGCGATATGACAGCGGCGCGCTCCGCGGTCGCGCAAATTGTCGGACGCGATCCGGCAACGCTGGACGAGGCCGGCATCGCGCGCGCGACCATCGAGAGCCTCGCCGAGAATGCGTCTGACGGCATTGTGGCGCCGGTGTTCTGGGGCGCGCTGTTCGGCTTGCCCGGAATCCTCGGCTACAAGGCGATCAATACGCTGGACTCGATGATCGGCCATCGCACCGAGCGGCATGAAGCGTTCGGCTGGGCGGCTGCCCGGATCGACGATCTGGCCAATTTGATTCCAGCGAGGCTGACCGGCGTCTTGTTCGTGCTGCTCGCGCCAGACCGTTCGCAGGCGTGGTCATGCATGCTGCACGACGGGCATCGGCATCGCTCGCCGAATGCCGGCTGGCCTGAAGCCGCGATGGCCGGCGCGCTCGGCGTCCGCCTCAGTGGTCCGCGCATCTATCACGGGCACGTCGCCGACGAGCCGTGGCTGAACCAGGGCGCGCGCGATCCGGCAGCCACCGACATCTTCGCCGGGCTGAAGTTCTATCGCCGCGCCATGATGCTGCTGGCCGGGGTGTTCGTCGCCCTGGCGCTGTTGTAGGAGACCGGCGGATGCGTGAGCACGGCGGAAATCTCGACGTCGCCCAGCAACGCTTCGGCGGCACGGCAGACGACTGGATCGACCTGTCGACCGGGATCAATCGGGTGCCGTATCCTGTCGTCGCTGTGGAGCCGCGGCACTGGAGCGCGTTGCCGTCGCGATCCGACATTGAATCGCTGCACGATGCCGCGCGGCAGGCCTATGCCACCAAGGCGCCGATCGTGGCAATGGGCGGTGCGCAAGCTGCCATTCAGTTGCTGCCGCATCTCGCGCCTCGGGGGCAGGCGCGCATCCTCGCGCCGACCTACAATGAATATGCCGCGGTGTTGTCGGCGGCCGGCTGGGACGTCGCCGAGGTATCCGATCTCGCCGCGCTTGCGGGAGCCGATCTTGCCGTCGTCGTCAATCCGAACAATCCCGATGGGCAATGCCATGATCGCGACGAAGTGCTGGCGTTGTTGCCGCGCGTCGGCCGACTCGTCATCGACGAGAGTTTTGCGGACGCCGTTCCCGGCATCTCGCTCGCACCTGAAGCTGGACGAGCGGGGCTCCTGATCCTGCGCTCATTCGGCAAATTCTACGGACTGGCCGGCTTGCGGCTCGGCTTCGCGCTCGGCAGTGAAGCGGATGTTGCCGCGCTCGCGGCGATGGCGGGACCGTGGCCGGTGTCGGGCGCCGCAATCGCGATCGGACGGTGCGCGCTGCTCGATCACGACTGGGCCAAGGCGACGGCCGCGCGGCTGGCGGACGATTGCGTCAGGCTCGATGCGGAGGCACGCGTGCAGGGTTGGACGATGGTCGGTGGCACGCCGCTGTTCCGGCTCTATGAGACTGGCGATGCGCGGGCCGCGCAAGAAAAGCTCGCCCGCGGTCAGATCTGGTCGCGGGTGTTCGAGCAAAAGCCGGGATGGCTGCGCCTCGGCCTGCCGGGCAATGAGGCCGAGTGGTCCCGCCTGTCCGCCGTGCTGTCGGTTTAGCGCGCCAGCGCGAGCAAGCCCTCGACATCGAGATGGGTCTCGATGTGCTCGGCAAGCGCGTCGAGCGCGCTCTCGACCCTGGCACCATACTGCTGATCAGCCGTGGGAATGTCGAGTTGCGCGAGGAATGCCCTGCGGAAATCGTCCGAGCTGAACAGGCCGTGCAGATAGCTGCCGTGAACACGTCCGTCGGCGGACACCGCACCTTCGGCTGCGCCGTCGAGCGATGCAAACGGCCGGGCGCGATCCGGGCCATCGGTGCGGCCGATATGGATCTCGTAGGCGCTGATCGGTTGATCGGTCGCAGCATGCACCGCGCTGACGCGGGTCAGCGTCTTCTGCTCGGTCATCGTGGTGGTGACATCGAGCAATCCGAGGCCGCGCGTTTCGCCGGCCGGGCCTTCGATCCCGTCGGGATCGGCGACGGTGTGTCCGAGCATCTGGTAGCCGCCGCACAGGCCGAGGACATGGCCGCCGCGGCGATGATGCGCCATGAGATCGATGTCCCAGCCCTGCGCGCGCAGGAAGGCGAGATCGCCGCGGGTCGATTTCGAGCCGGGCAGGATGACGAGCCGCGCATCGCCCGGGATGGCTTCGCCCGGACGCACCATCACGAGATCGACGCCGGGCTCGAGCTTGAGCGGATCGAGATCGTCGAAATTGGCGATCCGCGACAGCGCCAGAAAGGCGATCTTGCATTGGCCGGGCTTGCGCGCCTCGCCGAGCCCGAGCGCGTCCTCGGCCGGAAGTTCGCCGGCGCGGGTGAACCAGGGCAGTACGCCGAAGCCGCGCCAGGCGGTGCGGGCTTCGATCAGGCGGTAGCCGTCGTCGAACAGCGAGGGATCACCGCGGAATTTGTTGATGACAAAGCCCTGGATCATCGCGGCATCATCAGGGTCGATCACCGTCTTAATGCCGACGAGCTGCGCGATCACGCCGCCACGGTCGATATCACCGACCAGCACCACGGGCACGTCGGCCCTGCGCGCAAAACCCATGTTGGCGATATCGGCCTTGCGTAAGTTGACCTCGGCGGGGCTGCCGGCGCCCTCGACCAGCACGAGGTCGGCGCGATCCTTCAGACGCCCAAAACTCTCCAGCACCGCGCCCATCAGCGACGGCTTCATGCCGGCATATTCGCGCGCGCGCGCGGTCGCGATCCGCTTGCCGTGCACGATGATCTGGGCGCCGACATCGGTCTCCGGCTTCAGCAGCACCGGATTCATGTCGGTGTGCGGCTCGACGCCGGCGGCGAGCGCCTGTAAGGCCTGCGCGCGTCCGATCTCGCCGCCATCGACCGTCACCGCGGCGTTGTTGGACATGTTCTGCGGCTTGAACGGCAGCACGCGCAGGCCGCGCCGTCTGGCGGCGCGCGCGAGGCCCGCGACGATGAGCGACTTGCCCACGTCCGAGCCGGCTCCCTGGATCATCAATGCGCGCGCCATGGCGATTTCGGTCAGAACTCGACGCCCGGCTGCGCCTTGATGCCGGAGCGGAATGGATGCTTCACCAGCGTCATCTCGGTGACGAGATCGGCGATCTCGACCAGCTCGTCCTTGGCGTTGCGCCCGGTGAGCACGACATGCGTCATCGGCGGCTTCGACGTGGTCAGGAAGTCCACGACATCGGCGATCGCGAGATAATCGTAACGCAGCGCGATGTTGATCTCGTCGAGCACGACCATGCGCAGGCTTTCGTCTGCGATCAACTGCTTGGCCTTTTCCCAGCCGGCCTGCGCTGCTGCGATGTCGCGGGCGCGATCCTGCGTCTCCCAGGTAAAGCCTTCGCCCATCGCGTGAAATTGACAGAGATCGCCGAAATGCCCGGTGAGCAGGCGGCGCTCGCCGGTATCCCAGGCGCCCTTGATGAACTGCACCACCGCGCAGGGAAAGCCATGCGCGACACAGCGCACGATCATGCCGAACGCGGAGGAGGATTTTCCTTTGCCGGCGCCGGTATGAACGATGATCAGGCCCTTTTCGCCGCTCTTGGTCGCCATGATGCGGTCGCGGGCGGCCTTCTTTTTCGCCATCTTGTCGGCATGGCGCGCATCCAGCGATGGGTCGGTGCCGACGGTGCCGTTCCCGGCGTCGTTTCCATCAGAAATCATCATGGTCCTTCGGCTTGACAAGTGCGGGGCTTGGACGAATGGTGGGCCCGCGTTGGTTCCTGTCCTACGACAGGCGAAGAGGGAATGCGATAGGGCTCAGCTAGATCGGGCCTGAAGTGCAGCCGCCCCCGCGACCGTGACCGGAGAGATGTCCAAGCCACTGATTCCATATGGAGTCGGGAAGGTGGGTATCGAAGGGTAAAACCTGCTCCGCAAGCCGGGAGACCTGCCAACGCAACATGTTGTGAGACCGGCGGACGGGGTGTTCCGCGACGGGGAAACGGACCTGCTCGAATCGGTCCGTGTGCCTCATCGCTTCCCGTTGTCAATCCAGGAAGGGCGATGAGCGTTACACTTCATGTCTGCATCACCTGTCGTGCCGGCCAGACGCTGGCGGAAGGTGAGGTCGCGCCCGGTGCGCGCCTGCATGCCGCACTTGTCGAGGCCGGCGTGCCCGATGACGTCAATCTGGTTCCCGTCGAATGTCTGTCGGCTTGCAGCCAGGGCTGCTCGGTCGCGCTCAGTGCGCCCGGCCGGTGGTCGTATGTCTACGGCCGCCTGTCCGCCGACAATGCCAGGGATGTGATCGCCGGCGCCTCCGCCTATGCCGCGGCGCCGGACGGCATCGTGCCGTGGCGCAGCCGTCCCGAAATCTTCCGCAAGCAATCGCTCGCCCGCATTCCACCCATCGCCATCGTGCCGGAGGCCGCAGAATGACCACGCTCGCCAAGGTTCCGGTCACCGTCGTGACTGGCTTTCTCGGGTCCGGCAAGACGACGCTGATCCAGCATCTGATCCGCAATGCCAATGGCAAGAAGCTTGCGGTGCTGGTGAACGAGTTCGGCAGCGAAGGCGTCGACGGCGACATCCTGAAGTCGTGCGCCGATGCCAATTGCCCGACCGAGAACATCGTCGAGCTTGCCAATGGCTGCATCTGCTGCACCGTCGCCGATGATTTCATCCCGGCGATGGAGCAATTGCTGGCGCGCCCCGTAAAGCCCGATCACATCGTGATTGAGACATCCGGGCTCGCGCTGCCGAAGCCGCTGCTGAAGGCGTTCGACTGGCCGGAGATCCGTTCGCGGATCACGGTCGACGGCGTGATCGCGCTGGCCGATGCGGAGGCCGTTGCGGCCGGCCGCTTTGCGCCTGATGTGGATGCGGTGGATGCGCAACGCGCGGCCGATGAGAATCTCGATCACGAGACGCCGCTGTCCGAAGTGTTTGAGGATCAGATCGCCTGCGCCGATATCGTGCTGCTGACCAAGGCCGATCTCGCAGGCGCCGAGGGGATCAAGGCGGCCAAGGAGGTCATCGCGGCCGAAATGCCGCGCGAGGTGCCGATGCTGCCCATCGTCGATGGTGCGATCGATGCCCGCGTGATCCTCGGGCTCGAGGCGGCGGCGGAGAATGATCTCGCGTCGCGGCCGTCGCATCACGATGGCGAGGAGGAACACGAGCACGACGATTTCAATTCGGTCGTGATCGACCTTCCGGAGATCGCTGATATCGACGCGCTGGTCGCGTCGATCAAGGGGCTGGCGCGCGAGCAGAACGTGCTGCGCGCCAAGGGCTATATCGCGGTCGAAGGCAAGCCGATGCGTTTGCTGGTGCAATCGGTCGGCGAGCGGGTACGGCATCAGTTCGACATGCCCTGGGGCGCACGGCCCAGGCAGTCCAAGCTCGTCGTGATCGGCGAACACGGCGATATCGATGAAGCCGCGATCAGGGCCAGGCTCGGTGTCTGATGCACGTCGTCTTCCGCGAGAGCCGCGGCCTTGAGGAGACCGCGACGCCAAGGGACCTCGGCCAGGATCCGGCCGATCTCGTGGTGTTGTCGTTCTCCGACAGCGATCTCGCGGCGTTCGCGGCCGGCTGGCGGCGAGGGCGTGCCGCATTGCCGTCGCTGCGGCTTGCCAATCTCGCGGAGCTGCGCCATCCGCTGTCGATCGACACCTATATCGAGCGGACGCTGTCGCACGCGCGCGGCATCCTGGTTCGGCTGATCGGCGGCGAGCCCTATTGGTCATACGGGCTGGCCGCGGTGCATCGGCTGGCGAAGGAGCGTGGCATCGCCCTGGTGGTGCTGCCCGCGGATGGCCGCGACGATCTGCGGTTGGATGAATTTTCTACGCTGCCGGTCTCGACGCTACGCCGTTTGAAGGTGCTGTGCGACAAGGGCGGGCCCGTCGCCGCGCAGGCCGTGATCGCGCAACTGGCGCTGGCGTCCGGCCTTTATGCCGGGCCCGTGGTCGGTGAGATCGATCTGCCCGAGATCGGCGCCTACGATTCGCGGCGCGGCGCCATCGCGGCGCTGCCGGCATCGGATGGCCGGCCGCGGGTGCTCGTGACGTTCTATCGCTCCTATCTGGCCGCCGGCGACACCGCGCCGGTCGATGCATTGATCGATGCGTTGCGCGACAAGGGCTTCGATGCCCGTGGTGTCTTCGTCACCTCGCTGAAGGCGGTGGGCGTCGCCGACTGGTTGCGCGCCCAGTTCGTGCAATGCGTCCCGGCCGCCATCGTCAATGCGACCGCGTTCTCCGCGGCCGGTGACGACGGCACGACGCCGTTCGACGCGGTATCCTGCCCGGTGTTCCAGGTCGGGCTGTCCACCGCGCGGCGCGAGGATTGGGCCTTGTCGCTGCGCGGCCTGTCGCCCGGCGATCTCGCCATGCACGTGGTGTTGCCGGAGGTCGATGGCCGGCTGTTCGCGGGAGTCGTGAGCTTCAAATCGGCCGGCGAGCGCGATCCCGATCTGCAGTTCGCGCATCTTGCGCATCGGCCGGATGCCGAGCGTGTTTCAGCCATCGTTGCGCGCGTCGCAGCCTGGCATCGGCTTGCCGAGAAGCCCGCGCAGGACAAGCAGCTCGCGCTCGTACTCTCGAACTATCCGGGCCGTCCGCATCAGATCGCCCATGCCGTCGGCCTCGATGCGCTTGCCTCGGTCGAGGCGATGCTGGCTGATCTCGCGGATGCCGGATTTGATATCGAGCCGGTGAAGTCGCTTGGCGATGTGCTCTTGCGCCGGAAGTTGACCTGGGGCGTTACCGAATATCGCGCGGCAATGTCGAGCCTGCCGCAGCAGCTACGGGACGACCTTGCGCACGCGTGGGGCGCGCCGGAGGATGATCCCGATTGCCGTGACGGCGCGTTTCATTTCGCGGCGATCCAAAGCGGCAAGTCGATCATCGCGGTTCAGCCCGAGCGCGGCGAGGCCGGTCATCGCGATACCGATTATCACGATCTGTCGCGCACGCCACGCCATGCCTATGTCGCGTTCCATCTGTGGCTCCGGCAGCAGGGCATCGATGCCGTCGTCCACATCGGCGCGCATGGAACGCTGGAATGGCTGCCGGGAAAATCGGTTGCGCTGTCATCGGCATGCTGGCCGGAAGCGCTGATCGGCGATCTGCCCGTCGCCTATCCCTTCATCGTCAACGACCCCGGAGAGGCTGCACAGGCCAAGCGCCGGATCGGTGCCGTGACGATCGGCCATCTGCCGCCGCCGCTGGCGCAGGCCGCGGTGCCGGAGGGGTTGCGCCGGCTCGAGCGTTTGCTCGATGAATATTCGACTGCGGACGGTCTCGATCCGGCGCGGCGGCAGCGGCTGATTGCCGCGATCCGCGAGGAAGCGCGCATTGCCGGGCTGGAGGACGATCTCGGTCTCGCCGCATCGGTCTCCGCGGTCGAGGCGATTCCGCAGATCGATCGCTTCGTCTGCGATCTCAAGGAAAGCCAGTTCGGCGACGGCCTGCATGTGTTCGGGCAGGGCGCATGCGGCGAGGCCGAGCGGGTGGCTTTGCTCGACGCGCTATCCGGCCGGCGTGTTGCGCCGGGGCCGTCGGGCTCGCCCTATCGCGGGCGCAGCGACGTGCTGCCGACCGGACGCAATCTGTTCGCGGTCGATCCGCGTGCGGTGCCGACGCCGTCGGCGCATGCGCAGGGCGTGAAGCTCGCTGAGGAGCTGTTGCGCCGACACTTGCAGGATCACGGCGAATGGCCGAAGGGGCTCGTCGTCGACCTCTGGGGCTCGTCGACGATGCGCACCGCCGGCGAGGATTTTGCGATGGCCCTGCATCTCGCCGGCATCGCGCCGCGCTGGGATCATGGGTCGGGCCGCGTGTCCGGCTACGACATCATCGCGCCGGCGGAGCTCGGCCGTCCGCGCATCGACGTGACGCTGCGCGTGTCCGGACTGTTCCGCGACGTTTTTTCAGGCCTGGCCCAATTATTCGAAGCCGCGACGGAGGCGTTGTCCGAGCGCATCGATGAGAGCGACGAGAATCCTTACCTGCACCGCATTTCGCGCGTGTTCGGTCCGCGCCCCGGACATTATGGCGCCGGCATTGCGTCGATTCCCGACGTTTTCACACAGGAGGCGCGCGAGGCGGCCGGCGAGGCGTGGCTGTCGGCATCGTCCTGGGCGATTGCGTCCGATGGCGAGATCCGGCCGGATCGTGCCGGTATCGAGACACGGCTCGCCGCTGCCGACAGTTTTGTTCATACCCAGGACCTGCCCGAGACCGATCTGCTGCTGGCCGCAGACTATGCCGCGCATGAGGCCGGCATCGCCGCGGCGGCCCGGCGCGTCGGCGCCAAGGCCCCGTCGCTCTATCACCTCGATGCGACGCGGCCGGATCAACCGCATGCCCGTTCCCTGACCGAGGAGATCTCGCGCGTGGTGCGGGCGCGCGCGGCCAATCCGGCGTGGATCGCGGGGATGATGCGTTATGGTTTTCGCGGTGCCGCCGAGATCACGGCGACGCTGGAGCACATGGCGGCATTTGCGCATCTTGCCGGTGCGGTGCCGCCGCATCTGTTCGACCTCTATTACGACGCGACGCTCGGCAATGACGAGGTTCGCGGCTTCATGGCGCGCGAGAATCCGGCAGCGCTGGCGGCGATCGAGACCTGCTTCACCCGGCTGCATGAAGCCTCGCTGTGGCAAACGCGGCGCAATTCGATTGCGGCAGCGCTGCAGGAGGTTTCATGAGCGCGATCGCGGTCAAGGGCTGGTGCCCCGGCGCGCTGCGGCCGATGCAGTCCGGCGATGGCCTCGTGGTGCGCATTCGCCCGCGCGGCGGACGGCTGGAGGCGGCGCAGGCCGCAGGAATCGCCGAGCTATCCGCGCGACACGGCAACGGCCTGATCGATCTGACCAGCCGCGCCAATCTCCAGATCCGCGGCGTCGCCGATGACGGCTATCCGGCCTTGATCGATGGGCTCGCCGAGCTTGGGCTGCTCGATTCCGATTGCGATACCGAGGCGCAGCGCAACATTCTGGTGACGCCGTTCTGGACTGCCGAGGGCGACACACGCTCGCTCGCTGCTGAGCTCGAGCGGGCGCTTGCCGGCGCTTCACTCGATCTTCCGACCAAGTTCGGCTTCGCGATCGATGATGGCAACGCGCGCGTGCTGGCGGGCGCGCCTGCGGATGTCAGGATCGAACGTGAACGCAGCGGCGGACTGCTGGTACGTGCCGATGGTGCGCAGCACGGGCGCTCGGTCACGCGAGGCGAGGCCGTGCCGATCGCGCTGGCGCTGGCCGAATGGTTCGTCGCGTGCGGCGGAGCCAACGGCGAGAAGCGGCGGATGGCGGCGCACCTTGCCGGTGGCGCGACGCTTCCCGAATCGCTTCGCGGCGATGCCGAGCCTGTGGGCAAATCGACGGACCCCGTTCCCGGTCTCTATCCGACCGGCGCGATGGTCGGCGTGGCCTTCGGGCTAATGCCGCACCAGACGCTCCGCCAGCTGGCCGGATGCGCGCACGCGCTTCGCATGACGCCATGGCGGATGGTGCTGGCGGAGGGGTTGCGTGAGATGCCCCATGGTGCGGACCTCGTGACGGATGCTGATGATCCGGTGCTCCGCGTCATCGCCTGCAGTGGCGCGCCGCGCTGTGGTGAGGCCTACGCCGACACACGTGCGTTGGCATCGGCGTTTGCACGACTAATTCCGGCGAATGCCCGGCTTCACGTCTCCGGCTGCGCCAAGGGCTGTGCCCATTCCGGCTCTGCGGATGTCACCCTCGTGGCCACGCACGAAGGCTTTGATCTGATCCGCGGCGGCACGACGCGGGATGCGCCGGTCATGCGAGGACTGGCCGGTTCGGACCTCGTGGCAAATCCCTCGTTGCTGATGGGAGGCCATTGATGCCGCACGTCTATGAGACCGACGGCGCGGAGATCTATCGCCAGTCCTTTGCCACGATCCGCGCCGAGGCCGATCTTGCCCGCTTCAATTCAGACGAGGAGCCGGTGGTCGTGCGCATGATCCATGCCGCGGGGATGGTGGGGCTGGAGGCGCATGTGCGCTTCACAGCCGGCATGGCCGCAAGCGCGCGGGCTGCCCTGCGGAACGGCGCGCCGATCCTCTGCGACGCGCGCATGGTGTCGGAAGGAATTACGCGTGCGCGGCTGCCGGCCGGCAATGAAGTGATCTGCACGCTCGGCGACGGCAGGGTGCCCGCGCTCGCGCAATCGATGCGCAACACGCGTTCGGCGGCGGCGCTCGAACTGTGGCGGCCGCATCTCGACGGCGCCATCGTCGCGATCGGTAATGCGCCGACGGCGCTGTTTCACCTGCTCAACATGCTGGAGGATGCCGACTGCCCGCGGCCGGCGGCGATCATCGGCTGTCCGGTCGGCTTCGTCGGCGCAGCCGAATCCAAGGCGGCGTTGATGGCTGAGCCTCCCGTGCCGGCGCTGACGGTCGAGGGACGTCTCGGCGGCTCGGCAATCACGGTTGCTGCGATCAATGCGCTGGCGAGCCGGAGCGAATAGCGATGGGACGCATCATCTGCTGCGGCCTCGGCCCTGGTGATCCAGACCTGGTGAGCCTGCGCGCCGACCGTATGGTGCGCGCCGCGAAGCATGTCGCTTTCTTCCGCAAGAAGGGGCAACTCGGGCAGGCACGGCGGATCGTGGACGGCATGCTCGCGGCTGACGTCAGCGAATATCCGATGGAATATCCGGTCACCACGGAGATCGCTTTCGACAGCTCCGAATACGCGCGGCTGCTTGCGGATTTCTATGACGCATGGGCCGAGCGGCTGGCTCGGCTTGCGCGCGAGAGTGACGTTGTCGTGCTTTGCGAGGGCGATCCCTTTTTCTATGGCTCGTTCATGCATCTCTATGCGCGCCTGCAAGGCCGCGTCGAGATCGAGGTGATCGCCGGCATTCCCGGCATGGTCGGCTGCTGGAATGCGGTCGGCCAGCCGATCGCGCTCGCCGACGATGTCACCACCGTTCTGATGGGCACGCTGCCGGAGGCCGAACTCGCCGAGCGGATGCGCAGCTCCGATGGATTGGTCGTGATGAAGACCGGCCGCAATCTTCCCAAGATACGGCGCGCACTCGTGTCCGCGGGCCGTCTCGACGATGCGTGGCTTGTTGAACGCGGCACCATGCCGGACCAGCGGGTCGTCAGGCTCGCCGATATCGCCGAGGCCGACTGTCCATATTTTGCGATCGTGCTGGTGCACGGGCGGGGGCAGCGCAGGGAGGGCGCCGAATGACCGGCACGCTGACCATTGCGGGACTTGGGCCGGGCGACGCGGCGAAGATCACGCCGGAAGTCACGGCTGCGCTCGCGGCGGCGACCGACATCATCGGCTATGCGCCCTATGTGACGCGCGTGCCGCCGCGCGACGGGCTGACTTTGCATCCATCCGACAATCGCGTCGAGTTGCAGCGCGCCGCCGAGGCGCTGCGGCTGGCGGCCGAAGGGCGGCACGTCGTCGTGGTGTCGTCAGGCGATCCCGGCGTGTTTGCGATGGCGTCCGCCGTGTTCGAGGCACTTGAGGAGGCGCCGCAATGGCATGACCTGCCCATTCGCGTGCTGCCCGGCGTGACCGCGATGCTGGCGGCGGCGGCAAGCGCCGGCGCGCCGCTCGGTCATGATTTTTGCGCGATCAACCTGTCGGACAATCTCAAGCCATGGCCGCTGATCGAGAAACGCCTGCGGCTCGCCGCCGAAGCCGACTTTGCCATCGCGATGTACAATCCGCGCTCGGCGAGCCGGCCGGAAGGGTTCGCGCGGACGCTGGAGATCCTGAAAGAGGCGGGCTGCGGCGAGCGCATTGTGATTTTCGCGCGTGCCGTCTCCACGCCCGAGCAGCGGATCGAGACGGTTGAGCTGCGCGACGCGCGGCCCGAGATGGCCGACATGCGGACGCTCGTGATCGTCGGCAATTCGGCGATGCGGCGGGTCGGCCGCTGGGTCTATGCGCCGAGGCAGGTCCGATGACCGAGCCATTCCATCACCTGGCTCACGCTTTCCACCCGCGGCCTGTCCGGCAGCAGCGGCCGCGTGATCATGATGACGGGGAGGCCAAGCGCGCGGGCGGCGTCGATCTTGGCGCGTGCGCCGGTTCCGCCGGAGTTCCGGGCGACGATCCACTCGATGGAGCGCGTGCGCATCATCTCGAGCTCGTTCTCGAGCGTGAACGGTCCGCGCGAGACGATGACGTCGGCATCGGGCAACGGCAGCGCTTGCTCGGGCGGGTCGACGAAACGCAACGTATAGGCATGCTGCGGCCGGGCGTAGAACGGTGCGATGTGCTGGCGGCCGATCGCGAGGAACACGTTGGCGCGGCGCCCAGGCAACGCCGCGACGGCGGAGACGACGTCCGCGACCTCGATCCAGCGATCGCCGGAGGCCCTGTCCCAGGGCGTGCGTTCGAGCGCGATCAGCGGCGTTGCGGTTTGCGTGCAGGCCGCGATCGCGTTGCGGCTCATCTCGGCCGCGAACGGATGCGTCGCGTCGACCACATGCGTGATGGCTTCATGACGCAGATAATCGGCAAGACCGCCGACGCCGCCGAACCCGCCGATCCGGGTCGGCAAAGGTTGTTCGGCAGGGGCGGCGGTACGTCCGCCATAGGAATAGACCGCGTCGATGCCCGCGCGCGCGATCGCAGCGGCAAGCAAATTGGCGTCGGCAGTTCCGCCCAGGATCAGGGCGCGCATCATGGGTAATCCCTGGTTGACCATCATCGGTATCGGCGAAGATGGCCTTGCGGGGCTGTCAGACGCAAGCCGAAAGGCGCTCGATGAAGCCGAAGCGGTTTTTGGCGGCGAACGGCACCTCGCATTGGCCGGTATCAGCGATCGTGGCCATGCCTGGCCGGTGCCGTTCAATGCCGACATCGTGCTTGAATGCCGCGGTCGTCCAACCGTTGTGCTCGCCTCGGGCGATCCGTTCTGGCATGGCGCCGGCGGAGCCCTTGTTGAGAAACTACAAGTCGGAGAATGGATCGCGCATTCCGCGCCGTCGACGTTCTCGCTGGCGGCGGCACGGCTGGGCTGGCGACTCGAGAATGTTGTCTGTCTCGGCCTTCATGCCGCTCCATTCGAACGGTTGGTGCCGCATCTCGCGCGCGATGCACGCATTGTCTGCCTGGTGCGCGACGGCAAGGCGGCTTCCGATCTCGCCGGCTGGCTTACGGATCATGGCTGGGGCGCGTCGGCGATGTGGACGCTATCAGCGCTTGGCGGACCGCGTGAATCCATCACGCGGCATCGCGCTGATGGTTATGCCGGCGATTCCGGCGACAGCCTGGTCGCGGTTGCGCTGGAGGCGAGGGGAACGCAGGGGATCGCGCGTAGCTCGGGTCTTCCCGACGCGCTCTTCGTGCACGACGGGCAACTGACAAAGCGGCCGGTCCGCGCGCTCGCGCTGTCGGCGCTTTCGCCGCGACCCGGCGAGCGGTTGTGGGATATCGGCGCCGGCTCGGGCTCGATCTCGATCGAATGGGCGCTCTGCGGCGGGACAGCGATTGCCATCGAAGCGCGCGGCGAACGCGCCGCCAACGTCCGCGGCAATGCCGCGAGTTTCGGTCTGACGCATCGGATCACCGTGATCGAAGGTGAGGCGCCCGGCGTTTTGTCAGAGCTCGCGGCCCCCGATGCGGTGTTCATCGGCGGCGGCCTCGATGTCGATATGTTCGATGCGATCTGGTCGCGTATCGCGCCGGGAGCGCGGCTGGTTGCGCACGCGGTGACCCTGGAAACCGAGGCGCTGCTCTGCGATCTGCACCAGCGCCATGGCGGCGAACTGATGCGCCTCGAGATCGCGCAGGCCGAGCCGTTGGGCCGCTATCGATCCTGGAAGGCCGCGCGGCCGATCGTGCAATGGAGCGTGATCAGATGAAGGTCGCGGGCCTGGGATTCCGGAGCAATGCCAGTGTCGCGTCCTTGCGCGACGCGCTCGACGCGGCCGGTGGTTCCGAAGGCCTTGCGGCGCTCGCAACGGTGAGTGACAAGGTGGATGCGGCGGCGTTGAGAGGCCTGGCGCAGGAACTCGGGCTGTCGATCCGGGGAATCCCCGCCGAGGCGTTGGCCGAGATCGAAACTGTGACGCAATCCGAACTGATCCGTGCCGAGTTTGGCACAGGCTCGATTGCGGAAGCTGCGGCGATCGCGGCGGCGGGACGCGGTGCGCGGCTGATTTCGGCGAGGGCCGTTTCGCAGGATCGGATGGCGACCGCGGCGATCGCGGAAGGAGACGGTGAATGACGGTGCATTTCATCGGCGCGGGACCTGGCGCCGCCGATCTTCTGACCTTGCGCGGGCGCGACCTCATCGCCTCCTGCCCGGTCTGCCTCTATGCCGGATCGCTGGTGCCGGCGGGCGTTCTGGCGCACTGCCCGAAGGACGCGCGCATCGTCAACACGGCGTCGCTCTCGCTCGACGACATCATCGCCGAGATCGCGGCGGCGCATGCCGAGGGCAAGGATGTTGCGCGGCTGCATTCCGGCGATCTCTCGATCTGGTCGGCGATGGGCGAACAGCTGCGCCGGTTGCGCGCGTTGCAGATTCCGTATTCGGTCACCCCCGGCGTGCCGGCCTTCTCGGCGGCGGCGGCGGCGCTGGAGTCCGAGCTGACGCTGCCCGGCCTAGCGCAGTCGGTGGTGCTGACGCGCACGCCGGGCAGGGCGAGCGCGATGCCTGATGGTGAAACGCTCGCAGCCTTTGCCGCGACCGGCGCGGTGCTCGCGATCCATCTCTCGATCCATCTACTGGACAAGGTCGTGGCCGAGCTGACGCCGCATTATGGCGCGGACTGCCCGGTGGCGATCGTCTGGCGCGCGAGCTGGCCGGACCAGCGTATCGTGCGCGCCACGCTCGCGACGCTCGATGCCGCGCTTGGCCCGGAGCTCGAACGGACCGCGCTGATCCTGGTCGGCAAGACGCTCGGCGCCGGCGAATTCGCCGAGAGCCGTCTCTATGCCGCAGACTATGACCGCCGCTACCGCCCGGTCGGCACGGCGCCGCGCTTTCCGGAATCATCGCCGGACTCATCGCAATGACCGCGGGGCTCGTGATCTCTGCGCCGGCATCCGGGGTCGGCAAGACGACGCTGACACTGGCGCTGGCGCGCGCCTATCGCAGTCGCGGGCTGCAGGTGCAATGCCTGAAGAGCGGACCTGATTATATCGATCCGGCCTTTCATGCGGTCGCAACCGGCCGAGCCTCCGTCAACATCGATAGCTGGGCGATGGCATCAGATGCGATCGCGCATCTGGCAAGACGCGGCGCGGATGCCGATCTCGTGCTGGCCGAAGGCTCGATGGGATTGTTCGACGGCGTCGCCGCGCGCGGCGTCTCCGGCACCGGCGCCACCGCCGACATTGCCGAGATGATGGGATGGCCGGTGCTGCTGGTGATCGATCCCTCCGGCCAGGCCCAGACGGCAGCGGCTATCGCGGCGGGACTGCGCGATTTTCGCGCCGGCGTGCGGCTTGCCGGCGTCGTCCTCAACCGTGTCGCCAGTGCGCGGCACGAGGCGCTGGTGCGCGATGCGATGGCAGGCGCGGGCATTCCGGTGCTGGGTGCGTTGCCCCGCCACGCCGAGATCGCCTTGCCGAAGCGGCATCTCGGCCTGGTGCAGGCCGAGGAGCAGGCCGAGATCGACGGCCTGATCGATGAGGCCGCACGCTTCGTGGCTGAACATGTCGATCTGGACGCCGTGCTGCAATTGGCACGGGCCTGGTCTCCTCAACCGGCCGCGCGCAGCCTGAACATCACGCCGCCCGGCCAGCGCATCGCGCTGGCGCGCGATGCTGCATTCTCGTTCGTCTACCCGCATATGCTGGAAGCCTGGCGCGCGGCCGGCGCCGAGATCGTGACGTTCTCGCCGCTTGCCGACGAAGGTCCCGACGCGGACGCCGATGTCTGCTGGCTGCCCGGCGGCTATCCCGAACTGCATGCCGCCCGGCTTGCCGCCAGCGGACGATTTCTCAGGGGCTTGCGCGCCTTTGCTGAGACGAGGCCGGTGCACGGCGAGTGCGGCGGCTACATGGTGCTGGGCGCCGCGCTGACCGATGCCGACGGCGCGCGCCATGAGATGGCTGGGCTGCTCGGCCTCGAGACCAGCTATGCCAAGCGCCGCATGCATCTGGGCTATCGGCTCGCCGAGCTTGCCGAACCGATTCCGGGCTACGCCTCCGGCGCACGCCTGCGCGGCCACGAATTTCATTACTCGACGATCATCGCGCAGCCTGACACGCCGCTTGCGGTGGTGCGCGATGCGACCGGCGCGATCGTTGCGGAGACCGGATCGCGGCGAGGCCACGCGACGGGCACATTCTTCCATCTGATTGCGGAGGACCGATGAGCGGTTTCGTCTCCTTCGTCTCGGCCGGTCCCGGCGACCCGGAACTCCTCACCATGAAGGGAGCGGCGCGGCTGCGCGAGGCCGACGTGGTGCTCTACGACGACCTCGCTTCGGGTGCGATCCTCGATCTCGCGCGTTCCGGCGCCAATCTCGTCGCGGTCGGCAAGCGGGCCGGCCGCCTCTCGGCAAAGCAGCATCATGTCAGCCGGCTGCTGGTCGACTACGCGGCCGCCGGCGTGCGCGTGGTGCGGCTGAAATCCGGCGATGCCGGCATCTTTGGCCGGCTCGAAGAGGAGATCGAGGCGCTGCGCAGTGCAGGCATCGGCTACGAGATCATTCCCGGTGTCACCTCGGCCTCGGTTGCCGCCGCGCAGGCCGGCATTCCGCTGACGCGACGGCTGACCTCGCGGCGGGTCCAGTTCGTGACCGGCGCCGATGTCACCGGCGAGCTGCCCAAGGACCTGAATTGGGCGGCGCTCGCCGACCCGGAAGCGACCACGGTCGTCTATATGGGGCGACGCACGTTCCCGGCTCTGGCCGCAGGGCTGATCGCGCATGGTCTCGCCCCCGACACGCCGGCGCTGCTGGCGGAGTCCCTCGGCCATGCCGACGAGCAGCTTCATCGGACCACGATCGCAGGGCTCGCCGAACAGCTCGCGCATGCCGGCGCTGCCACGGCGGCTTCCATTATTCTGTTCGGCGCGCTGGCGCCGGAAGAAAAGTGACGCGGCCATGTTGACGCTGTCCCTGATCGGTATCGGATGCGGCGATCCGCAGCAGCTCACCCTCGCTGCGATCGACGCGATAAACGCTGCCGATTTGATCCTGATCCCGCGCAAGGGGACCGCGAAGTCGGACCTCGCCGAACTGCGACGAGCGATCTGCGCGCAGGCGTTGAGCAACGACCGCACCCGCATTGCCGAGTTCGACCTGCCGGTGCGCGATGCCGGTGAGGAGGACTATCGCAAGGGCGTGGACGATTGGCACGATGCGATCGCCGCGACCTGGTCGGAGCAAATCGCGCGGCATCTCGGCGGCGAGGGACGCGTCGCCCTGCTGATCTGGGGCGATCCCTCGCTCTACGATTCGAGCTTGAGGATTGCGCGACGGCTCGATCCGCTACCCTTGATCGACGTGATCCCAGGCATCACGTCGATCCAGGCGCTGTGCGCGGCGCATGCGCTGCCGCTCAACGAGATCGGCGAGCCGTTCCTGATCACGACCGGGCGGCGGCTGCGCGAAGGCGGCTGGCCCTCCGGCGTCGACACCGTGGTCGTGATGCTCGACGGCGCTGCGGCCTTCCAGACGCTGGATCCTGAAGGCCTAACGATCTGGTGGGGCGCCTATCTCGGCATGACCGATCAGATCATCATGGCGGGCGAGCTCGCTGAGGTCGGCTCCCGCATCGTCGCCGCGCGTCGTGCGGCACGTGAGCGGCACGGCTGGATCATGGACAGCTATGTGCTGAAGCGGAGACCGTGACCCAGGGATTGCGTCAGGTCTTCAACCCGCGAATCGAGGGTTGGATGGTGAGGCGGTAGGCGACGAGCTTGTCCCCGTCGAACTGCTCGAGTGTCGTCTCGCAGACCGGGCAGCGATACTCGCCCTTGCTTCCTGATCCGGATGCCAGCTCAAGGCGTCGGAATCCGGCCCCGCAGCGCGGACATGTGACGTCGTCCTTCTTCATCAACTCACCCCAGAACAACACCGGCGGTCCTTCTTTAGCGCAGACTGCGCGGCGGAACTATGTTCACGGGTGGAGAACTACGGATCATTCCTGCATGGGAATAAACGATGCGTCTGCATCGAGCGGGAGGCCGCGCAACCGATCGCGCAGAGCGGGTGGTCAATTTCAAGGCATTCCGCAAATTCGGCAATGGGTTACGGCGTGGCCTTAAAGGACCGCGGGCGATCGGATTTGCGCGGCGATAATGGCTGCCATGTTGCGGCGCCCGGGGCAGATGTTGCGCCTGCTCAATCCCTCGGCAACGCGCGATCGCCGGCGAACGCAGGGTTCGCCGGCGATCCATCACCATCAGCGGATGCCACCTACTGCCGCGTCAGGCGAACCACATCCTGCCTCAGCAAATAGAGCGAGACGGCAAGCAGGACGACGTCCTTCATCAGGAAGGGCACGTTGCCGGTCATGGCGGGGAAGCCACCGGCGGCGACATCCCAGCCATCAGGCATGAACGGGATGATGGTGACCGTTGCGATGAAGGTGCCGGTTGAGCCGAGCGCGCCGAGGACGCCGAGCCGCTTGTCCCAGAAGCCCGCGAGCAGCAGCGAGCCGAACGTCCACTCCGAGGCGCCGAGGAAGTAGCTGGCGCCGGCATGGCCGAAGGCCGGATAGAGCCACCAGATCAGCGGCCCGTTGCTGATGAACGGGACCAGCCGTTCGAATTCATACGGGAACCATTTCTGGTAACCGAAGAACAGGAACATGATCACCATCGCGGCCCGGACGACGTGGTAGTCGAGATCCTCCGCGAGCAGGCCGGACCTGTCGAGCGCGCGGACAAGCGGATTCTGTGTGGTGTTGGCAAGCGTGGTCATGGTCGTGATCCCTATGCGTGACATCGCCCGGTCGCTTCACGCGACCGCGGGGAAGTCGATGTCGGTGTCGTTGATGCGGTTGAAGACGTTGGTGAAGACGATGGTCGCAAACGCCAGGCTGATCTCGACCAGCTGCGCGTCGCTGTAGCCGGCGGCCTTGATCGCGGCGAAGTCGTCGGCGCTGACGGTGCCGCTCGATTGCGCGAGCTTGCGAACGAAATTGATCAGCGTGTCGTACTTGGCATCGCCGGTCGGCGCACCGTCGCGGATCTGCTTCAGCGCGTCGGTCTTCACGCCGGCGAGCTTGGCGAGGTGGGAATGCGCGGCGACACAGTAGTCGCAGCCGCCGGCGGCGCTGACCACGAGCTTAATGATCTCCCGATCGCGTCTGGACAGCGTGCCGCCGGCGAGCACCGCATCGGCGGCGACCATCGCCTTCAGCGCGGCCGGGCCGTGGGCGGCGATCGCCGCATAGGCGTTCGGGACACTGCCGGCCGCCTTCTTGATCTGGGCGTAGATCTGGCCCGACGGGCCGGTGTCGGTTTCGAGATTGGGGACAGAAAGACGGGACATGGTGGCGCTCCTTGTTTGGGGTGGTGAACGAGTACGGAGCGACAATAGGAGCACGGTCTGAGACATTGAATGTTCATATGTCTCAATTATATGCTCAATCGTCTCATGATGCGCCTCGAGGGAGGATCGGCCATGGATTGGCTAAGCCGGCTGTTCGAGATGATGCCGGTGCACGGGCGGCTCGATATTCGCTGCAGCTACAGCGTCCCCTGGCGTATCGAGCAGGGTCCAGGCGCGACCAACGAGATCCCCTATCATGCGGTGCTTGCCGGGTCGGCGATCCTGGACGATCCCGCAGGCGGTCGGCCGCTGCTGCTGAAGACCGGCGACATTCTTCTACTGCCAGGCAATCCGCGACACGTGATGCATGACGGCACCGGGGCGACACCGCTGCCGGCCCGAAATCGGGCGGCGCAGAATTTCACGATCAGCGAAAACCTGGGTTCGGACGAACGGCTCGACCTGCTGTGCGGGCACTTCGCGATTGCACCTCCGCACGATCGTTTGTTGCGCAGCTATCTTCCGCCGCGTCTCGTCGTGCATGCCGGCCCGCGGATGGGAAAGGGGACGGCCGCACAGCTCGCCGGACTCGTATCCTTGATGCGCGGCGAAACGGCCGAAGATCATCTGGGCGGCCGCGCCATGCTGAATGCGCTATCCACGGCGATGTTTGCGCTGGCGCTGCGGCTTGCGAGCGAGACCGATGACAGGTCGTCTGGTCTGCTGGCGCTGGTCGGTGATCCCCGCCTTGCGCCGGCGGTGGCCGCCATGTTCAACGAGCCCGCGCGTGCGTGGTCGCTGCCGGAGCTCGCGCGTCTCTGCAACATGTCGCGCGCGACGCTTGCGCGGCAATTCCAGGAGAAGCTTGGCCGATCGGCCAGCGACCTGCTCACCGATATCAGGATGACGCTCGCGGCGAACGAGTTGAAGGGATCGTCGCTTTCGACCGGCGCCGTTGCGGAAATGGTCGGCTACCAGTCCGAGGCCGCGTTTCAGCGCGCTTTCAAGAGCCACATGGGCGTGACGCCGGCGCAGTGGCGAAAGGCGCAACCGCCGGAACAAGAAACTGCTGCGTCCGCCGATCCGAAAGGCTAGCGGCGCCAGATCAGGACTTGCGATGCCTTGCGTTGACGGCGATCGCGGCGGCGGCGGTGCGGTTCTCGACGCCGAGCTTGGCGTAGATCTGCTCGAGATGCTTGTCGACGGTGCGCGGGCTCAAGCCCAGGATCTGCGCGATGTCGCGGTTGGTCTTGCCCTTGGAAAGCCAGGACAGCACCTCGCCCTCGCGGGTGGTCAGGCCGAGCTCGCTGGAGAACTCGGCCGGCATGTCGCCGCTGGTGTCCTTGGCCAGACGCAGCAGGAACTCGTTGGGGCCGAGCTTGCCCATATATTGCAGCCGGAGCTGCTCGTTACCGGGGAATGACGCCACCGTCGCGGTCTTCGGTCCCGCCTTGCCCTTCTGAGCCTGCTCCAGCCATTGCGGCATCGGCTCGGGCAGCACGAAATTATCGGCGGCATCGGCCAGCGTATCCGACAGCAGCCGCTGTGCCTGCGGCGTCGCCCATAGCAGTGCGCCCGCGCTGTTGACCGCGAGCAGATAGCGGCCGGAGACGTCGAGCGCCGCGCGGGCGCTTTGCGTCATGCGCGCATTGGCGAGGTGGACCCGGATCCGCGCCAGCATCTCCTCGACCACGATCGGCTTGGTGACATAGTCGACGCCGCCGGCCTCCAGCCCGCGCACGATGTGCTCGGTCTCGGCGAGCCCGGTCATGAAGATGATCGGGACGCCGTCGAGCCCGGCATCGCGCTTCAGCCGCTTGCAGGTCTCGAAGCCGTCCATGCCGGGCATCACGGCATCAAGCAGCACGATATCGGGCGTGATCTGGTCGACGATGCGCATGGCCGAGGCGCCGTCGAGCGCGACCATCACGGTCATGCCGGCGCCGTCGAGCGCGTCGGTCAGGAGGCGCAACGTCTCCGGCGAGTCGTCGACGACGAGCGCGACGTCGCGCTTTCTCTGTTCAATGGTCATAGCTGTGCAATGTCTTCAACGTCGCCATATATTGATCAAGATCGAACCGGTCGATCAGCGTGCGCATCTGGGCGACGAAATCGGCATGTTCGGGACACTCATTGCCGATCTCGTCGAGCTTGAGCTGGATCGCCCTGACATAGCCGAGCTGGCCGAGGCTGATCAGCTCCTCGATATATTTTACCGGTGGGCCCGAGCCGCTGTCGGGTTTCCATTGCGGAGGCGGAGCCAGCTCGGCCTCGTACTGCCACTCGATCTTGAGCAGCTGGCGGATGGTCTCGAGCAGCCGCGGGATGTCGATCGGTTTCATCAGATAGCCGTCGTGGAACGGTTGCGCCAGCGGCGCGCCATGGGCTTCCAGTGCGCTCGCCGAGATCATCAGGATGCGCGCCTGGTGATGGCCTTCGGAGCGCAAGGTTTCGGCGACCGTCCAGCCGTCCATGCCCGCCATCGAGATATCGAGCAGGAACATGTCGGGCCGGCAATGCTGGGCAAGCGCCAGGCAGCCCGGACCGTCCGGCGCGCTGAGCAGGATGAAGCCGAGCGGCGCCAGGATCTCGCGCAGCAGGTCGCGGTGGGTCGGATCGTCGTCGGTGATCAGGATGGTCTTGCGCGGGCCGTGATAGCCGTACACGGGAGCGTCGACCGGCGCGTCGCGGCGCGGATTGGTGACTTCGGACAGCAGCAGCTTGACGCGGAACGTGCTGCCGGCGCCGACCGTGCTCAAAACCTTGATGTCGCCACCCATCACACCCGCGAGCAGGCGGCTGATGGTGAGGCCGAGCCCGGTGCCGGTCTGCGGCTGGCTGACACCGAGCGCGCCGCGCTCGAACGGCGCGAAGATCCGCTCGAGGTCGTCGGGCTGGATGCCCGGTCCGGTATCGATCACCTCGAACTCGGCAACCGGGCTGCGGTAATGCACCACGAACTGCACCTGACCGGACTGGGTGAACTTGATCGCGTTCGACAGCAGGTTGATCAGGATCTGGCGCAGCCGCTTTTCGTCGGCATAGACCACGACCGGCAGCACGGCCGGCCGCCTGAATACGAAGTCGATGCCCTTGGCGGCCGCTTGCAGGCGGAACATGCCGACCAGCTGCTCGAGGAAATCGTTCAGCCGCACCTCGTCGCGCGACAGATAGAGCCGGCCGGCCTCGATCTTGGAAATATCGAGGATGCCGTCGATCAGGCCCGACAGATGATCGGCGCTGCGGCGGACCACGCGCACCTGCTCGCGTGGCCGCACCTGGAGGCTGTCGTCCTGCTCCAGCAGTTGCGCGTAGCCGGAGATCGCGTTGAGCGGCGAGCGGAGCTCATGGCTGAGGCCGACGACATAGCGGCTCTTGGCGAGATTGGCCGATTCCGCGACTTCCTTGGCGCGCTGCAATTCGGCGTCGGTGCGCTTGTGGGCGTCGATCTCCTGGATCAGCAGCGTGGTCTGCCGGCGGGTTTCTTGTTCCGCAGCGCGGCGGCTCTGCTGCGCGAGCACGAACAGCCAGGCGACCACGCCGATGATCAGGGTCAGCGCGAAGAACACCTTCCACAGCACGTCGGCCAGCAACTCGTTGGCATGCACGGCCGCCGTGGTTTGCAGATAGATCAGGCCGAGCACCAGCGCCACGAGGCCGGCCGAGACCGCGAACACGCCGAGGTAATGGCCGAGCTGCGAGTTGATGCGGGCGTAGATCGGCTGCGGCATCACCTTGCCGAGCGCGTCCGAGACCTGCGCACCGATCCGGCCATGCGGCTTGCAGAGGTCGTGGCAGCGCGCGTCGAGCGAGCAGCACAAGGAGCAGATCGGGCCGGCATAGGCGGGGCAGGCGGCCATGTCCTCGGGCTCGAACGCATGCTCGCAGATACAGCACTGGATCGATTCGATGTTCTGCCAGCTCCGCTTCGGCTTGCGCGCGATGTAGTACTTGCCGTCGGTCGCCCAGGCAATCAGGGGCGCCGCAATGAAGGCGACCGCGAGCGCGACGAAGGCGGACAGCGCCTTCGCGGTCGGACCGAACAGGCCGTAGAACGCGCTGATCGAGACCACGGTCGCGATCGTCATGGCGCCGACGCCGACCGGATTGATGTCGCAGAGATGGGCGCGCTTGAACTCGATGTGCTGCGGCCGCAGGCCAAGCGGCTTGTTGATGACGAGGTCGGCCACCAGCGCGCCGACCCAGGCGATCGCGACGTTCGAGTAAAGCGCCAGCGTCTGCTCCAGCGCCTTGTAGACGCCGATCTCCATCAACAGCAGCGCGACGACGACGTTGAACACCAGCCACACCACGCGGCCGGGATGCGAATGGGTGAGGCGGGAGAAGAAGTTCGACCAGGCGATCGAGCCGGCATAGGCGTTGGTGACGTTGATCTTGACCTGCGACAGGATCACGAACGTCCCGGTCAGCGCCATCGCCAGATCCGGCTGCGACAGCACGTAGCGGAAGGCTTCGAGATACATGTTGGCGGGCTCGGCCGCATGCTCGGCCGAGACGCCGTGGCTCAGCGCGAAGAAGGCCAGGAACGAGCCGGCCAGCAGCTTGAGCGCGCCGAGCACGATCCAGCCGGGACCGGCGGACAGCAACGCGATCCACCAGGCCTTGCGCGAGGTGCGGCGGTCACGTGGCAGGAAGCGCAGGAAGTCGACCTGCTCGCCGATCTGGGCCACCAGCGCGAACACGACCGAGGCCGCGGTGCCGAACAGCAGCAGATCGAGATTGCCTGCGGGATCGCCATGGTCGCCGGCGAATTTGCGCCATTCGGTGAACGAATGCGGATTGGCCCAGGCGATCGCCGCGAACGGCATGATGTGGAGGATGACCCACAGCGGCTGGGTCCAGAGCTGGAAGCGGCTGATCAGCGTGATGCCGTAGATGACCAGCGGAATGATCACGACCGCGCTGATCAGATAGCCGATCGGCCGCGGAATGCCGAAGCACATGTCGAGTGCGCTGGCCAGGATCACCGCCTCGATCGCGAAGAAAATGAAGGTGAAGGAGGCGTAGATCAGCGAGGTGATGGTCGAGCCGATATAGCCGAAGCCGGCGCCGCGGGTCAGCAGGTCGATGTCGATGCCGCTTTTTGCGGCATGATAGGCGATCGGCAGTCCGCACAGGAAGATGATGACGCTGACCACCAGAATGGCGGCGGAGGCGTTGATCGCACCATAGTTCAGCGTGATGGTGCCGCCGATCGCCTCCAGCGCGAGGAAGGAGATCGCGCCGAGCGCGGTATTGGCGACGCGGGCGGCGGACCAGCGCCGCGCGCTCTTGGCGGTGAAGCGCAGCGCGTAGTCTTCCAGCGTCTGGTTGGCGACCCATTGATTGTATTGGCGCCTGACGCGGTCTATCCGCTGCCGCCCTGCCACTCGCTTACTCTCCTGGTCCGTGATGCTCCGATCGTGACGCGAGCAAATCCCGTACCAAAATCTACGTCGCTATTTTGCGGTGCCGTATACGCGATCTCACGTATCCGTGCGGTGCACAAAAGTGAGCAATCCTCGCCCCATCAATCAGCGTTCTCGAACCAATGGGGTGCTCATGTCAGACGAAACCAAACCAGGCCTGAAGTCTCCGCTCCGCCGCAAGCTCTTGATGGGAATGGCCGCTTTGCCGGCGGTCTCGATGCTGGGCCGTCCGGCATTTGCCGACGTTCCTGCAACCTCCGCGGTCAACACCACGGGTCTTGCAGTCACCGATAGCGAAGTCACCGTCGGCATCCTGCATTCCGTCACCGGCACCATGGCGATCTCCGAGACCGGATCGGTCGAGGCCGAGAAGCTCGCGATCGAGCAGATCAACGCCGCCGGCGGCGTGCTCGGCCGCAAGATCAAGTTCATCCAGGAGGACGGCGCCAGCGACTGGCCGACCTTCGCCGAAAAGGCCAAGAAGCTCCTGGTCAACGACAAATGCGCCGCCGTGATGGGCTGCTGGACCTCGGCCTCGCGCAAGGCGGTGCTGCCGGTGTTCGAACAGTACAACGGCATGCTGTACTACCCGACCTTCTATGAAGGCCTCGAGCAGTCCAAGAACGTGATCTACACCGGCCAGGAGGCGACGCAGCAGATCATCGCCGGCCTCGACTGGGTCAACAAGACCAAGGGCGCCAAGAGCTTCTATCTGCTTGGCTCCGACTACATCTGGCCGCGCACCTCGAACAAGATCGCGCGCAAGCACATCGAGAACCATCTGCAGGGCTGCAAGGTGGTCGGCGAGGAGTACTTCCCGCTCGGCTCGACCCAGTTCAACTCTGTCATCAACAAGATCAAGCTGACCAAGCCCGACGTGATCTACGCGATCATCGTCGGCGGCTCGAACGTCGCATTCTACAAGCAGCTGAAGGCGGCCGGCATCGACCTGTCGAAGCAGACGCTGCTCACCATCTCGGTGACCGAAGACGAGATCGACGGCATCGGCGGTGAAAACATCGCGGGCGCCTATGCCTGCATGAAGTACTTCCAGTCGCTCGACAATCCGAACAACAAGGCCTTCGTGCCCGCGTTCAAGAAGATGTGGGGCGAGAAGACCGTGATCGGAGACGTCACCCAGGCTGCCTATCTCGGCCCGTGGCTGTGGAAATTGACGGTGGAGAAGGCCGGCTCCTTCGACATCGACAAGATCGCGGCGGCATCTCCCGGCGTCGAGTTCAAGGGCGCACCGGAAGGCTACGTCCGGATCCACGAGAACCATCACCTCTGGTCGAAGACCCGCGTCGGACGCGCCAAGGCCGATGGCCAGTACGAGCTGATCTACGAGACCGCCGATCTCGTCGAGCCGGATCCGTTCCCCAAGGGCTACCAGTGAGCCGGTAGCCCGCATGAGCGGAGCGATATGCGGGACCGTCCCGGGTATCGCTACCGCTCACCCGGGCTACGAAGTTCCACAACGCATCGCGGCGTGGACGTCACCGCCCACGCCGCTGATCGGGCGCCGCACTGCTGCGGCGCATGCCCTTGGACTGGAGGACGATAGATGTTCGGCGACTATTCGATCAGCGATCTCGGCGCCATCCTTGCGATGCAGGGATTTGCCGGGCTCATCCTGTTCTCCGTCTATGTGCTGATGGCGCTCGGGCTTGCCATCATCTTCGGCCAGATGGGCGTCATCAACATGGCGCATGGCGAGTTCATGATCCTGGGTGCCTACGTCACCTGGATGACGTCGAACGCCGTGCAGCACACAGCGCCCTGGCTGTTCCCCGGTTACTTCTTCATTGCAATGATCCTGGCGTTCATCGCCTCCGGCGCGCTCGGCATGCTGGTCGAGTGGGCGCTGATCCGCCACCTCTACAAGCGGCCGCTCGACACGCTGCTGGCGACCTGGGGCCTCAGCCTGATCCTGCAGCAGGCCTATCGGTCGATCTTCGGCGCGCGCGAGGTCGGCGTCGAACTGCCGGAATGGATGATGGGCTCCTGGCAGGCGACCGATTCCATCCAGATCCCGATCAACGGCATGTTCGTGATGGCGCTGACCATCCTGATCACGATCGTCGTGTTCTACATCCTGTTCTGGTCGAGCTGGGGCAAGCAGGTGCGCGCGGTGGTGCAGAACCGCGTGATGGCAGGCGCCGTCGGCATCAACACCGAGAAGGTCGATCGCTACACCTTCGGGCTCGGCTGCGGCATCGCCGGGATCGCGGGCTCGGCCTTCACCATGATCGGCTCGACCGGGCCGACCGCCGGCCAGCTCTACATCGTCGACACCTTCCTGGTCGTCGTGTTCGGCGGCGCGGCCTCGCTGTTCGGCACCATCGCCTCCGCCTTCTCGATCTCGCAGACCCAGTCGACGCTGGAGTTCTTCCTGTCGGGATCGATGGCCAAGGTGATCACGCTGCTGACCATCGTCGCGATCCTGATGGTGCGTCCGCAGGGGCTCTTCGCGCTCAAGGTCCGCAAATAAGAACAAGCAGGCTGGTCATGATCAACTCGCGCTTTTTCAATCGCTCCGAACTGCTCGGCTTCCTTGCACTTGCGGTGCTGCTGTTTCTCATCCTGCCGCTGTCTCTGGATATCTTCCGTCTCAACCTGGTCGCCAAATATCTCACCTACGCCTTTGTCGGCATCGGCCTCGTGCTGTGCTGGGGCTATGGCGGCATCCTGAGCCTGGGGCAGGGCGTGTTCTTCGGCCTCGGCGGCTACTGCATGGCGATGTACCTCAAGCTCGAGGCGTCCTCGGTCGCGAACACCAAGATCCAGTCGACGCCGGGAATTCCCGACTTCATGGACTGGAACCAGCTCACCGCGCTGCCTTTCTTCTGGAAGCCGTTCCACAGTTTCCCGATCACGCTGCTGGCGATCCTGCTGGTTCCCGCCTTCTTTGCGCTGATCATCGGCGCCGCGATGTTCAAGCGCCGGGTCGGCGGCGTGTACTTTGCGATCATCACGCAGGCGATCGCCGCGATCCTCACCATCCTGATTGTGGGACAGCAGGGCTACACCGGCGGCATCAACGGCATCACCGACCTGCGCACGCTGCACGGCTGGGACATCCGCACCGATCACGCCAAGTTCATTCTGTATTTCGTCGAGGTTGTGCTGCTGTTCGGATGCATCGTCGCCGCGCAGTTCATCCGCCTGACAAAACTCGGGCGCATCCTGGTGGCGATGCGGGAGCAGGAGGATCGCGTGCGCTTCTCCGGTTACAGCGTCGCCAATTTCAAGATCTTCGCGTTCTGCGCCGCGGCGGTGTTCGCCGCGATCGGCGGCGCCATGTTCACGCTCGAGGTCGGCTTCATGTCGCCGTCCTTCGTCGGCATCGTGCCGTCGATCGAGATGGTGATCTACACCGCGGTCGGCGGCCGGATGTCGATCTTCGGCGCGGTCTGGGGCGCGCTCTTGGTCAATTTCGCCAAGACCAGCCTCTCGGAATCCTTCCCGCAGCTCTGGCTGTTCGGCCTCGGCGCGCTGTTCATCGCGGTCGTGCTCGCCTTCCCGAACGGGCTGTCCGGCATCTGGGCGGACCACGTCCAACCCCGCATCGATCGGCTGCTGGCATCACGCAAATCGAAATCGGCGGCCGGCATGATCGCCGATGGCGCACCGGCCGAGTGAGGAGGGACCATCATGCTCGTCGGCCATCAGCCCAAGGACTTCCTGCTCGCGGTCTCCGGCCTCACCGTGTCCTTTGACGGCTTCAAGGCCGTCAACGATCTCTCCTTCTATGTCGAGGAGAACGAGATCCGCGTCATCATCGGCCCCAACGGCGCCGGCAAAACCACGGTGCTTGACCTGATCTGCGGCAAGACGCGGGCGACGTCAGGCTCGATCCAGTTCCGCGGCCAGGAGCTGACCAAGCTGCGCGAGAACGAAATCGTGCAGGCCGGCGTCGGGCGCAAGTTCCAGACGCCGTCGGTGTTCGAGGATCTCACCGTGTTCGAGAACCTCGAAATTTCCTTCCCGCGCGGACGCACAGTGTTCGGCTCGCTGACCTTCCAGCGCGATGACACCGTCAAGCAGCGGGTCGAGGAGGTCGCCGAGATGATCTTCCTGAAGGACCGGCTCAATACTTATGCCGACCAGCTCAGCCACGGCCAGAAGCAGTGGCTCGAGATCGGCATGCTGCTGATCCAGGACCCGGACCTCCTGATGCTCGACGAGCCGGTCGCCGGCATGAGCGTCTCCGAGCGCGCCAAGACCGCCGAATTGCTCAACCGCATCATCAAGGACCGTTCGGTGCTGGTGATCGAGCACGACATGAAGTTCGTCGAGGACATCGCGCACAAGGTCACCGTGCTGCACCAGGGGCAGATCCTGTCCGAGGGCACGATGGAGCACGTCAAGAACGATCCAAAAGTGATCGAAGTTTACCTCGGACACTAAGGAAGACCGCGATGCTGGCAATCAATGATCTTCACGTCGCCTATGGCCAGAGCGAGGTGCTGCACGGCCTCAACGTCAAGGTCGCGTCGAACGAGATCGTCGCGATCATGGGCCGCAACGGCATGGGCAAGACCACGCTGATGAAGTCGCTGATGGGCATCCTGCCGGCCAAGAGCGGCAAGGTCACGATGGATGGCACCGAGCTCGGCGCGATGAAGAGCTACGAGCGGGTCGCTAAGGGCCTCGCCTATGTACCGCAGGGCCGCATGATCTTCTCCACCATGACTGTCAAGGAGAACATCGAGACCGGGCTCGTGGTGTCGGGCGGCTCCGAGGTGCCCGGCGACATCTACGAGCTGTTCCCGGTCTTGCTCGAGATGAAGGGGCGCCGCGGCGGTAACCTCTCCGGCGGGCAACAGCAGCAGCTCGCGATCGCCCGCGCGCTCGCGACCAAGCCCAAGGTGCTGCTGCTCGACGAGCCAACCGAAGGCATCCAGCCCTCGATCATCAAGGACATGGCGCGCACCCTGAAGCGGATCCGCGACGAGCGGGGGCTGTCGATCGTCGTCTCCGAGCAGGTGCTGAGCTTCGCGCTCGACATCGCCGACCGCGTGCTCGTGATCGAGAACGGCGAGATCGTCCGCGACGATCCGCGCGCCAGCGTCGATGCCGCGCAGATCTCGAAATATCTGTCTGTGTAACCACCATCAGTAAACGAAGGGGAGCAATGCGATGCCAGATACACTGATCAAGGTCGATCTCAGCAAGTCGGCCTATGAAAACGACAAGATCCACAATCGCTGGCATCCCGAAGTTCCGATCGTCGAGTGGGTCAGCCCGGGTGACGACTTCATCATCGAGACCGTCGACTGGACCGGCGGCTTCATCAAGAACAACGATTCCGCTGATGACGTGCGCGACATCGATCTGTCGATCGTGCACTTCCTGTCCGGCCCGATCGGCGTCAAGGGCGCGGAGCCCGGCGATCTCCTGGTCGTCGACCTGCTCGACGTCGGTCCGCTCAAGGAGAGCCTGTGGGGCTTCAACGGCTTCTTCTCCAAGCAGAACGGCGGCGGCTTCCTCACCGATCATTTCCCGCTGGCGCAGAAGTCGATCTGGGACATCAAGGGCCTCTACACCTCGTCGCGTCACGTTCCCAGCGTCAACTTCGCCGGCCTGATCCATCCCGGCCTGATCGGCTGTCTGCCCGATGCCAAGATGCTGGCGGCGTGGAATGCGCGCGAAGCCGAGCTGATCGCGACCAATCCGACCCGCGTGCCGGGTCTCGCCAATCCGCCGTTCGCGCCGACCGCGCATGCCGGCCAGGCCAAGGGCGACGTCAAGGCCAAGATCGGCCTCGAGGGCGCGCGTACCGTGCCGCCGCGCGAGCATGGCGGCAATTGCGACATCAAGGATCTGTCGCGCGGCTCGAAGATCTACTTCCCGGTCTATGTGCCGGGCGGCGGGCTCTCGATGGGCGACCTGCATTTCAGCCAGGGCGACGGCGAGATCACCTTCTGCGGCGCCATCGAAATGGCCGGCTGGCTACACATCAAGGTCGACGTCATCAAGGACGGCGTCTCGAAATACGGCATCAAGAACCCCGTGTTCAAGCCGTCGCCGATCACGCCGAACTACAAGGACTACCTGATCTTCGAGGGCATCTCGGTCGACGAGGCCGGCAAGCAGCATTATCTCGACGTGCACATCGCCTATCGCCAGGCCTGCCTGAACGCGATCGAGTATCTGAAGAAGTTCGGCTACTCCGGCGCCCAGGCCTATTCGATCCTCGGCACCGCGCCGTGCCAGGGCCACATCTCCGGCGTGGTCGACGTGCCCAACGCCTGCGCCACGCTGTGGCTGCCGACGGAGATCTTCGATTTCGATATCATGCCGTCGTCGGCGGGACCGATCAAACACATCAAGGGCGACGTGCAGATGCCGATTTCGCAAGACAAGTAATGCTTTAAGTGATCCCTGCGCGAAGGGTGCGGGACGGCGCTCCGGCGCTGCCCCGCATCCATCGCCGGATGTCGCACGACTGCGCAAGGATTGAGGACATGCCGATCTACGAATATCTCTGCAACGACTGCGGCCCGTTCACCGACATGCGGCCGATGGCGGAATGCGATCTGCCGCAGGACTGCCCGCAATGCGAGACGACGTCGCCTCGTGTGATCCTCACCGCGCCCGCGTTCTTCTGCATGCCGTCCGAGAAGCGCAAGGCGCACGCCACCAACGAACAGAGCCGGCACGCGCCGAAGACGCTCGATCAGTACAAGGCGACGCACGGCCCGGGCTGCGGCTGCTGCTCCACGTCGGGAAAGAAGAAGCCGGCGCGGCTGATGACCAAGACCAAGAGCGGCGCCAAGGGCTTTCCGACCGCGCGTCCCTGGATGATCAGCCACTGACGGCTTGCCAATCATCGTCATGGCCGGGCTCGTCCCGGCCATCCACGTCTTTCTTGCCCGATTTGGAGCAGCGACGTGGATGCCCGGCAGCCGGCTACGCCAAGGCTTCGCCGTGCTTGTTATTGGTCTCGCCGAAGCTTCAGCGAAGGCGGGCACAAGGCCGGGCATGACGGAATATTTCGAAACGGACTCTCAGGCCTGCTCGGCCACCTTCAGCGCCTCGGTGCGGATTTCCTCGACCAGTCGTTCCTTCAAGGCGACGAATTCGGGCGTGGTCTTGATCTTGTAGGAGCGGGGATGCGGCAGGTCGACCGCGATCTCTGCCTTGATGCGCCCGGGACGCGCGCTCATGACGATGACGCGGCTGCCGAGGAAGATCGCTTCCTCGATGTCGTGGGTGACGAACAGCACCGTCTTCTGGTCGCGCTCCCAGATCCCGAGCAGCATCTCCTGCATCAGCGCCCGCGTCTGGTTGTCGAGCGCGCCGAACGGCTCGTCGAGCAGCAGGATCTTGGGATCGTTGGCCAGCGCGCGGGCGATCGCGGTGCGCTGCTGCATGCCGCCCGACAGCTGCTTGGGCCAATGGTTTTCGAAGCCCGATAGCCCGACCCGGCGGATGAACGCATCGGCGATGTCGTGGCGTTTCTTCTCCGGCGCGCCGCGCTCGCGCAGGCCGAAGGCGATGTTCTCGCGCACGGTCAGCCAGGGAAACAGCGTGTAGGACTGAAACACCATGCCGCGATCGGCGCCGGGGCCGGTGACCTCACGGCCATCCAGCGTGACGCGCCCGCTGGTCGGACGGTCGAGGCCGGCGATGATCCGGAGCAGGGTGGACTTTCCGCAGCCTGACGGGCCGAGGATGGTGACGAAGTCGTTGTCGCCGACGTCGAGCGTAGTCGGCTCCAGCGCCCGGGTCGGTGCGTTGCCCGCGCGCGCGGGGAAGGTTCGCGAGACCTGGTCGATCCGAAGCAGGGTCATGCGAGCTTCCACGGAAACAGCCAGGCGTTGAATGCCTTGAACAGGAAATCGGAGATCAGGCCGATCAGCCCGATCACGATGATGCCGAAGATGATCTGGCCGGTGTTGAGCAGCGCCTGGCTGTCGGTGATCATATGCCCGATGCCGGAGGACGATCCGATCAGCTCGGCGACGATGACGTAGGTCCAGGCCCAGCCCAGCACCAGGCGGAGGATCTCTGCGATCTCGGGCGCGGCGGAGGGCAGCAGCACCCGGCGGATGATGCCGCGGTCGCGGGCGCCGAGCGTGTAGGCGGCTTCGACGAGATCGCGCCGCGTGGCGCCGACGGTGACGGCGATCATGAGGATGATCTGAAACACCGCGCCGATGAAGATCACCAGCAGCTTTTGCAATTCGCCGATGCCCGCCCACAGGATCAGCAGCGGAATGAAGGCCGACGCCGGCAGATAGCGTGCAAAGGACACGAACGGCTCGAGGAAGGCCTCGATCGGCTTGTAGGCCCCCATCAGCACGCCGAGCGGCACGGCGATGATGGCGGCGAGGACAAACCCGCCGATGACGCGCCAGATCGTCATGCCGATGTCGAACAGAAAACCTTGCTTGGCGAGCAGCTCATAGCCTTCCTGCACCATGGCCAGCGGGTTGGCGAGAAATGTCTTCGACACATGGCCGCCGAACGTCGCCCAGGACCAGAGCGCGACGAACAGCACGAAGAACGCGAGGCCATAGGCCACGCGCTGCTTCGATGTGGTGGGCTCGAGAGGACGCATTACTTGATGAAGCTTGCGTCGTAGATGTCCTCGACCTTCGGCGCGGCCTTGATGATGCCGACCTCGAGCAGGAGCTCGGCGGCCTCCTTGTTGAAGGTGAGGAAGTCGCCGGCGAAGAACTTCTGGTTGGCGGCCTTGTCCTGCCAGCGCAGATATTTTGCCGAGTTGCCGAACTGCTCGCCGCTCTGCTTCACGTCCGCGCCCATGATCTCGTAGGACTTGGCTTGATCCTTGGCGATCATGTCGAGCGCCTCGAAATAGCTATTGGCCAGCGCCTGCGCCGCCTTCGGATTGTCGGTGAGGAATTTCGGGGTGCAGCCGAACGTATCCATCACGATCGGATAGTCGAGCGTGGTGGCGATGATCTTGCCCTTGTCGGGGGCGGCGCGCACGGTCGACAGATAGGGCTCGTAGGTCATCGCGGCATCGTTCTGGCCGGAGACGAAGGCCTGCGCCGCGGCGGCGGGCTCCAGGTTCACCACGGTGACGTCCTTCACGGTGAGGCCGTTCTTCTTCAACATCCAGGCCAGCGCGAAATAGGGCGAGGTGCCCGGCGCAGATGCGGCGACGGTCTTGCCCTTGAGGTCCTTGATCGCGGCGACGTCGTTGCGCACCGCCATGCCGTCGGCGCCATAGCTCTTGTCGAGCTGGAAGATCTGCTTGGTCGCAACGCCATTGGCGTTCCAGGAGATCCAGGTCTCGACCGTGGTGGCCGCGCATTGAATGTCGCCCGAGGCGATCGCGAGATGGCGGTCCTTTTGCGGAATCTTCTTCAACGTCACATCGAGGCCGTTCTTCTTGAAGATACCGGCTTCCTTGGCGAGCGTCAGCGGTGCAAAGCCGGTCCAGCCGGAAATGCCGACGCCGACCTTGACGTCATCGGCGAACGCGGCCGTGGACGCGAGCAGAGCTGCGATTGCGGGCAATAGCTTGAAGGAACGCATGATAGTCGACCCCTTGAACGATGGATTGAACCCTGTTGATCTCTTCACGTCAGTCGCGGCGGATTGCCGCATGAAGCCTGCCGGCGGATGGCGGCCCATGATGCATCGCACGAAATATGCCGCGCAAGGTCCTCAGCCTCCCTTGAAGCGCGCGACCAGCCGGTGCGTCTCGCCTGGATAATGCAGCCGCACCGCCGTCACCGTGCGCGCGCTGCGCCATGTGTAGCGGTCGATCACGAGGCAGGGCGCGCCGACCGCGATGTCGAGGGCCTTCGCCGTGTGGTCATCGGCGAGCACAGCGCTGATCGTGTGCTCAGCTTCCGTCCAGGGAACATGATGCAGCAGCCATGATCCCGGCGGTTCACGGGCAAAATCGGCCGTGGCGGCCTCCGGCACCGTGGAGAGATCGATCAGCCGGTCCTCGACGGCGAACGGCACATCGTCCGCGCTGTGCCGGCAGGCGATCGCGATCACCTTGCCGGCCGTGCTCATGCCGAGGCGGGCGCGATCGGCCGATGTCGCGGTGCGCCGCCGGCAATCGATCAGCTGATAGCCGTAGCTGCGGCCGAGCGCCGTGATCTCGGCGCGGATGTCGGCGATCTTGAGCACCGCCGACAGATGCTGCGGACGTCGCACGAATGTGCCGGCGCGCCGCCGCCGCTCGATCAGGTCGGCCTGCGCCAGCTCCGACAGCGCCTTGTTCACTGTCATCCGCGAGCAGCGGTAGCGCGCCATCAACTGGTGCTCGAACGGGATGCGGTGACCTGGCGGCCATTCGCCGGTCAGGATCCGCGTTTCGATATCGAGCCGGATCCGCTTGTAGAGCGTCGGCTTGCCGGCCGCGGCAGGGCGGGCCCGATCGGAGGCGAGGCTCATGCGACGAGCCTCCGGACGCTGGCATTGAACCGCTCGCGCGCGGTGTCGCGCAGCCGGTGCCGCCCGCCCGCGACGACCTTGTCGCCACCGGCCCAGACGCAATCGATGGCGTCACTTCCGGCTGCGAACAGCCAGCCGTCGAGCACGGCATCGCCCGACCGTCCGGCGAGGGATGGATGCGCGGTGTCGAGGCTGACGATGTCGGCCCGCGCGCCGGGTACGAGCCCGGCCTTGGTCTGCGCCAAGGCCTGCGCGCCACCTTCAAGTGCGTGGTCGAACAGCGCGCGGCCGGTGGATGCGCCGGGACGCCCCGAGAGCACGTTGCGCTCGCGGTGCTTCAGCCGCTGGCCGTATTCAAGTTGGCGAAGCTCGTCGGCAACGCCGACCAGCACGTTGGAATCGGTCCCGATGCCGAACCGGCCGCCTGCGGCCAGGAACTCGCGCGCCGAAAAGATGCCGTCGCCGAGGCTCGCTTCGGTGACGGGGCAGAGGCCGGCGACTGCGCCGCTGCGGGCGAGCGCGGTGACTTCCTGCTCCGTCATGTGGGTCGCATGAATCAGGCACCAGCGCTGGTCGATCGGCGCATGTTCGAGCAGCCATTCGACCGGCCGCCGTCCCGACCAGGCCAGGCAATCCTCGACCTCGAGCACCTGTTCGGCGGCGTGGATGTGGATTGGGTCCGCTTCGGCAAGCGGGAGGAGCGCCGCGAGCTCTTCCGGCGCCACGGCGCGCAGGCTGTGCGGGGCGATGCCGATATTGGCGCCGGGGAGTGTTCGGATCGCCTCGCGAGAGGCTGCCATCAGCTTGGCGAATTGATCGGCCGAGCAGATGAAGCGGCGCTGTCCGGCATGCGGTGCCACGCCGCCGAAGGTGCCGTGGGCATAAAAGCTCGGCAACAAAGTGAGCCCGATACCGGAGGCGCCGGATGCCTCTGCAATGCGCACGGCCATCTCGGCTGGATTGGCGTAAGCCGTGCCGTCGCGATCATGATGGAGATAGTGAAACTCGCCGACGCGCGTGAAGCCGCGTTCCAGCATCTCGACATAGAGCAGGGTCGCAACCGCGGCGACGTCGTCCGGTGTCATCGTCAGCGCAAAGCGATACATCGTCTCGCGCCAGGTCCAGAACGTATCCGTCGTATCGCCGCGCAGTTCGGCAAGGCCGGCCATGCCGCGCTGAAAGGCGTGGCTGTGCAGGCTCGCCAATCCCGGAACCGCCAATTGATGACGCTCGTCGCCGGATGCGGGCGCGACGCCTGCCGTCACCGAGCCGATCGTGCCGCCGGTGAGCTCGACCCGCACGTCATTGGCCCAGCCCGAAGGCAGCAGCGCGAATGAGAAATGCAGTCGTGTCATTTTTCCACGCCGGCTGGACAGAACCGTGACACGATTATATGTCTAGACATATAAGTCAAGCATCCCACCTCGAGGGGACGATCGCATGGCAGAGCGCTTCGACCGCATCTGGCACAACGCCCGCCTCGCCACGATGCGCGGCGACCGCGCCGATCTCGGCGAGATCGAGCAGGGCCTGATCGCGGCGCGGGACGGCCGCATCGTCTATGCGGGCGCGCAGTCGGATTTTCCGGTGGATGCGGCCGCCGTCGAACGGATCGATTGCGGCGGCCGCTGGATCACGCCCGGGCTGGTCGATTGCCACACCCATCTCGTCTTCGGCGGCAATCGCGCGCACGAATTCGAGCTGCGCCTGAAGGGCGCGAGCTACGAGGAGATCGCACGCGCGGGCGGCGGCATCGTCTCGACCGTCGCTGCGACGCGCAAGGCGGCCGAGGCCGAGCTGGTCGCCGGCGCGCTGCCGCGGCTCGACGCGCTGATCGGTGAAGGCGCAACCACCGTCGAGATCAAGTCCGGCTATGGCCTCGATGCCGAGACCGAGATGCGGCAGCTTGCGGCCGCGCGCAGCCTCGGCCGCAAGCGGCCGGTTGCGATCCGCACGTCGTTCCTCGGCGCGCACGCGCTGCCGCTAGAAGCCAATGGCGACAAGGACCGTTATATCGACCTCGTCTGCAACGAGATGCTGCCGGCGGTTGCGAAAGCCGGCCTCGCCGATGCCGTCGACGGTTTCATGGAAGGCATCGCATTTTCGGGAGAGCAGACGGCGCTTGTGTTTGAGGCGGCGCGTGCGCTTGGACTGCCGGTCAAGCTGCATGCCGATCAGTTGTCCAATCTCGGCGGCGCGGCGCTCGCCGCAAGCTTCTCGGCGCTGTCGGCCGATCATCTCGAGCATACCGACGAGGCCGGCGCCGTCGCGATGGCGAAGGCGGGGACGGTGGCGGTACTGCTGCCCGGTGCATTCTATTTCATTCGCGAGACGCAGAAGCCGCCGGTCGAGCTGTTCCGCAGGCATGGCGTGCCGATGGCGCTGGCGACCGACTGCAATCCCGGCAGTTCGCCACTGACCTCGTTGTTGCTGACCATGAACATGGCCGCAACGCTGTTCCGGATGACCGTCGCCGAATGCCTCACTGGCGTGACGCGGGAAGGGGCGCGTGCGCTCGGCATGCTCGCCGAGACCGGCACGCTCGAAGCCGGCAAACGCTGCGATCTGGCGATCTGGGACATCGAGCGCCCCGCCGAGCTGGTCTACCGCATCGGCTTCAATCCGCTGCACAGCAGGGTGTGGAGGGGACAATGAACGTGCCTGCCGCGCCTGTCGTCGTGACGCCCGGCACCGTCGGCCTCGACATCCTGGCGCGCGTGCTCGCCGGCGCGCCCGTCGTGCTCGATCCTTCGTTCTGGCCGCGCGTGGAGGCGGCCGCGTCGATCGTGGCGAAGGCGGCGCAGATCGACGTTCCCGCCTACGGTATCAATACCGGTTTCGGCAAGCTGGCGTCGACGCGGATCGCGCCCGACCAGACCGCGCTGCTTCAGCGCAACCTGATCCTGTCGCATTGCTGCGGCGTGGGCCCGGCGACATCAGAGCCGATCGTGCGGCTGATGATGGCGTTGAAAGTGATCTCGCTCGGCCGCGGCGCGTCCGGCGTGCGTCGCGACGTCATCGAGCAGTTGCAGGGCATGCTGGCGCACGGCGTCACGCCGCTGGTGCCCCAGCAAGGCTCGGTTGGTGCCTCCGGCGATCTCGCGCCGCTGGCGCATATGACCGCCGTGATGATCGGGGAGGGCCAGGCGATCCTTGACGGCAAGGTCGTCCCCGGCGGTGAGGCGCTTGCCGCGGCCGGCCTCGCGCCGTTGACGCTCGGTCCGAAGGAGGGGCTCGCGCTGATCAACGGCACGCAGTTCTGCACCGCCTACGCGATTTCCGGCCTGCTGCGCGCGCACCGGCTGGCGTGCGCCGCACTGGTGACCGGTGCGCTGTCGGTCGATGCGGCGATGGCGTCCACCGTGCCGTTTCGCCCCGAGATCCAGGCCTTGCGCGGCCATGACGGACAGATCGCTGCGGCCGCGACCTTGATGGCACTGCTCGACGGCAGCGACATCAGGCAATCGCATCTCGAAGGCGACGAGCGCGTGCAGGACCCTTATTGCCTGCGCTGCCAGCCGCAGGTCGCAGGCGCCCTGCTCGATCTGCTCGCGCAGGCCGCGCGCGGACTGACCATTGAAGCCAATGCCGTCACCGACAACCCGCTGGTCCTGGTCGAGACCGGCGAGATCGTGTCAGGCGGCAATTTCCATGCTGAACCGGTCGCGTTCGCCGCCGACCAGATCGCCCTTGCGCTCTCCGAGATCGGCGCCACCAGCGAGCGCCGCATCGCGACCCTCGTCGACCCCGCGCTGAACTTCGGCTTGCCGCCGTTCCTGACGCCGCAGCCCGGCATCAATTCCGGCTTCATGATCGCCGAGGTGACGGCCGCCGCGCTCTTCGCCGAGAACAAGCAGCGCGCGATGCCGTGCTCGATCGATTCGACGCCGACCAGCGCCAACCAGGAGGATCACGTCTCGATGGCCGCGCATGCCGCGCGCCGGCTGTCCGATATGGCCGACAATCTTGCGGCCATCCTCGGCATCGAGCTGCTGGTTTCTGCGCAAGGCATCACGCTGCGCGCGCCGCATTCGACGAGTGCACCGCTCGCCGCGGTCATTGCCGCGCTGCGCGAGCAGGTTTCCGCGCTCGCCGCCGACCGTTACATGGCCGATGATATCGCGCGGGCAGCGTCGCTGATCGAAGCCGATGCGTTGCCCGCCGCCGCGATCGCCGTCCTTTCGACCGATCCGTTTCCAAAACTTGCTTAGCCGACAGGACACCCGTCATGAACCGCCGACTGGATAACGAACGCATCATCCGTGCACCCCGCGGCAGCGACATCAGCGCGAAGAGCTGGCTGACCGAAGCGCCGCTGCGCATGCTGATGAACAATCTGGATCCCGACGTTGCCGAGCGTCCGAGCGAGCTCGTGGTCTATGGCGGCATCGGCCGTGCGGCGCGCGACTGGGAGAGCTTTGACCGGATCGCGGCCTCCTTGCGCAAGCTCGAGGGCGATCAGACGCTGCTCGTGCAATCCGGCAAGCCGGTCGGCATTTTCCGCACCCATGCCGACGCGCCACGCGTGCTGATCGCGAACTCGAACCTGGTGCCGCATTGGGCGACGCTCGATCATTTCAACGAGCTCGATCGCCAGGGCCTGATGATGTACGGCCAGATGACGGCCGGCTCCTGGATCTATATCGGCAGCCAGGGGATCGTGCAGGGGACCTATGAGACGTTCGTCGAGGTCGGCCGCCGGCACTATGGCGGCAGTCTCGCCGGCAAATGGATTCTGACGGCGGGCCTTGGTGGCATGGGTGGTGCGCAGCCGCTGGCGGCGACCATGGCCGGCGCTTCGATGCTCGCGGTCGAATGTCAGCCGAGCCGCATCGAGATGCGGCTGCGCACGGGCTACCTCGACCGTCAGGCCGCGACGCTCGACGAAGCCCTCGCCATCATTGCCGACGCGGCGAAGAGCGGGAAGCCTGTCTCGGTCGGCCTGCTCGGTAATGCGGCCGAGATCTTTCCCGAGCTGGTGCGGCGCGGCGTGCGTCCGGACATCGTCACCGACCAGACCAGCGCGCATGATCCGATCAACGGCTATCTGCCCAAGGGGTGGACGCTTGCCGAATGGGAAGCGCGGCGCGCTGCCGATCCGAAGGCGGTCGAGACGGCAGCCAAGACCTCGATGGTCGATCATGTCCAGGCGATGCTGGATTTTCACGCGCAGGGAATCCCGACGCTCGACTACGGCAACAACATCCGCCAGATGGCGAAGGACATGGGCCTGAAGCAGGCGTTCGATTTTCCGGGCTTCGTTCCGGCCTATATCCGGCCGCTGTTCTGCCGCGGCGTCGGTCCGTTCCGCTGGGCGGCGCTGTCGGGCGATCCCGAGGACATCTTCAAGACCGATGCCAAGGTCAAGGAACTGATGCCCAACGACGGCCATCTGCACAACTGGCTCGACATGGCCAAGGCGCGCATCAAGTTTCAGGGGCTGCCGGCGCGGATCTGCTGGGTCGGGCTCGGCGACCGTCATCGGCTTGGCCTTGCCTTCAACGAGATGGTGGCGCGGGGCGAGCTCAAGGCGCCGATCGTGATCGGCCGCGATCATCTCGACAGCGGCTCGGTGGCGAGCCCGAACCGCGAGACCGAGGCGATGCGCGACGGCTCCGATGCGGTGTCCGATTGGCCGTTGCTCAATGCGCTGCTCAATTGTGCGAGCGGCGCCACCTGGGTGTCGCTGCATCATGGCGGCGGCGTCGGCATCGGTTATTCGCAGCACGCCGGCATGGTGATCGTCGCGGACGGCACGCCGGAAGCGGCGCGCCGGCTCGAGCGCGTGCTGTGGAACGACCCGGCGACCGGCGTCATGCGGCACGCCGATGCCGGTTACGAGACGGCGATCGAATGCGCCCGCGCCAACGGGCTCGATCTGCCGAGCCTGCGCTGACGGCGAAGGATAGCGCGAGATCTCTTCGCGGCCGTCAACCTTCCGGTTGATGGACGCGAGGTGACCGGACACGCCTTGATACGGGAAATCGATCGCAGGTCTACCGGAGATAGATATCCGGGTGGAGCGCTGCACCTTTATTCCGCCGCCGCTGCCTGCTTTCGCGTCAGCTTCGCTGACAGGATGAGCGGCCAGGGTCCTTGTCTCGCGGCAGACGACATGCAATCTTCCGCTCCCGGCAAAGCTGTTCGAGAGCAACAAGAGCAATAATCCCTCTCGTCCCTCCAATTCTGTCGAGGGCCTGATCATGTCGAACCCTACCCAAACGACATCCGCTCCGTGGCGGATAGGAGTGCTGTTCTCGCGCACCGGCTTCATGTCGGTGATCGAGGAGACCCAGTATCAGGGCACGCAACTCGCGATCGAAGAGGTCAACGAAGCCGGCGGCGTCTGCGGCCGCGAGCTGGTTCCCGTTGCTTACGACCCCGGATCGGATTCGGCCGCCTACGGCCATTACGCCAAGCGGCTGATGGTCGAGGATCAGGTCAGCACCATCTTCGGCTGCTACACCTCATCGAGCCGCAAGGCCGTGCTGCCGGTGGTCGAGCGGCTGAACGGCCTGCTCTGGTATCCGACGCTCTACGAAGGCTTCGAGGCATCGCCGAACGTGATCTACACCGGCGCCTCGCCGAACCAGAACAGCCTCGCGTTGTGCCGCTATCTGATGGATACGTTCGGAACGCGGTTCTATTTCGTCGGGTCGGATTACATCTACCCGCGCGAATCCAACCGGGTGATGCGGGAACTGCTGAAGAGCAACGGCGGCTCTGTCGTGGGCGAGCGCTATGTCAATGTCTATGCGCGCTGGCAGGATTTCGTGCCGATCATCCAGGACATCAAGCGGGTCAGGCCCGACGTGATCTTCTCGACCGTCGTCGGCGAGGGCACGGTGTTTCTCTATCAGGCCTATGCCAATGTCGGGCTCGATCCCAAGCAGGTGCCGATCGCCAGCCTGACCACGACGGAAGCGGAGATCGCAGCCATGGGCTTCGACGTCGGCGAGGGACACGTCACGGCGGCGTCGTACTTCCAGGGCGTCGAGGGCAGCGCCAACAACGCGTTTGTGCAGCGCTTCAAGAAGCGGTTCGGCGCCGACATCTCGACCAACATGTGTGCCGAGGCGTCCTATTTCCAGCTGCATCTGTTTGCCAAAGCGCTCGAGCAGGTCAATTCGCTCGACACCGAGGTGCTGCGCTCCATGGTGTTCGGCACCAGCTTTGATGCACCGCAAGGTGCGGTGACAGTCAACCCGATGTCGGGCCATACTGATCTGTGGACCCGCATCGGGCGCGCCAACCGCCAGGGGCAGTTCGACGTTGTCAGTCAGTCAAAAGAGCCGGTGCATGCGGATCCGTTCCTGATCGGATATGGTCGTGCAACGCAAACAGGAAGCGTCCAATGAACGAGATGTCGCGTAAGCCGTCGCTGAGCCGAGACGTCGGCGGACGCAAGACCATGGTTCAGGAACTCGCCGATCTGTCGGCCGTCGTAGTCGCGCCGGTCGACGATCAGGTCGGCATGCTGCTGCGGGAGTTGCAGCGGTTCAGGATGCGGGTCCGTCAGGTCTGGCCGATGCCGGAGAGCGTGCCGGCCGATGCCGACGTGGTGTATTGCGAATATTCACCCGACCTGGCGCGGCGGTTGCCGTGGATTCCCGGCGATGCGCGTTCGGCGCTGGTCGTGATCCTGCCGGCGACGGAAACCGTTCACGCCGACGCACTGTGTCATGCGACGCCGAACGCGGTGCTGCCGCGGCCATTCACGCAGAATGCGGTGTTGTCGAGCCTCGTGCTGGCGCGCAGCCAGTTCGGTTATGAACGGCGGCTGCGCAGCAAGATCGAGAAGCTCGACGACAATCTGCGCTCGATGCGCACGGTGGAACGCGCCAAGGCCATCCTGATGGCGACGCGACAGATGCCGGAAACCGAAGCCTATGGCTTCATCAGACGGCAGGCGATGGATCGTCGCGTGTCCGCAAGCGCAGTCGCTGCGGCGATTGTTGACTCGTTCGAACTGCTTGGCTACGATCATCAACAGTAAGCCCCAATAGCGGGGCCGGCGGCGACAGCGCCGCCTTCGACACAACCGGCAACAAAGCCCTCCCAATGCTCGCGTCAGCGCGCATCGGGAGGGCTTTTTGTTTTTTCAGTCCTGAAGGGAGCAAGGGATGAGCATTTCACGGCGGACTTTGCTGAGGAATACCGCGGCGCTTGGCGCGTTTGCCGGCGCCGGACTGCCGCACATCTGGATCAAGAATGCCGACCTCGCTTACGCCGCTGGCGGCGAGATCAAGGTCGGCGTGCTGTTCTCGCTGACCGGAACGACCGCGATCATCGAGGAGTCGCTGAACAAGGCGACGCTGCTCGCGATCGAGGAAATCAACGCCGCAGGCGGCATCAAGGGCAGCAAGATCGTGCCTATCGTCGAGGATCCTGCGTCCGATCCGGCGACGTTCTCGGAGAAGGCGCGCAAGCTCGTCGTCGGCGACAAATGTGTCAGCGTGTTCGGCTCCTACACCTCGGCGAGCCGCAAGGCGGTGCTTCCGGTGTTCGAGCGCCAGAACAATCTCTATTGGTACCCGACGCTCTATGAAGGCCGCGAGTGCTCGAAGAACGTGATCTACACCGGCGCGGTGCCGAACCAGCAGCAGGACGAGTTCGTGCCCTGGCTGGTCAAGAAGTTCGGCAAGAAGTTCTACCTGATCGGATCCAACTACATCTATCCGAAGGAAGAGAACAATTACTGCAAGAAGCTGCTCGAGAAGCTCGGCGGCGAGGTCGTGGCGGAAGAATATGTGCCGCTCGGCCATTCCGAATTCTCCTCCGTCATCAACAAGATCCGCTCGACCCAGCCGAACGTGATCTTCTCCACCGTGGTCGGCGATTCCGTGGTCGCACTGCATCGCCAATACAAGGCTGCCGGCCTCGATCCGGAGAAGATGCCGATGGCGAGCCTGACCACGTCGGAGAACGAGGTCGCGGCGATGGGCGGCGAGGCCGCCGCCGGTCACTTCACCTCGGCGCCGTATTTCATGGTGCACAAATCGCCCGAGAACGAGAAGTTCGTCGAGGCCTACAAGAAGCGCTGGGGCGCCGACAAGGTGACGCATTTCGTGTCGGAGGCCTGCTACTTCCAGACCTACCTGTTCAAGCAGGCGGTCGAGAAGCTTGCGACCAGCGACCTGACGCCGCCGAGCATCCGCGATGCGGTCAAGGGCCAAAGCATGATTGCGCCGCAGGGCAAGGTCGAGATCGAGCCGGAGAACCTGCACACCTGGCTGTGGCCCAAGATCGCCCAGGCGAAGTCGAACGGCCAGTTCGAGATTCTCGTCGAGGCCAAGGAGTGGCTGAAGCCGGTGCCTTACGCGGCCTATCCCGGGCAGTCCTGCACCGAAAAGGGCCTGGTCGAGAAGAGCTGACGACGGGAGCCGACCAAGGCCGTCGGCGTGCGGCGCCGGCGGCCGGCACCTCGCAACGAATGCCGCCCCTCGCACGCATCGGGCAGGGGCAGGGCGCAGCAAACGAACATTGAAGACTGGATCCCGGCGTGGACCAATTCATCGAACAAATCGTCACCGGCCTCAGCATCGGGTCGATCCTGCTGCTGGTGGCGCTCGGGCTGTCGATCATCTACGGCTCAATGGGCATCATCAATCTCGCGCATGGCGAGTTCGTGATGCTCGGCGCTTACGCGGCCTGGGTGTTCCACACCTATCTCGGGCTCGGCCTGCTGGCGAGCCTGGTTCCGATCTTCCTGGTGGTCGCCGCGTTCGGCTGGGTCATCGAACGCTACGTCCTGAGCCTGCTCAACAACCGGCCGTTGGATACGATCCTCGCGACCTGGGGTGTCGGCATCATGCTGCAGCAGGCGGTGCGGCTGATGGTCGGAAGCGAATTGCGCTACGTCCAGCTGCCGCCGGCGCTGTCCGACAGCATGAGCGTGTTCGGGATCCCGGTGTCGTCCTATCGGGTGTTCCTGTTCGTGGTGTCGATCGCGCTGTTCGGGGCGACCTGGCTGCTGATGAACCGCACCACGGTCGGGATGAAGCTGCGTGCCATCATCCAGGACCGTTCGGTTGCCGCCTCGTTCGGCATCAACGCCAAGCGGGTCTATGCGCTGACCTTTGCCTATGGCGCCGGCCTTGCGGGCCTTGCCGGCGCGCTGGTGTCGCCGCTCAAGAGCGTGTCGCCCGACATGGGCACCGGCTATGTGGTCGATGCCTTCATGGTGGTCGTGCTCGGCGGCGTGCAGAGCCTCGCCGGAACGGTGGCGAGTGCCTTCATCCTCGGCGAGCTCTCCGGCGGCATCGCCTTCCTGCAGAACGATACGGTGGCCAAGGCGATCGTGCTGCTCGCCATCGTCGTCCTCATCCGCTTCCGCCCCGAAGGGCTTTTCACCGCACGCGTGCGGGCCTGAGACAGATCGCTCATTCATGCCGTCGAACGTTACTAACCCCAACGGATTGCAGCGCCTGATCGCGCAGCTTGCACCGATACTTGTCGTCTGCGCGATCGTGTTCGCGCTGCCGGTGCTGCTCAACAATGACTTCCTGCTCAACAAGGTCGCGCGTTATCTGGTGCTGGGGATCCTCACGATATCGCTCGGGCTGTCCTGGGGATTCGGCGGCATCCTCAATCTCGGCCAGGCGATGAGCTTCGGGCTCGGCTCCTACGCCATGGCGATGGCGCTGAAGCTCAAGACCGTTCCCGTGCACACCGGAGCAAGTGGCCTGCCGGACTTCATGGTCTGGAACAACGTCCAGCACCTGCCATGGTTCTGGGAGCCGTTCCGCTCGCTGTCCTTTGCCATCGCCGCGGGCCTGATCGTGCCGGCGCTGGTCGCGGCGGCGCTCGGCTGGTTCATGTTCCGCGGACGCGTCACCGGCGTCTATGTCTCGATCATCACGCTCGCCACCATGGTGGTGATCAATCTCGTGATCATCGACCAGCAGAGCTTCACCGGCGGCTTCAACGGCATCACCGATCTCGCCCAGCTCGAGTTGTTCGGCGTCGCCTTCGATGCCTATGGCCGCGCGACCTACTATCTCGTAGCCGGGTGCGTGCTGCTCAGCCTGCTGGTGGCCTTTGCCTTTACGAAGTCCAAGGCCGGCCTGATCGTGCAGGCGATCCGCGACCACGAAAGCCGGGTGCGCTACTTCGGCTACGACGTCGCGCTCTACCAGATATTCGTGTTCGCGCTGTCGGCTGCGATCGCAGGCCTCGCCGGTATGCTCTACACCGTCGTGATGGAGTTTGCCTCGCCGACCTTCCTCGGCGTGCAGCTTTCCCTTTCGGTGGTGGTGTGGTGCGCGGTCGGTGGCCGGCAGAGCCTGGTCGGTGCCTTCCTCGGTGCCGTGCTGGTCGCCGGCATGCAGGGGGCGTTGTCGGAGTCCGCGGCGTTCCTGGAAACCTGGACGCTGGTGATGGGCGCGCTGTTCGTGCTCGTCGTGCTGTTCCTGCCGAAGGGGCTCGCCGGCCTCGCACAGGTCGTTTGGCGCTGGATCGTGCAGCGCCGACAGGCCTCGACCCGCGGCGTCGCCCAGGGCGTCGGCCAGACGGAGGGCAGCACATGAGCTCGCATCTCGATCTCCGCGACGTCTCGGTCAGCTTCAACGGCTTCAAGGCGCTCAACGCGCTCAACATGAGCGTGCGCAAGGGCGAGCTGCGCTGCCTGATCGGGCCGAACGGCGCCGGCAAGACCACGGCGCTCGACATCATCTGCGGCAAGGTCAAGCCGAGCGCCGGCACTGTCAGCTTTGACGGCACCGCGCTGCAGGACCTCGAGGAATATGAGATCGCCCGCGCCGGCGTCGGCCGCAAGTTCCAGGTACCGAGCGTGTTCCGCGAGCTGTCGGTCTCCGAGAATCTCGACGTGGCGCGCGCCCGCCGCACCTCCGTGCTCGGCAATCTGCGCTGGAATATCGGCAATTCCGGGCGAGAGGACATCGAGCGGCTTGCCGAACTGGTCGGGCTCACCGAACAGCTCGACCGCCCGGCCGCCTATCTGTCGCACGGCCAGACCCAGTGGCTGGAGATCGGCATGCTGGTCGCCCAGGACGCCGAGCTGATCCTGATGGACGAGCCGACCGCGGGCATGACGGCGCAGGAAACCCGCAAGACCGCCGAACTGTTCGCGCGGTTGAAGGGCAAGCACACGCTGATCGTGGTCGAGCACGACATGGGCTTTGTGAAGGCGATCGGCGACATCATCTCCGTCATGCACATGGGCCAGATGCTGGCTGAGGGCACCGCGGCGGAAGTCGAGGCGCATCCCGAGGTGCGCCGCGCTTATCTCGGATCGGGAGGCATCAGCCATGCTTGAGCTGACCGACGTCGACGCTTTCTATGGCAACAGCCGCGCCTTGCAGGGCATCAACCTGATGGTCGGCAATGGCGAGTTCCTGTCGGTGCTCGGCCGCAACGGCGTCGGCAAGACCACGCTGATGCGCAGCATCCTCGGCCTGATGGACCGCTGCACCGGACGGCTGTCGCTCGACGGCGCCGACATCTCGCCGCTGCGGACCTATCAGCGCGCCAAGGCCGGCATCGCCTATGTGCCGCAGGGCCGCGGCATCCTGCCGAAGTTCACCGTGCGGGAGAACCTGACGCTCGGAACCTTCGCCGCGAAATCCGCCAACGGCATCGAGGAGTGGGTGCTCGAGCTGTTCCCGGTGCTCAAGGATTTCCTCAACCGCTATGGCGGCAATCTCTCCGGCGGCCAGCAGCAGCAGCTCGCGATCGCGCGTGCGCTGCTGGCCCAGCCCAAGGTCATCCTGCTGGACGAGCCGACCGAGGGCATCCAGCCGAACATCGTCGAGCAGATCGAGGACGTGATCACCCGTCTCAATCGCGAGCGCGGCATCACGGTCGTGCTGGTCGAACAGAATGTCGCGTTCGCGCGGCGTGCGTCTCACCGCTTCGCGCTGCTCGAAAAGGGACGCGTCGTCGCCAAGGGCGCGATCGGTGAGCTCACCGATGATCTCATCCAGCTGCACATGGCCGTGTAGCGGGAATTATCAGGAAAGGGAGTCGAGACATGTTGCATGGAGACATATCGAGCAGCAAGGACACGGTCGGCGTTGCCGTGGTCAATTACAAGATGCCGCGCCTGCACACCAAGGCCGAGGTGCTGGATAACGCGCGCAACATCGCCAAGATGGTCGAAGGCATGAAGCTCGGCCTGCCGGGCATGGATCTCGTGATCTTCCCGGAATACTCGACCCACGGCATCATGTACGACTCCAAGGAGATGTACGAGACCGCGTCGTCGGTGCCGGGCGAGGAGACCCGCATCTTCGCCGACGCCTGCCGCAAGGCCAAGGTCTGGGGCGTGTTCTCGCTGACCGGCGAGCGCCATGAAGAGCATCCCAACAAGGCGCCGTACAACACGCTGATCCTGATGAACGACAAGGGCGAGATCGTGCAAAAGTATCGCAAGATCATGCCGTGGGTGCCGATCGAGGGCTGGTATCCCGGCGACTGCACCTATGTTTCTGACGGCCCGAAGGGGCTGAAGATCAGCCTGATCATCTGCGACGACGGCAACTATCCGGAGATATGGCGTGACTGCGCCATGCGCGGCGCCGAGCTGATCGTCCGCTGCCAGGGCTACATGTATCCGGCCAAGGAGCAGCAGATCCAGATCTCGAAGTCGATGGCCTGGGCCAACAACTGCTATGTCGCGGTCGCCAATGCCTCCGGCTTCGACGGCGTCTATTCCTACTTCGGCCATTCCGCGCTGATCGGCTTCGACGGAAGGACGCTCGGCGAGTGCGGCACCGAGGAGAACGGCATCCAGTACGCGCAGCTCTCGGTGTCGCTGATCCGCGACGCCCGCCGCAACATGCAGTCGCAGAACCATCTCTTCAAGCTGATGCACCGCGGCTATACCGGGCTGATCAATTCCGGTGACGGCGACCGCGGCCACGCGGTCTGCCCCTACACCTTCTACAAGAACTGGATCACGGATCCCGAAGGCACGCGCGAGATGGTTGAAGCCATGACTCGTCCGACCGTCGGGACCGATGAATGCCCGATCGAGGGCATTCCGAACCAGAAAGTCGCACATCGTTGATCGGAGAAGTCGCGCCGTGCCGGCGCGATCATTTGCGCCGGCGCGGTTCTGAAACTGTTGCAAGGGGAAACGGGGGTTACCATGAGCAGCCAAGCAAATAACGGACTGGTTCATCAGACCGAGGAGCAGATCGACGATCTTCTCGGCCACGAATTCGAGCACGAGCCGGTGCCGATCAGCGCCCGGCGCAGCGCCTTCTCGGTCACGATGGTGTGGCTGGGCTTTCCGATGATCATCACCGGCGCGATGACCGGATCGCTGCTGGTGCTCGGCATGGGCTTCAAGAATGCGCTGGTGGCGATGATCATCGGCAATCTGATCATGTTCGCCTATGTCGGCGCGCTCGGCCTGATCGGGACCCGCCGCGGCATGAACTTCGCGCTGATCGCGAGCATCGTGTTCGGCAAGAAGGGCTACGTGCTGGCGTCGGGCCTGCTGTCGACCTTGCTGCTCGGCTGGTACGCGGTGCAGACCGGCATCACCGGCGCATTGATCTCCTCGACCTACGGCCTCAACTATGTGGCAATGACCATCGTTGCGGGCGTGCTCTATATCGCGATCACCTTCGTCGGCGTGAAGGGATTGCACTATATCGGGCTGGCATCGGTGCCGCTGTTCGTCGTGCTCGGGCTCTGGGTCGCGGCCGACGCCGCCTCGACCACGACGTCAGCGGCGATCTTCGGTTATGCCGGCAATAATGGCGTCGCCAGCATGTCGATGGGCGTCGGCCTCACGGTGGTGCTGGCGCTGTTCATCGACGCCGGCACCGTGACGGCGGACTTCAACCGCTGGGCGCCCAGTTCGCGGGCATCGCTGCTCGCCACGTTCAGCGCGTTTCCGTTCGCCAATCTGGTGGCGATGCTGGTCGGCGGCGTGATGACGGCGGCGCTGGCCGTGCCGAATGCCAATCCATTCGGTGTCGACAACATGTTCGGCTTCATGAACGGCAAGCAGCTGACCTGGCTCAGCATTCTTGCGTTCATCTTCCTCTACACCAACCTCGGCTCGGTCTGCTCGCACTGCCTGTACAATGCGGCGACCGGCTGGTCGCGTATTCTCGGCACCAACATGCGCCTGATGGCCGTGATCCTCGGCGCCATCGGCATCGTCGTCGCCGCCGGCAATGTCTGGGCGTTCTTCATCCAATGGCTGTCGCTGCTCGGCATCCTGGTGCCGCCGATCGGCGCGATCATTCTGGTCGATCAGTACCTGCTGCGAACCGACGCGCGTGCGGACGTCGACTGGCGGGCGAAGCCGTTCATTGCCTGGGGCATCGGGTCGCTGTGCGCCTTTGCGGTTGAAAATCTGATGCCGGGGTTGTCCACTGCGATCTCAGCCGCGCTGGTCGCCGGTATCGTCTACGGGGCGATCGCACGGGTGGAATCTTCGGCAGAGAAGGTAGCGCGTCCCGCGTAAGCGACGATCTCGATCAAGCAAGAAGGGTACCTCAAATGAGCGTCGACTATCAGATCTTTGATCTCGGCAATCTGGCCTTGCAGCGCGGTGCGACCATCCGCGACTGCAAGCTCGCCTACAAGACCTTTGGCCAGCTCAATGCGGCCAAGGACAATGTGATCGTCTATCCGACCTGGTACTCCGGCCAGCACTACGACAATGAATGGCTGATCGGATCGGGCATGGCGCTCGATCCGGCGAAATACTTCATCATCATTCCCAATATGCTGGGCAACGGCCTGTCGTCGTCGCCGAGCAACACGCCGGAACCTTATAATGGACCGCGCTTCCCGCAGGTGACGGCTTATGACAATGTGCGGGCCCAGCACCGGCTGGTGACCGAGAAATTCGGCATCAAGCACATCCGCCTGGTGGTCGGCTGGTCGATGGGCGCGTTGCAGACGTTCCATTGGGGCGCGCTCTATCCCGACATGATGGACCTGCTGGCGCCGTTCTGCGGCTCGGCCAAATGCTCGCGGCACAATTTTGTGTTCCTCGAGGGCGTCAAGGCCGCACTGACCGCGGATGCCGCGTGGAAGGAGGGCTGGTACACCGACAAGCCGGCCCGCGGCCTGCGTGCCGCCGCGCGGGTCTATGCCGGCTGGGGCTTCTCGCAGGCCTTCTATCGCGAGCAGCTCGACATCAAGACCATGGGCTATTCGTCGCTGGAGGATTTCCTGGTGGCGTTCTGGGAGGGCTTCTTCCTGCCGAAGGATCCCAACAATCTGCTGACCATGCTGTGGACCTGGCAGAACGGCGACATCAGCGCCAACGAGATCTACAACGGCGACTTCAAGGCCGCGCTGCGAGCGATCAAGGCCAAGACCTATGTCATGCCGGGACAGACCGATCTCTACTTCCCGCCCGAAGACAGCGAGAACGAGGTCGCGAACATGCCGAACGCCAAGTTCGTGCCGGTGCCGTCGATCTGGGGCCACTTCGCGGGCGGGCCGGGCACCAACCCGGTCGATGTCGCGTTCATCGATACCAAGCTCAAGGAGCTGCTCGCATCGTGAGCTTGAATGGTTGCGAACGGCTGCCTGCGTGATCATGGGAGGCGTGAGCTTGTCCAATTCCGCTTTGCTGCTCGACCAGTACCGCATCCGGGAGGAGCCGTATTACCGGCCGCTCAAGGATGAGGTCGAACTGTTCGGTGCAGCCTATGCGAACCGCATGCCGGTGATGCTGAAAGGCCCGACCGGCTGCGGCAAGACCCGCTTCATCGAATACATGGCCTGGCGGCTCGGCCGACCGCTCATCACGGTCGCCTGTCACGAGGACATGACGGCCGCCGATCTGGTCGGGCGCTGGCTGCTCGATGCGGAGGGGACGGTGTGGAGTGACGGGCCGCTGACGACGGCCGTGCGTCTCGGCGCGATCTGCTATCTCGACGAGATCGTGGAGGCGCGTCAGGACACGACGGTCGTGATCCATCCCCTGACCGACGATCGTCGTGTGCTGCCGCTGGAAAAGCGTGGCGAGTTGATCCACGCCCATTCCGACTTCCAGCTCGTGATCTCCTACAATCCGGGCTACCAGAGCGCGATCAAGGACCTCAAGGAATCCACCAAGCAGCGCTTCGCGGCGCTGGATTTCGGCTACCCCGACCGGTCGGCGGAAACCGAGGTGGTGTCGCGCGAGGCCGGCATCGAGCCGAACCTTGCCGATCTGCTGGTGAAGATCGCCCAGCACAGCCGCAATTTGAAAGGCCAGGGGCTTGATGAAGGCGCCTCGACCCGGATGCTGGTCAATGCCGGCCGCTTGATCGGCTGCGGCATCAGCCTCGAAAAGGCGTGCGAGACCACGATCGTGGTCCCGCTGACCGACGATGCGGACACCAGGAACACGTTGCGCGACGTGATCTCGGCCTGCGCGTGAACGGAAGTCTCGAGGTGGCGGTCGCGCAAATCAGTTCGCTCGAGAGCTTCCGATCCGCCCGCCGGCTTGCGGCGCTGTTGCGCGGCCACGATGACATCGGCTCGGCCGTGCAGGCGGCGCGAGCCGCTTTGCTTCGGACAGGTCCACTCGATCACGTCGCGGCCTGGGACGAGGCTGTGCACGATCTGTTTGCGGCCAATTTCGGCCAGGCCGTGGTGTTGGGCTTTCTGCGCCTATCGGAGCAATGGCCGGCGCAGCGACCGATCGATGATCTGGTCGCGATCGGCCGCGCCGCGGGCGATGTCGGCCGCAATGCTGGAAGCCGCGTCGCCCATGCGTTGCTGACCGAACTGTCCAAAGTGCTGCCGCGGCTCGCGGCCGCCGGCGAACTCTCCGCCGTTCTTGCCGCGCTCGGCCAACTCGCGGAGATGGGTCCGGAATCGGTCGGCCTTGCGATCGGCCGCTTGGGGCAATTGCTGGCGCATGCCGGGGGCGAAGATTTTTCCGCCTGGGTTTCTGCCGGCCTGCGCGCAAGCGGCAGCCGCGCGGCGCGGCGGCGCGCTTATTTCGCGCTCGACGATCCGCTGTCGATGCGGCTGTTCGCGGTCGGCCGCACCGGCGATGATTTTGCACGGCTGGAGAAGCGCCTCGCCGCGACCACGACCGCGCTGTGGAACAGAAAGCCGCGTTTCCGCAAGCTAGCCGTTGCACCGACGCCGGTGCCGCGACGTGCCTCGCTTGCCGCCGGCTTCATCGGCTTGCCGGAGACCTTTGCCGGCTTCGAGGGCGAGGGGGCGGACGCTGTCTATCTCGCGGCGGTCGCGCATGCCGGAGCACATCTGGTGCATTCCACCGTGCGCTTCCCCGTGGGGCGATTGAAGGCGCTGCAGATCGCGCTGGTCTCGCTGATCGAGGATGCCAGGGTCGAGACGCTGGCGCTGCGCGAGATGCCCGGCCTGCGCCGGCTCTGGATGCCATTCCACACCGCAGCGCCATCGGGGCAGGCAACGGCGGCCGGGCTGATGATGCGGTTGGCGCGGGCGCTGATCGATCCGGACTACCAGGATCCGGATGCCTGGGTGACCAAAGGACGTACGCTGTTGGCCGCTGCCGCCGACCGCTGGACCGATCCGGCCATCAGCCGCGAGATCGGCGGACTGCTCGGCAACGACATCGGGCAGATGCGGCTGCAGTTCAACGCCAAGAGCTATGTCGTCGAACCCGCCTACCGCGACGACAATCTGGCGCTGTGGGATTTCGGCGACCAGCCGGACAGTCCGACCGAGACGATCGAACTCGCGGCCGATTCCGTGCGCATCGAGCGGCGCGACGATGCGGCTGGGCAATCGACCGACGACAACGCAAGGCCGGACGAGACGCTGCGTGCGAAGGCCGGCGCGGTGACGCTGCTGGACGGATTTCCGGTCGCGACCTACCCGGAATGGGACTATGCGGCGCGTACCGAGCGGGCCGACTGGACCACGATCCTGGAGGCCGATGCGGTGGCCTCCGCGCAGCCGTTCGATCCTTCGACGGATGGCGAGGCGATGCGCTGGATCACGGAGCTGACCCGCGATGCGTCGATCGGCCGTCGTATCAGGCACAAGGGCCAGCGCGATGGCGATGCGCTGGACATCGACGCGGCGATCGCGCTGACGATCGAGCGGCGGGCCGGCAGCATCAGCGAGCCCAGGGTCTACCAGCGCGACGCGCCGGGACCGCGCGATCTCGCCATTCTGCTGCTGCTGGACCTGTCGCAATCGACCGCCGACCGTGACCGCCGTGGCCGGACGGTTCTCGACGTCGAGCGCAAGGCGGCCGCGATCATGGCCACGGCGGTCGATGCCGCCGATGATGCGATCGCCGTGCACGGCTTCAGCTCTGATGGCCGCGGGCGCGTGCGCTATCTCCGCATCAAGGGCTTTGAGGAGCCGATGGACGCCGTCGTTCGATCGCGTCTCGCGGGCCTTCGCAGCAGCCATTCCACCCGGCTGGGCACGGCGTTGCGCCATGCCGGGGGCTACCTCGCGGAACGGCGCGCGTTCCGGAAGGTGCTGCTGGTCCTGACCGACGGCGAGCCGTCCGACGTCGATGTGCCCGACCCACAATATCTTGTGGAGGACGCGCGCCGTGCCGCGCAGCAGCTGCGGCGGCGCGGCACCGATATTTTCGCTTTTGGGATAGGCGAAGACAGATTTCCCCAGCTCGATCGCATTTTCGGCGAGCGCTACGCACTCCGGGTGCCGCGCATCGAGGTGTTGCCGCAGCGGGTGATGCAGCTTTATGCCGAACTGAAGAAATAAAGAGTGCCGCCGCCCGGAGCGCGGTCCCCATCCGCCGCCACCAGCCTACGCACCGCTGTCACACTTCGGCGCTATCGTTGCAGATTGGACACAGCGGCGCGCCCGGGAAACAATCGACGCGGATACGATGAGTATTGGATATCTTTCGAGGGGCTTGGCAGGGCGCCCCTCAGACGCTCGTCGATTGTGCGTTTTGATCTGTCTTTGCGTGCTGGGCGCCGGCACCGATTTCGCGATGGGACAAGAGAGTCCGATTGCTTCTGCTCCGCGCATCAGCTTCGATATTCCGTCGCAACCCCTGACATCCGCGCTGGAAAGTTACGGCGCCACGTCGAAGCGTGAGGTGCTTTACGATGCGCGGCTTGCGACCGGCCGGGTCTCCGGCGAGGTGAGGGGCGTTTTCGCGCCTTCCGAAGCCTTGCAGCTCCTGCTTGATGGAACCGGCCTTGTCGGCCGTCTGGTGTCGGAGAATGCAGTGGTGATTGTGTCCGCGTCTCCGGCTGCCGGGCAGCGGACAACGGCCGACGTCGATACGCGAAAGGGCGATCCAGTCCTTCGTGCCCGTTACTACGCCGTGGTGCAGGAGCGCGTTCGGGAGGCATTCTGCAGGGACAGCGCGCTGCGGCCGGGCCGTTACCGGATCGCCGTGCAGTTCTGGATCGCTCCGACGGGAACTGTCGACCAGACCCGACTGCTGGGCAAGAGCGGCGATGCGCGCATCGATAGCGCGATCGAGACCACCCTTCGCGGATTGAAGATGAAGGAGGTGCCTCCGCCGGGCATCTCGCAACCCCTCACGATGGTCGTGGCGCCGCGTCCGTCCGAGCAGGCGCAGGACTGCGCCGGTATCGACGCAATCCGTACCAGCGGCGGAGCGAACTGATCGTGCTGCGATGAGTGACGCAACCCGGACCATGCTCCGCAGCTTCCTGGCTGCCCGTTACGATGATCTCAAGCTGCGGCTAAGCCGCCGTCTGGGATCGGCGGAGCTTGCCAGCGATGCGTTGCAGGACACCTATGTGCGTCTCGGGAAGGCCGAGGTGGCGGGGTCGGTGCAAAGCCCGGCGGCCTATCTGTTCCGCATGGCCGTCAACGTCGCAATCGACCGGCAGCGGGCCGAGAAACGGCGTTTGGCGCGCAACGAGGTCCAGGATCTGCTGCATATCGTGGACGACGCCCCGGGGCCCGGCCAGATCGCGGAGGCCCGTTTCGAGATCGAGGCGCTGGAGAAGGCGATTGCGGAGCTGACGCCGCGCCGCCGGGTCATCCTGCTGGCGGCGCGCCTTCAGGGGATGCCGCAGCGGGAAATCGCCAACCGGCTCGGGGTCTCGCTGCGTTTGGTCGAGAAGGAGCTCCGCCTCGCCCAGGAACATTGCGCATTGAAGCTCGGAAAATAGTTGTGCGGTTTATGGCCATGGCGAACGTCAATTGGACAAGCGGGCGTCCGGGCTGCGGAGGCAGCCGACGAGGTGCGCTGCGAGGCAAGTCTGCATGACGGGTAAAGGCGGCAAATCGGCGATGGGGCTCGGCGCAATGGAGCGTGAAGCTCACGCCTGGGTGCGGCGCTTGACGTCCGGCGACGCGACGGTCGACGATGCCGATGCATTCCAGGCGTGGCGCCGCCAGAGCGCAGCTCATGCGATTGCCTTTGCGAAGGCCAGCAAGCTTTGGGACACGGTCGGCAACGCCGGTCATAATCTCCGCTACGATCCTGCATCGCTTGGCGTCTTGCTGGATGGCGAAGCCAAGCGCGTGATGACGCGCAGGCTAGTGCTTCGCGGCGGCCTCGCGACCGCCGCCGTCGCGGCTGGAGCGGTGGCGCTGCGTCCGCCGCTCGAACTCTGGCCGTCATGGTCCGAGCTTGCGGCGGACTATCGGACGGGGACGGGGGAGCAGCGCAAGCTCGCATTGAGCGACAGCGTGTCGATCAACCTGGACTCACGAACCAGCATCGCCCTGCGGCCGGACCATGGCGACACCAGCCGGATCGAGCTGATCTCGGGACAGGCATCGATCGCAACCACCCCGCAGGTCTCGAGACCCGTGACCGTGATCGCGTCGAGCGGTCAAACGGTCGCGACGCACGCCTCGTTTGACGTGCGCTACCTCGGAGCCGAGGTGCGCGTCACCTGTCTCGGCGGCGAGGTTCGCGTCGAGCATCAGGGGAATGCTCGCATTGTTCGCGAACGGCAGCAGATCGCCTATGACGGCAGACGCATGAGCGACATCGTCGCAATCGATCCCGCCGTCGAAGCGGCCTGGCAAGAAGGTTTGCTGATCTTCCGCTACACGCCTTTGCCCAAGGTGGTGGAGGAGGTGAACAGGTACCGATCGGGCCGGATCTTCGTCGTCAATGCCGAGCTGAACGCCCATCTGATCAACGGCCGCTTTCACATCGACCGGATCGACGAGGTTCTCCTCCAGCTCGAGCAGGCCTTCGGCGTGAAGGCGAAAACACTTCCCGGCGGCATTGTGCTGCTGAGCTGAGGAGGCGACGCGCGGGTTACGAAAAAAGTGCGAGTCCGGCGTGCGGGTCGACCCATTCGGGATCGTCACAGCCGCAAGGGTCCCGGTGCTGGCGCCGGGACACGAATATTCGGCTCCGCGTCGCCCGCGCAAGAAAGCGATTCCATGGCTCCCGGCTTCTCCAGGTCTTTGTCCCGCGCGTCCGTTCGCGCCGCGTTGTTCGGCAGCGTCAGCGTCGCGGCGCTCCTTGCCAATGCGCCGGTGGCCGCGCGCCCGTTCGGATCGGCCGGGACCGCGTCACCGTCGGCCGCAGCGATGGCAGCGTCGCAATCGACCGCACAGGATGCGGCGGCGGCCGCCAAGCAGGGCCAGGATGCGATGGCGCGGGCCACGCGCGCCATCCAGGCGATGCAGGCCTTGCAGAGTGCGGCGCGCAGCTCCGCGCAGGCCTCGCAGCGTTCGGTGACGCTGCCGCAGGTCGCCGTCCCCAACGGCCTCGCGCCCGGCGGCCTGCAGGTGGCGCCGGGATGGCAGGGGGCGAATGCGCCGACGCAGGCGGTCGATGCCGCCGGTCAGACCCAGGTCGGCATCCAGCAGACCAGGGCGCAGGCGATCCTCAACTGGAATTCGTTCAACGTCGGCGCGCGCACCACGCTGACCTACGACCAGCAGGGCAATGCGAATTGGGTGGCGCTCAACCGCGTGGTCGGCAGCACGGCGCCGAGCCAGATCCTCGGCAACATCAAGGCCGACGGCGCGGTCTATGTGATCAACCAGAACGGCATCATCTTCGGCGGCGCGAGCCAGGTGAACGTCGGCTCGCTGATCGCCTCGACCGCCGGCATCACCGACACCCAGTTCCTCAGCAACGGCATCTACTCGCCGCAGGCGAGCGGCCAGTACGTGCCGAGCTTCACCGATGCCCGTGGCGCCGTGAAGGTCGAGGCCGGTGCGTTGATCTCGACCAGCGCGCCGTCCTCGGTGACGCAGGGCGGCGGCTTCGTGCTGCTGATGGGAACCGAGGTCAGCAATGCCGGCTCGATCAGCGCGCCGCGCGGCCAGGTGCAACTCGCCGCCGGCAACGACTTTCTGCTGCGGCCGGGCTACAGCACCGACGCCAACCAGGCTTCGACCACGCGCGGCAATGAAATCTCGCCGATCGTCCGCGACGCGATCGCCGCCGTCGGCAACTCGGGCCTGATCTTCGCCCAGCAGGGCGACATCACGCTCGCGGGCCGCAGCATCAGCCAGGACGGCGTGCTGGTCGCCACCACCTCGGTCAATACCCGCGGCACCATCCATCTCCTGAACGCAGCCTCCGATGCTGCGGGCAGCATCACGCTCGGCGGCGGCAGCCTGACCGCGATCCTGCCCGAGCTCGACAGCACCGACACTGCGCTCGACAGCCAGCGCAGCCAGCTGGTCGCCGATTCCAGCGCGTTCGCTCATGTGCCGGTCGCCAACGCCCAGTTCGACAACCTTTCCCGGCTCTCCGACCGGCTCGATCAGGGGCGTATCGAGGTCGTCAGCGGCGGCGATGTGATATTCAAGGACGGTTCGGTCACGCAGGCGCAGGGCGGCCAGGTCTCGGTCAGTGCCGGTCGCCGTGTTTTCGCCGAGAGCGGATCGATCATCGACGTCTCGGGCGTGCGCGGCGTGCTGCTGCCGATGTCGGCCAACAACCTCCTGATCAACGTGCAGGGCAATGAGCTGCGCGACTCGCCGGTCAATCGCGACCAGGACGCGCTGAAGAACGCCGATGTCTGGATCGACGCGCGCGACCTGGTGCTGGTCCCGGCGGGCACCGGCGGCTATGCGACGGACCGCTACTATACGCCGGGCGGCCTGCTCGAGGTTTCCGGATATCTCGCCAATACCGCCCACCGGATCGGCGAATGGGCCGCGATTGGCGGCACCGTCACGCTGTCGGCGCAGGAAGTCGTCGCGCAGAAGGGAGCGGTGTTCGACGTCTCCGGCGGTTCGGTCAGCTATCAAGGCGGCTACATCCAGACCACCAATTTGCTCGGCGCGGACGGCCGTCTCTACAGTGTCGGTCAGGCACGCGCCGACATGCAGTTCTACGGCTTTGGCGGGGGATTCATTCGCGAGCACAAGCTCGGCGGCAAGGTTGCGCCGAACCTGACCGAAATCTGGACCAGCCCGTTCGGCAACGGCCGCCTGACGCGCCGCTGGGAGGACGGCTACACCATCGGCCGCGACGCCGGCTCTCTCATCCTGTCGACGCCGACGTCGGTCTTCGAAGCCGACATCGTTGCTGACGTCGTCACCGGCTCACGCCAGACGACGGCCCGGCCGGTCGGCACCACCGACGGCTACAAGCTGTCTCAGAATGTCGCGCCACTCCAGGGCAAGCTCGCGCTCGGTGGCTATTCGGGGCTTGGCCTCACCGATGCCTCCGCTGCGCGCGTGGTGTTCGGCCGGACGCCTGAGATATCAGATGCGCTGAACGTCACGTCGGTCTTGCCTGACGATCGCATCGGGACCGCACTGTTCAATTCGGACGCGCTCAATGCCGCCAGGCTGGGCGGTCTCAACATTGCGAGCAGCAAGGAAATCGTCGTCGAGGCGCCGCTCGAGCTTGCCCCCGGCGCGCAGGTGACCTTCACGGCGCCGCATGTCGAGATCGGCGCAAACGTCACGACGCATGGTGGCAGCGTGACGCTGACCAATCTCATGCATGCCGTGTTCGGCCAGGGGCAGAACGAGCAATGGTGGGCGCTTCGCGACGCGGACGGCAAGTCGCAGATGACGATCGGCCAGAACGTCACCGTTGATCTCAGCGGGTTGTGGAGCAACGCGCTGACCGGAACCGACGTGTCCGGCCAGGCGCATGTCGATGGCGGCAACTTCACCGTTTCGACGACCGGCGGCGTCACGCTTGCGGGCGGCTCGCTGATCGACGTGTCGTCAGGTGGTGCGATCCTGGCGACCGGCAAAACCAAGGGCGGCAAGGGCGGCAATGTCGGCCTCGTGGCCAATGACTATTCGCATCTGGTCTGGACTCAGTTCTTCACCAACCCGCTCGTTCTCGACGGCACGATCCGCGCGTATGGCTTCGCCGGCGGCGGCACGCTGACGCTGAACGCGGGCCAGGAGATCGCGATCGGCGAAGCCGTGGCCGATGCGCTGGTGCTCGATCCCGCGCTCTTCCAGTCCGGCTTCACGGCCTACAACATCAGCAGCAACACCGGCATCCAGATCGGCGAAGGCACGCGCGTGGATGCCGTGGTGCCGGTCTATCGCTTCATCCAGAACAGCTACTCCGCGCCGAGCGGCAGCCTCGTCGCGGATGCCGCGGAGCTCTGGACGCCACCCAGGTTCACGATCGATTCCTTCAAGCAGAGTGCCACGCAGCGCGTCGGCGCCGACGTGACGTTCTGGAGCCTGCATGATTTCACGCTGGCGAAGGGCGCGTCGATCAATGTCGATCCCGGGCGCTCGGTCTCGATCTACGCCAATCGCCAGACGGTCATCGAGGGTGCGATCACGGCGCCGGCAGGCAACATCCTGATCACGAGCTTGCAGGATGCCCCCGGCGACACCCGCTACAATATGGGCTACGGCGAATTCGGCCTGACGCGTTCGTTCTGGATCGGCGATGACGCGGTGCTCGATGTTTCGGCCCGCGACGCGGTGGGGCGCGACGACCGCGGGCTCTCCTATGCGGCCATACCCGACGGCGGCTCGGTCCGGATCGGCGGCACGGGCGCGCTCGATGCAGACGGCTATCCCGTTATCAGCGATGCGTTCGTGATCGTTCGCCCGGGCGCGCTGATCGATGCGTCCGGTACTTCGGCGGTGGTCGATGTCCAGAATGGCAAGGCTTATGTCCCGACGCCCGCCGCAAGCGACGGCGGGGCGATCTCGCTTTATTCGAGCTTCGGCATCGTGCTCGACGGCACCTTGCGTGCGGCCGCCGGCGGCAGCGGCGCGTCCGGCGGCTCGCTGAGCCTGACCATGTCGTCGCGCGGCTATGTTGTGGGGCAGCCCGACGCGCACTCGCCTTACGCCGCCGGCGATCTGCCCGAGGCGTTCCAGAGATCGCGTGATATCACGCTGGTGCAACGCGCCGCGGGCAGCGGCCTGAGCGCCGATCTGTTGCCCGGCGAGGCCGATCCGGCTTTGCAATACGGACGGACGGTCATCGGCGTCGACCAGATCGCGAAGGGCAGCTTTGGTTCGCTTTCGCTCTACACGCGCGATCTTCTGCTGTTTGACGGCAATGTCGATCTCAGCTTGTCACGTAGTCTTCACCTTTCCAGCGGCGTCATCGCCGCGGCGCCCGGCACATCCAGCGGCACAATCCATCTGTCTGCGCCCTATGTGCGTTTTGACGGCGTATACGACGCGGCAAAGGCGCAGGCGCAGGTGGGGTATTCCCCCGGAATCAACAACCTTCGCGTCCGCAACCCGGCGGCCGGCGGCAGTTTCACGGTTTCAGGCGATCTGATCGACCTCTACGGCAATGTGCAGTTCGGCGCGACCGGTGTGCAGGGCAGTGGCGACGTCGATCTTGGGCGTCCCAAAAGCATTCCATTCGATGCCCGCGGCTTTCATCAGGTCACGCTGCAGAGCAATGGCGACATCCGGTTCGGCACCGGCGGGCTCGACGTTGAAAATCTCGCCCTGACCGCGGACCAGATCTATCCGTTGAGCAGCGCAGTTGCGACCATCACGGTCGGGCTCCGCCCAAACGGCATATTTTCCGCCTACGATCCCGACGCCAGTCTCATCATCCGCCGCAATGACGATGCAACGCCGGCGGTTCCGGCTTCGGTCTTCGGTGATCTGATCTTCGTTGCAGCCAACATCGACCAGGGTGGCGTTGTTCGTGCGCCGCTGGGGCGCATCTGGTTCAACAACTACAACCAAGGCATCGCCAATGACGCGCCCTCCAGCTCGCGTGTCATCTTCCGCGGCGGCAGCATCACCTCCGCGAGCGCGGCCGGCCTGACCATGCCGTTTGGCGGGACTTCGGACGGCATCACCTACCAAGGTGCGGATGGCACGCTGCGCAATCTGGCGGGCGCCTCTTATGACGATCACGCAGGTAACACGTTGATCGCGAGCGGCGTTTCGATCAGTGCCGTTTCAGTCGTCGGTGAGGCGGGGGCCGTGCTCGATCTCACCGGCGGCGGCACGCTCACCGGCGCGGGCTTCGTCTCCGGCCGCGGCGGCTCGGTCGATGTGCTGAAGACGGCGCTCGTCAATGCCAATCCGGTCAACAACTACAGCGCCGCCGGCAACAAGGTCTATGCGATCGTGCCCGGTACCGCCGCCAACTACGCGCCGGTGATCGCCACCAATGGCGCCGGCGATCCGGCGATCGGCCAGCAGATCACGCTTCCCTCCGGCGTGCCGGGAGTCCCGGCCGGGACCTATACGCTGCTGCCTTCGAGCTATGCGCTGGTCCCCGGTGGTTATCGCGTCGAGCTTGGAGCGACCGGAACCGCCGTGATGGCGCCCGTGGCCGCGGGCAATGGCTCCATCGTCACATCGGGCTTTCTCGGCGTTGCCAACACCGGGATCAAGGACACGCTGCCGACGCGGGTGATCATCACCTCGGGGCAGACCACGCGGCTTTATTCGCAATACAACGAGACCGGCTATGCGGATTTCGAGCGCGCGCAGGCGGCCACGTTCGGCGGCTTCCGGCCCCGCCTGCCGGAAGACGGCAAGGTGCTTCAGATCAGCCTTCTCACGCCGGTCGGCGGCGGCAAATCACTGTCCTTCGCAGGCACCGCATTGTTCGATGGCGCCAAAGGCGGCGTCGACGGCACGCTGATCATCACACCGTCGAACACGTCGTCGGGGCCTGCCGTGCTCGACATCACCGCGCCGGGGGCCGCGGCCATTGCCGGGCATACGTCGGTGTCGAGTGACGATATCAATGCCTTCAAGGCGCCGACATTGCTGCTGGGCGGCTCGAGCACCTTCTTCTCGGAGGGGCCCGGGGATGGTGCCAAGATCTATTTTAGCGGCGCCTCGACCGCGGCCGTCAACCTGCTCGATGGGGCCACCATTCGCGCGGGCCAGGTGTTCCTGGTCGGCGCGGCAGTCAACATGGCGGGTGGGGCGACGATCGATACGCGCGGATTGAGCGGGAACGTCATCGATTCCACGCTCGGCTATGTCTATGGCAACATCGCTCCCTATTCGACGGCATCGCCCGCCGGCAGCCCGGCCGTGCTCGCGGTTGCCAACGGCTGGTTCCAGTTCCTGGATGCGGTCGGGCCGGGAAAGATCAGCATCGCGAGCGGCGCTTCGCTGCTGACGGATGGGAGTGTCGTGCTTGCCGCGCCGGGCGGGCTCACGATGGGTGACGTGAACTTCGCGGCGCGCTACCTCAATGTCACGCAGGAGCAGGTCAATGTCGGCACCGAGGCCGCGCTTGCTGCGGCGCAGGCCGCGGGCCAACTGCCGTCAGGGTGGAATCTCACGCAAAGCGTGCTCGACAAGCTGCTGCGGCCGTCGACGACCGCCGGCAGCCCCGCGCTTGAACAACTGATCATCACGGCGAGCCGCGCCTTCAATATGATCGGCAGTGTCGACCTGGACGCCACGCGCCAGGGCGCCGGTTCCTCCGGCGCGCTGAAGTTCGTTCTCAACACGCCGGCGATCTATGGTCTTGGCACGGCCAGCGACACCGCGAGCGTCACCGCCGATACGCTGGTCTGGAACGGCATCCGCAGCGGAAGCGGCACCGCGTCAAGCCCGTACGGCAGCCAGGCGCCGGCCGCTGTCTTGCCGGGGGGACCCGGCACCGGACTGGGGCATCTCGCGATCACGGCCAACGAGATTCTGTTCGGCTACGACGCGTCGCTGAGCAAGCCGACCGATGGCGCGACGCTGAACCGTCTCGTGCTTGGGTTCTCGGACGTCACCCTGACGGCGGCCAAACGCATCACATCGAACAGCGACGGCACGCTGAAGGTCGGCCTCAGTCAAGGCAGCAACGGCGTCCTTCAGGGCGGGGTTCTCACCATCGCGACCCCGCTGATCACGGCAAGCAACGGCGCGAAGCTCGATGTCGCCGCGGGTGCAGCCTTGCGTCTGGTCACGCCGGCTGGGAGTGCGCCTGCGGATACGCTTGGCGTGACGGATCTCGGCGGGACGCTCGCTTTCTCCGGCGACAGCGTCTTGGTCGATACCGCATTCGCTCTGCCGTCCGGCAAGCTGACGCTCAATGCCACGCACGACCTCGTGCTCGGCGGAAACGCAGTGCTCGACCTGTCGGGTCGCAGCATCGCTTTCTTCGATGTCACCAAATTCAGCTGGGGCGGCGATCTCATCCTGAACTCGGCCAACGGCAATATCATCCAGAATGCAGGGTCGCTGATCGATGTCTCGGCCGTGAACAACGCGGCCGGCACGATCGCGGCCAAGGCGATCGATGCCGCGCATGGACAGGTTGCGTTCGGCGGCACGCTCGAGGGATCGTCGACGGGCGACTACGATAGTGGGCAGTTCACGGTCGCGGCGCAAAATTTCGGCGATTTTGCCGCGTTGAATGCCAAGCTCAACGATGCCGGTTTCTTCAGCGCCCGCAGCTTCGATCTCCGCCAGGGCAGCCTCGTCATCGGCGACGGCGTCAAGGCGAGCACCGTGACGGTCTCGGTCGACCAGGGCAGCCTCACTGTCGCCGGCAGGATCGATGCGAGCGGCGCGAAGCCCGGTACCGTCCGCCTGTCTGCGCGCGACGATCTCTGGCTCACCTCGAATGCCGTGCTCGATGTTCATGGCAGCGTGCTGCAGACCGATAGCTATGGCGCGGCGATCGAAGCCGACAACACCGCGCATGTCGAACTGACCACGACGAAGGGCACCATGACGCTGGCGGCGGGCGCAACCATCGATATGACGTCGCCGGACGGCGCGGCTCGCGGCAAACTCGAGCTCAATGCGCCGCGCCGCGGCGGCACCGGCGGCGATGGCGCGGGCGCTAACGATATCGCGATCGACGCCCGCGGCCCGCTCAAAATAAGCGGTGCCCGCAGCATCGCGATGAATGCCTTCCGCACCTACGATCTTCCCGGCGGCAGCATCATTGATCAGGCCTACCTCGATGGCCTCAATGCCAACAGCGCGGCGTTCATCAACGCTGCGCTCCAGAACGGCGGTTTGCAGAACCGCCTTGCCGGGCTCGCGGCCTACGGCTCCGCCTTCCATCTGCGGCCGGGCCTGGCGATCAAGTCGAACGGCGATCTGTCGACAAGGGGCGACCTCGATTTCTCCGGCTATCGCTACGGACCGAGCGCCGATCCCGCCGTGCGCGGCTCCGGCGAGCCGGGCGTGGTCGTCGTCCGTGCCGCCGGCGATTTCAAGATCAACGGCAGCATCACGGACGGCTTCGCACCGCCGCCGGATTCGCCGGATTCGCGAAAGACGCTGCTCAACATGGCCAATGGCCCGCTGACATCCAACTATGTTGTCACGTCGCAAGGTGCTGTGATTCTCGCGGGATCGGTGCTGCCGCGCACGGCCGGGAAGATCAATCTGACACTGACGTTCGGAGACAACACCAAGATTGGCGTGACGCCCTTGGCGGCGAATCCGACACCGATCGCCGTCGTTCTGATCCAGCCATACAAGCTCGGCTCGGGAGCGCCGACCACGTTGGCGACCCTGAAGGGCGGCAAGATCATCGCGCCCGACGGCACGGTCCTGCACGATGCGAGCAACCCGGCGACGGCGGCGATCAAGCGAGGCGAGCTCTGGCCGATCGGGACCACGATCACGAAGGGCGCCTATTTCGACCGGCAGCTGATCAACGGCACGCTTGCGCTCTACGTCAAGGGTTTCACGCTGCCGCCGCTGACGGATCATTCCCTGTTTGCCGATTATACGTTCAATCAGAACATCGCCGTTCCGGTTGGCTTCGTGCTTCCGCAGAACATGCAGGTCACGCTGACCGGGCCTGGCGATAACAAGATCTGGGCGATCGCGCCGATGCTCGCGCCGCAGATGCAATCCTGGTCGATGCGGCTCGTCGGTGGCGCCGATCTTGCCAGCGCGGACGGTCGCGCGCTGCAGACGGCCGACAGCCTCGCTGGATCCGGCAATGTGGTGCTGAACAACCCGTTCAATGTCACCACCAACAAGCCGACGACGCCGGGCGTCAGCGTCGTGCGCACCGGCACCGGTGACCTCGAGATCCTGGCCGGCGGCAACTACGATCAGCAGACGCCCTTCGGCGTCTACACGGCCGGCACGGCAATCAGGGAGACCGGGACGGCGCAGAACGACCCCTACAACATCAGCCGGGGCAAGTTCTTCGATGGCACGTTGCTCGGTGCGGCGAACGCCGACTATGAATCGACGCTGGGCTCGCAGCGAATGTACTATCCGGAGCATGGCGGTGATTTCCTGCTTGTCGCACAAGGCGACGTCAAGGGGACCCTGACGACGCGCGCAACCGAGATCGGAACCTGGCTGTGGCGCCAGGGCGGTACGGAAATCGGCCAATACACTGCCTGGGGCATCAACTTCGGCAGCTATACGTTCAATCCGTCGCTCGGCGACAACCAATTGGCCTTGAACCTCTCCGCCTTCGCCGGTCTCGGCACGCTCGGCGGCGGCAATGTCACGCTGCAGGCGGGCGGCACGGTGGGGGGCGCAGGTCGCGGACTGATCATCGCCGTCGGCGGCAGCGGCCGTGTGATGGGCGATGGCAGCCTGGTGCAAACGGGCGGCGGCACGCTGTCGGTGAAGGCGGGCAATGTCGGCACCGGCGGCAATCAATTCGTGAACCTGCGCGGCGCGATGGATATCGCGACCGGGGACTTCGGCAGCATGACGGCGACGAATACTCGCACTGATGCCGGGGCGGATCCGCGGCCGATCAATCCGCTCACGACCTATTCGATGACCACGCTCGACGGCGGGGATTTCGTGCCGGGCGACAGCGTGATCAACGTTCGTGCACGTGGCGATCTGGCCGTGGGAACCATTCTCGATCCGGGCCGAGCCGGCGTCACCGGCTTGACGGCCGCCGGCAACGGCAGCACGACCGGCGACGGTGCGAGCTGGTTCACGTTGTGGACAGGGACGACGGCAGTCAACGAATTCGCCGCGGGCGGTTCGCTGGCGTCGGGCACTGCGCCCGATATCTCCCGGTTCCTGCCGCCGGTCATGCGGGCGATCGCGGCCAACGGCAACATCTACAATGCGGGCGGCGGGATGTTGCTGCCGTCACCGGGCAGCGTGCTCGAGGTGCTGGCGCAAGGATCGATCTTCGGCGGTAGCCCCGCAATGGGTCAGTTGATGACGTCGACGTCGTCTCTCGCGACACCATTCCGGCCTGCCTGGGCGATCTTGAACTCCAACCAGTACGGACTGGCCGTGACCGCCTCCAATTATTGGGGCGATTATGCCGCCGTGAACGATCAAATCGGCGGGAGCCCGGTCTACTCCTACAATGCAGGCGGATATCTGTTCGCCTTCGATGCAAATACGGTGAAGGACAAGGCCGTGCTGGACCAGGTCGAACCGGCACGCATCTATGCGGTGAGTGGCGATATCGCCGGCATCACCTATGGGCAGATCATCACGGCGATGCGGACCATTGGCGGCGTTGCCGTCAGCACTGACTATTATCAGGCCGCAGGCGCGCTGCGAATGCTCGCGGGCGGCGACATCGTCAACACCAAGGGGCTGATCCTGCACGGCGATGCCGATGATGTGTCCACCATCGCGGCCGGCGGCAGCGTCATCTATGCTGGTTGGCCGGGGTTCAATACCAACCCGAAGGGTGGCCTGACGATCACCGGCCCCGGCACGCTCGAAATCACGGCGGCCAGGAACATCTATCAGGGATCGATCGCGACGGTCGAAAGCATCGGAGCGCTGGCCGCCGGCGACAAGCGGCCCGGCGCCAACGTGGTCATGCAAGCCGGCGTCGGCGCGGGCGAGATCGGCGTCGGACAGGTCGACTGGACCGGCTTTGCCAGGCTCTATCTCGATCCGGACAATCTCGCGGGCGCCGGGCCGCTCGCCGACCAGCACGGCAAGGTGGCGAAGACCTATGGGGATGAGCTCTACGACTGGCTGACGGCGCGCTTCGGTTATAGCGGTGCCAAGGCCGATGCGCTCGGTTACTTCTTCACGTTGCCGGCGGAACAGCAGCGCGTCTTCCTGCGGCAGGTCTACTACGCCGAGCTGACCGCGGGCGGGCGCGAGTACAACGATGCCAGCGGCCCGCGTCCAGGCTCCTATTTGCGGGGCCGTGAAGCGATCGCCGCGTTGTTCCCGAACGATGCCGCCTATCGCGGCGACATCACGATGTTCACCGCGGCCTCCGGCACGCCGGGCGCGGCGAACTACAAGATCCAAAGCGGCTTCGTTCACACCGATTTCGGCGGCGACATCCAGTTCCTGACGCCGGGCGGCGGTGTCACGATCGGGACCGAAGGACTGCTGCCGGGCGCCGATGCGGGTCTCATCACGCAAGGCGCGGGCAACATCCAGATCTATTCGCAGAACAGCGTTCTGATGGGCCTGTCGCGCATCATGACCACGTTCGGCGGCAACATCGTGATCTGGTCGGCGGAGGGCGACATCAACGCCGGCCGTGGCGCCAAGACGACAGTGATCTATACGCCGCCGAAGCGCACCTACGACGGCTACGGCAACATCACGATATCGCCGGTGACGCCGTCCAGCGGCGCCGGCATCGCGACGCTGCAACCGATCCCGGAGGTGCCGCGCGGCACCGTCGACCTGATCGCGCCGCTCGGCACCGTCGATGCCGGCGAGGCCGGCATCCGCGCGTCGAGCTTCGTCAACATCGCGGCACTGCACATCGTCAACGCGGCCAACATCCAGGCGCAGGGCGGCGTGATCGGCGTGCCGGTGGTTCAGGCACCCAACATGGGCGCCCTGAGCGAGGCCTCGAACACGGCCGGCGCCTCTGCCAAGCAGGCCGCCGTGCCGCCACCGCGGACGAACGATCAGCCTTCCGTCATCATCGTCGAAGTGCTCGGCTATGGCGGCGGCGATGGCGGCGATGACCAGAAGCGGCGCGGCAACGACAAGCAAAGCCAGTACGACCCGAACAGCGCCTTCCAGTTGATCGGCGACGGCCAGTTGAACGCGGAGCAGTTGAAGAAGCTGACCCCGGATGAGCGGCGTCAGGTGGTGAACTAGCGCGCGCACTCATAAAATCTTTCGATGTCCGGTTCGAGCCGCGGCACACTTCGGCTCGGCCGAGGACCTCCAAAACTGCCGCTCTCATAAGATGCTCCTGTGCGGTTCCATCGCCTTGGCTTTCCGGGCTTCTCGCCAATTCGCGAAACGCTGGACCACGACGAAGAACGCCGGTACGAACAGTACGGCCAGACAGGTCGAGGCGATCATGCCCGAGAACACCGTGATGCCGATCGACTTGCGGGCGCTGGCGCCGGCTCCGGTCGCAAGCACCAGTGGCACCACGCCCAGAATGAAGGCAAAGGCCGTCATCAGGATGGGCCGGAAGCGGGCGCGGGCCGCAGCGACCGCCGACTCGATCAGCGACTTGCGGTCGCGCACGTGATGCTCGAGCGCCACTTCGACGATCAGGATCGCGTTCTTCGCCGACAGCGCGATCAGCAGAATGATGCCGATCTGGGTGTAAAGATTGTTGTCGATCCGCAGGCCCGAGAGCACGAGCATCGGCCCAAGCAGCGATAGCGGCACGGCCAATATGACCGAGATCGGCGCATACCAGCTCTCGTATTGTCCGGCGAGCACGAGATAGACCAGCAGCAGCGCGAGGCCGAACACGATGTATATCTGCCCGCCGACCGCCTTCTCCTGGTACGACATCGCAGTCCAGTCATAGCCGGTGCCCGGCGGCAGCGTCCTGGCGGCGATTTGTTCCATCAGCGCCATCGACTGGCCAGAGCTGTAACCGGGCGCCGGCAGGCCGATGATGGTTGCGGACGGATAGAGGTTGTAGAGGCTGATCAGCGAGGGCCCCACCGACGGCGTGACCGTCGCCACCGTCCCAATCGGAATCATGTCGCCATCGCTGTTGCGCACCATCATGTTGTCGATGTCGCGCGCGGTCAGACGGAATTTGGAATCCGCCTGGGCGTAGACCTGGAAGGTGCGGCCGAACTTGGTGAACTGATTGACGAAGCTCGCGCCGAGATAGGATGACAGCGTCGAGAAGACCTGGTCGGGGGTGACATGCAGTGTCTGACACTTGACGCGGTCGACCTCGACGTCGAACTGCGGCACCATCGAGCGGAACGGCGACGAGACGCGCTGCAGCGCGCTCTGCGTCTGCGCATCGGCGACGACCGTGCCGGTGACCGCTTGCAGCTTGCTATAGTCGGCGGTGCCGTCGCGCAGTTCGACCTGCATGGCAAAGCCTGCGGCATTGCCGATGCCTTGAATCGGCGGCGGCGGGATCACCAGGATCCGCGCTTCTGGAAGCGCCGCAAGCTTCTCGTTGAGCCCGATGACCAGCGAGCGGAGGTCCTCGCCGGGCCCGCGCGAGTCCCAGTCCTTCAGGATCAGATAGGCGACGCCGGCATTGGCAAGGCTCGACGAGTTGTCGAGTGCGGAGATGCCGGCGATGGAGACCACGTTCTTGACGCCGGGCGTTTTCCTGGCGATCTCGGTGACTTGGTCGAGCACGCGCTGGGTGCGGTCGAGCGCGGCGCCGTCAGGCAGTTGCACGGCGGCGAGGAGATACCCCTGGTCCTCGATCGGAATGAAGCCGGTCGGTATCCGCGACAGGCCATAGCCGGCGAGCGCGATCAGGATCAGCGCGATCAGGACCGAGGTGCCGGCGTGCCGGACGATGCTTCCGATCAACCTGGCATAGCTGCGCTCCAGGCGGTCATAGACGGCGTTGAAACCTCGGTAGAAGATGTTGCGCCGTTCTGGCGGCACCGGACGGTGCAGCCACAAGGCGCATTGCGTCGGCTTCAGCGTCGCGGCATTCACCGCGCTGAGCAGCGCGGTCGCAGCGATCACCAGCGCGAACTGCGCGTACATCCGCCCGGTCAGCCCCGGCAGGAAAGCCGCCGGCAGGAACACCGAGATCAGGACCAACGTGATGCCGACGATCGGCGCGAACAATGCGTCCATCGCCTTGATCGCGGCGTCATGGCTGGACATGCCGCGCTCGATATTTTGCGCCGCGCCCTCGACCACGACGATCGCGTCATCGACCACAATGCCGATTGCGAGCACGATCGCAAACAAGGTCGACAGGTTGATGGTAAAGCCGAGCGCCGCCATCGCGGCGAACGCACCGATGATGGTGACCGGTACGGTGGTTGCCGGCACCAGCATCGCACGCCAGTCCTGCAGGAACACCAGGATCACCACCAGCACCAGCAGGCCCGCTTCGATAAGGGTCTTGTAGACCTCGATAATGGAGCCGTTGACGAACTTGGTCGTGTCGAACGGCGTGTCATATCTGACGTCGCGCGGAAACGCCTTCGCCAGCTCCGCCATCTTCCCCTCGACCGCCTTCTCGACCTCCAGCGCGTTGGCGCCCGGCGTCTGAAACACGCCGATGCCGATGGCGGGCTTGTTGTCGAGCGAGAAGACCTGGCTGTAGGTCTGTGCGCCGAGCTCGACCCGGCCGACGTCGCGCACCCGCGTCACGTCGCCATTGTTGCCGCTCTTGACGATGATACTTTCGAACTGGCTCGCATCGTCGAGACGGCCGTTGACGTTGAGTGTGTATTGGAAGGACTGGCCGGCCGGCGTCGGTGGGGCGCCGACCTGGCCCGCGGTGACCTGCTGGCTCTGCTGCTGGATCGCCTGGATCACATCCTGCGGCACAAGCCCTCGCGCCTGCAGCTTGTCGGGATCGAGCCACACCCGCATCGAATACTGTCCGGCGCCGAACACCGTGACGTTGCCGACGCCAGGCAGCCGCGAAAGCTCGTCGCGAATATTGATGGTGGCGTAGTTGGAGAGGAACAGACTGTCATAGGTCTTGTTCGGCGAGGTCAGCGTCACGAACAGCAGGATCGAGGTCGAGTTCTTCTGGACCGTGACGCCCTGGTCCTGCACCGCCTGCGGCAGTTGCGACAGCGCGGCCGACACCCGGTTCTGCACCAGCACCTGTGCGAAGTTGAGGTCTGTTCCGATCTTGAACGTGACCGTGAGCGTATAGGTGCCGTCGGCGCCGCTATTTGACTGCATGTAGAGCATGTTCTCGACACCATTGACCTGCTGTTCGATCGGCAGCGCCACGGTATCGGCCACCGTCTTGGCCGAGGCGCCGGGGTAGCGCGTCGTCACCTGAACGGTCGGCGGCACCACGTCGGGGTATTGCGCGACCGCGAGATTGTACAGCGCCACGCCGCCGATCAGGATCATCAGGATCGCGATGACGTTGGAGAGGACCGGCCTCTCGATGAAGTATTTCGAGATCATCGTGTGCCCCTATTCGGATACGTCGATCTTCCGCAGTTGCGGATCGACCTTCTGACCGGGAATCGCGCGCAGCAGCCCGGCAGTGATGACGCGGTCGTCCCCACTCAGGCCGCGTTCGATGACCCGCAGATCGCCCTCGCGCGGGCCGGCCGTCACCTTGCGCTGCTCGACCAGATTGTCGTTGTTCACGACCAGGACGTAGCGTCCGGCCTGATCGCTGCCGAGCGCGACATCGGGCACCAGCAACGCGTCCTGCTTGTCGAAGGGCACGCGGACCCGGACGTAGAAGCCCGGCAGCAAAGCGCGGTCGGGGTTGGAGAACACGCCGCGCGCCGCGAGCGTGCCGGTCGACTGGTTGAGGGAGGGCGAGACGTAGTCGAGCTTGCCCTTATGCGGATAGCCGATATCCGTCTGCAGCCCCACCTCGACCGGCACCTGCTTGAGGTCGTCCGCTGTCATGCCGCGCCGCCGCATCACATCGCGAATTCGCAGAACATCCTGTTCGTTGACGTTGAAATTCACATAGATCGGATCGAGCGCCACGATGGTGGCCAACTGGGTCGGCGACCCCACACCGACGAGCTCGCCGACCGAGACGAGGTGATTGGTGACGATGCCGTCAAATGGCGCCGCGACATTGGTGTAGCCGTAATTGATTTCGGCGATCTTGGCGTTGAGCTCGGCCTGCCGCCGGCTCGCCTGGGCGTTGTCGCGCGTGGCCGTCGAGACGTCGAGCGTCGACTGCGCGACGTCGTCCTTCTGGACCAGGATCGCTTGTCGCTGGAAATCGAGCTGAGCCTGTTTCAGCGTCGCCTGCCCGCCGGCTTCCGCGGCTCGCGCCTGCTCGAGCTGGAGCTTGTAGGTCTGCGGCTCGATCGTGAACAGGCTGGCGCCTTGCTTCACGAAAGCGCCGTCCTTGTAATTGATCGATTGCAGGAAGCCTTGCACACGCGCGACCAGGTCGACGGTGTTTATCGGCGCCAGATTTCCGGTCGTCTCCAGATAGCGCGTGAAGGTCTTCTGAACGGGGTGCGCGACCTCGACGACGCGTGGCGGCGGCGGAACGAACGTGTTCTGCTCGCACCCCGTGAGCAGAACACCGGCCGTCAAAGCGAGAAGATTGCGCCGACTGAAACCCATGCTGTTCTTCATTTGTGGAACTCCAAAGGGTGATTCCCGTGGCCGTGAGACAGTCGACGTCGACGATCGATCGTCGTCGCTTCCAGAAGCGCCGCCCGTCCGATGGACTTCAGCTCTCGTTTCAATGTCTTGCCGCCCTGCGCCGCCTCGAGTAACCGGCTGGCGACATGGGTACGGATCGTGACTGCGTCCGCAGCAACGCCCTCGCAGACTTCGCTGTGGATGGCGCGCAGGACAAAAACCATCTTCGGGTCGAGACTCATGACGCGTATCGATCTGATGTGGGGGAGGAAACCGCTGCTCGTCTGCCGGCGCTTTCATTCCGGCAGACGAGAGCGACGCTGGTGGGGTCGACGAGCTAGTGCCAACTCATATTGACGGACGCTCGTTGACGCGCATCGAGCCGATCAACGGACGTAGTAATAGCCGCGCGACCCGTAGACGACCGGCGGCGCGACATAGACGGCTGACGGCGCGGCGTAGGCCGATGTCGCTGCCGCGCCCACTGCTGCGCCCGCCACGGTGCCCGCGGCAATCGCGCCTCCGTAGCAGCAACCGCCAGCCCAGCCGCCGACGCGGTATCCGCCACCCCAATAGGCGCCTCCGCCGCGATAGGCTCCGTAGCTGAAGCCGTGACCACCGCCGAATCGCCCGACCGCGGCTCCGTGAAAGCCAGCTGCTGCGAACGCCCGGGCTTCTGCCGGCACAGCCAGCGATGTTGCGGTGATGGCGACGACCGATGCCGCCAAAACAAGATTACGTACCATCTGATAACTCCTTTAGTGACCGCCACGGTCGACACCGTGCAGCGGTGTTGCGTGTGAGTAACCAGAGCGCCTGGAGGTGCTGCCTGTTTCGGCGACCGCGAAGCAAGCAACCGTTCAGCGCTGGCTACGATGCGTTGTTAGATGAGGTGCGATCCGGGATCGTCACTCGCGTTACAGTCGAGCAGGAGGGAGCGTCACAAGCATGTGTTGGGCGCGTCCCGATCGGGCTACTTGCCCATTTTCGCTTTGACCGCTTGCAGCGCCTTCGCACAGCCAACGCTCACGTCGTCCGGATGCTGCTTGAGGCATTCGATCAGGGTGCCGCCCCCCGGAGTGACGCCAGGACACATCCTCTCCGTGTCGATCACACAGTGAGAAAGGGTGGTGCCACCCTGGGCTCTGGCCGCTGGTCCGGAAAGCGAGGTTAAGACGATTGCAAGCGCAGTTAGCGATGGTGCGGCGAAAGCGACAACCGATGCCGCCAAGACAAGTTTACGTGCCATCTGACAACTCCTTAAGTTACCGCGACGGTCGATGCCGTGCAGCGGTATTGCGTGAATAACCAGACCGCCTGGAGGTGCTGCCTGCCCGAACGACTGCGGAGCAAGTAGCTCTTCAGCGTTGGTTACGAATTGTTGTTCTGACGAGGCGCGATCGGCGATCGTCACGCGCGTTACAGTCGAGCATGAGGGGTGCATCACAAGCATGTGTTGGGCGCGTCATGCGTCTGATGACGCCTACAACTGCGGCACATGCTGAAATTTTGCTCGTCTCGGATGCCGAGCTAACGCCGCGGAAATCAGCAACGCTGGCAAATTGCCCTGGCAATGCCGGATTTTCGCCAGGTCGATTGGTTCCACCGGGCTCGATTTGAGATCGTCGCAGCGATACAATTGGGCGTGAGCGCGACAGACGAGGCACGTCGGATTTTGGAAGGCGCTGAATGGTTGGCGCCCGACGCCCTCAAGCTTGCCCCGCTATTGGTCGAACACGGCAGGCTGATCCGTCGTCCAGCAGGAGCATGGATTCACGCAGAGGGCGACGAGGATACCGGACTGCTCGTCGTCGTGGACGGCGCGGTCGATCTTTTTTGTCATGGAGCAGGCGAACAACGCGTACGTGTTGGGCTCATTGGACCAGGAACCGCCGGCGGGCAAAGCGTGCGCTTCGGCGGCGGGCGGCGTCTCGTAACTGCCGCAGCTGCAATCCCGTGCGAGATTCTCGTCATCTCGGACACCGCGCTGAGCCGCATCGCGGAACAATGCCCCGAAATCTGGCGCGCCGTCGCCAAACTACTCTATCGTCAGCTCCGCGCTGCCTTGAGGTTCGGCGCAGACGTATTGACCTTGCCACCCACCCAACGAATCGCCGCACGACTTTCGGACATCGCGGAAGCAACCGCGAGGCTTGACGCGCTGCCACTCAGCCAGCAGGCGTTGGGCGAAATGACGGGACTGACACGAAAGACAGTCAACGAGATCCTGCAACGGCTACAGGCCGATGGGGTGCTGGTGTGCGACTATCGGCGAATTGAGATTCGAGATATCGATCGATTGCGAGATATCGCTCGGCTTTCGACCTGAGAGCTTCTTGCAGCATCGAGTTTTGGCCGTTGGTTTTGTCCGCAACGGGGCCGAGCCAAAAGCGTTGCGTTTGGCCGGACTTCCGTGAATCAAACTCCCAAATTGGGGGCTCGAATCATGCGCTAAGAACTCGCCGAATATGAATGGGGTGCCATAAGGCCGATGCTATCGAACAAGCCGCGTGTCGAACGGCGACAGCCGCCAGCTCCTTTGCATGGGGTTGTTTTCGATATTTTGCTGGCGCGCACCTGCGGCGGCAGGGCAATCGTGCCCGATCGCTCCACGGACTCGTCATGCCCGGTCTTGGGCCGGCATCGGCGCGACCGGCTAACCGGCCGCTCGGGGCAGGGAGCCCTTTGCCGTGATCTCGGCCGAGAGCTCCTCGATGGTCTTGCGCTGCTCCATGGCGGACCGCCGGATCAGCGCAAAGGCGGCCGGTTCGGCCAGCGCATGCGTATGCATGACCTGGAGCACGGCGGCGAGCACGATGCGGCGCGAACGCAGCCGCTGCTCGAGCTTGAGCACCTGCTGCTTCAATTCATTGGTGCGCTCGCTTCGTTCGAAGGCCAGCACGAGCGCGGCATAGATGCCGGCCGAGCGCAGCGGCTTGACCAGGAACGAGGCCGGATCGAGGTCGAGCACGAGCTTCAGGCGGCTCGGCGTCTCCGTTCCGAGCAGGGCGATCACCGGGCTTCGGCCAAGCGCTGCACGCTGCGCCGCCGAGGTGAGCGGCAAAAACTCGTCGTCGATCAGCGTCACATCCGGCCGGCAGTCGATATTGGCGCCGGGCTCCCAGCTCGGCTCCCATATCGCGATGTCGATCCCGAGACGCTCGAACTGGCGCCTGACGATGGTGGCGTCGCGCTCGTCCTTGATGGCGACGAGCGCCTTGCGTCCGCGCAGCGAAAATGACGACGGCTTGCTCATTTCACCACCCGCAAATGTGGCGCATTCGGCAGGGTCGCATCCCTTGCAGGGCTGGCGGCGATGTCGAGCTGCGTCAGATAGGGATCCGGCTTAACTGGAGCTTCAGCTTCCCAGAAGATATCAAACTGGCCTTCGGCGTTGGAGACGGCGAGCCGCGGCGTCAGGACGCAGTGGTTGTTGCTGCCGTCGATCCAGACCGGACCTTGCGGCGAATTGTAGCGATGGCCGGCCGCCGCGCGCCGCACCTCGCCGATATCGGACGTTCCGGCGCGCTGCAGTGCGCGGGCCAGCAGATAGACCGCGACATAGGCGGATTGGCCGTCGACGGACGGGCTAGAGTGGTCGCCGTGGCGCGCCTTCCAGCGCGCGACGAAGGCCTGATTCTCGGGCAGGCGAATGCTTTCGAAATAGGCCGATGACGTGATGCATCCGGCCGATGCGGGGCCGGCGATCTTCAGCTCGGGCTCGCACAGGCTGCAGCTCAGCATCGGGATGTCGAGGCCGGCCGCGCTGGTTGCGGCGTGGAACGCGCGGATGAAATCATAGCTCGAGCTGCCGACCAGCGTATTGAAGACGACCGGCGGCCGCCGCCGCACGATCTCGTCGACGATATGCGCGACCGCGCTTTCACCGAGCTCGAGCAGGCGTTCCGCAAGAATCTTCCCGCGCGCCGCCGTCACCAGCTCGCGGGTGACGCGATTGGTTTCCCAGGTCCAGACATAGTTGGAGCCGACGCAGAAGATCTCGCGCGACAGATTGTCGAGCACGTAGCGCACCAGCGGCAGCACGTTGTGATTGGGCGAAGCGCCGACATAGATGACGTTGTCGGAGCATTCGAACCCTTCGTAGCGCGCCGGGTACCAGAGCAGGCGGTCGGTGCGTTCGACGATCGGCAGCACCTGCTTGCGGGAGGCCGAGGTGTAGCAGCCGATGATGTGCTCGACCCCGACATTGCGAATGAGGTCGTCGCAGACCGTGTGGTATTCCGAAATGATGCCGCGGGGATCGCGGATATGCGCTGATATCGCGAAGTCGAACTCGTCCTGCTCGTTGATCTCGTCGACCGCCATCATGGCGCTCTTGAGGATCTCGCGGCCCATGGCCTGATAAGGCCCGTGCTGCGAGCAGATGATGCCAACGGGAATGGACGGCTTTGTCATCGACGACTTTCAGTGCAACTTGAGGAAGGAAATCATCTTCGCAGAGGTCGGCGCAAGAGGTCATGCCGATTTGCTGCGCATGCACCTCGCGAAATTTGTGCAACCAGCCTCGTTGACAACGCGCTGCACACCTCCTTAGAATTTTCTCCTACAGGGCTTCCTGTCGAACCTTGCGTGCGTCGATTTGGCCGATGACGTCCCGATCGCCGCGCAGAGTGCTCCGTTCGATCCAGAGCCCCACGCGATAGTTCATAGCCGCGGCATTTGGGCCATTCGTCACCTTCGTTTCGGAGGGGCGGGTGGCTTTTTGCTTTTGCCGCCAAACAAATTGGCGACACGTCCGTGTCGCCAAGCCGGAGGCGCATGCGCGGTGATGGGCAGTGCCTGCGCTTGCGTCCTGCCAAATGCGGTGCCAAGTGCGGGGATGAGAAACGATGCCGACGACGGATCTTCACTATCTCGGACTGATTGAGGTCGGGCAGCAAATCCAGGCCAGGAAGCTCTCGCCGGTCGAGGTGACCAAGGCGATGCTCGGGCGGATCGAGCAGCTCGACGGCAAGCTCAAGAGCTACGCCCATGTGATGGGCGATGCAGCGCTCGCCGAAGCGGCCGCTGCCGAGAAGGACATCGCGTCCGGCAAGATCAGGGGGCCGCTGCACGGCGTGCCGATCGCGGTCAAGGATCTGTGCTGGGCCAAGGGCGCGCCGGCCGCGCATGGCATGACGATCCACCGTGACTTCCGCCCCACCGAGGATGCCACCGTCGTCGCCCGGCTGAAGGATGCCGGCGCCATCATCCTCGGCAAGCTGCAGCAGACCGAGGGCGCCTATGCCGACCATCATCCGAAGATCGATCCGCCGAAGAATCCGTGGAATGCCGATCTGTGGTCCGGCGCGTCCTCGAGCGGTTCCGGTGTTGCCACCGCCGCCGGGCTCTGCTTCGGCTCGCTTGGAACCGACACCGGCGGATCGATCCGCTTTCCGTCGGCCGCCAACGGCATCACCGGGCTAAAGCCGACCTGGGGCCGCGTCAGCCGTTACGGCGCCTTCGAGCTCGCGGCGACGCTCGACCATATCGGTCCGATGGCGCGCAACGCCGCCGATTGTGGCGCGATACTGGCCGTGATCGCCGGCCAGGATCCCAAGGACACCACCTCGGTGCCGCTGCCCGTGCCGGACTATCTCGCCGGCCTGACCGGAGATCTGCGCGGGGTGTCGATCGGGGTCGATCGGCGCTGGACCAGCGAGGGCACCGACGAGGCCGCCGGCAAGGTGCTCAGCGAAGGTCTGCGCGTCGCCGCCGACCTCGGCGCGAAGATCAAGGACATCACGTTCCCCGACCCCAAGGCTGTGATCGAGGACTGGTTCCCGCTGTGCGGCATCGAAGTGGCCGTCGCGCATGAGGAAACCTATCCCGCACGCAAGGACGAATACGGCCCGGCGCTCGCCGGCCTGCTTGATCTCGGCCGGGCGCAATCCGGCATGGACTATCAGAAGATCGTGCTGCGGCGCGAAGCGTTTCGCGGTGCGGTGCGGCTGCTGTTCGAGACGGTCGATCTCCTCGCGGTCCCGGCCCAGGCATTCGCCGCGCCGACATTGGCCAAGATGGCGGCGCTGGGTGAGGACCCGTCGCTGATCACCGGGCTGCTGCGTTTCACCTGTCCGTTCGACATGACCGGCAGCCCGACCGTGACGCTTCCCGGCGGCTTCGCGCCGAACGGCGGTCCGGTCGCCTTCCAGTTCGTCGGCCGTCACTTCGACGAGGCAAGCCTCGTCCGCGCGGGCGATGCCTTCCAGCGCGTCACCGACTGGCATAAGCGCCATCCCGCGATTTGAGTTCAAGGAGCCGTTCGCATGACCGAAGACTGGTTGAAGAGTTCCATCATGGCCAAGCGGGCCGTCGCCAAGGGCGCAACCGGCACGACCCATAGTCTGACGATCGAGCAGCAGGGCGGTTTCCATTACGTCTACGGCCCCTATGCCAAGCCGACGCTGTCGATCGATCCCGGCGGGGTGGTGGTCGTCGAGACCGAAGATGCCTTCGGCGGCGTGCTGACGAGCGAGAACGATAGCCCCACCGCCAAGCTGAACTTCCCCTACCTGAATCCGCAATGCGGGCCGATCGCGGTGAAGGGCGCCAAGAAGGGCGATTGCCTCGCCGTCTATATCCGCGACGTCGAGACCCGCGGTGCGCAGCCGGCCGGCACGACCTGCATCATTCCGGAATTCGGCGGCCTGGTCGGGACCGCATCGACGGCGCTGCTCAATCCGCCGCTGCCGGAGCGCGTCAAGAAGCTGCATGTCGACCGCAACGGCGTGCGCTGGAACGACAAGATCACGCTGCCCTATGAGCCGTTCATCGGCACGATCGGCGTGTCGCCCGAGATCGAGGCGATCTCCTCGCTGCAGCCGGACTATCACGGCGGCAACATGGATCTGCCGGACGTCGCACCGGGCGCGATCATCTATCTGCCGGTGCATGCCGACGGCGGGCTGCTCTATGTCGGTGACTGCCACGCCACGCAGGGCGATGGCGAGCTTTCCGGCGTCGCGCTCGAGCAGCGCGCGACCGTGACGCTGCAGATCGATCTGATCAAGAACTGGAGCTTTGCCTGGCCGCGGCTGGAAACGCGCGACTTCATCATGACGATCGGCAGCGCACGTCCGCTCGAAGACGCGGCGCGGATCGCCTATCGCGAGCTGGTGCGATGGATGAGCGCCGATTACGGCTTCGATGAGATCGACGCCTACATGCTGCTGAGCCAGGCCGGCCGCATGCGGCTCGGCAACATGGTCGACCCCAAATACACGATGGGAGCATCGATCCTGAAGAATTACCTCAAGGCGTGAAACTTCAAACATCCTTCAACGACAGGGGATATCGCGATGTATTCGGGGCGACTAATCGGAATGGCTTTGCTTGGTGCAATGCTCGGAACGGCGCCAATTGGTAGCGCTCGGGCGGCAGAACCGCCGCTGAAGGTCGGCTTGCTGGAGGACGTCTCCGGCGACCTCGCATTCATGGGCATGCCGAAGCTGCACGGCTCGCAGCTCGCGGTCGAGGAGATCAACAAGAGCGGCGGCATTCTCGGCCGCCAGATCGAGCTGATCCATCTTGATCCCCAAGGCGACAATGCCCGCTATCAGGAGTTCGGCCGGCGGCTGCTCAATCGCGACAAGGTCGACGTGCTGATCGGCGGCATCACCTCGGCGTCGCGCGAGGCATTGCGCCCGATCGTCGATCGCACCACCACGCCGTATTTCTATACGAACCAGTATGAAGGCGGCGTCTGCGACGCCAGCATGATCAGCATGGGGGCGGTGCCGGAGCAGCAGTTCTCGACCCTGATCCCCTGGATGGTCCAGAAGTTCGGCAAGAAAGTCTACGTGATCGCCGCCGACTACAATTTCGGACAGATCTCGGCGGAGTGGAACCGCAAGATCATGAAGGATCTCGGCGGCGAGGTCGTGGGCGAGGAATTCATCCCGCTCGGCGTCTCGCAGTTCGCGCAGACGATCCAGAACATCCAGAAGGCGAAGCCGGACTGGCTGCTGACGATCAATGTCGGCGCCGCGCAGGATTCGTTCTTCGAGCAGGCGGCCGCGGCCAACCTCAATCTGCCGATGGGGTCCTCGATCAAGATCATGCTCGGTTTCGAGCACAAGCGGTTCAAGCCGCCGGCGCTCAACAACATGCATGCGACCGCGAACTGGTTCGAGGAGATCGACACGCCTGAAGCCAACGACTTCAAGAAGCGCTGGCACGCCAAGTTCCCCGACGAGCTCTACATCAACGATATGGGCTACAACGCCTACAACGCGCTCTACATGTACAAGGCGCTGGTCGAGAAGGCGAAGTCGACCAAGCTCGAGGACATGCGCAAGGTGATCGCATCAGGCGATGCCTGCATCGACGCTCCCGAGGGCAAGGTCTGCATCGACCCGAAGAGCCAGCATACGTCGCACCGCATGCGCCTGATCTCGGTCGGGCCCAAGCATGAGGTGACCGTCGAGAAGGACTACGGGACGATCCAGCCGTATTGGTTGGGCGAGATCGGCTGCGATCTCACCAAGAAGAACGACAAGGATCAGTACACGCCGAGTCATCTTCCCAGCAAATCGTGACGCGCACGGGCACGAATCTTGCTCGTGTTGTGCGTCATGACTTCCAAGCGAACCGGCGCCGCAATGATGCGGCGCCGTGATCACGGAGAGCGGAATGTCGGCTGAACTCTTCTCGGTATTCTATCAGTTCGCCGACGTCTTCGCGTTCCTGATCCTGTCGGCTGCAGGCCTTGCCATCGTGTTCGGCATGATGGGCGTCATCAACATGGCGCATGGCGAGTTCATCATGTGCGGCGCCTACGTGACCGTGGGTCTGGTGAATCTCGGCGTGCCGCTTCCGATCGCCCAGATCCTGGCCGCACTGACTGCCGGGATCATTGGCATGATCGTCGAGTTCTTGATCGTGCGGCGCTTCTACAAGCGTCCGCTCGACTCGCTGCTCGCCACCTGGGGCCTCAGCCTGATCGTGACGCAATCGATGCTGTTGATCGTCGGTTCCGCAGTGCGCGGGATCGGCACGCCCGAAGGCAGCTTCGCGATCGGCGGCTACACGTTCTCGACCTACCGGCTGGTGCTGTTTGGCGCTGCGGTGGCGGTGCTGGCCGGGCTCTACATCATCTTCATGAAGACCCGTTTCGGCGTGGTCGCACGGGCAACGATGCAGAACGCGGCGATGGCCAAGGCGCTGGGCGCGCGCACCGGTCGCATCTACTCGATCAGCTTCGGCATCGGCACGGCGCTCGCGGGACTTTGCGGCGCGCTTTACGCGCCGACCATGACGCTGATCCCGACCATGGGCGCGACCTTCGTGGTCGAGAGCTTCGTCACGGTCGTGATCGGCGGCGCCAACGTCCTGCTCGGAACCGCGCCGGCCGCCGTGTTCCTGGCGATCATCCGGATGGCGCTGAATGCGAGTTATGGCCAGATCATCGGCCAGATCGGCATGCTGTTTGCAGTCATCCTGATCATCCGTGTCCTGCCCGAAGGGCTATCCAGCGTATTGGTTCGCCGTGGGCGCTAGACGGGAATATCCGATGTTGAAGCTGCTCGATGGCCCGCAGACGCTCGGACGCGGCAGGATCTTCTGGTCCTGCTTCCTTGCCGTGCTGGCGGGCGCGCTGATCTATCCGGTGTTCGCGGATTCCTATGATGTCGGCAATTTCGCCTACTTCCTGATCTGGATCTTCATGGCGCTCGGGCTCTGCCTGATGTGGGGCTACGGCGGAATGCTGTCCTTCGGCCAGACCTTCTTCTTCGGCATCGCCGGCTACGGTTACGGCGTGCTCGCCATCAACATGGGCGGCGGAACGGCGACGATCGCCGCGCTTGTCCTCTCGGTCGTCATCGCGATGATCGCAGCGGGGATCCTCGGCTACTTCATGATCTGGGGCGGCATCAGCGGCATCTTCTTCGGCATCGTGACGCTGTCGGCGACGCTGGTGCTGGCCTTCTTCCTTGGACAGACCGCCGGGCCGGAATGGCACATCGGGCCGGCGCGTCTGAACGGCTTCAACGGCATGAAGGGCATGGACCCGCTGACCGTCGGCGACTTCGATATCGAGGGATCCGCACTTTATTACGTCATGATCGCGCTGATCGTGATCGTCTACATCGCGCTGCGCATGCTGGTGAACTCGAGCGTCGGCAACGTGATCGTGGCGACGCGTGAGAACCCGCAGCGTGCCGAGATGCTCGGCTACGACGTCCGCAAATATCAGTTGCTGACCTTCGTAATCGGCAGCGGCCTCGCAGGGCTCAGCGGTGCGCTGTACACGTCGTGGGGGCAGTTCATCACGCCGTCGAGCATCGGCCTGCCGGCGGCGGCGATGCCGATCGTGTGGGTGGCGTTCTCCGGACGCAACGATCTGACCGCGACCCTGGTCGGGTCGTTCCTGCTGCTGTTCGGCTTCCAGACCATCACGGTCTACAGCCAGCAAGCCGCGCTGGTGCTGATGGGCGTGCTGCTGCTCGCCACCGTGATGCTGGCGCCGCAGGGGTTCGTGCTCGGGATCGGCAAGCTCGTTGTCGATTGGTGGAGCAGGCGCCGGCGGCGCGACGAGGGCCCGGCGCTGGCCGACGCCGGCCGTCTGCAATCGGATGAGACCTGAGCCATGGCACTGGTCGATGTGAAAGGCGTCTCCAAGCGTTTCGGTGGATTGACCGCCGTCTCCGAGGTTGATCTCTCGGTCAATGCCGGCGAGGTGCACTGCTTGATCGGGCCCAATGGGGCCGGGAAGAGCACGCTGTTCAAGCTGATCGTCGGGCTTTATCCGCCGACCACGGGCAGCATCTTCTTCGATTCCGTCGAGATCACCGCCGAGCGGCCCTACGCGCGGGTGCAGCGGGGCATGAGCATCAAGATGCAGGCGCCGAGCGTATTCAAGGAGCTGCCGGTGCGGCAGAACATCCAGATCGCGTTGCAGGAACGGCTCTCGGGCGCCGAGCGGGTTGCTGAAGAGGAGCGGCTGCTGGCGCTGCTCAATCTGGCCGATGACGGCGGCAAGCTCGCCGGCGCGCTGTCGCACGGCCAGCAGCAATGGCTGGAGATCGGGATGGCGCTGGCGTTGCGGCCGCAGCTGCTGCTGCTGGACGAGCCGACAGCCGGCATGTCGCCGGAGGAGACCTACAAAACCGGCGAGCTGATCAAGTCGTTCAACGCCGAAGGCATGACCGTGCTGGTCGTCGAGCACGACATGGCGTTCGTGCGGCAGGTCGCCCAGCGCGTCACGGTGCTGCATCTCGGCAAGATCTTCGCGCGCGGCAGCCTCGAGGCCATCCTGGAAGACCAGAAGGTCGCGGAAATCTACCTGGGTAAGACCCATGCCCACTGATCGCATTCTGGAGGTGTCGGGACTTTGGGCGGGCTATGGCGCGACGCCGATCCTGCAGGGCGTCAGCATGCAGGTCTCGCGCGGCGAGATCGTCGGTGTGATCGGCCGCAATGGCGTCGGCAAGTCGACCCTGATGCGCTGCCTGATCGGCCTGCTGCAGAGCTGGCGCGGCACCATCACCTTCATGGATCAGGATGTGACGCAGCTCGAGGCCGATGCGCGGGCGCGCGCAGGCTTCGGCTACATCCCGCAGGGCCGCGACGTGTTTCCGCAGATGAGCGTGGAGGAGAACTTGCAGGTCGGCGAGCTGATCGGCGGGCCGGACGGAAAGAAGCTACCCGAGCTCGTCTACCAGTATTTCCCGCGCCTGAAGGAGCGTCGCCGGCAGATCGCGGGCACCATGTCGGGCGGCGAGCAGCAGCAACTGGCGATCGGCCGCGCGCTGATCGGCAATCCGTCGCTGATGATCCTCGACGAGCCGTCCGAGGGCATCCAGCCGTCGATCGTGCAGCACATCTGCGAGGCGCTGAAATCGTTCCGCAGCGAGCTCGGCACCACGATCATCTTCGTCGAGCAGAATCTCGACACCATCCTGGAGATCGCCCAGCGCTGCTACATCATGGAGAAGGGCAAGATCACGCGATCGCTGGCCGGCGAGGAGGTCAACGAGGATAATGTTCGTGCGCAGCTGCTGCTTTGACCGGCTGCGCCACGTGGTGAAGTGCAGTTTCCATAATCGATAATAACGGAGGGAATGGACATGGATCTGGGACTCAAGGGAGCAAAGGTTCTCGTCACCGGCAGCACCAAGGGCATCGGCAGGGCGATCGCCGACACGTTTGCGGCAGAGGGCGCCAATGTCGGCATCTGTGCGCGCAACCAGGCGGATGTCGATAGCGCCGTTGCCGCGATCAAGGCCAAGGGCGTCGCGGCGTTCGGCGGTGCCGTCGACGTCTCGAATGGGCCGGCGCTGAACGCCTGGGTCGCCGACATGGCGTCCAAGCTCGGCGGCATCGACGTCGTGGTCGCCAATGTCAGCGCGCTCTCGATCGGGCAGGACGAGGAGAGCTGGGAGAAGGAATTCTCCACCGACATGATGGGGACGGTGCGTCTCGTCAACGCCGCGATGCCGCATCTCGAGAAGAGCAAGGCGGCCGCGATCGTCACCATCTCCAGCGTGTCGGGGCGCGAAGTCGATTTCGCCAGCGGTCCTTACGGCACGTTCAAGGCCGCGATCATCCACTACACGCAAGGGCTCGCCTACCAGCTCGCGGCCAAGGGCATCCGGGCCAATTCGGTGTCGCCGGGCAACACCTATTTCGAGGGCGGTGTCTGGAACATGATCAAGGACGGCAATCCCGAACTGTACAAGACCGCGCTGGCGCTCAACCCGACCGGCCGCATGGGCACGCCGCAGGAGATGGCGAATGCCGCCGTGTTCCTGGCGAGCAAGGCGGCGAGCTTCATCACCGGAACCAATCTCGTGGTGGACGGTGCGTTGACGCGCGGCGTCCAGTTCTAGGCACGTCCGGCCGTCAGCATAGCGACGTGATCGCTGCCCGCGGCGGCGATCCGCGCCGGCTTTATCCGACAACAACAGGGCATCAGATGTCAGCGGATCCATTGCACTACAAGTCGATCACCGAGATATCCGAACTGTTTCGCCGCAGGGAGGCAAAACCGTCGGAGATCACCGAGGCGATCCTGAGCCGGATCGCGAAACTGGATGGACAGTTTCACGGCTACGCGCTCGTCCTTGCGGAGCGGGCCATGGCCCAGGCCAGGCAGTACGACGCGGAGATCGCCAAGGGCATCTGGCGCGGCCCGCTGCATGGCGTTCCGATCGGGCTGAAGGACCTCTGCTACACGACGTTCGCGCCGACCGCGGGCGGCACCACGATCCACGCCAAGTTCGTGCCGTCCTTCAATGCCACGATCGTGGACCGGCTCGAAGTCGCCGGTGCGATCACGCTCGGCAAGCTGAAGATGACGGAGGGCGCCTATACCAGCCATCATCCTGCAATTCCGGCCCCGCTCAATCCGTGGAATGTGAATTATTGGGTCGGCTCGTCGTCGAGCGGATCTGGCGTCGCGACTTCGGCAGGGCTCTGCTACGGCTCGATCGGCAGCGACACCGGCGGATCGATCAGGTTTCCGTCGGCGACCTGCGGCTTGACCGGCATCAAGCCGACCTGGGGCCGCGTCAGCCGGCACGGCATCTTTCCGCTGGCCGACTCGCTCGATCACGTCGGACCGATGTGCCGGAGCGCCGCGGATGCGGCGGCGATGCTCGGCGTCATCGCGGGCGCCGACGCCAACGATCCGACCGCCTTGCGGGCGCCGGTGCCGAACTATCTGGCCGGGGCAGGCCATGGCGTCAGGGGCCTTCGGATCGGCGTCGATCGCAGGTACACCCAGGAGGGCATCGATCGGCAGGTTGTGACCGCCTTGCTGCAGGCCGAGCGCACGCTCGCCGCGCTCGGTGCCGACATCCGCGAGGTGCATTTCCCGCCTTATCAGAAGCTCGTCAGCCAGTGGATTGCGATGTGCTCGGTGGAGACCGCCGAGGCGCATCTGGACACCTACCCGTCGCAGAAGTCGGACTACGGACCGGACCTCGCCCAGCTGATCGAGCAGGGCAGATCTGTGAGCGGCGTCGACATCGCCGCGATTCATCACGAGCGGCTGAAGTTCAGCGGAAGTCTGGCCGCGATGTTCGAGGATATCGATCTCCTCCTGATCCCCACGATGCCGGTGCCGATCCCGACGCTGACGAAGATGAGCGAGTATGGCGCCGATCCCAGCGTGCTCCTGAGCATTCTCCGCTTCACGGCAGTGTTCGACTTCTCGGGCAGCCCGACCATCACGCTGCCGATGGGCATGGCGTCGGACCAGATGCCGCTCAGCATGCAGCTGGTCGGCCCGCATCTGGCCGAAGACGTGCTGGTCCGCGCCGGTTGCGCGTTCCAGTCGGTCACCGATTGGCACACGCGGCGGCCGCCGATCGAATAGCCGTCAGCCGGTCTTGTCGACGTTCCAGAACAGCGGCACCGGTGCGCGAACGATGTCCTTCAGCGCCTTCCGCGTCGCGGCCGGCTGATTGTACTGGCCGGTCGGCACGTGGGTAACTACCTCATAGGCGCGCGCCTGGATCTTGCCGGCCAGCGCCTTCTGGTCCGGCGGCGCCGTAGCACGGGCAAAACCGTCGCGCAGCCGCTCGAGCTCGGCGTCCTCGACCCAGCCGAAGAAGCCGCCATTCTTGCCCTTGCCGTTGACGCAGGCATTGCCGATCGGATTGACCAGGTCGGCGCTGGCCCAGGTCGAATGGTAGAGCGACCAGCCGCCCTCGGCCGGCATCGACTGCTTGGCGCGCCGCGCCACCACCGAACCCCAGTCCATCGCCAGCAAATTGACGTTCATCCCGATCGCGCGCAGCGCCTCCGCGGTGACCGTGCCGAGCGCGGTGATGATCGGAGCGTCGGTCGCGTGCAGGATCGTGATCGGCTCGCCCTTGTAGCCGCCCTGCTTGAGCAGCTCCTTGGCCTTTGCGGTGTCGGCCCTGGTCGACCAGCCGACCGCGCTTTCGAACGGCGTGCCGGCGACGAAGATCGCGGGCGTGACCTTGTAGTAGTCGGGGTTGCCGATCTGGGTGTCGAGCCAGTCCCTCTGGTTCACGGCATGCAGCACCGCCTGGCGGATCTCGGGCCGATCGAACGGCGGCACCAGCCAGTTCATCCGGCACATGCCGGAGAAGCCGAGCGTATTGTAGTCGGTCAGCTCGACATTCGCGGCGCGCGCGAGCATCGCATGATGGTCGTGCGGCGGCACCTCGAAATAGTCGATCTCGTCGTTCATCAGCGCGTTGGTCGCGATCTGGAAGTCCGGTACGCTGATCCATTCGTAGCGGCCGATCTTCACCACCTTGCCGCCGCCGGTGCCGTCGGACGGTTCGTCGCGCGACACGTAGTCTGGATTCCTCTCGTACGCGGCCTTGACGCCGGGCTGAAATTCCGCCGTCACGAAGCGGAAGGGTCCGGAGCCGAGATGATCCGTGATGGCCTGGTCCGCAGGCGTTGCGGCAATCCGCGCCGGCACGATGAAGGGCACGTTGGCGGTCGGCTTGCCGAGCGCCGCCAGCACGAAGCCGCACGGCTCCTTCAGCACCATGCGGAAGCTGCGTTCGTCGGCCGCCTTCAGCTCGGCGACGAACTCGAACAGTTTCTGGCCCATCGTGTCGCGCCTGGCCCAGCGCTGCAGCGAGGGGATCACGTCGCCCGACGTCACCGCGCTGCCGTCATGGAATTTGAGGCCGGGCCGCAGGCGGAAGGTGTAGGTCAGGCCATCGGACGAGACCTCCCAGGCCTCGACCATCTGCGGCTTGATCTCGAATTTCGAATTGGTCGAGAACAGCGTGTCATAGATCATGTAGCCATGGTTGCGCGCGGTCCACGCCGTCGTCATGATCGGATCAGTGGCGCGCAGCGGTGCGTGCATGACCGCCGTGATCGTCTTCGTGCTGGCCCGCGCGATGCCCGGCATCGCAAGATTTGGCACCGCAATGCCTAGGCCTGCACCAGCGCCGATCTGCAGCAGACGGCGGCGGTTGATCGATGGTCCCATGATGTCCCCCTGTCGCAAGCAGTCAGGCCTTGCCGGCAAGTTTCGCCGCGATCGCGCGATAGCCGCGCATCCACATGTGATCGAGATCGAGGTCCATCGGCAGCGGCTGCGAGGAGACGCGCGCGATCACCGTCTCGTTGGCCGGATCGATGTAGATCCATTGGCCATGGATGCCGACAGCGGCAAACGGAGTTTCGCGCCGGTCGATCGTGTACCACTTGTTGCGATAATTTCCGTTCGGAAACACTTTCGTCAGGTCGCCGCGCGACCATGCCTCGGCATTGCCGTTCCGCCTGATGTCGTCGACCCACCAGCCCGGCACGACCTGCCGCCCGTTGCTGATGCCGTGATTGCGCATCGTCTCGCCGAACCGCGCGAGGTCGCGCAGCGTCGCGCAGATGCCGCCAGCGACGCGCGCCGCGCCGCGCGAATCGACGGTGATGTAGGCATCGTGCTCGGCGCCCATTGGCTGCCACAGATAGTACGAGAGAATTTTTGCGTAGGACATGCCGCAGGCGCGCTCATAGACCCAGCCAAGCACGTCGGTGTTGGTCGAGACATAATGGAAGATCTGGCCATGCGGCGCGCCATTCGGCCGCAGCGTGCGCAGATAGTCGCGCAGATTGCTCGGCGGAATGCTTGGATCCGGCGGCTCCCAGCCGGTCGAGCGCCGGTAGTTCATGACGTCGCCGTCGCGCGCCATGTAATCCTCGTCGAAGCGGATGCCGACGCTCATGTCGAGCAGATGCCGCACCGTGCAGCTGCCGCCATAGACCGATCCCTCCATCTCCGGGATGTAGCGCGTCACCGGCGCGTCGGGATCGAGCTTGCCGTGATCGGCAAGGATGCCGCCAAGCGTTCCAGCGACCGACTTGCTGACGGAAAAGATCAGATGCGGCGTATCAGGCGTCAGGCCGTGGGCATACCATTCGAACGCGACCTGTCCGCGATGCGATACCACGATGCCGTCAGTGTGGCTGGCACGCAGGGCCTGGCCGACGTTGATCGTCTCGCCGCGCGGATCGGCGAAGCTGACGTCGTCGAGATAGCGCGGCGCAAAGGACAGCGGCGCCGGCGCCTGGGCGCGTGCGATGTTCGCGGTCGGCAGCAGCTCGCGGACATTGCGGAATGCCCATTCATTGAAGGGATGCTGACGCCAGTTGGCGAGCGTGACCTGTTCGTCGGCCGCGGACGGGAAGGCGGCCATGATGCGACGCGAATTCATTCTTGATCCAGCAATGCCATTGGGGACGTGCAAAAGTTCCGCATGGGTCGCATCGCTCGCAATCAACCGGATGGTGGAGGGGGCCGCCGGGTTACTTCGGCGTAACCGTTGCCGGGATTGTGCGTGGCGCCGGTCTGGCCCGCAATTTGCTTGACTATGCTCCGCGGCTGCCCCAGCGTGACAACCATGCGACGCGCAGACGTTCGCCATCGGGAAACATCGGGAGGTAGGTCATGATCGCGCTTCTGGGCCGACCGGATCCGGCAACCACGCAAGCCATTCAGTTCGCACGGGGGATTCTCGAGGGTTCCGCGACCGCGTTCTACGAGGTCGACGGCAATCTGACGCTCAACCGCTTCGTGCTCTCCAGCAACGTCCCGCCGAGCTTTCACGACCAGTATCTCGCCGGCATGAACCGGCTCGATCCGTTGCATCCGCGCTCCGCGAGCAACCGCCCGATCGCGCGGCTGAGTGTCGCGCTCGACCAATGCGCGTCACAGGAGGCGGCGACCTACCGTGCCTTCGCGGGTCAATGCGGCGTTGCCGACATGATCGAGTTCTTCTTCCGCCGCAACGACCGGATCGTGGCCGGGATGAGCGTGCTCTGGGCGCCGGGCTGCGCGATCCCCGACGGCAGCATGCACATCGCCGAGAAGATCCACGACTATCTCGAGTTCAACCTGACCAGCCGCCTGTCGTCGAACGCCGACGAGCCGGCGCGCTATGGACTAACCTCGCGCGAGATGGAGGTCGTCGAGCTCCTGTGCTGCGGCCGGACCAACCGCGAGATCGGCGAATGCCTGAACATCGGTCTGGCGACGGTGAAGACGCACCTGATCCACATCTTCGAGAAACTCGGCGTCGAGACCCGCTCCGCCGTGGTGGCGATGATGTCGCGGCCGCATTAGGCGGGCGACGTCTGATTCAACGGTCGGACCGTTCTTCGGTGTCATCACCCGCGAAAGCGAAAGCGGGTGATCCAGTATTCCAGAGACAGCAGAGCTTGAGCCGAGAAGCCGCGGCGTACTGGATCGCCCGGTCCCGTCTTCGCCAAGGCTTCGACGAGGCCGTGAGTCCCTGGCGCGCCGAAGCTTTAGCGGAGGCGGCGAGCCGGGCGATGACAGATGTGGGTGACGCGACAGCGTCGCATTCTCGCGACATGATTTGTCCGAGCTTTGCCCTTCGGTTTCGCCGTTATGTCTTGATAGACTCTGGCTGAGTTGCCCGTCGCGCCAAATTGGCCGCATCCGCAATTGGGCGGGACCGTCGCTCCGTGGGCCGAAGCGGCGATCCCTCATCGCGCGATGTGCATGGTCGGGGTTTGGGGTTGACGTCGGCCAATCCGCACGACTGGGGGCATAGTAGACCGACAGTTGCACGCGACAATTGCCATTCCGAACTAGCCCCGAGTGACAGATTTGGTGACAGACCCGGCGGCGCAAAAGGAGTAGCGCGGCGCACCAATTGCGGTTCCCGGTGGATGGAGCTCAGGAAAGAGGCCTAACGTCATGGGTGGAGGCTGGCCGCTACGGCCTCCAAAACCGCCGTCGGCCCCAGCTCACCCCCTGAGCTGGGGCGCGTCGGAGCGCATGTTCGAAGCGCAGCGAGGGGCGTGCCGATCAGAGGCGTGAGCTGACCTTCGTTGTCGCAGGCTTCGTCGCTGCGGGACGAGCCTTGATGCCGTTTGGCCGATCCACCGTTAGGTGGATTGCTGCTCACCGCGCGGCCGGCCGAGAGTTCAGCAAGGACCGGTGTCGTATTCGACAATGTTGGCGAGCGGCTGCCGCTCACGACATCAGAGGATTCGACATGCGTGATTTCATGGCCATCGGTCGCTCGGTCGCGGTTGCGGAGCGCGGGATGGCCGCAACCTCGCACCCGCAGGCGACGCTTGCCGCGGTGGAGATGCTGAAGGCCGGTGGCAACGCCGTCGATGCCGCGGTGGCGGCGGTCGCGGTGCAGGGCGTGGTCGAGCCGCAGATGACCGGGATCGGCGGCGACTGTTTTGCGCTATATTCGCCAAAGGCCGGCGAGCCGATCGCGCTGAACGGTTCGGGCCGCACGCCCGCCGGTACTGACGTTGAGAAATTCTCCGCAAGCGGTGCGCGCGACATTCCGCCGACCGCGCCCGAGGCGGTGACCGTGCCCGGCGCGATCGATGCGTGGTGCCGCCTGGTCGCCGATCACGGCAGCAAGTCGCTGGAGGAGATCTTCCGGCCGGCGATCTCGGCCGCCGAGCAGGGCTTTTGCGTGACGCCGCGCGTCGCCGAGGACTGGCGCCGCTTCCGGGCCCGGATCGAGATCGATGCCAACGCGGCGGCGCAGTTCCTTCCCGGCGGCAAGACGCCTGAGGTCGGCGACATCCGTGCACAACCGGCGCTCGGCCGCACCCTGCGCCGGATCGCGCAGCACGGGCGGGATGCGTTCTACGCCGGCGAGGCTGCTGACGAGATGGTCAGCGTCCTGCGCGGGCTCGGCGGAGCCCACTCGACCGACGATTTCGCCGCGCAGATCTCGGATTACGTGCAGCCGATCTCGGCGCGCTACCACGATCACGACGTGGTCGAGTGTCCGCCCAACGGGCAGGGCCTGGCCGCGCTGATGATCCTGCGGACGCTTGCCGGCTTCGACGTCGGTGCGCTCGCGCAGGCCGATCGCATCCATCTGCTTGCCGAGGCGACCAAGGCCGCCTACCGCGCGCGTGACGCTTACTTCTGCGATCCCGCCACCGGTAACGTCGATCCGGCTGCATTCCTCGCCGAAGACTATATCGGGCGAATCCGCAGCAAGATCGACATGGTCAGCGCCTCCGCGGCAGCGACCTGGGACGATATCGAGCATCGCGACACCGTCTATGTCACGGTGGTCGACCGCGACCTCAATGCCGTCTCGTTGATCAACTCGCTGTTCTATCCGTTCGGCAGCGGCATCTATGCGCCGAAGTCCGGCGTCCTGCTGCACAACCGCGGCTGGAGCTTTCGGACCAGGCCCGGACACCCGAACTCGCTCGGCCCGCGCAAGCGGCCGATGCACACCATCATCCCGGGCCTCGTCCGCAAGGACGGCAGGACCGTGATGTCGTTCGGCGTGATGGGCGGGCATTATCAGGCCGCGGGCCACGCCAACCTGCTGTCGAACATCTTCGACTTGAAGATGGACATCCAGACCGCGGCCGAGGCGCCGCGCTCGTTTGCCTTCGACGGCGCGCTGTCGCTGGAGACGACGATCTCTCCCGACATCCGCGACGAGCTGCGCGCCCGCGGCCACGATGCCCGCTTCTCCGAGGAGCCGATCGGCGGCTGTCAGGCGATCCGCATCGACCATGCCAGGGGCGTTCTGTTCGGGGCCTCCGACCATCGCAAGGACGGTCTGGCGCTGGGGTTTTGAGGCGCTGCCGCTTGCCCGCATTGCGGCAGGCGGCCGAGCATCCACCGGACGGTGGATTGTTCCGAATGCCGACATGTCGAACGTTTGGCGTCACGCTGGCGTCGTGCGCGGTTCGGCCGCTGTGCACCGCACGGGCGAGTGCTCCAGGCTTTCCCAATCGAGAAGTTGATCCGCATGAACAGGACATTCGCCGACACGGTTTTCCGCAACGGCCGGATCTACACGTCGAATCGCGGGCAGCCTTGGGCGGCGTGCGCGGCGGTTAAGGCCGGCCGGTTCATCGCCGTCGGCGAGGAGCGCGATATCGCGGCGCTGATCGGCGAGGGGACCGCGACTGTCGACCTCCGCGGACGGATGGCGATGCCGGGGATCGTCGACATCCACAATCACATCATGATGGGCGGGCAGGCCGATCTCTACGAACTGCGCTTTTCCAACGCCGACAGCATTCCAAGGATCGCCGAGACTCTGCACAAGGCCGCTTCCGCGGCCGCGCCCGGCGCCTGGATCGTCGGCGGGCAGTTCGGCAACAATCTGCTGAACGAGATGAACACCGCGGAGTCCTGCGCGTTGCTGGACGCCGCCTGCCTCGGGCACCCCGTCGTGCTGCGCGACGACACCTACCACAATCGCTGGGCGAGCTCGGCGACGCTGCGGCTCGCCGGCGTGCAGGCCGACACGCCCGATCCGACCGACGGCGAGATCGGCCGCGACCTCAAGACCGGGACGCTGACCGGGATCATGATCGAGGCAGCCTCGGGGCTGGTCGAGCGGGCGCTCGCGGCCTCCGGCCACTACACCGCCAAGATGGACCGTGCGGCGGTGGCGCGCTCGATCTCGGTGCTGAATACCTATGGCGTCACCGCCTTCATCGATGCCGCCAGCATGCAGCCGATCATGGCGGCGCTGAAGGGGCTCGACGACCGCGGCGAGCTCACCGCCTGGGCGGTCTGCGCGATGCCGGTGGTCGAGCCGGGCTTCATGTTCGGCAAGGCCGGCGAGGAGCTGTTCGCGTTGCGCGAGCAGTACCGCGGCGCCCATGTGAAGCCGGACTATGTGAAGGTGTTCCTCGACGGCGTGCCGGGCGCCAAGACGGCAGCGTTCCACGAACCCTACGTGGCAGACCCCGTGCGCGGCTGCTGCTTCCGCGGTGCCACCATGCTGACGGTGCCGGACCTGATCCGCTGGCTCGGCCGCTGCGAGAAGCTCGGCCTTGCCGCCAAGATCCACTGCGCCGGCGATGCCGCGGTGACCCAGGCGCTCGACGCGATCGACGTCGTGCGCAGCTTCAACGGTCCGACCCATCTGATCCATCAGATCGCGCATGCGAGTTATATCGCGCCCGACGACATCAAGCGCTTCGCCGAGCTCGGCGTCGCGGCCGACCTGTCGCCGATCATCTGGTATCCGACCATCTTCCTCGAGGCGCACAAGGCTGCGATGGGCGAGGAGCGCGCGCAGCGCTTCTGGCCGAACCGGGATTTGAAGGAGGCCGGCGCGCTGATGGCCGGCGGCTCGGATTGGCCTGTCATCCCGATCCCCGATCCCTGGCAGGGCATCGAGGGCATGGTGACAAGGCAGAATCCGACCGGCGATTTCCCCGGCAAGTCGCTGTGGGCCGAGCAGGCGCTCGATCTCAAGACCGTGATCGACATCTACACCATCGACGCCGCGCGCGCGGCCGGCCTCGGCCAGTCGATCGGCTCGATCGAGGTGGGGAAGTCGGCCGATTTGATCGTGCTCGACCAGATGATCTTCGACATCCCGCCGGATCAACTCGCCGATACGCGGGTCGAGATGACCTTCTTCGAGGGCCGCAAGGTCTACGAGCGGGGCAAGTGATGGCAGCTGTGGATCAGATCCCGGTCACGGTGCTGACCGGCTTTCTCGGCAGCGGCAAGACCACGGTGCTGAACCATCTTCTGCGTCAGCCGGAGCTCAATGGCGTCGTCGCCATCATCAACGAGTTCGGCGAGGTGGCGCTCGATCATCTCCTGGTCGAGAGCAGCGAGGACCGCCTCGCGCTGCTCGACAATGGCTGCATCTGCTGCTCGGTCCGCGAGGATCTGATCGAGACGCTGGCCGATCTCGCGTCGCGCCGCGCCGCCGGCACGATCCCGCCGTTCCACCGCGTGCTGGTCGAGACCACCGGGCTCGCCGATCCCGTGCCGGTGCTGCACACGCTGATGACGGCGCCCGATGTCGTCGGCTGCTACCGGATCGATGGCGTGGTCGCGACCGTCGATGCCGTCAATGGTGCGCGCACGCTCGCGGCGCATGACGAAGCGGTCAGGCAGGTCGCGGTCGCGGACCGGCTGCTGGTGACCAAGACCGACCTTGCCGACGATGATGCGGTGGCACAGCTCGACGCGCGGCTTGCTGCGATCAATCCGGTCGCGGTTCGCCACCACGTCCGCAATGGCATCGTCGACCCGGCGAAGGTCCTCGACGCCGGGTTGTTCGATCCCTCGGCCCGCTCCGCCGATGTGGTGTGCTGGTTCGATCTGGCGTCGCGGGCGGCGAACGCGCCACACGGCCATGCGGAGCACCATTGCGACGGCGAGGCGTGCAACCACCACAGCGATCACGCGCACGATGTCGGCGTGTCGTCCTACAGCCTGATCATCGACGAGCCGATCCAGCGCGAGGCGTTCGCGCGCTGGCTCGACTATGTCGCGGCGCTCAAAGGGGAAGACCTGCTGCGCTTCAAGGCCATCGTGAATGTCGCCGAGCAGCCCGAGGCGCCCATGGTGGTGCATGGCGTGCAGCACGTGTTCCATCCACCGATCACGCTGCAAGGCTGGCCGTCGGCGGACCGGCGCTCGCGGCTGGTCTTCATCGTGCACGGCATCCCGCGCCAGATCATCGAGAACACCTTGTGCAAATTTGCCGCGGTGAACCGCGCGGCGATCCAGCGATCAGCGGCCTAAGCCGCCGTCAAGCATTTTCATCACTGGTTGTGGAGGGAGAGGGACATGACTGAGACAAAGAACCATACGGTGTCCGGCCGGCTCAATCGGCGTACGCTGCTAAAAGCGGCCGGCGCCACCGGTCTCGCATCCGCGATAAACGTGCCGCTGGTCAACATCGCACGCGCCGCAGGCAACACCATCAAGATCGGCTGGGTCGGCTGCCTCTCCGGCGTCCGGGCGCCGTTTGCCGAACCCGACACCTGGATTCATGAACGCATCAAGGCCCGCCTCAAGGATGGCCTCAAGATCGGCGGCAAGACCTGGCAGGTCGAGTTTGTCTTCAAGGACAATCAGTCCGATCCGAACCGCTCGTCGGTGGTTGCGAGCGAACTGGTGCTGCGGGAAAAATGCGATCTGATCCTGATCGAGGACGGCGACGCGCAGGCGCCGGTGCAGGAGCTCGCCGACGCCCGCGGCATTCCCTCGATCTCGACCATGGTGCCGTGGCAGGGCTGGATGTTTCCGCGCAAGTCGACGCCCGACAAGGGCTTCCCCTACAGCTATCACTTCTTCTGGGGCGCCGATGATGTCGTGAAGAACTTCCTCGGCATGTGGCAGTCGGTCGAGACCAACAAGAAGGTCGGCACGCTCTATATCGACAATCCTGCCGGCCAGGCGTTCTCCGACCCGAAGGTCGGTTTGCCCGGCGGCATCACGCAGGCGGGCTATCAGGAATTCTCCGCCGGAAAATTCCAGATTGCGACCGACGACTTCACCAATCAGGTGTCGTCGTTCAAGAACAACGGTGTCGATATCGTCTCCGGGTTCACTTACGGCAATCACTGGGTGACGCTGTGGAACCAGGCGGCCCAGGCCGGCTTCAAGCCGCAGATCTGCACCGTCGCGGCGGCGTTCCTGTTTCCGAGTGCGGTGAATGCGCTCGGCGATCGTGGCGACGGCATGTCCACCGAAGTGTGGTGGACGCCGGCCTATCCGTTCAAGTCGTCGCTGACCGGGCAGAGCGCCGCCGAACTCGCCGCGGAATGGGAGAAGACGACGGGCAAGCAATGGACTCAGCCGATCGGTTACGCCCATGCCCTGTGGGAGGTTGCGCTCGCCGCTTTGCAGAACAGCGATCCAAAGGACAAGAACTCGCTGCGCGATGCCATCGCGGGTCTCGACATGGAGACGGTGGTCGGGCCGGTGAAGTTCAAGGGAACGCCGATCAAGAACGTCGCGGTGACCTCGCTGTCCGGCGGGCAGTGGCGCAAGAGCAAGGGCGGCAAGTTGAAGTACGAGCTCCTGATCGTGCACAACGGGACCGCGCCGTTCATCCCGAAGCAGGCCGATCTCCAGCTGCTCTCCAAGCTGGCCTGAGATGGCACCGCTTCTGCGCGTCAACGGGCTGTCGAAACGCTTTGGCGAGATCGTGGTCGCCGACGCCGTCAGCTTCGAGCTGGCGCGCGGCGAGTGCCTCGGCGTGATCGGCCCGAACGGCGCCGGCAAGAGCTCGCTGCTCAACCTGATCGTCGGCCTGCTCACGGCCGACGGCGGCTCGATCATGCTCGACGACAAGGAGGTCACCGGCCTGCCGCCGCACCGCCGGGCGCGGATGGGGCTCGGACGCGCGTTCCAGATCCCGCAGCCGTTCCCGCATCTGTCGGTCTACGAGAACGCGCTGGTTGCCGCATCCTACGGCGCGGGCCTGTACGGCGAGGCGGCCTCGCACTGGACCATGGAGGTGCTGCAGCGGACCGGGCTCGACGCCAAGGCGGACAAGCTCGCCGGCGCCTTGCCGCTGATCGACCGCAAGCGGCTGGAATTCGCCAAGGCGCTGGCCTCGAAGCCCAAGCTGATCCTGCTCGACGAGATCGCCGCCGGGCTCACCGAGCCCGAGGTCGAGCGCCTGGTCGCGATCATCCAGGGTGTGAAGGCCGATCACGCCATGATCTGGATCGAGCACATTCCGCACGCGTTGCGCGCGGTGTCGGATCGCATCCTGGTGCTCGATTTCGGCCGCAAGGTGCTGGAAGGACCGCCGGCCGAGGTCATGGACAGCGCCGTGGTGCGCGAGATTTACATGGGATTGAAGGCCGATGGCGTTGCTTGATGTGAACGGCCTGCAGATCTTCTACGGCGATCTCCAGGCCGTGTTCGACATGAACTTCACCGTCGCCGACGGTGAGGCGGTGGCGCTGGTCGGCGCCAACGGCGCCGGCAAGTCGACGTTCCTCAAAGCACTGGTCGGGCTCAACGAGGAGCGCAAAGGGGCCGTGCATTTCGACGGCATCGATATTTCGCAGATGCCGGCCGAAGAGGTGTCGCGGCTCGGGCTCATCATGGTGCCCGAGGGGCGGTTGCTGTTCGATTCGCTGACCATTGAGGAAAACCTGCTGATGGGCAGCGTCAACCGGCGCAAGGGCAGCTGGACCCTGCGGCGGGTGTTCGATCTGTTCCCGATCCTGGAGGAGCGGCGGCGGATGTTTCCCGGCCAGCTCTCCGGCGGCCAGCAGCAGATGGCGGCGATCGGCCGCGCGCTGATGTCGAACCCGCGGCTGCTCTTGTGCGACGAGATCTCGCTCGGGCTCGCGCCCGTCGTGGTCGAGCAGATCTATCGCTCCTTTGCCGACATCCGCCGCGAAGGCACCGCGGTCGTGCTGGTCGAGCAGGACGTCAAGCGCGCGCTCGCGACCTCCGAGCGGATCTATTGCCTGTTGAAGGGGCGGGTGTCGCTGACCGGCCCGGCGCAAGGGTTGCAGCCGGAGCAACTGACGCACGCATATTTCGGAAACTAGCCAGGATTGGCAACGAACATGATCTGGGTTGAGACATTGATCAACGGGGCCCTGCTGGGCGGGCTCTACGCCCTGCTCGGCATCGGGCTCGCTTTGGTGTTCGGCGTGATGCGCGTCGTCAACATCGCCCATGGCGAGTTCATGGTGCTGAGCGCGTTCTGCGCCGTGCTGCTTTCCAACCTGTTTCCGCAGGTCTCGCCGCTGCTCATGCTGATCCCGGTGATCGCTCTGTCCTTTGCAGTCGGTTGGCTCTACCAGGCTGCGATCGTCAACCGGGTCGTGACGTCGCCCGATCCGCTCTCGCCATTGTTGCTGACGTTCGGCGTCTCGGTGATCCTGCGCAACGTCATGGTCGAGCTGTTCGGTGCCGACGTGCGCAGCCTCCAGGTCGGCGAACTCTCGCGCGCCAGCCTCGAGATCGCCGGCCTCAACATCGGCATCATGCCGCTGCTGACGCTGGTGCTCGCCGCATTGCTGTTCATGGCGCTGCAGCTCGTGCTGCGCCACACCGAGTTCGGCCGGATCGTACGCGCCACCGCTGATCGGCGCGACATCGTCCGACTGTCCGGGGTCAAGCCCGACCGGGTCTATAACTACGTGATGGGCCTGTCGCTGGCGCTCGGCGCGATCGGCGGCGTGCTGCTCGCAGTCCGGTCGAGTTTCACGCCGTTCTCGGGCGCCGAGCGGCTCCTGATCGCCTTCGAGGTCGTGGTGCTGGGCGGGCTCGGCTCGTTCTGGGGCGCGCTGCTCGGCGGCATTGCACTCGGCATGGCGCAGTTGATCGGGCTGAAGATCGATCCGAATGCGGGGCTGCTCTATGCACATCTCTTGTTCTTCATCATGCTGCTGATCCGGCCGTCGGGTCTCGTGTCGAGCAGGGCGTGACGCCGATGCCGACGCGGACACTTCTCATGGCCTGCGCCATCGTGCTCGTCGCGGTGATTGCCGGCGCGCCCTTCGTGCTCAACGAAGGCTTCCTGCGGCTCGCCACCGAGTGCCTGCTGCTGCTGACCATGGCGCAAATGTGGAACCTGCTGGCTGGCTATGCCGGGCTGGTCTCGCTCGGCCACCAGGTCTTCATTGCCTTCGGCGCCTATGCGCTGTTCTTGACCTCGGGCTGGCTCGAGGTCACGCCGATCTGGGTGCTGCCGGTGGCGCCGCTGGTGGCCGGCGCGGTCGCGGCGGTCATCGCGTTTCCACTGTTTCGTTTACGCGATGCCTATTTCTCGATCGCGATGTGGGTATTCGCCGAGATCATCGGCGCATTCACCATGAAGTCGCAGGAGGTCGGCGGCACTTCGGGCATGCCGCTCGCGACCAGCAAGCTGATCGATTTCGACTGGTTCGAGCCGACGATGTTCTGGCTCGCCGGCGGCCTGACGCTCGTCACCATCGCCGCGCTGTACAAGATGATGACCTCGAGCTTCGGGCTTGGGCTGATGAGCGTGCGCGACAACGATCTCGCCGCGATGAGCGTCGGCGTCGACGTTCGCCACAACCGCTTCATCGCTTTCGTGCTGTCGGCGGCGGGATGCGGGTTGGCCGGCGCACTCAGCTTCATGGGCAATCTGTTCATCGCGCCGTTGGCGGCATTCGACGTCAACTGGTCGGTTTACATGATGTTCATCGTGATCATCGGCGGCATCGGCACGCTTGAAGGCCCGATCCTCGGCGTTATCATCTTCTTCGGTCTGCGCGAATTGATGACCGGACCGCTTGGCCTGTCCGGCGGCTGGTATCTGGTCGGGCTCGGCATCATCGCCGTCGTCGTGATGATCGTGGCGCCGCGCGGCATCTGGCCGGCCTTGCGCGATCGCCTCGGCGTGCGGCTCCTCGATGTCCACCGTGCCGCGCCGCGCCCGGCCGGGGCGGCGATCCTGCCGACGGTGTCGGAACGGGTTACCGGATGAGGCGGGCCTTCACGTCGCCACCGTTGCTTGTATTCTGACAGTCCTGGCTTTGAGTGGAGGGCGTGATGGCTGTGATTTTCCGGCATAGTGGATGGGCATTGGCCGGCCTGGTTGCGGCGACCCTGGCGGCGCCGCCGGCGCAGGCCGAGCGCCGGATGTGGCCGCAGGCGGCCGCGACGCACCCGATGGACGGGCTGACGACCGACGAAATCCGTTCGGTTTCCGAAATCCTCCGCGGCGCCGGCAAGCTCGACGATGCGGCGCGGGTCGTCTCCATGACCGTTGACGAGGATCCCAAGGACGAGGTGCGGGCGTGGAAGCCCGGACAGCCCTTCGCACGCCGGGCGCACGCGACGCTGCTGAGCGGCGGGCATCTCTACGAAGCGCATATCGATCTCGCCGCGCGCAACCTGGTCGGCTGGGACGAGGTCAGCGATCACGAGGCCGCGCTGACGATCGACGAGCTGATGTCCGCCGGCGATCTGCCGAAGCAGGACCCGCGCTGGATCGCCGCGATGGCCAAGCGCGGCATCACCGATTTCCGCAACATCATGTGCCTGCCGCTGACGGTCGGGCCGGTGAACGATCCGGCGATGAAAGGCCGCCGCCTGCTCAACGTGCCCTGCGTCGACACCACGGGCGCCGCCAACAATCTCTGGGGCAAGCCGATCGAGAATTTGTTTGCGCAGGTCGATCTCAAAAGCAAAACGGTGCTGTCTGTCACCGATCTCGGCGTAATGCCGCCACCACCGCAAACGCCGTCGCACGCCTATGCCGACTCCGGGAAATACCGCAAGGCGCCGAAGCCGATCGAGATCATCGCGCCTGAGGGCAGCAATGTGAAGGTGGAGGGCGGCCAGGTCCGCTGGGACAATTGGTCGTTCCATGTCCGCCTCGAGCCGCGCGTCGGCGCGGTGCTGTCGCTGATCCGCTACGACGATCACGGCACGTTCCGCGATGTCGCCTACCAGATCTCGGCGAGCGAGATGTTCGTGCCCTATATGGATCCGGCGCCGACCTGGTCGTTCCGCGCCTATATGGATATCGGCGAGTACGGCTTTGGCGTGCTCTCCAGCGAATTGCAGCGCGGCATCGACTGTCCCGAAGGCGCGCACTTCCTCGACCTGACGATCTCGGACACCAAGGGCAATCCGGTCGTCTCCAAGGGCGCGGTCTGCATCTTCGAGCGTCCGACCGGCGATCCGATCTGGCGCCACAGCGAGCTGCTCAACAACACCGCGGAGGTGCGTCCGAACAACGAGCTGGTGGTGCGGATGGCGCCGGTGGTCGGCAACTACGACTATCTGGTCGACTATGTGTTCGACCGCGCCGGCGATATCGATGTGCGGCTCGGCGCCTACGGCATCGACGCGACCAAGGGCGTGGCGAGCAAAACCCTGAGCGACCCGACGGCCGCGCAGGATACCGCCACCGGAACGCTGGTCGACGAGCGGCTGCTGGCGGTCAATCACGATCACTACATGACGTTCCGGATCGACATGGATGTCGACGGCACAGGTAACCGGCTGGTCGAGGATCGCTTCAATGTCCGGCGGCTGGAGCAGGGGCAGCGCAAGAGCCTGTGGCAGGTGGACACCAAACCGGTTGCGACCGAAGGCCCGATCACGACACCGCTGAGCGCGGCGCAGTTCCGGGTCGAGAGCGCCGGCAAGACCAACAAACAAGGCTACCGCACCAGCTATCAGCTGATGCCCGGTCACGCCGACGTCTCGTTGCTTGCCAAGGACGATCCGATCCAGCTGCGCGCCGGCTTTAGCGCCTACACGCTGTGGACCTCGGCCTACGCCAGGGACGAGCGCTACGCCGCCGGCCAGTATCCAAATGAAAACCCTGAGGTCGACGGCCTGCCGAAATGGACCGCGGCGAAGCGGCCGATCGAGGATCGCGACCTCGTGCTGTGGTACACTGTCGGCTTCCGCCATGTGCCGCGCGCCGAGGATTGGCCGGTCATGCCGGGGCTGTGGCATGGCTTCCGGCTGCGGCCGTTCAACTTCTTCGACCGCAATCCCGCGCTCGACGTGCCGCCGATGGTGAATGCCAGGGAGAGCAAATGAGCGGCCGTGCGCATCGCGTGGGGGCGGCGGCCGGCGCGCTGCTGGTGTTGCTGGCGATTGGGCAAGCTGCGCTCGGCGCAGCGGCCGAAAGCGGCGGCGACGATGCATCCTTGCTCTATCTGAGCAGCAGCGATTGGCAGCGCCAATCCGCGCCGCGCAAGGTCGCGCTCGCGGAGGACTTCATGCGGATCTTCTGCACCGATCAGAGGATGTCGGCGGCATCGCTGGCCGATTGCCTCGACCATGACAAGGCAGATGGCGCGCCGTTCGAGCGCGCCATGGCCTGTGTCAGTGCCCTGTCAGCCGGCCGCTGAGAGGCCGGCGTCGATCCCTTCGGCGATCGCCTTCACGTCCAATGAGGTGAGGATGAGCGGCGGGGACAGGATGAGGTTGTTGCCGGAGACGCGCAGCATCACGCCGGCCTCGTAGGCGGCATCTGCGACCTTCGCCATGGTCTTCTTGTCGGCGGGCTTCTTGCTGTCGCGATCGGCGACCAGCTCGAGCGCGGCCATCAGGCCCTTGCCCCTGACGTCGCCGACCAGCGGATGTTTTGCCTTCAGCGCGGCCAGCGCCTGCGCGAGGTCCTTGCCGCGTGCGGTGGCATTCTCGTCGAGCTTGAGCCGGCGGGTCTCGGCGAGCGCTGCGATGCCCGCGGCGCAGCCGACCGGATGGCCGGAATAGGTGTAGCCATGGCCGATCGAGCCGAACGTGGTCGTGTCGTTCTCAAAGGCTTCCGCGACCTGCTCGCCGATCAAGGTCGCACCGAGCGGGAAATAGCCCGAGGTGATCGCCTTGGCCATCGTCATCATGTCGGGCTTCACGCCCCACAGCCGCGAGCCCGACCACGCGCCGGTGCGCCCGAAGCCGGTGACGACCTCGTCCGCGATCATCAGGATGCCGTGACGGTCGCAGATCTCGCGGGCCAGCTTCATGAAGCTGTCCGGCGGCACGATCACGCCGCCGGCACCCAGCACCGGCTCCATGATGAAGGCCGCGATGGTGTCGGCGCCCTGGAATGCGATCTCCTCCTCCATCGCCGCCGCACAAAGCTGCGCGAGTTTTGCGGGATCGGTCTCGTTGAAGGGATTGCGATAGGTCGAGGGTGCGGGGATATGGAAAACGCCGGGCAGCATCGGCTCGTAGTTGCGGCGGAAATTGGCATTGCCGTTGACGGAAGCGCCGCCGAAATGGGTGCCGTGATAGCCCTTCTTCAGCGCCAGGAACTTGGTGCGGTCGGACTGGCCCTTGATCTTCCAGTATTGCCGCGCCAGCCGCAGCGCGGTCTCGACCGAGTCCGATCCGCCCGAGGTGAAGAAAGCGCGCACCATGCCCTCCGGCTTGAACCATTCGGTGAGCTCATAGGCGAGCTCGATCGAGGGACCGGATGAGGTGCCGCGGAAGCCTGAATAATACGGCAGCGCGCTGAGCTGTTCTGTGATCGCCTGCTTGATTGGATCGCAGCTGTAGCCGAGATTGACGTTCCATAGTCCGCCGACCGCATCGATCACGGTCTTGCCGTCGATGTCGGTCACGTGCACGCCTTCGCCCTTCATCACGATCCGCGGCGGCTGCGCCCGCATCTCGGCGGGATGGGCCATCGGGTGCCAGATCGGCTTGGCGTTGTTCTCAACCAGGAAGTTTCTGTCGCGCATGATTGTTCTCGGTCACTCGAATTGCAGCCCAAGATGCCGCAGCGCCTCGCCGTAGGACGCGGCGGGATTGCGCACATCGAACAGCACCGTGCGCATGTTGCATGCGGCGGCGCCCGTGATGTTGCGGCGCTGGTCGTCGACGAAGACGCAATTGTCTGCCTCCAGCGCCAGTTCGTCCAGCACGCTTTGATAGGCGCGCGGATCGGGCTTCAGGATCCCGGTATGGGTTGCGTCGACGATGGTATCGAAACGCTTGAGGATGGGAAGGCGGGTGCGGAAATCGGCGCCGTAGAACAGGTCGAGCTCGTTCGAGAGGATCGCGAGCCGGAACCCGGCGTCGGCGACGAGGCCGATCGCGCGCGCCGCCTCGGGGCGGATCACGGTTTCGGGATCGGCACCGCGCGCACGCTTCACGAAGGTTTCCATGTCGCGCCAGTCTTCGCCGACCATGCGCCCGACCTCGCGGCTGCGGGTCAGCCAATAGTCGCGTTCGGAAATCTCGCCATGCTGCATGGAAGTCCAGAGCGGATCGCTGTCGGGCGCGAACGGTCCGAGCCATTTCAGCGTGCACGGTGCGAGCCCGAGGGCGCGCTCGGTCAGGTCATGGGTCTCGAACAGGGTCTTCGAGATGACACCGCCGAAGTCGAGCACCAGCGCCTGGGCGAGCGGCCGGCTCATGCGGCAGCCGTCGCGCGGCCGGGCGGGATGACGCCGGCAGCGACCCAGCGGTCGAAGATGCCGAGCACGGTTTCATTGAATGCCGCGCTGTTGATGTGGTCCTTGATCTCGTGCAGTTCGACCGGCGCCTGGACCGCCGATCGCATCGCGTCTACAAAGGCGGCGAGGGCGTCGGGGTCGTGTAGCGCTTCGCCTTCGCGGTCCCATTGCTGGATGCCGCCGGCGGGCAGCACCAAGGCGACCGGTGCGCTGGCGCGAGCCAGTTTCTCGGCAATCGCGCCCGCGATCCTGCGGCGATCGGCGGCCCCTGAAGTGGCCGACGCGAGCAGCCGGTTATGCGCGTGGAACGGACGATCCGCCAGCTCGCCCGGAACTCCCAGCCACGCCGGGAAATCCACCATGTCGATCGCGCCGGGGGCGACGATCTGCGGAATGCCGGCTTGGCCCGCATTCTCCAGCCGGTCGGCGCCGGAATTGACCACCGAGCCGGTGAGCTGGTTGGCGACCTCCTGCAAACTGAGGTCCAGCACCGCGGCGAAACCGCCTTGGGCGGCGATCGATTCCATCGCGCGGCCGCCCATGCCAGTGGTGTGGAAAACCACCACCTCGTAGCCGCGCCGTTCGAGCTGCGGCTTCAGCTCGACCATGTAGCGCAGGCAGCTCTTGCCGAGCGAGGTGATCGCAACCACCGGCCGGTCCTTGCGCGGCTTGATTGCGCTCCGTGCTGCACCGACGATCGCGCCGCAGGCTTGCGACAGCACGGCGGTGCAGGTGCCGTTGAGGCCGTAGAGCCCGCCCGCCCACAGGATCATCATCAGATCGGCGGCCACGCGCTCGGGCGGGATCAGATGCGAGAACGCAACCGTCGAGACGATCAGCTTCGGCAGGCCGAGCGGCAGCGCCTGCGCGACGTCGAGCGCAAGGTCGGTCCCCATCGTGCCGCCGATCGCGATCACACCGTCGATGGCATCGCGCGCCGCGAGCTCGCGCGCCAGATTGGCGGCACCAATCGCCATCAGCGACATCGCGGAATTCTCGTCGCCGCTCGATGCAACCGCCTCGATCGTGGTGTTGGCGGCGGCCGCGACCGCGTGCTTGTCATGTGCGGGCCGATACGGCGGATCGCCGAGCACGCTGATGTCCATCATGATGGTTCGGCCGCCGGCGCGCGCGATGCACTCGCTCATGAACAGCAGTTCGTCGGCCTTGGTGTCTCCCGTTCCGATCAGGAGAATGCGGGGCTGCGTAATCTCAGGCATGACCTTGTCAGTGCTCGCCGGCAGGCGTGAATGATGGTGGGCGACGGGTGTGCACCGAGCGTGCAGAACGTGCGGCCATCGTGTGATCACGCTAGGAGGGGAGTAGCCGCGGTGACATCCACCTATCGGTTGATTGCTGCCAAAGCCTTGATTTGGCGAGGATTGCACCATGCCAGCGATCCTTACTCGGGATCAGCTTTCGTCACCGTCACCATGATCCCGCATGCAGCAAGCCCAGATCGATCAGTACCGATCGGCCGCAATTCCGGCCCAGCAACTCTTCATCGGCGGCCGGCCGTCGCCGGCGGTCAGCGAGGCACGGCTCGATGTGGTGTCGCCGATCGACGGCCGGCTCCTGACGAACATCGCCGACGGCGATGCGGCCGATGTCGACGTCGCGGTGAGACAAGCGCGGCAGGCGTTCGAGCAGGGCAGCTGGTCGCGCGCCGCACCGGCGCAGCGCAAGAAGGTGCTGCTGCGGTTCGCTGATCTCATCGAGCAGCACGCGCTCGAGATCGCGGTGCTCGGCGTGCGCGACAACGGCACCGAGATCGGCATGGCCTACAAGGCCGAGCCACTCTCGGCGGCCGGCGCCATCCGCTACTACGCCGAGGCGATCGACAAGGTGTATGGCGAGATCGCGCCGACCTCAGTCGACGTGCTCGCGCTCGTGCATCGTGAACCGCTCGGCGTCGTCGGCGTGATCGTTCCCTGGAATTTCCCGCTGATGATCGGCGCGTGGAAGATCGGTCCCGCGCTCGCCGCCGGCAATTCGGTCGTGGTCAAGCCGCCGGAGCTTGCGTCGCTCACGCTGTTGCGGCTTGCTGAGCTCGCGACGGAAGCAGGCCTGCCGGACGGTGTTTTCAACGTCGTCACCGGCCGCGGCGCATCAGCGGGCGAGGCGCTCGCACTGCACATGGATGTCGATGTGCTGGCGTTCACTGGCTCGGGCGCGGTCGGCCGGCGGCTCCTGGAATGCTCGGCGCGATCGAACCTGAAGCGCGTCCACCTCGAGCTCGGCGGCAAGTCGCCCAATATCGTGTTCGCCGATGTGCCCGACATCAGGCACGCGGCCAAGGTCTCGGCCAACGGCATCTTCCGCAACTCGGGGCAGGTCTGCGTGGCCGGTTCGCGGCTGCTGGTGCAGTCTGCGATCTATGATCGCTTCATGGCTGAATTGCTCGACGCCACCGCGAAGCTCAACGTCGGCGATCCCCTCGACCTCACCTCCGATATCGGCGCCGTCTCGAGCAAGGCGCAGTTGCGCAAGAATCTCGACGCCGTCGCCCGCGCGGAAGCGCAGGGCGCGAAGCGGCTGATGGGCGGGGAGCAGATCCGCATCGAGAGCGGCGGCAACTTCATGGCGCCTGCGATCCTTGCCGACGTGACGCCGTCGATGGAGATCTGGCGCGAGGAAGTATTCGGCCCGGTGCTGTCGGTCACGCGGTTCGACGGCGAGGAAGATGCCGTCACGCTCGCCAATGCGACGCCCTATGGCCTTGCGTCGGCCGTGTGGACCGGCGCCCTTTCAACGGCGCACCGCATGGTGCGCGCCATCAGGGCAGGCGTCGTGCACGTCAACGCCTATGGCGGCGCCGACATCACGGTGCCGCTCGGCGGCTTCAAGCAATCCGGCTTCGGACGCGACAAGTCGCTGCACGCCCTCGACGCCTATACCGACCTCAAGACCGCCTGGATCGCGCTATGACATCTCTGGCCGCCGAACGCACCGGCGTTCTGAACCGACTGCTCGATGCCGAGCAGGAGCGCTTCAAGGCACTGCATCCGCGGTCGGCGGTGGCCTGGCGGGAAGGCCGGCAGCACTATTTGTATGGCGGCCCGTCGCACTGGATGCGGCGCTGGGCCGGCGGCTTCCCTGTTTATGTCGAGGAGGCGCAGGGCGCGCATATCAGGGACATCGACGGCCGCGACTACATCGATTTCTGCCTCGGCGACACCGGCGGCATGTGCGGCCACGCGCCCGAGGCGGTGACGGAGGCCGCGCTCGCGCAGCTCAAACGTGGCGCGACCATGATGCTGCCGACGGAAGACAGTCTCTGGGTCGGCGCCGAGCTGTCGCGCCGCTTCGGCCCGAAATACTGGACGCTGACGACGTCGGCGACCGACGCCAACCGCGCCGCGATCCGGATCTCGCGCATGATCACGGGCCGGCGCAAGGTGCTGGTGTTCTCCGGCTGCTATCACGGCGGCGTCGAGGAGGCGCATGTCGAGATCCGTGACGGCCGGGTCGGCCTGCGCAACATGATCCACCCCAACGGCATCGATCATGAGACCGTGAGCCGGGTGATCGAGTTTAACGATGTCGCGGCTCTTGAGGCGGCGCTGGCGCAGGGCGACGTCGCCTGCGTGCTGACCGAGCCGCTGATGACGAATTTCGGCATGATCCCGGAGGCTGCAGGCTTTCACGAGACGTTGCGCGATCTGACCCGGCGCGCCGGCACCGTCCTCATCATCGACGAGACCCACACGTTGTCCTGCGGACCGGGGGGCTACACGGCGAGCCACGATCTTGAGCCCGACATCTTCGTCGCCGGCAAGGCGATCGCGGGCGGCATTCCCGCCGGCGTGTTCGGCCTCAGCCAGGAGATCGCCGAACGGCTCTGGAAACTCGTTCCTCATGTCAATCCGCGCGAGCGGCAGTCGGCGCATCTCGGCTTCGGCGGCACGCTCGCCGGCAACGCGCTGACGGTCGCCACCATGCGCGCAGTGCTGGAGAAGGTGCTGACTTCGGCGAATTACGAGCGGATGATTGGAACGGCGACATGGCTCGCGCAGGAGGCGCGCCGGCTGATCGAGACGGCCGGTCTACCCTGGCACGTCACGCAGATCGGCGCGCGTGCCGAGATCATGTTCATGCCGCACCCGCCACGCAGCGGCGCCGACGTCATTGCCGGCCGGCAGCCCGAGCTCGAGACCTTGCTGCATGCGTTCTACATGAACGAGGGCATTCTGGTGACGCCGTTCCACACCATGCTGCTGATGTGTCCGGCGACCTCGGCGCGGGACGTCGACAAGCACACGGCGGTGTTCGCGCAGTTCATCGATTTGCTGCGCGGCGCGGGAGCGATCTGATGCAGGCGCTTCCGTTCAAGCTTGACGGCCGGGTTGCTATCGTCACGGGCGGCGGACGGGGGATCGGCGCCGCCATTGTGACCCGCTTGGTGCAGGCGGGCGCGACCGTTGTCATTGCCAACCGGACACCTGGAGTGGCCGAGGCGTTGGCGCGTGAGCTGGCGGCGGATGGACGGAGGGCACATTGCGTCCCGTTCGACCGGCTCGATCGCGCCAGCTTGCGTGCAATGGTCGACGGTGTCGCCGCTCAATGCGGCCGGCTCGACATCGTCGTGCACAATGCCGGAGGCTGTTCGTGGGCCTCGCTGGAGGAGCTCGATGAAGCCAAGCTCGACGATACGCTGGCGCTCAACCTGAACGCCAGCATCTGGCTTGCGCAGGCAGCGATTCCGCATATGCGCGCGATCGGCTTCGGGCGCATCCTCGTGACATCCTCGGTCTCCGCGCGCGTTGCGATGGGCGGTGGCGCGCATTACTCGGCGGCGAAGGCTGGCGTGAACGCGTTCATCCGCGGTGCCGCCTTCGAGCTGGCGCGCGCCGGCATCACGCTCAATGGCGTCGAGGCCGGCTTCATCGAGAAGCCGGGCCGCGGCACCATGAGCGCGCCGGAGAACAAGGCAAAGCTCGAACGCTTCATTCCGATGGGACACATGGGCAGTGCCGACGACATCGCCTGCGCGATGCTCTATCTCGCCTCCGCCGAGGCCAGATACGTCACCGGGCAGACCATCGTCGTCGACGGCGGCTCGACGCTGCCGGAGACCGGATTTGCCGTCGAACGGCAGTGGGGAATCTAGATGAGCATGATCTCCGCGCAAACGCGTATCGCGTTTGTCACGAGGGAAAACCGGTTTCCACTTTTCGGGATCATGCTGTGATGCCGCGGCTGGAGGGAAAGACGGCGCTGGTGACCGGCGCGGCCACCGGGATCGGCCGGGCAACCGCCGTGCTGCTGGCGCTGAGCGGCGCGCGCGTCGTGCTGTTCGGGCTCGGCGACGCCGAGCTTCAGGCCGCCGCGGCAGAGTGCGGAGGGCAGGCGATCCACGGTGATGTCACCCGGCCGGATGACGTGGCCGGGGCCGTCACCGCCTGCGGTCCGTGGCTCGACATCGTCGTCAATGCCGCCGGCCTGATCGTGCCGGATCAGCCCGCAAGCGTCTCCGACGAGGTCTGGACCAGGACACTTGATGTCAACCTGACGGGGACGATGCGGGTGTGTCGCGCATCGCTGCCGCTGCTCCGGCAGCGCGGCGGTGCAATCGTCAACGTCGCCTCGGTTGCCGCGTTCAATGCCAGCCCTGACAGCGCAAGCTACGCCGCCAGCAAGGCGGCCGTCGTCGCCTATACGCGCTCGCTGGCCTACGCGCACGGCGCGGACGGTATCCGCGCCAACGCGGTCGCGCCCGGCTGGGTGCGGACGCCGATGAGCGCCTATGAAATGCAATTGCTCGCGGACCAGAACGGCACCACCGTCGATGCCGAGTTTCGCGGCGTCGAACGGCGGATCGCGCTGGGGCGGATGGCGGAGCCTGCCGAGATCGCGGCATGCTGCCTGTTCCTGGCCTCCGACGAGGCGTCGTTCGTCACGGGCGCGGTGCTGGTCGCCGATGGCGGCGGCCGCTCGCCGACGCAGAATCGCGCGGTCTAGGGCCGCGTTCCGATTGAATCGGAACGCGGCCGTAGATTCTTGTTGTGACGCGTTTTCTTCACGCGAACCGGGATCCACTTCGTTCGAAAACGCTCTAGAATAGTCGATTGGCGTCGGGGTGTGGCGGCCGGCACCTTGATCGGGACCGGCGGATTTGGCACTCTCACGCCGTCACGTCATTCGATCGAGGGGCGTTATGAACAAGTCATTTTCTGTGATTATTGCGGCGGCCGCTTCAATCGTCATGCTGTCGTCGACGGCGGCGCGATCTGGCGAGAGTTATCCGTTTGGCGATCCGCCGTACCGGCTGGACTACGTGCAGGAGCCTCAGATCGAATCGGGCTGCTGGAAATGGAATTGGCAGCTCTACCAGTGGCAGGACCGCTGCCCGGTCTACGTCTATCCGAAGGCCTATATGTTCTCGCGATCGTCGCGCGCCGTGCTCCGCACCAAGGGGTGAGGAGCAACTTCGCGGCTTGAAGAGCTCTGCGTCGCGCCAATCGAAGCGACGCAGAGCGCATGCACCTTACGAGTGCGCGATGGTGCAGGCCACCTGGTGGTGCTTGCCGAAGTTGAGCAGCGCGTTTTCCCGGAAGCCATCCAGCCAGACGCCGCGACCGGCGTAGCGATAGCCAACGCCCATCGGGACGTGCCGAACATGGATGCCGCCGCGGCCGGTGAGCAGCGAGGCCGTGACCACTTCGCCCTCGACCGACACCGCGCGCGGGCACAGCGGATACTGATGGCCGTTCTCGCAGGTGAAGACGATCTCGCTGCAGGTGCCGACCGGTGCCTTTGTGACCAGGCCGAGATCCGCGGCCGCCGCCGGCCGTGAATTGCCCGACGGCGTTGCACCTAAGGCCAAAACGCCCGCGACCACGTAGCAAAACCGAATGCGCATCAGTGCCCCCTCGTCCAGCGATAGGCTAAGTAATTGAGGAAAAATAACTCGCGCTAAATGAGCAAAAAAAGCCTCCAAGGTCAAACCTGCGGCAACGCTGGGCACCGGGTTGGAGCGCCAACTGTTGCAAGTTTGCTGCAGTGGAACGGAATTGAGCCGGAGGCGGTCCCGCTGCCGCAACCTGCCTTTACTGGCCACAATTGGCCTGCAAGTGGTGAGGGGTATTTTGAGTCGTTTCGCAGGGACTGCTTCAAGCGCCTGACCGGATCGCATCGCGAACGGGTTTTGGGCGAACGTCGGGGGTGGGAATGAACTTCCGTGGTGCCATTGCAAGTTCGCTTCTGTCCCTGATGATCGTCTCGGTGCCGTCGCTGACGGCGCATGCGCAGACGCCGTCGAATGGCCGCGATGCCGCGGCCCGGCCCGCTCCGGATGATCAATCGTTCTCCGGCCCGAGCTTCCGCAAGGGCTTGTGGCGCTTCGTGCGGACGCTCGATGTCGTCAGGTCCGCGAACAAGAACTTCAAGTACCGGGTGGTCAACGCGGAGACCACGCGCTGTGTCGACCCAACCCACGCGATGAAGGCGACCTTCTCGTCGGGACCGGTCGGAAGCTGCGTCTCGGACAAGCCTGAGAAGGTCGGCAATCAATACACCTTCGGGCACCGGTGCGATTACATGGGCACGGTCAGCACCGTCATTACCGTGCGCAGCGACGAGGCCTACACCGAGTTGAACGAGGTCAGCACGGGAGAGCATCCGAGGACCGACACGGTGGTCGCGACGAGGATCGGCGACTGCGATGACGGCGGTGGGGCCGGTCCGGAAAAGACCGCTGCCGCGCGGGTGCGGCACTAACCGCAATCGGCCAGGTAAGCTTGCCAGCATCTGCTCGTCGGGGGCGAGGCGTCAGCCTGCTTTGCTGCGGTGGGCCTGGACTGGACAGTAGTTGTCCGGAGAGTGGTTTCTGCCGCCCGGCCTTGATGTCGCCTCGTCTCCAAGCGAGCATTTGAGTGCGGAGAACCTCAGCCAAAAGGGCGAGTATTTACTCCACCTTAACGCGAAGTGTTCTGGAATGACGTGAGGTTGGGCGTGCTTCAAGTGAAGTCACGCGATGCGCATCGTGCAGCCGATAGGGATTCAGCAAATGACTTCGCGTGAGGGCTTCGGGCAGTCGAAGGTCTTCGCATGCACGCTTGGCGTCGTGATCGCCGTGGCCGTGTCTCTGCTTGCCTCGTCCAGCATGGCGGCCGAGGAAAGCTTCAGCGGTCCGACCTTCCGGAAAGGGTTGTGGCGTTTCGTGCGGACGCTGGAGCTCGTGTCGCCGTCGAACGTGCGGCAGAAGCTGCTCGAGCGCGAAATGACGCGCTGTGTCGATCCGACCCAAGCGATGAAGGCAACGTTCTCATCTCCGTCGATCGGAAATTGCCGTTCTTCGAGGCCGGAGAAGATCAGCAACCGTTACGTCTTCTCCAACCGGTGCGACTACATGGGTCCGGTCAGCACCGTGATCACGGTTCTGAGCGACGAGGCCTATACCGAGGTCAACGAAGTCCATGGCCAGGCGCCGAGGATGGACCGGGTGGTCGCGCGCCGGATCAGCGATTGCCACGAGGATCGGGCTTCGCTTGGCCAGCCGGCGGCGACCCCGAGCGAGGTCTCCCACGACGTGGAGCAGGAGACTGCTGACGGCGAGCCGCTCTAGGCCTGTCAGCAGGGGCGGGGTCTGCAAGATCGCCGGGGGTACCATCAGATCTTCTGCTGGCCGCCCGGCCCAACGACCTTGACCGTGATCTTCTGAATTTCGGTGCGGCCACCCCGGTACTTGACCTCGATGGTCAGGGCATCGTCGCCGAGAAAATCGGGCGGCGACTTGTAGATGGCGACATAGGCAGGCACCTCGAGCGCCAGGCAGGCCTTGTAATTGGTGGTTTGGACCTTCGCTGACTTCACCACAACCTTTCCGGCGGCCGGTGGAGTGACCATCCGGATGGTCGGCAGCGGCCCCGACGTGCAATCGGGCTGCACGTTGAGATAGAGGCCGATTTGGGTGTCCCGGTTGGCCAGCGCCTGAACCTGGCTCTCGACCGTGGTCTCCAGCGGGACCGGCTGCTGAGGGGCTTGCGCGGCCACCGCGCTGAAAGAGTCCCAAATCAAGACGGTGGCACAAGCCAGACGAAGAATCACCCGCATCGACCGCTCCGAAATCGCCGGCCAGGACGAACCGGGCCGGGCAACTACTGCCTTCCGAGCAATCGAATCGCCTAAGCCGTTGTTCTTGCAGCCCCGACCTGTCCGATCTTTACCACACTTCAACGGAAAGCATTGATTAACCAAATACATTTCTTGACCGCGCGGAGGGTTAACAATAGCCTAAAACTAAATTTTTCTACAATTTTTCCTATAAACGCATTTTGCGGAGCTGATAATGCAAGGATCGTTTCAGGTAGCTCAGGCTACCGGCACCGGCAATTCCACCAATTCGGCTCCCGTACGAATTTACAAACTGACGAAGCCGCTGACCGATCAGGCGGTAGTCGTCAATCTCGGGTACGACCAGAAGGCGAAGGTCGATTTTTCATCGATCGCCAACGAAAAGATCACGCTGGTCCATATCGGCGAAAAGCTGATCATTCTGTTCGACAACCAGTCGACCGTGACGGTCGAGCCGTTCTTCGACTCGCGTGCCGATTCGCAGGGCCAGTCGCAGGATGGTGCCGCGCGCGGCAACATTATCGTCGAGATGGCACCTGGTCGCGACATCTCGGTCCAGGAATTTGCCAGTCTGTTTCCGATCGGCACGGACTCCTCCGTGTTGCCGGCCGCCGACAATGGCGGCAACTCGAACGGCAACGCGCAGGCGAGCGGTGCGAATTTCAGTCCGTTCGCGGTCGATCCGCTCGGCCCCGTCGGCACCAATGAACTGGCGCCGCCGGAAGAGTTGCCGGGCTTCAACATCCAGTTGCCGACCGGCTTCGTGCTTACGCAAACGACTCCGGCGCCGACCATTTCCGGCGGTCTCGTTCCGTCGCTGATCGTCGACGAGAGCTTCCTGACCGCTGCGACCAACCATGGTGTCGCCGGTTCGGGGCTGGGCCCGGCAGGGACCACGGTCGCCTCCGTGCAGGTGTCGTTCAACGTTGACGCGCCCGGCGGCGTGCAATCGCTGACCTATGCGCTGTCCATCAGTTCGCCGAACGTGGATTCCGGCCTGATCGATTCGGCGACCGGTCAGCACGTCCTGCTGACGGTCAACGCGGCCGGCGTCGTCGAAGGGCGCACGGCCATCGGTGGCGATCTTGTCTTCACGGTCGCGGTTGATGCCACCGGCCATGTGACGCTGACGGATCTGCGTGCCGTTCACGAGGGAACGCCTGGCAACTTCAATGAAGGGATTTCGCTGGCCTCCGGCCTGATCACGCTGATCGCGACGGTGACGGACAATGCCGGCCAGACGGCAAGCGCGAGCGTCGATGTCGGCTCGCAGCTGACGATTCTCGACGATGGTCCGGTCAATAATGCGACGACGGCTGCGATTGCGGTCGCGGAAGATACGTTGCCTGGCGGCAATCCGGACCTCGGCTCGACGCTGACGACGACGGCGACGTTTAGCGGTGCAACCATTGCCAGCCTGGTCAATTCTGGCGCAGACGCGCCGATTTCGATCAGCTTCAATGCTGCGATCAACGGCGTCGACACCGGTCTGACGCAGAGCACGGTGTTCGGCGGCACCGCCTACAAGATCGTGTGGAGCTATGTCAGCGCCACTGAGATCGACGGCATCGTCTCGGGCGGCCCGAACAATGGCGACAAGGTGTTCACGCTGGTCAAGACCGCGGGCGGCGACTTCACCTTCACGCTGCTGGAGCATGTCGACAACGGCACCGGCGAAGCCAACACCACGACGCTGAACCTGAACAACGTGTTCACGGCGACCGACGCCGACGGCGACAGCGTCGTGATCGACAATGGCGCGACGGTCTCGATCCAGAACGACGCACCGACGCAGAACGCCGGCATCGTGACGATTGCGGTGGCGGAAGACACGCTGCCCGGCGGCAATCCGGACAAGGGCTCGCTGCTGACGACGACGGCATCGTTCACCGGCGCGGAGATCCAGAGCCTGGTCAACGCGGGTGCGGATGCGCCGGTGCTGGTCGGCTTCAACGGCGCGGTCGCTGGCACCAACACCGGTCTGACCCAGACGTCGGTGTTCGGCGGCACGGCGTATAATATCGTGTGGGCTGCCAACGGCGCCCATGAGATGGACGGTGTGGTGAGCGGCGGCCCGAACAACGGGCAGGTGGCGTTCAAGCTGGTGCAGACTGCCGGCGGCGACGGCACCTTCGGCACCGCGGATGACGTCTTCACCTTCACGCTGCTGGAGCATGTCGACAACGGCACCGGCGAGGCCAACACCACGACGCTGAACCTGAACAACGTGTTCACGGCGACCGACACCGACGGCGACGTCATCGTGATCGACAATGGCGCGACGGTGACGATCCAGAACGACGCCCCGACCCAGAACACCAACACGGTGACCGCGGCGGTGTTCGAGGACACGCTGGCGGCGATCGCGGGCCACCAGTCGGCCGGCAATCCCGACGGCGGCGCGCAGCCGACCATTGCGACGTTCACCGCGGCGCAGATCGCGAGCCTGGTCAATGCCGGCGCCGATGCGCCGACGCTGCTGCTCGGCTTCAACTCGGCGATCACCGGCGACACCGGGCTGACCCAGACCGCGGTGTTCGGCGGTACCGCCTACAAGATCGTGTGGAGCTATGTCAGCGCCACCGAGGTCGACGGCATCGTCGATCCGGCGAGCGGCAGCCCGAACGCCGGCGACAAGGTGTTCACGCTGGTCAAGACCGCCGGCGGCGACTTCACCTTCACGCTGCTCGAGCATGTCGACAACGGCACCGGCGAAGCCAACACCACGACGCTGAACCTGAACAACGTGTTCACGGCGACCGACACCGACGGCGACGTCATTGTGATCGACAATGGCGCCACGGTGACGATCCAGAACGATGCGCCGACGCAGAACACCAACACGGTGACCGCGGCGGTGTTCGAGGACACCCTGGCGGCGATCGCCGGCCACCAGTCGGCGGGCAACCCGGATGGCGGCGCGCAGCCGACGATTGCGACGTTCACCGCGGCGCAGATCGCAAGCCTGGTCAATGCCGGCGCCGACGCGCCGACGCTGCTGCTCGGCTTCAACAGTGCGATCACCGGCGACACCGGGCTGACCCAGACCGCGGTGTTCGGGGGCACCGCCTACAAGATCGTGTGGAGCTATGTCAGCGCCACCGAGGTCGACGGCGTTGTGTCGGGCGGTCCGAACAATGGCGACAAGGTGTTCACGCTGGTCAAGACGGCGGGCGGCGACTTTACGTTTACGCTGCTGGAGCATGTCGACAACGGCACCGGCGAGGCCAACACCACGACGCTGAACCTGAACAATGTGTTCACGGCGACCGACACCGATGGCGACGTCATCGTGATCGACAATGGCGCGACGGTCTCGATCCAGAACGACGCCCCGACGCAGAACACCAACACGGTGACGGCGGCGGTGTTCGAGGACACCCTGGCGGCGATCGCCGGCCATCAGTCGGCGGGCAATCCCGACGGCGGCGCGCAGCCGACGATTGCGACGTTCACCGCGGCGCAGATCGCAAGCCTGGTCAATGGCGGCGCGGATGCGCCGACGCTGCTGCTCGGCTTCAACAGCGCGATCACCGGCGACACCGGTCTGACCCAGACCGCGGTGTTCGGCGGCACCGCCTACAAGATCGTCTGGAGCTATGTCAGCGCCACCGAGGTCGACGGCATCGTGTCGGGCGGCCCGAACAACGGCGACAAGGTGTTCACGCTGGTCAAGACGGCCGGCGGCGACTTCACCTTCACGCTGCTCG
>NZ_MKFI01000011.1 GCF_001982635.1 Bradyrhizobium mercantei | reverse complement strand
CCCGCTGTTCAGACCGGGGAGATGGTGGACGGGTGTTCGGAGACATCGTGGACACTTTCGACAGCAAAATATGGAGGCTGTCGGATGCCGTTCCGCGAGGTGTCCCGGATGGACGAGCGATTGGAGTTTGTGATGCTGGCTTCGGTCGAAGGAGCCAACGTTCGGCAGCTGTGCCGCCGGTTCGGCGTCAGTCCGACGACCGGCTACAAGTGGCTGGAGCGTTGGCAGCTTGACGGGATGGTTGGACTGCAGGAGCGATCGCGTCGGCCGCAGAACTCACCTGCGCGCAGCACCGCGGGTACGGAGGCGGCCGTGCTCTCGGTCCGTGCCGCTCATCCGGCCTGGGGCGGTCGCAAGATTGCCAGGCGGCTGAAGGATCTTGGACAGCAGGTTGTTCCTGCACCCTCGACGGTCACGGCAATCTTGAAGCGGCATGGCGTGGAACTGGGTACGTTCGGCGGCGGCCAGTCCGCCTTCATCCGGTTTGAGCGGGCGCAGCCGAACGAGTTGTGGCAGATGGACTTCAAGGGACACGTGGCCCTGCGCACCGGCCGGCTTCACCCACTGACCGTGCTCGACGATCATTCACGCTTTGCGGTGGTGCTTGCGGCTTGCGCCGACGAGCGGACCGCGACGGTCAGAGCGCATCTCGTCGCGGCCTTCCGCCGCTACGGCCTGCCCGAGAGGCTGATTACCGACAACGGTCGCGCGTTTATGTCGAGGCCATTGCGCCCTTCGAATACGCTCCGACCGACATTGTTCGCCGTGTCCAGGAGGGTGGCCACGTCAGCTTCCTTGGCCGCGCCGTCAGGCTGCCGAAGGCCTTCCGCGGCAAGGCGGTCGCGTTCCGCCCAACTGTACAGGATGGCGTATTCGACGCCGTGTTCAGAACCCAGATGATAGCAACTATCGACATCCGGCCCCTCGCCCGCGGAGCTGAAAGTGTCCACGATGTCTCCGAACACCCGTCCACCATCTCCCCGGTCTGAACACCCGCAAGGGGGGAGGGAGCCTGACCAGGTGCTCACCTCACACGGCGACGGCTTGCGCGACACGCGCCGCGCGTCACTTCCCGTGGCTCTCGCGCATCTTGGCCTGGATCTTGGCCATGCCACCGATCCAGCGGTCGTAGTTCTCGGTCTTCTTGCGCATGTAGCCGAGCACCTGCGGGTGCGGCAGGATCAGGAAGGTCTCCTGCTCGATGCCCTTCAGCGCGTCCTGCGCGACCTGCTCCGCCGTGAGATCGCCGTCGCCGGATTGCGGGCCCTTCGGGATCGAGCGCAGCATGTTGGTGTCGACACCCTGCGGGCAGAGGATCGAGACCTTGATGTTGTCGGCGCGATGCGAGATCGCGAGGTTTTCCGCAAAGCCGACCGCGGCGTGCTTGGTGGTCGAGTAAGCGGGACTGCCGACCTGGGACAACAGGCCCGCGGCCGAGATCGTGTTGAGAAAGTAGCCCTCGCCGCGCGCCTTCATGCGCGGCACCAGATGCCGCGCGGCATAGACATGCGCCATCACATGGATCGCCCAGCTCCGTGACCACGGCTCGTCCGAGGTGCCGCCGGCGTTTTTCGACAGCGGGTCGAAGCCGCCGCCGATGCCGGCATTGGAGCAGAACAGCGCGATCGGGCCGAACATGCGTTCGGTCTCCTCGATCACGTGTAGGATGTTCTTCTCCTGCCCGACATCGCATTTGAAGGCAGCGCCGCCGACCGCGGCCGCGACCTTCTCGGCCGCCGCGTGATCGAGGTCGACGACCACGACCTTGGATGCGCCGGCGGCGTGAAACGCCTCGCACAGCGCCTTGCCGATGCCATTGCCACCGCCGGTGACCACCACGACCTTACCTGCCACCTGCATGGCTATCCTCCCGATATCTTTGCTTGCACTGTCGCTTTGCCCACCCTCTCCTATGCGTCCCGTCATCCTGAGGTGCGAGCCACGCGGCGCAATTGCGCCGCGGGGCGAGCCTCGAAGGATGCACGGCCCGGCTGGTGGCCGTCGACCCTTCGAGACGCGCGTACCGCGCTCCTCAGGGTGACGGGACAAAGCGGAACGGGCGTATCACCAAACATGATAGCCTATCCAACGCCCTTGGCGAGAAACTTCAGCTCGCAAGCACGACGTCGAACACCGCCGTATAGTGGCAGGCGGCGCCGAGCAGCACGAAGCAGTGCCAGATCGCGTTCTGGAAGCGCAGCCGCCGCCAGGAGTGGAAGATCACCCCCAGGCTGTAGAGGATGCCGCCCGCCAGCACGAAGCCGAGCGCCATCGTCGGCAGCGCTTTCACGACGCGGTCGTAGAGCATGATGCCGCTCCAGCCCATCGCGAGATAAAGCCCGACCGAGAGCCGGTCGAAGCGGCCAGGGTAGCGCAGCTTGAGCCAGATGCCCACGATTGCCACGCACCACACGCTGACCAAGAGCGCGATCGCGAAATAGCTGTCCTTCAGTTCCACGATGAACGGCGTGTAGGTTGCGGCGATCAACAAATAGATCGCGGAGTGATCGAAGCGCCGCAGGATCCATTTGGCGCGCGACACCGGCCAGAGATTATAGGTCGCCGACAGCGTCAGCATCGCGAGCAGACCGGCGACATAGACCGACACCACGGCGACGTCGAACGGGCCGGCATAGACCGCAGTCAGCACGATCAGCGCGGTGGCGGCAACCAGCCCGAAAGCGACGCCGACGAGATGAACGACGCCATCGGCGATCAGCTCGGCACGGTCGTAGTTCCACAACGCGGCACCGGCCGCGTGGATCGAGGTCGAGGCGAGTTGCTTCAGGCGGAAGACCGTCATGCAGGCTTTCCTGTGTACCGACAGACTATGGGTAGCGCGGGTGACGTGACGCGTTCAATCCCCCTGCATCCCCTTGGCAATCCCCTCGCCTGCAAAGGCGCCGGAAATGTGAAGCTTGATTTTGGCCCGATAATCGCCACCTTGCGGGTGCTCGCCCGCCGCTTTTGGTCCCTCCTGCCGGGTTTATCGTTAACCCTCCATGCCCCCCAGCCTCTCTGATATCGTCGAGGAAGCGCGTCTCTCGGCGCGGGCGCTGCTCGACTATGGCGAGGGTTTCTTCAACCCGACGGTGCGGCTCGGCGTCACCGGCCTGTCGCGCGCCGGCAAGACGGTGTTCATCACCGCGCTGGTGCACGGCCTGACCCGCGGCGGCCGCTTTCCGGTGTTCGAGCCCTATGCCTCGGGACGGATCGCGCGCGCCTATCTCGCCCCGCAACCCGACGATGCGGTGCCGCGCTTCGCCTATGAGAGCCATGTCCGGACATTGGTCGAGGAACGGCGCTGGCCGAGTTCGACCACCGACATCTCCGAGCTTCGCCTCGTGATCGAGTATCAGCGGCAAAATGGCGCGGACCGGACGCTGACCCTCGATATCGTCGACTATCCCGGCGAGTGGCTGCTCGACCTGCCGCTGCTCAACAAGAGCTACGAGCAATGGTCGGCGGAGAGCCTTGCGCTGTCGCGCGAGCCGCTGCGCGCAAAACTCGCGGCGCCCTGGCACGCCCATCTCGCAACGCTGAAGCCCGAGGCCAAGGAGGACGAACAGGCCGCACTCACCGAGGCAAGACTGTTCACGGACTATCTGCGCGCCTGCCGCGACGAGCGCTTCGCGATGAGCCTGCTGCCGCCCGGCCGCTTCCTGATGCCGGGCAATCTCGCCGACACGCCGGCGCTGACCTTCGCGCCGCTCGATGTGCCGATCGACGGCAGCGCGCCGGATCACTCGCTATGGGCGATGATGCGGCGGCGCTTTGAAGCCTACAAGGATGTCGTGGTGCGGCCGTTCTTCCGCGATCATTTCGCGCGGCTCGACCGCCAGATCGTGCTGGCCGATGCGCTCGCCGCATTCAACGCCGGCCCCGAGGCGCTGCACGATCTCGAGGCCGCGCTCGCCGGCATTCTCGACTGCTTCCGGATCGGTCGCAGCACGATCCTGAGCGCGTTGTTCCGGCCGCGCATCGACCGCATCCTGTTCGCGGCAACCAAGGCCGACCATCTGCATCACCAGAGCCACGACCGCCTCGAGGCCGTGCTGAGGCGCATCGTGGCCAAGGCCGCCGAGCGCGCCGAATATGCCGGCGCCGACATCGATGTCGTGGCGCTCGCCGCGGTGCGCGCCACCCGCGAGGCCCAGGTTCAGCGCGGCCGCGACAAGCTGCCGTCGATCCTCGGCACGCCGGCATCGGGCGAGGTCGCCAATGGCGAGATTCTGGACGGCGAGACGGAGGTTGCGACCTTTCCGGGCGACCTACCCGACAATCCGGAGGACCTGTTCAACGGCGGATTCCGCGGCCTCTCGAGCTCCGGTGCCGAGGCCGCCGACTATCGCTTCCTGCGCTTCCGCCCGCCGAAGCTGGAACGAAACGGCGATGCGGAGCCGGCCTTGCCTCACATCCGCCTTGACCGCGCCCTCCAGTTCCTGATCGGAGACAAACTGCAATGAACGAGAAGACGCCCCCGCGGCGGCCGGCGACGTTCAAGCTCGACGATCCCGGCGTGGTCCTGATGGATCCGGACGACAGCGGCCGCCTCAGCCGCGGCGCGATCCAGATCGTGCCCGAGGCCGAGCCCGCGCAACTCCCTGTGCCGGTCGATGCGCCGCTGCTGCCGGCGCGCCGCGGCTTCCGCTGGGGCACGCTGTTCTGGAGCGCGGTCGCGGGCCTCGTCGTGCTCGGCACCGGGCTTGGTGTGCTCAACCTGGTCGAGGATCTGTTCGCACGCAATGAAGGCCTCGGCTTCCTCGGGCTTGCGCTCGCCATCGTCGCGGCGGTGGCGCTCGCCGTCGTCACCATGCGCGAGCTGGTCGGGCTGACGCGGCTCGCAACCATCGAGAAACTGCATCTGCGCGCCGCCGAGGTGCTGATCAGCGACGACCGCGCCGCCAGTCGCGCCGTCGTCGCCGACCTGCTCAAGCTCGCGCACCAGACCCCGCAGCTCGCCCGCGCCCGCAGCGCGTTGCAGAGCCACACCGATGATATCATTGACGGCGCCGACATGATCCGCCTCGCCGAGCGTGAACTGATGACACCGCTCGACGAGGAGGCGCGGCGGCTGGTGTCTTCGGCCGCGCAGCGCGTCTCCGTCGTCACCGCGGTCAGCCCGCGCGCGCTGTTCGACGTGCTGTTCGTGTTCGTGGCCTCATTGCGCATGATCCGCCAACTGGCGCGGCTCTATGGCGGGCGGCCCGGCGCGCTCGGCATGATCCGCCTGCTGCGTCACGTCATCGCGCATCTGGCGATCACCGGCGGCATGGCCGCGAGCGACAGCCTGATCCAGCAGATGCTCGGCCACGGCATCGCGGCAAAACTCTCGCAGCGGCTCGGCGAAGGCATGCTCAACGGCCTCTTGACCGCCCGCCTCGGCCTCGCCGCGATCGACGTCACCCGCCCGCTTCCCTTCAACGCTTTGCCGCGCCCGGCCCTGACCGATCTGGCGAAAGACCTGATCCGCAAGCGCGAGGAAGAGCAATAGCGGCACTGGGGCGGCAAAGACACGTTTGCACCGCGCCCACCATCCACGTCGTGCTCGCGACCAACAAAGCTGTCGTCCCTGCGAAAGCAGGGACCCATACGCCGCAGCGGATATTGTGAACGGGGCTCGCCGTTACGGAGATGCAAGATAACCAGCATCGGTGGTTATGGGTCCCTGCTTTCGCAGGGACGACATCGAGTATGTTATGCGAGTGGGGGAGCCATCTGAGGGGTGTCCATCCACGCGCACCTTGTTCGCGGAGAGAAACCCCTCATCCGGCGCGCGAATGCGCGCCACCTTCTCCCACAAGGGGAGAAGGAAGACGCATCGCCAGCACGCGCCAGCGGAAGAAGGTGGTGTCCGGCGGCGGCGACAGGTCGGGGGTCCAGCCTGAGATCTTCTCCAGCGAATAGGTGTCCATCACCATGCCGCGCCAGCTGCGCATCACGCGCTCGAGCGGCTGACGCACCGCTGATGTCTCGCTCCACAGCGGCAGATTGTTCTCGGGCTCGCGCCCGACATAGACGCCGACGTGATCGCGGATCATGTTCATGCCGGGATCGGCAAAGCCCTGGAAGCGGCCGCGCTCGTTGACCTCGATGACAGGCACCTTCCCGCGCAGCAACCAGCGCAGCATTGCATAGGTGCGGTAATCCGTGGTCGCGACCCAGCTCGCGCCGGTCGCCTCAACCTGCGCCAGCGTGCGCGCGGCCACCACATCGTAGCCCGCTTCGGTGCCGATCGGATCGGTCCGGCCGATCAGATTCCACGGCGCAAACATGTAGTAGAGGAAGACGCAGACGACAAAGACGATGCCCGTGGAAATCGCCCGCCGCGCCCAGAAAACGGTCGACTTGACCAGGGCAACCGACCAGCCCTCGAACGGCATCCGTGTCACGTTGATGGCAACCGCGGCAAAGCCGGCCGGCCACAGGAACATCGGCCAGGTGTCGCCGACCCGCAAGGTCAGCGACTTCCAGAGGAAATAGGCGAACGGCACCAGCACCGCGGTCGCCAGCAGGATCGCGACCGGCTCACGCTTGCGATAGCCGCGCCATGCGGTCAGCGCCGTGCCGAACAGCGTTACCGGCAGCAGCACGAAGCCGACCAGGCCGAACTGCATGCCGATGAACTCGCCGACGGTCCGCAGCGTGAAGGCGCGCTCAGCGGTCGCGCGCACCGCCTGGAAGCGGAACGAGGCCCAGTCGTGCTCCACGTTCCAGATCAAGACCGGCGAGAACACCACGATCGCGATCAGCGCAGCGAGGTAGGGATACGGGCTGCGCAACCAGCGCCAGCGCCAGTCCGGCACCAGCGCGAAGGCGAGCACCGCCGGCGCGAACATGATCGCGGTGAATTTCGACAGCAGCGACAGCCCGGCGAACAGCCCGGCGGCAAGCCACCAGCGCCCGTCATTGCTTTGCGCGAGCCGCACCAGCGACCACAGCATCGCCACCGAAAACGGGATCAGCGCCGTATCCGGCGCGACCTTGGCCATCAGCAGCCCGTAATACAGCGCCGCCTCCGGCAGCAGCAGCGCCAGCATCACGGCGCGGACATTGTTCGATGTGACGCGGCGGACGATGTCGGCGAGCAGGAGCTGGGTCGCCAGCATCGCCACGATGCCACCGAGCCGGACGCCGAGATTGGTGTCGCCGAGAACAGCCGTACCGAAGCGGATGAACCAGGCCACCATCGGCGGATGGTCGAGGAAGGACAGCACGTTTTCCTTCGACCAGGTCCAGTAATAGGCCTCGTCGGTGCGCAGATCGAGCGCATGGGCATAGACCAGCCGCATCGCGGTCATGGCCACGATCACGGCGACGACGCCGCGCCAATCCGGCGCCCGCGAACGGGCCGGCTTGACGCGGATGTTATCGGAAGGGGCTATCGTCACGGCGCGCTTTTTGTTCGACTCTTAACGGAGTGTCAACGTGCCGCACGGCCAGTTATCACGGCGTGTCCGGACCCGTGGTGGTGTTCAGCGCGGGAATTAACCACTAGACTTGCCGATCATGAATCACATGGCCTCCCCCTCGCGCGAGCACCTGCAGGACATGGCCCGCGGCGTCGGCCTGCGGCAGGTCCGGCTGGTCACCGGGACGATCATGTTCGCCTACCTGATCAGCCATTTCGTCAACCACGCGCTCGGCAATATCTCGACCGAGGCGCTGGCGATCGGGGTACACTACCACTCCGAGTTCTGGCAGTTCCTCCCGGTCGCGATCGTGTTCTACGGCGCTTGCCTGGTGCATACCGGGCTCGGTATCTGGGCGCTGTATCAGCGCCGCGAGTTCCACTGGAAGGCGGTCGAGCCGGTGCAGCTTGCGCTCGGCCTCAGCGTCCCGATGCTGATCGTCGCGCATGTCGTGGGCGTACGGCTCGGCCAGAGCCTGTACGGGCACGAAAAGCTCTACCCGCAGGAGCTCTACACCTTCTTCATCGCGGCGCCGAACCGGCTGTGGACCATGCTGGCGGTGCTGGTGATCGCCTGGGTGCATGGCTGCATCGGTCTGTATTTCTGGCTGCGGCTGCGCTCGTTCTTCCAGCGCGCCGCCCCGTTCCTGCTCGCGACAGCCGTGCTGATCCCGACGCTGGCCATCCTCGGCATCTATCAGGCCGGCCGCGCCACGATCGCCGACTATCAGGATGCCGACTGGCGCCACGAGGAGCTGTCGGTGCAGAAGCTCGGCACCGCCGCGCAGGGGGCCACGCTCGAGAAGATCACCGATGACCTGACGATCAGCTATCTCGGCCTGCTCGGCCTCGTGCTGCTCGCGCGCGGCGCGCGCGCCCTGCTCGAGCGCCGCGGCGGCATGATCGCGCTGTCCTACGGCAACGGCCGGACGCTCAGGGTACCGAAGGGACTGAGCGTGCTGGAAGCGAGCCTGCGCTACAACGTGCCGCATGCGAGCGTCTGCGGCGGCCGGGCACGCTGCTCGACCTGCCGCATCCGCATCATCGGCGATCACGCCGCGCTGCCCGAGCCGTCACCGCGCGAGGCCTTCGTGCTGCACCGGGTCGGCACCGACGATCCGTCGATCCGGCTGGCCTGCCAGTTGCGTCCGACCTCCGACCTGAACTTCTTCCAGCTGTTCCTGCCGAGCACGATGTCGGCGAACGCGCACGCCACCCACCCGACGCGGGTCGGCCAGGAGCGCTATCTCGTCAGCATGTTCGTCGACATGCGCGGCTCGACGCAACTCGCCGAGAAGCGGCTGCCGTTCGACACCGTGTTCATCGTCAACCGCTTCCTCGGCGCGGTGTCGCAGGCGGTGCTGGAAGCCGGCGGGCGGCCCAACCAGTTCATCGGCGACGGCATGCTGGCGCTGTTCGGGCTCTCGACCGACCGGCACGAGGCCTGCCGACAGGCGCTGCGCGCGGCAGCGCAGATCGCGGCCAATATCGACGAGCTGAACCAGTTTCTGAGCCACGATCTGCGCGAGCCGATCCGCTTCGGCATCGGCATCCATGGCGGCGAGGTGATCGTCGGCGATATCGGCTATCGCGACCACATGGTGTTCACCGCGCTCGGCGACGCCGTCAACGTGGCGGCAAGGCTGCAGGACATGACGAAAGCGCTGGCCTGCGAAGCGATCATCTCCGACGAGGTGCGCGTCACCGCTGATCTGGCCGACGATGCCCTGCCGGCTCAGGAGGTCGCGATCCGCGGCCGCAACGAGCCGATGACCGTGCGTACGATTGAGGCGACGCGGGTGCTGTCCGCGCTGGTCGACGACCGGCGTGCCGTGGCGGCCTGACCGGTTCATCCCCCCTTCATCGAATGTGACCTGCCGCACATCCACGGGTGCGTCCAGCAGAGATGCTCGAACGTGCCCCCTGCCGGATGCGACTGACTGGCGATGGGTAACACTGCAACCGCGCCGCGACAGAGCTCAACGCGCATCTGAAGGAGACGACCATGCTTCGCAAAGTCACGCTTGCTCTCGCTACTGCCGCTACCCTCGGTGCCGCCGCGCTGGCGCCCACCGCAGCCTCCGCCAAGCCGTTCTTCTGGCATCCGTACCACCATCACTTCTGGGGTGGCCCGGGCATCTCCGTCGGCTTCGTCGACTCCGGCTGCTACGTCACCCGCCTGGTGCTGACGCCCTACGGCTATCGCTATCGCACCGTGAACGTCTGCTACTGATCGAACCTGCTGCCTGGAATCGAAATGCCCCGGTCGCCTGATGCGGCCGGGGCTTTTCGTTGTTGCGACGCACCGCGGCGAAAGCTCAATTGACTTGGAGTTGTCAGGTGCGACATTTGTCACCGCGCGCAGTCCATGATGCGAAGGCGCGCAAGGCAATCCGAGCCTGGTGATGACCAGCTCGGGACAGAACAGCTTCGGAGGAAGCGGAATGCTCGATCGACGAGACTTGATGAAGCGCGCCGGGTTGGCCGCTTTGGTGACGGGGCTGGGATCCAGAGGCGCGTTCGCCCTCGACACCGTGACACTGCCCTTCGGCAATGGCGAACGGCCGCTGGTGCGCTACCCGCAGAAGCGCCCGATGATCGGCCTGACCAGCCGGCCGCCGCAGCTGGAAACGCCGTTCGCGATCTTCAACGACGGCCCGCTGACGCCGAACAATGCGTTCTTCGTCCGCTATCACCTCGCCGGCATCCCTTACGACCTCGATCCGGACAAGTTCACGCTCGAGATCAAGGGCAAGGTCGACAAGCCGCTGAAACTGTCGCTGAAGGACATCAGGAAGCTGAAGGCCACCGAGCTCGTCGCCGTCAACCAGTGCTCCGGCAACAGCCGCGGCTTCTTCAATCCGCGCGTCGCCGGCGGCCAGCTCGGCAACGGCGCGATGGGCTGCGCGCGCTGGCACGGCGTGGCGCTGAAGACCGTGCTCGATATGGCCGGCGTGCAGGCCGGCGCCAAGCAGGTCACCTTCAACGGCATGGATGGACCTGTCATGGAGACGACGCCCGACTTCGTGAAGGCGCTCGACATCGACCACGCGCGCGACGGCGAGGTGATGCTGGCCTGGGGCATGAACGGCGAGGATTTGCCGTTCCTCAACGGCTTCCCGCTCCGCCTCGTGGTGCCCGGCTATTACGGCACCTATTGGGTCAAGCACCTCAACGAGATCACGGTGATCGACAGCGTGTTCGAGGGCTTCTGGATGAAATCCGCCTACCGGATTCCGGATACGCCGAACAACGCGGTCGAGCCCGGCACCGCACCGAAGGCAACGATCCCGATCAACCGCTTCACGGTGCGCTCGTTCATCACCAGCGTCGCCGACGGCGCCAAGCTGAAGGCCGGCCGCATTACGCTGCGCGGCATCGCCTTCGACGGCGGCAAGGGCATCAAGGAGGTCGTGGTCTCGACCGACGGCGGCAAGAGCTGGACGCCGGCCAAGCTCGGCAAGGACCTCGGCAAATACGCATTCCGCGAATGGAAGCTGAAGGTCGCGCTTCCCCCCGGACCCGCGGAGCTGAAGGTGCGCGCCACCAACAATGCCGGCGACACCCAGCCGATGGATCCGTTGTGGAATCCGGCCGGCTACCTGCGCAACGTCGTCGAAACAGTGCGCGTCACCGCGGCGTGAGGAGAAGCATCATGACCAGCAAGTTGCTTGCCTCCCTCGTCGCGATCGCCATGCTCACGATCGGCGCCGCGATCGCCGCACCGGTCAACTACACGCTTCCCGAGGAAACCGCGGCGTTCAAGCCCGGGCCCAACCTCGACGTGGTGCAGAGCAACTGCACCGGCTGCCACTCGGCGGACTACATCAAGACCCAGCCGCAGGGCGAGAAGTTCAAGAAGGACTTCTGGCAGGCCGAGGTGACCAAGATGATCAAGGTCTACGGTGCGCCGATCGACCAGGCCGACGTCGGCAAGATCGTCGACTACCTCTCCGCGACCTATTGAAACGCGGCCGGTCCATTCCCCGCGCGCCGGCGGAAAAGGCCGCGCGCGGGGCCACCGACCCGATTGGGTTCGACGGAACCAATCTTGTTTTGCAGCGCATTAATTGACCACGAAACAGGCAATCCGACGCCAAATCCCCACAAAGCGGGTTGTTTCCGGCCAAAATCACACCGTCGTTTGATCTACCCAGCTTTTTTCAAACTGCTATCCTGTGTGGCACGGACAAGCCGGTTTGTGCGGGGACCGGCTGGTCTGTTTTCGATTGATTCCGCGGAGACGACTGGAATGCCCAAAGGTACAGTGAAGTGGTTCAACCCGACCAAGGGTTACGGATTCATCCAGCCCGCAACGGGCGGCAAAGACATTTTCGTGCATATTTCGGCGGTTCAGAAGGCTGGTCTTCAGAGCCTGAACGAAGGCCAGACCGTTGAATACGAAGAGATCGCAAATCGCGGCAAGACGTCAGCCGAGAACTTGAAGGTCTAGCGCACCAGCGCCAGATCCGGCGGCGCACTCTCGGACGTCATCCGGGAGTGGGGGCCGATCCACACACCAGACCACGTGACGTTCGGCGGAGCGGGCACGACGCCCGCGCGCCACGCCGTTGAGCTTTTTTCCGGCCGCCATTGCCAGCGCGCGCCGAGGTTAGCCTTTGCTCCGGGAAGACGCGCGGCCGCCGAGTTGTCGCGTCACAGACAGGTGCCGCCCTGGCCGGTGCCGCACGGCACCCGCTTCGACAGCTCCTGGACCTTGCGCTTCGACTCGGCCTGCGCCAGCACGTCGAACACGCTCGACGGTGCGAGCTGCGTGGCCTTACGAAAATCCTCGGTCGCCTTGTCGGCATGGTTGAGCGCCTCATGCGCCTTGGCGCGGGCGAACACCCCCTCCACCGTCTCCTTCTGCGCAATCGCCCGGTCGAGATCGTCGACCGCCTTGTCGTAGTTGCGCAGCGCCGACCAGGTGATGCCGCGCAGCGTCAGCGCCGGCAGATAATCCGGCCGCGCAGCGAGCACGAAATTGAGATCCTTCATCGCGTCGTCAGGCTTCTTCAGCCCGAGATAGGCCCGTGCACGCAGCACACGCGGGAAGGCATCGTTGGGCGCCCGCGTAACGATCTGGTCGAACGCAGCGATGGCGCGGTCGAACTGCGAGGAGGTCAGCATCGCGAGCCCGCGGCCGAGCTGGGCGGTCGGATTGTTCGGGCTGCGCTCCAGCACGCCGTCGATATCGACCAGCCCTTCATCGCTACGGCCCTTGAGCATCAGCGCCAGTCCACGCCACGATTTGGCGACCAGATTGGTCGGCACCAGCGCCAGCGCCTGATCGAAATCCAACAGCGCCTTGTCGAGCTGGTTTAATCCGACATAGGCGAGCCCGCGTTCGGTGTAGGCCAACGCTTCCTTGGCATTGAGCGAGATCGAATGGTCGTAGTCGGCGAGTGCATCCTGCACCTTGCCGGTGCCGGCCTTGACGAGACCGCGCGCCAGATAGGCCAGCGCGTTGTTCGGATCGAGCGTGATGGCGCGGCCGGCGTCAGTCATGGCCTCGTCGAACTGCCGCATGCCGGCGGCATTGAGAGCGCGGAAGGCCAGCAGTTGCGGATCGTCCGGCTTGAGCTTGAGTAGCTCACTGAGATCGTTGCGCGCCTCCGCCATCCGGCCGAGCCGTGAATAGGCCAGCGCGCGCAGCCGTAGCGCAGCCTCGTTGCGGGGATCGCTGCTCAGCACCTGGCTGAGATTGGCGACGGCGCCCGCGTAATTGCCCTGCGCAACGAACTGCCTGGCCTGCTCGACCTGCTGATTACCCGCGGCCGGTGTCGGCGCGGCTGGCCGAGCCGGCGCTGCGCCCGGAGCTGGTGTCGCCGGTGATGGTGACGCGGCCGCACCCGACCTGGCCAGCTCGGCCTGCATCGCGAGCGCCTGCTGGCGCTGCTGCTGGATCTCCTTGTTGTCGGGAAGAACCTTCAGCAGCCGGTCGAAGTCGCCGATGGCTCTGACGTAGTCGCCTTTGGCGCTGTAGAGCTGGGCACGGGCGAAATAGGCGTTGCGCTCGGTCTGCGGCGCCTGCGCGATCGCGCGCGAGAAATCCTCGATCGCGTGATCCATGTCGCCCTTGCGGCGATAGGCCTGGCCGCGCCAGTAGAACGCATTCGGCGTGCTGGCGTTGACCGCAATCGCGGTGTTGGCGTCGGCCAGCGCCGCATCGGGTTGTCCGGATTCGACATAGGCCCGGGCGCGTCCGACATGGGCGGCGGGAAGATCCTGCCGCAGCGTGATCGCCTGGCCGTAGTCCGAAATCGCGTCGGCCCAGGCGTGCTGGTCGGCGCGCAGATTGCCGCGCGCCAGGAAGCCGAACGGATTTTTCGGCTCGAGCTCGATCGCACGATCGAAATCGGCGCGCGCCTGATCCAGGCCGCCCTTGCGCTGCTGCACATAGCCGCGTGCGATCAGCGCCGGCACGAATTGCGCGTTCAGCTGCACCGCCGCATCGGCATCACCAAGGGCCTGATCGATCTTGTTGCGGGCGATGTAGTATCGCGAGCGGCCGGTGAACGCCTTGGTCCGATCCTCCGTGGAGCGTGCGCTATCGTTGATGATGCCCGAACACGCCGCCTCGGCCTTCTCGGTCGGCGGCCCGCCGCAATCCTCGACATCGCCCGCGCGGGCCGTAGCGGCGAGCATGGGCCACAGCAGCAGCGCAAGCGCCGGCAACAGCGGGAAACGAGCGCCGCTGATCGCGGCATCGATGCAGGTCGAACGTGAACGCATATCGTAGCCTCGGGTTGGCCGAATGCTGCCGTGCTAACGCGTCACTTCGTTCTTAAGGTGATGGGCGCTCGACGTATTTTTTGGAACCGTCGAGCCCGGTTCCAGTGTCGAATGACACAGGTCGCCATCCCTGCGATCAATGGATGGAACACCGCGGCACGCGCACGGCGGAATCCTTCAGCCGTTCAATCTTCCGTCACCCATTTGGCGACGGTCATGACATCAGGCGGTTGCAGATAGCCGCGGGGCCAGAGATCGACGGCCCATTCCACCTTGGTCGCGCGTTCGACCAGAACGGCGGTGTTGTGCGGCGTTTGCGCGAACGAAAATCCGCGGTAGTGGGGATCCCCGACGTCATGGAACTTGAACAGGTTCCACGCCTGCATCACCAGCATCAAACTGGTCGTATTTCGCGTCGTGTCCCAGCAATCATAATTGTGCTTGTCGTCGTTGGCGCGGAAGTCCGCTTTCGCGACGCGCTTGTCGGTGCCGAGGATCGGCCCCATCCGGCGGTCGAACCAGATCACGGCCTTTTGCACGGCGGCGCGTTCGGCGGCGGCGTTGGCGCGGCCCGTCGCCATGATCCTGGCCAGCGCCGCCCGGTCGGCCGCGTTGAAGTCGAGCATCTCGCGGCGCCGGCAGACGAAGCCGTAGCACACGGTCATCGTCGAGGCCGACGGCGGATAAATCGAGACCGACGTATAGAGTTGCATGATGCCGGAGCTGAGCTCGGCCGCGCGGGCCGGCGCCCCTGACGGCAGCACGAGCATGAGCACGGCAAGCGCGCCGGCAAGTCCGGCCCGTTTCATTCGTATCGGCTGATCGGCGTCTGTCATGAACCCCTGCCCCAACTCGGCCAAAGGATTAACTCGGGTGCACAGCGATGCCAATACATCCGGCGCATGGCTGTGGATCAGATCGGGATGAAATCAGCCGACCGGCAACGGCGCATCGCGCTTGACTTCCTCCATCACCGCGTAGGTTCGCGTCTCGCGCACGCCCGGCAGCGCCAGCAGGGTCTCGCCGAGAAACCGGCGATAGGCAGTCATGTTGGCGACCCGCGCCTTGACCAGATAGTCGAAGCCGCCGGCCACCATGTGACACTCCAGCACTTCGGGCGCGGTCTGCACCGCCCTGGCAAACTTCTCGAACACGTCGGGCGTGGTCTTGTCGAGCAGCACCTCGACAAACACCAAGAGACCGAGCCCGAGCCGGTGCGGGTTGAGCCGCGCGCCGTAGCCCTCGACGAAGCCGTCGCGCTGCAGCCGCTTCAGACGCTCGCCGACCGAGGTCGGCGACAGGCCGATCCGCTCGGCCAGCTCCACATTGGCAATCCGGCCATCCCCTTGCAGGATCGAGAGGATTTTGCGGTCTGTCTTGTCTATCTCTGTCATATCTGCGGCAATATATGAATTGATCCTAATTTTCTAAGGCAAATCTGCTAATTTGTCTATCGAACTACGGTCCACGGGCGCGTAGGTGTTCCCGTGCAACCCTCGAGGAACCGCCGCCATGCCCGACCCGCTCCCGCCCCCGTTCAGCGCGCCCTACGCACCCGACGACGCCACCATCGCAGGCCGGCTGCGGCAGGACGCAAGCCTCGGCGCGGAGGCGGAGGCTCGGATCGACCGCTCCGCGACGCGCCTGATCGAGGCGATCCGGGCCAACGACGATCCGCTCGGCGGGGTCGAGGACATGCTGCGGGAGTTCGCGCTGTCGACCAAGGAGGGGCTGGCGCTGATGGTGCTGGCAGAGGCGCTGCTGCGGGTGCCCGATGCGCGCACCGCCGACCAGTTCATCGAGGACAAGCTCGGCCAAGGCGACTTCGTCAACCACGAGACCCGATCGAGCGCGTTCCTGGTCAACGCCTCGGCTTGGGCGCTCGGCATGTCGGCGCGCGTGATCCAGCCCGGCGAGACGCCGCAGGGTACGATCGGCCGGCTGACGAAGCGGCTCGGTGCACCGGCGGTGCGCGCCGCGACGCGGCAGGCAATGCGGCTGATGGGCAGCCATTTCGTGCTCGGCGAGACCATCGAGGCGGCATTGTCGCGCGCGCAATCGCACACGGCGCGCGGCTCGCGCTATTCCTTCGACATGCTCGGCGAAGGCGCGCGCACCGCCGACGACGCCCACCGCTATTTCGAATCCTACGCCCGCGCGATCGATGCAATCGGCAAGGCGGCCGGCGATCAGCCCCTGCCCGACCGGCCTGGCATCTCGGTGAAACTCTCCGCGCTGCATCCGCGCTTCGAGGCGGTCAGCCACGCGCGGGTGATGAGCGAGTTGGTGCCGCAGCTGATCGATCTCGCGCGCCGCGCCAAGGCGTACGATCTCAACTTCACCGTGGATGCCGAGGAAGCCGACCGGCTGGAGCTGTCGCTCGACGTCATCGCCGCTGCCTTCGCCGACCCGTCGCTCGCCGGCTGGAGCGGCTTCGGGTTGGCGATCCAGGCCTATCAGAAGCGCGCCGCTGACGTGATCGACTATGTCGATGCACTGACGCGCGCGCTCGACCGCAAAATGATGGTGCGGCTGGTCAAGGGCGCCTATTGGGACACCGAGATCAAGCGCGCGCAGGAGCGCGGGCTCGACGGCTATCCGGTGCTCACCTGCAAGGCGATGACCGATTTGAACTACGTCGCCTGCGCGCGAAAGCTGTTGGCGCTGCGGCCGCGGCTGTTTCCGCAATTCGCCACCCACAACGCGCTGACGGTCGCGACCATCCTCGAACTGTCAGACGATCCCAATAGCTTCGAATTCCAGCGGCTGCACGGCATGGGCGAGGCACTCTACGCGCAGCTCGGCGATGACCGGCCGGAGATCGCCCACCGCACCTATGCGCCGGTCGGCAGCCACCGCGACCTGCTCGCCTATCTGGTGCGGCGCCTGCTCGAGAACGGCGCCAACTCGTCCTTCGTGGCGCTGGCGGCGGACAATCGCGTCTCCATCACCGACCTGCTGCGCCGCCCGGCCGAGATCATCGAGGGCGACGACAAGGCTTCGCATTCCGCGATTCCGTTGCCGGCCGATCTCTATCGCCCGCAGCGCGCGAACTCGCACGGCATCGAATTCGGTGAACGCAAGGCGCTGGGCGCGCTGACCTCGGCAATCGCAACCGAGCGCAAGGCAGCACCTGGCACGGTTGCGACCTCGACAACCGAGCAGGCGAATGCTGCCGTCGCCGCGGCGCGGCGCGGCTTCAAGGCCTGGAACGCCACGCCGGCCGCACGACGCGCAGCCATCCTCGACAAGGCCGCCGACCTGCTCGAGCAGCGCCGCGCGCACTTCCTCGCGCTGCTGCAAAGCGAGGGCGGCAAGACGCTCGACGACGCGCTCTCCGAGGTGCGCGAGGCGATCGACTTCTGCCGCTACTATGCGGCGCTCGGCCGAACACTGTTCGACAAAGGCGAGACGATGCCGGGCCCGACCGGCGAGAGCAACGTGCTGGAGCTGCATGGCCGCGGCGCGTTCGTCGCGATCTCGCCGTGGAATTTCCCGCTTGCGATCTTCCTCGGCCAGGTAACGGCGGCGCTGATGGCAGGCAATGCGGTGATCGCCAAGCCGGCCGAGCAGACGCCGCGCATCGCGGCCGAGGCCGTCGTCTTGCTGCATCAGGCCGGCGTACCCCAGACGGCGCTGCATCTGGTCCAGGGCGACGGCGCGATCGGGGCCGCGCTGGTCGGCCATTCCGCCATCGCCGGCGTGGTCTTCACGGGATCCACCGAGGTGGCGCGATCGATCAACCGCACGCTCGCGGCCAAGGATGGCCCGATCGTGCCGCTGATCGCCGAGACCGGCGGCATCAATGCCATGATCGTCGACGCCACCGCGCTGCCCGAACAGGTCGCCGACGATGTCGTGACCTCGGCGTTCCGCTCCGCCGGCCAGCGCTGCTCGGCGCTGCGGCTGCTGTTCGTACAGGACGACGTCGCCGATCGCATGATCGAGATGATCGCGGGCGCCGCGCGCGAATTGAAGATCGGCGATCCCTCAGACGTATCGACGCAGATCGGACCGGTGATCGATGCCGAGGCCAAGCAGCGGCTCGATGCGCATATCGCGCGGATGAAAAAGGAAGCGCGGGTGCATCTCGCCGGCGCTGCGCCATCAGGCAATTTCGTCGCGCCGCATATCTTCGAACTCTCAGCGGCCAGCCAGCTCACCGAAGAGGTGTTCGGCCCGATCCTGCATGTCGTGCGCTACCGCGCCGAGCGGCTCGGCGACGTGCTGGCCGCGATCGAAGCCACCGGCTTCGGGCTGACGCTCGGGATCCATTCGCGGATCGACGACACCATCGAACACGTGATCGACCGCCTCCAGGTCGGCAACATCTATGTCAACCGCAACATGATCGGCGCGGTGGTCGGCGTGCAGCCGTTCGGCGGCAGCGGCCTCTCCGGCACCGGCCCCAAGGCCGGCGGCCCGCACTACCTGACGCGCTTCGCCGGCGAGCAGACGATCACGATCAACACCGCCGCCGCGGGCGGCAATGCCGCGCTGATGGCGGGGGTGGAGTAGCGCGCCCGGTCATTGCGAGCGAAGCAATCCATACCTCCGCCTGCCGAAGCGTGGATTGCTTCGTCGCTTCGCTCCTCGCAATGACGCCCCAACAAGCCGTTGCATCGCGCCCCCGAGATGGGTCAAATGGCGATCCGATCGGGATCATCGCTTGCGATAATTCCAGCTACCGGAAAAACACCAACAAGCGCCACGGGAGCGACGGCACGATGGAAAAAGGCATTTTTGACGGGCTCAAGGTCCTGGACTGCGCGAGCTTCATCGCGGCGCCCGCAGCCGCCACCGTGCTGTCCGATTTCGGCGCCGACGTCATCAAGATCGAGCCGCCCGGTGCCGGCGACCCCTACCGCAATCTGCCCAATCTGCCCGGCTATCCCGCCAGCGAGCACAATTTCGCGTGGATGCTGGAGGCCCGCAACAAGAAGAGCCTGGCGCTCGACCTCACCAAGCCCGACGCGCGCGATGTGCTCTACAAGCTGGTCGCTGAAGCCGACGTCTTCATCACCAACATGCCGCCGCAGGTTCGCCAGAAGCTCGGCATCACCCACGATCATCTCGCCCATCTCAACGACCGGCTGATCTACGCCTCCTTCACCGGCTATGGCGAGAAGGGCGAAGAGGCCAACAAGCCCGGCTTCGACTCCAATGCGTATTGGGCCCGCTCCGGCCTGATGGATCTGGTGCGTGCCGACGAGGACACCACGCCGGCCCGCTCGGTCGCCGGCATGGGCGACCACCCCTGCGCGATGGCGTTCTACGGCGCCATCGTCACCGCGCTGTTCCAGCGCGAGAAGACCGGCAAGGGCTCGCACGTCTCGACCAATCTGATGGCCAACGGCGTCTGGGCCAACGGCGTGCTGGCGCAGGCCAAGCTCGCCGGCGCCAAGTTCAAGAAGCGCAAGCCGCGCGAAGAGGCGCTGAACGCGGTCACCAACCACTACAAGTGCAAGGACGGCCGCTGGCTGATCCTGTCGCTGCTCAATGAAGACCGGCAGTGGCCGACCCTGGCGCGCTGCATGGGCCGCGAGGACCTGATCGCCGATCCGCGCTTCGCGACAAAGCCTGACCGCCATGCGCGTTCGGTCGAGCTGATCAAGATCTTCGACGAGGTGTTCGCCGGCAAGGATCTCGCCGAATGGCGCAAGATCCTCGACGGCAATGGCCTCGTGTTCGGCGTCGTCGGCATCCTCGACGACATCCCGAACGACAAGCAGATGATCGAGAACGAGGTGCTGGTGCGCTTCGAGAACGACACCATGCTGACCGTCAACAGCCCGATCTTCATCGACGGCGCAAAGAAGGTGCAGCCGCGTAAGCCACCCGAGGTCGGCGAGCATTCCGACGAGATCCTGCGCCAGGCCGGCTACGACGAGGCCACGATCCAGAAGCTGCGCGCGTCTGGCGCGGTGGCGTAGCGGATCGACTTCGTCGAGCGTCGCTTCAGCGCGTCATCCAGGCCCAGACGATGGCCACCACGATGATGCCGATGATGACCGTGAGCCCGATCGCCCAGCTGCTGACGCGGACGGCGCTCACCGCCTGACGCTCGGCCTCGTTGGCCGCGATCTCGCGGTTGCGCTGCTTGTTGTCCTCGGAAGCACTCATCGGGCCGGTCTCCGGTCAAGAGCTGTCAGGTCCTGGGCAGCGTGTAGTGTAGCATCGAATAATGACGCCCGGCCGCGTCGGTTCCCGAGAACGTTATCGCCCCTTCACGAAGCACATGCCCATGCGGGAGGTCTTCCCGGCGACCTGGCAGGCAAGCCCCTCGGCGCAGCTCCAGCCGCGGAAACTGCGGTCGGTCTCGGCCGGTTTGGCGCCCGGCAGGTAGCAATGCGCGCCCCAGCCGTCGCTATATTCGGTGCCGGCAAGCTCGGTGCTGCCGCGCAGTTGCGGCCGGTTGGAGAAGCCGCGTGAAAAGTCCGGCGCCCTGCCGTCGCGGAAGCTTGTCAGGATATCGCGGCGACGCGGCTGGTCGCCGAAGAAATGCGGCGAGGCCGGCACCACGGTCGAGTTCGAGGGCCTTGCCGCCATCCAGTCGACCCCGGGAAAATGGAAGCCGCCGATGCCGCGGGTCTGGTGGCAGCCGGCGCAGGTGACGTCGTTCAGGCGGTGCTCGAAGCCGGCCAGCGACTGGATGTTCGTGAGCTTCGTTCCGTCGGCCGCAGCCTTCTGCAAGGCACCGACGACATCGCCCTCCGAGAACACCGCATCGCCGGACGTCACCTCGCCCTGCACCATGCCGAACTCGGGCTCGAGGTCGCTGACGTCAAACCCGGTCGGAGTCGGCGCGACCGCCGAGGTTGCGAGGAAACGATCCGGGACCAGCAAGGTACCGCGATCGAGCTCGGCAAAATGCCCGGGATCCAGCAGCCACGCCTTGAAGTCGCGCTTCAGTCCCTCGTCCGCCAGAATGCGGTCGCGATCAATCTGGTTCTCCAGCGGCGCCTCAGTGAAGCGCTTCGCGGCGCCGTCATAGTCGAACACTTTCAAGAGATAGTCGGTGCGGAAGTCGCGCACCGCGGATTTCGGCGCGTGCGCGATCTGCAGATTGGTCTCGATGCGATCGATATTGCGGGCATCGATCAAATCCAGCGGCCCGTCCTTGCCGAACAATTTCTCCATTGTCGGCGGCGCACTGCCGGCAGCGAGCCAGCGCCGCGCGATCTCACGGCAGGCGAGCGATGCGTCATTGCCGTCGCCCTTCGCCTTCAGCACGAGGTTCAATGTCATCGGCAGCCGCTGCGACACCGCGTTCTCGCCGATCGGCGGCACATCGGTGCGGGTCAGCCGGTAGATCAACCGGATCTCGCCACAGTCTTTCGGCGCCACATAGGCGCGGTCCATGCGGTTGACGATGCCTGCCAGCACGAAGCGGACATCCGGGGATTCGAACAGCGCGCGATCGAACAGCTGGAACGCGAAGCCGTCGCCGACCCCGATGCTCTCGTTCGGCAGGCTCGCTTGATGCTTGGCGATATAGCGATCGAATTCACGGCCGAGCGCCTCGCGCACCGGCACCATCGCGGCAAGGGCGAACAGCTCGCGGTTGGACAGCGGCCTGTCGGCGGCGCGTTCCGGCGCCAGCATCCGGCCGAGGCCAAAGCGGCCGTGATCGAGCTCGCGCAGGGTCGCCGGATCGATCACTGCCGCGCCGCGCTCGAGCGCGCGATCCTCGGCGGCACGCGCAGGCCCGGCGCCGCAGAGCAGAGCGGACATCACGAGGAGGTATTTCAGCGCGCGGCTCATGCCCCCACTAACACCGCGCGGCAAATCCTATTCAAGAAAAAAGGCGCTTCACATCGTGGTGAAGCGCCTTGGTATCGTCGCCTTTCAGTCAGAACCGAAGTTCTAGCGCGAAACGATCAGGCCCTTGCTGGTGACCACCACCCAGCGGCCATCCTGCTTGCGGATGGCGTCGACGCGGCCGAGGCCGGGGATGGGATCGCCGGCATAAACCTCGTAGATGCCGCCGCGGCCCTCGATCAGGGCGCCGCCATTGCCGACGTCGCGCAGCGCCCAGCCGTCGACCACAGGCAGGCGGCCGACCTCGGGCCGGGGAGCCGCGGGTGCTGCCGCGGCCGTCGCCGGGGTGACCGAGCCGGTGACCTCGCGGGCCGGCGTCGCAGCGGCGACGGTGGTCTGCGGGGCACGGAGCTTGTCGACCGTCTCGCTGAGCTTGTTGAGCCTGGCCAACGGCTCGGCCTGCGCCTTCTCGACCTTCTCGATCCGGTCACTGGCCTTGCTGAACTGGGCCTGGCCGGTCTTGGCGGTCTGCTCGACGCTGGCCTTCAGCGCGGCGATCTCGGATTCGATCCGGGCGAGCGCGGCGTCGGCCGCCTCCTTCGCAGCCGCGTCCTTGGCAGCCACATCCCTGACGGAAGCAGCGGCGGGGGCGGCGAGATGGCCAAGCCCTGCGGTCGCGAGCGCGCCGCCGATGGCTCCCGCCACGGTCGCCAGCGCAATCACCGCGGCCATTGCCCCAAACCGGCGCGTGCCGGCCGGCTTGGCTGCGGCCTTGGCGGCCTGCTCGGCGCCCGGCTTGGAGGCGGTCGCCTCATGGTCCCAGGTGCGCTCACCGGGCGCCATGATCATCAGCTTGCCCGGGAAACGCGGCTCTTCACGCTTGCCGGTCTCGACCTCAGGCACTTCCATGTTGGTCGGGTCGATCTTGCCGTCAATCTTCGCGTCGATCTTGGCCTCGATCACAGGATCGAGCCGGGACGGCTCAACCTTGGGGGCTTCAACCTTCGGCGCGTCCATCCTCGATGCGTCAATTCTTGGCGCGTCCATCCTTGGCGCGTCGGCCTTTGGGGACGTCTCTTCCTGCTCGGGCGCGAGCCGGGGAGCCTCGACACCGGTCACGGCCATCACGGGCTCGCTCTTCGCCGCCGTTTGGGCGCCGGTTTGACCGCTGACCGGCTCGCTCTGCTGCTCACTCACGTTCAAAGTCTCCACACTGGGTTGACAATTCGGTAACTTTTATTGCTTGCGAAATGGTTACCCGGCCCCGCCATTACCTAAATTTTAGGGAGTTTTCCGGGCCGGATTTGGGCGATGCGGCGCTGCGGCAATCTGCGTCAGCTCCGTTTGCGCGCGACGCTTTCCCGATTAACATACCGCCATCTTCCAGCCAGAAGGCAGGAGAGCGCCATGACCATCGAGAAATGCATCAAGGAATTTGGTGTCGATGACGTCATTTTTGAGGAAGGCTCGACCGGCCGCGAGTTGTTCGTCGTGCTCGACGGCAAGGTCGACATCGCCAAGATCGATGGCGGAAACAAGACGGTCATCGTCAGCCTCGGCAAGGGCGAGTTCTTCGGCGAGATGGCCGTGATCGACGGCTCGGCGCGTTCGGCGACCGCCATCGCCTCCGCCCCCGCAACGAGGGTGATGCGGATCAATCACGCCCGTTTCGTCTATCTCGTCAGCCAGCAGCCGGCCTTCGCGCTCATGGTGATGGACGCGCTCTCGAAACGCCTGCGCGCCTCCAACGCCGTCACTTACCGAACAGGCGCACCATGAGCGACCGCAAGCCAAGCCCGTTCAAGACGCTGTTCGACGCCGAGGTCGCGACGCTGATCCAGGCCGCCGACGACGTCTACCAGATCCGCTTCAAGAACCGCGCGGCCAACGCCTATCTGGTGCGCGGCAGCAAGCGGACCATCATGATCGACGTCGGGCTGTCGACCAATTATCCGTCGCTCCTCGCCTGTCTCGGTCATCTCGGGGTGACGCCCGAGATGATCGACATGGTGGTGCTGAGCCACGAGCATCTCGATCACATCGGCGCGGCCTATCATTTCCACGGCTCGGCCTATATCGCCGCGCATCGGCTCGCCGCCAACAAGATCATGCTGCGCGACGACTTCTCGATGCTGCGCAAGATGTTCAACGAGCCGAACGTGCCGATCGACATCGACATCTGGCTCGAGGAAGGCAATCTGATCGATCTCGGCAATTTCCGCCTCAACGTGATGTACACGCCGGGCCATACGTCGGCCTGCATCACGCTGTTCGATCAGGACAAGGGCCTGCTGTTCGCGGCCGACACGCTGATGCCCGGCGGCGTGATGGGCGGGGTGTTCGGCTCCGGCTCGATTGCCGACTACATCCAGTCGCTGGAACGGCTGAAGGGTCTCAATTCGAAGATCCTGCTGTCGGGCCACGGCCGGCTGTCCGACACGCCGCAGGACGACGTGCGGATCGCGTTGCAGCGCTCGCATGCCCTGCTCGAGGACACCGCGCAGCTGTTCGACGCGCTCGATGCGCGATCGAATTTCGAGCCGATCATGCAGTCGGTGCGCGACCTCAACAAGCTCGACGACTAGCGTTGCTTTCCTTCGTCATTGCGAGCCAATGGGTCGCGAAACGCGCCGGATTTGACAAATCCGCTTGTGCCCTGTTCAACGACAGCAACAACACTGAAGAACAGGGAGCGAGGACCATGAAACTCTACGACTCGATCGGACCCAATCCGCGCATCGTCCGCATGTTCATGGCGGAGAAGGGCATCGAGATCCCCAAAGAGGCCGTCGACCTGCGCAAGGGCGAGAACCGCGAGGAGGCGCATCTGAAGCGCAATCCGCACGGCCAGATGCCGGCGCTCGAGCTCGACTGCGGCAACTATCTCTCCGAGATCACCGCGATCTGCGAATATCTCGAGGAGAAGCACCCCTCGCCCGCGATGATCGGCGCCACGCCCGAAGAGCGCGCGGAATGCCGGATGTGGACACGCCGCGTCGACCTCAACATCGCCGAGCCGCTCGCCAACGGCTACCGCTTCGGCGAGGCGCTGAAATTCTTCGAGAAGCGGATCCCGGTGGCGCCCGAGGCCTCGCCGGGGCTGAAGATGATCGCCGCCAACCGCATCAAATGGCTTGATAGCCAGATGGCCGATGGCCGCAAGTACATCTGCGGCGAACGCTTCACCCTCGCCGACATGCTGCTCTACTGCTGGATCGATTTCGGCAACCAGGTCGGCCAGCCGCTGGACCAGTCGAACGCCAACATCGTTGCCTGGTTCAACCGTGTCGCCGAACGGCCGTCGGTGAAGGCGTAGTTCGCGAGCCGTCATTGCGAGCGAAGCGAAGCAATCCATATCACTGCTTGCGGAGAAATGGATTGCTTCGTCGCTATCGCTCCTCGCAATGACATAGTGGGGTCCTAGATCACCACCGGCTTGTCCGGCAGCTCGTTCGGGCCGCCTTCCGTATGCGGAAAATGCCTCGCCAGCTCCTGCGAGACCGCCGCGATGCCCTTGATCACGCCCTGCTCGAACCGGCCTGCCCGGAAATCCACCTCCATCGCGCGGCAGATCGCTTCCCAGCCGGCATGGCCGACCTTCGCATCGATGCCGCGGTCGGCCACGATCTCGACGTCGCGGTCGGCGAGCAGGAGATAGATCAGGACGCCATTGTTGTGATGGGTGTCCCAGATCCGCAAATGCGAGAACACGTCGAGCGCCCGCTCCCGCGCCGGCTGGTTGCGGAACAGCGGCACGCCGTCGAGCGCGCCCTCGACGACGAAGCGGATCTGGCCGGAATGGGTGGCCTCGCCGGCCTTGATCGCCTGCTCGATCGCGTCGAGCACGCGCGGCGGAAACGCGCGCCGCACGCGCCAGCGATGCTCGAGCAGATGCTTGCCGATGCGCTTGATGCTCATATGCCTACCAGCTCCCCGAGGCGCCGCCGCCGCCGAAGCTACCGCCTCCGCCGCTGAAGCCGCCGCTGTCGCTCGAGCTCGAACCGCTGCTCCAGCCCCCGCCGCCGCCGGACCAGCCGCCGGAATAACCGCCGCCGCGCCGGTACGGTCCCGAGCCTGCCGCCGGTCCGCCGAAATTCAATCCGCCAAAAATCAGCGCCGCAACGCCGGCGAACAGGCCGACCACCAGCGCGGTGGCGAGCGAGCCGGCCAGCATCCAGGTGAAGACGCCGACGATGCCGCCGGTCGCGACCGAGCCCAGCAACCGCCCCAGCAGGCCGCGCAGGAAGCCCGCCACGATGATGACGCCAAAGATCACGACCGGATTGGCGAAATCGACAAGATTGGGCGCCTGCCAATGCTCGGGCTCCGGCGCCGGCAATTGCTCGCCATTGACTAGGCGGATCATCCGGTCGACGCCGGCCGAGATGCCGCCGGCGAAATCGCCGGCCTTGAATTTCGGCGTGATGTCTTCGTCGATGATGCGGTGAGTGACGACGTCGCTGAGCACGCCTTCGAGGCCGTAGCCGACCTCGATGCGCAAATGCCGGTCATTCTTGGCGACGACGAACAGCGCGCCGTCGTCGACCTTCTTGCGCCCGATCTTCCAGGCTTCGGCGACGCGGATCGAGAACTGCTCGATGGTCTCCTCGCCGGTGGTCGGCACGATCAGGACCGCGATCTGGCTGCCCTTGCGCCTCTCCAGATCCTTCAGCCTGTCGTTCAGCGACGCGACATCGCCTGATGACAGCGTCCCGGTCTGATCGACGACGCGGCCGGTGAGCTGAGGCACCGCGACCTCGGCCCATGCCGGGCACACGAGGCCCAGCAGGAAGGCGAGCAGGATGACGCGTATGGCGGTCATCGCGACGAGCGCCTGCCGGCGCTATTTCGACGGCGCGGGCGACGGGGCCGGGGCCGGATTGAAATCGACCTTCGGCGCGGTCGAAATCTCCTTCTCGTTCTCGACCGAGAAGTTCGGCTTGTCCTTGTAGCCGAACACCATCGCGGTCAGATTGTTCGGGAAGGTGCGGATGCCGACGTTATACTCCTGCACTGCCTTGATGTAGCGGTTGCGCGCCACCGTGATGCGGTTCTCGGTGCCTTCGAGCTGCGCCATCAGATCGCGGAACAGCGCATCCGATTTCAGCTGCGGATAATTTTCGGTGACGACCAAGAGCCGCGACAGCGCACTGGTCAATTCACCCTGCGCCTGCGTGAACTTCTGGAACGCGGCGGGATCGTTGAGCACCTCGGGTGTCGCCTGGATGCTGCCGACCTTGGCGCGCGCGTTGGTGACGCCGAGCAGCACGTCCTTCTCCTGCTGCGCAAAGCCCTTCACCGAGTTGACCAGGTTCGGCACCAGATCGGCGCGCCGCTGGTACTGGTTCACCACCTCCGACCAGCTCGACTTGACCTGCTCGTCATTGGTCTGGATCGCGTTGTAGCCGCAGTTGGTCAGGCTCAAGGTCGCCAGCGCTGCCAGCACGGTCCAAAGCTTGCGCATGAAGATGGTCCTCCCGGTGGATTCTCGGACACGGTAACAGATTTTCGCCTGATAATCCCGTGCGGCGGATTTCGCGGGCTGTTTTGCGGATGATCGCGCTTGCCTATCCCTCCCCGCGCCGTTCATCATGGCGGAAAAATTGATCCAGGGAGGATCCATTGGCGTCTGAACAATTCGAGACGATTGTTGTCGAGCGGCCCGATCCTGCGATCGCGCGGATCGTGATGAACCGCCCCGAGGCGCGCAACGCCCAAAACCTGCAGATGACCTACGACCTCAACGCTGCCTTCGACCGGGCGGTGCAGGACGACGTAATCAAGGTCATCATCCTCGCCGGCAACGGCCCGCATTTCTCGGCCGGTCACGATCTGCGGCCGGCCGGCAAGAACGAAGCCGGTGTCGATTTCCCGCCAGTCGGAAATTGGGGCGGCTTCGCCGAGCCCAATGCGCACGGCCGCTTCGCGCGCGAGCAGGAGATCTACCTGCAGATCACACGGCGCTGGCGCAATTTGGCAAAACCGACGATCGCCGAGGTGCACGGCAAGTGTATCGCCGGCGGGCTGATGCTGGCGTGGGCGTGCGATCTGATTGTCGCCAGTCACGACGCCGAGTTCTGTGACCCCGTCGTGACGATGGGGGTCTGCGGCGTCGAGTGGTTCGTGCATCCCTGGGAGCTCGGCGCGCGCAAGGCCAAGGAGATGCTGTTCACCGCCGACGTCTGGAACGCCGACGAGGCGCATCGTCTCGGCATGGTCAATCACGTGGTGCCGCGCGGCGACCTCTCCTCCTTCACACTGGCGCTGGCGCGGCGGATCGCCGCCAAGCCCGCCTTTGCACTGAAGCTGTCCAAAGAGGCGGTGAACCGCTCGATCGACATCATGGGGCAGCCTGCGGCGATCGATCAGGCCTTCGCGTTGCATCAGCTTTGCCACGCCCACAATCTCCAGGAATTCGGAATGGTGGTGGATCCCGCCGGTCTGCATCCCTCCGTCAAGAAAACCGCCAACGTGTAGAAAGCCAGATGGACCTCACCCTGAGCGACGAGCAGCGCCTGCTGCGCGAAAGTGCCGACCGCTTCGTGGCGGAAACCTTCACATCAGATCATCGCAAGAAAGCTGCGAACGATCCGCTGGGCTATTCGCCCGCGATCTGGAAACAGTTCGCCGAGCTCGGCTGGCTGGCGCTGCCGATCAGCGAAGCCCATGGCGGGCTCGGCGGCGGCGCGATCGAGATCGGACTGTTGATGGAAGCGTTCGGCCGTGGCCTCGTGTCGGAGCCGTTCCTCTCCACGGTGGTAATCGGCGCCGCGCTGATCGCCGAACGCGGCACGGAGGCGCAGAAGCAGGCGATCCTGCCCAGGATCGCCGAGGGTGGGCTCACGCTCGCTTTCGCGCATTCGGAGCGTGCCGCGCGCTTCGACCTCACTCATGTCGACACGACAGCAGCGAAAACCACCGACGGCTGGCGGCTGAACGGCAGCAAGATCGCCGTGCTCGACGGCGCGGCGGCCGATCAGATCATCGTCTCGGCCCGCGTCGCCAACGCCAATGGCGCATCCGGCAAGCTTGCCTTGTTCCTGGTGCCGGCGGGAACGCCCGGCGTCACTCTGCGCGACTTTGCGCGGCTCGGCGGCGGGCGCGGCTGCAATCTCGATCTTAGGGATGTGCAATTGCCTGCCAATGCGTTGCTCGGCGACGGCAGCGACGCGCTGCCCGCGATCGAAACCGTGGTCGATCGTGCGATGGCCGCGCTTGGCGCGGAGGCGGTCGGCATCATGCAGACGCTGCTCGACACCACGCTCGAATACACCAAAATTCGGAAACAATTCGGCCGGCCGCTGTCGGCCAACCAGGTGATCCGCCATCGCCTCGCCGACGTCGCGATGCAGGTCGACGAGGCGCGCTCGATGGCGCTACGCGCCGCGCTGATGGCCAATGCCGAGCCGGTGGCGCGCGGCCGTGCCGCGTCCGGCGCCAAGGCGAAGATCGGCAAATGCGCGCGCTTCGTCGCCGAGCAGGCGGTTCAGCTGCACGGCGCCATGGGCGTCACCGAGGAGCTCGACATCGGCGCCTATTTCAAGCGGCTGCTCGCCTTCGACACGCTGTTCGGCGGCAGCGCCCATCATTATCGCCGCCACGCCGCGCTCAGCGGCCGCGTCCACGCATAACGGAGAGCGCACATGGATCTCACCTTCAGTGCCGAGGAACGCGCCTTCGAACAGGAAGTCCGCGACTATATCGCCGAGAGCCTGACGCCGGAGATGAAGCGCGCCACCGCGCTGACGCCGTCGGTGTTCTCCGATCCCGATATCGGCATGGCCTGGCAGCGCGCGCTACACCGGAAGGGCTGGGGCGCGCCGGGCTGGCCGGTCGAACATGGCGGGCCGGACTGGACGCCGGCGCAGCGCTGGATCTTCGAGGCCGAATGCGCCCGCGCCGGCGTGCCCAATGTCAATGTGATGGGCGTCAAGATGGTTGGCCCCGTCATCATCGGCTTCGGTTCGCCCGAGCAGAAGAATTTCTATCTGCCGCGGATTCTGTCCGGCGAGGATTACTGGTGCCAGGGCTATTCCGAGCCGGGCTCCGGCTCCGATTTGTCGTCGCTGAAGACGCGCGCGGTACGCGACGGCGACGATTACATCATCAACGGCACCAAGATCTGGACCACGCATGCGCATCACGCCAACCGCATGTTCGCGCTGGTGCGCACCAGCGACGGCGAGCGGCAGCAGGACGGCATCAGTTTTATTCTCATCGACATGAAGACGCCGGGCATCACGACAAGGCCAATTCTGACGATTGGTGGCGATCATGAAGTCAATCAGGTGTTCTTCGACGACGTCCGCGTACCCGTCGCCAATCGCGTCGGCGAGGAAGGCAAGGGCTGGACCTACGGCAAGTATCTGCTCGAGTTCGAGCGCGGCTCCGGCATCGCATCCGCAAAACTGCGCGAGGCGCTCAAGACGATCACCGATCTTGCAGGCTCCGAGGTCACCGGCCGCGCCATCGAGGACCCCGACATCGCGATCCGCATGTCGGAGGTCGAGGTCGATATCGATGCGCTCGAGATGACCGAGCTCAGGGTCCTGTCGGCGCTGCAGACCGGGCAGAATCCCGGCGCGGTGTCGTCGCTGATCAAGCTCCGCGTCAGCGAGATCCGCCAGGCGGTGACGCGGCTCGGCGTCGACGTGATCGGCCAGGATGGCTTAGCCGTCGAGCCGGCGCGGCCGTTCTACCGGCTCAACCACGAGCCGGCGATCCCGGAAGAACTGCTGCCGGTGGTGCCGGAATATCTCAACGGGCGGGCGTACACGATCTTCGGCGGATCGTCGGAGATCCAGCGCGACATCATCGCGAAGATGGTGCTGGGGTTGTAACCCTCGGCCTTACCCTCCCCTCGAGGGGGAGGGTCGGCACGCATCGCTAGATGCGTGACGGGGTGGGGTGAAATCTCAACTCGGGCACTGTTCGCGAGGATAGACCTTCACCCCACCCCGCCGCTCCTTTCAGTCGCGTCGACCCAAGAGCGAGCTTCGCTCGTCTCGACCCCTCCAGGGGAGGGTGTTGACACTCGCGCGCTTAAGCCCCCGCCTTCGCGTCCCTTATCGCCTGCCAGATCTTCACCGGCGTCAGTGGCGTATTCAGCTGGGTGATGCCGACCTCGCTCAGCGCATCCATCACGCCGTTGGTGATGCAGGGCGGGCCGCCGATCGCGCCGGACTCGCCGCAGCCCTTGGCACCCAGCGGATTGGTCTTGCAGGGCGCGGAGGGATCGAGCGTCACCGTGATCGGCGGAATGTCCGAGGCGCGCGGGATGCAATAATCCTGATAGCTCGCGGTCAAGAGCTGGCCTTCCTCGCTGTAGGCCACGCTCTCGTACAGCGCCTGGCCGATGCCCTGGACAACACCGCCATGCACCTGTCCCGTCACCAGCATCGGATTGACCGCGACACCGACGTCGTCGACCGTGGTGTAGCGCACCACGCGCGTGACGCCGGTCTCGGGATCGATCTCGACCTCGCAGATATGGGTGCCGTTCGGCCAGCTCGGCCCATCGACATTACCCTCGCTCTCGACCGAGAGTTTTGCGCCTTTTTCCTTGGCCGCGATCTCGAACAGGCTGATGCGCTTGTCGGTGCCGACCACGGTAAGGAAGCCGTCACGATACTCGATATCCTCGACGGAGGCTTCGAGCAGGTTGGAGGCCTTGTCGCGCGCCTTGTTGATCATGTCGTTGCCGGAGACCGCAACCGCGGTGCCGCCGACGAACAGCGAGCGCGAGCCGACGCTGCCGAAACCGGTGGCCAAATCCGTGTCGCCCTGGATGACGTCGATCTTGTCCATGCCGATGCCGAGCGTGTCTGATATCATCTGGGTGTAGGTGGTGGCGAGGCCCTGCCCCATCGCCATGGTTCCGGAATGCAGGACGACGCGACCTTCGGCGGTCGCATGCAGCGAGACATTCTCGGTGTGGGCGCGGCCGCCGGTCCACTCGATATAGCTCGTCAGGCCGCGGCCGTAGAGCAGGCCCTTCTTCTTGGCCGCCTTCTTGCGTGCGGCAAAGCCATTCCAGTCGGAGAGATCGGACGCGCGCTCGAGCATGTGCGCGAAGGCGCCGGAGTCATACACCTGGCCTACCGCATTGGTGTAGGGCAGCTGCGCCGGCTTGATGTAGTTGACCTTGCGGATGGTACGCGGGTCCATGCCGATCTGGCGCGCCGCAGCATCGAACAGCCGCTCGACAATGAACACGGCCTCGGGCCTGCCGGCGCCGCGATAGGCGCCGACCGGCGCGGTGTGGGTCATCACCGACTTCACCTCGAAATGCACCAGGGGCAGGTCGTAGACGCCGGTCTGCACGAACGGGCCGAGCACCAGCGGGATGATGTTGGCGGTGCCCGACGAATAGGCGCCGGTGCCGCCGATCGAGCGCACGCGATAAGCCAGCACGCGGCCCTTGGCGTCGAGTGCAAACTCGCCGGTCGAGGTCAGGTCGCGGCCGTGGGTGCCGCCGACGAACTCGTCGGTGCGGTCGCCGCGCCAGCGGATCTTCTCGTTCAGCTTGGTCGCGGCATAGGCGACGATGCCGTCTTCCGGGTAGAGGCTGGTCTTCTGGCCGAAGCCGCCGCCGATGTCGCCGACCAGCACGCGCACGCTGTCCTTTGGCCGCTTCAGGATCGATTCCGCCAGGAGATCGCGGGTCGAGCCCGGGGTCTGAGACTGCACATGGAGGATGAGCCGGCCGGTCTTCTTCTCGATCTCGGCAATGGTCGAGCGCGGCTCCATCGCCGACGGCACCAGGCGCTGGCTCACGAGATCGAGCGACACCTTGTGCGCGGCGCCGGCAAAGGCTTCCTCGACCTTGGCGGCGTCGCCATAGCTCATCGCGGCGACGATGTTGTCGGGTGCTTCCGGCCACACCGCCGGCGCACCGGGCTTGATCGCCTCGACCGGATCGACCACCGAGGGCAGCACCTCGTAATCGATCTCGATCGCCTCCGCCGCGGTCTGTGCCAGCACGCGCGAGGTCGCGACCACGGCCGCGACGCCCTCGCCCGCGTAACGCACCACCTCATGCGCCAGCAGGCGCCGCGGCGGCACGGTCATCGGCGAGCCGTCGGGCCGCTTGAAGATCGCCAGCGTCGGCAGCGTGCCGATATCGTCCTTGACGAGGTCGGCGCCGGTATAGACCGCCTTGACGCCGGGCATCTCGAGCGCCGCTTTGGCATCGATCGACTTGATGTTGGCGTGGGCATGCGGCGAGCGCAGCACGTGCAGCCAGAGCGCGCCATCCTGCGGCTTGTCGTCGATGAAATGCCCCTTCCCGGTGACCAGCCGCTGGTCTTCCAGACGCTTGACTGGCTGGCCCGCACCAAAACGCATACTGCCGGGAAGAATGTTCATCATTGTATCCTTCGACTTCCAAGAAGACTTCCAAGAATTTGGCGGGGGTTTTAGCGGATTTTGGCGGCCTGACAACCGCGCCCGCGGACGCCCGGCCTGCGCCGTGCGCGAGCCCGTCCGATGGCACTTGGCTGGGTCAATGCCTAGATCATTGCGTCCGGCCGATATCGACGATGGCGACCTCGACATCGCGCGCCGAACCGTCGCGATTCACGGTGAGGCGCACCTTCTTGCCGACCCCGATCTGCTCGAGCTGATCGGCCAGGTCGGAGAGCCGGTGGACCGGCTTGCCGTCGACGGCGGTAATGACATCGCCAAGCTCGCCGGTCGACATATCGACGCCGCGGAGGCCGGCGCGCTCGGCGGGTGAGCCCTGGGTGGTGCGCACGATGATCAATCCCTCGGCGCCGATACGCGTGGCGACCGCCTCGTTCGCGGTCACGATGCCGATCCCCGGCGTCGGCACGCGGCCATTGCGGATCAGTTCGGGCACCACGCGATTGACGATATCGACCGGGATCGCAAAGCCGATGCCGGCATTCGACCCCGACGGCGACAGGATCGCGGTGGTCACGCCGATCAGGCGGCCGGCGGAATCCAGCAATGGGCCGCCGGAATTGCCGGGATTGATCGCGGTGTCGGTCTGGATCACGTTGGAGATTTCGCGCCCGCTGGAGGTCGGCAGCCTGCGCTTCAGCGCGCTGATGATGCCGCTCGACATCGACTGGTCGAGCCCGAACGGGTTGCCGATCGCATAGGCGAACTGGCCGACCCTGAGATCGGCCGAGCTGCCGAGCGCCAATGGCGGCGGCAGCTTGCGCGCGCTGCGGATCCGCAGCACCGCCAGATCGTAGTTCGGCGCCGTGCCGACGATCTCGGCACGCACCGCTTCGCCGGAAGCAAAGCGGATCGCGACCTGGCTTGCGTTCTGCACCACGTGGTTGTTGGTGACGACGTGGCCGTCATTGTCCCAGACAATGCCGGTGCCGGACGCCGAGCCGCTCTCCTGGTCCTCGCTCAGCGGATTGGCGGCGGTTTGCGTCACCACCTGCACGACCGATGGCGAGACCTTCTCGAAGATCTCGACATTGGCCCTTTCGGCCTCCGACAGCGCGCCGCGCTCCGCGACCGCCCGGGCGGGCGAGCCGCTCCACCGCGCCTGACGTATATTGCCGGCCGCGACGATCAACAGAATGGCCGCGATGACGGCGACGATAACGGCGGTGCGCCGGTTCATGGGTGTGCTCCAAGCAACAAACGCCGGGGATCACCAGAGGTTTCCGGCGCGGCCAAGGCGGACTACCCCGGCATTTTGCCGCGCGGCCGGCGGCGCGCTCAGGCCAGATCCCGCAACGCGGCCTCGACCACCTTGCGCTGCTCGGCCGTGAGCGGCGCCTGCGGCGGCACGGGGTCGCCGACATCGTAGCCCTGGATCGAAAGCCCGGCCTTGATGCAGGCGGCGAGGTTGAAGCGGGCGAACGCCTCGTTGATGCGCCACAGCTTGCGCTGCAGGGCCATCGCCTCATCCCAGCGGGTGCGACGGCAGAGATCGTAGAGCTCGACGCTCTGCCGCGGGATGATGCAGGCAGGTCCTGCCATCCAGCCATGGCCGCCGATCAGCATGACAGCGGCCGGGATATGGGCGGAGGCCGAAAACACCTTCAGGCTGTCGCCGCAGCGATTCATGATCGACAGCAGCCGGCCTGTGTTGGTCGAGGCATCCTTGATGTAGCCGATCCGCGGATGCTCGGCGAGGCGCGCGATGACGTCGAGCGTCAGGTCGGAGCGCTGGAAATTCGGGTTGGTATAGATCACCACGGGAATGTCGACCGCATCGGCGATGGCACGGAAATAGGATTCCACCTGCGCATCACTGAGCGGGAAATACGCCTCCAGGATCGCGAGAATGCCGGCAGCGCCCCGCTTCTGATAGGCCTTGGCCTGCGCCACGGCGTCGGCCGTCGAGGTCGAGGCGACGCCGGCCACGACAGGCACGCGGCCCTGCGCGGCCTCGATCGTGGTCGCCACCACCTGCATGCGCTGCGCATTGTTGAGATAGGCGAATTCGCCGGTCGAGCCGAGCGGCGTCAGCCCGTGGACGCCGGCCTCGATCAGATCGTCGCAGAGCCGGCCCAGTACCTCGGTCCGGACATGGCCGGCGGGATCGACCGGGGACACCAGATACGGAAAGACGCCGTGGAAATCAGCCATTTGCGAGCCTCGTTGACGGCGAGACATAATCGGGATCGTGCGCAAAGGGAAGCGGTTCGCCGCTGCGCAAGGCGCCGAGCACGGCTGCAAAGTCGGTGACCGCGCGGAAACCGAGCAGGCGTTCGGCCTTGCCGGCATCGTAGATCCGGCCGATCGATTTCGGCAGCTGCCAGCCGCGCTTTGCAAGCAGCGCCGGAGCATCGGGGAAATAGCGCGCGATCACGCCGGCGGCGTCGGTCTTCAGGTCAGCGACATCGCTGCGCGCAAACGGCGTCGGCGCGCTGATCACGAAGACCTCGAATCCCCTGATCTTCTCCAGCGCCACGACATGGGCATCGGCGGCATCCTCGACCGTGAGGCGGCGGTACAGCAGCTCGGTCGCCTTCAGGTTCTCGCCATGAATGTCAACGATCGTGTCGTCGTCCTCGGGGAAGAAGCGGCTGGTGCGCAGCACCGCGCAGTTCAGCCCGTGCTCGCGGCTGTAGAGCCGACAGAGCCCTTCGGCGGCGAGTTTTGTCACCCCATAGATGTTGCGCGGCTCGAGCGGTCCCGTCGTCTCGTCGAGCCAAACCGCGGCGTGGCCCTCCTCGTCGCGGATCGTCTGCGAGATCATCAGCGAGGTGGTCGAGGTGAAGACGAACTGCTTGTGGCCGGCGGCCGCGGCCGCCTGCAGCAAATTGAGCGTGCCTGACACGTTGACGTCGACAAAGGCCTGCGGCGCGAACCGCGCGATATCGGGCTTGTGCAGCGCGCCGCCATGGATCACGGCTTCGATGCCGCGATCGGCGAAGATGCGGTCAACCACCGATCGCTCGGCCACCGAGCCGACGACATCTGTCGCCGTGCCCGCGACGACGTCGAGGCCGGTCACGGCATGGCCGGCCTGTCGAAGCCGCGGCGCAAGGAAGCAGCCGAGCCAGCCGGAGGAGCCGGTCAACAAGACGCGCATGACTTCCGCCCCGCCTCGCGCCTCAGAATACCTTGGCAATCGCGGCCTGCGCGTCGCCCTGGATCTGCTTCAGATGATCCGGCCCGCGGAAACTTTCGGCATAGATCTTGTAGACATCCTCGGTGCCGGAGGGACGCGCGGCGAACCAGCCCGCCTCGCTCTCGACCTTGATGCCGCCGAACGGCTGATCGTTGCCCGGTGCCTTGGTCCTGACTGCGCGCACGGCATCGCCGCCGAGCTCCGTCATGTTGAGCTGCTCCGGCCCGAGCGCCTTCAACGCATTCTTCTGCTTCGGCGTCGCCGCGACGTCGATGCGCTCGTAGTAGGGCACACCGAGCTCGGCGGTCAGCTCCTTGAACAATTCGCTCGGATCGCGGCCGGTCCTGGCGATGATCTCCGCCGCCAGCAGGCCGAGAATGATGCCGTCCTTGTCGGTGGTCCACACCGTGCCGTCGCGCTTGAGGAACGACGCGCCGGCGCTCTCCTCGCCGGCAAAGCCGAAGCCGCCGCTGCCGAGTCCCTCGACAAACCATTTGAAGCCGACCGGCGTCTCGACCAGCTTGCGGTTCAGCTTCTTGGCCACGCGATCGATGATCGAGCTCGACACGATGGTCTTGCCGATCGCGGCATCCCTGCTCCACTGCGGTCGGTGCGCGAACAGATAGGCGATCGCGGTGGCCAGGAAATGGTTCGGGTTCATCAGCCCGTTCGAGCGCGTCACGATACCATGACGATCGGCATCGGTATCGTTGGCGAAGGCGACGTCGAACCGGTCGCGCATCCCGATCAGGCTCGCCATCGCATAAGGCGACGAGCAATCCATCCGGATCTTGCCGTCCCAATCCGCGGTCATGAAGCGGAAAGTCGGATCGACCGCCTGGTTGATGACTGACGCATTGATGCCGTAGCGCGCGATGATCGGCTGCCAGTAATGCACCGCGGCGCCGCCGAGCGGATCGATGCCGATCTTGACGCCGGCGGACTTGATCAGCGCCAGATCGACGGTGTTGCCGAGATCGGCGACGTAGGGTGTGATGTAGTCATGCAGATGCGTGGTCGCGGCCTTGCGCGCGCGATCATACGGCATCCGCGCGACGCCCTTGAGGCCCGCCTCGATGTAGCGGTTGGCATTCTTTTCGACCACGGCGGTGACATCGGTGTCGGCCGGGCCGCCATGCGGCGGATTATATTTATAGCCGCCGTCCTCCGGCGGATTGTGTGACGGCGTGATGACGACGCCGTCCGCAAGCCCCGTGCTGCGTCCCCTGTTGTAGCTCAGGATCGCGTGCGAGATGACAGGCGTCGGGGTGTAGCCGCCCTGCGCGTCGATCATGATCTCGACGCTATTGGCCGCGAACACTTCCACCGCGCTCGCCAGCGCCGGCTCGGCCAGCGCATGGGTATCGATGCCGATGAACAGCGGCCCGGTGAGCCCCTTCTCGCGGCGGTAATCGCAAATCGCCTGCGTGGTGGCGAGGATGTGGTCCTCGTTGAAGCAATTCCTCAGCGACGAGCCGCGATGGCCCGAGGTGCCGAAGGCGACCCGCTGGGTGGGATCGCCGGCATCGGGCTTGCCTGCAAAATAGGCCGTGACCAGCCGCGGCACATTGGCGAGCGCTGAGGGATCGATGGGTTTGCCGGCGGCAGGATTTGGTGCAGTCACGTGACCTCTCAGATCTGGTATCGCCGACCATCAGCACAACGAGTGATGCCAAGGCTTGATCGCCCGGCGTGCTACCATGGCGGCTTACGTTCAATCAAGCCGAGGGCTTTTCGTTCCCTTTACCCGCTGAGGCAATCCGCTATTCGACATCGATCTGCTGCACCTTCTCGCGCAATTCGTCGACCAGCACCCGCTTGTTCTCGGTATAATCGACCGGCACCACGACGAGGTGCACGCCGCCACCGGAGAAGGCGCGTTCCAGGGTCGGGACGATCGCCTCCGTGCTCTCGATCCGCGAACCCTTGGCACCGTAGCTCTCGGCGTATTTGACGAAATCCGGATTGCCGAAGGTGAGGCCGAAATCGGGGAAATTGTCGACCGCCTGCTTCCAGCGGATCATGCCGTAGGCGGAATCTTCCAGGATCAGGATCACCAGATTGAGCTTGAGGCGAACCGCGGTCTCCATCTCCTGCGAGTTCATCATGAAGCCGCCGTCGCCGCACACTGCGAGCACGCGGTTCTTCGGATAGAGCATCGCCGCCATCATCGCCGACGGCAGGCCCGCGCCCATGGTCGCAAGCGCGTTGTCGAGCAGCAACGAGTTCGCGAGCAGCGTACGGTAATTGCGTGCGAACCAGATCTTGTACATGCCGTTGTCGAGCGCGACGATGCCGTCCTCCGGGATGACCTGCCGCACGTCGTGCACGATGCGCTGCGGCGTCGGCGGCCAGCGGCCCTCGGTGGCGCGATCGGTGATCTTGGCCAGAATGCCTTCGCGCAGGCTGAGCAGCGCGCTGGCATGCGGCAGCTTGCCCGCGACCCGATCGGCCAGCAGTTCGAGGCTCGGCCCGACATCGCCGATCACCTCGACTTGCGGGAAATAGACCTGCTCGACATTCGCCGGCGTGTAGCTGACATGGATCACCTGCGGTCCCTTCGGACCCATGATGAAGGGCGGCTTCTCGATCGTGTCGTGGCCGATCGCAATGATCAGGTCGGCGCGGTCGATCGCCTCATGCACATAGTCGCGCTCGCTCAGCGCGGCGGTCCCCATATACTGGTTGGTGCCGCCGGACACCGTGCCCTTGCCCATCTGGGTGGTGAAGAACGGAATTTTCGTGCGCCGCACGAAGTCGCCGATTCCGGCGGTTGCGCGCGGGCGCGATGCCGCCGCACCAAGCATGATCAGCGGCCGCTGCGCCTTCAGGATCATGTCGGCGGCACGGTCGAGCGCGGCGGCATGCGCGATCGGGATCTCGATCGGATGCGGCGGTATCATTTCGACCGGTGCGGTCTCATCGCCCGCGATGTCCTCCGGCAGCTCGAGCAGCACGGGGCCCGGCCGCTCCTGCGTCGCGATCCGGAAGGCGTCGCGGACCAGCGTCGGAATGGTCGCGCCAGAGACGATCTGCAGCGACAGCTTGGTCAGGGGCCGGAAGGTGTTGACGATGTCGACAATCTGGAACTTGGCCTGCCGGCTGCTCAAAATACCCTTCTGCCCCGTCAGCATCACCATCGGCATTGCGCCGAGCAGCGCATAGGCGGCGCCGGTGGTGAGATTGAGCGCGCCGGGACCGAGCGTCGTGATGCAGACGCCGGGCTTTCCGGTCAGCCGGCCATAGGTCGCCGCCATGAAGGCAGCCGCCTGTTCGTGGCGGGTCACGATCAGCTTGATCGAGGATTTGCGCAGGCTCTCGACGACGTCGAGATTCTCCTCGCCGGGCACGCCGAACACCCGCTCCACGCCCTCATTCTCGAGCGCTGCGACCAGCAAATCGGAACCTTTGACCATGTCAGCCTCGCCTCGTTGATTGCATGCCGCCGACCGAGCATAGCCGCATCGCGCGCCGGCGGAAACTCCCTCGCGCTCTCACGGCTTGTGCGCCCTGATCCAGCCGTCCGCCGCGGGGAGCACGCGCGCGGCGAGATCGGCCGAGATTGCGATCGCCTGCACGGATCGCGCCACCATCACCCGTCCACCCGTGGTCGATTGCGCCGGAGCGAAGGCGGCGAGTTCCGCCGCATGAGCCTCATCGGTGAAATTGGTCATGAAGTTCGGCACGAACTGGTCGCGAAAGTTGGGCCCCTGCCGTGCCAGCAGCGTGTCGAAATTGGTCCGGACGAAGTCCCACGCTAGCTGCGGCTGCTCGCCCGCGGAGGCAACCGTGCTGATCATCCCGGTCACGATCGTGTCGGGCAGTTCATTGGTCAGCGTCAGGGCCAGCGTCGCGCGCGCCAGCTCGGCATCGCGGGCGCTGGCTGCGGCGAAATAATAGCGCAGCCGCTCATTGGTCGCCGTGCTCTTGCGCGCGAGCGCCAGCAGCTGGTCATAGGTCGCCCGATCGGCGGTGATGCCGACCACATGGGTGACGGCATCGCGCAGCGTGGTCGGCAGCGAGTTGGGATCATCGAGGAACGCCGCGAAGCGCCGCTTCGCTTCCGCCACGACAGCCGCATCGCCAAAATCGCCGAGCGCCGAGATCAGGCTCGCGCGCAGCAGGGCCGTGTCGTCATCGGCGGAGCCCCGTCCGTCCCATCCGATGCGATCGAACACCGGACGCAGCTTGGCCCGGGCATAGGCCTGGATCACCGGCCGCTCGGTGCGGTCGCGCGACAGCCGATTCAACGCGGCAAATGTCGAGATCACCTGGTCCCACACCGCACGGTGATCGCCGGCATCGAGCGCATCGAGCAGCGCCAGATAGGACGGCGCCTCGGCCCGCCCCGCCTGCACCAGCGCCCAGCTGTCGGTGACGACGTTGAGCCGGTCCTCCACCTGCATCTGCGGGAATGCGTTCAGCAACGCCGCGCGGTTCTTCGGGCCGTATTCAACCCTGAAGTAACCGACGTCGCCGAGATTGACCTTGATGGCATCGCCGCAGGCGCCGGCCGGGATGTCGGCGCTGCCCTTCAGCAGGATCTCGTCAAAGGCCTTGCCATGCGCCGGTCCCACGGCAATCGGGATTTGCCAGGCGTGAGCCGGCAGCGGCGGATCGTTGGCCGGCGCGATCACGAAGCGATCCTGCCGCAACGTCAGGCGTTGCGCTGTGCCGTCGCAGGCGGTCTCGGCCACCACCAGCGGCACACCGTCCTGCTCGGTGAAGGAGGCGGCGATTCCGGTGATGGTCTTGCCGCCGGAGCTTTCAAGCGCCTGCCAGAGATCGGCCGTGGTGGAATTGCTGTAGGCGTGCGCGGCCATGTATTTGCGGATGCCGTCGCGGAATGGCTGCTCGCCGAGATAATTCTCGAGCATGCGGATCAGCGCCTGCCCCTTGTTGTAGGTGATAGCGTCGAACGCGGTGACCGCCTCGCTGTGATCGGCGATCGGCTGCTGCACCGGATGCGAGGTGCGGCGCGCATCGAGCGCCATCGCAAACTGCTTGGCGCCGTAGCCGTTCAGCCAGCTCCGCCATTGCGGGTAGAACTGCTCCGAGGCCTTGGTCGCCATCCAGCTGGCAAAGCCCTCGTTGAGCCAGAGATTGTCCCACCACGCCATGGTGACGAGATCGCCGAACCACATATGCGCCATCTCATGGGCGATGATCGCGAAGATGCCGCGCCGCGCGGTCTCCGCAGAGGTCGCGGGGTCGAACAGCAGCCTGCTCTCGAAGAAGGTGATGCCACCCCAGTTCTCCATCGCGCCGCCGAACCCGCCGGGCACGGCGATCAGATCGAGCTTCGGCAGCGGATATTTCACGCCGAAATAGTCGTTATAGTAGCCGAGCAGCTTCACTGCGCTGTCGAGCGCAAACCGGCCCTGCTCGCTCTTGCCCTCGGTCGTCACCACCCCGATCGTGACGCCGCCCGCATCCGCCGTGACCCGTTCGAGCTCGCCGACCGTGAGCACGAACAGATAGCTCGACATCTTCGGCGTGGGCGCGAACGTAACCTTCTTGAGATCGCCGGCGGCCGGCTGCTCTCCCGTCACGGGCATGTTACCGACCGCGAGCAGATTGCGCGGGATCACGACGGTCAGCGCAAAGCTCGCCTTGAACGAGGGCTCGTCCCAGCACGGGAATATCCGCCGGGCGTCGGCCGGCTCCAGCTTGCTGGAGATCAGCCGCTTGATCCCGTTCCTCGTCGGATAATCGACCGAGAATAGGCCGGTGCCGAATTTGTTGATCTGCGCCGTGAAGGTGATGCGCAGCCTGTGGCGGCCGGCCGCGAGCGGCTGGGGGAAGGTCAGCGTCGCCGTCTGTGCAGCGCCATCGGTCACGACCTCCGCGCGCTGTGCGCCGTCATCGATCGTGACCTCGGCGAAGGTCGTGTTGATCGCATTCAGCGTCAGATGCGCGGTGTCCTCACGCACCTCAATGTCGATGGTCTCGACACCCGGCAAGGCGAGGCTCGAGAAATCCGGTGTCAGCTCAATCGCGTAGTTCAGAGGAATGACGGCCTTCGGCAGCTTTCCGGGTGTGCCGTCGAACGAGAACGTCGGCTCGGCCTGCGCGCCTGCGGCCAACACCAGCAACAAACCGATCGACGTGGCAAGACGACGCAGCAACGCGTTTCGGACAAGGGGTGCAGGTTCGTTCATCGCGCGCGGCTCACCGGGATCTCGGGATTTTCGGATGTCAGTGCGGAGGGACGTAGCAGGCAATCTAGTAGAGAACATGTCGCCACAAAACTGACAACTCTGCGACACCGATCGGCACGCATCTGCTACGGCGCATCGCTTGTCCCGGCCCGTGTTGCTCTACCGCGGGCTGGAAGGCTAACCTAGGGCCGGCATTCCAGCCGCAGCGTCCGGCGACGGGAGACAGCAATGTTCGGAAAATTCTCGCGCCGGCAGTTTGCGGGCCTTGCAGGCCTCTCGGCGCTCGGCCTTTCGGCCCCGGCCGAAGCGGCGAACCGGGCCCCGCGACCGGACGGCACGAACTTTCCGGCCGGTTTCGTCTGGGGCACCGCGACCTCATCCTACCAGGTCGAAGGCGCGGTCAATGAGGACGGCCGCGGCCCGTCGATCTGGGACACGTTCACCCACACCTCGGGCAAAATCGAGGATGGCTCGACCGGCGACCGCGCCAACGAGCACTATCACCGCTACAAGGAAGACGTCCGCCTCATCAAGGAGCTCGGCGCCAAGGCGTATCGATTCTCGATCGCCTGGCCGCGGGTGTTTCCCGACGGCACCGGCACGCCTAACCCGAAGGGCCTCGACTTCTACAACCGCCTGGTCGACGAGCTCTTGGCGAACGGCATCGAGCCGTATGCCACGCTCTATCACTGGGACCTGCCGCAGGCGCTGCAGGACCGCGTCGGCGGCTGGCGCTCGCGCGACACCGCGAAGGCGTTCGGCGACTATGCCGGCTATGTCGCGCAGCGGCTGACCGACCGGGTGAAGAACATCTTCACCCTCAACGAGGTCGGGCGTTTCCTCCCCTTCGGCTATGCGCTCGGCGTCGACGCACCGGGGCTGAAGCTGCCGCCGGCCGAGGTGAACCAGGCCCGCCACCACGTAGCGCTGGCGCATGGCCTTGCGGTGCAGGCGATCCGCGCCAAAGGGCGCGCCGGCACGCGGGTCGGTCCAGCCGAGAACATCACCGCCTGCGTGCCCGCGTTCAACACGCCGGAGAATATCCGCGCCACCGAGATCGCGACGCGTGAACTGAATGCGGGCTTCCTCGGCGTCGTGCTCGAAGGCAAGTACACCGAGGGCTTCCTGAAATATGCCGGCGCCGACGCGCCCAAGTTCACCGCGGAGGAACTGAAGATCATCTCGCAGCCCAACGATTTCGTCGGACTGAACATCTATGCACCGCACTGCTATGTCCTCGCCACCGACAGCGCGCCCGGCTGGAAGCCGCTGCCGATGCCGGCCTCCTTCCCGCACATGAATTCCGATTGGCTGCGGATCGCGCCGGAGACGATCTACTGGGCGCCGCGGATTGCCGCCAAACTCTGGAACATCAAGAGCATCTATGTCAGCGAGAACGGCACCTCCGGCGAGGACAAGGTGCAGCCGGACGGGCAGATCTACGACCTCGACCGCATCATGTTCCTGCGCAACTACCTCGCCCAGTTGCAGCGCGCGACCGCCGACGGCGTCCCGGTCCACGGCTATTTCCTGTGGAGCCTGATGGACAATTTCGAATGGATCTTCGGCTACGAGAAACGCTTCGGTCTGTACCGGGTGGATTTCGAGACCCAGGCCCGGGTGCCGAAACTGAGCGCGGCGTTCTATCGCGACGTGATCGCGCGCAACGCGATCGGTGTATGACCTATCCGGCCTGCGGCCGCGCACCGGACCAGGCACGCCTGAGCAGATCGCTGATCCCGCTCTCCTCGATCGGCCGCGGATTCCAGTAGGGATTTTTGGTGGCGAGCGCGGCCGCTTTGGCGATGCCGTCCTCGGGCATGCCGATCTCGGCGAGCGAGCGCGGCGCGCCGAGCTTTGCCGACAGATCGAACAGGCCATCGGCTGCATCGGTGGCCCGAAGCGCGCGGGCGGCACGGCCGATTGCTTCGGGCGCTGCCGGCGAGTTGTAGGCGATGGTGTGCGGCAGCAGCACGGCATGGGTCTCGGCATGCGGCAGGTCGAACAGCGCGCCGACGGTGTGGCAGAGCTTGTGATGCAGCGCCATGCCGACGGTGCCGAGACAGACCGCGCACAGCCACGCGCCATAGAGTGCGTCCGAACGCGCATCGAGATCGCGCGGCCGCGCGATCACCTCCGGCAGCGCTGATGCGAGTTTCGCGATCGCCTCCTCCGCCATCAGCGAGGTGATCGGGTTGCCATCCCGCGCATACAGCGCCTCGGCCGCGTGCGCGATCGCGTTGAGGCCTGAGATCGCGGAGAACTTGGCCGGCATCGAGATCGTCAGGTTGACGTCGTAGATCACGGCCTCGGGCAGGATCTTCGGCGACGACTGAGTGGTCTTGACGCCATCGACGGTCTCGCCGAGCACCAGTGTCATCTCGGAGCCGGCGTAGCTGGTCGGCACGATCAGTTGCGGCAGGTCGGTGCGCAGCGCGATCGCCTTGCTCAGGCCGGTCGCAGCGCCGGCGCCGATCGCGACCACGCCGTCAGGCTTGAGCTCGCGGACCAGCGCCATCGCACGGTCGGTGACCGCGACCGGCGTGTGTACGACAGCGCCATCGAACGCGCCGGCCATGCGGCCGCCGGTCAAGGCAGCGAGATCGCCCAGCTCGGCCTGCTGCCGCCGGCTCGCCAGCACCAGCGCACGGCTGACACCGAGCCGGCCGAGTTCGTCCGCCAATTGCGCGACGGTGCCGGTCCCGAACACGACGCGCATCGGGCTGACCTGATAGGTGAACGGCTGTGGCATGGCAATGTCCGAAAGTGTTAATCAGCCGCGGCGCCAGTCGCGCGGCGTGCAGCCGAAGCGATGCCGGAAGCGCCGGGTGAAATGCGACAGATCGGAGAAGCCCCAGTCGAACGCGATGTCGCCGATCGCGCGCCCGGCAATCGCTGCATCCCTGAGGTCGCGCGCCGCACCGTCGAGGCGCCGGTCCATCAGATGGCTTACGAATGTGGTGCCGGCTCGCTCGAACAGTTTGTGGACATAGCGCTCGCTGATGCCGATCGCGGCCGCAATGGCGGCAACGCTGAGCCCGGGCTCGCGCAGCCGGCGGTCCACGGCACGGCGCAGCGCCAGCCAGGTCGCATCCGCAAGGCCCGCGCTCTCGGCAACGCCTTCGCGACCGGTCCGCGACAGGCTGAGCGCGACGAGGTCGAGCAGCACGCCGAAGAGCCGGGCGTTGTCCGCATCAGACGCGCGGAGCGACGCTGTGTTAAGAACCTGCGCGGTCTCGGCGATGAGATGACCGACGAAGGGATCATCGGACACCCGCGCCGGCGCCACATCCGGCGCCGACGGCAGCCGTTCATCGAGCGCCTCGGCCGGGACCCAGAACGAGGCGACCTGCAGCGCAGGACCACGGTCGTGCAGCAGCGAGAAGCGCTGCCCGCTGTCGAAGATTCCGACCTGCCCCGGCGAAAGACTGATCTCGCGCCCCGCCTGCTGGATGCGGCAGCGTCCCGCGAGTTTGAGATTGAGGTAGTAGCAGCGGCGGCTGGATGCGGCGATGTCGGCGGCCGAGCGCCGCACGATGTGCTCGGGGAAGCTGACCCGGTTGACCGCGCCGTCGCCGAGGCCGACGGTCTCGACCCGGGCGATGAAGCCCGGGGTCGCCGGCGGCTCCGGCGTCAGGTTCATGAAGGCCTGGCAGATCGCCTCGCGATAATAGGCGAACTGCTCGCCCGGCCTGGTGTCCGCGGTATTCCAGCTCAGCCTGCGCGAGCGATCCGCGGCGGCGATTTGCTGCATCAGTTCACTCCGAGCCCAGTCCGGTTCGGTTACAGCCAAGCGCGTTCCCGGGGTCCGGGTCAATATCCATCAGGAAGCGCTTGCAGCTTGCGCGTATCCCGGGCCGTCCGAACCCGGGCGATCGATCCAACCAAACCAGAAAGGGAGGTTCAACATGTCGACCTATGTTCTCGTCCATGGCGCCTGGCATACCGGCGCCGAGTTTGAGCCGGTTGCGGCTGCGATCCGCAAGGCCGGCCATGTCGTCCACACCCCGACGATCAGGGGCAACCGGCCCGGCGATCGGAAGGATTCCGGCCTCCCCGAGGCGATCCAGTCGATCGTGGATTATCTCGCCGAGCACAATCTGAACGACATCGTGCTGGTCGGCCACAGCTATGGCGGCATGGTCATCACAGGTGTCGCCGACGCGGCCGGGAATCGCATCCGCCGGCTGGTCTACTGGAACGCGTTCGTGCCGAACAATGGCGAATGCCTCAACGACATGGTGCCGCCGCATTATCGCGGCCTGTTCGATGCCATCCATGCCGAGCGCGGCGACGGCTCGGTGGTGCTGCCGTTCCCGATCTGGCGCGAGGCATTCATCAACGATGCCGACCTCGAAACGGCGCAGCGCGCCTATGACGTGCTTAATCCGCACCCGCTGAAGACGTTCGAGGACAAGATCGCGCTGCGCACCAATCCGGCCGAGATGCCGATCGCAAAATCCTACGTCAACTGCACCGAGGACACCGCGATGCCGCACAGCCTGCCCTGGCATCCGCGGCTGTCGGAGAAGCTCGGGCTGTTCCGCCTGGTCCAGGTGCGGGGCAGCCACGAGCTGTGCTTCTCCAATCCGGAGCGGCTGGCGCAAGCCTTCATGGATGCCGGGCGCGACTAGCTCATGATGAGGTTAGGCTGAGCTGGAATGGCATCGAAGCTTCACCTCTCCCTTGGGAGAGGTCGATTTGCGCAGCAAATCGGGTGAGGGGTGACGGTCTATCGAGAGAGCAAGAGCCCTCACCCGGATTGCACTGGACGATGCTTCGCATCGCCAGGCGCAATCCGACCTCTCCCCGATGGGGAGAGGTGAACCGAGACCGCCAAGCCGGTTCAATCAAAACTCATCGCGCTTTAGGCGACCGCCCTGTACACAGGCGCGGTCGCGAGGAAGCGGGCATAGGCGTCCGCGTCCGGCGGCGTGAACTTTTCGACGAGCGGGTTGCGGCGCGACGCCTTGGTGCCGATATCAGCCAGCAGCTCGTCGAAATGCTTGAAGTGATAGGGCGCGACGCACAGCCCGCCATAGACGCCCGCGGCCGGCCGCTCGACGCGCCTGAAGTTCAGCATCATCGCGATGTTGTCGTTCATCTCGGCCGCGCTCGGCTGCCGCGCGAGCTGGCCGTCGGCATAGCGCACCAGCCAGTTCGCCGCGAGATCGGCGCACAGCACGGTGCAGAAGCTCGAATTGAAGCCGACAAAGCCCATGTCGGGCAGGTCGGGATTGGCGATCAGCCGGTAGAGCCGGTACTGCCCGTCGGGCTCGACCAGCTTCTTCTGATACTCCGCAGGAAGGAACGGCACGCCGAGCTTGTAGCCGATCGCGAGCACGGCGACGTCGGCGGCGACGCGCTGGCCGCCGCTCATCACGATGGTCTTGCCGTCATAATGATCGAAGGTGCCCTGCACCGCCTTGATCCGGCCGTCGGCAACCATCGGATAGAAGCCGGGGGTCGCGATCGGCACCGAGCAGTTGACGCCGTCCTCGATCCGCTCCTTCGGCACCATGCCACATTGCTTCAGCTTGAGCTGCATCTTCAGCATGCTCTCGAGCCCGCGCCAGTTCGCCCAGACGAACGGCTTGGCCACGACATGCGCGAGGCGCGCCATCGGCCCGATGCCCCAGCTCGCAAACATCTGCTCCTGCGCGCGGATGTAGAGGATGCGCTTGAAGTTGACGAGCCCGCCGACGAAGTAGGGAATCCGCCACACCGGCTCGCGAAACACGATGGTGACTTCGCTGGCGCCGGAATTGACCGCGTTCACCGCGATGTCGGTCGCCGATTTGGAGCCGCCGAGCACGACCACCTTGCGTCCCTTCGCAAGCGTTGGATCGCCGTATTGCGACGAATGCAGGATCTGGCCGCCCTGCGCCTTGAAGCCGTCCTCGCCGGGAAGCGGCAAGGTCTGCGGCTCGTTGAATTGTCCGGTACAGACCGCAACGAAATCGAAATCCTCGTGTCCCGTGGCGCCGTCGATCGAGCGCAGCGCGAGCGTCCAGCCCGGTCTGCCGTCGGCGCGACGCGTCATGCCCTCGACCCTGGTGTTGAACCGCATCGCGCCCTCGAGCCCATGGCTGCGCGCATAATCGCGCAGATAAGCATGGACCTGCGGCCCCTTCGGCCATTCCGGATAGGCCTCCGGCATCGCCTTGTCGGTGTAGCGATAGAGCTCCTTCGGGCTCTGGGTCTGCACATCAGGGTAGGAGCGCGCCGGCTCCCAGACCCCGCCGAGATCGCCGCTGCGCTCGATGATGGTCACCCGGTGACCACGGCCGGCAAAGGCCTTGCCGGCGGCGAGGCCGGAAATCCCGGCGCCGATGACGCACACATGCTTCTGCTTGACCATGAAACCGCTCCGCGATGAATGAACAGGTCCAATTCGCTGGCGCACGCGTCCCCCTCATCGCCGGAGGCCCCTCCGGCGATGGCCGCCTCGCGTACGTATTCTCTACTACAGGCCTAGTCGTTGGCTTCCGGCGGCAGAAAGTCCACCTCGTGCTCGGCGGAAATGCGCACCACTTCGACGGGATCCTGCAGATTGTGCAGCTTGTCGAACAGCGCCTCGAGCTTCTGCATCGGCGACACCCAGAACAGCGCCCGCGCCGGCTTGTCCGACTTGTTGAAATAGCCGTGCGGAATGCCGCGCGGCATGCGCACGAGGTCGCCGGCCTTGGCCTGTACCCAGACGCCGTCGAGCTTGAGGTCGAGCACGCCCTCCTGCACCAGGATGAACTCGTCCTGGGTCGGGTGGATGTGCACCGGCACGAACTGGCCGGGATCGCTGTTGGTCTCGAACGCGAAGGTCGAGTCGGTGACCGCTTTGGGATAGTAGACCTGGCCCAGGATATTCCAGGTCTTGCCGCCGTAGCCGGTGCCGGTGCGGGTAATGCCTTTCTCGAGCGTGCCCATGTCAGCCTCTCCAGTTTTGATGCGCATTGCGGACACGGAGCCTGTCGCCGGCCGCTGGGGCTGTCTAGCCGATAAACGAATCCGCACCCGGCGCGATCATGCTGCAATGCGGGAGCGTTGATCCGGGTGACTGGTGCCCGATGCGGTCGCATCCACCTGCATGCCGATCGGGCAGATTGCGCGACGAAACAGCGTTCCCCTTTGCCGGCGAATGGATTACGCTGCCCGATATTTTAGACCTCAAACAACTCCGGACGACCGGCGTGACTGCTGTTGGCAACGAGGTTTCGGCAAGGGCAGATCCTGCGAGGGCAAATCCTGCGAGGACAAGGCTCAAGGATTTCGCGCGCGTCGCGACGGCGCGTGTCGATGACGCGGCCGAAGCGATCGGCCGCATCTTCTGCCCGCACGATCTGGTGCCGGTCGATCATTCCGAGCGCGATTTCTCCGCGCACCACAATTGCGCAGACTTCGACGGCTTCTCGGTCAACTATGTCGCCTATGGCGGATCGGTCGCGATCAATCCCGGGTGCCTCGACCGCTTCTTCCTGCTGCAGATGCCGATGTCGGGCTCGGCCTCGGTCCGCACCGCCGCGCGCGAGCTCACCACCGGGCCGCAACATTGTGCCTCGCTGTTGTCGCCGACCATTCCGACCGAAATGACCTGGCGCGGCGATTGCGCCCAGCTCATCGTTCTGCTCGACCGCAGACTGGTGGAGCATCGCGCGGCGGCGCTTGGCGGCGTCGCGGTCCGGCCGGTCGAGTTTGATCCGGCCGTCGCGCTGAGCGGGCTGCTCGGGCAAACGCTCTCGGCCAGGATCGAGCAGCTGGTGACGACAGCCGAGCAGCTCGGCCCGCGCAAGACATTGTCCGCGGTGGCGGCGGCCGATTGGCGCGAACAGTTTCTCAACGCGCTGCTCAACGGCCAGCGGCACAGCCTGAGCTCGGCGATTGATGTCTTCAACGGCCGCAATGAGGCTCAGCCGGCGGCCTTGAAGCGCGTGCGCGCCTATCTGGAGTCCCGCGCGACCGAGCCGCTGGATCTCGCCGAGCTTGCCGAGATCGCGGGCACCGGCGTCCGCGCGCTGCAACTCGGCTTCCGCCGCCACTTCGGCACCACCGTGTCCGAGATGCTGCTCGACATCCGCCTTGCCCATCTCAACGCCCGCCTCAAGACGGCACGGCCGGGCGAACGCATCGTCGATATTGCATTCGACCTCGGCTTTACCCATCTGAGCCGGATGGCGAGCGCCTACCGCGCCAAGTTCGGCGAAAGCCCGAAGGCGACCCTGCACCGGCTGAGCTGAGCTGCGGTTCCGATCGGCTCGTCCGGGCCCTGCCCATCCGGCCAGTATCGCCGCCGGCCGCCTCATCCCAGATTGAGGGAAGCCAATGGAGTTTCCCATGACCGAACCGAACATCCTCGCCTCGCTGTCATCAGCCCTTGCGGAGACCATCGCGCGCACAGCGCCTGCCATCGTCTCCGTGCATTCGCATCGCGCGCGCGCCTCCGGCTTCGTCTGGAAGGCGGGCCTGATCGTCACCGCCGACGAAGCGCTGGCCGACGAGGGCGAGATCGAAATCCAGTTCGCCGACGGCAGCCGCCGGTCAGCGACCGTCGCCGGACGCGACCACACCACCGACATCGCATTGCTGCGTGTCGATGGCGACGTCGCGCCGGTCAAGCTGTCGACCGAAATTCCCGCGCTCGGATCCCTCGCGGTGATCGTCGCGGCCGATCGCGGCGCGCCGATCGCGCGGCTCGGCATGGTCGCGCGGTCGGGCCCGGCCTGGCGCAGCCTGCGCGGCGGCGAGATCGACGCGCGGATCGAGCTCGACGTCCGGCTGCGGCACAGCCAGCAGGGTGGACTGGCGCTGAATGCCGCGGGCGAGCCGTTCGGCATGGCGGTGCTCGGCCCGCGCCGCGTGCTGACGATCCCGGCGGCGACGATCGAGCGGGTCGCAGCCCAGCTCGAGAAGAGCGGCCGCGTCGCGCGCGGATATCTCGGCGTCGGGTTGCAGCCGGTGCGTCTCGACGACGGCCTCGGTGCGATGGTGATGAATGTCGACAAGGCCGGTCCCTCGGCTGCCGCCGGTATCCGCCAGGGCGACGTCATCGTTGCCGTGAACGGCGAGAAGCTGTCGGGCGTGCGGGCGCTGTCGCGCGGCCTCGGGCCGCAAAGCGTCGGCAGCGTCGTTGAACTCACCGTGCATCGCGGCGGCGAGCCGTTGACCTTCAAGGTCACGGTCGGCGAGAGGCCCGAGACGTGAGCAGTGAGCCGGCCCCTGACATCGTCATTGCGCTCGAGATCGACGATCCCGCCCTCGCCGACCGGCTGGCGACCCTGCTCGGCAGCGTCGCCGGCCTGCGGCTTGCCGCGCCGGGCGAACAGGCTGCGGCCGCAATCGTCGCGCGCAACCGCGAGGCCGCGGGCGCAGGCGACTTCGAACTGACGCCGCGCGAGCTCGACGTGCTGGCGCTGCTGGCCGAGGGCGCATCCAACAAGATGATCGCGCAGCGGCTCGGGATTTCGGTCCACACCGCAAAATTTCACGTCGGCTCCCTGCTCGACAAGCTCGACGCCACCGGCCGCACCGACGCCGTCGCGCATGCGGCACGGCGCGGGGTGATCAATTTGTGAGGGCGTGCGCGGAGGTCTCTCCACACGTCGTCCCTGCTTTCGCAGGGACGACACCGAGGATGGTTCTCGATCAAGACGTCAAACACGCGGTGTCATCACCCGGCTTGACCGGGTGATCCAGTATTCCAGAGGCAGTCGTTGTTGAACCGATGGCCGCGGCGTACTAGATCGCCCGGTCAAGCCGGGCGATGACAGATGAGAATGGGGCACAACTTCGCATCATCGCGACATCAACCGTCCGATCCTTGCTCTTCGTTGCGCCGCTCTGATTGCGCAAATTCCGCCGCGCGGACGCTTAGACCAAATATGTAGGTAGTCATCCGGATACAGACGCCGCTTCGATCTGGCTATGCAGGCTTCAGCCAACAAGAAGAAACGGCATGAAGAAGCTGATCGATCGACACCGGGACATTCAATACACGCTCACCAATATCGAACCCGACCTCTGGAGCTGGTCATTCGAGATCAACGGCAAGATCAAGCGCGGCAGCACGCGCGTGCGACTCGGGCTGCTGGCGCAACGCCGCGTCTGCACGCTGATCGACCGCGAATTGAAGAGCGCGGAACGGGACAAGCCGAAGAAGTCCGATTAGGCCACGGCGTGAAGCGTGCTCGAGATGCGTATGCGCCTCGCGCAGGCAGGATGATCTCTCAACGCAGCCATTCCGCTGGAAACGGTTGCGGCTTCCAGTAGCTTTTGGAATTCTAAGTCGCGTTGCACATCACATCGCGACGACTAGGAGTTCCGGCGTGGCCAACCTCAAGGACTTCAGCATCGGGTTCTACAAGATCCCGCTTCCGGTCGTGCTGAGTGACAGCACGCATGGCGAGATCACGGCGTTCGAGCTCGTCACGATCCGCGCGCGCGATGCCGACGGCGCGGAAGGCACCGGCTACACCTACACGGTCGGCCGCAACGGCGGCGCCATCGCCGATATCCTGCGCCGCGAAATCAGCGAGATCGCGCGCGGGATGGAGGCCGACGACACCGAGCAGCTTTGGCACAAAGTGTGGTGGACGCTGCATTATGGCGGCCGCGGCGGGCCGACGGTGCTTGCGCTGTCCGCGCTCGACATCGCGTTGTGGGATCTCAAGGCGCGACGGGCGTCGCTGCCGCTGTGGCGACTGCTCGGCGGTTTCGATTGCCGCGTGCCCTGCTATGCCGGCGGCATCGATCTCGATCTGCCGCTGGATGGCTTGCTGAAGCAGACCGACGACAATCTCGCCAGGGGTTTTCGCGCGATCAAGATGAAGGTCGGCCGGCCGAGCCTCGCCTCCGACGTGACGCGCGTGAAGACGATGCGCAGCCATCTCGGCGACGAGTTTCCGCTGATGGCGGACGCCAACATGAAATGGACCGTGGAGGAAGCGATCCGCGCCGCGCGTGCCTTGCAGCCGTTCGACCTGACCTGGCTCGAGGAGCCCACCATTCCCGACGACGTCGCGGGACACGCAAGGATCCTGCAGGCCGGCGGCGTGCCGATCGCGGCCGGCGAGAACCTACGCAGCCTGTGGGAGTTCAAGCCCTATATCGCCGGCGGCGCGCTGTCCTATGCCGAGCCCGACGTCACCAATTGCGGCGGCGTGACCAGCTTCATGAAGATCGCCCGGCTCGCCGAGGCCTTCAACATCCCGGTGACCAGCCATGGCGCGCATGACATCACCGTGCATCTGTTGGCGGCATGCCCGAACCGGTCATATCTCGAGGCGCACGGCTTCGGCCTCGACCGCTACATCGCCAATCCGCTGGTTCTCGAGCAGGGAATGGCGATCGCTCCGGACCGGCCGGGACACGGCATCGCCTTCGATTGGACAGGCCTGGAGCGGCTCAGCGCGGGATGAAGCGACGGCAGGGCTATCGACTACAGTGGCGGATGAATCTTACATCCCGGGCGTAGAGATATGTGTAAGGGTCCACCTGTTCGAGCGCGTGGTGCCGCATCACCCAGTCGCGAACCTCGGGCGCATAGGCCGACATCATGAGCTGGGTCTCGCCGGGGTTCAGACTGCGGTCGCCGTGATGCGCCGCGTGAAACATGAAGTAGCCGCTCGGGGTAATGCAGATCTTGTTGAGGGGAACGGTCCCCAGGACCGTCGTGCAAGACGACTTGCAGCGACCATCGATCACCACGCGATCATACTCAGCATTGACTTGCTGGTACTTGAAGATGTGCGCGGCGGTGTTGCCGCCAGGATCGTGAAGATAGTAGATTTTCTCCGCGCGTGCGAAACCCGTCATTATCAAGGTGAAGATCGCGATAGTGACCACGGCGAGTATCCGATGCATATCACTTCCTCTCTCGCGACCCATTCTACTTCAACGGGCATTGCGGCATGGGTACTATACGTGGGTCGCTTTCGCAATGTCGGACCATTGGCTGTTGGAGCCTTGGCAGACACAATTCGACATGCCGGGAATATCCGCCGTTGAAACCAAGCCGGACGACATAGTTGCGGATCGGCTCTGCAAGCATGTGCCCTAGGCGCGCCCACACCAAGCTGCTAGCCTTTCGCGCTTCAGATCGCCTAGCGAGTTAAGGGACCGAAGCAAATGGACAACCGTAGTGATGTTTGGCGCGGCGTCGACGCGATCAAGCCGCGTTTCATCGAATTGAGCGACCGGGTCTGGGCGATGCCCGAGGTCTGCTACACCGAGGCGCGCTCATCCGCCGAACATCTGGCCGAACTGCGCCATCAGGGTTTCCGCATCACCGAGAACGTCGCCGACATTCCGACCGCGGTGATGGGCGAATGGGGCGAAGGCGGACCCGTGATCGCCTTCCTCGGCGAATATGACGCCCTGCCCGGCCTCAGCCAGGAGGCCGGCGTCGCCGAGCATCGTCCGGTCGAGAGCGGCGGCCACGGCCATGGCTGCGGCCACAATCTGCTCGGTTCCTCCGCGCTGCTCGCCGCCACCGCGGTGAAGGACTGGCTCGCCGCCAACAAGGTGCCGGGCCGGGTGCGCTATTACGGCTGCCCCGCCGAGGAAGGCGGCGCGGCCAAGGCCTTCATGGTGCGCTGTGGCGCGTTCGAAGACGCCGACATCGCCATCACCTGGCATCCGCACAGCTTCTGGGAGGTGGCGGTGACGCCGTCGCTCGCCAACACCCGCGCCGACTTCATCTTCACCGGGCGCACCTCGCATGCGGCGGCCTCGCCGCATCTCGGCCGCAGCGCGCTCGATGCGGTGGAATTGATGAATGTCGGCGTCAACTACATGCGCGAGCACATGCCGAGCGACGCGCGGGTGCATTACGCGCTGCTCGACACCGGCGGCATCGCGCCCAACGTCGTGCAGGCCCATGCCCGGGTGCGCTACTCGATCCGCGCCCGCGACCTGCCCGGCATGAACGAGCTGGTCGAGCGCGTGCACAAGATCGCGCAGGGCGCAGCGCTGATGACCGAGACCAAGGTCGAGATGAAGATCATCTCCGCGGTCTCCAACATCCTGCCCAACACGCCGCTGGAAGAGACGCTGCACCGGATCATGGAAGACCTCGGCCCGCCGCATTTCGACGATGCCGACAAGGATTTCGCCGGCAAGATCCGCGCAACCCTGACCGACAAGGACATCGCCTCGGTGTACTACGCGATCGGCATGGAGCCGACCGACCGGCCGCTGGCGGATTTCCTGGTGCCGATCGACGCCAAGCGCAATCCGCTGATCGGCTCGACCGATGTCGGCGACGTCAGCTGGGTGGTGCCGACCGTACAGGTTCATGCCCCGACGGTTGCAATCGGCACGCCGTTCCACACCTGGCAGGTTGTGGCGCAGGGCAAGACGCCTGCCGCGCACAAGGCGATGGTGCAGGCCGCCAAGGCGATGGCCGGTCTCGGCGTCAAGGCGCTGCTGGAGCCGGAGCTGATCGCGGCCGCCAAGGCCGACCTCAAGAAGCGGACCACCCGCACGCCCTATGTCAGTCCGCTGCCGGCGAATGTTGCACCGCCGTTGGACATGTCGGTCGCCTGAGCGCCGCATCTGAAGGGCCGGACCTGCGCAGCGATGCGCAGGCCGGCAGCCACTGAGCGCGAGAACAACTGCTGCGTGGCAAAAAAGCATCTCGGAACAAAGGATAACGAACAAATTTTCCGCAGTGCGAGGCGCGCATAGCAGCGCTTTGGCACCGATATGCTGAACCGATGTGCGTAGCGGGGAGGTTCTGCACAAGCGATAGCCAAAAGACCTAGGCGCTGGACCTCGGCAGACGTTGACCTTCGCGGTCATTCGGTGTGCCATCTGCCGCCAGCACGGCGGCCGGTTCCACGGCCGCCGCAATCACACGTGAGCCGGACCGAGGGGACTATGTTCGACAACAATCTGCGAGGCATGATCGACGACGTGAAGGACGGGCGAATGGATCGCCGTGCCTTCGTCAAGCGAATGATTGCCGTCGGCCTCACCGCGCCGATGGCCAACCAGATTCTCGCAATCGGCGGCGTCGCGATGGCGCAGAGCCCCAATCCCTACAAGCCGACCAAGCGCGGCGGCGGCGGTCCGCTGAAGCTTCTGTGGTGGCAGGGCCCGACGCTGCTCAATCCACATTTCGCCACCGGCACCAAGGACCAGGACGGCTCGCGGCTGTTCTACGAGCCGCTCGCAAGCTGGGACGTCGACGGCCATCTCAACCCGATCCTCGCCGCGGAAATCCCGTCGATCCAGAACGGCGGCCTCACCGCCGATGCCAAGACGGTGGTGTGGAAACTCAAGCCCGGCGTCAAATGGCATGACGGCAAGCCCTTCACCGCCGACGACGTCGTGTTCAACTGGGAATATGCCAGCGATCCCGCGACCGCAGCCGTCTCGAGCGGCACCTATTCCAACATGACCGTGGAGAAGGTCGACGACCTCACGGTCCGCATCAAGTTCAAGGATCCGACGCCGTTCTGGGCCAATGCCTTCGTCGGTGCCTATGGCTGCATCATTCCGAAACACCTGTTCGCCGAATACAAAGGCAGCAAGTCGCGCGAGGCGCCGAACAACCTCAAGCCGGTCGGCACCAGCCCCTACAAATTCGTCGAGTTCAAGCCGGGCGACCTGATCCGCGGCGAAATCAACAATGACTACCACATGCCGAACCGGCCCTATTTCGACACCATCGAGATGAAGGGCGGCGGCGACGCGGTGTCGGCGGCGCGCGCCGTGATCCAGACCGGCGAATATGACTTCGCCTGGAACATCCAGGTCGAGGACGAGGTGCTGCTGCGGCTGGAAAAGGGCGGCAAGGGCAAGACGCTCTACGCCGTCGGCGGCGACATCGAATTCATCGCCATCAATTTCACCGACCCGAACACCGAGGTCGACGGCGAGCGCTCGTCGATGAAGACCAAGCATCCGATCCTGTCGGATCCGGCGGTGCGCAAGGCGCTGGCGCTTTTGGTCGACCGCGAGTCCGTCAAGAAGGCGATCTACGGCCGCGCCGGCCGCACCACCGCCAACTATCTCAACGGCCCCGAGGAGTTCGTCTCCAAGAACACCAAATGGGAATTCTCGGTCGAGAAGGCGAGCGCGCTGCTCGACCAGGCCGGCTGGAAGCCAGGCGCCGACGGCATCCGCGAGAAGGACGGCAAGAAGCTGAAGCTGCTCTACCAGACCTCGATCAACGGTCCACGCCAGAAGACCCAGGCGATCGTCAAGCAGGCCTGCCAGAAGGCCGGCATCGACGTCGAGCTGAAATCGGTGGTGGCCTCGGTGTTCTTCTCCTCCGACGTCGCCAACCCCGACACCTATTCCAAGTTCTACGCCGACATCGAGATGTTCCAGATCCCGATGACGCAGCCCGACCCGGCCCTGCACATGCGCCGCTATCTGTCGCGCAATGTCGCCACCAAGGAGAACAAGTGGCAGGGGCAGAACTTCCCGCGCTGGGTCAACAAGGATTTCGACGCCGCGATCGACGCCGCCGACACCGAGACCGATCCGATCAAGCGCGCCGACCTCTACATCAAGTGCAACGATCTGATGTGGCAGGACACCGTGGTGATCCCGGTGATGCATCGCCTCGCGGTGGAAGCCTGCTCCAATACGGTGCGGCCCGCGCTGTCCGGCTGGGCCAACCAAACCGACAATCTGCAAGACTGGTATCGTGAAGCCTGAGCCGTGTGAGGCAGGCTCTGACTTGAATGGGTGCATCTCCTCCCTCTCCCCGCACGCGGGGCGAGGTGAAGCTCGCCTTTCGACTGGAAGCGAAATCAACGTGCTCAAGGTGCGAGCGTTAGTTAGATGATCTCTCGATGAGTCAATATATCCTGCGTCGCCTGATGATCGCGATCCCGAGCCTGCTCGGCATCTCGCTCGTCCTGTTCGTCGTGCTGGCGCTCGCGCCGGGCGACCCGTTCAGCGAGCTCGCGACCAATCCGAACGTGCCGCCCGAGGTGCAGGCCGCACTGCGCGCCAAATTCGGCCTCGACGATCCGATCTATCTCCGCTACCTGCACTGGCTCGCCGCGATGGCGCAGGGCGACTGGGGCTTCTCCTTCGTCAGCCGGGTCGATGTCGACACCCTGATCCTGCAACGGCTGCCGACCACGCTCTACGTGGTCGGCTCCTCGCAGCTCTTGGCGCTCCTGATCGCGATCCCGGTCGGCGTCTATGCCGCCACCCGGCCCTATTCGATCTTCGACCAGCTCGCCAACACGTTTGCCTTCATCGGCTTCTCGCTGCCGACCTTCTTCACCGGCATCCTGTTCATCCTGGTCTTCTCCGTGAAGCTCGACTGGCTGCCCTTCGTCTACACCGAGGTGCCGGGCAGCGGGATCAAATGGGCGATCGAGATGATCCGTCAGGCGATCATGCCGGTGATGGTGCTCGGCCTGTTCCAGGCGGCGTCGATGACCCGCTTCGTGCGCTCGGCGATGCTCGACGTGATCCGGCTCGACTACGTCACCACCGCCCGCGCCAAGGGCCTCGGCCAGGCCAAGGTGATCGTCAAGCATGTGATGCGCAACGCGATGATCCCGGTGGTCACGCTGATCGCGCTGCAAATGCCCGCCGTGTTCGGCGGCGCTATCGTCACCGAGCAGATCTTCCGGATTCCCGGCATCGGCTCGCTCCTGATCTCCTCCATCCTCGCCAATGATACGCCGGTCGTGATGGCCGTGACCTTCGTCTTCGCGTGTCTCGTGGTGCTGTTCAACCTGATCGCAGATGTCCTCTATGGCTGGCTTGACCCTCGCATCTCCTTCCGCTGAGCGGCGCGGCTATTCGCCCTTGCGCGAAACCTGGCGGCGCTACCGCCGGCACAAGCCGGCCGTGGTCAGCGCCGTGCTGCTGCTGCTGTTGATCGCAGCCGTCGTGATCGGCCCGTTCGTCTGGCGCGTCTCGATCAGCGACATCGACGTGCTGGCCGGCATGCAGGGGCCGTCGCTGGCGCATCCGTTCGGCACTGACGATCTCGGCCAGGACCTGCTCGCCCGCATGATCTATGGCGGGCGGATTTCGCTCGCGGTCGGCCTTGCCGCGATGCTGGTCTCGGTGTTCGTCGGCACGCTGATCGGCGCGCTCGCCGGCATGTCGCGCGGCGCGCTCGGCTACGTGCTGATGTGGCTGACCGACCTGTTCCTGTCGCTGCCGCAACTGCCGCTGCTGTTGATGCTGATCTATCTGTTCCGCGACGGGCTGAAGGCGGTGTTCGGCCCGGAAGGCGGCATCTTCATCCTGATCGTGCTGGTGATCGGCGGCCTGCGCTGGATGCCGGTTGCCCGCCTGGTGCGCGCCCAGTTCCTGTCGCTGCGCGAGAAGGAGTTCGTCGAGGCGGCGCGTGCGCTCGGCGCGAGCCCGGTGCGCCAGGTGGTGCGTCACATCCTGCCCAACGCGCTCGGGCCCGTGATCATCGCCGGTACGATCGACGTCGCCGCCGCGATCATCGCCGAATCGACACTCTCGTTCCTCGGCCTCGGCTTCCCGCCGGATACGCCGACCTGGGGCCGCATCCTCTATGACGCCAAGGACTTTCTCGACATCGGCCCGCATTGGGCGCTGTTTCCGGGCGGCGCGATCTTCATCGCGGTCGTTGCCATCAATTTCATCGGCGACGGGCTGCGCGATGCGCTCGATGCGCGCAAGGTGATCTGATGGCGCTGCTCGACATCAAGGGCCTGAAAACCCATTTCACCACCGACGCCGGCGTGCTGCAGGCGGTCGACGGCGTCGACATCTCGATCAACCGCGGCGAGACGCTGTGCGTGGTCGGCGAATCCGGCTGCGGCAAGACCGTCACCGCGATGTCGATTTTGAAGCTGATCGCGATGCCGCCCGGCAAGATCGTCGAAGGCGAGATCATCTTCGAGGGCCGCGACCTGGTGCCGCTGTCGAGCCACCAACTCGACGACATCAGGGCCAAGGAGATCGGCTTCATCTTCCAGGAGCCGATGACCTCGCTCAATCCGGTGCTGACGATCGGCGAGCAGATCGCCGAGAGCCTGCGCCGCCACGAGGCGGTGACCAAGAAGCAGGCGCTGGAGCGCACCATCGACATGCTGAAGCTGGTGCAGATCCCCAACGCCGCGGGCCGCGTGCACCACTATCCGCACCAGTTCTCCGGCGGCATGCGCCAGCGCGTGATGATCGCGATGGCGCTGGCCTGCCGGCCCAAGCTCGTGATCGCCGACGAGCCGACCACCGCGCTCGACGTCACCATCCAGGCGCAGATCCTCGACCTGTTGCAGGACATGAAGGAACGCTTCGGCATGGCGGTGATGCTGATCACGCACGCGATGGGCGTGGTCGCCGAGACCGCGCAGCGCGTCGTGGTGATGTATGCCGGCAAGGTGGTGGAAGAGGCGCCGGTCGACGAGCTGTTCGGCAATCCCGGGCATCCCTACACTAAGGGCCTGATCCGCTCGATCCCGCGCATCGATCTCGATGCCGAGCACAAGACCCGGCTGGAGGCGATCGGCGGCTCGGTGCCGATCCTGATCAATCCGCCGCCCGGCTGCCGGTTTGCTCCGCGCTGCAAATACGCCATGAGCATCTGCACCGAAAAGGAGCCCCGGCTGCGCGAGATCGCCCCCGGCCATCGCATGGCCTGCCACCTCGGAGACGCGTCATGAGCGAACCGCTGCTGCGCGTTTCCAATCTGAAGAAGCACTTTCCGGTGCTGGGCGGCCTGCTGTCGCGCGAGGTCGGCCAGGTCTATGCGGTCGACGGCGTGTCGTTCTCGGTCAACCGCGGCGAGACGCTCGGCCTGGTCGGCGAATCCGGCTGCGGCAAGTCGACCACCGGCCGCTGCGTGCTGCGGCTGATCGAGCCGACCTCCGGCGAAATCGTGTTCGACGGCCAGAGCGTGACGGGCCTCGGCGGCGGCGATTTGCGCGCCATGCGGCGCAACATGCAGCTCGTGTTCCAGGACCCGTTCGCCTCGCTCAATCCGCGCATGACGGTCGGCGCGATCCTCGCCGAGCCCTTCATCATCCATAACCTCGTGAGCTCGGCCAGCGAGCGCGAGGACCGCGTCGCAAGCCTCCTGGTCAAGGTCGGGCTGAAGGCCGAGCACATGCGACGCTACCCGCATGAATTCTCCGGCGGCCAGCGCCAGCGCATCGCGATCGCCCGCGCGCTCACCCTGGAGCCGAAGCTGATCGTGTGCGACGAGCCGGTCTCGGCGCTCGACGTCTCGATCCAGGCCCAGGTCATCAACCTGCTGGAGGACCTGCAGGCCGAGCTGAACCTGACCTATCTGTTCGTCGCCCATGATCTCTCGGTCGTCGAGCACATCTCCGACCGCGTCGCGGTGATGTATCTCGGCCGCATCGTCGAGCTCGCCAAGGCCAGCGATCTCTATCGCGACCCGCAGCATCCCTACACCAAGGCGCTGCTGTCGGCGGTGCCGGTGCCGGATCCCAAGGCGAAGCGCGACCGCATCCGCCTGAAGGGCGACGTGCCGAGCCCGATGAATCCGCCGAAGGGCTGTCACTTCCACACGCGATGCCCGATCGCCGAAGAGCGCTGCCGCCAGGAGGCGCCGCAGCTGCTCGAAGGACGCAACGGGCACTTCGTGGCGTGCCATCTGGCTTAGGTCGCAGGCTGCCTCGACCTGCTCCGCTTGCCGGGACCAAAATATCGAAATCAACCCCATGCAAAGGCGCTGGCGGCCGCCGGCGTCCGACCGGGCGGCTTGACACGTCGGGCAACTCAGGGCTACATTTCTAATATTCCGAAGTCGTATGAGCACCGCTCGCCGCAGCAGCTTGCGCGCATCCGCTAGTCTGGCAGCGCCGCTCCCTCACCGTCACCCCCGCGCAAAGGCTTCGCCTTTGTCGCTGGAGGTGGCCGCTTCTTCAGCGGCCCTCGAAGGGTCGACGGCCCGGTCAGTGGCCGATTCATCCTTCGAGGCTCGCTTCGCTCGCACCTCCAGCGACAACGGCAAAGCCGTTGCGTGGGGATGACGGGTCTTAGATTAGCGCCGCGACTTCTTTACGTCCTTCGTTTTGGCTTTGGCCTTGGCCTTCGCCCTTGGCTGCGGAGCCGATGCGCCGGTCTCGCTCTCATTCACTTCCGCTCGCAGCGTGTCGAGCAGCCAGTCGCGGAACGCGCGCATGCCCGGCGTCACCTCGCGCGACTTCAGCCAGGTCAGCCAGTACGACCCCGCCGGCACCTCGGCCGCGAACGGCCGCTTGAGCCGGCCCGACGCCAGCTCATTTTCAAACATCGCGATCGGCACCAGCCCGACGCCCACACCGCGTGCCGCCGCCTCGGCCATGCCAACCGAGCTGTCGAAGATCGGCCCCTGGATTTTCGGACACGGCGAGCCGGCCACCGCGAACCACAGCGGCCATTCCTCGGCGCGGTAGGAGCGCAGCAAAAATTCCTGCGCGAGATCGGACGGCTTGCGCAGCCGGGCCGCAGCATCGGGGCAGCACACCGGCGAGAGCGGTGCGGACAACAGATGGATCGCCTCAGTGCCGTGCCACGAGCCGTCGCCGAAGCGCAGTGCGAGATCGAGCCCGTCACCCGCGATGTCGACGCGGTTGTTGTTGGTGAGCAGCCGCAGGTCGATATAGGGATGCGCGCGCTTGAAGCGATCGACCCGTTGCAGCAGCCACCCGGTCGCAAACGTCGTGACGCAACCGACGGTGACGACCTCGCGCGTGCCCTTGGCCTCGATGCGATCGATCGCGGCCCCGATCCGATCGAACGTGTCAGACAGCACCGGCAATAGCGCCAGCCCCTCGTCGGTGAGCACCAGCCCGCGCGGCAGGCGGCGGAACAGGCTCGCGCCCAGCAGATCCTCGAGCTGCTTGACCTGGTGGCTGATCGCGGTCTGGGTCACGCGCAGCTCCATCCCCGCGCGGGTGAAGCTCAACAGCCGCGCGGAGGCCTCGAAGGCGCGCAACGCGTTCAGCGGGAGATGCCGGCGCATGGCGTCATGACCAAGTTTTTCTCATGCCTCGTTGTATAAATGATCGTTTGTGCGCCGTCACGCCGTTCGGCAGGTTCGCGCCGCCAACGGAGACGGGACATGCTGACGAGACGGACATTTGGATTGCACGCGCTGGGCCTTGCGGCCTCCTGCACCCTGCCGCGGCCAAGCGCCGCGGCGGGACAGAGTGCAGCGGCGGCACCGGGCGAGCCGGCGCAGCGGCTGCAGCAGGAATTTGCGCGCATCGAGCTTGCGACCACCGGCCGGCTCGGCGTCGCCGCGCTCGACATGGAGACGGGATTGCGTGCGAGCCGGCGCGGCGACGAGCGGTTCCCGATGTGCAGCACCTTCAAGGCGATGCTGTCAGCGGCCGTGCTGCACCGGGTCGATCGTGGCGAATCCAGCCTTGATCAACGGATGCAGGTCGAGGCCAAGGATATCTTGGCCTACGCGCCCGTCGCCAAGCAGCACGTCGGATCGGGCATGACGCTGGCCGAACTCTGCGAGGCCGCGGTCACACTCAGCGACAATACCGCGGCCAACCTGCTGCTGCGCGAGATCGGCGGGCCCGCGGGCCTGACCAGTTTCTTCCGCACCATCGGCGACAATGTCAGCCGGCTCGACCGCTGGGAGGTGGAACTGAACGAAGCCGTGCCCGGCGACCCGCGCGACACAACCAGCCCTGTCGCGATGCTGAAAAATCTGCAACGCGTGATGCTCGGCGATGTCCTGCAAGCCGCCTCGCGCCAGAGGCTCGTGGACTGGATGGTCGCCAACAAGACCGGCGACGCCAGGCTGCGCGCCGGCGTGCCGCGCGACTGGCGGGTCGGCGACAAGACCGGCACCGGCGAGCGCGGCACCTATAACGATGTCGGCGTGTTCTGGCCGCCCGGCCGCAAGCCGATCGTGGTGACGGTCTATCTGACCGGGGCAAGCGCACCCATGGACAAGTGCAACGAGGTGATCGCCAATGTCGCGCGCGCCGTTTCGAATGCGAGCACCGGGCAGAGCGGTTAGTTTTGCCGCAATTTGGAAGTTCCGAACCTGCTCACGTTCGTCATTGCGAGCGAAGCGAAGCAATCCATCCGTCCACATACGGGGTGAAAATGGATTGCTTCGCTTCGCCCGCAATGACGTGGATGAAGTGCGCTTCCAAGCCGGAGCACGCGCGCCGCGGCTACTCCCAAGACCAGGTCGAGAAATCATTCTCGAACTGCGGGACGTCCTTCCAGACGCCCTTCAGCTTCTTGCTGGCGATCGTGATCAATTGCGGCTGGAACAGGAAGCCGGCGACAGCGTCGGTCGCCAGCATGCGCTGGGCGTCGCCGAGCAGCTTGGCGCGGCCGGCCTCATCCGGCGTCGCCATGATCTGCTGGTAGAGCGCGTTGAACGCCTCGGACTTGTAGCCGAGATAATAATCCGGCTCGGTCAGCTTCACGAGATCGAACGGCTCGACATGGGCGACGATGGTGAGGTCGTAATTGTGCGGGCCGGTGAAGACCTGCGACAGCCACTGCGCCCACTCCACGTTCTCGATCTTGGCGATGATACCGACCTTGGCGAGCTGTGCCGCGAGGATCTCGCCGCCCTGCCGCGCGTAGGACGGCGGCGGCAGTTTCAGGCTGAGCTCGAGCGGCGTCTTGACGCCGGCTTCGGCCAGCAGCTTCTTGGCGAGTTCGGGATCGTAGGGATTGATGCCGGTGGTATCGACATAGCCGAGCGAACCCGGCGTATAGAAGCTGCCGATCGGCGTACCGAAACCGTCGACCGCGCCGTCGATCATCGCCTTGCGGTCGATCGCAGCCAGGATGGCGCGGCGAACCCTGATGTCGTCGAGCGGCTTCTTGCGCTCGTTGATGCCGACGATGGTCTTGGTGCGGGAGCCGCCGATCAGGACGTTGAAGCGCGGATCGGCCTTGAACTGCGCGAGGCTGCGGGCCGCCGCGACCCGCGGAAACGCGTCGACGTCGCCCGACAGCAGCGCTGCGACCTGGGCGGCGGGATCGCCGATGAAGCGGATCGTCACCCTGGCGAGCTTGATCGCGGCGGCGTTGCGGTAGTCAGGCCATTTCACCAGCGTGATCGACGAGCCCTTGGCCCAGCTGCCGAGCGTGTAGGGTCCGGTGCCGACCGGCTGCGTCACATCGGTCGGCGCGCTCTTCGGCTCGACGATCGAGCCCGACGCCTGGCCGAGCAGGAACGGCAGGTTGGGCTCGGCATATTTCAGTGCGATGACAATCGTCTCCGCGTCGGGCGCGGTCACCGACGTGAAGGCCTGGTACAGGCTCCTGTCTTTGTTGGTCGAGGTCGGCGCCGCGGCGCGCTCGTAGGTGAACTTCACGGCGGCGGAGTCGAACGGTTCGCCATTGTGGAATTTGACGCCCTTGCGGAGCTTGAAAGTGTAGGTCTTGAGATCCGCTGACGCCTGCCAGCTCTCGGCGAGCAGCGGCGACACCGAGCCGTCCTCGTTGATCTTGGTCAGCGTCTCATAGACGTTGTAGAGCGTGACTTCGGCGATCGCCGCGGCCGCCGCGTTGGTCGGATCGAGCCCCGGCGGCTCCAGCGTCATGCCCATCACGACGCTGTCCTTCTTGCCCTGCGCGAGGCTCGGCAGCGGCGCTGCGGCGAGTGCGGCAGCTGCCGCGATGATGCACAGTTTCCTCAGCATTGGTCTGCTCCCCGGACGTATTCTTTTTATCAGCCTGGGCCAACCCTCCACCAAGGACTAACCGGCCTCGGCGACCACCGGCGGCAGCGCCATCACAGCTTCGGCGTAATGGCAGGCCGCCAGATGGGCGTCTGCCACGTTGCGTAGCGCAGGCGCGGTCTCGCGACAATGCCGGTCGGCCAATGGACAGCGTGGCGCGTAAGGGCACCCGGCCGTGGCCGACGCCTGCGAGCCGATCGCCTGCGCGCCGCGGCGGCGCCGGACACCACCGGCGCGCGCCCGCGGAACCGCATCGAGCAGCGCGCGCGTATAGGGATGGGCGCTGTGCGCGAACAGATCGGCCGGCCGCCCCTGCTCGACGATCCTTCCCTGATACATCACCGCGATCTCGTCGCAGATGAGATCGACCACCGCGAGGTCGTGGCTGATCAGGATGTAGCTCAGGCCGAACTCGTCCTGCAGGTCCTGCATCAAATTGAGCACCTGCGCCTGCACCGAGACATCGAGCGCCGAGACCGGCTCGTCGGCGACGATCAGCTTCGGCTGGGTGATGAGTGCGCGTGCGATCGCGATGCGCTGGCGCTGGCCGCCGGAGAATTCGTGCGGGAACTTGTCCATGTCGGCATCGCGCAAGCCCACCTGCCGCAGCGTGGTTGCAACGCGCTCGCGCAGGCCAGCGCGATCGATGCGCCCGAGCGCGGTGAGCGGCTCGGCCACGATGCGCGCGATGGTCTGCCGCGGATCGAGCGAGCCGTAGGGATCCTGGAACACCATCTGGAAATCGCGGCGGGCGCGGCGCAGGTCATCGGGCGACAGCTGGTTGAGGTCGCGGCCCAGCAACACGACCTGCCCCGCCGTCGGCCGCTCCAGCGCCATCACCAGCCGCGCAAAGGTCGATTTGCCCGAGCCGGACTCGCCGACGACGCCGAGGCTCTTGCCCGGCATGACCTGCGCCGTGACGCCGTTGAGTGCATGCACCTGCGCCGGCGGCTTGAACAGGCTTTCACGCGGCAGCGTGTAGCGTTGCGCGAGATGGGTCACCGCGAGCAGCGGCGTTGCCGGTGACGGCTGGTCCAGCATCGTCATGCGCCAACGCCCCCGGCGGCCATCGAGACATCTGTCCTGATGCAACGCACGCCATGGCTTCCGCCGACATCGACCACAGCCGGAAGCGCCGCGCGGCAGCGCGCCTCGACGATCGCACAGCGGTCGGCGAAGGTGCATCCCGCCGGCAGGTCGGCCAGCTCCGGCACGGTGCCGGCAATGGTCTTGAGCCGAGTCCCCTTGCGCGCACCGAGCCGCGGGCGGGCGCGGAACAGGCCCTGCGTATAGGGATGGCCCATCCGCGTGAACACGGCATCGGTGGCGCCGCTTTCGACGACGGTGCCGCCATACATCACCATCATGCGATCGACATTCTCGGCGATCACGCCGAGGTCGTGCGAGATCAGGATCATCGACATGCCGTGCTCCGCGACGAGGCCGGCGATCAGATCGAGGATCTGGCCCTGGATCGTGACGTCGAGCGCGGTGGTCGGCTCATCCGCGATCAAGACGTCGGGCTGGCAGGCCAGCGCCATCGCAATGGTGATGCGCTGGCGCTGGCCGCCGGAAAACTGGTGCGGATAGGCGTCGACGCGCTTCGCCGCATCGGGCAGGCCGACGCGATCGAGCAAGGCGATCGCCTCCTGCCGCGCTTGCGCTGCCGAGACGCCGGTGTGGCGCAGCAAGGGCTCGGCGACCTGGTGCCCGATCGTGTGCATCGGATTGAGCGCGGTCATTGGCTCCTGGAAGATCATGCTGATGCGGTTGCCGCGCAGCTTGCAATAGGCCGCATCCGGCAGGCCGACCAGCTCCGCGCCATCGAGCCTGACGCTGCCGCTGATCACGGCGCTCTCCGGCAGCAGCCCCATCAGGGCGAGCGCGGTGACCGACTTGCCGCAACCGGATTCGCCGACCAGCCCGAGCGTCTCGCCGCGGCGAAGCGCAAAGCTGACGCCGCGGACGGCCTGCGCCGGGCCGCGGCTGGTGTTGAGCGTAACGCCAAGGTCCTTCACCTCGAGCAGCGGCGCCTCACGCATGCTCATCGCTCCCGCGCCAAACGGGGATCGAGCAGATCGCGCAAGCCGTCGCCGAGCAAATTGAGCCCGAGCACCGCGATCGCGATCGCCGCACCCGGATAGACCGCGAGCATCGGCGACTGGAACAGCAGGGTCTGCGCGTCATTGAGCATGCGGCCCCAGGACGGCTGCGGCGGCTGGGTGCCGAGCCCGAGATAGGACAGCGCGGCTTCGGCGAGGATCGCGAGCGCGAACTGGATGGTCGCCTGCACGATCAGGATCGACAGGATGTTCGGCAGCACATGCTCGATGGTGATGCGGAACGAGCCCTTGCCGGCCGCGCGGGCGGCCAGCACGAATTCGCGGGCCCAGATCGCATTGGCCGAACCGCGGGTGACGCGGACGAAGGTCGGGATCTGGAAGATGCCGATTGCGGTGATCGACGTCACCATGCCGGGTCCCGCGACGGCGGCGAGCATGATGGCCGACAGCACGGCGGGGAACGCGAAGGTGAAGTCGCTCATCCGCATGATGAGCTCCTCGGTCCAGCCCTTGCGGGCCGCTGCGATCAGGCCGAGGCCAACGCCGAAGGTGAGGCCGATGCCCACCGCAATGACGCCGACAAGAATGGTGGAGCGCGCACCGACCAGGAGCAGCGAGACGATGTCGCGGCCGAGCACATCGGTGCCGAGCCAGTGCGCCGCCGACGGCGGCCGCAGTTTTGACGCGACGTCGATGTCATAGGCCGGCCACGGCGTCCAGACCAGCGACAGCAGCGCCGCGCCGAGCACGACGAGGCTGAGCACCGCGCCGAGCGCAAAGCTGCGATGGCGCAGCGCGCGGCGCCAGAAGCCGGTCACAGGCCGCGCGCCCGGTGTGATGGCCGCCGTGGATGCGGTCAGCGGCGCGCTCACAGGTTGGCCACCTTGATGCGCGGATCGATGAAGGCATACAGCACATCGACCACGAAGTTCACGATCACGACCATCGCCGCCAGCAGCATGACGCAGTTGCGTACCACGATCAGGTCGCGGTTGGCGATCGACTGGAAGATCAAACGGCCCAGGCCCGGCAGATAGAACACGTTCTCGATCACGATGGTGCCGGCCAGGAGATTGGCGAATTGCAGGCCCATGACCGTCATCACCGGGATCATGGCATTACGCAGCACGTGGCGCCACAGCACCTCGTGCTTGCCGAGCCCCTTTGCGCGCGCGGTCCGCACGAAATCCTCGCGCAGCACCTCGAGCACCGCGGAGCGCGTGACGCGGGCGAGGATCGCGGCCTGCACCACGGCAAGCGAAATCGACGGCAGCAGCAGCGAGCGGATGCCGGGCCAGATGCCGTCGTCCCAGCCGGCAAACCCGCCGGCGGACAGCAATTGCAGCTTCACCGAGAACAGCAGGATCAAAAGGATCGCGAACCAGAAATTCGGCAGCGCGATGCCGATCTGCGTCAGCGACATCACGCCGACATCGCCGAGCTTGTTGTGGTTGGCCGCGGTGTAGATGCCGGCGGCGAGCGCCAGCACCACCGTGATCAGCATCGACATGATCGCGAGCGGGATGGTCAGCACCAGCCGCTCCGCGATCAGGCCGGCCACCGGTGTGCCATAGACGTAGCTGTTACCGAGATCGCCGACCGCCATGCCCTTGAGCCAGAGCAGGTAGCGCACCATGAGCGGCTGATCGAGCCCGAGCTTGACGGTGAGCGCGCGCACCGCGTCGGGCGAGGCGTCGGCGCCCATCAGCATCTGCGCGGCATTGCCGGGCAACGCGTCGAGCACCAGGAAAATGATCAGCGACGCGACGACCAGCGTCGCCACCAGGGTCAGGATCCGCCGCAGGAAGAATACGCTCATGCCCGCTCGACGCGTGAGGAACAGGCTGCAGGTTTCACCATGTTCGCGAACGAATGCAAGCCCTTCGCCGCGCCATTCACGACGCGATCGCCGGCCAGCGCCCCAGCAGATCGCTCGCCTGCTCGAACAGTGCTGCGGCGTGCAGGAGTTCCGCATCGGCCCGGAAGCCGCCGACCAGATGCAGCCCGATCGGCAGGCCGTCGCGGCCGAAGCCAGCGGGGATGCTGACCGCGGGATGCCCGGTCATGTTGAACAGCATGGTCCAGGGAAACCAGTGCGGCCGCACGCTGTCAAAACGCTGCCCGTCGATCTCGATGGTGCCGAACAGATCCTGGTCGATCGGCAGCGCCGTGCGGGTCAGGGTCGGCATCGCCAGCAGATCGCCGTGCGCGAACAGCGACTGCACCCGGCGGAACAGCGCGGTGCGATCGAACATCGCCTGCTGGTAGTCGACGCCACTCACCTTCGCGGCGAGCGCGAGCTGCTTCAGGAAGGTTGGGCTGAGGTCGTCGGGATGGTCGGCCGCGAGCTTCTCGAAACGGGTACGCCAGACCGTGTGATTGATGGCGCGCCAGATCGGCTCGATGTCAAAACCTTCGCCGGAAAATTCCTCGAGTTCCGCACCCAGGCCGGCCAGCCGATCGAGGCTCGCCTTGAACGCGGCGGCGACATCCGCGGTCACCGGGCGGCCCGGCGGCGACAGGCAGAACAGCACCCGCCGGCCCCTGAGATCACCGCGCGGCGCGGCGCGGTCGAGATAGTCAGGCACCGGCACGCCGATCGACCACGGATCGGACGGATCCGCGCCGGCCATCGCCTGCATCATCAGCGCCGTGTCCGCCACGGTGCGCGTGGTCGGCGTGACGTAGGTCTGATTGCCGAAGGCGTCCTGCACCTGGCTGTGCGGGATCACGCCGTTGCTCTGCTTGATCCCGACCACGCCGTTGCAGGCCGCGGGAATCCGGGTCGAGCCGCCGCCGTCGGTCGCAACCGCCAGCGGCGCGATGCCGCTCGCGACCGCCACCGCCGCGCCGCCGCTCGAGCCGCCGCTGGAACGTTCGGCGCTCCAGGCATTGCGGGTGCGGCCGAACAGCGGCGAGTCGGTCAGGCACTTGCTGCCGAATTCCGGCGTTGTGGTCTTGCCGAGCAATATTCCGCCCTGCGCACGGAGCCGCGCCACCGCCACGGCATCATGGTCGGGCACATTGTTCTTGTACGGCACCGCGCCGAAGGTCGTCCGCACGCCCTTGGTGCTGACGATGTCCTTCACGGTGAAGGGGATGCCGTGCAACAGCCCGAGCGGCTCGCCGGCCATGACCTGCTGCTCGGCGACCTTCGCCTGCGCCATCGCCTCATCACCGCACAGCGTGATGAAGCAGTTCAGCTCGGGCTGCAGCCGCTCGGCGCGCGCCAGCACCGCCTGGGTGATCTCGACCGGAGAGACCTCCTTGCGGGCGATCCGGGCGCGAAGTTCAACGGCTGACAGCAGGCACAGATCGTCGCTCATTCGGGCACGCGCTCGCATCGGTGTTCGATGACGGCATCGTGCCGCGCCCCGTGCGGCAAGTCCATCGCCCCGCGCGCATGGCTTACCAGGTGTCGGCGGGCAACTCCCGGCTACGCGGCGGATCGGCGCCGGCGCGGGTGCAGGTGAAGGCGGCGCATGTGCAGGCAAAGGACAGCGCGCGGGTAAGCTCGGCTGTGGAGATGTCTGCGAGCCGCGGCCGTGCGATTCGATCCAGCCGATGCAGTGCCGCGAGCAGCGCCGCCTGAAAGCTGTCGCCGGCACCGATCGTATCCACGACATTCACCACCGGCGCCTTGACCTCGATCGGTCCGGCCTTTTGGTGCCAGGCAGCGGCGCCGTCATTGCCTCGCGTGATCACGACGAGCGATGCTCCGGCGGACAACAGCGCCCCGGCGCGTGCGGCATAGGCCTCGTTGCCAAACAGATAGGCGAAGTCGACGTCGGACATCTTCACGATGTCGGCCTTGGCGCAGAACGCCAGTATGCGCGCGCGATAGGCGTCCTTGTCCTTGACCAGATTCGGCCGGCAGTTCGGGTCGAGCGCGATCGTCACATGCGGGCGCGCATCCTCGATGAAGGCCAGCGTCTCGGCCGCGCCCTTGTCGTGCACCAGCGTGGTCGATCCGGTGTGAAGGCAGGTGACGCCGTCGAGCGCGATCGCCTCGCGCCGGTAGGTCCAGTTCCGCGATGCCGTGTCGGCGTCGTAGAAGGCGTATTGCGTCTCGGTGCCGGTCACCCGCGCAAAGGCGAGCGTGGCCTGACGGTCGCTGCGCGTCGCGCGGCTGAGATCGACGCCGGACGCCGCGGCATGATCGGCGATCATCCGGCCGAACGTGTCGTTCGCGATGCCGCCGACAAAGCCGGTGAGAATATCGAGCCGGGCGCTGCCGATCGCGATGTTGAGGCAGGAGCCGCCGACCGCAGGCGTCATGGCCTCGCGTCCATCCGCCGTCCGTGACGGCAGGAAATCGATCAGCGCATCTCCGCAACTCAGCAGCATCTTGCAAACACCTTAACCCAGCGCCTCGCCGGGCGCCTGTTTCATCGCCTCGCGGCTGTCGCGATCGAGCGCACGCAGCATCTTGTGCACGCCGCGCTTCTGGCGGTGGAAATCGGCCAGCGCGGGCTGCGTCGGCTCGCTCAGCCGCCCGAGCGCCGACATGCCGGCCATCGCCGCATTGATCGAATGATGCGCGCCGCTCGCGACCGCGCCCAGCATCGCGGCGCCGAGCAGCACCGGCTCCTGGGTCTGCGGCAGCGCCACCGTGTAGCCGGTGGTGTCGGCCATGATCTGGCGCACCAAGGGGCTGCGGCTCGCACCGCCGCCGATCACGATGGTCTTGCCATCGACGCCACGGGCCTGCAGGGCCTCGATGACATCGGCAAGGCCGTAGGCCAGTCCGCACAGGCCGGCGACGAACAGCCGCTCCAGCGCCGACACGTCGGTGTCGAGGTCGAGCCCCGCGATCACCGCGCGCGAGCCGGGATCGGCATAGGGCGAGCGGTTGCCGAGGAATTCCGGCAGGACGTGAACGTTGCGCGCGAGCAGCGCGGCCGCGCCGGCATTGCCGCTGCGCGCCAGGATCCGCTTCTCGAGATATTCGATGACATCGACGCCGTCGCGCTTCGCAGCAAGCAAAACCTCGGCATGCGCCGGATGCGACTTGAGCAGATGGTCGATCGCGGCACCCGCCGCCGACTGGCCGCCCTCGTTGAGCCAGAAGCCCGGCACCATGCCTTCGAAATACGGGCCCCAGACGCCGGGCACGAAGCAGGGATCAACGGTGGTCGCCATGATGCAGGCCGACGTCCCCATGATGTAGGCAAGCCGCTGGCAGACATCGACCTCGGCGCCCGAGCCGTCGCGGCCGCCGATCGCACCGACGCCGCCGGCATGGGCATCGATCAAGGAGGCACCGACCGCGGTTCCCGGCAGCAGGCCGAGATCGCGGGCGGCATCCTCGGATAGGCCGCGCCCGAGCGGCGAGCCCGGCGGTACGATCTCGGTGCCGATGCGCCCAAAACGATCGGCCGCGAGCGCCTCCAAGCCGACGCGTTTGAGGAAGGATTCGCTCCAGCCACCCTCGCCCGCCACATAGGTCCATTTGCAGGTGACGGTGCAGGTCGAGCGCGCCAGCGAGCCCGACGCGCGGAACGAAAGATAATCGGCAAGATCGAAGAAGTGCCCGGCGGCCTCGAACGTCGCGGGCAGATGCCGCTTCAGCCAGAGGATCTTCGGGATCTCCATCTCCGGCGAGATGGCGCCGCCGACATAGCGCAGCACCCGGTCGTCGGTCGCGTTGACGAATTCAGTTTCGTCCATGGCGCGGTGGTCCATCCAGACCACGACATTGCGCGCGGGATCGCCGGATGGACTGACGGTGAGCGGCCGGCCCGCTTTGTCGAGCACGACCAGCGAGCAGGTTGCGTCAAAGCCGAGACCCTTGACCTGTTCGGGCGCAACCGCCGCCTCGCGCATAGCATGGCGGACGGAGGCGACGCAGGCCGCCCAGATGTCGTCGGACGATTGCTCGACGATATCGCCGGGCTCATGCCAGACCCGGATCGGATGGCGGGCAGAACCCAATAGCTTCCCCGCCTCGTCGAATACACCCGCCCGGGCGCTGGTGCTCCCGACGTCCACCCCAATAAAGGCCTGCCGCATGACCGCTCCGTTATTTGCGGGGCAAGCCTACCAGCAAGTGTAGCCGCCATCGACCAGAACGATGCTTCCGGTCATCAGGCTGGCCGCCTCGGAGGCGAGGAACAGCACGACGGAGGCGATCTCGTCGACCTGCCCCATCCGCGCCATCGGGGTTCCACCGATCCAGGCGTCGTACATTCTGGGGCTGTTCTTCACGAAGGCGTTCAGCGGGGTCTCGATATAAGTCGGCGCCACCGCGTTGACGCGAACCCCGCGCGCGCCCCATTCGGCGGCGAGCGATTTGGTGAGATGATGCACCGCGGCCTTGGAGGCGTTGTAGAAGCATTGTTCCTGCGGCTTGTTGACGATGAAGCCGGACATCGAGCCGACATTGACGATGGTGCCGGACTTCGCCTTCAGCATGTGGTTGCCGAAGGCGCGGCAGCACCAGAAGGTGCCGTTCAGATTGACGTCGATGACGTTGAGCCAGTGCTCGTCGGTCACGGTCTCGGCCGGTGTCTCGCTGCGCGCGATGCCGGCATTGTTGACGAGGATGTCGACCTTGCCGTATTTGCGCACCAGCTCGTCGGCGACCGCGGAGACGCGGCCTGAATCCGTCACATCCATCAGCGCGATGTCGGCGTCGAAGCCCTTGGCCTTCAGCGCCGCCTGCGCATCATTGGCGACTTTGGCGTCGCGGTCGCCGATGATGACCTTGGCGCCGGCCTCGGCCAGCGCTTCGGCGCAGGCGAGCCCGATGCCCTGCCCCGCGCCGGTGATGATGGCGGTCTTGCCGCCGAGCCTGAATTTCTCGAGATACATTTTCTTCTTCCTTACGCGTGGATCGATTTTCCGCTGTCGTCGAAACGATGGATGCGCGCCGGATCCGGGATCAGCGACACCTTGTCGCCCGGATGCAGATCCAGCTCGCCGATATAGCGTGCGGTCAGCATCCCCTGCGGCCCGGCGTCGACATAGAGGAAGGTGTCGCTGCCGAGATGCTCGGCGACCGAGACCGTGCCGTGCCAGCCGCCCTGCCCGTCGCGCTCGACCTTCAGATGCTCCGGCCGCACGCCGATCGTCGTGGCACCCTGCTGCCTGGCGAGATCGCCGGTAACGAAATTCATTTTCGGCGAGCCGATGAAGCCGGCGACGAACAGGTTTGCCGGCTTCTCGTAGAGCTCGAGCGGCGAGCCGTATTGCTCGATCTTGCCGCCGTTCAGCACCACGATCTTGTCGGCCATGGTCATGGCCTCGACCTGGTCGTGGGTGACGTAGATCGCCGTGGTGCCGAGCTGCTTCTGCAAGCGCGTCACTTCGAGCCGCATCTGCACCCGCAGCGCGGCGTCGAGGTTCGACAGCGGCTCGTCGAACAGAAAGGCCTTCGGCTCGCGCACGATGGCGCGCCCGATCGCAACCAGCTGGCGCTGGCCGCCGGAGAGCTCGCGCGGCTTGCGGTCGAGATAGGGGGTGAGGTTGAGGGTCGCAGCGGCGGACTCGACCTTGCGGTTGATTTCATCCCTGGCGATGCCGGCCATCTTCAGGCCGAACGCGATGTTGCCGCGCACGCTCATATGCGGATAGAGCGCGTAGGACTGGAACACCATCGACAGTCCGCGCTTGGCCGGCGGCACGTCGACCACGTTGCGGCCGTCGATCAGGATGGCGCCGCCGGTGACATCCTCGAGCCCGGCGATCAGCCGCAGCAGCGTGGTCTTGCCGCAGCCGGATGGACCGACGAAGACGACGAAGGAGCCGTCGGCGATGTCGAGGTCGGCGCCCTTGATGATGTGGACCGGCCCGAACGATTTTTGCACACCCTGCAGCGTAATCTGACCCATGGAAAAGCCTTTCTGCTACTTGACCGCGCCGAAGGTCAGGCCGCGGACAAGCTGCCGCTGACTGAACCAGCCGAGCACGAGAATGGGCGCGATCGCGAGCGTCGACGCCGCCGACAATTTGGCCCAGAACAATCCTTCCGGGCTCGAATAGGATGCGATGAACACGGTGAGCGGCGCCGCCTCGAGCGTCGACAAATTGAGGGTCCAGAACGCCTCGTTCCACGCCAGGATCAGGTTGAGCAGCATGGTCGAGGCGAGCCCCGGCACCGCCATCGGCGTCAGCACATAGATCAGCTCGCGGCCAATCGTGGCGCCGTCCATCCGTGCCGCTTCGAGGATGTCCTTCGGGATCTCCTTGAAATAGGTGAACAGCATCCAGATCACGATCGGCAGGTTGCCGAGGCACAGGATGAAGATCAGGCCGCTTCGCGTGTCGAGCAGGCCGAAGTTGCGGAAGATCAGGTAGATCGGCACCAGCACGCCGACCGGCGGCATCATCTTGGTCGACAGCATCCAGAGCAGCACGTCCTTGGTCCGCTTGGTCGGCGAGAACGCCATCGACCATGCCGCAGGGATCGCGATCAGCATCGCGATCAAGGTCGATCCCCCTGCGATGATGATCGAGTTGAGCGCATGGTGGAAATAGTCGCTGCGCTCCTGCACCGTGACGTAGTTCTCCGTGGTCCAGTGGAAGAACAGGAACGACGGCGGGATCGCGAACGCCTCGAGCTCGGTCTTGAAGCTCGCCAGCACCATCCAGAGGATCGGGAAGAAGATCAGGAAGCCGACCAGCCAGGCCGCCGCCGTCGAGATCACCTTGCGTTGTGTCGTGACCATCCGCGCCATGACGTTACGCCTCCAGATTCCGGCCGACGATACGAACGAGGAAGAAGGCGACGATGTTGGCCAGCACCACCGCGACCAGGCCGCCCGCCGAGGCGCTGCCGACGTCGTACTGGATCAGCGCCTGCGAATAGATCAGGAAGGCGATGTTGGTGGTCTGCAGGCCGGGGCCGCCGCCTGTGGTGACGAAGATCTCGGCGAACACCGTGAGCAGGAAGATGGTCTCGATCAGGATCACCACCGTGATCGGGCGGGCCAGATGCGGCAGCGTGATGTAGATGAAGGTCGAGATCGCGCTCGCACCGTCCATCTCGGCCGCCTCCTTCTGCTCCTCGTCGAGCGATTGCAGCGCGGTCAGGAGGATCAGGGTCGCGAACGGCAGCCATTGCCAGGAGATGATCAGGATCACCGAGAACAGCGGCGCGTCGTTGAACCAGTCGATCGCCGGCAGGCCGAACAGATGCGCGATCCAGGCGAACAGGCCGGACACCGGATGCATCAACAGGTTCTTCCAGACCAGCGCGCTCACCGTCGGCATCACGAAGAACGGCGCGATCACCATCAGCCGGACGATCGAGAGCCCGACCACCTGCTGGTCGAGCAGCAGCGCCAGCGGCACGCCGAGGATGATCGTGATCGCCAGCACCGAGCCGACCAGCACCAGGGTATTCTGCAGCGAGGCGAGGAAGGCGGGATCGGTCAGGAAGTAGCGGAAGTTTTCCAGCCCGACGAAGGATTCGGAGCCGGGATCGAGCAGATTATAGTGCAGGGTTGCGAAGTAGATCGTGAGCGCCAGCGGAACGATCATCCAGATGAACAGCAGCGCCACGGCCGGCGTGAGCAGTGTGCGTGCGAGCAGTTGGGTCTGCTGGGTCGCCATCCCCGCCTCCTTCTTTACGGAAAGGAGCGACCATCCCGCTGCGGGACAGGATGGTCGCGAGTGATCCAGCTCGGGAGGTCTAAGCTGGTCGGCGGCCAGGGCGCTTGACACGCCCTGGCGATCGGATCGCGTGGATTACTTGATGTAGCCCGCGCGCTTCATTTCGCGCTCGGTCGCGGATTGCGCGGCTGACAGCGCCGCATCGACCGTGGTCGAGCCTGACAGCGCGGCCGAGAACTGCTGGCCCACCTGGGTGCCGATGCCCTGGAATTCAGGGATCGCCGCATACTGCACGCCGACATACGGCACCGGCTTCACGGTCGGGTGGCTCGGATCAGCCGCATCGATCGAGGCCAGGGTCATCTTGGCGAACGGCGCCGCCTTCAGATACTCGGGATTCTGGTACAGCGAGGCCCGTGTTCCCGGAGGCACGTTGGACCAGCCTTCCTTGGACGCGACGAGCTTGGAATAATCCTTGCTGGTCGCCCAGGCGATGAACTTCTCGGCCGCATCGACCTTCTTCGAGCCCGCGGGGATCGCCAGACTCCACGCCCACAGCCAGTTGGCATTCTTGCCGAGGCCGGTGTTCGGCGCCAGCGCGAAGCCGACCTTGCCGGCGACCGTGGACTGCGCCGGGTTGGTCACGAAGGACGCCGCCACCGTGGCGTCGATCCACATCGCGCATTTGCCGGCGTTGAACAGCGCGAGGTTCTCGTTGAAGCCGTTGGAAGAGGCGCCGGGAGGACCGGCCTGCTTCATCAGGTCGACATAGGTCGTGAGCGTCTTCTTCCATTCCGGCGAGTTGAACTGCGGCTCCCACTTCTCGTCGAACCAGCGCGCGCCGTAGGAATTGGCCATCGCGGTCAGGAACGCCATGTTCTCGCCCCAGCCGGCCTTGCCGCGCAGGCAGATGCCGTAGACGCCGGCCGACTTGTCGGTCAGCTTCTTCGCCGCGTCGACCACGAAGTCCCAGGTCGGGCTGTCCGGCATCTTCAGTCCGGCCTTGTCGAACAGGTCGGTGCGGTACATCACCATCGAGCTCTCGCCGTAGAACGGCGCGGCATAGAGCTTGCCGTCGACCGACACCGCGTCCCTGATCTTCGGCAACAAATCATTGACGTCGTAATCGGCGCCGAGCTTGTCGAGCGGCACCAGCCAGTTCTTCTTGGCCCAGATCGGCACCTCATAGGTACCGATGGTGAGCACGTCGAACTGACCGCCCTTGGTGGCGATGTCGGTGGTGACGCGCTGGCGCAGCACGTTCTCCTCGAGCGTCACCCATTTCACGGTGATGTCCGGGTTCTTCGCGGTGAATTCGCTGGTGAGCCCCTGCATGCGGATCATGTCGCCATTGTTGACGGTCGCCACCGTCAGCGTGGTCTGGGCGATCGAGGGGGCAGAGATCAAAAGAGCAGCCGCGCCCGCAACGGCGCAAAGGACGTTTTTCAAGGTGACCTCCCTTATGTCACGTTGAGCATATGCCCACGTGTTGGGCGTATGTTCATCCTGTCGTCAAAATTTGTCAAGCGCGCGGGGACGCCGTCCCGCGCGATTGCGGGTTCCACTGCACGCGGGGATGGAGTTTTGCGGAAGCGAAGGGAGCGCTGAGCAGCTTGCCAGTCGGCCTGGATCGCGCCCGCAGCGGGACTGCGCTCCCTCGCCCCGTTCTTACGGGGTCGAGACGAGCGAAGCTCGCTCTTAGAGGGTTGGGGTGAGGGGCTCTCTCCGCGCATATGGAGACGGACGAGTGCGCGGAGGCTCCCCCTCACCCGGAATGCATCTGGCGATGCATTCCGACCTCTCCCCGCAGGCGGGGCGAGGTGAGGTGCAGCGCGTGGCTGCTTCGAATAACTTGATGTGGCGCCTACCGATCCAGCACCGCGCGCGCGGTCGCCTCATCGGTGATGAGACCGTTGATCACCCGGCCCGCGAGCGCGGCCTTGATCGACGGCACCTTGGCGGCGCCGACGGCCGCCGCGATGGTGGTCGAGACCGCGGGGATCTGCGGCGGAATGCTGGTCAGCCGCTTGTTGGTACCGCCCTTGATCAGGCGGCCTTTGGCGTCATAGGCCCAGCCGGTGACCTCGCCGACCGCGCCGAGCCGCATCATCTCCAGCAGTTCCTCGCGGGTGACGAACCCATCGACATGGACCTGGGCCTTCTGGTCCATCTGCCCGATGCCGATCAGCCGCAGATCGGCCTTGGCGGCAACCGCCCGCACCCGCGCGATCGGATCGATCCGGACCATGCGATTGCGCTCGTCCTCGCTCGACATCAAAAACGGCAGCGGCATCGGGTAATGGCGCGCGCCGGTGCGGTCGGCGAGCCGTCCCACCGTGTCGTAGAAGCTCGCCGAGCCGTCGGCGGAGATGTTGCCGACCAGCGAAACGATCTGGTGATCGGGCCGCTCGATCGGCGAGACCCGCTCGACCGCGGCGCGCACCGCGCGGCCGGTGCCGAGCGCCACGATCACCGGCGTCTCCGAGCGCAGCGTCATCTCTAGCAGATTGGCGCTGCGTTCGGCGATCCCGGCATTCGACAGCGGCGCCGCCGGATCCGACGGCACGACGTCGCAATGCACCAGGTCGAACCGCGCCTTCAGCCGCGAGGCCAGCTCCATGCAGGCCGCAATGGGGTGCTCGAGGCGGAACGTGATCAGCCGCTCCGCCAGGCACAGCGACACCAGGCGCTGCGCCGAGGCGCGCGACACCTGCAGCATTTTTGCAATTTCGTCCTGGGTGTGGCCCGCGATGAAATACAGCCAGCCGGCGCGCGCCGCATCGTCGAGACGGGACTTTTCGTTGTCGGGCGCAGCCATCGTCCTGTGTCAGCCTTCCATCCAGAAATCCGTCATCGCGGCGAAGATTCGATCCGCCCCGGCCTGCCGCAGCAGAGCACTGCCATCCGCCAGCCGATAGTGGGCGCCGCCGACAAATCCCCACACTTTCATCCCCGCCGCTTTCGCGGCCGTCACCCCGCTGACGCTGTCCTCGATCACGAGCGTGCGGCGCGGTGCGGCGCCCATCGCGCCTGCTGCATGCAGGAACAGGTCCGGCGCCGGCTTGCCGTGCCGGACCATCTGCGCGGTGAAAAGCCGCTGCCCGAAAGCGGCGGCAAGACCCGTCAGCTCCAGCGAGAATTTCACGCGATCAAGCGCGCTCGACGAGGCGACACAATACGGCAGCTTCAATTCCTTGAGCACCGCCGCGATGCCCGCGATCGGCTTGAGCTGGGCGCGGAACGTCTCGCGCACCTGGTGCGCCAATTCAGGCAGAAACGTCGCCGGCAACGGCTTTCCCACGCTTTGGCAATAGTCGAGCAAGGCCGTGGTGCTGCGCCCGAGAAAAAGCTCCAGCACCCGCTCGGTGCTCATCTCGATGCCGACCTGGCCCATCGCCTCGGCGAGACAGCGGCAGCTCAACTCCTCGCTGTCGACGAGCACGCCGTCGCAGTCGAAGATGACCAGATCGGTCTCGGGAAGCCGCGGATCCATCCCGCCATGAGATCATATGCTCACGCCATGAGCAATAGATCACAATTTGCGCGCCGAATGCCGCGCCTCAAATGGTCGCGGTGCACTGCCAACCATGCTGTGCGACAAGGCGAAATGCCGCATGACACACCTCTGATCGCGACCGTCGTCGCGGGCCTCGGATTGGCTTTCGTCTTCGGAACCATCGCCCAGCGCTTCCGGGTTCCGCCACTGGTCGGCTATCTGCTCGCGGGCGTCGCCGTCGGTCCCTTCACGCCCGGCTTCGTCGCCGATCAGGCGCTGTCCACCGAGCTCGCGGAGCTCGGTATCATTCTGCTGATGTTCGGCGTCGGCCTGCATTTCTCGCTGAACGATCTGCTATCGGTGCGCAAGATTGCGGTGCCGGGCGCGGTCGCCCAGATCGCGGTCGCGACGCTGATGGGACTCGGGCTGGCCTTGCTGATGGGCTGGACGGTCGGCGCCGGCCTGGTGTTCGGACTGGCATTGTCGGTCGCAAGTACCGTCGTGCTGTTGCGCGCATTGCAGGAGCGGCGGCTGATGGACACCGAGCGCGGCAAGATCGCGGTTGGCTGGCTGATCGTCGAAGACCTCGCCATGGTGCTCGCGTTGGTGCTGTTCCCGGCGGTGGCGAGCTTCCAGGGCGGCGAAGGCGTCGCACTCGCGTCCGATCCGCTCGCCACCCGCTTCGGCCTCGGGCTGACCGGCGTGCTGATCCTGACGCTGGTCAAGATCGCGCTGTTCATCGCCCTGATGCTGGTGGTCGGACGCCGGCTGATCCCCTGGGTGCTGCATTACATCGCCCACACCGGCTCGCGCGAGCTGTTCCGGCTCACCGTGCTTGCGATCGCGCTCTGCATCGCGTTCGGCGCGACCAAGCTGTTCGGCGTCTCGCTCGCGCTCGGCGCCTTCTTCGCCGGGATGATGCTGCGGGAATCGCCGCTGAGCCAGCGCGCCGCCCAGGAAACCCTGCCGCTGCGCGACGCCTTCGCGGTGCTGTTCTTCGTCTCCGTCGGCATGCTGTTCGATCCGCTCAGCGTGGTGCGCGAGCCCTGGCCGTTCGCAGCGACCTTGTTCGTCATCGTAGTCGGCAAGTCGCTCGCCGCGCTCTTGATCGTGGTGCTGTTCCGCCATCCGCTGGCGACCGCGCTGATGATCTCGGCGAGCCTCGCCCAGATCGGCGAATTCTCCTTCATCCTGGCGGAGCTCGGCGTTGCGCTCAACCTGCTGCCGAAGGCCGGCCGCGACCTGATCCTGGCGGGCGCGATCTTCTCGATCATGCTCAACCCGCTGGTGTTCGCGGTGGTCGACTGGCTGACGTCGCGGCTCGAGAAGCCGCAGGCCGCCTCGCCGGCCACCACGACATCAGAAGCGATCCCGGTCACCGACTTGCAGGATCACACCATCCTGGTCGGCTACGGCCGGGTCGGCAGCCTCGTCGGCGATGCGCTGCACCAGCGCAACGCACCGTTCCTCACGGTCGAAGCGTCCGACGATACGGTCGCAAAACTCAGGCAGCGCGGCATCGAGGCATTGATGGGCAATGCCGCGCGCGCCAGCGTGCTGCGCGCCACCAATCCGGCCGGCGCGCGATCGCTGGTCATCGCGATTCCCGAAGCGTTCGAGGCCGGACAGATCGTCGAGCAGGCACGCGCCGCCAATGCCGATATCCGGATCATCGCGCGGGCGCATTCCGACGCCGAGGTCGATCATCTGAAAGGGCTCGGGGCCGACATCGTGATCATGGGCGAGCGCGAGATCGCCCGCGGCATGATCGAGGAGCTCGAGCGAAGACCTGCAGGTGCGGCCATGCAGAATGCGGTGAGCGCAAGGGATTCCGCAGCCTGAAGCAACAATGCCTGCGGGCCAAGCGCGATACGGGGCATGACAGGAGATCAGGACATGGCGTTCAAGAGCCCGCACGTTTCGCTGGTGTCGTTCTCGATCGAGATCAGCGCTGAAGGCACCACCAATGTGATGCAGATCGAGACCGACCTGCACCTGAACGCGCGCCATCCGGGCTACGACGCGGCCGCGGTGGAGCGGCTGGTGCGCGACGCGCAGAGCTACCTCGCCGGCAACGCCGGCCAGGTCACCCGGATCCGGCTGGTCTCCAACCGCGGCGGCCAGACCTGAGGGGCTCAACCTCCACCAAGAAACGCGGGCGCCAGATCTTCCTGCACGATGATGTTGGCGGCTTCCGTCGTCAGCTCGCTGCCGACCAGATCGAGGTTCTTTGCCGCCTCGAACAGCATCGCGCGGACATCGTCCGGCGTCAGCACGCCCTTTGCAATCAGCTTGCGCACCAATGCCTGCAGGATCAGAACGTCGATCTCGCCATGGGCGAGCGGCGTCGGCTTGTCCGTCATGATCGTCTCCCAGGGCTGAGCTTGATCAAGGCTGAGGTTCGTCGTAAGCGAAGCGGCTAGCGGGCCGGCCCTCTGCTCCCTCTCCCCGTTCTTACGGGGAGAGGGTTGGGGTGAGGGGCTGTCCCCGCATATGCGGTGATAGCCGCGCTTGCGGAGACTCCCCCTCACCCGGAACGCATCTAGCGATGCGTTCCGACCTCTCCCCGCACGCGGGGCGAGGTGAAGCCGGATCCGTTGCTCGATTTGAAGCAAGCTCATCGACCTCTAGCGGGGTGGTGACGCGATATCCTTGTGCAATTGCTCGAACGCGCGGCGCAGGCCGTGCAGCTGATCGACCAGATGGAGGATGACGTCGATCCCTTCGTTGTTGACGCCGAAGTCGCCCTTCAGGTCCCGGATCAGATGCGCGCGCGCCACGTCGGTGTCGGAGAAACTGATCTCGCTCGCGGTCTCGTCCGGAACCAGCCATTGCTGCTCGATCCAGAACTCCAGGGTCTGCACCTCCAGACCCGCATCGATGAGGAATTGCTGCTTGTTCATGACGCACCATCCTCGCGCGGATTGAATGCCTTGCGATCCCAGTTCGACACGAACGCCTCGAGCTCGGGATCGGGACCCTTGGGCAAGACCACCTTGAGCTTGACGAGTTCGTCGCCATGGCCGCCGCCGACCTTGGGCGCGCCCTTGCCGCGCAGCCGCATCGTCGTGCCGGTGTTCGCGCCCTTCGGCACCGTCATGGTGACGGCGCCGGTCGGGGTGGGAACGTTGACCTTGCCGCCGAGCACGGCCTCCGACAGCGAGATCGGCAATTCCAGCGAGATGTCGTCGCCCTCGCGGGTGAAGCGCGGATCGGGGCGGACCTCGACCTCGATCAGCGCATCGCCGGGGCCGCCCTTGCCGCTGCCCGGCATCCCCTTGCCGCGCAGGCGGATGATCTGGCCGTCGACGAGCCCCGGCGGGATCGTCACGTCGAGCGTGCCGCCATCGGGCAGTGTCAGGCGCTTGCTCGCGCCGGTGATCGATTCCGCGAAATCGATCGCCAGGCTGTAATGCAGGTCGCGGCCGCGCCGGTTGGCGCGCGCCTGCTCGGTGCGCCGGAGCAGTTCGGCGAACGCATCGTCCTGATCCATATAGTCGGCATAGCCGGAGCTGTCGGCGTAAGGATGCGCCCCATCCGCAGTGGCGAAATCCCGGTAGTAGCGATGCTGCGGCCGCTCGGCGCCGCTGGCGTCGATCTCGCCGGCGTCGAAGCGCTTGCGCTTGTCGGCATCGCTGAGCAGATCGTTCGCGGCGGCGACTTCCTTGAACTTGTCTTCAGCCGCCTTGTCGCCCGGATTGAGATCCGGATGCAGCTTCTTCGCCAGCTTGCGATAGGCCTTCTGGATATCGGCCGCAGACGCCGTCGGGGCAACGCCAAGGACCTCGTACGGATTTCTCACAACCTGCTCCGCAACACCGTGAGTGCACCTGCAATCATGAGGGCGCAAAAGCCGATGATTTGCAAGTCCGCAGGCACGCGGCCCGAGAACGGGCAACGCGGCATGTGCTCAGAGCAGGGACCCTACGAGGTATGTCCGGGATCGAGATATTTGGGGATGTTCTTTTCCTGCTGCGGCGTCATCTTTGCCGGATCCGGCTTGCCCGGCACGCCCCGCGGACCGAGCAGGGCCCGCTGCATATCGTCCTCGCTCAAGCGAGGCTTGCCATCGTCAAGCTGTCCGTCGCCACCGTGACTCTGTGCCATGACCGACCTCCAGTGATGATCGCTTGCGCGCGGGCGGAAGCATAGCGCGCTCCGCTGCAACGAGCCAGCGGAGCGCGATCTTGCGTTAGTGTTGCTCCTGCCGCTTCTCCTCTGCGGGATGACCGGCGGGCGCAGCATGTGGCGGCGCCTGGACGTGCGGCGCGGCCGGGTGCGGCGCCGCCTGAACGTGCGACTCCGGCCGGGCCGCCGGCTGCGGATGGGCCTCGGCCGGCTGCGGAGCATGCGCCTCGGGTCGTGCTTCGGGCTTGGCTACCTGCTCCGGCCGCGCGACCGGCTTTGCGGCAGGCTCCTCCCTGCGCACCTCTTCGGGCCGCTTCTCCTGCACGGCAGGCCGCGCCGCTTCCGCTGCCGGGTGCGGCTCAACCTTCGGCTCGGCGGCGGGCGCCGCGCGCTTCTCTTCGACTGCGGGCCTGTTCGCCTCGACCGGTGGATGCGCCACGACGCCCTTCTCGGGAAGGGGAAGCGCATGCGACCCGGCCGGCGCCGGTGCAGCAGGATGCGGCTCGACCTTGGTCTCGGCAGCGGGCGCCGTGCGCTTCTCCTCGGCCGCGGGCTTGTTCGCCTCGGCGGGCGGATGCGCTGCCGGAATCTCCTTGCCCGGAACCGGAAGCGCATGGGACTCGGCTGGTGCGGTCGCCGGCGCCGCAGCCGTGCCCGGACGCGCCGGCTCGCCGGCCGCCGGCTTTGCAGCGGTGGCAGGCACCGCCTCGCCGACCGCTCGCGCGCGGACCACGCCCGGTCCCTTCAACTCGCCGGGACGCGCCGTCGCCGCAACAGCGGGCACGCCGTTGTTGGTCCGCTTGAACAGGCTCGGATCCTGGCTTGCGGTCTCGACCTGCTTGCGTTGCAACGGCGTCGCCGCGAAGTGCTGCTCCTTGGCGACGGCGCGCTCGGCAGGCGTGGGCCGCACGTCGATGCCGCCGCGGCCGCCATTGTAGCTGACATTGTTGACGGTGGTCTGATTGATCGTGACGTTCTTCTCGTAGACGTTGGTGATCCGCGCGCCCTGCAGATTGTTCACGGTGCGATTGTAGAAGAAGTTGCCGTGATCCCAGCGGCCGCCTTCATAGCCCGAGCCGCCGTAGCCGAAGCCGTAATTGATGCCGCCGTAGAAGCCGACGCGATCACCCCAATAGCCCTGATGGAAAATGAAGCCGCCGCCGAACGCACCCCAGTAACCGGGGGTCCACAGCAGGCCGACCCGCGGCGGCTGCACCCAGGTGCCCGGCACCCAGTAGTAATCGCCGCGATCCTCGTCCCACGACCAATTGCCCGGCGACCACATGTAGCCAGGACCGGGAACCGGCGGCTGATCGTAGGTCGGCAATGGCGGCGGCGCAGTCTCGACGGCAGAGACCGGCGCGCACGCCGCATCCTGCGCGAGCGCCGGCACGGCGGTCGTGGAGAACAGCGCCGCGGCAATCGCTGCACACGACACGGTCGATAGAAGACGAGTGGTCATTGGGAGCCTCTTCGATGAGCACGTTCAAACGTGAGAACCGGAACAAAAGTTCCGCGCATCGGCAATGCACCGACACACTTCATCGCTAGACCCTTGACCTTACACCAGCCTGAAACGCATCGACGCAAATCGGAAACGCAATTGCGTTGCTATTCATTGGCGGTTCAGGGTGCGCGGTGACGTCGTGCTGCGCGATTCAATGGAACAATTGCGCGACGCTCGCTTGCATCAACGCACGAGCGGCACGCAATGCGACGTCACCGATTCCGAATGCGCGAATATGATTCCGGCTTTGGTCCGATCGCAACGATCGAGCTCGTCGCGCCGTTCGCTTCACAGAGCACCCGATCAACAGCATTGCCGTCGCCGTGATGCGCGCGCGCTTTCTCGCCGCGCGTAGCAGTGCCTCCGGACGAGTGCCAGAGACGAACGTCTGCCGCCGCAAGAGCTTAGCTGCGGCCCGCCAAAGGCTGCGCGGGGCGATTGACACTCCCCCGAAACGACCACACGATGCGAGCAGCGGCAGCCTCTGGCCTGCGGTTTCCGCCGGCGCCATTGCACCGGGCTGTTGCATGATGGATGTCATCGTTCCGCCATCTGCCGCCGGCGGGACTGGGTGGCATGACCCGATCTCGACGAGCCCGCGTTGCCCTGAGGTGCCACGATGAACATTGAAAAATATACCGATCGCGTTCGCGGCTTCATCCAGTCGGCGCAATCGCTGGCGATGCGCGAGGGGCACCAGCAATTCTCGACGCTGCACGTCCTGAAGGTGCTGCTCGATGACCCCGAGGGCCTCGCGGCCGGCCTGATCGACCGTGCCGGCGGCAATTCGCGCGCGATCCTGAAAGCCACCGAAGAGGCGCTGGCGAAGGTGCCGAAGGTCAGCGGCGCCGGCTCGGGACAGATCTATCTGGCGCCCGAGACCGCGCGGGCCTTTGCCGCGGCGGAACAGGCCGCCGACAAGGCCGGCGACAGTTTCGTGTCGGTCGAACGCCTGTTGCAGGCGCTTGCAGCCGACAAGGACAGCGACGCCGGCAAGCTGCTCGCCAAGGGCGGCGTCAATCCGCAGAACCTGAATGCGGCCATCAACGCGCTGCGCAAGGGCCGCACCGCCGACAGCGCGTCGGCCGAGAACGCCTATGACGCGCTGAAGAAATACGCCCGCGATCTCACCCAGGCCGCGCGCGACGGCAAGCTCGATCCGGTGATCGGCCGCGACGAGGAGATCCGCCGCACCATCCAGGTGCTGTCCCGCCGCACCAAGAACAATCCGGTGCTGATCGGCGAGCCCGGCGTCGGCAAGACCGCGATCGTCGAGGGCCTGGCGCTGCGCATCGTCAATGGCGACGTGCCGGAAAGCCTGCAGGACAAGGCGCTGCTCGGGCTCGATCTCGGCGCGCTGATCGCCGGCGCAAAATATCGCGGCGAGTTCGAGGAACGGCTCAAGGCCGTGTTGCAGGAGGTGACGTCGGCCGAGGGCGGCATCATCCTGTTCATCGACGAAATGCACACCCTGATCGGCGCCGGCAAGGGCGACGGCGCGATGGACGCATCGAACCTGCTGAAGCCCGCGCTCGCCCGCGGCGAGCTGCATTGCATCGGCGCCACCACGCTCGACGAATATCGCAAGCATGTCGAGAAGGACCCGGCGCTGGCCCGGCGCTTCCAGCCGGTGTTCGTCTCGGAGCCCACGGTCGAGGACACCATCTCGATCCTGCGCGGCCTCAAGGACAAATACGAGCAGCATCACGGCGTGCGCATCGCGGATTCGGCGCTGGTCGCCGCCGCCACGCTGTCGAACCGCTACATCACCGACCGCTTCCTGCCCGACAAGGCGATCGACCTGATGGACGAGGCCGCGGCACGGCTGAAGATGCAGGTCGATTCCAAGCCCGAAGAACTCGACTCGCTCGACCGCGAGATCATCCGGCTCAAGATCGAGCAGGAGGCGCTGAAGAAGGAGACCGATCTCGGCTCCAGGAGCCGGTTGCAGACGCTCGAGAAGGATCTCGTCGAGCTCGAGAAGAAATCGGCCGACATGACCTCGAAGTGGCGCTCGGAGAAAAGCAAGCTCTCCGATGCGCAGAAGATGAAGGGTGAGCTCGAGCAGTTGCGCACGGAGCTTGCCAACGCCCAGCGCAAGGGCGAATTCCAGAAGGCAGGCGAACTGGCCTATGGCCGCATTCCGGAGCTCGAGAAGAAGCTCGCCGCGGTCGAGGCCAGCGAGACCTCGTCGGCCAGCGAGACCGTCACCGCCGACAACATCGCGGCAGTGGTGTCGCGCTGGACCGGCGTGCCGGTCGACAAGATGCTTGAGGGCGAAAAGGACAAGCTGCTGCGCATGGAGGAAATGCTCGGCAAGCGCGTCGTCGGCCAGGCCGAGGCCGTCCGCGCGGTGTCGACCGCGGTGCGCCGCGCCCGCGCCGGCCTACAGGACCCGAACCGGCCGATCGGCTCGTTCATGTTCCTGGGGCCGACCGGCGTCGGCAAGACCGAGCTCGCAAAGGCGCTCGCCGAATATCTGTTCGACGACGAGACCGCGATGATCCGCCTCGACATGTCCGAATACATGGAGAAGCACTCGGTCTCTCGGCTGATCGGCGCGCCGCCCGGCTATGTCGGCTACGACGAAGGCGGCGCACTGACCGAAGCGGTGCGGCGGCGACCTTATCAAGTCGTGCTGTTCGACGAGATCGAGAAGGCGCATCCCGACGTCTTCAACGTGCTGCTGCAGGTGCTGGACGACGGCCGTCTCACCGACGGCCAGGGCCGCACCGTCGATTTCCGCAACACGCTGATCATCATGACCTCGAACATCGGCGCCGAATATCTCGTCAACCAGCCGGAGGGCCAGAGCACGAGCGCGGTGCGCGAGCAGGTGATGAACATGGTGCGCGCGCATTTCCGCCCCGAATTCCTCAACCGCATCGACGAGATCATCCTGTTCCACCGGCTGCAGAAGAGCGACATGGGCCGCATCGTCGAGATCCAGTTCGCGCGGCTGCGCAGGCTGCTCGAGGATCGCAAGATCGATCTCGAGCTCGAACCGAAGGCGCGCGACTGGCTTGCCGAGAAAGGCTGGGACCCGGCCTATGGCGCCCGGCCGCTGAAGCGGGTGATCCAGCGCAGCGTGCAGGACCCGCTGGCGGAAATGATTCTCGCCGGCGAGGTCCGCGACGGCTCGCAGGTGAAGCTCTCCGCCACCAAGGCCGGCCTCACCTTCAACGGCAAGAAGCCGGAGAGTGCGGCGGCGGACGAATTCGAACCGGTGTGAGACGAATACGGACTACCGACGACGCCGGCTGTCATGCCCGCGTCGTCTGGGCGCATCATATGCAAGCTGAATATGCAAGCCGACCTGCAACCAGGGAGAGCGCCATGACGCAGCAGAACATCAAGGACAACATGGAGGTCATCGGCGCCGACGGCGTGCATGTCGGCACCGTCGATCGCGTCGAAGGCAACCGCATCAAGCTCAAGAAAAACGACAGCGACGGCTTCCACAAGGGCCATCACCACTTTATCGAACTCGGCTTCGTCGCCGGTGTCGAAGGCACCAAGGTGCGGCTCTCCGCCAATGCCGCCATTGCGGTAACCCTCGAGGAGGAGAGGTCCGGCAAGCCTGTCGATTGAGGCAGGCGCCTCTGCAATAGGGTAGGCCATTCGAGCCCTTGTAAAGGGTCCGGTGGCGTGCTCCTGTGCCCCTGTCTGGACGTCGATCCGGCGTCCAGCGTTTGCCTTTGTCCGCGTGAAAGTGCCGTTTTAGTCAAGGAGACATGCGTGCCATCAGCCGTTCCGCAACCGGTCGCTGCGAAGCTGACGCGCGCGGCCATCTTCCTTGCGGTCACGATCAAGCCCAATCCGGAATATGATGCCGTGGTGCGGTCGCTCTGCGCCGACCTGGCCGCGCTGGTGCGCGCCGTCGGCTTCCGCGATCTCGAGGGACGGCTGTCCTGCGTCATGGGCATCGGCTCCGATGCTTGGGACCGGCTGTTCGGCGCGCCGAAGCCGCAAGGCCTGCATCCGTTCCGCGAGATCAACGGCGTCCACCACGCCGTCGCGACCCCGGGCGACCTCTTGTTTCACATCCGCGCCGTGCCGATGGACCTGTGCTTCGAGCTCGCGACCCAGATCATGTCACGGCTCGGCGATGCCGTTGCAACTTCGGACGAGGTGCACGGCTTCAAATATTTCGACGAGCGCGATCTGCTCGGCTTCGTCGACGGCACGGAGAATCCGGAAGACCAGGCGGCAACCGACGCCACCATCATCGGCGACGAGGACGCGGCCTTCGCCGGCGGCAGCTACGTGATCGTGCAGAAATACCTGCACGACCTGACGAAGTGGAACGAGCTGCCGGTCGAGATGCAGGAGAAGATCATCGGCCGCACCAAGCTCTCCGACATCGAGCTCGACGATACGGTGAAGCCGAGCTACGCGCACAACGCCTTGACCTCGATCGTCGAGAACGGCGAGGAGCTCGATATCGTCCGCGACAACATGCCGTTCGGCAATATCAGCAAGGGCGAGTTCGGCACCTATTTCATCGGCTATGCCAAGTCGCCGCACCGGATCGAGCAGATGCTGGAGAACATGTTCGTCGGCAAGCCGCCGGGCAATTACGACCGCCTGCTCGACTTCAGCCGCGCCGCGACCGGCATGCTGTTCTTCATCCCGTCGGCGAATTTCCTGGAGGATGCCGCCAACCCGGCGCCTGCGGCCGCGCCTGCCGAGCCGTCGCTGGACGACGCCGGAGCCGACGACACGCCTGCACAACGAATACCGCCGTCCGACGGCTCGCTCGGGATCGGCTCACTGAAAGGAGAGGCTGGACATGAATAATCTTCATCGGGGATTAGCTCCCATCTCGGACGCGGCATGGGCCCAGATCGAAGAGGAAGCCTCGCGCACGTTGAAGCGCCATCTGGCGGCGCGCCGTGTCGTCGACGTCGATGGCCCGAAGGGAACGGATTTCTCCGCCGTCGGCACCGGCCATCTGAAGAAGATCGCGACGCCCGGCGACGGCGTCGAGGCGACGCAACGCGATGTCCGCGCACTGGTCGAGCTGCGCGTGCCGTTCGAGCTTTCGCGCCAGGCGATCGACGATGTCGAGCGCGGCGCGAATGATTCCGACTGGGATCCGCTGAAGGAGGCCGCGCGAAAAATCGCGTTCGCCGAGGATCGCGCGGTGTTCGATGGCTACAGCGCCGCCGGCATTCAGGGCATCCGTCAGGGCACCAGCAACCCGGTGCTGAAGCTGCCGTCGAGCGTCAAGAATTACCCCGGCGTGGTCGCGCAGGCGGTCAGCCAGCTGCGGCTCGCCGGCGTCAACGGCCCCTACACGCTGCTGCTCGGCACCGAGCCCTATACCGCGATCGGTGGCGCGACCGACGACGGCTATCCGGTGCTGCAGCACATCCAGCGTCTGATCGACGGCAAGATTATCTGGGCGCCCGCGATCGAGGGTGGTGTGCTGCTGACCACCCGTGGCGGCGATTTCCAGCTCTCGATCGGCCAGGACCTTTCGATCGGCTATCTCAGCCACTCCGCGACCTCGGTCCAGCTGTATTTCCAGGAGACCATCACCTTCCTGATGCTGACCAGCGAAGCGTCGGTGGTGCTTGCGCCGGAGGCGAAGAAGCCCGCCTAGTGTTACCGGCGTTCACTCTTCCAGGCAGCCCCGGCCAATCTGCGCCGGGGCTGCTGTTGAACTTCAACTGAGAGGAGGCGCGCATGCAGGAATATGATCTCTACCTCAACGCCAAGAAGGCGTCGGTCGGTCTCTATGTCCGCAAGGGTGCGGGCCTCCCCGATCTCGCCGATGCCAAGGACTGGGTGTTCGACGGCACGTCGACGCCGGCCAATCTGCCGCCGCAGCTCGTCAAGGAGATCGAGGCCAACGGCCACGCCTTCCGCGACATGGATTGAGCGTCAATGGCTGGCGCTTTGTTCTAACGCGTTTTCTTTGCGCGAACCGGTATCCACTTCGCTCGAAAACGCTCTATTTTTCGCCGACCTTCACCGGCGCGGTTTCGGGCATCAGGCTCATCGCCACGATGCCGACTGCGGCCGCGAGCAACAGATACCAGGACGGTGCCAGCGGATCTGCGGTCACGTGCAGCAGCCACGTGACCACGAGTTGCGCGGTGCCGCCGAAGGTTGCGATCGCGACCGCGTAGATCGTGGCGAACACGCCGCCGCGGATGGTCTGCGGCAGCGCCTCGGTGAAGGCAGCATAGAATGCCGTGAACGGCAGCGATCCGATGAACGACAGGACGCCGAACCCGAACAGCAGCGACCATGCACCTGGGTCATCGACGATCCACAGGAAAGCCGGATAGGTCAGCACCAGCACGACCAGCTGCGGCCAGATCATGATCGGCTTGCGGCCGAACCGGTCGGCAAGCCAGCCGCCGAGCACTGCGCCGATGATCTGAAGTCCGTTGCTCACCAGCGACACCGTGAACGCCAGCGACGGCGACACGTGCAGCGTGTTCTTGGCGTAGGTCGTCATGTATTGCGTCACATAGGTCGAGATCGTGCCGCTGGCCAGGATCATCACCGCCAGCACGATGACACGAAGGTGCCGGCGCGCCAGCGCAACATGGCTTGAGCTCTCGACCTGCCCCGCGACGTGTTCGCCGTGCGAAATCGTCTCCGGCAGCGTGCGGCGCATCCAGATGCCGAACGGCAGACAGACCGCCCCGAGCAGAAATGCGACACGCCATCCGTAGGCCTGCAGCATATCGGGCGTCATCGTGCTGCTCAGGATGACGCCGACAAGCGCGCCGACGGTCGCCGCGATCTCCTGGCTGGCGGGCTGACATGCCACCACCAGGCCGCGGTTCCTCGGTGCCGCGATCTCGATGAGATAGGCCGTGGTCGGCCCGACTTCGCCGCCGAGCGCGAACCCCTGCACCATCCGCGCCAGGATCACGATAACAGGCGCCGCAACGCCGATCGCGGCATAGGATGGCGTCAGCGCGATGGTCAGGATCGCGCCGCCCATCAGCGCAAAACTCAGCAGCATCGCCGGCCGCCGGCCGACGCGATCGGAGAAGATGCCGAGCACGATGCCGCCGATCGGCCGGGTCAGGAAGCCGGCGCCGAACGTCGCCAGCGACAGCATCAGGCTGCCGTATTCGCTTTGCGCGGGGAAGAAGGTGCGCCCGATCTCGGTCGCAAAGAAGCTGTAGGTGATGAAGTCGTAGAACTCCAGCATGTTGCCGATGGTCGCGGCAAAGGCTGCGCGCTTGACATCGAATTCCCTGCTCGCAATCTCGGACAACGCCCTCGGTTCCTTGTCTGCTTGTGCGAGGAGAGTATTATTCCTCCGATCATGTTAGGCAAGGCAAGCTTAGATAAGGCATGGCGCGCGCAGCGCGATCTGCATGTGACGCAAGCGAAGAAGGACAGGTCCGATGCCGGCTGACAAACTCTTCATCAATGCCAGGCTCGGTGACGGCACGCGCCGCGATATACTGGTTCGTGGCGGCCGCATCGTTGCGATCGAAGCGAGCGGCGCGCGCCCCGTCGGCGCCGAGGTCGTCGATCTCGGCAATGCGCTCGTCGTGCCCGGCTTCGTCGAGGGCCACATCCATCTCGACACCAGCTTCTACGGCGACAGCTGGCGGCCGCACCGTCCCTGCACCAATGGTTTCGACGTCCATGAGCGGGTTGCGTTCCAGGCCGAGAACCTTGCTGCCGCAGCTCCAATGGACGTGCGGGCACGGAACCAGCTCGACCTCTGCATCGGGCATGGCACGACGCAGATGCGCAGCCACGTCATGGTCGACGGCTCGGTCGGATTGAAGTCGCTCGAGACCATCCTCAGGGTGCGCGACGAATATAAGCACCTGATCGACATCCAGCTGGTGGCGTTTCCGCAGAGCGGGATCCTGAGCAGCCCCGGCACGCCGCAATTGCTCGACGACGCCATCAAGCTCGGCGCCAATGCCGTCGGCGGGCTCGATCCCGCGAGTTTCGACCGGGATGTCGAAGGGCATCTCGCCGTCGTGTTCGGTGTCGCGCAGAAGCACGGCGTCGACGTCGACATCCATCTCCATGATGGCGGCATGCTCGGCGCCTTCGAGGTCGAGCAGATCGCGGCACGGACGCGCGCGCTCGGCATGGAAGGCCGCGTCGCCGTCAGCCACGCCTACGGGCTCGGCGACATCCCCGCCGATGCGCTGAAGAAGACCGCCGATATCCTGGCGCGCTCGGGCGTGGCGATCATGACCAATGCGCCGGGCAGCCGGCCGTTTCCGCCTGTCGCCACGCTCAGGAAAGCCGGCGTCACCGTGTTCAGCGGCAATGACAACATCCGCGACTCCTGGTGGCCCTATGGCGACGGCGACATGCTGGGCCGTGCGATGATGATCGGATACCGCTCGGGTTTCTACACCGATGACGAACTCGCGATCGCGTTCGATATGGTGACCGCGGCCGGCGCCAAGGCGCTGAGGCTCGAAGACTACGGCCTGCATGTCGGAGCCAAGGCCGATTTCGTGACCTTGAACGCCGTGCACATCCAGGAGGCCGTGGTCGCGCGGCCCGCCGGGCGATCGGTCTACAAGGCCGGGGTCCTCGTCGCGCGCGACAATCGCGTCGTCAGGCAAGCCGGCGGGGCCTAGCGACGCGGTGGAATGATCGCGCGCAGGATGTCCGCCTTCCAGCGCTGCCGGGCGCCGTCGAATGCCGCGAAATCGTGATCGAATTGCCAATAGGCCCACGCCCAGCCGTTTCGCTCCGCGCCTCTCGCCATGAACGACAGGTACTTCGCGCGGCTCTCCGCGGGAGCGCGCTCGTAGACGCCGAACTCGCCAAGGTAGATCGGGCGCTGTTCTTTCTCCGACCAGATCCGGATCTTGTCGAAATCGGCAGAGGCCCTCGCCTCGTCTTCCGCAGAGCCCCAATTCAGCGGGCCGATCTTCGAGAAGGTCGCCGACCACGGTGCGCCCTGATGGGTGAATTGCAGCGGCAGGTAATAGTGGAACGTGACGATGAGGTTTCTGTCGCCGGCCGGCAACGCCAGCTGGTCGACCGGCAGCTCCTCGGTGTTCAGGATGGCGACCATCACGTTGCGCTTCGGATTCGTTCCCCTGATGATTGCAAGGCAATCGGCGAGCAGCGCATTCCACTCGGCCGAACTCATGTTGCCGCCGGGCTCGTTGAGGATCTCGAACACCAGCGCCGGATATTTCCCCGCATAGCGCGACGCGATCTGGCGCCAGAACGCCTTGAGCTTCACGCTGCAGTCCGCAACGTCGCGCTGGCAAAGATCGGTGTCGTGCTCATCGAGGACCGGAACGAGCCTGTTCGCCAGCACCTGCTCGATCACGGCGTCGAGGCGCCGCAGGACCGCGTCGTCCAGCATGTTGCCCGAATCCATGCGCCGGAAGCCGAAGAAGTTGATCCGGACATGCGAAAAGCCGGCGTTGCGGATGGCCGCGAGGTTTTCCAGACGGAACGGTGCGTTCTGATGGCCGTCCCAGATGCCGTCATAGCCAAGAATGTTGATGCCGCGCCCCAATGCCGCGCCCCCCGGAGACGCGCCCTGCCCGGCGCCATTCACCGGCGAGATCAGCAGGGCGGAAAGCCCCGCCGCCAGCAGCGCGCAAGATACTCTTTGAAGCAATCGAACCACGGTCATGGCTGCTCCACTTCGCGCAGCCGCACGCGCGACGGCGGCAGCGACCGGCACACGGCAAGGAAGAACGCGATCAACAGCACCGATGTGAACATCGTCGAGCGAAGGAACACCGTCTCGGTGAAATTGGTCTGGCAGTTGAGGAAGACGAACCCGATGATCAGCGCGCAATGCAGACGATCGATTGCGCGTCCTGCGATCAGGCAGAGCACCTTGTAGGAAAACAGGAAGACACTGGCCGTGAACAGGACATAGCCCAGGAATCCGGTCTCGATAAGAACCGCGATGTAGCCATTGTGGTAATTGTCGAGCACCCAGCCGTGGTTCTGGTTGAAATAATCGTAGATCTCCGGATTGGTCCAGAATCCGTTGATGCCGAATCCGAACAGCGGCGCGTCGTCGAAATGGCTGATCGCGTACTGCCAGATGAAGGTTCTTTCGGTAAAATCGATCGTCGTGTCGAAGACGTGGATCGAGTCGTATCCGGTCGTGTAGAAATACAGGATCAGCAGCGCCGCCGCGACGCACATGACGCAGGGCAGGATCGCATAGACCTGCATGCACCTGACCGACCACAGCGAGGTCAGCAGCAGCGCGCAGGCAACCAGCGACAAGGCGCCGGCGCCGCGCGACTCCGAGAGCATGACGCAGGCCGAGGCCAGCAGAAACGTCACGAGGAACGGCAGCCATCCCTGCCCGGTGATCTTCCGGTAACAGGCAAAGAACATCAGATAGGCGGCGGCGAAGCCCAGGGTTTGCTTCGACTCGAAGACACCTTGCCACTGCCCTTTGTGCATCCAGGTCTGATCGATCCCGATGTCCGGCAGGGCGACCGCACAGAATGCCGAGCCCGCGATCAGCACGAACAGGCCGCGGGTGGTCGCCTTCACGATGTCGTCGATGTCGAGGCGGGTGATCATGCAGAACGCGCCAAGCGTCGTGATCGCAAGCGCCGCCGCCTTCATGAGCGAGGCAGCGCTCATGCTTGTCCAGAACACGGAAACCGTCGCGAACGCATAGAAAGCGACAATGGCAAACGTGTCGAGATTGAAGGCCAGTCGCAGGCGCGGACGGATGAACAGGCTGGCGTAAATCAGCACGCCCCACATCAGCAGCGCGACAGCCTGCTGCAGCAGGGTCAACTCGGTCGGCAGCAGCGCGGCGTGAAAGGTCCCCATCGACATGATCACGTTGATGGTGATCGACCAGCTGACGACGGTCCGCGCGAAGCTTTCCGCCTCTACGCCGGGCGCCTGCCAGGTCGAGCTATCGAGGGCACGGCCATCCATATTGTACTCCGCTCATCAGATGAGCTTGCGCCTCCGGTGGATCGGCCGGAGCGCACATTGCACTCGCTGGACTTCAGTCTTTGGTCGCTGAGGATCGGGTCCGGTTGAACAGCAGATAGAGAGCGTGCGGGTTGGTCGTCAGGTACCGCCAGAGCAGCCGGCGCGGCTCGAGCCAGAGCCGCCAGGCCCATTCGAGGCCGACGATCTGCATCCATCGCGGCGCGCGCGGCCGCGAGCCGGACAGGAAGTTGAACAATCCGCCCGAAGTCTTGATGACGCCGACATTGCCGAGCCGCGGCATGTATTCGTCGACGAAGGCCTGCTCATAGGGCACGCCAAGCGCGACCCAGAGGAAGTCCGGCGCCAGCGCGTTGATCTCGTCGACCTTGGCCCGCAGCGCATCGCCGCGCAGATAGCCGTGCGAATGGCCGACGATCTTGAGCGCCGGATACGCCCGGCGGACATTGGCGATGGCGGCCTCGTTCTCGGCTTCGTTCGCGCCGAACAGATAGAAGGTCAGCCCGAGCTCCTCCGCCTTGCGCGCGACGTCGTGGAACAGATCCGTGGTCGCGACGCGCTCGGGAAGCGGGTTCGGCGAACGGAGCTTGGACACCATGACCAGCGGCTGGCCGTCGGCATTGATCAGGTCGGCGGCGCGGAACAGACGATCGGTCATCGGCTCGGTCGAGCAGCGCGACAGCACCTCGCCGTTGGCGGAGGTCAAATAGAGCGGGCGATTGACACGCCGGTTCGGATGCACCGCCTCGACCATGAAGTCCGCGGTCTGCTCGCGATCGAGCACGGCGAGCCGCAGCCCGCCGATGGTTTCCCGGGGGACGCCGGCGGTCGCAGCCCTGCCGACGGGATTGATGCGACGCTCCGGAGCACCGTTCGGCAGCGATGACCGGGTTGGCATATCCGCTGCGAGTGCCGGTTGCTTGCCAAGCGACGTGTCGCAAATCCGGACAGGCGAAACAGCTGCGTCTGAATCGAGACGCTGGGCTCCCTCGCGATTGCCGCGCACAGGCGAAATTGCATGGGAAATGCGGGCGTTTTGGCTGTGACTCAACATTTCAGGAGGGACTCCAGTGCTTCCGTGCCCTCAACTGCAATATCCGGTCCAGACCAGGCGCGGCGTCGCGTCGCAATCTCGATTGGTTCAGGCCGTAAAGAGATCGTTAACGATGCCGGCCGCGCGCATCGTTTCGGAGGCAAGCGACGCTCGACCAGCAACAATATGCAAAGGTCGATGCATTACATTAATCCAAATCCTATTCTACCGGTGCCCGCCGCCATCAGCCTTTGCTATAAGGATATAGCGCCGGCTCGATCGGCGCTTTGAGAACCCGTTTGTTTTTGGTTTCCCATGAATAAGAATGATGACGCGTTCGATGTCAGCATCGACGACGCATTCGACTTCCTGTCAGAAGAATACGCGACGTTGTTTGAAGGCTCGGATGCGACTGCCTTCCAACATCCGATATGGCTCGACAGCCTCTATCGCAAGCTGGCTCCCGCGGCGGCGGCGAAGCCGCTGATCGTGGTCGTCCGCTCCCGCGCAACCGGCGCGCTGGCCGCCGTATTGCCGATGCTGCGCGTACGCCGCGGGCCGATGCGCACAATCGAATTCGCAGACCTCCGCGTGTCCGATTATTTGTCGCCGGTCTGCAGCATCAAGACATTCGCCGACCTGCTCCAGGACGGACGCGCCTGCGAGAGGCTTCGGCAACTGGTGCGGCCGTTCGATCTGCTGCGCATGCCCAAGCTGCTCGATGCCAGGATGCCGATCGAGAATCTGCTCGGGGCACCTCACCGCAGCCTGATGGACACCAACGCCTATGCGACGGTGCTGGTCACGCCGTTCGAGCAATGGCAGCTCAACGCGTTGGGGCGCTCCTATCAGAAGGAGCTGGCAAAGAAATGGCGCCAGATCCACAAGAAGGGCTCGCTCACCTTCTCGTGTTGCGACGACGACGCCTCCATCGGCGAAGCCATGGCGACGATGCGGAAGTTTCGCGGTCCGCGCTTCCACGCGCAGGGTGACGGCGACCTGCTGCAGCATCCGGAATATTTCGATTTCTATTCGACCGTGGCGCTTCGCGGCCTCGGCTCCCTCGCGCGGCTCTACGCCATGAAGATGGATGGCGAAGTCATCGCCACCGCCCTCGGGCTGGTCCACCGTGACAGCCTCCTCGTCGTCATGACGGGGTTCGACGTCGATGGATACAAGAGCCAGTCGATCGGCGCGCTGACATTCGAGAGCGTCGCCAAGGATTGCATCGAGCGTGGCGGCCGGGTGCTGGACTTCACCATCGGCGACGAGCCCTACAAGATGCAGTTCGGCGGTCAGCCGACGCCGATGTCGGCGGTGACGCAGGCCGGCAGCGCGGCCGGCTCGCTCGCATTGTTTGCCCTGAAGCAGGCACCCTGGATCAAGCAGGCCGCCAAGCGCGTGACCGACCTCAGGCCGATCCGCACCTCGACCGGCACGCGCTGAAGCGCGATGAAAATCTTCATCGCGCTTGAGCTGTTTGTTTTGAGCAAGATCTCGGCGCTAACGGTCGCCTAGCGGAGCGCGCTGCGGACGCGCATCACCCATCCCGGGTGAATCCGGTCCACCTGATGCGTGACCATCCGGCGCAGGAAGTGCAGCTTCCGCTGCATGGTCCAGCGCACGTCGGTGTTCGAGGTCAACGCCTCCCGGTAGCGTGCCAGATGCAGCGAGTGCTGGTCGGCGGCGAGCTTGTCATGATCGGAATAGAACTGCGCAATCTTGTCGGTGCCCATGCCGTCGGTCTCGAGCCAGCGTGGCACATAATCCATGCACAGACGCTCGACATCCACCAGCAGCCGGCCGACGCCGGTCCCGGCGGCGGGACAGTTGGTCTGGAACGCATCGCCGATCAGCACGACGCCGGGCTGCAAATGGCCCTCGGTCACGGTCAGGTCCATGACCCAGTTCTGCACCTGGCCGACGACCTGGAAATCGCCGAGATAGGTTTCCAGTCCCGGCATCAGGCGAAGCAGCGTCTGCCTGGTGTCGCGGCGCAGCTCGCGCATGATCGGATCGGTCGGGTCGCGGAACATGAACAGGTTCGCCCGCATGCCTCCCGACATCGGAAACAGGCTGAGATAATCGACGCCGTCGGCCGCCTGCTTGCCGTAGCAGGTCAGCGCGTCGAAATCGAACGGCGCGTTGTCGGGACGCGCGATCGTGAAGCCGAAGGAAACCGAGTGGCGCGCCGCCAGCATCTGCCGGCGCATTCCAAGACCGTGGCCGAGCGCGTTCGCCATGCCGGTCGCCAGGATGACCAGACGCGAGACGACGCGCTTTCCGGAAACCAGCGTCAATTGCTGACGATCCTCGCTGCAGCTGACATTGGTCACCTGGTCGAGCAGGAAACCCGACTGGTCCGGCGTCAGGCCGCGGGCCATGTTGACGAGGTTGGCATAGGAAACCCCGTAGGATCGGCCGACGCCGATATCGACCAGCCTGCCGTTCCTGATGTTGAGCACCCGGTCGTAGGGCGCGGCGATGGCCTTGACGTCGTCGATGAAGCCCAGCCGGCGCAGGCTATCGATCTGTCGTCCGGCGAGTTTCTCGACGCGGAATTCGTCCGGCGGAATCGAGCGCTTGTCGATCAGGACGACCCGGTACCCGGCTCGGGCGAGCACTGCCCTCGCGAGCGAGCCTGCCAGACCGGCGCCAACAATGGCGACGTCAGCTTCGATGACCTCGGTCTCGGAGGTCGCAATCGGCTTAGTCATACTTTCTTCGACAACCATGTTTGTCCGCTCCGACGGCTAGTTGCCCGCGGAACTGCAAGTTCCTTGCCTGCCGTGCCGCCACTCCGCGCGAGCACCACGAGCCCCAATATTGAGGTTAACGAAAGCATCCGGACCGCGAGCAGCCGGCTCCCGGCACATGCTTTGCACCGTGGTCGGCCATGAAACCGAACGTTTGCAGGCTCCGCAGCAGGACGGCGGGGCGATTGCCCCGGCAGTGGCGCTGTGGCGTTGACGCGCCGGCGCAGGCCTCACTGGCGCGCTCCGTTGCACTGGACCGAGCGCGGCACCAACCTGCACCGTTTGGAGACAGAGCGGGCGGCGACGTTCCAGAATGGAGCACCGCGACATTTGGCCCGATTCACAACTGCGTGGAGCCGGAAGCCATTCGGAAGGAACGGAATCTTAGCAAGAGAACATTAACACTCCAGACTTCACCGCTTGCTACGGTCAACAGCCCGACTGGATATTGAGACGTCTCTGGTGATTGCCTCTGTTCTTCAATTGCTACGGCGCGATGTCACGCGCGGCGTTGCCGGGACCATCCTGCTCAAGGTTGGCAGCGGCGGGCTCGCGTTCGCGTTGTTCTCGCTGGCCGCACGGGCGATGACGCCGGATGCATTCGGCGACTTTGCGACCCTGCTCTCCGTGGCCCAGATCGCCTCGGTCATAGGCCTCGCCGGCCAGGAGCTGCTGCTGGTCCGCTTCCTCAACGAGTACGAGGTACGCGGCGAGAGCGAGTTCACCAAGGGCGTGCTGCTGTCGAGCCTGAGGAATTCCGCGATCGGCATGTTGATCTCGATCGCCGCGATCGCGGCGGTGGCAAGCATTCGCGGCGAGTGGTGGCTCCTGATCCTCTCGGTCTCGGCGTACACTGCCGTCAATGCCGGCCTGATGCTCGGCAGCCAGATCGCAAGGTCGCTGGTCAGCATCCTGATGGGCGAAGGCAATCGGGAGTTCTTCTGGCGCGTTGCCGTTGTGCTGGCCCTGATCGCAGTGCTGTTCGGCCACCGGCAGCTCACCCCCGCCGAACTGTTCACCGCGATGAGCGTCGCGATGGCGCTCGGGCTGATCGTGCAGATCGTGTCGATCATGCGCGTGCTGCCCAACCTGCGCTCGGTCACCGCACGCTTCGAGAGCTCACGCTGGAACCGGAGCGCGTTCCGCTTCTGGCTCTCCTCCATTCTCGAAGCGGCAAACCAGTATTTCGACGTCATCCTGGTCTACTGGATGCTGGATCCGGCCACCGCGGGCGTCTATTTCGCTGCCTCGCGCCTGGCGAACATCTTCGCCATGCTGTCGGCCGCGCTCTACACCTTCGGTGCGCGCCGGCTGCCCTCGCTGTACTTCAGCAAAAATCACAGCGAGCTCGAACATACGCTGAAGCTGATGGCCGAGGTGACCGCGCTCTGCGTGCTCAGCGGGCTCGTCATCGTCTGGGTCGGCGCGCCCTATCTTCTCGGCCTGTTCGGGCCGCACTTCGCCGCGCAGCAGTGGGTGCTGATCGTGCTCGCGATCGGAACCGCGGTCCAGGCGGCCGGCGGTCCCTCGGCCGCGGTTCTGCAACTGACCGGGCATGAGCGCGATTATGTTCCGGTGGTCGCCGCCAACGTGGCGCTGCGGCTGGTCGGATTTGTCGTGCTGATCCCCTGGCTCGGCGTGCTCGGCGCCGCGATCTCGGCGACGGTCTCGCTGGCGCTCGCGACCATCGCGCTCAACGTGCTGTGCCGCCGGCGGACCGGCGTCGACCCGTCAATCCTGGTGCTGTCGCATCTGTCGTCGCCGAAGCAAGGGGCCTATGCGGTTCGCGTTGCCGACGGCAACGACTAGGACTTAGCTAAATCGCCTTTGCCAATCCCAGGGCTTCGCCCTGAGGGCTGCGAACGGCGGCATTGGCCGCCACGCGATTGACGACGAGCGCGGTCGGGACCGACCCAAATCTGGCTAGATCAGCCCGCGCCTTGCCGATCGCGGCCGCGTTGGCGGCACCCTCGCGAACCACGAGGATCACCAGATCGGCATGGGCGGCCAGCGCGACCGCATCCGGCTGCATGGCAAACGACGACGCATCGACGATGATGAGGCCGAAATCGGCGCGAATGTCGTCCGGCGGATAGGGCGGCGCCTTGCTGCTGGCGCCCAAGAGTTCGACGACGGACGGCAGGTCGGCCTTGATGATCCCGGAGCCTTGCGGCGGCGCGGCCTCGGCGCGCTTGGCTTCCATCTCGATCAGGACGCTGAGCGTGCCGTTCTTCACGGCGGAGCGATTGAGCGACCGGGCAACGGTGCTGCCGCCCGCGCCGGCCTCGACCGACAGCAGGAGCGCCACCTTGCCGTGATCGCCGGGAAGCTGCTCGATGTTCTCGACCAGCAATTGAAGATGCGGACTGAGATCGGGCTCGGCCGTCGTGGAAATCGGCGTCTGCCAGACGCTCCTGACGGCATCCGGCGACACCATGTTGGGAATCCGGGCCAGCACCGGCAATCCCGGCGGCAGCGCAGGCTGCGGCACGGCCGGGGCCGAGGCCGGCGCGGGTGGCTCGGCCCGCCGAAGCGGCGGAAGGGGCTTGATCGGGAGCTGCTTCAGATTGAGGCCGGGAACGGCGACGATCGCCGTCGACGTCAGCAGCGAGACGATTGCGAGCGCCGCGAGCAACAGCGGAAGCGGCGGCATCGTCGAACGCACCGGCGGCGTCGCAGGCGAGGCGACCTTGGTCTGCGAGCTCTGCAGCAGCCGCTGCTCGTCGGTCGTCTTGTAGCGCGAGAGGAACTGCTCGTAGATGTTCTTGTTGGCGTCGGCGTCGCGCTGCAATTCCTGCAACTTAACGAGCGCCTGACCGTCCACCAGGATCTGCGATTCAACCGCCTTCAACTGGTCCTCGAGCGCCTTCTGCTGGTCGCGTTGCGCCTCATATTCCGACTTCGCGGTGTCGATGTTCTTCTTCCGCTCGATCTCGATCTGCCTGTTGAGGTCGTTCAGCTGGCTGAGCGATATCACCAGATCGGGATGGCGGTCGCCGAGCACCGCGCGCTTCTGCGCGATCTGGTCGTTGAGCGCCGAGCGTTGGGCACGCAGCACGCTGAGCAGGTCCTGCTTGACCGGCCCGTCGACATTGGCCTTCAGGTCGCGCTGCGACTGCTCGTAGCGGGCCTTGGCTTCTTCGGTGCGGGCGCGCGCGGCGGCGACTTGCTGCGTCAGGTCGGTGACGCGCAATTGCTGGGTGGTGGATTCCTTGCCGGCGTTGACGATGCGGTGCTCGAGCTTGAATTTGGCGACGGCATCTTCCGACGAGCGCAGCCGGTCGTTCAATGTCTTGAGCCGGCTCTTCAACCAGTCGGCAGCCTCGTCGGTTGCCACGCTGCGCGTTCCGCGCTGGCTGGCGACGAACGCCTCGGCGATCGCATTGGCGTAATACGCCGCGCGCTGCGGGTTGTTGGACGTGAACTTGATGGCGATGACATAGGTCAATCCGCGCCTGGAGATATCGAGCCGGTTGCGAAACCGGTCGAGCAGGCGCGTGGCGTCGGTCCTGCCGCCCGCGATGTCGCTGTCCTCGGCGACCTTGAGCTGATCGATCAGCGGCCCGAGAAATCCGTCCGACTTGGCGATCTCGACGTAGCTCTGCAGGGCTGCGGCATCTTGCCCGATCCCCGGCAGGACGTCCTGATCGGTGGTCACACGCTGCTCGCGCGGATCGACGACGACGAGCGCCGTCGCGGCGTAGCGCGCCGGGATCAGCATCAGCAGGATGATACCGACGGCGAAGATGACCGCGGCGAGCATCAGGATGCGTTGACCGTTCTCGCGAAAAAAGGCCAGCACGCCTGGAATGCTTAGCACGCCCTTGGTGGTTTCCGCGGAGGATTGGCCGGTCGGCACGCCGGCAGTTTCCCACGACGCTGCGGGTTCCGTGGCATCGGAACGTCTCGGGCCGACGCGGCTACCGAACTTCATGGGGCTCTGACTCTACTTTACTGACGGCACTGCTCAGTGCCGGCCCAACGTAAATATCTATGGTTAATCCGCAGTTACCCCCTCTTGATGCGGCCGTAACCAATTAGTTAACGAGCCCGCTGTACCCTATGTGTGAGACAATGGCTCTCGATTGCTGGCAATGTCTGATCGCACCAAATGAGCAGTAACCTCACCACGCGCTACTCGGTGCACGAGCGCGCTTCGCGTGATAAATACGCGCGCAAAAATCAGGGAGACCAAACCACTCCCTCGACGGGTGAGGAATCCGTGCTCCATTACGCGCCGGGCACAGAATTGCGCGAGGCACCGACCGCGTCGCGCGATCGACCGAACGAGAGCAAGCCGAAGCTGCGTGTCGTCCTGGTGCAGACCCAGGCCGAGAACGCCGGCGCGCAGGAGATATCGCGGCTGCTCGGTGCCGGCCTCACTGCGCGCGGCTACGACGTCAGCAACCTGTTCTTCTTCCGCAAATCGGATTCCTTCGACGAGCCGCCCAACACGTTCTACTGCGCACAGACCCGCCCGGGAAATCCGCTGGCGCTGCTGCGCATGCTGTGGACGCTCGCCGGCCATCTCAGGACCATCAGGCCCGACGTCGTCCTGACCTTCCAGCACTTCGGCAACGTGATCGGCGGCGGCGTGTCGCGGCTCGTCAGCCGCGCTCCCGTCATCGCCAACCAGGTGTCGTCGGCGCTGTCGATGAGCATGCCGGTGCGCGCCGCCGACATCATCATGGGGTCGACCGGCTTCTTCCAGTGCATCACGCTGAATTCGCGGGACATGGAGCGGGAATACGCCCGCTACCCCGCGCCCTATCGATCGCGCATGAAGCACGTCCCGCACGGCTTCGACGACAAGTCGCACTCGCTGCCGAAGGACGTTGCACGGCAACAGTTCAAGCTGCCGCCGGATCGCACCCTGCTCGGCTGCGCGGCACGGCTGCACCCGCACAAGCGGCTCGATGCGGCCATTCGCCTGCTGGCTGCCGACCCATCGTGGCACCTCGCGCTCGCCGGCCAGGGCGCCGATGAAGGGCGACTGAAAACCCTGGCGGACGAGCTCAAGGTCTCGGACCGCCTGCACTTCATCGGCGAGATTCCGCCGCGCCAGATGGCCGATTTCCTGGCGTGCCTCGACGTCTTCGTCTTCCCGACGCAGGCCGAGACTTTCGGCCTCGCCGCGGTCGAAGCCGCGAGCGCCGGCATTCCCTGCGTCGTCAATGATCTCCCGGTGCTGCGCGAGGTGCTGTCCTACGAAGGACAGCCCGCGGCAATCTTCGTTGACGCCGCAAACGAGGCCGAGTTTTCGGCCGCGGTGTCGAAGGTCCTGACCGATCGTTCGTTGAGCGACCAGCTGCGGCAAAGCGCCGTGGGCCTGAAGTCGCGCTACTCGTTGGATGCCATGATAGAGGAATACGTCCGCATTCTCGCCGACGCCGTGGGGGCGGACGCGCACTAGGAAGTTGGGCTGGCCATGATTATCGAGTTTCGCTGCGATCGCGAGCAGCCGCGGCTCTGGATGTGCCGTGAGTCACTGCGCGTCAACGATCAGGATATCCCCGTTCAAATTGCCTGGATTACGACGCCGGGGCCCCGCCCCGCGGGCCTGCACGCCCTCTTCGAGCTGGAGCGCATCGTGCTGCGCAAGGGCAAGGCCGGCGGCGCCGACAGGTTGAAGACGATCCCGGAGCGGCCGCGCGCAGGCAACCCCGACGTGGTGGTCGACTTCACCGGCGCCGAGCGCGATCCGAACTGCTCCGCACAGCTCTATCTCCGTCCGCGCTTCAACGGCCACGCCGGAGAAGGCGCCGCACTGGCGGCCATTCTCGCCGGCGACCTGCCGGTGATCGAAATCGTCAATGAGCGCGACGGCGCGGTGATGGACCGCGGCCATCCTTCCGCGGAGATCGCGGCCGGCCTGAGCGGCGGGCTCGAAACGGTCATGCTGCGCACGCTGTCGATGCTGCCGCCGATTCTGTCGGGGGCTCCGCGGCTGGTGCCGCAACTGGCCGTCCCGGTGAGCGGCAGCGCAGCGCCGAATCCCGCGCCCTTTGTGATGCGTGGCGTTGCGACGTCGATCGCAAAGGAAATCTATCGTCTCTGCTGCTACGCGCCGCATTGGCATATCGGCTGGCGCTACGCCGAGGATGCCGATGTCTGGCGCAGCGGCGACTTGTCGGGCCCTGCCTGGAAGGTGCTCGGCGATCCCGGCAACCACTTCTATGCCGATCCTGTCCCGGTGAAATGGCAGGGCCGGACCTTCGTGTTCTTCGAAGACCTCGACCACCGCACCGGCAAGGGCATCATCTCCGCGATCGAATTCGATGGCAGTGGGCCGATCGGCGCGGTGCAGCCGGTGCTGGAAGAGCCCTGGCATCTGTCCTATCCGTTCCTGATCGAGCACGGTGGCGAACTCTGGATGATCCCGGAAAGCACCGCGCATCGGGACGTTCCGATCTACAAATGCATCCGCTTTCCGGACAAATGGGAGCGGCACGCAACGCTCCTGTCCGGGCTCGAACTTGCCGATGTGACCATCACGCAGCACAACGGCCTTCACTACATGTTCGGAGCCTGGCGCGACGGCACCGGCGGATATTCCGACACGCTGGCGATCTACTACGCCGAGCAGCTGTTCGGGCCGTGGAAGCCGCATGCGAGCAATCCGATCCTGATCGATCGCGCGACCACGCGGCCGGCCGGAAACTTCGTGACCGTCGATGGCAGACTGTGGCGGCCGGTGCAGGATTGCACCAACGGATACGGCGCGGCACTCGGACTTGCGGAGGTGCTCGAACTGTCGCCGACGACCTATAGGCAGGAAGTTCGGCATCTGCTCAAGCCCGGGCCGCAATGGACCGGGCGCAAGCTGCACACGCTCAACCGATGCGGCCAGCTCGAGGTGATCGACGGCTCGCGGGTTCAACCGAAGACCGCAGCCTTGCTGGCCGGCCTTCGGTCGAACGACCGGTCATCGCAATCGGATTGGCACAATGCGCTGGCGAGGCCGATCGCGCGACGGCCGCACTAGCGCACGCGCGATCACTCCTGCCGCTCAGTTCGTGTCGGCGCTCAGCACGCCGCCGAACTGTTCCCACGAGCTTCCGGTCCAGCGCTGCAGCTGAAGCTGGGTATAGGCCATGCTGTTGTCGGGGCCGGTGTTGATCGTGATGCCCGGCATCAAGGTCGGCAGCACCAGTCCCTTGATGTTGCGCGCCTGCTTCACGATGTTCTCCCGCGACAGGTCGTCGCCGCATTGCTTGAGCACCTGCTCCAAAATCTGACCCTGCTGGGTGCCGAACAGATAGTTGTTGTCGCCGATGTCGGCGCCGGGAAGATACTTCTCGAAGTGCGCGCGATACCACTTCATGCCGGGATCGTCGGCCCACTTCTTGTCGTTCGGATCCTTGGTGATGGTCGCGACGACCACGCCGACCGCCTTGTCCACGCCGGCCGGCACGATGGTCGCGGAAACCGAGCTCGACACGTAGTTGACGATGGTGAGCGGCGTCCAGCCGATCTCGCTCGCCTTCTTGATCGCCTGCGCGGCGAATTTCGGCGTGCCGGCGATCAGGAACGCCTGGGCGCCCGACGCCTTCAGCGTCACCACGCGGGATTCGATGGTGGGCTCGGTGACCTCGTAGGGCGACGTCACCACCTTCTTGTCGAACTCGCCCTTGAGCACGTCCTTGAACGCGGCGACGAAGTCGCGGCCGAGATCGTCATTCTGGTAGAGGATCGCAATCTTGGCATCGGGCGCCGTCTGCGCGATGTACCGGGCGTAGATCTTTCCTTCGGTGCTGTAGCTCGGCAATCCCGTGGTGGTCAGCGGAAACTCGTTGAAGTTCGCGAACTTGGTCACACCGCTGACGACGAAGAGATGCGGCACCTTCTTTGCGGTGACGTACTTGATCGTCGCGCCGATGCCGGGCGTGCCGAGCGGGCTGAACAGGAACGCCACCTCGTCGCTCTCGATCAGCTTGCGGGTCTGCTCCACCGCCTTGGGCGGCGAATAGGCGTCATCGTAGGTGATCAGGTTGATCTTGCGGCCGTTGACGCCGCCGCGGTCGTTGACGGAATGAACGTAGGCGATCAGGCCCTTGCCGGTGTTGCTGAGCGGCGATGCCGGGCCGCTGAACGGGAATGTCGCGCCGACCTTGATTTCCGGCTCCGAGATCCCCGGCGTTTCGGCGCGAACCGGTGCGGCGGCTACGGTGGCGAGCATCGCCACGGAAACGGCAAACGTTCTCAACAACATGAAATTCCCCCTTCGCTTTTATGAATTGACCGATGCGACTGTTGTCGCGCCTACCAGGTCTCGCCGAACGGCCTGATCTCGACGTTGAACGACCACGCGCTGCGATCCTGGTGGGTGACGTGCCAGATCTCGTCCGCGATCGCTTTCGGCTTGATGAAGAAGTCGTCCGGCCGCTCCGGCCAGCGCTTCCGCGTCCACTCCAGATCGATCACCGCATCGATCACGACATAGGCGACATGAACCCCTTGCGGCCCCAGATCGCGCGCCATCGCCTCGGCGAGGATCCGCTGCGCCGCCTTGGTCGGCGCGAACCCCGCGAAGCCGGCCTTGCCGCGCAGCGCCGAGGTATTTCCGCTCGCAATGATAGCGCCCTTGCCGGCGCTGATCATCGCCGGGGCGAACCGCCTGGCCAGATACAGCAGGCCCATCGTGTTGACCTGGAAGTTGCGATTGAGAATCTGCGGATCGATCTCGCGGAAGGTACCGAACGCGCCGCCGACGGCGTTGTGGATCACCACATTGGGGTTGCCGAGATCGCGCTCCACGGCCGAGGCCGCTGCCTCGACCTGCGCGGGATCTGACACGTCGCAGCGATAGGCCTTTGCACCGGGCAGCTGCTTTTCGAGCGCGGCGAGCCGCTCCTCGTTCCTCGCAAGCATGGCGACGCGATAGCCGCCCTCGGCGAACCTCCTCGCGAGCGCCGAGCCGGTGCCGGGCCCAACGCCGGATATCAGGCAAACAGGAGCGGACATCCGATCAATCCTCCGCGTTAGAACCAACAGGTGTCATGGTCAAGCCGCTGCCTTCGATCGCAGCTTCTCGACATAAGGCTTGAGGTCGGGCGCAAAATGCGCGTGCGCGACCAGCCGGGCAAAGTGAGCGAACATAAGCGGATACCCATCCTGCACCCCGGGATGCAGGATCCTGGTCAATCCCTGCTTGTCCAATTGCTCGCTCCGCCCGTACTCGTTCATGAACAGCGCGAGCTCGGCGGCAAAGCAGATGTCGGCAATCGAGATGCCGTCCCCGACCAGCATCTCGCGCCGTGGCGACAGTGCCTGCTCGATTCCGGACGCATAGATCGCGAACGCATCCCTGGCGCGCGCATGGATCGCCGCATCGACCGTGCCGCCCGAGAGCGCGAGCAGATAGATCTGGGTGTCGCGCGCGAACACCAGGCTGACATCGAGGAAACTGTCGATCCTGGACGCCTCGTAGGCGTCACGCCCGTAGAGCGGAAACTTCGCGTCGCCAAGCCGCGCCACCGCGCGCATGATGCTGTTGGACTCGAAGATCCCGACCTTGCCGTCGGCGCCGAACGCGGCGGGCACATTGCCGAACGGATGCGCGGCCATGAACGCATCGGTCTTGTATAGCTGCGCTCCGGTCAGGCCGACCTTCCCGGTTCGCGCGAGCGAGGCGAGCTCGGCGCGCTCCTGCTCCGCCAGCGGATGGGCATCGTAGTCCCACAGCCAGTCGCGCAATTCCTTACCCGAGGCACCCCTGACCTCGACGTCGACGCCGCAGAACCGCGCCGCGATGGTCGCTTTCCAGACCCGCGGGTTCGGCAGATAGGAGAAGATGCGCAAGGCGGCCATGGTGGCTGCTCCGGTGCTGTTGCGTCAGGCGGCGAGCTTCAGGATCGTGACGACGTCGGCGGGCTCGCGGATCGGCTGCGGATTGGCGCGCGTGAAGATCGACAACATCGCGTTCTTGCCGATCAGCTCGAAGCGATCCTCGCCGACGCCGACATCGGCGAGCCGCCGCGGCAGGCCGAGCTCCGCGATAAAGCCGGCGAATGCCTCGCTGGCGTCGCGGCCGGGCGCGCCGAGCGCGGCGGCGATCGATTGCTGGGCCGCTTCCGTTGCAGGGCGGTTGTAGCGCAGCACGCTCGGCATCATCACCGCGGTACAGAAATAATGCGGCACGTCGCAGGTGCCGCCGAGCACGTGACCGATGGCGTGGCTCGCACCCATCGGCACCCGCGACTGCAATCCGAACGCCGACAGCCAGGAGCCCAATTGGCAATTCAGCCGTGCCGCCTCGTCGTTTGGGTTGGCCTTGGTGCGGAGCAGGCCGTCATGCAGGTAGCGCAGGCCCTGCTGGCACACCGCATCGACCAGCACGTTGGGACGGCTGGAACAGATCGCCTCGATGCCGTGATCCATCGCGCGGGTACCGGACCCGAGCCAGAGCTTCTCCGGCGTGTATTTCGTGATCGCGGGATCGAGGATGATGCTGCGCGGCATCATCATCGGGTGGTTGAAGATCTGCTTCAGCTTGCGGCTGGTGTCGGTGACCAGCGCCCCTGAATTGTACTCGCCGCCCGACAGCGTGCTGGGAATCGCGATCATCCGGACCTTCGGGTCGCGGAACGGCCCGAAGCGGCGCTCCGGCGTGGTCTCGAAACCGTCCAGCCCCGCAGGTTCGAAGATTTCATTCTCCATGCACATCAGCACGATCTTCGCGGCATCGACCACCGAGCCGCCGCCGATCGCGACGACGAGATCCGCCTTGGCCTCGCTGGCCTGCCGCGCGATCAGCGTCACCACGTCCCGCGTGGTGTGCTGCGGCACGCCGTCGAAGGTCGCGGCATAACGATCGCCGAGACCTTTACGGATCTTCTCGATCTCGTCGGTCGTGGTGTTCAGCGTCCGGCTGGCGATCAGATAGACGCGTTTGGCGCCCAGCCGTTCCGCCTCCTCGCGCAGCGCTTCGGCCGCCGGCTTGCCGTAGATCACGGATTCCATGGTGGGATACTGATGGCTGCCGACGACGCCCATGCTTCACTCCCTCGATGGTGCCGTGAGTTAAGCTGCCGGTCAGGCCGACAGCTTGGTGAAATCGGGCTGGCGCCGTTCGGCGAAGGCGGCAAAGGCCTCGCGCGCCTCCGGCGTCGTCAGCCGCTGCTTGAACAGCACGCCTTCCTCGGCGATCTGCGCCGCGATCCTTTGATGCTCGCGCATCAGCTGCTTGGTCATGCCGAGCGAACCGGCCGGCCGCTTGGTCAGCGCGATCGCCGCGTCATGGGCCTTCTTGCGCAGATCGGCCTGCGGCACCACGGCGTTGGCGAGGCCCGATGCCAGCGCGCCGGGCGCATCCATCGGCTCGCCGAGCGCGAACATCGCATAGGCGCGCGCGTGCCCGATCCGCAAGGGAAGCAGCCAGCTCGATGCGGCCTCCGGCACCAGAGCGAGATTGACGAACGGCGTGATCAGCCGCGCGTTCTCGGCGAGATAGACCAGGTCGCAGTGCAGCAGCATGGTGGTGCCGACGCCGACCGCATTGCCCTGCACGGCCGCGACCAGCGGCTTGCCGACCTTGCTGATGGTCTCGATGAAGCGATGCGCGGGGCTATCGACCGTGCCTTCGCCGCGCGCCTGGCTCGCGAAGTCTGCCAAATCGTTACCGGCCGTAAAGCTGTCGCCATCGCCCTGAAACAGGATCACGCGGACGGATGCATCCGTCTCGGCCTGCTTCAATGCGTTCGACATGGCGTCGTACATCGCGCCGGTCAGCGCGTTCTTCTTCTCGGGCCGTTGCAACGTCAGCGTCATCACGCCACCGGCAATCTCAACCTTGACATGTTCCGTCATGGCCATCTCCTCAGGCGACCGCGCGGGCGGGCTTGGTTTCGAATGTGCCGTCGAGGAAGCCGGTCAACCGCTGCCGGATGATCTGCTCGGCCTCGGCCATGATGCGGTCGATCAATTCCTTGACGGTCGGGATGTCGTTGATCAGGCCGACCACCATGCCGCAGCTCCAGGCGCCGGCATCCATCTCGCCCTCGATCATCACCTTCGGGTAGACGCCGGCGACCTGCTCGTGGATGTCCTCGATCTTGAGCCTGGCGCCCTTCTCGCGCTCGATCTCGAGCAGCTCGTCGACGCCCTTGTTCTTCAGCACCCGCTCGGTGTTGCGCAGCGCGCGCATCACAAGCCGCGTGTCGAGTTCGTCGGCATCGAGCAACGCCTGCTTCACATTGGGATGAACCGGCGCTTCCTTGGTGGCGATGAAGCGGGTGCCCATGTTCATGCCGGCCGCGCCCATCGAGAGCGCTGCCACCAGGCTGCGCGCATCCGCCATGCCGCCCGAGGCGACGAACGGGATCGTCAGCTCGTCCGCTGCGCGCGGCAGCAGGATCATGTTCGGGATGTCGTCCTCGCCGGGATGACCGCCGCATTCGAAGCCGTCGACGCTGACTGCGTCGCAGCCGATCTTCTCGGCCTTCAGCGAATGCCGCACCGAGGTGCATTTATGGATCACCTTGATGCCGGCAGCCTTCAGCGCCGGCATGTACTGTTCGGGACTGCGGCCCGCGGTCTCCACCGCCTTGACGCCGCCCTCGCGGATCGCGGCGATATATTCGGGATAGGGCGGCGCGGTGAAGCTCGGCAGGAAGGTGAGGTTCACGCCGATCGGCTTGTCGGTCATGTCGCGGCAGCGCGCGATTTCTTTGGCCAGCAGTTCCGGCGTCCGCTGGGTCAGGCCGGTGATGATGCCGAGGCCACCGGCATTGGACACCGCGGCCGCCATCTCGGCGAAGCCGACATAATGCATGCCGCCCTGGATGATCGGATGCTGGATACCGAACAGTTCAGTGATTGCTGTCTTCACAAGTCTCTCCCGCGTTTCCGGTCAGTGGATGATTTCGAACAGGCCGGCCGCGCCCATGCCGCCGCCGATGCACATGGTCACCACGCCGTATTTCGCCTTGCGCCGCCGGCCCTCGATCAGCAGGTGGCCGGTGAGCCGCGAGCCCGTCATGCCATAGGGATGACCGATCGCGATCGAGCCGCCATTGACGTTGAGCTTCTCCGGATCGATGCCGAGCTTGTCGCGGCAATAGATCACCTGCACCGCATAGGCCTCGTTGAGCTCCCAGAGATCGATGTCGTCGATCTTGAGGTTATGCCGCTTCAACAGCCGCGGGATCGCGGCGACCGGGCCGACGCCCATCTCGTCCGGCTCGACGCCGGCGGCGACGAAGCCGCGGAAGATGCCGAGCGGCTTGAGGCCCTTCTGCGCGGCGACCTTGTCGCTCATGATCACGCAGGCCGAGGCGCCGTCCGAGAGCTGGCTGGCATTGCCGGCGCTGATGGTCTTGCCCTCGAACACCGACTTGATCTTGGCAAGCCCCTCCGCCGTGGTGTCCGGCCGCGGGCCTTCGTCCTTGGCGAGCGTCACCTGCTGGAAGCTGACTTCCTTGGTGTCCTTGTTGACCACGGCCATCTTGGTCGTGAACGGCACGATCTCGTCGTTGAAGCGGCCGCCCTGCAGCGCGGCGCCGACGCGGCGCTGGCACTCGAGGCTGTATTCGTCCTGCTGGTCGCGGCCGATCCCGTAGCGCTCGGCGACGACCTCGGCGGTCTCCAGCATCGACATGTACATCTCGGGCTTCATCGCCATCAGTTCGTCGTCGACGGCGTGGAACCGGTTCATGTGCTCGTTCTGCACCAGGCTGATCGACTCGATGCCGCCGCCGATCGCGATCTCGACGCCATCCAGCATCACCGAACGCGCGGCGACCGCGATCGCTTGCAGGCCGGAGGCGCATTGCCGGTCGATGGTGGTGCCGGCGACCGTGACGGGAAGTCCGGCGCGGATCGCGCCCTTGCGCGCGACGTTCATCACCATGGTGCCCTGCTGCATGGCGCAGCCCATCACGACGTCCTCGACCTCGCCGGGCGCGATGCCGGCGCGCTTCACGGCTTCGGCCATCACGTGGCCGGCCAGGGTCGGGCCGTCGGTGTTGTTGAGCGCGCCGCGATAGGCCTTGCCGACGCCGGTGCGCGCGGTGGAAACGATGACTGCATCCTGGGACATGCTTGCCTCTCTGAATTAAGCCGCGTCGAGCTGCGCGTAGCGCAGCACGTGATAGGCGGGATCGCCGAACTGGATGTTGATGGAAGAAATCCGCTTGAAGTAATGGCCGACATTGAGCTCGTCGGTCATGCCCATGCCGCCGTGCAGCTGCACCGCCTGATCGGCGACGAACTTGCCGGCATAGCCGATCTTGGATTTTGCACCCGACGCCAGCCGGGAGACGCCGGCGTCGTCGTCCCTGAGACTGAGGCTGAGGTGCTGCATAAGGGACAGCGCTTCCTGATGCGCGATGAACATGTCGACCATCCGGTGCTGCAGCACCTGGAAGCTGCCGATCGTGACGCCGAACTGCTTTCGCGTCTTGGAATAATCGAGTGTCGCGTCATTCAGCTCGCCGATCGCGCCGACCGCCTCGGCGCACAGCGCGCCGATGGCGCGATTGCGGCAAGCCTCCAGCGCGGCGACACCTTCGCCTTCCTTACCCAGCAGCTCCCCGCGCACGCCGCGCAGGCTGATCTCTGCCGCGCGGCGGCCATCGATGGTCTTGAAGCTTTGCAGGTCGAGATTAGCGGCGCGGCGATCGACCACGAACAGGCTGACGCCGCCGCGGTCGTGGCGATGCCCCGAGGTGCGCGCCGAGACGATGAGGTAATCCGCCCACGGCGCGGCGAGCACCGCCGTCTTCTCGCCGGTCAGGACGTAGTCATTGCCGTCCCGGCGCGCGGTGGTGGTGACGGTGGCGAGATCGAACCGCGAGCCCCGCTCGGTCCATGCCAGCGCCCAGAGTTTTGATCCTGCGATGATGTCGCCAATGAAGGCCTGCTTCTGAACCTCGGAACCGGCGTGCTCGATCAAGCCGCCGGCAACGACAACCGTCTCGACGAACGGCTCGACCACGAGATGGCGGCCGAACTCCTGCATGACGATCATGGTCGACAGCGGCCCGCCGCCGAGCCCGCCCGCGGCCTCCGAGAACGGCGCGGCAAGCAGGCCGAGCTCGGCGAATTCGGCCCATTGCTTGCGGCCAAAGCCCTCTTCGCTCGCGACGATCTTGCGGCGGGCGTCGAAATCATACTGGTCGCGCAGCAGCCGCTGGACGCTGGACCGCAACAATTCCTGCTCTTCCGTGAACTGGATATCCATCCGATCCTCTCGTTGCGCTGCTGCTAGAGCGTGATGAGACGCGCGTTGTGTCCTTGTTTGGGCATGGTGCCCTAGAGACCAAGCACCGCCTTGGCGATGATGTTGCGCTGGATCTCGTTCGATCCGCCGTAGATCGAGAGCTTGCGCGAGTTGAGATATTTCTCCGACGCCGTGTGGCCGTAGTCAGGGCCCGGCATGAAGTGATTGGCGCTGACCGGATGCTCGCGGATCGCAAGCCCATCATTGCCGATCGCCCGATGCGTCAGCTCGGTGATGTTCTGGAAGATCTCGGTGCCGCGGATCTTGAACAGCGAGGCCGCGGGTCCCGGATCGATGCCGCGCGCCATCTGGGCGACGACGCGAAGCTCGGTCGCCTCCAACGCCAGCACGTCGAGCTCGACGCGGGCTATATCCCTGATGAATTCCAGATGCGCAGGATCGTCTTCCGGGATTTCGGCCTTCACGATCTTCTTCAGCCGGTTGAGATAGCGCGTCGAGCGGCCGATGCCGGCCATGCTGGTGCGCTCATTGCCGAGCAGGAATTTGGCGTAGGTCCAGCCCTTGTTCTCCTCGCCGATCAAGTTCTCGGCGGGGACGCGGACGTTTTCGAGGAAGACGTCGTTGACCTCGTGCGAGCCGTCGATGGTGATGATCGGGCGCACGGTGACGCCCGGCGACTTCATGTCGATCAACAGGAACGAGATGCCCGACTGCGGCTTGGCCGCGGGATCGGTGCGGACCAGGCAGAAGATCCAGTCGGCATGCTGCGCCAGCGTGGTCCAGGTCTTGTGCCCGTTGACGATGTAATGGTCGCCGTCACGCACCGCCTTGGTGCGGACTGTGGCAAGGTCGGAGCCGGAGCCCGGCTCCGAATAGCCCTGGCACCACCAGTCCTCGCCGGACAGGATGCGCGGCAGGAACTTCGCTTTCTGCGCCGCGTTGCCGAAGCTGTAGATGACCGGGCCGACCATGGTGACGCTGAACGCCAATGGCGGCATCGTGCCGGCGCGGGTCGTCTCCTGCTCGAAGATGAACCGGCGGGTGATCGACCAGCCGGGCCCGCCATATTCCCTGGGCCAGAGCGGCGCGATCCAGCCCTTGTTATGCAGGATGCGATGCCACAGCAGCATCTGCTCCTTGGAGAGATCGGTCTCCGGATTGGCGACGCGCATCTCCGCCGGATAGTTGTCCTTGATGAAGGCGCGAACCTCGTCGCGAAACGCCGCATCTTCAGGGGATAGCGCGAGCTCCATCTGCCGTGCTCCCTACCACTTCTCGCCGAAGGGCCGGATTTCCAGCTCGAAGGTCCAGGCGCTCTTCGGCTGCTGGTAGAGCTGCCAGTAAGACGCGGCGACCGAGGCCGGCGGCATCAGCAGATCGGGATTGTCGAGCGCGTTGGGGCCGAGCGCCTCGATGCGGCGCTGCCGCACCCATTCGGTGTCGACGCCGGAATCGATGATCAGATGCGCGACATGGATGTTCTTCGGCCCCAGCTCGCGCGCCATCGCCTGCGCCACGGCACGCAGGCCGAACTTGGCGCTGGCAAAGGCGGCATAACCGCTGCCGCCGCGGAGCGACGCGGTGGCGCCGGTGAAGAAGATGTTGCCCTCGCCGCGCGCCGTCATCAGCCGCGCCGCCTCGCGCCCGGCCAGGAAGCCGGAGTAGCAGGCCATCTCCCAAACCTTGCGGAACACGCGCTCGGTGGTCTCGAGGATCGGGAAATTGACGTTGGCGCCGATGTTGAAGATGCAGACCTCCAGCGGCGCATGCTTGTCGGCGTCGTTGAGGAAAGCGGTGATCTCCTCCTCCTTGCGCGCGTCGAGCGAGCGCGCATGGATCTCGCCGCCGGCGGCCTCGATCTCCTTGACCAGCGGCGCGAGCTTGTCGCCGTTGCGGCGGCCGGCGAAGATCGTGAAGCCCTCGCTGGCGAACTTCTTGGCGATCTCGCCGCCGATGAAGTCACCGGCACCAATGACGGCCACCGTCCTGTTTCTCTTCTGCATGGTGTACTCCGGTTCTGTTTGAGTGAACTGGCTTGCGGCGGCAGCGCAACCTCAGCTGCGCAGCGACTCCGCCAGCTTGTGCTTCAATAGCTTGCCCGTCGACGTCGCGGGCAGCGCGTCCATCAGGATAATCTCCGACGGGCGCTTGTACGAGGTCAGTTGCGGAGCAACATGGGCCATCAGGTCCGCTACCGTGACCTTCGATCCCTTGATCAGCTGCACGAAGGCAATGACCTCCTCATTGCCCTCGACCGGCCGGCCGACCACGGCGCATTGCACCACAGCATCATGCGTGCTCAGCACCGCCTCGATCTCGGCCGGATAGACGTTGAACCCGGAGCGGATGATCATCTCCTTGGTCCGCCCGACAATGTAGAGCGCGCCATCCTGGAAGCGAGCGAGATCGCCGGTGTTGAACCAGCCGTCAGGATCGATCGCCTTGGCGGTCAGATCGGGCGCCCGGTAGTACCCGCGCATCACGTTCGGGCCGCGAACATGGAGCTCGCCGACCTCTCCGTCGGCGACCGGCTTGAGGTCACGGCCGACCAGCTTGGCCTCGAGGCCGGGCATGACAGTTCCGACCGCGTGGTCCGCCCGCGGATTGTCAGGCCGGACGCCCGAGATACCCGGCGAGCATTCCGTGATGCCGTAGCCATTGAGGAGCGGCAGCCCGAGCTCCTGTTCGACACGGGTTTTGAGTTCGAGATCGAGCGGCGCGCCGGCCACCGAGATCACCCGCAACCGGCCGCGATCGAGCTTCGGCAGCCCGGCATTGCGGCGGTATTCGAGCAGGCGCTGATAGGTCGCGGGCACGCCGTTGAGGATCGTGATGCCCTCCTCGGCCATCGCCTTGACCAGCGCAGCCGGATCATACTTGGCGACGAGGCGCACGGTGGCACCGACCATCAAGGTCATCGTCAGCAGCGAGATGCCGACGATATGCGAGATCGGCAGCACGCAATATTGCACGTCATCGGCCGCCATCTTGCGGAAGGCCGCAGTGCCGCGGGCGCTGAACAGGAGGTTGCGATGGGTCAGCATCACGCCCTTCGGCGTGCCCGTGGTGCCGGACGTATAGATCAGAACCGCGACCTGGTTGGCACCGTCGGCCTCGACCGGCTCGGCAACCGTTGCCAGGTTCAGGGCGGTGACGGCGACGTTGCGGAGCGGGCCCACATCCTGAACGGTGGCCTCGTAACGCGCGGCATGCGCGGCCGCCTCCTGCGACACGTCGGCGGTCAGCAGCACGCGGCGGGCGCCGCTGTGATCCCTGATCTGATCCAGCTCGCGCGGCGACAGCCGCGGATTGACCACGATCGACCAGACGTCGAGCCGGCTTGCCGCCAGCAGCAGGCAGGCCAGCGGAATCGAATTCTCACTCACGATCATCATGCGGTCGCCGGCACGGATGCCGAGCGTCTGCAACGCGGCGGCGACGCGATCGACCGCTTGATCGAGCTCGCGATAAGTCAGCCGCATCGTGTCGTCGATCAGCGCCGGATGATCCGGCGTCGCCACGACGTAGTGATTGATCACCTCGTGGATGCGGTTCGGCAAGCCTTCCACACTTCCCTCAATCACCTGCGTCGTCGCCAGCACTGCAACCTCCCTGCATCAGCCCTTCGGGCTTGATTGTTGTCTTGAGACACTCCCGCTGAGGCGGCCTTGAATCAGGCGGTCTTGCGCTGCCTCGCGGCCAGCTGCGCCACGATCTCTTCCTCGACCTCGCTCAAGCGATCCTTGCCGAAGAAGATCTCGTCACCGACAAAGAAGGTCGGCGAGCCGAACGAGCCGCGCGCCACCGCGTTGCTGGTGTTGTCGATCAGCTTCTTCTTCACCTCGTCCTGCTGCGCGCGGGCGATGATGCGGTCGATATCGAGGCCGGACGAAAGGAACGCCTCGCGGAACACCTGCGGATCGTCCATCTTCTTGGGCTCGGACCACATGTGGTGATAGGCGGCGCGGAAATACGGCTCGAACAGCCCCTCGAAATCGGCAGCGACGACGCCGCGCATCAGCATCAGCGTGTTGACCGGGAAGAACGGGTTCGTCTTGAACGTCGTGATGTTGTAGCGGCGCAGGAAGCGCTCGGTCTCGAGCGCGTTGTACTCCGGCTTGTTCTTGATGCCTCGCAGGGATTCGCCGGGCGACATGTTGCCGGTCGCCTTGTAGACGCCGCCGAGCAGCACCGGGATGTAGTCGAACTTCACGCCGGTGCGCTTCTCGATCCCCGGCAGCGCAAGCTCGGCGAGATAGGCGTTCGGACTTCCGAAATCGAAGTGGAACTCGACCTTGAGCGGAGCAGCCATGGAACGCCCTTCCCTTCGATTGTCGGCGGCCATTTGCCTGGCCGGGTTGATCGTGGCTGGACCATAAGTTCTATTTTAGAACTGTCAATATGATATTTGTCATGCAATCGCCGGCAAGCGGCCGACTTTCAGGCATCCTATTGAAATGATGTAAGTTCTGTTTTAGAATTTGATTTGCGACGATGCCGCTGACCGCAGGAGACGCCGATGAAATGGGATGCCCTCGAGGAGGAGCCGTGCTCACTCGCCCGCACCGTGGCCGTGATCGGCGACCGCTGGAGCCTGTTGATCCTGCGCGAATGCTTTCTGCGCATCCGCAGGTTCGATGACTTCCAGGCGTCGCTCGGCATCACCCGGCATCTGCTCGCCGACCGGCTGAAGAAGCTGGTGCGCTTCGGCGTGCTGCGCAAGATTCCCTATCAGGAAGCGCCGAAGCGCTACGAATACATCCTGACGGCGAAGGGCCTCGACCTCTACCCGATCATCATGTCGATCGTGCACTGGGGCAACATCCACATGGTCGATGCGCGCGGCCGGCCGCTGCTGCACGAACACAAGAGCTGCGGGAAGATGTTCGATCCCGTGATGGTCTGCTCGGAATGCGGCGAACCGCTGAGCGCCAAGCACGTCCATGTGCATCCCGGCCCCGGCGCCCGGCGATCATCGCCGCTGCACGCCAGCGCGCGGGAGCGCACCAAGAGGGGCGCCGAGCAGGGCTAGACTGTCCTTGCAGAACCGGCGCCTCGAGCGGCCGGGCGAAAGCCGCTGATTTCAGTGTGCCGCAATCAGCTCGACATTGCCGCCGAGCAGGCAGCCGACCGGACGGCCGCCGGCGAAGCCGATGCGGACGCGAATCTCCGACAGGCGCCCCATCGCCCTGCCCTGCAGGATCCGGATCTCCTCGTCATTCGGCGCGACCAGACCGCTATCGAGCAGTCCGAAGGCCAGCGCGGCGGCCGCGATGCCGGTTGCGGCATCTTCCCGATAACCGGACGAGCGCGGGAATTGCCGCGCCTCGAACAGGCGCGCCTCCCGATCGATCACCGCGAACGGATAGAGCCCGGTCGATCCGATCCGGCGGCAGACCGCCTCGACATCCTGGGCCACCGGATCGAGCGCATTCAGCGCCTCGGGAGAGCGCATCGGGATCAAGGTCTTGATCCGCGAGGTGACCGCATTGCACGGCGTTGCCGCGCCGATCGCATCCGGCCCGATCGCGAGCGCGCGCAGCACGTCGTCGCGCTGGCTCGCAGTCAGCGGAACGGTCTTGCCGGCCGGCTGGGTGATCTCGACACGGGGCTCGCCGAGACCATCGCGGCTGATGAAGCCGGTGACGGGACCGCTGCGGGTCGAGATCCGGATCGTATCGCCTCCCAGCTTGCCGTGGCGCGCCAGCAGCCAGAGCGCGCCGATGGTGGCGTGGCCGCACATTTCCATTTCGTGGTTCGGCACGAAGAAGCGGAACGTCGCGTCGAAATCGTCGCTCTCGGCCGGCAGGACGAAGCCGGACTCGTGACCGTGGCGGCGGGCGACGTCCTGCATCTCGGACGCGCTCATGCCTCGCGCATCCACCACGATCGGACAGGGATTGCCGCCCTGCCCATCCACCGTGAACACGCTGACCAGTTCGGCTGTCGTCATGATGTCGTTCCCCGAAGTGCCTTGCCCTGAACCTCTCGCGCGGCCCTTATTTGACCAGCGTCGCGCCGGTCTCCGGATGCTGCAGCCAGCCGAGCAGCGCCTCGTGGAAGCGCGCGGGCGCCTGGATCTGCGGCGAATGGCCGAGATCGGGGAATTCGATCAGCTGCGCATGCGGAATCCGCTTCACCGCCTCCTTGCCGAGCACCGGATAATTGCCGAGCGTCTTGCGAAGCTCCGGCGGCGCGGTGTCCTTGCCGATCGCGGTGGTGTCCTTGTCGCCGACGAACAATAGCGTCGGCGGCTTGATCTGCTCGAATTCGTAGAACACCGGCTGGGTCGCGATCATGTCGTAGAGCCGCGCCGAGCTCGACGCCACGGCGGCGCGGCCCTCGCCGCGATACATGCCGGCCAGCATCTGCACCCACACCTCGTAGGACGGATCCCAGGTGTCGGCATAGTAGGTGGCGCGCTCATAGGCGCGGATGCTGTCGGCGGTGACGCGCGTCTCACGCTGCATCCAGCCGTCGAGGCTGAGCCACGGCACGCCCTTGGCCTTCCAGTCCTCCAGCCCGATCGGATCGACCAGCACCAGGCGGTCGGTGGCGTCCGGATACATCAGCGCGTAGCGCATCGCGAGCATTCCGCCGGTCGAATGGCCGACCATGACCGAGCGCTCGATGCCGAGGGAGGCGAGCAGTGCGCGGCTGTTGCCGGCGAGCTGCTGGAAGGTGAACTGATAGCGTTCCGGCTTACTGGATTTGCAGAAGCCGATCTGGTCCATCGCGATCACGCGATAGCCGGCGCCGCTGAGCGCCTTGATGGTGCCGTCCCAGGTCGCGGCACAGAAATTCTTGCCGTGCAGCAGCACCGCGGTCTGCCCGTTCGGCGTCGCCGGCTTGACGTCGAGATAGGCCATGTCGAGCTCCTGCCCCTGCGAGCTGAAGCGATAATGCTGCACCGGATAGGGATATTCGAAACCCTGCAACTCCGGTCCATAGGCCGGCTCGGCGGCCGATTGCGCCAAGGCGCTGGACGAACCGAGCGCGACGGTCGCGGCGACGGCAAAAAACAGGGCTTTCAGGTGCATCTCAGCGGGTCCGATATCAGGGGCGATCTCGCGATGCCGTAGCCGAACGGTTGGGCGCCATCCAGCGCCCAGCGATGATTTATTCGTGATCCGGCCGGGAGCCCCGTCGGATCATGCTCTACGCCGGATCGAACGCCCTAATCGGCGGCAGGTTGCCGTTGAAGCGCTCGACCTCGACGGTCGTGAGCTGCCCGGTGCAGCCCTGCGCGAAGGATGACGTGCCGATGTCGCGCGTCAGCACGTTCGGATTGCCGTGGACGCAGAGCGGCGCCTCGTCCTCGGGGTCCATCGGGTCGTACCAGGCGCCGGTCGGCAGCTGCACAACGCCGGGCGCGATGCCGTCGGTGACATGCACCGCGGCCAGACATGCTCCGCGCGAATTGAAGATGCGGATGATGTCGCCGTCGGCGATGCCGCGCGCCGCCGCATCGCGCGGGTTCATCCGTGCGACCTCGCGGCCGCGATGCTTGGCGTCGAGCGAGTGCCCGCCGAAATCGAGCTGGCTGTGCAGGCGCGTCACCGGCTGGTTGGCGACGAGATAGCACGGCGAGTCAGGCTTGGGCGTATCGGTCTTCGCAAGCCAGACCGGATGGCCGGGGCAATCGGCATCGCCGTGATCCGCAATCTTCTGCGAGAATATCTCGATGCGGCCGCTTCGCGTCGGCAGCGGCCGCGCCACGGGATCCTCGCGGAAGCGGCGCAGCGAGCCGCCGTCGTCGAGATGCTGCGGCACCACCAGGCTGCCGCGCGCCCAGAACTCGTCGAAGCCGGGCGCTTCGAGCCCGCGCGCGGCGAGCGCCTTGCGGGTCGGCTCGTAGAGATGTTCCAGCCATTGCCGCGACGTGCGCCCCTCGGTGAAGGGCTCACGGGCGCCGAGACGCTCGGCGAGGTCGGCGAAGATGTCAAAATCGTCGCGCGCGAGCCCGAACGGCTCGGCGATGCGGTGCATCGCGACCATCAAGGGATCGTTGGTGGAATAGCCGATGTCCTCGCGTTCCAGCGTCATCGTCGAGGGCAGCACGATGTCGGCGTGGCGCGCGGTGGCGGTCCAGGCGAGCTCGTGCACGACCAGCGTGTCGAGCCGCGCAAACGCCTTGCGCAGCCGGTTGAGGTCCTGGTGATGGTGGAACGGATTGCCGCCGGCCCAATAGACCAGGCGGATATCCGGATAGGTCCGTGTCTCGCCATTGTAGCGATAGGTGGTGCCGGGATTGAGCAGCATGTCGGCGATGCGCGCCACCGGAATGAAGTCGGCGACGCCGTTGCGGCCCTGGCCGAGCGTCGGCCCCGGCACGTCGTTGACGCGGCGCCCGTAATAGCCGATCGCGCCGAGCGAATAGGCGTAGCCGCCGCCGGGCAGGCCGATCTGGCCGAGTGCCGCCGCCAGCACCATGCCCATCCACACCGGCTGCTCGCCATGCTCGGCGCGCTGCAGCGAATGCGACACCGTGATCAGCGCGCGCCGCCCGGCAAGCCGACGCGCGAGCGCCCTGATGGTGCCGGCATCGATGCCGCAGATCGAAGCGGCCCATTCGGCGCTCTTTGCTTGGCCATCGCTCTCGCCGGTCAGATAACGCAGAAACACCGGCCAGCCCTCGGTGTAGCGATCGAGGAAGGCCTGATCGTGCAGGCCTTCGCTGACGAGGGCGTGGACGATGCCGAGCATCAGCGCGGTGTCGGTGCCGGGCACCGCCGTCAGCCATTCGGCGCCGGCCTCGACGGGGAGATCGTCGCGCAGCGGGCTGACCAGCACGAACGCGCAGCCGCGCAGGTGCGCGGCTTGCATCGCGCCGCGCTCGACATGCTTGCTGATCGAGCCGCCGGCCACCATCGAGTTCTTCAGCGCCATGCCGCCGAACGCCAGCACGATGTCGGTCTCTGAGGCAATCTGCTCCCAGGTGACGTTGCGCTTGGTGATGTCCTCGTAGCCGGCGAGAATCTGCGGCAGCAGCACCGAGGACGCGCCGGAGGAATAGGTGTTCACCGAGCGGACATAGCCGCCGAGCGCGATGTTGAGGAAACGATGCACCTGGCTCTGCGCGTGATGGAAGCGGCCCGCGCTCGACCAGCCATAGGAGCCGCCGAACACCGCGCCGGGACCGATCGTGTCGCGAATCCGCGACAACTCGCCGCCGAGCAGGTCGAGCGCCTGCTCCCAGCTGACCGAGACGAACTCGTCGCGGCCGCGGCGATCGTCGGGCCCGGGGCCGCGCTCGAGCCAGCCGCGGCGGATCGCAGGCTGGCCGATGCGCGCCTGGTGGCGCAGCGCGCCGGGGAAGTTGTTGATGATGCCGTTCGGATCGGGATCGCCGCCATAGGGCCGGACTTCGAGACCGGCCTTCCCGAGCCGCGCCGAGAACACGCCCCAATGCGAGGTGTGCGGCTTGAAACCATCGGATAGATCGAGGCCGGGATCGGGGTGGCCAATGGTCTCGCTCATTCGGCAGCGTCCTCGGATGCGGGGTTCGAGCCCTGTCACACAGATGTCGTCAGTATAACGATCGGCACCCCGATGTCTTCGGGTACAGGGTTGCGCGACGCGCAGGCGGCCACGCGCACGGCACCCGCTGCCGGATGTCGCACCGTGCCCTGCCGGCCTCATCGCCGACGATGGCGGAACTCGCCGCAACGGGTGTCCGCAGCAAAAAACTCGAAAACAACCCCATGCAAAGGAGCCGGCCCGCTGTCGGCGTCCGGCACGGCGGCTTGACATGTCGGGCAACTCAGGGATATTCTTCTAATATTCCGAAATCGTGCAAGCGCCGCTGGTAGATGCCCTCTCGCCCGCAACAGCGGGCTCAGCGACTGCGATGACGGCCGACCACCCTCAACCACATCGAAATGCACCGCCGCCCGCAGCGAGCGATCGCCTGCGCGCGGGCCGTGCGCGTTTCAGGGACCATCGACATGACACCTGCCCCCGATCTCACCGTGCCGACGCTGGCCACCGCCCCCGGCGAGCCGCAAGCCGCCACAGTGCCGCGCATAAAACTCTCGCGGCGCGGATATGCGATCGACCACCCCGATCCGAGGCTCGGCGAAGCGCTGATGGCGAGCGTGCTGGGCGTCGCCGATCGCGCCGCGATGGACGGCATCCTCAGGCAATTGGTCAAGGCCAGCGTGAGCGGCGGCAAGCCCTGCGAGGTCAACCTCGCCTTCATGATCTCGATGGTGAAGAGCATTCGCCCGCGGGATGCCGTCGAGGCCATGCTGGTGGCGCAGATGGTGTCGGTGCATGTGATGGCGATGCGCTGCGCCCACCACCTCGCGCATGCCGACGACCTCGCCCAGCACGACAGCGCCGCGCGCGCCCTCGGCCGGCTCACCCGCACCTTTCCCGCCCAGATCGAGGCGCTGAACCGCTACCGCAGCCATGGCGAGCCCGCCATCACCGTGCAGAACGTGAAGGTGGAGGACGGCGGCAACGCCATCGTCGGCAACGTCACCCAGCATGCGAGCGTGATCGTCGCCGGCGAGACGCCGGCACCCGCGGCGCGGACGCCGAAGGCCACGCCCGCCAGGCGCGCGCATGACCCCGCCGATGCCGGGCAGGACGCCCAGGCATGAGCGATCACATCGGCACGATCGTCTCGATGCTGGCGAGCCCGCGCTGCGGCGCCAAGACCCGTTGCGGCGGTGCGTGCCGGGCGCCGGTAGTCCGCGGCAAGAGGCGCTGCCGCATGCACGGCGGCGCAAAGGGATCCGGCGCGCCAAGGGCAAACCGCAACGCGCGCAAGCATGGCCTGTTCACCAGGGATGCGATCGCGGAACGGAGGGAGATACGGGCGTTGCTGGGTGAGGTGCGGAAGGTGTTGGAGGGGATGAAGTGATGTCGCGGTGACGGTGTGCTAGTCGGCGCCCACCGATGCCGAACGATTCCAGAACTGTCACCGCAGTTCTTATCGCACAATTGACTTATAACCAAGGGTTGCTAATTATTCTCAATACGCCTTTTTGAAAATTCATTTGTGACCGAATATTCATGTCAAAAACGATGATCTTCCTCATTGACGGCACGACAAACGACGCAACCTGTGAGCTATTCTCCAATGTGTATGCCATCAACCAGCTCATAGCCGACAGTAAGCGATTTCGCGATGAGCCGTCCAAGACGCAAGTCACCTTCTATCTACCTGGCGTGGGGACTAAATTCACTGTCAAGAGAGCAGTGAACAGAAAGAAGTGGTTCTTTCGGACGGATACGGTACGGCAACAGATATTCGGAGATGACCTCGAGCAGCTCATTCTGAGAGCATATGTCAATCTCTGCGCCAACTATCACGTCGGTGATGAGATTGTTCTGATCGGGTTTTCCCGAGGCTCTGCGGCGGCCAGGATACTGTCGAGGTTTATTTCCGATCTCGGCATTCTCACACCAGATATGCTGATGTATCTAGACCGCCTCTGGAACGATTTCGTCGAAATCTCGCGGGCAAAGGATGAGAGGGAGTATTATGGCGAAATCGCCGAGCTAAAGAACGACCTCTTTCAACAAGCCAAGAAGTCGGTTTTTCAAAGGCACGCAACCGGCGAAGAAGACGAGGGGCCGACGATCAAGTTCTTGGGTCTCTTCGACACCGTTATCGGTGAATTTGATGTCGAGCTTTGCAAGAACGTCAATTTTCGAGACCAGTTTCCAGCGAAATCAGTCGAGCACGTCGTTCACTTGCTGAGCATGCACGATGTCCGCAGAGAGTTCGAATTAAAGCGCTTCGACATTCCGAGAGATCGTCCTGCGACGTTCCGAGAGATCTGGATGCCCGGAGTTCATGCTGACGTAGGCGGCGGCTACACTGAAGATTTTATTTCCCTCGTCGCGCTGCTCACCATGGCGGAGTTTCTGAGAGATATTGCCAATGTCGCGTTGATCAACACGAACTGCGAAGCAGTACGCGGAAGGATCAAAGACTATGCCGCGGCGAATCGGTTCGTCATCAATAAGGAGCCGCTTGTCAGCCAAAGGAACTCGCGAATACTGTCCTTCATGCAAAAGGACGATGAGATTCATCCGCTGCACGGATTCCTGGTTGGAAAAAAGGTACACTGGAAGGATTACTCGTCGAAGCCGGTAGACTATGAGGATACGATTTCAGACGTGCCAACGTTCGTAGACGCCACGTTGCAGAAGCGCTTTGACAGATGGTTCGAGTAGCAAGTAGCCCGCATCAGCACAGCGACATGCAGGGACGGACCACTTCCCGAATATCGCTACGCTCATCCGGGCGACGCTTGCCGCTGAAGGTAATGAAGTGAGCAAGTGAGAAGTCATCCGAGCGCGATCCGCCCCACACGTGTTGAGCTGGAGCGACGACAGATATTTGAGTGCGCGTCACCGCAATTCCGTTCATTTTCGACGTCGACTGTACGTCGCTTCCACCGCGCGTGCGGTACTCGTCCGACGATTTGTCGATTGCATTCCGCACGTGAATGTGCAGTCGTAGAGCAACGTTTGGTTGTCGATGCTCCGACGGGTGCTGATTCCCGTTCATGTAACAGGACGTATTACCGGCGGAGTGTTAGTCCGAAATAATTTTAGAGAAGGAGCGCTTATGCCAGGGCACGATACTCGCTCATTGTATCTTTGTGTAAAGACTTCCCTGGAAAGGCCTGGTCATCCACCGCAAGAGACGGTCATTTATACATTGCCGCATAGCGTTGACTTAACGCGACCGGAGCCTTGGAACATTGATCAGGAAGTGTTGTCCAACGGTGACCGATATGCGTTTTCGCTAGTGGTTGACGTGCGGCGAGCAGAACACGAGTTCTATCCTCAGCAACCTCGCGCGTACATCCGGTTCGATGTCGGAGGCCAAGGAAACATATCTCCGGCTCCGCCAGACGCACCGGATAGCTGGGCCTCAAATTCGTGCTGGCTGGATGAATTCACGCAGTATGCGGGGACATGGTTGCGCATCACCACCTCCAAGCCTGGATTGTTTCTCGATCTGAATGTCCAATTCGCACCTTAGAAGAGAGAGGGCTGTATGACTTGGCCGAACGGGCATCAGATTCTCCACGTCCCTGTGGGCACGCGATCCATCGTGGCACCCAACACATTTCCCAACTACAAGAGCGTCATCATCGACCCCGGCGGAATACTTGAAATAAGCACCGAGGCCTGGACGGCGAGTGCCTGGATGCAGATCGGTTGTATGGATGACTTCATCCTGCGAGGAACACTTCTCGTTCGCGGTTCACCAATCTGCGCCGACAACAATTACGTGTTTCAGGGAAGCGACGGAACGACGCGCTCGGCAGCTTTCCATCAGCCGAGCGGCGGCTCTGGTGGCTCCTCTGTTGGCTCGCAGTTTAAACCAGGCGGCACGCCGGGCAGTTCTGCATACGGAAACGGAGGTGGTGGTGCCGCTGCCTTCGGAAGAGGGGGCGATGGCCAACTCTCACGAGCCGGCGACGGCGGGAGGGCTAACGGCTTGGACGGCACCCGTTGGAACGTCGGCAATGGAGGCAGTGGAGGACAGATCGCTTCGTCGGGTAATGGCGCCGCCGGCCCAGGCAGCAACGGGGGCGATGCGTCGGGAGGAGACGGAACGGTTGGTGGCGGCGCGGGCGGAGGCGCTCGCGGGCTTCACGGAGGGTTTCTCTACATTCGTGTCCTCGGCAATTTCGATGCAAGCGCCGGATTGATCGACGTCTCCGGCGCCGACGGTGCCGCCGGTGGAAACGGCGGCAGCGCTTCGAACGGCACTTTCGAGCACGCGCAATATCCAGGTGCTGGCGGCGGTGGCGGCGCCGGTGGCAACGGCGGCCTGGTTATCGTGAGCTGCCGAAACGATTTCAAGAAGGGCCGAGAAAGCAAGGGTGGCGGCAACGGCGGTGCTGGCGGATCGCCGGGACATACCGTCAGACCTGATATGAAAGGACAACCTGGACAATCCGGTCAAAACGGCATGCAGGGAGATATCCAATACTTCCGCGAGCCGTGACAGTGACAGTGACAGCAAGTAGCCCGCATGAGCGCCGCTACATGCGGGCCGGACCAATCCCCGGATATCGCTACGCTCATCCGGGCTACGCTCGCTGCTTTCAGCGCAACTAGCGTGATCGGCAAAGATTCCTGACGTTCATCGAGTAGAGAAAGACACCGCTTCGACTGCAATCCAGTTGGCGGCGTCAAGCCGCCAGCGCGGCCGGCCGGCCTGGTCGACGACGGGGACGTCGACTGGCGCTCGCTCAATTGAAAAACAGCAGAGTCCCGTTCACCCACACCTGGATGGGATCGTCGCCGTTCGAATCCGACAACATGACCTGGCAGGCAAGCGTCGTCGGGCCTGAAAAAAAGACGTTGGTGACGAACTGCCCCAGCGGCCGTTCCGTCAGATGGACGCCGCCGTCGGTCACGAACGCTCCCGAGACCGATCGCACGGTGATGAGCGCGCCGCTTCCTGGAGGCGATGTGAACGAGGCGGTCTGGGTGGTCGGACGTCCGGGGGCCAAATTCCCCGTTCCACCACCATTGAAGAAAAAGAAACTGAAGCCGGCGAAGCCGGAGAGGCCACCGACGCCGGTCCATGGATCCACGGACCCGTTGGCCTTATCGAATGGCCTGATGCCGTGCTTGTCGTCATAGCTGAAGGTGGGGTGCAAGACGGGCTTTTTCATTTACATCGTCCTCAAATATTCTGTTTGAAAGAAAAGCGGCAGCGATCTGAGGATAAGCGGCGCCCCGTCCGGGCCGATGTGAGACATCCCACAACGTAACGCGGAATTGATATCTTGTGTAACGCAACCAGTGCGGGCGGCCGATCGAACGGTCGTCGCCGCGCAATCAAGGGCGGAGCAAACAACCCTCATGAGCCGACGGGTCGCGCGAATGCGCGCCCGATGACAGGCTCCGCGACATGCGGGACGGGCCATTCCCGGATATCGCTGCGCTCATCCGGGCTACGCTTGCCCATTCACTCCGTGACGAACTTGACGCCGACCCATCCGCCTTTGCGCCAAACCACATTGCACAAGCAAGTCTTGCTCGGTGGAATGATGAGGGTGAACCGATCAGGCAGTTCTGAATGCTGGTCCGCCCGCAAGGCGGCGCCATCTTCCGTGATGTCCCGCACGGCACAGCACAGCGACAGATCGTCAAACCTGATCAGGGCATCATCCAACGACGGATTGCGCGCAGACTTGCGTCTGTCGGGAAGGATAACCATTCCGTGTCCATCAATAAATCATGCAAATCTGATTGATGCTCTGTCAGAAAGATTTCGTTTCCACTAACGAAGCCTGGATGCGGCGCCGCGCGCCAAAACCCGACAGACCATTCAGGCGCTGCGCCGATTCGGTCGATCTCTTCTCCGCCGGCGGCGCGGCCAGTCACGGCGTCTCTGGGGAGGATCAAGCGATCTTTCCACATCCGCCACCGGCTTCGCTGCGGGCTCGCTGGATGGCAGATCGACGACTGTTCGAGGCGGTGGCTCTATCCGATTGGCAACCGCCGCCTCGAGCGCCGCGAGGAATTGCCGTCCTGCATCGGTGATTTCCCAGCCTTCATGATCGCGGAGAATGAATCTGGCCGAGAAGATATTCAGATCCGGTGCATGCTGCGCCAGGCGCTTCATGCGATCGGTCCAGTCCTTGCCGCTGTTCATCAGGATTTCGACGGCGTGCCGGATTTCGGCAACAGAGGCGCGCCCGGCGGACTGGCCGGCCAGCACTTTCAAGACGGTCAGTTGGAAGGACACTTCCACGTCTCCGGTCTGGCTCTTGAAGTGTCGGCGAGGCCGGTTAACCGCCCGTCAAAATTTCGTCATTTCCGCTCAACAATTGACGCAATGGATCAAGCACTCCGACCGGGATCAATCACGCAGCGGAGTTAGCCTGAACTAAAATGGATAGGTCGGCGGCCGGAGTTCCCGATTTAACCTGATCGCGCAGCATCAAGCTTAACGCGCGAGTTCGTTTGCTTTGGCGCGGTCGCCGATCAAACATCAGCGCGCCGGATATTGCCCTCCATCCGGATCCACCATGGCGAAGTCGTCGCGCCACGATATTCGGCGTGACGACTTCGTTTTGGTCCGTCGGCAGGGTGCCCGCATCAGCCAACGGGTCGCGCAAATGCGCGCCCGATGACAGGCTCCGCGACATGCGGGACGGACCATGAGGCGCTGCGTACATCATTTCAATTCGCCTTCCAGCCTCCGCAAACGGCGTCACGCGATGCCTTGACGCTCGGGCGCTCGCGGTCATATATGATGATCATCATCATATACCAAACCAGCCTCGAAACCGCGGTGGTTCGAGCCCCGGCCACGCCGGCAAGGCCACGACAGGAGCACCATGCGTCGAATTGTTGTGACGGGCCTCGGGACGGTGTCCCCGCTGGGCTGTGGCACCGAACTGGTCTGGTCGCGGCTGCTTGCGGGGCAGTCCGGGCTGCGCGCATTGCCGGAATGGGCAGCGAGCCTGCCGGCGCGCGTCGCAGGCCAGGTGCCTGACAAGGCCGACGATGCCGAGGGCGGGTTCGATCCTGATCTGGCGGCGCCGCGCAAGGACCAGAAGAAGATGGACCGGTTCATCCTGTTCGCGCTGCTGGCGGCGGCGGAGGCTGTGGCGCAGGCCGGCTGGATGCCGGCCGAGGCGCACGCCGAGGTGCGCACCGCGACCGTGATCGCAACCGGGATCGGCGGGTTTCCCGCGATCGCGGACGCCGTGCGCACGGTGGAGAAGAGCGGCACGCGCCGCCTGTCGCCGTTCACCGTTCCCGCCTTCCTGGCCAATCTCGCGGCCGGGCACATCAGCATCCGCTACGGCTATAAGGGTGCGATCGGCGCGCCGGTGACGGCGTGCGCGGCGAGCGTGCAAGCCATCGGCGATGCCGCGCGCCTGATCCGGTCAGGCGAGGCCGATGTTGCGATCTGCGGCGGCGCGGAGGCCTGCATCGATCCGGTGAGCCTCGGCGGCTTTGCCGCCGCGCGAGCGCTGTCGACGTCATTCAATGATGGGCCCGCCCGGGCGTCACGGCCGTTCGACCGCGACCGCGACGGTTTTGTGATGGGCGAAGGCGCAGGTGTGCTCGTGATCGAGGAGTTCGACCATGCGCTGCGGCGCGGCGCGCAGCCGATCGCCGAGATCACCGGCTACGGCACGACGGCGGACGCCTATCACATCACCGCAGGTCCCGAAGACGGCGACGGCGCCCGCCGCGCCATGGAGGCGGCGCTGGCGCAGGCCGGTGTGCTCCCGCGCGAGATCCAGCATCTCAACGCGCATTCGACCTCGACGCCGGTCGGCGATCTCAGCGAGCTCGAGGCCATCAAGCGCGTGTTCGGGCGCGACGGCGGGATTGCGGTCAGCGCGACCAAGTCGGCGACCGGACACCTGCTGGGCGCTGCCGGCGGCGTCGAGGCGATCTTCACGATCCTGGCGCTGCGCGATCAGATCGCGCCGCCCACGCTCAATCTGGAGAATGCCGATCCGGCGGCTGATGGCATCGATCTGGTCGGGAAGGTTGCGCGGCCGATGGCGATCGAGCACGCGATCTCGAACGGCTTCGGATTCGGCGGCGTCAACGCCAGTCTGGTGTTTCGGCGGTGGGCTTGAAGCGTTGGGCTGTTTCGTAGCCCGCATGAGCGCAGCGACATGCGGGGACGGACCTTCCCCGGATATCGCTGCGCTCATCCGGGCTACGCTTGCTCCAATTCAACTTGATCTCATCATGCTCCAAAGCGCGATGGAGTTAGCAGCAAGTAGCCAGTAGCCCGCATGAGCCAACGGGTCGCGCGAATGCGCGCCCGATGACGGGCTCCGCGACATGCGGGACGGACCTTCCCCGGATATCGCTGCGCTCATCCGGGCTACGCTTGCTTGCGGCTCCGCAGGCGGATGCTCGCCCTCACCGCTTCCCCACGCTCGCATCGATCAATAGCTTCGCCACCGTGAGCGCGGATTCCGCCGGGCCCTCTTCCGACTGCTGGCCGGTGCTGTAGATGCCTTCGATCAGCAGCAGCAGCGCATCGCCGAGCACGGCGGGGTGACGCGCGCCCATGCTGCTTGCGAGCTCGCGCAGGCGCTTGCGGAACACCTTCTTGTGCGCCTCGGCGACCTGGCGCGCAGGATTGTCGCGCGCCGGATATTCGATCGTGGCGTTGCTCAGCCCGCAGCCGCGATAGCCCTTGCGCACCGCGCGGGTCGACAGCACGCGGATATAGGCCAGCACGTGCTCGCGCGGATCGCTGTAGGATTTGCCGCCGGGGTTCTCGAACTTCTCCCAGAAATCCAGGTCGTAGTCGCGCATATAGGCGGCGGCGAGATCGTCCTTGGAGGCGAAGCTGCGATAGAGGCTCGGCTTGGTGACGCCGGCCCGCTCGACCACCTCGTCGACGCCGACGGCGCGGATGCCCTCGCGATAGAACAGCTCGCTGGCGGAGGCGCGGATGCGGTCGGCGGCGCGCACGGGGCGCTCCTCAGCTGGTTCGACGGTTTTCTTCATGGCAGCCATCCGGATCCTCCCGCGCGACGCGCTTGACAATGTTACTGACCGGTACGTATACAGGCCGCATCGCAATACGTACCGGTAAGTAACATGCTCGACACATCCCTTCAAGCCGCCCCCGTCCGGAAACGCCCGTTCGGCCAGAACTACGCCTTCGTCGTCGTCGCCGTGATCTTCCTGGCGCTGCTCGCCTCCGCCGGGCTGCGCGCGACGCCGGGCGTGCTGATGCTGCCGCTGCAAGGGGCGTTCGGCTGGGACGTCGGCGTGATCTCGTCGTCGGCCGCGGTCGGCATCTTCCTCTACGGCCTCGCGGGACCGTTCGCCGCCGCCGTGATGCAGCGCTTCGGCATCCGCCGCACGGTGCTCGGCGCGCTCGTGCTGATGTCGGTCTCGACCGGCATGAGCTACTTCATGACCGCGCCGTGGCAATTGTTCATGAGCTGGGGCCTGCTGTCGGGCATCGGCTCGGGCGCGGTCGCCAACGTGCTCGGCGCCACCATCGTCAATCGCTGGTTCACCACCAATCGCGGCCTCGTCATGGGGCTTCTGACCGCGTCGACCGCGACCGGCACCCTGATCTTCATGCCCGGCCTCGCGGCGCTGGTGGCATGGGGCGGCTGGAAGCCGGTGGTGCTGACGGTCGCCGCATGCTGCGCGGCGCTGGTTCCGCTGGTGTATTTCCTGGTGCCGGAGCGGCCCGCATCCGTCGGCCTGCGCTCGTTCGGCAGCGCGCATGACGATCAGCCCGCGCCGCCCGCTGTCGGCAATCCGTTCACATCAGCGATCAGCAACCTCGTGCGCGCCGCGCAGACGCGGGCGTTCTGGTTCCTGTTCGCCACCTTCTTCATCTGCGGCTTCACCACCAACGGCCTGGTCGGCACCCATCTGATCGCGTTCTGCGGCGACCACGGCATCGTCGAGGTGCAGGCCGCAAGCCTGCTGGCGCTGATGGGATTCTTCGACCTGTTCGGCACCACGCTGTCGGGCTGGCTCACCGACCGGTTCGATCCGCGCAAGCTCTTGTTCTTCTATTACGGGCTGCGCGGCCTGTCGCTGATCTACCTGCCCTACTCGGATTTCTCGCTTGTGAGCCTGTCGGTGTTCGCGGTGTTCTATGGTCTCGACTGGATCGCGACCGTGCCGCCGACGGTGCGGATCGCCAACGAGGCGTTCGGCGACAAGAACGCGCCGCTGGTGTTCGGCTGGGTGGTGGCGGGCCATCAGTTAGGCGCCGCCTGCGCCGCGTTCCTCGCCGGCTTCGTGCGCTCGGCGCAGGGCGATTACCTGCAGGCCTTCATCATCGCAGGCGCAACCGGCATCGTCGCCGCCGTGCTGTCGCTGATGATCGGAAGGCGGCCGGCACAGCCGGTGCTCGCCGCGGCATGAGGCGGCGCCGGCCTCACGCTAGACCTTGTGCACGGCGTTGTCGCCGGTGGTGACCTTGATATCGGCATAGCGACAGGCGCCGTGGCGGCGCTGAAACGGCGCCACGGCCAGCAGCCAGATTTTCGAGATGGCCTTTGCCGAGCCGCCGATATGGGCGGCGTAGTCTGCCGCGATATCACGTTCCTGCGTTTGCCAGGTTCCGAGATCCGCCTTCCCGGAACGGACGATCATATGCGTCTCGATCGCTTTCCAGGCAGGCAACGGGCACTGGAAGACCTTGCCTTCAGGCAAATGCTCGCTCCAGATGTAGGTCAGATCCTGCCCGTCTTCGAACTTCACGCCGATCGAAAGATAGTCGTGGGTCGCAGCCTGGTCCTCCGCGACGACGCTTGGCAGTTGGTCGATTTTCCAGCGCCATGCGAGCCGCGGACCGGAGGCCAACGCAAGCGACAGCGGCCGCTCGATGATGCTGACGTGGCCCGTGGTGTCGCAGATGATCTCGCCGTCGGCACCCTGGCTGAACACCTCCTGTCCGCCTCCAAACCCGAGCAGGTTCGACCAGCCCGCCGGCAGCTTGCCCCCACGCTGAAGACGCGCGAGTTCTGACTTGAGCAGACCGCCGACGTCGCCATGCGTCAGCAGACTCCTGACGCCCGCAGCGGCATCGCCGCGCCACAGCAGTGCGATCCCGGTGATCTTGACATCCGCCTTCTTGTAGATGTCTTCCGGCGTTCCCAGCGCGCCGTCTTCATTGGCCCATTCCGCGGCCGAACGCGCGACCTCGATCCGTCCATCGTGGAAGGCGGTCATGGTCCCGGTATCGAGCATCGGATTGTAGATCGGCCGCTGCCCGCGCGTGCGGGCGTGGAAGACGAGGCCAGGACCGAACCAAAGATCGTGTTCGCGCGACAGCCACATGCGACCACCCAAAAGGAACGTCATCTGTTGGCCTTGCGCCGCGTCGAGGCCGAGATCGGTCCACGGCAGATCGGCGCCGTTGATCTCGAAAACCCTGGAGGCCACGAGCTCCGGCGTACTCGCCCTGGCAATGATATCCTTGATCCCGCTCACCAGGTCCGCTGCAGCCGGCCCGTTCTGCTCTGCCGCTTGCGCCGGGCGCAACGCAGGCCCGGCAAAGGGCAGCACCAGACCGAGCGCCGATGCGCGCAACATCGCATCACGTCGGGAAATTTTCCCGATGCGGCCGGCTGGGGACGACAAGCCAAAACCAAGACAATCGAAGCACATGCATTCCTCCCTGGTCCCGTTCGTCGCCGGCGTTCGGCCGTGTTCATCGATGGGATTTCGAATGCTATGCTTTCGCTGCGAATTCAGCCTGCCATGATGTGCCGACGTGGCAGCAAATTTGGCGCGTGAGGGCAGATGCACCAGACTGGTTACACTCGCGCGAGCACGCTTGGTCCGATCGCGGAGGTCGTGACGGCGGCCGGTGGATCGATCGCGCGGGTGTTTCGCCGCGCCGATCTTCCCCTCGGCTTGCTCGACGCGCCGGACACGCTGCTGCCGCTGCGCGATCATTTCCGGCTGTTGATGGTGACCTCGCGGGAATTGCACGACGAAGTCTTTGCAGTCCGGCTCGGCCGCCAGACGTCGATGTCGGGGCTTGGAATTTTCGGCCGATGGGTGGCCCAGGCCCCGACCTTGCTCGAGGCGATCCACCGCGCCGGAACGAGCCTGCCGCATATGCTGCAGAACGCCACCCGGCTGGTCGTCCGCCGCCATGGCAGCGAAATTCATTGGGCGTATGAATTGACGGAGCCCGCGCGCGACGGGCGCCTGCAGAACGAGATGCTCGCCATCTGGTACATGATCGCTGTCGTCAGGCATTTTGCCGGCGCCTGCTGGCTGCCGAGCCGGATCATCTTCGCCGACCTGCCGCACCGGCTGCGATGTCCGATCGGCGCGTTGACGTGTACCGACACGGTTAGCGGCAACGCCGCCAGCGCGATCGTGTTCGATCGGCGGCTGCTGGCGGCCGTCAATCCAAATCTCGGCGAGGGCGATGGACTGCGCGCCAGTGAGCTCGGACGCATCTTCGACCTGCCGGATCCGGCAGACCTGCCAGGCCGTCTCTCCGTGCTGATCGAATTGGAACTACTCGGCCGCCGTCCGACCCTTTCGAGCATCGCAAGCCGATCGGGCCTCACACCACGAACATTGCAGCGCAAGCTCAGCGAAGCCGGACTGAGCTATCGTGACCTGCTGCGAAACGCGCTGCAGCGACGCGCAGTGACGTTGTTGTGCCAGAAGGACCGCTCGATCGGCGAAATTGCGTCAATGCTCGGTTATGACGACCCCGCCCACTTCAGCCGGGCCTTCGAGCGCTGGAGCGGGGCTGCTCCCAGCCGCTGGCGGCGCCTGCTTGAATCACGCGTGCGGCCGGAAACCAATGGCTTGCGAGGATGATTGGCGCTCCCTAGGGGAATCGAACCCCTGTTTCAGCCTTGAGAGGGCCGCGTCCTAACCGCTAGACGAAGGGAGCGTTGAGAGGGAAGGCAATAGCCTTGAAATCCCCCCGCCGCAAGGTGCCTTGTGCATTGCGGCGGGGATTTTGTCATCCATGCTTACCGTGCCGTGCCCATGGTTTCGCCACGGCACGGGTCCCGAACCGGCCAGGCCCGGCGCGTCTCCTCCGCACGGATACAGCGATGCAGCCGCCGATTGCATGACACCCACCTCAGGATGTCATGTCTGCGTCGTGCACGGCGGCCCTGCTTTCGCCAAACGGCAACGGCAAAACACCTGTCTGTGAAGTCACCCGGCGCCTTCCTCTGCTAACATCGCAGCCCTTCACCATGCTGCGCCCGGCAAGGCGCTCGAGAAGCGAGAGGAGTGCTTGGAACAAAGCGCAGAACCTTGGCGCACGGCAATTTGGCTCACCAACATCTTCACCGACAATCTTGGCAAAACAAACATCAGCGGCCGCAGGCGATGGAAGACGTTCCGCACCTCGCGCCGCACCCGGTCAATAGCTTAGGCAGAGCGAGGACAGACCATGATCAAACTAAAAATCAACGGCCAGGAACAAAATTGGGACGGCGACCCGGATCTTTCGCTGCTGTGGTATCTGCGTGACGAAGCCGGCCTCACCGGCACCAAGTTCGGCTGCGGCCAGGCGCTGTGCGGCGCCTGCACCGTGATCATCGACAAGGAGGCGGTGCGCGCCTGCATCACCTCGGTGTCCGACGCGGCCGGCCGCGAGATCACCACCATCGAGGGGCTGCATCCGACCGGCGACCATCCGGTGCAGAAGGCCTGGCGCCAGGTCAATGTTCCGCAATGCGGCTACTGCCAGGCCGGCCAGATCATGCAGGCGGCGGCGCTCTTGGACCAGAACCCGAAGCCCAGCCACGACCAGATCCGCGAAGCCATGTCGGGCAATATCTGCCGCTGCGGCTGCTATCAGCGGATCGAGAATGCCGTGCATCTCGCATCGACGGGGGTGTGACATGAATATCCGCACCAATCCGAACAAACTTCGCGGCTTCGAGAAGCATGTGAAGGTCGAGAATCTGTCCCGCCGCAGCATCCTGAAGGGTCTCGGCATCGCCGGCTCCTTCGTGCTCGCCGCGCCCGTGATGACCCGCCAGGCCTTCGCCTATGAGACCGGCGCCGGCAAGATGCCGCACGGCGTCGTGGTCGACCCGCGCGTGTTCGTCGCGATCGCGCCGGACGGCACCGTCACCATCCTGGCGCACCGCTCCGAGATGGGCACCGGCGTGCGCACCAGCCTGCCTTTGATCGTCGCCGAGGAGATGGAGGCCGACTGGTCGCGCGTCCATGTCCAGCAGGCGCATGGCGACGAGGTCAAGTTCGGCAACCAGGACACCGACGGCTCGCGCTCAACGCGGCATTATCTGATCCCGATGCGCCAGATCGGCGCCTCGGCGCGTTCCATGCTGGAGGCCGCCGCCGCCAAGAAATGGGGCGTGCCGGTCACTGAAGTGAAGGCGCAGAACCACGAGGTCGTGCATTCCGCGAGCGGCCGCAAGATAGGCTTCGGCGAACTCGCGGCAGATGCCGCGAAAGAGCCGGTGCCCGATATCAAGAGCCTCAAGCTGAAGGACCCGAAGGACTTCCGCTATCTCGGCAAGGGCCAGGTCTCGATCGTCGATTTGCACGACATCACCACCGGCAAGGCGCATTACGGCGCCGACACCCGGCTGCCCGGCCTGAAATACGCTGTGATCGCGCGTCCGCCGGTGACCGGCGGCAAGGTCAAGTCGTTCGATGACAGCGCCGCGCTGAAGGTGCCGGGCGTCGAGAAGGTGATGGAGGTCAAGGGCTGGCCGTGGCCGTCCAAGTTCCAGCCGCTCGGCGGCGTGGCCGTGATCGCGCGCAACACCGGCGCCGCGATCAAGGGCCGCGACCAGCTCAAGATCGTCTGGGACGACGGCGCCAACGCCAAGTATGACTCCGTCAGCTATCGTGCCTCGCTCGAGGAAGCCGCGCGCAAGCCCGGCCTCGTCGTGCGCAAGGAAGGCGATGTCGATGCGGCGCTGAAGAGCGCCGACAAGGTGATAACAGGCGAATATTATCTGCCGCATCTCGCCCATGTCAGCATGGAGCCGCCGGTCGCGGTTGCCGACGTCAAGGGCGACAAGGCCGAGATCTGGGCGCCGGTGCAGAGCCCCGGCGGCACCCGCGAGGATGTCGCCAAGACGCTCGGGATTCCCGAGGACAATGTCACCGTCAACGTGACGCTGCTCGGCGGCGGCTTCGGCCGCAAGTCGAAATGCGACTTCGCGCTGGAGGCGGCATTGCTGTCGAAGGAACTCGGCGCCCCGGTCAAGGTGCAGTGGACCCGTGAGGACGACGTCCATCACGACTTCCTGCACACCGTCTCGGTGGAACGGATCGAGGCCGGTCTCGACAAGAACGGCAAGGTGATCGCGTGGCGGCACCGCAGCGTGGCGCCGACCATCGCCTCGACCTTCGCCGCCGGCGCCAATCACGAAGCGCCGTTCGAGCTCGGCATGGGCCTGATCGACAACCCGTTCGAGATCGCCAATCTGCAGTGCGAGAATCCGGAAGCGGCGGCGTTCACGCGCATCGGCTGGTTCCGCTCGGTCTCCAACATCCCGCGCGCTTTCGCGGTGCAATCCATGGTCGGGGAAATCGCGCATGCGACCAACCGCGACCAGAAGGACATGCTGCTGGAGCTGATCGGATCGCCGCGGATCGTCAACCTGTCCTCGGTGAAGGATCCCTGGAACTACGGCGAGCCCTATGAAAGCTACCCGATCGATACCGCGCGGCTGCGCAAGGTGGTCGAGCTGGTCGCCGAAAAGGGCGAGTGGGGCCGCAGCGTGCCGAAGGGCCACGGCCTCGGCATCGCCGTGCATCGTTCCTTCGTCAGCTACATCGCGACCATCGTCGAGGTGGCGATCGACGACAAGGGTCAGCTCAAGGTGCCGCGGGTCGACACCGCGATCGATTGCGGCACTTACGTCAATCCGGAGCGGATCCACTCGCAGATCGAGGGCGCAGCGATCATGGGGCTGAGTCTCGCCAAATACGGCGAGATCAGCTTCAAGGACGGCAAGGTGGAGCAGAGCAATTTCGACGACTTCCCGGTGATTCGGATCGACGAGTCGCCTGCGATCACCAACGTCTACATCGTACCGCCCGGCGCCGACACGCCGCCGAGCGGCGTCGGCGAGCCCGGCGTGCCGCCGTTCGCACCGGCGCTGATCAACGCGATCTTCGCCGCCACCGGCAAGCGCATCCGCGCGCTTCCGATCGGCAAGCAGCTGGAGACCTGAGGAACGTTAGACAAGGCGGGCAGTTCTCATCGATCCACTGGAGCAGATCGATGAGAACCCCAACTCGGAAATTCGGGACGCTCGCGGCAACCCTGTCCGCGGGCGTCTTTCTTTTTGCCGCGCAGGCGTCGGCGCAAAACACGTCGCCGCCGAGCACGACGGCAACGCGCCCGGCCAAGGTGCTGCCCGACCAGACCTCGGCGCCGAGCAATGCGCCGCCGGCGACCACCGGCCAAACCACCGGTGAGACCAGCCGTGATCCGACCATCAAGAAGATGAACGACGACGAGAAGCGGAAGGTCGACAGCAAGGGCAAATAGCCCGTTGCCGCATAGCCTGGCATACATATTAGTACCCGCCGTCATTGCGAGCGTAGCGAAGCAATCCATGTTTCCGCTCGTGGCGCTATGGATTGCTTCGCTTCGCTCGCAATGACGTGGATAGAACTGGGCGGACCGGGAAGCGGCGGTCTCCCCAGCCGCCGCTTCCCGATCGCATCGCCCCCTGTCGGTCAACCATGGAGCCGGAGCTTCGGTCCTGATTTGGTCAGAACCGAGGCTCAAGTCGTGCGTCTACTTCTTGTCGAGCGCGAACACCCAGATCACGCCGCCTTGCGGGACGTTGTTCTCGAAGCCCTTGACCTTGCCGGCCAGCGCATCCTGGATGCGCTGGGCGTCGACGCCCCAGCCCGACTGGACCGCGATGTACTGCGTTCCATCGACCTCATAGGACATCGGCATCGCCATGATGCCGGAGTTGGTCTTCTGCTCCCACAGCAACTCGCCGGTCTTGGCGTTGAAGATGCGGAAGGCGCGGTCGTTGGTGCCGCCGGCGAGAACCAGATCGCCTGCGGTTGCCGTCACCGCGCCGAACAGCTGCGACGTCTTGTAGTCGTGCTGCCAGACCTTCTTGCCGGTGACCGGATCCCACGCCTGCAACTCGCCGAAATGATCGGCATTCGGCGCGGGGATCAACCCGATGTCCTCCGGCTTGGTGCCGAGCCAGAGCTGGCCGGGGACCAGCGGTTGCTTCTCGCCGGTGAAACCGCCGCAGAAGTTTTCGTTGGCGGGAACATAGACGAGCTTGGTGTTCGGGCTATAGGCCGCCGACGGCCAGTCCTTGCCGCCCCACAGCGACGGGCAGAACTCGACCCGCTTGCCGAGCACCGGCTTGTGCTCGGGATCGACGATCGGCCGGCCGGTCTCGGCCTCGATGCCCTTCCAGACGTTGGTCTTCACGAACGGCCAGCCGGCGACATAGTTGATCTTGTCCGGCTTGCGCTCCAGCACCCAGAAGATCGCGTCGCGTCCGGGATGCACCAGGCTCTTGAACGAGCGTCCGTCGCGCTGCATGTCGATCAGCATCGGCGCATCGACCTCGTCCCAGTCCCAGGAATCGTTCTGGTGATACTGGAAATGGGTCTTGATCTTGCCGGTGTCGGGATCGAGCGCGAGCACCGAGCTGGTGTAGAGGTTGTCGCCGGCATGCATCGAGCCGGGCCATGGCGCGGCGTTCCCGACGCCCCAATAGACCGTCTTGGTGTCCTTGTCGTAGGTGCCGGTCATCCAGGCCGATCCGCCGCCCGACTTCCAGTCGTCGCCGCTCCAGGTCTCGTGACCGGGCTCGCCCTCGCCGGGAATGGTGAAGGTGCGCCAGAGCTCCTTGCCGCTGCTCGCGTCATACGCGGCGACATAGCCGCGCACGCCGAATTCGCCGCCGGAGCCGCCGACGATCACCTTGCCGTCGACGGTGAGCGGCATCAGCGTCATGTACTGGCCCTTCTTGTAGTCCTGGACCTTGGTGTCCCAGACCACCTTGCCGGTCTTGGCGTCGAGCGCGACGACGTGGTCGTCGGTGGTGGCGAGATAGAGCTTGTCCTCCCACAGGCCGACGCCGCGGCTGGTCGGATGCAGCTGGAACAGATCGTCGGGAAGCTGCCGCTTGTAGCGCCAGTACTCCTCGCCGGTCTTGGCATTGAGCGCGATCACCTGTCCCATCGGGGTCGCGACGAACATCACGCCGTTGTTGACGATCGGCGGCGCCTCATGGCCCTCGATCACGCCGGTCGAGAAGGTCCAGGCCGGCTTGAGGTCCTTGACGTTGGAGGTGTTGATCTGGTTGAGCGGACTGAAACCCTGTCCGTCATAGGTCCGGCGATAGAGCATCCAGTTGCCGGGTTCGGGATTTTCGAGACGTTGAGACGTCACCGGACTGTAGTTTTCGATCGGCCCCGCGACGGCATAGGTCGAAATGAGGCACGTGAACGCGACACAACTCGACAGTAACCACTGCTTGCTTGTCATGAGATGCTACCTCCCTGCTCTGTTCTATTTTTTCAGTTTTATTTAGATCATGCAGAACTCCCGGTGCGGCCTCATCCTCCCTGCTGAGCACCCACCTTCCCGACGAATGGCGCTGCGACCGTGATCGCGCCGTCGGCCACCGTCAGCGGCAATGCCGCGAGGCGACGTGGCGCCGGCCCGAACACGACCTGCGCATTCTGCCGCGGATCGTATTCGGAGTTGTGACAGAGGCATTTCAGAACTTTTTTGTCGCCCTGCTCTTCCTTCACCCAGGCGGTGATCGGACATCCGGCGTGCGAGCAGATCACGGAGTAGCAGACGATGCCGTCGGGCGCGCGGGCGCGCGTGGCGTCGTCGAGCTCGTTGGGATCGAGCTTGACCAGCACGACCTCGTTCAGCCGCGAACCTTTGCGGATGACCGAGGTCTTCGGGTCCTGCGGCCAGGCGCGAATGGGCGGCCCGCCCAAGGTCAGGTCATCCGACTTGATGACCTGGCCGGCCTTGTCGCCTTCAGCGCGCACAAGCTGATCAGCTTTTTGCGGTCGCTCACTGGCGCCGGGCTGATCTTCATCGTCGGCGGCCGCGGGCTCGATCGCGGCGAGACAGGCGCAGCTCGCGAGCGCGGTCAACACCGCGCGGCGCGTCGGATCGGTGCACGACCCCACTGCATCGGAGTCACCGGACTGTGCGATGGAAGCGTTGGGGTTGGGTTGCGACATGGCGCAAGCTGAACGTGCAACTCGGCCGAAAAGATGGCGGCACACCTTCTCGATGCGCGAACGCATGCGCAAAAATTACGCTGCATCTTTTGGTTGATCGACGACGCGGCTTCGCGACTGCGAGCGTCAGGGCTCGTTGACGAAGCTCAGCCTGCCGGCAGGTTTCAACGTCTTTGCATCAAATGTGCGGATCTCTGTTGCACCGCCTATATCGAGCGTGATGAGCAACCGATCGCCGACGACGCCGGTTGCGACGATGCGGGCGCCCTTCGGCAGCGCAGCAGTGACATCGGATACCGAAACGGGGCTTCCCTCGCTGCGATAAAGGCGGTAGCCGATGGCAATCAATACGACGGCCACGGCCAATGCCGAGGTCAGGCCCGCGATCAGCATCATGCGCCGCACCCGCGCGATCAGCGCGGCCTGGTCGGGGGTCGGTTCGGTCACAGCGGTGTCGGTCATCACAAGGCTCTATATCTTTGCATCAAGTATCTTCGAATGGCGGTCGGAAGCTGGAGGTCATCGTCGCGGGCGACGAGGGCTCGGCCCGGCTTGACCGCGTACTCGCGCAGCGCACTCCGGAGCTGTCGCGGTCCCGGCTGAAGGCGCTGATCCTCGCCGGTTCCGTGACCGTCAAGGACGCCATCGTCCGCGACCCCGCTTATCATGTCGCCAAGGGCGATACGATCACAATCGACGTGCCGGAGGCTGCTCCCGCCGAGCCCCAAGGCGAGGACATCGCGCTCGATATCGTGTTCGAGGACGACGACATCATCGTCATCGACAAGCCGAGGGGCCTGGTCGTGCACCCCGCGGCCGGCCACGCCAGCGGGACGCTGGTCAACGCGCTGATCGCGCATTGCGGCGCGAGCCTGTCCGGCATCGGCGGGGTCAAGCGGCCGGGCATCGTGCACCGCCTCGACAAGGACACCACGGGACTGATGGTGGTCGCCAAGAACGACCAGGCCCATCAGTCGCTGACCGCGCAATTCGCCGACCACGGCCGCACCGGCCCGATGGAGCGCGGCTACATGGCGTTCGTCTGGGGCGTGCCGAACCGGCCCCACGGCACGATCGATGCGCCGATCGACCGCCACCCGCATGCCCGCGAGAAGATGGCCGTGCGCCAGGGCGGCCGCGAGGCGATCACCCATTTCGAGGTGCTCTCGAGCTTCGCCGGCCGCGACGGCAAGCCGGTCGCCTCGCTGCTGGCCTGCCGGCTCGAGACCGGACGGACCCATCAGATCCGCGTCCACCTCGCCCATCTCGGCCACCCGCTGCTCGGCGACAGCGTCTACGGCCCGCACTTCAAGACCAAGGCCGGCCATCTCGGGCCGGAAGGTAAGGACGCACTCACCGCCCTCGACCGGCAGGCGCTGCATGCGTATCTGCTGGCATTGGAGCACCCAAGGACCGGGGAACTTTTGCACTGGGAAGCGCCCTTGCCGGAGGATTTGCTTCTCCTGAAACGGGCGCTGGAAGCGGCGGTATGACGCACCCCTCCCGGAAAAGCCATGCTATGCCAACAGGTTATAGCTGGCACACGGGGACGTGACGTCAGCAATCCTTCCCTATCACGGACAGTTTGGTGTATGTTGCACCTGCGCTGAATATCCAGCGCGGAACATCGCAGCATGGCCGGCTTTAACCCAGCGGCCACCTGCCGGGCCCGCCGCTATCGGGGGTCTGAACCACTGGAGGGCGCTCGAATGGCCCGTACAGCTACGTTACCGGTCCTCAACGGAGAATCCGGTCTTTCCCGTTACCTCGCCGAGATCCGCAAGTTCCCCATGCTGGAGCCCCAGCAGGAGTACATGCTCGCCAAGCGTTGGCGCGAGCATGACGATCGCGACGCGGCGCATAAGCTCGTCACCAGCCATCTCAGGCTCGTGGCCAAGATCGCCATGGGCTATCGCGGCTACGGCTTGCCGATCTCCGAGGTCGTCTCGGAAGGCAATGTCGGCCTGATGCAGGCGGTGAAGCGATTCGAGCCCGAGAAGGGCTTCCGTCTCGCCACTTACGCCATGTGGTGGATCAAGGCGTCAATACAAGAGTACATTCTGCGTTCCTGGTCGCTCGTGAAGATGGGCACCACCGCGAACCAGAAGAAGCTGTTCTTCAACCTGCGCAAGGCGAAGAGCAAGATCTCCGCGCTGGAAGAGGGTGATCTCCACCCCGACCAGGTGAAGCTGATTGCCAAGCGCCTCGGCGTGACCGATCAGGACGTGGTCGACATGAACCGCCGCCTCGGTGGCGACGCGTCGCTCAACGCCCCGATCCGCGACGACGGCGAAGCCGGCGAATGGCAGGACTGGCTGGTCGACAACTCGCCCAACGCCGAAGCCCTGATGGCCGAGAGCGAGGAGTTCGATCATCGCCGCCAGGCCCTCAACGGTGCGATCGGCGTGCTCAACCCGCGCGAACGCCGCATCTTCGAGGCGCGTCGTCTGGCGGATGAGCCGATGACGCTGGAAGACCTCGCCGCCGAGTTCGGCGTGTCGCGCGAGCGCGTGCGACAGATCGAGGTCCGCGCGTTCGAAAAGGTGCAGTCGGCCGTCAAGGGCACGATCGCCCGGCAGGAAGCAGCTCTCGAAGCCGCGCACTAACCGCGCGGCACACGAGCCAACAGACACGAAAGCCGGCGGCAACGCCGGCTTTTTTGTTTTGGGCAGTCCGCAGGATGCGGTCGAGCGCAGCGATGCGATAGGTGATTGACACCAAGCTGCCTCTAGGTGAGATTTTGTGACGGTTGATACGACCTGCTGGTTGCACCCTCACGGGAACGGTGAACGTATCGAGCCCTCTATTGGCTTTCCTTTGCCCGAGCGACCGGGTCAGCAACGCAACCGCCTGGCACGCCTGGTTCGCTCCAGTCAAAGGACGAAGTCATGCGCGATTTTCGCGATGCAAAAGCCATGGCGCGTACCTTGCGCGCTTCCCTGACTGCCAAGACCGTCGCCATCAGCCACGGCGAGAGTCTGGAACTGGTCTCGAAAATGCTCGGCGTCGCCGACTGGAACACGCTGTCGGCGGAGATCCAGGCGAGCCGCGAGGGACCGTTGGTCGCGGCCGCAACACACGCCACGGAGGCGGGACGCCATCCCGCCATGCCGATCCGGGATTTCGTGCCGTTCCCCGGCGAGATCGCGCCGCTTTACGCCAGCAGCGCCAAAGCCACTCAGGCGCTTGGACGGGCCTTTCAGGGTGCGCGGCCGATCATAGTCGCGATCCAAAGAAGCTCCGACGTCGATGAGCCCGGACGCAGTGATGTCTGTGACGTCGGTGTTCTTGGTAGCGTCCTCACCCTCGACCAACTGGCCGACGGCAGATGGAAGGCGCTGACCCAAATCCATCGGCGCATCATGATCAAAGATTTCATCGGAGAGGCGGACAGCTATGTCGCGGAGGTCGATGATCTCGACGAACAACCTGCTCCGGATGTGCCGTACCTGATCCTGTCAATCAAAGCGTATTTCATGGCTCATTCGTTTCGAGATGCAATAAAGCGAGGTTATCCGCGTGAGCCGCAAATCAAGCCGCCGTTCGAACGGGTCCGCGATGCTGGCCGGCTCGCCGACATGATTGCATCGCATATCGAGCTTTCAATCGCGGACAAGCGAGTGCTGCTCGCGACCCTCGATCCCGTAAGGCGGCTCGAAAGGGTCGGGGCCTTCCTGCAGGGGAACGCTTGAGGTCGGCCCGGTGGGTCAAGCGGTTGGCAGCGATACCCATCATCCCACCGCGCGGCGCGAGCTTGATGGGTATCGCGGAGTTTATCATCGGGCCCCGCGTTGCGCGGACCCGTTGGCTCCACCCATCCTACGTGGCAGATCCTTGGCATGACACTTTGGCACGCACCGCGATCTGGCTCCGCTGCCGATCAATGTCGCATTAGCCCGGGGCGGACAAAAGCGCGCTCTTGGCCATGTCGGCCATGGGCCAACTGCGGACAGCATTGTCCGTAGATGGTTTGGTCGAGTATGTTCAACTTATGGTTATATTCGGCGAGGATAATTGAATGTTCGGCTGGCTGCGGCGGGCTCCCGCGCCTCCTACGGAGCAACAGCGCCAGGTGTGGCAGGCATTGTCTGAGTATCCGCCTTATGCGCCACCCGAATGGGATCTAGATACGAAGTCGCTGCGCGATGCGAACGTGGAGTACCAAAAGTACTTTTTTGACAGCAAGCCGCTGCGGCTCGAAGCGTTGCGCGCTTTTCTTGCGAAGTTTGATATCGCATTGGGTTTCGACGATGCGGGCATCAGGGCGGTATCCGCCTGGATGCCTCAGTACGCGGATTTGCTCGTCCGTAACCTCGGTGACCATTTTACCAACGAAGCATATTGGGGGTTCTCGGTCCCGTGGACAGGCGCGCTGGCCGGCCTCAATCCCATATTTGATCTCGGCATCTACCATGCCGAATGCCTTTGGTCGCGACGGACGAAGCTGAAATGGATCGTGGCGCGCGGTCCTCAGAAAGAGGTATCGACGCATTTTATCTCTGGTCTTCCGGGCACTGGAAAGTTGTTCTGTCCGATGACCTGGACATACGTGCACTGCAGTAATATCCGCAATTCAAAGGAACTAGCGCGAAAGCGCTTCCCAGGTGCCGCCGCTTCGTTGGACCTCAAGGGCGACACCCTCTATCGTCACATCCTCTCCAAAACTCCGCCGGGCCGAAGAAGCCGCAGGCTGTAGGGTGTGGGTCGCGCCCAGCGACATCTGCCGCGGCGGCATGTAAGGGAAAGAAGTTATGAGTTGGCTCAAATACGTCTGGGCCACACTTATTGGTTTTGCGGCGATGACAATATTCACCGCCACGACCGCCTTTTTGATCCTTTGGCTGACCACTTCGCGATACGTTGCGCATAGCTGTGCTCATATGCCGATCAGCCCTAACGATTGTGGCGGATGGACCGCATTGGGATATGCAATCACGGTCCTTGCAGGGTGTGCTGTTGTCGGCTTGTTCATAGGGACGACTGTGGGGACGATGGTCGGCATCGCTTTTTGCCGACAACATCAAACCTGAACCCAACCACCGCGAACTGAGTCGCCCCCTGAACGTTGAGATTAGTCCGTAGGATTGGTCGAGCCGGCAGCCACCGGGCTTGGTACAGCCAAATTCGGCAGTCTTGGTCCTGTTCTTATGACCAGGCGCAACGCATCTATCCGTTGGCGCCAGCGACCGGAGGGATCCATCGGGATTAGTGCTCCGGTCAATGCGGACAGCGCAGATCGCAAGCGCGGAGTCTGGAGTTCCGCACTGCTTGGCGTTTGTTGATAGGCGGCGCTTTCGTGCTCCCTGCAACATTTTCACCAACGAGACAAATGATCGAGGAGATAGTTCCCATGAAGGCGATCGTTGTAACGGACCAGGCCGCGGGAACGGCCGGGATGAAGTTGGTGGAGCGGCCCGAGCCGAAGGCGGCGATCAACGACGTCGTCGTTCAGGTTCATGCGTCGGGATTTGCCCCGACCGAGCTGGCATGGCCGTCGACCTGGACCGATCGCCTCGATCGTGACCGGACACCGTCGATCCCCGGGCACGAGCTGGCCGGAGTGGTCACCGCGCTTGGATATGGCACGACGGGACTGTCGGTGGGCCAGCGGGTGTTCGGCCTCGCGGACTGGTATCGCGACGGCACGCTCGCCGAGTATGTGGCGATCGAGGCCCGAAACCTCGCGCCGCTGCCGGGCGACGTCGACTTCACGGTGGGCGCGAGCCTGCCGATCTCGGGTCTGACTGCATGGCAAGGGCTGTTCCAGCACGGCCGCCTTCAGACGGGGCAGCGCGTCCTCGCACATGGCGCGGCCGGTGCAGTCGGATCGATGGTGACGCAACTCGCACGCGAGGCCGGCGCCTACGTCATTGGCACCGGACGCTCCGCCGACCGTCAGACCGCGCTCGACCTGGGCGCGAAGGAGTTCGTCGACCTGGACCATGACGCCCTGGAAGACGTCGGCAAAGTCGATCTCGTATTTGATGTCATCGGCGGTGACATTCAGAAGCGGTCCGCAGCACTCATTCGAGCCGGAGGAACACTGGTGACCATCGTCGGGCCACCCGAGGCACGGCCCTCCGGCGGACTTGCGGTCGACTTCGTCGTCGAGGCGGATCGTGTCCAACTGAGTGAGATCGTCCAGCGGGTGCGCGACGGACGACTTCGGACCCACATCGGCAAGGTCGCATCCCTCGACGATGCCGTCGCCGCCTTGAATCCGACCAAGCGACGCAAGGGAAACACCATCATTTGCGTTCATCGCTGAGCGACGCGCCGATTGATGCAGCCCGTAGGATGGGTGGGAGCCAACGGGGCTGGCTTTTGGCATGGCCGCAGGAGCACCGACGCGCTCTTGGCCATGCCGGCCAAGGGCCATGCGCTCATTCAAGCCAGTCGAGAGCGAAATTAGCTTGCCTTGCTCGGAGTCCTTTAGCACTCTCAGGCAAGGAGGCCGATGCATGAAAATAATGACCGTCGTGTGCGCTCTCGGAGCGGCCTTGGTGCTGTGCAACCTCGGGACGTCCGGTGCTGAAGCCCGAACGCGGAAGGCACAGGTCGTTCATGAGCCAAGAAGGGTTATCATCCCGGGGCCCGTGATAAGGCCAACTCCGTGGGACTATTATATTGTTCCACGATATCGTTATCGTCCTGAAGACGACCGCGTCGATCCAAACGGCCCGCCCGTGGTGTCGTTGTGGCGCCTCTATGAGGGGTGGCGGTGGCCGTACTGGTATTGAACAGTCTGTAGGATGGGTGGAGCCAGCGGGTCCGCGCAACGCGCGGCCCGATGATAAACTCCGCGATACCCATCATCCCACCGCGCAGCACGAGGTCGATTGGTATCGCTTCGCTGCAGCCATCCTACGGGGCTACATCGCGATTTGCACACGGGAAAGCGGACAAGATAGGCGCTCTTGGCCCTGTCGGCGAAGAGCCACAAAGCGATCTCCGACTGCGGCTCAATCACCGGCAAGCTTCTGCCCGACGGCGTAGAGCTTGCAATCGCCGCCACGCGTGTTGATCTTGCATTTTGTCAATGCGGGCTCGCGTGCCTCTGTGCTGGTGCGGCCAAACCCACTACCGCAGCCTCCCATTGCGCTTACCGCGAAGGCCTTGGCGTCATCGGGATTGGAGAGATAGTCAGCGAAGGCTTTCTGACAAGCGGCAATTGCCCCCGGCGGGCTCGGCAGCTGAGCAAACAGCGGTGGCTCAACGACGGATTTGGTTGGAAGGCCGAGCTTTTCAAGGAGGGGCTCAACGGACGGAAACCAGTCGTCTGCCGGTGCCAAGGCGACGGTATCATGGCCGTTCGTTCCAAATGGCGGCAGCACGTGCAACTGCCCGGGCGCACCGCCGGCGGTATAGGCGGTGAACATGCGGCGCGCCAAGTCAGGACCGTAGAATTGATCATTCTCAGCATAGAGCCAAAGCGCCGGAATTCGTGCCGCGCGCCCTAATGCTGCTACCGTGTCAACCAAGCGCTCGGACGAACACGGCTGCTCCGGCGCCGAGAAACTGTGCCACCCGCCATCAAAATTTACGACGCCAACGATCCCCGGCATGTTCTGTGCGGCAGCGGCCGTCACGGATAATCCCCCCACGGAATGACCGAGCAAGACGACATGATCAGCGTCAACCCATGGCTCGTTACGCAGTGAAGCGACTGCTGCAACGACATCCTCGCCGGAAGCGCGCACGGCGGGGAGATAATCGCAAGCCTGTTGCAACCGCTCGGAAAATCCTCCCCCTGATCGGCCATAGCCACGGCGCATGACCGAGACGACGGCGTATCCTCGCTCAGCAAAGGCGACAGCCGCCTTGCTGTAGGTGACGGGAGAGCGGTTGAGGATTTCACTAAAGAACACATCGCCGGAGGCCCCCGGCATGCCGTGTGTGATCACCAGGAGAGGAAATTTGCCGGGACGATCAGGACGGACCACGAAACTTTCGAGGGACAATTTGTTGCCGGATATGACCACGGGCAACATCACATGCCCACTGATCAACGGCCCGTCGCCCGCACGGGCGGCCGTATTGAACAACATCAGCAGCAGGGCAAGAAGGCGCATGCAGCGAAGCTTAAGGCGCCGCATCCAGGCTGTCATTAGCAACGGTGCGAGACTTGGGCCGGCTCGTCTTACGGACACAATCGCACACAAGTTGACTTCATCTGCAATTTGATTTCGCTGTGCCCGTGCACGCTGGACGATGTAATCAGTGAGGATAGTTTTTCGGCTCCTCTCTCATTCATTTTGTGGGGCACATGACTATGTCAGCAACAACTCCGCACAAGCTCACCCCGACCGACGTTCCAATTCCGATTCCCCCCGGCGACGTTGTTCCGGGCGGCATCATCTATCAGAAGTCAGCGACCGGCAGTGTGATCACCGCACAGATTCAAATTCTGCAAAGTGCGACCGTCAACATCACCGGGGTATCGACCGCCATCGCGGGAGGTGCCGGCAACGCGAGCCTTACGTTGTCTGTAAATGGCACGCAATTGGATGAAGTCATCTCGCCGCCAAACTTCAGGGGCTGGACAGGCTCCGTACAGACCGTGATGAACTTCGACGCAAACGCGGTCTACGAGATTGAAGTTCTTCAGCAGAACCACGACGCGAACGCGCAGAGCACAACTCTTGTCGTTACCGTTGTGATGACCAACGCATAGTCGGTCAATGCCAGCGGGACGACAGCGTTCGTCGGAGCGGGCACGATTCACGGGTGGTGAGCTTACACTCCGGCTCTTGATGAGTAACCGTCCCCTACTCGCCCCACTCTCGCGCCATGGTCGCGAGCGCGCAGCCTTCGCAGTAGCGGGCGTCCTTGAAGTCGATCCAGTTGTGCGCGTAGACGCGCTCGAGCGGGATGCCGTAGCGCGCGCGCAGCAGCTGGACCAGCACCCGCCAGGCCGCAATCTGCGCATCGGTCGGGCCCTTGGTGACATCGGGGTAATTGCCGGCGAACTCGACGCCGATCGAGGTGTCCTTGTTGACCTGGTGATAGGTCTTGCTGTTGTCGATGTATTTGTTGTCGTTGCGATCGGCGCCGTCGGTGTGGGTCGGAACGAGGTTGTCGGCGACCGCCCAATAGACCGTGCCGTCGGTTTCGACCCAGACCATGACGCCGCGCCGGGTCGGGTTCTTGTGCTGCTCCTCGGCGCCGTATCGCGCCGAACCGGCCGGCCCCTCGGTCTGGTGCACGATGATGTTGCGCCAGGGATGCGATCTGGCGACGTCGCCCCAGGGCGACAGCCAGACCATCTTCAGGCCGGGAATCTCGGGCGTGCCCTGCGCTCGCGCGATCGTCGTGAGGTCTTGGCTTCCGGCGGATGCGGCAGCGGACAGGACGAGCGCAAGGAGCACGGCAAACAGGCGGGGCATCATCACGGAATATCCAGTATCGCGCTTCGGTTCTGCAACGGCTTCGTTTCACCTCTCCCCAGCGGGGAGAGGTCGATTTGCGCAGCAAATCGGGTGAGGGGACGCGGCGCTAACGAGAGACCGTAATCCCTCACCCGGCGCTGCGCACCGACCTCTCCCAAGGGAGAGGTGAAGCCCCACTGCCGCTCCAGTTCAACTTATTCGCATCATGCTTTAGCACGCTCAGGCGCGCTTGCGCAGGCTTGCCTCGACCTGGTCGACCATCTCGGGCGGCAGCCTCGGCTCGTAGCTCGCGTAGCCGTTCTTGCCGCCCTTCTTGGCGTCGTAGAGCGCATGGTCGGCGGCGGCGATCAGGCGGTCCGGATGCATGCCGATCTCGCGGGTCCATTGCGCGATGCCGATCGAGACCGCGATCGGAATGTCCTTGCCGGTGCACTGCTCGGCGTCGGCGCGGCAGACCTCCAGCACGCGGCGCGCGATCATCGCGCCCTCGCGCAACGTCGAGGACGGCAGCACGATGCAGAACTCGTCGCCGCCGGTGCGGGCCAGCATGTCGCCCGGGCGCAGCCTGGTCTGCGCCATCAGCGTGAAGTGCTGCAGGCAGGCGTCGCCGGCGGCATGGCCATGGGTGTCGTTGATGCCCTTGAAGCCGTCGAGGTCGATCACCAGCAGCGCGAAGGCTTCGCCGTTGCGGTCGGAGCGCGCGCACTCCTCGGTCAGCCGCTGCAACAGATGGCGGCGGTTACCCACGCCGGTGAGATCGTCGAGCAGCGCGAGGTCGGCGACCTCGTTGCGCAGCCGGTCGATCGCCATCAGCAGGAAGCCGAAATTGAGCGCCATCGACAGGAACACCATCAGCAGGATCGCCAGCGACTGGCCCGCGTTGAAACGGACGAAGGAGAACTCGCCGGGCTGCAGCAGCGCGCCGACCAGGCGCAGCGCGTAGATGGCGATCAGCACGGAGGCGACGATGCCGGCCAGCCGCGCGCCGGGGCTGACGCGGCCCTTCTCGGGCGACAGCAGCAGCTTCAGCGTCAGGGCCAGCGGCGTGACCTGGGCGACCGTATAGACCAGGATGCGCATCGGCATGCTGTCATAGGCGAAGATGAAGACGCCGAGGCCGACAAAGGCGAGCCCGGCCGACAGCGCGGTGCTGCGCCAGCCCACGGGCTTGCCGTAGAACCGCTCGATGCCCATCGCGGCAAGACCGGCGGCGAACACCATCAGCGTACCCGCCGCGAGCAGCGGCAACAGCGAGTCCGTCATCATCACGCGGAGCATCGCACAGGCGGCGCCGGCGGACGCGACGAAGGCGGATGCGGTCCAGAACCGCGCTGCGCCGAAAGCTGGATAGCTGCGCGCCACATACGCCCAGATCAGGCCGAGCGCGAGAAAATTGATAATGAATACCGTCCAAAGCGTCGGAACGCTCAACATCGCCCCTGTTCGAGACCGCTACCGGCCTCGCCTCTTCTGAAATAGCCGCCCCGCCACCAAGCCCTTTATCTGCGCATGATCTTTCCGGATCATGCCCAGGGCGTTTCCCTTAATCGGCAATCCCCGTTGCCTTGCCGGACAGGATGCGGCCGCGCCACTTAACGGACTGTCACCCGCCACGGGTGAATCCGCGCTGTGGTTTTGAATTGATGAAGATGTGCGCATCCGCCATTTGCGCATCGTTAAGCATGACGGATGCGACGACGCCGCGCCGCGCGACGCGCGCATGCTGGCGAAAAAACTGACGAAAACACGTAACAGCTGTGGATAACACGATGACAGCGCGGTGACAGCACGCGGCAGCCGCCTCCGAATCTGCTGAGTTTGATACTGAGGATGTTGCGAGGCTGGCCCTCCGCCAAGCATGCCTCGGAGTCGCGTTCAATCCATGAAAACCCTGAGAGGATACTATGGCTAAGAAAGCGAAGAAGGCGAAGAAGGCGAAGGCGAAAAAGGCCACCAAGAAGAAGGCCGCCAAGAAGTAACCAGTTCTCGCCCGGGTAGCGGCTCCTGCCCTGCCCGGGCACCCGAACCGGATCGATCGGCCCCGACAGCGGGCAAGGCAGCAGGCGCAAGGCCTGCTTTTTTATTGCCTGGATCGATCCCGCGCCGGCGCGGCCTCAGCGCTCCGCGAAGGCGAGCTTGGCGCCGAGCAGGGCAAAGCCCGCGGCAAAGCTGCGCCGCAGCCAGGCCATCACCTTCGGCCGGGTGATGACGCGGTCGCGCACCGACGCCGCGAACAGCCCGTAGACCGCGAACACCGCAAAGGTCATCGCCATGAAGACGCCGCTGAGCTCGACCATGCGCGTCAGCGGATGCGGCTCGTCGACGGCGATGAACTGCGGCAGGAAGGCCAGGAAGAAGATCGACAGCTTCGGATTGAGGATGTTGATCAGGATCGCGGTCACGATCACCCGCCCGCTCGAGCGCGGCTTGATCTCGGTGTCGACGGCGAGCGCGCCGCGCTCGCGCAGTGCTTGCCAGGCCATATAGAGCAAATAGAGCACGCCGCCCCATTTCAGCGCTGCGAACGCCACCGCGCTGGTGTGCAGGATGGCGGCAAGCCCGAGCATCGCCGCGATCATCTGCGGCACGATCCCGAGCGTGCAGCCGAATGCCGCCGCTACGCTCGCCCGCGAGCCCCGGGTCAGCGCCACCGCCAGCGTGTAGAGCACGCCGGTGCCGGGCGAGGCGACCACGATCAGCGTGGTCAGCAGGAAGGACCAGGTCATTTCACATCCTGAGCGGGCGGGACATCAGCCGCCAATATCACGGCCTTGGTAGCGGCGGAAGCGGCCACCGGCCGGCCGCCCGCCCTTCACCCGCGCCGCGATCAGGACCGGCGCGGCCCGCCGCCTGACAGCTCCGAGGCCTTCATCTCGGCGAGGCGGATCACGTCCAGCGGCGCCCAGGGCTTGGACCAGAACAGGGCGCCATCGGGCAGGCGCTGCCGCAGCGGCTTGCCCGAGGTGACGATCACATCAAGATCGGGTTTGTATTTCTTGGCGACATAGGCGAGCTCGACGCCGGTCATGTTTCCGGCCAGTTCGACATCCGTCAGCATCAGCACGACGTTATCGCCGCCGCCCTGCAACACCAGTTCCGCGGCCTCCGCGCTCTCGCAGGAAATGACGTCGAACTCGCTCTCCTCGAGCAGCAATTCGATCATCTCGCGCTGCATCGGGTCGTCCTCGACGACCAGGGCCTTCGCACGATAGGGCCTCGATTGTCCCATGGCTGAGCCTCCTTCAATGAGCGCGGTTTTCCAGAACGAGTGCAGATTAAATGCCTAAAACCGCTGGATGGTTCGGTTCCAATTTGAGAAAAGTGATGAAACCCGCCATGTTCCCTCATTGCATTGCCGCCCGCTTTTTTCAGATGGAGTTGACCCGACATGACTGCGATTGCTGGATCCGCCGCCGCCGTGACCGGAGCCGCCAGCGGCATCGGCCGCGCGCTCGCGCTTGAACTCGCGCTACGCGGCTGCGACCTCGCGATCGCCGACCGCGACGAGGGCGGCTTGCAGGCCGTCGCCGCCGAGATCGCCAAGGCGATCGAGATCGCGAAAGCGAGCCCGCGCAAGGTCACGATCCACCGTATCGATGTCAGCGAACCGAGCGAGATCGCGGCGTTCGCGCAAGCGGCCGGCGCCGCGCATCCCAAGCTCAACATCGTGGTCAACAATGCCGGCGTCGCGCTGCTCGGCCAATTCGACGAGATCGGGCAGGCGCAGATGGAGTGGCTGTTCAACATCAATTTCTGGGGCGTGGTGCACGGCAGCCGCGCCTTCCTGCCGCAGCTCGCGCAGCAGCGCGAGGCGCATATCGTCAACGTCTCCTCGATCTTCGGCATCGTCGCTCCGCCGGGCCAGAGCGCCTACTGCGCGGCCAAGTTCGCGGTGCGCGGCTTCTCCGAGAGCCTGCGCCACGAGCTTGCGATGGCGGGTAGTCCGGTGAAGATCTCCGTCGTGCATCCCGGCGGCGTCGCCACCAACATCGCGCGCAATTCGCGCACCGGCACCGGCGTCACCGACAACGCCCGCCGCGCCGAATCGATCGAGCGCTTCGATACGCTGGCCAGGACCACGCCGGCCGCGGCCGCGCAAACGATCATCGCCGGCATCGAGAAGAACCAGCCGCGCATCCTGATCGGCAAGGACGCCTGGTTCATGGACCTGGTGCAGCGCTTCCGTCCCGGGACCTACTGGAAGGTGATGCAGCGCCAGATGGAGAAGACGGCGGCGCGTCGGATGGCGCGCGACGCGGCGCGGTAGGATTTGAGTGGATGAGGTCGGCGCCCCCACTCTGTCGTCCCTGCGAAAGCAGGGACCTATAACTACAGGGCTAGGTTGTGCAAGCACGCTGGAGCCCCAGCGTCGGGCATAACTGACATTCGTGGTTATACGTCCCGGGTCAAGCCCGGGACGACACCGAATATGTGGCCCGATCGTCCGGTCACGCATCTACCGCACCCATCCTACGGACCGGCGCGAAGTCTGCTCACCCAAGCTGCTTCTTCACCCCGAGCGCCAGCCGGAACAACGGATCGCTCCGCTCCGACGGGTAAAGCGCGCTCCGCGCCACCTGCGGAAAATTGTCGTTCTTCCAGAACGACGCCGGCGTGAACGCGAATTTTGCGACCAGGCGGCGGCCGAAATCCATCTCGTAGGGGAAGTAGTTTTCCTTCTGCTCGGTGCCGGACATTTCAGGATATTCGCCGAGCAGATAGCCCTCCTGGATGTGCGGCCGCACCGCCGACGGCGGGCAGACGCTGGAGAGCCGCACGATCTGCAGGCCGGCCTCGGCGCTCGCGGTGATCGCGCCGCTGAGGTTCGGCACGCCGAGCACATAGAGGAAGGCGGTGCCGGTCTCGGCCAGCGAGGCGAACGACGCGGCGATGCGCACCGAATGGGTGACGTCGAGCAGCGGCGTGGTGCAGACCTCGTAATGCTGCAGGATCGACCAGCGCAGGATGCGATGCCGCTTCAGCCGCTCGACCCCGAGCAGTTTTGCCCTGGCATATTCCGCGATCAGGATCTGCTCGGCGCGCCGCAAAGCCTCGAACCGCTCGACCAGCGTCGCCTGATCCGGATTGCCGCGGCCGCCGCGAAACAGCGTCGGCTTCAGCGACGAGTTGCGCTTGATGTTCCTGTAATCGGCGCCCTGGCCACGAAACAGCAGCACATGGTCGCGGTTGAGGAATTGCAGCTCGGCGATCTTGGTGGCGAGCTCCAGATACGAGCCGACGCGATGGCCGGGCCCTTCCCGCACCGCCGAGTTCTTCGCGACCTGGCAACCGCGGCGATCGAAGAACGACCAGATCTTTCGGCTGCCGATGGTTTCCATGGGACGGGCCCCGCACTCTCAATCATCGTAGGGCGGATTAGCGCCGCGTAATCCGCCGATATCCCACGCGCGATCGGCGGATTACGCCTTCGGCTAATCCGCCCTACGAAAACGGCCTCCCTCACCGTCCCACGAGCTGATCGGCAAAGTACCCGATCGTCTTGCGATAGATCACCGCCCTGTTCCACTCGCGCATCGCCTCGAAATTGGCGCTGCCCTCGCCATAGGACGCACCCATCTTGAAGCCGTTGGTGTGCAGCAGGTTCGCAGTCGAGGCCAGCACGTCGGGCACCGAGTGGCGCAGATCGACATGGCCGTCGCCGTCGAAATCGACGCCATACTTGATGTAGGACGACGGCAAAAATTGCGTCTGGCCGATCTCGCCGGCATAGGCGCCGATCATGTCGTTGAGGCGGAGGTCGCCGCGTTGCAGGATCTTGAGCGCGGCGAGCAGCTCGCCCTGGAACAGGTCGGTGCGGCGGCAATCATGCGCCAGCGTGGTGAGCACGCGGAACACCGGCAGCTTGCCCATGTCGCCCTTGCCGAAATCGGTCTCGAGCCCCCAGATCGCGACCAGGATCTGCCGCGGCACGCCGTATTGCGCCTCGATCTTCGAGAGCAGCGCGGCGTGACGCTGCAACATCGCACGCCCGCCATTGATGCGCCCGGAGCCGACGCGGGTTGCGACATACTGCTCGAAGGTCTTGTTGAAGGTGTAGCGCTGCCGCCGGTCGAAGGCGAGCACCCCGCCATCCTGCTGCACCCCGCCGAGTGCTGAGGAGATCACATCCTGCTGGATCCCGGCGCTAGCCGCCTCCTGCGAGAACGACTGCACGAAAGCGGGAAAGCTGCCGCCGCAGCGGGCGCCATAGGATGGGGTGGCAAGCAGCAAGGCGCCGAAGAAGACCGCCAAACGACACCTGAGCATGCAAACATCCCTCCTGCTTCGAATGGCCGATCATGCCATGGAGCAAACGAGGCAGTCAAAGCGTCGGCACCGACATTCGCTTCCACGGCTACACGCCTCAGTCCATGTTCGTACCGTGAATTCCCGCGACGCATTCATCAACCGAGCGGCACGACGCGGATGATCAATCCTTCAACTGCCGCTCCAGCCCCACGAAATCGATCTCGGCCCAGCGCTCGGAGATCTTGCCATCCCTGATGCGCCAGAACGTCATGCCGCGGAATTCGACGTGACGGCCGGTCGCGGCAATGCCGCGCCACGGGCTGCGGTGGCGGCCGCGCCAGACGAAGCGGCCGGCGACGATGTCGCGCTCGGCGACCAGGCATTCGGCCACCGCCGACAGGTCGGCGAAGGTCTCGTGCATCGCGGCCGCGTGCGCGATCACCTCCTCGGCGCTCATCCGCTTGCCCGCGGCATGATCGAAGAAGTCCGAGGCCAGCTGCGCGCGGATCGCATCGGGATCGAGGCGATTGGTCACGGCGTCGTAATGCGCGAGCACGAGCGCCTTGTTGGCGTCGCTTGTGGCGTTGGACATCGGCGATCGGGCTCTCAAATGAAAAGTTGTAGAAAAGGAAGGATGCGCCTCATACGCGAATCGGACGGGCCGGCGCAAGTGACGATGGTCAGAAAAATCAATGCTTTCGGTCCTGGCGCGTTCCGGCTTCGAAGCGAAAGACGGTTGCGGGGAGAGCGAGGCAGCCGGCGGTAACATCATCCGATGGCCTGATCATGCCGCTGGCATGCAAGTAGCGGCGCGCCGCGCGGGCGCATCAGAGGCGCCGATGCGTGAACGCCGGCGGCGCTGGCGGCGACCAAGAAGCACGCGCCCGGCGAGCCGGTTCCGCCGGCGCGGCCGGGCCGCCATGTCTTGTTCATGCAAGGCGCGACGCTAAAGCCGGGCGGCCGGCTGCAACGACGCCGTCACTTGGGGATGCATCCGATGACGCGTTTTGAGATGAGGATGTACTGCTGATGACGATCGCCTTGGGTTTCGTACGCGCGCGCAGGGCCGCCACATCGCTTGGCATCATCCTCGCGCTCGGCGCGGGTCTGACCGGACCGATCGACAGTGCGGCCGCGCAGGACGCCCGCACCAAGCGCGCGCCGGCGCAAGCGGCCGGCAGCACCCAGGTGGTCACCGCGCAGATCAAGAACGCCATCGCGCTCGTGCGCAGCGGCAAGATCGACGCCGGCACTGCGCAACTGACTGCCGCGCTCGACGCCGCGGACAGATTGGACGACGCCCAGTTCGTGATGGGACAGTTCTACGACGCCACCGCCGCGTTGCGCGCGGTCAAGCGCGACGATCTCGCGGAAAAACTGTTCGTGCGCGCATTCCAGAGCAAGGCGGCCGCGCAATCGCCGCCCGGCAATGCCGACGTGCTGCTGGAATACGCCATCCTGCTGTCCGACCACGCCCGGATCGCGGAGGCGGTTCCGCTCTACTTGAAGGGGATCGCGGCCTTCAATGCCTATTGGGGCGAAGGCTCGGAGGAATCGCTGATCGCCAATGACAAGCTCGCGGTCGCGCTCTCGGCCAACGGCTCGGCGGCGTCGGCGACCAATCTGGGCCGGCACAATTTCGAGCGCGCGGAGAAGGCGCTGGGGCCCGACCATCGCACCACCGCGAAGCTCGCCAACAATTATGCCGACATGCTGCGCGAGATCGGCGCGCCGGCGAAGGCGCTCGAGCTCGATCAGTTCGCGATCGACAAGCGCGTCAAGCGCTACGGCGAGAACCATCTCAACACGCTGGTGACGGTCAACAACGCCGGGCAGGATTTCCTCAACCTCGGCCGCTTCGACGACGCCCGCCGCTATTTCCGCCGGCATCGCGCGATCGCGACCGTGCTGGCGCCGAAGGACCCGACGTTTGCCGGTCAGGCCGATGCCTGGCTGTTCTACACCGACATGCTTGCCGCCGGCGACATCGCGGTCGCGCCAGCCGACCTGGAGCGGCTGGAAGCGATCGTCGCCAATGAGGAGAATTTCGCGGATTTCCTCCGCATCAAGGCCGCGGTGCTGGCCGCCGGCAAGCGCGAGCAGCGCGGCGAGCGGGACGCGGGCATGCGGCTGCGCGAAACCGCGCTGGCGATCTCGACCCGCGCCTTCACCGCGCAGCATCCGCTCTCCTTCGAGATCAAGCTCGGCATCGCCGTTGCCAAAATTGCGACCGATCCGAACCGCGCGGTGCGGGCGTTCAGCGCGCTCGACCGCGAGATGTTCGACTGGATGAAGCGCGAGGTCGGCACGGCCGGCGACCGCGCGGTCGCCGAAGCGATCCGCGCCCATGCCGACCATCTGCTGTTCGCGTTCGGCCGCTTCGCCACCGGCGCCGGGTCGTCCGTCGCACAGTCGGCCTTTGCCGCTGCCGTGCTGCGCTGGAAGACGCTCGGCGGCGGCGACGCCACGGCATTGCGCCAGCTCGAGACGCAGGTCGCGGGCAAGGACGAGGAGACCGCGACGCTGGTACGCGCGGCGCTGCGGCTCAACGGCGAGAAGCAGGAGCTGTTCTCGTCGGGCAATATCGACGACTGGGCGCGATCGGTGTGGCAGCGGCAGGACGCGGCGGAGAAGGCGCTGAACAAGCGGCTCGATGCGATCGGCGTCAAGCTGCCGCAAGACCCGATCCATCCCGCGCAGCTGCTGGCGCCGCAGGAAGCCGTCATCAACTACTTCATCACCCGGCAGTGGAAGGCGGATCGCCAACAGAAGGAGCCGCTGTCGGCGACCGTGCTCTATGCCATCGTCGAGACCGCCACGAGCGAGCCGCGCGTGGTCGATCTCGGCGATCCCGGCCGGATGGTCGACACCGGGGTGCGCACCGAGATCGCGCGGCTGCGGACGACGCGGGCCACCGCGCCGGATCTCGACGACACCAAAGCACTCGACAACCGGGGACTGGACACCAAGGGCCGTTTCCAGAACCTTCGCGCGCGGCTGTTCGCGCCGCTGGAGCCTGTCCTGCAAGGCAAGACCACGCTCTACGTGGTGCCTGACGGCTTCCTGTTTGCCGTGCCGTTCGCGCTGTTGCCCCGCGCCGACGGCGGCCTGCTGGAAGACCGCACCACGATCCGGATGCTGACCAGCCCCGACGCGCTGATCGCGATCCATGCGCGCGAGACGCTCGACCAACGCGGCGCGATGCTGCTCGCCGGCGGCATCGAATACGGCGAGCCCGGGCCGATGCCCCTGCCCGGCACCAGGACCGAGATCGAGGCGATCGCAAAACTCGCCCGCGCGCGCGGCGCGCCGGTCGAGATGCTGAGCGGAGCCGGTGTCAGCGAAAGCGTGCTGCGCGACAAGATCGGCAAGGCCCGCATCGCACATCTGGCAACCCACGGCTTCTATCACGACAGCACCGCGTCCGGCCTCGATACGCTGTGGCAGAGCGGCATCGTGCTGTCGGGCGCCGGCGACAGCCGGTGGCCGCTGCGCGACGACAAGGACGGCTATCTCTACGCCTTCGAATTGATGGACTGGGACCTCTCCGGGCTCGATCTGCTGGTGCTGTCGGCCTGCGAGACCGGCCGCGGCGACGAGAGTTTTGTCAGCGGCCTGCGCGGCCTGCCGACCGCGCTCGGCATCGCCGGCGCCCGCCGCGCGCTGCTGACGCTGTGGCCGGTCGCCGACGAGGGCACCGCGAACTTCACCGTGCGCTTCTACGAGCACCTCGCCGAGGGCCTGACCTATTCCGACGCGCTGCGCCAGACGAGGCGCGATGCGCGCGACGGCAAGGTCGCCGGCGCCGGCGACGCCAGCGTGTGGGCGGCGTTCGTGCTGTTCGAGGGCTGAGGCAGACGCCGGACGCAAGAGAACGGTGGACATCTCGCAGGCCGTTGTCATCTTGACATCTCGCGGGATTACGTCCGATCGCATCGCAAGGACCTTCGCCGCCGGATTGCGCAGGGCAGCCCAGCGCGCTAGCGCGCGGGATTTGCTTTGACAGCGGCGCTGCGATCGAGGACAAGCCGCGCATGCCGAAAAAACCCGGGACCAATCCCAAAGGCGAATTCGCCTTCTTCAACGTGTTCTATGAAGACGGCTCGCAGCGCTCCAACCGCCGCGTGCCCTCGGAGCTCATTGGCGGGCTCGACGGCGACGAGCCGGTGCGCGCCTTCCTGCGCGACCAGGACCGCGAGATCGCCGAAAAGGGCGGCCGCCCGCCGCTCGAGATCAAGTCGATCGAACGGGTCGGCGCGAAGAAGAAGTAGCGCGCGCGAGGCGGTTGCTACGTCAAGTCCACTCGCTGACCAATCTCCGCACTCCATCAGCATCAGAGCAGGCGGTACCCTCTCCCCACCCTCCCCCGCAAGGGGGCACTTCTGCTCGTCCCAACCAGGATGTCATCACCCGCGCATGCGGGTGATCCAGTATTCCAGAGACGGAAGTGCTTGAGCCGAGAGGCCGCGGCGTACTGGATCGCCCGGTCGAGCCGGGCGACGACAGTTGAGGGTAGGACGCGCAGAAGTGCCGCCTTGCGGGGGAGGATTGGGGAGAGGGGTGGCCGCGGGCGCCGGCGTTTGAATTTTGCGAGATCTCTACAAATGAAAACGGCGGGCCTTTGCCCGCCGTTTTTGTCTCGATGGATGACGTCGTCTTAATTATCCAGGAACGACCGCAGCTTCCGCGACCGTGACGGGTGCTTCAGCTTGCGCAGCGCCTTGGCTTCGATCTGGCGGATACGTTCGCGGGTGACCGAGAACTGCTGGCCGACTTCTTCCAGCGTGTGGTCGGTGTTCATGCCGATGCCGAAGCGCATGCGCAGCACGCGCTCTTCGCGCGGGGTGAGCGAGGCCAAGACGCGCGTCGTCGTCTCGCGCAGGTTGGACTGGATCGCCGCGTCGATCGGCAGGATCGCATTCTTGTCCTCGATGAAGTCGCCGAGATGCGAATCCTCTTCGTCACCCACCGGCGTCTCGAGCGACAGCGGCTCCTTGGCGATCTTGAGGACCTTGCGGACCTTCTCGAGCGGCATGCCGAGCTTCTCGGCAAGCTCTTCCGGGGTCGGCTCGCGGCCGATCTCGTTCAGCATCTGGCGCGAGGTGCGGACGATCTTGTTGATCGTCTCGATCATGTGCACGGGGATGCGGATGGTGCGGGCCTGGTCGGCGATCGAGCGGGTGATCGCCTGCCGGATCCACCAGGTGGCGTAGGTCGAGAACTTGTAGCCGCGGCGATATTCGAACTTATCGACCGCCTTCATCAGGCCGATATTGCCTTCCTGGATCAGGTCGAGGAACTGGAGGCCGCGGTTGGTGTACTTCTTGGCAATCGAGATCACGAGACGGAGGTTGGCTTCCACCATCTCCTTCTTGGCCTGACGGGCCTCGCGCTCGCCCTTCTGCACGCCGTGCACGATCTTGCGGAATTCGCCGATCTCGAGCCCGGTGAGCGCCGCCAGCGACTGGATCTCGTGACGCAGGTCCTTGATGCGGTCCTTCTCGTGATGGACGAAGTTCTTCCAGCCCTTGGCCGACAGCTTCGAGACACGATTGAGCCAGCGCGGATCGAGCTCCGAGCCCTGGTAGTTGCGCAGGAAGTCTTCACGCGCGACGCCGTGGCTGTCGCCGAGGCGCAGCAGGCGGCCCTCGAACGAGACCAGCTTCTTGTTGATGTCGTAGAGCTGCTCGACCAGTGAATCGATGCGGGCCTGGTTGAGGCGCAGCGACTTCACCTCGACGATGATCTCGTCCTTCAGCTTCTTGTACTTGCGCTCCTGCGACGGCGACAGCGACTCGCTCTGCAGCTGGTTGGCGATGTCCTGCTCCTGCAGGCGGCGCAGCTTCTTGTACTCGGATGCGATCTTGTCGAAGGTCTCGACCACCTTCGGCTTCAGCTCGGCCTCGATGGCGGCGAGCGACATCTGGTTCTCGAACTCGTCGTCGTCCATGTCGCCTTCGGCGGCGGCCTCGCCGGGATCCTTCTCCTCGGTGCCGGCTTCGCCACCGGCGGGCGCGGCGCGGAACGGGGTCGGCGACGGCGGAGCGGCGGGCGGCGCGACATGGGCCGGTGCGGCCCCTTCGGCGCCGTTGCCATTGCCTTCAGCGGCGGCGCCCTCGGCGCCGTTGTTGCCGATCAGGTTCGGATTGATGCCGCCCTTCGATTCGGGGCCGGCATAGGTGGCTTCGAGATCGATGATGTCGCGGAGGAAGATCTTTCCTTCGTTGAGCTCGTCACGCCAGATGATGATGGCCTGGAAGGTCAGCGGGCTTTCGCAGAGGCCCGCGATCATCGCCTCGCGGCCGGCCTCGATGCGCTTGGCGATCGCGATTTCGCCTTCGCGCGACAGCAGCTCGACGGTGCCCATCTCGCGCAGATACATGCGCACGGGATCGTCGGTGCGCTCGCCGGGCTCCGACTTCTTGACCTCGGTGACGGCCTTCTGCGTGACCTCGACGAGCTCGTTGTCGGTCTCGTCGTCGCCGTCGTCCTTCTCGTCCTCGCCTTCAGAGTCGTCGGCCTCGGTGACGTTGATGCCCATGTCTGACAGCATCGACATGATGTCTTCGATCTGTTCGGGCGACGTCGTGTCGGAGGGCAGCACTTCGTTGAGCTGATCGAAGGTCACGAAGCCGCGCTTCTTGGCCTGCTTGATCATCTTCTTCACCGCGGCATCCGACAGGTCGAGCAACGGCGACGGCGCGTCAGCGGAATCCTTCTCAGGAGCATCCGCTGCCTTGTCGTCTTTTTCCTTGTCCTTAACCTGCAGCGTCTTTGCCTTGGTGGCCATTCACTAAGCTCCCGAAACGCGGTCATGCAAAATGGCGCCACGCGCACACATCGGCATGAGATCTAGATTTACTCTCTCGACGCACAAAGGGCGGCGCAAAATCTCGCCACCCCTGTCATCCGTCTCAACGGTTTCCAATCTTGAATAGCCGCGAGGCTATTAAGTTTCGCTTAACCCTGTTTTTGCAGCCAAACCATGGGTTTGGCGAGTCTTTTTGCGGGCTCGGCCAGCGCCGTCCGCAGCATTTTTGTTATCAGACATTACGCTGGAACCGGCCCGATAATTCTCCGAACCCTTCAATCAGGGCTTCGGTCCCATCGGCTTCTGCCATCCGGGCCTGGATATCCTGCAACCATGCCAGATTGGCCTCGCTGGAGTCTTCAGCCAAGGCCGCTTCCGCATCTTTTCTTTCCCTAAGTAAGGCGTGGGTTTTCTGATGCAAGGCAACGAGTTGACGCCAGGTTGATAAAACATCCTCGCGCGCCGCGCCGATCTGCGCACCCCACACCGCCTGGGTCGTGATCGCCCGCTCAACCCTTTGAAGAATCTGCGATAATCCGCCCGCTTCGAGATCGGCCCGCATCTTTTCGGCCTGCTCCTCGACGTCAGGGGAATGGTGATGGTCGTGGGCAAAGGCCGCGATGATGGCCGCCCTGAGCTTGTGGGCCTCGGGGTGGGCGAGTTCGAGCGCCGCCACCTCCTCGAGATGGTCGTGCAGCAGCCAGGGGTGGTTGATCAGGCATTGCAGGATCAGGGCCTCGCGGCGGGAGATCGCGCTGCGCTGGCCGCGCATGATCGGGCTGTTGGCGAGCTGGGGGCTGGCGGCCTGGTAGGGTCCCCGTGAAATCCCGGGGGTGACGCCGCCCTTGGCCCCGAACCGGCCGCCTTGGCCCCCCTGGGAGGGTCCGCGGGGGACAAACTGGCGGGGTGATTCGCCGCCGCGGCCGCCGCCGAAATTACCTCTGCCGAAGCCGCCGCCGCGGCCATAACCGCCGCGGCCCCCCTCCGGGGCGAAGCTGCGTTGCAGCCGCTCCTGCAAATCCTGACGGTAATAGCGGCGCACCACCTCGTCGCGGATGCCGTTGGTGAGCTCGCCGATCTTGGCCTCGAGTGCGGCCCGGCGCTCGGGCGTATCGAAATTGCCGCCCTCGATCTCGCGCGACCAGATCATCTCAGCGAGCGGACGCGCCGCCGAGATCACGTCCTCGATCGCGGCGCGGCCGCCGGAGCGGGCGAGGTCGTCGGGGTCTTGCCCTTCCGGCAGCAACGCGATGCGCAGGCTCTTGCCCGGCTTGAGCTGCGGCAGGGCGATGTCGGCCGCGCGGTACGCGGCCTTCTTGCCGGCACGGTCGCCGTCGAAGCAGAGGATCGGCTCGTCGACCATCTTCCAGAGCAACGCGAGCTGGTTCTCGGTCAGCGCGGTACCGAGCGGCGCGACGGCGCCGGGGAAGCCCGAGGTGACCATGGCGATGACGTCGACATAGCCCTCGACGACGATCAGCTGCGCGCCGTCATGCGCGGCCTGCCGCGCGGTGAACAAATTGTAGAGATTGTCGCCTTTGTGAAACAGCGTGGTTTCCGGCGAGTTCAGGTATTTTGCCGGAACGTCCTTCTCCAGCGCCCGGCCGCCGAACGCGATGACGCGGCCACGGGCGTCCGTGATCGGGAACATGACGCGGTCGCGGAAGCGATCGAACGGCACCGGCTTGTCGTCGCCGGACACCAGCAGCCCCGCCTCGACCATGTCCTCGGTCGAAATGCCCTGCGCGCCGAGATGCTCCTTCAGCGCAAAGCGATCCGGCGGCGCGTAGCCCATCCGGAACTGGAGCTGGGTCGCCGGCGAGATGGCGCGGTCGGCGAGGTAGCCGCGCGCCTTGGCGCCATTGCGCGAGGCCAGCGTGTCCGCGAAGAACTTGGTCGCCAGTTCCATCACGTCGTGCAGGGTGCGGCGGTGCTGAGCATTCCGCGCCGCATCGGGCGTCGCAGCCGGCAGCGAAACGCCCGCCATCGCGGCGAGGCGCTCGACCGCCTCCGGGAACGTCACGCCCTCGGTCTTCATGAGGAAATCGAAGATGTTGCCATTCAGCCCGGAGGAGAAATCAAACCAGGCCTGCTTCTGGTCGTTGACAAAGAACGACGGCGTCTTCTCCTGCTGGAACGGCGACAGGCCCTTCCACTCCCGCCCGGCCTTCTTGAGCTTGACGCGCTTGCCCACGACTTCCGAGACCGGAAGCCGGGCGCGCAGCTCATCGAGGAATTCGGGCGTGAAGCGCATAGGACGATCTTAGCGTGGTATCCGGTGAGTCGCTGGTCAACCGGTTAGCCATATAGGGGCGCCGGCCGGTTGGACGAACAATGTGGGGTTTTTCCGGGCTATTCACAGGCCCCGTCATGTCACGGCCGGTCCCGCCGGGCTACCCCGAAATCCTCGGTGGAGAGATGATTCAGCCAACTTGCCCCCTCCCCGCTTCCGGGATTGGATAGCGTCATGTTCACGACGTTCAGAGGCGGACAGAGCGGCGGCTGGCAGGTCACGTCCATCACGAGGGTGAAGGGCGAGACGCTGCCGAAGGTCGCGGCGCTGTCGATCGTTGCGAGCGACGCGATCGCGCTGCCGCTGTTGCCGGCGCAGACCTCCTGGCGGCTTGCAGGTGTCGCCAGCCATCTGCGCTACACCCAGAAGGAAGAACGCGAGAAGCTCGTTGCCGTGCAGGCCGGGCTCGGCCGCAGCGAGGCGACGCTTGCGGCGCTGATCCCTATCCGGAAATCCGCGGCGTGGTGGGATCTTACGCAGGAGGAGCGGCGCGCGATCTTTGAGGACAAGTCGCACCACATCGAAGGCACGCTGAAATACCTGCCGGCGATCGCCCGCCAGCTGTTTCACGCCCGCGACCTCGGCATGCCCTTCGACTTCCTGACCTGGTTCGAATTCGCCCCCGAGCATGCCAGCCTGTTCGACGAGCTGGTCGCCATGCTGCGCGCGACCGAGGAATGGAGCTTCGTCGAGCGCGAGGTGGATATCCGCGTCGAGCGGGAGGTGTGACGCGAGCTCTTTCAACCTGTCATGGCCGGGCTTGACGCAGTGCGTACTAGTACTCGAGAAACTTTCCTGACGCGATCCGCGGCAGCTCGGTGACCGGCCAGTTGTAGAGATAGGTCCACGCCTCGCGCACGCTGCCATCGGCAAGCGTCACCTTCAGCATTTCGCGGACATATTCGGTCGGCTGAGGAAAGCCCTCGCCGCAGGCCTCGTACATGTCGAATTCGCGCAGCATGGCGTCGCGCTCGCGCAGGCGGAACAGTTCGCCATGCACGATGTCGGCGGGATCGTCGGATGCCACTAGGCCCGGATAGTGCTTCACCAGATAGAGCCGGCCGCGGCACTGCGCTGGTCCGAGGAATTCGGCATTGCCGGCGAGCAGCTTCGCCATCGGATGGTCGAAGCCGCGCATCAGCGTGCCGTAGACGAAGAGAAGGTCGGAGGTCATGGTCTCACTTGTCATTCCGGCAGAACGGGGCAGTATAACTTACAAGCTGCGCCTCACACTCGCTGTCGTCCCTGCGAAAGCAGGGACCCATAACCACCAATCCAAATCATTGCGCGACGCCGGAACGACGGGTCCTGTCAACAACGGGAGCCGCGGCGTATGGGTCCCTGCTTTCGCAGGGACGACGACGGAAGGCGCCGCAATGGTACGCGCCCTGAATGACGGAAGGTCCGGGAAGAATCAAGCCGCCGCCACCTCATCCGTCACCACGACGAACTTCGCCAGCGTCATGCGGCCGAAGCTCGTGGTGAGCGCCACGTCGGCGGCGTCGCGGCCGGTCGCCATCAGGATGCGGCCGATTCGCGGCACATTGTGGCGGGCATCGAAGGTGTACCACTGGCCGGACAGATAGACCTCGAACCAGCCGGAAAAGTCCATCGGCGCCGGATCCTGCGGCACGCCGATGTCGCCGAGATAGCCAGTGCAGTAGCGCGCCGGAATGCCCATGCAGCGGCAGAGGGTGAGCGCCAGATGCGCGAAGTCACGACAAACGCCGGCGCGGCTTTCATAGACGTCGTGTGCCGACTTCATGTGATGGGCGTGCTGGTAGCCGAACGTCACGTGGTGGTGCACGAAATCGGTGATCGCCTGCACCCGCGCCCAGCCCGGCGGTGTATTGCCGAACAGCGACCAGGCGATGTCGGTCAGCTTGTCGGTCTCGCAATAGCGGCTCGGCATCAGATAGAGCAGCATGTCGTCGGGCAGTTGCTCGATCGGCAGCTGCTGCGCCGCCGGGTTGACGATGTCGGGCAACCCGGAATCGCGCACCAGCGCGCTGCCGCGGAAGGTGACGCCGCCGCGAGGGGCGACCAGCCGCCCGCAGACATTGCCGAAGCCGTCGCGATAGAGGCCGATCGGGACGTCCGGCTCGGTCGAAATGCTCTCGGTGCCGACGATGTCGGCGTAGCGCGACGGATGGATCGACAGCATGATCACCATCGGGGTCGGCTGCGCCGCCGTGTAGGTGATCTCGAAGCCGACCTTGATCTGCATCGTCAGGCTGTCTCCTGCTCCGCCAGGCTCTCGCCGACCGAGACGACCTTGATGTCGACGTCCATGCCGAGATACGCATCCGCCGCGCCGAGATAGACGCCGTGCAGCGGGATCGCCTGCCGCGGATCGCGCGCCACCGCGACGCGGATCAGATCGCGCGTGCCGACGATGCCGTTGGTCGGATCGAACTCGATCCAGCCGGCACTCGGCAGATAGACCTGCACCCAGGCATGGGTCGAGCCGCCGCCGACGTAGCCATGCGCGCTGCCGGGAGGCATCGCGAGATAGCCGGAGACGAAACGCGCGGCGATGCCGAGCCGGCGCAGCGCCTCGATCATGAACAGCGCATAGTCGCGGCAGGTGCCGGACTGCGTCCGCAGCGTATCAAGCGGATGCTGGGTGCCCTGCTCGTAGCGCTTGCGATAGCTGAACGCCTCGCGAATGCCATGCGTCATGCCGCTCAGGATCCTGAACGTCGGCGTCGGCGGCTCGACATCGAGGAAGCGCCGCGCCCAGGCCGACAGCTCACCGTTCGGGTCGCCATATTGCGGCGTGATGAACTGCTGCAGATCGGGGAATTCCTCGTCGTCGTAGAGAAACGGATAGAAGTAGGCGGCGTCGTCCGGCGTCAACGCGAACCTGTCGGCCGGATTGTGCTCGACCGTCGCGGTCGAGACAAAGGACAGCGTGTCGGCGCGCTCGTCGAAGGCCGCGATCGCCATGCTGTTGCCGAACACGTCGTGAATCCAGCGCAGCGACATCGGTTGCGGATCGATCACAAGTGCGCTGTCGAGCACGCGCAGATCATGGCCGTCGCGGGGGCGCAGCATGATGCGGTGCTCGCCGAACGCCACCGGGCGCGCGTAGCGATAAACGGTCTTGTGATGAATAGTCAGGAGCGGCATCTTCAAACAATCATCGTGATTTCGGACCGCTTAATCTATAGAGAAAGCTGCTCGATTCCAGACCAGATGCCGCTCGAATAGGCAAAGTTGAGGAAAAGGCCCTTGAATTACGGCGGTGGCCCATCGTTTCTGCTCGCAAGCACCGACGTTTCACCGGTTCTTGAACGCAATCCTGCCGGCCACTCGCCGTTCCTGTTCACCTGCGATCACTACGGCAGGCTGATTCCCTCCCCGCTCGGCGATCTCGGCCTGCCCGAATCCGAGCTCGTGCGGCACATCGCCTGGGACATCGGCATCGCCGACGTCGCAACGCAACTCTCCGACCTGCTCGGCGCGCACCTGATCGCGCAGCGCTATTCGCGGCTCGTGATCGACTGCAACCGTCCGCCGCATGTCGCAAGCTCGGTCCCGCTGATCAGCGAGGCCACCACCGTTCCCGGCAATGAAGGCCTGTCGCGCGAAGCCGTCGAGCTGCGCCGCGCGCAGATCTTCGATCCCTATCATCAGCGCATCGACGAGATCATCGACGAACGCACGCGCCAGGGCATGCCGACAGTGCTGGTGTCGCTGCACAGCTTCACGCCGGTTTATGCCGGCATCGCGCGGCCCTGGCACATCGGCACGCTGTACCACCACGACAAGGCACTGCCACCGCTGCTGCTGAAGCATCTGCGCAGCGAGGGCGATCTCGTGGTCGGCGACAACGAGCCCTATGCGGTCAGCGACGAGACCGACTACACGATCCCCGTGCATGGCGAGAAGCGCGGCCTGATGAATTCAGGCATCGAAATCCGTCAGGACCTGATTTCCGACCAGGCCGGTGAAACCGCGTGGGCCGAGCGGCTGGCGCGGATCCTCGGCGAGATCGAGGCAACGTTGCGCGCGGAAGCGCTGATCTAGCTAGCAGCGATCGGGCAAGCCGGCGTCAATTCGGCCGGCGCCGCCAGATGAACGCGAGATAGAGCAGCACCGGCAGGCCGAGCGCTGCCCAGGAAACTGCATCCCACCAGCCGTCGCCGACCAGCGCGCTGATCAATCCCACCGTGCTCACGATCGCGATCGCGAGCGGCGCGGCGAAGATCTGGGTCAATGAGCGATGTGCGACCATGCTGACGTCACGACGTGAGTACGGGGTTGTCGATCGAGGCGGCGTTGGCGATGGCGCGTTCCTGGCTCACGCCCGCCTTGCGCCGGCGCATCCACAGATACACGCCGGTGACGAGAATGAAGATGGTCAGGATGTCGAGCAGCGCCCAGACGATCTTGAGCGGCATGCCGCCGTAGTCGCCGAAATGCAGCGGCTGCGAGACGTACAGCGTCGACACATACCAGGGCATGTCGCGGCTGTCGGTCAGCGCACCGGTTTCCGCGTCGATCAGCGCGGGCTTCAACAGCCGCGAGGTCAGCGGCGTATCGCCGTGCAGGAAAACAGCATAATGGCTCTTGCTGCTGAAGAGAGTGCCCGGGAAGGCGACGAAGCTCGGCGTCATTCCGGGCACCGCGTGCCTCGCCACCTCAACCGCCCCGTTCAGCGAGGTCAGCTTCGACGGCACGCCGCGGTCCTTGTACTGCGCGGTCATCTCGGCGAGCTGGCCGAACTGCCACATCTTGAGCACGAGATCGGCCCAGGTGTTGATGACGCCGGTGAAGCCGACCACCAGCGTCCAGGCCACCAGCAGGATGCCGGCGAGGTTGTGCACGTCGAGCCAGCGCACCACGCGGGTGCGCTGCGCGCGGTAGGCGCCGAAGCGCAGCTTCCGCATCGACGGCGCGTAGACCACGATGCCGGAGATGATCGCGACGCAGAACAGGATGCCCATCAATCCAAGAAACAGCTTTCCGGGCAGGCCCGCGAACATGTCGGTGTGCAGCTTCAGCATGATGTAGGTGAAGCGGCCGGTCACATCGGGGGAATCGAGATAGGCGCCGGTATGGGTATCCATCCGGATCAGCAGGTTGTCGACCGGATTGGCGTCGATCGAGGGACCAACGCTGACCCAGATCGCGCCGGGTTCGTCGCGATCCCAGATCAGGAAGTGCGGCACCTTGCCGGGCGCCTGCGCCAGCGCGTTGGCGAGCAGATGATCCAGATTGGCCGGCGGCGTGCCGGACGGTGCCTCGGCCGGCTTGACCTGGTTGTGCAGGAGATCATCGATCTCGTCGTGGAAGATCAGCGGCAGGCCGGTGATGCACAACAGCAGCATGAACAATGTGCAGATCAGGCTGGTCCATTTATGGACGGCGCCCCATCGCCGCAGGGATTTGGTCGTCGCAGTCAACTTCGCTACCTGATTCCAAAGTCTCCATCCTCGCCGTCACTAGCACGATGAAAGATGCGTGCAGTCGCGCGGCGATTAGAACTCGTCCAGTGTCGGGCTTATCGTTGACCGTGTTGCGATCCCGCAACGAGCGCGCCGGGGAACTGCGGCAATGCGTCCTGCCGTTCGGAGCAATTCTTAGGATCGTTCTAAATGGAGCCGGGGCGAACGACGAAACGCGTTGCGATCTCGACCGCCGGCTTACCGCACGGCGATCGCAACACCGGCCAGCGCTGCGGGAAGCGACCAGGTCCAGTCTCCGGCCACCGAGACCGCCGCCGCGGCAACGACACAGCCGAGAAGGAACCCGGCCAAACGGCCGAGCGAATGATTCAATGGCGTCGCATCATGCGGCAGCAGAGGATGACGGATCGAAAGCAAGTCCATTGCCGATAAAACGGCATTGGCCAGATTGCCGCTCATCACCGCAGTCGAGATGGCGCCCCGCACCGCGATGCGCAGCAGCGCGTACTGACAGGCCATCGCGGACACCGCCATCATCGCCGCCGTGCCGGCCAGCACCCCCGCCGGGTCGGAGGATGGCCTCGCGACGACGCCGAAGACCAGCAACGCAGCAAGGATCAGAAACTGAACCAGCAGCAACAGCCGCACGAGTCGCGCGCCGTGCAAGCCTGATGCGCGCGCAATCAGCCAGACGGTTGCCAGCGCCAGCATGAAGACCGGGATGGTCAACAGCTGCGCCCAATGGAACGCGCCGCCGTCGACGGCAACGCCGGCCGCCAGCACGAGGTTGCCGGTCACGTGGGCCGTGAAGATGTGGCCCAGCGTGAAGAAGCCGGTACTGTCAACCATTCCGGCGATCACGCTGAGCAAGGCCGGCAGTCGCGCTTCCATGCGCGACAGCTCCATGGCGTCATCCGCGGAAGCATCAGGCGCCGGGAATGCGAGCAGGTCTCGCGCGAGCAGTGACATGGGCGATCACCCGGGTGTGGCCGGCTGAAGCCGTGCGCTACCGTGCCGTCCAGCCGCCATCGACCGAGATCGCCGTTCCCGTGATCTGGTCTGCTGCGCCCGAGCACAGGAAGGCAACAGTGCCGCCAAGCTGCTTCGGGGAGACGAACTGGAGCGACGGCTGCTTTTCGGCGAGCAGGTCTCTGGCGGCATCCTGCTGGCTGATGCCACGCTGCGCGGCGATGTCGTCGATCTGCTTGTCGACCAGCGGCGTGCGCACCCAACCCGGACAGACCGCATTGCAGGTCACCCCGCTGCCTGCGGTCTCGAGGCCTACCACTTTCGTGAGACCGATCAGCCCGTGCTTGGCCGCGACATAGGCGGCCTTGTGCGTCGACCCGACGAGGCCATGGGCGGAGGCGATGTTGACGATGCGGCCCCAGCGCTGCTTCTTCATCTGCGGCAGCGCGGCAGCGATGGAATGGAACGCGGCCGACAGATTGATCGCGAGGATCGCGTTCCAGCGGGCGGCCGGAAATTCCTCGACCGGCGCGGTGAACTGGATGCCGGCATTGTTCACGACGATATCGAGGCGGCCGAAACTGGCGACCGTCGCGGTGACCAGGCCGCGCACGGCATCTTCCTTCGACATGTCGGCGCCGTCATAGCTGACGCGCACGCCATGCTCGCGTTCGATGCCGCTGCGGATCGCCTCGATCTCGCTGCTATCGCCAAACCCGTTCAGGACGATGTCGGCGCGCAGGCTGGCGAGCTCCTTGGCGATGCCGAGCCCAATACCGCTGGTCGATCCGGTGACGATGGCAACCTTGCCCTTCAACATGGGAAGCTCCTTTCGATGGTGTGGGGATGAGATGCGCCGCGGGTTCAGTCGCGTCGGTGGATGTCGTGGGTGACGATGCCAAGCTCCGGCGCGGGCCGATCGAGCCGGCCCGGGTCGGCCAGCGTGCGCCGGATGTCCTCGAGCCCGCTCTGCCAGTGCGCGCGCATCGCATTCGGTCCGAACTCGTAGTCCTTGGAGTGACGCTCGTAGATCTTGGACTGATAGATCAGATGAATGATGTTGCAGGAGCGATGGCGGGCCATCTCGGCGATCTCGCGAATCTCCGGATCCTGCCTGGCGCTCTCCGGCAGCAGCGCGAGCGTCCGCTGCAGGGCCTGCCGCATCTTCTGCATCCGCAGCGCCTGATCGGTGATGGCGCGGGTGCGGCTGGAATATTGAATGTCCTTCTGCCGGCTCGACACCTCCATCAGGTCGTTGGGCACGCGGCCCCTCGCCGACCACAGATCGATCTGGAAGGTCAGCGTGTCGCGCGGCTCGCTGGACAACACCCGGGACAAAGGCGTGTTCGAGACCACGCCGCCATCCCAATAGTGCTCGCCGTCGACCTCGACGGCAGGAAAGCCCGGCGGCAGCGCGCCGGACGCCATGAAATGCTTCGGACCGAGCCGGCGCTCGGCGGTGTCGAAATAGGTGAGATTGCCGGTGCGTACGTTGACCGCGCCGACGCTGACGCGCACCTCGCCGGAATTCAGCCGGTCGAAGTCGACGAGTTGCTCGAGTGTCTGCCGCAGTGCCGAGGTGTCGTAGAAGCTCGTCGCGGCAGCCCCCGAGAACGGCGACAGGAACGGCGGCGGGAAGCGCGGCTTGAAGAAGCCGGGCTGCCCCTGGAACAGGGCACGCATCGCCGCCAGCGCATTGTGCGCCGAGCGCATGTCGAAGGCGAACGGCAGGGCATTGGCGAGCCCTTCTCCCGTCGGCCATTCGACGGGCGTGGCACAGATGCCTTCCCAGAATTTACGCAGCCGTTCGACCCGCTCTCGTTCCGGCGAGCCGGCGATGATGGCCGCATTGAGCGCGCCGATCGAAATGCCGGCCAGCCAGTTCGGCCGGATGCCGGCCTCGTGCAGGCCCTCATAAACGCCGGCCTGATAGGCGCCAAGCGCGCCGCCGCCTTGCAGCACCAGGGCCACGACGTCGTAGGGCAACGACCTGGTCTGCTGCGACGGCGGATCGATCTGCTCACGCATCACGTTCAACATTGCTGAAACTCCTGATGATGGTCGAGGCTGGTCAGCCGGCATTCGCCGCGGTCAGGGCTCCGGCGCGTTGCGGCGTGGCCTGGCCGGCGGCGAGATAGTCGTGCACCACGGCGCCGAGCCCGAGCGTGAGGTCGGCGACGATGTGCTTGGCGGACAGGACTTGCAGCACCGGCAGTTCGGCGACCGGAGCCAGCGCATGCGAATACAGGTCGAGCGCAGCCGGTCCGGTCCACGCCCCCTTCACCGTGATGTCCTCGAGATGGTAGCGCACCAGCTCGCAGATGCGCGGCGTGCCGTCGACATGCGGTATGATCTTGAGCAGGAAGTTCGGCGCGGCGAGCTTCCTAGCCTCGGCGGCAGCGTCGAGCGCGCGGTGCTTGTAGCCCATGGTGCCGGTCGCGATCCGTACCGAGCCGTAGTTCAGCGTGCCGACCAGCGTGTCGATCTCGACCTCGAGCTTCGGCTGCGCCAGCTTCTTGGGAAAACCCCACAGCTCGCGCCCGCCGGCGATCGGCGGATGATCGTTCAGGAACATCTGATGGGTGAAGCCGCCGAGCTGGCCCTTGTAGGTCACCGGAATGACCTGGCCGCTCTCGGTGTAGTCGCCGAAGCCCGTGGAGTCGGGCATGCGGATGAATTCGTAGTTCACTACCGCCTCGGTCAACTCCAGCGGCTCCGGCACCACGCGCCGCAGCGCTTCGGGATCGGTGCGGTACTGGATGATGAAGTATTCGCGATTGACGAAGCGATAGGGCCCGGGCGGGAAAGCCGGACTGGTCAGCGGCATCGCGAACGACGACGTACGCACGGTCTCGTGTTTCACTGTGGTGAGCTCCAGTTATGACGGTCGACGGTGGCCGCGCCCGTGCAGGGCGCGGCCGGGTTCGGAGGACGTCCTAGACTTCGGTGACGTGCTCCGGATCGGCGGATGCGAGCGCTGCGGCACGCTCGGCACGCGGCGGATAGATCCAGACGGTGTTGATCTCCCGCTTGGTCTTCTTGGCGACGTCGCCGACCAGCTCGACCTTGCGCTCCCAGCCGCGGGTGAACAGCGCGCCGGCCTCGCCGAGGTCGAGGCAGGTGACATAGACCTTCTGATGATACGGCCTGGTCGCAACCCCGAGCAGCTCGGCCGCGGCGTTGTTGCCGGCAAAGGCGCCCATCCGCGTCGCATGCTGGCACGACATCAGCGCGTAGTTGCCGGCATCGTCGCATGCGGCGCGCGCCGCATCACCGGTGGCGAACACGCCCGCGACCGACGGCACGCGCAGGTCGCGATCGACCAGCAACCGGCCGAAATTGTCGCGCTCGGCCGGGATCTGGGTGGTCAGCGGCGCGGCGCGGATGCCCGCCGCCCAGACCACGGTCGCGGCTTCGATATGTTCGCCATTCGACAGCGTGACGCCGGACTTGCTGACCTCGGCGACGCCGGCGCCGAACCGGCCCTCGACCCCGAGCTTGCGCATCGCATCCTCGATGATCGGGCGCGGGTCTTCGCCCATGTCGGGCGCGATCGCAGGATTGCGTTCGACGATGATGACGCGGGGCTTGGCGTCCTTGCCGAGAATGTCCCGCAAGCGCGCCGGCATCTCGGTTGCCGCTTCGATGCCGGTGAAGCCGCCGCCGGCGACCACCACGGTATCGCGCGCCACTGATGCCGGCTGCTTGGCGAGGCCGTGCAGATGCCGGTCGAGCGCGATCGCATCCTCGAGACTGTCGACGCTGAAGCCATGCTCGGCGAGGCCGGGCACGTTGGGGCGGAACAGCCGGCTGCCGGTCGCCACCACCAGCCGATCGTAAGGCAGCGTCTTCCGCGCGTCCTTGGCGGTGACGATCTGCACGGTGCGCGACTTGGTGTCGACGGCCTCGGCGCTGCCCTGCACGTAGACGACGTCGATCGCGTTGAAGACGTCGAGCAGCGGCGCCGTCAGCGTTTCCGGCTTCGGTTCGTAGAGCCGCGGGCGAACCACGAGCGTCGGCTCCGGCGCAACCAGTGCGATCTCGAGCTGTTCGGGCGATGCGCCCTGGATGTCGCGCAGGCGGGCTGCGGAGAGTGCGGCATACATGCCGGCGAAGCCGGCGCCAATGATGACTAGTCGCATGTGATATCTCCTTGGGTTGGCAGTCTCTGATGTCCGCGCGTGACCGACACCGCTTGCCGCTGACGGCAGCCTGTCGCGATCGGTGACGCGAAGAGGTGGAACGGAAGGCACGTACCTATCGATGGGCGGCGCAGCTCGATACAAACGGCGCGCGCCGTGCGGGCTCGCATCCGGCGCGACAGCCTGGCGCGCGCGCGCTCGACAGCGCCCCGCGGCGAAGGCTGATCGGCTGCGCGGCCGCCGGGAGCCAGTCCCGGGTGAGCGCTTGAGCCGCGTCGTCGATCATCACCGACGTCACGGCATTGGCGCCCTGGGAGGCCTGCGCCGGCGAATCCGCGTCATCACCCGCTGCCGAAGTGAAGCGGACGGTGAGCGTGAGCCCGTACATGAGTGCGGTCGCAACCACCCGGCTTCGCCGCGTGATCGCAAGGCAGTTGCCTAAATCGTTCCAAGCCATCGCTTGTCTCCGTTGTTGGCAATGGGTGCCACGATGATCTAGCGAATTGGGCCTGAGCGCGCCCCAGAGCGATTGCCCGACCTGAAGAGCGATTGCTGCTACCGCAGGCGCCGCCGCCAATCGCTCGGGGTTTCGCCGGTCAGCTTCCTGAACGCTGCGGCGAAAGCGGTCTGCGAGCCGTAGCCGAGCGCCGCGGCGACCGAGACCACGGATGCGTCGGTGTCGCGCAACATGTCCATGGCCTGCTCGAGCCGGTGCTGGCGCAGCCAGGCATGCGGCGAGAGCCCGGTGCTTTCCTTGAAGGCACGGCAGAAGTGGAAGCGCGACAGGCCGGCCTCCGAAGCGAGCGCCGCGAGCGAGACGTCCGCTTCGCTGTCCGAACGCAGGCGCTCGATCGCGCCACGCAGTGCCTTCGGCGCCAGCCCGCCACCGGCCAGCCGGACCGGCGCCGGTGCGCCCGTGTGTGCCGCCAGAAGCCGCGTGGCCAAGAGATCCGTCAGTTGCTGCCTGAACAGCGTATCGAGGGCCTCGTTGCCCTGCAGGACGTCCGCCGCACTCAACAGCAATCGCGACGTCACGGGGTCCGGATGCGCCGTCCGCTCCAGCAGATCCGTCGATGGGGCGTCGGCTTCATCGGCGACGCGCGCGAGCGTCGTCCGGGGAAGATAGAGCTGAACGACGTCAACAGGCTTCGGAATATCCCAGCGGGAGCTTGATCCCTCGGGAATGATGATCACGACCCCGGGACGAAACGTGCCGATCGTGACCGACCGTCCTGACCGGCGCTCCATGCGCTGCATCGAGCCGTTATAGGCCATGATCACGTGGTGGCTCATTGGCTCGACGACGTCGTGCAGCGGTTCATGCTTCCAGTGGGCGATCCCGCCACCGGCGGCGTCCAGGGCCATGCGAAACGGGCTGGTCCCGAGCACGCGCGCCATCTCCAGATCGGCCGCACGGTGCTCGGCACTCGGCTGGCCGGTCTGACGCACCTTGGACGCGGCCGACAAACTCTCCGGGGCATCACGCAACAGCGGCTTGGTCATGATCTCGGGATCTTTTCGGAGCAGCAAACATCGATCGGAGCGACTGCCACTTCCGTCGACCTGCCGATATCGTGCGCGAGGATAGGTTGCCTCTACCGAGAGGCTAGGTCGGCTGGACCGTGCATGCTGGGAAGTGCCGACGCGCATGCCGGAATGCCTCGTCACTTCAGCAGCTTAGGACGCCGTCGACACATCGCTTTCATCACCGCGTCATTAATCTGCATAACTCGGACAAATGCTATCCGCGTATTGCATGACATAACTCGGACTGCTATAGTCCGCGTTATGGCACACGTCACCGTGAGCGTCGAATACGGCATCCATTGCCTGCTGTGGCTGGTCGGCTCGGGCGACAAGCCACTGAGCAGCCGCGACCTCGCCGAGTTGCAGGGCATTTCGCCGAGCTTCGTCGCCAAGATATTTCCGAAGCTCGAGAAGGCCGGCATCGTGCAGGCATCCGAAGGTGCCAGAGGCGGATATGTGCTCGCGAAGGCGCCGGAGCAGATCAGTTTCCTGGACATCGTGGATGCGATCGAGGGCGACAAGCCGCTGTTTGATTGCCAGGATGTGCGCCTGCGATGTCAGTTGTTCGGCGCAAGACCGCCGACATGGGCCTCGAAAGGAACCTGCGCCGTTCACGCGGTGATGCTTCGCGCCGAGAAGGCCATGCGCGACGCCCTCGCCGAACAAAGCCTCGCCGATGTTGCGCAGCGCTTCGGGCGGGCCGCACCGGCGGCGTTCTTCGGGGAGGTCCAGGACTGGGTCAGCGATCGCGTCAAGGATCGTTCCCGAAGATCCGACCGGACGGATGGTCCCGACAAGCCGTCGCCGCGACAGCGGCGCAAGTCGAAACGGGAGGGTCGGACATGACAGGCGCGGCGCGTTTCGTCGAGAGCTTCGGCTTCGCCCTGTCGGGCTGCGGGTTCGGACTGGTGCTGGCCGGGTTGACGCAGGGGCTGACCGGCCTCTCGGCTGCCGCCGCGGCGTGCTGCCTTGTGATCGGCATCGGCGGCATCTGGTTCGGACGCCGGCGTGCGATGCGCGCAGGCAAGGCCGAGCAGGCCCTGCGCATCATCGAAAGCATGCCGGCGCTGGCATGGTCGACCGATGCCAACGGCAAGTTTCTCTATATGAGCCGCCGTATCAGGACCCTCACGGGGCTCTCCAAGAAGGAGCTGTCACCGCTTGGACGCGACACCTTCGGCGTCAGAAACCTCGTTCATCCCGATGACTATGATCGCCTCGTGGCAGCGTGGCGGCACAGCCTCGCGACCGGCGATCACTATGATCTGGAACATCGCATTGCGCTGGCGGACGGCGTCTATCGCTGGTTTCGCAATTTCGCATCGCCCGAACGCGATCAGGACGGGCGCATCGCCGCCTGGTACGGCACCACCATCGATGTCGACGACGAGAAGGAGGCCAAGGCAGCCCTGCTCGAACGCGAACAGCAACTTTCCCGGCTGGTCGATTCCGTACCCGGCCTCATCTGGAGCCTGGCTCCGAACGGCGAACCCACTTACTTCAACAAGCGAATGGTGCAATTCACGGGTCTGTCGATTGATCAATTGGACCATCTCGACACGGGACGGCTCGCCGCGACAGTCGCGGCCATCGTGCATCCCGATGACGCGGCCGTCGTCACCGACGCGGTTCGCAGCGCGATCGCGACGGGCGAGCCGTTCTCGTTGAAGCATCGGCTTCGCCGTTCGGACGGCGTGCATCGCTGGGTGGAGGCGCGCGCTGCGCCGATGCGCAATGCTGAAGGTATCGTGGTGCAATGGTACGGGATCTGTCTTGATATCGAAGATCAAGTCCAGGCGCAGGAGGAACTGCGGCGAACCCGGGACACCCTGGGACGCGCCAGCCAAGCGGCAAGCCTGGCGGAGCTCTCCGCATCGATCGCCCACGAAGTCAATCAGCCGCTCGCCGCCATCGTCGCCAATTCACACGCATGCCAACGGTGGCTGACCGCGGATGCGCCGAATATCGAACGCGCGCAAGTGATCGTCGCACGCGTCATTCGCGATGCCAATGCGGCCGCGGACGTGGTCAGCCGCATTCGCGCGCTGTTCAAGCAATCGATGCGGGAGAAGAGACGCGCGACGCTCGGCGAAATCATCACGGAAGCGCGTGACCTGATGATCGACGCCGCAACGCAGAGCCGCGTCAACGTCACGATGCAGATCGAGCCCGGTCTGCCCGCCGTGGCCTGCGACCGGATCCAGATCCAGCAGGTTTTCATCAATCTCATTCGCAACGCGATCGAGGCCATGGAGGGCATCGAAGCCGCCAGGTCGCTGGCCATCCGCGCCCGCAGATCCGGCGGCAGCGTGCGGATCGAGATCAGCGATCGCGGTCCCGGCGTGGAATCGCCGGACCGCATATTCGAGCCGTTCGTCACGACGAAGACCGACGGCATGGGGATGGGGCTCGCGATCTGCCGCTCGATCGTCGAGACGCATGGCGGCCGGCTGTGGACCGAGACCAGCCCGACCGGCGAAACAACATTCACGTTCACGCTGCCGGCGGCAGCCGACGAGGCCGTGGCCGTGTGATGACCGCGCATCGAAAGCCGTCATGGCTGTCGTTGAGGGCGACGGGCATGGACCGACGCGTTGCGCGAATTCGATGAGGAGAAAAGTATGACACATGGATTTGAGACGTCGCAGAAACCCGCTTTGGGTTGGACGCGGCCAAAGGATGATGCCGAGCAGCCGCTTGTCATCATCGTGGACGACGATCCGGCGGTTCGCGAAGCCGTGCAGGAACTGATGTTGTCGGCCGGTCTGGAGTGCGCCTGCTTTGCCTCGCCGCAAGACCTGTTCGCGGCGAGCGAATGGGAGCGGCCCGGCTGCCTGATCCTCGACGTTCGGATGCCGGGATCGAGCGGTCTCGATCTGCAGCTTCATCTAGCAGCAAGCGGCAGGCGCAAGCCGATCGTGTTCCTGACCGGCCACGGCGACATCCCGATGACCGTGCAGGCCATGAAGGCCGGCGCCATCGACTTTCTGACCAAGCCGGTGCGCGACCAAACCCTCCTGGATGCGGTGACGGCCGGGATCAGGAAGGATCTCGCGCAACGCGCCGATGAGAGGATCGTCGAGCGCAATGTCAGACGGCTGGACTCGCTTTCTCCGCGCGAGCGCCGGGTCCTGTACGAGGTGGCGCGCGGCCGCGTCAACAAGCAGATCGCCTTCGATCTCGGCATCAGCGAAGTGACCGTCAAGCTGCATCGCGCCAACGTGATGCGCAAGATGGAGGCGAGCTCGATCGGCGATCTGGTTCGCACCTGGGAGTCCCTGCCAGCCCCAATGCGAGAGAATTGCGCGGCCTAGCCGGCTGCCGTGACCTGAACGGCATGCTTCGCATGCCATTTGGGGCCGGGCCCGCGCATGTAATGGCGCTCGGGCCGGTAGGGATCGCGAATTCGCGCGATCAGATTCCGCCAGGCCGTCGCGATCGCGTTCATGGCGCGCGCTCAGTTCGGTTTGCCGAGAACGAATGCGAAGGGCAGGATGACGATCTCCTCGCCGGCCTCGTCGCTGACATGCACCGCCCAGTCGCGCCAGTCTTCCATGCTGACCGTTGCGACCAGCGATCGCATCATGGAGGTCGCCGCCTCGCAGGCCTCGGAGAGGCTCGCCACCGAGGTGCCGCGGCGATCCATCAACACCCCGCGCGCGTTCGAGCAATGGAAAAAGACCTGGGTCATGCCTTCGGTCATCTCTTGGGCCATCTGCGTATCCTCGCAAGCTCCAGGACGAACAGGTTCGCCCTTGCATGACCCAAGCTTGATGCAGCCGGGCGCGGCCATCCGTGATGCCGCTCACACACGCACGGGGCCGCGCGGCGAGCTGCCTCACCAAATCGCGATTTGACAAATCTTCTACAATTGTCAAAATCGTCAAATGGGACCGAAAACCCGCATCCTCGATGCCACCATGCTGGTGTTCCGCCGGCACGGCTTTCGCCGCTCCTCGATCGAGCAGGTCGCCGAAGCGGCCGGCCTGACGCGGCAGGCGCTCTATCATCATTTCGAATCCAAGGAGGCGCTGTTCCGCGCCGTGATCGAACGCGTGCATGAGAGCGCGATCGCGGCCGAGGAGACCGCCGTCGCCGGCGCGGAAGCGGCCGGCGCCGATCTCGGCGACATCCTCGCCGCGGGCATGACCGCGCGGATGTCGACCATGATCGGATCGCTGGACGGCTCGCCGCATCTCGAGGAATTGTATTCCGAACACCTCGTGCATGCGCGCGACCTCTATCAAACCTATGCCGCACGCTACGCGGAGCGCATGGTCGCCACGATCTCGCGGGTCGTGCGCCGGCAGCAGCTGGCGCTGCCGCAGGGCCTGTCGCCGGCCGAATTCGCCCGGCTGGTCGAGATGTCGATGTACGCCGCGAAGTCGCAGTATCCGGCGATGCAGCCGGCGGATGCGTTCCTGAAGGACATGGCGATCATGGTGCGGACGCTCTGCGCGGGCGCCACGCCGAAATCCGAACCCAAATCGCAGAAGCCGCCCGTCAAGAAGGCGGCAATCCCCAGAAAGCCGACACGCAAGACGACTGGAGGACAGTCATGACCACGACGACCGTCAACGGCCGCGTCGAATCCCTGCCCGACGATCCCGACGCGCTCCTGATCGACATCGTGCGCGACCAGCTCAAGCTCACCGGCACCAAGCTCGTGTGCGGCGCCGGCGTCTGCGGCGCCTGCACGGTGCTGGTCGACGGCGCGCCGGTCGCAAGCTGCCTGATGCCGGCGCAGGCCGCGGCCGGCAAGGCGGTGACGACGGTAGAAGGCATCGGCGCCGTCAGGCTGCATCCGGTGCAGAAGGCGTTCATGGCGCATGACGCCCTGCAATGCGGCTTCTGCACGCCCGGCTTCATCGTGGAAGCAACTGCATTCTGCGACAGCTGGCGCGCGACCAGGGGAGCGGCCGTCCCGTCGCGCGAGGAGATCGGCGCGGCGCTGTCGGGCCATCTCTGCCGCTGCGGCGCCTATGACAGCATCTTTCGTGCGGTGGCGGATGCCTGCGCCGGCCGCTTCGACGGCGACAACGTCACGGCGCCCCGCATCGAGGCGCGCGACAAGGTGACGGGCGCGGCGAAATACACCGTCGACATCAACCATGACGGCCAGCTCGAAGGCCTGATCCTGCGCTCGCGCGAGGCACATGCCCGCATCACCGCGCTCGATCTTGCCGCGGCGCGTGCGCTCGCAGGCGTCACCGCGGTGTCGCTGCTCGGCGACGACAAGATCGTGCGCTATGTCGGCGAGCCGATTGCGGCGGTCGCGGCTCCTGACCGCAAGTCCGCGCTGGCCGCACTCGTTGCGATCAAGCTGACCAGCGAACGGCTGCCCGCCGTGGTCGGGCTCGATGCCGGGCGCAAGGACGACGCGCCCGTGGTGTTCGACAAGGCCAGCCGCAAGCGGGCCGGCAACGTCTCGGAGGCGGCCGGCGGGCCGGCGCCATGGAAGCAGAACATCCGCGGTCCGACCGCGGTGTTCTCGACGCGCGCCAAGAAGGCGCGCAACTGGGTCGACGAAGCGCGCCAGGCCAACAACGCCCTGCTCGTCGAGGCCACCTTCCGCACCGCCACGCAGCAGCATGCATGCCTGGAGCCGCACGCCGCGGTGGCGCGCTTCGACGGCGACCGGCTGACCTTGCACGCCTCGACGCAGCAAGTGTTTCACCTCAAGGAGCAGATCGCAAAGCGCTACAAGCTCGATCACGACAAGGTCCGCGTGATCGCCGAGCACGTCGGCGGCGGCTTCGGATCGAAGGCGAGCCTCGGCACCGAGACGATCGCCGCGATCGAGCTCGCCCGCGAGGCGAAGGCGCCGGTGCGGGTCGCCTACGATCGGCAGGAAGAGCTTTCGGTTGCCGGCTATCGGCCGGCCGCCGAATTGAAGGTGGCGCTGCTGCCGTCCGAGCAAGGCGGCCTGAAGGCGCTCTCCGTCACCGCGCATGCCGATACGGGAGCCGCGACCAACTCGACGATCGCGGGCCTCGCGCGGCTGATCTATCCGGCCGAGGCGAAGGATCTTTCGGATTTCGACGTCATCAGCAATCTGCCGCCCGGCGCCGCCTTCCGCGGCCCCGGCGGTCCGCCGATGGCATTCGCGGTCGAGCAGGCGATCGACGAGGCCGCGTTGCGGCTCAATGTCGATCCGATCGCCCTGCGCAAGCGCTGGGATCCCGATCCGAACCGCCAGCGGCTATACGACTGGGCCTCCGGGCTCGAGATCTGGCGCAACCGCAAGCCATCGCAGAACGGGCGCTATCGCCGCGGCATCGGCATGGCGACCGGCTACTGGCTCTATCTCTGGCAGCCCAACGTGAAGGTCGAGGTCGCGGTCAAGGGCGGCCGCATCGTCGCCAGCACCGCGACGCAGGACATCGGCACCGGCACCCGCAGCGTGCTTGCCGACACGATCGCGCGCGAGTTCGATCTCGAACCCAGTGACATCGACGTGCGGATCGGCGATTCCTCGCTGCCCGAAGGACCCGGCTCCGGCGGCAGCCGCGTCACCGCCTCGGTGATGCCGCCGACGCTGCAGGCGGTGCGGAAGCTGAAGGCCGCGATGCTCGAACAGGCGACGCGAAAGCCTGCCCCCGGCTCGAACGCGCCGTGGCGCGAGCTGATCGCGCGCTCGCCCGACATCGCCGTGGTGGAGACGCGCGGCGAGGACGGCAAGAACACCGCGCCCGGCGTCCGCTCGCCGCTGCGCGAAGTCGGCCTGATCGGCATGGTGTTCGGCTGGATGATGCGCCGCTTCTCCAACATTGCGGTCGGCGCCGGCGTACCGAGTTCGGTGCAGGTGATCGAGGTTGAGGTCGACACCTGGCTCGGCCATGTCCGCGTGCTCAACGTGCACACCGGCATCGCGGTCGGCAAGATCGCAGCACCCGCGCTGGCACGCAGCCAGGCCTGCGGCGCGGTCATCCAGGGCCTCGGCTACGCGCTCTACGAGGCGCGCGAGCTCGATCCGAAGACCGGCGACGTCCTGACCGCGGGGATGGAGGACTACCGCATCCCCGGGATCGCCGACACGCCCGAGATCGACGTCCATTTCGACGAAGCCGGCTTCGACCATGTGCTCGGCAACAGCGTCGGTATCGGCGAGGCGTCGACGGTGCCGACCTCGGCTGCGGTCGCGAACGCGATCCACAACGCGATCGGCGTGCGCCTCACCGAGATTCCAATCCGGCCCGACCGTATCGTCGAAGCGCTGAAAGGGAGGGATGCCGCATGAGTGTCGCTACCGCAGACGCCATATCCGCGCCCGAGTACCGCGCCGCCGGCACCGACCTGTCGGAGCGCCGCCGCAGCGGCCTGTCGTGCGGGGCGGTGATCGATCTCACCGCCAGTCCCGATACGATCGGAATTGCGTGGGGCGCGGACGGCGCGGCGCGGATCGGCGCGCTGACCGCGATCGCTGCGATCGCGTCCGACGCGCGGCTTGCGCAAGCCTATCCGGGCATCACTGCTGCCGCGCAGGGCCTCGCCACGCCGCAGATCCGGCACATGGCGACGCTCGGCGGCAACCTCGCGCAGCGTTCGCGCTGCTGGTATTTCCGCAATCCGCAGATCGCCTGCCTCAAGAAGGGCGGCACCGACTGTCCGGCCCGAGCCGGCAATCATCTCTATCACGTCGCCTTCGATCTCGGCCCCTGCGTGGCGCCGCATCCGTCGACCATGGCGATGGCGCTGCTGGCCTACGACGCCAAGGTGACCACGGACCGGCGCAGCGGATTGTCGATCACCGACCTGCTCGGCGACGGCAGCAACGGCGCGGCCGACAATCTGCTTGCACCGGGCGAACGGATCGAGCGAATCGAGCTCCCTGCCCCGCTCGCCGGCGAGCGCGCGCTCTACAAGCGCGCCATCAGCCGCTCCTATGCGGAATGGCCGCTGGTCGAGATCTGCGTACGCGCCGTGATCTCGGGCGGCACCTTCCAGCAGGTCCACATCGCCGCCGGCGGCATCGCTCCGGTGCCGCTGCGTCTCACAGCATCCGCTGCCGCGCTGGAAGGCAAGCCAGCCAACGCCGCGACCATCGCACAGGCCGCCGCGCCTGCGGCATCAGGCGCAAAACCGCTGCCGATGACCGGATACAAGCTCGAGCTGCTGACCGGCCTGGTGCGCGACGTCGTCGAGCGGATTGCGCTATAGCGCAGCCAACCGTTTCGGCGCCGGGCTCAGCGCGCCCGGGTCAGCGCCAGCCAGATGCCGCCGCCGATCATGAAGCCGCCTGATATGCGCGACATCAGCCGAGTCCGCTCTTTTGAGAAGAACTTCCGGGCGCGGCCGGCCGCCAACGCGTAGGCGGCGTCGGTCAGCACCGCGGTCGCCATGAAGGTGACGCCGAGCAGCGCCACCTGCGGCAAATGCGGCTTGTCCATATCCATGAACTGCGGAATGAAGGCGCCGAAGAACACCAGCACCTTCGGGTTCGAGAGCAGCACCAGAAAGCCCTGCAGGAAGAAGCCGCCGCGCGGCGGCGGCGGCTTGTCGTCGGTGCCGACGCCCTCGACCGGCGAGCGGATCAGCTTGATGCCGAGCCAGACCAGATAGGCGGCGCCGGCAAACCGCACCCAGTTGAACCAGTAGCCCATGGTGGCCATCAGCGAGGTGAGGCCGACCGCGACGATGCCGATCACGATCGCGAGCCCGACCTGCGCGCCCAGCACATTGGTGAGCGCGGCGCGGGTGCCGTAACGCAGCCCGTTGGCGATCACCATCGTGACGATAGGACCCGGGCAGCAGCGCCAGCGCGATGCAGGCTGCGACAAAGGCGAAATAGGCTTGCAGGGACATGTTGGCGATCCAGCTGGTAATTCTCGTCATGGCCGGGCTTGTCCCGGCCATCCACGTCTTATGCTCGTGCAGTTGGGATCATAAAGACGTGGATGCCCGGGACAAGCCCGGGCATGACGTATTCTATTGCCCATTCAGCGCTGACGTCATCCATTTCGTGATCTCTTGCGACTCCAGGAATCTCAACGTCACCCGCTGCACGCCGTCCGCGTCGCCGCTGCCCTGCGCCGCCACCGCCATGAGATCGCAGCGATGCGACACCGCAATGCCGATCGCGGTGCGGTGGCCGTCGAGATCATAGGCCCTGATCCGCCCCGGCATATCCGCGACATCGACGACATCGCCCGCCTTGCGCGGCACGAAGCGCGGGCTGATCATGTCGACATCAGCAACGCGGTCGACCTCGTCGTCATCGGCAACGCCGCTGTCGCAGTTGCAGAAGCCGAGTTTCGGCCTGAGATAGACCTCGACATCGCCGCCGCACTCGGCCGCGCTGCAACGGAAGGCGCGGCCGGCGGGCCAGCCGTCGCGCGGGAACGGCCAGGCGATCTCGCGCCACTGCGCGGCCTGTGGCTGTGCCATCTCGTAGCCGGCCACGGCCGACAGGCCGCCGAGCGCCATGAACATCGCCGCGATCACCGGCCATGCGCGCATCATGGCGCTCTCACGGCAGACCGGCGATGGCGCGCGCGGCGCCGGTCAGTTCGAGAATGTGCAGGCCGGTGTTGGCGCGGTCGACCGCGTAGATGTAGCCGCGATCATCGGTCTCGACATTGTTGGTCTGGATCGCGACCTTGCAGCGGTCACGGCCGTCGATGGTGACGCAGCGCTTATCGGTCGCCGCTGTGATGGAGGGAATGAAGTACCCGACTTCCCTGGGGTGATAGGGATCGCGGATATCGAGCGCGCGGACGCCGGCGTTGAAGAAGGCGATGAAGGCCAGCTTCTTGTAATAGACCGGCGCCATGCTCTCGTTCGACGAATGCGAGCCAAACCGTCCGCCGCGCTCGCAAAAATTGCCGGACGCTTCGGGCACGGTGAAGCTCGAGATCATCATCGGCCGTGCTTCTGTCGTCACGTCGGCAAACCACACCATCTGCCTGCCCTCGCCGCATTCGTTCTGGATCGCCTCGTCGACGATCATCACGATGTCGCGGGTCTTGCCGTCCTTGTCATGAGCGAATTCCGCGATCGGCATGCCGGGCATCGGAAATACCGTATGCGCGCCGTTCATCGCCGACAGCGGCATCCGCGCGATCTCCGGGAATGTCAGATTGTCCGGCGTCGGTTCTTTCGCTCCGTTCAGCAGCTTGTCGCGATCGACGATCTGCAGGAAGCCGCCCTTGTTGGTGCCGTAGCCGAAATAGACCCGGTTGCCCTTCGGCCCGGTCGAGATCGGCCCGTGCAATTCGGTCGGCACCGCGCCGGTCGCGCCCGGCTCCTGCCCGGGCAGGCCGAAATCCCTGATCTTCAGGGGATGCGCGGGATCGGAGAGATCGTAGATCTGCGTCATCCGCCGCGTGCGCCAGTCCGGCGCGCCGGAGACCAGGTAGGCGATGCCGGTGCTGCATTCCCAGAAATTCTTGTGCGTGTCCTTCAGGCCCTCGCCAATGTGGGTCACGAGGACGGGATTTGCGGGATCGGCGACATTCCAGATTTCATGCCCCTCGCTGCCAACGGCGCGCAGCATGTAGACCGCGTTGCGGTCGCCCTTCGGCAGATCCTTGCCGTCGCAGATCCGCACCATCTGCGCGCCGCCGGATTCATATTTGCCTTCCTGTCCCGGAATGTGCCGCAGGTACTTCGGATGCGCGGGATCGGTGACGTCGACGATCGAGGTTCCGTTCGGCTCGGCCTTGCCGGTCATCGGGTTGACGGGATCGGGAATGTCGTCGGTGCCGCCGTGGTGGCCGATATAGGCGATCCAGCGGTCGCCCTGGTGATGAATGGTCGGCTGATAGGCGCTGCGCGCCTGCAAATCGTTGGTTCCAACCAGCCTCATGTTGGAGGCTTCGGGCGGATCGCCGATCTTCTGCTGGGCGCTCGCGGCATTTGCGAGCAGGACAAGAAGAAACGTGCAGCAAGCTGCCGTAACGCGACCACCCATGCGCACCACCCCGTATTTCCTACCAATCTGCGTTGGCTGCCGCTGACGATAGCACGGCGAAATGGCCGCCCAAATACACGCCCTTGACATGCAACCATTTGGTTGCCTATTATCCAACCCATGGATGAAGTCTTCAAAGCCCTCGCGGATGCCTCACGGCGCACGCTGCTTGACCGGCTTCATGATCAGAACGGGCAGACGCTCGGCGAGCTCTGCGACGGCCTCGACATGACGCGTCAGGCCGTCACCAAGCACCTTGTGATTCTCGAGGAGGCCAACCTCGTCACCACGATCAAGCATGGCCGCGAGAAGCTGCATTACCTCAACCCGGTTCCGATCCATCAGATCGGCGAGCGGTGGATCAGGAAGTTCGAGCGCGGGAAACTCGCCGCGCTCAGCGAATTGAAAAGACAATTGGAGAAGCGTGATGAGTAAACCCGACTACGTCTACATCACCTATATCGAGACCACGGCCGAGAAGCTGTGGCACGCGCTGACATCGAGCGAGTTCACCGAGCGCTTCTGGTTCGGCTATCGCGTCAGTTCCGACTGGAAGGTCGGGTCGCCCTACAAACTCGCCAAGGACGGCAGCCGCGCCGTGCAGGGCGAGGTGCTCATCGCCGATCCGCCGAACAGGCTGGCTTATAGCTGGGATGTGGTGAAGGAAGGCGTCGAGCGCGAGCAGATCTCGCGCGTCACCTTCGACATCGAACCGCACGGCGGGGTCGTCAAGCTGACGGTGACGCACGACCAGCTCGGTCCCAAGACGCTGCGCGACATCTCCGGCGGCTGGCCGATGGTGATTGCAAGCCTGAAGAGTTTTCTGGAGACCGGCCGCGAATTGCCGGCCGAGCTGCTCACAAGCCCCGCCAGGGAGCCCTACCATGCCTAAGCCCGAATTCGTCTACGTCACCTATATCGAGACCACGCCGGAACGGCTGTGGGACGCGCTGACCTCAAGCACCTTCACACGGCAATACTGGTTCGACACCGAGCTGCAATCGGACTGGAAGGTCGGCTCGCCGCTCGCGCTGGTGATGAGCGGCAAGACCACCGACACCGGCGAGATCCTTCAGGCCGACTGGCCGCGGCGCCTCGCCTACACGTTCAAGCACGAGGCCGATCCCGACATGCGCAAGGAGCCGGCAACCAAGGTCGTGTTCACGCTCGAGCCGTTCGGCCAGATCGTGAAGCTGACGGTGACCCATGAGGGCTTCGGCGTCGGCAGCAAGCTGCTCGACGGCATTTCCAGGGGCTGGCCTGCGATCCTGTCCGGCCTCAAGAGCCTGCTCGAAACCGGCAAGGTGGCCGCGATCCCGCCCGCCGCGCTCGGAATCGACGGCTTCGAATGACAATGAAGATCTACCGAAGGACACGTGCGGACATGAACATCGAGACATTCAAGCCGGCGATCGTCTACGCGATCTACATCGCCGCCACGCCGGAGAAGGTGTGGCAGGCCCTGACGAGTGCCGAGTCCAGCCGGCAGTATTTCTCCGGCCACGCGGTCGAGGTCGATCTTCGCATCGGCGGCGCCTACATCGTTCGCACGCCCGACGGCGCGCTGCATATCTCAGGCGAGGTAATCGAGTGCGATCCCCTGAAGCGATTGACCGTCACCTTCAACGTCAACTGGCCGCAGCTGGTCGAAAAGCTCGGGCCGACGCTCGTCACCTGGGAGATCGAGCCGGCCGGCGACGGCGTGAAGCTGACCTTGCTGCAATCGCATGACCGCCCGATCAGCGACGACATCCTCGAAGGCGGCCGCACCGGCTGGCCGGCGATCCTCTCCAGCCTGAAGAGCCTGCTGGAGACCGGCAAGGCCATGGTGATCCCGATGCAGCCGCCGGCGCGCATGCTGGCCGCGCTGAAGGAATTGGGGATCGCGATGCCGTCGTGAGGTTTGCGCTACAGCCGCCCCATAAACCGCTGTCGTCCCTGCGAAAGCAGGGACCCATAACCACCGCTCTGGGCGGTTAGAGTTCGCTGGGGCCACAGCGCCGTGCAACAACGACACCCTTTGGTTATGGGGCCCGGGTCGCGCTGCGCTGCCCGGGACGACGTGGAGAAAGTTATCGCAGTCGCAATGACGGGCTACACAAGCAACAGCGCGACCATAAGATTCGCCGCAAACAAGGTCGCGTCGATGACGAAGATCCGGAGCATCGGACCCTTCAGCACCGGCCAGTAGGCGACCCCGACGCGTCCGCCGCGCATCAGCACCGGCAGATTGTAGGCGAACTGGCTGAAGTGACACGCGGCGAAGAACAGGAACAGCGCGAGCTGCGCCTCGACGGCCTGGAAGAACGGCGGCCTTGCGAGCAGGAAATACAGTGACAGCAGCCCGATCGGCAGGTTGATGCCGCCGAGAAACGCCACGCTGGCCGACAAGGTCGGCGCAATCGGATTGCCGCGCTCCTCGCGCGGGACCAGGATCTTGAGCGTGTTGCGCTGGGCGATGCTGAACTGGACAAAGGCGGCGCAAAACCAGAGCGCGTTGAGCAGCAGGACGACATCAGAAAATCGCATCGGCTATTTTCCGTAGAATGCTTCGCTGCGCACCACACGTCCGGCGCCGTCGAAGTCCATGAACTCGCTGGCGCGCGTGTCGCCCAATTGCCACCACACCGTCAGGCGCGCGATCGTCTCATCCCAGCTCCAGTTCAGGATCTTGAGATCAGCGCTTTCGATGCTTCCATAAGCCTTGCGCCAGTAGGCGCGGATGTTCTCGACCCCGGCGACCACAGGGGACTCCGTCAATTTCAGCGCCAGGGGGCTGCGCATCTCCGCATTCTCGGCAAAGTGCGCGACCACGGCGTCGATATCGACCTTGCACCAGTTGGCACACCACGCCTCGACAAAGCGTCCGGCCGCCGCCCGATCCATGATCTGTTCGCCCATGCTACCGCCCTCCCCGGCGTGACGGCGGGAAGACTGGCACGGCACAATTCTCACGTCAACTATGTTGACGTGAGGATGCGGCTAGCTGTTGTCGGCGATCGCCCCCATGACCGCCATCCACGCGGCGGCGCCGGGCGCGCCGACATGGGCGAAGGCGTCACGGAGGACCTTGCGCTCGTGGTTGGACGCGCTCTGTTCGATCTTTTGCCCTGCTGCGGTCAGGCGCAGCAATTTCGAACGATGCTGCTCGGGCGACCGCTTCGCTGCGACGAGTTTACGCTCCAGCAGCAATGCGAGTGGGCGGTTCAAGGCCTGCTTGGAAATACCGAGCACCTCGATCAGTTCACCGATCGAGATGTCGGGCCGCCGTGCAACGACATAGAGGATGCGATGGTGCGGGCGTGACAGGCCGACCGTGGCAAGATACGCGTCGGCCTCCAGCGTCATCCCGCGCCAGCCGTAGTACATCAGCTCCAGCGCTCCATCCAGTTCGTGGAGCTTCCTGAGCGAGGCGCGGTGCAGGCCCGGGACCTGGGAGGCAGTTTTCTGCATTTGCCTATCGTGTCGAACTTGCCGGAAGGAATCTAGCCCAGCGCCCGCAGCTCGCGCCGCAACACCTTGCCGGTCGCCGTCATCGGCAGGCTGTCGGCGAACTGCACGAAGCGCGGGTATTCGTGGGCGGCGAGCTGCACCTTGACGAACTCCTGGATCTCGCGCGCGAGGGCGTCGTTCGCCGCATAACCCGGCCGCAGCACGATCCAGGCCTTGATCGATTCGGTGCGGATCGGATCGGGGATGCCGACCACCGCCGACATCGCGACCGCGGGATGCTTCATCAGCGTGTGCTCGATCTCGGACGGGCCGACGCGATAACCGGCCGTGGTGATGACGTCGTCCTCGCGGCTGACGTACCAGAAATAGCCGTCCTCATCCTGCACGCCGAGATCGCCGGTCAAGAGAAACTCGCCGGCGTATTTCTTCGCGGTGGCCTCCGGATTGCGCCAGTACTCGATCATGGTGCAGGGGCATGGCTGGCGCACGCCGATGATGCCGCGCTGCCCGCGCGGCAATTCCTCGCCGTTGTCGTTGACGATGCGGACGTCGAAGCCCGGCGTGGCGCGGCCCATCGAGCCCGGGCGGATCGGAAACAAATTGGAGTTGCTGCCGATCACGAGATTGCATTCGGTCTGCCCGAACACTTCGTGGGCATCGATGCCGAAGGTCTCGCGCACCCAGCCCAGCAATTCGCCGCCGAGCGACTCGCCGCCGGTGAAGATGCTGCGCAGCTTGACGCCGGAGTTCTTCACATCGGCCTGCCGCATCAGCTTCAGCGCGGTCGGCGGCAGGAACACGTTGCGGATGCCGAGTTCGGCCATCATCTGCATCGCCGCCTGCGGCTCGAACTTGCGGGCGCGGTGACCGACCATCGGGATGCCGTGATACCAGAATGCGAACAGGCCGTTGATCAGGCCGCCGATCCAGGCCCAGTCGGCCGGCGTCCACATCAGGTCGCCCGGCCGCGGCAGGAAGTTGTGGCACATCTCGACATTGGGCAGATGGCCGAGCACGACGCGATGCGCATGCAGCGCGCCCTTCGGATTGCCCGTGGTGCCGGACGTATAGATGATCAGCGCGGGATCATCGGCCGAGGTCTCGACGGTGGTGAACTCGGGAGACGCCGACTTGATCGCGCTCCAGAATGGTTTGGTCCCAGCCGGCGTCTTGTCGCCGACGATATAGACGCTCTTCAGCTCGGGCAGCCGGTCGCGGATTTTTGCGATCTTCTCCCAACCGGCCTGATCGGTGACGACGGCCTTCGCCGCCGAATTCGACAGGCGGAATTCGAGCGCGTCCTCGCCGAACAGCGCGAACAGCGGGATCGAGATCATGGCCGCGCGGAATGCGGCGAGATGCGCGACCGGCAATTCGAGGGATTGCGACAGGAACACCGCGACGCGGTCGCCGCGCACCAGGCCGTCGGCGGTCAGGACGTTGGCGAAGCGGCGCGAGGCGTCCGCGACCTCGTCGAACGAGGTGCGCGTGGTGCCGCCATCCTCGTCGACATAGACCAGCGCAAGCCGGCCGGTGCCGTCGGCATAACGATCGCAGCACGCGGTCGCCATGTTGAAGCGCGCCGGAACGTCCCAGCGGAAGTTGCGATAGAGCTCGTCGTAGGTCTTGGCATCCTGAAGCATGGCCGCAGATTAGACCATTGCGGTCAGACCACAAACCCTCCTAGAGGCGAAAGCGGTCAGGCCGCCGCGCGCTGCATCGCGGCTTCGGCCTTGAGGCTGTCGAGGTCGCGATAGATCGAGGCGACCGCGAGCAGGCGCCCGCCGCGCTTGTAGCGCAGCACGCAATCCCTGCCGGCGATGCTGCCGTCCACCGCGATCTCGTCCCACTGCTCGGCGTGGCCGACATAGTTGATCGGCACGTCGTAATGCTGGCTCCAGAAGAACGGCACCGCGTCGAAGACCTCGCGCTGCCCGAGCATATTCCACGCGACGGTCTGGCCCTGGCGCTCGGCCACCACCCAGTGCTCGACCCGGATATTCTCGCCGCTGTGCGGATCGGGCCAGCGCGCGATGTCACCGGCGGCATAGATGCCGGGAACGCTGGTCTCGAGATAGGCGTCCACCGTCACGCCGCGATCGATCGCGAGCCCGGCTGCCTCCGCCAGCGTCAGCCGCGGCTTCACGCCGACCCCGACCACGACGAGATCGGCGTCGAGCACGGGCCCGCTCTTCAGGTGCGCGCGCTTGCCCTCGATCGCGGTCACGGTGTCGCCGAGATGGAAGACGACGCCATGCTCCTCGTGCAGCGTGCGGACGAAATCGCCCATGTCGGGCCCGAGCACGCGCTCCATCGGCCGCTGCTCCAGCCCGACCACGTGAACCTCGATCTCCCGCGCGCGCAACGAGGCCGCAACCTCGAGCCCGATGAAGCTTGCACCGATCACGACAGCGCGGCGCGCGCCGCTGGCCGAGGCGATGATCGCCCGGCAATCGTCGAGCGTGCGCAACACGTGAACGTGGGGCTGGTCCGCGCCCGGGATCGGCAGCCGCACCGGCTCGGCACCGGTCGCCAGCAGCAGCCGGTCATAGGGGATCGCTTCGCCGCCGGCGAGCACGACATTGCGGCGGCCGGTGTCGATCGACTTGGCCTCGGTCGCGAGTTTCAGATCGATCGCCGCGTCGGCATAGAAATCGTCCGGCTTCAGCGGCAACCAGTCTTCCGGCGCGCTGCCGGCGAGGAAGTCCTTCGACAAATTCGGCCGGTCCACCGGCGGCGTGGTCTCGCCGCTCAGCATGACGATGCTGCCGCGATAGTCCTGCCGCCGCAGCATCTCGGCCGCGGCGAAGCCTGCCGCACCTCCGCCGACAATCACGATCCGGCCGGGCGCATCGAGGGCGCCCTTGACGCGAGACTTCGGCTGCGCGCGCTTCTCGCGCACGACGATGCGATCGCCGTCGCGCTCGACCTTCCAGACCGCGAGCGCGTTGAAGGCGGGCGCGGCGGTCGCTTCGCCGGTGCGAATATCAAAACAGGCGTGATGCCAGGGGCAATGGATGGTCTCGCCCTCGACCAGGCCGTCGGCGAGCGGGCCATGGTAGTGGCTGCAATGCGCATCGATGGCGAAGATATCCGGCCCCGAGCGCACCAGCAGCACGTCCTCCTCTCCGACATGGCCGAGCAACATCGCGCCCGGGAAGTCGGAAAGGGCCACGCCTTGTGTCAGATCCGGACCGGAAGGAGCTTGCTGATCGGCCATGGCCTGTCTCCCTGTATACCCAGAACTTCATCCGGGGCGGCGCCTGCCACGGGTCCTCAGCTTCCCTGCATATAGCGGACCGGGTTCTCCTGATCCGCCCTAAAGATATCGGCGGCCTCGGCGAACAGCGCCGCGACGGCGGGCGTCTTCAGATCATCAAACGTCTCAAAACTGAAATTGTTGCCGCCGGCGCGCAATTCACCGAGCTTGCCGGCGTAGCAAGACACCAACGGCTTGCCGCCACGGGTCACCGCGACATAGACGCTGATGTAGTTCTTCTGCAGCGCCACGCCGATCACGGGCCAGGCTGCCGTCTTGCCGGACTTGATCGCGTAGCGAAACTGGCCGTAGCCGATCATGTTCATGCGCATGCCGGCCTCGCCGGCCGGCGTGCCCGCATGAAAATGCCGCTTGAGCGAAGGCGCAGCCTTCCGCATCACCGCGTGCAGTTGTTCGAGATCTTCGGTCCGGGCCGGATCAAAGGCGAGGTAGGCTTCCAGGCTGTCCGCGGCGACACGAAACATCGGAAGCCTCCACCGCTATCCCGCGAGCGCCGCCTTCACCAGGCCGCTGGCCTTGCCGAAATCCATCTGGCCGGCATATTTCGCCTTCAAGGCGCCGATCACCTTGCCCATGTCCTTGATCCCTGCGGCATTGGTCTCGGCGATGATGGCCGCGATCGCGGCCTTCACGTCGTCGTCGGACATCTGCTTCGGCAGGTAGGCGGAGATCACGGCGATCTCCGCGCGCTCCTGGTCAGCGAGCTCGGCGCGGCCGCCCTTGTCGTAGAGCTCGACCGATTCCTGGCGCTGCTTGATCATCTTCTGCAACAGACCGAGCAGATCGGCATCGGAGAGTGGCGGCTTGCCCTGCCCGCGCGCGTCGATGTCGGCGTTCTTGATGGTCGAATTGACCATGCGCAGCGTGGAGAGCTTGCGCTCGTCCTTCGCCTTCATCGCTTCCTTGACCGCAGTGTTGATGTCGTCGCGCAGCATCCTGGTATCCTTAAGCCGGTAATCCCTTCATGTAGGCAGTTTGCACCAACAGGACAACCTAGTTCCTCAGCCACTCAACCAGCGCATCGGCGCAGGCCTGCGGCTGCTCCAGCTGCGGCAGGTGACCGCAATCGGCGAGCACCACGAGCTTGGCGCCCGGAATGCCGTTGGCCATCTCGTCCGACAATGAATTCGGAACGGTGTTGTCGGTATCCGACGTCAGCACCAAGGTCGGGCACTTGATCCAAGCCATGCTCGGCCGCGAATCCGGCCGGCTGAGCACCGCGTTCTGCTGGCGGATGAAAGCCTCGGCGCCCACGTCCTCGCTCATATCATCAACAATCTGGCGCAGGCTCGCGTCGCCCTGCCGCGACGGATGCACGAAGCCGGGAAACAGTTCGTCGACCACGCTGCGATATTGACCGCTTTTGGCACGCTCCATCATGCCGCGGCGGCGCGCGGTCGCCTCCGGAGTGTCCGCCCTCGCCTGCGTATTCATCAGCGCCAGCTTCGCCACGCGCTCCGGCGCCTGCCGCATGATCTCGAAGGCGATGTAACCGCCCATCGAATGTCCGGCGAGGGCAAAGCGCGGCGGCGCCTCGGCCAGGATCCGGCGGGCGATCGCCCCCATATTGTCGTCCCGGACATGGTTGGCGATCGTGACCGGCCCGAGCCGCCACAGCGCCGGGATGACCGGGGCGAAGATCCGCGGCGAGCAGATGAGGCCCGGGACGAGCAGGATCGGCATCGTGTTGTCCATGGGAGGCTCCGGACCGGGTCATTTTCGGCAAGCAAACGGCCGCTTCGAGGAACTTTAGATTAAAAGGCCGTTCTGGCCTGTCAAATCGGACGGGATTGCCGTGTGAATCCGTGCCCTTTCACTTTGACGCCGCAGGGTGCGGCGACTATTTAAAGGGCTCATGACAACCCCCGAAAACGCTCCCGCCTGGCCGGACCACAAACCGACCGCGCTCCTTGTGCTCGCCGATGGTACCGTGCTGGAAGGCTTCGGTCTCGGCGCGGAAGGCCACGCCGTCGGCGAGGTCTGCTTCAACACCGCGATGACCGGCTATGAGGAGATCCTCACCGATCCGTCCTATGCCGGCCAGATCATCACCTTCACCTTCCCGCATATCGGCAATGTCGGTACCAACGAGGAAGACATCGAGACGGTGAACATGGCCGCGACGCCCGGCGCGCGCGGCGTGATCCTGCGCTCGGCGATCACGGATCCCTCGAACTATCGCGCCACCCGCCATCTCGACCAGTGGTTGAAGGCGCGCGGCATCATCGGCCTCTCCGGCATCGACACCCGCGCACTGACCGCGCTGATCCGCTCCAAGGGCATGCCCAATGCGGTGATCGCGCATTCGAAGACCGGCGAGTTCGACCTGCACGGCCTGAAGGAAGAGGCCCGGGAATGGCCCGGCCTCGAGGGCATGGATTTGGTGCCGATGGTCACCTCCGGCCAGCGCTTCACCTGGGATGAGACGCCCTGGGTGTGGGGCAAGGGTTTTGGCCAGCAGACCGCGCCGGAATTCAACGTGGTCGCGATCGACTACGGCATCAAGCGCAACATTCTGCGCCTGCTCGCCGGCGTCGGCGCCAAGGTGACCGTGGTGCCGGCAACGACCGCGGCCGAGGACATCCTGGCGATGAAGCCGGACGGCGTGTTCCTGTCGAACGGCCCCGGCGATCCCGCCGCGACCGGCAAATATGCCGTGCCCGTCATCCAGCAGGTGATCGCCTCGGGGACGCCGACCTTCGGCATCTGCCTCGGCCATCAGATGCTCGGCCTCGCCGTCGGCGCCAAGACCATGAAGATGCATCAGGGCCACCACGGCGCCAACCATCCGGTCAAGGACGAGACCACCGGCAAGGTCGAGATCACCTCGATGAACCACGGCTTTGCGGTGGACCAGGCGACGCTGCCCAAAGGCGCGACCCAGACCCATATCTCGCTGTTCGACGGCTCCAATTGCGGCATCGCGCTCGAGGGCAAGCCGGTGTTCTCGGTGCAATATCACCCCGAAGCCTCGCCCGGCCCGCGCGACTCGCACTACCTGTTCCAGCGCTTTGCCGACCTGATGCGGAAGAAGAAGCAGGCCGCCTAAACAACATCCGTCATTGCGAGGAGCGCAGCGACGAAGCAATCCATCTATCCTCGCATGGAGCGATGGATTGCTTCGCTCCGCTCGCAATGACGGAGATTTTCCAATGACCGACAGCGCCGCCCCACAACCCACCTACGGCGTCTCCTCGCTGGAGGTGATGGCGTCGATGCCGGGGCTCGATTTCGTGCGCGGCATCTTCGCCCGCACCCTGCCGGAGCCGCCGATCATGGAGACGGTCGAGCCGTTCGACTGCACCGCCGAGACCGGCCATGTGGTGATCCACAGCGTCCCCGGCCTGCGCCATTACAACCCGATCGGCTCGGTGCATGGCGGCTACGCCGCGATCCTCTTGGACTCCGCGATGGGGCTAGCGGTGCAGACCACGCTACCGAAGGGTTTTGGCTACACGACGCTGGAGTTCAAGATCTCCTTCGTCCGCGGCATGAGCCAGGACACCGGCACGATCCGCACCGAGGGCCAGGTCCTCAACGCCGGCCGCCGGGTTGCGACCGCCGAGGCACGCATCACCGACGGCAAGGGCAAGCTCGTCGCGCATGCCACCACCACCTGCCTGGTGTTCGAGCTGCCTAGGAATTCCTGAAGGCAATCACGTCTTCGCGCATTGGAGGCATGACGAAGCGCGCTGGATCGTCGCCCGCGCTCTGTGATTGAGTTTCCCCTGTCCGAGATCAGGCAAACATGATCCGGCCCGGAATTGAGGAAACGCCCGATGACGTCAGCCCATTCAGACATGACCATCCGCGACATCCGCGTGACGATGCTGCGACTGCCCTGGGCCGACGATCCCTGGCTGAAAGGCGCAGCACTGGGCGCCACGCGCGACATCCTGATCTGCGACGTCGAGACCGCAGGCGGCATCACCGGCATGGGCTATCTGTTCGTGTTCCGCCCGGGGATGCAGTCGATCGCGGCCTGTCTCGACGAGTGCATCATTCCGCGCGTCATCGGCAAGGACGCCACCGCGATCGAGGCGATCTGGCGCGATCTCTGGACCGCGACGATGACCTATGGCCGCGGCGGCATCGCCGCGATGGCGATGTCGGCGCTCGACATCGCGCTGTGGGACGCGGTGGGAAAGCGCGCCGGCCTGCCGCTGCATCGGCTGTGGGGGCACTATCGCTCGGAAATCCCGGTCTATGGCTCCGGCTGCTTCCGCGGCGCCGGCGGCGACGGAATGATCGAGAAGGCGCTGCATTTCGTCAAACAGGGCTACAAGGCGATCAAGATGCAGGTCGCGCATGTCCATACGCCGGCGCAGGACCTCGACAACGTGCGCCGCATGCGCGAGGCGCTCGGGCCGGACATCGACATCATGATCGACGTCAACATGGGCTGGAGCGCCGATGTCGCGATCGAGATGGGACGCAAGTTCGAGAAGTACGGCATCTACTGGCTCGAGGAGCCGGTACCGGCCGATGATTTCGCCGGCTACCAGCGCATCGCGGCCGCGCTCGACATGCGCGTCGTCGGCGGCGAGACGCATTTCACGCGCTACGATCTGCGGCCGTTCTTCCTCAATCCCTGCCTGCCGATCCTGCAACCCGACCCGATGCGCGGCGGCATGACCGATTTGCGCAAGATCGCAGCACTCGCAGACACGTTCGGCATCACCATCGCGCCGCACCTGTTTCCCGAGCTCAATGTGCACCTTTTGGCCTCGATCCCGAATGGCATCTGGTGCGAGAACATGGCCCTGATCGACGACCTCTGGGTCGACCCGCCAGAGATCGCCAACGGCATGATCACCGCGCCGGAGCGGCCGGGGCACGGGCTCAAATTCAAGGACGACGTCTTGAAGTTCAAGATCTAGCGGGAACGGTTTCCGGATCGATGGTTTGATCTATCCTGACATCACGGCCCCTCACGACGCTGGAGCGCCACCATGCCGGTCGTCAGCACCGATGCCGAACCCCAGGCCCTCGTCTTTCAGGACGACGGTCTGGTGCCGAACAATCCGATGCCGTTCCTGGTCTACAAGGCCGTGGTCGACGTCGGCAGCAATCCCGAGGCGACGATCGAGCAGCTGTTCGGCAAGAACGGCTGGGGCGCGATGTGGCGCAACGGCGTCTACGACTTCGCGCATTACCACGCCACCGTGCACGAGGTGCTGGGCGTCGCCCGCGGCAGCGCGCGCGTGCAGTTCGGCGGCGAGCATGGGCGTGCGCTCGAGATCGCAGCCGGCGACGTCGCGATCCTGCCGGCCGGCACCGGGCATCAATGCCTGTCGGCGAGCGGCGATTTCAGCGTGGTCGGCGCCTATCCGCCGGGCCCGCCGATGGACCTGCAACGGCCGACGCCGGAGAACCACGCGCGGGCGCTGAAGACGATCCCGCTGGTGGCGATCCCCGCGACCGATCCGGTGCTGGGCAAGGGCGGGCCGCTGGTGCGGCTGTGGAAGCGGTAGGGATTGGAGTAGCGCCAGGAGTTGGCTCGTGCCCCGGCGCCCCTTCCCTTCTCCCCTTGTGGGAGAAGATGGCTCGCATCGACAGATGCGAGCCGGATGAGGGGTCTATCTCCGCGGATAGAGACCCCTCACCCGGCTTCATCTCGCTCCGCTCGATTGCGCCACCCTTTCCCACAAGGGGAAAGGGTGAATATCAGGCCGCGTTGCTGCCTTCCTGGCGACTGGCCTCGAACAGGAACCAGGTGCGGCGCTCGGTTTCGTCGATGAAGGTTTCGAGCAGGCCGGCGGTGCCGGAATCCTCGTGGTCGTCGGCGAGCTTGTGCGCCTTGCGCATCGCAGCCGCCATGTGCTTGTTGTCCTCCATCAGCTCGCGCAGCATTTCGCGCGGCGGGACATAGCCCTCGTCATTGTCCTTGATGGTTTGATGCTTGGCGATGTCGCCGATCGACCGCAGCGTCGCGCCGCCGAGCTTGCGCACCCGCTCGGCAAGCTGGTCGGTGGTCGCAAAGATCGCGTCCGACTGCTCGTCCAACAACAGATGGTAATCATGGAAATGCCGGCCGCTGACGTGCCAGTGAAAATTCTTGGTCTTCAGGTAGAGCGCAAAGGCGTCTGCCAGAAGCGTGTTGAGCGAGGTCGAGATCGTATCCACCGCAGCCTGCGGCAGGTCGCTCGGCGTGTCGAGATCGGGCGAGATCTTGTCCGTCCTGTTGGCGTCAATCTTGGCTTTGCTCACGGTAAACCTTCCTGTTAGGAACCCCCGTATTTCGGCGCATTGAACATTGGCCGCCGGACCGCTAACGCATCATCAGCCCACCTGTTCCTGGAAGTCAGGAACCCGTTCTGCCGGATACAAAACGCGATGGATGAATGGATCGATTATTACGATTCCACGCATACGATCTATGCGAGCAAGCTGCACCGCGACCTGCATTTCCAGGTCATCGCCAACGACATCATCGGATACATCCCCTCGCCCGACGCCGTGGTGCTGGATTATGCCTGCGGCGAGGCGCTGTCGGCGGTGAAGGTCGCCAATGCCTGCGCCCAGCTCTATCTGGCGGAGCCGGCGCCCGGCGTGCGCGGCCGCCTGGTCGCGCGCTTTGCGTCCGACACCAGGATCCGCGTCCGCTCGCTCGATGAACTGAAGAACATGCAGGCGGACTCGATCGACCTCGTGGTGATGAACTCGGTGGCGCAATACATGACGCCGCAGGAGCTCGACTCGGCGTTCGATGTGATCCACCGCCTGCTGAAACCCTCCGGCCGTTTCGTGCTCGGCGATATCCTGCGGCCTGAGGTCGGCATGGCCAGGGACGTCATCGCACTGCTGCGCTTTGCGGCGACCCACGGCTTCCTGCGCGATGCGCTGGTCGGGCTCGCCTCAACGGCGCTGTCGGACTACCGGCAGCTGCGCACCAGGATCGGGCTGCAGCGCTACCGCGAGGACGAGATGATCGCAAAGTTCGCTGCCGCGGGGTTCAGCGCCTCGCGGGCGCCGCGCAACATCGGGCACAATCCGTGGCGAATGACATTCGTGGCGCACCACTGATCACAGGTTGCAGAAAAAATTAGGGTTAACCAAAAGTAAACGTAGCAGGCACTGAAATAATCAGCAATGATCCGCTCGGCCCGGTGGCGGAAGCTTCGACGCGGCAGTGGTGCAACACTGTTTATCCTGGTTCAAATCCAGGCCGGGCCTCCAGCCTTCGCTGCTCGCGCAGCTTCGGCTCGGCAAGCCTTCTTGTAGCGAAGGCTGCCGCGGCGTAGCCCGCAGGACGAAGCCGGGCCCCCAACAGGGCCACTCCCCGCCACCCCCGAGCGCCCCCAAGCCCGGCATCCATCGAATGAGGGATTTCCCCCAGAATCGCGGTTGATTGGGCGTTTTTGGGGGTTTCGCGGGTGCGGAAACTGGTCTAAAGACCTCCCGCGCGCGAGGGATCGCGCTTCCGGCGCTACAAAATGTAGCGCATGGCTCGAGGGACGCGCGGGAAGCGCGCCCTTTTTTTGTGCCCAAATTCCAGTCCGCGAGAGCTGATGCCCAAAAGAACCGACATCTCCACCATCCTGATCATCGGCGCCGGTCCCATCGTGATCGGCCAAGCCTGCGAATTCGACTATTCCGGCACGCAGGCGTGCAAGACGCTGAAGGAAGAGGGCTATCGGATCGTCCTGGTCAATTCCAACCCGGCGACGATCATGACCGACCCGGAGCTGGCGGACGCGACCTATATCGAGCCGATTACGCCCGAAATCGTCGCCAAGATCATCGAAAAGGAACGCTACGTCCTGCCCGGCGGCTTCGCGCTGCTGCCGACCATGGGCGGCCAGACCGCGCTGAACTGCGCGCTGTCGCTGCGCAAGCAGGGCACGCTGGAGAAGTTCGACGTCGAGATGATCGGCGCCACGGCGGACGCGATCGACAAGGCGGAGGATCGCCAGCTGTTCCGCGACGCCATGGAGAAGATCGGGCTGCAGACGCCCCGGTCGCGGCTCGCCAACGCCTCGGCGCTGAAGAAGTCCGACCGCGACAAATACCTCGCCGACCAGGCCAAGCTGTCCGGCGCCGAGCTCGAAGCGTTCGAGCGCAAGTGGGAAGCCGGCGAGAACGAGCGGCGCAAGCGCTACCAGCAGCAGGCATTGGCCGAGGCTCTGATGGCGCTGTCCGACATCGGCCTGCCCGCGATCATCCGCCCCTCCTTCACGCTCGGCGGCACCGGCGGCGGCATCGCCTACAACAAGGAAGAATATCTCGACATCATCGAGCGCGGCCTCGATGCCTCGCCGACCAACGAGGTGCTGATCGAGGAATCCGTTCTCGGCTGGAAAGAGTTCGAGATGGAGGTGGTGCGCGACAAGAAGGACAATTGCATCATCATCTGCTCGATCGAGAACGTCGATCCGATGGGCGTGCACACCGGCGATTCCATCACGGTGGCGCCGGCGCTGACGCTGACCGACAAGGAATACCAGATCATGCGCGACGCATCGATTGCGGTGCTGCGCGAGATCGGGGTGGAGACCGGCGGCTCCAACGTGCAGTTCGGCATCAATCCGGACGACGGCCGCATGGTCGTGATCGAGATGAACCCGCGCGTTTCTCGCTCTTCGGCGTTGGCCTCGAAAGCCACCGGCTTCCCGATCGCCAAGGTCGCAGCCAAGCTCGCGATCGGCTACACGCTCGACGAGATCGCCAACGACATCACCGGCGGCGCCACGCCGGCCTCGTTCGAGCCGACGATCGACTACGTCGTCACCAAGATCCCGCGCTTCGCGTTCGAGAAATTCCCCGGCGCCTCCTCCACGCTGACGACCTCGATGAAGTCGGTCGGCGAGGTGATGGCGATCGGCCGTACCTTCCAGGAGAGCCTGCAGAAGGCGCTGCGCGGGCTCGAGACCGGGCTGACCGGCCTCGACGAGATCGACATCGAAGGCCTCGGCCGCAGCGACGACAAGAATGCGATCCGCGCCGCCCTCGGCACGCCGACGCCGAACCGCCTGCTGCAGGTCGCGCAGGCGATGCGGCTCGGCTGGTCGAACGAGGAGATCTTCAACTCCTGCAAGATCGATCCCTGGTTCCTCGCCGAGCTGCGCAGCATCGTCGAGATGGAAGACAAGGTCCGCAGCAGCGGCCTGCCGGCGAATGCGTTCTCGATGCGGATGCTGAAGGCGATGGGCTTCTCCGATGCGCGGCTCGCCGTGCTCACGGAGACCACCGAGGCCGACGTCACTGCCAAGCGCCACGCGCTCGGGGTGCGCCCGGTGTTCAAGCGCATCGACACCTGCGCGGCGGAGTTCGCCTCGCCTACCGCCTACATGTATTCGACCTATGAGCGGCCGTTCGCCGGCGAGCTCGCCGACGAGAGCGCGCCGTCGGACCGCAAGAAGGTGATCATCCTCGGCGGCGGGCCGAACCGCATCGGCCAGGGCATCGAGTTCGACTATTGCTGCTGCCACGCCTGCTTCGCGCTCGAGGACGCCGGCTACGAGACCATCATGGTCAACTGCAATCCGGAGACGGTGTCGACCGACTACGATACTGCCGATCGGCTGTATTTCGAACCGCTCACCGGCGAGGACGTGCTCGAGATCATCGCGACCGAGCGCACGAACGGCACGCTGCACGGCGTGATCGTGCAGTTCGGCGGCCAGACCCCGCTGAAGCTTGCCCGCGCGCTCGAAGCCGCCGAAGTGCCGATCCTCGGCACCTCGCCCGACGCGATCGACCTCGCCGAGGACCGCGACCGCTTCAAGCGCGTGCTCGACAAGCTCCGCCTCAAGCAGCCGAAGAACGGCATCGCCTATTCGGTCGAGCAGGCCCGCCTGGTCGCCGCCGATCTCGATCTGCCGCTGGTGGTGCGTCCGTCCTACGTGCTCGGCGGCCGCGCGATGCAGATCATCCGCGAGGAGACCCAGCTCAACGATTACCTCTTGGGAACGCTGCCGGAGCTCGTGCCCGCCGACGTCAAGGCGCGCTACCCGAACGACAAGACCGGGCAGATCAACACCGTGCTCGGCAAGAATCCGCTGCTGTTCGACCGCTATCTGTCCGATGCGACCGAGGTCGACGTCGACTGCCTCTGCGACGGCAAGGACACCTTCATCGTCGGCATCATGGAGCACATCGAGGAAGCCGGCATCCATTCCGGCGACTCCGCCTGCTCGCTGCCGCCGCATTCGCTCGACGCGGCGACCATCGAGGAGCTGGAGCGGCAGACGCGTGAACTGGCGCTCGGCCTCGACGTCGTCGGCCTGATGAACGTGCAATACGCCATCAAGGACGGCGAGATCTACGTGCTCGAGGTCAACCCGCGCGCGTCCCGCACGGTGCCGTTCGTCGCCAAGGTGATCGGCACGCCGGTCGCCAAGATCGCGGCGCGGATCATGGCCGGCGAGAAGCTCGCCGACTTCAAGCTGAAGAAGAAGAAGCTCGACCATGTCGGCGTGAAGGAATCCGTATTCCCGTTCGCACGCTTCCCGGGCGTCGACACCGTGCTCGGACCGGAGATGCGTTCGACCGGCGAAGTGATGGGCATCGACCGCTCCTTCGAGGTCGCGTTCGCGAAGAGCCAGCTCGGCGGTGGCACGCGCGTGCCGCGGCAAGGCACGGTGTTCGTCTCGGTGCGCGGCGACGACAAGATGCGCATCGCGGATGCGGTGCGGCTATTGCACTCGCTCGGCTTCAAGGTGATGGCAACCTCGGGCACGCAACGCTACCTCAGCGACAATGGCGTGCCGACGGAGAAGGTGAACAAGGTGCTCGAAGGCCGTCCGCACATCGTCGACGCCATCACCAATGGCGACGTCCAGCTGGTCTTCAATACCACCGAAGGTCCGCAGGCGCTGGCCGACAGCCGCTCGCTGCGGCGGGCTGCCCTCTTGCATAAAGTGCCATATTACACCACTCTTTCAGGCGCGGTGGCGGCCGCACGGGGGATCCGGGCCTATCGGGACGGGGACCTTGAGGTCCGCACGCTTCAGAGTTACTTTTCCGAAAGCTGACCGCTGCCCGGGCTGAAGGCCCGAAGCGGTCAATTAGCCGAATGGCTGGAACTCACCGCGCGATTGGATGTTGTCACGGCCCTTAGCGGGGCCGAATATCACTGGGCTTCCGGGCGCGCGTGCGTCCTGATTCCTGCGTTAGCTGAACTGGATATTCCTGCACGGCCGCCGGGCGCGCAGGATGAAGGACGAAGATGATGGATAAGGTTCCGATGACCGCGGGCGGATACGCCGCGCTGACGGACGAGTTGAAGCGACGCCAGTCGGAGGATCGTCCGCGCATCATCGAACACATCGCGGAAGCGCGTTCGCACGGCGACCTCTCGGAGAACGCCGAGTATCACGCGGCCAAGGAAGAGCAGTCGCACAACGAGGGCCGCATCGCGGAGCTCGAGGACAAGCTCGCGCGCGCCGACATCATCGACATTTCGAAACTGTCCGGCGACACCATCAAGTTCGGCGCGACCGTAACGCTGATCGACGAGGACACCGAGAAGAAGGCGGTGTGGCAGATCGTCGGCGAGGTCGAGGCCGACGCCAAGAAGGGCCGCATCTCCATCACCTCGCCGCTCGCGCGCGCGCTAATCGGCAAGAAGAAGGGCACCACCGTCGAGGTGATGGCGCCTGGCGGCGCCAAGGCCTACGAGATCACCAAGGTCGAGTGGCGGTAGTTACCTTGATGTGACTGGTGCAAAAAGGCCGCGTCTTGCACGCGGCTTTTTTTATGCCCGCGTTTTGACGGCAATGTGAGTGGTGAGCCTCCGCGCACCATACTAGGCAGGCCGTGACATGTTTATGCAGTATAATCATGTCGGGGACAAAGTTTCGGGCTGATGATTGCGTCGCAACACGCATCGCTGCGCGTCACCGTGTCACTGCCGCGTTCACTCGCAACTGCCATCGCGCGAGGAATGATTCCAGCTGCAAGGTGTTGACATCACACTCCGGTGGCGGACACCGTGTGTTTCTGCATCGTGCAACGTTCCAGTGTGTCAAACAGGGGGTCAATGACAATGGACCAGATGTTCTCCAAATGGCAGCCGACCGTGCTGAGCCTGTTCCGGTTCATCACCGGATTGCTGCTGTTTCAGTATGGCGTCGCCAAGATCTTCAAGTTTCCCGTGGTCGCGTACTTCGCCAACATCCCGCCGTTGATCCAGGCTGCGGGCTGGCTCGAGCTGGTGCTCGGTGCGCTGCTGATGCTCGGCCTGTTCTCGCGGCTGGTCGCCTTCATCCTGTCGGGCGAGATGGCGTTCGCCTATTTCCTCGGCCACATGTTCAAGAACCCGGCCGAGCCGGTGTTCCTGCCGCTGCTCAACAACGGCACCGCGGCGATCCTGTTCTGCTTCGCCTGCCTCTACCTCGCGACCTCGGGTCCGGGTCCGATCAGCGTCGATGCTGCGATGGGCAAGCGGTAGCAAACCAAGAAGTAGCAAACATCGTCATTGCGAGCGAAGCGAAGCAATCCATCTGCCCGCACATGCGGAGCGATGGATTGCTTCGTCGCTTCGCTCCTCGCAATGACGGTCGAGGCGCTGCGTGGCGCCTCAGCTCGCTACCTTCACGCCCAGCGGCACCGCGGCTTCGTATTTCGAATTGTGCAGCACCAGCGACGTCCTGACGTTGCGCACGTGCGGCGCGGCTGTCAGGTGGGTGACGAAGTCCTGGAACGTCGCCATGTCGGGGGCGACGCATTTGAGGATGAAATCGACCTCGCCCGACAGCATCCAGCATTCGCGCACCAGCGGCTCGGCGCGCACGAAATTCTCGAAGGCGCGGAGATCGGCGTCGGCCTGGCTCGACAGATGCACCGAGGCGAACACCGTGACGTCGTAGCCGAGGCGGCGCGGATCGAGCAGGCCGCGGTATCCTTGGATGTAGCCTTCCTCTTCCAGCGCGCGGACCCGGCGCAGGCAGGGCGGCGGCGAGATACCGACGCGTTTGGCGAGTTCCACATTGGTGATTCGGCCATCGGCCTGGATCTCGGCGAGGATTTTGAGGTCGATCTCGTCAAGGTTCTTCGACACGCGACTACAGTTCCCTAGGAGTTTGGAAGGTTGGCTGGTTCGCCGGCAACTCTCATAGCGCAGCCAGCCGGCATTGCGCAATTTTATTGCGCGTGCAGCGCATGATTTCGCGAATGTGACTTCAGTTCCGGGGAAAAATCGCTGCCATGGATTGCAAATCTTGCATAGCTTCCCAGATATCCTAGACTTGGATTTGACACTTTTAGCACCGCCGTGACCCGCTTCCGGGGTGCTTCCCACACAAGTCCCCGTCAAAGTCCCCAGCAGAGAGGGATCAGCTAATGCCCGCGCCTGTCCACGCCAAGGTCGTCATCATCGGGTCCGGCCCCGCCGGTTACACCGCAGCGATCTACGCGGCACGCGCGATGCTCGAGCCGATCCTGATCCAGGGCATCCAGCCGGGCGGCCAGCTCACCATCACCACCGACGTCGAGAACTATCCGGGCTTCGCCGACGTGATCCAGGGCCCCTGGCTGATGGAGCAGATGGAGAAGCAGGCGGCGCATGTTGGGACCAAGATCGTCACCGACCTCGTCAACAAACTGGAACTCGGCCAGCGGCCGTTTCGCCTGACCTGCGATTCCGGCGACGTCTATCTCGCCGAGACGGTCGTCCTCGCCACCGGCGCCCAGGCGCGCTGGCTCGGACTTCCCTCGGAAGAGAAATTCCAGGGCGGCGGCGTATCGGCCTGCGCGACCTGCGACGGCTTCTTCTACCGCGGCAAGGAAGTCGTGGTGGTCGGCGGCGGCAACACCGCGGTCGAGGAAGCGCTGTACCTGACCAACCACGCCTCCCAGGTCACCATCGTGCACCGCCGCGATCATTTCCGCGCCGAGCGTATCCTGCAGGAGCGGCTGTTCAAGCATCCCAAGATCAAGGTGGTGTGGGATTCCGCGATCGATGAGATCTGCGGCTCGGAGAACCCGAACAAGGTCACCCATGTGCGGCTGAAGAACGTCAAGACCGGCGCGCTGAGGGACCTCAAGACCGACGGTGTCTTCATCGCGATCGGCCATGCGCCGGCGACGGAGCTCGTCAAAGGCCAGATCAAGCTGAAACCGTCGGGCTATGTCGAGGTGGCGCCGAACTCCACGGCGACCTCGGTGCCCGGCCTGTTCGCCGCGGGGGACGTGGCGGATGAGACCTTCCGGCAGGCGGTCACCGCCGCCGGCCTCGGCTGCATGGCAGCGCTCGAGGCGGAACGCTTCCTGGCTCTTCGCGCGAGCGATCGCGCAGCGGCGGAATAATCATGGCACGATCTCGCGACGGATTTACGGACATGGACTGGGACAAGCTGAAGGTCTTTCACGCGGCGGCGGAAGCTGGCAGCTTCACGCATGCCGGCGAGCAGCTTGGCCTGTCGCAATCGGCGGTCTCCCGCCAGGTCAGCGCGCTGGAGCAGGAACTCTCGGTGTCGCTGTTTCACCGCCATGCCCGCGGCCTGATCCTCACCGAACAGGGCGACCTCCTGTTCCGCACCGCGCATGACGTGTTCATGCAGCTGCAGGCGGCGCGCGCCAAGCTCACCGACAGCCGCGAACGGCCGAGCGGCGACCTCAAGATCACGACCCCGCCGGCGCTCGGCATCAACTGGCTGATCCCGCGGCTCGACGAATTCACCGCGCTGTATCCCGACATCCGGATCTCGCTGATCGTCACCGACGAGGATCTCGATTTGTCGATGCGCGAGGCCGACGTCGCGATCCGCACCCGCAAGCCGACCCAGCCGGACCTGATCCAGCGCAAGCTGTTCTCGATCGGCTTCCACGCCTATTGCTCGCCGGAATACATCAAGCGCTTCGGCACGCCGCGGACGCTCGATGATCTCGACTCGCACCGCATCATCATGCTCGGCGACTCGCAGGTGCCGCCGCATCTGCAGAACCGCAGCTGGCTGATCGATGCCGGCCGCAACGGCTCCGGTCCGCGCGAACCCTACTTCAAGGTCAACAACATCTTGGGGTTGGTGCGCGCCTGCCAGCAGGGCCTCGGCATCGCCGCGCTGCCGGACTATCTGGTCGAACAGAACAACCTCGTGCAGCTGTTCGGCGAGTCCGACTCGATCGCGCTCGACACCTACTTCGTTTATCCGGAAGAGCTGAAGACCGTGGCCCGGGTGCAGGTGTTCCGCGACTTCGTGGTCAGCAAGGCACAGCGCTGGCCGTCCTGATTAAGCCGGCCTTATAGGGCTAGTTTATAGGGCTATCCACGCTGCCCCCGGTCTCCGCATGACTGACATGCGACCTGGATAGTTGCTGCATGGCGTCGATGGGGATCATAGTGTTGACACGCTGAGCGGTCGCGTCGCGCATATGTCCCCCTCCTCCAGTGGCGCGGAAGTTCAGTAATCCCTCTTGGAAGGTGATTGTGTCGGCCTCACGTGGCCAATACCTTAAGCCGGGCTCATTCGAGCCCGGCTTTTTTTCATCGCTCCGTCTTTTCACCTCTGTGTCATGCACAAACGTGTCGCACGCCCCGATCTGCATGTGCATTGACAACAACCTCGCAGCGCAGCATCATTATCCCATGATCACGACTTCGTGCGCCGTTCTCTCGTCGAAAAAAGCTCCCCTCCCGGGGACACGAGATCGCGCGCGATAAGATCACCTTCGCGTTCAAACCGATCCCGAAACCCCGCCGCCTGGACGGGGTTTTTTGTTGGTCCCGTCTCCGGTTCTGCCTTCCCAGGAGATGGAACATGACTAACCTACACCAGCAATTGCAGGGCCTCTGGCTGCCCTTGATCACGCCGTTCCGCGACGGCGAACTCGACGCCACGTCGCTGCGCCGCCTCGTGCGGCACTATGCCAGCGGCCCGGTCGACGGCTTCATCCTCGGTGCCACCTCCGGTGAAGGCATGGCGCTCAGCACTGACGAACTGGAGGGGCTGGTCAGCGTCGTGCTCGACGAGCTCGCTGCCAACTCCCGCCATTTGCCGGTCGTCCTCGGGCTCTCCGGCGCCTCCACCGCCAGGATGAAGGAAGCGCTGGACGACACGGCCGACTGGCCGATCAACGGTTATCTGATCGCGAGCCCCTACTACATCAGACCCTCGCAGCGCGGGCTGGTGCAGCATTTCAACGCGCTCGCCGATCACGCGTCGTGGCCGATCGTGCTCTACAACATTCCCTATCGCACGGCAGTGAACCTGACCAATGAGACGCTGCTGGCGCTCGCCGACCATCCGAACATCGCCGGCATGAAGGATTGCTCCGCCGACCGCGCTCAGTCGATCGACTTCCTCAACCGGCGGCCGGCCGGCTTCCGCGTGCTGACCGGCGAGGACGCGCAGACATTCGATGCGCTCTCGGACGGCGCCGACGGCGCGATCCTGCTCTCGGCACATCTGGAAACAAACACCTTCGCCTCGATCCGCACGCTGTTGCAGCAAGGCAAGCGTGACGCGGCGCTGGCCGCCTGGCAGAGCGTCGCCGGCCTGACGCGGCTATTGTTCGCCGAACCGAGCCCGGCGCCGGCCAAGCACTGGCTGTGGCGGCAGGGCCTGATCGACAGCCCCGAGGTGCGGCTGCCGATGGTCGAGGTAAGCGAGGATCTCGCGACCTGGCTTGATGCCGAGATGGAGCGGCGTGCGCAGCTTCTGCTGCTGCCGGCTTAGCTCTCTTCACCCTCTCCCCGCTGTCTTGTCCGCCGAAGCCTGCCTTCGGGCGAAGGCGGATGCGGGGAGAGGGCTGGGGTGACGCGCTGTTTCCGCGAAGATGGTGAAAGATGGACTCATGGAGAGTCCCCCTCACCCGGATCGCATCTGCGATGCAATCCGACCTCTCCCCGCAAGCGGGGCGAGGTGAAGGGCAGTTCAATCCAGCCTCGTCCGCGACAGCCGCAGCGCGTTGCCGATCACGCTGACCGAGGACAGCGCCATCGCGGCGGCGCCGACCATCGGCGACAGCAGGATGCCGAACAGCGGATACAGCACGCCGGCTGCGATCGGCACGCCGGCGGCGTTGTAGACGAAGGCGAACGCCAGGTTCTGGCGGATGTTGCGCATCGTCGCGACCGACAATCGCCGTGCGCGAACGAGACCCATCAGGTCGCCGGTGAGCAGCGTGATCCCGGCGCTCTCGATCGCGACGTCGGTGCCGCCGCCCATCGCGATGCCGACATCGGCGGCGGCGAGCGCCGGCGCGTCGTTGACGCCATCGCCGGCCATCGCGACGATGCGGCCCTCGCCGCGCAGCCGCTGCACCACCTCGCTCTTGCGCTCCGGCAGCACGCCGGCCTCGACCTCGTCGATGCCAAGCGTCTTCGCCACCGCGCGCGCGGTGGTCTCATTGTCGCCGGTCAGCATCACGATGCGCAGGGCTTCGCCGCGCAACGCCTGCAACGCACTCGCCGCCGAAGGTTTGACCGGATCGGCGATCGCAATCACGCCGGCGATGCGGCCATCAACCGCGATATAGATCGCCGTGGCGCCGTCCCGCCGCGCGGTCTCGGCGGCCTGGTCCAGCGCGGCCGTCGCAATGCTCTGCTCGGCCATCAGCACCGAATTGCCGAGTGCAACCTGCTTGCCTTCGACGGTGCCTGTCGCGCCCTTGCCGGAGGGCGAGGTAAAATTGCTGACGGCTGATGATGCGAGCTGGCGCTCCCTGGCAGAGGCGATGATCGCGTGCGCCAGCGGATGCTCGCTGCCCTGCTCGACACTGGCGGCAAGGCGCAGCACGCCGTTCTCGTCAAAGCCTTCGGCGGCAATGATGCGCACGACCTTCGGCTTGCCTTCGGTGAGCGTTCCGGTCTTGTCGATGACCAGCGTATCGATTGCTTCCATCCGCTCCAGCGCCTGTGCGTCGCGGATCAGGATGCCGGAATGCGCGCCGCGGCCGACACCGACCATGATCGACATCGGCGTCGCCAGTCCCAGCGCACAGGGGCAGGCGATGATCAGCACGGTGACGGCTGCGACCAATGCAAAGGTCAGGCGCGGTTCAGGGCCGAACATTGTCCATGCGATGAAGGCGAGCACGGCGGCCGCGATCACCGCGGGCACGAACCAGCCCGCGACGCGATCGGCGAGCCGCTGGATCGGCGCGCGCGAGCGCTGCGCCTTCGCCACCATGTCGACGATCCGCGACAGCATGGTGTCGCGGCCGATCTTTTCGGCGCGCATCACGAGGCCGCCGCTCTGGTTGACGGTGCCGCCGATCACGCTGGCGCCCTCAGCTTTCGTCACCGGCATCGCTTCACCAGTCACCATGGACTCGTCGATCACAGCGTTGCCCTCGATGACGATGCCGTCGACCGGCACCTTCTCGCCGGGGCGCACGCGCAGGCGATCGCCGACCTTGATCGCGTCGATGTCGATATCCTCGTCGCCAAGGTCGGTGATGCGCCGCGCGGTCTTGGGCGCAAGGCCGAGCAGCGCGCGGATCGCGCCCGAGGTCTGCGCGCGAGCGCGCAATTCCAGCACCTGGCCGAGCAGCACCAGCACCGTGATCACGGCCGCCGCCTCGAAATACACCGCAACCGCGCCATGCATGTCGCGGAACGCCGGCGGGAACAGTTGCGGCGCCAGCGTGGCGATTACGCTGTAGACATAGGCAACGCCGGTGCCCATCGCGATCAGCGTGAACATGTTGAGGTTACGCGTGACCAGCGACTGCCAGCCGCGCACGAAGAACGGCGCGCCGGCCCACAGCACCACCGGCGTCGCCAGCACGAACGAGATCCAGTTCGAGGTGGACTGCGGCACCAGATGCATCAGCCCGAGATGGCTGCCCATCTCGAGCACGAACACTGGTAACGTCAGCGCGAGACCGATCCAGAACCGCCTGGTCATGTCGATCAGCTCTGGGTCGGGTCCATCGTCGAGCGAGACCTGCTCGGGCTCCAGCGCCATGCCGCAGATCGGGCAAGAGCCGGGACCGACCTGGCGCACCTCGGGGTGCATCGGGCAGGTGTAGATCGTGCCGGCAGGCGCCGGCGGCTCCGCCTCGCGCGGCTTGAGATACTTCTCGGGCTCGGCCTCGAAGCGCTCGCGGCAGCGGCCGCTGCAGAACAAATACTCCTCGCCCTTGTAGGCGAAGCGGTGCTTGGCGGTCGCCGGATTGACCTTCATGCCGCAGACCGGATCGATCGCGAACGCCGCTTCAGCCGGCGTCGTGTCGTGATCATGCTTGCCGCCACAGCAGGAATGCGCGGCCGCGCCGTGATGGTGATGATCCGCGTGCGGATGGTCGTGCGTTGCGTGTGCCACGAAGCTCTTCCCGGCCGCGATTCCGGCCTCTTGATTTATATACCCTAGGGGGGTATATGAGACTTATGAGAGACGAGGTCAAGACATCCTGCTTAAAACGGCTCAAACGGATCGAGGGTCAGATCCGCGGGTTGGCCGCCATGGTCGAGGACGACCGCTATTGCATCGACGTGGTGACGCAGATCGCCGCGGCGCGCGCGGCGCTACGCCGCGTCGAGGAAGAGGTGCTGCGCGATCATGTGGCGCATTGCGTCGAGCATGCGATCTCGTCCGGCGACAAAGCCGACCAGCGGCGCAAGATCGTCGAGCTGATGGATGTGATTGGGCGGGCGGATCGCTAACGCCCCATATTCAGTGTCGTCCCTGCGAAAGCAGGGAGGTGGATTCACACTCGAAGTGCAACACGTGAGCAGCAAAGACCTCTGCGGGGGTCCTGAAGTCAAGGCATTTGCGCGGGGTGTTGTTGTAGGCGGCGATGGACTTGCGGAGGCGGCGGGTCGGCAGCTTCTCGAGGTCGGTCTTGCGCGGGATGAAGCGGCGCATGCGGCCGATGGCGTTCTCGATGCCGCCTTTTTGCCAGGGGGCGTGGGGATCGCAGAAGAACGTCTTGATCAAGAGGCTTTGCAGGGAAAGGTGAGATGCGAACTCGGTGCCGTTGTCGAAGGTAACGGTCTGGCGGATCGGCTCTGGCAGCACCTCGAACAGGCGCACGAGATGGTGCGCGACGCCGGAGGCGAGCTTGCTTGCGAGGGGGACGCCGAGCAACAGGCGGGAGGTGCGCTCATGCACGGCCAGGATCTGCTGACCGTATTTGGAGAACATCATGAGGTCGGCCTCCCAATGCCCCCGGGGTCTTGCGATCGGCGACCTCGATGGGACGCTGATCCAGCGAAACACGGCCCTCAATGAAGCTTGCGGGACTGCCGCCCCGCTTGCCGCGGCGACCGCGCCTGCTCTTGCCGCGCGGCAGATAGCGCCGCCAGCTGAAGTCCGAGGTGCGGATGAGCTGGGCGTAGATGAAGCGGTAGATGCTCTCATAGGAGATCACCCTGCGGCCGTGCTCGCGAGCCAGCCGGCCGGCGACCTGCTCGGGCGACCAGCCGCGGCCAAGACGTTCCAACACCGCACGGCGCAGGCCGGGC
>NZ_MKFI01000010.1 GCF_001982635.1 Bradyrhizobium mercantei | reverse complement strand
GCATCGACGCGCCCCGATCGAGCCGTTGTTTGCATTGCTCAAGCGCGTCTATGGCCTCGCGCGCGCCCGCTATCGGGGCCTGACGCGCAATGCGGCAGCCTTCCAACTCGCAGCGATCGCGATCAATCTCCAGCGATGGGCGAGGACGCCACTCCACGTCGTCTAACCAAACCAGCCATCATGGCTCACCAACCCGAGCCACCCAACCGACCCACACCAATACCCCCAAGCTCCCGCCGATGCGATCGACTTTCGCAAAGCCCTCGCTTTAAGCGGGGCATCCAGTACGCCGCGGCATCTCAGCTGGAGCACTGACGTCTCTGGAATACTGGATCGCCCGGTCGAGCCGGGCGATGACATCTCAGTTGTTGCGAAGGCGCGTAGGATTGAAGCGCTAAGCGCTGCGCAGCGTCGCCGGTGCCGCGTCTGCGCTGTCGTCGATATCGACGGCCGGCTTGTCCATCGCCACCACCACTTCGATCCCTCTGCTGTGACAGATATTGGCGAGGCCTGCGGGCAAGGGCGAATCGGTGACGAAGGTCTGGATCTGGCTCATATGGGCGATGCGCACCGGCGCGCTGCGGCGGAGTTTTGTCGCATCCGACACCAGCATGACGTTGCGCGCATTGGCGATGATCGCCTGCGCCACCTGCACCTCGCGATAGTCGAAGTCGAGCAGCGCGCCCTCCTCGTCGATCGCGGATGCGCCGATGATGGCGTAATCGACCTTGAACTGGCCGATCAGCTGCGTCGCGGTCGAGCCGACCACGGCACCATCGGCGCGCCGCACCGTGCCGCCGGCGACCACGACCTCGATGCGCGGATGACGATACAGCAGCATCGCGACGTTGAGGTTGTTGGTGATGACGAGGAGATCCTCGTGCGAGGTCAGCGCGCTCGCGACCTCTTCCGTGGTGGTACCGATATTGATGAACAGCGAGCAGCCGTTCGGTATCCGGGCGGCCGCCGCGGCGCCGATCGCCTTCTTCTCCTCGGCGGCGACGAAGCGGCGGGCCTCATAGGCGAGGTTCTCGACACCCGAGGCGATGATCGCGCCGCCATGGATGCGGGTCAGCGACCGCTCGTCGCAGAGATCGTTGAGGTCCTTGCGGATGGTCTGCGCCGACACCTCGAAGCGCTTGGCAAGGTCCTCGACCATGACCCGGCCGAATGCGCGTGCGATGTTGAGGATTTCAGTCTGGCGATGGGAGAGTCCGGCCACGGCGGCCCCCTTGAAACGGCGAGTCGCCCATGGTGCGACCGTTCGGTACGGAGGTCAACGAGCAAGCATTGCCGGGGTTAACTGCGTTGCAGCATTGTCGGGGCCGAGCAGTCCGGCACAAGTCCCCACTGCGCCGTACGCTCACCGCGCCAAATTCTTACCAGGACATGGCCGAGGCAACCAGGCGGATCAATTCCGGATCGTCGAACGCCCGGGCGCTGGCGACTGCGCCGGCCGCGACCAGATCGGCATGGCTGAGCCCGGTTCGCATCCCGATCGTCGCGATGCCGGCCGCCGTCGCGGACTGGATGCCGGAACGCGAATCCTCGAACGCCAGCGAAGCGGATGCCGACGCGCCCGCGAGGCGCAGCCCCTCGAGATAGGGCAAGGGATGCGGCTTGCCGTGCGCCAGTTCATCGCCGATCACAATCGCCTTGAAACGGTGCGCGATGCCCAGTCCCGACAGCAGCAGTTCGGCATTCGCACGCGGCGCGTTGGTCACCGCCACCATCGGCACACCGGCGCGATCGGCGCGGTCGAGCAGCGCCATCAATCCCGGCACCGGCACGATCTGGCCAGAGACCAATTCGCGAAAGACCCGCTCCTTCTCGCTGAGGATGCTGGCGCGGCGTTCGGCCGGCTCGTGCGCGAGGAAGCGCTCGCCGATCGACGCGTTGGAGAAGCCTTGCAGCTCCTTGCCGAAGCGTGCGTGATCGAACGCGTGTCCATGAGGGCCGAGCACCCGGTTGAACGCTGCCAGATGCAGCGGATCGGTGTCGGCGAGCGTGCCGTCGATATCGAACAGCAGCGCCTTGTTCTGTGTCTGCGACATCCGAAAAACAGTCCGTGAGTCCGGATGCATCAATACAGACTATTGCGGCGCACGCAAACGGTGCGCCGCGGCCTCCCCGTCAGGAGGCCAGTTGCAGATCCTGGCCGGTGACAAGGCGTCGCGCCGCGCGTTCGGCCTCGCGCGCGTTGCGGAAGATGTGACCTTCGAGAGCGTGGAAGCGGTGCGAAGCAGCAAAGAACTCGTAACCTTTGGTATCGCGCACCACGATACCCGCGGTCTGTGAACTCACTTCGATGACGTAGCAGTCTGACATTATCGGCCTCGATTTATTCCGGGCCGATAACGGGATGCCTGACCGTTTGTTCCTCGATTTATTTGCGAAGCGAAGCGCCGTTTTTGCAGTCAGGCCGCGATGCGGTCTCAGTTTCGACGCGTTTGCCCGCGCATCGAATCACCTTCTCGTGTCAGGTCGAAATCGTCGCACCGTCGCGCTGGATCGGTTGCGGATGCCCCTGCTCGTCGATCGAGACGTAGGTGAAATTGCCGTCGGTGACGAGGATCGACTGCTGCTCGCGGCGGCGCAGCACCCAGGCTTCGAGATGCACGGTGATCGAGGTGCGGCCGACGCGCACGAGATTGGCGTGCACCGAGACGAGATCGCCGACATAGACCGCCTTGCGGAAGTTCATCGCATCGATCGCGACCGTCACGGTGCGCGACTTCGCGACCTTGCCCGCGAACACGCCGCCGCCGAGATCCATCTGGCTGAGCAGCCAGCCGCCGAAGATATCGCCATTGGCGTTGGTGTCGGCGGGCATCGCCAGCGTGCGGATGCAGAGATCGCCCTGCGGCTCGTTGCCGCTGATCGGCGGCGCGTGAACATGGGCTTCAGGCGCTTGGGTCTCGCTGTCGGTCACTTGAAGCCCTCCCAGCCGGTATCCGGGGCAAATCGTCCGCCGAACTTGCGCATCAGCGATTGCATGGTCGACACGATGTTATCGACGCCGCGGCTGCGCGCATAATTGAGCGGGCCGCCGCGGAACGGGGCATAGCCGGTGCCGAAGATCATCGCGCCGTCGACCATGTCGGGGTCGTCGACTATGCCCTCGCGCAAGGCGGCGACGCAGACATTCGAGATCGGCAGCACCAGGCGGTCGATCATCTCGTCGCTCACCTTCGGGCCGGCCTCCGGCAGCGGCGTCTTCTCCGCCTTGCCGTCCTTCCAGGTGTAGAAGCCCTTGCCGGTCTTGCGGCCGAGCTCGCCCTTGGCAACTTTCTCGCGCAACCACGCAGGCGTTGGTGGCAGCGTGTCACCGAACTTCGAACGCAGCATGTCGCCGACATCGAGACAGATATCGAGCCCGACCTGGTCGGCGAGCTCGATCGGGCCCATCGGCATGCCGAACTCGATCGCCGCCGCATCGATCAGCCGCTGGTCGGTCTTCTCGTCCAGCATCATCATCGCTTCCAGCATGTAGGGCGTCAGCGCGCGGTTGACGAGGAAGCCCGGCGAGCTCTTCACCGGCAGCGGCAGGCGGTCGATGGCGCCGACAAAGGCGAGCGCCTGCTTGAGCAGACCGGCATCGGCGCAGTCATGGCTGACGACCTCGACGAGCTGCAGCCGCGACACCGGATTGAAGAAGTGCAGGCCGAGCAGCCGCTCCGGCGTTGCGAGCGTGGCGCGCAGATCCTGCAGCGGGATGCTCGAGGTGTTGGTGGCCAGGATCGCGCCCGGCTTCATCTTCGGCTCGAGGCCGGCATAAATCTTCTGCTTCAGCTCGAGCTTTTCCGGCACCGCCTCGATGATGAGATCGGCGTTGCGGACGCCCTCGCCGTCCATGTCGGGGATCAGCCGGTCGAGCGCGTCGCGCTGGTCGATCTTCTTGCGCATGATCTTGCCGAACAGCTCGGACGCGCGCTTCATGGCGCCCGCAATCGGCTCGGCCTTCATATCGGCCAGGGTCACGCGCATGTCCTGGTTGGCGCACCAGGCCGCGATATCGCCGCCCATCGCGCCGGCGCCGATGACGTGGACGTGCGCAACCTTGTTGCCGCTGCCTGCCACCTTCTTCATCTGCTCGCGCAGGAAGAACACGCGGATCAAATTCTGCGCCGTCGGCGTCACCATCAGATTGGCGAACGAGGCCTTCTCCGCATTCAGCATCGCTGAGCGGTTGCCGGCGTGCTTCTCCCAGAGATCGATCAGCGCATAGGGCGCCGGATAATGCTTGCGCGGCGCGGCCTTCTCGGCCTCACTGCGCATCCGCGAGGCGAGCAAGCCCCTGACCGGCCCCGAATTGAGCAGCGAGTTGAGCATGCCGGGCCTGGCGCGCTTCAGCCGGCCGAACACCGCGTCCTTGACCGCATTGCGGACGTGGCGCTCCTGCGTCACGGCATCGACCAGGCCGAGCGACTTGGCGCGGCGCGCGTCGATCGTCTTGCCGGTCAGCATCAGGGTCATCGCCTGCATCGGGTTGACCAGCTCGGTGAAGCGCACGGTGCCGCCGAGGCCCGGATGCAGGCCGAGCATCACCTCGGGGAAGCCGAAACGGGCATCGTCGATCGCGATCCGCATCTGGCAGGCGAGCGCGACTTCGAGGCCGCCGCCGAGGCAGAAGCCGTGGATGACGGCGACCGACGGCACGCGCAGCGCCTCAATCCGATCGATCACCGCATGCGCCCGGCCGATCTGGGCCTCGACCGCGCCGGCATCGCTGACGCCGCGGAATTCATTGACGTCGGCGCCGGCGATGAAGCCGCTTTTCTTCGCGGAGCGGACCACGAGGCCGGTCGGCCGCTGGTTCTCCAGCGCCGTGACGATGGCGTCGAGCTCTTCCAGCAGATCGGCGGACAGCGTGTTGGCGCTGGCGCCGGCGCGATCGAACAGCAGCCAGGCAATGCCGTCCTCGTCACGCGTCAGCTTGAAATTCTTGTAGGGACTCTCGGTGGCCGGGGTCGGCCCGAGTTCGAGCACGCGGTCGGCGAGAAGGTCCATGATCCGTGAATCCATGATCACACCGTCTCTATCAACATCGCGCCGCCCTGCCCGCCACCGATGCATTCGGTGGCGACGCCGCGCCTGGTGCCGAGCCGCTTCATCGCATTGACCAGATGCAGCACGATGCGGTTGCCGCTGGTGCCGACGGGATGGCCGAGGCTGATCGCACCGCCATCGACGTTCAACCTGGCGCGGTCGATCTCGCCCGCCGCGCCATCGAGCCCGAGAATCTCGCGGCAGAATTTCTCGTCGTTCCACGCCGCGAGGCAGCCCAGCACCTGCGTGGCGAAGGCCTCGTTCAGCTCCCAGGTCTCGACGTCCTGCAATGTCAGGCTGTTGCGCTTGAGCAGCGCGCTTGCCGACAGCACCGGACCGAGCCCCATGATCGAGGGATCGAGCGCCGACCACTGGCTGTCGAGGATGACGGCCTTCGGCGTCAGCCCGTGCTTGGCGACCGCCTTCTCGGACGCCAGGATCACCCAGGAGGCGCCGTCGGTGATCTGCGAGGAATTACCGGCGGTGACCTGGCCCCAGGGACGCTCGAACACCGGCTTCAATTTCGCCAGCGTCTCCGATGTCGAGTCCGGGCGGACGCCGTCGTCATGGTCGTAGAACTTGCCGTCGCGGGAGAACGCGGTCTCGACCTCGCCCTTGAGGAAACCCTGCTTCTGCGCGTTGGCCAGCCGCTGATGGCTCTCGGCGGCGTAGGCGTCGGACTGCGCGCGGGTGATGCCGAAGAGATGGCCGACCTTCTCGGCGGTCTGTCCCATGTTGAGCTCGGTGATCGGGTCGGTCAGTCCGCGCTCTAGCCCGATGATCGGCTTGAAGTAGCTCGGCTTCACCTTCAGCGCCGCCGCGATCTTGGCGCCTATCCCCTTGGCGCCGGCAAAGCCGGCAAACCAGCGCACGCCGGAATTGGGCCAGACCAGCGGCGCGTGGCTCAACGCCTCGGCGCCGCCGGCGAGGATCAAATCGGAGATGCCCTCGCGGATATAGCGGTAGCCGGTGTCGATCGACTGCATGCCGGAGCCGCAATTGATCTGCACCGTGAAGGCGACCATCTGCTCGCCCATGCCGAGCCGGAGCGCCGCGACCCGCGCCGGGTTCATCTCGTCGGCGATCACGTTGACGCAGCCGAGAATGACCTGGTCGAAGGCGGTGGGCGCGAAGGGTTGCCGCGCCAGCAGCGGCCGGCCGCACTGCACGGCGAGATCGACGGGAGTGAACGGGCCGGGACCGGAGCGCGCCTTCAGGAACGGCGTCCGGCCGCCGTCGACGATAAAGACTGGTCGCGCCATCAGCTCGCCGCCCTCTGCTCACCAAGCTCCTGGAAGAACTGATGCACGTCGGCGGATTTCTTGTAAATCGGGGACAGCGCCTCGGGCGCAAAATCATCGACCTCGATAACTTTTGTGACGGCTTCATGCGCGGCGGCGAGCTTCTCGCCGTCATCCTGGGTGATGACGCCCTTCTTGACCGCTTCCTTCCAGTCATGGAGGCGCGCAGCGCGCAGCTGCTTGGCGGCGTCCTCGGCCGCAACCACGAGACGGAAGGCCTTTTCCAGCCGCGCGATGCCGCCGTCGTCCTCGACAAAGGCGAGATCCGGCGTCAGGCGGTCGCGCGCCACTGAGGGCGACAGCACGAGCTGTGCGCAGAGATGGACGACGCGGTCCGACGGGCCGGTGATGCGGGCGCCGAACGGCTGGATCAGGAATTTGAGCAGCCACGCCACCGGGCGGTTCGGCAGATTGGCGAGGATCTCCGCAAAGCGGTTCTCGATGGTCTTGAAGCCCGATGCCATGCACCATTCGAGCGCGGGAAGATCCTCCTTCTGCCGGCCCTCGTCCTGCCAGCGCTTCAGCGCGGCGGAGAGCAGATAGAGTTCGGAGAGGATGTCGCCGAAGCGCGCGGAGAGCATCTCCTTGCGCTTCAACGCGCCGCCGAGCGTCAGCAGCGCCATGTCGGCGCACAGCGCGAACGCCGACGAATAGCGCGAGAGCTGCCGATAGAACTCCGTCGCATCGCCGGCATCCGGCGCCGGCGCGAACAGGCCGAAGCTCCAGCTACGGCCCCAGGCGCGGAACATGGTCGCAAAGCTGTGGCCGACATGCTTCCAGAACGCGGTGTCGAACGCGGCGAGGCCCTTGTCGCGATCGGTCTCGCTGAGCGCGTTCATCTCCTGCAAAAGATAGGGATGCGCGCGGATCGCGCCCTGCCCGAACACGATCAGGTTGCGGGTGAGAATATTGGCGCCCTCGACCGTGATGCCGACCGGCACCGAGCGGTAGAGCCCGCCGAGATAGTTCTGCGGCCCGTCGATGACAGCCTTGCCGCCATGGATGTCCATCGCGTCGTCGATCGCGATCCGCATCCGCTCGGTGGCGTGCAGCTTCATAATGCCAGAGATCACCGCGGGATGATGCCCCTCGTTCAGCGCAGCACAAGTCAGCCGCCGCGCAGCATCGAGCAGATAGGCCGTGCCGGCGATCCGCGCGAGCGGCTCCTCGATGCCCTCGAATTTGGAAATGGAAATGCCGAACTGCTCGCGGATGCGGGCATAGGCGCCGGTGGTGCGCGCGGCATAGGCGGCGCCGGCGGCCGACAGCGACGGCAGCGAGATGCCGCGGCCGGCGGCGAGCGCCGTCATCAGCATCTTCCAGCCCTGACCGAGCCGTGCCTCACCGCCGATGATGTAGTCGAGCGGGATGAAGACGTCCTTGCCCCAGTTCGGGCCGTTCTGGAACACCTGCATCGCCGGCAGATGGCGGTGGCCGATCGAGACGCCGGGCAGATGGGTCGGGATCAGCGCGACCGTGATGCCGAGCTCTTCCTCGTTACCGACGAGGTGATCGGGATCATAGGCCTTGAACGCGAGCCCAAGCAGCGTCGCGACCGGACCGAGCGTGATGTAGCGCTTGTGCCAATTGAGTTTGAGCCCGAGCACCTCGCGGCCTTCGAAATTGCCCTTGCAGATGATGCCGGTGTCGATCATCGAGGCGGCATCCGAGCCGGCCTCCGGGCTGGTCAGGCCGAAGCAGGGAATGTCCTGGCCGGAGGCGAGACGCGGCAGCCATCTGTCCTGCTGCTCCTTGGTGCCGAAGCGCATCAGGAGTTCGCCCGGCCCGAGCGAGTTCGGCACCATCACGGTGACGGCCGCGGTCAGCGAGCGCGAGGAGATCTTGCGCACCACTTCGGAATGCGCGTAGGGCGAGAAGCCGAGCCCGCCGAACTCCTTGGGAATGATCATGCCGAAGAATTTCTTGGCCTTGATGAAGGCCCACACCTCCGGCGGCAGATCGCGCCATTCCCAGTTGATCTTCCACTCGTCGAGCATCGTACAGAGCTCGTCGACCGGACCGTGCAGGAAGGCGCTCTCCTGGTCGGTCAATCTGGCCGGCGCGAACGCCAGCAGTTTCGACCAGTCCGGATTGCCGGTGAAGAGATCGGCGTCCCACCAGACGTCGCCGGCTTCCAGCGCCTCGCGCTCGGTGTCCGACATGGTCGGCAGCACGCCACGCGCCCAGGAGAAGATCGGTTTTGTCACATAGTCGCGGCGGAAGCTCATGGTGGGGTCCTCATGGATCGGCGCGGGTGGCTAATATTATCGGAAAGTGCCGGTCCCCGGTGAACACTTCGCTGTTCAAATAAAGCGAAATTGACGCGGCCGGGCCGCCGTTTGTTAACGGCAGGCCGCGCGTTCCGTTCCGAAAGCTGAGGTGCGACAATCAGGTAGCGGGGGATGGCGAATTCACCGCTCCCTTGGCAGAGGTCGGCGCGCAGCGCCGGGTGAGGGGTTGCGGTCTCACGTTGGAGCGGCGCCCCTCACCCGATTTGCTGCGCAAATCGACCTCTCCCCGCTGGGGAGAGGTGTAGTCAGATCACGCCGGCCCGGCGCCCTGGGTCGCGGTATAGACCGCGTAGAGCGACTGGCTTGCGGCCATGAACAGGCGGTTGCGCTTGGGGCCGCCGAAGGTGATGTTGCCGCAGACCTCGGGCAGCCGGATGCGGCCGAGCAGCTTGCCTTCCGGCGACCACACCGTCACGCCGTTGTAACCGACCGCGCGGCCGGCATTGCTCGAGCACCAGACATTGCCGTTGACGTCGCAGCGGATGCCGTCCGGTCCGCACTTCACACCGTCGATCGTGAAATCGCTGAACCGCTTGCCGTTCGAGAGCTTGTTGTCGGCGCCGACATCGAACACGAACACGTCACCCTTGCCGCCGGCGCCGGTATCGCCCGGTCCCTTGCCGGTCGAGACCACGTAGAGCTTCTTGTAATCGGGCGAGAAGCAGAGACCGTTCGGATCGGGCACCTGGTCCTCGCTCACCACCAGATCGACGCGGCCGGAGGGATCGATGCGATAGCAATTGGTCGGCAGCTCGCGCTTGGCCGGCACGAAGCCCGCCGGCTGGCCGATCCGCGGATTGAGCTTGCCGGCCGAATTGCTCGGACCGCCCGCGGCGTCCGGCTCGCCCTCATAGAGCTGGCCGCCATAGGGCGGATCGGTGAACCAGTAGCTGCCGTCGGGATGCGCGACGACGTCGTTCGGGGAGTTCAGCCGCTTGCCTTGATAGTTATCGGCAAGCACCGTCGCGGTGCCGTCATTCTCGTAGCGCGTCACGCGGCGGGTGAGATGTTCGCAGGACAGCTGGCGGCCCTGGAAGTCGAACGAATTGCCGTTCGAGTAGTTCGACGGCATGCGGAACACGCTGACATGGCCGTCGTCCTCCGACCAGCGCATCTGCCGGTTGTTCGGAATGTCGCTCCAGAGGAGATAGCGGCCCTGCGCGCTCCAGGCCGGGCCTTCCGCCCACAACAGGCCGGTATGGAGGCGCTTGATCGAGGTGTTGGGCTGGGCAAGGTCATCGAAGGAGGGATCGACTGCGATGATGTCAGGGTCCCAGAAATAGGTCGTCGGCGCACCGCGCGGACTGAAATCGCGCGGCGGGCTCGTGATCGTCGTCGGCGGCCCGACCGGCGCCGGCGCGTTCTGGGCCAGCACACTGCTGACGCCGGTTGCGGCAGCGGCCGCTCCCACCGCCAATCCCTGAACAAGCGTTCGTCGTGAAATGTTCGGATCGCGCCGCGGTTCTTTTTGATCGCTCCGCCGATGGCGTGTCATCGCATCCTCCCACACTGTTGGCCGGCCGTTGATCCGGCCTGGCTCACGGGAGGTTAGACTGCTCGCTCCGAGGTTGCGAGTGACGGTTTTTCATCCTCGCGCGCGGAAATTTCACATTGTTGTGGTTTCAGCTTCCGTCATTGCGGGGCGAGAAGGCAAAGCGCTGGACTCGCCATAAGCCCTCCTCGTTCGCTTGATGCACACGTCGCACCACACTCACAACTGTCGTCCCTGCGAACGCAGGGACCCATACGCCGCGGCGTGCGTTGTGAATGGGCTCGTCGTTCCAGCATCATGCAACAATGAACATTCGTGGTTATAGGTCCCTGCTTTCGCAGGGACGACACTGAGTGTGTTGCGCGATTTGTGAGGCAAACGTCGGTTGGCTCGCAATTGTCGGCTACGTAGACAGGCTCAGTCCGGCCGGATCATCTCGAACATGTTTTCCGGCTTGATCTCGAAATAATCGCCACGCCGGCCGGCGCGGACGATCGGATGCGCCAATCCCGTCTGGTAGACGCCGTCCTTGATGAAAGATTTATCGATGTGGACGGCGACGACCTCGCCGAGCGTCAGCCAGGCCTCAGCCTTCTTGCCGTCGGCGCCCTGGAGCTGGACGATCTGGCTCACCTTGCATTCGAACGACACCGGGCTTTCGGCCACCCGCGGCACGTTGACGAGCTTGCCGGCGACCGGCGTCAACCCTGCGAGCTTGAACTCGTCGACGTCGCGCGCGACATGCGCCGCGGTCGCGTTCATGTGCTTGGCCAGATCCATCGTCGCCAGATTCCAGACGAACTCGCCGGTATCCTGGATGTTGGCGACGCTGTCCTTCCAGTTGGTGGAGGAGAAGCCGATGATCGGCGGCACGTAGCAGAAGGCGTTGAAGAAGCTGTAGGGCGCGAGGTTGACGTTACCGGTCTTGTCGCGCGAGGCGATCCAGCCGATCGGCCGCGGCGCCACGATGGCGTTGAACGGGTCGTGCTTCAGGCCGTGGCCGTTCTTCGGCTCGTAGAAATGCAGGTCTTTCTCGGTCACGGCACAGCCCCTTCGGTAGCCCGGATGGAGCGCAGCGCAATCCGGGACGATCTCGCAAGCGGATCAATTACCCGGATTACGCTGCGCTCCATCCGGGCTACAACGTCGCTTGGCTCGCAATGACGGGAGAGTCAACTGACGAAAACGTCAGCCCTGGCGCTCAGTTGGCGCGGGCACGCGGCGACAGGCCGGCGATCACGAAATCGATCATCTGGTCGATGGTCGGGCCCGGCTTGGTGGCGCATTGCGCGATCATCTGCGGGTGGAAGAACCGCATCATCGCCGTGCAGGCGCACAGCGCGGCGACCTCCAGATCACCGACCTCGAATTCCCCCGTGGCCACGCCTTGCGCAATCACCTCACCGATGGTGTTGCCGATCAGCTCCATATGGGCGACGCAGACCTCCCAGTCCTCCTGCATCGCGACCTCGACCATCTCGTGCAGCTTGGAATCGCCGACATAGCGCTCGGTGTTCATCCGATTGATGGTCGTCATCATCTGCCGCAGGCGCGTCGCAGCCGGCCCTTCCGATCGCGCGATCCGCTGGGCCTCGATCTCGACCTCGCCCATCAGGCCGCGCGCCACGCCCTCGTGGATCGACTTCTTCGAATCGAAGAAGCGGTACACGTTGGCGGGGCTCATCCGCAGCTCTTTGGCGATGTCGGCGACCGTGGTCTTCTGGTAGCCGATCTGCCGGAACAAGCGCTCCGCCACCACGAGAATCCGCTCGCGGGTGTCGGTTTCGCTATGTTCCGAGATCAGTGTCATGTTGGCCTGCTCAATCTTCAATTATTCGGCCGCCTCAGCAAGCGGAAATGCGAGTTCTCCCTTACCCGCATGCTGCGGCGCAGTATTGGTTTGCTCGGGGCCGCTCTCCTCGAGGGTCTTGCGGAACCAGAGGGCGTAAAGGCCCGGCAGATACAGCAAGGTCAGGAAAGTCGCAACAAACAAACCGCCCATGATGGTGATCGCCATCGGGCCCCAGAACGCCGAGCGCGACAGCGGGATCATGGCGAGGATGGCGGCGAGCGCGGTCAGCACCACCGGCCGGGCGCGCCGGACGGTGGCCTCGATGATCGCCTCGCGCCGGGTCAGGCCGGACGCCACGTCGCTCTCGATCTGATCGACCAGGATCACCGCGTTGCGCATGATCATGCCGGCGAGCGCGATCAGGCCGAGCAGCGCCACGAAGCCGAACGGCTGGTTGGCGACGTTCAACCCGAGCGAGGCGCCGACGATGCCGAGCGGCGCGGTCAGGAACACCAGGAACAGGCGCGAGAAGCTCTGCAACTGGATCATCAGGAGCGTCAGCATCACCATCACCATCACCGGGAAGAGGATGAAGATCGACGCATTGCCCTTGGCCGATTCCTCGAACGCGCCACCCGGCTCGATCCGGTAGGCCGGCTCGAGATGGGCCTGGATGTCCTTCAGCTTCGGCGCGATCTGGTTGGTGACGTCGGGCGCCTGAACGCCGTCGACGACGTCGGAGCGCACGGTGATCGCCATGTCGCGGTTGCGCCGCCACAGGATCGGCTCCTCATGCGCATATTCGATCTTGGCGATCTGCTGCAGCGGCACGGCGACGCCGTTGCGCGTGGTGATGGTGAGATCGCCGACGCGGCCGAGATCGAGCCGTTCGGACTGCACCGCGCGGGCGACCACGCCGACCTTCTCGATGCCGTCGCGGATCGTGGTGACCGGCGCGCCCGAGATCAGCATCGCCAGCGCCTGCGAGACGTCCTGCGGGGTCAGGCCGAGCGCGCGCGCCCGGTCCTGGTCGACGGCGAGCTTCAAATAGGGCGACTGCTCGTTCCAGTCGAGCTGGACGTCCTTGACGCTCTTGTTCTGGCGCATCACGTCGCGGACCTGGTAGGCGATGTCGCGCACCTTGTTGGCGTCGGGCCCGATCACGCGGAACTGGACCGGGAAGCCGACCGGCGGGCCGAAATTGAAGCGGTCGACCCGGACCCGCGCCTCGTTCAGCGCGCCGTCGGCGGCGGCCTGCTCGATCTTCGCCTTGACGCGCTCGCGCGCATCGACGTTCTTGGCGAGGATCACGATCTCGGCGAACGCCTCGTTCGGCAGCTGCGGGTTGAGGCCGAGCCAGAAGCGCGGCGAGCCCTGCCCGACATAGGCCGTGTAGGTCGCAATGTCCTCATCGCCCTTCAGCAGCGTTTCGGCCTTCTTCACCGCCTTCTCGGTGACGTTGAAGGCCGTGCCTTCGGGCAGACGGAGCTGCAGGAACAGCTCGGGCCGCTCCGACAGCGGGAAGAACTGCTGCTGGACATGGCCGAAGCCTATGATCGAGGCGACGAAGACGCCGACGGTCGCCGCCACCACCTTGATGCGGTGATCGACGCACCACTGCACGACGCGACGCAGGCCGCGGTACATCCGGGTCTCGTAGATCGCGTGCGGATCGTGGTTCTGGTGCAGCTTGATGTTGGGCAGCAGCTTGACGCCGATATAGGGCGTGAAGATCACCGCGACGAACCAGGAGGCGACCAGCGAGATCGCCACGATCCAGAAGATGCCGCCGGCATATTCGCCGACCGCCGAATTGGCAAAGCCGATGGGGAGGAAGCCAGCGGCTGTGACCAGCGTCCCCGTGAGCATCGGAAACGCAGTAGATTCCCAGGCAAAGGACGCCGCCTTCATGCGGTCCCAGCCCTGTTCCATCTTCACCACCATCATCTCGACCGCGATGATGGCGTCGTCGACCAGAAGGCCGAGCGCGATGATCAGCGCGCCGAGCGTGATGCGGTGCAGATCGAGCGACATCGCGTTCATCACGATGAAGACGATGCCGAGCACCAGCGGCACCGACAGCGCCACGACGATGCCGGTGCGCCAGCCGAGCGCGACGAACGAGACGAACAGCACGATCGCGAGCGCCTCGACGAAGGAGTGCACGAACTCGCCGACGGCATGCTCGACCACCTTGGGCTGGTCGGCGATCTGCTTGATATCGATGCCCTGCGGCACCGCCTTCAGGAACTCGGCGGTCGCCTGCTGGACTTCCTTGCCGAGCTCGAGGATGTTGGCGCCCTTCGCGGTAACGACGCCGATGCCGAGCGCGGGCTTGCCTTCCTGGCGGACCTTGAAGGTCGGCGGATCGACATAGCCGTGGCTGACGGTCGCGATATCGCCGAGCCGGAACACACGCCCGTTGCTCTCGACCGGCGTTTCGGCCACCGCCTTGACGCCGTCAAGCGCACCGGTGACGCGCAGCGGCACGCGCTGCGAGGAGCTCTCGACGGTGCCGGCCGGGGTGACATTGTTCTGCTTGGCGAGCGAGTCGAACAGCGCCTGCGGCGTGATCCCGAGCGTCGCCAGCTTGGCATGCGAGAACTCGACGAAGATGCGCTCGTCCTGGATGCCGTAGAGGTCGATCTTGGTCACACCAGGCACCTTCAGCAGGCGCTGGCGGAAGCCTTCCGCGACCTTCTTGAGCTGCGCATAATCGGCGCCGTCGCCGGTCATCATATAGAGGATCGAATCGACGTCGGAGAATTCGTCGTTGACGACGGGACCGAGGATGCCCGAGGGCAGCTCGCCCTGCACGTCGACCAGCTTCTTGCGCAACAGATAGAAGAGATACGGCACGTCCTTCGGCGAGGTCGAATCCTTGAAGGAGACCTGCATCGCCGTGAAGCCCGGCTTGGAATAGGTCTGCACCTTGTCGAAGAACGGCAGCTCCTGCAGCTTCTTCTCAATGGGATCGGCGACCTGCATCTGCATTTCCTGCGAGGTCGCGCCCGGCCACATCACCGAGACGTTCACCACCTTGACGGTGAAGAACGGATCCTCGGCGCGGCCGAGCTTCTCATAGGAGAAGAAGCCGGCGGCGCCGAGGATGATCATCAGGAACAGCACCAGCGTCGGATGGCTGACCGCCCAGGCTGAAAGGTTGAAGCGCTTCATCGAACTCTCCAGGTCCAAATCGTCTCGACTTCAATCGTCATTGCGAGCGAAGCGAAGCAATCCATTCTTCAGCGAGCGGCGACGTGGATTGCTTCGTCGCTTCGCTCGCAATGACGGAACAACAACCGATCAGAACGACAGCGACGACACGACCCGCACCTTCTGGCCCGGATCGAGTTTCTGCACGCCGAGGGCGACCACCTTGGCGCCATCGTCGACGCCGCCCGAGATGACGACGTTGTTGCTCTCATAGGCCTTCACCTTGACCGGCTTCAGCGCGATGTCGCCCTTGTCGTCGACGATGTAGAGCGAGGGATCGCCGCCCTGGCTGTACAGCGCCGACAGCGGCAGCTTCGCCACCCGCTCGCTCGCCTTGTCGGCCAGCGTCAGCGTCGCGGTCATGCCGAGCGAGACGGCGTCGTCGGCATCCGGCAGCGAGAATTTTGCGAGATAGGTGCGGGTGGCGGGATCGGCCTGCGGCGCGACCTCGCGCAGCTTCGCGGCATAGGTCTTCTTGGCGTCCGACCACAGCGACACCGTGGCAACGCCCGACCTGGCACGAGCAAGAAGCGTCTCTGGGATCGCGACGACAGCTTCCTTCTCGCCAAGTCGGGCGACACGGATCGATGCCTGGCCCGCGGCAACCACCTGGCCGGGCTCGATCATGGTCGCTGTGACGACACCCCGGGTGTCAGCCACCAGCGTTGCATAAGAGAGGGAGTTCTTGGTCAGCTCGACCGAGCGCTCGGCGCGGTTCAGCCGCGCGCGCGCCTCGTCGCCGGCCGCCTTGGCGGAATCGAGCGCCGCATCGGTGGTCCAGCCCTTGGCCTTCAGGTCCTTGGCGCGCTGCTCGGCGGCCGCGGCCTGCGCCAGCACGCCGGTGGCGGCGCGGAACTCGGCCTCCGCCTGCTCGGCCTGCAGCTTCAGATCGACCTCGTCGAGGGTGGCCAAGGGCTGATCGACGTCGACTGTCTGTCCGACCTCGACCAGCCGCTTGGCCACCTTGCCGGCAACCCGAAAGCCCATATCGGCTTCGATACGGGGCTTGATGGTGCCGACAAAGCTACGCTCAGGGGTTTCGGCTTCGTAATGGACGGTCGCCACCAGAACGGGGCGTCCCGGATCGGCCTGTTCGGCCGCCTTTTCGTTGCAGCCGGTCAGCGCGAAAACTGCAAAAGCCAGCGACGCTCCGGTCAAGAGCCTGTAATAGCTCGAGAAAATGGAACGAACGAACATCTGAAATCTCCATCGGGCTGACGACTGATGAAGAGTATCGATTTATCACTGATGAATGTCAATATTCGTCAGTAGTAACCTATTCGTGAGGACGGCCGTGATCGTGGCGGCATTTCCGGGTGTCGAGACTTGGAAGTCGAGACTTGGAAGATGGCCAGCCCGGATGAAGCGAAGCGAAATCCGGGACTGTGCATGGGGTTGTTTTCGATTTTTTCGAACCGGCGGCTGGATCACGCAAACACCGGTCCCACGCGCCCGGCATGTCCCTGTCAGAGGTCTCAGGGCGGAGCGAAACAGCGCGATCCGCACTGCGACGGATCAGCCGGACCCCCGCGCATGCGATCGCTACTTCGCGCCGGCGAACTCGGTCTCGGTCTCGTGGCTGCCGAGGAAAGTCAGCAGGCCGCCGATCAGCGGCAGCAGCGCGAGCACCAAGAGGCCCGTCGACGTGCTGCCGGTCGCCTCCTTCACCCAGCCGATCAGATAAGGCCCGCCGAAGCCGGCGAGGTTGCCGATCGAGTTGATCAGCGCGATCGCGCCGGCGGCCGCGGTACCGGACAGCCAGGCGGTCGGCAGCGTCCAGAACACCGCGAAGGTGCAGAAGATGCCGATCGCGGCGACCGTCAGCACGACCATGGTCATGAACGGATCGGAAATGTAGCTGGAGATGCCGAGCGCCAGCGCGGTCAGCAGCAGCGGCGCCCCGACATGGAAGACCCGCTCGCGCGTGGCGTCCGAATGGCGCGCCCACAGGATCATCGCGACCGTGCCGAACGCATAGGGGATCGCGGTGACGAAGCCGGTCTGCGCGTTGGTCAGGCCGAACGCCTTGACGATCTGCGGCAGCCAGAACTGCACGCCATAGAGCGCGGCGACGAAGCCGAAATAGATCGCGCTGAGCGCCAGCACCTTCGGCGAGGACAGCGCCTCGAACAGCGTAAAATGCTTCGCCGCCTGCTTGGCCGCGACCTCGGCATCGAGCTTCGCCTTCAGCCACGCCTTCTGCTCGGCCGAGAGCCAGTCGGCCTTCTCCGGCCGGTCGGTCAGGTAGAACCAGGTGACGATGCCGAGCAGCACCGAGGGGATGCCCTCGATCACGAACAGCCATTGCCAGCCCTTCAGCCCCATCACGCCATCGAGGCCGAGCAGCAGGCCTGAGATCGGCGCGCCGATCACGGTCGAGATCGGCACGGCCAGCGCAAAGGCGGCGAGGAAGCGCGCGCGATACTCGGCCGGGTACCAATAGGTCAGATAGAGGATGATGCCGGGAAAGAAGCCGGCCTCGGCCACGCCGAGGAAGAACCGCAGCGCGTAGAAGCTGTGCTCGTCATAGACCGCTGCCATCAACGCCGAGAGGATGCCCCAGCTCACCATGATGCGGGCGATCCACTTGCTGGCGCCGAACCGCTCCAGCGCCAGATTGCTCGGCACCTCGAAGATGAAATAGCCGATGAAGAAGATGCCGGCGCCGAACGAGAACACGACCGGCGAGAATTTCAGCTCGCTGTTCATGGTGAGCGCGGCGAAGCCGAGATTGACGCGGTCGAGATAGGAGAAGAAGTAGGCCAGGATCAGGAACGGGATCAGCCGCCAGGAGATCGCGCGGATCGTCGACGTCTCGATCTCGCTGCGAGCGCCGCTACCGGGCGCGAGGGTTGCGGTCTGGCTCATCTGTTTCCCCCAAAGCTATTGCTTGCCCTGAGGATTATTGGGTGGCCCCGGATTGGGCAATGGCAAAAAGCTCATAGCGCACAGCGCAGATGGGAACTACGCGTGCTTTCCACGGCGTCATTGCGAGCGAAGCGAAGCAATCCATAGCGCCGCAAATGGCGAGGTGGATTGCTTCGTCGCTTCGCTCCTCGCAATGACGGATGAACTCTACTCGGCTAATTGGAAGCGCTCGAAGCGGTCGAGCTCTTCCTCGATGCGGCGCTTCAGCTCCTTGCGCGCCGCCTGTTTCTTGCCGTTGCCGACCCAGCTCCATTTCTGCATCAGCAGCTTCCTGCTCTGCCGGTCGGTCTTCAGGTCGAGCGCCGCGACGATGTCGTCGCCGACCAGCACCGGCAGCGCGAAATAGCCGAACAGGCGCTTCGCCTTCGGCACATAGGCCTCGAAGCGGTGGTCATAGCCGAAGAACAGCTCGGTGCGCTTGCGCTGGATGATCAGTGGATCGAACGGCGAGAGGATGTGAACCAGCGACGGATCCCCCTCGCCGGTCGCGTCCAGCACTTCGGGCCGCGCCCAGTGCTCCTGCTTGCCGGCGCCGTCGAGCGCGACCCGCACCAGCTCCTTGCGGCGCACCCTCGCCTCGATCAGGCCGCGCACCGCCTTCTTGCTCGGCGCGTCCAGATGGCAGATCGAGTCCAGACTGACGATGCCCTGCGAACGCAGCGCGCGATCGAGCAGATAGGCTGTCCGGGCCGAGGCCGGCGCGGGCTTCGGCGGCTTGTCCCAGCCGAAATGCCTGCTCGTCAGCTCGTAGGTCTTCAGCATGCCGGCGCGCTCGCTGATCGTAACCACGCCGCCATAGAAGGCGAGCTGCAGCGCACGCTTGGAGGGCTTGCGGCTCTGCCAGAGATGCTCCTTCTCGGTCAGCACGTCGTCTTCGATGTCGCGGATGGTCAGCGGCCCCTCGCGCAACAGCCGCATGATCTTGCGGGTGTCCGCCGGGGTCACCGACGAGTACCATTTATGGCCCTCGCGCTTGTGCGCCTTCATGACCGGCAGGAAGATGTTGATGTCCTTGGACGGCACGTAGGACAGCGCGTGCGTCCAGTATTCGAACACGCTCTTGTCCTGGCTCTGCGCCTGCTTGAGGTCGGCGCGGCGGTAATCCGGAATGCGGGTGAACAGGATGTGGTGGTGGCAGCGCTCGATCACGTTGATGGTGTCGATCTGCACATAGCCGAGATGGTCGACGGCGGCCGCCACGGCTGATGCCCCCTCCCCGAACGGCGCCTTGGTATCGAGCCGCTGCGCGCGCAGCCAGATGTGGCGGGCAGCGGCGTTGTTCAACGAAAGGGGTTCGGCGGCGCGGGGCATTGCCCCGGCAATGTAGTGGGATTCGCGCGCCTGTGGAGAGCGGGGAAACGGAAATCAGCTCCGCATCATTCGAGGCGCTACGCCAGCCCGACGGCCCGCCGCAGCCAGGGAACGGCCCGCAGCGCCGCGTCGAAGGCGGCGCTTTCCTCATGGAAGACCCTGGATGAATGACCGCCGATCGGAAACCAGCCGCGGCTATCTTCGACGTCGCGCCGGTATTCTTCGAAGCCGATGCTGCCGTCCGGGCGAAGGAAGATATCGACGCAGTGCGCAGCATCTTCGTCATTGATCGAGCGAAGGACGCGATTGACCTGGGCCATGATGGCCCTCCCTCTCAGCTGCTCGCCCCCGCCTGCCGGAAGCGGGCCCGGCACATCCATCCGTGATCCAGATCACATTCCCCGCTTTGAACCGGTCCTAGGTTCCCCGCATCAAACCGACAGCAAGCCGGATTGGCTGGCAAGGCATTTAAGGACGAAAACCATGACCCGCTCCCTTTCTTTGTCTCTTTTGACGATCGGCGCTGCGCTGTCGATGACGGCGGGCGTTGCACTGGCCGGCAGCGACACCGTTCCGGCCGCCCAGATCCTCAATGCGCTGAAGCCGAAGCAGGCCACCCGCAGCCTGTCCGGCGGCGCGCAGGTCGACCCGGCAGCTACGGCCAGGGAGACGAGCTTCCTCAACACCGTTCGCAACCGGCAGACCCGCTCGCTCTCGCTCGGCGAACGCCAGGAGATCGCCGACATCGCCGCCAACAAGCCGAAGATCGATCTCGAGATTCACTTCGACTACAACTCGGCCGACATCAGCAAGGGGTCGACCCAGGCGGTGCAGGAGCTCGGCAAGGCGCTGTCGGATGCCAGCATGAAGGGCTCGACCTTCGTGGTCGCCGGCCACACCGACGCGATCGGCGGCGAGGCCTACAACCAGGACCTGTCGGAGCGCCGCGCCGACACCATCAAGAAGTATCTGGTCGAGCATTACGGCCTGAACGGCTCTGATCTCGTGACCGTCGGCTACGGCAAGACCCGGCCGAAGGACCCGAGCGCGCCGATGGACCCGACCAATCGCCGCGTGCAGGTCGTCAACATGGATACCAAGACGGCGTCGCAGTAATCTCCCGCAGCCTCGATCCGCCTGCCGCGCCCGGCAGGCGGGTCTCTTTGCCTCAGACCATCAAATCCAGTTCTGAAACAGCATCAGCCGATTGAAGGTCGTCATCGAGGTCTCGATGGCGGCGACCGTGACCGGCAGCATGGCGATGAAGCCGGCGCATCCAACGGCCACGAAAGCCCACAACAGCCAGCGCGGCGCCCCCTTGCGCGTCAAGGCGTAGACCAGCACGAAGCTCGCGGTGGTCGCCGCCGGCAGATAGTAATAGATGAAGCCGAGCGTGCGCGGCAGCAGCGCCCAGGCGAGATACGGGCCGAGATAGAACGCCAGCACGAGAAACGCATCGCGGCTACGGCCGATGATCCAGTCGCGCAGCGCGATAACAAGCGCGATCAACGCCGGCCACAGCACCAGCGGATTGCCGAGAAACACGATCGCGGCGAAGCTGTCGTCGCCGACTTTCTCGAACAGATACCAGACCGGGCGCACCAGGAACGGCCAGGACGGCCATGAGCTCATATAGGTGTGGCCCGCGATCGCGCTCGTGGTGTTGTCCGCAAAGATGCGGCGCTGCGCCTCGATGAGGCCGGTCAATGAGAGGCCATATGGCGGCACGAAGGTCGCGAGATAGACCGCCGCCGGGATCAGCGCGAAACAGACGACGAAGTGAGCCGGCCGGAAATCCGGCCACAGGTCGGGCCGGTACCAATCCTCCGCATTGGCGTCGGCAAAGCGCGTGCGCCAGCCCTGCATCAGGCGGATCGTCACGACAATCGCGATGCAGGTCGCGAGCACGAACAGCCCGCTCCATTTGCAGGCGCTGGCGAGCCCCGCGGCCAATCCCGCCAGCGCGAAGGCAGCCTGCGGCCGCTTTTGCCTGAAGCCTTGGATGAAGGCCGCGATCGCGAACAGGCCAAAGGCGAGCGCGAAAATATCCAGCATCGCGATCCGCGACTGCACGAACAGCATCTGGTTGAAGAAGGCGAGCAGCGCCGCCGCAATCGCGCGCTCCTGCGACGCGAACAGCGCCAGCGCACCGAGATAGACGCCGACCAAAGCGAGCGCACCGAACAATGCGGCGGGATAGCGCCACCCCAGCGGCACGTCACCGAAGGCCTTGATCGAGAGCGCGATGATCTCCTTGGCAAGCGGCGGATGCATCGGGTTGAGCATCGGCCCCTCGATCACCGGCAGCAGCATCTGCCGCGCGGCGGGCACGTAATGCACCTCATCGAAATAGAGCTTGTCCGGCGCGGTGATCCCGAGCAGCAGCACGACATGGCCGACGATGAAGATGATCGCCGCGACGATCGCCGTGCGCGCGGCGGAGCGTTGCAGAACGGAAGAGGATTCGGATGCGATGATCAAAGGATGGGCACGCTGCGAGCGGAAGTGTGAGTGATGTGTGAGCTACACAGCCATCGTCGCGCGCGACCCGTGTGACGAGTGTGACTGGAACTCACTTTCGCAGCCGTGATGTTGAACGTCGTCGAATTCATTGAGACTAACCATCCAGTTCAACTCAACACAGCTTGTGACAATTATACAATATCAGCTGCATGCGTGATCCGGTACGATGATGGGGTTAAATCGATCGGTATTGCAATGAATTCGCCTCACAGTTTTTTCTGCTTTCCTGCAATCGCTGTTTGGGTCGCGCTGGCGGCATCGCCCGCCCAGGCGCAGACACGCGTCGGCGAAGCGGCGATGGTGAAGAACGAGGTCGTCCGCGTTGCGGCTGCAACCACGCCGATCAATGTCGGCGACGCGCTGCTGCGCGATGAGACGGTGCGCACCGGTCTCGAGAGCGCCGCGCGGCTGGTGATGGCCGACAGCACCAACCTCTCGCTCGGACCGAATGCCTCGCTCAAGCTCGATCGCACCGTGTTCGACGACGAGCATCACTATCGCGATGTCGCGATCCGCATGACATCGGGCGCGTTCCGCTTCGTCACCGGTCATTCGGAAAAGGCCGCCTACAAGATCACGACGCCGCTTGCGACCATCGGCGTCCGCGGCACGGTGCTCGATATCCTGTCACAGCGCGGCAAGACCACGGTGGTGTTGCAGGAAGGCGCATCGACAGTGTGTGCGTCGAAGGGGCAGTGCATCGATCTGACCCAGCCCGGCGACACCGCGATCATCACTTCGAGCGGTGGCCGCACCACGATCCAGAAGACCAACAACCCGCCCTGGACCTTCGCCGCGACCTGCAGCCAGGCGGCCGGGCTCTGCACTGTCACCCAGTACGCCGATGCGACGCCGGTGACGCCGCCGGTCGAAGACGACCCCACCGGCATGCTGTGCGGACGGTAATGATGGCACGCCGCATCCGTCACCTGATCCTGTCGGCAGCGCTGACCATGGCGCTGTCGCTCGGCATGCTGCAGGCGCTGGCCGCGCCGGCCCGGGCGCAGACCCCGAGGCCGACGTCGACCCCGACGACGGGCTGCACGTCGATTCCCGATAGCGAGTTCTCGGTGCCGTCGAACTGTGGATCGAGTCCCACGCCGACACCTATTCCCACATCAACGCCAGTCTCGACTCCCACGCCGACCCCAACGCCGAGCCCCTCGCCGACTCCGACCCCGACGCCAACGCCGACACCGATCACCGGCGCGCCCTCGAGCGGCAGTTCGATCAACGGCCTCGCCGACCAGCGCTTCAACCAGATGATCACCAACCGCGTGCTCGGGTCGGTGCTGCTCGGCGTCAACGAGCAGGTCAATTGCAACGATTGCATCAGCGCCTTCGGCTCCGCCGGCTCGTTCTCGGCCGGCATCCATGGCCGCAAGACCATCACGCCGAATTTGTCGCTGCTCGCCGGCATCGCCTACACGCAGTATGGCGAGGGCGGCTACAACGTCACCAGCGCGCCGATCGGCGCCTTCGCGCTGCGCTACGACTTCGTCGACTGGGGTTCGTCGCGCCCGTTCTTCGATATCGGCACCATCCTCTCGCCGTCCGAGCGGGTGCGCTACACCCGCAGCTACGCGACAAGCCTCGGTCCGGTGTCGGTCACCAGCCAGACCTCGAGCGAGAATTACGGCGTCTACGGGCGCGCGGGCTGGATCAGCCGGCTGTCCGCGCGTGACGAGGTCGCGGCCTCGGTCGAGGTCTGGCAACTGTGGCAGCGGGTCAAGGGCTACAGCGATCCCGCCATGGCCTTCAATCCGTTCGACGCAACCATCGCCGACGGCACCGATCGCACCAGCCTGGTCAAGATCGGCGGCCAGTGGACGCATTTGTTCGGATCGAACATCGAAACCAACATCAATGGCGGCTGGGTGCAATCCTTCGCCACCCATTCCGGCATCGTCGCCACCGTCACCGGCGATGGCACCATCGTGCCGACGATCGGCAACCAGGGCTGGTTCGAATATGGCGGCCGCGTCGGCTTCCGCATCACCAAGGGCTGGGTCGCCGACGTCTTCCTCAACGGCACCGCCGGGCCGCAGCCGGTCGGCAACACGGTGCATGGCGGCGTGGGACTACGGATCAATTATTGAAGCGAGCGCTTCCCCGCCCCGCAGGCGCGGAGCGGGGAAGAAGTGGGCTCACGCCGCGGCGTTGCCTTCATAGGCCCGGCGCAGGGCTTCGACATCGAGCTTGATCATGCCGAGCATCGCCTGCATCGCGCGGGCAGCGCCGGCTGCATCGGGGCCGCCGATGTAGCCGTGAAGCTGCCGCGGCACGATCTGCCAGGACACGCCGAAGCGATCGCGCAGCCAGCCGCACTGCTCCTCCTTGCCGCCATCCGCGAGCAGCGCGGCCCAGAGCCGATCGACCTCGGCCTGATCGACACAGTCGATCGAGAACGAGATCGCGTGGGTGTACTCCATCTTCATCCCGCCGTTCAGCGCCATGAAGCGCTGACCGGCCAGGGTGAATTCGACCACCAGCACCGTGCCGGCCTTTCCGGCCGGGCCGTCGACGGTGTTGTTCTGGATCTTGTCGATGCGGGAGTCCGGCAGCAGCGAGACGTAGAACTTCGCGGCCTCCTCGGCCTCGCCGTCGAACCACAGGCAGGGTGACACCTTTGACATCGATGAACTCCTTGCCGGCGAGCGATCAGGCGGTGGCAGCGGCGGACTGCTTCGTCGCGGCCTCGACGTCCATCCACATCACTTCCCAGATGTGCCCGTCCGGATCCTCGAAGCTGCGGCCATACATGAAGCCGTAATCCTGCTTCGGCGACGGATCGGCCGTGCCGCCCGCGCCCGTCGCCCGGGTCACGTAGCCGTCGACCGCATCGCGGTTCTCGGCGGAGAGGCAGACCAGCACTTCGCTCGTGGTCCTGGCGTCGGCGATCTTTTTCGGAGTGAACTGGCGGAATTTGTCATGGGTCAGCAGCATGACGAAAATGGTCTCGGAGATCACCATGCAGGAAGCGGTGTCGTCGGAGAATTGCGGATTCCTGGTCGCGCCGATCGCCTCGTAGAACGCGGTGGCCTTGGCGAGGTTGCTGACCGGCAGGTTGACGAAGATCATTGTGGGATTGGCCATGAACGGCGCTCCTTTTGCGGGTTGTGCGCGGAGGACGAACCGCATAGCCGCTTCCCGACATCGCCGCGGAAATTTTTATTGCGGCGTCCTGCCGCAGGCGGCCTCAGGTCACGATCGGTGCCGGCATGGTCAGAAATCCCCGTGTCACATGCCAGAACAGCTCGCGATTGGTGGCAAGCGCCACCGAATGGGCGGTGCCGGGCAGGATGATGAACTGCCGGTCGCCGTTCGGCAGCTTGTTGAAAAACTCCTCGAGATCAGGCACCGCCGCGATGCCGTCATATTCGCCACGAACCAGCAGCACCGGCGCCAGCACCTTCTCCGGATGCACCACCGGCAAATTGGCGGTCATGTCGAGATAGGTGCCGGTCGGGATCTGGTCGCCGAACTGCATCTCGACATCGGCCAGCACCTCCATCACAGCCGGATCAGACGTGCCAGGCTTGTCGCGGGTCGCGATCGAGCGGATCATGTCGCGGTCGCGCTTGCGCATGTTGTGGCTGCGATAATAGGCAAGCTGCTCGGCGCGCTTCGCCAGCGTCGGCGAGCCCTCGCCTTTGTAGGTGAAGGCGGCGAACACCAGCCGGTCGATCCGATCGGGCGCAGCCATCGCAAAAGCACCGGCGCGCAGCGCCCCGGAGGATTCCCCGACGAAGTGATATTTGGTCTGCCCGGTCTCGCGCGCGATCATCTCGACCGCCGCCTTCAGGTCCTCGACGCCGCTTGCGATATCGGCATTGCCCGCGGTGCGGCCGGACTTGCCGTAGTTCTCGTGGTCCATGGTCCAGCAATCGAAGCCGTAGCGCGCGAACACATTGAGCAGCGAATACTCGCCCTTGCCCGGCACCGTGAGGTCGAACACCCTCGATGTCACCGACGAGCCGTGCACGAAGAACACCACGGGCCGCGCCGGCTCGCCCGGCTTCGGCGCGCCGACCCGCTTGCGGAACATCCACAGGGGGATGTCACCCTTCTTCGCCCAGTATTCGTTGCTCCATATTTCCCCCTCAGTGGGAACGGCGATCGCGGCATGAGCCGGCGCCTCGCGGAGTACGCCGGCTGCGGTCGCAATGCCGATGCCCTTGATGATGGTGCGCCGCGAATGATCTGATGGTTTCATGGCTCGCCTCCCCTTCGGAACAACAGGGCTTCGGCCCTGAGATTGCGTGATGCCAGCATCCACAACCGTCATTGCGAGCGCAAGCGAAGCAATCCATGGCGCCGCTTGCGGAGGCATGGATTGCTTCGTCGCTTGCGCTCCTCGCAATGACAGCGGCGTTGATGCACGATTTTGTGAACGCTGTTTCCGCCAATCGGCGCGGACGACGGACGGACTTGGTCCTAGTCTCCGCCGCGGTCCGACCGGAAAAATCCGGCGAGAAGCGGGAGCGAAGAATGAGCAGCAATCTCACCGAAGAAGAACTTGCCGCCTTGATGCCCTCCGAATTGTGCCAGTACCAGACGCCGATCCCGACCCAGATCGTCTCCAGCGACGAGTTTTATCCCGACCCGCAGAACGAACGGCAGCGCGAGGTCGAGGCGCGGCTGCTCGCGATGGCCGACGATCTCGGCGGCAAGCAGGGCCTCGATCGCCGGAAATTCTTCCAGACCGCAGCCGGCATGGCCGCCTCGTTCGTCGCGATGAACCAGGTTTATGGACAGCTGTTCGACGTGACGCCGGCCGAAGCCGCGACGCCCGCGATGGCGCAGGAGCGCGCCAACGGCCTGAAAGACCAGTTCATCATGGACATGCACACGCATTTTCTGCGCGACGACACCCGCATCATGGGTTTCGTGGAAATGCGCAAGGCGGTCGGCAAGGCCGGCTGGAACAAGGAGCTCAACGATCACGAGCAGACCATCGAGGACCTGAAGTTCAGCAACTACAAGAAGGAGATGTTTCTCGATTCCGACACCAAGATCGCGCTGATCTCCTCGGCGCCCTCGGATATCGAGCAGGACTGGTTCCTGACCAACGAGCAGATGGCCGACGCGCGCAAGAAGATGAACGACGAGGCCGGCTCGCGGCGCGTGTTCTGCCATGCGATCTTCACGCCCGGGCAGCCCGGCTGGCTCGACAAGCTCGACGCCGCCTTGGCCTTGAGGCCGGAATCCTGCAAGGGCTATACGATCGGCGACAACACCCACAAGGAGATCAGCCGCTATCCGTGGCGGCTGGACGACGAGCAGGTCGCCTACAAGGGCTATGAGAAGATGGTGAAGGCGGGCATCAAGAATGTCTGCGTCCACAAGGGGCTGTTCCCGCCCGGGATCGAGAAGCAGTATCCGAACCTGCGCGGCTTTGCCGACGTCGCCGATGTCGGCAAGGCGGCCAAGGACTGGCCGCAGCTCAACTTCATCATCTATCACTCGGCCTATCGCCATGTCGGCGGTGATCCGAAGGTCGCGCTCGCCGAATTCGAGCGCACCGGCCGCATCGCCTGGACAAGCGACCTCGCCGACATCCCGGCGCAGTACGGCGTCAGCAATGTCTATGGCGATGTCGGGCAGTTGTTTGCGACCACGCTGGTCGCCGAGCCCAATGTCTGCGCCGCGCTGATGGGCACCTTGATCAAGGGGCTCGGCGTCGATCATGTCTGCTGGGGCACCGATGCGCTGTGGACCGGCGCGCCGCAATGGCAGATCGAGGGCCTGCGGCGGCTCGAGATCCCCGAGGTGATGCAGAAGAAGTTCGGCTACGCACCGCTCGGCGCCGCCGACGGGCCGGTGAAGAGCGCGATCTTCGGTGACAACAATGCGCGGCTCTACAACATTCAGCCGAAGCGCGCGATGCTCGACCTTAGGGGCGACCGCTTCGCGATGATGAAGGCGCAGTACGAGAAGGCCGGCCCCGAGCCGTCGAACACGCGTTACGGCTATGTGGTGCCGAACGGAGCGATTGATCACACGGTGTTTGCGTAAGGCTCTAACACCGTCATTGCGAGGAGCTCGCAAGCGACGAAGCAATCCATTAATCCGCATGGTCGGAAAGATGGATTGCTTCGCTTCGCTCGCAATGACGCGCAGCTGGGGTGTCATTTCCCCGTAAACCGCGGCGCCCGCTTCTCGCTGAATGCCTTGACGCCTTCCCTGAGATCATCGCTGTCGCGCACTTCGTCGAGCAGCCGCCGCACGTCGGCGACCGTCTCCAGCGGCCCCTTCGGCATCGCTTCTCGGGCGAGCTTCTTCAGCGCGCGGACCACCAGCGGCGCGTTGCCTGCGATCTTCGCGGCCATCTCCTGCGCCATCGCGACATGCTGGCCCTTTGGGGCGACCTTGTTGACGAAGCCGATCTGGAAGGCACGCTCCGCCGACATTTCCTCGCCGACCAGCAGAAATTCCATGGCGATCTTGTGCGGCATCCGCGCCATCACCGACGAGACGCCACCGGCCGTCGTGCCGATCTTGCCCTCGGGATAGATGAAGCGCGTCGTCTCGGAGGCCACGCACAGATCGGCCATCTGGACCAGGACGAAGGCCCCGCCGACCACCCAGCCCGACGTCGCCGCAATGACCGGCTTGTCGAGGTCAACACCCAGGCCGGGCACCGCATGCCACATGTTGATTGGAAGGTCGGCGACATCGGCGCCGACCGAGAAATACTTCTCCTCCGAGGAAGCCAGCACCGCAACACGATCGTCGCTATCGCGGAAGCGCAGCCACGCCTCACGCAACTCGCTGCACAACGCGTTGTTCAGCGCATTGTGCTTTTCATTGCGAGCCATCGTGATGGTCGCGACGTGATCGGCGCTCTCGTAGCGAACGAGCGACATGCCGGCCTCCCTGGTTTTGTTGTTATTGCTTGTCGGCGCGGCCTTGCCGCGCCGTTATTTCTTCTCGTCGGGATGCCGGTGCACCGGATCGACCCACAGCACGTTCTCCGGCTTCTCGACCGGCTCGATGTCGAGGTTGATCGCGACGGCCTCGCCGTCGGAACGCACCAGCACGCATTCCAGCACCTCGTCGGGGCTGGCGTTGATCTCCTGATGCGGCACGTAGGGTGGCACGAAGATGAAATCGCCGGGACCGGCTTCGGCGGTGAACTGCAGCTTCTCGCCCCAGCGCATACGCGCCTTGCCCTTCACGACATAGATGATGCTTTCGAGATGGCCGTGATGATGCGCACCGGTCTTGGCGTCCGGCTTGATGCTGACGGTGCCTGCCCACAATTTCTGCGCGCCGACGCGGGCGAAATTGATCGCGGCCTTGCGGTCCATGCCGGCGGTCGACGGCACATTCGGATCGAGCTGGTTGCCGGGAATCACGCGGACGCCGTCGTGCTTCCAGCGCTCGTCGTCGTGATGGTGATGATCATGGTCGTGGGAATGGGTGTGATCGTGGGAACCGCTCATCGTTCTTGCTTTCGTCAGACATGTTTCGTGCACGGAACGCTACCGAAAAGCACGCGCGCAAGCGAGCGCAAAATCGGAACATTGCCATGTTCCGGCGCGTTGCATCAGCGTATTCCGAAGGAGCATTTCATGACCAGCACGACCGACAAGATCAGGGGCACGGCTAACGAGGCGATCGGCAGGCTCAGGCGGCGCCTTGGCAAGGCCACCGGTTCTCTGACGATGCACGGCAGAGGCGCGATCCAGCAAGCCAAGGGCAAGGGACAGAAGGCACTCGGCGGCGCCAAGCGGATCGTCGGACATGCAATCAGCCGGGCCACCTCGGGCGGCCACTGGTCTCGCTGAATGAGAGATGAGACGGCCGGTCATCGGGCCCGCCGTTCGAGCACGCGCGACGCTGGTCAGCCGCGCGGGCTCGGATGTGCCAGCACATCCGGACGTGCCAGCACATCCGGATTGACCACATTGGTCGGCGTGCCGGCGGCGTAGGCCACGATCTGATCGAAGATATCGGTGAACTGGATCTCGTATTCGTCGCGCGAGACGTAACCGAGATGCGGCGTGCAGACCACATTGTCCATGTTGAGCAACGGGTCGGCGGTGTCGCGCAGCGGCTCCTTCTCGTAGACGTCGATCGCGGCCATGCCGGGCCGGCCGCCGCGCAGCGCGTCGACCAGCGCGCCGGGCTCGATCAGCGGCGCGCGGCTGGTGTTGACGATCAGCGCGGTCTCCTTCATCCGCGCCAGGTCTTCCGCCTTGACGATGCCGCGTGTCGCATCGACCAGCCGCATGTGCAGCGACAGCACGTCGCAACGCGCGAAGAAATCCGCCTTGCTGGCCGCGGTCTCGTAACCATCGGCGCGCGCCTTCGCCATCGCGGCCTCGCGCGCCCAGACCAGCACGTTCATGCCGAACGCCCTGCCGTAGCCCGCGACCACGGCGCCGATGCGGCCATAACCGTAGATGCCGAGCGTCTTGCCGCGCAGCGTATGGCCGACGCCGATCTGCCACTTGCCGGCCTTCAGCGCCGCCATCTGCTGCGGGATCGCGCGCATCGCCGCGAGGATCATGCCCCAGGTGAACTCGGCGGTGGCGTAGGACGGCGTATCGGCGTGCTGGCTCGACGACACGATGATGCCGAGCCGGGTGCAGGTGTCGATGTCGATGTGCGGATAGACGCTGCGCTGGCTGATCAGCTTCAGCTTCGGCAGACGCTCGAGCAGCGGGGTGCGGATCTGGGTGCGTTCGCGGATCAGGACCAGCGCGTCGGTGTCGGAGAGCCGCTCGGCGAGCACGTCGACGTCCTGGACATGATCGTTCCAGATCCTGACGTCGTAGCCGTCGAGCTTGCGGTAGCAATCGAGGGTGCGCAGCGTGTCGAAATAATCATCGAGGATCGAGATCTTCATCGCTGCGCCCCTGTTCTTGTGGGCCGGTTATCCGGCCGCCGGAGCTTACTTTACACCGAGCAGCTCGACGTCGAACATCAGCGTGGCGTTCGGCGGGATCACGCCACCGGCACCGCGCGCGCCGTAGCCGAGATCCGGCGGGATGATCAGCGTGCGCTTGCCGCCGACCTTCATGGTGGCGACGCCCTCGTCCCAACCCTTGATCACGTGGCCCTGGCCGATCGGAAATTCGAACGGCTCGTTGCGGTCGACGGAGGAGTCGAATTTCTTGCCCTTCTGGCCGTTTTCGTAGAGCCAGCCGGTGTAGTGCATCACGCAGGTCTGGCCGGTCTTCGGCGAGGCGCCGGTGCCGACCTTGCTGTCGATGATCTGGAGGCCTGAAGCTGTGGTCATGGGCTTTCCTGCAGTTTGGGCCGCTGCCATTTCGCTGACAACGGACGTGGAGACTGCGGCCGCAAGGCCGGCGAACGCAGTCCTGATGATCGTGCGTCGTGAAGATCGCATCTTGGACGTCCTTCCTTGATTGATATTGATTCTGGTCAGTAGCCGAGCGCGCAGCCGTCCTTGCGGGGATCCGAACCGCCGGTCAGCGTGCCCTTGTCCCAATCGATCCAGATGCCCTGGCCGCCGCCGAGCGGCGCGACCACGCTGGTGGTCTTGTGGCCGATCTTCTTCAGGCCCTCGACGATCTCGGCCGGCACCGAGTCCTCAAGCTGGTAGACGCCTTCGTAATGCAGGCCGCGCGGCATGTCGATGGCTTCCTGGATGTCGCAGCCGTAGTCGAGCATGTTGGTCAGCACATGGGTCTGGCCGACCGGCTGGTACTGCCCGCCCATCACGCCGAACGGCATCACCGCGCGGCCGTTCCTGGTGGCCAGCGCCGGGATGATGGTGTGCAGCGGACGCTTGCCCGGCGCGATGCAGTTCGGATGGCCGGGCTGGATGCGGAAGCCGCCGGCGCGGTTCTGCAGCAGGATGCCGGTCTTGTTGGAGACGATCGCCGAGCCGAACGAATGCGCGATCGAGTTGATGAAGGAGCAGACGTTGCGATCCTTGTCGACCACGGTGATGTAGACCGTCGACGGATTCATCGGCGGTGCGACGTTCGGCAGGTCGAGCAGGGCGTCCATCCGGATGTTCTTGATGTGCTCGTCGGCGAATTCGCGGGAGAGGATGCCGGCGACGTCGACATGCACCTGCTGGGGATCGCCGATGTGCTGCTCGCGCATCATGTAGGCGATGCGGGCGGCCTCCGCCTCGAGGTGGAAGCGCTCGACGCTGAGCGGCTTGAACTTGGTCAGGTCGAACCGCGACAGGATGTTGAGCATGACCAGCATGGTGATGCCGGGGCCGTTCGGCGGGCACTGCCAGACGTCGTGGTCCTTGTACATCGTGCCGATCGGCGCCGTCGTCTCGGTCGAATGCGCCGCGAAGTCCTCCAGCGTGTGCAGGCCGCCGATGCCGCGCAGCGTGTCGACCATGTCGGCGGCGATCTCGCCGCTATAGAAGGCGTCGCGGCCGTTTTGCGCGATCGTGCGCAGCGTCTTGCCGAGCTCGGGCTGGCGGATCACGTCGCCGGCGACCGCGGGCTTGCCGTGCGGCAGCAGATAGCGCTCGGTGTTGGTGCCGTTCTTCAGCTTCTCAAAGCCGTTCTTCCAGTCGAAGGCGATACGCGGCGCGACGACATAGCCCTCTTCGGCCGCCTTGATCGCGGGCTGCAGCAGCCGGTCGAAGCCGAACTTGCCGTGGTCTTTCAGGATCACGTCCCAGGCATCGATGGCGCCGGGAATGCTGACGGCATGCGCCGAGGTCAACGGCACCGAATGGATCTTGCGCTCGAGGTACCAATCGGCGGTGGCCGCCATCGGCGCCCGGCCGGAGCCATTGTAGGCCGTGACCTTGCCCTCGCCCCGCGGCTGGATCAGCGCGAAGCAGTCGCCGCCGATGCCGGTCGATTGCGGTTCGATGACGCCGAGCAGCGCGCAGGCCGCGACCGCCGCGTCAGCCGCCGTGCCGCCCTCGCGCATCACCTCGATGGCCACCAGCGCCGCCTCCGGATGCGACGTCGCCACCATCGCGTTCTGGGCGTGGACGGTGGAACGGCCGGCGAAATGGAAATTCCTCATGACGGAGTGCTCGCTTGATCGTGATGGTCTGATGGTGCTGCGGCGGATGGGTGCCAAGGGGCTACCAAGGGGCTGCAAGTACATGGCACATTCGTCCCCGGCAGGGCAATGCCTGGCATGCCAGAGGAATTATCCCGATAACGCATGGCTTTGCGGGGTTTCGCCGGCCTGACCGGCCTGATAAACCCCGGCCATGCCGCTCAAGGTCGCCGCCTTCTACCAATTCGCCGCGCTGCCCGATTTCCGCGCACTGCGAGAGCCGCTGCGCGCGTTTTGCACCAGGCTCGAACTCAAGGGCAGCGTGCTGCTCGCCCATGAGGGCATCAACGGCACCATTGCCGGCACCACTGACGCCATCGACGGCCTCGTCGCAGAACTCAGATACGGGCCGCTGTTCGGCGGCCGCCTCGACAATCTCGAGCTGAAATTCTCGGAAGCCGCGCAGATGCCGTTCCAGCGGCTCAAGGTGCGGCTGAAGAAGGAGATCGTGACGCTCGGCGACACCACGGTCGATCCAACCCGGCAGGTCGGCACCTATGTCGATGCCGCCGACTGGAACGAACTGATCGCCGCTCCCGACATCACGGTGCTCGACACCCGCAACACGTTCGAGGTGGCGATGGGCACCTTCGACGGCGCGGTCGATCCCAGGATCTCGAGTTTTGGGCAATTCAAGGAATTTGCCGCACGGCACCTCGATCCCGAAAAGCACCGCAGGATTGCGATGTTCTGCACCGGCGGCATCCGCTGCGAGAAGGCGAGCGCCTATCTGCTCGCGCAAGGCTTCAACGAGGTCTATCACCTCAAGGGCGGCATCCTCAGATATCTCGAGGAAACCCCGCAGCAGGAGAGCCGCTGGCGCGGCGACTGTTTTGTGTTCGACGAACGTGTCGCGCTCGGCCACGGCCTGCGCGAGCGCACGACGGCAATTTCAAGCGAGGCCGAGAGCGAGATCAGCTCGTGCGGGGCCGCCATCCATGAATGACACGGCGAAGCTGAGCGAACGGATCGAGGCGCTGGAGGTCCGCCTGACCTACCAGGACGAGACCATCGAGACGCTGAACCAGACCATCACGGCACAATGGAAGCAGATCGACGCGCTGACGCGCCAGATCGTCGAGTTGCGCGACCGCCTTCAGGAGGCCGAACGTCAGGCGCCAGGCTCCGCCAACGAGCGCCCGCCGCATTATTGATCGATGCCGCCGGACTGCGGCGGCATCGGATTACATGTTGCTCACCTGGCGCATCGGCTTCGCGCCGCTGAAGAACAGGTTGGACAACCGCTGCACCATCGCCGTCGCGCGGCTTCCTTCGAGGCCCGGGCGGACACACAGCAAGCGCTTCTGCACCGGAAGCTCCGGAAGATAATAATCCTTGGCCGAAACCAGCGAGGACGGAATCATCCGTTCGGGGCACGCCGTCAGGCCGTATCCGGCCCGTGCGGCTTCCAGTCGCAGCTGATGGTTCGGGCTCCTGAACACGATCTTGTACGAGATGTTGTGCTTGGTGAGCGTCCGGATCATCCAGTCGTCGCCGGGCCACGCCAGGATCGGGATCGGGGCGCCCGGCCGCAGCACAAAATCGCGTGACCGCACCCACACCGAACGCTCGTCGGCCTCGGCGGCGATCGTCACCTCGTCTTCGTTCTCCAGCGAGGGGTTGCTGTAGACGAACGCGATGTCGATGTAGCCGTCGATCAATCCTCGGATGACGATCGGCGACATGTCGGCGTGAACCAGTACGTCGGCGAGCGCGTCGGCCGGATGGAGCTTGAGGAATTCCTCGGCGAGCATCGTGCTCATTCCCAGCCGCAGCGGCTGGGGTCCTTCATGATTGCCGCCGAGCCGAAGCAATTGGTCGTTGGCTTCGAGGATTCGCCTCGCCTGCTGCACGGCGACCTTGCCGAGCTCAGTGGTTGTGGTGCCGTTTGCGGTTCTGACGAACAGCGCGCCACCGATCAGGCTTTGCAGTCGCTTGACCTGCGAACTGATCGCCGGCTGGCTGAGGCCGAGACGCTCCCCGGCTTTCGATAGACTTCCCGTCTCTGCAATCGCAACGACGGTACGAACGATTTCAGTAGGAATATTCAAATGCTGGCGTGGTCTGTGCATCGCGGGCCCTCCAATCTCAGCACGGGACGCAATTGCGATCTCTATAGTATGTGATTCAGCTATACTAACATTTGGTTGCACTTTCGTTTAGCCGCAATTTGTCGCGAAGGGGCTGCTCTTGCAGGCCATATGTATTGTTACGTGCATTTCCACGTAGAGCTACGGTATCGAACGACTGCATCTGCACACGCGCACAGCACCTCGGCACCGTCAGACCCCGGAATTCTGCGGACACAGCATCAAGGATTTTGATCGCCCCATAACGCGGCGCGCACCTGATAATTTCTAACGCTGCCATTCATCTGAATTGACGTCGCTGATTCGCGGAAGCGTTTTCATAGCTTTCCTTAATCAAAGCCTCGCAACGTGACGCTGTAGGCTGCGTTCCGAGGTATTGCCAATGACCAGGTTCTTTCGCTGTCGAAACGGCGCTTCTGCTGTCGAATTTGCGCTGATGCTGCCGCTGTTTCTCGCCTTCATTTTCGGCATCATCGTATTCGGCTCATATCTCGCCATGGTGCACGGCGTGCAGCAGCTCGCCGCCGAAGCGGCGCGCTCATCGATCGCCGGAATGACCGACACCGAGCGCAACAGCCTCGCGACGAATTACGTCACCGCCAACGCATCCACCTATCCGCTGCTGGTCCCCGGCAATCTCACCGTCAATGCAGCGCCGTCCCCCTCGAACGCGAACGTCTACATCGTGACGGTGAACTACAACGCGGCCGGCAACTTCATCTACAAGCTGCCCTTCGTCCCGGCGCCGGCGAGCACCATCGTCCGCTCGGCGGCGATTCAGTACGGGGGATTCTAGGATGAGAGGCATCCTCCTGCTGATGCGGCGCTTCGGCGCCGACGAGCGTGGAAACTTCGCGATGATCTCGGCCGGCCTGATGACGCTGCTGATCGGGTGCGCCGGGCTTGCAATCGATCTCGGCACGATCTTCGCGGATCGGCGCAAGACGCAGAGCACCGCCGACCTCGCCGCGATCGTCGCCGCCGCCAATTTGAACAATCCGGTCAACGCCGCCAGCGCGACGGTGACACAGAATAACTATCCGGCCAGCGCACTGGTCAAGGTCGAGACGGGGACCTACACCGCAAACAGCGCCATCGCGCCCCAGGCCCGCTTCGTGACCCCGGCGATCGGGATTCCCAACGCCGCGCGCGTCACGCTGACCACCCAGACCCCGCTCTACTTCGCGCGCTACCTGACCGGCGCGAGCAGCTTCAAGATCTCGACGACCGCCACCGCGACGTCGACCGAAATGGCGACGTTCGCGATCGGCTCCCGGTTGCTCGCGGTCAATGGCGGCGTGGTCAATGCGCTGCTCGGCTCGATGCTCGGCACCTCGCTGTCGCTCTCGGTGATGGACTATAACTCGCTGATCAGCGCCAAGATCGACGCATTGGACTTCCTGTCGGCGCTGGCGACCCGGATCAACCTGACCGGCGTCAGCTACAGCGACCTGCTGAGCAGCAACATCAAGGTCGGCGACATCATGGCGGCGGCGCTGACCACGCAGCAGATCACCAACGGCGCGGGCGCGGCGACGACCGCGCTGTCGACGATCTCCCAGGCCGTCACCGGCTCCTCGACCAAGATATCGCCGGGCACCCTGATCGATCTCGGCCCCTTCGCCAACCTCACGGTAGGGCAGAAACCCAAGGTCGGCGCCAGCGTTTCGGTGTTCGACCTCGTCAACACGGTGGCGCAGATCGCCAACGGCAACCATCAGATCGCAACCTCGGTCAATCTCGGCCTGCCGGGCATCGCCAACGTATCCGTGATCGCAACGATCGGCGAACGCCCCGTCGGCTCGAGCTGGATCGCGATGGGCACCCAGGGCGTCAGCGTCCACACCGCGCAGACCCGGATCCTGGCGACGATCAACGTGCTCGGCTCCGGCGCCGTTTCCGCGATCAACCTCCCGGTCTATGTCGAGGTTGCCTCGGGCACCGCGACGCTCAACGCGGTGTCCTGCGGTCGTCCGAACATCAGCACCTCGCAGGTCACCGTCGGCGTGACGCCGGGGATCGTGGACGCGTGGATCGGCAACGTCACGGTCGCCGACATGACCAACTTCGCGACCAAGCCCAATCCGCCGCCGGCGATGCTGGTCAATCTCGGTCTCGTCACCGTCACCGGCCTCGCCCATGCCGGCATGGGCAACACCACGCCGACCAACGTCAATTTCAGCTACAGCGAGATCCAGTCGGGGACCAAGAAGACGGTGACGACGACCAACTTCCTTTCATCGCTGACGGGAAGTCTGCTCGGCGACCTCTCGCTCACCATCAATGTCGGCCCGCTCGGGCTGCCGATCCCGGGATTGGGCGCGCTCGTCATGAGCATCCTGAACGGCGTGACGAGCTCGATCGACCAGGTCCTGGCATCGCTGCTCGCAACGCTCGGCATCGGGCTCGGCCAGGTCGACGTCTGGGTGCTGGGCATCCGCTGCGACGGCGCGGTGCTCGTGAACTAGGGGAACGATCGCGACATCAGGGGTAGAGAGACTGCCGTGAGTGCAACAATAATAAGATACAAGACCGACAGCCAGCGAACGGTCCTGATGAAGCGCGGGACCATCTTCTACCGCAACGCCAGCGTCGGATGCCTCGTGCTCAACATCTCGACCGGCGGCGCGGGGCTCGCCGTGGAAAGCGACGCCGCGCTCCCCTTCGCGTTCGACCTCGAAATCGAGAGCGAGCCGATCCGGCGGCACTGCATTCTGACATGGCGTCTCGAGCGGCGGCTCGGCGTGACCTTCGAGCTCGACCGGATGCAGCACCCCGAGGGCGGCCCGATCTAGCCTGTCCGGGCGATCGCAATATTGCGGGCGGCTCGCTGATGGAGGCCCGCAAACCCGTCACGCGCGCAGCGTTCCCCCGCGATCGAACGCGATTCGCATCATGGTTAGCATCCGCTGCGATATACCAGCTAATTGTCCCGATCGCCGTCGTGCTTCGATGGCGCGGGCTGCGTGGCGCTGACCGGATCGGAGGCCGGAAAGGTATCCTCCAATCCCTCCTTCAGCCGGCTGCGTGCCTTGCGGTCGGCAGCCTGCGCCTCATGCGGCTTCTCGGCATGCTTGTCATGCGGGGCAGGATCGAATTTCTCGGCCATATCGTCCCTCCATTCACGGGACAACGCGTCTGCGCAAACGGGGGTTCCAGAACCGCCTTGGCCCAGTGCGCCGCAGCGTGTATCAGGGGTGCAAATTTGACCGTGATCAGGAACTCCCGCGTGTCCCAGGACCCCAGCCAAATGCCGTTCATCGATGTCCTGTCGGGCCACCGGCGGGCCGTGCCGCCGCTCTGGATGATGCGGCAGGCCGGCCGTTATCTGCCGGAATATCGCGAGCTGCGCGCCAAGGCCGGCGGCTTCCTGGATCTCTGCTTCACGCCCGAATTCGCCACCGAGATCACGCTACAGCCGATCCGCAGGTTCAACTTCGACGCCGCGATCATCTTCTCCGACATCCTGGTGATCCCCTATGCGCTCGGCCGCTCGGTGCGGTTCGAGGCCGGCGAAGGGCCACGGCTCGATCCGCTGGCGACCCCCGGCGAGATCGCGACGCTGGCGACCCGTGCCAATTTCGACCTGCTCGAGCCGGTCTTTGAGACCCTGCGCCGGGTCCGGCGCGAACTCGCCCCCGAGATCGCACTGATCGGCTTCTGCGGCGCGCCGTGGACGGTTGCGACCTATATGGTGGCCGGACAGGGTACGGCGGACCAGGCGCCGGCACGGATGCTCGCCTATCGCCACCCGGACGCGTTTGCCAAGATCATCGACGTGCTGGTCGAGAACTCGATCCACTATCTCATCGGCCAGCTCAAGGCCGGCGCCGATTGCCTGCAGATATTCGACACCTGGGCCGGCGTGCTGCCGCCGCGCGAGTTTGCCCGCTGGTCGATCGAGCCGACCCGGCGCATCGTTGCCGGGGTGCGCAAAGAGGTCCCCGGTGCCAGGATCATCGGCTTTCCGCGCGGTGCGGCAGGCATGCTACCGGCCTATGTCGAGCAAACCGGCGTCGATGCGGTCTCGGTCGACTGGGCGGCTGAGCCGTCGATGATCCGCGAGCGCGTGCAGAGCCACGTCGCCGTGCAGGGCAATCTCGATCCGTTGGCCCTGATTGCCGGCGGCGCCGCGCTCGACCGCGCGGTGGACGATGTGCTGGAGAATTTCGGCAAGGGCCGGCTGATCTTCAATCTCGGCCACGGCATCCTGCAGGAAACGCCGATCGCCCATGTCGAGCAGATGGTCGCACGGGTGCGCGCGTATAAGGGCTAGCGTCTTGTAGCCCACTCCATCACCGTCACCCTGAGGTGGCCGCTTCTTCAGCGGCCCTCGAAGGGTCGACGGCCCGGCCGGTGGCCGTACATCCTTCGAGGCTCGCTACGCTCGCACCTCAGGATGACGGTTCGCGATATGCGCCCGCTACCTTGCATCCTCCAAGATCATGTCCGCGGCCTTCTCCGCGATCATGATCGTCGGCGCATTGGTATTGCCCGACATCAGGTCCGGCATGACGGAGGCATCGACCACGCGCAGGCCATCGATGCCGCGCACCTTGAGCCTGTTGTCGACGACCGCGAGCGCATCGTTGCCCATCCGGCAGGTCGAGGTCGGGTGATACACCGTGCTGCCGGTGCGGCGGCAGAAATCGAGCAGATCGTCGTCGCTGACCACCTTGGCGCCGGGGTCGACTTCGCCGACCGAGTATGACTTCAGCGCCGGCGCGGCCAAAATCTTGCGCAGGATGCGGATGCCGTCGATGAAGGCGCGGCGATCGGTCTCGGTCGCGAGATAATTGATGCGGATTTCCGGCGGCACGCTGGGATCCGCGCTCCTGATCTTCAGCGAGCCGCGGCTCTCCGGGCGCAACTGGCAGACCGATGCCGTGAAGCCGGAGAACGGATGCAGCTTCTCGCCCATCTTGTCGGTCGAGAACGGCAGAAAGTGGATCTGGATGTCGGGCGAGGCCAGCCGCGGGCTGGTCTTGAAGAACGCACCCGACGTGCCGGCCGCGATCGTCAGCGGCCCCTTGCGCAGCGCCGCGTAGCGCAGGCCGGCCATCACCCGTCGCACCGGATTGTTAACGACGTCGTTCAGCGTGACGGTCTGCGCGCAGCGGGTGACGATGCGCACCTGCATGTGATCCTGCAAATCGTTGCCGACGCCGGGTGCATCGAGCACGATATCGATGCCGTGCTGCTTCAGCAGCTCGGCCGGGCCGACGCCGGAGAGCTGCAGCAATTGCGGCGAGTTGTACGCGCCACTCGACACCAGCACCTCCTTGCGTGCCGTGGCCTTGCGCAATTGTCCGCCCTGCCTGTACGCGACGCCGCTCGCACGCGTGCCCTCGAACAGGATGCGCTGCGCCAGCGCCGAGGTCTCGACATGCAGATTGCCGCGCGTCAGCGCCGGCCGCAGATAGGATCGCGCCGTGGAGGCGCGGCGGCCGCGCCGCGTCGTGGTCTGGAAGAAGCCCGCGCCCTCCTGGCTCGCGCCGTTGAAGTCCGGATTGGTCGGAATGCCGACCTCGGCCGCGGCATGCACGAAGGCTTCCGACAGCGGATCATGGTGCCGCCAGTCCGACACCGGCAGCGGGCCGCCGGCGCCGTGATATTTGTCGCCGCCGCGCTGCTGATCTTCCGCCTTCCGGAAATAGGGCAGCACATCGTCATAGCCCCAGCCGGCATTGCCGCGCTGGCGCCAGCGGTCATAGTCCTCGTGCTGGCCGCGGACATAGAGCAGGCCGTTGATCGAGCTCGAGCCGCCGAGCACCTTGCCGCGCGGCTGGAACACCTGCCGTCCGTTCAGGCCGGGCTCGGGCTCGGTCTGGTACATCCAGTTGACGGATTTTTCCTTGAACAGCTTGCCGTAGCCGAGCGGCACATGGATCCAGATGTTGCTGTCCTTCGGCCCGGCCTCGAGCAGCAGCACCGAATGCTTGCCGTCGGCGCTCAGGCGATTGGCGAGAACGCAGCCGGCCGAGCCGGCGCCGACGATGACGTAATCATACTCGGCCGCATCATTGTTATTGTTCACTGGTTTCCCCCGGAATTTCTTTCTTCCGGTGGTACAGACAAAGCGCTGGCTTGAAAAGGCTAGAGCTCCATTCCGATTTGATCGGAACGGAGCTCTAGCTTTTTATTTTGACGCGTTTTCTTCACGCGAAACGGTGTCCACTTCGCTCGAAAACGCTCTAGTGCCATGCGCTGAGGTTCTGGACCAGTTGCCCGACAAGCATATTGAGCTCGTCGGCGTTCCCGGCGGCGCCGAAGACGTAACGGTCGGGCCGCACGATCACCGCTGTGGCGCCGTGTTGCCGCATCCATTCGGCGAACAATCCGTCTCGCTCCACCACACTCAAAATACCGTTGGCATCGGCACTGTCGCCTGATGTCGTGATGACGACGCGCTCGCCGGCGAGATGCTGCCAGGCGGCACGGGACGCCTCCGACAGCCATGCCATCGGCTCGGCCGCGGCGGTCACGATCGCAAATTCCCCTTGCAGCAGATCGTCGAGCCGGCAGGTACGCCCGTCCGGCGCGCGCACATGCGGCTGCACGAACAGCCGCCCGGCCAGCACGACATCGCGCGCGATCAGGCCGGTGACGAGATCGGGAATGAATTTCTGCCGGATGGTTTCAGCCGTGCCGGCCTTCAGCTCGGCGCGCAGCCGCAGGTCACGCTCGGCGGCGGCCACAGGATCCAGCTCGCCGATGATCTTGCCGAACTCCTTGGCGCTGGCGACGACGGCGCGGACATGCGGCTTGCGCTCGATCTCGTAACTGTCGAGCAACGCCTCGTCAGCGTCGCCGCGCAGCACCAGCCTCAGTTTCCAGGCAAGGTTCACGGCATCGCGGATGCCGGCGCACAGCCCCTGCCCGAGGAACGGTGGCGTCTGGTGCACAGCGTCGCCCATCAGCAGCACGCGGCGGTCGCGCCAGCGTTGCCCGAGCAGCGCATGGAAGCGATAGACCGCCGAGCGCCAGATCGTGAGGTCCGAGATATCGGTGAAGCCCTTGAGCAGCTTCACCACGTTGTCGGGCGCGCCGGCCAGATCGGGATCCTCGCCGGGCAGCAGCTTGATTTCCCAGCGCCGCAGGTTGCGCGGACCGGGCACGAAGGTGCCGGGACGCTGTGGCCAGCAATACTGAAAGCTCTTGGCCGGCCGCCTGGCGGGGTCGCTGGTCAGCGTGTCCACCACCATCCACCATTCATCGAAGGCAAGGTCTTCGAGGCCGATACCGAGCTGCTTGCGCACAAAGCTGTTGGCGCCGTCGCAGCCGACCAGATAGCGCGCGCGGATCGAGAGCCCCTCACCGGGCTCGCGGCGCGCGGTCAGCGTCACCGTGTCGTCGTCCTGCTTGAGCGCCACGCCCGCGGCAGCAAGGAGCACGTCGACCTGCGGATAGTCGGCGAGCTTGTCGCGCAGCGCCTGCTCGAGGTCCGGCTGCACGAAGGTGACGTTCGGAATCCAGCCGAGCGGGAACGGCGGCGGCATCGGGTCGAAGATCTTGATGATCTCGCCGTCGACGCCGAGATAGTGCGAGCCGTTATGCGGAGCGATCGCCTGCTCCATGAAATCGCCGAGCCCGATCGCCTGCAGCACCCGCAGCGCCTCGTGGTCGAGCGTGATCGCGCGCGGCTTGTCGTAGATCTCGGCAACGCGCTCGACCACCGCAATGCGCAAGCCAGCCTTTGCGAGCAGATGGGCGAAGACGGCACCGACCGGCCCGAGGCCCACGATGACCACGTCATACATGCGATGATGCTCGGGGTTCGCGGCTGACACTGACATGCTACTTCGTGAGATAGTTCTCGAGCGTCAGCGGCTTCGGCTTGATTTGCGGCTCGCGGATCGCGACATCGGCGAACGGCGTCGCCTCCTCGAACCAGGCCTGCCGCGCCGGCAGTCCCCATGGAAACGAGATCTTGTGGTCGGACGGGTCCCAGCCGATCGGCTCGTTCTCGATGTCCATGATCTGGTAGTGCGTGTTGAACAGCTCGACGCGGTGCCCATCGGGATCGCGCATGTAGACATACATCGCGTGTCCCGGCCCGTGCCGCCCCGGGCCGCGCTCGACGGCCGCGCCATAGCCGAGTTCGCCGGCGATATCGCAGGCCTTCAGCAGATGATGCACCTCGGGCGCGAGGAACGCGAAATGATGCAGCCGCGGTCCGGCGCCGTTGAAGAACACGATGTCGTGCGGATTGCCCTTGCGCTGCAGGAACACGCCGCGCAGGTCGAACGTGCCGGCCGGCGCGATATACTCGCTGAGCCGGAAGCCTGCCGCGGTGTAGAACTCGCACGCCTTGCGCACCTCTGATGTCAGCACCTGGTAGTGATCGAGCCGCAGCGCCGAGCCGCCGGCATGGCGGGTGAATTGGGTGATCATGCGCGGCTCGACCGGCATGGTCGCGCAGAACTCCAGCGGCGTGCCGGCCGGATCGGTCGCATGCAGCGAGCGGCCCTGATGCGGCACGTCGGCCCAGGCGGCTCGGCAGCCATGCGCCTCGAAGAAGGCCTTGAGCCGGTCGAGGTCGTCATCCCTGAACACCCGCAGGCCGAGCCGCGCACAGACGGCGTCCGATCCCTTGCGCAACACAAGGCTGTGATGACAGGCCTCCTCGACGCCGCGGAAATAGAGCGCATCGCCCTCCTCCGCGGTCAGGATCAGCCCGATCACCTTTTCGTAGAACCGCCGGCTCGCCGCGAGATCACGGACGGTCAGGACGACGTGGCTGGCCCGCGTGATCCGAAACCCGGGATCGTGGTTCGTGGTCGGGAGGCTCATGCGCACCTTCTGGTTCTTGCCGCTCGCGGGAACCCGACTCATTGCGAAAAACCGGCCGGCGATCAAGCAGGGCGCCGCCGCTGGGCAGGCTTTGCCGGTCCGTGACGCCCCGTCACGCATTTGTATCGATTTGTTAGCAATGCCCGCCAGTGGAACCGAAGCGCGGCCCGCCGTGGCACGGTCCGTTCCAATAGTTCATAGTTTGTCAAAGGTTTGCAGAGAATTCTTCGCTGCTGCGCCACGGCCAACGCGCGCAGGCAACGTAGTGAGATGCGTACCTATCTCAGATCATATTTCGCGACCCTGTTCGCGGGCGACCTCGCGGCCTTCGGTGCGCCACCGACCGATGACGCGCTTGCCGGCCACATCCGCGCCGAGCAGGTTTCGCTGGTGCTCGGCTATTCCTTCGGCATCATGCTGGCCAATGCCTGCAACGCGCTGGTGCTCGCGGTCGCGCTGTGGCAGTCGCCGGACTGGGCGTTTGCGCTGGTGTGGGCCGCCGCCGTCAGCAGCGCCGCGCTGTTCTTCGGCCTGCAGGCACGCGCATCGCGCCGCATCGCCAAGCCGCAATTCGTCTCGCGCCGAACCATGTACCGGCTGGTGCGTAATGCGCTGGCGCTCGGGGCGGCCTGGGGCGTCGTCCCGGTCGCCTTCTTTGCGAATGCATCGAGCGGCGCGCAATTGGTCATCACCTGCCTGTGCGCCGGCATGCTGGCCGGCGGCGCCTTCGCCTTCTCCACCGTCCCGATCGCCGCGATTGCCTTCACCGCGCCGATCTTCGTCGGTACCGCGATCTGCCTCGGCCGCGACGGCGACTTCGTCTATCTGCTGATGGCCGTGCTGGTCGTGGTCTACGGCTCGGTGTTGCTGCGCGGCGTGTTCGTCAATGCGTTCGAGTTCCGGCGGCGGATCATCGCCCAGCACGAGGCCGAACGGACGGTGCGGCAGGATCCGCTGACGCATCTGCCGAACCGCGTCGCCTTCAACGAGGCACTCAATGGCGCGCTGAGCCGGCTGACGCGCTCCGGCGAGGAATTCGCCGTGCTGCTGCTCGATCTCGATCACCTCAAGGAGATCAACGACAGGTTCGGCCATCCAGCCGGCGACGAATTCCTGGTGCAGGTCGCGGCCCGGCTGCAGCGCTGCACCCGCGCCGCCGAGCATGTCGCGCGGATCGGCGGCGACGAGTTCGCGCTGATCATGTCCAATCTGACGCGGCCCGAGGATGCGCTGGCGATCGCCGAACGGTTCGTCGCGGCCTTCGCCGATCCGTTCCCGATCGACGGATTCGAGATATCAAGCGCGATCAGCATCGGCATCGTGCTGGCGCCCCGCGACGGCAGCACGTCGCACGATCTGCTCAAGCATGTCGACATCGCGCTCTACCGGGCGAAGAAGTCCGGCGCCGGCACGATCTGCTTCTTCGAGGCGAGCGACGACCAATCGGCGCGCGACCGCCGCGCGTTGCAGCGCGACCTGGAACAGGCCATCGAGACGGACCAGCTGTTTCTGGTCTACCAGCCGTTCCTCGACATCCGCAAAGGCCGCGTCACCGGCTTCGAGGCACTGTTGCGCTGGCAGCATCCGACGCGCGGCCTGATCCCGCCGAGCGTCTTCATTCCGATCGCCGAGGAGAGCGGACTGATCCACCAGCTCGGCGAGTGGGTGATCCGCCGTGCCTGCGCGGTGCTGTCGCACTGGCCGGACGATATCAGGATCGCGGTGAATTTCTCTGCGGTCCAGTTCCAGAACGTCGGCATCCTGCAGACCATCGTCGACGCGCTGGCCGAGGCGAACGTCGCGCCGAGCCGGCTCGAGATCGAGATCACCGAATCGATGCTGATCTCGAAATATGGATCGGCGCAGGCCATCCTCAACGGACTGCTCGAGCTTGGGCTGACGGTCGCGCTCGACGATTTCGGCACCGGCTTCTCGTCGCTGACCTATCTGCGCAAGCTGCCGTTCAGCCGCATCAAGATCGATCAATCCTTCATCCGGGACATGCTGACCCAGCCGGATTGCGCCGCGATCGTCAAATCGGTGATCGCCCTCGCGCAGGATTTGCAGATCGGCGTTGTGGCCGAAGGCGTCGAGACCGCCGATCAGCTCGAATACCTGCGCCAGACCAGCTGCGACGAAGTGCAGGGCTACCTGATCGGCCGGCCGATGTCGGCCGGCGAGATTTCCGCGCTGCTCGATCACAACCCACGACACTCGGTGCACGCGGCGTAGCCCTGATCGCGCACATCACGGCGCGTCGGCGCGATGCAGGGTATCCACCGTGATGGTGCCGCGGGCCCGCGAAACGCAGGCGCAGATCTTGCGGCTCTCCCGCTTCTGGTGGTCGCTGAAGAAGACGTCCCGATGATCGATCTCGCCCTCGACATCGACCACGTCGAGCGCGCACACGCCGCATTCGCCGCGCCGGCAGTCGCTCATCACCTCATGGCCGGCTTCGTTGAGCACGTCGAGCATCGAGCGATCGCGCGGGATGATGAACTCGGTGCCCTCGCCCCTGAGCCGCACCCGGAACGCCTCGGTCGGCAACAGCCCGCTCGATCCAAAGGTCTCGTAGCGCAGATCGGTCATCGGGCGCCCGGAGGCTTCCCAGGCCCGTCGCGCTGCATCCAGCATCCGCATCGGGCCGCAGAACAGCGTCATCGCCCCCTGCGGCAAGCCGGCAAAGACGCGCTCGAGGTCGAGCCGCCTGCCCTCGTCGCCGGCGTGGACGACGAGGCGGTCGCCGAGCAGATGCTCGAGCGGTTCGAGGTAGGCGGCATCGCCGCGCGTGCGCACGGCATAGTGCAGCGTCACGCCGGCATCGCGACGGGCCAGCGCCTGTGCCGCGCCGACGATCGGCGTGATGCCGACCCCGCCCGCGATCAGGCAGAACTGCCGCCGCGTCCAGTCGAGTTGCACCAGCGAGGCGGGCTGCGTGATGTTGAGCCGCGCCCCCGGCGCGAGCGACCACATGTAGCGCGAGCCACCGCGGGAATCCGGCGCGCGCCGCACCGCGATCCGGTAGCCCTGCGGATCGGCTTCACCGACCAGCGAATAGGACCTGACCTGCGGCTGGCCGTCGATGGTAACGCCGACATCGATATGGCTGCCGACCGGATAGGGCGCGGCCGTAAAATCGTCAGGCCGCAGCAGGAATTCGCGGATGCCGGGCGTGAGGTCGCGCACGGCAAGCAGCGTAGCCGATGTCCAGGTTTCAATGAATCGCATGGCGCGCTCCGTTCAGCCTGATGCGATCAGCGCCAGCGCCGGCAGCAGATCGAGGTGCGTGCGGTTGCGCAGCGCGAGCCGCAGATTGCGCGCCGCAAGCCTGGCATGCTCGCGCATAACAGCCTCGGCGCGCGCGCCCTCGCGGTTCTCGATGGCGTCGACCACCACGCGATGATGGTCCTGCGCGATCAGCAGGATCTGGCGTGCCTCGGGCAGCGCCGATTGCGCCATCACGAACGCGCTCGGCGAGGCGAACGGCAGCGCCGAAGCGCGGTCGATCTGCCGGATCAGCGGCGGACTGCGCGACAGCTCGGTCAGCAGCGCGTGGAAGCGCGCGTTGAGCGCGACATAGGACGAAAACGCTTCGACTGAGATCGGATCCTGCCGCACCAGGCCGTCGATCTCGTTGAGGCATTGCTTCAGCGGTTCGAGATCGCGCGACGAGACGCCGCGCTCGGCGGCAAAGCGCGCAGCCAGCCCCTCCAGCGTGCCGCGCAGCTCGATCGAATCGAGAATGTCGCGCTCAGAAAACGCCTTGACCATGAAGCCGCCGGACGGGATCACCTCCAGCAGGCCTTCCTCTTCCAGCCGGACCAGCGCCATCCGCACCGGCGTCCGCGATACCCCGGTGACCTCGACCGCCTGCAATTCCGAGATGCGCTCGCCCGGCCGCAGGCCGCCGGAAACGATCAGCTCACGCAGCGCGAGCTGCGCCCGCACGGTCTGCGACACTGAACGCTCGGCCTCGCGCTCCGCCATGCCGCCTACTCCGCCGCCTGCAACTGCGGCGGATTTTCCTTCGCCACCATGCGGTCGATGACGCGGCGCGCCCACATCGCGCCGGCATCGATGTTGAGATTGTAGAACACGCGATCCGGATTCTCGTCCATCGCGCGCTGCTGTGCTTCAAGGATGATCTCGTCCTCGTGGAAGATGCCGGCGACGCCGTCGCGGATTTCCGAGGTCAGGCGCTGCTCGGTGATGCGGTGATTGCGGACGAAGGCCCAGAAGTAGTGGCAGGTCTTCTCGGTCTCCGGCGTGATGGTGTTGAGCACATAGCCGTTGACGCCGTGCGAGCGATCGCCCTCCGGCGCGCCCGATCCGGCCGGCGCCACGCCGACGTCGATATTGACGGTGCACGGCGCCTCGAAGCGGATGATCTGCCAGCGATCGACCGGGCCCGGCTTCTGCAATTGCTTGGCCCAGAACGGCGGCGCCTCGATGCCCTGCATCCAGCGCGTGACGGTGACCGTCTTCTCGCCATGGGTGACGTCGAACGGCGCTTCGGCGACCGCGTCATTGCCGATGCTCGAACCATGCACGAAGGTCTCGTGCGTCAGGTCCATCAGATTGTCGACGACGAGCCGATAGTCGCATTTGACGTGAATGGTCTTGCCGTCGCCGGCCCAGGCCGGATCGTGGTTCCAGTGCATGTCGGGCACCAGCAAGGGATCGGCGAGCGCCGGATCACCCATCCAGAGCCAGATGAAGCGGTGGCGCTCGACCACCGGATAGGCGCGCACGCAGGCCGACGGATTGATCGTCTCCTGCGACGGCATGAAGGTGCAGCGGCCCTGCGCATTGTATTTCAGGCCGTGATAGCCGCAGACCACGGTGTCGCCGTCGAGCCGGCCCTTGGAGAGCGGCACCAGGCGATGCCAGCAGGCATCCTCGAGCGCCACCACCTCGCCGTCGCCCTTCCGGTACATCACGACATGCTTGCCGCAGATCGTCCGCGGCAACAGCGCGTGCTTGATCTCGGCATCCCAGCCGGCCGCGTACCAGGCATTCATTGGAAAGGAATTTGGCATCGGTCGCCCTCTCGGGATCTCTATGGATACTTTATGTATACATTCTTGGCTCGCGCTTGGCAATCCGAACCATAATCGTTCGAAATTCCGGCATTTCGGTATACATCATTTGGAGATATGAAAGTTCCAGGAGCCCTCGCGGTCCGCCACGCCCATGGCGCATCGCCGGACGCCTTTGGCGCCGGAGGCAGATGGCACGTACTGAAGGCTGATGGGCTTGATGCGCCGGCGGCGGGCGTGCGGCTAAGAGTTCGACGCCGCGCGGGTCGAGGCCGACTGGACGTCCTTGATGTTGATGACGACGGCGATGCGCTTGATCATGCCGCTGCGGTAGGCCTGCAAGAACTTGTCGTAGTGCTTGACCGAGATGCAGCCGTTGGAGTCGCCGTTCGGCCCGAGCATGTAGCTGTGGACCAGCAGGCCAACACGCCCGAACGTCTCGCTGCCATCGACCGGGGTCATGCGCAGCGCGGGCACGCCGTGGAACAGTTTTTCACGCGGCTTCATCTCATAGATGCCGGGCGGCGTCGCACCAGCGTTCCGGGCATTCACATGCGCCGGATCGTCGAGCAGATTGCCGAGCCCCGAATGCGCCTCGAACTTGGTGCCGTCGGGCATGTACACGATGCGGCCGGTGATGTCGTAGACCGCCGTGGTGCTGTCATAGCCGAGCTTGCCGAGATCGGGGCTCGGGCCGGACAACAGGCCGTCATTCGGATCGACCGAGGCAAGCTGTATCTTGCCCGGCATCATGTCGGCGATCTTCTGCAGGAACGTCCGGTTGTCGCCCTGCTGCACCGGCGCCGGCGGCGGTAGCGGCTGATCGTTCCGCGCAAGCAGATTGGCCTCGGCGGGCCGCGACCGCGGCATCGGCACAGCGGAAGCGGAAGTCGGGGGAGTGATCGCAGCGACGGATGCCGTTGCCGGCTCGCTGGTCGGCTGCTCGGTCTGCGTGTCGCGCAGCTGGCCGGCCAGCGCGTCCTCGATCTGACCGAACTCGGAATTGAAATCGCCGCGGCTCGAACGGAACCCGCGGCGCAGCGGATAATAGAGAGAGGCCGTGTTGATGGTGGAGCGCGCGCCGAAGCGATCGTCGAAGTTCAGCGAGGCGGTGGTGTTGGCGAAGGCCGGTCCATGCAGCCAAGAGGTGGGATCGACGCCGACCATCCAGGCGGCAAGGCCAGACGACAGGACAAGCGCGCTCACGGCGAACGCCGTGCTGCCCACCAGAGACGTGCCGCGGCTTGACTTATGCCCGGCAGCTTTCGTCGTTCGTTGACCCATCATCCCCAAGTTCGGTGCTCTGGGGCCTGTTGCCCGGCCCACGTGGGATTCACCGATCGCTCATCATATCAGGGAATTAGAGTAAGGCATAATCGAGACGAAGCGGCCAACGAGAGGTTTTTTAAACGTTTTTCGGATGGATAGTGCCGGAGAATCAGCCTTGGACAGGCCGAAACCATCAAAAAAGTCCCGATTCGGGACAATTCGACCGACTCAGGCGATCTTTTCTTCCCAGAGGGTGAGCACCGGAACCGGCTTCCCGATGGCGTAGCCTTGCGCGTAATCGACCCCGATCAAGCGCAGCTCGTCCAGGATCGCAAGGCTCTCGACGAATTCCGCGACCACCTGCTTCTGCATGATCTTCGCGGTCTTGGTGATCATCTCGACCATCGCGCGATCGACCTTGCTGTTCAGGATCTCCTTCACGAACGACCCGTCGATCTTGATGATGTCGACCGGCAGGTGCTTCAGATAGGCGATCGAGGACATCCCGGTGCCGAAATCGTCGAGCGAGAAGCTGCAGCCGATCTCGCGCAGCCGCGCGACGAATGTCTGCGCCTCGTCGAGATTGGAGATTGCGCTGGTCTCGGTGATTTCGAAACACACCAGCGCCGGCGACACGTCGTGCTGCGCAAACAGCCCGGCGACGAAGTCGACGAAGTCGCCGTCGCCGATGGTGGCGCCGGAGAGGTTGATGGCGTAGCTCGCGATCTTGCGCGGGTGATGCTTGCGCTCGGCGATGATCTCGAACGCGCGGCGAACCACCCACCGATCGATCAGCGGCATCAGCCCGTAGCGTTCGGCGGCGGGCAGGAAGCTGCCGGGCGGCACCAGGGCGCCGCTCTCGTCACGCAGGCGCAGCAGCAGCTCGCGCCGGTCACCGCCCTTCAGCGTGCCGTTGATCGGGCGGATCTCCTGCTCGTAGAGGCAGAATCGCCCCTCGTCCAATCCCTTGCGGATGCGATTGACCCAGCTCATCTCGGCGACACGTACGGCCATGCCGGTATCGGACGGACGGTGCTCCTGGACGCGGTTGCGTCCCTTGTCCTTGGCGAGGAAGCAGGCGACGTCGGCGAGCCGCAACGCGTCCTGTACGCCTGCGCTGTCGGCCAGCGAGACAAGGCCGATGCTTGCGCTGATCCGGAAGCTCGATCCCTCATGGACGAAGTTCGACTGCTCGATCACGGCCCTGATCCGCTCCGCGACGTCGGCGGCAACGTCGTGCGCGGCGGAGGCATCGTCGTGCAGCAGGATGCCGAACTCATCGCCGCCAAGGCGCGCGACCAGCCCGCTGCCGCCGACCTCGGCCGCCAGCAGCCGCGCGATCTGTTTCAGCAACCTGTCGCCCGCCATATGGCCGCAGGTGTCGTTGACGATCTTGAACTGATCGAGGTCGATCAGCATCAGGTCGGCGCCCATGTCCTCCGAGCCCGCCATCGCCTTGTGCAGCTCGAACTCGAACTGGCGGCGGTTCGCCAGGCCGGTGAGCGCATCATGCGAGGCGGCCCATGCCAGTTCCTCTACCAGCCGCCGCTCGGCGGTCATGTCGTGGATGATCATCACCCGGCCGGCGGGTTCGCCTTCATGAACGATCGGGGTCTCGACCACCGAGACCGGCACGCTGGAATGATCCGGCCGCACCAGGAGCCGCTGCTGCGGCCGGCTTTCACCATCGGCATCCGAGCTCTGGAACGATCCCCGCACCGGCTGCTCGGCGATGTTGAACAGCGACGAAAGCCGCCAGCCGGTCACGTCCCGCCCGGCTGCGATCAGCCGCTGCGCGGCGGCGTTCATGTAGCCGACGCGATCATCCTGCGTGGTCACGATGACGGCGTCGCCGATCGAGGCCAGCGTGAGCTGGGCGCGCTCCTTCTCGACCGCGAGCGCGGTCTCCGCAAGCCAACGTCGCCACAGCATCCGCCGTGTATGCAACAGCACGATGCCGGCAAGGCAACCCGCGATCACGAGATTGACCAGCAGAAGCAGCGTGGAAACCTGACGCGACGCCTTGCCCAATTCATCCGAGAAATCGACGGCAAGCGTGCTCAGCGCGGCGTCGACCGCGCCGATCCGCTCGGCCCAGTGTTTGATGGTCGCAGCCGAGGGATCATGCAGCGCGACGTCGTTCGCGGCCTCGTTCCTGATCTCGATCAGCTGATCGAGCAGCGCATCCGAGTTGCGCCAGGCCGTCACCGCGCCGGCCACATGGTGCATCTTGCGGAAATATTTGAACAGCCAGATCAGGCCGCCGATGTCGTCATCATGATTGCCTGCCCTGGCGAATCCATCGCGGGCCACGGCGTCATTGTTGCCGGGCGCTTCGAGCGCGCGCCGCGCGGTGCGGTCGGCCAGCGGCACCGCGATCGCGGCATCGAATTTCTGCAGATAGAGCGGCGCACCGGTAGAGACATAGGTCTGGAGATAGTGAATGGCGTCCTTCTGGCCCTTCGACCACATGCTTTCGCCGGCGACATAGGCCCGCACCGCGGACATCACCTGGAGGCTGCCGGCCGACAGGCCGCCCAGCAGCAACACGATCGCCAGCAGCGGTCCGACCACCCGCCACAGTGACCAGCTCCGGAATGAAAAGAACATGCCCAATGCGCCCGACCCTGAAATTGTCGGGTAAGCCTAGGAATGGTGATTTAACCTCACGTTGCAAAACGCGATGAGTTTGAAACGACTTGGTTGCAATACAATTGCGTCAAACTTTATCCATCCGGCGACCGCTCAGGGGCGCAGTGTCGGCGACGTGTTCGGCGCCAGCGCCAGCTCCATCTCGGCCTCTTCGGGCAGCTTGTCGGCGTGGACAGCGAGCGGCGTGCCGATCCAGAGCGGATCGTCGCGATGATCGCGGCGCGGATTTGTCGTGTTGGGATGGACCAGGATACTCAGGCTGCCGTGGTTCAGCATCAGCCACGGCACCAGGGTCGGAAACAGCTCGGCTGCAAACGCCACCTGATACATCGCCTGATCGTGCGGGCCGACCTTGACGTCGTGCCAGCGCCCCAGCGTGACCAGGAAGCGCTCGCCCATCCAGTTGCGCAGCCGTTCCGCCTCGCCCCGGCTGGTGGCGGGATCGTAGTAGACATGGGCATGGTAGCTCGCGATCTCGCCGATGGTCCGTGGCGCGTCCGTCATATCACCTCTCCTTCCGCGGCCGATCGGCTGCGCCGCAGCACACTGAATTGGAACGACTGCGTCGCGCCCCAGGGCGTGACGTGCCGATGCTCCTCCCCGGCGATCAGCTCGAATCCCGGACCAATGGTCCCGCTGAGCGTTGCGGGATCATAGCGCTGCACCGGCAGACCGCTGCATTTCTCCGGACCGTCCAGCGCGAAGGTACCGATCACGGCATGGCCGCCTGCTTTGACGCCGCGATGCAGCCTCTCGATATAGGCCGCGCGATCCCTCTCCTCGACGAGAAAGTGAAACGCCGCGCGATCGTGCCAAATGTCGAAAGCCTGCGGCGGCTGCCAGACCGTCGCATCAGCCGCGATCCAGCGCACCGCCTCGCCCGTCGCGCCGATCCGCTGTCGCGCGCTGGCCAGCGCCGCTTCGGAGAGATCAAGCACCGTCAGATCGCGGAAGCCGCGCGCCAGCAACGCATCGACGAGGCGCGAGGCCCCGCCGCCGATGTCGATGATCGACGCGTCGCGACCGGTGGCGACGGATTCGATCAGGCGCAGCGATGGCTGCGGATCGGCCTGCGACCAGCTCACCTGCTGCTCGCCCTTGGTCAGATAGACGGCCTGCCAGTGCGATTGGCGATCCGAAGCAGTCATGGCGATACGTCCCGGCAGCGGCGGCAATCTGCGTTGCCGCACGATTAACCATGAGCTAGGCACGGCGGCTTCCCGCGTCAACCGGCGGCGGCCGACAGGCGTGGCCGCGCAACCGCAAATGCCGCATTTGCTTCGCCGGATTTTCCATCTAACCTGACGGGCAGGTTGAGATCGGGGCGCCCGGGGATGGCCAATTTCGGCTGGACACGCGTCAACAAGCCTGCACCTGCGGAGGACGCCGCCAGCGACTTGCGCGGCCTCAGCGACCCCTGCGCGTTTCTCACCGCACTCGACAAGGTGGTGCCGCGCTATCTCGATCTCGCCGACAACGGCGTGCTGGTCTATCCGGCCTGCAAGCGCAAGCCCGGCGACCTGCTCGGCGATAGCAGGGCGATCTGGGAGCACACGCGGCTCGAAGCCATGCGCTACATCCCGATGGTGCCGCGGCAGGACACCTCGCTGCTGGTCGATCCGTCGCGCCAGGCCGAGATGATCGACGCGTTCCTGCGCCAGCGCGCACACGACAAGACCGTCATCGATTTCACCGGCGCTGCGATCGAGGATTACGGGATTGCGATCTACGCCGGGCTGAACTGGCTGAACCATTGCGGCTCCCTTGTCGGCGCCGATCCGCAGAAATTCTCCGGCACGCTGCGGAGCTTCCGCAAGGTCATGGTCGTCGCCCGGCAGTGGTGGGCGCTCGACGGCGCCGCTGACCGCTGCCGGCAGATGCTAGAGGCACGCGAGCGGCCGCCACTGGTGTTCTTCCTGCTGTGGGCCGAATGCACCAACCGGGCGCGGGAGATCACGATCGCGGCGGCCGGTACGGCGGCAACCGAAGACAGCATTGCGCGGATACGCGCGGCCGAAGATCCGGAACAGCTGACGTAAAGTGTGATGAGATCAGGTTTGGCTGGGTCGGCCGCGAAGGTTCACCTCTCCCTTGGGAGAGGTCGGCGCGTAGCGCCGGGTGAGGGGTTACGGTCCCTCGTGAGATCTGCGCCCCCTCACCCGATTTGCTTCGCAAACCGACCTCTCCCCAATGGGGAGAGGTAAAGCGAGCACGTGGCCAAACCCCGTTCGAGCTAAATTCATCATGGTCTAGGGAAGCCCGTAGTATCCGGAGGTCAGGCAACCGGATCCGCGTCGGCGGACACCACCAGCAATTCCTTGGATTTGCGCGCGATCAAGCGGGCCAGCTCGCTCTGCTTGTAGGTCTCGACGAATTTGATGGCGAAACCGTTCGGCAGATGCCGGACCACGCGCCCGACGCAGGCGCCGATCGCAAGCGGCATGCCGACCGGCGGCTGCACCTCGGACGACACCGCCGCGCCCGACAGCGACATATCGATGATGAAGCAGCTCTGCATGGTGCCGTCCGCCAAGGTCAGCATGGCATGCGGCGCGACCGGAACGAAGCGCGGGTTGTTGCGCGCCTCGCGGATGCTGGGATCCTTTTGCTTCTTCTCGATCCAGGTCAGCTTGTCGGCGAACTTCTCGCGCATCGCATGCGTCATCTCGAGCTCGAGCAGGAAGCTGCCGCTCATCGTGTCGGTGATGCAGCCTTCGAACTTGCCGAACTCCTCGAAATACGAGGTCAGCCGGTCGCCGATCTTGCCGACGACAGGAACGTCCACGATCATGCGGAACGGCGACACCCGCGTGGTCCGGCACGCAAACGTGCGCAGTCTGCCCTGCGCATCATACCAGTTCGGCAGCGTGTAGCTGCCGTTGACCGTGATCCTGACTGCGCGTTGCTTGAGAAACTTTTCGACAGACACGACTGGACCTCGCCGGAGGCGATGTGAATACACGGAGGTCGGGGGTTGACCGGCTTCCTTGCCGGTCCGGTGGTGGGACTTCCGCTACCGACGCGACGGCAGCGTGAGGCTGCGGCACGCATCCCAGCGCGGCGCGGAATGCTCCTGGCGCGCAGGTACGTACAGTCGTACCGTCGAAAAACTAGGAAAAAGTTAAGCCGGGACAGAGTGCGGCGGCGCACTTTATGGCGCAACCCTTACGCGGCAGTTTAATCTGCGACCCGTACAACTACCGGGAGAATAGCCGCACGCCGATGCAATCGCGCCGTGCCCTAAACCGCCTGCTCCGGCTGCCGGCCGAATGCTAGGCTTGGTGGAAATCAGAGCGGACCTCACATGGCAAACATCTCGAACAAATCGCTTGCCGACGGCAAGATCCTGCAAAGCGTGGTCGACGGCGTCGGCGTCATCACCTTCAACAACCCCGACAAGCGCAATGCGATGTCGCTGGAGATGTGGGAAGGGCTCGGCGAGGCGCTGATCGCCTTGCGTGACGATCCGGCCGTCCGCGTCGTGATCCTGGTCGGCGCCGGCGACAAGGCCTTCGTCTCGGGCGCCGACATCAGCCAGTTCGAGAAGACCCGGCATAACGCGGAAGCCTCCGAGGAATATTCCCGGCGCAGCGCCGCCCAGCGCGCTTTGCTCGCCGACTACCCGAAGCCGACGATCGCCTGCATCCGCGGCTTCTGCCTCGGCGGCGGCATGCAGGTCGCGATGCTGACCGATATCCGCATCGCCGGCACCAGCGGCCAGTTCGGCATTCCCGCCGCCAAGCTCGGCATCGCCTATGGCTATGACGGGCTGCGCCATCTGGTGTCGCTGGTCGGCCCGTCCTGGGCGCGGCTGATCATGTATACGGGCATGCGGATCGACTCCGCGGAAGCGCTGCGGATCGGCCTCGTCGAACGCGTGCTGCCGGATGCCGAACTGTGGGACGCGACCATGGCGATCGCACGCACCATTTCGGGCAACGCGCCGCTGGCGATCAAGGCCGCCAAGATCACCATCGCGCAGGTGCTGAAGGATCCCGCCGATCGCGACATGGCCGCGATCAAGCAGATCGGCATCGACTGCATGGACAGCGCGGATTTCCGCGAAGGCCGCAACGCCTTCATGGAAAAGCGCAAGCCGCAGTTCAAGGGCCGGTAGCGATGCGGTGTCGGCTGTGGCCCAGCCGCGCGCCGGTACCGGATCAAAGCGCACCTCCCGCCACGCAACAAACCGTCATCGCCCGGCTCGACCGGGCGATCCAGTATTCCAGAGACGAATGTTATTGAACCGAGAAGCCGCGGCGTACTGGATCGCCCGGTTGAACCGGGCGATGACAGGTGAGAATGAGGACCGCCCGCGCGATTTCTGAATATTAGAAATATATCCCTGAGTTGCCCGACGTGTCAAGCCGCCCGGTCGACGCCGGCCGCCGACCGCTCCTTTGCATGGGGTTGTTTTCGATATTTTGGCGGCGCCCTACTTCTTCTCGTTGACCGGCACCGTGTAGTTCAGGATCAGCCGTCCGCCGTCGGGATAGATGGTCTGGCCGGTGATGTAGGAGGCGTCGTCGCTGGCGAGGAAGGCCACGACGGAGGCGACCTCGCTCGGCTCGCCGCAACGGCCGGCCGGCGTGCGCGACAGCACGCTGCGCCGCGCGTCCTCCGACGAGAAGATCGCCGTCGCCACCATCTCGGTCAGGATCGTGCCCGGTCCGACCGCCACGACGCGAATGCCGTGCGGCGCCAGCGCCACGGCGGCCACCGAGGTGAGCTGCTTCATCGCGCCCTTGGACATCGCATAGGTCGCAAGCGAGGGGATCGCGAGCAGCGCGTTGACCGAGGACATGTTGACGACGACGCCGCCACCGCCCTGCGCGATCATCTGGCGCGCCGCGGCCTGGACGCCGAAGAACGCGCCCTTGAGGTTGATCCCCATCACGTCGTCGAACTCGGCCTCGCTGATGTCGAGGAAGTCGCGGTTGCGCGCGACGCCGGCATTGTTGACCATGACATCGAGCCGGCCGAACTCCTTGACCGCTGTCGCGACGATGCGATCGACGTCGGCGCGCTTGCTGACGTCGGCTTCCACCGCCCGCAGCCGATCGTCATGTCCGAGCTCCTGGGCGGTGTGGACCAGCCCGGCAGCGTCGACATCGGAGATGACGACCCTGGCGCCATCGGCCAGGAAGCGCGCCGCGCAGGCCTTGCCGATGCCGCGCGCCGCGCCGGTGATGGCGACGACCTTGCCGGAATTCTTCATGGGAGTGCCTCCAGGATTTCGGTTTGCGCGTTCCGCCAGAGCCGGACTGATGCGAGAATGAGGCCCGAGCAATAGCCTATTGCGCGGCGTCAGGGAACGCGACGGATTCACCGTTACGTCCTGCGATCAGCGGCGCCATATCATAGCGCATTGCGCGGTTTCTTGCTTCCGCCGTCTAAACCGCGCTTCAGAAACGACTCCGCCGCATTCGTCAAGCGGGCGCGTGAGCGAAGCAGGCAACCATTTCGGGCGCCTCCTCCCGCCTGAGATAGCCTGATATAGCCCGCTCAAGGTCGGCTCGCCCAGCCGCCCAAACCCATCTCGCTTTTCGGGAGCCCCCTATGTCGATCACCGACCGCCGATCGCTGCTGCAGGCTGCGGCCACCATCCCCTTCGTCGCATCCGCCACGACCGCGGCGCTCGCGCAGACGCCGGCCGAGCCGGCCAAACCCGAACCCAACAAGCCCGCGCCTGCAAAGGACGTGACGCGCAAGCTGGCGCAGTATCTCGTCGGGGCAAAGTACGACGACTTGCCGGCCAATGTCCGCAAGGAAGGCGTCCGCACGCTGCTGAATTGGGTCGGCGTCGCAATCGGCGGCTCGCATCATCAAACCGTCGATATCGCGGTCTCCGCGCTGGCGCCATTCTCGGGCCCGGCCCAGGCCTCACTGTTCGGGCGGCACGAACGCTTCGACATCATGAACGCCGCCTTCCTCAACGGCGTATCGAGCCACATTTTCGACTATGACGACACCCATCTGAAGACGATCATCCATCCGGCCGGCCCGGTGGCGTCCGCGATCCTCGCGCTGTCGGAGATGCAGCCGGTGTCGGGCAAGGACTTCCTCAACGCGCTGGTGCTGGGCGTCGAGACCGAATGCCGGATCGGCAACGCGGTCTATCCCAACCATTACGATGTCGGCTGGCACATCACCGGCACCGCCGGCGTGTTCGGTTCGGCCGCTGCGGTCGGCAAGCTGTTGAACCTCAACGAGCAGCAGATGGTGTGGGCGCTCGGCCTTGCCGCGTCGCAGCCGGTGGGCTTGCGCGAATCCTTCGGCTCGATGAACAAGAGCTTCAATATCGGCCGGGCTGCATCAAACGGCATCTTCGCCGCGATGCTCGCCTCGAAGAATTTCACGTCCTCTGACAGCATGATCGAGGCCAAGCGCGGCTGGGCCAACACGATCAGCACCAAGCAGGACTACAACGAGATCCTCGGCGACCTCGGCAAGCGCTATGAAGCCGCGCTCAACACCTACAAGCCGTTCGCTTGCGGCATCGTGATGCATCCGGCGATCGACGCCGCAATCCAGCTGCGCAACGAGAACAAACTGACGGCCGACCAGATCGAGCGCGTCGATCTCAAGGTGCACCCGCTGGTGCTCGAACTGACCGGCAAGAAGACGCCGCGCGAGGGCCTCGAAGGCAAGTTCAGCATCTACCACGCGGTCGCCGTCGCGCTGGTCGAAGGCGCCGGCGGCGAAAAGCAGTTCAGCGACCGCGCGGTGACCGACCCGACCATCGTCGCGCTGCGCTCCAAGGTGATGCCCGTGATCACACCGGGCATCGATCCGGCGCAGGTCGACATGACCATCTTGCTCAAGGACGGACGCACCCTGCATCGCTACATCGAACACGCGATCGGCAGCGTCGAGGTTCCCATGACCGACAAGCAGCTCGAGACCAAATTCGCCGACCTCGCGGATGGCATCATTCCGGCCGCGGCGGCGCGCCGCGTCATGGACGCTTGCTGGAATGTCGAGAAACTGCCTGATGCGGCCGAGATCGCCAAGCTGTCGGTCTCGACCTAAGGTCTCGCGCAACGCGGTCCTGTGATCACGCTGTCGCCTTGCGTGATCCCGTATTGATCCGCGCGAGGATCCGGTCGGCCTCGGTCCGCCAGTCGGCGCTGCGGGCGAAGTCCCGCGTTCCCTTCGGCCCGAACACGCCCTCGTCGGCAAGGTCCGCGATCCAGCCCTGCCGCTCCGCGGTGCCGGACGCGGACCAGGGCGTCAGGTGGGCCTCGCGCACGGTCTCGGCCACCTCGCGCACCTCCTCGGCGCGCCGCCGGCCGTGCTCGATCACGCGCTGGAAGAAATAGGCGCCCTGCTTCTCCCAATCGATGCCCGGAAAGGTCTCCTTGAGTGAGGCGAGCACCGCATCCTCGACGCCATAGGCGCGCGCGGTGGTGAAGCTCTCGATCACCATCGCCTCCAGCCCCTTGATCATGATGCTGCGGCACATCTTGACCGCCGAGGACACGCCGAGCTCGTCGCTCGCGACCTTGGCCGCGAAGCCGAGCGCGACCAGGAGCGGCGCCAGCTCCCGCGCACCCTGGCCGCCGAGCAGCAGCGGCACCTTGATCCGGTACGGCGGCAGCGAAGTCATCACCGCGCCCTCGACATAGCGGCCGCCGGCGCCATCGATGTGGACCGCCGCGCGCTGCTTGGCCCCGGGCGAGGCCGAGTTGAAATCGAGAAACCAGGCACCTTTCTTGATTGCGGGCGCGCTGGCCTCGGCGACCGGCACCGCCTGGCTCGCCGTCACCGCCGAGATGATGAAATCAGCCCGCGCCGCGAGGTCGGCATGGGATTGCACGAGTTGGACGCTGATCTCCGCCGCGTGTGCGCGCAGCGTGCCGCCCTGTTCGCGGTCAAGCTTGATATCGTAGGCGGCGACCTTCACACCCTGCTTGCGCAAATCTTCGGCCAGGATGCGGCCGACCTCGCCATAGCCGAGCATGCCGACCTGCCATTGCCGCGGATCGCTGGAGATTGTCATCAGTTCAGGTCCCGTGTTGTGTCGTCGAACAGCGCGTCGACCGTGACGCGCCGCGGGATCAACGCCTGCTGCACGCCATAGTCGATCATCAGCTCGAGCGGCTTGCGATTGGCCTCGACGCCGAACGGCACCATATCAGGCATGCCGGGCGGACCGGCCTCTGCCTTGCTGCGCTTGAGGAGATCGTAGAGGCTGCGGACCACGTCCGGCCGCGATGTCGCGAGCCGTTCCGTCACCACGACCAGGTGATTGACCGGCACGACGCCATGCCGCGCGTACCAGCGCGCCGCCTCTGCGGCCGGATCGGCGAACAACGGCCTGAGCGCCGGGTCGCTCGAGGTCTCACCCAGCACGGCGTCGAGTTCGCCGTCCTTCAGCATCTCGATGATGCTGCTGCCCTGCGGCGCACGTTCGGTGCGGTCGGCATATTCGGCGACATGCGGATCCTCGAACGTGACCCAGTTGATGCGGTCGAGGTTGACGCCATGATCATTGGCAAGGATGCCGCGCATCCATGCCCCCGTCGTGGTCGTGAACGAGCGGATGCCGACCCGCTTGCCTTCGAGACCGGCAGGCGTGAGCGTGCCGCGATCGGCGCGACAAAGCGCATGGCCATGCTGGAAGCGGCCGACCATCGCCGCCGGCAGCAGCACCAGCGGCTTGCCGCGCGCCCGAGCCATCAGATAGGTGACGATGGCCATCTCGCAGACGTCGTAGGCCTGCTCGCGCACCATCGGCTTGAACGCGGCGTTGGTCGGCGTGAACTCGGTGAAGTCGAGATCGAACAGCTCCGCGCGCAGCTCACCGCGCTTCACCGGCTGGATGTGCGGGTGATTGCCGAGTACGGTGCGCAGCCGAAGTTTCTCCATTGCGACGAACTCCGCAGGGTCAGGTCAGTGCCCGGCCAGGGCTCGCGCCCGCTGCCTTGCGTGGCTGGTCGAGCGGAGGAGCCTGCAGCGCGGCGACGGTCGCGCGCACCAGCTCCTCGATGGCGTGGCCGGCATCGGTGCCGTCGGCGCTGCCGCGCGACAAGCGCGAAACGCGCTCCGGCGTCACCAGCGTGTAGTAGAGCGCGCCGAGCAGGAAGTGGCCGCGCCAGACCAGGTCGGTGCGCGGAATATGCGGCAGGCTCTCGTGGATCGCGTCGATGAAGGCGTGGCTGGTGTCGTCGAAGGTCTGCGCGATGATCTTGCGCACCACCTCATTGCCCTCGGCCGACATGATCGCACGCAACCGCGTGAAGCGCGTTCCGCCGCCGGCAAGGTCGCTGCCTGACGTGAAGGCCGGCAGCACATAGGCGCGCACGATCGCCTCGAGCCGGTCCTGCAAATCGCGCACCCGCCGTGCCGCCGCCAACAGCTCGGAGCGCCGCCGGTTCATCGGCCCGCAATGCCGCCGATAGATCTCGAGCAGCAGGCCGTCCTTGGTCTTGAAGTGATAGGTCACGCTGCCGGGATTGGCGCCGGCGGCCTGCGCGATGTCGCGCACCGAGACGGCGTTGAAGCCGTAGGTCGAGAACAACTCCTCCGCCGCGGCGAGGATCGCCTCGCGCATGTTCGGCTTGCGGGTGCTGGCGGCCTTCACGTCGGGCTTTACGTGGGACTTGGCGGGCTTGCGGACCATATTTGTACTATCGTCCAAATATTCAGGTCACGTCAACAAGGCGGCCCGCGGGCCCGCGCTCAGGACAGTTTGACGTCCGGCTCGGCACGGCCGCGCGCCGCGGCATCGAGCAGAAAGGTTTGGCCGTGCCCGGGATCGGCGGCGCGCTGCGCCTCATCCATGTCCTGCCAGGCCGAGGTAACGAACACGCGCGAGAAATCGCGGCCGACAAAGGCCGGGCAACTCGACTGGCTCGCCGGCACCTTCAGCGCGCGCAGGTGCCGGCCGGTGGGATCGTAGACATCGATGCGGCCGCCGCCCCAGCGCGCGTTCCAGATCATCCCGTCGGCGTCGACGACCGCGCCGTCGAGCCCGCCAATACCCTGATGCCTGATCAGATCGATCGGCTCGCCGGTCGGCAATCCCGTTGCTGGATCGAGCGGCACGCGATGCAGCACGTTGGTTGCGGTATCGGCGAAATAGCCGACGTCGCCCGCGGGCGAGAAGCAGATCGCATTCGGGATGGTGATCCCGGGATAGAGCCGCGTGATGCGTCCCTGATGCAGCGCATAGATCGCGCCGGCGCCCTGCTCGGCCTGGCGCCCCATGGTGCCGAGCCAGAACGTGCCCGACGGATGCACGCGCGCATCGTTGGAGCGCGTCAGCGGGTTGTCGGCCTCGAGCGCGGCGAACAGTTCCAGGCGGCCATCGGCGACTTGCCGAACATAGAGTCCATCCTCGGTCAGGATCAGCTGTCGCTCACCGTCGATCCGCGCCAGCGCGCTCGCCATTTTCGGCAGCGCGTGAATAACGGTGCGACCGCTTGCAAAGCGATGCTCGAACAGGCGCCGCTCCCGGATATCAAACCACCAGGCAGTGTCGGTCGACGCGTCATAGGTCGGGCCCTCGCCCAGATGACAGCGCTCGGCCGACAGCACGGATGTCGGCACCTCCTCGATCAGCGGCTCGGCGGTACGGTCGGTCATTGCATCACTCACACGGTTGAGAATCGGTAGACGATACTGCGCCGGTAGATCTGCCCGGGATCGAGCCGCGCCGACGGGAAATCCGGCCGGTTCGGCGTATCCGGCCAGGCATGCGGCTCGAGACAGAGTGCATCAGACTGGCGATAGAGCCGATCACCCTTGCCCGCGGACGAACCGTCGAGGAAATTGCCGGAATAGAACTGCAACCCCGGCTGATCGGTGAACAGCTCCATCACGCGGCCGCTGTGCGGCGCCTCGAGGCGCGCAGCAAGGCGAAGGCCGGCCCCCGAGGCCAGGCAGAAATTGTGGTCATAGCCGCGCCCGAGCCGCAGCTGCTCGTCATTCATCCTGATCCGCGCGCCGATCGCTGCCGGCTCGCGGAAATCGAACGGCGTGCCGTCGACCGGCCGCGGCGGCCCCGGTAGCGGGATCGCGGTGGCGTCCACCGCCAGGAAGTGGTCGGAGGCGATCGTCAGCCGGTGATCGAGGATTGGCGTGCCCGAACGCGCGCCGTCGAGATTGAAGAAGCTGTGATTGGTGAGATTGAGGCAGGTCGGCCGATCGGTCGTCGCCTCGTAGGTGACCGCGAGTTCCATCGGACTGCGCACCAGATAGGTCACGCGCGTCGTGAGATTACCCGGATAGCCTTCCTCACCATGCGGGCTCTCGCGCTCCAGCACCAACGTCGGCCCCGGATCATCCGATAGTTCGACGATCCGCCACAACTTGCGATCAAAACCCTGCGGCCCGCCATGCAGCGCGTTGGGACCGTTGTTGGCGTCGAGCGTCACCGTCTCGCCATCGAGCACGAAGCGCGCGCCGCCGATCCGGTTGGCATAACGCCCGATGGTCGCGCCAAAGAACTTGCGCTGCGCGAGATAGCCACCGAAGTCGTCGTGGCCGAGCACGATGTCGTCGCAAATCCCGTCGCGATCGGGCGTCACCAGCGACTGCAACGTGGCGCCAAAGGGAAGGATGGCGGCCTCGAAGCCGTGCGCGCCACGGAGCGTCACGCGCTCGACCACGGTGCCGTCGTGCAATTTGCCGAAGGGGGCGCGAGCAATGCTGGCTGATGTCATTGTCAGTCCTCGAACGCCTCGACGAGGCGCCGCTGCCCCACCATGAAGCTATCGGCGACGAGCCGCAAGGGCGCGAGGTCGACATCAGATTTTCCCTCCGATGTCAGCGCGACGAAACGGCGGTACAGCGCGGGATATTCCTCATCCGCGGCATCGACCACCAGCCTGTTGCCGTCGCGCAGCTGCCGTCCGCCTTTCGACAGCGTCACGGGCCCGGCCTCGGTCTCGCACAGGATGTCCCAGCTCGGCGGCCCGGTCTGGCGGAAATCGAACTCGGCGTGAATCGGCAAGCCGCTGTGATCGGTGAGTTCGATTTGCGCTGCAATCGGCGCGTCCCGATTGGAGGGAAAGTCCAGCATCGCGTTCCTGATACAAACCTGATGCGGAAGGATCTCGGTCAGGATCGACAGCGCGTTGATGCCGGGATCGAACACGCCGAAGCCGCCCGCTTCGAAGATCCAGGCCTGGCCGGGATGCCAGACCCGCACATCCTCCCTCCAGATGACGGTCACCTTGGTGATCGTGCGGCCCGCGAGCAATTGCCGCGCCGGCCCGACCGCCGGCGCGTAGCGCGAATGCCATGTCGCGAACAAGGTCCTGCTCGCTTCGTGCGCGGCCGTGATCAGCGGCGTGAGCTCGCTTAACGTGGAGCCCGGCGGCTTCTCCAGCAGCACATGCTTGCCGGCAGCGAGCGCGGCGGCAGCTTGCACATGACGCACTTGCGGTGGCGTGCACAGCGCCACCGCATCGATCTCCGGCCCGTCGCGCAACAATTCCTGCAGATCGCGGAAATGCGGCAGGCCCGGCGGGGTCTTCGCCGGATCGACCACCGCGACGAGTGCGATGCCGGACGTCTTGGCGATCGCAGGCACGTGCTGCCGGCCTGCGATCTCGCCGAATCCGACGATGGCGATGCGAAGCAGGTCACTCATGGCCGTCCTCGCGTTGCTGCCCACCCTCTTCGGCCCGATGCCGGCAGGCAAGAATCACAGGCCGGCGCCGAATAGCAACGGCATGATCCGACGTTGACTGCAAACGCGCAAGTCCGGCGCTTCGCCGGCAACGATCTCAAATAGCGTCCGATTCCATGATATGCCGACACGGCAGACATTGATTCAAAGACGCAGGACGCAAATCCCGGCCATGGCGAGCGGCAAAGCGAAGACGGAGGATGCGGCAACGGGGCGGCGCGGCCGGCCGCGCTCTGCCGCGACGACCGCCGCGATCCTGCAAAGCGCCTATACGCTGATGGCGACCACCGGCCTCGCCGCCACCACCATCGACGCGATCGCCAGGCACTCGAACGTCTCGAAGATGACGATCTACAAGTGGTGGCCGTCGCGCGAGGCCCTGCTGATCGATGCCTTCCTCGACCAGGCCTCGCGGGCCGTGCCGCTGCCCGAGGCCGGCAATCCGGTGGCCCGCATCCGCCGCCATGTCTCGACCTATGTCGAGGCGCTGCAGGGCGAGTTCGGCCGGGTGCAGCTCGCGGTGATCTCGGAATGCATCTCGAAGACCGGCACCGCGGAGCTGTTCTACGAGCGTTATCTCGGCCTGCGCCGCAGCAAGATGCTTGAGATCATCACCGCCGGTCAGAAGGACGGCAGCATCGGTGCGCCGGGCGTGGCCGGCGACATCTATGACGCGATCTATGGCAGCCTGTTCTACCGCTATGTCTTCGGCATCAAGCCATTGACGCCGGCCTACGCGCGCAATCTTGTCAATCTGGTGCTGCGGCCACGCGCGGAGGCTTGAGCGATCAGAGCATGATCCGGAAAAGTGTGCCGCGGTTTTCCGATAAGACCATGCTCAAACGTCAAGAATGCTGCCGCTGACGGCGGAACCAGGCCCAGGTCTCGCTCGTCACGGCGCGGTAGTTGCGGCCACGATACACGATGTGGCCATCGACGATCGCATTCAGCTTCGGCAGCGCATGGAACGGCACCGTCGGATAGGCATGGTGCTCGACATGGTAGGGCATGTTCCAGGCGAACCATTTCATGATCCGGCCGGTCATCGTGGTGCGCGTGTTCTCGAATGCGCTCCGCGTCCGCTCGCAGCCGGTATGCTCGGCATAGAGATACGGACGCAGGATGAGCTGGCCGGCCAGCAGCGGCACGATCCACACAAACAGCAGGATTGCGCTGTGCAGCGCGAGCGACGCAACGAGCAACAGCAAATAGCCGGCGAGATAGAGCCTTGCTTCCAGCACGATCGCGGCGCGCTTATGCGCCGGAATCCACGGCACGATCACCCGTCCGGTGAGGGCATGCCGCAACATCAGCCGGATCCGGACCAGCACCTGCAACAATCCGGAATAGGCGATCGCGAGCTGGGTGTCCGACGCCGGCTTGGGACCGACGATCAGCTCCGGGTCCTTTTCCGGATCCTGGGTGTAGCGATGATGGTCCCAGTGAAACAGGCAGTAATATTGGTAGGGCAGTCCGATCATGAAGGCGGACAGATTGCCGACAACGAGATTGAGCGCCGGACGGCGGAACGCGGTCTTGTGCGCGGTCTCATGCACCACCATGAACAGGAACGCGACGAAGTAGCCCTGCACGGCAATCAGCGGCAGCGCCCACGGCAGTCCGTAGCGCGACGACACCAAGGAGATCAGCGCGCCGACGATCACAATCATTCCGTAGTGGCTTGCCGCGCGCACCGCGCCGGCAAGGTTCGACTTGGCCGACAGATCGCGGAGGATCGGCGGGCTGAGCGGCTTCAGGCGAGGTCCGGCGTCACTGGTCTCGGCGGTGCTCATGGTCGTCTCACAGGTCAGCGTTGCAAGAGCGCCGAGATTTCGGGGTTGATGAAGGCGCGGTCTTCAGCGTTGTTGATGGGATTGCCGGCGCGGTGCCCATGGATCGAGGGGATCGCATGCAGCGCCGCGGAGCGGGCATTGACCAGTCGGCCGAGTTCGTCCTCGTTGTCGCGCGGATCGAAATAGCGGTCGGTGCGACCGGGCATCAGCAGGATGTGCGCCTTGATCGCGGCCAGCGCCCGGTCGAAATCGCCGGCGAATTCATCGCAACGGCTGATGTCGCCGGCCTGCCAGATCGCGATCTGCGCCAGCAGATCATTGGCATCGCGCCGCGCGAAGGTACCGTCCCACGATCCCGCGAGATAGTCTTCCAATGAGCTGAAGCCGGCCCCGCGCCAGACTTCCTCGCGATAGAACTCATGCGACATCGCCCAGCCGGCATAGACGCGCCCCATCGCGCGAAGGCCAGCCGCAGGCTTGGCGACGAAGCGGCCGTCCTGATAGGCCGGGTCGGCGGTCAGCGCGGCCTTCACGCCTTCGAGGAAGACATGATTGTACGGCGAGCACCTTGCGCTGCCGCAGACCACCGCCGCGCGCGCCACCATCTCGGGATAACGCGCGGCCCAGTGATAGGCCTGCATGCCGCCCATCGACCAGCCGTAGACCAGCGCGAGCCTGGTCACGCCAAACCGTTCGACCAGCAGCCGCCGCTGGATCGCGATTGCATCATGATAGCTGAAGGCGGGGAACGGCGCGCCGCCGAGCACCTCGCTCGAATTGGACGGCGAGGAGGACAGGCCGTTACCGAACAGATTCGCGATGACGATGAAGTAGCGCTCCGGATCGAGCGCCCCGCCCGGCTGCACCAGCCATTCGACGTCATAATGCTGAGCGGCGAACGACGTCGGATAGAGGATGACGTTGTCCCTCGCCGCATTCAGCGTGCCGTAGGTCTGGTAGGCGAGCGCAAGCCGCGGAAACACCGCGCCACACTGCAAGGTCACTGGACCTGCCTCAAACACCTCGTAGTCACTTGGCGTGGTCATCGGCATTCGACCTCAAGCCCCGGGCACGACGTTGCGCCCTCAATAACTGTACGAATAGTACACTAATTGGAGGCCGACGCAAGAGTGGCGAAGGTGGAATGACACCGGGCCGATCAATTCAAAACCGGTATGGATCAATACCTGTTTCGGCTTGGACCCATTGCCGTCATCTCTCTAGGACAGACCCCGAGGAAATATTTCTAAGGAGGCGCGAATGAGCGCAATTGTGTCCGCCACGGATGCGCGGCGGTCCCGCGTCCGGCTCTTGATCGTGACGATGCTGTTTCTCGTCACCACCGTGAACTATGCTGATCGCGCCACGCTCTCGATCGCTGGGCCCGCCCTGTCCAAGGAACTGCATCTCGACCCCGTCGCGATGGGTTACGTGTTCTCGGCGTTCGGCTGGTCCTATGTCGTCGCGCAGGTGCCGTGCGGCTGGCTGCTCGACCGCTACGGCTCCAAATGGGTCTATGCGATCAGTATCATCGTCTGGTCGATCTTCACCGCGATGCAGGGCCTGGTCGGGTTCCTTTCCGCCGGCACGGCCGTGGTCCTCCTGTTCGGCCTGCGCTTCCTGGTCGGCATCGCCGAGGCGCCGTCATTCCCGGCCAACGCCCGCATCGTCGCCTCCTGGTTCCCGGGCAATGAGCGCGGCACCGCATCGGCCTTCTTCAATTCCGGGCAGTATTTCGCCACCGTGATCTTCGCGCCGCTGATGGGCTGGATCGCCCATGAGCACGGCTGGCGCCACGTGTTCTACGTGATGGGCGGGCTCGGCATCGTCATGGGCATTGCCTGGATCAAGACGATCTACGAGCCGAAGGACCATCCTGGGATCAACGAGGCCGAGTTCGACTACATCAAGCAGGGCGGCGCGCTGGTCGACATGGACGCGGCGAAGGACGGCAAGGCGCATGACTCTGGCCCGCGCTGGGACCACATCCGCCAGCTGCTCGCCAACCGCATGATGCTCGGCGTCTATATCGGCCAGTACTGCATCAACACCCTGACCTATTTCTTCCTGACCTGGTTCCCGGTCTATCTGGTGAAGGAGCGCGGGCTTTCGATCCTGCAGGCCGGCTTCGTCGCGACCTTGCCGGCGCTGTGCGGCTTCATCGGCGGCGTGCTCGGCGGCGTGATCTCCGACTATATCCTGCGCCGCACCGGCTCTCTGACCCTGGCGCGCAAGATCCCGATCGTCGGCGGCATGCTGCTGTCGATGTCGATCATCGCCTGCAACTATGTCGATGGCCAGGCGCTGGTGGTCGGCTTCATGGCGCTCGCCTTCTTCGGCAAGGGCATCGGCGCGCTCGGCTGGGCTGTGGTCTCGGACACTTCGCCGAAGGAAGCCGGCGGTGTCTCCGGCGGGTTGTTCAACACCTTCGGCAATCTGTCCTCGATCACCACGCCGATCATCATCGGCTATGTCCTGGCCGCCACCGGCTCGTTCAACGGCGCGCTGGTGTTCGTCGGCGTCAACGCGCTGGTCGCGGCGATCGCCTATCTGTTCATCGTCGGCGAGATCAAGCGGGTGCAGCTGAAGGCGGCCTGATGCCTACGGCCCGTCATTGCGAGGAGCTCGCGACAAAATTGCAAAGCAATTTTGCGCTGAAGCGACGAAGCAATCCATGCTTCCGGATGTGCCGTGCGATGGATTGCTTCGCTTCGCTCGCAATGACGGGGATGGAGTTGGGCACAAAACTCCAGGAACGGCGGCTTCGGCCGCCGTCTTTGTCTGCTTGTTTGTCTTCTTGGCCAGTGGGAGGCATCGATGCTAGAACGTACGAATTCTCAAGCGATCCATTCCAGGCTTGCATCGATGTTCGACCTGAACCAGCTCCGCTGTTTCGTCACGGTGGCCGAGGAACTACACTTCGGCCGCGCCGCGGCGCGGCTCAACATGACGCAGCCGCCGCTGAGCCGGCAGATCCAGGTGCTCGAGCACATCATCGACGCGCCGCTGCTGGAGCGAACCAGCCGTTCGGTGCGGCTGACGCCGGCGGGCCGTAGCTTCCTGCCCGAGGCGCGGCGCATCCTCAAACTGGCCGAATCCGCCTCGCAGGTCGCCCGCCGCATCGCGCTCGGCAAGACCGGCTCGCTCAAGATCGGCTTCACGGCGGCGGCCGCCTATGGCTTCCTGCCCGACCTGATCGCAGCCGCCCGCTCCCGCCTGCCCGAGGTGGATTTTTCGCTGAAGGAGATGGTCTCCGGCGATCAGTTCGAGGCACTGACCACCGGCCAGATCGATGCCGGCCTGCTGCGCCCGCCGATCGCGCGGCCGGAATTCGCCAGCCGCCGCGTCGTCGCCGAGCCGCTGCTTGCGGCGATCCCGAAGAAGCATCCACTGGCCGCGGCCGATGCCGTCAGCATCAAGGATTTCGACGACCAGCCCTTCGTGATGTATTCGCCCTATGAGGCGCGCTACTTCCACGATCTGCTGGTGTCGATGTTCACGCGCGCCGACATACTGCCGCGCTATGTCCAGCATCTCAGCCAGATCCATTCGATCCTCGCCATGGTGCGCGCCGGGCTCGGCATAGCCATCGTGCCGGAGGCCGCCGCCAGCCTGAAGATCGCGGACGTCAAGCTGAAGCCGCTGAAGCTGCGCACGCCGGTGCCGGTCGAGTTGTTCATGGTGTGGCGGCGCGATCACGAGAACCAGTTGCTGCCGTCATTGATCGAGATCGCGACCGAAATCGCAGCGCCGCAGCTGCGCGGCGATTGATGCAGAGTTAGCATCGCTCGATACCGCGTTTGGCTTGGACGCGCATCGAACCAGTCCCTAAGAATTCGGCCATGGACGCGCGCTGCTCGCGCATCCCTTTCCCAACAACATCATTCAAGGAGTGGCGCCATGAGCAAGATGACCCCTCAGGAGATGGCCCGGCATATCGGTGGCGGTCTCCTGTCTTTCCCGGTGACCCCGTTCAACGCGGACTATTCGTTCGACGAGGCGACCTACCGTGCCAACATGGATTGGCTGTGCGGCTATGACGTCGCCGGCCTGTTCGCCGCCGGCGGCACCGGCGAGTTCTTCTCGCTGACGCCCTCCGAAGTTCCCCATGTCGTGAAGATCGCGGTCGAGGAGACCAAGGGCCGCGTTCCCGTGCTGGCCGGCACCGGCTACGGCACCGCGATCGCGCGCGAGATCGCAGTTGGCGCCGAGAAGGCCGGCGCCGATGGCCTCTTGCTGCTGCCGCCCTATCTGACGCATGCCGAGCAGGACGGTCTCGCCGCCCATATCGAGGCCGTGTGTTCGTCGGTGAAGATCGGCGTCATCGTCTACAACCGCGACAATGCGATCCTGCAGCCGGATACGCTGGCGCGGCTCTGCGAGCGCTGCCCGAACCTCGTCGGCTACAAGGACGGCATCGGCGACATCGAGCTGATGACCCGCGTCTACACCAAGCTCGGCGACCGCCTGACCTATATCGGCGGCCTGCCGACCGCGGAAACCTTCGCGCTGCCCTATCTCGACATGGGTGTTACGACCTATTCATCGGCGGTGTTCAACTTCGTGCCGGAATTCGCCACCAATTTCTACGCCGCGGTGCGCCGGCGCGACCATCAGACCATCCATGCAGGCCTGAAGGATTTCATCCTGCCGCTGATCGCGATACGCAACCGCAAGAAGGGTTACGCCGTGTCGATCATCAAGGCCGGCATGAAGGTGATTGGCCGCGATTCCGGCCCGGTGCGGCCGCCGCTGACCGATCTCACCGAGCAGGAGATCGCCGAGCTCGCGGCGCTGGTGGCGAAGCTGCCGCAGGCCGCGGCGCAGCAGGCGGCGGAATAAGCCAAGCGGCAAACGACAAAGGGAGGACCAGATGATTCAAGATGCGATCCGCAGCGGCTTTGCCGGCGCCCCCGTCGTCACGGCGATGGAGGTGATTCCGGTCGCCGGCCGCGACGGCATGCTCCTCAATCTGAGCGGCGCACACGCGCCGTTCTTCACCCGCAACCTCGTGATCCTCACCGACAACTCCGGTCATACCGGCGTCGGCGAGGTGCCGGGCGGCGAAAAGATCAGGAAGACGCTCGAGGACGCCCGCGACCTCGTCGTCGGCCAGACCATCGGCGCTTGCAACAACATCCTGGCCTCGATGCGCCAGGCCTTCGCCGACCGCGACGCCGGCGGCCGCGGCAAGCAGACTTTTGACCTCCGCGTCACCATCCACGCGGTCACTGCGGTGGAATCCGCACTGCTCGATCTGCTCGGCCAGCATCTCAATCTGCCGGTCGCGGCGCTGCTTGGCGAAGGCCAGCAGCGCGCTGAGGTCGAAACGCTCGGCTATCTCTTCTTCGTCGGCGACCGCAGCAAGACCAGCCTGCCTTACGTCGAGGGCGAGACCGGCAAGGCGGACTGGTTCAATCTGCGCCATCAGGTGGCGATGACGCCGGAGGCGATCGTGCGCTTCGCCGAGGCAACGCAGGCGCATTACGGCTTTGCCGACTTCAAGCTCAAGGGCGGCGTGCTGGCCGGCGAAGCGGAGATCGAGGCCGTCACCGCGATTGCAAAGCGCTTCCCGAAGGCGCGCGTCACGCTCGACCCGAACGGCGCCTGGTCGCTCGACGAGGCGATCCGGCTGTGCAGCAACATGCATGGCGTGCTGGCCTATGCCGAGGATCCATGCGGCGCCGAGGCCGGCTTCTCCGGCCGCGAGATCATGGCCGAGTTCCGCCGCGCCACCGGGCTGCCGACCGCGACCAACATGATCGCGACCGACTGGCGCCAGCTCAGCCACGCGCTGCGGCTCGGGGCCGTCGACATTCCGCTGGCCGATCCGCATTTCTGGACCATGCAGGGCTCGGTGCGGGTGGCGCAGACCTGCCGCGACAACGGCCTGACCTGGGGCTCGCACTCCAACAACCATTTCGACATTTCGCTGGCGATGTTCACCCATGTCGGCGCCGCCGCGCCCGGCAAGGTGACCGCGATCGACACCCACTGGATCTGGCAGGACGGCCAAGCGTTGACCAGGGAGCCACTCCAGATCAAGGGCGGCAAGATCGCGATCCCCGACCGGCCGGGCCTCGGCATCGAGCTCGATCGCGGTGCCATCGAGGCGGCGAACGCGCTATACAAGCAGCATGGTCTCGGCGCCCGCGACGACGCGCTGGCCATGCAGTTCCTGATCCCCGGCTGGACCTTCGACGACAAGCGTCCCTGCCTCGTGCGCTAACAACAAAAGGTTGGAGAGAACAATGACCGCTCACCAGAAGAACTTCATCGCCGGCGAATGGGTCGACGGAACAGGCATCACGCGGGACATCAACCCCTCCAACACCAAGGACGTGGTCGGCGAATACGCCAAGGCCGACAAGGCGCAGACCGAACAGGCGATCGCCGCCGCGAAGGCCGCCTTCCCGGCCTGGGCGCGCTCGACGCCGCAGGAGCGCTTCGACGCGCTGACCAAGATCTCGGTCGAAATCCTCGCCCGCAAGGAAGAGCTCGGCCGCCTGCTGGCGCGCGAGGAAGGCAAGACGCTGCCCGAGGGCATCGGCGAGGTGGCGCGCGCCGGGCAGATCTTCGCGTTCTTCGCCGGCGAGGCGCTGCGGCTGATGGGCGAGAAGGGCGCGTCGGTGCGCCCCGGCCTCGATGTCGAGATCACCCGCGAGCCGGTCGGCGTCATCGGTATGATCACGCCGTGGAATTTCCCGATCGCGATTCCGGCCTGGAAGATCGCGCCCGCGCTCTGCTACGGCAACACCGTCGTGTTCAAGCCGGCCGAGCTGGTGCCGGGCTCGGCACATGCGCTGTCCGAGATCATCGCGCGCTCGGGGATTCCGGCGGGGGTCTTCAACCTCGTGGTCGGCTCGGGCTCGGTGGTCGGCCAGACGCTGCTGGATCATCCCGACATTGCCGCGATCTCCTTCACCGGCTCGGTGCAGACCGGCCGCAAGATCGCGCAGGCCTGCGTGCTCTCCAATCCGATGAAGAAGTTCCAGCTCGAGATGGGCGGCAAGAACCCGCTGGTGGTGCTCGACGACGCCGACGTCAAGGTCGCGGTCGAGGTCGCCGTCAACGGCGCCTATTTCTCGACCGGCCAGCGCTGCACGGCGTCGTCGCGCCTGATCGTCACCGCGGGCATTCACGACCGCTTCGTCGATGCGATGACCGAGCGCATGAAGGGGCTGTCGGTGGATGACGCGCTGAAGAGCGGCGTGCATGTCGGCCCGGTCGTCGACCAGAGCCAGCTCGATCAGGACCTTCGCTACATCAAGATCGGCCAGGATGAAGGCGCCCGGCTGCATTGGGGCGGCGAGTTGTTGAACCGCGAGACGCCCGGCTTCTATCTGCAGCCGGCGCTGTTCACCGGGGCGACCAACCAGATGCGGATCGCTCGCGAGGAGATTTTCGGCCCCGTCGCCTGCGTGATCCGCGCCAAGGATTACGAGGAGGCGCTCGCGATCTCGAACGACACCGAGTTCGGCCTCGCCTCGGGCATCTGCACCACGAGCCTCAAATACGCCTCGCACTACAAGCGCAACAGCGAGGCCGGCATGGTGATGGTCAACCTGCCGACCGCGGGCGTCGACTACCACGTGCCGTTCGGCGGCCGCAAAGGCTCGAGCTACGGCGCGCGCGAACAGGGCGCCTATGCCCGCGAGTTCTACACCACGGTGAAGACGGCCTACACCTTCCCGGGTTGAGGCTCGTAGGGTGGGTTAGCGCCAGCGTAACCCATCGGCACCGCACACGAAACACGGCGGGTTACGCCTTCGGCTAACCCGCCCCACAATTTCCGGAGCCCTCATGGACCAGTCGACCGGCGCTAAGGAGCAGCCCCGCTACATCAAGCTCAACGCGCGCGACAATGTCGCGATCGTGGTGAACGATTTCGGCCTGCCCGCCGGCTCGCGCTTTGCCTCGGGCCTGACGCTGCGCGCCTTCGTGCCGCAGGGCCACAAGACGGCGCTCGAAGACATTGCCGAAGGCGCGCCGATCGTCCGCTATGGCGAGGTGATCGGTCACGCGTTGTCGCCGATCCTGGCCGGCGAATGGGTCGACGAGGCCCGCATCCGCATGCCCGACGCGCCGCCGCTCGATCAGCTCGAGATCGCAACCGCGGTGCCGCCGGCGCTGCCGCCGCTCGAAGGTTTTACGTTCGAGGGGTTTCGCAATCCCGACGGTTCAGTTGGAACAAAGAACATCCTCGGCATCTCCTCGTCAGTGCAATGCGTCAAGGGCACGATGGAATATGCGGTGAAGCGCATCCGCGCCGAGCTCTTGCCGAAATACCCGAACGTCGACGACGTCGTGCCGCTGACCCATGCCTATGGCTGCGGCGTCGCGATCACGGCGCCCGATGCCGTGGTGCCGATCCGCACCCTGCAGAACCTCGCGCTCAATCCGAATTTTGGCGGCGAGATCCTCGTGGTCGGGCTCGGCTGCGAGAAGCTCGCGCCGGAACGGCTGGTGCCGGAGGGCGTCAATGACGCGATCGTGCGGATGCAGGACGAGGCCTTTGACGGCTTCGGCGCCATCGTCGATGCGATCATGAGCCAGGCCGAGGCGCGCCTGAAGGTGCTCAACGCCCGCACGCGCGAGACCTGCCCGGCCGCCGATCTCGTGATCGGCCTGCAATGCGGCGGCAGCGATGCATTCTCCGGCGTCACCGCCAACCCCGCGGTCGGCTTCGCCGCCGACCTGCTGGTTCGCGCCGGCGCGACCGTGATGTTCTCGGAAGTGACCGAGGTGCGCGACGCGATCCAGCTGCTCACCCGCCGCGCGGTCAACGAGGATGTCGGCCGCGCGCTGATCCGCGAGATGGCCTGGTACGACGCCTATCTGGCCCGCGGCGGCGCCGACCGCAGCGCCAACACGACGCCGGGCAACAAGAAGGGCGGGCTCGCCAACATCGTGGAGAAGTCCCTCGGCTCGATCGTCAAGTCGGGCTCCGGTCCGATCGCCGGCGTGCTGTCGCCCGGCGAGAAGGCACGGCAGAAAGGCATGCTGTTCGCGGCGACGCCCGCGAGCGACTTCATCTGCGGCACCTTGCAGCTTGCCGCCGGCATGACGCTGCAGGTATTCACCACCGGCCGCGGCACGCCCTATGGCCTTGCCGCCGCGCCTGTCATCAAGGTCGCGACCCGCAGCGAGTTGGCGCGGCGCTGGAAGGACCTGATCGATTTCGACGCCGGCTGCATCGCGACCGGCGAGAAGACGATCGAGGAAACCGGCTGGGACCTGTTCCACCTGATCCTCGACGTCGCGAGCGGCCGAACGAAACCGTGGTCGGACAAGTGGGGCATCCACAACGATCTGACGTTGTTCAACCCGGCACCGGTGACCTAGGACCACCGCCGCCGGCTCACCTGATTAGCTACACTTGGAAATGTTGGCTACACTTGGAAAATCCGCCGCGACGAAACTTGCGGCGGATTTTCCTCTACGTCCAACATCGCTTCGATCAGGCGTCAATCGTCATCATCGTGGTGAATCACGGTCTTGCTGCGATTGCCGAACTCGTCCTGCTTCTTGATGACCGTGGTCCGGTCGCGGCGCGGCTCACGCTCCCTGATCACCGTGGTGCGGTCACGGTCGCGGTCGCGATATTCGGGCGCCCGGCCCACGGTCACGCCGGCGCCGACGGGACCGACGCGAACACCGACATCATCGGCGAACGCAGGTGAAGCGATCGCGGTCACCATGGCCGCGGCGAACAGATACTTCCTCATCACGCCTCTCCTCCTCCAGTTGCGACGTGGGGGACGAACGCCGGATGCGACAACCTGTTCCTATGTTGCCCGCATATGCGGAACATCGCCTGGGGAACTCCGCTGAACAGACATTCACCTGTGTGGCGAAATGCTCATGTTCCACGCGTTGAATAGCCTGATTTGATGTCCCACGTCCTCATCAACAGGAGGACGTTCCATGAAGCAATCACAGCACTTCCTCGACAATGCGGAGAACTGCGCGCAGCTTGCCGAGCGCGCCGACGACGAGCCGACCTTCAATCGCTTCAAGCGAATGGAAGCGGCCTGGCGCGCACTGGCAATCGAACAGGATTGGCTCGACGGCGAGACCTCGCCGTCGCAGACCGCAGCGTGAGCCCGGAGGCCCGTGGCGGCGGACGCAGCGCCGCCACGACCTCGGCCTATTCGGCACTGCGCTGCCGTTGCCAGCGCAGCAGATAGGCCTGCAGCCGCCAGATGATCGCCGACAGCACGACGCCGACCAGCATCAGCACGACCACCGCGACCATCATGCCCGAGGCTTCGCCGCGCGCCTCCGACTCGATGATGAGACGGCCGATGCCGCGCTCGGCGCCGATGAACTCACCGACGATCACGCCGATCAGCGCGAAGGAGATCGCCGGCGTCAGCGAGGCGAACACCCAGGCCATGGTCGAGGGGATCACCACGGTGCGGGTGATCTGCCACTCGCTGGCACCGAGCAGCCGCGCGGCGTTGGTGAAGCCCTCGTCGATCGAGCGTGCGCCCTCGAAGGTGTTGAAGAACACCAGGAACACCACGACGATCCAGGAGGTCACGATCTTCGACATGTCGCCGATCCCGAACGCCAGCACGATGATGGGCGCCAGCGCGATCCGGGGGATCGAATTCACCGCGGTGATGAAGGGCTGGAAGATCGCGCTGAGCCGGTCGGATCGCCCGAGGATCAGCCCGGCGGCGAAGCCGGAGACCACGCCGGTGACGAAGCCGAAGAAGGTGTTCTTCAACGTGATCGCCGTCGCCGCCCAGAGATTGTTCTCGTTGCGCGCCAGACATTTTCCGAACTCGCCGTTGAACCAGCCGTTGAAGGCACCGAGCTTCGAGGTCAGGCAGCTCTGGATCAGGAAATTGTCGAAGATCATCGACGGCTTTGAGATGAAATAAGGGTCGAGCAGATCGGGCACCAGCCACGGCAGCTTGGTGCGCAGGTCGTAACCCCATTGCCAGACCGACAACACGACGGCGCAGATCAGGATCTGCCAGCCGACCGTGCCGAGCGTGCCGTACCTCTTCATGTGCTGCGGCCCTTGACGAACTCCTCGCCGAGCGAGTGCCAGATGTGCTGGAACAGCTCGGCATAATGCGGGGTCTCGCGCACCTTCACCGCGTCGCGCGGGCGGTCGAAATCGACCGTGAACATGTCCTTGATGCGGCCCGGCCGCGCCGAGAACAGGATGATGCGGTCGGCCAGGGTCAGCGCCTCGCCGAGATCATGGGTCACGAACAGCACGGTCTGCTGCTCGCGCTCCCAGATCCGCAGCAGCACCTCGTGCATGTCGATCTTGGTGTGGGTGTCGAGCGCGCCGAACGGCTCGTCCATCAGCAAGATCTGCGGCTCGACGATCAGGGTCCGCATCAGCGCCGCGCGCTGCCGCATGCCACCCGACAACGCCGAGGGATAGGCGTGCTCGAATCCCTTGAGGCCGGCCTGCGCGACGCATTCGGCGATGCGCGCCTTCCGTTCCGACGCGGGCACGCCCGACAGCTCCAGCCCGTAGCCGATATTGTCGCCGACGGTCCGCCAGGGAAACAGCGTGTCGCGCTGGAAGACATAGCCGACATTGGGCGTCGCCTTGCCGGCGACGACGCGCCTGCCGTCGATCAGGATCTCGCCGCCTGTGGGGCGGATCAGCGAGGCGATCATGTTGAGCACGGTGCTCTTGCCGGAGCCCGACGGCCCGAGCAGCGCGACGAACTCGCCGCGGCGGACGTCGAAGGTAACGTCACGCACCGCCTCGATCGTGGTCTTGGCGAGCTGGAACGACTTGCTCAGGCCTTTGACCTCGACGCGGCGGTCGGCCGAGGCGCGCGGCGATACGATTGCGCTTGTCTCGAGCGCGCTCAACCCGGATAGGCCTTTCGCGCCGCGTCGATAAGGTTGGAATTGACCACATCGGCGATCTTGAGCGGCTTGATGCCGGTCATCTCGCGGAACCAGACCTTCTCGCCGCGCGCGAAGCTCGCCGCGTCGATCGTGCCCTCATAATCCGCGACCTTCTGGATCGCCGAGATCTCCAGCAGATTGGCGTCGCGCGAGGTGCTGCCGACATAGGGCTCGATGGCGTCGTAGACCTCGGTCGGCTTGTGCGCCTTGATCCATTGCGACGCGCGCCACAGCGCGGTGACATAGGCCTGCATCTTGGCGGGATCCTTGTCGATGGTGGCCTGCAGCGTGAAGTGCGCGGTCACCGGCACCTTGCCGCCGATATGCTTGTTCCAGATCGCTTCATCGGTGCCGTCGAACAGCAGTTCGCCCCAGCCCTGCTGCTGCGCCTCGTTCAACAGCGACAGCGAGCTGACGAGGATATCGACCTGCTTCGACTTCAGCGACCCCAGCATGGTGTCGACATTGCCGGTGCCGATCCAGGTCACCTTGTCGTCGAGCCCCATGGTTTCCATGTAGTAGGACGCCCAGACATGGTTGGTGCCGCCGAGCGAGGACACCGAGACGATCGGCTTGCGGCCGTCGGGCCGCTTCCATTGCGTGAAAGCCTCCAGCGAATTGATGCCCTGGTCCTTGAGGTCCTTGCGCAGGATGAACATCACCGAGTTCGACCGCGTGTCGACCGGCAACAGGACGCGCGCGGCGCGGCCGTGATTGGTCAACTGCATCGGATGGGTGACGTCGCCGATCCCGATGTCGCCCTGCGACGAGGCGATGATCTCGCGGGTCTTCACGCCGCTGCCGCCCTGCACCAGCTTGCAGTCGAGCCCGGCGTCCTTGAAGTAGCCGATACGGTCCGCGACGAACTGCGTCTGATAGACCGGCACCGCAACCGGATAGATAGCGCGGCCGGTGGTCGCCTGCGCCCATGCCCGCCCGGTCGCCAGCGCCGCGCCGCCCGCAGCGATCACCGTCAGCGCCGAACGCCTCGAAATATTGGGCATCGCGAGGCGCCCCATCACGCGTGCTCCTTCGCCGAGATCTTGTCGAGCGCGCTGAGCACCGCGTCGCCCATCTGGACGGTCGACAGCTTCTTCGCACCCGCTTCCGCAATGTCGGCCGTTCGTGCACCGGAGGCAAGCGCGGTCTGCACCGCCTGCTCCAGCAAATCCGCATCCTCGGGCCGGTTCAGTGTCAGGCGCAGCAGCATCGCGACGCTGAGGATCGAGCCGAGCGGATTGGCGATGCCCTTGCCCGCAATGTCGGGCGCGCTGCCATGCACCGGCTCATAGAGCGCCTTGCGGCGGCCGAACCGATCCACCGGCCCGAGCGACGCCGACGGCAGCATGCCGAGCGAGCCCGAGGCCATCGCCGCGCAGTCGGACAGGATGTCGCCGAAGATGTTGCCGGTCACCATGACGTCGAATTGCCGCGGCTCGCGCACGATCTGCATCGCGGCGTTGTCGACATAGAGATGTGTCAGCTCGACGTCGGAGAACTCCTCCTTGTGCAGTTTGATCATTTCCTCGCGCCAGACCACGCTGGTCTCCAGCACATTGGCCTTGTCGACCGAGCAGACCTTGTTGCGCCGGGTCCGCGCCAGCTCGAACGCCGAACGCGCCACGCGGCGGATCTGGTTGGTGGTGTATTGCTCGGTGTTGAAGCCGCGGCGCTGGCCGTCCGGCAAGGTCTCGATGCCGCGCGGCTCGCCGAAATAGATGCCGCTGGTCAGTTCGCGGATGATGACGAAGTCGACGCCGTCAAGCACCTCCGCCTTGAGCGGCGCCGACGCCGACAGCGCCGGGCTCGCCATGATCGGCCTTAAGTTGGCATAGAGATCGTATTTGCTGCGCAAGCCCAAGAGACTGCCGGCCTTGCGTGCCGCCGCCGGCACTTCCGTGGTCTCAGGCCCGCCGGTTGCGCCCCACAGGATGGCGTCGGCCTCGTCCATCGCTTCCGCGGTGTCCTCGGGCAGCACCTTGCCGGTCGCCAGATAGGGGATCAGGCCGTACTGCGCCTCGCGCAAGGTCATCGGCACGTTGCGTTTGGCCGCGAACCAGTCGAGCACCCGGCGCGACTGCGCGGTAACCTCGGGGCCGATACCCTCGCCGCCGACCACGGCGACCTTGATCATGTTGGATTGCGTGCTCATGCGGATGTCCTTGAGGCGGGTGTCCTTGTGGAGTGAATCCAGGGCCGCGCGGTGCGGTCGGCAGTCTGGAAGGCGTGGATCTCGTCGTCGCGCTGCAATGTCAGCGCGACCTCGTCGAGCCCCTTCAACAGCCCTTCGCGCCGTCGCGGGTCGATCTCGAACGAATGCCGGGCGCCCGACGGCGAGACGATGGTCTGCGCCTCGAGGTCGATCGAGACCTTGCCGGCGCCCTGCGTCGCCTCGATATCGGCGGCAAGCTGGTCGACCATCGCCTTGTCGATGATGATCGGCAAAATTCCGTTCTGGAAGCAGTTGGCGAAGAAGATATCGCCGAAGCCAGAGCCGATGATGGCGCGGATGCCGCGCTCCTGCAGCGACCACACCGCGCCCTCGCGCGACGAACCGCAGCCGAAATTCGGTCCGGTGACCAGAATCTCCGCGTCCCGGTACGGCTCGCGGTTGAGGATGAAATCCGGATTCTCCGAGCCGTCGGGCAGGTAGCGCAGCGAGCCGAACGCCCATTTGCCGAGCGTGCCGCGGATCCCGTTGCCGACCAGCCGCTCGATGCGGATGATCACGTCGGTGTCGATATTGCTGCGCATGATCGGCGCAGCGGTCGCAGTGAGCTTGTCGAACGGTTTCGGCATCGTCTAGCGCCCCATCATCCTGACATCGGCGATCGCACCGGCTATCGCCGATGCCGCGGCACTCGCGGGGCTCGCCAGATGCGTCCGCGCGCGCGGCCCCTGCCGGCCGACGAAGTTGCGGTTCGAGGTCGAGACCGAGCGCTGTCCGGGGCCCACCACCTCGCCATTGGCGGCAAGGCACATCGAACAGCCGGGCTCGCGCCACTCGAAGCCAGCCTCGATGAAGATCTTGTCGAGCCCTTCGGCGACCGCCTCGCGCTTGACGTTCTCCGAGCCCGGCACCACCCAGGCGCGAACACCGGCGGCGACCTTGCGGCCGCGCGCCACCTCGGCCGCGGCGCGCAGGTCGCTGAGCCGGCTGTTGGTGCAGGAGCCGATGAACACCCAATCGATCGGCGTGCCGGCGATCGGCGCGCCGCCTTGCAGGCCCATATACTCCAGCGCGGTCTCGATCGCGGCGCGACGCGCGGGATCGTCGACCGCCTTCGGATCGGGAATGACGCCGTCGACGCCGACGACATGCTCGGGGCTGATGCCCCAGGTCACCTGCGGGATGATCTTCTCGACGTCGATCACGACCTCGCGGTCGAACACCGCGTCGGGATCGCTCGGCAGTTCGCGCCATGCTTTCACCGCGAGATCCCACATCTCGCCTTGCGGCGCATAGGGACGGCCGCGCAGGAATTCGAATGTTGTCTCGTCCGGCGCCACCATGCCCATCTTAGCGCCGAGCTCGATCGAGAGGTTGCAGATCGTCAGCCGGCCCTCGATCGGCAGCGCGCGGATCGCACTGCCGGCGTATTCGACCGCATAGCCGGTGCCGCCGGCGGCGCCGATATGCCCGATCAGCGCCAGGATCATGTCCTTGGCGGTGACGCCGAGCGGCAGTCTGCCCTCGAAGCGCGCGCGCAGCGTCTTCGGACGCTTCTGGATCAGCGCCTGCGTCGCCAGCACATGGGTGAGCTCGCTCGACCCGATGCCGAAGGCGAGCGCCCCCAGGCCGCCATGGGTGCAGGTGTGGCTGTCGCCGCAAACAATGGTCGCGCCCGGCAGGCTCAAGCCGAGTTCCGGCCCGATGACATGGACGATGCCCTGGCCGGGCTGATCGACGTCGAACAGCGTGATACCGCTCGCCGCGGTCTCGACCCGCAGTGCGGCGAGCAATTCCATGCCGATCTTGCTGGTTCCGGCGCGGCCGGGCGCCGTCGACAATGCATGATCCGGCGTCGCAAATGTCAGCTCGGGATTATGGACCTTGAGGCCACGGCTCTTCAAATCGAGCAGGCCGCGCGAGCCGCCGAGATCGTGCAGCAGATGGCGGTCGATATGCAGGAGATCAGTGTCCTCGCTCAAACGGGCAATGACATGCTGGTCCCAGATCTTCTCGAGCAAACTTCGACCGGGCATCCGCCTTCCCCTGCAGTCCGCGTTTCCATGCGACTTGATCTTATTGGCGCCAATCTGTGCCAAAGTTGTCGTCAAGTGAAGCGGTTTTGGCCTAACATCACATATGTGAAGGAGGCGCGGTACCCGACCCGCCGCGGAGACAGCCATGCCGAACGCGCGTAAGACGGCGATTGTCAAATCGGCCATGCGGACGTTTGCAGTTCTGGAGTTCTTTCGGGAAACCAAGCGGGCTGCTTCCATGACTGAAATTGCTTCCGCATTGGGAATGCCCCAATCGAGCACGTCAGTGTTGCTCCGCAGCCTCGTTGAATTGAACTACCTCGAATACGAGCGAAAGACGCGGCGCTTCATCCCTAGCTACCGGGTCAATCTGCTAGGGGACTGGATCCGTCGTTCCCCGTTCCGTGACAAGAAGCTCACCGATCTGATGGAGGAACTCTGGACCGCAACGGGCGGCGAAACCGTCATGCTTGGGCAACAGACCGGCGCCGCCGGGATGCGGTATCTGCACGTTGTCCCCGGCGGCTCTCAACTTCAGTACACGGCACATGCCGGCCAAATACGTCCGATGGTTCGCACCGCGCTCGGACACGTGCTGCTGAGCCAAATGCCGAACACCAGGATTCGCGGCATTATCCGTCGCAACAACGCCGAGGAGCCGAGTCTGCCGGCGCGCGTTCGCGAAGCGGCCTTTCTCGAAGAGATCGAGCGCATTCGCCGGCGCGGCTTTTCCGAGTCAGCCGGCCGCACGACACCGGGCGCCAGCACAATCGGCATGCTTGTTCCCCTGCCAAAGCGACGTGCTCCGCTCGCGATCGGCATCGGCGGCCCGATCGAACGGATCGTGGCCAAGCGCGAGCACATCATTGCAGTCATGCAGAGCCGGCTGAAAGAACTGACAGACAAAGCCGGGGCAAGATTCGCAGAGAAATGACCTCTCGGACGGTTGACGTGTCGAGCGGATGACAGAGCCCGGAGGAGACGATGTCTGTCTTCTCCTTCCCCCTGAAAGGGGGAAGGTCGGGATGGGGGTCTGCCACAGGCGACGCTCTATGTGGAGAGAGCAGATCCCCACCCGCTTTGCTCTGGCGAGCAAAGCGACCTCCCCTTTTCCAGGGGAGGTTGGACCCAAACTGCAATTGGACCTTCTGGCTTTCACCTCACGACGCCAGCGCGTCCTCCGGCATCACGGCCGCGAGATGCTGGCTCTCGGCCACCGCACGGTTGGTGATGCGGCCACGATGGACGTTGAGGCCGGCGCGCAGATGCTGATCCTCGACCAGCGCGCGCAGGCCCTTCGCGGCCAGCGCCAGGCCGAACGGCAAGGTGGCATGGTTGAGCGCGTGGCTCGAGGTCACCGGCACCGCGCCCGGCATGTTGGCCACGCAGTAATGCACGATCTCGTCGACCAGGTAGGTCGGCGCCTGATGCGTGGTCGGCTTCGAGGTCTCGAAGCAGCCGCCCTGGTCGATTGCGACGTCGACCAGCACCGCGCGGCGCTTCATGCCGCCAAGCTGCGCGCGCGAGACCAGTTTCGGCGCGCTGGCGCCGGGCACCAGCACCGCACCGATCACCACGTCAGCCGCGAAAACTTCCTGCTCGATCGCCTCCAGCGTCGCGTAGCGGGTACGAACGCGGCCGATGAAGAGGTCATCGAGCGCGCGAAGGCGCGGCAGGGAGCGGTCGAGGATGGTGACGTCGCTGCCGAGCCCCGCCGCCATCCGCGCCGCATGGGTGCCGACCACGCCGCCGCCGATGATCGCAACGCGCGCCGGCGGAACGCCGGGCACGCCGCCGAGCAGCTTGCCCATGCCGTCAGCGGATTTGCGAAGTGCTGCACCCGCGGCCTCGATCGCAAGCCGGCCGGCGACCTCGCTCATCGGCGCGAGCAGCGGCAGACCGCCATGCGCGTCGGTCACGGTCTCATAGGCGACCGCGGTGCAGCCGGAGGCGATCAGCCCCGCGGTCTGCGGCACGTCGGGCGCAAGATGCAGATAGGTGAAGAGGATCTGTCCCTCGCGCAGCCTGATCCATTCGGACGGCTGCGGCTCCTTCACCTTCACGATCATCTCGGCGACGGAGAACACCTCTTCGGCAGTGTCCGCGATCCGTGCACCAGCCTGGGTATAGGCGTCATCGCCGGCACCGATGCCGTCACCGGCGCCACGCTGCACCACGACCTCGTGGCCGTGCGCCACATATTCCCGCACCGAGGCGGGCGTCAGCCCGACCCGGTATTCCTCGACCTTGATTTCCTTGGGCACGCCGATGCGCATGGTCCGCTCCTTGAAGGATTCGTTTCCGTTACGCTTGAGGCTATTCCCCGTCACACGGCGTTTCTCAGCGATTTCCGGCTTGCTCACAGCCAAATACGCCCATATCCTTCGCATCAAGCTCAGCGTGCGAAGGAAAACTGCGTGGGCGGTCTCGATCGTATCGACCTCAGAATCCTCGCCGAGCTGGTCGCTGACGCCCGCGCCAGCCAGATCGAGCTTGCCGAGAAGGTCGGGCTGTCGCCGACCGCCTGCGCGCGGCGCATTCGCCATCTCGAGGAGATCGGCGTGATCCGCGGCTATCGTGTCGACCTCGAACCATCAGCGCTCGGTCTCGTGACGACCGTCGTCGTCACCATCACGCTGGAGAAGCAGAGCGAGGATTATCTCGCAGCCTTCGAGGCCGCGATCGCGCGCTGTCCCGACGTCGTGTCCTGCCATCTGATGTCGGGCAGCGACGATTATCATCTGCAGGTCATCGCCCGCGACATCGCCGACTTCGAGCGCATCCACAAGCAGCATCTGTCGCGGATGCCGGGCGTCGCCCGCATCCATTCCAGCTTCGCGATGCGTGAGGTGGTTCGCCGCACCATTCCCGAAACCGCGCTGCGCGGCTGAGCAACGCCGAAGGTTTACCTCTCTCCGCTGGGGAGAGGTGAACCGAATCCGCGGTCAAGACGATCGCGCCCTCGCGCGCGGCCACATCCGCGCCAGCGTCTCGTCCTTCTTGACGACGGCATGCCAGAGCGTCGCAGCGATATGCAGCGTGACCACGGCATAGACGACATAGGCGAGCGCGCCATGCGCAAGCTCGCCGGCCTCCGCGACCGCCTTGTTGTCGGCAAACAGGCGCGGCCAGCTGAAGGTCCAGAAATAGCGCAGCGAGTAGCCGCCGGCCGACGAGAACATGTAGCCGGTCACCGGCATCACGAACAGGATGGCGTAGAGCGCCCAGTGATTGAGCCGTGCCGCGATCCTGACCAGCGGCGAGAACGAGCCCGGCTCCGGCGGCGCCGTGGTCGCGGCGCGCACCATCAGCCGCAGGATCGCCAGGAAGAACAGAGTGACGCCGAGCGACTTGTGCACCTCGAGCAGCTCGCGCCGCGGCGACGTCCCCGCCGGCTGCAGCCCGCAATAGAGCCCGATCAGCATCGCCGCGATGAACAGGACGGCGGTCGCCCAGTGAATCCTGCGCAGCAGCGGGTCGTAGCTGGCCGTCATGTCCGTCGTCACAGGGCGCCTTCGCTTGCAGCCAGCCCGTGCGGGTACGGCCCGAAAAAAGGAAGGCCGTTCAATAGAGGATCGGGCGAAGCCTGCCTACCCGCCGCGGGTGTCATATTCGATCACGATCGTGAAGGCGGAGCTTTCTCCTCGCCATTCCGGGGCGCGCCAACGGGTCCGCGCAGAGCGCGGCCCGATGACAGGCTCCGCGCGAGCCAGGAATCCATCCAGCAACGACACGGCGGCCCAATGGATTCCGGGCCTGCGCCTTCGGCACATCCCGGAATGACGAGAGGAGGTTTGGCGGGCCGCTCGCTGTCACAAACGCCGGGCCGCCGCTCACTGTCACAAACGTCGCGCCGTCACAAACGCTGTCACAATCCGTAGCCCCCTGGCCCGTTGCCACACGCATTTTTTAGTCGTGATTCGCGTCCTTCTATGACAGAATTACTACAGTTCAATATCAATTCGGTTACACGCGGAGCGGTGAATGAGCATGGAGAGGCGGGCACGGCCGGTATCGCTGGCTTGGTCGAATCCAGTGGTCCGGTGGTGGGGCCTGTTGAGCCTCGTCAGCGCCGCCAACATCGCGGTCTGGTTCGCGCTGTATCGCCAGTTCCATGAGCAGGCGAGCAGCAGCTTCAGCAACACGTCCGGCATCGGCCTGATGCTGCTGCTGTGCGCGGCCTATGTGTTCGGCTGCGCCTTCCGCTCGGTGCTGCCGCGCGCCGACGTGCAGCGCATCTGCCTGGTCGACACCTGGCTGTCGAGCGTGATGGTCGGCCGCACCGTCGCCACCGTCGCAGAGGTCTGCTTCGCCGCGCAATGGGCGATCATCCTGCATCAGCTCGGCACCATGACCGGCGCCGAGACCACCGTGACCATCGCCTGGATCGTCGTGCCGCTGATCGTGATCGCGGAATGCTTCTCCTGGTATGCGGTGCTGACCACGCATTATCTCTGCAACGCGATCGAGAACTCGATCTGGGCCGTGGTGTTCTTTCTGATCGGGATCGCGCTGTGCCGGCTGCTGCCCGAGTTCCATGGCCCGGTGCGCTGGGCCTTCATCGTCGCGATCGTCGGCATCGCCGCCTTCCTCGCCTTTCTGATGACCATCGACGTGCCGATGTATCTCAACCGCTGGCGCGCCAACCTCGCCGCCGGCGGCACGCTGCTGCATCCACTCGACGGGCTGCGCGACGTCAGCCGGCGCTGGGTCGTGACCCACGACATCGCCGAATGGCGCGAGGAGATCGCCTGGATGTCGCTGTATTTCAGCATGGCGGTGTGGTCGAGCCTCGCGCTCTGCGTCGGCTATTCGCTCGAGGATCAGCTGCCGCGCTACCGCACCGAGCCGGCGATCGTGGCGACGACGCCTGCAACCGTTACGCCTGCGATCGCCGGAACGGCACCGGCAGCGCAGCACACCGCGACAATCGACGCGGCGGCACCGTCGCAGAATTGATCCGCGGCGACGCCGCGCGGCTTGAGGCGATCAGCGCTTTCGGAGTAAAGGCTGGGTCATCCCGCTCCTCCGTCAGCGCGTTCCATGGCCCGCATCACCATCATCGAAACCGGGCTCGTCAGCCCGCAGTTCCTCGAGCGTCACGGCAGCTATCCGCAGATGTTTCAGCGGATGGTCGCCGCCGCCGACCCCTCGGCTACCTGCAACGTCGTCAGCCTCGCCAAGGGCGAAGCGCTTCCCGATGCGGCTACGCTCGACGCGATCCTGATCACGGGATCGGCGGCCGGCGTCTATGACGATGTCGCCTGGATCGCGCCGCTGGAAGCCTTGGTGCGCACAGCCCATGACAAACGCATTCCGATGGTCGGCGTCTGCTTCGGCCATCAGCTGATCGCGCAGGCGCTCGGCGGCACGGTGCGCAAGTCCGAGAAGGGCTGGGGCATCGGCCGCCACGTGTATCAGCTCGCGCCTGATAACGGGCTCCTTGCGGGCGAGACGATCGCGGCGGCCGCGTCCCATCAGGACCAGGTGATCACCCCGCCCGCCTCCACGCGCACCATCATGTCGTCGGCGTTCACGCCGCATGCCGGCCTGCTCTATGCCAACGGCACGACGCTGTCGGTGCAGCCGCATCCGGAATTCACCGTCGACTACGCCGACGCGCTGTGCGACCTGCGCCGCGGGCTTGCGCCCGATACCGTGGTCGACACCGCCAAGGCCTCGCTCGCCGAGCCGCTCGACCACGCCACGCTTGGCGGCGTGGTCACGCGCTTCCTCACGCGCCGCGTCTAGAGCCCCGCTCCGATTAAATCGGAACGAGGCTCCGGATCCTTGTTTTGACGCGTTTTCTTCACGCGAACCGGTACCCACTTCGCTCGAAAGCGCTTTAACCCTTGCGCCACTGCGCGGCGGCATCGCGTGCGAAATCGCGATAGGCACGCGGTGCGCGGCCGAGCAGCCGCGTCAGACGCGCGAGTTCATCGGCCGTCGCGACTGCGCCGTCGCTCTGGTAGCGGCCGAACATGAGGCGCAGGTCGAGCGCGAGCCATGCCGGCATCGCCGCCTTGATGCGCTGCTCCATCGCCGCGAGATCGTCGCCGCCATAGCTGACGGCGCGGCCAAGCTCATCCCGCCAGATCGCGGCCGCGCCCTCGCCGGTCACGACATCGGGACCGACCAGCGCGTAGGTCTCGCGGCCAAGCGGTGCGGGTGCACGCTCGCGGCGCACCAGCTCGATCGCGGCCGCCTCGCCGATGTCGCGGATATCGACCATCGAGATCCCCTTCGCACCGATCGGCATGCCATAGGCGCCGAAATTGAGCAGCGGCTCCTTCAGCCGAACATCGTTCTGGATGAAATAGGCCGGGCGCAGGATGGTCGCGGGAAGATCGAGCGCCTCGATCATCCGCTCGACCGTATGCTTGCCTGCGAAATGCGGCACGTCGGCATAGGCCTCGCCCTTGAACACCGAGAGATAGACGATGCCCTTGACGCCGGCCTCGCGCGCAACAGTCAGCGTCAGCATCGCCTGGGTCAGTTCGTCGGCGGCGTTCGGCACCAGCAGGAATAGCGTGCTGACGCCATCAAGCGCGGCGCGGACCGAATCCACGTCAGCCAGATCGCCCCGAACCGCCTTCACGTGCTGCGGGAACTGAGCCTTGCCGGGCGAGCGCGTCAGCGCGCGAACCTCGATGCCGTGACCGGCGAGATGGTTCAGAACCTGGGTGCCGATGGTGCCTGTGCTGCCTGAGATCAGAATAGCCATGTCGAATTCTCCTCGTCGCGGCAGACCGTCTGCCGTTGGAGGGGAAGCTATCTGTTCCAATTTTCCTTTGAAGATGCCAGTATTTGGACACGCCGTCTCAAACATGGAACAGCCGCAATGGACCTTCAGGCGCTTGCCGACTTCAACCTGGTTGCCGCCCATGGCGGGTTCGGCCGCGCCAGTCGTATGTCCGGACGCGCCAAGGCCACGCTGTCCCGCCGCGTCGCCGAGCTCGAACAAAGTCTCGGCGTCCGCCTGATCGAGCGGGGTTCGCAGAGTCTTCGATTGACTGATGAAGGCCGCGCACTGCACGAGCGCACCAGCGGTCCGCTGTCCGACATCGCCGAGGCCGGCGAAGCCGTGGTGCTCGGCGCGTCGACGCCGCGCGGCCGGCTGCGGGTCAGCGCGCCGGTGTTGCTCGCGCATGTCGCATTCGGCCGGATCGGTGCGCGCTTTGCGCGCGGCTATCCCGACGTCCAGCTCGAGATCGTCGCCGAGGATCGCATGGTCGATCCGGTGGAGGACGGCTACGATCTCGTTATCCGCATCAACCCGTCGCCGGACGAACGCCTCGTCGGCCGCCGCGTCCTCAACGATGAGCTGCTGGTCGTCGCGCATCCCGATATATCGCGGCCCATGAGCACCGTTCGCGGTGCAGGTGACATCGCGGTCGATGCCGTCGTCATGTCACCGACGCCCGCCGACACGCTCTGGCGCATCCGCAATGGGCACGATGAGATCACGCTCAGACCGCGGCCGGTGTTGCGTCTTTCATCCATGCAGATGATGCGTGACGCAGTGCTGGCCGGCGCCGGCGTGGCCCTGCTGCCGAAGCTGCTGGTCGACGACGACATTGCCGCGGGCCGGCTTGCCTATTGGGGAACGGACGCCAGACCTCCGGTCGAGATCTGGGCGCTGCAGAGCTCGCGACGGCTGGTCGGCGCCAAAGTCCGCGCGTTTCTCGACATTGTCGAGCAGGCGTTTCCGAACCGGGTCTTCGTTCCGCCGGCTTGAATTGCAGATCATCCCTCAGGTCATGCTGCCCGGCATGAAGCAGCGGATGCGCGGGTGGCCGTCGATATAGTGCTTCCAGACCATGGTTCGCCCGACCTTGTTCGGCGCGGTGATCAGGGCCTCATCCGGCACCACGACCCATTCGTCGTCGATGTGCACGCGATAGTGCCCGTGATCCGACTCCCAGTCCGGATCGGCGACGACAGATCCGTCGGCGTCCGAGCAGCATTGTCCGTAGCCGCTGCGCAGGCTCTCGAACCAGGGTTTCAGCGGTGAGTTGGCGTAGCGGCCGTCGTCGCGTGCCAGGGTCGGCGATCCCATCCACATCGTGGATATCAGCCACACCGTCCCAAGCAGCAGTGCCGCACGCGTGATGGCGTGCATGGTGTCGTCTCCGCAGATTTCGATCCCGCTGCGGGCGCGCATCACTCCTGTCTGTCCGCGACATTGCCGTCGCGGGCAGGAACGCAACGAATCAGCGCCCCAGCACCTGCCCTTCACGTATGCAAGAGCGGCGCCAGACTGCATTCCGGGAGACTACTGCCGACGAAAGTATGGGGCGCGCAGAGCGTCGCCCGCCATGCGCGACGAGCCGCCATCCCAAGCACGAGCGATCGCCTAACGCAGCGCGATCAGCGGCTCACTGCTGCGACCTCGGGAACGAGCGGCGGTGCGCTGCGTGACGCCGCCTGCAGTGCGCATTCGACGAACCGGCGCGGCAGCAGCGAGGCATTCGAGCGCATCGCCACCAGCATGCGGCTCTCCGCATCCGGCGTGTCCAGCGGCTTGGCGACGACGTTCATCACGCCGGCCTGCTGGTAGCAGGACGGCAGGATCGATAGTCCGATCCCCGCTGCGACCAGGCTGAGCACGGTGCGCAACTCATGCGCCTCTTGCACCACGCGCGGAGCAAACCCCGCCCGCCGGCACAGCATCGCGGCCTGATCGCCGACGCCGCAGCCGCTCTCGGCCATGCCGACGAATTCATGCTCGGCAAGATCGGCCATCTCCAGCGCGCCTTTGGCGCCGGCGAGCGGATGATCCAGCGGCAGGAACACCATCAGCCGGTCGCGCCAGACCACATGCACCTGCAGATCGGCCGCCGGCCTGAAGTCGAGCGGCGGCCGCATGATCGCGACATCGAGCTCGGCGTCGGCGAGCGCGCGCAATTGCGTTGCCGTCGACATGTGCCGGAGCTCGATCTTCACCCGCGGATAGCTGGCGCGAAAACTTCGGAACAGCTCGGCGAACATGTCGAGCATCGGCACCGAGCCGGTGAAGCCGACACGGATCATGCCGGCCTCGCCGCGGGCCGCGCGGCGCACCGTCTCCGACGCAAGGTCGAGCTCGCTGACCGCGCGCCGCGCATGTTCCAGCAGCAATTGCCCGGCCTGCGTCAGTTCCACCGCACGCCGCGTTCGCGCCAACAGGCGCGTGCCGAGCTCTTCCTCCATCGCCTTGATCTGCGTGCTCAGCGGCGGCTGGCTGACATGCAAGCGCTTGGCGGCGCGGCTGAAGCTGAGTTCTTCGGCCACCGCGATGAAATAACGAAGCTGCCTGTAATCCATCGCTTATTCCGATTCCCTATAAGTCGGGGGTCAACAAGGTATTTGACCTCACGGGGCCGTTTCCCGATCTTCGCGCGAAATCACCTGTCCTCCAAGGGAGAAGCGCGAGAAATGCGTCAGCTTCAGGCAGAATGGCGCGGCGCGCGCAGCGGGGCAGCCATGCAATATCGCGGCAGGCGATAGACCATGACCGCTCCGTTTCGCGTTCTGGTCACCGGCGATACCCTCGCCCCCGCAGCCGTCAATGTGCTCGGCGAGATCGGCGCAGACATCGTGCTGATGCGCGATGCCGTCACGCCCGATCGCCTCACGCATGAGATGGCGACGGCGCCGACGCAGGCGATCCTGATGCGCGGCAATCCGATCATCTCGTCTGCGATCATTGCCGGCAATCCGCATCTGCGCGTGATCGCAAAGCACGGCGCCGGCGTCGACAGCGTCGATATCGATGCCGCGACCGAAAGGCGCGTGCCGGTGATGGTCGCGGGCGATGCCAACGCGCCGGCGGTCGCCGAGCACACCGTCGCGCTGATCCTCGCGCTCGGGCGTGACGTCGTCAGCCTGAACGCACGAACCCATTCCGGTGCCTGGGACCGCGCCACCTATCGCGGCCGCGAAGTCCGCGGCCGCACTCTCGGCCTGGTCGGCTTCGGCCGCATCGCGCGGCACGTCGCGCGCGCCGCGGTGGCGCTCGGCATGACCGTCGTTGCGCTCGGCCGGAGCAAGGGCCGCGTCGATCCGGCGCTGGCGCGTGAAGCCGCCGATCTCGCCGAGCTGCTCGCGGTCTCCGACATCGTCAGCCTGCACGCACCGCTCACCGACGCGACGCGCGGCATGATCGATGCCGGGCGGCTCGCTGCCATGAAGTCCGGCGCAATCCTGATCAATACCGCGCGCGGCGCGCTGGTCGATGAGGACGCATTGTGCGCGGCGCTGCGCAGCGGCCATCTCACCGGCGCCGGCCTCGATACGCTGGCGGAAGAGCCACCCGCGAAGGACCGGCCGATCCTGCAGGCGCCGAACCTGATCGTGACGCCGCACATCGCCGCGCAAACCGGCGCATCGATCACGCGGACCGGCGTCGAAGCCGCGCGCAACATCGTTGCCGTCCTCACGCAACGCGACATCGATCGCGCCAACGTCGTCAATCCGGCGGCGCTGGACCCGCCTTAGGTCTCACGGAAACAGCCCGACAAGAGGCTGGAATCATCAGGGGAAACGAACATGAATCTGGGGTGGCTGTCCAAGCTGTCCGCCGTCGAACGCAAGACATTCTTCGCCGCCTTCGGCGGACTTGCGCTCGACTCGATGGACACCACGATCTACGCGCTGGTCACGCCGGCGCTGATCGCAACATTGAGCCTGTCGCGGCCCGACGCCGGCATTCTGGCCTCGAGCTCGCTGATCGGCACCGCCGTCGGCGGCTGGCTCGCCGGCATTGCCGCCGACCGGTTCGGCCGGGTGCGCGTGCTGCAATTCACGATCCTGCTGGTCGCGATCTCGACCTTTGCCGCCGCCTTTGCCCACGGCTTCTGGTATCTCCTGGTCGCGCGCGCGATCCAGGGCATGGGCTATGGCGGCGAAGCGGCGGTCGGCGCCGTGCTGGTCGCCGAAGTGGTTTCGGCCGGCATGCGCGGCCGCGTCGCCGCGGCGATCCAGAGCGGATACGCCGTCGGCAATGCGCTGTCGGTGGCGGCATTTCCCGTCATCTTCGGCTGGCTGTCGCAGGACATGGCCTGGCGGGTGTTCTTCGCGATCGGAATCCTGCCCGCGCTGCTGGTGTTCTTCGTCCGCCGCTTCGTGCCGGAGTCCGCGATCTTCGTCGAGGAGAAGGCGCAGCGCGCCGCCTCGGCAACGAGCAGCTTCTGGACCATCTTCACCGGCGAGCATCTGTTCAAGACGCTGGTCGCGACCTTCTTCACCACAGGCACGCTGGGCGCCGCCTATGTGATGATCACCTGGCTGCCGACCTATCTGCAGACCGGCCTGCATCTGCCTGTCACGCACACCGCCGGCTATCTCGCCGTCAACATCTTCGGATCGTTTGTCGGACCGATTGCGTTCGGCCTGATTGCCGACCGCATCGGCCGCCGCAAAGGCTTCATGCTGTTCCTGATCTGCCAGGCGCTGAACGTCGCCGCCTACACCCAGGCGCCGATCGGCCAGGGCATCACGATCATCCTCGGATTCTTCCTCGGCGCGCTGCAGGCCGGCCTTGCCTCCGGCCTGATGCCGACCTTTGCCGAGCTGTTCCCGACCAACATCCGCGCCAACGGCGCAGGCTTTGCGCTGAGCGCGGGACGCGGCCTCGGCTCGATCGTGCCGGCGACCGTCGGCATTCTCTCGACGCGGATGCATCTCGGCGACGCCATGGCGATCTGCGCGATCTGCGGCTACACCGCTGCCTTCTGCGCCGCAGTGCTGCTGCCCGAGCAGCAAGGCATCGACCTCAGAACGATGGCGGCGGGCTCCGCGCCTGATGGTGCTGAACGCGAGCCTGCCGAGCGCGAGGCCGAACATCCACACAACGTCCGAAATGGCGTCGCGACCCAATGAACGCCATCACAATGAACGGGAGGATTGCAATGACTGGTGCGTCCGTCAGCGAGCTGGAACAGCAGACCATCCGCCGCGTCTATTGGCGGCTGATCCCGATCCTGTTCGTGATGATGTTCTTCAACTATCTCGACCGCATCAATCTCGGCTATGCCGGACTGACGATGAACAAGGATCTCGGCCTCAGCCCGGCGATCTTCGGCTTCGCCGCCAGCATCTTCTTCCTCGGCTACATGGTGCTCGAGGTGCCGAGCAATCTGATGCTGCACTGGCTCGGCGCGCGGATCTGGCTGGCGCGCATCCTGATCACCTGGGGCCTCGTCGCCGCGCTCACCGCCTTCGTCTGGGATCCGCTCAGCCTCTATGTGATGCGGTTCGGCCTCGGCGTCGCGGAGGCCGGCTTCATGCCCGGCGTCGTGCTTTACCTGACCTACTGGTTCCCCGCGCGCTACCGCGCCCGTGCGGTCGCCGGCTACATCATCGCCGGATCGTTCTCGGCGGTATTGGGCGGGCCGATCTCGACCAGCGTCATGACCTGGTTCGATGGCGCCGCCGGCCTGCATGGCTGGCAATGGATGTTCATCGCCGAGGGCGTGCCGACCATTCTGCTCGGCCTGTTCACGCTCTATTATCTGACCGACCGCCCGGCCAAGGCGAGCTGGCTCACCAAGGAGCAGGCCGCCTGGCTGGAGGGCGAGCTCGCCGCCGAGCGGGCCGAGATCGAACAACAGGGGCAGCACAGGTTGATCGAATGCGTCCTCGATATCAGGGTCTGGCTGCTGGCGGCGCTGTTCGGCTGCGCGCTGGTCGGGATCTACGGCCTGCTGCTGTGGCTGCCGCAGATCATCAAGGGCATGGGCAACCTCAGCAACATCCAGGTCGGTTTCCTTTCGGCGATCCCGCCGCTGCTCGGCGTCATCGGCACCATCGTGGTCAGCCGCAGCTCGGACAAGACCGGCGACCGCAAGTTTCATCTCGCCGCCGTCTATCTGCTCGCCGCGGTCGCGATGCTCGGCAGCGCCTATGTCTCAAGCCCGGTGCTGGCCTTCGTGTTCCTCTGCATCGTCGGCTTCAGCCTGAACGCCGGCAATCCGCTGTTCTGGAGCATCAACGCCTCGCTGCTGACGGGCGCGGCCGGCGCCGCCTCGATCGCCATGGTCAACACGCTTGCACAGTTCGGCGGGCTGATCGGCCCGTGGTGCATCGGCCTGATCAAGGACTCCACCGGAAGCTTCTCCTGGGCGCTGGTCGGGATCGCCGGCTTCCTGCTGATCGCCTCCGCCATCGCCGCCACCATGCGCGTCAAGCCACGCGAGACGGAACTTGCGGGCGCGATCCCGTCGACCGTCGCACACTGACAAACCTCGTAAGGAACCAACCATGATCATCGATTGTCACGGCCACTACACCACCGAGCCGGCCAAGCTGCAGATCTTCCGCGACAAGCAGCTCGCCGGCCTCGCCGACAAATCGCGCCGGCCGCTCACCACCAATCTCGGCATCACCGACGACGAGATCCGCTCGAGCGTCGAGGGCGCACAGCTCCGCCTGCAAAAGGAGCGCGGCACCGACGTCACGATCTTCTCGCCGCGCGCCGCCGGCATGGCGCATCATGTCGGCAAGGAAGCGACCAGCCGCGAATGGACCACGATCTGCAACGACCTCGTGCACCGGGTCTGCACGCTGTTCCCGCAGAACTTCGTCCCCGTCTGCCAGCTGCCGCAGAGCCCGGGCGTCAAGCCGGCGAATTGCATCGAGGAGCTGGAGCGCTGCGTGACGCAACTCGGCTTCGTCGGCTGCAACCTCAATCCCGATCCGGCCGGCGGCTATTGGTGCGATCCGCCGCTGACCGACGAATGGTGGTATCCGCTGTATGAGAAGATGGTCGAGCTCGACGTCCCGGCGATGGTCCATGTGTCCTCGTCCTGCAATCCCTGCTTCCACGGCACCGGCGCGCATTACCTCAACGGCGACACCACCGCTTTCATGCAGTTCCTGACCTCGGATCTGTTCAAGCGCTTCCCGACCCTGCGCTTCATCATCCCGCATGGCGGCGGCGCGGTGCCCTATCACTGGGGCCGCTATCGCGGCCTGGCGCAGGACATGAAGCTGCCGCCGCTGTCCGAGCATCTGCTGAAGAACGTGTTCTTCGACACCTGCGTGTATCATCTCCCCGGCATCGAGCTGCTGACCCGGGTGATCCCGGTCGAGAACATCCTGTTCGCGTCCGAAATGGTCGGCGCGGTGCGCGGCATCGATCCTGAAACCGGTCATCACTTCGACGACACCCGCCGCTATATCGACGCGCTGCCGCTGAGCGCGGCCGACAAGGCCAAGATCTTTGAAGGCAATGCCCGGCGCGTCTATCCTCGCCTCAACGCCCATCTCGACCGCCGCGCGCATTGAGCTGCCGCGCCAACACACCGGAGAAAACCGATGGCCATAGGATTTGCAATTCACAAGGCGAAGCGGAAAGTGTCGCCCGACCTCGTCGCGCGCTACCGCACGCTGCCGGTCGCCAACATCAGCGATTCGATGTCGCGGATCGCCGGCACCAACCGGCTGCGGCCGATGCATAACGGCGGCTGGCTCGGCGGCCCGGCGCTGACCGTGAAGACCCGGCCCGGCGACAATCTGATGGTGCACAAGGCGATCGACCTCGCCCAGCCGGGCGACGTCATCGTGGTCGATGCCGGCGGCGTGCTGGTCAACGCCATCATCGGCGAGATCATGTCGACGCTGGCCGAGAAGAAGGGCGTGGCGGGCTTCGTGATCGACGGATCGATCCGCGATGCCGGCGCGATCCGCGCCGGCTCGTTCCCGGTATTCGCCGCCGGCGTCGCGCATCGCGGCCCCTACAAGGACGGCCCGGGCGAGATCAATTGTGCCATCTCGATCGACGGTATGATCGTCGAGCCCGGCGATCTGATCGTGGCCGACGACGACGGCGTGCTCTGCGTACCCCATGACGACGTCGAGGCGATCTGCAAGCTGACCGAGGCCAAGAAAGCCACCGAGGAGAAGGCCATCCAGCAGATCCTCGCCGGCACCAGCGACCGCCGCTGGGTCGACGAGGCCCTGCACCGCCTCGGCTGCGAGTTCAAGGAGTAGGGCACCGGCCTAGCCGGCGGCAATTGCCGGCGACACGGGCGGCCCTGCGGCTGCCCGTGAGACGATTTTCGGCCCGGTCGCTCATGGCGACGACGGCATCTGCCGCGAAGTCGATACCGGCTCAATCCGCGATGCTTGCACCAATGCGACGGTCGGCACGCCCAGATCGCCGCCAATCCGAGCGGATGACTTGGTCAGCGATCCCCGCTACTGTCCGTGTCCAGAGCCCGCGACGTTGAAATCGACGCTTGAACGGCACCGGGGCGAGCGGCGGGCTTTGCGGTGTCGGAGTGAAAAATTGCAGAAGACCTTTTTCCATTTGAGCGGATGATCTCGTCCTGTCCGGCCAAGGCCTCAAACCGGTCAGCCGGCCGGCGAGAGTGGCGGATGCATTGAAGTGGCGGATCGTCTGCGACAGCTCCAAGCCGTAACGGACATCATGCCCAAGCCGAACGGACCGAATGCGGATTTTGTCAGCGAGTGGCTCGAACAGCTGGGGCTGTCCGGCTACCTGCCGGCGTTCCTCGACAACGATATCGACGCCGCTGATCTGGCGCATTTGACCTCGACCGATCTGGTCGAACTTGGCGTCACGTCGGTCGGGCATCGCCGCCGGCTACTCGACGCGATTGCAAGACTTGCTGTGGACGTGCAGCGACCCGAACCCAAGCAGAAGCCTGCCCCGCGTGCCCCTGCGGCCGCGCCGCGACCGCTTGCCGCCGCCGAGCGGCGGCAGGTCACGACGCTGTTCTGCGATCTCGTCGGCTACACCAGACTTTCCAGGGATTTCGACCCCGAGATCGTGCTGGAGCTCCTCACCGCTTACAAGGACATCTGCGCCACGCTGATCGAGCGCTACGGCGGATACGTGCTGCGCTATGTCGGGGACGGCGTGCTCGCGACCTTCGGGTATCCGCGGGCGCGCGAGGATGACGCGGCGCGCGCAGTCACCACCGGGCTGATGCTCGCCGAAGAGATCGGCAAGCTGGTCACACCAAGGGGAGACCGGCTCAAGGTGCGGATCGGAATCGCCACCGGACTCGTCGTTGTCGGTGACCTGATCGGCGATGCCGCCGTCGAGCGGGACTCTCTGGTCGGCGAAGCGCCCAACCTGGCCGCGCGGCTGCAAGGCGAAGCCCCGGCCGGCGAAGTGATCATCGCGGAAGCGACCGCAAAAATCATCGGCGGGCAATTCCGCCTGGAGAATTTCGGATCACGAACGCTGAAGGGCTTCGACGCGCCGGTCATCGCCTATCGCGTGCTCGGGGAACAGCGGGGCGCCTCCCGATTCGAAGCCGTGCACGGCGCGATCAGCCTGCCGATGATCAGTCGTGAGGACGACGTCTCCCGACTGGTCGACCGTGCCGCCGCCGCCCTGCTCGGCCAAGGCCAGATCGTCGTGATCATCGGCGAAGCCGGCATCGGCAAGTCGCGCCTGATCGAGGAGATGCACCGCAGGCTCGAGATCAGGCCGGAACAGCGTGTGGTGCTGCAATGCTCGCCGATTCACGCCAACCGACCGTTCCACCCGATCGCCCACTATCTCGACTACATGACCGCCGTCGAAGCACCTGATGCCGACGTGCGCCAACTCGACAAGCTCGACACGCTGTTGCGCAGCCTCGGCCAGGCGACACCCGAACGACTGGCGCTGATCGCCGAGTTGCTGCGGCGCGAGAGCAGCGACCGCAGGCTGTTGCTGCGGCTTGCGCCGACAGAAATCCGCGCGCGCACCATCGCGGCGCTGCTCGACATCGTCGAGGCGATCTCGCGCGAAAGTCCCGTCATCGTCATCGAGGACGTGCACTGGGCGGATCCCTCGACCAACGAATGGCTGGAGCAGCTGGCCGGCACGATCCGCGGCCTTCCAGTATTGCTGGTCGCGACCATGCGACCGGAGGAGACGCCGCAATGGGCGGAGCGTTCCGGCGCGAGCATCATGCACCTGGCGCGGCTGCAGCCCGACGACATCAAGAGGCTCGTCAATACCATTGCCGCCGAGCGCAAGATGCCGAGCAGCGTGGTTGATGCGATCGTGGCGCGCTCGGATGGCGTTCCGATCTTTGCCGAGGAATTGGCCCGCGGCCTGCAAGCGATGGAGGACGCATCCCCCGGCGCGACGGACGCGACCGCCATTCCGGTCACGCTGAACGAAATCCTGCTCGCGCGGCTCGATCTGCTCGAGAACGGCCGCGAGACCGCGCAGCTTGCGGCCGCGATCGGCCGCGACATCCCGCTTGATCTGTTGATCGCCGTATCGCCATTCGGCGAGGTCGCCACGCGGGCAAGCATCGAGCGGCTGGTCACCAGCGGCATCTTTGTCACGCGCCCCAGCGGCTTCGGCGACGCGGTCGATTTCCGTCACGCGCTGCTGCGCGACGCCGCCTATCATCTGCTGCTGCGGCGCGACAGGTTGCGCGTCCACAAGCTGATTGCCGACACCATCGAGGCGGAGTTTCCCGCGATCGCCGACAGTATGCCGCATGTCCTGGCGCACCAGTTCGTGGAGGCCGGGGACCATTCCGCCGCCATCATCTATCTGGAACGGGCAGGCCGCGACGCCGCGCGCCGTTCGGCGGCCGTGGAGGCGGTCGCGCATTTCACGGCGGCACTGACGCAGGCCTCAAGTCTGCCACCGGGACGCGAACGCGACGTCCGCGAATTCGACTTGCGTCTCGGCATTCTGGGGCCGCTGATCGCAGCACGGGGCTACGGCGCGCGCGAGGTCGAGCGGCAGATCGTGCATGCCGTCGAGCTGTCTGCGCGCATCGGCGGCGGCGACCGCATCGTCCCGGCGCTGTTCCTGAACTGGATCGCCCGCTTCAACGAGACCGATGTACGGTTCGAAGTCGCGCGCCAGATCGCGCAGGTGGCGGAGCATGGCAGCACGCTGGACAAGCTGATCGCGCGTCGCTGCATGGGCACGACCTTGCTGTTCCGCGGTGAGTTTGGGGCGGCGATCGCTGAGTTCGAACAATTTCAGAGACTGTTCGATCCCGAGCTGCACAACGAGGCGCTTAACAGGGTCGGAGCTACCGTCCATGCCGTCACCGTCAAGGTTGGACTTGCCGAAGCCTGGACCATGCTCGGCAACGCGGAACAGGCCGGCAGATGGCGCAAGGCTGCGCTCGACGAGGCCGATGCGAGCGGCCATTACCAGACGATCTGCCATACCACGGCTTTCGCCGGCGGTCTGCTCGCCGCCCTGATGGAAGATGCCGACAGTCTCGCCCTCCATGCCGCGCGGTTGCGGGACCTGACGCTGCAGCGCGACCTGCCCTACTGGCGGCCGCACGCCGATCTGCTGGCCGGTGTAGCCGACATTGGTGGGGGGATCGTCGAAAAGGGTTTCCGCCTGGCGCAGCACGGCATGGAACGAATGATCGCCGAGCGCCTGCCCTCGCTATCGGCGTGGTGCGTGGTGTTTGCCGGCGGTTGCGTCAAGGTACGCCGTCCGCGGGAAGGGCTCGCGACACTGGCAGCTATCGCCGAGGAGATCGATACAGGCGAGCGCTGGACCGCGGGCGAGTTTCACCGATTGCGCGGCCTGTTGCGGCTGCAATCCGGCGACAGCTCGGGTGGCGTTGAGGACCTCGCGGAGGCGCAGCGGATCGCCGCTCAGCAAGGTGCCGCGCTGGTCGAGCGCCGCGTCACAGCCGATCGGGAGCGACTGACCCAAGCGAGCTGAACGGGGATGCCTCCGTCTTGGGCACCGACCGGCAAAAGGCGGCCGGAATCGCCCGGTCGCCCGCCGATAGGCCCCATGCTGCGCCAGCGACGGCGCAACAATCGAGGCGCCGAGACGTCTACTTCATCAGGCGAAGGAGGGCGCGCCCGGCGGGCGACTTCAGTTCCTTGGCATCCAGCGTTCCGTCATTGTCCGGATTGGCGGCGCTGAAACGCTGCGCGACGACGGCAAGATATTCATCCTTCGTCAGGGTACCGTCATGATCGGGATCAGCCGCAGCCAGCTCCTTCTTGCTCAGCCGGCCGCGCAGCTCACGCGCATCGAGGGTGCCATCCTTGTCGGGATCGAGCTTGTCAAAAAGCGCCGACGCGGCGTTCTTCACCTCGGACAGATCGAGCGTGCCGTCATTGTCGGGGTCGAACATCTTGATGGTGTTGTTGTGGCTCGCAGCGAAGGCCGCTCCCGACAAGGTCATGGCTGCGGCCAGCACAAGGCCAGCCAATGGGCGCAAAATCATTCTCGATCTCCCATCCAATAACGTCCGTTTTGGACCTCACGGACGAATTAGCTGGTCGACGCAGCGCCCTCAAGTAATTTTCCCGATTTTCTCGGGAAGAACTCCCGATCAGGCTCGAAGGGAACCGGCCAGAACTTAATGCGCACGGTCTACGCGAGGCAGACCGTGCGCGATCCCTGCGGCATGACCCATTCAGGTCATGCTATTTGCTCTTCGGCCGGATCGCGTCCGCGGTCCCCTGGATGAAGGCCTGGATCTTCACCACATCCGCTTCCGTGAGTTTGCCGGTGAAGTCGGGCATGCCCCTGTCACGGAACGGCCCGTTGAAGACGATGTCCTTCAGATTGGCGATCTCCTCAGTTGGCACATAACCGAGGTTTCTGACGTTGCCGCCGCGATCGACGCCGGGAACACCGTGGCAGGTGGCGCAGGCCGCGACATAGATCGCGGTGCCTTCGGGCACGTCCTTCGGATCGTACTTCACGCCCTGCAGCAAGCCTTCGGTCTGGTATTTCACGAACTCCGGCATCTTGGCCTTGCCGTTGAGCGCGAAGGTATAGACCGTGCCGGGGTTCTGGTACTCGGTCGCGCGCGCGGCGATGCCGAACACGCCGCCCCAACCGACCGCAATCGAGACATATTGCTGACCGTCGATCGTATAGGTTGACGCTGCCGCGACCACACCGGTGCCGGTCGGCGTTTCCCACAGCGTCTTTCCGCTGGTCGCGTCATACGCCACGAAACGGCCGTCGGCGGTGCCCTGGAACACCAGATTGCCGGCGGTGGTCAGTGTGCCGCCATTCCACGGCGAGACATAATCGACCTTCCACGCCTCCTTCTGCTTGACCGGATCCCATGCGATCAGCCTGCCGAAGGCGGGTGCTTTCGGCGGCGTGCCGTTCAGCACAAAGCCGACGTTCCAGCCGGTGGTGCCACCGAACTTGCCGGGAGTGGCAGCGTTCTGCGCAAAGGATTTTTCCGGCGTCAGGTTGAGTGGCACGTTCTGCGCAGGCAGATACACCAATCCGGTTTGCGGGTTGAACGACATCGGATGCCAGTTGTGCGCGCCATACGGTCCGGGGATGGCATCGTAGTTCTCATCGCCGCGCGCCGCCGGCACTTCGATCGGCCGTCCATTGGCGTCATAGCCGGTCGCCCAGTTCACATCGACGAAATTCTTCGCCGAGATGAATTTGCCATTGGTCCGGTCTACCACGAAAAAGAAGCCGTTCTTCGGCGCGTGCAGGATCACCTTGCGCGGCGAGCCGTCGATCGTGATATCGGCCAGGATCATGGGCTGGGTCGACGTATAGTCCCAGTGATCGCCGGGCGTCTCCTGATAGTGCCAGATGTATTTTCCGGTGTCGGCGTTTAGCGCGACCAGCGAGGCAAGATAGAGATTGTCGCCGCCGGATGGGCTGCGGATATTGCGATTCCACGGCGCGCCATTGCCGGTGCCGACATAGACCATGTTCAACTCGGGATCGTAGGTGATCGTATCCCACGGCGTGCCGCCGCCACCGTTGAGCCAGTACTTGCCGGCCGGATCCCATGTCTTGGCCGCAGCTTCCATCGAGGCGTCCTCGAACGGCTTTGACGGATCGCCCGGCACGGTGAACCAGCGCCAGAGCTGATTGCCGGTGTCGGTGTCATAGGCCGTGATGTAGCCGCGCGCACCGTATTCGGCGCCGCCCTGGCCGATCACCACCTTGCCGTTGAAGGCACGTGGCGCGCCGGTGATGGTGTAGGAGTGATCGTGATCGATCAGCGTGTCCTTTTCCCACACCTTTTGGCCGGTGGCCGCATCGAGCGCGATCAGGCGTCCATCATACGTGGCGACGAACACCTTGCCCTTGTAGACGGCGACGCCGCGATTGACCACGTCGCAGCAGCCCTTGTAGCCCTTCGAGCGGTCAACGCCCGGATCGAACGACCACAGCTTCTTGCCGGTGCGCGCGTCGATGGCGTGAACCACGCTCCACGACGCCGACTGATACATGATGCCATCGACCACGACCGGCGTCGCCTCGACACCGCGTGAGGATTCGAGATTGTAGCTCCAGACCAGTCCGAGGTCCTTCACATTGCCCGCGTTGATCTGGTTGAGCTTGCTGAATCGCGTCTCTGCGTAATCAAGGCCGATCGTCGGCCAATCCTTTGAGGTAGCCGCATTCGCCTTGATGAAATCACTATCGACCTTCGACGTGACGTCCTTGATGCGGTCAGGCGTCACGTTCTGTGCCGACGCGACACCATTAACCGCCGAGAGACCGAGGGCTCCGGCGAGAGTGAGCGTCGCGAGGACGAATCGTGGAGAAGAACTTCTCCTGCCTGAAGTGCAGTGCGTAGATTCAAACCAAAGCGAGCGCATCATCTGTTTCCCTCCAGCGATCTCTAACGGATCTGCCGCGAGCGTAGACGTGCGTTTTTGTGACTTCAAGTTCGAAGCATGTCACGACACGCAAAGCGAATGAATTGCACACGCACGACGTTGCGCGATCAAGTTTTGTCCAAAACAACTCGGGAATAATTCCCGAAAACTGCGAGATACAATCTCATTGATCGAGACGATCGTGACGATACGATCCGCTTTGCTACTTCCCGCGCATTGCGCTGGATTTCTATCCCAAATGAACCTTTAACCCCGCCTCCGCTGTGAGAGCGGGGTTATTTTTTGCAAGTGGCTCATGCTCGCATCGACCTGCTGAAAAATTTCTCGAATAGTGTCGCGCAGACAGCGCGCATCCACTCAGCTCGGCAGCTTTGCGCGGATCTCCGCCGCCAGCCGAACCAATTCCCGCGTCGTGCGAACGCCGAGCCTGTGTCGCATGATGGCGGTGTCGTTCGCGACCGTTCCGTAGGACACACCGATCAGTTTCGCAATCTCCGCCAGGGTATGGTTGGCCGCAAGCAAGCCAAGGATCTTGGCTTCCCGGGGACTGATTTGCGCGAGCCGGCTGGCCGCATAAGATGGATCGACCGGCGCCGTCTCCCGCAAGCTTCGGGTCGGCAGGAACGTGCCTCCCTTTCCGACTTCGCGAATGGCAATGACGAGATCGTTGGGGTCGCCGGACTTGGACACGTAGCCCTTGACGCCAACATCGACGGCGCGCGCGATGAAGACCGGATCGTCATTGATGCTGAAGATGACGATACGGGCTTCGGCATCCTTTCCGAGGATTTGCTTCGCGAGTTCGAGGCCGGACACGGACGGCAGATTGATGTCGATGACGCAGACCTCCGGAGCATCGGCGGCAAATGACGCGAACCCGCTTGCCGCATCCGGGGCCCCAGTCACGGCAATTCCGGCTTCGTCAGCCAGCAGAGCTTCGCAAGCAGCGATGACGATCGGATGATCGTCGACGATCAGGACTCGCATCAGCCCTCGGGACAGCGATGAGGGATTAAAATCTGGAATGACATCTACAGGTGCATGCCAGGTCGGGACAGGCGACACTTATGCGCATCGCGGCGCTGATACAATCGACACAGGAAGACATGACAGCTTGGAGGATGGTCGCCTGAGAGAGCCCGAGGACCCGCGCCAAGTGGCAGGACCGCTTCGATCGCCACTCTGTCGTCAATCGACGACCCGCCGACAATTAATTGATTTTGTAAGAGAATTATCGAACGCAGCAACGACTGTTGCTCCGATGCGTCTACCGCCGCAAATCTGACCGGGAATTTTTCCCGAACATACGTGGAAAAGAATCCCTGACTCACGGGACACATCTTGTTTGCCAAAGCCTTACCGCTCCAGCAGTCTCGCATGCGAATGGTTCGTTGGGGACAATGACGAACCACGACAATGGGGTGGGCGTCATGGCTGGTACGTTGTTGCGTGCGGCAACTCGATTTCTGTCTTCTTCGGTCTATGCGCGCGGCGCTGCGGCCATGCTCACCGCCATCGGAGCCGCAGCGCCGCTGGACGCCGTCTATGCGCAGACCCCTGCCCCGACCGAGCTGCCGCCGGTCAACGTGATTGCCCCCTCGCCGCTGGCTGGCGCGCGCAGCATCAAGCCCGCGGCCAAGCCGGTGGTGCGGACATCGCGAACCACCAGACCGCGGGCCGCACCGGCCCAGACCGCCGCGGCACCCGAGGGCGGCGCCGGGGTCCCTGGACCGTCCGACCGCAACCCCACCCTGATCGATCGCGACAAAGTCCCCTCCAACACCTCGGTGATGACGACGCAGGATTTCAGCCACGACTATTCGACTAACTTCCTCGATGCAGTGAACCGCAAGCTGCCGGGTGTTTCACTCGGCGACCAGACCGGCAATCCGTTCCAGCGCGATCTCAACTATCGCGGCTTCACCGCCTCGCCGGTGCAGGGTACGCCACAGGGGCTCGCGGTCTATCAGAACGGCGTGCGTATCAACGAATCCTGGGGCGACGTGGTCAACTGGGACTTCATCCCGGAAAAGGCCATCGACAGCATGGCGTTGTTTCCCAACAACCCGGTATTCGGCCTCAACGCGATCGGCGGCGCGCTCAGCATCCAGATGAAGAACGGCTTCACCTATCAGGGCTCGGAGGCCGAACTGTTCGGCGGCTCCTACGGGCGCGTGCAGGGCAGCGTCCAGTCCGGCGGCCAGCGGGACAACATCTCCGCCTATGCGGCGTTCGAACACGCCTATGATCGCGGCTGGCGCGACTACGCCAACCAGTCACACATCAATCGCATGTATGTGGACGTCGGCGCACGCAACGACGACACCGAATTCCACGTCAATTTCACCGGCGCCAGCAACCTGCTCGGCAACGTCGCGGCGACGCCGGTGCAGATGCTCAATCAGCGCTGGTCGAGCGTCTACACCTGGCCGCAGACGACGCTGCTGCAGCTCGCCTTCATCAACGCGACGCTGAACCATAATTTCTCGGACACATGGTCGTTCCAGGGCAACGCCTATTTCCGCGGCTTCCGGCAATCCCATGTCGACGGCAACGGCACCGATGTCGAGTCCTGCAACCGCGGGCGCAACCTCTGCATCGACGGCAACAACGACAACGACCCGATCTATGGCCCGGTCGGTGGCCCACCGGTGCCGAACACGCTCGGCACGGCTTTCCTTGGCGAGATCGACCGCAACAACGCCGCCACTAATTCGTACGGCGGCACCGCGCAGCTGACCAACACCGACCAGATCTTCGGCCACAACAACCATGTCGTCATGGGCGTCAGCGTTGACCATGGCAACACCAAGTTCAACGCCACCAGCGAGCTCGGCACGATCGATCCGAACAATCTGTTCGTCAACGGCACCGGCATCTACATCAACCAGCCGGACGCCGGTCTCGCCCCGGTCGACCTGCGCGCCACCAACACCTACGCCGGCGCCTATCTCACCGATACGTTCGACGTGACGAACAGGTTCTCGGTCACGGCCGGTGGACGATTCAACTATGCCCAGATCAATCTGCAGGACCAGACCGGGACAAATGACCTGCTCAACAGCAGCAACAATTACCAGCGCTTCAACCCGGTGATCGGCGGCACCTACAAGATCACGCCGAATCTGACCTTCTATGCCGGCTACTCCGAGGCCAACCGCGCGCCGACGCCGCTCGAGCTCGGCTGCTCCGATCCGGCGCGTCCCTGCGTCATCGATGCTTTCCTGGTGTCCGATCCGCCGCTCAAGCAGGTGGTGTCGCACACTGTCGAGGCGGGCTTCCGCGGCACCTGGGGCAACAACGCCAGGACCGGCATGCTGAGCTGGGGCCTCGGTGCGTTTCACACGCTGTCGGACGACGACATCATCCGGGTGCAGAGCCCGGTCGGCACAGGCAATTTCGGCTATTTCCAGAATGCCGGGCAGACCCTGCGGCAAGGCATCGAGGCCAAGCTGGAGTATAACATCGAGCGCTGGAACGCCTACGCCAACTACACCTATGTCGACGCGACCTATCGAACCGCGAATACGTTGCCGTCTCCCAACAATCCGAATGCTCTGACTGACCCGGACAACAGCGACGTCCAGTTCGTCAACGTCAAGCCGGGCGACCACATCCCGGGCATTCCAGCGCACCGCTTCAAGGCCGGTGTCGAATACCTCGCCACCGATGCGTGGAAGGTCGGCGCCGATGTCAACGTCGTCGGCAGCCAGTGGCTCGTCGGCGACGACACCAACCAGAGCCCGAAGGTCCCCGCCTATGCGGTCGTGAACCTGCACACCTCCTACAAGATCACGCCGAACATCGAGGTGTTCGGCCTGATCAACAATGTGTTCAACCAGCACTATTACCTGGGCGGCACGTTCTTCCAGACCGGCGGCTTCGCCAGCACGACGCGCGGCGTCCCCAATCTGATGGCGCAGCTGACCGATCCGCGCACCTTCGTGCCCGGCATGCCGCTCGCCGCCTATGTGGGTCTCAGGGCGAAGTTCTAGGCTAGGCCCGCGAACTTTCGACGCCGTCATTGCGAGGAGCGAAGCGACGAAGCAATCCATTTCTCATTTGCGGCATGATGGATTGCTTCGCGGAGCCTGTCATCGGGCGCGCGTTCGCGCGACCCGTTGGCTCGCAATGACGTGGATGGAGCGACGTACTCCGCCCCGAGACTGATGCAGGACGCTACGCCACCGTGCCGCCATCGACCGGCATCGCGATGCCGGTGACGAACGACGCCTTATCCGACAGCAGGAACACCGCGACCTCGGCGATCTCCTCGGGGCGCGCCGCGCGGCCCATCGGGTTGCGGGTCACCGCGGCCTTGATCAGTTCTTCGGCGTCGGCCTCGTTGTGACCGGGCTGGTCGGGCCGGTTGACGAACACCCGCAGCATCGGCGTGTCGATCGCACCGGGACAGATCGCGTTGACGCGGACGCCGTCCTTGGCGTGGCGCTTTGCGAGCGCCCGTGCCAGCCCGATCACGCCGGCCTTGGCGGCCGAATAGGTCGGGCTCCACGGCGAGCCGACCAGGCCCGAGGTCGAAGCCGTGAACAGGATGCTGCCCTTGCGCCGCGCCGTCATCTCGGCGAGCGCCGCGTTGGTGGTGATCAGTTGCGAGCGCAGATTGAGATCGACGCTGAGATCCCAGCCCTCGAGATCGTCGATCACGGACGGGCCGGGAATGCCGAGGTGATTCCAGACGCAGTCGAGCGCGCCGAACTCCTTCACGGTCGCCGCCACGATATCGCGCGAAAAGCCGTCGTCGCGCAGATCGCCGGCCAGCGCCAGCGCGCGCCCGCCGCCCTTCTTGATCTCGTCGACCACCGCCTTCGCGCCGGCCTCATTCTGGTCGACGACCGCGACCGCCGCGCCCTCGCGCGCGAGGATCAATGCGCCGGCGCGGCCGGCGCCCGATGCCGCGGCGGTGACGAGTGCGATCTTGCCTTGCATATCCATGTTTCGATCCTGACTGTGCCCGTAAGCTCGAGCCTTCTTGGTGCTGGTCGAGGTTCTGGTTGAATCAGGACCGCAGCACGGCCGTCTTGCGCTGAAGCGCTAGCGGCCGCCGAACAGGACCGGAGACTGGCCGGGCAAGAGCTGCGAATGAATGTCGCTGTCCATGCGCTCGGCGCCCTGCTGGGTGAAGCTCGCGCCGAAGGAGAGGCTGAGATTCGAAGTCGGGCGGAACTCGAGTCCCGCGCGTGCCGAATAGCCGGCGTTGACGCCGGCATTGCCGCTGAACGGCGCCAGCGGCCCGCCGGCGCCGGGCGGATTGTATTTCAACGTGTCGAAACCGGCGAAGAACGTCACGGGCGTATCGCCGACGCCCTTGAAATTGTAGCCGAACTGCGCGCCCTGATATTCGAGCGAGCCGAACGCCGCCGATTGGTTGAGCGCGCTCCAGCCGTAGCGGCCGCCTTCGCTGCCGACGAACCAGCCATCCGGCCGGCCGTTCAGATAGGCTGAACCGCCCTGCGCGCCGGTGGCATCGAAACCTGGAAAATTGCCGTAGGTGTCCGCCTTCTGGCCATCGGCCAAACTGCCGCCAAAGCCGAACAGCGACCCCGGCGTCCAATATTGCACCGGCCCGGCCTGGGCATTGGCCTGCCGGCCGCTCAGGCAGAGCACCGCCAGGATGATTACGAAACCGGTTTTGCTTGCGAGGGACATTCCGACTGACCGCCACGTGGGGCCAAATTATACGTCCCGGCCGCCGGGAACGCCAGTGCGGCACGCAGATCCTGGGCCGTCAAACCAGGAACAGCCCCGCAACGATCATGAGAATGCCGATCGTCGGCACGTTCCAGACCAGCGAACGGAGCAGCGCGATATCCGCCAGATACACAATGGCGTAAACGAGGCGGCCCCAGAAATAGCAATGGGCTCCCCAGATTGTGAGCCCGTTGTGCGTGCCCGTCACCGCAGCAGCAAGAATTGCGGCCACGAACAATGGAAACGTCTCGAGATAATTGCGAAGGGTTCGTTCAGCCCTTCCGGCAATGCCGGTGAGCGGAGCAACGGCCTGCTCCCGCGAACTGGCCGTCCATCGATACCCCCGCTGCCAGCTCTGCAGATGCGACGCGACGACAATGTGCGCAACGCCGAGAACAACGCTCGCCGCAAGCAATTTAAGTTCGACGGTCATACGGGCAGCATAACACGATATGTGCTTCAACCTCCGTCGTGTCCATCGCGTGAGAGGGTGCCGAGAGAGCGTCTTTGCGGCCCCAAACGCGATGTTGCAAAATCGCCTGACGGCCAGAAATTGATCGCATCGCCCAGCAATGCCAATTGACAGGCTGGTGGGTTTTCGAAACTGTGCGGCATTGCGCCGCACGGGCACTCGGCTTCGCGCCAACTCACTGATCCGGCGCGGCAATGGCGTCGTCATGAAGTGGTTTCGTTCGAACATCAGGCATGGGGCTCGGCTGGCGCTTCTGGCGCTGTCGATCCAGTTCGTGCTGTCGTTCGGGCATTTTCATGCCATTGCGCCGGCACAGGCGGCGACGAACGCGTCGGTGCAGTCGTCGCACGCTTCGGTCGAAGCCTCGCTCGCGGCGCATGTCGAGAACGCCTCGCGCGACGAGCCGCGTTCGAATCCGGATTCCGACCAGGCCGCCGATCTTTGCGCCATCTGCGCCGTCGTGGCGATGGTCAATTCGGCGACGCCGGCACCGGCGCTGCCGCCGCTCCAGCTGCCGGATGCAGCAAGTCTGCTCTCCTGGCACACCGACGACCACGCAGCCCCGGTCGACATCGGCCGGCTGCACTACCAGCCGCGCGCACCTCCGATCTCCTGATATCCCGGCACGACTGAACTGCGAACGCGGCCACGCATCGGCTGCCGTTTGATCAATGGGAATCTGGCCGTCGCGCATCGACGGCGGGCTCGACCGCGTCCTGTTTGGAGGGATCCGGATCGCGGCCTCACGGGATCGGAACCAACATGTCAGGACATATCAGACGACACGCCGCCGCCGGCGCGGCATCGCTTTTGGTCTGCGGGATGAACGGCACCGCGTTCGCCCAGACGACGGCGCCGCCCACCGAACTTCCCGACATCACGGTGACGGCGCCGCAGCACCACACCGCGCCGTCAGGGCCGAAAAAGCCGAAGACGCGCATTGCGACCGGGGCCGGTCGGCGCGCGCGAAGAACCGGTGCGGTCACGGCCACGCCAGAAGCCGCCGAACAGGCCCAGGCGCGGGGCATCGCCGGCCAGAATGCGCGGCTCGACCAGGCCCGCGCTGCCCTGCTGGCGCCGACCGGCGCCGGCACCTACCAGATGAGTCAGCAGTTCCTGCAATCGCTGCCGCAGGGCACCAACACCTCGCTGGACAAGGCGCTGCTGCAGGCGCCGGGCGTCTCGCAGGACTCGGCCGCGAGCGGCGAGCTGCACGTGCGCAACGAGCACGCCAACCTGCAATACCGCATCAACGGCGTCATGTTGCCGGATGGCGTCGGCGCCTTCGGCCAGATCATCGACACCGGCATCGTCGGCAGCATGGCGCTGATCACGGGCGCCCTGCCCGCGCAGTACGGCCTGCGCACCGCGGGCGTGCTCGACATCCAGACCAAGACCGATGCCTTCAACAGTTCCGGCAGTGTCAACGTCTATGGCGGCAGCCACGGCAACTTCACCACCAGCGTCGACTATGGCGGCGCGGTCGGGCAGACCCAGTATTACGTCTCGGGACGTTATTTCGGCAGCGACGTCGGCATCGAGAATCCGACGCCGGCCTACAATGCCATCCACGACAGGACCGATCAGGAGAAGGGCTTTGCCTATGTCTCGACGGCGATCGATCCGACCAGCCGGCTGACCTATATCGGCGGCGTCTCCAACGGCAACTATCAAATCCCCAACAATCCCGGCCAGGCGCCGGCCTTCACCGCCTACGGTGTCTCGAATTTCGACTCCGCGCTGCTCAACGAGCGGCAGCAGGAATTCAACCAGTTCAACGTCGTGGCCTATCAGAAATCGGGCGACGGATTCGACTACCAGATCGCCTATTTCAACCGCTACAGCCAGCTGCACTTCATGCCCGATCCGGTCGGCGACCTCGTCTTCAACGGAGTGGCATCGGATGTGTATCGCCAGAGCACTATCAACGGCATCCAGGAGGACACGTCCTACCGGCTGGGCTTCGCGCACACCTTGAAGTTCGGCATGGCCGTCAGCGCCGAGCGTTCGCTGGTCAACAATGGCTCGACCGTGCTGCCGCTGGACGATTCCGGCAACCCGATCGACGCGCCGCTGTCGGTGTTCGATTCCAGTGCCAAGACCGGATATCTGTTCTCAACCTACGTCGCCGACGAGTGGAAGATCACCAACCAGCTGACGCTCAATGCCGGCCTGCGCTTCGACCAGATGTGGCAATATGTCGATGCCAACCAGCTGAGCCCGCGGATCAGCCTGACCTGGAAGCCCTATGAAGGCACGACCTTCCACGCCGGCTATGCCCGCAACTTCACGCCGCCCGAGCAGGTGCTGGCGGCGCCGACCAACCTTTCGCTGGTGCAGAACACCACGGCGCAGCCGGGCGTCACCGCCAATGACCCGGTGCTGCCGGAGCGCTCGCACGTGTTCGACATCGGCGTCACGCAGAAGGTTTATGCGATCCCCGGCCTCGAGGTCGGCATGGATGCCTATTACAAGATCGCGACCGATCTGCTCGACGACGGCCAGTTCGGCGCCGCCTATGTGCTGACCGCCTTCAACTATGCCAAAGGCACCAATGAGGGCGTCGAGCTGAAGGCAACCTACGACCACGACAATCTGCACCTCTACGGAAATGTCGCGATCGCACGGCAGGTCGCCACCCAGGTCGTCTCGAACCAGTATCTGTTCGATCCGGACGAGCTGGCCTACATCGCCAACAATTACGTCAACACCGATCACGCCCAGACGCTGACCGCATCGGTCGGTGGCTGGTATCAATGGCACGACACCAAGTTCAGCGCGTCAATGATCTATGGCTCGGGCCTGCGCGACGGCTTTGCCAATACCGGTACGGTGCCGGCCTACACCCAGGTCAATCTCGGCGTCTCGCACGACTTCAACATCGTCGCACCGAACAAGCCGACCACGCTGCGCCTCGACGTCGTCAATCTGTTCGACACCGTCTACCAGATCCGCGACGGCTCCGGCATCGGCGTATTCGCGCCGCAATACGGCCCGCGCCGCGGCGTCTATGCCGGGATCACGCAGAAGTTCTGAGAGGAGGACCGCGAGTCCAATTGGGACGACCGTGGCATGACCGGACCAGGGTTCATGCCCCGGTCCTATTTCGATAGCCTGCACCCGAGAAACATCGCGCTGTGTTCACTTGTGAACATTACCTTCGCTATGGACCTGTCAAGATCGCTCCATCACCGCACCATTCATGGCTTCTATCGGTGATGAGCTCGCCGGTTGCGCTCCCGTCCAATTCTACAGGGAGTGCTCGGCGTGAAGCGACGACGGTTTACGCAGACGGAATCTCTCCAACAACGGCTCGCGTCGTTTGCCGCAGCGATCGACGCGGCAACAGCCCATACCCGCATCGGCATCGAACAGTCTCTGCAATCAAGCAGCACGAAGAGGCCGCTGGCGCTGGACAGCGGCCTCTTGAACCTGGTCTAAAATGAACGTCTTTCTGTTAAAAATAGTCATCTCAGGTCCGCCATGATTAGACCGAGAATCTGCCACGGTGTGAAGCGGAAACAGCTCTATGACCAACGGAACTCTTGTGACGTTGCGGGTACGACACACCTTCGGTGGAGCGAGCTCGCGGCCGGTTACCGAGCTCTCATGATCGCAGTTCACCGAGCCGAATAGGACGCGCCCTCGGTCAAGACTTGCGTTCAAATATTTCGCTTTATCAGAATCTCGATTTGGTACTGTTAATCCGAAGTATGAGCTTCGTGGTTGTCACGAGTGTGGGTCGAGATGCGAGTGGAGGCCCATTGCGCAACCGACCAGCGCGCATCCGGCACTGCCACATATTCCGTGTCGTCCCTGCGTTCGCAGGGACGACATCGAGAATGCATGAGCTAGCCCTCCACAGCGAGAGAACGCCGCGACATTGCGCCGCGAAGCACGTTGCGGCGCAACAATCAAAATGAGACTGCCCGTTAAGCACCCCCGCCGCGACGACATCCGCGCTGTGCCTGCCTTCGGCTAGCTTTGCCGCCAACAACCGGACGTCCATCCGCCTTCGTCAGGCCAAATGGACGCCGGCGACAACACAGAGGGAGGAGCGCGATGTTGAAAGGCAGTTTGGGACTGATTGCGTTGAGCAGCCTGTTGCTTTCGGGCACGGCATTCGCCCAGGAGAAGATCAAGGTCGGCGTCACCGCAACGCTCGAGGGCACCTACACGGTGCTCGGCGAGGACGGCATGCGCGGCCACCAGACCGCGCTCAACGTGCTCGGCAAGAAGGTTGGCGACAAGGAGCTCGAATTCATCGTCGCCTCGACCGATGCGACGCCGGATTCCGCGGTGCGCGCGGTGCGCAAGCTGATCGAGCAGGACAAGGTGCAGATCCTGCTGTCGCCGCTGTCGGGTGACGAAGGCATCGCGGTGAAGAACTTCGCAAAAACCCATCCGGAGCTGACCTTCGTCAACGCCGCGTCCGGCGCGCAGGAGACGACCTATGTCGATCCGGCGCCGAACTTCTTCCGCTACAACATGGATGGCGCGCAGTGGCAGGTCGGCCTCGGCAAGTATGCCTACGAGACCAAGGGCTATCGCAAGATCGCGACCGTCGGCGAGGATTATTCCTTCATCTACACCCAGGTGTTCGGCCTGGTGCTCGAATTCTGCGGCGCCGGCGGCCAGGTCACCAACCGGCAATGGGTGCCGCTCGGCACCAAGGACTTTGCCTCGGTCATCGCAGCACTGCCCGACGATGTCGATGCGATCTATCTCGGCCTCGGCGGCGCCGATGCCGTCAACTTCCTCAACCAGTATCAGCAGGCCGGCGGCAAGGCGCATCTGATGGGCGGCTCGATCATGATCGACCAGACCATCCTGTCGTCGAAGGGCAACGCCAAGAACGCGCTGATCGGCACCATCGCGGCGAGCGGCCAAGCCGATACCTGGGAGGATCCGGGCTGGCAGAAATTCGTCAAGGCGTATCAGGACGCCTTCCCGCCGGCCAAGCGCTTCCCGAGCCCGTCGCTGCTCGCCACCAACTATTACGGCTCGACGATGGCGCTGATCCTGGCGCTGCGGCAGGTCAATGGCGATCTCTCCAACAATCAGGCCAAGCTGAAGGACGCGCTGGCCAAGATCGAGATCGACGCGCCGAACGGCAAGATCAAGCTCGACGCCAACCGCCAGGCGATCGGCACCAATTTCGTCACCGAGGTGGTCGATGACGGCAAGGGCGCGCTGTTCAGCAAGGTCGTGAAGGTGATCCCGAACGTCAACCAGACGCTCGGCTACGATCCGGCGGTTTTCGCCAAGATCGGCCTGCCGAGCCGCACGGTCCCGGAGTGCAAGAAGTACTGACGCATTTGTTGCAGTGCGGGCAGAGTGGCCGCGGCATGGCGCGCGGTTGCATGATGCGCCCTGCTCGCCCTTGCTTTCCGCGGGCGGATGATGAACGCTTGTCGAAAAGACAAGAACATCCCGCGGGAGGGGAGGCATGAGCAGGGCGCTTGCCGTCTTCCACGGCCGGTTCGGTCGCGCGACGGTCTATCAGCTGAACCGTCCCTTCAACGTGCATGCGCACCGCGAAGGGCACCTGATCTTTCATGTCGGCGGCACGCCGGCACAGATCGATGTCGCCGAGCACCGCCTGCTGCTCAAGGACGACACCGTGGTTGCGGTCAACCCGTGGGAACCGCACAATTTTCTGCCGACCGACATGGACCACGGTGCGATCTTCTTCGTGCTCTATGTCAATGCCGAATGGTTCACGCCGGCCGCGAACGCGCAGGGGCTGCGGTTCGGCCGCACCTTCTTTCCACGCACCGAGGCGCTCGACCGGCTGATCCGCCGCACCGCAGCACTGGTGTGCGGCGCGCCGTCGCTGCGCAGCCTCGATTGCGAGCTCAGGCAATTGATCGACTCCTGCTACGAGGAGAGCTGGCAGGCGGCCGAGGGCGCGCCCGCCGCCGCCGCGGTGACCGATTTCCGGGTCCGCAAGTCGATCAGGCTGATGTCGGAAAGCCCTGGCGCCGAGATCGAGCTCGATGCGATCGCGCGCGAAGCGGGGCTGTCGCGGCCGCATTTCTACCGGCTGTTCCGGACGCAGACCGGCGTCACCCCTCACCTCTACATGAACACGCTGATCATGGAGCAGGCGCTCGATGCGCTGGTCGCGACCGAGGCGCCGATCGCCGATATCGGCTTCGATCTCGGCTTCTCCTCGCAGAGCGGTTTCACCCGCTTCTTCGCCGCCAATGTCGGCATGGCTCCGACCGACTATCGCCGCGCCGCCAAGGTGTTGCGGCCGTGAAGCGGGTTCCCGAGAAAAGCGATAAAGGGGAACGATAAAAGATACTCTCGATCAAATCCGACGCTTTCGCCCTCGGTAGGATATTGGACACGCGACCCGGCAGACGGTCGCGACCGACTGAGGGAACGCGACTGACATGGCCAGGTTCATCGAACGCCATCCGGCCTGGGCGCTGATCGTGATCATCGCGGTCGCGGTGCTGGCGTGGCTGGTGTTCGCGATCTGGCCGCCGGGACTGGAAGCTGCGATCGGCCGCAAGCGCGTGTTCCTCAACGCCGCGCTGAACGGCATCACGCTCGGCGGGCTGTATTTCCTGGTGGCCAGCGGCTTCACGCTGATCTTCGGGTTGATGCGCAACGTCAACCTCGCGCACGGCTCGCTCTATCTGTTCGGCGGCTATATCGGCTACGCCGTCAGCACCTGGACCGGGTCGTGGATCCTCTCCTTCATCGTCGCCTTCATTGTGGTGGCGCTGGTCGGCGTGATCCTGCAGCTTGCCGTGTTCCGGCGCATGGAGGGGCAGGACCTCAGGCAGACCATGGTGACGATCGGGCTCTCGATCGTGTTCGCCGATCTGATGCTGTGGGCGTTCGGCGGCGACTTCTACCAGGTCCAGACCCCGAGCTGGCTGATCGGCCCGGTGCAGTTGCCGCTGCTGACCGCGATCAAATCATCCGGCGAGCCGGTCTACCTGCAATATCCGCTGGTGCGGCTGGTGATCTTCGCAGCCTCCGTCGTGATCGGAATCGCGATGTGGCTGGCGCTCAACCGAACACGGATCGGCATGATCGTGCGCGCCGGCGTCGACGACCGCGACATCCTGGCCGCCACCGGGGTGCGGATCCAGCTGGTGTTCGTGCTGGTGTTCGCGCTCGGCGCAGGGCTTGCCGGCATCGCCGGCGTCGTCGGCGGCACCTTCCAATCGCTGTCGCCCGGCGAGGACACCCGCTTCCTGCTCGCCTCGCTCGTTGTCGTGATCGTCGGCGGCATGGGCTCGATCCCGGGGGCGGCGCTCGGCGCCGTCATCATCGGCCTCGCCGAGCAACTCGGCTCGGTCTACATCCCGACCTACGCCATCGTCGTCACCTTCCTGATCATGGTGCTGGTGCTGGCGCTGCGGCCGCAGGGCCTGCTCGCGAGGCGATGAGATGTCGTTGCTGCAGAGCACCCAGTTCCGCCCCGACCCATCCGCCTCAACGACGCGCCGCGCCCTGCTCCGCGCCTGGCCGGAATTCCAGAACCCGGCGGCATGGCTGGTCGCGCTGATCCTCGTGATCATGCCGCTGATCGCCAACGGCTTCTTCCTGATCGAGATCTTCGCCACCACGCTGATCCTCGGCGTCATCGCGCTCAGCCTGATGTTTCTGGCCGGCTATGGCGGCATGGTCAGCCTGATGCAGCTCACCATCGCGGGCTTCGCCGGCTACATGGTCGCGGTGTTCGGCATGAGCGGCAACGCCAATATCAGCCTCGGCTGGCCGTGGTGGCTCGCAACCCCGATGGCGCTGGCGCTGGCGACGCTGTTCGGCACACTCGGCGGCGCGCTCGCGGTGCGCACCGAGGGCATCTACACCATCATGATCACGCTCGCGATCGGCGCGGCCTTCTACTACTTCACCAACCAGAACTGGGCGATCTTCAACGGCCACACCGGCATCAACACCGTCGCGACGCCGCATTTCTGGGGCGTCGACTGGCGCGCCGACATCGCCTTCTACTATGTGACGCTCGGCGTCGCCGCGATCTGCTACTTCGCGGTCCAGTATGTCTCCCGCGCGCCGTTCGGCCTCGCGCTGCAAGGCGTCCGCGACAATTCCCGCCGCATGGCCGCGCTCGGCTTCAATCCCAATGCGCACCGCATCGCGGCCTACGCCTTCGCCGCCTTCATCGCGGCGCTCGGCGGCGTGCTGCAGGTCTGGAACTACCGCCAGATCTCGCCCGGCTCGGTCAGCGTCGGCGCCTGCATCGACGTGCTGATCATCGCCGTGGTCGGCGGCATCACGCGGCCGATCGGCCCGTTCATCGGCGCGCTGATCTTCGTGCTGCTGCGCACCTTCGCGCTCGACGTGCTGATCAAGTTCGGGCTCGACGGCAACCGCTTCCGGCTCTTGATCGGTCTCGGCTTCCTCGCCATCGTGTTCTGGTCGTCGGACGGCGTGATCGGGCTGTGGGAACGCTGGCGGCGCCGTAACTCATCTTCGACGCGACGTGCAGGCGGAGGCCGCCATGGATAGCGTCGCGCAGCGCCTGTCGGTGGTCGGTGCCGGCGCGGCGCTGGAGCTGCGCGGCGTGACCCGGCTGTTCGGCGCGCTGGCGGCGCTGACCGACGTCACCATCACGGTGCGGCCAGGCGAACGCCGCGCCGTGCTCGGCTCCAACGGCGCCGGCAAGACCACGCTGTTCAACTGCATCACCGGCGACTTCCCGCCCTCCTCCGGCACGATCCGCTTCTTCGGCGAGGACATCACCCAATTCCCGCCCTATGAGCGGATCCGCCGCGGGTTGCGCCGCACCTACCAGATCTCGGCCCTGTTCCCCGGCCTCACCGTGCAGGACAACGTCTATCTCGCCTGCCGCGGCGTCTCGCGCGGCCGCTTCTCGCTCCTCCGTCCCGGACAGAACGATGCGCTGATGCACGCGACCGAAACGCTGGTGCAGGCGGTGCATCTCGCTGGCGTCAAGGATCAGCGCGTCGCCGAGCTGGCGCATGGCCAGCAGCGTCAGCTCGAGATCGCGCTGGCGCTGGCCGGCGCACCGCGCTTCATCCTGTTCGACGAGCCGGCGGCCGGACTGTCGCCGACCGAGCGGCGCGAGCTGATCGAGATCCTGACCTCGCTGCCGGCCCATATCGGCTACATCATCATCGAGCACGATATGGATGTTGCGCTGCGCGTCGTCGAGAGCGTGACGATGATGCACAACGGCCGCATCTTCAAGGAAGGCCTGCCGCGCGAGATCGAATCCGATCCCGAGGTGCAGGAGCTTTACCTCGGAGGCGGCCATGAATGACCGCCGCGCCGTGCCCGCACTCGAGGTCAAGGGCCTCGACGTCTATTACGGCCATTCGCATGCGCTGCAGGGCGTCGATCTCACGCTCGATAGCGGCGTGTTCTCGGTGGTCGGCCGCAACGGCATGGGCAAGACCACGCTGTGCAAGGCGATCATGGGCCTGGTCCGCGCCAGCGGCGGTTCGATCCGGATTCGCGGCGAGGAAGTCACGCGGCTCAATCCGGCGCGGATCGCCCGGCTCGGCGTCGGCTATGTGCCGCAGGGCCGGAGGCTGTGGCGCTCGCTGACCGTCGACGAGCACCTCGCGCTGGCCGGCGGCCTGCGCCGCGGCGCCTGGACCATCGAGCGCATCTACGACACCTTTCCGCGGCTCGCCGAACGCAAGAACAACGGCGGCAACCAGCTCTCCGGCGGCGAGCAGCAGATGCTCGCGATCTCGCGCGCGCTGCTGACCAACCCGCATCTGCTGATCATGGACGAGCCGACCGAGGGGCTTGCGCCGGTGATCGTCGCGCAAGTCGAGGAGATGCTGCTGCGCCTCGGCGACGAGGGCGACATCTCCGTCCTGGTCATCGAGCAGAATATCGGCGTCGCGACGGCGGTGTCGCGCAACGTCGCCATCATGGTCAATGGCCGGATCAACCGCATCATCGACTCCGCGCGTCTTGCGACCGATCGCGAGTTGCAGCAGCGATTGCTCGGCGTCGGCACCCACGGCGCGGATGAGACCGACGCGGAGGCAGCGCCGGCGAAAGCTGATGCTGCCGGAGCGCCGCAGCCGGAACGCAAGGGTCCGACACGGATCTACGTCTCCAATCCGGTGCTGCCGACGCGCTGGTCGCAGCCGGTGCCAATCGCCCGCATCGAGGCCGCCGCGCGGACGCAATCCGCCGCCGTCACACGTCTCGAAGAGACGGCTCGCACGCGGCGCGAACCGACGACGTCAAAGACATCGGGGCCGTCGGTCGTACTGGTCGTCGGCACGCTCGACACCAAGGGCGCCGAGCTGCGCTTCATCCGCGACATCGTCGCGGGCAGCGGTTTGCGCACCCGGCTGGTCGACGTCTCGACCAGCGGCAAGGCGGCAAGCTGCGACGTCACCGCGCAGGAGATCGCGCTGAACCACGGCCGCGGCGGCTCCGGTGTGTTCGGCGCAGATCGCGGCGCCTCGGTGACCGCGATGGCCGACGCATTCGAGCGATGGCTGCGCCGCCAGGGCAATGTCGCCGGCATCATTTCCGCCGGTGGCTCGGGCGGCGCGTCGCTCGTCGCGCCCGGCATGCGCGCGCTGCCGGTCGGCGTGCCGAAGCTGATCATCTCCTCGGTCGCGTCCGGCGACGTCGGTCCCTATGTCGGCCCCGCCGACATCACCATGATGTATTCGGTGACCGACGTGCAGGGCCTCAACTCGATCTCGCGCACGGTGCTCGGCAACGGTGCCCACGCTCTGGCCGGCATGGTCAAGGCCCGGCTCGATGAACAGGCCGCCAAGCAGCGCGAGACCGGCGCTCAGCTTCCGGCCATCGGCATCACCATGTTCGGCGTCACTACGCCGGCGGCGCAGAAGATCGCGGCCGACCTGCGTGAGGATTTCGAGTGCCTGGTGTTCCACGCCACCGGCGTCGGCGGCCGCTCGATGGAGAAGCTGGTCGAATCCGGCCAGCTCGCCGGCGTCATCGACCTCACCACGACCGAGGTCTGCGACCTCCTGATGGGCGGCGTGTTCCCGGCGACCGACGACCGCTTCGGCGCCATCATCCGCAGCCGCGTACCTTACGTGGGCTCGGTCGGCGCACTGGACATGGTCAACTTCGGCGCGCCCGACACAATTCCGGAGCGCTACCGGCAGCGCAAATTCCACGTCCACAATCCGCAGGTCACCTTGATGCGGACCACGCCGGAAGAGAACGAGCGCATGGGCCGCTGGATCGGCGAACGGCTGAACCAGATGGACGGGCCGGTGCGCTTCTTCCTGGCCGAAGGCGGCGTCTCAGCGCTCGATGCGCCCGGCCAGCCGTTCTGGGACCCCGACGCCGACGCTGCGCTGTTCCGTGCGCTGGAGCGCACCGTGCGCCAGACCGGCAATCGGCAGATCATCCGCGTCAAGCGCAACATCAACGATCCCGAGTTCACCGCCGCCATCGTCAGCGCGTTCCGACCTTTGCTCGGTCGCGCCGGTGGACGGCGGAGAGTGGCGAGGTGACCCATGCCGAGGTTTGAACGCGCGGCGCTGTTGAAGAAGTTTCATGCCATGATCGCACGCGGCGAGCCGATCGTCGGCGGCGGCGCCGGCACCGGGCTGTCGGCGAAATGCGAGGAGGCCGGCGGCGTCGATTTGATCGTGATCTACAATTCCGGCCGCTATCGCATGGCCGGCCGCGGCTCGCTCGCCGGACTGATGCCCTATGGTGATGCCAACGCCATCGTCGTCGAGATGGCCGGTGAGGTGTTGCCGGTGGTGACGAAGACGCCGGTGCTCGCCGGCGTCAACGGCACCGATCCGTTCCGCGACATGGACGTGTTCCTCGATCAGCTCAAGGCGCTCGGCTTCGCCGGCGTGCAGAACTTCCCGACCGTCGGCCTGATCGACGGCACCTTCCGCGCCAACCTCGAAGAGACCGGGATGTCCTACGCGCTCGAGATCGACATGATCGCGAAGGCGCATGAGAAGAACATGCTGACCACGCCCTATGTGTTCAGCGAGCAGGAGGCGGCCGCGATGGCGATCGCCGGCGCCGACATCATCGTCTGCCACATGGGCCTGACCACCGGCGGCACGATCGGCGCGCAGACTGCGCCGAAACTCGCCGACTGCCCTGCCCGCATCGAGGCCTGGGCCGACGCCGCGCTCAGCGTCAATTCCAAGATCATCGTGCTCGCGCATGGCGGTCCGATCGCGGACCCCGAGGATGCCGATTTCATCATGAAGCAGACCCGCAACTGCCACGGCTTCTACGGCGCCTCCTCGATGGAGCGCCTGCCGGTCGAGCGGGCGCTGACGGATCAGGTTCGCAAATTCAAGGCGATCGGCGCGCGCTGAGCCGCCGTGACCAAGGGAGGAAGAGATGTCGGGGATGCTGGTCGGTGAATTGATCCTCTGGCTCATCGTCGCAATCGTCGCGATCGTCATCATCGTCTATGTCGTGAACTGGCTGTATCACCGCTCGTCGAAGGAGGTTTCCTTCGTCCGCACCGGGTTCATGGGCGAACGCGTGGTGATCAATGGCGGCGCCTTCGTGCTGCCGTTCATCCACGACACCACGCCGGTCAACATGAACGTGCTGCCGATGGGCATCGTGCGCTCCCGGCAGGACGCCGTGATCACCCGCGACCGCATGCGCGTCGACATCGAGGCCGATTTCTACGTACGGGTCCAGCCGACCCGCGAGGCGGTCTCGATCGCGGCTGCCACACTCGGCCGCCGCACCATGGAGCCGCAGCAGCTCCACACCTTGCTCTCCGGCAAGTTCATCTCCGCGATCCGCTCCGTCGCATCAGAGATGACGATGGAGCAGATGCACGAGCAGCGCGGCGACTATGTCGCCCGCGTCAAGGCCAATGCGGCGGAAGCGCTGGCGCAGAACGGCCTCGAGCTGGAATCGGTCGCGATCACCGATCTCGACCAGACCGACCTTGAATACTTCAATCCGTCGAACCGGTTCGACGCCGAAGGCTTGACCCGGCTGATGGAGGACATCGAGGCCAAGCGCAAGCTGCGCAACGACATCGAGCAGGACTCGATGATCAAGATCCGCTCCCGCAATCTCGAAGCCGAGCGGCAGGCGCTGGAGATCGAGCGCGAGAGCGAGACCGCCCGCCTCGAGCAGGAGCGCGACATCGAGATGCGCCGCGCCCTGCAGCGCACCGAAGTCGCCCGCGAGCGCGCGCTGCGCGAGACCGAGTCCGAGCAGGCCCAGATCGCCGCCCGCGAGGCCATCGAGAAGGCACGCATCGCCAATGAGCAGGCGATCACCGAGGCCCGCATCGCCTCGGAGCGCGAGACGCGGCACAAGGAGATCGAGCGCACGCGTGCGGTCGAGGAGAAGGAGCTGCTGGCCCGCGAGGAGATCGAGAGGGTCCGGATCGCCAACCAGCGTTCGGTCGACACCACGCGGATCGCCTCGGAGCGCGAGGTGCGCCAGCGCGAAATCGAGCGGATGCGCACGGTCGAGGAGGCCGAGATCGCCGCCCGCGAGGCGATCGAGAAGGCCCGCATCCAGCAGGACCGCGTCGTCACCGATGCCCGCATCGCCAATGAGGAAGAGACCCGGCGGCGCGAGATCGAGCGCACCCGCGCCGTCGACGAGGCCGAGATCATGGCCCGCGAGGCCACCGAGAAGGCGCGTATCGCCCAGACCATGACCGTCAATGTCGAGCGCATCTCCTCCGACGAGCGCACCCGCGCGCTGGAGATCCAGCAGGTTCGCATCATCCAGGAAGCCGAGATCGAGGCGCAGAAGGCAGTCGAAGCCGCCCGGATCATCAGAGAAAAGACGCTGGCCGCCGAGCGCATCGCAGCCGACCACAGCACCCGCAAGCTCGAGATCGAGCGCAATCAGGCGGTCGAGATCGCCGGGATCAGCGCGCGCGAAGCCACCGAGGCGTCACGGATCGCCCAGGAAGAGCATGTCCGCTCGCTCGAGATCGCGCGCACCCGTGCGATCGAGGAAGCCGACATCGCCTCGCGCGAGGCGATCGAGGCGGCGCGGATCTCGCAGGAGAAGTCGGTCGCCGCGCAGCGCATCCGGGCCGAACGGGAGACCCGCGGGCTCGAGATCGAGCGCACCGGGGCGATCGAGGCTGCCGAGTTGAAGCGCCGCGACGCCGTCGAGCGGCAGCGGATCGATGTCGAGCTGGCGCTGGAAAGCGAGCGGATCGCCTCTTCGCGGACCCGCGAAGTGCTCAACATCGACCAGAAGAAGGCGATCGAGCTCGCCGACGAGGAACGCGTGATCGCGCTCGCCGCCAAGCGCTCGGAGCGAATCGATGCCGACCGGCAGGTCCGGCAGGCCGAAATTGTGGCGCGCAAGGACATCGACACGACAGACGTCTCGCGCGAGCAGGCGCTGGAAGCAGCGCGGATCGAACGGCGCCGGGCGATCGAGCAACTCGAGGTCGCCCGCAACCAGTCGCTGCAGGAGGCCGAGATCGCGGCCCGCGAGGAAGTCGAGCGCGCGCGGATTGCATCGGACCGTGGCCTCGACGAGGCGAGGGTCGGCCGCGAGCGCGAGCTGCGCAAGCTCGAAGTCAACAGGGAGAAGGACGTCGAGACCGCGCTGATGGAGAAGGCGATCGCGCTGCATCAGAAGTCGCTGGAAGAATCCGCGGCACGTGCGGCGGCCGAGGACGCCCGGATCCGTGCGACGGAAGCGGCCGAGCGCGTCGTCACCGCGCGCGAAAGCGAGATCGCAAAGCGGCGCAAGACCGTCGAGGTGCTGCTCGCCGAGAAGCAGGCCGAGGAGACCAGGATCGCGGCGGAAGCCGAGCGCGTCCGCGCCGCAGTCGAAGCCGAGGCCCAGCGCCTGCTCAATGAGGCCGAGAACGTGCTGACCGACCAGGCGCGCTACTCGCTGTTCCGCCGCAAGCTGCTCGACCGGATCGAGGGCATCGTGCGCGAGAGCGTCAAGCCGATGGAGAAGATCGAGGGCATCCGCATCCTCCAGGTCGATGGCCTCAACGGCAACGGTCATGGCGGCGGCGGTTCGGGTCGCAGCGCCACCGACGAGGTGATCGACTCGGCGCTGCGCTACCGCGTGCAGGCGCCGCTGATCGATTCGATCCTGTCGGACATCGGTGTCGAGGGCGGCAGCCTCGCCAAGATGCCCGGCCTGATCCGCGAAGCGCGCGACATGCAGGGCATCAAGGACTCCGCGCGCAAGAGTGGCGGCGATGCCAAGCCGACCGCGCCCGAGGGCGGCGGCGAGCCGGCGCGCTCTGAGCGCACGCCGCGCAAGAAGGACTGAGTGCACGACATGGCACGGGTTTATGTCTCCACCGTCGTCAACGCCCGCAATGACCGGGTCTGGGCCCGCGTCCGCGATTTCAACGGGCTGCCGAACTGGCACCCCGCGATCGCGGAGAGCCGGATCGAGGGCGGCGAGCCCTCGGACAAGATCGGCTGCGTGAGGGACTTTCGCCTGCGCAACGGTGACCGGATCAGGGAGAAGCTGCTCGGCCTCTCCGACTACGACATGTTCTGCACCTACTCGATCCTGGAATCGCCGATGGGCGTCGAGAACTACGTCGCGACCCTGCGGCTCACGCCGGTCACCGATGGCGATCAGACCTTCCTGGAATGGACCGCCGAGTTCGACTGCGCGCCGGAGCGCGAGGCCGAGCTCGTCAACAATATCGGCGGCGGCGTGTTCCAGGGCGGGTTCGACGCGCTGAAGCGGGCATTCGGAGGATAGCCGTGCCGCACATCGTCAAAAGCACGATCCTGGACGCGTCGACCGATGCGGTGTGGGCCGTGCTGCGCGATTTCAACGGCCACGACCGCTGGCATCCGGCGGTCGCGAGCAGCGGCATCGAGCGCGCGCAGCCGTCCGACAAGATCGGCTGCGTCAGGCGCTTCAAGCTGAAGGATGGCGCCGAGCTGCGCGAGCAGTTGCTCGCGCTCTCCGACCTCGAACAATCGTTCAGCTACTGCCTGCTCGATACGCCGATCCCGATGTTCAACTACGTGGCGCATGTCCGCCTGCTGCCGGTCACCGACGGCGACCGCACCTTCTGGCACTGGGAATCGCGCTTCACGACGCGGACCGAAGATCGGGACCGCATCACCCAGATGGTCTCAGAGGACATCTACCAGGCCGGCTTCGAGGCCATCCGCCGGCATCTGAAGGAGGCCGCGTAAGCGGAGAAGACATCATGCCAGTCACGGTGAAGACCTTCACCAACACCCATGACGCAGCCGCAGCGCTGTCGTCGGATCGCAGCGCCCGCTATCTCGGCGGCGGCACGCTGGTGATGCGGGCGCTGAACGAGGGCGACATCTCGATCTCGACCGTGGTCCGCGCCAGCGACCATGCGATGACGCGGATCGACGCGTCGGGCTCGCGCATCACGCTCGGCGCCGGCGTCACCTTTGCGCGCATCCTGGCCGAGCGCGATCTCGGCTTCCTGCACGCCCCTGCCCGTTCGATCGGCGGGCCGGCGGTGCGCAACATGGGCACGGTCGGCGGCAATCTGTTCGCGCCGGTGCCGTATGGCGATTTCACGGTTGCGATGCTCGCGCTCGATGCTGTGGTGTCCGTGCAAGGCGGCCTCGGTGGCCGCGAGATCTCGATCGACGAATTCCTGCAAACGCGTGACCGGCAGACCGGCGTTCTCGTGCTGGCGATCTCCTTCGCCAGGCCCGGTAGCACTGATGCGTTCCGTTACCGCAAGATCGCCCGGATCAAGCCCAAGGGCGGCGCGGTGATCACCCTCGCGGCACATCTGCCGGTCAACGGCAGCCGCATCGTCGGCGCCCGCATAGCCCTCGGCTCGATGGCGCCGACGCCGATCCGCGCCCGTGCCGCCGAGCGCACGCTGGAGGGCCGCGCACTCGACGCCTCCACCATCAGCGCAGCTGCCGCGGCGGCGGTCGAAGGCACCACGCCTGGCGACAACGCGCTCGCCAGCGCCTGGTATCGCCGCGAGATCGTCGGCGTGCATCTCCGCCGCCTGTTGTCCGGTCAGGAATAATCGCGATGGCCAAGACCGCGCTTCAGTTCCAACATAATGGCCGCGACGTCGCGATCTTCGTCGACGGCGGCACCAATTTGCTGGTCGCGCTGCGCGAGCTGATCGGCGACATGACACCGAAATTCGGCTGCGGCCAGGGCGGCTGCGGCACCTGCAGCGTGCTGATCGACGGCGAATTGCACCTGTCCTGCCTGACGCTCGCCGAGACGGTTGCCGGCCGTTCGGTCGAGACGCTCGACGGCATCAAGGACGGCCCCAATCTGCACCCGCTGCAGCGCGCCTTCGCCGACAACTTCGCCGCGCAGTGCGGCTATTGCACGCCCGGCATGCTGATGGCTGCTAAGGCGCTGCTCGATCGCAATCCGCAGCCGAGCCGCGCTGAAGTCATCGAAGCGATCTCCGGCAATATCTGCCGCTGCACCGGCTATGAGCCGATCATCAACGCCGTGCTGGCTGCCGCGTCCGGCGGCCGGGCTCGCGCGTAAGAGGATAATGTCATGCTGGAACTGCGCAAGGACCTCTTCGCCGACGAGCGCGACGACAATCTGAAGGAGATCGGCAAGGGCACCCAGCGCCAGGACATGCTCGGCCATGTCACCGGCACCTCGCCCTATTTCGACGATCACAAGCTACAGGGCATGCTGCATCTGAAGGTGGTCCGCAGCGCGCATTCGCATGCAAGACTGCGGCGCATCGACACGTCCGAGGCCGAGCGGTCGCAGGGGGTACGGCGCGTGATCCGGGCCTCCGACGTGCCGCGCAATCTGAACACGCTGCTCAGCTTGATCAATTTCGGCAAGGATGACGAGCCGTCGCTCGCGGTCGACAAGGTGCGCTACAAAGGCGAGCCGATCGTCGCCATCGTCGCCGACAGCCCGCGCGAGGCTTATGAAGCCATCGCCAAGGTGAAGATCGACTACGAGGTGCTGCCGGCGGTGTTCGACGTCGAGGACGCGCTGAAGCCGGGCGCGCCCGTGGTCAACGAGGTCTACCCCAAGAACACCTTCACCTATCACGAGACCTACGATCGCCAGCAGCTCCGCTTCGGCGACGCCGACCGCGCGTTGGCCACGGCCGACCACGTGCTGGAGCAGCGCTACCAGATGTCGCCGATCGAGCACGCGCCGACCGAGACCAACGGCTCGATCGCGGCGCCCGACACCAACGGCCGCTATATCGTGTATACCTCGACGCAGGCGCTGTTCTTCTCGGTCGACACCTGCGCCAAGATCCTTGACGTCCCGTCCAACACCTTCCACTTCATCGGCGGCACGGTCGGCGGCGGCTTCGGCGGCAAGGTCGATACGCTGACCGAGCCGCTCTGCATCCTCGGCGCGATGCTGACCGGGCGCCCGGTGCGTTACGTGTTTGGGCGCGAGGAGGAGATGCAATACGGGCCGCCCCGAGGCGCCGAGCGCATCTACATCAAGGACGGTGTGATGCGCGACGGCCGCGTCGTCGCCCGCAAGGTACGCGCCTATTTCGACAGCGGTGCCTATACGCGGCTGTCGAGCTATGCGGCGGTGAAATGCGCCGCGCATCTGCCCGGTCCCTACACGATCCCGAACGTCCATGGCGACGTCTACTGCGTCTTCACCAACCGCACGCCAGCGACCGCGATGCGCGGCTTCGGCGTCACGGCGATGGATTTCGCCATCGAATGCCAGATGGACAAGCTCGCGCATCTGGTCGGCATGGACCCGATGGAGTTCCGGATCCTCAACGCGTATCGCGACGGCGACATGAAGGCGCATCGCCGCGAGGCCAAGAACACCGCGCTGATCGAATGCGTGCAGGTCGCCGCCGAGAAGGCCAAGTGGCCGCTGCGCGAGGACTTCAAGCGGATGTCGTCGCGCAAGGACGGCGGCGGCGCCCGCGCCGCGGTGACGCCGACGCCGCGCGAAACGCACGCGCCAATAGCCGCAGCGACGCAGCAGCGCACGACATATGACCGCGCGCCGGCCGCCACCCGCGAGCCGCCGCCACCGCCGCCCTCGTCGCCGCCTCCGCCACCGCGGCCAAGCGCACCGTCGCATGGCGCCACTCGCTTCTCTTCCGTCTTCGGCACCAGGAGGCGCTGATCATGACCCGGCACCGCGGGCGCGGCATCGCGTCGGTCAATTATCCCATCGGCATGAACCTCGGCGGCGACCCGAGCCAGGCGCTGGTGCATTCCAATCCGAGCGGCAAGTTCACCGTGGCGCTGTCCTCGATCGATCTCGGCCAGGGCATGAAGTCGGTGACGCGGCAGATCTGCGCCGAGACCCTCGGCGTGCCGGTCGAGGACGTCTATGTCGACACCGCGGATTCCGACACCGGCCCGCACTGCATGGGCTCGTTCGCCTCGCGCGGCACCCATCGCGTCGGCAACGCCGTGATGGCGGCGGCGCGGGAGGCGCGCGGCGTGATGATGGAGGCCGCCGCCGAAGAGCTCGAGGTGAACGCCGCCGACCTCGAGACCGATGGCCGCGGCAACATCCACGTCAAGGGCGCGCCGCACCGCTCGATCTCGACCAAGGACGTCGCGATCGCAGCCCAATTCAAGCAGGGCAAGACGATCTCCGGCCGCGGCATCTTCCTGGTGCCGCTGTCGGACGTCGATCCCGAGACCGGCGAGATGTCGCCGGCGACGTGCTACGCGCATGCCTGCCTGGTCGCCGAGGTCGAGGTCGACGACGAGACCGGCGAAGTCGACATGGTCAGGATGGACAGTGCCTATGAGCTCGGCCGCGCGCTCAATCCGCGGCTGGTCGAACAGCAGCTGGTCGGCGGCGCCTGGATGGGCGTCAGCCACGCGCTCTATGAGACGCCGGAGCCGTATTATCCGGAGCCGGTGCATGGGCCGCGCGATTTCGTCGAATATCTGATGCCGGGGCCTGGCGACATCTGCCCGCATGACATCGCGGTGCTGGAACGCCCTGCCCCCGATGGCCCATTCGGCGCCAAGGGACCGGGCGAAATGTGCGCCAATCCGGTGCTGCCTGCGGTAGCCAACGCGATCTTCAACGCGGTCGGGGTGCGGATCGACGATCTGCCGATCACGCCGGAGAAGGTGCTGCGCGCCATCCAGGCGCAGGGCGGCGCGCGGCCGCAACCGCGGCGCTGAGGTTCTGATATGCCGGTCCGCAGCAACATCGTCGGCATCGACAGCCCCGAGGCGCTGGAGCGAGCGCTGCGCGCGGCCTATTACCTCGCCGACGACGGCATCGCCACCGCCTCCTATCTCTCGCTCGCGCTCGGCAAGCCGCTGCTGCTCGAGGGTGCGCCGGGGGTCGGCAAGACCGAGGCGGCGAAAGCGATCGCCGCCGTGCTCGGCCGCCGGTTGATCCGGCTGCAATGTTACGAGGGCATCGACGCGGCCGCGGCACTCTACGAGTGGAATTATCCGCGCCAGATGCTGGCGATCCGGCAGGCCGGCGAGGAGAGCATCGACATCTACGGCGAGTCGTTCCTGATCGAGCGCCCGATGCTCGCGGCACTGCGTGCGCCCGATGCGACGGTGCTGCTGATCGACGAAATCGACCGCGCCGACCAGGAGTTCGAGGCCTTCCTGCTCGAATTCCTGTCCGACTTCCAGATCTCGATCCCGGAGCGCGGCACGATCCGCGCGGCCGAGCATCCCGTCGTGGTGCTGACCTCGAACCGGACCCGCGATTTGCACGAGGCGCTGCGGCGGCGCTGCGTCTATCACTGGATCGACTATCCGAATGCCGAGCGCGAGGCGCGGATCGTGATGATGCGCGCCTCCAGCGTTGCCGAAACCACCGCCCGCGCCGTGGTCGCCGCGGTCGGCCGGCTGCGCCGCGAACCGCTGAGCAAGGCGCCGGGGATTGCCGAGGCGGTCGACTGGGCCGAGGCCGCGACGCTGCTCAACAAGGGCGGCGCGCGCTGGCCGGATGCGTTCAAGCGCTCGATCGGCGTCGCACTGAAGGACGAGGAGGATCTGCATTTCATCTCGCCGCGGCTCGATGCCATCATCGCGGAGGCAGCCGCGTGAGCGACGATCTCGTGCTGCCGCGCGCCGCGCGGATCTTCGTGTCGTTCGTCGCGCTCTTGCGCGCCAACGGCTTCTCGGTCGCGCCGGAGCAAACGACGAGCTTCCTCGCCGCGATCGAACTGCTCGGGCCGCGCAGCCTCGAGCACATCCGCCGGGCCGGGCTCGCCACACTGGCGCCGCCGCCGGAGCGCCGCGCGACCTATGACCGGCTGTTCGACATCCATTTCCGCGGCACTGATGCCATCGAGCAGGCCGAAGGCGAGGACGACGAGACCGTCCGCCTTCAGGAGGAAGGCCGCGGCGAGGACGAGCCGCCGCTCGCCGACGAAGCCAATGAATCCGGCCTCGCCGCGGCACGGGCCGAGGCGCTGGTCGAGCGCCGCTTCGCGCAAATCCCGACCAGCGATCCACTGCGCCAATTGTCGCGCGAGGCGGCCCGGCGGCTGCCGCGAAGGCGCGGCCACCGGCGGCGGCGTGCGCGCACCGGACCGTTCGCCGATCTGCGCCGCACGCTGCGTGACAGCGTGCGCAATGACGGCGAGGTGCTGCGGCTCGGGCGGATGCGCCGTCGCCAGCGGCCGCGCAAGATCCTGCTCCTGATCGACGTTTCCGGCTCGATGAAGGCGCGTACCGAGGAGAACATGCGGCTTGCGCATGCGCTGGTGCAGGCGGCCGGCAATGTCGAGGTGTTCACCTTCGGCACGCGGCTGACCCGCGTCACGACGGCACTGCGGCTGAAGCGGCGCGAACAGGCGCTGAGCGCGGCCTCATTCCTGGTCAGCGACTGGGACGGCGGCACAAGGATCGGCGATGCGCTGCAGGCGTTCCTCGCGGTGCCGCGGTTCGGCGGATATGCCCGCGGCGCGGCGGTCGTGATCGTCTCCGACGGCCTCGAGCGCGGCGATCCGGCCGCGCTGCGCGATGCCGTGGCAAAGCTGTCGCGGCGGGCCTGGCGCGTGAGCTGGCTGACGCCGCTCGCGACCGCAGCCAACTTCAAGCCGCAAACCGAGGCGCTGATCGCGATCCAGCGCTTCGTCGATGATCTCGTGGACGGCGGATCGAGCGCGGCGGTTGTCGCGCATCTGCTGTCGCTTGCAACAAGGAGAGCTGCGTGACCGGCATTGTCGACGGACATCATCACATCTGGCGTCAAGCGGATCTCGCCTGGCTGTCCGGCCCGATGCAGCCGCGCATCTTCGGCCCCTACGAGCCGATCCGCCGCGACTATCCGATCGAGGAATATCTCGACGACCTCAGGGGTAGCGGTGTCACCCGCTCGGTCTACGTCCAGACCAACTGGCCGAATGGCAAGTTCGAGGATGAGGCGGCATGGGTGCAGCAGACGGCGGATCAGCGTGGCTGGCCGCACGCCCTCGTCGCCTATGCCGATTTTTCCGTCGATGACGTCCGGCCGCAGCTGGATCGGTTGAAGCGCTATCCGCTGGTGCGCGGCGTGCGCATGCAGCTGCATTGGCACGACAACCCGCTCTATCGCTTCGCCGCCCGTCCCGACCTCTGCACCGATCCCGTGATCGGGCGCAATATCGCACACCTCGCCGACTATGGCTGGAGCTTTGACCTGCAGGTGTTCGCGCCGCAGATGGCCGATGCCGCCGGCCTTGCCGAAGCCTGCCCGAACGTAACCTTCATCCTGCAGCATGCCGGCATGCTGGAGGATCTGTCGCCGCAAGGCCGGGCCGCCTGGCGCGCCGGCATGGCGCGGCTCGCACAATGCCCCAACGTGGTATCGAAGCTGTCCGGGCTCGGCACCTTCATCCATCGCAACGATGCCGCGCATATCGCCGGCATCATGACCGACACGGTCGCGATCTTCGGCGCGGAGCGCTGCCTGTTCGGCTCGAACTTTCCGATCGAGAAGCTGTGGACCAGCTACCGCGATCTGATCGACGCCTTCAAGGCAGCCGCGGAACGGCTCAACGCCGCGCAGCGCGAAGCGATCTTCAGCACGACGGCGGCGCGGGTCTATCGGCTGGGGCCATAGTCGCGCCGCGACGAACACAACAACGAACAGGAATTTGGAGGGGAGAGCGATGCCGTTGGAGATCAAGATCCTGGACTATGGCGATATCGAGCTGGAATCGAGCTTCCTCGTGCTCGGGCACAATTGCGGCCGCACCCGCCGCGTGCTGACGCTCGGCTTCCTGATCCTCGGCGGCCCCTACCCCGTGCTGGTCGACACCGGCTACCGCTCCAACCAGATCATGGAGACGCTCGGCATGCGCGGCCTCCAGTTTCACGAGAACATGATCGAGAACCAGCTCGCCCGCCACGGCGTGCGCATGGGCGACGTCCGTTTCGTCTGCCACACCCATCTGCACATCGACCACGCCGGCAAGGACGATCTGTTTCCGATGAACACCACCGTCGTCGTCAACCGCAAGGAGCTGGAGTACTCCGTCTCCGGCCTGATGCATCCGCAATACCCTGCGCCCGACATCAAGCATTTGATCGACCGCCTGCACACCAAGAGCGCGCTGCGTTTCCTCGACCTCGAGATCACCGGTCCGGTCGAATTGATGCCCGGCGTCTATTGCGACGCCGCCAACGCCCACACCGAAGGCTCGATGAACATTCACGTCCACACCGCCGACGGCATCGCGACGATCTGCGGCGACGTGATCTATGATTTCAACGATCAGATCGTCACGCCCTTCAACGAGATCCACGACGCCGAGCCGCGCACCACCGGCAATCACGGCACCAGCAAGCGCGCCGAGAAGGCCGCGATCAAGAAGCTGCTGAGTAGCTCACGCTATCTGCTCCCTGTGCATGATCGCCCGGCGAAGATCGAGGGCGGCATGGTGGTCGGCCGCCTGCACGACCAGGTGCCCGGGCCTGTCGTGCAAAGCCTGCCGCAGCGCAACTGGTTCCCGGCATAACCACGAAGGCCTGCTACGATGACGCACGTCACGCTGCGCACCGAATTCGAAGACCTGATCGACCCCTACGCGCCGGTCGGCCAGGTCGGCACCGGCTTCGATTTCACGGAAGGGCCGATCTGGCATCCGCTCGATCACTTCCTGCTGTTCTCCGACATGCCTGGCGACGTGCGCCGGCGCTGGGATGCGCGGCGCGGGGTGGTCGAGGTCAAGCGGCCGTCGAACAAGTGCAACGGCATGACCTATGACGCGGACCTCAATTTGATCGTCTGCGAGCATGCGACATCCTCCCTGATCCGCGAGCGGGCTGACGGGCGGCGCGAGGTGCTGGCCTCGCACTACGAGAACCAGGAGCTCAACAGCCCGAACGACGTCTGCGTTCATTCCTCGGGCGCGATCTATTTCTCAGATCCATGGTATGGCCGCATGCCGGTCTACGGCGTTGAGCGGCCGCGCCAGCTCGGCTTCCAGGGCGTCTATCGCGTGCCGCCGGGCGGCGGCGCGCCGAAACTCCTGGTCGATCGCTACCTGTTCGAGCAGCCGAACGGGCTGTGCTTCTCGCCGGACGAGCGCATCCTCTATGTCAACGACACCGTGCAGGCGCTGATCCGCGCCTTCGACGTCAGCGCCGACGGCTTACTCAATAATCCGCGCGTGTTCGCCTCCGGCATCCGCTCCGAGCTCGAGCCCGGCCTGCCCGACGGCATGAAGTGCGACCAGCGCGGCAATGTCTGGGTCACCGCGCCCGGCGGCGTCTGGGTCTATGCGCCCGGCGGCGATCTGCTCGGCAAGGTCCGCCTGCCCGAGCTCGTCGCCAACCTCGCCTGGGGCGGCACCGATTTCCGCACGCTCTATCTGACCGCGACCCATTCGGTCTACGCGATCCCGACCAAGGTCGGCCCGCGCCACGAACCCTATATGAGCGGTAAGCGCGGCGGCGCGAGCGCTGCATCGACCACACCTGCGCCGAACCTGACCTCCGGGGAAATGCAGCTCGATCCGCAGCGTTGCGCGATGATCATCCAGGACATGCAGAACGACGTCATCATGGACGGCGGCGCGTTCGCCGAGTCCGGGGCGCCGGCGCATGCGCGCCAGCAGCACGTCGTCGAGAATGTCCGCCGCGTAGCCGAGGCGGCGCGGGCGCGCGGCGTCGCCATCATCCACGTCTGGTTCGTCGTCGAGCCCGGCGCACCCGGCGTGACGTTGAACGCGCCCCTGTTCGAGGGCCTGGTCGACAGCAAGGCGATGGTACGCGGCAGCTGGGGCGCTGCGCCGGTCTCCGGGCTCGAACCGCGCCCGGGCGACTTCGTGGTCGAGAAGATGCGGATGAGCGCCTGGGAAGGCACGCGGCTCGAGACCATATTGAAAGCCACCGGCCGCGACATGATCATCAACACCGGCGCCTGGACCAACATGTCGGTCGAGCACACCGCGCGCACCGGCGCCGACAAGGGCTATTTCATGATCGTGCCGGAGGATTGCTGCTCGACCATGAATGCCGATTGGCACAACGCCGCGATCAATTTTGCCTTGCAGAACGTCTCCGTCGTAACCAACGCCGACACCGTCATCAAGGCGCTCGGCTAAGGGAGGCGCGGTGCCGAAGCTGCTGCACGTCGCCTGCTCTCCCCGCGCCGACTCGGAATCGGCAGCCGGCGCGCGCGTGTTTCTCGATCGCTTCCGTGAGAGCCATCCGGACTGGGACATCGACGCGATGAACCTGTGGCGCGAGCCGCTGCCGGAGTTCGAAGGGTATCTGCTCGAGGCCAAATACGCCCGGATCGGCGGCAAGACGTTCACTGCTTCGCAGCACGACGCCTTCGCAGTCGCCGAACGCCTCGCGTTGCGGCTGTCGCTGGCCGATCGCGTGTTGATCTCGACCCCGATGTGGAATTTTTCCATTCCCTACAAGCTCAAGCAGTGGCTCGACGTCATCATCCAGCCCGGACTGACCTTCCGCTTCGATCCGGCGCAGGGCTATCTGCCGCTGCTCACAGACCGGCCGACGGTCGTGATCCTGGCGAGCGGCAGCGACTTCGTCACCGGCATGAACCGCGGCCGCATCGACATGGCGACGCCCTATCTGCGCGAAGCGCTGCGCTTCATCGGCATCAACGATTTGCGCTTGGTGCCGATCGGCCCGACCACGGGGCCCGCGGAGCCGATCCGCGCCGCCCGCGAGGCCGCGCACCGGCGGCTGACGGAGATGGCGGCGCGGTTTTGAACGGTTAACACCGCCGTCGTCCTGGCGAAAGCCAGGACCCATAACCGCCGCATTTGATGATGAATGGGGCCGTGGCCCCGGCGTGGCGCAACAACTCTCATTTGGGGTAATGCGTCCTGGCTTTCGCCAGGACGACATCGAATGTGCTGCACGGCCTGCGACTTGTGCTTCCGCAGTCTCGCGACGCGCTGCGCCCACTCTGCTTGGCGAGAGGCGCTTACAAGGCGGCGATTGCACGATTTCGGAATATTGGAAGAATACTCCTGAGTTGCCCGACATGTCAAGCTGGCTGGCCGAACGCCGGCCGCCGCGAGCTCCTTTGCATGGGGTTGTTTTCGATATTTTGGCGACGCGCACCTAGCGAGGGAGCTCCGCCACCGATTCCACCACAGGAAAGACCAGCCTGCACAACAATCCCGGCGCGTTGTCGCGCAATTCGATTCGTGCGCCGTGCAGGCTCGCGACCGCCGCGACCAGGCTGAGGCCGAGGCCATTGCCCGGCGTGTAGCGGCTCTGCTCGAGCCGGTAGAAGCGCTTGAAGACCCGGTCGTGCTGGCCGGCGGGAATGCCGGGGCCGTCATCGGCGACCGAAATCACCGCGCCGCTCTCGTCATTGTCGCAGGTCACGCTCACCCGCCCGCCCGGACGGCCGTGCTTGATGGCGTTATCGACGAGATTGGCGATGGCGTCGAACAAGAGATCGCGGTCGCCGGTCACCAGCACTGCCTGATCGCCGGCGAGGTCGAGATGGGTGGTGACCTCCTCGGCCGCGGCATCGTAGAGCTCGACCACCTCGCTTGCGATCTCGACCAGGTTGACGATGCGAAACGCGCCCTTGCGGGCCCGCGTCTCGATCTCGGAGATCCGCGTGATCGACGCGAACATCCCGAGCACCGCGTCGAGATCGGCGATGGTGTCGCCGATCAACGCCGCATCGCCCTCCGCGTTGCGCGGGGCGTGATAGGCCTTCTCGAGCCGGCCGCGCATCCGGGTCAGCGGCGTGCGCAGGTCGTGCGCGATATTCTCGCCGACCTGCTTGACGTCACCCATCAAGGTCTGGATGCGATCCAGCATCAGATTGAGATTCTCCGCAACGCGATCCCATTCGTCGTGGCTGCCAAGGAGCGGGATGCGCTGGTCGAGGCCGGAGAGCATGATGGCGCGGCTGGTCGCATTGATCGACTCGATCCGGCCGACCGTCCGCCGCGTGACCCCGATGCTGGCGGCGGCGGCAAGCACGATGATCAGCACGACAACGGCGATGCCCGCGGCCCTGATCTGCGCCATGAAGCCGTCGAGATCACTGATGTCGCGACCGACCAGCAGCCGATCGCCGTTCGACAAGGTCTCCGTCACGACTCGCGCCAGAGAAGTGCCCGTGGGGAGCTGCGGCAGCGAAACGCGGAATTCGGCCCATCCCTGCCGGGCAGCCTCCGCCGGCCATTGCTTGAGATTTCCGGCAACTACCGCCGAGTCCGGGCCGGCCAGCAGATAGACATGATCGGCAAAGCCCTTGTCCGCGATGCGTTGCGCAATCAACGCGGCCAGGCCATCGCGGCCGGACCGCGCATAGGCATCATCGAGGCTCGCCTGCTCGGTCATGATGGCGCGGTCGGACCTGTCGCGCACATAGGACAGCGTCGACCAGTAGACGTAAGCAAAGATCGCGGACACCATCAGGCCGAAGATGCCGATGGCGATCAGCGCCAGGCGGAAAGTCGACGACTTGAAGGTCTTAGCCAGGAGCACGGAGGCAGTACCCGATGCCGCGGATCGTGTGGATCAGCGGATAGGCTTGCTGGTCGTCGACCTTGCGGCGCACCCGCCCGACATAGACGTCGATGATGTTGGTCGAGGGATCGAAGTGCAGATCCCAGACGTGCTGCAGCAGCATGGCGCGCGACACCACGCGGCCTTCGTTGCGCGCGAGATATTCGAGCAGCTGGAATTCCTTCGGCAGAAGCGGAATCTTGCGGCCGCGGCGGCTCGCCGTCCGCGCGATCAGATCGACCGCGAGATCGCCGACCCGCAGGATGGTCTCCTTGGCAACGGTCTCGCTGCGGCGGCCGAGCGCCTCGAGCCGCGCCAGCAGCTCGACAAAGGAGAACGGCTTGACCAGATAGTCGTCGCCGCCGGCGCGCAATCCACGGACCCGGTCATCGACCTCGCCGAGTGCGCTGATGATCAGGAACGGCACCGCGATGCCGTCGTCGCGCATCTGGCGCATCACCGCGATGCCGTCGATGTCGGGCAGCATGCGGTCGATCGTGATCACGGCATAATCGCGCGCCGCCCCCTGGCTCAGCGCCTCGCGGCCGTTCGCGGCCAGATCCACGTCATAGCCGCTGGTGGTGAGCTCTTCGACGAGCTGACCGGCGGTTTCAGGATCATCCTCGACGACGAGAATGCGGCGGTGAGCTCCGGTCATCTTCTTGAACTCTCCGAGGCATCTTGAACTCTCTCCGAGTTCTCAAGCTCTGCAAGCCCCCGCGACGATCGCCGCCAGACTATCCCATTCCGGGGCGGGATGGAACGTCTGGCGACGACCGCGACAACGGTGCGGTTGGTTGGGCGATCACCAATAATCCCCGCACACATTGACCCATTGCAGACCGTAGGCCGTCCACACCCTGCGGTAGCAGCCGTAGTCATAGCCGGCGTAGAGATAGGGCGCGCCGAAGAACGCGAAGCGATGGAAGCGGTGATGGTGGAAGAAGCCGCCATGATGGAAGAAGCGCCCGCCGTGGAATCCGGCGCCGGCAAATCGCGGGCCGAACGCGGGAGCACCGGTGAAGCGGGGACCGCCACCAAAATGTCCGCCGGCAAAATGCCCGCCGCCGCCCATCGCGGCAAACGCCATGCCACCACCGCGCATACCGCCGCCGAACCCACCGCCGTGCATGCCGCCGCCAAAACCACCGCCATGCATTCCGCCACCCATGGCACCAGCAAAGCCACCGCCGTGGCCGCCACCGAAGCCACCCCCGCCACCATGGCCGCCGCCACCGCCGCCTCTGGCGAGAGCTGCGGGTGCAAGCGCAACGCTGACGGCGAGCGTCGCCGCCGTGAGACATGTGAGAAGCCTGTTCTTCATGAAACTCTCCCTGTTTGGGACTGCGGCGAACCTCGTGTCGCCGCACGCAGAGGATCACCAGAAGACGCAAGCGTGAGCCCGACTTCAACTGACAAATGCGCCAGATTCTGACAGCGGAGTTAGGATAAGCGAGAGGCCTCTTCGCGTCAGACGACCTTCGCGCGTCCGGATCAAATCACCAGACGTTCTCGGAGCCAGGACAGACTCCCGGGCGTATGCCGGGAGCGCTCACCTTGAGGATGCACACGGCATCGGCACACCCTTGAATATCGGCCATCTTCGTGGTAACGACGCTTCATGATCAACGTTGTGCGCATCGCGAACCGCAAAAACATGACCCGCTCTCGCTGGGCCGTGGAAGGAGTCGTGCGCTAGGAATTCAACGACGCGATCTTTCACCAGGCCCCGCCGGCATCGGACGGGGCCTTTTGTTTGGCCATGCTCCCTGCCGGCACAACAGCAGGAGCATCCGATGCCCCCTCAACAGACGAACCCTACGTCCGAGACCGGGCGCGATACCGCACGGCTGCGGCCCGACCTCGCCATCGCTGTGGTGAAAGACACCACGGGCGACGCTTCGGCCGAGGCGTGTCCCGAAGCCTCGATCGCAGCGCGGAGAGACGCTTTCTCGGAGAAGGAAGCGGCTGGGCCACCGGGCGCATCGACGCGGAGCCTTCCGGGTTTGCTCCAGGGATTTTGGCTTGCATTCCGCAATTGGCAGCAGCGCGAGAGGTCGCGAGTCAACTTGCACGAACTGAGCGAGAGAGAGCTGAAAGATATCGGCCTGACACCCGGCGATCTCGACTGCATCGTCACCGACCGGGCGATTGAAAGGCTCAGAGACGGCACCGCGTATCCATGGCTGTCTCGCGGTGTGATGTGAGCTGACGGCAACTCACCGCCGGTTCTGCACGCCGAGTGGCATGACCTCGGGCGGATCAGCAAGGCATGATCCGCCCCTTCTCTAAAATCGCCGCGACATGGCGGGTGACGCCGACGCGGCTCAGGTCGGCTTGCCGCGCCCGCTCTTCTCGGCGGCGCGGCGCAGCGCGTCGGCGAGTGCACCGCCGCCGGACTGCTCTTGCGGGCGGCGCGGCGCGGACGACGTCATCTTGCCGGAGCCGCGCGAAAAATCGCGCGACGGCGCCGCGTTGTCCTTCTTCGGCCCGACCTCGTCGTCGAGCCGCAGCGTCAGCGCGATACGCTTGCGCGCGACCTCGACATCAAGAACCTTGACCTTGACGATATCGCCCGGCTTCACCACCTCACGCGGGTCCTTGATGAAATTCCGCGACATCGCCGAGATGTGCACCAGACCATCCTGATGCACGCCGATGTCGACAAAGGCGCCGAAGGCGGCGACGTTGGTCACGGTGCCCTCGAGGATCATGCCCTGCTTCAGGTCCTTGACCTCCTCGACGCCCTCCATGAACACCGCCGCCTTGAACGCCGGACGCGGGTCGCGGCCGGGCTTTTCCAGCTCGCGCAGAATGTCGGTGACGGTCGGCAATCCAAACGTATCGTCGACGAAGGATTGCGGCTTGAGCCCGCGCACCACATCGGCGTTGCCGATCAGCGCCTTGATGTCGCTCTTGGTCGCCTCGAGGATGCGGCGCACCACCGGATAGGCTTCCGGATGCACGCCGGATGAATCGAGCGGATCCTCGCCATTGCTGATGCGCAGGAAGCCGGCGCACTGCTCGAACGCCTTCGGCCCGAGCCGCGGCACCTCCTTGAGCGCCTTGCGCGACTTGAACGGGCCGTTGGCATCGCGGTGCTGCACGATGCTCTGCGCCAGTCCCGCGCCGATGCCCGACACACGCGAGAGCAGCGGAACCGATGCGGTGTTGGCATCGACGCCGACCGCGTTCACGCAGTCTTCCACCACCGCATCGAGCGAGCGCGCCAACTTGGCCTCACCGAGATCGTGCTGGTACTGGCCGACGCCGATCGCCTTCGGATCGATCTTGACCAGCTCGGCCAAGGGATCCTGCAGACGCCGCGCGATCGAGACCGCGCCGCGAATGGTAACGTCGAGGTCGGGCAATTCATTGGAGGCGAAGGCGGAGGCCGAATAGACCGACGCGCCGGCTTCGGAGACTACGATCTTGGTCATCTTGCGCTCGGGCAGCCGCTTCACGAGCTCGGCGGCGAGCTTGTCGGTCTCGCGCGAGGCGGTGCCATTGCCGATCGCGATCAGCTCGACGCCATGCTCGATCGCGAGCTTGCCGAGAATGGCGAGCGCCTCATCCCAGCGCCGCTGCGGCTCGTGCGGGAAGATCGCCGTGTGCGCCACGACCTTGCCGGTGGCATCGATCACCGCGACCTTGACGCCGGTGCGATAGCCGGGGTCGAGCCCCATGGTGGCGCGCGCGCCGGCGGGCGCGGCGAGCAAGAGGTCGCGCAGGTTGGAGGCGAACACGCGCACTGCCTCGGTCTCGGCCGCGGTCCACAGCCGCATCCGTAAATCGATGTTGAGATGGATCTGGATCTTGGTGCGCCAGGCCCAGCGCACCGTCTCGGTCAGCCATTTGTCGCCCTTGCGGCCCTGATTGGAGATCGCAAAGCGGTTCATGATCCTGAGCTCGTAGAGACCGGGCACACCGACGGCCGGCGCCTCGGCCTCCGGCTTGATCGCGAGGTCGAGGATCTCTTCCTTCTCGCCGCGGAACAGCGCCAGGATGCGGTGCGACGGCAGCTTCGGCAGCGGCTCGGAGAAATCGAAATAGTCCTTGAACTTCTCGCCTTCGGTCTTCTTGCCGGTGCGGACGGTCGAGGCCATGATGCCGTTCGACCACATCTCCTCACGCAGCGCTCCGATCAGATCGGCATCCTCGGCGAAGCGCTCGACCAGGATTGCGCGCGCGCCATCCAGCGCGGCGGCGACGTCGGCGACCTGCTTCTCGGCGTTGATGAACGGAGCGGCAGCTTCGTTCGGATCGTTCTGGGGCTGCGTCAGAAGCTGATCGGCGAGCGGCTCGAGCCCGGCTTCCTTGGCGATCTCGGCCTTGGTGCGGCGCTTCGGCTTGTACGGCAGATAGATGTCTTCCAAACGGCCCTTGCTGTCGGCCGCCATGATCTGGGCTTCCAGCGCGGCATCGAGCTTGCCCTGCTCCCGGATCGAGTTGAGCACCGCGGTGCGGCGTTCCTCGAGCTCGCGCAAATACGTCAGCCGCTCTTCCAGCGTGCGCAGCTGAGCATCATCGAGCGCGCCGGTGAGCTCCTTGCGGTATCGCGCGATGAACGGCACGGTGGCGCCACCGTCGAGCAGCGTCACCGCCGCCTCGACCTGCTCGTCGCGAACCCCCAGCTCCTGCGCAATCTGATGATGAATCTTTGCCACGCTTCTCTCTCTAATCCCGTTACGCCGCCGGATCACCGACGACACGGACGCCGCTTATGAACCATCCCGGATTGATTCATCAAGGCACGCTGTGGATCAAATTGGGCGCAGGCTGCAATCTATTTCCGGGATGTCGGCCGCCCGCGGCTTGACAAATAGATGCGCGCCGCATTGCCGCCGAAAATCGCGGCTCTTGCTTCACTTGACAAATCGGCAAGCAGGCTCTCCGCGGCCGCGAACCAGTGCGCGTAGCCGCCGGCGAGATTGACCACGGGCCAGTCGCTGCCCCACAGCATCCGCTCCGGCCCGAAGCATGCGAGCGCATGATCCGCGGCTTCGCGCAGATCGGCGACCTGCCAGTTCGGCGCCGCCTCGGTCGCAAGGCCCGACAATTTGCAGACGACGTTGGACCGCGTGGCCAGACCTGCGACATCGTCCTTCCAGGCCCCAATGTCGCCGGTGGCGAGATTCGGCTTGCCGAAATGATCGAGCACGAACTGCAAATCCGGATGCCGATCGACCACCTGGATGAGCCGCGGCAGATGGCGCGGCAGCACCAGCGCGTCGAACACGAGATCGTGCCGCGCCATGGCCTCGAGCGGCGCCGCCAGTTCCGGGCGCAGCAGCCAGTCGTCATCGGCGATGTCCTGCACCATCGGCCGCAGGCCGACCAACAGATCGCGTTCGGCGATCGCGTCGACGCGCGCCGCCGCGTCGCCGGCGTCGAAGTCGATCCAGCCGACCACGCCGCGCACCTGCTCGGCCCCTTTTGCGACATCGAGCAGAAATGCCGTCTCGGCCTCTGTTGGTGCGGCCTGCACCAGGATCGTGCCTTCGATCCCGGCTGCTTCGAGATGCGGAGCGAGATCTGATAGCCCGAAGTCGCGATAGATCGGCCCGCGCTCCGGCGTCAGCCAGCCGTAATCCGCGCGCGCCAGCGTCCAGACATGGTGATGGGCGTCGATCCGCATCATGCCGGCACCGGCGCATGCTGGTCGAGCAGCCCCTCATTCTTCAAGTCGCGCCACAACGCGGCGGGCACGGCTGACGACAATGCGGCGACGTTGCGCTCGACCTCCTGCGGCGTCTGCGCACCGAGCACGAGGCTTGCGACCGCCGGATGGCCCAGCGCGAAATGCAGCGCCGCGGTTGGCAGCGCCACATCGTGGGCGTGGCAGACGCGCTCGATCGCAGAGACCTTCTGCATCACGTCCGGCGGCGCGTCCTTGTAATTGTACTTGGCGCCGGCCACCGCGCCTGTCGCCAGGATGCCGGAGTTGAACACGCCGCCCAGCATCATGCCGATGCCCTGCTGCTCCGCGAGCGGCAGGAACTCGGCGAGCGCCGGTTGCTCCAAAAGCGAGTAGCGGCCGGCGAGCAGCATGGTGTCGAACGTGCCCGCTTTGGCGAAACGCACGCACATCTCAGCCTCGTTGACGCCGATCCCGATACCCTTGGCCACGCGCTCGGCGCGCAGCTTGTCGAGCGCGACATAGGCGCCCTCCATTGCCTCGCGAAATCGCGCCTCGATGGCGTCAGCACCGTGGGTCCAGACGTCGACGTCATGGATCAGCAACAGATCGATATGATCGGTACCGAGCCGCAACAGCGACTGCTCGACCGAGCGCATGGTGCCGTCATAGGAATAATCGACCACGGCGCGATGCGGCTGGCCGCCGACGAAGTTCGAGCCGTCGCCGCGGCCGTGGAACGGATCCATCCAGCGTCCGACCTTGGTGCAGACGACGACGTCGTCGCGTGCGACGCGGCGCAGCGCCGTGCCGCTGCGATGTTCGGCGAGGCCATGCCCATACAGCGGAGACGAGTCGAGCAGGTTCACGCCAAGCGCAAACGCCCGCTCCGCCGCCGCGATCGCGGCCGCGTCATCGAGCCGCGCAAAGAGATCGCCGAGCGGCGCGGTGCCGAAACCGAGGATGGAAACGTCGAGCCCGGTGCGGCCGAGCCTGCGCCGCGGCAACGGGGCGGAACCTGGATTGGAGGGTTGTTGTTGGGTCATTGGTGCGTCCTGCCCATTACGTTTTTTGTTGGTCGCTGCGTCGAGACTAGCGCCGGTGACGCGGAAGGTGAAGATGTCCCGCCGACGGCGTGACGATGACAGCTTCGCGTCAGCGCGCTCTGCACGTCACAATGCCTTGCAAAGTGCGCGGTGGCGCAATCGGCGCGTTGCCTGGCGATACAAAATGGGCTATGGGAACCGCACCGCAAATTCATTGCAGGAGGCGACGATGATCAGGCTAGCGCGCTTCCCGGGTTCACCGCGCGATTTTTGATGCGCGTTCCGGGAGCTCAATCCCGGACGAGACCCTAACGCTCCATCCCAATTGAACCGAATCTGCCGCGCCGCGGGCGTGGAACCATTGTCATGACATCCAATGTTCTGGCGTTCCCCCACCGGGACGCCGCACGCTTCGCGCTGCCCGAACGGCAGTTGCGGAGATACCATCCCGATGTGCAGGCCAAGGTGCGTGCGCTGGCGATGCAGCATGCGCGCATTGCGGACCTTGCCGTGAGCTTTCCCGCGCTGCTGTTCGCGCTGGCGGCCCCACGGGTTGGACGAGACCCCGCGCTCGCACTCGCGCATGTCATCGACGGCCGCTCCCTTGCGGAGGCAGCGGCTGCGGCAGGCATACCGCTCTGGTTGCGCAAATTGCCACCGGAAGCATTCACGTTTCCGATCGCGGGATTGCCCGACGATGAGCTGTTTCGCCGCCAGATCGCGAACCATCTGCCGCCATCGCCGAAGCTGGCGCCGCAATGGCTGAAAGCCGTTACCGAACTCACGAGGCTCGCGCACTCGCCCGCTGCCGCCTGGATCGCGCGCGAGCTGATCCGCGCGGCGCGGTTCGTCAACCCGGCCGGGTTGCGGCTGGTCGGCCTGTGGGCGTGGTTCTCAACCCACCCCTCAACGCTCGGCCATACGCTGATCGACCGGACATGGACGCCAGCCATGCGTCTCGACACCGCGCGTGCCGCCGCAAACGACTGGCGAACGCTGCTCTCGCTACACCTCAACCTCGGCTCACAGCCGATTGCCGACATGTGGCTGCAGGCGGGCCGTGTCGCCGGCTACGATTTCGTGCCCTTGACCTCGACCGCCGATATCGCAGAGGAGGCAGAGGCGATGCAGAACTGCCTCCGCACCTATGGCTGCAACCTCGCACACAATCGCTCACGGCTCTGGAGCATCAGACGGCATGGCAGGCGCATCGCCACGCTCAAGGTGGCGACCCGGTATCGCGACCCCCTGCCGAGCATCGTCGAGCTCAAGGGCCGCCGCAACGGCGAGATGCCAGCCGAATTGTGGTGGGCGGCACGTCAGTGGCTGCACATGCACGACCTGTCGCGGGTCGACATGGCGCAGCGCATCTGGGGCACGGTGCCGCTGGACCGTCCGACCTGGCGCGCGATCTGGCGGCCTTATTGGCTCGCCAAGCGTCGTATCCCGGAATGGCTGCCGATCGCACCGTCACGCGACGCGCTGCAAGACCTGTGACGTCGGCGGATGCACGCGCCCTCCGTCCGCTCTTGCGGGGAGAGGGTTACCGTTAGTCGCTGTCTTCACGCAGGGCGAGGCGGAGCGGAGTCCACGGCTCAGGTCACCCGCTCAGTTCATCGGCAAGAATCCGATCGGCGACGTTGTCGACCATTACGGGACTTTCGAAATAGGTCACCGTCGGATCGGCGCCATACTTCTCCCGGGCGCGGGCGCGCCACGCTTCGGTGTAGAGCGCCTCGGCTTGCGGCCTCGAGTTCCAGAAATAGATGCCGCCGGCCGTCATGCCGTCCTCGGACAGCACGTAGGTCTTGCGAAACAGCCCCGATACGCCGCGGTAGATCGGCGCGGTGCTGAGAAAGATGGCGCGCGCTTCGTCGCGCGTGATCGGCTTGGGCAATTTGAACGTCGTGACGGCGGTAATCATAGTGATCTCCTGAAGCGTCATTCTTGACATGATTGTCAATCTTGACGATAATGTCAAGAATAATCAGGCGGAGCGGGTCGAATGGTGGGTGTGCGTCAGTTCAACGAAGACGAGGTGATCGCAACGGCGCTGGACGTGTTCTGGCGCAAAGGCCTGCACGACGCGACCATGCAGGACCTCGCGGAGGCCACCGGCGTGCAGCGCGGCAGCCTCTACAACGCCTATGGCGACAAGGAAGCGATCTTCCTGCGCGCCTTCGATCAATATGCTGAGCAATTCCTGGAAGCGGCGGGCAGCGCGCTGGCTGGCGCCGACACGACGACCGCTTTGCGAAGTTTCTTCGACATGATCATCGTCAACATGACCGACGGCTCGCCGGCGCGCGGATGCCTGACAACGCGCACCGCGCTTGATGCGGCGATCTCGAGCACAGAGGTGCGTCAGCGCGTGCAGGATGTGCTGGGCCGGCTCGAGCAATTGATCGGCAAGGCGCTCGGCACGGCCCCGGGCAAGCGGAGCGCGGCCGATGCCAGCCGGCTGGCACGCGTCATCGTGACCTTCACGCGCGGCCTCGCCGTAATGGAGCGCGCCGGATACAGCCGCAAGCAGCTGAAGGAATCGGCTGCGACCTTCATCGACGCCGTGGCCGGCGGGGGTTGAGCGACACTTGCCAGACGACCGTATGGGAGACGACATCATGCAGGATCGAAAGGGCGGCTGCCTGTGCGGCGCGGTGCGCTACGTGCTCAGGGCCGAACCGCGCGGGATCGCGATCTGCCACTGCACGCATTGCCGGCGGCTGAGCGGCAGCCTATTCTCGCTCAACGTCGTGATCCGCGAGGCCGACTACCAGCAGTCCGGCGAGACCGCCGTCTTTGTCGACAAGGGTGACAGCGGTCATCCGGTCGAGCGCCATTTCTGCGGCGGCTGCGGCTCGCCGATCCTGGCGAAGACTGCGCTGATGCCCGGCAAGGTCGTGGTCAAGGCCGGCACACTCGACAGCATGGACGGCTTGCGGCCGCAGATCGAGATCTATACGGATCATGCCGCGACATGGCTTGCACCAGTCGCGGGTGCCGCACGCTTCGCGCAAAATGCGTGAAGGCCTCCGCGGCCATCAGCCCGCCTGTTTGCGTGACCATGCGCTGACGAAGGTCGGCAGCGCGAAGACCCCCTCCATGGCGACCACTTCGGCGCGCAAGCGGTCGGCAAAACTGTCCAGCGCAAGATCGGCTTCGGTGGCGACGCCGAGCTTGACGATATGCGGCAGGTTGCTGCGCAGGCCGCTCGCCATGTAGTCGTAACCGTCGAAATCCGCTCCGCCTCCGGCCGGCGCGAACAGGCTCATGCGCGGCGCGGGAAGGCCGGCCGCGACGAAGGCGCCGTGCAATGACAATCCCATCCGGTTGTTCAGCCCGGCCCGCCGAAACATCTCCTTCACGGTGCTCCAGGCTTGCGACAGCAGCAGCGACGGCGGATCGGCGATCGGCCCCTCGCCCCAGTCGAGATCCTGGAACGCCACGATGCCGTCAGGCTTGAGGTGCCCGAGCAATTGCCGAACCAGCGCCGCGGGATCCCTGACATAGATCAGGACGAGCCGGCCGATGACCGCATCGAAATCCCGTTCCAGCTCGATCGTGCTGATATCGCCGGCCCGGAACGAAACCTGGCTCAGGCCGAGCGAGCGCGCCGTGCTTGCGGCTTCGGCGACAATGGCGGGATTGCTGTCGACGCCGACGATCGCCCCGCTCTCACCGACAAGACTTGCGGCGATAAAGGACACGTTGCCGGCGCCGCTTCCGACATCGAGCACCTTCATGCCCGGCAAGAGCCCAGCCTCCCGCAGGAGCTGCGATGTCGACGCATCGTAAAGCTGCGACTGCCGCTTGAGCCGGTCGGTCTCCGCGGTCGAGCGCCCCATCACATAGTTCGGATCGTAGCCGGACGTCTCTTGCATGCGCGCTCGCTCCGATTACAGGCTCGACAAGAAAGCTTCCAGGTCCGCGGCAAAGCGCTGCTCGAACGCGATGGCGCGGTGGGGTGAGTGGCCGCAACCGTCATAGCGAACGATGTCGGCACGCGGATTGCCGTGCGCAAAGCGAGACTCGTGCCCCTCCAGCAAGGCCGCCCCGCATCCGGGATCGGCCTGAATGATCCTGACGGGACACTGGAATTCCTGCTCGGTCGGAATCGCCGCAAGGACGGAGGCCGCAACCTGCCCGCCCGCCCAGCACCGCCCGTCCTGCCGCTGCAGCGCGGACGCATGGCTCAACAGATGACGGGAGCTGAAATGATCACGGCCGATGCCGTCCATGGGCGTCGGCGAGTCCGCGAGAAACGCAAGGTATGTGCCGAGCGGCGCGCGCGCCTGCTGCCACGCAGCCTGACGGGCGCTGACGATCGAGAACAGCTTCGGAAACGTGGATTTCTCCCACTCCCCCGGCTGCCCGAGATACCACGGCGGATCCTCGAGCAAGGCGGCGCGCACATTGGCATCGCCGCGCTGCGCCAGGACACCGGCAACGCAGCCGCCGAGCGAGTGCCCAACAATCACCGCCGGGCGCCCGATTGCGGCCAACGTGGTCTCCGCGTCCGAAGTATAATCGGCGAGCGCGTAGCTTGCGGCCCGATCCGAATGCCCATGGCCTCGGAAATCCAGGGTCCAGACCCGATATCGATCGCTGAGCCGAGCGCCGATTTCCTGCCAGGTGTCCCGGCTCAGCGACAGGCCATGCAGGAACAGGATCGGTTCACCGTCGGGTGGGCCATCAACAGATGCAGCGAGCCTGACGCCCTTATTGTCGAGGGTAATATCGGTCACCGAACATCTCCGTTACAAAATGCGCGCGGCACGACACCCCTCCACTGCTCTCAACGTCCGATCTGCCGGAACTTGTCTGAGAGGCCGTCGAGATAGCCGACCCAGGTCGAATTGATCGGCTGGTGCTCGATCAGCGCGTGGAAGCGGATCATCATGCAGATCAGGAACAACGGCTGGATGAATGCCGCGCGCACCGTCACGGCCAGCAAGGCTGCGATGAAGACGGTGACGATCGCGCCATACTCCCTGACGGCGTCCGGCAACCAGACCGTCACCACGCCGGCGGGGACCAGCAGCAGCAGGCAGAGCAGGATGCTCAGGATCCGCTCGACGATGACCATCCAGACCGACGTGGTCAGGATCGGCTTGGCATTCTGGCAATAATAAACCAGGCCGTCCTGGATGTTGCGCCTGGGATCGTCGCCGCCGCGCGCCAGATCGTAGGACAGCACCACCTTGTCCAGATAGCGCGTCGCGGCCGACAGGATGGTGTTGAGCAGACCGACGATCGCCTTCATGCCGGGCGCCGGCAGCCAGTCGCCGAGTGTATCGAGCGCATTGTGAAACGCGCGCAACACGCCGCGGATCAGTGCGTTGAGCCCGAACAGCACCGCGACCTCGCCGAACCGCTCCATCACGATCCGGCGGCCGTAGGCGAACTGCCCTTCGGTGCCGTTGCCGATGCGGCCATGCGTGATCAGCTCGGTCAGCACGGCGACGTGGCCGCAGGCGATCATGTGAAGCGTGTAACGCAGGACCGCGCCCCAGATCCATCCGCCGAGCAGCAGAGTGCCAAGCAGCCAGCAATAGCCGAACACGCTGGCGACATGGGTGCCGAGCCACACCGCGCCGCCCACGGCGACGATGGCAAAGACCGCGCACGCCGCCGCAAAGCCCAGTAACACGCCCCACCGCGCCAGCGCGTACGGCAGAGTCTCGAGCAACAGCTTCAGCGCGGTGCCGAGACCGTGATCGCGCACCAGCAGCGGGTAGGAATGGGACGGTCCTTGCGATGATCCTTGAGGCGCCCCCTGGAACGATCCTTGAGACGATCCTTGAGACTGCCCCGCGGCGCGCCATTCGCCAGGACGGCCGCCGCCATTGCCCAGACTCATGTCAGACACGTGTTGCTCTCTTCCGTTGCGGTGATCGATCGAACGACGTCTGTCCGGTGATGGCAGTCGTTGGGTGAATTATCCGGTAGCCCCCCGGACGTCACAGCGCCAACACCCCGGGGCTGGCAAAAGGGTTTATCTGTTGGCGCTGTGAGCCGGCACAGCCGCGACATCGATCCGGGAGGAGCGCCGATGTCGCGGCCGGCGATCATTGACCGGCCGGCAGTTCGGCGTAGTTGCCGTCCTTGTCGCGGCGATACACGACATAGTCGATCAGGGTGATGTCACCCTTCGGCGTGTAGCTGATCTTGCCGAGCACGGTATCCCAGCTGCCGGCCTTGATGGCGGCTGCGACCTTCTTGGCGTCCGTGGTCTGCGCGCGCGCGACGGCCTCGCTCCAGATCTGGAACGCGGCGTAGCTGTAGAGCGTGTAACCATCGGGATCGATGCCCTTGTCCTTGAACTTCTTCAAGGTCGCGGCCGCGGTCGCCTTCTTGCGCGGATCGGGCGAGAAGGTGAACAGCGAGCCGTCGGCAAGCGGACCCGCGATCGCGGCGAACTGCTTGTCGACCAGGGCGTCGCCGCCCATCAGCACGGCATTGACGCCCTGTTCACGCATCTGGCGCAGGATCAACGCCGCCTCGGCGTAGTAGCCGCCGACATAGACGAAATCGATCTGCTCCTTCTTGAAGCGGGACACCAGCGCGGCAAAGTCCTTGTCGCCCTTGGTGTAGGCTTCATAGAGCTTTTCCTTCACGCCCGCCGCGTTGATGGCGTTCTTGGTTTCGTCGGCGAGGCCTTTGCCGTAGGTCGTCTTGTCGTGGATGATCGCGACGTTCTTGGTCTTGTAGTTCTTGATGATATAGGCAGCCGCGACCATGCCCTGCTGGTCGTCCCGGCCGCAGACCCGGAACGTGTTCCACAACCCGCGCTCGGTGAACAGCGGGTTGGTCGAGCCCGGTGTGATCTGCAGCACGTTGCCCTCGGCATAGGCGTCCGAGGCGGGAATCGAGGTCGACGAGCAGAAGTGCCCGACGACGAACGGAATCCTCGCGCCCGCCATCTTCTCGGCAACCGACACCGCCTGCTTCGGATCGCAGGCATCGTCGCCGACTTCCAGCTTCAGCTTCTTGCCGAGCACGCCGCCGGCCGCATTGATGTCGGCAATCGCGAGATCGGCGCCGTTCTTGAACTGCTGGCCGAAGCTCGCCTCCGAGCCGGTCATCGGCCCGACCACGGCAACACTGATATCCTGTGCCATGGCGGCGCTGGACAAGGCCAGGCTCGCGCCGAGCGCAAGAAAATATCGTCGAAGTGCAAACTTCATCACATTCTCCTCGATGGTCTCAAGTCGCCTCAATGCATCGCAACCGACTGGTATCGCCGGATGCAACGATCGCCGGGGGCTGCCTTTTATGCGCGCGATGGCTGGCAGGCTCGGACTGAGGCGACGGGGGATTGGACATATGCGACATCCGGCAACAATGTGAAACACGTTGCCGTGCATTGGTGCTAGAACAACACGCGCCGGCATGATCGGAAGCGTGCTGTGTGCGTGACGGCACATAACCGCCGATCACTGCCGGACCAACGGCGGTGGCTGGTCCGGCTTGACGTCGGCCCCGACCGGCGCCGCGGCCTCAACGGCGCCTTTCAACTCGATCTCATAGTAGCCGCCGACCTTGATCGCTCCCCACTGCGTCGAGACCGCCAGATTGATTCGCTGTCGTACCGGCAGATCGGCATCGGTGTGCCGGCGCGCGACGTTGCCCTGCGACAGCACCTCGATGTGGGACAGCCGAACGCCGTCCACATTCCAGAAATCGAAGTTGAGATGCTGCCGCAGCGGACGGCCGAACACCCCCATCTCCTTGAAGGCGAGCTCGACATCGACATGGCCCGGCCCCGCCATGAAGGTGTAATAATGGCCGCTGATATCATTGGTGATGTTGGCGCGATTGACGCCCAGGCCGAGCACCGCCGGACGATGCGGATCGGTGGACTGTGCCGATGCCGGGCCGGTCAACGCGCCAGTCCAGAGAAGCAGGCAGAGCACCGGCTTCGCGACCGTCTCGAGCCGGCAGGCAATCGACCGTTCACGGCACGGGGGACAGGGCGCGTGCATCGTCGCGATCATCCGAGAACAGCAGGGGCGTGGACCGCATATCCGCGCCGAGATACGCCTCACCCGCCATCTGATAATTGGCTGGCGCCAAAGCCAGGTGCTGGACCGCAGCATGGACGTCGCGCACGCAGCGTTCGAGCCCGCAGCTCACGTCGACGGACGCCGAGCCGCCGGCACCGAACATCAGTTCGGTCGCCTGCTTGGCCGTGTTGGCCGCATGGGTCGATGCCAGCCACAGCCTGGCGCGCTCGGCAACGCTGAGCTCCTTGCCGGCGCTGACAGCCTGCCACGCCTCTCCCAGCGTGCCATAGAGGAAAGCCCGTCCCGAGCCCAGCAAGGCCTCGGCGCGGCCGAGATCAGCCTGGACCAAGGCGTCCTCACCGAGCAGCTTGCGCGAGCGCGACGCGATCTTGCGTCCGACGAGCTCGACCAGGATGTCGATGGCGTGGCGGGCAATGCCGAGCGGCACGGCCGCAAGCGCCGTCCCGAACAGCGCGATGGTCGGAAACGCATACAGCGGCCCCTGCTCCACCGGCGGTTCGCGAAACGACAGTGACCGCGCGGACGGCACGAAGGCATCCGCGATCGCATAGTCATGGCTGCCGGTGCCGCGCAGCCCGATGCTGTGCCAGGTGTCGAGGATCTCGCATTGCGCGGTCGGAAACAGCATGAAGCGCATCACCGGGGTGCCACCGAGGCCCAAGCGCGGCTGATCGCCGTCGAAGATCCGGCAGTTGCCGATCATCCAACCGGAGTGCTGGCAGCCGCTTCCGAGCGGCCAGCGGCCGCTGACATGATAACCGCCATCGACGACCCTGGCGGTACCGAGTGGCCGCAGGGCTCCCGCGGTTCGAACCAGCGGGTCGCTGCCGTAGATCTCCCGCGCGGCGTCCTTCCCGAGATAACCGCCGAACACGCCGTAGATGCCGCCGATCGCCATGCACCAGCCTGCGGCACCATCGGTGCGCGAGATCTCCTCGACCACCCGAACGAGGGTCATCGGGTCGGCCTCCTCGCCGCCAATGGCGCGCGGAATCCAGAGCCGGAACAGGCCTGCCTGCGCCATCGCCTCGACCAGCGGGACAGACAGCCGCCGCGATCGTTCACTTTCCTGCGCGGATGCCTGAACCAGCGGCGCGAGCGCCGCGGCAGCATCGACGAAGCGTGATCGGATGGTGTCTGTCATAGTCGCCTCGCTGCATCGCCGTCGATGAATCGCCCGCGCGGGTGATCCGCGGGGGCCGCCTTTTAATCGTCTCGGCCGTGCGCGGCTCGGACTGAAGCGACGGAGATTGGGACGGATGCGACATCACGCGACAATGTTTGTCCCCACTCCATGCGCCTCGCCCGCGCTAGTTCGGATTCGGAACGAAGATGACGATCTTCAGATCGCGTGACGGCTTGAAGTTGGAGTGGTGAACCTCGAAGCGGGTGGGACCGGTCTTTTTCACGCCATCGGCACAGAAACTGACGAAATTATTGGGCTCGCCCTTGTCGACGGTGAGATGAAAGTCACCGATCGGAGCCGCCCAGTTGGCGCCGGTCGAGAGCACATAGGCAATCGACCGCTCGCTGAACGGCGGATAGGGGGCGCGCTTCGTCGCTCGCGCGCGTTCGATGGAACGGATCAGGTCGTCGTCAATGCAGTATGACGCGAGAAACGCCGGCGCTTCCGGATTGCTGCGCCAATTGTCGGCGCCGATGATGGTCTGCACGGAGCCGCCGACGCTCGGACGGTAGGTCTGCTCGAAGGTGATCTCCCGGCCGGCAGGGAAGGTCTGCGTCCAGGTATAGGCCGAGCGCAACGTCCAGGTTGGTACCAGATGATCCTGCATCGGACCACCCGACCCATAGGTCTCGACGGCGCCGACGCCGAGCTTGACGAGTTCCGGCCAGTTCGATTTGGGCAGTTTGTCGAGCAGCTCGCCCGCGGGGCCCCTGATCGGCATCAGCGGAATTCCGAGCTTCCGCAGCAGCGCGGTCTGGTCCACATCGTTCGCGATCGCCGTCTGTTCGAGATGCGGCGCCGCCGCCCTGCCGTCGACGGTGACGTGGAAATCAAAGATGTTTTCGGGATCGTCGGTGGGGAGCCCGATATTCTCATCGCTCTCCTCGCCCGCGATATCGGGCATCGGGAACGCGATCATGATCGTCTTGTCGGCGGGTGATGTATTGAAGAACCGGTAGACGATCCGGATCTGCTTTTCGGAGATGAACAGGTCCTCGGAGCGCATCACGATATCGGGGTCCTGCCTGAAGCGAAGTCCTCCCGTCTCCAGCGCAGCGGACGTGTCATTCGCTTGTGCGCACCAGGGCATCAGCCCGGCAAGCAGAACCAGAAAAGCCCCTTTGGCCATCGGAGGCATGGTCATTCCTTCTCTCTTGATTGGGGAGCAAACTCGCGGCAGTCAATCGCATCCGTCCTTGACCGGGAAGAAATCGGAGACGTCGACGTGCGTCGTCTCGATCGGCAGCACGGCCCAACTGTCCATCTCGAGATGCCCGCAAAGCTTTACGACAGCGATCGATTTCCGGCCCTGCCAGGCCGTCACCATGAATCCGATCGGGACAGCACTGCGCTCGAAAACATGCAGCTTGGCAATACCGGCGGCAGCGCCGGCCGCAAGCGAGATCGTGATTTCGCCGGCACTGGTGCCACCAAGCCGGATCGGCGATTGCCGCGGTGGTCCAAACGAGAGTTCGCTCCCCGCCGAGACCGCGACGGTCTGTTGGAACCCGTTTTCGATCCTGAGCACCGGTTTCGCACCCGCGGCCTCGGTGGCGATCGGCGCTATTCCCGCTAGAGGGCAAAAAATCACTGTTGCTGATCGAATGAACGAAACCGACATGAGCGCAATCCTACCTGAATGAGTGCGCGCAAAGCCGAACCGGTTCGCAGTGTCGTGATCTTTCTCCGAATCCAGTATCGATGCACGCGCACGCGCGCCGTCGCTGCGATCGATATTGAATGGCAAGTACTCTTCCTGTCGCGATCAGACGGAAGCTACCTTTTACGTGCTTCGCGGATATGCGGCACGGACCGACGCGACACTGATTTGGACATATGCGACGTCGCTCGACGCAATGAATCGAATTTGTCGCTGCCCGTCGCATGGTTGTCAGACGGCAGGGTTGTTTACAGACCAGCCGCCCGCTAATGATCGCCCGCCTCGGACGATCCCTGTCTCGCCAATGACCTTCACAAGGATGGACATGCGCAGATCATATCGGCGGATATCCCGGTCGCCCCTGTTGATCGGCGCGGCACTGATCGTGACAGCCGCGGCGACACCGGCGCCGGAAAGCGCGATCCGCTGGGATGCGAAGAACGCCTATCTCAAATGCGATGGCGCGATCGACGGCAGCATCGCCTGGCCTGCCGAACCGGAGGCCGCGTGCGTCGCCATGTTGATGTGCGCGAATGAGCGGGCGTTGTCCGCACAGCGTGAGCGGCAGCTGATCGAGCAGATCCGGCGAGTGCCTGGTTGCGGCGAGCCGTAGGCCACACACCGCGCGGCCGATGGATCGAGAGGTCCGGTCAGGAGCGCCGCGGCACCGCGCGGATATCCGATGGCGTTGCGCCGTAATGCCGGCGGAAGGTGCGGTTGAAGTAGGACAGATCGCCGAACCCGACCTCGAACGCAATCGTGCCGATGGTGCTGCCGCTGTGGCGCGGATCGGTCAGCAGATGATGCGCGCGCGCCAGCCGCTGGCCGAGCACGAATTCCGAGAATGTCGAACCTGCACCTTCAAACAACCGCTGGATATGGCGCGGCGTGAGCTTCAGCCGGGCAGCCACCGCAGGCAAAGTGAGATCGCCATAGCTGAGATTGTCGTTGATGTCGGCCTTGACCGCGGCGAGCCGCGCGGCCGCGAGCCCGCCGTCTTCCGCGGCGACCGCCGCATCCCGGTTCGCGCCGATGATCAGGGCGCCGAGATCGAGCAGATGCCTGACGACGGCGCTGCGCAGTTCGGGAGTCGCAAGCTGATAGCTGTCATCGAGCTCCCTGATGTAAAGCGCCAGCAGGCGCATGGCTTCGGTGTTCGCCGGCAACGGACGGATCAGCATGTCTTCGGGGTCGTGAACCAGCGATGCCAGCGCCTTGCGCGGCAGCCTGAGCCCGACAAAGCGGCTCGGCGCCACCGGCACCACCATGTTGCCGGCCTCCGCGCTCGACTGCAGCACGGCCTGTCCCGGGCTGAGCTCGATGTCGCGGCCGCGCTGCGACGCGCGAACGTTGCCGCTGGTGATGATCGTGAGCACCAGGTCGTCGGTGCCGTCGAGCAGTTTGCGCGGTCTTGCGATCTTGAGATTGCTGCACGCCCAGGACCCGATGCCGAGCCCGGACAATTCGCGCACATTCGCTTCGGCATGAAAGATGCCGTCGTCGAGCGGCTCCGGATCGAGCTTGACGATCATGCGCCCGATCTGCTCGCGAAAGATCGGCAAGCGCTCTCGCTCGCCGAAATGCGCGGTGGAGAATCGAAACCCCGTGATATCGCCCGACTGCATTGTCATCGGCTTGCCCTCATCGCGGCGGAAGTCGCCGCTCATATGAGGCTGATTTGTGGCGGCGCACAACGAAGCATGAGGGCCATGCAGCGCAACCACAGCGTGAACCTTTTGCGGGTTCCGCCGATGCTTCGATCTGACAACTGTCAAGCGTCGCGCATAAGCATCGCAAATACGAAGCTCCGGTGCAGCGCGCGAAATTGCTCCGACCTTGATGTGTTTGTCGCGCCCGAACTCGCGACCGGGACTAAAATCGTCCTCGCTCCGATAAGCCCGAAGACGCCGTCCGCACTGGAGCACGGATAATTATAATTGACTGACCGGACGGTCAATAGTAATCCGGTCTGGGTCACGCGACCCTCGGTCGTCAGAAGCCGAGAACGGGAGGTCATCATGGTCAGCGATCTGGTGTTGACTGATATACGCGCCGGATATCGCGTCCTGACGCTCAACAGGCCGGACCGCCTGAATTCGTTCAGCGCCGATCTGCACACCGCATTGATGGCCGCGCTGGTCGCGGCAGAGCAGGACAAATCCTGCCGCGCGCTGATCCTGACCGGGGCGGGACGCGGCTTCTGTGCCGGGCAGGATCTTTCGGACGGCGTCTTCACGCCGGGCCAGACGCCCGATCTCGCAGCCCCGATCGAAAAATTCTACAATTCGCTGGTGCGCAAGCTGCGCAGCATTCCGATGCCGGTGGTGTGCGCCGTCAACGGTGTGGCCGCAGGCGCCGGCGCGAACGTCGCGCTCGCCTGCGATATCGTGATCGCGGCACGGTCGGCCAAATTCATTCAGGCTTTCGCGAAGCTCGGCCTCGTTCCGGACTCCGGCGGCACCTGGTTTCTGCCGCGGCTGGTCGGCGGCGCACGGGCGCGCGCACTGGCGTTGCTGGCCGAGCCGATCTCCGCGGAACGGGCGGAATCCTGGGGCATGATCTGGAAGATGGTCGAGGACACCGATCTAATGACGGAAGCCCATGCCCTCGCCGCCTCGCTCGCGACGCAGCCGACCGATGGTCTTGCGTTGATCAAGCAGGCGCTCGATGCTTCCGAGACCAATACGCTCGACGCGCAACTCGATCTCGAGCGCGACCTGCAAGGCCGCGCGGGGAGGTCGGCGGATTACGCCGAAGGCGTCACCGCGTTCCTCGACAAGCGCGCGCCGCGGTTCAGCGGACGGGCCTAGGGCGTTTTCGAGCGAAGTGGGTACCGGTTCGCGTGAAGAACGCGTCAATCCAGGGCGGATTGAACGTTCCGCCGGCAAGGCAAGACGCATCATTGATCACAAGTCAGAGGGTTTTGGTTCGATGACACAAACTCAATCCAGCGGCGCACGAACGGCGGACGGCATCATGAAACTCGACAGCTTCGTGCGCGGAAAGTGGTCCGGCGCGGGCGAGCCGGCCGCCGAGATTCACAGCGCAGTCACTGGCGATGTGGTGGCGGTCGCGACCAGAAGCGATCTCGACATGCGCGAGATCCTCGCCTATGGCCGCACGGTCGGCGGCAAGAATCTCCGGAAACTGTCGTTCCACCAGCGTGCGGGTCTACTCAAGGCGTTGGCCGACTATCTGAGCCAGCACAAGGACCGGCTTTACAAGCTGTCGTACCATGCGGGAGCAACCCGCACCGACGCCATGATCGACGTCGATGGCGGCATCGGCACGCTGTTCGCCTATGCCAGCAAGGGACGCCGCGAGCTTCCGAACAGCAAATTCCTGCTCGACGGCAACGTCGAAGGGCTCTCCAAGGGCGGCGCGTTCGCCGGTCAACATATCATTACGCCGTTGCACGGCGCCGCCGTGCACATCAACGCGTTCAACTTCCCGTGCTGGGGCATGCTGGAGAAGCTGGCGCCCGCGCTGCTCGCCGGCGTTGGCGTCGTCACCAAGCCCGCGACGGTCACGGCCTATGTCGCCTACGAGCTGGCCCGGATGATCACCGAGTCCGGCGTGCTGCCTGAAGGTGCCCTGCAGTTCATCGTCGGATCGACCGGCGACCTGTTCGATCACCTCACCTGTCAGGACGTGGTGTCGTTTACGGGCTCGGCCGACACCTCGCAAAAGCTGCAACGGCATCCGGTCATCGCACGCGAGGCTGTTCGCTTCATCGCCGAGCGGGATTCGCTCAACGCCGCGATCCTCGCGCCGGACGCCGTGCCGGGAAGCGCTGAGTTCGACCTCTTCATCAAGGAAGTGGCCAAGGAGATGACGGTCAAGGCCGGGCAGAAATGCACCGCGATCCGCCGCGCGCTGGCGCCGGCGGCGCAGCTCGATGCCGTGATCGCGGCCCTGCGCGAGCGCCTGGCAAAGGTCGCGGTCGGCAATCCCGAGAACGACAAGGTCAGGATGGGACCGCTGGTCGGCCTCGGCCAGCGCAGCGATGTGCTTGCCCATGTCGCGAAGCTCCGCACCGAGGCCGAACTGGTCGCCGGTGATCCCGACAATTTCCCGCTGGTCGACGCCGACGCGAAGCGCGGCGCTTTCGTCCCGCCGCTGCTGCTGCATTGCGCGAAGCCGCTCGCCGCAACCGCAGTCCACGAAATCGAGGCGTTCGGACCTGTTAGCACCGTGATGGGGTATGACGATCTCGACCAGGCGATTGCGCTGACCAATCGCGGCGGCGGCAGCCTGGTCGCATCGGTCTACACGCACGATATTGCGGCCGCGACCGAACTTGCCTTCGGCATCGGCAGCTTCCACGGCCGCGTCGCGATCATCGACCGCGACTGCGCGAGCGAGCACACCGGACACGGCTCGCCGATGCCGCAGATGGTGCATGGCGGCCCGGGCCGCGCCGGCGGCGGCGAGGAACTGGGCGGCGTCCGCAGCCTGCAACACTACATGCAGCGCACCGCGCTGCAGGGCTCCCCTCGTATGCTGAGCGGCGTCACCGGCCGCTGGTTCAAGGGCAGCCCGGTGCTCGAGGGTGACCTGCACCCGTTCCGCTATCACTACGACGATCTCGAGATCGGCCGCACGCTGGTCTCCAAGGCGCGGCAGATCACGCTCGAGGACATCGAGCATTTCGCGCATTTCACCGGCGACACCTTCTACGCCCACATGGACGAGGAAGCGACCAAGGGGCATCCATTCTTCCCGGGCCGCGTCGCGCACGGTTATTTGCTGCTGTCGTTCGCGGCCGGCCTGTTCGTCGATCCCGACTACGGTCCGGTGCTGGCGAATTACGGCCTCGACTCGCTGCGCTTCATCAAACCGGTCCAGCCGGGAGAATCGATCCAGGTGCGGCTGACCGCGAAGGAGAAGACGCCGCGCAACAAACAGTATGGCGAGGTGCGCTGGGACGTCGAGATCACGACCGGCACCGGCGAGACCGCGGCGACCTATGAACTGCTGACGATGAACGCGATGCGGGCATAACGGACCGGCGTCAGAGCAACTCGGCCTGCCGGCTGCGGCCGGCCGGTCTTGCCTTGCTGCGCGGCCGGGTGGCGGCCGCATCCTCGGCACCGGCCAGCACCAGCTGCGCGACGAAATCGGCATAGTCGGCGCGGGTCATCGGTCCGCCGTCGCGAAACCACATATAGTGCCAGTTCAGCATGCCGAAGACGCTCATCGTCAGCGGCTTGAGCACGCGCTTCTGCTTCGCCGCCGGCACGGCAGCCGCGAGCGCATCCGACATGATCCCGACTAGGATCCGCTCGCTGGCGAGCAGCGGCTGCTGCTTGTCCTTCGGCAGCAGCTTGAGACTTGCGATCTGGACCTGATGCTCGGCGTCGGCATGCCGGTACAGCTCGAGCAGGGTCGCAACGATCGTCCTGAAGCGTGCGACCGGATCGCCGGCCGATGCGCTCGCCTTGCGAACCGCCGCCACCAACTTTTCGAGATGCGACGACAGGATATCGAACAGGATCGCTTCCTTGTCGGGGTAATAGTGATAGAGCAGCGCCTTCGAGACCCCGCACGCATCCGCGATCGTGTTCATCGAGGTGCCGACATAGCCCGAGGCGGCAAACAGCTCGGCCGAGCGATGCAGCATCGAAAGGCGCTTCTCGTTGTAGTCCTTGGCGCGCGATCGGGCCATGTCTTTCCGCTTCCACCAGCCGGCCGTTCGGCCATCGTCCAGAGATGTGAATCAATAACGGCAGAGTTCGGGGACCGCAGCCCCGAACCACCATTTATTGACCATCCGGTCGGACAATTCCATGGCTCAGTTGGAATGGCGCCTCTGTCCCGAGGTCACGCCATGGCCGCTAGACCCAGCCGCCATCGACGATATGGCTCTGGTTGGTGCAGGCGCCGCTATCGTCGGCGGCGAAGAACAGCACGACGCGGGCGATGTCGTCCGGCACGAGCTTGCGCTTGAGGCACTGGCGCTGCATCAGCTCGGCGACGCCTTCGGGCGTCAGCCACAGATCCTGCTGCCGCTGCGTCATGATCCATCCGGGCAGGATGGAATTGACCCGCACGTTGTGCGGGCCGAGATCGCGGGCCAGCGCGCGGGTGAGGCCCTGAACCGCCGACTTGGCGGTTGTGTAGCAGGGCATGTTGCCCTGCCCGATCACCCAGCTCACCGATCCGATGTTGACGATCGCGCCGCCGCCCGCCTGCTTCATGTCGGGCGCGACCGCCTGGGCGCTGAAGAACTGATGCTTCAGATTGGTCGCGAACCGTTCGTCCCAGAATTCCGGCGTGACGTCCTCGATCGCGTGGCGGTCGTCGCGCGCCGCGTTGTTGACCAGGATGGTGACCGGCCCGAGCGCCTCGCGGATGCCGGCGACCGCACGGCGCAGCGCGCCGATGTCGCGCAGGTCGGCGTGTTCGAAATGCACGCGGGCTTGCGGCCCCAGATCGGACAGCAGTTGCTCCGAGGAGGTCAGATCGATGTCGATGAATCCGACCCGCGCGCCCTGGCCGATGAACTGGCGGACGATGGCCTCGCCAATGCCGGAACCGCCACCGGTGACCAGGACGGTCCGGTCCTTGAGGCTTGGATAAATGGCACCCTGCATTGGCGTTCTCTCGATTTGGCGCCTGAAGCGCGTCGGTTGCGTTGCCACGGCTCAAGCAAAGAGCCACGGCTCCCGAGGTTCACTCGGTTGACTCCATGTGGTTTCGGTCCACGACCCGCAGCGTCCGCCGCACCATGCCGTCGACAATTGTCGCCGACTCGCTCGGACGCACATGGATCGCCGTGGACTTGAGCAGCCACGGCAGCACCGCCTGCTCGAGCCGCTCCTCATAGGCGCTGCGCATCATGTCGAACGCCTCGAGGCCCGGACCTGCGAGGATCACGTGATGCGGGCGCAGCACCGATATCGTCGTAGCAACCGCTTCGGCCAGCGCGTGGCCGGCCTGCCGGAATAACTGCTCGAGACGGGGATCGCCGGCGCGGGCCCGCGCCCGCAGCAGCGCCATTTGCGCCTCGGACGGTTGCTGCGACACCGCCGGCGGCAGGTCGAGGAAGGTGCGGGCATCGCGGTAGAGCGCATAGTCGGCGAGATGGGCCTCGATGCAGCCGCGCTGGCCGCAGCGGCATTGCGGACCGTTCGGCGTCAACTTGACATGGCCGATCTCACTGCCCGCCCCGGCGCCCCAGCGCGCCTCACCGTCGACGACGATGCCCATGCCGATGCCGTGGCCGACCATGAGCGTGGCCGTGAGGCCTTGCGCCAAAGCCGGCTCGGCCGCCACGAGAGCCAGCGCCACCGCGACCGCGTCGTTCGCCATCACGACTTCGACACCGAATTCCTCGCGGATCGGCGTCGCCAGATCGACGTCGGTGATCGACAGCGCCGGACTCCACAGATGCCGGCCAGTGTCGGCGTCGACGATGCCCTGCAACGCGATCCCGATTCCCAGCAGCCGGTCTCGCGGCGTGGCCGTCTCTTCGAGCATGGCCTCGATCTGCGCGATCACGAGATCGCACACCGCGCCTGCATCGAGCCCGCGCGTCGTGAGTTCAAGCCGCGATTGCGCCAGGGCAGAGCCGCCGAAATCGGCGATCAACGTCTCGATCAGGTTCATGCGCAGCGAGACCGCAATGATGCGGCCAAACTCGGGATTCAGGGTCAGCAGGACCGCCGGCCGGCCGCGGCGGCGGCCGCCATCCGCATCCTCTTCGTCGGCATCGTCGGACCACGACGTTGTCGTCTCCGGCTCCGCCTCGCACAGCAGTTCTTCCGCCATCAGCTTCGAGGTGATGGCCGAAATGGCCGGGAAACTCAGCCCAGTGCTGCGCGCCAGCTCGACGCGCGGCAATGGCCCGTGGAGCCGCAGCACCTCGACGAGACGGTCGCGGTTCGATCCGCGGGCCAGACTTGAAGCACGTCTCAGCGGTTCGGGCTGCTCGTTCATACCGACTTTTTTAATTCGCTTGCTAAAATTATTCAACGGATGCGCCTCAGATATTGGCCAAAAAGCGTCCATAGCGGCGGAAATACATCACCTTCCCACTATTTTTGCTTGAAGACACGGACATGAACATCCTTGACTGGACATTTTGTCGCGCTAATTTATTAGTTACGTGAATAAAATAAGGCGTGAAAAGCGCCAGGCGTGAAATCCCCTCACCGGGGGTGTCGACAGGGAGGTGCATATGAATCACTCAATGAAAAGATTGATCGTGCCGTTGTTGGCGAGCGCAGCCGCGCTCGTGATGGCAACGGGGATAGCACAGGCACAGCAGAAAAAGACCATCGCGCTGGTGACCAATGTCGCAGCCGATTTCTGGACCATCGCGGGCCGCGGCCTCGAGAAGGCGCAGAAGGAACACCCGGACTACAATATCGAGCTGATCGTCACCAATGAAGGCACCGCGGCCGGCCAGCGGCGCGAGCTGGACGATCTTTTGGTGCGCGGCGTCGCCGGCATCTCGATCTCGGTCGACGATGCGCCGCATGCAACCGAAGAGCTCAACAAGGTTGCGGCCAAGACCGTGCTGATCACGACGGACAGCGACGCGCCGCAGAGCAATCGCCTCGCCTATATCGGCACCGACAACGTCGCGGCCGGGCGGCAGGCCGGCGAGGAGATCAAGAAGGCGCTGCCGAACGGCGGCAAGATCGCCCTGTTCGTCGGCACGATGGACGCCGACAACGCCCGCGAGCGCGTGCAGGGCATCAAGGAAGCGATCGCCGGCACCAAGGTCGAGCTGGTCGACGTGTTCACCGACCAGGTGGATTTCGCCAAGGCCAAGGCGAACATGGAGAACGTGCTCGTCAAATATCCCGACATCGCACTGCTGTCCGGGCTGTGGAGCTACGAGACGCCGCTGATCTATGACGCGGTGAAGGCCGCGGGCAAGGCCGGCAAGGTGAGGATCGTCGGCTTCGACGAGGACCAGCGCACGCTGCGCGGCATTTCCGACGGCACGATCGAATCCACCGTGGTGCAGCAGCCATACGAGTTCGGCTACCTCTCCGCCACCAACATCATCAAGACGCTGAACGGCGACAAATCCTGGATCCCGAAGGACAGCAAGCTGATCGTGCCAACCAAGGTGATCAGCAAGACCAATGTCGCGGAGTTCGCCGCACATCTGAAGGAACTGCTGAAGAAGTAACTTCGATCGGCTTCACCGCCCGGCAGCCTGCGGCTGCCGGGCGGTGTGCAGGAGGACATACCGAATGGCGGAGACGCTGCTCGAACTCAGCGCAATCAGCAAGACCTATCCCGGCGTCCGGGCGCTCGACGACGTCAATCTGCGCGTCTGCCGCGGCGAGGTGCTTGGCCTGATCGGCGAGAACGGCGCCGGCAAATCGACGCTGATGCGCGTGCTGGCCGGCGTGATTGCGCCGAGCGCGGGCGCGATCCGCATCGGCGGCAACGAGCACAGCCGGATGACGGTGAGCGAGGCCACGCAGTGCGGGATCGCCTTCGTGCACCAGGAGCTGAATCTGTTCGAGAACCTCGACGTCGCAGCCAATGTCTTCATCGGGCGCGAGAAGCTTGCCGGCGGCCCGCTGAAGCTGGTGAACAATGCCGAGATGCACGCCCGCGTGACGCCGCTGCTCGACCGGCTGGGCGCCGATTTCACCCCGGGCACGCTGGTCGAGAATTTGTCGATCGCCGAACGCCAGATGGTGGAGATCGCCAAGGCGCTGTCGATCGACGCCCGCGTGATCATCATGGACGAGCCGACCTCCAGCCTGACGATTTCGGAGACGGAACGGTTGCTGGAGGTGATTGCCGACCTGAAGGCGCACGGCATCTCGGTAATCTACATCTCGCACCGGCTGGGCGAGATCATGAGCTGCGCAGATCGGGTCGTCGTGTTGCGCGACGGGCGCACGGTGGGCGAGCTGGCACGGGACGAGCTCAGCCATGCCGCAATGATCCGGCTGATGATCGGCCGTGACCTAAAGGCGCTGTATACGCCGCCGGCGCACGCGCCGCAGCCGGGCGGCTGCGATATCGCCGGCGTTGTGACGACGGCGTTTCCCGACCGGCAGATCAATCTGTCCGTGCGCCGCGGCGAGATCCTCGGCCTCGCCGGGCTCGTCGGCGCCGGCCGCACCTCGCTCGCCCGCGCGGTGTTCGGCGTCGACCCGCTGCTCGGCGGCGAGATCAGGGTCGACAACATGCCAGTCGGCGTCGCCTCGCCGCGCGATGCGATCAGGCAAGGGATCTACCTGGTGCCGGAGGATCGCAAGAAATCCGGCCTGGTGCTCGAACTGCCGATCCGGGAGAACGTGACCCTCGCGAGCCTGCTGGATCAGGCGCGGATGTGGCTGGTCAACGGCACGGCCGAGCGCAAGATCGCGAAAGACCAGGCCAGGCGCCTGTCCATCAAGGCACCGAGCGTCGACATCGAAGTCGTGACGCTGTCCGGCGGCAACCAGCAGAAAGTGGTGCTGGGCAAGTGGCTCTCGATGCAGCCGCGCGTGATGTTCTTCGACGAGCCGACTCGCGGCATCGACGTCGGCGCCAAGAGCGAAATCTACGCGCTGATGCGCAGCCTCGCCGACCAGGGCGTCGCGATCGTGATGATCTCTTCCGACATGGAGGAAGTCATCGGCGTCTCCGACCGGGTCGCAGTGATGCATGAAGGCAGCGTCAGCGGCGTGCTCGAGCGCGACCAGTTCAGCGAATACAACGTGCTGAGGCTGGCGGTCGGCCAGGCGCTCGAAACCATGGAGGCCGCTGCGCCATGATGAAGAAGGAACTCGGCCTGTTCCTGCTGCTCGCGGTGATCTCCGCGATCACGGGCGCGATCAATCCGGCCTTCCTGTCGTTCGTGAACCTGCTGAACATGGCCAACCTGATCGGCCTGTTCGGTGTGTTCGCGCTGGGCGAAGGGCTCGTCATCATCACCGGCGGCATCGATCTTTCGCTCGGCTCGATGTTTGCGCTGCTCGGCGTCGTCTTCATCGATCTGCTGACGACGTATCAGGTTCCCTGGCCGTTGGCGCTGTTGCTGGTCCTGATGGGCGGGCTTGCGCTCGGAGGCATCCAGGGTTTCCTGATCACGCGGCTGAAAATGCAGCCGTTCATCGTGACGCTGTGTGGACTTTTGATCTATCGCGGCGCCGCGCGCTACTACACCAGCGATTCGACGCGCGGCTTTGGCTATGGCGACGAGGCCAGCACGCTGAGTAACATCGCCTCCGGCAACGTCGCGGGCATTCCGAACACATTCATCTTCCTGATCATCCTGGCGCTGATCCTCGGCGTACTGCTGCATCGTTCGGTCTACGGGCGCTGGCTTTATGCCGTGGGCAAGAACGAGGAAGCGGCGCGCTTCTCCGGCATCAACACCAATATCGTGATCGCGACCGCCTATGTCATCAGCGGCGGCCTCGCCGGCGTGTCGACCGTGATGTTCGTGTTCTACACCAACTCGGTCTCGCCGAGCTCGTTCGGCAATTTCTACGAACTCTATGCGATCGCGGCCGCCGTGCTCGGCGGCTGCAGCCTGCGCGGCGGCGAGGGCTCCATTCTCGGCATCGTGCTGGGGACGGCGTTGCTGCAGGTGCTGCAGAACCTCGTGAACATCCTGGGCATTCCCAATTCGCTGAACTTCGCGGTGATGGGAACCGTGATCTTGATCGGCGTGCTGGCGGATCAGCAATTGCAGGCCCGTCGGCGGCGCAAGGCCGCGCTGGCCGGCCTCGCCCGCACGGCGCCGAAATCAAAGGAAAACACCCGCCTGCAGAACGCAGCTCCGCACGGCGCGGCGGCGTTGCCGACAACGACGAGCGATCAGGCGTGACCACTCAATAAGGACGAAGCGCGATCGGGAATAGGGTCGCGGCGACTTGAATAGAGGACCATGGGGAGGAGTTCGATGCGCAGGACCGATGAAGCACACGACGCTCGCATCCGCATTCGCGCTGCAGACCGGGCCCGGCCGGGCGGCGGACGGACCCTCACCATTGTCTTGAAAGGTTTTGGTGCGCGCGCGGTTTCTATCTCAAGTTGAAGGATCAGTGCACTGAAAGCGGCGCGTTTCATGCTGAAGGGCTTTGGGCGGGAACGTGACACAAAATTGGACAAAGCCGGGGACGCTGGGAGTGCAGAAAATGTCACTTAGGTCTGTAGGCACCGCGGGGGCGTGCGGCGTGGGGATCGCTCTATTATCTCTGTTCAGCGGCGGCGTGCACGCGGCCGACCTGTTCACGAAGGCTCCGCCGGTGCCTTACACGGAAACCGATGATTTCTGGACGAGACCGTATCTGTTTGGCGATCTCGGCAGAACGCAGCTCAAGGAACGGGGCATCTCGCTCGCGCTGACGTTCGGTGACGAAGCGGTCGGCAACCTGTCGGGCGGCAACAGGAACACCGCGACCCAGGCCGGGCAGCTGTTCTTCCAGGCCAAGTTCGACATGGCGAAGCTCGCCGGCATCCAGGGCGGCACGGTCGGCCTGACGCTGGTCGACCGCTTCGGCCGCAACCTGAATGACGAGGCCGGCATTCCGGCCTTGCAGCTGACCAACGAAGTGTTCGGCCGCGGCAGCATCCTGCGATTGACCGAGCTCTACTATTCGCAAAAGCTGTTCGATGACCGCCTCGAACTCAAGGGCGGCCGCCTGCCGGTCGGCTCCGACTTCTTCTTCGGTCTGTGCGAGTTCATCAACCTGACCTTCTGCGGCGGTCAGCCCGGCAACATCCAGGGCGGCTACATCTACAACTGGCCGGTGAGCCAGTGGGCCGGTGTGGTTCACTATAACTTCGCCAAGGAATGGCAGCTGTCGGTCGGCGTCTACGACGCCAATCCGAATTATCTGACGACATCGGACTCCGCGACATACTTCCTCCCGGGCGTCCCGGGCTCGAGCCCCGCCTCCGGCGTGCTGGTGCCGGTCGAGGTGGTCTGGGCACCGAGCGGTCCGTTGAACGGGACCTGGCGGTTCGGCGGCTGGTATGACAGCGCATCGACGATCGACGGTGGCCTGCCGGGTATCATTGCGATCTCCCCGGGCACCGGCGGTGTGTCGGATCAGAACCTGGGAGATTCACGAGGCCGCTATGGCGTCTATGAATCGATCCTGCAGCGCTTGACCGTTGAGGGTGCCAAGGCACAGGGCTGGTACATGTTCCTCAATACGACCGTCGCCGATCACCGGACGGCGTATCAGGATTACCAGGTCGCGCTGGGCTTCAGGCACACCGGAACGTTCTCCTGGCGCCCTGAAGACGAAGTCGGCTTCGCGGTGGGTACCACGCACGTGAATTCGGCGGCCCTCACGCTCAATGCCGGCGGCAACGAAGTTCCGATCGAAGCCTGGTACGGGTGGCAGGCGACCGGCTGGATGAATCTCAAGTTCGACGCCCAGTACGTGATCAATCCGGGCGGACGCGGCTACAACGCCGCCGGCATCAAAACGGAGAATGCCTGGGTGCTCGGCCTGCGCACGCTGGTGCACTTCTGAGCCAGCATGCCTGAGCGAGGTCAGCCATGGTAACCCCTCACGACGCCGGGCTGGCGGTCCTGGAGTTGAAGGGCATCGGCAAGGAGTTCGGCGCCATCCGTGCGTTGCATGGCGTCGACCTGCGTATCTCCCCCGGCGAGGTTGTCGGCCTGATGGGCGACAACGGCGCCGGCAAGTCGACGCTGGTCAAGATCATCGCCGGCAATTTCCCGCCAAGTCACGGCGAGATCCGCTTTGACGGCAAGCCGGTGCATTTCGCCCGGCCGATCGATGCCCGTGCGGTCGGCATCGAGGTGGTCTACCAGGACCTCGCGCTCGCCGACAATCTCACGGCCGCGGCCAACGTCTTCCTCGGCCGCGAGCTCAAGCGCAAGTTTGGTCCGCTTGCCTTGCTCGATCAAAAGGCGATGGCGGCGCGCGCGCTGGAGCTGTTCGCCGAGCTGCGCTCGGAGACGCGGCCGCACGATCTCGTCAAGCAGATGTCGGGCGGCCAACGCCAGGCCGTCGCGATCGCGCGGACGCGGCTCTCCAACGCCAAGCTCGTGATGATGGACGAGCCGACGGCGGCGATTTCGGTCCGCCAGGTCGAGCAGGTCCTGGGCCTGATCCATCGCCTGAAGGAACAGGGCGTCGCGGTGATGCTGATCTCGCACCGCATGCCCGACGTGTTCGCAGTCTGCGACCGCGTCGTCGTCATGCGCCGCGGCGAGAAGCGGGCCGACAAGGCGATCGGTGACACCAGCCCCGAAGAAGTCACCTCCCTGATCACGGGAGCGAAGGAGGCTGCGTGATGGCCACGCCCCTGGAATCTCCCCTCGTCTTCACCAATGTCGGCAAGGCCAAATGGTGGCGAAGCGGCTTCTTCGCCTCGCAAACGGGCTACGTTCTGCTCGCGCTGGTGGCGCTGTTCGTGGTGATGAACTTCGCCAGCCCCTATTTCCTCACTCAGGGCAACCTACAGAATGTGGCGAAGAATTTTTCCTTCATCGCCATCGCCACGCTCGGCGTGACCTTCGTCATCATCACGGGCGGCATCGATCTCTCGGTGGGCTCGGTGATGTGCTTCTCCGCGATGATCACCTCGATGGTCATGACGTCCATCTCGACGCCGGGCATGCCTGGCGCGGAGTGGTTCGTGCATCTGGCGGACGACGGCAAGACCGTGATCGCCAACATGCCCGGGTTGATCCTGCTCGTCTCGGTGCTGGCAGGGCTCGGCGTCGCGCTGGTGGTCGGCCTCGTCAACGGCTTCTGCATCGCAGTGCTCGGGCTGTCACCCTTCGTCACGACGCTCGGCATGCTCTCGATCGTGCGCGGCCTCGGCTACGTCGTTTCCAACGGCCGCGGCAGCTTTCCGAGCGGCCCGGAAGCCAGTTATTTCTACACCCTGACCTCGGGCGTCGTGTTCGGCATGCCGGCACCGTTCATCTATCTCGTGGTTCTCGCGGCGGTGATGGCGGTGGTGCTGCACCACACCGGTTTCGGCCGCCACGTCTTTGCGCTCGGCGGCAATGAGAAGGCGGCAGCCTTGACTGGCATCCCGGTCGTCCGCGTCAAGATCGAGGTCTACGTGATCTGTGCGCTCGCGGCCGGCCTGCAGGGCATCATCATCTGCGGCTGGCTGGGATCCGCGCCGGCCAACATGGCGACGTCCTACGAGCTCAACGTGATTGCGGCTGCCGTCATCGGCGGCGCCAATCTCGCCGGCGGCGCCGGCGGCCCGCTCGGGGCCATCGTCGGCTGCGTGCTGCTCGAAGTGATCCGCAACGGCCTCGTTCTCGCGCAGGTCAACTCCTACTGGCAGCAGACCCTGGTCGGCGTGATCATCATCGCAGCCGTGCTGGTCGATCGCCTTCGCTCGCGCATGGCCTGACAAGTTCGTCCCGGAGAGATCATGAACGTCCGCCTGTCCGCCTCCGGGAGCCGCTGATTTCAAAGGATAGGCACAAAAGAACAGTGTGGAGGGAAGCAATGAGGAAGGCACTTCTTGCGGCCGCGGTCCTCGCCATGATGGCGACACCCGGCTTTGCCCAGAACTACAAATTCGTGATCGTGCCCAAGGCGATGAACAATCCGTTCTTCGATTTCGCGCGCGACGGCTGCCAGAAGCGCGCCAAGGAGCTCGGCAACATCGAATGCATCTACAAGGGTCCCGTCGAGCACGAGCCGGCGACGCAGGCGCAGATCATCCAGGATTTCATCACCCAGAAGGTGGATGGCCTCGCGATCTCGGTCGCCGATGTCGCGGCGATGACCAAGTCGATCGACGCGGCGACCGCGGCCGGCATTGCCGTCATCACGTTCGACTCGGATGCACCTGGCTCGAAGCGGATCGCCTATATCGGCACCGACAACAAGGAGTTCGGTGTGGCGCTCGGCAAGCAATTGCTGAAGCTGCGGCCCGACGGCGGCAAATACGCGATGATCTCCGGCGGGCCGGGTGCGGAGAACCTGGCCGAGCGCGTCGACGGCGTCCGTGAGGCGCTCAAAGGTTCGAAGTGGACCGAGGTCGGGGGATCACCAACCTTCTGCAACGACGACCCTGCGCTGGGCGTGCAGCAGATGACCGATCTGCGAACCGCCACCCCCGACCTCGCCGCGATCATCCCGGTCGGCGGCTGGCCGATGTTCGCCCCCGAAGGCTTCAAGGCGTTCGCCAGCAAGAGCAAGAAGGACATCGACGCCGGCAAGTTCACGCTCGTCGTCGCCGACACCCTCAAGATGCAGCTCGAGCTTCTGAACGAAGGCTATGCCAACGCGCTGATTGGCCAGCGCCCGTTCGAGATGGGCGAGAAGGCGATGGATACGCTGTTTGCCATCAAGAAGGGCCAGAAGGTGCCGCAGATCATCCACACCGGTCTCGACGTCGTGACAAAGGACAACGTAGCCACGATGTTGAAATAGGCACGCACGCCGCGCGATCTTGCCGAGATCGATTACGGCCGCAGCCGGGGTCCGCCGGGGCGACGGACCAGGGTGCGGCCGAGCACGGTCGCGCAGTGCCGCAGGGCCAGCCTGAGATCATTTTCGACCGTGCGAAGGCTGACCTTGAGGCGGGCGGCCACCTCCTGTGCCGTGACGCCCTCGATCGACATGCCCTGCAGCACCTGGCGCGGCCGCTCCGGAAGCTCGGCCAACGCGCATTTGAAGGCTGCGATCTCGGAACGCGCCTCGACCACCCGCGCAGCGTCGGGCTGGTCGTCGCAGACATCCAGCAGCACATCGACCTCGGACACGCCGACGCGATAGGTCTGGGCCCTCTGCCGATCCTTCGCGACATTGATGGCGATGCGAAAGAGATAGTCGGCCGGGCTACGAACCAGCGCCGTGTCCGTGACCCGATCCAGCCGCAAGAATGTCTCATGCAGCGCCTCGTGGGCGAAGTCGGCGGAGCCAAGGCGGCGCGTCAGCCTCGCAATGAGACCGTCATAGTTCGCCACCAGCTGGTGACGCAGCCTCGCCTCGTTGGTGTCAGCCACGTTCAGGACCCCAAACCATTCCTCAGCGTGTCTCGAGACTTGCCCTTTCCTCCGCGGTGAGCGCCTGCCTTTGCGTCTCCGAAAGCGGACCATTGCCGACCAGCTGAAGAACGCTGTTCTGGTTGTAGCTGCGCCGGTCTTGCATGCGGCGCTTCTGGTCGTCCTTCGCGGGATCCGGCGCCCCGCCATCGCCGCCGCCATAGCCGAGCACCTCGACGATGACGACCGACGGCTGGTCGTTGTTCCTTGGCGGCGGCGGCGCGGCCTGCTGGCTCGCGGCGGTGGTATTCGACGCCGCGGTCAAGGTGCCCACCGGCGGCCCCTGCACCGTAGGAATGCCGGTCGAGGTGCCCTGCACCTGGATGTTGGCAGCGTTGACCACTTGCAGCGCCGCGAGGTTGACATTGCCCGAGACGCGGATGCCGGCTTCGCCCGCATCGATGGTGCCGAGCGGCGCGATCAGGTCGATGTCACCCGGCGGCACCTGCGGGATCGGGTTGAGGGTGGCGATGCCGGCGCCGGCCGATGGCACGGTCGGCGACAGCGAGACATTGCCATAAGGGTCGTAAGTGCGCTTGGGCGGCGTGAAGATCGTCGTCGTCTTCGAACCGCGGCCGGCGTTGATGTCGCCGGTGGCGGACCACGCCAGGATGTTGCCGCCGAATGTCGTCATGATACGGCTCTGGCCGAGCAGCAGGCTGCCGAGCGAATAGACGTCGATGTCGCCTCGCCCCTGCGTGATCAGGCCCGCGCCGGCGCCCGGCGTCACGCCTTCGACGCCGATGATCGTCTGGCCACCCGGATTGAGAATCTGGATGTCGCCGCCGAATTGCGTCTGAATGCCGGCATCGGCCAGATACGTGGTGCCGTCGCTCTTCTTGGCGACACCGCTGAACAGGGTGATCTTGCCCGAATAGTTGACCGGATTGCCTTCCGTACCCTGATCCGGGAACAGCGTGGCGATCGCCTCACGGCCGCGCAGATAGCTGCCATAGCGGCTGCTGGTCTTGTCGTTGTACTCGCGGCCGCCTTCCCTCAACTCCGCGTAGTAGACTTGGCGGACAAACACGCCCTGCTGCTCCATCGGCAGAGTCAGGAAGAAGCTGAGCGCATCGTCCTTCGTGCCTGTGAAAACGTAGAGCTGGCCGTCATGCGAATAGTTCCGGCTTGGTGAGAATCGCTCGCGCAGCCAGTCGTACAATTCGTCGCCGTAGGTCTTTGCCACCTTGCCGCTGCCCGCGAGCGGCCGGCCGTCGCCAGGAAGCTGGTTCGCGGCATTGAAATACAGCGTGGCGAAATCGGCGTAGTCGGGGCCGCTGGCGCCGACACCTGCGATCGTCACGATGCCCGCACCGCCCGTGGTGTTGGATTGATTGACGATATCGCCAACGCTGACCAGCGAGCCGTAGTAGCCCTGGTACAGGTTGCGGCCCGCCTGCAGCTGGAGCAGGCCTGGGCCCGCAACGGTGACGGATTGATAGAAGATATCGCGGCCGGCCTGCATCAGGGAGATGTCGTTCGGCCCGGTGTTCAGGAACACGCTGGGCACCGGACCGGTGCCGACGATATCGCGGCCGGCGATCACCTCGAACGGCTTGGCCGCGATGTACCAGGTGCTGTGGGTGGGAGTGAATCCCGAGGAGAAGCTTCGCGTCTTTGGCAGCACCTGTCCAAGGGTCAGATCGGTGATGTCGACCCCCGCATAGACCAAGGCCGGCTGGCTGTCCCCTGCGTGCAGGTTGGAGACGGGCATGTCCTCGCCGAAAGCGATGGGATTGAGCGGGTTGTCCCGGAAAGCGGCGCTCGCCCAAGCGTTGCTGTCACCAGCCCCACCCGTGCCAGTGCTGAAGACGGCATTGAACGGCGTCGCCAATGTGCTCATGTCCGCACCGGACATCGCCACCACCTGGGCTGTCCCGTAGATCGAGCCGGCCGCCAGCAGTTCGAGTTGGCCGAACGGCGACGGCATCAATTCGATGGTCGTACTACTTCCGCCATATCCGGGCTCTGCAAACCGGATGTCACCATTGGCAGCCGCGACAGTCAGCGTGCCCGGAAAGAAACCGGTGCTGTTGGAGGAGATCCCGGTCAACACGGCCGCATCACCGCCCGCTGCGTAAAGGTTGATCGCGGTCTCCGGCGTCCACAATGTGAAGTTCGATTGCCCGCCGCTCTTGAGCGTCGTGGTGCCGTCCGCGTTGCGGACCGTGTAGGCAATGCCGTGCAGATCGACCAACGCCGCCATGCCGGCATCGCCCGCGCCGCCGAGTACGAGGTCGCCGCGCGTAACGATGCTGACGCTGCCGTCCCCCGGTATGACGAGCGGACCCGGCGTCTTGAGCGAGCGCTTGAAGACGGTGGGATCGACGGCGCGCGGATCGTAGGACACCAGGTAGGAGCCCCAGGTGTTCGGGGCAAGTGCACCGACGGCTCCGGCGCTGACCGTGACGTCGCCGCGCAGATTGGTGATCGAGCCGTAATAGTCCGACACCGTTCCGAAAGGCGTGGTCGGCACCACCGGATTGAGACCGCCGCCGACCTTCACGACAAGATTGCCGCCACCGGTCCCGACCAGCGTGCCATCCGGAAGAACACGGCCGGTCGAGGCGACTGCCAGATCAAGGCCGGTCGAGCCGTTGCCCGTGACGCCGGCATTGCCGCCCGCAATCACGGTCAAATTGCCGCCGCCGAGCGTGCCGATACCCTGGAAGCCGATGAGCTGCTGGGTGGTCGTGTAGGCATAAGTCTTGGCGAGCGAGCCGAAATTGATCCACCACGCGGCCGGATCGGCGGAGGCGCCGCCGCCTTGCAGCCGGAACCAGTTGGCGGTGAGGTTGGAATCGACGAAGCGGATGTTGTTGTCCGCGATCTGAATGTTGCCGGTGACATCCTGTTGCGCGGTGAGCAACAGGTCGCCGCCGTGCTCGGGATACCACGCGTGTGAATTGCCGCCGGTGGTGACACCGACAAGATCGTAGGGATTGCTGCCGTCGGCGGCCAGGATCGGCGCCGATTGCGTGCCTGCCGTATAGACGCCGTAAGGCGTGGCCTCGCTGAAGCTGCCGCCGGCCATCAGGTCGAGGCTGCCGGTACCGGTGCGCAATACGCTGAAGAACGTGGCGTTGCGCGACGCATTGTAGGCCGGATCGCTCAGCGTCAGGTTGCCGCGTCCGTTCAACGCCTGTGTCGTCTGCATCGTGCGTTGGTCGGCCGAGGCGAGGTCCGCGCCCGCCACGACGCGGATCGACGCGGAGAGCGAACCTGGGGCGAGCATCAGCGCGCCCGCCGCGGTGGCGGCTGCCCCCGGGATTGCCGGCGTTGTCACGATCGCGACGGTCGGCATGTTGCCCGGCTCGAATGCAAACCCGGAACTGTTGCTGGCGCTCAGGATCGTGCCGGCCCGGATCGTGTCTCCCGGATTGTAGTAATTGTTGTTGGTATCGACCAGATTGCCCCAGTAATCGTTAATCCACCAATTGTAGAAGGCGTCATTGGGGATGGTCCAATCGTTCACGACATAGACGTCGGTCCGCTGGTTGAACCAGTAAGTGTAGCCGCCGAACGTGCGGCTTCTGAAGTACGGGCTGTGGGTGACGTCGAAGATCGTGAAGGTGGCCGGCAGGCCGGGCGACGACTTGAACCCGTCCGAGATGCTCCCGTTGACGGCCACATTGCCCGCGGCGCGAACCACGAGGGCCATCGGTTCGCCGGCGCCGTAACCCGCGGAGTTCAGATCACGATCCGCGCCCGCGCCGTAGCGATATCCGGCGAGGTCGATATCGCCTGACGTCGACAGGTCGCCGCTCGATGTGATCTGGACGCCCGGCCGCAGATGATAGGCGCTGCCATAGGCCGACAGACCCGCAACGCGTGTCGCCAGCCCCGCATTGCCGAGCGCCGCGTTGATGAAGGACGTGCTGGCGGTGTCGTAACCGTCGAGCGTCGCCTGGGTGACCGTGCTGCCCCCCGGCAGGTTGTAGGTCCAGAACGCGTTGAGCGCGATGCTGTAGGCGCCCTTAATGTTGAGCGGACCTGCCGCATTGATCGCGATGTCGCCCGAGGTTTCGCCGGTGCGCTGCGCGTTCAGTACCACGTCGCCATAGGCTGTGCCGTTCGGCGCGGTGAGATCCATGGTGGCGCCCGATGACAGCGTGAGCATGCCACCGGCCGAGGTCAGCTCGATATGACCGCGGTTCTTGGCCTCGATCGGCTGGCCGTAACTGTCGACCTGCAACACCGTGCCGTGAACGTCGAGCACGGCAGTCGAAGCAAGCGTCAGCCCGTTGCCGGCCGAGAGCCGGATGGTGCCCGGCGCGGCACCGGACGCATCGATGGTGCCGGTGACAGACAGGCTGCCATTGTCGACGGCGATCGTGACGTTGCTGGCGCGCACGCCATCGCCGACGACGAGATTGCCGTTCCTGATATCGAAGCCGCGCGCATCGAAGAAGCCGCCCTGGGTCAAGAGCGCATTGAGTGCCGCGAAATCCGGGCTGGACAGCGTGCCGGTGGTGACGCTGAAGTCGCCATTGGCGTAGCCATTTGTTGCCGCACCATTGAGCGTGCCGTTGAGCGTGACCGGTCCATTCACCGCGGCGATGCTGATCGATCCAGCGCCGGCATTGGTGGCGGACACATCGATCACGGAGCCGGCAAGCTGTGTCAGTCCGCCCTGCGCGCTGTTGAAGAGCGCTGTGCCGCCGAAGCCGTAGACCGTTGCCCGCTGGATCGTGGACGGCTGACCGCTGAGGTCAATGCGGCTTGCGCCACCGAGTACGATATCGCCCGCCGCGTTGACAACCAGCTTGCCGCTCGGCAGCAGGATCGTGCTGCCGATTGCGACGCTGCCGCCGCTCAGGTCGATCTCGGCGCCGGCCACGGTGGAGCTCGCCGTACTTGGCGCAATGCCAGCTGGTGCGACGACATTGAGCGCGCCGCCGGTGTCATAGGCCATGATCGACTTCTGCACGCCGGTCAAAAGCGGCGTCGTCAGCGTCAGATTGCCGCCGGTGCCGCTCTGGCTGAATACTGCGGCGGGATCCGAACTCGGTGACTGATAGACGAACAGCTTGCTGTTGCCCGCCGAGACAATCCGCGAGCTTCCCGTGATGTTGACGTTGCTGAAGCCGTAGATCACACGGCTCGCGGTCGATGTGTCGAGCGAGGCGAAGCGGCCGAAATCGATCTCGTCGGCAACGAGGTTGAGCGTGCCGGCTCCGGTGCCCGGCCCACCAGCGGCGATGGCCGGTGGCGTCGCGCCGCTGATACCGTTCCAGGTGATCTTGTTGGCCGCAATCGTCGAATTGTCGCCGGCCGCGCCGTAGCCATAGATCGCCGAGGTGTTCAGCACCAGGTTGACGCCGCTGCCGGTGGCGTCGAGGCCGGCACCGCCGAACAGGTTGATCGAATTGGCCGCAGCCAGCGTGATGGTCTTCAAAGCCGGTGCGTTGTGAAGGGGATCACCATTGACCAGCGTATTGAACAGCGCCTGATCGAACAGCAAGCCGGTGGGCGCCCCGGTCGCGGCGATGGCAGCGGCGTCGCCGATATTGATGGTGCCGACTGCAAGCGCGATGTTGCTCGAACCGAAATGAGCCGACGGATCGATTGTGGAAGCGCCGTTGGTGACGAACGCCAGCGTTCCTTCGGAATACAGCGATGCATTGGCGCCGATCGTAATCGAGCCGCCGCCGATGTTGGAGGGCAGGAAGTTGACGTCTCCGTTGGACAGCGCCAGCACCGTGGACTGGCTGGCCGCATAACTCATGCCGGTAGACACCGAATCGAACGGGATTGCGCCTTGTCCGATGGTGCTGAGCGTGACGTTGTTGCCGACGGTGATGTTGCTGCCGATCAGGAACATCTCGCCGGCGGAGAGAGCAACGCCATCCCGTATGAAGAGGTCGGTTCCGGTTGGATTGAGGGTCAATGTGCCGTTCGAAATCCCGACGGTTCCATTGACCAGCAGACGCGGCGCCCTGAGCGCGTCGATGTCTGCGGCGCGAACCGAGACACCGGTGAACCCGGCTGTCGGTACGTCGGCATAGATCTCGCCGACCCCGATCAGCGCCGCCTGACCGGCGGCCCCTCCTTGCGCGCCCTGAAACAATGCGGTCCCGTTGAAGGTCAGCGCCGCACCGATTGTTGCGGGGTCCTGCGTCTCGAACAATAGTTCCAGCGTCTTTCCGTCGCTCGGCAGCAACGGACGCACACCGCCGAACTGGGTCACACTGGCAATCAGGAAGTCGCTGTAACCCTGCTCGTTGAATTGCGAGTATTTGCGAACGGCGGCACCTGCGGTGATCAGCGCCGTCACCGGCAGGCTCCCCTTGATCGTGGTGTTGGCTATGCCGGTCGCGACCGAAGCGGCGTAGGTGCCGTTGCCGATCATGATCGGGCTGCCAACCGGCGTCGTGGTGCTGCCCCCGAGCTCAACGCGGTATGCGCCAGGCAACAGCGCGTAGTTGGACGGCAGCAAAGTGTAGGTCCCCGGCGGCAATCCCGGAACCCCGGACGGCACCGTGATCTGCTGACCAATCGCAGGATCGCCTGCGCCGTTCTCGGGCGCGATCGGTGCATAGCTGGAGCGATAGCCGGGGAGGATGGCATAGACCTTGTCGGTCGCCTTGCTGACCGGGGTCGCGGGGTTGGCGTTGACGAGCGGCGTGTTGATGACATTGACCGAGCCGCCGCGTCCGGAGACGAAGCCCGCGCCGGTGAGCGTGCCGCCTCCCGACATATCCAGGATCGCGCCGCTCGCGACGTTGATCGACTGCCCGTCGAGTGTGATTCCGAATTGCGATCCGGTGTTGCCGAAATTGGTCAGGCTGATCGGACGTATGGCGGCGCCGTTGTAGCTGTAGGTCACGCCGTCGACCGTGCCGCCATAGGGCAGCGTCAGCCCGGCCATGGAGACCGAGGTCACGCTGCCAGATAGCAGATCGACGTGCGGCGTGAAGACCGGCCAGCTCAGGCCGAAGGTCAAGAGACCGAACGGCGCGCGGACGACGCCGCCCTGCTCGATCACCGGCGCCTGGAACGCGAGGCTGCCGAAAACGGAGTATGGCACATCCGGAATGGTATCGGTGGTGCGCCCGATGGTGAGCGTCGTCGTCGGATCGGAATTGCCGCTGCCAGCGATGACGGTCGCAACCGTGTTGGTTGCGGGATAGATCTGTGCGGCAAGAAGTTCGAGATTGCCGCTGGTGGACAACTGGGTGGTGATCACCCCGGGCATCGACAGGAAGCGGATGTCGCCCTGGCTGACGAACTTGGTCGTAAGGAATCCCGGCGCAAACATGCCGTTCGGCGAGCGCGCCGAGAATCCGATGAGGCCCTGGATGTCGATCTGGGTTGCATCGGCCTCGAACGTCGCCGTGGTCGGCAAGGCCGCACCGCTGGGATTACGGATGCTGCCGCTCGCTGTCCCGTCAGGGACAACGGCCGTTGCTTCACGAAACAGGATGTAGGGGGCCGACACCATCACGCTGCCGGTCGCGGCCGGCATTGATGAATCGACTGGCCCGGACACCGGCGCGCCCGATACGAAGGCCGCCGCCGTCAGCGTCAGGCTGCGGCCTAGCGCCAGCGAGACATTGCCGGAGAACCGCATGTAGTCGCCGGATGTCAGCGTCAGGCTGTCGAACCCGCCGCCCTTGACCATGTCGGCGCTCACGGTGGCCTGGCCAAACGCCAGATGCGACGCTGCCATGCCCGGGGTGAGATCCGCCGGCAGCAGGGAATCCGGGCGCGACTGCACCACGGTCATCAGGCTCGGAACGATGGCGTTGGCGGGTGCCACGCCGTTGGGGAAGGAGTTGTTGTCGAAGTTCGGCGTGGTGAGCGCGATCGACAGGTTGCCGCCGGCAGCGCTGCCACCACCGGAGAAGGCGTGGACATCGCCCTCGAGATAGAGCCCGCTCTGCGATGCCAGCGCGATGGAGCCGCCATTCGTCGTGGTCATCTGCGGCCGGCTTGACGACGCCGCGCCCCCTGCCGCGAGATCGATCGCAACCTGGGTGCCATCGGCATTGAGTTCGGCACCCGGGCGCAGGATCACGAAGGCGCCGCCGCCGTTGACGGTGATGGAGCCGCCATCGCTCGCCCGCCCGAACAGATGTCCGGTCGTATCGGTCGCCTGATAGGCGAGGCCCGAGACATCAAGCTTGGCAGCAGCATCGATCCAGATCGAAACACCGCGGCCATTGCCCTTCAGGTCGAAATTGCGGGCCACCTCGGCCGTCGAACTGTAGGCATCATTGACCAGATTGATGCTGCCGCCATGTGCGGTGAGACTGCCGAACACGCTGATCTGGCCGAAGGCATCGAGCGTGATGCTCTGGCCCGGATCGACGCTGACCGAGGCGCCGTCGCCAACCACGATAGCACCGCCGTTCACGAGGGGACCAGTTCCCGATTTGATCAGCGAGCGCAGCGTGACGCTGACGCCGCCCCGCTGGCTCACCGTGGCCTTGAACCGATCCTCGGTGAACAGCGGCGGCGTCCACAGCGTCAACGCCGACGATGGATCGCTGCCGGAAGGTGCCGCGTAGCTGTTCGCCGTGAACCGGTAGACCGGCATCGCGGCCGCAACCACCGTGTTGTTGGCCACCACAACACCCAGCCCGCCATTGATGTCGTAGTTCGAGAAGCCGGCCGTGAAGAACGAGGATTGCAGCGCCGGCGCAGGCTCGATCGCCACAGTCTGCGGCAACGCCGTGCCGACCGGAATCGTGCTGCCGATCGGGTAGGTCATCGGCGTGGACTGAATCGTTCCGGCTGCGTAAGTGACCTGGTAGGGTCTGACCGGAAGACCGTTCGGGAAGACGTTTGAGGGAACGATGCTCCCGGCGGGGATGACCGCATTTCCCGCCCAGCTCGTGATGTTCGAGCCGGCAGGCACAACCGACGACCCACAGGGCCATCCGCCGTAGCAACCGCCGTCCGTCCAGACCGTCAGCCCGGTCGGAACCGACCAATCGGCGCCGGTCGGGCCGCTTGGCAGAGTGTCGCTGAGCGGCACGTCGGCAAGCAGCGGCGTGTCGAAGGTTATTTTCGTGAGGGTGAGCGTCAGCGCAGCCGGCAGCGGTTGGCCCGCCGGAATGGTCAACGCCTGCTTCAGCTTCACCGCAGCCGGCGCTGGCATGCCGGCCGGCAAGATGCCCCCCGCGAGTTCGGCGTTGTCACCGATCAGGATGTTGCCGGGCGTCGAGATCGTCAGCGTGCCGCCGCCTGTGACGCCCCAGGCACGGATCGCGCCGTCAAGAACCAGATTTCCATCGCCCGGCGTTCCGCCATTCTGCTGGGTATGGCCCGCCATGATGGTGACGTTGCCGCCCTTGCCGCCCTGCGTCTTGCCGTTGACAAGAACGGCTCCGCCGGAGGACACGTCGATGACGCTGCCGGCGGAGAGCGTGACGTCTTGTATGGAATTGAAGGTGACGTTGCCGCCATCGAGGAAGCCAAGGCCCGACAGGCTGTTCGGGTCGGCCTGTGCATTGACCCACACGCCGCGCGCATCGATCACGGCGCCGGGCTCCAGCGTCAGCGCTGCGCCGCCGGTCGCGTTCGTCAGTGCAACCGTGCCGGTCGCAGCATTGAGAATATTGCTGACCGTGACGCTGCCGGAGCGCGCGGTGATGTCGGCCGCGATATCGACGGTCGGTGCCGTCAGCTTGACCTGCGCGCCCGGGGTAAATTGCAGCGGCGCATTGACGGCGATTTTGTTCGCGGTGTTGATGTTGACGCCGCCGAGGCCGAAGCTGTTGAGCGCCGGCGCATCGAAATAGGCCGTGTTGAGCCGACTGGCCGGCAGCGCCGAGGTCGGGTCGAGGTTGCCTGCAACCGGTGCAAAATTGCCGAACGACACATCGGTGTTGTACGCGTTGGCGAGGCCATAGCTATTGTACTGCCCGAGCGCCAGCGTGCCGGCGAGCGGCACGATGTTCTGCGTCAGCTTGTAGCCGTCGGTGACAACGGCTGGACGCTTGGCGAGCTGCTGTTCGCCGTTGATCACATTGGCGAGGATCGTGCCCTCGAACACCGAGGTCGGGGTCGCGAGAATGAGGCTGCCGGCGTCGCGGCCGACGGTGTAGCCGTCCTCCCAGCGCGTGCTGCCCTTGCCGAACGGGCTGAGATAGACCTCGGTAACCTTCCAATGCGCGTGGTTGACCACGAAGCCGTTTGCCAGCGCGACATAGGTCAGGTTGGCCGGGGCGCTGTCTGCATTGTAGATGCGGCCGTCGCTGCCGAGCAGCAGCGTCTGCTGCACATAGCCGCCTTGATATTGTACCGCGCCGCCGGAGATATTGAAGATCGAGCCCTGCTGCGCCACCACCTCCGGCGCCGCCAGCGTGATGGTGCCGCCGACCGCGGTCCACTCGCCGATCCTGTGGCCGGTGTTGTTCAGATAGCCGGAGACCTCGAGCAGGCCGCCCGCGGTGTAATAGCGGTCGGTCGCATAGCCGCCGGTGCCGGCCGGCACCAAAGTGAGATCGCGGGCATCGATCCACATGTTGCTGTTGAGCAGCGTGCCGCTGTCGCGGTTCTGCGGGCTGTCGCGCAGCTCGTTGCCCTGGACGTTGACCTTGATCGAATTGGCGGACACCGGCAGCACGGTGCCGACGGTGCCGGAGACGTCGATGACCGAGCCGCTTTCGGCGAGCACGCGCTTGCCAGCGGAAGCCGTCACCTGGCCGCCCTGCGCCATGGTCAGCGAGCCGTTCCTGAAGTCGATGGTGCCACCGGTGACGATCTCGACCCGCGACTGGTCGGGACGATCGGACAGCCTCGAGAGATTGTCGAACTGGCCGATGGCCAGCTGATTAGGACCTGCCGATGCGATCAGCGCGTCGCGCTGCGAATTGAACGCGGTCGCGCTCGGATCGATGCCCGAAACCAGCGCTGCCGCGGCATCGGTCTCTGGCAGGATCAGGCTGATGCCGTTGTTGGTCAGCGTGACGCTGCCGGTGGCATCGGACGCCGAGTTGAGCAGATGGATGGTGCCGCGCTGATTGACCGAGGTGGTGGAGACGAGGATGCCATCCTGGGTGACGGCATGGCCGGCCAGCGTGATGTCGCCTTGCTGGGCCAGCACCAGGCCCGTGTTGGTGACCGTGCCGCTGGTGCTGCCGCCGCGCAGCACCGGTGCGATCTCGTTGCCGCGCGTGGTCGAGTTCTGATTGGCGTTGGTGCCGTAACCGGCGCGCAGGATGAAATCGTCGCCGGCCGCGAACTGGGTCTGCCCCTTCGGCGTGGTGATGGCGCCGGCGTTGTCGACCTCGGTGCCCATCAGCAGCACAAAGCCGCCGCCTGAGGTGACCGAGGACGGCGCATTCGTGGTGATCAGCGCGCCGTTCTCGACCACGATCTTGCCGCCGGCGCCGGTGAAGCTCGGCAAATAGGCATTGCCGCTCTGGGCCGCATAGATGCCATTGGCGAGGAACTGGCTGTCGGCGATGTTGGCGCTCGATGCGATCAGCGAGCCGACATTGATCTGGCTCGCGCCGCCGAAGATGATGCCGTTCTGGTTGATCACCAGCACCTGGCCGGGCGCGGTGATACGTCCGAGGATCTGGCTCGGTCCGGTATTGCCGACGACGCGATTGAGCGCGGTCCAGGTGCCGGCCTGCTGGTTGAAGTTCAGCGTGGTCTGGCTGCCGACGTTGAAGCTCTGCCAGTTCAGGATCGCCTGTGGCGCGGTTTGATTGACGGTGACCGTGGTCTGGCCGCTGCTTGCGGTCTGGCTCGGCAGCGCCGCGCCTTGCCAAAGGGGCGAGCCGGGCGTGGCACCCGGTGCAACCTGGAGCCCGCCCGGCGCGAGGCCGTTCGGCACCGCCACTTGCGGCAGCGTGCTCGATCGCTGCGAGGCGGCGGCTGCGTTGCGTGCGGCGGACTGCGCGGCCTGTAGCGCCTGGATGGCCTGGGTCGCCCGCGTCAGCGCGCCTTGGCTTTGCCTGGCGACGTCGGTGGCCTGCTGTGCCGCGGCGGCCGCCGCGTCGCTCGCGATCGTCGGCGCCGACATCGTCGTCGCGGAGCTGCCGAACGGCCGCGCGGATGCCTCGACTCCCGTCAGCAGCAGGGCCACCGTGCTTGTTCCGGCGAGCAGCGCGGAGCGGGATACCAATCCGATCCGCTGCCGCGAAGCAAGCGATGCACGGGAGATCACACGAGCGACGAACATTCGGAATCCTGACTAAGCCGACTTGCGATCACCGTGATGACCGCTGGCTCACTGTCGTGACACCCGCCGACATCGAAACCCTCAAGGGAATTTTATGAATGTTTTGTGTCACCGCGCCGGAGCGTCATCGTTCGAGCGAAGCATTGCCGCGAACAAAAAGCCCTAGGAGAGCAGGACGAGCCCGCCGGGCAGCGTGCGGGCATGAATGCCGAATGCGCGCTCAATCTGAACCAAGGCCTCGTCGGGACGATCGATCCTGAAACGACCATTGACGGGACTGCGCCCGAACTCCGCATTCAGCAGCACGATGCGGCCAAACCGGTATCTGTTCAGTTCCTGAATCAAATCCGCCAGAGGCATCATGTTGCAGATGATCAGGCCCTGCTGCCAGGCGGCGGCAATCGACGGGTCGATCGCGACGACATCGCCAAATCCGCTGTCGCCATAGCTCACGCGCTGCCTGGATTTGAGGACAAGCCGTTGCGTCCGATGCTCCACATGCGCCTCGTTCGCAAGGCACGTGACCCAGACGCTCGCCCCGTCGACGCGCACATCGAACTGCGCCTCGGTCGAAGTGGTTCTTCCGCCCGCCGCTATCACGCTGAACGTCTCCGCTCGCCGATCAGCAACCTTGAAGGAGGCTTCGCCGGCAATCAGTTCGACCGTGCCGGGGGCACCTCCCGATCCCAGCGAGATGCTGGTGCGGGTATTCATCTGGACCGCGACGCCGTCGACCACAGCGACCTCACGCTGCTCGCCGACGCCGGTGCGGAAGTCGGCGCGCAATTCGAGCAGCGACGGCCACAGATCGAGCGGAGGGCGCACCACCATGATCCCGGCTGCGGCGGCCGCCAGCGCGCCGCCCACGACTGCGCGGCGACTCATGAGCGTCCTGGCGCGCGAGCGGCGGCTTGTTGCCCTCTCGTCCTCGAGCAGGCTCTGACCGGCGGGGCCGAATGCCTTCCAGAATCGGCTGGCTTCGGAAAAAGCGGCCGCATGGGCTGGGCTCTGGCTGCACCACCGCTGCAACGCCGCTGCGTCAGAAGCCCTCGCCTCACCGGACGTGAGCCGCCGAATCCAGGCGTGGGCCTCGCGCTCCAGCACGGAAAGCTCGTCGTGATGGTGGTTGCTATCAATCATCAACGTTGCATGTTGCCGGTCATGATGCGGACTGCGGTCGCAACCCTCTGCGGCCAAACCATCGGCCCTCCCGTGACATAGACACTTCCTGGCGATGCGAACCGCACAATTTTCTACTCCGGACGCCGGATTTTCTTGAAACGGACGACGCAATGTTCCTGCGCCCTCCTCAGTTCCTTTTCGACCAGGCTCACGGAGATTCCAAAGCGCTGGGCAATCTCCTGCCTGGACAGGCCTTCCAGCCGGGCGGCCAACAGGATGGCCCGCGGGCGCGGCGGCAGTTCGGCCATCACCTGCTTCAGTCTTTCGAGATCGGCACGGCCGGAAATCACGCGCACCGCATCAGGCGCATCGTCGGCAAGATTGAGCAGCGCCTCGACCTCCCCGGCATCGAGGCGCCGGTTGTCGGCACGCCGCTGATTCAGCGCGATATGGAAGGCAGACCGCAGCAGGTAGGCGGCCGGATTGCGAACGTCGCCGACGATCTCCCTTCCGTTCAGACGCAGATAGGTGTCCTGCAGAGCGTCTTCCGCCCACTCCATCGAGCCCAGCCGACGTGCCAGGCGCGACTTCAGGTCCTGATACCGCTCGATCAACAGGGCTCGCAGCGTTCGCGAACTCTCGCTGTCCGCGGCCGGCTCTCGATCCGAGGAGCCGGACCTCTCGTCCTCACTCATCTTATCGGCCGCCTTCACCCGGCGGACAGTCGACGGTGCCGCCGGACGCTTGGGGCAGGACAACCATGGTGAACGGTTGCGTCATCTGCGCGGGAGGAGCTTCGCCCGCGGATACGCGACGTGCCGCCTCCGCAATCGCCGTATCCCGTTGCGGATCGCCGGTCGTCCCCAAAAGCTTCACCCTCGTCACGCTGCCGGAAGGCCCGATCCAAAAGCTGATTGCGGCCCGGTACGTACCGGGCCTCGTCGCCCGCTCGGCGCACAAGGCATTGTTCAGCCGCTCCTGTAGCAGCGCGGAATATCGCCGTTCAATAGCGCTCTGTTGTGACAAGGCCGCCTGCGCGATCGCCGATGGCGATCGCGTCACAAAAGCTTCATCCGGCGCTGGAACGACGACGACGGCATCGGATGCCGTGTAGTCCGCGACCAATCCACTGCCCTTCAGCAGAAGCAGAATGGCTTGCTGCGGATCGAGCTGCCCTCTCACCGGATTCGAGACCCGCCCGACCGCGAGATTGCCGTTATAGGCGATGACGACGCCGGTCGTCTTGCAATAGGCGTCAAGCGCCGATGCGAGCGGCTGCGAGGGAATGTCGAACCAGGCCTGGCTCGCCGGCTGCGCGGTTTGTGCCGATACCGCACAAGCCCAGAACATGCCCAGGGAGAAAAGGCCGCCGAACCAGAAACGCCACCGACACGGCATGAGATCCAGACATCATTATCTCAAATGAAACTCCGACTATCCCATAGCGTCCGCACGCGACCTGAGCCACTCCCCTTCGCCTCGGCAGCAGCCTAGCGTCCCGAACGCCGCGAGCAGCAATTAGCTCATTGATATTATTTTGATTTATATCCTCTTGGCGGATCGGACGCCCTTCCTGGGCTGAGCGTCACGGCAGAAATATACTGCGCTGGTCAATTGCCAAATCTCACCTGTCCACCTCGAGAGACCCGCCCCAATGAGGGGTCAGTTTGGGAGCCGAATGACGCGGGTTGGACTCACCATGCTCGGGAACGCCGTCCGCCGAGACGTCGCGGCAACGTATAGTCAAGCCGGTCGGCACAATGGTGCAGTGCCAGCTTTAGGTCGCTCTCAACCGTTCGAACACTTATGTCGAGCTGAGCGGCAACCTGCTGCGACGTCCGCCCCTCAACCGAGATATGGTAGAGAACCTCGCGAGTGCGCGCCGGCAACTCCGTCAGCGCACGTTTGACGGCTGCAATTTCGGAGCGCGCTTCGACGATTCGGGCGGGATCGGCCATATCGTCCCTGATGTCCAGCAACTCATCGACGTCCGATGTACCGGCGCGACGACTTTGCGCCCTCCAACCATCCTTCGCGACATTGAGTGCGATCCGAAAGATATAGTCGACGGGGTTCCGTATCGTGTCGGCATCGCTGACCCGATCCAGCCGCAGGAAAGTCTCGTGCAGCGCATCATAGGCAATGTCAGTCGATCCCAGACTCCGTGTCAAACTACCAACGAGACGTTCATAGTTTTCGACCAGTTCGCGGCTCAGCCGCGCTCGGTTGTCACCAATCACCCTTTTCCCCATTGAGCACGGGGAAGCAGGTCAGCTTGCCCCAAGGGTTAGTCTCTCCTGCAGCATCCGACCGCAGTGCTCCGGCGGCTTCACCGCGAAAGGAGCCTGCGCTTTTCCTCTTCGGTAAGCCCCATCGCGTCAGCCCCAGTGAGCGGGCCGTAGCCAACCACCCTGACGGCATCGTTCGGGTTGTAGCTCTGCTTGTCCGCCGGAGGCTCCCGCCGCCTGTCGTTCGATGACGGATCGCCCTCACCGGAGCCACCGCCATAACCGAGCACCTCGACGATGATCACCGAAGGCTGGTTGTTGTTCGATGGCGGCGGCGCGGCGGCCTGCTGCGAGGCCGCCGTCGTATTCGATGCCGCGGTCAGCGCGCCGACCGGCGGTCCTTGCACCGTCGGAATGCCGCTCGATGTGCCCTGAACCTGAATGTTCGCGGCATTGACGACTTGCAGCGCCGCGAGGTTGACGTTGCCCGAGACGCGGATGCCGGCCTCGCCCGCATCGATGGTGCCGAGCGGCGCGATCAGGTCGACGTTGCCGGGCGGCACCTCGGGGATCGGATTGAGCGTTGCGATACCCGCGCCCGTGGTGGGGACGCTGGGCGACAACGTCACCTGTCCATAGCTGTCATAGATGCGCTTCGGCGGCGTATAGACCTGTGTCGTCTTGGAGCCGCGGCCGGCGTTGATGTCGCCCTCCGCCGACCACGCGACGATGTTGCCGCCGAAGGTCGTCATGATGCGCGACAGCCCGAGCAACAGGCTGCCCTTCGAATAGGTCTCGATATCGCCCTCGCCTTGGGTGATCAGGCCCGCCGAGGCGGGCGGCACGACGCCCTCGACGCCGAGCAGGATTCGGCCGCCGGGTGCAAGCAACTGAATGCCGCCGCCGGCGATGGTCCGGACGCCGGCGCCGCCGAACATCGTGATATCGCCCTGATACGCGATCGGCGTACCGGAGGCATCACGATCCGGGAACAATGCGGCGATCGCCTGCCGGCCGCGCAGATACGAGCCTGCGCGCGGACCGTTGGTGTCGTTGTATTCGCGGCCGCTGTCGCGCAGCTCGTCATAGTAGACCTGCCGCAGGAACACCGCTTGCTGCTCCGGTGGCAACGATGCGAACCGCTCGCGCGCCTCCGCATCCGATCCCTTGAAGCCGTCGCGCTGCGAGAGCCAGTCGGCCAGCTCCTTCTCGTAGGTCTTCACCACCTTGCCGGGTTGGTCGGCGAGCGGCACCTTTGCCGCCGCCAGATTGGCCGGATCGAGGTAGCGCAGCAGCGCGCTGTAATCTGCCGCGTCCGCACCGGCCATCATCAGCACCGAGGCACCCGAGCGGAGATCACCCGAGACCACCGAGCCGAGGCTCGTCACCGCAGCCTGGTCTGCCTGGTAGATGTTGCGCCCCGCCGTCATCATCAGCGTGCCAGGACCTGCGATCTGCTGGTTGGCGTAGACGATGTCGCGCCCGGCCGAGATCATCGAGATATCGTTGTCGCCGGTGTGGAAAATCAGGTTGCTGGTCCGTGTTGCATTGGCTTCCGTCTCTGACGTACCGACCGGCGTGCCGAGACCGACGATGTCGCGGCCCGCAGCCCGCTCAGATCGGCACCCGAAATGTTGATCGCATAGCCGTTGGCATAGATCGAGCGGCCGGCCAGCAGTTCGAGCTGTCCGATCGGCGACGGCGCCAGCGTGAGCGGAGGCGGCGGGATGGTCGGCACAGTGTCGTAGCCGCCATAGTAGATGCTGCCGCTGGCGGCGAGCGCGGTCAGCGTCGGTGGATAGATGAAGGCTCGATCGGTGGCCGCATCAATGGTGCCGGCCGAAAGGATGTTCTGCGTTGTCGGAACGAGATTGCCGCCGGCGGAAGCCAGGTTGATCGCTGTCTCGTTACGCCACAGCGTGAACCAGGTGGTGCCACCGCCATCGTGCGCAACACCGTTGACCGAATAGCTCGTGGTGTTCTGCTGCGTCACCCGCCCCGGATCGGCCGCGCCGGCCAGCACCAGATCGCCTCGCGCCGACAAATCGACCACGGCATCGCCCGGGATCACCAGCGGGCCGCCGAAGCCGATGCCCTTGTTGGCGGTCGACGGATCCGGCCAGCGCGGATCGGCGGCAAGCTTCGCGCCATACGTCAGGCTGACGCCACCAATCGTGCCCGCCTGCAGATCGATCAGGCCGCGCAGGTTGGTCAGCACACCGCTGGTTTCACTCGTGACCTTCGTGGTGATCAGCGTCGGCTCCAGCGGGTTGAGCCGACCTCCGATTTTGACCTGCATGTCGCCGCCACCGGTCAGGATCAGCTGCCCGTTCGGCGTGATGCGCCCGGTCGAGCCGACCGTGATGTTCAGCGCAGTCGAGCTCGTGACATTGTTGGTGCTGCTCTGCGTCGCCAGAACGCCGGCATCGCCGTCGGCCTGCACGGTGACGTTGCCGCCGCCAAGCGTGCCGAAGCCGGTGAAGCCGACAAGGGCCAGCGGGGTGTTATCCGGATCGCGCGGCTGCGGAAGTGCGACGGTGCCGAAATTGATCCACCACGCGGTCTGCTGGCCGCTGATGTTGCCGCCCTGACGCCAGAGCCAGTTGCCGGGATTGCCGTCCTGCACACCCATCGGGTTGCTCGACATGCCGGTCAAATTGCCCTGCGCCGCCACCAGCAGATTGCCGCCGCCTTCGGGATACCAGGCGTGATAGACACTGCTGGCCTGGCCGTTGACCAGTCCCTCATACGAGGCGCCGGTGTTTCCGAGGACAGGTGTGCCCAACGGCCGGCCGCGCGGCAGGTCGTATGGATTCGAGCCATCCGCCGCCAGGATTGCCGGCGACTGTGTGCCGGCCGTGTAGATGCCGAACGATGTGCGGACCTTCAGGTCGGAGCCGCTCAGCAGTTCGAGATCGCCGGTCCCCGTGCGCACCACGCTCGGCACCAGGAACTGCGTCTGGGCGGTAACGCCGCCGGGATTCCACACGCAGTAGTCGGGAAGGATGGAGCAGATGTCGGGATCACCCGCCTGCCCCGGCGTGCCGAATGGATTGGTGCCGTCGCCCGTATCCGACCAGACCCAGCCTGCGGGCTGGGTCGAAATGACGGCCATGACCGAAGAATCGGCGAGCACCAGGCTTCCCGCCTTGGCGCTGCGCGGCCGCAATGCGCGGCTGTCGGCGGCAGTCACGTCGGCGCCGGCGACGAGGCGCAACGACCATGATTGCGATCCCTCGGGCAGCATTGGCGCTGCGGCCCAGATCCCGCTCGGGGTCGGATCGTCACGCAGTTTCACGAAGCTCGCATCATCGGGCAACTTGACGACCGTCGCCGCCGGGATGATGGCGCCAACCGGCAGCGTGAGCGCACCGTTGAGCGTCATTCTGGCCGGCAGCGGCACATTCTTCGGCCAGACCATCGGACCGACGGCGATGTCCGAAGCAAACCGGGTGCCGGCGCCAAGGATCGTACCGGCGGGCAGCATGGTATCCTGCCGCAGCAGCGTGCCGCGCGTATAAATCACTGCGCCGGAGGCATCGAGCACATCCGCGCGCAGCACCGTGCCGGCAGGCAGTGTCAGCGCGCTTTGCAGCGGAGCGTTGGCGGGAAGGACCATGTTCGCCGCCAACGTGAATGCCTGCACCGGCAGGTCGTAGTTCAGCACGCCGGCGCTTGGGAACAGGGTGCCGTCGGCGATCACCACGCCGGCGCGCGGAATCACGACGTCACTTGCGTTCGGCTGGGTGCCCTTGACCAGAAGCCGCGCGACCTCCGGCGTCGTCTGGCCGTCGACGGCGAGCGGCAGCGGCGCCGCGCCGAAGCCGTCGCTGACATTGCCGAACACATTCAGGTTGCCGCCGGCGCGGATCACCAGGCGGCCGGGCTCGCCGGAGCCGTCGATGCCGGTCTTCGCGGTGTTCGGGTTGAGGCTGTCGTAGCGATAGCGCGACAGGTCGATATCGCCTGATATCGTCAGGTCGCCGTCCGGCGTCGCGCTCGTGATCTCCACGCCAGGGCGCAGATGGAATGCATCGGCATAGGCACGCAGGCCGCCGAGACGATTCTGCAGGTCAGTATTCGCCAGCGCCGCGGTGATGAACGCGGTGCTGGACGTATGCACGGTATCCATCAAATCCTGGTTGATGATGCCGTCGGCCGGCCGGTAGGTGCGGAAGCCATTGACCGCGATGCTGCGCGCGCCCGCGATCGTCACCGGACCTGCCGCATCGATCGCCACGTCATTGGCGCCGTCGCCGCTGCCACCCGCGCCACCGAGCCGCGGGGCGCTCAGCTCTATCGTGCCGCGCGCGACATTGTCCGCCGAGCGCACGTCGATCCGCGCGCCCGGCGTCAGGCTGAGCCGGCCCTGTGTCGTGGTCAATTCGACCACGGCCCGGTTCGGCGCATCAATCGGCTGGCCGTAGCTGTCGACGCGAAGCACCGTGCCATGTGCATCGAGAACGGAGCCAGCGCCGAGCGTCAAGCCGTCGCGCGCCGCAAGCCTGATGGTGCCGACCCGCTCACCGCTGGCGTCGATCCGGCCATTGACGGTCAGGCGGCCGCCGTCGACCGACAAGCTGATGCTGTTCGCCACCAGTTCGTCGCCGATGGCGAGATCGCCCTGCTTGATCTGGAAGTTGCGCGCGCCGGTCACGCCGGCGGCCGTGAGCCGCTGGTTCAGCCCGGTGAAATCGTCGATGGTCTGCGCGCGTACGTCGATGCTGCCGGCGAGGAACGGCACCATCGTGCCGCCGGCGTCATAATGCCCCGAGGTGCTGCCACGGAGCGAACCGGCCAGCACCACATGTCCGGCCGCGGCGTCGAGTGCGGTCACCGACAAGGATCCGGCGCGGTTGTTGACCGCCGAGACGTCGATGACGGATCCGGCCGCCTGCGTGATGTTGCCGTGGGTGCTTTCGAGCGTCACGTCGCCGCCCCAGCTGTAGCGCACCGCGTCGAGCAGGCCGACGGTACGCCCCGCGACATCGATCCGCGCAGCGTCACTCAAGACGATGTCGCCATCGGCAGAGACCGTCAGCTTGCCGCTCGGCAGCACGACGGCGCTCGATATCGCGACGGTGCCGCCGGTCAGGCCGATCTCGGCGCCGAACGCCGCCGCGCTCGTTGCCGCCGCAGCGCCGGTGCCGGTCACGTTGAGCGCACCGCCGGCGGTGATGCGATTGACGGAACCGGAATCGCCGGTGAGCACCGGCGTGATCAGATTGAGGTTGCCGCCGCTGTAGCTGTACCCCACGCCGGTCTGATAGGCGCCCTGGCTCTCATAGACCGACAATGAGTTGCCGTTGTTCGCGGTGATCCGGCTCTGCGCCGTGACATTGACTGTTGAGAAGCCGAGCGCCAGGCGGTCCAGCGTCACCTGGGTGTCCGGCCTGGATTTGCTGAGATAACCGAACACGACCTCATCGGCGACGATGTTGAGCGTGCCATGGCCGGTGCCGGCGCCACCCGCGATGACCGCACCCGGCGGCACACTCTGCGGCCCGTTTCTACCGGCGCGCACGGCACCGTCATTAATGCCGTTCCAGACAAGTTGTCCGGTGGTCAGCGTCGCGGCGTCACCGGCGGTGCCGAGTCCATAGATCGCCGGCGTGTTGAGCACCAGCGAACGCAGGCTGGACTGGCCGGTCACAGGGTCGATCGTCGACAGATTGAGCGAGCCGTAGAAATTGATCGAAGACTGCGCGGAAAGGATCAGGCTCTCCAGCTTGGGAGCGCCGGTCACGGCGTTGCCGGCGAGCAGACGTCCGAACACGTTCTGGTTCAGCACGAGCCCGTCGGGCAACACGCCGGCGGCGCGTGCCGCTGCGATCGCCGCCGCATCGCCGATGTTCACGTTCGGCATCGCGAGCGAGAGATAGCGCGCGCCGTAGCGCATGCCGTCGGCGATCGCCAGTGTTCCCTTCTGGACGCCGAAGGCAAGCGTGCCTTCCGTCGCGATGGTAGCGGCGCCGACCGTGATGCCGCCGGCAACATCACCACCGGTCGCAAACTGCGGCATGTCGACCCAGCCATTCGAGACGACGATGCTGTTCTGGCCGACGCTATAGGCGAAGCCGTCGCTCGACGGCATCACCGTCGCAGCACCGGCGCCGATGGTGTCGATGCGAGCGCCGTCCTCGATCCGAATGCCGCCGGCGCCGGCCGTGATGAACACCTCAGGGGCGTGCAGGACCGCGTCGCCGCGCACCAGCACCGTGGTGGCGAAACCGTAGGTCCCCACGTAGCCAAGGTCGAGATAGAGCCGCTGGCCGCCGCCGAGCGAAATCCTGGCGGCGCCGATCGCATCGAGATCGGCCGCGCGCAGCGAGGCGAAGCCGGCTGTCGGCGTCGAGTTGGCGCCGAGAATCTCCAGACGCGAAAATTGATCGGTGTCGACGCTGACTGTGCCGCCATAGCCGCCGCTGCCCGGCGTGAACAATGCCTGCCCAGCAAACGAAAACGATGGGCTGCCGCCCGACGGTTGCGCCGCCAGAATAAGCTGCAGCGTGGCGGCATCGGCAGGCAGGCTCGGCCGCGGCTGTCCGGTGCGCGCGGCGGTTGCCAGCATGAAGCTCGTATAGTCCTGCTCGTTGTACTGCGAATAGCTGCGCACCGTGGCGCCCGGCGTGATCACGGCCAGATTGGGCTGGCTGCCATGGATCGAGGTGTTGGCGACGCTGCCATAGGCCGTCGTCACATAGGAGCCGTTCGGCAACGCGACCGCGCTGCCTCCGGGCTGGGTCGACGCGCCGAGCTCGACGCGGAATGCGCCGGGCAGCAGCGCATACGAGGCCGGCATCAGCGTGTATGTCCCCGCCGCAAGGCCGGGCACCCCGCCTCCGATTGTAATGCGCTGTCCGATGGAAGGCGCCGCCCCCTGGCTTGCCGGCACGATCGGCGCATAGTCCGCGCTCGCGCTCGGAACGATCGCATATACCTGGTTCTTGGAGCTACTGTAGCTGTTGCCCGGATTGGCTGCGGCGAGCGGATTGAGCAGCGCATCGACCGAGCCGCCACGGCCGCTGATGAAGCCGGCGCCGAGCAGCTGACCGCCGCCGGAGAGATCGAGCAGCGCACCGCTGGCCACCGTCACCGCGGGGCCAGACAGGCTGATGCCACCCACGACCTGGCCATACCCGTCGACGCCATTCAGCGCCTGCGTCACTGCGGTTCCGTTGTAATTGTAGACGATGCCGTCGACGGTGCCGCCATACGGCATCGCGAGCCCCGCGGCGCTCACCGACGTGATGCTGCCGGGCAGCAGGTCGAGCTGCTCGACGCCGACCAGCTTCTTTGCGTCCAATGCCGGGCCGCCGAGAACAATCGTTCCGAGCGGCGCACGCACGATGCCGCCCTGCTCGATCGTCTTGCCGTAGACCGTGAGCCGGCTGAACACCGAGAACGGCAGCGCCGGCGCATCTGACGTGGTGCGGCCGAACCGCACGAGCTCGCTCGCCGCGAGGAACACCTTGGCATTGCTGACCGGATAGATCTGCGCGGCGTCGAGCTCGAGCGTACGGGAGCCGTAGGTGTTGCCGGTGACCCGGATGTCGCCTCGGCTCACCACGCGGACCTGATCGATGCCGGCGATGCTGGTCAGCACCGGTGTCGAGCCGTCCGCCTGCGTGAGCGCCCTGTTGAGCGGCTCGAAAGAGCCGGCGAGATCGACGAGATCGGCATTCACCGTCAGCTGCGCGGTGCCCGTCTTGGCCGGCTGAGTGCTCGGCACCGTACCGAAGCCGGGTTGCCTGTCGCCGGTGACGCTGCCCGGACGGGGCTCGAACGCCCCTTCGCCCGGCGAGAACGAGACGCTTCCGAATGAGACGTAGGGCGCGGCGAGGCCGATCCGTTCGTTGCCTCCCTTGGCGACGAGATTGCCGTAAATCCTGAGGCTCTGCGGCAACGCGAGCTGGACGTCGCAGTCGAATGCGATGGTCTCCGAGTAGAGGCGAAGGTTGGCGAAGCCGCCGTCCGCGACCTGGTCGGCGCCGATACGGCCGTGCCCGAACTGCAGGGCCGGGTCACGCGCACCCCACACCAGATCCGGCGCTAGGCCGCTTGCGCCCGCCTGCTCCGCGACCTCCAGGATACGGAACTTGCGCACCTCGTTCGGAGCCGGCCGACCGAGCGGATTGGCGTAGCTCGGGGTCACCAGGGCCAGCGACAGCGTGCCGCCGGCAGCACCTTCGCCGCCGGCGCGTGCCGTCATGGTGCCATCAAGATAGAAGCCGCTCAACGCACTGATGGCGATGCTGCCGCCTGCGCCTGCGAGCGTGACCGGATGCACGGAGTTCGAACCGGACCCGGCATCGACCACATCGATGACCGCACTGGCGCCGGAGGCGTCGAGACGCGCGCCGGGCCGCAGGATGACAAAGCCGTTGCCGGCCGGTGCGACCGCGCCGGGAGCCTCGCTGTCGTCGCCGAGCGTGATGCTGCCACCGGCGTCCGCGAAGCCATAGCGCCGACCGGAGCGATCGATCGCCACGGCGCTTTGCCCCGCGACGTCGAGCACGGCATTGTCGGCGAGCCAGATCGATCGCGCCCCGATATAGGGATCACCGGGACTGCCGTTCTGAAGGACATCGATCCGGCCGCCGGCAGCGGTCAGGCGGCCGTCGATATTGATCTGGCCCGGGCTTCGCAAGGCGATCGCATGTCCGGGATCAACCGTGATGGTCGCGTTGGTGCCAATCGCGATCATGCCTCTCGACTGATCGAGGTTCGACTGCAGCACGAGGTCGGCGCCGGCGCGGCGCGTCATGCGGCCGTTGACCGGGTCCTCCAGGTTGACCGGCGGAAGCCAGAGCTGCAGGGCCGAAGTCGGATCGGACCCCGTTGGCGCCGTGAAGGCCGCCGTGCCGAAGCGATACACCGGCACGGTGACATCGATCGCGGCGTGATCGACCACCAGAAGCCCCTGATGACCATTGATGTCGTAGCTCGAGAATCCGGTCTGGAAGAGACCGGTGCCGAGCTCGGTCAGCGCGGCGACCGCAAAGGCGCGAGAGGCGACGGTGCCGGCCGGGATCGTCGTGCCGACGGCGAAGCGCAGCTGAACCGGCGCAATGTCGCCGGCTGCGAAGGTGATTTGGGTCGCCGCAAGCGGGATGCCGTTCGGAAACTCGCCGGCCGTGAAGGTGAAGCCCGCCGGGAGCTTGGCCTGGTCTCCGGGAAATATCCTGGTGCCCGGCGCGATACGCGTGCCACCGGCATAGGGCATATAATTGACATCGTAATAGATCGTACCGGCCGGAACGGTCCAGCCGCTCGGCCCCACCGTCAGCGGGTTTTCCCTGCTCGCGTTCATCTTCACGGCGACCGCGGCGAAGTCTCCTGGTGCGAGACTGGTAATGGTCTCGTTGTAATCGAACGGAACGCGTCCGCCGGCCGGGATGATGATCTGTTCCGCGAGCAGCAGCGGGACCGGCGCCTTCTCGCCGGCCCCCAGCACGCCATCGGTCGCCAGGGCCTTGCCCCCGATCACGATCGCCGGGCCGCTGCCGATCACGAGCTTGCCGCCACCGTTCACCCCGTAGCCGTCGATCTGCCCGTCGAGGACCAGCCGTCCACCCGCGGTGGGACCGCCAACCGAACGATCGTCCGCAACCAGGGTGACATCGCCGCCCTTGCCGCCTCGCGTCTTGCCGTTCAGCGGAACCGCGGCGCCGGACGACACGTCGATGCTGCTGCCGCTTGCCAGCGTGACGCCCTGCGTCGAATTGAAGCTGACACTGCCTCCGTTGACGAAAGCGAGCCCGGAGAGATCGTCCGGCGAACTGAGCGCGTTGGTCCACAATCCGCGCACATCGATGGTCGCGCCGGCATGCAGGTTCAACTGGGCGAGCCCGTCGGGCGTCGTCAGGACGATCGGCGTCAGTGCGGCTGCATCCGGCCTGAGAATATTGGTCACGCTGACGCTGCCGGAGCGCGCGGTGACATCGGCCTTGATATCGACGACAGGTGCGATGAGCTCGACCTGCGCACCGCGCGCAAAGGTCAGCGGTGCTTCGGTCGAGATCGAGCGTTTCGCGGCGACGCTCAGCCCGCCCAGTCCGGACGCGTTGATCGTCGCGGCATCGAACCAGCCGGTATTGACCCGATCGAGCGGAATCGCTGCGGCCGGATCGAGCCCTGCCGAGATCGACGCTAAGTTGCCGAACTTGACGTCCGTCGTGGCCGCGTTGACCAGCCCGCGCGCGTCATAGAGTCCGAGCTGCAGCGCACCGGCCAGCGGCGCCGTGTTCTGCGTCAACTTGTAGCCATCGGTGACGTTGGCAGGACGCGCGGCAATTTGCCGTTGCCCATCGACCACGTCGGCAAGAATAGCGCCCTCGAATACCGAGGTCGGCGTTGACAAGGTCAGGCGGCCGGCGTCCCGGCCGATCGTGTAGCCATCCTCCCAGCGCATGTTCGATCTGCCGAACGGGCTGAGATAGACCTCGACGACGTTCCAGTGCTTGTGATTGACCACGAAGCCGCTCGCAACCGTCGCATAGGTCAGGTCGGACGGCGCGTCGTTGATGTTGTAGCTGCGGCCGTCACGGCCGAGCAGATAGGTCTGCGGCAGGTATCCGCCCTGGTACTGCACCGACCCACCGGATACATTGAAGATCGACCCCTGCTGGGCAACCACCTCCGGTGCGGACAGTGTGACGTCACCGCCGACCGCGGCCCACTCGCCGATCTTGTGGCCGGAGTTGTTGAGATAGCCACCGACTTCGAGCAGACCGCCTGCGGTATAGTAGCGATCGGATGCGTAGCCGCCGGTGCCGGCGGGCACCAAGGTGAGATCACGGGCATCGATCCAGACATTCTTGTTGATCAGCGCCCCGCCGTCGCGGTTCTGCGGCGAGTCACGCAGCTCGTTGCCCTGGATGTTGACCTTGATGGCGTTGGCCGACATCGGAAGCAGCACGTCGCGGACACCCGACACATCGATGACGGCGCCGGTCTCGGCGAACACCCGCTTGCCGGCCGAGACCGCCACCTGACCGCCAGGCGCCAGCGTCAGCGACCCGTTCTGGAAATCGACCAGGCCGCCGGTCACGATCTCGACCCGAGACCGATCCTCACGATCCGCAAGGCGGGACAGGTTGTCGAACTGGCCGAGATTCTGTGTGGCGCGGACCGCGTTTTGCGTCGCCGAGTCGGCAATCAGCGCGTCACGCTGCGAGTTGAGCGCAGTCTCCGCGGAGTCGAGCTCGGGCAGGATCGTGGTGAGGCTGCCCGCGGCGAGCGTCACTGTACCGCCGGCATCCGAGGTGGAGTTCAACAAATGGATCGTGCCGCGCTGATTGACCGAGGTGGTCGACACCAGAACGCCGTTCTGGGTGATCGCATGCCCGGCGAGCGTGATGTCGCCCTGCTGGGCGAGAATCAGCCCGGTATTGCCGACCGCACCACTTGCGCTTCCTGCACGGATGATCGGCGCCACTTCGCTGCCGCGGGTGGTGGAGACCTGGTTGGCGGTGGTGCCGAGACCGGGCCGCAGGATGAAGTCATCACCCGCCGCCAGCAGCGCCTGGCCTTTCGGCGTCGTGATCGATCCGGCGTTATCGACCGCGCTGCCAAGCAGCGCCACGAAGCCGCCGCCCGATGTGACCGAGGTCGGCGCGCTGGTGGTGATCAATGCACCGGCTTCCACCACGATCTTGCCGCCGGCGCCACTGAAGCTCGGCAGATAGTTCGAACCACTCTGGGTCGAATAGATTCCGTTGGCGAGGAATTTCTGATCGGTGATCCCTGCGGTCGATGCGACCATTGAGCCGACATTGATCTGGCTTGCGCCGCCGAAGATGATGCCGCTCTGATTGATGACGAGCACCTGTCCCGGCGCGTTGACGCGCCCGAGGATCTGGCTTGGTCCGGCATTGCCGACCACGCGGTTGAACGCGGTCCAGCTATTGGCCTGCTGGTTGAAGTTGACGGTGGTCTGACTGCCGACGTTGAAGGTCTGCCAGTTCAGGAGGGCCTGCGGTGCGGTTTGATTGATGGTGACCGTGGTCTGGCCGCCGCTTGCCGACTGAACCGGCAGATCAGCGCCCTTCCACAGGCTGGAGCCCGGCACCGCCCCCGGCGCGACCTGAAGCCCGCCCGCCGCAAGCCCGTTTGGTACCACCACCTGGGGCAGCGAGCTCGAGCGCTGCACAGAAGCCGCGGCACCACGGGCAGCCGCCTGTGCGGCCTGCAAGGCCTGGATCGCCTGCGTCGCCCGTGTCAGCGCGCCCTGACTCTGCTTTGCAGCCTCAGTCGCCTGCTGGGCCGCAGCAGTCGCGGCATCGCTGGCGATGGCCGGTGCCGACATCGCGCCGCCGCCGGCGCCGCTGCCAAACGGCCGTGCCGCCGCACCGCCAATGCCGGCCAGCATCAATGCAAGCACGCTGGTTCCGGCCAGCAATGCGCGCCTCTGTCCCTGCCCGACGAAAATCGAGCGCGAGGACACCGTGACGGACCTGCGGCGCGCACGGCTCCGGGCGGATTGACGATGGGGCATTCCTGGTCCTCTCGGCGATATCGATTTTTCCGATCCACCGCGAAGACGGATGCCGATCATGGAATCTACCGGCCCGGTGCGAATATTTTTTGTGCGACAATGATGTGAAAATTCGCGCCGGGATTTCAGCCGACCAGCACGACACCACCCGGTAGCGATCGGATCCGGATCCCCATCGCCTTCGATATGAAATCGACGACGTCCTCGATCCGATCGATGCGGAAATTTGCGACCACCTGGCGTCGACCGAGCATCGTATCGAGCAGGATCACGCGACCGGACCGATAGCGATTGACCTCGTCAATCACCTGGGCCAGGGGAACGCGCCGGAACACCAGCAGGCCATGCTGCCAGGCAACGACCGTGTCGGGGTCGATGGACGTGACGTCTCCTGCACCCTGCGGCCCGTAGGCGACATGCTGTCCCGCTCGGATCGCAATCTCCTTGCCCTGGCAGCTCACCGTCACCGTCCCGCCAACGCAACTGACGCCCACCGAAGCGCCGTCCTTGCGAATGTTGAACGATGCCTCGCGCGAAGCGACACGGCCGTTGCCGGCGATCATCACCAGTTCACGATCCGCGCCGCCATGGGTGGACACGGCGGCTTCTCCGGCGATCAGTTCGACCCGGACGCCGCCGTCAGCGAGCGCCTGTCGATCAAGGCTGGTACGCGTGTTGAGCTCGATCGCGGCGAGCTTCTCAATCTCGATCTGCCGCCGCTCGCCTGTCCTGGTCCTGTAATCGGCAGCGAGCTCTGCGACAGATGGCCACAATTCGAGTGGCGGCCGGAGCACCAGTGCGCCCGCGGCCGATGCGGCAAGCGCCGCTCCGCCGACCAGAAAGCCGCGCCGGGCGAATTGCCGCTCTGAATGCAACGCTGACACTGAAGCGGCCCGGTCGGCCTCGGCCTTGCGGGCGGCATCGCCGAGAACATTCCAGAACAGGGCTGCCTTGGCGAATTCCGCGGCATGCGCCGGGCTGCTGGTCTTCCACCGATCAAGCGCCTCCGCGTCGGCGGACGTGGCCTCGCCACTGTTCAACCGGCGCAGCCAGTCGAGCGCTTCCGTCCGCAGCTCTGCCGGATCTCGGTCAGGCGTCGTCATGGTTCAATCCGTCTCAAAACAATGGCCTCATGTCCTAGACGGTCCCTGGCCGCCGGTTCCTCCCGCGGCATTTGCTTTTTCCCAGATCTTGCCGAGATGCTCGAGCGCGATGGCCAACTCGCGATCGACCACCCGCACCGTGACGCCCAGGCGGGCGGCAATCATCTTGTATGGCAGGCCCTCCAGGCGTGCGGCGACGAAAATCGCGCGCCGGCGCTCCGGCATGGCATTGATGGCTTGCGCAAGGGCGGCGAGTTCGAGCCGCGCTTCGGTGATGCGCGCCGGATCGAGATCATCCTGCGCCCGCTGATGAATGGCCTCGACATCGGCCGCCGCGAGCCGCGAGCGATCCGAGCGCCGGCGGTCGGCGGCGATATTAAGCGCGACGCGGTAAAGATAGGACCTTGGATTCTTGACCACGGTTGCGGCCGTACCGGCGTCGGCACGCTGAAGCCGCAGCCATACCTCATGGAGAACCTCGGTCGCGAAATCGAACGAACCGAAGCGCCGGCCAAGCCGTTCCTTCAAGCCGTGATAGTCGTCGACCAGAAGCCGGCGCAGCGCCAGGAACAGCTCGCTCATCTCCGGGTCTCGCGCCCGCGGCCGGACGGCGATGGCTGCGAACAGTATCCCGCCGTTTTTCCTCGAGGCGTCACCAGCAAGGTGACCGGCTGCGGGAGATCGCCGGGCGGCGATGCTCCGATCGCCAACCCGCGAATACTCGCCAGCAGCAGGGCATCGCGACGATCGTCACCGGACGAGGTCACCAATTCCACGCGATCCGTCGTGCCTGACGGTCCGATCCACAGCTGCGCCAGCATGCGATATGATCCTGGCTCGGTCTCCCGATCACGACACAATGCGGCGCGCAGCGCACCCTGCACCGATGCCGAAAACGTGTTGAAACGACGCACCGATGGCGAAACCTCGGCGGCGCCGGCCGGTGGCTCATCCGCCACGAGAGTAAAGCCCTGCTCGCCGATCATGCGCGCAGCAAGACCGGTGCCCGAAAGCAATTGCTGGAGTGCAGCCTCGGGCGTGAAGACTCCCCTCAGCCGGTTGACGCGCCGTCCGTCGGTGAGACCGGGATCGAACAAAAGCTGAATGCGCGTGATCGCGCCGTATGTGCTGAGCGCGGTATCGAGCGGCTGGGACGGAATATCGAATTCGACGACCGCTTCAGCCGTCAATGCCACCTGCGGAGTACCGGCAGCGACCAGCGCCGCTAAGCCGATCACCGTTCGCATCCCCCAGAAACGAAGCGCCCGCCCCGCCTGCGGGAAACGCAACACCATTGCCATCTTTCGCGGAATCCAAGGACAGGATTCGGCGAGCTAGGTAGCGTCAGCTTGTGACAGCGAGACGACAGTCACTGAAAGGGCGAAGACGTCGAGGCCCCCCCAATGGCGCTCGGCGCCTAGCCCAGGATAGCCCACCCGTGCGGTGGCAGCGTGAGCGCGGTCTTTGCGCCTGCCCTGCGCAGCGCAACTGATCCCGCGAGCCTGTCGACGGCGGCGTCGATGGTACGTGCCACCGCTGCATCGGCCAGGTTCAGCGCAACCCATAGCCGATTGCCGTTGTCGAAGGCCTCGAAGACAAGGTCCGTATTGCGGAGCTCGATCATCCGGGACTTGGCCCGATGCAGCCATGGATGCCTCCGCCGCAGTCCGATCAGTTCCTGATGTAGCCGGTAGACCCGCCAGCCGAACGATGCCAGTTCAGCTGGTGCCACCGGAAAGGCCGGACGGATCGCGTCGTCGCCTCCTGCGCGGCGCTCCTTGATTCCACGGAACGCCTGTTCATCGCCCGCATAGATCGAGGGCGTGCCGCCGCAGGTCATGAGAATGACCAGCGCGTGCGGGATATGCCGTTCGTCCAGGAGCTGACTCGCGATCCGCGTGACGTCGTGATTGCCGATGAATGTCTGCGGCACGAACCGATCGATCATCGCATTGTGCCGCGCGAGGGCCCATGCGAGCTCATGCAAGTTGCGATCGTTCAGGGCGCTCCAGATCGCCTTCCAAAGCTCGTATTGCGTGACGGCATCCACGCCGGTCTCGTCGACGAAGCCGGCATAGTCGCCGTGGATCACCTCGCCGAAGACGTATGCGTCGGGATGCTGCGCGCGAACCGCAGGCAGGACGCGCTGCCAGAATTGCCGCGGCACGGCATAGGCCGCGTCGAGGCGCCAGCCATCGGCGCCGCGATCTAGCCAGTGATTCATCACCCGGATGACATAGTCGACGACCGCGGGCTCGTGATGGTTGAGTGTCACAAGCTGGTGGTGACCTTCGAAGACCGCGCAATCAGGCTCCTTGCCGTCCGGCGGCCAGGTCAGGTGGAACCACGACGCATCCGATGATCGCGGACCGCCGGTGATGGCGCGCAGGAAGTGCGGCGAATCACGGCCGACATGGTTGAACACGCCATCAAGGATGATGCGCAGGCCACGGCGCCGGGCCGCTTCGACGAATGCATCGAAGTCCGCATCGTCCCCAAGCCGCCTGTCGATCAGGAAATGATCGATCGTATCGTAGCCATGGGTCGATGAGGCAAAGATCGGCCCCAGCAGGATACCGGATACCCCGAGTTCCACGGCGTAATCGAGCCACCGGACGAGGTGCTCAAGACGATGCGCGACGCCGGCACACGCGCCGGCCTCCCGTTCAGCGCCGACGAAGCCGAGCGGATACACATGCCACCAGACGGCGTGCTCGATCCAGTTGCTCACGCGCTCCTCCAACCCAGGTTCACTCTTCGAGCCGGTCGCCACCCCTGACGAAGTTCATGCCGATCGCGCCGAGGGTCAACAGCACGGCGATCGGGACGAGACCGACAGCCTGCGATTGAAAGCGCGCCGTCAGGATGCCGACCGGCATCGGAGCGATCCAGACCGTCGTGCTGGCGGTCAGGCCGAACAGCCCGAAATAGGCGCCGACGCGCATCGGCGGCACGATCTGCACGATCATGGCCCGCCCCGACGCGATCGAGGCCATCGCGAACGCCGTCATCAATCCCGACAGCAGCATGAAGGCGACCTCGGGCAGGGTTCGAAAAACCGGTCCGCTCCACAGCGGCTGTGCGCCGGGGTCATGCGGCCAGAAGAAGATCATCCTGTCCGGCGTCGTGCCGAGCACCATGGTCAGCAGCACGACCGTCATCGCTATCTGAACGATGATGGCGCGGCGCGTGCCAAGCCGCGCATTCAGGCTCGCCGCCAGCAACCGGCGATTTTCAGAACGGTCGGGTCCAACGCGTTCTGCGCCGCGACCTCGCCAGGCTCGGCGTCCAACTGATCGACGACGAGCGTGTCGTGGAAGTTCGCCGGGATGGAGCCATGACGGACGGCGGACGCCTCCTTCCATTCGATTACTGCGTATGGGCGGCCGGCATGCGTGCTCCGGCCATTGCACAACAAGCCGGTATCTCCTGCGACGAACGCGATCGTACCTTAGTTGGTGCCGACCTCCGCTCCATCTCGCATCCCTTTATTGTCGCGGCTGGCGATAGCGCCCGCCCGGTGGCGCCGACAACGGGAGCGCCTTACCGGCCATCAGCGCTCACGGCGGCGGTTTCGGGGGTCTACGCTGCGGAGCAGGTGATTGCGCGGACGCGCGGCGAGGAGATTCCACCGTTCAGCTATTCGACTTTCGCGCAGGCGGTCGCAGTAGGACGCTTTGCCGCTCTATTTCCGCTCGACGCCGACGACCATCAGGTCCTCTTCGTCCTTGGTGGTCGAATTGCGCATCGGTTGCGGCGAGTCCTGATTTGGCTCGTCTTGCATTTCATTACCCTGGAGCGCGCACTTCCGGGGGTCCAGTCCTGGCCCGGACGACGCCGTGTATCGCAAATGCAAGCCGATGAAGCGGTCCTGAAGGCATTAAAGGGCGATCTGAAATAACGAGCTTCGAAGTTCGCCTAACGCCGGAAGCGGCCAATCCTCCGATCTGCTCCGCTCTGCCGATGCAATTCGCGCCGGGGCTCTCCAGCCGCTGCCATCAGCAGTTAAACAATCGTGGAAGATCGCAGATCGGCGGACAGATTGCCGCGCTCGGTAGCGGGAGAGCGATACCGCTCATATCCACCCACTCAAAAGCCTCGCGTCGGGAACACATGGTAGCGGGGGTCCGCTACATCGCGAGACCCACTATTTTCGAAGCCCTGTTTTCCTACTGGAAAGCAGCCTAACTCGCAACTCGGACCCTTTGTAGCTCGTCAAAAGCCGCCGTTCATACGCTCTTTATCGGCGGCTCGAAAAGGTCTTGGCGTAGATCAGGACTGGCTGCGGGACGTCCCCAATGAAATGGAGATCGAGAACGGCGCGATCTGGGTCTTTGGCGTCGGAGAGGACGGTGTCCAGGCGTTCACCGACTTTGATATCGAAAATCTGATCGAACTCGAGCGCATGTACAAAGAAAGTCCCTGACTGCATAAGCGCTGGCCTCCCGAATAATTCAGTCAAGCCGGCGACCTACGCCGGGTGCGTACCTGCTGGCGCCTTGTGCTACCATCCCTCCGCCGACGTGCACTCTGACGCAATGGTACGCCCGTGAAACTCTACAAATGCAGGACAGAAGCCAAGCAGGTCGCCTGGGAGGTCGAGCATCTGAAGAGAGGGGGCTGGTCGGACAAGGCTACCTAACAGCCACGACTCTGCAACCAGCCTGATCCGCCGGCGCGCGTTATCCGCGGTCGTCGCCGGACGAATACCAGGCAACCAAGACGCTGCACAGGCGGCCGCGCGGGCCATATTCTCGTTCACAGAGGAGCGGGCCGGGCCATTGGTTTAACAAAGCGCCGCGCAACATCGGCTTCCTGCATCTTTCCTTGCAGGAATTTCTGGCCGCGCGACACCTCTTGCAGTTGACGGCGCAAGAGCGGGCTCAGGATTTCATCGGCCCCGCCGAATACAGGGAGCACAAGCGAAAGCGTTTCCGCCAAAGCGACAATCAGATCATTGCCGAGAACGACGCCTTCAGCTTAAGCGAAGCAGAAACACGTGCGTTGTACACGGACGCCTATGAGCGCAGCAGTTCACTCTATTACGCGAGCGAACCTACCTTCGAGGAAATATTGGCCGAAATCAGAAAGGGGATGAGTGAGCTATAGCTATGCCTTGCGCTCTCGCTATATCCACAACGTTCGCGAACTGCCTGACGCTGTTATGCTTGCCCATGCCGAGATCGATCGCTGCCCCGTATTGAGCTTTGATGGATTGGTACGCCTGACGCACCACGTAATCAGGGCCTTTATTGCCGGTGACACCAAAATAGAGCACGAACCGTGGGCCTATAGTCGCGAGCATGCTGGTGTCGTTCAGACACTGACGTCGTCTGGGCGCCACGGAAGTTTTTGCCTACCTAGTCTAGGACCCGCCCCCCCTGTTGTTTGCTGCGGGTGCACTTTGCGCATTCAGACAGCAGCCGTTGTTTTCGTACCGAACGTACCAACTTCATCACCACGACGTCCCATCACCATAGAACTCCAAATGGAGTTTCCCCGGCGATCCGCGTGCAGAACAGCTCTTCTTCGATTGATATCGTGAAAAGGCGCTCTGATAGAGACAATTGATATTTACAACCGCCAAAGTTTGATTACTCTCCGTCCTGCAGGGGACTAGGTCAATTGTGTACGCGCGTGTCTGGCACATCGTCGGACGCAGCAGCATTCTTTTGGCGTGCACGGCCAAGATACTAGAAATTCTTTTGTTGAATTGCCCGGCCGGTATGGGCGTCTTTTTAACCCACGATCTCTCGAGCGATTAATATGACGAGGTTCTCTCCGTTCCGTTTGATGCGGCTTTTTCGTTTCGTTGTGCCGGCGTGTCTGGTCGCAGCTTGCGTGGTCGTTCCGAAGATGGATGGAGCGGCAAATGTGTCGCTTGACGATGTCGCTTGGCGGGTCAAGTGCGACATTTGGAAGGTCGTTGCGCGCAAGATGCAAGAATTTCCGGTGGACAAGCGCCATCCCAATGCGAACCCTTATTCTTTCCTCAAAGGATGGGGAGCCAAGGTCCATATGACGTTGGCGGTCGATGATACCGGCTCGCTCAATCCCGGTGCGACCCTCATTGAGCCGCTCCCGACGTCGCAGTCGCGCAGTCTCGGCCTCGGTGCCGGGATCACGACCGAGGCCGTTTCGACAACGGACTATGAATTCTTCATGTCGTTCTCGGAGCTGGCTGATGAACTCGACAAGAAGTCGAGGGCCGGCCTTGTCGAAGGTTACTGCCAGGCGCCAAAAGGGCTGTTGCTGGAGAGCGACCTTCAACTTGACGATTTGTTCGATCGCGCTCTCGAGCCCGTGAAGTTTGGAACACTCAAGGTCGGTGCGCACCCGGGATTTGGCGGCAGTTCGCCACCTGCCACTCCTGTCGGCCAGGTGCCCGACTACAAAGCTCTTCAGCAGGTATTCGATCGGTTAAAAAGTCAGAAACCGAGCGGCAGTGTCGCGCTTAGCCCTGAGGATGTCAAAAGAATCCAGGAGAACTCGAGCGCGAAGGGCCTCGCGGTGCCATCGGACACGACATTGCAGCAACAGCACACCATCGATGACAACAAGCAGGCCGCCTTGCAGCAGGAGACCAAAGCGCAGACCTACATCAACAACATTGTAAAGCCAGTGACGGACGTGCTTGCGGCCAGCTACCCAGCTTGCGTCAAGGACGTCACACAGCTCAGAAACAAGGCGATCATCGAGGCTGCCATTGTCTCCAGCGAGAAGATCGAGGTCGATCGAGCCACCAATGATGGGGCCTCAACGTCGGCGTTGAAGATTTTGAACGACAAGATGGACCAATTGGAGAATGTGGTTCAGGACGTCATAGGTGAACTGAAGACCTGCCCAACAATGCGCGCCCCCAAGACACCGCCGCAGGTCTACGATCCACTTGATCTGATCTCGCAAACCATCAACTTCTACATCACCTCGACCGGAAGCGTCACTCCGATGTGGAAACTGACGCGGGTTACGGCACCGCTGGCCAACACCTTTGCCAGCGTGAGCCGGAAGGACACAAATACGCTGATCATCGCGTTTGGCCGGCCCGATCTGAGCAAGACAAATTCATCGGGTACGGCGATAAGCAACCAGATTCTCACGAGTACATTGAAGGATGCGTTGAGCACCCCACGCTGACACATCCGTCTGATCGTGTATGTGTCAGATAGCTGCTGCTTCTGACGCGATCGTAGCGGAGCCTGGCGTCATGGATCTGGAGCCTGTATTGGTTCAAATCATTTGCTCGGGTCGATTGCAACGCTGGCATGTGTCTGCGTGCGTTGCACTGACCGTACTTTGCATGCTCCTGGGCAGCCGGTCGCCGTTGGCAGCCGACGTCCCCAAGGTTTCATCGATACAGTCGCTCCACGGCACCGTCCGGTCTCTCGTCGTACTGGAAGGCTCTGGGCTGGAGAAAGCTCGGGTGATTTGGGATGCCGGGCTCCCGACTGAAAGGAAGCTTGCCCCATCTTTTCAGGGAGCCACCATGTTTTCGGTACCGCCAAACAGTGCGCCGGGGGGCCATCCGCTGGCCATTGAATCGAGCCAGGGTCGATCGGCGGTGCTGCGCTTTACTGTCGATAGCGACAAACCCAACGCCACGCCGCGTCTGGATCAGGTCACCCTCGCCAACGCGACGTTCGAGAAGGACGGAAACGTTCGAGTGAACCTCTACGTTCAAGGCGCAAACCTGGATGTCGGAGCCAAGGTTCTCATAGATGGCGCCGAAACAGATTCGAGCGCGCATAAAGCCATCAACAACAACCTGTTCGGCGCAAACCCGGCGACGCTGGGATATCCCATCCGGCACTATTTGTCCCATATTGTCTCGGAGATTTCTCGCCCGTGCGGGACGACCGTGAGCGTGAAGCTGACAAACGAGGCGGGCGAATCCAGTAACGAAATCCGTTACGCGTTGCCGACGGATGCCAAAACCATCAGCAGCGCCGGAGACGGCATTCCGGACGAGGCCAAACGCAACGGCTACGATAACGGGCATGGCCGCATCGATCTGAAGGCGCTGGGAGCTGATCCCTATCGGAAGATCATATTTGTGCAGGTCGATATGATGCCGCGGGCAACGAAGCCAATCCCGAAAATCGGAGGGTCGCCCGGCACGTTCGACGCCGTCAAGCAGATGTTTGCCAATGCGCCGATCATAAATCCGTACGGTGCAAACGGTATAGACCTCGTGATCGATGACTCAGGAACAGTGCCGGATTGGCGGTATCTCGATTTCGTTGATCAGGACGATCCTCGCACGGGCACGGGCAGCTTCTGGAAGATGAAGAACGATCGGCTGGATCCAAAGCGGGTTGGACTCTACCACTATGCTGTCTGGGGTCGCGAGCGCCTGGACAACGCGAGCGGCTATAGCGACGTTGATTTCAACGGGACCAAGGTCGGCGAGGCCTTCATGATAACCTTGGGGGATGCCCCCACCGCCTATCAGACTGTCCAATCGCAGGCAGAAACGTTTGCGCACGAACTGGGGCACGACCTGGGACAAAAGCACGGCGGGACCAACCATTCCCGCCACAAGCCCAACTATTGGAGCCTGATGTCATATACTTGGCAGCTTCGGACCAGCATTGACGACGATAGCCGGTCCAAATATCCAACCTGCACCCAGATATACTACGCTACCCCGGGAGCGGTTGAAACCAACGGAAAGCTGCCTAAGGTACGCAAGGCCCGGCTCGATTATTCAGAGGGTATGGGCCCGAGCCTTGTCGGCAACAACAAATCTCTGATCGAGAAGTCAGGTGTTTGCGGGCAACCGATCGATTGGAACAGAAATGGCAAGATCGACACCGCGCCGGTCAATGCGCAGGTCGATGATGACGATGGGATGGGTGCCCAGGTAGCCGACTTTGCCAATTGGTCAAATCTTGGCTTTTCCGGGCCGAAACTGGGCGGGAGTCATAGCCCATGAGATTCTGTTTTTGGACCGTTCTGGGGGCACTGGCCGTCTCTCTAAAGTCGGTTATCATCCTCGCACAACCCGTTACTGCTCCTTCCGACGTTCTACAAAGGCTCAATCAACAACAGCCGGCTCAAGATCGGAAAATGACGATCGTGCCTGGCTCGGGTCCCGACGCGACTGCTGGGGCGCCGTTGAATCCAGCGGATAGGGACAAAGCCCGCCGGATACAGGATCTGCTCGAACAGGTCGAAGTGAGCCGTGGAGCTCAAGCGGGTACCGTCAAGGCGACGTCCACAAAGGGAGCGACGATCAATCTCCAGCACGATCTGACGAAAATTCGAAACAACTTTCAGGCCGTAACTGATGCCCCGTTTGGATCCGCGCTGTCCGAGATCACGATCGGCCCGGAAAAGACGGTCGCCAACACTCCCGCGAACGTAGAGTACAGGTCAACGGACCGGGCAAATGGGGTGGAGCGGATCGTTTCGATAAAGTCGAAGAACAGCGTGGCAGCGAACGCTTTTCGTTCAGGCCAGCAGCCTGTGACTCTCAAGGTCGAAAATGCCGGCTTGATTGCCTCTCAGATCCCGAGCAATGAACCGCTGCTTCCTGTAAAGGTTCAGGTCGGAGATCAGACACGAGAGCTAAAAGTTGGCGACGTCAGCCGCTTTGGTTCATTCGACGTGACAGTTCTTGCAAGCTCGAATCGCTCAGCCAAACAGACGTATGAAGGACAGCCCTATGTCCTGCGGCTGCAGGTGATGCCTGTACAATAAATATCGCCTGCGTCCTTCGCGGCTGCGCGTGTTTGAGCTTCTGTAGCATCTTGAGCATTGCGCCCTTGGCATACCAGGAGAAACGGCTCCGATCTTTGCCAAGACCACCGATTTCGCAGCGGAGTTCCTCTTTGGCAATCAGACCGAACGTGCACGCTCCGCGCTGGATTGTATCATCGACGCGAAAACGAACGCTTACAAGTTCGAGAGGAGTGCCGGGCGATCCTATGGGAGACAAGGCGAACCAAGGCTGGAGCGATGCGTCGTTGCCAAGGCTGCGGGGACGATTGAGAGCCCCGGGTTCGGCTTGGATGACCGCGGCGTTCTTGTCGTGCTCGCGCTCTGCTTCTCCTAGCGCCGCCTGTGCTCCTACTATTGCTTTCTCGCGCCGTTCGCGTTGCTTCTCCCTGGCGGCTTCGTCGCGCTGGCGCTCGGTACCGCGGGTCTCCACCGCCGAATCCGGTGACTCTTATTTTACCGGGTTTTGCGCGCGTCGCGGTCAGACAGCGGAGAGGGAGGGATTCGAACCCCCGCGGCCGCAAGCTGTCCCAGATAGTTGCAAGTTTTGGGTTCTATTTCGACGCCCATCGGGCGAGCGATGATTGCCTCGCCGGGGTCCATGTTCTGGCACGCCGGCTTCCTCGGACTGGCCGGACGGGACTTGCGGCCTTGCTCGAAAGTGCACGCGCTCCCCGGTGCGGACTATGGGCGGAGGGAGCGCCCTTCGCTAGTCGAGGACTATTGAAAGCGCGCGGTTACCGATGGAACCCCGGCGACGAAAGTGGACGCCGATCCTGGTACATCGATGTCGCCGGCGCCGCTCGCGGTATCCCTCCGGCGGCGGCCGCCTTGTGTAGTTTGAGAGGCAGCCCGAGGATTTGACCTTAAGTCTAGCTTTAAGGTCACGTGGCGAATGCAGGTCAATGTGTTGGGCGCCGAGCGTCGGCGGCGATGGAGTTACGACGAGAAGGTCCGCCTTGTCGAAGAGACCTTGCAGGCGGGCGAGACGGTCTGTGGCGTCGCGCGCCGGCACGGGGTGGCTCACAGCCTGCTGTTCACTTGGCGTCGACAGGCGCGCCAGGGTCGACTGGGCGGGGATTCCGTGCCAGCTCTCGTTCCCGTCGAGATCACGCCGGTGGCGGCTCCGATCTCGAGCGATGCGCCACAACCGGCGTCCTCACCGCCTGCGCCGCGTGCAAGCGCTGGAATCATCGAGATCGAGCTTGGCGGCGGCTGTCGCGTTCGCGTTGACCGGGACGTCGACAGCGAGGCGCTGCAGCGGGTTCTTGAGCTCCTGCGACGACGATGATCCCGATTCCGAGCGGCGTCAGGGTTTGGATCGCCACTGGCCACACCGACATGCGTCGCGGCATGCAAAGCCTGGCGCTTACGGTTCAGGAGAGCTTGAAGCGCGATCCCCATGCCGGCGATCTCTACATCTTCCGGGGCCGCCGCGGCGATCTGGTCAAGATCCTCTGGCATGACGGGTTAGGCATGTCGCTCTATGCCAAGCGCCTCGACCGTGGCAAGTTCATCTGGCCCGCGGCGTCAGCCGGCGCGGTATCGATCTCGGCGGCGCAGATGGCCTATATGCTGGAAGGGATCGACTGGCGGAATCCGCAACTAAGCTGGCGGCCGCAAAGCGCAGGCTGAGCGAAGAAATCTGCGGTTGCCGCCATTTGGGGGAGTCCCATCGCGTCCGATCTGTGATTCACTGCGTCGCATGGATGCCGACCGCGACGCTGTTCCGGATGACGTTGCCGCCCTGAAGGAGGCGCTGGCAGCCGAGCGCGCCAAAGGTTTGGAGATCGCCGCCGAGCTCGCGGTCGCCCGCGCGAAAGCGTCGGAAGACGAAGCGCTGATCGCCCAGCAGCAGCTGCAGATCGCCAAGCTGAAGCATCAGATCTATGGGCAACGGTCGGAGCGTTCGGCGCGGCTGATCGAGCAGTTGGCGCTGACGTTCGAAGAGCTGGAAGCCGACGCCACTGAGGACGAGCTCGCGGCGGAACGAGCCGTGGCGAAGACGACGGTGCGCGGATTTACGCGCAAGCGCGCTGAGCGCCAGACCTTCCCCGAGCACCTTCCCCGGGAGCGGGTGGTGATCGACGGGCCTACGGCTTGTGAATGCTGCGGCAGCAATCGCCTTCGCAAGCTCGGCGAGGACGTGACGCGGACGCTGGAAGTGGTGCCGCGCCAGTGGAAGGTGATCGAGACGGTCCGGGAGAAGTTCTCCTGCCGCGATTGCGAGAAGATCAGCCAGCCGCCGGCGCCGTTCCATGCCATCGCCCGGGGATGGGCCGGCCCGAGCCTCCTGGCCATGATCACGTTCGAGAAGTTCGGCCAGCATCAGCCGCTCAACCGCCAGGCCGAGCGCTACGCCCTGGAAGGCGTGCCGATCGCGCTGTCGACCATGGCCGATGCCATGGGGGCGGTCTGTGCCTCGCTGGATCCCCTGCTGCGCCTGGTGGAAGCCCATGTGATGGCGGCCGAGCGCCTTCATGCTGACGATACGACGGTGCCGGTGCTGGCCAAGGGCAAGACCGACACGGGACGGTGCTGGATCTACGTCCGGGACGACCGGCCGTTTGGGGGCGCAGGCCCACCAGCAGCGATGTTCTACTACTCGCGCGACCGCAAGGGCGAACATCCCCAAGGGCATCTGGCCCGATATGCCGGCATCCTGCAGGCCGACGCCTATGACGGCTACAACCAGCTCTATCTGGCCGGGCGGCAGCCCGGACCGATCCGGGAGGCTGCCTGCTGGTCGCATGGAAGGCGCCCGTTCTTTGCCATGGCCGATATCGAAGAGAATGCGCGGCGCAAGGGCGCCGGCAAGAAGGAAATCCCGCTCTCTCCGATCGCGATCGAGGTCGTGCGGCGGATCGATGCGCTGTTCGAGATCGAACGCTCCATCAACGGCAGGAGCCCCGAGGGGCGCCTTCAGGTGCGACAGACGCTGAGCCGGCCTCTGGTCGGGGACCTTCAGGTCTATATGCGCGAACAGCTCGCCAAACTGTCTCGTGGTCACGATCTGGCCAAGGCGTTCAACTATATCCTGAAGCGATGGACGAGCTTCACGCTGTTCCTGGAAGATGGACGCGTGTGTCTCTCTAACAATGCCGCCGAACGGGGCTTGCGAGGCATCGCTCTTGGCCGGAAGTCCTGGCTGTTCTGCGGATCCGATCGCGGAGGGCGGCGCGCCGCGGCCATGTACAGCCTGATCGTCACGGCCAAAATGAACGGCGTCGACCCGCAAGCTTGGCTGGCCGACGTCCTTGCTCGCATCGCCGCCCACCCAGCTCATCGGCTGGACGAGCTTCTGCCCTGGAATTGGACCCCGGCATCAACGTTCTCCGCTCGGGCGGCATGACCACGCACGTCAACAAAGTCCATCACGTCACCACCATCACCCAGGTCGCCAAGGACCTTGGTGAAGACGAAGATTGGCTCCGCGACATCTCGATTGAAATGGAGATCGAGGACGGGGTCATCTGGGTCAATGGCGTCGGAGAAGATGGCGTCAAGGCGTTCACCGACTTCGGAATCGAGAACCTGATCGAGCTTATCAGGTTCTACAAGGAAAACCCCCGACTGCTGAAGCGGTGATCCTGCGGCCTACGCCGAATGGATACCGCTCGCGAGGACGAGCAGCGCTTTCTGCGCACGGAGGTCTTTCGTCGATCGGACATGGACATCCCGGCATACGAAATCAGCGCGTTCGATCGCTACTCGTCACGCGAGCTATCGCTTGCCTCCGCCGCCGCCCCTTCTGGATGTTAGGCGAGCTCATTGAGCGAGCGCGACGGGGATGCAGGCATTCGATCGGTTCCAGTGCGGTGAGCTGCGCATCACTCCCGGCGGAGCGCCGTCGACGACTTACTGCCGTATAACAACGAGCTCTGATGTAGTGCTCAGAAATTGCTGGACCAGCGTCTACTTGGTTCCGTCACCGTTCTTCGTTTCGGACCCACTCCGCTGAACCATACGGTCCAGTTCGCGCCGCAGCACCTGAAGCTCGATCCGAGTTTCCTCAAGCTGAGTTCGCAAGCGCTGAACTTCTTCGGTAGGCCCCTTCGCACCTATGGCGTCCACCGCGGTCCGAAGGTCCTTCACATCGTCCTGTGCTCTTTTGGCATCGGCCCCCGCTTGCGTCGCAGCGATTGAAACCGTCGACGCAAGGTTCACGGCGGCGATCACGTTCGCCTTCACCGACTCGAAGAACGAGAACAAGCCGATGACAAGGCCCGCAACCGCCAACAGGCCACCTCCGACGAAGATCCTATTCGTCCGTTCCGCTCTTGTCGCCGCATCTACAGCATCCTTCGCCTGAGAGCGGGCTTCCGCGACGACTCCGGGGATCGAACTCCGGATCGGCCGATTCTTGCTCGCGCGGTCAAAGTAGTACTCAGGTGGCTGATCGTTCTTGCGCGCCTCCATGGCCTCGAACTTTTCGACGACCGGATGGGTGACAACCCCCTGTGTGGCTTCGTGCGAGGTCTTCGTGAATTCCATCCATATCAGGCCCTCGTCGCCACGAATCGTATACTCGTCCGAGGTGAGATTGTGGAGGGGAATGAGCAGCTTGCCGTGGAATCCTGGATCGACCAGCGGTCCAGTACCGAGCAGAAGACCTCGGTGCACATGGGTTATCCTTAGGTTGAAGCGGACGGCGATGTATTGAGGCAGTCGAAAAGTGATACCGACCTGAACGAAACTAATGGAGTTGGGCGGCAACGTAATCGTGCCGTCCTTCGCAACGGGTTTCGATTTCTTCTTTCCGTTCTCGTCCCAGTAGATGAAACGCCCGCCCGCACTGACTTCGTAGGAGGCAGATTTGAGGTGCCCCTCGGCAAAGGGATGTATCATCCCAGTCTGCCGGACATATGCCTTGACGTGCTCGGACGAGAGCAACGCTCGCGGAATGGAAGGAAATGGATCGATGTCGACGTCCTTCGCCCGGTATCTAGCCGAGCGAGTTTCGGCTACATCTTCGGTACCGGCAAATTCAACCTCTGCCAGGAAGGTCGGCGGGGCGTTCCTTGCCCCTGGAGAAGGATCGCTAGGAGGCGACATTGAAAGCCCTCATGCAGGAATCGGCACTCTTACTGGCGATATCTATAGGCGTCATCGGCGCGACGGTCGTGACATACGTCGGCGCTACCCTGTTGCGCAACGTAAGAGAGGACGTCGAAGCCCTGCTTCGTAGTTTGCCCACCAGAGCGGCGGAAGAAAAGGCCGATGCGCGGGAAGAGAACAGATTGAAGGCGCGCAACGAGCTCCTTATTCTGCTTGCGGTCCGGAGTGCGCCCGGAGCCATACTCAGTCTTTTCGGCTTTGTTCTCCTCTGCTCGCTCTCATCGCGCGTACTCGACATAGCGGCAACTATGCTGCGGGCCCCTTGATTCATTGAGCTGAAATTCCGAAAAGGCGGGATTCCTGGCCGTCAAGGTAGGGCATCGCTACGATCGCGGCTGCTACGCCCGAGGGAGAGCTAGAGCGGACCGAGCAAGCGAACCGACCGGGGCGCACCAGCGATCGAGGTCGTTTCGCTTGCCAAGAACCCTTCACGCGTGGCTATCTCAATCGCCCTCAAACGCAAATGCTGGTTGGCCGTCATGGCTGGCATCGGTTCCTGGGCTGAGACGAAGTTGGCATATATCAGATGAACTACCGTCACGAATTTCACGCGGGCAATCATTCCGAAGTCTTCAAACATGCCTTGCTTTGCGCGCTGATCGACCGACTTCAGTTGAAGCCGAAGCCGATTTGCGTCATCGACACCCATGCCGGCTCAGGCCTGTACGACCTCGATTCATCCGAGGCTGCCCGCACTGGTGAAGCCGATCGTGGCATCCGGCTTGTCTATCCGAAGCGGACGCGAGCCCTGCAGCGATATCTCGGGATCGTCGAACACTTCAATCCGGATCGACTAAAGCTTTACCCTGGTTCACCGGCGATCATTCGCCATCTCTTGCGCGACGACGATCGCCTAGTCGCATGCGAATCGGAAGCCGGACCGGCCGCACGGCTAAAGGAGCTCGTGGAAGGCGATAGCCGTGTCGCGGTCCATCAGCGGGACGGCTTCGCCGCGGTGCACGCCTTCGTTCCACCAAAGGAGAGGCGCGGCCTCGTATTTCTTGACCCACCGTTCGAGAATCCGAACGAACTCGCGCTCGCAGCGGAAGCGCTTAATGCCGGAATCCGCAAATGGCCTACGGGCGTCTACGCTCTATGGTACCCTATCAAAGGACGCAGCCAAATCGCCCACGTCAAAAAACTCATTTCCGAGGATGTCCCGACGCTCTGCGTCGAGTTTCTAGCCTATGCTAAGAGCCAGGAAGGGTTGACCGGAAGCGGGGTGGTGATCTTCAATCCGCCTTGGCAATACGAAAAGGACGTTCACGCTATATGTAAGGCTCTCCTGCCGATCTTTGAGGAAAGCGGCTCGGGATATTCCACTGAATGGTGGGTCAGGCCTCGCTAGGCTAGTTCATCCGGCTCTCGGCGCACTCGCCGGAGCTTATCGCGTGAATGGCTGCCATCACATTGCGCCAACGTATGGCAGACGGCACATCCCGTCGATCCACGCAGCTTTCCGCGCGCCGGTCGAGTTCCGCTAGAGCTTCGTCCGCGCCAAAGCGCTCAATCAGCCTGGCGGCCCTCCGCCACGTTGTGGAGGTCAATTGATGATACAGACCTTGGTCGAACGAGGTATTCTCCTCGATCACATCCATAGCCACGGTCATCTGGCCAAATGAGGCGGTCAACAGCCTTCGGACTATCATGGGATCAATATAGCGCTTTGGCGCCAAGATCCAAGCCGGCGGTGAGCGGAAGTCGCCCATATGGGCCGCTTCGATCAGCGGCCTTTCCCCTTCGAAGGAGCCCTTCTGGGTCGCTTCTTCGGAGGGGAATTCAATTTCTGAATTTGCGCATCTTGCTCGTTCAGACGCGCGTTTAGCTTTTCGTTTGCGTCTTTCAATTCGACCATTTTTTCCGTCAAGTTTCTGTTGTCCGTCGACAATGTCGTGAGCTTTTCGGCCATTCCCTTCGCGTCCGTCGAAACCGACGCTATCAGCGATTGGGAATTCTGCACCATCGACGCGAACTGTTGGCCGATTTGATATAGCGCGAACGCGATGGGCACCCCGGCGACAACAGCAGCTACAAGTCCTATATTGCGAAGATCTCTTGCACTTTTCTCGGCCTTGCGGGCGGAATCAGCAGACTTTGCGATCGCGTCGGGAATCGAGCTGCGAATCGGATTTCCAGCGTTAGCTTTGCGCAAGTATTTGTCGGGATCCAGATATCGCTTATCAGGCGGGAAGCCCTTGAACTTTCGCACATCTCGTTGGGCGGCCAGATCGTCTCCGATCTCCGGTTGATAGCCAAAAGTTGTCTTGGTGAACTCAATCCATATTAGAGCTTCATTCGTATCGATGGCGTAGGGATCTGACGTAAGATTATGGAGGGGTATCAAAAGCTTTCCGTGAAATCCGGGATCAACCAAGGGACCAGTACCGAGTAGCAGGCCACGATGGACATGCGTGATCCTCAGATTGAACCGGATCGCAATGTAGTTCGGCAGCCTGAAGATCGGCTCGACTTGAGCGAACACGATGGAGTTTGCCTCTAGAACTAAAGGCGTCCCCCTTTTGACGACCTTTGTTCGTCTCCGTCCGTTTCCGTCCCACCAGATAACTTCTCCGCCTATGAACACTTCATAGGATGCAGACTTGAGCTGTTTCTCCGTAAACGGCCACATCATTCCCGTAACGCGGGCGTAGTCTGCTATTTCGAAAGAGGAAAGCAACGCGCGGGGTACGCTCGGAAACGGATCCATATTCTCGAACCTGACAGCACGAGCTTTGGCGTCGTCGTCATCCTTTGGTAAATTCGCTAAGTCCATTACTGACTGTTTTCTCGAGAAGAGGCTCCGAAACCAGATGCAAAACCGATACGTCGGCGATGTCGGAGATTTTGCGAAGTACGCCCTACTGAGAGCGATCGCCCGGGAAACCAAGCTTCGAATCGCAGTCATATGGTACTTGTATTCGGATGAAGACCACAATGCAGACGGGAGACACTTAGGCTATCTCCGCGATGGGGCTCTTGCACAGCTCGATCCAAGCCTCCATGCGGCTCTGGCGCGCCTTATTCACAAGGGAAAAAGAAGCGTTCGCTCCGTTGCCGCCGCAGGCATTTTGCCTCCTGACACTTCGTTCTTCGCAAACTCGGTTTCCGACCGCCGCGGCGATAAGCGCCTGAGCCGAACGCAGCGAGCGTTGTTCAGGGCTGCCTGGCTCAAAAAGGCCCTCGCAAGCGCGGAAGGCCATCAGCTGGTCTTTCTAGATCCCGACAACGGACTTGAAACGGCATCGGTACAACGGCATTCGCCGAAAAGTGGGAAGTACGTCTTTTGGAACGAGGTCGCAGAATTCTGGAGCGCGGGGCATTCACTGGTCATCTACCACCACCTCAACCGGACAGCGACGGTCGCTCGTCAAGCAGACGTCTTGAAGGCAAAATTCCGCGAGCGCTTTCCCGACGCCCCACTCCTACGATACTTCCTTGCGCGTCGCGGATCGTGTCGGCATTTTTGGATCGTGGCTCAGGAAGAACATGCCCCCGCGCTCGCCCAATCGATCGAACGAATTTCTCAGACGAGCTTGAGAGAGTGTTTGGAATTAGGGTGAGTCCGGCCATCCCTCTCGAAGTCCGATCTTGACTCCAACGAATCTGGACCGAACCCGACCATCGTCACCATTGCTCCAATCTGCGACTCGACGCGCGCTAAAAACTCTCGAGCAAGCCGACTTCGCTCACCACGCGCAACCGCTGGGTCGACATAATCGAGGTGATTGAGCACGATCGAAGTCGGTTGGTTGGCTGCGATCGCCCTTCGCACGACGTCGACCTCAAAGCGGCCAATACGCCGGATTTTTTTGGTCGCGGTCGTGAGCTCCTTGTAGTCCTCTGCAAGTCCCGCCTCGGCAGCGAGATCCTTCCAGCTCATCTCGTCTTCGAGGGGACCAGAATCACCTGCCACCCTAATCGGGTGCGCCCGGAGCACGAGGACGATCTCATCGACGTCGAACGGGCTCAGACCAGCTTCCGAGACAAAGGCAGCCGCCGTCGTATCCCGGCTCGTCGCTTTAGGGTAAAATCCTCCGTGAAGCACCGATAGCCCGAACCCCTGCGATCCTTCGATGACGACGCGCTGTCCCTTCGCTAGAAAGTCACGCATCAGCTGAGCCGTATCAGCGATATAAGGCCCTAATCTTGGTTCATTCCTCGCCAGACGAACGGTTGATGCCCGACCAATGCGGCGCACGAGAGCCGCTCCTGTTCCCGATCCCGTCGAACCGATTCGATCGACGAGCCCGTTCGATCTCTCCGTTTCGCGATCCTCCGCGGAGATCAAGCTCGCAAGCGGGCTGACCTTCACGCGGTCCGGTCCCAAACCAAGTTCAGCGACTTCCCTCTCGAATATGTCGACGTCTACAAGCGCTCCAGGCGGAAGCACCGCGATACTGTCTTTCGAGAAGACCGATGCCGGCAACTGACGGAAAGAGCGCGGCTCGCCACGTCCATCGATGATCGTATGCCCCGAGTTGGTCCCGCCTACGCGGACGACACACCGAGCACCTTTCTCGCGAGCGATCGCGAGTGCGACCTTGCCCTTTCCTTCCGACCCGTACTGGCCGCCTACTACTACTGAGACAGGCATTTGCCGCTCTTCGAGATCTCCAAAAGGACCTGGTTCAGCGACTGCTTCAACTCCGACAAGCTTCCCTCATTCGTCAGATGTATCTGGGCCAGCTTCGCGAGTGGCCCGATGCCGGCCTCGACCGGCTGGCTGTCCGCCGACTCGAACGAAACAGCGGCATCTTCCGCATACCTTGCGCGTCGGACCACATCCGAGGCCGAAATATGGAGATGGACAAAACGAGATCCGAAGGTCTCCCTGAAATAGGCCCGATCCTCAGGGAAGCGCAGCCCATCGATCACGATCAGGCTCTGAGCCCCTACGCGCTGAAGTACTCGCTCGCAGAGCCATCTCTGGCCCTTCTCGCGATGGATCCGCTCGCCAAACTGCTGACGCGTCGCACGATCAGGCGTCTCTCCCGCGTTAAGAATCTCATCGTCGATGACCAGACTAAATCGCGTGTAAGCTAAGCCCTGTTCTTCCAACATGCGCGCAGCGGTGGTCTTCCCAGAGCAGATTCTTCCGCTTATGCCAACGACGAGAGGAGCGTGTGCAGTGTCTGTCAGCTTTGGCACGATCAAGGCACCTTCAGTCGGGCCGCTGAGTGCTTCGTATTTGCCGGCGAGGAAAAATGAGCCCACCAATGCCGCCGTGATGGCATCGAGCTCGTCATGCGTCACCTCTTCCGAAACATACGGTCCGCAGATACCGAAGTCGGACAGCCCTCGTTTCAGATATTCGATTCCGGCACCCTTGCGCGGAATGGCCATGATGTCCTGAGCGGCACCCGGATAGCTTTCAATAACCGGGATACCTTCACTCCGGATCCTAGCCGCCAGCAGCATTCCACGGCTGGTGAGCCCCTGCATACTCGGCAACAGCGCAGGGTAGACGTTGACACCGCGCCGCTTCAGCTCGCGTTCGCACTTGCGCATGATGCCATACTGTTGTCGACCTGGGTCGTCATCAGTCACCACGGTCCGTCCGAACGGAAGCGAAAGTGGGGAGTCGATAGAAACCAGATCCGGCTTGAGGGCGATGATCCGACTTACCATTTCCTCGTCGGCATGAACGGTAAGTGTTTCGGCGACAGCACCTTCCAGAACGCACCATCCGGAGCCGCGCTTCTCCGAACCGGTCAGATCGATGCCGACGATCCGGGCGTGCTCGGCGGGAGTAGCAGAGAAGATCGACGCGAAGCTGCGGAAAGCCACACAGGGCTGGAGCGCTCGGTCGGAAATCGTCGGGGCGGGTTGACCGAAAATATGCCGGGCGATCTCCTCGAAAGCCTGAGGCTGAAGCCAGAAATCGCGCTGCAGGTTGAGCCGAGCCATCACTATGTCCAGGATAGCCGCCATCCCGAGCACGTCGCTTCGATTGTACAGGACGAGCTTTTGCAGCGCCGGCAAGCTTCCGCGCAGATAGTCGTGCCAGAGAAGCACGGCCGCAGCGCCGTCGACGTCTTCGAGATCGCTGCGGAAGTCGATCTGGAGCTCTCTCTCGATACTCTTCTGCCCGCCAGCCAATCCCACCCGACGCGAGAGATAGCGCAGGTCGACATGAATCCCGGGAAGTACCAGCTCCCCGAAGGTCTTCTGGAGAAATCGAAGGTCGAAAAGCGTGCCGTTGAACGTGACCAGGACGGTAGCTGATGCAAGATCCTGCAGCAGCGGCGTCGGATCTTCACCCCTCACCAAAACCTTGTACGCGCCGTCTATCGCCCAACCGATGATGGTAATCTCATCGTAGAACCAGCTCAGACCCGTAGTCTCGACGTCCAGGAACAGAACTCGAGCATCCCGGGAGAGGATCGGAGACAAATTGACGTCCAGGAGGGCACTTTTGCGGGCAGATTGCACCGCTCGCGTCCGCGAGGTCGGCGGGCTGCCCCCCTCCGCATCGAATAGTGAAAACAAGATGTCGCTCCGCCCTCACGCGCGCCGCAACGCGACTTGGTCGAAGTTATCCCCAAACCTTCTTTGCCGAAAGCCGCTTTCCGGATCCCACTCTTGGAACCCGCTAAAGCTCCACAGAAGATTGGAATCCTTTCGAAAGCGCTGGATACGATTCTCCAAAATCCCGTCGCGTTCGGCCTTCCTATCCGGGATTTGCGTGCGCCGCGAGCCCGGATCTGCGCAATCCGCAAAAAATATCGAACCAAGGACCGCACCCAAACCCAGGCGCCTTATAACACATTGAAATAACAGAACTTTCAATAGAGGATCGATAAATTCATTCAGAAGCCGAGGCGACTGAATAATGATCTCTCGTCGGGCAAAAACAGGCGATCCCCCCACCCTATCGTCTTCGCTCTCGGTTTCTTCGATCCGTCAGCGGAGATGATCGAAAGCTCTCCCTCGTCACGAAGGATGACGAGTTGCTTTTGAAGAATTTCAGAAGTTATGGGCGTGTCGTTGCAGTTTCCTGCGAACAGCTCCTCCACAAGGAGACCACGCCCCTCCCTCGTCGCCGAATGGATCATGGGCGGCAACTGTTCCAGGACGGCGGTTTCCGAACGCCTTCTAGCGTCGTCGTCAAACATGAAAGTAAGCATGCCTTGGCGAATATCCTTAGACGGATCAAAACCAAGGGCATGGAAGCCAGCACCACCATGATGCTGGAAATGGTTGTTGAGCCGCCAATGCAGCTTTCCCATTTCGTCTCTCGCCTGTCGGTGCTTGGACAGATGCAACAGCCAATATGATCGATGGGCGTCGACAGAGTGAATGAAGAAGGGAGTATAAAAGGGTGCTCCGGCGCGGTCGCGGATATGGCGGTAAAGGCCGTTCTGAATCAGATAGCGCCAACCGTCGCCATCGCGGAGACCGGTCAATGCGCGCACGTCCTCTCTGTCGAGTTCGATGTTAAGCAGAGCCTGAGTCTCCCCTGTCTTTTCCGAGAGGAAATCGATCAGAGCATCGACTGCGAATGTCAGCAGAATCTCGGGCTTTTCGAGCGAGTTCAGGATATCTCGCATGGTCCTCAGAGCGACATCGCTCCAACCATACTGATCCAGGAAGAACAGAGAACGATGCGCGGTGCCCTTGCTGCGGATATGGGCTACAACGTCGGGGAGCGCTTCCTGGAAGGGTGCCTGTCGAACGAAGATATCCCGCCCAAGTCTCGGACCATATCCGCGCTTGCGAAGCAAATCGTTGAGAAAGTCGATGTGATGACGCTTCTCGTCGATGAAAAAGAAGTCGACTCTCAGATCGAAGCCTTTCGCACGCGCCGCCCCAAGAGCCTCATCCACCGCTTCTACTGCTTTCAGGAGCCGCAGCGGCGATCCATCCACCTCGGTCGATCCCAATCGATACAAGCCGCCGCCGCAGAAGCCGTCGACAATGGTCAGGTTGAGCATCGTCTGACTCGGCGTCCGCGTGACACGATCGATGTAGACCTTTACGTAGTGCTCAAAAATTTCGTGCTTAGCGAGGCTATGCTCTCCCAGAATGGGAGGGCGCCGACCAAGCTTCCAGTCGTACTTTCCGCTCATCTTGTCGACATTTTCCCAGGAAATTTCGGAAGATGAGCCTAATCGATTCGCTTTTGGCGTGCCGAACAGCAATCCAGGACATCCCTACTGTCCACAGACGCCTCAGCCCGTGCGCAGACCGCGTTGCCGCCGATCCGCCCGTCTCCCGCCGGTAAATCGGGATATAAAAACAATCAGGACGACAGCGCCGCCCTGGGCATCTGGTCCCAAACCTGGTCGCGGTAGACCCGCCCGTTGGCCTTCTTGGAACGGCGCTTATTGTCCTTCCCCCAGGTCCCCCACTGCTTGAAAAAGAACGCCGTATCATGCACCGCGCAGCGGTCGAATATCTCATCGATCCATTCTTCTCGAATAGGGCGCGCCGACCGACCGCTTTCACCCCCGACAATAGCCCAGTCAATGCCCTTAAGATTCACGTTTCCGACCGAGCCGATCAGAGGTTCAAACGATATGAAACGGATCGCCGCAGGAGCGGATCGCAGATGGTCGATGCGACCAACTACGTCGGCATTCTCGACGCTAGTTCCCAGCCAAACGTTCGGCAATACTTTGCCAATCTTCGACCCGATCAGTTTCCCCATGCGCTCAGGTCGCTTGCTAAGGATCTGATAGTGATGGTGCGGCGTACGACCCATCACGTCCCAAACCTTGAGGATGAAGGCGTCGGACACGCGATCGTGGAATAGGTCCGACATCGAATTGACGAATATTTTACGCGGCTTCCGCCAGCGGAGGGGAATTTCGAGCGCAGCCGCATCTTCGCGGACAACACCATTCCAAATGGTCCTTTTGCCGCTCCGGCGAGTCAGGCCCCTGTATTTTGGAACGTTCATAGCGTCCAGTCGCTTCGCCATCTCCATGGCGTAGCAATTGGTGCAGCCGGCGCTGACGATCGAACAACCCGCGACAGGATTCCACGTAGCGTCGGTCCATTCGATTTGTGTCTCGGCCATGACCGTCTCCGCATATCGCCGCCCGGGTCGCGGCATGCCGAACTCAGTAATAGCAAAGCGACGGTTAACGCCCCGTTGGGCGGCTTTTCAAGGCATAAGCCTGATTAGAACATATCATGAACAAACGGTTGCAGTCAAGCCAATAGTGGGCATCGCCCCGCGCCGCTCAGGACGGACGGCGTGTGATTGATCGTAGGCAATAAGTCGAACGAGACTTGAAAGGATGCAGCCATGGACAATCCGCTCAAACTACGCGCAGTTTAATCCCCCTTAGAGCCATTGCCCTCGCCATCAAGTCGGATCCCTTTTTGGAGGGAGACCTTCGACGCTGCGGCGCCTGCAATTGGCATGCCCGGCAGCCCTGCTACGGCTCCCCGAACACGCGCTTGAAGATCGTGGCGACGTGCTTGAGGTGATAGCCGAGGTCGAACCGCTCCTCGAGCTCGGCGTCGGTCAGATACTTCTTCACTTCGGCGTCCTTCTTCAGGAGCTGAAGGAAGTCGCCTTCACCGCGCCAGACCGACATGGCGTTGCGTTGTACCAGGTTGTAGGCATCCTCGCGGCTTGCGCCCTTCTGCGTCAGGGCCAGCAACACGCGCTGCGAATGCACGAGGCCGCCGAGGCGGTCGAGGTTCTTCTGCATGTTGGCCGGATAGACCAAGAGTTTGTCGATCAGGCCGGCAAGACGAACCAGCGCGAAGTCGAGCGTCACCGTGGCGTCCGGCCCGATCATACGCTCGGCCGAGGAGTGCGAGATGTCCCGCTCGTGCCAGAGCACGACGTTCTCAAGTGCTGGCGTCACATAGGCGCGCACCATGCGCGATAGGCCGGAGAGGTTTTCTGACAGCACCGGGTTGCGCTTGTGCGGCATCGCGGAGGAGCCTTTCTGGCCTTCCGAGAAGAACTCCTCGGCCTCCAACACTTCGGTGCGCTGGAGATGGCGGATTTCGACCGCAATGCGCTCGACCGAGGCGGCGATCACGCCGAGCGTGGAGAAGTACATCGCGTGGCGATCGCGCGGGATCACCTGGGTCGAGATCGGCTCCGGCCGCAGGCCCATCGCCTCGGCGACATGCTCTTCGACGCGCGGATCGATTTGCGCGAAGGTACCGACTGCACCAGAGATGGCGCAGGTTGCGACCTCCTCGCGGGCGGCGATCAGGCGCTCCTTGGCGCGCGAGAATTCGGCATAGGCATAAGCGAGCTTGAGGCCGAACGTCACCGGCTCGGCATGGATGCCGTGGCTGCGGCCGATGGTGGGCGTCATCTTGTGCTCGAAGGCGCGCTTCTTCAGGGCCGCCAGCACCTTGTCGAGGTCGGCGAGCAGAAGGTCGGCCGCGCGGGTGAGCTGGACGTTAAGGCAAGTGTCGAGCACGTCGGACGAGGTCATGCCCTGGTGTAAGAAGCGCGCCTCGGGGCCAACGATTTCGGCGAGGTGAGTCAGGAAGGCGATGACGTCGTGCTTGGTCTCGCGCTCGATCTCGTCGATGCGGGCGACGTCAAACGTGGCGTTCTTCGCCTTTGCCCAGATCGTCTTGGCGGCCTCCTTCGGGATGGTGCCGAGTTCAGCCAGCGCGTCCGCCGCATGCGCCTCGATCTCGAACCAGATCTTGAACTGGGTCTGCGGCTCCCAGATCGAGGCCATTTCCGGGCGGGCATAACGGGGAATCATATGGCGGCTCCAAGTCAGGGGGCCCGAGCAGTGGTGCGGCCCAAACGCATTCTAGGTCGCAGATCGCCGCAGCGGGGGGGGGGGGAACCCGGTCACGAACAATTATGACCGATTCTTCCCAATTCGCGGCGCCCCCTCAAGCTGATAACCATCAACAATGGTGGCTCGAAGGGCTGCAGGCGCGTTGCAACATGGTCGCGGCCTGCGAGAAATCGACGGCAGTACGGGACGCCAGGAGTTGCTCGCCGAGCGCATCGTATCGCGATCGAGAGGCCTGGCCGATTTTGCACGTCTAGTGTGGCTGCAACCTCGAAAACTCCTCCGTGAACGCCTCCCGCTCCTTTTCAAGCGCCTCCGTCGTCAAAAGTCTGACAGACCATTGATCTCTTCCGAGCAGATCGAAGGAGAACAAGGGGTCAGCGGGCACGAAGTCGTGGATTTCGGCGTCGGCTTCTTCCGAAAGCTCCTTCGGTTCCTGGAGTTCGATCGCCAGCTGAGCCTCCCAATCGGGCCCCAATCGCTCAATCGCGGTCCGAGCTTCAAAGAGGGCTTTGATGGCCTCCTCGAAGGCAACCCTTGCAGCGCGCACGTGGCCCCTTGATGCCGCCCGGATCGCCGCCGGCTTCAGATAGACGGCATAAGCACGCGCAGGCCGCTCGGTCGCCCTCACGATTCGTCCAGCCTCGCGCAGGAACGAGAGATACGTCCTTTCGGAGCAACCGTATCTCAATATGTCGATATAGACGCTGTTCATCCAGGTTTCGGCGAGCCTGTACTTGCCCATGTTTCGAAATAGATGCGCAGACGAGATCCGGAAACCCAGCGCAACGTGCTGCTCTCCCTCGGACGCGTAGTGCCAAAGCTTTCGCGAAGCGACCATCAAAGCTTCGTCTCTCAAATCGACAATTTCTTTCTCTTCTCCCGGCGTTCGGTCGAGCTTCCGGCTAAGCTCCTCGGCCTTGGCGCCCTTGCTCGCCACGAGATAATGCGAAGCCTCGATCGACAGCCGATCGTCCTTCATCTCGTCATGCGGCTTTTTCAACATGTCCACGGCAGCATCAAACTCTTTGCGAGCATAGCGGATCTGCCCCCTCAATGTCGTACAATGCAAGCTCACCTGCTCGGCGGCCAGACTGGAGCCATCGATTGGATTGGCCTTGACCCTTTCGTCGATGTCTTCGATCTTCTCTTCGAGTCCATCGAGCTGTTGCAGCTCGATTTTGACCGCAATCAGGTCAAGTTCCGCGGTTAGCTCGGCCAGAGAGCCGACGTCCGTCTCGCGGACATATGCGAGACGTTTTTCAAAAAGCTCTTCGGCACCCTTAAGATTTCCCAACTCGAACTGCGCGAAAGCCGCGGATGCGTAGTACTTGCCATGAAGCTTGCGATCGAGGGCCCAATGAGGTTCGCCCAGGACCTCGTTGTTGCTCATTAGCTGCAGCAGTTCGGCGCTGAGATGGTAGAGCCCATGCCTTTGCGAGAGCTTCCTCGCATCAATTTCGTCGGAGTTGCCGTCAATCTCCTTCCAATACACCTGTCCGAAACAGAAGCTCAGAACTTCGTACGGATCGCATCCGAGCATCGAACGGGAAGGAGGAGACACGAACTCCCCTTCCTTCCACGAAATTTGTCGACTGGGCTTGGCTTTAACGACGGGCGCGATCGCGCGCATCAGGTGACGGATGCACTCCGCCAGGAAGAAGATGCCGGAGCGGCCCCAGTGCGGCGTAAAGGGAAACTCCTCGCCGAGCGCATCCTTCTTGTGCTGTTTGTCGTAAAGGCGCTCCGCGATCGTAAAATGAGCATGGGATCGCGCTGCCGGATCCGTCCGGAGCCAATGATCCTGCACGATAGCCTTGATTCCGATCGCTGCAACGTAGTGATCGGTCTTCGCGCGAAGCTGCTCGCGTTCAGGTTCATACCAGAGTATCGCGGGAAGGGCTTTGGCAGCCTCCCGAAAAGTGTCCGGATCAACTTCAGGCGTAGGCGACGGTTTCAGCGGCAGATTCGGTAGGAGCTCGATCCCCCGCTCGTCCGCGTCGGCAAGATCTACGAATGGAAACTTCGTTCCGAGGTCTTTCACTGCGTCTTGGGTGAGCCAATAGATCGCGGTGCTGCACCACTTGAGGGGCCGCAGCGGAGGGCTCTTCTTGGTTGCGTCCCAGATCTGCACCCATCTTTGGATGTCGTCGTGATACATCTCGATCTCGACAGGCAGCGGCTGATCTCGCATGTTGCAGAGCCGATCGAAGCCGGCCGTCGGATCGAAGTAGCTGAAGTTAGTCAGGTCGGAAGCGAAGAAGGCGCGCAGCCTTATGTTTATCGGATAAACTAGGCGCTCACCGCCGACGAAGCTGTAGTGCCAGCGGGCCCTCTTTAGGCGCGAACCACCCTCGTCAGGCCGATAGGTTTTTCGCAAGACGCAGTACTGCTGCCAAATTGACCGAAAGAACGGATAACGCTCCCTCATATCGACGATATTGAGATCATCGACGTCGATACTCGATTCCTTCAACGGCAGTTTCATCGGCGATTGCTTGCCGTGCTGCGGAATCGATACGATTACGGCAGGCGGATCGTCTTTGCGCTTGGTCGCGACGAGCGCGTAGCTCACTATGGCTTGCGCAAGCCCATCGAACGGACCGCTGAAGGAAAGAAATACGACGATTGTGCGAGAGGCGATGATCTTTTCTACGATCGTTCGCACGTCGGACTTCGGCGAGAGGCCCAGCTTCGTCGCAAGCCAGGCAATGGCCGCCTCGAAGCTTTGACTGATCTTCGCTGATTCGCTTACCCGAATCTCCGGTCGGAGCAGAAACACCGCTTCGGCACGCTCGGGGATCAGCTTGTGGACCGCGGTCAAATACCAAAGGAACGAGATACCGGCGTCGAATGGCGCTTCATTGACGAGTACATGCTTTCGAACCTTGCCTGCAGCCGCGGAAAGGTCGGTGATGATGCTCTCTTCCGTGCTACAGAAATCGGGCAGCTTCTCCGGCAAGGAGTGACGGTCGACGAACCAACAGCCGCCGTGAGAAAGAGGCGCTACAACTCCCTCGGAAAAGTGACTCGCGACGATCGACTTTGCCTGAGCAAGCGTCGCGGCGTCAAAAACGGATCGTGGAATATTGCAGGCATCCACGACTGCGTTTGCATAGTTCTCGTCGTCTAGAATCTCGGTGATCGCAGCATCCTCGATAGGCTGCGACGCAAACAACCATCGCGAGACCATTGCCGGGCTAAGGCCGGCCTTGGTCTTCGTCAATTTTTTCAAGAAATCTCCCAGCTCCTTTTGGCTCGGGAAGACCTTGCTGAGGTGAGGTTCGAACGCTGTCAAAATGGCATGCAACACCGTCGATCGCGGCAACGGCAAATCGTTCATAAGAATTTCAGCCCCAATAGCGGTCCGGCCTACCCCCAAGGCCTGCAAAAACCGGCGGCCAATATCCTACAACCCCAACGCGCAAGAAACCAAGACAATTCTCGACGCCGACGAAATGCGCACATCTTTGCGCGAGCCGCCGGGGCTACCCATCGCGTCTAGCGCGCGCGCAAGCCGCACCGGAGAGATCGAGCAATCACGATTCGCTCTCCGACTCTCGCCGAATAGCGGGGATAGGTTTGGTTAACGTTTGCCTTTCTTGCCGAATACACTTCGGCACCATCCTCCTACCGACCCGGGCAAACAAGCCATTGGGGCAGCCCGGCAGCAATCAAGGGAGGACACATGAGCTCGCTTAATATCCCTATCACTTCCCAGGGCGCTCAGCTTTCGGCGCTTGATGCTGCGATCGATGGGGCGATCGCTCGCTTCAAATCCGAGACCGGGGTGCGGGTGATCATCGCCTTCTCCGGCGGCGCCGACAGCGGCTTGGGCGAAAAGGCCCCGGCTCCGGTCAAGGATTTCCTCCAACAGCGCATGAACGAGGAGATCAAGGAAGCGGTCGAGTATCTCAGCGAGTACCGCATCGCAGCCTTGTCGGGCGGCACCAAGTACGGCGTCCCGGCGGTGGCGGCGCAATGCGCGAAGGAAGCCGGCATCCCGACCATCGGCGTCTACCCGAAATGCGGCGAAAAACACGCGCTCCCCGAAGCCTTCCTGGATCTGCGGATCTGTGTCGAGTCTCTTTTCGGCGACAGCGCTTGGGGCGACGAGTCCCCGGTGTTCGCGAAGTTACTTGACGGCGTTGTCGTCTACGGCGGCGGCGCGGGTACGCTGATCGAGGCAGCGCACATCCTGAAGTGCAACGAGAGCCTGATCAAGAAGGGCCGTCCTAAGTTCATCGTCCCCATTCGGGGCAGCGGCGGGACCGCGGACAGCCTTCCTTACTTCCCGGGGAAGGTCGAGGTCCGCAGCGCCTGCATGCCGTCGGACGCGATCAGCTCGGGCCACGACGCCGCCGAATGGCTGGAGAACCAGCTCAACCTCTTCGACTACCGCCATTGATAGGAGGAAACATCATGAACAAGAACGTACCGGCGAAGACGCTCAAGAGCGTCTTCAAGGAATTTCAGATCCACGAGCAGATCGTCGCCGACCGTTTCGGCGACATCATTCGGCAGAGCTTCGAAGCGACCGGTGCCGCGCCGCTGCGGACGAGTGCCTTGGAGCTTCGCGAAACGCTGTTCGCCAGCAGCGCCGGCGCCACCGTCGACCATCAGATCTACACGGTCAACGAGCCGCCGGAATTCCAGAACTCCAGCGGCGGGGCCTTGGCGTTGTGTTACGATCTCACCGTTCCGATGGTGAGATGGATTTCGCAGAATGCCAACCACCTGCGGTTTCCCTTCCGTCGGTATCAGATTCAACCTGTCTGGCGCTGCGAGGAGATCCGGTCGAGCCGCTTCAGCGAATTCATCCAGTGCGACATCGACGTCGTCGGCGATGGGCGTCTCGATCTCATAACCGATGCCGAGATGGTCAGCATCGCGAACGACATCTTCAGCAAACTCGGTATCGGCGCCTACGAGATCCGCTTGAGCAACCGAAAGCTCCTGGAAGGATTCCTGATGCGCGTCGGTGTCCATCACCAGCGTATAATCGAGGCCGTGGTCGCCATCGACGACCTGGCGGGACTGGGGCACAGGCGCTTGAGATCCGAATTCGAAACGAAGTTCGATCTGAACGCGTCGCAAATCGAACGCGTCATCCGATTTCTGTCCGTACGCGGTGCGCTCGAACATGTCGTCCACGAGCTGTCCGAGCTCTTCGAAGATCTGCCGGAGCACGAACGGTACGCTCAGGGTCTCGAGGAGATCAAAACCGTCGCTGCAGGCGCAATCCTGATGGGCGTGCCCGTTGGCAACTTCGTCGTGGATCTGAGCGTGGCGAGGTGTTTTGCCTATTATACGGGCACGGTGATCGAGACCGTTCTGACCGACCATCCGGGACTGGGCAGCATCTGCTCGGGTGGCCGCTACGACGACTTGGCCGGTCTTTTCACCGATCGGAAGCTTCCCGGCGTCGGGATCTCGATCGGCTTGACCAGCCTGGTGTGCCGGTTGTTGCAGGCTGGCGTTCTGAAGACTGGACCATCGACCAAGGCTTCGGTATTGGTGACGTCTCAGTGTCGCGATGCACTCGACCGCTACATCGCGGTCGGCACCCGACTGCGGGCTTCAGGAGTCGGCACCGAAATCTACCTCGAGCACCACGGCATCAGCGAGCAGCTTCGCTATGCGAAGGTGAAGGGATTCCGCTTCCTTCTCATCGCCGACGACGAGCAGCTCGACACGAAGATTTGGGAGGTCAAGAACCTCTCCACCGGCCAGATCGCAATGGTCAACGACGCCGACGTCGAGCGCTTCGTCGGCGCCCACGCCGACACGGACTGACGCTTGATGGCCGCTCCTCTGGGTGCGGCCACCCCTTCGAATATCGCCATTCCCGCTCCGGCTATCCCAAACAGACGACACGAGGAAATAGATATGAATCCGACGAGAAAAATGGAGGCACAGGTTCCGAGAGGGTTCTCGGACGTCGAGGCTTCCGATATCCGCGCCATCGAATCCATGAAAGCAAAACTGGCCAGCACCTACGAACTTTACGGCTTCGACCCCGTCGAAAACCCATGCGTGGAATTCAGCAGCGCATTGGGCAAATTCCTACCGGACCAGGACCGTCCCAACGAGGGCGTCTTCTCGTTCAAGGACGACGACAACAATTGGCTCTCGCTGCGCTACGATCTGACGGCACCGCTGGCGCGATACGTCGCCGAAAACTTCGACAAGCTTCCCAAGCCGTTCCGCAGCTACCGCTCGGGCTGGGTCTTCAGGAACGAAAAGCCCGGACCGGGGCGATTCCGTCAATTCATGCAGTTCGACGCCGATACGGTCGGAGCTTCGGGCGTCTCGGCCGACGCGGAAATGTGCATGATGGCCGCCGACGCCATGGAGACGCTGGGCATCGACCGCAAAGAGTTCGTCGTCAAGGTGAGCAACCGCAAGCTGCTCGACGGCATTCTCGACATGGTGGGGCTGGCCGACCCAGCGGACGCCGCGCGACGCCTGATCGTTTTGAGGGCCATCGACAAGACCGATCGGTTGGGACTTGAGGGTGTTCGCGCCCTCCTGGGCAAGGGTCGCCAAGACGAGTCCGGCGACTTCACGCGTGGCGCGGAGCTGCACGAATCCGGCATCGAGCGCGTACTGGCCATGTTGTCGGCGGGGCGGCTCGACAGCACCGCGACAATCGGGGCACTCCGCGAGGTGGTCGGCAACAGCCCCAACGGCAACGAGGGGGTGGACGAACTGTGCGAAATCGGCGAGCTCGTGGAAGCTGCCGGCTACTCCGATCGCGTGCGCCTGGATCCCTCGGTCGTGCGCGGACTCGAATACTACACGGGGCCCGTCTACGAAATCGAACTCACCTTCCAGACTTCCGGCGAGCCCGGTGAGCCCAGTCGCTTCGGTTCGGTCGGAGGGGGTGGCCGTTACGATGGCCTGGTCGGTCGATTCCAGGACCAGCCAGTGCCGGCCACCGGTTTCTCGATCGGCATCTCCCGCCTGCTGGCCGCGGTTCGTCATCGAAAACTTCTGTCCACTACCGACCTCGGACCGGTCGTGGTGTTGGCCATGGATAGGGATAGGACCGCCGACTACCAGCGCATGGTTTCGGACCTTCGCTCGGCCGGGGTGCGGTCGGAGATGTACGTCGCGGACGCCGGCCTCAAGGCACAGATGCGCTACGCCGACAAACGCAACTCTCCCTGCGTGGTCATCCAAGGGAGCAACGAGCACAGACGCGGCACCGTCGTGGTCAAGGATTTGATCGCGGGCAAGAAGCTTTCGTCGGTGATCGGCAACAATCAGGAATGGCGCGGTTCGAGGGAGGCCCAATCGGAAGTTCGCGTCGGTGAGCTAGTCGCCGAAGTAACTGGCATCATCTCGCGCCACCGATAGGCGCGGCGTGGGCGGGCTGGTGCGCCTGGAGAGGCGATGCCAGTTCGTCCGACTGCGCCCACTGAACCTCTTTGACTTCCCCTGATTTCGATTTGTGTCAACTTATTGCTCTAAGTTGACACTTCAGCGGGGGAAGTCAGGTTTTCTTCGAGAATTTGCAGTCTTCCCTCAAAAGCCACGGAAGACTAGACCGCCGATACTTTCACGGTGCCTGCAGGCTTCTACTTGGTTCGGTTCTTTTCGGCGGCGATGCGAACCTTGGGCCAATCCTCTCCGAACGTGACGAACGAGAGCGACTGCCCCTTCGTAAATTCTTCCACGGGGAGTATCAGATTTTCGCGGGTGTTGCGTCCGACGATGAACCCGGACAATGCGCCGGACTTCGAAATGACCGGAGCACCGACACTTTGCTTGTTCGCAAATGGCCGGCCGCGAGAGGTGACAAGTCCGCAGTACGGGAGGAGGAGATCCTCTTCCTTGCCATCCTTGATCCGCACCTTGAACAGCTCCCCGGTCAAGCGGCCGAGCTTGTTGTTCTTGGCTCTGGTCATCTGATTGCGGCGAGAACCCGAGGCGATCGGAAGGACTTCCTCCGCATTGACGCGTCTGACCCGGAAGTTCGGCCGATCCCATAGATTGTTGCGGAAGTCACGGACCGTAACCATCTTCTCCGACGACTGGACGGGATCGTTGAAAAGCGGCGACGCCTCGAGCTGTACGGCCTGGAAGCCGATGTCGGGAGACTTGGCGCCCAGCACTTCGACGACCGGTACGAAGTGCCCCATCCGCACGTTAGAACGCCCCGACCCACGGACCAATTCGCAAAGACCGGATTGAACCTTACCGACCCGGGAATGCGGCGTCATGAGTGCGAATACCGCCGGTCCTTTTCGGACCAGAGCGGACAGCATCATCTTGGCGTCCTTCTTGCCGTCGATCCGAACCTTCACCAGCGTGCCTATGCGCAAGGCATTCGAGCTCACGATCGACGGTTCGCGCAGACCCTTCAGCTCAGTCTTCATAGTCGATGTCTCTCGTAGTGTCGGGCTCGCCCAGTTCCACCAGAACAGGCCCGACCATCAACGGAAATAGATCGAAACTCTCGGCTCGTTTTGTATCAGCCGGAGGTAAATTTACTTTGATGGGCTCGCCCTCGATGTTCATCCGCGTGAGGCGAACATTCGAGAAATCCAGATCGTAGGCCCGGGAAATCGAATCGAGCGAACGCTCGAGCGAATCCACCAGCACTTTCATGCTGATGGCCGTCTTCCCTACTCCTTTGCGCGTCCACCCGTACTTCGTGGAGTCATACCCAGGCAGTATGGCCGCATCGAGATGCTCGAACGACAGCTCCCCAAGACGGGCCAGATCGGCATCGTCGAGGATACTTTGCGCAGCCGGTGGGGCACCGTGTCGCACCATCACTTTCGCGAACCGCGTCGTCGGAGGCTCTATGCATTCGGAAGCGCCGGCGTCCGGCACCATGGTCGCGCGGTTGTCGACGGTCCGGAGGCTTCCCTTCACATGCGTCACGCAGCGCGCCGGGCCGTTGCTGAAATGGGAAAGTAGAAGCTTGTTGATGGGCGCGGCCGAAAACGAATAGGCGCTATTGCTCTCATGCAAGAGCGTGACGGCGGGCACCGGACTGCGCTTTACGAAAGGCCTGATCTCTTCCGCATCTTCGTCTTCGAGATGTACGGCCGAGTAGAACGGGCAGAGATCCTGGCTGTCCTTGGTCCCGGCGACGACGCGAGCCCGCCGCTCCTCTTCGATCGCCTTCACATCGGCCTTCATCGGCTTCTTCGACAGCCGGGCCGCCAGAATGTGCGCCGCCTTCGTCACGTCCTTGCCGAGTATCGGGGAAAGCGCATCGATCAGACCACCGTCGCCCGATCCGCTAACCATGAACTCGCCGCCGCTTTCAATGATCGACGACGGCGACCAGTAGGCGGGAGTCTGCAGATTGCCGAACTGCCTTTCGGCTGCGAAGCCCGTGGCGAGGACGCAGATGTCGGCCTTCAATACCGTCCTCTTGGCATCAGCGAGCGTGATCTCGATCGGCGTCGCCGTTCGATCGATTTCGTCCACTTCCGCGCGAATGAATGCGACGTGCTTGGCGAATCCCTCTTCCCACTCCTTCTTCATGGCGTCGACGACTTCCGTGACCGGCGCCTGTGCCCAGTTCATGAACGGCAGTTCGGTTGCGGGCGTCGGCTCCTGGAAGGGCCAGAAGATGATGTTCGGATGGAGCTCGCGATGCGTCGCGTTCTGGTAGTGACTGAAGTCGACCGACTCCTTGTCGACGATGGTGACGCCGGCTCCCAGACTGCGGAAGGCTGCCGCGACGGTTCTGCCTGCCACGCCTGCCCCGACGACGCACACGCTGCGATGCCCGGGCGCAAGATGCCGATCGGAAATCTCTCCCGCCAGCGCAAGTGCCCGCAACTGCTGCGAATAGAAGTTCTGCTGCGGCAGGTACGGATTGAAGACGAAGAGATTGTCGGTAAGCCTACACGCCTCGTAGACGTGCGCGCTGCGTTCTGCGTCGATCGGCATGCTTCTTCGATGTTGGGATTATCCCCGCCGCCCCGGCGAGCGACGGTCGATGAAATGAAGTTTTCAAACAGATAGAAGATGACTCTCACGGCATGGGTGCACGCCGCGTCCTCAGGAATAGCGATGGCCGTCTCCGTCCCCGAAGACACGCGCCCACCCCCGTTCGATTGGCCCGTCACAAGATAGTAACAACTGCCAGTTGCGTAAAGCGGATTGTTGGTTTCGACGCCGAAAACAAGGTCGAAGCGATATACGCGATGGATAGGGTTATGCATGGAGCCAATGCCTCCATGCACCTCGCCTCATCTCCAATGGCCGTGTTTACAGATGTCGCCGAGCTTGTCGCGGTAGTCCGGCTCCGGCGTTCCGTCCGCCTTCAACAGGATTGCGTCTGAACCGCGGTGCCCGAACCAAAGCACCCCAATGGCGGGTATACGCAACGACTCGAGCGACTCTTTTGTCTTGTACACGGCGTCCGGCTCGCTGTCGGCCGTGAAGACTAGGTCGCGTACTCATAAAATCCTGAACTACAGCGCCATCATGCGTGATGTCCGCTTATCCCCCAACAGCAGCACAAAAGCGGACATCGCGGGAGGTCCGAGAAGGGCCAGGAGCTGCCATGCTCGCGTCGACTGCGGTTTTCCGATTGAGAGTTTCGACGAGCTTGCGGGTGATTTATGCAGAAATTCCCGAAAGCCCTAAAGCGGCCGCAAAGCTGATCAGTCTAGCGTCGGCGTTACGCCGTCTCTAAAGTATTTTGATCAACATCCGAACATTCTACTCAGATGATCGAAGAATACAGCTCCGAGCGCGCTCTCGACTTCTATGCCGATAACTACGATATCGTCGGGCAGTGGGTATTGAAGCACGGCGAGCCCACGATCGTCGTTGGCGATACCAAAAGCCGTCGGTGCCGTTTCTGCGGCTTGAGCGCGCCACAGGTAACATTCAAGAAGCAAGCACACGCCATTCCAGAGATGCTCGGTAACCGAACTCTGCTATCGGCTCATGAGTGTGACGATTGCAACGACGCGTTCGGACGCGGGATTGAGAACCAGTTCGGCTATTGGTCCAAGCCATCCCGACTTTTCGCTCGAACAAAAGGAAAATCGGGCATTCCGACAATCAAACAAGGGCCGGACGGCGGATGGCGCATCGAGCCGCGCGACACTGGCATCGAAATGATGCACGGTGCCGAAAACGCTGTGATGGACGTCGACGAGGCAGCGAAAACCTTGACGTTTCGCATCAATCGCGACTCTTACGTGCCGATCGCGGTACTGAAGGCGCTTGTAAAGATGGGGCTGTCGCTGATTCCGGACGCGAACGTAGCCGATTTCCGGACAGCCTTTGCCTGGATCAAAGACGCCGATCATCGAAATGAGATTTCGATGGCACAGAGTGTCCTTTGGACATTCGTGCCTGGTCCAACAGCAGGCAACACGATTTCGCTGTTGGTGCTCAGACGCAAGAACGACTTCCTGAAGTTACCCTTCATGATGTTCAATTTGCGCTACGGCAACGACTCGTTTCAGATCTTGCTACCCAGCCCTGAGAAGGACTGGGCAATCGCAGGGAGTTCAATCGGTTTACCGCCGTTTCCGGTTTCCGTGGATGACAATCCGGCGCTACACGGTCAGCCGATTCGACGCCGAGTCGATCTTTCCGGGAGCGCAGTGGTGACCGGCGAGGAAGTGACGATCCAGGCCACTTACGACGAACCGAAGAAGCTGGACCCTGAAGTCGAAAGTGTGATCGATCATTGAAGTCGGTCAGTGCAATTCGCGCGCTTCGTCAAACGCTCGGCGAGCCGCTTCGGTCCGCGCGGCATGGCAAAGACCAGTGGCCTGTCGGTATCGACGGTGCAACGCATCTGGCGGGCCTTCGGGCTTCAGCCGCACCGGATGGAGACGTTCAAGCTCTCGACCGATCCGAATTTCGTCGCCAAGGTGCGCGATGTCGTAGGCCTCTACGTCTCGCCGCCGGAGCACGCCATCGTGCTGTGTGTGGATGAGAAGTCCCAAATCCAGGCGCTGGACCGCAGTCAGCCGATGTTGCCGATGCGTCCCGGCCAGCCGGCCCGAAGGAGCCATGACTACACGAGGCACGGCAACACATCGCTGTTCGCCGCCCTTGACACCGCGACCGGACGGGTCATCGGCAAGTGTTACGGACGGCACCGTGCCGCTGAGTTCCGCAAGTTCCTGGACCAGATCGAGGCCGCCGTGCCACGCCAACTCGACGTCCATCTCGTCATGGACAACTACGCCACGCACAAGACCCCGCTGATCCGGCGATGGCTAGCGAAAAGGCCGCGTTGGCACGTGCACCTGACCCCGACCGGTTCATCATGGCTCAATCAGGTCGAGCGCTTCTTCGCGCTCCTCACCGATAAGGAGATCAGGCGCGGCATCTATCGCAGCGTAGCCGCCCTCAGAGCGGACATCGCCTCGTTCATCGACAAACACAACGCCGATCCCAAACCGTTCCGATGGACCAAATCCGCCGATGACATCCTTGCTTCTATCGAGCGCTTCTGCCGATACAATGCTCCGGCAAAACACGACGCGATATTGCGAACTTCTGGTTCAGGACACTAGCGGACATGCACATGCGGCAACTCGTAGTCGACGAGCCGCAGCTCGGTGGGAAAGCCGAACAGGTAGAATTGCGCACCCACGTCGCCCTGCCAGATGTCGTCCTCCACCAACGGCAGAAACGCCGATTCCAGGTTCGGTGAGCCGTAGTTCTCCGGCGCGAACTCCATGGCACAAAGATCCTTGAAGTCCTCGTCGGTCGTGCCGTCGTCGTCGGTCGCGAACACGAAGCGAGATCCGGACACGAGAATCTTCCCCTGTTCGATCGCGATCGTGACGTCGTTCGGAGCATAATCTCTGGTCTGATGCCGACACCAGACGAGGAAGCACCGGTTTCCGAGCCGCACCGCTGTCGTGGATCCCAGCAGCGAGTACGGGATGGCTTCGTCCCCCGTCAAACAGAATATCTGCTTGGTATAATTCGCCAGCGTCTTTTCGACCTGTCGTCCAGCTACCTACAATCGGCCGACGCGCACGGCCGACGCCGACATCCATTCCGGCAAGCTCCGAATCATCCAACATCCTAGCTTATCCGGACAACCGGCGGCCGTCGACGACGGCCGGATCAATCCAACCGGCGATGTTCGGGCCGCAGGTTTTGGTGATGCAATTCGATCATGGCCGGAGAAGTGAAACTGGAAGAGCTTGCGAAGCTCGGTTATCTCGACGTCAACGCCCTTTCCGGACGCGCGCTCAGATTGCTGCCGCTATGAGAAATGGCTTCAATGGTTCGATGGACCGGACGGTCGGCTGGTTCCGATCCGCATCGTCGACACGGCACAATCGCTGTACGTCACCAACACCAAGCCCGCCAGCGAAGCCGATCTTTGGATCCCGCTGATCGAGCTCATCTGGCAGCGCTTAAGCTACCGCGATCTCGTCGGATTTACGCATGCGCTCGAGGACGACTTTCATCTGCTCGCGACCAGCGCAGCGAAGCTCGAACATTTCTACGCGGTGCGGGATTCGTTGAGCCACAGCTTCACCGCCTCGTTCGTCCGCGCCGAGGTGGAGTACATATTGATCGTGGCGCGCTCGATCTTCGACCTGCTGCAGGAGGTCGTATCCCGCTTCTGGAACGATCACATCAATCTGCTCGACGAGCCCCGTAATCGCCTCAAGAAGCAGAACCGCCTGCCTCCCGGCTTCGCGCGCGTCGTCTTCGCCAACGACGCGCCTCGGACAGCGCAGGAGCTCACGGACAGGTTCGCTCTGCCGCCGACGTTGGCCGAACAGTACGTGAGGCACGCCGGATTCTTCGCGTCTCTGCGTGCCGCGCGCGACCACATCATCCATGGCAGTTCCAATCCCGGCACCATATTCGTGACCGAGCGGGGCTTCGCAGTCGATCCCAAGTCGACACTCTACTGCGAGTTCCCGTGGACCGCGGAGCACCACTACAACGAAAACATCGTCTCGTTGATGCCCTGGATAGCGAACATCGTCGTCAAGACCATCGCGTCCTGCACGGATATCGTCGGCGCGCTTGGCCACGAGATCAAGCTCCCGGACGAGTTGGCGCCGGGCTATCGCGTGTTGCTTAGGGACCCGATGAATTCAGCTCTGATGCGTCTGCTTGAAGCAATCGATGGAAAGAGCGTGTGGTGGGACGAGCCCGCCGATCCACAGCCCGCCGCGCCCCAAGCGGAAGATCCGCCGCAGGATTCGGCCGAATCGTGAATCGCTTCTGCCATCGGCACTGCATGCGGCTCGCCCTGCCGACGTTACGAAGTGCGCTATGCCGCGGGTTGGGCGGCCGAGTCCTGGACCGCCAGCCTCCTCCCCGTGGCAAGCGTGGTCCGTTCTCTTTGCAACAGCGCGAGCGCGCGGTCGATGATTTCGTTGCCGGCAGCGCGGATTACTCGGAGCGACGGCCCGCTTACGTCGTAGGTCGGAAACAACTCCATCCAAGCCGACGTGACGTCCACAGGAAAACTACCGTAGTCGCCGCCCTCGTTCTTGAAGGCGTGGCCCATGAAATAAAGTCGGACTTCCTCATCCATCGCGATGCGCCGACATTCCGTCTTGAAGCGATGGCGCCATCCGTGATTCGGAGCCACCGATCCTTATCCTCGCCGACGTGCTCATGGAATCCCGCACCGCCCTTTAGAATGGCGTACATTTCGCCGTCACGAAGATCCTTTTCCCGCAACCGTTCCTCGGGTTTGCCGCTCACCTTCACGGAGTCGCAGGGATTGGTCTCGACAAGTCCACCGTATTTGGCGGAATTGAAGATCGCATTGATCGAAGCGAAATAGCCGTCCTTGACGCGGACAGCGCTCAACGGCTTTCCGCGAACCTTCCGATCGCGCAAGGAACCGATCCAGCTTCGTATGTCGTCCGCGGTAACGCACGCGACTTCATCATGACTCACAAACGCGATGAACTGATCCATACACGGCGCGCGAGGAAGGAAATGCAGGACAACGGCTATGGTTCGACGCTGCACAACGCCTGCGCCGCGACCTTGAGCGAATTCATGAACATGTCAGCGATCGACGTGCCGGTCACGTTGGGCGCCGGGAATCTCGCACGCCGCATCAAGGCACGCGGATGGAATGCCGTCACGGTCGGAAATCAGCGCGCGGGCGACGTCGCAGTCGCGGTGAACGATGTGCATATCTTCCTCGTGGTGCAGGCCGTAGATCACGACGTCATGATCATCGCGGACAACCAAGCGCCGGCCCCTCATCGTCGCAAGGCAAGCGGAGATCCCAAACTCGATCATAGTCCCGTGGCCTACTTGCTGCGCGCCGATGGAGCTTCGGCGCCGGCTTCCAATCCGGAGATGCAGCTTCAAGCCGTCCCACCTGATGCGGACGCATATCCGCAGGGCGACGAAGACACGGGTGGTCTACGCGAACCTTTCGAAGATAATGGGGAGCGGAAGCAGTAAGCTTTTGGTGCTCTTCTCGGGTTGAAATCGGATGCTCTTCTGCAAGATGCGGCGGGATGTCGATTTCGCCGCGATGATCTCTCGCGACCACGCTCGTCCACGAACTCGGGAGCCGACCCCGCTGCGAAAAGCGGCGAGGCCAATCGCCTCGCCGCGCCTTCAACTCGACCGGATTCCGGAGTCGCTGACCCGAGGATTCGGATTCTCTGTTCCCACGCGCCGCACCTAGAAAAGCTCCGGATTAGTAGTACGCTCGTCTTCCGATCCCATAGGAGTTCGCCGGCGATGACACAGGTGTTTGCAGACATTCAGAAGAAGGATCTGCAATCGTTCGCTTCCCTGTTGGCGGATCTGATCAAGCGTGGGCAATCGTTTGCGTTCTTTCTAGGCGCGGGTTGCTCGGTGAGCTCCGGGGTCCTTCCGGCTAGCACCCTGACGCTTCAATGGATTCGAGAGCTCAAACGTCATCAGACAGGAACTTCGCTCGACGCCGAGAAGTGGTATTCCGAGCTCCATCCAGATTTCGACGCCAAAGTGGCAGGCCGCTTCTACGGGCGTGTCATTCAAGAGAGATTTCCCAATCTGGCCTCGCGACGAATGGAAGCTCAGCGCTTCGTTTCGAACAAGGATCCGGGATTCGGGTATGTCACCCTTGCCGGCCTCATGTCCGACATAGTGCTCGGCCCGCGCACGAATGTCGCGATAACGACCAACTTCGACGACCTGCTCTACGATGCCCTCCATCTGTTTTACGGATCGAGACCGCTCACGATTTCTCACGAGGACCTCTTCAGATTCGCCCTGCCCGAGCTCAAGCGTGCCATCATCCTCAAATTGCATGGCGACGCATTTTTGGAGCCTCGCCATACCGAGCTGGAAACGAGCGTCCTGCCGGCGGGAATGTCTTCTGCCGCTACCAGTCTCTTGATGAACAGGGGTCTGGTGTTCATGGGCTACAGCGGCGGCGACCGCAGCATTTCCTCCATGCTCCAGTCGCTCCCGCCCGAAGCACTCCCCTACGGCGTCTTTTGGGTCAATACGGATCCACCCTCCGATGCAGGTCTCGCCCGATGGCTGGAGAAAAGCGGGGCGGTATGGGTCCAGCATAGGGATTTCGATCTGGCGATGCTGGCCGTAAGCCAGCACTTCGGCGGCCCCCGTCCCAGCAACAAGCGCTTCAAGCATCTATTGGAAGATTATGACGAGTCCCGAGAGCAACTCGAGCGCAAAGCCCAGATCAAACGCACTTCGAAGCGTTTCAACATGGACGATTTCATTAGTCGTATCCGGGCAATGATGAGCTCCGATCGCGCGGCAATCATAGCGGCACTAGACGATGCCGTGTCGCTGAACCCGAAAAATGCAACGCTATTGGGCTTCTGTGCCCAACAGAAGCGCCGGCTGAAGGACAACGAAGGCGCCCAATCTCTATATGAGGCGGCCTTGTCGGTCGATCCTGACAACGTGCAGTGCTTGTGCCATTACGCAAGCTTCGTTCTAGACACCAGCTCGAACACCAAGGAATTTCCCGACCCACTTGCCTTTTCCAGATCCCTCTTGAGGCGCGCATGCGCGAGCGAGCCCTACAACGCATTGGCCCTGGGTTCGTATGCGAGCTTTTCCTGGACGCGCGACCAGAATGCGAACGTTGCCGAAGACTATTTTCAGCGAGCTCTGCAGGCCGACCCGGGCAATTCGGAGACGTTGGCAAGTTATGCGAACTTCCTTTGGCGGAGCGAAGGGTCGGCTCGCTTCGAAGAGGCGCTCGAATACTACGAGCGGTCGCACGCCATGAACCCGGCCAGCTTCAGAACGCTGGCGAACTACTCGCAGTTGTTGTTTCTTACCGACGACAAAGGTCGAGCACGGGACTATGCAATCACCGCTCTGAAAAAAGCGCCCAGCGACGCAGTCCGACTGGAAGCAGCGTTCTATCTCTTCTGCAACGACAGGAAGGAGAACCGCTCGCCATATCTCAAATCCATGCGCGCGCTCATAGATGCCGGTGTAAGATCACCCCACTGGGACCTTTCGCCAACCGTCAATCAAGCAGTTTCTCAAAGCCACGAAGATGCAATTTTGATCGGCGCGCTCGCGCAAGTGATATCGCACGGCACGTCCGACAAGGGTTTGAGTGGTTTCATCGCCTGGGAAAAAGCACGTCTAGAACCGACTGGCGCGCCCGAGAAGATTTGAACTTCCGACCGTTCTCTTAACCAGAGACCGCTCTACCACCGAGCTACAGGCGCATCGTCGGGAGCATATAAGCAACATTCTCGCTGTTCAACAACCGGGAGGCCGCCTTCCGGCGATCAAATCCCCTGGGGTGAAAAGACAACCAAGGTCGTGCACCATCCGAGCGTTGGTCCGACGCTCCGTTCGAAGCCAAGCGCGGGAGGCAGTTGCGGCCGGCACGCTTTGCGTGTGTACTGCGTACCTCGACCATTTGGATCTTCATCAACGGGGCACGCCGTGAAAAAGCGATTTGATCGACCCTATTTCCTTTGCTCCCTTTTGTCGCTCGTCGTCTTGGCCATCTCGCTCGTAGCTTCGGCGCGATCCGGATACGCTCAAGCGCTCCCCGCGCCCCTGTTGCAGAAGGGAGCCTCTCCCGTCGATTGGTGGTTCGTCTTCAAATTCAACACCAAGTTCTTTCCGGGATGCCTAACGACCTCGAAGCGCGCGTGCATATTCGGCGGGGACGTTCAGGATTATCCAAAAGGATTCGGCCTCCAGTCGATTTCGGCCAGTAGCGCAAATCCGACCCTACACAACGACAACGGCTGTCTCGGCGAGTCGACGAACGATCCGATCGGCGCCACTTTCGATGAGATCTACAACGGCGAGTACAGCTACGTAATCTGGAACGACCAATTCTACGACGATCCGGACCTGCCCGCTTGCAAAGGAAAGACGTCGTGCAACGCTCCGTGGGGCCACTCGAAAGGAGTTTTGGCTTGGAACGACCAAGGCGAGGGGCTGGTCATGCAGGTGTCGACGCCGAACTGGCCTGGTTCAGGATCTTCCGACTTCCCGAGGAAGAACGGTAACACTCTCGGGTGCATCACCGACAACACCGGCAAACCTCAGAACAACGTGTGGGTCAGCCAGCATTTTTTCGCTCTCCGCTTGAACAAGGCCGACGTCGTGACCGTGCTGCGCGCGCTCCAAAGAGCCAGCGTCGTCACTCAGGCCGGCGCCCACCCTGGCAGTCAATCTCAAATCATCAGAAACGGCGGCCCCGGCGACATCCAAAAGCTGGTGTCCGAACTCGGAAAGCTGTCGGATGACGACGCGTTGCTGAACGAGAAGCTGTCAACCGGCGTTCAAATCATCGCAAAACCTCCGAGCCTGCACGTGCCCCCGTGGCAGATGGTTTCGGCAACCCTCGGCGGCACGCCTTTGACGGTGGCGACGTGGTTGATCGGCAACGGCAAAATCGACGACTACAAAGGAGGCCGTCCCAAGTGTTGGGACTCGACGCTGGGCCCCTCCGGCGCGGTCACCAACTCCGATACCGGAACGTGGCTCAAGAAGGTCTTCGGATTGACGGGCGGCCCAAGCCCCGACCGGAATCACGCGAAGATCGGCGTATCCACGCCGGCCAAGTATGCGGTCTTCGGTGATTTGAATCAGGAGGGGGCGCTTACCGAACCCTGCGACGTTTCGCAAAACACACGGGGAGGCATGTTCTTCGTCGTCGAAAACAAAGCTCTCTCCACCTCTCTCGGCGGCATGATGAACGTCGATGAGGCCCTCAAGCTGGCATTCGTCTCCGCCGCCCGCTTTTCGCCGGTCCGAACGCTCGTACAACCGGCCTCGCAAATCGAAAGCAAAAGCCAACATCTCAAGCCCGTGGCCGTACATCACAAGAAGATCCGCAGGCGACGACGGTAGCGATCCGGCTCAACGTACCCTCGAACCGCCATCCGAGCACGCGGCGACGATGGCCAAGACGTCGTCCAGGGAAGTCGCCGTCGTGCTACGGTCGAATGCCCCCCGAAGCTCTTCGATCGACAGCTTCTCGAGCTGCACCGGGAGATAGCCTGGGACCTGATCGAACTTCGTCCGCAGCGAGCGGATGATCAGCTCGGCCGTGGTTTGGCGCCGAGCGCGATCGATGGCCGAGCGGATCAGAGTGCTATCTTCGAGATCGACCGAGATACCCATCTTATCTCCGCATAGACACACGGACCGATACGTCGCAAGCCCGAGTGCAGGCTCAAGTATCGCGTTATCGACCGGACTATCGAGGACTGGTAAAGACCGCAAGACGCTGGCCGTCGACATCGTAGGTCGCCACCAGGGTGGCGGCAAACTCCGTCTTGCCGCTGTCCGGACTGATGCGCCAGCCGCGTCCGAGAGCCATGGAGCTCTTCCGACCAGCCTTCTTGACGGACTTGTCGTTGCTGACGGCCTTCGTCGACTTCGTGTTGGCCTTCTTCGTCGTCTTAGTCACGTCACTGTCTCCTTTTTCATCAAATGCGATATCGATCGCGTTTCAGCCTACGTGCGCGATCGGTTGGGTCCTCCGGATCGGTGGATGCCGGTCGCGGATTTCATCGCGGCGAGCTAGTGCAGCCTGCCGGCACACAGCTTTCTCACGTCCTCCTTGATCGCTAGGTCGGCCAAGAGACGAAGAACGAAGGCGGGCAGCCGCGGCGACTTCGCAAGATCGTCGCGTCCGTTCGCGAATCCATGGCGATAGGATTGCGAACGGTTGGCCGACGGCTCGGGGGAATCCTCCTTGCGGCCGTCGAGATAACCTTCCGTCATCTCCCCAACGAACATTTCCTCGAGCTCGCGATCCTCGTCGTTCACTTCAGCATCCCCTCGATCTTGAGCACGTCGTCGGGCGAATTCAGAACCAGCATGCGGATGCCGTGGTCCAGCTCGGCGGCGTTCGGCTGTTTCCAAGGCAGATAGGGCTCGCAGATCGGATCGATGATCCGCTCGAGTTCGACCGAGTAGTCCTGGACGAGGTCCCAGCCGCTCTCGTCGAAGATCAGCCGCAGCCAACGGCGCTCCTTGCCCTTGTGCACGTGCATCTCCGCGATCTCGATCTGCCACAGGTACTCGAGAATCCCGTTTCGATCGTCGGATCGCACGAATTCGGGTTCGATCTCCTGGAGGTCGCAGGTGATGGTGTAACCATCGGCCAGCAACGCATCGACGAGCTTGGTCGCGATCTCGCGATCGATGCGACGCACTTCGCGTCTTTCCGCGACGCGCTCGAGTCGCTTATCGAAGGCCTGGTCGCTTGCGACCCGGCCTTCCCAGTAATGGCCCGAGACGCGCAGGAATTGCGCGGCGATCATGTCCATGCCGAGCATCCGATCCAGTTCGGGCTGCTGCGACTTCAGGACGGTCGCGTGCAGCTGCTCGGTCCAATACGGAAGTGCGAGAGGCTGCGCCTTTTTGGAATGCGCCTGCCACACATAGTGGACGAAGGAGCCGTAATCCTCTTCGGCTAGGCGGGTCTCCCAGGCATCGTCGTACCCGAAAGCGATCTTCATGGCTTCCACCGCGGACAGCCCGCGGGCGATCACGAGGTCGTCACGTTCGACGTCGTCGACGGGGATATAGGCGGTGTAAGTGTCGGTCATATGGTCACCTTCGGCGTTTCCTTGCGGGCGAGATCGGTTTTCTTCCATGCGATAAGCTGCGCTTCCTTGCGGCCGAACCATTCCCAATCGACCGCATCCTCGAAGGCCTTCTGGGCATCGAGGCGCATGCATTGATCGATGGCCGCTTCATCGATGATGGAGCCATCGACGAGCGATTCCAGCAGAAACGACAGTTTCCTCTCGTCCCAAAGCTGAAGCGGAATTTCGATCCAGGATTCGACTTCGGCACGGCTTCGCTTTCGAGCCATTGCGCGAGTCGCGGCACCCGTCGTGTTCCAGCGCGATCATGAACGCGCGGAGGATGTTCACGCCGCGCGCGACCACTTCCTCGTGGTTGCCGCGGTCGAGCAGCAGCGTGTAGGTCTTTTCCATCGCTCCTTCCCCTAGCCGTACGGATGCCGACCGGCGTACTCGACGTCGGTCTCGGCGCGCCCGCGCCAGAAGACGCCCGTGTTCTCGAGCAGCAGCCGTTCGAACGTGCGCCGCGCGCGCTCCTCGTCGTGTTCGGAAAAGGGCGGCGAGCGCACGAAGACGAACTTCAAGCATTCGAAGCCGCTGTCGTCGGCCAGTTCCCGTCCGATCGAGAAGCAGCGGCCTCGTCCGACGTCCCGCTGGTGGAGGACCGCCTTGCCGGCGCCGTCGTGCTCGATCGCGCGCGTGAGCGCCTGTCCCAGCGGAAATGCCGTGCGCGACGATCTCCTCCTCGCCGGCGTCGTTCTCGATGGACATGGTGTAGGTGGCGGACTTGGTGGCGGCGAACTCGGCGCCGGCGAACTTGGCGTAGACGACGTTAGTCATGGTGTTGCTCCTCAAACCGCATAGCGCGGCAATTTCTCGATTTCGCGCAGCGCAACCAGCGGCCAGGTGTCGCCGTAGCTGTCGGCGACCTTCGTCCCGGCGTGCCCCTGGATGATGTTGCGGACGTCCTCCGGCATCCCGACGAAGCGGGACACCGTCGAAAAACGATGGCGCCAGCCGTGGTTGGGCGCGACGCGCTCGTCGATCCCGAGCGAGCGGACCCCACTTGGCCAGGCGCTCGCCGACCTTCTTGTGGTGCGGATTGGAATCCTTGCCGCCGCGGCTGCGCGCGGGGTCGTAGAACAGCGGCCGCGTACCGCGCGACTTGACGTAGTCGAGGAGGCCCTGCTCGATGATGTGGCTGTGCAGCGGCACTTCGCGGAATTCGCGCGTCTTGTTGTTCTCGGCGCGGATGCGCATCATGACGATGCCGTCGCGCACGACGATGTCGCGTCCGATCATCGAGGTGATCTCGTTGACCCGGGCACCCGAATACGTACATAGCCACGGGACCAACGGCGCGCGGCCGCCATCTCGACGCTGATCTTGTCGGAGAACTTGAGCTTGGTGGCCGAGAGGATGGTCTCGGCCTCATTGCCGTCAAAACCCTTGTCGCGCTGCTGGGGAGCCTTGCGGACCTTGACGCCGGCGGCGGGATTTTCGGCGAGATCTCCCTGGTCGACGGCGTACTGCAGGATCGGGCGCGTACCCGCCTTGTAGACGTCGCGGACCGTCACCGTCTTCATTCCGGCCTCGATCAGCGAATCCTTCCAGGCGACGATGTCCGCGCGCGAAATCGCTGCCGCATCGTCGTGGCCGAGGAAGCCGATCAGGCGATCGACCACCGGCGTCCACCGCTTGACCGTCGGCGGCGGGACGGCCGATGACATCCTCGCGGACGTCACCACATGGGGCGCGACGAGCGCGAGCAAAGACACCGGACGCTCGGCAGGAAGTCAGGCGACACCGGGATGGCGACCGGCGTTTCGACGGCAACGCCCTTGAGTTGCGCCCACTCGCGCTCGAGCCGAGCCGTCGCTTCTAGATTGAGGATGCGGGCCGAAACCGGATCGCGCGTCTGCAGCGAGAACTTGATCTCGCTCTTGCCGACGATCGCTTTCAGCTGCTCCGGGACGCGCTTGCGGAACTGATAGATTCCGCTGTCCGGATCCCGCTCGGGTGTTGAGGCTGCGCTAACCATGTCTGCCGCGATCGACCTTCGTGTACTGACGTTGTGTACCGATTGTCGTCCGGACCAGACGCAAAAAAACCCTTCAGATCAAGGGTCGCGGATTTTCGGAGGTTTTCGAAGCTGCTGGCGGAGAGGGAGGGATTTCTCACCCAAGTCACGGTCGAGTTCGCGGCCCAGTGTGTTACCGACCACGACTACTTTGCCGAATTTTACCGATTGAGAGCGGGACTAAGGAATATGATTCCTGTGTTCAAGAGCTACGCCGTGGCGGATCGCATATATGTGCCTGGGATGCCGATCGCCCCCCAACGATTCACAATTGCTCCTCAAGCTCTCGGCAAAGGGGAGTGATTCGTCCTATTCGTACGCCACAGCTACCCAGCAGCCCTACCTGCGCTCTAGCTCTCTTTCTTCGTTGAGAAGGCTACGATCTTATTGCCGTAGACCGATCACGGTTCGGGGCGGAGGCATGGGTGGCAAGGACGAAAAGGGCCGGATCGAGGCATTAGAGTCGCTGGGTAATCTGAAAATGCCGCTGACCACGAAGCGCCGCCGCAAGAACCGTGGCATGCCGCCGCCCGCGACGTTCGATATCGATACGCTGCCAGGAGGCTCCAATTTGACGGCATTGGAAACGGCCGCGGTCATCCGGCGCACACCCGGGGCGCTGGAACAGTGGCGACGCGATCCGAACCACCCGCTGAAATGGCGCTACGTCGACGGCCGCCCACTCTATCGTGTCGACGCGGTCCGCGATTATCTGGCCAGATGCGACAAGGCCGCTAAGCCGTCTCAGCCGCATAATGTTCACGGAGACGGCCGAGCAGTTCTGCCTTGATCGGGTCGAGCGGATTCGTCCGCTGCAGGCGCACGACCTTGCCGACCCTGATCGCGCCAACCAACTCCGCGACATAATCATGAGCTGCTTCGAACGCCATTTTGCGAATGATCCACTGTTCGTCGTGATTGTAGACTTGATCGATACCGCCGGGCTTTTGCCCGACACACAATCGCTGGATCTCGTTGTCGTAGCCGCAGCGTGACATGATGGTACGCAGACTGCGCCTCAAGTCATGCATGGTGAACTTGGCAACACCCGCTTCCTTGACCAGCCGGTTGACCATCTTGGTAAAGCCCGACATCTGGCCACCGGTCTTTGGTGACGGGAAGACATAATCGGACGTGGCGCGCTGGAAATGCTTCGCGGCCGCGAGCACCTCATCAATAAGGTGAGTGCGCGGCACATCGTGGTGCAAGCCCATCTTGGTCCAAGCCGCATCGAAGGTGATGCGATCGTCCATGACGTGCTTTTGCCATTCGATCATGGTCGGCTCACTCCGGCGCGGGCCACCGAGCAGGCACGTCCTCACCAGAAGCCCAAAGGTGCCGAGCTTGCCGGATGCATGCCAGACCTTAATGATTTCGTCATCGGTAAGTGCACGGCCCTTCGTTCGGCGTCCGACCCTTTGCGCGCGGGTTTCCTTGGGCTCGCGATAGCCTGCGAGCACATTGTGGTCGACATAGCCCTCGCTGACGCACCATTCGAGGAACGTGTGGGTGTGCTTACGCAAGTCCTTGGCCGCGCCACGCTTACCGGTATTGGTAACCTTCTCAACCGCGGCCATGATTTGCCGCCGAGTAAGGTCCCCCACACCGTTCTTAGTGTGCTCCTTGAGCCCGCGCCGCAACGCCGACATGGCTGGCTTCCAGTTGACGACCTGCCGCCCGGTTAACGACGCCTGGTAGGGACCATTTTCGACAATGAGGTCCGCCAGCGTGGTGCGCTGCTTTTCGGCCGCCTGTTGCCGCCTCGCCTCGCGTTTCGCGTCATTAGGGTCCGTGCCCTTGAACACCTCGCCAGCGGCAATAGTGGCGGCCTTGCGCGCAACCTTCTCATTATACTTGGGCCATGGGCCGAGCGTCTTGCGCTGGGTCCCTCTCACTCCCGGCTTGGTGAAGAGGTAAACCCAGGTCCGGCCGCCGGTAGCGCGCATGCGCAGCGCGAGGCCGGGCAGCTTATCGTCGTGGAGATAATGCTGCGCCTTGCCGGGTGGCATCGTGGCGCTGCGGATCACCGCGTCGGTCAGTGTCAGTTGGTTGCTCGGCTCCGGCATGATCCCTACGCTCCTCGTCACGGTGTGCCCCCGCGGGCGCCCGGATCATTCAAGTGGCGGGAAAGCAGCATTGAATTTTCTTCGCTTTTCCGCCCCGGGGCACACGAGCATGGAAGGACGGTGCCTTCGAGAACAAAGGAGGCACAGACCCTTCCACGAATTGTGTGCCCCACGGGAAAATCCGTGGTGGGCACAACAGGGGCACACAAAATGCAGTTTGGTCGCTTGTGGCCCACTGAGGCCAAATCAGACACAAGCCACTGTAATAAAATGAATTATTCAGACGAAACTGTGGCCGGGCGTGGTCAAGTCGGACCTACAGATTGTGGTTCACACGGGAGAGGTCCAAGGTTCGATCCCTTGTGCGTCCACCATTCCCCATCCTGAGTAGCCGGGGTGCGGACGATTGTTCGACATTCCGGGTGCCGTTCGGGACCGCCGCATAAAAAATGTCGAAAACAACCCCATGCAAAGGAGCCGCGGCTGACCTTGGTTTGTCGAACCGTTCGGGCTCATTGCCGACGGCGGTGCGGCGTCGATGACGGGTTGGCGGTGCGGCGGCTGAGTTCGCCGAGCAGGTCGCGCACGGCGCCGTCGAGCTCATCGGGTGGGGTGACGGGTTGCGCGGCGGGCGGCCAAGGCCGGCCGCGGGCGGAAATGTCGTCATTCGCAGCGAGCAAGGCTGCGGCTTCATCGTGCCCCGGCGTCGCCTGACGCCGCGAGCGGCGCACCTGCGGAGATGACCGCCGCTTGCGGCGCGAGATCAGCTCGCGGACGCCGTACCCCGATACGAACCCGATCCCGGCGACGAGAACGACAATCAGAACTTCCAGCATTGTGCTGTCCCCAATCACCCTGCCGCGATGCAATATGCGCGACAATGCGGCGGCGGCTTGACCGGGCCGGTTCCTTTTCACTGTATCGAGCACAACCCTGCCCTACGGAATCGTACGGGGTTTTATTTGCAGGCCTCCTCGGCTACCTTCCGGGAACTCGCGGGGGCCGGGGAGTCTCGATGCGCAAGAGCAATGACTACATTCTGAGGCTGAGGCCTTGGTCATTGTCGACATTCGTCGTCGCCCTGCTTGCCGTGGTGCTGGCCACCGCGACGCAGGAGATGTTCGCGAGCTTCGGCATGCAGTTCTATTTCGCGGGCTTCGTGCCGGCGATCCTGATCGCCGGCCTGATGGGCGGCGCACCCGCCGGCGCCTTTGCCACCATCATCACCGTTCCGATCGTGTGGTGGGCGTTCATGCCCCCCTATTTCGAATTCGCCTGGCCGACGGCCGCCGACTATGACAGCCTTGCGATGTTCCTGCTGTCGAGCGCGCTGCTCGTCTGTTTCTCGCAGCTCTACCGGGAAGCGCTGGTCATCCTGCGGAAGTAAGCGGCCGTCACACGGCGCGGCCGCGCCCCGGCAGTGGCAAGCCGGTGGCCTGCACGGATCGTCCCGTCCTCAGATCCCGAACATCCAGACCGCGACGATGGTCGCCAGCGTTGCAACGCCGCTGACGGTCCAGCCCACCGCGTAGAACGTGTCCTCGGGAGCGGTGTCGAGCACCGTGTTGGTGGTTTCCGTCACTGATCGCCAGCGCATGGCGTCTCTCCTCGGAACTCCTGCCCAGCCACATAACGCGGCGCGCGGTTCCCGGTTCCGCCCCCTTCGCGATGGACCACGCCGTTCACGCACAGCTCACGGACTGCTGATCGGAGCCGCGGAACCCTGCGACATTCTGTCCCGTTGAGGGGCGCCGGAAACCAACTTGGGAGAACCATCCGATGCGAACACTGATCCTCGCCGCCACGGCGCTTGCCTTCGTCTCGTCCGCCGCCCTCGCACAGGACAAGGCGGGCAGCAGCCCGGCCCCCGCAGCGCAAAGCGGTGACACGGCGGCCAAGGGCGAGGCGACCAAGATGGCGCCGAAGAAGGCGAAGAAGGCCGCAAAGAAATCGAAGGCCAAGACCGGCGCCGCCGCGACCGGGGACGATGCGGCCAAGCAATAAACAGAAACAATCGCGCTTGGTGATCAGCTTGGTGATCCAACCTGGCGATCACGGAAAAGGCCGCCCGCGGGCGGCCTTTTTGCTGTCTCGGTGCGGATGCTGCCTCCGCGCGTCACGTCGCAATCAAGTGTGCCGATCGCTTGCGGTCGTGAGGCTCGAGGTAGCGAATTCGAGTGCGGGAGGGGGAGCGAAAGAGGCGCAGAGCCGATAATCCGCACCGCCATCGGATCGTTCTGAAATTTGACCACCAGCTCCAGTAATTGCTCCACCTCCCGCGCCTTCTGTTGTGACGCGCACGCAGGGGTCACGCATGATCCAAACGGGCTATCACTGCGATGCGGAGAAAGATTCCTCGCAATAGACTTAATGCTGCGCGCCATCGTTGCGCCTGCCCGCGAGCCCGCTCTCTTCCAACCGCTCAGCGAACCAGCGTGACACAGCACCGTCGACGGCGCCGCCGGCATAGACCTCGGACAAGCTCACGCCGTTCGGTCCGACGATCAGGAGAACGCCCATCGCATAGGCAAACCAGACGTTCGGATCGGTCAACCCCAGCAGCTTGCGCTGATCGTGCTCGAGCGGCTGGTGATTGCTCTCCTTGCGTAGTTCGATCGCCAGCAGATTGTTCGGGATGTCGCGCTGATGCACGACGATATCGGGATAGATCGACTTGCCGAGATGGTCGTCGGTCGAGACCGTCGAACCGCGCGGCAGCCGCAGCGTGCGTTCACCGAGCCGATCGTAATTGCAATCGATCTGCCAGCCGGAGAATTGCCGCTCGACATAGACGGCCAGCCGGTGAGTAAGCGTTCGCTCGCCGAGATCGCGCTCCAGCAGGAACATCTCCTGCGCATAGAATTCCTCGACGGCGGCGATCACCTTGTTCAGCTCGGTCTGCATTGGCGCCTCCGACTGGACTGGGCCGTCGCCGCGGCCATTTCAAACTGCGCTCTAGTTGGGGCTGCTACATCTGCACTTCGATCAGCCGCGGTCCCGGCTCGGCAACCGCTTCCGCCAGCGCCTTGTTGAACTCGTCGGCCGTGGTCACCGCCCTGCCCGGCACGCCCATACCCTTCGCGAGCGCGACGAAGTCGAGCGTCGGCCGGTCGATCTTCAGCATGTCCTGCGCCCGCTTGCCCGGCTCGCCGGCGCCGACGCCGTCGAACTCGCCACGCAGGATCTGGTAGATCCGGTTGGCGAACACGATGGTCACGACATTGAGGCCTTCGCGCGCCTGCGTCCACAGCGACTGGATCGTGTACATCGCGCTGCCGTCGCCGACCATGCAGATCACCTTGCGGTCCGGACAGGCGATCGCCGCACCGGTCGCGACCGGCGTCGAGAAGCCGATCGAGCCGCCCATGTTCTGCAACCAGTCATGCGGCGCGGCGCCCGCGGTCGGCGGAAAGAAGCCGCGGCCGGTGGTGACGGACTCGTCCACCATGATGGCATTCTCCGGGATCGCGCACGCGATCGCCTGTGCGATCGTCGCATGGTTGAGCGCGCCGGTCGGCTTGACCAGTTCCGGGTGCTGCTGCGGCTTGACGTCCTGCGCCGTCGCATGCAGCGCAGTGGCGAGCGCCTCGAGGGCTGCGACCGAATTCTCGCCCCAGGCAGTCATGCGATGCACCTCGCAGCCTTCCGCCTTCAGCATGCTCGGCTTGTTCGGATAGGCGAAGAACGCCACCGGATCGTTGGCCTCGACCAGCACGATGTGACGGAAATTCTTCAGGATCGGCAGCGCCTGCTCGATCACATAGGGAATCCGGTTCACCGAGAAGCGGCCTCGGCCGCGCGCCATGCGCGGGTGATAGGTCTGGCCCATCACGGTGCAGCCGGTCTTGCCGGCGATGCGCTCGGCGAGCGCCAGCCCCTGCGCGGTCAGCGCGCTGCCGGTGACCAGCAGCAGCGTGTGCGCGGCATCGCCGTGCAGGATCTTCGCCGCGGTGTCGACCGCCTGCGGCGAGTAGCTCGGGCGCTGGGTGTCGACAGGCGCCTCGGCGACGCCGTCGGCCTCGTTCCAGGCGGTATCCGCCGGCAGGATCAGGGTTGCAATCTGCGGTGGCGCGCTCTTGGCCGCGGCGATCGCGGCCGCGCCGTCGGCTGCGACCGACTTGGCATCCGGCGAGGTGCGCACCCAGGACGACATCGGCCGCGCCAGGCCCTCGATGTCTGACGTCAGCGGCGCGTTGTAGCCGATGTGGTAGGTCGCGTGCTGGCCGACGATGTTGACGATGCCGGAATGGGCCTTCTTGGCGTTGTGCAGATTGGCAAGGCCGTTGGCGAGGCCCGGCCCGAGATGCAGCAGCGTCGAGGCCGGCGTTCCCTTCATGCGGAAATAGCCGTCGGCCGCGCCGGTGACGACGCCCTCGAACAGGCCGAGCACGCAGCGCATGCCCGGGACCTTGTCCAGCGCCGCGACGAAATGCATCTCCGAGGTGCCCGGATTGGTAAAACAGACATCCACGCCGCCTGCGACCAATGTCCGCACCAGGCTTTCCGCACCATTCATGATCTCGCTCCCGTTTCGCGGTGTTCTTGAGGTCGCTCCAGATCAACCATTGTTCATCCGCTTCGTCAAAGGCTTGACCGGACAATGCAGGTATCGCGTGCGGTCTGTTGCCTTTTTAAACCGTGTTGCCGGAAAGTGCCTAAAGTCACCGCTTCGTCGCTTGCGAAACGCCGGCAATTGTGGCCTCTCTGAGCACATATTTGATTGTTCGCGAGGACGACGACGATGCGCCCGATTGCCTTGATGTTTGCCGCGCTCACGATCCTGGCAGCTGCCGGCCAGGCCCAGGCCCAGTTCTTCGACTCCCGGGGCTACAACGGTGACAACGCGCCCTTCTTCGGCGGCAGCGGAAGCGGCGGCGCAAGCCCGATCCCGCGCACCACCGTCAGCTACCCGACCAACTACGCTCCCGGCACCATCGTGGTGAACACGGCCGAGCGCCGGCTCTATCTCGTGCAGGGCAACGGCATGGCGCTGCGCTACGGCATCGGCGTCGGCCGTGACGGCTTCCGCTGGAGCGGTGTCCACCGCATCTCCGCGAAGAAGGAATGGCCGTCCTGGACGCCGCCCTCGCAGATGCTGCGCCGCCGCCCCGATCTGCCGCGCCACATGAACGGCGGCATCGAGAACCCGCTCGGCGCGCGTGCGATGTATCTCGGTTCGACGCTCTACCGGATCCACGGCTCGAACGAGCCGGAGACGATCGGCCAGGCGGTCTCGTCGGGCTGCTTCCGCATGACCAACGAGGACGTCCAGGATCTCTATGATCGGGTCTCGGTCGGCACCACGGTGGTGGTGAAGAACTGATCGCGTCGATATCGCCGGAACCAGGCGCTGCTTTCCAGCACAACGACTGATGACGCCTTGCGTTGCCGCAAAGGTTGCGGCAGCGTTGTCACGATGTCCCAGCCCCGTTCCTCGATCCCAATCTTTTTCGCCGCAGCGCTTACCGCGTGCCTCGTTGACACCACCGTGCCCGCGGCCGCCACCGAGGTGCCAGCGATCGCGGCGCGCCAGCGCAACGAGAAGAAGGTCTTCACCGACGCCGAGATCGTCGAGGGTTTCCTGAAGACCGCGTTCGGCGCCGAATATCATCTCGCCGGGCGCGTCGATCGCATCCGCAAATACGACAGCCCGGTGCGCGTATTCGCCGACGGCAGCCGCGCCGACCGCAAGGCTCAGCTCGCCAAGGTCGTCGCCGACATCCGCGGCAAGGTGCAGCATCTCGACATCGCCATGACCGACAGCAACGATGCGGCCAATGTCGTGGTCAAGCTGGTGCGCGACCGCGAGCTGTACCGCACGATCGCAACCTTCTACGGCCAGGAGCGCGCCAAGGAAATCCGCTCCTCGCTCGACCCGCAATGCCTGTCCGGCTTCCGCAAGAACGAGAACTACGAGATCGAGCATTCCGACGTGATCCTCACCGTCGACAATGGCGATTTCGTCTTCCTCGACTGCGCCTATGAGGAGCTGTTGCAGTCGCTCGGCCCGATCAACGACACCGCGACCGTGCCGTGGACCATGTTCAACGACAGCGTCTCGATGGGCTATTTCGACGTCTACGATCAATATCTGCTCAACCTGCTCTACGACCCCCGCATCAAGCCCGGCATGAACGTGCAGGAGGTCAAGGCCGTACTGCCCGCCGTGCTCACCGACGTCCGCACCTGGGTGGCGAAGGTGAACCATCTGGAGTGAGGATGGCGGCGCGGCGATCGTGCGCGTACTCGCGACATACACCGCCGTCGTCCTGGCGAAAGCCAGGACCCATACGCCGCGGCAGGTGTTGTTGGAGGGACTCGTCGTTCCAGCTTCGCGCAACAATCACCATTCGTGGTTATGGGTCCCTGCCTTCGCAGGGACGACGATGAGGATGGCTCTCGATTCAAGACATCAACACGCGGTGTCATCCCCCGCGAAAGCGAGGGCTTTGCGAAAGTCGATCGCATCGGCGGGAGCTTGGGGGTATTGGTGTGGGTCGGTTGGGTGGCTCGGGTTGGTGAGCCATGATGGCTGGTTTGGTTAGACGACGTGGAGTGGCGTCCTCGCCCATCGCTGGAGATTGATCGCGATCGCTGCGAGTTGGAAGGCTGCCGCATTGCGCGTCAGGCCCCGATAGCGGGCGCGCGCGAGGCCATAGACGCGCTTGAGCAATGCAAACAACGGCTCGATCGGGGCGCGTCGATGCGAGATAACCGCGTTGGGCGCGTCGATGCGAGATAACCGCGTT
>NZ_MKFI01000001.1 GCF_001982635.1 Bradyrhizobium mercantei | reverse complement strand
TTGGACCGGTGCTCCTTCACGATTGTCCCCAGCAGCCGTCTGTTGGTGTCGGTTTGCTTGGTGGCGATCATCGACCGGATCGAGAAGGATCGCAGTGCGTCCGATACCGACAATGTGCCCTCGGCCGAGTCCTTGCGCCCTGTAAAGGGAAAAACGTCGGGGCCGCGTTGGCACTGGCAGTTGATGTTGACGCGGCAAACCTGGTTGACAAGAGGATCGACCAGCCGCCCGACCAGTTCGGGATTTGCGCTGAAGATGCTGACCTGTTGGCCGTTCTCCGCGCCGGCGACATAGTCGAGTGCAGCCTCGATCTTGTCGAACGGAATGACAGGAATCACAGGTCCAAACTGCTCTTCGCGGTAGAGCTTCATCCCCTCGCTTACGGGATATACGAGGGCGGGGTAGAACAACGATTGGCAAGTGCTCCCGCCCCCCGGATTGACGACGCGCGCTCCCTTGCCTTCCGCATCCTTGATGCATTCGGTGAGGTAGGCGGCCTTGCCGGGCTCAGCGAGGGGGGTGATGCTGACCCCAGCGTCCCAGGGCATGCCGACTTTCAGCTTTGCGATCTCTTCGCTGAAGCGATGCATGAATTGATCGACGATTGAGCCGTGAATCAGCAACGCCTTGAGGGCGGTGCATCGTTGACCGTTGAACGAGAGCGCTCCGAGCAGGCACTCGCGGACTGCAAGTTCGATGTCGGCGTCGGGCATGACGATCGCCGCATTCTTCGCGTCGAGCCCGAGGATGGCGCGCAGGCGATTGACCTTGGGGTGCAGCTTTTTGAGATGATCTGCGACCTTGCTCGAGCCGATCAGCGTCAGCACATTGACCTTGCCGGATCCGAGCAATGCAGGAACGACGTCGGCACCATTGCCGTAGACGGTGTTGACCACGCCCTTCGGAAAGGAGCTGCCGAAGGCTTCGAGCAATGGATGGAACAGGAGAACGCCGAAGCGCGGGGGTTTGAGCAGGATTGTGTTGCCCATGATGAGCGCAGGAATCAAGGTCGCGAAAGTCTCATTCAGCGGGTAGTTGTACGGCCCCATGCAAAGGACGACGCCGAGCGGCGTTCGACGGATTTGCCCGATCGTGCCCTCCGCGACGACGAAGCGAGAGCTGGAATTGTCGAGGTCCTTGAGTGCGTCGATCGTGGCAGCGATATAGGCGATCGTGCGGTCGAATTCTTTCTCGGAATCGGGAAGAGTCTTGCCGACCTCCCACATGATCAGACTGACGATCTCGGCCCTTCGCGCCAGCATCTGCCGGGTAAACCTTTCCACACAGGCAATTCTTTCAGCGACCGTCATCGTCGGCCACTCGCCGCCGCCGTTCGCGTAAGCCCTAACCGCGGCAGCGAGAGCCGCTTCGGTTGCTTCGCTGGAGCCTTTTGGATAGGAGCCAAGTTCTGTCGGCTCCAGTAAGCCTTCGCAATTCCTGGTCCAGATCGGCGACAAGACGGGTTGGTTGACGCCATTCCATGGCTTCAACGCTCCATCCAAAAGAATGCTGCGCTGGTGGATCGGCGCGGCCAGTCGATGCTTGGACGGAATGTCGGGCAGCGACACGAAGAGTCGTTCGAGATTCGCGCTGTCGAGCATGGTCGTTACCTCATCCCAAGTGTTGTTGCGTTGTGCATTGCGGACTTCGAAATGATCGCGTTGTCGCCGATTCGCTAAACGGTCAGTAATCTAGAATACTAAACATCGCGATTCAAGCGCGAGTCATCTTTTCCGCGGCGCTCCGTACCCGCCGCTTGCATCCCCAATCGTGATTTCAGTGATTTGCGACATCATGGGCTGTCCCTCGCAGGGCGCCGGTGACAATGGTGAATGACGCATTTGGCCTATATTTAGAGGTAAATGTCGCGATCCAATCGACGTTCGTCGCCTGGCCGAGCCAGATATGTTGCGATGCGAAGCTGGGTCAATGTCTCTGACTGATTGGCCGCTGAACTTTTTTGCTTCCCCGCGATAAACCCGCTTGACGCCATTTTGAATTTAGTAATACGTTTAGCGAAACAAAAAACTAAACATCACGCTTCGGGCTGATGTTGGGAGGAGCCAGTCCTTCCGGATCGAGTATCCGGAAACGGTCCGTCTCAAATCCCCATCATGGCTCAGCAAAACTCGGTTTCAGGGGGTCGGCTTTCGTCCGCGAAACGGGCTGAGCGGGTTTGTGATTCCATGGAGAGAGGAAACGGACATGCGACGATTGAAGTGGCTAGGTAGTGCAGCGACATCGGTTGCCCTTGGGGCGGCGGTGCTTGGGATGTTCGGTGGCGGCGAGGCTGCGGCTCAGGGCAAGCAGCTCACGCTGTGCTGGGCGGCGTGGGATCCTGCGAACGCTCTGGTCGAGCTCGGCAAGGACTTTACCAAGCAGTCCGGCATCGAGATGAAGTACGAGTTCGTTCCCTGGACGAGCTATGCCGATCGCTTCCTCAACGAGCTCAACTCCCACGGCAAGCTCTGCGACCTGCTCATCGGCGACAGCCAGTGGATCGGTGGTGCCGCCGAGAACAAATGGTACGTCAAGCTCAACGACTTCTTCGACAAAGAGCACATCTCGATGGACGACTTCGTCCCGGCGACGGTCGTCGGCTATTCGGAGTGGCCGAAGAACACGCCGAACTACTGGGCGCTGCCGGCGATGGCCGACGCGGTGGGCTGGACCTATCGCAAGGACTGGTTCTCGCGTCCCGAAATCCAGTCGGCGTTCAAGGCCAAGTACGGCCGCGACCTGGCGCCGCCGAAGACCTATGACGAGCTGAAGCAGGTCGGCGAGTTCTTCCAGGGCCGTGAGATCGACGGCAAGAAGGTCTACGGCGCCTACATCTTCACCGAGCGCGGATCGGAAGGCATCACGATGGGCGTGACCAACGCGCTCTACAATTACGGCTTCAGCTACGACAATCCGAAGAAGCCGTACCAGATGCAAGGCATCGTCAATTCGCCGGAAGCGGCCAAGGGGCTCGAGTTCTACAAGGAACTCTACAAGTGCTGCACCGCGCCCGGCATGACCAATGCCTACATGCAGGAAGGGCTTGATGCCTTCAAGTCCGGCCAGGTGGCGATGCAGATGAACTGGTTCGCCTTCTTCCCCGGCCTCTACAAGGATCCGAATGTCGGCGGCGACAAGATCGGCTTCTTCGTCAATCCGGCCGGTCCGAAGGGGCACTTCACCCAGCTCGGCGGCCAGGGCATCTCGGTGGTTGCGACCTCCGAGCACAAGGACGACGCGCTCGCCTACATCAAATGGTTCGCGCAGCCGACGGTGCAGCAGCGATGGTGGCAGCTCGGCGGCTACTCGGCGCTGAAGGCCGTGGTCGACGCGCCCGACTTCCCGAAGAGCGCGGCGTTCGCCCCGCAATTCCTGGAGTCGATGGGCATCGTCAAGGACTTCTGGGCCGAGCCGTCCTACGCGCAGCTGCTGCTCGACATGCAGAAGCGCGTGCATGACTACGTCGTCGCCGACAAGGGCACGTCGCAGCAGGCGCTCGATCTTTTGGTCAAGGACTGGACCAAGGTGTTCAAGGAGCAGGGCAAGGACGTTGCGTCCCAGTAGACGCAACAATCGCAACCAGCATGACCGGCTTCCCCGGAGCGAGGCTCCGGGGAGGTCGAGCCCAACCAGCCGATGGAACCCCATGAGTACGATAATTCATCCTGATCACGCCGCGATGACCGGAGCCGGGGAGGTTGCCCTGTCTCAACCCATGAAGCATGTGCGCGGTCTGTCCGACCGGACCATTGCGTGGCTGTTCGTGGCGCCGACGATCGCGCTGCTGCTCGCCATCAACATCTTCCCGCTGGTCTGGATGATCCGGCTGTCCTTCACCAACCTCAACCTCAGCATGTCCTATCTGCCGCTGCGGTTCATTGGACTCGACAATTTCACCGACATCCTCGGCGACGAGGACGTTTGGTTCCGGCTGCAGACCACGGCCCGCTTCGTCCTCTGGTCAGTGGCGCTTGAGATGGTGATCGGATTCGGCCTGGCGCTGCTGATCAAGCGACAGTTCCGCGGTCACAGTTTCTGGACCACGATCATCCTGCTGCCGATGATGCTGTCGCCCGCGGTGGTCGGCAATTTCTGGACGCTGCTGCTGCAGCCGCAGATCGGCCCGTTCAATCACTTTATCAGTCTGTTGACTGGCGTGCCCGCAAGTTCGTTCAGCATGACCGGCGAGGTCGTCCTGGCGCCCTGGACCATCGTTTTGGTCGATACCTGGATGTGGACGCCTTACGTGATGCTGATCTGCCTCGCCGGGCTGCGCTCCATTCCCGACTACATCTATGAGGCGGCCGAAGTCGATCGCGCCTCCGCCTGGCGGCAGTTCTGGTCGATCACGCTGCCGATGACGGTGCCGTTCCTGATGCTCGCGGTGCTGTTCCGCGCGATCGAGAACTTCAAGATGTTCGACATGGTGAACCTGCTGACCTCAGGTGGGCCGGGCTCGACCACCGAGCTGGTGTCGATCACGCTGAAGCGCGCCGCGTTCGAGAAATGGCGCACCGGCTATTCGTCCGCGCTGGCCATCATCCTGTTCGTGACCGTGTTCGGTGCGGCCAACATCTACGTCAAGGCGCTCAATAAGGTGAAGCAACGATGACCGCAGCTGCCGCAAAATCTACCGCCCACTCGATTGTCGAGGCGTCGCCACGCTCGAGAGCGGTGGCCGGATCCCTGGTCATTCTCTACGCCGTGATCACGCTGTTGCCGATGGTGTGGATCGTCGCCACCGCGTTCAAGTCGCAGAGCGATGCGATCGCCTATCCGCCCAAGGTCTTGTTCGAGCCGACGCTGGAAGGCTATGTCAATCTGTTCACCGTGCGTACGCGTCAGACAGCGGATTTCATCGCGAAACTGCCGCCGCCGTCGACCTGGTATGACGTCATCGTTCGCAAGCATGACATGGTCATTGCCGGCCCGTCCAAGGTGGTGCCGCGCTTCGTCAACTCGCTGATCATCGGCTTCGGCTCGACGTTCCTGGCCGTCTTCCTCGGCACGCTCGCGGCCTACGCGTTCTCGCGCTTCCGCATTCCGCTCGCCGACGATCTCTTGTTCTTCATCCTGTCGACGCGAATGATGCCGCCGGTCGCGGTGGCGATCCCGATCTATCTGATGTACCGCCAGCTCAACTTGACCGACACGCGGCTCGGCATGATCCTGCTCTACACTGCCGTGAACGTCTCGCTCGCGGTCTGGCTGCTCAAGGGCTTCATCGACGAGATTCCGCGCGAATATGAGGAGGCCGCCCTGGTCGACGGCTATACGCGGCTGCAGGCGCTGCGCAAGGTGGTGCTGCCGCAGGCGGTCACGGGCATCGCAGCCACCGCGATCTTCTGCCTGATCTTCTCCTGGAACGAGTATGCCTTCGCGGTGCTGCTGACCAGCGGCGAGGCGCAGACCATGCCGCCCTTCATCCCCTTCATCATCGGCGAAGGCGGGCAGGACTGGCCGGCCGTTGCAGCCGCGACCACGCTGTTCGTCGTCCCGATCGTCCTGTTCACCGTGCTGTTGCGCAAGCACTTGCTGCGCGGCATCACCTTCGGAGCTGTCCGCAAATGAGCGACGTTTCCATCCCCAAGGGCGGACTATCACGCTGGTTTCGCCGTAGCCGCTGGGAGACAGCTGCCATGACCCTGATCGGCGGCGGCATCGTCATGCTGGTGCAGCCCTGGTCGATCGATCTCTACGGCTACTCCTTCGTGACGATTTTGACCGGCACGTTGGGCTTCACCATCGTTAGCCATTTTCCGGAGTAAACGGCCAATGGCACAGATTCGTGTTGAAAACCTGCGGAAGTCGTTCGACCAGTTCACGGCCGTCCACGGCTCCAATTTCACCATCCCCGATGGTACGTTCTTCGCGATGCTGGGTCCGTCCGGCTGCGGCAAGACAACCACGCTGCGCATGATCGCCGGCCTCGAGTTGCCGACTGAAGGCAAGATCCTGCTCGACGACGAGGACGTCACCTTTCGCCGCGCGGCCGCACGCGACATCGCCTTCGTCTTTCAACTCTTTGCGCTGTATCCCCATTTCAACGTCGCAGAGAACATCGCCTTTCCCCTGAGGTGTCAGGGCATGAGTCGACGGGCTATTGGCGAGCGGGTGCAGGAGACCGCGCGGATGCTGCGGATCGAGCATCTGTTGTCAAGCAAGACCTCGAAGCTCTCGGGCGGCGATCGCCAGCGCGTCGCGCTGGGGCGCGCCATGGTCCGGCGGCCGAAGGCCTTCCTGATGGACGAGCCTCTCGGCGCACTCGATGCCGAGTTTCGTCATCTGATGTGCGGCGAGCTGCGCGATTTGCACGATCGCATCAAGGCGACCACCGTCTATGTCACCCACGACCAGCTCGAGGCGATGTCGATGGCGGATCAGATCGCGGTCATGAACAAGGGGCTTGTTGAGCAGATTGGTTCGCCGCAGGAGATTTATGATCGGCCGGCGAGCATGTTTGTCGCAGACTTCATCGGCTCGCCGTCGATGAACTTCCTGCGCTTCGAGGGCGGTCTGCGATCCGGCGATCGTGCAATCCGGCTGCAGGACGCGAATGTTGCCGTCCCCGAAGTTCGCGAGGATCGCGCAAGTGCGCCGCTCGTACTTGGGGTGCGTCCGGAGCACGTCCGCTTTTCCGACGATGCACTAATGCGAGGGAAGGTGTTTGGCGCGGAATATTTGGGAACCACCCAGATCGTCACCGTCGACACGGCGAATGGGCGGGTCGCGGCGCGGCTGCCGTCCACCGCAAATGTGCGGATCGGCGAAGCGGTTGGTCTCGTATTCCAGTCCGAAAGGCTGACGCTGTTCGATGCGGGCAGTGGGTTGGCCATACGCAGCGCAATCGAAGGGAGCGTCCGTCATGGCTGACGTCATACTCCGCAACGTCAGCAAGCGTTTCGGCTCGGTCGAAGCCGTTCGTGAGCTATCACTGGCCGTCAATGACGGTGAATTCCTGGTGCTGCTTGGGCCGAGCGGCGCCGGCAAGACCACGACGCTACGGCTGATCACCGGGCTTGAACGCCCGGATGCCGGCTCCGTGATGATCAATGGGCGCGACGTCACGCAGGACCCTCCCGGATCTCGGGACATCGCCTTCGTGTTTCAGCAATATTCGCTGTATCCGCATTTGACGGTCTTCGACAACCTGGCGTTTCCATTGCGCTCTCCGGCGCGTCGTGTTCCGGAGCCGGTCATCCGGAAGCGCGTCGAGCAGACCGCGGAGCTGCTGCATATCGCCGGCAAGTTGAACAATCGCGCGACCCGCCTGTCCGGCGGCGAAATGCAGCGCGTGGCGATCGGCCGCGCGCTGGTGCGCGATCCCTCGATCTACCTGATGGACGAGCCGCTGTCGTCCCTGGACGCGAAGCTCCGCGCCGAGCTTCGGCTTGAGCTCAAGCGGATCCAGCTCGAGGTCGGTGCAACGATTCTCTACGTGACCCACGATCAGGTGGAGGCCATGACAATGGCCAGCCGTATTGGCGTGGTGAAGGACGGCCGGCTGCTGCAGGTCGGCACTCCGCGGGAGATCTACGAAGCGCCGTCTTGCAGCTATGTTGCCTCGCGGCTCGGGACGCCGCAGATCAATCTGCTTCCAGCCAGTCTCATGTCCGACATCCCGCTCCCGCGTGGGACCCAAACGGTCGGGATCCGCACCGAGCATTTGCAGATCGCCGCACGCAATGGCGGACGGTTGATCGGTCGGGTGAGCCGGGTCGAGCATTTGGGTGAGCAGAATCACGTCCACCTCGACTACAGAGGACAGATGCTCGTGACACTGGCGGATCCGCACCAACCGTTGATGTCCGGTCAGGAAGTGGAAATGCGGTTGACCAACCCGCTGTATTTCGACGCTGCGGGGCAACGTTTGGACGCAATGCTTTAGAGAGGATAGTTCAATGTCGCTGCAACCCGAGATATTCAAGTCGTTGGTGAGGTCCGCTGCAGAACAGGTCATCGCCAGCGCGCCGGAGCTCACGAGCCTGGATCAGGCGATCGGCGACGGTGACCACGGGACCAACATGAAGCGCGGCTGCGAAGCCGTGCTCGGCAAGCTCGATGCCATCTCGGCGGAGCCGCTCGATGCGGCGCTGAAAATGATCGGCAAGACCCTGGTCATGACCGTGGGCGGTGCATCCGGGCCGCTTTATGGCAGCTTTTTTCTCGCGGCCGGGGAGGCGGCGTCTCGCCACGCGCAATTGCCAGGCGACCTCGCTGACATCTTCGACAGCGGGGTGACCGCCGTGAGCGCGCGAGGCCGCTCGCAGGCTGGGGAAAAGACGATGCTCGACGTGCTTATTCCGGTGCTGGAGACGTTGAGGACCGCAGCGGGCCAAGCCGATCTGATCGATCGTGTACGCGCGATCGCCGCCGAGGCCGCCGAACGGACGGCGCCGATGCAGGCGACCAAAGGTCGCGCCTCATTTCTCGGCGAGCGCAGCGCCGGACATGTCGATCCCGGCGCGCGGTCGAGCTGCGTGCTGGTACAAGCGGTGTGTGCGGGCCTGGAGGGACAACAATGACCGATACGGTTGGAATCGTGATCGTTTCGCACTCAGCTGACATCGCCAAGGGCACCGCCGACATGGTGCGGCAGATGGTCGGCAGCGAGGTCAAAGTGGCTTTTTGCGGCGGCAATTCTGATGGCGGGCTGGGCACAAACGTGCCGTTGATCATCGACGCGATCAACAGCGCCTGGTCTTCAAGGGGCGTCGCAATCCTGGTCGATCTCGGCGGCGCCGAGACCAACAGCGAGATGGCGGTCGAGATGCTCGAGCCTGAACGGCAGGATTTCGTCGTTGTCTGCAATGCGCCCATCGTGGAAGGAGCGGTGATGGCGGCAACCGAATCGGCGGGCGGCAGCTCGCTCGCTCAAGTGAAGGCCGTGGCCGAGGAACTGTCCGCCGGCTAACGGATCGACGAAGGTATGATGGAAAATGACTATGCTGGAAACGTCACAAGCTGACGAACACACATTCACGAGCAGCGTGCGCTTGGTGCACGCCGTGGGCATGCACGCGCGCCCGGCGGTCAAGCTGACCAAGCTCGCCAAGAAATTCCAGGCGCAGATCTCCGTGCGGGTCGCGGGGGCGCCCGAATGGATCAATGCCAAGAGCGTCGCCAAGATCATGGCGATGCGTGCGGCGCACGGCAGCACGATCGAGATCAAGGGCGCGGGCAGCGATGCGCAGGCAGCGGTCGCGGCGCTGGTCGATCTGATCGCAACCGACTTTCCGGACGGGAATTCGTGACATGCGCAACGGCGTTGCAGGAGCGGCCTATCGCGGCAGGACGGCTTCAATCGGATTCGCTCATGGACCGTTTGTCCGTGTCGACCAGCTAGAGAGCGCCCAACGCGCGGCCGGCAGTCTGGTTGACGAAGCGCTGGCTCTGCGAAGTGCCATTGATACGGCCAGCCAGCAGATCGTTGACCTCGCCGCCATTGCCGGAGGGGAAGCCGCGCAAATTCTGGAGTTTCAGGTCGCGCTACTTGACGACGAAGACTTCATGGCCGTGATCTTTGCGGCGATCGGTGAGGGCGCAGCGGCCGACGCCGCGTGGCGCTCGGAACTCGACAAGCAGATCGCCGACTATGGCGCGGCGCCGGACGAATATTTGAGAGCTCGTTCGTCGGATTTGGCCGACCTTCGCGATCGTGTGATCCGCGCCCTGCAAGGCGATCAGCGTGCCACACTTGGAATTCCGAGCGGCGCCATAGTGTGTGCAGACGATCTTCCACCGTCCCAATTTCTTGAGATCGACTGGTCGGGTGGAGGCGGACTTGCTCTTTTGCAGGGCAGTCCCACCAGCCACGTTGCGATGTTGGCCCGGGCGCGTGGAGTTCCGATGGTTGTGCAGCTCGGGACCATCCCTGCAGCGGGGGCAACCGCGCTCCTCGATGGCGAAGGTGCAACGCTTGAGCTTGATCCGTGCGCCGAGCAGATCGGCTCGTTCGAGACCCGGCGCGAGGTTCATTGCAAGAGCCGGGCCGCTGCCCGCGCGATTCTCCGCCGCCCGGCGGCGTCCTGGCGTGGTGAGCGGATCAAGCTCTTCATCAACATCCAGCGCGTCGAGGATCTCGATCATGCCGACGCGCAATATGCCGACGGCATCGGCCTGATGCGGACCGAGTTCCTGCTGACGAACAACGGAGGCCTGCCCGACGAGGAGACTCAGTTTCAAGCCTACGATGCCGTTCTTCGTTGGGCCGGCCAACGCCCGGTGACGATTCGCACCTTTGATGCAGGCGGTGACAAGCCGGTCTCGGGATTCACGCCCGGGGGAGAAGCCAATCCGTTCCTTGGGGTTCGGGGCCTGCGCCTCTGCCTGGCCCGGCCGGAGATTTTTGCCGTTCAGCTGCGTGCCCTTGCCCGTGCTGCCGTCCACGGAAATCTTAAGGTGATGTTCCCGATGGTGACCTCAGCCGACGAGCTCGAGGTAGGCCGCAAGCTGTTCGTTCAGGTCGTGGCCGAATTGCAGGCGAACGGAGTCGCTGCAGCGCTTCCCGAACTGGGGATCATGGTCGAGGTGCCAGCTGCGGCGCTGGCAATTCCGAGTTTCAAGGCCTCGTTCTTCTCGATCGGTTCGAACGACCTCGCGCAGTACGTCCTGGCCTGCGATCGATCGAACGGGGCGCTTGCCGGCCTGTTGGATCCGCTGCATCCAGCCGTCGTCGAGCTGATCAAGCGGACAGCCGAGCACGGTCAGCGTACCGGTATCAGCGTCAGCTTGTGTGGCGATATGGCGAGCGATCCGCGCTGCACGTCGACGCTGTTGAATTGCGGCCTGCGCGAGCTTTCGGTGAATCCTTCGACACTCGCCCAGATCAAGCAAACCGTCGACGGTTTGAGCAACGGAGGAAATCATGGCTGATGCGGCGGTCGACGAGGAGGCGGATGCCGGCGCGGTCGCAGTCTACAAGCGCATCTTCAAGGAAGTCCTCGACAAGCGTCCCTCGGGTATGCGGTTGCGGCTCGCCCATGCTATGGGGAAGAACCGCAGCTTCGTCAGCCAGATATCCAATCCGACCTACCCGGTCCCGATACCGGTGCAGCACCTCAACACGATTTTCGACGTCTGCCATTTCTCGCCTCAAGCCAAGGCTGCCTTCCTCCGCGCCTATGGGCGCGCTCATCCACGCCGGGTCAACAGGCTAACCGAAGGACCCCATGAGCGAACATTGACGCTTCATCTGCCGGATCTCGGCAACACCAAGCGAAATGGCCAGCTTGACGCACTGTTTCAGGAATTCGCGCGGCGTCTGGCCGCCCTCGTACAAGACAAGTGAGTTTGGATATGACGAAAATGAAGAAGTTCATGAATTCCGCTGAGACGGTCCTCCAGGAAAGTCTGGATGGTTTCGTCGGAGCCCATGCCGACATCGTGACGCTGGGACCGGAGCGGAAGTTTGTTCATCGCCGCGAGCTTAATCGGAACAAGGTTGCGCTGGTGTCCGGTGGTGGCAGTGGCCATGAGCCCTTGCACGCCGGCTTTGTCGGCTACGGCATGCTCGATGCGGCCTGCCCTGGGCAGGTCTTCACGTCGCCTACGCCTGATCAGATCGTCGAGGCGGCGCAGGCGGTCGCGGGTGACGCCGGCGTTCTTTTCATCGTGAAGAACTATGCCGGCGACCGAATGAATTTTGAGATGGCAGCCGAAATCGCCGATGGCCGAACGGCCACCGTGATCACCGATGACGACGTCGCGGTGGAGAATTCGACCCACAGCATGGGACGCCGTGGCGTGGCCGGTACGATGGTCGTCGAGAAGATCGTCGGTGCAGCAGCTGAGAAAGGTGCCGATCTCGCGAGGTGCGTTGCGCTGGCAGAGCGTGTCAATGCGCGCACCCGGTCCATGGGCGTGGCGTTGACGAGCTGTACGGTTCCGGCTGCCGGCACCCCGACATTCTCGCTCGCTAACGACGAGATGGAGATGGGCGTCGGCATTCACGGCGAGCCGGGGCGCCGTCGCCTCAAGCTCGAGACTGCCGATGTGATCGCGGCGGAGATGACGACGGCCATCGCCGACGATCTCGCCCCGCGCGCCGGCTCTGACGCCCTGCTGCTGGTCAACGGATTCGGCGGCACGCCGACGATCGAGCTCTATCTGATGTATCATGCGGCGCGCCGCATGCTCGAGCAGCGCGGACTGCGCATATCCCGTTCGGTGGTTGGAAATTTCGTCACTTCGCTTGAAATGGCCGGCTGCTCGATCACCGTCAGCCTGCTCGATGGCGAGACCGCCGCGCTCTGGGATCATCCCGTGCATACCGCGGCGATCAGATGGTGAGCATTGGTTGCATTCCCGATACGTTAGGAAATTCCGCGCGAGCGGAGCACAGGCCTGGGTGTGAATCCACTCACGCACCGGGGATCTCCCGGTTCTCCTCCCTGAAACCTCGCCGTGCCTTCGGGCACGGCTTTTTCTTGTCGAGCCGACGTGCTCCGGCCCCCCTCATGAGACAGGTCTAAAACGGTGAATTCGACGACGCTCAACGTGCCGATACGCCGGCTCCTGGTCGCCAATCGTTCAGAGATTGCCATCCGGATATTTCGTGCGGCGACCGAGCTGGGGATTCGAACATTCGCTGTCTATGCAAAGGAAGACAGACTTTCGTTGCATCGCTTCAAGGCGGACGAGGCCTATCAGATCGGTAAGGGCAAGGGAGCGTTGGAGGCTTATCTGTCGATCGATGAGATCGTCGGGATCGCCAGGGACCATCGGATTGACGCGATCCATCCAGGCTACGGTTTCCTCTCGGAGAGTCCGGAACTAGCAGAGGCCTGCGCGCGCGAAGGAATTGCGTTCGTCGGACCTTCGCCACAAACGATGCGAACGCTTGGCAACAAGGTTGCTGCACGTCATCTGGCGATTGCCTGCGATGTTCCGGTGATGCCGGCAAGCGATCCCCTTCCGGACGACCCAGCGTCGATTCTCGCCGTGGCCGACGCGATTGGATATCCGGTCATGATCAAGGCCTCATGGGGTGGCGGCGGCCGTGGGATGCGGCCGATCGATAGCCCTGATCGTCTGGTAGACGCCGTGATGAGTGCGCGGCGTGAGGCAAAGTCGGCATTCGGCAAGGATGAAGTCTATCTCGAGAAGCTGGTACGTCGTGCGCGACATGTTGAGGTCCAGATTCTGGGCGACAAGCACGGCAACCAGGTGCACCTGTTCGAACGCGATTGCTCGATCCAGCGGCGCCATCAAAAGCTGATCGAACGGGCTCCTGCGCCTTATCTGAATCCGACGACGCGCGAGGCATTGTGCCAATCGGCACTCCGGATCGGGCGCGCGACCGACTATATCGGCGCGGGCACGGTCGAATTCCTGATGGATGCAGAGAGTGGCCAGTTCTACTTCATCGAGGTAAACCCCAGGATCCAGGTCGAGCACACGGTGACCGAGGCCGTCACAGGGCTCGACATCGTGAAGGCGCAGATCAGGATCGCCGGCGGCGGCCGCATTGGTGACGCTGCTGAAACGGGCGTCCCGGTGCAGTCGGAGATTCGGCTGTCAGGGCACGCCCTGCAGTGCCGGATAACCACGGAGGATCCGCAGAACAATTTCATTCCCGACTATGGCCGGATCACCGCTTATCGCGGGGCCATGGGATTTGGAATCCGGGTTGATGGTGGAACGGCCTATTCGGGCGCTGTGGTCACGCGGTTCTATGATCCGTTGCTCGAGAAGGTGACCGCATGGGCTCCCACGCCTGACGAGGTCATCGACCGCATGGCACGTGCACTAACCGAGTATCGCATCCGAGGCGTGGCGACCAACCTGCCGTTCCTGCACAACGTGATCACCCACCCGCAATTCCGCAACAACAGCTACACCACCCGGTTCATCGACGAGACGCCGGCCCTGTTTGATTTCAGCCAGCGCCAGGATCGCGCCACCAAGCTGCTGAAGTGGATCGCGGACGTCACCGTCAATGGTCATCCCGATACAAGAGGACGAGCTCGACCGGCGGCCGGCACGCTTGGTCCAGAGCCGCCCGAGTTCGATACGGCCCCGGTTGATGGAACGCGTCAGATCTTCGAACGGCTGGGTCCGAAAGGTTTCGCAAACTGGATGAAGGAGCAGGCACGTGTCCTCGTCACGGATACGACGATGCGCGATGCGCATCAGTCATTGCTTGCGACGCGAGTCAGGACCAGAGACATCGTCGCGGTTGCTCAATCCTATGCGGAAGGCTTGCCGCAACTGCTCTCGCTCGAGTGTTGGGGTGGCGCTACCTTTGACGTCGCCATGCGCTTCCTTTCCGAGGATCCGTGGGAGCGATTGAGGCTGATCCGAGAGAAAGTCCCGAATATCCTCACTCAGATGCTGCTTCGGGGCGCCAATGGCGTTGGCTACACCAACTATCCCGACAATGTGGTTCGATACTTCGTCCGGCAGGCTGCGGAAGCCGGAATGGATATCTTCCGGATCTTTGACTGCCTCAACTGGGTCGAGAACATGCGGGTGTCGATCGACGCGGTGCTGGAATGCGGCAAGCTGGCCGAGGGCGCGATCTGCTATACCGGCGACATTCTCGATCCCTCGCGCGCCAAGTATTCACTGAACTATTATACCGCGCTGGCAAAGGAACTCGCGGGTGCGGGGGTCCACGTCATCGGCCTAAAGGACATGGCGGGCGTGTTGAAGCCGGCGGCCGCTCGCGTCCTGATCAAGGCGATCAAGGACTCGACTGATCTCCCAATCCATTTTCACACGCATGACACGTCCGGCATTGCTGGTGCGACGATCCTCGCCGCGATCGAAGCCGGCGTCGATGCCATCGATGCTTCGATGGACGCCATGAGCGGAACGACGTCGCAGCCTGCATTGGGGTCAATCGTTGAGGCGCTCGCGCGCAGCGAGCGCGATACGATGCTCGATTCCGACGCAATTCGCCGGATCAGCCTCTACTGGCAGGCGGTGAGGGCTCAATACGCCGCGTTTGAAAGCGACGTGAGGTCGGGTGCTTCCGAAGTCTATCTGCACGAGATGCCGGGTGGCCAATTTACCAATCTGAAGGAACAGGCCAGGTCGCTGGGCCTTGAAGGGCGCTGGCACGAAGTGGCCAAGGCTTATCGGGCTGCTAACGACCTGTTTGGGGACATCGTCAAGGTGACGCCTTCCTCCAAGGTCGTCGGGGACATGGCGTTGATGATGGTGTCCCAGGGGCTGACGTCCGGAGACATCGTCGATCCGGCGCGCGAGATCGCATTCCCGGCCTCGGTCGTCGATATGCTGCGGGGGGACCTCGGTCAGCCGCCGGGTGGGTGGCCGAGGGTGCTGCAGGAAAAGGCTATGAAAGGGAATGCGACGATCGCCGTGCGGCCCGGTTCGCTATTGGGGATCGCGGATCTGTCCTCGCTTCGGTTGGAGGCGGCAAAGACGAGCGGTCGCGCGGTGGACGATTTCGAGTTTGCGGCCTTCTTGATGTACCCAAAGGTCTTTGCCGAATTCAGCGCAATGCAACGCAAATTTGGTCCCGTCTCCGTCCTGCCGACCCTCGCATTCTTTTATGGCATGAAGGTCGGCGAAGAGCTGACGTTGGAAATCGAGGACGGAAAATCACTCGTCGTCGTCCTGACGACCATCGGCGATGTCCGCGATGACGGACAGGTCGAACTTTTCTTCGAACTCAATGGTCAGCCCCGTATCATTACCGTGCCTGATCGCTCTGCAGCTTCGGCAATCAAGACACGCCCAAAATCCGAGGATGGCAACGTCCATCATGTCGCCGCGCCGATGCCCGGTGTGATCTCGACCATCAGCGTGGCTGGCGATCAATTGGTGAAGGCGGGCGACGTTCTCCTGACGCTTGAGGCGATGAAGATGGAAACAGTCCTTCATGCACCGCATGACGGTGTCGTCGCGAAGGTTTGGGTGGAACGGGGAACGCAAGTCGATGCGAAGGATCTACTGATCGAGTTGCGATAGTTGGCCGCTTATCGGACCTACTAGATGTATGAGGCCAAGAGGCACTTTTGAAGCGCGAAATGCGCCTAAACTCGTCATCTACTTCTGTAACGTGTTGAAATTACAGAGAATGCGAACGCCCTCCGAGCGCACCATAAGCTCACGTGTTGGGATGCTTTCAGCGGGTGTCAGGTGGCCTTCGTTCTAGACGGTTTTTGGAAAGCGTATGCCAGTGCGATCGAATGCGCCTCGACCGCAGATCTCCTGCTCCAGGCGCACCATGACGCTAGTGTTCATTGGCAAGCAACGTGTTTCTGAAAACGAGCGCAGCTGAGCCGGCCTTGTCGATCAGTATGTTTCGCTTGGGCGTGTACACACAAATCCGGTACGCCCGTCTGGAACGGTGAGGTCCGGATTTGCCTCAAAGGCAGACACGGAAGATTGCCTAAGTGAATGGTCTGCCCTGGGCCATTTCCGGACTCCTGCATCGCAAGAAGTCGCGCAAAAAAATGACGGGCCAATCTAAACGTCCGCCCCCAGTGGCACCTATTACTTGCAGCCGCGGCAAATCGTAAGCTTGCCCTTTAGCTTGTCATCGTCCGCGGGATCGACCGATTGCTGCCCAGAGGCACGATCTGCTTCCTGATTGAGCTTGGGCTGCTTTGTCTGGCGCGACCTGACGGGTCGTGTCGTCTGGCTTGGTGGGTCATCGTCGATGCCGACGCTAAAGCCATCGTAATCGGGGACCGGCGTAGGCGACGGTGGCGACCTGTTGATCACTTGCGCCGGCGAAACGCTGTCGGACTCTAACGGCGTGTGTTCGATAGTCGCAGATTGTGGGGCATTCGAGCGTGGCAGCAAATCTTTAGCGGCTCTAGGCAGTGCTGAACTCTTGGCGGTCGCCGTCGGTGGCCAAATGCTGTTGGTTGCGGCCGGAGATGCCGACCCCTCACTCGACGGCGGCGGCGCAAGCGAGAGCGGAGGGGAAAGCGACGTCTGACATCTCGCGCTGTCGTGTGACCAAATTCCCGCTGCCAATAGACCAAGGGCAAACAGCGTTGCGCTCTTCATTCCCTGTCCTGCAAATCACTTAGAATAAAACCATTGATCGTGTGACTCCTATGGCCACGCGTCGGCGAAAATGTCACATCCGACATAACGATCAAGATTGACGGAAGTGGGGAGCTATGGACCGACACATGCGCGCTTCGGCCGACGCTCGTTCCTTGCCTCCAATAGGCGCGTTTGGACATGAGAGACCTCTCCCACAAGGGACGAGGCAAACAGTACCGACATCACCCGCCTTGCGCATTGCGAAGGCTGACCATGGCAATGGCGGCGCGGTCTTGCCTAATGCGAAGGTCAACCCTGTCTACCGCTGTTCAACCCTGGTGCGCCACAGAGCATCGAAAGTATTCGCGTGAGTCGGCGTCCCATCTTCGGGATCGACCGGATCGCCAGCTTTTTCCACAAGGGCGCTGGCAAGCTTTTCGCTGGGACGAGACTGCGTCGAAACCCGCACAGGCCATTCCAGTAATGATCTTGAGAGCATGGGCCTGCCTTCGTACCAGCATTTTCGTCCGTCGATGAGGCGCCAAGACCAATACTCGCGCGGATTTGGCGGCATCGCGGCGTTGCATTGTTGTTTCGCCTGCGCGCTTGGGATTCCAATTAATAGAAACGAAGTGATGCAGGCGGCCAAAGGCATTAATAGAAATTGTTTCGTCATCTGAGCACTCAGAGACTACTTCGCTGCTGCAATCGGCGCACAGCAACGACCAGATCGGGCCGCTCAAGAACCTCCACTAACCTGTCGAGAATGCGCTCATTGTCGTGGGGGCGGGGTTGAAGGTATTCGTTCAGTATGCCTTGGGCCTCGCTGACGGCCTGAAGAGCAAGTTGTTGATCGGTCATCACTTCTTACCCATTCGACTGATGGAAGATCGCGGAATCAAAGAAGGATTAAGGATCAAGTCGTCTTTTTGACTTATCCCATCAAATTTTATTTCAATTGAGATGGATTGCGACTTTAGGCAGCGCGCCACCCTCCGCTCGCCTAGGCCACGGGCACCATAAACTCGGCGGACAGCGGTCGGGGGAACGTAGGTAGCACTCCAGTGACTCGAACCCCCGACGTCTCCCAGACCGCTCTTCCGAAGTGAGCCGGCGCGTTATCCTCGCGAGTCGAAACCCAGCATTCCGACAGATCAAAAAGCTCTCGTTCGTTCAATGCAGTCCCATCTCCCCATTTGTCGGAATAGCTACTGATCTTTCTTGCAAATCATGCGTCTCTTAATCAGCGGGTCCCAGGTTCGAGCCCTGGTGCGCCCACCAAGCTTTCAAAGCTTAGGTTTAGCCCTCGTAACGGTCACTCCGACCAGCGGTCGCATTTGTTCCGGCTACCGCTTTCGCGTGCTTCCTCGCGACGTTTCATGATCTCCGCTTTCAACTGCCTGCGTGCATCGTTGCACGACCGGCAATTGTTGGAGCGCGCCCGCTATTGCGCGTGGAATCTCGATCACCGTTCAGCGCCGGCTTCAATTTGACGGACTTCATCACGACGGGTCCGTGACCACCGCGCCGACGACGGTTGGAGCGAAGCTGCCGGCTGAGCGCGGGGCGCCCTGCGGCGAGAGCGGTTGACAGGGGGAAGCGCCCACTTTAATCACCTGACTAATTAATCAATTAATTAAAGCTCGGAATCCTAGGGAAAGAATCCGCTTGAAGCTGGCCGGCCAAAGATATTCGAAGCTGCTTGCCCCGCGCGGTCGCGGCTTCATTTGGCTGGAAAACCACGCGCCGATGGATTCCAGGCCGCGCCCGAAGCCTCCTGCGACCGCGTCAAGCCGTCGATCCCTGGAGCGGTCCTGCGGCATCGCTGTGATTGCCGGCGCGGCCCGCGCCGATCCCTGCCGTCAGATCTTGCATGCAGGTCCGCGCGCGCGTGGGCGGCGCGCCGCTGCGCGCCCGGCCGTGACGTCGCGGACCGGCACCTTCCGCTCGAACCCGAGCGGGCTTCGTTCACCCGTACGAAAAATGAGGAGTGAGGCGTAAACGATGGGACGTCGATCTGAAGTACTGATGGCGCAAGATTCCGCCGGCACGGACAACCGGCGCGTGATCCAGGTGGTCTCGCGCGCATTCGACATCGTGCGTTGCTTCGAAGGTCGAAGCATACGCCTCGGCAATCGCGACATCGCCGATCGCTGTGGTCTGCCGCGATCGACGGTCTCCCGTCTCACGCTGACCCTCACCCAGATCGGCCAGTTGATCTACCTGCCGCAAGAGCAGAAATATGCCCTGGGTCCGCACGCCGCCGCGCCCGGCGTGCCATTGTTTGCGCAGGGTTGCGACAAGCCCGTCTGTGCCGACGAGCCGCAACTTCCGAAGGTGCCGCGCTACTTCGAAGATCAGCGCAACTCGATTGCCGAGCCGCTTGCGGTGACGCCGCTTCACCGCTGACGCTTCGGCTCGTCCCGAGGCAAAAGGCCCGGCGACACCGCACAACGAAATTTCTGAAAGGGAAGGGAAACGCATGTCTGAAGCATACATCATCGACGCGGTCCGTACGCCGCGCGGCATCGGCAAGCCGGGCAAGGGTGCGCTGTCGCACCTGCACCCGCAGCATCTGGCTGCGACCGTGCTCGGCGCGCTCAAGGAGCGCAACAAGCTCGACACCTCGACCGTCGATGACATCATCTGGTCGACCTCGACCCAGGAAGGCAAGCAGGGCGGCGATCTCGGCCGCATGTCGGCACTCGCGGCCGGCTACGACATCAATGCCAGCGGTACGACGCTGGATCGTTTCTGCGGCGGCGGCATCACCTCGGTGAACCTCGCGGCAGCTTCGGTGATGTCGGGAATGGAAGACTGTGTCATCGCGGGTGGTACCGAGATGATGAGCTATCAGCAGACCCTCGCAGCCGAGCGCTCCAAGGCCGGACAGCCGGCGCGGATGATGGGTTCGGGCAATCCGGCGCTTGACGAGATTCACCCGCAGTCGCACCAGGGCGTGTGCGGCGATGCTATCGCGACGCGCGAGGGGATCAGCCGCGAGGCCTGCGATGCCCTGGCACTGACGAGCCAGCAGCGCGCCAAGCGGGCGATCGATGAAGGCCGCTTCGCCAAGTCGGTGATCCCGGTGCTCAACGACGACGGCAGCGTCGCGCTCGGCCGTGAGGAGTTTCCGCGCCCCGAGACCACGGCCGAAGGGCTTGCCTCGCTGAAGCCGAGCTTCGAGCAGCTTGCCGATTTCGACCTCGGCAACGGCACGACCTTCAAGAAGCAGATCCAGCGCCGCTACCCAGGCCTCGAGTGGAAGGGCGTGCATCACGCCGGCAACAGCTCGGGCGTGGTGGACGGTGCCGCAGCGGTTTTGATCACGTCGAAGGAATATGCCGAGAAGCACGGCCTCAAGCCGCGCGGCCGCATCGTTGCCTATGCCAATCAGGGCGATGACCCGACACTGATGCTCAACGCGCCGGTTCCGGCGGCCAAGAAGGTTCTCGCCAAGGCCGGCCTGACCAAGAACGACATCGACGTCTGGGAGATCAACGAGGCCTTTGCCGTTGTCGCCGAGAAATTCATCCGCGACCTCGAGCTCGATCGCGAGAAGGTCAATATCAATGGCGGCTCGATTGCGCTCGGCCACCCGATCGGCGCCACCGGATCGATCCTGATCGGCACCGCGCTCGACGAGCTCGAGCGCAGCGGCGGTCGCTATGGTCTGGTCACCATGTGCGCCGCCGGCGGCATGGCGCCGGCCATCATCATCGAACGCCTCTGATCGCGAAAGGATAGCGTAATGAAACTCGATTCATCAGTCGCCGCGGTCGTCACCGGCGGCGCGTCAGGCCTCGGCGCAGCCACCTCGCGGGCGCTCGCCGCGCAGGGCGTGAAGGTCGCGATCTTCGACTTCAACGAAGAGAAGGGTGAAGCCATCGCCAAGGAAATCGGCGGTGTGTTCTGCAAGGTCGATGTCACCTCTGACGAACAGGTCGAAGTGGGCTTCGCCAAGGCCCGCGCGGCACACGGCCAGGAGCGCATCCTGGTGAACTGCGCCGGCACCGGCAACGCGGTGAAGACCGCGGGCCGCGACAAGAAGACCGGCGAGCCCACGCACTTCCCGATCGACGCCTTCAACCGCATCATCCAGATCAACCTGGTCGGCACCTTCCGCTGTATCGCCAAGTCGGCGCAGGGCATGCTGTCGTTGTCGCCGCTGGAGCACGGCGAGCGCGGTGCGGTCGTCAACACCGCGTCGGTCGCGGCCGAGGATGGCCAGATGGGGCAGGCGGCCTATTCGGCCTCAAAGGCCGGCGTCGTCGGCATGACGCTGCCGATCGCGCGCGACCTGATGGCCGAGGGCATTCGCGTCAATACCATCCTGCCGGGCATCTTCAACACGCCGCTGCTGCAAGGTGCGCCTGAGAACGTCAAGGCCGCGCTCAGCGCGTCGGTGCCGTTCCCGAAGCGTCTCGGCATGCCGGAGGAATATGCGCAGCTCGCGCTGACCATGATCACCAACGGCTACTTCAACGGTGAAGATGTCCGTCTCGACGGCGCGATCCGCATGGCTCCGCGCTAGGCAACGGCGCACGGCAACAGGAGACCAAAGCGATGTCCGAAGAAACTCCGGTCCTCACTGAAGTCCGCGGACCGATCCTGATCATCACGCTGAACCGGCCGGAAGCCAAGAACGCCGCCAACCTCGCCCTCTCCAAGGGCGTGGCCGCGGCGATCGACCGGCTCGACGCCGACGATGCGCTGAGCGTCGGCATCATCACCGGCGCCGGCGGCACGTTCTGCTCGGGCATGGACCTCAAGGGGTTCCTGAAGGGCGAGCGGCCGTCGATCCCCGGCCGCGGCTTCGCCGGTCTTACCGAGGCGCCGCCGAAGAAGCCGCTGATTGCGGCGGTCGACGGCTACGCGCTCGCCGGCGGGATGGAGATCGCGCTGTCGTGCGACATGATCGTCGCCAACCGCAACGCCAAGTTCGGGATCCCCGAGGTGAAGCGTGGATTGGCGGCTGCGGCCGGCGGACTGATCCGGATGCCGCGCCAGATGCCGCACCGCGTGGCGATGGAGTTTGCGTTGACGGGCGAGTTCTTCGGCGCAGAGCGCGCCTATCAACTCGGCATCATCAACCGCGTCACCGACGGCCCGGCGCTCGACGCCGCGCTCGAGCTTGCAGCAGCGATCGGCGCCAACGGCCCGCTCGCCGTCAAGGCATCCAAGCAGGTGGTCGTCGAGTCCCGGCTCTGGCCGGAAGACCAGATGTGGAACAGGCAGCAGGAGATCGTCGGTCCGGTCTTCGTCTCCGAGGATGCCCGCGAGGGCGCGGCTGCCTTCGCGGAAAAGCGCGCGCCGAACTGGAAGGGCAAGTAAGGCAGCGACCGTTTCGACAACGGAGCGCCGGTTTTGTTGAAGCAGAACCGGCGCTTTCTTTTGAGAGCGCTATTGGGGTGAACGATGCGCAGCTTTACCGAAGACCAGGTCATCTTCCGCGATTCCTATCGCAAGTTCCTTGCGAGTGAGATCACGCCGCACATGGAAGAGTGGCGGGAGGCCGGCATCGTCGACCGCAGCGCGTTCAAGAAGGCCGGCGACCTCGGCTTCCTGATGATCTGGCCCGAAGAAAAATACGGCGGAATGGGCGACGAGGACTTCCGCTATGAGCAGATCATCATCGAGGAGACCGCGCGCTCGGGCTGCAAGGGCTGGTTCAATACGCTGCACAGCCGCCTGGTCGGCTCCTACTTCAAGCGCTTCGGCACCGAGGAGCAGCGCGACCGCTTCCTGCCGAAATGCGTCAGCGGCGAGACGATTCTCGCTATTGCGATGACCGAGCCCGGCGCGGGCTCAGACCTTGCAGGCATGCGGACGACGGCGGAGGACAAGGGCGATCATTTCCTGCTCAACGGCTCCAAGACCTATATTTCCAACGGCATCAATTCCGACGTGGTGATCGTGGCGGCCAAGCTCGCGGGCGCCGAGAAAAAGCATGCGATGGTGCTGCTGATCGTCGAGCGCGGCATGGAAGGTTTCGAGCGCGGCCGCAATCTCAAGAAGATGGGCATGCCGGCGCAGGACACCGCCGAACTGTTCTTCAACAATGTGAAGGTGCCCAAGGCCAACGTGCTGGGAGAGCCGGGCAGGGGCTTCTACTATCTGATGGAAGGCCTCGCCGAGGAGCGGCTGATCTCCGCGGTCGGATCGATCGCCAATGGCCGCAAGGCATTCGACATCACGCGCAGTTATGTGATGGATCGCAAGCTGTTCGGCCGGCCGCTGGCCGAACAGCAGAACACCCAGTTCCGCATGGCGGAGATGGATGCCGAGATCGATCTCGTGCAGGTCTATGTCGATCACTGCGTGGCCGAGCACAATGCGGGACGCCTGACCAGCAACATGGGCGCCAAGGCCAAGATGATGTCGTCGGAAGTCGAGTGGAAGATGCTCGACCTCGGCGTCCAGCTACACGGCGGCGCAGGCTATATGGATGAATATCCGATCAGCCGCATGTTCACCGACGCGCGTGTCAACCGGATCCTGGCGGGAAGCTCCGAAGTGATGCGGCTGATCATCGGCCGCGATGTCTTCTCGGAGCATTACAAGAGCATCCTGGATTAGGGCGTGCCATAATCGGGGCCACGGGTGTTTGTTCTGCTCCGGATAGCGGTGGGCAGCCGACATTGCCCGAGTTTGCTTGTGAAGCGGTTGCCTTGACCGCTTTTTCTATTGTCTCGCGATCGCTTCAGGCTACGCAGCGCATGGCCATGGTCGTCAGGCCATGCAGCAGCTCGTCGAGATGAGCTTGATCGCGCGCCTCATGCTTCGCAGCAATTGCGAAATGCAGGACCGCGTCGGCAAGTCGACGAACCGTCATCCCAGACGCTCGGATCTTGTCTTTTTCCGGTGCCAGCAACTGCTCGATCAAAGCGCGGAACCCCTCGTTGCACTCTGCAATTACCATCCGACTTTCGGCGCTCATGCCCTCGATGATGTCCTCGGTATGGGGTGAGGCGTGAAGCATCCTATAGGGGCGCCTAGCCACATGCTCGAAGACGATGCCGAGCTGCTTGCGCAAGTCACTGCACCCTTCCAACTCACGCTGCGTCTCCTTGAGCGCCCGATCCATGAACAGGCGGGTCGTCGCGAATAGGACCGCGTCCTTGTTGGGGAAAGCATTGTAGAGCGTCTGCCGCGCAACTCCGGCTTCGCGCGCAATATCATTCATGCCGGTCCGCTTTACCCCGTAGTGCATGAACAGCCCGGCGGCCGCCTCGCAGATCGCTATTTCTCGCTCATTCATGGCAGACACATTGACAAACAGAGGCTGAGTGTCAATATGGACATAACGACAAAGATTGTCCAATTGACTAAAGGACCCACCATGAACCCAAGAACCGCATTAGTTACCGGGGCCTCGTCCGGCATCGGCGAAGCCACTGCACGCATTCTCAAGAAAGAAGGTTTCACCGTGTATGCCGCCGCTCGGCGGGTGGACGCAATGAAGTCCCTGGAGGCCGCCGGCGTTCATATCGTACCGCTCGATCTTACCGACGAAGTGTCGATTCGAGCCTGCGTCGACGCCATTTTCGCGCGCGGAGGTCGGATCGATGTACTGGTGAACAACGCGGGCTACGGGTCCCATGGCGCCATCGAGGACGTGACCATCGAGGAGGCGCGGCGCCAGTTCGAAGTCAATATCTTCGGCCTTGCGCGTCTCACCCAGCTCGTCCTGCCAAATATGCGGGAGAACGGTTTCGGCAAGATCGTCAATGTCACCTCGATCGGTGGCAAGATGTCGATGCCCTTCGGCGGCTGGTATCACGCCACCAAGTACGCGCTTGAGGGCTGGTCGGATGCTCTGCGGATCGAGACAGCGCCGTTTGGTATCGACGTCATCATTGTCGAGCCCGGTGGGATCAAAACGCCTTGGGGCAGCATCGCTGCCGATCACCTCCGCACGGCATCGGGCGCTGGCGCTTATGCGGCAGCGGCGACGAAGGCCGCAGACGGCATGGCCAAATACTATGCGGGCAAGCAGCTCTCGGATCCGTTGGTTATCGCGCAGACGATCGGTCGGGCCGTGACGGCCTCAAAGCCCCAGACGCGTTACGCCGCGGGCTATTTGGCGAAGACCATCCTGTTGCTACGCTGGCTGTTGTCCGATCGTCTGTTCGATCGGATGATCGTTTCGATGGCGGGCTGAGGAGTGGAGCGACCGCTCCGCTCTTTGCAGGCGAACTTGAGCCTTGCTGCCGAGCCATGATCCAGTCGCGGTGAAGCATACCCACTGACGAAGAGTGGAAGGCATTCAACGCCGGCAAACAAGCCGCGGAGTGCCGCGCTCACTGCTGCCGGCTATCTACTTCACTCCGCGCGTCAACCGCGCGCCTGCCTAAGCGGCTCGCGCGCGTGTTCCTTCGAGCGCATCAATGCGTCGACGAAGATCGGCTCCCAGGAGCGTATGTGGCTGCGCAGCAGGGTCGGCAGCGCCTCGGTTTCGCCGGCGAGCGCGAGCTCGATCAGTTTGTAGTGTTCGGGCACCGAAGCCTGCTGTCGCTCATGCCCCGCGCGCGAGCTGATGCCGTAGAGCCGCATCTTGTCGCGCAAGCCCATCACCATGTCGGTCAGGAGCTCGTTGCCGGCGGCGGCGATGAACTCGCGATGATAGTTGCGATCGGCTTCCAGATAGAGCTGGACGTCGTCGGTCTCGACCGCCTTGGCGATCTGGTCGGCCCAGCCGCGCACGACCGGTAGATCCTTTGGAGGATTGGCGGCGACCAGCACGGCGGCGTGCAGTTCGAGTACTTCGCGCATGTCGAACAGATTACGCAGCTCGGTCAGCGACGGCTCCACCACCTTGAAGCCACGGTTGCGCATCGGCTCGACCAGGCCGCCGCGGCTGAGTTCGAGCAGCGCTTCGCGCACCGGGGTCGAGGAGACGCCGAGGCTCGCGGCGAGACTTGGCACCGAGTACATGGTGCCGGGAAGGCTCTGCCCGGAAATGATCTCGGCGCGCACCCGTTGCAGCACCTGTTCGCGCAAATTCTGGTCCATGGGTGGTCGCAGCCGTCTCTCGCCGGGAACTCCGATTCGTCCCCTGATTATTACTTAGCCTTGACGGGACGGGTAGCGTATGACGTAAATGTGTAACGCATTACTAAAGTGCGTCACATGGGCTGACTGGATTGTGAGACGGCAGTGAAACAGCGGCTACCCGGCTATTGCACGCTTTGTCGCTCGCGCTGCGGTGCTGTCACCGTGGTCGAGGACGGGCGGCTTGTCGGTGTAGAGGTATTGAATAACCACCCGACTGGCGGCGCACTGTGCGCCAAGGGCCGCGCGGCACCCGAAATCGTCGCCAGCCCGCGCCGTCTGACCGTGCCGCTCAAGCGGACGCGCCCGCGCGATGCGGCCGATCCGGGCTGGGTCGAGGTGTCCTGGGACGAGGCGTTGACCGAGATCGCGGCCCGGCTCGGCACGATCCGCGCCGAGAGCGGCGCCGAAGCAGTGGCGTTCGGCGTCACCACGCCGAGCGGCACGCCGATGGTCGACAGCTTCGAGTGGGTCGAGCGCTTCATCCGCGGCTTCGGCAGTCCCAATCTGATCTACGCTGTCGAGATCTGCGGCTGGCACAAGGACTTTGCCCACGCGCTGACCTTCGGCCGCGGCATCGGCTTTCCCGACTACGACAATGCGGATGCGATCATCCTGTGGGGCCACAATCCCGCGCGCACATGGCTGGCCCAGGCGACACGGATCGCCGATGCGCGGCGGCGCGGTGCCAAGGTCGTCGTCGTCGATCCCAAGCCGAACGGCTCTGGCCAGCAGGCCGACCTGTGGCTGCGCATCCGCCCGGGCGCCGATGGCGCGCTTGCGATGGGGGCGATCCGTCATCTCATCACGACCGGCGATTTCGATGCGGAGTTCGTCAACGCCTGGACCAACGGATCGCTGCTGGTCGATCGCGCCACCGGGCGGTTCCTGCGCGCCGATGCGCTGTGGCCGGATGGCGCGGCTGAGGCTTTCGTTCGTCTCGATGCGTCGGGCGCGCCGGTGCCTTGTGACACAAGCTACGCGCCGGAGCGCGGCGGCCAGCTGCGCGGCGCGCTGTCGATCCATGGGCGCGACGGCCGGACGATCTCGGCGGCAACCGCGTTCGAATTGCTGGCCGAGCGCGCTGCGCCATATACGCCGATGCGTGTGGCGCAACTGACCTGGCTTGATGTCGAGGATATCGACGCGTTCAATGCGCTGCTCGCGACCCGCCCGCGGCTTGCCTATCATTCCTGGACCGGCGTCGGGCAGCAGACCAACGCCACTGCGATCGAGCGCACGATCGCGTCGCTCTATGCGCTGACCGGCGCCTGCGATCGGCCCGGCGGCAATCGCTGGCCGGTCCCGCCGCCGACACGTCCCCTCAACGACTACAACATCCTGCCGCCGGAGCAGCAGGCCAAGGCGCTCGGCCTTGCTGAGCTGCCGCTCGGCCCGCCGGCGAAGGGCTGGATCACGGCGCGCGATTTCAGCCGCGCCGTGCTCGAGGGCGAGCCTTATCGGGTGCGTGCGCTGGTCGCCTTCGGCACCAATTTCGTGGTCTCGCAGGGCCATTCCGAGCGCAACCGCGCGGCGCTGAACGCGCTGGAATTCCAGGTTCATATCGACATGTTCATGAACCCGACCGCGGAGAGCGCCGATTTCGTTCTGCCGGCCAGCACGCCGTGGGAACGCGACGCGCTCAAGATCGGGTTCGAGATCACGCAGGCAGCCGTCGAGACCGTGCAGTTTCGCCCGCGCATGGTGGAGCCGGTCGGCGCGGTGAAGGCCGATTACGAGATCGCGGCCGCACTCGCGCTCAAGCTCGGCATGGGCGACTTGTTCTTCGGCGGCGACATCAAGGCCGGCTGGAATTATCAGCTAGCGCCGCTCGGCATCGGTGTCGAGGATCTGCGCGGTCATCCCGAAGGACTTCGCTTTCCACAGGCCTTCCGCAACGAGAAGTATGCCGTCACGCGCGAAGACGGCACCGCGGCGGGCTTTGCGACGCCGACGCGCCGTGTCGAGATTTATTCGGAACTGATGCTGGGACACGGATATGATCCCTTGCCCGATCATGTCGAGCCGGTCGGCAGCCCGCTCACGACAGCCGCCGACGAACGCTTTCCGCTCGTGCTCTCCACCGCCAAGAGCGGCTGGTTCGTTCACTCCTCATATCGGCATGTCGCCTCGCTGCGGCGCAAGTCGCCGGACCCGGCCGTCGAGATCAGCCCGCAACTCGCCGAGCGGCGCGGGCTTGTCGAGGGCGACTGGGCCGTGGTGGAGACGCAAGGCGGTGCCGTGCGTCTGAAGGTCCGTCTCAATGCGGCGCTCGACGATCGCGTGGTCGTCGCCGAATTCGGCTGGTGGGAGGACTGTCCGCCGCTCGGCCGCGATCGCTCCGCGACATCAGGTATCCGCACGCGCAATATCAATGCGGTGCTACACGACGATGCGCGCGATCCGGTCAGCGGCTCCGTTCCGCTGCGCGCGATCGTCTGCGAGATCAGGCGCGACGGCGTCGCCAGCCGCGGCGTCTGGAGCGGCCGGCGGCGATTTGTGGTCGCCGAGCGCCGGGCCGAGGCCGACAATGTCATAGCCCTCAGCCTGCGGCCGCTTGATGGCGGTCCGTTGCCCGACTTCCTGCCAGGACAGCATGTGATGATCGCGCTACCCGGCGCGACCGAGGCACGCGCCTATTCGCTGACCGGATCGGGCGATCTGCCTGATGCGCTGTCGATCGCGGTGAAGGGGCGCTTCTTCGATGAAGCCAGTCGCGCCGACGCGCCGTTCTTCATGCCGGATCGCCTGCATGGCCTCGCCGTCGGAGACGAGGTTCTGCTGGAGCCGCCGGGCGGCATCTTCACGCCGCCAATGAAGGGGCCGCGGCCGCTGGTCTTCCTCGCGGCCGGCATCGGCATCACGCCGTTCATCAGCCATCTCGAGACACTGCACCACGTTGCACCACAGGATCGCGTTCGCAAAATCCTGCTGCTGCATGGCTGCCGCAGCAGCCGCGAGCATCCGTTCGCGCAGCGGCTCGCGGAGCTGGAAGCCGCCACGCCGGAGCTGACGCGCGTGACCTTCTACTCGGCGCCCCTCGCGCAGGACCCGGTCAACTCGCATGCGTTGTGCAAGGGACGGATCGATCTCGCGCAGGTCAAGCCGCTGTTGGCGCGCCGGCCGCTGGTCTACATCTGCGGCTCGCCGGAATTCGTCACAGCGCAGATCGAGGCCGCAGTGGCGCTCGGTATTCCGCGGTTCGACATCTTTGCCGAAAGCTTCGTATCGCCGCCGTCGGTGCCGAGCGACCTCGCGCCGCGCACCATCCGGCTTGCGAGCAGCAAGCAGAGCTTCTCCTGGGGACCGGAGCAGGGCACGCTGCTCGACGCGGCGAGTGCGGCCGGCGTCGCGCTGCCGAGCGGCTGCCGTGTCGGGCAGTGCGAAAGCTGCGCGGTCGAGGTGCTCGATGGGGAATTCACCCATCTTGGTCCGGTCGATGGCAGCGAGGGCCAATGCCTCGCCTGCCAAGCCGTGCCGCTCACCGATCTCACGCTCGCACTTTGATGACCAAACACGATTGAAGACGAACCGCATCACCGGAAGGGGATCATATTGATGACCAATGCAACGCACGACCAGACCATGAGCCTGCGAGAACCCGTCGCGGACAACATCATCGCGCGCTTTTCGCAAGCCCTGGTGTCGTTCGCGGAGCGCTGGTTTCCGGATGCCTACGTCTTTGTCCTGATCGCGGTGATTGTGGTTGCAGCAGGTGCGATGCTGCACGGTGGCTCGCCGCTCGCCGTCAGCCGCGCATTCGGCGACGGGTTCTGGAACCTGATTCCGTTCACGATGCAGATGGCACTGGTCGCGATCGGCGGTTACGTCGTGGCGATGTCGCCGCCGGTTGCTTCCGTGCTGGCGCGGCTTGCAAGCGTGCCGAAGACCGGGCGCGGCGCGGTGGTCTTCGTCGGCGTGCTCAGCATTCTTCTGTCGCTGCTGAACTGGGGCCTCAGCCTGATCTTCTCCGGCCTCCTGGTGCGGGAGATCGCGCGGCGCACCGACATCAGGCTCGACTATCGGGCGGCGGGTGCGGCGGGTTATCTCGGGCTCGGCTGCGGCTTCACCCTCGGCATCACGTCGTCGGCCGCGCAGCTCCAGGCCAATGCGGGCAGCATTCCGGCCTCGCTGCTGCCGATCACCGGCGTGATCGGCTTCTCGGAGACCATCCTGACCTGGCAGAACATGGTCACCGTCCTGATGGTGACCGTCGTGTCCGCGGCGATCTGCTATTTCACGACGCCGGCGCCCGAACAGGCGAAGACGGCGCAAGATCTCGGCGTCGCGCTCGGCGATGACCGCATCGAGGCCAGGAAACCGGCGCGTCCCGGCGACTGGCTCGAGTTCAGCCCGCTGCTGACGATCCTGATCGCCGTGCTTGCCGCCGGCTGGCTGTGGCAGACGTTCCAGTCGGGCAATCCGCTGATCACGCTGTCGGGCCTCAACACCTATAGTTTCGTCTTCCTGATTCTCGGCATCGTGCTGCATTGGCGCCCGCGCAGCCTGATCGAATCGTTCTCGAAGGCGATGCCGAGCGTCTCCGGCGTGCTGCTGCAATTCCCGTTCTATGCCGGCATCGCGCAGATCCTGACCAAGGTGCCGAACAGCAGCGGCACGACGCTGTCGGACACGATCGCGCACTGGTTCGTCGGCGCCTCCAGCAATTCCACCGTGTTCTCCTTCCTGGTCGGAATCTACTCCGCGCTGCTCGGCTTCTTCGTACCTTCGGCCGGCGGCAAGTGGATCATCGAGGCGCCCTACATCATGAAGGCGGCCAACGATATCGGCGCGCATCTCGGCTGGACTGTGATGGTCTACAACATCGCCGAGACGTTGCCGAACTTCATCAACCCGTTCTGGATGCTGCCGCTGCTCGGCATTCTCGGCCTGAAGTCGAAGGATCTGATCGGCTACACCTCGGTGCAGTTCTTCATCCACTTCCCGATCGTGATGCTGCTGGCGGCGATCCTGATGGCGACCTTCACCTATCACCCGCCGATCCTGCCCTGAGCGATGATGGCCGGGTCGGTACCCCGGCATCACAAGAACTGTGCTGTTTTTCCGCCCGGCGCGAACGAGGCATCGCGCCGGGTCGTGATCTTTGGACGGCCATTTCATTGACTGGCGCGTGGTTCGGCCGGATATTGATGCGCGATATTCGCATTGTTCAAGGTCCCGCAATGAGACATCACCACCGCAGCTTGATGTGCGACATGCGAAACCGCATGCCGCACCGCTGCGTCTCGGCGGCGACCGGCGTCTGTTGTTGATCGCTTAGACGATCCCAAGCACCCGACAATCAGACAGGAGCGCCGTCATCCGGCGATCGAGCACGCATGTCCCAAGCCCAAGTGTCCCAAGCCTACGTCATCGAAGTATCGGATCGCACCGCAGGTATCGTCGTCAGCGACAGCAGAGGCTTCTGCTTCTTCTCCTCGGATCGCGCCTTTGATGGCCTTGACGGCGGCTATTTCGGCTCCGCGCGCGCCGCGGAGCGGGCGGTGAGGGCGCACCTGCAGCAGCGCCGCGAGGGCCGAGGTCGCGCGTGAAGGTGTTGAGGTCAATCCTCAGGAGGCCGCGGCGAGCGGCGGCGAGATCACCTGCGGCGCTTCCGTCTCCGTGGCCGTCGTCGCCAGCTGGAAGCGGATGCCGTGCAGCGAATAGGTCAGCGGGATGCCGCGAAAATCGTCATGGAAGGCGCGGATCCGGCGCGCCAGCTCGCCGGCGCTGACGCCGGCGGGAAGCTCGCACATCTCGCGGTACATCTGCCGGGTGCTCTTGATGCCGCACCAGGCGATGTCCAATTCCGCTAGCGGTGAGGGATCGCAGGCGAGATCGTGCGACATCCGCCAGAACAGATGGGCGAGCCGCACATAGGCGATCTGCTCGAGTCCGCGCACGCTGATCTTGTCGGGAATGATGAACGACTCGACCCCGACGATGGGACCGGAATCGACGCGCCTCGCCATCACATGGGCGGTCGCGCCGAAGGTGCGGGCGCCGTCGTAGAGTGCGAAATGCGCCGGCGCCCAGCCGGGATATTGCGGCGGTCCGGGGTGGAAATTGTAGGCGCCGTAGCCGAGCGCCGCCAGAATGTGTTCGGGCACTATCACGCTGGTGGTGAAGGCCAGCAGCCGGGCTTCGCGCAGCACGTCAGGCTCGATCGCAGCGAGCTCCTCGGCCGTCACCGCGCAGCGGAACGAGAGCGCCGGATTGTGCGCCTTCAACAGCTCGGTGAGCGCAAATTGCTGACTGACGATGCCGGTGAGAAGGATGATGGTCTTCATGATGCGGGCGTCCTTCCCTTGCTCGATTGCTGTGCCGTGATCAACCGCGCAGCCCGGCCATGACCACGACGCTGCCGGCATCGCGGGATTGGCTGACGGTGCGGAACAGATCGGCCGGCAAGGTCTGCCATGGCGCAATCTCGATGATCCGGTTGTTCGCGCTTTTGGCGGCCGACTTCGCCGCGCGGATATCGTCCTGCCAGGGGCAGAGCGCGAGCTCGAGCCGGCCGAATCCGCCGCAGTCGGCGGCAAACGCGCCGGTCACCGCCTCGATGCTGGCCGCCATCTCGCGCGCGTCGCTGGTTGCGATGTCGCGCATGATCACTGTGATCGCGTCATTCGAGGCCGCCTGCGACTGGATCACGATCATGGCGTCGCGGCCGCCGCTGCGGCTGGCACGCCGCGCGGGGCGCATCGCGACACCGAATTCGGCGTCGGGCCCAAGATCGCCGTTGTCGGTGGGCAGGCTGTGAATGATCGTCGTGTGGCGGGGCGTGCCGGCGTCTTCGGCCGGCGCGTGGTACGAGCGCGGCAGCCAGGCGGTGTCGAGCGGCATCTGTGACGACGTCAGGGTCCACGCCTGGTCGAGCAGGTAGCCTTCCCACACTGCGGGATAGGCGGTCGCGATGTGATGCCAGTTGCGCAGCAGCGCTTTGGCCGCCGGGGTGCGGGCGAGGTAGAGGGTACGCGCCGACATCTCCCACCGGTTCCACTTGTGGAGCGCGATGTCGCAATCGAGCGAGGACGGCAGTAGCGGCGGTTCGCCGAGGGTCGCATCGGCTTCGATGAAAAGCAGCGGCTCGCGGTGCTGCTCCCACATCCGCAGCATGAAGGCTGTCTTCTCGGATGCGCGCGGCGGCTCGCCGTCCGCGGTGTCGATCGGCACGATGTCGTAAGCGATCTGGAATTCGGCGAGCTTATCCCGGAGCGCGCGGGCATGGTCATCGCCGCAGGCACGGGGATAGCAGGAGACCACGCGCAGCGCGGCATCGGATCGGGCGCCTTCCGCCGGCGCGATCGGGCGCCAATTGAGCCCGCCCCACCACATCTCGTGCGGCCCATCGAAGCTCGGCCCGATCGTCCCGAAGTCGGTCAGCTTCGACTTCAGGAAATCGAAGGCGGGATTCTCGCCGAAAGGGATGACGACCGCACAGTCGGTGTGAAGCGACCGGTAAAGCATCTCGGCGGCAGGCCCGCTCGGCGGTTCGATCAGGATGATGACGCCATGGTCGCGAGCCGGCACTGCACCGGACTGATGGATGGCCACGCGTCCAAGCCGTCCGGACAGCCAGGCGAGCCGCCGGCGCTGTGCGGCACTCATGCGGATGCCGTTCGCCGCCAGCAATTGGTCGAAATTCGTCTGCAAGCCGTGCGCTTGCGCCGTGTCAGCCGAAATCATGCCCGCACTACCCCTCGTTAACCTTCTACGGGCGGGGCGGTCAGATCAGGCGGACAAATCAATCGCGGTCGGTTGCCGGCGTGCCATTGGCGCTGCGCCAGCTCAGCGTGGCGGACGGCGCACCATTGCCGTCGCGGTCCCCGGCCGCGAGGATGCGGTCATGATCGAGGGCGGTCAGCGCGACCGTGTAGATCGCAACATCGTCTTTGAAGCCATCGACCGGGATCAGCAGCATGCTGTCCTCGGTGGCGGCGTGGAATTGACGGCCGCGCCGCTCGAGACCGGCATCGATGAGCCGGCCCTCGGCGATCGCCGTCGCGTTCGAACTCTCCGCGGCTTTCGCCGCGCTCTCGCCATACTGGACTGTGACGCCGTGGAGCATGCCGTCACGGGTGAGCTTTGCCAACGGCAGCGCGATGGTCGCAACCGCCATGCGGGACGACAGGGGAATCCGCAGGCGCACGTCGCCGAGCCCGGTATGATAAACGGTGATGGTTTCCAGCGAGGCCTGGCCGTTCTTCTCGAACAGGCCGATTTGCAGAGTCCCGCATGGCGCCTCGCCGAACACGTTCGCGGGCAGCCGGTTGGCGCCGAACAGCGTGTAGAGATAGGCGTGCGACGGCGACAGCGCGGCAAAACTGCCGGCCAGCCACATCGGAGGCGCCGGCGCCGTGCAGGCGGTCACGAGACCGCGGGCAACGATGCAGTCATTGACGAAGTTGGCGTCGAGCAGTGGCGCCAGCGCCTGGGTGCCGAGATTGACGTCGTGCTTGATGCCGCCGAGCAGCACGAGCTCATCATCGTCGGGCAACAGCAGGAGACGTCCGAGGACGGCGGCTGCCCAGCGTGCCGCGGCAGAAGGGTCCGCGTCAGGCCGCAATGCATGGCGCGATGCCAGCTCGCGGGCGCGCGACCCGTAGGCAAGCGTGCCGGATTGCACTTCGGTCGCCAGCGCGAGCTGCGCGGCCGGGCGCTGATCGTCCTCGCGCAACACCTCGCCGCCGCGATAATCGCGCACCGATCCCTCCGCTGAACAGCAAAGCTGCTCCAGCAAGGCGACGTTGCGGATCAGCATGCGTTTCACGTGCGGCGTGACCACGCGATCCGAGATCAGGCCCTCCGCGGTGTCGTCGTCGGCGATGTCGTCGAAGGCATCGTCCAGCGTCAAAAGATAGGCGCCGTGCAGGCGGATGCGAATGCCTTCGCGATCGAACATGCGCCGCAGCGATTTCTGCACGCTCGCGGAATAGCCGAGGTCGACCAGGATCAGGTCGGTGCAATCGTCGAAATCGGAAATCTGCGCGCGAAGGTAGGTGAGCAGACGGGCGCGAACGCCGGCGGCGATGTCGGTGATTTCGCGCGGATCCATCAGGTCGGGCAGGGCGTCGGAGAGCTCGCGGCCGCTCGCAATGCCGTCGGGATATTGCGCAAAGAACGTCATCACCGCGGGCGGCTGCACCTTGACGATATCGACGAAGGTTGCCGCGTCGATCTTGACGACGCGGCTCAGCAGCTCGCTGAGCGGTTCGAGCGTGTCGGCGGATCCGACCAGGCTGACGCGTCGATTGATCTCGACGTAGGCGCAGGTGTCGCCGTGATTTGCCTGCCAGACACGGTACGGCAGCAGACCGTCGCGGCCGAGGAAGCCGATCGCAACCCGCGCGCCCTCGCAAGCGAGCGCTGCGCGCCGCGCTTCGATGAATGCGTCGAACGCCGTCATGACAGGGCCGAGCACGGTCACGCCGAGGTTGAAGGCGGCAGAATGCTCAGCGCTGCGTGCCGTTACCGCGCGCCGCAGGGTGCGGGCGCCGCAATCGAGCCGCGACGGCTGATCGGGACACAGCAGTTCGAAGATCGACGTCTCGCGCTGAAACTTCGATGCCAACGCCGCACCGGCCTGCGGGTAGTAGCGCGGGCGGATGCCGTGGCGCTGAGCGCCCTTGATGTCGGCGTTGTGATTGTCGCCGACATGGAACGAGCTTGCCGCATCGATGCCTTGCTCGGCGAGATAGGCCGCAAACAGCGCTTCGCTCTTGCTGCTGCCGTGATCGCAGGACGCGTAGAGGAAATCCCAGGTCAGCCCCGGGCTACAGGAGCGCAGCAGCTGCGCGAGCTGGTCGGTGCTCCAGTAGGTATCTGAAATGAAACCGGTGCGAAAACCGCCGCGCTTCATGTCCAGATATTGCTCGAGCATTTCCGGATTGGCGCGGCACAGCTCGAGCTCGGCTTCGAACTCGAGCTGCGCGAGATCCTGCAATGCGTCGCGGTTCAGACCGAACAGCCTGAACGGAAAGTACTTATAGATGTCGGCGATGCGCACTTCTGTGGAGCCGTTGCGTTCTTGCGCGAGCTTGCGCGCACGCGCCTCCGCCTGGATTCGATGCTGAACGAAATTGACGGACATATTTGGAAATTTTTCAGCAATGCGAGAAAGCTGAAAAACCCTTTCAAATACGCCATCCGGCGTCGTGCAGGCGCGCAACAGAAATGTATCGAAAACATCGAATGAACATGCAGAAACATTCTGCGCTCGACGCGTCGCGTCGATCGTCATGATCGTCATGCGCAAAATTCCCGCCAGTCCTCATGCGTTTAACGCGTGCATGAGACAAATCAGGCGCGATGATTCAAAAAAGTTGATGCGAGATTCGAAAACGCGCGCTTCGCGACTGACAGACTCAAAAAATCCGATAACGTCGAAATGGTGATTCGGAAAAAATTGCCTAGTCGCAATCGTCGAATGCAAGATGGCGACCAACGGCGATGGATCACTCGCATGCTCTGCGCATGCATGTGTTCGCGTGGCGTTAGTTGATGTGACAACAGCGTTTTCCGGCGCGACGAACTCTCCCGCGGGAATGCGAGGCGATGCTGAACGACTGCTCCAGATTCCGTCGAACTTTTCCCTGCGCCTTCGCGCAGCGGCAGCTTTTGCCGGGCGGTCGGCAAAAAAATCCAGCTAAGCATTTGAAAAATAACAAAAAAACTTCGCCTGGTTTGCTCGGGCCCTCCGTTCAACGCTCAGAAGCCGCATGGGATGTGTGCCAGCGGCGCTGGTTGGAGAGCGGGGCATGAGTTACGCGCTTGATATGATGGCGGCGGCCGAGGTGGAGGCCACGACGCCCGCGGTTGCGCCGGTCGAAGCGGCTGCTCCCTGGAGCAACGTCCCCACAATTGCCGACGCGGGTCCGCTCGACACCGTCGAGATCCAGGACGAAGACAAGGAACTGCTCGACCGCCTCGCCGCCGGCGACGAGGCGGCGTTTCGTGCTCTCGTCGAGCGCCATGTCGATCGCGCCTACGCGATCGCGCTGCGCATCGTCGGTAACGCCGCGGACGCCGAGGACGTGGTGCAGGACACGATGCTGAAGGTGTGGACGCATCGCGGCCGCTGGCAGCATGGCCGCGCCAAGTTCTCGACCTGGCTCTATCGAGTCGTCAGCAACCGCTGCATCGATCTGCGCCGCAGGCCGCGCACCGAGAATGTCGATGTCGTGCCCGAGGTCGCCGACACCCAGCTCGACGCAAGCACCGTCATCGAGCGCAACGAAATCGGAAATCTTCTGGAGGTCGCGATGCAGCGGCTGCCCGAGCAGCAGCGCGTCGCGGTGATCCTGTCCTACCACGAGAACATGAGCAACGGCGAGATCGCCGAAGTGATGGATACGACGATCGCCGCGGTGGAGTCGCTGCTGAAACGCGGGCGGCAGCAGCTACGCGAAATGCTCAAGCGGCACGAGCGGGACCTGCGCGGCGCGTTTACCGACTGCTAACCATAAATTCCAGCTTCTGAAGATTTCGCGCCTGACCACCGGCGGCCGACCCGTTTGATCGGGCGGACGGGGGCTGGATCCGCGTCACCTCAATTTCTCACGATGCGGCATGCCATGCCCCATCAGCACAGGAGCTATACATGCCGGCAATTTCCACCAATACCGCCGCGAACTCCGCGGTCCGCTACCTCAACATCAACTCGATGCAGGAAACCAGCGCGCTGTCGAAGCTGTCGAGCGGCTCGCGCATCACCTCTGCTTCCGACGACGCAGCCGGCCTCGCGATCTCGACCCGCATTTCCTCCGACATCACGACGCTGCAGCAGGCCGCCACCAACGCGGCGCAGGCGACCTCGATCCTGCAGACCGCCGACGGCGGCGCGTCCAACATCTCGGACATCCTGGCCCGCATGAAGTCGCTGGCTTCCGAGTCCGCGTCCGGCACCGTGGCCGATTCCAGCCGTGCCTACATCAACTCGGAATTCACGCAGCTCAAGGGCGAAATCGACTCCATCGCCTCCGGCACCCGCTACAGCAGCCAGAGCCTGCTCGATGGTTCGAGCGTGTTCTCCTCGGGCGTCTCGGTGCTGGTCGGCTCGACCTCGGCCGATACCATCACGATCACGCTGACCAGCCTGACGGCGTCCTCGCTCGGCGTGACCTCGCTCGACGTCTCCAGCCTGTCGAGCGCCACCAGCGCCATGTCGGCCCTCGACAGCGCGATCGACACCGTGTCGTCCGCCCGCGCCGAGATCGGTGCCCAGGAATCGCGCTTCAACTTCTCGGCCGACTCGATCTCGACCCAGACCCAGAACCTGCAGTCCGCCAATTCGGCGATCAAGGACGTCGATATCGCCGCCGAGCAGGCGACGCTGTCCTCGGCCGAAGTGAAGACCCAGGCCGCGGTTTCGGCGGAAACGGCGGCGAACCAGATGCCGCAGTACCTGCTGAAGCTGCTCGGCTAGTTCGAACGACAAATCGGGCCGGCATGATGCCGGCCCGGTTCTCATTGCGGCGGAAGTGTCGACATGACGGTTAGCAGCGCTACCTCGAGCTCCTCGAGCACATCAAGCACGGCATCGTCCAGTTCCGCCAGCACGGTGACCACGACCGGCACGACGAACTCGACCAGTATCGATTGGGATGCCCTGATCGAGGCCGAGGTCAACGCCAAGCTCGCAGCGGCGACATCGATCACCACGACGATCACCGCGAACCAGGCCAAGATCACGGCCTACCAATCCTTGCAGACCGAGCTGTCGACCCTGGCCTCCGGGTTGTCGTCGCTCAGCACGTCGATCATCAATTCGATCGCCACCAACGCCTTCGCCACGCGCTCGGCGACGATCTCGTCCACCGGCGACGTCAGCGCCTCGTCGGCGCTCAACATGAGCGTCAACAGCGGTTCGGCGACCGGCGATCACACGCTCCAGATCACCCAGCTTGCGACCGCGCAGAAGGTGATCGGCTCAGCGCAGTCGAGCACGTCGACGGCGCTGGGCCTTGCCGGCACGTTCTCGCTGGGCCTGTCCGGCGGCACCAGCACGGCGATCTCGATCACCAGCGGCATGTCGATGCAGGATGTCGTCGACACCATCAATGCCCAGACCTCGACCACCAATGTCCAGGCCTCCATCGTCCAGGTGTCGAGCGGGTCCTATCAGCTGGTGCTGACAGGAACCGCGGACGCTGCCGACATCACCTATTCGTCGACATCGGGCGACGACATTCTCAACAAGCTCGGCGTCACCGACACGACCGGCGCCTTTACCGATGTGCTGCAGAAGTCGCAATCCGCGGAATTCACCCTCGACGGCATCGCGCTGACGCGCAACACCAACGACATTTCCGACGTTCTGTCCGGCGTCACCTTCGACCTGCTGCAGCCGACGCCGAGCGGCACCAGCCTGAACATCAGCATCGAGACCGACACCAGCCAGATCACGACGGCGCTTCAGACCTTCGTCACCAACTACAACGCGTTTCGCGACCAGGTGATCGCGCAGTCCGCGCAGAATTCCGACGGCACGGCCGCATCGAGCGCGGTGCTGTTCGGCGACAGCACGATGCGCGATATCATGACCCAGCTGCAGCAGGTGCTCAGCGGGACCGTGAACGGCATGACGATGGCGGATCTCGGCCTGTCCTTCAACGAGAACAACGAGCTGCAGCTCGATACCGGCACGCTGTCGACCGTGCTGACGCAAAACCTTGCCGGCGTCACCAAGCTGCTGTCGGCGCAGACGACCACATCGTCGAGCCAGCTCAGCGTGGTCAACACCGGCACATCGCCGCAATCCTTCACGCTCGACCTCACGGTGGATTCGACGGGGACGCTGACCGGAGCCTCGGTCGGCGGTGACAGCTCCGGCTTTTCGGTGGTCGGCAATACCATCATCGGCAATTCGGGCACGATCTACGCCGGCATGGCGTTCAGCTATACCGGATCGACCTCGCAGTCGATCACCGTGACATCGACATCCGGTCTTGCGACGCAGCTTTACCAGCTTGCGCAGACCAATTCGGGGACCAGCGGTCAGCTTCAGACCATGATCACGAACCTGCAGTCGCGCGATACCGATCTGTCGTCCCAGGTCAGCGACATCCAGAGCAATGCCGCGACGTTCAAGGCGCAGCTCCAGGTCCAATACGCCAATTACCAGGCCGCCATCGAAAGCGCGAACAACACGCTGGGCTACCTGAAAGCACTCCTAGACGCAGCATCGAGTAACTGATGACACAGAACGCGACCGCCTACCTCGCCAACAATGCCTATCGATCCGCCGCGGTGGCGGTGCCGCCCCTGAAGGCGGTGGTGATGCTGTGCGACGGCGCCATCACGCTGTTGCAGAAGGCGCTGGACGCGCACGAAGCGAAGCGTTTCGAGGAAGGCCACACCTATCTGACGCGGGCGACCGCGATCCTGCGCGGACTGAGCCACCATCTCGACGTCACCCGCGGCGGCGCGATGGCCGATCGTCTGTTCCGGACCTACAACGCCCTGATCATGGCGTGCCTGCGCTCCTACGGCCGGCCGCACGCCCGGGAGAACTTTCGGCGCATCATTGCCAGCCTGACGGAACTCCGGGACGCCTGGAAGTTCGTTGAGGCAAACGCCGGCAAGGCCGCCAAGGCCAAGACGCTCGACAGGGCGCTCGAATCGGCCGCCGGCCGCTGAGCGGGCGAATCGGCCGGCGAACCCCGGTTTCGCCGGGAGGGGGCAGGGCGCTCGGGCGGGGCGGCCTGTTGAGGAAAAAGGCCGCTCGGTGAGCACCATGCTGGACCTGACGCCACGGCGGCGGAAATTGATTTCCGCCGTCCCGCGAATGCTTTATGACAGCCTTGGGGATGAGGCTGGATCTACGCGCGGGATGGACGTTGCGACATTCGAAGACCTGATCGACCGGCTGGGGGAGGATCTGTCCCGCTGGCCCGACGATCAACGTCTTGCCGCCGTCCAGCTTCTCGCATCCTCGCCTGAGGCGCGGACGCTCTATGAGCAGGCGAGCGCGGTGCGCCGGGCGATGGCGGCGCCGCCGGTTCGTGCACCCAGGGGCCTCGTCGACCGCATCGTGACCGCTGCAGCGAAACTGCCTCAAGAGAACATGCCCCAACAGCCGGCTTCGGAGCCGGCCCCGCCCGAAGATCAGCCGAACGACGCGCAAGCCTCAGGCGAATCCGCGCAGCAAGGCAAGGTGCTGCCGGCGCTGTTGCTGGCGCTGTTCCTGTTGCCCGCGCTGGCGCCGCCGGCATTGACGCTCGGCGGGCCGGATCTGCCGGTCAGCCTTTCGCTCTAATTCTCCCGCTCTAACTCTCCGAATTCCCGCGACGGCACTTCGCGCTTCCGCGCCGCGGGGCCGCATGCGCGCGCTTGCCGGGCTCGCGAGGCCGCGGCCGATCGGCAAAATCTGCCGATTAATCAAATGATTTCAGGCGGATGAATCCGCGCCTGAATTCGGCGCGTCGTCCGTTTTATCTGCGAACGACTTCACGACCCCAATGTTCCACCGCGTTCCGTCGCCTAGCCCGCGACGAAGAGAGCCTTGTCATGACCGTTTCCTCGGCAACCTCTGCAGCCACCTCCGCCGCCTCGAGCTCGTCCTCGAGTTCATCGTCGAGTGCGTCGATGGGGATGAGCTCGACCGATTTCCTCAACCTGCTGGTCAGCGAGCTGCAGAACCAGGATCCGCTGAACGCCACCAGCACGACCGACTTCATCAACCAGCTCACCTCCTACGCCAACTTCACCGAGCAGCAGTCCACCAACGCCAGCATGACGTCGCTCGCGAGCTCGTTCTCGAGCCTCGTGACGCTCAACTCGGTCAACTATATCGGCCACACCGTCGAAGCGAAGACGAACACGGCGCAGCTGACCGACGGTTCAGCGACGTTCGGCTACTCGCTCACCTCGGCCGCTTCCAACGTCGCGATCACGATCCAGGACTCCTCGGGCAACACGGTGTGGAGCGGCAAGGGCACCGGAAACGCCGGCTCCAACACCTTCACCTGGAACGGCCAGACCACGAACGGCACCCAGCTCAGCAATGGCGGCCAGTACACGATCTCGGTGACCGCGACCGACTCCGCCGGAAACTCGCTGCTTAGCTACACCACGATGACGGGAACGGTGACCGGGATCGATGCCTCGGGCTCGACGCCGTCGCTGCTCGTGAACGGCGTCCCCGTCAGCGCCGCCAACATCATCGGCGTCACGTCCTGATTGCTTCCGGAGTATTATCATGAGTCTCACTGGTGCTCTTTCCTCGGCGATCTCGGCGCTCAATGCGCAGAGCCAGTCGCTGGCAATGATTTCCGATAACATTTCCAACGCCGATACCACGGGCTACAAGACCACGTCGGCGATGTTCGAGGATCTGGTGACGGCGTCGAACAGCGCCACCTCCTACACGTCGGGCGGCGTCACGGTGTCCGGCCGCGCCAACATCACCCAGCAGGGCTTGTTGTCTGCGACCACCAATGCGACCGACGTCGCGATCCAGGGCAGCGGCTTCTTCGTCACCACCAACGCGACGTCCGGCGGCACCACCTCCTATACGCGCAACGGCGCGTTCACCACCGACAATCTGGGTTACCTCGTCAACAACGGCAATTACCTCGAGGGCTGGCGCACCGACGCCGACGGCAACATCGTCGGCAACGCCTCAGCCGCGAGCCTCGGGCCGATCAACACCCAGGTGGCTTCGACCAGCGGCAGCGCGACCACCAAGACGACAGTCGCGGCGAACCTGCCGGCCGATGCGGCCGTCGGCGCGACCTTCAACAGCTCGATGACGGTCTACGACTCGCTCGGTACGGCGAGCACGATCCAGATCGATTGGAAAAAGACCGCCGACAACAGCTGGCAGGCCAGCTTCGAGACGCCAAAGCTCGCGTCGGACTCCACGACGGACAGCGCCAACGCGATCACCGATACGGTGGATATCACCTTCAACAGCGATGGCTCGCTCGCCTCGACAAGCCCGAGCCCGCCGACAATCTCGATAACAGGCTGGAAGGACGGCGCGGCCGACAGCTCTACCGCCAACGGCACGGCGATCACGCTCAATCTCGGTACGGCCGGCAAGACCGATGGCCTCACGCAATATTCGTCCGGCGAGACCACGCCGGCGGTCGATCTCACGAGCATCACCTCGGACGGTCTGCCCTACGGCAAGCTGAGCAGCATCGCGATCGGCAAGGGCGGTGTGGTCGACGCCACCTATTCCAACGGTCAGACGATCGCGATCTACAAGATCGCGGTCGCGACCTTCAGCGACGCCAACGGATTGAGCGCGGCCAGCGACGGCATGTACTCCGCGACGGCCGCCTCCGGCAACGCCACGCTGCAAACCTCGGGGACCAACGGTGCCGGCACGATCTACGGCAGCGAACTGGAATCGAGCACCACCGACACCAGCGGCCAGTTCTCCAACATGATCTCGGCGCAGCAGGCCTATTCGGCGGCGTCACAGGTGATCACCACCGTCGACAAGATGTTCGATACCCTGATCTCGGCGGTGTCGCGATGATGGCAAACGCAAGCGGCGAAGATGCCTTGTTGCGGAAGCTGCGGCGCCTAACGGCGCGGGCGGGGGCCGTCAAGGCCCACGATCGGGCGCAGCTCACCGCGCTGCTCGACGATATCGGGACACTGCGTGGCCAGCTGGTGCGCGAATGCGCACGGCTCGACCAGGAACTCAACCGGGCCACGGTCCGGGTCACGGCGATTACCGCGTACGGGCGCAGCGCACAATCAGTCCGCGCCCTGCGTCGCGGACACTAGCTTGAACGGGGAGCGATGACATGACACCGGAACGCAACATCAAGATCAATCCCGCGGGCAATGACGAGCGCGCCAGGTCGTTGATCGCGCTGATCGACAATCTGATCGCGATCGTGAACGAGGAGAATGTCGAGCTCGCCAAGGGGCTGCCGGCCTCGCGGCTGAAGCAGGTCGACGAGAAGAACCGGCTCGCCACCCTGTTCGAGCAGTGCGTGGCCGAGGCCGTCGGCAAGGCCGCAAACCTCAACGTCCAAGACCGCGTGCTGCGTGAGCAGTTGATGGACCGCATTCTGAAGCTGCGGGTCGCGATGGACGAGAACGTGATGCGGCTGCGCGCGGCGATCGACGCCAGCAACCGAAGGATCGAGGCGATCATGCAGGCAATCCGCGAGCAGATCGCCAACGTCTCGCCCTATGGCGCCGGCGGCCGTCGCGTCACGCCCGCGATGTCCTATGGCACCAACGTGCGGGCCTGAATCAGGCCGGCGGCGGAGGGAGTAGGTCGTGTCATCGCTCGATATTGCACGAAGCATCGCGTTCAGCGGGCTGTCAGCCACGCAGGTGCAGATCAGCATAGCCTCGGCCAATATCTCCAATGCCGACACCAAGGGCTATACCGAGAAGACCGCCAACCAGAGCAGCAGTGTCACCGCCGGTGTCGGTACCGGCGTCACCATCACCGGGATCACCAGCACGGTCGACAAGCTGCTGCTGAAGTCGCTGGTCGGGGCCGATTCCGATCTTGGTGCCGCCGACACCAACAACAATTACCTGACCGAGCTCCAGCAGCTCTATGGCTCAACCTCGAGCTCGGACAGCTCCACGACGGGGACGTCGCTCGCCAACACGATCGCGGCGTTCGAGTCGGCGTTGTCGTCGCTGGCGAGCACGCCGAGCAGCGCATCGTTGCAGGCGAACGCCGTCAGCGCGCTCAACGCGGTCACGGCCCAGCTGCAGCAGACCTCGAGCGGTATCCAGAAGCTGCGCGCCGACGCCGACCAGGATATCGCCTCGTCGGTCAGCGACATCAATACCGACCTGCAGCAGATTTCCGACCTCAACAAGCAGATCAAGCAGGAAGCGGCGGCGGGCCAGCCGACCGCCGATCTCGAGGACCAGCGCAACAGCGCGCTGCAGGATCTCGCGTCGCAAATGAACGTGAGCTATTTCACGAACTCGAGCGGTGACCTGCAGGTCTATACCGGCTCGGGACAGGCGCTGGTCGACAGCACGGCGCATCCGCTGAGCTACACGGCAGCGTCCAGCGTCACGGCATCGACGACGTATGTCGCGGGATCGGCGACGAGCGGCTTCAGCGGAATCACCGTCAACGGGGTCGACATCACCTCGCAGATCTCCTCCGGCAAGGTCAGCGCGTTGATCACCCTGCGTGACCAGACGTTGCCGGCGGCGCAGTCGCAGCTCGATGAGCTTGCCCAGCAGCTTACCGCGAGCGTGAACGCCGTATCGAACCAGGGCACATCGTTGCCGCCGCCGTCCAGCCTGACCGGAACGGCGACCGTGAGCAGTTCAACGGCGCTGTCGGCGACCGGCACGGTGCGGATCGCGGTTGCGGACAAGAGCGGCAATCTCGTGTCCTACAAGGACCTCGATCTGTCGTCCTACGCGACGGTCGGTGACCTCGTCACCGCGATCAACGGGATCTCGGGCCTGTCGGCGTCGGTCGATGCCAATGGCCATCTGTCGATCTCGGCGACCGGATCCGGCAACGGTGTTGCCATCAACGAGATGACGAGCTCGGTCGGCAGTTCGGGTGAGGGCTTTTCGGACTATTTCGGGCTCAACGATCTCATCACCGGCACCAACGCTTCGAATATCGCGGTGCGTAGCGACATCCTCAGCGGCACGGCGACACTGCCGACGGCGACGCTCGACGCGTCGTCCACCCTGACGGTCGGAAACTCGGTGCTGTCGTCAGGCTCGGCCACCGTGGTGAATGCGCTCTCGAGCGCGCTGACCGGGTCGACCAATTTCGGCATGGCGGGCGGGCTCGGCGCGACGACCGGCTCCTTCACGGATTATGCGGCTGCGATCGTTGCCAACGTCGCGGGCAAGGCGAGCCAGGCGTCGGCGACCTATACCGCCAAGCAAACCGCGCAGTCGACCTATGCGAGCTCACTGTCGTCGCAGTCCGGCGTCAACATTGACCAGGAAAGCGCGAATCTGAGCGCATTGCAGAACAAATACGCTGCCGCGTCCCAGATCATCACGGCCATCAACGCCATGTTCTCGGCGCTGATGACCGCGATGAGCGCAAGCTAAGGGTGAGGGCGTCGTCATGTTGATGCGTGTTGCCACCTTCGCGCAGTCGGATCAGATGATCACCAATGCACTGCGGCTGCAGGCGGTGATGGCCAACGAGCAGGTGCAGGAATCTTCCGGGCTGCAATCCGAGGACTTCGGGGGATACGGTGCCAACGCCGGGCGCGTCATCAATCTGCAGGTCTCGGTGACGCGCGCCCAGACCTATATCGATGCCAGCAATCTCGCCGACAACAAGGTGCAGGCGATGTATTCGGCGGTCGGCTCGGTGACCGATATCATCACGCAGCTCCGGACCCAGCTTAGCGCGGCCACCACCGGCAGCAGCACGGCGACGGCATCGGTGATCAACTACGCCCAGCAGGCAACGTCGCAGATGCAGGGGCTGCTCAACACCCAGTATGACGGCGAATATGTCTTCAGCGGCGCGCGCACCGATACTGCGCCTGTGGATCTGTCGAGCTTCGACAGCGGCACCGGCTCGCTGACGACGTCAGACAGCAGCTACTACAAGGGCGACAGCGAGATCGCGTCGGTGCGCGTGTCGGACAGCCAGTCGGTCTCCTACGGCGTCACCGCAGACAATTCGGCATTCGAACAGGTCATGCGGCTGTTGAAATATGTCGGCAACAGCACGACGTTGTCGTCGAGCGATATCTCGCAGGCGCTCGACCTCGCCAGCAGTGCGCTGGATGCAACCTCCACGGTGCAGGCCAAGCTGTCGACGGCGGCATCGCAGATCGAAACTGCCAGCACCAACCAGAGCGACTATCAGAATTTCGCCAAGACCCTGTCGACCAACCTCACCAGCGTCGACGTCGCCGCGGTGACGGCGCAGCTCGCGACCTATCAGGCGCAGCTGACGGCATCCTATTCGGCGATCTCCAAGATCCAGAGCCTGAACCTGGCGAGCTATCTGCGATAGCGGGGCGGTCGCCGGCGTCACCGGTTCAGGATCTTCAGCCAGACATCGCCGAGGATGATCGGTTCGCGCGGCGGAAGCCAGGTGAGGCCTGCGGCCTTGCCAAGCTCGGCGATGCTGCCTTTGGCCTGCAGCTCGGACAGCACCTTGTTGACGGCCTCCAGCAGCGCCTTGTCGGATGCGAGCGCGACGTAACCGCGGTTGGCACCGATCGGATAGTAATAGCCGGAGGCCGTGATCCTGGTCTCCGGATGATCAGCGCGGTAGGCGTCGAACCGGCGCAGGTCGAGCAGCGTTGCGTCATATTCGCCGCGCTCGAGCTCGCCCAGCAGGTCGCTGCGTCCGGGAACGAGGTGGGTGATGTCTTCGATCAGCTTTCCCTTGTCGAAGGTCATCAGGATGGCATCGCCCAGCGTGCCGCTTTCGATCGTCAGACGAAGCCCGGCGAGATCGCCGATATCGGTGATCTTGCGGTCCTTGATCTTGTCCTGGGCCTTGGGGCCGAGCACGACGGTCATCGGCGAATAGATGTAGGGCGCGCTCGGCACCAACACTCCGATCGGAATCCGCCGCCGGCGATCCTCGCGGGTGGCGCCGTCGAAGTCCGGCAGCTTGGCCGTCGTGACACCCGGCGCCTTCAGCGAGTCAGTGGTGAGTGCGTAGCCGCCGACCAGCGAGCAGCGCCCGTCGGACAGTAGCGCGTTGGCTTCGAGCGCGGGGCTCGAATCCTCGTCGAGCTTGCTCTCGAACCACTGAATCTTGAGCGGACGTCCAAGCCGCTCGGCGATTACTTGCGCGAGCGCGACGTCGAAGCCGGAATCCGGCTTGCCGCGATGATGTGCCGATAGTGGCGGGAGATCCTCGTCGAGGCACACCTTGAGCGGCTCGCTGGCATGCGCTGCCGCCGACGTAGCGAGCAGCAAGGCCGCCGCTGCGCCTGCCAGGAGGGCCCTCATTGGGGCCTCCGGGTCGCCAGGAAGGCCCAGACGTCGGCGATCTCCTGCTCGTTCAGGATGTCGGCCCAGGGCGGCATCTTGCCGTTCTTGCCTTGCTTTACAGTGGTCACGAAGCGGGTCTTGTCGCCGGCAAAGGCGCGCAGGTCCGGCGTGATGGTGCCGGAGTTGACCATGTTGGGCCCATGGCAGTGCGAGCAGTTCTTGGCGTAGGTGACCTTGCCTTGGTCGGCCTGACCTTCAAGATCGATTGCACCGGGTTGCTGTGCGGCGGCCGGGATCAAGGTGATCGAGGCCGCCGCGACGGCGGCGAAGATCGCCGCCGTCAACAGGGATACTCTTTCAGTCACGTGGGCTCCGCGCTCAGTTCTTGACCGCGAAAACCCACAGCGAGCCGCCAGGTGGCACCTTGGCAAGCCGCTCGTCGCCGGAGAACAGCGAATAGACGCCGCCATAACCCGAGGTGACGGCGACATATTGCACGCCGTCCTGCTGCCAGGTGATGGGTTGTCCTTCGATGCCCGAGCCAGTCTGGAACTGCCAGAGCTTCTTGCCGGTGCCGGCGTCGAACGCCTCGAATTCGCCGGTCAGCTGACCGGAGAACACCACGCCGCCGGCGGTGGAGAGGACGCCGGAGAAGCGCGGAATGTCGCTCGGCGCTTCCCACTTCGCCTTGCCGGTCATCGGATCGATCGCCTTGAGATGACCGCGCGGTCCGGTGCCCCATTCCCAGGGATCGGTGAGGTCCATGCCGAGATACCATTCACCCTGCTTGAACGTCACCGGTTCGGCCTTGTACTTGCCGCCGAAGGCGAGCGTATTGGCGTAGGCGAGGCCGGTCTGCGGATTGAACGACATCGGCTCCCAGTTCTTGCCGCCGAGGATCGACGGATAGACCGTGACCTTCTTGCCCTCACGCGCGTCCTTGGCGACGTCGGTCTCGATCGGGCGGCCGGTCTTCATGTCGATCCCGGTGGCCCAGTTGACGTTCACATAGGGATTGGCCGCGAGCAGCTTCCCGTTGGTGCGGTCGAGCACGTAGAAGAAGCCGTTGCGGTTGGCATCCATCAGCACCTTGGTCGGCTTGCCCTCGACATTCATGTCGGCGAGCACCATCTCGGCCACCGAGTCATAGTCGAACGGATTGTTCGGCGAGAACTGGTAGTGCCACTTGATCTTGCCGGTCTTCGGATCGAGCGCCAGCACCGAGCAGGTGTAGAGGTTGTCGCCGGGACGCACCGCCGAGTTGAACGGTCCGGGATTGCCGATGCCCCAATACACCGTGTTCAGTTCGGCATCATAGGAGCCGGTGATCCAGGTCGATCCGCCGCCGAGCTTCCAGGTGTCGCCCTTCCAGGTGTCGCCGCCGGGTTCGTCCGGCGTCGGGATCGAGTAGGTCCGCCAGAGCTTCTTGCCGGTGGCGGGATCCCAGCCGTCGATGAAGCCGCGCGTGCCGAACTCGGCGCCCGAGATGCCGGTGATCACGACGCCGTCGGCGACCAGCGGCGCCACCGTCATCGAGTAGCCTTCCTTGATGTCCGCGGCCTTCTCGCGCCACAGCTCCTTGCCGGTCTTGGCGTCGAGCGCGATCACGTTGGCGTCGAGGGTGGTGCGGAACACCTTGCCGTCATACAGCGCGGCGCCGCGATTGATGATGCCGCAGCAGACGATCCGCGGCGTCTCGGCGGGATATTCGACCTTGGTCTTCCAGATCTGCTTGCCGGTCTTGGCGTCGATCGCGATCGTCGCGTTGTGCGTGGTGACGTACAGAACGCCCTGGTAGACGAGCGGCTGCGATTCCTCGCTGCGGTCGTCGTTCAAACTGTAATTCCAGACCGGCACCAGATTCTTGATGGTGTCCTTGTTGATCTGGTTCAGCGTCGAGAAGCGCTGAAGATTGTAACCCATTCCGTAATTGAGAACGTTCGATGTATCGGTCGCCCCCTTGACCAACTGCTCGTTGGTCTGGGCGCTTGCACCATACGATGCAAGAATCACGAGGCTTGCGGCCAGCGCAATGCGTCTCATCCTATCCTCCCAATGAACCTTTTTCTGCACGCCTATTCCTGACGTTGCGGACGCAACCATCCGCCTGAAACCAAAACGGGTCAATACGAAAACGTGAACGAACCCCAGCCAACCGTGAGAGGCCGTCGACGGCGCCAGGTTTTTTGCAGATGCGTCCGTGCCTTACCGTCGCGTGGAATACGCAACACCAGCGTTGGCCCTCATGTCGCAGCGCGAACGGTCGTCAGCTCGACGGCGTGTGGGGACAAGCGCTCGGCCGCGGTTTCGCGCCCCGCTTGTCCGGCGGCACATTGCAATTGTCGATGCGCTGCTCGTCGGTCCATTTGCGGCCGAGCCGCTCCTTGCCGGTGAGCGGGCGCTGCTGGACCGTCTCTGCCGACCGGGCAGGGGCCCCGTTCTGCGCGGACACCGGCGCGATCAGACCGAGCGCAACGAGGCAGCCCAACGCGGTCCTGCAAATATCGCTCATGGGTGGCCTCGCTCGTGCTGCTGCAAATGCAATCGACAGGCCGCCACCGTTGATCCGTCAGGGCGTCGTTTTCCACCCGAAACCCGACAGGATCTCGCCGGTTGCATGAACGGTAGGAACCCTCGCCGAAGCTGCTATGCTGAGCTTCGATCGCAGACCCGCTCCGGTCTTTTGCCGGAGCGGCATCAAGGGAGACGAACGATGATTTCGCGCCGATCGCTTGCTTTGACTTTGGCCATGGCCGTCCTGTCAGTTCCCGCCCTGGCGGCATCCGGCGGTCGCAGCGCGCTCAAGATGCTCGACCCCGACAATGACGGCACGGTCGACCTTGCCGAAGCCAAGAAGGCTGCCGCCGATCTGTTCGCAAAGCTCGATCCTGATCATGACGGTACGCTCGACGTGCGCGAATTGCGCGGACGGTTGACCGCAAAGGAGCTCAAGATGGCGGATCCGGATCGCGACGGCACCCTGACGCTCGACGAATACCTCGCGGTCGTCGAGCAGCGTTTCAAGGCGGCTGATCCCGACAATGATGGAACGCTGGATGCGAAAGAGTTGAAGTCGCGCGCCGGCCAGGCTCTGCTGCGTCTGCTCAAATAGGGGGCTTGCCGGGCGGATTTGCGGATATTGACGCCGGATTCCGCGCATAACAAAAAAAGATACGATTTCGCTCTTGGGCAAGACGCAGCCGGCATAATCAGGTTTGCTTATTGGTGCGTCGCTGCCCGGTGGCCGGAAAATGCCTGACAGAACAATGCCGGCATTTCCCAGCCGTTTCGAAACCGGGCAGACGTGAGCGAGCCGTCGTCCGTTCCGGCATGTCCAGAAGCGAAGTCGGGCCCTCACCACCCCAGCTTGCGCCCTGGAAAAGCCAGCCCTAGCTTGCCGCGCGGCGCGAGGCTTGCGCCAGCTTTTACTTGGGAGAAGGAAATGGCCTGGAAAACACCGAAGATCGTCGAAGTGCCGGTGGGCATGGAAATCAACATGTACGCCTGCGCAGCGCGCAAGTAAGACCACCTGTCGACCTGCCGCGGCTTCGATGGCAAACGCCGTCGAAGCCGTGGCAGCGTCGGCGGGCCTTTTGTCTCCGGGCAACTGTCGAATCGATCGCTGCGGCGTCGCCGCGCCAATCTCCGTCTGAACGGGATTCGACACTCCCCCCAATTCTCAACTGTCCATTGCCGGATCGTGCTGCGTCACGCTTGATCAGCGCCGCTATGCGTGTTCAGGGCCGGCTCTTGAACCGCGCATATCGAAGCGCGAGGGTCGGCAGCACCAGCAGACTCAGTGCCATCGAAGTCATCAGGCCCCCAAGGATGACGATCGCCATCGGGCCCTCGATTTCACGTCCCGGTTCTCCCGCGCCGATCGCGAGCGGCAGCAATCCAAGGCCGGTCACTAGCGACGTCATCAGGATCGGGACGAGGCGGTCGGCCGCGCCCTCGATCACGGTATCCAGCCCCCACACGCGACCGTCGACCAGCACGAGATGCTCGTAGTGAGAGATCATCAGGATGGAGTTGCGCAGCGTGATTCCGAACAGCGTGACGAAGCCGACCATCGATCCGAGCGAAAGCAGGCCACCGGTCAACGCCAATGCGAACACGCCACCGACAAAGGCAAACGGCAAATTGATCAATACCAGCATCAGATTTCGCCAATGGCCGGTAACCATCGCAAGCAGAACGACGATACCTGTGCCGGCCAGCAGGGAGTTGACGATGAGATCGTGCCGCGACCGCGCCTGCGCCTCGGCCGCTCCGGCAAATTCGACATGAGCACCTGGCGGCAGCGTGACCTCGCGGGCGAGCTTGCGCTTGGCGGCGGCCACGAAGGATTCGAGATCGCGTCCGCTGACGTTCGCCGTGACGGTCTGAACGCGCTGCGCATTCAGGTGCTGGATCTGATAACGGCCCGAGGTCTCGTAGACGTCGGCGATTTGCTTCAGCAGAATGTAGGCGCCGCTCGGCGTGCGCACCGGTAGCTCACCGATCTGGGTGACGCGGGCGCGGGCATGCGCGTCGAGGATCACGATGACATTGAAGACGGCGTTGCCTTCATATCCCTGGCCGACGACATCGCCCTGATAGGCGGTGCGAATCATTTCGAGCACTTCGACCGCATCGAGTCCCCAGCGCTGCAGATCCGTCGGGCGAAGCGTCACGTTGACCTGCGGCATCCCCGGCGGGGATCGTTGCTGCACGTCGACTGCCCCCGCGACCTCATCCAGTTCTCGCGCGACGTCGCGCGCAGCGCGCTCGAGCAAATCGAGATCGGGCCCGTAGATGTTGACGACCACCGCCGCGGTGAAGCCGGAGACGGTCTCCTCGACGCGTTCGGTCAGGTAGGTCTTGCTCGAGAAGGATACCCCGGGAAAGTCGGCAAGAGCCGCCCTGATGCGCGCTTCCGCCACGGATTGAGCGCGGCCCGAGAGCCCGGGCTCCAAATCGACCTCGAACTCGCTGGAATGCGGACCAACCGTGTCGATGCCGGCCTCGGCCCGGCCTGCATGCTGCGCCACCCTGCGCACGCCCGGAATCTGCCGGAGCGTATCCGTCATCAGCTTGCCGATACGAAGCGATTCGTCGAGCGAGGTGCCGGGGATCGCAGAGACGTGCAGGATCAGATGGCCTTCCCGCAGATCCGGCAGGAAGGTGCCGCCGAAGAAAGGCAGCATCGCCGCGCCGGCGATCGTTAAAGCCGCGGCCGCCGTCATCACCAGCTTCGGGTAACGGCCGATACGACGCAGCAATGCCTGGTAGTAGCGACGGGACCACCGCACCGCAGGCGGTTCATGCAAGCGCTGTCCGCCCGTCCTCCCGACGAGGAGCAGCATGGAGAGTGCCGGCGTCACCGTAAGGGCGACCGCGAGCGAGGCGAGCACGGCCAGGATGTAGGCGATGCCCAGGGGGCCGAACAGACGGCCTGCAACGCCGGAGAGCGTCAGGATCGGGAGGAAGACCAGCAGCACGGCAAACGTCGCGTAGGCCACGGCGGTACGCACTTCGAGGAAGGCCTCGAGCACGACGCGCGCCTCGGGTCTCGGCGCAGTCGCGCGGCGGTTTTCGCGCAATCGACGCACGACATTCTCGACGCCGATCACGGCGTCATCGACGACTTCGCCGATCGCGATTGCAAGGCCGCCGAGCGTCATCGTGTTGAGCGTTTCGCCCATCCATTGCAGTGCGAGCACCGCCGCTATCAACGACAGGGGAATTGCGGTGCAGCTGATGATCGAGGTGCGCCAGTCGAACAGAAATAGAAACAGGACAACGACGACGAGCGCGCCGCCGATCAGCAAGGCGTTGAGCACGTTCTCGGTCGCCGCGTCGATGAAATTGGCCGGGCGGAAGATGTCGGCATGAAGCTTGACTCCGTCGGCTTCGAGGCCGGGTCGCAGTTCCTGCAGCGCGGCTTCCGCCCGCGTCGTGACCTCTCGCGTGTTCGCGCCGTATTGCTGGCTGACCATCAGCATGATGCCGGGCGCGCCGTCGATGAGGGCGGCCCCGATCGGCGGCTCCGGTGCGGTCACGACGGTGGCGACGTCGCCGAGCACCACGCTTGCGCCGCCTTCATGTCGAAGAACGGTGCGAGCAAGCTGGTCGGGCGTCAAGGACTGGCCCTGGGTTTGCAGTGTGACGCGCTGATTGGCGGTATCGATGAAGCCGGCGCCCCGTACGCCGGTGGCCTTGCGCGCGGCGGCCAGCACATCATTGAGACCGACCCGGAATCGGATCAAATCGTCGGGGCGGACCTGCACTTGCAGCGACCGGACGTCCTTGCCGTAGGTGGAGACTTGCGCCACGCCCGTCACGGCCAGAAGCCGCCGTGCCACGGTCCAGTCCGCAATTGTTCGCAAGTCCATCAGCGAGAGCCGGTCGGACGTCAGGCCAATGACCAGCACCGTGCCGGCCAGCGGAGTCAATGGTGTCATCGACGGCGTCTGCACGCCCTGTGGCAGCCGTGCGGACACGGCCGCGAGACGTTCCGTCACCAATTGGCGCGCCCGGTAGATATCGCTGCCCGGCTGGAAGACGACCGTCACCACGGAGAGGCCCTGGATCGATGACGAGCGCAGACTTTCGACACCGGCCAGGCCGTTGATCGACGTCTCGATCGGTTGCGTAACCAGAATCTCGACATGCTCCGGGCTGAGGCCGGGGGCTTCGGTCTGGATCGTGACCTGGGGCGGTGCGAACTCGGGGAAGACGCCGTATTTGGCTTCGCCGAGCGCGAACAGGCCGTAGCCCAGCAGCGCGAACGAAAGCGCGAGCACGATGCCGCGGAAGCGGATGGCGAACGCGACGAGAGCGGCTTGCGGCCCTGACCGATCGGAGCCGGTGCCGTCAATCATTGTCATCGCCGCCCCGAAGCTCGCTCTTGGCCTCTTCGGAAAGCAGGACCTGTGCACCCCGGATGACGATTTCCGATCCCGACGGGATGTCCCGGACGACGTAGTCGTCATCCGAGACCGGCTGATCCGTGCTGATCGGATGCCGCCGGAAGCTGTCGGGGCTCACGCGCAGGTAAACCCACGATCGGCCCTGCCATCGCACGATCGCGGTATCCTCGATGAACACGCCCTCGTAAGTGTTGCCCGACGGCACATAGGCAGTGGTGTTCATACCCGGCAGCAGGCCGCTGTCGCCTGGCGCCGAGAAGAAATAGCTCAATCCCTGAATGCGGGGGTCGGTGCGTGTTGCCGGAGAGATGTACTGCAGATCGATATTCGCATTTTGCGTCGGCGCCTGCGCCAGGGCCGTCCCCGGAGTCCCGGTGACACTCACACCGGGCGGCAGCGTCACCTGAACCAGAAACTGATCGCGCTCGATCAACCTGACAATGGCGGGCGAGCGCTCGACGATTCCACGGCCGATCACCGACCCCCATTCCTGCTGTGCCGTTGCCGCGAGAGTCCGGAGCTGCGATTCCGCAGCCGCAAGCGCGGCCTTGTCGGTCCGCAACGTTCCTTCCGCGGCCTCGGCTTCCTTTCTCGGGAGCGCGGCGGAATCGACGAGGTTCTTGGTCCGGTCGAATGCGCTCTTGGCGACTTCGAGCTTGGCCTGCGCCGTCTGAAGTTGGGCCTGCGCGTTGGCGTAGCTGTTGGCGAGCTCGGTAATGCGGGAGATGTCCAGCACCGCGCCGTATGCGCGGAATTGCTCGGGATGCGGAGCGGCTTCCACGACCGCGGTCTCGAGTCCGATCTGTCCCTGCTGGCTGGGTGTCAGCTTGACCACCGCCTGGCCGCTGTTTGCGGCGCGGGAAGGCTCGGCGCGACCCGAATCCGATTTCTCCGGCTGCGGCTCCGCCGCCGCGCGCCGGACCTCGCCGGTGAGAGCCCAAGCGCCGGCGGCGAGCGCCAGCAAGCACACAGCGACCGCGACACCGCGCCAGGAGGTTTCCGTAAGAGCCATCAGCCTGTTAGCAGTTGTGGGGAAGCAGCTTATTGACGAAATGAATTGGCGGCAAGGTGCCGGTTTCACGGTTACCGTCTCGTGTGAGGCCGGCGTGCTTGCTGGCCCGTGACCGCCAGGTTCCGCTTGATCTCGCGCGAAAATGAAACTTCCGGCTGCTGTGGGCGTAGCGCTTATGTTATCTTTTGAAGACGCCCGCGAGGTTTCATGCATGAATCCGATTGATCTGATCGTCACTGTATGTGCCGTGCTGTCGCCCGCCACCTGCGAGGAGCAGCATCTGGTGTTCAACTGGAACGGCTCGCTGCAGCAATGCGCCATGGCCGCGCCGCCGTACATCGCGCAATGGGTCGGCGAACATCCGAAATGGACCGCGGTGCGATGGCGTTGCGAATATCCGCACAGCAACGATCGCGCCGGCACCGGCGGCAATCCGCCGGCCGGCTAGCCCCGTTTACTTGTTGCAGTCCTTCAGATCCTTGTCGGACACCGAAAACACGGCGTCGGCCTTGATCTCGATGTCGCGGGCGACGCACTGCTTGCCCCCGCTGTAGCCGACCTTGGCGTCGTAGCGGCCGGGCTCGACGCCGGTGATGCGCAGACGCTCGTCGTGGTCGACTTCCTTGTCCTTGTCGTTGAGCGTCTGGTTGGGACCCCACTCGTTCTTGCCGGCGGGCGACAGCTCGAAGCTCGAAATCGTGGCGCTGGTCAGATTCCACAGCCGGATGCCTTTGCCCTTGCTCTGGGCGAGCACGGTCGCCGGCAGCACGAGCAACGCAACACCAACAGCGATCAACGCGCGCGACATCCAACCTCTCCTTTGCTTTCGTCCAAGGATGACGGCGTCTCACATATTTGCAAGATCCAACTGCGAGAGCTGCCGCTTGATTTCGTTAATATCGGGCTCACCGCGCGTCGCGCGCGGCGTGGCGATGGTTTCGACGTGGAGGATCCGCGCCGGCCGTGGCGACAGGAAGAACAGGCGGTCGCCGAGCCGGACTGCGTCGTCGACATCGTGGGTGACAAGGAGCGTCATCATCTTCCGGCTGGCCACCAGGGTCGCAATCTGATCGCGCAGCCGTCCCGCGAGTGCATTGTCGAGCGAGGCAAGCGGCTCGTCGAGAATCAGGAAATCGGGCTCGATGGCGAAGGCTCGGGCGAGCGCGACGCGGCGGGCGAGGCCGAGCGAGAGCTCTCCTGGAAAATGGTTGCGGTGCGAACTCAGCTCGAGCACCTCGAACAGCGCCGACAACCTGCCATCGTCGACGTCAGGTGCGGCGAGCCGCACGTTCTCCTCGACCGTGCGCCAGGGCAACAGCCGCGGCTCCTGGAACACCATGCCAAGGCGCATGCCGGGCGTGCACATCACCTGGCCCCGGTAGTTGCCGTCGAGCCCGGCGAGAATCCGGAGCAGGGTGCTCTTGCCGCAACCCGACGGGCCGAACAGCACGCCCACCTCGCCGGCGTTCAGCGTGAAGGTGACGTTGTCGAGCACGTCGTGCCGCTTCCCGGCCGCGCTCTCGAAGCTCTTGCCTGTGATATTGACCTCAAGCTGCACGGAGCCGCCACCGCGTTAGCCTGGTTTCAAACGGCTGCACCATCAGGGTCTCGATGACCAGCACGACGCCCGCAAAGCTCAGCGAATAGGCGAGCAGCAGGGGGATGTCGAACAGCTGGAAGGCGACGCCGATCTCGAAGCCGACACCGTTCGGCCGGCCCAGATATTCGGCGACCAGCACGATCTTCCAGACCAGCGAGAGCCCGGAGCGTGCGGCGGCCGCAATGTAGGGAGCTAGCTGCGGCAGGATCACATGCCGGAAGGCGCGGCCGCGCGGCAACGCAAACGCCGTCGCCATCTCGTCGAGCGCAGGATCGAGCGCGCGGGCGCCCTCGCGCAGCGTGACCACGGCGGTCGGCAGCTTGTTGATGGCGATGGCCGCGATCGCCGCGACCTCGGTCAGTCCGGCCCAGATATAGGCCAGCACGATGACGACCAGCGCCGGCAAATTGAGCAGCAGGATCAGCCAGGGGTCACCAAGGCGATTGGCGAGCGAGACGCGGCCCATCAGATAGCCGATCGCCGAGCCGAGCGCCATTGCAAGTGTGAACGCCAGCGCGACGCGTGCCAGCGTCGCGCCGAGATTGATGAACAAGGCGCCCGATCGGGCTTCCGCGACCAGCACCGAAAGCACCGCCGGCGGTGCCGGCAGCTTCGCATCGCCGATCACCAGCGAGGCAATCCACCAGGTGGCGATGAACAGCGTGAATGACAGCAGGCGCAGCACCGCTAGTCTCCCGGGATCGCTTGATAGAACGTGCCGGGATCGAGCTCGGTGGCGGTGCCGACCAGGTCGCGGCCACCGAGCTGCGCCAGCACCCGGTAGAGCACGCGCGCATCCGCTTCTTCGTCAGCGATTGGTCGGCGCGGGATGCCTTCCCGGTAGCGGTCGCGATAGGCCTGCAGCGTTGCCGCATCCTGCGCGCCGGTCAGCGGCGCGATCGCGTCCCATTCGGCATCCGAGGTCGCCAAAATCTCCTTCGCGGCACGCGTCACGGCGATGAAGCGGGCCACCAGATCCTTGTTGGCATTGGCCCAGGCCTCGTCGAACACGTAGCCGATCATCGCGATGCGGCCCTTGCTACCAAGCTTCTGCAGGATCTCCTCCATGCCAGCGAGACGGCGAAAGCCCTTGGCCTCGAGCGCAGCGCAGAAATTCCAGTAGTTGAGCGTCGCGTCCATCTCGCCGCCGAGCGTCTTGGCGGCGAGCAGCGGCGGCGCGCCATAGACGATAGTCGCCTGCGACTTCAGGTCGATGCCGTCCTGCTTCGATGCGGCCTGCAGCAGCAGCCAGTTCTTGTCGATCGCGCCGCCGGCGACGGCAAGCTTGCGTCCCTTGAGGTCGGCAAGCGTCTTGACCGGCGAGGCGGCCGGTACCATCACGGCGCCCAGCGCGCTCGAATAGGGATAGAATTGCAGCTTGGCGCCGAGCGAACGCTCGCGCGACACCCAGGGCCAGTCGGACACCATCACGTCGGCCGTGCCGGAGCGCAGCGCGATCTTGCCGGCCTCGGGGCTGGCGAGCTCGACGACGTCGATCGACAGATTGGCCTTCTTGTCGAGACCATGGGAGCGAATGACGGCCAGTTCCCAGGCCAGCGTTCCGGTCTTCTGCGCTGCAACGCGGACGGTCTCCGCATAGCATGAGGTGCCGAACTGCATGACCGCCAGAACTGCCGCAGCCAACACCGTGCGTACAGAGATGATCATCGTTTCTTGAGCCACTTCCCCGAATGTTTTCTTTTCTGATCAACATCCATAGCATAGCTTGCGGGAAGAGAAGAGGAAGCACGACCATGGCAGGAGCCGGCATGCTACGACCGATTGTTGCCATCCTGGCGCTCGCCGGGACCGCCGTCTGCGTGCGGGCCCAGGAAATCAACGACTATCCGACCTCGGCGCGGGCGGAATATGTGTTCGGCTGCATGAAGGCCAATGGCGAATCCCGGCAGTCGATCGAGCAATGTTCCTGCTCGATCGACGTGGTCGCCTCGATCATCCCCTATGATCGCTACGTCACCGCCGAGACCGTGCTGAGCATGGCGCAGGTGCGCGGCAATCTGGGCGGCCAGTTCCGGTCGTCCGAGCAGGCCGCGAACGCGCTCAACGACCTCAGGCGCGCCCAGGCCGAAGCCGAAGTTCGGTGTTTCTAGAGCGTGATCGCGAGATCGCGTGCCCGTCAGGTCCCGGGATTCTCGATCTTCCATTCGTGCTCGAAGACGTGTCCCTCGGTATCCTTGGCTTCGGCACGGAAGAGCTTGGCGCCATTCGAGACGTAGGTGAAGCGGATATTGGGATCCTCGGAAATCGAAATTCCGCCCTCCATCGCCAGCACCGGACTGTCGTCCTGCCAGATGTGCAGCTCGTTGACGAAGAAGGCCGGGATATAGAGCTGCGTGACCTGGTCCATCTGCAGGCCTGAATTGTTCGGATGCCCGATCATGATCTGGGCTTCCCGCGTGCTGGTCGCCGGCCCCTGTTCAGACTTTGTGAATTGCCGGTAGCGCATCTGGCCGAGCCGGCTGTTCGCTTCCTCGACGTTCTTGCCGGCCGGAGCCGAGCAGCCGCCGGACGCTTTGACATAGACCTTGCTGACATACAGCTTGCCGTCGCTGAGCTCCGCGACGGCGTGCACGTTGGTGTAGTTGTTGACGCGGACGCGGGTCGAGATCTCGGTGACGTTGGCGCTCGGCCCCAGCATGAATTTCGCGGCCATCGGCGCCGGGTTCTCGTCGATGACGAGCGTGATCGCGACGACGCGTCGGCTGTCGCTGGGCTGCAACTTGGTGCGCAGCGTCACCGGAACGATCGCGGCATCTTCGGCGCGCACTGGCATCTCGATGCCGATGACGTCGTTGCCGTCATTCATCGGACGATTGCTGAAGATGTCCTGGACGAGGCCCGGCCAGGGATCATAGGTCTCGGCCGCGCGCGCGGCCGGTGTACCCAGCGCGATCGCAACCAAGCTTATGATCCAAAGCAGGCGGGCGCGATGTCCAGTCATGTTCGCGAAATCCTATGCAGCCGCGTCATTATAAGACCAACACGGGACCAACAGCTACTCCCATTCAATTTCCGAAAATGCTGCAGTTGCGTTGCGGGCGTTGTAATCGTCGAACAATTGCCAACGCGGCCGCTCGGCGGCTGCGGCTTGCTCCGCCGCAGCCGTGATCGGCTTGCCGCTTTTGACCAGCGCCCGCACGTCCGCGGCGAGCGTTTCAAGATAACGCCGCTCGTCGGCGAGCGCCGCAGGCCATGCGCTCACGGGTCCGTGACCGGGAACCACGCGCTCGGCGGGAATCGCCTGGAGGTCGTCGAGCGCGCGCAGCCAGCCTTTGAGGCTGCCGTCGACCACGGGAATATGCTCGAGGAACACCATATCGCCCGCGAACAAGGTCCCGGTGCGTTCGTCGAAGACGGTGAGGTCGTTGTCGCTGTGGGCGGGTGGCCATGCCTTCAGGGCGAGGACCCGACCGCCGAGGTCGAGCTTCAGCGTGTCCGCGACCAGTACGGTCGGTGGGATGATCTTCACCTCGTCGATCAAGGCGTCGCCCATCGTGCGGCGAAAGCCGTCGAGATAGAATTGCCCGCGCGCCGCCAGTGCGCGGGGCAGGGCCTTGTGGCCGACAAAGCTGGTCCCGTCGCCGACAAAAGCGGCGTTGCCGAAGCTGTGGTCGGGGTGCGCGTGGGTGTTGATCACGTAGCGGATCGGCTTGTCGCTATGGCTGCGCACCGCCGCGAGCAATTGGCGCCCTTCGCGGACGCTGCCGCCGGTGTCGATGACGGCAACCGCACTGTCGCCAACCACGAAGCCGACATTGGCGATGGCGCCTTCGTTGTCGCGCGTCATCAGTGCGACGACCCCGGTGTGAACGAATATTCCGGGGGCGACTTCGCTTACAGGCAATTCCACCTCTTGCGCCCGCGCTATGGTCGGCGCCCAGAGCATCAGGAGCAGCGCAAGCATCGAACCGCCATGAGTCATGTTTCCGCCTCAGTTTCTCCGGGGCGCGCGATCGAGGTCGTCGCGCGCCAGTTTGCGCTGCAACAAGCAACGCGGCACCGTTGCGATCATTGTTCCTGTTGCACGTCGTGCTGCGCCGGGCAATTGGTGGCTGATGGTGACCCGTCCGATCAAGAGGAGACCGCGTAATGAGAGTTGTCGGATGCCGTCCTGTTCTGCTCGCGCTTGCGGGCTTCATTGCCTGTCTTGCCGGTCGCGATATCGCGCAGGCGCAGGTGAATGATCAGGGCGAACTCTCGATCGAGCTGGTCGATGCCAGGGTGCTGCGCATCTGCGCCGATCCGCGCAATTTGCCGTTCTCGAACGACAAGGGCGAGGGCTTTGAGAACAAGATCGGCGAGCTGTTTGCCGAGAAGCTGCAGAAGAAGCTCGACTACATGTACTTTCCGCAGGCCACCGGCTTCGTGCGAATGACACTCGGCGCGCATCGCTGCGACGTGATCATGGGGTTTCCGCAAGGCGATGACCTCGCGCAGGGCACGAATCCCTATTACCGCACGTCCTACGCGATCGTCGCGAAGCCGGGCACTGGGCTCGATGAGGTCACGACGCTCGAAGACGAGCGGCTGAAGGGCAAGCATATCGGCATCGTGGCGGGAACGCCGCCTGCGACCAACATGGCCTTGAACGGCCTGATGGGCAACGCCAAGCCCTATCCGCTGATGATCGATACGCGCTACGATTCGTCGGCCGAGGCGATGATGAACGATCTGGCCAAGGGTGAGATCGACGCCGGCATCCTGTGGGGGCCGATGGCGGGCTTCTATGCCAAGAAGGCGAATCCGCCGCTGCACATTACGCCGCTGGTCAAGGAGACCACGGGACCGAAGCTGGTCTATCGCATCGGCATGGGCGTGCGCGGGTCCGACCAGAACTGGAAGCGCCAGCTCAATCGCCTGATCCAGGAGAACCAGCCGGCGATCAACAAGATCCTGCTCGATTACGGTGTTCCGCTGCTCGACGAGAACGACCGCCCGATCGGGCCGGAGACCGCCACCAAGTCGCCATGACCAAGCTCGCGGCCATGCTTGCGGTGATGTTGCTCGCCGCTTCGCCTGTCCGCGCGCAGGACGCGCCCGCAGAGCCCGAGGGCTATCGGACCGAGGATTACCGCGCGCCGGTGCCGGTGACGCTGGCCGGCGCACGCGTGCTCACGACCGCGGAAGCGGAAGCGATCTGGCACGACAAGTCCGGTGCCTTCGTCGACGTGCTGCCGCGCGCGCCGAAGCCAAATCTGCCCGCCGGAACGGTGTGGCGCGAGCGGCCGCATCTCGATATTCCCGGCAGCATCTGGCTGCCCGACACGGGCTACGGCAGGCTTGCCGCCTCGACCGAGGACTATCTGCGGCGCGGCCTGGCGCGCGCCTCCGGCGGCGACAAAGCAAAATTGCTGGTGGTCTACTGCCAGGAGAATTGCTGGATGTCGTGGAACGCGGCCAAGCGCGTGCTCTCTTACGGCTACCGCAATGTCGCGTGGTATCCGGATGGGACCGATGGCTGGGACCGTGCCAAATTGCCGCTGGCGGATGCGGAGCCCGAGCCGCGTGAGGGCGAGCAATAGCCCGTCCTCACGCGGCTTGTGGGTTATTTTTCCTTGTCGAGCTTGTCGATGGTCTTGCCGCCATCGCTGTCTGACGCCGTGAACGTCACCTTGTCACCGGCGTGGAAGGCTTCGAGCGACTGCCCCTTGGGCACCTTGTATTCCTGTATCGCGCCGCCGGCTGCGCCCACCGTGCCGCTCTGTGTCTGCTGGATCGAGATGGTGCTGCGCAGTCGGTCAATCTTGGTGACCATTCCCGACATGGATTGCTGGGCCAAAGCCGCTGTGGTGATCAGGCTCGCGGCGGCGAGGCTGGTCATGACGATCTTGGCTGCTCTCATCGAGGTCTCCCAACTTCAGATATAGTTGAAGACAACGAGCGGGGAGCGCAGTTGGTTCCGGACTGCTGCGATCCGGCGGCATTAATGATCCCCGGGGCGATCGGTCGCAGGCCTCAATCCAGCTCCTGCTGGATGGTGCGGCCCAGCGCGAACAGCCGCTGATCGATGGCGGTCGGCACCTCGCAAACGAATTTCACCACCCGCCCGCGGTCCTCGAAGATCCGCGTCTCCCAGACCAGCTGGTTGCCGAGCTCATCGACCTTGGCTTGGTCCGGCGGCGTGGCGTCCTGCAGCGCCTGGAGCCTGATCGTGTCGTCGCGGATCTTTTCCGCGGCCTCGCGCTGCTTGCGCATCACGCGCTCCAGCCCGTTCATGACGGAGGCGCGCTGCCCGTTGAGCGTATCGAACAGGCCCGCGAACAGCAGTTTTCCCGCATTGGCCTTGTCGGCCGCGGCAGCGGAGAGGAACTCGGTGATCTCCTTCTGCGCATCCTCCAACGGAATGCGGCGTGCCGCGAGCTTGGCCGCAAGTGCGCTGATCTTCGGATCGTCCCTCCACTTGGTCTCGGCATCGCCGAGCGGCGGGCCGGCCCAGACCGCGGCAAGCGAGATCTCGGGCACCTTGGCCTGCTGGCAGGGCCAGTCCGGATAGCGCGGGTCGGCGCCGAACGCGGCCTGGTTCGACAGAACCATCGCGAACAGCATGCCCAGTCCGAAACGCCAACCTGTCATGCCTCGCCTCCGCCGGGTCCGCGGCGCACTAGGCCGCGCGATGGATCGTAAGCCAGGATCGCGCCGATCATGAACACCACCGTGCACCCGCCGACCACCGCGAGCGAAACCCAGTTCATCTTGCCGTACAACGCAAACCGGATCAGCTCCACCGCATGCGTGAACGGATTGCATTGGCAGACATAGTACAGCATTGGGCTGCCTTCTTGCACCCGCCAGAGCGGATAGAGGGCCGACGAAGCGAAGAACATCGGGAAGATCACAAAGTTCATCACGCCGGCGAAATTTTCCAACTGCTTGATGCTGGCCGAGATCAGCATGCCCAATGCGCCGAGCATCAGGCCCGACAGCACCAGCGCCGGAAGCACGGTGAGGTAGCCGATGGTCGGCGGCGTGATGTCCCAGAACCACGCGATCAGCAGGAACGCGTAGACCTGCAGCAGCGACACCGCCGTGCCGGCGAGCAGTTTGCAGAACAGCAGATAGCCGCGCGGCAGCGGGCTGACCAGCAGCGTGCGCATGTTGCCCATCTCGCGGTCATAGACCATCGACAGCGAGGATTGCATGCCGTTGAACAGCTGGATCATCGCCATCAGGCCGGGCGCGATATAGACCTCGTAGAGGATGTAGGTCTCATAGGGCGGGATGATCGAGATGCCGAGTACCTGGCGGAAGCCGGCCGCGAAGATGAACAGCCAGACCAGCGGCCTGACCAACGCCGAGACGAAACGTTCGCGCTGATGCAGGAAGCGCAGCGCCTCGCGCCATACGATGCCGTTCAGGCAGACGATGTATTCGGACAGCGAGAAGCCGCTGCGCTCGGGTGTGACCGTCGTGCTGCTCATGTTGGCGGCTTTCCGGTGAGGGTTGCCGTTCCGGTCAGGCGCATGAACGCGGTGTTGACGTCCTGCGCGCCGGCATCAGTGATCACGCGCGACATCGGGCCATGCGCCAGCATCCGGCCCTGATGCAGCACGACAAGGTCGTCGCCCGGCATGATCTCGTCGAACAGATGCGTCGCCCAGAGCACGCCGATGCCCTGTTCGGTGACGAGCTGCCGGACATGGTCGAGAATGTCGGCGCGCGCCTTGACGTCAAGCCCGACGGTCGCCTCGTCGAGCAGCAGCAGCCGGGGACGGTGCAGCAGCGCGCGGGCGATCTCGAGCCGCCGCATCTGGCCGCCCGAGAGATCGCGCACCTTGCTGGCCGCGCGGTCGGCAAGGCCGATGCGGCCGAGCACCTCGGCGCTGCGCGTCCGCGCCTCGCGCCTGGAGATGCCGTGCAGCGCGGCGTGATACAACAGGTTCTGCGTCAGCGAGAGGTCGAGGTCGAGCGTGCGCGGCTGGAACACGACGCCCATCAGCCGCAGCGCTTCACCGGGCGTCCGGCTGATGTCGTGGCCGAAGATCTTGATCTGGCCGTTCTGGATGCCGAACAGCCGCGTCACCAGCGAGAACAGCGTACTCTTGCCGGCGCCGTTGAGGCCGAGCAATGCGGTGAAGCTCGCCGGTGCGACGGTGAAGTTGACATCGATCAGGGCGCGGCGCGGGCCGTAGCTGTGGCTGACATTGCCGATCGACAGCGCCGGCTGCACCGCCGCTGTGGGACCTGCGTCCGGCGAGGGCTCGTTCGCGATATGGGCGTCGGTTGCGGTCATGGCTGCGCGATCGTGATCCCCCAGGGCAATTCGCCGACCTGAATGGTCTTGATCACCTTCTGGGAGGCGATATCGATCACCGAGACATCGTTGGAGACGCCGTTGGTGACCATCAGATATTTTTCGTCCGGGGTGAAATCCATGTGCCAGACCCGCTGGCCGACCAGGAGATATTTGAGCACCTTGTGGGTCGTGGCATCGACCACCGCGACCCGGTTCGCCGGGCCCAGCGCGACGAACGCGATCTTGTCGTCCTTGGTCATGCCGATGCCGACCGGCTGGATTGCCTCGTTGCGCAGTCCCGGGATTTCGAAGGTGACTTTGCCGGTCACCACGTGCTTGACTGGATCGATGATCGAGACGGTGCCGCCGATCTCGGAGGAGACCCACAACTCGGAGCCGTCATGCTTGAACTGGGCGAAGCGTGGCCGCGAATCGACCAGCACGTTGGCGACGATCTGGCGCGTCGTGGTGTCGATGAAATGCGCCATGTTGGTGGTTTCGGACGTGTTGATCAGGATCTTGCCGTCCGGGCTGATCGTCATGCCCTCGGGCTCGACGCCGACCTGGATGTCGCCGATGCGGGCGCGCTTTTCGAGATCGATCACGGTGACCGTGTTGTCGTTCTCGTTGGCGACATACATGGTCTTGCCGGCGGCATCCTGCGTGAACAATTCGGGGTCGGGGCCGGAGGGCAGGGTGTCGACGATCTCCTGCGTCTTGGTGTCGATCACCTGGATGGTGTCGTCGTCGCCGACCGCGACCATCACGAACTTGCCGTCGCGCGAGAACTCGATGCCGCGCGGCCGCTGGCCGACCTTGATGGTCTTTGTCACCGTCCAGCTATTGGTGTCGATCACCGTGACGGTGTTGCCTTTCTCGTTGGAGACATAGGCAACGAAGGCGGACGCCGGTGTCGCGGCAAGCCAAACGAGCATCCCGGTCAACAGACAGCGGCGCCACATGCGTTTCATCTCCCTCACTGCAGCTTGCATTTCGTTTCAGGCCGGTCAACACCGAGCGTGTCGAGTTCGGAGACCTGATGCAGGAAACCTTCCTGCGGCGAGACCGAAACGACCATACGACCATCGGCCAGCAGGATCGGTTGGCGGAGCTGCAGATTCCAGTCTCGCAGGGTCAACCGCGTGCCCTTGAAGGCGGCGATCGAGAAATCCGGGCTCTTGAGGAAGGCGATGACCTTCTTGGGATCGCCCGAATTGGTTCGCGAAGTGGCTTCGCCGATCATGCGCGCCGCGGTCCAGGCCTGCATGTCGAGCGCCGTCATGCGGCGCATGTTCAGCTTGACGAAGCGGTTCTGGATCTGGACGGCGCCCCATTGATCATGCGCGGCGTCCCAGCTGGTCGGCACCAGGCCGGCCGAACCCGCCACGGGCCGCGGGTCCCAGGTGCGGTAAGGCAGGTAGTTCGCGAACACCTCGCTCTCGTCGGCGGCGACGAGCACGTCGTAAGCCGGGGCCTGCTGCGTGAACACCGGCATCTGGCGCTGGATCAGCGTCACGCCAGAGTCGGTGCGGCGTGCGCCGCCGGTGTCCTCGAATGTCCGCTCCTGCACGATCTTGGCGCCGAAACGCGTGGCGGCGCGGCGCAGCGCGTCGGCGTAAAGCTTGTCCTGATCGTGCGAGCCGCTCACCAGCAGCCAGCGCTTCCACTGCTTCCACACCAGATACTGGCCGAGCGCGTCCGCCAGCATCGAGCGGGTCGGCGCGACGTGGATGACATTGCCGCGGCAATCCTGCTCGCGCAGCCGATCGTCGATCGCACCCGCGTTCAGCAGCACAGTGCCGCGGTCGCGCAAGGCATCGGCGACCTTGAGCAGGGCATCGGCGGGCAGGTCGGTGATGATATAGTCGTTATGGGCGGCGAGATCGGTCGCGATCTTGGCGACATCGTCGCTGTCCTTGACCTTGACCTCGTCGAGCGTGAAGCGCTGGTTGAGGAATTTCCCGGTTGTATTGTTGTCCTCGATCGCAAGCCGCGCGCCGGCGATCCCGTCATTGTCGGCCGGTTGCTGGACCAGCGAGAGCGTCGATTTGACGCCGGCATGACCGAGATAGCCGATATGGATCTCGACGGGATCAGCCGCCAGCGCTCCGGACGCCATCATGCTGAGCGCGATCGTGCCGATCAGCCATCGGAACATAATTCCTCCCGCAGTCATTCTTCACCGGGCATGGCGTTGTCGAAAGGCGGGCTTCCGCTTTTCTTGCCTTGCGTTGACGTGCAAGATGCCGGAATTGGCCTGGCTTGCAACCCCGCTTTTTGTCGTTGCGAGGTTACAAATTTCGATTGGTTCACAATCATGAGATCAGCGTTTGCTTTCGCCGTATCTTTGCTGTTGGTGTCTGCGGCAGCGCGCGCCGAACCGCCCAAGCTTGCGGTGTTCGACCTCGAGATGATCGACACCAGCTTGCAAGGCGAGGTGAACGGACCGCGGACCGACGAGCAGGCGCGGCTGCTCCGGACCGGCGATCAGGTGCGCAAGGAGCTCGCCGATTCAGGCAAGTTCCGTGTGCTCGATATCTCGCCAGTCAATGCTGCGGCGCACGGCAGCAATCTTCAGGCCTGCGGCGGATGCGATGTGAAACTGGCCGGCGAACTCGGGGCTGACCTTGCGATGACAGGCGTGGTGCAGAAGGTCTCCAACCTCATCCTCAACATCAATCTCTATCTGCGCGACGTGCACACCGGGCAATTGGTCGCCGCGGCCAGCGCCGACATGCGCGGCAATACCGACGAATCCTGGTCGCGCGCCACCGATTACCTCGTGCGCAACCGCCTGCTCGCGCCGAACTACGGCGCGCCGCAAGCAAGGTAGCGTGCGTGCACAGATTTTCTCCGTCATCCTGAGGCGCGAGCGAAGCGAGCCTCGAAGGATGGATCGGCCCGGCTACAGCCGCGCGGAGAAAGTCGGGCCCGTCGACCCTTCGAGACGGCCGCTGCGCGGTCTCCTCAGGGTGACGGGGATCGACTGGTGCGATCGCCGCGCGAGGCGTCACGCCTTCAGCCGTGCGGCGTGCCAGCGCAGGTGATCGGCCATGAAGGTCGAGATGAAGTAATAGCTGTGGTCGTAGCCGGGTTGACGCCGCAGGGTGAGTGGAATGTTGGCCTTCTCGCAGGCGGCCTTCAGCAACTCGGGCCGCAACTGCTCGGTGAGAAATCCGTCGGCATCGCCGTAATCGACCAGCAGGTCGGGGAAGCGGGCGCCGTCCTCGATCAATGCCACCGCGTCGTGCTTGCGCCACGCCTGTTTGTTGCTGCCGAGATAGCCGCCGAGCGCCTTGTTGCCCCACGGCACCTGCGACGGCGCCACGATCGGCGCAAATGCGCTCGCCGCGCGATAGCGATCGGGGTGGCGCAGCGCAACCGTCAGCGCGCCATGGCCGCCCATGGAATGACCGAGTATCGATTGCCGCGCCGTGTCGACCGGGAATTGTTCGGCGATCAGCTTCGGCAATTCCTCGATCACGTAGCTCCACATCCGGTAATTGGCCGCGAACGGCTGCTCCGTCGCATCGACATAGAAGCCGGCGCCGAGGCCGAAATCGTAGGAATTGGCGGGATCGCCGGGGACGCCTTCCCCGCGCGGGCTGGTGTCGGGCGCGACGAAGATCAGGCCGAGCTCGGCGCAGGCCTGGCGGAATTCACCCTTCTCGGTGACGTTGGCGTGGGTGCAGGTCAGGCCCGACAGATAGGTCACGACTGGCAATTTGGCGCCGGCCGTGTGCTCGGGAACGAACACCGAGAACGTCATGTCGGTCTTGGTCTCGCGGCTTGGATGCCGATAGACGCCTTGCGTGCCGCCATGCGACTTGTTCTGGGAAACCATCTGCATTGTCGTATTCCTCTCGGTTGGAGCGCTGCGTCAGGCGACGCCGCTCTCGATCGCCAGGCGCACCAGCTCTGCCGAGGTGCGCACGCCAAGCTTCTGGCGCATGATCGATGACGTATTCGCGACCGTCTTGTATGACGAATGCACCAGCCAGGCGATCTCCGACAGGCTCTTGCCGGAACTGAGCAGGCGCAGGATCTCCATCTCGCGCGAGGTGAGCTTGGACAGCGGATTCTGCGCAAAGCCCGGCCGCGCAAAGGCGACGTTACGCGCGATCGCGGGCGGCAGATAGACGCCGCCATTGCCGACTTCGCGCACCGCCTCCACAAGATCGTTGGGATCGCCGGTCTTCGAGACGTAGCCCTTGGCGCCGATGTCGATGGCGCGAGCGGCAAACACCGGGTCGTCGTTCATGCTGAACATGATGAGGCGCGCCGATGCATCGTGGGACAGGATGCGGCGCGCCAGCTCGAAGCCCGAGACCGTCGGCAGGTTGATGTCGATGACGCAGAGATCGGGCTTTTCCGCAACGAAGGCCCGCTCGCCGCTTTCGGCGTCCGCGGCTTCGAGCAGCGTGATCTCGGGATCGTCAGCGAACACGGTGCGACAACCGGAGGCAACGATGGGATGATCATCAACGATCAGAATGCGCATGGCGTTGTTCCGGCGACCTTCGATTCACTCATCATCATGTCGGTTTGCGCGAAGAACAGCTCGGTTCCGACCGGTTGTGCAGCTCGCGCGAGATTGCGATAGGGTGCGATTAGATAGCCGGGCAAATTTGGCTGTCAACGATCCTCTCAGAGGAGGGATCGCGGTCGGGGGCAACGTCATGTGGCAAAAGCTATCCTTGCGCGCACGGATCAACCTGCTGCTGGCGCTGATTTTGGCGCTCGGGTTGGGCATCAATATCGCACGGCTAGTGCTGGAGGCGGGACCTCGTGTTCAGGCAGAAGATCAAAGCGTTATCCGGCTGGCACGCGAGTTCGTAGCGACGATCGTGGCCGGTCTGGACGAAGCGCCGGATCCGGATGCGCGGCTCGACCAGATCGTCCAGGACCTGAGCCGGCTGCGTCATGTCAGCATCACGCGGCAGAACGGCGCGATCGCAAAGTCTACCGGGCGACCCGAGAGCGCCGGCGATTTGCGCGCGCCGCCGGAGTGGTTCGTCGCGCTGGTCCATCCCGAGCAGACCTCGGTGCGGGTGCCGATCTCGGTTCACGGCAAGCCGCAATCGCTTGTCATCACCTCGCATCCCGACGATGAAATCGCCGAGATCTGGGATGGCATCGTCACCCAGCTCGAGGTCGGCTCCGCGATCGCGATCGCGCTGCTTCTGGTCACCATGCTGGTGGTCGGCCGCGCGCTTGCGCCGCTGGAGGCGCTGTCGCAGGCGATGATCAGCATTGAAGCCGGCGATTACGATGCCCGCGTCGAGCCCGGCGGGTCGCCGGAATTGGCCGCGATCTGTGCCAAACTGAACCATTTGGCGGCGACGCTGGGTGAGGCCGTCGACAGCAAGCGGCAGCTGGCCGAACGTGCGGTGTCGCTGCAGGATTCCGAGCGCAAGGAAATCGCGCGCGAATTGCACGATGAGTTCGGGCCTTATTTGTTCGCGCTGCGCGCGCATGCCGGCGCGTTGACCCGGCTGTCGGAGGTCGAGCGGCCCGATCCCGCGGCACTGCGCAAGCACGGCAACGCCATCCTCGAGCAGGTCAATGCGCTGCAGCAGTTCACCCGACGCATCCTGGAGCGATTGCGGCCGGTGGGATTGGCCGAACTCGGGCTCAGGGAAGCGCTCGGCGCGCTGGTGCGGATGTGGAGCGAAACTCACCCGGAGGTGGAGATCGAGAGCAACGTATCGCCCGAGCTCGGCGATACCGGCGAGATGGCCGACCTGACGATCTATCGCATCGTCCAGGAAGCGCTCACCAATGTGTTCCGCCACGCCGGCGCGACGGCGGTCGATATCACGATCGAACCCGCGGAGCGGCAGACCGGCCTGCGCGGCAGCCGCGGCTGCGCGCTGGTGAGGGTGCGCGACAACGGCCGCGGCCTGCTCAGGGATCACCGGCTTGGCCGCGGTCTGACCGGCATGCAGGAACGGATCCTCGCGCTTGGCGGCACCCTCAACATCAATTCCAGCGATGATGGCGTGACGGTCGAGGCGCTGGTGCCGAAGGCCGCGCCAGCCTAGGGCGCGGACCTCAGCCAGTAGGTGAAGGCGATCCACGCCAGCGCCAGCGCGCCGGCGATCCAGAGCACGATGATCGCGATCATCCCGGCGCGGCTGGTCGGACGCTGCAGCAGGTCGCCGGCCTTGGCGCGGCATTCCGCCATCACCTCGTCCGGAACGAGCGAGATGGCAATCCAGATTCCGAGCGGCAGCAGGATCAGATCGTCGAGATAGCCGACGACGGGGATGAAGTCCGGAATCAGGTCGATCGGCGAGAGCGCATAGGCCGCGACGGCGACCGCAAGCGCCTTGGCGTACCACGGCACGCGCGGATCACGCGAGGCGAGATAGAGCGCGACACTGTCCCGCTTGAGGTTGCGCGCCCAGGCCTTGATTGAAGAAAGGTTGATGACGGACAGCATGGCGCGACGCCTGCACGCCAGGCTGATACGCGCTATTCCAGTACCACGTCCACCGGCATGCCGCCGTGCAGACCCTTGTGGACGGAGGAGGGCGCGATGCCGAAATACTTCCGGAAGACGCGGCTGAAATGCGAGGAACTCGAGAAGCCCCAGGAGAACGCGACGTCCGTAATGGTCTTGCCGTTCTGGGATTCCAACTCCTGCCGGCAATTCTGCAGGCGCGCCTTCCAGATGTAGTCGCTGACCGTCATGCCGCGATCGCTGAACAGCATGTGCAGATAGCGCTTCGAGCAGCCGAGCGCTGCGGAAATGCGGTCGATGCAGAGATCGGGATCGCGCAAATGCTCGCGGATGAAGCCCTGGGCGCGCACATAGGTCGCCTCGGCGCTGCCGCGGTCGAACATGGCGCCGGTTTCGCGCAGCGGCAGCAGCAAGAGGTCGATCAGCGCATCGGCCACGCCGACCGCGTTTACCGGGGTCAACGTCGGGGCCTCGCCGAAAGCCGCATGGACGAAATCATAAGCGATGCGGCCGGTGCCGTTACGTGCCGACAGTTTGCACGGCGCCATCTTGGAGAGCTGGAAGCCGCGCTCCTTGAGCAGGTCCTTCGGCACGATGACAACCTCGTGACGCGTCAGGGACGGGCTGATGATCGTGTGCGGACACGACACGTCGTAGGCGAAGCAGTCGCCCGGCATGATGTCGAAGTGCAGGCCGTCCTGCTCGAAATGCGAGACGCCGTGGGTCTGGAACACGATCTTGATGTAGGGGTGCTCGCTCAGTTTGATGCGCGAGATGGTATGGGCGATGCGATGCTGGCTTGCCTCGATCTGGCACAGCTTCAGCCGCGACACCGTCGTGAAATTGATCCGGCCCTCGAGCGAGGATCCCTCGAGTGCATCGACGTCGAACTGACCGCAGAGGTCAGTGAGCGCATCCGACCAGCGCTGGATTTGCCGCTTCGGCGTCAATCCGTTCGTGCTGAGTGAATGGACTGTATCGGTCATCTTTCCAGCCACCGATTCGATCCCCAACGTGACTGCCACCGCGCTTGAGTCTGGTCCGGATGATGCGCCTTCTCCCTGATTCTGAATAGGTTAGGGAGGCGGCGGGATTTCTTCCCGGTTAGTGTCGGGTGATCCTCCGACTTAGTTCTGGGCTCGTCAAGCGCAACCTTAGAACGCGTCAATCTGGCGCTCGAATTACGCCGGCCTACGATTGATGCCCTGCAACATGAAGCAATCTTTCCCGCCAATTCGCGGCATGGCCGGCAAAAATCTGGCGAAGCTTCGCTTTTGAGCAAACGGCTCTTCTCTATTGGGCAAGTCAGCAGGCTTTGATGGGACTACGACTGGGACACCAAAATGGAAGAAGTGGGGCCGTTTCGGCGGAAACCCTTGAGCTCTTGAACCTGGGAGGAAAACCACGATGCGCAAGTTGCTTTACGCGACCGGTCTTGGGGCTATGGCGGTATTTGCCGTCGGAGCGGCCAATGCCAATGACGAGCTCCACAAGATGGCGCAGAACCCGAAAGACTGGGTGATGCCGACCGGAGACTACGCGAATACACGTTTCTCCAAGCTGAATCAGATCAACGCCTCGAACGTCGGAAAGTTGCAGGTTGCCTGGACGTTTTCGACCGGCGTGCTGCGCGGCCACGAAGGCGGCCCGCTGATCATCGGCAACATGATGTACGTGCACACCCCGTTCCCGAACAAGGTCTACGCTATTGACCTTTCCAAGGACAATCAGATCGTCTGGAAGTACGAGCCGAAGCAGGATCCGAACGTCATTCCGGTGATGTGCTGTGACACGGTCAACCGCGGCGTTGCCTATGGTGACGGCAAGATCATCCTGCACCAGGCCGACACCACGCTGGTCGCGCTCGATGCCAAGACCGGCAAGGTGGAATGGAGCGTCAAGAACGGCGATCCGAGCAAGGGATCGACGGGTACCTCGGCGCCGATGGTGGTCAAGGACAAGGTCCTGGTCGGCATCTCCGGCGGCGAGTTCGGCGTTCAGGCCCACATGACGGCCTACGATCTCAAGACCGGCAAGCTGGTCTGGCGTGGATACTCGGAAGGTCCGGATGACCAAATCCTGGTCGACGATAAGACCACCGAGCTCGGCAAGCCGATCGGCAAGGACTCGAGCCTGAAGACGTGGCAAGGCGATCAGTGGAAGATCGGCGGCGGCGCGACTTGGGGCTGGATCTCCTACGATCCCGAGCTGAACCTCGTGTATTACGGGTCGGGCAACCCCTCGACTTGGAATCCGAAGCAGCGTCCCGGCGACAACAAGTGGTCGATGACGATCTGGGCGCGTAACCCGGATACCGGTGTCGCCAAGTGGGTCTACCAGATGACGCCCCATGACGAATGGGACTATGACGGCGTCAACGAGATGATCCTCTCGGATCAGTCGATCGACGGCAAGCCGCGCAAGCTGCTGACGCACTTCGATCGTAACGGCCTCGGCTATACGCTCGATCGCGCCACCGGCGAGTTGCTGGTCGCCGACAAGTATGATCCGAAGGTGAACTGGACCTCCGGCGTCGACATGAACAAGAGCTCGCCGACCTATGGTCGTCCGAAGGTTCTTGACGCAGCGTCGACCGACAAGGCCGGCGAGGACCACAACGTCAAGGGCATCTGCCCGGCAGCGCTTGGTTCGAAGGACGAGCAGCCGGCGGCGTACTCGCCGGATACCCAGCTGTTCTATGTGCCGACCAACCACGTCTGCATGGACTACGAGCCGTTCAAGGTGAGCTACACCGCAGGTCAGCCCTATGTCGGCGCGACACTGTCGATGTATCCGCCTCCCGGTGAGACCAACATGGGCAACTTCATTGCCTGGGACGGCAAGACCGGCAAGATCGTCTGGTCGAACAAGGAGCAGTTCTCGGTCTGGTCGGGTGCACTCGCGACCGCCGGCGGCGTGGTGTTCTACGGCACGCTGGAAGGCTACCTGAAGGCTGTCGATGCCAAGACGGGCAAGGAGCTCTACAAGTTCAAGACTCCGTCCGGCATTATCGGCAACGTCACCACCTATGAACATGGCGGCAAGCAGTACGTCGCAGTTCTGTCGGGTGTTGGCGGTTGGGCAGGCATCGGCCTCGCGGCCGGTCTGACTGATCCGACGGCCGGTCTCGGTGCAGTCGGTGGCTACGCCGCGCTGAGCAACTACACCGCGCTCGGTGGAACGCTCACCGTGTTCTCGCTGCCGCAGCAGTGAGCTGAACGAACCTCGTTCCGGCGCATGGACCACCTCCATGCGCCGGTCCGTCTTCAATCGCACGCGAGGATATGCTTTTGCGTAAGATCTGGTTTGTGACTGCTGCGATCTTCGTCGTGGCAATGGGAGGAGTTGCCTCTGCCGAAGCTCCCGGCGACCCGACGGCGGTCAAATCCGAGGACGGCAAGTATCTCGATAAGGACGGTAACCCGACCTACAAGGTCGAACCTGACGGGACCGTGGATTGGTACACCTACTCCGGATATCGCCGATACCATTCGGAGTGCCACGTCTGCCACGGGCCCGATGGCATGGGTTCGACTTATGCGCCTGCGCTGAAGGACTCGCTGAAGAGTATGAACTATGCCGATTTTCTTGGCGTGGTCGCGAGCGGACGCAAGAACGTTTCGACGTCGCAGGAGAACGTCATGCCGGCGTTCGGCGACAATCCGAACGTTGCTTGCTACATGGACGACCTCTATGTCTACCTGCGCGCTCGTTCCAATGACGCGGTTGGGCGCGTACGGCCGGCCAAGCACGAAGACAAGTCAGAAGCCTACGGCAAGGCGGAAGACGCCTGCATGGGCCACAACGACAAGAAGTGAGCGTGACCGGCGCGAACGACAAACCTGTTTGATGTTTAGTGGAGACCAAGATGAAGACCCGCGCCGCAGTCGCATTCGAAGCAAAGAAGCCGCTTGAGATCGTCGAGCTGGATCTGGAAGGCCCCAAGGCCGGCGAGGTCCTTGTCGAGATCATGGCGACGGGCATCTGCCACACCGATGCCTACACGCTCGACGGTTTCGACAGCGAAGGCATCTTCCCCTCGATCCTCGGCCACGAAGGCGCCGGCATCGTTCGTGAGGTCGGGGCCGGCGTGACGTCGGTGAAGCCGGGCGATCACGTGATCCCGCTCTATACGCCCGAGTGCCGGCAGTGCAAAAGCTGCCTGAGCCAGAAGACCAATCTCTGCACCGCGATCCGCGCGACGCAAGGCAAGGGCGTGATGCCGGACGGCACCTCGCGCTTCAGCTACAAGGGCAAGACGGTCTTCCACTATATGGGCTGCTCGACCTTCTCGAACTTCACCGTGCTGCCAGAGATTGCGGTCGCGAAGATTCGCGAGGACGCGCCGTTCGACAAGAGCTGCTACATCGGCTGCGGCGTCACCACCGGCGTCGGTGCGGTCGTCAACACCGCCAAGGTGACGCCGGGCTCAAACGTCGTGGTGTTCGGTCTCGGCGGCATCGGCCTCAACGTGATCCAGGGCGCCAAGATGGTCGGTGCGGATAAAATCATCGGCGTCGACATCAACGATTCAAAGGACGCCTGGGGCAAACAGTTCGGCATGACGCATTTCGTCAACCCGACCAAGGTGAGCGGCGACATCGTCCAGCACCTGGTCGGCCTCACCGACGGCGGCGCCGACTACACCTTCGACTGCACCGGCAACACGACCGTGATGCGGCAGGCGCTGGAAGCCTGTCACCGCGGCTGGGGTGTCTCGGTGGTGATCGGCGTGGCTGAATCCGGCAAGGAGATCGCGACGCGTCCGTTCCAGCTCGTCACCGGACGCGTCTGGAAGGGCACTGCGTTCGGCGGCGCGCGCGGCCGCACCGACGTGCCGAAGATCGTCGACTGGTACATGGGCGGAAAGATCCAGATCGATCCGATGATCACCCATGTGCTGAAGCTCGATGAGATCAACAAGGGCTTCGACCTGATGCACGAGGGAAAATCGATCCGTTCGGTCGTCGTATTCTGAAATCAAAACACCAAGCACTAGGAGGATAGGTCAATGACTGTTCATATCCACCCGTCGGTCGACAGTGGCGTCAAGCAAGGCTCCGGCAGTTTTGCCGGCGGCACGCTGGTCTGCAAATGCGCGGACAAGAAGGTCAAGGTCGGGGTCAAGGGCGACGTTGCCCATAACCACGCCTGCGGCTGCACCAAATGCTGGAAGCCCTCGGGCGCCACCTTCTCGGTGGTCGCGGTGGTTCCGCGCGAGAACGTCACCGTGCTGGAGAACGGCGACAAGCTGAAGATCGTCGACGCGGCTGCGGTGATCCAGCGCCACGCCTGCACCGGCTGCGGCACCCATATGTACGGCCGGATCGAGAACAAGGGCCACCCGTTCTACGGCCTCGACTTCATCCATCCCGAGCTGTTCCAAGAGTCCGGCTCGGCGGCTCCAGGGTTTGCTGCTTTCGTCTCGTCGGTGATCGAATCCGGCGTCAAGCCGGCCGATATGGCCGGGATCAGGTCGCGGCTGAAGGAGCTTGGGCTCGAGCCCTATGACTGCCTGTCGCCGCCGCTGATGGACGCCATCGCCACCCACGTGGCGAACTCCAAGGCGGCCTAAAGAAGAGGCAGTCGAACAGGCGCGGCCTGATGGCCCGGCCCCTGAAGGGATCCTGCGCCGGCAGCGGGCCTGCCGGCAACGGATATGCTGGTAGTACCCGTGACCTTGAACCTTGCATGCCCTGCGGGCGACCACAGGGCATGCATTTTATTTTCCGCCTTGCCCTCGTCCTTTCCCCGATCCTGCTCCTCGCGAACGCCCATGCGGCGTCGCCGGAAGACCGCTACATCGCCGCGCGCGACGCTGCGATCGCCAAATTCGCCAAGCTGTCGAGCGACAACAAGATCGACGAGGCCGCCGACAAGGCCGAAGCGGCCGCGCGCGCCGAGCTGAAGGGGCAGCTGAATGCCATCCTGTCCCAGCCCGCCCGGCCGGGCTTTGCGCCTGCCCAGCTCAACCTCGACACTCTATATAAGGGCGATATGGGGTTCGGCATGCTGGACGGCCTGCGCTTCGATGCCGATACCGGCAGGGAAGGGGCAAAAATCGGAGAAAAGCGCGCCGACGGCAGCTTTGTCGAGCCGAAGGCCCATATCATCGTCACCACCGAAGCCCTGTTCACGCGCTGGCTGCATGAACACAAGACCTGGTGGGACAAGGGCAGCAAGAACGTGCCGCAGCAGGTCGATGCGGCGCTGAAGTTCGAGGGCCTTTACACCCAGGCGATCTCGACCGATGCCGCCGTGGTCAATTTCGACGACCTGCCGGTCACCAAACCGGCGTCCGCCACTTTGGCTTACGGCTTCCTTGCCGGCCGCACCCAGGATTCGTTCCCCGACAAGGCCGACGAGGTGTTCGTGGCGGCGCTCGCCGGCGGCAAGATGTATGTCGTCTACGGCGAGATCGAGCCAGCCGTGCAGGTGGCGGCCTGCAGCGCGATCCGGACCGACTACAACAAGAAGGCCGACGCGGCCGCCGAGAAGCTCGAGCGCAAGCAGATCACCAGGGCGGCGTATGCCAAGCTCGGCGACCTTCGCCAGCAGGGCGAGGATTCCTTCAAGCGCTGCTTCACCGAGCGCGCACCGCAGCAGCCGGCATTTGCCGCGGCCGCGAAGCAGGCTCAGGCGCTGCTGGAGACGGCGATCGGCAAACAGTAGAGCGGGCTACTCCAAATCTCCCAACAGCCATAACGCCCAGATCACCTGCATGATCGGCCAGGCTGCAAATACGATACACAAGAGCCAATAGGGGAGCGGCTTCCGCGCTCGGCGCACTTTCACGATGGAGGCGACCCCGAATGGTACCAGCAGAAGGAATGTCGGTGCGAAAAGTCCGCCATAGAGTATGACGCGCGACGCGTGAGCAGCAATGCCTGTCTCTATGATGGATTGCAGCACGAACAAGTAGGCGACGAGCAGCACGGGCGCAAACAGCGCGGACGTGACGGCCGGTGAAAACCCCGTCGGATCGATGTCGGGTCTTTTCACCCATGTCCTGATGGTGAGCCAGGCGGACAGGAACACGATGGTCAGCGGCAATCCCAACTTCAACAGAGCGTCTTGTCCGTCATGGATGCTCGTCAGATAGATTGCCACAACAAGCCCCCATCGGCTGCGACGTCAGCGTCTCGACCGCCTGCGCTTCATGTTGTCGAGGCCTCCATTAGCAACACGGCGCCGCCGATCGTGGATTTTGTCGTGCAGATTTCGCGGTTTGTCGTGCAGACCTCGTGCAGGCGGCGCTTGTCGCAGGTTTGATCGGCGACCCGCGTGCGCCTATCTTCTCCGGAAAGCTCTGCATCCCCGGGGAGACGCACATGAATTCCACCATCAGCCCGTTTCGCATCGCCGTCAGCGACGATGTCCTCGAGGATCTCCGCAGCCGGCTGCGACGGACCCGCTGGCCGGAAGCCGAGCTGGTCGACGACTGGAGCCAGGGCGCGCCGCTGCAATGGATCAAGGATGTCTGCCACTATTGGGCCGAGACCTATGATTGGCGGCAGCGCGAGGCGCAGCTCAATCGCTTCAGCCAGTTCACCACCGAAATCGACGGGCTCGACATCCACTTCATCCATGTCCGCTCAAAGCATCCGGAGGCGCGGCCCTTGATCATCACCCATGGCTGGCCGGGTTCGGTGGTCGAATTCCACAAGGTGATCGAACCTCTGACCGATCCGACCGCGCATGGCGGCAGCGCCGCCGATGCCTACCATGTGGTGTGTCCGTCGCTGCCGGGCTTCGGCTTCTCCGCCAAGCCGGTTGCGACAGGCTGGGGCGTCGACCGGATCGCCAAGGCCTGGGCGGTCCTGATGGAGCGGCTCGGCTACAGCAGCTATTTCGCGCAAGGCGGCGATTGGGGTTCCGCCGTCACCACCGCGATCGGCGGACAGGACTCAGTCCATTGCGCTGGCATTCACATCACGCTTGCGATGTCGACCCGGCCCAATGTCGAGGGCCAGCCGACGCCGGAGGAAACCCGCGCGCTCAACGGCATCAAATATTATGCCGCGTGGGACTCCGGCTATTCCAAGCAGCAATCCACCCGGCCGCAGACGCTCGGCTACGGGCTCACGGATTCGCCGAGCGGGCAGGCCGCCTGGATCCTGGAAAAATTCTGGGCCTGGACCGACTGCGACGGGCATCCGGAAAACATCCTGAGCCGCGACGAGCTGCTCGACAACGTCATGCTGTACTGGGTCACCGCGACGGCCGCGTCGTCGGCGCGGCTCTATTGGGAAAGCTTCGGGCCGGGCAAGCGAACCCCGCACAAAGTGAGTGTGCCGACCGGCGTTGCCGTGTTTCCCAAGGAGATCGTCACGCCGGTACGCAAATGGATGGAGACGAGCTTCACCAACATCCAGCACTGGAGCGAGATGCCGAAGGGCGGGCATTTCTCGGCATTCGAGCAGCCCGAACTATTCGTTCGCGAGGTGCGGGCGTTTTTCGGGAAGCTGCGCTGAAGCTAAGGCAGCTACGAACTACAGCAGTCCCCGATAGATCCCAGGTGCAGAGCCTTCGATCGCCACCGCGCCGACTGCCTTCGCATAGAAGTCGGCTGGCCCGACGCCGCCGATGATCGCGTAGCCGAAGCCCTGGTGTTTCATGTCTTCAAGACAGGCGAACAGCAGCGCCTTGCCGATTCCGCCCTGCTGAGCCTTTGGCGCGACTCCGGTAGGACCGAAGAAGTTGCGACAGGCCGCGTCGTGGCAGGCGAAGCCCACGATCTTCTTGTGCTGGATCGCGATGAAGCAGGCGACCGGTTGGCGGCTGAACGCGACCTCGGTCTCGCTCGCCCATGCCTCGCTGAATGTCTCCCGCACCCAGGCTGTGACCTTGTGCTTTTCGGGGGCGAGCGCGCGGCGCATGACTATCCCGGCCTGCTGCAAGCGATCGTAGGCGGGCCGGGAATCGGGCAGGGCATAGAGCTTGACGAGCATATCCATCCCGCGACCTTAGTTGAAAAGGCGCCCCGCGGGCAAATCATGACACGGCCCGTCCTGCGTCGCTTCGTCATTACGGGGCGTGCGCAGCACGAGCCCGGAATCCACCGCGTCGCGGGCTCTGCGGATCAATGGATTCCGGGTTCTCGCGGAACCTGTCATCGGCGCGCATTCGCGCGACCCGTTGGCGAGCCCCGGAATGGCGGTCTCGCGTGCCGGAATACGGGCCGTGCCGCTACCACTTCCGCTGTTGCTTATTCGCGGCCTTCACCTCACGCACAATCGCCCAATAGTACCCGCCGCAGAATGCGACGATCGCAACAATCACAGTGGCGGCGATAATCTCTTGCATATCCGCGGTTCTCCAAGTACACGTACCTCAAATTCGTGGGAATTATACCCACGTAAAGTGAAAATCGGTTTCGAGATGTGGCTAGGCGGAGCGCAGGCATGGTGAGAGTCAACGCAACAGACTGGCGTCGTCGGGCGATCGTCGCTCTCGTCGTCCTGGCCGGCATCGGGTCGGCACAGGCGGCTCGAACCGCCGAAAAATCGGATGCCAGCGGGGGTGTCGTTTCCGTGCCGAGCGACACGCGAGGCCAGGCGTCCGCGGCGGATGGTGCTGTCAGGGCCGTCCAGCTTCCGCGCGGCGCTTCCGCGATCAGCGAGACCTACGGAGACTGGATCGTCAAATGCCAGCTCGACGGCGGTGCAAGGTTGTGCACCCTCAGTCAGACGCAGACCTCCAAGGAGACCAATCAGCAAGTCTTCGCGATCGAACTGCTGCTCCGCAACGGAAAAGCCGAGGGCAACATGCTGATGCCATTTGGGCTGAAGCTCGACGCCGGAGCCGTCGTCAAGCTTGACGGCAAGGACCTGGAGCAGACGCGCTTCTCCACCTGCACGGCGCAAGGCTGTTTGCTTCCGGTCTCTTTTCCGACCGTCGTGACCGACACCATGAGCAAGGCCAATACGCTCACCGTTGCCGCACAGAACATCAACACCGGGCAGGCGGTCGTCTTCAATATCCCGCTCAACGGCTTTGCCGCAGCGCTGGAGCGCACCATTCAGCTCGGCAGCTGACCAGTACGCCGCGCTGTGAGCTCGCCCCGTGAGCCCACAAGGCTACTCGGACTCAGGCAGCGAACCGATCGCCATCGGTCACGGCGGCATTCCGGGCTTCGATCGCCTTGACGGAGTTCTCGAACGCTTTCTCCAGCACGCCTCTGCCGACGGTACGAAGCACGAGGCCGAGGATCCATCCCTTGAGGTTCTTGCCGTCGCGTACCACGACCACGTCGATATCGGTCGTGCCGTCGGGCCGGCGCACAAAATTGTAGATGTGGCCCGACGCTCCGCCCCATACATTGGAGTCGGTCGTCGTCAGGACGACGTGATCGGGATCGGACCAGTCGTAGCGCAGGCGTTCCCAGATGCCGCCCGAGCCTTCTGTCACGTCGGCATGCGAGGGGCCGCGATGATGCACCTTGAGATAGGCGTCCGCACTGTTGCCGAAGAGCTTTGAGCGGCCCGGCCCGAAGTCGGTGAGACCGGCAACGTACTGCTCGGGTGTCAGGCTCGTCGTGCGATGAAGGCGGATGGTGGACATCTGCGGCTCCTGCAATTGGAAGGCACCGGCGGCGTCGGGGCTAGTTGGAGAGTGCGCCCGACTTGCGGATGGTGAGGCTGTCGCCGTTCCGGCTGATCTCCAGCGAGCCTGCCTGGTTCGGCGTCGACAGCAGGGCCCGCTGACCGGGCGCCAGCACCGACACAAAGCGGACCGGCGTTCCAGCCGCGCCCTGTGCGAGCGTGGTGACGACGCGATATCCTTCGGGCTCGACGGTGTAGTAGGCGACGCCGGACACGTCGCCGAGATGGATGCTCTGGCCCGCGATCGGCTTGAGACCAGCCGCGTGCGCGGCTCCCAGCGAGGCGAGGGTGAAGGCGCTTGCGAAAACGATGCTGCGGATCGACATGAGATCCTCCTTTGGCTTCGGTGACGATTTGGGCAGCGAGCGATTGCCCGTCTGACCCCTTGCCGCAGGAGATGGTCAGGCTATGATCATCGATCAAATAGATGGGATCGATAATGGCCATCGATATCGTCAATTTAGGTCGTATCGACTTGAATTTGCTCGTTCATCTCGATGCGCTGCTGACCGAACGAAGCGTGACGAGGGCGGCGGCCTGCGTCGGCATCGGCCAATCCGCGATGAGTCATAATCTTGCCCGCCTGCGCGAGCTGTTCGCTGACGAGCTTCTGACGCGTGGAGCCGATGGTATGCGGCTGACCCCGCGCGCGATGACCCTGCTCGAGCCAGTGCGGACTGCGCTGGCGCAGATCGAGACGGTGGTGTTGCGCGACCAGACCTTCGATCCGGCCACGGCGGTGCGGACGTTCAGGCTCGGACTGTCGGACAGTATGGAGATCCTGATCATGCCCGCTCTGCTGGCGCGCGTGCGCGAGGCTGCGCCGGGTGTTCACTTCCGGCTCTACAATGTCGATTCGTCTCGACTGCTCGATGATCTCGACGCCGACGAACTGGATCTCGCCGTCGCCCATGGGCCGCTCCCGCAGGGACAAATGCATCACAAGCGGCGCACGCTGTTGACCGAGCGCTTCCTGTGCATGTTCAACGCCGAGAAGACCGGTATCACGCCGCCGATCTCGCTCGATGATTACGTGCGGCTTCCGCATGTGCTGACCAGCCTGCGGCCGGGCCGCAGCGTGCGCGGAATTGTCGACGACGCGCTCGACAAGCTCGGTCTGCAGCGCACCGTTGCGCTGACCACGCCGCGTTTCTTCACCGTGCCGCATCTGGTGGCGCAGGCGCCCGTCATCGTCACCATGGGGGCGCGGCTGGCCACCCGCTTTTCCGCCGAATTCGGGCTCAGCCTCAGCCCGCCTCCGGTGGAGTTGAGCGAGATGCCGGTGACGTTGCTCTGGCACGCCTCCTACGATCGCGATCCGGCCCATGCCTGGTTGCGAAACCAGGTGGTGCAGCTGGCAGCTGAAATGTGAGGGAGCGCATCGCCTGCGACAAATCAACTCGACGGTGGCTGTTTGACTCACAGCCCGTGCAACACATTCGGTGTCGTCCCTGCGAAAGCAGGGACCCATGACCACGAATAGTTGTCGGTGAGTGGTGTTGGAACGACGAGTCCCTTCAGCAACGAAAGCCGCGGAGTATGGGTCCCTGCGTTCGCAGGGACGACACCGCTATCGAGAACGGTGCTTTGCGCTCAACGGCCTCAATCCCGATACGATGGATCGGCCCGATCGAGCTTGCGCAGCAGCGCCGGCCAGGCGAGCTCGCCGTTGCGCGCGGCGCGGCCGGGCTTCGGCAGCATCCGCTCATAGGTGTCTTCGAGAATGTTTTGCGGCGGATAGATCAGCTTGGTGTTGCAGGACAACGCCATCACCTGGGTCTGGCAGGCGCGCTCGAGGCGGAATAGTACGTTGAAGGCGGCAGGCACGGTGCGGCCGACGACCAACAGGCCATGGTTGCGCAGGATCATCGCCTCGTTATCGCCGAGGTCGCGGACCAGCCGCTCGCGCTCGTCGACATTGTCGGCGATGCCTTCGAAGTCGTGATAGGCGATGTGCAGGAAGCGCATCGAGGTCTGCGCGAGCGGCAGCAGGCCGCATTCCATCGCCGAGACCGCCATGCCGGCGGGGGTGTGGGTGTGCGCGACGCAGTCCATGTCGTGCTTGGCCATATGGATGGCGCTGTGAATGACGAAGCCCGCGACATTGACGTCATAGTCGGTCGCGTTGAGTAGCGTATTGCCCTCGACGTCGACCTTGATCAGGCTGGAGGCGTCGATCTCCTCATACAGCATGCCGTAGGCGTTGATCAGGAACTGGTCGGTGGTGCCGGGTACCCGGCACGAGATGTGGTTCGCGATCATCTCGGTCATGCCGTACATCGCCGTCAGCCGATAGCAAGCGGCGAGATCGACGCGGGCCTGCCACTCCTCGGCGCTCACCTGCTCGCGAACGGATTTGACGACCTTGATCGCGGGCGAGCTGACGGGGGGATTCATGGCGTTCTCTCCTTGGGAAATCTGGGCCGAGGCCTGATTGTAGCCGCGGAACATAGCAGAATCCGCGCGGCGGCAAGCTCGCGTGCGTCTGCGTATTTGCAGGTCTGTCGGGCGAAAACCGAATGCGGATTGGCGCGCCGCGTCTTCGATGCCACACTGCGGCAAAACAGCCGAGGCGCACCAAAATGAGCGATCGCAAGATACGTATCGCCGTCCTGCATTTCTCCCACGAAACCGTCTCGTTCCTGCCGAACGAGACCACGCTCGACGACTTCATCTATCCCGGCTCGCCGGCCAAGGGCGAGGCGCTGCTGCAATTCGATCCCAAGAACTACATGGGCGGCTTCGTGCAGGTGGCGCGCGAGTTCTCCGAGGTGGAGCTGGTTGGCATCGAATCCCCGCTCTGGCCGAAAACCTACACCGGATCGGGCTGGATCACCCAGGAAGCCTATCGCACCTTCACCGGCAAGATGATCGCAGGGCTGAAGGAGGAGGGGCCGTTCGACGGTGTCTATCTGTGCCTGCATGGCGCCATGGCCGTGCGCGACGTGCCGCGGCCGGAGGCCGATCTGGCGCGGCAGGTCCGCGAGGTAGTTGGCCGCTCCGCCTTCATCGCGGCGACCTTCGACCCGCACGGCAATGAGGACGAGGCGTTCCTCGAACAGGCGGACATGGCGTTCGCGGTTAAATATTTCCCGCATTACGACGCGCATCTGCAGGGCGAGCGGGCGGCGCGGATGCTGGTGCGGGCGATCCGCGGCGACTACAAGCCGGCGCATAAAACCATCAAGGTTCCGGTGATCTCGCCCACCGTGCTGCAATGGACCGGGGCGCGTCCGTGGATGGATCTCGTGCAGCGCGCGCTGGTCTGGGAGGCCCGCGAGGTCGACGTCTACGTCAACATCTTCTTCGGCTTCCCGTTCGCCGATGTGCCGGATGTCGGCATGACCGTGCAGGTGCTGACCAACGGCAACCCGAAGCTTGCCGAGCAGGTCGCGCGCGATCTTGCAGGCACGATCTGGCGCCTGCGCGAAGCGCTGCTGCAGTCGACCAAATTGCACGGCATTGCCGAAGGTGTGACGCTGGCAAAGCAGGCAACAGCCGATGGCAGCACGCCGGTGGTGCTGGCCGATCACAGCGACCGCTCGGGATCGGCGACCTGGCTGCTGCGCGAGATCATCGCGCAGGACCTCGCCAACACTGTCATCGCGACCATTGCGGATGCCAAGGCAACGGCCAGCCTGAAGGCGGCCGGCGCCAAGGCCGGCGATGCCTTCGACATGGAGATCGGCGGTCGCGCCGACGAGTCGGCGGGCGATCCCGTTCGCATTCAGGGCACCATCTCGGCCGCGGGCGAGGGCTATGGGCAGTTCTGGGTCTGCGTGCGCTTCGGGCGCAACAATGTGCTGATCCTCTCCACCTATCTGGTGCAGGTGATGGAGCCGTTCTCGCTGAAGGCGCTGGTGCCAGACATTGGCAGCTTCGAGGTGATGGCGATCAAGTCGCGGGTGCATTTCCGGCGCGGCTTTGACGACAATGGCTTTGCCAGGACGATCCTGCTGGTCGAGCCCGAGCAACCGTTCCTCGGCACCACGCGTCTCGACAAGCTGCCTTACAGGAATGTCGACCTCACGCGGTTCTACCCCTACGGCAATCCGGCGTTTTCGGAGCAATCGTCATGACGGAAGGCCGCTATCGCCTGATCGGTTCGACCGCATCGCCTTATGCGATCAAGCTACGCGCGCTGATGCGCTACCGGCGGATTCCGCACGACTGGGTGATCATGACCAAGGCGCTGCGCGAGGCGACCGCGCATCTGAAGCCGATGCTGATCCCGGTGCTGCAATATCCCGACGGTAGCTACCGCGGCGAGACGACGACGCTCGCCTATGATCTGGAAGCGCGCTGCCAGGGACGCTCGGTCATCCCCGAGGACCAGGCCGTCGCATTCGTCTGCGATCTGCTCGAGGACCTCGCCGACGAATGGGCGGTGAAACCGCTGTTTCTCTATCGCTGGTGGGATCCGGAAGACCAGGCCTATGTGTCGCGCTGGGCCGGCGAGGAATGGTCGACCTCGGAAGCCGAGGCCGGCAGCCGCGAGGAGATCGAGGAATTCCGGCAGCGGCAGATTTCGCGCATGGGCATTCTAGGCGCGACGGACGAGAACAGACCACTGCTTGAGGAGAGCTATCGCCGGACGCTTGCGGCGTTCGAGCCGCATGTCGGCATGACGAGCTATCTATTCGGCAGCCGGCCATCGCTGGCGGATTTCGCCTGGTTCGGCCAGCTCAGCGAGATGGCGACCGACCCGACTCCGATGCGGATCATGCGGCAGCGTGCGCCGTTCACCGATCATTGGGTGCGGCGGCTCGATGATGCGTCCGGCGTCGAGGGCCACTGGTATCCGCGTGAGCAGGCGCTCGGCGGATTCGCCGAGGCGCTGCTGCGGATCGCGGGCGAACTCTATCTGCCTTTCCTTGCTGCCAATGCGGATGCATTCGCGAAAGGCCTCGAGCGCCTTGAGCTCAACGTCTGGGGACTGCCTTACGCGCTGGCGCCGTTCAAATATCAGGTCAAGTGCCTGCAGCAGCTGCGCACGAAGTTTGCCGCGCTCGCTGCCGACGATCGCGCGGCATTGAAGCCGGTGCTGGAACGCACCGGGTGCTGGGCGGACCTGGATGGCGGCTGATCGATCACGGCAATCAGGTTCAAAACCACGTGAACTCAGGTCCGGTGCCTGCTGCCGAGCGCGACGGCGATCGTCTCGGGTTTCTTGATCCGCTCGGTCAGCATGTCGATGCGGTCGCCGCCCCAGAACAGCTCGCCGTTGAACACCATGGTTGGAACACCGAACACGCCGAGCGCCTCGGCCTCATCGATGATGCGATCGTGCTCGGCGCGGGCGGGGCCGTGAACGTAGGACTCGAAAGCGTCGACGGAACCACCGATCGCGGCAATCACGGCGGCAATCTCCGACAACTCGTCGATCTCCAGCTCGTGGTTCCAGAATTTCTGGAACACCGTGTCATGATAGGGCCGGAACAGCCCATGGCGCTGCGCGAACAGCATCCCGGCGCTGGCGTAGAAGGCGTCGTAGATCCGGCGCGGCCCCTTCATGGTGAGCCCCTGCGCGTTGGCGAACCGTCGCGCATCCATATAGGCGTAGCGCACCTTGCGCCAGAAATGCGGCGTGCGCGCCTCGACCGTGCCCATGAACTCGGGAATGCGCAGCGTGTAGGGCAGCCATTGCAGCTCGACGCCGTAGACCTCCTCGAGTTCGAATAGCCGCTTGTTGGCGACATAGGCGTAGGGAGACTTGTAGTCGGTGTAGATGCGTACAAGCGGCTTTTCCATCATCGCTCCTGATCCGGTCAGGACAATTGTTCCTGATCCCGTGCGGTGACGCAATGAGGCGACGATAGAGGGATGGCACTCAAACGAACGGGCCCCGGTGCAGTCAAGCATCGCGGGGCCCTGCTACTTCGTTTTAGCGAAGGATCTCTGGTATAGACCAGTGGTGTTTCTGGACCCAAAAGCGCTTGGCCTTTGCGCTCTCGTCCTGCGGATATGTTCAGATTGTCGGCAGTGCACGCAGCTAGCAGCTGCTATCAGCCTCACGTGCACCGAGACCTTGCCGCTGAGCAAGGTCGCTGGCTTTCGCCGGTGGCGTCATGCTCCTCTCCAAGGGTGGGCCGACGGACCTCTGTCCGCTTTCTGCTGCCTGGCGGCCGATCCCATAATCGTCCGTCAATTCCTGCGACGCGAGGAGCAGACGCTCCAGCACCCCGACAGGTGCAGTCATCGAAATGCTGCGGCAGTTATGCCCTGCTGTCAAGTTAACGAGCGGGGTATTTCAGGTCAGCTTTCCTGTCGCGCCTTGGTCTTTCGATACTGCGTGAAATCCGGATCGTGCGTCATTTTCCAGTAGTCCACGAACCGCCACGGCATCGCCGAGAACACGCGACCGCGGCTGTTGCGGTAGTAGGTCGTCATTCCCGGATGCGTCCAGATGAGTTGCTCATGCTCGGCATCGACATTGCGGATGTATTCGTCATGCGCGCGTGGATCGACGTCGATCGCTGCGATGGCGTTCTCGATCATCTCGACCAGACACGCGGAGATGTAGCGGCTCTGGCATTCCGACTGAAAGATCACGCTGCCGCCATGCGCCGGCCCCGAGTTGGGACCGAGCATCAGAAACAGATTTGGGAAGTCAGGCACGGTGAGGCCGAGATAAGCGGTCGGATTGTCGTGGCTCCAGACCTGCTTGAGGTTCTTGCCGTCGCGCCCGGTGATGTTGAGGCGTGCCGCCATCTCCGAGACCTTGAAGCCGGTCGAGATCACGATGATGTCGTGCTCGCGCGATGTGCCGTCGGCCGTGACGATTCCTTCCGGTGCGAAATGGTCGATCGTGTCGGTGACCAGCTCGACATTCGGTTTGGTCAACGTCTTGAACCAGTTGTTGTCGAGCAGGATGCGCTTGCCATAGGGCGGATAGGTCGGCATGCACCTCTCGATCAGGTCGGGGCGATCCTTCAATTCGGAGAGGATGAACTCGGCCAGTTCCTGGCGATGCCGGTCATTGCCCTTGTTGACGGCCCGGTCGGGATGCGGCCAGGCCGGATCCTTGCGCAGGAACGGCAGTAGCCCGTCGCCGTAACGCCAAAACATGTTGAAGCGATACCACTGCACATAGAACGGCAGATGGGCGAGCAGCCACTGCGCGCCCTCGGTAATCGGATCGGAATAGCCCTTCACCGGCCGCGCCCATTGCGCGGTGCGCTGATAGACGGTGACCGAGGCGACGCGATCGGCGATCGACGGCACCAGCTGCATCGCGGTCGCGCCGGTGCCGATCACGGCGACATGCTTGCCGTCGAGCTTGATGTCGTCGGACCACAGCGCCGAATGGACCTTGAGGCCGGTGAAATCCTCGTCGCCGTTAAAGCGGGCGGGCAGGGGATCGTTGAGCTGGCCGATCGCGCTGACCAGCGCGGTGGATTCGAAACTCTCCTCGCTGTCCGCGGTCTTCAGCGTCGAAATCCAGCGGCGCTTGGCTTCGTCCCACCGCGAAGCGACGAGCTCGGTCGAGAGACGGACGTGCTTGCGGATGTCGTACTCGCGCACGACTTTGAGCAGATAATCCAGCAATTCCTGGCGCTGCGCGAAATAGCGCGTCCACGGATTGCGAGCACCGAAGGAGAAGGAATAGGAATGGTTCGGCGTATCGACGCCGCAGCCGGGATAGCGGTTGACGTACCAGGTGCCGCCGATCTCGTCCTGCTTCTCGACGATCGTGTAGGGAATTCCGAGCCGCCCCAGCGCAACGCCAAGCGCAATCGCGCAGACTCCGGCACCGACGATCAGTACGTGCTGCTGCGCCAGCTTTTCGCCCGACGGGCGCTCGCGCCAGCGGGCTTCGCGGGGAACGAATCCCATCTCCTCCCGCATCAGCGGGGCATATTCGGGCGTGACGTCCTCGCCGAGCGTCGCGCGCATCATCCGCAGCATCAGCTCATCGCCGGGATCGGTGATGACGGGCTTCGGCGTCCCGCTCGCGAACAGGTTCAGCACGGCGGCGCGGATCTCGTCCTGGATCTCCTTCGGCACGCCGGCATCCGGATCGGGGATCAGGCGGACGTCGCGCTTGGGCTTGTAGGGCGGCTCGAGCCACTTCTCGTCGCCGGTCATGTGCACCAGCACCATTAGCAGCACGCGGATGTCGCCCTCAGCAATGGCGGAGGATAAATCGAGGTGTTGGCGCGAAAGCTCGATATTCATGGATTGTCCTCAGCTGCGTGGAGCGTCCGGCAGGCCGCCATAGGCGGCCCAAGTGGTGCCTGCGATGTAGCCGGCATCGACCGGCAGGTTGATGCCGGTCACGCCGCTGCTCTGCGGCGAGAGCAGCCAGGCGATCGCCTGCGCCACTTCGATCGGCTCGACCAGCCGGTTCATCGCGGTGGGGCTCGCCAGCAGGTCCTTGTTCAGGGCGCCCGACGCGATACCTGCTTCAAGCGCAGCCGTGCGGGTGAAGCCGGGCGACACCGCGTTGACGCGCACGCCGCTCCGTCCCCATTCGGCCGCGAGCGTCTGCGTGATCTGGATGACGCCGGCCTTCGCCGCGGTATAGGCATGGATCGGACCCGACGTCATGCCGGCCACCGAGGCGACATTGACGATCGCGCCGTGACGCCGCTTCGCCATGCCGATGCCGACGCTGCGCGCGACCAGGAAGGTGCCGCGCAGGTCGATGTTGACCTCGCGGTCCCATTGCTCCATCCGCACCCGGTCGATCGTGTGCATCTTGCCGAACACGCCGGCCGCGTTGACGAGGCCGGTGATCGGGCCGTGCGCCTTCTCGATATCGGCGATGCCGGCGACGACGGCGCTCTCGCTCGCGACGTCGAACGGCGCGGGCCACAGGATGGCCGCTGTACCGACCAACGGCTCGGGCGCGATGTCGACGATGACGACGCGATGCCCTTGGTCGGCGAGCAGCGTGGCGGTGGCGGCGCCAATGCCGCGGCTGCCGCCGGTGACGAGGATGGTGCCATCAGCACTCATGACTTTCTTCCCTTGTCGCTCGTGGTGAACAGGCCGCGCGTCACCAGCTTCTGGTACGCCGTGATGACATAGTCGGGCACGGCGGTGACGCCGCGCTCGGAATAGGAGTAGCGGCGGCTGAGATAACCGCGCGCGCCCATCAGGACCTGGACGATGGCCTCGAATTCCTCGTCGCTGAAATCGTTGGTCGCGCCCGCGGCGCGCGCGCGCTGGAGGATCCGGACGTAGGCGTTCGAGATGTTGTCGAAATGCTTCTGGTAGCCGATCGGCGCGAAGAACTCGGCTTCGTTGAGGATGCGGAGAAACTCCGGCACTTCGCGGATGAAATCGAAGAAGGCGCTGAAGCGCTCGACCTCCTGGCGGGCTTCGCTGGCGGTGCCGGTGCGGGCATGGATGAAGCGGACCATGTCGAGGCCGATCTTCGGCAGCAGCTGGTCGAGCAGTTCCTGGCGATTCTCGAAGTGGTTGTAAAAGGTGCCCTGCGCGACACCGGCGGCTTCGGTGATGCGGGCAACCGAGGCTTCGGCATAGCCGTATTTGCCGACGATCTTGGTCGCGGCGTCGAAGATCTTCTGCTTGGTCCAGGCGTTGCGCTCGACCCGGTTGAGTTTGGTCACCTTGGCGGATGTCGCTTGTGTCATGCGGAGGCCTCGAGTTCGGCGCGGAGCACGCGTTTGAGCACCTTGCCGGATGGATTGCGCGGCAGGCTGTCTCGGATGATGAGTTGCCGTGGCACCTTGAAGGCGGCGAGCCGCGAGCGGCAGAAATCGGCAAGATTTGGGAGATCGAGCCTGGCGTCGTCGGCGAGCACCACGATGGCGACCGGCTTCTCACCCCAGCGCGCGTCCGGCAGGCCTATCACCGCGACCTCGCGCACCTCAGGCATTTCATAGATGACGCGCTCGACCTCGGAGGAGGCGATGTTCTCGCCGCCGGAGATGATCATGTCCTTCTTGCGGTCGGTCAGATAGAGAAAGCCGTCATCGTCGAGATAGCCGATGTCGCCGGTGCGGAACCAGTCGCCGAAGAATGCCGATGCGGTCTTCTCCTGATCCTTCCAATAGCCCTGCGTGACCTTCGGGCCGCGCAGGCAGATCTCGCCGTCCTGGTCGGCAGGCAGTCGCTTGCCGGCATCGTCGCGGATCTCGATCTCGACATGGGCGATGGCGCGGCCGGTCGAGCCGATCTTCTCGATCTCGCGGCCTGCGTCCATGAAGGTATCGCCGCCGCAGCTTTCGGTGAGGCCGTAGGCATCGATGTAGCGCGCGTTCTTGAAATAATCCGAGAAGGCGCGGATGCGGACCTCCGGTGTCTTCTCGCCGCCGCCGATCGCCCAGCGCAGGCTGGAGACGTCGTAGCGGTCGCGGTTCGGACAGGTGAGGAGGGCCGTGGTCATGACCGGTGCGAACCATGCGGCGTTGAGTTTTTCGCGCTCGATGGCGGCGAGCGCCGGCTCGGGCTCGAAGCTGCGGTGGATGCACAGCATGCCGCCATGCCAGAGCACGGCGATGCCGGGCAGGTCGAGCGCGCCAACATGATAGAGCGGACCGACCACGAGCAGCCGCGTGTCGGCATTCAGTCCGAGCACCAGGGTCTGGTCGGCGGATTTCCAGTAGATGTTCTCGTAGGTGAGCATCACCCCTTTGGGCCGATCCGTCGTGCCCGAGGTGTACATCAGCCGCATCAGGTCGCGCGGCCGGCGCACATGGATCGGCGCCGGTGCGATGTCGGGTGCAAGGTTGGTGACGCTGGATTGCGCGACTTCATCGAGCAGCACGACAGGCGCACCGCCGCTTGCGATCGCGGCAAATTCCTCGTCGGCGACCAGCAGGCGCGCGCCGGAATTGCCGACGATGTAACCGACTTCATCGGCCGACAGGCGATAGTTGATCGGCAGGAACACCGCGCCGATATGGCTGGTCGCGAACACCAGCTCGAGAAAGGCCGTGCTGTTCTTCATCAGGACAGCGACGACATCGCCGGGCGCAATCCCGCGTGCCGTGAGCCAGCCGCCGACTTGCCGGATCCGCAGGTCAAAGTCGGCGTAGGAGACGTCCTCGCCGCGATATTTCAGCGCACAGCGGTCCGGAGTCCGCCTGGCGTGAAATGCGATGAAGCTGGAAAGATTGATCATTTGCCGCCCGTCGGGCCGATTTCCGGCGCCGTGTTCTCCCTAGATGAACTATGACTCGTAATTCATATTTGGCTTGACGTCACCCCCCTTGCTCTGAAAACATTGTGGCCATGGAGACGGAACGATCTCCGCAAGCGATTTTGGGAACGCGACCCGACAGGGAGGGGAATATGAAGAAGACGCGGAAGCCGGGCATCAGCCGGCGCGCCACGCTTGCGCTGATGGGCGCCGGCGCGGCGACCTTGGCCGCGCCATGGGTGGCGCGCGCGCAGGCCAAGACGATCAAGATCGGCATGCCGACCATTCTGTCGGGCCGCGTCGCGCAGCTCGGCACCTCCTCGCGCAATGCGGTGATGCTGGAAGTCGAGAAGGTCAATGCTGCCGGCGGCCTTGCCGGGCGACAGATCGAGATGGTGATCCGCGACTCCAAGGGACAGCCGCAGGAAGCCGCGCGTATCGCCCGCGAGCTCGTCAATACCGACGGCTGCGAGATGCTGCTGGACGGTGAGGCATCGTCGGGATCGTTCGCGGTTCACGAGGTGGCGCGCGATCTCGGCGTGCTCTGCATCCACACCTGCTCGGAAGCCTCGTCGCTGACGGCCGATCCCAAGCAACACATCCCGAACGCCTTCCGTTGCGTTCGGCAGGGTATTCATGACTCGATCGTCGGCGCCGGCTACGCGGCAGGGATCGCCAAGGCCAAGGGCCTGAAGAAGTGGGCGACCTGTTCGCCTGACTATGCCTACGGCCGCGACACCACCGGCGAGTTCGTGCTGTACCTCAAGAAGTTCGCGCCCGATGTCGAGATCATCAGCGAGTCCTGGCCAAAACTGTTCCAGCCCGACTACACCGAGGTGGTGACCAAGATCCTGCAGGCCAAGCCGCAGGCGCTGTATTCCTGCCTGTGGGGCGGCGATCTCACGTCCTATATCGACCAGGCAAACATCTACGCGCTGTTCACCCAGATGGAGGTGTTCGCGGTCAACATGGCCGACTACACCGCGCTCACCGTGGTGAAGAACCTGCCGAAGGGCATCCACTCCGGTGATCGCTACATCAAGACGTTCCCGGCGACGCCGGAGAATGCCGCCTGGGGCGATGCCTACAAGGCGAAGTACAACGAGTATCCGACCAACTGGTCCTGGCAGAACGCAACCGCGGTCATGTTCCTCAACGAGGCCGTCAAGAAGGCGAACTCGACCGATGGCAAGAAGGTCGCAGAGGTTCTTACCGGGCTCACCATCAAGTGCCCGTTCGGCGCCGACGGCACCGTCACCATGCGTGCGGACGATCACACGCTGGTCGGCTACGCGATCGGCTGGGGCACCACGATCCCGAAAGAGCCTTACGTTCCTGATGTGAAGGCCGGTGACTGGAAGACCATCTTCGAGCTCGAAGCCGAGTGGAAGAAGAGCAAGGGCTACACCTGATCCGCATGTGAGGCGGAGGAAGCAGCCAGCTGCCTCCGCCTTTCATCTGAGTTTTCTCGCGTGCCGGCGTTGCGGCTCGCCGTAATGGATGATTCCCGTGGACCTCGACGCGCTCGCCAGTTGTCTCGCCAGCCCTGCCTGCCTGGTGACGCAAACCACCAGCGGCCTGATCATCGGCATGCTGCTGTTTCTCGTCGCCGTCGGGCTGACCCTGATCTTCGGCGTGCTCAAGGTGGTCAATTTCAGCCATGGCGCCTTCTACATGTTCGGCGCCTATTTCGCGATGACGGCCTACCAGCTCACCGGCAGCTTTGCGCTGGCGATCCTGAGCGGCGCAGTGGGTACCGCAATCCTCGGCCTGATCTTCGAGCGCGTGTTCATGAGCCGGGTCTACGGCCGCGACGTGCTGATGCAGCTCCTGGTCTGTTACGCCTTCGTGCTGATCTTCGATGATGTCGTCCGCATGATCTGGGGGCCTGAATTCAGGTCGATGGGCATGCCGGCCGCGTTCCAGGTGCCGCCGCTGTTCATCGCCGGCGGCGTCGTGCCGCCCTATTATCTGCTGCTGATCGGTGTGGCGCTCGCCGCCGCGGTGGTTCTCGGCCTAGGACTGGCGCGCTCAAGAATTGGCAAGGTGATCCGTGCGGCCGCGCATAACCCCGGAATGGTCTCCGCGCTCGGCATCAACACCGGGCTGATCTATGGCGGCGTGTTCGCCCTCGGCGGCATGCTGGCGGGCCTGGCCGGAGCGCTTGCCGCGCCGGTGCGCTCGCTGACGCCGGGCATGGGGTTCTCGGTGCTGATCGAGTCCTTCATCGTCACGGTGATCGGAGGTATGGGCTCGATCCTCGGGGCATTGATCGGTGCGCTCTTGATCGGCCTGATCCGCTCGTTCGGATCGCTCGGCTTCCCGCTGTTCACCGAGGGGCTGATGTATCTCTTCATGGTGATCGTTCTGGTGTCGCGGCCGACAGGCCTGTTCGGCAAGGAGGTCGCATGACCGAGTTGCAGGCCGGGCAGGGCGCGCAGCCCCTTAAGGTGCCCCGAATCGACGCCAGACCGCAGCGCTACCGCGATGTGCTGATTGCGCTCGTGGCCTTCGTCCTGCTCGCGCTGCTGCCGTTCATCTTCGGCAGCAAGCAGCTGCTCGACTTCGTGATCCGCTGCGCGGCTTACGGATTGTTCGCGACGTCGCTCAACCTGCTGGTCGGCTACACCGGCCTGATCTCGTTCGGCCACGGCATGTTCTTCGGCCTCGGCGCCTATGGCTTCGGCCTGATGATGCAGAAGACCGGCGTGGCGATCCCGGTGGCCTTCGTCGCCACGCTGGCGATGACCTTCGTGGTCGCCATCGTGATCGGCGCAATCTGCGTGCGGCTGAAGGAGATCTACTTCGCCTTCGTCACGCTGGCGTTCCAGATGCTGATCCACTCGACGATCCTGTCGTGGCAGTCGCTGACAGGCGGCGACCAGGGCCTGCGCGGCGGCATTCCGCGGCCGCCGTTTCTCGGCATCGATTTGTCGAACCATCTGCATCTCTACATCACGAGCTGCGCGCTGCTGGTGATCGGGCTCTTCCTGATGCGCCAGATCGCGCAGTCGCCGTTCGGCTACACGCTGCGCATGATCCGCGACAACGCCACGCGGGCGAGCTTCATCGGCATCGACGTCTGGCGTGCGAAGCTTGTGATCTTCGTGCTGGCGGCGCTGTTCGCCGCGACCGGCGGCATGATCATGGCGCTGTTCGTCTCCGGCGCCTATCCCGAATTCGCCTACTGGACGATCTCGGGCGAGGGCATCTTCATCAACATGCTCGGCGGCGTGACCACCTTCCTCGGGCCGATGGTCGGCACGGTTCTGCTGCTGATCCTCAACGACACGGTCACGCGCCTGACCGAGTATCACGGCATCGTACTCGGCGTCGTGATCCTGTTTTTCGCCATCGGCCTGCGCAAGGGCCTGATGGACTTTGTCGTCGAATGGTTCGCGCAGCGACGCGGCGAGGGGCGCGGCTAGCGATGCTGGAGATTCGCGGGCTTTCAAAATCCTTTGGCGGCGTCAAGGCGACCGACAACGTCTCGCTCGACTTTGCCGACGGTTCGCTCACCGCCGTGATCGGGCCCAACGGCGCCGGCAAGAGCACATTCTTCAACCTGATCACCGGCGCGCTGCGGCCCGACGCCGGGCAGATTTTGCTGAACGGTGTCGACATGGCGGGCAGGGCGCCGCCGGAGATCGTGCGCCACGGCATCGGTCGCGCCTTCCAGGTTGCGAGCATCTTCCCGTCGCTGACGGTCGAGGAGACGATGCTGGCCGCGGTCTGTGCCGATCAGCGCCGCGCCGGTGTGATGCATCGCTGCTTTCCATTGGCCGAGACGCGCGACCGCGCCGAGCATGCAATGGAGCTGCTCGGCCTTGCCGGCAAGCGCAACAGGACCGCGGCGACGCTGTCGCATGGCGACCAGAAGCTGCTCGATATTGCGCTCGCGCTGGTGCTCGAGCCCAAGGTGCTGTTGTTGGACGAGCCCACGGCTGGCATGGGCACGGAGGAGCGTTGGCGCATGATCGACAAGGTGCGCGAGCTCTGGGAGAAGCAGAAGATCACGGTCGTGTTCATCGAGCACGACATGGATATCGTGTTCAAGATCGCGCCGCAGATTGTCGTGCTGTGCTACGGCCGGATCCTTGCGACCGGGACGCCCGACGCGATCCGCACCAACGAGGCCGTCATCGAGGCCTATCTCGGCAGCGACGACCATGCGGGAGCGGTGGCATGAGCATGCAGCCGGTGGTGCAGGTCGAGGACCTCGACGTCTACTACGGCACCAGCCAGATCCTGTTCGGCGTCGGCCTCTCGGTACGCAAGGGCGAGACCATGGCGCTGCTCGGCCGCAACGGCGCCGGCAAGTCGACCACCATGAAGGCCATCATGGGACTGGCGCCAGCACGCCGCGGCCAAGTCACACTGCGCGGCCAGGTGGTGTCCGGAATGAGGCCGCATCACATCGCGCGTGCCGGGCTCGGCTTCGTGCCGGAGGATCGCCAGATCTTCCCCGAGCACACGGTCGAGGACAATCTCGTGATCGGCCAGAAGAAGGGGCCGGGCGGTGAGGATGAGTGGTCGATCCGCCGCGTCTATGACGTGTTTCCGCTGCTGGAGCCGCTGCGCTATCGGATCGCCGGAAGGTTGTCTGGCGGCGAGCAGCAGATGCTGGCGATCGCCCGCACGCTGATGGGCAATCCGGTGCTGCTGTTGCTGGACGAGCCGAGCGAGGGGCTGGCGCCGATCATCGTGCAGCGCATCGGCGAACTGCTGCGGCAGCTCCGGGGCACCGGTGCCACAGTATTGATCGCCGAGCAGAACATGCATTTTTGCCTTGGCCTTGCGAGCCACGCGACGGTTATCGACAAGGGACAGATCGTCTACACATCCTCCATCGAAGAGCTGAAGGCCAACGACAACATCCGGCAGCGCTATCTGGCGCTGTAGGGCATGATCCGGACCGGCACGGTCGCGTTAGCGCAAAGTGTGTAGCGGTTTCCGATCGGATCATGCCCCAGAGGCCTTCGACAGACGTGGGAGGACAAATGGCGGGCGAACGCAAGCTGACGCCGACGCACGAGGCGCCGTATCGCGGGCTGAAGGTGCTCGATTTCGGGCAAGGGATCGCCTCACCCTATTGCGCGATGCTGCTCGGGGTCTATGGCGCCGACGTCATCAAGGTCGAGCCGCCGGAAGGCGACTGGTCGCGCTATCTGGGCACGACCTACGGCAATCACACGACCCTGTCGGCGGTCTACAACCGCGGCAAGCGTAGCCTGTGCCTCGACATGAAACACAAGGACGGGATCGCGATCGCGCAGCGGTTGGCGCGCGAGGCCGACGTGCTCATTGAAGGGTTTCGCCCCGGTGTCGCCGAGCGGCTTGGGCTCGGCTACGAGAGCCTGGCGTGCGACAATCCGGGCTTGGTCTACCTGTCGGTCAGCGGCTTCGGGCAAAGCGGGCCTTATGCCAAGCGGCCCGGCTCGGATTCGGTGGCGCAGGCGTTCTCGGGACTGGTCTCGGTCAATGTCGGCACCGATGGCGTGCCGCATCGGGTCGGCACCACGATCTCCGACGTCGTCACCGGCGTCTACGCTTTCCAGGCGATCGCGACGACGTTGTTTGCGCGCGCAACGGTCGGCACCGGCCGCTGGATCGACGTCAATCTTTGCCAGTCGACATCGGCGCTGCTCGGTCACAAGGTCGCGGAGTTCATCCTCGAGGGCGGTGCGCCGCGCGCGCTGAACGTGCCGGCCGGCACCTACCAGACGCAGGACGGCTGGATGATGGTGACGCTGGTGAACGAGCCGCAATACAAGCGGCTGTGCGGTGCGATCGGCCGCGAGGATCTCGCCAGCGATCCGCGCTTCGCCGACTTCGCCCGCCGCGCCGATGCCGCCGACGCTCTCATCCCGCAGCTGCGCGAGGTGTTCCGGACGCAGCCGACGGACGCCTGGCTGACGTACCTGCACGCCGCCGACATCATCGCGGAGCGGATCCTCAATCCCGGCGAATGGCTGCGCAATGCCCATGTCGAGGCGACCAGGGCGTCGGTCCGCCAGGATACGCCGGGCGTCGGCGCGGTCTATTCGCCGCGGACACCGGGGATCGCGAGCCTGTCCGAGGATCACCTGTGTCCCGCGCCGGACGTTGGACAGGACAGCCGGGCTGTGCTGACAGAGGCTGGATTTGGCTCCGCGGAGATCGACGGCCTGCTGCTGTCGGGCGCGGTGCGGCAGGCCAAGCGATGAGGGGAGGTAGCAGATCATGAGCACAAACCTGGTTCGTTACTCGGTCACTGAGCAGATTGCGGAGATCGTGCTGGATCGCGCGCCGGTGAACGCGCTCAGCATTCCCCTGATCGACGCGCTGCTGGCGGCGCTGGCGAAGGCGCGCGATGATGAGGCGGTGCGCGCCGTGATCATCAGCAGCGCCCACAAGGTGTTTTGCGCCGGTCTCGATCTCGACATCGTCAGGGGCAAGCCCGCGATCGAGACCAAGACATTCCTCGAGCGGCTGTACTTCGCGCTAAACGATACGCAGTACCGCATGGGTAAGCCGACGATCGCGGCGATCGACGGCGCGGTGCGGGCCGGCGGCATGACCATCGCGATCTCCTGCGACATGATCGTCGCGGGCGACAGTTCGACCTTCGGCTATCCAGAGATCGATGTCGGCCTGATTCCGGCGATCCACTTCGTGCAATTGCCACGGCTGGTCGGAAAGCATCAGGCATTCGGCCCGTTGTTCCTCGGCGAGCCATTCGATGCGGCAACCGCCTTTCGGATGGGCCTGCTCAGCGAAGTGGTGCCGAAGGGCACCGCGCTGGCGCGTGCCCGCGAGATCGCGCGCAAACTGGCGGCGAAATCGCCGATCGTCATGAAGATCGGCCGCGACGCCTTCATGCGTGCGGTGGATGCCGATTTCCGCCGCTCGGTCGAGAACACGGCGGAGAGTTTCGTGGTGGTCGCGTCGACGGAAGATTGCCAGGAAGGGCTGAATGCGTTCGTCGAGAAGCGGACGCCCAACTACAAGGGACGTTAAATGGCTGGATTGTATTTCGAGGAGTTCGAGGTTGGGCAGGAATTCCATCACGAGTTCAGCCGGACCGTGACAGAAATGGACAACACCATGTTCAGCCTGCTGACAATGAATCCGCAGCCGTTGCACATCGACGCGCATTTCGCCGAGAAGACCGAGTTCGGGCAACGGCTGTTCAACAGCCTCTACACGCTCGGTATCATGATCGGCATGAGCGTGTATGACACGACCCTGGGCACCACGGTCGGCAATCTCGGCATGACCGACGTCAAGTTCCCAAAGCCGGTGTTCCATGGCGACACGCTGAAAGCGCACACGAAGATCATCGGCAAGCGCGCCAGCAAGTCGCGCCCGACCCAGGGCATTGTCGAATTCGAGCACACCATGACCAATCAGCGTGGTGAGGTGGTGGCAAGCTGCCGCCGCACCGGCCTGATGCACTGCAAGCCGAAGGCATAGACGATGCGATCGTTCCTGTTCGTTCCCGGCGACAGCACCCGGAAATATGAGAGCGCGAAGAAGACCGCGGCCGATGCGCTGATCCTCGATCTCGAGGATTCCATCGCGCCGGACCAGAAGGTCGTCGCGCGCGGCATCACGCGCGCAATGCTCGATGCGCGCAATCCGGACCAGAAGCTCTATATCCGCGTCAATGCGCTCGACACCGACCTGACGCTCGGCGATCTCGCCGCCGTAATGCCCGGCAAGCCCGATGGCATCGTGCTGCCGAAATGCGCCGGCGCCGCCGACGTCAACAAGCTGGCGCTCTATCTCGATGCGTTCGAGGCTGCTTCAGGTATCCCGCAGGGGTCCACACGGATCGTCACGGTCGCGACCGAAACGGCGCGCGCGGTGCTGAAAATCCTCGACTTCGAGAATATGAGCCCGCGGCTGTGGGGCATGATGTGGGGCGCGGAGGATCTCGCAGCCTCGCTCGGCGCTACCCGCAACCGCACTGACGGCCGCTATCACTCACCCTTCATTCTGGCCCGCGATCTCTGCCTGATCGGCGCGGCCGCGGCCGGGGTGGTGGCGATCGACACCATCGCGACCGACATCAACGATCTCGATGCGCTGAAGGCCGAGGCGATCGCCGCGCGGCAGGACGGCTTCCTCGCCAAGGCCGTGATCCATCCCAAGCATGTCGATGTCGTCAACGCGGCATTCATGCCGACCGATGAGGAGATCGCATGGTCGGAGCGGGTGATCGCCGCGTTCGCCGACAATCCGTCGGGTGTCGCCAAGATGGACGGCAAGATGCTGGATAAGCCTCACCTGCGTGCCGCCGAGAAGATCCTGGCGTCGCGCAGGAAATAGGGCGACCCGGTCAGACGGCCGGGAACTCCAGCGCGAAGGCGACGCCCCGGCTGGATGGTAAAAGACGGATCGTGCCGCCATGGGTCGCCATGACGGCCTGCGCGATGGCGAGCCCCATGCCCGTGCCGCCGCTATCGCGTCGGGTGGTGAAGAAGGCGTCGAAGACCTTGTCGCTGTTGGCATCGGAGATCGGGTCGCCGTCGTTGCTCACCGTCATGCTGATGATGGAAGCTTCGCCGCGTGCCTCCAGCCGCACGGATGTCGCATTGTGACGGAACGCATTGTCGGCCAGATGCGCCAGCACGATCAGCGCCTTTTCGCCGGACATCCCGATTGAGCGATCGAGGCTGCCGCTAGCCACGATCGTCCGCCCGGCAAAGCGGCTCTTCAGGGTCTCGATGACGGTCGAGAGAGGGGTCTGCTCGTTCTGCGGCGCACTTTCCGCGCGCGCAAGCTCGCGCAGCCGCTGGCTCATCGCATCGAGCCGTTCGACGTCGCCAATAATGTTCGAGATGAAGCTCTGTTGCTCGGATCGGGTCAGGATATCCGATTTGCTCTGGAGGGAATCCTGCAGCAGCTCAGCTGCGCCCCTGATCGATGTCAGCGGTGATTTCAACTCGTGGGTCAGGTGTGCCGAGAAGGTGGCGATGTAGTCGGAGCGGCGCGACAATTGCTGGGCCATCTCGAGAAAGCTATCGGAGAGTTGGGCGAGCTCCCGGGTGCCATAGTGCTGCAGCGGCCGAAACGCGTTGCGGTCGCCGCGGCCGATCCGCACGGCGCGATCGACGAGCTCGCGCATCGGACGGGTGACCGTGCGTGAGAACATCAGCCCGATCGCAACCGTCGCCAGCAGCACCGCCAATGTGGCGAGCAGGAACTTGCCGCGCTCCTGATAGAGATGGTCGAAGATGTTGCTCGGCGTTCGCGACGTGTAGATCACGCCGGCAACGTGATCGTTGACGATCACGGGCATCGCGGAGAAGACATGAACGCCGACGCCACGGCTGATCGAATAGATCGGCGGCGGAGGCTTGTCCGGCATGCGGATGCGCAACGCGGCGCTGTACTGGCCTCCGAGCGCCGCGGCGACTTCCTCGATATGGGCGAGCGACTGTCCGACCTCCTGGCGACCGGCGATCACCACGCCTTGCGGGTCGAGGATGCGGAAGCCCGCAAGCGTGACTTTTTGCGTCTCCAGGATGATGGGCATCAGCCGGGCACCGATCTCGACATAGGCCGGATCCGCGGGCTTTGGCGCAGGCAGCGCATCGGGCCGTCGCCGTAGCAAGTCGTTGCCGGCGAGATCGAGCGCAGGCCGGATCGGGGTCACCTGATCGCCGGGATCGGGTAATGCCTCCGGCGGCACGATCGCGCCGAGCGGGATGCCCTTGTCGAGCTGCGCCTGCACGTCCGTTGCATAGATCGCAGCCAGCACGCGGCTCTGCGCGATCAGCTCGGCCTGGGTCTGATGAATCAGCTGGTTGTCGTAGAGGCGGAAGAAGAACAGCCCCATCAGCGGCAGCATCGCGACCAAGGCGAGCACGGTGAATATCACGAAGCTGAGCGACGGTCGCCACTTCTGGTCGGCGCGGAAGGACGTCATGCCGGGGGCTCGCAGCGCCCGAGCTTGAAGCCGACGCCGTGCACGGTCTCGATGACGTTCTCACACTGCGCCGCGGCGAGCTTGGCCCTGATGTTGCGGATGTGGCTGTCGATCGTGCGGTCGGAGACCTGGATGTTGAGGTGATATGCCGCACTCATGATCTGCTCGCGGTTGAACACCGCCGTCGGCCGGGTCAGGAAGGCGCGCAGGATCCCGAATTCGATCGCGGTGAGATGAAGCGCCGTGCCGGCGAAGGTCGCAACGTGCTGCTCGGGATCGATCGAAAGCTGTCCCCGCGACAGCACGGCCGCCTCCGGCATCGCACCTGCACGCGGCATCAGACGCCGCAGGATGACATTGATCCTCGCGACGAGCTCGCGCGGACTGAACGGCTTGGTCACATAGTCGTCGCCGCCGATCTCAAGGCCGAGGACGCGATCGATTTCCTCGTCGCGGGCGGAAAGGAACAGGATCGGCACGTCGGACGATTTGCGGATCTCGCGGCAGACGTCGAGGCCATCGAACTCCGGCATGCCGATGTCGAGCACGAGGAGGTCCGGCCGTTCGCCGGCAAATCGGGCCAGGGCGTCCTTGCCGTCGCGCGCTTCGGTCACACTCATGCCGGCTTTCTTGAGGGCGACACGGATGACCTCGCGGATATGCGGGTCATCGTCGACGACGAGAATTCGGTGGGTCAACGGGATCTCCGAATGCGGCGTGCTGGTCACGCCTTTGCGCTCGCTTGATGCAATTGTCTTACAAGGCAACTGCCGCGGGAGACAAGAACGGATCGGCATCAAGACGGTCGGCTCATCTGGCTACGTCCATCGCGGGCGGATCAGACCCGGCCCGCAGCCCGGCAAAATTGAGCCTTGCATGTGCAGCGGGTGAGAACGCTGCCAGCAGGAGTTCAGGATTCTTATGCAGATTGCGTGCAGACGCAGCTTATCGGCTCGTGCTGGTGAATCTCGTCTGATACGGACGAGGCCGAGCGTCCCTCTCCATCATGCGTGCTCCCATGCAAGTCAGCAAAAGCATCGGCATTAGCCTGCTCTGGATCGTCGGCTTCGTATTGGTCTGCGCAGGCATCAGCAACAACGATCCGTATCTGGTCCCGTTGCGCGGGACGGGCAATCTTCTCCTCGTGGTGGCGAGCGCAGCCGTCGTGCTTTTGCTGGTTCGCCGCACCGGGTGGCGCAGGCGGACGCTAGCGGGGAGGCTGCTGGTCATCCTGTGGTGCCTGCCGCCGCTCGCGGTGCTCGCCGCGCATGGTGTGTTCGAGCTGCGAAAGCACCGTGTTCTCCGGACTGAGCCGGTTCTCGCGCGGTCGCTCGGACAGCATTTCATCGTCGGCTACCGGTCGTTTGACGAGGTCGCGCCACTTGTGGAGAAGGGGTTCATTGCCGGCATCTATGTCACCGGGCGCAACGTCGCCGGCAGGACGGCTGACGCGCTGAAGACGGAAATCGCCGCGCTGCAGGCCAGGAGGGGGGCCGCGGGGCTGCCGCCACTGATGGTCGCGACGGATCAGGAAGGCGGCATTGTTTCACACCTCGTGCCGCCGCTGACGCGGCTGCCCGCGCTTGCCTCATTGGCCGACCTGGCGCCGGATGAGCGCAAGGCAAAAGCCGAGGAGTTCGGCCGCATCCATGGACGCGAACTGGCGTCGCTTGGCATCAATCTTAATCTTGCCCCGGTGCTCGACCTGCGGCCGGACGCCAGGCACGATCGGCTCGATTTCAATACGCTGATCAATCAGCGGGCGATTTCCGCTGACCCGGCCAAGGTGAGCGCGGTCGCAGGCGCCTACATTCATGGTCTCGAATCCGCAGGCGTCAGCGCCACGGTGAAGCACTTTCCGGGATTGGGCCGCGTGCGCGCCGACACGCACCACTTCGACGCCGATCTCGATACGCCGGTCGGCGAACTGGACGCGACCGACTGGCGTCCGTTCCGCGATGTGCTGTCAACGACCGGCGCACGCCTGATGGTCGGGCATGTCGCGGTGAGTGCGCTCGACCCCGGTCGGCCTGCATCGCACTCAAAGGTCGTCGTCGATGGGCTGCTCCGGAAGACCTGGAACTACCAGGGCATCGTCATGACGGACGATCTGGTGATGGGCGCGATCTATCAGCACGATGTCTGCACCGCGGTCGTGGAGGCGTTGAACGCGGGCGTCGATCTCCTGCTGGTCGCCTATGACGGGTTGCAATTTTACCGTCTGTTCGCTTGTGCGACCGATGCGGCCGCGCGAGGGGAGCTCGACGCCGCAATGCTGCACGACAGCGAGACGCGGCTGGGCCGCGCCTTGCTGATCGACTAGGGAGCAAATTCAGGAATGAGCTCCGACGGCCGATTTATTGTCCTGCTGCTTCGACCACGAGACGTAGTAGGCAACCGCAATCATCGCCGCGATGCCGGCGACGCTGACCACAACCTGCCTGATCACCGAGTTCGGGCCGGTGATCAGGATCAGGTGCGCGGCAAAGGAGAGGAACACGCCTGCACAAAACACGGCGAGCCACTCCTCGCCGCACTTGATGATCGGCTGCAAGGCGTAGGAGCGCAGGTACCCCCAATTGCACGGCACCAGCAAGGTAAACAGGAATGTCAGGGCCAGGAAATGCAGGATGCGGTGCGGCGCGATGTCCTCCCGGTCGCTGGGCAAGAGCACATCACTCAATTCAGTCGGCATCATCTGGGCGAGGGCCGGGATCTCGCTGCTGGAGACGATCGCGAGCGCGAACACCAGATACAACAGGGCCGCAGCGCGCAGCGTCGGCATGGCCTGCATCGCGCGAATCTCGGGCGCGTACCGCTTGCCGACCAGCGCGAGCCAGCCGCCCATCACAAACAGCAATTGCCAGCAGAACGGGTTCAGGTACCAGTATCCGTCGGGGTATGACATCAGGTTCCAGTCGAGCACGCGGGCGGTCGCATAAAGCGCCGCGGAGCCGGCGAGCGTCGCGTTGGGTACATAGAACAACCCGCATATGACAATGGGCTGGAACGCCATCAGGACGATGCTGAGTTGCAGCACGTCGAGATTGAGCGGCTTGGCCTGCAGGAACAGGCCGTAGATCAGCGTTCGAATCCCGTGATCGATAAAGCCGGTGATGTTGAACTCGCTGATGATCTCGGGCGCCGCGGTCCGGGCCGCAACGTAGCTGATCAACTCGACATAGATGACGAACAGAACGATGTAGGCCGCGTAGAGCTGCCACACGCGCCTGAAGATGCGGGTGGCCGCTACCAGCATTCCGCGTTCCGCGGCCATCCTCGTGTAGATCAGCGTTGTCGTGTAGCCACCGACGAACACAAACAGGTCGGTGGCGCCGCTAAAGCCGAAGTTGCGCATGGTCAGCGCGCTGACGACGTTGTGCGGAATATGGTCCAGGAACAGAAACCAGTTCGCGATGCCAAGCAGCAGCGCGATCCTGAGATCGCCATCGGCCTTCGCGATCTCGGCGTTTGTTGTCGGAGTCATCTGAAGCTGAAATCTGCCGGCCCGAGAAAACGAATCGTCAATCTAGAGGGAACCCACGCCCGGTCCGAATAGACTCTGCGTGAACCCTATCTAGTCCGTTTCGGGTTCCGGCCAAGTGGTCGGCTCAAGAAAGATCACGGTTTCGCAATCGGCACGTGACTGAGGTCAGACCGGCTCGTGTTTGCGCAGGTCACGGGCGTGATCCAGCGTATTGGCCTGCAGGTCGGCGCCGGTCGGGGCGATCTCCGGCAGGGCGGCCTCGGTAAGGATGTCGACCGTGACATCTTCGACCGAGCACTCGGCGATCTCGTGGATGAAGCTGATGTTTGTGTATTCTCCCGATGCGACCCGCGAGACGACCTCGCGCCGTGTCATTTCAGGATCGACGATCGCCTCGCGGCCACGGCGGCCATAGTCGATCATGACGACAAAATACTGCATGCCTGATGGTTCGATGCGTTGACTGTCATCGACCATTATTTCCGATAATCGGAAATATGTCAAGAGGGGTCGCCGATAATCGGAATTCGGGCGGGCGCTCCGACCGATTCGTGCTCCGAATCGGTCAGGCAGGTGCCGAAGCAGCGCTCTACTTCTCGGACGATCGGCCGCCCTTGGAAGTGGATTTGCGGCCCTTCGCCGCCGTCTTGCCGCGCAGCCTTTCGATCTGGCCGCGGGGCAGGGTGACGCAGATTTCGCCGATCCATTCGAGCTTGACGCCGTTGATCGGCTTGGCGTTGAAGCTCTTGAGGTTGACGGTGCCGGAAGAACTGCCGCGTTCGATCGTCTTCAGGTAACGCTCGCCGCTCTTCAGCCGGACCGCAGCCTCCTCTCCGTAGAAGCTCGACAGCGGATAGCGCTGCTCGCGATAGACCACGATGACGTCGCCGTTCTCGTATTTCGGCAGCATCGAATCGCCCGAGACCTCGAAAGCAACGGTCTCCTCCGTCATCGGGAACGGGAGTTCGATCTCCCCGAGCCCTTCCGGCGGTACCTGCTCGAGCTCCGGCTGGATCGATGCGCCGGCGCCGACCCGGCCCACGATCGGGACCGAGTTCAGCTCCAGATATTCCATGATCGGGGCGATCTCCGATGCCTTGATCAACCTGATTCCCGAAAGAATTTCGGAAACCGCCCCGGCCCGAACGCCCATTGCGCGGGCCAGCCCGCCTTTGCTCTTCCCTGTCTTTTCCAGTGCCCGTTCGATCAGTGCCGCATCCAGCATGTTTCATCCTCTCCAAGCCTGGATACATTACTACCGTTACGATTATCAGAAATCAAGCTTGACTTTTTGTTCGGAATATCGGAAGTTGTGCGAGGCGCCGGCGGAATGACAAAAATGGGAATTTGGAATGGAAATGATGAATTGGCTGCCGGAGCATTCGGCAGCCTTGCAGGACCTGCGCGCCCGCGGCTTGTCCTATTCGGAAATCGCTGACGCGATCAACGCAACCTTCAACACGGCCTATACACGTTACGCGGCGCTCAGCCGGGCCCAGCGCATGGGGTTGGCGGGCCTCGGTCGGTTCGAGCCGTCCCTGCCGGGGCACCTCGACCCGCCCAAACCGGCCTTGCCGGAGCTTCCGAAGATCGGCCGTCTCGGTGCGGGGCAGGCCGAGCTGAAGCCCGATTGGCTTCGCTGGCCGAAGATCTTCGTCGAACCGGAGGAGATGCCTCAGCTTCGTTGCGCGGCAGTCGAGCCGCGGCACCTGTCCCTGCTCGACCTCAAGCGCGGAGACTGCCGCTATCCCTATGGCGGGGATGCCGACGGCGAAGCCGTTACCTTCTGCGGTCACCCGTGCCGGCCGGACTCGAGCTACTGCTCCCCGCATTTTCACCTGAGCCGCGACCCCGAGGCCTCGGCGAGGCCAGTCTTGAGCGACGCCTGGCTTCAGGCCGTCGAGGCCATCTGAGGGAATCCATCTCCCGGCCGACGGACGTCGGCCCGCAACCGCGGTCGCGCGGAAGCCTCCGCGCGCCCATCATCAGAGGTCTTGGAGGTAACCAATGCCGCGCGCAAAACGCCGGAAGCCATACGATCCCGCAGGAACACATGACCGGTGCTCCCGGGATCTGCCCTTTAATGCCGAGGTGGCGACCATCGAGGTGGACGATCCCCTTGCGCTCGAGCCCGGCGATAAGATCGTGGCGTTTCGCTCGATCCGTAGCGATCCGCTGGGACGGCTGCACGCACACCGGCAGATCGACGACACGCAGTATCGGAGCGGTCGGGCCTTCCAGTACGATTGGGAAAAGGCCGAGCGCGGCCCTCGCGCGGTGGATACGACACGCGAATACGTCGATGGCGGTCAGCAACGCGAGGCGATCACGGAGGGGCAGCGCCAGGCGACATTGCGTTTGAACCGCGCCGAGCACGAGCTTGGCGCTGACGGTTCGGCGCTGGTGCACGACGTCTTGATCCTCGGCATGACCATGGAGCAGGTTGGACAGCGACGCGGACTGCGCACGCAGCGCTGGCAGGACTATTTTGCACGGCGTCTCAAGGAATGCCTGGATCGGCTGGCGCTGATGTATGGGCTTGCCACGGTCAATCGAGTTCCCGCAAAGGACCGGCAATGCTGATCTAGCGTGAAGTGCTGACGTGCCGGTCGCCGCGCAGGCTTCCGGCGCGCCGGCAATCTTCACATGCGGCACTGTGCAATTGCCTCACACTGAGCTCCATCTTGTCTGCGATGGCAGATGTGTCCGGTCAGGCCGTGTCGAAGATGGTCGACAGCGGCGCGGACTCTCATGTAGCTTTGCTTGTGTCGACGACCTGCCTGCATTCGAGTGCAGTGATTGCCTCTTGCGCGGGGAATGGTCTGGTACGTCCACAAGGGAGTTCGCAGCGGCTACGCCCGTTTACGTCTTGTCCAGCATCGCAAACATCACGAGTAACGTGGGTCGATGCCGGCGCGGAGTCCGATCAAATTCACCCAAGGAGAATCGACCGATGAATCACACTGGAAACTGCTTTTGCGGCGCTGTCGAACTCAAGGTCACGGGAGAACCTGAGGCGATGGGCTACTGCCACTGCCGTTCATGCCGTTCCTGGTCCGGCGGTCCGGTGAATGCGTTCAGCCTCTGGAAGCCCGAGGCCGTCGAGGTCACCAAGGGCGCCGATCATATCGAAACCTTCGAAAAGACCGCGATGAGCCAGCGCAAATACTGCACCAAGTGCGGCGGCCACTTGATGACCAACCACCCGACGCTTGGGCTCGTCGACGTGTTCACGGCGACGATCCCGACGCTGAAGTTCAGCCCTGGCGTTCACGTCAACTATTCCGAGGCGGTGCTGCCGATACGCGATGGCCTGCCGAAGTTGAAGGACTTTCCGGCCGAGTTCGGCGGCTCCGGTGAAGTGATCGCTGAATAGCGCGACTGCTCTCCATGATGAAGGCGGGTAGCGACGGGCGTCGCTACCCGTCAATATGTGTGTCTTCCGCCGGGCGGTCCCCCGACAGATCGCTATCCGGCAGGTTTCCTCGACATTCGCACAATCCGACCATGCCGGTGCTGCCCGCACCGCGGGACCGTCCTGGCCGATGACAGCCATGTCAGACGAAGGTCCCGCCCTGCAAAATCCGGGTTTGGTTTTGGTGATGGGCTTCCGCTAAAAGGCGAGCAGCGCCGGTCTTGCCAAAGGGCGCGGTATTTCGCCTGATAAAATAACAGAGGAAGCGTCAGATCATGACCAGACCAGAACTGCCGGAGCGCGCGCCGCGCGGGGAGGGAGTTCCGACGGCGCTCGATGGCCTGCTGGTCGTCGACTTCACCCGCGTCGTCGCCGGCCCGGCCTGCACGCAGACGCTGGCCGACTTCGGGGCCGAGGTCATCAAGATCGAGAATCCGGACGGTGGTGATGACACGCGGGCCTATGAGCACGCCGAAATCGGCGGGGAGAGCGCGGCGTATCTGAGCCTCAATCGCAACAAGCGCGGCATTGCGCTCGATTTCAACAATCCGGCAGCGCTCGAAGTCGCGCGCGCGTTGATTGCCAAGGCCGACGTCGTGGTGGAGAACTTCTCCGGTGGCGTGATGAAGAAATTCGGTCTCGATTATGCGTCGGTGGCGCCGACCAATCCGCGGCTGATTTATTGCTCAATCTCCGCCTACGGCCGCAAGGGCGAATTTGCGCTGCGCCCGGGCTTCGACCCGATCACGCAGGCCGAAAGCGGTTTCATGTCGCTCAACGGTTTTCCGGATGGCGAGCCGGTGCGCACCGGTCCTCCGATCGTGGACATGGCGACGGGAATGTCGGCCTGCAACGCCATCCTGCTGGCGCTGATTGCGCGTGATCGGCTCGGTCGCGGCCAGCAGGTCGAGGTCGCGCTGATCGACACCGCGGTGTCGATGACCGGCTTCTACGGCATGGCTTATCTCATCAACGGCAACAATCCCGGTCGCTTCGGCAACTCTCCGAACGGTTCACCGACCGTCGGCGTCTACCGGGCGTCCGACGGACCGCTCTACATGGCCTGTGCCAACGACCGGCTCTATCGCCGGCTTGTCACCGACGTGCTGGAGCGTCCGGATCTCGTCACCGACCCCGAGTTTGCTCACCGCAAGGCGCGGACGGCCAACAAGGAGAAGCTGCGCGGCATCATCGCCAGCGTGTTTGCGAGCGATACGCTCGAGCACTGGATGGCGAAGATGAAGAAGGCCAATATTCCGGTCGGCTATCTGCGGACCGTGGAGGAGGGGTTCAACGCACCCGAGGTGCGCGATCGCCATCGTCTGAGCAAAATCGCGCATCCGACCGCCGGCTCGGTTCCGAACATCGAGTCGCCGGTCCATATGAGCCTGACGCCGACGGTCGATCCTGTTGCCGCTCCGCTGCTCGGTCAGCACACGCGGGACGTGTTGAGCAAGACGCTTGGCTACGACGACCGGCGCATCGCAGCGTTGACGGAGGCTGGTGCGTTCGGCAAGGCCGGCAACACCGGCTAGCTCGATCAGCCGCCAGCGAAGATCAAATATCGGAAAAGCGACCTGCGCGTAGGCGAGAGAAGGCCTCTCGCCTCGCAGGATGTCGTCCGGACACCGTCCGGCCTTCGGCGCGCGCCGACGGCCCTCAAGCTGGAACTCGCCCGTTTCCGGAACTCAGTTCGGCTTGCTGCGCAAGTTGTTCCTTGGCATACTTTCAACTTCCTCGGGCTCCGCGCGATCAATCTCGAGGCGGGCCATCCGGAGTATCAGGGTTGCCGTGGTCAGGCCGAGGCGTTCGGCCTCTTGCGCCGCGGTGTCGACCTTCTGGGCCAAGCCTTCACGTTTACCTGGGTATGCCATTCGTAATCCTCACTTAAGGTGCGAGATGAAAAATCCCACATATGTTGCAGAGCTGCAGAACAAGCTCGGAGCTCCATCGAGCGAAACACTGGAAAGCCTGCGACTGTTGAAGGCCTTCCTTCGGCTTGCGCCCGACCAGCGTTGCGAGGTCATCGAGCTGGTCGAACGTTTGGCGGTTGAACCGCCGCGCGATCCTTCACTGTCCTGAGGTGTTCGCGTTTTCCCTTGATCTCAGTTGTTCATCGGCTTGGCGGGCGGCTGCGTCGCGATCACGTAGATCGCACCACCCTCGAGCGCCTCGGATTGATGCCGGGTGCCGGCCGGCAGCAGGATGGTGTCGCCCGCGCCGACCACCCGCTCGCCGCCGTCCCAGATGAAGTTCAGCCTGCCGCTGATGATCATCAGGATTTCGTCGACGGGGTGGGTATGGAACTGATGCACCTTGCCGGCCGCATCATGCTGCAACTCGACGGAGCCCTGGGCCGGGAGCAGGTTCAGTATCTCCGGATCGATGGCAAATTCGGTCTTCGTGCTTGCGATGATCCGGGTCATGCTGCCTGTTCCTTGTTCGCGATGGGTGGCGCCTTGTTCTGCGCGAGCTTGGCGAAAGGACAGCCTGAGCTCGCATTGTTGTCGTCGTGCAGGAAGTACTGCAGGTATTCGCGGCCGTCGGTTGCGCCGTAGCGACCAAGAAGCGGAGAGGGGCTCGCGCTGTCGTAAGGGATCAGACGCTTGCGTACCTCGGCGAACGCGGCATTCGCCGCCTTTTCGGTCCCGAGAATTTTCTCGAACACCCAGCGCGGCTGAAAGGTGAGCATGAATGCACTGGATCGGCGGCTTTGGCGCATCACATGCGCGGGTGTCGTGCACACCACGAAGATCGGCTCGCCCGCGAACGAGAACTCCCACATCGGGTGGTCGATCTGCTCCGGAATCTCCGAAGGCCACGGGTTCTTGTCCAGGCGCGCGAGCTGGTCGAGCGTCAGCCACATCTTGCGATAATAGGCATCGAGCGTCTGCACCGGGCGGGGCCGCGTGAACACGATCAGCGATGTATTGGGACCGAACGAGCGGGCCTCGGAGACATATTGTGCGAGCTGTTCGCCGAGCACCGCGACATCATAGGGATCGAGAAAGAGGTAGCGGAGCTGGTCCTGGCGATGTCCGGTCACCCCGAACACGCAAGGAAACGGCCTGGCCTCGCTGCTCATCTGCGCTTCGAACTCGGAAAACATCACGCTTTGCCAGCTGGAGACCGGAAAGTTTGACGCGACTTCGCCTTTTCTCAAAAACAAGCGCTCCATAACACCCCCTACACTCATAACGACACTAACGAGCTATCAACTTGCTTCTCATCAGCAGCGGTCCAGCGATGCCCGGCAGCGACATGAGAAGCAGAATGACAATCAAGGCGCTGTAGCCGCCGTCACCGATCGCGGCCGTGTTGTGCACGGCATCGGTCCCGGAAGCGTGGCTTGCAGCGAGCATTGCGAAGCCAATGATGGGCTGCGAAACGCCGGCGAAGATTCCGGCGGCCGTGGTGTTCACGGAAGCCCCGACACCGATAAGGTCGGCGGTGTAGAGTTTCTTGACGCATTTCAGCACCAGCGGGACGGTGCCGCCGGCGACGAGGCCCAGCGCCGTGAACACGACGGTGACGTAGGCGAGACCAAACGTCTGGGCGATCGGCGGCAGCAGCAGCGCGATCAGCAGCATGCGCAACACGCAAATGCCGATCAACGCGCGGTCGAGCGCCGCTGCGGCATGATCGGCCGCGTGACCCAGGAAGATCGAGCCGAGTGCATTGCCGATCATGAAGGCAAGCAGGGGCGTACCGGCAGCTGTCGGTGAGATATTGAAGAGGTGGGCGACCATCGGAATGCCCCAGACGCCTGACAGCGTCGTCACGACCGCGAAGTGCGACGCAAAGGTCATTGCGCAGCCCCAGTTCGCGACATGGGCCAGCGATTGCCGCGCAGCGAGCACCACACCCTTCAGCGTCTTGTTGCTGTGCGAGGCCGGATCGGGCTTGAGCGCGAGCTTGGCGAAGGCGAGGTTGGCGAGGCCGATGCAGGCGATGAACAGGAAGCAGGCCCGCCAGCCGAATCCCGAGACCGCGGCGGCAAGCGGCGTGGTCGCGATCACGCCTCCGACATAGCCGGAGACCTGCGAGATGCCCGACATCATGCCGAACCGCTCGTCCGCGAAGCTCTGCGCAACGAGTTTCAGGAGGGCGGTGAAGACCAGCGCGTCACCGCAGGCAACGATCAGGCGCGCTGCAAAGACATTGAGCAGGTTCGGCGCCAAGGCGAACGCGGCGCTGCCGAGCGACGAGGCGATCATGCTGACGAGGACGACGCGCTTGACGCCGAAACGGTCGACCAGGAGGCCGGCCGGAATCTGCATCAGGGTGTAGCCCCAGAAGTAGCTCGAGGCGAGCATCGCAACACCGGCCGCGTCGGTGTTGAAGTCGTGCATGAAGCTGAGGCTCACCGATTGCGGCGACACGCGCTGCAGGAAGGCTATGGCGTAGGCGATCGCCACTGCGGTCCAGGCCAGATAGGCGCGATCGGTGAAGCGCGACGTCGGCGCGTATACCGCTTGTTGTCCGAGCATCGACATCAAACCCTCGCGTAACCGACCGAGAAAAGGGCATCCGCTGAATTCGGAATCTTGCGCGACATCGCGGCATCGACCAGCGACGCGGTGCCATGATAGGCCTGCCGATGGTGCTTAATGTGGCCGTAAGCGCCACGCATGATCATGTCGGGCAGTTCGAGAGGCTTGCCCGGATAGAGCGAGGTACACATCTCGACACAGGCCGCCTGCAAAGCGAGATCCTGTGCATCGTCGAGCAATGATGGAGACACTTTTTCGCAAATCTTAGCGTTCGCCGCCCAGACGATCGGATTGCGGGTTCGCCAGCCATAGAGCACGTTGCCGTCGGCTCTCTCGGTCGCACCCGAACATTTCAACACTTCCGATGTGAAGAAGCCGTAGAGGCCGCGGCCCTGGTGTGCCGGGAGTACTTCAGTGCCGCTTCGATAGATTCCAAGTCCGGCCGACATCTGCAGGATGCGGTAGACCGAGAACGCCACGAGGCCAGAGCCGTCATAGACGAGGATCAGGCTGTACTTCTTGTCGAAGGGCGAGGAGGTCGCTGTCCAGTGCGGCTCGGTGGCCTGCCAGTTGACGGCAATGATGCCGTTCATGGCGTCCATCAGCGGCTGACGGTCGCAGGCTTCGATCCGGGAGGCGTCGGGTAGGCTGTAGACCGCGTAATCCGCCCAAGGCGATTTGATCGCCTCGTATCCGCTGCCCAGATTTCGCGACATGGCAGAACTCCAGAATTCCACCGCGAGCTATACAGGGCAGCCTCGAATGGCTTAAAGGACAATATGCCCTCGAAAACTGCCAAAGCGCCCCGACCTGAGCCGCGCGACAAGAAAGCGATGCGATCGATCGCGATCGTCGCCTTTCCGGGCGTGACCTTGCTCGATATTTCCGGGCCGGCGCAGGTGTTCGCTGAACTGGAAGCGATCGAGCTGCCCGGGCCCGGCTACTCGATATCCTATCTGTCGACCGCGGGCGGATTGGTGCCGACCGATGTCGGCATGATGATCGACACGGCGCCGATCGACAGTGTTGCTCCCGTCGAGGTCGACACGCTTGTCATCCCCGGCGGGCCCGGCATTTGGAAGATCCGGAACGACGCCAAATTGATGGGGTGGATTGCGGAAGCATTGCCGAAGGCGCGCCGTATCGCGTCGGTATGCCTCGGCGCTTTTGCGCTGGCCTGGACCGGGATCTTGGACGGCAAGCGTGCTGCAACGCACTGGCGCTACTGTCCGCGCCTGCAGGACAACTTTCCAAACATCCGCGTCGAGCCCAACGCCATCTTCGTCAAGGACGGACGGGTCTGGTCGTCGGCCGGTGTCAGCGCCGGCATCGACCTCGCGCTCGCCATGATCGAGGAGGATTTCGGCCATACCATCGCGCTTGATGTCGCGCGCAGACTTGTGGTGTTTCTGAAGCGGCCTGGCGGTCAGAGCCAGTTCTCGACCGTCCTTGCGGCCCAGGCGTCCGACGTCGAGGGACGCTTCAGCGCGCTGCATGCCTGGATCATCGAGAACATCACCGAAGACCTCAAGGTCGAGACTCTCGCGGAGAGGGCCGGCATGACGCCGCGCACGTTTGCCCGGACCTATGTCAGCCGCACCGGCATGACACCCGCGAGCGGCGTCGAGGCGCTCCGTGTGGAGACCGCGCGCTTGCTGCTCGAAAGCCGGCAGATCGGTGGCGTGGTCGAGGTCGCCAAGCGCGCAGGGTTCGGCGATGACGAACGCATGCGGCGGGCGTTCCTTCGCCACCTCGGCGTATCGCCGACCGAGTACAGAAACCGATTCTCGGGCAGCTAGCACGCCTCGGGCGCGATCGGTTCGGACGCAGCCGTTTCGCGTCGAGATCCGATCTATCTCACAAGCGAATAGCTGGCCTTCGCTGGCCGGATTCGTGGGTTAAGGTGGTAGCTTTTCCGGTTTGTCTGCGGCTAATGTGCCGGCCAAATCGGGAGAAGAAACACCATGAATGACGGGACCCCCATTCGGCAGACGCGCAATGTCGAGCTCGGCGCCAGCGGCGAGGAATTCCAGAACCTGCACGAATTCGCGCAAAAGGCCCGCGCCAAGCTGAACCAGAACGCCTGGGATTACATCGTCGGCGCCTCAGAGACCGAGACCACGATGCGCCGCAACAGAATGGCGCTCGACGAGATCGCGTTCCGGCCGCGCGTCCTGCGCAACGTCATCAACGTCGATTCTTCCACCACGGTTTTCGGGCGCAAGCTGCGGCTTCCCGTGATGATCGCGCCGGTTGGCGCGCTCGAGATCTTCGATCCGGATGCGGGTGCGGCCGTCGCGCGCGGAGCGGGGACGTTCGGTGCGGCCCATATGCTGAGCTCGGTGTCCGAGCCTGGACTGGAGAACACCGCCAAGGCTGCGCCTGACGCCTTGCGCATCTTCCAGCTCTATGTGCGGGGCGACGATGCTTTCGTCGAGGATGTGGTCAGCCGCAGCATCGACAACGGTTACGCCGCGTTCTGCCTCACCGTGGACACCGCCCACTACAGCCGGCGTGAGCGCGACATCGCCAAGCGCTATGTCCGCGAAAGCCGCATCCGCGCCACCGGCGGCGATTTCCAGAAGGGGCTGGAATGGCGAACGGTGAAGTTGATCAAGGACAAGTTCAAGATTCCGCTCATTCTCAAGGGCATCGCTACCGCCGAAGACGCCAAAATCGCCCTCGATCACGGGGTCGACTGGATCTATGTTTCAAATCATGGCGGACGGCAGCTCGACCACGGCCGCGGCTCCATGCATGTCCTGCCCGAGATCGTTCAGGCCGTCGCCGGCCGTGCCAAGATCATGGTCGACGGCTCGATCTGCCGCGGCACGGACATCGTGAAGGCGATCGTCTCGGGGGCCGACCTTGTCGGGATCGGCCGTCTGCAATGCTGGGCGCTCGCTGCGGCCGGCGAGGCAGGCATCGTCCGGATGCTTGAATTGCTGGAGGATGAGGTGATCCGCTGCCTCGGGCTGCTCGGTGTCACCAGCTTCGCCGAACTGGACAAGTCCTATCTGCATCCGGCGATGCCGACCAACCTGCCGAGCGTGTTCAGCGCATTCCCGCTGCTCGATATCGACCCCTACCGCTACTGAGCGGCGGCGCGGGACGCATGGAGCGATGACGGGATCAAGGTGCTGGGCACCTGATCGCGTCATCATGCCATCAATCTGTGATGTCCATGAAGCCGCCGCGGCAGAGACTAAGTCTGATCCAAATGCGGCACTAGTCGAGGCGAATGGCAGACAACCCATTCGCTGAATTCCCGCTTGAACGCGCTATCGGCTTGCGCTGGACCCTTCGCGATATCCAGGCCGGCAGGCTCAAATTGTCACCGGTCAGCGACGACGATCTGCGCATCCTCACCGAGCTCGGTCTGGTCGAATTGCATGACGACGCGCCTGCGTTGACGGAGGCGGGGGCCGCCGTGCTGAGCGACTGAACGGGCGGCAACCTAGCGCGCGTTCAGGAAGCTTTCGCCGGCATTGCAGGGCGTGCACTGATAGGTCAGCACATCGTAGACTTGGTCGCGCGGCTCGATCAAGGCGAGCCGCATTTGCGTGCCGCACTTCATGCACGGCATTTCTATGCTGGTCTTGAATCGTGTGCAGGTCGGTGTTGGACGAACGGCGCGCAGCATCGGATCCCCTTATTCCCCAGAGACGCGAACGCGACCAACGAAGAAAGCCGAATCACTATGCCACAGTGCTGACATGATTGGAATCGGCCGGCGGCCCCGTCCGGCCGTGACTAGGCAATTTTTCCTTGGCTGCCGAACGGGCATGGCCTGGCATGGGTCGCGATACGGCGCTGACGCCGTCACATTCTATGCTAACGTGCCGGACACTTATTTCAGGGGGCGCGATCATGATTGAGCCGAAGCTTGAAGTTCCCGCCGAGTTGCGCGATCTCGCGGAGAAAACCATCGACCAGGCCGAACAGGCCTTCAGCCTGTTCTTTGATGCCGCCAGCAAGTCGATGACGGCGATGCCGGGCACCGGTACCGAAATTTCCAAACAGGCGCTGTCGTTCACCGAGCAGAACATGAAGGCGGCCTTCGAGCATGCCCGCAAGCTCGTGCACGCGACCGATCTGCAGGAGGCGATGCGGATCCAGTCGGAATTCCTGCGCAGCCAGTTCACCAACGCCGGCGAGCACATGCGGCAGATCAGCGGAAGCGTGATGTCCGCGACCAAGGACGCCACAAAGGGCAAGTTCTAGAACGGCATTCGCGGCGCATCGACGTCTAGCGCCGGCGCGCGACGGCAACGCCGAGCAGAAACGCGACGAACAGACTTGCGAGCGGGGCTTCCCGCGTGACCGCGCTTACGGTGGCGAGGGCTCCGCCCGGCCGGCGCGAGCTTGCGACGGCCTCGCTGAGGCGATCGGCGGCCGCGCGAAGTCCGTCCGACACCTCCGTGATGGTGCGAGAAACGTCCGTCGCGGTGTCGATCGCTCGCTCACCGAGCGTGGGTTGAAGCGGAGACTCGGGTGTTTCGGAGCTCATGTGCCGTGCCGCGGTTTCACTGAAGCCCAGGTGCCGTCACCTTTGGCAATCCGGGGATGCTTTGAACGGCCGGTAGCGACCGCATATCGTGGAAATTCGGTAGCTGTGGATTGGTTCCACCGAGATGCCTCGCTTTCATATCGGGGAACAGGAAACCTGCGCGCGGCTCGCGGCTTGTCTCGGTGGAGGAGACGACCAATGACAATGCAGGCGCACGGCATGACCGAAGGCGGTTCGGTCAAGCATCGAAATCGGCATGGTGGCACGCCGCTGCTGGTTGCGGCAGTGGTTGCGATCCTCGGCGTGCTGGGCATGCTGGTCGTCGACCACGGTCCGTGGAGCAAGCCGAAGGTGCAGCCGGCCGCTTCCGCCAATTATTCAACGACTGGCGAGGCGGCGCGTGCGGCCGGCGCGAAGGTGATGCCAACCGAGCCCAAGGCGCCGATTGAGCCTGCTCCACCTGGCCCCAAGCCCGCTCAACCGGCAAATCCGATCCCGCCGCAGTAGATGCGGGCGTTCGCGCGGGATGATCAGCGCACGCTGACGAGCATGCCCCACGCCGCGGCGAACCCCGCACCGACGAGAACCAGCACCGGGCTGTCGCAGAAGAGGCCGCCATACTGGCACATGGTGGTACCGAGCGAACCGATCTGATGATGGCCCGCTGCATAGAACAGGCCGGACAGGACCGCGAGCACGGCAGCAACGAAATACATCGACGCTTCCTCCTTGCAATCGAACTGCGGCGCGGGTCGATCGACGCGGGCCAAAACTGTCCTGATGTCGGTCCAAGTTGCAAGCTGCTTGGTCCCCTTGACGCGTCGGGCAACTCAGCGGCACACTGACATCATCGCAACAAGCATAAGGCGATCAGCGCCGGCTCGTGTTGCGATTTCCGATCAGACTCGGACTTTCGATCAAGGCGGTTTCTCACCGTCGAAGCTGACGCATCACATTTTACCGATCGCGTTCAGCTTGCAAAAAGGGTTTGACTCGTCGGGCAACTCAGGGGCATAATCTGAAAATCAGAAATTGTTGAGCCCGCGCGGAGCAATCCGCGGCGGGCTTTTTGTTTGCCGTTTCACCAATCGGACGGCGGCCGCAACGTCACGACGCCACATCCTCCCAGCCCGCGCCTGAGCGTCGTCAGCGCGCTGCCGTCCGAACCCTTTTGAAGCGGGTACGAATTGACCGGCGCGCGCGAACGCGCCGGTCCTGCGGCGCGGCGAAAGCCGGCGCCGCCCGCGGCCCCGTTCGTCCAGGGATAAGGTTCTCGCCCCAAAAGATCGCCGCCCGCTGCGCGATCTGCCGCACATTTCTTTCTATGGCTACCTATACTGCAATGACTGCCGTTGCGATGAATGCCGGGCAGGGTCTGGAATTTGTGCTGTTATCTCGGCTCTTTCGTAAGGGCCTCGCGAACTGATCTGCCGAGATCACGGACGCCGACTTCGGTTCGCAAAAACGGGTTGACTCGTCGGGCAACTCAGGGGCATAATCGGAAAATCAGAAATTGTTGATCCCGCGCGGAGCAATCCGCGGCGGGCTTTTTCTTTGCCGTTTCACCAATCGGACGGCGGCCGCAACGTCACGACGTCACATCCTCCCAGCCCGTCGCCTGAGCGTCGTCAGCGCGCCGCCGTCCGAACCTGTTGAAACAGTACGAATTGGCCGGTGCGCGCGAACGCGCCGGTCCTGCGGCGCGGCGAAAGCCGGCGCCGCCCGCGGCCCCACTCGTCAGGGATAAGGTTCGCGCCCCAAAGGTCGCCCCCGCTGCGCGATCTGCCGCACATTTCATTCTATGGCCGTCTCGCGCGCTGTCGGCCGATCAACGAGGTTCTTATGACCGCCTACCTGATATTGCTCGCGCTCGCGGGCTTGGTTGCCATCGCCCTGTCGGAGTTCGCATGAGCGCCGAGATCATCCAGTTCATTCCGCGCCCGCGCAGGGATCGCGAGCAGACGGACTTTCCCACGATCGCATTTCACTCGGCGTTGCCCGATCCCGAACCGGATCACGCGGACACGGCTCCGAGCGAATACCTCCCGTCCGATTGGCAGGAGAAGTGAGGTGGCGAAGACGATTACGCAAATTCGGTCACTTGCAAGGAGTCATACGCGAAGCGCGATCAACGTGTTGGTCGGCGTGATGCGATCGACCAGCGCTACACCGGCTGCTCGCGTGTCCGCCGCCAATGCCATCCTCGATCGCGGCTGGGGCAAAGCTCCGCAGGCGATCGAGAATGGTGATGGGGCGCTCGAGCTTGTGCACCGCATCGAGAGAATTATCGTTGAGCCACAGGAAATTGAGGGCGAGGATACTTGAAAGCTGCGGCCGAAGTCCGTCCCATTCGGCGGATCGCTAAAGCCGCTTCGTCGAGGAACCTTCCGACACGTTCAATCACATCATCGAGAACCCAGACCGCTATCGGGGCCGCTTGCGCTATCGCGTGATTGCTCGCCAGAATCGCTCTACCAGCGCGTAGTCCGGGATGATATCTATCATTGCGTGTCCGAGCGCAAGTCCTGGCTTCTTAGAAGTTCAACTGGCTTGGCTATCGATATTGCGAAGACGGCCGTCTGGAGATCGAAGCCACTCTGGCCACCCTGGTCGGGCTCCTGGTTTTTTGTGCGGGGCTTATGGTGATTCTGTTCTTCATTCACTGAACTGCGTCCAGGTCGATGTGTTCTTGACGCTCTACTCCTCAGCACGGACGCGATCGCGGACGAGCCCAGGTGGGGCCAGGTCTGCAGCCATCTGAGCTGCACGCAACGATTTTGCAGGATGGCCCTCGCCGCATAATCGTGATGAGACCTTTGTTGATCGGATACAGAGAGAATTTCGCGGCCTTCTCGACCACGCTCAAGCACAGGCACTCTATGATGCCGATCCTGCTTCTTGGGAAAAGATAATGATCCGCTGAACTCGCGCAATCATCCGGCGTCTCCTTCAAGCGGGTTGTTGCCGCGCGAGGCCGGGGCGCGATCCGCGCTATGACTATTTCAATCCTGCGCTAAGCGGGGCTGGCGCTTTCGGCCGGTTCGGTACCGGCGGACAGTTTTCGCAGGGATCAGCGACATCGTCGCAACCACTTTACGAGACGCGATCGGCCGAGGCACCGGCGCTGGCGCGCAAGCCGCTTTGCCTATCGGGAGCAACCTTGTCGATCCTGAAAATTCCAACCGCTAAAGTGTTCGAGCCGTTGCTTCAGCCGGCGCGTTATAAGGGGGCGTTTGGCGGTCGAGGCTCGGGAAAGTGCGTCGTCTGGGACAAAGTTCTCGGTCTTGGGATGACACCGCAACTCGCGGGAGATGTAAGCACCTGGGCCGGTATGATCATGGGATTCTATTTCGGAAAGCGAACGTTCGAGAATGTCGCCCGCATCATACGACGGTGATCCGATGCATGAAGCCGATATCAAAGCAATTGTGATGGAAACGCTGATTGAACAAGACCGGGTGCGCCGAAGCGACATCGACGCCGTGGTGGTCAAGACCATTGCGACTGTCTTGACGTCATTCGGTTTTGAAGAGGGTGACCAACGAGAATTACGCGCGGACTTCCAGCACCTGCGGCGCTGGCGAAAGAGCGTAGAGCAGGCGCAAAGTTACACATTCAAGGCAGTTATCACCGTGATCGCTACCGGATTCGTCGGCGCCATCTGGCTAGGTATCAAGGCAACGCTTGGAAAATGATCAGTACTCCGGGAGAGGTGAGCGCAACTCCCTCCAGACTGAAGAGCCAAGTACTTTGGCGGACAATGGCATATCGAGGTGCGAAGAATGTACAGGATACGCGAGGTTGATCCGCAGGACGAAGAGGTTACGGATGCGCTCGCCGAGCTTCATCAGCTGACCTTCTGCGATGGGACTCGTGTGCCCGACTTCGAGCATGGGTACTGGTGGATCGCTTTCCGTGGGCTGAAGCCCATCGGATTCGCGGGTGTCGTTCCATCAACCCATGTTGCCAACGCCGGATATCTGTGCCGCGTTGGGGTCGTGATGCCGCACTGCGGCCACGGCCTGCAAGTGCGGCTTACTCGGGCGCTGGAAGCGCGAGCACGGCGGGCCGGCTGGAAGGTGATCGTGTCGGATACGACCGATAATCGTTTCTCGGCCAACAACTTTATTCGCCAAGGATACAGGCTCTTCGAACCTGCGTCGCCGTGGGCATGGCAGCACACGCTGTATTGGCGGAAGGAACTTGTTTAGATCCTGCGAGGTGGATTGGACGGCCGCCGGCAGTTTGACGACCTAGAGCCGCCCGGTGGTCGATTGGCCACCGGGCTTCGTGGCGCATCTTGATCTCTGGTGATCGCTCGATAAACTGAGCCGATCGGCCGGGTCGTGCGAAATGTTGGAGGTCGAACAAGGGAAGAGACCATGGTTAAGGTTGGCCGCGGGCTCGACGCGAACGTGCCGCAAAGCCCGGATATGGATCGCTATTCGGTCATGGTCGCGCGAGCCAAGGCGCTCGTGCCGGCCCTGCGTGAACGCGCGTCGCGGACCGAAGAACTGCGCCGCTTGCCACCGGAGACAGAGCGCGATCTGCGAGATAGCGGTCTCTTCCGGATCCTGCAGCCCAAGCGGGTCGGGGGCAGCGAGCTCGACTATGTCGCGCTGGTCGATTGTGCCGACGCCCTTGGGCAGGGCGACGCCTCGGTGTCTTGGAATTTTGCAAACCTTGCAAGTCACCACTGGATGCTGGGTATGTTCGCGCCCGAGGCGCAGAACGCGGTGTGGGGCGAAAATCCGGATACGCTGATCGCGTCCTCCTTCGTTTTCCCGGCCGGTCGCGCCAGAAAGGCAAGCGGCGGATATGTGCTGAGTGGTCATTGGCCATTCTCGTCCGGAGTGGAGGCCTGTGGATGGAACATGCTCGCGAGCGTGGTCGCCACGGATGATGAGGCCGATGGTGTCGAGTATCGGCTGTTCCTGTTGAACAGGCGGGACTACAGTATTGACGACACCTGGAATGCGGCCGGTCTACGCGGAACGGGATCGAACGATGTGCGGGTAACCGATGCATTCGTTCCCGACCATATGACAGTTGCCGTCAGCGATCTTGCGGGTGGCGCGACGCCTGGAAGTGTCGTCAATCCGAATGCGCTGTACATGCTTCCGGTATTTTCGTTGTTTCCCTACGTACTGTCTGGAGTCGGACTGGGAAATGCCCAGGCTTGCCTTGACGATTATGTCGAGATCGCGCGGCACCGCGCCTCGACATATAACCGCGCCAAGATAGGCGACCTGCAAAGCACGCAGATCAAGATCGCTGAGGCATCCGCGAAGATAGACGCCGCGCGGCTGATCATGCGCACGAATTGCGTTGAAGTGCTTGCGGAAGTCCGGCGTGGCGATATCCCGAGCATTGCTGCGAAGACGAAGCTCCGGCGCGATGGCGCGTTCGCGGTCAATCTGTGCACTGAAGCCGTGTCCCTTCTGTTTGCGGCGAGCGGGGCGCGCAGCCTTTTCACCTCGGGAGCGTTGCAGCGCCAATTCCGCGATGCACACGCGGTGAACTCGCATCTCGCCTTCAATTTCGATGCGGCAGGCACCAATTACGGGCGGGTGGCCCTTGGGCTGCCGTCCGAAAACCTGACGCTTTGAGGTGAGCAGGATGTCTGACTCGCCCAAACATCCGCCGGATCCGGCCAGTGAGCTCGCAAGCGACAGTTCGACGATCGATCCTCGTGACTTCCGCAATGCGCTCGGGACCTTCGCGACCGGTGTAACGATCGTCACGGCGATGTCGGCCGACGGACGGCCGTACGGAATTACTTGTAATTCCTTCGCGTCCGTGTCGCTCAATCCCCCGCTGGTGCTATGGAGCCTGGGGACGTTTTCGCAGGGGCTGCCGATCTTCCAGAATGCCAGCCATTTCACGGTCAACGTTCTGGATGCCACGCAGCAGACGCTGGCGATGCAGTTTGCCAGATCGTCGGGTGACAAGTTCGCGGGTGTGAGTTGGACACCAGGCCTCGGCAATGCTCCTGTGCTTGCCGACGTGGTCGCAAATTTCCAATGCCGCGCCGCCAATCGCTACTACGGCGGCGATCACGTCATTTTTCTGGGGGCGGTGGAAGCCTACGCCTACAATCGAAGCAACCCGCTGCTATTCGCGCGGGGCGGTTTTGGCCGGTTCCTGGCTGATGATGGTGGCAAGGCATCATGAATCGAAAGGCGCCCGTCAAGCGAGCTCGTGCCAAACAGAAGCGACTATCGGCTGACGACCGTCGCAGTGAATTCGTCACCAAGGCGACCGAGCTGTTTGCGGAGGAGGGATTTGGCGGCGGCACGCGTGCCCTCGCTCGCAAGCTCGGTGTGACGCAGCCGTTGCTTTACCGCTACTTCCCGAGCAAGGATGATCTCATCAAAGAGGTCTACCGCAAGGTATATCTCGAACCCCTTGAAATCGGCTGGGAGAAGTTGCTGTCGGATCGCTCGCGTCCGCTCCGCGTTCGGCTTCAGGAATTTTACGAGGTCTATACCGATGCGATCTTCAACCGAAAATGGCTGAGGATCTATCTCTACTCGGGTCTGAAGGGCCTCGATATCAATCGTTGGTATGTCGGCATGGTCAAGGACAAGATCCTGACCCGTATTCTCAGGGAATGCCGCCACGATGCCGGCCTGGCGACGCAGAGCAGGCCCAGCGCCGCGGAGCTGGAGCTGGCATGGGTGTTTCACGGCGGCATCTTCTATTATGGCGTACGCAAGTACATCTACGAGGCGCCCGTCCTGGAGGACAAGGCGCAGATGATCAGCGATGCGCTGGATATCTTCCTCGCGGGATTTGAGAGGATGGCGGAGAGCGCGACCGATCGTCGGCGGGCGCCGGTCAAGGTCGCCGGCTGAGCTGCCCTACTTGGTCGCCGTCTGATCCCGATACCAATCTCCGATCTCGCTCGCTGTCATCATTGCCACGCCGTCATGGCCGATGACGTAATCGAGCAAGGCCTCCAGGTACTTGATTCGATGCGGCACCCCCGTGATGTAGGGATGCACCGAGATCGCCATGACCCGCGCGTTCTCCGCGCCTTCGAGGTATAGCCGATCGAATTGGTCGGTGCAGCGCGTCAGGAAATGTTCCGACGGGAGATGCTGCAGCGCGTGAATGACAATGTCATTGGTCTCCACGGAATAGGGAATCGTGGTCACGGTTCCGTGCGGCGTGGCGATGTCCTGGGGAAGATCGTCGATCACCCAGTCGGCCACGTATTCGATCCCGTTGAGGCGCAGGAGATCGAGCGTTTCTTCGGTCTCGGTCAGGCCCGGGCTTTCCCATGATCGCGGTGGCTTCCCGGTAAATCCGGCGATGGTGTCGACCGTACGCTTGATTGCATCCGCCTGGTTCTCGACCTTGTGCATCGGTCCCTGGACAAACCCATGTCCCATGAACTCGAAGCCCGCCTCAAGCGCTGCTGACGCCACGCGCGGATAGCTGTTGCAGACGTTGGCATTTGCGGCGAGCGTCACCGGTATCTTGCGGTCGGTGAGGGCTTTGAATTGCCGCCAGAAACCGGCGCGCATGCCGTATTCGTGCCACGACCAGTTGGGCACGTCGGGCAACAGGGGCTGGCCCATCGGTGGGCTCAGCACGGTACGCGGCATTGCATTCCCAATGCGCCATTCCTCGACGTTGAGGATGACCCAGACGGCAAGCTTCTTGCCATCCGGCAATGTCAGTCTGGGCCGGTCGACTAGCGCCTGGTACGGAATGCGATCAGTGAAAGCCATGTCGAAACTCCCTAGATCACGCCAATGACCTTGCGCCGGCAGCATTGACGCGCGGCAAGACCTTCTCGGCCATCAGGATCATCGATTGACGGCCAAGTTCACGATCCTTCCAGTCCTTGCCGGCATAGAGCAAGGTTCCGAAGGTGCCGGTCTCTTCCTGGAACGCCAACAACTGATCGGCCACGCTGTCGGGCGTACCGTAGATGATCAACTTGTCGCAGATCGTCTCCAGAGTGACCTCGGCGTCGGGCTGGTCACGCCGTGTCTTGAACAATTCGAGCCGGCCGCCGCGCTTCAGCTTCGTGAACAGCTGGTGATAATAATACACATAGGGACTGTCGGGTGACGTGGCATAGGCCTTCGCGGTTGCTGCGTCGTTTGCCACGAACACGCTCTTGGCGACGCGCCAATTGGCAGGGTCGGCCACCCGGTTCACGCGCTCGCACCCCTCGACATATTTGGGCCAGTGGCTCTTCACCCAGGCCGGCATCAGGAAGTTTGCCGAGATCGGATCCCAGCCGCGTGCCGCGGCCTCGGTGACGCCCTTTGAGAACGGTGCGACCGCAGTGACCACGATCGGCGGGTGGGGGGCCTGCAAAGGGCGCGCTACGATCCCTTGGCCGATGTCCTCGATCAGCGTTCGCTTGACCGAGACGTTCCAGTATTTGCCTTGCAAATCATAGGGCGCCTTGCCGGCCCAGATATCGAGGACCTGGTTGATCGCCTCGAGGAACATGGCATTGCGGTCGGCATCAAGATTGCCGAAAACCTCGGCGTCGGACAGCAATCCGCCCGGGCTTATTCCAAGTATGAAGCGGCCATCGAGCATGTGATCAAGCATGGCGACGGATGCCGCGACCGCTGCCGGATGGGTGTTCGGCATGTTGATGGTGCCGGTTCCCAGCTTGATCTGCTTGGTTGCGGCTGCGAGCCAAGCGATGAAGGCGATGCTGGAGGTGATGTTCTCGGCTTTGTCGGTGACATGCTCGCCGACATACGCTTCGGTGAATCCAAGCTCATCCGCGAGCAGGAAGGCCTCACGATCTTCCCGAAGCGATTGCCGCCAATCCTTCTCGAGGGGGTGGATCGGCATCGTAAAGAATCCGAGCTTCAAGATCCGCCTCCCTGCGCGTTGAACTTTAGTTGGCGGGAAACCTGCGTCCTTCCCAGGGCGAAGACAAGCCCTGCCGCGCAAATAATCACTCGATAAACAAGCTTGACCTTTGAACAGGGCGGCCCTCTAATCGGGCAAACCAAAATTGGGCCGGGAGGCCACGCCCACATGAAAGCTGCGGCTTTCGCCTATGCCCGCGCGACCAGCGTCGTGAACGCGCTGGAGTTGCTTGCCGCGCATGGCGACAGGGCGAAGGTTCTGTCGGGTGGCCAGAGCCTGATGCCGGCGATGAACCTGCGGCTCCTGTCCCCGGACATTCTGGTCGATATCGGCGGCCTCGCCGAGTTGCGCGGGATCGCGGTAAGGGGAAACGTGCTGGTGGTCGGTGCGCTGACCCGGCATGTCGACATGCTCAGATCGCCGGAGATTGCGCTGCACGCGCCGCTGCTGCGGGATGCCGTTGCCCACGTTGCTCATCCCGCCATTCGCAATCGCGGAACGATTGGCGGTAGCCTGGCGCATGCAGATCCGGCGTCCGAACTGCCGCCCTGCGTTGTCGCACTTGACGCAACGGTCGTTATTCGCGGCCCGGCCGGCGAGCGCCGGATCGCTGCGACCGAATTTTTCAAGGGAATCTACGAAACCGCGTTGTCGCCGGATGAATTGCTCGTCGCGATCGAGCTGCCGGTCGCAGGCCAAGGTTCGACGTTCTTCTTCCAGGAGTACGCGCGGCGGCATGGTGACTACGCCATCGTCGGTCTCGCCGCGCGTGCTGTTGTCGCTGTCGGCGGATTCACGGATCTTCGGCTCGGCTTCTTTGCGGTTGGTGACCGGCCTCTGCTCGCAGCAGCGGCCGGCAAGCTGGTCAATGCATCCGTGACGCCCGCATTGCTGGCAGAAGCGGCGACAGCGCTGGCCGATGAACTCGACCCACAGGAGGACCAGCAGGCTACCGCGGCGATGCGCCGACACCTCGCCGCAGTCTTGCTCCGCCGCTGCGTCGCCGCGTTGCTCGCGAGGCCCGAGCTGGAAGCGGGAGCGGCTACGTGAGCGCTCCGGTATCGGTCTCGCTTCGGGTCAACGGCGAGCCCATCGATGCCCTTGTCTTGCCGCGGCTCAATCTCGCTGATTTCCTCCGCGAAAACCTCAAGCTGACCGGAACCCATGTCGGTTGCGAGCACGGCGTCTGTGGTGCCTGTACGGTCCGGATCGATGGCGAGATCGTTCGCTCCTGCCTGATGCTGACGGTCCAGGCGCAGGGCGCGTCGGTCGAGACAATCGAGGGGCTGTCGGACAGCGGTGAGATCGCCGATCTTCAGGCGGCATTTCGCGAACGCAATGCGTTGCAGTGCGGCTATTGCACGCCTGCGATGCTGATGACGGCGCAGGACCTACTGAAGCAGACGCTAGTTCCCGACCGTCAAACGATCCGCGAACATCTGTCCGGCAATTATTGCCGCTGCACCGGCTATCAGGCCATCGTGGACGCTGTCGAAGCGACAGCCAGGACGCGCGCGGAGCGGCCGGCATGACCGAGACCCGCGCGACAGATACGCTTTCGGTGCTCGATCGCCCGAATTCCTACATCGGCAAGACGGTGCCACGACCGAACCTCGACAGGTTGCTGCAAGGGCGCGGGCAATATGTCAGCGACCTGGAAATGCCGCGGATGGCGCACGTGGTCTTCCTGCGGTCGCCGCATGCCCACGCCAAAATCGTGATGATCGATGCCGACGCTGCGAAGCGCATGTCCGGCGTCATTTCCATCGTCACCGGTCGTGAGCTCGAGGCCGTCATCACGCCGTGGGTGGGTGTGCTCTCGCATCTGAAGGGATTGAAGTCGGCGCCGCAGCACGCGATCGCGGTCGACCGGGTCTGCTGGCAGGGTGAGGCTGTTGCCGCGATCGTCGCGACCAGCCGTGCTGCGGCTGAAGATGCCATGGAGCATATTGCCGTCGAATACGAGGAGCTCGAGGCGGTCACGGACATGTGCACGGCGCTCGATCCCGCGACCCCAGTCATTCACGCCTCGCTCGGTGACAATCTCGCCTTTGAACGGACGCTCGATGCCGGCGACGTCGACCGCGCATTGTCGGAGTCAGATGTCGTCGAGGCCGATTTCGTGTTCGGGCGCCACACCGGCGTGACGCTTGAACCGCGCGCCGTCGTCGCGGACTGGAATGCGGCCGAGGCGCGGCTCACGATCTATCAGGGCACGCAGGCGCCCCACATGGTGCAGAACATCGCAGCCCTGCATCTCGGATTGAGAGAGGCGCAGGTCCGGGTGGTTTGCAAGGACGTCGGCGGCTCGTTCGGCATCAAGGTCCATATCTACGCCGACGAGATGGCGACCTACGCGCTGTCCAAGCTGCTGCGGCGTCCGGTCAAATTCGTGGCTGACCGCGTCGAGAGCTTCAACACGGACATTCATGCCCGCGATCATCGATGCAGGGGGCGGATCGGCGTCAGGCCCGACGGCACCATCACGGCCTTCGAGATCGATGATCTCACGGGGATCGGTCCCTATTCGATGTATCCGCGCACCAGCGCCATTGAGGCCAATCAGGTGGTCAATCTGGTTGGTGGTCCGTATGTCACCCCGAACTATCGGGCGCGGGCGCGGGTCGTGTTCCAGAACAAGAACGTCATGTGCCAGTACCGGGCGGTTGGGCACCCGATCGCCTGTTCGGTCACCGAAGGCCTGGTCGACCTTGCCGCAGCAAGGATCGGCATGGACCCGGTCGAAATCCGCCGGCGCAATTTGATCGCCGACGATGCCTATCCCTGCGCATCCCCCTCGGGCATGAGGTTCGAGCAGCTCTCGCATCACGCCTCGTTGGCCAAGCTGCTGCAGATGATGGACTACGACGCGTTGCGTGCCGAGCAAGCGGCCTTGCGCGCCAGGAACGTCCACCGAGGCATCGGAATCGCCAGCTTCATCGAGGTGACCAACCCCAGCGCTGCTTTCTATGGGGTCGGCGGTGCGAAGATTTCCTCGCAGGATGGCGTTGCGGTTCGGCTCGACGCGCAAGGCTCGGTGATTTGCCAGACCAGCATCACGGAACAGGGACAAGGGTCGGAATCGCTGACGGCCCAGATCGTCGGCAGCGTGCTTGGTGTTTCGATGGAGCGGGTCCGGGTGATCCTGGGCGACACCGACAATACGCCCTACGGTGGCGGCACCTGGGCCTCGCGCGGAGCCGGAATCGGTGGCGAAGCCGCGTTGCAGGCTGCCAAGGCTCTGCGCCGGAATATTCTGGATGTCGCCGCAGCCATCCTGCAATCGACGCCGGCCGGGCTCGATATCGTCAACAACAGCATCGTCAACGCCGACGACGGTACGCCGCGCATCGAGCTGAACGAGCTGGCGCGGATCGTCTATTTTCGACCGGACACCCTTCCGCCGGGCATTCAGGCCGAGTTGATAGCGACGCGACATTTCGTTCCGCGCCAGTATCCCTTTGCGTTCACCAACGGCATTCAGGCCTCGTGGCTCGAGGTCGATGTAGAGACCGGATTCGTGACGCTGTTGAAGCATTGGGTTGTCGAAGACTGCGGCACCATCATCAACCCGCAACTGGTCGACGAGCAGATCCGGGGCGGAGTCGTGCAGGGGCTCGGCGCGGCGCTGTTCGAGAAGTGCATCTATGACGAGCGCGGTCAGCTGACCAACGCCAACATGGCGGACTATCTGGTCCCGATGTCGGGCGAGATGCCGGACATCGAGATCGGCCACGTGGTGTCTCCGACGCAGGAATCGGAGCTGGGAGCCAAAGGGGCGGGCGAGGCGGGGACGGCCGGTGCGGCGGCTGCGGTTGCCAACGCGGTCAACGACGCGCTCCGGCCGTTCGGCGCAATAATTACCGAGATTCCGCTGACGCCTCAGGTTATCCTGACGGCCTTGGGACGAATCTGAGGTGGAGACGTTCCGGGCAAAGACAATACGATAAGCAAAACACAGACACTGCACAGACAGTTCTTGGGGAGGAATAGTCATGACGAACAAGGTCACCAAAGCTGGATCGATATCGCGGCGTCGTCTGCTGACGACGGCAAGTGCCGGCGCCGTTCTTGCCGTCTCGCCTTTCCGCATCAATCTGGTGCGGGCGGAGGAAGCACCGATCAAGATCGGCTTCCCCGTTCCCTTGACCGGTCCGTATGGCGCCGAGGCCCAGGATCAGGTGCGTGCGGGGCAACTCGCCGTCGCCCAGTTCAATGATGCCGGTGGTCTCAACGGCCGCAAGGCCGAACTCGTCGTGCGGGACGACAAGCTCAATCCCGGTGAGGCGGCGACGCGGACCCTGGAGCTGGTCGAGAAGGAGAAGGTGAATTTCGTCGTCGGCAGTCTGTCGGCTGCGGTTCAGCTCGCGATCAACAATGTCACCAAGGAACGCGGCGTCATCTTCAATTCGATCAGCCAGTCCGACGCCATCAACGAGGCGGCGGACTTTAGCAAGTTCACGTTTCACGAAGCGCTGAATCCGCACATGACGTCGGGCGCGGTCGGCCGTTACGCCTTCACCAAGTTCGGCAAGAAGGTCGCATTCCTCACGGCGGATTACGCCTACGGCCACGAGATGGTGCGCGGCTTCCTCGAGGTCGGCAAGGAATTCAACATCGAGAACCTCGGTGACGTCCGTCATCCGCTGGGCACGACCGACTTCTCCACCCTGCTGCCCCGTCTCCAGGCGCTGAAGCCCGATATTCTCTGCATCAGCAATTTCGGCCGCGACCAGCAAATTGCGCTGAAACAGGCCACCGACTTCGGCATCAAGAAGTCCATCCAGATCATCGCACCGCTGCTGTCGCATGCCAGCCGCGTCGCGGCGGGTCCGCAGGCATTCGAGGGTGTCGTCGGCGGCTGCTCGTTCTACTGGGGTATCGAGGACAAGTTCGCCTCGACCAAGGCGTTCAACGATGCGTTCCGCAAGATGTATGACGGCAAGTTGCCGACCGACTACGGTGCCCTCGGCTATGGCGGTGTTCGGACCGTGCTCGAGGCGGTCAAGAGCGCCGGCAGCGTGGAGACCGACAAGGTCGTCGCGGCGCTGGAAGCCCTGAAGTACGACTACTACAAGGGCCCGCAATACTATCGCAAATGCGACCACCAATCGGTGCAATCGGTGCTCGTGATCAAGTCGAAGTCCAAGGACATGAAGAACGAGTCCGACGTGTTCGAGGTTCTGTCGACCGAAGAACCCAACGAGAAGAACCTGCGCAGCTGCGAAGCGCTCGGCCACAAGGCTTGAACTCGCGCGGCGGCGCGTGCCTCGGCGGCGCGCGCCGTATCCAGGAGGACAAATGGCGGGCCTGAGCTTTGACCTGATTGCGCTGCAATTGTTCGCCGGGCTGGCGCTCGGCGCCATCTATGTGCTGTTTGCGATCGGGCTCTCGCTGATCTTCGGGATGTTGACCGTCGTCAACTTCGCCCATGGTGCCTTCTACATGGTCGGCGCCTATGTCGGGCTCTATCTGATCTCGATCGGCGGCAATTTCTGGATCTGCCTGGTCGCCGTGCCGATCCTGATCGGCCTGTTCGGCCTCGCCGTCGAGCGCGTGCTGATCCGGCCGCTTTACGGCCGCGGCATCGACTATCCGCTGCTGCTGACCTTCGGGCTGAGCTACGTGATGGTCGAATGCGTACGCATCGCCTTTGGCAAGACCGGATATCCCTTCGATACGCCGGAGGTCCTTCAAGGCGCCGTCAACATCGGCGTCGGATACTTTCCGCTCTACCGCCTGTTCGTGATCGGGGCGACGGCCGTCGTGCTGCTGGCGCTTTGGCTGTTCCTGGAGAAGACCAGCTTCGGGCTCATCATTCGCGCCGGCGCGCGCGACCCGCAGATCGTCCGCGTCCTCGGGGTCGATGTGTCCCGGGTCTGGTTGATCGTGTTCGGGATAGGTACCGCGATCGCGGGCTTCGCCGGCCTGTTGGCTGCCCCGCTCCAGGGCGTCATCCCGGAGATGGGCGGCACGATCCTCGCCGAGGCCTTCGTGGTGACGGTCGTGGGAGGCATGGGGTCGATCGGCGGCGCCGTGCTGGCAGGGCTGCTGGTCGGCGTGGTGGTCAGCATGACGTCGCTGTTTGCGCCCGAGATGGCCAAGGTTTCGATCTTTGCCCTGATGGCGATCGTCCTGATCGTTCGTCCCCAGGGCTTCTTCGGCCGCGCCGGATTGATGAGCTGAGCCGGCCATGACCGACGCCACCGAATCCATCAAGGAGCCCCGCACCGCGACCGTCAGCTGGTACGAGTTCGCAACGCGGCACCGGGCCAGCATTGTGGCCGCGGTGATCCTGGTCTTTCCGCTGGTGATGCCGTTCACGGCGCTCGCCGTGAACATCCTGATCTACGGCTTGTACGCCCTCGGCTTCAACCTGGTGTTCGGCTATCTCGGTCTCCTGTCCTTTGGGCATGCGGCGCTGTTCGGGACGGGTGCGTACCTCTGTGGCATTGCCATCGTGCACTTCGGCTGGCCATGGTATGCGGCGATCGCGGCCGGGGTTGCGGGCGGTCTGCTGATGGCGCTGTTGATCGGCGTGCTCGCGATCAGGACCCGCGGCATCTACTTCGCCATGGTGACCATGGCGCTGTCGCAGTGTGTCTATTACCTGTTCTATCAGGCGGTCGACCTGACCGGCGGCGAAAACGGCCTCCGCGGCATCAACGTCCGCACCATCGATCTGTTCGGCCTGCGGATCGACTTCATCAATCCGATGATCCGGTACTACGTCATTGCGGCGTTCGTGATTGCCGCGTTCTTCGTGATGTCGCGCATTCTCGCCTCGCCATTTGGCGCCGTCATTGAAGCGGTTCGCGAGAACGAGACGCGTGCCCGCGCGTCGGGCTATGACGTGACCAAAACCCGATTGCTGACCTTCGTCTTGTCGGGCGGCTTCTGCGGCCTCGCGGGCGCGTTGCAGGCCCTGCATCTGTCGATCGTTCCGATCGAGATACTGCACTACGAGACGTCGGGCCTGGTCGTGATGATCGCTCTGCTGGGCGGCATGGGGACGTTCTTCGGGCCGATGATCGGCGCGGCGGTGTTCCTGGTGCTGGAGAACGTGGTCTCGGTGTGGACGGTTCACTGGCAGCTGATCGTAGGCGCCATCTTCATCGCTTGTGTGCTGTTCTTCCCGGCCGGAATCTGGGGCACGCTGATCGCGCGGAGCAGACGATGAGCGCCGCAGAGGGCCAATCGAAAGAAATCATTCTGCGCACCCGGGGCGTCGGCAAGACGTTCGGGAAGTTCGTCGCGCTCAACAATATCTCGGCCGAGTTCTCCAGGGGAGCGATCACCTCCATCATTGGTCCGAACGGGGCTGGAAAGAGCACCTATTTCAATTTGCTGTGCGGCGCCTTTCCTCCAACAAAGGGCAGTGTTGAATTCGAGGGCAAGGATGTCACCGGCCTGCCGCAGCATCGCTTTGCGCACATGGGGATCGCAAAATCGTTTCAGATCACCAGCGTGTTTCCCCAACTCACGACGCGAGAGAACATCCGGGTCGGCCTGCAGGCCCTGGTGTCGCGATACGACATCTGGCGCCCACGTGCGCGGTTGACCGAACTTGTCGAGCGGGCGGACGAACTGCTGGCGCTGGTCGGGCTGTGGGAGTCCCGGGAACGCGCGGCCAAGACGTTGGCGCATGGTGAGCAGCGGGCGCTGGAGATCGGCATGGCGCTTGCGAGCCAACCGCGTTTGCTGCTGCTGGACGAGCCGACGGCCGGCATGAGCCCGGAAGAAACCCGAACCATGATGGATCTGATCGTGAAGCTTGCAAAAGAGCGAACGGTCATCCTGGTCGAGCACAAGATGAAGCTGGTGCTCGGGATCAGCGATCGCATCCTCGTGCTGCACCACGGAGAGTTGCTGGCCGAGGGCACGCCACAGGAGGTCCGGCAGAACGAGGCGGTGAAGCGGGTCTATCTTGGCCAGCGGGAGCACTGACGGCATGCTGCAGATCAGCAAGCTCAATGCCTGGTATGGCGCAAGCCACGCGCTGCAGGACATCAGTCTCGAGGTCACGAAAGGCGAAATCGTCTGTCTGATCGGCCGCAACGGGGCCGGCAAGACGACGACGCTGAAGTCGATCATGGGGCTGATGGGGCGGGCGCGCGGCTCGGTCACCTTCAAGGGTGAGGAGCTGCTGCGCCAGCCGGCGCATGTGCGCTTCGCGTTGGGACTGGCCTACGTGCCGGAGGAGCGGCGGATTGTGCAGGGCCTGACCGTGCGGGAGAATCTGCGGCTCGGGCTGGTCGCATCGAGGGAGAAGAAGCGGGAAGCCGAGCTGGTCGACGAAATCGCCGTGATTTTCCCGCGATTGGCCGAGCGCATGGACCAGGAGGCCGTCACGATGTCCGGCGGGGAGCAGCAGATGCTGGCGATCGCGCGGGCGATGATCGCAAAGCCCGACCTGATCATGCTGGATGAACCCTCGGAGGGCATCATGCCGGTGCTGGTCGACGAGATGTTCGAGCTGTTCCGCAGCATGAAGGCGCAGGGGACGACGGTTCTGCTGGTCGAGCAGAACGTTGAGCTCGCGCTTGGTATCGCCGATCGAGCCTACGTGCTGGATCAGGGGTCGGTGGTGCACCAGGCGTCGGCGCAAGCGTTGCTGGCCGATGACGAGATCAAGGAGCGCTATTGTTCGGTGTGAACGGGACGCTCGTCTATTCCGCGGCGCTCGCGATCATCGCGTCGGCCCTGCGATTGGTGACAACGACCTTGATCGCGTCATCGACGCGGTCCCGAGCATATCTGAGTGCCGTCGGCAGATCACCCAGCGGAAACGTATGCGTGTGGATCCTGGTGGCGTCGAACCGCTTGGCTGCCATCAATTCCATGGCGCGGTGAGTTGCGCTGCGGCCTTCGCCGCGGATCCCATAAGCGTAGATGTTGTTTCGAACGAGGTGGGCGATGTCCAGCGTCGCGGCCTCATGAGGGAAGGCGGCCAGACAGATCTTGCCGCCGCGATTGGTCATGTGAATGGCCTGGTTGAGTGTCGCTTCGGTGCCGGCACATTCGAGGACATAGTCTGCACCGATCCCCCCTGTTAGTTGCTTCACGACCTCGACGGCGTCTTCGTCGTTGATGTTGATGACGCGGTCGGCCCCCAGCTCCCCGCCGATCGCCAGCCGCTTGTTGCGCGTTCCGGTCAGGATGACCGGGCTTGCGCCAAGCGCCTTGGCCACAGCAACTGCGAGAAGTCCGATCGGCCCCGGGCCGATCACCACGACACTCTCGCCGGCCACCAATCCCCCCAACTCCGTCAAGCCATACATCGATGTCCCGGCCGTCACCACGAGCGTCGCTTCAGCGTCGCTCATGGTGTCCGGTACGCGCGCCAGCGTGTTGATGTGGTTGATCGCGTATTCCGCGAATCCGCCGTCAGTCGTAAAGCCGTTGGCGCGGTGACCCTTTTCCGGCTTTCCATAGTTGAGGCAGGACGTGTACATGCCCTGACGGCAGCGTTTGCATTGGCCGCAACCGGCGTGGATCTCGACGCTGACCCGTTCGCCGATCCTGAACTCGTCGACGTCGGGGCCGAGCGCGGCAACCGTGCCCATGTATTCGTGCCCCGGCGTGAAGTTCTTGTTGAAGGGCGCGCCGCCCTGAATGCTGGCCGGCGATCCGGCATGGATGATCTCGAGATCGGTGGCGCAGATCGCAACCGCATCGATGCGGACCAGCACCTCGGCACGCGATGGCACCGGCGTCGGCTTTTCGCGGAGCTGGAGCTGGTCGGGGTCACCAAGGACCCAGGCTTTCATCAGGTCGGGGACGGGAAGATCGGGCGATGTTTTGACGCCGGGCGGCTGGTACATGGGCGCTTCCTCTCTTGGTTGATAGCCTAGCGCGAAACGACCGGCCCTCGCGAGCATCCGCTCGTTGGCGTCGGGGGCCGCTGCATTTGCTGCACGGCAGCAAGCGCGTCGCAAAACCTTCATACGCGGCCTATACTTGGTCGCCCGGTTGATGTTGAAATCCGCATTGCATCCTCCCAGACCGGAGCCTCCCATGAAGACCGTTCGCCTTGTCCTAGCGTTGCTGGCGCTGACGCTGATCGCGCCGTGGCAATCCGCCAGGGCGGCGGACGTGATCTGCTACAATTGCCCGCCGGAATGGGCGGATTGGGCCTCGATGCTGAAGGCGATCAAGGCGGACCTCAACTACGACATCCCGCATGACAACAAGAATTCCGGCCAGGCGCTTGCCCAGATCCTGGCCGAGAAGAGCAATCCGGTCGGCGACATCGGCTATTTCGGCGTCACCTTCGGCATGAAGGCCAAGGCCCAGGACGCGCTCGAGCCCTACAAGCCGGCGCATTGGGACCAGGTCCCCGCCGGCCTCAAGGATCCCGATGGCTACTGGACCACGATCCACTCCGGAACGCTCGGCCTGTTCGTGAACAAGGACGCGCTCGGCGGCAAGCCGGTGCCGGCCTGCTGGAAGGACCTCCTGAAGCCCGACTACAAGGGGATGGTCGGCTACCTCGATCCGTCGTCGGCGGCCGTCGGCTATGTCGGCGCGGTTGCCGTCAATCTGGCGCTGGGCGGCTCGCCCACCAATTTCGATCCGGCGATCACCTTCTTCAAGGAATTGCGCAAGAACGATCCGATCGTGCCCAAGCAGACGTCGTATGCCCGCGTCGTCTCCGGTGAGATGCCGATCCTGTTCGACTACGACTTCAACGCCTACCGCGCGAAATATTCGGAGAAGGGCAACTTCGAGTTCGTGATTCCCTGCGAGGGGTCGGTGGTGTTTCCCTATGTCGTCGGTCTCGTGAAGAACGCGCCCGACAAGGAGAAGGCCAAGAAGGTGATGGACTATCTCTTGTCCGACAAGGGGCAGGCGATCTGGACCAATGCCTATCTGCGGCCGGCCCGCCCGATCGAACTGCCGGCTGCCGTGAAGGGCAAATTCCTCCCCGACAGCGACTACGCCCGCGCCAAGAGCGTCGACTGGGGCGAGATGGAAAACGTGCAAAAAGCCTTCGTCGACCGCTATCTCGCCGAGGTTCGCTGAGGCAATATGGTGCCCCTTGCTGGGGCACCATTCTTCCGATGTCGCAAAAATCCTTCGTCTGGCTCTGCCTGCTGCCGCTTGCGGTCGTGACCACGGCATTCTTCCTGCTGCCGATGGCGCGCCTCGTGGTCGCTGGCGCCGAGGGGCCGCACGGGCTCGCCGGATATCTCGCGATCCTGACCGAAGGCCGCTATCGCGCGACGCTGATCAACACCGTGCTGCTGGCGGCGGCAACCACCATCGTCACCCTGATCGTGGCGACGATCGCCGGAATGTTTCTGCAACGGCACCGCTTTCCCGGGCGGGCCGTGCTGATCGCGATGCTGACCTTTCCGTTGGCGTTTCCCGGCGTGGTGGTCGGCTTCATGATCATCCTGCTGGCAGGGCGCCAAGGGCTGATCGGCGATCTTTCGAACCGGATCTTCGGCGAGAAGTTCGTGTTCGCCTATTCGATCTACGGGCTCTTCCTGGGCTATCTCTACTTCTCGATCCCGCGCGTGATCCTCACCATCATGGCGGCGGTGCAGAAGCTCGATGTCGGTCTGGAGGAAGCCGCGCGTTCGCTTGGCGCCAGCCCCTGGGCGGTCCAGCGTGACGTCGTGCTGCCGGCGCTGGCGCCGGCATTCGTCGCGTCCGGCGCGATCGCGTTTGCAACTGCGATGGGCGCTTTCGGTACCGCCTTCACGCTGGCGACGAACATCGACGTGCTGCCGATGCTGATCTACACCGAGTTCACGCTGGCCGCCAATTTCGCGACGTCCGCGGCGCTGTCGGTCGGGCTCGGCCTGATCACCTGGCTCATCCTGGCGCTCGCCCGCACGTTCAGCGGCAGCGCCGTCGCGGCGGCCGGGTGAAAGCATGCGCGATCGCCTGATCTTCGCCAGCCAGTTCGTCTTCACGCTGCTCGTCGCGGCATTCCTGGTGGTGCCCGCAGGGCTTTCGATCTCCGCCGGCGTCACCGTCAATTATTTCCGCGGCATCCAGTCCGGCGTGACGCTGCAATGGGTCGCGCAGGTCTGGGAGCTCTATGCCGGCACCATTCTGCTCTCCTTCGTGATCGCCTTCGCGACGCTCGCCGTCACGCTGCTTGCGGGTGTTCCCGCAGCCTACGCCCTTCATACCCGCGGAGGCCGGCTTGCCCGGATCGTCGAGGAGATCATCACGCTGCCTTTGGCGATCCCCGGGCTTGCGATCGCGCTGGCGCTGTTGCTCGCCTATGGCAGCTTCGGCGATTTCCGCCGGTCCTGGCTGTTCATCCTGGTCGGCCACGTGATCTTCACCATGCCGTTCATGGTGCGGTCGGTGATGGCGGTGTTTGCCACCGTGGACATCAGGACGCTCGACGAGGGCGCCGCCTCGCTGGGCGCCTCGCCGTGGCGGCGTTTCTGCGATGTGATCGTGCCCAATGCGCTGCCGGGAATTCTGGCCGGCGCGCTGATGGTGGTGACGCTCTCGCTCGGCGAATTCAATCTGACCTGGATGCTGCATACGCCATTGACGAAGACATTGCCGATCGGGCTCGCCGACAGCTACGCCTCGATGCGGCTCGAGGTGGCCTCGGCCTACACGCTGATCTTCTTCGTGATGATCATTCCGCTGCTGGTTGCGATGCAGCTCTTGGCCGACAGGGATCAAAAGCGATGAGTACGGCGGGGCACGGTGCAGCGGTTCGGATCGAGGCCTGCGGCAAAACCTTTGCCGACGGCACGCGCGCGCTGGATCCCGCAACGCTCGACATCGCGCGCGGCGAGACGCTGGTGCTGCTTGGCCCATCCGGCTGCGGCAAGACGACGATGCTGCGCATCATCGCGGGCCTTGAATTGCCGGATGCCGGCGGCAGGGTCCTGTTTGACGGCAAGGACATGACCACGGTCCCGATCGAGCGGCGCAATGTCGGGATGGTGTTCCAGTCTTACGCCCTGTTCCCCAACATGACGGTGGCGGACAATATCGCCTACGGGCTGAAGATCCGTGGCGTTGCCAAGAGCGAACGCGCCGCGCGCGTCGCCGAGCTGGTGGCGCTCACCAACATCACGGGATTGGAGAACCGCCGCATCGACCAGCTTTCGGGCGGCCAGCGGCAGCGCGTGGCATTGGCGCGTGCCGTCGCAATCCGGCCCGGAATATTGCTGCTCGACGAGCCCCTGACAGCTCTTGACGCCGCCCTGCGGGACCGGCTGCGGAGCGAGCTCAACCGGCTGTTGCGAGCGCTTGGAATCACGGCGATCTATGTCACGCACGATCAGGCCGAAGCGATGGAATTGGGCGACCGGATTGTCGTGATGCGGAAAGGTGCGATCGCGCAGATCGGCACGCCGCGCGAGGTCTATTTCGCGCCGAAGGATCGCTTCGTGGCGGAATTCATCGGAGCGGCCAACATCGTCGAAGCTCCGATCGAGAGCGGCGTCATGATGCTGCCCGGCGGACGGCTGCCGATCGAGGGAAGCGCGACGGCTGCGAATGCGACCGTGATGATCCGTCCCGAAACCATTCGTGTGACGGACGCCGGGGCAGGGCCGCTCTCGGGCATTGTCGATTCCGTCAGTTTCATCGGCGACCGGCAGCGCATTGTCGTGAGCGGCGCATCGAGCAAGCCGCTCAATGTCGACGTGCCCAACACAATTCAAGCCAAAGTCGGTGATCGAATAGGGCTTTCGATCGCGGCCGACGCTGTTCGTCTTCTGCCTTCCGAACCCTGAGATTGATCGATGCCGTCGAAACCGGTCCTCATCGCCCAGATATCCGACCTCCACATCAAGCCGCCGGGCGCGTTGGCCTATGGCCGGGTCGATACCGCCAAGGCGCTCGAACGCTGTGTGGCCGCGCTCAATGCATTCGAGCCGGCACCCGATTTCGTCGTCATCTCGGGCGACCTCGTCGATACGCCGTCGGTCGAGGAATACGATTATCTCAAGCAACTGCTCGCGCCGCTGCGCATCCCGTTTGCCGGCGTTCCCGGCAATCACGACTCGCGTGAGTGGATGCGCGCCGCGTTTCCCGCCGCGCCCTATGTTCGCGCAACGGGACCGCTCGACCAGAAGATCGAGGTCAATGGCGTTGATCTGCTGCTGCTTGATTCAAGCGTTGCCGGCAAGCCGCACGGCATGCTCGAAGAGCCCACGCTGCAATGGCTGGACGCGGCGCTGGCGGCGGCAGTTGACCGGCCGGCGCTGCTTTTCCTGCATCACCCGCCCTTCAAGGGCGGCATCTGGCATATGGACCGGCAGGACCTTTTCAATGCCGACGAGTTGGCCGCAATCGTCAGGCGTCATCCGCGGGTGCGGTTGATCGGCTGCGGGCACGTCCACCGGGCCATGCTGACGACCTTTGCCGGGATTCCCGTGACCTTGTGCCCGGCGCCGAACCATGCGGTCGACCTCGATCTCGGGCAGCTCCGCGAACCATCGTTCAAGGTGGAACCGGCTGCGTTCCACTTGCACACATGGTTTCCCGGCCAGGATTTTGGGCAGTTGGTCACGCACCACGTCCCGATCGGTCAGTTTGACGGGCCGCACCCGTTCTTTGGGCCGGACGGAAAGCTGCTGTGAGTTGGCGGCGTTGACCCCTCACGCAGATGGGTTTTCGCCAGGCGAGATGGGCGTGGCCGGCCCGGATATTCCGGATCACGGACAGCCCGATACCTTACAATTGCGCGTTGCATAGGCACGAATTTATTCCAAATTGTACCTTGGATGCCCTCTATCCGTTTTGGCCGGCCCGGACCTTTGTTGCTGTAGGCCCCCGGCGGGGCTATAGTCCTCTCTGCTTTCATTGAGCGATGGCTTTGTCGGTGTCCGCTTTGCTGGCGGCCGATTGAACGCAACACAATCAGTCTGGATCACGATGACCGGTGCGCCGCCCATAGAACGAACTGCCGGCGCACCGTCGTTTACGAACAACAAGCTGTCGGTGCTGCGCAAGCATCCTTACTTCGCCGATCTCGAGCCCGAGGCATTCGATCAGCTCTGCCGCTACGCCAAGCACACCACGCTGAAGCGGGGCACGACGATCTTTTCCAAGGGCGATCCGGGCACCAGCCTGATTGCGGTGATCTCGGGCACGGTGAAGATCAGCATCTCGTCGCCGGATGGTCGCAACGCGATCCTGAACCTGATCGAGGCGGGAGAGATCTTCGGCGAGATCGCGCTGCTTGACGGCCTGTCGCGGACGGCGGACGCCACCGCCAACACCAATTGCGAGCTGTTCGTCATCGACCGTCGCGAGTTCATTCCGTTCGTGCGCAGCCAGCCGACGCTGGCGATGAAGTTCATCGAGCTGCTGTGCGCGAGGTTGCGCTGGACCAGCGATCAGGTCGAGCAGGTGATCCTGCAGGATCTGCCCGGCCGCCTCGCGAGCGCGCTGCTGCGCCTCAGCGACAAGCACAAGCCCCAGGGGCGCACCATCTCGATCACCCAGCAGGAGATCAGCGAGATGGTCGGCATGACCCGCGAGAGCATCAACAAGCAGCTCCGCGCCTGGGCCACGCGCGGCTGGGTCCGGCTCGAGCATGGCGCGATCGTCGTGCTGAAGCCGGAGTCGCTGCAAGCGCTGGTCGACGCCGGCGCCGACGACGGCGAGTAGTCGCTTCCGGCTGCCCCGGTCAGACCCGCATTTCACGATACGGTGAGCCGGACAAAGCCTGTGAAACCATTCACATCGGCCTTGCGTGCCCTGCGGTAAGTGACCCCTGGTGGATCACGTCCGCAAGGTGGAGGAATCCATGCAGGATTCGTTCGACAACCGACAGCAGGATCCAGACAGCAACCAAGATCCGGAGAGCAACTACGAGAGCTTCAGTATCAAGCTGATCGCTTTGCCGGTGCTGGTGATCGTTGCGTTGATCGGAGTGCTGGTCAGTCACCCGGCCGCGGTCCAATGGATATCGGACGCGGCGCAGGCGGAGTTCGCCGGGACTGAAGCCGTCTACGCCGATCCAGTGCCCAACGTCGCGCAGGTGGCACCAACGGCCCAGCCGCGCAATGAGATCCGGACGGTGAAGGCCTATTGATCGACGTCGCGCACCAAGGCGCCACGTCGACGATTCATATCGTCCAACGGTCCGCCGCCATCCTCACGCGGCAACACCGAGCAGCCTTGCTGCGGTCCGGCCGAGAATGTTGGCCTTGTCGTCGTCGCTCAGCGACGCGCAGGCGAAGATGTGATCGACCGGCGCCAGTTGCCATGGATAGGGATAGTCGCTTCCCAGCACGATCTGGCCGGCGCCGACCTGGGCGGCGAGATGCCGGATCGCCTCGGGCGTGAAGATCAGCGAGTCGAAATAGATCTGCTTGAGGTATTCCGTCGGCGCCTTCTGCAGCTTGATCTCCGCATTGCATCCCTTGGGTCCGACCAGGCAGGGATGGTCCGAGCGATCGGCATAGGATGGGAGGTAGCCGCCGCCATGCGCGGCGATGATCTTCAATCCCGGGAATCGGTCGAGCGTGCCCTCGAAGATCAAATGCGAGAGCGCGATCGTTGTCTCGAGCGGATTGCCGATCGTGTTGCCGAGCCAGCCATTGCCGGAGAGCCGCTTGCCGAGCTCGGGCACGCCCTGCGGATGGATGAACAGGGGGACACCGAGTTCCTCGGCCTTCGCCCAAACGGGGTGAAACCTAGAATCGGAGAATTCGACGCCGTCGACGACACCGCCGATCGCCGCACCCTTCAGCCCCTGCTTCTTGACCGCGGTCTCGAGCTCCTGAACCGCAAGGTCCGGGGCCTGCAATGTCAGCGAGGCGAAGGCTGCGAAGCGGTCGGGCTTCGAGGCGCAGAGTTCGGCGAGCTTTTCATTCTGGATTTTGACGATCTTGCCGGCCAGATCGCGATCGCGGTCATACCAGAACGGATTGATCGAGAGCACCTCCATGTCGACGGCCTGCGCGTCCATCGCGGCCAGGCGTTTGTCGATCTCGACGAAGGCCTCCGCGGCGCCGTTGACCGGCGGCAGTTGATATTTCCCGGCATCGGCGCCGAGCAGGGCGCCGGCCTCGCGGAAGTGGCAATGCGAATGAATGTCTATCGTCTTGATGCGATTGCCGTCGACGGTGACCGGCAATTTCTGGCGCGATTGCTGCGCATTCGCGTTGTGGACCATCCCGCAGCCGCAGAACACGATTCCCGCCGCCGCATTCGCTCCCGCTTTCAGGAAATCCCGCCTTGTGGTCATGACGATCGCCTCCCTGTCTTTTTGTTATGGAGCGGCGAGCGTAGGGATGCCGGCTAGTGGTCGCAAGATCACACGCTGTGCGTGTCGCGCAATGTTGATCTGCTTAAACCGGCTTGATCCCGGCCTTTGCGATGATGTCGCGCCATTTCGGAACTTCGTCCGCGATCCGCTTGCGCATGCCGTCAGGGCCGTTCGCAAGCACCTCGAAGCCGTCATTGCGCAGCTGCTCGGCGATCTTCGGCCGCTTCAGGATCTCGATCGATTTCGCCGACAGCAATTCGACGACGGAGGAGGGCGTTTTCGCGGGTGCGAGGAAGCCCTGGAAGGTGTCGGAGACGAAATCCTTGTAGCCGAGCTCGATCATGGTCGGCACGTCCTGCAAGTCGAACCACCGACGGGTTCCGGTGACGGCGAGCGCTTTCAATGCGCCCGACTCGATGTGCGGATGCGCAGGCGGCAGCGCGGCGAATGCGACCTGGGTGGTTCCGCTCAGGATCGCCTGGATGGCGGGACCCGCGCCCGAGAATGGCACATGCGTCATCTGGATCCGGCCCATGATCTTGAACAGCTCGCCGGCAAGATGCGGCGTCGTCCCGAGGCCTGGGCTCGCATAGTTCAACTCGTCCGGGTTGGCCTTGGCACGTGCGACCAGGTCGGCGATCGAATTGATGGCGAGCTTCGGATTGACCAGGATCACGTTCGGCGACGTGCCAAGCTCGGCGATCGGCGCAAAATCCTTGTCGGGATCGTATGGGATCCTGGCGTAAAGACCCGGGTTGACGACATAGGCACTCGACGTGATCAGGAGGGTATAGCCGTCGGGCTCGGCATGCGCGGCGATGCCGATGCCGATATTGCCGCCGCCGCCGGGACGGTTCTCGACCACGATGGTGCCGCCGAGCGCTTCGCCAAGATGGGTGCCGAGGATGCGGGCCATGATATCGGTCGGGCCGCCCGGCGCGAACGGCACGATGATCTTGGTTGGGCGTTCCGGATAGCCGGCGGCCTTGGCCCCTCCGGTAAGGTTGGCAACCGCGAGCACGCCACCGGCCTTCAGGACCGAACGACGCGAGGGAAGGGCGGATCTGCTTCCTGTCATCGGAGCTCCCTCATCCGCATCGTGCGTTAGAGGTCGAATACCGCGATCGCGCGGATCGGTGACGCGGTGCCGTCGCGCCATTTCATGGGCAGGCCGATGAAGGTGAACTGCCCCTCGCCAAGCAGCGCTTCGAGATTGCACAGGCTTTCGATATGGGTGATGTCGAGATCGAGGCAGGCTTTGTGGACCAGCAGGTTCTCGTCGCTGTCGGTACCGGGCCGCATCGAGTCGATGCCGAAATGAACGATGCCTTGTTTCGCCAGCCACTCGGTGGCCGCGACATTCACGCCGGCATTGTCGGTCGAATATTCCTTGCGCGGAAAGGTTCGCGCGTGATGGCCGGTGCAGAGCAGCACGGTGCCGCCCTTTGGGATCGGCCGTCCGGCGGCCTTCACGGCCGTATCGAGGTCGGACGGCGTGATCTCGGCACGCGGCGCAATGTGGCGCAGGTCGAGACAGATGCCCGGCACAATGCACTTCTCCAGCGGATATTCATTGATCGGGATGCCGCTGGGGCCGAAATGCCGGGGCGCGTCAATGTGGGTTCCTCCGTGGTCGGGCATCGAGATGAACATCGATGCCAAGCCATAGACGTTTCGCGACTCCGCCAGGGCTTCCTCGTGGTTCTTCCACATCCCGTGCATGATCGGCGGATGGCCGGGATAGCTCGGTGTGCGGTGATAGAGCTCGCGGCTCAGGTCGATGATCCTCACGACGGGTGCCCTTTCTTGACGGAGCTGGCGCAGGCGCGCTTCTGCGGATCATGCTGACGCGTTTGCCGTGCGCGCGCAAGATGCCGCTTGCCCTCAGTGCAGAACTTGAAGCTGTCGCGGCAGCCATAGCGAGATTTCCGGCAGATACGTCACGCACATCAGGACGAACAACATCACCGCGTAGAACGGCCAGATCTTGCGCATGACCTGCTCGATCGTGACCTTGCCGACCGCGCAGCCGACGAACAGGATCGCGCCGACCGGCGGATGGCACAGGCCGATGCCGAGATTGAGCAGCATGATCATGCCGAAATGCACGGGGTCGACGCCGAAGTTCTTCATGACCGGCAGCAGGATCGGCGTCGCGATCAGGATCGACGGTGCCATGTCGACGAGTGTGCCGAGCACCAGCAGCAACACGTTGATCAGGAGCAGGATGACGTACTTGTTATCTGATATCGACAGGAAGAACGCGGTCATCTTGGCGGGCATCTGCGTCAGCGCCATGATGTAGCCGACGCTGGAGGCGCAGGCGATCAGCGTCATCACCATTGCGACGGTGCGCAGCGTGCGATGCAGCAGCACCGGCAGATCGCGCCAGCGATAGTCGCGATAGATGAACATGGTCACGAAGAAGGCCCAGATGCAGGCGATTGCGCCGGCTTCGATTGCAGTGAAGATGCCGCCCAGAATGCCGCCCAGGATGATCACGAGCGTGATGAGGCCCCAGGACGCATCGATGGCAATGCGTATCGCGTCCTTGGCCGGAACGGTCTGGCCGTGCGGGTGCTTCTCGCGATAGGCGACAGCGAGGCACAAAACGATCAGCGAAAAGCCGAGCAGCAGCCCCGGGAATACGCCGGCCATGAAGAGGGCGCTGATCGAGATCGTTCCGCCCGTCGCAAGCGAATAGAGCACCGCATTGTGGCTCGGCGGCACCAGCAGGGCCTGAACCGACGAGGTGATCGTCAGGTTGGTCGCGAACACCCGCGGATAGCCGTTCTTTTCCATTTGCGGGATCATCACCGAACCGATCGCGGATGTATCGGCGACGGCCGATCCCGAGATGCCGCTCAGGAAGGTCGTCGCGAGCACGTTGACGATCGAAAGGCCGCCGCGCAGACGGGTCAGTCCAACCAGCACGTCGGCAAACGCGACCAGGCGGCGAGCCATGCCGCCCTCGGCCATGATCGCGCCGGCCAGCACGAAAAACGGGATGGTCAGCATCGCGACCTTGCTGACGCCGTCGGAGATCTTCAGCATCACCGCTTCGAGGGGAATGCCGATCCACAAGGCGCCGACGATGGCCGCCATCGCCAGCGAGTAGGCGATCGGCATGCCGATCAGGAAGCAGAACAGCATGGTCGTGAGCAGAATGGAGATGTCCATGGCGGCTTCTCGCGGTCAGTCGATCGATGCTTCGCGATGCGCACCGATCGGATCGGGTGGCGCACCGAGAAAAATTCGTTCGATGATGAACAGCAGTAGGCAGGCGCCGCCGATCGGAATCGGAAGATAGGTGACGCCGACCGAAAGCGACGGGAAGTCGGCGATCGTGTTGTACCAGGTCACCTCCACCAGCCGAGTGCCCCAGATCATCATGAACAGCGCGATCAGCCCCATCAGCAGCTGGACGAGGAGGTCGACGAGGTTGCGGAGCGAATCGGGCAGCTTGCCGGCGAAATAGCCGACGTTCATATGCAGATTGAGCCGATATCCGGCGGCCGCACCGATGAACGTCACGACGATGGTGAGCAAGACCGCGAGTGGTTCGGGCCAGGACGCGGCGCTGTTCAGCACATAACGGGTGAACACCGCCCAGGGGATGACTGCTGAAATCAGGATCAGCGCGGCAGAGCCCGTGATGACGCAGGCAAGGTACAGATAGTCCATCGCGCGGCGATATGATCCGGCCATGTCATGTCCTGTAGGATGTCGATTTCCCGTGCGGCGCCGCGTCAGGCAGACTGGACCCGTCCGATCATGTCCTGGTATTTCGGGCCGTATTTATCCCATACCGGCTTGACCGCGCTCTGGAAGGGCGCCTTGTCGGCAATCTCGATGATCTCGCACCCGGCGGCTTTCGCTTTCTCCATCGCCTGCTGCTCGTAGATGTTCCAGAGCCCGCGCTCTTCCATCTGGGCCTCGCGGGCAAGCTTCCTGATCAGCGTCTGGTCATCGGCTGTCAGCGCGGACCAGGCCCGCTTCGAGAACACCAGCAATTCGGGAACGATCAAGTGCTCGGTGAGCGAGAAGTGCTTCGCTGCGGTGTAGTGATTGCTGAAGACGTAGCTCGGTGGATTGTTCTCGGCGCCGTCGATGACGCCGGTCTGCAACGCGCTAAACACCTGGTCGTAACCCATCGCGATGCCGTTGCCGCCGAGCGCGTTCATCATGTCGATGAAGATCGGATTGCCGATGACGCGAAACTTGAGGCCCTTGATGTCGGCGATGGTCTTGATCGCGTGCTTGGTGTTGTAGAGGCTGCGCGCGCCGGAATTCATCCAGCACAATGCGACCAGTCCGGCGTTCGGGCTCGCGGTGATCTTGTCCAGCAGCTCCTGGCCGATCGGGCCGTCCATCATCCGGTCGGCATGCGCCATGTTCTTGAACAGGAAGGGCATGTTGACGACGTTGATGTCGTCGACGATGGGACCGATCGAGCCCGCGCTGACGCGCAGCATCTGGATTGCGCCGATCTGGGTCTGCTCGATGGTTTCCTTCTCACCGCCGAGCTGCATCGAGGGGAACATCTGGAGCGACAGCCGGCCATTGGTCGCCGCCGCCAGCTTCTTGCCGAGATTTTCCGTCGCCACCACGGTCGGGTAGCCCGGCGGCTGCACGTCGGATGCCTTGAAGACGGCTTTCGTCTGGGCCAGCGCCGGCGATGTCGCTGCCACCGCGCCGAGGCCGGCCCCCATCCGCATGAGATCGCGACGGCTGAGCCCCGCAACGCGGCGCTGTGATCGGCGTGCATGATCCATGGCGTTTCCTTCCAGCAGTTTTTGGTCCGGATCGCTCGACTAGTTGAGCTGGTCGAAAAACTCCGGATTGTTGTGTTTGGTGGTGCCGATGTCGGCCAGCAGCCGGTCCAGGTGCTTGACCATCGCGCTTGCCGCAGATGGCGCATCGCGTGCATCGATCGCGGCCATGATGACCTCGTGTTCGGCGATCACTTCGGCCATTCGCCCGCGCTGCGGCAGCGTGAGACGCCGGAATCGATCGACGTGAACCTTGACCTGCAGGATCAGCCTCCAGATGCCCGGGTAACCCGCGATGTCGGCGATGGCGGCATGAAAGGCCTCGTCGGCCTGATGGAACGCCTCGCGATCTCCGGCCGCATCGGCCTCACGCTGGCGCGCGAGGATGGAATGCAAGCCAAGGAGCTGGCTCTTGCTCGCGCGTTCAGTGGCCATGCGGGTCGTGGTTTCCTCCAGCGACCTCCGGACGATGATCGCCTCGGGCAGCGCCGCGAGCGGGATGCGCGACACGAAGATGCCGGATTGCGGGAAGATTTCCACCAGGCCCTCATCCGACAGGCGGAGGATGGCTTCGCGCACGGGCGTCCGGCTCACGCCGTAGGACATCGCGATCTCGGCTTCGAGGATCGGGTCACCCGGCTTGCGCTGCAACGAGACGAGTTCGGCGCGCAGCTCGGCATAGATGCGCGCGGCGGCAGTCGCAGTACGAGGGCGGCCGCTCCGCCTGTGGCCAGCGGGGTTGCGGAACTCGGACTTTCTCGGCGCGCGGTCGGGCATTCTTGCTCTCGAAACTGATATATTAGTATATGAAATCGCCATGGAAGGCAAACGAGCGTCACTCGTATCCCGGGAGGTCACATGACCGACTACCGCAAGCTATTCGATCTCACCGGCAAGACTGCCGTCGTGCTGGGAGCAGCGTCGGGGATCGGCAAATCATCGGCCGAGGCGCTGGCCTCACTCGGTGCGCGCGTGCTCTGTGCCGATCGAACCCAGGAAGGCGCGGATGCGACGGCTGCTGCAATCCGGCAGCAGGGTCGGGCAGCAACGTCAGCCAGTTGCGATGCGGCGGATCGCGCCGATGTCGAGGCATTGGCCGCGAAGGCGCTGGCGGGACTCCAGCGCATCGACATCGCGGTGACGACGCCGGGGCTGAATATCCGCAAGACCATTCTCGATTACACCGACGAGGATCTCGATCGCGTCATCAATCTCAACATCAAGGGCACGGTCTGGTTCTTCCAGGCATTCGGCCGCATCATGGTCGAGCAGCGCGGCGGCAGCCTGATTGCCTGCTCCTCGGTGCGCGCCGTGACCATCGAGCCGGGGCTCGCGGTCTATGGCTCGACCAAGGCTGCGATCGGTCTTCTGGTTAAGGGCTTCGCGTCCGAGGTCGGGCGATCGGGTGTTCGCGTCAACGCGATCGCGCCAAGCATCGCCGAGACCGCGCTGACAGGCCCGTTCAAGCAGCGGCCCGACATCTACAATCTCTATGCCGGCCACACCGTGTTCAATCGCTGGAGCAGCGCCGACGAGGTCGCCACCGCCGTCGCCTACCTCGCATCGGACGCGGCGAGCTATGTCAGCGGCAGCACGCTGTTTGTCGACGGCGGCTGGACTGCGGTCGATGGACCGCCGACGGGTCTCACCCAGTTGGCGCGTTAGCTACCGGGGCAGCCCGGAGACAAAGCCAGCCTGACTACGTAGTTCGGATGCGTCCGGCGACGTCAGCAGCGCGATCAGCCGTTGCGCCTGCGATGCCGACGATGCCCGCGCCGGGATGGCGGCCGTGTACATGGTCGCGAGCCCGCATCCTGCCGGCAGGGTGCCCGACAGCACGACGCCCTTGGTGCTGATGATCTCGGTCGATTGTGTGCAGCCGATCGGCCGCTGGTCACGCGACTCCGCCAGATGCCGCATCGCCGTCGCGCCGTTCGGAAAGATTCTCAGCCGATCGGCGACGACATCAGCGATGCCGAGTTGCGCCAGCACCTTGGCGACGTGAATTCCGGCCGTCGATGCCTTGGTGTCAGGCACGAAGATCGCGTCCGCCGCGAGCAGCGCTGCGCGCAGGCCGGCCGCATCGTCCGCCTTTGCGAGCGGATCGCGCGCGCGGACCGCAAGCGCGGTTTCAACCCGGCCGATGTCGGTGATCGAGCTGCGCACAACCAGCCCCTCGTCGGCCAGCTTCGCGATCAAGGCGGCGGTCAGGATGACGATGTCGGTCGGAGCGCCCGCGCGGAGCTTGTCGGCCATGGCGCCGACCGCACCAAAATCCCCGGCAATGCCGAGACCGGTTTCGGCTTCAAACGCCGGTGCAAGGCTGCGCACCAGGCCTTGCGCCGCGCCGCCACTCAGGATGTTCAACATCATGCGCATTGTTCCATCGGCAGGGGACCCGCATTGCTTGGTTATTGAGGCTTGTCCAGCCTCTTGACGACGTCTGCCCACTTCACGATATCGGCGCGCAGGAATTTGTCGAATTCGTCCGGCGTCATTGTCATGGGCACCGCGCCCTGCGCGGCCCAGAGCTTCTCGACCTCAGGCCGCTTGATCGCAGCGTTCACGGCCGCGTTGAGCTTGTCGATGATCGGCTTCGGCGTACCCATTGGTGCCATCAGGCCGAGCCAGATCGTGGCCTCATAGCCGGCAACGCCGGCCTCGGTCACTGTTGGAACGTTAGGCAGCACTGCGGAGCGGGTCTTGCCGGTCGTCGCGAGCGCGCGCACCTGGTTCTCGGCAACATTCGGTGCCATCGCCGGTACGGCATCGATCATCATCTGAACCTGGCCGCCGATGACGCCGCTGCGCGCTTCACCACTGTTGCGATAGGGCACATGCACGACGTCGATCCCGGCCATGGCTTTGAACAATTCGCCGGCCATGTGATACGGCGTGCCCTGGCCTGACGAAGCGTAGTTCAGCTTTCCGGGTTGCGCCTTTGCGAGTGCGATGAATTCCAGCAGCGTCTTCGCCGGCACCGCGGGGTGGACCACGATCACGAGGTCCGACGTGTTCAGGGACGCGACCGGCGCCAGGTCGCGCATCAGCTCGTATTTGCGCTGCGGCACCAGTGATTCGTTCGCGGTCTGGGTGTTCGACATCATCAGAAGCGTGTAGCCATCGGCCGGCGCCTTCGCGACCTCGAGGGTGCCGATCACGCCGCCGGCGCCGGTCCGGTTCTCGACCACGAAGGGCTGGCCGAGGTTTTCCTGCAGGATGCTGCCGATCTGCCGCGCAACGACATCGGCCGGACCGCCGGGGCCGAAGGGAACGATGATCCTGACCGGCCGTGCGGGGTAGTCCTCGGCGCCCGCGTGCGAGACTGAGATCGATACGGTCAGCAAAACAGCGACAAATACAAAGGCGCACCGAAATCCCGCCATTGATCGTCTCCCCCAACTTTAGTCTTCTTTCTTGGTCAGAACTCTAGCTGCAACCTGAAGCATCTGTCGACGACAGTTACCGTCTTCGCGCATCGGAATAAGGGCGTAGGGATGGTGTATTCAACTTCGCCACCGCGTGCGGGGAATCATATGAGGAACCATCCTGGGCTATCGCGTCGCGATATGCTGAAGGGCACCAGCGCCGTGCTGGCGGGGGCCGCCCTTTCAACACGCGTGATGGCCGCCGCGCCACCCGCGGAACCGGTGACGCCGGCGCTGATCGAGGCGGCGAAGAAGGAGGGCGAGGTCGTCTATTACACCTCGACCGATCTGCCGGTCGCGGAGAAGCTGGCGAAGGCGTTCGAGGCGAAATACCCTTACATTACCGTGCGTGTCGAACGCACCGGCGCGGAGCGCGTGTTCCAGCGGGTCGGCCAGGAATATTCCAGCAACATTCACGCCGTCGACGTCGTCAATTCCTCCGACGCCGCGCATTTCATCGTGTGGAAGCGCGACGGCATTCTGGCGCCCTACGTTCCCGAGGAGGTCGCGAAGTATTATCCGGACGAGCATCGCGATGCCGACGGACAGTTCGCAAGCTTCCGGGTCTGGCTGTCGATCATCGCCTACAACACCAATCTCGTGAAAGCCGAGGAGGCGCCGAAGAGCTTTGCCGATCTGCTCGATCCCAAGTGGAAGGGCAAGATCGTGAAGGCGCATCCCGGCTATAGCGGCACCATCATGACCGCGACCTACCAGATGCAGCGCGATCTCGGCTGGAGCTTCTTCGAGCAGCTCGCCAAGCAGAACATCATGCAGGTGCAGTCCTCGACCGATCCGCCGAAGAAGCTCGACCTCGGCGAGCGTGCGGTCATGGCCGACGGTAACGAGTACAACATCTTTCAGTTGAAGGAGATGGGCCGCCCGGTCGAGCCGGTCTACGCCACCGAAGGGTCACCGATCATCGTTGGCCCGAACGGGATCTTCAAGGACTGTCCGCATCCGAATGCCGCCAGACTGTTTCAGTCATTCGCGCTCGGGCGCGAGGGGCAGCAGCTCAATGTCGAGATCGGCGGCCTCAGGTCGGTCCATGCCCAGGCCCAGGAGAAGCCCGGGCGCAAGCCGCTGAAGGACGTCAAAACGATGAAGGACGACCCCGCGGCGGTGGAGCGGGAAGGGGAATCGATCAAGGCGCGCTACACCCGCATCTTCCGCGTTTGACCAACGAGCGAGGCCGATAGCCGGGCATTTCGGCGTTTGACGCATGGCATATGCCCGGATTTCGCCCGGACCGGGTCAATAATGCCCCTCGGCGGAGCGGGCGTTTGATGTTACCAATTTGGCCATGAACCAGCATGCCAAGGTCGACGTCCGCCATTCCACCTGTCCGCACGACTGCCCCTCGGCATGTGCGCTGGACGTTGAAGTCATCGACGGACGTTCGATCGGCAGGGTGCGCGGCTCCAAGCAGCAGACCTACACGGCCGGCGTGGTCTGCGCCAAGGTCGCGCGTTATGCCGAGCGGATTCATCACGCCGAACGGCTGATGCATCCGCTGCGCCGGACCGGGCCGAAGGGCTCCGGCCAGTTCGCACGGATTTCCTGGGACGAGGCGCTGGACGAGATCGCGGCGCGTTTCGATGCGGCCGAGCGCGAGTTCGGCGCCGAGTCGGTCTGGCCTTATTACTATGCGGGCACGATGGGGCTCGTGATGCGCGACGGTCTCAACCGTCTGTCGCATGTGAAGAAATATTCGCGCTTCTACGGCACGATCTGCGCAACCATCGCGCGCATCGGCTTCGCCGCCGGAACCGGCAAGATCGCCGGCGTCGATCCTCGCGAGATGGGCGTCTCCGATCTCGTGGTGATCTGGGGCACCAATCCGGTGAACACCCAGGTCAACGTGATGACGCACGCATCGCGGGCGCGGAAGGAGCGCGGTGCGAAGATCGCGGCGGTCGACGTCTACAACAACGAGACCATGAAGCAGGCCGACATCAAGATCCTGCTGCGGCCGGGCACCGATGGCGCCTTCGCGTGTGCGGTGATGCACGTGCTGTTCCGCGAGGGATTGGCCGATCGCGACTATCTCGCGCGCTACACCGATTGCCCCGACGAGCTGGAGGCGCATCTCAAGACGCGCACGCCGGAATGGGCATCGGTGATCTCGGGCGTGCCGGTCGAGGAGATCGAGGCGTTCGCGCGGCTGGTCGGGACGACCAAGCGCACGTTCTTCCGTCTCGGTTACGGTTTTACCCGCAGCCGCAACGGTGCGGCGCAGATGCACGCGGCGACCTGCATTCCCGCGGTGACCGGCGCCTGGCAATATGAGGGCGGCGGCGCGTTCTTCAACAATGCCGGGATCTGGCGCTTCGACGAGTCGATCATCGAAGGTCACGACGCGATCGATCCCGCAACGCGCGTGCTCGATCAGTCGCAGATCGGCCGCATCCTGACCGGTGATGCCGAGGCGCTGCGCGGCGGCGGGCCGGTGAAGGCGATGCTGATCCAGAACACCAATCCGATGACGGTGGCGCCCGAGCAGGCGCTGGTGCGGCAGGGCTTCGCGCGCGAGGATCTGTTCGTCGCGGTGCACGAGCAGTTCATGACCGAAACGGCGCAGATGGCCGATATCGTGCTGCCGGCGACGATGTTCATGGAGCACGACGACCTCTACTACGGCGGCGGCCATCAGCACATCTCGGTCGGCCCGAAGCTGATCGATCCGCCCGGCGAGTGCCGTTCCAATCACGAGGTGATGCAGGGGCTCGGCCGCCGCCTCAATGCCGTGCATCCCGGCTTCGACATGACGGCGCGCCAGCTCATCGATGCGACGCTGAAGAAGAGCGGGCATGGCGATATCGATGCGCTCGAGGCGGAGCTGTGGCGCGACCTGCAGCCTGATTTCCGCACCTCGCATTACCTCGATGGCTTTGCCCATTCCGACAAGAAGTTCCACTTCAAGGTCGACTGGGGCAAGGTGCCGGTCGGGACCGGCGGACTGATGGGCGCATGGGACAAGATGCCCTCGCTGCCCGACCACTGGACCATCATCGAGGAGGCCGACGCGCAGCATCCGTTCCGGCTCGCGACGTCACCGTCGCGCAGCTTCCTCAACACCAGCTTCAACGAAACGCCGTCGTCGCAGGCCCGCGAGGGGGCACCGACCGTGATGATTCATCCCGACGATGCGGCTACGCTCTCGATCGCCGACGGCGACGCGGTGACGCTCGGCAACATGCGCGGCGAGACGACGCTGACCGCAAAGCTGTTCGACGGCGTTCGCCGCGGCGTGCTGATTGCCGAGTCGATCCATCCGAACAAGTCCCACATCGGCGGGCGCGGCATCAACATGCTGACCGGCGCGGAAGCCGTCGCGCCGCTCGGCGGCGCCGCGTTCCACGACAACAAGGTCTGGATCAGGAAGGCGTCCGCCGCCGCATAATCCTGCTTGCAGTCGGCGCCGATCCTGCCGCAAATGTCGGCTGACAACAGCCCACGGGCAAGAAACAGGCAGGAAACATGACCGACAACAGCGTTCTCTTGGAAAAGCGCGGGCAGGCGTTCTGGATCACCATCAACCGTCCGGACAAGCGCAACGCGCTCAATGCCGGCGTGATCGCGGGCATCGCCAAGGGCTATCGCGACGCGCATGACGACAAGGACGTGCGCGTCATCGTGCTGACCGGCGCGGGCGACAAGGCGTTCTGCGCCGGCGCCGATCTGCAGAACAGCGGTGCGGCGTTCTCGATGGATTTCTCGCGGCCGAATGTCGACTACGCCGACCTGCTGCGGCTGTCGCAGAGCGCCACAAAGCCCGCGATCGCGCGAGTCGGTGGCGTCTGCATGGCAGGCGGCATGGGGCTGTTGTGCATGACCGACATGGCAGTGGCCGCCGACGGCGTGATCTTCGGTCTGCCCGAGGTGAAGGTCGGCGTGTTTCCGATGCAGGTGCTGAGCCTGCTGCAATCGATCGCTCCGCCGCGCCTCGTCAACGAATGGGCGCTGACCGGCGAGCCGTTCGACGCCAAGGCGGCCCAGGCGGCGGGCCTTCTCAACTACGTCGTGCCGGCGGCCGAGCTCGACGCCAAGGTCGACTGGCTGATCGGCCGCATCGTCGACAAGTCACCGACCGCGATCCGCCGCGGCAAATACGCGATGCGCGCGATCGCCTCGATGTCGTTCGACGAAAGCATCGCCTACACCGAAAGCCAGATCGCGCTGCTCGCGATGACCGAGGACGCCAAGGAAGGCCTCAAGGCTTTCGGCGAGAAGCGCAAGCCGACCTGGACGGGACGCTGAGGCATCGCGGTGCCGCTTCGTCTCGCCTGCATGCGGCCGCTCAGGATGACGGAATCGGCTTGCTCAGTGTCATCACCCGCGCATGCGGGTGATCCAGTATTCCGGAGGCGGTCGTGCTTGAGCCGATAGGCCGCGGCGTACTGGGTCGCCCGGTCGAGCCGGGCGACGACAACGGTGGATGAGGACAAAGCTTCACATCCTCTCGGGCGCCGTATCAAAATATCGAAAACAACCCCATGCAAAGGAGCGGGCGGCGGCCGGCGTTAGACAAGGCAACTTGACATGCCGGGCAACTCAGGGGTATATTTCTAATATTCCGAAGTTTATTGGTCGCAAATCGGGTGAGGGGTTACGGTCTATCGAGAGAGCAAGAGCCCTCACCCGGCGCTGCGCGCCGACCTCTCCCCGACGGGGAGAGGTGAACTGAGGCCACGGCGAACCCGAGTCGACCAAAAACTCATCCCGTTCTAGCCCGCGTTGGCCTTCAGGCCGGCGGCTTCGATGCCGGCCACGGCGCAGATCTCGTCATTGTCCGATGTGTCGCCGCTGACGCCGACGGCGCCGAGCAGGGTGGTGCCGTCCATGATCAGCACGCCGCCGGGGACCGGCACCATCCGGCCCTGCGCCAGCGTGTTCACGGCGTCGACGAAATAGGCCTGCTCCTGCGCGCGCTGGAACAGCGCCCGCGATCCCATGCCGAGCGCCAGCGCGCCATAGGCCTTGCCGTGGGCGATCTCGGCCCGCATCAGGCTGGTGCCGTCCTGCGCCGCAGTCACCTTCACCGCGCCGCGCGCGTCGAGGATCGTGACCACCAGCGGCTTCAGCTTCTTCTCGACGCCCTTGGCGAGCGCGACGTCCAGAATCTTGCGGGCGGTTTCGAGAGTGAGCTCAGCCATGGGCCTCTTCCTTTGTCGGTAATGATCTGCTGGAATTCGACTTCGCACGTTTCAGGCTCATCGCCAATACGCTGGCGACATGCAGCGGCGTGCGACCGCTGCCGTCCTTGATCTGGTGCCGGCACGAGGTGCCGTCGGCCACGATCAGCGTGTCCTGGTCCGCGCTGCGAACCGCAGGCAGTAGCGACAGCTCGGCCATCTCGATCGAGGCCTGGTAAGTGTCGGCGCCATAGCCGAACGCGCCGGCCATGCCGCAGCAACTCGACTCGATGGTCTTGACGTCGAGGCCCGGCACCAGCCGCAGCACCTTCTCCACCGGCTTGAACGCACCGAAGGATTTTTGGTGGCAATGACCGTGCACGACCGCCTTGCCGGCCACAGTGCCGAGCGGCAAAGCGAGACGCCCGGCCTCGGCCTCGCGCGCCAGAAATTCCTCGAACAGCAAGGCGTGCGCGCTGACGGTCTTGGCGGCGTCATCCGAGCGCAGCGACAGCAGCTCATCGCGCAAGGTCAGAAGGCAGCTCGGCTCCAGCCCGATGATCGGCACGCCGCGCGCCGCGAACGGCACGTAGGTTGCAACCAGCCGGTCGAGCTCGGCGCGCGCCTGCTCGACCAGCCCGGCCGACAGGAAGGTGCGACCGCAGCACGGCGGCCGGGCGCCGTTCGATGGCTTCGGCAGATGCACGCGATAGCCGCCGGCGATCAAGACCTCGATCGCGGCGTCGAGGTTCTCGCGCTCGTAGCCGCGGTTGAACGTATCGGCGAACAGCACCACCTCGCGGCCGCCAGCCGGACCCAGCACCTCGGCGTCGGGCCGGAACGTGTCGCTGCGAAATTCCGGCAGCGCGCGCTTGGCGCTGATGCCGGCGAGCTTTTCGAACAGGCTGCGCAACAGCGGGCTGCGGTTGCGCCAGTTCGCAAGCGGCGCAAAGCGCGAGGCGAGATCGACATAGCGCGGCAGATAGCCGACCAGCCGGTCGCGCAGCGACAGGCCGTGCGTTGCGGCGCGCGCGGCCAGCACCTCGATCTTCATCTTGGCCATGTCGACGCCGGTCGGGCATTCATGGCGGCAGGCCTTGCAGGAGACGCAGAGCTTCAGCGTCTCCATCATCTCGTCGGAGGAAAGCGCATCCGGTCCGAGCTGGCCTGAGATGGCGAGCCGCAGCGTGTTGGCGCGGCCGCGGGTGACGTCCTTCTCGTTGCGAGTGGCTCGATAGGACGGGCACATCACGCCGCCTTCGAGCTTGCGGCAGGCGCCGTTGTTGTTGCACATCTCGACCGCGCCCTGGAAACCGCCGCCGGCGCCGGGATAGGCCGACCAGTCGAGCACGGTCTTCAACTCGCCGACGCGATAGCCCGGCGCAAAACGAAACAGCGAGCGATCGTCCATCCTGGGCGGATCGACGATCTTGCCCGGGTTGAGCGTGTTGGCCGGATCGAAGCGCTGCTTGACCTCGCGGAAATCGGCGACGATGCGGGCGCCGAACATGGTCTCGTGGAATTCCGAGCGCACCAGGCCGTCGCCGTGCTCGCCGGAATGCGAGCCCTTGTACTCGCGCACCATCGCGAAGGCTTCCTCGGCAATGGCGCGCATTGCCTTGACGTCCTTCTCGAGCTTGAGATTGAGCACCGGGCGCACATGCAGGCAGCCTTCGGAGGCATGCGCGTACATCGTGCCGCGGGTGCCGTGCCTGGCGAACACGGCATTGAGCCGTTCGGTGTAGTCGGCGAGGTGCGGCAGCGGCACCGCGCAATCCTCGACGAACGAGACCGGCTTGCCCTCCTGCTTCATCGACATCATGACGTTGAGGCCGGCGGCGCGGAAATCGGCGATACCGGTCTGCAGCGCGGGCTCGACGATCTCGACCACACCGCCCCATTTGCGCTGCGGCTTGTCCCAGCCGAAGCCGAGGTCGCCCATCAGTTCGCCGAGCTGCTTCAGGCGGGCGAGATTGTCGGCCTGGTTCTCTTCCGCGAACTCGACCACCAGGATCGCGTCCGGATCGCCGCGCACCGCGGCCGAAATGATCGGCTGGAACATCGCGATCTCGCGCCCCAGCGCGATCATGGTGCGATCGACCAGCTCCACGGCAATGGGCCGCAGCTTCACCAGATGCTGGGCCGCGTCCATCGCCTCGTAGAAGCTGCCGAAATGGCAGACGCCGAGCGCCTTGTTGCGGATCACAGGCCACAACTTCAGCTCGACCTGCGTCGTGAAGGCGAGCGTGCCCTCGGAGCCGACCAAAAGATGGGCCAGATTGTTCGGCGCGTTGCGCGGCACCAGCGCGTCGAGGTTATAGCCGCCGACGCGGCGCTGCACCTTGGGGAATTTGTCCGCGATCTCGAGCGCCTCGCGCTCGCCGAGATCGAGCATGTCGCGAAACAGCTTCAATCCGCTGTCGGATGCATTGATCCGCGTCAGGTCGCGCGGCACCTCGCCGAAATGCAGCAGCGTGCCGTCGGCGAGCGCGGCATCCATCGACAGCGTGTTGTCGCGCATGGTGCCGTAGCGCAGCGAGCGGCCGCCGCAGGAATTGTTGCCGGCCATGCCGCCGATCGTGGCGCGCGAGGCGGTCGAGACGTCGACCGGAAACCACAGCCCATGCTTCTTCAGTTGCCGGTTAAGGTCGTCGAGCACGATGCCGGGCTCGACCACGCAAGTGCGGTTCTCGACGTCGAGCGAGACGATCTTGTTCAGATGCCTGGACAGGTCGACCACGATGCCGTCGTTGACGGTCTGGCCGCATTGCGAGGTGCCGCCGCCGCGCGGGGTGACGATCCGCCCGGCGTCGCGCACGATCGCGAGCGTCCGCAGCGCCTCGTCGACGGTCCGCGGCACCACCACGCCGGCCGGCATGATCTGGTAGAACGAGGCATCAGTCGCGTAGCGGCCGCGGTTGAAAGCATCGAAGAAGACGTCGCCGGTCAGTTCGGACCGCAGGCGCTGTTCGAGCGAGGAGGCGTTCTTCATCCCAGATCCGATGTGATCCATGGCGCTGATGGCCTGCTCATGGATTATGCATTCTATCGACTTGAGAATTACATTATGAATTCATAATGGGCAAGGCTGGCTGCCCTCAAGCCACCCTTTAGTCGCCCTGAGGCGTCGTCTCCAGCCCGGTGTCCGGCCCTTCCGCGAGGTGATCGATCGCGGCGGATCGCTTGTTGCGCAGGTGCTGGAACAGGATGTCGCTGAGTTCGCTGCCGGCGCGGCGGCGCAGCGCATCGAGGATCGCCTCGTGCTCGCGCATCGCCTCGCCCCAGCGCTGTCGCTTGCGGGCGAAATTGGCGGAATAGCGCACCCGGCGGATCCGGCCCGCGAAGTTGGCGTAGGTCGCCTTCAGCGTCTCGTTGCGTGCAGCCGCGACGATGCTCTCGTGGATCTGCTGGTTGATCTGGAAATAGCCGTGCATGTCGCGGTGCAGATAGTGGCCGTACATCTCGTAGTGCAGCCGTTCGATCGCAGCGATTTCCTCGTCGGTAATGGCCTCGCAGGCCAGCCGTCCGGCAAGGCTCTCGAGGCCGGCCATGACGTCGAACAATTCCTCGAGGTCGCGCTGGCTGAGCTGGCGCACCCGCGCGCCACGATTGGGCAGCAGCTCGATCAGGCCTTCGGCGGCCAGCACCTTGAGCGCCTCGCGCAGCGGGGTCCTGGAAATTCCCAGCATCTCGCAGAGCTGTCGCTCCGGAACGCGGGCGCCCTCGGGGATGTTGCCTTCCACCACATAGTCGCGGAGCCGCAGCAGGACCTCGCCGTGCAGCGAGGCCTCCTGGCGGTCGCTGCCGTTGCCGGCGGCGGGCGGGGTGATCGGAACCCCGGTTTCGGGAATCGCGGATTTCATATTCTGAACAATAATTTGCCGGTGCGGCCGCGTCGATGTCCGCAATCGAATACCAAATTTGGATTGAAAAGACAAAAAATGAATGCAAAATGGCGCTTCGAAGAGCCGGAATCCGGCGATTGGGAGGGTCTGATGCATCAAGGGCGCCATTTTCTGCAGATTCCGGGCCCGAGCCCGGTCCCGGATCGCATTCTTCGCGCGATGGATATGCCTGTTATCGACCACCGCAGCGCGGAGTTCGGCGAGCTCGGCCGCGCCGTGCTGGAGGGGAGCGGCAAGATCTTCCAGACGACAGGCCCGGTGGTGATCTTCCCGTCGTCGGGGACCGGTGCCTGGGAAGCCGCGATCGTCAACACGCTGTCGCCCGGCGACAAGGTTTTGATGGTCGAGACCGGCCACTTCGCCACCCTGTGGCGGCAACTGGCCGGCCGTTTCGGCATCGAGGTCGACTTCGTTGCGGGCGATTGGCGCCGCGGCGCCGATCCCGCCCAGATCGAAGCCAAGCTCGCCGCTGATACCGCGCACAGCATCAAAGCCGTGATGGTGGTCCACAATGAGACCTCGACCGGCGCGACCAGCCGGATCGCGGACATCCGTGCCGCCATCGACCGCGCCGCGCATCCGGCGCTCTTGATGGTCGACACCATTTCCTCGCTGGGTTCGGTCGACTACCGGCACGACGAATGGAAGGTCGATGTCAGCGTCAGCTGCTCGCAGAAGGGTTTCATGCTTCCGCCCGGCCTCGGCTTCAATGCGATCTCGGAAAAGGCGCGCGCCGCGTCGCGCACCAACAAGATGCCGCGCTCCTATTTCGACTGGGAGGAAATGCTGAAGCCGAACGCCAAGGGCTTCTTCCCCTATACGCCGGCGACGAACCTGCTCTACGGGCTGCGCGAGGCGATCGCGATGCTGCTGGAGGAGGGACTCGACAATGTGTTCGCCCGCCATCAGCGGCTCGCCGCCGCGACGCGTGCCGCCGTCAATCATTGGGGGCTCGAGGTGCTGTGCCAGGAGCCGTCGGAATTCTCGCCGGTTCTGACCGCGGTGCTGATGCCGCCCGGCCATGATGCCGATGCGTTCCGCAAGGTCGTGCTCGACAATTTCAACATGTCGCTCGGGTCAGGCCTGTCGAAGGTCGCCGGCAAGGTGTTTCGCATCGGTCATCTCGGCGAGTGCAACGAGCTGACGCTGCTCGGCGCGCTCACCGGGGTCGAGATGGGGCTGTCGGTCGCCGGCGTGCCGCACCGCGCGGGCGGCGTCGCGGTTGCGATGAAGCTGCTCGAGCAGCGCGATCAGCGCAATTCATCGTCGCATCTGAAAGTGGTCGGCACCTAGCGACACCAACACCAGAAAATCGCAGACCAGGGAGGGGATATGAGGCTTCGGTTCAAGGCCACCCATGTCGTGTTGGCCATGCTCTGCGTGATGTATTTCATCACCTATGTCGACCGGGTGAACATCGGCACCGCGGCCGGCGAGATCCAGAAGGAACTCGGCCTGTCGAACACCCAGCTTGGCCTGGTGTTCTCGGCCTTCGCCTATCCGTATCTGCTGTTCCAGGTGATCGGCGGCTGGGTCGGCGATCGTTTCGGGCCGCGCCAGACCCTGTTCTGGTGCGGCATGATCTGGGCGGCGGCGACCATCATGACCGGCTTCGTCAATGGTCTCGCCGCGCTGTTCATTGCGCGCTTCGCGTTGGGGTTCGGCGAAGGCGCGACGTTCCCGACCGCGACGCGCGCGATGCAGTACTGGACGCCGGCGAACCGTCGCGGCTTCGCGCAGGGCCTGACGCATTCGTTCGCGCGGCTCGGCAATGCCATCACTCCGCCGGTGGTCGCGCTCTTGATCCTCTGGCTGACCTGGCGCGGCGCGTTCGTCGTGCTCGGGTTTGTCAGCCTGATCTGGGGCATCGCGTGGGTCTGGTACTTCCGCAACGAGCCGCGGGACCATGGCTCGATCACTGCGGCCGAGCTTGCGACGTTGCCGCCGCGGCCGAAAGGCGAGCGGCCGAAAGTGCCGTGGGGACCTTTGTTGCAGCGGATGTGGCCGGTGACCCTGACCTATTTCTGCTACGGCTGGTGCCTGTGGCTCTACCTCAACTGGCTGCCGCTGTTCTTCAAGAACAACTACAGCCTCGATCTGAAGAACTCGGCGCTGTTCGCATCCGGCGTGTTCTTTGCCGGCGTCGTCGGCGACAGCATCGGCGGCGTCATCTCCGACCGCATCCTCGAGCGCACGGGCAATGTGCGGCTGGCGCGGCTCAGCGTCACGGTCATAGGCTTCGCCGGTGCGCTGCTGTCGCTGATGCCGATCCTGTTCGTTCACGACATCACGGTGGTCGCGCTGTGTCTGTCGGCCGGCTTCTTCTGCGCCGAGCTCGTGATCGGTCCGATGTGGTCGATCCCGATGGACATCGCACCGAAATATTCCGGCACCGCCGCCGGGATCATGAACACCGGCTCGGCCTTTGCGGCGATCGTCTCGCCGCTGGTTGCCGGCTTCGTCATCGATGCCACCGGGAACTGGTACCTGCCGTTCCTGATGTCGATGGGCCTGCTGCTGCTCGGCGGTTTCTCGGCATTTCTGATGCACCCCGAGCGGCCGTTCGAGGAGGCCGGCGAACTGGTGGCGCCGGGCAAGGTCGTGGCCGCCGAGTGAGGGCGCTTTTGGCCCCGGCGGAGCGCCGTCAGATATGCATGACGGCCCTTCGCCGGGCCTAGGACAAACCCGGCGAATAGTGATATGCGAGCGGCTTACCAAGACCAAGGCAAGACCGGGAAAGACGCTCATGACCGTGCATACTGGAAGGCATTTTCTGCAGATTCCGGGACCGACCAACGTGCCGGACCGGGTGCTGCGGGCCATGGATATGCCGACCATGGACCATCGCGGTGCCGAATTCGCCGAGATCGGCTTCGCCGTGATGTCGGCGATGCAGCGCGTGTTCCGCACCAAGCAGCCCGTGATCATCTACCCGTCGTCGGGGACCGGCGCCTGGGAAGCCGCGATCGTCAACACGCTGCGGCCCGGCGACAAGGTCTTGATGTGCGAGACCGGCCAGTTCGCGGTGCTGTGGCACGGCATTGCCGACAAGTTCAAGCTCGACGTCGACTTCATTGCAGGCGACTGGCGCCACGGCGCCGACCTCGAGCAGATCGAGGCCAGGCTTGCGGCTGACAAGGCGCACAAGATCAAGGCGGTCTGCGTGGTCCACAATGAGACCTCGACCGCCTGCGTCACCTACCCGCGCGACGTCCGCAAGATCCTCGACACGCTGAAGCATCCGGCGCTGTTGATGGTCGACACCATCTCCGGCCTCGGCTCGCTCGAATATGAGCACGACGCCTGGGGCATCGACGTCTCGATCGCGGGCTCGCAGAAGGGCCTGATGCTGCCGCCCGGCCTCGGCTTCAACGCCGTGTCGGAGAAGGCGCTTGCGGTGGCCAAGGCCAATCCGGGGATGCGCTCCTATTGGGACTGGCAGGAAGTCATCAACATCAACAAGGCCGGCACCTGGCCGTACACGCCCGCCACCAACCTGCTGTTCGGCCTGCGCGAGGCCGTCAAGATGCTGGAGGAGGAGGGGCTGGAGAACGTGTTCGCCCGCCACAAGCGCCACAGCGAAGCGACCCGCGCCGCGATCAAGGTGTGGGGCCTCGAGACCCAGTGCCAGGAGCAGGGCGCGCATTCGCCGGCGCTGACCGCGGTGCGCCTGCCCGACGGCCACGACGCCGACCATTTCCGCAAGGTCGTGCTGGAGAATTTCGACATGTCGCTCGGCACCGGCCTCAACAAGGTCAAGGGCAAGGTGTTCCGGATCGGCCACATCGGCCACTTCAACGATTTGATGCTGATGGGCACGCTGTCCGGCGTCGAGATGGGTCTCGATCTCGCCAAGGTGCCGCATCGCGGCGGCGGCGTGCTGGCGGCGATGGAAGTCCTGAAGGGACGCGACGCGTCGCAGGCGTCCAAGGCCGTCGCTTAAGAATCGAATCGCAAACAACAGAAAGAGCGAGACATGAACGCGCCCGTCACTTCGACCGAAGACCTGATCTACTCCGTCGAGGACGGGATCGCGCGCATCACGTTCAACCGGCCGCAGGCCCGCAATGCGCTGACCTTTGCGATGTATGAGCAGATGGCCTCGATCTGCGAGAGCATCAATCAGGATCACGCCATCAAGGCGCTGATCCTGACCGGCGCCGGCGACAAGGCGTTCGCCTCGGGCACCGACATCTCGCAGTTCCGCGCGTTCAAGACCGCGCAGGATGCGCTGGACTATGAGGCGCGGATCGACCGCGTGCTGGGAACGCTCGAACAGTGCCGCGTGCCTGTGATCGCCGCGATTGCCGGCGCCTGCACCGGCGGCGGCGCCGGCATCGCCGCATGCTGCGACATCCGCATCGGCACCGAGGCAACGCGGATCGGCTTCCCGATCGCGCGCACGCTCGGCAACTGTCTCTCGATGTCCAACATCTCGCGGCTGGTGTCGCTGATCGGCCCGGCGCGGACCAAGGACCTGATCTTCAAGGCCCGCCTGGTCGAGGCGCCGGAAGCGCTGGCGCTCGGGCTGTTGAACGAAGTCGTCCCCGATGTGGAGACCTTGCAGCGCCGCGCCCTCGAGACGGCAAAGCTCGTCGCCGGCCATGCGCCGATCACGCTGGAGGTGACCAAGGAAGCGGTGCGCCGCATCCGCCGCACGCTGTCGCGCGAGGAAGGCGAGGACCTGATCCTGCGCGCTTACATGAGCGAGGATTTCCGCGAGGGCATGGACGCCTTTCTCAACAAGCGCGCGCCGAACTTCAAGGGCAAGTAGCGGCGGTTCCGATCTGCCCTTCATCCAGCCTCTGTCATCGCCCGGCTTGACCGGGCGATCCAGTACGCCGCGGCCCATCGGCTTAACAACAACTGTCTCTGGAATACTGGATCGCCCGGTCAAGCCGGGCGATGACACCGGCTATGTGTTTTGCAATTGAATCGTGAACCGTCCCGATCGTCGTCCCTGCGAAAGCAGGGACCCATAACCACAGTTGGTGAAGTTGGTGATTGTTGGGCGATGTGGAACGACGAGTCCCATTGACAACACGGGCCGCGGAGTATGGGTCCCTGCTTTCGCAGGGACGACAATCTTAATGCGGTTGCAGCATCGCAGACGGGCAAAGCCACCTCATTCCAAAGTCATAGACCATGCGGCAGTTCGCGGCTTGAACTCACTCGCATTCTCGGCACAATGACGCCACCCGCCGCTTCGCAGGTTTTGCCAAGCCGAACAAATAGATAGGGAAGAAACACGTGGGACAGATTGTAAAGACCACGGCTGCAATCGCGGCCCTGCTGCTGAGCGCGCCGGCGTTTGCCGGCTGGGAGCCGAGCAAGCCGGTCGAAATCGTGGTTGCGGCCGGCGCCGGCGGCGCTTCCGACCAGATGGCGCGGATGATGCAGGCGGCGATCCAGAAGAACAATCTGATGAAGCAGCCGATGGTGGTGTCGCTGAAGGGCGGCGCGTCGGGTGCGGAAGCGCTGATGTACATGAAGTCCAGCGAGGGCGATCCCAACAAGGTGCTGATCGCCTATTCGCTGATCTACATGCTGCCGCTGTCGGCCAAGATTCCGTTCAACTGGCGCGACCTCACGCCGGTGTCGGTGATCGCGCTCGACCAGTTCGTGCTGTGGGACAACGCCTCCGGTCCGAAGACCGTGAAGGAGTTCATCGCGGCCGCAAAGGCCGCGAGCGCGCCGTTCAAGATGGGCGGCACCGGCTCCAAGCGCGAGGACCACGTGCTGACCGTCTTCATGGAGCAGAAGACCGGCGCGAAATTCTCGTATCTGCCCTACAAGTCGGGCGGCGAGGCCGCGACGCAATTGGTCGGCGGCCACACCGAGTCCAACGTCAACAATCCGAGCGAGAACCTCGAGGTCTGGCGCGCCGGTCAGGTTCGTGCGCTCTGCGTGTTCGACAAGGAGCGCATCTCCTACAAGACCAAGGTCACCGACACGCAGTCCTGGAACGACATCCCGACCTGCAAGGAGGAGGGGCTGGACGTGCAGTATCTGATGCTGCGCGCGATGTTCCTGCCGGGCAAGGTCACCCAGGAGCAGCAGGCATTCTATGTCGACCTGTTCCAGAAGGTGACGCAGACGGCTGAATACAAGGACTACATGGAGAAGCAGGCGTTGAAGCCGATCTTCCTCACCGGCAAGGACATGGTCGAATTCCTCGAGGATGACGACAAGCAGAACGCCTCGCTGATGAACGCGGCGGGCTTCGTCGCGAAATAGCGCGTGCGGTCCGGAATTGCCTTGCAAGCGGCGGCGGCGCGATGATTACTGCGCCGCAGTACGGCCGGACGTCCGGCAAGCCATTGCGGGACGGTGAGGAGCGATCATGACCAAAGCCGTGTTGGGGATCATCGGCGGATCCGGCATCTACGATCTGCCGGGCCTGGAAAACGTCCGCGAGGAAGCGATCACGAGTCCGTGGGGCGAGCCGTCGGCGCCGCTGCGCCGGGGCGAGATGGCGGGACTGCCGATCGTATTCCTGCCGCGGCACGGCCCGGGACACGTGCTGTCGCCATCCGACATCAACTACCGCGCCAATATCGACGTGCTGAAGCGGGCAGGGGTCACCGACCTCGTCGCGCTGTCCGCATGCGGCTCGTTCAAGGAAGAGCTGCCGCCGGGCACATTCGTTCTGGTCGACCAGTTCGTCGATCGCACCCACAAGCGAGAGAGCTCGTTCTTCGGCAAGGGCTGCGTCGCGCATGTCTCGATGGCGCATCCGGTGTCGCCGCTGCTGGCGAAGCATCTCGCGGCCTCAGCCGAAGCCGAGCGCATCGCATTCGCGCGTGGCGGAACTTATCTGTGCATGGAAGGACCGCAATTCTCCTCACTCGCCGAGAGCCTGACCTACAAGGCGCAGGGCTATTCGGTGATCGGCATGACCAACATGCCGGAAGCCAAGCTCGCCCGCGAGGCCGAGATCTGCTACGCCAGCGTGGCGATGGTCACCGATTTCGACTGCTGGCATCCGGCGCATGATGCGGTGACGGTGCAGGATATCATTCGCGTGCTGAATTCGAACGCCGAGAAGGCAAAGGCGCTGGTCGCGCGTCTGGCGCGGGATTTCCCGCGCGAGCACGAGCCGTGTCCGATCGGCTCAGACCGTGCGCTGGACACCGCGCTGATCACGGCGCCCACGGCGCGTGATCCGCAGTTGCTTGCCAAGCTCGATGCGGTCGCCGGACGGGTGTTGCGCACATGAAGGTGGATGGTCGGCATTTTCGCAGCATCTGGCTCGAGCCCGACGGCTGGTCGGTCGGCGCGATCGATCAGCGCCGGCTGCCGCATGAATTCATCGTCGCTGACATCACGACGGCGGACGAGGCCGGCGAGGCGATCAGCTCGATGCTGGTCCGTGGCGCGCCGTTGATCGGCGCCACCGCCGCCTATGGCATGGCGCTCGCGATGCGCGCCGATGCCTCCGACGCGGCGCTCGAGCGCGCCGGCAAGATGTTGGCCGCGACCCGGCCGACCGCAATCAATCTGAAATGGGCCATCGACGAGATGCAGCGCGCGCTGGCGCCACTCGCTGCGTCAGCCCGCGCGGAAGCCGCCTATGCCCGCGCCCGCGAGATCGCCGACGAGGACGTCGAGATCAACCGCGATATCGGCCGCCACGGGCTCGGCCTGATCGAGAAAATCGCTGCGACCAAGAAGCCGGGCGAGCCGGTCAACGTGCTGACGCATTGCAATGCCGGCTGGCTTGCAACCGTCGATTGGGGAACGGCGACGTCACCAATCTATCAGGCGCATGATCGCGGCATTGCGGTCCATGTCTGGGTCGACGAGACGCGGCCGCGCAACCAGGGCGCCTCGCTCACCGCCTGGGAACTCGGTCACCACGGCGTGCCGCACACCGTGATCCCCGACAACACCGGCGGCCATCTGATGCAGCATCGCATGGTCGACCTCGCGATCGTCGGCACCGATCGTGTCGCCGCCAATGGCGACGTCTGCAACAAGATCGGGACCTACCTGAAAGCGCTGGCGGCGCACGACAACGGCGTGCCGTTCTATGTCGCGCTGCCGTCGCCGACCATCGACTTTAGTATCGACGATGGCGTCAAACAGATCCCGATCGAGCAGCGCGCGGCGAGCGAGGTGACGCACCTCACCGGGCGGACGGCGGATGGACGGATCGAGACCGTGCGCGTGGTTCCGGACGGCTCAACGGTCGCCAATTTCGGCTTCGACGTCACGCCGGCGCGGCTGGTGACCGGATTGATCACCGAGCGCGGCGTGCTGGGCGCAGATCGTGCTGCGCTTGCGAGCGCGTTTCCCGAACGTTCCAAGCTTAGCTGAAGGCTGCATTGACGGTGATTGCTTCTGCACGCTATCCCAATCGTTGCCCTCGCAACCCAGACCGTCTCGTCCATGTCCAACACAGATATTGAGATCGTCGTCGACGATCCGACCGCGCCTGAAGAGAATTCCCCTGCCGTCGTTTCGACCGGCGTCGTCGACATCGTCGTCTCGCTGCTCCTGCTTGCGCTCGCCGTGGTGCTGGGCTGGGACAATTGGCGCACCGGGGCGTCATGGGACTCGACCGGGCCGCAGCCGGGCTATTTCCCGTTCTATCTCTCGGTGATCCTCGGCGGCGCCAGCCTCTATGGCCTCGGCGCCGCGTTCCTCTCGCGCCGGGAAGCTGCCGAGACCTTCGTCACCCGCGCCCAGTTTCGCCGGGTGCTGGCGGTGTTCGTGCCGACCTTCCTGTTCTGCCTCGCCACCCAATATCTCGGCCTCTATGTCGCGAGCTTTCTCCTGATCGCGGGCTTCATGCGCCTGGTCGGCAAGATCGCGCTGTGGAAGTCGCTGCTCACCGCCTTCATCTTCACCGCCGCGATGTTCGTGACCTTCGACATCGCATTCGACGTCATCATGCCGAAGGGGCCGCTCGAAGCGGCCTTCGGCTACTGAGCGACCGACAGGATCTCGCGACATGGAAGCCTTCGGTCTCCTGCTCCACGGCTTTGCCGTCCTGCTGACGTGGAAGACGCTGCTGTTGATGATGGTTGGCCTCGTGCTTGGCATCTTCGTCGGCGTATTGCCCGGGCTCGGCGGCCCCAATGGCGTTGCGATCCTGCTGCCGCTGACCTTCACGATGGATCCGACCTCGGCCATCGTGATGCTGTCCTGCATCTACTGGGGCGCGCTGTTCGGCGGCGCCATCACCTCGATCCTGTTCAACATCCCCGGCGAAGCCTGGTCGGTCGCGACCACCTTCGACGGCTATCCGATGGCGCAGCAGGGCAGGGCGGCGGAAGCGCTGACCGCCGCGTTCACCTCGTCCTTCATCGGCTCGCTGGTCGCGGTGCTCTTGATCACCTTCCTGGCGCCGATGATCTCGTCATTCGCGCTGAAGTTCGGCCCGCCGGAATTCTTCGCGGTCTATCTCCTGACCTTCTGCTCTTTCGTCGGCCTCGGCCGCGAAGCCAAGCACAAGACGGTGATTTCGATGTCGCTCGGGCTGCTGCTCGCCGGCGTCGGCATGGATACGGTGTCCGGGCAGCTGCGCATGACGTTCGGCTCCGCGGAGCTGTTGCGTGGCATCAACTTCCTGGTCGCTGTCATCGGCCTGTTCGGCATCAGCGAGATCCTGCTCACGATGGAGGAGCGCCTGGCGCTGCGCGGGCATGCCGCCGGGATTTCCCTGCGCGTCGTACTTTCGGTGTGGAAGGACCTGCCGAAATACTGGGTCACGCTGCTGCGCTCGTCGGTGATCGGCTGCTGGCTCGGCATCACGCCGGGCGGCGCGATCGCAGCCTCGTTCATGGGCTACAACCTCGCCAAGCGCTTTTCCAAGGATCAGGAAAGTTTTGGCAAGGGCCGCATCGAGGGCGTGTTCGCGCCGGAGACCGCCGCGCATGCCTCGGGCACCTCGGCTTTGCTGCCGATGCTCGCGCTCGGCATTCCCGGCTCGGGCACTGCCGCGATCCTGCTCGGCGGCCTGATGGTGTGGGGCCTCAACCCGGGTCCGCTATTGTTCGTCGAGCACAAGGATTTCGTCTGGGGCCTGATCGCCTCGATGTATCTCGGCAACGTCGTCGGCCTCGTGCTGGTGCTGACCACGGTGCCGATCTTCGCCTCGATCCTGCGCGTGCCGTTCGCGGCGGTGGCGCCGATGATCGTGGTGTCCTGCGCGATCGGCGCCTACGCGATCCAGAATGCGATGTTCGATATCTGGCTGATGCTGGGCTTCGGCGTCGTCGGCTACGTCTTCAAGAAGATCGGGATTCCGCTTGCGCCGTTCACGCTCGCTCTGGTGCTCGGCAGCCGCGCCGAGGACGCGTTCCGGCTCTCGATGATCGGCTCCGGCGGCGACATGAAGGTGTTCTGGTCGAACGGCCTCGTCGGCAGCATCACGACGCTCGCGATCGTGCTGCTGTTCTGGCCGGTGATCGACAAGGCGATCGCAGGCTTGGGCCGAATGTTGCGGCCTGCGCGGGCGTAGGCGATTCGAAGCTGATGAGCGGCGAATCGCCTCTGTATTGAAGTACCGTCAGACCACCTTGCGCTGGCGGAGCTCGGCGATCTCGTCCTTGCCGAAGCCGAACTCGGCCAGCAGTTCGTCGGTCTGCTCGCCGAATTCCGGCGGGCGCGCCGCCATCTTGCTCGGCGTCCGCGACAGCGTCACGGGCTGGCTGACCAGCTGGATGTGCCGGTTCTCGTCATTGGGCACGTGCTGCGCCATGCCGAGATGCTTGACCTGGGCATCCTCGAACATCTGGTCGATCGAGTAGATCGGCCCGCACGGCACGCCGGCGGCGTTCAGTTCCTCAACCCAGGTGTCGGTCGACTTCTTCTCGGTCAACACGTTGATCCTGGCATTGAGCGCGTCGCGGTTCTTCGAGCGCGCCGGTGCGGTCGCGTAGTCGGGGTCGGTGATCAGCTCGGGTGCGCCGATCGCCTGGGCGCAGCGCTCCCAGATCCGGCCGCCGGTCGTGGCGATGTTGATGTAGCCGTCGGAGGTCTTGAACACGCCGGTCGGGATCGAGGTCGGATGATTGTTGCCGGCCTGCTTGGCAACTTCCTTTTCCATCAGCCAGCGCGCCGCCTGGAAATCCAGCATGAAGATCTGCGCCTGCAGCAGCGAGGTCTGCACCCACTGCCCCTGGCCGGACACGTCGCGTTCCAAAAGCGCGGTGAGGATGCCGAGTGCGCAGAACAGGCCCGCGGTGAGGTCGGCGACGGGGATGCCGACCCGCATCGGTCCTTCGCCGGGCGCGCCGGTCACCGACATCAGGCCGCCCATGCCCTGCGCGATCTGATCGAAGCCCGGGCGCTTGTGATAGGGGCCGTCCTGGCCGAAGCCGGAGATGCTGCCATAGACGATCTTCGGATTGATCTTGCGGATGCTCTCATAGTCGATGCCGAGCTTGGCCTTGACGTCCGGCCGGAAGTTCTCGACCACGACGTCGGCCTGCTCGGCCAGCCGCTTGAACACTTCGAGCCCCTTGGGGTCCTTCAGGTTCAGCGTCATGGCGCGCTTGTTGCGATGCAGGTTCTGGAAATCGGAGCCGCCACGCGGGCCGCCCGGCTGCTCACCGCCGCCGTCCTCCAGAAGCGCGTCGATCTTGATGACGTTGGCACCCCAGTCGGCGAGCTGGCGCACGCAGGTCGGCCCAGACCGGACCCGGGTCAAATCCAGCACGGTGAAGCGGGACAGGGCTTGGGATGCGCGGGGAAAGGGCATTGAGACACCTCTTGTTTGGCGGGCCGCTCTGGGGCTTAAGCCCATCTGCCTTAGACAATTTGGCTGACCTTTCCAACCGTTACCCGGACAACAAACCGGGACCGGAAACAAACAGGCATGGTTCCGCTGTGATCCGCCATCGTCTTGGCCGTGGTTAAGACCGGCCCACGCCGGCCTCGCGGTCCGCCAACCCTCGACAATCGCGCCGCCGGCTGCTAGCCCGTCGCCGTGCCGAATGGCTTTTGCCCTTATGGAAGAGGCACTTGAGGCGCAACGAGGAGATGGACCGAAAGCGGGCATGGCGGTGAAAAAGGGTCCATCCCATCTGCTCGGTAACTCGGCATGGAACGCGACGGCCTTCGCGGTCGCGGTGCTGCTCAATCTTGCGATTCTTCCGTTCGTGATCTTCCGGCTCGGTCTCGCCGCGTTCGGTGTCGCGGGCCTGGTGACGGCCTGCGTCGCGCCGGCGCTGATGTTCAGCAATGCACTTGGCCTGTCGACGACGCGCGAACTCGCGCAAAGGTTGGAACCGTCCGATCGCGACGAGGCGCGACGGTTTTTCGGGACCGCCCTTGCGCTCGCCATCGTCGCGGGCTGCCTGATCGCGGCCTTGCTCGGCCTTGCAGGCGCGCCGCTCGCACGACTGGCGTTTCACCTCGGTGGCCCGGCCGCTGACGACCTTCGGCTTGCCTTCGCATTGGCCGGCGCCGGCTGGCTATGCCAGTGCGTGTTCGCGATCTTCCTCTCGCTGTTCACGGCGCGCCAGGACTATCGGCGGATCGCGTCGATCGGCATCACCGGCACGGTGGTGACGACGATGTCGATGCTGCTGCTGATCCCGCATGCGCCGCGCGCCTCGACCTTCCTCGGCTGCCAGGCGCTCGGTTTCGCGACCAATCTCCTGATGGGCATCGCCTGGTCGCGGCACGCGATCCGTGACTGGCTGGCACGGCCGGCACTCGATCGCGGTGCGCTGCATGCGCTGGTGAAACTTGGCGGCTGGCAGATGGCTGCGCAAAGCGGTGCGCTGTTCGCCGGCCAGGCCGACCGCTATCTGCTCGGCGCGCTGTTGCAGCCGCAATTCGTCGGCTTCTACAGCGTCGCGCAGCGGCTCGAGGAGGCGGTCTATATCGGTGTGCTGAAGATCGGCGAGATCCTGTTCCCGTTCTTCAGCACGCTGCAGAACGAGGATGACGACCGCAAGGTCGACCTGCTGCTTCGCTCGTCCTGGATTCTGAACGTGCTGGCCGCGAGCGCGCTGGGCGGCCTGATCCCGGTCGCCGGCGCGCTGCTGTATCGCTGGACCGGCGCCGAGGTCGCCGCCGAGGCGCAGCTCGTGCTGGTCGTGCTCTCGATCAGCGGAATCTTGGGGTCGAGCGCCAACGTGTTCGCGTTCTATCTGCTGTCGCAGGGGCGCTCCAGCTCCAACGCGCTGATCTCGCTCGTCACCGGCATCTTCACGCTGGCGACCAGCGCCATTGCGCTGCCGTATATCGGCTGGCACGCGGCCGGTTGGAGCTCCTGCGTCGGGATGGTCGCGCAGATGGTGATCACGGTGCTGCTGTTGCGCCGGACCTTCAGGCTTTCCGCGATGTGGTCGCGGATGCTGCACTTCGTCCTGATCCCGCTCGGCACGGGCATCGCCGTTGCGTTGGCGCTGCGCTCGCAGCTTGGCCACACCTCATTCGACCACGCGCCGTCATGGTGGTATGTGGTGTCGCTCTACGGCGTGTCGGCGGCGGTGATCTTTGTTGCCGCCGTTGCAATGTCGCAGCTCGGTCCCTATCGCGCCGTGTGCTGGCGCGATCTCCGCGTCATCATCACCCGCTTCTTGCCCTTCAAGGCCGCCTAGACATGTGTGGTATCGCAGGCATCGTCAATCTGCGCGGCGCCCCGGTGCAGCCGGCCGACATCTCGCGGCTCACCAATCTGATCGCGCATCGCGGTCCGTTCGGTGAGGGCACCTGGTTCAACGCCAAGCGAAACGTCGCCTTCGGCCACCGCCGGCTCGCCATCATCGATCCCGGCGAGGGCGGCTATCAGCCGATGGCATCAGGCGATGGCCGCCATGTGATCGTCTACAATGGCGAGATCTACAACTTCCTCGAATTGCGCCGCGAGCTCGAGGCGAAGGGCGCAGTTTTCCGCAGCCAGTCCGATACCGAGGTGATCCTTGCCGCCTGGCAGGCGTGGGGCGAGGACATGCTGCTGCGCTTCAACGGCATGTGGGCGCTGGCGATCTACGATACGGTCACGGATGATCTGTTCCTTGCGCGCGACCGCTTCGGCATCAAGCCGATGCTGTACGCGTTGTCGTCGGAACGGTTCGTGTTCGCGTCCGAGCAGCGGGCGCTGGCGCGGAGCGGGCTCATCGAGACGTCGCTCGACGTCGACGTCGCGCGGCGGCTGTTGCTTGACCCGTTCGGGATCGAAGGCAGCGAGCGGACTTTGTTCGCGCAACTGCGCCGCCTGCAAGGCGGCCATTGCATGTGGCTGCGCCAGGGGCGCATCGAGCTGCGGCGCTGGTGGCGGACCGTGGATCATTTGCCCGCGATCCCGGATACCGAAGCGGAACGCGTGGATCGCTTTCGCGAGCTGTTTCAGGATTCCGTCGCCTTGCGCATGCGCAGCGACGTTCCGATCGGGACCTGCCTGTCCGGCGGCTTTGATTCGTCCGCGGTGATCTGCGCGATGGCGAGCCACGAGAAGGCCGGCATGGGACCGCGTGACTCGACCGCCTGGCGGCATGCCTTTGTCGCGACCTTTCCCGGCGCCAGCAATGACGAGCGGCCGATGGCCGAGCAGGCGGCCGCGTGGGCCGATGTGACGCCGAGCTTTCTCGAGATCGGTCGCGCCGACGCGCTCACCGATCTTGACCGGATCCTCGACGACAATGACGACGTCTATATCGGGTTGCCGAGCGCGCCGTGGCTGATCTATCGCGAACTCCGGCGCCAGAACGTCACCGTGTCGCTTGACGGCCACGGGGCGGACGAGCTGATGGGCGCCTACATGCAGGAGGGGCAGTCGGCCGCATTCCGGATCCGGAACGCAGCAGCCGCGCTCGCGTCACGATCGCAGCTCGCGCAACGCGGCATCGACGTGTTGCGGGCGCAGATGATCCGGCGCCAGGGGCACTATTTCCTGCGCGGCGGCCTGACGGCGATGCCCGCGCCGTTGCCGCTGGTCGCCGAGGATGACCAACTGCCTGATGCGTGGGGCGCATTGAACCGGCGTCTCTACCGCATGTTCCACTCGACCACGCTGCCCACCATCCTGCGCAATTTCGACCGGCTCTCGATGGCGCACGGGATCGAGGTGCGCATGCCGTTCATGGACTGGCGGCTGGTGACCTATACGATGGCGCTGCCGGAAACGAGCAAGGCGGCGGACGGCATCACCAAGGTGGTGGCGCGGCAGGCGATGGCGAACCTGATGCCCGAAAGCATCCGCACCGCGCGCCGCAAGGTCGGATTCAACTCGCCGATGCCGGAATGGTTGAACGGACCGTTGGCCGGCTGGACCGCGGCGCTGCTGGACCGGAGTGTCCCGGCATTTGCCGAGTTCGTCGATGAAGCGCCGCTTCGAAAGGTGGTCGGTCGCCTGACGGCGCAGCAAAGCTGGGATTGGGAATCCGTCGGCCGGATCTGGCCATACCTGAACATGAAATGGATGTTGGCAAGGTCCGCATAACCGATGCGTCTGTTCCAGAATAGCGGTCTCTATCCGTCCTATCTGCCGCGGCTCAATCAGCTCGCGGCAAAAGCGTCGAGCTTCGCGGCGCGCCGCGACGTGTTCCTGCACGATCGCTTTGGCGCGGCGCATTTCCTTGCGCCCGTGCTCGATGGTGCACCGGACGCCTTCTTCACCAATGGCGACGACGAAGTGCTGCAACGCCAATGGGCGCAAGAGCAAGGTATGACGGGGACGCCGACGCTCGAGGCCATTCTGCTGGCGCAGATCGAGCATCACCGGACCGACGTGTTCTACAATCTCGATCCCGTGCGCTATCCGAGTGCATTCGTGGCCAAGCTTCCCGGCTGTGTGAAGAAGACATTGTGCTGGCGGGCGGCGCCCTCCGGAAATGCCGATCTCACCGCTTATGGCGCGGTGCTCGGAAACTTCCCCTCGATCCTCGAGTCCTGGCGCGGCAAGGGCTGCCGCGCCGAGCTTTTCTTCCCGGCGATCGACCCTGTGATGGAGCAGTACGGTCACGGCGAGCGGCCGATCGACGTGGCGTTCGTCGGTGGCTATTCGCGGCATCACAGCGCGCGGGGCAGGACCCTCGAACAGGTTGCGGCTCTGGCCGCCGATCGCAAGATCGTATTTTGTCTCGATGCGTCGCGGCTGACACGGCTTGCCGAAAGCGCGGTCGGCCGGCTGCTGCCACTGCGCAAGCACCGCCGCCCCGATGTCATCGCGCGCATCGCGAGGCAGCCGCTGTTTGGCCGGGACCTCTACGAACTGTTCGGATCGGCGAAGATCGTGCTCAACGGCGCAATCGACATGGCCGGCAACGATCGCGGCAATATGCGCTGCTTCGAGGCGATGGGCTGCGGGGCGCTGCTGGTGTCTGACGCCGGCAACTATCCGGAGGCGATGCAGGACGGGGTCACGATGCGCACCTACGACGCCCCCGAGCGGGCTGCCGAGGCGATTTCGAGCAGCCTGCGGGATTGGCCCCAATGGGCCGGAATCGCAGCATCCGGCAGGAGGGGCGTGCAGGAGACCTACAGCAAGGCCGCGCAATGGGCGCAGTTTACCGATCTCGTCGCGCGGATTGAGCCGTGCTAGAGCGTTTTCGAGCGAAATGGGCGCCGGTTCGCGTGAAGAAAACGCGTCAAAATCAGAATCCAGAGCCCCGTTCCGATTCCATCGGAACGGAAAAGGCTCTAGACGGGTGCAAAGAGCCGGCCAGAGGGCGGGCGATCGGGCCGAGATAATGTCTGCAAGTGACTTGATCCATCAATTGAAATGGGCAGCCGACGGACTTGCCGTGCCGCTGTTCAGGATGCGGCCGCGGCCGTTCGGCCCGGGCTACCAGACGGTCAAGCGCGACACCATCACCGCGGCGATCGACGCGGGCCTGCTTCGGGCAGGAAAGCAGCTGCCGCCCGGCTACGGCGTCGCCATGGACGAACGCGTCGTGGAGTATCCGTGGGTCTATGGCCAGTTGAGCAATGTCGGCAAGATGCTGGACGCGGGATCGACCTTCAACCACGACTTCCTGCTGCAGCGTCCGCCGCTGCGCGGCGCCGATCTCACCATCATGACGCTGGCACCCGAGAAGCGCTGCTATTGGCGTGATGGCTACTCCTATGTGTTCGGCGATCTCCGGCAGACGATGTTCGGCGATCATGTGTTCGACACGGTCGCCAGCATTTCGACGATCGAGCATATCGGGCTCGACAATCAGATGCTGTACACGGGCGATCCGCGCGACGCGGAGACCGATCGGGACGGCTTCGTTCCGGCGGTGAAGGAGTTCAAGCGCATCCTCAAGCCCGGCGGGACCTGTCTGATCTCTGTGCCGTTCGGCAAGCGCGACAATCTCGGCTGGTATCAAGTGTTCGACCTTGCGATGATCGAGCGCATCATCGAGGCATTCGGTGCGGCATCTCATCATGTCGACTATTTCGGCTACTCGCGGCAGGGCTGGTCGAGCCAGAGCGCCGAGGCGCTCACTGACGCGACCGTTTTCGACATCCATACCGGCAAGGGGCAGGGCGATGACCTTGCGGCGTCGTCGCGCGCCGTGGCTTGCCTGCAGTTGACGGCATGAACCTCGATTACCTGATCCAGCGTCTGATGGGTCGCGCAACGTGCCGCTTGCAGCCGGACGCGGCGCTCGGCCGTTCTGCCAGGATCAGAAATATCCGCGGCGATTCCGACAAGATCGCCGTCGGCCGCAATAGCCGCATCCTGGGCGAGCTCCTGACCTTCGCACACGGTGGGGAGATCCGGATCGGCGAGTGGTGCTACGTCGGAGAGGGAACGCGGATCTGGTCGGCGGCCTCGATCGAGATCGGCAACCGTGTGCTGATCTCGCATTCGGCGAATGTTTTCGACAATCTCACGCATCCGCTGCGGGCGGCGGAACGTCACCGACAGGTTCAGCAGATTTTTACGCGCGGGCATCCGAGCGATATCTCGCTCGACGAGAGTCCGGTCAAACTCTGCGATGACGCCTGGATCGGCGCGGGCGCAATGGTCCTGCGCGGTGTGACGGTCGGGCAGGGCGCGATCGTTGCGGCCGGCGCGGTCGTGACCAGGGATGTTGCGCCGTTTTCGATCGTGGCGGGCAACCCGGCCGTGCTGGTGAGGGAGCTTGGCCCCGATGAGCGGTGAGCGCAAGTTTACCACCTGGGAGGATGCGGTGGTCTGGCTGCGCAATCAGCCGGATCAGCGCCAGCTGGTGCTCGATGCGTTCTACGACGATCCGCTGGCCGGTGCTGCCGAACGCTATTTCCAGAGCTCCGAATGGCAGGCGGTCGCGGCGCTGCTGGCCGGCCGTTCGGGCACCGCGCTCGACGTCGGAGCCGGTCGCGGCATTGCGAGTTACGCGCTGGCCCGAAGCGGCTTTGCGGTGACGGCGCTCGAACCGGATCCCAGCGCGATCGTGGGCGCGGCGGCGATTCGTGGGCTGGCGCAACAGACGCAATTGCCGATCCAGGTGGTCGAAGAATTCTCCGAACGGCTGCCGTTCGCCGATGCATCGTTCGATCTGGTCTTCGCCCGCGCGGTGCTGCACCATACGCGCGACCTCGAGGGGGCATGCCGGGAGATGTTTCGCGTGCTGCGGCCAGGGGGCATGCTGATCGCGGCGCGCGAGCATGTCATCAGCAAGGAGGCGGATCTTCCGCAGTTCCTTGCGCAGCACCCGTTGCACCATCTTTACGGCGGCGAACATGCCTTCCTGCTCGATCGTTACACCGGCGCGTTGGCCAAAGCGGGATTTGCCGCGATCGACACGCTGGCGCCGTTCGAGAGCCCGATCAATCTGTTTCCCTATACGCCGGAGACCTTGCGCGCGGCGATCGTGACGCGGTTGACGCAAAAGATTCCGGTGGCGCCGTTGTGGCGAACCGCGCTTGGATCACGCCGGGTGTTCGTCTCGCTGCTGTCGATGGCCGAACGCTTCGACAATCGACCGGGACGGCTCTACTCCTTTGTCTGTCACAAGGCCTGAGCGATGATCGTCTGGGTTACAGGCGCGAACGGGTTCATCGGCCGCCATCTCGTGCATGAGTTGGCGGGAGCGGGCCATGCGGTGCACGGCGTCGGACACGGAGCGCTGGACGCAACCGAAGCCCGGCGGCTTGGTCTGCGGAGCTGGATCAACGGCGAAATCGACGCCGCCAATCTCAATGCGCTGGCGGCGGCGCACGGAGTGCCGATGCATCTGTTTCATCTGGCCGGCGGATCGTCGGTCGGCGTCTCGATCGAGCGGCCGTTCGAGGATTTCTCGCGGACCGTCGCAAGCACGGCGCGGCTGCTCGAATGGCTGCACGGATCCGCGCCTGACTGCGCCGTGATCGCGGCGTCGAGTGCGGCGGTCTACGGCGCCGACCATGTCGGTCCGATTGCGGAAACTGCCGTCGCAACTCCGATGTCGCCCTATGGGCAGCACAAGCACATGATGGAGCAATTGTGCCGGAGCTACGCGCAGTCCTTTGGCATCCGCAGCACGATCGTGCGGCTGTTCTCGGTCTATGGACCCAATTTGCGCAAGCAGCTGCTGTGGGACATCTGTTCGCGGCTGGCGGCCGAGGAGCCGGTGCTCACACTCGGCGGAACCGGCAAGGAAATCCGCGACTGGACCGACGTTCGCGATGTCGCGAGGCTGCTCGCAAGCGTCGCGGAATTGTCGTCGCCGGAGAGCTTCCGCGTCATCAATGGCGGTTCGGGCCGCGGAACGAGCGTTGCCGACATCGCAGCCGGCCTTGTCAGGCAGTGGGGCGGCAACACGGTTGTGCAACATTCGGGACTGAGCCGGCCCGGTGATCCCGTGAGCCTGTTGGCCGACGATGCAATGCTGCGCCAGATCGGATTCGATTGGCGCATTCCGCTCGATCAGGGCCTGGCCGATTACGTCGCCTGGTTCAAGGGGCAGGTTTCGTGACGGCCCGCCCGTTGCGGTTCGCGTTCACACACATTTCGCGGCGGCTTTGGGCCGGCGGCTACAATTATCAGCGCAATCTGTTCGCGGCGCTCGCCCGGTTTCTGCCTGGCGAACTGGTTCCGGTCGTGCTTGCCGGGACCAAGGCCGAAGAGAATGAGCTCGCCGAGCTTGCCGCGATACCCGGTGTCGAGGTCGTCAGGTCGGAAGCATTTGATGGCCAACCGGGTTTAGCGGCGGCGCTTGCGCTTGGTGTGGACGGGGGAGCCGCGGCGGCGTTTCGCTCCGCGCGCGTCGATGTCGTTGTCGAAGCCGCGCGCTTCTTCGGCTGGCGGCTGCCGATCCCTGCGGTGGCGTGGATTCCGGATCTGCAACACCGTTCGCTGCCTCAGCTGTTTCCGAGGGCGGCCCGCTGGCGCCGCGAGATCGGCTTTCGCGTCCAGATTGCGTCGGGGCGAACCATCATGCTGAGCAGCGAGAGCGCCTTCCGCGATTTCAGGACCTGCTATCCGCGTGCCGGAAACCGCGTCAAGGTCGTGCGCTTCGCGACCCAGCCGGCGGCCGCGTTCCTCAACACCGACCCGTCGGAAGTCATCGCGACGTACAAGCTGCCGGCGAACTATTTTTACCTGCCCAATCAGTTCTACCGCCACAAGAACCACCAGCTGGTCGTCGACGCCCTGACGATCCTGAAGGGGCGCGGGGTCGACGTGGTGGTTGCTGCATCGGGCAGCACGGAAGACCGGCGTGAACCCGGCTACTATGACCTGGTCAATTCCGAGATCCAACAACGCGGCCTCGAAACGCACTTCCGTCACCTCGGCGTCATTCCGCTGCCGCACGTCTACGCGCTGCTGCGGGCTTCAATCGCATTGCTCAACCCATCGCGTTTCGAGGGCTGGAGCACGACGGTTGAAGAGGCGAAATCGTTCGGTGTCCCGATGATCCTGTCTGATATCGACGTGCACCGCGAGCAAACCTCGGGCGCAGCGCGCTATTTCGCCGTCGATGATCCGGCCGCGCTGGCCGACCATTTGATGCAAGCCGCACGCGAGGCGCAGGGGCCCATCGTTCGACATGTCATCCCGCATCAGGACGGCCACGTCAGGGCGTTCGCGGCGAATTTCGCGGCTACCATGCGACAGGCCGCCGGTCAGGATGAGCCTGCGGAAGTTGGAAGCAAGCGTTAAACGAAGCGCCGGCCTCAGGTCGCGTTCGGGACCAGTTCGAAGTCGGAGTCGGGGCTTTCGTAGGCCCTCAGCATGGCCTTCGCGATTTGCGCCGGGTTGTGCCATCGCTCGACATAACGCCGCGACGCCTGGCCGCGCGCAACCCATTCGGATCGGCGATCGAGAATGGCGGCAATGTCCTCGACCAGGTTTCCCGGGTTGAGCCTGTAAAGCGGCAGCTCGCGCCTGATGGCATCCGGGACGAACATCATGTCCTCCTCCCTGATGTAACAGGCGACCGGCTTTCCCATCGCCATCATCTCGACCGCGAAGCCTCCGTACCAGCCTGCCAGTACCTGGTCGATTGCGAGGTCGGCCGAGCGATAGATCTCCAGTGCCTGCCCGTGACTGGTCTTTTCGACCAGGACGAGCTCGAAGTCGTACCGCGACCGCAATTGCTCGAGCGCGTTCATGATCATCGGCGTGCCCTTGATCCGCCCGGCGGTCGGGGCATGAACGATCCTCGGCCGTCCGTGTCCGGAGGGCGGCGCAACGTCGAATTTCTCGATCTCGACGTTTGCGTACGGCAGAAAGCGACCGTTCGGTACGACGTGTCCGAGCTCCGGATTGAGATAGAAGACCCGATCGAACAGCGGCAGGACCTTCTCGATCAGGAAATGGCGTCGATGATCGAGCGCGTCCAGGCATCGCTGATACAGCTCGCAATGCTGCGGCGCGCACATCGTCCATTCGTTGCGCTTGTTGCCCTCTTGCGCCAGCCGGACGTCGCAGCCTTGCAGCGTCATGAACAGCTTCTTGTTGACGAGGCGCGCGGCGTGCAGGTCTGCTGCCGCCAGCCGGTTGATGGTGTCCGTCAGCAGCGACACCCTGGAGAGCAGCGATCCCGGCGCAGACAACGGAAAGCCCGGCGACAGGAAGGTCTGTCCGAAATAGAAATGAAGGACGTCGTAGCGCCATTGCTTGGCCAGGCCGAACGCCGTGCTGCGGATGGCCGTCTCAAGAAATCCGGCGTTCTTTGCCGATAGCACCCGATCCGCTGCGTAACCGAGCCATGTGTCGTTTCGAACGACGACGTCGCTGGATGCTCCGAGCTGCCGTTCGGCGCGGGATAGCACCCAGGGCTGATTCCCAACGTTGACTGGTCCGTGCAGGATTTTCATGCGCGCGTGTTCGCGAACTCACCGACTTGCCGCATCAGGCTCGACCGCAGATCCTCGGGAAGATCCGCAGTTTCACAATAGAGCCGCCCGAGCCGCGCCGCGACGGCCTGCAGGCTGTAATGTGCTTCCACATAGCGGCGTCCGGCCTTGCCGATGGCATTGAGGTCGAGTTCGCCCCGCAAGCATCGCTTCAGCACATCATAGATCTCGTCGGGACGCGTGTTGATGATCGGGCAGGTGGCCGGATCGATCATCATCTGGTCGTTACGCAGGAAGCACAGGACCGGCTTGGCCATGGCCATCGCCTCGAGCGCGGTGTAGCCGTGGAAGCCCGCGACGAACTGATCCGCAACGACGTGCGCCGCGCCGAAGAGCTCGATGACCTTCTTGTTGGGGACGCCCTGCACGGACACCAGCTCGATCGTCTCGCCTTCCTTGACCAGCCGGTCGATCGCATCGATCAGGAGCCGGGTTCCCTTGAAATGTCCGTGGTTCGGCGCATGCGCGACTTTCAAGATGTCGCCCGGCCGGTAGACCGGAGGACTGGCGATCAATCTGGTCGCGTCAATCGGCCAGTAATGCATGTCGCGGCTGCCGGGCACGTAGGCCACCATGTCGCCCATCGCGAGCTGCGCAGTCGCGCGCCCCTTCAGACGATCGATCGACGACGCATGCATCTCGTCCGTGCAGACGCAGAACTTGCCTGGTGACGGGCATTCCTCGCACAGGTTTGGCTGACCGAGCTTCAGCGTGAGGTCTCGCGCCCTGACATCGGCACCATAGGCGTAGGTGTACAGCCGCTTCCCCGACTTGGCGAGCAGGTCGAGTTCCTCGGGGTGGATACCGTAGCGCCCGTCGCTCAGCATCAAGCCGCGGTCGTAGAAGTAATTGAAGATGTCGAAGCGCAGCATCGCCCAAGCAAGCACGAGGCGGCGAAACAGGCCGAGGGCCCCTTTGCTGCGTGTCAGGCGAAGGAAGCCCTCGAACAGGATGAGATTGATGTCGAACGACCGCGTCACGTAGTAGGTGTTGAACACGAGCGAGGAGGAATGAAATCCCAGCATGCGGTCGCATCGCGCAAGCAGCGGCAAAGTGAGGATTGGCGTCGAGGCCCAGAGGGTGCGCACCTTGCCCCTGGCAAGGCGCCTCTCGGTCGCGCGCCGCGCTTTTGCAATCAGCGTGCGCGTGGCGAAATCTGCGATAGCCGACCGCATCGTCCAGTCAGGTTTAGCGACGTCGCCGGCCTGAAGCGCGGCCTCCGTTGGGGCTGTCGATCTGAACAGGTCCAATTGTCTCACTCGTGGTGTTCGGCGGCGCCACATCTAGCACACATTTGCGCTGAGGCGACTGCTGAACGGGGCGTCGCTCGGTCTATTGGAGGCCGCTCCGCCGAGCTCAGGTTCCTTGTCCGTGGAAAGCAGCCGGCTCGCTCGATAATGACTTCGGCGAGAGACCGCGGCTGCTCCGTCATCATCTCTCGCCCGGCAACATCCCGACTGGATCGGCGTCGAAACATTGACGTTCAATGCATGAACGGGCTAAGAGGGCGGCACCTGGTATCATTGCGCACATCATCCGAGGCGGCGGTCATATCGAGCCGCGTGATCGAACCAATCTGGATAGGCATTTCGTGTGCGGCATATTCGGCCTCGTAGATAAGACCGGATCCGTCGATGCCCGCCGGGTGGACCAGTTGACTGATCTCGTGGCTCACCGTGGACCGGATGGGCGCGGAGTGAGGGTCAACGGCAATGTCGGGCTCGGGCACCGCCGGCTGGCGATCATCGATCTGACCGACGACGGTGCGCAGCCGATGCGCGATCGGCGCTTCCCGGTCTGGATCACCTACAACGGCGAGATCTACAATTATCTCGAGCTCCGCACCGAGCTCGAGTCGCTCGGCTACGCCTTCTTCACCGCCTCGGACACTGAGGTGCTGCTCGCGGCCTATATCTGCTGGGGCACGAAATGCCTCGAGCGCTTCAACGGCATGTGGTCGTTTGCGATCCACGACGAGCGCGACAATACACTGTTCTGTGCCCGCGATCGGTTCGGCGTCAAGCCGTTCTACTATGTCGACACCGCCACTCAGTTCGCGTTCGGCTCGGAAATCCGGCAACTGCTTCCGTTGATCGAGCGCCCGGTCGCGGATGACGATCTGGTCAACGATTTCCTTGTGTGCGGCCTGACCGATCATACCAGTCGAACCTTCTTCAAGGGCATCGACAAGCTGCCGCCCGGACATTGGATGCGCCTCGACATAGCGACGGGCAAGTCCGAGATCGAACGCTACTATTCGCTCGCGCCGCGCCAGCCTGCAACCGATGAAAAAAGTTCAGCCGGATTGCTGCGGGAGCTCCTGGACGACGCGATACGTCTGCGCCTCCGCTCCGACGTTCGCGTCGGAACCTGCCTGTCCGGCGGACTGGACAGTTCGAGCGTCGCGACGCTCGCGGCGAGACGGTATGCGCAAGGCTCCAACGAGCGCTTCTTTGCCATCACCGCGGTGAGTGAGCAGGAGAGCAACAATGAAGAAGCCTATGCGGCTGAAGTGGCGGCGAAATCGGAACTGAACTGGTTGCGCACGAAGCCCGGCTATGAAGACTTCGCGTCGACCGCGGAAGCCTTGCTGGAGGTCCAGGAGGAGCCATTCGCCGGCCCTTCGATCATGATGCAGCACGAGGTGATGAAGTCCGCGCGATCGAACGGCGTGATCGTGCTTCTCGACGGCCAGGGCGGTGATGAGACGCTGCTCGGGTATCATCGCTACTATGCCGCCTGGCTGCTCGACCATTTTCGCAGCGCCGGTGTGCGTGGATTTCTTCGGGCCTTCCGTGCCGCGACGCAAGCCGGTGTTTCGTACCGGCGATTGCTGATGTACTTGTTCGGGGCGAGCTCAGCGGGGCTGCGCGGAGCCTACTATCGCTGGCGCTATGCTTTCCTGAAGAATCCCGGCCTGCCGGAGCCGCTTCGCCGCTTCGCGCGGGCCACCAAAGATGCGCAGGGCATGCAGTTTCTGGAGATCACGGAAACCAATCTGCCGATGCTGTTGCGGTTCGAAGACAAGAATTCCATGCGGTTTGGCATCGAAACGCGACTGCCGTTTCTCGATTATCGCTTCGTCGAATTTGCGCTGGCGCTTCCGACGCGCATCAAGCTGAACAAGGGCTGGGCGAAGTGGCCGCTGCGCATGGCCATGAATGATCTTCTGCCATCCCGCATCACCTGGCGAAAGGACAAGATCGGTTTTGCCGCACCGGATCAGCTATGGCTGACGCGGCATTCGGCCGCGATGTACGACCGGGTGATCGCCAGCGAGCTCTTGGCCCGCTATGTCGACATGCCGATGCTCAAGAAGAAATTTCACCGGCTCGATCTCGGAATGCGCTGGAGGCTCTATTGCGTTGCGCTCTGGGGTGAGCGATTCCAGGTCCAGGCGCCATGAAGGTTTCGCGTTCTCGCCTTGGCCTGGCCGTCGTCATTGCCGTCTTGTCGGTCTCTTCTTTGAGTTGATGGATGAATATCTGGCTGTTGCATCCCTTCGCCGGAGGGCCGGGCCTCGGCCGCCACTGGCGGCCGTTCTGGCTGGCCGACGCCTGGGGAAAAATGGGGCATCGCGTGGTGGTGGTCAGCGCGGGCTTCCATCATCTGCACAGGGAGCCGCGGGCTCCCGGGCCGAGCCGCATCAACGGCGTCGACTTCTGGTTTCTCGATACCCCGCGCTACGGCCAAGGCAGCGTCGGCAGGCTTCGGAACAATCTGTCGTTCGGGCCGCGCCTTCGCGAGGGTTCGGCCGCGATAGCCGGGCAGTTTGGCGCACCGGACCTTGTGATCGCCTCGAGCCCCCATCTGTTTTTCATTTCGGCGGCGCATCAGGTCGCGCAGCGATTTGGCGCCAGGTTCTGGGTCGAAATTCGTGATTTGTGGCCGGAGAGTATCATATCGCTCGGGATGACTCCGGCATGGCATCCGCTGATGAAGGCGCTCGGCTGGAAGGAGCGGGCGGCCTATCGCGTCGCGGAGCGTGTTGTATGCCTGTTGGCAGGGGCGGAGCCCCATATGCGTGCGCGCGGTTTGCCGGCCAGCCGGTTTCTGTGGATACCCAACGGGGTCTCCGACGCCGAAATTCAAAGCGCGCAAGATATTCAGAATCTCAATCACGAGTTCATCGATCGCATCAATGCAATGAAGCGGCTGGGCCGGCGGGTCGTGCTCTACGCAGGCGGTATGGGCCCGCCCAACGCCATGGAGGTCATCATCGATGCCGCCATGGCGCTGGGCAGGACGAATCCCGAGATCTACTTCGTCCTCATCGGCTCCGGCACGTCGCGGACCGAGCTGAAGCAGCGCGCGGCAGGGCTTGCGAATTTGGAATTCCAGGATGAGGTCGATCGATCGATCGTGCACGGGATGCTGCACGCATCCGATTGCGCGGTGGTATCCTTCCACAAGAACGCGCTCTATCACCATGGCATCAGTCCGAACAAGCTGTTCGACTACTGCCTGTTTGCAGCGCGCAGCGTCATTGCCTGCGAGGAGCGGGCGCTTGCCGGGCTCGAAGACCTGGTGACCTCGCGATGCGAGCCGGATGATCCTGCCGTGCTCGCCAAATCTCTTGTCGCCGCACTGGACGGCCCGACACGTCCACAGAGCGAACGGATCGCGGTGGCGCAGCGATATAGCTACTCCGTGCTCGCCGCGCGGTACCTGGCTCACCTAACTCCCTAGACTTGGCTCCCTAGACCTGGCTCAACCTGAGTAGGCCTCGACCACGTGATCCTGTGTGATCTGTGACCGTCTTGCCACAGGCGACGGAACAAAAATACGATACAAATCAGTGCGTTGACGCGTTCATCGCGTGAACAATTTTGCTTGACGTTCATTGTGTGAACGCGCTACCAGCCTCCCCCAGGGGAAAAGGCGAGATGGCGAGCATCCTACCGACAGGCGAGAACGACAGCGATCGGCTGGTGCTCGGTCTGCTCACCTCCGTTGAGGAGGATGGCGCGCGATCGCAGCGGCGCATCGCGGCCGAACTCGGCGTCGCGCTTGGCCTCGTCAACGCGTACCTGAAGCGCGCGGTCAAGAAGGGCTTCGTGAAGGTCGGACAAGCGCCGGCGCGCCGATATGCCTACTATCTGACGCCCCAGGGGTTCTCCGAAAAATCGCGGCTGACGGTGCAATTCCTTTCGTCGTCCTTCTCGCTGTTTCGCAAGGCGAAGGAGGAGTACGGCAGGATATTCGATCGTGCTCAGGCGCTCGGCTTCAGACGGGTCGTGCTCGCCGGCAAATCCGATCTGTGCGAAATCGCCATTTTGTGCGCGGTCGACGGGCCGGTTTCCATCGTCGCCATCGTTGATCCGGACGAGGCGGAAACGCGCTTCATCGGCGTCAAGGTCGTGCCGTCCTACGCAATGATCGATGAGCCGTTCGATGCGGTCGTCGTCACCCATCTCACCGCTGCCGCGAGTGCGTTCGACCAGGCCGTGAGCAGCTTCGGGCCGGAAAAGGTACTCGCGCCGGACCTGCTCGGACTGCGTCCTCCCCAACACAAGGGGGCGGTGTGATGGCGTCCAGCTGGTACGTGGTGCAGACCCAGGTCAATGCCGAGATCAAGGCGGCGATCAACCTCGGGCAGCAGGGGTACTCGGTCTATCTTCCGCGTTATCTGAAGCGTCGCAGTCATGCCCGGAAGGTGGAGACCGTGGCGCGGCCGCTGTTTCCGCGTTACCTCTTTGTCGCAATCGATCTCGCAGCCCAGCGCTGGCGCGCCATCCAGTCGACACTCGGTGTGTCGCATCTCGTCTGCGTCGGCGACCGGCCGGCGCTGGTCGAGGACCGCGTGATCGATGCATTGAAGGTCCGTGAGGACCGCAGCGGCTTCATCGAACTGGCGCGTCGGCCGGCCTTCTCGCCGGGCGATCAAGTGCGCATCGTCGATGGCGCGTTCGTTGACAGCCTTGCGCTCGTGGAAGATGTCAGCGATCACGACCGCGTCGCGGTTCTCTTGAATCTGCTGGGCCGGAAGGTGCGTGTGTTTGTCGGGGCGGATCTGCTCGCCGCGTCGTGAATTTGTCTGCCGCAGTTTGGCAGGCATTCGTTTAAGTGCGACTTGGGGAGGTTCGATTCACCCCAAGTGCGGTAGCTTGCCTGAAGCAAGCGTGATTTCGAAAGGGAGGTTTCATGTCGACCTATGCATTGATCGGCGCTGCTGGCTACATCGCGCCGCGGCATATGAGGGCAATGGCCGAGACCGGCGGCAAGCTCGCGGTGGCCTATGATCCCAACGACTCCGTGGGCATCATGGACAGCCATTTTCCGGATGCGGAATTCTTCACCGAGTTCGAGCTGTTTGACCGCTACGTCGATCAGTCGCGCAGGGTCGGCCGGACCATCGACTACGTCACCGTTTGCTCGCCGAATTATCTTCACGATGCGCACTGCCGATTTGCGCTTCGGTCGGGCGTTGATGTGATCTGCGAAAAGCCGCTGGTTCTCAATCCCGGCGACATCGACGAGCTGGCCGCCGTTGAGCGGGATACCGGCCGGCGCATCTCCACCATTCTGCAGCTGCGTCTGCATCCCGCGATCATCGCGCTCCGCGATCGCTTCGCCAACACGGGCAAGCGTCACAAGGTCGAGCTCACCTACATCACGTCGCGGGGCCGCTGGTATCACACCTCCTGGAAGGGCGCCGAACCCAAGTCCGGTGGCGTGGCCACCAATATCGGCGTGCATTTCTTCGACATGCTGAGCTTCGTGTTCGGGCCCGCCAGCCGCAACGAGGCACACCTGCGCGAGGCGGAGCGGGCGGCCGGCTCGCTCGAATGCGAGCGCGCGGATGTGAGCTGGTTCCTGTCGCTGGACCGCAACGATCTACCGGACGGCGTGAAGGGCAAGAAGACGACATATCGCTCCATCACCGTCGATGGTGAGGAGGTCGAATTCTCGGAAGGTTTCACGGATCTGCACACGCGAAGCTACGAGGAGATCATCGCAGGCCGCGGTTTCGGCCTGGACGAGGTTCGCCCCTCGATCGACATCGTGTCCACGTTCCGCACCGCGCCGATCGTCCGGAGCAACGGCGTCCACGCCTTTGCCCAGAAGGTGATGCACCGATGAGCGAGATGCGCGAGGATCCGCGCTTTCCCGGTGCCTCGATCCATCAGTCGAGCTACGTCGACGATGGTGCCGTGATCGGGCGCGGCACCAAGATCTGGCACTTCAGTCACATCCTGTCGCGCACGGTCGTCGGCGAGAACTGCTCGATCGGGCAGAACGTCATGATCGGTCCGAACGTCAAAGTCGGAAACGGCTGCAAGATCCAGAACAACGTCTCGATCTACGACGGCGTCGAACTGGCGGACGACGTGTTTTGCGGTCCGAGCTGTGTCTTCACCAACGTGAACAATCCGCGGGCCGACGTTTCGCGCAAGGATGAGTTTCGCAAGACGCCGATCGGGCGCGGCGCCAGCATCGGCGCCAATGCCACCATCGTCTGCGGGCATTCGCTCGGAGAATATTGCTTCATCGGCGCCGGCGCGGTGATCACAAAGGACGTTCCGAATTTCGCCCTGATGGCAGGCAATCCAGCCCGCCGGATCGGCTGGATGAGCAGGGCGGGTGAGCGATTGGGTGATGATCTCATTTGCCCACGCACCAACCGCCGTTATGAGCTACGCAACGAAACGCTTGTAGAAATCGAAGGCTGAAAAAATGGATATTCGCGGAAAGAAGTTCGTCGTCATCGGTGGGGCCGGGCTCATCGGGTCGCACGCAGTCGATCAGCTGACCAAGACCGACGTCGGCGAGATCGTGATTTACGACAACTTCGTGCGTGGCACGCATGAAAATCTCGCCGGCGCGCTGCGCGATCCCCGGGTCAAGATCTTCGAGGCCGGCGGCGACATCACGCAGACCGACATCCTCGATTCCGCCCTGAAGGGGGCTGACGGCGTTTTCCAGTTCGCCGCTCTGTGGCTGCTGCAGTGCCATGAATTCCCGCGCACGGCCTTTGAGGTCAACGTCAAGGGCATGTTCAACGTGCTCGACGGCTGCGTGCGCAACGGCGTCAAGCGCCTGGTCTGGTCGTCGTCGGCGTCGGTCTACGGCGACGCCGTCGAGGAACCGATGACGGAAGATCATCCCTTCAACAACAAGAACTTCTACGGCGCCACGAAGATCTGCGGCGAGGCGATGGCTCGCGCCTACCACTTCCGCTACGGCCTCGACTATGTCGGTCTTCGATACATGAACGTGTACGGGCCGCGTCAGGATTACCGCGGCGCCTATATCGCCGTGATCATGAAGATGCTCGATGCGATCGATAAGGGCCAGGGGCCGACGATCCTCGGCGATGGCTCCGAAGCGTTCGACTTCGTCGCCGTGGAGGATTGCGCGCGCGCCAACCTCTGCGCGATGGGGGCGGAGGCGACCGACCGTTTCTACAACGTCGGTACCGGCAAGCGCACGTCGTTGAAGGAGATCGCCGAGAAGCTGCTGAACCTCACCGGTTCGAATCAGCCGATCAATTATGCGCCGCGCAGCCAGGCGACGCTGGTCCGCAACCGCATCGGCTCGCCGAAGCTCGCGCAGCAGGACATCGGCTTCACCGCGGGCATCGATCTCGATGAAGGCCTGCGTCGGCTGATCGATTGGCGCAAGAGCCATATCGACGAGGTCGATCAGCGGCGCGCCAAGGCGCAGATATAGGCTCCAGGTTCAACCCAAACTGATCGGCCAGCATCCATGTGCGGCATAGCCGGAATTCTGCATCGCGACGGGCGCCCCGCTTCGATCACCACGTTGACGGCAATGACCGACATCATTGCCCATCGTGGCCCGGACGGGGAGGGCCACTACTGCAACGGCCCCGTCGGACTTGGTCATCGTCGGCTGTCGATCATCGATCTGACCGACGCGTCGCGCCAGCCAATGGAGACGCGCGACGGTCGGTTTGTGCTGACCTACAATGGCGAGATCTACAACTTCAAGGAATTGAAGGTTGAGCTTTCGGCCAGGGGCCACGTCTTCAATTCGTCCGGCGACAGCGAGGTCCTGCTGCATTCGTTCGCCGAATGGGGGCTTGGCGCGCTGCTCAGGTTCAATGGCATGTTTGCCTTTGGCATCTGGGACAATCAGGAACGCACGCTGACCCTTGCCCGGGATCGGTTCGGCGTGAAGCCGGTCTATTATGCCGAGGTCGGCCAGACGTTCATGTTCGCCTCGGAGCATAAGGCGTTTCGGGCGCTTCCCGAGTTCAAGCCGCGCATGGATGTGAGAGGGCTCTCGGAATACCTGAGCTTTCAGAATTTCTTTGGCGAGCGGACCCTGTTTGCCGGGGTGAAGCTCCTGCCTGCGGGATGCTATCTGCAGATATCGCCGGGCGGCAAGATAGCCGAGCCGGTGCAGTATTGGGACTTTCATTTCGAGGAGCCGGAGCACGACATCGACGAGAACGGCGCGATCGAGGAGCTCGATCGCCTGTTCAGGCAGGCGGTCAACCGGCAGCTGATCAGCGACGTCGAGGTGGGCTGCTATCTCTCGGGCGGAATGGATTCCGGTTCGATTGCCGCGCTGGCCTCTGGCCAGCTGCCGTTCATGCGCACCTTTACCGTAGGCTTCGATCTCAACTCGGCCTCGGGCGTCGAGCTCGGATACGACGAGCGGTCGAAGGCCGAGCATATGTCGTATCTGTTCAAGACCGAGCACTACGAGATGGTCCTGAAGGCCGGCGACATGGAGCGCGCGCTGCCGCGGCTCGCGTGGCATCTCGAAGAGCCCAGGGTCGGACAGTCCTACCCGAATTTCTATGCGGCGAAGCTCGCGTCCAAGTTCGGCAAGGTGGTTCTGACCGGGACCGGAGGCGACGAGCTGTTTGGCGGTTATCCCTGGCGCTACTACCGCGCGGTGGTGAACGACGATTTCGACCACTACATCGAGAAATACTTCGGTTTCTGGCAGCGCATGCTTCCGAGCGGGATCATGCCGAAGTTGCTGGCGCCGGTGTGGGAAGAGGCCAAGGAGACGTCCTCGATCGACATCTTCCGCGGCGTGTTCAAGGAGCACGCATCGGAGCTGCGCCGTCCCGAGGATTACGTCAATCACTCGCTCTACTTCGAGGCCAAGACGTTCCTGAACGGTCTGTTGGTGGTCGAGGACAAGCTCGCCATGGCGCATGGTCTCGAGAGCCGGGTGCCCTTCCTCGACAATGATCTCGTCGATTTCTCGATGCGCCTGCCCGCCAGGATGAAGCTCGGAAATCTCACGGAAGTCGTCGGCCTCAACGAAAACGAACCCGGCGGCAAGGCGCAGCGCTACTATGAGCGCACAAAGGACGGGAAGCTGATCCTTCGCAAGATGATGGGCCGCCACATCCCGAGCGAAGTGGCCGATCGCGAAAAGCAGGGATTCTCCGCGCCGGACGCCAGCTGGTTCAAGGGCGAGAGCATCGAGTACGTGAAGCGCCGGCTCTTCAGCAACAGCGCCCGCATCTACGATCTGATGGACGCCAAGACCGTTCGCGGCCTGGTCGATGACCATCTTGCGGGTCGCGAAAACAGGCGGCTGCTGATCTGGTCTCTGCTCAATCTCGAGCAGATCATGGAAAGCCATTTCTAGAACTTCGGGCGCACGGCTCAAGACAATGAATCATTTCCTTCCAGCCATCAGATCGTCGATGGTCACTTGGAAGGAGGGGAAGCATGCGGTCGTTTTGCCATCGCGCAATCCTGAGCGGTCTATGGAAGCTTGTCTCTGATGGAATACGAAAGCGAACTCGATGCGCAATCGCATCGGATCGGATTTATCGCAGCGCTCCACCCGAAGCGGTTCATCGCCGACTTGGCAAGCGCGCTCAATCTGCTGTGGACGACCCGCAATTTGGCGGGGGCGATGGCGTCGCGCGAACTCCGGATGCGGTACGCGGGTCAATTTGCCGGCGCTTTCTGGATCGTCGGTCACCCCGTCTTCCAGATGGCTGTTTACATCTTTATTTTCGGGGTCGTCTTTCAGCAGCGGATCGGCGGCACCCTGGAACTGCCGCGAGACTATACGACGTACATTCTATCGGGGCTCGTCCCGTGGCTGACGCTCAGTGCCATGCTGCCTGGCCTATGTGCATCGGTAGTCGGCAGCGCCAATCTCGTTAAGCAATTCACGTTCCAGGCAGAGATACTGGTGGTGAAGGATGTGCTGATCGCGATGGTGTTTTGGGCGGTGGGAATCTCGGTCATCACCATCTACATCCTCGCAAGCTATCACACTCTGCCGCCGACCTTCGTTCTGTTGCCCGTCGTCCTGGCGCTGAGCATATTGTTTTTCATCGGACTGGGTTGGACCCTCTCGGCAATCGGTGTGTTTGTCCGGGATATGAAGGATATCGCCGTCGTTCTGGTATCGGCCGGCGTCTATGTGCTGCCGATCGTTTATTTGCCTAGCTGGGCACCTGCGCTCTTTCGACCCGTGATCCAACTCAATCCCCTCAGTGCGTTCATCTGGGTTTATCAGGACACCCTCTACTTTGGGCGGTTCGAACACCCATACGCCTGGATCGTCTTTGCTTTGATGTCCCTGGCTTGTTTTGGCCTGGGATATCGATTGTTTCAAACCCTGAAGCCTTCTTTCGGCAAGGTCCTGTGATGAGTGTAATCACAGTCGAGGGCCTGAGTGTCGCCTACAAGCTGTACAGCAAGCCGACCGACGTCCTGCGCGAAGCGCTATTCGGCGGTCGTCGGCACGACAAGTTCTGGGCTCTTCGCGATGTCTCCCTCAAGATTGGAGAGGGGGAGCGTGTTGGGATTGTCGGGCCTAACGGCGCGGGGAAAAGCACGCTGCTCAAGGTCATCGCAGGCAATCTGACGCCCACGAGTGGACGCGTACGCGTGGATGGAAGAATTTCATCCCTGCTCAGCATGGTGCCGGCGTGGAACGAAAGCTCGAGCGGGCTCGAAAACATCCGCTTCAACCTACTTCTGCAGGGGATGTCCCGCTCAGCGATCAGCCGAGCTATCGAAGATATCGTTGATTTCACGGAGCTGGGGGCGTTCATTCATCAGCCGGTCAAGACATATTCGACCGGCATGGGCGCGCGTCTCTCTTTCGCAATCGCGACAGCCACGGAGCCGGAGATTCTCATCGTCGATGAAGTGCTCGGCACGGGTGACGGGTACTTTGCCGCAAAGGCGCACCGGCGCATGCAGGAATTCTGCGCGCGAGGTCGAGCCTTCGTGCTTGTAAGTCACTCGATCGCCGCTGTTCAGCAGATGTGCTCCAACGTCATCTGGATGCAGAACGGCGGCATTCGCGCAGCGGGAGATGCGCAGTCGGTGTTGGCCAAGTATGAGCTCGACTATCGTCGGAGCGAGGACGAAGCGACTAGAGGCAAGGCCATTCAGGCAGGGATGGTTGTGTCATCCAAGCCGTCCCCTGGCGAGATGGGTGGGGAAGCGTTGCGCCTTCGCATCGTCCCGTCAAACGGCTTGCGCTTTTCCACGACGCACTATGTCAAGGAAGCGAGAATCGTGAACGAGCTCGCGGGGCTTGACGTCAAGCTTCCGCTGACGATCGCGTCGGATGAAGCTGATGGTGGCGGCTCGCTCGATTTGCTGTCGAGCGAATGGGGGCGACTGCACGAGCGGTATGGCGCGGAGTGCCGGATATTGCAGCGTGCCTCGGGCCGTAATCCGGGAGGGCAAATCGTCATCGGCCACGAACTCGCGCTGGCCGCACCCTCAGCAATCACGGCTCTGAACGTGTCGCTCGACGTTGCTTCGCAAGAGACGGAGGCGCTTGCGGTCGAAGTGCTTGATCTTCGTGCCGGTGCCTGGAAGCAGGCGGCGCTGCTGAAAAAGACCGACCTGAACGACGGCTGGCAACGGCTTGACTTTCGCGTCGAAATTCAGTTGCCCGACGAGGAAATCGCGTTCCAACTCCGTGAAAGTCTGCTCAAACAGGCAAAGAGTGAAGTCGAAATTACGCATGTCGAAATGCGTGTCTCCGGAAAATCCGCGCATTCGGTCATGGAGCGGGAAGGGTTCGAAATCGTCATCGACACCGAGTTCAACGAGAGCGTCCCTGTCGCCGACGTCGGCATCAAGATCAGCCGAATGGATGGCACCTATGTCTATTGGCAGTCGTCCGGAATGGCAGGTGCCAACATCTACGAAGGCAAGGGCCGCCGCAGGGTGACTTTCAAGTTTGAGGACAATGTGTTTGGGGCCGGCGAGTATTTCGTCAACGCCTATGTGGCGGACGGCTGGAAGTTCCCGGAAAACTATCCCTATTCGCAGGTGTTCCAGCGTCTTGTGAACGCGCTCTCGTTCCGGATCAACCGATCAGACCATGACCTCGATTGCGGCGTCGTGGCAAAACTGTTCCCAGTGAGGGTCGATGAAATTTGAGTTGAGCGAAAAGTCCTGGGACAAGGTTCGTGCGCACCAGCGAGACGAGCTCGCGCGTCTGGCAAGCGACCAGAGCTACGCTCGTGCTGTGGCCAGGGATCCATACTATGCATGCGTCGGTGACTTGCTTGGATCGGGACCGGGGCGCGTACTCGAGATCGGATGCGGGCCTGGGCGTTATGTGGCGTTGCTTGCCAACCTGGGCTGGGATGTCGTCGGAGCCGATCCGCACCGGTTTCCGTCCTGGGAGATCATCAGCAAGCATTGCAACGTTACATGGGAAGAAGGAGTCTTTGCCGAAAAGCTTCGCTATCCCGATGGTTCTTTTGATGCGGTGGCCTGCCTTGGCGCATTGCTCTACTTCAAGGACCCCAAGCTGGCGTTCGCAGAGATCTTTCGCGTTCTAAAGCCGGGCGGGCGGCTGCTCGTCCGGTCGGTCAACCGGACAAACTTGTTTCGCCTGGTTCGGGGCAGGAATATCGATCCGGCCACCGTCAGCACCTATTCAGAGCAGGAACTTGCCGACTTTCTTCGGTCCTCGGGCTTCGATGTTTCGTCGACATTCTCCTACGGATTCTTTCCGCCAATTCTTCCCGTTCTGTGGTGGTACCTCGTCAATGGACCTGTCTCGATATCCGCTCAGGATGCATTATCCAGATGGACGCCGGCTCGGTACCGCGTGAACGTGGTTGCAGCCGCGATACGTCGATGAATGCGGGCCGTGACTGGATAGCGCACCACCTGAAGATATTCGGCTGTTGCGCAGTCGGGAAGGATGCACCAGTCATTCTGTATCGAGCCGCCGAGGCCGATCTGGGTTTGGCAAGCAAAGCTCTCGAATGCGGGACGACAGTGGTGGCTGTCCTTCCGGATAAGGGATTTGTCCGGGCGTTCGAGGCGACGGTCGATGACAGCGGAGCGGGTTCGCCCGCAGTGCTCAGCGCGGACCTTGCAGGACCGAAGCCATGGAGGCGGTTGCGGACATTGCATCCGCATCTGCGATTCAATTCTGCAGTTGGGACGTCCGTGGTATCAGATAGCGACGGCGCACCGGTATGGCTCCATCGACAGATGGATAATGCGGCTTCGATCATCTTCGTAGGCACCGATCTTGCGTCTGACCTCGTTCGGTATCGTCAGGGGGACCCCGAAGCCGCTAGCAAGCGGCCTACCGAGCCCATGTGGGGCTTTGCAGGCGAGCGGCCGAACTATCTGTTCGAAGGTCAGCTCGCCGGTGAAGGTCCGCGCGAGCGGCATGCGGACTGGTGGTGCGAGGTCCTGGCGGACGCGCTGGCGCGTCTGTGCGGTGAGACCAGGCTTCCAATGCTGCCGAATGGAGCGCAGGGGGCAATCGTCATCACCGGCGATGACGATCAGGCGGGGCTGGATCGGTATCGTCAACAGCGGGACGCGCTCGGTTCACTGCCGGTCACGTATTTTCTCCACCCCCTCACCAGGCACACACCGGGGACCTTGGGCGAACTCAAGTCGCGCGGGCCCGTCGAGCTTGGCCTGCATCCCGATGCGCTCGAAGAGCCGCACAAATACGCCTCGCTGTTCTCGGAGCAGGCGGTGTGGTTCAAGCAGCTGACGGGAGAGGACACGCGGACTGTCCGAAACCATGGATTTCTGAACGACGGCTACTGGGAGCATGCCAAGCCGTGGAACGCGCACGGCGTGAACGGTAGCTCCAATCTGCCCGGGTTTGACGGTCGCATGCTCAATGGCTCGCTGCTGCCTGCGAAGCTTCTGCTCGACGACAAGCTGACGGACCACTGGAGCATTCTGACCGCCATCGGCGACGGGGTCGTGTTCGTGCACGGCTGGGATGATCATCAATCGGCGGATTGCATTCTCGGACTAGCGGACGATATCCGGAACAGCGAGGTCCCCGGGGTGATTGTCGTCAATCTGCACCCGGAGAATATCGATAAGACCCGCGGAATGCATCGCGCAGTTTGCAAGCTCGTCGAGGACGGCTTCGTTCCATGGACGCTGAGCGAATGCTTCGAATGGTTCGAGCGGCGTCCGGAACAGCACGCGCCTGGTTCGGAGCAGGGCGAAGCTGGTCCGGAGCAGCGTGAGCCCGGCCCGCGGCCGGCGCTCTTCCGGCCGTCCTCCTGGCCGTCGATCTTCCGTCGACGGAGCGCTTGAATATGCGGCTCGGAATCCTGTCCGACGCGCATGGCAATGTCGAAGCGTTCGAGCTGGCGCTGAACATCCTGGCGGATGCGAAAGCTGATGCGATCTACTTTCTCGGAGATTCAGTGGGCTATATCCCGGAGACGGGAGTTGTCAGCGCACTTCGGGCCAGCGGCATCCCGGTCGTGAAGGGAAATCACGATGACATGCTGGTGCGGCAGGCCGCGAGTGCGGAGCGCGATGCCATCTATCGTCATCGTGAGACGTTTGCCTTGCTGAGCGACGATGAGCGCGACTTTGTCCGGAGCTGGCCGTCGCAACTGACCGTCCGCGATGAGCGTGGAGCGCTGCTGTTCGTGCATGGCAGCCCGAAGGACCCCCTGGAAGGCTATGTCTATCCGGACAGCAGCCTGTCGGATTTTGCGGAGGTCGACGCGGATGTCGTCTTCATGGGACATACGCACCATCCTTTCGTGCGCCGGCACGCGGAAAAGCTCTTTGTCAATGTAGGGAGCTGCGGCCTTCCGCGAGGAAGCGACCTGCGGGGATCGGTCTGCATCTTCGATGCAAACGAGCGGGCCGCCAAGATCATCCGGTTCGATATTTCGGGCCCGTGCCGTCGAATCCTGTCGCGCTACTCGCTGGCGCCGCCGGTTGCTTCGCTGCTCGAGAGATGCGCCAATTTCGAAGTGAGTGAGGGAAAGTCTTGAAGAGCAGGCGGGCAAAGGTTCTGCTGACGGGGATCGGCGGAGGTGGGCACGGCGAGCAGATACTCAAGGCTCTCCGGTTGGGCGAGATCGAATACGACATCGTGGGCACAGACGTCAGCGATCTCTGCGCCAACCGAAACCTGGTCGATAAATTCGTGCGGCTGCCGCGGGCCAACGACCCCGCCTATCTGGACGAGCTGCGATCGCTGGCCCTGTCGGAAAAGTGCGTTGCCGTCTTTCATGGATCGGAACCCGAGATGGCTGTTCTGAGCCAGGCGAGACCCGCACTCGAGGCCGATGGCCTGTACGTGCCGGTAAATCCACCGAGCGTTCTTGACGTGTGCCAGGACAAGACCAAGACAATGGCTCACCTGGCCTCGTGTGGATTTACGACGCCGAACTTCATGGAAGTCCGCGCGTTGCCGGATCTCGACCAATGGGAAACCCTCCCGGCGATCCTCAAGCCATCGGTGGGTGGCGGCGGCTCGGCGAATGTTTTCATCGTTCAGTCGCGCGAAGAACTGCTGGCGTTCTCGCGATACCTGCTTGCAACCTGCAAAACCTTCATCATCCAGGAATACATCGGAACCTCCGACGACGAATATACGGTCGGCGTGCTGTTCGGTGCGGACGGCGTCCTGCTCAACTCGATTGCGATCAAGCGCGTCATCAACAACGCCCTGACGATCCGTACCCAGGTTCCCAACCGGTCGGGCCGTCCCGATCTCGGGTCGCGCCTTGTGATATCGACCGGCATTTCTCAGGGGCACATTGCCGACTGGCCTGATGTGCGAAATGCGTGCGAGAAGATCGCCGGGTCCCTTTCACCGCGCGCTCCGATCAACGTGCAATGTCGTCTAGTGGACGGCGCCGTGATTCCGTTTGAGATCAATCCCAGGTTTTCGGGAACGACCTCGCTGAGGGCGATGGCCGGATACAACGAACCCGACGTTCTCGTTCGAAGGGACGTCTACGGAGAGAACATCCCGGTCCGGTTTCCGTACAAGGAAATGATGGTCCTGCGGGGCTTGCAAGAGCATGCGATCGGCTAAGTGGCGTTCTGAACTCGACCGAAGGCGGCGGATCAACAAGGAGTAGGCTTATGACAGCGCAATGTCCGGTGTGCACATCGACGCAGCTTGACGACATCTACCCGTCTTTTTCGGGCACATGCATCACGTCCGACATGATGGTGCTTCGCGATGCATCGCTGGACAACCGGCTGTGCAACGGATGCGGCCTGATATTCAACGCCGGTGGGACCAGGGGACGGGCCGAAGCCTTCTACAAGGATAGCTACAATCTGATGATGAAGAGCCCGGATGCGGCAATCCAGAGCTTCTCGGGTCCGGCTCCGATCTCTCAAGCCGAGCGCACGCATCAGATTCTGAGGGAAATGACCAATCTGCCGGCTGACGGATCGGTTCTGGAGATCGGTGCCGGAAAGGGCGATTTCCTCGGGCATTTTCTCGACGAATCCCGCGATTGGCGCGCGGCTGCGTTCGAGCCGAGCTCGGCATTCGACGTGCTGCAGAAGCGGTTTCCCGCGGCCCGGCTCAAGCGTTGCGACTACAAGGACTTCGACGCCGAGGCGCGGAGCTTCGATCTGATCGTGGCCTTGGGCGTCCTGGAGCATGTCGAAAACCCGCTCGACATGTTGCAGTGGGCGCAGCAGCGCCTCAAGGAGGACGGGCATTTCTACATTCGCGTTCCAAATTTTGCGAAGAACCCGAACGACCTGTTTTGCGCAGATCACCTTTCGAAGCTGACGCTGCATACATTGGAAGCGCTGGCGCACGCCGCGGGATTTGATGTGGTGTCTTCAAAAGAGGCAGGTGTGCCGATCTTTGTTCTGCTAAGGAAGGTCGGTAGCGCGAAGCCGCACATGGTGGATGTGGCCGAACTGAACCGGAGCATCGTCGATCAAAACGGGCTGGTGGCCAAAAGCGCGATGGACGCGATCGACAAGTGCCGCAAGGCAGCTGATGCCTCCGGGGAGCCGTTTGCCATCTTTGGCCTGGGATCGTCGGGCTTGTTTGCGCCGTTCTACCTTGGCTTCGACGGCGCGAAGATCGCAGCCTATCTCGATGAAAACCGCTCCACATGGGGCAGCGGCTTGCACGGACGGCCGGTGGGCGGTCTCGACAAGATCAAGGAATTGGGAATTCGACACGTGGCATTGGCGATCAGTCCAGTCTATTTCGATCAAGTGAAAGCGAAGCTGGTACCTTACGGAGTGGAAGTGTACTCGGCTTAAGTCGCGTCAAAGACCTGTCCTCTAGCTCCCCGCCGGACTCCAGGCAGTTGTTGTCGACCGCGTGCGGGGACCAGGCATCGAGAGTATCGACCCAATGAACATCACAGAACCGAGCTTCGACGAAGCTGAAATTGCGTTGCTGCGAGAGTGCCTCAACTCGAAATGGGTGACGCAGGGGCCGCTCACGGAACGCTTCGAGCGGCTCATTGCCGAAAAACACGGTGTCAAACACGCACTCGCGTGCACGTCCTGCACCGCCGCGCTGCATTTGGCGACCTTGGCCCTGAAGCTTGGGCCGGGAGACGAGGTGATCGTTCCTGCTTTCACGTGGGTGACGAGCGCGCACAGTGCCGAATATGTCGGTGCGAAGCCGGTCTTCGTCGACGTCGATTTGTCGACCTTCAACCTCGACCCGGATCGGTTGCTGGCCGCGATCACGCCGCGCACGAAGGCGATCGTTGCGGTCCATCTGTTTGGTCTTGCGGCGCCGATGGACGAGATCAAGGCGATCGCAGAACCTCGAGGCATCGCCGTGATCGAGGACGCCGCGTGCGCGATCGGGACGACGTACAAGGGCAAGCCGGTCGGGGCGATCGGCGACATCGGCTGCTTTTCATTTCACCCGCGCAAGGCGGTCACGACCGGAGAGGGCGGAGCGGTAACCACCAATCGCGATGATCTTGCCGAGCGCGTGCGATCGCAACGGAACCATGGCTCCACCGGTGCCCCTGATGCGTCGATCGAGCCGCACGGCCCATGGACCATGGCGACCTTCGACAATCTCGGCTTCAACTTGCGTTTGTCGGACATTCAGGCCGCCGTCGGGGTGGCGCAGATGGGCAAGCTCGATCGTCTGCTGGCCGAGCGCCGGCGTCTCGGACGCCGATACTCCGAATTGCTGGCGGGAGCGAATTCGATCGTCACCCCGTTGGGCGGAGATGTCGAAGGACATGCGTACCAGTCATACGTCATTCGTCTGCTCGAAGGCGGACGCAAGCGGCGCAACGCTCTTATGAGCGCTCTCGCCGACAAGAAGATCCAGACCCGCCCCGGCACCCACGCGGTTCACCGCCTGGGATACTACGTCAACAAATATGCTTTGAAGCCGGAGCAGTTCCCCAACGCGGTCACCGCCGAGGACACGACGATTACGCTGCCGATTTTTCCTGGAATGACAGAGGATGATCAGCAGATGGTCGTGCAAATCGTGCGGGCTATGGATTGATGGCGCTCTCGCAGACGGAGCGGGAGGCGCTGCAGAAGGCGCTGGTTGAGTGCAATCTGCCGCTGGAGGAGCGGTGGGCGCTTGGCGGTCAGGGCTCCATGCCAAAGGACGAATGGCACAGCTTTGACCGCACTCCCTGGCGGCATCCGTGGATGACGGCGGACAATATCCGGCACTTCGCGGCTTACAGCAAGTTGCAGCTGGCTCAGCTCGAGGAGCGACTTCAGGCCCACAAAAGAAAGACGCGGCTGCGGCGATGGCTGCGTCAATTTCCCTTGAAGTTGAAGCAGAGGGAAAACCGGTATGCGTTCGCCGGCAACATGGCGAATGTCAACTACCTGCGGGCGGCGCCGCTTAGACGGCGAAACCTGGAGGTGGATCTCGTGCTTCATCCGCACGATGATTCCATATTTGCGCAGCCCGCGTGGGAAGATTTTGATGGGGAGATCACCGAGCTCGGAGAAAATCCGGCGGCGAGGCTTTTCCAGGCAAGGCTTCCGGACTGGGTGCATCGGTATCAAACGGATACCAATTGGGAGCCCATTCTGCTGGACGCCGAGAGGGCGACCGTAACGCCGGAGCAGCTGCTTCTTTGGCCTGAATACATGTACTATCTGCCGACTGCCGCGGCGCTGTCGCACTACGATGCCCTGCTGGTTTCGCAGAGCCCCTACCTCGGGTTTTTCTCCGGCCGTCCCTATCTGTTTGGACAGACCGGCGGCGATATCTGGCTCGAAGCATCGCGGAATGATTCGCTTGGCATCCTGACCCGTAAGTCGATCGCGTCTTCATATGCGGCGCTCGTCTCCAATCCGATTACGCTCCCGCACGCTCGCCGCTACGGCCTGCATAATCTCCTCTACGTTCCGTGGCCTCTCGATGAGGATGTGTACAGTCCCGGCGATAGCGCCGACATTCGATCCGAATGGCGGGACCGGGTGGGAGGGGATTTCTTTGTTCTGACTTCGATGCGGATGGACCGCTACTGGAAGGGGGCTCAGCACGCTCTCGACGGCTTCGTCCGTTTCGCGTCGCAGGCTCCGCAAGCAAGACTGCTGGTGCTCGGTTGGGGCGATGATCTCGAGGCTGCGCGAAACCAGGTGAAGCAGCTGGGCCTGCTTGACCGGGTTCTTTTCCTGCCGACCGTCGGCAAGAAAAGGCTCGTGCGCTACCTTCGTGCAGCGGACGTCGTCATTGAACAGTTTGTCCTGGGGTATTACGGCGCCTCGGGGCTCGAGGCGATGGCCTGCGGAAAGCCGACCATCATGAGGATCGAGCGAGAGCAGTATGATGCCCTCATCGACGTCGGAGCGCCGCCGACGCTGGATGCGCAGAACGGCCAGGAAGTCGAAAGGCATCTCTCCGCTCTCTACGGCGACCGGGCGTTGTGCCGGCGCATTGGAGAGCAGACGCGAGACTGGTTTATCAGGGCGCAATCGTCGCAAAGATGGTCGAAGGTTTACCGCCTGCTGCTGGAGGCCATGGTCGCCGGGCTTCCGTTGTCATTTTCAGACTCGCCATTGTGCGAACCGCTTTCCAAGGAAGAGCTGGAATACCATGCAGAACAACGGGCATCGGCGCCGCCTTTTCCTCACTACGTCGACCCATAGCGGATGGCTCCAGATCCGATAAAATCCGCTACGGCTTCAATCAGGTTTCGCACGGATGCCTGATCTGAGGATGTGCAACACGTGCTGACGTCGGACGCCCGGCCGACGGACGCCCCGTCCAGCGCGCTATCGTACAAGAAGCGCTTTTCCGAAGTTTGAGTAGAGATTTTCCAAGGGCTCGTTGAGAGCCCATGTCACAGATGCAGCAGATGATGGGTTCATGCGTTTAGAAGCTCATTCCCAAATTGCCGAGCCTGGACCGGCGGGGACGGATCAAGCTGTCCCCAATCCCGGCCAGAAAGAGATTTTGCAGTCCTTCGAATGGCTGAAGTCGTTTTCGCGAGCGAAGGGCAGGCCGCTTCGCGTGCTTCATATCGGAAACATCGCGAACAACGCCTACAACAATGCGCGCATCCAGCGGCGATATGGCGTTGAAGCCGATGTCCTCTGTTTTGACTATTACCATTCCATGGCGACCCCGGAATGGGAGGATGGCGGGTTGACGACGGCTGTCGATCCTGCGCTGCCGGATTGGTGGGCGTCCAACCTCGGCGGGTTCAAGCGGCCGGCATGGTTTGTACAAGGGCCGCTGCCACTCTGTATCGGATATCTGGCGGCGCGCACCAAAAAGGCGAGGGTCTTCGCACGGCTCCGCAGATGGGGGCTCGAGTCCGCTTATTGGAGTCTTCTGGAGGACCGCGCTCACTCGATGGGCAGGAAGCGCGGTATCGCTCCGGAATGGCGCCTCATCTTGCAGGGTTGGATTTCCAAATTCGACCCGTGGAAGACTCTCGCGGAATCTCTGGTGCCGTCGCGGCAGTCTCTCCGGGAATTGGTCATGCGACCGCTGGCGATCGCTGCTTCCGCGAAGCCTCCCGGGGTCCCCGGAGGGGCAATGCTGGTCGAGCTCTGGCGGATGCAGCGCAGGGCCCGAAACATGCCGGCGGTGTTCAACCGGCAAGGCGTGCTGAACGGGCTCAACGAAGATGAGGTCCTGGCATCGTTCTCTCTTCTGAAGATGTTCTTCTATCTTCTCAAGATCACGGTGACTTCGGTCGCCGCAATAGCCCTCTTCGTGCTGCTGCTTCCGTTTCGAGCCGTGTCCCGCGACGGTGAAGTCAAACGGAGCTTGAAGGACGCGGAGGCGGATGCTTCTGCGCTGATCGAGGAATTGCGCAAGAGGGAAGACGGTGTCTCCGAAACGTGCTGGCAGGAGTTGCACCAATATCTCTCGACGACGGCGGTGATGTTCAGGCCCATTCTCGATCACTACGACATTGTTCAGGGCTACTCGATTGACGGCCTCATTCCGTTCGCGAATGGCGTGAGGAATTTCACCGCCTACGAACACGGCACGCTGCGCGATCTTCCGTTCGAAAACGATCTGACAGGCCTGCGGTGCCGCATCGCATATCGGAAGGCGCCGATATCCTTCATCACCAATTCCGATGTGCTGCCGTCGGTCGAACGTCTGGGTCTGGAGCCGAGCAAGCTTCGCTTTCTCCCGCACGCTTTCGATGAAACCAAGCTGATACGGTTTCGCAAAGATCGTCCGGACCTCAAGCCGCCATCACAACATGTGAGAATCTTTTCACCCAGCCGGCACCAGTTGACCGGCGAAGGGCGCAAGGGGAACGATATATTCCTGCGAGGAGCTGCGCTCGCAGCGTCCACGAACCGGAACTTCCGGATAACGCTCGTGGAGTGGGGTGCGGAAGTAGACTTGAGCAAAAGGCTCATCGACGAGCTTGGTATCGCGGATCTGGTCGAGTGGGTCCAGCCGATGGGCAAGCAGGCGCTTTGGCAGTCGTATTGCACGTCTCATATCGTCGCGGACCAGTTTGTCCTGCCGGCGCTGGGTGGTGTCGGGTTCGAGGCCTTGGCGCTTGGGTGCCGGCTGCTCACGCGCATCGACCAGGCCCAGCTCACGACGTTTTTTGGCGAATGTCCCCCGGTCTTGAGCGCCTCCTCGCCGAGCGATGTCGCGAGCGCCATAACGGCCGTGATAAACGACGCCGAAGACAGCGCCGGCCTGGGCGCTGCCGGCGAAACATGGATCAGGAACTTCCACTCGGCTGAGCGGATCGTCGGGATTCAGGTTTCGGCATACAAGACAGTCCTGGAACGAAACGCAGCGATATAGACGATCTTCTCGCTATCCATCCGAGCGAGCCAGGCGGTAAGCGTATTGCGCGCCATAGGGTCGACGACGATTCGACAGCGAGTAACTTTGCCCAGCCTCAAATGAATTTCTGTTTTTATGCAGCGGTCCCGGCCCTGGACGACTTTGCTGCCCGTGGAGACGAAGAGTGTCGATTGAGCTTGATTTGAAGAATTGGGGTTTCTCGGCCGAGCACTCGAAATGGCTTGTTGACTTTCGCAGGGCCAACGGCCGGGCCCCTCGTGTGCTCTCGATCGGGAATATTGCCAACAACGCGTACAAGAACGCGGTGATCCTGAGGCAGTGCGGCGTCGAGTGTGACGTCTTGTGCCCCAATTACTATCACGTCATGGGAGTCCCGGAGTGGGAAGAGGGACGGTTCTCGACGTCGGAGCTGAATTTCGATCGGCCCGATTGGTCGTCGGTCCCGGTAGCGGGATTCGAACGGCCGAAATGGTTCGCGCAAGGTTATCTGGGAACGTGCCTGGACTATCTGATCTCCCTGCGAGAGGGGGCACCGTCGGCGGATGCGCTTTGGGATCAGCTGCTGGAGGAAACGAATTCTCCCGGCTTCGGCAGCGGCTCCGCGATCTTTCACGATCCTCACCCGCCTGAGGTCGTCGAAAAGGCCGCGCAGCGTTTGCAAGGGCTGTTCAAGGTCTGCTTCCCGGCGCGGTCCGATGCGCCGCAGTTCGAGGCCGTGTCCCTGAGCTACTACGGAATACTCGCCGACGAACGACGGTGGAAGCGCCTGTTCTCGCACTATGACGTTGTGACCGGCTATGCGATTGACGGGATCTATCCGCTGTTCTTTGGCAAGCGTCCCTACATCTGCTTCGAGCACGGCACGATCAGATCAATTCCATTCGATGAAAATATCCTTGGACAGCTATGTGCGCTGTCCTACGTGATGGCCGACGATGTTTTGATCACCAACTGCGACAACGTCGTCGCCGCAAATCGATTGAACCTGAATTCCTATCGATTTGTGCCTCATGCCATCCTGGAACGTAAGCTTGACGAGCAGCGCATCAGCCAATTGCGCGCCGATCTGCTGGCGCGCCATCAGGCGGATTTCATCGTTTTCCATCCGCCTCGCCAGCATTGGTCCAGCGAGCGCAATCTCAATTTCGAGAAAGGCAACGATATCTTCCTGCGCGGTTTCGCGGACTTCGTGAAAACCGCGCGCCCGAAGGCCGTGGCTGGCCTGGTGAATTGGGGACAGCATGTTGCCGAGACCAAGCGCCTGATAGAGGAGCTTGGAATCGAAGACCGGGTATTCTGGATCGACCCGGTCCCCGTGCAGGTCATGACGGACTATGTGGCCGCTTCCGACGTGTTGGCCGATCAATTCGTCATCGGCGCGTGGGGCAGCATCATGCCGATCGGGATGATGCTCGGCAAGCCGACCCTTCTCTACCTGAACGAAGAAGTTCATCACTGGTGCTTCCCCGTGATGCCGCCGGTCCTGAATGCGAAGACCGTCGATGAAGTGTCTTCATCACTGACGAAGGCGACGGATGACGAATATCGCCACAGGATCGCGGCCGACGGAGTCCGATGGTATAATCAATATCACTCCGAGAACGTGGTGGCTGGGCGACTGTTCGACAGCCTGATCGCGGCCAAGCGCTCGGAGCGGGAATGCGAGATGAAGCGCAGCGTCCAGGAATTGCGGGCGCAGCTATCGATCCTTGAATTCGAGCGCCCAGTGCCGAAGGCTCCCGAACCCCTGCCCAGCGAGCCCATCGCGCCGCCATGTCCGGCACCGCCCCCGCGCCGAGTGCTGGCGTCGATATTGAGGTATGTACCGGGAATCAGGTCGGTGTCCCGCCTTCTACTGCGGTATGCTCCAAACCTGAGAGGTGCTATTGTCCGCCGGCTTCAATTGGATTGAGCGCGTGAGAGAATGGCACCTTGGGCGACATTCCGTTGAGACGCGAGCAAATTCGAGAAGCGCGTTGCGCCAGCCTAGTATGAGGGAACTGTCTTGCTGCCGAAATTCGTAAGCCTTTATCGTCCCGCTGACGCGGCTCAAATCCTGAACGTCGAGAGCTTCACGACCGATGGTGGTCACATCGTCGAAGGAGCTTTGCGTACCGCGGATCCCGATGTGTGGTATCCGATCGTACAGGGCGTACCATCCTTCCTTTCCGGTCCCATGCAACTCGATCTTCCCGAGTTCAGGGCTCGCCACAACCTGCCGGTGCGAAAGAACGGAAAGGTGCGCTCCGACGCGACCGAGCAGGCCAAGACCAACGCGACATTCTCCGACAAGTGGAGGCGATTCCGGCAATACGGCTTGCAGCCTGAACACGGGCAGTTTCTGTTCAGCTGGTATTGCAAGAAGCTCGGCGTGCCGGATATCGATGCACTGAAACGCTTCTATGCGCAGAAGAAGCGCGTGCTCGAGGTCGGACCAGGGTCAGGCTTCAATACCCGCTTCATTGCCCAGAACTGTCCAGGTGAAGTGTTCGCGCTGGACATTTCCGACGCTGCATTCACGACCTTTGAAAACACCCAGGACCTGGACAATTGTTGCGTCGTTCAGGCCGACCTCATGGAGACGCCCTTCAAGGACGAAATGTTCGACTTTGTCATTGCCGACGGCGTCCTTCACCATACGCCCAACACCAGGGCTGCGGTCGAAGCCCTTTACAAGAAGGTCGCTCCGGGTGGTCAGTTCTTCTTCTATGTCTATCGCAAGATGGGGCCGGTTCGCTTCTTCACCGACGAGCATGTTCGTCAAAACTTCATGCCTCTCTCTCCGGAAGAATGCTACGCGCAGTGTGAGGCGATCACCGACCTCGGCCGGGAACTCTCGCGTCTCAATGCAACGATTACGTTGGAAAAGCCGATCGATGTTCTCGGCATTCCCGCGGGCACGCACAATGTCCAGCGGCTGTTCTACTACAATTTCCTGAAATGCTTCTGGAACGAAGCCTTCGATTACGAAACGAACAATATGGTCAACTTTGATTGGTATCATCCGCACAACGCGTGGCAGCATACGGACAAGGAAGTCGAGGGGTGGCTGAAGGAGCTCGGCGTTGAGAATTACGTCTTCAACGATGCAAACCCGAACGGCATCTCTGTTCTGCTGACGAAACCGGCGGGCTAGCTCGAGTATGCGGATCCTGTTGACAGGCGGTACCGGTTTTGTCGGTTCTGCGCTGGCTCGCCGGCTGGTCGCCGACGGCCATGAACTCTTCTGCGTCTGTCGGCCGGAGGCGTCCATTGCCTACGGCACAAAGGTGGCCTGGGATGGCACCGGGCAGATCGAGGCGGGTACGTTTCCGAAGGCCGTCGACGCGGTGATTCACGCGGCTCAGTCGCGCAACTATCGGCATTTTCCTGGAGACTCCCGGGAGATGTTCGCGGTCAATGTCGGCATGACGATGTTGCTGCTGGATTGGGCCGCGCAGTCGGCGGTCAAGCAGTTCTGCCTGATCTCGTCCGGTGCGGTGTACGAGCCATTCGGCGGCGCGTTGCATGAGGACAGCGCCTTGGCGCCAACCGGCTTCCTCGGCGCGAGCAAGCTTGCTTCCGAGGTGATTGCCAAGCCATTTTCCAACTTGCTCGGCCTCAGCATCCTCAGATTGTTCTTTCCGTATGGTCCAAGCCAGCATGGCAGACTGATCCCGGAATTGATCCGTCGGGTCCGGCAGGGTAGCCCGGTTCAGATTGCCGGAGATGCGGGAGGGCTTCGGCTGACGCCGACCTTCGTGGACGATGTGGTCGAGGTCATCCTCGCGAGCATCACGTCGTCATGGACTGGGACCTTGAATGTAGCGACGCCTGAATCGCTATCAATTCGACAGATCGCTTCCTGCATCGGCCGGGAGCTCGGCATCGAGCCGAAGTTCGAGATCACGAACGCCGGCGCTGCGGTCGACATGACACCGGATTTGAACCGGCTGGCCGCTCGTTTCGATCTGAGCCGGTTCACCCGCTTCGATGAAGGTGTGCGACGCATGCTGGCTTGCGCTTCGGATCCCTCCGTCAGCGCGCAGTGAGTTCGCTGAACAGCACGGTTCAGCATGGTCCGGGCGCGGCCGCAATTCCTGAGGGCGCTGCCGTCAACGGTGCTGCCGGCGAGACCGCTAGGTCCTCGGAATTGACGTTCCATGCCGGCTGCGCAGCTTCGGCTTTGGGCTTGTCCATCCGGCCCAACGAGGCTATGCAACCGCAAGCGGAATTAGGCGCCGAAGGCATCTCTTCGGCGGTAGACGACCAAAACAACGTCCCGCGTGGGGCACTTCTTCACCAGAACTAGATGGCGCTTGAGATGAAAGCTGAGCTGATCGAGAAGCTTGACCGCAAGACGGCAAAAATTGGAATCGTCGGTCTGGGTTATGTCGGCCTGCCCCTGATGCTTCGCTATTGCGAGGTGGGTTACAAGGTGGTCGGCTTCGACATTGATCAATCCAAGGTGGACCGGCTTCGCGCGGGCGATTCCTACATCGAGCACATCTCGAGCGCCAGCATCAGGAATGCGACCGAGCTTGGGTTCGAGCCGACCACGGATTTCTCCCGCGCGAAGGAAGTCGATGCGCTCATCCTTTGCGTTCCGACCCCGCTCAACAAATATCGTGAGCCCGATCTCAGCTTCGTGCTGAATACGACGGAATCGCTGCTGCCGTATCTCCACAAGGGAATGGTGCTGTCGCTCGAAAGCACGACCTACCCTGGCACGACGGAGGAGGAGCTGAAGCCGCGCATCGAGAAATGCGGCCTCACCGTCGGCAGCGACATCTTCCTGGTCTTCTCGCCGGAACGCGAAGATCCCGGCAACCAGAATTTCACCACCCGGTCGATCCCGAAAGTCTGCGGTGGCTGCACGCCCGCATGTCTCGAGGCAGGCATCGCCCTCTATCGCCAGGTGATCGACAAGGTCGTTCCGGTGAGCTCGACCCAGGCCGCCGAGCTGACGAAGCTGCTGGAGAACATCCATCGGTCGGTGAACATCGGTCTCGTCAACGAGATGAAGATGGTTGCCGACAAGATGGGGATCGACATTCACGAGGTGATCCGCGCGGCGGCGACCAAGCCGTTCGGATTTGTCCCGTATTACCCGGGTCCGGGCATCGGCGGGCACTGCATTCCGATCGACCCGTTCTACTTGACGTGGAAGGCCCGGGAATACGGCATGCACACGCGCTTCATCGAGCTCGCCGGCGAGATCAACTCCTCGATGCCGGATTACGTCGTGTCGAAGATCTCGCTGGCGCTCAATCAGCGGCACAAGTCGATCAGCGGCAGCTCGATCCTGGTGCTCGGCATTGCCTACAAGAAGAATGTCGATGACGTTCGCGAGTCGCCGTCGGTGCTGCTGATGGAGAGGCTTCGCGATCTCGGCGCCAAGGTCGCCTACAGCGATCCGCACGTCGCCACGTTCCCGAAGATGCGGGCGCATTCGTTCGATCTGTCGAGTGTCGCGCTCACCGAGGACAATCTGCGGCGCTTCGATTGCGTCCTGCTCGCAACCGACCACGACAAGTTCGACTATCAGATGCTCGGCGCGCATGCTCCGCTGCTGGTCGATTGTCGCGGAAAGTTTTCCCAGCCGGCAGACAATATCATTCGCGCCTAGGCGATCCTGCCGGCGCTCCGGTTGGTCCGTCGCGCCGGCAATTCTTCGGGTTCAGAGCCGCGCGCGCTAGCCGGCACTTGTCGCCGGTAGGGCCTCACTCACGGCGGCCGCCGGCGCGGCCGCCCGCTCGAAGGCTGCGCGCGGCGCGATGTACCAGAGCAGGAACAATAGGCCGGTGCCGTTCGTGAGCAGGCCGGTCGAAAGCGGCACGTTGAGGAGAACCTGGGGGAGGAGCCCGGCGGACAGCAGCACAAATTGCGGCGGCAAGCCGGACGACAGCCGGTTGCCGAGAGCAATGATCAGGCCGCAGCCCAGCGCGGATACCGGGGCGAGCACAAGCCCGACGGAGGCGACCCCTTCGGTCGCAAACAGCGACGCATTGAAGGCACCGAGATCGTAGGACCTGGCCATCACGGCCCATATCGGCTCGCCATAGGGACAAGCAACCACGAGCTTCAGAACGTTGATTTGGCAGAAATGGGTCAGCGGGTGCGCTGAGAAGTAGTTGTTGTAAACCTCGAGGGCGAGCGACGGGATCGCGACCATCCTGGTGTTGACGGTGCCGAAATAAACCAGTCCGGGATTGAGCGGAAACACGTCAGCCTTGACCAGGAAGAACAAGATCAATCCGATCAGGACAGGCAGGAAGAACGACAGGATCGTCGTAACCCTTGCCTCAGTCACCAGTTTGCCGATGACTGCGAGAAACAGCAGCCAGACCGGGGCAAACAGCGCCATCTTGGTCAGCATGATCGGGTAGAACAGAAGCATCAGCAGCAGCACGATCGCCGCCTGCCAGATCCGTTTGCTGACGACGAAGCAGGCAAAGGCGAACGGCAACAGGGCGTTCGAGAAGATCCACACCGCGTAGCGCAGGGAGGCCGGCAACGCCACCTCCGCGCGATATTTGTACATCTCGGTGAGATCGACCAGCTTGAGGTGATAAAGCGAGCCGATGCCGATGATGGCCGCCGAGGCGATCAGGATGACGGTCGGCAGCATGTGGAAGGCGCGGGCCGGCATCACGACCGCCTGCCGCAGCGGCGCGGTGATGAACAGCGACGGTGCGAGGAATGCAAATCCCGACAGCACGATCGAGGCAAGCGCCAGGCGGTGATCGTAATCGAGCAGCGAAAACTCGATCAGCCAGAGATATCCCAGGATCATGATGTAGAAGTAGAACCCGACGAGATAGCCAAAGCTGAAGCGTCCGATTGCGAACAGGATGACGACCGGGCTGAACGCCACGACGTTCAGGATCGCAGCTGCAAGGTGCGACTTGTCGTAGCCGATGATGCCCGGGAACGAATTGATGATCGTGATGCAGTACAGCGAAACGGCGCAAACCACGATATGGGCAAAGGCCAGCAGGGCCAGTCTGGCCTGGGGCCAACCGAAACCCGGCTCCAGCTGAATAACGCGATCGTTCATTGTCATTTACCGCCGTGTCGGGCTGTGCGTCTGGGCTGTTTCGCTGGTGGTTATCGTATTCGGCAGGGGACATGGCACGGCCCCGGTAGGACGACAAGAATTATGCCGGATTATGCTTATGCCTCATTCTATGATTCCTGCCCAATGACGCAAATGCCGCCTGCGCCTCGGTCGGGGCAGGGCCGGCAACACGGCAACAGATCAGCCGCGGCCCTGCCGCCTCGATCGGCGCATGGCCTTGCCTTATCCCGCGTTTTCTGGGTAATGGAACGCTACCGTGCGGCTCGCAAGGCCGCTTGTTCCCTCGGCTCTTCGGCTGGCTGCAATGGCCGGCCACGAGATCAAGACAGGGCCTGTGCATGATCAGATTTGGCCTGCTCGGGTGCGGGCGTATCGCCAAGCGTCATTCCGATCTCCTGGGTGGCAATCACATCGCGGGAGCGAGCCTGGTTGCGGTCTGCGATCCGATCCGTGCGCGCGCGGATGCGGTCGCGGGCAAGTTCGGCGTTGCTGCCCATTACGACATGGACGAATTCCTGGCCCGCAAGGATATCGACGCGGTTGCCGTGCTGACGCCGAGCGGGCTGCATCCCGCGCATGTGATCGCCTGTGCCAGGGCAGGCAAGCACGTCGTGGTCGAAAAGCCGATGGCGCTGCGGCTGCAGGACGCCGACGACATGATCCGCGCCTGCGACCAGGCCGGCGTCAAGATGTTCATCGTCAAGCAGAACCGCTTCAACGTGCCTGTGGTCAAGGCGCGTGAGGCGCTCGATGCCGGCCGCTTCGGCAAGCTCATCCTGGGCACGGTCCGGGTGCGCTGGTGCCGCGACCAGGCCTATTACGACCAGGACGATTGGCGCGGCACCTGGGCCTATGACGGCGGCGTGCTGACCAATCAGGCGAGCCATCATGTCGACATGCTGGAGTGGTTCTTCGGCGACGTGGTGAGCGTGCATGCGCGCGCGACGACGGCGCTGGCCAGGATCGAAACCGAGGACACCGCGGTCGCGACGCTCAAGTTCCGCAACGGTGCGCTCGGCATCATCGAGGCGACCACCGCGGCGCGCCCGACCGACCTCGAGGGCTCGCTGTCGATCCTCGGCGAAAACGGCACCGTCGAGATCTCCGGTTTCGCGGTCAATCAGATCCGGCACTGGCGCTTTGTCGACGAGCTGCCGTCGGACAAGGACGTCGTGGAGAAGTTCTCGGTCAACCCGCCCAACGTCTACGGCTTCGGCCATCAGGCCTACTACCATCACGTGGTCGATTGCCTGGAGAATCAGCGCGCGGCGCTGGTCGACGGGCTCGAGGGCCGCAAGAGCCTGGAGCTGATCTCGGCGCTCTATGAGTCGATCGAAACCGGCGAGGAAGTCGCGCTTCGCTTCACGCCGCGCCTGAGCCGGTTGGGTGTCGTTTCGTGAATCGGCCGGAAGTGCATCAGGCCAGCGTGCGCGATGTCGCGTTCGGCGAACGCGTCAAGATCGTCGAGCCCTGCAATCTCTATGGCTGCACGCTCGGCGACGATTGCTTCATCGGGCCTTTCACCGAAATCCAGAAGGGCGTGGTGGTCGGCGCGCGCACCCGTGTGCAGTCGCATGCCTTCGTCTGCGAGCTCGTCACCATCGGCGAGGACTGCTTCGTCGGGCATGGCGTGATGTTCGTCAACGACACGTTCTCCACCGGCGGTCCGGCGCGCGGACGCAAGGAGCTGTGGCGCGAGACGGTGATCGGCAACCGGGTGTCGATCGGCTCCAACGCCACCATCATGCCGGTCAGGATCGCCGACGACGTGGTCATCGGCGCGGGATCCGTGGTGACCAAGGACATCACGATATCAGGCACCTATGCCGGCAATCCGGCGCGCCGGCTGCTGGCGAGCCAATAGGGCAACAGGGGAATACCGATGGCTGTGCCGTATGCCGACCTGCAACTGCAGTACCAGTCGATCAAGGGCGAGATTGATGCGGCGATCGCCGGCGTGATCCGCGACAACGCCTTCATCCGCGGCGGCTATGTCGACGCCTTCGAGCGCGAGTTCGCCGCAGCTGCGGAGGTTGCGCATTGCGTGTCTTGCGCCAACGGCACCGACGCGCTCTACCTCGCCATGCGCGCGCTGAAGGTGCAGCCGGGTGACGAGGTGATCACGACGGCGCATTCGTGGATCTCGACCGCGGCGATGGTCACCCATTCCGGCGCCACCGTCGTGTTCTGCGACACCGACGACGCGACGTTCACGATCGATCCGGCCGCGATCGAGGCGGCGATCACGCCGCGCACGGTGGGCATCATCCCGGTGCATTTGTACGGCCAGCCCGCGGACATGGACGCGATCATGGCGATCGCGCGCAAGCACAAGCTCTGGGTGATCGAGGATTGCGCCCAGGCCCATCTCGCGCGCTACAAGGGCCGCATGGTCGGCACCTTCGGCGAGGCCGCGACCTATTCATTCTATCCCGGCAAGAATCTCGGCGCGATGGGCGACGCCGGCGCGGTCGTCACCAACGATGCGGCGCTCGCCGAGCAGATGGCAATGTTGGCGCGCCATGGCGGGCTGGTGAAGCACCAGCACCATATCGAGGGCATCAACAGCCGGCTCGACGGCATGCAGGCCGCGATCCTCTCGGCCAAGCTGCCGCACCTCGAAGCGTGGACCGAGGCCCGGCAGGCCGCGGCCGAAGTCTATGATGCCGGCCTCAACCAGATCGAGGACGTTGTGGTGCCCGAGGTCGCGCCGGCGCGAAGCCACGTCTATCACCTCTACACGATCAGGCATCCGCGCCGCGACGCGCTCGCCGCGCACCTGAACGCCAATGGCGTGCAGATCGCGATCAACTACCCCACCGCACTGCCGTTCCTGCCGGCCTATGCGCGGTTCGACCACCGGCCGGAGCAGTTCCCCAACGCCCATCGCGACCAGGGCCGGATTCTCTCGCTGCCGATGTTCGCCGAGATCACGCGCCAGCAGCAGGACGAAGTGATCGAGTTGGTTCGAAAGTTCTGATCGCGATTGCCGTCGCACACCGCGCGCGGGGCTCAGTCTCGCCGCAGCAACGGCCTCAGGAACTGCTCCAGGTTGGAGCCCGGGAACAGGTAGCCTTTCAGGCCCGCCGCGCGCGCGGCCTCGAGATCGGTCGGCTGGTCGCCGACCAGAAAGCTCCGCTCAACGTCGACCGGAAAGCGCGCCAGCAGGTCGTTGATCATGCCCGGCGCCGGTTTGCGGCGATGGCTGACCTGCCCATATCGCTCCACGGTGCCTTCAGGATGGAACGGGCAGTATTCGAAGGCGTCGATATGCGCGCCGATCTTGCCGAGCTCGGCGGCCATCCACTCATGGAGTTGCTGGATATGCACCTCCTCATAGAGGCCTCTCGCAACGCCTGACTGATTGGTCACGACAAACGCAAAATAACCCCTGTCGTTGACGGCCTTCACCGCCTCGCGCGCGCCGTCGATCCAGATCAGCCTGTGGCTTTCGAACAGATAGCCGATATCCCTGTTCAGGACGCCGTCCCGATCGAAGAAAACCGCCGGCCTGCGCGGCTGATCTCCGGAAGCGCTGCTCATGAGGTGATGATCCCGTCTCCGCGCGGCATGAGCCAGTTCAATAGTTCACAATGCCGCGCGCGACAAATGCGGATTGACCAGGCCAGGGATGGTCGCGATGCCTATCGCTCGTCCGCAATCACCTTGCCGTCGTTCGGCAGCGAGCCCGCAGCGACCAGCTCGACCGCGCCGCCGAGTTTTGTCACTGCACGCAGTGTTGTCGCAACTTCGCCCTGCAGGGCCTCCGGCGCTGAGGCGCATTCGGCTTTCAGCGTCATTGCATCGGCCTCGCCGGCGCGCGTGACCACGAGGCGGAGCCGTCCGAGCTCCGGGTGGCGCTTGCCGATCTCCGCGATCTGCTCGGGGCGGACAAACATGCCCTTCACCTTGGTGGTCTGGTCGGCGCGGCCCATCCAGCCCTTGATGCGCATGTTGGTGCGTCCGCACCGGCTCGCGCCGGGCAGGGCGGCGGTCAGGTCGCCGAGCGCAAGGCGGATCCAGGGATGATGCGGGTCGAGCGAGGTCACCACGATCTCGCCGACATCACCCGGCGCGACGGGATCGCCGGTGCCGGGCTTGACGATCTCCAGGATCAAATCCTCGTTGACCGTCATTCCCTCGCGGGCCGGCGTCTCGAATGCGATCAGGCCGAGATCGGCGGTGCCGAACGCCTGGTAGGCTTCGACGCCGCGCGACTTCATCTCCTCCTGCAGCGATTTGGGGAATGCCGCGCCTGACACCAGTGCGCGCTTGATCGAGGACACATCGCGGCCGGCGGTCGCGGCGGCATCGAGCAGGATCTTCAGGAAATCAGGTGTGCCGCTATAGCCGACCGGGCGATAGGCCTCGATCAGCTCGAATTGTTGCTCGGTGTTGCCCGGTCCCGCCGGGATCACGGCGCAGCCGAGCGCCCGCGCCGAGGCGTCGAAGATGAAGCCCCCGGGGGTGAGGTGATAGCTGAAGGTGTTCAGCACCACGTCGCCCTCGCGAAAGCCCGCCGCAAACAGCGCCCGCGCGCCGCGCCAGGGGTCTGTCTGGCGGCCTTCGGGTTCGAAGATCGGTCCGGGCGAGGTGAACAGCCGGGCGAACGAGCCGGGCGCATCGGCCACAAAGCCGCCGAACGGCGGGGCGGCCTTGTGCAGGGCCGGCAATTCCGACTTGCGCAGCACCGGCAGGCCCGCCAGCGCCTCCCGGCTGGTGATGGATGCGGGATCAATGCCCTGCAGCAGATTGGCATAGGCGGGCGCGGCCACCGCCTTGCCCAGCACCTCCGGCAGCCTGGCGAACAGGGCGGCCTCGCGCTCGGCCGGATCGCGCGTTTCAAGGGCGTCGTAATGGTCGGTCATGGCAGGTCCTTTGGCAGGTCCTTGAGAGGATTTGCGCAGGTGGCGTGCCGGTCCGCCCGTGCTATCAGACGGTGACCGCTGAGGTTGGGACGGTTCCAGGGAGCACGATGGCTGAGGCAGAGAGCTTTGCGGCGGACGGAGCCGCCGACGTGGTCGCAAGGTTGAAGCGCCGCATCATCGACCAGGCGCTGCCGCTGTGGTCGACCACAGGCTGGGACGGCGCGGCCGGCGGCTTTGTCGACCGCTTGCATCAGGATGGGACAGCCGATCACGCAGCTCCACGCCGGACCATGGTGCAGGCGCGCCAGATCTATTGCTACGCCAAGGCCGCTCAGCTGGGCTGGTATCCGGAAGGCCGCGCGATCGCGCTGAAGGGGCTGGACTACCTGCTCGCCAAGGCCAAGGCGCCGGACGGCCGGCCGGGCTTCGTCTACAGCCTGACGGCGGAAGGCGGGGTGTTTGACCCGCTGCGCGACACCTACGCCCATGCCTTCGTGCTGCTCGCGCTGGCGACCGCCTACGGCCTCGACCAGGACGCCCAGATCCGCGCCGAGATCGACGCGCTGCTGGCGTTCCTCGACAACCAGCTGCGCTCGCCCCATGGCGGTTTCCACGAAGGCTTGCCGCCGTCGATGCCGCGCCGGCAGAACCCGCAGATGCATCTGTTCGAGGCGATGATCGCCTGCTTCGACGCGACGCACGATTTGTCGTTCCAGAACCGTGCCGGCGATTTCTTCGCGCTGTTCCTGGCGAGCCTCTACGACAAGCAGACCCGCACGCTCGGCGAATATTTCGAGGAGGATTGGTCGAAGATCCCGCCGGTCAGCGTTGAGCCCGGGCATCTTGCGGAATGGGTCTGGCTGCTCAAGGGATTTGAGCGGATCACCGGCTGCCCGACCGGGCGCCCGCGTGGCGAGCTGTTGGCCTCCGCGCTGCGCTATCGCGACGGGGCCACCGGCTGCCTGATCGACGAGGGCGACGCCGAGGGTAACATCCGCCGCCACACCAGGCGGCTGTGGCCGCAGAGCGAGCTGGCGAAGGCCTGGATCGCGCAGGCTGAATCGGGCGAGGCTGGCGCGGCGGACCAGGCGCGCGCGGCGCTCGTGCTGCTGGAGCGGCACTATCTCAGCCATCCCGTGGCCGGCGGCTGGTACGACCAGTTCGACCGCGACGGCAATTCGCTGGTCGCCACGATCCCGGCGTCGTCGTTCTACCATGTGCTCTGCGCGGTCACCGAAGCCGAGCAGGTGCTCGGCTAGAGGCGCCTTGCTGGTGTGATGCGTTCTCTGCACGCGAACCGATCCTCAACTCCGCGCGAAAACGCGCCACGGCCTCACAGCCAGCGCTTGCGCCGCTTGAAGCTCTTCAGGTTCTTGAAGCTCTTGCGCTGGTCGCCGGCGCCGCCGAGGTAGAATTCCTTGACGTCCTCGTTGTCGCGCAGCTCGTCGGCGGAGCCGTCGAGCACGACCTTGCCCTGTTCCATGATGTAGCCGTGGCTCGCGACCGATAGCGCCGCGCGCGCGTTCTGCTCCACCAAGAGGATCGTGACGCCGAGATCGCGGTTGATCTCCTTGATGATCGCGAACACTTCCTTGACGAGGAGCGGCGACAATCCCATCGACGGTTCGTCCATCAGGATCATCTTCGGGCGCGCCATCAGCGCGCGGCCGATCGCGAGCATCTGCTGCTCGCCGCCCGAAAGATAGCCGGCGAGGCCGGTGCGTTCCTTCAGGCGCGGGAAATATTTGAACACCATGTCGATGTCGGCGGAAACCTCGCCGTCGCGCCGCGTGAAGGCGCCGAGCCGCAAATTCTCCAGCGACGTCATGTCGGCGACGATGCGGCGGCCTTCCATCACCTGGAAGATACCGCGGCGGACGATCTTGTCCGGATCGATGCCGTTGATGCGCTGGCCCTCGAACAGGATCTCGCCGCGGGTGACCTCGCCGTCCTCGGTCTTGAGCAGGCCGGAGATCGCCTTCAGCGTGGTCGATTTACCGGCGCCGTTGGCGCCGAGCAGCGCCACGATCGCGCCCTTCGGCACCTCGAGGCTGAGGCCGCGCAGCACCAGGATGACGTCGTCATAGACGACCTCGATGTTGTTGACGCTGAGCAGCGGCGGCGGCGGGACGGCCGTCGGCCCTGGGCGGGTGGCTTCGAGGGTTTCGTTCATGGCTCTGGTTCACCCCTCGATGTCATTGCCGGGCTTGACCCGGCAATCCATCGATCGGAAGACGTTTTGTCTTGATGGATGCGCGGGTCGAGCCCGCGCATGACGATTTGTGTGTTCGGTCGGATTACGACCTCACCAGCCAAACCATTCCGGCTTGCGCGGCAGTTCGACGGTCTTCACCTTCTCGAGCTTGATCGTGCCCTTGCCCATCAGGTCGTTGATGTCACCATCGGTCGCGCCGGACACCTTGGCGCGATAGAGATCGACCTTGGTCGTCGGGCGATGATCCTTCTCGGTCCAGCTCGAGGGATTGCAGACGCCGTCCATGCCTGCCGGCACCCAGTCCTTCTTCTGGTAGAAGCCCTTGGCGACGTTCTCGCCGGTGGCGCCGCCGTTCTTGGCGGCCCAATCCAGCGCTTCCTTCATGTAGAGCGCGCTGCAGACTGCGGCGATGTAATGCACCGGGCGATAGACCTTGCCCGACGGATCGGACATCTTCGAAATCTCCATCACCGTCTTCATGCCGGGCGCATTGCCGCCCCAGCCGACCGCTGTGCGCAGCGGGAAGATCACGCCGTCGGCGGCGTCGCCCGCGGTCTTGGCGGCGTTCTCATCCATGCCCCAGACGTTGCTGAGGAACTGGACGTCGACGCCGGCGGTCTTGCAGGCCTTCATGACCGAGATGTTGGAGGCCGCGGTGTTGCCCAGATAGGCGTAGTTGGCGCCGGCGCTCTTCAAGCTGAGGCACTGCGCCGAGTAGTCGCCGGGCGACAGCGCGAACACCAGCGGCGGCAGCACCTCGAAGCCGAGCTCGGTCGCGAGCGCCTCGCCGGCGGCCTTCGGCGCGTTCGGATAGGGATGGTTGGCGCCCATGTGGACGAATTTGGGCTTGCCGGGCTTGCCCTTCGCCTTCCAGTCCTCGGCCGCCCAGGTCAGCTCGGCGCGCAGCGCGTCCGAATAGCTCGGACCGTAGAAGAAATTGTAGGGCGCCGGCTTGGCCTTGCCGCTGGTGCCTTCGGGATCGGTCAGCGCGGCGGCATAGGAGCCCGACATGTCGGGGATCTTGTCCTGCGCGAGGAAGCCGGTCAGCGCCTCGGTATCAGCGGTGCCCCAGCCCATGATCGCCGCGACCTTGCCGTCCGGCGCCGACCACTTCTTGTACAGCGCGATCGCGCGCGGCACCTGGTAGCCATAGTCGTTGCTGTCGACGCTGAGCTGCTTGCCGCCGACGCCGCCATTCTTGTTGACCCAGGCGAAGGTATCGGCAACGCCCTGGCCATAGGGCGTGCCCACGTCGGAGGTGCCGCCCGAGAGGTCCTGCAGATGGCCGATGGCGATCTGGGCCTGCGCGGTGGCGGCGGCGCTGCCGATCAGCAGCGCAAGCGAGACCGAGCTCAAAAGGGATCTAATCGTCATTTTTGTTTCCTCCTGCTTATTCGTTGAACCGAATTTGAGTTGCCCGATGCGTCAGTGCGAGAACGGATAAAGCTTCCAGTAGGCCTTGATCTGCCGCCAGCGATGCGCGAGCCCGTCCGGCTCGAACATCAGGAAGCCGATGATGATCAGGCCGATCGCGATCTCGCGCAGGAAGGTGATGTTGTTGTTGAGCTGCAGCGCCTTGTCGATGGCGCCGCCCTTCAGCCAGGCGCTCAGCCATTCCATCGATTCCGGAAGCAGCACCACGAAGGCCGTGCCCATCAGCGTGCCCATCACCGAGCCGGTGCCGCCGATGATGACCATCGCGAGGAACAGCACCGAGCGCTCGATGCCGAAGCCCTCCTGCGAGACCACGAGCTGATAATGCGCGTAGAGCGCGCCCGCGATGCCGGCAAAGAAGGCGGCGAGCCCGAACGACAGCGTCCGGTACTTGGTGAGGTTGATGCCCATGATCTCGGCAGAGAGATAGTGGTCGCGGATCGCGACCAGCGCGCGGCCGTCGCGGGTGCGCATCAGATTGGTGACCAGGAGATAGCTGACCACCATGTAGGCGAGCACGACGTAGAAATACTGCCGGTCGCCGCGCAGGGTGTAGCCGAAGATCGAGAACGGATTGGCGCTGGCCGGTACCGAGCCGCCCGAGAACCATTCGGCGCGCGAGAAGAAGTCGAGCAGGATGTACTGCGCGGCGAGCGTCGCGATCACGAGGTAGAGCCCCTTCAGCCGCGCCGCCGGCACGCCGAAGATCAGGCCGACCAGCGCGGTGACCACGCCGGCAAGCGGAATCGCGAAGAACACCGGGATCGGCGCGTTGTTGGAAATGTAGGCCGAGGTGAACGCGCCGAACAGGAAGAACGCGGCGTGGCCGATCGAGATCTGGCCGGTGAAGCCGACCAGGATGTTGAGGCCGAGCGCTGCGATCGCGAAGATGCCGATCTGGATCGCGATCGAGAGCAAATAATTCGACAGCAGCATCGGCGCGAAGCAAGCGAGCGCGATGCCGGCAATCGCGAAATTGCGGCTGGTCGCGGTCGGGAAGATCGTGGTGTCGGCCGCGTAGCTGGTGCGGAAATCGCCTGACGGAATGAGGGTGCTCGTTGCCATGGATCAGACCCGCTCGATGTCCTTGGTGCCGAACAGGCCGTACGGCTTGATCATCAGGATGATGATCAGGACGTAGAACGGCGCGATCTCGTAGAGATTGCCCCAGTGCAGATACTGGCTGTCGACATATTGGGCGACGTTTTCCAGAAGCCCGATGATGATGCCGCCGAGCACGGCGCCGCCGACCGAGTCGAGCCCGCCGAGGATCGCAGCCGGAAACACCTTGATGCCGTAGGCGGAGAGGCCGGACGACACGCCGTTGACCACGGCGACCACGACGCCGGCGACCGCCGAGACCGTGGCCGAGATCGCCCAGGCCATCGCGAACACGCTCTTCACGGAGATGCCGAGCGACTGCGCGACCTGCTGGTTGAAGGCGGTGGCGCGCATCGCGAGGCCATATTTGGAAGCGCGGAAGAACCAGGCCATGCCGACCATCATGGCGAGCGACACCACGAGGCTCATGACATAGACGGTCTGGATCTGCAGTCCGAACAGGCTGACCGCCTGGCTCTGGAATACGCGCGGGAACGGCTGCGGGTTGACGCCGAAGATCCACTTCAGCGCGGCCTGGAACACGGTGGAGAGGCCGATCGTCACCATGATCACCGAGATGATCGGTTCGCCGATCATCGGACGCAGGATCACGACCTGGATCGCGATGCCGAAGATGAACATGAACACCAGCGTGATCGGCATGCCGACCCAGAACGGCACCTGATACTTCGTCAGCAGCGCCCAGCATACCCATGCGCCGACCAGGAGCAATTCGCCTTGCGCGAAGTTCACGACCTGCGTCGCCTTGTAGATCAGCACAAACGACATCGCGACCACGCCGTAGAGCGTGCCGACCACGAGGCCGTTGACGATCAGCTGGATCAGGAACTGGGTGTTCATGGGGTGTGACCAGGTTTGCAGTTCGTCATCGCCGGGCTTGACCCGGCGATCCATCGAAAAGGATGGCCTTCTCTGCGAAGCAGATGGATGCGCGGGTCAAGCCCGCGCATGACGACCAGATGTGCGGAACGAGCGCATTGAATGATCATTCCGCGGCCTCCGCGATCGCGGCGTGGCCGAGATCGACGACCTCGAGCGTGGTGCGGACGCGCTGCGTCGAGCCGTCCTGGAAGCGGATCACGGTGTCGACCGGGATCTTGGCCTTGCCGCGGTAGATCGCGTCGATGATGTCGGCGTATTTCTCGTTGATCACGCCGCGGCGCACCTTGCGGGTTCGCGTCAGCTCGCCGTCGTCGGCGTCGAGCTCCTTGTACAGCAGCAGGAAGCGCGAGATGCGCTGCGCCGGCGGCAGCGTGGCGTTGACCGTCTCGACCTCCTTCTTCAACAGCGCATAGACCTCGGGCCGCGAGGACAGGTCGGTGTAGGTCGTGAACGAGAGCCGGTTCTTCTCCGCCCATTTCGAGATGATCGAGTAGCGGATGCAGATCATCGCGGCGAGCGCGTCGCGGCCGGCGCCGAGCACGACGGCTTCGGCGACATAGGGCGAGAACTTCAGCTTGTTCTCGATATATTGCGGCGAAAAGCGTTCGCCGCGCGAGGTCTCGGCGAGATCCTTGATGCGGTCGATCACGACGAGCTGCCGATTGTCGTTGTAGTAGCCGGCGTCGCCCGAATGCATCCAGCCGTCCTTGATGTCGGCGACTGACGCTTCGGGGTTCTTGTAGTAGCCGTGGAACATGTTGGGGTGCCGCACCACGATCTCGCCGACGCCGTTGACGTCGGCATTGTCGATGCGGATCTCGATGGTGTCGGCCATCGGGACACCGGTCGTGTCGGGATCGACCTTGCCCTCGGGATGCAGCGTGTAGGCGCCGAGCAGCTCGGTCTGGCCGTACAGCGTGCGCAGCGGTACGCCCATCGCCTGGAAGAACTTGAAGGTGTCCGGCCCGAGCGCCGCGCCGCCGGTCGCCGCCGAGCGCAGCCGCGTGAAGCCGAGCCGGTCGCGCAACGCGCGGAACAAGAGCTGGTCGGCGAGCACGGAGCGCTTGCCCTCGGCGAGCGCCGCAAGCCCGGCCTTCATGCCGAGATCGTAGAGCCGCTGCTTGAACGGCGAAGCGTCCATCACGCCGGCGCGGACGTCGGCCGCGATCGATTCCCAGACCCGCGGCGCAAACAGCACGAAGGTCGGCGCGATCTCGCGGAAGTCGTGCATCATCGTGTCGGGCTCTTCGACGAAGTTGACCTTCATCCGCGAGAGCAGCGCTTTGCCGAGCGCGTAGATCTGCTCCATGATCCAGGGCAGCGGCAGCACCGAGACATATTCGTCGTCCGGCCCCTTCGGATCGAAGGCGAGATAGGTCGCGCAGTGCCGCAGCACGCGCCCGGCCGAGAGCATCGCGAGCTTCGGATTGGCCGTCGTGCCCGAGGTCGTGCAGAGGATCGCGATGTCTTCGCCCTTGGTTTGGTCGACCAGCCGCTCATACAGCCCGGGTTCGCGCGCGGCGCGATCGCGGCCGAGCGCTGTGAGCTTGCTCGCCTCCATCAATCGCGCATCGTCGTATTTGCGCATGCCGCGCGGGTCGGAATAGACGATGTGCTTGAGATTGGGCACCCGGTCGGCCAAGCCGAGCAGCTTGTCGACCTGTTCCTCGTCCTCGGCGAAGACCAGCTTGGCTTCGCCATAGGTCAGGAGATAGGCGGCTTCCTCGTCCAGCACGTCGCGGTACAGGCCGAGGCTCATCGCACCGATCGCGTGGCCGGCGATCTCGGCGGCGACCCAGTCCGGCCGGTTGTCGCCGATGATGCCGATCACGTCGCCGCGGCCGAGGCCGAGCTCGACCATGCCGAGCGCGAAATCATGGGTGCGGCTCTGGTAGTCGCTCCAGGTGAATTCGCGCCACAGCCCGAAATCCTTCTCGCGCAGCGCGATCTCGTTGCCGTGCTCCTTCGCGTTGAGGCGAAGCATCTTGGGGAAGGTGTCGGCCTGCGCGGCGCGACCGGCATAGTCCATCATGCCGCGCTCTCCCGCACCGCCGGCTTGTCGTCGGGGTCGACCAGCGCCTCGTCCTCTTCGCCGAGATAGGCGCGCTTGACGTGGGGATCGGCCAGCACGGTGGCCGGATCGCCCTCGGCGATCTTGCGGCCAAAGTCGAGCACCATGACGCGGTGGGAGATGTCCATCACGACGCCCATGTCGTGTTCGATCATCATCACGGTCATGCCGAACTCTTCGTTGAGATCGACGATGTAGCGCGCCATGTCCTCCTTCTCTTCGAAGTTCATGCCGGCCATCGGCTCGTCGAGCAGGATCAGCTGCGGCTCGAGCGCCATCGCGCGGGCGAGTTCGACGCGCTTGCGCAGGCCGTAGGGCAGGGTGCCGGCGGTCGCCTTGCGCACCGATTGCAGGTCGAGGAAGTCGATGATCTCCTCGACCTTGCGGCGGTGCTCCAGCTCCTCGCGGCGCGCGCCGGTCAGCCAGTACAGCGATCCCGTGATGAAGTTGTTCTTCAGGAGGTGATGGCGGCCGACCATGATGTTGTCGAGCACGCTCATATGGTGGAACAGCGCGAGGTTCTGGAAGGTCCGGCCGATGCCCAGGCGAGGCCGCGCGTTCGGGGTGAGGCCGGTGATGTCCTGGCCGCGATAGAACAGCTGGCCTTCGGTCGGCCGGTAGCGGCCGGAGATGCAGTTGACGATCGAGGTCTTGCCGGCGCCGTTCGGGCCGATGATGGAGAACAGCTCGCCCTCGTTGACGCCGAAGCTCACTTCGGTCAGCGCGCGGACGCCGCCAAAGCGCAATGAGACTCCGCGCACCTCGAGACTGTTGGCCACCCTGTTCCCTCCAGATACCGGCGCTTTGCGCGCTCTTTATCTTCGCTTCGATCTTACATCTCGATCTTACATGGGCCGCCGATGGGAGACCATCCGACTAATGAGGCCGGCGTCCGGGAGCATCGCTCGCCCCGATCGCCTGCGTCATGCGCGGTAACGCCGCACCCGCCTGCAAGCCCGGACTCACGCTGTCCGCCCGCAGCGATCCATCAAGGAGCGTGCGCGCGGCGTTACGCGAGGTGGCTCTGAATACGAGAAAGCGATAGGTTGAATTGTCATGTGCCCGACAATTGGTCAGGAATTTTCGCTGGCATTCCAGGAAGCGGGCGTCTGACTTGGTGCACGGCATTGTTGCGGTGCAATATTTGGGGTGGGATGCCGTCGCTAGAATGATCGCTGCCGATTACCTGAAGCGCATCGCGGCCTGGTCGCGCGAATTGAGCGAGCAAGAAATCGAAATCGCGCGCGCCGGCATTTCCGAGAAGTCCTACCGCGCCAACGAATTCATCTTCATGCGCGGCGACAATTTCCAATACTGGACCGGCATCGTCACCGGGTTGGCGCGGATGGGCATCGTCTCGCGCGGCGGCAAGGCGGCGAGTTTCGCAGGCCTCACCGCCGGCGCCTGGTTCGGCGAGGGGACCGTGCTCAAGAACGAACCGCGGCGCTACGACGTGGTCGCACTGCGCGATACAAGACTGGCGATGATGGATCGCCGGACCTTCGTCTGGCTGTTCGAGAACAGCGTCGGCTTCAACCGCTTCCTGGTGGGGTCGCTCAATGAGCGGCTCGGCCAGTTCATCGCGCTGCTCGAATATGGCCGCACGCTTGACGCCACCGCGCGGCTGGCGCGCTCGATCGCCTCGCTGTTCAACCCGATTCTCTATCCCGACCTCACCTTGCACCTGGAGATCACCCAGGAGGAGATCGGGGCGCTGTCGGGAATCTCCCGGCAGAATGCCAACCAGTGCCTGAAGCGGCTGGAGCGCGAGGGGTTGCTGCGGCTGGAATATGGCGGGGTGACCATCCTCAACCTCGATCGCCTGCGCCATTACGGGGAATGACCGGCTCCGGACCGGATAAGGCTGTTTTTCGAAGGCTCTAAAGTCCTGATTTCAAACGATTAAGCCATTAGACTTGGCGGGGGCCGGATGCTACAGACGCCCCTCGTCGGGACCGCGCGGTTTCCGCGCTTTCTGGAGATGACATGGCGGTTAGGGATTCGGCGGCTCAGGACTCAAAGCGGCGCGTTGCGCTGATCACCGGCGTCACCGGGCAGGACGGCGCGTACCTCGCAGAATATCTGCTCGGCCTCGGCTACACCGTGCACGGGATCAAGCGCCGCTCGTCCTCGTTCAACACCGCGCGCGTCGACCATCTCTACCAGGATCCGCATGCCGGCAACGTGCCGTTCCTGATGCACTACGGCGACATGACCGATTCGACCAATCTGATCCGCCTGGTGCAGCAGATCCGGCCGACCGAGATCTACAACCTCGCCGCCCAGAGTCATGTTGCGGTCAGCTTCGAGAGCCCGGAATACACCGCCAACGCCGACGCCATCGGCGTGCTGCGCCTGCTGGAGGCGATCCGCATTCTCGGCATGGCGAAGGAGACCCGGTTCTACCAGGCCTCGACCTCGGAACTGTACGGCCTCGTGCAGGAGGTGCCGCAGAAGGAGACCACGCCGTTCTATCCGCGCTCGCCCTATGGCGTCGCCAAGCTTTACGGCTACTGGATCACGGTGAACTACCGTGAGGCCTACGGCATGTTCGCCAGCAACGGCATCCTGTTCAATCATGAGAGCCCGATCCGCGGCGAGACCTTCGTGACGCGCAAGATCACCCGCGCCGTCGCGCGCATCGAGGCCGGCCTCGAGAACAAGCTCTATCTCGGCAATCTCGATGCCAAGCGCGACTGGGGCCACGCCCGCGACTATGTCGAGGGCATGCACAAGATCCTGCAGGTGGACCAGCCCGGCGATTTCGTGCTGGCGACCGGTGAGACGCGCTCGGTCCGCGAGTTCGTCGAGCTGGCGTTTGCCGAAGTCGGCCGCAGCATCGAGTGGCGCGGCAAGGGTGTCGAGGAGGTCGGCGTCGACAAGGCGTCGGGCAGGACCCTGGTGCAGATCGACCCGACCTATTTCCGCCCGACCGAGGTCGATCTCCTGATCGGCGACGCCAGCAAGGCGCGCGCCAAGCTCGGCTGGGCGCCGAAGACGTCGTTCGCACAACTGGTGAAGGAAATGGTCGCCAGCGATCTCGTCGAGGCCAGGCAGGATGCGGCCAATGGCAAGCACGGCGTTTGAACTGAAGGGCAAGACGGTCTTCGTCGCCGGCCATCGCGGCATGGTCGGCGCGGCGCTGATGCGCCGGCTGGCGCGCGAGCAGGCCGATCTCCTGACGGTGTCGCGCGGTGAGGTCGATCTGCGCGACCAGGCCGCAGTGAATGCCTGGTTTGCCGCGAAGCGGCCGCAGGCGGTGTTCCTCGCCGCGGCCAAGGTCGGCGGCATCGTCGCCAACAACACGCTGCGGGCGGAATTCCTCTACGACAATCTGGCGATCTCGACCAATGTGATCCAGGCGGCCCACGCCAATGGCTGCGAGAAGCTGATGTTCTTCGGCTCGTCCTGCATTTATCCGCGCCTGGCGCCGCAGCCGCTGCGCGAGGATTCGATGCTGACCGGTCCGCTGGAGCCGACCAACGAGCCCTATGCGATTGCCAAGATCGCCGGCATCAAGATGGCCGAGGCCTATCGCAGCCAGTACGGCGCCGATTTCATCAGCGTGATGCCGACCAATCTCTATGGTCCCGGCGACAATTATCATCCCGAATACAGCCACGTCGTCGCCGCGCTGATCCGCCGCTTCCACGAGGCCAAGGTCTCGGGCGCCGGCACGGTCGTGGTGTGGGGCACCGGCACACCGCGCCGTGAGTTCCTCTATGTCGACGATCTCGCCGACGCCTGCATCCATTTGATGAAGACCTATTCCTCGCCGGACCTTGTCAATATCGGCACCGGTGAGGACATCACGATCGCCGAATTCGCCCGCGTGGTTGCAGCCGCCGTCGGCTATCGCGGCGAGATCAGCTTCGATACCTCGCGCCCCGACGGCACGCCGCGCAAGCTGCTCGACGTCGGCCGGCTGGCCAAGCTCGGCTGGCGCGCCACCACCTCGCTCGAGGATGGCATCAAGCTCGCGTACCAGGCCTATCTGAACGAGACCAAGCAGGCGGCGGAGTAGAGCACAGCTCTCTCCTCACCGTCATTGCGAGCCAACGGGTCGCGCGAACGCGCGCCCGATGACAGGCTCCGCGAAGCAATCCATCGCGCGGCTTGCGGATCCATGGATTGCTTCGTCGCTTCGCTCCTCGCAATGACGGTGGAGGATTTTAGCGTGCCCCAGCGCGCGGCGGCGCCTTCGCCAGTGCAGTCGCCATCGCCGAGATCAGCGGCTTCATAAAGAACGCATCGTTCGCCGGGTAGATGTCGGTGGATAGGCCGTAGGTCTGCAATTCGTCCGACACCACGGGCCCGACGGAGGCGATCGGCGTCCGCTGCAATCCGTCGCGCAGTTGCGCCTCGCATTTGTGCGCCTGCGCGACCTCCATCAGGCGGCGAACCTGGCCGGAGCTCGTCAGCGCGATCGCGTCGATGCGGCCCTGCGCCATCTCCTCGATCGCGGTGACGATGTTGGCGTCGGCGGCCTGCGCGTCGTAGACATAGGGCAGCACCGTATCGACCTCGGCGCCCTGTGCCGTGATCGCGCCGATCAGCGTGGCGTGGTCCTTGTCTGGATAGAGCTGCAGGCCGAGCCGGTGGCCGGTGAGGTCGAGCTTCGACAGCATCTCGGCGACGCCTTCCGACGTCGGCTTCTCGGTGGTCATTTGCGGCTCCAGGCCGATCTCGCGCAGCGCCCGTCCCGGCTTGGGACCGCGGGCGAATTTGCGCGCCTTGCCGAGGCTCGTGACAAACTCCGCCTCGACCCCGATCCGGCGCGCGACCTTCATCAGGCGGCGCAGGCCTTCCCCGGTCATCAGCACGAGGTCGTCGAGCGGCCGCTCGATGGCGCGGCGAATCCAGGCCTCGACCGGCGCCGGGTCCGGCGCATCGTGGATGGTGAACATCGGGCATTGCAGCACGTCGGCACCCTGCTCGGCGAGCAGGCGGGAAAACTGCGCCTCCTCGCGCGTCTCGAGGATCAGGATGCGGTAGCCGTTCAGCCGGTCAGCCATGATGGTCCCTAACAAACATTGTCGTCATTTGTTCGATTTGACCCCCGCGCCGGGATTGGCGCAAGGCCGCCTGCGGTGTAGACGGGGGCCGAAAATGACCGTTCCACGAACCTGCTCAAGCTTTGGTCAATTGGCATGCCCGACCATCAATTCGTTCTGACCCTGTCCTGTCCTGATCGTCCCGGGATCGTCTCCGCGGTCTCGACCTTCCTGGCGCATAATGGCCAGAACATCCTGGACGCCCAACAGTTCAACGACGTCGAGACCGGCAAGTTCTTCATGCGCGTGGTGTTCACCGCGGCCGACCTCGCGGTCGGGCTGCCGGCGCTGCAGACCGGATTTGCCGCGATCGCCGAGCGTTTCGGCATGGAATGGCAGATGCGCGACCGCGCCAGCCGCCGCCGGGTGATGCTATTGGTGTCGAAGTCCGATCACTGCCTGGTCGACATCCTCTATCGCTGGCGCACCGGCGAGCTCGAGATGATCCCGACGGCGATCGTCTCCAATCACCCGCGCGAGACCTATGGCTCGCTCGATTTCGGCGATATCCCGTTCCATCATCTGCCGGTAACCAAAGAGACCAAGCGGCAGCAGGAAGACGCGGTGTGGCAGCTCGCCCAGGACACCAACACCGACCTCGTGGTGCTGGCCCGCTACATGCAGATCCTGTCGGACGAAATGTCGGCGCGGCTGTCGGGCCGCTGCATCAACATCCATCATTCCTTCCTGCCGGGCTTCAAGGGCGCCAAGCCCTATCACCAGGCCCACGAGCGCGGCGTCAAGGTGATCGGCGCCACCGCGCACTATGTGACCAGCGATCTCGACGAGGGTCCGATCATCGACCAGGACGTCGAGCGCATCAGCCATCGCGACACGCCCGAGGACCTCGTGCGCAAGGGCCGCGACATCGAGCGCCGCGTCCTGGCGCGCGCGATCCGCTACCATCTCGCCGACCGCGTCATCCTCAACGGCCGCAAGACCGTGGTGTTCGTGGACTGATCCTCAAGCTTCGCCCGGTTGTCGTGCCTTGACGGCCTGGTGCCGTCCTGCATCGAGGTGCTGCATGAAACTCATCCACATGAGCGACATCCATCTGACGGCGCCGGGCAGGGCGATCTTTGGCCGTGATCCCCTGCACAATTTCGAGCGCGCGCTCGATCACGTGCTTGCCGATCATCGCGATGCCGAGCTGATGGTGATCTCGGGTGATCTTTCCGATCTCGGTGACCTCGCGGACTATCACCTGCTGCGCGAACGCCTGAACGGATTTCCGATCCCGGTGCGTCTCTGCATCGGCAATCACGACCACCGCGAGATCTTTCTCAGCGTGTTTCCCGAATGCGCCGACGCGGACGGATTCGTGCAGGGCGTTCACGACACGTCGTTCGGCCGCGTTTTGCTGCTTGACACCTACGAGCCGCAGACGGCCGCCGGCAGCTTCTGCGCCACGCGGCAGGACTGGCTGGAGCGGCAGTTGGCGGAGCACGACGGCCCGTTCTTCCTGTTCATGCATCACAATCCGATCCCGACGCATATCGCCCCGGTGGATCGGATCGGCCTGCTCGATGATGCCGCGTTCCGCGCGATCGTCGCCAGGCACCGGAGCAAGATCCGGCACATCTTCTTCGGTCACTGCCATCTGGTGTTGAGCGGTTCGGTCGCCGGCGTCCCCACGACCTCGCTGCGCGGCACCAACCACGCGAGCTATCCGGTGTTCGCCGAGGTGCTGACGGTCGCCGATCTGCCGGAGTCCTACGGCGTCGCGTTCATTGGCGATGACTACGTCACCGTCCACATGGTGGAGTTCGGCTATCGCGGCGAGATCATCCGCGAGGATGGGCTCGACTAAAGCATGATCCGGAAAAGTGCGAAGCGGTTTTCCTTCGCGACAAGCGCGGAACGCGTTTGCGCGGAGATCATGCTAAAACAACAATCTGAAGCGCGATGACGATTCAACCCATCTCATCGCGCTTTAGTGGGCGGCGTCCGGCGCCGGCGTTGCCGGCTTGGAGGCGTCATCCCCACGCTCGGCCGCGGGCATCAGGCGCTTGCGCTCCCGCTCTTGCATGAACTTGTCGTATTCGGGGGTGCCCGCCCGCGGTGGCGCGTCCGCGGGCAGGCCGCCGGCCCAGGCCGGAATGTAGTCGGCCATGCCCGCCGAGAGCTTCTGGTTCACGGTGCTGCATCCTCCGAGCGCGCAGGCCGCGAGCGCGAGGGCAGTCAGGACAGGGATAGGGCGCGTGAGGATCGGCATGTGAGGCAGGATACTGCTGTGGTCTTTATGGATGATGATCTTGGGGCGCGACCGTTCGGCTGCAATTGTGCTTGTTTGTTGACATTGCAACGTCGTTTGTACGATCGTACAAATGAATCGGGTCCGCAAAGACATTGATTGCGCGCAACTGTTCTCGCGGGCATTGAGTTTCGTGGCTCGATCTTGGTATCTTGATACCTGCTTCTGCGGCTGGGCCCGATCGCGTCGCGCGCGACACCGTCCATCGTCCGATTGACAGGGGGCACGGGGAGACGCCTTGTCGCGTTGCGGCTTGGCCGTGACATGCTTGGGTTAAGGTGAGGCAAGAGCCGGGGGACTCGGCTCGGCAGATAGAGTCGGAAGGGGGAGGGATGCCGATGTTCAATCGTCGCAAAATGCTGCTGTGGGGGGCGGCTTCGACCGTGCTTGCCGGATTGTGCGCCAGCGTGCCGGCGCGGGCGGAAGACGCCGTCAAGATTGGCCTGATCCTGCCGATGACCGGCGGCCAGGCCTCGACCGGCAAGCAGATCGATAACGCCATCAAGCTCTACATGCAGCAGAACGGCGATACCGTCGCGGGCAAGAAGATCGAGATCATCCTCAAGGACGACGCCGCGGTGCCCGACAACACCAAGCGGCTCGCGCAGGAACTGATCGTCAACGACAAGGTCAATTTCATCGCCGGCTTCGGCGTGACGCCCGCAGCGCTTGCCGCGGCGCCGCTGGCGACACAGGCCAAGATTCCGGAAGTCGTGATGGCGGCCGGCACCTCGATCATCACCGAGCGCTCGCCCTATATCGTGCGTACCAGCTTCACGCTGGCGCAGTCCTCGACCATCATCGGCGACTGGGCGGTCAAGAACGGCATCAAGAAGGTCGCAACCCTGACCTCCGACTACGCGCCGGGCAACGACGCGCTGAACTTCTTCAAGCAGCACTTCACCGCCGGCGGCGGCGAGATCGTGGAAGAGGTCAAGGTGCCGCTCGCCAATCCCGATTTCGCGCCGTTCCTGCAGCGCATGAAGGATTCCAAGCCCGACGCGATGTTCGTGTTCGTGCCGGCGGGGCAGGGCGGCAACTTCATGAAGCAGTATGCCGAGCGCGGGCTCGACAAGAGCGGCATCAAGGTGATCGGCCCCGGCGACGTGATGGACGACGACCTGCTCAACAACATGGGCGATGCCGCGCTCGGCGCGGTGACGGCGCACCTCTATTCGGCGGCGCATCCGTCCCAGATGAACAAAGACTTCGTCGCCGCCTACAAGAAGGCGTTCGGCAACCGTCCGGGCTTCATGGCGGTGAGCGGCTATGACGGCATTCACCTGATCTACGAGGCGCTGAAGAAGACCAATGGCGCGACCGACGGCGACAAGCTGATCGAGGCGATGAAGGGCATGAAATGGGAGAGCCCGCGCGGCCCGATCTCGATCGATCCGGAAACCCGCGACATCGTGCAGAACATCTATGTCCGCAAGGTCGAGAAGGTCGACGGCGAGCTCTACAACGTCGAGTTCGCGACCTTCGAGGCCGTCAAGGATTCCGGCAAGACCAAGAAGTGACTGCCGTCATCTCCGGCGTCATGCCCGGCCAAAAGCGCGAAGCGCGTCTTCGCGCGGATGTGCCGGGCATCCACGTCTTTCCCGCCGGGAGCAGGGAAGAAGACGTGGATGGCCGGGACAAGCCCGGCCATGACGGAGTATTCGGCGTGGTCGAAGTGGTACTTGTCACGACTTCTCGGTTAGGCTGACCTGATGGCCTCGATCCTCACCAATTTGTTCGACGGCGTCGCCTACGGCATGCTGCTGTTCGTGCTCGCCTGCGGGCTTGCGGTGACGCTCGGGTTGATGAATTTCGTCAATCTCGCGCATGGCGCCTTCGCGATGGCCGGCGGCTATATCTGCGCCGTGCTGGTCAACAATTCCGGCTGGCCGTTTTTTGCCGCACTGCCGCTCGCCTTTGTCGGCAGCGCCGTGATCGGCATCGCGCTGGAGCGCGCGCTGTACCGCCATCTCTACAGCCGCAGCCACCTCGATCAGGTGCTGTTCTCGATCGGTCTGGTGTTCATGTCGGTCGCGGCGGTCGACTACATCATGGGATCGTCGCGGGTCTTCATCAAACTGCCGGCGGCGCTGGAGGGCCAGATCGACCTGTTCGGCGTCGGCATCGGCCGCTACCGGCTGATGATCGTCGTGATCTGCGGCCTGCTCACGCTGGCGCTGCAACTGATCCTGGCGAAGACGCGGTTCGGCAGCCGCCTGCGCGCCGCGGTCGATGATCCGCGTGCCGCGATCGGGCTCGGCATCAACGTGCCGCAGGTGTTCGCCTTCACCTTTGCGTTCGGTTGCGGCCTGGCCGGTCTCGGCGGCGCGCTGAGCGCGGAGATCCTCGGGCTCGATCCGTATTTCCCGCTGAAATTCATGATCTACTTCCTGATCGTCGTCACCGTCGGCGGATCGTCGTCGATCACCGGGCCGTTCCTCGCCTCGCTGCTGCTCGGGATCGCCGACGTCGCCGGCAAATATTACGTGCCCAAGATGGGCCCGTTCGTGATCTACACGGTCATGATCGTGATCCTGCTCTGGCGTCCCAACGGCCTGTTCGGCCGCACCGCGGCGCGGTGAGTTCGCCATGAGCGCGCTGTCCGATGTCTCCACTCATGCGATGGCCACGGCGCGCTGGCGGATCAGCGAGGTCGCGTTCTGGGTGCTGGCGCTCGCCTGCGCCTTCCTGTTCCCGTCGCGCTATCTGATCATGACCGACATCGTGCGGCTCGGCCTGTTCGCGCTGTCGCTCGACCTGATCCTCGGCTACGCCGGCATCGTCTCGCTCGGCCACGCGGCGTTCTTCGGCGCGGGTGCTTACTCTGCCGGCTTGCTGGCGCTGCATGGCATCATCAATGAGCCCGTGATCGCGCTGGTCGCCGCCGGTCTCGTTGCGGCGGTGCTCGGCTTCCTGACCAGCTTCCTGGTCATCCGCGGCGTCGACCTGACGCGGCTGATGGTGACGCTCGGCATCGCGCTGCTGCTGGAAGCGCTCGCCGAACGCTTCTCTGATATCACCGGCGGCACCGACGGCCTGCAGGGCATCGAGATGCAACCGATCCTCGGACTGTTTGCGTTCGACATGTTCGGCAAGACCGGGTTCTTCTATTCGCTGATCGTGCTGTTCATCCTGTTCCTGCTGGCGCGACGTGTGGTGCATTCGCCGTTCGGCCTGTCGCTGCGCGCCATCAGGAACAACCCGCTGCGTGCGGCCGCGATCGGCGTGCCGGTCAACCGCCGCCTGATCGCGGTCTATACGCTTGCCGCCTTCTATGCCGGGATCGCCGGCGCGCTGTTCACCCAGACCACGGCACTCGCCTCGCTCGACGTGTTTTCGTTCGAGCGCTCCGCCGACCTGATGCTGGTGCTCGTGATCGGCGGCACCGGTTATCTCTATGGCGGCCTGATCGGCGCCGTCGTGTTCAAGATGCTGCAGGAGTTGTTCCAGAGCCTCACGCCGCAATACTGGCTGTTCTGGATCGGCCTCGTGCTGGTCGTGATCGTGATGGTCGGCCGCGCGCGGATCCATCGCTGGGTGCTGTTCGTGCCGAACCTGATCATCCGCCAGGTCGCCGGCCGCAAGGCTGCCGTCGCCGTGCCCGAGGGTGATGCGTCATGACGATCGCGCTCGAAACACGCGGCCTCGAGAAATCCTTCGGCGGCCTCCGCGTCACCCGCGACCTTTCGCTGAGGGTGATGCAGGGCGCCCGCCACGCGCTGATCGGGCCGAACGGCGCCGGCAAGACCACCGTCATCAATCAGCTCACCGGCGTGCTGACGCCGAACAGCGGACGCATCCTGCTCGAAGGCCATGACATCACCGACCTCTCCGTGCACAAGCGGGTGTTGCGCGGGCTGTCGCGCACCTTCCAGATCAACCAGCTCTATGCCGACCTGACCCCGCTCGAGACCATCGGCCTTGCGGTGTCCGAGCGGATGGGCCGCGGCGGCGACTGGTGGCGGCGGATGGGCACGCGTGATGACGTCAACGCCGAGATCGCCGAGATATTGGCGCGCTTCCATCTACTCGATGTGATGACCGAGCTGACCTCGACATTGCCCTACGGCAAGCAGCGCCTGCTCGAGATCGCGGTCGCAATCGCCGCCAAGCCGCGGGTCCTGCTGCTCGATGAGCCCGCGGCCGGGGTGCCCGAGAGCGAGCGCCACGATATCCTGGCGGTGGTCGCGGCGCTGCCGCGCGACGTCACGGTGCTCCTGATCGAGCACGACATGGACCTCGTATTCTCTTTCGCCGACCGTATCTCGGTGCTGGTCAATGGCGGCCTGCTCACCGAGGGCGCACCCGACGAGGTCGCGCGCGATCCGCAGGTGCGGGCGGTCTATCTCGGCGAGGCGGCCGATGCGTGAGCTTCTCTCCATCCAGGGGCTGCGCACCGGATATGGTGAGGCGGTGGTGCTGCCCGATATGTCGCTGGCGCTTGCCGAGGGCCAGGTGCTCGCGCTGCTCGGCCGCAACGGCACCGGCAAGACCACGCTGATCAATTCGATCGTCGGCATCGTCAGGCGCTTCGGCGGCAGCGTTACGCTCGCCGGCCAGGACATCACCGCGCTGCGGCCCGACCAGCGCGCCCGCGCCGGGATCGGCTGGGTACCGCAGGAGCGCAACATCTTCCGCTCGCTGACGGTGGAGGAGAACATGACCGCGGTGGCGCAGCCCGGGCCGTGGACAGTCGAGCGGGTGTACGAGATGTTTCCGCGGCTGAAGGAGCGGCGCGGCAATTTCGGCAACCAGCTGTCCGGCGGCGAACAGCAGATGCTGGCGATCGGCCGCGCGCTGACGTTGAATCCGAAAGTGCTGCTGCTCGACGAGCCGACCGAAGGCCTGGCGCCGATCATTGTTGAGGAATTGTTAAAGGCGATCGGAACCATCACCCGCTCCGGTGGCATCTGCTCGATCATCGTCGAGCAGAACGCGCAAAAGATTCTGGGGCTCGCCGACCGCGTTGTGATATTGGAACGCGGCACCATCGTGCATGATGCCGCAAGCAGCGCGCTGAAAGCCGATCCCGCCGTCCTCGAGCGCCATCTCGGCGTCTCCGGGGCCAACGGGGGCAAGGCACACTAGAAACGTCCGGGAGTTGACCATGCAGCGAACCAAGCCTCCGTTCCGCGCCGACGAGGTCGGCAGCCTGTTGCGCCCGCCGAAGATCAAGGAGGCCCGCGCCAGATTGGAGAAGGGCGAGATCTCGGCCGACGAGTTGCGCAAGGTCGAGGACATGGAGATCGAGAAGGTCGTGCACAAGCAGGCCTCGGTCGGCCTGAAGCTTGCGACCGACGGCGAGTTCCGCCGCTCCTGGTGGCACTTCGATTTCCTCAGCCATCTGACCGGCTGCGAGCTGTTCCATCCCGACATGGGCATCCAGTTCGCGGGCGTGCAGACCCGGCACGACGCCATCAGGGTGATTGGCAAGCTCGACTTCTCCGATCAGCACCCGATGCTCGATCACTTTCGCTTCCTGAAGAAGTACGCCGACCAGGCACACGTCACGCCGAAGATGACGATCCCGTCGCCGGCGGTGCTGCACTTCCGCGGCGGCCGCAAGCTGATCTCGAAGGAGGTCTACCCGGACCTCGAGGAATTCTATCAGGACCTCGGCAAGACCTATCGCAAGGCGGTGAAGGCGTTCTACGACGCCGGCTGCCGTTACCTGCAATTCGACGACACGGTGTGGGCCTATCTGTGCTCGCAGGAGGAGTTGCAGAAATCACGCGACCGCGGCGACAATCCCGACGGGCTGCAGGAGATCTACGCGCGCGTCATCAACTACGCGATCGCGGATCGTCCGTCCGACATGGTGATCACGACCCATGTCTGCCGCGGCAATTTCCGCTCGACCTGGATTTCCTCTGGCGGCTACGAGCCGGTCGCCGAGACCATGCTCGCCGGCACCAATTACGACGGCTATTTCCTCGAATATGATTCGGACCGTGCCGGCGGCTTCGAGCCGCTGCGCTTCCTGCCCAAGGGCAACAAGGTCGTGGTGGTCGGCGTCATCACCTCGAAGTTCGGCGAGCTCGAGAAGAAGGACGACATCAAGCGGCGGCTGGAGGAGGCGGCAAAATTCGCCCCGATCGAGCAGCTCGCTGTATCTCCGCAATGCGGCTTTGCCTCGACCGAGGAAGGCAACATCCTCTCCGAGGAAGAGCAGTGGGCCAAGCTGCGCCTCGCGGTCGAAGTCGCCAACGAGGTGTGGGGCAAGTAGCCCCGGCCATATCCCAATCGTCATTGCGAGGAGCGATAGCGACGAAGCAATCCATCTTTCCCTTTGTGGAGACGTGGATTGCTTCGCTTCGCTCGCAATGACGGAGAGAGTCGTCTTGTGGCTTCACTTCTCCGCCAGATAGACCTCGCCGAGCAGCGACGAGTTCGACCATGGCACCTGCTTGCCCTTGGTCGCGGCGACGACCTCGGCGCGGACCCGCGTCAGCATCTGCTGCACCTCGAGGCCGGGCGTGCCGACATGACGCGACAGCGCCGCCGAGAACGGGCTGTTGGCGCCTTCGCCGTCGAGCGCGACCTGGCCCGGCGCCGTCGCGAACGCGATCAGCGTGCCGGCGCCGAGCGTCGAGCCCGATCCGAGCGTAGCTGGCGCGGCAAGGCCGGAGCCGGCCTCGATGCCGCGGCTCGGACCCGTGGACGCCAGCTGCGGCGCCATCGGATTGTTGCGACAGGCATCGAGGATCAGGATGTTGGTGCGGATCTGGTCGTCGAGGCCGGCCATGATCGTATCCATGTCGACCATCGCCTCGGTCATGCGCCCACCCGCCTTGAACGCGATATCGACCGGCACGAGGTAGTTGCGGCCGTCGATCTGCACGCCGTGGCCGGCGTAGTAGACGACGGCGATCTGCGACCGCGCCGCTTCGCGCAGGAAGTTGTTGATCTTGGTCTGCATCGCGTCGCGATCGAGATCGAGGCCTTCCGAGACGGCGAAGCCGATGTCGCGCAGGCTCTTGGCGATGGCGCGGGCATCGTTCGGCGGATTGGGCAACGCCTTGACATGCGCATAGGCGCCGTTGCCGATCACCAGCGCGACGCGCCGGCCGGTCGCTGCCGCCTGAGCCGGTGCGGCGGGCGGGGCCGGTGCCGCGACGGAAGCTGCCGGCGGTGCAGGAGCAGGGCTGCTCTCGGCGGCGGGCACTTCTGCGGTCTTGCGCGGTGCTGCGTCGGCCTCCTTCAGCAGCGCGAGCCGCACCTTGGCGGTCGCCTGATTGGCCTTGCTGCCGGCGTCGGAGGCCACGCCCTCGAGCACGGAGGCGTAGTCGTCCTTGGCGTGCGCAGCGTCGCCCTTGGCCTCATAGGCGAGGCCGCGCTGGGTATAGGCGGAGATCAATACGCTGCCGGGCGGCGTCATGATGTTGACGGGCGCTTTCGCCTTGGCGAGCCGGATCGCTTCCGACGTGTCGGCAATCGCGCGCGCGATGTCGCCCTTGGCGCGCCAGATCACAGCGCGGCTGATCAGCGGCTGCGGCAGCGACGGATCGATCCTGACCGCCTCATTGATGTCGGCGAGCGCGCCGTCGAGATCACCGAGCGCCTGCTTCGAGGCGCCGCGGTTCTGATAGGAGAAGGCCGATTTCGGCAGGGCCTTGATCGCGGCGTCATAGTCAGCGATCGCCTTGGTGTAGTCGCCCTTGCTGCGATAGGCATTGCCGCGGTTGTGGAAGATGATGCCGCTCGGCGGACCCATGCGCAGCGCGTCGTTGAAGTCGGCGATCGCGATGTCGTACTCGCCCTTGTCGTAATAGGCCGAGCCGCGCAGATTGTAGACGGCGGTGCTCGGCTTCAGGCGCAGCGCCTCGGTGGCGTCAGTGATCACCTGCGGGTAGTTGCCCTTCTTGTTCCAGCCGACTGCGCGCCAGAAATGGATGGTCGCGAGCTTCTCGCCGGAAAACACCTTCAGCGCGATGATCTTGGTGCAGGCGTCGATCATCTGGTCGGCGGGCGTCGTGTCGGTCGTGCAGAGCGGGCCGAGCTGGGCGCGCGTCTGCGCGAAACCGGGCGCCGACCACAGGACGGCAACTAGCAGGCAGGGGATCAGGAGCAGGCGGCGCATCGGTCATCCGGGCGTGGTGGCCGTCATGGCGATCGGCGACGGCGAGGTGGTTCTGGGGGCGATCATGAATGTTTGGTGATCGGGCGGTAGAGGGGGTTCAATTGGTGGGAAAATGATGGTAAGACCTCGCCGCACACTATCTCTGCCCACTTTTGTCCCACTCACCGCAGCTGCCCACTGGGCGTCATGAAGAACGACGAAATCCTCAGTCAGATCACGGATTTCTGCCGCCGTTCCGACATGGCGGAGTCGACGTTCGGCCGCCGTGCCGTCAACGACGGCAAGCTGGTGCACCGGCTGCGCGAGGGCAAGCGCATCACGATCGATACGCTCGACCGCATCAATGGCTTCATCGCGACCTCGACACCGGGCGGCGTGGCGCCGCCGCGCGGCCTCGTGGTTCCGCCGGAAAAGCGTGATCCCAGGGGCAATTTCCGCTTCTTCGAGAACCGCCAGCGCTATCTGCTGTTCGTGCACACCTGCAGCGAGAAACGGGTGATCGCCGACCGGGTCGCGCTGGAACTGGCGGCGATCCACCCGCGGCCGCCGGCGCTGCGGGTGTTCGATGCCGGCATGGGCGACGGCACAGTGCTTGCGCGGGTCCTGCGTGCCATGCATGGCCGCTTCCCACATATGCCGTTCTATGTCGCCGGCAAGGAACTGAGCCTGGAGGACGTCCGCCTCACCCTCGACAAGGTCCCTGATCGCCTGTTCGAGCATCCTGCCAGCGTCTTCGTGTTCACCAACATGTATTACGCCGAGGCGCCCTGGCTGACGCCCAAGAACTCCGCGGCAGCCGCCAGCATGATCTGGCACGAAGTGGCGCTGCGCGGGGCCTCCTCGGGCGAATTCGAGGCCCAGATCGCGGAGCTCGGCCCGTTCCTGGAACAGAATTGGCGGGCCAATCTCAGCCCCGGCAATGCGATGCCGATCTATGAGCGGCCGGTGGCGCTGGTGCTGTACCGCGACGACCATCGCTTCCTGCTCGATTCCATCATTCCCCGGGCGGGCCGCACCGAGGCGAATTTCGATCTCGTGATCGCCTCGCAGCCCTACCGTGCGAAATCCTCGGTGAACTTCCGCGCCAAGCGGATCATCGCGCCACTGGCGCGCGCGCTGCGCGGCGGTGGCCGGCTGATAGGAATCCACTCCCACGGCGGCGATCCCGGGCTTGAAATGATTCAAGCCGTCTGGCCCGGAGAAAATCCTTTCGCCGTCAGCCGTCATGAGATACTGCGCGCGGTGAAGTACGAGTTGGGCTCCGCGGGGCGCGAGCTGAACTTCAACGCCTACGCCGATAACCGTTCGATCTTCCGATATGATATGGAAGCGCTGCCCAATGAGGTGACTGGCTCGATCGGAACCTCGACGGCCTTTGCTGCGTGGAATGCCGCGGTGTATGTCGCGCAGATCGAAGATGAGCGGTTGACCGAAACGACCGAAAACGGACGAGCTCTCGAGGCCACACGCGAAGTTCTCCGCAAACACAACGGGCTGTGGTTCTACGACGAATCCTACGTCATCTCGCGGCGACGAGACTGACATGCCGGGGACATATTCACCAACCAACGTCGGACATCGACGAAACAAGGGGTTTGCTTGATGCGCGCGTCTTATCTCTTCACCAGCGAGTCGGTCTCCGAAGGCCATCCGGACAAGGTCTGCGATCGTATCTCGGATGAGATCGTCGATCTGTTCTACCGCGAGGGACCGAAAGCGGGCATCGACCCGTGGCAGATCCGTGCGGCCTGTGAGACGCTCGCGACCACCAACAAGGTGGTGATCGCCGGCGAAACGCGCGGCCCGAGCTCGGTCACCAACGACCAGATCGAGAGCGTCGTCCGCGGTGCGATCAAGGACATCGGCTACGAGCAGGATGGCTTCCACTGGAACACCTGCGATATCGAGATCCTGCTGCATCCGCAGTCGGCCGACATCGCGCAGGGCGTCGACGCGCTGCAGCCGGGCGAGGTCAAGGAAGAGGGTGCCGGCGACCAGGGCATCATGTTCGGTTACGCCACCAACGAGACGCCGGACCTGATGCCGGCGCCGATCTTCTACGCCCACAAGATCCTGCGGCTGATCTCCGAAGCGCGCCACTCCGGCAAGGAGAAGGTGCTGGGTCCGGACTCCAAGAGCCAGGTCACCGTGCAGTACGAGAACGGCAAGCCGGTCGGCGTCCGTGAGATCGTGGTCTCGCACCAGCATCTGGTCGAGGATCTCTCATCCAACCAGATCCGCGACATCGTCGAACCCTATGTCCGCGAGGCGCTGCCGAAGGAGTGGATCAACGGCAAGACGATCTGGCACATCAATCCGACCGGCAAGTTCTTCATCGGCGGTCCCGACGGCGATTCCGGCCTGACCGGCCGCAAGATCATCGTCGACACCTATGGCGGCGCGGCTCCGCATGGCGGCGGCGCGTTCTCGGGCAAGGATCCGACCAAGGTCGACCGTTCGGCTGCTTACGCTGCGCGCTATGTCGCCAAGAACATCGTCGCGGCCGGCCTTGCCGACCGTTGCACGCTGCAGCTTGCCTACGCGATCGGCGTGGCGCGCCCGCTGTCGATCTACATCGACACCCACGGCACCGGCAAGGTGTCGGAGGATGAGCTCGAGAAGGCGGCGGCAAAGGCGATGGACCTGACGCCGCGCGGCATCCGCACCCATCTCGACCTCAACCGCCCGATCTACGCGCGAACCTCGGCCTACGGCCATTTCGGCCGCACGCCGGACAATGAAGGCGGCTTCTCCTGGGAGAAGACCGATCTCGTCGAGCCGCTCAAGCGCGCGCTCTAACTTTACTTGCCTCGCCCCGCCTGCGGGGAGAGGTCGCCGCGAAGCGGCGGGTGAGGGGGACTCTCCGCGAGCTCAGCGCGCGGGTAGAGCCCCTCACCCCAGCCCTCTCCCCGTAAGAACGGGGAGAGGGAGAAGATCGTGCAACATCGCGTTCCGCTCGCTTTGTAACTGACACGCTAGATTCACCCACTAGGAAACCGACATGAACGCCCCCACGAAGCCCGGCTTCACCGACTACATCGTCAAGGACATTGCGCTCGCCGATTTCGGCCGCAAGGAAATCTCGCTGGCCGAGACCGAAATGCCCGGCCTGATGGCCACCCGCGAGGAGTTCGGCCCCAAGCAGCCGCTGAAGGGCGCGCGCATCGCGGGCTCCCTGCACATGACGATCCAGACCGCCGTGCTGATCGAGACGCTGGCTGCGCTCGGCGCCGACATCCGCTGGGTCTCCTGCAACATCTACTCGACCCAGGATCACGCCGCGGCCGCGATCGCCGCCGCCGGCATTCCGGTGTTCGCCGTGAAGGGCGAGACGCTGACCGAGTACTGGGACTACACCGCCAAGCTGTTCGACTGGCATGGCGGCGGTACGCCGAACATGATCCTCGATGACGGCGGCGACGCCACCATGCTGGTGCACGCCGGCTTCCGTGCCGAGCAGGGCGACACCGCCTTCCTCGACAAGCCGACCTCCGAGGAAGAAGAGATCTTCTACGCGCTGGTCAAGCGCCTGCTGAAGGAGAAGCCGAAGGGCTACTTCGCCGAGATCGCCAAGAACATCAAGGGCGTCTCGGAGGAGACCACCACGGGCGTGCATCGCCTGTACGAGATGGCCAACAAGGGCACGCTGTTGTTCCCGGCGATCAATGTCAACGACAGCGTCACCAAGTCGAAGTTCGACAACCTCTATGGCTGCCGCGAGTCGCTGGTCGACGGCATCCGCCGCGGCACCGACGTGATGCTGTCGGGCAAGGTCGCGATGGTCGCCGGCTTCGGCGACGTCGGCAAGGGTTCGGCAGCCTCGCTGCGCCAGGCCGGCTGCCGCGTCATGGTCTCCGAGGTCGATCCGATCTGCGCGCTGCAGGCGGCGATGGAAGGCTATGAAGTCGTGACGATGGAAGACGCGGCACCGCGCGCCGACATCTTCGTCACCGCCACCGGCAACAAGGACATCATCACCATCGACCACATGCGCGCGATGAAGGATCGCGCCATCGTCTGCAACATCGGCCACTTCGACAACGAGATCCAGATCGCGAGCCTTCGCAATCTGAAGTGGACCAACATCAAGCCGCAGGTCGACGAGATCGAATTCCCCGACAAGCACCGCATCATCATGCTGTCGGAGGGGCGCCTCGTGAACCTCGGCAATGCGATGGGCCACCCGTCCTTCGTGATGTCGGCGTCGTTCACCAACCAGACGCTGGCGCAGATCGAGCTGTTCGCCAACAACAAGGACGGCAAGTACGCCAAGAAGGTCTACGTGCTGCCGAAGACGCTCGACGAGAAGGTCGCCCGCCTGCACCTCGCCAAGATCGGCGTCAAGCTGACCGAGCTGCGCAAGGACCAGGCCGACTATATCGGCGTGAAGCAGGAAGGTCCGTACAAGTCGGATCACTACCGCTACTGATCCGCGATCGCAGCAATCGATCATGTGAAAAGCCCCGGACATCGTCCGGGGCTTTTTGCTGCAGCGACGTGCCGCGGATTTATCGCTCCCTGCCTGCTTCCTTCACGGCCTGCAGCACAGGCGAGAGCAGGTATTCGATCACCCGGCGGTCGCCGGTCTTGATCTCGGCAGAGACGCGCATGCCGGAGCGGATCGGCTCGCGGCGGCCGTCGACCAGAATCCAGTCCTGCAGCAGCGTCACCCGGGCGGGATAGGCAAGCTCGGCCGGCGGGGCGCCCGCAATCCCGGACATCGCATTCTGCGCCGCCGCGGGGCCGTGACCGGCATTCGAAGCGGTGGCGGCGTCGCGGCCGAGTTTGCGCACCCGGCCCGGCACCAGGCCGTAGCGCGAGAACGGGAAGGCTTCGAGCTTGACCTCGACAGCCTGTCCCTCGCTGACGAAGCCGATATCCTTGTTCGGTACCATGCAGTCGACTTCGATGCCGGCGCCATCGGGAACGATGGTCATCAGCGTGTCTGCGGTGGTGACCACCGCACCTGAGGTGTGGATTTTCAGCCCCTGGACGGTGCCGTCGACCGGCGCCACCAGACGGCGATAGCTCTCTTTCTGCCGCGTCTTGGTGATGTCCTGGTCGAGTTGCGAAATCTTCGTCAGGGCCTTGGTGAGGCGGTCGGTGCTGTCGGCCATGTAGCCGGCTTCGCTCTCGGCGAGCTTGGCTTGGATCGAGCTGCGTTCGGCCCGGATCTGGTCGATATTGCGTTCGGCAATCTTGAGATCGGCGTTCTTCTCGACGATCTGCTGCTCGCTGTCGAGCACTGGCGGCCGGGTGCCGTTGCCCTTCTCGTAGAGCGCCTTCGCCGTCTTGTTCTTTTCCTCCAGCAACGGAAGGATCAGCTTGGCGCGCTCGATCTGCGCGTCGTTGGATTGAAGCGATGCGTCCTTCTGCGCCATCTCGGCGGTGAGGCCTGCAACCATGGCGCGATGTTTTTCGATTTCCCGCCGCGCCTGGCTGCGGCTCTGCTCGACCTGTGCGGGGGCAGCGCCTTCGGGGCCGCGGAACGGTCTTTCGGGGTCGCGGCTAAGCAGCGCGCGTGCGACCTCCGCATCAAGCTCAGCCTGCGTGCGGTTATAGGTCAGCGCCGCGAGATCGGCGCGTACCTCGGTCGGATCCAGATCGACCAGCAACTGGCCGGCCGTGACATGATCGCCCTCATCGACATGAATGCCGCGGATCATGGCGGTTTCGAGCGGCTGCACCACCTTGACCTGGCCGAGCGGCACGACCTTGCCGTCGGCCACCGCGACCATGTCGATGCGCGCCAGCCCGGCCCAGATCAGGGCGGCGGCGAGCAGGCCGCAGAGCGCCGACGCGGTGATGCGCAGCGTCGGCGACAACGGCGTTTCGATCAGCTCGATCGTGGCGGGCAGAAACTCGCGCTCCACCGCGGTGAGCCGCGGGGCGGCCGGGACCAGCCGCAGCGGCGCCGGACGAGGCGCCTCCGGATTCGGTGGAGCGTTGTTGTCGTTGCTATCGTTGGGGCGGAGCGGCATCGGTTGGACCATGGCGTTCACCCTGCTGCCTGGCGGACAAGATTGGCGTAAAGGCCGTTGTGATGCACCAGCGTGTCATGGGTGCCGGCTTCGGCGAGCTGCCCGCGCTCCATCACCAGGATGCGGTCGGCGGCGCGGACCGTGGAAAGCCGATGCGCCACGATCAGCACGGTGCGGCCCCGGCAGATCGCGCGCATGTTGTTCTGGATAATCCGCTCACTCTCATAATCGAGCGCCGAGGTGGCCTCGTCGAAGATCAGGATGCGCGGATTGGTGACCAGCGCGCGGGCAATCGCAATGCGCTGGCGCTGGCCGCCGGAGAGATTGGCGCCGCGCTCTTCGACGATGGTGTCGTAGCCGTGCGGCAATTCGCAAATGAACTCGTGCGCGCCGGCCAGCAGGGCCGCCTGCATCACGCGTTCGAGCGGCATCGAGGGATCGACGAGCGCGATATTCTCGCGGATGGAACGGTTGAACAGCACGTTCTCCTGCAGCACCACGCCGATCTGGCGCCGCAGCCAGGCGGGATCGAGCAGCGCGATGTCGAAACCGTCGACGATGACGCGGCCGCGCTCCGGCGCGTAGAGCCGTTGCAGCAGTTTCGTCAGCGTCGACTTGCCGGAGCCGGAGCGGCCGACGATACCGACCACCTCGCCGGCGCCGATCTCAAACGAGAGATCGCGAAGCACCTCCGGGTTGTCGGGCTGATAGCGGAACGCGACATTGTCGAACCGCAACTGTCCCTTGATCGCCGGCAGGTTCTGCCTGGTGCTGACGTTGGGCTCGGTCGGCGTATCGATGATGTCTGCGAGCCGCTCGATCGACAGGCGGAACTGCTGGAAGTCCTGCCACAGCTGCGCGAGCCGCAGCACCGGCGAGCTGATCTGGCTCGCCAGCATGTTGAACGCGACGAACTCGCCGATGGTGAGGTGATTGGCGATCACCGCCTGGGCGCCGAACCAGAGGATCGCGGCGCTGGTCACCTTGTTGACGAGGCCAACCAGCTGGGTGCCGGCGGCGCCCATCGTCACCACCCGCAGCGAGGATCCGATATAGGCGGCAAGCTGCTCGTCCCAGCGTCGCCGCATTTGCGGCTCGACCGCGCAGGCCTTCAGGGTCTGAATGCCGGAGAGGCTCTCGACCAGCAGCGACTGATTTGCGGCACCGCGCTGGAATTTCTCCTGCACGCGCGCCTTGAGGATCGGCGTGATGACCAGCGAGATCACGACGTAGAACGGGATCGACATCACCACAATCAGCGTCAGCGGCACGCTGTACCAGAACATCACCCCGAGAAAGAGCAGGCTGAACGCGACGTCGACCACCAGGGTGAGCGCCGAGGAGGTGACGAACGTCCGGACGTTCTCCAGTTCCCGCACCCGCGCCACGGTCTGGCCGGTGGCCCTGCTTTCGAAGTAGGCGATCGGCAGCGCGACGAGGTGCTTGAACAGTTGCGAGCCCAGGATGGCGTCCATCCGGCTCGTGGTATGGGCAAAGGCGTAGGTGCGCAGCCAGTTCAGCAGCGCGTCGGCGATGTTGATGACCAGCAGGCCGATGATCAGTACGTTCAGCGTGGTGAGCCCGCGATGCACCAGGACCTTGTCGATCACCACCTGGAAGAACAGCGGCGACGCCAGCGCGACGAGCTGGATGAACACCGAAATGACCAGCACTTCGGTGAGGACCCTCGAAAAGCGCTTGACCACCGGAATGAACCAGCCGAGCCCGAAGCGCGTGACCTCGCTGGGTAGCACGTCGCGCTTGGCGAACAGCACGAGCTCGCCGGTCCATTTCTGCTCGAGTTCTTCCAGGGTCCAGCGGACAGGCGGCCCGCCGCCGAGACCGACCATGACGTCTGCCTCGGCCCATCGCCCGATCACGAAGAAGGCGCCGTCCTTGCAGCGTGCGATCACCGGCAGCGCCAGTGCCCGCAGTCGCTCGATGGAGGCAGGGATGGCCTGGGCCTTCAGCCCGACGCCGCGGGCGATACGCACGAGATCATCACATTCGGCCGTGCGACCCTCGGCGATATACTCACGGCGCGCGCGGTCGACATCGAACGCTTCGCCTAGCATGGCCAGCACCAGCCCAAGGCTGCCGAGACCTGTATCAGCCTGTGTCGCGGGCACGGCTGCAATTTGCTGATTACCGATCATGTGGGGCGCCCCCTACAAAAAATTTCGCGGCAAATGATTTCGACCGCATGTCTTCAACAGGTCGTCCGGCGCGGTCCCTGTCGCGACGGACTTGATTTTCAAAAGCATCAATTAGTGCGGCAACTTGACGCGAGGGTTCAACGCGAACGTGCAAGCAATGAGAAATTTTTCAAATGTCGTTGTCGGAACTCAAAACGGAGACGGCTGCATTCCAGCTCGCGGAGGTGCCAGCCGCCACCGGCGCACCGTCTGCTGCCTCGATAGCTCGATTGAATGCAGTCGGACCAGGTCCGACTGCATTCAACTCGTCAGGCGGGCCGGTGATTGCCGGTCGTGCCGTGTTCAAGTCATCCTGTCTCGTGGCGTCAATTTACGTCACGGGGAATACCTTGCCGCTCACGACTGAGCCGGCCTCGACGACGCTCCAGCCGGCATAGCTACCAGTCAACATATTGCTGGCATAGAGAAGGCCGGCATTGGCCGTGTCCGGCACACCGACGTCCCAATACAGCAGGTCGATCTGCCCGGTCGCCGTCATCGTCGTCGCCTCCAGACCTTGCGGAGTGCCGACGCCATTCTGGTAGTTGAAGCCCACACCCACGGAATCCGAATTCAGATCGCCGATCCCCGGGGTGCCGACGCTGTTCGCGACCAGGAAGCTCGCGTTGACGTTGAGGCCAGCATTGAACGTACCGCCCAGGCCGATGACGTCGACCTGGCCGTTCGCCAGCTGGGTCTGGATGACGTCGCCATTCAAGCCAACGCTCGTGATTCCGGCCCATGAAGGAGTGTTCAGATTCCAGGCCGTAATGCCGACGGCCTTTGGAAGTCCGGCGCTCCCGGCGACCAGACTGCTGGCCGTGAAGGCGCCGGTCGACGTGTTGAACTTTAACATGTCGATCGTGCCGTCGGCGAGCTGCGAACCAAATGCGCCGGCATCGTTCGCATAACCGAAGATCTTCGGCACCGGCACCGAGCTCATCGCGGAGGAAGTCAGGACGCCGTTGGCTCCGATCCCCAGAAAGTCAACAAAGCCAGTCTTCTGGTTCTGCGCCACCAAGGTGCTGCTTGTGTTGGCGACGATCTTCCAATCCGCCCCGAGGCCGTAGTCCACCGTATTGGACGCCACCAGCGTCGAGCCTTCGTATTTCAGGTAGTCAACGACGCCGGTGGTGTTGTTCTGGATGACGACGTTGTTCTGCAAAGGTACTGGCATGAACGGCATAAGATATCTCCTTGATAATATGAAAAGTCCCACGAAAAAAATAAGAACGAAAACAGTACTTGTGGTTCGACCCGCTCGCTCGGAACGGGCCTCACCTGGAGATTGGCACGGGATTCCAGCTAAGGTTTATCGGCTGAAATCGGGAACCCGGGTCGCCGATATGCGGACGAAAAATCTCAGAGGGCGCGCCGTTTCACATTTGAATACTACTACTCTTCCACGTCAACACTTGTGATCGGGACCACATTTTTGATCGGGACCACATTTCGGTGCCGGCCGTGCGCCTTAAACGAAAGATGCAGTCGGACCAGGTCCGACTGCATCCAACTCCTCAGGTGAGCCGGCGATGAGATCATCCGGCCTCGTGACGTCACTTTTACGTCACGGGGAACACCTTGCTGCTGACGACGGCGCCGGCCTCGACGACGCTCCAGCCGGCATAATTGCCGGACAGCATATTGCTGGCATAGAGCAGGCCGGCATTGGCCACGTCAGGCGTGCCGACGTCCCAATACAGCAGGTCGATCTGCCCGGCCGCCGTCATTGTCGTCGCCTCCAGACCTTGCGGAGTGCCGGCGCCATTCTGATAGTTGAAGCCGACACCGGTGGAGTTCGAGTTCAAATCGCCGATCCCCGGGGTACCGACACTGCTCGCGACCAGGAAGCTCGCGTTGACGTTGAGGCCGGTATTGAAGTTCCCGCCCAGACCGATGACGTCGACCTGGCCGTTCGCGAGCTGGGTCTGGATCACGTCACCAGACAAGCCCACGCTTGTGATTCCGGCCCATGACGGCGTATTCGAAGCCCAGGCCGTGATGCCGACAGCCTTTGGAAGTCCGGCGCTGCCGGCGACCAGACTGCTGGCCGTGAAGGCGCCGGTCGACGTGTTGAATTTCAACATGTCGATCGTGCCGTCGGCAAGCTGCGAACCAAATGAGCCGTTGTCGGGAGCAAAGCCGAAGATCTTCGGCACCGGCACCGAGCTCATCGCCGAGGAATTCAGGGCGCCGTTGGCTCCGATTCCGAGGAAGTCGACAAAACCGGTCTTCTGGTTTTGTGCCACCAGCGTGCTGCCCGTGTTGGCGACGATTTTCCAATCCGCCCCGAGGCCGTAGTCCTGCGTCATGGACGCCACCAGTGTCGAGCCTTCGTATTTCAGATAATCGACGACGCCGGTGGTGTTATTCTGGATAACAACGTTGTTCTGCAAAGGTGTTGGCATAAAAGGCATTGTAGTTCTCCTTGTCGGTCCCAAAAGGACCATTTCAAAACGAACAAAGACAGTCTTTGCGGTTCGACCTGCTCAATTTGAGCAGGCTTCACCGAGACATTCGTCACCGCTGCCACCTTAAGGTTCATTCGCTGAAGTGAGGAACCTGGGCTGACAGCGCTGGAACTGTTGACGTCTTGCGGTGCGTCATCGGCGATCGCAAACGACGCAACCGTTGAAAATCCGGCCGCAGCGTGCGGACGAGAAATCCGTCAGCGCGCGCGCCTTTTCATGTGTTTGATATCACTGTTCTGCACGCGCCAATGCGATCTGGAGCACAATTTTGGCGCCGGCTCTGTTGCCTCTGAAAGAATGCAGTCGGACCAGGTCCGACTGCATTCCACTCAGGTCATCCGGCCTTGCGGCGTGAATTTACGAGACGGGGAATACGTGGAGACTCTCGACCGCGCCGCCCTCGACGACGCTCCAGCCGGCATAATTGCCGGACAGCATGTTGCTGGCGTAGAGAAGGCCGGTATTGGCCGTGTCGGGGTTGCCGACGTCCCAATAGAGCAGATCGATCTGCCCGGACGCCGTCATCGTCGTCGCTTCCAGACCTTGCGGATTGCCGGCGCCATTCTGGTAGTTGAAGCCCACACCCACGGAATCCGAATTCAGCTCGCCGATCCGCGGGGTGCCGACGCTGTTCGCGACCAGATAACTGGATTGAAGGGTAAGGCCGTTATTGAAAGTACCGCCCAGGCCGATGATATCGAGCTGGCCGGACGACGTTTGGGTATCGATCACGTCGCCGCCCAGGCCGGGGCTCGGTAATCCGTTCCATGTCGGGGGCGCCGCAGCGTAGGCCGTGATGCCGACCGCGGTTGGAAGTCCGGCGGTTCCGGCGACCAGGCTGCTGGCCGTGAAGGCACCGGTCGACGTATTGAATTTCAGCATGTCGATCGTGCCGTCGGCGAGCTGCGAACCAAATGCGCCGGCGTCGTTCGCGTAACCGAAGATGCGCGGCAGCGCCACCGAACTCATCGCTGAGGACGTCAGGGCTCCGTTGGCTCCGATCCCGAGGAAGTCAACAAAGCCGGTCTTCTGGTTTTGCGCCACCAGCACGCTGTTCGTGTTGGCGACGATTTTCCAATCCGCGCCGAGGCCGTAGTCCTGCGTCATGGACGCCACCAGCGTCGAGCCTTCGTATTTCAGGTAATCGACGACCCCAGTGGTGTTGTTCTGGATGACAACATTGTTTTGCAAAGGCGTTGGCATGAAAGGCATTACATTCTCCATGTTGGTCCGAGAGGACCATTCCAAAAACGAACAACGATGATCGTTGCAGCTCGGACCGCTCACTTCGAACGGACCTCACCGAGGAGTTGGTGCCGGGATTCTCGGCAAGGTTCACCCATTCATCCGCTGAAAATCGCGATATCGAGCCGGCCAGGCTTGAACCGATTGCGTGTGCCTGCGAATGCGACATCGACAATCGCAACCGATGTGCAGCCAGGCTTTGTCGCGTGTACGTCATACAGCGGCTGATTCTCACAGCACCGGCTTGCGCCTTCGGGCAACTCAGTGGTAGCGGCGCGCCTCTATCCACCTGTCATTCCGGGGCTCGCGAAGCGAGAACCCGGAATCCATCGTGCGACATGACAAGTGGTGAAATGGCTTCCGGGGTTCGACGCTTCGCGTCGTCCCGGAATGACGGGGGAAGACGTCACGTCGAATGATCTCGGCGCATTGGGTGGGTGAGCAAGCCGTAACCCGTGCCGTGCTCGCATCACCCCGGCTTCTGCGCCGAGCCGTGTCCCAGCTGCCGCGAGATTTCGCCGGCGCAGTCGCGCAGCGCGGTTGCGATCGGGCTGTCCCAGCCGGCGTCGAAGGTGCCTTCCGGGCCCATCGCGGTGATGACCAGCGCGACGTGGCCGGCGTGATCGAACACCGGGGCGGCGAAGGCATTGACGCCGGGCAGGGGATCGCCGATCGCCCGCGCAAGCCCGCGGCTCTGAACCTCGGCGAGCATCTCCGTGGTCTTCGCGTTGCTGGTCTCACGTTTCGGATTGTAACCGACGCCGAGGCGATCGAGGCCGCTCTCGAGCGCCGTCCTGACGGCATTCGGCGGCATGAAGGCGGCAAAGGCGCGGCCGGTCGCGGTCTCGAGCAGCGCCACCACCGATCCGACGCGCATTGCGATATGCACCGGATGGCTCGGCTCCTCGAGCCGCACCACCGTTGCGCCGTGAGTGCCCCAGACCGACAGCGACACCGCATGATTGATGCTGTCGGCGAGCGTGGCGATCTTGGGCGTCGCGATCCGCACCGCGGACTGCCGGCGCAGGCTGATCAGGCCGAGCTCGAGCGCGAGCGCCCCGATCTCGTAGCGGCCGGTGGTCTCGTCCTGCTCGATCAGGCCGATGCGGGAGAAGCTCACCAGATAGGGATGTGCCTTGGCCGGCGGCATGCCGGCCTCGCGCGCGAGATCGCGCAGCATCATCGACTCGCCGCTGCGGGCGAGCGCACGGAGCAGTTCTCCGCCGACCTCGATCGACTGTATGCCGCGGCTTTCTCTCGTCATGTGGCCCTGTTTGTGTTCGTCGTTTCGCACTTAGCAGGAAACCTGGCTGGCCGCGAGACGTCGACGCGCGGGGAGTCTTTTTGCCCGTCATCCTGAGGAGCCGCGGAGCGGCGTCTCGAAGGATGCACGGCCGGCTGGTGGCCGTCGACCCTTCGAGACGCGCGCAAGAGCGCGCTCCTCAGGGTGACGGGACTGGGCTCATGCCGCGCTTCTCTCGGCTGCCGCGCCGGCGATATGCTTGCCGGCGATGTAGCCGAAGGTCAGTGCCGGCCCGAGCGTGATGCCGGCGCCCGGATAGTTGCCGCCCATGATGCTCGCCATGTCGTTGCCGGCGGCATAGAGGCCGGCAATCGGCTGGCCGTCGGCGTCGAGCGCGCGGGCATTGGCGTCGGTCCGGATGCCGGCATAGGTGCCGAGATCGCCGATCACCATCTTGATGGCGTAGAACGGCCCGTGCTGGATCGGCGCGATGCAGGGATTGGGGCCGTGCAGCGCATCGCCCTGGTAGCGGTTATAGGCGCGCGAGCCCTTGCCGAAGGCGGGATCGCGCCCGTCTGCCGCTGTCGTGTTGAACGCCGCGACGGTCGCCTCGAACGCCTTGGCGTCGATACCGGTTTGCGCGGCAAGCTCGGCGAGCGTCGCGCCGCGCTTGAGGTAGCCGGTCTTCAGATGATGGCCAAGCGGCATCGGGCGCGGCGGCACACAGCCGAGGCCGTATTTGCGCAGCGTCCCGTGATCGCAGACGAGATACGCCGCGATCTCCTCGCCGGGCTTCGCCGCCTTGATCATCGCCTGTACGAAGTCGTGGTAGGAGTTGCCTTCATTGGCGAAGCGCTTGCCGTCGGCCATGACAGCGATCACGCCGGGCTTGGCGCGATCGATGAAGTGCGGCATCACGCCCTTCGAGCCGTCCTTGCGGGTGGTGACCGAGACCGGCACCCAGGCGGCCGCGTTCGGCAGTGAATCGTCGACGCGGCCGCCGGCGGATTCCGCAAGCCGCAGGCCATCGCCGGTGTTGCCGGTCGGGCCAGGCGAATAGTGCTCCTTGCCGGTTGGCGCATGCGGAAACATCTTCTGCCGCCGCGCAACATCGTGTGGGAAGCCGCCGCAGGCGAGCACGACACCGCGTTTCGCGTTGACGCGAATGGGGCGGCCCTCGCGCACGACGATTGCGCCGCGCACCACGCCGTTCTCGACGATCAGTTCGCGCACCGGCGAGTTGAGCCAGAGCGGGATCTTGAGGTCGAGGGCCGATTTGGCCAGCCGTCCGGCGAGCGCATTGCCGTTGGTCAACGTCATGCCGCGGCCGTTGCGCATCACGTCGATCGCGTGCTTCGACAGCCGCTTGGCGACATAGGCCGCCGAGGTCAGCGACCGTGTCGCGCGCATGAAGTGCACGATCTCCTTGCCGGAGCCGAGCATCATGCCGAACACGGTGAGCTCGGGCAGGGGACTGCCGAGATCCTTCAGCGCATCGCCGAGCTCGTGGGCGTCGAACGGCCGCGTCACCATCGAGCGGCCGCCCTGCGCGCCGCCGGGCGCCTCGGCATGATAGTCCGGAAAGGTCAGCGGCATGTCGAAGCGAACCGCGGTCTTGGTCGTGAAGAAGTCGACCGCCTTCGGCCCTTCGGTCAGGAACGCATCGACGCGCGCGGCATCGAAGCTGTTGCCGGCCTCGTGGCGCAGATAGGCTTTGGCCTGATCGGGGCTCTCCTCGATGCCCCAGGCCTTCGCCAGCGAGGTGCCCGGTATCCACAACCAGCCGCCGGAGCGCGCGGTGGTGCCGCCGAACCGCGGCTCCTTCTCGACGACGAGGACCTTCAGGCCGTGATGGCCGGCGGTAACCGCCGCCGACAGCCCGGCGCAGCCCGAGCCGACGACGAGCGCGTCGCAGTCATAAGTTTCTTCGTTGGCCACGCGATCGATCCTATTTCTTGAGCAGCGGGCACTTCGACTCGGAGACCGGACGGAAGGCATCCTCGCCCTTCACCGTCTTGATGATGTCGAGATAGTCCCATGGCTCCTTGGATTCCGAGGGCTTCTTCACCTTTGCGAGATACATGTCGCGGATGACGCGGCCGTCCTCGCGCAGTCTGCCGCCATGCACGAAGGTGTCCTCGATCGGCAGCTCGCGCATCTTGGCCATCACCTTCTGCGGGTCGTCGGTGCCGGCGGCCTTGATCGCCTTCAGATAATGCAGCACCGAGCCGTAGACGCCGGTCTGGATCATGGTCGGCATCACATTGGCGCGGGCGAAGAACTTTTTCGACCAGGCGCGGGTCTTGTCGTCCATGTTCCAGTACGACGCCGTCGTCATGTAGGTGCCCTGCGCGGCGTTGAGGCCGATCGCATGCACGTCGGTGTCGAACATCAGGAGGCCGACCAGCTTCTGGCCGCCCTGCACGAGGCCGAACTCGCCGGACTGCTTGATCGAATTGTCGGTGTCCTGGCCGGCATTGGCGAACGCCACCACGTCCGCCTTCGAGCTCTGCGCCTGCAATGCAAAGGAGGAGAAGTCGGCAGTGTTGGTCGGGTGCCGGACGCCGCCGAGCACCTTGCCGCCCATCTCGTTGATGAAGCGCGTGGCGTCCTTCTCGAGCTGCTGGCCGAAGGCGTAGTCCGCGGTGATGAAGTACCAGGACTTGCCGCCTTCCGCGATCACCGCCGACGCGGTGACCTTCGACAGCGCGTAGGTGTCGTAGGTGAAGTGCACGGTGTTGGGGCTGCACAGCTCGTCGGTCAGCGAGCTCGCGCCGGGGCCGGACAACAGCGCGATCTTGTTGCGCTCGCGCACCATGTTGTGCACGGCGATCGCAATGCCGGAATTGGGAATGTCGACGACGGCGTCGACCTTGCCGTTGTCGAACCAGCCGCGCACGATCTGCACGCCGACGTCGGTCTTCATCTGGTGGTCGGCGGAGACGATCTCGATCGGCTTGCCGAGCACGGTGGGGCCGAATTCCTCGACCGCCATCTTGGCCGCCTCGACCGAGCCCGGGCCGGAATTGTCGCGGCCCCAGCTCGACAGGTCGGTCAGCACCCCGATGCGCACGACGTCATCTGAAACCTGAGCATGCGCGGCCGTCGTCATGACAGCGAGAATGGCTGCCGCCAAGAAATGTCTCATCGTTCCTCCTCTGGATGTCCCGCGTTCTCTGGCGGTCTCCAGACAATTAGTAATTATCTAATTAGTTTGTCAATGGCGAATAATGTGTGTGTGAATGTTGCCACATGGTTGCCCCTTCGAATGAGCCGGTGCTTCACATTTGGTGAGCATACGCTTACATGGCTGGTCCGGGATGGCACGGCGGCCGGGTTTGCGGCTCACGCCAGGGCTTCGCGGCCGTGTCAGGTCACTATGAAACAGGGGAATTTTCGCGGACGGCGAAGCGCTTCGCCGCCCGGGCTGGGCCGCCCGTCACGGGCATTGGCTCTTGCGGGGGCGGTGCATGAAGAGCGTCGGCGGACTGCGATCATAGACGGATCATGTTGAGACAGCTCTTCGCGCCGCAGCTCGTTATTCTTTACGTGCTGGTGGCTTCTACACTTTACGTTCACTTCCGCGGCAAGCAGCGGCTGCGCTTCGCGCGCCAGCTCGGCGATCACTCGACCTACCTCGCGCCCTACAATGTGCTGATGTATGCGGGCTCCGCGGTGCCGAACACGCCGGTGATCGCGGTCGAGCAGTTTCCCGAGCTGAAGAAGCTCTCCGACAATTGGGAGACGATCCGCGACGAGGCGACACGCCTGTTCGACGAAGGCTTCATCCGCGCCGCCGCCAAGAACAACGATTGGGGCTTCTATTCGTTCTTCAAGAGCGGCTGGAAGCGCTTCTATCTGAAATGGTACGACGACTTCCTGCCGTCGGCGCGCACGCTGTGCCCGCAAACCGTCGAGCTGCTCAACTCGATCCCGAACGTGCACGGCGCGATGTTCGCGATGCTGCCGCCGGGCGGCAAGTTAGGGGCGCATCGCGATCCCTTCGCCGGCTCCTTGCGCTATCACCTCGGTCTGGTGACGCCGAACTCGAACCAGTGCCGCATCCTCGTCGACGGCGTCGAATGCGTCTGGCGCGACGGCGAGGCCTTCATGTTCGACGAGACCTTCATCCACAGCGCCGAGAACAAGACCGACGTCAACCGCATCATCCTGTTCTGCGACGTCGAGCGCCCGATGAAGTACGGCTTCATGACGAAGATGAACCGCTGGGTCAGCCACAACATCGTCAAGGCGTCGGCGACCCAGAATGTCGACGGCGAGCATGTCGGCGCGCTGAACAAGGTGTTCGGCAAGCTCTACGAGGTCCATCTCGCCAGCCGCAAGGTCAAGGAGTGGAATCGGAACGTGTACTACACGCTCAAATATTCCGTGACCGCGCTGATCCTCGGTCTGATCGTGGTGTCGGCGCTGCGGTGAGCCGCGGCGAGACTACCGCGCTGAAAGCAAAAGCCCCGGAGCATGCTCCGGGGCTTTTTGTCTGGGGGGTGAGCTGTGAGGCGCGACGGCATCAGTCGCGTTCGAAAACCTTGGCGCCGGGGTAGACGCGCCTGGCGTAGGCGACGACCCACTCGCGGTCCTGGGTCTCCAGGAACGGCGTTCGGATCTTGCACGACCCGACGATGAGGTGCCACAGGCCGTCCAGCTTCTGAATGTTGACGATCATTAGCGTGTTCCTCGAGAACCGGCGTTCCGGTCGATACTTGCTTCCCGCGATAGTCGCGCGCTGCGCTCCCCGGAGCAGTGATCCTGATCACGGACTTCGGAACACGGCTCGCGCCCGCCGAGAATTCTGTCGTTGGTCGCGCCGGCAAAGCGACACTGGCCGCCGTGCATCCGTTGGAGTAGCCGCGAGTATAAGAATCACGCGCCATCGCTCAATTGTACGAGCGTAAGCACGGGGTACCACAAGGGTTCAGGGCGGCTATACCAAGGTATGTCGACGTTTTTCCGGCGGTGTTGCAGCGGTGCATTGCCTGAGTGACTTTTCCACAACGTCCCTAGCCAGCCGCGACGTCGGGCGCCGTTCAACTTTGCGCTGCCCGGCGGCTTTCGCGCTCCGATCCGTTACACGAGGGTGATACAGCTCCATCAGTCATTTCGTATTGAGGGACCTTGTCATGTCGGAGACCACTGGAGCTTTCGAGACCACCGCGCTGAGCGGCTACGAGCTGCTGGCCGATCCGCAGCTCAACAAGGGCACGGCGTTCTCCGAGGCCGAGCGCGAGGCGTTCGACCTGCACGGCCTGCTGCCGCCCAACATCCTGACGCTGGACGAGCAGGTCTCGCGCCGCCTCGAGGCGTTGCGCGGCTTCGAGACCGACATCGAGCGTTATGCCTTCCTGCGCGAGTTGCAGGACACCAACGAGACGCTGTTCTACGCGCTGCTGGTCAGCAACCTGGAAGAGCTTTTGCCGATCGTCTACACGCCGACCGTCGGCGAAGGCTGCCAGAAATTCAGCCGGCTGTTTCGCAAGCCGCGCGGTCTGTTCCTCAGCATTCCGCACCAGCACCGGATCGACCGCATTTTCGCCCATCCGCGCTTCGATCACGTCGAGGCGATCGTGGTGACCGACGGCGAGCGCATCCTCGGCCTCGGCGACCAGGGCGCCGGCGGCATGGGCATCCCGATCGGCAAGCTCTCGCTCTACACCGGCTGCGGCGGCCTGCATCCGGCGACCACGCTGCCGATCATGCTCGATGTCGGCACCGACAATCCGGACTGCCTGGCCGATCCGCTCTATGTCGGTTGGCGCAACGAGCGCGTCCGCGGCCAGGCCTATGACGACTTCATCGAGGCGTTCGTCTCTGCGGTGGTGAAGCGCTGGCCGCGCGTGCTGCTGCAATGGGAGGACTTCGCCAAGAACAACGCGACGCGGATGCTCGACCGCTATCGCGACCGGCTGCTGACCTTCAACGACGACATCCAGGGCACCGCGGCGGTGGCGACCGGCGCCTTGCTCTCCGCGATCAACGTCACCGGCGTTCCGCTCACCGAGCAGCGCGTCGCCGTGCTCGGTGCAGGCTCGGCCGGCTGCGGCATCGCCAGCCTGATCCGCGCTGCGATGGTCGATGCCGGCCTGCCGGAGAGCGAGGCGGCCAAGCGCTTCTTCATGGTCGACCGCGACGGGTTGCTGCTCGAGGGTATGAGCGGGCTCGCCCCGTTCCAGCTGCCGTTCGTGCAGAGCAAGCAGGCGATCGCGGGCTGGCAGCTCAGCCACCCCGACAAGATCGCGCTGCTCGACGTCGTGCGCAACGCCAAGCCGACCGTGCTGATCGGCGTCTCCGGCCAGGCCGGGGCGTTCTCCGAGCCGATCGTCCGCGCGATGGCGGAGTGCAACAAGCGGCCGGTGATCTTCCCGTTGTCCAACCCGACCTCGCGCGAGGAGGCGACGCCGGTGGATATCGAGGCGTGGACCGAGGGACGGGCGCTGATCGGCGTCGGCAGCCCGTTCCCACCGATCATCCGCGACGGCGCGCGCTTCAAGGTCGACCAGACCAACAACTCCTACATCTTCCCGGGCGTCGGTGTCGGCGCGCTCGCGGTCGGTGCCAGCCGGGTCAGCGACGGGATGTTCATGGCGGCTGCCAAGGCGCTCGCCAGCGTCTCGCCGGCGCGCAACAACCCGAAGCACAATCTGCTGCCGCCGGTCAGCGCGCTGCGCGAGGTCGCGCTGACGGTTGCGTTGGCGGTGGCGCTGCAGGCGCATAAGGAAGGGCTCGCAGAGAAGGATATTCCGATCGACCAGGTCGAGGCGCGCATCCACGCCAAGGTCTGGACCCCGCGTTACGTGCCGTACCGGCGCAGTGACCGGGCCTAGAGTCCGGGCGCTTCGGCGCGTCCGGGCGTCCCTTCGACGCCCGCGTCCGGCCGGTTTCGCGCGCGTGGTCTTGATGTGATCCAGCCAACCACGAGCGCGGCAAGGCCGAAGCCAACACAGAGCGCACAGACCGAGGTCCATCCGCCGTGCACCCAGGCGATCCCGGCCAGCGCGGATCCCGCGGCGCCGCCGATGAAGAACAATCCGGTATAGAGCCCGTTGAGGCGGCCGCGGATCTCCGGACGCAGCGAATTGACGGCATGCCGCCCCAGCGTCTGATCGCCGATCACGCCGAGATCGATGATCACCGCAGCCAGCACCAGCAGCAGCAGCGCGGCGCCACGGTGCGTCGCCGGATCGAAGCCCAGCCGGTCCGCACCGAAGATGACGGCGAGCCCCGATCCGGCGATCACGCAGGCATGGGCAAGGCGCGTCGCGGCTTCGTCGAGATGCCGGTCGGCGGCCCATCCGGCGACCGGCGCCACGATCGCGCCGCCGATCCCCGCAAGGGCAAAGGCGCCGATCCCGATCTGTCCGAGCCCGAAGGGAGGTGCCGCGAGCAGCAGCGGGACGGCGGTCCAGAATGCACCGAAGCTCCCCATGCACAATGCCTGGCACGCTACGCGCCGCTGCAGCACCGGCTCGCCGCGGAGCACGATCCAGAGCGACGAGACCAGTTCGAGAAAGCCCAGGCGGCTCGATTGCGCACGGGCAGGCACGATCACCGCACAGGCAAGAGAGACCACCGCGAGCGCCGCGGCGTCGACGAGATATGCGCCGCGCCAGCCGAGCAGGCTGGCCGACAGGCTGGCGCTCGGCCGCGACAGCAGGACGCCGACCATCAGCCCGCTCATGACTTTGCCGATCACGCGGCCGCGCGCCGACGGCTCGGCGAGGCCGGCCGCGAGGGGCACGACCATCTGCGTGGCGCTGGTCGTCAGCCCCACGACGAATACGCTGAGCAGAAAGGCCGAAGCCGAGGGCGACCAGGCCGCGGCCGACAGCGCGATGGTGCCGGTCACGAGCGTCGTCAACATCACCGAGCGCATCCGGAAGATGTCGATCAGCGGGACAAGCAGCACCAGCCCGGCGGTGTAGCCGAGCATCGGCATCATCGCGATCAGGCCGGCGGCGCTTTCCGTGAGCCCGAACGACGCGGCGATCGGCGCCGAGAGCGACTGCGCGGCGAACAGCGGCAGCACGATCACCGCAATCGCCGCGCTCAGTGCGGCTGTGAGAGCACTCTGCATCGTCAGGGAGCCCGCGAGGTTGGTTGGCCGCTACAGCGGCTTCATGAGATCTGCGGAGGTTGCGTCGCGCGGCGCGATATAGATCGCGAGCAGGGTCGCCGGCTCGGTCGCGCTCGGATTGCGCGAAACGCGATGGACGGCTCCAACCGGCTCCCACCAGGCTTCGCCGGCGCTGTAGGTGCGCTCGGGACCTTCGCCGACCTGTGAGGCCACCATGCCCGACACGACATAGGCCATCACGCCGTTGGCATGGGCATGCGCGGGCGATCCCGTTCCGGGAGGATACGTCACCTCGACGAGGGTGATGTCGCGCGCAGGATCGCCCGGCAGGCTCTGCCTGATCACGTCACGTCTGGAGGATTGTTTCGTCCCCGTTGCAGCCTTTTGCGGCTGCGCATTGGCGTCCGAACCGCGCGCCGCGGCAAACGCCGCGAGCAGCGCCGCGATCGAGGCGCGATTGAAGTCCCGTCGAAGGATGGTCGATTTCATGTCGAAGGCTCCCGTGTCGTTCCAGGCCATCGATCTAGCGGTCGGATGGCCTATCCAGAAGGGCCAAGAACCTGCATATTGACTAGGCCATGGTAAAACGCCCCAACAGACTGGCGAGCAATCTGGTCCGCAGCGGCGGCACACCGCTGTCGCGCCAGCTCTATGAGCGCTTCCGGAGCGCGATCGCGAGCGGACAGCTTCAGCCGGGCGACCGGCTGCCTTCGGTCCGCGATCTTGCCGAGGAGCTCGCAATGGCGCGCGGCACGGTCGACGCCGCCTATGCCATGCTGGCCGGGGAGGGCTATGTCGTCACGTGCGCTCAGGCGGGAACGATCGTGTCACCGGAGCTGCGCGACGCCGTGGCGCCCGGCGACGTCACGAAACGTCCAACCCGGCCCAGCAGCCGCCCGAGCGTGCGCGCCGAACCTCTGCTGCTGCAGATGGGACTGCCTGCCGTCGATCTGTTCCCGCGCAAGCTCTGGACCCATGTGATCGCGCGAGAGGCGCGCCGGAGCTCGGCGTCAGACATGATGTATCCGGATCCCGCCGGCTTCGAACCGTTGCGGCAGGCAATCGCGGCCTATCTCGCATCCTCGCGCGGGATCGCGTGCGACTGGCGTCAGGTGCTGGTGACCAACGGGTTTCAAGGCGGCCTCGATCTGTCGCTGCGCATCCTGCTTCGGCGCGGCGATTGTGCATGGATCGAAGACCCCTGCTTCCCTCCGGTGCGATCAGCGCTCGAGCTGGCCGGTACCGAACTGGTTGCCGTGCCGGTCGATGCCGAGGGAATGCGGGTTGCCGAAGGAGTGAAGCAAGCGCGGCGTGCACGGCTCGCAGTGGTCACGCCGTCGCATCAAAGTCCATTGGGCGTATCGCTCTCGCTGCCGCGCAGAATGGCGCTGCTGCAGTGGGCGAACCAGGCGAATGCCTATGTCATCGAGGACGACTATGACAGCGAGTTCCGGTTCGTCGGCCGGCCGCTGCCGGCGCTGAAAAGCCTCGATCGCGGCCAACGCGTGATCTATTCGGGGTCGTTCAGCAAGACGCTGTTTCCGGGGTTGCGGCTCGGCTACCTGGTCCTGCCGGATCGCCTGCTCGACAGCTTCATTGCGGCCAGTGCCGGCCACAGCAGCGGCCTTAATCCCTTTGCGCAGCGGGTCGCAGCGAGCTTCATGGCGGACGGGCATTTCGCGCGACATCTGAAACGGATGCGGAAACTCTATGCCGCGCGCCGTGCTGCCCTGGCCGCCGCGCTGACCGCCGAATTCGGCGCGCGTATCGGGATTGAGCTGCAGCCGGGTGGCATGCACCTGCTGCTTCGGTTCGCCGGCCGCGTGCCCGATGCAAAGCTCGCGCGGCTGGCCCGGGCCGATGGATTTGGCGCGGAGCCGCTCTCCGGCCGCTGCATTCGGCGCGATTGCGGGCAGGGCCTGCTGGTCGGCTTCACCAACGTGGCCGAGTCCGATGCGCCTGTGATCGCGCGGCGGCTCAGGCGCGCAATCGAACCGGCGTTCCGGCGGTAAAGGCGAACCGACTAAAGTTCTAGGCGCCAGGTTCCGCTCTGCTGGAACCTTCTGGGGCGTCATCTCGTTTGTGCTCAAACGACCCGAACGGTCAAAAATCCATCCGGGGGCTTGTCCGAGGGAGACGCTCCCATGGTAACGCTTGGCCCGTCAATCCGCCCGTCATTTGGCCCCGACGCCAATCAACTCACGCCATCCGAACATCAGCTCCAGCTGCGCCGCGCGGTGATCGCCTCCACGGTCGGCACCGCGATCGAATGGTATGACTTCTTCCTCTACAGCACCGTCACCGGCCTGGTGTTCGCAAAACTGTTCTTTCCGCATTCCGATCCCTGGGTCGGCACGCTGGAGGCCTTCGCGATCTATGCGGTCGGCTTCATCGCACGGCCGATCGGCGCTGCGATCTTCGGCCATTACGGCGACCGCATCGGCCGCAAGTCGACGCTGATCGCGACGCTGCTGCTGATGGGACTGGCCACCGCGGCAGTCGCATTGGTGCCGACCTATGCCAGCATCGGCATCTGGGGCGCGGTGATCCTCACCGTGCTGCGTTTCATCCAGGGCGTCGGCGTCGGCGGCGAATGGGGCGGCTCGGTGCTGATGTCGATGGAGTGGGCGCGCAACGATCGCTCGCGCGGCTTGATCGCATCATGGCCGCAATTCGGCGTGCCCTGCGGGCTATTCCTCGCCAACCTTGCCGTGCTGGCATTCAGCCAGATGTCGGGCGACCAGTTCCTGGCGTGGGGCTGGCGCGTTCCGTTCGCGCTCAGCATCATCCTGGTTGGTGTCGGCCTCTACATCCGGCTCGGCATTCTGGAAACGCCCGTGTTCAGCAAGCTGCTGGCCGAGCGTCAGCTCGACCGCACGCCGATGTTGACCGTGATCCGCGACCATCCGAAGGAGATCCTGCTGTCCGCCTTCGCGCGCATGGCCGAGCAGGCCCCGTTCTACATCTTCACCGCCTTCGTGTTCTCCTACGGGGTCGGCACGCTGCACATGTCGCGGGACATGCTGCTGACCGCAGTGCTGGCGGCCTCGGTGCTGTCGTTCGTCTCGATCCCGGTGTTCGGGCACCTGTCGGACCAGATCGGCCGCAAGAACATGTACATGATCGGCGCGGTCGTGACCGGCATCTTCGGCTTCATCTATTTCGCGATGCTCAACACCGGATCGACGGCGGTCATCTTCCTGGCGATCATTCTCTCGCTCATTCCGCACGACATGATGTACGGCCCGCAGGCCGCGCTGATCGCCGAAAGCTTCACCGGACGGCTGCGCTACAGCGGCGCCTCGCTCGGCTACCAGCTCGCATCCGTGATCGCCGGCGGTCCCGCGCCGCTGATCGCGGCGTGGCTGTTCGGCACCTATCATTCGGCGACGGCGATCGCGATCTACATCGCGCTCTGCGCCGTCATCTCGCTGGTCGCGACCGCGCTGATGACCGACTACACCGGCAAGGACATCAATGCCGCGGCCGCCCATCAGCGGTGAATTCGACACAACAACGGAGAAGACGATGGTGAAATGGCGAAATGAATCCGCGCTCGATCTCTACAACCTCGCGGCAGCGATATTCCTGCTCGCCGCACCGTGGCTGTTCGCGCATGCCAATCCGACGGCGGAGATCGACCTCAGGATCAGCGGTGCCGCGATCGCGATCATGTCGCTGGCGGCGATCGCAGCGTTCTCGATCTGGGAGGAATGGATCAATCTGTTCGTCGGGTGCTGGCTGATCGTCTCGCCCTGGCTGCTCGGCTTCACGCACACCCGCGCGATGCATTTTGCCATCGCCGCGGGTGCGGTGGTCGCGTTCATGGCGCTGCTCGAGCTGTGGCTCGAATACGAGAAGACGCATCTCGGCCCGGCGGCGGCGCAGGATGCAGCAAGGCACTAGAGGCTAGCAGCCGCGGCAAATGCCTCGGATCTTGCGGTCGACGATCGCATCTTCCTGATCGATGATCTGCTGCGGCGTCGATGCGGCTGCCGGGATGTCGGCGGCGCGCGGCTGGCGATGGCCGACCGGCGCCGACCATGGCCGGGTCGCGGTTTCGTTTGCTGCGTAGGTGCCGGGCTCTTGCATCGTCGCCTGTGCAAGGCAAGCGGTCGCCATTGTCGCCGACAGGATTGCGGCCAAGCCAAGTTGTTTACCAAGTCGTCGAACGTCGATCATGTGACTCTCCATACCGTCGCCGCCGCGCTTGCGCGGCCTTGATCAAGTGGAGTGCCTCGGTCGTTCCCGTATTCCCCGCTCCAGTTGATGTGATGAGGCGCTCGCGGTTCGGTGATCGCGCGTGAGGAAATATTTTCCGGCGATCACGGTCATTGGTCACAGGAGCCGAGCTTGGTCGGCTTCATTCACGCGGAGAAATCCTATGACCAAACTGACCTTCGCTGCGCTTGCGTTGGTTGCGGCAGCTGCGTATTCGGCTCAAGCGTCCGCCGCCAGCAACAATGCTGCGGTGCGGCGCGCCCATGCGTCGATGACGACGACGACAACGACGCCGGTCAGCAGCAAGACGACCGATTGCGCGCGTGCGCCGAACGTCGGATCGTTCGCGACCGCTCCCTTCACCGAACCGCCCTGCATGCCCGGCACGATGCGCTGATCCAGCGCCGCGAAAAGCCCCCGGACCTCCGGTCCGGGGTTTTTGAAACGATGCGAGGTCGTCGGGGAGGGGCCGCGATCATGCGTGACCCACCTCACAGGCCGGCCGGTGCGATCGTGCGACGACTGCGGCGTCGGAGCCGGCGCATGGTGCCCGGCCCGAGTTCAAGGAGACGTCGCATGACACGCAATTCGCTTCTTGCTTTCGCTGCCGTTGTCGCGTTCGGCGTGACCGCGTTGAACTCCGCACAAGCGGGCAGACTTCCCATGGCGCCGCCGAAGAATGTGGGCGCGAAACTCCCTCCGGGCGGTTCTGGCGGTCCGCATCGGCAGCCGGTCGATCCGCCGCCCTACCTCGGAACGGGTTACAGCGGTGACAGTGCCGGTGGCAGCGGAGGTGGCGGATATTTCGGCGACCCCAATCATCCCGGCCACGAGCAGTTCTGAAAACGCATACGGCCCCGAACCAGGTTCGGGGCCGCGGTCTGCGGGCGGATTGGATCCCGAGTCTACTCGGGCTTGCCGATCGTCACGGCGAGCTTGCCGACACCGTCGACGCCGCATTCGAGCTTGTCGCCCACTTGCAGCTGCGAGACGCCGGCGGGCGTGCCGGTCATGATGATGTCGCCGGCGGCGAGCTTCACCTGCTGCGAGAGCTGCCAGATGATCTCCGGCACATTCCAGATCAGTTCGGTCAGGTCGCCCTTCTGCGCTTCCTTGCCGTTGACGGTGAGCCAGATCTTGCCCGCGGAGGGGTGGCCGATCTTCGAGGCCGGCTGGATCGCAGAGCACGGCGCGGAATAGTCGAACGACTTGCCGATCTCCCAAGGCCGCTCCTTCTTGCGCGAGGCGATCTGCAGGTCGCGGCGGGTCAGGTCGATGCCGACCGCATAGCCGTAGACATGCTCGAGCGCCTTGTCGGCGGGGATATTCAGCCCGCCGCTCTTCATCGCCACCACCAGCTCGACCTCGTGATGCAGGTCCTTGGTCAGCGGCGGATAGGGGATGGTCGCGCCATCGGGCACCAGCATGTCGGCATGCTTGCCGAAGAAGAACGGCGGCGCCCGCTCGTCATTACCCATCTCCCTGATATGCTCGAGATAGTTGCGGCCGACGCACCAGATGCGGCGCACCGGATAGGTGCCGGATTCTCCGACGACGGGAAGCGAGGGCTGCGGGGGAAGCGGAATGACGGTGGAGGCGGCGTTCATGAACGGGTCCCGGAGGGTTGAAGGAGGGAGCGCGGGCCGTATTTACGCGGTTACGGCGCTGGGGGCTAGGGGCTGCGGTTGCGTCCGGCGCAGAGGTGAGGCCTGCTTTCCGCCGACCGTGGCCGCGTTCGGCCGGCAGCAGCGGTGATGCCGATGCGGAAATGGCTTTCGATCGGCCTTACGCTGGCAGCTGTGGCCGTGGTCGCTGCGGCGGTTCGCTTCTTTGTGGTCATGCCGGAGCGGATCGACTGGGGCCAGAACAAGGTCCAGCGCGTGGCGGTGGAAATTTCGCCCGCCGCGCGGGCCTTGCAGGCGACGCTCGACGTCGCGGACATGCACGCGGACAGCCTGTTGTGGAAGCGCGACCTGATCGCGCGATCCGATCGTGGCCACATCGATCTGCCGCGCCTGATCGAGGGACGCTACGCGCTGCAAGTGTTCTCGTCGGTCACCAAGTCGCCCAAGGGCCAGAACTATGATGCCAACGGCGCCGACACCGATACGATCACGAACCTCGCCATCATCGATCTGCAACCGCCGCGGACGTGGTTCTCGTTGTTGCAGCGCTCGCTATGGCATGCCGAGAAATTGCACAGCTTTGCCGAGCAGTCCGCCGGACGGCTTCGCGTGATCACGACGCCGGCCGATATCGATCGCCTGCTCGCGGACCGCAAGAACGGCGTCACGGTGGTCGGCGGAATGCTCTCGATCGAGGGCCTGCACGATCTCGAGGGCAATATCGGCAATCTCGACGTGCTCTACGCCGCCGGATTCAGGATGGCTGGTCTCGCGCACTTCTTCGACAATGACGTCGCGGGTTCGATGCACGGCGTGGCGAAGGGCGGACTGACGCCGCTCGGCCGTCAGGTCGTGCAGCGGATGGAGGCGATGGGAATGGTCGTCGACCTCGCGCATGCGAGTCACGCGGCGGTCGCCGACGTGCTGGCGATGGCGACGCGCCCGGTGGTTTCGAGCCATGGCGGCGTCCAGGCGACTTGCAAGGTCAACCGCAACCTTACCGACGACGAAGTCAGGGGTGTCGCGCGGACCGGCGGCGTGGTCGGCATCGGCTTCTGGCAAGGCGCAGTCTGCTCGCTGGAACCGAACAATGTCGCGCAGGCGATTGCCCATGTCCGCGACCTTGTCGGGATCGACCATGTCGGCCTCGGCTCGGATTTCGACGGCTCGACCACCACGGGATTCGATGCGAGCGAGATTGTCGCCGTGACCCAGGCCCTGCTGTCGCGCGGGTTCTCCGAGGACGACATCCGCAAGGTCATGGGCGGCAACGTCCTGCGCGTGTTGCGCGCAGGCATCGTCCCCAAGGGATGAGACTTTAGAGCGTCGTTCCGACTCTAAAGCGCGATGAGATTAGGCCTCATCGTCGTTGTGCTTTAGCTTCTCGTTTGAGCATGATCTTTTCGGAAAACCGCTTCGCACTTTTCCGGATCATGCTCTAGCCGGTGGCGCTGATCGGCGCCAGCGCCAGCGGCGACGGGTCGTGGTGCTGCAGGCGGAAGAACGAGGCGTAGCGGCCGCCGCGGCGCAGCAACTCCTCGTGACGCCCGCGCTCGACGATCTCGCCGCCCTCGACCACCAGGATCGCATCGGCATGCATGATGGTGTGCAGGCGGTGCGCGATCACGATCGTGGTGCGGCCCTGGCAGAGATGCTCGATCGCTTCCTGCACCTGCTTCTCCGACTCGGAGTCCAGCGCGGCGGTGGCCTCGTCGAGCAGGATGATCGGCGCGTTCTTGATCAGCGCGCGGGCGACCGCGATGCGCTGGCGCTGCCCGCCGGACAGCTGCGTGCCGTGCTCGCCGACCGGCGTGTCGTAGCCGAGCGGAAAGCTCATGATGAAGTCGTGCGCGCAGGCGGCCTTGGCGGCGTCGATGATCTCGGCCTCGGTGGCGCCTTGCTTGCCGAAGGCGATGTTGGCGCGGATGGTGTCGCGGAACAGATAGACGTCCTGGCCGACATAGGCGGTCTGTTGGCGCAGCGACTTGCGCGAGACCTGAGCGATCGACTGCCCGTCGATCACGATCGCGCCTTCCTGCGTCTCGTAGAAGCGCAGCAGCAAAGCCAGCACGGTCGACTTGCCGCCGCCGGAGGGACCGACCAGCGCGGTCACCTTGCCGGGTTCGGCCACGAAGCTCATGCGGTTCAGCACCGGCTCGCTCGGCCGGTAGGCGAAGCTGACGTCGCGCAGTTCGATCCGGGCGTCGGAGAGTCTCAGCGCCGGCTTGTCGTCATCGGTCTGCTCGCTCGCCGGGCTGTCGACCACCTCGAGCAGCATCCGCGCGCCGACCAGCTGGCTGTTGAGGTCGATGTTGAGCCGCGCCAGCCGCTTGGCCGGCTCGGTCGCCATCAGGAAGGCGGTCAGGAAGGTGAAGAACTGGCCCGGCGTGGAGCCGAGCGCCACCACGCTGTAGCCGCCATAGAGCAGGCAGCCGGCGACCGCGAAGCCGCCGAGCATCTCCATCAGCGGGTTGGAGCGGTTGGCGACGCGCGCCATCTTGTTGGCATTGCTCTCGACGGTCGCGATGTGCTCGTCGATCCGACGCTGCATGGCGTCTTCCAGCGTGAACGCCTTCACGGTGCGGATGCCCTGCAGCGATTCCTGCATCGTCTCCATGATGTCGGCGGTGCCGGTGAACTGGTTATAGGCGAGCCCCTTGATGCGCTTGACGAGCTTGCGCAGCATCAGCATCGCCGGCGGCACTGCCACGAGCCCGATGAACGACATCAGCGGATCCTGCCACACCATGACGGCGACCATGCTGATCAGCATCAGGAAGTCGCGGCCGATCGCATTGACCAGCATGTTGAGCACGTCGGTGATCGACTTGGCGCCGGCGGTCAGCCGCGCCAGGAATTCCGACGAGTGCCGCTGCGAGAAGAACCCGATGCTCTCGCTCATCAGCTTGGCGAACAATTGCCGCTGGTTGCTGGCGAGGATGGCGTTCGAGATCTTGTTCAGGATCACCATGTGGCCGTAAGTCGCCACGCCCTTGATGAACAGCAGCACCACGGTGATACCGGCGAACATCGCGATGCCGGGGATGTTCTTGTCGACATAGGCCTGGTTGATCACCTGGCCGAGCACATAGGTGGCGGCGGCCGTCGAGCCGGCGGCAACCGCCATCAGGGCGAACGCCGTCAGATAGCGCCGCCAATAGGTGATCCCCTGTTCCGTGACCAGGCGGCGGATCAGGATCGCCGCGCCATAGGGATCGTCGGTAATTTTCTTTGGAAACTGAGCCATCCGCGTTCCATTGACGGCGGGCAGCGCCGGCCGTCAGGGTTGCGGACCTCCTTGCCCGCTTGGCGGGGCTTTTTCAAGCATAATAAGAGCGTGATAACGGCTTGATTTTAGGCCGATTCTGCCTGTCGCGCGGAGCCCCCGCGCTCCCGGAACAGCTTCTCCTCCCAGGCCAGCGCGTGGCTCGCGATGGTCTCGAGATCATCGTAGCGCGGGGTCCAGTCGAGAGCTGAGCGGATCCTCGTCGTATCGGCCACCATGGTCATGATGTCGCCGGGCCGCCGCGCAGCGTAGGAGACCGCGAAATTGCGCATCGAGACCCGGCGCACCGCCTCGATCGTCTCGAGCACGGAGTAGCCGCGGCCGTATCCGCAGTTCATCGTCACCGATTGACCGCCGCCGCGCAGATAGGACAGCGCCGAGCGATGCGCCTCGACGAGGTCGCTGACATGGATGAAGTCGCGCACGCAGCTGCCGTCCTGGGTCGGATAGTCGGTGCCGAACACGTCGATCTTGGCGCGCTGTCCGGTCGCGGCCTCGACCGCGATCTTGAGCAGATGGGTGGCGCCGATGGTGGCCAGACCGACGCGGCCCTTCGGGTCGGCACCGGCGACGTTGAAGTAGCGCAGCACGACGTAGCTCATGCCATGGGCCGATGCGACATCGTGCAGCATGATCTCGGTCATCAGCTTCGACGAGCCGTAAGGCGACAGCGGACGCGTCGGTGCGATCTCCGGCACCGGCACCTGGTCCGGGTTGCCGTAGACGGCCGCAGTCGAGGAGAAGATGAAGCGGCTGACGCCGCCCTTCACCGCCGCATTGAGCAGGCTGCGCGTCGTCATGGTGTTGTTGCGGTAATAGCCGAGCGGATCGCGCATCGAGTCCGGAACTACGACCGAGCCGGCGAAATGGATGATGCTGTCGATGCCGTGCTGTGCGATCACGCCCTCGACGAGGTTCTCGTCGCCGGCATCGCCGATGAACAGCGGCACGCCTTCGGGCAGGAACGCCGAGAAGCCGGTGGAGAGATTGTCGATCACGACGACGCTCTCGCCGGCATCGACCAGCGCATGGACCATGTGACTTCCGATATAGCCGGCGCCGCCGGTCACGAGCACGGTCATGGATCAAGCTCTCCCGATATCTTTAACTGGCGATGCTAACGGGAGTGCGGTGAAGAGGGGGTTTCGCCGCGGCCGAACTGGCCACTATGCTTAATGTTGCGTATAGGAACTGGCGCGAAACGGAGACTTGCGTGCCGATCGAGAACACACCTGCCGGCGAGCTCGAGCTCATCGTGCCCAATCTGCACCGGCGCTATTCGGGTGTCACCGCGACCAATCGGATGGTCGCGCCGAAGCTTGCAAAGATGTTTCGCGCAGGCTGGCTCGGCTCGCATCGGCCCGCCGGCATCGACGCGATGGGATTTCTTGATCTGATGCGGCTGTGGCGGCGCGCGCGGCCGGTGATCTGGCACGCGCGGCGCAACGACGAGATGATCGCAGGACTCGCGCTGCGCGCGCTCGGCTGGCCGTTGAAATTGCTGTTCACATCGGCCGCGCAGCGGCATCACACCTGGCTGACGCGCTGGCTGATCCGCAACATGGACGCGATCATCGCGACCAGCCCGCTGTCGGCCTCCTATCTGAAGCGCGAGGCGACGGTCGTGATGCACGGCGTCGACACCGGTCGCTATGCGCCGCCGGCAGATCGCGCGAGCGCCTTCGCCGAAAGCGGATTGCCGGGGCGTTACGCGATCGGTTGCTTCGGACGGGTGCGCGCGCAGAAGGGCAGCGACGTCTTCGTCGAGGCAATGTGCAGGCTGCTGCCGCGCTATCCCGATTTCACTGCTGTCCTTGTCGGCGCCGTGGTGCCGGAGCAGCTGGCCTTTGCCAATGAGCTGAAGCGGAAGATCGAGGCCGCCGGGCTGCAATCGCGCATCATCATCACGGGTGAATTGCCGATCGAGGATGTCGTGCGCTGGTACCAGCGGCTGACGATCTACGCCTTCACCTCGCGCAACGAAGGCTTCGGCCTGACCCTGATCGAGGCGATGTCGGCGGGGGCGGCGCTGGTGGCGGCACGCGCGGGTGCCGCCGAGTTCGTCGTCGAGAACGGGGTCACCGGCGTGCTGACGCCGCCGGGCGATGCCGACGCGCTCACGGCCGCGCTCGAGCCCTTGATGCGCGATCCGGCATCGGCCGCGGCGATGGGTGCGCGGGCGCGGCAACGAGTTGTGGATAAGTTCAGTCTCGATGCCGAGGCGAACGCGATCGCCGAGGTCTATCGCACGCTGATCTGAGCCAGCACGCGCTGCGCGATCTCCACGACCTCTTCGGGCGCGATGTCGCGCATGCAGCGATGGTCGTTCATGGTGCAGACCGTGCGCTGGCACGGCTGGCACGGCAGCTTGCTCCTGGTCTGCCGCACCGTCGCGGCGAGGCCGTTGAGGGGCGCCCAGAGATAGGGATCGGTCGGGCCGAAGATGCCCATCGTCGGCGTCCCGATCGCGGCCGCGATGTGCATCAGCCCGGAGTCGTTAGAGATCGCGACGCTGGCCGCGGCCATCGCCAGCGCGCCGTTGCGCAAATCGGTGCCGGTGAGATCGCGGACCCGCGCGCCGCCGGCGGCCACGATCTCCTGCGCCAGCGCTTTCTCGCCAGGCCCGCCGACCACCCAGACGTCGAAGCCATGTTCGGCGAACAGCCGGGCGGCTTCCGGATAATAGGTCCAGCGCTTCGAGGCGCCGACGGATCCCGGTCCCAGCGCGACGGCAGGGCCGGTGCCGAGGCCATTGGCCTGCCGCCAGCGGCTGACCTCGTCTGCGGGAACCCGGAGCTGCGGCACCGGCCATTCCGGCGGGCGGGCGGCGCCGTCGGGCAGCGCCAGGATGGCGTTCTTGTCGATGAAACGTGGCTGCTGCTTCTCGCGCCAGCGCATCGCGTTGATCAGGCCGAACCGCGCCTCGCCGAAGAAGCCGACCCGTTCGGGGATGCCCGCCAGCGCCGGGGCGATCGCAGCCTTCCAGGTCCGCGGCAGCACCAGTGCGGTGGCGTAGTTCCGGGAGCGGAGCTCGGCGGCCAACGCCCGCTGCTGGGCCAGCGCCAGCCGGCTGCGCGGCAGGTCGAACACGATCCCGGCGCGGACCCCGGGCATGTAATCGACCAGCGGGGCGCAGAGGCGGGTGGTCAGGAGGTCGACCGGCCGGTTCGGCCAGCGCTTGCGCAGTACCCGCACCACGGTGTGGCCGCGCACGAAATCGCCGATCCAAACATAGGGCACGACGAGGATAGGTCTGGTATCCTCAGCATCCTGCGTTTCGATATCAGATATTGAATCAGTATTCATTTCTAAATAGGCCAAAGCCGGATCGGGCGCGGCCAAGTCGGTAACCGGTTCGCGATGAGAGGTAAAGCCGCCGTTGCCTGTGGCGCGGGAGTGGGGCAAAGCTGGCGGCTGGCAAAGGAATCTGGCGGGATTTCATAATGTTTCTGGTAACCGGGGGTGCCGGTTTTATCGGATCGAACGTCGTGGCCGCGTTGAATGACGCCGGGCGCAGCGATGTGGCGGTCTGCGATCTGCTTGGGCAGGACGGCAAGTGGCGGAACCTGGCCAAGCGTCAGCTGGCCGACGTCGTCCCTCCGGCCGAGCTCGGCGACTGGCTCAAGGGGCGGCGGCTGGACGGCATTGTCCATCTCGGCGCCATCTCCGAGACCACCGCAACCGACGGCGACCTGGTGATCGAGACCAATTTCCGCCTCTCGATGCGGCTGCTCGACTGGTGCACCGCGAATGCCACGCCGTTCATCTATGCCTCCTCGGCCGCGACCTATGGCGACGGCGACCAGGGCTTCGACGACGATGGCTCGGTCGAGGCGCTGAAGCGGCTGCGGCCGATGAACCTGTACGGCTGGAGCAAGCAGCTGTTCGACCTCGTGGTTGCCGAGCGCGCAGCGAAGGGCCAGCCGCTACCGCCGCAATGGGCGGGGCTGAAATTCTTCAACGTGTTCGGCCCGAACGAGTATCACAAGGGCCCGATGATGAGCGTCTTGGCGCGCCGCTTCGACGACATCAGGGAGGGCCGCGTCGTGCAGCTGTTCAAGTCGCATCGCGAGGGGATCGCCGACGGCGATCAGCGCCGCGACTTCATCTATGTCGACGACGTCGTGCGGGTGATGATGTGGCTGATCGCGACGCCGCGGGTCTCCGGGCTGTTCAATGTCGGCACCGGCAAGGCACGCAGCTTCAAGGACCTGATCGTCTCGGCCTATGGCGCGCTCGGGCTTCCGCCGAACATTGAGTATGTCGACATGCCCGAGCAGATCCGCGGCAGCTACCAGTACTTCACCGAGAGCGTCGTCGATCGTCTCGCGCGCGCCGGATATAATGGCGGCTTCACCCGCCTGGAGGACGCGGTCGGGGCCTATGTGAAGGGCTTTCTCGATCGCGCGGATCGCTATCGCTAGAGCGGATGACGGTGACTGATGTTCGATTTTGAAGCGATCTCGCGTGCAATGTCCGGCCAGACCGTGCTCTGCGTCGGCGACCTCATGCTCGACGAGTTCGTCTATGGCGAGGTGTCGCGGATCTCGCCGGAGGCGCCGGCGCCGGTGATCGCGGTCCGGCGCAGCGAGACCAATATCGGCGGCGCCGGCAACGTCGCGCGCAACATCGCTTCGCTGGGTGGGCGCTGCATCTTCGTCGGCCTGATCGGCGAGGATGCCGCCGGCACGGCGCTGTCGGAGGCGCTGGCGAAAGAGGCTGGGATCGAGACCGTGCTGGTGCGCGACGCCGCGCGGCCGACCACGCGCAAGGTGCGCTTCGTTTCCGAACAATTCTCGACCCACATGCTGCGCTCCGATTGGGAGCTCGCCGCGCCGGCTGGGCCCGCGATCGAGCAGCAGCTGATCGATGCGATCCTGCCGCGCCTTGCGCAGGCCGACATCGTGCTACTGTCGGACTATGCCAAGGGCGTGCTCACCGCGCGGGTGATCCGCAACGTGATCGACGCCGCGCGCCAGGCAGGCAAGCGCGTGATCGTCGATCCCAAGAGCGCCAATCTGGCGATCTATCGCGGCGCGACCGTGCTGACGCCGAACCGCAAGGAGTTCGCCGAGGCGACCCGCAGCCGCGCCGATAGTCAGGACAGCATCGCGCAGGCCGCGCCCGATGCGATGTATCTCGCGGATTGCGAGGCGATGCTGGTGACGCAGGGCGAGCGCGGCATGACGCTGGTGACGCGCGACGGCGGCTCGGTCCATGTGCCGGCGCTGCCGGTCAAGGTGCGCGATGTCTCCGGGGCCGGCGATACCGTCGCCGCAGCGCTGGCACTGGCGCTGGCAGGCGGCGCCGACTGGGAAGGCGCGCTGCGGATCGCGAGCGCGGCGGCCGCGGTTGCGGTCGGCAAGACCGGCACCGCGATCGTCAAGTCCGATGAACTGCGGCGACGGATCCTGCCGCATGCGTCGCTGGCGGCCGAAGAGAAGATCGTCCCGGCCGGCGGCGATATCGATGCGCATCTCGCGGAATGGCGCCGGCAGGATCTGCGCATCGGCTTCACCAATGGCTGCTTCGACATCCTGCATCCCGGGCACGTCAAGGTGCTGACCGCCGCGCGTAGCACCTGTGACCGCCTGATCGTCGGCTTGAACAGCGACGCCTCGGTGAAGCGGCTGAAGGGCGAGGGGCGTCCGGTGCAGAACGAGCGCGCCCGCGCCGAGGTGCTGGCGGCGCTGGAAGCCGTCGACCTCGTCGCGATCTTCGCGGAGGACACGCCGATCAATTTGATCACCAAGGTGCGGCCGAGCGTGCTGGTCAAGGGCGGCGACTATACCCGCGAGCAGGTGGTCGGCCACGAGATCGTCGAGGCCGCAGGCGGCGAGGTGGTGCTGGTCGAGATCCTGCCCGGCCACAGCACGACGTCGCTGGTTGCGCGGGCCCGCGAGGGCAAGGCGTGAGCGCGAGCATGGCATCCCCGGCACAAGCCGCGGCGTGCCCGGCCTGGCGCGATCCGGCGCGCTGGCACACCACGACCGATGTGGTCGCGGTCCTGATCGCGCTGTCGCTGCCGTGGTCGACGTCGCTGGTCGGCATCTTCGGCGTGGTGCTGTTGATCGCGATTGCGCCGACCGTCGACCTGAAGGCGTTCTGGATGCTGCTGAAGCGGCCGATCTGCGTGGCGCCGATCGCACTGTTTTGCCTGGCGCTCGCCGGCACGCTCTGGTCGGACGCGGCATGGGGCGCGCGATTTTACGCGGTCGGGCCGACCGCAAAGCTCCTGGTGCTGCCGGTCCTGCTCTATCATTTTCAGCGCTCGACCCGCGGGACGTGGGTGTTCGTGGCTTTCCTGGTGTCCTGCACGCTGTTGATGCTGATGTCGTGGCTGGTGCTTGCCTATCCCCACCTCGCGCTGCGGGCGCCCGCTCCCGGCGAGCAGGGCGTCTTCGTCAAGAACTACATCGACCAGAGCCAGGAATTCACCTTGTGCGCGGTCGCGCTGGCCTATCCGATCGTGATGCTGCTGCGGGCGAAGCGCATCCTGCCAGCCTTGCTGCTGATCGCGATTGCGCTCAGCCTGTTTGCCAACATGGCGCTGGTGGTGGTGTCGCGGACCGCGCTGGTGACGGTTCCGATTATGTTCGCGGTGTTTGCGCTGCTCCATCTGCGCTGGCGCAGCATCCTGCTGATTCTTTGCGCGACCGCCGCGCTGTCCGTGGTGGCGTGGTATGCCTCGCCGCAATTGCGCTGGACGGCAGAATCATTCCAGCGCGATTACAAGCTCTACATGCAGCGGGGCGAGCCGACGTCGGTCGGTTTGCGGCTCGAATTCTGGCGAAAGTCGCTCGGCTTCTTCGCCGAGGCCCCGGTCATCGGCCATGGCACCGGAGCGACCCGCGGCCTGTTCGAGCGCGTCGCGACCGGCGGCGTGACCCAGGCCTCCGGCGAGGTGATCGGCAACCCTCACAATCAAACGTTGAACGTCGCCGTGCAGTGGGGCATTGTGGGTGTGGCGATCCTGTACGCGATGTGGCTGCTGCACCTCTTGCTGTTCCGCGGCGACGGTCTCGTCAACTGGATCGGACTTCTTGTCGTGGTACAGAATATTACGAGTTCGTTGTTTAATTCACACATTTTCGACTTTCACGAAGGCTGGATGTATGTGCTGGGCGTCGGGGTCGCGGGCGGCATGGTGCTGAAGGGACGATTGGAGCCCGATATGGAACCTGAACCGCCCATCCGTCCATGATCGCTGGCAAGGGCACTGCAGATACGCTATCAGCCTGCCAAATGTCCCACCGCAAACTCCCAGTTGCCGGCAACCCGTCCGCTAGATGACGCGTCTTTCACAATTTACCCTGCGCAACTTCCTGATTTTGCTGCATGACGCGCTTGCGACGACGTTTGCGTTGCTGGCGAGCTTCTATCTGCGTTTCGAAGGCAGCCTGCTGACCGATCGGCTGCCGCATCTGCTGCTCATTCTGCCCTGGTTCGTGCTGTTCAGCATCGTCGTCAGCTACCTCTCCAATCTGACCACGGCGAAATGGCGTTTCACCTCGCTGCCCGACGCCGTGAATATCCTGCGGGTCGCGGCGGTGCTGACGCTGGCACTGGTCGTGCTCGACTATGTCTACTTCTTCACGGGAGCGAATTCGCCGAGCCCGGTGTTCCTCGGCCGGGTCACGATCATCCTGTTCTTCTTCCTCGAGGTGTTCGCGCTGAGCGCGTTGCGCCTGGGCTATCGCTATTTCCGCTATTCGCGCACGCGCCTGCATGCCCGCTCGGACAACGCGGCGGCCGCACTGCTGGTCGGACGCACCGCCGATGCCGAAGTCGTGCTGCGCGGTATCGAGAACGGCGCGATCAAGCGGCTCTGGCCGGTCGGCGTGCTCTCGCCGTCGGTTGCGGACCGCGGCCAGATGATCCGCAACATTCCGGTGGTCGGCGGCGTCGATGACATCGAGGCCGTGATTCGGGATTTCGAGGCCCGCCAGCGGCCGATCAAGCGCGTGGTCATGACCCCTTCGGCATTCGAGCCGGAAGCGCATCCGGAGAGCGTGCTGATGCGCGCCAAGCGGCTCGGCCTGATGGTCAGCCGCCTGCCGTCGCTGGAGGGCGGCGATGCGCCGCGGCTCACCAACGTCGCGGTCGAGGACCTGCTGCTGCGCCCGAGCCAGAAGATCGACTACGCGCGGCTCGAGACGCTGGTGAAGGGCAAGTCGGTCATCGTGACCGGCGGCGGCGGCTCGATCGGCGCGGAAATCTGCGAGCGGGTCGCGACCTTCGGCGCGGCGCGTCTCTTGGTCGTGGAGAACTCGGAGCCGGCGCTCTATGCGGTCACCGAGGCGCTGTCCGCGCGCGACTCTGGCCCCGAGATCGAGGGCCGCATCGCCGACATCAGGGACCGCGAGCGCATCACGCGCCTGATGAGCGAGTTCAAGCCCGACATCGTGTTCCATGCCGCGGCGCTCAAGCATGTGCCGATCCTGGAGCGTGACTGGAGCGAGGGGGTCAAGACCAACATCTTCGGCTCGGTCAACGTGGCCGACGCGGCGCGCGCCGCGGGCGCGAGCGCGATGGTGATGATCTCGACCGACAAGGCGATCGAGCCGGTCTCGATGCTCGGCCTGACCAAGCGTTTTGCCGAGATGTACTGCCAGGCGCTGGACCATGACCTGATGACCGAGGCCAGGGGCGGGCCGCACATGCGCTTGATCTCGGTGCGGTTCGGCAACGTGCTGGCGTCCAACGGATCGGTGGTGCCGAAATTCAAGGCCCAGATCGAGGCCGGCGGGCCGATCACGGTGACCCATCCGGACATGGTTCGCTACTTCATGACCATTCGCGAAGCCTGCGATCTCGTGATCACGGCAGCGACGCATGCGGTGACGCCGGCGCGGCCCGACGTCTCGGTCTATGTGCTGAACATGGGGCAGCCCGTGAAGATCGTCGATCTCGCCGAGCGGATGATCCGTCTGTCGGGCCTGCAACCTGGTGTCGACGTCGAGATCGTGTTCAGCGGCATCCGTCCCGGCGAGCGACTGAACGAGATCCTGTTCGCAAGCCAGGAGCCGACGCTCGAAATCGGCGTTGCCGGCGTCATGGCGGCCAAGCCGAACCAGCCGCCGATGTTGACGCTGCGCAAGTGGCTTGCGGCGCTGGAAGATGCGATCGAGAGGGATGACCGCGTCACCATCCGCGCCGTGCTTCAGGACGCCGTGCCCGAGTTCGGATCGAATGCCGCCTGACCACGCCGTCCTGCGGACGACGGGGCAGGATCGTTTCGAAAGCCATTGATGCCTCATTCTCGAAAAGTCGTGGTCGTCAGCCAGCACTATCCGCCGGACCACAGCACGACCGCCGCGATCATGTCCGCGATCGCCGAGCGGATCGCGCAGGAGGCGGAAGTGATGGTGGTCTCCGGGATGCCGGGCTCGGCGCGGGCGGCCGCGCCCGGGCGACCCGCCGTCGTCGAGATCAGGAACTGGCTGCCGGGCAAGGCGGCGCTGGTCAAGCGCGCGCTGGCGGAGGCGCTGTTCACCGGCCGGATCTTCCTTGCGCTGCTGTCGCGGCTCAAGCGCGGCGACGTGGCGCTGACGGTGACCGCGCCGTTCACGCTTCCCTATGCGGTGGCCGCCGCCGCAACGTTGAAGGGCGCGAAGTCGGCGCTGATCCTGCACGATTTGTTTCCCGACGTGCTGGTCATGGCCGGGTTGCTGCGGCCGTCCTCGCTGGTTGCGCGCGCAATGCGCGCGATCAACGCGCTGATGTTTCGCGCCTTGAACGCCGTCATCGTCATCGGCCGCGACGCCGAGAAGCTGTTGCTGCGCTATGGCGGAATGACCCAGGACAAGATCAGGTTCATCCCGAACTGGGCCACGCTCACCCCCGGCAACCGGCCGGTCAGTCCCGACAATCCGTTTCGCAAGGCGATCGCCGCGCGCTTCGTCGTCGGGCTGTCGGGCAATCTGGGCTTCACCCACGATCCTGACATCGTGTTCCAGGCTGCGCGGCTGCTGCGCGATGAACGCGACATCCACTTCCTGCTGTCGGGGTGGGGCATGGGATTCGCGCGGCTGAAGGAGATGCAGGCGTCAGCGCAACTCGCCAACGTCACGCTGGTCGACCGCGTCGCGGACGGCGAGCTGGATGCGCTGCTCTCCAGTGCCGACGTCTGGCTCATTCCCTATCGCAAGGACGTCGCCGGCGTGTCGGTGCCGAGCCGGTTCTATAATCTGCTCGCGGCCGGCCGGCCCGTTATCCTGGTCTCCGAGCCCGAGGCCGAGGCGGCGCTCACCGTCAGTGAGAACGGGTTGGGCTGGGTCGTCACGCCGGGCCGGCCCGATCAGCTCGCCGATGCCGTCAGGCTGGCGTCGCGATCGCAGGATGCCGCGATGGCCGAACGTGCGGTTGCGACCGCGCGCACCTTCAGTCCCGAGCGGGCGCTGGCGAGCTACGCCGCGCTGGTCGCGGAGCTGCTATCCAATCGTGATATGGAGCGGACGGCATGACGGATCGCCGCCGGACGGTTCTGGTCACGGGCGCCAGCGGCTTCGTCGGCCGCCATGTGGTGCCCGAGCTGGCGCGCAATGGCTGGGTGGTGCGCCGCGCGGTGCGAACCCCGCCGCAGGATGCCAACGACGTGATGATCGGCTCGCTCAGTCCTGCCACCGACTGGCGCGCCGCGCTCGACGGCGTCGACGCCGTCGTTCATCTCGCGGCCCGCGTTCACCAGCAGTCCGACGAAGACGCGATCGAGCTCTACCGCAACGTCAATATCGAGGGCACGCTGCACCTGGCGCGTTCCGCGGCCGCGGCCGGGATCCGGGATTTCATTTTCGTCAGCACGATCCTGGTGCATGGCCGGAGCAATTACGGGCGTCCTCCGTTTCGCGAGGACGATGTCCTGACGCCTCGCGGCCTCTACGGAAACTCGAAAGCGGCCGCCGAGGTCGGCTTGAAGGAAATCGTGCCGGGCAGCGGCATGCGGGTGACCGTCATCCGGCCGCCGCTGATCTACGGCGCAGGTGCGAAGGGAAATTTTGCCTTGCTCAAGCGTGCGGTGATCAAGCGCATGCCGCTTCCGCTCGCCTATGTGAGGAATCGCCGCGCGTTCCTGTCGGCGGAAAACCTGGCGTCGTTCATCCTGTACCGGCTGTCGCAACCGGGAAATGATTTCGACGTGTTCCTGGTGGCCGACCGCGAACAGGTCTCGACGCGCGAATTCGTCGAGCGTCTGGCCCGCGCGGCAGACACCTCGCCGCGCCTGTTCTGGCTGCCGTCATCGCTGCTGAAGATGTCGCTCACGATCGGCGGCCGCAAGGAAGCCTATGACAGCCTGTTCGCTTCCCTCGAACTCGATCTCTCCAAGGTCGCGAGCACCGGATGGCAGCAGCCGATCAGCCTCGATGAGGGGCTGCGACTTGCGTTGCGCCCGAACGATGTCTGACCTGATCAGAGCGGTCGCGAGAACCGGCGCAGCTGCCAGGCGACGCCGAGTGCGCCGGCCAGCAGCAGGGCGATATCCGCGGTGAGGGAATTGAGGGCGACCGAGGCGAAAGCGAGCAGCGCCAGCACCACGTTGAGCGCAAAGACCTCGCCGACGACGCGCCATACCGAAAAGCCGTTGTCGGTGGCGCGCTGATAGAAGTGCGAGCGGTGCGCGGCCCAGAACGGCTCGCGCCGCGCCATGCGGCGAAACAGCGTGACCGTCGCATCCGCCAGATAGTACAGCGGCAGCAGCAGCGCGGCAGCGAATTGCTGATGCAGGGCAAGCTCGAGCAGGCACCAGCCGAGCAGCAGGCCGATCGGCAGGCTGCCGACATCGCCGAGGAAGATCTTTGCCACCGGCCGGTTGAACGGCGCGAAGCCGAGCAGCGCGCCGCACAGCGCTGCCGCGACCAGCGCGGGCGCAGGCGGGAGGTGGCCGAAGCTGCCGAGCAGCGCAACCGCGACCGTGATCGGCACAGCCTCGGCCGCCGTCATCAGGTCGAGCCCGTCCATGAAGTTGACGAGGTTGACGAACCAGAGGCCGGCGATCAGCAGCAGGCCGCGTTCGAGCCAGACCGGGCAGGCCGGAACGAGCTTGAGATCGCCCGGCAGCGAGAACAGCACCGCCGCGACGGCGGCACCCTGCAGCAACAGCCGCGGGACGACGGGCAGGGAGTGCATGTCGTCGGCGAAGCCCACCACTGCGATGAACAGGCAGGCCGCGAACACGATCAATGGAATCGTCAGATCCGGCGATCCGGTCAGCGCGATCACCAGCCCGGCCGCGAGCAGCGTGGCCGCGATGACCGCGATGCCGGCGCCCTGCGGCGTTGGAATGCGGTGCGACGAGCGCGCATTCGGCTTCGCCAGCGCCACGCGCAGCAGCAGCGGCCGCGTCAGGCGGATCAGGACGGCCGAGATCGCTGCGGCCAAAGCCGCGGCGATCAGCGACAGGAGGATCTCGAAAGCGTTCATTCTGGTCCGGCTACTGCGATCCCGGGACTTCAATCGGCGCCGCACCCTTGGCGGCCTTTTCCGGGCTCAGGATCCAAACCAGCCCGCCGAACACGCCGACCACGAACGACACGGCGCCGAACAGCAGCGAGATGTTGACGCCCTCATTGGCGATCAATCCGGCATAGCCGAAGGCCAGCGCCATCGTGGCTTCGCGCACGCCCCAGCCCGCGATCGAGATCGGCATCATCGTGATCAGCATCACCGGCGGCAACAATTGGAAGATGTCGCCGAAGGTGACCGGGGCCGTGATCGACTTCACCACGCACCAGCCGATCACGACGGTCACCACGTGAATGGCGATCGACAGCGTTGCGACCCTCAAGCCATGCTCGCGGCTGAACAGCACCCGGTTCGCGATGACAGCGCAGGCGTGGATGTGATGCGTCGCCCACCATTGCTTCAGCCACGGCCACGGCAACACGCCGATCAGCAGGAAGCCAAATCCCGCCCCGAGTGCGGCAAGGTCGAGCAGCAGCAATGCCGTCCAGCCGTGGGTATCGGAAATCAGCCGGTAGCTCCAGGGCAGGGTGGCGGCGATCAGGACGGCGAGCGCGATCAGTCCGACTGCGCGGTCGACGAAGATCGAATAGGTGGCGGCGCGCCAGCCCGCCCCGGCGCGGGCGACCAGCCAGAGCCGCACGGCGTCGCCGCCGATCGAGGACGGCAGTGTCTGGTTGAAGAAGGTGCCGATCACGTTGAAGCGCATCGCCTGCCGGGTCTCCAGCGGCGCGCCGCACTCGACGCTGATCTCGCGCCAGCGCAGCACCCCGAGGAAGATCTGCAGGAACGTGACCGCAACCGCGAGGCCGAGCCAGCCCAGGCTTTCGATCTGGATGCGGGCGGCGAGGTCATACAGGTTGACCTTGCGCAGCGAAAAATAGAGCAGCGCAGCCGAGATCAGGATCTTGACGGTCGAAAGCAGGATTTGGCGCATTTCCGTTCGCGCTGCCAGGTTTCAGAATGTGTCAAAAACAGCGCAAACCGCTTTCGCGCGCCCAAATTCGCCGCCTTGGTATGGTTTCCGCACCGATCTGGCAATACCCGTACTGGTCCCTATTGCGGCAGGTGCGAAGGGGCGGCTAAAGAGCCCGGAACGGGGACGCCCCGCCGCTCACCGGTGGTTTACGATACCGGTAAAATCCGACCAGACGCGTGGGGGCGCGTGACTGCTCGGACAGTGCTTCCCAAGGTAAAAAGGGGCTGCCGGCCGCGGTGGCCCGGGCCAATTTGGTATGCCGTCCGCGGACGGGTACCATTGGACCTGCACGACAGGACTTGAGGCATCGATGGACCGACGAATTATTCCCCTGATCATGTGTGGCGGCGCGGGCACGCGGCTTTGGCCGGCATCACGCGAAGTGCATCCGAAGCAATTCCTGTCGCTGTTCGGGGCGCGCTCGACCTTCCAGGAGACGCTGCTGCGGGTCGCTGACGCCAGCCTGTTCGAGCGGCCCATCGTGATCACCAACGAGGCCTACCGCTTCATGGTGCTGGAGCAGCTCGCCGAGATCGGCCGCCAAGCCGACGTGCTGCTGGAGCCGATGCGCCGCGACTCCGGGCCCGCGATCGCGGCCGGTGCGGCGTTCGCGCAGAGCCGCGACAATGAGGCGATCGTGCTGGCGCTCGCCGCCGACCATCTGGTGCGCGATACGCCGGCCTTCGTCGCCGCGTGCCGTGGCGGATTGGTGGCCGCGGAAGCCGGTCGCATCGTGACGTTCGGCGTCAAGCCGGAGCGGCCCGCCACCGAATATGGCTACATCAACCCGGGCGAGGCGGTCGCCGGCGAGGTGCGCGCGGTGGCGAAATTCGTCGAGAAGCCGGACGCCTCGACGGCGGCAGGCTATATCGATGCGGGCTATCTCTGGAACAGCGGCAACTTCATGTTCCGCGCCGGCGTGCTGCTCGACGAGTATCGCAACGTCGATGCGGACAGCATTGCCTCGGTGGAGCAGTCGGTTGCATCGGCGGCGCGCGATCTCGGCTTCGTCAAGCTCGATGCGCCGGCGTTCGGCTCGGCAAAGGCGATCTCGATCGACTACGCCGTCATGGAGAAGACGTCCCTTGCCGCGGTGGTGCCGGTGGCGTGCGGCTGGTCCGACATCGGCTCGTGGCGCCAGGTCTGGGAGCTGTCCGACAAGGACGGCCTCGGCAACGCGGCGCGCGGCACCGCGGTGTTCGAGGATTCCCGCAATTGCAACGTCTCGACCGACCGGGCGCTGGTTGCGCTCGAGGGCGTCGACGACCTCGTCGTGGTCGCGACCCAGGACGCCGTGCTGGTGTCACGCCAGAAGGACGCCAACGGGCTGAAGCGGCTGGTCGCGAAATTGAAGGTGTCCGCACCCGCGGTGACCGAGAACCATATCAAGGTGCACCGTCCCTGGGGCTCCTATCAGTCGGTCGACAATGGCGACCGCCACCAGGTCAAGCGCATCGTCGTCAAGCCGGGCGGGCGGCTGTCGTTGCAGAAGCACCATCACCGCTCCGAGCACTGGATCGTCGTGCGCGGGACCGCGCAGGTCACCGTCAACGAGTTGATCAAGACGGTGCACGAGAACGAATCGATCTACATCCCGATCGGCGCGGTGCATCGGCTGGAGAATCCCGGCAAGATTCAGCTCGAGTTGATCGAGGTGCAGACCGGCAGCTATCTCGGCGAGGACGACATCATTCGCATCGAGGACGACTATCAGCGCACCTGAGGGAGCGGGTTCCCGCGCGAATCATCGGGCGCGGAACGATGTAACTCTTTGAATCAAAACGTGTCCGGATTTCGTTGTTGGCATTCGCCACATTTGTGACGCCGTGCTATAGCGGCTCCCGACGAAGCGGGGTGATTTGCGCCAGAGGCGCAGATCGGGAAGAGGGGCCTAGGTGCTGATTCCCACGGAGCCGGTGTGGCTCCCTGAGGAGCCGGGACAACCGCCAGAACGTTACTTGGGGTCTACGATATGAATGCAAAATTGTCCGCAGCCGGCGCGAAGGCCGACATCGGCCGCGCATTGCGCGTCGGCGTGATCGGCGCCGGCGTGATGGGCAGCAACCATGCCCGTGTGCTGGCTGGACTGCCCGGGGTGGTGTTGATCGGTATCGTCGATCCGCTGCCGGAGCACCGCACGCGCGCCATCGAGCTAGTCGGTTGCCGCGCCTTTGAGAGCCTCGATCAGTTGCTCGCCGAGGGCATCGATGCGGTGACCATCGCAGCCCCCACCCATCTGCATCACGAGATCGCGCTCGCCTGCATCGCGCGCAACATCCACATCCTGGTCGAGAAGCCGGTCGCATCCACGGTCGAAGAGGGCCGCGAGATCGTCGCCGCCGCCGAGCGGGCCGGCGTCACGCTGATGGTCGGCCATGTCGAGCGTTTCAATCCGGCGGTCGCGGCGATCAAGCAGGCGATCTCGGGTGAGGACATCCTGTCGATCGGCATCACCCGGGTCGGCCCGTTCCCGCCGCGGATGTCCAATGTCGGCGTCGTGATTGATCTCGCCGTGCACGACATCGACCTGATCCGCTGGTTTACCGAGTCCGATATCGTCGAGGTGCAGCCGCAGCTCTCGAGCGCGGTCGCCGAGCGCGAGGACATCGCGCTGCTGCAATTCCGCACCGCGTCCGGCGTGCTCGCCCACATCAACACCAACTGGCTGACGCCGTTCAAGGCGCGCAACGTCACGGTCGCGACCCGCGGCAAATATGTGATGGGCGACCTGCTCACGCGCCAGGTCACCGAATGCTTCGGCTTCAAGCCGGACGGCAGCTACTCGATGCGTCATCTGCCGGTCGGTCACGACGAGCCGTTGCGCGCCGAACTGATCGCCTTCCTCGATGCCGTGCGCAGCGGCAAGCTGCCGGCAGTGTCCGGCGACGAGGGCGTGGCGAGCCTCGAGATCGCGATCCGCTGCCTGGAATCGCCGGCGCGGCCTGCCGCCTCGACGATCCGCAAGGGGCCGCGCCGCATCGCCGGCTGATTGTCTTCACCGGCTGATCGTCATTCATTCAACACCTGCAAAGAGCTTCCATGAACCAGCATATGCAGCTTGAGCCCATTCCCTTCATCGATATCGCCGCGCAGCGCCGGCGGCTCGGCAAGTCGGTCGATGACGCGGTGGCCCGCGTGCTCGACCATTGCCAGTTCATCAACGGCCCGGAAGTCACCGCGCTGGAGAAGGCGCTGGCGGACTATACCGGCGCCAAGCATGTGGTGAGCTGCGCCAGCGGCACCGACGCGCTGCTGATGGTCCTGATGGCCAAGAATGTCGGACCGGGCGACGCGGTGCTGTGCCCGACGTTCACCTTCTGCGCGACCGGCGAGGTCGTGACCCTGACCGGCGCCACGCCGGTGTTCGTCGATGTCGACGAGGAGACCTTCAACATCGACATCAACTCGCTGAAGCGCGGTGTCGCGACGGCGCGCTCGCGCGGGCTGAAGCCGGTCGCCGTGATCCCGGTCGACCTGTTCGGTCAGAGCGCCGATCACGATGCGATCAGCGCGGTTGCCGAGGCCGAGGGCCTTTTTGTCCTGGATGACGCCGCGCAGGGCTTTGGCGCCACCTACAAGAACCGCAAGCTCGGCACCTTCGGACTCGCGACCGGCACTAGCTTCTTCCCGGCGAAGCCGCTCGGCTGTTTCGGCGACGGCGGCGCGATCTTCACCGATGACGCAGAACTCGCCGCCACGCTGCGCAGCATCCGCGTCCACGGCCAGGGCTCGGACAAGTACGACAACGTCCGGCTCGGCCTCACGGCGCGGCTCGACACCATGCAGGCGGCGATCCTGCTCGAGAAGCTGAAGATCTTCGACGACGAGATCGCAGCACGCAACAAGGTCGCGGAGCGCTATTCGCGCGCGCTCGGCAACCTCGTCGCCGTGCCGCGCCTCGCGCCGGGCTGCACCTCGGTGTGGGCGCAGTACACCATTCGCCTGTCCGAGGGCATCGACCGCGACGCCTTCGCGGCGGCGCTGAAGGCGCAGGGCGTCCCGACCATGATCTACTATCCGAAGTCGGTTCACCAGCAGACGGCGTACAGCCACTATCCGGTTGCCGACGGCGGCCTGCCGGTCAGCGAGCGCCTGTCAAAGGACGTCATCGCCCTGCCGATGCACCCCTATCTCGACGAGGCGACACAGGACCGCGTCATCGCGGCTGTGCGCAGCGCGCTACAGGCATGATCCCGAAAAGTGGTTTCCGGTTTTCGGGCTGGATCATGCCTAGATCGTTAACGTCCTGAATACGTCATTTTGACGTATGGTGATGATGCGCTAGAAGCAGCGCATGCTTGGGCGCATCTTCACCGTCGGCGGCTATACCCTGCTATCGCGGGTGACCGGGTTCGCGCGCGACATCATGCTCGCGGCGATTCTCGGCGCCGGGCCGGTGGCCGACGCCTTCTTCGTGGCGCTGCGGCTGCCCAATCATTTCCGTGCGATCTTTGCCGAAGGCGCCTTCAACGCCGCCTTCGTGCCGGCCTATGCCCATGTCCATGGCGAGCGCGGCGAGGCGTCGGCGCGGCTGTTCGCCGACCGCATCTTCACGCTGCTGTTCGCCTCGCAAGTGGTCCTGCTCGTGGTGGCGATGGCGTTCATGCCGCAGGCGATGAGCATCCTTGCGCCGGGCTTCACCGACGATGCCGCGCAGCGCAAGCTCGCGATCGAGCTGACGCGGATCACCTTTCCCTATCTGCTCTTGATCACGCTGGTAACGCTCTATGGCGGCATGCTCAACGTGATGCATCGCTTCGCCAGCGCCGCCGCAGCGCCGATCTTCCTCAACCTCGCCATGATGATGACGCTGGCGCTTGCCGCGTTCTTCCCGAGCGCCGGCCATGCCGCGGCCTGGGGCGTGCTGATCTCGGGCTTCCTGCAATTTGCCCTGCTCGCCGGCGACCTCGCGCGCCATGGCGGCCTGCCGCGTTTCGCGCCGCTCAAGCTCGACGAGGATGTCCGCGCCTTCTTCCGTGCGCTGGGCCCGGCGACGCTGGGCTCGATGGGAACGCAGGTCGCGCTGTTCGCCGACACCATCATCGCGACCTTCCTGCCCGCCGGCGCGCTGTCGGCGCTGTATTATGCCGACCGCCTCAACCAATTGCCGATCGGCGTGATCGGGATCGCGATCGGCACCGTGCTGCTGCCGGAGATGTCGCGCCGCCTGACCGCCGACGACCACGCCGGCGCGATGGCAGCGCAGCGCCGCGCCTTCGACTTCACGCTGCTGTTCTCGGTGCCGTTCGTGGCCGCGTTCCTGACGGTTGCCGATCCGATCATGCGCGCGATGTTTGCCCGCGGCGCGTTCTCGAAGGCCGATGCCGCAAGCGCCGGCGCCACGCTCGCGGCCTATGCGGTCGGCTTGATCCCGTTCGTGATGATCCGCAGCGCGGTCGCGACCTTCTATGCCCGCAAGGATACCGCAACGCCTGTCAAGGCGGCGCTGACCGGGGTCGCGGTCAACGTCGCGCTGAAGATCGCGCTGGTCGGCACGCTGGCGCAGGTCGGGCTCGCGCTCGCGACCGCGGTCGGGGCCTGGGTCAATCTGCTGCTGGTGCTGATGTTCGCGGTCCGCCGCGGCTATCTCGCGCTCGATCGCGCGCTGATTCGCTCATTCGCCACCTTTGCGCTGTGCGGCGTGCTGCTCGCGGTCGCGCTGTGGCTGACCTCGCATTTCGCGGTGGTGTGGTTCGCGCCGATGAAGATCTTCCGCGACGAAATGATCCTGCTGCTGCTGATGGTGGTCGGCGTCTTCGTCTACGCCTTCCTGATCCTCACGCTGTTCGGCCGCGGCTGGCTGTTCGCGCTGCGGCGCGTATAGTTTTACCTGTCAAATCAAATGCATAGGAACGGGCTGTGCGATAGCGCCGCGCGCGACCGAAAGCGGTTTGCGCTTCGCCGACAACCACGCCAATATGCGCAAAACACACCAAGGCAATTGGAGAGACGATGGCAGCTCCCATCAAATTCGGCGTCGGACAAAGTGTGCGGCGCAAGGAGGACGACGCTCTGATTCGCGGCAAGGGCCGCTACACCGACGACGTCGCACCGTCTCCCGCATTGCACGCGCTGATGCTGCGCTCGCCGCATGCGCACGCGACCTACACGATCGATGCCGGCAAGGCCCGCGGCATGCCCGGCGTGGCGTTGATCCTGACCGCGGCCGATGTCGCCGAGCTCGGCGGCCTGCCGTGCCTGTTCAATCTCGAGACCGATCCGTTCATCGCGCCGCCTTATCCGATCCTCGCCAGGGATGAAGTGCGCCATGTCGGCGACGCCGTGGCCTTCGTGGTCGCCGACACCGTCGATCATGCCCGTGACGCGATCGAGGCGATCGACGTCAAGTGGACGCCGTTGCCGGCGGTGGCGGGTCTCGTCAATGCGGTGAAGAAGGACGCGCCGCAGGTCTGGCCCGACAAGCCCGGCAACGTGCTGTTCGACGTCTCGATCGGCGACAAGGGCGCCGCCGAGGCTGCGTTCGCCAAGGCGCATGCGGTGGCGGAGATCACCATCGTCAATCCGCGCGTCATTACCAACTTCATGGAGACGCGGGCCGCGGTCGCCGAATACGACGCCAAGAAGGACCATCTGACGCTGACGATCGGCAGCCAGGGCAGCCACCGCCTGCGCGAGATCCTCTGCGACATGATCCTGAAGATGCCGAAGGAGAACATGCGGGTGATCTGCCCGGATGTCGGCGGCGGCTTCGGCACCAAGCTGTTTCCCTATCGCGAGTATGCGTTGATCGCGGTCGCAGCGCGCAAGCTCAAGAAGTCGGTGAAATGGACCGCCGAGCGCTCCGACCATTTCATGGGCGACGCGCAGGGCCGCGACAACCTCACCACCGCGAAGATGGCGCTCGCCGAGGACGGCAAATTCCTCGGCATGGATGTCGACCTGATGGGCGACATGGGCGCCTATCTCTCGACCTTCGCACCCTATATCCCGCATGGCGGCGCCGGCATGCTGCCGGGCCTCTACGACATCCAGGCCTTCCACTGCCGCGTCCGTACCGTGTTCACCAACACGGTGCCGGTCGATGCCTATCGCGGCGCCGGCCGCCCGGAGGCGGCCTACGTCATCGAGCGCCTCGTCGATGCAGCCGCGCGCAAACTCGGAATGACGCCGGATGCCATCCGGCGCAAGAACTTCATCCCGCCGAAGTCGCTGCCCTACACGACCGCGACCGGCAAAGTCTACGACTCCGGTGATTTCGTCGCGCATATGAAGCGCGCGATGGAGATCGCCAACTGGAAGGAGTTCGGCAAGCGCGCCAAGGCCGCCAAGAAGGACGGCCTGGTGCGGGGCATCGGCATGGCGAGCTATGTCGAGGTCTGCGGCACCATGGGCGAGGAGACCGCCAATGTGGCGCTCGATCCCAATGGCGACATCTCGATCCTGATCGGCACGCAGTCGAGCGGGCAGGGCCACCAGACCGCCTATGCGCAGATCGTCGCCGAGCAGTTCGGCGTACCGCCTGAGCGCGTCCACGTGCTGCAGGGCGACACCGACAAGATCGCGACCGGGCTCGGCACCGGCGGCTCGGCATCGATCCCGTCCGGCGGCGTCAGCGTGCAGCGCGCGACGCACGATCTCGGCAACAAGCTGAAGGAGCTCGCGGCGCAGGCCTTGGAAGCCGGCACCGGCGACCTCGAAATTGCCGACGGCCGCATCCGCATCGCCGGCACCGACCGCTCGGTCAGCTTCGCCGATCTCGCCAAGCGTCCCGGTGGCGATACGTCGAAGATGAATGCGAGCGCGACCTTCGCCAGCGCCGACGGCACCTATCCGAACGGCACGCATCTCGCCGAGGTCGAGATCGATCCCTCAACCGGCATCATCAAGATCGTCAGCTACGTCATCGTCGACGATTTCGGCGTCACGCTGAACCCGCTGATGCTCGCCGGCCAGGTTCATGGCGGCGCGATGCAGGGCATCGGGCAGGCGCTGATGGAGCAGGCGGTCTACAGCCAGACCGACGGTCAGCTCGTCACCGGCACCTTCATGGATTATGCGATGCCGCGCGCTTCGGACGGTCCGTCCTTCGTGTTCGAGACCAACAACGTTCCCTGCAAGACGAACCCGCTCGGCGTGAAGGGCGCGGGCGAGGCCGGCGCGATCGGCTCCTGCCCGGCGGTCGTCAACGCGATCGTCGAGGGGCTGCATCGCGAATACGGCATCGACCACATCGACATGCCGGCGACGCCCGAGCGGGTCTGGATCGCGATCCGCGAGGCGCAGCGCCGCCATACTCTCTGATAAATTGTCGCAGGCGGAATGAAGATTCCGCCTGCGGTGTTTGCAAACCAGGCCGGCCGCGTACCTGCGGTCCGGGACACAGCAGGATTGAGGGGTTTTGCCGATGAAGCGGATTGTCATCGTTGCTGCGATGCTTGCGTTGAGTGCGGGGGCTGTGGTGGCCGACCAGAATCAGGTCAAGCAGACCCAGGCCCAGATGAAGGAAACCGGCAAGAACGCGGGCGCCATCGCCGCCATGCTCAAGGGCGAGAAGCCCTACGACCAGGCAACCGTCGATGCCGCGCTGGCGAGGTTCGAAGACACCGCCAAGAAGCTTCCGACGCTGTTCCCGGAGAGCAGCAAGGGTATCAAGCTGGAGGGCGACTACTCCACCTCGCCGAAGATCTGGGAAGACAAGGCCGGTTTCGAGCAGCACATCGCGAGCTACGCCAAGGCGGTCGCCGACACCAAGGGCAAGGTCAAGGATATCGATACGCTGAAGGCGGAAATGCCGCCGCTGTTCAAGCAATGCGGCGGCTGCCACGAGACCTACCGCCTCAAGAAGGGCTGATCGCCATTCGGGCAACGAGAAGGGCGGACGCTGCGAGGCGTCCGCCCTTCGTTCGTGTCGGCCGTTTCTTGTTGCAGTGTTTTACTTCGTGACCTCGTTACTTCGTGACCTGGCCGCGGATCTCGCCGCCCGGATTGGCCGCGGTGTGGACGTTGACATAGTACTTGCCGGCCAGCAGGTCGGCGGCCTGCGCGTCGGTCAGCGTGGCGCTGCCCTCGACCGGGCTCGACGTCGCGTTTGGGATCGCGACCGCGACGCCGGAATTCTTGCCGGCTTCGGCGGGGCCGTGGAAATGCGCGGCGGTGGCGGGACCCGAAAGGCCGGAATAGGTCAGCTTCCAGCTGAGCTTCTTGCTGGCGGCATCGTAGTCGATGTCGGCGGTGCCGGTCCCGGCGCTGGTGTTCGCCGGCACTTCGGATTTGCCGTCCAGCTTGGCGTGCAGCTTTTCGGCAAGTGCCGGGCCCGCGAACGCAATCGCGGCGCCGAGTGTCAGCGTAGCAAGCAAGGTCTTGTTGGACATGGTTCTCTCCCCTTTGACGTCACACGATGGTTGCAGTCTTCAAACAGCGGCTTTTTGGATTTATTCCCGAAATGATCGTGGGTGCGGCAAATTTGATGCGAGCTTGTGCGACCGGTTGCCATCATACTGGTCGATGAGCTGACGCGACCAATGACGGATCGGTGAATGTTGCGACGAATTCTCCTCCTGGCCGGCCTGGCCGGATTAATCGGCTTCGGCGTGTTCTGGTGGTTGACGATCCCCGCAACCGTCGCTGCGAGCGCGCTGCCGGCCTACCAGCCTGACCTGGCCAACGGCCTCACAACGTTCAATGCGGGGGGATGTTCCTCCTGCCATGCGGTGCCGAAGCAGGACGATCGCACCAGGCTGGGCGGCGGGCTTGCGATACCGTCGCCGTTCGGCACGTTCTACGCGCCGAACATCTCGCCGGACCCGAACGACGGCATCGGCCGCTGGAGCGAGGCCGATTTTGTGACCGCGGTCATGAAGGGCACCTCGCCGTCGGGGACGCACTATTTCCCGGCATTTCCCTACACGTCCTACCAGCACGCCAGGGTCAACGACGTGCGCGACCTGTTCGCCTATCTGAAGACCCTGCCGCCGGTCGCCGGCAAGGTGCGCGACCACGATGTGCCGTTTCCGTTCAACATCAGGCGCAATGTCGGCGTCTGGAAATTCCTGTTCATGAACGGCAAGCCGTTCGTCGCGGATGCGAGCCGCTCGGCGCATTGGTATCGCGGCGCCTATCTCGTCAACAGCTTCGGCCATTGCGCCGAGTGTCACAGCCCGCGGAATTTCCTCGGCGGCATCATCAGCACGCAGCGCTTCGCCGGCGGCCCGAATCCGGAGGGCGAGGGCTGGGTGCCCAACATCACGCCGAGGGGGATCGCGGACTGGAGCGCCAAGGATATCGTCTATTTCCTCGAGAGCGGCCAGACGCCGGACGGCGACAGCGCCGGCGGATCGATGGTGCGCGTGATCCGCAACACCTCGCAGCTCTCGGATTCCGATCGCGACGCGATCGCCGAGTACATCAAGTCGCTGCCGCCGGTCGAGGGGCCGCCGAAGCCGACGCGCAAGGCGGAGAAGAAGGATCCTTCCTGACTGCGGCGGATGATGCCTGCTGTCTGCGATGCTAGGTTATCTGCGATGCCTGGCTATCTGCGCTGCTTTGCCCGCTATCCGCGCCACGCACTGGCGGCAATGAACATCAAGCCGCCGGCAATCGCGAGGTCCTTGAAGAATAGCGTTCGTTCCACCTTGTCGGCGAGGTCGAGGTGAAATCCGAACGCGGTCGCGAGGCAAAACAGCGCGAGCGCGCCGGCAGCAAGTGACGACTGCCAGCCGATCAGCAACGCAAGGCCCGCACCAAGCTCGAGCGCGATGACCAGCGGCAGCAGCAAGCCGGGAACGTGGTGTGCCGCCATGTGGTCGAGGAACGGCTTGGGGCCGGCGATCTTGGCTGCGCCGGCAAGGATGAACAGCAACGCGAGTAGGCTTCGTCCGGCTATCGTGACCATCGTGATCGGCATCGGGGGATCCTCCGGGCTTGTTATTGGCTGTTGCGAGCGTGGATGCCGGCCTGTGAAGCGAACAGGACGGCGGACAGGATGAAGGCAAAGACGAAGAAGATCGTACGTCCCAGGACCAGTGCCTTCGCCTGCTCCACCGGCGTGACCGAAATCAGGACCCCGAACGGGATGTAGCACCACAACACCACCGCGATGGTCCTGCCGAGCCTGCCGAACTGCAGGAAGCCGAGCGAGAACAGCAGGACTGCGAAATAGCTGGCGTGAAACTTGACCTGCGAGGCGATCATCTGTAGCTCGCCGTCGGCCGGTGACAACGGCAATCCGTTCTGGATCGCATGCACCATGGTCATGATGTGGTGGTTCTCGACGCAATCGAGGAAAACCGTGAGCATCATGGCGGCGAGCGCGATGCCCAGCACATAGGGGTCCATGATGGTGCGCAGCCGGGCGGCCAGCACGGCGAAGAATGCGCCGTAGAAGATCATGAAGAGATTATCGAGCCCGAGATTGAGCCGCAGACCGAGCGGCACGAGCGGGGTTCCCAGATGCGCGCCATAGCTTTCGGCGGAGCGGGCGGTCTGGAAGAAGTCCTGCGAACCCCTGGTGGTGAGGATACCGACCACCATGGCGGCGACGGTCAATGCCGCGAGCGTCGCCAGAATCGCGAGCGTACGGTCCAATCCTCTGAACTGCATGATATAGCTACTCCGTGCGCGTCCAGCCGACTCGTTGGGTTACAAATATCAACTGCTATCTGAAAATAGATATCAGATGATATTTGAAAATCAATTGGTATTTGTAAATTCGGGAGCCCGATCCGTTGCCCAGGTTGAATCGCGAGGAAAGTCAGGCGCGTACGAAGAATCTCCTGATCGAGGCGGCGCGCGAGGAGATCATCAAGAAGGGGTTTGCGCAGGCCTCGGTACGCGACATCGCCGACGCAGCCGGATTTTCGCAGGGCGCGTTCTATTCGAACTTTCCCGACAAGGAGGCGATCCTTCTGGAACTGGTGCAACGGCACCAATCCGAGGAGCGTGCAAAAATCGAAAGCGTATTGGGCCAGGCCTCCAGCGAGCCTGCGAAGGTGATGGCCGGCCTCGAAAAATGGGCCGCCACCGCCAATTCGGATCCGGGCTTTGCCGTGCTGGCGATCGAGCTGCAATTGCAGGCGTTGCGCAGCCCGACTTTTGCGCAAGGCTATAACGAACTCAACCGCAAGCACCGCCGTGCCCTGGGCGTGCTGGTGACGCGGCTGTTCGAATTGCTAGGCAAGCAGGCGCCCGCCGATCCCGTCGAGATCGCCACCGGCTTCATCGCCTTGGGGCGCGGCATGGCGCTGTTGTCGCGGGTCGGCGAAGTGAATCGCAGCGGCCGGATCGTGGTCACGTTCCTGAAGGCGTTGATCGACTCGGCGCCTTCAGCCTAGAGCATGATCCGGAAAAGTGCGCAGCGGTTTTCCGACAAGATCATGCTCAAACAAGAATCTAAAGCGCGCGCCTCGCGAGCCGGGCACGTATGCAGCTCGATGTCCTACTTCGCGCCGAACGCCTTGAAGGTGATGATGGTGAGGGTGTCCTGGATGCCCGGGATCACCTGAACCTTCTCGTTGATGAAATGCCCGATGTCGGTGTCGTGGTCGACATAGAACTTGACCAGCAGATCGTAATTGCCCGCGGTGGAGTAGATCTCGGAGGCAATCTCGGCTTCCGCCAGCGCGTTGGCGACGGTGTAGGACTGGCCGAGCTTGCATTTGATCTGGACGAAGAAAGGAACCATCAAAGTCGTCTCCGGGGATTTGGCCGACTATAGGCCAAAAACCGGCGGCCAAGGCAAGGGGACAAGACGAGGAAAGGCAGCGCCAACTCGCGGTAAAGTCAGGCGAACTTGCTGCCGCCGGGCGGCCGGGCTAGGACAGGCCATGGTGTCGTTCGTGACAGTCTCATTCGTTTCAACCGCCGGTGCCGCAACATGACGCCGGTCGCGCTCACCATTGCCGGCTCGGATTCCTCGGGCGGGGCGGGCATCCAGGCCGACCTCAAGAGCTTTGCCGCGCTCGGGGTCTATGGCGCCTCCGCCATCACCGCGCTGACCGCGCAGAACACCACGGGGGTCAGCGGCATCCATCCGGTGCCGGCTGCATTCGTCACCGCGCAGATCGATGCGGTGTTCGCCGACCTCGACGTCGGCGCGGTCAAGATCGGCATGGTGGCGCAGGCCGAGACCATCGCCGCGATCGCCGATGGGCTGACGCGCTGGACGCCGCGCCACGTCGTGCTCGACCCGGTGATGGTCGCGACCTCGGGCGACCGGTTGCTCGCCGCCGAGGCCGTCGACGCGCTGAAGGCCCAGCTGTTTCCGCTGGCCTCGCTGCTCACGCCGAACCTGCCGGAAGCGGCGGCGCTGCTGAACGAGCCGGTCGCCTCGAGCGAGGCCGACGTCGAACGGCAGGGCAAGCGGTTGCTGGCGCTGGGATGCCGCGCGGTGCTGGTCAAGGGCGGCCACGGCCACGGTGCCGAGAGCACCGATTATCTCATCGACGCCGAGCGCAGCATCGCGCTCGCAGCGCCGCGCATCGCGACATCAAACACGCACGGCACCGGCTGTTCGCTGTCGTCGGCGATCGCGGCAGGGCTCGCGAAAGGCGAGGCGATGGAGACCGCGGTGCGCAACGCCAAGGCCTGGATCTCTGACGCGATCGCCGCCGCCGATCGCTTCGCGGTCGGCCACGGCCACGGGCCGGTGCATCACTTCCACAAGTACTACTGAAGCGCTGAAGCCGCGTTGTTCCACCGCGATATGCAGCAACACACGCCTGTTGCGCACAGCCGCAAGCACTGATGTCGCCAGATTGTCGCATGCGGCTGTTATCCGCAGGGCAGGGGCGCGCTGCTGATTCTCGTTAACTCTTTGTGGAGCCTCAGGTCGCGGGGATCGTCATCGCCTTGTCACAGGAATCTGTTAGGTGCACAGGCATGGGAAGTGACTCCTTGAGTGAAGAAAGCCCCGAGCGGCGCTTTCGCACTTTGTTTATCTCCGATGTCCATCTCGGAGCCCGCGGTTCGCAAGCCGACCGCCTGTTGGACTTCCTCCGCTCTCACGATGCCGACACGATCTACCTGGTTGGTGATATCGTCGACGGCTGGGCGCTGAAGTCGAACTGGTACTGGCCGCAGACCCACAACGATTTCGTGCAGAAGATGCTGCGCAAGGCGCGCAAGGGCGCCAAGGTGATCTACGTCCCGGGCAACCACGACGAGTTCCTGCGCAAATATTACGGCACGCATTTCGGCGGCATCGACGTGGTGGAGAACACCATTCACACCGGCGCCGACGGCAAGCGCTATCTCATCATCCACGGCGACATCTTCGATCTCGTGGTGCAGAACGCGCGCTGGCTCGCCCATCTTGGCGACAAGGCCTACGACTTCGCGATCCAGATGAATCGCTTCGTCAACTTCTTCCGCAAGATGTTCGGCGTTCCCTACTGGTCGCTGTCGCAATGGGCCAAGCTGAAGGTCAAGAAGGCGGTGAACTATATCGGCGCGTTCGAGGCGACGCTGGCCGGCGAGGCACGGCGCCACGGCTGCGACGGCGTGATCTGCGGTCACATCCACTACGCGACGATTCATGACGAGCACGGCATCCGCTACATGAATTGCGGCGACTGGGTGGAGAGCTGCACCGCGCTCGCCGAGCACGAGGACGGCCATTTCGAGATCATCACCTGGACCGACCCGGTACGCCGGATCGCGCCAGTTCCGCGAGTGACGGCACGCGCTGCATGACGCATATCCTGGTCGCGACCGATGCGTGGCATCCCCAGGTCAACGGGGTTGTCCGCACGCTGACCATGATGGCACAGGCGGCGCAATCGCTCGGCGTCGAGGTGAGCTTCCTGACGCCGGACGAGTTCCGTACCTTCGCGATGCCGAGCTATCGCGATCTCCGCCTGGCGTTGCCGTACCACGCCAAGGTCAAGAGCCTGATCGAGGCGGCCAGGCCCGACAGCATCCATATCGCGACCGAAGGCCCGATCGGGCTTGCGGTCCGCCGCTACTGCCGCAAGCACGGCCTGCCGTTCACGACGAGCTTCCACACCCGCTTCCCTGAATACGTCTCGGCCCGGACGCCGGTCCCGGAGGCCTGGGTTTGGCGGGCGCTGCGCTGGTTCCACCGGCCGAGCCGGGCGGTGATGGCGGCGACCCCGGCGCTGGCGGCCGAGCTGCGCCAGCGCGGCTTCCGCAACGTGGTGCTGTGGTCGCGCGGCGTCGACACCGCGCTGTTCCACCCGCGCGACGTCGATCTCTGCCTGCCGCAGCCGGTCTATCTCAGCGTCGGCCGGGTGGCGGTGGAGAAGAACCTCGAGGCCTTCCTCGATCTCGATCTGCCCGGCACCAAGGTCGTGGTCGGCGACGGCCCAGCGCGCGCGGCGCTGGAGCGGAAATATCCGGATGCCGTCTTCCTCGGCGCCCGCCATGGGGAAGAATTGGCTGAAATCTATGCTGCGGCCGATGTGTTCGTTTTCCCCAGCCGCACCGATACGTTTGGTTTGGTGCTGCTCGAAGCGCTGGCCAGCGGCCTGCCGGTTGCCGCTTTTCCGGTCACCGGCCCCCGCGACGTGATCGGCGCGGCACCGGTCGGCGTGCTCGACGAGGATTTGCACCACGCCTGCCTGGAGGCGCTCAGCATTCCGCGGCAGGCCTGCGTCGATTTCGCCGCGCTCCACACCTGGCAGGCCTCGGCCCGGGTGTTCATCGACCGCTGCATGAATGTCCGCCCTGCCGCGCCCGATGGCGAGGGGGAAATGTTCGAATTCGGTGCCGAGGAGCACCATTTTGCGGTCCTGCCGGCGCCTCAGCCAAACTCACACTGACTTGTTTTGACGCGTTTTCTTGACGCGAACCGGTGCCCACTTCGCTCGAAAACGCTATGAAGCGTCTTGCCGGGCTGCGGCCCGCCGCGATACAAATCGCGGATGACGGACACCGTTCTAAATCCACCCGTCGCTGCCGCGGACATCGATGCCGCCGCAAGGGTGGTCGCGCCGTTCGCGGTGCGCACGCCGCTCCTGACCTTCCCCGTTCTCAACGAACGCGTCGGCAGCCGGGTCTTCCTCAAGCCCGAGATGTTGCAGCGAACCGGATCGTTCAAGTTCCGCGGCGCCTTCAACAAGCTCGCCTCCATCCCGCAGGACAAGCGGAGCGGCGGCGTCGTGGCGTTCTCCTCGGGCAACCACGCCCAGGGCGTCGCCGCGGCGGCGAAGATCCTCAACATGCAGGCGACCATCGTGATGCCTGCGGACTCGCCGCTCACCAAGCGTGAGCGGACCAAGTCCTACGGCGCCGAAGTCGTGCTGTACGATCGCGATCGCGATGACCGCGCGGCGATCGCCAGCGGCATCGCCAGCAAGCGCGGCGCGACCCTGGTGCCTCCCTATGACGATCCCCTGGTGATCGCGGGCCAGGGCACCGCCGGCCGCGAGATCGCCGAGGACATGGCGGCCCTCGGGCTCACGCCCGACATCGTCGTCGCGCCGGCGTCAGGCGGCGGATTGATCGCCGGTGTCGCCACCGCGGTGAAGGCGAAATATCCGCAGGCCCAGGTGATCGTCGCCGAGCCCGCGGGCTATGACGATCATGCCTTGTCACTCAAGGTCGGACATCGCGAGGCGCATGCGGTGGCGCCGCGCACGATCTGCGATGCGCTGATGGCGATGATGCCGGGTGAACTCACCTTCGCCATCAACAGCAAGCTGCTCGCAAACGGTGTTAGCGCATCCGACGAAGAGGTTGGCGCGGCTGTTGCTTTTGCCTATCGCGAGCTCAAGCTCGTGGTCGAGCCGGGCGGCGCGATCGGTCTCGCCGCGCTGCTGGCCGGACGGATCGACGCCAGGGACAAGAACGTCGTCATCGTGCTCTCCGGCGGCAATGTCGACGCCGATTTGTTCGCGAAGCTCGTCGCCTGAGGCCGGCATTTTTTTCACAATATGCGGGGGGCAGGGCGGTGGCCGCTCTGCCCCGTTCCGTTGCCGTGTCCCGTCTATTCCGTAGCCGAGCGCCAGCGCCGCTGTTTCTCGCGATTGCCGCAGTTTTTCATGCTGCACCACTGTCGCCGGTGCGCCTTGCTGGTATCGATGAAGTAGACTTCGCAGTCGGCCGCGCCACATTTGCGGATACGCCCGTGGTCTGCGGATAGCAGCAAATCCTCGATTGCCAGGGCGCACGCATGCAGCGGCATCTCCTGAGAGGCGGGCAGCCTCCAACCCGACACGATGGCGCCTGATCGTCCGGTCGCCGTGAACGCTCTGGCGGCGTGTGCCCGGCGCACTTCCGCGGCGATCGCATCCAGCGGGTTCTGCGGTACGGGCAGCCCGTCGTGGATTGCGGCAAGGATGGCGTACAGCTGTTCCCTGAGATCGCGAACGCGCCGTACGACGCGTGTGCAAGCGGGCCCGCCGAACGATCGCAACCGCTTCGCCGCGGAAGCCTCGATCAGTCCAGCCAACTCAGCGAAATTCAGCAAATCGCCATAGCCAGCCAGCATCTCGATCGGTGTGTCGAACGGCCGCTCGTCCAGCGTGTTGACGAGGTCCAGGGCAGGGTGACCTCCGCTCCAATCGAACGGATTGCTTCGTCCCGGCGCTCTCGATCTTGCCTGCGATACGGTCATAACCCATAATAGCATTTATAAAGGTTATGTACATCCGCTGCCAAGGGTGACCACAGCCATGTCGGGCGAACGCGACGCCAGCCAGTATTTTCAGGGCGCGCTGTGCGGTCTCGCGGCCGTGAGCATTTGGTCGGGGTGGATCGTCGTCGCGCGCCTTGGCCTTCGGACGAGCCTCACCCCCTGGGATATTGCGGCTTTGCGCTTCGGCGTTGCCGGCATTCTGCTGTTGCCCTACGTGGTGAAGACCGGACTGGCATTCGATCGTCTCGGCTGGGCCGGACTGGGGGCTATTGTGCTGGGTGGCGCCGGCCCGGTCTTGCTCGCCAACTCGGGCCTTCGGTTCGCTCCGGCCGCGCATGCCGGCGCACTCTTCCCGGGTGTGATGCCCTTGATGGTGGCGTTACTCGCGGCAGCGGTCTTGAAGGAGGCGTTCACCGCGGCAAAAAAGGTTGGTTTCGCGCTCATTCTGCCGGGCGTGTTCGCCATTGCGTGGGGATCCGGCGGTGAGTTGGGATCGCTGCAGAATGTCGGTCATGGGCTGTTACTCTGCGCCGCACTGGCATGGGCCTTCTACACGGTCGCGATGCGACGAGCCCGTCTTGATGGCTTGCATGCTGCAGCCATATCCGCCGTCGGCTCCATGATCCTCTATCTGCCCGTCTACATGCTCTTACCTGGAAGAACGCTTGCGGCAGCGCCGTGGAGCGATGTCGCCCTGCAGGCTGTCGTGCAGGGCCTGTTCACCGCAATCCTCTCGCTGCTTCTCTATGGGCGAGCCGTCTGTATCCTCGGCGCTTCGAGCGGCGCGGCATTCGCGGCGCTCTGTCCCGCCATGACCGCGCTATTGGCGATTCCTGTGCTCGGCGAATGGCCCAGACCGTCCGACTGGGCGGCGATCGCTCTGATTTCGGCGGGGGTCTACATCGTCAGCGGCGGTCCGCTGCCGCGATCGGTCAATCGCGCTTTGCAGACGCGTCGCGCGAGCCAGGATTGATCCGACGGTTCAACGCCTGAAGCCGCCGCCATGATGGCTGCCGCCCATTCCGCCCAAGTGCGAGCCGGACGAAGTTGAGCGGAAGGCGGTGTGACCGCCGAACCTCTGCCGGTTGATTTGTGCGCTTTGCCGCTCGGCGTGGACATGCTGCCTGCCATTGCCCTTCATGATCGGGTTCGACGCGCTCTTGCCGGCATTGGCCGCGGGAAGGCTCGCGATCTTGCCGTTGCCGATGGCGGTCGGCATCCCAACCGGCTTCGTTCCGGGCGCGGGCATGGTCACGATCTTGCCGACGGTGCCTTGCACGCCGGCGTTGAGCGGACGGAAGACTGGACGGCTTGAGAGCCGCGTGAACTGCATCAGCGGCACCACCTTCGGCCGGGCTTGCAGCTTCAATGCCGACTGCGCGTACGGGCTCCCGGCGAAATTGTCGTGGAAGGTCTTGTAGGCGAACGGGGTGTTGGCAAGCACCGCCTTGTGCCAGGCCGCGACCTGCAACCAGTTGGTCAGCAGGAAGCGAATGCGGTCGCACAGCGGATCGCGCGGATAGAGCCGGATGAATTCCTCATAATAGTCCGGCCGGCCCTCCGACAGCACAAAATCATAGGCCTGGCGCACGGAGCGGTTCGGCAGGTTCGACGCCATCTGCACGATCGGCCCATTCGCCGGCGCGCGGGCCGACGCCGTCGCGGTGTCGCCGAAGAAATAGAAATCGGAAGTCAGCGACGAGCTCTCCCACGGCGTCTGCTTGCCGTCGGTCGTGTTGTTCACCTCGAGGCGAATGCGCTTGAACAACTGCTCGATCGGCAGATTGGGCTCGCGCGCCAGGCGCAGGAAGGCGTTGGTATAGGGGCTGTGGCCGTTGCTGCCGTCCTGCGCCTCCATGCCGGGCGCAGTCGAATAGCCGACGATCGAGCCGTTCGGCGCGTCGACGACGGCAAGGCCGCGGCCGGCATCGTTGACGTTGGGAAACGGGTTGTTGCGGCAGGCATCGAGCACCACGATGCGCATCCGGCTCGGGATGTTCTCGAGCGTGCCCATCACGTCGACGAGGCGCACCGAATGGCCGTCGAGATCGGCCGGGGTCGCGATCCTCGCATCGACCGGAATGAGATAATTCTCGCCGGCGAGCTGCACGCCATGGCCGGCGTAGTACACCATCGCGACGGTGTTGGGCCCGCGCGCCGCCACCTTGTCGGAAAAATCCTGCAGCACCTTCACCATGTCGCCCTGCCTGAGATCGGTCGCGGCGATCACCTCGAAGCCGGCCGCGTTCAACAGCTCGGCCATCGACTGCGCGTCATTGCCGGGATTGGCGAGTTTTGGCGCATTCTCATAGTTCGCATTGCCGATCACGAGCGCCACGCGCTGCTCGGGGCCGCGCAGTGCGGCCGGCATCGTCGCAGGCACCGTCGGTGAAGCGCCCTGGTCGATAGATTGTGCCGGCGTCTGCGTCGCATTGCCGACGGTGATGCCGCCGGTCTCGGCGAATCCCGAGCTGGGCACGCCAAGGCTCAACAGGCCGAGCAATGCGGCCAATATCATGATGGACTTCAGGCGGACCATGGAGCGCTCCCAGGCTGGCCCGGTGCGAGACCGGTCGCGGGGAGGCTAGGCGCGGACGCGGCCGCGGTACGTGAGCTGGGTCACGCTGCGGCGGCGGTCGATGTGAGGAGAATGCTCGGACCGCACCGCTTGTCATGCGCGGGCTTGACCCGCGCATCCATCACAAAAGGAGCTTTTTGATTGATGGATTGCCGGGTCAAGCCCGGCAATGACGAGAAGCGAACGCGTCGCGCCTACGAGAAGAACGCGATCTTCTCGGCCTGGGTCATACGGCGGATCGGCGCGAGCGGATCGTTGGCCGCGACGTTCGGCTTTTTCAGCAGTCCGCTGGCGATGATGGTCGAGCCGAGCGAGACCTCTGCCGCGGGTGCAGGGGTAGTTTCAACGGCGGGCGGGAGAGGCGGCGGCACGGGCGCTGGGGCTTCGGCAATCGCTGCCATCGCGACCGGCGCCATCGCGATCGGTGCCATAGCAACCGGCGCCGCGACGACCGGCGGCTCGATCCTGACTTCGATCTTGAGCGCGGGCGCCGGCGCAGGCTCGGGCTGAATGGCGGGCGCAGCTATTTCAGGCTCGGCTGCCATCGCCTCGGCGACGCGCATCGCCTCGGCGACGCGCATCTCCTCGGCGGCGCGGATTTCCTCGGCGATCGCTTCCTCGTCGACCGGATCGGGCGCGCCCATCTCCATCGCGATCAGGTCGAGCACCGCTTCGTCTTCCGCATCGGCGGTGGCCTCGTCGGTGACGCGGGCGAGTTCTGCGGCCTCGGCTTCGGCCAGCGCGGCCTCAGCCTTGAGCCAGGCCTCGTTCGGCTGCGGCGTTGCGGCCGCCTCAGGGGTCGGCGCTGCGGCCGGCGTCGCGGCTTCGGCGAGCGGCGCCGCTGCGGCCTCCTGAGGTGGCGCTGGCGGCGCGGCGGCCGTAGCAGCTTCGGCGGCAGTGTGATCGGCGGCAGCGCTTTCGGCCACCGGTGGCGGCGAGGGGGCTGCCGAAGGCGGCTCGGCCACCGGTGCCTCGGCCACATCTGGTTTGGCCGCTTGGGTCGCCGCCTTGTCCGGATCGAACTCGCTGAGGCGGCGGGCCAGCGTCGCGAAGGCGCTATCCAGCACGGCCCTGGCGTCGTCCATCGAGAGCTCGGCAGCACCGGTCTCGATCGCGCTGATCTGCGAATCGATGATGTCGCAGATCCGGCCGTCATTGCCGATCTCGCGCAGCCGCCAGGAGATTTCCCGGATCACCCGCACGCCCTTGCGCACCGGGGCAAGGCTTTGCTCGAAGCTGATGCCGTCGAGCGCTGACATGGCGGACGCCTGGCTGGCCTCGATCGTGCCGCGCAAGGCGGCAAGCGCCTGCGCCAGCTGCTCGTCCCGGATCGCGTCTGCGGCGGCCTGCCGCTGCGCGCTGAGGCTTTCCTCGATCCGCGCCACCGCATCGAGCACCATGCGGGTGTCCGCATTGCGGTTGCGCTTGGCGTATTCGCCGAGGAACCAGCGGCCCCGCGAGGTCTCCATGAAGGCCGCGCTGATCGCGGCATAGTCCTCCTCGCTCGGCAGGGCCGCGCGGGCGGATATCGGCGACAGGGCGAATGCTTCTTCGGCCATCACAATCTCTTCGCGCAAATCACTGCGCGTTACGCTAACGATCACCACGATATCGCGCGAATCGCAATTGAATTGATGTCTTCCGAATCACAAATCCCCATTGCAGCAAAAGTTGCATCGCGGCGATTCGCGCGCAGCCTTGCGGCATTCTATGCCACGCTGTTCGGGATGACCGGCGTTCACCTGCCGTTTTTCACGGTGTGGATGAAGGCGATCGGGATCGATGCCACCTGGATCGGCATCATCACGGCGGTGCCGCCGGTGACGCGCTTCACCGTGCTGCCGCTGGTCACTGCGGCTGCGGAACGGCGCCAGATGCTGCGCGGCGCGATCATCGCCACCGGCTTTGCGACGGCATTCGGCTTTGCCGTGATCGGCACCCAGCACCAGCCGCTCGTGCTGCTCGCGGTCTATGCGCTGACCTGCTGCGTCTGGACCCCGATGGTGCCGCTCACCGACGCCTATGCGCTGCGCGGCGTCAGGCAATTCGGTCTCAGCTATGGACCGCTGCGGCTGTGGGGCTCGGCCGCCTTCGCGGTCTGCGCACTCATCAGCGGGTTCCTGCTGCGCTATGTCGCGGAGGTCGATCTGATCTGGATCATCACGGCGGTCACTGTGCTCGGCGCGCTGGTCGGGCTGACGCTGCGGCCGCTGGGACGCCCAGTGACAGCGGCCACGCCGACGGCCGGCGCGCCGAAACTGCTGCGTAACCCCACCTTTCTCGCCATCATCGTGTCGTCGGCGCTGATCCAGGGCAGCCACGGCGCCTATTACATCTTCGCTTCGATTGCCTGGCAGCAGGCTGGCTTCAGCGGCCTGACCATTGCGGTGCTCTGGGTGCTCGGCGTGATCGCCGAGATCGTGCTGTTTGCATTGTCGCCGCGCTTCACGCTGCCGTCGGCGGTGCTGGTGATGATCGCAGCCGCCAGCGCGGTGGCGCGCTGGGCGATCACCGCGCAGGACCCTCCGCTTGCGGTGCTCGCCGTGGTCCAGCTCGGACACGGCTTAAGCTTCGGGCTGACGCAGGTCGGCATCATGGGTCTGATGGTGCATCACGTGCCGGTCCATGTGATGGCGCGCGCGCAGGGTTATCTCACCGCCTGCGGCGGCATCGTCGCGAGCACCACGGCGATCGTCAGCGGCATGGTCTATGCGCGCTTCGGGCTCGGCGTCTACGACATGATGGCCGCGATGGCGGCCACGGGCGGGCTCGTGATGTGGCTGGCGCGGAAGCGGCTAACCTTTTACCCCCAGAGCGCGGCCTCGGGCGGATAGACCAGGCTGCCCTCGTAGCGCAGGCCGTCGTCGCAGTCCTTTGCCAGCAGCAACGGACCGTCGAGATCGACGAAGCGGGCCTGTTGCGCGATCAGCATCGCCGGTGCCATCGCAAGCGAGGTCGCGACCATGCAGCCGATCATGATCTCGAAGCCGAGCGCGCGGGCTGCATCGGCCATTGCGAGCGCTTCGGTCAGCCCGCCGGTCTTGTCGAGCTTGATGTTGACGGCGTCGTAGCGGCCGCGCAGGCCCTCCAGCGAGGCGCGGTCATGCACGCTCTCGTCGGCGCAGACCGCAACCGGGCGCTGGATCCGCGAAAGCGCTGCGTCGTTGCCGGCCGGCAGCGGCTGCTCGATCAGCGTGACGCCGGCATCGGCGCAGGCTTTGAGGTTGGCGGCGAGATTGTCCTCGGTCCAGGCCTCATTGGCGTCGACGATCAGCTCGGAGCGAGGCGCCGCCTTGCGCACGGCGGCGATCCGTTCGCCGTCGCCATCGCCGCCGAGCTTGATCTTGAGCAGCGCGCGGTGTGCGGCCTTCGCCGTGGCCTCGGCCATCGCCTCTGATGTCCCGAGCGAGATCGTATAGGCGGTGGTACGGGGCTCCGGCGCGGGACGGCCGAGCAGGTTCCAGATCCGCTGACCGGCGCGCTTGGCCTCGAGGTCCGCCAGCGCGCAATCCAGCGCGTTGCGGGCGGCGCCGGCGGGCATCCGGGCTTGCAGAGCGATGCGGTCCATCCCGCCGGCGAGCGGCTCCTGCATCGCCCGGATCGCGTGCAGCGTCGCCTCCGGGGTTTCGCCGTAGCGCGGGTAGGGCACGCATTCGCCGCGGCCAATGAGGCCGCTTTGGCTCACTTCGGCGACCACCACGACGGCCTCGGTCTTGGCGCCGCGGCTGATCGTGAAGGTGCCCGCGATCGGCCAGCGCTCGATCCGGCAGGTCAGGGAAATTGCTCCGGGAGGGGTGGAAGTCATTTTAAAGTCTACTATTTCCTGAACCGTAGCTTGCGAGGCGCAACCAACTATGGCTGGTTAGCGACAGATTCGACAAGCCGATCCGGCAAGCCGCCGGAGATCTGCATGAGCGGCGGCCAGCCGGCTTGAGGGGTAGGCAAAAGGTGAGCGGCGACCCGACACTGGAGCGGATAGCCCAAGGCGAAGGACTGGCGTTGTGCGCGGCGGGCAACTGGACGGCGCGCTTTGCCCCTGCGCTCGAGCGGATCGTCTCCGACGCCGAGAAGCTGCGCGGCAGCCGGCCCCACATCTTCATCGACGTGTCGCAGGTCGCGAGCCTCGACACCTTCGGCGCCTGGCTGATCGAGCGGCTGCGCCGCAGCCTCAGCGACGCCAGCGCCGAAGCCGAGATCGCCGGCCTTTCCGCCAATTATTCCAGCCTGGTCGACGAGGTCCGCCGCGTCGGCCCGGCGCCCAGGGCCGCGAGCGAACCGCTGCTGATATCGGGCATGCTCGAGCAGATCGGGCGCACCGTGGCCGGGATCGGCGGCACCATCATCGGCCTGGTCGACATGCTCGGCGCGGTGCTGACCGCGGCCGCCAAGGTGCTGATCCATCCGCGCAGCTTCCGCTTCACCTCGACCGTGCATCACCTCGAGCAGGTCTGCTTGCGCGCGGTACCGATCGTGGTGCTGATCACCTTCCTGATCGGCTGCATCATCTCGCAGCAGGGTATCTTCCATTTCCGCAGGTTCGGCGCCGACATCTTCGTCGTCGACATGCTGGGCGTGCTGGTGCTGCGCGAGATCGGCGTGCTCCTGGTCGCGATCATGGTCGCGGGTCGCTCCGGCTCGGCCTATACCGCCGAGCTCGGCTCGATGAAGATGCGCGAGGAGATCGACGCGCTGCGCACCATGGGTTTTGATCCGATCGAGGTCCTGATCCTGCCGCGCATGCTGGCGCTGGTATTGGCGCTGCCGATCCTGGCCTTCCTCGGCGCGATGGCCGCGCTCTATGGCGGCGGCCTGGTGGCCTGGCTCTATGGCGGCGTCGATCCGGAGGCCTTCCTGCTCCGCCTTCGTGATGCCATATCGATCGACCATTTCATCGTCGGCATGGTCAAGGCGCCGGTGATGGCGGCCGTGATCGGCATCGTCGCCTGCGTCGAGGGGCTGGCGGTACAGGGTTCGGCGGAGTCGCTCGGACAGCACACCACCGCGTCGGTGGTGAAAGGGATCTTCTTCGTGATCGTGATGGACGGCGTGTTCGCGATCTTCTTCGCCTCGATCGGGATGTGATCATGGCGGAGCAGGACAACGACGCCATCATCCGGGTCCGCGACATCACCGTGCAATTCGGCAATACGCGCGTGCTCGACGGCCTCAACCTCGACGTCAAGCGCGGCGAGATCTTAGGCTTCGTCGGCCCGTCGGGCGCCGGCAAGTCGGTGCTCACGCGCACCATCATCGGCCTGGTGCCGAAGGTCTCCGGCCGCATCGAGGTGTTCGGCGTCGATCTCGACGCCGCGAACTCGTCGCAGCGCCGCGCCGTCGAGCGGCGCTGGGGCATCCTGTTCCAGCAGGGCGCGTTGTTCTCCTCGCTGACGGTGCGCCAGAACATCCAGTTTCCGGCGCGCGAATATCTGCGGGTCTCGCAGCGGCTGCTCGACGAGATCATGGTGGCGAAACTGGTGATGGTCGGCCTCAAGCCCGAGGTCGCCGATCGCTATCCGTCGGAACTGTCCGGCGGCATGATCAAGCGCGTCGCGCTGGCGCGCGCGCTCGCGCTCGATCCGGAGCTCGTGTTTCTCGACGAGCCGACATCGGGCCTCGATCCGATCGGCGCCGGCGATTTCGACGAGCTGGTGCGCACCCTGCAGCGCACTTTGGGGCTGACCGTTTTCATGGTAACCCACGACCTCGACAGCCTTTACACCGCGTGCGACCGTATCGCCGTTTTAGGGAACGGTAAGATCATTGCTGCAGGATCGATCGCCGACATGAAGGCATCGCAGCATCCATGGCTGCAGCAATATTTCAACGGCAAGCGCGCCCGAGCCGTTGTGGCCTAGCCCATGATCCCGAAAAATGGAGCCGGTTTTCCGACGAGATCATGCGCCAACAGGAAATTCGACGGGCTCACGCGCAGACTGGCTGCGCGAGGGCCCAACAGTGATGAACGCGAGTAATTGATGGAAACGCGGGCGAACTACGTCTTGATCGGGGCTTTCACGCTGGCGGTGATCGCCGCCGCGTTCGGCTTCGTGCTGTGGTTCCAGAGCCTGCACACCACCAAGCAGCGCAGCCCGCTGCGGGTGATCTTCGAGGGGCCGGCGTCGGGCCTGCGCAACGGCGGCAATGTCAATTTCAACGGTATCCGGATAGGGGAGGTCGTCTCGGTCAAGCTCGACAACCCGCGGCGCGTGGTTGCGCTCGCGATGATCGAGAACAGCGCACCGCTGCGCAAGGACACCCTGGTCGGTCTCGAGTTCCAGGGGCTGACCGGTGTCGCCGCGATCTCGCTGAAGGGCGGCGAGGAGGCCGCCCCGCCGGTGCCGCTGGACGAGGACGGCATCCCGGTCCTGACCGCCGATCCCAACGCGCTACAGGACGTCACCGAGGCGATCCGCGCCACCCTGCAAAACGTCAACCGCATCGTCGCCGACAATCAGCAGTCGGTGAAGAATTCGCTGAAGAACCTCGAGGTCTTCACCGAGGCGCTGGCGCGCAATTCCGAGAAGATCGACAACGTCATGCTCAAGGTCGACGGCGTGATGGGCAAGGCCGACAATCTGATGCTGGGGCTCAATGCGATCGCCGGCGGCAACAATGGCAGCGAGCTGAATCTCATGGTCAAGTCGATCCGCGAACTCGCCGACAATGTCGACAAGCGGACCAATCTTCTGATCAACGACGGCCGCCGCACGCTGGCCGACATCAGCCGCGCGGTGAACAATTTCGACCGCAACCCGAGCCGGGTGATCTTCGGCGGCAGCAACAACGCCGCGCCCGAGCCCGCGCCGGCTCCGGCCGCAGCGCCAGGGCCGCGGCGGCGGCAGCAGTGACAGGCGAATGGCGAGTGACAAATAGCGAGTAGGGTTCGCTGCCTACACGACCGTCATTGCGAGCGAAGCGAAGCAATCCATCGCGCCGCGTACGCCGAGGAATGGATTGCTTCGTCGCTGACGCTCCTCGCAATGACGGTGGTTAGGCCATCGCACTATCGCCGATGCGTCGTCCGCGAATTCAATCCCGGGCTCAAAACAAAACGGAGGCCTGAGGGCCTCCGTTTTTTCATTCGCTACCCACTATTCGCCAATCAGCTTACCCCAGCCGTCCCGCCGCGTGCGCGAGCAGGGTGTAGACCAGCCCGGTCTCCGAGGTCAGGTGGCCAGCCAGCTCCTGCTGGCCGCGGCCGTCGCGGGCGACTTCGTCGAGCAGCCGCTCGAACTCCGCGATGTAGCGGTCGACCGTCTGCTTGAAGCCGCGGTCGGCGCGATACTTGCGGGCCACCTCGTCGAATGCCTTCTGGCCGGCCGGCGTGTACAGGCGCTTGGAGAACGCCTTGTTCTCGCCGCGCTGGTAGCGATCCCACATCTCGGCCGCCAGCGTACGGTCCATCAGCCGGCCGATGTCGAGCGACAGCGACTCCAGCGGATTGGCGGCCGGCTGCTGTTGCTGCGGACGCGGGCGCTGCTGCGCGTCGCGGCCCTGCGGGGCAGGCGGCGGTGCGTCGCTGCGGTTGAGCAGGTCGGACAGCCAGCCGTCGCCGTTGTTGTTGGGGCCCGCCGGGCTCACCGACGGGGCCTCGGTGCGGCGCGAGCTCGCCATGCCGAGATCGGGCGGCGGCAGCGTCGAAGCGCTGTTGCCGTTGTCCCGCACGCTGTCCCGCATCCGCACGTCGGCGCGGCCGCCGGCGGCAGCAGCCATCACCGGCTCCTCGTGGCGGACGCTGGCGCGGTTGGTCGAGACCACGTCGAGGCCGCGGCCGTGATGGGCGACGATGCGGTTCAGCTCGGCGAGGGCCTCGATCTGGTCGACGATCACCTTGCGCATCTGCGCGGTGTTTTCGGCGGCCTCCTGCGGCATCTCGAGCACGCCGCGGCGCAGCTCGTTGCGGGTGGCCTCGAGCTCGCCGTGCATCTCGCTCGCCATCTGCTTCATCGCCGTGACCATCGCGGAGAACTTCTCCGTCGATTCCTTGAACATCGCATCGGTCTCGGCGTTGCTCTGCTGGTAGAGTTCGTTCATCGCATCGACGGTCTGCTGACGCTCGTTCTCGGCGGCCTGGCGCACCGCCTCGAACTGCCGGCTGATCGCAGCCGAACCGGCGCCTGCGGTTTCCGCCACCACGCGCGCGATGTCGCGGGCGCGTTCCTCGGCAGCGCCGAGCGATTCATCGAGCAGGCCGGTGAAGCGCGACAGCCGCTGATCGAGATCGGTGGTGCGCAGGTCGATGGTGGTGACCAGCGCTTCCAGCGCCTCCTTGCGCTCGCTGACGGAGGCCGTCGTCGAGCGGTTGGCCTGCTCGACCACGGCAGCCGCGTCGATCAGCGCCTTGCCATGGGTCTCGAACTGGCTCGACAGCGCGCCGAGATCTTCCAGCGCCTTGCCGGTCTTGCTGTTGAACACCGTCAGCTGGTCTTCCAGCGTCTCGGTCGCCACGCCGTTGCGCGAGGTGACGTCGTTCATGGCGGACACGAAGTCGGCCACGCGGGTCACCAGCGCGCGCTCCAGCGAGTTGAGGTTGTCGTGGGCGCCGGTCAGCACTTCCTGCAGCAGGATGTTGCCCTCGCGCAGCCGCTCGAACAGCGCGACCGTATCGGTGCGCAGGATCTTGCTGGTCTCCTGCATCTCCGTGACGGCCGAGATCGAGACCTGGCGCGACTGGTCGATCGCCGCGCGCGAGGCCTGCTCGAGATCCTTGAGCGACTTCGCCACCGCGCCGGTCGCCTGGTCGCCGGCCGAGGTGATGTTGCGCGCGACATCGCCGCCATGCGCCGCCATCGATTGCGAGAAGGCGAGGCCGCGGGTTTCGATCGCCTTCAGGGCGTCGGCCGTGGCGCGATCCATGTCGGCCGAAAGCTGCGTGGTCTTGGCGGTCAGCGCCTCGACCAGCGAGCCGCGGCGGCCGTCGACCATCTGCGACAGACGCTCGGTCTGCTGCTGTACATAGGTGACGATCTCGTCGGTCTTGCCGGTCATCGCCGAGCCGAATGCGCTGGAGGCAGACAGCACCGAACGTTCGATGTCGGCGGAGGTCGTCTTGACCTTGGTCGAGACCTCGTTGGACATGGTGATCAGCGCGGCCTGCGCGTTCTGCGCCGAGGTCTGGATGTTGTCCGTGGTCTTGACCGTGACCGAACCCAGCGCGCGCTCGATATCGGTCGAGAGCGTGCGGATCTGGGCGGCGGCATCGGCCGAGGTCGCCGCGAACGAGCTCTGGGCCTCGCGGGCGCTGCTCAGAATGGTCTGCGCGGTCTCCGCGCTGGTTGTGGTCAGCGAGCGTTCGATCTCGACCGAGATCGCGCGCATCTGGGCTGCCGCCTCGCTCGACGTCGCCACGAACGAGGTCTGGGCGTCGCGGGCGCTGCCGAGGATCGTCTGGGCGGTGTTGGTGCCGACCGACGTCAGGGTGCGCTCGACATCGGCTGCCAGCGACTTGACGTGGTTGGCGGCCTCGGTGGAGGCGTTGACGAGGGTGTTCTGCGCCTCGCGGGCGCCGGCCGTCAGCACCTCGGCGGTGCCGGAACCGGCCATCGACAGCGCACGCTGGATGTCGGAGGCGAGCGCCGACACCTTCGTCGCGGATTCGGTCGATGCGTTGACCAGCATGCTCTGGGCTTCACGCGCACCCGAGGTGATCGATTCCGCGGTGGCGGAGCCGGCCATCGACAGCGAGCGCTCCATGTCGGCGGCCAGCGTGCGGACCAGGTCGGTGGCTTCGGTCGAGGCGCCGGCCAGCGTGCTCTGGGCCTCGCGCGCCGCGGCGACCACGGATTCCGCGGTGGCGGAGCCGGCCATCGAGAGCGAGCGCTCCATGTCTGCGGCCAGCGTGCGGACCAGGTCGGTGGCTTCGGTCGAGGCGCCGGCCAGCGTGCTCTGGGCCTCGCGCGCCGCAGCGACGACGGATTCCGCGGTCGCGGTGCCGGCCATCGACAGTGAGCGCTCGATGTCGGCCGACAGCGTGCGGACCAGATTGGTTGCATCGGTCGAGGCACCGGCCAGGGTGCTCTGGGCCTCGCGGGCGGAGGCGACGATGGCTTCCGCGGTCGCGCTGCCGGCGGTCGACAGCGAGTGCTGCATGTCGGCGGCAAGCGTGCGGACCAGATTGGTGGCTTCGGTGGATGCACCGGCGAGGGTGTTCTGGGCCTCGCGGGCCGAGGCGACGACGGCTTCCGCGGTTGCGGTACCGGCCATCGAGAGCGAGCGCTCGACGTCGCTGGCGAGCGACTTGACCTGGCCGGTGACGTCGCTCGAGGTCGAGATCAGCATGGTCTGAGCGTCGCGAGCACCGGTCATGATCGCTTCGGCGGCGGCGGAGCCGGACATCGACAGCGATGCCTCGACATCGGCGGCCAGCGACTTGACCTGGCTCGCGGCTTCGACCGAGGCAGAGACCAGCGTGGTCTGCGCGTCGCGGGCACCCGACAGCACGGAGGCCGCGGTGGCGCTGCCGGCTGCCTGCAAGGTGCGCTCGACGTCCTCGGACAGCGCTTTGATCTGCGAGGCGACGTCGCCGGAGGCGGAGACCAGCGACACCTGGGCGTCGCGGGCGCTGGTGAGGATCGAGTTGGCGGCGCTGGTGCCGACTGCGGTCAGCACGCCCTCGACCTCGGCCGAACTCAGCTTGAGCTGGTTGCCGACGTCGGCGGAGACCGTGAGCAGGGCCTGCTGCGCGGTGCGCGCGCCGGTCTGGATGGTTTCGCTGGTGTTGACCACGAGGTTGGTCAGCGAGCGCTCGGCGTCCTCGACATGGGACTTGATGCTCGACGACAAGAGCTCGGCGCGGGACATCAGGTCCTCGCTGGCCTGGCGGCCGCTGCTCTCGATGCGGCCGGCAACAGCCTCGACGCGCGAGCCCAAGAGATCCTCGAACTGCGCGACGCGGGTGTCGATGTCGCCGGCGATGACGCCGACGCGGCTCTCGATGCCCTGCTGGATGTCGGCGAAGCGCGCCGAGATGGTGTCGGTCAGGTTCGAGCTATGGCCACTGATGGTATCGACGAGGCGGGTGTTGTGACCGTTGATGGTGTCGGCGAGACGGGTGCTGTGCCCGTTGATGGTGTCGACGAGGCGGAGGCTGTGGCCGTCGATGGTTTCGGTGACGCCATTGATGCGGTGGTCGACCGCGGCGATCGCCTGCACCGTGCCCTCGGTCAGGGTCGTGGTGAGCAGGCCGAGGCGCGAGTCGATCGAGTGGATCGCCTGGGTGGCGCCTTCGGTGAGCTGGGTCGCGAGCGTGCCGAGATGGCCGTCGATGGTGTCGGTGACCGACTTGGCGCGGCTCTCGAAGGTGACCTCAATCGTCTTCATGCGGCCGTCGATCGCGTCGTCGAGCGATTGCAGGCGGCCGTCGAACGAGCCGATCTTGGTGGCGAGCGAACTGTCGAACGACGACAGCTTGTCGTTCAGCGAGGCGTCGAGATTGCTGACGCGGCTGCCCAGCGTCGTCTCGAACTGCAGCAGGCGCTGGTCGAGCGAAGCGGTGATCTCGCCGCTATTGGAGGTGACGCGATGGTCGAAGGTGTCGACATAGGTCTTCAAGCTGTCAGTGATGTCCTGGGTCCGCTGGCCCATGCGCTCGACGATGTCACCGCCGAAGGTCTTCACCGTGCGGTCGAATTCCGAGATGTGACGGGTGATCAGCGCGCCGAGCGTGCCGGAGTCGCGGGCGAATTTCTCGGCGAGCTCGCTGCCGTGGTTCTTCACCAGGTCGTCGAACGCGCTCATCTGCAGCGACAGCGAATCGTGCGCGGTTTCGGTCTGGCCCACCACCTTGGCGACCAGCGAGTTGACGGTGACGTCGAGCGCCTCGCTCGCCCGGTCGCCGGAGTTCATGATCTGGCCGGCGAGGCGGTTGCCGGCGTCGTCGATCTTGCTGACGAGGTCGTTGCTGCGCAGCTCGAGCTCGAGCAGCAGCGAGTCCGCCGAGTTCTTCAGGGAATCGTGCACCTCTTCGGTGCGGTCGGAGATGCCGTCGACGATGGCGGACGAACGCTGCTCGAACTCGCCGGTGATGCGGTCGATGCGCTCGTTCAGCATCTCGTGGACGCGATCGGCCAGATCGACGAACTCGTCATGGACGTGGCCGGTCTTGAAGTTGAGGCTGGTGGTGAGCCGCTCGGAGGCGTCCATCACCGCGCGGGTGGTCTCGGCGCTGGCTTCCTCGAGGCGGTCGAGCAGGTCGCCGCCGCGCTCGCCGAGCGCGAGGATCATGTTGTCGCCGGCATGGCTCAGCGCGGTCGTGATGTGCTGGCCGCGCTCTTCCAGCGCGCCGGTGATGCTCTTGGCGACCTCGTCGACCCGCGAGGCGATCGCGTCGGAAATCAGCGCGATGTCGTGGCGCAGGTCGATCTGCACGCCGGAGATCGCGCTGCGCACCTGTTCGGCCTGGCCGACTAGATTGTCGCGCTGGTGGGCGATGTCCTGCAGCAGCGCGCGGATGCGCACTTCATTGTCGGAGTAGGCGCGTTCCAGCGCTGCAACCTCGTTGGCAACGAGGGTCTCGAGCTCGCCGGCGCGCGCGATCGCGCGCTCGACGCCGTCGCCCATCGCCGCGACTTCGCGGCGGATCGCCTGGCCGACCGTCACCATGGAATCGGCGGCGGCGTTTTCCGGCTCGGAGAAGCGCATCGCGACCTGCGCCATCGATTGCGCGATCATCTGCATGCGCTGACCGTGCGCGGCGAGGCTGGCGAGATAGTAGAACAGCAGAATCGGAACGGCGAACAGCGCGGCGAGGCCGGCGAGCACCAGCACGCCGGTGCCCTGGGCCATCGAAGCCTGCAGGGCCGGCCAGAACGCGATGGTGAGGATCACGCCGCCGAGCAGCCAGGCGCCGGAGCAGACGAAGAACAGCGTGAAGGCGTTGCGCGCGCGCCCTCCCTGCAGCGTCTGCAACATCTGGCCGATGGTCTCGCGATCATCGTTGGCGGCGCGGCGCGGTGCGCGCGTTTCTTCGATCGGCTCGAACACTGCACGATCGGCATTGGTACGCGATTCAAAAGATGTGGCCGAGAAATCGGGAGCGGACGGCGGCAGGTTCGGTGGCGTGGCGCTCTCGTTGAGGGGGCTGCGATTTTCCGCGCCCTGTTCGCTGATGTTGAGGGCCTCCTGGATGGCAGAAAGCGCGACTTCGGTGGGATCTTTGACCTTCTTGGGTGTGTTCGCCATGTTCAGTCTGAGCCCTCTCACTAATTACGCGTCGGCGAGCCTGCGATCGTCCCCACGCATGCTCGAAGCCGGTGCCCACAAGCGGAGCGCAAGCGCGCCCCCTCGGCGGCTTGTCCGCTACATCCGCAAACATCCTATGGGGAGAGTGAAGCGAATGAAATGCTTGCGATTAATACTTTCTTAATCATCGTTAACAGCTTTGCGCCATAAGGTCTTATGGGTACTCGAAATTCCCGCCACGGCGCGTCGATTGTGTCCGGAAATTGTCCAGAATCGGGCGGTTTTGCCGATCATCCCGACAACAATCCGTTAACCAGTTTCGTGATTGGCTGACCCAACGACCCGCCGGCAAGCCCCGGCGGAGACGACAGGGACAGGCCATGCCGCTTCATCTCGAACGGGTTGAATGGACGCAATCGCCACCGCTCGCGCCTGGCGACGGGCCGATCGACGTCGATCACCTCCGGCGCATGACGCTGGGCGACCCGGACCTGGAGCGGGAAGTGCTGGCGATGTTCTCGACCCAGTCGGCCCGGATCCTGGGTCAACTGGCCGCCCTGCCGCCCGAGGCGGCGACCCACGCTCACACCCTGAAAGGGTCGGCGCGGGCGATCGGCGCCTTCGGCGTCGCCGAGGCTGCCGCAAACCTCGAGACTGCACTGACCGGGGGTTCCGATCCGGCCCAGCCGCTTGCGGCGCTCGGTGCGGCGATTGCCGAGGCGCGTACGGCGGTCGAGCTGATTCTGGGCCGCTCATAGGCTTCCGACGTCTCAACGGCCCACCAAAGCGGCCTGGGCGCCCGTCCAGCCCGGCCGGCAGGTTTTCGGTCTCCGCGCTAGCGCTGTGCGGATCGACCCGTTATACGACTGCCCGGGACCTTTCCATCCATCGTCCGGCGCATTCCGGCAGCACGAGCAATCATGGCCAAAATCCACTTTATCGACCATTCCGGCGAGAAACGCACAGTTGAGATCGAGAACGGCGCGACGGTGATGGAAGGCGCGATCCGCAACGCCATTCCCGGCATTGAAGCCGAATGCGGCGGCGCCTGCGCCTGTGCGACCTGCCATGTCTATGTCGATGAAGCGTGGCGCGAGAAGGTCGGTGCGCCGTCGCCGATGGAAGAGGACATGCTGGATTTCGGTTTCGACGTGCGCCCGAATTCGCGGCTGTCCTGCCAGATCAAGGTGACCGACGATCTCGACGGACTGGTCGTGTCGACGCCGGAACGGCAGGCCTGAGGTCTCCTGACTTTCCTTACTCGCCGTCCGGATTGACTCCGCGACGGACCCAGCGGCGGAAGTTCTCCTTGACCTCCGCCGGCAGCGGTGTCGGCCTGCGCGTGGCCTCATCGATCATCACGGTGATCGCCTTCGCCGACGCGACGCATCTCCCTTCCGAGAACACCACCTGATCGAAGGTGGTCGACGTCCGCCCGAACTTGACGAGACCGAGCCCGAGCTCGATCTGACCCGGCCAGTGCAGCTCGGCGCGGAAATGGATGTCGAGGCGCACCATGATCCAGCCGAGCCCGGCCGGCATCAGCCCCATGCTGCGGTCCTTCACCAGCGTGACGCGGCCGGTTTCGAAATAGCTCGCATAGACCGCGTTGTTGACGTGCCCGTTGGGGTCGAGGTCGGCGAAGCGCACATTGTCGGACAGGCGATAGGGAAAGTCTTCCAGGCGCGGCGCATCGTCGGCGCGGACAGGGGCATTCACGAGGGGGATCTCCGTCGGTTTCCCGCCCATACAGCCGAGTTGCGCAGGCTCGGCAAGGGGTTGCCGCGCCAGCCGCTGTCCCTATTATGCATGTCCCGATCCGGCCACACTCGACGGGACAGGCGAAGGCCGTCCAGTCGATCTCAACTGAAAAGAAGCGGACATGAGCGAAGCGATCAAGACCGATGTGCTGATTATTGGCGCGGGCCCCTGCGGACTGTTTGCCGTGTTCGAACTGGGCCTGCTCGACATGAAGGTGCATCTGGTCGACATCCTCGACAAGATCGGCGGGCAGTGCGCCGAGCTTTATCCCGAGAAGCCGATCTACGACATTCCCGGCATTCCCTTCGTCACTGGCCAGGGTCTCACCGATCAACTGCTCGAGCAGATCAAGCCGTTCGGTCCGTCCTTCCACCTCAACGAGATGGTGGAGAGCATCGAGAAGATCGGCGATCCCTTGTTTCGCGTGAAGACCGACGCCGGCAAGGAGTTCGAGGCCAAGGTCGTGGTGATCTCGGCCGGCGGCGGGTCGTTCCAGCCGAAGCGGCCGCCGGTGCCCGGCATCGAGGCCTATGAAGGCACCTCGGTGTTCTATGCCGTGCGCAAGATGGAGCAATTCCGCGACAAGAACATCCTGATCGTCGGCGGCGGCGACTCCGCGCTCGACTGGACGCTCAATCTGCATCCGATCGCCAAGCGCATCACGCTGCTGCACCGGCGCGACGATTTCCGCGCGGCGCCGCACAGCGTCGAGCAGATGCGCACACTGGTCGCCGACGGCAAGATGGATCTCAGGATCGGCCAGGTCACCGGGCTCGAAGGCGCCGAAGGTCAGCTCTCGGGCGCGGCGCTGAAGGGCAATGACAATGCGATGTCGACGATCGCCTGCGATACGATGCTGCCGTTCTTCGGGCTCACCATGAAGCTCGGCCCGGTCGCGAACTGGGGCGTGGCGCTGGAGAACAATCTGGTGCCGGTCGATACCGCGGCGTTCGAGACCAACGTTTCGGGCATCTTCGCGATCGGCGACATCAACACCTATCCGGGCAAGCTGAAGCTCATTCTTTCCGGCTTCCACGAGGGCGCGCTGATGGCGCAGAAGGCGCACCGCTACGTGTATCCGGACAAGCGGCTGGTGTTCCAGTACACAACCTCGTCATCAAGTTTGCAGAAGAAGCTTGGCGTGAACTGATTCCGCTGCAACAGCGACCAATGCCGGAGGCATGGGCCAGTTCCTGCGCGGTTGCGGGTACTGGAACACTTCGTGAAATGGCCGTAGTCTGCAACTACCGGTCTGCCGCTATTCGAGTTTGTCGATCGATCAGGTGATGATGATGCGGAACACGCTGTCGAGACTTCGGCTGATCCTTGCGATCGCCACGGCCTTTGCGCTGGCTGCTCCGCTTGCGGCCTCGGCGGCCGACCCGTCATCGGCCGCCGGCCTCTGGCAGAAGATCGAGGACGGCAAGCCCGAGGGCTGGTTCCTGGTGATCGACCACAACGGCATCTTCGAAGGCGTGATCGCCAAGATGTTTTCCGATCCCGATGATCCGCCGAATCCGGTCTGCTCGAAATGCACCGACGATCGCAAGAACGCGCCGTGGCTTGGCCTGTCGTTCATCCGCGATATGAAGCGCGATGGCCTGAAGTACGAGAACGGCAACGTGCTCGATCCGCGCGACGGCAAGGTCTACAAGGCCAAGATGACCCTGAGCACCGACGGGCAGAAGCTGACCATGCGCGGCTATCTCGGCATCTCGCTGTTTGGCAAGGATGAGGTCTGGACGCGCTTGCCGGACAGTGCGATGGCCCAGCTCGATCCCGCGATCGTCGCCAAATATCTGCCGGCGCAAGCCGCGGCGGCGAAGCCGCCGGTTGCAGCACCCGTGCCTGCCACGAAGCGGCACTAAGCCGATTATCCTCCGGCCTCGATCAAGCTCGCTCGCATTTGCGCGGAGCGAGCGTTCTGCTGCGGCGTGGGCTCATGCCGCGCGGCCCAGTCGGGCACGCACGTCTGGTGATGCGAGGCACGTCGCTGCACCCTCAAAGCCCGGAGCGCCAGGATAGGGCGCCAGTACAAGGAAGGATCGCGTCATCCCGGCTAGCGGCCGCCGGGTCCAAAATCGCTGGTGTGATCCGCCCCACCCATTTCCTTGATGAAGCCGAGCAGGAGCGTGCTGAGCCGAACCGGCTGCTCCTGTTGGATCCAGTGACCGGCGCCGTCGATCAGCTCGATGCCACCCATCCTCGTCGCCGCCTTCGTCCGCATAAGATCGAGCGCGCCCGGCGCCGCATAGGTGCCCCAATCGCTCTTGCCGCCGATGAACAGCGACGGGACATCGATCGTCTTGCCCGAAAACAGGCGCAACTCGGCGTTGAGGTCAGGATCGGAAAAGACGCGATAGGCCTGCAGGGCGCCTTGAAACCCGGTGCGGGCATACTCCTCCGTGTACACGCCAAGCTCCGGCTCGGTGAGCCATTTGCAGGCCAGGACCTCGGCGTTGGACGGTTGGAATGGCGCGACGGTCTGGGACATCGTCTTACCGAGATCCATGACGTAATAGGTGGGCATTTGTGCAAGTTCTGTGGCGGTTGGCGCCTTCAACGGATGCGGCTTGTTTCCCGGCCAGTCGGCGCTCTTGACGTGGAAGAATGCGCGAAGAAACGCGTGTAGACCTTGCGGGGGGTGCCACAGGTCATCGTTGGCCTGCGGTGCGCTCAGGTATTGCTGATAATGCTGTCTCGGCGGATCGAGCGCCGCCAGCGCGGCCGCCAGCTTCTGGTTTTCAGTGTTTGGTTGAACCAACGATGCCTCGCTCTGCGCGGTGTTGAACGGAAACGCCGGCGGGCCGGGGAACGGTGCGCTCATCAGCACCACCGAGGGAAAGACGTCAGGTCGAGCGAGCGCACAATAGGCCGCCACGGGCGAGCCGAAGTCGTGCCCGACGAGCATTGCCGTGCGCCGATACCCCAGCGCCGAAACCAATCCGAGCGCGTCACGCGTCATGTTCAAGAAGCTGAACGGCGCCAGCGGGGCGTCATAGCCGTTCACCCAACCGGTGGTGCGGCCAAAACCCCGCTGGTCGGGCGCCACGACGTGGTAGCCGGCGTCAGCCAGAATTGGGATCAGGTGTCGCCAGCCGTAAGCCAGATCCGGAAAGCCGTGCAGCAGCAGCGCGAGCGGCCGGCCGGAGCTTTCGTAACCGGCCTCGAGAATATGGACATCGAGGCCGTTGACCCCGTGGATCATGCGCGAGCGGACCTCCTTGGGAAGGGTGCTCCCGCCATATGTTGATGTGGTCAAATCGGCTCCTCCCATGGGGTTTGCGTGGGCCGGTCGAAGTGAGGCCGCAACCAGGCTGGCCGCGCCGATCGCCAGGACGGATCGTCGGGACGCCGATGGCTTGAAGCTCGCTGGACTCATGACGAACGCACGTCTTTCTATGGTGATCGCCATAGTATGGCGATCACCATAGTGCCGTCAAGCGAAACGTGTTATGTCCACGGCATGCCTCGTAAGACTGACGCCCGCGCTCGCGCGATTGCCACGGCCGAACGGCTGTTTCGCATCCAGGGCTACACCGCGACCGGATTGACCCAGATCATTGAAGAAAGCGGCGCGCCCAAAGGATCGTTCTACTTTCACTTTCCACGCGGCAAGACACAGCTCGCAGAGGAAGCAATCGATCATTACGTCGCGTGTAGAATTGCTGTGTTGCGGAGTATCTCGGCGGATACGACGGGTGACGCCCTGAATTTCGTTCATCGGATATTCGGCACATTCGCCGCCGAAATGGTCACCTCCGATTTCCAGTACGGATGTCTCATGCAAAATCTGGCGAATGAGCTGCCCGCGCTCGACGCCGAGTTGACCAAACGGGTGGCGCGCGGATTTGTCGATTCGACCGAGATTATCGCGGAGCATTTCAGGGGGTGCGGTTTCGCTCCCGCGCGCGCGTCCTCGACCGCAGCCGCATTGGTCGCCGCTCTCGAAGGCGCGCGAACGATTGCCCGCCTGGAGCGCACGCCGGCGGTCTTTGAGGCGCTGGCGGATGTTAGTCGCCAAAGGTGCCTGTCAGCGGAATGACCGGGGGTTCGCCGCCGCGACAGATCCATGTCGGCTCCTGGCCCGTCGCGACATCTCGCGCTGCCGCATCAGCCTGGTCGTTGTTGGGGAAGGGCGGACGCCGCGCCGTCGGTGTTTATCGGTCCACGGCCTGGTGACCCCGATCCCTACTGTGCATGGGGTTGTTTTCGATGTTTTCGATTCAACCCGGTCTCATCGCGCTTTTAGCGCTGCACCGGTGCTGTCGGCAGCGGTGCCACCGGCTCGGACGTCACTTCGCCCACGCTGGTGTCGAGCTGCAGCACGGCGGCGGCCGCGGGGACTGCGGCATCGGCCATCGCCGCATGGCCTTCGGCGCTCGGATGCACCGCGCCGCCATACACCGCCGACAGGATGCCCCACGTCGCATCGTGGATGTCGCTCGGCTGCATCGAGGACGGCAGCCCCTGCGGGTAGGTCATTGCCGCGAAATAGCTGTCATTGGCGTCGCGGATCCAGCGCGCACGCGGCAGATAGGCGCGGTATTCACCGGCGCTGCGCCCGCATTTCAGCGGCTGGTTGGCGGCGGCGACGATGTCCGACACGAAGCTGTCGCCATTGGCGGCGAAGCAGTCGCGGTCGAACTCCGGATCGGTCGACGCGCGTGCACAGAAGCCGTGGCTCGCAAACGCATCCTGATGCGCATCGACGAAGGTCATGCGGTCGGCCTGCGGATTGCGGCAGATGATGCCGGACTGGCACTGCGCGAGCGCCTTGAGTTGCGGCAGGAACTCGTTCTGCACGAAGCCCGAGACCTCCGCGAGCCGCTTCGGGTCGGCGTTGAAGGAGGGGTGGATGTCGAAGCCGGCGCGGCCGCCGGGACACGGCGCGCCGCCATTGGCCAGCGCCGGATTGGCGTACGCCGTATAGACCACGCGCGAGAGATCACCGCCGACCAGGGGCTTCAGCGCATCGCGCAGCTTGGCGAAACCGGCCGGCAGGTCGCGCGCCAAAGCCGAGCGGGCATCGTCGACGCTGGCCAGCGAGCCGCCGCGGCCGAGCAGCGTGCGTTCGGTCGGCGTGTCGACGATCACGTTGGCGACGAGGCCGGAGAAGTAGATGTCGTTGGCGCCGATCGACAGCAGCACCAGATCGAGCGTGCGATCCGGCTGCCGGCGCTTGGCGGCGGCAAGCGCCGTGCGCAGCTCCGCGATCTGGCCGTTGACGCTGCCCGAGCAGGTGTTGCCGGACTTCGTCGGCAGGCATTCCCGCGCCTGCTGCGAGCCGAGCAGGCCGTCGGCGATGGTGGCGCCGGTGCAGGCCAGCGGCAGATAGGTCACCGCGATGTGCGGATATTGCACGGCGAGCGCGAGCGCCGTGCGGGTCTGGTAGCTGTACAGCGAGCGGTGACAGGCCGAGTTGAGCCACAGCGCGCTCTGGCGCTGCCAGTTGGTCAGGGTATCGGGCGCCTCGCAGGCGCGGCCGCCTTTGTAGCCGGCGCGGCTCGGCCGGTAATATTGCGCACCGCCGAGATAGGAGCGGAAGCAGAAGCCTTCGTCGGACAGTGCGATCGCGCGGTCGGGATTGCCTTCGCCGGACGCGATGCTGTCGCCGAGGCCCGCGATCAGCAAGTCGCGGACCGCGATCTGCGTGGTCACGCGCTGGTTGGCCTCCGAGCCGCTCGCGACGTCGACGGTCGCGATCGTGGTGCGGCCGTAGCGGACCCGCAGATTGACCGGCTCGGCGCAATCGAACGTCTGGGATTGCGGCCCGTCGCCGTCGTCGAACGACCAGGCGCAGGTGGCGCCGACCGGAACCGGGCCGGTGAGCCGCACCACGATCGGGTGATCGATCGGCGTCAGATAGCTTTCCTTGACGTTGTCGCGGGTGCAGGGCTCGCTGACGCGGCCTTGCAGGTCGATGCACAGCCGGTTGACCGTGTTGCGCGCCCAGCCGCGGCCGTCGCTTTGCAGTTCCAGCGCCTGTTCCGAGGCCAGCACGCTGCGGCCGAGCCCGCTTTCGACATGGAGGCGGAAGTCGCGTTCCTCGCGGAACAGGCGGAAGCGGTTGCGGACCTCCCAGGAGATCTGCAGGGAGTTGTCCTGGGCCTCTGCGGCCGATGCGAATACCGCCACGAGCGCGCTGCCGAGCAGCACGCCCGCGACCGTCACACGAAACGAAAATCGAACCAAAAAGCCAATCATGGCGCGGTTTGACGCGAGCGGTACGGCGAAAATAAGAGAAGCGGCTGCGGGGATCGAAAATCCGGGACCGAGCGACCCGGACAATGGCCGATAACGTTGCCTGTTACCGTTTCAGCTGCCTGATCCGCTGCTGCCGGCTTTCGATCGGTTGCCGCACGGTCGCCGAAGCCGTGCAGGCTTGGCTTAATCGCTTTCGTTCCTGCCAGGGCTGCACCACGTTGAGCCACAGCTCGCGCATGCCCATGATCGAGATCGAAATCCCGAACGGGATCAGGAAATAGAGGATACGGAACACCACCAGCGTCGCCAGCAACTGCTCCTTGCTGAACTCCGGCAGCGCCACCAGCATCGCGGCATCGAACACGCCGATCGAGCCGGGCGCGTGGCTGGCAAAGCCGAGCAGCGTCGCCAGGATGAACACGACCGCCAGCGAGACGAAATCGATATGCGGCTCGGTCGGCATCAGCAGGTACATTGCGAGCGCGCAGAAGCCGAGATCGACCACGCCGATCAGGATTTGCAGCAGCGTCAGCTTGGCCGACGGCAGCACCACCTTCCAGCCGTTCTGGCCGAGCTCGCGGCGCTTCTCGCCGGTCAAGAGCCAGACGAAATAGGCGCCGATGCCGGCGAGGCAGCCGAGCGCGATCAGCCGGTTCATGGCCGGCGGCAGCAGGTCCATCGCCGACGCCGCCGCGGGGTGCCAGGCCATGCCGAAGCCGAGCACGAACAAATTGCCGAGCCAGAAGGTCAGGCCCGACAGAAAGCAGATCTTGGCGACGTCGATCGCGGAGAGGCCGTAATCGGAATAGATCCGGAAGCGGATCGCGCCGCCGGTGAAGACGGTCGCGCCGATATTGTGACCGATCGTATAGCTGGTGAAGCTCGACAGCGCTGCGATGCGGTAGGGGACGTGGGTCTTGCCGATCGTGCGCAGCGCGAAGAAGTCATAGAAGGTCAGCGTGCAGAACGCGCCCACCACGCAGAGCGCCGCCAGTGCGATCCGATGCGGCGCGATGTCGGTCAGCGCGGTGAGGATGATCCCGGTATCGACGCCCTTCAGCGTATGCACCAGCGACGTGATCGCGAACGCGATGATCAACACACTCGCGGCGATCCCGAGCCGTTTCCAGCCGATCTTTTCCTTGAAACCACGCCCAAGCGTGGTCAGCAGCCGAAGCATTCATCCTCCCGGCGGGCGGCGATTTCAGTGGGACCCGGTCACGGACGGCGACGGGTGACGGGCAAACGCACCGTACGCGATGACCCATAAGGCAAAACCGATGCGTTGTGCAGCCCTTGACAAGCCAAGGTTCAGCTCCTGTCGAGCGTCATTGTCATACTCGCTACATATGTTCTCGCTCTGCGGAATGTGAGTCGCAGCCATGCCGTCCGTTGCTACGGGACCGCTGCGTGTTCCGCCGTTCCAGGCGGTTTCGCCGGCATTTTTGCCGATTTTGTGATCGTGTCGACGCTGCCGCTGGGCTGTTGGACCAAGACGAATGGACGATATGCATCAGCATGGGGACATCCGGGCCGGTCGTGGCGTTTACCAAAGTGTGAAGTCGACGCGCGCGTGCGCATGATCCGGCTGCGGACCGCGGTTCGGGCCGGAATGAGACGCGTCGGGACGGGTCCGTAGGTCTATTGAGGCAAAACGCCGCGCAAGGTTGCTGCGGCGGCCCGATGGTCGGACCGGCGACGATGTCATACTTCGATCGGCGGCGAAATGTTCTGGCGAAACGAAGTCCTATGTCTCGCATTGGTTGCCGAGAGCGAGGACAAGACCATGCAACAGAGATCCCTGAGCGCTGGACGCATGCCGGAGCAGCGCGCGGCGGCGCATCCCCAGTCGAGCGGACTTGCGGCGACGTTGACGCTCGCCGCGATGAGCCTCGGTTACGGCGTCGTGCAGCTCGACGTCACCATCGTCAACACGGCGCTCAATGCCATCGGCGGCTCGCTCGGCGGCGGCGTTGCCGAGCTGCAATGGGTGGTCAGCGCCTACACGATCGCGTTTGCCGCCTTCATCCTGACCGCGGGCGCGCTCGGCGACCGGATCGGCGCCAAGCGCATCTTCATGGCCGGCTTTGCGATCTTCACGGCGGCGTCGGTCGCCTGCGCGGTCGCGCCTGACGCCGTGACGCTGATCGCCGCGCGCTGCGTGCAGGGGCTGGCGGCGGCCATCCTGGTGCCGAACTCGCTCGCGCTGCTGCGCCATGCCTATGCCGACGAGAAGGCGCGCGGACGTGCGGTCGGCGTCTGGGCCGCAGGCGCGAGCCTGGCGCTGACCGCGGGTCCGTTCGTCGGCGGTGGACTGATCACGCTGGTCGGCTGGCGCGCGATCTTCCTGGTCAATCTGCCGATCGGCCTAGCCGGTCTCTGGCTGGCCTGGCGCTTTGCCGGCGAAACCACGCGCCATCAGCAGCACCGGCTCGATCTGCCGGGCCAGCTTGCGGCGATCGCCGCGCTGGGCACGCTGGCCGGCGCGCTCATCGAGGGCGGCGCGCTCGGCTGGAGCAGCCCGTTCGTGGTCGCGGGCTTCGCGCTCGCCGCCATCTTCTCCGTGCTGTTCATCTGGCATGAGGCCCGCGCGCCGCAGCCGATGCTGCCGCTCTCGCTGTTCAGTCACAGGATGTTCGCGCTGACCTCGCTGGTCGGCCTTCTGGTCAACGTCGCGTTCTACGGCCTGATCTTCGTGCTCAGCCTCTACTTCCAGCAAGTCAACGGGCTGTCGGCGTTCGCAACCGGCCTCGCGTTCGTGCCGATGCTCGGCGCGGTGCTGCCCGCCAATTTGATCGCGCCGCGTGTCGCGGAGCGGTTCGGCGCGCCGGCGGCGATCGCGCTTGGTGCCGCGCTCTCGGCGGTCGGGTGCCTGGCACTGCTGTTCATCGGCCCCACCACGAGCTATCCCGCGATCTGCCTGCAACTGCTGGCGATCAGCGGCGGCCTCGGCCTGCTGGTGCCGCCCCTGACGTCAACGCTGCTCGGCAGTGCCGAGCCGCAGCATGCCGGCATCGCGGCCGGGGTGCTGAATGCGACAAGGCAGACCGGCAGCGTGCTTGGTGTCGCGCTGTTCGGATCGATGGTCAGCCGATCCGCGGCCTTCATCGCGGGCCTGCATGCGGCCCTGGTGATCTCCGCAGGCGTGTTGCTCGCGGCCGCGGCACTGATCTGGATCGGCTCATCGTCACGGGCGCGGCAATGAGAGACCGCGAACGCGAAATTGCATCGGTGCCTGCGTGAGCAAATCACACAGGTACCCGGGCTTTTCGATGGGATTTCGGCTGTGCATTCAAGGCTTCTTCACCATTCGTGGAACCTTGCTGCGGTGCAGTTACCGTTCGTACACGAATAGGCTTGCTTTTATAGGTCCATAACGGGGGCCTATATGTATCGCGTTCTAACCTGTCTCACTTTGGAGCATGACTGGCGGCTTGTCGTCCTTGGCGGGGTGATCTGCCTGCTCGCCAGTGCGGTCGCGATCAGCCTGTTTCACCGTGCCCGCGCCGCAGAGGGCCGCGCCCGCGAGATCTGGATCGGTCTCGATGCGGCCGTCGGCGGCTGCGGGATCTGGGCCACCCATTTCGTCGCCATGCTGGCGTACGATCCCGGCATCGAGGCCGGATACAGCATTCCGATCACGCTGCTCTCGCTGGTGCTCGCAGTTGCGATCCTGGCGGTTGGATTGGCCGTCGCAACGCTCGACCAACGCTGGTGGACGATCGCAGCCGGTGGCGCAATCGTCGGCGCCGGTGTCGCGGCGATGCATTACACCGGGATGCTGGGGCTCGAGCTGCCGGCGCGCGTCGTCTGGTCGCCCGGCATCGTGGCGGCGTCGATCATCTTCGGAAGCCTGTTCGGCGCCGTCGCGCTCGTGGTTGCCGCGCGTGGCGAGCGTTTTGGCACCACCGCCGCCGCGACCGCTCTGCTGACGGTTGCGATCGTCTCGCATCATTTCACCGCGATGGGCGCGGTGACGCTGGTCCCGGATCCGACCATCGTCCCCGACGGACTGACGGTCTCGCCGCGCGTGCTCTCGTTCATGACCGCGGTTGCGGCGTTCGCGATCCTCGGCCTCTCGCTGATCGCCTCCATCCTCGATCGCCGCGCCAAGACCGAGCTCCACAAGCAGAAAATGGTGCTCGATACCGCGCTTGAAAACATGTCACAGGGCCTGTGCATGTTCGACGCCGACGGCCGCATCATGCTGTTCAACGAGCGCTACAGCGAGATCATGGGGCGCGGTCGGGTGCCCCTGCAGGGACGCCTGCTGATCGACGTCCTGCAGGACTTGCATTCCATTGGCGAGTGGGACGGCGATCCCACGGAGTTCTGCCATGCGCTCGTCGCCGAGGCCAAGGCCGGCAACAGCGCGACGCGGATCGTCAGCCGCAATGAGCGCGCGATCCGTGTCGTCGATCAGCCGATGAAGGGCGGCGGCTGGGTCGCGACCTTCGAAGACATCACCGAATGGCAGCAGGCGCAGGAACAGATCTCACACATGGCGCGGCATGACGCGCTGACCAATTTGCCGAACCGGACGCTGTTCCGTGAGCAGCTTGAGAAGGCCTCCCGGCTCGCCAAGCGCTCCGACCAGCTCGCCGTGCTCTGTCTCGATCTCGATCATTTCAAGGAAATCAACGACACGCTCGGACATCCGATCGGCGACGCGCTGCTGCGCGAAGTCGCGCGCCGGCTCGGCGAGTGCGTGACCGAGCACGACACCGTGGCGCGACTCGGCGGCGACGAATTCGCCATCGTGCAGTTCTGCAGCAATTGCGAACCATCCGTCGTGTCGTCGCTGGCCAGTTGCGTGGTCGAGCGGATCGCCGCGCCCTACGAGATCGGCGGCCATCAGCTCGTGATCGGCGTCAGCATCGGCATCTCGCTGGCGCCCGAAGACGGCAAGGATCCCGACGAACTGCTGCAAAAGGCCGATCTGGCGCTGTACCGAGCCAAGGCCGACGGCCGCGGCACCTACCGGTTCTTCGAGACCGGGATGGATGCGCGTGCGCAGGCACGCCGGCTGCTGGAGCGTGACCTGCGGCTCGCGCTCGAGCGCGACGAGTTCGAGGTCTATTACCAGCCGATCCGTGACGTCGAGGGCGATCGGGTCGTCGCCTTCGAGGCGCTGGCGCGCTGGAATCACGCGCAGCGCGGGCTGATCGCACCCAACAATTTCATCCCTGTCGCCGAGGAAACCGGACTGATCGTCCCGCTCGGCGAGGTCGTGCTGCGCAAGGCCTGTGTCGAGGCCGCAAGGTGGCCCGCTGATATCGCGGTTGCCGTCAACCTGTCTCCGGTGCAGTTCAAGAATCCGAACCTGGTGTCGTCGGTGAAGGCGGCGCTGGACGCGTCAGGCCTGTCGGCGGACCGGCTCGAGCTCGAGATCACCGAATCGGTGCTGTTGCAGAACAGCGAGGCGACGCTTGCGGTGCTGCATGAGCTGCGTGGTTTCGGCGTCCGCATCTCGCTCGACGATTTCGGCACCGGCTATTCCTCGCTGAGCTATCTGCGCAGCTTCCCGTTCGACAAGATCAAGATCGACCGTTCGTTCGTCACCGACCTTGCGACGCGCGAGGATTCGATGGCGATCGTGCGCGCGGTCACTGGTCTCGGCAAGAGCCTCGGCATCGTCACCACGGCCGAGGGCGTCGAGACCGATACCCAGTTCGACCTGCTGCGGCAGGAGGGCTGCACGCAGGCGCAGGGCTATCTGTTCAGCCCGCCGCGGCCAGCAGCTGACGTCATCAAGATGTTGCACCGGATGCCGGAACGGTCGGTGGCCTGATTGAACCGGCGTCCGCTTCGCTCGAAAACGCTCTAGCGCGAGATGAGATTCGACAGCGGAGGTTCATCTCTCCCTTGGGAGAGGTGAAGTGTGCGTGGCCGAACCGATTCGATTCTAACTCATCTAGCTCTTGCGCAGGGCAAAATAGGCGCCGCAAAACGCCATCACGGCGCCGAGGCACAGAGCGGCGAGGCCGGCGAGCACGGCGGAGATGGTCGACACCGTGCTCGGCGCCGAAGCGGCCTGGCCGGCGCCGGCCAGCATCAGCACGCCGACGACGATCAGGAACTGCCGCATCCGTTGCGGGATCTGGCCGGCCACTGCGCTGTGCATCAGATTGGCGGTGAAGTAGCCGCCCGAGAACCCGACGGTCGCGATCAGCCACCATGCAATCGCTGCGCCCGCCGGCATGAACTCGCGGGTATCCGAGCGCCACAGGCCGCCGAGATCGAGCCCGTAGCGCGCGCCGAGCATGTGCACGGCAAGCGCCAGCAGCACGCCTGAAATCATCGCGCCGCCGAGGATGAGGTAACGCGGAAAATAGGTCGTCTCGGGCATGGCTCGCTTGTAGGATGAGTGCGATGTCCCGCGCAAGCGCGTGGATGGATTTGAACAGGTGGAACGGCGGATTGCCAACAACGTTGCAGGAACTGCCGGAGACAGGCGAGGCGCAGCCGTACGCTATGCCTACAAGGCCTCCCTGATCGGCTCGGCGCACCAGTTCGAACTGACCGAGGACGGGCTGTCGTGGCGGATCGCCGGCCGGTCGGGCGTGTGGGATTACGCCGACATCTCCGCGGTGAAGCTGTCCTATCGCCCGGTCTCGATGCAGCAGCAGCGGTTTCGCGCCGATATCGACAACACCAAGGGCGGGCGGATCGCGATCCTCTCGACCACCTGGCAGACCGCCACGCTGGTGGCGCCGCAGGGGCATCTCTACCGCGACTTCATCGTCGAGCTGCATCGCCGGATGCAGGCGGCGGGCAGCACGGCGAGGCTGGTCGGAGGTCTCGGGCCGAAGACCTACACCGCGGCGCTGGCCGTGCTGGCCTGGCTTGCGGTGGCCATGTTCGGATTGCTCGTCATGGCGCTCATGACATCCAACTGGATGGGCGCGTTGTTCCTGCTCGGCTTCGCGGCGCTGTTCGCCTGGCAGGTCGGCGGCTTCGTCACGCGCAACCGGCCGCGGCGCTACAGCTTCGATCAGCTGCCTGATGCGCTGCTGCCGAAAGCGGATCGCAACCAAGCGCAATGAAATGTGACTTCGTGCACCGGCCTGCGCGCGGCATCGTCGCCGCGGTGTGGTGGTCGGGGAGAGCAGGGGCATGGACGATCGAAGCTTGCGGATCCCGTCTGACGACGAGATCGCCGCGATCAATGCGCAGCACCTGATCGAGACGCCGCTCAAGCCCGCCGATCTGCTGTTCGTGTTCGGCACGCGCGGGGAGGTTGCCGAGCGGGTCGATGCCGCGGTCCGGCTCTGGCGCGACGGCCTTGCGCGCTGGTCGATCGTGAGCGGCGGCATCACGCCGGGCGATGACCGCTCGGAATGCGAGATCATCAAGGCTGCGATGGTGGTGCGCGGCATGCCGGCCGAGCGGATCCTCGAGGAGCATCGCGCGCAGAACACTGGCGAGAACGTGATCTTCTCGCTGCCGGTGATCGACGCGGCGCTGGGGCTCGCCAATATCAGCAGCGTGATCTGCCTCGGCAACAGCTGGACCGCGCGGCGCTATCCGATGACGCTGCACCGGCACTGGCCGGAGGTCGAGAAGATGCTGGTGACGGTGGACAGTTTCGCGGTCTCCCGCGCACGCTGGCACACCGTTCCCGAGTTTCGCCGCCGCGTCCTGAGCGAGTGGGACAAGATCGAACCGTATTTGGCGAGGGGATTCATCGCGGAGTGGCCGGCGGCCTGAAGGGCGAATCGATGCTGGCCGGACTGTAAGCGGGCTGTAAGCAACACGCTGTAACATTGGCGTCTGATTTGCTTTCGCTGGAGTGTCAGATGACAATCCGGACCCCCTTTCTGGCGCTATGCCTCGCGCTCTTGAGCATGCCCCCGGCTCTTTCCAAGGGCAGCGTCGGCAACAAGCATGATCCGCTGGATCACAATCACATCGACGATCTGCCGCTCGATGTCCGGCAATACGTTGCCGGAATCTGCAAGGGCACGCCGGTCGCGCAGCACGACTTCGCGACCTATTCGCCGCAAGAGAAGCGCTGGCGGATCAACCTCGAATATCTGCAATGCGGCGTGGTCGGGGAATATCGCCGGGGCAACCAATGCCTGGATGTGGACTTCGTCGCCGAGGGCACGCATTTTCGTCTCGCCAGAAAGACGTATGCGGCCTGCGGCTTTTGATGCCCTGGCGCTCCGGCCAGCCGGCGTGACAACGCGGTGTCACTCGGTCGAGTCGAAATCCTCTTCGGTCGCGCTCAGCATTCCCGCCAGCGTCCGCAGGCCGAGCTCGAGCTGCTCCATCGGCGGCGCGGCAAGCGCGAGCCGCACCGCGTTGGGCGCGTGCCCCGGCGTGGCGGCGAAGGTGGTCGACGGCGTCAGCGCGATGTCGCGGCGCGCCGCGGCCGCGACCAGGGTCTGCGAGCGCCAGTGCGGCGGCAGGGTTAGCCACAAATGATATGACTTCGGGTTGGTCTGGATCTCGAAATCAGCCAGATGCTTCGCCGCGATCTGCTGGCGGCGTCCGGCGTCGATCCGCTTCAGCCGTGACAATTCGGCGGCGGTGCCGTCGGCCATCAGCCGCTGCCCCGCGGCGAAGGCGTAGCCCGACGCGGTCCAGCCGCCCGAGCGTACCGCGGCCATGATGTTCTCGCGCAGCCGTGGCGGCGAGACGATGAAGCCGAGCGCGAGGCCCGGCGCCACCTTCTTCGACAGGCTGTCGAGCACGATGCAGCTGTCGGGCGCGAGCGCGGCCAGCGGCACCTGGTCGTCGAGGAAGCCGTAGACGCCATCCTCGATGACGACGAGGCCGAGTTTCTCCACCACGCGCAACAGCTCGGCGCGGCGCTCGGCCGGCATGGTGATGCTAAGCGGGTTCTGGATCGTGGGCTGGACGTAGATCGCGGACAGATGGGCCTCGCGGTGCGCCTTCTGCACCGCGTCGGGGCGCACGCCGAGCTCGTCCATCGCGAGCGGCACCAGCGAGATGCCGAGCCGCGCGGCGATGCCCTTGACGAACGGATAGGTCAGCGCCTCCACGCCGCAGCGGCCGCCCGGTGGCACCACGGCGGCAAGCGCCGCGGCGATGCATTGCCGGCCATTGGCGGTGAACACGATCTGGTCGGGATTCGGCGTCCAGCTCTTGCGCGCCAGGAATTCCGAGGAGATCGTGCGCGCCGCCCGCGTGCCGAAGCTCGTCGCCGGCCGCAGTGCGCCCTCGAGCACTTCGGGCCGCTCCAGCCCTTCGAGGCTCTTGGCGATCATCGTCGCCTGGTGCGGCAGCAGCGGATAGTTGAATTCGAGGTCGATGCGGGCGCCGCGCGGCTCGGTCGGGGCGGCGATGCCGCGCCGCGCCTCGCCGGACACGAAGGTACCGCGGCCGACTTCGCCGACCACCAGCCCGCGCCGCAACAGCTCGGTGTAGACCCGGCTCGCGGTCGAGACCGCGATGTTGCGGTCATAGGCGAAATGGCGCTGCGGCGGCAGCCGGTCGCCGGCCTTCAGCGCGCCGCTGGCGATCTCGGCGGCCACCGCATCCGCCAGCTTCAGATATTCGAACCTCGACATTATTGCACCGAGAGCAATGTTTTACTTGCTCCGAGCAATGTACCGGATCATTTAAGAGGGAACAAGCCCATGATTGCACCGAGGAGCGCGCAAGCAATCCGAGGTTTTGACGGCGCAGGTGTCGAAACGGCATTTGCGTCAACGGCATAGCCTTGCCGTGTGGGCATCGAAGGAGATGACAATGACGACGATATCCTCAGCCGCCGCGTCGCCCGCGCGGTCCAGTATGTTGGGCGGATTGCTCCGATTGATCCGAGATTGGGGCGACGCCCTGGCGACCTATTGGGTGCGCCGCGAGGCGATCAAGACACTGCGCCAGCTCGATGATCGCGCCCTGCGCGATATCGGGCTCTCGCGCTGCCATATCGAGACCGCCGTCACCGGCGATCACGACCTGGAGCTGGTGCGGATCCGTTGAACTGACCCATGCAGCGAGGGGCCGGGCGAGGCGGCGCTTCCGCAGCCGCCGGCTCCTTTGCATGGGGTTGTTTTCGATATTTCGGCAGCGCGCCCCTGTTGCGGTCGTTGAGCGCGGTGTGGCTGAACCAATAGCGCTTCAGTGCCGCACCACCAGCACCGAGCATTTGGCGTAGCGCACCACGTGTCCGGCATTCGAGCCGAGGAAGTAGGTGCGCATCGCCGGGCGGTGCGAGGTCATCACGATCAGGTCGGCCTTCATGGTCGCGGCCTCTTCGAGGATCTCGTGATAGATGCCGCCCTGGCGGACCACGCCCGAGATGCGACCCGGCGCGATGCCGGATTCGCGCGCGACGATCGCGAGCGCTTCTTCCGATGTCTCACGTTGCTGGCTGTCGAAATCCGCCGGCACATATTCGGCGAGCATCACCGGCGTCATCGGCAGCACGTTGAGCAGACGCACCGCCCCGTTCCATGTTTGCGACAGTGTCGCTGCGGTTGCGATCGCAGGCTTCGCCAGATCGGTATCGGCGAGGTCGATCGGAACGAGAATGGATTTGTACATCTGCGCCTCCTGTCCGCGATTGGTCTGGAGCCGTTTGGTCCCTGTGCCGGGACGCGCGCCTTCTTTTTCTTGTTTCTCTTGGAGTAGCCTGTCGACGCGAACCGGTCCCCCTGTCGCGCAATCGTCAATATAGCATGGCGGAGCGGCGGTGTCCGCTGGCGTCAGCTACGCGAAGCCTGCTTCAACAGTTTAGGGCTGACGAACAGGACGAGCTTGCCGCGCCGGAACGAGACGTCGTTCCAGTCGTCGGTCGCGAAGTCGAACACGGCGAGCCCCGAGGTCGGCAGATTGTCGCTGAGTGCGCGCTTGGCGGCATCGTCGCCACTGCCGGTCAGCGTCAGCGCGAGCTCATGCATGCCGGGGTTATGGCCGATCAGCATCAGCCGCTTCGGATCGGTGACCGACGCCATCCGGATCGCGGTCAAGAGCTGCGCCGGATCGGCACCGTAGAGTTCCGGTACGAATTCGCCTTTCGGCGCAGGTCCCGCGCCCTTCAGCGCCTCGCGCACGATCTCCCAGGTCTGCGTGGTGCGGACCGCCGGCGACACCAGCGCCAGATTGGGCAAAGGCGGATGGCGGGCGATCCAGCCGCCGATCGCCGCCGCATCGCGGTGGCCGCGCTCGTCGAGGCGGCGGTCCTGATCCTGCCCCGAAGGCGCGTCGTGTTCGGTTTTGGCGTGACGCAGCAGCAGCAAACGGCGCATGGACTTCCATCTCGATTCGGTCTGGTCGAATTAATTCTACAAGCTCATGCCCTGGACAAGGTGACAAGCGCCGCAGCGGTTCGTAAGAAACGACATGAACGAGACTTCCACAAGTGCGGCAGACGGCCCCGATGAGGGGGCTTCGCCGTTCCGCGACCGCCTGGCGTTCGACCTCGATGTCGATATCTGCGTGGTCGGGGCGGGGCTGGCCGGCCTGACCGTGGCGCGCGAGGCCGCGCGGCTTGGGGCGAGCGTGGCCGTGCTCGAGGGCCGCCAGGTCGGCTGGAACGCCTCCGGCCATCATCTCGGCACCGTGATGCCGGGCTTCGGCCTGCCGATGACGGACGTGATCGAGCGCGTCGGCCTCGACGATGCCCGCGAGTTGTGGGCGCTGTCCCGGGAAGGCGCCGACTATGTCCGCGCCACCGCCACCGAGGATTTGATCCCGGGCATCAAGGCGAGCGACGGCGCGCTGGAAGTCTCCAATGTCGATGCCGGCGAGGCGCTGATCAGCCGGCTGCAGACGCTGGCTGAGGATTTTGCGACCGAGGTCGAAGGCTGGCAGGTCGATCGGGTGCGCAGCGTGCTGCGGACCGGCCGCTATTTCCACGGCATCTATTATCCGAAAGCGTTCCAGATCGACGGCCGCAAATATGTGCACGGCCTTGCCGCGCTGGCGACACGGGCGGGTGTGCGGATCTTCGAGGAGACGCCGGTCGTCAGCATCGATTTTTCGGGCGTCCGCAAACGCATCGTGACGCCGACGGCGCGGCTGCGTGCCAACCACATCGTGCTCGCCGGCAACATCCATCTCGGCGCGCCGTTGAAGCGCCTGTCGGACACGCTGCTGCCGGTGTGGCGCTACGCGGCGCTGACCGAACCGCTCGGCGAGCGGCTGGCGGAGACGATCGCCTTTCCCGGCTCGGTCATCGACAGCGACGGCATCGACCATTTCCGCGTCGTCGATGGCGACCGGCTGTTGTGGGCCAGTCCGGAAACCACCTGGGACGCACGGCCGACGCGGTTCGGCAGGGCGGTGCAGCGCCGCATCGCCACCGTCTTTCCGCAACTCGGCAAGGTTCCGATCGCCGACACGTTCGGCGGCGCGGTCGGCATCACCGTGCATGGCATGCCGCAGATCGGGCAGTTGCGCAGGGGCCTGTGGGTGGCGAGCGGTTTCGGCCGGCAGGGGCTCAACACCTCGGCGCTCGCCGGGCAGTTGATTGCGCGCAGCATCCTGTGGGGTGATGACCGCTGGCGGCTGTTTTCGCCGTTCGAGCTGGTCTGGGCCGGCGGCACCACCGGCCGGGTCGCCGGTCATTTCGTCAGCCTGTGGACGCGGGCGGCCTCGTCCGCCGCGGGCGTTCTGGCGCGTTACCGCGAGGGGGCACGCGCGCGGGAGCAGGTCCGCGAGGCGCGGCTCGCCGAGGCCAATCTCAAGGCGGGAACCCGCGGGCTGGCGCCGCGCCGTCCGCCGCCGGCCGCTATCCGGCCAGTGCCGCCGCCGGCGCCCCGGCCGGTTGAGGACGGCGAGGCGCCATATCCTCGCGCCTCGCAAGAAAGTGAGCGGATCTCCGACGGGCGGATGTAACGTCGGCCGGCGGGGTTCGTATCTGTTGACGAACCCGTTCGCCAGCACTGGCCGTCCGCATCGGAGATGATTGATGATCGATCGCCGTATCCTGCTTGCTTCCGTCGCCGGCCTGTTTGGCCTCGCCGCCTTCCGCTGGCTGCGCGCCGCGCCGGCGCAGGCCGCCGAGAAATTCGAGATCGAGAAGACCGACGCCGAATGGCGCGCGCAGCTGACGCCGCAGCAATACGAGATCCTGCGCAAGGAGGGCACCGAGCGGCCGGGATCGAGCCCGCTGCTCAAGGAGCACCGCAAGGGCACCTTCGCCTGCGCCGGCTGCGACCTGCCGCTGTTCTCGTCCGAGACCAAATATGAGAGCGGCACCGGCTGGCCGAGCTTCTGGAAGCCGCTGGACAATGCGGTCGGCACGACGTCGGACCGCACCTTCGGCATGCTGCGTACCGAGGTGCATTGCCGCCGCTGCGGCGGCCATCTCGGCCACGTCTTCGACGACGGCCCGAAGCCGACCGGCTTGCGCTACTGCATGGACGGTTTTGCGCTGGTGTTTCACCCGGCGGCGCCGTCGGCAACCTGACGGCGCCCATAGCGCTTTCGGGCGGAGGCGCGCGGTCAGAACTGCGCTCCGTCCCGGCAATTGTTGCCTGCCCGGCAATTGTGCCCCGGTTAAACGGCCGGGGCATTTTTTTCAAGCGCATGATTTTGTTACGTTTCGTTTCGTGGCACGACCCTTGCGACATGCTCCGCCGATGCGGCCCTCTGCTGATTGCCAGCCGCCGGGAATCGAATTGGAGAACATGTCATGGGTATCTTCGGCGCTCTTACGACGGCGGTCGGTGGCTTGCGCGCAGGGTCGTACGCGCTCGAGAACATCTCCGGCAACATCGCCAACTCGCAGACCACGGCCTTCAAGCGCATCGACACCTCCTTCCTCGACCTGGTGCCGCAGACCGCGCTGACCGCGCAGCTCGCCGGCGGCGTCACGGCGCAGTCCCGCTCGACCAACTCGGTGCAGGGCGACGTGCAGTCGGCCTCGGTGGCGACCTTCATGGCAATCAACGGCAACGGTTTCTTCGCGGTGCAGAAGCCCGGCGGCTTCACCGACGGCTCGCCGGTGTTCGACGGCGTCGACCGCTATACCCGCCGCGGCGATTTCCAGCTCAACAAGGATGGCTATCTGGTCAACGGCGCCGGCTATTACCTCGAGGGCGTGCCGATCGACCCGACCACCGGCAACCCGTCGGGCTCTTCGCCGCAGGTGCTGCGCTTCAAGAACGACTTCCTGCCAGCACAGCAGACCACCAAGATCGACTACCGTGCCAACCTCGCGTCCTATCCGCTGACCACCGCGCACGACACCTCGGTTCCCGGCTCGGAGCTGATCCGGCCCGGCGCGTTCAGCGCTGGCCATAACCCGCTGGTACTGGGCACGCCGGCCGCGCCCTACACCGATTCCTCCGTCACCGGCACCGCGCAGAACAACAAGGCGACGCCGTCGGTCGCCAACACCGCCGCAACCTTGCTTTCGGGCGCTGCTGGCAGCGATTCGATCAATACCAACTTCAGCGCCGGCTCTGCCGGCCCTCCGGTCGTGCCGGCCGATACGATCACGGTCAACGGCACCGTCATCACCTTCGTGGCTTCGGGAGCGACCGGCAACCAGCTCAACGTCACCGACAGTATCGGAACGCTGCTCGCCAAGATCGACGCGATTACCGGCACCGCGACGCCATCGACGATCAGCGGCGGCAAGATCACTCTGCACTCCGGCACTGCGGCGGACCTGCAGGTGACAAGCTCGAACTCGACCGCTCTCGCGGCGCTCGGCTTCACAGGGCAGGCGGTTGCGACCCGCGGCGGCGGCGGCACGGTTGGGACCGGCCAGGTGGTCGGCAACGACAATTCGACCTTCCTGAACGAATCCGTCTCGGGCGGCGCCGTCACCGCTTACGACGTGTCGGGTGCGCCGGTGAACCTGCAATTCCGCTGGGCCAAGACCGACAGCTCCTCGCTCGGCGCCGGACATACCGACACCTGGAACATGTTCTACCAGGTCAATCCCAATGCAACCGGCACGCAGGTCTCCTGGCAGAACGCGAACATCAACTTCACCTTCGCCTCCAACGGCCAGATGTCGCCGGCGATTTCCTCGGTGACGCTCAACAATGCCGTGGTCAACGGCGTGTCGCTCGGCAATCCCGTCATCAATTTCGGCTCCGGCGGCGTGACCCAGTTCGCCGACGCCAACGGTAACGTCCAGGTCAACCAGATCCAGCAGGATGGTTTCCCGGCCGGCCAGCTGCAATCGGTCAGCGTCTCGACCAATGGCCGCATCGTCGGCAACTACACCAACGGCCGCAACATCGACCTCGCCGAAATCTCGGTCGCGACCTTCAACGGCACCAACTTCCTCAAGCGCATCGACGGCGGCGCGTTCGAGGCGACCGATGAGTCCGGTGGCGCGCTGTTCGGCAAGGGGGGGAGCACCATCGTCGGCTCTTCGCTCGAGAGCTCGAACACCGATATCGCCGACGAGTTCACCAAGCTGATCGTGACCCAGCAGGCCTATTCGGCCAACACCAAGGTGATCACGACGACCAATTCGATGGTGCAGGACCTCCTGAACGTGGTGCGCTGATCGCATCGACGATGCAGGCGTGAAGCAGTAAAGGCGAGTACATAGCATGGGTTTGAGCCAAGCCCTTTCCACCGCGATGTCGGGCCTGCGCGCCACGCAGGCCTCGCTCTCGCTCGTGTCGTCGAACGTCGCCAACGCGGAGACGCCCGGCTACGTCAGGAAGACGCTGAACCAGGATACCGGTACCACCGGCCAGTTCGGGTCGAGCGTTCTCATCACCGGCGTCAACCGCCAGCTCGACGAATTCCTGCAGACCCAACTTCGCACCGAGACGTCGGGCGCGTCCTACGCCGACGTCCGCTCGCAATTCCTGGCCAACCTCCAGGGCGTTTACGGCAATCCCGACTCCACCGGCACGATCGAGGACGCCTACAACAAGTTCCTGACCGCGCTGCAGGGGCTGTCGACCAGCCCGGATTCGCAGTCCGCGCGCATCGGCGTCGTCAATGCCGCGCAATCGATGGCGCAGCAGCTCAACGCGACCTCGCAGGGGATCCAGACCCTGCGCGCCAATGCCGAGGCCGGCATCAGCGACTCCGTCAACACCGCCAACAATGCGATGCAGCAGATCGCGCGCCTCAATGTGCAGCTCCAGGCCAATGGCGGCACGACCGACGCCTCGACCGCGGCATTGCTCGATCAGCGCGATCGTTACGTCACCCAGCTTTCGCAGTTGATGGACATCCGCACCGTCACCAACAGCCAGAACCAGGTGACCGTGTTCACCAATTCCGGCGTCCAACTGGTCGGCACCGAAGCGGCGACGCTCAGCTTCAACGCCCAGGGCACGATGACGCCCAACACGCAGTACAATACCGACCCGACCAAGAGTACCGTCGGCACCATCACCATCAATTTCCCGCACGGCGGCACCTACGACATGGTGTCGACCAACTCGATCCGATCAGGCAAGATCGCTGCCTATCTCGAACTGCGTGACAACACGCTGACGCAGGCCCAGACCCAGCTCGATCAGTTCGCCGCCGCAATGTCGAGCGCGCTGTCAGACAAGACCACCGCGGGCACCGCCGCGACGGCGGGGGCGCAGTCCGGCTTCGACCTCGATCTCTCGGGATTGCAGAGCGGCAACACCATCCACGTCTCCTACAAGGACAACACCACCGGGCTGACGCACAATCTGTCGATCGTTCGCGTCGACGATCCGAGCGTGCTGCCGCTGAGCAACACCGCAACCGTCGATCCGAACGACGAGGTGCTGGGGGTGGATTTCTCCGGCGGCATGAGCTCGGTGCTGTCGCAGCTCAACGGCGCGCTCGGAGGAACCGGCCTGCAATTCTCCAATCCGTCCGGATCGACGCTGCGCGTGCTTGACGACGGCGCTGCCAACAAGGCCGACGTGACCGCGGCATCGGTGACATCGACGGTGTCGTCGCTGACCTCGGGCGATCCGCAGCTTCCGCTGTTCACCGACAATGGCGGGCTCTACACCGGCGCAATCACCGCCAACGGTTCGCAGTCGACCGGCCTTGCCGCGCGCATCAGCGTCAACACCGCCCTGGTCGGCGATCCCTCGCGCATGGTCGTGTACTCGACCAATCCGCAGACACCGGCCGGCGACACCACGCGCGCCAACCTCATTTTGAACCAGCTGTCGAACGCGTCGTACAGCTATTCGCCGAAGACCGGCCTCGGCACCACCGGCGCGCCGTTCACCGGCACGCTGCTGAACTTCGCCAAGCAGTTCATCAGCCAGCAGGGCGAATCGGCGACGGCCGCCAAGCAACTCGCCGACGGTCAGGACGTCGTGCTGAACACGCTGCAGACCAAGATGGACTCGACCTCCGGCGTCAACATGGACGAGGAGATGGCGCATCTGCTTTCGCTCCAGAACGCCTATTCGGCCAATGCGCGCGTGATGTCGTCGATCAAGCAGATGTACGACGCGCTGCTGCAGCTCACGTGAGGGTAACATGTCGATCGACGGCGTAAGCGGCAGAACTTCCTATATCGGCACCACGATCCTCAACCTGCGCAGTCAGCTCAATGACCTGACGACGCAGCTTGCAACCGGCAAGGTCTCGACGACCTATGCGGGGCAGGGGCTCGATCGCGGCTTCGCGCTCAGCCTGCGTGCGCAGATCAGCAGCATCAACGCGTTCTCCGACACGGCGACCAACCTCAACACGCGCCTCAGCGTCGCCAATCTGACCTTGCAGGGGCTGTCCGATGTCGGCACCCAGGTGAAGAACGCCTCGACCACCGCGACGCTGACGCTCAACGACAGCGGCCAGACCTCGGGCCAGATCACCGCGCAGGCGGCGTTCGCCAACGCGGTCGCGATGCTGAACAGCCAGTCGGGCGACCGCTATCTGTTCTCCGGCCGCGCCATGGATACGCCGGCCACGGTTTCCGCCGACACCATGTTGAAGGGCACGGCAACCCAGGCCGGCCTGACCCAGCTCATCAATGAGCGCAAGCAGGCCGATCAGGGCGCCAATTCGATGGGACGGCTGAGCGTCTCGTCGCCGCCGGCGACCACGACGGTGACCAGCGTCGCCGAGGACGGCTCGCCGTTCGGCCTGAAGCTGCTGTCGGTGCAATCGTCACTGACCGGTGCCACCGTGACGCAGCCGGCCGGCACGCCGAAGTCGACCTCGGTCGACCTCGGCGCCGTCAATCCGAAGGACGGCGACAAGATCAAGTTCAACTTCACGCTGCCCGACGGCACCACCGATTCGATCGAGCTCACGGCGACGACGACGAACCCGCCACCGGCCGGTTCGTTCCTGATCGGCGCCGATACCACGGCGACGACGGCCAACCTCCAGTCGACGCTGACGTCGTCGATCAAGACGCTGAGCGATACGTCGCTGGTCGCGGCCTCCGCGGTCGCAGCGTCGAGCAACTTCTTCAATCCGGTCGCGACCGTCGCGGGTGCCGCCGTCAATAGCCAGAACACCCCGCCGGCGCCGATCTCAGGCGCCACCGCCCTTTCGGGTGCGGCGGGCACCGACTCGCTGTCGACAAGCTTCGCCGCCGGCGACACCATCACGGTGAACGGCACTCCGATCACCTTCGTCGCCTCGGGCGCCGCCGGCAACCAGCTCAACATCACCGACAGCGTGCAGACGCTGATGGCGAAGATCGACCAGATCAGCGGCACCAAGAACCCGTCCACCATCAGCAACGGTGCGATCACCCTGCATGGCGCCGACGGCCAGAACCTCTCGATCTCGAGTTCCAACACGGCCGCACTCGGTGCGCTCGGCATCGCCAACAACACGACCGCGACCCCGGCGCCGCTCCGGGTCGGGGGACCGCCGTTCGACACGGCGACGAACCTCGTCGCGGGCACGCCCGCCAACACGGTCTACTGGTATACCGGCGAGAACGGCCCGGGATCGGCGCGCGGCACGGCCGTCGCGCAGGTCGATCAATCGATCACCGTGCAGTATGGCGCGCGCGCCAACGAGCAGGCGTTCCGCTATCTGCTGCAGAACGTCGCGGTGTATGCGGCTGTCACCACGAACGCCAGCAATCCGAATGCGAGCGGGCAGGTGACGGCGCTGGCGCAGCGCGTAAGCGCGAACCTCGCCCCGCAGAACGGCCAGCAGCAGATCCAGGACGTGCAGGCCGAATTCGCCGGCGCGCAGACCGCAACCAAGGCGGCCACCGATCGCCAGACCCAGCTCAAGGGCATGGCGGAAACGATGCTCGACTCGGTCGAGGGCGTCAATCAGGACGAGGTCGCGACCAAGATCCTGGCGCTGCAGACCAGCCTGCAGGCCTCGTACCAGACCACCTCGATGCTGTATCAGACCACGCTGTTGAAATATCTGCCGATCAGCTGATTGCCCGCCGCCCATCTCCAGCCAGCAAAAAGGCCTCCTCGCGGAGGCCTTTTTCATTCGGGCGAGGGACTCTTACGCGCTCTTGCGAGAGTCGTCCCGATTGGCGTTCTGCTGGCCGCGCGCGGTTTCCAGCAGCTTCTCCTCGTGCGCGATCAGCTTCTTGGATTCCTTCAGCGCGTGATAAAGATCGCCGTTGAGGATGAAGTTGTTGACGCTTTCGATGAACGGCCAGGCGCTCGGCATCGCGGTGATGATGTCGCGCACCAGGCTGAAATAGGTCGGATGGTGCGCCATCGGGTCCGGCGACAGATACATGAGCTGCACGGCGAGATAGATCAGCTTCGCCGGTGTGTCGGCGGTCTCCGGCGTCAGGATGTCCTTCTCGCGCAGGATCGGGATGCGGTCGCCGTCGATCAGCAGGCGGGCGCGCTGATCGGTGTTTGTGATCACGCAGTTGCCGACGATGATGCGCTCGTTCGGCTTGAGTTCGACCTTCAGGGCCATGACCGTTCTCCTTTGCCGGCAGTCGCGCGACGTCGTCGCTAGCGGAACATGTTCGGCATTGCTTAGCAGCCGCCGTCGCGTCCGGGGGCCGATGCGACAGCGATCCTTTCCCATGATGGTTAATGCTTGGTGAACGAGGCGCCGGTGCAGGTGCCGGCATTCGGCCGGAATCGGCAATCCTCTCAGTAGTTTTCGCGGCGAACCTCGCCCAATGGCGACAATTTTATTCTTCGGCATTTGTCTCAAATGCCGTGCCGGAGATTTCTTTTTCCTTCGCGGCTTGAACGCAGGATCGGCCGTCCGCCCGATCAGAAAGGATTGGCGCGGTTTTTTCCTCAGTTTCACACCAGAAAGGTATGAAAATGTCTGACATCATTCTCTCGTCCTCCGTTCGTCAGAACCTCCTCTCCCTCCAGTCCACCGCCGATCTGCTCTCCACCACGCAGAACCGCCTTGCCACCGGCAAGAAGGTCAACACGGCGCTCGACAACCCGACCAACTTCTTCACCGCTCAGTCGCTCGATAACCGCGCCAGCGACATCAACAACCTGCTCGACGGCATCGGCAACGGTGTGCAGGTGCTGCAGGCCGCCAACACCGGCATCACCTCGCTGCAGAAGCTCGTCGATAGCGCGAAGTCGATTGCCAACCAGGTGCTGCAGAGCCCGACCGGCTACACCACCCGGTCCCAGGTCACGTCCACCGCGGCGCTTGGCGGCACGGCGGCCAACCTGGTCGACGGCACCACGATCAAGAGCGGTGACGTGCTGGCGATCGCGGCTTCGGCCGGTCAGCCCGCCTTCACCTTCACCTTCGGTGCGAACAGCTCGCTGGCGCAGCTGAACACGGCGCTGTCGGCCAGCAACCTGACGGCGAGCCTCGACAGCTCCAACAAGCTCGTCATCACCACGACCAATGACGCGGCGTCCTCGACGATCGGTGCGGTGACCTTCACCAACACCGGCGGCGGCACCGCGACGTTCAGCGCGGCCGGCACGGCTCCGGTTGCCGACTCGGCTTCGCAGTCGGCGCGCGCGGCCCTGGTGCAGCAGTACAACAACACCATCTCGCAGATCACGACCACGGCGCAGGATGCATCGTTCAACGGCATCAACCTGTTGAACGGCGACAGCCTGAAGCTGACCTTCAACGAGACCGGCAAGTCCACGCTGAGCATCACCGGTGTCACCTTCAGCGCCTCCGGCCTCGGCCTGAAATCGCTGACCGCCGGCACCGACTTCCTCGACAACAACTCGGCGAACAGCGTGATCTCGTCGCTGAGCTCGGCGAGTTCCTCGTTGCGCAGCGAAGCTTCGACGCTGGGTTCGAACCTCTCGATCGTGCAGATCCGTCAGGACTTCTCGAAGAACCTGATCAACGTGCTGCAGACCGGTTCGTCGAACCTGACGCTGGCCGACACCAACGAGGAAGCGGCCAACAGCCAGGCGCTGTCGACCCGCCAGTCGATCGCGGTCTCCGCGCTGGCGCTGGCCAACCAGTCGCAGCAGAGCGTGCTGCAGCTGCTCCGCTAAGCGCGCCGGCAAGCACATCAAGAACGGCGGGGGGAAACCCCGCCGTTTTTCTTTGTCTCCGGGATATTACGGTATCTGTCCGTGCCGTCAGAACGACGCATTTCGTAACGGTTGCTAACCATATTTAAAGGCGCCGGATGCATAAATATCGAGCGCTAGAATTGCGTCTCCGCGGCTCAAGAAATCCGCATCCCATCGAGGTCATTAATGTCGAATGCAGCCCAGGCCTACGCTCGTACGTCCACGACGACGGCGTCCCCACGTGAAATCGAGGCGCAGGCGCTCCTGAAGGCAGCCCGTCAACTGCAGGAAGTCCAGGCCAACTGGAACGGTCTCGACAGGGCGCTCGATCACGCATTGCTGTTCAACCGGAGGCTGTGGTCGATTTTCCTCAGTGCCGCGCAGGGCGACGACAATCCGCAGCCGCTCGAGGTGCGTCAGAACATCGCCAACATCGGCGTCTTCGTGATGAAGCAGACCGTCGACATCCAGATGAATCCCGACCCGGCCAAGCTGAAGTCGCTGATCGACATCAATTGCAATATCGCCGCCGGCCTCTCGGGCCGCGGCTGATCGCGTAGTCTCGCGACGGAGCGCGCGGCATGGCCGATGTATTGAGCATCCTGTCGGCGAACTACAAGGCCGCCGGCCTGACGGTTCCGTCAAAGACGCCCTATGTCGCCGTCGATCCGAACCTCTATGAGGGCAGCTGGAGCGGAAAATACGCCAACAACAAGTCGTTCAACATCTCGGTGTCGAACGTCGACGGCTTCCGCGCCAAAGTGCATTACCAGAGCGACGGCACCAGCAAGTATCAGGACGTGCTGATCAAGGACGGCGCGTTCCGGATCGGCGATACCAAGTTCTCGCTGGTGCAGCAGGGGACGGCGCTGATCGCCAATGTCGTCACCGATCCGGCCACCGGATCGACCTATCTCGACAAGGCCTACGCCACGCAGAAGACCTGAGAGGTCGTTCGCCGGCGTCTATGCGCGGCGGTCGGTGGCACGCGCCCGCGTCGGCGCGTCCTTGCTGAGATCGAGCGCGTGGAAATAGGCGCGTCGGCGCAATACGGCTTCTTCCGGAAACTGCCTCACCACCAGGTTGGTGCGATTGTCGACCACCTGATAGACCACGGCGCGCGCGTCGCGGTCGATGATGACCTGGTCGGTGACCGAGGGAGCCTGATTTGAAATCGACGCGTTGACGGCGTTCGGATCGATCGTGACGCGCACGCTCGGCTCCGGAGCGGTGACGCTCTGGCTCGCGGGCAATTCGGTCTTCACCGCCTTCTGCGCCGTATCGCTCACAGGAGTGATCATCGGCGCTGCAACCGGTGCCCCCACCGGCTTGATGTTGAAATCTGTACTCATGGCAGCCTCGTAGTGCACAGGCACTAGTTCGCTTGAGTCAAATCCCAACCCCTCACGATCCGCAACTCTACGGGGAACCTCTCAATAGGCTGTTAGGGAACACGCTGAATGCCGGGCTGACCGGCACGTGTCGAATTGAGCTAAATTGTCGGCGTGTGCGTCAGAGCGTGCGGCTGACGGCGATCGGCGTCATGTTGCGCGGGCCCGGCGTGGCGCGCTGTCCGTTCGCGGTATAGGTGTTCGGGATGTTGCGGCGCTGCACTTCGGCATTGACGCCGCGCACGATGCCTTCGGAGACCGCGTGCGCGGTCGCAAGCACGGTCAGGTTGACCTGCAGCATGGCGCGAAACGTCTCGTGATGACGCCGCAGCGTCGCGAGCAGTTCGGGCTCGGTCTGCGACAGCATCTTCTGCATCGATTTCAGATGCTCCACCGCGAGCATGTAGCGCCGCGACAGGTCCGACTTCTGCGCCTCGAGCCGCATGCCCTCGCGGATCTTGCCGGCGCGGACGAACTCGGTTTCCTGCTCGACGACGGCGAGCAGCGCGCTCATCACTTCGGTCAGCTCGTTGGCGAGACGGGCGACGTCGGGAGGCGTTTTCGTCGCGGGCCGCGCGGCGGGGGCGGCGGGCCGCGGCTGCTGTGGACGCTGGTTCATCGCGCTGCTCCTTGGGAAACGGAATTAGCTCTTGTTCGCCTGCTGCAGGATCAGCGAGCGGAACACTTCGTTGGAAATGCCGACACCGCCGGATTTGGCGAAGTTCTTCGAATACTCGTCGGTCAGCATCGAGCGCCATGGGCCGGTGCCGACCGTGTCGCCGTAGGGGCCGTCGCCCTTCAGGCCGGTCGTCATCTGCGAGAACATCGAGTTGAGGAACATCGATTCGAAATCGGTCGCGGTCGCCTTCGCCTTGGTAATCTGCTGCGGCGTGACCTTCTTCATCGCGTCCTGCAGCACGGGATCGGGGCGGCCGTTGAACATCGGCATCAGCGCCTTGTTCGGCATGCTGCCGGTGGTGCTGTTGATCAGGCTCGCCATCACATCACCTCGATGTCGGCTTCGATCCCGCCGGCGGCCTTGATCGCCTGCAGGATGCTGATCAGGTCGCGCGGTCCGATGCCGAGGCCGTTGAGGCCGTCGACGAGTTGCTGCAGCGAGACGCCGTTTCTGACGAGCGCGAATTTCTTGCCGTCCTCGCTGACGCCGACGCTGGTGCGCGGTGTCACGACCGTTCGGCCGCGCGACAGCGGATTGGGCTGGCTGACCTGCGGGCTCTCCGAGATCGTGACGGTGAGGTTGCCCTGCGCCACCGCGACGGTGGCGACGCGAACATCGCGGCCCATCACGATGATGCCGGAGCGCTCGTCGATCACGATCTTCGCGGTAAGGTCGGGCTCGACCTGCAACTGCTCGATCTCGGTCAGGAAGGCAACGACGTTGCCTTTGAACTCCGGCGGGATCGAGAGTTGCACCGTGGACGGATCGATCGGTTCGGCGGTCTTGACGCCGAGATAGTCGTTGACCGCGGCGGCGATCCGCTTTGCTGTCGTGAAGTCGGCGTTGCGCAGCGCGAGCCGCACATTGGGCAGGCGGTTGAGTGCGAATTCGATCTCGCGCTCGATGATGGCGCCGTTGGCGATCCGTCCGACCGTCGGCACGCCGCGCACGACGCTGGCGGCGGCGCCTTCGGCCGCGAAGCCGGCGACCGCCACGGATCCCTGTGCCACCGCGTAGACATTGCCATCCGCGCCGAGCAGGGGGGTGACGAGCAGGGTGCCGCCCTGCAGGTTCTTGGCGTCGCCGAGCGCGGAGACGGTGACGTCCATCCGCGTGCCCTGGGTGCCGAACGGCGGCAGGTTGCCGGTGACCATCACGGCGGCGACGTTGCCGGTGCGGATGGTGGCGCCGCGGATGTTGACGCCCATGCGCTCGAGCATCGCTTGCAGTGATTGCTTGGTGAAGGGGATGTTGTTCAGCGTGTCGCCGGTGCCGTTGAGGCCGACGACGAGGCCGTAGCCGATCAACTGGTTCTGGCGCACGCCCTCGATATTGGCGAGGTCCTTGATCCGCGACGTCGCGGCGGCCGGCATGACGGAGGCCGCCAGCGCCAGCAGCGCGGCGCAGGCCACTGCGAATAGATTTGCGATGCGGATGCCGGGCATCCCGAAGCTCCCCTCGAACTGAACTCGCGGATCACGCGACACTCCCATGACGGCGATCCGCCATTAACCATGCGAGCTGCGTGCCACTCCGTCTTGGCTTCGCAATGTGTTGATATATTTATCGAAATTATCGGATCGACATTTTCCTCCGGTTGGCCAGGGAGCGCGAAACTGCCGTGTGGGCTGCAGAAATTGCCGGGTCGTTTACGCGCCGTTAACCATAAAACGGCGATGCTCGGCCCATTCAGGCCTGCGGGATCACCAGATGCGCATCTACGGACCGAACGGCACCACGCTTGGCACGTCCACCAGCTCGACGCGGCGCACCTCGTCGAGCGGCTTCTCGCTGCCGGACGCGACGACCGCGCAGGAGGAGGTCCGCTCCACCGCGGCGCCAAAGGCCGCCGCCAGCCTCGATGCGCTGCTCGCGCTGCAGGGCGTCGAAGACCCGACCGAACGCCGCAAGCGCTCGGTGGCGCGCGGCAAGGGCGCACTCGACGTGCTCGACGCGCTCAAGCTCGGACTGCTGTCCGGCAATTTCGATTCCTCCACGGTGAACCGGCTGCGTGACGCCGCCGCGAGCCTGAAGGAATCCTCCGGCGATCCCGGCCTCGATGCCGTGCTGAGCGAGATCGAGCTGCGCGTCGAGGTCGAGCTCGCCAAGGCCGGGCAATACTAGGCTCTCTCGATCAAGTCATCTCTGTCACGCCGCCAGTGCCTCAGGCCGCCAGCGCCTTGCGCTGCGCGTCGTATCGGCGTTGTGCAGCCAGCACCTCCTTCAGATTCTGCTCGGCCCAGTCGCGCAGCGGATCGACCGCTTCGGCGAGCGTCGATCCGAGCGGCGTGATCGAATATTCCACCGTGACCGGCACGGTTGCGATCGCGCGGCGGCGCAGCAGCCCGTCGCGCTCCAGGCTCTTCAACACCTGTGACAGCATCTTCTGCGAGATGCCTTCGATGGCGCGGCGCAGCTGGTTGAAGCGCATCGGCTCGCTGCGCAGCAGCAGCAGGATCAGCACCGCCCATTTGTCGCCGACCCGGTCGAGGATCTGGCGCGTCGGGCAATTGGCGGCGTAGGCGTCCGGCTTCAGGCTGGCGGCTTTCATCGGGTTACTCCGGCGTAATCAGGTGAGACAAGAGTGCCTTCTTCACACCTACATCCATTTCGCTATCTAGTCACCATTGGAAACTATCAATCGGAGACTTTGATGAAGATCGCCATCGCCGGCGCGTCCGGCCAGGCCGGCTCGCGCCTCACCGCGGAACTGGCCCGCCGCGGCCACGCCGTCACCGCCATCGCCCGCAACCCTGAGAAGATCGCGACCCTGCCGGGTGTCACCGCCACCAAGGGGGACGTCAACGACCAGGCGGGCCTGGCCGCGCTGTGGGCCGGCCACGACGCCGCGATCAGTTCCGTCCATTTCTCGGTCAGCGACCCCCTCAAGCTGATCGGGGCCGCCAAGGCCTCCGGGGTCGGCCGTTACCTGGTCGTCGGCGGTGCCGGCAGCCTCGACGTGGCCCCCGGCGTCCGCCTGGTGACCACGCCGAACTTCCCGGCCCAGTACAAGGCCGAGGCAACGAAAGGGGCCGAATTCCTCGACATGCTGCGCCGCGAGAACGACCTGAACTGGACCTTTTTGTCGCCCTCGGCGCTGTTCGTGGCGGGCGAGCGGACCGGCAAGTTCCGGCTCGGGACCGACCAGCTTCTGACCGCCGCCGACGGCAAAAGCTCGATCTCGTTCGAGGATTTCGCAGTTGCACTCGCCGACGAAATCGAGCGCCCGGCCCATATCCGCCAGCGCTTCACGGTCGGCTATTGAGGGGGCGGGAGCAGGGCTGAGGCGGCCCCCAAGCAGGGCGGATAAGTTTGCCTGTGCAAGGCCTTGGGGGCGGCCCGCCTTTCGTGGTGGCAGATATTGTCTGTCACATGACGTGGCTATATAAGGCGCCGCGCGGAGGGGTTTTGTTCCCTCCGCCAGACAGGGACATGGCTGCCTTTGGAAAAGCTGAAGAACTACCGGCCGACTGAAAAAGAGCCTTTCATGAATGAGCGGCAGCGCGATTATTTCCGCGCCAAGCTGCTGGCCTGGAAGGATGAGATCCTCCGCGAATCGAAGGTCACGCTGCAGACGTTGCAGGAAGAAAACGTCAATCACCCCGACCTCGCGGACCGAGCTTCCTCGGAAACCGACCGCGCGATCGAGCTTCGTGCCCGCGACCGTCAGCGCAAGCTGATCTCGAAGATCGACGCGGCGCTCCAGCGCATCGAAGACAACACCTACGGCTATTGCGAAGAGACCGGTGACCCGATCTCGCTGAAGCGGCTCGAAGCCCGCCCGATCGCGACGCTGTCGGTGGAGGCGCAGGAACGCCACGAGAAGCGCGAGAAGGTCTATCGCGACGAGTAGTGGCGGCGGGCCACTGCAAATTGATTCCGGCGCGCACCGGTTGTAGGTTCGCGCCGCCATGATGACACGCACTCTCAACATCGCCTCGGTGTTCTTCCTGGGCTGATCTCGTTTCCGGGCAGGAAACACGCTTCCGCGCGGAAGCGCTGATCACCCCCGGCAAGCTCCGCTTGTCGGGTTCCAGTGAACCGAATGGGCCGGTCAGGTTCCGCGCAGCGCGGACCATCGATGACTGGCGACAGTTTGAGAGACAATCATGAACGATCGAGACGACGCGCGTGCGCTCAGCGACGCGCAGATCGCGCAATTCATTGCGCAGGGCTTTGTCCGAATCGACAACGCCTTTCCCCGCGAACTCGCCGATGCCGGGCGCGCCATCATGTGGCGTGACTTGCCATGCCGCGAGCACGCCCCCTCGACCTGGACGCGCCCGGTGGTGCGGCTGCCCGGCTATGGCGGCACGCCGTTCCGGGAGGCGATCAACACGCCGGTGCTGCACCGGGCGTTCGACCAGATCGCAGGTCCGGGCCGCTGGCGCCCGCGCGACAACATCGGGACCTTCCCGGTGCGGTTTCCGCATCCGGACGATCCCGGTGATGCCGGCTGGCATGTCGATGTCAGCTTCCCCGGCGATGATTGCGACCCGAACGAGCGGAGCGACTTCTCCGCCTGGCGGGTGAACGTCAACTCGCGCGGCCGCGCGCTGTTGATGCTGTTCCTGTTCTCCGACGTCGGCGAGCACGATGCGCCGACCCGGATCCGGGTCGGGTCGCATCTGCCGATGGCGCGATACCTCGCGCCGGCGGGCGAGGCGGGACGCGCACGCATGAACCTCGAGCAGATGGGGGCCGATTGCGAGATCGCGCTGGCAACCGGCGAGGCGGGCACGGTCTATCTGTGCCATCCGCTGCTGGTGCACGCCGCGCAGATGCATCGGGGAAAGACGCCGCGCTTCATGGCCCAGCCTGCGCTCGGCGCCGGTGAGCCGTACCGGCTCCAGCGTGACGATGCCGCCTATTCGCCGGTCGAGATCGCGATCCGGATGGCGCTTGGTATGGGTTGATCGCATGCCGCTCTGAAGGCGAGACGGCAGTCAAGCCAGTTCGGCTCCGAGTGCCGTCTCGCTTGCCTGCGCGCTGCGGCGCGGGCCGTAGGTCTTCGACCATACGAGCAATTCGCGGAAAGCCGGCGTCAGGCCCCAGGCCGAATCCGTCAGCTCGTATTCGACCTGCAGCGGCTTCTCGGCGAGCACCTTGCGCGCCACCAGCCCGTCGCGCTCGAGCTCGCGCAGCTGCGCGCTCAGCATGTGCTGGGTGATCGGCATGAGCGCGCGGCGCAGCGCGCCGAACCGCACGCCGCCATGCATCAGCGTGAACAGGATCTCGAGCTTCCACTTGCCGCTGAGCGCATGGATCGCCTGCTTGGAGTCGATCAGCAAAGCGGGGTCGGTGGGGCAGCTCTCGCAGTCACCGCCGCCACAAATATCCGTGGTATTGTTTTCCATACCGGTCTCGATTTTCATCCTACTTGCTCGAACAGAGATAGTGACCAGATGCGGCCTGTGCAGGGTGGGCGGCGCAATTCCGGACCCGCCGAACCAGGAAGAGGGCAGCGACATGAGCATGGTTTTGGTCACGGGCGGATCGGGTTTCATCGGCGTGCATACGATCCTGCAGCTGCTGGCCGACGGGCATGCGGTGCGAACCACGCTGCGCAATCCGGATCGCAGCAAGGATGTGATCGCGATGCTGCGTGAGGGCGGCGCGCGGACGGCCGACCAGGTCGGCTTTGTCACCGCCGACCTCACGCGCGACGACGGCTGGCGCGAGGCGGCCGCCGGGTGCGATTACGTGCTGCATGTCGCATCGCCGCTCGGCTCCAATGTGCCCGAGGACGAGAACGAGCTGATCGTCCCGGCGCGGGAAGGCACGCTGCGGGTGCTGCGCGCGGCACGCGACGCCGGCGTGAAGCGCGTCGTCGTGACGTCGTCGTTTGCCGCGATCGGTTATGGCCATCCGCCGCAAGCGGCGCCGTTCGACGAGACGGTCTGGACCAATCTCCAGGGGCCCGACGTGCAGGCTTATCCGAAATCCAAGACGCTGGCCGAGCGCGCCGCCTGGGATTTCGTCGCGCGCGAGGGCAATGGGCTCGAGCTTGCCGTGGTCAATCCGACCGCGGTGTTCGGCCCGGCGCTCGGTGCCGATTTCTCGGAATCGATCGGCATCATCAAGGCGCTGCTCGATGGCGCGATGCCGGCGGTGCCGCGGATCCATTTCGGCCTCGTCGACGTGCGCGATGTCGCCGACCTGCATCTGCGCGCCATGACCTCGCCCAAGGCCAAGGGCGAGCGCTTCCTGGCGGTCGCCGGCGACACCATGTCGGTGCTGCAGGTGGCCCGCCTGCTGCGCAGGAAACTCGGCGGCAAGGCGCACCGTGTGCCGCGGTTCCAGGCGCCGGATTGGGCGATGCGGCTCGCCGCGCGGCGCAATCCGCTGGCCCGCGCCGCCCTGCCGCTGCTCGGCAAGGTGCGCCGCTCGACCAGCGCCAAGGCGCAAAGCCTGCTCGGCTGGCGCCCGCGCGGCAATGAGGAGATGATCCTCGCGACCGCGGAGAGCCTGATCAGGCTTGGCCTGGTCAAGGCCTGAGGGCTGCTCCCCGTCCAGCGCGCTTGCCAGACGCGTTGGCGAGTGCTGAATTGCCGTGAGCAGACGAGAGGCGCCACCGCGCCGCCGAGAACAACAGGGAGGCTGCGCAGATGGAACGGATCCTCGCGGCCGCAAAGGCGATCGCCGCAGCGCGCCGCAGTCGCGCGCCGCTCAAGGCGCTTCCGAAAGACGTCGTGCCGCGCGACGAGGCCGAGGGCTACCGCGTGCAATATGCGCTGCACGATTTGCTGCTGGAGCAGGTCGGCAGCCTGGTCGGTTACAAGATCGGCTGCACCAGCGCGGTGATGCAGGAATATATCAATATCCCGCATCCCTGCGGCGGCGGCGTGTTCGAGAAGGTCGTGCATGACAGCGGCGTGAAATTGCCGGCGGCCGATTTCGTCCATGTCGGCGTCGAGTGCGAGATCGCGGTGCGGCTGGCACGCAATCTTGCGCCGGGCGAAGCGCCGTTCACCGCCGAATGGGTGGCGGAGGCGATCGAGGCCTACTATCCCGCGATCGAGATCGTCGACGACCGCTACGTCAAATGGGAGACGCTGGGCGCGCCGACGCTGATCGCCGACGATTTCTTCGCCGCCGGCTGCGTGCTGGGAGAAGCCGTGCCGCGCATCACCGCGCCCGATCTGCGCGAGGTCGCGGGGCGAGCGATCGTCAACGGCAAGGAGGAGGGGCGCGGCACCGGTGCCGACGTGCTGGGGCATCCGCACAACGCGCTTGCCTGGCTCGCCAATCATCTCGCCGCCGAAGGCCGTGGCCTGCATGCCGGCCAGATCGTCATGACCGGCAGCCTGGTCAAGACGGTGTGGCTCAAGGCGGGCGATACGGTCGTGATGGAGCTCGATGGGCTCGGCAAGGTGGAAGCGGCGTTCACCTAACGGAGCTCTGTCGTCGTCGCGAGCCCGTCTCCACATAAGAGATGTCGTCCCTGCGAAAGCAGGGACCCATAACCACGAATGCCGATCGTTGCGCGTCGCCGGAACGACGAGCGGCGTTCGCGACAGCGGCCGCGGAGTATGGGTCCCTGCTTTCGCAGGGACGACACCAACTGTGCGGCTTGACGTTCGCCTGACCTTCACATCGCCGGCCGCTTGGCGTCCGTGACCAGTTCGACCTTGCCATCGGCCAGCCGATAGACCGCGCCGACGACCCTGAGCTTGCCCTGATCGACCGCGGCGCTGAGGATCGGCGTTGCGGATTTCAGCTTCGCGACGTTGTCGATGACGTTTTGCCTGATGGCGTTGGCGAGCCGGTCGCCCGGCTTGCCCTCGGTCGCCTTCACCGCCGGCGCGAGCGCAGTGACCAGCGAGGGCAGATGGCCGGGCAGGGTGGTGTTGTCCTTCAGCGACTTGATCGCGGCGTCGACCGCACCGCAACTGTCATGGCCGAGCACCATGAACAGCGGCACGTTGAGCACGGACTGCGCATATTCGAGGCTCGCGACCATCTCGTCGCTGGCGAAATTGCCGGCGACGCGGCAGACGAACAGATCGCCGCGGCCGGTGTCGAACGCGTATTCCGGTGCGATGCGGGAGTCCGCGCAACTCAAAATGCCGGCGAACGGATTCTGTCCGCCGGCCAGCGCCTCGCGCTCGTGCTTGAAATCATGCCGTCGCGAAACGCCCTCGACGTAACGGAGATTGCCCTTCACCAGCCGGTCGAGCGCGGCGTCCGGCGGCAGCACGTTCTGCGGCTTCGGCGGCGGCTTGGTCTCTTTGGCGGACACCAGCGGCGCGACGGCGAGGCTGGCGGCGGTGCACACCGCGGCAGCGAGGAAATGGCGCCGGGAGGTTTGGCTGGGAGGAGTGGCGTCGCAGAGCTGGCACATCAAGGTTCTCCGTGAACAGGGACCGCGTCCGCGCAATATTTGTAGGTCAAGCGCCGTGCCTTCGCAACGACAGGTATTCATGCGCTCGCGCTGACAGTCCGATTGCGTCGAGATTGATCGCGACCTTCTCCACATGTCGTCCTGGCTTTCGCCAGGATGACACCGAATGTGTGGCGCGGCCTGTATCCCGATCTGCGTCCCTGCCTAGTGCGCAATTGCGCACGGGAGCAGGGACCCATAACCACAAGGTCGTGTTGTTAAAGAGGGCTGTGGCCCCAGCATCGCACAACAATTCGCATTCGTGGTTTTGGGTCCCGGCCTTCGCCGGGACGACGGTGAGTGTGCAGCGGGGCTTGGGAATCATACATCCGCACTTCCGCATTCTCGCGACATGATTTGTCTGAGACGTCGGGCAAAATGTGCTGGTGCATAACCCACGGGCTATGAGAGACCGGGGGCGGGTCAACTGACGGAATTTGGGTGAAAAGCCAAATATCTCGGCTGAAATCGAATTGCCGAACTTTTCGGTTGACTCATCCATAACTGGCTGGCTATAGATAAACCCATAACCAACGGGTTATTGATCGCAAATGCCAGACGCTCACGACATCCTGTTTCGAACCCTCGCCGACCCGACCCGCCGGGCCATCTTCGAGCGCTTGTGCCGCGAGGGCGAGCAGACTGTCGGGGCGCTGACGGCGCGGGCGAGCATTTCGCAGCCGGCGGTGTCGAAGCATCTCGGCGTGCTGAAGCAGGCCGGGCTGGTGCGCGATCGCCATGAAGGAAGGCAGACCCATTACAGCGCGCAGCTCGGCGCGCTGGCGCCGCTGATCGACTGGACCAGCCAGATGGCGGGCTTCTGGCAGAACCGGTTCGACCACCTCGAAGATCTTCTCAAAAGGATGGACCAATGAACAAAACCACCGCTGAAACGCGCTCCGCAATCGTCGAACGTGAATTTCCCCATCCCCCGGAAAAGCTCTGGCGCGCGCTGACGCAACCGCATCTGATGGAGGAGTGGCTGATGAAGAACGACTTCAAGCCCGAGGTCGGGCACAGCTTCAATCTGCGCGGCGAGTGGGGCGGCGTGCTGGACTGCAAGGTGCTCACCGTCGAGCCGCACAAGACGCTGTCCTACACCTGGAATTTCGCGCATGCGGATGCGGCCTACAATCTCGAGAGCGTGGTCGTCTTCACGCTGACGCCGACCGCGCGCGGCACCCATCTGCGCGTCGAGCAGTCCGGCTTCCAGCCGCATCAGAAGCAGGCCTATGGCGGCGCCCATGCCGGGTGGAAGCAGTTCCTCGAGAATCTCGATCAGCTGATGGCACGGCCGGAGTGACGGCCTGCGTACCGCAGCAATTTCGTACGCAGAGCCATCCCCGTCATTGCGAGGAGCGGTAGCGACGAAGCAATCCATGCATCCGCATGTGTGGAGCGACGGATTGCTTCGCGGAGCCTGTCATCCGGCGGCGCTTCGCGCCGATCGGGTAGCTCACAATGACGATCGTACTCACGCAAACAGGAGGTCACATGAACTGGAACAACTGGATCAGACAAATTCACCGCTGGCTCTCGATCGTCTTCACGGTCGCGGTCATCATCAACATCGTCGCCATGGTCCTGCAGCAACAGGCGGTCTGGATCGGCCTGCTGGCGCTGTTCCCGTTGATCCCCATGCTGCTCAGTGGCCTGTATCTATTCGCCTTGCCCTATCTCACGCCGCGTCGCGAGCGTGAGGGATCGACGATGGCATCACAAACGTGATTGCATAGGCAGGGCAGGGAGCGCGAGGCAGCAATGACGGCATCTGAACGGATCGACCAGATGATCGAGGATCTCACCGACTGGCGCGGCAACACGCTCGCCAGCCTGCGCAAGAGCATCCTCGCCGCCGACTCCGAGATCATCGAGGAGTGGAAGTGGATGGGCAGCCCGGTGTGGTCGCGCGACGGCATCATCGCGGTCGGCAACGCCCACAAGGGTAAGGTGAAGCTGACCTTCATGTATGGCGCCCAGCTTCCCGATCCCGACAAGCTGTTCAACACCGGCTTCGAGGGCAATGTGCGGCGCGCGATCGATCTGTTCGAGGGCGACAAGGTCAACGCCCCTGCGCTGAAGGCGCTCATACGTGCCGCGATCGAGCTCAACCAGACGAAATCCAGGAAACCTGCGAAGAAGCCGGCGAAGCAGGCCGCGGGTCCCCGCGCGACCGCGAAGAAGAAGGCGTGAGCCGCGCCGGCATGCGGCCGCTGACCTGATCGAACCCAGATGATCAAGACCATGCTCGCCACAGCGTCGGACGCGGAAGCGATCTCGGCATTGCTTGAGGCCAACTCCGCCGATCGCGGCGGCATGCTGCTCGGGCATTGGCCGCGCGAGGCGATCGAGGCGCACATCGCAAGCCGGCAATCGATCGTCATCGCGACCGACGAGCAGGGCAGGTTGCTCGGCGCGCTCCTGACGTCGGAGAGGGGATTTGACGAGGCGGCGCCGGTGCAGGCGATGCTGAAGGCGTGGCCCGGCGGCCCTGATGCGTATGTGTATGGTCCGGTTTGCGTCGCTGCGGACGCGCGCGGCCTCGGAGTCCTCGCGGCGCTATACGCGAAGCTTCAGGCGACGTTTCCCGGCCGCGAAGCGATCCTCTTCATCAGGGAGGACAATCCACGCTCGCTCAGGGCGCATCTCGGGCTCGGCATGCGCGAGGTCGCGCGATACGATTTCGACGGCAAGGTCTTCATAGTCTTGAGCGACCGGCTGGAACTCGCTCGATAATCCGGCCTCCGTGCACGGGAACCCAACGCCCGTTTGTGGAAATAGAGTGAAACAAATCGTTCACCATTGGACATGAAAGTCGCGCGGCCTGCCGCCGGTTGTACCGGCGTACCGACGCAACTTAACCCGTGACTGCTAAACCTGCGGCTGTGGAATGAGCGGGTCTCGTGTCGAGGTTCCCGCTGGAATGGCAGTTGTAATGTACAGTGAGTTGGTTGTCCCGCCAGGGATCGCATCGCCGGCCGACACTCATGTTCCAGAGGGGGCCTGTCCGACAGCAGGGCAGATTCGCACCCCCCGATCCCGCCACCGCAGCAGCGACCTGAGTCGGCCTGCACTGTCGCAGCCGGCGGACGCTCAAGCGATTGCGGGCGAGGACGTGGACATCGCAGTCGCCAAGCGACTGTTGCAGCTGAACTGGATCCTGATCGCCGCGATCCTGGCCGTCTTCCTGTGCGCGCTCCTCCTCACCGACTTTCGGGTGCGCGCCAGCGGTTACCTCATCGTCGCAGGGGTGGCCGGCTTCCACGCAGCGTTCGGGTATCGCAACATGAGGTCGGCCTCCAGCGATCCGCGAGTCTATGCGACGCTGTCCGTCCTGCCGCAGATCGTCCTCATCGCCGTGCTGGTCGCGTCGCTCGGATACATTGCGGCGTCCGCGAACCTGCCGATGCAGGATGCCAATCTGCTCGCCTTCGACCGGTTGCTTGGCCTGGATTTCCGCGCCTATCTGGATTTCGTCAACGATCGGCCGGCTCTGATCGGCGTGCTCGCAAGGACCTACAACTCCATTTGGGCTCAGCTCTTCGGGGTGCTGATCCTGCTCAGCATGGTCGGCCAGTGTCGCCGCGCGGCTGAACTGGTGCTCGCTTTCACGACAGGCCTGATCGTGACGACCGGCATCTCGACCCTGGTTCCGGCCACCGGTGTCTACGGGACACTCGGGCTCCTGCCGGCAGATTACTCGCACATTGATCCGAGCGTCTATTACGACACCTTGAGAGAACTGCCGCTCGTCCGCAACGGAACGACAAGGCTGCTCGATGCGTTTGAACTGGGGCCGCTGCTGACGTTTCCGAGCTTTCACGCCGTTTCCGCAGCGCTGTACATGTGGGCTTGCTGGCCGATCCGTTGGCTGAGAGGTGTCGGCTTGATCTGGAATGCGGTGATGCTGGCGGCAACGCCTATCGGAGGCGGTCACTACTTCGCCGATGTCATGGCCGGTTTGGCAGTGGCGGCGGCATCGATCTATGCCGTGAACCGCCTGAGTGCGCGTCTCACACCGGCCGAGCATGCGCGACCGAAGCTGCTGTTGCAGCTTTCGCCGGCGGCGACGTGAGCCGGGGGCGCTTCGCGGTTACGTCTGCTTGTTGCAGGCGACGGCTTTCAGGCTGAACCTGCCAACCACGGTTCCGACAAACGTGAGAGGCAGAGTGGGCGGCAATGAACTGGGAAGCGATCTTGGAAGCTCTGTTGGGCTCGTTTTCCCCAACGCCATCCGGCTCCAGATTGCTTGATGCTGCTCCAACCGGAATCTTCCGCTCGCCGCTGTTCTGGACGTGGATTGCGTTGCTTGCCGTTCTGATCGGATTGGCGTGTTGCATCATTCACATCGGCCTTCGGTCGACTCCGGCGTTGCTTTGGCTCGCGTTCTTCGTGGATGTCGTGGCTCTGGTGTTCGTGCGAGGCGCGCTCAAATGGCGTTATCCGATCTAACGCTCGGTTCGGCGATGGGATCCGGAGGGGCTGCGTCGGCGCGCGGCCAGCCTATGCCGAGATGTCGACCGCCTGGCCGGCCTTGCCGGCGTTCTTCTGGAACGACTGCTCGATCAGCTCCTTGATCTTCTGCTCGACCGCGGCGCGCTGGCCCGGCGTCATGTTCTTCAGGTCCTCTTCCGACAGGCCCATGCTCTTGAGGATGTTGGCGCGCATGCGGTCCATCGGGCTCATCTGCGCGTATTTGAGAAACGTCTGCTCGACGGTCTCGTCGGGCGAGATGCCGCCGGAGGCTTGCGTGGATCCGCTGGCGCCGGCGGTCAGCGGTTTCTTCAACGTGCCAGTCGTCATGCTGGCCGTGACCGATCCAAAGGCCGAGATCGACGTCATCTGCGCGCGCAGTCCCCGTTGCAATGCTGCAATCGCGGAGCAAATGGCGTGCCATACTGTGCCGCAGTGATTTCAAGGAGATCGCGGCGACGCCACGCGCGTACGACGCGCAGGCGGCAGCTTCTGCCGGGTGAAGTCTGCCTGGGCGTGGCCGCTATGCCTTCGTATGCACGATCACCGGACCCGCTACTGCGGTGGCCTGGCCGACCAGCAAGGGACCGAGATTGTTGTCGATCCAGGTCAGCGCGCGGCGGTTGGCTTCCTCGGCACCGGCATAATTGTTGAAGACGCTGATCGCGGTGACGGTGTCGTCGCCGGCATAGACCACGTAATAGGCCATGAAGCCTTCGACGTCGCTGATGATCGGGATGGCGCCTTCCTTGATCCGGCGCGCGAGCTCCTCGGCGCTACCGGTCTTCGCCTTGGCGTGACGGATGGCGGCATACATGCGTTCCTCCTTCCGGCTGCATCGATCGGGCTGCGCTTAGCGCATGCGCCATCGTACGCCTGACGGGTCGCAGATGCCATCGCCTTTGCGGACGGATTAGCTGAAACGCCTGGTCACGACGGGCGTGCGGCGATCGGGGAGTTTCGGCAGCCGCGCCACATCCGCGCGCGTCGTCCTGGTTTTTGGCCCGGGGGCGGGCTCCGGCTCCGGTTGCTGCCGGAACAGCGTGGCCTCGAACACCACGCCGGGGGCCTGCTTGGCCGTCCCCATGCACACCGCGCGGTTGCCGCTGAAGGAGCCCGTCAGCTGCGCCTCGACCTCGTCGCATCCGAACACGGTAGTGAACGGGCCGTCGGCATATCGGTGCGTCGTCAGGACCGCCGTGAAGCGGTCCTCGTCGAGCTGATAGGTGCCGCCATAGGTGAACATGGCGTCGCCGCCGCTGATCCTGCCATTTGCGAGCTGGACTATTCCGGTGCCTTCGCCCCGCGGCGTCCGGAACCACGCCGCATATTGTCCGTCTCTTTGCATGACCGTCATACAAACAGAAAACCCTGCGTTGTCGTCTCCCTACGTTGCAAGCGTCGGGACTTCTACTGCGGCCTGCTGCAAGGGTTAATGAACCGAGAAGCGGATCGCGCGACTTGCGCAAAGCGTATCGGATTGGTGCGCACTCATTGCGCGCGTGCATTCGACCGGTCAGAAGAAAATGCCACGGCCCTCGCCAGGGGAGCTGACGAGGGCCGTGTTGGTACACCGCGTCGCGCCTAGGTTCGCGACGAGATGTGGGAGCTCGTAAGGGTCTTAGTCAGGCATGATCCGTTTCCGAAGATCGGTTCATGCCGTTAGAAGGGCAAGAGGACGTCGAGAACCTGCTGGCCGTAGCGCGGCTGCTGCACGTCGGTGATCTGGCCGCGGCCGCCATAGGCGATGCGGGCCTGGGCGATTTTCGAGGAGTCGATGGTGTTGTCGCTCTGGATGTCCTCCGGGCGCACGATGCCGGCCACGATCAGCTCGCGGATTTCGAAGTTGACGCGGATCTCCTGCTTGCCCTCGACCACGAGATTGCCGTTCGGCAGCACCTGGGTGACGACGGCGGCGACGTTGGTCTGCAACGCTTCCTGGCGGTTCACCGAACCCTTGCCGTCGCTCGAGGCCGTCGAGTCGGCGGTCAGGATGCGGCCGGGCAGGATCTTGTTGGGCTGCGTGATGGTCTGCGAGCCGAGGAAGTTGGTGACCCCCGAGTCTTCCGTATTGGTGCGGCTGCGCTGGGTCTCGTTGGCGATCGCGGCCTTGTCGGTGAAGTTCACCGTAATCGTCAGGATGTCGCCGACTCGCGAGGCGCGCTGGTCCTTGAAGAAGGCGCGGGAGCCGCTGCGCCACAGCGAGTTCGGGCTGTAGGAGGCGACCTCGGGCTTCGGCATCGGCATCTGCACCGGCTTGTAGCCGGGCTGCGTGGTCGGGTTGTCGATCGACGTCAGCTTCGGCTGCTCGCCGATCTGGGAGAGACGGTCGATCGACGAGCAACCGCTGGCGAACGTTCCGAGTGCGAACAGCGCACCGGTCAGGATGAGGCGGTTGATGCGGTACTGGGACATGAACTTTACTCGGCGTTTGGTGCGACTGAACTCAGCTTGACGGGAGCGGAATTTGACTCGGAGGCGTCGGCGCTAGGGGCGGTGAGCGGGGTCGCGACCGAGATCGAGACTTCGCCGCGGCCGGTGACGACGCCGGACACGGCGCGCTTGGATTGCAGATTCATCACGCTGACGACGTCGCCCTCGGCGCCGCCATCCATCGCCTTGCCGCGGATGGTGAGATAGATGCCGGCGGTGCGGTAGATCAGCGTGACGTTCTGGTCGCGGGTGACGAGATCGGGCTTCGTCATGTCGGCGACGCGCAGCGCCTGGCCGGCGCGGAGCTGGCGGCGCACCTGCATGCCGATCGAGCTGTCGCGCACCGCCGCGTCGTTGCCGATTTCGGCCTTCGGACGGCGCTCGATCACCACGTCGGAGGCCTTCAGCACGTCGCCGCGCTCGACATTGCGCGTCAGCACGGCGGCCTCGATGGTCTCGATCGCGGTGCCGGTGAGGCGCAGCTTGTAGGGCGCGGTGCCTGCGTCGTTGCTGATCTCGAAAGTGACGTCGAAGCGCGTCGAGCGCGGGTCGTAGCGAACGGCGAGCGGCTGCATCGCACCGGTATTGGTGGCCTCGAGGCGGATGTCGCCGGGATCGCGGTCGAAGGTCAGCGCGATGTTGCCGGCCCTGCCGAGGCCGTGGCGGCCTTCCAGCGCGCGCGACACCTGCTGCTCGATCTCCTTGCTGTCGATGGTGCGCGCGAGCCGCGTCACCGTGATCTCCTTCAGCTCGCGGGTGTCGACGCCGATCACTTGGTGCGAGCGCAGCACGTTCAGCACCTGCGCCACCGGCAGCGTGCCCGTGGTGCCGAGGTCGGGCGCGCGGTAGACCGCGATGCTGCCGGCGCTGCCGGCATTGTCGATGAGATCGCCGACCCGCACGATGTCGTCCGCGACCGTGATGCTGGCGCGCAGCGTCGGCACCGCGATGGTCTCGCTGCGGCTTTGCGCGGCAGCCGAACTCATCGAGGCTGCAAGAAGTGCGGCTGCGATCAGGAGTGAGCGGGCGATCATCGACATCATCCTCAGCGGAACAGGTTGGAGGTCGACTGCATCATCTGGTCGGCGGCGGAAACCACCTTCGAGTTCATCTCGTAGGCGCGTTGCGCCGCGATCAGGTCGGAGATTTCCGAGACCACCTCGACGTTGGCCTGTTCGAGGTTGCTCTGCTGCATGTCGCCATAGCCGTCGGTGTTGGCGGTGCCGTCCTGGGGCTGGCCGGAGGCCGGGGTTTCCTGGAACAGGTTGTCGCCGATCGGCATCAGGCCGGCCTTGTTGATGAAGCGGGTCAGGCCGATCGTGCCGATATTGGTCGATGCGGTTTGGCCCGGCAGCGTCACCGAGACCTGGCCCTGCGCATTGATGGTGAGACCGGAGGCGTTCTGCGGGATCGTGATCGTCGGCTGCAACAGGTTGCCCTGCGCATTGACGATGCGGCCCTGGTTGTCCATCTGGAACGAGCCGTCGCGGGTGTAGGTAAAGGTGCCGTCCGGCATCAGGATCTTGAAGAAGCCTTCGCCGCGGATCGCGATGTCGAGATCGTTGCCGGTCGGCGACAGCGTGCCCTGGGTCATCATCCGCGGTGTGCCGACGGTCTTGACGCCGCCGCCGAGGTCGATGCCCATCGGCATTATGGTGTTCTGGTCGGAAGCCTGCGCGCCGACGCGGCGCACGTGGTCGTAGATCAGGTCCTGGAACGCGGCGCGTTGCTTCTTGTAGCCGGTGGTGCGCAGGTTCGCGATGTTGTTGGAGATCACCTGAACGGAGAGTTCCTGTGCCGCCATTCCGGTCGCAGCTGTATAAAGTGCGCGCATCGGTCAGTCCCCCGGATCAGTTCGGCACGTCGGCGAGCTTCTCGATCGCCGATTTGTGCAGGTCGCTCTGCTGCTGCAGCAGCGAGGCGATTTGGGTGTAGGTCCGCGTGATCTCGATCATGCGGCTCATCTCGACGACGGAATTGACGTTCGACTTCTCGATGAAGCCCTGGCGGATCTGGGCCTTGGTGTCCGGCAGCGCCTGCGCGCCCTCGCCGGGCGCGTAGAGGTTGGAGCCTTCCTTGAGCAGGCGCTGGGCCTGCGCGAACGAGACCAGGCGCAGCTTGCCGCGGATCGAGTCGAGGCGGGACGTGCCCTCGAGCACCGAGATGTTGCCGTCGGGCGCGATGTTGACGTCGTGGTCGGTCTGCTGGAACGTGATCGGGCCGGAGGTGCCGAGCACCTGGTAGCCCGATGCGGTGACCAACTGGCCGCGATTGTTGATCGCCAGATTGCCTTCGCGGGTGTAGCGCTCGCCGCCGGGCGTCTGCACCACCAGGAAGGCGTTGCCGTCGATCGCGACGTCGAGCGGGTTCTTGGTCTCTTCGGTCGGACCCTGCGAGAAGTCGTGGAAGGTCGCACGGTCCTGCACGAACGAGACGCGGCGGTCGCGAGCCGCGAAATTGTCCTCATGCGCGTTCGAGGACAGATATTCCTCAAACAGCGACCGGTCGGCCTTGTAGCCGTTGGTGTTCATGTTCGCGATGTTGTTGGAAACGACATCCATCTGCCGTTCCAGCACCATCTGCTTCGATAGTCCGACCAGAAGCGTATTCTGCATCGGTGGTTCTCCCCTGTGAGGTGATCCGAAGCAGAGGTTCTCCCAAACCTTCACGCCGGACCGTCGGTAACCATTGGGTTCTCCCAAACCCTCGGGTCACGCCACCCTCTCAGCGAAAGCCGTGCCAACTTTGAATATTCAGATATTTGAATGGCTTAGGTGTTTATCCAGGGGCGTCGCGGGGCGGCAGAAAGGTCTTGTTGACCATGTTTGCCCGGCAGTTTTTTCCTAGTCGAAGGTAAATCCTAAGCTTCCGTTAACCATTATGACCCCAGTGTTGCCGGCATTGGGGCGCGTGTGCGCCGGCGGCCTTTGTATCGCGTCTTCAAGCCAAAGCTGGGGCAAATCGCGTTCGCATCCTTCAGGTTGAAGCGAGCGGACGATGGCGGACGAGGAAAAGACGGAAAGCGGCGAGGGCGCGGCCGCTCCGAAGAAGGGCAAGCTCAAGCTGATCATTGCCGTCGTCGGCTTCCTCGTCGTGCTCGGCGCGGGCGCGGGCGGCTGGTTCTTCTTCATGCGCGGCCACGGCGAGGAGCAGCACGCCGAAGCGCCGCCGCTGAAGCCGCCGAGCTTCGTCGACATCCCCGACATGCTGGTCAACCTGGTCGGGGCGCCCGGCGAGCGGGTGCAATATCTCAAGCTGAAGCTCGTGCTCGAGGTCAAGGAAGAGAAGCAGGCCGAGGCGATCAAGCCTTCGCTGCCGCGCGTCACCGACCTGTTCCAGACCTATATGCGCGAACTGCGCCCGAGCGATCTCAACGGCTCGGCCGGCCTGTTCCGCCTCAAGGAGGAACTGACCAAGCGCGTCAACCTCGCGCTGGCGCCCAACCAGGTGAACGCGGTGCTGTTCAAGGAAGTCGTGATCCAGTGACGGGGTGGATGTAAAGCCATGGCCGGCAACGACCAGATGGACCAGGACGCCATTGCGGCCCAATGGGAAGCCTCGCTCGATTCCGAGGATCCCGCGGCCGCCGCGGCGGAAGCTGCCAAGAACGAACTCACCGAGAACATGGCGCTGCAATGGGCCGCCATGGTCGAGGACGGCAGCCGCGACTTCGGCGGCAAGACCAATGGCGAGCGCGTGCTGTCGCAGGAGGAGATCGACAATCTCCTCGGCTTCACGGTCGGCGACGTCAGCCTCGACGATCATTCCGGCATCCGCGCCATCATCGATTCGGCGATGGTGTCCTACGAGCGTCTGCCGATGCTCGAGATCGTGTTCGACCGCCTGGTGCGGTTGATGACGACATCGCTGCGCAATTTCACCTCCGACAACGTCGAAGTCTCGCTCGACCGCATCACCTCGGTGCGCTTCGGCGACTACATGAACTCGATCCCGCTGCCGGCGGTGCTCTCGGTGTTCAAGGCGGAGGAGTGGGAGAATTTCGGCCTCGCCATGGTCGACTCCAACCTGATCTATTCGATGATCGACGTGCTGCTCGGCGGCCGCCGTGGCCAGACCCAGCTCAAGATCGAGGGCCGGCCCTACACCACGATCGAGACCAACCTCGTGAAGCGGCTGGTCGAAGTGGTGCTGTCGGATGCCGAGCAAGCGTTCCGGCCGCTGTCGCCGGTAACCTTCACGATCGACCGGCTCGAGACCAATCCGCGCTTTGCCGCGATCTCTCGCCCGGCCAACGCCGCGATCCTGGTGCGGCTGCGCATCGACATGGAAGACCGCGGCGGCAATGTCGAATTGCTGCTGCCCTACGCCACCATCGAACCGATCCGCAACGTGCTGTTGCAGATGTTCATGGGCGAAAAATTCGGCCGCGACCCGATCTGGGAAGGCCATTTCGCGACCGAGGTGGCGCAGGCCGAGATCTCGGTCGATGCGGTGCTGTACGAGGCCGACATCCCGCTGAAGGAGCTGATGAAGCTCAAGGTCGGCGACACGCTGCCGCTGGACATCCGCTCCGACGCGCTGGTCTCGGTGCGTTGCGGCAACGTCACCCTGACGGAAGGCCGCATGGGCCGCGTCGGCGACCGCGTCGCGATCCGCGTCACCAAGAACTTGCGTAAACCCCAAACCACCTTCGCGATGTTCGAGAAGGCGGACGAGCGGACCAAAATGATGGAGGCACCATGAGTCATGTGCTTGGACTAGCAATCGAGAGTCTGGTGGCCGTGCTGCTGATGCTGACGATCGGCTATTGCTGGCTGCTCAACAAGCGGCTGCAGCGGCTGAAGGCGGACGAGCATTCGCTGAAGGCGACGATCGCCGAATTGATCACCGCGACCGAGATCGCCGAGCGGGCGATCGGCGGGTTGAAGCACGCGGTGCGTGACGTCAACGAGAACCTCGGCAACCAGCTCGACGCGGCGACGCAGATGTCGGCGCAGCTGAAGAACCAGCTCGCCGAAGGCGATCACGTGGTGCGCCGCCTGTCCAAGATCGCGCTGGCCGCACGGCCGCCGGAGCCCGCGCACGCACCGGCACAGGCGGCAGCGCCCGCTGCTGCTGCGCCGGCACCCAGGGTTTCGGCCGCGCGCGCGGTTGCCGCGGCGGCTGAAGCCTTCACCGAGCGCAGGAGGGCCGGCGGCCTCGCTGCATGAAGTTGCTTCGTGACATCAGAGTGATGCCTGTGGTGCTGGTCGCGATCTTCGGCCTGATGGTGCTGAAGGTCGCGGGCCTCGTGCTCGATGGCGGTTACGTGTTCGCCGACGATACGCCGCCGGCCGGTCCGGCCGGTCCGTCCTGGGCGCAGCAGAATTTCAACTTCCCCGGCGGCGGCAAGCCGGTGGCCGACAGCAAGATCAAGGCCGATCCCGGCGACATCACGGGATCGGTCGAGCACAAGGAAGCCAGGAAGGACGACAAGAAGGACGAGGCGCCGAAGCCGGCCGCACCGGCCGCCGAGCCGTCGAAGCCCGACGGCGTCGTGGTCAATCTGGATGCGCCCGCGCCGGTGTCAGCCTCGGAGCGCGCGATCCTGGAGCGGTTGCAGTCGCGCCGCCAGGAGCTCGAGACACGCGCGCGCGAGGTCGAGATCCGCGAGAGCCTGTTGAAGGCCGCCGAGAAGCGCATCGAGGCCAAGGTCGAGGAAGCCAAGGCCAATGATGCCAAGGCGAATGCCGACGCCGCGGCCAAGGCGGAAGCCGAGGCCGCCCGCTTCAAGGGCATCGTCACCATGTACGAGAACATGAAGCCGAAGGACGCCGCCAAGGTGTTCGATCGCCTCGAGATGGGCGTGCTCTACCAGATCGCCTCGCAGATCCAGCCGCGCAAGATGTCCGACATCCTCGGCCTGATGCAGCCCGAGGCCGCCGAACGGCTCACGGTCGAGCTCGCCCGCAGAGCCAGCGGCGACAAGTCGGCATCATCAGACGATCTCCCCAAGATCGAAGGCAAGATGCTCGCGCCGAAGACGAATTGAGGGGCCGTTGGCCCTTCACGATCGTCATTGCGGGCTCGCGCCAGGAGGCGCGCCCCGGAATGACGGACCCACACAACATGACGTAGCCTCCGTGTTCGCAATCCGTTGACGTTAACAGCTCCTTAACGCCGCTCGATCCAAGATCAGGATGCGTGGGCGAGGGCGCTTCGCGCTGGTGTGGCTGAGGTCCCGAGAAGACGTTTCGAGATGGCGCGAACGGCTGCCGCTGGAACATGGTCGCTAGGCCGCGCCTGGGCGCGGACCGCGCGCCTGTGCCTGCTCGCCACCGGCCTTGTTCTCACGGCGCTCGGCTGTTCGACCGCGGCGCGTGCCGAAGAGGCGGTGCCGGGTGAGGCGACGTTCTCGGCCGCGAACGGCTACGCAAGACTGGTGCTGAAAACGAAGGAGGAGGTCGAGTCGGAGGTGATGACCGCCGGCTCGATCATCGTGATCCGCTTCAAGCGTCCGGTCGATATTCCCGTCGAGAAATTGTCGGATGCGGTGCCAGATTATGTCGGCGCCGCGCGCCGCGATCCGGATGGTTCGGCGATCCGCCTGTCACTGGCGCGCCGTGTCACCATCAACACCATGACTGCCGGCGAGCGCATCTTCGTTGACTTCCTGCCCGACGGCTGGACCGGCCCGCCGCCGTCGCTGCCGCAGGAGGTGATCCGCGAACTGGCGGAACGCGCCCGCGCCGCCGAGCGTCTGCTGCGTATCCAGCGCGCCGCCGATGCCGCCAAGAAGAAACCGCCGATCCGCGTTCGTGCGCTGGTGCAGCCCACCTTTGTCCGGTTCGTGTTCGAGGTCCCCGACGGGGTCAGCGTCTCCTCGGTGCTGAACGAGCAGAAGCTGACGCTGTCCTTCAACTCGGTCCTGAGCTTTGACCTCGCCGATGCCAAGGTCGCCGCGCCGCCGAACGTCGCGTCGATCAGTGCGCGCGCCGACACGGATACGTCAGCGGTCGACGTGACCTTGATTGGCGATGTCGACGTGCATTCGTTCCGCGACGAGAAGAACTACATCGTCGATGTCGCCTTCCAGCAGAACGAGCAGCAGCAGGCCGCCAAACCCTCGCCGAGCTCGCTGCTGCCGACGCCGCGCGGCAAGAAGGGCGCCGCCGCGATCGCGCCGGTGACATCGGAAAGCATCGCGCAACAGGCCAAGATCGAGATCAAGCCCGAACAAACCAAGTCCGAGCCTGCCAAGTCCGAGCCGCCGCAATCCGAGCCGGCCAAATCCGAGCAGGGCACGGGCGAACAACCGGTCACCATGCCCGCGAAAACGGAGCAGCCGAGATCAGAGCTGCCCAATTCAGAGCTGCCGAAGATCGCGGCTGCACCGGCAGCCGACGTCGAGAGCGCCGCTGCACCCGCTGCAACGCGCGAGGGCAGCGCCCCTTCTGCGGCGGAGCAAGGCAAGGCGCCCGTCAGCGAGACGCCGAAGCCTGTGCCCGCCGTCGCGGCCGCGCCGGCGGTGGAAGCACCGAAGCCCGCTGCGGCACCATCTGCGCCTGCCGAGGCCCGCGCTAGCGCCAAGTCTGCGGTCGACGCCCAGCGCGACAGCGACGGGCTGCGTGTGACGTTCTCGTTCCCCGCTGCGACGCCGGCGGCGCTGTTCCGCCGTGCCGACACGGTGTGGCTGGTGTTCGACACGCCTGAGGCGATCGACGTCGATCCGATCCGCGCCAAGGGCGGCTCGCTGATCTCAGACGTCAGCCGGATCGCGCTGGAGAAGGGCCAGGCGGTGCGCTTCCGCCTCAACCGGCCGCAGATGCCGTCGCTCGAAAGCGACGACCGCTCGCGCGGCGTGAGCTGGACGCTGACCTTTGCCGACCGGGTGCAGAAGCCGCCGCTGCCGTTGTCGGTGGTGCGCAATATCAGCGAGCCCTCGCTCGCCAATGTCAGCGTGCCGCTCGCCAATCCCGGCCAGCTGCACAAACTGGTCGATCCCGACGCCGGCGATACGCTCTGGATCGTGACCGCGCCGCCGCCGACCCGCGGCATCATCAAGCGGCAGGATTTCGTCGAGCTCTCGCTATTGGAATCGATCCACGGCGTCGTGGTTCATCCGAACGCCGACGACGTCAAGGCGGAGGTCGGCGCCGACAAGGTGATGCTGGGTCGGCCCGGCGGCCTGACGCTGTCGTCGGCCGACGTCGCCGCCGAGCGCGCGACTGCGGCGGTGAAGCCGCTGTTCGATCCGGACGAGTGGCGCAAGAACCAGTCGGAAAACTTCCTGAAACAGCTCGACGGCCTGATTGGCGCGGCGTCGACGGCCAATGCCGAGCAGCTGCCGCAGGCGCGGCTCGATCTCGCCGATTTCTACATGGCGCGCGGCATGTACCAGGAAGCCCATGGCGTCGCCAATCTGATCCTGTCCGAGAGCAAGCGCGGCAGCGAGACGGCGTCGGTGGTGATGGTGCACGCGGTCGCCAGCATCCTGATCGGCCACCCGGCGCAGGGTCTGAAGGATCTCGCCAATTCCGTGATCGGCAACGGCTACGATTCCCAATTGTGGAAGGGGCTCGCCTTCGCCCGCGAAGGCAAATGGGCAGAGGCGCGCGAGAAATTCAAGAACGCCGAATTCGCGGTCGCGACGCTGCCGCCCGACCTGCAGCGCATCGTCACCATGGATTCGATGAAGGCCTCGCTCGAGGTCAAGGACTATGCCGGCGCCGCGCGGCGCAAGAGCGATCTCGATGTGGTCGGCGTTCCCGATACGCTCAAGCCCGCGATTGCGGTGCTGCGCGGCCGGCTCGCCGAAGCGCTCGGCCAGGAAAAGGACGCGCTTGACGCCTACCGCTTCGCCGCCAATTCGGCCGACCGCCAGGCCGCTGCCGAAGGCAAGCTGCTGGAGACGCTGCTGAAGCAGAAGCGCGGCGAGATCGGCCGCGACGACGTACTGAAGGAGCTCGAGCTGCTGTCGATGCTGTGGCGCGGCGACAACATCGAGCTGAAGACGCTCTACATGCTGTCGAAGATCTACGCCGAGACCGCGCGCTATGCCGACGCCTTCGCGGTGACGCGTGCCGCGACCCGGCTGCAGCCGAACGCGCCGGAATCGCGCCAGGCGCAGGATGCCGCCTCGGCGCTGTTCGTGCAGCTCTATCTCGGCCCCAAGGGCGACGAGATGGCGCCGATCGATGCGCTCGGCACCTTCTACGAATATCGCGAGCTGACGCCGATCGGCCGCCGCGGCGACGAGATGATCCGCCGGCTCGCCGACCGCCTCGTCGGCGTCGATCTGCTCGATCAGGCCGCCGACCTGCTGCAATACCAGGTCGACAAGCGGCTCGAAGGCGCGGCGCGCGCCCAGGTCGCCGCGCGGCTTGCGATGGTCTATCTGATGAACCGCAAGCCCGACCGCGCCATCGGTGCGCTGCGCTCGACCCGGATCGCCGACCTCTCCGGCGAATTGCGCCAGCAGCGGCTGCTGCTCGAGGCGCGCGCGCAGAGCGACGTCGGCCGCCACGACCTCGCGCTCGACATCATCTCGAACATCACCGGCCGCGAGGCGATCCGGCTGCGTTCGGACATCTACTGGGCGTCGCGGCACTGGCGCGAAGCCTCCGAACAGATCGAGCTCTATTACGGCGACCGCTGGCGCGACTTCACCCCGCTCAATCCGAGCGAGAAGGCCGACGTCATCCGCGCCGTGGTCGGCTACGCGCTCGCCGAGGACGCCATCGGGCTGTCCCGGTTCCGCGAGAAATACGCGCCGCTGATGTCCGGCGATGCCGACAAGCTGGCATTCGACGCCGCGAGCAAGCCGGTCGCGACCTCGAGTGCGGAATTCGCCCAGATCGCGCGGATGGCCGCCAGCGTCGACACGCTCGACGGCTTCATCCGCGAGATGAAGACCCGCTTCCCCGACGCCACCGCGCGTGCACCGCTGCCCGATCCGGTCTCGACCGGATCGGTGCCCGACAAGCCGAAGGTCGCACCGGTGAGCGCGCTGCCGGCCATCAAGGGTGAGCGCCGCGCCAGCGCGACGCCCTAGCTAGCCGCGCAGGGCCTACGGCCCGGGCGATACCCACGCGGTCGAAACGATTCCCTTCGTATCGAGCGCAATGCGCCAATGCGATGCTCCGTTCTCGTGCCTCACGCTGTAGACGTCCTCGCCCTGAGCACCGACACCGAGGAAGCGAGTGGACTCGATCGCGCCGAGATCGCCCAGGCTGAGTTGCAGGCTGGGCAGTTGCTCACGCGTTGCGGCGGCGAGCCCTGGGCTCATAGCGTCGTAGTTCGGATGTCCCGATACGATTCCTGCGATAAGATGGCGGAGCGCAGCTTCGGTTCCCGGCGTCGCGGTTTGGCTCTTCATCCTCTCGGCAATTCGATCGGCTACTTCCTTTGCCTTTGCGGCATCGACCCGCATCATCCGCATGTCCCTGCCGTTTTGATGCAAGAGCAGCGACGTTGCCCGTCCGTCCGGTCCGGCGACGAAGCTGACCTGTGCGTCGACGAGCCTGGCGAAGAATTCGGTTTGGCCTTCGGCAAAGAACGGAACGGAGGGCTGTCCGGTCAGCTGCATCACCAGGTGCTGCTCCTCGCGGGTGACCGTAAAGATGGACTGCTCGCTGAGCTGATAGAATCCGGCATAGCCGTCGAGCACCGCCGTCGCGACCGCGATCTCGTGCCGCACGGCATCCGGCGGTGATTGCGGAGCGGAGGGCGGCACGTCGGGCACTCCGCCGGCCGCCTGGATTCGCGCCGCCAGCGTGTTCCAGTCACGCTGGCCGAACAGTTTGGCGATCAGCTCCAGGCTGTCGCTGTGGGTGAGGGGGATCGATTTGGCACCGAGGGCTTCGCGCAGCGTCTGCGCCATGGCCTTGGCATCACGAAAGTCGCGCATGGATCAACCTTTGCATCGACGAACGGAAAGCGTCAGGGGCTTGCATTGCTGACCCGTTCGTGCGGGCAAAGGAAGCCTGAAATCGGCTTGATACATTCACCGTCCCCGGGCGGGGTGCAAGCGGCAGGTGGTATCGACCCGGCCAAATGTTCGCCGGGGCCGTCCGATTTGTCAATTGCAAGAGCGCGTGATCGTGAGCGTCCTCTCGACAGACGCCCATCAAATCGGCAACCATGGCTGATGTCGCCAGCCGGGAGGACGTCGTTACATGAGCAAGCCGATCAAGACCGAAGCCGAACTCGTCGCGATGGCGCGCGCGGAGTTGAAGGTGCATGCCGACTGCCCCGACGGCATGGACATCTCCGTGCTGCGCGACGGCGACAGCTGGGAATTCCGCGCCAGCGCCAACGAGGCGACGGCGGCAAGGCCCGGCTATCCCGAATGCGTCGCGATGCTGGTGCAGATCGGCGATCATCTCAGCAAGCAGTATGACGTGAAGGAGTAAGCATGATCCGGAAAAGTGCGAAGCGGTTTTCCGGCGCGACAAACGCGAGGCGTTTGCGCGGAGATCATGCTCAAACAATGAGCTAAAGCGCGATGACAATTCAACTCAATCTCATCGTGCTTTAGCAGCGGCTGCGAAGCGGGGGGATCGATGGATCGCATCGACGCCATGAAGGTGTTCGTCGCGGCGGTCGACGAGGGCAGCCTTGCCGGCGCGGGACGGAAACTGCGGCGCTCGCCGGCGGCGGTCAGCCGGGCGATCGCATTCCTTGAGCATCACGTCGGCGCCGAGCTGCTTCATCGCACCACGCGATCGCTGAAGCTGAGCGATGCCGGCCAGCGTTACGCCGCGGCATGCCGCCGCATCCTGAGCGAGCTCGAGGAGGCCGACATCTCGGCCGGCGGCGAGCGAGCCGCGCCGCGCGGCACGCTGACCATCACCGCGCCCATCGTCGTGGGTGAGGATGTGCTGCGGCCGGTGCTCGACGCCTTCATGACGGACTATCCGGCGGTGACGGTGCGGCTCGTGATGCTCGATCGCACCGTCAATCTGATCGACGAGGGCATCGACGTTGCGCTGCGCATCGCCCATCTCGCCGATTCCAATTTCATCGCGATCAAGCTCGGCGAGGTGCGCCGCGTGGTCGCGGCGTCGCCCGGCTATCTCGCGGGGCATCCCGTGATCGGCGAGCCGGTCGATCTGGCGAAGCACCAGATCATCGCGATGACGCATTTCGGGCTCGACTCCTGGAGCTTTCCGCCGGCTGCGAGGTCGAAGGTCGCGCGCGCGGTCCAGTTCACGCCGCGGCTGGTGGTCAACACGGTGCGGGCGGCGGTTGCCTCGGCCAGCGAAGGCCACGGCATCACGCGGCTGTTCTCGTATCACATCGCCGAGGAAATCCGCGACGGGCGGCTGCGGATATTGCTGGCCAAGGACGAGCATCCACCGCTACCGGTGCATCTCTTGGCGCCGCAGGGCCGCTTCGACGTTCCGAAGGTGCGCGCCTTCGTCGACTTCGCGGCGCCGCGGCTGAAGCGCTATTTCGAGCGGTTGTCGCGCGAGGCCAGCAAGGCCGGAGCCAAACCGCGATGAAGCCAAACCGGTTCGCTGATTTCCCGATGCTGCTCAGTCGTTCGCGCCGCGGAAGAGTGTCTGCCGAATAGCGGGCATTCGCGCGGAATGCGGATGTATCTAGGTTCGTCTCCATCGAAGCGGCGCTGGGTCGCTTCAGCAACGGATGGAGAGAAATCATGGGTGCAGAGCAGAAGGTTGCCATCATCACCGGTGCGTCGCAGGGCCTCGGCGAGGCGATCCTGAAGGGTTATCGCGACCGCAACTGGCGCGTCGTCGCCAACTCCCGCAACATCAAGCCGTCGTCGGACCCGGATGTTCTGGCGGTGCCGGGCGACATCGGCGATCCCGAGGTTGCCGAGCGTATCGTCAAGCAGGCGCTTGGGCGCTTCGGCCGCATCGACACGCTGGTCAACAATGCCGGCATCTTCGTCGCCAAGCCGTTCACCGACCATACGGACCAGGACTATGCCGCAGTGCTGGCGACCAATCTCAACGGCTTCTTCTACATCACCCGCCGCGTCGCCAAGGAGATGGTGAAGCAGGGATCCGGGCACATCGTGCAGATCACGACCAGCCTCGTCGATCACGCCAACAGCAACGTTCCCTCGGTGCTGGCCTCGCTGACCAAGGGCGGTCTCGCCGCCGCGACCAAGTCGCTCGCGATCGAGTACGCCGCCAAGGGCATCCGCGTTAACGCGGTGGCGCCGGGCGTGATCAAGACCCCGATGCACGCGCCCGAGACGCACGACTACCTCGCCAAGCTGCATCCGGTCGGCCGGATGGGCGAGATGAAGGACATCGCCGACGCCGTGCTGTTCCTCGAAGGTGCGGGCTTCGTCACCGGCGAGATCCTGCACGTCGACGGCGGCCAGAGCGCCGGTCACTGAAGCCAGCATGATCCGGAGTGTGTCATGCCTATCGTCACCATCCAGGTCACGCGTGAGGGGACGGCGCCGGGGGCGTCGTCCACCACACCGGAACAGAAGGCAGCGCTGATCAAGGGCGCCAGCGAGCTGCTGCGCGACGTGCTCGGCAAGCCCTTGGAATCGACCTTCGTCGTCATCGAGGAAGTCGACACCGACAATTGGGGCTGGGGCGGACTGCCCGCGCTCGAATATCGCAAGAAGCTCGCTACGGCGGCTTCTTCCCGCTGATGGCTTTCGCCAGACCGAACCCTGCACCTCTCCCGATCGGGAGAGGTGAGCCGTGATCGCTAGGAGCGATTGCTGCGATCGCAACTAATCATTTTTCACGAACGGCCGGAGGGCCTACGCCATGTCCATGTCAGCCAATGTCGATCATGACCGGCGCCATCACGCCGGGCCGCATCGCGATGCGGGCAAGCCGCCGTGGATTTCCGCGACGGCGGGCTTGTGTGCCTCGCTGGTCGGGCTCGGTCTGGCGCGCTTTGCCTATACGCCGCTGATCCCGGCGTTGATCGCCGCAAACTGGTTCACGCCGGCGGAAGCGGTTTATCTCGGTGCGGCCAACCTCGCCGGATATCTCGCCGGCGCGCTGATCGCCCGCGACCTCGGCGCGCGGATCGGCTCGGTATGGGCGCTGCGCGGCATGATGGCGTTGGCCGCGATCACCTGCTTTGCCTGCGCGGTGCCGATCTCCTTCATCTGGTTCTTCGGCTTCCGCTTCCTCGCCGGCATCAGTGGCGGCGTGATCATGGTGCTGGCGGCGACCGCGATCCTGCCGCACACGGCCCCACACAAGCGCGGTTTGATCGGCGGCGTGATCTTCGCCGGCGTTGGCCTCGGCGTAGCAGCATCCGGCACGCTGGTGCCGCTGCTGCTGCAACAGGGCGTCAAGCAGGCCTGGTATGGCCTTGGCGTGCTGTCGGCGGTGCTGACCTTGATCAGCTGGAAGGCGTGGCCGGCGGACGCACCTGCTGCACATAATGCGGCCGAGCAGCGCAACGCGTCGCACGGGGTGCGCTCGCCGCTGGTGATCGCGCTGTGCGTGGAATATGGCCTCAACGCGCTGGCGCTGGTGCCGCACATGGTGTTCCTGGTCGATTTCGTCGCCCGCGGCTTGGGGCAGGGGATCGCGGCGGGCTCCTATTACTGGGTGCTGTACGGCATCGGCGCCGTGGTCGGCCCGCTGTTGTCGGGACATCTCGCCGACCGCGCCGGCTTCGCCGCGGCGCTTCGCGTGGCGTTCCTGATCGAGGCGGTTGCGGTCGCGCTGCCCGCCGTGACGACCACGCCCGTTGCGCTGATCGTGTCGAGCCTGATTGTCGGCGGCTTCACGCCCGGCATCGTGCCGCTGGTGATCGGCCGCATCCACGAGCTGATCCCGCATTCGGCGGCGAGCCAGCGCTCGGCCTGGGCGCAGGCGACCACGACCTTCGCGCTGTTCCAGGCGGCGGGCGCCTACGGCCTGTCCTGGCTGTTCGCGCAGAGCGGCGGCAACTATGCGCTGCTGTTCGTGATCGGCGCGGCCGGAGTCGCCGTCGCACTTGCGATCGAGCTGTTCAGCGTCGTGGCACTCGGGCGCAAACGGAGCTAACCGCGCGGCGTTTTCGTCAACACAGCGACGAGGCGGTCGACATCGGCCTCGTCGTTGAAGACGTGCGGCGAGATCCGCATCCGGCCGAGCCGCAGCGCCACGTGGATGTTCTCGGCGGCAAGCTGTGCGATCAGTTCCTTCGGGATGCCGCCGGCCATGCCGAGGCTCAGGATGTGCGGCGCGCGCACGCTCGAGGCCAGCACGTCGAATCCGAGGTCGTGCACGCCGTCGGCGATCCGCGCGTTGAGCATCGCGAGCCGCGCGCTGACGGCAGCGGCGCCCCATTCCGCCATCATCTCCATGCCGATCGATGCCATCTCCAGTGTAATGAAATGATCGCGCTCGCCCATGTCGTAGCGGCGCGCGTTGTCGACATAGGCGAGGTCGCCGAAATAGACCGGGTTCTCGGAGTTCACATTGCGGCGGCCGGCCGAGGTCTGCTCCAGCGGCACGCCGTTCTGGTGGCGTTTTGCAACGTAGAGGAAGGCGCGGCCGTAGGGGCCGATCAGCCATTTGTAGGTCGGAAAGATCACGGCATCCGGATCGAGCTTTGTCACGTCCATCGCCACGACACCGGCGCTCTGGGTCGCGTCGATGACGAACATCGCGCCCTGTTGGCGCAGCACGGCCTGCACCCTGTCGACGTCGATCATGCCGCCGTCTGACCAGTGCACCGAGGAGATCGAGGCGAGGGCGACCGGCGGCGCGCCCGCCCGCTCGATGGTTGCGAGCACCGCGGACGTCCAGTCGCCATCGGCGGGCTGGCGCACGGTGTCGACGACAAAACCCTGCGCCTCGGCGCGGGCATGCCATTCCAGCACCGGCGAGGAGTGATCGTTCTCCAGCACGACGACACGGGTGCCGCGCGGAATGGTCAGCGCTTTCGCGATTGTCGCGACGCCGTAGCTGATTGCCGGGATCAGCGCGACGTCGTTTGCATCGGCATTGATCAGGCGAGCGGCCGCGGTGCGGGCGCGCTCATGCTGGCGGCCGGCGAAACCGGCATCGATGGTCCAGGGCTGGCCCTTGCGCGCGACCGCCATGCGGCCGGCGTCGAGCGTCTTGAGTGGCAGCGGGCTGTAGGAGGCCGAATTCAGATAGCAGACCTCGCGGGGGATCTCGAACAGATGGCGCTGGGAGGGAAGCATGTCGTCTCGTTGCTGGAATTTGCGGATGATGGCGCGATGCGGAAGTGTGAGCGCTTAGCCGTCATACTGGTCTGGCCCCATCGCCCATGGTGCCTGATCGTAGCCGTTGGCGAAGATGCGGTTGGTCTGGTCAGGATTGCGGTTGGCCAGGGGCCGCAGATACATCGGATGAGTGGCGCTGCGCACCTCGTGCTCGACGGTGAACAGATGCCGGCCATTGGCGGGATCGACGATGTCGCAGAAGCGGTACTGGTACTGATTGTCCTCGCGCGAGACCAGATTGCGCTCGCGCAGCCGCCTGTAGGGGCCCGAGAAGTCCGTGATGTAGATCTGGACGTGATGGCCGTCGAACTCGCCCTGCGCCTGATCTGTCTCGCGGAATTGCAGATACTGATCCTTGCCGACCTTTGCGCGCGCGACACCGCCGTCGACGCTCGCGGGAATGCCCATGATCTCCGGATAGAACCGGCTGATCGCCTCGGCGGTGCCACGCGGTACGGCGAATTCGACATAGGGCATGCCGAGCGCGATGCGCCCGAACCGCTCGGCGTCCGGCTCGTAGCAGCGCAGCCGATTGCCCCACGGGCAAATCGCCTCGACGTGATCATTGTGCTCGCGATAGCCGAACGCGGTGCCCTCGAGCTTGGGCGCAACCGCGGCGAGCCGCGCGAGCAGGGCCTGCCGTCCGGCGATCACGATGCCGGTATGGCCGCGCAGCACCTGTGGTCTGCCGCTCGGCAGATGAAACTGGCTACGGCCGGCATTCACCCACATGTTGCTGTCCGAGACCATCAGATAGGGATCGCGGGTCAGCCCGATGCCCGCGACGTAGAACAGCGTGGCGAGGCGCTGGTCCGGCACCTGCACATTGACATGTTCGAGATGGATGGCGTTGCCGAGATCTTCTGCGGCGCGGTCGAATGGCTGCTGCACGGCACGGCTCCCTGGATGCGGTGCCGCGCATGATAGTGCAACGGCACGGCCGATCCAGCTGACGGGCCATGAATGTTTCGCGGGGCTACCCTCCGTAACTCTGCACCAGGCTGCCGGCGACCAGCGCCCAGCCGTCGACCAGGACGAAGAAGATCAGCTTGAACGGCAGCGAGACCACGACCGGCGGCAGCATCATCATGCCCATCGACATCAGGACCGAGGCGACCACGAGGTCGATGATCAGGAACGGCAGGAATAACAGGAAGCCGATCTCGAAGGCGCGCTTCAATTCCGAGATCATGAAGGCCGGCACCAGGATGCGCAGCGACATCTCCTCCGGCGTCGCCGGCGGCGGCTCGCCCGAGAGGTCCATGAACAGCTTCAGGTCCTTCTCGCGGACGTTCTTCTGCATGAAGCCGCGCAGCGGCACCGAGGCGCGCTGCAACGCCTCCTCGACGCCGATCTGGTTGGCGACCAAGGGCTTGATGCCGTCGTCATAGGATTTCTGCAGCACCGGCCCCATCACGAAGGCGGTGAGGAACATCGCCAGCGCGATCATCACCGAGTTCGGCGGCGCGGTCGCGGTGCCGAGCGCGGTGCGCAGCAGCGACAGCACGACCACGATGCGCGTGAACGACGTCATCATGACCAGGATCGACGGCGCGATCGACAACACCGTGAGCAGCGCGATCAGCTGGATCGCGCGCTCGGTCACGCCGCCATTGCCGCCGCCGAGATTGATGGAGATGTCCTGCGCCATCGCCGGATCGGCGAAGGATCCGGCGGCGATCAGGACAGCGATGAAAAAAACTCTACGCGGGACTGCCCAGAACCTCACGAAGGGTTCTTCGGTCGGCCGAGCAGCGAGGCCATCTCGTCCTCGAGATTCTCGAAACCGGTCTTCTGTCCGCCGGCGGGCGGGGTGGGCTGCTCGCTGCGCGGTGCACGAACCGGTGGTGCCTCGGGGGCAACCGGCGGCGCGACGGTCTCACCGGGGCCGGTCGGACGGCGCAGTGCCGCCTCGAGCCGCTGCGCCATCTCGGCGAGATTGGCATCGGCGTTCGAGGCCGGCGGCGGCGCGGCCGGAGGTGCCTGCGTTGCGACCGGCGGCGGCGCAGGGGGAGGCGGAGGCGGCGGTGTCACGGCGCGCTCGGGCGCGCGCAGCGGCGGCGGCGCTTTCGGCGGCTCGGCAGCGCGCGGCGGACGCGGGACGACGGGCTCGGAGCGCGGCGGCAGACGCGGCGGCATCGGATCGGGCCGCGGCTCGCCGCGCTCGGGCGTGAAGCCCGTGAGCGGATCGCTACGACGCTCGGCGAGCGGCGGCGGGGGCCGGCGCAGTTCGTCGGCGAAGGAGGGGCGCGCCGGGCGCGGCGGCAGCTCCGGCTCGGGAAGGTCGAAATTCTCGGCGCGGGCGGCTTCGCTCTCGTTCCAGGCCGTATCCGGGAGCGGCGCGGCGCGCGGCAGCGCAGCCTCGGGGGCGACCGCGGGACGGGTCGACATCTGATCGCGGCCGGGCATGGCGCGGACGATGTTCGGCTCGACGACGATGTCGGTGGGGCCGCCGATCATCAGGAGATGCTCGATGTTGTCTCGGCGGACCAGCACCAGGCGGCGGCGGCCGTCGACGGCGGCCGCATCGATCACCGCCAGACGCGGCATGCGTCCGCGGTTGGCGTTGGCCCCGAGCCGGTTTCCGGCGAAGCGGCGAACGAGCCATGCGGTGACGCCGATCAGCGCCAGCACGACGACGAACGCCAAGACGAATGTAATGACCTGCATATTGGAGTCCCCGGCCATCTTGGCCTTCCTCAGCTTCCGCCATCAACGAGCGCGGATTGATAGGTGCGGTTTGCGCAGCGAATCGCGCCCGAGATTCGCCTTATTTCTTAATTCCCAGCGGCTTGCAGCCGAGTGTTCTATTAATAAACCAAGAATCGCTTGTCCCAAAACGACTTCTCAGCGCCCCACGCTGTCTTGGTTTGTGCTGGTTAACGCAGCATTCGTGGCGAAAATGCGCTCGCAGGCCGCAGTTGCGGCGTTCTCCACGGATCCGTCCGGCATTTTAACCATCCGTTAACCATACACCGGGCAAATTCTGCCTACCTCGGAAGAGCCCAGAGGTTAACGGAGCCGCGGCGATGGCCATGAACGATCTCCCGATCCTGTCGGCGTTGCGCACCAAGATGCAGTGGCATCAGGAGCGCCAGCGGGTGCTCGCCGAGAACATTTCCAATTCCGATACGCCGAACTTCCGGCCGCACGACCTGGTCGAGCCGAAGTTCGACCGGGCTGGCACGACGGTGGGCGGCGGCATGGGGACGCTGCCGATGATGCAGACCAGCGCCACCCACATGGCGGCCTCCGGCGCGGCAGACACATTCGACAATGACCGCGGCAAGAGCGGGTTCCAGACCCGGCCGGCCGGCAACGCGGTCAATCTCGAGGAGCAGATGATGAAGGTGTCGGCCAACCAGATGGACTTCGCGGCGGTCACCTCGCTCTACAGCAAGAGCCTGCATCTGCTGAAAACCGCGATCGGCAAGGGCTAGGCCACCTAACGGCGGCGGCAGGAGGATCCCATGGCAGATGGAACAAGCGATTTCGCCCGCTCGATGAGCATCGCGACCTCGGGCCTGCGCGCCCAGGCGGGACGGATGCGGGTGATCTCGGAAAATATCGCCAACGCTGATTCGACAGCGCAGACCGCGGGCGGCGATCCCTACCGCCGCAAGGTGCCGACCTTTTCGTCAGCGCTCGATCGCACGCTCGACGCCCAGGTCGTGACGCTCGGCCGGATCCGCCCCGACCAGTCGTCATTCCGCGTCAAGCACGAGCCGGGCAATCCGGCGGCCGACGCCTCCGGCAACGTCAAATATCCGAACGTCAATTCGATGGTCGAAATGACCGATATGCGCGACGCCCAGCGCTCCTACGAGGCGAACCTCAACATCATCAGCGCGACGCGGCGGATGATCCAGCGCACGCTCGACATCCTCAAGTCCTGACGCAACAAGAACAGGGAACGTAACTCATGGCTACACCGACAGTTGCCGCCAACGCCTACGCCAGCCTCGCAAAGATGATGGAGCGCGGCGGCGCCGAGAAGGCCGGCGCGCAGGCCGTCACCGGTCCGTCCTTCAGCGCGCTGCTCAAGGACTCCGTCGGCAGCGTGCTGGAAGCCGGCAAGAAGTCCGATGCGCAGACCATGGCGATGGCCTCGGGCAAGGCGAACGTGATGGACGTGGTGACGGCGGTCGCCGACACCGACGTTGCGGTCTCGACGCTGGTCTCAGTCCGCGACCGCGTGATCCAGGCCTACGAAGACATCATGAAGATGCCGATTTGACGTCGCTTGCGACGTCATCCCGGGGCGATGCGTAGCATCGAACCCGGGATCTCGAGGCTCCGGGTTCGATGCTTTGCATCGCCCCGGAACGACAGTGCAAGACAACCAACAGCGAGAACAACAATGACCGGTCCTGAAACTCTCGACGTGGCGCGCGATGCGATCTGGACCATCGTGATCGTGTCATCGCCCTTGATGGTGGTCGGCCTCGTGGTCGGCGTCGTGGTGTCGCTGTTCCAGGCGCTGACCCAGATCCAGGAACAGACGCTGGTCTTCGTGCCGAAGATCCTCGCGATCTTTGTCACATTGCTGCTGGCGCTGCCGTTCATGGCAGATTCGCTCAGCAGCCACATGATGCGGATTTCGTCGCGAATCATCGGCGGTTGATGCACTAATGCCGCGGTCATGCGCATCGATGTCTCCCTGCTGCCGGCGCTGGCCGCAATCTTCGTGCTGGTCTTCGCGCGCGTGGGCGCGATGGTGATGCTGCTGCCCGGTTTCGGCGAAAGCAACATCCCGGCGCGCGTCAAGCTGTCGATCGCGCTGCTGCTGACGCTGATCATCCTGCCCCTGCATCGCAACGCCTATCACGTCGATCTGACGTCGATATCCTCGCTCGGCGTCCTGATGGTGCATGAGCTCATCATCGGCATCGTGCTTGGCGCGACCGCGCGGGTGACGCTGTCGGCGCTCAACGTCGCGGGCTCCGTGATCGCGCAGCAGCTCGGCCTCGGCTTCGTCACCGCCGTCGATCCGACCCAGGGCCAGCAGGGCCAGATCGTCGGCAACTTCCTCACCATCCTCGGCCTGACGCTGCTGTTTGCCACCGACAGCCACTATCTGGTCATCGCGGCGCTGAGCGAGAGCTACCGCATCTTCTCGCCGGGCGAGATCATGCCGACCGGCGACGTCGCAGCCCTTGCGACCTCAGCCTTCTCCGCGGCCTTCAAGATCGGCCTGCAATTGTCGGCGCCGTTCCTGGTGTTCGGCCTCGTCTTCAACATCGGGCTCGGCGTGCTGGCGCGGCTGATGCCGCAGATGCAGGTCTACTTCGTCGGCGTGCCGCTCTCGATCATGATCGGCTTCCTGATCTTCGGCGTCGTGCTCGCCGCTATGATGAACACCTATCTCGACTACTTCCTCGGCGTCATGCGCCAGCTCGCTCCGATGAACTAGGGGAGAGCCTATGGCCGACGATACCGAAGACAAAACAGAAGACCCTACGCAAAAACGTCTCGACGAAGCCCTTGAGAAAGGCGACGTCGTCAAGAGCCAGGAGGTCAACACCTGGTTCGTGATCGCCGGCGCCACGCTGGTGCTGTCGACCTTCTCAGGCTCGATCGGCAGCGGCATCTTGATGCCGTTACGCAACTTGATCGCCAATTCATGGATGATCCGCACCGACGGTGCCGGCCTGCTTCAACTGACCCAGACGCTCGGCTACGCCGTGGTCGCCGCGATCGGCGTGCCGTTCCTGATGCTGGCGCTGGCCGCGGTTGCCGGCAACATGATCCAGCATCAGCTGGTGTGGTCGGGCGAGCAGCTGAAACCGAAATTCTCTAAGATCTCGCCGGCGGCCGGCTTCAAGCGGCTGTTCGGCAAGCAGGCGGTGGCGAACTTCCTGAAAGGCCTGTTCAAGCTGATCGCGCTCGGCGCCGTGATGGTCATGGTGCTGTGGCCGGACCGGATGCGGATGGAATCGTTCCTGCGGGTCGATCCGGCCGAGCTGTTGCCCGCCATCACCGGCATGACGGTGCACCTGCTGGCGGCGGTGGTCGCGATCCTGGCCGTGGTTGCGATCGCCGATTACTTCTTCCAGTACCGTACCTGGTACGAGCGTCACAAGATGTCGCTGCAGGAGATGAAAGAGGAGTTCAAGCAGTCGGAAGGCGACCCGCACGTCAAGGGCAGGATCAAGCAGTTGCGGGTGCAGCGCGCCAAGAAGCGCATGATGGCCCAGGTTCCGAAGGCCTCGGTGATCATCACCAACCCGACCCACTATTCGGTCGCGCTGGCCTATGACCGCAGCATGTCGGCGCCGATCTGCGTCGCCAAGGGCGTCGACGTCCTCGCTTTCAGGATCAGGGAGATCGCCAAGGAGCACGACATTCCGATCGTGGAGAACGTGCCACTGGCCAGGGCGCTCTATGCGACCGTCGACATCGACAAGGAAATCCCGGTCGAGCACTATCATGCGGTTGCCGAAATCATCGGTTACGTGATGCGGCTGAGGCGCGGGCTGTCCGGCCTGCGGCACTAAGGGGCGGAAAACCGCTTGAAATGCGCGTAACTTGCGAAATCGCCGCCTGATGGACTTGCGTTTTCGGGTCCGATTCAGGCACTCAGGAGCAAGGTGGCCGGCCGGTCGCCTTCGTGATGCAGACGAGCCATGTCTCTCCAGATGACCGCCGATAGCAACGATCCTCCCGTGACCGAGCCGTTCGTGGCCCACGGGCCAGCGCGGCGGAGCGGCAGCATCCTGCTGGTGGTCCTGATCGCCATCGGCATCGTCGCTGTGGCAGTCTGGCTGATGACCATCGGCCGCACCCAGGCGCAGCCCTATATCCTCGCCGTGCTGGCGCTGCTCGCCACCGTCGGCCTGTTCAACCTGTTCGCGCTGGCCGCCGGCATCATCCGCTTCTCCGACCGCGCCACCGACGATCCCGTGATGGCACGGATCGCCGACCAGGCCCAGGAAGGGCTCGTGGTCACCGACTCCCGCGGCCACGTGGTCTATTCCAATGCCGCCTATCTGACGCTGACCGGCGCGGCCGGCCCGCAGGACGTCCGTCCCGTCGAGCGTGTCTTCATCGGCAACCCCGACGTGTCTGAGGCGGTGTTCCGCCTCCTGAAGGCGGCGCGCGAGGGCAAGCGGCAGCAGGAGGAGGTCCGCGTCGCCGGGCGCGAAGCCGGGCAGGGCCGTTGGCTGCGGCTGCGGGTCCGTCCGCTCGGCGAGGGCAAGCGCGACGCCAGATATGCGGTGTGGTCGATCGCCGACATCACCCGCGACCGTGAGCGCCAGGAAGACGTGTTCCAGGAACTGCGGCACGCGATCGAATATCTCGATCACGCGCCATGCGGCTTCTTCTCGGTCAATCCGGCCGGCGAGATCGCCTATGTCAACGCCACGCTGGCCAATTGGCTGGACTATGACCTGGCCGAGATCGGGTCGGGCGGGCTGAAGCTGACCGATATCGTCTCGGGCGACGGCGCGGCGCTCCTGACCTCGATTGCGGCGGTGCCCGGCGAGGTCAAGACCGAGGTGTTCGATATCGACCTGCGCATGCGCGGCGGCAAGACCGTGCCGGTGCGGCTCTATCACAAGCTCGCCTTCGGCGCCGACGGCGCGGCGGGCGCCTCGCGCACGCTGGTGATCAGCCGCGCCCGCGACGAGCATTCCGATCCGGAGCGCGCCGCCGAGGTGCGCTTCATGCGCTTCTTCGACCATACGCCGATGGCGATCGCGACCGTCGACCGCGGCGGCAATGTGGTCGGCGCCAATGCGCGCTACGCCAAGCTGGCGCAGGGGCTGAACGGCGACGGCGGCGCGGCCAAGTCGATTTTCCGCGCGGTCAATCCGCGCGACCGTGGCCTCCTGATCGCCGCGATCAACCAGGCTGCCGAGGGGCAGGGCGACATCGCGCCGGTCGAGGTGATGCTCGACGGGCCCAAGGAGCGCTTTGCCCAGTTCTTCGTCACGACCATCGAGAAGGACGAGCGCGACGCCGAGACCGCGATCGTCTACATGCTCGAGATCACCGAGCGTCGCGCGCTGGAAAACCAGATCAACCAGTCGCAGAAGATGGAGATGGTCGGCCAGCTCGCCGGCGGCATCGCGCACGACTTCAACAACGTGCTGTCGGCCATCATGATGGCGAACGACTTCCTGCTGAACGCGCACAAGCCGACCGACCCGTCGTTCCAGGACATCATGCAGATCAAGCAGAACGCCACCCGCGCCGCGACGCTGGTGCGGCAGCTCCTGGCGTTCTCGCGCCGCCAGACGCTGCGGCCGCAGGTGCTCGATCTCGGCGACGCATTGAGCGATCTCACCATGCTGCTGCGCCGGCTGATCGGCGAGAAGGTCAAGCTCGACCTCGTGCATGGCCGCGACCTGTGGCCGGTGAAGGTCGACGTCTCGCAGTTCGAGCAGGTGGTGGTCAATCTCGCGGTGAACGCGCGCGATGCGATGCCCGACGGCGGCAAGCTGATCATCCGCACCGCCAACGTGCCGACCGAGGAGGCCGCCCAGCTCGCCAACAAGGGCATGCCGGCGGCCGACTATGTGAAGATCGAGATCTCGGACACCGGCACCGGCATTCCGCACGAGATCATCGACAAGATCTTCGAGCCGTTCTTCTCGACCAAGGAGGTCGGCAAGGGCACCGGGCTCGGCCTGTCCACGGTCTACGGCATCGTCAAGCAGACCGGCGGCTTCGTCTATGTCGATTCCGTGCCGGGCGGCGGCACCACGTTCCGGATCTATCTGCCGCGGCATCGCCAGGAGCAGGAGATCGCGCCTGAAACGCAGGCCGGCAACGGCGCCGCAAAGGACGCCGCGGCCGCGGCGGAAGCTGCCAAGCCGAAGCCGGATCTCACCGGGCAGGGCACCATCCTGCTGGTCGAGGACGAGGACGGTCTGCGCTCGCTCAATGCGCGCGGCCTGCGTTCGCGCGGCTACAGCGTGATCGAGGCCGCCAATGGCGTCGAGGCGCTGGAGGCGTTCGAGGAGAAGAACGGCGCCGTCGATCTCGTGGTCTCCGACGTCGTGATGCCGGAGATGGACGGGCCGACGCTGCTGAAGGAAATGCGCAGCCGCAATGCCGAGCTCAAGATCATCTTCGTCTCCGGTTATGCCGAGGACGCGTTCGAGAAGAGCCTGCCGGAGAACCAGCAGTTTGCATTCCTGCCGAAGCCTTTCACGCTGACGCAACTGGTGGCTGCGGTGAAGGAAACCATGACGGCGAATTAGCCGCGCGGCGGGTTTCCCCGCGGTTTTGCCCTTGCTGGCGAGGTTCCGGACGGATGCTGTTCCGGTTGAAACCGGGCCTCATCTCGCGGTAGGACGCGCCGTCGCATCCACAAGGACCATAGTGTCACATCACCGCGACCGAGGGCCGCAGCCGCGGTTCCCGTTTCCCGCTTCACTTTTATCAGGCCCTGCCCATCTTAGCGGCGTTTCCCCATGCCGGGGAATCCTTTGAGGAAACCAACATGAATTTCTCGCAACGCACGCGTGGAATTGTTCGGGCGATCGCCGTCGCGATGGCGCTGGCGCTGCCCGTGATGATGACCGTTTCGGCGGCCGACGCCCGCGTTGGCGGTGGCGGCTCGCGCGGCTCGCGAACATTCTCGGCGCCGCCCTCGACCAGCACCGCGCCGGGCTCGGTTGCGCCGATGAACCGTACCTTCAGCCAGCCTGGTAGCCCGAACATGGGCTCGCCGGCGGCGGCGAATTCCGGCGGCCTGTTCGGCCGCGGCGGCATGGGCCGTGGTCTGCTCGGCGGCCTGGCCGCGGGCTTCCTTGGCGCCGGCCTGTTCGGCATGCTGTTCGGCGGCGGCCTGTTCTCGGGTCTCGGCGGCCTGTCGTCGATGCTCGGCCTGCTGCTGCAGATCGGCCTGATCGTGCTCGTGGTCCGGCTCGCGATGTCGTGGTGGCAGCGCCGCAATGCACCGGCCGCCGCCTATGCGGGTGGCCCCGACGTCGGCCCCGGCCCGCAGGCGAACGCCCGCTCGGGCTTCGGCTTTGGCCTCGGCGGCGGATCGAACGCGCCGGTCGAGATCGCGCCTGGCGACTACGAGACGTTCGAGCGGCTGCTCGGCGACATCCAGACCGCGTGGTCCAACGAGGACATCGCGAAGCTGCACACGCTCGCGACGCCTGAGATGGTGTCGTACTTCTCTAGGGATCTTGAGGAGAACAAGGCGCGCAACGTCACCAACAAGGTGACCAATGTAAAGCTCTTGCAGGGCGATCTGGCGGAGGCCTGGCGCGAAGGCGACAGCGAATACGCGACGGTCGCGATGCGCTACTCGCTGGTCGACACCATGCTCGAGCGCGGCACCGGCCGCGTGGTCAGCGGCAACGGACAGCCGGAGGAGGTCACCGAGGTCTGGACCTTCGTGCGCCAGCGCGGCGGCAATTGGGAGCTCTCGGCGATCCAGCAGACCAACTGATCGATTGCCTGATATGAGTGTTACAAGGCGCCGCGGCCTGGTCCGCGGCGCCTTTGTTTTGCGCGCTGCATTGGCACGGCGTCGCGCCGGAATATCCGGACACGCCGCGGGTTGATGTCAGCGGACCATAACAACCATCGGGAGGATGAGATGAAGATCGTTGCGCAGTTCGCGGTTCCCGCCTGTCTTGCATTCGTGGTGATGACCGCGCCCGCTGCGGCGCAGACCGCCGACACCAGCTTCTTCGTGACCAGCAACGGCATCGGCAATGGCGGCAATCTCGGCGGGCTCGCCGGCGCCGACAATCATTGCCAGACCCTGGCGCAGGCCGCGGGCTTCGGCGCGCCGAAGACGTGGCGTGCCTATCTCTCGACCCAGGCGGCCGACGGCAAGCCCGCGGTGAATGCGCGCGATCGGATCGGCAACGGGCCGTGGAAGAACGTGAAGGGCGTCGTGGTCGCCAAGGACGTCGCCGATCTGCACAGCGCCGGCAACAATCTCACCAAGCAGACCGCTCTGTCCGAGAAGGGCGAGGTCGTCAACGGTGCCGGCGACACGCCGAACCGTCACGACATCCTGACGGGATCGCAGGCGGACGGGACGGCGTTTGCGGCCGGTGAGGACCGCACGTGCAAGAACTGGACGAGCAGCACGCAGGGCGCCGCCATGGTCGGGCATTTCGACCGCAAGGGCCTGCGCGACGACGAGCCGTCAAAATCCTGGAACATGTCGCATCCCTCGCGCGGCCCGGATGGCGGCTGCTCGCAGGCCGATCTGAAGAGCACCGGCGGCGACGGCTTGCTGTATTGCTTCGCGGCGAACTGAGGGGGAGCGCGGAGCACGCATCTGCCTCGTCATTGCGAGGAGCTCACGACAAAATTGCAAAGCAATTTTGCGCTTAAGCGACGAAGCAATCCATCGCGCCGCATATGCGGAAAAATGGATTGCTTCGCTCCGCTCGCAATGACGGGGGGCGCGCGCTTAGCTCTTCTTGCGCTTGACGGTCTTCTCGACCGCCTTCTTGCCCGTCTTCTTTTTCTTCGCGGCCTTCTTCTTGGCCGCGAAATAGGCCTCGACCTTCTTCGAGGAATGTCCGACGGCGGCGACCGCCGTCTTGAGCCGGGCAGGCGTCACCTTGAACTTTGTCGACCAGTAACGGACTTCGTAGGGTTGGCTGATCGCGATCCGTGCGCGGTCGGCGGCCTTGTGCCGCTGCTCCTTGAAATAGGCTTCCACCTTCTTGGCGGAATGCCCGACCTTCTTGACGGCGGCTTTCAGCTTCGCCGGCGTGACCTTGAACTTCTTGGACCAGTACGCAACTTCGTAGGACTCGCTCAACGCGATCAGGGCGCGATCCTGTGCGCCCCGCTTCTTCTTATTTTCCGCCATAAGATGATCCTTCATCGAAGATTCGACGCTGGAACCTTAGCAGTCCCTGCGCGGTTCGGACAGGCGGCCGGTGCGCGATGGACGATCTGACCGCGGCGCGGCTACGATCGCGGTGAAGAGCGACGACGCTTGCGGAGTTTTCGGAGGTAAGTGCATGCACTATCAGCTTTACTACTGGCCAATGATCCAGGGCCGCGGCGAATATGTCCGCCTCGCGCTCGAGGATGCCGGCGCTGGATACACGGACGTTGCGCGCGGCAAGGGCGGCACCGGCGCCATGATGAAGATGATGGACGCGCACAAGGGCACGCCGCCATTTGCGCCGCCGTTCCTCAAGGCCGGCAGTCTCGTGATCGGGCAGACCGCCAACATCCTGCTCTATCTCGGCGCCCGCCACGGCCTGGCGCCGAAGGCGGAGGCTGGAAAGCTCTGGGTGCACCAGCTTCAGCTAACGATCGCGGATTTCGTGCTGGAGATTCACGACACCCATCATCCGCTCGGCCCGTCGCTGTATTACGAGGACCAGAAGGCACCGGCGAAGAAGCGCACCGAGGAGTTCTGGGCGTCGCGGGTGCCGAAATATCTCGGCTATTTCGAGGATCTGGTCGCGGCGAATGGCGGCACCTTCGTCACTGGACGCAGGCTAACCTACGTCGACCTGTCGCTGTTCCAGATCGTGGAAGGCCTGCGCTACGCCTTTCCGAAGCGCATGGCCGCGTTCGAGAAGAAGGTGCCCCGCCTGATCGCGCTGCGCGATCGCATCGCCGAGCGGCCGAACATCAAGGCGTATCTGGCAAGCGAACGGCGGATTCCGTTCAACGAGGAGGGGATCTTCCGGCGCTACAAGGCGCTGGATTTGTAGGCGCCGGTGCTCGGGCTCGTTGCCTCGTCATGGCCGGGCTCGACCCGGCCATCCATGTCTTTGACTCCAGATGATGGATGCCCGGGGCAAGCCCGGGCATGACGAAGGGAGAGCGCTACCGGCTCTTCCCGTCCACCGGCGTCATCGTGATCTTCGATAGATCGATGCCGTCGATGCAGCTGACATTGAGCGCCACGATGTCGGTGCCGTCGGGCTTCTTGCCGCGTGCGAATACGTCGACGCCGCAGTCGACGCAGAGCTGGTGGCGGATCGCATGGCGGTTGAACAGATATTCCCTCAGGTTCTCGGCGCCGGCGCGAAGCTGGAAGCTCATTGGCGGCATGAACACGAAGTGCAGGCCCTTCTTGGTGCAGATCGAACAGTTGCAGGCCGTCACCATCGCCATGTCGGTGGTGCATTCGAAGCGGACCTGGCCGCAATGGCAGCCGCCGGTATAGGTCTTGCTCTCAGCCATGATGGTTCCTCACCACAATCCCGGCACGAGGCGATAGCGCACCCGCGCGGCATAATCGGCATAGCCTGACAATCCCGCCACCAGCGTGCGCTCCTCGATCCCGGTGCGGAACGCAAACATCGCAAAGAACACCGGCACGAAGGCAAGGCCCCACCAGGAGCCGAGCATCAGCGGCACGGCGATGAAGAACAGCATCACGCTCGAATACATCGGATGGCGCACCAGCGCGTAGGGACCACTCGAGATCACGTGATGATCGCGCTCGGTCTGCACCTTCACAACGGGCGCCGCGAACGAATTGGTGCGGAACACCCACAGGATCAGCACGGTCGAGACCAGATACAGCACAAGGCCGAGCACGATCAGCGCCACGCCCGCGTTGGCACCGCCGAAGCGGCGATCGAGGCCCATCGCGACGAACCACAGCACGGCAATGACCAGGAACACCAGCATGAAGCGCTTGTCTTCGGGCGGCTGGCCCTCGCGCGCGGTGAGACGCATGCGCTCGGCCAAGAGGCCGGGATCGACCTTGGCGAGCCACAGTCCGCAGGCCGGGCCGATCAGCGCCGAGGCGATCAGATAGGCCCACGCGCCGGGCCAGTGCAGCGTGCCGGCGAAGGCAAACAGCAGCGCGGCCATGGCGAGGACGAAGAAGGTGTTTTGCAGAAGGAGCTTTGCGATCATGGGCGGCTCCGTGATTCCGACGGGGATTATCGCACTGTTTTTCCAGCAAGCATGCGGCCGCGATCATCAACTTTCGGAGCGGGTGAGGTGTTCCTGCGTCGCGGCCGCATCGCATCTGCATTGACAATCGTATAAGTAATTGCTTATATATTGTCATGACCGCCGCCATGCAGCTGACCAATGTGCTCAAGACCCTCGCAGACCCGACGCGGCGCGCGGTGTTCGAGCGGATCATCCGCGAAGGCGAGATCGCCGCAACCGGGCTGGTGCAGGGCTCGAAGGTGTCGCAGCCGGCGGTGTCGCAGCATCTGCGCGCGCTGCGCGATGCCGGGCTCGTCGCCGAGCGGCGCGAGGGCCGGCACATCCACTACCGCGTCGCGCCGAAGGGGCTCGGCCCGCTGATCGACTGGCTCGGCCACTACGAGACGTTCTGGGCCGAGCGCTTCGCCAATCTCGAGAAATTGTTGAAGGAGAGTGAGTGATGGGTGAGACGCACGCGATCACGGTCGAGAAGGTGCTGCCCTATGCCGCCGACAGGATCTGGCGGACGCTGACCACGAGCGACTTGCTGATGAAATGGCTGATGCCGAACGATTTCGTTGCCGCCGTCGGCCATCGGTTCAATTTTCGCACCAAGCCGATGGGCGATTGGGACGGCGTCGTGCACTGTCAGGTGCTGGATTGCGATCCGCCGCGTTTGCTGCGCTACTCTTGGAAGGGCGGAGCCGACACCAATCCGGACTACGGCTCCAAGCTCGATTCCGTTGTCACCTGGACGCTGACGCCGGTCGAGGGCGGCACGCTCGTCCGCATGGTGCATGACGGCTTCGTATTCCCGGGCAACCGCTTTGCATTCGACATGATGAGCCCGGGATGGGGCAAGATCGTCGACGCGATCGGGCGGGTCACCGCGGAAGCTTGACGGCTCACTCGTTGTTGCCGCGACGAACCGTGATTGAGGCGTCGGTCCTGTTGCGCGTGCATTCCAGATTGAGGCGGCGATAGCGCATCGTGATGGTGTTGCCGCGCAGGATGCCCATGCGCTTCAGGCAGCGCGAGGTGCCGGTCACGGCGTCGTCCTTCGGCACGGTGAAGATCAATGCCGTGGCGGAGCCGACCAGGTTGAAGAACTCCGGCTTCATCTTGCGATCGGTCTTGGCATAGAGCTCGATCGAATAGTCCTTGCCGCGGCAGCCGAGCGACAATTCCTTCGCGGCCGGATGTGTGAGGTATGTGATGTTGGCGGCGCTGAAGTTGACCTTCAGCCCGTCGATCTGGCCGGCGAGCTGCTTGGCGATGTCCACGCAGGGATCGGCATGAGCGGGCGCGGCCGTCAAGGCGGTCGCCAGCGCGATCAGCGCAGCCGGCAGAGTGGAGCGGATGCCGAAAGGCAAACGTCGGCGCAACGGTGCTGTCACGAAATACCCCCGCGGTATGAAAATACGCGAAGCTACATGCAGGCTCCCGCGCAGCGCGTCAATATCGCCCGCCCGTCAGGATGCGCACTTTCCGTCCTGCGCCTTGGAGGCGCCGGCGGCGCGGCGCTCGCAGTCGTTGCCGTAGGTCTTGCCGTCGCAGCCGCACACCGGCTTGAAGATCTTGTTGCAGATTGTCGGCTGGAACGCGCAGGTGCCGGTCTGATCGGCGCGGCCGCATTGCCCTTGTTTGAACTGGCAGAACTGGCCGCCGCGGCTGCATTGCAGGCCGCCAAGGCCGCCGCACGGCCTGCCGAGACGAGCCGCATCGGCGCCACTCGGGAGCGCGATCAACAAGGCCAGCGCCGTAAACGGGATGAAAAGCGCTGATTTCATGAAGGGCTCCTGATGGCTTCCTTGGCGGTTTTCCGAGCTGCTCGGCGTTGTGGCACCCGAGATTACGGCGGGATGAAACCTAGCACGTGGATTGCCGGTCCGGCGCATGGCTGGAAGGCGGCCGGCTTCCCTTTCCTTTGTCCGAAAAAGGCTTAGAACGGCTCTACATTGCCGGCGGCCTCGCGGCCGGACCGGCCTTTCGAAACCGACGAGCAGCTCATGAACGCCCCCTCAGCCTTTCCCGACCAGCAGAAGCCCGTTCCGCCCTACAAGCACACGCCCTTGTTCCCGTTGGGTGCCGACACCACGCCCTACAAGAAGGTGACGAGCGAGGGCGTCCGGGTCGAGAAGGTGCTGGGCAAGGACATGCTGGTGGTGTCGCGCGAGGCGCTTCGGGCGCTCTCCGAAGCCGCCTTCGGCGACATCAACCACTATCTGCGGCCGGGGCATCTGAAGCAGCTGCGCTCGATCCTCGAGGACAAGGAAGCCAGCGACAACGACAAGTTCGTCGCCTTCGACTTCCTGAAGAACGCCAACATCGCCGCCGGCGGCGTGCTGCCGATGTGCCAGGACACCGGCACCGCGATCATCATGGGCAAGAAGGGCTGCAACGTCATCACCGACGGCGACGACGAGGCCGCGCTCTCCGAAGGCGCGCGCGACGCCTATCTGCGCCGCAATCTGCGCTACTCGCAGGTGGCGCCGCTGTCGATGTATGAGGAGAAGAACACCGCCAACAACATGCCGGCGCAGTGCGAGATCTACGCCGAGGGCGACGACGCCTACAAGTTCATGTTCATGGCCAAGGGCGGTGGAAGTGCCAACAAGAGCTTCCTGTTCCAGGCAACGCCCTCGGTGCTGACCAAGGACCGGTTGCTGGCGTTCCTGAAGGAGAAGGTGCTGACGCTCGGCACCGCGGCGTGCCCGCCGTATCACCTCGCGATCGTGATCGGCGGCACCTCGGCCGAGCTCTGCATGAAGACCGTGAAGCTCGCCTCAGCGCGCTATCTCGATGCGCTGCCGACCCACGGCTCGCCTGACGGCAATGCGTTCCGCGATCTCGAGATGGAGCAGGAAATCCTCAAGATGACGCAGTCGCTCGGTGTGGGCGCGCAGTTCGGCGGCAAGTATTTCTGCCACGACGTCCGCGTGATCCGCATGCCGCGCCATGGCGCCTCGCTGCCGATCGGGCTCGGCGTGTCCTGCTCGGCCGATCGCCAGGTGCTCGGCAAGATCACCAAGGACGGCGTCTATCTCGAGGAGCTCGAGCACAATCCGGCGCAGTACCTGCCCGCGGTCGAGCAGTCGCTCGGTGGCGAGGTTGTCAAGATCGACCTCAACAAGCCGATGAAGGAAATCCTCGCGACGATGTCGCAATACCCGATCAAGACCCGCGTCTCGATGACCGGCACCATGATCGTCGCGCGCGACTCCGCGCACGCCAAGCTGCGCGAGCGGCTGGAGAAGGGCGAGCCGCTGCCGGATTATTTCAAGAACCACCCGGTGTACTACGCCGGTCCCGCCAAGACACCCGACGGCTACGCCTCCGGCGCGTTCGGCCCGACCACCGCAGGCCGCATGGATTCCTTCGTCGACCAGTTCCAGGCCGCCGGCGGCTCGATGGTGATGGTCGCCAAGGGCAACCGCGCGGTCGCGGTGCGCGAGGCCTGCAAGAAGCATGGCGGCTTCTATCTCGGCTCGATCGGTGGTGCTGCGGCGAACCTCGCCGAGCACTGCATCAAGAAGGTCGAGGTGGTCGAGTATCCCGAGCTCGGCATGGAAGCGATCTGGCGCATCGAGGTGGTCGACTTCCCGGCCTTCATCATCATCGATGACAAGGGCAACGACTTCTTCAAGGAATTGAATCTGGGTTGAGGGCGACAGGCCTCGACGGATTCTCCAAGGGCTGGGTCGCCGTCACCATCGACGGCGACCGGCGTACGATTTCCTTTCACAGCGACATTGCGGACGCGCTGTCGCGTCCGTTCGATCGTGCCGGGATCGATATTCCGATCGGCATGACCGATGACGGCGAGCGCGATTGCGATCGTCTGGCCCGCGAGCGGCTGCGTCCGCACACCTCGCGTGTCTTCACCGGCGCGCGGCGCTGGCTGTGGCAGGAGTTTGGCGATCCCGATCAGGCGAACGAGGAAGCGCAGCGCCGCGGCCAGACCCGCGTCTCGCGGCAGCTCTGGCACCTCGGCACCAAGATCATGGAGGTCGACGCGTTCGCCCGCGCCAACGCTGCGCGCGATATTCGCGAGGTGCATCCCGAACTGGTGTTCCTGCGGCTGAACGGCGGCACGCCGCTGCCGCGCAAGAAATCGGAGGAGGGCGATGCGCTCCGATGCAGGCTGCTCAGGCGCTCGGGCTTTTGCGAGATCGATCGCTGGCTCACCGAGGCGCGGATCGGCACCGGCGCGAAGCGCGACGACGTGCTCGATGCCTGCGCCGTGGCACTTGCCGCGCACGAACCTCACGGCTGCGTTCCCGATCGGACGTCACCACGCGACGCGTGCGGTGTGCCGATGCGGATCTGGTTCTAATCCAGTGTGACAACGTCACGCCCGGCGCCCCGGCCTGTATCGCTTGCATTAACCACGACCCGGCGACTGCGACGTTCTGCCGCGCGCCTGGTTGTGGTGCGCGAAGAAAGCAACCGATTTCCGCCAAGGACCCTTAAGGTTTGTCGCCGACCCTGCGCCGCATCGTGAGGGAGATTGTCGATGAAGCCTTTTTCGTTCGGTGTATTTCTCGTGGCCTGCGTGGTGGTCTATTTGTACTTCACCCTGTCGCCCGGCGACGGCTTTGTTTATCGCGTGCCGATAGCGCAGGCACGCCAGCAGCTCGCGAAGGCCGAGCTGCCGCCTCTGGTGTTCGGGAGCCAGGCGCTCGACGTCGGGGTCCGCAACAACGGCGATACCGAAGTGGTCTGGATCGTGCGCAGGAAGGGCGAGGAATTATTCCGCTATACCGCCCAGCTCAGCGCCGAGGACAAGGACTCCACGCGCGTCAAGCTGAAGCTGGAGGGCGCGCAGGGGCGTACCCAGAACTACGCCAAGAACCTCGACGATAACCCCAAGACGCGGGACTTGTACCTTGCCGCGATGCAGGAGCGTGTCTCGTCGACGCTGGAGCACCGGCCGTTCGAGATGTCGCGCCTTCATGCCGCGATGGCCTCGGCCGCGGTGGCGAACCTCGGCAACATCCGTGCCTCTGCGGATCAGGCCGCCGCGGCAGCCGCCGAGCTTGAACGCGATGTCGTGCAGAGGACCTATCGCAACGAGCCGGCCGGCGTGCGTCGCTGAGTGTGCGATAACGCCGGCCTGCGTGTTCGGCCGGCGTTACGCCCGCGTGCCGGTGAAGGGAAAGCTGCCCATCGGGCCGATGCCCATCTCGCCGGAGATGCCGTCGCCGGCGACCTTGCCGGTGAATTCGAGCGTCAGCGGCATCGGGTTGGTGATGGAAACCTTCCAGGCGACGTCGTCGCCGTTCACGGAGCCGTCGAAAATTTCGGTGGAGTTGCCCTCGGCGCCCTGCGTGCCGGTGAGCGTGCCGCCCGAGCTCGAAAGCGACAGCGTCGCCTTGCGCTCGCCCATCGGCGTCGTCATCGTGAGATTCCAGTTTCCGTCCACCGCCATTGATGTATCCCCTCGGTTATTTAGAGCGAGCGCGGGTATAGCTCATCTTGCCGCGCACGCCTAGTTCGCGGCTGCGGCGCGCAGCCGGTTTCCGATCAGGAAGCGGAACGCGACATACTGGATCGCGAAGGCGGCGATCTTGGCGCCGACGAGCACCACCGACACGTAGAACGCCCACAGCTTCATGTCGCCGGTCGCCGCGACCGTGCCGGCGGCGAGGATGAACATCAGCCCGGCCCAGGCGTAGCCGGCGAGGGTGGCGTATTCCGGAATGGTCTCGGTCACGATCGGCGGCAGATAGCGCAGCATCCAGCCGCGTTTGAGCATGATCGCGCCGATCGCGATGTGACCAATCGCGGGCTTCGCCAGCACGAAGCGCGGATCGTTGGTGAGAAGCGTCGCGCCGCCCAGCACGATCACCAGCCCAAGGCTCGCCCAGGTCATGTAGCCGAGCGCCTGTCCCTTGATGCGCGCATAGACCACTTGCGCGATCGCACCCGCGATCGCAACGCCAGTGGCGATCAGGACGTTGTCGGTGACGAGATAGACCACCAGGAATACGATGGTGGAGAGGAAGTCGCTCGCGAGCCTGGCAAATACGCTCTTCATCGTCGTGGTGTCCGTTTCCTCGTGATGATCGTTGTGAAGCAGTTGCGGCAGCATCTAGCGTGAGGGCAGCGCGCCGGCCGGCGGCGTGCCGTACTTGGCCGCGCGATATTGCGGATACCAGCGGGTGAAGCCGACCGCGGCGTTGCGTGCGGCGAAGGCGATCAAGAGGCCGGTCCAGAGCGGCAGGGCCGGCACGTAGAGCACCGCGATGTTGCCGATCAGCATCAACAGCGTCGCCGCAGTCCAGGCTCCGGTGATCAGATAGTTGGCATGGAGGAAGCCCGGCTGCTTCGCAATCTCGGCATCGACTTGCTCGAGCGCATATTGCCGCGTGAAGGGATGTCCTATCAGCATCGAGCCGAACGACACTGCGAGGATGCCGGCATCGACGGCGATCTTCACCGCGATGCTGCTCGGCGTCGCATCGACGAAGGTGAGATAGAAGCCGACCGCGGTAAACACGATCACCGAGCCGAGGCCGAGGATCTTGATGCTGCGGCCGCGCGCGATATCGAACGCGATGACGGCAAGGCAGATCAGCGCGGCGCAGAGCAGGCTCACCGTGGCCGAGGTCAGCAGCATCAGCGTGGCGAAGGCGCCGTAGGGAGCGAGGATCAGGAAGATCGTCATTGGGAGCCTCAAAGGGCTAATCTTTACACCGTAAAGATACCCTAGAGGCGGGCAGGAGAGGCGTCAAGCGAAATCTTTACAGTGTCAGAATCGTGATGCGCGAATGAAAAGGTAAGTGTTTTCAGATTGATATGCCGGTTTGGCGTTGCTTTGGTTCTTGCTGCGTCATGGCCGGGCTTGTCCCGGCCATCCACGGCTTTCGTGCAACCGGCGACAAAGACGTGGATGCCCGGCAGCCGGCTACGCCAAGGCTTCGCCGGGCTGTGTCCCGGGCTCGCCGAAGCTTTAGCGAAGGCGGCCACGGGGCCGGGCATGACGGTGTGGAGACACTTCGACCGAATGGGAGCAAACGGCGATAGGCTGCTACTCCGCGCCCACCCAATTGCCGTGGAAGCCATCCGGCACTCGGTGGCCGAGATGCACCAGCGCCGCCGGGCCCGCCTCGACATCCTGCGCGTTGAAGACGGCGAGGTCGCTGCGGTTTTCGCGCGCGCGCCAGACCACGGCGAGCAGCCAGCCGTCGCCTTCCGCGGCGTCAGGACTGCGCTCGACAAAGACCGGCTCGGAGATCGTGTCGCCGGCGGGCAGGAGATAGTGGCCGAGCCGCTTGCCACGGCCGTCGACATGCACGATGCCGGACAGCGCACCGAACATCGGCAGGTCGGGGTTGGCGCAGGCGTACCAGCCGTGATTGCTGGCACGTCCGGCGCGGCGATCGTCGACGCGGGGGAATTCGCCGGTGAGGTCGTCGAGATAGGTCTGCGTAAAGCGGTCGGTGTTGCCGGCAAGGTCGAAGGTCCAGCGGCAGTAGCGCGCGCGGTTCTTCTTCGGATCGGTCGGCGAGCCGTCGGGATGGTCGAACAGCGGCGCTTCCTCGAACTGCATCACATCCGCGATGATCCGGTTGCCTTCTTCCCACGCGTTCATGACATGGAAGACATAGCAGGTCTCGGCGCGGAACCAGACAATATCCTTCGACGAGCCGCTGCGCTTCATCACGCCGACATAGGCGCCTTTCTCCGGCTCCCAGGCATAGGGCGCCTGGCCGCGCATCGCGCGCTGCATGCTGCCAGTGATCGGCAGGATCGGAAACAGCACATGGTTCTCGGTGACGATGAAGTCGTGCACCATGCTGGCATAGGGCGCCTCGAAACGTTCGAACCGCGTCACCACGCCGGACGCACTCACCGCTCCGTACGACAGCGCCGGCGTCAGCGGACCTGCGGCGTTGTAGCCGAAGAACACCATCTCGCCGGTGACCGGGTCGATCTTGGGATGCGCGGAGAAGGGACCGGAGATCGCGCCCTTGTAGTCGCAATAGCCGAGGCGATTGAGCGTGCCGGGTTCGATCTCGGTCGGCAAATGGCTCTCGACCAGCGCGAGCAGCTTGCCGCCATGGTAGATGATGTTGGTGTTGGCGACGCAGCCATCGGTCGTGATCGTCTCCGGCGCGTCCGGCAGCTTGCGGCCGAAGCCGCCGAACAGCGCGCGGCCGGCGTCGTGCTCGGCCTGCCACTTCGCGGTGCGGACCCAGCGGTTGCGGTAGCTGGCGCGGCCGTTCTCGAGATGAAAGGCATGCAGCATGCCGTCGCCGACGAACCAGTGCGCGCCCGGCACCTCGAACTGCGGATTGGGGCCGTTGCGGTAGAGCGTGCCGTTCAGCTCGCGCGGCAATTCCCCTGACACTTTCAGGAACGGCGCATCGGCTTCAAACGGGATCGGCGCCAGATTGGTCCGCGCCGTGTTGGAGGTGACCTGGTCGAGCATTCCGCGTCTCCCTGCATTATGATCTTTACATCGTAAAGATATCAGTAGAGATCACGCCTTCGATCGTCAAGCAAAATCTTTACAGTGTAAAAATTGCGACATATAACAGCCGGATGGCAAGATTATCCAAGGAAAACAAGGCGGCTCGCCCTGCACGGGCTCCGACCCGCCGGGTTGCGCGAGCAACCGATCGTCCGGCACCGCGGCGCCGGACCAATGACGCGCCGTATCATCACGGCGATCTGCACGAGGCGCTGCTCAAGGCGGCCGAGCGCGTGCTCGAGCGTGACGGTCTGGCCGGACTGACCTTGCGTGCGGTCGCGCGCGAGGCCGGCGTGTCGCACGCCGCGCCCACGCATCATTTCGGCGATCTGACCGGATTGCTCAGCGAACTCGCGGCGATCGGTTTCCGGCAATTCGGCCAGGCGATGGCCGCGGCGGACGCTTCAGCGGCGACGCCGCCCGAAAAGGGCGTGGCGAGCGCCAAGGCCTATGTCGCCTATGCGCAGGCGCATCCCGGCATGTATGGGCTGATGTTCCGCAGCGAGCGGCTCGATCATTCGCGGCCGTCGCTGCACGAGGCATCCGAAGCTTCGTTCGCAGGGCTGACCCGCGGCGTCGGGGCCAGCCGGCACGAGCAGATCTCCAAGGAGCAGCTGACGTTGGACCAGGCCGCCGCGATCGCGTCCGCCTGGTCGCTGGTGCATGGCTTCACCATGCTGATGCTCGACGGACGCCTCAAGACGATTCTGGATCGCGCGCCCGAGGGCACATCGGTAGAGACGCTGTTGACCGCGATGCTGCGGTTGAACGCGCGCCGGCAGCCGCCGTTAGGTTGAGCTAGATCAACAGCCAGTTTCACCTCTCCCCGATGGGGAGGGGGTATAGTGATATCCCAAATTTAGGCCAGTTTTGACGTGACGACCATTGCCACGAGAATCGGGTATCCGGAAAATCGAATCCGTCATGCTTTCTCATCGCGGCATGCTTGTCGGAAAACAGTTGTCATTGGCAACGGAAGTACATTGCGATCAGAAATGCAGGTTAGTGATGGGCTAGGTGCGGAAGTCGTTCAAGTCGTCAAATCGGCGAGCAGAGCCTTGGCCTGTTTCAAATCCACCGTGTCAAACCCCTCGGTGAACCAGCCGTAGACTGGAGCAAGCAGTTCGCGAGCTTGTTGCCGTCTCCCTTGATTGCGCCAGAGCCGCGCCATGCTCATGGCCGCGCGTAGCTCCCACGATTTTGCCTGCTGTGATCGGGCAATCCCGAGCGCAAGGTTGAAAGAGGCCTCAGCCCTCCCGACGTCTGGCTGCGGAGTTCTGAGTGCTATTTCCCCTGCACTGCGGTGAACCTCGGGCTCCCACCATCGTTCATTGGTTGCGCTCACCGCGTCGAAGGCTTCCCCGCTGCAGTGAGACGCGTCGCTGAGCTGATCAAGTTCGGCATGGGCTCTCGCGAGACATGACAGGTAAAAAGAAACCCACACTTCCGCTCCAGTGGATCGGTAGGCGGTGATCCCAGAGGCAATCATTTGGATTGCATCGGAAGGCTTACCGGTCACGGCGAAAAGCCAGCCTCGACTCATCGTTTCGTGCGGCTTCCAATGGAGAGAACCTGTTTCATCAACGAGCGCGCCGAGTTCATCAATGGCCTCGCTAGCTTTCGTGAAGCTTCCGCAATGAAGATAGGTGAACGTCGCATGCCCCAACGCGTAAATCAGCGTGGCAGCCTGACCAATCTCACGCGCATCCTTGATCGCGTGGTGCGCGTCTTCAATGGCCGCCGCCGGATAGCCTAGAAACCAAAGAGCCCATGACCGATACGACAATACCGAGACCCTGCTGTCTACGCCAAAACGCGCCGCCAGCGAACGATGCTCGTCAGGATCATAAAGCCTAAGCGCCTGATCAAGGTGTGATCGTCCTTCTGCGATATCACCTGTACAAGCCAAGGAAATTCCTACGATTCGATTTGCGATCAGGAGCGCAGCCGTGGTCCCCTGCTTCTCGGCGAGGGCGAGAAACTCCGCCGAAAGCTCTCGCATGGCATGGCAATTGGATGCCACATAGTTCGCGGTCCACACCCCGTAGAGAGCCGAAAACAACATGAGTGGGTCTTCGGGAGGGTTGCCGAGTGCTTCAGCCTGTTCGATCAAAAGACGAGCGCGTTCCGCCGCCGCCTTGGTCTCCGGTGCGGCATAGCCTTTCACATGGAGGAGCGGGGTTACGAGCGCGACCTGAAGCCTGATTTGCTCTTGGCGCAGCGCCGCCGTCCCGGGTAAGCCTGCGATCTGATCAAGTGCGCGGGTTAGCTGCGCTACTCCTTCCACGAGCGCCGAGCGCTCCAGTGAACGGTAACCCGCCTTGCCCCAAAGGTTGGCGGCTTTTTCGATCAACCCCGCCTCAGTGTAGTGACGCGCGAGTATCTCCGGCTGGTTCTCGGCAATGTCACGGAACTCGCTGTTGAGACGTTCGGCGATACGAGCGTGCAGTGCCCGTCTCGGCTGGCGCAGCAAGGTGCCATAGGCGGCGTCTCGCACCAGGGCGTGCTTGAACAAGTAGGTCGCATGCGGCGGCACGTCCTTGCGGAAAAGCAAGCCGGCTCGGTTCAGACGGTCGAGCGACGAGGCGAGTTCCTCCTCCGGCTTGTTCACCACGGCCGCCAACAGCCCATGAGAGAACTCACGACCGATCGCCGCCCCGATCTGTGCCACCTCCTTTGCGGCGGAGCCGAGCCGGTCCAGCCGCGCCATCAGGGAAGCATGCAGGCTCGCAGGCACCGCCGGCGCCAACGAGGGAACTGCGGCCGCAATCTGCATCGCTTCTGGCTCGCTCCTGGCCTCAAGCACCGCCTTTGTCATCTCCTCGACGAACAATGGAATGCCGTCAGTGCGCTCGATGATGTCTTGTCTGATGTTTGCCGGGAGCAAGCTGTTGCCGATGACGCGGTCAATCATGCTGCCGATGTCACGATGTCCCAGCCTGTTGAGGGCAAGCGTCGTTACGTGAGGCTGTCCCACCCAGGGCGCCTCAAACTCCGGCCGAAACGTCACAATCAAGAGCACCGGAAGCGTCACGATCCGGTCCACGGTGCGACCGAACGCCTCCAGGCTCGTGGGGTCGGCCCAGTGCGCATCCTCAAAAATCATCATCACCGGGTTGAAGCGCGCCAGAGTTTCCAGTTGCAGACTGAGTGCCTCCAGCGTCTTCTGTCGGCGCTGTTGGGGAGCAAGCTCCAGCATGGGATAGCGTCTATCGTTGGGAAGCGACAACATCTCGCCCAATAGTGCTGCGTCCTGCTTCGACGTTGAGGTCCGCGCCAGCAGCGCATCGAGCTTGTCGAGCTTTGAATGTGGTGAGTCGCCATGCGCAAATCCAGCGGCACGTTCGAACTGGCCGATGAGTGGATGAAAGGCGGTGTGTGTGTGCTGCGGCGAGCAGAAATAGCGCAAGCGCGTATGCGGCTCGGTAGCCACACGTTCAAGCAGTGCGGCCGTCAGTCGAGACTTGCCGATGCCGGCCTCGCCGGAGAGCAACACCACCTGTCCCTCGCCTGATTTGGCTTTCGACCAGCGTCGCAGCAGCAAGTCGAGTTCTTCCTCCCGTCCAATGAGGTCAGTGACGCCGCTTGCGTGCATGGCTTCGAAACGGCCTTCGACGGAAGCCGCTCGCAGTGCCGCCCATGCTCGGGTAGGCCCAGTGATACCCTTGAGTTCCTTTGGCCCAAGGTCTTCAAGCTCGAACAAGCTGCCCACGAGCTTGCGCGTACTCTCGGCAATCACTACGCTGTTCGGCACGGCAACGCCCTGCAGGCGCGCCGCGAGGTTCGGTGTATCGCCGACGATTGCTTGCTCCTGAGAGGCGCCCGACCCGACTAAATCGCCGACGACCACCAGTCCAGTGGCAATCCCAACCCGCGTTTTTAGCGGAGCGTTGGTCTTCAGACCACTTACGGCAGCCACCAATTCCAGCCCCGCACGCAAGGCCCGCTCGGCGTCGTCCTCGTGGGCGTGAGGGTAGCCGAAATACACAAGCACCCCGTCGCCCATGTACTTTGCAACGAAGCCTTCGAAACGACCTATGGTTTCTGCCACGACACCCTGATAGGCGGTGATGATTTCCCGCATATCCTCTGGGTCCATGCGCGCCGACAGCGCCGTTGATCCGACCAAGTCTGAAAACATCACAGTGACTTGGCGACGTTCAGCGCGGTCCTCGGGAGGGAGGTCAAGAGCATCGGGAGTGTTCGCCCGGTCGGCGGAGGGCGGGTTGCCAGTCGCGTCGGTGCGCAGCGCGGCAATAGCTTCAAGGAGTAACCGGCGGTGGCCGACAGGGCCAACGCCAAGTTCTTTCAAGTCCTCCTGCGTAAGGCTCGGTAGAACTCGCTCATCGATCTCATTCTCGCGGAATGCCACCTCATACCGTTCGAGACCGAGGCCTCGCAGCCAATCTCCGACATCCATGGTGGCGCTCCTGCTCCGCCTGAGACATCAAGCCTCCAGCTTCGGCTTGCTCCCGAAAGAAATAGATTGCCGGAAAGCCAATCTGCCTAACCAATTCAACCACGAGAAACCGGTGAGCATAGGCTCTCACTGTCATTTGGAAAAACGATAACATCCGTTGATAGCGACGAAACTAGATATTCCGAATATCCGAAATATCGCGCGATGGCCGTCAGGTCAAAACTGGCCTAAATTTGGGATATCACCATACCTCGTGTGTGGTCGAACCGATTCGGTCCAAACTCATCTTGCTCTACCTAGCGTTTCGTCAGTGCCGTGGTGCGACCGCTCTGGCCGATCGTCTTCACCTGGTCCGTGCCGCATTTGAAATCGCGGGCGAAGTCGTCGGCGGCCTGCCGCGCCAGCGCGTTGGCGTTGGGATTGGCGGCGACGTCGACATAGGCGACATGACAGACATCACCCGGCGGCAGCCGCGTCACCGCGAGCATCGTCCGCGAGACCGGGCTGCCGCGTTTGTCCTGCTCGCTGTTGTCGGCGATCTGCCAGCGCTGGATGATTGCGAACGGTTTGCTGCCGGCTGCACGCCATTCGACGGTATCGCCGGTCGAACTGAACGGGCCGAACCAGGCCTGCGCCGCCGGTTCCCTGGCTGCGGCCGCCTGGTTTCGGCCGACCGAGACCACTTCGCGCAGATCGCCCTCGTTGATCAGCACCACAAGGCCGGATTTTCCCGGGCAGACCCGCGTGGTGCCGCCGTCCTCCTCGTTGGGCTTGCCGATCGTGCGGCAGGCCTTCGGTGCGGTCGAGGTGTAGCTGCTGCTGATCGTCTCGGCGCCGGCCTGACCAGGATTTGCGCCGGCAAGCGCCATAACGATTGTTGCAAAAGCAAGGTATTTCATCGGGGGAAACCTGCGATCCGGACGTTACTTTGTGTCTGACATATGCAATCTGGGGAAGGTTCAATAGACACGCGGGAAACACCTGACAGGCGCGCGGAATCGTCCTAGAAGGGCGACTTCGCAACTTCTGTCGCGTGCACCCAGCGTGCCGTAGCCTCGATCGACATGCCCACATCATTATCGCACAAGCCCTATCGCGTCGGCCGTTCCCGTACCGGCCTCGGCCTTTTCGCCACCAAGCCGATCAAGAAAGGCACCAAGATCATCCGCTATTTCGGGCCGCTGCTCGACTCGAAGAAGAAGGATGAGGACGCGATCGAGAACAAATATCTGTTCGAGCTCACCAACCGCTGGACCATCGACGGCTCGATCCGCGAGAACGTCGCCCGCTACATCAACCACGCCTGCCGGCCGAACGCGGAATCCGACGTCAAGCCGCGCAAGCGCAAGGTGTTCATCCGCGCCATCAAGGACATCGAGCCGGGCGACGAGATCAACTACGACTACGGAACCGACTATTTCAAAGCCTATCTGAAGCCGATCGGCTGCAAGTGCGATGCCTGCGAGAAGAAGCGCAAGAAGAAGCGCGCGGAGGCGAGGGCGGAGAAGCTGCGGCTGAAGGAGAAGGCCGAGCGGAAAGCCAAGCGCGAGGCCGAGAAAGTCGCCGAGCAGCGCGCCAAGCAGAGGAAGGCCAAGGCGAAGAAGGCTGCCACGGCAAACGGCAAGCTCGCCAGCGGCGAGACCCTGAATGGCAAGACTCTGAACGGCAAGGCGTTGAACGACAAGGCGTTGAACGGCAAGCACCTCAACGGCCACAGCCTGACGGGTCTATCCGGCAGGCGGGCGGCCCCCTCGAAGCGCAGCGCTGCGCGCGTGCTGCAGGCCTGATTTCCCAGACCGATCCTGTTCGGCGATCATCAAGACGCGCGCGCTGGATGGCGTGCGGGACGCGGCAGGTAGGCGCATTCGGCGAGCGTGGTTCCGTCGAGTTCGCGCATGAAGGCCTCGCGCGCCGCGGCTAGCCTCGCCTTCAACCGGCAGCGTGGCAGCAGCACGCAATCGCCGCCATCATCCCTGAAACATTCGACCAGCGCGCTGCCGCCTTCCAGCGCACGCACCACTTGCCCGAGGGTGATGGTCTCCGCCGGCCGCGCCAGCGAAAACCCGCCGCCAACACCACGCTGGGTCGCGATGAAGCCGGCCTCGGCGAGGTCGCGCACCACCTTGGCGAGGTGATTGCGGGAAATGCCGAATTCGGCCGCGATCTCGCTGGTGGCGAACGACCGGTCCGGCTCGCCGGCCAGCCGCATCAGCGCGCGGAGCGCAAAATCCGTGAACGAAGTCAGGCGCATGGAAGCCCTTCGAAATCAGCACTTGGCGGCTCAGCTATAGCAGTCTAAATAGGTATTTGAAATGCATATTTAGGATATGAGCGATGACAGGAGCAGAGCGCCGCGAGCAGATCACCGCCGAGATCGTCGCGCGGACCGGGATCACCGAGGCCATGATCGCGCAGCTGGTGCACGGCTTCTACGCCAAGGTCCGCAACGACCCGATGATCGGGCCGGTGTTCGAGGCCAGGATCAGCGATTGGGAGCCGCATCTCGCCCAGATGTGCGCGTTCTGGTCCTCGGTCGCGCTGATGACCGGGCGCTATCACGGCACGCCGATGGTCAAGCATATGCCGCTGCCGATCGATGCCGCGCACTTCGACCGCTGGCTCGAACTGTTCGCGGCGACCGCGCAGGAGCTGTGCCCGCCGGTTGCGGAGGTTCATTTCATCGAGCGCGCGCGCCGCATTGCCTCGAGCCTCGAGATGGGCGTCGCCAGCGGGCAGGGCGTGATGCTGGCGGTCGGCGAGCGTTACAGGCGAAGCGAAGCAGGAGCAGTGCAATGAGGAACAGGGCGAAGGCGATCGCGCGTGCCATCGACAGCGCGTGGTTTCAACAGGATCAGGCCGATCCGTTTTCCGGCAGCAGCCTCGTGCCGATGCTGATCATCGGTCTGGCGCTGACCTTTGCGGGCATGATTGTCGCAGTGGCGCTGAGCTGACTGAAGAGAACGGCCGTCGCGTTTTACCACGACGGCCGCTCGTCAACCTCTCGCATTCGGTTTACGCGGCGACCGTCTCGCCGCTGCGGCGCAGCCCAACATATTGCAGCTCGGCGAACACGCCGGTCGCGATCGCCTGGGCGAGGATCATGATGGTCCCGAACAGGTTCGGCGATACCGCGCCCGACAGCAGCAGCACGATGCTGGCAAGCGTCCAGGCCGCGTTACCGATGACCACCAGCATCACCACCGGCTTCGGTACGGATGTCCGGGTGCCGAGCCAGCCGACCAGCGCGGTATAGGCAATCAGGAACAGCCCGGTCTCGCGCAGCAGCGCTTCGGGCAGATTGAAGAACGATGCCAGCGCGCCGGCATCGAGCACCATCGCGATGGCGGATACGCCGCTGAACACGGCATCGGCAAGCAAGGCGCGGCGCAGCAGCTGGGACGAATGGATCATGGCAGTGTCTCCTCGGGTTGGGATCGGGTTGGTCAGCGGAACAGGGCCTGCAGCTGACGCCACAGGCGGAGCGGGCACAGCGCCTTGCCGACCCTCATCTCCACCGCATAGACCTGCGCGAACACGAACACGCTGGTCGCGTGCACGAGCGGCTGGGGCATGTTGAGCGAACGCGCGACCAGCCAGGTGGCCAGATGGACCAGCCACGGGAGCAGGACAGCGAAGGCGCGGATAAGGGACAGCATCAGCATGGTCATCTCCTGTGCCGTGGAAGATGAGCCGGCCCGCGCGCCAATTCGATTACCTCAGGCGTAATGGAACGGGCGAATTCCGCATGGTAGGTTTTGCAGCATGAACGCACATGCATCCATGGCGCGGGCCGAGCCCGCAAAACCCGTCCTGATCGGCGAGCACCTGCGCGAATGGCGGCAGCGCCGCCATCTCAGCCAGCTCGATCTCGCCGTCGACGCCGAGATCTCGGCGCGGCATCTGAGCTTCGTCGAGACCGGCCGCTCGGCGCCGTCGCGCGACATGGTCCTCAAACTGGCGGAGCGCCTCGACGTGCCCCTACGCGAACGCAACGTGCTGCTGGTCGCCGCGGGTTTTGCGCCCGCATTCCCGCAACGTGCGCTGGATGATCCCGCGCTGAAATCGGCGCGCGAGGCCATCAATCTGGTGCTGAAGGCGCACGAGCCCAATCCGGCGCTGGCCTACGACCGCCATTACAATCTGGTGTCGGCCAACCGCATGGTGGCGCCGCTGCTCGACGGTGTGCCGCAGCGGCTGCTCGGCCAGCCCTTCAACATCCTGCGGCTGGCCTTCCATCCGGAGGGGCTGGCGCCGCGCACCGTCAATCTGGCGGAATGGGCCGCGCATCTCTTGGAGCGGCTGCACCGGCAATGCGAGGCCACCGCCGATCCGGAGCTGCTGAAGCTCTACCAGGACCTGAAGTCCTATCCGATCCCGGCGCGCTCGGCGCCGATCACCGCCGACAACAATGTCGCGCTGCCCTTCAAGCTTCGCCTCAACGGCGAGATCCTGAGCTTCATCTCGACCACCATGGTGTTCGGCACGCCGGTCGACATCACGCTGCAGGAACTGGCGCTGGAAACCTTCTTTCCGGCCGATGAGCTGACCGCCGAGCGGATGCGGCAGATGGCAGCCAGTATGAAATAGCGGCTTGTCTCGGGGCGCTTTCGGCCTACCTTTGGGGTTCCATTTCCGCTGGGAACCCTGCCATGAGCGATCTGAAGCCGCTTCGCCTCGATATCGTCTCCGACGTCGTTTGCCCCTGGTGCTACATCGGCAAGCATCGCATCGAGGACGCGCTCAAGCTGGTGCCCGACGTGCCGGTCGAGGTGCACTGGCGGCCGTTCTTCCTCAACAATTGGGTGCCGCGCGAGGGTATCAGCCGCGAGGAATATCTCACCGCCAAGTTCGGCTCGGTCGACGCCTACAAGGGCATCGCCGGCCGCGTGGTTGCGGCTGCCAACGAGGAGGGGCTGACCTACCATCCCGAGCTCGTCAAGCGCCAGCCCAACACGATCGACTGCCATCGCCTGATCCACTGGGCCGAGGCCAAGGGCAAGGCGGCCGAGATGAAGCAGCGGCTGATGGAGCTGTATTTCCGCGACGGCGGCGATCTCACCGACGGCAACGTGCTGGTGCAGGCGGCAGCCGATGTCGGGCTCGACGCCAGTGACGTGCGCAAGCGTCTTGCCACCGACGAGGATGTCGCGCTGGTCTCGGCGCAGGCGCAGGAGGCCGCCGAGAAGGGCATCTCCGGCGTGCCGACCTTCGTGTTCGCGCAGAAATATGCGGTATCCGGCGCCCAGCCGGCCGAGCAGCTCGCCCGCGCCATCCGCCAGGTCTCGGCCGAGATCAACGCGCAGGCGGCAGAGTAGTCCGCTATCCCCATTGAAAGCCCGGCTCACGCCGGGCTTTTTCGTTTGCCCACGCGATCAATCCAAACAATCAGGGAGACAACCATGATCTATGAGCTGCGTACCTACACGGTCCGTCCAGGCGCCGTCGGCGAGATGGTGAAGGCCGCGAGCACGATCTCGCGCGACATCCGCGGCGACAATTTCGGCAAGCTCGAAGGCTACTGGATCACCGAAATCGGACCGCTCAATCAGGTCATGCACATGTGGAGCTACGCCGATCTCAACGAGCGGGCTCGGCTGCGCGCCGAGCTTGGGAAAAATCCGCGCTGGACCGGCGAGTACATTCCGGCGATCCGTCCACTCCTGGTCCGCCAGGAGGTCCGGCTGCTGAATGCGATCATTCCGCCGGTGGCGCCTGCCACCACAGGCAACATCTACGAATTCCGCAACTACCGCGCCAAGCCGCTCGGTGGCGTCAAGCAATGGCTCGATCTGTTCACCGGCGTAATGCCGGAGCGCGAAAAATACTCCAAGATCGTCGGCCTCTGGCAAACCGATGCGGGACAGCCCAACGAGGTCTGCCACATCTGGGCCTATCCCGATCTCAATGCCCGCGCTGCCGCGCGCGGCGCCGCGCTGAAGGATCCGGCCTGGCAGGAATTCCTGGGCAAGGGCACGCAGCTGCTCGAGGAGATGCACTCGACCATCATGCTGCCGGCCCCGCACTCGCCGTTGCAGTAAGGACGGTGGCGCAGAAAGCCTCACCCGACGCTTCCATCGGATGAGGCTTTCCAGGCAAGGGCGCGCGCCGTCTGAGAACCGGCGCGCCGCAACCCTAGAAGGGCCAGCTGACACCAACCTGACGGCTGGAACTGATTGTTTCCTGATGTGTCTGCATGCCTACGAAAGGGTAAACCGTCCGCCGGGCGCGCATTACGACAGCCAGGGCGGCATCAGGCTGCGCGATGCCGCCTCATCCAGCACGGCATATTGATCCGAGCCGTCCTCGAACGCCGTGACCAAGTCGGCCAGCCGGTCGAGCTCGGCAAGGACGTCGACCTTCAAGACCTTGCCGGCCGGCGCAGCGTCGCGCCAGCTGTCCCAATCTGACATTTGCCGGTTCGTCAGCGACAGCAGATCGCGGTAGACGTTGACGTGGAGAAACCACAGGCCGGTGGTCGCGGCATGCCCGAAGGCTCCGGCCGCCACCGCGTTGCTTCTCGCCAGCCGCCAGGCCTGCGATGCTGTCAGGAATGCATCGCGCGGCAGGTTGGCGCAGTCGAACGTGATTTGCTGCTGGTCGATCTGAAGCGCATCGAGCTGTGCGTCGGCCTGCCTCCAGCGCTTCTCCCCCGGTGACCAATATTCGCAGATCCAATGGTCGTGATAGATGTCGTCGCCGATGTAGGTGGCAAAGCCGCAGCGGACCCGTGCCGGGATCGATCGGCTTCGCAGCATGCTGCACAGCAGGAGCGCGTAGTCGCGGCAGGTGCCGAACGTGCGGCTGCGCGGCGGGCGTGGCGCGGTGAGCGATCCGGCGAACGCAACCTGGATCAGCTTCAACCGATCCGCGACCGGCTGGGTTTGCCTGACCATCGGGACGCCGGGCGGGATGCCGTAGCGCTCCGCCCACGCGACATGAATGATCAGTCCCGAGACGACCTCGCGTAGTCCGGAGATCGTCTCGGGCAAATCGTCATATGCGCGGGCCAACGCGCCGGGGTCGGTCAACGCGTCCTGCCGGACATAGTGTTCCTGGATCGTCACGTTCCCACCAGATTACGACGCAATCGGCCCGAGGCCGCCAAGCGCAGCCTACCGATCCGCGCGGGCTCGTGTAAGAGGGTCGTGTGTTATCCGGGCTTGCCGCGCCGGCCGCGGATGAAGCGGACGGCGCTGCGCGCGGCTTCGTAGGCGGCATTGTTCAGGGTAAGCGCGGCATGGATGGCGCCGACCAGCGGATCGCGGCGTCGCAGCGGCAGCAGCACGTCGCCGATCGCGAACCGGCTGCGCCAGATCGGGTCGATCATGGGATGGCCGGGCGCCGCGGTGGAATCGGCCGAATTGATCGCGGGATCGGCGCAGAGATGGCGCGTCAGCTCCAGCGTCAACTGTGCCCCCGGTGAATGCTTCGCGAACCGCTCGTCGATGCCGATCTTGAAGAAGAAGGCGCGGTCCTGGTGGCGCACCACGATGCCGCCTGCGACCGGCGTGCCGCCGGCATGCAGCGTAATGATTTCGCAGCGGCCGGCTTCGGCCATCGCCGCCGTCGCGCGGCGGATGAAGGTCGCGTCACCGGCATGCTGGCCGAGCGCCGTGCCGCGCTGGCCCTTCCAGCCACCGGCTTCGAGGGCAAGGAAGGTCTCGAGCGCCGCGGCAACGGCGCGCGGCGTGCGCGCGACCTCGAAGCGCACCGGGCCGTGGTCGGACAGGCGATGGCGCTGGCGGCGCAGCTCCTTCAGCTTCTTGGGCCCGAGCGCATCGCGCAGCAATTCGTCGGCATCGTGCGTCGCATCGAGCTGTGCGCGCTGATAGGCGCTCAGCACGCGCGGCTCCAGGCCGTCCCGGGCCAGCACCGCGCGGATCGCCGCCATCGCCGGGCCGTCGAGCGACACGGTGCGCAGGATCAGCGCATGCGCGCCCGCATTGCGGGCCTGTTGCAGCATCTTTCCGACAGCTTCCTCGGCGGCGTCGCGGTCGAGCAGCGGCGTGCATAGCGTGCCGTAGGGTTCGGCGCCGACCAGCGCGGGCAGGGGGATGCGGTAGATCCGCCGCATCGGCACGACCGGCAGCAGCCCGATTAATTGCCCGGCATCGCCGGCGGCGCTGAGCAGCGACGCATCGGTGCGGCCGCGCGCGGAGGCATCGACCGCCAATTCCCAGTCGGGCTGGTAGTAGCCATTGGCCTCGATCGCGCGCTCGGCAAGCGCGCGCCACGCGCCGACCGGCGCTGATGACAGCGGCGGCAACACGCGATCGCCCGTGGCATCGTTGCGCGATGCACGGCGGATCATTGCCTGGTCAGCAATATCGGCCACGTCCCTGTTTCCCCGGTCCGCAAGGCTGGATCGGCCCGCGTTCGTCAGGGTTACGCTAGCGGAGAGAGATGGAAAATGCCGTTGAGGGCGTCGGGCAATTTGAACGGTAATGTTAACGGGCCGTTCAGCATGCGCGCCGCCGATCCATGGCGGGCGCGGCCTATGATCGTTCCGCTTCCATCTGTCGCAAGGCCGCCTTCAGCAGCAGCGTGAGGCAATCCTTCGCCTCGGGAATGCTTCGGTTCGGATAGGTGCGAAGCGATTGCCACATTTCCCAATCGAGCAGGGTCGCAAGGGCAACCAGCCATTTCTGCCGGGTCTCGGCGGGCACCTGCTCGAGCTCGGTGGCGAACCACTGGCCGACCACGTCGCGAAAGGCCTTGCGCACCCGCAGGCGGTGCTTCTGCAGCAGCGGCGAGGTCTCGATCATCGCGTTGGAAGCCCGACGATGCGGCGTCATTCGCTCCAGCGCCTGGGCTCGCATGTCGACGAACTGCGCAACGCGAACGTCCGCCGCGCCCTGCAGGACGGATTTCGCAGGCGCCGGCTCGATCGATTCGGGGGGCATCAGCTCGTCGAGCACCGCCTGCGTGAGCTGTCCCTTCTCCGGAAAATGCAGAAACAACGTGCGTATCGATACGCCGGCGCGGTCTGCGATCTGCTGCGCCGATGGACGCGCGAAGCCCTCGTTCTGAAGCGCGATGCATGCAGTGACGATATTGCCCCGGGTGATCTGAGTGCGCTGCCGCCGGCCGTCGGCCGTCTTGGCGGAGGAGAGACCTGAGGTCGAGCGGGAAACCATGCAATCGCGGTCCTTCAAAAGCTTGATTGCCTCTTAGCAAAATCGAGCACGTGAAAATATTCGCGGCTAGCCAGAGAGAGCGGATTTTTCCCGTTACGGCAAGTCCTTCGCTTCCCGCGTCTCGCAGGCCGCGATTTGTCGAAGCGCGGACGCCGGCTTGACACCGCTCGAGCGGGCAGAATATATCTGCATAAATATATGCAAATATATTCCCGGACGGAGCGTGTCCGAGGAGAGTCGACCGGGGAGGAGCCATTGCCGGATTCCAGCTATCGTGTGCTGCGGTTTGACGAGGTGATCGTTCGACCCAATCGCGGCGAGGAGATCGCCGGGACGCTCAAAGCCGGCGGCGCGCCGCCTCATGCGCAGCTGCTTGGTGTCTTCGTGCCGCTGATCGGCGTCTCGAGCAACGTCGTCACTGTCGCCACAAGCTGGACCGGCGAGCCAACGCCGCATGCCTATGAGGATGCAAACGTCGTCGGCAGCCGCAGCCGGCTGTTCGACGTGCTGGCGCGCGGGCAGGAGTCGTGCTCCGCCGAAGGCATCTACACCCATCGCTGGTTTGTCGTCGCGCCGGATCAGGTCGGGGCGCTGACGGAGATCAGCGTTGAGGCCTGGAAATCATCGGAAGCCGACACGGCGATGCACATCGCCGGCTTCTGGCGCTGCCGCGAGCTGAACGCGAATGGCGAGGCGGTGGTGCTGATGATCGTGAATTATCCCAGTCTCTCCGCATGGGATGAGAGCCGCTACTGGAAGCCGAAACCCGTGCACCAGGCCCAGCCGAACCGCAACGTCTGGGGCGGACTGTTCGCGCGGCGGCGCGAGATACTGCGCGATTCCTGGGTGACGGTGCACCGCCTGGCAACATAGCGCGTGAAGTGTCACCGGCGGCTTGACAGCGCTCAAACCGCAAAATTATAAATGCATAAAAATATGCAATAATATTTCGGGAGGCGTGCGATGTCGTTGAGCGGCAACAGGCGATCGCCAATTGATCCGGCGGTCGTGGCTATCGAGCGCATCGACGATGCCGGCCGTCCGCTGTCAGCGCGCGTCGCTTGCGATTAACGGGGGCATCATGGCGCGGCAGATCATGGATCCCGGTTGGAAGGTCGTCATCGGTTCGGGAATCGGCATTTCATTCGGTGGCGCGCCGATCTTTACGGCGGGTTTCGCGCATCTGAGCGGCGCAATGGCACAGGACTATGGCTGGAGCCAGGTCGAGGTCGCGCGGGCCGCGACCATCGTGCTGTCGTCGACGATGGTCGCCTATCTGTTCTGCGCGTGGCCGCTCGATCGTCTGGGGTCACGCAAGTTCGCGCTGATCAGCATTGCCCTGTTCGCCGGGTCGCTTGCTGTTCTGAGCCAGGTCGGAAATTCGCTGCTGCAGTTCTATCTCGCGGCCGCCCTGTTCGGCTTTGTCGGCGCGGGCACCAACGTCGTGTCGTATGCGAAGGCCATCTCGCGCTGGTTCGATCAGCGGCGGGGCCTCGCGCTCGGTCTTGCCGCGAGCGCGCAGGCGGGCGGCAGCTTCATCGTGCCGCTGGCCGCGCACTGGATTATCGCAAGATATGGCTGGTCGGCCTGCCTGCTGGCGTTCGCCGCATTTGAGATTGTCGTCTGCCTGCCGCTGGTGGCGTGGCTGGTGGCGGATGCTCCTCCCGCCGGCGTTCCCGCGTCGAAGAACGACGGGCCGCGGCTCTCGGTTGAAGCCCCGGCGCCGGAGGCCGCCATCAGCGCCGCGGAGATCATCGGCACGCCGACCTTCTGGAAGCTTGCGCTCTGCTTTGCCGTGATCGGAATGTCATTCTACGCGATCGCGCCGAACGTCATGTACATCCTCAAGCGACGCGCGGAGGTGACCGCGGCCGACGTTGCCTGGATTCAGGCAGCCGGCGCCGTCGCTGCGCTGTTCGGACGAATCGTCGTCGGACATTTGCTCGACCGGTTGCACGCCCGCGTCGTCGGCATCCTGACCGTTCTGCTGATGGCGCTGTCGGCGCTGCTCAATGCGACCGCAGACGCCGTTGCTCCGATGGTGGTCGCCTCGATCCTGATGGGCTTCTCGATCAGCGGCGAGGCGGACCTGATGCCGTATCTGGCAGGGCGCTATTTCGGCACGCGGTCGGTTTCCAAGGTGTTCAGCTGGCTCTTGTTTGCGTTCTGCATCGGCGCGGCGATCGGCCCGGTGGCGTTCGTCTGGCTGTCGACATTGAGCGACAGCGTCGTGTTGCCGCTGCTGCTGTTGGCGGCCGTGCAGATCGTCCCCGTGATGCTGTTCCTGTCGCTTGGCCGTTATCGCACGCCCGAGCGCGTCCAGAACCTTGCCGTCGCATTGACGTGAGCTTGTATCGATAGCCCGACCTGGAGAAGAAAATGACGCTCAGGGATCTGCCGCAGACATCCGCTTCCGCCGGCGCACCGGTATCCCGCCCGATGGCAGGGGAGGCTAGCCTGGCCGCGGCCGCGGGCGAGGCGTTCGTCTATGCGTTGCCGCTGATCGAGATGGCCGCGGTGCGTCGTAATACGCTCGGCCGCACCGGACGGCAAAATGCGCTGTCGCATCAGCGCGACCTGATCGATCACCGGGCGCGCTGGGTCACGACGCCGAACAACGATACCCTGTATTCGATCGCATGGCTCGATCTGACCCAAGGCGCCGTCCGGCTGACGATCCCGCAGACGGGAGGGCGCTATTTCTCCGCTGCGCTGATGGACATGTTCACCAACAACAATGCGGTGCTCGGCACAAGGACGATCGGCAATGCGGGCGGCACGTTCACGATTATCGGACCGGACCAGACCGGCTCCGGCCCGGATGTGGTCCGCGTTGCGACGGCGCATGCATGGCTTCTGATCAGAATATTGATCGACGGCCACGTTGATCTCGCGGCTGCGCGCCAGGTTCAGGACGGTTTCAAGCTCGAAGGTCCGTCCGGCAGTGCGCCCAACGAGCATGCGGCGCGCAACGACGCCGCGCCGGCGCTGTTCGCCAGCATTCAGAGCCTGATGGCGTCAGATCCGCCGCCGGCGACGGACACCGCGGTCCTGCGCCGGATCGCAGCCGCGCTCCAACAGCCGGCGCCGGCCGCGGCGGATGCGATCGCGGAGGGCGTTGCTGCCGCGCGGTCGGCGCTGATGTCCGGCGGCAAGCGATTGGAATTCATCGAGGGCTGGAGCTATCCGCGCGCGAACCTCGGCAATTTCGATCAGGACTATCGCTACCGTGCCGCCGTGGCCCTGTGGGGCATCGGAGCCTTGCCGGTCGCCGAGGCGATGTACATGCGCGCCGCGGGAAATCTGGAGAACGGTTTCTTCGACGGCACCGCCGACTACCAGCTTCACTTGCCCGCCCGGCTGCCGCTGAACGGCTTTTGGTCGCTGACGATGTACGAGGTCGCAGACGACAATCAGTTGTTCCTCACCGAGAACTCGCTGGGGCGCTATGCCATCGGTGACCGCACCGACGGGTTGCGGCGCAATGCCGACGGCTCGATCACGCTGTGGATCGGCCGGGGCGATCCGGGCGGTGATCGAACCGCCAACTGGCTGCCGGCGCCAAAGCGCGGACCGTTCAGCCTGATCACGCGCTGCTACTTGCCGCGTCAGGAGATGCTGTCGGGACGCTGGCGCTTGCCTCCGGTCCGGGAGGCCGGGCGCTAGGACATTCGGCGATCCGAAACGGATCACGGGGCAAGTCAATCACGACGGGGGCAATGATGACGCGGAAGCGCGTATTCGCTGGCGCAATCGCCGGGCTGTTCTGCATGCAGGTGGCGGCGCAGGCGGCCGATCGAACGACCGACGCCGCCCGCGACATGCCGAAGAAGGCCGTGAAGCTCAAGGCGCCATCGGCCGAAAAGCCGTTCTTCCTGGTCAACGACAACCGCGTCACCGTCTCGCAATTTTCCGGAGGCGTTCCTGGCTACGCCAAGAATTCGCAGAGCACGACGCTTGCCTACACCCACTATGACACCTGGGCCTATGGCAGCAACAGCTTCTCGCTGTTGACGTCGAAATACGATCACGGCGCGGCCACCGCGCCGTGCCTCGGATCCGTGCTCGCGCCGACCGGACGATGCGCCGGCGGTGTGGCGGCTTCGACGTCGATCCGCAGCACATTCGGCTGGAACGAACTGTTCGACACCAATGCGTTCTCCATCGGCCCGCTGACCAACATCTCGTTCCTGGTCGGGGCCGACGCTGCGATCTCGAATATCTTCACGGCCTCCAGCAACTACGATGTCCTTGCCGGTCTGCAATTCGGCTTCAGCCTGCCGTACAAGGGCTATTTCAACATCAGCCCGATGTACTTCCAGCGGATGCAACACGGCGCGCAACTGATGCCCCCGAGCTTCGGCGGCAATGTGTCGATGCCGCCGCCTTATCCCGGCCTTCCCGACGGCGTGATGCACTTCACTCCGACCTGGGGACTAGATTTCAACTACTATATGGATCTCGGCTTCCTGCCGGAGACACTGCAATATTTCTCGATCAGTGGACGCGCGGCGATCCGCGGCGCTGATGGCAATGGCGGTTACGGCCCGTATCCGAGAAACCCGCTCAACAACCGCACCACCGCCTACGCGCTGGAGCCGGTCCGCCTGACGCTCGACGCCGGCAAGCTGTTCTGGGGCGCGAGCTATGCGCACCTCGTCGACGTCTGGGCGGCCTGGCGCTACGAAAAAAACATCAGCGGTTATGCCGAAGCCTATGACACATCCTGCATCACCAAGGGCGTCTACAACGGCAGTTGTACAAGCAACGGCATCTACTACGGCATGACCATGAAACTGGGCGCGCCGATCCCGGGAACGCCGGCCCTGTCGCCGTTCGGCACGCCATTCTTCACCAGCGTCGACAATAGCTTCACCTATGGCGTGCTGCCGAACGCGACCTCTCCCGGCGAAACCGCAAAGACCGTCAAGCAGGTCTACGCCTTCACCCACACCGATAGCTGGGCCTACGGCACCAATCGTCTCTATGCCGAGCTGCTGAAATCCGATCATCGCGATCCGGCTTCGCCCTGTTCGGCGGTCTACAGCCATCCGGCCTTTGGCGTCACCACGCCTTGTTCGGGCAATATGGAGATCAACGCCTCGCTGCGCAGCACATTCGGCTTCAACGAGGTCTTCAACACCACGGCGTTCAGGGCAGGCGCGCTGCGCAACGTGTCGTTCGAAATCGGCGCCGACGGACGCACGACGCTGGGCTACGCGGCGCCGGCCAAGGAGGCGATCGTCGCCGGTCTGCAATTCGCGTTCGATTTGCCGTTCAAGAGCTATCTGACGATCGCGCCGCTCTATTATCAAGAATGGAATCATTCGGCCTATGCCTATCCGAACAACGCGGGCAACAGTCCGTATGGCGTCGGACTCTACGGCGTTCCGCCTTACACGGGCCTGATGCCTGCCGGCTTCACCGGAACGATCGACGGCAATCTGCATTACGATCCGACCTGGGCGTTCGAGATCGATTACGGCAGCGCGCTCGATTTCCTGCCGGAAAGCATGCGCTATTTCTCCCTGAGCGGACACGTCGGCATCTACGGGCCAAAGGGCAACGGCGCCTACGGTGGCTATACGCTTCCGTCGAGCTGGAACACCAAGACGGAGATCAATGCCGAGCCGGTCCGGCTGAGCTTCGACGCCAGCAAGGCGCTGTGGGGCGAAAAATACGCGCACCTCATTGAGGCCTTCGTGGCGTACCGCTACTGGCACAACAAGTTCGGCCTCGACGGCGGCAATCCCGCCAACGGCATCTGCTTCTTTGCCAACGGCGCGAGCAACAAGAGCTGCACCGAACAGACGGTCTATACCGGGGTGACGATGAAGTTCTAAGGGGGGGGCTGTCGTTCACCCCTTAGCGATCGGATCACGGTGCGGGGAATTGCGAATAGGATAGTCCCGCGAGGAGCTGCCCAATCGGGTGGCGGTGGAAAAACGCACCCTCGGAACACGCGCGCGATCCGGATCATTTTTGCACCACCGCTGTGCGCACTTCCGCACTGAGCGGCCGATGCAGGCGCGCCTAGCTGCAAGGTCCCCGGACGATCCGGGTGTGCAAACCCAGGGAATTGATATGTCGAGATTGGAAGGCAAGGTCGCGGTGATCAGCGGCGGCAACAGCGGCATCGGGCTCGCCATCGCACAACGCTTCGTGACGGAAGGCGCGGACGTGTTCATCTTCGGCCGTCGCCAGGACGCGCTCGACAAGGCGGCAAAGCTGATCGGCGGCGGCGTCACCACGATCCAGGCGGATGCGTCCAGGCTCGAAGACCTCGATCGCGTCGCCGGGACGGTCCGCAAGGCAAAGGGCAGGGTGGACGTGGTCGTGTCGAACGCCGGCTTCACCGAGCAGGTGCCGCTGCGCGACATCACGGAGGAGCATTACGACCGCACCTTCAACCTGATGGCCAAGGGACCGTTGTTCCTGGTGCAGAAGATGCTGCCGATGATGGGGCGCGGAGGTTCGATCATCCTGGTGTCCTCGGCCATGCACTATATGGGCCTGGCGAACCATTCGACCTACGCGGCCACCAAGGCGGCGGTGCGCTCATACGTGCGGACCTGGGCGGCCGAGTTCAAGGACAGCGGCATCCGCGCCAACCTGCTCAGCCCAGGCCCGGTCGACACGCCGATCATGGATTCCCAGGCTTCGACGCCCGAGCAAGCCGCCGCGATCCGCAAGATGTATTCCAACTACACGCCGATGCTGCGGATCGGCCGTCCCGAGGAATTGGCGGCGGCGGCCGTCTTCCTCGCCTCGGACGAGAGCTCGTTCATGACCGGCTCGGACATGGTCGTCGACGGCGGCGTCAGCAACGTCTGATCTGCAAACCGGACCTTTCCTGTAGCGGTGCCTGATCCAGGCGCGGGCGCCGCTCGCGTTTCAGAACCTCATCAAATATCCGATGTAGGGTCGGCGGGCCGGGGCCGAGAATGCGCTAGGGTTTGGCGTTCCGTTGCGTTTCCGCGGCAACGGTGCTCTCGACCGGTTCGTAACTCTCGGTCACGCAATTGTCGTCGGCTTCCACCTGCCGGCGATCGAAGATCGCGCCTTCATTGATGAAGACGCGATATGTCTGCGTCCCCAGCGGCTTGCCGATCACCGAGGTCAGTTCGGCGCGCACGCAGGCGGTCCAGCCGGTGCCGCGCGGGTCGTGCAGCGGGGCCGAGACGCGCACATGGGTCGGCTGCGATCCGGCGGTGAAGACCGAATCCAGCTTGCCCGCGACCAGCCGCTTGACGTCCGGAGGCGTCTCGAGCGGCGCCGGATCGGTGGCCTTGACCTTCAATATCTCCGGCCATACCGCGTGGCTGTCCGCCAGCCCGCAGCCGCTCAAGATGAAAGCGGCGCCGGCCAGCAGCGCCGCCACTTGTACCTGTCCCTGTCCCATTCCGCGAATTTAATGTGCCGCCGCCAAGATTGCGCCCCCCTGATGGGGCTGAATTTGCATGACGCGGCGCTTTGTCGATCAACAAATGTCGAGCGACAAGTTATCTTCGGGGTAGAGGTATTGCCGGATGTTTCCACGGCTGCGGGGGAGAGAGATTGACATGAAGAGCTTCACGGTTGCTGCCGTTATCCTGGCGCTGATCGCGACACCGACCCTGGCCCAGGGCCGGCGAGGGGGCGGCGGGGGCGATACGAAGACGGAGCAGAAGCCCAAGGTCGACGAAAAGGCCTACAAAGCCGCGCTAGACCGCATCCCCGAGCCCAAGGAGAAATACGATCCCTGGGGCGTCACCAAGCCGGCTGCCGATCCGGCCAAGAAAACTAAATAGCAACCGAAATAATCCACCAAAGTAGTTGGGTCCACCGGGCCGCTGCGGCAATTCGACGGCAGAACCGGGGGCGGCGGCCGCACATTGCCGCACGGCATGAACCTTCGCCTGACGGCCTTCGACCCATCTCCGAAGTCATTTCGGAGGCCGCCATGCTTCGCCGTTCACTGCTCAGCCTGATGATTCCGGCTGCGATCCTGCTCGGTGGCGCGCCGGCATTGGCGGAAAACCGGCTGGCGCTGGTGATCGGGCAGTCGGCTTACAAATCGGTGCCCGCGCTGCCCAATCCGGCCAACGACGCCAGGGCGGTGTCACAGATGCTGACCGACGCCGGATTTGCGGTGACGGCGGCATCGGATCTGTCGCAGGACGAGATGCGTGCGCGGATCAGCGACTTCGCCGGCCAAGTGGCGGCGAAGGGCGCCGACACCGTGGCGCTGGTGTTCTATGCCGGGCATGGCTTGCAGATCGACGGCGAGAACTATCTGGTGCCGGTCGATGTCGATCCGAAGCGCGAGGCCGACATCCCGATCCAGGCGGTTCGTCTCAACGACATCCTGAACACGCTGACCTCGGTGCCGAGCCGGATGCGCATCGTGCTGCTCGATGCCTGCCGCAACAATCCATTCCCGGAGCTCAGCAAGACCGCAGGTCATGGGCTTGCCATCGTCGATGCCAGGGTCGGCGCGCCCGGCACCTTCGTCTCGTTCTCGACCTCGCCGGGCGCCGAAGCCGAGGACGGCAGCGGCGCCAACAGCCCCTATACGACCGCGTTGCTGGCATCGGCGAAGGAGCCGGGCATCCCGATCGAGGACACGTTCAAGCGCGTTCGCCTGGCGGTGAACAAGGCGACCGACGGCCGTCAGACCCCGTGGGACTCCTCGTCGCTCACCGACGATTTCCGCTTCACGGCGGGTGTGGCGGCGCCGCCCCAAACTGCGGACCAAGCCATGGCGCAGGCGACGCCGACGCCGCCCGCGGCCAAGCGTACCGTCGACGAATGGAAGCGCGAGTTGCAGGGCAAGCCGATCGAAATTGCCAACGAGCTGATGGTGGTCGACGGCACCGACGAATCCTACGAGGCTTTCGCCGCGGTCTTCGCCGGTACGCCGCGCGGCCTGCAGGCACGCGACTGGCTCGACCGCCATCGCCGCATGGTGGCGTGGAACAATGCGATTCTCGCCAACACCGCAGCGGCCTATCGCAGCTTCCTTGCGCAATATCCTGACACCGACCTGACAGCCACCGCGCGCAAGATGATCGAGCGGCTGCGCTACCGTCCCGATCCGACGCCGGCCGTCGCGCTCAGCGTGCCCGCGACCAATGTCGCGCTGGCGGCGCCGACCTGTCCCTGCAACGCGGCCCCGCCGTCGCAGCAGCAGAAGGCGGCCGTCGCACCGGCGAAGAAGCGCGTCGACCCCGATCCGCCGCGGCGCGCCGGCAAGCGTCCGCCGCGCGTCGTGGTCGAGGATGACGTGGTGGTGGTGCGCCGTCCGCCGCCGGCTGTGGTCTACGAGCCTGTCGGACCGCCGATCGGCATAGGGATCGGCATCGGCGGCGGCGGATATCGCGGCAACTATGGCGGCGGCTACCGCAGGGGTGGATACTGACGCGCCGATCGCGTAAAGGCATTCCCCGCATGAGGTGCGTCGCCCGATGATCGCATCTTGCGGGAGGACGCAAATGCGATCCCTGTTTCGCCTGCTTGCCGTGCTGTTGCTGTGTGTGCAGCCGGCGCTCGGCTGGGAGTATTGGGGCGGCGACCGCGGCGGACAGCGCTTCTCGCCGCTGACGCAGATCACATCGGACAATGTCGGCACGCTGGTGCGTGGCTGGGAATTCCGCACCGGCGATCTCGACACCCGTCCGCCCGACGTCATGAAGCGCACCAAGTTCGAGGCGACGCCGCTGTTCGTCGAGGACAGCCTGATCTTCTGCACGCCGTTCAACGAGGTGATCGCGCTCGATCCCGGCACCGGCATGCAGAAATGGCGTTTCGATCCCAAGGTCAGCATGGCGCAGCGGCCGGCCAATCGCTTCGTCTGCCGTGGCGTCGCGCATTGGACCGATGATCGTGCGGCTGATGGTGCGGCCTGCAAGTCACGCATGTTCACCGGTACCAACGATGCGCGCCTGATCGCGCTCGATGCGAGGAGCGGCAAGCCCTGCGCCGATTTCGGCAATAATGGCGAGATCAAGATCGACGCCGGGATGAAGCTGGAATGGCCGGGCGAGTTTCAGATCACGTCGGCGCCGGTGACCGGACACGGCGTGGTCGTCGTCGGGTCCTCGATCGCCGACAACCGCCGGGTCGATGCGCCGCTCGGCGCGGTGCGCGCTTTCGATGTGCGGAGCGGCCAGCCGCGCTGGACCTTCGATCCGCTGGTGCATAGCGGCGTCGAGGCCGGCCACAGCAATGTCTGGGCGCCGATGTCGGTGGACGAGGAGCGGGGCCTGATTTTCCTGCCGACGACGTCGCCCAGTCCGGATTTCTGGGGCGGCAAGCGCCCCGGCAATGACGAGCACGCCAATTCAGTCGTCGCGCTCCGCATCGAGACCGGCGAACTGGTGTGGGCCTTCCAGACCGTGCATCACGACGTCTGGGATTACGACCTGCCGGCGCAACCGACGCTGGCACGGATCGATACCGGCAATGGCATGCGCGACGTCGTGATCCAGCCGACCAAGCAGGGTTTTGTGTTCGTGCTCGATCGCGACACCGGCAAGCCGGTGTGGCCGGTCGAGGAGCGCGCGGTGCCGCAGAACGGCGCCGAGGGCGAGACCCTGTCGCCGACGCAGCCGTTCCCGACCCATGTACCACCATTGCTGACGCAGCGCATGACCGCCGATGATATCGCCGGTTTGGTGCCGGGCGTCGGCAGCGCGGCTTGCGAGAAGCTGCTCGCGCAATCCCGCAACGAGGGCCTCTACACGCCGCCATCGACGCAAGGCACGATCGTCTATCCGATGACCGGCGGCGGCGTGAACTGGGGCAGCGCGGCGTTCGATCCGGTCAACCAGATCCTGCTCGCCAATGTCAGCCACGCCGCGCACATGATTACCTTGATTCCGCGCGACCAGGCCAAGGGCTTCAATCCGCCGCCCGGCCATGATTTCGGCCAGCAGCTAGGCGCGCCGTTTGCGATGTCGCGGGGGCTGGTGAAGTCGGAGGTCGGGTCGCCCTGCAACAAGCCGCCGTGGGGCGAGACGGTGGCAGTCGATCTCAAGGCCGGCAAGATCCTCTGGCATTCGACGGTCGGCACCAGCGAGGATCTCGCGCCGCTCGGCATCGCGCTCAACACCGGCACGCCACTGCTCAGCGGCGTCGCGATCACCGCCGGAGGACTGGTGTTCACCGGCGCGATGGATGCCTGGCTGCGCGCGTTCGACGTCAAGTCGGGAAAGCAATTGTGGCTCGGGCGGCTTCCGGTGCCGGGCGTCGCCAATCCGATGACCTATCTCTGGAAGGGCGAGCAGTATGTCGCGATCGGCGCCGGCGGCCATTCCGAAGGCGGCACATCGATCGGCGACAGCGTCGTCGCATTTCGTCTGCCGCGCCAAGGTGAAAGCGTTTCGCTTCTCGCGCGTCTGATCGATCGTCCCGGCGGACGGTTCGCCGCCAAGGCACTCGCGGCCGGCGTGGCGGTGATCGTGCTGATCGGACTGCTGTGGCGTTCGCGAAGGAGGCGTCGCATCACCGCGGCGTAGTTCGGCAGCGCGCGCATTGCGCCGCTGCATGACAAATCAGCGACATTGGTTCTCAATGCGTGCACCGAAACGACGTGCAGACAAGCGCGCGCGATGTCATGCTTGCGCTCGCTGCGACGCTTCGCTTACGAGGTCGCGAGCGGACGCGCTGGACATCCAGCGAGCTGTTCATTTCAGATCATTTGCCCATGGAGATTGCGATGAAGATCACTGCCTCGATCCTGCTTGCCGCCGCGCTCGCGCTGTCGTCCGCACCGGCCAACGCCACCGTCCTCGATCTCTCGACCATGACCTGCAAGCAGTTCGTCGAAGGCGGCGACGACACCATCAAGATGGTGCTGGTTTGGATGGACGGCTGGTACAAGGGCGATTCCGACGAGGCGATCATCGACACCGACGTGTTCACCGAGAATGCCAAGAAGTTCGGCACCTACTGCGGAAAGAATCCGACCATCAGCATCGTCAATGCCGCCGAGGCGGTCCTGGGCAAATAAGCCTCTTGTTTGAGCATAATCTCAGCGCAAACGCCTTGCGCTTGTCGCGGGAAACCGCTTCGCACTTTTCCGGATTATGCTCTATCCCGGCAGCATCGCGAACGCGCTCGACACCATCGCCACCGGCTTGTTGTCGGTGGCGGAGATCAGGGTGACGCGGCCGAAGCTCATGGTGCGGCCGAGCCGGACCACGCGGGCGTCGGCCAGCACGTCGGAGGCAGTCACCGCGCGCATGAAATGCGTGGTCTGGTCGACCGTCGTCATCGGACGATAGCCCTTGTTGGCGGCGAGATTGGCCAGCACCATCGCGGTGTCGGCGAATGCCATCAGCGCCTGGCCGCAGACGATGCCGCCGTTGCGGCACAGCCGCTCGGAAAACGGCATGCGCAGGATCGCGCCGGGCTGCCAGTCGGCATCGCCGCCGGCGGGGGCTGCGATGTCGAACTGCTCGACCGACAAATTGAGGTCCTGCACCCATGGCGCAAAGACGTCGCCGAGCACCCGGCGCGCATCCTCGATCCCGAATTCACTGGCCTGCTGCATGACGTCCCCTGTTGAGTTATTGTTGTTATCTATTGCCTAGTTGCGCGCGACATGCACGCGCGGCGTTTTGCCGTCGTTCCACTTGCCGCCGATCGCCCGTTCGATCTGGGCCGCGAGCTGCAGCAACAGCCCGTCATCGGCCTGCTTTCCGATCGCCTGGATGCCGAGCGGCAGGCCGTGCTCGTTGGTCGCAAGCGGCAGCGAGATCGCGGGGATGCCGCAGAGATTGGCGAGCGGCGTGAAGGCGAAGTTGCGCCAGAGATTGCCGAACCAGTCCAGCACCGACGGATTGTCCGAGATGGTGAGATATTCCGTGGTGCCGACCTTCGGCGTCGGCAGCGCCGTGATCGGCGTCAGGATGATGTCCCAGTCCTCGAAGAAGGCGCCGAAGCCGCGCGCCGTGGTGTTGAAGACCGCCTGCATGCGGGCGCGATCGGCGAAGCTGGTATCGCGGCCGTGCTCCCAGATGCGGATGTTGATCGGCTCGATCAGGTCGGCCGGCGGCCGGGTCAGTCCGCGCGCGGCGAGCATGTTGCCGATCACGACGGCGAAATTGCTGATGTAGCAGGTGGTCTGCGCCGCGAATGCCTCCCGGTAGTCGAGCGACGGCAGTGCGTAATCGACCTGATGGCCGAGGCCTTCGAGGAAGCGTCCGATCCGCTCGAGCTCGGCTGCGATATGCGGCGTCGCGCGATAGTCACCCCATGTGTGCGACAGCGCGATCCTGAGCCGGCCGGGATCGCGCGCGATCATCGCGGTGTAAGGCTCCGGCGAGGTCCAGAACGGCATGAACTCGCCGGGGGCAGGTCCCCGGCAGGCATCGACAAAGGCGGCGGTGTCGCGCACCGAGCGCGACTGGCAGCCCTGGATCGAGACGAGCCCGGTGAGATCGGACAGATGCGGTGCTAGCGAGAACACGCCGCGCGATACTTTCAGTCCGATATTGCCGTTGACGCCGGCGGGAATCCGGATCGAGCCGCCGCCGTCGGTCGCGTGCGCGATCGGCACCGCGCCGGCGGCAACCATCGCAGCACTCCCGGCCGACGAGCCGCAGGTGGTGTAGTCGGTGTCCCAGGGATTGCGCGTGACATAGACCGCGGGATTTTCCGCCGAGCTGCAAACCCCGAACTCCGGCGTGGTGGTGCGGCCGATCAAATTGAGGCCGGCCTTGCGCAGCTTCGTCGTCAGGAAGGTATCGGCCGTGGCGCGATTGCCGCGCATCATCAGCGAGCCCATCTCCTGCAGCCGTCCCTTCAAGGTCGGGCCGAGGTCCTTCATCAGGAAGGGCAGGCCGGCGAAGGGACCGCTGAGATCGGCGCCGTCGCGCGCGGGATCGGCGATCACGTCGTCGAACAGCTCGACGACGCCGGAGAGCGCGGGATCGACCTTGGCGACGGCGGCCGCCGCCTGCGACGCCAGCTCCCGGGGCGTCAGCTCGCCGTTCCGGACGCGCTCCGCGAGCGCCGTCCCGTCATGCTGCGTCCACTCGTCCCAGCTCATCGCCAAAGTCATTGATCGATTCCTTTTCTGCTTTGTTGCGCACTGTAATTTGCGCGGCTGCCCGGTCAAACCGCACTGCGGCGCGGCCGTCCGCTGCGGGAGCTGCGGCACGCCGGCGCTGCGTTCCGACGCGCGGGCGCTGGCGTTGCAAGGGCTGTGCCCGGCTTGAAAATGCCCCAGTTTCGGCGCCCAATTGCCTCCCGTCAGCGGTGGGGGCGTACATGTTCCGCAGGTTGGTGTTGCTCGGCGGCGTGGTTGCGATCGGGGTCATGCTCAGTGGTTGCACGCGCTGCGGTCCGATCTGGGACGACTGGATGCAGACGCCGAAATCCTGCAAGTCAGACAACCTCTAGCGCGGGGATAGGCCCGCTTGGCGGCCGCTTTCTTGCGGTGATATACCGCGGACGGAAATGCAAGGAGCGTTCTCATGAGAGTTTTATGCGCAGTCGCGGTTGCGGTGCTGCTGTCGCCGCCGGCCTATGCGCAAATGCCGAACATCAACCTGGTGCCTGAGCTCAAGAGCAAGACCCAGGAGGAGAAGGATCAGGACGCGGTCAACCAGCGGGCCTACAAGGACTCGCTGAGCAAGATTCCCGATGCCAAGGGATCGTCCGATCCTTGGGGCGTCGTGCGCAGCGACCCGCCGAAGGCGGCAGCCCATCCCGCCAAGCCGAAGACCAAGACCGGCAGCTCCGCGCAGCCCGGAAGCGCCCCGCAGCGCAGCCAGTAACGCCTGCTCGCGCGGCTTCGCAGGCCTCCCGCGGACTCGGATTCTCCCGGCGCCGCCCCTATATTGGGGAGGTCGTCAGTTGGTCCGGAGTTGCGGCAATGGTGTTTCGTCCGCGCGATCTCGCCAGCCGGATGGCCGAGCGGCGCAAGCCGGATGACGGCTATCTGCGCGAGACCTTCAGCCTGCCACGCGATCAGGCCCGCCTGCGGGCGCGTGACTTTCTCGAGCGCTACCCGAAGGCCGCCTATATGAGCGCCGTCGAGAGCTGGCGCGAGCTGCCCGGCGGCGACATCGAGTTCACGATGCGGCGGCTCGCCAGCGCGGACTGAAGCGCATGACCGGCCGTTCGGCCCGGCCGCACTTGCCGGACGGGCTGCGCCTCACTCGCCGTCGCTGCGCCCGTGGGTCTGCCCCCGTCCGAGATTGTTCAGCTCGCGGTCGATCCGCAGCTGCACGCGGCGGATCGCCAGCAGATCGAGCTTCGCTTCGGTCTTGCCCGTGAACACCCGGTCGCCGATCTGGAAGCGCCATTTCCAGACGCCGGCCATAAGCTGCGTGACGCTGAATTCGACGCCCTTGTGGATCATCTGGAACGGTTCCGCGAATGATTGGCGGTCGTCGACATCTAAACTAAAAGTTGTAATAATAATTAACACCCGTCAAATGATATGTCGGAGATTGCGCCCGTTCGGGCGTCGTTGAAGGATCCTGGAAGGGATCCGTCCGCCAGCGGCACCGCGCCACGCAAATTCGCGGTGGGGTGGCTGGCCAATGTTACGAACACTGGTGGAACCCGAGTCTTCCGTAAGAACGCTACGTAGTTTTTTCCGGCGTCAGGAGGGGTACCAAGGTAGTACGCAGATTGTGCCAGCCGGCATCCCGGCGTCGCCGTGCGCGGTCACTAACCCGTTGATGAATTAGTAAGTTTCGGACGATGGTTGCGGCGCATTATGCTGGAACTTTGTTCTGGCCCGGAGAACTACGGATCATGCCGGCTGGGCGCCGGGAGCCGAAGCCAGGGAGCTGCGTGTGGCTTGAGTCGTTCGATCTGCGGGCGATGGCTGAGATGATCGGGATACCGCTCATGCCGCGCGCGCAGGTTCTGATCACCTCATAACGGCCGAACTAGTCCCAAGGACACCATTGCCAATTCGTTCGAAGAGAACATCACGGGAGCGAACTCGGTAGTCCTACTGAGAACGCACTAAGGCACGGTTACGGCTGGCTTAATTCGGCTCCGCGAGGGTTGGAATTCGGCTTCCGAGGGCACCGGTTGCACAGCATCTTTCATGAACAAGTTGATACCTGCCGGTGCTGTCCTGGTTAGGACACTCCCTGCGGTGAGTTAGGACATCCGTAGAAACTTCGGACCAACGATGCGATTAATGTTCTGCAATCGCTACTAGCATTTCAGCACGGAACAATTTTGGAGAGTTCCAATGCCAGCTTGGTCCTCTGAGGAGGAGCAGCTGTTATTACAGTTGCTCCGGGAGACCGAACTAACGCAGCGCGAGATTGCTCAAAAGCTCGGACGAACAGAAGCTGCGGTGAGTTCCCGGTTAACAGTCATCAGGAAGCGGGATGCGGAGGGGAACTAGATCCCCCACAACACAACGCCGCCTCGCTTAAAATGCTCGCGGGCGGCGTCGGCTCTAGCCCCAGGAAGGTCGGCAAAATCCTGATAGGTAGAGTTTGGCACAAAATGCATACTGGGGCGATTACCTCAGAAGTGGTATCGTAGAAGTTGCGGCGCGGTAAGGCGGCCCCAGCATTCGTTCCAACGTGCTGGGGCCGTTCTCTTTGAAATCCATCCACCCGCGCCGGTCGTCTCTTTCGAGACGACCGGCGGCGAGCTTGGGCCGGGCGTCCCGTGCTGAGTGAGATGGCCGACCCGGATTCGGTCGTACCACGATGCAAACGGAGCAGCATTACCGGGCGACTACGCGTTCATGCACGCCGACGTGCATAGCCTGTGCCCTCCGCGCTGGGGGCGTTTCTTGGGCGCAACGAAAAAGCCCGGCTTGCGCCGGGCTCTCCGTAGTTCACTTGCGAGATAGCGCCGCTTCTCGACTGCCGCGATGTCGAGAGCGTTTCTACAGGCGCGAGATGGCAAATCTCTCGGCCGCACTTTGAAATGAAAGAGGCCGCCAACTGAGGCGGCCTTTCTATGAGCGACCCCATCAACCAAGGGGGCCTGTGAGAAGGGAGGCTAGTTGCTGGGGCCATCTACCGGCCCGCATGCGCGCGAGCCAGGTTGCCATTGTGATCAGTTTCAGGATTGCCGTCCCCGTCCCGGACCACCCTGCTTGACGCATTTGATAACCTCATTGTCCAACCTCTCGATACTGCCGGGGGCGGGTATTAAGCAGTTCGCGGTAGTGGGCACCACCACCCGGCAATCGGGCCCTTTCATTTCTGCGCGGACAGCAGCGCGGCACTGATACTCGATCGAATCGGCCTGTGCCTGCGCGGCGAAAGCCGCGACGCAGATTGCCGGACCCAGGATTGAAAGCAATTTCATATTCGTCTCCCCACTTCTTGACGCGAGCAATGGAAAGCGTGTGCCGTTGAACTGTACTCCGACCCGTATCGGACTCAAGCTACCAGATAAGGCAAACCCCCGGACGAAACTGGCACAAACTGCATAGTGAACCCTATAGCCGCATAAGAGCTGATGGGGACGACAGAACATCTCGTGATCGTCGCTCGGTAGTCCTACCGAGAACATCGGCTAAGCCATGGTTTCCGTTCGCTTAATCCGAACTAGGACACTTTCAAATTCAATCTAGGATACTGAGGCTTAAATACGGACAGCACCTACCCGCCGGTACTGGCCGAAATAGGCCACTCGCAAAACCAAAACAGGCCACTGGAACGGGCAGTGTCGGGGGACGTTTGCACCTCACGTCGGGCGTTGGTTGCCCCCCTGCGCTCGGCGAGGCTGTACGGCGGCCCCAGCATCCCCGCTGGGGCCGTCCTTTTGGCCACTCGCAGATGCGAAGTAAGCCACTGTGGCATTGTTCGCTGTTTTCCCCAGTATTACAGAAATCATTCTGGCACCATCTTGCGGTTCTTCTGGAACGGGCGTATTTGTCTGAATCGGAGAGACCCGAATGTCAGACCCGTTCGAAGCGCTGAGAGCTAAAAAGGCGAAGATTCTTGCGGACGCCGAGCGCGAAGCTGCTGCGGTGGACGCAGACTTGCGCGATCTCGAACGGCTAAAGGTGCTGGCTGAAAAATATGGGTTCACGCTTGCGCCAGCGACTATCGAGCAAGCGGTTCGAATGCAGGCTCCTCTTCGCATTCTACCAAAGCCAGGAAACGAAGAGCGCGAAGAGCCAGCTTACGCCAGAGCTATCAAGGCTGCTGAGGAATTGGTCCGCGCAGCTAGCCATCCGCTTGAACTGAGCGATATCTATGATGGGCTGGTTAAGCGAGGCGTCCCTCTGGCAGGCGAAAGGCCGCGCTCCACTTTGAGTGCTTACCTTTCCCACGAGAAATCGACATTACAATCCATCCGCAAGGGATGGTACTGGCTCAAAGATGAGCCAGTTCCCGAATTTCCCGTTGGTTCGCTCTGGCGGGAGACCTGATAGGACGTGGTGTAAGAAGCATGTCGTCGGTTTCTTAGAAACGGTGCCAGCCGGGTCGCCGACGACGGTGCAGGTGCAAGACCTGCCGTCCTTCCTAGCACATGGGGATTCCCAATGGAATCCCCAAGGCTGTTTTGTGGGTATTTTTCCCGCGTGCGGTTAAGATTTCCCGCCCTCAATTACCGTGAACTTCCGGCGCCGATCCGGAGGCGTCTCAGTGGGCAGCGCGGGGGCCACAGAGAGCGCAGCGTCAACTAGCTGAGCGATTGACCAAGCCTTGTCCGCCACGCCCAGCGCCTTCGCTGGCGTCGTCCGCAGTGCTTCATGACTACGGCAGAGATTGTAGTGGCAGACATATAGCGCGACGGCTGCAACGTGGTTGTCCAGCTTTTTGCTAAAGCCGTTCGTCAACCGGGTGAACCGACGCGACGCCATGCGCAGCGTCAAGTTCTGTCGCTCAACATAGCTGGTTGAGACATACTGATCCGGATCGCCGGATACTACTTCACGGTCTACAGCTACTACAGCGGCAGGCGAGTAGCGGCCCTGCGCTTCCTTTACGAGGTGCGTGACCGAGTAGGTCTTTACGATCACGCCATGCGAAGCGGTATCGCCGAAAGCATCGCGGATCGCCATACGGTAGGGATGGAAGCCATCGGTGCTGATCTCGGGCTGGCCGATCACACGGGCGCGCAGATCGTGCAGGAAGTCCATCGTGCTTTCGGTGTTACGCTTGCCGACGCCCCAGCTAATGATTGCCTTCTGCGTTCCGGCCATGCCGATGAACACGTACTGATCGCCCTTGGCGTTGATCTCGTGGCGCTTGACGTTCTTTTGCTTCTTGCCGACGAAGCTCCAGAGTTCGTCCAGCTCTAAGCGTTCGGTGCGGACGCCGACCATGATCCGGTCGTGCAATTCCATGCAGCCGAAGCCGACACGCAGGGCCAGGTTCGCCACGGTGCCACGGTTGACGCCGGTTAGGCGCGACGCGGTGCGGATGCCGACGCCTTCGCAAAGCGCGGCAATGACTTCAATCTGCTTATCGCGGGAAAGTATGTTCATGAGGGCCGAATCCTCTGGGTGAGGGATGGCCCGTCCGCGACTCTGGAAATCACGCCCGCCAAGGCGTATATTTGCAGCGGTTGTCGCTTCGGGGCCGAATCCCGGGGTGGTAACTAGGGATCGGCAGCGCGCCAACGCGGTCGGTCCCACTTATTCGATGATGGTTCAGGGAGCCGGATTCGGACCGACATCTCCACACTTGTAGGGGCGGGTGTCCTACCATTAGACGATCCCTGAAAGTCCTAGAGCCGATTGCAGGGCCGCCGCGTTCCTCCCCCGAGGTTTGACGCTGCGGCCCTTCCTTTTGCGCCCCCTAGCTCGGCTAGCGCGTCGGGGGCTTAGACCCTCCTAGTCATTCGTCGCTCCGTGTCTCTGAATATGGATATTATCCAAGTCGCTATCCTTCGCAAGAACTATTTTGGATATTATCCATCCGGCGCTTGCAGTCTGTGGATTTGGAGGATATACCACCATGGTTCCTATCCACATGGACGGAAGGAGATGGTTATGTCAGACGAGAACGAAGAGGGAACGGCGATCAAGCTAAAAGCCGAGGAGGGCGGAAAGCGGCAGCGTTCCTCAATCGCCTTTCCATACATGGACCTAAACGAGGCGGTCGCCCTAGCTAAGGCGATTCACAACAATGTCGGCACGCATACTTGCTCAATCGAGCAACTCGCACCTTGGGTCAAACAAAGTCCAACAAGCAGCGGTTTTCGCTCGCGGCTGGCGGCGGCGCGGCTTTTTGGGTTGATCAATGCCGACCGATCAGATGCTCTGCAATTGGCCGAGTTAGGCCGGTTGGTTGTAGATGCTAAGCGAGAACGCGAAGGCCGCGCGAAAGCCTTTTTGAGCGTTCCGCTCTATGCCGCCCTGCATGACAAATTTAAGGGAAGTGTTGTGCCGCCTACGGCCGCTCTCGAAAAGGAGCTTGCCGCCCTCGGCGTTGCCAGCACGTTGACCGATACGGCGCGCCGAGTGATGGAGCGCTCGGCTGAGCAGGCTGGATTTTATGAGGCTGGACGAGATCGACTCGTTCTTCCCGGCTTCGTCCCAACGGAAGCCCCGGCCGCCGACGGAAGCAATGATTCCAATGGTGGCGGGGTCGGCGGTAGCGGCGGTGGTGGAGGTGGCGGCGGAGAGGATGACTTGCAACTTGATCCCCTGTTGCTTGCGCTTTTGAAAAAGATTCCGGACCCTGAAAAGGGTTGGCCCGCTGCGCAGCGGGTGCGGTGGTTCAAGACGTTCGCAATGAATGTCTCCCAAATCTATGATGGAGACGACGAGCCCGTCGAAATGAAGATTGAACAGGACAAGGCCGCCAACTGAGGCGGCCTCACGCGATCAGCGCGACAACCAGGATCAGCACGGAAAGCGCGATGATGATGCACCCTGCTGTGGTGACGTGATCCCATGCCATAGGGGGACGCTGGAACTCTTGGCGGCCCGTTGGTTTGATCTGGGTCAAAGCCCTTGGCACAAACTGCATAGTCATTTTGATGGCGCGATAAGGGCCGGTGATACCCTAGAACATTCGGTGATCGCCCCTCGGTAGTCCTACCGAGAACAGCCGGTAAGCCATGGTTTCCGTTCGGTAAAACCAAAACAGGCCACTCTGAAAATCAACTTAGGCCACTAGGGGATAAAACAGGCCAGCGCCTACCCGCCCGAAAGAACATATTGCGAACGTAGAACAAACGTGGTACGAGGTTCCTATCAACAACGCATTCCATCTTTGACCTCACCCGCCCTTTGTCCCGCTAGCGAATCCTCGCCATAAGGAGCACATCCCAAATGTCCGCCACTGCACTGCGTATCGTCGAAGGATCCTCCATGGACAAGTCCAAGGCCCTCTCAGCCGCGCTCTCCCAGATCGAGCGCCAGTTCGGCAAGGGCTCGGTGATGAAGCTCGGCAAGAACGACCGCTCGATGGATGTCGAGACGGTGTCATCGGGATCGCTCGGGCTCGATATTGCGCTCGGCGTCGGCGGCCTGCCGAAGGGACGCATTGTCGAGATCTACGGGCCGGAATCCTCGGGCAAGACCACGCTGGCGCTGCACACGGTGGCGGAAGGCCAGAAGAAGGGCGGCATCTGCGCCTTCATCGACGCCGAACACGCGCTCGATCCGGTCTATGCGCGCAAGCTCGGCGTCAACATCGACGAGCTCCTGATCTCGCAGCCGGATACCGGCGAGCAGGCGCTGGAAATCTGCGACACGCTGGTGCGCTCCGGCGCGGTCGACGTGCTGGTGGTCGATTCGGTTGCGGCGCTGGTGCCGAAGGCCGAGCTCGAGGGCGAGATGGGCGACGCGCTGCCGGGCCTGCAGGCGCGCCTGATGAGCCAGGCGCTGCGCAAGCTCACTGCCTCGATCAACAAGTCGAACACGATGGTGATCTTCATCAACCAGATCCGCATGAAGATCGGTGTGATGTACGGCTCGCCGGAAACCACCACCGGCGGCAACGCGCTGAAGTTCTATGCCTCGGTCCGCCTCGACATCCGCCGCATCGGCGCGATCAAGGAGCGCGACGAGGTGGTCGGCAACACCACCCGCGTCAAGGTGGTGAAGAACAAGCTGGCGCCGCCCTTCAAGCAGGTCGAGTTCGACATCATGTACGGCGAGGGCGTCTCCAAGATGGGCGAGATCCTCGACCTCGGCGTCAAGGCCGGCATCGTCGAGAAGTCGGGTGCCTGGTTCTCCTATGACAGCCAGCGGCTCGGCCAGGGGCGCGAGAATTCCAAGGCGTTCCTGCGCTCGAACCCCGATATCACCACCAAGATCGAGGCCGCGATCCGGCAGAACTCCGGTTTGATCTCCGAACAGATCCTCGCCGGCACGCCCGAGCGCGACGCCGAAGGCGAGGAGCCGACGGAGGAGTAAGCCACAAGCATGATCCGGAAAAGTGCGAAGCGGTTTTCCGAAAAGATCATGCTCAAACGATCACATGATTTCGCTGCAAGCGGGCGCTGAGGACGTTGAGTTGCCGACGTCTTCGGCGCCCGTTTTGTTTTGATGCCGGTGTTCAGTGAGTTGGATCAATGAAGCGTCTGATCTTGAGCAACCCATCTGGCCTCGATCTGACGCGTGCAGGCTTGGCCGACGCGGTGCTCCCGCTCTCGTTTCGCTTCGCCTGGGGAGTGTTGCCTTCACCACCGGAACTGGCCGTCTATTTCGGCGTGCGAGCCGGCCAGAAGCCGGGGAATCATTGGTCAGATTGGATTTCCCCGAAGGGGACGGCCTGGGAGGACCTTGCGTTCAGCGACTATTGCGGGTCATTCGACGTCATCGAGCTATGGTTCGATCCCGATCCAAACGATCAGCTGCAACTGATCTGGGTGCTCGGCCAATTGCAGGCTCAGCCCGAGACGGCGGCAAAGCTGAAATTACGCCTCGTCGGCTTCAACATGCGGGCCATGCCCCCGGAATGGCGCGGATGGAACGAGGTCCCGCTGGCCAACGTCCGACCTGCGGACCTCGAGACGGCAAGCATGTGCTGGCAAGCGTACCGGGCAACAACTCCGGAGGCGTGTTTCGATGTGGTGCAACGCGACCTGAGTGCGTTTCCCTTGCTGAGGCCGGCGCTGCTTGACCTGCTGCGGGAGCTGCCATGGAGCGGATCGGGCCTTGGCGCGACCGAGATGCGGCTGCTTGAGCTGGTCGCTGCGGGATTCATGGGGACGAACGCGCTGTTCTACCTTCGCGGCTTTCGCCAGTGCGGCGTCTTCAACGAGATGGAAATCGGCCGGCTGCTCGAAGGGCTAGCGCACGGACCGCAGCCGGTGATCGCCGGGCTCGACGATAGCTTGCACTCCATCGACCCGGAGAATGCGCGAGATCGTCTGGAGGCCTTTCAGCGAAGCCGGTTGTCGGTGACGGAGTTCGGCAAGGCGGTGCTCGCCCACAAGGAGGACTTTACCCATCACAATCCGATCAATCGCTGGTGGGGCGGCACGCACCTCACCAACGACAACCTCTGGCGCTGGAATCCGGCGCTGACCGGTCACGGCACGTAGCGGGAGCAGCGCGCATCATTATGGCTCGACTCATCTTCACCTTCACCGACAGCGGGGCGGGCGCCCTGAGGGCCGCACGGCTTGCCGATTGCGTTGTTGGCGTCGAGCTGCGGTTCGTTTGCGGAAGATTGCCGGCGTCAAGCGAACTCGATGCCATGTTTTCGCGGTGAGCGGCTTCGCAGGGTACCGGGGCACACTGGCTGGACAATCTCACCGGCCGATTGCTCGAGGACGCGCGTCATCAGGGTCTTGGATTGATCGAATTCTGCGAGCGCTTCGATGCCGTCGATCTATGGATCGATCCCGATCCGAACTCACAACTGCAGTTGATCTGGCTGCTGGATTACCTGCGTCTGCACGCGAGCGTCATATCCAGGCTTGCGATACTGCAGACGGAACACATCATCGGCGCGCAAGCCCCGGCTGAGTTGGCTGCTTGGCAGCTGCACCTCGCCCCTGTCCGTAGCCATCATGACCGTCACGAACGCTACAAGCGGAGCCGGCTTGCACTGACCGGTCTCGGCAAGGCGATCGTTGCGCGGTCCGATGATTTCAGCCGGCACAATCCGATCCATCGCTGGTGGGGCGGCACCGAGCTGACGAATGGGCGGCTGAGGCGCTGGGATGCCGAAAACCGCACCTTGATCGCCCCGTGAGCTTGATCTGCGCGACGCCCGACGTCGTGCTTACCTCTATGCCAACGCCTTTTCCCGGCTCGCGATCAGCGCCCGCAAATCCTCGGTCACCGCGACCGATTGATGGGTCTTCTGATCGGTCGCGACCCAGATGATCTCGCCGGTGGCGCGCAGGTCGTCGGAGCCCTTGGGGAAGATCGCAAGCGCAAGATTGATCGAGGAGCGGCCGATTCGCGCGACGCGGACGCAGACCTCGATGTCCTCGTCGAACCGGATCGGCGCCTTGTACTCGACCACCGATTTCACGGTGTGGAAGTCGATGCCGGTCCGGGCCACCTCGCCGAGATAGTCGTAGCCGAGCGCGCGGAAATACTCGGTTATCGCGGTGTCGAAATAGGTCAGGTAGTGGGCGTTGAACACCACGGCCTGCGCGTCGACCTCGGAATAGCGGACGCGAAACGGGAAGTGAAACCAGAATTCCTCGCGCATGTCTCCTCCTGCCGCGGCGTCGGTCGCTCCCGCGCATTCCGCGCGATAGCCGAATCGCGGACCCCTGGCTCTACCCGTCCTACCGACTGGATCTAGTGCCCGCGGATGACCAGTCGCCCCAATCCCTACTGTGCATGGGGTTGTTTTTGACGTTTTGATCTGGGCCTCGTAGCAACCATTCCCGCTTAATGGTTGCTACAACATCCCGCAACAAAGGCCGCGTTATTCCGCCGCCTCCGCGTAATCCTCCACCGGCGGGCACGAGCACACCAGATTGCGGTCGCCATAGACGTTGTCGACGCGGCCGACCGGGCTCCAGTATTTATCCGAACGCGACACGCCGGCCGGGAAGCAGCCCTCGGCGCGGGTGTAAGCCCGGTCCCAGGCATCGTCGGCGATGTCGTGGACGGTGTGTGGCGCGTGGCGCAACGGCGAGGCCTCGATCTTCCAGCGGCCCTGCTCGATCTCGGCGATCTCGCCCCGGATCGCGATCATGGCGTCGCAGAAGCGGTCGATCTCGAACTTCGATTCCGATTCCGTCGGCTCGATCATCAGCGTGCCCGCCACCGGGAAGCTCATGGTCGGTGCGTGGAAGCCGTAATCGATCAGCCGCTTGGCGATGTCGTCCACGGTGACGCCGCTGGTCGTCTTCAGCGCCCTGGGATCGACGATGCACTCATGCGCGACGCGGCCGCGCTCGTTGCGATACAGCACCGGGAAGTGCGGCTGCAGCCGCGCGGCGATGTAGTTGGCGTTGAGGATCGCAATCTCCGTGGCGCGGGTGAGACCTTCGCCGCCCATCATCAGGATGTAGATGTAGGAGATGGTCAGGATCGACGCCGAGCCGAACGGCGCCGCCGAGACCGGGCCGATGGCGTGCGCCGTCGCCCCATCGGTCGCGGGATGGCCTGGCAAATAGGGCGCAAGATGCGCTTTGACGCCGATCGGACCCATGCCGGGGCCGCCGCCGCCATGCGGGATGCAGAAGGTCTTGTGCAGGTTGAGGTGGCTGACATCGGCGCCGTAATCGCCGGGCCGCGACAGCCCGACCTGCGCGTTCATGTTGGCGCCGTCGAGATAGACCTGTCCGCCATGCGCGTGCACGATGTCGCAGATCTCGCTGATATGCTCCTCGAACACGCCGTGGGTCGACGGATAGGTGATCATCACCGCGGCGAGATTGGCCGAATGCTTCTCCGCCTTGGCGCGGAGATCGTTGACGTCGACGTCGCCGCGCGCGTCGCACGCGACGACCACGACGTCCATGCCGACCATCGCGGCCGAGGCCGGATTGGTGCCGTGCGCGGAGGAGGGGATCAGGCACACCTTGCGGTGCGGCTCACCGCGCGCGAGATGGTAACCCCGGATCGCCAGCAACCCGGCATATTCGCCCTGCGCGCCGGAGTTCGGCTGCAGCGACACCGCGTCGTAGCCGGTGATGTCGCACAACCACTGCTCCAGCCGCTTGAACAGCGCGTGATAGCCCTTGGCCTGATCCGCGGGCGCGAACGGATGCAGATTGCCGAACGCCGGCCAGGTCAGCGGGATCATTTCGGTGGTGGCGTTCAGCTTCATCGTGCAGGAGCCGAGCGGGATCATCGCGCGGTCGAGCGCGAGGTCACGGTCTGAGAGCTTGCGCATGTAGCGCAACAGCTCGGTCTCCGAACGATGGGTGTTGAACACCGGATGGGTGAGGAAGGCGCTCGTGCGCCGCAGCTCCTTCGGCAGCGTCTCGCGTGCGCTGCCCTCGATCTCGGCAAAGCTGAGCTTGCCGCCGAACACGCGCCACACCGCTTCGACGGTCTCCGGCGTCGTGGTCTCGTCGAGCGCGATGCCGAGCGTGGTTGTGCCGATGCGTAGATTGATCCGCTCCGTCTGCGCGCGGGAGAGGATCTCGATCTGCTTCGCACCCACCTCGACCGTCACGGTATCGAAGAACGCCTCGCTGGTCGGCGTATAGCCGAGCTTGCGCAGGCCGGCGGCGAGCACGGTGGTACAGCGATGCACGCCGCATGCGATATGGGTCAGGCCCTCGGGCCCGTGATAGACCGCATACATCGAGGCGATCACGGCGAGCAGCACCTGTGCGGTGCAGATGTTGGAGGTCGCCTTCTCGCGGCGGATATGCTGTTCGCGGGTCTGCAGCGCGAGGCGATAGGCCGGTGCGCCGCGCGAGTCGACCGACAGACCGACGATGCGGCCGGGCAGCGAGCGCTTCAGCGTGTCGCGCACCGCCATGTAAGCGGCGTGTGGTCCGCCGTAGCCCATCGGCACGCCGAACCGCTGCGCCGAGCCGACGGCGATGTCGGCACCGAGCTCGCCGGGCGAGGTGAGCAGCGTCAGCGACAGCAGGTCAGCCGCGACGATCGCCAGCGCGCCCTTGGCACGCAGCGATGCGATCGCCGGCCGGAGGTCGCGCACCGCGCCCGATGTTCCCGGATATTGCAGCAGCGCGCCGATCACTTCGGCCTTGTCGAGCTCGGTCAGGGGATCGCCGACCAACAGCGCCCAGCCCAACGGTGCTGCGCGCGTGCGCATCACCGCCAGCGTCTGCGGATGCACTTCCTTGTCGACGAAGAACACCTTCGCCTTGACCTGCGAGTGGCGCTCGGCGAGCGCCATCGCTTCGGCCGCCGCGGTCGCCTCGTCGAGCAGCGAGGCGTTGGCGACGTCGAGGCCGGTGAGGTCGCAGATCATGGTCTGGAAGTTGAACAAGGCTTCGAGCCGGCCCTGGCTGATTTCGGGCTGGTACGGCGTATAGGCCGTGTACCAGGCCGGGTTCTCCAGGATGTTGCGCTGGATCACCGCCGGCAGGATGGTGCCGGAATAGCCCTGGCCGATCAGCGAGGTGAACACCTGGTTCTGCGCGGCGAGTTCGCTCATATGCGCGAGCGCCTCGGTTTCGCTCAGCGCGCGGCCGAGATCGAGCGGTGCCTTCTGGCGGATCGACGCCGGCAGCGTCTCGTTCATCAGCGCCTGCAGGCTCGCGGCGCCGACCGTCTCCAGCATCGCGTTGACGTCGCGCGGTGAGGGTCCGATGTGGCGGCGGACGAAATCGGTGGCGGCTTCGTTGATCGGCTTGAAGGGCGCGTTCATGGCTTGATCCTCAGGCGGTGTGCGCGGCGTAGGCGGCCTCGTCCATCAGGCCACCGAGCTCGCCCTTGTCTGCAATCTTCAACTTGAAGAACCAGGCCTTGCCGCCGGCGTCCGAATTGACCAGCGCGGGCTCGGCGGCGAGGGCCTCGTTGACCTCGACCACCTCGCCGGTGATCGGCGCGTAGACGTCGGAGGCGGCCTTGACGGATTCGACGACGGCGGCCGCCTCGGCTTTCTTCAGGCTGCGGCCGACCTTGGGCAGTTCGACGAACACGACGTCGCCGAGCTGCGATTGCGCGTAGTCGGTGATCCCGATCGTGGCGACGTCGCCCTCGATGCGGAGCCATTCGTGGTCGGACGTGTACAGCGTCGTCATGGAGATATCCTCTTAGCGTTTGTAGGTATTGGGGACGAAGGGCGTGGCGGCGACTTTCAGCGGCAGCCGCTGGCCGCGCACTTCGGCGAAAACGGTGGTGCCGACGGCGGAAAGGGCGGTGGGCAGGTAGCCCATCGCAACCGGCGCATTGAGGCTCGGGCCAAAGCCGCCCGAGGTCACCTTGCCGATCTGCTCGGTCGAGCTGGCGTCAGCGAACAGCGAGGCGCCTTCGCGCACCGGCGCGCGGCCCTCCGGCCTGAGGCCGACGCGTCGGCGCGATGCGCCTTGCGCGAACTGGGCAAGGATCTCGTCGGCGCCCGGAAAACCGCCGGCGCGGGCGCCGCCGCTGCGGCGGACCTTCTGCACCGACCATTCCAGCGCGCCCTCGACCGGCGTCGTCGTGGTGTCGATATCGTGCCCGTAGAGGCAGAGCCCGGCCTCGAGCCGCAGGCTGTCTCGCGCGCCGAGCCCGATCGGCAACACGTCGGGATTTTCGAGCAGCGCCGTGACCAGGGCCTCCGCCTTGTCCGCGGGTACGGAGATCTCAAAGCCGTCCTCACCGGTATAGCCGGAGCGTGAGACGAAGCAGTCGATGTCGGCGACACGGCGCGGGCCGGCGTCCATGAATTTCATCGAACTGACATCTGCACAAAGTTTCGCCAGCGCCGATTCGGCTTTCGGGCCCTGCAGCGCGATCAGCGCGCGGTCGGCCAGCGACACGATCTCGCAGGTGTCGGAGAGGTGCGCGCGCAGATGCGCCTCGTCCTCTTCCTTGCAGGCAGCATTGACCACCAGGAACAGGTGATCTCCGAAATTCGCCACCATCAGGTCATCGAGCAGGCCGCCGTCGTCGTTGGTGAATTGCGCGTAGCGCTGCCGTCCCGGCGCGATGCCGACGATGTCCTGCGGCACCAGTTTTTCGAGCGCGAGCGCGGCATCAGCGACCTTGCGGGATTCGGCCCTCAGCACGAGCTGTCCCATATGGGACACGTCGAACAGACCGGCTGCGTTGCGGGTGTGCAGATGCTCTTTCAGCACGCCGGCCGTGTATTGCACCGGCATGTCATAGCCGGCGAACGGCACCATCTTCGCCCCGCGCGCCAGATGCAGCACGTGCAGCGGGGTCTGTTTCAGCGGGGAAGTTTCGTGCGCAAGCATCACAGGGCCCTCGCGGTTCCCGCGGGGACCTATTTCCCCTTGAGAAACCTGCAGAAAGCCCCATCTGTCGCTGTGCCTGAGAGTATTATCCCGTCGGCGGACGCAATCGGGGAAGACCCCAGCGCCTCTTTCCAGATGTCAGACGTCACGCGGTCCTTTTGCCTGAGAGTTTCCGGGGCGGTTGCTCCTTCGGCGCCGGCGGCAAAGCCGGTCTCTCCCGACGTGACGGGGTACAGATAGGTAGAAAACACCGCGCCACCAAGACTGTCAACGCAGCTGCAGCAACTATCCCACGGGCTTTGTGCTGCCGCGGCAAGCCCATGATCCACCTGCACAGTTTCTGGACACCGCAGCCGGCAATGTCTAAAAGCGTTCGGCCGGAAAATGACGCCCTTTTGCGGCTGCCGGCCCCTTTCTCGATTGGATGAACATGAGCAGCGTCAACGACATCAGGTCGACATTTCTGAACTTCTTCAAGGAGAACGGCCACGAGATCGTGGCCTCGTCGCCGCTGGTGCCGCGTAACGACCCGACCTTGATGTTCACCAATGCCGGCATGGTGCAGTTCAAGAACGTCTTCACCGGCGTCGAGAAGCGCGGCTATCAGCGCGCCACGACGTCGCAGAAATGCGTGCGCGCCGGCGGCAAGCATAACGACCTCGACAATGTCGGCTACACCGCGCGCCATCTCACCTTCTTCGAGATGCTCGGCAACTTCTCCTTCGGCGACTACTTCAAGGAGCGCGCGATCGAGCTCGCCTGGAATCTGATTACCAAGGATTTCGGGCTCAAGAAGGACAAACTGCTCGTCACCGTCTACCACACCGACGATGAAGCGGCCGGCTACTGGAAGAAGATCGCGGGCTTCTCGGACGATCGGATCATCCGCATCGCGACCTCGGACAATTTCTGGGCGATGGGCGACACCGGCCCGTGCGGACCGTGTTCCGAGATCTTCATCGACCGCGGCGAGCATATCTGGGGCGGACCTCCGGGCAGCCCGGAGGAGGATGGCGATCGCTTCCTCGAATTCTGGAACCTGGTGTTCATGCAATACGAGCAGGTGACGAAGGAGGAGCGCGTGGCGCTGCCGCGTCCCTCGATCGACACCGGCATGGGCCTGGAGCGCATGGCGGCCATCCTGCAGGGCGTCGAGAGCGTGTTCGAGACCGATCTGTTCCGCAACCTGATCGATGCGGCTTCGTCGGCCCTCGGCCATGGTCCGAACGAGCAGAACGTGGCGTCGTACCGGGTGATCGCGGACCATCTGCGCTCGTCGGCGTTCCTGATCACCGACGGCGTGCTGCCGTCGAACGAGGGCCGCGGCTACGTGCTGCGCCGGATCATGCGCCGGGCGATGCGCCACGCGCAGCTCTTGGGCGCGAGCGAGCCGCTGATGCATCGCCTGGTCTGGGCGCTGGTCCGCGAGATGGGCCAGGCCTATCCGGACCTGGTGCGCGCCGAGAAGCTGATTGAGGAGACGCTGCGGCTGGAGGAAGCGCGCTTCCGCAAGACGCTGGCGCGCGGCCTGTCGATCCTCGACGAGAAGAGCGCCGGCCTCAAGAAGGGCGACATGTTCGACGGCGACACCGCCTTCACGCTGTACGACACCTATGGCTTTCCGCTGGACCTGACGCAGGACGCGCTGAAGTCGCGCGGCATCAGCGTCGACCAGGCTTCGTTCAGCGACGCGATGGAGCGGCAGCGCGTGAAGGCGCGCGCCTCCTGGGCAGGCTCTGGCGAAGCGGCGAGTGAAGCGATCTGGTTCCCGCTGCGCGAGAAGCTCGGCGCGACCGAATTCCTCGGCTACGAGACCGAGAGCGCGGAAGGCGCGGTGACGGCGCTGATCAAGGATGGTGCCGAGGTCGAGAGCCTCAAGGCCGGCGAGAGCGGCGCGATCGTGCTGAACCAGACCCCGTTCTACGGCGAGTCCGGCGGCCAGGTCGGCGACATCGGCGTGCTCACGGGTGAGGGCGTCAAGTTCCGCGTCACCGACACCCAGAAGAAGGCCGGCGACCTGTTCGTGCATCTAGGTCAAGTGGAGCAGGGCACGTTGAGCGTTGGCACCGCGCTGCAGCTCGAGGTCGATCACGCCAGGCGTTCGTCGATCCGCGCCAACCATTCGGCGACCCATCTGTTGCACGAGGCGCTGCGCCAGGTGCTCGGCGATCATATTGCCCAGCGCGGCTCGCTGGTCACGCCCGACCGGCTGCGCTTCGACTTCGTGCATCCGAAGCAGATCACGCCGGAAGAGCTCGCCCGGATCGAGGACATCGCCAACGATGTCGTGCTGGAGAATGACGAGGTCACCACCCGCATCATGGGCGTCGACGATGCCCGTGAGGCCGGCGCACGCGCGCTGTTCGGGGAGAAATACGGCGACGAGGTCCGCGTCGTGTCGATGGGCAAGGGCGCCCGCGATCACGGCCAGAACGCGCTCGGCTGGTCGGTCGAGCTCTGCGGCGGCACCCATGTGCGCCGTACCGGCGACATCGGCATGATCTCGGTGACGAGCGAGGGCGCGGTGGCGTCCGGCGTGCGCCGCATCGAGGCGCTGACCGGGCATCATGCGCGCAAGCACGCCAATGACACCATTGCGCTGGCCAAGACCGCGGCGCTGGAGCTGCGCACCACGATCGAAGATGTGCCGGCGCGCATCACAGCCCTGATGGAGGAGCGCAAGAAGCTCGAGCGCGATTTGTCGGATGCCCGCAAGAAGCTCGCGATGGGCGGCGGCGGTGCGTCGAACGGCGCCGGCTCCGGCGTGCGCGAGGTCGGCAACGTCAAGCTGCTGGCGCGCGCGGTCGAGGGCGTCGAGACCAAGGACCTGAAGAGCCTGGTCGACGACGGCAAGAAGCAGATCGGCTCCGGCGTGGTCGCGATCGTCGGCGTCACCGAGGACGGCAAGGCCGGCATCGTGGTCGGCGTCACCGCCGACCTGACCTCGCGCTTCAACGCGGTCGAGCTTGTGCGCAAGGGCTCCGAGGTGCTCGGCGGCAAGGGCGGCGGCGGGCGGCCCGACATGGCGCAGGCCGGCGGGCCCGACGGCGCCAAGGCCGACGCCGCGCTGTCGGCGATCGAGCAGGCGATGGCTAGCGCCTGACGGAGAGGCTGATCGTGGTGACGGCTCCGCTCAAGCCCACGATCAGCGATCCCGGGCTGCGCGACCGTCTCTACGAGCTGCTTGAACGCGATGATCTGCCGCATTCGGGCGGCTCGCGGTTCGCCGGGATCATCGTCGCCATCATTGCGATCGACGTGCTGGCGGCGATCCTGGCCTCCGTGCCCGAGATCGACGCGCAGTTCGGTTGGCTGCTGACCATCGTCGAGATCGCGGCGGTGGCAGCCTTCGCGCTGGAATATGCCGCGCGGCTCTGGAGCGTGGTCGGCCACTCCTTGCGCGACGTGACGCCGCTACAGGCGCGGCTCGAATACGTCGTCTCGGCGCTAGGGGTGATCGACCTGCTCGCCTTCCTGCCGTCGGCCATTGCGCTGGCGATCGGCGACAAGACCGCGCTGGTGCTGTTCGGCATGCTGCCGTTTCTGAAGCTCGTGCGCTACTCGACCGCGATGCGCTCGCTGCTGGCGGCGCTGCATGCCGAGCGGCGCACGCTGTTCGGCTGCGTGGTGATCCTGACCGGCGCGGTGCTGCTATTCGCCGCGCTGCTCTATGCCATCGAGCACAAGGTGCAGCCGGACAAGTTCGGCACCATGCCACAGGCGATGTGGTGGGCGATCGTGACGCTCGGCACCGTCGGTTACGGCGACGTCGTGCCGGTGACGCCGCTCGGCCGCATCGTCACCGTGGTTGCGATCGTGGTCGGCTTTGCGATGATCGCACTGCCGGTCGCGATCATCTCGACCGCATTCGCCGACGAGGTGCGGCGCCGCGACTTCGTCGTAACCTGGGGCATGCTGGCACGGGTGCCGCTGTTCTCGCATCTCAATGCCGCTGACATCGCCGACATCATGCGGCTCTTGCGGTCGCAGACCATCGAGGCCGGCGAGGTCTTGGTGCGGCGTGGGGACGCGGCATCGTCGATGTATTTCATCACCGCGGGCGAGGTCGAGATCGACCTGCCGAGCCAGCGCGTGCGGCTCGCCGACGGCGCATTCTTCGGCGAGATCGCGCTGCTGCGGCGGACCAACCGTTCCGGCACGGTGACGGCGATGCGGAAGACCAAGCTCTTGCTGCTCGATGCGCAGGATTTCCATGCCCTGATCGAACGGATGCCGGCACTCGCAGCGCATGTCCGGGAGACCGCGGAGGCGCGGCTCGCCGATCCGCTCACGGCCGGTGGCGACCTGGCCGCCGCAGAGATTGCCCAGGCGCCGCGCGAGACCGACGGCGGCATCCGCGATTAGCTTTGGCCTAGTCGCGGCGCAGAAACACGTAATCCGCCGAGTACGCCGCACCCTTCAGCGCGCCGGCCTTGTCGCACGCGCCGCTGAGCTCGCCGCCCGAGGTATTGATCCGCTGCACGGTGGCGACGCTGGAGAACAGGCCGTTGCCACGGTGGGAGATCACTTCGAGCTTCAGCCAGGGAATGTCTGCAGGCGTGGTGCCGGGCGCGCTGCCGGCGGTGCGGGCGGTGACCGCGCTGCCGTCGACATGCTCCCAGTTCGGGCCGGCATAGTGCCGGCCGACGGTGCGGCCATCGGCGATCAGGGTCGCGACCGGTTCGCGGAACGACCAGGCGAGCTTGCCGTCGGTGACCGGCTTGCATTCATAGACCTGGACGCCCTCGGCATGGACCGACAGCACCGGGGACTCGCCGGGCGCTGCGACGGCGTCGGGCAGGGGATCGGCAGCTGATGCCGCCGATCCGGTGAGCGAGAGCGATGCGAGCACGACGGCTCTGACGAGGGCCAAGGTCATGCTCGCACCTGTCTTCCCAGGACGGCAGCCGTCAGGCCGCCATCGCCTTGCCGAGGTTGTCGGACACCTTGTCGAGGAATCCGGTGGTCGAGAGCCAGCGCTGGTCGGCGCCGACCAGGAGCGCGAGGTCCTTGGTCATGTAGCCTTCCTCGACGGTCGAGACGCAGACCTTCTCCAGGGTGGTGGCGAACTTCGCCAGTTCCGGATTGTTGTCGAGCTTGGCGCGATGGGCGAGGCCACGGGTCCAGGCGAAGATCGACGCGATGGAGTTGGTCGAGGTCTCCTTGCCCTTCTGGTGCTCGCGGTAGTGCCGGGTCACGGTGCCATGGGCGGCTTCGGCCTCCACGGTCTTGCCGTCCGGGGTGAGCAGCACCGAGGTCATCAGGCCGAGCGAGCCGTAGCCCTGGGCCACGGTGTCGGACTGCACGTCGCCGTCATAGTTCTTGCAGGCCCAGACATAGCCGCCGGACCACTTCAGCGCCGAGGCCACCATGTCGTCGATCAGGCGATGCTCGTAGGTCAGGCCCTTGGCGTCGAATTCCTTCTTGAACTCGCGGTCGAACACCTCCTGGAAGATGTCCTTGAAGCGGCCGTCATAGACCTTCAGAATCGTATTCTTGGTCGACAGGTAGACCGGGTAGTTGCGCATCAGGCCGTAGTTGAACGAGGCGCGGGCGAAATCAATGATCGAGTCGTCGAGATTGTACATCTCCATCGCGACGCCGGCGCCGGGCGCCTTGAACACTTCCTTCTCGATCACGGTGCCGTCCTCGCCGACGAACTTCAGCGACAGCGTGCCCTTGCCCGGGAACTTGATGTCGGTGGCGCGGTACTGGTCGCCATAGGCATGGCGGCCGATGATGATCGGCTTGGTCCAGCCGGGAACCAGGCGCGGCACGTTCTTGCAGATGATCGGCTCACGGAAGATGCAGCCGCCGAGGATGTTGCGGATGGTGCCGTTGGGCGACTTCCACATCTGCTTCAGGCCGAACTCCTTCACCCGGGCCTCGTCGGGGGTGATGGTGGCGCATTTGACGCCGACGCCGACCTTCTTGATGGCTTCGGCGGCGTCGATGGTCACCTGGTCATTGGTCTCATCGCGGTATTCCATGCCCAGATCGAAATAGAGCAGTTCGACATCCAGGAACGGGTTGATCAGCTTGTCCTTGATGTACTGCCAGATGATCCGGGTCATCTCGTCGCCATCGAGCTCGACGACGGGATTGGATACCTTGATTTTTGCCATGACGGAGAGGCCCTCTTGGGAATAGCGCGCTTTTGACGGCGGGATTGCGGAATACGCCTGCGCTATAGCACCGCCCGGGGGCGGGCGGAAGCGGAGGGGGTATGCAGTTTCAGCCCATCTTTTGGCCGAGAACCGCCATTCCGACGGCGGCTCTCGGTCCCCTTGTCCCGGCTGGCTTTTCGTCAGGCGACCCCTTCTAGAATGGCACCTGCGTCGCGGTCCCGGCCACGATGTACCAGGTCGCGAACAGGCCTGCGATCAGGGCCCCCGGCAGGCTCGATCCGGTCCGCCGCCAGGTGAAGGTCGCGATCACGGCCACGATCGCGAGCAGCGGCACGAACTGGATCGCGACGATGGTCGACAGCGGCACGAAACCGGGGTCCGGGACCGGGTTGAACAGTTTCCCCGTCAGCCACATCGTGCCGTATTGCAGCACCAGCAACACGATGAAACCGAACGTCAGCGCCAGGATGTTGGTGAGGTACAGCGCACCGCGCGGCGCAGCCATGGTCGAGAAATTCCGGTGCAGCACGTGCAGCGCCACGACGAAAAACGCCGTGAACGGAATCAGATAGATCAGGAAGATGAGGAATTGCTTCGCGCTCATCAACTTCAGTGCAACGATCCAGAACCTGAAGTCGATCTTGAAGGCGAGATCGGCGAGCCACAGCGCCGCATAACCCACCGCAACCGAGGCCAGCGCGATCACGACGGATTGACCAATGAGCCCGGCCCGGCTGGCACGCTTCGGGGCGAACCGCATCAGCGCCAACGTGATCAGGCCGTTGATGATGGCCCAGACCAGGATCTGGTTGGTGATGCCCTGCGGCAGGAACGCGCTCGGGGTCACGAAGGTGCCGCCGAGCGCAAAGGCCGGATAATAGGTCAGCGCCGGGATGAAGGCGGACAGGATGAACGCCGTGGTCCAGCGCCGGCCGCTCGCGGCCTGATGCGGCGGCATGGTGCCGTCGGCAACCGCCGGCAGCCGCAGGCGGGAGAACATCGCCGCTTCCAGCAGCCCGTCGAACGTCCCGATCACAAGCGCAATGAAACCGACGAGGGCGATCAGCGTGCCGATCTCCTTGCGGAACCAGATCTGGTCGTCGACCGGGCGCGGGGTGCCGCCCTTCAGCGTCTTGGCGAACCAGTCGAGGCTGTAGCCGATCGCCTCATGCGAGATGTGCTCGGCCGGATGGGTCATCGTCGGCGTGTACAGCACCCGCGCGGTGCCATTGGCCGGATCGCCATAGACCTTGCCCGGCTCGACCGCGCCTTGGGTGCCGAACAACGCCCAGAGTTTTGGGCTTGTGGTGACATCGCGGGCGAGCTGGACGCCCCACATCAGGTCGGGGAATTCCTCGTACTGGGCGAACACCAGCGCGGTGTTGCGCGGCCAGCTCGTGGTGCCCTCGGCCGCGAACGGCTTGCCGGTGGACGAGCCTTCAAGGACCATCGACTTGTAGTCGTTGGGCATCGCGGCGGCGGCGGCGAGCACGGTCCAGCCGCCCATCGAATGGCCCTCAAGCCCGATATTCTCCTTGTCGACGAATGGCAGGCTGCGCAGATAGGCAAGGCCGTCAGGTCCGCCGAAGCCGTTGGCGAAGGAGGGCGGGTCGCTGTAGCCGTGGCCGGTCTGGTCGAGCGCCAGCACGACATAGCCGCGGCGGGCGAACTCGATGGCGAAGCCGTCCTGGGTCTCGCGCGAATTGATGTAGCCGTGGACGGCGAGGATGCCGGGCGCAGGGATCTGCGCCGTGGCATTCGCCGGGACGTAGAGCAGGGCGCTCATGGTGTTGCCCTTGGCGCCCTTGAACCTGACATCCTCGATCCGGATGCCGCCTGCGGTCTGCGTGACGTGGGCGAGTAGCCCGCCCGCCACGATCAAGACCAGGCCCACAATCGCCAGCGTCCATCTGCCTCGCATCATCGTCCCCCCAAAAGTGCTTCGACCCAAGTGCCCCGCCGTTCAAGCGGCGTCTCAAGCGTGCCTTTACAGCTTCGCTTTGGTTGTGGTTGATAGCCTATCCGAAGGCGAAGCGCGCGCAAGCGGCTGCCTTCGCTCTGTGCGGTTGGGATTCCGATTGAGGATTCGCAAACGCCGCTAACCCTGTTATCTCCTTGGGGAAAATGGCCCCGCGCAAAACCGGTGCAAAGCTGGTGGATGCTGCCCGGTGCTGTCCCCTGGGCCCCTCTCGGGCTTCCAAATGAGACTTTGAATCAGCCACTTCGGAAGCTGATTCAAAATCTTCAGACGTTGAATCAGAAAGTGAAGTGAGATGTCCGGCACCGACAAGACCAAGGCAGGGCACGACCTTGCCGGTCCCGTCGTCATCCTGGTCGAGCCGCAGCTTGGCGAGAACATCGGCATGGCCGCGCGCGCGATGGGCAACTTCGCGCTGTCGCGGATGCGCATCGTCAACCCGCGCGACGGCTGGCCGAACATTGCCGCCCAGCGGGCCGCCGCCGGCGCCGACCACATCATCGGCTCCGTCGAGCTGTTCGACACGGTCGAGCAGGCGGTCGCCGATCTCACGCTTGTCTTCGCGACCACCGCGCGTGCCCACGACCAGGCCAAGCCGGTGGTGGGGCCGGAAGGCGCGGCCACCGAGATCGTCGGCCATGTTGCCTCCGGTGGCGGGGCCGGCATCCTGTTCGGACGCGAGCGCTCCGGCCTGACCAATGAGGAGGTCGCGCTCGCCAACCGCATCATCACCTTCCCGGTCAACCCGGGCTTCGCCTCGCTCAATCTGGCGCAGGCGGTGCTGTTGATGGGCTATGAGTGGTTCAAGCTGTCGACCGCCGGCGCGCTGCCGTTCGCGATGCCCGAACGGTCCGAGCCGGCCTCCCAGCACCAGATGCAGGCGTTCTTCGACAACCTCGTCGCCGAGCTCGACAAGGTCGAGTTCCTGCGGCCGGCCGAGAAGCGCGACACCATGCTGGTGAATCTGCGCAATATCTTCACCCGGATGGACCCGACCAAGCAGGACATGCATACGCTGCACGGGGTGGTGATGGCGATCGCCGAGGGCCGCAAGGGCCCGGCCAAGGGCGGGGTACTCGACGGCGCCCAGGCCACGAGGCTGCGGGCGCTGCTCGCCGAGCAGGGGCAGGGCGGTGCGACCGCCGACAGCAGCAGCACGGTGCGTGGCCTCGCCCGGCTGCTCCGCCGCAATCCGACCGACGCCGAACGGATTCTGTGGCAGGCGCTGACGCGGGACCGCCGCTTCGCCGGCCAGTTCAAGCGCCAGACCCCGGTCGGCCGCCATATCCCCGATTTCGTCTCGTTCGTGCACCGGACCGCCGTCGAGCTGATCAATCCGAACGAGAGCGAGGCGATCGGAGCCGACCGCGCCAAGCGCCGCGCCTGGCTCGAGGCGCGCGACTACCGGGTGGTTGATATGCAGGTCGCTGACGTCGAGCGCGACCTCGACGGCGAGCTAGCGCGGCTGGAGGCGGGGCTTTCGCCGGGGCGGTGAGGCTTCGCCATCGACCGGACGGCCGTGAATTTGGCAAGGCCTCTCCGCCGTCGTCCCTGCGAAAGCAGGGACCCATACTCCGCGGCGGATGCGGTGGAAGGGACTCGTCGCACCAGCATCGTTCAACGATAGTCATTCGTGGTTATGGGTCCCTGCTTTCGCAGGGACGACACCGAGTATGTTGAACGGCCGGAAGTCATGGATAAGCGAGCTCGCGACATCAGTCGTCCGAGCCTTGCTCTCCATTCCGGCGCAGGGAAAGCCGGGTGTCGATCGCACACCCATGGGTCTCGCGATCGCAGCGAGACGTCGCGCGTCCGGGCCGACAGCGAGACTCATGGATTGGCAGCAATCGCTCTACAATCACGTCAATAGCTCGGGGGCGGCGACAGGTCTGGCCCGGTAAATCTGCACAAATTACCGGCTTTCGAACCAAGGTCGCCATGTCCGAGTTCCCGAGGGGCCCCGTCACGCCCGCCTTAATTGTTGAGGCACTGGAAGCAGTGGCCGGCCATCCGTCAAACGTACGTGCGGGCTTTGCCAAGGGCCAATGCGTCCACGGCACCTATATGCCGTCGCAGCAGGCGGAGGAAATCACGAGGTCGCGGAGCTTCACCAGGCCATCCCGCGTGCTGGCGCGCTTCTCGATGGGCGGCGGCAATCCCGATGTGGCGGATACCGACCATCTGGTGCCGCGTGGTTTCAGCTTCAGGCTTGGCGACACTGATCATCGCTCGGACATCCTCGCGCAAGACGCTCCGGTTCATTATGCGAGGACGCTGGCGCAGATGCTGGCTTTCCTTGAAGTGCGCATCCCGGGACCCGATGGTCAGCCGGACGCCGAAAAGGTCAAGGCATTCTCTGCTGCCAATCCCGAAACGCTGCGCCAGGCCAGCTACATCGCCGCGCGGCCGCTGCCGGCCAGCTTTGCCGGCACGACCTATTGGGGGGTGCACTCCTTCCCGGCCACGAACGCGATGGGCGAGACACGGTTCATCAAATTCAAGATCGCGCCGGTGGGCGGCGAGGTGACGCTGACCGCGGCGGAAGCCAGGGCGAAGTCTGCCGACTTCCTGCACGACGAACTCGAACAGCGGGTGGCGACAGGCAATATCCGCTTCAGTGTGATGGCGCTGCTCGATCGCCCCGGCGATCCCACCCTGGACCTGACCATCCGATGGCCCGACGAGGACGATCGCGAAGCTGTGCGATTGGGGACGATCGTGATCACCGGCGTCGAGCCGAACGAAGCATGCGACGGTTCTATCTTCGATCCGGCAAATCTCGCCGACGGCATCGGTCATCCGCCGGATGAGATCTTCGCAGCGCGCACTGTTGCCTACGCCATCGCGCTGGCGAAGCGCCGCTGATCGGACAGCTCTCGAAGATCATGTATCTCCGGACACGCCGTAAATTTCACGCCGCCACACCGCCGGGCTGACCCCGACCGCAGCCGAAAACACCCGCGTAAAGTGGCTTTGGTTGGCAAACCCGGCCGATATCGCGATTTCGGCCAGCGGCAGCTCGCGCACCGCCATCAGCTGCTTCGCGGCCTCCAGACGCTGACGAAGCAGCCATCGATGCGGCGGCTGGCCCGTGGAGGTTCGAAATGCCCGTGAAAAATGGCTGACCGAAAGGCCGAATTCAGCCGCGATCTGCTGCAATGAAACTGTTCCACCGAGATCGGCGCTGAGCCTTTCACAGGCTTGTTTCGCCTGCCATGGAGCGAGACCGCCGCGGGCCAGCTTCCGGATGGTTCGCAGGCCGCCATAGGTCTGAGCGGCGTGGGTCGTAAATGCGAGCATCATGTGATCGATGAAGAGCTGGTTGGTCTCAGCCGGCCGGCGCAGCGCTTGCAGGAGCGCCCCGCCGATATGACGGATCACCGGGTCGTCATGGCCAACGCCGAGCTGCGAGGGGAGCTCACCAACGCGCGGTGCGGCGGCCTGCGCAGCGATGCCGTCGAGCGCCGAGCGCGGAAGATAGAAATGGAGGGAGTGGCATGGCTTGTCGATCACGAATCTCGGATTCTTCTTCATGTCGTACAGGTAGGTTGCGCCCGCATGGATGTTGTTCTTGGCGGCAGGCGTGCCTAGTTCCCGCTGCTCGCAATCCGGGTAATCGCTGAGTATCAGGCTGACAACATAGGAATCCTCAAGGGCCATCCCGCCGGAAAGGCTCCGCGCGGGGGCATCATCCCGGATTTCAGTGACGGCGATCTCGGCGTTGCGCAGCGAACGCGTAATCAACGACAGCGGCTGATGCTCGAGGTCGAAGTACTGCTTGGCATTCTGACCGTAGAAACCCGTCGACTTCATATGCGCCGCCCTCATGAGTGGTGTTGGACGGAATGATCGCGATCGAGCGAAGGTAGCGACCATTGTGGGGATCACGAAGCAGCCCTCCAGGGCGGCCGTGATTATGTATCGCCTTCGGACACGCCGAGCATTTCACGCCGCCAGACCGCCGGGCTGACCCCGACCGCGGCCGAGAACACCCGCGTAAAGTGGCTCTGGTTGGCAAAGCCGGTCGATATCGCGATCTCGGCAAGCGGCAGCTCGCGCACGCTCATCAATTGCTTGGCCGCGCTGATGCGTTGGCGAAGCAGCCATTGATGCGGCGGAAGTCCGACGGATGTCCGAAACGCCCGGGAAAAATGGCTGACCGAGAGATCCAACTCGGCCGCGATCTCCTGCAGCGTGAATTTCCCGCTCAGGTCGGACGCGAGTCTTTCGCAGGCCCGCTTCGCCTGCCATGGAGCAAGACCGCCGCCAACGGCTTCGGCGTTGCGCAGTCCGCCGTACGCCTGGGCGACATGCGCCGTGAGCGCAAGCATCATGTGATCGATGAAAAGCTGGTTCGCTTCCGATGGCCGGCGCAGTCCGACCAGGAGCGCTGTGCCGATGTGATGCACAACCTCGTCGCGAAAGCCGGTGCCAAACTGGCAGTCGAGTTGGCCGAGACGCCGGATGCCGGACTGCTCTGCGATGCCATTGAGCGCCACAGCTGGAACGTAGAAATGAAGGGAATGGAACGGCTTTTCGATCACAAAGCGCGGATTGTACTTCATGTCGTACAGATAGGTCGTACCCGCCCGGATGTTCGGCTTCCCCACGCACTTGCCGCGCTCCCAGTATTCGCAGTCGGGGTAATCGCGAAGTTTCAGACTAACGATATACGCATCCTCGGGGATGACTTCACCGCAAAGACCCGGGGTAGGATTGTCGTCCCGCGTTTCGGTGGCCGCGATCTCGCCGCCACGCAGAGATCGCGTGGTCAGCGACGACGGCATATCCTGGAGGCGCAGAAGTTCTTTGAACTTCTGACCGTGAAAACCGGTCTGTGCCATGTGTGGTCAGTCTCACTGCAAGGGGCAGGCGGCTCAACGATGGTCGGCGCAGTCCCTTGCATTATCCGGTATCGGGATGCTGTGGTCTAGGTCAGCGGACGCTAGAACGGCATTGTGATTGCCTTGCGACGGACGATTTTCACAAATGATTTCAGTACCCGGCATCCGATTACGCTGACGACATCGATCAACACTGCTGACCCATCGCCTGCGAGCCGCCCATCACAAGACGCCAACATGCGAATCTTGCAGCAGGATCAGGCAAAGCACGGCGCTTTTGGGAAAGAACCCGTAGTTCTCCTTGCCTAAAACGCGCGGCGAAGGCTCGCAGCATTTACCGGCATCAACCAACCGCGGACTCGAAGCAACGACGTCACGCGCCGTCCGTGAAGCCGGGCCGGTGGCACGCGTGTGGTCTCGCCAGACGAGTACAAGCCAATGAGCAAGCCAATCCGCCACGAAGCGTCAGAGGGGTCGCAGGCTGCGCCCGAGATGCATCAGACCGATTTGCCGGGCAGCGACCATCGTACCGCCGAGGCCGAGATGGAGCGGGTGCTCGGGACCACGCCGTTTCACATGGCTCTGGATTCCTCGGGCGCCGGGATCGCGCATTGGAAGCATGATCCATTGCACGACGTCGTCGAGCCGATGACCCATCACGTCATCATGGCCTACAACGGCACGGTACAGCGCATGGAGCGGCGGACAGGGCGATCGCGCGTGACCGGCACGTTCCGGCCCGGCGTCGTGATCATCATCCCGGAAGGATCAAGCTCGCGATGGGACATCCCAAAGCCTGTCGACGTGGTTCAGCTCTATCTTCCGCACGCCAGCCTCAGACGCGTGGCGGACGAAGTCAACGGCGCCGCGCCAAAGGAAATCCTGGAGCGCACGGCGCATCCCGATCCCGTCACATCCCGGCTGCTGCTGAGCGCGGCAACTATCCTGGAGAGCAATGACGCCCTGGATATGTTGTTCAGGCAGCAACTGACGGAGCTGCTGGCCACCCGTCTTCTCGTCGCGCATGCCAGCTCGACCGTCGTGGTCGAGCCGGTCAGGGGAGGATTGGCGCCGAAGGCGCTGCTTCGTGCGATCGAACGCTTGCGTTCAGACAGCGATACGGACGTGTCGCTGGCGGCTCTCGCGTCGGAGGCCGGGCTGTCGCGCTTTCACTTCTGTCGCGCCTTCAAGGACAGCACCGGCCTTTCCCCCCATGCCTGGCTGCGCCACTACCGGCTTGAGCAGGCGATGAGCATGTTGCGCAACACGGATGCGTCGGTGGTGTCAGTGGCGGCGGAGCTCGGCTACGCCTCCCAGACCGCCTTTGCTGCCGCGTTCAAGAAGCTCACCGGCGAAACGCCGAGCGATTGGCGGAGGCGCGTGCGTTAGCGGCAATCGCACTGGCAGGTAACTGAAATGTCTTCCGAACGCGAGGACGGCCCCATGGGCGACCCGATATTGCGCGCTCCCTTGCAAGGCTCTCAGCCGCGTCCCTCCGAGGTGGACCCGGACAAACTACGTCGCGCCGATGTGGAGATGGCGCGTGTCCTCAAGACCGTCCCCCTGCAGATGGCTTCAGACCCATCCAACGGCTCCATCGCGCATTGGAAGCATGGGGCTCTGCACGACGTGGTCGAGCCGATGACCGATCACGTCATCATGACCTATCCCACGGGCGTTCAGCGCCTGGAGCGACGGACCGGGTCATCGGTCGCGATTGGAACGGCGCGTTCCGGCGTCGTGACGATCATTCCGGCCGGATCACAAGCCAGATGGGATATTCCCGGCATCGTCGATGTCATCCAGCTCTATCTTCCGCACACGACGCTCGTACGCGTTGCCCGCGAAGCCAATGCGCCCGCGCCCGGCGATCTTCTGGAGCGGACGGGACAGCCAGACCCCATCACGTCCGGATTGCTGATGAGTGCGGCGGATGTGCTGGATGGCAATGCGGCCCTGGATGCACTGTTCAGGCAGCAACTGACCGATATCCTGGCGACGCGCATTCTGGCCGGGCACACCGGCGCACCAACCACGTTCGTGCCGATCATGGGCGGACTGTCTCCGCAGGCTCTGCGACGCGCGATCGAACGCCTGCATTCCGACAGCGACGCTGACGTTTCGCTCGCGGCTCTCGCGTCGGAAGCCGGCCTGTCGCGCTTCCACTTCTGTCGTGCCTTCAAGGACAGCACCGGCCTTTCGCCTCACGCCTGGCTGCGCCAGCACCGGCTCGAGCAGGCGATGAACATGCTGCGCGACACCGACGCATCGATGGTGTCGATCGCGGCCGCACTCGGTTATGCGTCGCAGACCGCCTTCGCTGCCGCATTCAGGAAGCTGACCGGCGAAACGCCGTCCGATTGGCGGAGGCGGATGCGTTAGCCGCAATCTTTCTGCAAGGACGGCAATCGCTCTGGCGCAGTCGAAATCTCAATCCGTTAGGTCAATACGGTACCCAAGATCCGTATCGGATGGAGATCAACGATGACCTGGAGGAAATATCTCACCCTTCCTGCAATCGTCCCGCCACGGAGGGCGATAGCGAGCGCAGTGGTCTACGGCCTCTCGCTGGGCATCCGTTTCACGTCAGCCACCGGCGAGCAAGTCGAAGTTCACTCGCTCGCCACGGCGCCGATCATGACAACGGACGACGCTCCGCTATCCTACAATGGCTTGCCCCTGAGGCCAACGCAGCCGATTGCGCTTCGACTTGCCCAGCCGATGCTTGCCGGCCGTTGTCACGCGGCGTGCGGACACTCCATGCCGATGGCGCCGGCGGCGACATGCGGCGCGCCGTGAGCGCCGCCTAGAATTCATCTCACATCGTCGTGTCGTTGGTGATTGCGCGGGGCTCTCCCGGACGACGGCGTCGCGCGTGCGTCCCGGCAGCACTACGCATGCCTCCGACATCCGATTTGACTCTCGAGCGCAACAACTTTTGGAGGACCACCATGTCGACCCTTCCTTATGCCGCCGAGCAGAAAGCCGGCACCCGCAGCTCGCCGTCGCGCCAGGCAGTCCGGCGCGCGGCGTTCGCGCTCGCCGCGGCACTCGGCGTCGCCAACGCTGCCGCGTTCGGCCACTACTACGTCACCACCGGCCGCTACCTGGAAACGACCGACGATGCCTATGTCAAAGCCGATTCCACGATTATCGCACCCAAGGTCTCCGGCTACATCGCCGAGGTGCTGGTCTCCGACAACGAACGGGTCAGGGCCGGCCAGACGCTGGCGCGGATCGACGACCGCGACTTCAAGGCCGCGCTGGGGCAGGCCCAGGCGGATGTCGCCGCGTCCGACGCTGCCGTCAAGAATCTCAACCTGCAGATCGAATTGCAGGAGCCGCTGATCGAGCAGCAGGCAGCCGAGGTCGACGCGATCGAGGCCAGCCTGAAATTCGCGCAGCAGGAGCGCGCCCGCTACGACGAACTCATGAAGTCGGGTTCCGGCACGATCCAGCGCGCCCAGCAGACCGACGCGGCGTTGCGCACGCAGACTGCGCAGCTGCAGCAGGGCAAGGCGGGATTGCTGGCGGCCAACAAGAAGATCGAGGTGCTCGCGGCCCAGCGCGCGCAAGCCGTCGCGCAACTCAGCCGCGCGCGCGCGGTCGAACAGCAGGCTGCACTGAACCTCTCCTATACCGAGATCACGGCACCGGTTGAGGGGACGGTCGGCGCACGAACGCTCCGCATCGGCCAGTATGTGCAGGCTGGAACACAACTGATGGCAGTCGTGCCGCTCGACGCGGTTTACGTGGTCGCGAACTTCAAGGAGACCCAGCTTACACATGTGCGCAATGGCCAGCCGGTCGAGCTGCGGGTCGACAGCTTCCATTCGATCAGGCTGAAGGGCCACGTCGACAGCCTGTCGCCGGCAAGCGGCCTGGAATTCGCGCTGCTGCCGCCCGACAACGCCACCGGCAATTTCACCAAGATCGTGCAACGCGTGCCGGTGAAGATCGCGCTCGACGATCACAGCCTCACGGGCCTGCTGCGGCCCGGCATGTCGGCGATCCCGACCGTCAACACCAAATCGGCCGCCGTCGCCGAACGTACCTCCGGGAAACGGCTCGCTGCGCGCGGCGGCGGTCCCGCAGCCGACTGATGCATCGCGCCCGCGCGAGGAGGCCACCATGACGACATTACAAGCTGTCGATGCCGCTCCCGTCAGCGACGGTCAGTCGCCGGCCGCCGGTCCCGCCGTCTCCGCAAAGACCTGGCTCGCGGTGACGGGAGCGACGCTCGGCGCCTTCATGGCAGTGCTCAACATCCAGATCGTCAACGCCTCGCTTGCCGACATTCAGGGCGGAATCGGCGCCGGCATCGATGACGGCGGCTGGATCTCGACGTCCTACCTGATCGCCGAGATCGTCGTGATCCCGCTCTCCGGCTGGCTCGCCCAGGTGTTCTCGGTCCGCATCTATCTACTCACCAACGCGTTCCTGTTCCTGGTGTTTTCGGCGGCGTGCGCACTGGCGCAGGACCTGCCGCAGATGATCGCGCTGCGCGCCGTGCAGGGCTTCACCGGCGGCGTACTGATCCCGATGGCGTTCACGCTCATCATCACGCTGTTGCCGAAGGCAAAGCAGACGATCGGCCTCGCGATGTTTGCGGTCTCCGCGACTTTCGCGCCCGCGATCGGTCCGACCATCGGGGGCTATCTCACCGAGAATTTCGGCTGGGAGTACATTTTCTACGTCAACGTCGTGCCTGGCGGGGTCATGATCGCCATGCTGTTCTTCTCGCTGGAATCGAAGCCCATGAATCTGTCGCTGCTGCGCGAGGGCGACTGGGCCGGGATCATCACCATGGCGATCGGGCTCGCCGCGCTGCAGACCGTGCTGGAAGAAGGCAACAAGGACGACTGGTTCGGCTCGCCCTTCATCGTCCGGCTGGCAATCATTGCCGCGGTCGCACTGGTGTTGTTTCTCGCGATCGAGCTGACCGCGAAGCGGCCGTTGCTCAATTTGCGCATCCTGTTCCGCCGCAATTTCGGGTTTGGCGTTCTCGCGAACTTCCTGCTCGGCGTCTCGCTCTATGGCTCGGTCTACGTCCTGCCGGTCTACCTGTCCCGTATCCAGGGCTACAATTCGGAGCAGATCGGCATGGTGCTGGCATGGACCGGACTGCCGCAGCTCTTGCTGATCCCGCTGGTGCCCCGGCTGATGCAGCGCTTCGACGCGCGTCTGGTGATCGGCATCGGCTTCGTGTTGTTCGGGGGCTCCAACTTCATGAACATCTACATGACGAACGACTATGCCGCCGACCAATTGTTCTGGCCGAATGTCATCCGCGCCTTTGGCCAGGCACTCGTGTTCGCCCCGCTTTCCGCGGTTGCGACCGCGGGCATCGAGCAGGAGAACGCCGGGTCCGCATCCGCCCTGTTCAACATGATGCGAAACCTCGGCGGCGCGATCGGCATCGCCGCGCTGCAGACGCTGCTCACGAAGCGCGAGCAATTCCACTCCAATGTGCTCTCGCAGCACGTCACGATGTTCGAGCAGGCGACCCGCACCCGGCTTGATCAGCTCACGCAATATTTCATCGGCCATGGGGTGGTCGACCGGATGGACGCCGTCCACCACGCCTATGTCGCGATGGGCAAGGTGATCCAGAAGCAGGCCTTCATCCTCGGCTTCAGCGATACCTTCTATCTGCTGGGAGTATCGCAGATCGTCGCGCTGATGGCCGCGCTCATGCTCAGGAAGCCCGGCCGTCTCGATGCCGGCGGTGGGCACTGACCAGCTTCACGGACATCGTCACCGCATCTCACGATCGGCAACATCAGCCGCAATCTCTCTGCAACGACGACAATCGCTCTGGCGCAGCGGCAGGCCCGGTTCGCTAATAGTCCAACCTACCGCAAACACGCCTCAACGCGGCGTGGCCGGTCAGCAGGAGACGAACATGAACCTACACAACACCTCGCTCCCCGTTACATCGGAGCCCGAAGAGCTGGTGCCGTCGCGCTATGCGCTGCGGATCGGCGAGATTGACGTGCTGGTCGTCAGCGATGGCGTGCTGCCGCTCCCGTCCCAGATGCTGGCACATAATGCCGACCCGGCGGTTCGCGCGGCCTGGTTGAAGGACATGTTCCTGCCGCCGGACGCGTTCGATTGGGCGCTGAACGTGGTTGTGGTCCGCAGCGGCGGGAAAACCATCCTCATCGACGCCGGGCTCGGATCCGATCCGGACCTGCATCTGCCGCGCGCCGGGCAGACGATCAAGCGACTGGAGGCCGCCGGCATCGATCTTGCGGCCGTGACCGACGTGGTGCTGACCCACATGCACATGGATCATGTCGGCGGGCTGCTCGTCGACGGCGTCAAGGAGAGGCTGCGTCCGGACCTGCGGATCCACGTCGCCGCCGCCGAAGTCAAATTCTGGGAGGCGCCGGATTTTTCCCGCGTCTCGATGCCGCCGGGCTTCCCGGACGCGCTTCGTGCGACCGCCAAGCGGTTCGCGAACGAATACCGCGGCAATCTGCGGACGTTCGATGACGAGCACGAGGTGGCGCCGGGCGTGGTCGTCCGCCGCACCGGCGGTCACACCCCCGGGCACAGCGTGGTCCGCCTCGCATCCGGCGGCGACCGGCTGACATTCGCCGGCGACCTCGTGTTCACGGTTGGGTTCGAGCACCCCGACTGGCACAACGGCTTCGAGCACGACCCCGAGGAGGCGGCCCGCGCCAGGATTCGCCTGCTGCGGGAACTGGCGGCGAACCGCGAACTGCTGGTGGCGACGCATATGCCGTTCCCATCCGTCGGTCATGTCGCGGTCGATGGCGACGCCTTCCGTTGGGTGCCGGCGTTCTGGGACTACTGACCGCGTGTTGGGGTGGGGGCCGCGCCGCGCGGGTCGGCGCGGCCCCATCCACGCGTCATTCCGGGCTCGCCGCCGCGCGTCGCCCCGCAATGACGATGGAGAAACGGTGCAGTGAGCATTTGCGCGGCGTTCGCCACCAGCGCTCACGCCTTCGAGATGCCGCCGTCGATCACCGGTCCCATCGGCTCATAACGTTCGCCGCTGAAGCGCGTCAGTTGCAGTTGCTCGAGCGGATAATAGTCCGATGGCGAGGTGTTGATCCTGATGCCCGGCAACAGCATGTCGGATTCGACATCCTTCAGATTCGTCGCTTGCTTGATGATGTTTTCGGACGAGACGTCATCGCCGCACTGCTTGAGCACCTGAACCAGGATTTGGCTCGTGAGATAGCCGGTGACGGCGTAGATGTCGTTCCTGGCGGCGGCCGGGTCGTATTTGTCGAGGAATGCGCGCCATTTCTGGATGGCGGGATCGCTGTCCCACGCGGCGTCGACCGGATCCTTCAAATAGGCGCTGGAGATGATCCCCTTGGATACGTCGAACCCCGCCGCCTTCAGCGTCGAGCCCGCCGAGGAGGCGTTGTTGCCGATGTAATGCGCCGGCTGCCAGCCGAGTTCGGCGATCTTCTTGATGCCTTGTGCGGCGAATTTCGGCGTGGTCATGCTCATGAACACATTGGCGCCGGCGGATTTGCAGCGCACCACCTGGCTGTCGATCGTCGGATCCGCGGTCTCGTAGGACAGCTCCGCCACGATCGCGGACGTCTTCGCGCCAAGGCCGTCCTTGAAGCCCTTCAAGACGTCGCGGCCGAAATCGTCGTTCTGGTAGACGATGCCGATCTTGGGGTCTTTCTGTGTCGACAGGACATGCTGCGCGAAGGCCCGTCCCTCGATCTGGTAGCAAGGCTGGAAACCCATCGTGTAGGGGAAATTCTTATAGTCGCCGAATTTGGTGGCGCCCGAGGCGATGAAGAGGTGCGGGACCTTCTTGATGTTCATGTACTTCATGATCGCAGCATTGGTGGGGGCACCGAGCGGCGCAAACAGAACATCGATCTCGTCGCCCTCGACGAGCTTGCGCGCCTGCTCGACGGTCTTGGCCGGGCTGTAGGCGTCGTCATAGGTGATGTACTTGATCATGCGGCCGTTGATGCCGCCTTGCTCATTGATCATCTTGAAATAGCCGCCGGGCGTGCGGCCGATCGACGAGTAGACCGCAGCCGGTCCCGAATAGGCGTCGATGTTGCCGATCACGATCTCGGTCTTGCCCTTGGCGATTGCGGGCTTGCCGAGCAGCAGCGTGGCCGACGCGGCGGCCGCGCCCTTGATGAGCTGACGGCGAGTTGGTTGGATCGAACGGTTCCTTGGCATTGCAGTCCTCCGCTTCTTGTTGTTGGCCGTTTTGGCATTGTTGGCCGGTTTGGCAGCCTCTGACGGGCATGTCGGCTCGAAACACTGCACAGCGTTCGAGCCGGATCAAATCAATCTATGGTAGGCGCGCGCCGGGACTTGTGTGTAGTCGCTGCGATCAGGAATATTGGCGCGGTGTCAGGGTGGCGGCGCGGTGAATCGAGTGATCCGAGCCGCGCCGCACATCGCGGCTGATCAGGCCGGCAGAGCCCGGCCTGCCGTGCGGCCGTCCGCCTTGCGCTGAGGCACCGGAAAGACGCGATCGTAGGCGATGTTGAACACGAACGCGTAGACCAGATAGAACGCGACGATCGAGATATCCATCATCAGCGCAGCCCACAGCGAGATGCCGAGATACCAGGCGACGAACGGGATCAGCAGCACGACCAGGCCGGCCTCGAACAGCATCGCGTGCGCGACACGGATCGGCATCGTCTTGGCGACACGCCCGGTGACGCGGATCAGCGCATGGTCGAAGCCGAGATTGAACAGCAAGTTCCAGATCGTCGCCACCGTCGCCGAGACGACGCCGATGACGCCCATATGGGCGACCGGCTGATTGAACAGCCAGGCGGCGGCCGGCGTGAAGATGGCGATACCGATCAGTTCGAACAGGACTGCGTGCCTGACCCGGTCGGAGAAGGAACGCATGGACATTTTGAAACCCTTTCTTGTCGTTGCGACCGGGTTTCTATCTGGTATTGTGGGATAACAAAGTTAGATAATATCTGGAAAAGTGATAGATGGCCGTCTCCATGGACCAGCTCGAATCCTTCGTGGCGGCAGCCGAGCAGGGGTCGTTCTCCGGTGCGGCGCGGCTTCTGAAGAAGGCGCAATCGGCCGTCAGCACGCATGTCGCCAATCTGGAAACGGACCTCGGCATCGCGCTGTTCGATCGCGCCGGCCGTAATCCGGCGCTGACCGAAGCAGGGGCGCGGCTGTTGCCGGAAGCAAAATTGATCCTCGATCGCCGCGAACATCTGATCGGTGTTGCGAGCAGCTTCGAGGCGCATGTCGAGAAGCGGCTGGTGGTGGCGATCGACGAGCTTTACCCGGAGAGCGCGGTCGGCGAGCTGTTTGCGGAATTCGCCACGCGCTTTCCCCATGTCGAACTGGAGTTGCTGTTTCCGATCATGGAGGACGTCAGCCGTCTCGTGCTCGACGGCAAGGCCGATGTCGGGGTGATGTGGCGGCAGGAACATCTGCCGCCCGAGCTCGGCTTCAAGACCATCGGCTGGGTGCCGCTGCAACTCGTATGCGGGAAGACCCATCCGCTGGCGCATGGGCGGGTGGATTGGGAGGAACTGAAGCGGCATCGCCAGATCATGGTCACGGTGCGCAACGAAGGCACCGAGCGGCATCGGCTGCGTGTCGCAGCCGAAGTCTGGTGGGTCGAGAGCCATTGGGTGATCCTGCAAATCCTCAAGCACGGCGTCGGCTGGGCGCTGATCCCGGCCCACATCATGGCGAGCTCGCAAATTGCCGCCGAGCTGGCGGTTCCGGACCTGGACTTCGACGAGGGCGCGCATCCCGTCGCGCTCGAAGTGGTCTGGCACAAGCAGCGGCCGGCGGGGCCGGCGGCAAAATGGCTGCGGCGCCGTTTCGCCACGCGGCCGCCGATGTTGCGCCTGTAACGGACGAGCGTGCCAGATACGCGTGCCAGATACACGTGCCTTGGCGCATCGCATGGGAGCTGACTTCGCGACCGTGATGTGTTGCCATGCGCGCCGCACTGACCTGACAGGGTGGAAACGATGGTGAAGCAATTGCAAGGCAAGGTGGCCGCTGTCACCGGGGCGGCGTCCGGTATCGGACTTGCGAGCAGCGAGGCGATGCTGGCGGCCGGCGCGCGCGTGGTGATGGTCGACCGCGACGCTGCCGCGCTCGAGGCGCTGGCCGGAAAGCATGGCGATGCGGTGATCCCGCTGGTGATCGACCTGCTCGATCCCAGGGATTGCGCCACGCTGCTGCCGAAGGTGCTGGAGAAAGCCGGCCAGCTCGACATCCTGCATGCCAATGCCGGGATCTATGTCGGCGGCGACCTCGTCGATGCCGACAGCGGTGCGATCGACCGGATGCTGAACCTCAACGTCAACGTCGTGATGAAGAACGTGCACGACGTGCTGCCGCACATGATCGCGCGGGCGACCGGCGACATCATCGTGACCAGTTCGCTCGCCGCGCATTTCCCGACGCCGTGGGAGCCGGTCTATGCGTCGTCGAAATGGGCGATCAACTGCTTCGTGCAGACGGTGCGGCGCCAGGTGTTCAAGCACGGCATCCGCGTCGGATCGATCTCGCCCGGGCCAGTCATCACCTCGCTGCTCGCGGACTGGCCGGTGGAGAAATTGCAGGAGGCGAAGGCGACGGGCAGCCTGCTGGAAGCCAGCGAGGTCGCCGAGGTCGTGCTGTTCATGCTGACCCGGCCGCGCGGCATGACCATCCGCGACGTCGTGATGCTGCCGACGAATTTCGATCTGTAGGCGTCGTTCGATTTCGTTGGGAGCAAGGTTTCTGGCACGCTTCGTGCACGAACAGCACGTTCGCGAACCCAATCCCGCGCAGGGTGCTGCGCGCTGAAGCCTAAGGAGGAAGCCTCATGAAACGCGAAGACCTCACCGAAAAGCTGCTCGACATCAAGCGCGAGAAGGGCTGGAGCTGGAAACACATCTGCGAGACGATCGGCGGCTATTCCGAGGTCCTGATCGTGGGCGCGATCCTCGGCCAGATGAAACTGACGAAGCCGCAAGCGGCCAACGCCGGTGAATTGTTCGAACTGTCGAAAGCCGAGATCGCGATGCTCAACGAGGTGCCGATGCGCGGCACCGGCACGCCGATGCCGCCGACCGATCCCCTGATCTATCGCTTCTACGAGATGGTGATGGTCAACGGCCCGGCCTGGAAGGCGCTGATCGAGGAGGAGTTCGGCGACGGCATCATGTCGGCGATCGACTTCGACATGGCGATGGAGCGCGTCGCCAACCCGAAGGGCGATCGCGTCAAGATCACCATGAGCGGCAAGTTCCTGCCGTACAAATATTACGGCGCCAGCGGCAACGTGCCGGACTACGGCTTCAAGGAGGAGTGAGGAGGGCGCGGCTGCTTTCACGCCGCGCTCCGGTCTTCTCTCTGGCCTCACAGGATCGCGCGCGGCGCGTAGCTCGCGGCTTCCGGCTTGGCCTTGGCCAGGGCTTCGACCTGCTCGGCGAAGTAGTCGACCTGGGCGGCAGCGTCGCCGGAGTTGGCGCGGCCGTGCTCGAGCACTTGCTGGAGCTCGGCTGCGCTCAGGCCAAGACGCTTGTCGGCGGCGAGGCGCTGCAGCAGATCGTTCTGCACGATCTTGCCGGTGCGCAGGTCGCCGATGGCAGCCACCGCATGCTCCTTGATCGCCTCGTGCGCGCCTTCGCGGCCGGCGCCCTTCTTGACCGCTTCCATCATGACGGTGGTGGTCAGCAGGAAGGGCAGATAACGGTTGAGCTCGGTCGCGACGACGGCCTCGAACACCTCCATCTGATCGAGCACGGTGAGCAGGGTCTCGAGCAGGCCATCCATCGCGAGGAAGGCATCGGGCAGCATGACGCGGCGGACCACGGAGCAGGAGACGTCGCCCTCGTTCCACTGATCGCCGGCGAGCCCGGCGGCCATCGCGAGATAGCCCTTCAGGATCACGTGCAGTCCGTTGATGCGCTCGCAGGAGCGGCTGTTCATCTTGTGCGGCATCGCCGAGGAGCCGACCTGGCCCTTGGCAAAGCCCTCGCTGGCGAGCTCGTGGCCGGCCATCAGGCGGATGGTCTTGGCGAAGTTGCCGGGACCGCTGGCGAGCTCGGTCAGCACGCTGACCGCACGGAAGTCGAGGCTGCGCGGATAGACCTGGCCGACGGCATCGAGCGCTTTCGGCAGGCCGAGGTGACGCAGGATGTTCTGCTCAAGCGCGCGGGCCTTGCCGGCGTCGCCGTTGAACAGGGTGATCTGGTCGAGACGGGTGCCCACCGCGCCCTTCAGGCCGCGTGCGGGATAGCTTTGCAGCACATGGACCAGGCTCTGATGCGCCAGCAGCATTTCTTCGCCGGACATGGCGATGCGCTTGCCGAGCGTCGTGACCTGCGCCGCGACGTTGTGGGTGCGTGCGGTGAACGGGATGTCGCGCAATTGCTTGGCGCGCTTGGCAAACCGGACCAGCGCGGCGATGCTCTTGGTCTCGACCAGCTGCAAGGAGCGGTAGACCTGCAATTGCTCGACGTTCTCGGTGAGGTCGCGGCTGGTCATGCCCTTGTGCAGGTGCTCGTGACCGGCCAGCTCGCAGAACTCCTCGATGCGCGCCTTGACGTCGTGACGGGTGACGCGCTCGCGCTGCATGATGGACTTGAGGTCGATCTGGTCCTTGACCCGCTCGTAGCTTTCGATCACGCCATCCGGCACCGGAATGCCGAGGTCGCGCTGGGCCTTCAGCACCGCGATCCAGTAGTCGCGTTCGAGGCGGACCTTGCCTTCGCCGCTCCAGATGGCGCGCATGGCGGGTGAGGCGTAACGTTCGGCGAGGACGTTGGAAATGTGATCTTGGGACATGATCCCGCTCTCTTGGCATTGCCTGAGGCTGGCTGCAAGTCGCGAGCTGCCATGAATCGTCAGGTCTGATAACGCCTTGCCCGCACTTGCGGTGCTGGCGCCACCATACCAGATTCCAGGGGGCGCCGCCTCGGATGATCCGGGGCGGCGCTGGCGTGATTCGCTTGGGGTCAGAGCGAGAAAGCCACGGCCGCAGGTCCGCAGCTGAGCCCTGCCGTGTTCGGCACAGAGACGTCGCTGGTCCAGTTGTCCTCGCCGTCGGTGGTCTTGTACAGGAACTGGCCGTTGGGTCCCTGGTGCAGGATGTACAGTGTGTTGTTGAACACGGCCGGCGCGGCATTGCCGAAATTGCCGGGCGTGTCGGGGACCTGGCGGTCTGCCCCCCAGCTGCCGTTGCCGTCGAACCTCTTGAAGAAGAACAGACCCGTCGGATCGTTGAAGAACAGGTAGATCCAGCTTCCGTACAGGGCGGCGCCGGGACCGTTGCTGAGGCCCTCCGTGCCGGCAACCGGATTGCTTCGCCAGGTGCTGCGGTCGAACGTTGCGTACCAGAAGCGGTTCATGTTGCCGGGTTCGTCAAAGCCGGGCCCGCGGCCGAACACGTAGAGCGTGTCGCCGCGCACGACGGCGGCCGGCGTGTCGACGTTCTGGTAGGCGACCGAGATCAGGTGGTTGGTTCCTGAGGTGTTGATCTCGGGTCCGAAGCTGGTGCCGTCGTAGGTCTTGTACATCAGGTCGGTCTGGCCGGGATTCGAGTAGAGCAGATAGATCAGGCCGTCGTACACGGCGGCCGCCACCCCGCCGCCCACGCCGGCCATGTTGGGCACCAGGGCTTCGGCCGTCCACACCTCGCCGTCATAGACCTTGAAGTACAAGCCCTGCCAGCGCGGATAGAACAAATACAGGTTGGCGTTGAGCACGACCGCCGCCGGCGTGTTGCTGATGCCCTCGGCGCCGGGCACCGGGACGTCGCCGCTCCAGGCCTGGCCGTTGAAGACATTCGAATAGAATTGCGGATGGCTTCCAACGGTCTTGTGGAAGGAAAACAGCCAGCTCGTCATTTTGGAAATCCCCCATGGCGACGCGACGCCGCCTCTGATCATCGGTGCGATTGATCGACATGCGCGGGATCGACTCGAATGGATTGATCGTCCGCGTGCGACCGTCATCTTCTACGACCGATTCACCAAGGGTTGTATGAAGTTGTTCACTCGCCCGTGCAGCGGGGGCTCTGGATTTCGTGCGCGAATTGAGAATCTCGAAGGAGCGGATTGGATTTTAGGGCAACCTGAATCTGGCAATTGTCATTGCGAGGAGCTCGCGACAAAATTGCAAAGCAATTTTGCGCTGAAGCGACGAAGCAATCCATGCCTCCGCTTGCCGCGTGATGGATTGCTTCGCGGAGCCTGTCATCCGGCGGCGCTCCGCGCCGACCGGGTGGCTCGCAATGACGACCGTTCAACCTATCCCTTCGCGGAAGCGAACGCCTCGCGCACGTCCTTCACCGGCGCCATGTCGCGGACGAAGCTGAATGCGCCGTTGTCCTTCATCTCGCGGGCACAGCGCAGGAACGCGGCCAGCGCGTGACGCTCCATCGCGCCGCCGACGCTGATGCGCTTGACGCCGGCGGCAGCGATCTGCTCGACCGTCAAGGTCGGGTCGGCAAAGCCCATCACGAGGTTGAAGGGCCGCTTGAGCGCCGACACCACGGTCTTGATGGTGTCGATGTCGTACAGGCCCGGCGAATACAGCACGTCGGCGCCGGCGGCTTCGAAGGCCTGTAGCCGCTTGATGGTGTCGTCGAGGTCCTTGCGGCCCCAGAGAAAGTTCTCCGCCCGGGCCGTCAGCGTGAACGTGAAGGGCAGCGCCCGCGCCGCCTCGACCGCGGCCTGCACACGTTCGACGGCGAGCGAGAAATCGTAGATCGGATGCTCACGATTGCCGGTCGAATCCTCGATCGAGCCGCCGACGGCGCCGGCCTCGGCGGCGAACCGGATGGCCTCGGCCGCGAGCTTCGGCATGTCGGCACCGCAATTCTCGAGATCGGCGTTGACGGGCAGGTCGGTGGCCTCTGATATCACCCGGCAGTTCTCGATGATCTCGTCGAGGCTGACGGTCGCGCGTCCGAGCGTATTGGCGAGCCCGAGGCTCGTGGTCGCGAGCGCCTCGAAGCCCATCGCCGCGAGCAGCTTCGCGGTGCCGGCGTCCCAGGGATTGGGGATGATGAAAGCGCCGGGCCGCTGATGCAGCTCGCGAAACCGTGCTGCCTTGTCTGCCTGGGTGCGCATGTGAACTCCTGATGGTTGGAAAAAGCCACTGGCAGCACCGATAGGGCGGTTTTACCCATCAGACAAATTTGTTATTTCTCTCGATATCATCAGCTTTTTGCATGAGGACGGAATGGACAGCGACGCGCTCAACACGTTCCTGGTGGTGCATCGGCGCGGCGGGATCTCGAACGCCGCCAAGGCGCTGCATCGCTCGCAGCCGGCGATTTCCCGGCGCATCGCACTGCTCGAGCAGGAGCTCGGCGTGCCCCTGTTCGAGCGGATCGCAGGCAAGACGCGGCTGAGCGATGCCGGACGGGTGATGGTGCCCTATGCCGAGCGCGCGGTGGCGGCGGCGCAGGATGCCGAGAACGCGGTGCGGGCGCTGTCGCGCAACAATTCCGGTCCCGTGGCGCTGGCGGTGACCGGCACACTCGCCGGCGAGCGGCTCTCGAAGGTGCTGAAGCGCTTTGCCCGCCAGCATCCGGATGTCACGCTGACACTGCGCACCGCGACCAGCGCCGAGATCAGCGATCTGATCAGGCGCGGCGAGGCGACGATCGGACTGCGCTACGACCGCGACCGCTCGCGTGATCTCGATTGCGAGGTGCTGTTCGCCGAGCCGCTCGGGGTGGTCTGCGCACTGGACCATCCGCTGGCCGGGCGCAGGGTCGGCAAGCTCGCCGATCTCAGGGACGAGCGATGGATCGCGTTTCCCGAACTGCCCGGGCGCCGCGAGATCACCGCCTCGCATGTGTTCGCATTGTTCCTGACGCATGGGCTCGGCGAGGTCGCCTGGACACCGGTCGACAGCCTCACGGCGCAGAAGCGGCTGGTCGAGGCCGGGCTCGGGATCGCCCTGTTGTCACAGAGCAATGCCGCGGAGGAGCTCGGCAGCTCCAGGATCGCGACGATCCGGGTCGGCAATCTCACGGCAAGTCACGAAGTCGTCGCGGTGACGCGGCATGGCGGCTTCCTTAGCGCCGCCTCGCGCCGTCTGCTCGACATCATCCGCGCTGATTTCACCAAGGCGAGGGGCACAAACAATTCGCGCCGGAACGGGGTCCGGCGCGCGTAGTCGATTTGCCGATTGGCCAGAGCGGGAACTCAGGTCCCCGCCTTGACCTGCGCCGCGGCCACCGCCAGCAGCTCATCCATCTTGGCGCGAACGTCGCGCTCGGTGACGGCCTGGCCCTTGGCGGTGAGGTCCTTGAGAACCTTGTGCAGCACGTCATTGTCGCCGGCTTCCTCGAAATCGGCGGCCACCACCTCCTTGGCATAGGCGCTGGCGGCATCGCCCGCGATGCCGAGCTTCTCGGCGGCCCACAGCCCGAGCAGCTTGTTTCGGCGGGCCTCAGCCTTGAACTTCTGCTCCTCGTCGAGGGCGAACTTCTTCTCGAAACCTTCCTCGCGCTTGTTGAATTCGTTCATGGCTGAAGTTCCAATCCCCTCTAAATGAAGGGCCACCGCTCGTTGCGGCAGCCCCGATGCCTGCCTAGATAAGTGGGAGGAATCGGCAAGACAACGAGCCGTTAAGCCGCAGGCAAAACAGGCGGAATCGGCCCTTTATGATAGGGCGGTATAAGTGCCCTCGAGGGGGCACAATTGATTGTGCTGGATGGCCCAATCGGATAGGTTGCCAACAGGCATGGTTCTTGTTCTGTTTCCAGTGGATTGTTCGGGTTCCAGGCCTCCGCGGCAGCTCCGTCGTGGGTCGTAACCCAAGTCATCCGGAGCACCCAAATCCATGGATTTCAACAAAACACGGTACATCCCAATGAGCCGTCGACGCCGTATTTATGAAGGCAAGGCCAAGGTGCTTTATGAAGGCCCCGAGCCGGGAACCCTGATCCAGCACTTCAAGGACGACGCGACCGCGTTCAACGCCAAGAAACACCAGGTGATCGAGGGCAAGGGCGTCCTCAACAACCGGATCTCGGAGTACCTGTTTCAGCACCTCAACGACATCGGGGTGCCGACCCACTTCATCCGCCGTCTCAACATGCGCGAGCAGCTGATTCGCGAGGTCGAGATCGTGCCGCTCGAGGTGGTGGTGCGGAACGTCGCCGCCGGCTCGCTGTCGCAGCGGCTCGGGATCGAGGAGGGCACCCAGCTGCCGCGCTCGATCATCGAGTTCTACTACAAGAACGACCAGCTCAACGACCCCATGGTGTCGGAAGAGCACATCACCGCCTTCGGCTGGGCCACGCCGCAGGAGATCGACGACATCATGGCGCTGGCCATCCGCGTCAACGACTTCCTGACGGGCCTCTTCCTCGGCATCGGCATCCGCCTCGTCGACTTCAAGATGGAGTGCGGACGGCTGTTCGAGAACGAGATGATGCGGATCATCGTCGCCGACGAGATCTCGCCGGACTCCTGCCGGCTGTGGGACATCAAGTCGAACGAGAAGCTCGACAAGGACCGTTTCCGCCGGGATCTCGGCGGCTTGCTTGAGGCCTACACCGAAGTGGCAAAGCGGCTCGGCATTCTGATCGAAAACGAGCGTCCGGCCGGCAGCGGCCCGGTGCTGGTGAAGAGTTAAGGGGCTATCGTGAAGGCACGTGTCACTGTCACATTGAAGTCGGGCATCCTCGATCCGCAGGGCAAGGCGATCGAGGGCGCGCTCAAGTCGCTCGGCGTCGACGGCGTCGCCAGCGTTCGCCAGGGCAAGGTGTTCGACATCGAGCTCGCCGCGACCGATAAGGCCAAGGCGGAGGCGGCGCTGAAAGCCGCCGCCGACAAGCTGTTGGCGAACACCGTGATCGAGAACTATCGGGTCGAGGTCCTGAGCTAGCCGGGCGAGCCAAATGATATCAGCCGCTCCCGTCTCTCTTGGCAACGACCGGACGGTCGCCCGATTGTTGTTGGGCGGTTTGCTCACCGTTGCCGGGATCGGTGGTGTTTCGGCCCAGTCGCCTGCGCCGGCGCCGTCGGCGACCACGCAGCGGCCGCCATTTGCAGTCAGCGGCTGGCGTTACGAGCGCCGCGATGACACGCATCTGTTCCGTTGCGAACAGGCGCAATGCGGAGCGGGTTCGAAGGTCAGCTACCGGGTTTACACCGGCGGAAATCAGATGACGCTCGATCAGTTCCGTGACGGGCAGAACCAGATCATCAAGGCGCTGGAGCAGCGGACGCCCGGACAGCGGATCACGCTGCTCGGTGTTGACGGCGACAAGGGCACCGCGGTGCCGCGCATGTACAAGGCACGGCGCCTCACGGTGACGCCCAACGGCGCAAGCGAGTATCAGGTCAACGGCCTGCTGTTTGGCGGACAAGGCTCCGCCAGCCTGATCAGTTCGGCGCGCGACGAGAAGGCCAGCAACGACAATTACGCAAGATTTGCCGCCGCAGTTAAGCTCGCGCTGGCACCCAAAACCAGGTGACGCAATGAAATCAGCCGTCCTCGTCTTCCCCGGCATCAACCGCGAGCGCGACATGGCGCGCGCGCTGAAGCTCGCATCCGGCAATGAGACCGCGATGGTCTGGCACGCCGAGACCGCGCTGCCCAAAGGCACCGACCTCGTGGTGGTGCCCGGCGGCTTCTCCTACGGCGATTATCTGCGCTGCGGCGCGATCGCGGCCCGCGCGCCGGTGATGGACGCGGTGCGCGACTTCGCAGCCTCGGGCGGGCTCGTGCTCGGCGTCTGCAACGGCTTCCAGATCCTTTGCGAGTCCGGCCTGTTGCCGGGCGTCTTGATGCGCAATGCCGGGCTGAAATTCGTCTGCCGCGACGTGCATATGAAGGTCGAACGCTCCGACACCCCGTTCACCCGCGGCTACAATGCCGGCCAGGTGATCCGCGTCCCGGTGGCGCATGGCGAGGGCAATTACGAGGCGGATGAAGAGACGCTGAAGCGGCTCGAGGGCGACGGGCGGGTGCTCTACCGCTATTGCTCGGCCGAGGGCGTGGTCGACGAGGCCTCCAACTTCAACGGCGCCGCGCATTCGATCGCCGGCATCGTCAACGAGCGCGGCAACGTGCTCGGAATGATGCCGCATCCGGAAAACCACGTCGAAGAGATCATGGGCTGCACCGACGGCCGCGGCCTGTTCGCAGGCTTGGTCCAGCAGTTCGAGAAGGCGGCCTGACGCCCATGCTCGGACGCTGGTTCGCGGCGGCGGCCGCGTTGCTGCTTGCGACGGCGGCACATGCGCAGGACTTTCCCAAGCGTCCGATCACGATGATCGTGCCGTTCACGGCAGGCGGCACCTCCGATGTCATTGCCCGCGCGGTCGCCGACCAGATGGCGGCAGCGCTCGGCCAGAGCATCATCATCGAGAATGTCGGCGGCGCCGGCGGCTCGACCGCGCTGACCCGCGCGGCGCGCGCCGAGCCGGACGGCTATACGATCGCGATCGGCAACGCCGGCACCAACGCCGCGACCTACACCATCTATCCGAAGCTGTCGTTCACGCCTGACTCCTTCGCGCCGATCGCGGTCGTCGCGAAAACCTTCGGCATCGTCGCGCTGCGCAAGGATTTCCCGGCCAAGGACCTGAAAGAGTTCATCGACTACGCGAAGAAGAACCCGGGCAAGGTCAATCTCGGCCATGCCGGCGTCGGCTCGTCGAATTACCTGATCTGCAAGAGCTTCGTGCATGCCGCCGGGATCGACGTGCAACTCGTCGGCTATCGCGGTGCTGCCCTCGCGCTGACGGATGCGATCGGCAGCCAGATCGACGGAGTCTGCGACGCCGCGGCCTCGGTGTCGCAGGCGATCGACGACAAGCTCGTGAAAGCGGTCGTGGTCGGCTCGACCGTGCGGCTCGCCTCGCTGCCGGAACTGCCGACTTCAAGCGAGGCCGGACTGCCGGAGTTCGAGGCGCAGGGCTGGAACGGCCTGTTCGCGCCGAAGGGCACGCCGCCCGAGATCATCGCCAAGCTGAATGCGGCGGCGCGTACGGCCGTCGCGAGCGAGGCGGTGAAGAAGCGGTTCGTCGACCTGTCGACGGTTGCGCCCGACGCCAACGAGCTTGCGCCCGAGGCGCTGCAGCAGCTCGTGACCCGCGACGTGGCGAAATATCGCGCGCTGCTCGCCGACGACAAGAAGTAGCGCCTGCGCGGTGCGTCGATAGGCGCGGACCATGAACCTGGTCCGTTTGATCAGCGACAAATGCAGGGATAGTCGCCTCAAGTTTCACAATCTCTTCACGCTAGCGCGGACGGTTAGCAACCGGGGATTGTCGCAGCGTGCCGGGCACGTTATGACGGGGCGATTTGGATGATCTGTCCGGCTCGCTGGGATCGTTATGCCTGTTGCATTGGTCATATTGCTGCTCGACATCACGCTGATCTATCACGCCTCGCGCACCGGGCGCTTGCAGCCCTGGGCCTTCATCATCCTGATGGTGCCGTTGATCGGCGCGCTTGCTTACATCGTCGTCGAGCTCGTTCCGGAATGGTGGGGCGGACCGGGCGCCGCGCAGGCGCGCAAGCGCGTCGCCAACCGGCTCGATCCGGAGAAGCGGTACCGCGAACTGTCCGACCGGCTCGCGACATCGGACACGATTGCCAACCGCGCGGCGCTGGCCGCGGAGTGCCACAGCATCGGCCGCTTCGAGGAGGCGGAGAGCCATTACGACCACGTCCTGCGATTGCCGCAGGGCGACGATCCCGCTTACGCGCTGGCCAAGGCGCAGGCCCAGTTCGCCCGCAAGCAGCCGGCCGAGGCGCTGGCGACGCTCGATGCGTTGCGCGAGCGCTGGCCGGACTTCGAATCCGCGGAGGGGCATCTGCTCTATGCCCGCTCGCTCGCCGAGATCGGCCGGGTCGATGAGGCGCTGGAAGAATATCAGGCGGTGTCGCAGTATTTTCCGGGCGCCGAGGCGCGGGTCCGCTATGGCCTCTTGTTGCAGCTGGTCGGCCGCACCGCCGAGGCGCGCATGGTGTTCAACGAGCTGTTGATCCAGATGCGCCGCGCGCCGAAATATCTGCGCGATGCGCAGGCCGAGTGGCTCTCGATCGCCGAGAAGCAATTGTCGGCCTGAGCTGCGATTACAACTTTCGCAGCCAGCGCTTGACGGCCTCGGCCGGCATCGTCATCGCGGCAACGCCGGCCATGACCAGCACGAGCCCCAGCGCCAGGTTCGACGGCACGGATTCCCCGAGCAGGATCACCGACAGCGCGACGCCGATCGGAATCCGCAGATAGCCCTGCGCGTTGGTGGTGAGGGTGCCGAGCCGCGTCAGGCACATGTAGAACAGCATCAGGCCGAAGGCGCTGGAGAAGATGCCCATTACGACGGTCGCGACCAGCGCCTGCGCCGTCGGGTGCAGCGTCCAGGGATGGTCGACGATCAGGGCGACCGGCAGCAGCACGGTGCCGCCGAACAGCAGCGAGCCGGCGGCGACCACCATCGGGTCGTAGTCCGACAGCCGGAGCCCGAAGATCGTCGCGCAGGCGAACGACACGGTGGCGAGCAGGATCGCGATCTCGGCGAAGATTTCCTTGCCGAAGCCCGAGAGCGCGTCGAGGCCGATGATCGCGATCGTGCCGGCGAGGCCGAGGATCGCGCCGACCAGCTTGAGCAGCGAGGCCGGCTCGTGCCGCGTGATCGCCCAAGTGATCAGGAAGGCGAAGATCGGCGTCGTCGAGGCCAGCACCACGGTGTTGGACGCCGGCACGTAGAGCTGCGCCCAGGTGATCACCAAAAACGGGATCGTCGAGTTGATGGTCTGCTGGAAGGCGAACAGCTTCCAGGCCTTGATGTCGGTCGGGATGCGGATGCCGCGGATCCGCAGCACCACGAGCAGGAAGGCTGCGGCGACCAGCGAGCGCGCCGAGATGAAGGTGACCGGCGGGATCGAGCCGAGCCCGATCTTGGTCAGCGGATAGGTCGAGCTCCAGCAGCAGGCGAGCGCCAGCAGCAGCGCATAGTCGCGCCAGCCGCGCGCGCCCGGCGCCGATGGAGTGGGTGTGATCGCGGGAGCCGGCACGCCGCCCGTCTTGGCCCCTTGTTTGAGCACGTTCTGGGTCATGCTCTCGCTGTGCTCTTCGGCACCTTGATTGGCTCCCCGCGCATTGGCGCGCATGGAAACTGATACTTCGGGAGCTAACCCGAGGCCAGAGCAAGTTTACTGCGCTTCGTGTCGCTTAATCCCGCGAGGCGGTATTCGACACGGCCGCTTCGGCATCCATGGAGCCGGGATGTGCACTCGTATCCGACGTCGTTTCCCACCAGTCGCCGAGCGCGTCGATCAGTGGCACCAACCGGTGGCCGGCCGGCGTAAGCTGGTATTCGACGCGCAGCGGATAGCCTTCGAATTCGCTGCGCTCGACGATGCCGGCATCCTCCAGCTTGCGCAGCTCCAGGGTCAGCATCTTGTGCGAGATGGTCGGGTTGTCGCGGCGCAGGTCGCTGAAGCGCTTGGTGCCCTGCTTCAGATAGTAGATCAGCAGCGTCGGCCAGCGGCCGCTCAGCATCTGCATCACTTCTTCGATCGGGCAGCGGGAGACGAGGGTTTTCATGGCGGCTCGTGGTTACAAAAAGGTGCGTAATTTACTTCACGGATGTGGCGAATAGGGTCCGGCTCCGCTGCGCAGCGTGATCGTCAGACATCACCGGAGACCACATCATGGAACCTATCCTCATCTATGGCTTCCCGCTCGGAAGCTCCATGGGGCTCGTCGCAGCCCTCGAATGGCTGCGCAAGCCCTATCGCCTTTGCCGTGTCGACATGCTCGGCGAAATGCGCGATCCCTCCTATGCGCGGATCAATCCGCGGCATGAGACGCCGGCCTTCGTCACCGACCAGGGCAGGGTGCTCACCGAGAACATGGCGATCGCAAGCTGGCTCGCGGCACGTGATACCGAGCGCCGCATCAGCTTCGACCCGTTGTCACCACAGGCCGACCGGATGCGTCAGCTGATGGCCTTCGTGAACACCGGATTCACCGCCGCGTTCAGTCCGCTGTGGGCGGCGCTGGAGATGCAGACCCCGAATCCCGCGATGCAGTCTGTGCTGCGGCAGTGGGGACAGGGTAATGTCGTGCAGCGGCACGACAGGCTCGAGGAACTGATCGGCGACGCGCCGTTCCTGCTCTGTGACCATCCGACATTGGCGGATGGTCTGCTGATCGGTGTCGCGCGCTGGCTCGATTTTCACGCCGTTGCCGACCGCAACCGCTGGCCGAAACTGGCCGCACTCCGTGCGCGACTTGAAGCCGATCCGGCCGTGATCTATGCGACGGCGCTGGAGACGGGCGAGCACAGGCCGGGGTCAGGCGCCTGCGCCGGTCACGTTCCGCTTGCCGAGGTGATCGACCGTTTCGGTGCGCCGGTCACGTGACGATTCTGGGGCCGGAGCTCCGTTGTTCGGGGCTCCGGCTTCTGTTACAGTTTTGTGACCTGTCCCACACGCAGCTACCGCTCGCGCTGATAGGGTTGGTCGCATGACGAAGCATTTCAGATTACCGATCATTTTCACGGCTCTGTTCGTCGCAACGCAATGCATGGCTGCGGAGACCAAGGGCGCGGGCTCAACCTTCGTGTCGCCGGTGATGGCGAAATGGATCGATGCCTACAAGGCAAAGACCGGCAACAATGTCAGCTATCAAGCGGTGGGCTCGAGCATCGGCGTCGGCCTGATCAAGCAGGCCGCGGTTGATTTCGGCACCAGCGACATGCCGCTCGATCCGAAGGAGCTCGACAGGCTCGGCATGATGCAATTCCCGATCGTGATCGGAGGCGTCGTGCCGGTGGTCAATGTCGCGGGCGTCAAGCCCGGCCAAATCCAGTTCACCGGCCAGCTGCTCGCCGACATCTATCTCGGCAAGATCAAGTCGTGGAGCGATCCGGCCATTCAGGTGGTCAATCCCGAGCTGAAGCTGCCGCGGACCGCGATCACCGTGGTGCACCGGCTCGATGGCTCGGGCACGACATTCAACTGGTCGAACTATCTCGCGAAGGTCAGTGCGCAGTGGAAGGCCAGCGTCGGCGAGGGCACGTCGGTGGAATGGCCGGTGGGGCTCGGCGGCAAGGGCAATGATGGCGTCGCCTCGCTCGTCAGTCTGATTCCCGGGTCGATCGGCTATCTCGAATATTCCTACGCGCTGCAACGGCTCGACCGGATTTCCTTCGGCCTGGTGCAGAACAGTGCCGGCAATTTCGTCACCCCGGATGCCGCCTCGTTCCAGGCTGCGGCGTCGAGTGCGGATTGGACCGCGACGCAGGATTTCTATTTGGTCCTCACCAACGCCCCGGGAGAGGACGCGTATCCGATCACGGCCACCACCTTCGTGCTGATGCACAAGCAGTCGAAATCGCCCGAGCGGTCGGCAACCGCGATCGATTTCCTGCGCTGGTCGTTGGAGAGCGGCAAGCCGCAGGCCCAATTGCTCAACTATGTTCCACTGCCGGCCGCGCTGGTCGAGCAGATCGAGCAGTATTGGCAGCATCATTTCGAGGCGCTCACGGCGTCGGCGTCAACGCCCGGAAAGCGCTGACGCCGCATTGGTTGATCCGAGAAGCCTCGTGCCGCGATGGACGCCGGCCTGCGTCCATCGCCTGACATTACCCGAGCTAGCGCAGGACCTCGCTCAGCACCTCGCCATCGACCTGATGCGGTGCCGTCCCGAGAATCCGCACGATGGTCGGCGCGACGTCGATATTGCGCATGTGCCGCACCACGGTGTCCTTCCGGATCTGCGGCCCGGCGGCGATGAACGTCGCGCTCATCACCGGAAGCTCGGGGTCGTGACCGTGGGCGCCATAGAAGTTCGGCATCGACAGCGCGGTGGTTGCCGAATTGAACGGCGCATCGCCCGCGCGCGCGACGCCGGGGTTCTGGATGCCGTCGAAATTGTAACCGGGCGCCATCAGCGCGAACACGTCGCCATAGTCCTGGCCGACGGTCTTGCTGGTGCACTGTCCGGTTCCGGCATCGCATTGCAGCGGCCGGGTCTCGACGACGGTGAAGATGCGCTGATCCTTGAGCGAGTAGTTGAAGCGCCCGTTGGGATCGACCGCGTTCTTCACGGCATCGGTGATCTGCGCCACCAGGGTGCGGTAGGTCGCAAGGTCAACGGTGCCGCCGAGCTCGCGATTCTGCAGGTTGACGTAGATGTCGGCGGCAGGACCCGAGGTGCGGATGCCGACCTTGCTGGTATCGATGCCGGCGTTGCGCAGGATGTTGGTGAGATTGACCGAAGTGTGGAACGGCGCGAAGCCGTGATCGGACACCACGATGACGTTGCTGTCGTGGCCCGCCGCATCGGCAATCTGCTTCACCGCTTTGTCGGCGGTCTGGTAGGCGAAGCGGATGTAGGACGCGTAGCGCTTGACCTTGGCCGGATCCTGGTTGGCGCCGATCGAGTTCGGATCGGTCGGGGTGGTGCCCTGACGCGGATCGGTGAGCAGGAACTGGTGCTCGGAGCCGTCGGGCTGCTCGATATAGACCATGACGAGGTCGGCGTCCGGATGGGTCTTGATCGCGCGCTCGCCGATGTTCGCCTGGTAGCGCACGAAGGTCTTCACCATGTCCTCGAACATGGTCTCGATCTCGACGTCGGGGAAGCCGGTGAAGCCGGGGCTCAGGCGCTCCGGAATGCGGAAATCGGCCTGCGGACGCCAGAAGCCGATGTTGTCGTTGATGTCGTCGACATCGGCGAGAACAGGCGTGTTGCGCGGGATGTAGTTGGCGCCGTAGCGGGCGAAGCGCACCACCGAGAGATCGGGCGACAGCGCCGAGACGAAGTAGGCGGCACCGACCTTGGCGCCGCTGCCTTCGAAGAAGAACGGGGCATTCTCGCCGCCGAACTTGGCGTAGGCCGGCCCGGTCGAGGGCGCGTGGAACGGTCCGGCGGTGATGCCGCGATTCTCGTCGAAGAACACCAGCGTGTCGTAGTTCACCTTGCGATCATTGGTCGTGTCGATCGCGGCGACGCGGATCGAATATTTGACGTCGAGCGTCGCGGCGTTGGTGCAGGTCGCGGTCGCCGCGGCGGAGCATGAGAACGTCTCGATCGGTGCCGCGGTCACCAGCACCGGGCTGAACGAGAAGTGGCCCGCAGCCTGCAGTGCCGCGACGATGCCCGGATCGGCCGTGAAGTCGCTGCGCGACAGCGTGAAACCCTGGGCGCCGATGCCGCCGAACGCGCCGAACGGCACCGTGAAATCGGTGACGCGGGTCGGTTGGGCCGGCTGCACCACGGTCTTGTTGATCGAGATGTCGGCGCCGTCGCCGCCGGGCCAGGTCGCGGTGACGACCTTCTTGCCCTGCTGGCGCAACTGCACCCAGAGCGGCTGTGCAGTCGGGTGCGCCGACGGCCCGAGCGGGCTCTCATTGTAGCCGCCGATCGGCGCCGCGAAGCCGCTGATGCTGCTGGAGATCGGCCCGACGATCGGCTCGAACGTGTTGGAAGGAATGTCGTTATGGACCGCCGTCGAACCGGTCGCGATCGCAATGTGTGACACTGCCGTGAGCGACGGTGACGCCGTCACGTTCTGCAACGCGACTGCGCCGCGCCGGCTCAGCCGGGCGAGGCCGCCATCGCGCGGCAGCACGCCTTCCTCGATGAATTTCTGGATGAAATCGGGCTTGGCACCGTCGAGCGAGATCATCACCACGCGCGCCTTGCGGCCATGGTGACCGCCGTCATGGTCCTGATCTTGATCCTGATCATGACCGCGGGAATCGCCAGCACGATCGCCATTATCGCCGTCCTGACCGGCGCGCGCCGGAGTTGCAGTCCACGCCAGCGATGCGACAAGCGACATCGCCGTCGTGACGGACACAAACGTCTTCAATTTCATGAGAATGCCCCATAATCGCTGTGCGAATGCACAAACGGAAACCGTTGGGCAATCTACGGAGGCTTGGCTGACGGCCATGTGACGCATGCGCGACGACGCAACGACAGCACGTCGTCGCGTCACAACCGCAGTGCGCATTGCTTCACACAAAGAACGCGCGTGAACACAACGCGCTAGAACTCTGTGTTCGATTCAATCCGTGCCGATGTAACGGCTGGATGACTGCGGGTGTCCACAGAGCTCGCGCGTCTTCGAGCGAAGCAGGTCGAGCGCTTACGCTGTCGCGGGCGCCTTGCGCTTCACGCGCTTGATGGTGCCGGAGAAGGTGAACAACGGCCGCTTGGCCGATGTCAGCATGCCGCGCACGAAGATCAGCGACATGCCGGCGCGGGTGACCTCGCCGCTGCATTCGATCAGGTCGCCCTCGCGGGCGGCGTCGAGGAATTCCGAGGCGAACGACACCGTGACGCCGGGGCCCTGGAGCACCGAGCCGGCGAGCGCGAACAGGCAGTAATCCGCGAACGTCATGAAGCAGCCGCCATGGACGTTGCCGCCGCCGTTGAGGTGCTTCTTGGCGACCCGGAACGCGCAGCTGATCCGGCCGTTTTCGTCCATGCGGTGGTAAAACGGGCCGGAATGGCTCTCGAAATTGTCCCGGGTCCAGGCTCGCCAGCCGGCGAATTCGCCCTCGGTTTCGACGTGCAGGTCGGGGCGGCGGTTGAATGCGGTCTCTAGCGCGGTCTTGGCGAGCTCGTTCACGAAATCTGGGCCTTCAATTATCGGGTTCGGGTCCTTAAATCCGATCCATCCCCTTTGTGCAAATCCTGAGTGCCAACCCCAAGCCGCGTCCAACCGCCGCAAAGCTCTGGACAGGCCGAAAATGGGCCGTAAAAGGCCTTTTCGCCCCCGTTCGATCTACCTATTAAGGGTCCCATGACCGAGCCCAAGAACGAGCCCCAGATCACCCCCGAACTCGTCGCCGCCCACGGGCTGAAGCCGGACGAGTACGAGCGCATCCTCAAGCTGATCGGGCGGGTTCCGACCTTCACCGAACTCGGCATCTTCTCGGCGATGTGGAACGAGCATTGCTCGTACAAGTCGTCCCGCATCCATCTGCGCGGGCTGCCGACCAAGGCTCCCTGGGTGATCCAGGGCCCCGGCGAGAATGCCGGCGTGATCGATATCGGCGATGGCCAGGCCGTGGTCTTCAAGATGGAGAGCCACAACCACCCGAGCTACATCGAGCCCTACCAGGGCGCCACCACCGGCGTCGGCGGCATCCTGCGCGACGTCTTCACCATGGGCGCGCGGCCGATCGCTTGCCTGAACGCGCTGAGCTTCGGCGCGCCGGAGCACCCGAAGACCCGGCACCTGGTGTCCGGCGTGGTCGCGGGTGTCGGCGGCTATGGCAATTCGTTCGGCGTGCCGACGGTCGGCGGCCAGGTCCGCTTCCACACCCGCTATGACGGCAACATCCTGGTCAACGCGATGGCGGTGGGCCTCGCCGACGCCGACAAGATCTTCTACGCGGCGGCGTCGGGCGTGAACATGCCGATCGTCTATCTCGGCTCCAAGACCGGCCGCGACGGCATCCACGGCGCCTCGATGGCCTCGGCCGAGTTCGACGATGCCTCCGAGGAGAAGCGCCCGACCGTGCAGGTCGGCGATCCCTTCGCCGAGAAGCTTTTGCTCGAAGCCTGCCTCGAGATCATGGAAGCCGATTGCGTGATCGCGATCCAGGACATGGGCGCGGCCGGCCTGACCTGCTCGGCGGTCGAGATGGGTGCCAAGGGCGACCTCGGCGTCGAGCTCGATCTCAGCGCGGTGCCGACCCGCGAGACCGGCATGAGCGCCTACGAGATGATGCTCTCGGAGAGCCAGGAGCGCATGCTCATGGTGCTGAAGCCCGAGAAGGAGCAAGAGGCCGAGGCGATCTTCCGCAAATGGGGGCTCGATTTCGCCATCGTCGGCTACACCACGCCGACCAAGCGCTTCGTCGTCAAGCATGGCGGCGACGTGATGGCCGACCTGCCGATCAAGGAGCTCGGCGACGAGGCGCCGGTCTATGACCGTCCGCACGTTGCCTCGAACGCGCTGCCGGTGATCCGCGGCCAGGACGTCAAGCCGCCGCTCGGCATCGCCAACGCGCTGACCAAGCTGATCGGCACGCCCGAGCTGTGCTCGAAGCGCTGGGTCTGGGAACAGTACGACCACGTCATCCTCGGCAATACCATGCAGCGTCCCGGCGGCGATGCCGCGGTGGTTCGTATCGAGGACGGGCCGAAGGGACTTGCGCTCACCGTCGACGTCACGCCGCGCTATTGCGAGGCCGATCCGTTCGAGGGCGGCAAGCAGGCCGTCGCCGAAGCCTGGCGCAACATCACCGCGGTCGGCGGCCGGCCGCTCGCGATCACCGACAACCTCAATTTCGGCAACCCGGAGCGGCCCGAGATCATGGGTCAGTTCGTCGGCTGCCTGAAGGGCATTTCGGAAGCCTGCCGCGCGCTGGACTTCCCGGTCGTGTCCGGCAACGTCTCGCTCTACAACGAGACCAACGGCCGCGGCATCCTGCCGACGCCCTCGATCGGCGGTGTCGGCGTGCTCGACGACTTCACCAAGTCGGCGACGCTGGCGTTCAAGGCGGCGGGCGAGGCGATCCTTCTGGTCGGCGATACGCAAGGCTGGCTTGGCCAGTCGGTCTATCTGCGCGACGTCTGCGGCCGCGAGGAGGGTGCTCCGCCGCCGGTCGATCTCGCGACCGAGAAGCGCAATGGCGACGTGATCCGCGGCATGATCCGCGCCGGCACCGCGACCGCGGTGCACGACGTCTCCGACGGCGGGCTGCTGATCGCGCTGGCCGAGATGGCGATCGCAAGCGGCATCGGCGCCCAGCTCCTGGCGGCGCCGTCCTCGATCGTGCCGCATGCCTATTGGTTCGGCGAGGACCAGGCCCGCTACATCGTCACCGTGCCGGCGGCCGACGCGGGCCTCGTGCTGGCCAAGATGAAGGGGGCGGGCGTGCCCTGCGCGCGTATCGGCACCACCGGCGGCGATGCGATCGCTGTCGCAGGCGAGACGCCGGTTGCGGTCGAAGACCTCTCCCGCGCGTTCGAGCACTGGCTTCCGAACTACATGCACAGCACTGCCGCCTGATCCCGACGGATCAGGCGCTACCGCGCGTTGCAAGGATTTCAATGGCGCGATGAATTCATCATCGCGCTATTTCTTTCTGTGCAAGCCGATCCCCTGGATCGCGCCCTAGGTCGCGCCGCGGACCGCGCGCCACGCAAAGATGATGATGCAGGCGCCGATGAAGCCGGCGATGAGATAGCTGAGCCAGCCGCCGCCGAGCGACACACCGAGCAGACCCAACAACCAGTTCGCCAGCGCAGCGCCGACAATGCCGAGGATGATGTTCATGAGGATGCCGGTTCCGGACTTCATGAACATCTCGGCGAGCCAGCCGGCCAATCCGCCGACGATGATGGCGGCGATCCATCCAACTTGAGGGTCGTTCATCTCAGGACTCCCTAGGGGTCAAGCAAGTCCAGCCAGCATACCTGAGAATCACCGGGCGGCATGTGACCAATGGCAGGTTGTGCGCAACTTGTCGGGGCGCGACTCGCCGTTAGGCCTGCCGCTTGCGCCGCTGCCGGCGTTCCGCGGCCGTGATCAGGATGCGCGGGCCTGCCCCCTGGGTGCCGAGCTTGTCGTCGCAATTGCGTAGCGGACATTCGGTGAGCGACAGGCAGCCGCAGCCGATGCAGTTGAACAGCTTGTCGCGGAGGTCGGTGAGATCGCTGATGCGTTGTTGCAGCGCCTCGGTCCAGGCGCGCATCGCGCGCTCCCATTCACGGATGGTCGGAGCGCGATCGAGCGGGATCGCGGCGAAGGTCTGCCGGATCTCCTCCAGCGGGATCCCGGCGCGCTGCGCGATCCTGATCACCGCGATGCGCCGCAGCACGCCGCGGGCATAGCGCCGCTGGTTGCCGCCGGTGCGGTGGCTCGCGATCAGCCCCTTGCTCTCGTAGAAGTGAAGGGTGGAGACCGCCAGTCCGCTGCGCCGCGCCACTTCGCCGACCGAAAGCTCCTGTGCAAGCGTCATAGATTGGAAATCCTGCAAGCTGCCTGCCTTGACCTCAACCATACTTGAGGTTCTATATCAGGCGCGGGCTTGCAGGGGCAAGCTTCCGGCCGACCCGCCGGGGTTCGTTCTTGGAAGCGATATGCCGTCCGCATCATTCTCGTCGCGCCGTTGGCTCGGGCTTCGTGCCAGGCCGTTCGGCATCACCGTCCTGTTGCTTGCTTGTGCCGCCGGTGCGCTGTTCGTCTGGCGCGGCGGCGGGGCCGACGCGAAGCCGACCGCCGAACCGCCGCCGACGCCGGTTGCGGCCATGGTGGTGCGAACCGAAAGCCTGCCGCGGTCGATCGAGGCGATCGGCTCGTTGCAGGCGGTGCGGCAGCTGACGCTCGCGCCCGAGGTTGCCGGCCGCGTCACCGCGATCAATTTCGATGCCGGCACCGATGTCGCCGCCGGCGCGCCGCTGGTGCAGCTCTATGATGCGCCGCTGCGCGCCGCGCGTGCCGTTGCGGTGTCCAAGGGGCGCTTCGCACAATTGCAGGAGAAGCGTTCGCAGGGGCTGGCGCCGTCCGGCTTCGTGACCCAGGAGACGCTGCAGCAGCGCCAGGAAGACCTCAAGCAGGCCGACGCCTCGGTCGAGCAGCTCGATGCGCAGATCGCGCAGACCACGATCCGGGCGCCGTTCGCGGGCCAGATCGGCCTACGCAAGGTCAATCTCGGCCAATACGTCAACGCCGGCGATGCGCTCGCCACGCTGACCGCGCTCGATCAGCTCTACGCCAATTTCACCGTTCCGCAGCAGCGCCTGTCAAATCTGAAGGTGGGAGGCGCGGTGACGATCCGTACCGACGCTTACCCCGATCGGGTGTTCGAGGCTGTTATCAACGCCATCGAACCGCAGGTCGCCGAGGACACCCGCAATGTCCTCGTGCAGGCTTTGTTCGACAATCCCGACCGGCTGCTGCGGCCGGGCCTGTTCGTGACGGTCAATGTGGTGCTGCCGCCGCAACTCGATGCCATCGTGGTGCCGGTCACCGCGATCCAGACCAGCGCATCGGGCGAGAGCGTGCTTGTGGTGCGCGACAACAAGGCGATCGGTGTTGCGGTCAAGACCGGGCAGCGCATCGGCGAGCGTGTCGTGGTGGAGCAGGGGCTTTCGCCCGGCGATCACATCGTGACCTCGGGCCAGCTCCGCGTCATGCCCGGCGCGGTCGTTCAGATGACGATGGCGGAGACGCCGGAGAAAGGGCGCTGACCCCCGAGCGGTCGGCGGCCAAAGGCAAGCATCATGCATTTCACCGACATCTTCATTCGCCGGCCGATCCTCGCGACCGTCGTCAGCCTGCTGATCCTCCTGATCGGCACGGCGGCGATGCTGACGCTGCCGGTGCGGCAATATCCCAGCATGGAAAGCGCCACCATCCAGGTCGACGTTTCCTTCCCGGGCGCGACCCAGGACGTCATGCAGGGCTTCGTCACCTCTGTCATCGCGCAGTCGATCGCGACCGCCAACGGCATCGAGTACATGACCTCGAACTCGACGCTCGGCCTGAGCCAAATCAAGGCCAAGCTGGTGCTCAACGCCAATGCCGACCGCGCCATGACCGAGGTGCTCGCCAAGGTGCAGCAGGTCAAGTACCGCATGCCGGCCGGCGTGTTCGATCCCGTGATCACCAAGATCACCGACGGCGCATCGGCGGTGCAATACATCGCCTTCACCAGCGCGACCTTGAGCCCGGCCGAGATCACCGACTTCGCCACCCGCGTGGCGCAGCCGCTGCTGACGTCGGTGCCCGGTGTCGCGTCGGCCGACACGCTGGGCGGCGCGGCGCTGGCGATGCGGGTCTGGATCGATCCGTTCAAGCTCGCGGCGCGCGGGCTGACCGCGGGCGATATCGCGGCCGCGCTGCGTGCCAACAACGTGCAATCGGCGCCGGGCCGGCTGCGCGGCGAGATCACCGTCACCAACATCACCGCGCAGACCGACCTCAGGACTCTCGACGATTTCCGCAGGATGGTGATCAAGACCGGAGCCGGCAGCGGCGGCCTGGTGCGCCTCGGCGACGTCGCGACGCTCGAGATCGGCGGCGAGAACTACGATGCCAATGCGCGCGATAACGGTACGCCCACCGTGTTCATCGGCGTGCAGCCGACCCCCGACGGCAACCCGCTGGAGATCGTCGCGGCCACCAACAAGGTGATCGACGACCTGAACCGGGTGGCGCCGCCCGGCCTGAAGATCCGGGACGTCTTCAACATCGTGCACTTCGTCAAGGCCTCGATATCGGAGGTGCAGCACGCGCTGGCCGAGGCGATCGCGATCGTCGTGGTGGTGATCCTGCTGTTCCTCGGATCGTTCCGCTCGGTGCTGATCCCGGTCGTCACCGTTCCGCTGTCCTTGGTCGGCACCGCCGCAATGATGCTGGCGCTCGGCTTCTCCATCAACCTGTTGACGCTGCTTGCGATGGTGCTCGCGATCGGGCTCGTGGTCGACGACGCCATCGTCGTCGTCGAAAACATCCATCGCCACATCGAGGAAGGCCTGAAGCCGGCCGAGGCGGCCTTGATCGGCGCTCGGGAAATCATCGGCCCCGTGATCGCGATGACGATCACGCTGGCCGCGGTCTATGCCCCGATCGGCCTGATGGGCGGCCTCACCGGCAGCATGTTCCGCGAATTCGCCTTCACGCTTGCTGGCTCGGTGATCGTGTCGGGCGTGGTCGCACTGACTTTGTCGCCGATGATGAGCTCGCAACTGCTGGGAGAGGCGACCTCGCACGGCCGGTTTGCCCGCTTCGTCGAGCACCAGTTCTCAAAACTGTCGCGCGGCTACAGCCGGCTGCTGGCGGCGACGCTGCGGATGCGCGCCGCGGTGCTCGTGGTCGCCGTCAGCGTGCTGGCAGCGATCGTGGTGCTGTTCCTCGGCAGCCAGCGCGAGCTCGCGCCACCGGAGGACCAGGGCTACGTGTTCACCGTGCTCAGGGCGCCGCAATATGCCAGCGTGGATTACACGACGCGCTATACCGACCAGATCGAGCAGATGTATCGCTCGTTTCCGGAGTACCAGTCGAGCTGGGTGCTCAACGGCAATGACGGACAGAACCGCGCCTTCGGCGGCATCAATCTGACCGATTGGGACAAGCGCAAGCGCTCGGCCAACGACATCCAGAACCAGCTCTACGGCATGTCCTATGGCGTGCTCGGCGCCAGCGTGACGCCGTTCCAGCCGGCCGCGCTGCCGGCCGCGACCGGCGGGCTGCCGTTCCAGATGGTGGTGCGCTCGGCCGGCGATTTCTCCAGCATCTATCAGGAGGTCGAGACGCTGAAGGGGGCAGCCTGGAAGAGCGGGCTGTTCGTGTTCGTCGACAGCGATCTCGCCTTCGACAGCCCGACCGCGCGGATCACCATCGATCATGCCAAGGCGGCCGAGGCCGGCGTCAGCATGCAGACCATCGCCGATACGCTCGCGGTGCTGGTCGGCGAGAACTACGTCAACCGCTTCAACTTCTTCGAACGTTCCTACGAGGTGATCCCACAGGTGCGCCAGGCCGATCGCGTCACGCCGGAGAACCTGGGGAATTTCAACGTGCGCTCGAGCTCGGGCCAGATGTTCCCGCTGTCGACGGTGATCAAGGTCAACGTCAAGCCCGAGCCGAACCGGCTGCCGCAATTCAACCAGATGAATGCGGCGACGATCTCGGCGGTGCTCAAGCCCGGCGTGACCATGGGGCAGGCAGTGTCATTCATGCAGGCGCAGAAGCTGTCGCCGGGCATGACCGTCGATTGGCTCTCGGACAGCCGGCAATATGTCCAGGAGGGCAACCGCCTGATCGTCACCTTCGGCATGGCGCTGATCGTGATCTTCCTGGTGCTGGCGGCGCAGTTCGAAAGCTTCCGCGATCCCCTGGTCATCATGGTGACGGTGCCGCTTGCGGTCTGCGGCGCGCTGCTGCCGCTGTATTTCGGCTTCACCACGCTGAACATCTACACCCAGATCGGCCTCGTTACCCTGATCGGGCTGATCTCCAAGCACGGCATCCTGATGGTGAGCTTTGCCAACGAGATCCAGCACCATGAAGGGCTCGACCGGGTCGCCGCGATCCAGCGGGCGGCCGCGGTGCGCATGCGCCCGGTGCTGATGACGACGGCCGCGATGGTCGCGGGCCTCGCGCCGCTGCTCTATGCCGACGGCGCCGGCGCGGCGAGCCGCTTCGCGATCGGCATCGTGGTGGTGATGGGCATGCTGATCGGCACGCTGTTCACGCTGTTCGTGCTGCCGACCTTCTACATCCTGATCGCCCGCGATCACCGCGCCGCGGCAACGCCACGGCTGGAAAGCGTGGCGGCGAGGGGCGAGATCGCGGCGTAGAGCGCGATGGACTTTGGTTTGGTCGATCCGCCGGCGAACTGGCTGTGACCTCTCTCGCTTGCGGGAGAGGGAACACCGTCCCGATGCCGAGCCCGCTTGCGCGTCGGGCTAAAGCACGTAGTTGGCGCCCGGCAGCTTGCGCAGCAAGGCGGTCGCGGCCCAACTCAGCGCCACGGTGGCGAAGAACGCGATCGCGGCCTTTGCGATCGCCGGCAGATCCATGTCGAACAGCCAGTATTGCAGCCACAGCACGATCGGATAGTGCACCAGGAACATGCCGTAGGCGTCGCCCTGCATGCGGTCGAGCAGCGTCGGCCCCGATGCCTTGGATTGCAGGAAATAAGCCAGGATCGCGAACAGGATCGAAGCGCTGAACAGCACGTAGAAGCTGCCGTAGATCGCGAGATACCAGCCCGGCAGCGGATCGGGGTTACCGATAATCTGGCGCTTGATGTAGATCATCATCCACATCAGCGCATAGGGGATCAGTGTGATGCCGGTCCAGAACCAGCGCCGCTCGGTCAGCCGTCCGTGCGCGCTGAGCACGCCGCCCTCGAGGTTTGCCGCACCGATCCCTGCACCAATGAAGAAATAGCATGCATACAGCAGCACGCGGCTCGCCTGCACCGAGAACGGTCCGAGCTCAAACCAGTAGTTCTGGCCGTAATGGACCAGCATCGGCAGGTAGGCGGCGGCACTGACGAGAACGAGGAACAGCCAGAACTTCGAGGGACGCTGGAATCCCTTGATCGACAGCCGGTTGATCGGCTCGAGCAAGCGCGATGACACTCGATACAGCACGCTGGCCGTCAAGTCGAAGGTCATCAAGACCCAGACGAACCAGATCGGGCCGCTCGGCCACGGCCCGAACATCATGGTCCTCCGCCAGAATTCAGAGAAAGTCAGATCCGGCGTCGTGCGCAGCGCGATCGCGTAATAGGCGATCGGGATCACCGTGACCGCGCAGACGACGAACGGCAGGCCGAGCCGCAGCAACCGGTCGCGCAGGAAGATCAGCCACGGCTTGCGGCCGAGTCCGGGCCAGACGAACAGCCCCGACAGGAAGAAGAACATCGCCATGAAGAAGCTGTCGGTGCCGAGCACGATGCAATCGAATCCGATCCACGACGTCGGGTCGGTGTGCCCGAAATGGGTGTAGGGGATCACCGCATGGTGCAGCAGCACGACCAGCGTCAGGAAGGTGCGCGCACGGTCCAGGGCGACATTGCGCTTGTGGAGCTTCGGTGCTGCCTGGATGTCGACGGCCGGAGCCGCGTGAGCAATCGATTTCATGGTGCCCCCAGCCGGGTCTGCACCCTGATGTTGCAATCGGGAACTCGATTCAGCAAGGCCCAATCGTCCCGATTCCGTGGTGTCGAGGTCGGTCATCTCAGCGCTTCTGTTTCGTTTTGGAACCGGGGTCGGTAATGGCTGTTATCGGGAGGATTGGCGGACGCGCAAGGCGCGCACGCGGCTTGAGGAGCAACAATGACACTGCTGAAAATGGGCGCTGATCTTCCTGGTCGTATCGATCATCGCGGGCTTGCTGGGCTTCACCGGCATCTCAGCCGCCTCCGCCGACATCGCGCGCTTCCTGTTCTATGTGTTCGTCGTGATCTTCCTGGTGCTCTTGATCCTCGGGCTCACGATATTCAGGGTCTAGCGGCGGTCCGGGCCGAATCCTCCCCTCGTCATGCCCGGGCCTTGCCCGGGCATTTACGTTTTTCAGGCTTGGGACGGCGCAAGCTGCCGGGCGAGCCCGGCGATTGCGGCTGGCGGGACGGCCTAGGCGACTTCCTCGATCTTGACCTTGTCCGGATAGAAGGCGAGGTGGCCGGCAATCTCGGTCATGGCCGGGAAGGGCTCCTCGTAGGTCCAGATCGCATTGTCCAGCGTCTTGCCGTTGGCCTTGATGCTGAAATAGCTCGCATCCCCCTTGTACGGGCAGTGCGTGGTCCGCTCGGTGCGGGTCAACAGCTCCATATGGGCGTCCTGCCGGGGGACGTATTGCACGGCCGGATAGCTCGCTTCCTTCAAGGTCAGCGCATGGGTGGTCTCGGCGATCACGACGTCGTCGGCGGTGACGCGGACGCGCTTGGCATTGGGTGTGATCGTGATCGGATGGTCGGGGCCGGGGAGCTTCATGATTCTGCGCCTCTTCTGGTCATTTCGGCGTGATGGCTTGTGACCGATTGATGCAGGTTTAATTCGCTGGGAATGGGAATATAGTGTCGCCAGGGATGACCTAGAAGACCTCGGGCGCTAGGTTTTATCTTGGGTTTTGTCTTAGGTTTCTTGGCCGAACCGGCCTGATTCGAACGACCTGACGGAGGTGGACTGGGATGCCGATGGACGCCCGTGATATCGAATCGATGATCAAGGCAGCGATCCCCGATGCCGAGGTGACGATCCGCGATCTGGCCGGCGACGGCGACCACTACGCGGCCACTGTCATATCCGAGTCATTCCGCGGCAAGTCCCGCGTCCAGCAGCACCAGATCGTCTACCAGTCGCTGAAGGGGCAGATGGGCGGCGTGCTGCACGCACTGGCCCTGCAGACCGGCGTGCCGGAAGGCTAGGCCCGCGGCGACCAGCGGGCGGGGGCCTTAAGCGATGGTGGATAATTCGCGCGGCAGGATGTTTCGCGTCATCGTGCCGGACCAGCACAGCCGCGTCACCAATGCCGAGCTGTTCTTCGACCTCGTCTTCGTCTTCGCCGTCACGCAGCTGTCGCATACGTTGCTGCACCACTTCACCCCGCTGGGGGCGGTGCAGGTCACGCTGCTGTTTCTCGCGGTGTGGTGGGTCTGGGTCTACACTACCTGGGTCACCAACTGGCTCAATCCCGAGCTGACGCCGGTTCGCCTGCTGCTGTTCGTCCTGATGTTGGGCGGGCTGTTGCTGTCGACCTCCATACCCTCTGCCTTCGAGGGGCGCGGGCTATGGTTCGCCGGCACCTATGCGGCGATGCAGGTCGGCCGCACGGCGTTCTGGCTGCTGGTGACGCCGCGGCGGCGAACGGCGGTGCGCCACAATGCAATCCGCATCCTGATCTGGTTGTCCTGCTCGGCCGTGCTCTGGATTCTTGGCGGCTTCGCCGAGCATGAGACGCGGATGTGGCTCTGGATCGCGGCGCTGACGATCGAGTATGTCGCGCCGGCCGCGCGGTTCTGGACGCCTCGGCTTGGCCCATCCTCGATGGAGGCATGGTCGGTCGAGGGCGGCCACATGGCCGAACGCTGCGCCGGCTTCATCATCATTGCGCTCGGTGAGGCGATCGTCGTCGACGGCGCGACGTTCGCCGAATTGACCTGGACGCCGGAGAATGTCGCCGCGTTCATCTCGGCGCTGGTCGGCAGCATCGCGATGTGGTGGATCTATTTCCACAAGGGCGCCGAGGCCGGCTCCGAGATGATTTCCAGGTCGGAGGAATCCGGCCGCGTGGCCCGGATCGCCTATACCTATCTGCACATGCCGATCGTCGGCGGCATCATCCTCGCCGCGGTCGCCGACGAACTCGTGCTGAAGCATCCGTCCGGCCATTCCGACCTGAGGACGATCGTGAGCTCGGTCGGCGGCCCGATGCTGTTCCTGGTCGGCACCATCCTGTTCAAATACGTGATCCGCAATTTCCTGCAGCTCTCGCACGGCGTCGGCATCATCGCGCTGGCGATCACGGCCTATTTCGCCCGCGAGATGTCGCCGCTCGTGCTCTCGATCGTCACCACGGCGATCATGATCGTGGTCGCGGCGTGGGAATCGATATCGCTGCGGTCGGCGCGAGAGGAAGAATAGCGGGAGCCATCACGCGCGATAGGCCGTGGCCACGCGGTGCTGCCAATAGACGAACAAGGGCGCGCCGATCACTTCCAGCGCGGTGAAGCCCACGAACGGCAGCGGCGGCAAGCCGACCATCATCATCGACAGCAGCCGGCCGATGCCGCCGAGGAAGATGCCGCCCCAGACCACGCGAAACAGCACGCTCTCGCGTTCGATCCGCGGCACCAGCCAGAGCAACGCGAGACCGAGACCGAGCCAGACCCCGCCGAAGAAGCGCAGATTGCTGTCGAGCACCGGCAGCGCCGGCACGCCGGACGAGGCATAGAGCGGATCGCTCACGCCCAGCATCGTGATGATGCCGGTCAGGATCGGGACGAGGGCGAGCAGCGCCGTTGCGATCTGTAGCGGACGCCTGCCCATGATCGTTGCGCCGTCCCTCGCGTCATAGCGTTTTCGAGCGAAGTGGATACCGGTTCGCGTGAAGAAAACGCGTCAAGCTAACGTTGCTAGTCGGCGACCAGCGCATGCACCGAGAACATCGTGTTGGCGTCGGTCCAGCTTTCGCGCACCGTCCAGCCCGCGTTGCGCGCGAGCGCGGTGAAGCGCTCGAGCGAGTATTTGTAGCTGTTCTCGGTGTGAATGCTCTCGCCCGGGCGGAACGCGAAGGTGTTGCCGAGGATGCGCACGGTCTGCGCCTTGCGGCTGATCAGGTGCATCTCGATGCGATGGCGGTCGCGGTTGTAGATCGAGCGGTGGGTGAAGCCCGACAGGTCGAAATTGCCGCCGAGCTCGCGATTGATGCGAACCAGCACATTGAGGTTGAAGCGCGCGGTGACGCCGGCCGCGTCGTTATAGGCGTCGTACAGCACGCGCTCGTCCTTCTCGAGGTCGACGCCGATGATCATCTGTCCGCCGTGGCCGAGGATCTTGCGCGCGCTGCGCAGAAAGGCGGCCGCCTCGCTCGGCTCGAAATTGCCGAGCGTCGAGCCCGGGAAGAAGCCGACCTTCGGCATCGTGGCGACGGCGTCGGGCAGCGCGAACGGCGCGGTGAAATCGGCCGCAACCGGATAGATGCCGAGACCGGGGAAATCCCGGCGCAAGCCGTCGGCCTGAGCCTTGAGGAAATCGCCTGAAATATCGACCGGCACATAGGCGGCGAACTCGCAATGCTCGAGCAGCAGGCGCACCTTGGTGGTCGCGCCGGCGCCGAACTCGACCAGCGCCGCGCCTTCCGGGATGATCGCGGCGATCTCGTCGCCGCGGTCGCGCAGGATGCCGAGCTCGGTGCGCGTCGGATAGTATTCCGGCAGCACCGTGATCTGCTCGAACAGCTCTGAGCCGGTGGCGTCGTAGAAGTATTTCGGCGACAGCCGCTTCGGGTGACGGGCGAGATCGCCGATCACATCACCGGCAAACGCCGAAGTCGCTTCGTCGAACGGATACGCTTTGGCCAAAGCGGCGGCATGCACATTCATGATACTCTCCTGAACGCGCTTACCGGCGCGCACTTGATGTCGACTGGAATCGATCAGGCGTAGTCGGCGAGGCGTAACCCCGTGAATTGCCAGCGATGGTGCGGATAGAAGAAGTTGCGATAGGTGACACGGCTGTGACCGGCCGGCGTCGCCAGCGACGAGCCGCGCAGCACGAGCTGGTTGACCATGAACTTGCCGTTGTACTCACCGAGCGCGCCTTCGATCGCGCGGTAGCCCGGGTAGGGCGAATAGGCGCTGCGGGTCCACTGCCAGACGATGCCGTAGGCGTCGTTGAGCAGGCCGGCGCGGGCTGCAACTTCCCATTCCATCTCGGTCGGCAGATGCTTGCCGGCCCAGCGCGCGAAGGCGTCGGCCTCGTAATAGCTGACATGGCAGACCGGAGCCTTCGGGTCGATCGGCTGCAGGCCGCCCAGCGTCATGATCTTCCATTCGCCGTCGATCTCGCGCCAGTGGCCGGGTGCCTGCCAGCCCTCGTTGCTCACGGTGCCGAAGCCGTCCATCAGCCACAGCGTGGCGGTGGCATAGCCGCCGTCCCTCATGAAGGCGAGCCAGTCGGCATTGGTGACGAGATTCTTGGCGAGCTTGACCGGGCCGACCAAAGCGCGATGCGCCGGCTTCTCGTTGTCGAAATGGAAGCTGTCGTCGGCGTGGCCGACGGTGTGGATGCCTTCGTTGAGCGTCACCCATTCCTCAGCGCCGCCGTGCGGCGCCGGGAAACGCCAGGCCGGATCGTAGGCCGGCGGGATCGGGTTCTGCGCGAAGGCATGCAGGATGTCGGTGTACATCAGCTCCTGATGCTGCTGCTCGTGATTGAGGCCGACCTCGACCAGCGGCACCAGCGCCTCGAGCTTTTCCGTCGTGGCGGTCTGGAAGAATTTCACCACCTCGGCGTCGACATGGCGGCGATAGGCGGTGACTTCGTCGGCGGTCGGGCGGGTCAGGTGGCCGCGCTGGTGGCGGGCGTGCCGGGGGCCGGCGGTGACGTAATAGGAATTGAACAGATAGGCGTAGTCCGGATGGAAAGGCGTGTAGCCCTCGACGTGCTCGCCGAGCAGAAACTGCTCGAAGAACCAGGTGGTATGGGCGCGGTGCCACTTGGCGGGGCTCGCATCCGGCATCGACTGGATCAGCTGGTCTTCGGGGGAAAGCGGCGCTACCCGGCGCTCGGTCTCATCGCGGACCGCGCGGTAGGCATCCACCAGCCGCTGGGCGAGCGGGCCGGATTCGGAGGTCAGTGACGGGGAGGCGGCGGGCTTGGTTGCCGCGGCAGAGGCTGGTTTCGTCACAGGGGTCTCCGATTCTAGGGGAGAACGTTGCTTCGGCAATCTGGTTCCAGACGGACAGTTCGTCCTAGATAGGGGCTCCGTTACGGGAAAAAAGCCTCCCCCGCGATGATATTGGGCCCATCAGATAATCCGGCCCCCTTTTGGGGTGCTGTCAGGCCTCCGCCGCATGCCAGATTTCCGCCATTTTGCTTTGGATGCACAATGGTTTGAGCTACATATATAGCCAGTCACGGGTTAGAAGGGCGGGCCGGCCCGTTAAGGCCTGAGAGCGCCGCCTACGCAAGGAAGCGAAAATGAGCATCGAGCAATTCATCGACAACGAAGTGAAGTCGAACGACGTCGTGCTGTTCATGAAGGGCACGCCGCAATTCCCGCAGTGCGGGTTTTCCGGTCAGGTCGTGCAGATCCTCGACCACATCGGTGTCGGCTACAAAGGCCTCAACGTTCTTGAATCGGCCGAGCTGCGCAACGGCATCAAGGTCTATTCGAACTGGCCGACGATTCCGCAGCTCTATGTGAAGGGCGAGTTCGTCGGCGGTTGCGACATCATCCGCGAGATGTTCCAGGCCGGTGAATTGCAGCAGCTGTTTGCCGACAAGGGCATCCCGGTCGACGTGGCTGCCTGACCTTGACGGCGCGCCAGATCGGCAAGGCGCGGCTCGAAGTCATCGTTACCGACATCACGACGCTACGCGTTGACGCCATCGTCAACGCGGCCAATTCGTCGCTGCTCGGTGGCGGCGGCGTCGACGGCGCGATCCATCGCGCCGCCGGGCCCGAGTTGCTGGACGAGTGCCGGACGCTTCATGGCTGCGCGACCGGCGATGCCAAGATCACCAAGGGCTACCGGCTGCCGGCCAGGCACGTCATCCATGCCGTCGGCCCGATCTGGCACGGCGGCACCCAGAACGAGGATGCGCTGCTGGCATCCTGCTATCGCCGCGGCATCGAGCTGTGCCATGCCAACCGGCTCGTTTCCATCACATTTCCCGCCATCTCGACCGGCGTCTATCACTTCCCGCCGGACCGGGCTGCGAAGATCGCGGTCAAAACCGTCGTCGATGCCCTGCCGTCGGCACCAGGTGTCACGCAGGTGATCTTCTGCTGCTTCTCTGCCCCAAGCGGCGAGCTTCACCAGAAGGTCCTGGACACCTTCGGTAGCCCTTGTGCCCAATGATACCGCCGCTACACTTCCCCGTGATATCCGGGGAGGGATAGTTCAAATGCATTCATTTCGTTTGACGTGTGCCGCCGCAGCCGCCGCGGTGGTGCTTGCGGCGCCGGCGTTTTCGCACACCGAGGGCACCTACGAGATTCCGGCGGGTGCGCATTTCAATCCCGACAAGCTCGCCAAGATCAGCGAGTTCTTCAAGAACGAGGTGGCGACCGGCAAGATTCCGGGCGCGATCGTCCTGATCCAGCAGCACGGCAAGCCGGTCTATCACGAGGCTTTCGGCGTGCAGGACGTGGTCAGCAAGGTGCCGATCACGGACAAGACCATCTTCCGCCTCGCTTCGATGTCCAAGTCGATCACCGCCGTGGTGTCGATGCAGCTGCTGGAGGAAGGCAAGTACAAGCTCGACGATCCCGTCTCGAAATACATCCCGTCCTTTGCCAACGTGAAGGTCGGCGTCGAGAAGAAGGCCGAGGACGGCACCAAGACGCTCGAGCTGGTACCCCCGAAGCGGCCGATCACGATCCTCGATCTGATGACGCACACGTCAGGCATCACCTACGGCTTCTACGGCGACAGCCTGGTCCGCAAGGCCTACAAGGCAGCCGATATCTATGGCGGCGATTTCGACCTCGCCGAATTCGCCGAGCGGATCGCCAAGCTGCCGCTGCACAACCAGCCCGGCGAGCTTTGGCAATACGGCCATTCCACCGACATTCTGGCGCGCGTGATGGAGGTGGCCACCGGCGAGAAGCTCTCGACGATCGAGCAGGAGAGGCTGCTCGGCCCGCTCGGGATGAAGGACACCGGCTTCTTCGTCACCGATCCCGAGAAGCAGAAGGTGATGGCCGAGCCGATGCCGAACGACAGCGACTTCCGGGTCGGCCGGGTCAACGATCCGACCAAGGTCAAGAAATGGGAGTCCGCCTCTGGCGGCATGGTCTCGACCATGGCGGATTATTCGCGCTTTGCCCAAATGCTGCTCAACGGCGGCAGCCTCGACGGCAAGACCATCATGAAGCCCGAAACGTTCAAGGAACTGACGACGGATCGCGTCGGGCCGAGCTCGGGCGTCGCGCGCGACTTTTTCTACTTCCCCGGCGACGGCTTCGGCTTCGGGCTGGGGATTGCAGTGCGCACCGATCCGGGCACGGCGAAGCCGCCGCCGCCCGGCGATCTCGGCGAGCTCAAATGGGATGGCGCGAGCGGCTGCTATTACGTCATCGACCGCAAGCAGGATTTCTTCTTCGTCCTGCTGGAACAGACGCCGTCCGAGCGCCAGCGCATCCAGCGGACGTTGAAGCAGCTTGTCTATGAAGCAATGGAGAACTGATATGCGTGGGTGCCGCGCTGTCGTCGCGGCACTCGTGCTCGCGTCAATTGCAACGGGTGCGAAGGCCGGCTCCGAGGGACCGGCCGCGCACGGCTTCTCGGCTGAAGGCCTCGCCAAGGTCTCCGACTATGTCAGGAACGAGGTCGTGACCGGGAAGATCCCCGGTGCGATCCTGCTGCTGCAGCAGCACGGCAAGCCGGTCTACTACCAGAATTTCGGGGTTCGCGACGTCGCCACCGAATTCTCGATGAGCGCGGACACCATCTTCCGCCTCTATTCGATGTCGAAGCCGATCACCACCGTCGTCGCGATGATGCTGGTGGAGGAAGGCAAGCTCGCTCTCAGCGATCCCGTCTCGAAATACATCCCGGCCTTCGCCGACATGAAGGTCGGCGTGGAGAAGCGCGGCGACGAGGGCAAGACGACGATGACGCTGGAACCGCTCAAGCGTCCGATCACCATCGAAGATTTGATGCGCCACACGGCCGGCCTGCCTTACGGCTATTACGGCGGCGGTGTCGTGAACAAGACCTACGCCGATGCCGGCCTGTTCAACAACGATCCCGACAATGCCGAATTCACGGCGCGGCTGACGGCGATGCCGCTCGCCGAACAACCCGGCACGCAATGGGACTACGGTCATTCCACCGACGTGCTCGGCCGCATCATCGAGGTGATCACGGGGAAATCCCTGTTTCAGGTCGAGAAGGAGCGGCTGCTCGGTCCGCTCGGGATGAACGAGACTGCATTCTATGTTGCCGACCGGGCGAAATGGCCGCTGATCGCCGAGCCGATGCCGAAGGATCGCACCATCAGCCCGGTCGCCGACGTCAGTGACCCGCGCCAGCCGCTGCGACGGGAATCCGGCGGCGGCGGCATGGTCGGCACCGTCGGCGACTATGTGCGCTTCTCGCAAATGCTGTTGAACGGCGGCCTCTATGAGGGGAAGCGCTATCTGAAACCGGAAACCATCGCGCTGATGACAAAGGATCATATCGGTCCCGAAACCGGCGTCGTGCGCGACCAGAATTATTATCCGGGTCCGAACTCCGGCTTCGGCCTCGGCTTCGCGGTCCGCACCTCGGTGCCGGCGAACACGGACTGGCCATTGGGCGAGTATCGCTGGGACGGTGTCGGCGGCACGTTCTTCTTCATCGATCCCGCGGACGATCTGTTCGGCATCTTCATGGTGCAGACGCCGTCACAGCGCGGCCGCATCCAGCAGGAATTGAAGACGCTGATCTACCAGGCGATGGGCAGGTAGATGGAGCAGATTTTGGTTGGCGTCGGGAGGAGATGGCAATTCCGGTGTACCTCCAGGGACGCTCGGAACTGCGCGTGCTAACGATGGAACCCTAGGTCAAAATCGACATTCAAGGGGGGAGTCGTTATGCGAACCGCACTGGTTGCAGGGTTGGCTGGATTCTTCTTATCGACGACACTGGGCGGCGCACTTGAAAGCGCGCATGCCCAGAACGCAAAAGCGAAGTCGAAGAAGCCTCAGCCGACAGGACAGATGATATGCAATTCGTCGGGAGGATGCAGGCCGGTCAAACCAGGCTGCAAGCTCGAACCGAGCAATTACGTTGGACAAGTAGAGGTCTGCCCCGGTGAGAGGCGGCCAATCTAGGAACGTCAAAGCGCGGCGCTAACGGCGGAGTGGTCTCTTGGCGCTTGCGCCATAAGACCGCGTGAAATCAGCTGGTCCTGATTTCGTTGCGCGACATCCCTGCCGCGAAAGCTACGCCGCGCGCACGATGTCCCTGACGTGGCCGATCGCCTCCTCGATCATCGCCGCTGACACGTCGAGATGCGTGCAGGCCCTGATGCGGCCGTCCATCATCGCGAGCGTCACGCCGCGCTTGCGCAGCTCGGCGACCATCTTGTCGCCGGATACGCCGGCGCCGTCGGGCTTGAAGAACACGAGGTTGGTCTCGGGTGCCTGCACCGCGATGCCGTTGATCTGCGCCAGCCCGCGTGCCAGCGCCCGCGCATTGGCGTGGTCGTCGGCGAGGCGGTCGACATGGTGATCGAGCGCGTAGATGCAGGCGGCGGCCGAGATGCCGGACTGCCGCATCGACCCGCCGAGCCGCTGCTTCCAGCGCCAGACGTCGTCGATGAACGCTCTGGTGCCGGCGATCACGCCGCCGATCGGCGCGCCGAGACCCTTGGAGAAATCGATCCAGGCCGAATCCCAGCCCGCCGTCATGTCGCGCGGCGCGATGCCGGACGCGACCGTCGCATTCAGGAGCCGCGCGCCGTCCATGTGGGTCACAAGCCCATGGGCCTTGGCGATGCGCACGACCTCGTCCAGCGCGACCTTCTTCCAGATCGTGCCGCCGCCGATATTGGCGGTCTGCTCGACGCTGACCAGCACCTGCGGTGGCTGATAGCGGGTGCGCGGATGCAGCGCGGCCTGAAACGTCTCCGGCGTGAACTGGCCGTCGTCGCCCGCAAGCTGCGTGATCTGGAAGCCGCCGAGTGCGGCATGTGCGCCGCCCTCGCGCGCGATGATATGCGCGGTGGCGTGCGCCAGGATCTCGTCGCCGGGGCGGCAATAGGCCAGCGTCGCCGCGACATTGCACATCGTGCCCGACGGCATGAACACGGCGGCTTCCTTGCCGAGCAGATCGGCGACGCGGGCGCAGAGCTCATTGGTGGTCGGATCGTCGCCGACCTGCTCGTCGCCGACCTCGGCCCTCGCCATCGCCTCGCGCATCGCGGGCGTCGGTTTGGTTTGCGTGTCCGACAGCAGGTTGATGCGGACGGCGGGCGCCTTCGGATCGGGCGGGGCAGGGGTGTAGTGCATGTTGTTTCTCTCGGTCGATATGCCCTGACTTTAGCCAAACAAAAAGGCCCCGGCAAAACCGGGGCCTTTCGGATCTCGCATGCGTGCTGTGATCAGCGCGAATAGAATTCGACGATCAGATGCGGCTCCATCTGCACCGGGAACGGCACATCCGAGAGGCCGGGGGTGCGCGCGTACTTCGCGGTCATCTTGGAGTGATCGACCTCGATGAAGTCGGGCACGTCGCGCTCGGGGAGCTGGCTTGCTTCCAGCACCGGGGTGAGCTGCTTGGAGGATTCCTTGACCTCGACGACGTCGCCGACCTTCAGCTTGTAGCTGCCGATGTTGACCTTGCGGCCGTTCACCTTGACGTGGCCGTGGTTGATGAACTGGCGCGCGGCGAACATCGTGGAGACGAACTTGGCGCGATAGACCACGGTGTCGAGACGGCGCTCGAGCAGGCCGATCAGGTTCTCGCCGGTGTCGCCCTTCAGGCGGCTGGCTTCGACATAGATGCCATGGAACTGGCGCTCGGAAATGTTGGCGTAGTAGCCTTTGAGCTTCTGCTTGGCGCGGAGCTGCACGCCGAAGTCGGAGAGCTTGCCCTTGCGGCGCTGGCCGTGCTGGCCGGGGCCGTATTCGCGGCGGTTCACGGGGCTCTTCGGGCGGCCCCAGATATTCTGGCCCATGCGGCGATCGATCTTGTACTTCGCCTCACTGCGCTTTGTCATCGCGTCCTCTTTGCATAGCCGTCGCACGAAGCGACCGGCGTTTTGTCAGTCAAGGGTTTGAGGAGACGCGCCCTCCTGTGTACCGGCCAAAAGGCCTGTACCGACAGGTCCGCCTCGAAAGCTCGGGGAGAACCACGGGTCGCGAAACGCATCGCGGGCCGAAACCGGCCCGCGAGCAAGGGTCGTCTTAAGGAGAAAGTCCGGGTCTGTCAAACAAAACGCGGGCCGTTTTGGGTCAAATCGGCACCAAAATCGACAATTTTGGCCCTCAGAGGCGGTTTCCGGCCGCCCGAACCAGCCGGGCGTCGGCCTGCGGCCGGATCACGCCCAATTCCGCGGCGATTTCGCCGGCCAGCACCTGCTCGAGCCGGGTCAGGGTCTGTGCGATCAGGGCGGCATCGCAGACCAGATGGTCCCAGCGCAGCACCACATCGACGGTGTTATCAGGCTTGATCACACCATAGCTGAGCAGAAACGGGCCCGGGCTCAGCGCGTGCAACTCGCCCGGGCCATAGGCCGCAACCGAGGTCACGCCGAAGCTGCCGCAGAAATTGGCGCGCTGCCGGCCGAAATTCAGCCCGATCGCCCAAGCCAGGCGGCGTAGCGGAAGCGGCAGGCGCGTCACGCAGAGCGTTTTGCGGAACGAGGGGATCTCGTGCAGCGGCGCGGTCTTGGCGCGGCGGATCAGCGCATCGACATCGCTGAGCGCCATCTCGTCGGCGGCGCAAACTCGCTCGAACAGCACGCAGTCCTCACCCTTCTCAACGCGCGCAACGGCCACCATGCCGACGCTGCGCGGCAGCTCGTACAGGCAAGGCCATGGCCATTTGACGTGCAGCGTCCGCAAGGTCGGCTCGGTCTTGGCGACCAGCGCGAAGGCCTTGACGAAGATGGCGGCCCAGCCCGGTGCCTGCGCCGCGCGTGCGCGGGCCTCGACCACCGCACGAACGTTCACCGAGCGCGTCAGCGAGACGAACGGCACGCCGGCCGATGCGTACATCAAATCGGCGACGAGACGGCGCGGCAATGAAATCCGACGAAATTTACCGCGCATCTGTTCAGTTCACGTCCCTGCAGTCAGGCAAGAAAATCAAAGGCCCGGTGAGTTCACACTGTTGCGCGCCGCACCTGAAGCCAACATGAACCAATTGGTCGGAGACCAATCGGTTCGGGTTCACGGCGCCGGTTTCGCCAAGGGCTCGCCGGCCTTGACCACGTAGACCCCGAGCACCTTGAGCGGCTTGTCGCCGGAAGTCTTGGCGTCGTGCACTGCGCCTTCCGGGATCTGGTAGGAATCGCCCGCTTTCAGCTTCAGCGGCGGTTTGCCGTCGATCAGAAGCTCGAGCTCACCCTCGAGCACATAGCCGGTTTCAGCGCCCGGATGGCTGTGACGCCCCGACGCACCCCCGGCCGGAACCTCGGCAATCGCGGTGACCGTGGTGTAGCCCGCCGGGAAATCGACCTTCTGCAGCGGGGTCCGCTTGATGCCGCTCTGCTGCGCAACGGCAGCGCCGGCACCGGCAAAGGCAATTACGGTGAGACCAAGCAGCAATTTCCTGAACATGCATTTCCTCCCAACCCGCAAAACTCTAGCAGCGCGGAATCGCGGCGAAAAGCAGATGATGTGTGATGTACGCTTTCGACATTGGGATTAGTCCGTTCATCCAATAGCGCGGGATGTCGCGGAATTTAGCGCGGCCGTGCTTACACAGGGCTGACAAGCTGTTCAGGCAATTGCGCTGCGCACAGTTTGCGCTTGCGCCGCTCAATGTTGAGCCGGGTTCCTTCGTGACATGGCTGGAACTTGTTCTCTCCGGCGAGGCCGGGCTGCTTGTCATCGCCCTTGCGAAAACGCGCAGGCGTTTGCGGGAGGGTACCGCCTTCCGCATCGATCATGCTCGTCGATCGTGATGTCCGCGTCCGCCTGATCTCGCCGCAACGCGCGTGACGATCGCGAAGCGCTCCTCAATCTGGTGAGATGGGCAATCCACGTGCTGGAATTCGGATTCAGATTAACAGAAGTGTTTTCCACGCCGGGAGCTTGCGTCGAGCAAATCGGTGATCGTGATTTCCGGCGCGACCGGCCGATCGATCGTCTGCGGTGTCCGCCGGCGACGTGCTCAAACTGCATGGCTCGACAGAAGGACGACCCGCGCACAACCAGTCAGCGCTGTTCGATGCGCATCGCGGTGGTGCGAATTTTCGTCTGTTTTTTCGAGAAAGCAATTTGGAGGGCCGTACCGGATTGACCGATTTGGCACATCTTTCGTTAAGGCTGCACGCCTTGCGACTGAGATTGGCACAAACTGCACATCACACGCAGAGCGTGCTGCGCTATCATTTGATCGCAGCGCGAAATCGGCTCCTAGCAACGTCCCGAGGGAGCGATCACGCGCCGCGGAGCGGTGTGCACGTAGACGTGCATACCGATGGCGACAGAGGAGAAAGGGAAGAAGGGCTGACGGATCAACACTGCCGAAACGAGCAGCACAGAAAAATGGAAGGGCGCGACAATGCAATCGAGCACAAGGTTCGGTCACCAGGAAAAGCATGCTGCGATCTTCACCAGGATTTTCCGCGTGGCGCTTCTAGGAGTCACCGCGCTTGTCGCGCAAGCAGGTCCGGCATCGGCGATCAACATCAGCGCTTCGGCGTCACTGCCGCTCGTCAAACAGCAACAAGCTCGCGATGACGTCGTCCAAGTGCGTGCCGTCGTGCGCCGCGGCGGCGTTGCGGTCGGCCCGCGCGGCGGGGCGGTTGCCTATCGCAGCCGGACGGTGGTGGGTCCGGGAGTTCGGCCCGGCTGGCATGGCGGCGGCGCGCGCTGGGTCGGGCCCCGGCCGCTTCCCGGGCCGCGGCCTGGGGGCTGGGCGCGGCCCGGCTGGTACGGCTGGCCGGTCGGTGGCGCGGTCGCAGCCGGCGCAGCGGTCGGCTTCGTGACGGCGGCAAGCGCTGCGGCCGCACCGCCGGCGCCGGGCATGTGCTGGTACTACACCGATCCGTCCCGAACACAGGGCTTCTGGGATTACTGCCCACGCTAGTGCGAGCGGGTGCATCGCCATGTATCGCGCCGATACCCCATCAGATGAATCAGGGCCGGACGACCGCGTCCAGACCGACGGCGACATGATCTGGATTCCCGGCGGCACGTTCCGTATGGGCTCGGACCATCATTATCCCGAGGAGGCGCCGTCGCATCGGGCGTCAGTCGACGGCTTCTGGATTGACCGCACGCCGGTAACCAACGCCCAGTTCCGCGAGTTCGTGCGGGAGACCGGGCACATCACGATCGCCGAGCGGCCGCCCGATCCTGCGCAATATCCGGGTGCGCTGCCCGATATGCTGTACGCGGGCTCGCTGGTGTTCTGTCCGCCGCGCCGGGTCACCACCCTGCTCGACTGGAGCCAATGGTGGACCTTCATGAGAGGCGCGAACTGGCGTCGCCCCTACGGTCCGCGCAGCAACATCAATGTGCTCGGCAGCCATCCGGTGGTTCACGTCGCCTATGCCGATGTGCTCGCTTATGCCAAATGGGCCGGCAAGGAGCTTCCAACCGAAGCGGAATGGGAGTTCGCGGCGCGCGGCGGGCTCGAGGCCGAGGAATATGCCTGGGGCAACGCCCTGACGCCCGGCGGCAAGCACATGGCCAACACCTGGCAGGGCAATTTCCCGTTGCAGAATCTCTGCGAGGACGGCTTCGAGCGAACCTCGCCGGTGACCGCGTTTCCGCCGAACGGTTACGGCCTCTACGACATGATCGGCAATGTCTGGGAGTGGACCGCCGACTGGTGGTCCGCCCGCCATGAGACCGACGCCGCAAAGCCCTGCTGCATTCCGCAGAACCCGCGCGGCGGCCGCGAGGAGGCGAGCTACGATTCCTCGCAGCCCGCGATCAGGATTCCCCGCAAGGTTCTCAAGGGCGGCTCGCATCTCTGCGCGCCGAACTACTGCCGCCGCTACCGCCCGGCCGCGCGCCATGCCGAGCCGGTCGATACCTCGACCAGCCATGTCGGCTTTCGCTGCGTGGTGCGGCCATCGCCCGCCGTTTCCAATCCAGCGACGTGAAGGTCTATCAATGTAGGGAGTTCGAGATGAGCAGCGAAGCCGACGACAACAAGCAGACCGGCAAGACTCAGGCTATCGATCGCCGCAATCTGTTGCTGGGCACATCCACGCTTGTAGCAGCGGCAGCGCTGACATCGGACGCCTTGGCGCAGGCGCAAAAGTCAGCGCCGGCGGCAAGCCCCGCACCTTCAGCTCCATCAGGCCGCAAGCCGAATATCCTCGTGATCTGGGGCGACGACATCGGCGTTGCCAATATCAGCGCCTATTCGAACGGCCTGATGGGGTATGAGACGCCCAGCATCGACCGCATCGCGCGCGAGGGCATCAAGTTCCAGCACTATTACGGCGAACAGTCCTGCACCGCGGGCCGTTCGGCGTTTCTCACCGGCCAGCACATTATTCGCTCGGGCCTGAGCAAGGTCGGTTATCCCGGGGCGCCGGCCACAGCGCAAAGCCGATGGCTGCCGGCAAACTCGACGTGCTCTCGGCCGGTGCCGTGATCTCGAGCTTGCTGCCGCGCGGCGGTTATACAGCGTTCCTGGTCAACGATATCGAGATCGCGACCGCTCAGCTCTGGGTCCGGCCCGACAAGGGCGTGCGGACCTTCGCCGACCTGCGCGGCAAGCGGATCGCGACCACCAGGATGAGCACTGCGCACATCTTCCTGGACCGCGCGTTGCGCGCCAACGGTCTCGCGCCGGCCGACGTCGAGATCGTGAACAGCAACATGTCCGCCGCCGTGAACGCATTCATCGCGGGCGAGGTGCCTGCCGTCGCGCTCTGGGTGCCCTTCAACATCGCGGTGCGTGAAAAGCTGCCCGGTGCAATCAAGCTGGTCGACGCATCCGCCTACTATCCGCAGTCCGCGGTCGTCGGCGGCTGGCTTGCCCGGCAGGAATATTTTGCGGCGAACCGCGACGTCTTCGCCCGGATCATTCGCGGCTGGGCCGACGCCAACGACCACATGATGCGCCACCGCAAGGCTGTGGCTGAAACCTTGCAGAAGAGCCACTATCCGCAAGCGTCGGTCGCCGATATCGAGGAAGCGCTGGCGGCGCAGAAGATGTTTTCGTCACGGGAGTGGAAGCGGCTTTGCGCCGACGGCACCGTCACCAAGTGGTTGCAGCAGGTCAGCGACTTCTTCGCAACCGAGGCTCCGATCCCAGCTGCAACGCCGGCCACGCAATATTTCGATCCCAGTCTCTATCTCTCGACGATCTAGGGCTTGCGCCGCTCATCGCCCAGATCGAGTGATTGCCGATGGGGCCACGCCTACCGTTTGATCCCGGCGAACGCGGCTGCGATGCCGCGCTGGAACAGCGACCAGTCGAAGCCGAGCGCGAGCGCCAGGTAGCCGCGGTCGATCATCGCATTGGCCTGCTCAGCGGTGCGCGCGACGCCGCCGAGCGGCACGCCGCTCTTCATGATGCCTTGCTCGGCGCGCTGCATCAGCGCGACCACCTCGGGATCGTCGGGCAGGCCGCGCTTGTTGATCGAGGTGGCGAGATCGCCGGGACCGATCACCGCGAGGTCGATGCCCGGCGTCGCCATGATCTCGTCGATGCGATTCACGGCCTCGACATGCTCGATCGTGATCATGCAGATCATGTCGTCGTCGGCGGTCGCCATGTAGTCGTTCATCGAGACGCCCCAGCGGAACGGCGCATGGAACGGGCCCCAGAGCCGGTCGCCCTTCGGCGGATAGCGCACGCTGCGCGCCGCTTTCTCGGCGTCGGCGCGATTGCAGATCATCGGAAAATTGATGCCGAGCGCGCCGATGTCCATCGGCGCCTTGGCGAGGTGCGGCTCGTTGGCTGATATCCGCACCATCGGCACGCATGATGTCCCCGAGGTTGCCACGATCATCGCATGCGCGGTGCCGAGATCGATCGGCCCGTGCTCGAGATCGACGATGATCCAGTCCAGCGACTGCGCCATGATCTGCACGGTCTGGATGCTCGGAATGGTCGCGATCGCGCCGAAGGTCGGGTGCTTGTCGCGCCACGCCTTGCGCAGGCGGTTGAGCGGCGTCAGCGATGCTGAAGTCAATGCAGTGCTCCCTCGATGAGGCGAGGGCAAACTAGCAGCGCGTTGTGACGGCGAAAAGGATCAGGCCGGGACGCGGCCGCCGAAGAACGGCGTCAGCGCATCGGCCAGTGCGTGCGGGCGCTTCGAGGTGAAAATCATCTCGGCGCCAGCTTGGTCGCTCGCGGCCGGGCCAAGCAGATCCGCGACGCGGCGGGCGATCGCCGGCGCCGGATCGATCCAGTCGACCGGCCAGGGCGCGAGCCTGGTCAGGCGCTCCAGCAGCAGCGGGTAATGCGTGCAGGCGAGCACGATGGTGTCGGTGCGGGCGGGGTCATTGGCGCCGTCGCCGACGAAGCAGGGCGCGAGCTCGGCCGCGATGTCCTCGTCACGCACTTTTTGGCCGCTGAGGGCGGCCTCGGCCAGCGAGGCGAGCTCGCCGGACCCGACCAGCGTCACCTCGCAGCCTTGCGCGAAGTCCGAGATCAGCTTGCGGGTATATTCCCGCTTCACGGTGCCCCTGGTGCCGAGCACCGAGACGCGGCGGGTTTTCGACGAGGCGCAGGCCGGCTTGATCGCCGGCACCGTGCCGACGAAGGGCAGGCGGTAGGCATCACGCAGATGCGACATGACGAGCGTGGAAGCCGTGTTGCAGGCGATCACGACCAGGTCGGGGGCGTGGGCCTCGATCAGCTCGCCGACCAGCGGCACCACGCGGGCGATGATCTCGTCCTCGCCATGGTGGCCATAGGGAAAGAAGGCGTCATCGGCGACGTAGACATAATGCGCGTCGGGCCGGGCGCGGACGATCTCGCGCAGCACGGTGAGGCCGCCGAGGCCGGAATCGAAGACGAGGATGGTCGGGGGAGTGGACACGCGGAAATTCTATCCGAAGCAGGGTTACCATTCAGTTGTTTCTGGCTATCCGCTGTCTGCGGCCGACAAAAGGCAGTGAAGGCGGGAATTTCATATGGCCTTGGCCAATACCTGCAAGTATCACGGCAAGCTATTGCTGCGACGTGCGAAATCCAAACCGGGGCCGCAGGGGGCCAGTCCACCATGATGCGCAATACCGCCACCAACTGGGGCTCGCTCGCCCGCGCCTTCCACTGGGTGCTGGGGGCAGCCATCATCGGCATGCTGGCCTATGGCTGGTGGATGAACCACATCCCGGCGCGGGCGGACAAGTTTTTCTATCGGTCGATCCACGCCGACATCGGCTATCTGGTGCTGCTGCTGACGGTGCTGCGGCTGGTCTGGCGTGGCGTCAATCCGACCCCGGCGCTTCCCGCCGACATGCCCTCCTGGCAGCGGATCGCCGCCCGGGTCAGCCACGGCGCGCTCTATGCCGTCACCATCCTGGTGGCTGTCCTGGGCTGGGCCCATTCCGGCTCCCGTGCCCAGGATTATTCGAGCTTCTTCGGCCTGTTCCACATCCCCCAGATCACCTCGCCCGACAAGGCGGCGGCGGATGCCTATGAGGAGCGCCACATCTTCTTCGCCTACGTGCTGCTGGCGCTGATCGTGCTGCACCTCGTGGCGGTGGCGTTCCATTACTTCGTCAGGCGCGACCGCGTCGCCGCGCGGATGATCGGCACGGATACGGCCGATCACGCCACTTGAAGCACAGAGGCCGGGTGCCGGGCTCCGCCTTAACCCGCCGGCATCTGCTTCTCGACCAGGCGCACCCAGTAGGAGGCGCCGTGGCCGAGGATGTTGTCGTTGAACTTGTAGGCGGGGTGGTGGCACATCGGGCCGTCGCCCATGCCGAGGAAGACGAACGCGCCGGGCCGAGCCTCCAGCATGAACGCGAAATCCTCGGCGCCCATCACCGGCACCAGATTGTCGTTGACCCGGTCGGCGCCGACCACGTCGCGGGCGATCTCGGCGGCGACGCCGGCCTCGCGGGCGTGGTTCAGCGTCACCGGATACATGCGGTCGTAATGCGTCTCGGCCGAGCCGCCATAGGCCTTGGCGATGCTGGAGGCGACCTCGCCGATCCGGCGCTCGACCAGGTCGCGCACGCCGGGATCGAGTGTGCGCACGGTGCCGCCGAGCGTCACGGTCTCCGGGATCACGTTGAACGCGCTGCCTGCCTCGAACATCGTGATCGAGATGACCGCCGACTTCAGCGGATCGACATTGCGCGACACGATCGATTGCAGCGCATTGATGATCTGGGCGCCGATCAAGACGCTGTCGACCGCCTCGTGCGGAGCCGCGCCGGCATGGCCGCCCTTGCCGTGGACGACGATCTTCAGCGTGTCCGACGAGGCAAGCATCGGGCCCGGCGTGGTCGCGAAATAGCCCTCCGGCAGGCCCGGCATGTTGTGCAGGCCGTAGACCTCCTGGATGCCCCAGCGGGTCATCAGCCCGTCGTCGACCATCGCCTTGCCGCCGGCGCCGCCTTCCTCGGCGGGCTGGAAGATCACGACCGCGGTGCCGTCGAAATTGCGCGTTTCGGTGAGGTATTTCGCGGCGCCCAAGAGCATCGCGGTGTGGCCGTCATGGCCGCAGGCGTGCATCTTGCCGGGGACCTTGGAGGCGTAGGGCACGTCAGCAGCTTCCGCGATCGGCAGCGCATCCATGTCGGCGCGCAGCCCGATCGTCTTGCCCGAATTGGACTTGCGGCCGCGGATCACGCCGACCACGCCGGTGCGGCCGATTCCGGTCACCACCTCGTCGCAGCCGAACTCCCGCAGCTTGTCGGCAACGATACCGGCGGTGCGATGCACCTCATAAAGCAGTTCGGGATTCTCGTGGAAGTCATGGCGCCAGGCGGCCATTTCATCCGAGAGGGCGGCAACGCGATTGACGATGGGCATAGGGAGCGTCCGTTTCTTGTGATTGCGTAGAGCGGGTCAGCGTAGCGTAACCCGCCGACTTGTCACGCGAAAGGACACTATCATTCTGGGTGCATACGGAGCATAGGACAACCCCAATTCGCAATTGCGAATTGGAGGATTTCGAGATTGCGGCGCGAAATTAGGGGGCACGCGCGGTGTGGATGCCCCGGAATGACGGAGGAGGCCTCAACTTGTGATCAGCCCCGGGTGGCGCCGTGCTCACCCAGGCCACACGGTCTACAAATTCGCCAGGCCGCATTCCACCGCGAGGCGGACCAGCTGGGCGTCGGTCCGCAGGCCGGTCTTGGCCTTGATCAAATAGTGGTAGTTCTGCACGGTCTTGGTGCTGAGGTTGAGGTTGGCGGCGATCTGCTCCTTGGTGTGGCCTGCCGCGAACTGGCGGAGGATCTCGATTTCGCGTTCGCCGAGCTGGTCGAGCGCGGATTTGGTTGGCACCAGGCTTTCCAGCGCGAGCACCCGCGCGACGTCGTCGCTCATCGCATGCTCGCCGCGCGCCACCGAGCGGATCGCCGCGATCAGCTCGGCCGGCTCGCTGCCCTTGGTCACGAAGCCGGAGGCGCCGGCGCTGAACGCCGCCTTCACCTGGGCCGCCTCGCTGTGCATGCTGAAGACCAGGATGCGGGCATCGGCGTCGCGCGCGCGGATGTTGCGGATCGCCTCCAGTCCGCTCGCGCCCGGCATCGAGATGTCCATCACCACCACATCGGGTCCGTGCGACTTGAACGCGCGGTAGGCATTGGCCGCGTTGTCGGCCTCGGCGACCACGCTGAAATCGTCCTGATGCTCGAGCACACGCCGATAGCCCTGGCGGACGACCGGATGATCGTCCACCAGCAGGATCGAGATGCCCCGGCTCTTCACGGTCATCATCTTCGCGGTCGTCATCTCAGGCGGCGAGCGGAATCGTGGCGGCGACGGAGAGGCCGCGGCTGGCGCGCGCAATCGACAGCGAGCCGCCGAGCGCGGTCACGCGCTCGCTGACGCCGGTGAGACCGAAGCCCGCCGATTGCGCCACCTTGGCCGCATCGCCGCCGCCGTCGTCCTCGACGCGCACCAGCAGCGCATTCTCGGCTCCGGTCCGCCGTTCGATCCGCAGCACGATCTCGCGCGCATCGCTGTGGCGCAGCGCATTGGTCAGGCACTCCTGCGCGACACGGTAGGCGGCCGCAGCGACCGTGCCGCTGATGTCGGCGAGGTCGCCTTGGAGATCGAGCTGGATCATCGGCTGCGCGGTGCGCGATCGCCAGCTGTCGACGAGATCGACCAGGCTGGCTTCCAGCCCGAGCTCCTCGGCCGGCGGATGGCGCAGCCGGTTCAACGTGTCGCGCAGGCACGCCATGATGCGGCGCGTCGCCTGCGAGATCATCCGTGCATCCTGCGCAATCTCGGTGCCGGCGGCGTACTTGTCGCCGGCGCTCGCCTCGATCGTGTTAGCGAAGGCGAGGATCGCGGTGAGGTTCTGGCCGAACTCGTCGTGCAGCTCGCGGGCCAGCGTGCGGCGTTCGTCGCTGCGGATCTCGAGCAGCCGCCGTGTCAGCACCGTGCGTTCCTCCTCGGCCAGCGCGAGCCGGTCGCCGAGATCGCCGACGGCGCGGCCGATCATCGCGAGCTCCATCGAGCGGATGCGCGGCAGCGGTGTGCGGTACTCGCCATCGGCCATGCGCCGCAGCGCCGACACGATCGAGTGGGCCGGCGCCAGCGTATGCGCGATCGCGAGCGAGGCGAGCAGCGCGATGGCAAGCGCCATCAGCAGTGCGACATGGATATTGTCCAGGATGTGCTGCCAGGCGAGTGCGATCGCAGCGGCCGGATCGGCGGTGGCGCGCACGGTTCCCGCGGTCGCGGCGCGGGCGCTGATCGGCCGCTCCACGGTGGCGTGCTCGCCGAGCACCATTTGCACCGCGGCGGCGAACCAGCGCGGCGGCGCCTGGCCGATCCCCTTGCTCTGGCCGCAGAGCGGCTTCTCGAAGGCGCCGGCCGGTTCGAACTGCACGCAGATCCCCGGCGCGATCAGGCCCATGGTCTCGATGGTGCGCCAGTCCGGCGCCGGCAGCAATTGCTCGCGCATCCGGTTGCTGCGGAGCAGCAATTCACGCCAGTACAGCGCCTCGAGCGACTGCGAGACCCGCGCGGCAGAGGCCTCGGTGGCGCGATCGACGCTGCGATAGGCGTCGATCGTGGCCCAGACGGTGGCTGCGCCGAGGCATAGCGCGACGATCACGAGCAGGCGGGCGACCAGTTGAAGCACGAGGCGCATGCGATCACTCCACGGCCGGAGCATGATCCGAACAGGCGTGATGCGGTTTCATGCTCAAACGAGTGGCCTGATGCTAACAGCACCGCTGTTCCCCGCCAATCGCAAGCATGCCACGCTATGCAGGTCGGGAAATTTGCCCGACCAAATTTGGGCAGATGTCTTTGGACGGCGCCGGCTGGCTCTGCTCTAACCGTAGCCGAGGTCCCCACGCGGGGCCGCGCGGAACAGTCGTCACAGGGAGCTAACGCAGCATGGACGCCAAGGTCGAGGCCGCGGCCGCACCGGCCGGCACGGACGCGGCGGAGCGCAGTGTGCTGCTGCTCTGGATGATCTTCACCGGCCTTTCGATCTTCGCCGCCTTCCTGCTGTGGCGCTACGGGCTGATCCGCCTGATGGTCAGTTCCGACCGCACCTACATTTCCAGCGTCATCGCGGTGCTCTACATCGTGACCTGCATCCATTGCTTCTGGCGGACGCGGGCGATCGCGCGGGAAGGCGAGGTGGCACGGTCCTGCCGCACGATCCTCGCCGCGCCCGATGGCGCCAAGGCGCTTCTGTCGGATGCGCGCGGTTTGCCCCGCGGGCTCGTCACCGACCACATCAAGAGCCTGGTGCAGAAAGCCGATGCGCAGGCGAAAGGCCGGATCGACCAGACCCTGCTGCTGCGCACGCTGGCGGATCGCTTGCGCGGCTCCAACGGCTTTGGCGCCTTTGTCTCCGACACGTTGATGAAGCTTGGCCTGCTCGGCACCATCATCGGCTTCATCATCATGCTGGCACCGATCGCCTCGCTCGATGCCGCCGACAAGGTCGCGATGAAATCGTCGATGGGGCTGATGAGCGACGGCATGGCGGTTGCGATGTACACCACGCTGGCCGGGCTGATCGGATCCATCCTGGTCCGGATCCAGTACTACATGCTGGATGCCGCGACCCAGCGGGTGTTCTCGGATGCCGTCGTGCTGACCGAGACGCACGTCACCCCGGCCCTGGAACGTCGCCTTGGAACGACGTCATGATGGATGAGTTCGGCCTCTATCCGCGCGAGGAGCCGTTCGATCCGCTCGGCGTCATGCTGTTCAAGGCGCTGCAGGTGATCGCCTTCCTGTTCTTCCTCGCGCTGCTGTCAGTGTCGCCGGACTCCAAGGAAGGCAAGATCGAATCCAAGGCGGAGTTCATCATCACGATGGACTGGCCGGACAATCACCCTGACGATCTCGACCTGTTCGTGCAGGACCCGGCCGGCAACATCGCCTGGTACCGGCATCGCGAGGCCGGCTTCCTGACGCTCGACCGCGACGACCGCGGCGGCGCCAACGACTTCATCGTGGTCAACGGCAAGAAGATCGCCTCGCCGATCCGCGAGGAGATCGTCACCCTGCGCGGCGTCGTCGCCGGCGAATACACCGTCAACGTCTCGCATTTCCAGGCGACGACCGGCGAGCCGGTGCAGGCCAATGTGAAGGTGCAGAAGCTCAATCCGACCGCGCAGGTGATCTTCGACGACAAGCTGACCGTCGATCACACCGGCGACGAGAAGACCGCGGTCAGGTTTCGTCTCGACGCCGAGGGCAAGGTGATCAACGTCGACCGGCGGCCGAAATCGCTGCTCGAGACCTTCCGCAGCAGCTGGCGCAACGGCGCCGACCTCGATCCGAACACCGGCGTCCCGAAATCCGGCGTGAGGGTGCTCCGCAATGATTAGCTTGCAGTCGGTGATCCTCACCATTGCGGTCGCCTACGCGGTGATCGGTGCGCTGCTGCTGATCGTGCTGGTCTACGCGCGGCTGCATTGGTCACTGAAGGCCGTCGTCATCGTCGTGACCAGCGCCTTCTACTTCGTCAGCTTCGGCGGCATGCGCGGCCTGCTCGGCTGGGCGTCCGCGGAGAAGCTGCCGGCGAATTTCAAGCTGCTGTCGACGCGGATCGTGGAGCCGCATTCGCTGGAGGGCGATCCGGGATCGATCTATCTCTGGGTCGAGGAGCTCGACGAGGACAACCGGCCGAGCGCGGTGCCGCGCGCTTTCCGCATTCCCTACAGCGACGCCTTGGCGGAACAGACCCACACCGCCGAGAACGAGATCAAGGCCGGGCATCCGCAGGGCGGGCGCGCGGCGGATTTCGGTGGCGGTGACGGCACCATCATGGACTTCGTCAGGGAGTACATCACCCCGAAGACGATCGTGGAGACCACCGGCGGCGATTCCACGACCGGGACGTTCGTGGCCCCGCCGGCGGGCGCGCAGGGATCGGTTTTCACCCCGCTGCCGCCGCCCCGGATGCCGCCCAAGGACGAGCAGCAATAGGACGGCGCAGATCACCAGGAGGATGGCACAAAAATAGGGATCGCCAATAATCAGTCAGCGGAATGGACAGTAATCATCCGGAATTCCTCAATCCGCTGAACCGTGTAGTCTTGGAGCTAACCGGGGCTAGATTTTATCCCGAAGGCATTTTCCCGGCAAAGGGGCCGCTGCGTGAGGCGGCCCCTTTCGATTCCGGCGCCCGGTTCCGGCGGCCTCATAGTACCGTCATGAATGCGATGGCGAGAACCATCAACCATCCGACAATGACGAGCGACACCACCGCGCCCGCGGTGATCTTGGCGACTTCCTTGAAGGTCATTGGGCGATCCATGCAAACCTCTCCCGGGCAGCCCTAGTGAGACATAGGCACGGACTGGAGGTTCGCCGCCGTCGCTCACGGAACGTTGTAGCGGCCCGTAAGCCAGACGTTCGGCGCGGGCGGGGCCTCCCGTCCGGGGCCCCGCTATCATTTCACAAAATATTGTCTGACAGATATTGAAATCTGTCAGCGAGATGGTGTATATACTCACCAGCCCAAGGGAGGAGGGCGCCCAGTGGCTGTTCCGGCATTTTGGCCGGGGGAGCCGAACCTGATTTGATTACCTCGAAGGACTACCTCCATGACGATAGAAATCTTCCAATTGACCGCCCAGATTCAACAGTGGCTCAACCTTCGCGTCGCCCGCCACTTGGCTGCCCAGGCTGCCAAGTTCACCCGCGGGCAGGACGGCGATAACCAGACGGTAAACGCATGAACGAGGCGGTGGTTTTGACACCCGAGCGGATCCTCGAGGCAACTGAGGATGTCTTGAGACGCTTCGGGCTGACAAAGGCCACCGTCGTCGACGTTGCCCGTGCGCTGGATGTCAGCCACGGCAGCGTCTACCGTCACTTTCCCAGCAAGGCCTCGCTGCGCGATGCGGTTGCAAAGCGCTGGCTCGACCGCGCCAACGAGCCGCTGTGCAAGATCGCAGCCGACTCGGGCCCGGCGCCGGAACGGCTGGAGAAATGGCTGCGCACCGCCTTCTCGATCAAGCAGAAGAAGGTCTGCGACGATCCCGAGATGTTCGCGACCTACCTTGCGCTGGCGCAGGGCGCCCGCGAGGTGGTGGAAGCCTACAAGGACAAGCAGGTCGATCTGATCGCGAAAATCCTGTCCGACGGCGTCGCGCAGGGCGTGTTCGAGACCGACAATGTCAAGGCGACCGCGCGCGCCGTGTTCGACGCCACCGTCCGCTACCATCACCCGGCGCATGCCGAGGAATGGGCCAAGCCTGAATGCCCGTCGCGAATCGACGCCCTGATCGCCCTGCTGCTGCGCGGCGTGCGGGTCTGCAAGCACTAAGCCGACCTTCCTTCCGACATCCCTGATCGACTGATGCCTTCGGCCCGATTGCGAGCCCGGGGCCGCGTGTGCTTGATAGCGGGCAGGGATCAGCAGCGCGGACCACGATGCGGCTTGCACTCTTTGCCGATATTCACGCCAACCGGCAGGCCTTCGCCGCCTGCCTCGAGGCTGCGCGTGCACGCGGCGCCGAGCGGCTGATCTGCCTCGGCGACATCGTTGGTTACGGCGCCGATCCCGAATGGGCCGTCGACACGGTGGTCGACCTCGTCGCGACGGGGGCGATCGCGGTGCGTGGCAACCATGACAATGCGATCGGCGTGCCGAGCGACAGCATGAATGCCGATGCGCAGGCCGCGATCGACTGGACGCGGGGCCGGCTCAACGCCGGGCAGAAGGCCTTCCTCGCGGGCCTGCCGATCACGCGTGAGGAAGACAACCGTCTCTACGTGCACTCCGAAGCCTCTGACCCTGCGAAGTGGCGCTACGTCCGCGACACGTCGGATGCCGCGCGCAGCATGATGGCAACCGAATTGCAGATCACCTTCTGCGGCCACATCCATCGTCCCGGCCTCTACTCGATGTCCTCGACGGCGAAGATGACGAGCTTCGTGCCGACCTCGGGCGTCGCGGTACAATTGCTGACCGGGCGGCGCTGGCTTGCGGTGCTCGGCTCGGTCGGCCAGCCGCGCGACGGCGATCCCGCGGCATCGTTTGCGATGTTCGATACGGCGAGCCGCGAGATCACCTACCACCGCGTGCCCTACGACGTCGCGACCGCCGCGGCGCGGATCAAGGCCAGCGGCCTGCCGCTGTGGCTGGCCGACCGCCTGCCGCTCGGCAGGTGACGCGGTGGCGGCGCTGACCATGCAGCCGGGCGCCGAGCTCGATGGCTTCACTATCGGCGAGCGCGTGCACCGCGGCGGCATGGCGACGCTGTGGAGCGTCACCCATCCCGGCATCACCGTGCCGCTGCTGATGAAGGTGCCGCTGACCTCGGAGGGCGAGGATCCGGCGGCGATCGTCAGCTTCGAGATGGAGCAGATGATCCTGCCGCGGCTGTCGGGGCCGCACGTGCCGGCCTGTTTCGGCACCGGCGATTTCGAGCGCCAGGCCTATGTGGTGATGGAGCGCATCCCCGGGCAGACGCTCTACAAGCGGATCGACAATTTGCCGCTGCCGTATGACGAGGTGAGGGTGATCGGCGGCAAGGTCGCGACCGCGCTCGCCAGCCTGCACCGGCAGAACGTCATCCATCACGACATCAAGCCGAGCAGCATCATGTTCCGCGAGCGCGGCGAAGCGGTGCTGATCGATTTCGGCCTCTCGCATCACCAGCATCTGCCGGATTTGTTGCAGGAGGAGTTTCGCCTGCCTTACGGCACCGCGCCCTACATGGCGCCGGAGCGCCTGCTCGGGGTGCGCGACGATCCGCGCAGCGATCTGTTTTCGCTCGGCGTGCTGCTGTATTTCTTCACCACCGGCGTCCGCCCGTTCGGCGAGACCGAGAGCCTGCGCGGCATGCGCCGGCGGCTGTGGCGCGATCCCTATCCGCCGCGCCAGCTGAGGCCAGACTATCCGCCGTGGCTGCAGGAGATCGTGCTGCGGTGTCTCGAGATCGATCCCGCCGCGCGCTATCCGACCGCGGCGCAGCTCGCGTTCGATCTCGGCCATCCCGAGCAGGTGAAGCTGACGGCACGGGCGCAGCGGCTCAACCGCGATTCCCTCAGCACGGTCTGGCGCCGCCGCTTCAATCTCGGCGCGGTGCCGCCGCAGCCGAAATCCAATGTCGCGGCGCAACTCGCCTCGAGCCCGATCGTTGCCGTTGCACTCGACATCGGCGAGGAGGCCGGCGCGCTGAACGACACCATCCGCGTCACCGCCGATCAGGTGCTGTCGACGTCGCCATCGGCGCGGCTCGCCTGCGTCAATGTGCTGAAGCTCAACCGCCTGGCGATTGACCGCAGCCATGACGAGCAGGGCCAGAACAAGCATGTCGACCGCCTGGTGGCTTTGCAGCACTGGGCGCGGCCGTTCAAGCTCGAGGAGGGGCGGCTGACCGTGCACGTGCTGGAGGCGATCGATCCCGCGGCCGCCATCCTGGAATTCGCCGCGGTCAATCTGGTCGACCACATCATCATCGGCGCGCGGCAGAACTCGATGCGGCGTGCGCTGCTCGGCAGCGTGTCCGCCAAGGTCGCAGCCGAAGCGCCGTGCACGGTGACCGTGGTGCGGCCGTCGCGGCTGGCGCCGCAAGCGGACGACGATGAGGCGGCGGACCAGGCGGCGAATGCCGCGGCCACGCCGCCCGCCGTATTTTAGTCCCGCCGGATCGTCAGATCGCTTCGCCGCGCGCCTCGGCGGCCGCATGGCGGATCGCGGCGATGTTGGTCTTGTAGGCCTCGATTGTGCCGCCCTTGAACACGGCCGAGCCCGCGACAAAGGCGTTGGCGCCGGCGGCCGCGAGCTGGCCCGCAACATCCGGAGCAACCCCGCCATCGACCTCGATGTCGATCGGACGGCCGGCGACCATCGCCCGGACGTCAGAGATCTTGCCGATTGCCGAGCGGATGAAGGCCTGGCCGCCGAAGCCGGGATTGACCGACATGACAAGCACGAGGTCGATCAGGTCGAGCACATATTCGATCGCGCTCGCCGGCGTGCCGGGATTGATCGAGACGCCGGCCTTCTTGCCGAGCGCGCGGATCGCCTGCAACGAGCGATGCAAATGCGGGCCGGCCTCGGCATGCACCGTGATGTGGTCGCAGCCCGCCTTGGCGAACGCTTCGAGATAGGGGTCGCAGGGCGAGATCATCAAATGCGCGTCGAAGATCTTCTTGGTGTGCGGCCGCATCGCCTTGATGACGTCGGGGCCATACGAGATGTTCGGCACAAAGTGTCCGTCCATCACGTCGAGATGGATCCAGTCGGCGCCGGACTGGTCGACGGCGCGGACCTCCTCGCCGAGCTTTGAGAAATCCGACGCCAGGATCGACGGAGCGATAATGAGGGGACGCGGGGTGAATGACTGAGTCATAGCGCAGTTCCGGAAGACTTCAGGGGGCGACGGGTGATCCCGCCTAACACGCGGGCGCGTGGCGGGCAATGCGAGCGGACGGCGTCTCCGAGCCGGAAAATTCTGCCGCTGGCGGCAGCTCTTGCCGGGTGCGCGGAACCCGTAGCGATGCGCCAAGGCCTGGTTTTATTGGGTTTTTGCCATGGCATGCGCCTTGCTCAGCCACTGGCATGCGTTCGAGCCGCAAGGCGCGGCTCTGCTGGAGTATTGCCATGTTATTTGCAATTGGCGCTGCGTCGTCGGCCATTGATCTCCTGAGCTCGCTGATGTCGTCGAAGTCGACGGCCCAGACCGGCAGCTCCAGCCAGGGCAGTCAGACCACCGGGCTGTTCGACCTCTCGACCACGACACCGACGTCGACCAGCAGCACGAGCACCAGCACCGGATCGGGCAACTGCGCCCCGCAGATTTCGCCGCAGACCATGAGCGCGCTGCTCGACGCGCAAAGCCAGTCGCAGACCACCGGTTCGACCAGCACGTCCTCGACCAGCCGGTCGGATGCGCTGAAGGACCTGTTCTCGCAGATCGATGCCGACGGCAACGGCCAGATCACCCAGTCGGAGTTCGAGAACGCGCTCGGCGCCGGCGGGACCAACACCGCGCAAGCCGACGACGTGTTCTCCAAGCTCGATACCAATGGCGACGGCACCGTCAGCCTCGACGAGATGTCGCAGGCGTTGCAGGGCCACAAGGGCGGCGGCCATCACCATCACATGGCCAGCGGCTCGACCGACGGATCCGGCTCCAGCAGCGGCTCGGGCGGATCGAGCTCCGATCCGTTGATGCAGGCGCTGGACGGCGCCACCTCGACCTCGGTGACCAACAGCGACGGCTCGACCACCACGACGACGACCTATGCCGACGGCTCCAAGGTGTCGATGACGACGCCGGCCACCGCCTCCAGCACCAGCAGCACGAGCTCGTCATCCGCGAGCAACAATGCGACCTCGTCCTACAATTTCATCGAGCAGCTGATCCAGCGCCAGTCGCAGGCGATCTCGGCGCAGGCATCGGCCGGCGTGTCCGTCAGCGCTTAGTGCGTGTCGGCTACCACTCGTCATTGCGAGGAGCGTAGCGACGAAGCAATCCATGTCTCCGCAAGCGGTGCAATGGATTGCTTCGCTTCGCTCGCAATGACAATCGTGGAACTGTAGCTGATAAAGCTCTTCGCTTAACCGAACCGGTCCTGCCAGCTCGGCAGCGCGCCGGGGAACGGCAGCGCGGTCGCTGAATGGACGCCGCGGGCGATCGCGCGTGCCACCGTGTTGGCCGCGATCGCACCGAGCTTCGTCAGGCCGAACAGCGGATCGATCGGTTTCGCGCCGGTCGCGGCGGCAAACACCACATCGCCATCGAGCGGGGCGTGCACCGGATAGATCGCGCGCGCCATGCCGGTCTGCGCGATCATCGCCAGCCGCCGCGCCTGCGGTTTTGTCAATTGCGCATCGGTCACGACCACGACCAGCGTGGTGTTCTCGGCGGCGGTGGCGTCCGCGCCGCCCTTCAGCCGCGGCTTCAGCATGTCCTGGGTGAACGAGGGCGGCAGGCCGCGCCCGCCGAACTCACTGTTCACCTCGAACGGCGCCGCCCAGAACCAGGGGCCATTGCCGACGGTGACACTGCCGACCGCGTTGACCACCGCGAGCGCTGCGACTTTGACGCCGTCGTCGGTCACATCAGAGGCCGAGCCGAGGCCGCCCTTGAGATTGGCCGTGGTCGCGCCCATGCCGGCGCCGACGCTGCCGAGCTCGAAGCCTTCAGAGGCGGCATTCGCCGCGGCGTAGCCGAGATCGCGATAGGGTGGAAAGCGTCCCCACGCCTTGTTGCCGCCGTTGAGCAGGTCGAAGCAGATCGCACCCGGCACGATCGGGATCACCGCATCGCGAATCCGAAAGCCGCGGCCGCGCTCGGCGAGCCAGGCCTGCACGCCGCCTGCGGCGTCGAGCCCGAGCGCGGAGCCGCCGGACAGCGTGATGGCGTCGATCGCCTCGACCACGTTGTGCGGGGACAGCAGGGCGTCCTCGCGGGTGCCGGGACCGCCGCCGCGGACGTCGATCGAGGCTACCGCCGGCCGCTCGAACAGGATCGTGGTGACGCCGGAGGCGATCACGGCGTCGTCGGCGTGGCCGACGGCAACGCCGGCAATATCGGTGAGAAGGTTTTTCACGATGCATCCACCCGTCTGCTGTCCGATCACTCCGGTATAGCAGCCACGACGGATGCATCAACCGCCGCCCGCGCGCGGGCAGGGACCCGCGGTAAGACTTGCAGGTCTCGGATCAAAAAAAGCCCCGGCGAACCGGGGCGTTTGGTGTCTTTGACTGGATCGACTAGAGGAGCTCAGGAGCCCTTCGGATTGATCTCGGTGTAGTTGCCCTTGGCGTCCCACTTGTAGACGACGTAGTCGATCGCCTTGATGTCGCCCTTGGCGTCGAAGGCCATCTTGCCGAGCACGGTGTCCCACTCGCCGGCCTTGATGGTGTCCATCACCTTCTTGGCGTCGGTCGAGCCCGCCTTGGCGACGGCCTGGGTCCACACCTGCATCGCGGCGTAGGTGTAGAGCGTGTAGCCTTCGGGGTCGATGTTCTTGCTCTTGAACTTCTCGACGATCGCCTTCGCGGTCGGCTTGTTGCGCGGGTCGGGACCGAAGGTGAACAGCGTGCCTTCGGCGGCCGGGCCGGTGATCGAGGCGAACTCCTTGTCGTTCATGGCGTCGCCCGCCATCAGCACGGTCTGCAGGCCCTGGTCGCGCATCTGGCGCAGGATCAGGCCGGCTTCCTGATGGTAGCCGCCGACATAGACCAGGTCGATGTTGTCACGCTTCAGGCGCGAGACGATCGAATTGAAGTCCTTGTCGCCCTTGTTGTAGGACTCGAACATCTTCTCCTGGAAGCCGGCCTTGTTCAGCGCCTTCTTGGTCTCGTCGGCGAGGCCTTTGCCGTAGGTGGTCTTGTCGTTCAGGATCGCGACGTTCTTGCCCTTGTAGTTCTTCATGATGTAGTCGGCGGCGACCAGGCCCTGCTGGTCGTCACGGCCGCAGACGCGCGCCACGTTCCACAGCTTGCGCTCGGTGAACAGCGGGTTGGTCGAGGCCGGGGTGATCTGCAGCACGTTGGCGTCGGCATAGGCCTCGGAGGCCGGGATCGACGACGACGAGCAGAAATGGCCGGCCACGAACGGAATCTTCGAAGAGCCGATCTTTTCCGCGATCGAGCGCGCCTGCTTCGGATCGCAGGCATCGTCGTCGGATTCCAGCACGAGCTTCTTGCCGAGCACGCCGCCGGCGGCGTTGATGTCGGCGACCGCCTGCTCGGCGCCGTTCTTCATCTGCCGGCCGAAAGCGGATTCGGAGCCCGTCATCGGGCCCGCGACGGCGACGGTGATGTCTTGCGCGAACGCGCTCGCCGATAGTGCGAACGAAGCGCCCAATGCCAGGCCGATCAGCTTCAGTGATTTCATGAGACGTCCCTCGTGGTCGTTGCCTCTTGTGGGAAGGGCCCGGCACGCCGGGCCCCCAAAACCGCGGGCATTCTCGGCTGATTTCGCAGCGAAGTCACCGGCAATTTTCAGGCAAATCGACGCTGCATCAGCCGCATCTTGCTGCAGGTGCGGCACAGAAAGTGCAGCTAGCCGTGGCGGCCGCCTTCCAGATAGGCGGCGCGGATTTCCGGGCGCTGCAGCAATTCGCTGCCGGTTCCGGTCAGCGTGATCAGGCCGTTGACCATGACGTAACCACGATGGGCGAGCTTCAGCGCATGGTTGGCGTTCTGTTCGACGATCAAGACGGTGAGGCCATCCTGCCGGTTCAGCGTGCGGATGGCGTCGAAGATCTGGCGCGCGATCAGCGGCGCGAGGCCGAGCGACGGTTCGTCCAGCATCAAGAGGCGCGGCCGGCTCATCAGCGCACGGCCGATTGCCAGCATCTGCTGCTCGCCGCCCGACAGCGTGCCGCCGCGTTGTGCGACGCGCTCCTTCAGGCGCGGGAACAGCGCGAACACGCGCTCCAGCCCGGCTTCGCGTTCGGCCTCGCTGCATTCAGTGGCATCGGCGCCCATCTGCAGGTTTTCCGCGACGCTCATGCGCGGAAAGATCCGCCGGCCCTCGGGCGATTGCGCGATGCGCAGCCGCGCGATCTCGTGGGTCGGCACGCCGGTGATGTCCTGGCCGTCATATTCGATGGTGCCGGCGCGGGCGCGCGGCCGGCCGAAGATCGTCATCATCAGCGTCGACTTGCCGGCGCCATTGGCGCCGATCAGGGCGACGATCTCGCCGGCATTGATCTCGATATCGACGCCCTTCAGCGCCTCGATCTTGCCATAGGCCGCGCGCACGCCGCGCACCGCGAGCAGGGGTGTGGTTGCTTGTGCCGCGCTCACGTGCCGCTCTCCATCACGGCGATCGCCTCTTCCTCGTCGGCGCCGAGATAGGCGGCGATCACCTTGGGGTCGTCGCGCACGGCCTGCGGCGTGCCTTCGGCGATCTTGACGCCGTAGTCCATGACAACGACGTGGTCGGAGATTTCCATCACGACCGACATGTCGTGCTCGATCAGGAGGATCGAGGTGCCCTGTTCGTTGCGGATCGACAGCAGCAGCTCGTTGAGCCCGCCGCTCTCGCGTGCGTTGAGGCCGGCCGCCGGCTCGTCGAGGCAGAGCAACACGGGTTCCGTGCACATCGCGCGTGCGATTTCGAGCCGGCGCTGGTCGCCATAGGCGAGATTGCCGGCGGCATCGTCGGCGCGCGAGAGCAGGCCGACACGATCGAGCCAGGTCCGCGCCAGTTCGATGGCGCGCTGCTCGGCCGCGCGCCAGGACGGCGCACCGATCAGCCCGAGGAAGGTCAGGCCCGAGGCGCGCATCAGCGCGTTGTGCTGCGCCACCATCAGGTTCTCCAGCGCGGTCATGCCAGGGAATAGCCGGATGTTCTGGAAGGTGCGCGCCACCTTGGCCTGCTTGGTGATGCGGAAATCGCCGAGCCGCTCGAGCTGGATGGTGCGGCCATCGTCATGGGCGAGACGGATTGCGCCGCCGCTAGGCCGGTAGAAGCCGGTGATGCAGTTGAAGACGGTGGTCTTGCCGGCACCGTTCGGGCCGATCAGCGCGGTGATCTTGCGCCGTTCGGCGGCGAAGGACAGCTCGTTGACCGCGACGATGCCGCCGAAGCGCATCATCAGGCGGTCGACGGTGAGGATATGGTCGCTGCTCATCCGTGGCCCTCCTTGACGAGGTCGGATGAGATCGCCTGGTTGCGCTCCAGGAATACGGTCGGCGCGCGATGGCCGATCAGCCCGCGCGGCCGCCAGATCATCAAGAGCACCATCGCGATGCCGAATACCAGCATGCGATACTGATCGAAACCACGGAACAGCTCGAAACCGCCGATCATGGTCAGCGCCGCCAGTGCGACACCGAGCTGCGAGCCCATGCCACCGAGCACGACGATGGCAAGCACCAGCGCCGATTCCTGGAACGTGAAGGATTCCGGACTGATGAAGCCCTGCCGCGTGGCGAAGAAGGCGCCGGCGAAGCCGCCGAACATCGCACCGGTCGCGAACGCGGTGAGCTTGGTCGTGGTGACGTTGATGCCGAGCGCGCGGCAGGCCACCTCGTCCTCGCGCAGCGCCTCCCAGGCACGGCCGATCGGCAGCCGGCGCAGCCGGATCGTCACCCAGTTGGTGAGCAGCGCCATCGCCAGGATCAGATAGAACAGGAACACGATGCGATGGGTCGGCGAGAACTCGATGCCGAGCTTGGCGGCGAGCCCGTCATCGCCGGGCGTCAGCGGAATGCCGAACATGGTCGGGCGGGGAATCCCCGAGACGCCGTTGGGGCCGCCGGTCAGGCTCTGCCAGTTGATGATGACGAGGCGGATGATCTCGCCGAAGGCGAGCGTCACGATCGCGAGATAGTCGCCGCGCAGCCGCAGCACCGGGAAGCCGAGCAGCACGCCCCAGAACGCCGCCAGGATGCCGGCAAGCGGCAGGCAGACCCAGAACGACAATCCGAAATTGGTCGCGAGCAGCGCGTAGGAATAGGCGCCGACCGCATAGAAGGCGACGTAGCCGAGATCGAGCAGACCGGCGAGGCCGACCACGACATTGAGACCCCAGCCCAGCATCACATAGGTCAGGACCAGGATCGAAAGGTCGAGAATATAGCGCTGGTTGTAGAAGATCACCGGCACCAGGAAGGCGAACACCAGGAGCGCCGGCGCCAGCCAGCGCCCGGCGAACGACATCGCCGACTGCACCGGTTTCGGCACGATGCGGTCCTTGTCGACCGGTCCCCACCATTGCCGCAGCAGCTCGATGATGATGCTGCCGCCGAACACGGTGCCGACCAGGGCTGCGAGATCGCCGAACCGCGTCCAGTAGATCAGGCCGCCCTGCGGGCCAGCCTCGGTGCGCACGCCGATCATCAGCGAGAACAGCACCAGCGCGACCGCGGCGCTGATCAGGGCTTTCTTGAGAATGAAGGCGCTGCCCGAGGGCTGCGCGGCGTGCGAGGGGCGGGCTGAGGTCGCGCTCACGAAGTGCCTGTCAGACTTTTTCGACTTCGGGACGGCCAAGCAGGCCGGTCGGCATGAAGATCAGCACCACGATCAGGATCGAGAACGCGGCGACGTCCTTGTACTCCACCGAGAAATAGGCCGACCAGAACGTCTCGATCAGGCCGATCGCGAGCCCGCCGAGCATCGCGCCCGGCAACGAGCCGATGCCGCCGAGCACCGCGGCGGTGAATGCCTTGATGCCGGCGACGAAGCCCATGAAGAAATCGACCAGGCCGTAATACAGCAGGTACATCATGCCGGCGACGGCGGCGAGCGCAGCACCGATCACGAAGGTCATCGAGATGGTGCGGTCGACATCGACGCCGAGCAGCGCGGCCATGGTCTGATCCTGCTCGCAGGCGCGCATGTCGCGGCCGAGCCTTGTGCGCGAGACCAGCCAGGTGAACACCGCGAGCAGCACGATGGTCGCGAGCACGACCACGATCTGGATATTGGAGAGCTGCACGGCGAAGCCCTGCGAACCTTCATGCAGCGTATAGCCGCCGGTGATGATCGGCGGCACCGGCTTGACCCGCGCGCCCTGCGACACCTGCGAGAAGTTGGTCAGGACGAACGACATGCCGATCGCCGACAGCATCGGCGCGAGGCGGAACGAGTGGCGCAGCGGCCGGTAGGCGATGCGCTCGATGGTCCAGCCATAGAGCGCGGTGATCACCATCGAGACCAAGAGCACGATCAGCAGGATCAGCGGGATCGCGGTGAGGCCGAGCGACACCAGCACCAGGAACGAGATCATCGCGATGAAGCCGCCGATCATGAAGATGTCGCCATGGGCGAAGTTGATCATGCCGACGATGCCGTAGACCATCGTGTAGCCGATGGCGATCAGGCCGTAGATCGAACCGAGCACGAGGCCGTTGATCAGTTGCTGGGCGAAATAATCCATGCGCTGCCGTTAGAGCCTGTTCGGTTGAGAACCGAACTGGCTCTCGCTTTGATCTGGACGCGCACTCTTCATGCGAACCGGTTCCCACTTCGCTCGAAAACGCTACGTCGCGGATGACGCGGCGAGGGCCCTCGGCAGCCTGATCCGTCGCGTCGCGGTATTTTCTAACAGCGGAACCCCGGCGGCGGCAACAGCGTGGCAGCAGCAGAAAGGGCCTTGTACATAACTACTTTGGCGGGTGCGGTTCCGATGTCACAGGGGCGACACGTCGCTGCCTTGCAATGATCGCGCCGGAACCGGTGTTCCCCGGGCAGCCGCGCTGCGAGGGCGCGCGTTGTCCCCAGCTTCATGAAGGCAAAAGGGCGCAGGCCCGGCCTGAGCTGGATCCGGGCCGGCAGGGCGAGAGGCCCGATCCGCAGCGCGAGTTCGACGAAGGTTGAGCACGAACATTTGTAGAAGGATCTCGCCGCGAGGCGGGACCTTTCTGTTCTGTTTGCGCCTTGATCTGCGATGCTGGACAGCCGTCGAGCGATCATCCGCTATCGCCGCGCTTGATCGGTTCACGCAGCGAACCGCTCGACCATGAAATCAATGAAGCTGCGCAGCTTGGACGACATGTGCCGGTCGCGGAGATAGAGCAGATTCGTCGGTCGGACCGGCGGCGAATAGTCCGCCAGCAGATGGACCAGACGACTGCGCGCCACGTCGTCCGACAACATCATTTCCGGCAGCATGACGATGCCCATGCCGGCGAGCGCAGCACGGCGCAGTGCTTCGGCGTTGTCAGCCTGGAGGCGGGAGGTGAGGGGAACGTTGATCTCTCCATCCGATCCGGTCAGGCGCCAGATCGCCTGCGCGGAATGCCACTCGGAACGCGCGCCATAGCTGTAGGCCAGGCAATCGTGCCGTCCCAGGTCATCCGGCTGAAGCGGCGTGCCGCGTCGTTCGAGATAGTCGGGCGATGCGCAGATCATCAACCGGTAAGGGGCAAGCGGGCGGGCGATCAGATCAGACGTCGGCAGATTGCCGAGACGGATCGCGGCTTCGAAGCCTGCTTCCGCCAGGTCGACCACCGCGTCGGTGATGACGAGATCGAGATCGATGCCGGGATAGATTGCGGCGTAGTCGGCGAGCGCGGGCATCAGGCACTCGACGGCGAAGGTGACGGGAGCGGTGATGCGCAAGCGTCCCTTGGGTGAGGTCTGGGTCTCCAGCGCCAGTGCCTCCGCGTCGCCGACCAGGCCGAGGATTTCCACGCACCGGTCGTAATAGATCTTGCCGAAGTCGGTCAGGTTCTGGCGCCGCGTGGTGCGGCTGATGAGCCGCGTGCCGAGCCGATCCTCCAGGGCCTGAAGGTGGTTTCCGACCATGGTCGGCGAGAGGTCGCATGCGGCCGCAGCGGCCGTCAGGCTGCCGGTGTCGACGACGCGAACAAAGAGGCCCATGGCCCGCAGGACATCCATTGCCAAGTTTTCCTGGAGAGTGACCCAACAGATCGGCAGTTTATCAAATTTATATGAGCAATACAGTGCATTCCGGGGCGAACCAGCGGTTCGGCGGAACGAGCGGCGCTCCCGTTGAAACGCCCCTGGAGCTTGCCCCTGATGCCGAATTCGAAAGTCGACAAGACCGCGTCGCGACTGACCCTGATCGCCACGAGCCTGGGCTTCCTGCTCATCATTCTCGACGTGACCGTGGTGAACGTCGCGCTGGAACGGATCAAGGTCGCGCTCGAGACCGATGTCAGCGGTCTGCAATGGGTCGTCAACGCCTACACGCTGGTGTTCGCCAGCCTGCTGCTGACGGGCGGCGCGCTGGCCGATCGCTTCGGTGCCAAGCCGATCTTCGTCAGCGGCTTTGCCCTGTTCACCGCGGCGTCGCTGGTCTGCGGTTGTGCGGCAAGCATCTCCGTGCTCGTCGCGGGCCGCGTCGTGCAAGGCGTCGGTGCCGCGCTCTGCGTGCCGGCTTCGCTCGCCTTGGTCAGCGCCAGTTTCCCCGATGCAGCCGATCGTGCGCGGGCAGTAAGCATCTGGGCCGGCGTTGGTGGCCTCGCTCTGGCGGCAGGTCCCGTCGTCGGCGGCGTGATGGTCGATCGCCTGGGCTGGCCGAGCATCTTCTTTCTCAACATTCCGCTCGGCGTCATCGGGCTGTGGATCACGCTGGGCTATGCGCCGTCGGGTTCACGTACGGCGGGGCGTGGCCTGGATCCGCTCGGTCAGGTCCTTGCCATCGTCGGCCTTGCGGGACTTACCTTCGGTTTCATCGAGAGCGGCGGGCTCGGCTGGACCCATCCGCTTGTCGTTGCCGGCTTTGCCGTGTTCGCCATGGCTGCGGCATCGTTCCTGCTGGCGGAGGCACGCAGCGCCGATCCGATGCTGCCGCTGTCGTTGTTTTCGACGCCGGCCGTCGGCGCCGCCTCGCTCGTCGGGCTGCTCACCAATTTCGCCTATTACGGCCTGATGTTCGTGCTCAGCCTGTTCTTCCAGGCGACCAAGGGCTACTCACCGCTCGTCACCGGTCTTGCTTTCCTGCCGATGACCGCGCTGGTGACGATCGCCAATCTTGCCGCCGGCGCCTTCACGGCGCGCTTCGGTCCGAGATTGCCGATGGCGCTGGGGCAGGCGCTCGCTGCCTTCGGCTACTTTGCGCTTGCCGGCACCGATGCGGGCACGTCCTACGTCACCATCGTCGGTCCATTGCTCGCCGCCGGGATCGGCGTGGCCATGACTGTGCCTTCGATGACGGTTGCGGTCCTGACCAGCGTCGAGAAGCAGCGGGCCGGCATCGCGTCCGGTGTGCTGAATGCGGCGCGCCAGACCGGGGGCGTGATCGGCGTCGGCGTGTTCGGATCGCTGGTTGCAGAACCCCATGGATTTCTCGGCGGGATGCACCTTGCCTTGCTGCTCGCCGGTGTAGCGCTGACGATCGGATGCCTTGTGAGTGCGATCGGTGTTCGGTATCGGACTGCCGCGGCCGTGACCGAGTGCTGAACCAATCGTCTCAGGACGAAACATCTTCACGGAGCAGGGTGGCTCCGGCGCCCTGCTGTCCCCAGCAATCCCCAGGCAGTTAAGGTAAACAAAGGGTTTAAATTGCCGCCGGCAATTGATCGGCGTTACCTCGCACGCTGAACCGTCGCCGATTCAAACGGCGCTGGAACCACGGGAAGCGGCAATGTCGAACAACTGGCGGATCAGCTCCTTCAACGGCGCGCTGCTTGCGGCCTATTTCATTCCGGTCTGGACCATCATCGCCTTCAGCATCATGGTGTCGCCGATCCACGGCCTCTATGAGCGGCCGAGCGTGTCGATCGCGCTGTATGCGAGCGACTATCTGCACCTCGGCAAGATGGCGACGGTGCGGCTCGCGTGGCTGCTGGCGCTGGCGCGGATCACCGTGGTGGCATTCTTCGCCGTCTTCCTCGCGATGGCGGCGTTCTCGCCGCTGCGCAAGCGCAGCAGCGGCAGCGACGAGGCGCTTGCGGTGGCGCTCTGCCTCGGCAGCGTGCTGAGCTTCGCCAGCATGATGATGGCATCCAAGGTCGGCGAGATCGAAGCGATGCGCATGCATGCCTCGGAGCTCCTGATGCTGCTCGGCACCGCGATCGTGATGCTGTTCGAGACCTCGCCGAGGCGAACCGCCGAGGCGCCCGCCGCCGAGACCGGCGCGCCGGCCGGCGAACTATCCCTTCAGCAGCCCTAGCTCGGCAATGATCGCGCCGGCTTCCTTGACGGCGTGATTGGCCGCGGGCACGCCGCAATAGATCGCCTGTTGCAGCAGGATCTCCTTGATGTCGTCGGGCGTGAAGTCGCCTTCGGCCAGCGCCGCGCGCACATGCAGGCGGAATTCGTCCCACTGGCCGAGTGCGACCATGGTGCCGATCACGAGCACGCGGCGCGTGCGGTGATCGAAATGCGGCCGGGTCCAGATGTCGCCCCACGCGTAGCGCGTGATCAGGTCCTGGAAGTCGGTGTTGAACGCGTTGCGGTTCTTGATCGACTTGTCGACCCATTCATTGCCCAGCACCTTGCGGCGTTGTGTCATGCCGTCGTCGCGGCGTTGGTTGTCGTCCATTGATGTCTCCTCTTGTCATTGCGAGGAGCGAAGCGACGAAGCAATCCATGCCTCGGCAAGCGGTGACATGGATTGCTTCGCTCCGCTCGCAATGACGCTCTTGGCTGTTAGCGTTGCGTCAGGAAGCCGACCACGGCTTCGGTGAAGGCGTGCGACTGCTCGACATTGGAAATATGCGCGGCATCGAGCAGCGTCATGCTGGCGCCGGGAATGCCGCTGCGGATCATTTCACCCGCCGACACCGGCGTCGCCATGTCCTGCTTGCCTGCGATCACCAGCGTCGGGCTCTTGATCCTGGGCAGCAGCGCGCGCTGGTCGAGCGTCGACAGCGCCTCGCAGCAGGCGAGATAGCCCTCGACGGGCGAGGCCAGCAGCATGGCCTTCATGCGCGCCGCGGTCTCCGGCTCGCGCTCGCGGAAATCAGCGGTCAGCCAGCCCGCGATCACGGTGTCGGCGACCGCGGCGATGCCGCCTTCCTTCACCGCCTTGATGCGGTTCAGCCAGTTGGTCGGATCGGGATAGTAGCAGGCGGTGTTGGCGAGGATGATCTTGCCGAACCTTTCGGGGGCGTTGGCGCCGAGCCATTGCCCGACCATGCCGCCCATCGACAGGCCGCACCAATGCACCTTCTCGATGTTGAGGTCGTCGAGGATCGCGAGCACATCGCGGCCGAACCGTTCCATGGAGTAGGGCCCGGCGGGCACGCCCGACTTGCCGTGACCGCGGCGGTCGTAGCGGATGACGCGGAACATCTGCGTCAGCGCCTTCATCTGCGGCTCCCACATCTGCAGGGTGCAGCCGAGCGAGTTCGACAGCATCAAGGTCGGTCCGCCGTCGCGGCCGTCCACCTGGACGTTGAGCAGGCACCCGTCGGCGTTGATCATCGGCATTGGCTTTACCCTTCTGTCATGCGCGGACTTGATCCGCGCATCCATCGAAAATGAATTTCCTTGCGATGATGGATTGCCGGGTCAAGCTCGGCAATGACATCTCGCTATTTCTCAGCAAGCGAAGCCAGCAGCCGATCAATCAGCGTCTGCGAGGCGCCCTGATAGGCCATCGGCTCGAACAGTTCCGCGATTCTCTTCGCATCGAGATGCGCGGTGACCTTGGCATCCGCCGCCAGCACGTCGCGCAGATGCTTCTTCTCCGCGACCGCTGTCTTGCTCGCGGCTTCGATCACATGATGGGCGTCGCTCTTGCCGATCTTGTCGGCGAGCGCAAAGGTGACGGCTTCCGCCATGATCAGCCCATGCGTCGCATCGAGATTGCTGCGCATGCGCGCCGCATCGACCTCGAGCCCTTCGGCGAGATCGACGATCGCAGCGAGCGCCCCTGACGTCACCAGCATCAGGCCCGGCAAGGTCGGCCATTCCGCGTGCCACGGTCCGGCGCTGCGCTCATGGTCCTGCACCTGCGCGGCGAAGATCGTGGCAGTAAGGTTCGGCGCCATGGTCGCGGCGCCGAGCGCGCTCGCGGCGGCAACCGGGTTGCGCTTGTGCGGCATGGTGGAGGAGCCGCCGCGGCCGGCGCCCGCAGGCTCGAAGGCCTCGCCGACATCGGTCTGCATCATCAGCGAAATGTCGCGCGCGATCTTGCCGCAGCTGCCGGCGAGGATCGCGAAGCCAGACGCGGCCTCGGCGATGCGGTCGCGGTGGGTGTGCCAGGGCGCATCCGGCAACGGCAGGTCCAATTCCTTCGCAAGCGCTGCCGCGACCGCGAGGCCCTTGTCGCCGAGCGCGGCGAGCGTGCCGGCGGCGCCGCCGAATTGCAGGGCCAGCGTCTCGCGGCGCAGGCGCAGCAAGCGCTTGCGGGAGCGGTGCAGGGCCGCGGCATATTCGGCGAGCTTCAGGCCGAACGGCATCGGCAGCGCGTGCTGCAGCCAGGTCCGCGCCACCACGGCGGTATCGCGATGGGCGCGCGCAAGCTTGGCAAAACCGGTGACGGCGCGGTCGAGGTCGGCGAGCAGCGCATCGATGCCGGCGCGCAGCGACAGCATCGTCGCGGTGTCGATCACGTCCTGGCTGGTCGCGCCCCAATGCACATAGCGCGCAGCCTCGGCATCGGACTTGGCGACGTCAGCGGTCAGGGCCTTCACCAGCGGGATCGCCAGATTGCCGGACCGCGTCGCGGCGTCGGCCAGCGCGGCGAGGTCGAATGATTCGGCCTTGCAGGAGTTCGCGATCGGTCCCGCGGCTGCCGCGGGAATCACACCGCAGGCCACTTCGGCGCGGGCCAGCGCGGCCTCGAAATCCAGCATGTTTTGCAGGGTGGTGGCGTCGTCGCACACCGCGCGCATCGCGGCGCTCGACAGCATCGGGGCAAGCAGAGGGGAGAGGGCTGTGCTCATGGCGCGCGACCTAACCACTGTCGCGCACAGATGCCAATGCCCGGGGCGCCTGCGCCATTTTCAAGCAGGCGTCGTGCGCGATTTCGTGAACGGCGCGCTCGGCTTGCTGCGGTTGCGAATATGCATCGCTCATCCTCCGAAGGTGCCCTTTCCTTTGCGCCCGGGCTGCTTTACTTGGGGGAAAAGGTTTCTTGCGATCGAGGAGGTCCCCCATGGCCATGACAATGACCGGCGAAGTCCAGCTTGCAGCGCCGCGCCAGGCTGTGTGGGACAAGCTCAACGATCCCGAAGTGCTGAAGGCCTGCATTCCCGGCTGCGAAGAGCTGGAGAAGACCGACGAAGGCGGCTTCCGCGCCACCGCCAAGATGAAGGTCGGCCCGGTCTCTGCCCGCTTCAAGGGCAAGGTCACATTGAGCGATCTCGATCCGCCGAACGGCTACAAGATCTCGGGTGAAGGCGAGGGCGGGGTCGCCGGCTTCGCCAAGGGTGGCGCCACCGTCGGCCTCGCCGACAAGGATGGCGGCACGCTTCTGAGCTACAACGTGGAGGCGCAGATCGGCGGCAAGCTCGCCCAGCTCGGCCAGCGCCTGATCAACGGTGCCGCCAAGAAGCTGGCCGATGAATTCTTTGCAAATTTCGCCAAGGCGGTGCAGGGTTAGCCCCGCTCACGGGCCGGATCATTCAGGCCCGGCCATGCTCTGGATGGGTGGCTCCAAAGGTTGCCCATCGCGGGGCGCGCCCATATTATGCCGTCTGGAATGATTTTAAACCGCCTGCTTCGCCGATATGCGGTGGCGCAGATAAGAGAGTGCTGATGGCCAAGATTTCAATGATCGTGAACGGCAACCCCGTTAACGCGAATGTCGACCCCCGTACCCTTCTGGTCCAGTTTCTGCGCGAAAACCTGCGGCTGACAGGCACCCATGTCGGCTGCGACACCTCGCAGTGCGGCGCCTGCGTCGTGCACCTGGACGGCAAGGCGGTGAAGTCATGCACGACGCTCGCGGTGATGGCCGACGGTCATGAGGTCAAGACCATCGAGGGGCTGGCTGCCGATGGCGCGCCGCTGCATCCGATGCAGGAGGCCTTCCGCGAGCATCACGGCCTGCAGTGCGGCTTCTGCACGCCGGGCATGATCATGACCGCGGTCGACCTGGTCCATCGCAAGGGCCACGAGCTCTCCGACGAGGTGATCCGCGAGGAGCTGGAAGGCAATCTGTGCCGCTGCACCGGCTACCAGAACATCGTTGCCTCGATCGCCGCCGGCGCCAAGGCGATGGCCAAGTCGGACCTCGCTTAGCAAGTCGGATCTGGCCTAATCCGTAATTCATCGCGACCGCGATCAGGACATTCCAATGTACGAATTCAAATATCATCGTCCCGGCACCGTGCGGCAGGCCGCCAACCTGTTGGTGAAGAACGAGGACGCCAAGCTGATCGCCGGCGGTCACACGCTGGTGCCGGTCATGAAGCAGCGGCTGGCGAGCCCGCCGCATCTGGTCGACCTCTCCCACATCGAAGGTCTCGACACCATCGAGATGAAGGGCCGCTCGCTGGTGATCGGCGCCACCGCCAAGCATGCCGAAGTCGCGAACTCGGCGATCGTCGGCGAGGCGATCCCGGCGCTGGCCGAGCTCGCCGGCCTGATCGGCGATCCCGCCGTGCGCCACCGCGGCACCATCGGCGGCTCGCTCGCCAACAACGACCCGACCGCCGACTATCCGGCCGCGGTGCTGGCGCTGGGCGCGACCATCGTCACCAACAAGCGCCGCCTCAAGGCCGAGGAGTATTTCCAGGGCCTGTTCTCGACCGCGCTCGAGGCCGACGAGATCATCACCAAGGTAATGTTCCCGCTGCCGAAGAAGGCGGCTTATGTGAAGTTCCGCAACCAGGCCTCGCGTTACGCGTTGGTCGGTGTGTTCGTGGCCAAGCGTCCGTCCGACGTGCGCGTCGCGGTCACCGGCGCGGGCTCCGACGGCGTGTTCCGCGTCGCCGCGTTCGAGGAGGCCCTGAAGAAGCGCTTCTCGCACAAGGTGCTCGACGGCATCGCGGTTCCGGCCGAAGGGCTGAACAGCGACCTGCACGGCAGTGCGGAATACCGCGCCCACCTGATCGGCGTTTTGGCGCGCAGGGCGGTGGAAGCCGCGAACGCCAAGGACTAGATCCAAGGGACTGGATCCGAACTGGATCCCAAGGACTAGACTCAAGGCGTGATGTTGCTAACCCCTGTTCGAAGACTGGCAGTTCCATGAGTGCATCGGCGTTACCCACTTCCGTCGATGCGCTCGAGGATCTCCTGACCTCGCGCGGCTATCTCGCCGAACGGTCGCTCGCGACCGTCACCTATCTGGCGCTGCGGATGGGCCGGCCGCTGTTCCTCGAAGGCGAGGCCGGCGTCGGCAAGACCGAGATCGCGAAGGTCCTGTCGGCGGCGCTCGGGCGCAAGCTGATCCGCCTGCAATGCTATGAGGGCCTCGACGTCGCCTCCGCCGTCTACGAGTGGAGCAGCGCGGCGCAGATGATCGCGATCCGCCTTGCGGAAGCCTCCGGCGATACCGATCGCGACCAGCTCGCGAGCGACATTTTCGCCGAGCGCTTCCTGATCAAGCGGCCGCTGTTGCAGGCGCTCGAGCCCGATGTCGCGGGACCGCCGGTGCTCTTGATCGACGAGCTCGACCGCGCCGACGAGGCGTTCGAGGCGTATCTCCTGGAAATCCTCAGCGACTTCCAGGTCACGATCCCCGAGCTTGGCACCGTGAAGGCGCCGGCGCCGCCGATCGTGATCATCACCTCGAACCGCACCCGCGAGATCCACGACGCGCTGAAGCGCCGCTGCCTCTATCACTGGGTGGATTATCCCACAGCCGAGCGCGAGCTCGCGATCGTCAAGTCGCGGGTGCCGAACATTTCCGCCAAGCTGTCGCAGCAGGTCGTCCGCTTCGTGCAGGCGCTGCGCAACCAGGATTTCTACAAGTCGCCGGGTGTCGCCGAGACCATCGACTGGGCCACCGCGCTGTCCGAGCTGGACGCCCGCTCGCTGACGCCGCAGGTGGTCGGCGACACGCTGGGCGCGCTGCTCAAGTACCAGGACGACATCGCGCGCATGCAGGGCGATGCGTTGCAGAAGACATTGAAGGACGCGACGAGCGAGACGTAAGCGCGGTCGCATTTGCGTCCGTCGTTCCGGGGCATGTGAAGCGTGATCCCGGAATGACGAAGTCGAGAGATTCCGATGGCGATCAACCACCTCGCGCCTCCGACCGGCCACATGGCCAACAACGTGATCGGCTTTGCCCGCGCGCTGCGGGCGGCCGGGCTTCCCGTCGGGCCGGGTTCGGTGATCGATGCGCTCGATGCATTGCAACTGATCGAGGTCGGCAACCGCGCCGATTTCTACGCCACGCTGGAAGCGATCTTCGTCAAGCGCCATGAGCATGCGCTGATCTTCCGCCAGGCCTTCATGCTGTTCTTCCGCGCCGCCGAGGAGTGGAAGAGCATGCTGGATTCGGTGCCGCTGCCCGACCACGCCAAGAAGAAGCCGCCGCCGGCCTCGCGCCGCGTCCAGGAGGCGATGGCGCAGCCGGCGAAGACCGAGGAGCGGCCGCAGGCCCAGGAGCAGGAGCTGAAGCTCTCGGTCTCCGACAAGGAGATCCTGCAGAAGAAGGATTTCGCGCAGATGACCGCGGCCGAGATCGCCGAGGTGACGCGCGAGATCGCCAAGATGCGGCTGCCGCAGGCCGAGCTCGTCACCCGCCGCTACCAGCCGGACGCGCGCGGCCTGCGGCTCGACATGCGCCGCACCGTGCGCAACTCGCTGCGCACCGGCGGCGAGATCATCGATATCAGGAAGCTCGGCCGGATCGAGAAACCGGCGCCGATCGTGGCGCTGCTCGATATCTCGGGCTCGATGAACGAGTACACCCGCCTGTTCCTGCACTTCCTGCATGCCATCACCGATGCCCGCAAGCGGGTCTCGGTGTTCCTGTTCGGCACCCGCCTGACCAATGTGACGCGCGCGTTACGGGCGCGTGACCCCGACGAGGCGCTGGCGAGCTGCTCGTCCTCGGTCGAGGACTGGGCCGGCGGCACCCGGATCGCGACCTCGCTGCACAGCTTCAACCAGCTCTGGGCCCGCCGGGTGCTCGGGCAGGGCGCCATCGTCCTCCTTATATCCGATGGACTAGAACGGGAGGCCGATGCCAAACTGGCCTTCGAGATGGACCGTTTGCACCGCTCCTGCCGCCGCCTGATCTGGCTCAACCCGCTGCTGCGCTATTCCGGCTTCGAGGCCAAGGCGCAGGGCATCAAAATGATGTTGCCCCACGTTGACGAATTTCGTCCGGTGCATAACTTGACGTCCATCAAGGGCTTGATCGGGGCGCTGTCATCCCCGCCGCCGGCGCACCACCGCAGCCTGATCCGATCCGTGGCTTGAGGGAGGCTGATATGCTCAATCGCGACGAAGACATTCTTCAGGCCGCCGAGACCTGGCAGAAAGCGGGCCATGGCGTGGCGCTCGCCACCGTGGTCGAGACCTGGGGCTCGGCGCCGCGCCCGGCCGGCTCGAGCCTCGTCATCAATGACGACGGCACGTTCCTGGGTTCGGTCTCCGGCGGCTGCGTCGAGGGCGCGGTCGTGACCGAGGCGCTCGACGTGATCGCGAGCGGCCAGCCCAAGATGCTCGAATTCGGCGTCGCCGACGAGACCGCCTGGAATGTCGGCCTGTCCTGCGGCGGCACCATCCGCGTGTTCGTCGAGAAGGTCGGTTAGCCGTGAAGCTCGAAATCCTCAAAGAGCTGAATGCCGAGCGCGCCGCGCGCCGCCCGGTCATCATCGTCACCGACACCGCCAACGGCGATCAGCGCCTGGTCAAGGCCGCCGACATCGCGGCCGATCCGCTACGCGCCGAACTTGCCAAGCAGCTGCGGATGGGCAAGAGCGGAAATGTCGAGGTCGGCGGAAGGAAACTGTTTCTCAACGTCTACGCACCGACCGCAAAGCTCGTGATCATCGGCGCGGTGCATATCAGCCAGGCCCTGGCGCCGCTGGCGCGCTCGCTCGACTATGACGTGACGGTGGTCGATCCGCGCACGGCGTTTGCAAGCCCCGAGCGTTTCCCCGACGTGCCGCTGGTCGCCGAATGGCCCGACGTCGCGCTGCCGCCGCTCAAGGTCGATCACTACACCGCGTTCGTCGCGGTGACCCATGATCCGAAGATCGACGATCCGGCGCTGCTGCACGCCTTCGACCGCGAGTGCTTCTATGTCGGCGCGCTCGGTTCGCGGAAGACCCACGCCAAGCGCGCCGAGCGGCTGCGCGCGCAGGGCGCCAAGGACAGCGATATCGCGCGCATCCACGCGCCGATCGGTTTGGACATCGGCGCGGTGTCGCCGTCGGAGATCGCGGTTGCGATCATGGCCGAGATCACCGCGCAGCTGCGTTTGCCTCCCAAAGAAAAAGAAGAAGCGGCATGAAGTTCGGTCCCGCCAGTCCGGCCGACGCGATTGGCGGCGTCACCGTGCATACGCTCCGCCAGGGCGCGCTGGTGCTCAAGAAGGGCACCAAGATCGGCCCTGAAGAGGTCGAGGCGCTGACCAAGGCCGGCGTCAAGGACGTCGTCGTGGTGCGGCTGGAGGACGGCGACGTGTCCGAGGACACAGCTGCCGCCAGCATCGCGCAGGCGGTGGCGGGCGAGGGCGTCAATGTCGAGCGCGCCTTCACCGGCCGCGCCAATCTGTTCGCGGCGCGTCCCGGCGTGCTGGTGGTCGATCGCGCCGCGGTCGATCGCATCAACGGCGTCGACGAGGCCATCACCTTCGCCACGCTGGCGGCCTACAAGCCGGTGGTCGAAGGCGAGATGATCGCGACCGTCAAGCTGATCCCGTTCGGGGTCGAGGGACGCTTGCGCGACGCCGCCGTCGCGGTCGCCGGCAAGGATACGCTGCGGATCGCGCCCTATGTGATCAAGAAGGTCGGCGTGGTCTCGACCTTGCTGCCCGGTCTCGCGCCGAAGGTGATCGACAAGACGCTGCGCGTCACCGCCGAGCGGCTGGCGCCGGCCGGCGCCACCATCATCGCCGAGCGCCGCGTGCCGCATGACGAGACGGTGCTCGCGGCCTCGATCAAGGATTTGCTCGGCCTCGGCGCTGAGCTCGTCATCGTGTTCGGCGCGTCGGCGATTGCCGACCGCCGCGACGTGATCCCGGCCGCGATCACCGAGATCGGCGGCGCCATCGAGCATTTCGGCATGCCGGTCGATCCCGGCAATCTGCTGCTGATCGGCAGCGCCGGTGGCGTGCCGGTGCTGGGTGCGCCGGGCTGCGCGCGCTCGCCGGTCGAGAACGGCTTCGACTGGGTGCTGATGCGGTTGCTCGCCGGCATCAAGGTGACGCGGTCGGATCTGACCGGCATGGGCGTCGGCGGTCTGTTGATGGAGATCGTGACGCGGCCGCAGCCGCGCACCGTCCCGGATACCGAAGGCAACCGCAACGTCGCGGCGATTGTGCTCGCCGCGGGCCGCTCGACCCGGATGGGCGGCCCGAACAAGCTGCTCGCCGAGCTCGACGGCAAGAAGCTCGCGCGCATCGTCGCCGAGCAGGCGCTGGCCTCGAAGGCCTCGGAGGTGATCGTCGTCACCGGGCATCAGGGCGACCTGGTCGAGCAGGCGCTGGCCGGGCTCAAGGTGAAATATGTGCGCAATCCGGATTTCGCCGGCGGGATCGCCAGCTCGGTGAAGGCGGGAATCTCCGCGGTCTCCGACAGCGCCGATGGCGCGATCGTCTGCCTCGGCGATATGCCGCTGATCGATGCACAGCTGATCGACCGCCTGATCGAGACCTTCGCCCCCGACCGCGGCCATCTGATCGCGGTCCCCGTCAGCGAAGGCCGCCGCGGCAATCCGGTGTTGTGGTCGCGGCGCTTCTTCAGGGAATTGATGACGCTCGACGGCGACATCGGCGCGCGTCATCTGATTGCCAAGCATGCCGAGGTGGTCGCCGAAGTCCCGGTCGAAGGCAACAGCGCCTTCCTCGACATCGACACGCCGCAGGCGCTGGAAGCCGCGCGGCGCGGCTAGCCCCACTGTCGTCCCGGCCTAGTGCGCAATTGCGCACTAGGCCGGGACGACGAGTGGATAGAACTCGTCTCAACCCGTCATTCACCATCTGGAAACGACCCCCGCGTACAGTCCGCGCCGGACTTTGGGGGATTTCCGCTTGATCATTTCGACCGCCGCCGCGCAGCGCCGCGCGCTGACGATACTTGTCCTGACATTGCTGCTCGGTGCCACGCGTTTCTCCGTGGAAAACTTCGTCCCCAAGGCCCGCGCAGCCGGCGCGTTCGCGGTCGGCAAGTGCGGGGCGTATGGCCAGGCCTACGACTATCCGGCGGAAGCCGCGGCACGTGCCGCCGCGCTGAAGCAGTGCAAGGGCGACTGCACCACCGTCACCATGAAGCGCGCCTGCGCCGCGCTCTCGATCGACCTGAAGAACCCCTGCGGCGCGCATGGTTATGCGGTCGCGCCGAAGATCTCGAGCTCGCTCAACGCCGCGACCAAGAAATGCTACGACTATGGCGGCAAGGAATGCGTGATCCGCGCCTGGGCCTGCGACGCCAAGGGGTAGGGGAGGCACCGCATCAGCTAGTAGCCCGGATGAGCGCAGCGATATCCGGGGCTTCGTTCGAATCCCGCATTTCGCTACGCGCATGCGGGCTACCGCTAAAGCGGCCCCGGATCAGCGATCGACATTCGGATTGAGCTTCTTCGCCGCAGCAATGTCGGCCTCGCCGGCGGCGACGTCACCCTGCTGGCGCTTGGCGATGCCGCGCCAGTAAAGCGCCGCGGCGGAGGCTGGTTGCAGCCGGAGCGCGTGATCGAATTCGGCGACCGCGCTGTCGTATTTGCCGGTCGCGAGATACACGATGCCACGCCCGATCAAGGCGAGATCGAAGTCGGGCGCGAGCGTGACGGCCTTGCTGTAATCGGCCAACGCGCTGTCGTACTCCTTCTTGACCAGATGGATGTCGCCGCGCGCGCCGACCGCAAAGGCATCGTCCGGGTCGAGCCGGATCACCTGCTCGATATCGGCGAGGCTGCGGTCGAGATCGCCGGTCTGGGCGTAGGCCTGGCCGCGATAGATGAGGGCCCTTGCGAGATCCTTGCCGGCAAACTTGCCCGACGCGATGGCCTCGGTGCATCCTGCGATCTGCGCGTCCCACGCGACGTCAGGTTTTCCGGTGCATCCCGCATTCAGTGCCGTCTCGGCGCCCGCCGAGATCGCAGGCGACGCCAAAGCGAGGATCGTGCAGATTGTCCCGGCGGACACAGGCAGCGCGCGACATCTCTTCATCGATGCTCACCGAATGGCACGACCCGGACATCGCGAATGCTGCATGCCCAGGCCTTTGTCGCGCGCGCGGAACGCCAGGTTCAGGGCCCGCCGGCCGCGGGCTACCGCGATGGCAGCGCCGCGATCGTCTCCCGGACCAGCCGCTCGGTCGCGACGCGGTCGTCGTTCGGCGTATAGGACCAGCCGATCCTGACGATCACGAGATCCAGTGACGGCATCACGATCGTGTACTGGCCCTGGCTGCCGGCAGCCATGAAGCTGTCGGGTGGAAAGCCTCCGGCGATGCGGCCGCGGCCGGCGGGCGAGCCGCCGCGTTGGGTCCAGAAGCCCGCGCCGTAGCCGTATTCCTCGGCGCTTGGCGGCGTCAGCGTCGCCGAATAATCGACCCAGCCCTCGGGCAGCAGGCGACGCCCGCTCTCGGTGACGCCGTCCCGCAGGTAGAACAGGCCGAAGCGCGCCCAGTCGCGGGCGCTGGCCCAGAGATGGATCGTGCCGAGTGGAGCGCCGGCGCTGTCGTACTCCAGCGTGGCATGCTGGAAGCCGAGCGGCTCGAACAATTCGCGTGCGATGAAGCGTCGTGCGGCATTGGCATCACCGCCGGCCAGGTTTCGGATGATCCGCGACAGCAGCACGAAATTGCAATTGGTGTAGCGCCACTCATCGCCCGGCTTTGCGCGCAATCCGAGGCTTGCCGCGAAAGCCGATTGGTCGGCCATGTCGTATTCCATCTGGGTGTCGGGATCGAAGATGGTCGAAAATCCCGATGTATGCGCGGAATCTCCGCCGCTGAGGCCGCTCGTCATGCGCAACAGCTGGTCCGGCGTGATCGGGCGTCGCGGGTCGTCCGGCTTCGACCATTCGGTAATCGGCGCCGGCGCGTTGATGTCGAGCTTGCCGCTCCGCACCAGAATTCCGAGCAGGGCGTTGGTCACCGATTTGGTCATCGACCAGCCGATCAACGGCGTTGCCGGCGTCACACCAGGCGCGTAACGCTCGCCGACGATGCGGCCGTGATGCAGGACCACGACGGCCTTGGTGAAGCGGCGCGGTCCGGTGTCCGGTTCGGCGAACGCGTGGTCCAGCGCATCAGCCAGTGCTGCGTTCACCGGCGCCACGACATCGGGACCTGAGAGCGGCGGCAGCGCCGCGGTCGCCGGCGGCAGGTCGTCGGCCTCGCCGCGGAAGAAGCGCGCCTCGCGCCCGGGATGCAGCACGCGGCATCCGAACGGGCCGTCATGCACGGCACGGCTCTCGATCAGGCCGGCGAGGCTGGTCCGCACCTCCTGGTGCTGGCGGTCGACCGTATAGCGCAGCAGGCCGCCGAGCGGGCCGAGCTTGGGCTTGATCGCCTCGTCGAAGAACTGGGTCGGATCGAGACCCGCCACGAAGGTCGCCGAGCACAGCTGGTGACTGGCAAAATGCACGGGAACGCCGGCGGCGCGCGCCAGTCCGTCGCGGCCGATGAACGCGGCGGCCGATCCAAGGCAGGCCACAGCCGAAGCGAGCTTCCAGTTCCGTCGCAGCGAGATCATTCACGGCACCCACTGATGTTGCGTGGGCCGTGGCATAGCCGCATCATGTGCCGGCCGTCTGTCGGCAGGCCGACACAGTGCACGGGGATGTGATGCAGGCGAAAGCAGCGACGAGCGAGGCCGGCCGATCGGCTGCGATCACGTCGGCCCAACGCGCCGTGCTCGAGAGCAGCGAATGGTTTGCCGCGCTCGACCCCGCGTTCCAGCAGGCGATCGTTGCATGGTCGCGCGTCATGACGGTGCCGGCCGGCGGCGCCGTGTTTCACCGCGGCGATCCCAGCGACGGCATCTATTGCGTGCTGTCGGGCGCGATCTGCTTCAGCGGCAGCGCGCCGTCGGGCAGGGGATCGATCGCCGCGCTGGCCGAAGCGCCGCAATGGTTCGGTGAGATCGCGCTGTTCGACGGCGGCCCGCGCACCCACGACGCGCTCGCCGACATCGCCTCGACCGTGCTGCATCTGCCGCTGCGCCATCTGACGAAACTCCTCGCCGATGATCCTCGCCGATGGCAGCAGATGGGGCGAATGCTGGTGCACAAGCTTCGCCTCGCGCTCACGCTGCTCGAGGACATGGCGCTGGAGCCGCCGCGCGTGAGGCTGGCACGCTGCCTGATCAACCTGCTGGAAGGCTATGGCCAGCGCAAAGCGGCGCCGGCGGGCAGCGTGCGCGTCTCGCAGGAGCGGCTCGGCATGCTGCTCTCGCTCAGCCGTCAGACCGTCAACGAGCTGCTGCGGCATCTCGAGCAGGAGCAGGTCATTCAATGCCAGCGTGGCGCCGTGCGCATCCTCGATCTCGGCCGCCTCACCGAAGCGGCCCGTGGGGCGGTGTAAGAAACGAACGCCGGCGTCCGACGGGCAGATGAGGGATGCGCCGTCAGGGCTGGCGTTTGCCGCTCACCCGCGGATAGATTCATCGCATGCAGTTCGACACCAAGATCGCGGTCGTGATCCGCACCGACCTGGAAGTCTGGCAGAAGCTCAACGTGGCGTCGTTTCTGGCCGGCGGCATCGCCGCTTCCTATCCCGAATGCATCGGCGAAAGCTACGAGGACGGGTCGGGGACCCAATATCTCTCCCTGATCGGCCAGCCGATCCTGATCTACGGCGCTGATCGTGCGCAGTTGTCACGCGCGCTGGAGCGTGCGCTGGCGCGCGACGTGAAACCTGCGCTTTACACCGAGGACATGTTCAGGACCACGCATGATGCCGCCAACCGCGAGGCGGTGAGGGCGGTCGCGCGCCCGGAGCTCAACCTGGTCGGCCTCGCCATTCGCGCCGAGCGCAAGTTGGTCGACAAGATCCTCGACGGGCTGAAGTTTCACACGTAGCGGGCGCGCACGTGAGGTGAGCACGACGGTCAGGCTCCCTCAGGGGGAGGGAACCCTTCCGCCGGTGCGTCCATCGCTACCGGCTCGCCGCCTTGTCCGGCATGATTTGCAGCAACGGCGTCGGCGCAATCGATATCTGACCCGTGAACGGCCGATCGTGCGCGGCGATCAGCAGAGCCGATGTCGCGACGCCGGTCGCGAACAGTCCCATGGCGATGGCGGATCCCAGCCGATTGTCGCAGTGAATGAGAGCAATCGCCAGCAACTCGCAGACCGCCTGAATGTAGAGGCACCACCACTTGATTGCGTTGACTTCCGACTGGCTGAGGATGACGCGTTGCCGTCGCGCGTCGAGCGCCGTATCCAGCGCCGTGATGATCTCGCGCTGCGCCGTCTGCTGGCCCGGGTTCTGCACAGGCATCGAAATGACCAGCCGCAGCGCCTCGGTGAGGGCAGCAGGTGCCGCCTTGAGCGAAGCCTTCTGGCGCGCCATCATTGGCCATTCCACGGCAACTGCTTCCTCGATGTGATCGTGAACGAGGCTGCGCAAGCGCGCCTCCTGTTCCGGTGGCAGGCCGCCGGCAAGAAGGATGACCGTTCGCAGCGCACTGGCTTCGCGGCTAACCGCCGTTGCTGCATGCTCGCTGTCGCTCCAGACCTGAGCCGCGGTGAAGGCAACGAACAGGCCGAAAATGACGCCGAGCACCGGTAGCAAGCCGGCAGAGATCGATTTGAATGACGCCACCCGCGTCTTGGTCGACAGGGCCGCAACGGCCAGGAAAACCAGCAAGGTGAGAAAATAGGTGAAGCCGAAGACAGTGAAGGCCATCCACGGCACTGAAAGGTTGTGTAGCCAGTCGCTCATTGGCGTCTCCTCAGCCGATCGCCTGAATCAACTCCCACTACAGCGCCTGATCGCGGCGCCTCCCTTCTGGGAGAGCACCAAGTAAGCCGTAACCCGTCGCGCAGGGAAAGCCGGGTTGTTTCCGGTTGTGCCTGTGGCCCTGCCTTCCGCGGTTTGATTGCGTGGGACCCTTGGGGCTGACATGGGGTGCGATCGGCACTCGGCTTTCCCTGTGCCGTCTGATCGGGAGCGGGCGAAACGGGACCAAACCTCGGGCGGAACGCGCCGCGAGATCCGGGCCGTACGCCCACCTAAAAACAGGAACGTTTCGCGCTGCCGCAGGTTACCTCATACCACATTGACAATGACTGACCAGTCAGTCATAATACGAGCATGACAAAACGCGCGAAAACATCGACCCGCACTCCGTCCGCCCGCCGCCGGACCACGGTCCGCACTGCCGCGGCCAAGGTTCCGAAGCTGGTCTCGCCGCCGGTCGCAGAGCCGAGGCCGCCGGCGAACCGCGCCGAAAAATCCGCCGAGCGGCGCGCGGCGATCATCGATGCGGCGATGGACGAGTTCATCGCGCGCGGTTTTGCCGCGACGCGGCTCGACGACGTCGCCAAGCGGGCGGGCGTCGCCAAGGGCACGCTCTATCTCTACTTCAAGGACAAGGAATCGATGTTCGAGGAGCTGATCCGCACCGCGCTGGTGCCGCTGATCAGCCGCATGACGGCGCTGCCGCCGATCACCGGTCCGGTGCGCGACGCGGTGGAGGGCTTTGCCGAGACCTTCATCCACGAGGTGGTGTCGACCCGGCGCGGCGACATCATCCGTTTGATCGTCTCGGAAGGGCCGCGCTTTCCGGCGATCGCCGATTTCTATTTTCGCGAGGTGGTGTCGAAGGGCCTGGCCGGCATGAAGGCGCTGGTCCAGCTCGCGATCACACGCGGCGAGATCAAGCACCGCGAGCTCGGGGAATTCCCGCAGCTCGTCGTTGCGCCGGCGATCGTCGCAGTGATCTGGCAGAGCCTGTTTGCCCGCCATGCGCCGCTCGATGGGCTCGCGATGTTCAGGATTCATCTCGATCTGATCTTTGGCGAACGGAGGCAGACATGACCGCGTCGCGCATGATGAAGCTGATAACGGCCGTCGCGCTGACGACGGCGCTGGCCGGTTGCCAGGAGAAGCGCGATCCCGGCTTCCAGGGCTGGGTCGAGGCCGACATGATCTTCGTCAGCCCCGATGAATCCGGCCGCGTCATCAAGCTCAACGTGCGCGAGGGCGACGAGGTCAAGCCCGGCGATCTGCTCTATTCGGTCGACGACGATCTGCAGCGCGCCGATCTCAACCAGAACAACGCGACGCTCGCCAACGCCCAGCAGAGCTATGACCGCGCGGCCTCGCTGCGCGGCACCGGGGCCGGCACCCAGGCCAATCTGGATTCCGCCGTCTCGGCGCTGCGCGTCGCGGAGGCGCGCGTCAACACCTCGCAGACCCGGCTCGACCGCCGCAAGGGGTTTGCGCCGATCGCGGGCTCGATCCAGCAGATCTATTTCCGCGAGGGCGAGATGGTGCAGGCGCAGCGGCCGGTGCTGTCGATCATGCCGCCCGGCAACATGAAGCTGCGCTTCTTCGTGCCGGAGACCGAGCTGCCGAAGCTCGCGCTCGGCGACGAGGTGAGGGTGACGTGCGACAATTGCGCGGCCGATCTCACCGCGAAGATCTATTTCATCGCCACCACGGCGGAGTACACGCCGCCGGTCATCTACAGCCTCGATGAGCGCAACAAGCTGGTCTATCTGATCCAGGCGCGGCCGAGCCGGCCCGACGTGCTGCGCGTCGGCCAGCCGATCAGCATCTACCTCAATCCGAAGACGCCCGTGGCGGACCGCAGATGAACGGCGGACCCACCAGTGCGCAGTCCAACGCATCGTCCATCGCGATCGATGTGAAGGGCCTGACCAAGTCGTTTGGCGGACGCGAGGTGGTCCATGACCTGTCGATGCAGGTCAAGCGCGGCTCGATCTATGGCTTCCTCGGACCGAACGGCAGCGGCAAGACCACCACCATCCGCATCCTGTGCGGGCTGCTGACGCCGGACAGCGGCGAGGGCACCTGCCTCGGCTACGACATCCGGCGCGATGCCGACAAGATCAAGCGCAAGGTCGGCTACATGACGCAGCGCTTCAGCCTCTACCAGGATCTCTCGGTGCGCGAGAATCTGGAGTTCGTTGCGCGGCTCTACGGCATGCCGGACGCGCGCGGCGCGGCGGCCGACATGATCGCGCGGATCGGGCTGAAGGGTCGCGAGGAGCAACTCGCCGGCGAATTGTCCGGCGGCTGGAAGCAGCGGCTCGCGCTCGGTGCCTGCACGCTGCCCAATCCGCAATTGCTGCTGCTCGACGAGCCGACCGCCGGCGTCGATCCCAAGGCGCGGCGCGACTTCTGGAACGAGATCCACGCGCTCGCCGCCGAAGGCCTCACCGTGCTGGTCTCGACCCACTACATGGACGAGGCCGAGCGCTGTCACGAGATCGCTTATATCGCCTACGGCCATCTGTTGGCCCACGGCACCGTGGACGAGGTGATCGCGGCCTCCGCGCTGTCGACCTGGACCGTGACGGGCGAGGATTTCAACGGCCTGATGGCCGAGCTCACGGACAAGCCCGGCGTCGACATGGTGGCGCCGTTCGGCACCAGCCTGCACGTCTCCGGCCGCGACAAGGCGGCGCTCGAGGCTGCGATTGCGCCTTATCGCGACAATTCGAAGTGGCACTGGCAGCCGAGCGAACCTTCGCTCGAAGACGTCTTCATCGACCTGATGGGGCGCTCCAAGGACAACTTCCAAGGATAATTGTCAGGGATTATGGCCATGAGCGCGACGGACACGATCCGGAATGGCGAGGCGAGGGAGCCGGCGTTCGGCTTCTGGCGGCGCAGCTACGCGATGCTGGTCAAGGAGTTCATCCAGCTTCGCCGCGACCGCGTCTCGTTTGCCATGATCATCATGCTGCCGGTGTTGCAGCTCACGCTGTTCGGCTTCGCCATCAACACCACGCCGCGCAACCTGCCGACCGCGGTGCTGACCCAGGAGGACACCGATCTCGGGCGTTCGATCCTGAAGGCGATGGAGAACACCGCCTATTTCCATTTCACCCGTGAGGTTCACACCGTCGCCGAGTTCGACGAGCTCCTGCAATCCGGCAAGGTGCTGTTCGGCGTCGAGATCCCGCGCGGCTTCGAGCGCGCGGTGCGGCGCGGCGACAAGCCCGCGCTGCTGGTGGCGGCCGATGCGACCGATCCGACGGCGGCGGGCTCGGCGCTCGGTGCGCTCGGGCCGCTGGTGCAGACCGCGCTGGCGCATGACCTGCACATCGGCGATCCCCCGGACATGCCGTTCGAGATCCGCACCCATGCCCGCTACAATCCGGCGGCGGAATCGCGCCTCAACATCGTGCCCGGCCTGGTCGGGACCATCCTGACCATGACCATGCTGATCTTCACCGCGCTGTCGGTGACGCGCGAGATCGAGCGCGGCACCATGGAGAGCCTGCTGTCGATGCCGATCAAGCCGGTCGAGGTGATGTTCGGCAAGATCGTCCCCTATGTGCTGGTCGGCTTCATCCAGGCCGCGCTGATCATCGGCATCGGCGTGCTGCTGTTCGGCGTGCCGATCCTCGGCAGCCTCACGCTGCTGGCGCTGCTCACCACGCTGTTCATCACCACCAACCTGTCGATCGGCTACACCTTTTCGACCATCGTGCAGAACCAGCTCCAGGCGATGCAGCTCTCGATGATGTTCTTCCTGCCGAGCATCCTGCTGTCCGGCTTCATGTTTCCGTTCGCGGGCATGCCGGTCTGGGCGCAATATATCGGCGAGGGACTGCCGCTGACCCATTTCGTGCGCATCGTCCGCGCCATCATGCTGAAGGGCGCGGCGATGCAGAACCTGCAATACGACACCATCGCGCTGGCCGCCCTGATGCTGTTCGCCATGACCGTCGCCGTGACGCGCTTCCGCCGCACGCTCGATTGAGGCAGAATAAGCGCTGTCGAGATTCCGGGTTCGATGCTTCGCATCGCCCCGGAACGACGGGCGAGGAAAAATGGCTGAGCTCTGGGGTAAAGACAACGCGGCGCGCCACAGCACCGTATCCGCCGATTTCCATCACGCCCTGATGCAGGAGGTGATGACCACCGAGCTGCTCCGCATCAAGGTGCTGATCGGCATCGCGCTCGGCTTCTCGCTGGTCACCTCGACGATCTACTTCACGGCTCCCGAGGCGCTGGCCCGGTTGTGGCACGGCAATTTCAAGCCGTCCTATATCTACTCCGTCATCGTGCCGTTCATCCTGTTCGAATTGTGGGTGCATGGCGCGATCACCAGGCACCAGAAGCAGGGCCGCGACCTGCCGATTGTCAGGCGCTATGTCGGCGCCCTGATCGAGACGTCGATGCCGACCGTCGCGCTCGCCTTGCATATCGACAACATGGGCCCGGTCGCGGCGCTCGGCTGGGTCGCGCCGCTGGTCTATTTCATCTTCATCATCGCCTCGACCCTGCGGCTGGATTTCTGGCTGTCGACCTTCACTGGCTTTGTCGCCGCCTCGGAGCTGTTCTGGATGGCGATGTATTATCGTCCCGACGGGACGCTCGATCCCGAGCCGGATTTCTTCTATCACTGCGCGCGCAGCGTCGTGATCCTGGTTTCCGGCGTGCTCGCCGGCACCGTCGGCATGCAGCTGCGGCGGCAGTTCGGCGCCAGCATCATGGCCGCTACCGCACGCGACCGCATCACCAACCTGTTCGGCCAGCACGTCTCGCCGCAGGTGGTCGAGCGCCTGATGGTGGAGGGCGCCGGCACCGGCAGCGACATCCGCCGCGTCGCCGTGATGTTCGTCGACTTCCGCAGCTTCACCGCCGGCGCGCGCACCCGCTCGCCGCAGGAAGTGGTGGACAGGCTCGACGGTGCCTTCGCCGTACTGGTCGAAATTCTCGACCGTCATGGCGGCATCGTGAACAAGTTCTTGGGTGACGGCTTTCTCGCGCTGTTCGGCGCGCCGTTCGAGACCGGCGACGCTGCGCATCAGGCGGTCGCCGCCGCACGCGAGATGCTGGCGGCCAATGAGCGCGCCAACGCGGCGTCGAGCTGGCCGCTGCGCATCGGCATCGGCATCCATATCGGCGAGGTCGTCGCCGGCAATATCGGCTCGCCGCGGCGCAAGGAATACACGGTGATCGGCGACACCGTGAACTTTGCCGCACGGCTCGAGGCGCTCAACAAGGACCTTGGCTCGCAATTCCTGATTTCGTCGGCCGTCCGCGATGCGCTCGGCGACGACTGTACGGACGCCGTCTCGCGCGGCGAGATCCCGGTGCGGGGTTACGAGCACCCGGTGCCGGTCTGGCAATTGGGGTAGGCGGCAGCAATCTGTGATTGGAGGTATAAAAGTAGCGATTGACGCGCTGTCATATACTCATATAGATGACTATATGAATTCACCCCTCGACGACCGCCTGCCGCGCTACCAGCGTCTCCGCGACGACCTCGCCGCGCGCATCAACCGCAATGAATGGCGTCCCGGGGACCTGATCCCCTCGGAGGCCGAGCTCGGCGCGCATTACGGCGTCGCGATCGGCACCGTGCGCAAGGCGATCGATCAGCTCGTCAGCGACGGCGTGCTGGAGCGCCAGCAGGGCCGCGGCACCTTCGTGCGGCGTGCGCGCTTCAATTCCTCGCTGTTCCGCTTCTTCCGCTTCCAGTCCGAGAGCGGCGAGCGCCGCGTGCCGCGAAGCCGCATCCTGCGGCGCAAGGCGATGCCGGCGCCGTCAGCGGTGGCCTCGGCGTTGCGCATCGCCGTCGGCGAGCCCGTCATCAGCCTGTCGCGGCTGCGGCTGATCGACGAGGTGCCGCTGCTCGCCGAGGAGATCTGGCTCGAGAGATCGCGCTTCGAGGCGATCCTTGCGCTCGACATCGCCGAGTTCGGCGACTTGCTGTATCCGCTCTACGAGGACCGCTGCGGCCAGGTCGTGGTCTCGGCCGATGAAATCCTCACCGTCGAGATCGCGACCGAGATGCAATCGCGGCTGCTGCGGCTCAAGGCCAACGCGCCGCTGATCGTGATCGAGCGCCTTGCCTTCGATCTGGAGCGGCGGCCGATCGAATGGCGCCGCTCGCGCGGGCCGGCGGATCGCTTCCGCTACCACGCCGAGATCAGATGACCGCGGCAAGCAAATAAAACAACACAAGACATTTCAGGGAGGAATGATGGTGAACTGGTACAGCGAATGCTCGCCGCTCGAACGGCGCACCTTCTGGGCAAGCTTCGGCGGCTGGGGGTTAGATGCGCTCGACGTCCAGATGTTCAGCCTGGCTATACCGGCGCTGATCACCGCGTTCGGGATCAGCAAGGCCGACGCCGGTCTGCTCGGCTCGGTCACGCTGTTCTTCGGGGCGTTCGGCGGCTGGCTCGGCGGCGCGCTCGGCGATCGCTTCGGGCGGGTGAAGGCGTTGCAGATCACGGTGGCGACCTTTGCGCTCGCGACCTTCGCCTGTGCGTTTGCGATGAACTACAGCCAGCTCCTGGTGCTGAAGGCCATTCAAGGCATAGGCTTCGGCGCCGAATGGGCCTGCGGCGCGGTGCTGATGGCCGAGATCATTCGCGCCGAGCATCGCGGCAAGGCGCTCGGCGCCGTGCAGAGCGCCTGGGCGGTCGGCTGGGGCGCCGCGGTGCTGCTCTCGGCCTTGGTGTTTACCTATGCGCCGGCCGACATCGCCTGGCGCATGCTGTTCGCGGTCGGGCTGATCCCGGCGCTGTTGATCCTCTACATCCGCCGCGGCCTGAAGGAGCCACCGCGGGCCGCGTCGCGCGCAGCCGAACCGCCGTTCTTCGTAACGCTCGCCGGCATCTTCCACCGCGACGTGCTGCGCTCGACCTTGATCGGCGGCCTGTTCGGCATCGGCGCCCATGGCGGCTATGCGGCGCTGACGACGTTCCTGCCGACCTATCTGCGCGAGGTGCGGCATCTCTCGGTGCTCGGCTCCAGCGCCTATCTCGCCGTGATCATCATAGCCTTCTTCTGCGGTTGCGTGGCTTCGGGCATCATCAGCGACCGGATCGGGCGGCGCGCCAACGTGACGCTGTTCGCCGCCGCCTGCGTCGTCACGGTGCTGGTCTACATCTTCGCGCCGCTGTCCAACTCGCAGATGCTGGTGCTCGGCTTCCCGCTCGGCTTCTTCTCGGCCGGCATTCCCGCCAGCATGGCGGCGCTGTTCAGCGAGCTGTATCCGGCCGGCGTGCGCGGCACCGGCGTCGGCTTCTGCTACAATTTCGGCCGCATCGTCTCCGCGGCGTTTCCCTTCCTGGTCGGCTATCTCAGCGATCACATCGGCCTCGGGGCGGCGATCGGGATCGACGCCGCGTTCGCCTATTCGCTGGTGCTGCTCGCGGTGCTGATGCTGCCGGAAACCCGCGGCAAGGTTTTCGAGCAGGCCGCCGCCACGCGCGCGTGATGACGAGGAATAATCATGACATCGTACGAACACGGATTGACGCGGCGCCAGTTCGCCGCGGGAGTGGCGGCCGCGCTGTCGGCCGGCGGATTGACGGGCAAAGTGAGGGCTGAGGTGCCGAAGCTCGTGATCGATACCCACGCCCATGTCTTCCATCGCGGGCTGAAGCTCGCGCCGGGCCGCCGCTACGCGCCGGACTACGACGCGCCGCTCGCGCTCTATCTGCAACAGCTCGACCAGAACGGCATCACCAACGGCGTGCTGGTGCAGCCGAGCTTTCTCGGCACCGACAATTCCTATCTGGTCGAATGCCTGAAGGCGGCGGGCGGCCGCCTGCGCGGCATCGCGGTGGTTGATCCCACGGTCGGAGCCGAGGAGCTTCGTGAGCTCGATCGCGCCGGCGTGGCCGGCATCCGGCTCAATCTGGTCGGGCAGAAGCTGCCCGATCTGGCCTCGGGCGAGTGGACGGCGCTGCTGGCGCAGATCAGGACGCTCGACTGGCAGGTCGAGATCCAGCGCAACGCGACGGACCTTGCGAGGCTCGCGCCAACGCTGCTCGACCAGGGCGTCAAGGTCGTGCTCGATCATTTCGCCTTGCCCGATCCGAAGCTCGGCATCGACGATCCCGGATTCCAGTCGGTGCTCAAGCTCGGCGCGACGCGAAATGTCTGGGTCAAGATTTCGGCACCCTATCGCAACGGTCCCAACGGCGAGGCATTCGCGAAGCAGGCCTATCCGCTGCTGCGCAATGCCTACGGCGTCGACCGGCTGCTGTGGGGCAGCGACTGGCCGCACACGCAGTTCGAGACGACGCAGAATTACGCGAAGAACCGCAAATTCCTCGACGAGCTCGTCACCGACGCCGATGAGCGCGCGCGCGTGCTTGCGTCGCCGCGCGCGCTGTTTCGATTCTAGCTCACGTGTCTGGCTCGCGTGCGATTGTACCGAGTGTTCTGAAGGGCGTCGTTGCGGCTGTGCTACGATGCGTCATCGGTCGCGGGTGACCGGAGCACAAGGACAAGCACAATGCAGCGGCGCTATATCACCGTCGACGTTTTCACCGACCGCGCCTTCGGCGGCAACCCGCTCGGCGTGGTGCTCGACGCCCAGGGATTGTCGACCGAAGAGATGCAGGCGATCGCGACCGAGTTCAACTATTCCGAGACGACCTTCGTGCTGCCGCCGCAGGACAAGGCCAACGATGCCAACGTTCGCATCTTCACGGTGCGCTCGGAAATCCCGTTCGCCGGTCATCCCAATGTCGGTACCGCTTTCGTGCTGGCGAGCCTTGCGGCGAAGCCGCCGGAGCAGCTGCGGTTCGAGGAGAAGGCCGGCCTCGTGCCGGTCGCGATCCTGTCCGATGGCGGCAGGGTGATTGGCGCCGAGCTGACCGCGCCGCAGGCGTTGCAGCGGACCAATGAGGTGAGCGCGGCCGTTGCCGCCGCGTGCCTGTCGCTGTCGGCCGATGACGTGAAGACCGATCGGCATGTGCCGCAGGTCGTCTCGGTCGGCCTGCCGTTCCTGGTGGTGGAGATCGCCTCGCGCGAGGCGCTGAAGCGGGCGCGGCCCGATGCTGCGGCGTTCGCGAAGGCGCTGGCCGAGATCGGCCGCGACGTCGTCTATTTCTACACCCGCGACGTGCCGGCGAGCGAGCAACCGCTCGACCTGCAGGCACGCATGTTCCATCCCGGCGCGAGCGGGCTGTCCGAGGACCCTGCCACCGGCAGCGCGACTGCGGCTTGCGCGGCGCTCCTTGCCGACATCGATCCCGCGCGCGACGGCGAGTTGCGGCTGCGGATCGGGCAGGGCGTCGACATGGGCCGGCCGAGCCTGTTGCTGACGCGGGTGCAGAAGCAGGCCGGCGCCATCACATCGGTGCGTGTCGGCGGCGGTTGCGTGAAGATGATGGAAGGCACGATCAGCGTGCCGGGCGAAGGCGGCTAGGTCCGAAGCTAGACCTGCGGCGCGGCGAGGTTCTCGATCCTGACTCCGTCGCGCTCCTCGATGATCTCGGCGATCCAGCGGCGGTGGCAGTGCTCGTGGTCGCGCTCGTAGCAGAGGATGCAGACCGGGCCGGATTTCGTGACCAGTGCCGACAGCTCGTCGAGCTCCTCCTTGGCCTGCGCCGTCTTCAAGTGCGCCGAATAGATCTTGTGCAGCAGCGCATATTGCCCGCTGCGCGCCGCCTCCCGTCCGCTCTTCGGCGTGCCCAGGCCGCGGAGGTGGACGTAGCCGATGCCGCGCTCGTCGAGGCCCGCGGCGAGCTGGCTCTTGGAGAAGCCCGGGCGGCGCGAGGAGGCCACCGCGCGGACGTCGACCAGGAGCTTGACGCCGGCATGCTGGAGTTCGTCGAGCACCGCCTTCGACGGCGTCTGCTCGTAGCCGATGGTGAACAGCTTTTTCGCCCTCGCCATCGGTTGTCCCTACTTCACCCGTTCGATCAATTCCATCGCGCCCGCGGGCGCGCGGATCTTGCCCTCGTGGATCACGTAGGCGAACACGTCGCGCGGGGCCTTTTTCGGCGCAGTCTTGTCGACCTTCGGCAGGTCGTCCGGCTCGCCGCCGCCGGCCCAGTCCTGCAAGCGCCTGGCCCAGGCGTCGAGCTGCTTCGGCGGATAGCAGGTCTTCAATTCGTCATTGCCCTTTTGCAGCCGGGCATAGACGAAGTCGCTCGCGACGTCGGCGATCGCCGGATACTTGCCGTGCTCGGCGAACACCACCGGCACTTCGTGCTCGCGAATGAGGGTGATGAATTCGGGTACGCAAAAGCTGTCATGGCGCACCTCGACGACATGGCGCAGCACACGGCCATCGAGCTTGCGCGGCAGCAGCTCGAGGAACTTGCCGAAATCGGCGCCGTCGAACTTCTTGGTCGGCGCGAACTGCCAGAGCACCGGGCCGAGCCGGTCACGCAGCTCCAGCACACCCGAATCATAGAACCGCTTCACCGAATCGCCGGCCTCGGCGAGCACGCGGCGGTTGGTGGCGAAGCGCGGACCCTTCAGCGAGAAGATGAAGCCGTCGGGCACTTCGGCTGCCCATTTGCGGAAGCTCTCCGGCTTCTGCGATCCGTAATAGGTGCCGTTGATCTCGATCGAGGTCAGCTTGGAGGCGGCGTAGGACAGCTCTTTCGATTGCGCGAGCTTGTCCGGATAGAACACCCCGCGCCACGGCTCGAAGGTCCAGCCGCCGATGCCGATATAGATGTTGCCTGCGTCCGTCTTGGTTGTTTTTGCGTCGGTCTTGGTCGCCTTGGGGGGAGCTTTGGCCACGACTGCACTCATCGTGAGGGGAGGGAACAGGAAGCGAGAGTAGTCAAAATAATCGTGATTGGCCAGTTTGCCAGATTTGCGCGGCGGTGCTTATCGTGGTTGCCGGTGTTGGCTAGGATGCCGAAAAACGGGAGAACAACAATGCGCATGCTGGTTGCGGCCGCCCTCTTGATCACGTCCTCCGCCGCCATATCGTTCGCTGCAATGGCCGACGAGGTCGACGACGCGCACAAGCTCGCGATCACCGGCCGCGATGCCTACTGGAATTGTCTCGCCCGCGAATATCCCCGCGACAGCAACAAGGCGATGTCCGATCAGGAGTTCATCTCGCTGATCGCCAATGTCTGTCCCTCGGAGCGGCAGAACTTCCGGGTGTCGCTGATCGACTTCCTGTCGCTGCAATTTCCGAAACAGGATGCCGACGCCAATCTGACGACCGCCAACCGCGCGATCGAGCTGGCGCAGAAGGACATCGTGACCGCCTTCACCCGGCGCAAGGCCGCGGCGAAATAGGTTCCCGAATCCTGTTGCGGCCGGCCGATTTTTGATATCAATCCGCGCAGGCGAGGGGATCATCGGGATGAATTCACGATCGACGGCAGGTTTTTTGGGCGCACTGGTCGCAGCCATCGCGCTGGCGGCGGCGTTCATCTATGGGCCGTCGCCGAGCCAGCTCCGCAATCCGACCCAGCCTGCCGCGGCGCAGCCGCAGGCGGCTCCCGCCGAGGCCGCGCCGGCGGCCCCGGTGCCCCGCGGCCCGGTGATCCGGGAAGTCCCGAACAACTAGCGCCATCTGCCCCTTGCGGACCGCCTGAGGGGTTCCTATCTGGTCTCTAACGGCGACGTTGCAGCTTCAGGGCTCCGGCGCTGGGACGACCACGACAATTTGGCTGCGCCGGATGTACGCGCGCCCTTGTTCGTGGTCGTTGGCATTTTGAGGGGTGTTTTTGCCCCGTTTTCCCGCTTCCCGAGAGAGCGTTTCGGCCGGCCCGCCTTGGCAGCGGGGGAGGCTGCGGCTATACGCTGGCGCTCATGAACGAAGCCATCAAGCCAGGCCCCGAAGCCGCATTGCAGGCAGCAAACTTGCCGCAGCTCTCGGTGGTTGTCCCGACCTTCAACGAACGCGACAACGTCACGGTGCTCTACCGCCGGCTCGACGCGATCCTGAAGGACGTGTCCTGGGAAATCATCTTCGTCGACGACAATTCGCCCGACGGAACCTGGGACGTGGTGCGCGCGCTGGCGCGGAAGGATTCCCGCGTCCGCTGTATCCGCCGGATCGGCCGGCGCGGCCTGTCCGGCGCCTGCATCGAGGGCATCCTGGCATCGAGCGCGCCCTATGCCGCCGTGATGGATGCGGACCTGCAGCACGACGAGAGCCAGCTCCCGAAGATGCTGGCGCTGTTGCAGAGCGGCGAGGCCGAGCTCGTGGTCGGCAGCCGCTACATCGAGGGCTACAAGGCCGACGGCTTCAACAAGCAGCGCGCCGGCGCCAGCGCGTTCGCGACCGAGATCGCGCGCCGCGCGCTGAAGGTCGAGATCGCCGACCCCATGAGCGGCTTCTTCATGATCCGCCGCGATCGTTTCGAGCAGCTCGCGCCGCAGCTGTCGACGCAGGGCTTCAAGATCCTGCTCGACGTGGTGGCGACGGCGGACGGCAAGCTGCGCGCGGTTGAAATTCCCTACACGTTCGGGGCCCGCCAGCACGGCGAGAGCAAGCTCGACTCGATGGTCGCGCTCGACTTCCTCGGCCTGGTGCTCGCGAAGCTGACCAATGATCTGATCTCGCTGCGCTTCATCCTGTTCGCGGCCGTCGGCGGGCTCGGCCTGCTGGTGCATCTCATGGTGCTGTTCATCGCGCTGGAGCTGTTCAAGGCGCCATTCCCGGAGGCCCAGGCCTCCGGCGCGATCGTCGCCATGACCAGCAACTTCATCCTCAACAATTTCCTGACCTATCGCGACCAGCGCCTGAAGGGTTTTGGCATTCTGCGCGGCCTGCTGCTGTTCTATCTGGTCTGCAGCGTCGGCCTGCTCGCCAATGTCGGCGTCGCGTTTTCGGTCTACGACCAGGAGCCGATCTGGTGGCTTGCGGGCGCCGCCGGCGCGCTGATGGGCGTGGTGTGGAACTACGCGATGTCCGGGCTGTTCGTCTGGCGCAAGCGATGACGGTGGCATGAACCCGAACGAGGCGCGGCTGGCGCGGAACACCGCCCTTGCGGTGTGCGCGCTCGTGGTGCTGCGGCTGGCCGCCGCCGCATGGACGCCGCTGACCTTCGACGAAGCCTATTATTGGATGTGGTCGAAGTCGCTCGCGGGCGGCTATTACGACCATCCGCCGATGGTGGCAATCGTGATCCGGCTCGGCACCATGATCGCAGGCGACACGCCGTTCGGCGTGCGGCTGGTGTCGATCCTGCTTGCGCTGCCGATGAGCTGGGCGGTCTACCGGACTGCCGAGATCCTGTTCGGCGGCCCGCGCGTCGCGGCAAGTGCCGCGATCCTGCTCAATGTCACGCTGATGGCCGCCGTCGGCACGCTGATCGTGACGCCGGATTCGCCGCTACTGGTTGCGGCGAGCCTGCTGCTGTACGCGCTCGCCAAGGTGCTGGAGAGCGGCCGCGGCGCCTGGTGGCTCGCGGTCGGCGCCAGCGCCGGCGCGGCGCTGCTGTCGAAATACACCGCGCTGTTCTTTGGTCCGGCGATCCTGATCTGGCTCGCGGCGGTGCCGAAGCTGCGGCGCTGGTATCTCTCGCCCTGGCTCTATCTCGGCGGCCTGGTTGCGGCCGGCCTGTTCGCGCCGGTCATCCTCTGGAACGCCGATCACCAATGGGTGTCCTTCATCAAGCAGATGGGCCGCGCCCGGATCGAGGATTTCCGCCCGACCTACATCGCCGAGCTGATCCCGACGCAGTTTGCGTTCGCAACGCCGCTGGTCTTCATCCTCGGCGTCATGGGGCTCTACGCGCTCTCCCGGCGCCGCGACGGCGCGATGGCCGCGCGCGTGCTGATCAATACGATGTTCTGGACCATCGTGGTCTACTTCACCTGGCACGCGCTGCATGCGCGGGTCGAGGCCAACTGGTTCGCGCCGGTCTATCCCGCCTTTGCGGTGGCGGCCGCGGTCGCCGCGATCCAGGTGCAGTGGGCGCCGCGCGAGCAGCGCACGATCGATTTCTGCCGCCGCTGGGCGGCGCCCACCGGCGTCGTGCTGTTCGCGCTGCTGATCGTGCAGGCCAACACCGGCATGCTCTCGGGCTACCGCCGCGACGCCACCGTGCGCAGCGTCGGGGTCGGCTGGCCGGAGCTCGCCGGCGAGATCGAGGCGGCGCGTGTGCGCAGCGGCGCCGCTTGCGTGCTGGCGCCGGATTACGGCACCACCGGCTGGCTGGCCTTCTATCTGCCCAAGGGCACCTGCGTCGCCCAGCAGGGCCAGCGCATTCGCTGGGTCAACATGTCAGAGCCGAGTCCGGCGCAGCTGTCCGGCAAGCTGTTGTATGTGCATGAGGTCGATCAGGCGATGCCGGCCTCGGTGCGCGACAATTTCGCCCATGTCGAAACGGTGGCCGAGGCCAGGCGCATGCGCGGGCCGTTGATCGTCGAGACCTACGTGCTCGAGCTGCTGGAAGGTGCAAAGGGCGAGGTCTTCGACCGTTCGCCGCCGCCGGAACTCCAGTAAATCGCAGCCGTTGGATGTCGGACCGTCCCCGTCCGGCTCGTCTTCCAGGGAGCCCGTCAACCACGCGAGGTTCCAACCATGACCAGTTCCGTCCTCAAGCCCGCCGCCGAGCTCGCCGCGACCAATCTCAGGCGCGTTCCCAACGAGAGCGCCGAATATCGCCGGGCGCGCCAGGCGCTGCTCGTCGAGGAGATCGAGCTGCGCCGCCATATCGAGCGCGTCGCCGAGCTGCGCCGCGCCTTGCCGCCGGGCGGCGAGGTGACCAAGGCCTATCAGTTTACCGGCGAGTCCGGCGCGGCGTCGCTCGCCGATCTCTTCGGCAACAAGCAGACGCTGATCGTCTACAGCTACATGTTCGGCCCGCAGCGCGAGAAGCCGTGCCCGATGTGCACGTCATTCATGAGCACATGGGAAGAGAAGCTGCCCGATATCGAGCAGCGCGTGTCGTTCGTGTTCACGGCGCGCTCGCCGATCGCACGATTGATCGAGGCGAAAAAAGCGCGCGGCTGGACCCGTCACAGGATCTACTCGGATCCGTCGGGCGACTACACGCGCGACTACGTCAACAAGGATGACGCCGACTTGCCCGGCTACAATGTCTTCACCCGCCACAACGGCACGATCCGGCATTTCTGGGGAGGCGAAATGGGCGGAGGCACGATGGATCCCGGCCAGGACCCGCGCGGCGCGCCGGACATGGATCCGCTGTGGACCTTGCTCGACACCACGCGCGAGGGCCGCGGCACGGACTGGTATCCGAAGCTGAGCTATTGAGGAGATGGTTTTTGCGCGATCCCCGCGTCATTACGGGGCGATCGGCAAGGAAATTCTCTCCTGAATTTATTCCGGCATGCCGCGCCAAAGCGGCATGCCGGAATGTCCCGCAATGGGACAAAAAAGCCCCTTTGGCGGTCCAATGTCATCTTAAAAAAGCCCTACGCCACAGGCACTTCCCGCGCTGCAGGGGATGCGCCCAGTTAAGCGGCATTTAACTAAAAGTCGCCTTAATGGCCGTCTGTGCCCCCTGCGCTACGGTTACGCCGAGACATCGTTCGGCAGATCCAGTGTGGGGACAAAGGTGGACCTGTTTTGAGCGTCGGGCGTATGGGTACGAGTGCGAGTGCGTATGTTCTTGGGGCGCCGAGCCGCAAGAAATCATCCCGAAAAATCCTTCCGCAGCATTTCTTTGGCAGCGCCGCGGTCGCGGCTCTGGTTCTCGGCTGCGCCTGGACCGTCTACGCCAACATCTTCGCGGCGAGCGTCTTTCCGTCGGTCGGCAATGCGTCGTTTGATGCGCCGGTGGCGAAGCGGCCCGTGGCGGTCGCAGCGCGGCCGGCACCCGCATTCAACGAGGTGTTCGCGTCCCTGACGCCGGCGCCTGTGGCGCCCGCAAAGACCGAGGTCGCGAAGTCGGAAGCTCCGGCGGCTTCGCTTATGTTTAACGATCGGTTTGCGGCGGCCTCGCCTGAGGGCGTGGCGTCGAGTGTCGTGGCCGACGCCGCATCGCAGATCGACCCGATCAAACAAGCCGCCGCGCCCAGGGGCACCGAAGCGGCGAGGGCGGTCGCCTCAGCAGAGCTTGCCGAGACATCGAAGCCGTTGCCGGCGCCGAAGTCGGTCGAGGCCGCGAAGAAGCAGGCCGCCGCCAATCTGAAGGTGGCGCTCAACGACCCCACCGCCAATGTTCAGACTCCTGAGGCGAAGGCACCCGAGGCGAAGCCCGCCGAGGCCAAGCAGGCAGCGAAATCCGGCGGCGTTCGCGACATGGCCGCGCGCGCCAAGGCCGCGGTGATGTCGATCGCCTCGAACGAGCGGCACACCATGGTCGAGAAGCTGTGGGGCAAGCGCGAGTCGAGCGGCGGACTGCTGTCGTTTGCCTCGGCCGACGCCAATGTGACCGGCAGCATCCCCTCGACGCTGGACCAGAACCCGATGCTCGGCGGCTCGCCGCCCTATGACCGCCAGACCGCGGTGTACGACATCTCGGCCAGGACCGTGTACCTGCCCGACGGCACCCGCCTCGAGGCGCATTCGGGCCTCGGCTCCAGGCTCGACGATCCCCGGTCCTCGCATCTGAAGATGGTCGGTGTGACGCCGCCGCACATTTACGAGCTGAAGCCGCGCGAGGCGCTGTTCCACGGCGTGCCGGCGCTGCGGCTCAATCCGATCGGCGGCGAGGGCAAGATCTTCAACCGCGTCGGCCTGCTCGCGCACACCTTCATGCTCGGCCCGAACGGCGACTCCAACGGTTGCGTCTCGTTCAAGGACTATTACGCGTTCCTCGACGCCTACCGCAACAAAGGCATCCGCCGCCTCGCGGTGCTGGCGCGGATTCAGTAGGCGCATTCTGCGCGAGGGCGTGGACTCACGCCCGCGAGCCGCGCGACGAAGTCCAGGTTCCTGTCCGAAGGTCGGTGTGCCGTTCCCTTGAAAGGCTGCGTGGAGCGCTATATTCTCCGGCATACAAGGATGCCAGGGCCAACGCGCCGCGCTCCCGAGGGTCTGTAGAACCCGCGGAGCAGGGGAGGAGAGCATGAGCCGGTCGCCAGGCGTCATGCACACGGACAAGGTTCTCGACGTGCTGGCCGGAGGCGGAGCGCCATCCGAGCTGTCGGCGTCGTGGCGTCGCTCCGGCCATCTGCATGCGCTCGATCCGGCGAGCCGCCTGCCGTCGCATCGTCTCGGCCAGGCTGAAATCGCCGCCGCACAGCAGCGCCTCGGTGAATTCCTGAAAGTCGCACAGAGCACGCTCGACCGGCTGTTCCTGGCCGTGGGCGGCGTCGGCTGTTCGGTGCTGCTCGCGGACCGCGACGGCGTCGTCGTCGACCGGCGCGGCGCGGGTGCCGATGACGCGACCTTCGACGCCTGGGGGCTGTGGACCGGTGCGGTCTGGAGCGAGAAGTACGAGGGCACCAATGGCATCGGCACCTGCATCGTCGAGAAACGTGCGCTGTCGATCGACCGCGAGCAGCACTTCTTCACCCGCAATTCCGCTCTGTTCTGCACCACCGCGCCGATCTTCGACGAGCATGGCGAGCTTGCCGCTGCCCTCGATGTCTCGTCCTGCCGGGCGGACCTCACCGAAGGATTTTCCCGGCTGATCGCGACCACGGTCACCGACGCCGCGCGCGCGATCGAGGCCGAGAATTTTCGCCGGGCGTTTCCCGATGCGCGGATCCTGCTGACGCCGCGAAGCGAGCGCGCCGTCAACTCGCTGCTGGCGGTCGATCGCGACGACCTCGTGATCGGTGCGACGCGGGCGGCGCGGCGCGCGCTCGGCCTCAACGCGGCGTCGCTGGCGCGGCCATTGCCGGCGGCTGATCTGATCGGCGAGACGCGCGAGGATGGCGGCCTGGCTGCCGCGGAACGTGCAGCATTGCAGCGCGCGCTGGCACGCGCCGGCGGCAACGTGTCGAAAGCCGCCAGGGATCTCGACATGTCCCGCGCCACGTTGCACCGCAAGCTGAAGCAGCTCGGCCTGCACCGCTAGGGCAGGATGAGTATTGATTGAATCGGCTTGGCGCAGTCTCAGTTCACCTCTCCCCGGCGGGGAGAGGTCGGATTGCGAAGCAATCCGGGTGAGGGCTCTTGCTCCCTCGATCGACCGTTACCCCTCACCCGATTTGCTGCGCAAATCGACCTCTCCCAAGGGAGAGGTGAACTTTCGACGCCGTTGCAGCTCAACCCAATCCCATCATGCCCTAGGGCATTTCACCAGGCTCAAACCGGCGTCCGGAGCACCGCTGCGCCGGTGCCAATTTGCGGCGCACTCTGTCTCAGATTTGCGACAGTTCCCCTGCGGCCGTTGGGGTCGGCCCCTGTTCTGTCCGCCTGATTTGGCCGAGCGTTCCGGCCCAACGCCGTGTGCATCGGCGTGCCAACGGAGGAACACATGAACAAGGTTGACATGCAGTCCGTGCTCAAGGCGCCGTTTGCCAAGCGTTACGGCAATTTCATCGGCGGCGAATGGCGCGAGCCCCATTCCGGAAAATATTTCGACAACGTCTCGCCGGTGACTGGACTTCCGATCTGCGAGATCCCGCGGTCGGATGCCGCCGACATCGAGGCCGCGCTCGATGCCGCGCATGCCGCCAAGGACGCCTGGGGCAAGACCAGCGTCGCCGAGCGTTCGCTGATCCTCAACAGGATCGCCGATCGGATGGAGACCAATCTCGAGAAGCTCGCCACCGCCGAGACCTGGGACAACGGCAAGCCGATCCGCGAGACCATGGCCGCCGACCTGCCGCTCGCGATCGACCACTTCCGCTATTTCGCCAGCGCGATCCGCGGTCAAGAGGGCTCGATCTCCGAGATCGACCATGACACCGTCGCCTATCACTTCCACGAGCCGCTCGGCGTGGTCGGGCAGATCATTCCCTGGAATTTCCCGATCCTGATGGCGGTCTGGAAGCTCGCGCCGGCGCTCGCCGCCGGCAACTGCGTCGTGCTCAAGCCGGCCGAGCAGACCCCGGCGTCGATCATGACGTTGCTCGAACTGGTCGGCGATCTCCTGCCCAAGGGCGTGCTCAACGTCGTCAACGGCTTTGGCCTCGAAGCCGGCAAACCGCTCGCCTCGTCGAACCGGATCGCCAAGATCGCCTTCACCGGCGAGACCACGACCGGCCGGCTGATCATGCAATACGCCTCGCAGAACCTGATCCCGGTGACGCTTGAACTCGGCGGCAAGTCGCCGAACATCTTCTTCAAGGATGTCTGCGCCGACGACGACGATTTCTTCGACAAGGCGATCGAAGGCTTTGTGATGTTCGCGCTCAACCAGGGCGAGGTCTGCACCTGTCCGAGCCGGGCCCTGATCCATGAATCGATCTACGACCGCTTCATGGAGCGCGCGCTGAAGCGCGTGGCCGCGATCACGCAGGGCAGCCCGCTCGACCCATCCACCATGATCGGCGCGCAGGCCTCCTCCGAGCAGCTCGAGAAGATCCTGTCCTATATCGACATCGGCAAGAAGGAGGGCGCCAAGGTTCTGGCCGGCGGCGAGCGCAACAATCTCGGTGGCGGACTGTCGGGCGGCTATTACGTCAAGCCGACCGTGTTCGAGGGCAACAACAAGATGCGCGTGTTCCAGGAGGAGATTTTTGGGCCGGTGGTGTCGGTCACGACCTTCAAGACCGATGAAGAGGCGCTTTCGATCGCCAACGACACGCTCTATGGCCTCGGCGCCGGTGTCTGGAGCCGCGATGCCAATCGCTGCTACCGCTTCGGCCGCGCCATCCAGGCCGGCCGGGTCTGGACCAACTGCTATCACGCCTATCCGGCGCATGCGGCGTTCGGCGGCTACAAGCAGTCCGGCGTCGGCCGTGAGAACCACAAGATGATGCTCGACCATTACCAGCAGACCAAGAACATGCTGGTGAGCTACAGCGCGAAGAAGCTTGGCTTCTTCTGAGATCCCGGCTGCCCCGCGTTCAGGGGACGCGGACGACAGGCTTCGGCGGGATGTCCCGCCGGAGCCCCCTTCACGGAGGCCGAGGTGGCTGACAAGGTGACCGCGACGCCGGCTGCGCTGGAGCTGATCGCCGAGATCGTGGCCGATCATGGGCCGGTGCTGTTTCACCAGTCCGGCGGCTGCTGCGACGGTTCGTCGCCGATGTGCTATCCGCAAGGCGAATTCCTGATCGGCGATCACGACGTCAAGCTCGGCGAGATCGGCGGCGCACCGTTCTACATCAGCGGTTCGCAATATGACGTCTGGAAGCACACCGACCTGATCATCGACGTCGTTCCCGGCCGCGGCGGGATGTTCTCGCTCGACAATGGCCGCGAGCGCCGGTTCCTGACCCGGTCCGAGATCTGCGCGCTGCCGCCGCGCGAGGCGAAGTAGGGCGCCGCGACCGGCACCGATCTGGAACTGGAGGCCATTGTCGCTATACTGCGCTGATCCAAAGCGAGTCCCGGCTCGGCAACGGATCTGGTGCAAAGCGAACATGTCTCCGACGCCCCCCATCGAAACCCCGCCGCCGATCACGACCGAAGCGTTCGTCGATGCCGCGGCGGCGGTTGCCCGCCTCGAAGAGATTTACGAGCGCAACACCGGCTTCCTGCGCAATCGCTTCGAGGCCTATGTCAACGGCGCCGTGATCACCACGCGGGTGCGCGCGCATTATCCGTTCGTCCGCATCACGACCTCGTCGCATGCCCGGCTCGATTCGCGGCTCGCCTATGGCTTCGTCGCAGGGCCTGGCATTCATGAGACCAGCATCACGCGGCCGGATATTTTCCGCACCTATCTCACCGAGCAGATCGGGCTCTTGATCAAGAACCATGGCGTGGCGGTCGAGATCGGCGAGTCCAACGAGCCGATTCCGATCCATTTCGCCTACCGGCGCGACATCAATATCGAGGCGGCACTGACGATTGCCGATAGCTCGGCGTTCACCCGATCGCTGCGCGACATCTTCGATACGCCGGATCTCGCCGCGATGGACGATGCGATCGCCGACGGAACGTTCGAGCTGACGCCGGGCACGCCGGAGCCATTGGCGCTGTTCCGCGCCGCGCGGGTCGATTACTCCTTGCGCCGACTCTATCACTACACCGGCACCGATCCGGAGCACTTCCAGAATTTCGTGATCTTCACCAACTACCAGTTCTATGTCGACGCCTTCGCGCAATCGAGCCTGCAGCGTCTGGCTACGGGCGAGCAGGACATCGAGGCGTTCGTCGCACCGGGCAACGTGATCACGCAAAATGCGCGGCTCGGCGGCGGCACCATGGGCACCGCATCAGAGCGCGTCCCGCAGATGCCGGCGTTTCATCTGGTCGAGCCCGGCTATCGCGGCATCACCCTGATCAATATCGGGATCGGTCCGTCGAACGCGCGCAACATCACCGATCACGTGGCGGTGCTGCGGCCGCATGCCTGGCTGATGATCGGGCATTGCGCCGGCTTGCGGAATACGCAGCGGCTCGGCGACTACGTGCTCGCCCACGGTTATGTCCGCGAGGATCACGTGCTCGATCACGAGCTGCCGCTGTGGGTGCCGATCCCCGCGCTTGCGGAAATGCAGGTCGCGCTCGAGGAGGCGGTCGGCGAGGTGACCGGGCTCTCAGGCTTCGAGCTGAAGCGGCTGATGCGGACCGGCACGGTCGCCAGCGTCGACAACCGCAACTGGGAGATCAGCGGGCCGCAGGTGATCCGGCGGATGTCGCAGTCGCGCTCGATCGCGCTCGACATGGAATCGGCGACGATCGCCGCCAACGGCTATCGCTTCCGCGTCCCCTATGGCACGCTGCTGTGCGTCTCCGACAAGCCGCTGCATGGCGAGATCAAGCTCGCGGGCATGGCGAGCGAGTTCTACCGCCAGCGCGTCGGCCAGCACCTTCAGATCGGGCTGAAGGCGCTGGAGCGGCTCAAGCAGCAGGAATCCGAGCGGCTGCATTCGCGCAAGCTGCGCAGCTTCGCCGAGGTCGCGTTTCAGTAGAGCATGATCCGGAAATTGCGCCGCGGTTTTCCGAAATGATCACGCTTAGGTAATAAGCCAAAGCGCCGGGGCGCGCGGCGATCACGCCGCGAGCGATTTCCACAGCTGTGTCTCGATGCCGATCGCGGCCTTGACCTGCGGCCGCGCCTGGATGCGTGCGAGATAGGCCGCCAATGACGGCCACTGCGCGACGTCGACACCTGCGGAGCGGAGCAACAGCAGGGCCCAGGCGAGGTGCGCGTCCGCCACCGTGAAGCGGTCCCCGACCAGAAATTCGCGGTGCGCGAGATGCTCTGACGGCACCGTTAGGGTCTGTCCGATCCTGGCGCGCGGTTTGGCCAGCGATGCCTCGTCCTTGTACCAGAAGGTCGGAAACAGGAATCCCTTGTGGATCTCGGTGCTGATGAAGCTCAGCCATTCCTGCAACCGGTAGCGCTCCGGATCGCCCGGCGGTGGCGCGAGGCCGAGCTTGGGCTTGATGTCCGCGATATATTGCAGCACCGCCGCGCTCTCGGTCAGTTGCTCGCCGTTCTCGAGCACCAGCACCGGCACGGCGCCCTTCGGCGCGACCGCGTGGAAGTCGCCATCGTCCTCGAGCACCTTCTTGGTCCAGAGATGGACCATGTGGTAGCGCGCCTCGATCCCGGCTTCCATCAGTGCGATGCGGCTGGCGAGCGAGCAGGCCATCGGCGAGAAATAGAGCTGCAGCATGGCTGATCTCTCAGGCAAGCGCGTTGCCGCGGGCGATGATCGCGAAGCGATCGGACAGTTCGGCGAGCGCGACGTCGTGGATAAGCTTGGCGGCAATCGTGCCACCAACGCCATCGGGCAAATCGCGGGTGGCGCAGCTGTCGGCGTCGATGGTGGTGCGGAAGCCGAGATCGAGCGCGGCGCGCGCGGTCGAGCTCACGCACATATGCGTCATGAAGCCGGCGAGCACCAACTCCTTGCGGCCGGTCGCGGCAAGCTGCGCGTTCAGCTCGGTGCCGGCGAACGCGTTCGGCAATTGCTTCTCGATCACGATCTCGCCCGGCCGCGGCTGAAGCGGCGCGACGATCGCGCCGCGCTCCGCGTTGCGATCGAACAGGCTGCCCGGCGCTCCCTTGTGCGCGATGTGGATGATTTTGGCGCCGCTTTCCCGCGCGCGCGCGAGCAACGCGGTCGCGCGCGCAATCGCGGGACCGGCGTCGGGCAGAGCCAGGGGGCCGGCGAGATATTCGTTCTGGATGTCGATCAGCACCAGGCAGCTGTCGCCGAGGCGGGGCGGGGTGAGGTCGATGCCGGCAAGCTGCATCAAGGTCTTGGCTGCGGTCATGGTCGTGAGATCTCCAGCGGATGGGTCTTTCCGAAAATATAGCTGTGGGGCGGCCTGCCGTTATGCAGGGATATTGCAGCCGGTGGCTGCATTATTGCAGGCAGGTCGCGGGCGATGTAGCCTGAGGCCATGAACTGGGACGACCTTCGCATCATCGCAGCCGTCAGGGACGAGGGCACCTATGCCGGCGCCAGCGCACGGCTGCGCATCGACGAGACCACCGTCGGCCGCCGGCTGGCGCGGATCGAACGCGCGCTGGGCTTGCGGCTGTTCGAGGCCGCCGACGGCGTCCGCAAGCCGACCCGGCAGTGCGACGTGGTGCTCGCGCACATCCAGGCGATGGCCGCGCATGCCGAGGAGATCGGCCGGATCGGCGAAAGCCTGCCCGGGCCGGTCGGCCGGTTGCGCATCGCCTCCACCAATGCGATCGCGGAGGAAGCGCTGGCGCCGCGCACGGCGGATTTGCTGCGGGCCCATCCGGGTCTCACGCTGCAATTCCTGACGTCGAGCGAGAATGTGAAATTCTCGCGCTGGGAAGCCGATCTCGCGATCCGCCTGCGCAAGCCCGACAAGGGCGACTTTGCGATCTCGAAACTCGCCGAGGTCAGGCTGTATTTTTTCGAGCCGGTCGCGACAACAGCGCAAGATGCGGTGACGTGCGCCTATCCGGACGAGCTCGGAGCGATTCCCGAAATGCAGTTCCTGCGCGCGAAGCGGCTGCGCGCGCGCTGCGTCACCGACAATGTGCGCATCATCCACAGGCTGATCCAGTCGCATCAGGCGGTCGGCGTGCTGCCCGAGCATAGTTGCGTGGATCTGCTGACCGACCGCAGGCTGCGCGCCACGCTGCTGCCGAAGCGGCGCGACGTCTGGCTTCTGGTGCAAAGCCATCTCAAGCGCGACGCGGCGACGCGCGTCACCATCGACTGGCTGCGCGGCTGTTTCCAGGACGTTGCGCGGAGTGGGTGAGGTGGGGGCGGGGTGTTGATCTGCCCCCCGTCATGAAAAAATCACACGCTTCCCTCTTGCAACCCGGACGTGCTTCGTTTATTAGCCCGCTCCTTCGCTTCGGCCATGGGTTCGGGCTCGTGAGATCCCGACCGGCGCGTGCCGCTTTGCGGTGTCGTGTTCCGCCGAAATGAAGATCACGAGAATGAAGCTCATGGGCGAGCGTCGGGCTGAAACCCGAAGGTACCGGTTCGAATCCGATCTTCTCTCAAAGGATAGCTCAGTTAGGTAGAGCAGGTGACTCAGAATCATCATGTCGCGGGTTCAACTCCCGCTCCAAGCGCTCCGTTCAGCCTGAAAAGCTGATATCTCTGAAGGGGACCGGACGCGCGCTTCAGTCGCAGTCCGGCCGTCCTGCCGCAAGGCTCTTCGTCCGAACATCGACACTGTGAGACCGGCTTTGCGCCGCGGTGGATACCGCCTGCGCTGATGCCGGGTAGCTCCGCTCGGCCGCGCGGTATCTGTCGCGCGATCGCGCGCGTGCGCCCGTCATCGCGCAGGCTCAAGCCACGGCCCGCTTGGCTGACAGGAAGCCGCGTTCGCGTCCTCACGTCCTTTGCAAAACTGAAACCCGCTCTCCGGCCCATGGGCCCGAGTGCAACAATGGAGGCGTGCCATGACCTGGCATTTCCTGACGACCAAGTTGACGGTGAAGGATGGCGAGCGCGCGTTGCTGACGCGCGACGGCCGGCTGGAGCGCGTGCTCGCGCCCGGACGTCACCGCCTGTTCGATCCCTTGCATCAGCTCAAGGCCGAGCTGTTCAGCGTCGTGCGGACCGAATTCCCCGCGGACCGTTACGCGGTGATCAAGGCCGCGCGGCCCGATCTGGCCGGCGAGCTGTTCGAGGCGGTCGAGACCAAGGCGAACGAGATCGCGATCGTCAGCCTCGACAGCCGTCCCGTGCAGCTGATGACGCCTTGGCAGACGCGTGTGTACTGGAAGGTCGCGACGTCGGTCGAGGTCGAGTACATCGACGTGACCAGCGATGTCAGGGTCACCGCGCGGCACCTCGCGATGATCCAGCCCAACCGGGCCGGCGTCATCACCGAGGCGGTGGTCGAGAACCACGAGGCCGGTCTGCTTAACGTCGAGGGCAAGCTGGTCGAGCGGCTCGCGCCCGGCCGGCACGCATTCTGGATCGCGGGCCGCAAGATCGAGGTCAAGCGCCTCGACCTGCGTCCCCAGGCGATCGAGATCACGGCGCAGGAGATGCTGACCAAGGATCGCATCGCGCTGCGCGTGACGCTGACCGCGTTCCGCCGGATCGTCGATCCCGAGCGGGTCGTGGCCACGGTGCCCGACGTGGATGCGTGGCTGTACCGTCTGGTGCAGTTCGCGATCCGCGAGGCGGTGGCCGGCCGCACGCTGGACGAGGTGCTGTCTGCGAAGGCGGCGCTCGACGAGGAGCTTCGCGACTATGTCCGCGGACGTGTCGCGGACTCAGGCGTCGAGGTGACCGAGCTCGGCGTGAAGGACGTGATCCTGCCCGGCGAGATCCGCGAGCTGGTCAACAAGGTGGTGGAGGCGGAGCGGGTGGCGAAGGCCAACCTGATCCGCCGCCAGGAGGAGACCGCGGCGACGCGTTCGCTCCTGAACACTGCCAAGCTGATGGAGGAGAACCCTCTGCTGCTGCGGCTCAAGGAGCTCGAGTCGCTGGAGCGTCTGGTGGAGAAGGTCGGCCGCATCGACCTGCACGCGGGCGACGGCCAGGGCCTCGATGCGCTCCTGACCAAGCTGGTCCGCCTCAAGGCGCCCGAGAGCGCGTAACAAGAAGGGCCGCCCACGGGCGGCCCTTCGGTTTTTGCCGGGGCGAACCGCCGACGCTCGTACGAATGTTAGCGTGCAGACGGCTGTAACGGGGCACCGCCGTGGTGCAATTCGCGTGTCCGGCCCGGGGCGGGCTGCCGCGAAACAGAAGGTGTCACCCCGGACGGATTGCGATAACGTCTATTCCGCCGTGGTCCATTCGGCCAGCCGTCAACCCGTCGGTGAAGCCAATGCAGCAGATTACGGAATGGCTCGAGAAGCTGGGGCTTGGGCAATACGCGCTGCGTTTTGCCGAGAACGGCATCGACGTAGGTGTTCTTCCGGAATTGACGGATGAAGACTTCGACAGGCTCGGCGTCCTGCTCGGCCATCGCCGCAAGATGCTGCGCGCGATCGCCGATCTCAATCAGGCCGAACTGATCGCTGCGCCGGTTTCGTCGCACGATGCCGAGCGCCGCCATCTCACCGTGATGTTCTGCGACCTGGTCGGCTCGACGGCCTTGTCGGCGCGTCTCGATCCCGAGGACATGTGGGAAGTCATCCGCGCCTATCGTGCGGCCTGTGCGCGGGTGATCGCGACATATGATGGCGTCGTCGCCAGATTTATCGGCGACGGGATCCTCGCATATTTCGGCTATCCGCGTGCCCATGAAGATGATGCGGAGCGCGCGGTGCGCGCCGGCCTCGACGTCATCGCCGCGATAGGCAAGCTTGAGACCCGCGCGGACGAGGGCGTCGCGGTGCGGATCGCGATTGCGAGCGGGCTCGTCGTGGTCGGCGACCTCGTCTCCGGCGGTGCATCGGAGGAGCAGGCGCTGGTCGGCGATGCGCCGAACATCGCGGCGCGGCTGCAGAGTCTGGCGGAGCCGGGGGTGGTCGTCGTGGCCGCCTCGACGCGCCGGCTGCTTGGTAATCTGTTCACGCTTCGCAACCTCGGTCGCCGCGAGGTCAAGGGCATCTCCGAGCCGATCGCGGTGTGGGCTGTCGAAGGCGAGCCGGCATCGGAAAGCCGTTTCGAGGCGGTGCGTACCGCGCGCTCGATCGGCTTCGTCGGCCGCAAGGCGGAGATCGAATTTGCGCTATCGTGCCAGCAACTGGCGTGGCAGGGCCAGGGCCAGGCGGTGCTGATATCGGGCGAGGCGGGTATCGGCAAATCCCGCATCGTGGCGATGCTCTCCGACAGTCTCGTGCCCGAGACGTACCGCCGTGTGCGCTATCAATGCTCGCCCTATCACGCGAACAGCGCGCTGCATCCTTTCGTCGCCCAGCTCGAACGCGCCGCCGGCATCCGCTCCGAGGATGTGCCGGAGCAGAAGCTGGACAAGCTCGAGGCCATGCTGGCGCTGGGGACGAAGCAGGTGCCCACCGTGACGCCGCTGATCGCGGCGCTGCTGTCGATCCCGACCGGTGAGCGCTATCCGCCGCTCGGCCTCAGCGCGGCGCAGCAGCGGCGGCAAACATTCGCGGCGCTGCTCGACCAGCTCGAGGGCCTTGCCCGGCAGCAGCCGGTGCTTGTCGTCTGCGAAGACATACATTGGGCCGACGCCACCTCGCTCGAATTGCTCGACCTCGCGGTTGACCGGATCAGGGGACTGCCGATCCTCATGCTCATGACGTTCAGGCCCGAGTTCGAACCGCCGTGGGCGGGGCTCGCCAATGTCAACCTGTTGCGGCTCGATCGGCTCGACCGGCAGGACACGCGCGCGTTGATCGAGCAGGTGACCGTCGGTCGGTTGCTGCCCGGCGAGATGATGGCACAGATCGTCGAGCGGACGGATGGTGTCCCGCTGTTCGTCGAGGAACTGACCAAGATGGTCATGGAGTCGGGGCTGCTCGTCGAGAATGCCGGGCGCTATCGCCTTGACAATCCGCTGCCGCCGCTCGCGATCCCGGCGACGCTGCAGGACTCGCTGATGGCGCGGCTCGACCGCCTTGCGCCGGTCAAGGAGGTGGCGCAGATCGGCGCGGCGATCGGCCGTGAGTTCTCATATGAGCTGCTGCGCAGCGTGGCCGGGCGCGATGATCTGACGCTTGCCGCGGCGCTCGCCCAGCTCGAAGAGGCGGAGTTGCTGTTGCGCCGGGGCACGCCGCCGGATGCAAGCTACAGCTTCAAGCACGCGTTGGTTCAGGAAGCTGCCTACGAGAGCTTGCTCAAGAGCCGCCGGCAACTGCTCCACAAGCAGATCGGCGATGTGCTGCGCGCCAGGTTTGCCGAGATCGCCGAGATCGAGCCGGAAGTCGTTGCCTATCATTTCACCGAGGCGGGGCTCGGCCAGACTGCGCTGGGGTGGTGGCGCAAAGCCGGTCAGCAGGCGCTGAAGCGCTCGGCCTATCGCGAGGCGATCGCACATCTCGGCAAGGCGGTCGCCATCGCCGACGAACTGCCCGACGAGCCGGATCGGATGATCGGCCGGCTCCATCTGCAAATCGCCTATGGTCGGGCGCTGCGGGGCAGTCTCGGGCACAGCGCACCCGAGACCGTGGCAGCCTGGACGCGTGCCCGGCGGTTTGCTTCCGACATCGATGATCCAATCGAACTGGCGCCGATCCAGTCGGGCCTTTTCAACGCCTGCCTGACCCATGGCGAGCTCGCGCCGATGCGGGAGTTGGCGGAGGCCATCATGGGCGCGGCGGAGCGGCATCCGGAATCGCCGGTGGCGACGATCGTCGCGCGCTGGACCAGCGGGGTGACCTCGTGGTTCGCGGGCGACTACCTGAACGCGGGCATCCATCTCGAACAGGCGTTCGCTGCCCATGCGACCGAGCCGGATCCGGCAACATTCAAGGCGTCGACGCTCGATCTGCCGTTCGTCATCATGAGATTTCTGGCGCTCGTGCTTTGGCCTCGTGGCGAGATCGATCGAGCCCGGCAGCTCGCGGGCGCAGCGGTGAGCGTCTCCGGGGAACAGCGCGCGCTCGCGCGCGCCAATGCGCTGGTGCACAAGGCGGTTTTCGACGGGCTGTGCGGCAGCCGGTTGCGGCAGACCGAGACAATCCTTGCCCTCGGACTGGCGCAGGATCACACGATGCCGCTGTATGTTGCCGCCGGCACTTATCTCAATGGGTTGGCGAAGTGGCGCGCCGGCGACCGGACGGCAGGTCTCGCGGAGATGCAACGCGGCTGGACATTGCTTCACGAGAACGACTGCTACCTCTGTGATCCCTTCTGGGGATTGCAGATTGCGGTGGCGAACGCGGAGGCCGGGCAAGTCGAGGCGGGACTCGGCATCATCAACGATCTGATCGACGCGACGGAGCAATCCGGTCAGCACTGGCTGGATGCCGAGCTATACCGCGTGCTGGGTGAGCTGCGGTCGCGTCGCGACACCCGCGACATTTCCGGCGCCGAGGAGGCCTTCCGCCACGCCATCGAGATTGCCCGAAGGCAACAGACGAAGACGTTCGAGCTGCGCAGCGCGCTGGGGCTTGCGCGTCTTTGCAGCCGCGGCGGCCGGGCAGACGAGATGTCTCAATTGTTGTCGCCGGTGCTCGCCGGCTTCGATGCGACGCTCGATCTTGCCGAAATCAACGAGGCGAAGGAGCTGCTCACGCAGGCGCATTGGCGGCCCGACCGCCACTCGCGCGCGTCTTGACCGGCGCCGCGTTGGAGCGGTCACTCTGTCGAGCGCAGTCCTTGCCGAGTCCGAAAACTGGAACTCTCGGGTTCCCGAAGTTTTACGGAACGGCGATGCGCATTTTGCTATTGCGTCCGGCGGCGCATTTGCATCTAACTCTTTCGAGACGGTGCCGCATGGAATTCCGCCGCGCGGTCAAATGCTTGGAATTTGTTGTTAATCCTGTGTTCGAGTGAGTTTGCTGTGCGACCCTTCATCACGAGTTCCCGCAGGTGAGCATTTCCGGCGGAAGTCGTAATCGTCTTCTCGCAACACTGTCGCCGGCGGATTTGGACCTCCTGAGGCCCGAGCTGGAAACCGTTGCGCTCGAACAGGATGCAGTCCTGGCGCGCGCCGGCGACGAGATCGACTACGTCTTCTTTCCTCACAGCGGGGCGATCTTGTTGATGATCGACATGGCGGATGGCCAGACGGTCGCGACCGGTGTGGTCGGAAGCGAAGGGGCCGTGGGCAGCCTTTCGGTGCTTGGAGCATCACCGTCCGGCATTACCGCAGTCGTTCGTGCGCCCGGTATGGCCTCGCGGGTCCCCGCGCCGCGCTTTCATGCCGCTTTTGGCCGCAGTCCCGGGATCCGGCAGGCGATCCAAAAGCACGTCAGATCCATGCTGATCCAGTTTCAGCTTGGCTCCGCCTGCAATGCCCTCCATCCGGTCGAGGCGCGGATGGCGCGCTGGCTGCTCCAGCTTCGCGAGCGCGTCGACAGCGACGTCCTCCCGCTGACCCAGCAGGCGCTGTCGCAAATCCTTGGCGTACGGCGAACAACGGTGACGTTGCTGATGCGCAATCTGCGCAAGCGCGGTGCGATCAGGTCCGATCAACGAGGCCGGATCGAGATCGACCGGGCGCGGCTGGTGGCGACGGCGTGCGAATGCCATCGCGTCATGCGTCTTGAGGCCGAGGGGATCTTCTCGGGTGACAGGGCGCGAACGCGAGGTATGGCGCTGGCTGACGATCCCCGCATCTCGGAAATCGAGGCGGACGACACCGTTTGAGCGCGTTCCCGGCGCGATCAGCCGGCTGGCCGCCGATCACGCCCCGGCGCGAGGGCGGATGCCGTCTCGAACTTCGCAATCTCGCGGAGCACTTTCGCCGTTTCGCGCAACTCGTTGCGCTCAGGGCCCGGCTTCAGCCGTCGTGCTTCATCGAGAAAGTCCTTGGCCTGCAGCAGCCAGGCTGACGTTTCCGTTGAGATCTGCGCATGCGCCATGGTGTCCCTCCATCGCGATCATCAGGAATGGTGGCCGGTTTCAAGCCGGTGAACCGGCGCTGCGGCGTCGCCGCACGCGGATGCTCGGCTCGTCGACCCAGGCGTCCCCGGCAAACCATGCGTGATCGGCGCGGCAGAATGGGCAAGGGGTCCGCGAGAAGAACACCGTACTGCGTCGAAAGCTCTCGCGATCGGTTTTGATTCCGGTGGAAATCGCGTGTCCGGTTTGCGGACATTTGACCATGACCATGCCCATGTGAGCCTCCCTCCCATATTGTTTTTTTGCTCTTGCAGAAAAGCTCCGGCCGGTTGGATTGGCCTCAGGCCGGTGCGGGGTAGTTGGGGGCATCGCGCACCTGCGGCGGTTGACGGAGCATCGGGCAGTAGGGGCTGCATGCTCGTCGCTGGGCTTCTTCCAACCGGCCAGATCCCTCCTCAAACGAATCCTCGATGTGAGTTGAGCCCCGCTTCTCCAGGCGGCTCTCAAGCGAAAGCATTCTCCGCAACGCTTGTCCGCGTCGCGGGAGCTGACGCTCCGCGCTCAATTCAGGTTTTTGAGTGAACTTCGATCCTGTCCCGAGCTTACTGTGCGTGACGAGGTCGAGACTGTCGGTTCGGTTTGCGACTCTCGCCAACAATTTTTTTGCGAATGTCAACTCGAGCCAACATATGTTTATGGGGAGTGCTGTGCATAAGTGAATACCGCCGTGAGCCGCGGTGTGCCTTCTCCAGCGCGAGTTCGGGCACAACATGCACATTGAGCGCGCTGCAACACGTGCGCAGTGGGGTGCCCAAAACAAAAACCCCGGCATCGCTGCCGGGGTTTTGCATTTCGTAATTGCCTTGGAGAGGCTGGACTTAGAAGTCCATGCCGCCCATGCCGCCGCCCGGAGGCATCGCGGGGCCGCCGGCGTTCTTCTTCGGCAGCTCGGCAACCATCGCTTCCGTGGTGATCAGGAGCGCGGCAACCGAGGCAGCGTTCTGGATCGCGGTGCGGACGACCTTGGTCGGGTCGATGATGCCCTTCTTGACGAGATCGGCATAGTCGCCGGTCTGGGAGTCGAAACCGTAATTGTAGGTCTTGTTCTCCAGGATCTTGCCGACGATCACCGAGCCGTCTTCACCGGCGTTGATCGCGATCTGGCGAGCCGGAGCCGACAGCGCCTTGCGCACGATCTCGACGCCGGTCTTCTGGTCGTCGTTCTTGGTGCGCAGGCCCTTGAGCTGCTCGGAGGCACGGAGCAGGGCGACGCCGCCGCCCGGGACGATGCCTTCCTCGACAGCCGCGCGGGTCGCATGCATCGCGTCATCAACGCGGTCCTTGCGCTCCTTCACCTCGACCTCGGTCGCGCCGCCGACGCGGATCACCGCGACGCCGCCTGCGAGCTTGGCGAGACGCTCCTGCAGCTTCTCACGGTCGTAGTCCGAGGTGGTTTCCTCGATCTGCGCCTTGATCTGGGCAACGCGGGCGTCGATGTCGGCCTTCTTGCCGGCGCCGTTGACGATCGTGGTGTTTTCCTTGTCGATCATCACCTTCTTGGCGCGACCGAGCATCTGCAGCGTGACGTTCTCGAGCTTGATGCCGAGGTCTTCCGAGATGGCCTGGCCGCCGGTCAGGATCGCGATGTCCTGCAGCATGGCCTTGCGGCGATCGCCGAAGCCCGGAGCCTTGACGGCCGCGACCTTCAGGCCGCCACGCAGGCGGTTGACGACGAGGGTGGCAAGCGCTTCGCCTTCGACGTCTTCAGCGACGATCACCAGCGGCTTGCCGGTCTGCACCACGGCCTCGAGCAGCGGCAGCAGCTCGTTCAGCGAGGAGAGCTTCTTCTCGTTGATCAGGATGTAGGCGTCGTCCATCTCAACGCGCATCTTGTCGGCGTTGGTGACGAAGTAGGGCGAGATGTAGCCGCGGTCGAACTGCATGCCCTCGACGACGTCGAGCTCGGTCTCGAGCGACTTGGCTTCCTCGACCGTGATCACGCCCTCGTTGCCGACCTTCTTCATGGCGTCGGCGAGGAACTTGCCGATCTCGGCATCGCCGTTGGCCGAAATGGTGCCGACCTGGGCGATCTCCTCGTTCGAGGTGACCTTCTTCGAGTTCTTCTGGAGGTCCGCCACGACGGCTTCGACCGCGAGGTCGATACCGCGCTTCAGGTCCATCGGGTTCATGCCGGCGGCGACCGACTTGGCGCCTTCCTTCACGATCGCCTGGGCGAGCACGGTCGCCGTGGTGGTGCCGTCGCCGGCCGCGTCAGCGGACTTGGAGGCGACTTCGCGCACCATCTGGGCGCCCATGTTCTCGAACTTGTCCTCGAGCTCGATCTCCTTGGCGACGGTGACGCCGTCCTTGGTGATGCGGGGAGCGCCGAACGACTTCTCGAGCACCACGTTGCGGCCCTTCGGACCGAGGGTGACCTTCACCGCGTTGGCGAGAACGTCGACGCCGCGCAGCATCTTGTCGCGCGCCTCGACGGAGAATTTGACTTCTTTAGCTGCCATCTGAGTTTTTCCTTGAGAGATTTACCTGGGAGGGGAAGAGGCGCTTAGGCCGCCTTCTTCTTGGAAGCGGGGACGTCGAGCACGCCCATGATGTCGCTTTCCTTCATGATCAGCAGGTCTTCGCCGTCGATCTTGACCTCGGTGCCCGACCACTTGCCGAACAGGACGCGGTCGCCGACCTTGACGTCGATGGGGATCAGCTTGCCAGCTTCATCGCGGCCGCCCGGGCCAACGGCGATGACTTCGCCCTGCGAGGGCTTTTCCTTGGCACTGTCCGGAATGATGATGCCGCCAGCAGTCTTCTCTTCGGCGTCGATACGCTTGACCACGACGCGGTCGTGAAGCGGACGGAATTTCATGCAGTCCTCCTAAACATTTGCGGATGCTGTAGATTTTTGGAGAGTTAGCAGTCCAGCCAAGCGAGTGCCAGACTGGTTGGGCAGGAGATAGGCCAAGCCTTGGCGGCGGGCAAGTGGCTCTAGCAGAAAAATTGGCACTCGTAAGTGTCGGCTGCCACGAGCATTTCGGCATCCTTAATGCCGCCCTGAAGGGCCGCCTGGCTATTAGCAGATGCGGTAAGCTGCTGCCAACGCTTGAAATTTCAACAACCTATTAAACATTTAGGCTTGAGATGAGTTAGTCGCGTGCGTCACATTTCTCTCATGTGAGCGCATCCATTGCCGGTGGTCCGGCGGGGAGGTCGGCCACCACGTGAATGCGCTCCGTCACAGGAGGTTGGCATGGTCTCGCGAGTTGGTGGGGTTGTTTCCGACGATTTCAGGAAGCAGTTGCTGGGGTATGGGCTGACGACGGCGCAAATCCTTTATCGGATGCCGGATCACCCCTCGCTGCTGCAAACCTATGTCTGGCAGAACTACGACCTGTTTCCGAAATTTCCGGCGCTGCAGGATTTCCTCGCCTTCTGGCAGGAGAAGCTCGAGGGCCCGCTGTTCTCGGTGACGGTGGCGCACTCCAAGCTGGTCAAGCCGGCCGAGCTGCGCGCCGTCCACGGCGTGTTCCGGCTGCATTGATCTGCGAGGTGGCAAGGCGGGTGGCAAGGCGCAAGCAGGCGCGCCTTTACCCACCTGCGGCGCACGACTTGTGTTAGCCTCTTTCCGTCAGAAAAAGACGGGAGGCAAATAATGGCCAAGCAAAAGGCGGCATCAAGACCCGCAGCCAAGACCGCTGTGAAGAAGAAATGGACCGGGCTCGGCGCCGGCGCCAAGAAATCGTCGGCGAAATCGTCCGCGCGCAAGACCATCAAGTCCAAGGGCCGCGTCTCGGCGGCGAAGAAGAGCGCGCCGAAAGCCGCAAGCAAGGCCCGGCCGAAGCAGCGCGTCGCCATCAGCCATCACCGCGAAGAGGACTTCAAGGCCGACGGCTTACGCGCCTACGCCAAGTACCGCGACCTCGGTATCGCAGCCGCCTCGCATGGTCTCGCTCAGGCGCATGTGATCCGGCTGCAAGGCCCGTGCAATCCGGATGAAGTGTCGAAGCTGCACTTCCACGACGTCGACTTCCAGATGGTCTATGTGCTCAAGGGCTGGGTGAAGACCTACATGGAAGGCGAGGGCGAGACGCTCATGAAAGAGGGTAGCGCCTGGACCCAGCCGCCGCGCATCCGGCACATGATCCTGGACTATTCCGACGACGTCGAACTGCTGGAGGTGATCCTGCCGGCCGAGTTCAAGACGGTGGAATTGAAGGCGTAAATCTCGGAGTGTCATGGCCGGGCTTGACCCGGCCATCCATCCAGCTTCGAAAGATTCCTTTTGACCGATGGATGCCCGGTCAAGCCCGGGCATGACGACTTTTTAGCGCGGCCCGATGGATTCCGGGCTCGTCCTTCGGACGCCCCGGAATGACGGGCGTGGTCGTCACTTCATCATCCCCACGATCGCCTCCATCAAACACGTCATCAGCGTCCCCGACACGATCGCTAGAAGTCGATCGATCCGCGAAACCGGGCAGTCACCATAGGATGGCGCCGCTCTCCCTCGCTGGCGAACGTTAACCGGTCGAAGATGCCGCGCGTGTCAACTTGCGGCTGTAAAGATGCGGGAATCCCCTTCATGGCGCCCCAGACGTTCGGCCGACGCGGCGCCACGGCGCCACCTCCACGTGGATTGTTTCAACCCGTCGCGGCGCCGATCGCGCCGGCGATCATGCCCGACCATGCCGGGTCGCCGTCCGATGAGGGTTCGCTATTTCGCGACAACAAGCTTCTGGCCGATATTCCTTTTCTCACCCTTGGCCTGATTGCCGGTCTGGTCCTGATCTTCGCGCTGCAACGCAGCCTGGCCATCGACGTGGCGACGGGCGGCGCACTCGATCCCCGCTCGCTGATCGCCTATGGCGCGTCCAGCTACGATCTGGTCGTCGGGAAGGGAGAGTGGTGGCGGATCGGCCTTGCGCCGCTGCTGCATGGCAGCCAGTCGCACCTCATCGGCAATTGCGTTGCGCTGCTCATCGTCGGCGTCAGGCTGGAGCCTCTGATCGGCCGTGGCTGGTTCTCCCTGATCTTTATTGCAAGTGCGCTGGCCGGTGTGGCCGGCTCGCTCCTGGGCAACGCGCCAGGCGTACCGAGCGTCGGTGCCTCGGGTGCCATCACCGGGCTCATTGTCGCGCTGTTCGTCTCGAGCTTCGATCCCGAGGCGAACGCCGATCAAACGATATCGAGACTGAAGACGTCGCTCTTCTTCGGTGTTCCCGCGCTGCTGCCACTCGCCTTCGGAGCCTCCGGCAACACCGACTATTTTGCCCATGCGGGAGGTGCGCTGGCCGGCGGCGTGCTTGCCCTCATGCCGTGGCTCTTGTTCTCGTCCCATCACAGCCTGCAGCCGAGCCTTAGCACGACGTTGCTCGCAGGATTCGCCGGCGCTCTGATCTGCGCCGGCTTCGCCGCTGCTCACTATTCGTCCTACATGGCCGATGCCGCACAGTACGCCCGTATTTCGGAACTGCCGACGAACGGCGGCGGGATTGCCGGCCGGTCTCTCGATTTGGTCACTCGCTACCCGAAAGACCCACGGGCTCATCTGACCCGTGCGATATTCTTCCTGGAACAAGGGAGGCTCGGTGCAGCCGAGACCGAAGTGCGAGCCGCCATGTCGCTCGCAGCTTCAGATGTGGCGGGCGGGCCGGTGCGTTCCGGGGCGCAGGGCTTGATGGCGATAATGCTGTTGGCGCAGGGGCGGCATAGCGAGGCGAAGGCCATGGCGGCCGAGCCGTGCCGTGCCAGGCTGGCCGAGGTGCGTCGTCTGTTGCAGAAGTCGAAGTTGTGCGATTGACCGGGATTGCGGCGGAGTGCGCTAGGTCAGCACCCCCACGATCGCGCCTATCAGGCACGTCGTCAGCGTGCCCGAGACGATCGACTTCAGCCCGAGCGCGTTGATCTCGTCGCGACGCTCCGGCGCCATGATGCCGAGGCCGCCGATCATGATGCCGAGGCTTGCGAAATTGGCAAAACCGCACATCGCATAGAGCATGATCAGCCGCGAGCGCGGATCGAGTGCGTCGGGGCCGAGCTTCGAGAGATCGACATAGGCGATCAGCTCGTTCAGCACGGTCTTGGTGCCCATCAGGCTTCCGGCCGTGATCGCCTGCGGCCACGGCAGGCCCATCAGCCAGCACACCGGCGCCATGACGTAACCGAGCAGCCGCTGCAGCGAGATTTTCGCGCCGCCGATTTCCGGCAGCAGGCCGATGATCGCGTTCGCGAGATAGACCAGCGCGACCAGCACCAGCAGCATCGCGATGATGTTCATCAAAAGCTCGAGCCCGGCGGCGGTGCCCTTCACGATGGCGTCCATCGTCGACGACACCTGAATATCGGGATCGTCGAGCGCCCCGCCGGTGCGTTTATCAGACGTCTCCGGCACCATGATCAGGCTGACCAGGATCGCGGCCGGCGCGCCGAGCACCGAGGCGATGACGAAATGCGCGGCCGCATCTGGAATCAATGGCGCCAGCAGCGTGGCGTAGAGCACCAGCACGGTGCCGGCGATCCCGGCCATGCCGCCGGTCATCACCAGAAACAATTCGCTGCGGGAGAGCTGCGCCAGATAGGGGCGGATGAACAGCGGGGCTTCCACCATGCCGAGGAAGATATTGGCCGCGGTCGAGAGCCCGACCGCGCCGCCGACGCCGAGCGTGCGCTCCAGGATCCAGGCCATGCCGCGCACCACCGGCGGCAGCACGCGCCAATAGAACAGCAGCGTCGTCAGCACGCTCATGACCAGCACGATCGGCAGCGCCTGGAAGGCGAGGATGAAGTCCGAGCCGGGCGCCTTGGGATCGAACGGCGCCGGGCCGCCGCCGACATAGCCGAACACGAAGGCGGTGCCGGCGCGCGTCGCAGCCGCGATGGTGCCCACCGCATCATTGATCGCACCGAAGGCCTGCGTCACCAGCGGCACCTTGATCAGCACCAGCGCGGTGATGACCGTGACGGCAAGCCCGATCGCCGCCTGCCGCACCGACACCTTCAGGCGATTCTCGCTCAAGACCCAGGCGATCACGAGCAACGCCACCACGCCGAACGCCGATTGCAACTGCAGCATCACGCCCCCAAGAACCCGCGGGCAATTATGGGCAGGGGCTTCGCGCAGCGCAATGCTGTTGCGCGTTCATCTCGAATCCATTGACAAGTTGCAGGCGCTCGGCCACGCAATCATCCATGTCCTCCGCCACGCCGGCCGGCGCCCGCGATCTGCTCGGCCACAGAGCTTTCCTGTTCTTTTTGTCGTCGCGCAGCCTGTCGCGCTTCTCCAGCCAGATCGGCGCGGTGGCGATCGGCTGGCAGATCTACGATCTGACCGGCAGCGCGTTCGACCTCGGCATGGTCGGCCTGGTGCAGTTCCTGCCGACGGCGCTATTGGTGTTCGTCGCCGGTCACGCCGCCGACCGCTTCGAGCGCAAGCGCGTGGTGCAGGCCTGCCAGGTCGCGGAAGCGTTGACCGCATTGTTTCTCGCCGGAAGCACATTTGCCGGTACCATCTCCGAGATCCAGATCTTCGTTGCGACCTTCGTGCTCGGGATCGCCGGCGCGTTCGAGAGCCCGGCGACCGCCGCGCTGCTGCCGCTGATCGCGCCGCAGGGCTCGTTGCAGCGGGCGACCGCGATCTCGAGCGGCGCCGCGCAGGTCGCGACCATCACCGGCCCCGCGCTCGGCGGCTTCGCCTATGCGCTGATGCCGAGCGCGCCCTACGGCATCATGATGGTGTTCTGGCTGTTCGGTGCGCTGCTGACCAGCGGCATCGGCCGGCTGCAGCAGGCGGCGCCGACCAACGGGGCGGTGTCGGATGACCTGTTTGCCGGCGTCACCTTCGTGCGCAGCAACCCTGCGATCCTCGGCACCATCTCGCTCGATCTGTTCGCGGTGCTGTTCGGCGGCGTCACCGCACTGCTGCCGATCTATGCCCGCGACATCCTGCAAACCGGCCCGCTCGGGCTCGGCATCCTGCGCGCCGCACCCGCGGTCGGCGCGCTCCTGATGACCATGGTGCTGGCGCGGCATACCATCAACCGCCGGGTGGGACTACGCATGTTCCAGGCGGTGATCGTGTTCGGCGTCGCGACCGTGGTGTTCGCACTGTCGCACTGGATGTGGCTGTCGGCGCTGGCGCTCGCAGTGCTCGGCGCCGCCGACACGATCAGCGTCGTGATCCGCTTCTCGCTGGTGCAGCTCGCCACCCCCGACGAGATGCGCGGCCGTGTCGGCGCGGTCAACTTCCTGTTCATCAACGCGTCGAACCAGCTCGGCCAGTTCGAGAGCGGCGTCACCGCGGCGCTGCTCGGCGCCGTGCCATCAGCCGTGCTCGGCGGCGTTGCCACCGTCGCGGTGGCGCTGCTCTGGATGAAGCTGTTCCCGACGCTGCGGGATGTCGAGAAGCTGGAGTAGGGCGGGTTCTCCTCACCGTCATTGCGAGGAGCGAAGCGACGACTTGTCCGCCGAAGCCTTGGCGAAGGCGGAAGCAATCCATCTATCCCCGAGTGGAACGATGGATTGCTTCGCTTCGCTCGCAACGACGGTGGTCAAAGCTCTGCTCTTCACCTCGCCCCGCTTGCGGGGAGAGGTCGACGCGAAGCGGCGGGTGAGGGGGACTCTCCACGAGCTCGTCTCTCACCGTCTCCGTGGAGGCTCGGCGGCCTGCGTAGTTTCGGAATAATAGAAATATACTGCTGAGTTGCCCGACGTGTCAAGCCGCCCGCTCGGACGCCGGCCGCCGCCGGCACCTTTGCATGGGGTTGTTTTCGATATTTTGACCGTGCCCCTGCAACGCGATGGCCGGGACAAGCCCGGCCATGCCATCGTGATAGCCCTGCCGCACGCGGGAGAAGGGGAAGATCAGCCCCGGCCGACGAACGGCATCTTGGTCGCCATCACCGTCATGAACAGCACGTTGGCGTCGAGCGGCAGGCCGGCCATGTAGGCGACGGCATCGCCGACCGCTTTCGCGTCCATGCGCGGCTCGTGCTTGGTGGTGCCGTCCGGCTGCAGCACGCCGGGGCCGTTGACCATGCGGTCGGTCATCGGGGTCGCGGCATTGCCGATATCGACCTGGCCGACCGCGATGTCATACATCCGGCCGTCGAGGTTGGAAGCCTTGGTCAGGCCGGTGATGGCGTGCTTGGTCGAGGTGTAGGCCGCCGAGAACGGCCGCGGCGCGTGCGCCGAGATCGAGCCGTTGTTGATGATGCGGCCGCCGCGCGGCGTCTGGTCCTTCATGATGCGGAAGGCGTGCTGGGTGCACAGGAACGGCGCGGTGAGGTTGGTGTTGACCACGGCCTGCCACTGCTCGAGCGGCAGGTCCTCGAAGTTCACCGGCGGCGCGCCCATGCCGGCATTGTTGAACAGCACGTCGAGCCGGCCGTAGGTCGCCTTCACCTTGTCGAACAGCGCGGCGATCGCGGCCGGGTTGGCCATGTCGGCCGAGACGCACAGGCTCTTGCCGGCGGGGCCGAGCTTGGCGGTCTCCTCCAGCATCTCGATGCGGCGCCCGGCGAGCACCACGGTGTAGCCCTTGTCCATCAAGGCGAGCGACGCGGCGCGTCCGACGCCGGTGCCGGCGCCGGTCACGAGCGCGATCTTGCTGGTTGCCTCAGTCATCTCTCAGTTTCCTCTTACTTGGTTTTTGCTTCGGTTTCGTTCTTGTAGGGTGGACGTGGAATGTTCTGATGCGCCGCGCGCAGCGCCGCCGACCAGCGCGAGCGCAGATCGTGGAAATAGGGCTCGCCGGCCTCGATGCGGTGGTTGAGGTCGGCCTCGCAGGCGTCGGTGCGCACCACCAGCACGTCGATCGGCAGGCCGACGCCGAGATTGGAGCGCATCGTCGAGTCCATCGAGATCAGGCCGGTCTTGAGCGCCTCATAGAGCTCGACGTCGTAATGCATGGCGCGGTCGAGCACCGGCTTGCCGTATTTGTGCTCGCCGATCTGCAAATACGGCGTGTCGGTGGTGCACTCGATGAAGTTGCCGGCGGTGTAGACCATGAACAGGCGCATCCGCGAGCCCTTGATCTGCCCGCCGAACAGGAACGAGACGTCGAACGAGATATCCTCGGCGCGCAGCGCATCGCCCTCGGTGGCATGCACCGCGCGGATGGCGCGCCCGATCCGCTGCGCCGCCTGGAACATGGTCGGCGCATTCATCAGGGTCTCGAGCTCGCCGGTGTGCGGGTCTTCCATGCCTTCGGTCAGGGTCGACAGCACCGACTGGCTGATGGCGAGATTGCCGGCGCTGGCGATCGCCATGATGCGATCGCCCGGCTTTTCGAAGATGTGCAGCTTGCGGAAGGTCGAGACGTTGTCGAGGCCGGCATTGGTGCGGGTATCGGCGATCATGACGAGGCCGTCGCGCACCAGAATTCCGCAGCAATAGGTCATTTCCAGTCCCCAACGGTCCGAGTTTCTCGGCGTGAGACTAGTAGCCAATTTCGAGCATGCATCCAACCCCAATTCCCCGCAACGCGGGATCCGAGGAATGGGACGAAATCGCGGGAATTTTCGGCTGGGAAAGCCGGTCGTCCCAAGCCGCGGGCCGGCAGGGCGGGCTTTTCAACGGTTCGGTGAGCGCGCCGGCTCAGAACAGGTCGATGTGGTCCATCACGGCATAGATGATCGCGATCACGATCAACGCGCCGATCAGGACGATTGAAATCTCGACCGCGATGGCGCCGACGCCAAGCGCGCCGGACACCGCGGCAAGCAGCTTCTCCTCGCGGAAGATCAACGCGAACACGGACAACGCAATGGCGAGCAGGCCGAACGAGATCGCCGCCAGCGAAGATCCACCGCGCAGGCGGTCGCCGATCGACGTCTCGCGCTGCGGCGCCTGGTATTCGATGCCCTGCTTGCGGGCGAGCAGGCGATCCTTGATCCTGTGCCCGGTGTCGACCACCACCTGATCGATCGGCGGGGGCGGATCGAGTACCGGCACGATCCAGTGCGGCAGCACCGCCGCGATCAGGGCCAGCAGGCCGACCAGGCTGCCGATCATTCCAAGCCGGCGGGATTGTGCGACAGAAGCAGTCATCGAATGAGCCGTGCCGTGGGTTGACAATCCTTAGTGGGGGCAATCGCCGGGCAGGTTCACGGTCGATCGGGGGCGTGAAAATACGGGGCGCGACGACCGGCGCGTGCTCTGCGTTATATGCAGCCCGCAATGTGCTGATATTGCCGTCGTTGCGGCGTGCAGGGCGTTGTGCTCGACTGTTTTCGGCCGACAACAACAAGAAATTCCGGGAGGCGAGAATGTCGCTCAAACTGTCTGCATTTGTCGTGGCGTTGGGCATCGCAGCAATGGCTACGGGTCCGGCTTCGGCGCAGAAGAAGGGCGGCACGCTGCGGCTCTATCACAACGACAATCCGCCCTCGACCTCGCTGCTCGAGGAGTCCACCATCGCCTCGGTGATGCCGTTTGCGGCGGTGTTCAACAACCTCGTGGTGTTCGATCCGGCCAAGGTGCACGAGAGCATCGACACCGTGATCCCCGATCTTGCCGAGAGCTGGTCGTGGGATTCCACCAACACAAAGCTCACCTTCAAGCTGCGCCACGGCGTGAAATGGCACGACGGGCAGCCGTTCACGGCGAAGGACGTGCAATGCACCTGGCGGATGCTGATCGGCAAGAGCGAGACTCAGGATTTCAAGCGCAATCCGCGCAAGGTCTGGTACTCGAAGCTGAAAGACGTCAGCATCAATGGGGACGATGAGGCGACCTTCGAATTGACCGAGCCGCAGCCCGGCCTGCTGGCGCTGCTGGCCAGCGCCTTCTCGGTGGTCTATCCCTGCCATGTCCCGCAGCAGGTGATGCGCACCAAGCCTGTTGGCACCGGGCCGTTCAAATTCGTCGAGTTCCGGCGCGGAGACTCCATCCGTCTGGTGCGAAATCCCGATTACTTCAAGAAGGACCGACCCTATCTCGATGAGATCACCGTGCGCTCGATCGACAGCCGTGCCACGCGCATGCTGGCGTTCGCGACCGGCGACTACGACATTACCTTTCCGTCCGACGTCAGCATTCCCCTGATGAAGGACGTCAAGGCGCGCGCGCCGAACGCGATCTGCGAGATGACATCGACCAATCTGCAGATCAATCTGCTCGTCAATCGCGTCAATCCGCCGTTCGACAATCCCGATATCCGCAAGGCGATGTCGCTGGCTCTGGATCGCAAGGCCTTCAACAGCATTCTGTTCGAGGGCACCGGGCGGCTCGGCGGCGCGATGCAGGCGAAGCCGGAAGGCGAGTGGGGCATGCCGCCGGAGATCCTGTCGACGCTGATGGGCTATGGCCCCGACACCGAGAACAACCTCGCGGACGCGCAGACGATCATGCAGAAGCTCGGCTACAGCGACGCCAAGCCGCTGTCGATCAAGATCCAGACCCGCAATCTGCCGACCTATCGCGACCCGGCGGTGATCCTCGCCGATCAGCTGAAGAAGATCTACATCATAGCCGAGCTCGACATCCTCGACACGCCGCGCTGGTATTCGCGGCTGCAGCGCAAGGACTACACGATCGGCCTCAACGTCACCGGCGTCAGCGTCGACGATCCCGACGGCAATCTGGTCGAGAACTATTCCTGCAATTCGGAGCGCAACTACACCCAGTATTGCAATGCCGAGGTCGATAAATTGCTGGCGGCGCAGTCGCGCGAGGTCGACAAGGACAAGCGGCGCAAGATCGTGTTCGACATCGAGCGGCTGCTGGTCGACGACGCCGCGCGGCCGGTCATCCTGCACTCATCGGCGGGCAATTGCTGGCAGCCCTACGTGAAGAATTTTCATCCGCACGACAACAGCCAGTACAACAATCTGCGTTTCGAGGATGTGTGGCTGGACAAGTAGCGCATACTGCTCCGCTGGCGATGACATGCGCCGTCGCCCGCGTGCGTTTCGCGTCTTCACTCATTCACGCGACCAGGAGCGGGTAGCTGCTCCTGCGCACCCGCGTCTCCGCGCTGATCGCCGGGTGTCAAGGTTGCGGCGGCACCCGTCAGTCAGACCGCGTAGGGATCCATTGGGATATCCGAAGCCGCTACGGGAGCTCGGATATCAGCTTGGTCCACTCGGCCTCAGGCCACGCCCGCGAGGTGCAGGTCCGAATGTTTCCCATTGAGCTGAGGGCAAGCGCGAGCTTTGTAATGTTGTCGCCGAGGGGCGCCTCGGCGAGGAGAAGAATGTCATGCTCGCCGGAGGTGAGATAGACCTCCTTGATTTCGACACCGAGCTTCTGGGCGAGTTCTCGCGCCGCTCTGCTGCGCTTGGGAGCTTCCTTGACATTACGAATTCCTTGGTCGGTCCAGTCGATCCTCAATATGAATGTCGCCATGTCGTCCTCCAAGGGTTATGCATTTCCCTTGTCTGCCGCGTGCGCGGCAGGCCAACTTGCTTGACGTTGAAGTTGAGGGAGCGCCACATAAGGCAGGCGCTGCAGTCAGACTGAAATGCCTGCCGACGGCCTGACCACCACCCGTTCCTTCAAACGGCGACGTCGGCCCGTCCCGTCTCAAAGGGCAGCTTGGTGTAGATTACGCCACGTCGCTTGTTCGAGAAAGAGGGCTTCTCGCGTTGTGATCGGGAGTGCGGCAGCGAGGCTCGGCCGTCGACGCGCACGCCGAGAGAGAAGCCATGAGAGAAAGCTGCGGCGGTATTGCATCGTTGCGGCCCGAACACCAAATATTTGAACGTGGGAGGCAGAACCGCTCCAGGAGTGAGCGCGTGGCCAGTAAGAGAGCAAACGAGGAGCTCCCCGTCATTGCGCGCTTTGAGGTGCGCCGCCGCAATTACCTCGCGCCCGACGGCTCGATAGACCGGCCGCTTCCCGCCTTCGCTACAGATGCCCGACTGCTCGTCGAACTTTACCGGTCGATGGTGCTCTTGCGCCTGTTTGACCGAAAGGCTGTTGCGTTGCAGCGCACCGGTCGACTTGGAACCTATGCCGTTTCGCTCGGCCAGGAGGCGGTGTCGGTCGGCATCGCGAGTGCGATGCGGGAAGATGACGTTCTGCTGCCCTCTTATCGCGACAACGGCGCGTTGCTCTGGCGTGGCGTCAAGCCGGAGGAGATCCTGCTGTTCTGGGGCGGCGATGAACGAGGCAATCACTTCTCCGGTCCGCGCCACGATTTCCCGTTCTGCGTTCCCGTCGGATCACAGGCGCCGCACGCCGCCGGCGTTGCCTATGCCCTGAAGCTGCGCAAGGAGCCACGCGTGGCCGTCTGCCTGTTCGGCGACGGCGCGACCTCGAAAGGCGACGTCTACGAAGCCATGAACTTCGCCGGCGTTCACAAATTGCCGCTCGTGTTCGTCGCCACCAACAATCAATGGGCTATATCGGTGCCGCTGCGGCTGCAGACGGGGGCCGAGACGCTGGCGCAGAAGGCCATCGCCGCGGGGTTCAGCGGCGAGCAGGTGGACGGAAGCGACGTGGTGGCAATGCGTGCCGCCGCAGAGGAGGCGATTGCCGCTGCCCGCGACGGCAAGGGCCCTCACTTCATCGAAGCGGTGACCTACCGGCTCGGCGATCACACAACCTCCGATGATGCATCGCGCTATCGTTCGGCCGATGCAGTGCAGGCGCACTGGAAGGAAGAGCCGATCGCGCGGCTCAGGTCCTTGCTCGTCGGTCGGAAGATGTGGACCAAGGCGGAAGAGGAGCAGCTTGCCGCCGAGTGCCATGAGCGCATCGAGGCGGCGGTGGAGCGCTATCTGAAGACGCCGCCGCGCCGAGCCGAAACCATGTTCGACAACCTCTATGCCGAGCTGCCCGAGGCGTATGCCGAGCAGCGCCGCGAACTCGCGGGGGAGGACGATGCCTGAAGTCACGTTGGTCGAAGCCATCAATCTGGCTCTCGGCCGCGCCATGGCGGATGATCCTGATGTGGTCGTGCTCGGCGAGGATGTCGGCGTCAATGGCGGCGTCTTCCGCGCGACCGTCGGCTTGCAGGAGCGCTTTGGTCCGGAGCGCGTCCTCGATACTCCGCTTGCCGAACTCCTGATCAGCGGGCTCTGTGTCGGCATGGCCGCGCAGGGATTGAAGCCCGTCGGCGAAATCCAGTTCATGGGATTTATTTATCCCTGTCTCGATCAGCTGGTGAACCACGCATCACGGATGCGCAACCGTACCCAGGGACGGCTCACCTGTCCGATGGTCCTGCGCACGCCGCATGGTGCCGGCATTCGCGCGCCCGAGCATCATTCCGAAAGCACCGAGGCGATGCTCGCCCATATTCCTGGCCTGCGTGTCGTCATGCCCTCGTCGCCGGAGCGCGCCTATGGACTTCTCCTCGCCGCGATCCGCGATCCCGATCCGGTAGTCTTCCTGGAGCCGACGCGGTTGTACCGCGCGGCGAAAGGCGAGGTGGATGACAACGGCGAAGCTTTGCCGCTGGATCTCGCCTTTATCTTGAGGGAAGGTCGCGACGTCACGCTGATCAGCTGGGGCGCGATGCTGAAGGAAACGATGGCCGCAGCGGACGCGCTCGCCGACGAGGGTATCGCTGCCGAAGTTATCGACCTCGCCACGCTCAAGCCCTACGATGAAAACACCGTGCTCGGTTCGGTCGCAAAGACCGGGCGCTGCGTCATCGTGCACGAGGCCGCGCACACCGGCGGATTTGGTGCGGAGATCGCAGCCCTGATTGCCGAGCGCGGACTATCGTCGCTGCTCGCACCCGTGAGCCGCGTCACCGGTTACGACACGATCATCCCGATGGCCCGCCTCGAGCAACGCTACCTGCCGTCGGTCGGACGCATCGTGACCGCAGCCCGAAAGGCGTGCCAGTACAACTGAACACCGACGGATCTCGTGCCATGCGCCAGTTCACGTTGCCCGACCTTGGTGAAGGTCTTGAAGAAGCGGAGATCGTCACCTGGTACGTCAACGAGGGCGATCATGTCGTGACCGATCAGCCGCTCGTTTCGGTCGAGACCGACAAGGCGGTGGTCGAGATACCGGCGCCGTCGAGCGGACGGATCGCGCGCCTGTTCGGTACCAAGGGCGATATCGTGAAGGTCGGCGCGCCGCTCGTGGAGTTCGCCGAGGGCGCAGGGCAGGACACAGGCACGATTGTGGGCGAACTCGGCACTGGCGAGCAACGGCCGGCGCCGGCTACCGCTTCGCCGCCCGGCGGACAGGGAGCTCAAGTGTTTCCGGCAGTGCGCGCGCTGGCGCGCAAGCTTGACGTCGCGCTCGATCTCGTCGAGGCGACGGGGCCCGGCGGCACCATCACGCGGGCCGATGTCGAGAGGGCGGCGAAGCGGATGTCTCACGGCGGACCCGCCGAGCCGCTGCGTGGCTTGCGCCGCGCGATGGCCCAACGCATGACGGCAGCGCACGCCGAAATCGTCCCGGCAACGGTCACCGATGAAGCTGATATCCACGAGTGGCGGCAAGGTGAGGATGTGACAATCCGCCTGGCGCGGGCGATCGCCGCCGCCTGCAAGGCGGAGCCCGCGCTCAATGCCTGGTATCATTCCGGCGCGGGAGAACGGCGCTTGATCGAGCGCATCGATCTCGGTATCGCCGTCGACACCGGCGGCGGCCTGATCGTTCCCGTGCTGCGCAACGTCGCGGAGCGGACCGTATCAGACCTGCGGGCTGGACTCGACCGTCTGCGAGCTGACGCAATCGCGCGCGCAATCCCCCCGGAAGAGCTGCGCGGTGCGACGATCACGTTATCGAATTTCGGTATGATCGGAGGCCGGTTTGCCAATCTCATCGTCGTGCCGCCGCAGACGGCGATCGTTGGCGCCGGGCGGATATCGGAGCGCGTGGTCGCGCTTCGGGGACAGGTTGCGGTCCGGCGCACGCTGCCGTTATCGCTGACCTTTGACCATCGGGTGGTGACGGGCGGCGAAGCGGCCCGTTTCCTGGTTGCCCTCAGATCCGACATCGAGCGCACCTCGTGACATCACTCATTCGCGAGAGCGTCAGGGCTCCTGGCTTTGCCCCGCCGGTGCGCCGACCAGGAACGCGTCGTCCACCGGCACGCCGAGCGCGGTGACCAGCCGGTTGGTCTCGGCGGCCATGCCGACGATCGCCAGCATTTCCTGATACTCGGCGTCGGTCATGCCTTTGGCGCGGGCGGCCGCGGTGTGGGAATGGATGCAGTAGCTGCAGCCATGCGCCACCGAGACCGCGACGTAGAGCATTTCCTTCACCTTCGGATCGAGCGCACCCGGCGCCATCACCTCCTTGATGCTCTCCCAGGTCCGCCGCAGCGTCTTCGGATCATGCGCGAGCGCGCGCCAGAAATTGTTGATGAAGTCCGACTTCCGCACCTTGCGGATGTCGTCGAACACGGCGCGTGCCTCGGCTGAGAGTTCGTCGTCTGAGAGCAGCTTTACGGTGGCCATGGCTTCTTGTTGCTCCGGTTTGAAACGTCGATGATCATAGCAGGGCCCGGACAGCACTGCTTCGGATGCGATCAGGAATCCAGAAAATCGTTCAGTGCGGCGTTGAACAGCGCGGGATCCTGCAAGAAGGCGAAGTGGCTGGCATTGGGAAAAATGAGCAGGCCGGCGCCCGGAATGGTCGCGGCCATGTATTCGGTATGCTCGCGCTTGATGCCTTCGTCATGTTGGCCGTCGGCGATCAGCACCGGCGCGCGGATCGTGCGCAACTGGTCGTCGGTCCAGTTCGGCTGGCTGTCCCACATCTTCTCGATCTGCTGCAGGAACTGATCGTATTCGCCCGGCGTCGGTGACAGCCGCTCATACTCGGTCTTCGCCCGCGCGATGAACTGCGCGAAGGTCGGGTTCTTGTCGATGTCCGGCTTCAGGCCCGATGTCTGGGTGTTGGCGCCGAACGCGAACACGCGGCTGACCCGGTCGGGATGGCGCATCGCCATATCGAGGCCGATGATGGCGCCATCGCTCCAGCCGACGATCGCGGCACGCGGGATCTTCAGGTGATCGAGCAAGGCAACGACATCATCGGTCATCAGGTCGTAGCCGAACGGCTGCGTGTTGCGGCTGCTGCGGCCGTGGCCGCGGCTGTCGACGCAGATCACCCGATGCCGGCGTGCGACCTCCGGCACCTGCAGGCCGAAGTAGTCGGAATTGGAAAGCCCGCCATGGAGAAACACCACCGGATCGCCGTCACCGGTCTCGACATGGAACAGGCTGATGCCGTTGACCTCGGCGTGCGCGCTGTGCCCGGCGATCGGCGCCGGCGTCGCGGGAAGTGTCAGCCAGCGCTCGGCCGCGTCGGCACGCGGGATGCGCGCCAAGCCGAACAGGGCGGTTGCGAGAAAGAGACGTCGGTCCATGATGACACCCGCGCCAAGAGACGCGCCCCGGAATGGCGCGCGAGACGTCGACCTACGACTGCGTCTGGCTCTGCCACTGCCCTGGACGTCCGGCCTGGTCGACCTTGACTGCGACCGTCAGCGTCTCGTTGCCGCCGCCATAACGGGTGCCGCGAACCGGGGCGGCGCCGAGATAATCAAGGCCGATCGCGACGCGGGCGTGGGCGTCGGTGATGCAGATGCCGTTGGCGGCGTCGAAACCGACCCAGCCGAGGTCGGGCACGAAAGCCTCGGCCCAGGCGTGGCCGGCCTGCTGGTTGACCATGCCGTCGGAACGCAGGAAATGGCCGGAGATGAACCGCGCCGGAACGCCGCCGGCGCGCGCGCAGGCGATCAGGATGTGGGCGTAGTCCTGACAGACGCCGCGCTTCAGCGCGAACGCCTCTGAGGCCGAGGTGGCGCTATTGGTCGGGTCCTCGTCGAAGGTCATGTGCTCGTAGATTTGCACCATCAATGCATGCAGGAAGCCGAGCACGTCGCTGCCGGCTTCGGCGCGCAGCTCGCGCACGAAACTCGTCATCGCCGGGTTGAGGTCGGTCAGTGCCGTGGGGCGTAGGAACAGGCTCGGCGGAAACCGCTCATCGCTGCCCTTCAGCACGCCGCCGGTGTCATGGGTCTCGATCAGGCCCTCGCAATGGATCGTGAGGTCACTGATCGAACCATGCGTCAGCACATGGGTGACGTTGCCGAACGCGTCCTCATGGGTGTCGAGCCGGGAATCGGTCGAGACGTCGATCTGCCAATCCGCGACATACTGGCCGTCATGGCTGCCGGGCGTCATCCGCAGAATCTGGATCACGCCCGAGGCCGCCGGCTCGTAGCGATAGGTGGTGGTATGGGCTATTCGCAGGCGCATGGCTCAACCGCGGTTCAGTCGGTTTTTAGGGCAGGAGCGTCATGCCCGGAGCTTTCCCGAGCACCACGTCTTTCTTCCTAATCGGCCGCGAAAGCAAGACGTCGATGGCCGGCGGGAAGCCTGCCATGACGACAATTTGAGCGTTTTTGGGCCGTATCGGTCAGATCAGATACTGCTTGGTGATGATCTCACCCAGCCGCGAATTGTCGGCGATGAACTCCTGGATGAATTCGTGCACGCCGTGCTGGAAGATATCGTCCATATGGCTGTGCTCGAGCCGGTTCCTGATGCCGCGGGCGTGGCGCTGCGAGGCGCCCTGGCGGCCATAGGCGACGCCGATCTGGTCGAGATTGCGCACCAGATTGCTGTAGCAGCTGGCAAGCGAGCGCGGCAGCGTGTCGTTGAGGATCAACAGGTCGGCGATCAGCCAGGGTTTCAGGGTTTCCCGATAGACCCAGTGATAGGCTGTCGTCGCCGACACCGAGCGCAGGATCGAGGTCCACTGGTAGTAATCCAGCGGGCCGCCGACATGCTCCTCCTCGGGCAGCAGCATGTGATATTTCACGTCGAGAATGCGGGCGGTGTTGTCGGCGCGTTCGAGATGCACGCCGAGCCGCGAGAACCAGTAGGCGTCGTTGCGCAGCATGGTGCGGTAGGCCGAGCCGTCAAAGCGCAGCGAGGTCTCCTGCACGAAGCGCAGGAATTTCGCCAGCTCCTCGCGGCTGCCGGTGCCGCCCTTGCTCCAGACCGCCTGCAATTCGATCCAGGCCGAATTGATGGTGTCCCACATCTCCGACGTCAGCGCGGTGCGTACCGAGCGCGAATTGAGCCGGGCGGCCTCGATGCAGTTCTTGATCGAGGAGGGGTTCTCCGACGAGAAGGAGAGATATTCGACGACGTTCTGCTGGTTGGCTTCCGGGTAGTGATCATAGAAGCCCGAGCCGACACCGGCGGTGAGCAGCGCGGAATCCCACTCATTGGTCTTGCCGATATAGGCCGCCGGCAGCGCGGTGACGCGGAGCGTGGCGTCGATCGTCCGCGCGAGATATTCGGCGCGTTCGACATAACGGGCCAGCCAGAACAGGTTTTCGGCGGTGCGCGACAGCATGCTTTCGATTACTCGCTCAGTATCCAGGTGTCCTTGGTGCCGCCGCCCTGGCTCGAATTGACCACGAGCGAACCTTCCTTCAGCGCGACCCGCGTCAACCCGCCGGGCACGATGGTGGTGTGGCTGGAGCCGGTCAGCACGAACGGGCGGAGGTCGACATGGCGCGGCGCGAGGCCCTTGTCGGTGCAGGTCGGGCAGGTCGACAGCGCCAGCGTCGGCTGGGCGATGAAGCCCTCCGGCTCGCGCTTGAGCTTGTCGCGGAACGCCTCGATGGTCGCCTTGGTGGCGGCCGGGCCGATCAGCATGCCGTAGCCGCCCGAGCCGTGCACCTCCTTGACGACGAGGTCGGCGAGGTTGTCGAGCACATAGGACAGATCCTGGGGCTCACGGCAGCGCCAGGTCTGCACGTTCTTCAGGATCGGCTCCTCGCTGAGATAGAACTTCACGATGTCGGGCATGTAGGAATAGATCGCCTTGTCATCGGCGATACCGGTGCCGACCGCGTTGGCGAGCGTGATGTTGCCGGCCGCATAGGCCGACATCAGTCCGGGGACGCCGAGCGCGGAATCCGGCCGGAAGGTGAGGGGATCGAGGAAATCGTCGTCGACCCGGCGATAGATCACGTCGACCCGCTTCAGCCCCTCGGTGGTGCGCATGAACACCTCGTCGTTCTTCACGATGAGGTCGCGGCCCTCGACCAGCTCGATGCCGAGCTTGTCGGCCAGGAAGGAGTGCTCGTAATAGGCCGAATTGTAGACGCCGGGCGTCATCAGCGCGACCGTCGGCTCGGCGGAAGCGTTGTGCGGCGCTACCGAGCGCAACGCCGACAGCAGTTCGTCCGGGTAGCGTTCGACGGGTGCGACGCGGTGGCGCGAAAACAGGTCCGGAAACAGCCGCATCATGATCTCGCGGTTTTCCAGCATGTAGGAGACGCCGGACGGCGTGCGCGCGTTGTCCTCCAGCACGATGAAGTTGTCCGGGTCGGTGCGGATGATGTCGATGCCGGCGATGTGGACGTAGATGTCGTGCGGCACGTCCTGGCCGTTCATTTCGGGGCGGAAGACCGGGTTCTGGAAGATCAGGTCTTCGGGGATGATGTTGGCGCGCAGGATGTCGCGGCCGTGGTAGATATCCTTCAGGAACATGTTGAGCGCGAGCACGCGCTGCTTCAGGCCCTTTTCCAGCAGCGTCCATTCGGTCGCGGACATGATGCGCGGAATGACGTCGAACGGGATCAGCCGCTCTTGGGCTTCGGAATCGCCGTAGACCGCAAAGGTGATGCCGATCCGGCGGAACAGGAGCTCCGCTTCCTGGCGTCGATACTCGAGCGCATCCGGCGGCGTCTCTTTGAGCCAGCGGGAGAGCTCCTGGTAGGCCGGGCGGAGATCCTCGCCGAGGCCATTCATCTCATCGAACGCGACTGCCATGTATCCCGACTGCCCTCCCAAGCCATGTGACACAGTGCATGACTTGATGGGATGGTAGCAAGGGGCGGGCCAGCGCGATATGCATTGGCCTGTGGCATTTGCTAAGGGTGAGGCGGAAGGCCTGCCCGAAAAACCGGCTGAGGTCTGCTTAATTCGGCGGCAAAACCCCGTGACATCAAGGCATTGGATCGGCAATGTCAGGGGATCAAGTTAAGGGAATGCGACCATGAGCGAGATCGTCACGGCGGGGATATTGGTGATCGGCGACGAGATCCTGTCCGGCCGGACCAAGGACAAGAATATCGGCTTCATCGCCGAATACCTGACCAATATCGGCATCGACCTGAAGGAGGTCCGCGTCGTCGCTGACGACGAGGCCGACATTATTTCTGCCCTTGATGCGCTGCGGCATAGGTACACCTACGTGTTCACGACAGGCGGCATCGGGCCGACCCATGACGACATCACCGCCGACAGCGTGGCTAAGGCGTTCGGGGTCGATATCCATCATCACCCCGACGTGGTGGCACGGTTCAGGGAGCGCTGGAGCGAGCAGGACCTCAACGAGGCGCGGCTGCGGATGGCCCGGGTGCCCGATGGCGCCGAGCTGATCCAGAGTGCGACCATCCTGGCGCCGGGCTTCAAGCTCGGCAATGTCATCGTGATGGCCGGCATCCCCACCATCATGCAGGCGATGATGGACATCGTGGCGCCGACCCTGAAGTCCGGCGTGCGGATGCTGTCGGACTCGGTCCGGGCCGACGCAAGGGAGGGCGACATCGGCGGCCCGCTGCGGGCGATCGCGGAAGCCAATCCCGACACCATCATCGGCAGCTATCCATTCCAGGACGAGAACCAGAAGCCGAACACCAATCTGGTGGTCCGCTCGCGCGATCCGGAGAAGCTCGCCGCCGCGATGGCTGCGGTGAAGGAGATGCTGAAGCAGGTACAGGCTGCGCAGAAGAAGCCGGCGGGTTGAAGCGACATGGTTGAACGAAATTCTGAACCGAGTGCGCAGGAGCGGGCCGGCAGGCCGTTCCCGGTCTCGTGGGATCAATTCCACCGGGACTGCCGGGCGCTGACCTGGCGGCTCAATGAAGTCGGTCCGTTTCACGCGGTGGTCGCGATCACCCGCGGCGGGCTGGTGCCGGCCGCGATTGTGGCGCGCGAGCTCGGGCTGCGGGTGATCGATACCGTCTGCGTCGCCAGCTACGACCACGACAAGCAGGGCGACCTGCAAGTGCTCAAAGGCATTTCGGAGCAGACCGCCAAGCTCGGCGGCGGCACCGGCAAGGGATTGTTGATCGTCGACGACCTCGTCGATACCGGCAAGACCGGCAAGTTGGTGCGCGAGATGCTGCCCGATGCGCATTTCGCCACCGTCTACGCCAAGCCGCAGGGGCGCCCGCTGGTCGACACCTACATCACCGAGGTGTCGCAGGACACCTGGATCTTCTTTCCCTGGGACACCGCGCTGTCGTTCCAGCCGCCGATTAGGGATGGGGCGGCCTAGATTTCCACCTCGCCCCGCTCGCGGGGAGAGGTCGGATCGCATGCAGCGAAGCGCAATGCGATCCGGGTGAGGGGGACTCACCACGAGTTCATCTTCCACTATATCTTTGCGGAAGCAGCCCCTCACCCCGACCCTCTCCCCGCAAGAGCGGGGCGAGGGGGAAGTAAGAAGCATGCCCCTGCAAAACCGCGTCACCCCGACAGGCGACATCATCGCCACCGACCATCGTGGCACCTTCACCGGCAATCGCGGCATCATCCACGATCCCGCGACACGGACGCTTTTGAACAAGCGCTGGTCGAGCCCGGCGTGGCTCACCTGCGTCTGCGAGTTCAGGGGGCGCCGGCGCGAGGTGATGCGCCGTCAGAGTTGGACCGAGCTGTTCTTCCTCGATGAAGCCACTGCGTTTGCGGCCGGACACCGGCCCTGCTTCTACTGTCGCCGTGACGACGCCAACCGGTTTCGCGCCGCCTGGGAGCAAGGCAATGGCACGAGCGATCTCAGCGCCAAGGCGATGGATGCGGTGCTGCACGCCGAGCGGCTGGATCGTCGGAAGAAGAAGCGGCTGCATCCGCTGCCGCTGCCGATTGATCAGTTGCCCGACGGGACGATGGTGCTGGTGGCCGCGGAGAGCTATCTCATCGCCGGTGGCAAGACGTCGCGCTGGTCGTTCGCCGGCTACGAGCGGGCCGACGTGACCGCGCCCGCGATGCTGCTGACGCCGCCGTCGACCGTCCGTGCATTTCAGTCCGGCTATCGGCCGGTGCTGCATCCAAGCGCGGCCGCCGCGCTCGGATAATCCCGCCGGCGCTGTCGTTACGCCAGCCGCTGCCGCGCCAGCTTCGCACCCGCGCCGAGCGCGATCAGCTTGGCTTCGGCAATGTCGCGTCGCATCGGCGCCATGCCGCAATTGGTGGTCGCGATGATATTGCCCTTCGGCACGTGTTTCGCCACAGCCTCGATCACCTTGACGACATCCTCAGCGGTCTCGACCTCGTCGCTGGCGACGTCGATCACGCCGGCCTGCACGATCTTGCCGGGGAGGGCGGCGAGCAGTTCGATCGGCACCTTCGAGTTGCGGCATTCGATCGCGACCTGCTGGATCGTGCTCTTGTCGATCACCGGGAAGGTCTCTTCATATTGCCGCCACTCGCCGCCGAGCGTCTGCTTCCAGTCGGTGTTGGCCTTGATGCCGTAGCCGTAGCAGATGTGCACGGCGGTGGCGCAGGTCAGGCCCTCGGCGGCGCGCTCCAGCGCCTTGATGCCCCAGTCGCGCACCTCGTCCATGTAGACGTTGAAGGCCGGCTCGTCGAACTGGATCATGTCGACGCCGTCGGCCTGCAACGCCTTGGCTTCCTGGTTCAACAGCTCCGCGAAGGCGAATGCCATCTTGACGCGGTCGCCGTAATATTGGTCGGCGATGGTATCGATGATCGTCATCGGGCCGGGCATGGTGAATTTCAGCCGGTTCTTGGTGTGGGCGCGTGCCGCACGTGCCTCGCTCTCATGGACGCGGCCCTTGAGCTGCAGCGGTGCGACCACCTGCGGGACCATCGCCTTGTAGCGATCCTTGCGGATGCCCATCTCGACCTTGTGCGCGAAATCGATGCCCTCGATCCGCTCCAGAAAACCGTGCACGAAGTGCTGGCGCGCCTGTTCGCCTTCGGTGACGATGTCGACGCCGGCGTCCTCCTGCAGCTTGACCGCAAGCACCGTGGCGTCGCGCTTGGCGCGGGCGAGTTCGGCACCTTCCGACTTCCAGGGCGCCCACAGCATGTTCGGTTCGGCGAGCCATTCCGGCTTCGGCAGGGAGCCTGCGATCGTGGTTGGAAACAGCATGGGTGCCTCCCGATGGGTTCTGATTGAGCGCCTGTGTGCCATGTCCTAAGCTGGACGTACAGAACAACAAAAGTCTTTGTGATGGGAAATAGACGCCGATGATCGACCTGCACTACGCGCCGACGCCGAACGGCTGGAAGATCTCGATCATGCTGGAGGAACTGGGGCTGCCCTATACGGTGATCCCGGTGAACATCCGCGCCGGCGAGCAGTTCCGGCCGGAATTCCTGGCGATCAGTCCGAACAACCGGATCCCCGCGATCGTCGACCATGCGCCTGCCGACGGCGGCGGGCCGTTCTCGGTGTTCGAGACCGGCGCGATCCTGATCTATCTCGCCGACAAGGCCGGCCGCTTCCTGTCCAGGGAGTTGCGTGCGCGCTCGACCGCCATCCAATGGGTGATGTGGCAGGTGGGCGGCCTCGGGCCGATGCTCGGCCAGCACGGCCATTTCGCGCTCTATGCGGCCGAGAAGATTCCCTACGCGATCGAGCGCTACCGCGACGAGACCGCGCGGCTCTATGGCGTGCTCGACCGCCAGCTCGGCAAGACCGGCGCCTATATCGCAGGCCCCGACTATTCGATCGCCGACATCGCCTGCTTCCCCTGGACCATGACCCACAAGGCGCAGGGCTTCAGCCTCGACGACTACCCGAACATCAAGCGCTGGTATGCGACCGTGCGCGCGCGACCGCAGGTGCAGGCGGGACTTGCGATCGGAAAATTCGTCAAGGAGCCGTTCGACGAGGAATCACGCAAGAACATGTTCGGTGCGCGTGCCAAGGAGCTGGTCGAGAAAAAATAGTGCCCGTTATTCCGCGGCGCGACACGGTTGCGATGCCAGCGCCTTGCGGCGTATCCCGGAATGACGAGAATGAACGCGGAAAAGACAAAGGGAAACGCCATGATCGAATTCTTCTTCGACTGCTCCAGTCCGTGGACCTATCTCGCCTGGCATAACATCCAGCCGCTGGCGAAGGAGTTCGGCGCCGAGATCACCTGGCGGCCAATTCTGGTCGGCGGCATCTTCAACACCGTCAATCCGTCGGTTTACGCGCAGCGCGAGAAGCCGGTGCCGCTGAAGGCGCGCTACATGAAGAAGGATCTCGCCGACTGGGCGCGCTCGGCCGGCCTTGCGATCAAGATGCCGCCGACGGTGTTTCCGGTGAACAGCGTCAAGGCGATGCGCGGCTGCATCTGGCTCGGCAACGAGAAGATGGTGCCGTTTGCGCGCGCCGTGTTCGAGGCCTATTGGGGCGACGACAAGGACATCTCGCAGGATGCGGTGCTGACCGAGATCTGCACCAAGCTCGGGATCGATCCGGCACAATTCCTTGCCGGCATCGGCGACCAGGCGATCAAGGATCAGCTCAAGGCCAACACCGAGGAGGTGATGGCGCGCGGCGGCTTCGGCTCACCGACGATCTATCTCGACAAGACCGACATGTATTTCGGCAACGACCGCCTGCCGCTGATCCGCGAGGCGCTGGCCCGTTTCAAGGCGCGGGCTGCCTGATGCCGAAAGCTGTCGTTTGCCGCGAGCTCGGCCCGCCCGAGCGCCTTCAGCTCGAGAATTTTGCCTCGGTGGCGTTGCAGCCGGGGCAGGTGCGCGTTGCGATCCGCGCCGCCGGGATCAATTTCCCCGACATCCTGATGGCCGCGGGCGAGTACCAGCTCAAGCCGCCGCTGCCGTTCACGCCGGGCTCGGAAGCGGCCGGCGATGTCGTCGAGGTCAATGACGCTGCCGGTGTCGCGGTCGGCGACAGGGTGATCGTCAAGATGCGGCACGGCGCCTATTGCGACGAGACGGTCGCTGTGCCGGCGCAGCTCGTGCCGGTGCCGTCGACCTTCGATTATGCGGAAGGCGCGACCTTCCTTGCCGCGCACGGCACCGCCTATCACGCGCTGATCGACCGCGGGCAGATCAAGCCGGGCGAGGTGCTGCTGGTGCATGGCGCCGGCGGCGGCGTCGGATTGGCCGCGGTCGAGATCGGCAAGCTGCTCGGCGCTACCGTGATCGCGGCGGCTTCATCCGAGGAGAAGCTTGCGATCGCCAAGGCGCGCGGCGCGGATCATCTCGTGCTCACCGCGCGCGAGCCGTTCCGCGACGCTGTCAAGCGTCTTACCGACGGCCGTGGCGCCGACGTCGTGTTCGATCCGGTCGGCGGCGAGGTGTTCGAGAACTCGATGCGCTGCATCAACTGGGGCGCGCGGATTCTCGTCGTCGGCTTCACCGGCGGCATCGGGCTTGCCCGCACCAATCTGTTGATGATCAAGGGCGCGAGCGTGCTCGGCGTGCGCGCCGGCGAGGCGGTGCGCAAGGACCCCGCGCTCGGCGAGGTCAGGTTCAAGGCGCTGAGCGAATGGGCCGAGGCGGGCCGGGTGCGGCCGAACATCTCGCACCGGTTGCCGCTGGAGGATTTTGCGAAGGCGATGCGGCTCCTGATCGAGCGCAAGGCGATCGGGCGCGTGGCGTTGATCACTCGGTAGAACTACGGCCTTTGCAAATGTTCTGCGCAGCGCCTGCCCAAAACTTCGGCGGCGCTGCCGCAGGGCTTTTTTACCAATCGAATGTAGGCATGAACCAACCCGGGGTTGAGTCATGCTGAAGAACACCAGGATACTTTATCGGATTGCTTTCTCCGCCTTGCTGCCGCTGATCGCCTTTGCGGCGATCGCAATCTACGACATCTCGACGAAGTGGTCGGTGCGTTCCGACATCGCCCGGATGCAGCCGATCGCCGAGGGCGTCGGCAAGCTCAGCCGGCTGGTGCACGAATTGCAGCGCGAGCGCGGCCTGTCGTCGGCCTATCTCGGCAGCAAGGGCACGCAGATGCGCGGCGAACTCGGCGAGCAGCGCAAACGCACCGACACGGAGCGGTCGGTCGCAACGTCAGTGCTTGCGGATCTGAAGCAGTCGGGAACCGGGGACATCGCCGCGGCCGCGCAGGCGGCCCAGGACGGTGTCGGTCAGCTCGACCTGCACCGCGCCGACATCGATGGCCTTGCGATCGCGCCGCCGGCCGCCGTCGGCTATCTCACCGACACGATCGGCCGGCTGATCACGGTCATCACCGGCATTGCCAAGCTGAGCCACGACGACGAGATTTCGAAATCCATTGCCGCCTACGCCAATCTGATCGAAGGCAAGGAGCGCGCCGGGCAGGAGCGTGCGGCCGTCGCCGGCGGCATCGCGGCGGGCCGCTTCGAGCCGCAGCTCTATGTCCGCGCGGTTGGCCTTGCGGCGGCCCAAGAAAGCTTCTTCGGCGCGTTCCGCGCTGCCGCGTCGCGGGAAGCACGTGAGCTGTTCACCCGAACCATGTCGGGCAACGCCATCGATACATTCAATGCCATGCGCAAGACGGTAGAGCAGGGCGGGCTTGCCGGGGACTTCAAGTCGCTCGACAGCAAATCCTGGTTCGACGCCGCGACCGTCCGGATCGACATGCTCAAGACAATTGAAGACGGGCTTGCCGCCGAATTGTCTCGCCTGATGATCGACAAGAAGGCAGACGCGACCATGAGCCTCGGTGCGGTGGCCGGACTGATGTTGCTGGCACTGCTCGCGGGATCGCTTGCGGTGCTGGCGATGGCGCGCAGCATCACGGTGCCGATCAACACCCTGGCCTCCAACATGACCGCGCTCGCGGAAGGCAATCTCGATCTCGAAGTCGGCGCCACCGATCGCGGCGACGAGATTGGTGTGATGGCGCGGACGGTGCAGTTCTTTAAGCAAAGCATGATCCGCTCCGCCGACCTCGCCGCGAAGGAAAGTGAGGCCGTCAACCAGCGTGCGGCCCGCGTCGCGCGCGTAGGCGACCTCACCAACCGGTTCCAAGACGATATCGGCGCGGTCATCGACGCGGTGATATCGGCATCCGCACAGCTCGAGTCGACGGCCGCGTTGATGAGCGGGAGCGCCGGCAAGACCAGCGAACAGGCCGCGAATGTCGCCGAAGCGACGCAGGCGGCGTCAAGCAACATGCAGACAGTTGCCGCTGCGACCGAACAATTGTCGGGCTCGGTCGGCGAGATCGGGCGGCAGGTGACGCAGTCGGCGCAAATCGCGCAGCGTGCGGCAGCCGATGGGCGGCGTACCAATGAGACGGTGCAGGGGCTCTCCGCCGCCGCGGAGAAAATCGGCGACGTCGTCAAGCTGATCAGCGAGATCGCAAGCCAGACCAATCTGCTCGCGCTCAATGCCACGATCGAGGCGGCGCGCGCCGGTGATGCTGGCCGCGGCTTTGCCGTGGTTGCCGCCGAGGTCAAGACGCTCGCGGAGCAGACCGCCAAGGCGACCGACGACATCCGGGCGCAGATCGGCGCGATCCAGGCCACGTCAGGCGACGTCGTGACCGCGATCCGGGGCATGACGGTCACGATCGACGAGATCAACGAGATCGCCTCGTCGATCGCCAGTGCCGTCGAGGAGCAGGGCGCGGCGACCCAGGAGATCGCGCGCAACGTTCAGCACGCGGCCAAGGGAACCGGCGACATCTCTGCCAATATCGGTGCGGTCACCGGTGCGGCGGAGGAATCTGGGGTGGCGGCGGGTCAGGTGCTCGGGGCTTCCCAGGAACTGTCGCGACAGTCGGCGCGGATGCGCGTCCACGTCGAGAGCTTCATCAGCGGCATCAAGGCCGCCTGATCAGCGCATCCTTGCGAATTGTCCGTCGCGCAGGAAAGCAATCGTCTGCGCGATCGCTTCCGCATTGCGCACCAGCCAGGGATGCGAGGTGCGGATCACGATGTGATCGGCCATGCCGTCGAGCCTGGTGTTGGCGACTGAGACGCGGCCATCGTGCGGCCGCGGCAGGGGCATGGACGTGATCGGATAGACCGAGCGGTTGCCGGCAATGATGCCGGCCTCATAATCGATTGCGGGCAGCAATGCGCTGGTCGCAGCATCGCGGCGGGTGACGAGCTGCTGGCCGGCCGGGCCGAAGTAGGCGCGATAGGGCGGGAGGTTCTTCAGGCGGTCGGCGATCTCGCTGCCGCCGTTCGGTGTGCCCAGCATCACGACGCGGCCGAGCCGGGCCGGGCGATGTCGTGCGAGGTAGACGCGCGCCAAAAGGCCGCCCATCGAATGGCAAACGAGATGCACGGAGCCGTCGAGGCCCCGCGCGAAGCGATCGAGTGAGGGGTGGATATCCTCGGCCAGCGCATCGAGCGGCTTGCGCCGGCTGTCATAGTCGAGATTGAGGGTGGCGAAGCCGGCATCGCTGAGCGCCAGCTCCATCCTGCGAAACGAGCGCGCCGTCCTGCTGATTCCATGCAGCAGGACGACGCCGTCAGGTGTGGACGACGCGGGACGCCGTTCGCTCACTTATAGTCGCGCTCTTGCCACCACGGGAAATAGTCGGGCATGTCGGACGAGACCTTGTTCTTGAACTGCGCCGGGCGCTTTTCCAGGAACGACACCACGCCTTCCTTGACGTCCTCGGAGCGGCCGCGGGCATAGATGCCGCGGCTGTCGACCTTGTGCGCCTCCATCGGATCGTCGGCGCCCATCATGCGCCACATCATCTGGCGGATCAGCGCCACCGACACCGGTGCGGTCTTGGCCGCGAACTCCTTGGCGAGCGCGCGCGCGGTCGGCAGCAGCTCATCCGGCGGCACCACCTTGCTCACGAGTCGCCCGGCGAGCGCTTCCTGTGCCGGGAACACGCGGCCCGAGTAGCACCATTCCAGCGCCTGCGAGATGCCGACGATGCGCGGCAGGAACCAGCTCGAGGCGGCTTCGGGCACGATGCCGCGCTGGGAGAACACGAAGCCGAAGCGCGCGGCCTCCGACGCGATGCGGATATCCATCGCCAGCTGCATGGTGACGCCGATACCGACCGCCGGACCGTTCACCGCGGCGATCACAGGCTTCAGGCACTTGAAGATGCGCAGCGTCACCTGGCCGCCGCCGTCGCGCACCTGCGGATCGCTGTAGTCGACGCTGCCGTCGGCGTTGCGCTTGACCGGGCCACGCCGTGCGTCGCGGTCGAAGGTGTTGGCGCCGGAAGAGAGATCGGCGCCGGCGCAGAAGCCGCGGCCTTCACCGGTCACGATGATCGCCCTGACGTCGTCGTCCTTGTCGGCCTTGTCGAACGCGTCGATCAGCTCCTGCTGCATCGTGGCGTTGAAGGCGTTGAGCTTGTCGGGCCGGTTCAGCGTGATGGTGAGAATCTGCTCGGCGACCTCGTACTTGATGGTCTCATACGCCATGGGGATGATTTCCTCTCGGTTTTCTTTGAATGCGCGACGTGCGTCGTCATTCAGTTAACCCGGCAATCATCCCTTGTGAAGAAGTCGGATGCGCCGGCGCGTCGCCGGCACATCCAACTTGCGTCGAGGCGCTATTTCTTTGGCGGCGCGGGCCACGGCTTCTGCGGGCCGCGCAGGCCTTCGAACGCCTTGCCCATGCCGAGCACGCCGATATCGTCGAAGCGGCGACCGATGATCTGGACGCCGATCGGAAAGCCCTTCTTGTCGTAGCCTGCGTTGATCGACAGCGCGGGATTCTCCGACATATTCCACGGCACGGTAAAGCAGATGTGCTCGAACGGCTTTGCCGGGTCGTTGAGCGGTGCGGCGAACTCCGCGGGGAAGTTCACCACCGGCGACACCGGCGAGATCACGTAGTCGACCTCGCAGAACAGCTTTGCGGCAGCCGCGCGGATCGCCATCGTCTGGTTGAAGCCGCGCACCACGTCGACGCCGGAGAGGTTTGCGCCAGCCTCGGCCCAATTGAGGATGTAGGGCAGGGTCTTGCCGCGGTCGGCCTCAGACAATTTCGACAGTTCGTCCCAGGTCCGCGCGCGCCAGAAACTGTCGAGCCCCTCGAGCATCTCGGGCGTCAGGATGCCGTCGATCTCGGTGATGACGGCGCCGGCGGATTCGAACGCCTTCGCCGCCTTGACCACGACCTCGCGGACCTCCTTCTCGACCTTCTGGCCAGATCCGGCATCGAGCATCAGCCCGATGCGCAGCTTGCGCGGCGACTTCTCCAGCGCCTTCCAGTTCACTTCCAGCGCGGGCAGGCTCATGCCGTCGCGGCGATCCGGACGCGACAGCACGCTCATCATCAGCGCGGCGTCATCGACGGTGCGAGTCATCGGCCCCGCCACGCGGCCGACATAGGGTGGATCGATCGGCACGCGGCCGAGGCTCGGCTTCAGCGCGACGAGGCCGCACCACGAGGCCGGCAGCCGCACCGAGCCGCCGATATCGGTGCCGAGATGCAGCGGGCCGTAGCCGGCGGCACCGGCCGCGCCCGCGCCGGCGCTCGAGCCGCCGGGGTTCTTGCTGACGTCCCAGGGATTGCGGGTGAGGGGATGGAACGACGACAGTCCCGACGACAGCATGCCGTAATCCGGCATCGTGGTCTTGGAGAAGATCACGCAGCCGGCTTCGCGCAACCGCGCGGCGGGCGGCGCATCCTTCTCCGCGGGCGCCAGCTTGACGCTCGCCGCACCGAGCGGCACCGGCTGGCCCTTGGTTGCGACATTGTCCTTGATGGTCGCGGGCACGCCGTCGAGCGTACCGGCCGGCTCGGCTTGCTGCCAGCGCTCGGTCGAGGCCTTGGCGACCTTCCGCGCCCCTTCCGGGTCGTACAGATACAGCGCCTTGATGTGCGGCTCCCAGGTCGCGACCTGGGAGATGATTTCCTCCAGCACTTCCGACGGCGAGAACTGCTTGGCACGATAGCCGGCGAGCAGGTCGACGGCCGAGAGATCGTGCAGCGATGTGATGGCGTCCGCTTTCGGCTTATGCATGCGCACCTGCCGGCATACGTTTCTCGATGATGCGGGCGAACATGCTGGCGCCGATCGGCAGGATCTTGTCGTCGAGAACGTAACCGGGATTGTGCACGGGCACTGAACCGTCGTGACCGACCCAGAAATACGCACCGGGAACGGCCTGCATCATGTCGGCGAAATCCTCGCTGCCCATCTTCGGCGTCGAGCGGGTGATCACCTTGGTCGGATCGACGACGGTGCGCGCGACTTCCTCGACGACGCGGGACTGCTCTTCCTGATTGACTAGCACGCTGAAGCCGTCGCGGATCTCGACCGAGATTTCGGCGTCATACGCGGCGGCAAAGCCGGCGGCGATCTCGCGCATGCGCTTGCGGATCAGCGCACGGATCTCCTCGGAGAAGCAGCGCACCGTGCCGCACATCCAGGCGTCGCCGGGAATGACGTTGTAGGCCGAACCGGAATGAATCTGGGTGATCGACAGCACCACAGCCTGCAGCGGGTCGACGTTGCGGCTGACGATCGATTGCAGCGCCTGCCCAAGCGTCATTGCGATCACGACCGCGTCCTTGGAACGCTCCGGCATCGCGCCATGGGCGCCATAGCCCTGGATCCTGATGTCGAAGAAGTCGGCCGCGGCCATTGCCGGGCCCGGCAGGATCGCGATCTCGCCGTGGTTCAGGTCGGGCGCATTGTGCAGGCCGTAGACCTCGTCGCACGGGAACTGCTTGAACAGGCCGTCCTTGATCATGGCGCGCGCGCCGCCAAGGCCTTCCTCGGCCGGCTGGAAGATGAAATGCACGGTGCCGTCGAAATTGCGGGTCTCGGCGAGATAGCGCGCCGAGCCGAGCAGCATCGTGGTGTGGCCGTCATGGCCGCAACCATGGAAGCGGCCGGGGATGGTGGAACGCCACTTCAGATTGGTGTTCTCCTCCATCGGCAGCGCGTCCATGTCGGCGCGCAGGCCGATCTTCTTGCTGCTGTTGCCCTTGCCCTTGAGCACGCCGACCACGCCGGTGCCGCCGAGGCCGCGATGCACCTCGATGCCCCAGCTCGAGAGCTTCTCGGCGACGATGCCTGATGTCCGCACCTCCTCGAAGCCGATCTCGGGATGCGCATGCAGATCCCGTCTGATGGCGGTGAGTTCGTCGGCAAAACTGTCGATGCGCTCAATGGTCGGCATGGCTCTCTATCCGTTTGTGCGTGATGGGGAGGTGGGTGTGAAACTAGGGCCGTTAGGCTTGATACGGATACCGGGTCGCAAATGTTTCCACGGCAGCGTGGCGGTATCGGCCGGCATCGCGCCGGGCGCAGCGCAGATCAGCAGTTTCTCCGCGATCGGTTCGAAATCGGCGCGGAAATGCACCGAGCTCTTGTTGACCAGGATCTTCTGCGCGGTCGGCTCGATGCCGACATAGCGGTACATCGACTGGTCGGCAAGCTGCGCCTTGTAGGATCCGACGACGACGCGGACATCGCCGACCCGCAGGCAGGCCGAGGGGCCCATATCCATGTCGCGGCCGCCGAAATAGGGACCGGGCGCGACGAACTTGCCGTCCGAGAGCTGTTCGACCACGAAAGTCTCTTTGTATGGAGCATCGCCGGGAATGCCGGACTTGCCGCCGAGCTCGAGCGTGACTGTGGCCCCAATCCCGGCGGTGTGCGCGGCCCTGGCCGATTGCGGGTCGTAGATCACGCCGGTCGCGGCGCTCGCTTTGTTGCGCACCAGCGCGCGCAGCATGCCTGTGGTGTCGGAATCGCCGCCGGCGCCGGGATTGTCCTGGGTGTCGGCGATGATGATCGGCTTGCTGGCCGACTTTGCCAATTCCATCGCGAGCTGCACGCCTTCATCGGGCGAATAGATCCTTCCGTCGAAATCGTCCTCATGGCTCTCGACCAGGGCGACGACCTTGTCAGCGGCTGCATCCGCATCGGCCTGGGTGCGGCCGTAGGCGAACACGCTCGGTCCGCAATCCCTGAAATCGGCCGCCGGGAAGCCCGGCGCGAACGACAGCGTCGGCACGGCGTCGCTCTCGAGCGCGGCGAGCTTCTGGTAGATGCCCTTGGTCGGCTCGTCGTTGGTGCATTGCCAGCTGATCGGGATCAGGAACGGCAATTGGCGGAATGCCTTGGCGAACCGCTGCCTTGACTTGAGCATCAGCGCCAGATGCCGGGCGCAGGCGCGGCCGGTGTCGGCCATGTCGACATGCGGATAGGTCCGGTAGGCGATCAGCGCGTCGGCATGCTCGATCATCTTGGGCGAGACGTTGGCATGCAGATCGAGGCTCACCAAGAGCGGCAGGTCACGGCCGATCGCCTTGCGGACGCGTGCCAGCGTCTCGCCTTCGCCGTCGTCATAATGCTCGGTGACCATGGCGCCGTGCAAATCGAGATAGACCGCGTCGATTGGCCCCGCCGCGACAATGCCCTCGACCATTTCCGTCACGATCCGCTCGAACGCATCCTTGCTGACATGCGCCGACGGGCTCGCCGCGGCGAAGATCGTCGGCACCAGCTCCCAGCCATTGGCTTCCGCGGCCTCGACGAAGCCTGCGAGGCCGACGTTGATCTTGCGCATGACCTTGAGCACCTCGGCGCCATGCGTCATCGACGGCCAGCCGCCGCCGTGCACGAAGTCGTCATAGGTTGCCTTCGTCGGTGCGAAGGTATTGGTCTCGTGCAGGAAGCCGCCAACGGCAATGCGGGTCATCAAGTTGGTCTCGGTACGTTTCTTCGATCATGATGCGATTGGAATGGTTCGCACCATGATCTCATCTCGTTGATTGGAGCGTGATCTCCGGGGAAGACCGGTGTCCACCTTCAGGGCCATGCTCTAGCGCGCGACGTTAAGCGTGTCGTCGCGCCAAGCGCAAGCCGGGGAGCACCAGCGGATTTGCATGCCCTGTGGGCGTAAAGGCTTAAGGCGAAAGACCTAGGCCGTCGCCACAATGCCTTCCGAAACGGGGCGGAAGTTGGCGAAGTCCCAGCCGCGGCCGGGTGCCGCATCGAGCAGCGCGCGGGTATAGGCCTGCTGCGGATTGGTCAGCACCTCGGCGGCCGGTCCCTGTTCCACGACGCGGCCATGCTGCATCACGGCGACGTCGTCGCAGATTTGTGCGGCGACGCGCAAATCATGCGTGATGAACAGCAGCGCGATCCCCAGCCGCCGCTGGATTTCGTCGAGCAGATCCAGAACCTGCGCCTGCACCGAGACGTCGAGCGCGGACACCGCCTCATCCGCGACGAGCACGTCGGGATCGAGTGCCAGCGCGCGCGCGATCGCGATGCGCTGGCGCTGGCCGCCGGAGAACTGGTGCGGGTAGCGCGAGATCGCATCGGGCGGCAGATGGACGAGCTCGAGCAGTTCGCGGGCGCGCGCCAGCGCGTCCTTGCGCGGCATGCCGTAATTGATCGGGCCTTCCGCGATGCTCTCGCCGACGGTGACGCGCGGATTGAGCGAGCGGTAGGGGTCCTGGAAGATGATCTGGATCTTCTGGCGATGCGGCTGCAACAGCCGGCGCGACAGGTCGGAGATTTCGCGGCCGGCGAGGTGCACCCCGCCTGAGGTCGGATCGATCAGGCGGACGATGCAGCGCGCCACCGTCGATTTGCCGGAGCCGCTTTCGCCGACGATGCCGAGCGTGCGGCCCTTGCGCAAGGTGAGGGTGACGTTGCTGGCGGCGGCGACCTCGCGCGCTTTGCCGTACAGCGAGCGCTCCCGGTAGACCTTGCTGAGCGCATTGGCTTCCAGCACCACGGGCTCAGTCGTTTCCGGCCGCGGCGCGCGCGGCACGAGGCTCGGCACCGAGGACAGCAGGTTGCGGGTGTATTCCATCTGCGGCGTGCGCAGCACGTCCTGCAGCGGGCCGGCTTCGACCAGCCGGCCATGCCGCATCACCGCGACGCGGTCGGCGATCTCGGCCACCACGCCCATGTCATGGGTGATGAAGAGAACAGCGGTGCCGTGGTCGCGTTGCAGGTCGCGGATCAGGGTCAGGATCTGCTTCTGGGTGGTGACGTCGAGCGCGGTGGTCGGCTCGTCCGCGATCAGCAGCTTCGGCTCCAGCACCAGCGCCATCGCGATCATGATGCGCTGCCGCTGTCCGCCGGAGAGGCGGTGCGGGTAAGAGGAGAAGATGCGCTCCACATCCGGCAGCCGCACATGCTCCATCATCGCCAGGATCTTGCGGCGCCGCGCGCGGGCGTCGAGATCGGTGTGGGTGCGCAGCACCTCGTCGATCTGGCGGCCGACCGGCACCACCGGATTGAGCGCGGTCATCGGCTCCTGGAAGATCATCGCCATCCGCGTGGCGCGCAGCTGGCGCAGCCGCCGGTCGGTCGCGGTGAGCAGTTCCTCGCCGACCAGCTTGACGCTGCCGCCCGAGGGCACCAGCGTGCCCTTCTGCTGCAGACCCATCACGGTGAGCGAGGTCACCGACTTGCCCGAGCCGCTTTCGCCGACCAGGCACAGCGTCTCGCCTTCGTGCACCSTTAGCGACAGGTCGTCGATGATGCGGTGAGCGTCCGCCTTGCGGCCGAGGCCGACGACGAGATTGTTGATGTCGAGGATGACGTTGGAAGAGTTGGTTGTGGTCACTTGCCCTCACGCTGCTTCATGCGGGGATCGAGCGCGTCGCGGGCGGCGTCGCCGATCAGATTGATGCTGAGAATGGCGATCGAGAGCAGCAGGCCCGGCCAGAAGATCAGTGACGGCTTGACCTGGAAGAAGGCGCGGCCCTCGGCCATGATGTTGCCCCAGGTCGGCGTTTCCGGCGAGATGCCGGCGCCGAGGAACGACAGGATCGCCTCGGTCAGGATCGCGGAGGCGCAGACGTAGGTGCCTTGCACGATCAGCGGCGCGATCGTGTTCGGCATCAGATGCCGCCACATGATCTTCGGCAGGCTCGAGCCGAGCGAGATCGCGGCCTCGACATAGGGCTCCTCGCGTGCGGTCAGCACCACCGAACGCACCAGCCGTGCCACGCGCGGAATCTCGGGAATGGTGATCGCGACCATCACGGTCCAGATGCTGGCGCCCGACAGCGACACCACGGCGATCGCGAGCAGGATGGCGGGGATCGCCATCAGGCCGTCCATCACCCGCATCATCACCGCATCGACCCAGCGGAAGAAGCCGGCGACAAGGCCGATCAGGAGACCGATGGCGATCGAGCACACGGCGGCGCCGAGCCCGATCACCAGCGAGATCCGCGCGCCGTAGATGATGCGCGACAACAGGTCGCGTCCATAGGCGTCGGTGCCGAGCAGGTACTGCGCGCTCGACGGCTTCAGCCGCTGCGACGGCGTCAGCAAGAGCGGATCGTGTGGCGCAAGGAGCGGCGCGAAGATCGCCATCAGGATGATGAGGGCGAGGCAGATCGTCGCAACCGCGATGATCGGCGTCGACGTCAGGAAGCCGAACTTGACGCGGAACGGCCGGGTGACGGGAATCGTGGATTCCGGAAGGGTTTCGATCGCCATTGCTCAGTACCGGATACGAGGATCGAGCAGGGTGTAGGCAACGTCGATCAGCAGATTGACGCCGACATAGATGCCTGACGTCAACAGGATCATCGCCTGGATCACCGGATAGTCGCGCGCCAGTACCGCGTCGACGGTGAGGCGGCCGATGCCGGGCAGGTTGAACACGCTTTCGGTGACGACGACGCCGGAGATCAGCAGTGCGAAGCCGGAGCCGATCACGGTGATGACCGGAACCGCGGCGTTGCGCAGCGCGTGGCGCAGCAGCACGCCGGTTTCGCCGATGCCCTTGGCGCGCGCCGTGCGGACGTAGTCCTCGCCCAGCACGTCGAGCATCGAGGCCCGGGTCATGCGCGCGATCAGCGCGACATAGATGAAGGAGAGGGTGCAGGTCGGCAGGATGAGGCGCTGGAAGAACGGACCGAAGCTGTCCCTCAGGCAGGCCGCGACCTCCAGCGTGCTAAGCGAATTCGGCTTGGCCGTCGCGCAGGCCGACATGATGCTCTTGTAGCCCTGCACCGGTACCCAGCGCAGATCGATCGCAAACATCTGGATCAGCACATAGCCGATCACGAACACCGGCACCGAGAAGCCGAGCACCGACAGCCCCATCACGAACCGATCGATCCAGGTGCCGTGCTTCCACGCCGCGATCACGCCGAGCGGCACCGCGACCAGGATCGAGAGGATGATGGTGGCCAGCGCGACCGAAATCGACGGCTCGAGGCGCGGGCCGATCATCTCGAGGATCGGCTTGTTCGAGATCAGGGAGACGCCGAGGTCGCCGTGCAGCAGCTTGGCGACCCAGGTGTAGAACTGGATGTAGATCGGCTCGTTGAGACCAAGCGAGGTCCTGATCCGTTCGAGCTGTTCGGGCGTCGCGTTGTCGCCGGCAAGGATCGCGGCGGGGTCGCCCGGCGTCAGCCGCAGCAACAGGAACACGAACAGAGCCACCACGCCCATCACGGGAATGGCAGCGAGGATGCGGCGAAGCAGATATCCGAGCAAATTGGATCCGTTGGGTTGTGGTCGATGAAGTCCCCAGCGGGACCGTTGCACACCGAACCGTAGCACAGATGGTAGCGGACACACTGCAGAAGTTCAGCAAGTCCCATGCCATCGGTGCTGCGATTTTTGCGGTGCAGCTAATCAGTCCTCACAGCGCGATTATTCCTTTGATGGAGTTCGAAGCAGTCCACTGGAAGGTGGATTGATTTCAGCTTTGCGCGATTTCGCAGGCGCATCGCCGAGGCCGGCACCGAGCGACGGCGCCATCGGTGGCGTGTCGAGGTCGCGCCAATCATCGATCGCCCCTGCGACCATCTGCGCCGTCGCGGCCGACAGCGTCCAGCCGAGATGACCGTGGCCGGTGTTGTAGAACACGCCGGGAATCCGTCCGGCGCGCACCACCGGCATCATGTTCGGCATCATCGGGCGCAGGCCGGCCCACGGCACGACTTTCGACGTATCGATGCCGGGGAAATGCTGCCGCACCCAATCCACCAGCGGCTGGATGCGGTCGGCCCTGATATCGCGGTTGAAGCCGTTGAACTCGGCGGTGCCGGCGACGCGGAAGCGGTCGGCGCCAAGCCGGCTGGTGACGATCTTGGCGGCTTCGTCGAGCAGGCTGACGACCGGCGCGGCGTCCCGGCTCTGCGGCGCATCGAGCTGCACCGTGATCGAATAGCCCTTCACCGGATAGACGTTGACGCGGTCGTTGAGCAGGGCGGCGAAGTGGCGGCTCGCCACGCCGGCGCAGATCACGATGCCGTCCGCATGCAGCTCGTGCCGCGCCGTGACGTCGGCATCATGCGAAGCGGTTTCGTTCCAGCCGATGCGGAAGCCGCCATCGCCGTGCGCGATCGTGTCGACGTCGGCTTCGTGGACGAACGACGCGCCGCGGCGGACGCAAGCGTCGGCGAGACCACGCGTGAACTTGTGGATATCGCCGGTCGCATCCGACGGCGTGAAGAAGCCGCCATAGCAGTTGGTCTGCAGCGCGGGTTCCAGGCTGCGGATTTCCTCCGGCGTCACCGGCCGGCGGTCGAGCCCGCCCTGTTGCAGCAGTGTGTTGACGCGCAGGCCCGCGTCGAAGCCGGCCTTGTCGTGATAGACGTGCAGGATGCCGCGGCGTTCGAGATCGAAGGCGATGTTCTCGCGCTGCGCGATCGAGAACAGATGCTTGCGCGCTTCGATTGCGAGTTTCGTGGTCTCGATGGTGTTGGCGCGATAGCGCGCGATGTTGCCGACGAATTCGCCGATCCAGGAATATTTGTGCCAGCTCGGCTTCGGGTTCATCAGGAGCGGCGCGTCGCTTCGCAGCATCCAGCGCAGCCCCTTGAGAATGGTCGACGCGCTGTTCCATACTTCCGCGTTGCTGGCGGAAAGCTGTCCGCCGTTCGCAAACGAGGTTTCCATCGCGGCGTAGCGGTGCCTGTCGAGGACAGTCACGTCGTAGCCGCGTTCGAGCAGGGCATAGGCCGTCGTCACGCCGGTGATGCCGGCGCCGATGATCGCAATATGTGGCATGATGGTCTTCAGGCTCCCGTGGGTTAGAGTCGCCGAACCACCGGTGAAACCGGCTGTTTCGACGCCCCATCTGTCACGGTACCTGAGAGCTTGATCCGCATCGGGCCTGCGCCCGGAAGCGGACTATCCCCTTCGGTGGACGTCACGGCCCTTGATGTGCGGCCATGCGCGTCTCTCTCCAGATCGTCCTGACGATACAGTCCTTTTGCCTGAGAGTTTCCGGGGCGGTTGCTCCGTCGGCGCCGAAGCTGACAACACGTACGTTGTCGCTTCGATCTCTCCCGCATCGTCGCGTTGGACGGCCGGACCGTAGGCGAAGCCTCAAAAATGGACAAGGCTAAATTTCGATCCGGCAGTGCCAACGTGTTGTGCAGTGCAATCGATGTCAGTCCAGCGTCGCCAGCAGTGCTGCCATCAAGCGACCGCGCTCGGCGAGGCTGTCGACCTCGATATGTTCGTTGAGCGTATGCGCATCGGCGCCGCGAACGCCGAGACCGTCGAGCGTGGGGATGCCCATCGCGCCGGTGAAGTTGCCGTCCGATCCGCCGCCGGCGCTGCCGTGCGGCAGATCGAGGCCCATCGCCGCCGCGAGGCCCTTTGCCTTTTCATGGAGCGCCATGGTGCCGGCATCCGGCTCCCACACCGGGCGGGTGACGCCGCGCGTTACCTTGAATGTCACGTCGTTGGTGGTGCCGGACAGCGCCAGCATCCGTTCGACGCCGCGGTCGAGATCGGCCTGGCGCTTGGCCATGCTGAGCGCTTCGCCGGTGCAGGTCGTTGCGACGCAATTGACCCATTGGCCGCCATGCACGATGCCGACGGAGAAGGTGCAGTCCTCCGTGGTCATGCCGTCGATGGCGATGATTTGCCGGGCCATCTCGCGGATCGCGGAGCGGCCGGAGGACAGCGTCGCGCCGGCATGGCTCGGCTTGCCGGTGGCTTCCAGGTTGAAGCGCGCGATCGCGTAACGGCCGGTGACGACGCCGTTGTTGGGCCGGCCGGGCTCCGGCACCAGCACGTATTTGTTGCGCGCGGCTTCCGCCTCGATGATGTCGCGCGTCGACGGCGTGCCGACCTCTTCGTCGGGCGTGAACAGCACGGTGATCGGCAGCGGCGTGGTGAAGGAGGCGCGCGCCAACTGCCGGATCGCCTCGAGCGACAGATAATTGCCGCCCTTCATGTCGAAGATGCCCGGTCCGAAGCACTTGTTGCCTTCGCGCCGCCACTTCAGTTTCTCGATGGTGCCGACCGGGTGCACGGTGTCGAGGTGGCCGGCGATCAGGATGCCGGGCTGGCCTTGTTTCGGATGAGGAAAGCGGGCGCGGACGCAGCCCGCGAAGCCCTGGCGTCCCGCGATGCGTTCGATCGTCGCACCCAAGATCGCCATCTCGCGCGCGGCGAGATCGAGCATGCGCTCGACCGCGGCCGCGTCCCAGGTCGGGCTCTCGCATTCCACCCAGCTGCGCAGGCCCTGCAGCATCGCTTCGGAATCAAAGGGAAGATTGGCTGGGTTCATCGTTTTTCTCTCTTGTTGTTCTGACCGCGCCGGCTTCGCGCGGCGCTCACGAAAATCTCAGCCGAGGATTTTGTAAAGCCAAAATCTGGCGCGCGGCCTCATTCGTTTGTGTACGTCCGATCCGGATTGAAACCGATTGACGCGCTTGGCGCTTGGTGCAAGTCTCGATTTCACAAGCCATACAGCGTGTTAGTTCGCCTAAATAACGAACCGCATGCATAACGAATAAGCCGGCTTTGACCAGTTACACGTCAGGAGAGATTTCCATGTTCCCTAACTCGCGTTGGAAGCGCCGCACGCTCGCGGCCGCGTTGTCGGCGTTCGCGCTGTCGTTTGCGCCTCCGGAATTGTCGTTTGCGCCGCCGGCGATGGCCGCAGGCAAGACCATCACCGCAGTGATGCATTCGGATCTGCGCGTCATCGATCCGATCATGACCACGGCCTACATCACCCGCGATCATGGCTACATGATCTATGACACGCTGCTGGCGACCGACGCCAACTTCAAGATCCAGCCGCAGATGGCGGACTGGAAGGTCTCCGACGACAAGCTGACGTATACGTTCACGCTGCGCGACGGCCTGAAGTGGCATGACGGCACACCCGTCACCGCGGAAGACTGCGTCGCCTCGTTGCAACGCTGGGGCAAGGTCGACGGCATGGGCCAGAAGCTGATGGACTTCGTCGCGAGCCTGGAAGCGACCGACGCCAAGACCATCACGATGAAGCTGAAGGAGCCCTACGGCCTGGTGCTGGAATCGATCGGCAAGCCGTCGTCGCGCGTGCCGTTCATGATGCCGAAGCGTCTCGCCGAGACGCCGCCGGACAAGCCGATCCCGGAACAGATCGGGTCGGGCCCGTTCAAATTCGTGCAGGCGGAATTCCAGCCGGGCGTGAAGGCGGTCTATGAGAAGAACAAGGATTACGTGCCGCGCAAGGAGCCGGCGAGCTGGACCGCGGGCGGCAAGGTCGTCAAGGTCGATCGCGTCGAGTGGGTCACGATGGCTGACGCACAGACCGCGGTGAACGCACTGCAATCCGGTGACATCGACTTCATGGAGAACCTGCCGTTCGACATGCTGCCGGTGCTCGAAGCCAATCCCGATCTCAAGATCGACGTGTTGAACAAGTTCGGCTTCCAGACCCTCGGACGCATGAACTTCCTCTACCCGCCGTTCGACAATCCGAAGGTGCGCCGCGCCGCGTTCATGGCGATGAACCAGAAGGACGTGCTCGACGCGCTGGTCGGCAACGCCAAGTACCAGAAGATCTGCGGTGCGTTCTTCGTCTGCGGCACGCCGCTCGAGACCGACGTCGGTGCCGAGACCCTGGTGAAGGGCAACGGCATGGCGGAAGCCAGGAAGGCGCTCGCGGCATCCGGCTATGACGGCACGCCGGTGGTGATCATGGCACCGGGCGATGTGACCACGCTGAAGGCGCAGCCGATCGTCGCTGCCCAGCAACTGCGCGACGCCGGCTTCAAGGTCGACCTGCAAGCCACCGACTGGCAGACCGTGGTGACCCGCCGCGCCAGCCAGAAGTCGCCGAAGGAGGGCGGCTGGAACATGTTCTTCACCAACTGGGTCGCCGCCGACGTCTCCGATCCGATCGTCAACGCTTCGATCACCGGCCGCGGCAAGAATGGCGGCTGGTTCGGCTGGGCCGAAGATCCGAAGATCGAGGAGCTGCGTGACAAATTCGCGCGCGCCGCGACGGCCGAGGACAAGAAGAAGATCGCAGCCGATATCCAGACCGAGGCCTACGATCAGGTGATCTACATCCCGCTCGGCCAATACACAGTCCCGAGCGCCTGGCGGAAGTCGCTGACCGGTGTGCTCGACGGCCCGGCAACGCCGATCTTCTGGAACATCGACAAGTCCGAGTAAGCTTGCGGTGTGACGCAAACCAAAATGGCCGGGACTTGTCCCGGCCATTTTTCATTTCGCTGTCGCTCGTCAGGTGAAGCTGTCGCGGAGCTGTTCGAGTCCGCGGTGAAGCGGCGGCCCGCTGTGTGGTGCGCCCTGCGGCGGGGAGGGGCGGTCCTTGCGCTGATCGCGTTGTTCGGTCGTGCGCTCGGCGGATGGAAAGTCGTTCGGCATCGTCATGCTCCAATTTGCGGCATGACAACCATGATGCGGTCGACTGGTTCCGGGACGGCCGCCGCTAGTTCGCGTGGCCTGGTCTTGCGCTGCTCGTGCTCGACAGGCTGGTGAGCTGCGTCTGTCCGGGACTGGTGGCGTTCATCCAGACCATCGCTCCCGCGGCGAATGCCAGCACTCCGTACAGCATGATCGCGCAGCGGATCCAGCGCCGGTAGGTCGCGCGCTCGTCGGGCGTCGCGTCACGGAATTTCTGCGCGTTGAGCCCGTTGCTGCAATGAGCCGCGTCGTCGCCATGTTCGAGAATCGACGCACCGTGATCGCGCGCCTCGCCGCTTGCAATCGACATTGCCGGTCTCCGACCAAATTGATTTCAAAATGCGACGGCCGCTAAATGTGCGGCCGGAATTTCCAATGCGGGAAGATTAGACCGTGCGGCTGCCACGGCGTGTGAAGCCAGCCACAGCCGCAAAACACGATGAGGTGATGCGGGCATCGCGATACCGCGCGGGCCTGCTCCGACCATGGGCAGGCGCAGTGGCATGCCAACTCGCGGAAAAAGCGCCTTAAGGTTCCCGTCAGCATTGCGAAGTAATTTGGCCGCCAGCTTGAGTCCCCACCGCGACGGGTTCATGGCCGACGATCATAGCAGGCCCGCACCAACCAGCACGCAACAGCCAATGCCGACCAGCGAGCGGCGGCGTGCCGGATCGCGTCGCCGCGTGCTCAAGTCGGGCGCGATCGAGTTCGGCCACGAGGCGATCCCCTGCACGGTGCGAAATCTCTCGCCCCAGGGTGCCTGCATCGAAGTCAACTCGCCGCTCTGGTTTCCCGACCACTTCGTCCTCGCCGTCGATGGCGAGCGGCACGCCTGCCGGGTGATCTGGAAGAAGGAGAGGCGGATCGGGTTGGGGTTCGACTGAGGCGCAGCGCTGTCGGAGACGGCCTACCTTCACTCGCCGGATCGGCGCGGCAGCCTTCGCTCACTTCTTGCTGGCTTGCCGAGCCGTAGCTCGCGAAGCGAGCGAAGGCTGGTGCGGGCGGTGGGACTCGAACCCACACGACGTTGCCATCGAGGGATTTTAAGTCCCTTGCGTCTACCAGTTCCGCCACGTCCGCGTTGCCAGATCGCGATGCGTTTCCACGGAAGCGCTTCACGATCTCATCTCTTTGTTTGAGCATGATCTTTTCGGAAAGCCGGTTTCCACCTTTCCGGATCATGCTCCAGGGCGCGCCGATTTCTAGCGCGTTTGGGCGCGGAGTGGAATTGGCTTTATCCGCTGCTAACAGGTGAGCTTTCAAAGGCTTACGCTGCGGGCCGCAATTCCATTTGCCTCTCCGGCCGGGCGTTGGGATAAGCAGCGCGCCGCCGCGATTGAGCCTCAATCCGGACACCGGTGGCTGCTTTAGGCAATCTCAACACTGTCGGATTAAGAAAGCTGAATGTCTGCTCGTTTCCAACGCCGCCCGGATCTGTTGCGCGCGGCAGCCGTCGTTGCGCTGCTCGCCTCGGCCGCGGGCGTTTCCGGCTGCGCGCAGATCGGCGATACCGTGCCGTCGGCGTTCGCCGATCCCGCCAAATACGATCTGTATGATTGCAAGCAGCTCGAGACCGAACGCACGAGCCTCAAGACCCGCGCTGCGGATCAGGAAAAATTGATGGCCAAGGCGGAGACCGGCGTCGGCGGCACCGTGGTCTCCGAGATGGTCTATCGCAACGACCTGATCTCGATCCGCTCCCAGCAGAAGCTGGCGGATGAGGCCTGGCGCAAAGGCAAGTGCCACGAAAGTCCGCCGGACACGCCTGCGGCCGCAGCGCCCGCCGCGCCGACGCCGGCCGCGACCGGCCCGCGCGCCCCGCGAGGCCTCATCCACTAGGTCAGCATTTTCGCGCGAACCGAATTTCCGTTCGCGCGCAGGGCGCGCCGAGCCGATAGCTCAGGCGCGCCAGTCGTAGATCCAGTCCTGCCGCGCCAGCATGCGTTCTGGACCGATGACGCGGATCGCCAGATCGCGCGCGATCGCCAAAGGTCCGCTCAAATGATAGATGCGGCCCTGTTGCCGCGCCATGCGCTGCACCTTCAGCACCCGCGCGCGCCGCATGCTTGCGTAGCGCTTCAGCGCTGTGGGAATGCCTGCGGTGTTTTCTCCGGTGCAGTCGCTCAGGGCCTTGGCGAGCACCGCCGCATCCTCGATCGCCATGCCGGCGCCTTGCGCGGCGAACGGCAGCATCGCATGCGCGGCATCGCCGAGCAGCGTCACCGCGCCTTCGCTCCAGCGGCCGATGTCGGGCAGGGTGAACAGCGCCCATTTGCGCCAGCCGTCGACCGCACCGATCAGCATCCGCGCCGTCGCCGGCCAGCGCGCGGTGGCGAAGGCGCCCTTGATCTCGTTGATGTCGCCGGGCGCGCTCCAGCCCGGCCGGTTCCAGGTGCCGGACACGATCGCGACCACGTTGATCTGGCGTCCGGCCGAGATCGGATAGGCGACGAGATGCGCGTCCGGCCCCATCCACAGCTGCACGCGCGGCGCGGTGTACTCACGCGGCAGGGCGGTTGCGTCCAGCGTACCGCGCCAGGCGATCAGGCCGGAGAACTGCGGTTGTACATCCGGAAACAAATGTCCACGGACCGACGACCAGATACCGTCGGCGCCGATCAGCGCAACCGCCAATTCCTCCTGCCGTGAATTGCCGCGGCGCTGCACGACCGTCAGGCCCTTGGCATGCTTGGTCACGTCCTCGAACTGGCAGCCGAGCCGCAGATCGATGTCGGGATGGTCGTTCACCGCAGCCTGCAACGCCGCCTGCAAATCGGCGCGGTGGATTACCCAATAGGGAGCGCCGGCGCGGAACTCGGCCGCCTGACCGAGTGGCATCCGCGCGATCTCGCCACCGGCGCGCGCGCTCAGGATGTTGACGGAATCCGGCGTGACCGCGCGCCGCGCCAGCGGTTCCTTGAGCCCGAGCTCGACCAGGATGCGGCTTGCATTGGGGGAGAGCTGGATGCCGGCGCCGGCCTCCTCGAGCCGTTCGGCCTTCTCCAGCACGACGACGCGAAAGCCTTGTGCCGCCAGTGTCAGCGACGCAGTCAGTCCTCCGATCCCGGCGCCGGCAACGATGACGGTTCGCGTCAGCGCCACGGAGCGGTCAGGCGACCTTGTCTTTCAGCACGCATTCCGGCGGCCGGGCTTCACCGGCAGCGAGATCGGACGCGAAGCGATAGAGCGTCGAGCAGTACGGGCAGATGATCTCGTTGTCGTTGCCGAGGTCGAGGAACACGTGAGGATGATCGAACGGAGGGTTGGCGCCCACGCACATGAACTCCTGCGATCCGATTTCGATCACCGAGACACCGGCATCGTTATGGAAGTGCGGGACGACGTGGTCGGACATATTCTCACCTTGGTGGCAACGATGGGCAGACGCAATCAACAGCATGCGGCATCGCGAAATGCCGCGCACCATACTGGCGGGAACAGTTGATTCCTAGAGCCCCGATGGCTCATTTGCTCATGCAAATTCGACACAATCTTGTCGTCCCAGAGAAGCCCTCCTTTGGTCGGAGCCGTTGTGTCGCAAAAACGGCACACTATCTCCAAGGCGAATAAAACTAGAGGTTTTCGGCGGAATGAACGGGTTGCGCCTTAGTGTCGCGCTGGCTGGCCTGGCAGTAAGTGCTGCCGTGGGCGCGGCGATTTGGCCGCACGCCCGTGACGCCGGCACGGTGCTGGCCGCGCAGGACGATCCCGCAGCGCTCGCCGACATCAGGCTCAATTCCGTGCTGCGCAACAACCCGACGTTGATTTCAGACAACATTGAGGCGGCACTCGCATCAGGGGATGCCGACCTTGGGGCCAGTTTCGTCGCACTCGCGGGCGAGAAGAACATCGCGCTCAGTGATGAACTCACAAAGCGCGTCGAGGACGCGCGCGCCGAGCAGTCGTCCACCACGCATTTCGCCAAGGGCTTCGCCACCGGTCTCGTGACCGGCAATGCCGACGACGTCGCAAGCCTGTCGGGCACGGTCGCGGGTGACCTGTTCGTGTTCGGTGATGTCAGGGATGTCGTGCGCGAGGGCAAGCACCTCGTGATGGGCGAGGACACCGACCGGCTGGTGCTTGGTCTCGCGGCCGCCGGGCTCGCCGTCACCGCGGCGACCTATGTCTCGGTCGGTGGCGCCGGGCCGCTGCGCGCCGGGCTGACGCTGGTCAAGGACACGCGCAAGGCCGGACGGCTGAGCGAGGGCATAATCGAGTGGGCCGGACGCTCGACCCGCGAGGTCGTCGACCAGCCGGCGCTGCGCGAGGCGGTCGCATCCGGCTCGGTGCTGCGCCCGATGGAAACGGCGACCGCGATCCGTGCGGCATTCCGCGCCGAGAAGGCCGGCGCCCTGGTGCGCGTCGCCAAGGACGTCGGACGCGTCGGCGAGGCCGCGGGGGTTCGCGCGGCGCGGGACACGCTCAAGGTCGCGGAGAACCCGCAGGAGATCGCGCGCGCGGCGCGGATCGCCGAGGCGAAGGGCGGCCAGACCCGCGCGATCATCAAGCTGCTCGGCCGCGGCGCGCTGCTGCTTGCGGCCGGCGCATTCAATCTCTCGATGTGGTTGTTCGGCGCGCTGCTTGCGCTGTTCGGCTTCCTGTCGTCGATCAAGGCCACCACCGAGCGGGCCACCGCCTGGTGGCTCAGGCGCAGCAAGGCGCTCCGCCTGAAGCGGCAGATGGCCGCCGCGGCTACTCTGGCGAGTATGCCCGTCCAGGGCTAAACTTGCGGTCGCCGGTCGATCGCAAATCCCAAATCCTGATCTCAAGAAAAAACGGAATCGATGATGCCGAGTTTCCATCACGGCGATGTTGAAATTGCCTATATCGACGAAGGCGCGGGCGAGCCGATCGTGCTGGTGCACGGCTTTGCGTCGAGCAAGAACGTCAACTGGATCTATCCGACCTGGGTCTCGGACCTGGTCAAGGCCGGCCGCCGCGTCATCGCGCTCGACAATCGCGGCCATGGCGAATCCGCCAAGCTCTACGATGCCGCGCAGTACGAGATCGCGACCATGGCGAGCGACGTGATCGCGCTGATGGATCATCTCGGAATCGCGCGTGCCGACATCATGGGATATTCGCTGGGCTCGCGGATGACCGCGATCCTGGCGCGCGAGAATTCCGACCGGGTGCGCTCGGCGATCCTGGGCGGCATCGGCATCGGGCTGATCGAGGGCGGCGGCCCCGGCGAGGCCGTCGCGCTCGCGCTGGAGGCGCCGTCGCTCGACGATGTCACCGATCCGGTCGGCCGCACCTTCCGTGCCTTTGCCGATCAGACCCGCTCCGACCGCCGCGCACTCGCGGCCTGCCTGCGCGGCTCGCGCCGGCTGATGACGCGCGAGGAGGCGGCCGGCATCGGCGTGCCGGTTCTGATCGCGGTCGGCAGCAAGGACGAGATCGCGGGCTCGGCGTCAGCGCTCGGCCGGATCATTCCGGGGTCGGAGGTGCTCGACATTCCGAACCGCGACCATATGCGGGCTGTCGGCGACAAGGTCTACAAGAGCGGGGTCATCGACTTCCTGTCGCGGCGAAAGTAGCTCGCCGGCGTCGTAATCGGCGTCGTCTTTGGCGAAGGCCCGCGCGGCCGCGATCAGCACCACGAAGGTCGCGACCCACACCATGCGCGCGCCGTAGCGGTCGTGCGGCCCCGAGATCACGCCGCAGATCACGGCGTTGCCGAGCAGAGCGAGCGTGACGGTGCCGGCCAGCAGCGTCAGATCGTCGAGCCGCCGCTGCCACAGTCCGCGGCCGAACAGGATCACGACCAGCAGCATCGAGCCCAGCGCGACCGGCACATGGATGTGGTTGATCGCAGTGAAGTCGAGATGCCAGCGTTGCTGTCGCGCGGCGCGCATCGGCGCGACCTGCTTCGGAATATAGCGCTCGATGATGCCATAGGTATGCGGGATCCAGCCATTGGTGCCTTCACCGGTCGCGACATGCATCAGCTGGTCGGCGGTTGCGGTGAGTGCCGCCTTGGCCTGCCATTCCGGATACTCGGCCAGCGAACGCTTCACGATAGTGCCCATCTCGTCGTTCAGTCCCTGGAAGCGGCCGAGCGTGTTGAACATGCTGTGGCCCCACAGGAAGTCATCGGCGGTCGGCGGCAGCTCGTTGCGATAGGGGCAGAGCTTCAGCTTCTCCGTCGCGCAATGGTCGCGCAGATATTGCGTGACGATGCCATCCTGCAGCATGCGGCCGAACGCGACGCCGATGCCGCCGGGGGTCCAGGCGAACTGCCCGGACAGTGCGAAATTCGCCGCCAGCAGCATTGCAGCACCCGCGACGATGGTCAGGCTGCCCTGCACCAGGCCGGCCAGGGGGATGCGCCGGCCGAGCCACGGACGCAGCATCCAGCCGACCAGGCACAGGCCGAACAGCACCCCGAGCGTCGCGCTGTGCGTTGCAGCCGAAAACGCGATGAAGGCGAACAGCACCGCCTTCTCCAGCGTCGAGATCCTGTCGCCGTGCAGGATGAGGATGAAGAGCGCGAGCACCGCGAGGCCGGCAAAGATGTCGGTCAGCAGCATGCTCGCGAGCCATGGCAGCGCCGTGGTTGCGATCAGCGCGAGGCTGATCGCGATCAGCCGGACCGGGCGGGCGAGGTCGAGCACGCGCAGCGTCAGCTGCAGGATCCACAGCGTCGCCAGGGTCTGGACGCCGAGGTTGAGCCAGAAGCCCGAGGTCTCGCCGAGATGGAGGTAGATGCCGAACACCGTCGATCGGCTCGGCACCAGATAGCCCTCGTACCAGCGCGCCAGATAGCCGCCGGTATCCCATTGGAGCAGCGGATAGCCGTTCCAGAAGGCAGGGGCGAGCAGGAGGAGGGGGATGGCAATGGTGGCAACCCAGACCGAGCGTGCATCGGTCAGGCGGGCGCCCGAACTCCGGGTATTGATGATGTTTCCCCCTTTTATTGGGGCCGACCATGCCCAAAACCACACCGGGAACGAAATCCGCCAATAGTTGCAGAAGCACGGCTTGATTTCGGCAAAATCCCGACCAATTCCCCTAGACGCCGGTCCGGGGAGTTCGGCTGGGGTTTACCGTACTGAGCCATCCCGGGACGCGCTGGGTCCACCGTGCTATAACGCACATCAGAACAACCGAATTGCGAGAGCAGCTATGGCAGTTCATCAGGTCAATCCGCAGGGGAGCAAGCTCGCGGCGCTCGATCCGATCTGGGATCGGATCCGCGGCGAGGCGGAAGACATCCTGCGCCGCGAGCCGGAGCTCGCATCCTTCATCTATGCGACCGTGCTGCATCATGAGCGCCTGGAAGATTCGGTGGTCCATCGCATTGCCGAGCGGCTCGATCACGCCGCGCTGTCGGGCGATCTGATCCGCCAGACCTACGGCGAGGCGCTGCGCGATGAGCCCGATATCGGCAACGCGTTCCGCGCCGATCTCGTCGCGGTCTATGACCGCGATCCCGCGACCTCGCGCTTCATTGATCCCTTGCTCTACTTCAAGGGCTTTCACGCGCTGCAGACCCATCGTCTCGCGCACTGGCTGCATCGGAACGGCCGCAAGGATTTTGCCTTCTACCTGCAGAGCCGCTCGTCGGCGGTGTTCCAGACCGACATCAATCCGGCCGCCCGGATCGGCCGCGGCATCTTCCTCGATCATGCCACCGGCTTCGTCTGCGGCGAGACCGCCGTCATCGACGACGACGTCTCGATCCTGCATGGCGTCACGCTCGGCGGCACCGGCAAGGAGAACGAGGATCGCCATCCGAAGATCCGTCACGGCGTGCTGATCGGCGCCGGCGCCAAGATCCTCGGCAATATCGAGATCGGCCATTGCGCGCGGATCGCGGCGGGCTCCGTCGTGGTCAAGCCTGTTCCGCACAACGTCACGGTTGCGGGGGTGCCGGCGAAAATCGTCGGCGAAGCCGGCTGTGCCGAGCCGTCGCGCACCATGGATCAGATGCTCAACGCAATCGGGCTTTGATTTCATTTGCTTTCTGATCGGCGGCGCGTTTTGGCGCGTGCGCAACATCACATCGCCAAAGCCTGAAAAGGCTCTGGCGATCTTTGTCGTCTCGTCCTAAAACTCCCCCGAAAATCATCGACCCGATTGGAGACGGCCGTGGACGTTCAGGAAGTCAGGAAGCTCGACGCGTATCTGAAGCGCGTGTTCAGCAATCCCAAGATCCGCGTGGTGCCGCGGCCCAAGAAGGACGACTCCGCCGAGGTCTATATCGGCGAGGAGTTCATCGGCGTGCTGTTCGTCGACGACGAGGACGATGATCGCTCGTTCCAGTTCCAGATGGCCATCCTGGAAGAAGATCTGGCCGAGTAAGGCGGAACAGTCCTGCTTGTTAATTCGTCACTGCGATGCTCGCAGTGACGAACAAGCTACCCCTTCGCGCTGTGCATCTGCGCGGAGAGGCGGTTCATCCCGGTTGCGATGTCCCGCCATTGCGCAAGCCAGCTGCGCGGAAATCGGAAGGTCAGGTCGGCGCCCTCGATGCGCTGCTCGCTCAGGCACATTCCGGGCGTCGAGGTGTCGCGCGTGCAGCGCGCGATAAGCTGCGGCTCGGTCGCGGTGAACAGGTCCTCGCCGCCATAGGGCGTGCCGTCGCGGAATGCGCGTGCCGTCAGGCCGTCATCGGTGCTGGTACGCTCGTCGAGATAGCGCGGATAGATCGTGCGCACGCGCATGTCGGGTGCGAGTGAATCGTGGTGCGCCGCGATCGACACGAAGATCCTGTCGATCGGCTGCACCTTGTCGTCGACCGTATCGGCGCTGTAGTGCTTCGGCGCGGCCGGCGCCTCCAGCGAGGGGTAGAGGAAGCTCAGATCGACGCGCTCCTGCGGCCCGGAATGGCGCTGGATCTTCATGCGCACGGCCATGGTCGGCACGTTGAACAGCGTGCCGCCGACACTCACCGGCAGCCGCGACGGATCGCTCGCCGGCACGGTCGTGTAGGTCGGCCACAACAGATAGGCGACGAGCGCGATCGCACCGGCCGCGATGATCGCCGAGGCGACGATCGGAACGAGATGCGCGCGCGGGTTGCGGCGGGTGTCGCGGGCGAGATGCTGGGCCGTCGAGAGAAGCGTCATGAACGAGGCAAAGACCGGGTCGGGGGAGGCCGAATCACCTGTCGAATATGCCACGCAGCGAAGAATTTCCGTTACGATTCCAATGGAATCCCTGGACGAATGGCCATGCGCAAACGCCGCGCCATGGGACGCGGATTAACCTTTCCTTAAGGATGATGTGGCGGCCGGCCGGCAATTCTGCGAAGCAGGGGCGAGTGGCCTGTAGCGTAGCGGAAGTGCCGATGTCGCCCGATACCCTGAATTCCCTGTTCTCCCTCTTCATCGGTTTCGCGTTCGCCGGCGCCCTGGCCAGCGGCTATCAGGCGATGGCCGAGCGCCCGGCAGGCTTCGGCCTGCTGCAGGAGGGCGTGGCGCCCAGGACCTTTGCCGCGGTGCCGTTCCTGGTGTTCGCCGCACCGTTCATCATCATGCGCAACACGCTGCGCGGCGCGCGCATCGAGCGCCGCCGCTTCGAATTCGTGATGATGGCAACCGTCATCTCCGGCTTCTGGAGCCTGATGTCCGGCACCTTCTTCGTGATGACGCTGCGCGCTGCGGGCGTGCTCGGCTGATCCGCATCCGGATCAGCGTCTCGCTTGCTTGAAACCATATCCGTCGCTGTGCCAAGGTCGTCCTGACCAGAGCTTCGGTTCTGATTGGATCAGAACACGCTCCAAGGAGACCTTCATGGCGATCTACGAACTCGACGGGCAGGGGCCCGATCTTCCCGCTGACGGCAGCTACTTCATCGCCGACAATGCCGTCGTGATCGGCAAGGTGCGCCTCAAGCCGGGAGCGAGCGTCTGGTTCGGCGCGGTCCTGCGCGGCGACAATGAGTGGATCGACATCGGCGAGGGCTCCAACGTCCAGGACAATTCGACCCTGCATGTCGATCCCGGCTTTCCCCTGACCATCGGCAACAACGTCACGATCGGCCACAATGCGATCGTGCACGGCTGCACGCTGGAGGACGGCGTGCTGATCGGGATGGGATCGATCGTGATGAACGGCGCGCGCATCCGGCGCGGCAGCGTCGTCGGCGCCGGCTCCGTCATCACCGAGGGCAAGGAGTTTCCGGAGAATTCCCTGATCATCGGCGCGCCCGCGCGCGTGGTGCGCACGCTCGACGCCGCACAGGCGGAGGCATTGTCGCGACCGGCGAAGTCCTACGCGATCAGGGGCCCGCAGTACAAAGCGGGATTGAAGAAGATCGGCTGACTTTTTAGCGCTTGCGGCCCAGCTTTCGCGCGGCCTTCGATACCGCGGCGCTTGGCTTCGCAGCCTTCGCGGGTCTTGCTGCTTCCTGCAGCCGCACGCTCTTGCGCAGCGCATCCTTCAGGTCGATCGGAATACCGTGCTTCTTGAAGAGGTCGGCGAAGGCCTCGTCGGCGAGCTCCTGCAAGGTCGCCATCCGGTCGCGGCCAAGCTGCTTCAGCTTGTCGAAAGTGTCGTCGTCAAACTCGATCAGCTTGCGCAAATTGGATTGCTCCCAAACTGTATTGCTCAAACGCCTGCGGGAACCGGTGTTTTGCGGACTCGTTGATGTCCGCAAGGGAGAACTGCCATGCGCAAATTATCCGCTACCGTCGCGCTCGCGACAATCGCTGTTCTGCTGGCGCCCGCCGTTACCGTCGCTCAAGGCGCCGGAGGCGGCACGGGGACCGGCAACCCCTCGTCGGCCAGTCCGGCAACGCCGCAAGTCGCGTCGCCGCCGCGCGGCACCAACAGTGCCGGCACCGCGCAATCCTCCGGCGGCCTGAACACCGGTGCGGGCGTCACCACCGGCTCGGCGTCGACTGAGAATCTCGACAAGGCAATCGAGGACGAGAACAAGACGGTCGACCGTCGGGTCAAAGGCATCTGCCGCGGCTGTTAACGTTTGCCGGTGCGCCCTTGATGAACGCGGGTCGCGCAGAAGTGAGTGCGACATAGGCGCGCGCCGGAAGCTGCGATCCTAGATTGGGTTAGCATGCGCGGGACGCGGCGGAGGAGGCTTGAAAGCAAAGCCTTGGAAAGAGGAGTAACGGGTGATGTTGCGTAAAACGATGATCGCCTTGCTGGCGACGGCCACGGTCGGCCTGTTCACGGTCGACGCCGCGTCAGCGCGCGGCGGATTTGGTGGCGGCGGCTTCCACGGCGGTGGTGGCGGCTTCCACGGTGGCGGAGGCTTTGGCGGCTTCCATGGCGGCGCGTTCCGGGCGATGGGCGGGGGCGGTGGCTTCCGCTCGGCGGCGATCGGCGGTGGCTGGGCCGGCCGCGGCTGGCACGGCGGAGGCTGGCAGGGTGGCGGCTGGCGCGGCGGCTATTACCGGCGCGGCTGGGGTTACGGCTATCCGCTTGCTGCCGCAGCGATCGGGTTCGGGCTCGGCTATGGCGCCTACGATTACTATGACGGCTACTACGGCAATCCCTATTACGCCGGTTACGGCTACGATGACGGCTACGGCTATGGTTACGGCGGCTGCTACGTCGTGCGCCGCAGCGTGATGACGCCGTATGGCTGGCGCGTCCGGCCCGTACAGGTTTGCAACTGAGCCATCCGCTGACGCATGGCCGCTCCATGCGATCGCCATGCTGATGGTCTTGCAATGATCGGCGCGGCCTCGGTGTCTTGATGCCGGGGCCGTCGCGCATTGGTACGCAGCTTGCTTCGTCTTGCAGCAGTCCGTGCGTGAACGCGCCGCGAATACAAAGGGCACGGCTGCGCTTGGCGCCGGGCCTCAGAGGATGTCCGAGATGCTGACCATTCCTGATCTGACATTGCTGTTCATGGTGGTTGTTTCGAGTCTTGCCGTTGCACTGATCTACATGCTCCACGAGCTCGAACCGAAGCTCGCGCGGCTGCGGCTGCGAGCCGATCGCGTCTTGCGCGACCGCACCAAATAGGCCGGCTGCGCGGACCTTGTGGATCGACCCCTGCGTGAGGGCATCCCGGTGCCTGGAGCTTGCCGAACGGCCCCGGGACGGGCATTCGCGAGCACAAAAAACAAGGCCGTCGACGTAGTATACCGTCAACGACCTTGCCAGCCCCGGATATTGAAATCGGCTCACGCCATCCGGTCATTGAAAGATGACTCGGATTCGAAGGGCGATATGTGAACCAGTTCACAAAGTCGGGATTAATTCACGCTAACGGGTGCTCATGCGAGGCGGCCGGCGGCTGCCTGGAGCTCGGAAAGTTCCCGTTAGATACTGATCTTGTTCGGGATTTGGCGCATTTTTATGGCACGGGTCGCGCGTGCTTGCGGCGTCAACCGCGCGACCTGTGGCGCTTCCGGTTCGCGCTGCGGGTGGCCTTCGAGCGTTTGCGCGGCTCGGGCTCGGCGGCCGGCTCATTGGCCTGCGCGCTTGCCAGCGACTGGCGCAAACCCTCGACCTGTTCGGTCAATGCGGCGACCTGTTCGGCGAGCTTCTTGGCGTCGGCCTGCTGCAGCGCGAACAGCTTGCGCATGGTCAGCAGCTGGTCCTGCACCTCCTGCAACTGGTCGATGGATTCCTGCTGGGTCGCCTCCATCCCCTTGGTCTTTTCCACCAGGGCCTCGGAGACCTGCGCGGTCCGCGCCTGCAATTGACGGGCGGCGACCATCCGATCGGTCTCCGGCACATTGCCGCTGAAGCTGCGCCACAGCGCGATCGAGCCGATCCCGAACAGCACGAGCACCAGCGCCACGGCGCCGATCGCGATCGGCTGCACGCCAATCAGGCTGCTGGCTTGTGAATTCCGGGGGGCAAGTTCGACCATGCGACCAACAACCGGACATCAATTGAAAGGTTCGAAATAGCACAAACCTCGGCGCGGGCAAAACCGGGGTCCACGCAGGCCACTGCGGCAGCAGCAAAATTTGTATCATATGTTAATCTTCGGCCGTGCGGTTCGGCCTCTTCGAGGCGCCGATCGGCTCCGCGGCGGGCCCGAATGGACCCCCCCGAATTCAGCCGCTGGGCGCGATCAGGCCGACCCTCATGTCCTTCGCCAGGTAGACGCACGCGCCGTCGGCGATCACCCGGCCGTCGGCGATGCCGAGCACCAGGCGGCCGCGCCTGACCTGGCGCATGTCGACCTCGTAGCGCACCAGCCTGACCTCCGGCGTGATGTGCCCCCTGAACTTTACCTCGCCGACGCCGAGCGCCCGGCCTTTGCCAGGTGAGCCCGACCAGCCGAGCCAGAAGCCGATGATCTGCCACATGGCATCGAGACCGAGACAGCCGGGCATCACGGGGTCGCCGGCGAAATGACAGGCGAAGAACCAATGGTCGGGCGCAACGTCGAGCTCGCCGGCGACATGGCCCTTGCCGAAGGCGCCGCCCTCGGTGCTGATCTCGGTGATACGATCCATCATCAGCATCGGCGGCGCCGGCAGCTGCGCATTGCCGGGACCGAAATATCCGCCCTCGCTCGAGCGCAGCAGATCCGCTCGGCTGTAGGACGATTGCGGGGTGTGAAAATCGTGCGGGTTGAACAAGATGGCCACCAACCTTGGGGTTATGGTTGAACGTCAGGCGCGGCTGCGCCGCTTGGCTTTCGACGGCACGGCCGGGGCCTTTGCGGGCAGGCGCAAGGCCGCGGCCATGAAGGCCCAGATGGCGTCGGTGAGGTCGGCCGGATCGGGCCGCGTTTCGCCCGTCAGCGCGCCGATCAAGGCCTGGCGGATGCCGCCGATCATCAACGCGATGGTGAGGCGAGGGTCGATATCCCCAGTGACGATCCCGTCGCGCTGCGCTGCCTCCAGCATCCGCGCACCGGCCGCGAGCTGCCGTGTGGTGAAGGCGGTCTCGACATCCAGCACCTCCGGCGCCCGGCTCAGCGGTCCGATCACGAGCGGCGCAAACGGATGCTCATAGTGAAACGCGACATAGGCGCCGATCCGCTGCTTCTCTCGATCTGCCCAGCTCGTGGCGGATAGCCTGGCGCCGCCGAATGCCGCCTCATCGAGGTGCTCATAGAAGTCCTCGACCACGGCGGCGATCAGGCCGGCTTTCGATCCGAAATGGTGATAGGCGAGCCCGACCGAGGCCTGCGCCCGGCGGGCGACGGCCTGCATCTCCAGATGCCCGAGCCCTTCGATCAGTTCGTCCTGGGCTGCGGCGAGCAGCCTGTCCCGCGTTCCGGGGTTGGCAACGATCATCGTCCATCTCTGTCTTGAATTGAATTCAATTCAATCGTCCGGATGCTAGGATGTCAAGCTGGCGGTGCGGGCCGGGCGATTGGACGGAAGGTTGGGAATGGCGTTTGCGATCAAGACCGAGATCTCTGATTCCCGGGCGAAAGCGTTCGCCTTCAAGGCCCAGAAGACCATGTATGGCGGCAAGCTGATTGCAGCGGGAGACATCGTGTTCCTCTTCGCGAGCGAGAACGAGGGCGGCAACGGCCTGATCGCCCGCGCGATCGTCACTGCGGCCGAGGCGGTGCCGCGCAAGGCCGGCATCGCCAGGCAAACGCCGCGCGTCAGCATTGAGGTCAGGCGCACCGCACTGGCGAACCGGCCGCTGGGACGTGACCAACTCAAGCGCTTCAAGGACTGGGACGACGGCCGGCCCGAGACCGAACTCAACTTCAAGTTCTACCGCCAGGCCACCAACAAGATCGTCGGCATCACGGACGAGACGGCGGCGTTCCTCGCGCGGTTCTTCTGATCACGAGCGGGCTCGCAAAGGGTGCGGGCAGCCTTTGGGGAAAACGGCCACCCGTTGAGGGAAGGCTCGGCGATCCCTGTGGAAGACTGGCTCAGCCTTGTGACGCTGCGGCTTGCGGTGGTAAGGGTGCTGATATTTCAGCGGGCTTTTCATTGCCAATGGCCTGGATTTCAGTTCGAGCGACCACGTCCGCGCTTGTCGCGATCGGGGTCTATGTTCTGCTTGTCGTCTTCGGTCGCCACGTCCTGCGTGACCCGGATATCCTTTGGCACATCGAAACCGGCCGGTGGATGTTCGAGCATCTTGCCGTACCGAGCACCGATCCGTTCTCCCACACCTTTAACGGAGTGAACTGGATCGAGCACGAATGGCTGGCAGACGTGATCTATGTAGCTGCCACGTCGGTCGCCGGCTGGCGCGGTGTGCTGGCTCTCACGGCCTTGGCCCTTGCCGCTGCCTTCGCGCTACAGACCCGTTTTCTTTTGCGGCATGTGCGCGAGTTGCTTGCGATCGAGATCGCGATCATAGCGGTGGTGCTGATCGAGGGACATGCATTGGCCCGGCCTCATGCGCTGGCTTATCCGATCTTGAGCGCATGGTGCATCGGCATCATCAGGGCCGCAGACGAGAACCGAAGTCCATCGCCCTGGCTGCTGGCCTTGATGCCGCTCTGGGTCAATCTCCACGGCAGTTTCCTGTTCGGCATCGCGTTCGTCGTCCCGATGGCGCTGGAAACCCTGCTCAAAAGTCGGGACCGGAAACGGTTGATTTGGGAGTGGGGTCTCTTTCTGGCGGCGGCGCTGATCGCTGCATGCGTTACGCCTTACGGGCCGAAACTCCTGTTCACGCTCGACCGGGTGATGGACCTCGGTCCGGTGCTGGAGTTGATCTCCGAGTGGCAGCCATCGACATGGAGCAACAACAAGCCGCTCTTCCTGGTGGGGGGCGTCGCTGTCGGGCTCGCGATGTACTTTCGTGTTCGCCTGCCCGCCATCCGCATCCTTGTCATCGGCGGGCTGTTGTTGATGGCGTTGTCGCACATGAGGCACACCAGTCTCTTGTCGCTGGTCGTTCCTCCACTGATCGCGGCTCCGCTCGGCCGTCAGTTCGGCCGGCCGAAATTGGCTCCGGTGACAATGGCTCGCCTCGCCGCGGTTGCCGGTGTTGGAGTCGTGGCGATCGCTCTGACGCTTGTCGACCGAAGGCCTCCTGACGACTACATTCCACGAGCTGCTGTCAGCGCCATGCTGAAGTCGACACATGGTCCGGTGCTCAACGAATACAATTTTGGAGGATATCTGATCTCCATTGGAGTTCAGCCTTCGATCGATGGACGGGCTGATCTTTATGGTGGCCCGTTCATCATGCGCTACGTCCGGGCGGTCCATGGCGGCGATATCGAAGAGTTGCGCGCCTTGATCGCCGAGTATCACATCGAGGCAACGCTGTTGGGCCCGAACATCGCCGCAGTCAAAGTGCTCGATACGCTGCCGGGGTGGCAGCGGGTCTATTCCGACGAGATCGCCGTCGTCCACGTCAGAACAAAGCAAACTGCGCCTGGGCAGTAATGATCTGCCAGCTACCCGGCTAGCGGGTCGGTGGCTGCTGCGTCAGATCCACAAGGATTTGCGGAGTTCGTACCCCTCTCACAAAAGGTTGCGGCCAGCCATTGGGGGATGGCTGGCCGCGCGCGAACCGGTCTGGGACGGGGAGGGGTGGGGATGTGACCGGGTCGCGAACTCGAAATTCCTTGTTCTGCTCAGCGCGAGCTTGCGGTTGAAACTGCGGGGCGGTTGTCGCCGAGCGAGACCCACACATTCGGATCGCTCTGCGATTGCCGCTTGACGAAGCGGTAGCCGGTCTCCGTCCAGGCGACGATGCTCTCGTTCTGGTTATCGAGCACGAACTCGCCCTTGTCGGTCTTCACCGTCAGCACCGCGTGGCCTTCGCCCTTTTTGTCGCGCACCACCGTGATCAACAGCGCCTCGCGCGGCCAGCCGGCGTCCATCAGCATCTTGCGCTTCAGGAGCACGTAGTCCTCGCAGTCGCCGTAACCGTCGGATGGCAACGACCACTTCTCGATCACGCCCCAATGATCCATGTCGGTCATCGGCTTGATGGATTCGTTGACCCACTTGTTGACCCGCACGAGGTCGCGCCAAGCGGTCTGCGACAACACGATGTCGCGTGGTTGCGTCTTGCCGCCGCGGCACTCGGCGGGATTGTCGGTACAGAATTCGACCCAGCCGATCGGCGAACGCGCGACGTCACCCAGGCTGGCGTAGACAACGTCGCCGGCCTTGGCCGACACGCACGTCGCAAACAGGATGGCGGCAACCGCCAAACCTTTCCCCTGTCCCCTGAACCCAAACATCGTAGCCCCCGTTCTTCTTGTTGGGACCACGTTTCGCACAAAGGATTTTCGTCGCCGCTAAGTGTGCAAAGTAGATTTGACGCGAATACTGGTAAAAGCTGCGGCGAATTCGATCTATACTTGAATCGAATTCTCGTAAAATTTGAAACAACTGCAATTGATTCAAATTTTATGCATTAACGCGGCGAGCGCTGCGGCAATGCGGTTTGCTGCGTCAAATGTTCCGGCCGTTAACCGCCGATTTCGCCCGGCCAAACGCAGCGAAGGCGGCCACCGGTGCACCGGAGGCCGCCTTCGCAGGGCCGAAAACGGGGTTTTGGGCGGTTTTTCGCTTTACCTCGCGGTAACGCTCTCTTCGAGGGTTTCCGCGGACTGCTCGTGGACGAACTCGAGCGCGAAGCCTTCTTCGAGATTTCGCACCACGCGGGCCTGCACCCGGCCGAGCATCACCAGCGATTTCAGCGGCGGGCGGTTCTCGGCGGCAATCGCAGCACCCGACAAAGAGAGGTCGATGATGCGGCAGGTCATCCGCGTGCCGTCTTCCTGGGTGAGCAGGGCGATCGGGTTGCGCGGCACGATACGGTCGTGGCGGCGATCCTCGGGCAGATTGAGGATGTCGCGATTGGCGAGCCAGGTGAGCTGGGCGGCGAGCTTGTCACGCTTGCGCGCGGTGGCGCCGATCGTCATCGCAAAGCCGTTGTCGATGATGCGCGTGATGCGCCCTTCGACCCGGCCGATATGGTCGAGATAGGCGATCACGCGATCGCCGACATTGCCGATGCCGGGCGCCAGCAAAGCGAGGCCGCCCGGAGACATGTTGATAATCTGGCAGGGAAACTCGCGCCGGTCGGGCAGCATGTAGCGGCCGAGCAGGTGCACCTTGACGCGCTGGAAGCGCCGCCGCTCCTCGGCTACGGGGACGACGGTAGTTTTCTTCTGTGCAAACGACATCACACCAAACCCGGCCACCGTCCATTCGGAGCCCCGAAGACCCTAAAGCTGATAGGGTTAACGGGGCGTTACGGTTGTGAAATGGAACCCGGACACGGAGCGAGAGAGAAGCGAAGCTCGCATGCGCCGGAACCAAGAGCGTTAGGCCTTCTGATATGCCGCGTCGGGTTCGCCGAACCATCGCGCGGCGGCTTGAGCAGTCTCCTCCGGATCCGGCGCGATGTCTGTGGCCCAAGCCACAAACCCGTCGGGACGCACCAGCACTGCGCTCAGTCCCAGCCGATCCCGGGCGTCGCTTGCGACATAGCTGATCCGGTCCCGCCTGCGATCGGCAAACGCGCGCAGGGCCGAGCGCGCGCCGAAGTCCAGCAGCAGGCCGCGGCCGTCGTGGAGCAACTCGCCGAGCTTCGTCCCGCAGGCGAGCTCGAAGTCGGGCACGCTGCGGCCCACCAGCGGATGGCCGCCGCCGAGATCGTAGCGCAGCGAGACGCCCCACACGCGCTCGGCAAAATAGGTCGCGCAGTCCGGCGTTGCGATCAGATCGCGGATGATGGCTTCGAGCGCACGCGAACTCCGGCAGGGGCGCATCAGCGCGACCTGGGCGCGGGACCAGTCGAGAACCTGCGCGCCCACCGGATGCCGCTCGCCGAAATAGCTGTCGAGCAGACCGGCCGGCGCATCGCCGCGGACCGTGGCCGCGAGCTTCCAGCCGAGATTCATCGCATCGCCGAGTCCGAGGTTGAGGCCCTGGCCACCCAGCGGCGAGTGGATGTGCGCGGCGTCGCCGGCGAGCAGCACACGCCCGCTGCGGTATTGCGTCGCCTGGCAGGCACGATCCGTCCAGGTGGTGGCAAGCTCGAGCGCCGTCAAGGTGACATCGGTGCCGGAGACGCGGCGGAGCACCGCCTGCACATGTTCGCGCGTGATCGGCTGGCTGCGATGGAAGGCGCCGCCGTCGAACTCGACCATCGCGATGGTGCCCGGACGCGCGTAGGTGTACATGCCCGTCGGCGTGTAGCGGCGGCCCGGGGCGAGCTTGTCTGGATCGGCGATCTCGACCGCGATCGAATAGCCGGTGAACTCGGGGGCGGTGCCGGTGAATTCGAAGCTGGCCGCCTTGCGCACCATGCTGCGGCCGCCGTCGCAACCGACCAGCCAGCGCCCGTGGAACGTCACGCCGCCGGCGCGAATGGTGACGCCGTCATCCGACTGTTCGAGTGCCTGAACGCCGAGGCCGCGCCTGATCTCGACGCCCATCGCGGTTGCGCGAGCGGCCAATACGGATTCGAGCGACGCCATCTCGACCGCCATGCTGGTGCCGGCCGGGCTCGGCAGGCGAAACCGCCACTTCGAAGCGTCGATATCATCGTGGCAAAACTGGATGCCGGCGAAATGGCCGGCCGCACGGCCATCTTGCGCGCGCTGTGGCGCCGCGATGTCGTCCAGCATTCCGCGGCGATAGAGTGCTTCGATGGTGGGCGCCGAAAGGCCGCGCATGCCGAACGGCAGCCGCTTCAGCGGCGAGTGCGGGTCGGCGGCCTGCTCCAGCACCAGGACCGAGACGCCCGCGAGCCGCAGCTCGCAGGCCAGCATCAGCCCGACCGGGCCGGCACCGGCAATCACGACATCATGGGGAACGGGAAGGTGGTTGGGCATGAACTGCTCCTTTGTCGGTGTTCGACCGGAGCGGTTCGTCGGGTTGAGAACCACACGGACGAACAATGGACGCATCGCGTCCGGTGTTCGTCGTGGGGATCTCGTGCACGAGGCAGGAGACCAGAGCTTTCGTTACCGAAGGGACTTCGTTCACGAAAGGACTTGGGCTTACCAAACCAAGTCTGCCTTTTCCGACGGGGCCGATATAGCGGCATGGCGATGGATATGCAACCGACGCGGAACGGCGCGCGATCGCTAGGTGCGGGCGACCGCAGCGGCGTGATCAGGACCGTCGACGCGGCGCGCGCCCGGGCGCGGTGCGAGGTTGTCCGGCGTCTTGATATTGCGCGCGAGCCCGGCTGCCTCGAACGCCTTGATCAGCCACCAGCCGAGATCGATCTGCCCCGGCAGCAGCCCGAGCTTCGCCGAGTTGGGATAGGCGTGGTGATTGTTGTGCCAGCTCTCGCCCATGCTGATCAGCCCGGCGATGCCGACATTGTAGCCCTGGGCCGCGACGCCTTCGATGATCCAGGTCTGTCCGCCCTTGCGATGCGAGTAATGACCGATCAGCCAGTGACCGGTGACGCAGACGGCGACCCGGACGCAGATCCCCCACACCAGCCAGCTCCACGAGCCGATCGCAAAGAACAGGATCGCCCAGGGCAATTGCTGCCACATCCAGGTTCGCTCGACGAAGCGGTAGAAGCGGTCATCGGCAAGCCGCGGTTCGAGCCGGAAGACCGGCGGGTGTTTCAGCACGAGCATGCAATGCAGCTGCCACCAGGCATCGCGCCAGAAGCCGGCGGCGTGGCGGGAGTAGTCGTGGCATGCCGGCTGGCGTTGTGCCCAGTCGCGGAAATCGTGCAGCCGCACCATGCCGTACGGGCCGGCCATCCCGACCAGCGTGCCGAGATAGACGCAGAGCCGCTCGAGCCACAGCGGACAGTCGAAGCTCGCATGGATCAGCCGCCGGTGCATGCCGACCGAATGCCCGAAGCACAGCGTGATCGCGCTGGTCACGATGAACAGCGCGAACGCGCTCCACGAGAACAGCAGCGGCCCGAACACGATCGCGACCGCGGTCATGCCGCCGAGCCACAACGACTTTGCCGGCGCCCATTGCACGCGCCCGTCCAGCGGGTCGGTGAGCTCGTCGGCGAAGATTCGTTCAGATCCGGGCTGCAGTTTCATTCCGTTACCTGAAGTTGTACCGCAGGTTGGGATGGAGCGGCTGTCGCTGTCAATCCGCCACGCGCGTCCGTCATGTCGCAGCCTGCATTGGCATCTCGGGCCACTTCACCTAGCCTGTCGTGACTTGGTCATCTCAGGGGGCAGGGGCGTTCGATGATGCGACTGAAATTGTGGCTTGCGCTTGCTGCGGCAATCTTCGTCAGCGCCGGCACGACGCGTGCCGCCGAGATGCGGGTCACCTTGCTCGGCACCGGCACGCCGACGCCGCGGCTCTCCAGCTTCAGCGCCGCGACGCTGGTGGAAGCAGGCCCCGAGAAGCTGATCTTCGATCTCGGGCGCGGCTCGACGATCCGCCTGTTCCAGAAGAAGATCCCGATCGGCGCCATCACCGCGCATTTCATCACCCATCTGCATTCCGACCATATCGTCGGCCTCCCGGACATGTGGCTGACGGGATGGATCGGCACGCCGTTCGGCTCGCGCAGGACGCCGATGGTGATCTTCGGGCCGAAGGGCACCGTGGCCATGACCGAAAATCTCACCAAGGCGTTCTCCGAGGACATCCGCATCCGGATCGACGATGAGGGTTATCCGCCGTCGGGCGTCGCGTTCGCGGCCAAGGACATCGAGCCGGGACCGGTCTATGACAAGAACGGCGTCAAGGTCACCGCGATCGAGGTCAATCACGGCGAGAAGATCAAGCCGTCATTCGGATACGTCGTCGAGTATGACGGCAAGAAGGTGGTGCTGTCGGGCGACACCAAGCCGGACGAGCGGGTGGCAAAGGCGGCCGAGGGCGCCGATCTCCTGATCCACGAGGTCGCGGTGATCGATCCCGAGCTGTTCAAGGCCTATCCGAACTATCGGGCGATCGAGAACCACCACACCTCGCCGGAGGAGGCCGGCAAGATCTTCGCAGAGGCCAAGCCAAAGCTTGCGGTCTATTCGCACATCGTGTTCGCAAGCCAGCCGCCGACACAGGACGTGCCGGAGGATGCGCTGCTGAAGCGGACGCGTACGACCTATCAGGGGCCGCTGGTGATCGGGCACGATCTGATGTCGTTCGTGATCACGGACAAGGTCGAGGGCTTTGCGCCCGACGGCGCCGCGATGAAGTGACGATCGCGGCGCGGTGAGGCTATTTGGCCTCGGCGTCCATGGCCGGTTCGACGGTCGCCGCCGGCGGCTCGACGGTCACCGCTTTCAGAACCTTTCGTTTCGCCGCGCGGATCTCGAGCTGCAAAGGCAGCTGATAGGATCCGGCCGGCGGCTCGAACATGAAGGCGTGGTGCCCGTCGCCCTTGTTGAGCTTGAGCAGGTCCTTGCGGAATTGATCGGCGACGACTTCGGCAACGAGCTCGCCGTTGAAGTAGATGTCGATCGCCACGCGCTTGTCGGGGTGCTGGTCGTACAAGGCCCATCCGGCGATCCTGTTCTCGTTGAACACGTCGACATGGCCGGTGATCTCGCCGGAGAGCTTCTCGATGCCGGCTTCGATCACCTCGAGGTCGCTCCTGTAGATCGATCGCGTCACGTCGAAGCTGAAATTCGCCGTATCGACGCATTGCTCCAGCAGGCTCTGGCGATGCTCCTTCATGCGTTGCAGCGTATCCAGTTCGCCGAGCTTGACGTACATGCCGACGATGCCTTCGATACCAGGATTCATGATCTCGTTCCCCGCAATGCTACAAGCCTATTCGCCCTCGGCCGCGTGCACAATCAATGCTTCCTTGCGGAAAAATACTCCCGTCAAGACTTGAAGCGCCTCGTCCTGCCACGGCGTTCATGACAGGCCTTCATGACATCCCGATCGTCCTGACCTAAAGTCGGTGCGGCCGAACCCGGCCCAATGACAAGGACAGGGAGAGCGAACCGATGGAGCAGATCCGCGTCTGCACGCATGACGGACCTGGAGCCAAGCCGGTAATCCGGACCGTGCCATGGCCGGATATCGGCAAAAAGGCGGCCTTGATCAAGGTCGGCGCCTGCGGCGTTTGCGGAACCGACCTGCATATCCTGAAGGGACATTGGCCGAAGCCGCTGCCGTGGCCGTTCACGCTCGGCCATGAGCTCGGCGGCGTGATCGTCGAGTGCGGCCCGGAGTTCACCGAGGACTTCATGAGCAAGCCGCTCAAGGTCGGATCGAAGGTGATGATCCCGCCCTTGATGCCGTGCGGCCGCTGCTATTACTGCATCCATTATCCGGAGAGCGCCAACAAGTGCCTGACGCCGGTGTATTACGGCCGCTATCTCGGCTTCGAGAAGGCGCCGCACATGTGGGGCGGCTGGGCCGAATATGTCTATGTCGATCTCGACATGCTGCCCGGCACCAAGATCTACAAATTGCCCGACGACATGTCGCTGCGGCTCGGCGCGCTGTCCGAGCCGTTGACTTCCTGCATCCGTGCCTTCAACCGCGCCACCCGCGCCGGCGGTTTCAGCTGGGGCGACACGGTGGTGATCCAGGGCTCCGGGCCGATCGGCATCCTCGCGGTCGCAGCCGCGCAGGAGATGGGGGCAGGGCGCGTGATCTGCGTCGGCGCGCCGGAAAATCCGCGGCTCAAGCTGGCGCGCAAATTCGGCGCAGAGGCGACCGTCGATATCGAGCAGCTCAAGACGCCGGACGAGCGCATCAAGGCGGTGCGCGACATCGTCGGCGGCTTCGGCGCCGATCTCGTGATGGATTGCTCCGGCCATCCGACCGCCGGCCCCGAGGGCATCGAGATGCTGCGCGACGGCGGCACTTATGTCGAGATGGGCCAGTTCACCGACGCCGGCTCGATCGACACCTCATGGCACCGGATCTGCACCAAGGACCTCAATGTGCTCGGCTCCTGGGGCTTCACCGGCAACGATTTGCCGCTCGGTGTCGACATGCTCTACCGCACGCGCAACAAATATCCCTGGCTCGACATGCAGACGATCTATCCGTTCACCGAGCAGGGCGTTGCGCAGGCGGTGGCGGACGCGATGGCGATGAAGACGGTGAAGTCGACCATCGTGCCGTGGCCGGAGCTGGTCGGGTGACGCAGGCAAGCAGGAGCGGTGCAAATCCTGTTGCAGCGCCCCCAAGGAATAGCGGCCGGGTGCTGCCGATCATGCTCTGATATCGCTCGCCGAGACGACGGCCCGGCGCTAACATCGGAGCATGCAGTCGAACCGTATGCCGCCGAATGCAACATTTGCAGGGGGAAACGTGTCCGAGGACTTCCCGCTGTTCAGGACGCTCAGCGCGGAACAGCGGTTGATCGCCTTTGGCGCGATGACCCGGCGTGATCTGGTGCGTGGCGAGCTTCTGGTCGAGCAGGGCGGTGCCTCGGACGCGTTGTTCCTGGTGCTGCACGGCGCGCTCGCGGTGTACCGGAGCGATCATCCCGAGCCGATTGCGGAGTTGCGCGCCGGCGAGCTGGTCGGCGAGATCGGCTTCTTCGCCAACATCCCGCGCACGGCCAATGTGATCGCGATCCGCGATACCAGCGTGCTGGTGCTGACGCGCGCGGCCTATGCGAAGCTTGTCCAGGAAACGCCCGGGATCGTCGAGGCGCTGCTCGCCGCGCTTGCGCAGCGGTTTGCCATTCAGACCGCGCGGCTGTTGCCGGTGCGGGCATCGCCGAAGGCGCGCACCGTCGCGCTGATCTCGGGCGGGCGGGAGCCGGTGCCGGCCGCCTTTGAACAAAGGTTGCGCCAGGGCCTTGCCGCCGCGGGAGCCGAGATCGTCGACCTTGCGCGCGTTGAGGCGATGTTTCCCGGCCGCACGCTCGACGCCTCCGAAGTTGCCGACTGGCTCAACAGGATCGAATATGACGCGCCGCTGGTGGCCTATTTCGGCGGCACGGAAGCATCGGAATGGGCGCGCAAGACCATTCGCCAGGCAGATCTCGTCGTGTTCGCCTGCCGCGGCCATGCGCCGCCGCCTGAGCTGACCGAGATCGAGAGCTTCGCCTGCGCGGTGCATCCGGCGGCGGCGCGCCGCCTCGTTCGTGTTCACGATGTCAGGCGGCACGAGGTCAGCGGCACCGCGGCCTGGCTGGCGCGGCTGCCCTGCTTCATGCATCACCATGTCGCGCTCGAGGACCAGCTCGATATCGACAGCCTGGTGCGCTTCCTGTGCGGCCGCGCCGTCGGGTTCGTCGCCGGTGGCGGCGGCAGCCTCGGCACTGCCCATGTCGGGGTCTACAAGGCCTTTTGCGAGCGCGGCGCGATGTTCGACATCTTCGTCGGCACCAGCGTCGGTTCGGCGATGGCGGCGGGCTTTGCCAAGAACTACGACGCCGAGCATCTCGAGCGCGGCACACACGAGATCTTCGTCTCCAGCCGCAGCTTCCGCCGCCCCACCTGGCCGCGCTACGCGCTTTTGGACCACAAGGCCTTCGATGCGGCGCTGGCCGATCAGTATGGCCACAACTGCCGGATCGAGGATTGCTGGCGGCCGTTCGCTGCGGTCGCGACCAACCTGTCGACGCACAATCTCGAACTGATCCGGACCGGCCTGCTGTGGCAGGCGGTGCGGGCATCGAGCGCCATCCCCGGCCTGCTGCCGCCGTTCTATACACGGGACGGTTCGATGCTGGTCGACGGATGCCTCATCGACAACGTTCCGCTCGGGCAAATGCATCAGCTGAAGAGCGGGCCCAATCTGGTGGTCCATTTCGGCGAGCCGGCCACCGAGATGTTCGACGTCGACTATGCCGCGCTGCCGGGCCGGCTCGAGCTGCTTGCGTCGCTGCTGACGCCGTTCCGGCGAAAATCGCTGCCGGCAGCTCCAAGCGCCGTCAACGTGCTGTGGCGCAGCCTCGTCGCGCATCAGCGCTACGATACGTTGCCGACCACGGCGCTCGACATGGTGATGCGGCCGCCGACGCCCGATGGCATCGACGTGACCGATTTCGACCGCCATCAGGAAATCTTCGAGTCCTCGTACCGCTGGGCCCAGGAGACCATTGCCGCCTCGGAGGCCGCGCATCATCCCGCCATTGCGGCCATCGTTCCGTCGGCCAATGGGGCTGACATGGTCGGCGACACGCGCGCGGATACGGCGACAGCGACCACGCCGGTTTCCCACCAAGCCCGCGTCGGCTGAACGGCTTGCAGGCGGCGGCGAAGTCGACCATCGTGCCGGACTGAAATCCGGAGACGACGATGCCTTTCGATTTGATTCTGCGCGGCGGACGGGTGATCGACCCGTCGCAAAAGCTCGATGCTGTCACTGATGTCGCCTTTGCCGGCGGCAAGGTCGCAGCCGTCGGCCGGGAGTTGAGAGCCGATCCTGCGACCGAGGTTCGCGACGTCTCAGGGCTGATCGTGACGCCTGGGATCATCGATCTGCACACCCATGTCTATTGGGGCGGCACCTCGCTCGGCATCGACGCGGAGGAATTTTGCCGCAACTCCGGCGTCACCACCTCGGTCGACACCGGCAGCGCCGGTCCCGGCAACTTCGCCGGCTTCCGCAAGCATGTGATCGAGCCGAGCCAGGTCCGCATCCTCGCCTATCTGCATGTCTCGCATGCCGGCATCTTCGGCTTCTCCGACAAGGTGATGGTCGGCGAGAGCGAGGAGTTGCGGCTGATGAATCCGATCGACGCCGCGCGCGTGGCGGATGCGAACCGCGACGTCATCGTCGGCATCAAGGTGCGGGTCGGCCTGTTCGCCTCGGGCACCTCGGGGCTGGTCCCGCTCGAGATCGCGCTCGAGGTTGCGGAGGAGGTCGGCATGCCCTTGATGGCGCATATCGACCATCCGCCGCCGAGTTACGAGGAGGTGCTGGCGCGCTTGCGTCCGGGCGACGTGCTGACCCATGCGTTCCGGCCGTTCCCCAACACGCCGGCGACCGCGCAGGGCACGGTGAAGAAAGTGGTGCTGGAGGCGCGCGAGCGCGGCGTGCTGTTCGACATCGGCCACGGCAAGGGCTCGTTCGCCTTCAAGACCGCGCGCGCGATGCTCGCCAACGGTTTTTATCCCGATACCATCTCGTCCGACATCCATCAGCTCTGCATCGACGGCCCGGCCTTCGATCAGGTGACGACGATGTCGAAATTCCTCTGCATGGGAATGCCGCTGCCGGACGTGATCGCGGCGTCCACCGTCAATGCCGCGATGGCATTGCGGCGGCCGGAGCTCGGCAGCCTCAAGCCCGGCAGCGTCGGCGACGCCACGCTGATCTCGATCAGGGAAGGCCAGTTCGACTATGTTGACGTGGTCGGCGAGCACCTCACCGGCGATCGCAAGATCGCATCCGAGGGCGTGGTGATCGGCGGACGCTGGTGGCATCCGAGATAGGGCGTGCGCGCTCAAAGAATCCGCGTTGGCTTTGTCCAAAAAGAGCGACATCGAAGTCGGTTCGAATGAATGGCGGTTGAGGGCCAAACCTGGGAATCCCGCACACTTCCCAATCGCTCGAAAGTGCGCTCAGATGCCCTCCGGTGATACTTGGTGTCGTGGTGTCGGCTTGCACGGGGAGATTGCGCGTGAAGGAACTCGCTGGAAAGACCGCGTTCGTGACCGGTGCGGCGTCAGGCATCGGATTGGGGATCGCGACCGCTTTCGCCCAGGCCGGGGCGAAAGTCATGCTTTGCGATATTGAAGACGCGGCTCTGTCCGCGGCGCTGGAGCAACTGAGGCGCACCAACGTCGATGTCGACGGCGTGAAAGCGGACGTTTCGCTGAAAGCCGAACTACAAGCCGCCGCCGAAGCCACGACCGCGCGCTACGGCAAGGTGCATATCCTCGTCAACAATGCGGGCGTCGGCGGCGGCGGACCTTATGGCACCTGGACCGACGCGTCGTGGAATTGGACCCTGGGCGTCAATCTGATGGCGACGATCTGGGGGATCGAGATTTTCGGGCCGTTGATCGAGCAGCACGGCGAGGGTGGGCACATCGTCTCCACGGCCTCGCTCGCTGGCCTCATTTCAGGGGGAAGCACGGCCTACAACGTTTCGAAGTATGGCGTCGTCGCGCTGTCCGAGGGACTGCGGCCCGAACTCGCGCCTCGCGGGATCGGCGTATCGGTGCTGTGTCCCGGGTTCATCCGCACCCACATCATGGACTCCAGGCGCAACCTTCCCAAGCGCTTCGAGGGGGAGACGCGTACCTTGCCGACGTCGGGCCCGCTTGCCGAGCGGATCAATCTGGTCCGCGAACGCATCTCCCAAGGTATCGATCCCATGTATGTCGGTGAACTCGTCCGCGAGGGCGTCGAAAACGACTGGCCCTATATCTTCACCGACCTCGAATTCGAGGCGGTGGTCGACGCGCGCTTCGCCGCAATCAAGCAGGGCTTTGACCATATCCGCGGGCGTGATCCGAAACGTTGAGCCTTGCGATCGCGCAAGGTCGCCGCGCTGCGAATGATGCGCAATTGCAGCGACGTCATCGCGCCGGTCGATGTCGCGCGAGTCGTTCGCCGGTTCATGCTGTCATCAAAAAAAGATTGGCAGTGCGAATAATGTTCACGCCTTGCGCCCCCTCAGCCGCCCACCACATGTCCGCACCGCAATTCTTGGGTGCAGGTTTGGGTTCCCAAACCGCCCAGTTGCGAATTGTGGAGATGGACTATGGACTTCCTCGGTTTTCTTAATGGCTCAGGTTTAACCCAACCGGCCATTTGGACCGCAGTCGTGATCGCGCTTGTGATCCTGCTGCGCATATCGAACGTATTTCGCTACATTCCGAACAATCAGGTCGGCATCGTCGAAAAGCTGTGGTCGGCGAAGGGCTCGATCGACGACGGCTTCATCGCGCTGAACGGCGAAGCCGGCTACGAGCCGGAGGTGCTGCGCGGCGGCCTGCACGTGATGTTTCCCTTCATGTACCGGATCCACCGCTCCGACCTCGTGACCGTCGGCCAGGGTAAGATCGCCTATGTGTTCGCGCGCGACGGCGCGGCTCTCGAGCCGTCGCAGGTGCTCGGTGCCAACGACACCGAGGACAAGTCGGACTTCCAGGACGCGCGCCGCTTCCTGCTCGGCGGCGGCCAGAAGGGCCCGCAGCGCAAGATCCTGCGCGAGGGTACCTATGCGATCAACACCACGCAGTTCGCTGTCATTACCGATGAGCGTGTCTATGGCCATGCGCTGAGCGAGCGCGAGCGCGGCGTGCTCGAGAGCATGCAGCTCACGATCACCGAGCGCTGGGGCTTTGCCCCGGTGGTGCTGGCGGCCGATCACGACCTGGTCGGCATCGTCACTGTTCATGACGGCCCGTCGCTGCCTCCGGGCGAGATCATCGCGCCTGAGGTCGGCATCGAGCTGCGGGATACCGCGACCTTTCACAACAATTTCCAGGAGCCGGAGAAATTCCTGAGCGCCGGCGGCTATCGCGGCCGTCAGCTCCAGGTCATCGTCGAGGGCACCTGGTACATCAACCGGCTGTTTGCGACCGTCGAGGCGGTGCCGAAGACGGTGATCCCGGTCGGTAATGTCGGCGTCGTCATCTTCTATACCGGCCCGCGCACCGACGACGTCTCGGGCGAGCAGTATCGCCATGGCGAGTTGGTGCTCAACGGCAGCCGCGGCGTCTGGAAGGACCCGCTGTTGCCGGGCAAATACGCCTTCAACACCTATGCCGGCAAGATCGAGGTGATCCCGACCGTCAACTTCATCCTGAAATGGATGCGCGGCGAGGTCGGCGCGATGAAGCTCGACGAGAACCTGTCGGAGATCTCGCTGATCACCAAGGACGCGTTCGAACCGACGCTGCCGCTCTCGGTGGTGATGCATATCGACTACAAGAAGGCGCCGATGATCATCCAGCGCTTCGGCGACGTGAAGAAGCTGGTCGAGCAGACGCTCGACCCGATGGTCTCTGCGTTCTTCAAGAACATCGCGCAGAAGATGACGCTGATCGAGCTGTTGCAGAACCGCGCCGCAATCCAGGAGGAGGCGGCCCACGACATGAAGGCGAGGTTCGAGAGCTATTCGCTCGACCTTCAGGAGGTGTTGATCGGCACGCCGCGGGCGGCCCCTGGCGATCACACCATCGAGAACATCCTGATCCAGCTGCGCTCGCGCCAGATCGCGCGCGAGCAGATCGAGACCTATCAGGAGCAGGAAAAGGCCGCGGTCCAGGAGCGGGCGCTGAACGAGGCCAAGGCGACGGCGGCGGCGCAGACCGCGCTGACGCAGTCGCTGATCCAGGTCAAGGTCAACGAGAACGAGGGCGCGGCGGCGCTGGCCCGCGCGCAGAAGGATGCCGAGACCCGCAAGGTGACCGCAGCCGCGGTCGGCGAGCAGTCGCGGCTCGAGGGCCAGGGCGAGGCCGACCGGGTGCTTGCGGTCGGCGCCGCCAACGCGCAGGCGACCAAGCTGTCGGTCGATGCCTATGGCGGGCCGGAGTACCGGCTTGCCGAGCAGAATTTTGCAAAATTCGCCGAGGCGCTGACGCGGATCAATCAGCCCCTGGTGCCGCAATTCCTGATGTCGGGCGGGCAGGGCGCGGAAGGCAGCAGCGCGGGCCTGATCCCGACCGCGATGCTGAGCTCGATGTTCGGGCAGATGATGCCCGGCGCATTGGAGAAGCTGAAGGACGAGGCGCCGAAAGCGGCGCGCCGGACCAACGGCCAGTGACGAACTGAAGCACATTGGTAAACCGGAAGCGGTGCGCTCTTGATACGGACTGGCGTCCATGCCTTGAGACACCGCTTCCGCCGCAACGTCAAACGGAGCCGGTTACCGAATGAGAGCCTGGGGCGGCCACCACGAGCGCCAGCGAAATGGCCACCCACGCCAATACGATCGGGTCTAGAGGAAAGCGGTCAATGCCGTGTCGCCGAAAAGATGAGTTGCGACCTGCCCACCATGGACGATCTCCCAGCCCGGGATAGGAGTGTCTTCGAGGTTCGTATACGCGACGGTCGGCGACGAGGACATGGCATCCAGAAACACCCCATCGATCTGACCGTTCGGAGTACCTGCAATGAGCTCGACATGATCACCGCTGCTCAACTCGGTATAACCTGGCGGCGGCCCGCCGGGAAACGGAGACGTATTCCAAAGAAAGGTGCTGCCGTAGTTGCTCCCGCCAGGATTGACCTCTCCGACGTGCGGATAACCAGCGGTGCCCGGCACCACGCTGCTGCCTGCAAGGATTAGCCCCGGAGACGCTGCGAAACTTCCGTCGAACCCGTAGACAGTCAACTGTCCGTCGGACGCTTGCGTGATGATGTCGTCTACAGGTCCCGTATTGACGAAATTGGAACCAAAAGCTCCACCCCCTTGAGTATTCGGAGAGGCGGAGTGCTGGACAGCCACTCCCGTGTCCCCAGCCCCAACCACAGGTGCCGCGCCAGCCGTACCGGCGATCAAATCAGACCATATGAGTTCGCCGACTTTATATCCGAGAAGATCGAAAGAGCCGTCGGCAGTCTGGCTAATCAGAGTCGGACCAATCTGGCCGCTCGCCAAGCCGAAGTTGCCCGTTCCATGTACTTCAGGAACAGAGCTCGACGTCATAAAGCTTCCTATCATATGAGCAGAACTGTTAAGGAACAGGAAGTCGAGCATTCCGCCGCCCCGCTCCTGAGCGACCAAATCAGGTGTCCCGTCCCCGTTGAAGTCTCCACTCCCGACCACCTTCCAATGTGCGCCAAGGCCGTAGTCTGCAGCGTAGCTGGCGACGAGGGACGTTCCGTCAAAGCGCAGGAAGTCGACTACGCCGGTTGTTGGATTCTGTACGGTAGCGTCAATAATTGTTGACATCGAAATTGCTCCTGAAACGGTTTCACCCGGAATTGCTGACCGTCGTGAACGCTAGCCCCTGCAGGGAGGCCGAGCAACGGCTTTGTAGGAGCCTCGCAAACGGGACGGACTGGCGCGCAGCCGTGGCGACACGGCGTTCTGAAAATTCATTTCCAGCCCGGTGGTGGGACTAAACGACGCGGGCGGCTACGGTACGGGCGATGAAGGCGAGCGCGAGGATTGGCAGGCGGCGCGTTTCGCGCCCCCTGTCCTGTCGGTTACCGACATCCCACGTGGAGCAGCCATCGTCAGAACGGCGTCAGTGCCAAACGACCGGTGTCCGTCAAACGATTGCAGCGGTAGATTGCGAAGCCTTCGCGGCTGTCGAGCCACGCATAGTAGAACAGGCCAAGCACCTCTTTCGCGGCGACGTAGGATCGGAAATTGGTTCGTGTCTCGTTGACCAGGGTAATCTGATTGGTTTCGTGAGGAGGGCAGGAGGAATCGCGATTGGGAATGCCCCACTCGGTGATCCAGCAGGGCTTGCCGGCCTGGCTCCCCTGCGGCCGGCATTCCGCGAGAACGTACTTCTGTAATCGGTCGCGGCGCCCCTCGGTGGCGGTCGGACTTCCCGGATCATTCGTCCAGGGATAAGTATGAACACCGTAGCCATCGACGAGTGCGTCGAGGCCGTTCGCGCGCATGAACTCCAGCGTTGCGACGGCACCGACCGAGTCGAGCTTTGCGGTTCGCGGAGCCTGCGGAGCTTCGTTGAACACCAGACCGGCGCTGATGATCGGTGCATGCTGGTTCAGCTTCGACCGCGCGCGGGCCTCCTTGATGACCTTGAGCAGCTTCAGATATTGCAGATAGCCTTTGGCGACCTGTTGTGCCTCCGGATCATGCGAAAGGTCCTCGAGGTTGAACTCCCTGGATTGGGCCGGCTTCTCCGCCGGCAAGCTGAAATCCGAATTGAACATCGCGGAATTGATTTCATTGCCCAGTTCGAACCCTGCGAGCTTGACGCCGGCGGCTTCGAGTTTTTCGAGCAGCGGCTCGAAATACTTGCCGAATTGATCTGGATCGGCGGCGGACAATGGAGGTCCGCCCCACACGCCGAAGGCATTGGGCCATGGTCGGCTCGGCGCGCCGGGCCGGTATTGCAGTTGGACCAGCCACTCGATCTGGATGCCCTGCGCCTGGGCGCGCCGGGCAAAATCCACTCCCTGCGCATCGGGCGTAATGCCCGATCGGATGAAATGAACGTTGGCTGCGTGCAATTGCGCGAGGATTGCATTCTGTTGGTCGGCGCTCAGTGACCCCACCGAGGCGTTCACGCCGACAACCGCATCGATGGTCCGGGCGGACAACGGCTGGAATCCGAGGAGGGCGCAAAGCATGGATGTAAGGACAACAAGTCCGCTGCTGAAGCTCTTCATCGGTCGCGCCTCACGATTCCCGGTGCTGGGCGAAGGGTCTGGCTCGATGCCCGCAACGTTGCGGGCAAGTTTTCGGGCGCCGACTATCCTATTCGATCTTGTCGGTGTTCCTAGCGCCGCATGATCAATCTTTGACCATCGGGCCGAACGGCTCCCAGCGCTCGCCGGTGAAGCGCATCATCCGGAACTCCTTGACCACGCGATAATCGCTGCGGCTGGTGTTGATGGAGAGGCCCGGCAGCAGCAGGTCGAGCTTCACGTCCTTCAGACTGGCCGCCTGGCGCATGACATTGTCGCGCGAGAGATCGTCGCCGCACTGCCGCAGCACCTGCACCAAGAGCTCGGCCGCGCTGTAGCCATAGGTCGTGAAGATACTCTTCCTGTCTCCCTCCGGATAATACGTGGCCATGAAGGCGGTCCATTTCTTCATGCCCGCATCGTCCGCCCAGTTCGGGTCGGCGGCCTCCTTGAAGGAACTCGCCGAGATCAGCCCCTTGGCGTTCTCGAGTCCTGCGGGCGCAAGCACCGCGTCGATCGAGGACGAACCGACGCCGAGCAGATGAACAGGCTTCCAGCCGAGCTCCGCCGCCTTGCGGATCGCCTGGGCGGCGAACTTCGGCGCCGCCATGTCGATCAGCACGTTGACGCCGGCGGCCTTGAGCCGCACCACCTGCGAGTCGATGGTCGGGTCGGTCATTTCATAGGGCGCTTCGGATGCGACCATCAGCGCGGCCTTCGTGCCGAGCCCGTCCTTCAAGCCGGCGAGATAGTCCTTGCCGCTTTCGTCATTCTGGTAGAGCAGGCCGATCCTGGCGTCCGGATAATTGTCGAGGATGAACCGCGCGTAGACGCGAATCTCGGTCCGCAGGTTCGGCGCGAAGCCCATGGTCCATGGAAAGTCGGCGGGATCCTCGAAACGCGTCGAGCGACCGCCCACGAACAATTGCGGGACATGGTGGTCGTTGAGATATTTCTGAACGGCGACGTTGGAGGCGGTGCCGGGGGTCTGGAAGGTGAACAGCACCTCGTCGCCTTCGACGAGCCTGCGGGTCTGTTCGACGGCCTTCGGTGGAGTACCTGCATCGTCATAGGAGATCAGCTTGATCTTGCGCCCGTTGACGCCGCCGTGGTCGTTGATCATCCGGAAATAGGCAGCCTGCAGCTTGCCGATGACCGAGACTGACGACGCCGGCCCGCTATAGGGCATGGTCTGCCCGATCCTGATCTCGGTATCGCCTACGCCGGGATCGTATTTGCGGCTTTCCGCGAGCGCATTGGCGGCCGCAAACAGGCTGACGCCGGTGATCGCCGCTCTGGCCGCCAGCCAGCACCAGTTTTTATGCATCGCGTTGCCCAACACTGTCCCGGCTTGACGACGTGGCGCCCCGCGCGCCGGACTGCGGCAGGTGCGGTACGACCTCCGGCAGCGTCTTCCACTCCGGTGTCGGCGGCGTCTCGCCCGGGCGCGGCACATAGGCGGAGCGTGCCGTCATGGCGAGATCGGGGACATAGCGCGGACAGTTTGGATAGATGTCGCGGCATTCGACGCGGATCACCGCCTTGGCGCCGTGGTGGCGCCTCAGGCTTTCGGCGTCGCGATGAATGCCGGCGTCGCCGTTGATGCGAATCCGGTAGCTCTTGCCATCGAAGGTCATGAACAGGAGCCCGACCTTCGGATTCACTGCGATATTGCCGAGCGTCCGGTACATCAAATTGCCGTCGTAGTCGGGAAATTCCAGCGTATGCGGGCCGATGATCTTGACGAACCCGGGATCGCCTCCCTTGAAGCTGCAGTCCGGATGATCGCCATGAGATGACGCGATGAAGAAGAAACTTGCCGACGTGATGTGCGCCGCGTCCCGTTCGGAAAATTCGCTGTGCCTGGCGCTGGTGGCCAGGAACTCGGCCAGGCGCCGGCCGTCGGCCTGCTCCTGCAGCGCAAGCATCCCCTCGTGGTAGAATCCGCGTGCTGCCATCAGCGTCCTCGCGCTTCAATGTGCGGGCGTTGGGTGAGACGACAGCATAGCACCGGCGCGCCGCCGGGCTCTCGCCGATTGACCTGAAGACGATGCGTCCTGTGCCCGCTTGCTGCCGGGTGGATTGCCGGAGACGTCGGGAACGACGCCCGGTTTCACGGGCAAAACACCCGCGCGCAATGGCTCTGGTGCTTAAAGTCATTATCGGGCGCGATCGCGAGAATTGATCGGTAAACCCTGATGCCGCAAAAATTGCGCCTGATGGGTGATCGCAAGATCGCATCCGAGGGCGTCGTGATCGGCGGACGCTGCTGGCATGCGAGATAGGGCGCGCGGACGGCGTCTGCTTGGCCCTCGAAAGACCAAATCGAAGCCGGTCTGAATGAATGTCGGCTATGGGCCAGAAGCGGAAGTCATTCTGTGCATCCGAGCCGCTAGGCGCTCGCGTTCGGCCGCCGCTCAACAAATATGTTGGAGATGCATTCGAGAACGGTTTCGCGCTTCTGGTTGCGCAAGATATTTCGATTCCGGACAATCCCTCGATCAGATTTTGACTTCGATTCGCGCATCTCCAGAACCGTCATTTCCAGATCGAGTTCATCACCAGGGCGCACCGGGTTAGGCAGTTTCACCTCGTCCCAACCCAATCCCATGAGCACTTGGAAGTGTGGTTGGAGCCGACCAGTCCGGGCCATGAGCCGCCTAAACGAGTGACCTCCAGACCTACAAAAACAAGCGACCTTCGATCCTCCAATCGGGCGAGGTCTCGTAGACAACTTGGCAGTGCGAAAGTCGGTGATCGTCCGGGCTCCACATGAGGCTACCGGGCTTGCTTCTGATATGGCACTTTGGTGTATGGCATTTGCCGAGGACGGCATACTCGTTTTGGATCAGCAAGCGACGGACTTCCTGCCGATCCTGCCACCGATACTTCATTACGAGACGCTCAACTACGTCCTCAAGGTCGTGGTCGGATTCGGAGCGATGGTGAAGGGATGAGAGAAACCCGTCTAGAATTGTTTTTATACGACCGACAAGATTAACTTTTTCGGGAGCCCAGACAACCAAGTCCACCTTAAGCTCGGCACCGTTGCTGCCCCGTTCACTTGTGTGCCAATTTGCTCCTTTCAGCACTTTCCAAAGTCGTCCCGGGTCTTGTAGATCGATTTTTTGACATGCTACTGGAGCGCATTCGGCAAGCGTATCGCCCTTGAAAGGAACGATTTGCTTGCTGACCTCGTAACGAACATATGCGTCTGGCAACTGAGGGCAGGGCTGTAGTTTGGCGGCAGTTCTTTTCTCGAACCGTAAACACTGACGATTTCCGAAATCCTCGCTACTTATGCGCGGGTTGTACAGCAGCAAGTTTTCGACATCACGATTTCTTGGCCACTCCTGGCATGTATACGTTGCATTCAAGCCCACACCGGCGGCCAAGTGTTGAATCCCATCGCGCAGCTCTTTGCGATATTGGTCGTCTTCTTTCGTATTGGTGCTGTGGGCAGAAAAGTTAACGTGCCAGGATGTCCAGGCTTCGACAAATTCGTCAGTTGACCTTATGTGATATGGCACGTGTGCGTCTCGCAAGGGACAATCAGCTTGATAGGAGACGACACTGCCCTTTTTAGCAAGGAACGATCAACTCCTGAGTCTGGTTTGGGTCAAAAGGCAACGTGGGCCAATGCCGCGCGGAAGGTGACGAGGTTAAGGCGCCGGTGGTGCCATCACCGGCGAGCGGGAGCGCGATTTCGGAATATTGGAAATATGCTCCTGAGTTGCCCGACGTGTCAAGTGGTCCGGACGGGCCGCGGCCGCCGGCTCCTTTGCATGGGGTTGTTTTCGATATTTTGGCTGCGCGGAGCTGGCGCGGTCCCGCAAGCGGGAGAGGCGACGCGAGTCTGCGGACAAGCCGATAGCCTATTCCGTCTTGTCGACGTTCCAGAACACCGGCGGCGCCGGGCCGTCCAGCACGCCGGTCAATGATTTCCGCCAGGCGCTCGGCAGGCGGAACTGGCCGAGCGGGATATAGATCACCTGCTCGTAGGCTTCCTGCTGGATCTCGACCGCGAGCTGTTTCTGCGCCTCGGGGGTGGTGGCGCGCGCGTAGGCGTCGCGCATCTGTTCGATCTTGGCGTTCTCCGGCCAGCCGAACCAGGCGCGCTTGCCGTTCGCGGCGATCTGGTTGTTGACGATCGGGTTCATCGTTTCGGTGGCACCCGTGAAAGTGAAGAACAGGTTCCAGCCGCCGTCCTTCGGCGGCTTCTGGCTGGCGCGGCGGCTGACCACGGTCTGCCAGTCCGTCACCTGCGCATCGACGTTGAAGCCGGCCGCGCGCAACAGCTGCGCAGCGACCGTCGGCGGTCCTTTCAGAGTCTGCACGTCGCCGGGGATCATGATCACGACGGGCGTGCCGTCATAGCCCGAGGCAGCCAGCGCCTGCTTCGCTTCGGCCATGCCGTTGCCCTTGATCAGCGTTTCCGCGCCGACGTCGCTCGCGAGCGGCGTGTCGCAGGCGAAATAGGCGCCGCAGATCTCGTAATATTTGGCATTGCCGACGGTGGCGTCGAGCACGTCCTTCTGGTTCATCGCCAGGAACGCGGCGCGGCGGATCTTGGGGTTGTCGAACGGCGGATGCAGGAAATTCATCCGGCCCTCGATCTGGAAGCCGAACTTGTTCAGCACGCCCACGGTGAGATCGGAGTTCGCCTCGAGCACCGGCACCAGATCGATCGACGGTTGTTCGAGGAAATCGATGTCGCCGGATTGCAGCGCGTTGATCGCGGTTTGCGCATCGGGCATCGTGATCCATTCGACGCGATCGACCTTCGCCACCTTGCCGCCCGACAGCCAATCCGGCCTTTCCTTGCGCGGCACGTAGTCGGCGTTGCGCTCATAGACCGCCTTGACGCCTGGCTGGAATTCAGTGGCAATGAACTTGAACGGGCCGCAGCCGATCTGTTCAGGGATCTGCTTGCCCGGCGGCGTCTCCGCGAGCCGCTTCGGCATCATGAACGCGACATAGGAGGAGGGCTTTGCGATGCTCTCCAGCACCAGGCCATACGGCTCCTTCAGCTTGAGCACGATGGTCCTGGGTCCGGCTGGCTCGAGCGTCGCGGTGAAGTCCATCAGCTTCTGTCCGGTGCCGTCATTGGTGGCCCAGCGCTTCAGCGAGGCGATGCAGTCCTCGGCCGTGACCGGCGCACCGTCGTGCCATTTCAGGCCGTCGCGCAGCGTGAAGGTGTAGGTGAGCTTGTCGTCCGAGATCGTCCAGTCCGCCATCTGCGGCCGGACCTTGAAGCTGGAATCGATGCCGAGCAGCGTGTCGTAGACCATGTAGCCATGGTCGCGGGTGATGTAGGCGGTGGTGAAGCCGGGATCGATGATGCGCAGGTCCGAATGCATCACGGCAGTGATGGTCTTGCCCTTGGTCGCGGCGACGGCGCGCGACGTGAGGATGGCCGGGGCTGCCATCGCCGGCGGTACGCTCGCCGCGAGCTTGAGGAGCGTTCTGCGCGAAACTTCGACCATTCGCCGTCTCCCGATCTGTCGTTGCGCCGGCACGCGTGCCACAGCGACCGGCATGCTTCACCAATCCGTGACGCAAAGCAAGCAAGGGCCGTGCCGCCGGTTTGGCGCCGGGTTTCCTGATTGGTGACGTGAACGTTCGATGACGACAGACGGCGCGCGGCCTGCGCCGGCACCGCACAAGTCCGCATCCTGCATAGGAGCCTGCGCTTCCTGCCGCACCTCGCAGGCTGTTCGGGGCCTGATCCGGCGTGTAGGCTTGTGGTCCTGCCGGCCAGCAATAAGGCCATATCCCGCACATCCAGGGAACAAGCAGCCGAGGGAGACCGAAAGAACCGTCATGACCGATATCCGATACGTAGCACCGCGCACGCTTGATGAAGCGATTGGCGCATTTGCTGCCGCCGGAAGTGCCGCCCGCATTATGGCAGGGGGCACCGATTTGTTGGTGCAAATGCGCTCCGGCCTGGTGCGGCCGGGATTGATCGTCGACATCAAGAAGATCGGCGAGATGACCGAGATCACCGAGACCGCCGATGGCGGTTTCCGCGTCGGTGCCGCCGTCTCCGGCATGGAGCTCGCCGAGCATGCGCGCTTCGGCAAGGTGTGGCCCGGCGTGCTCGAGGCCGTGAACCTGATCGGCTCCAAGCAGGTGCAGGGCCGGGCCTCCGCCGGCGGCAATCTCTGCAACGGCTCGCCCGCCGGCGACAGTGTGCCGGCGATGATCGCGGCAGGTGCCGTCGTCACCGTGCAGGGCCCGAGCGGCCGCCGCGACATGAAAGTCGAGGACGTGCCGGCCGGACCGGGCCGCACCAACCTGAAGCCCGGCGAGATCCTGGTCAGCTTCACATTGCCGCCGCGGCCCAAAGGCTCGAGCGATGCTTACCTGCGGATGATCCCGCGCACCGAGATGGATATCGCGGTGGTCGGGATCGGCGTCAGCCTGACCTTGCAGGACGGCGTCTGCACCGCGGCCCGTGTCGGCCTCGGCGCGGTGGCGCCGACTGCGCTGCTGGTTGCGCCGGCAGCCCAGGCGCTGATCGGCTCGAAGCTCGACGATGCGGCGCTGGAAGCCGCCGCCGCTGCATGCCGCGCCGCCTGCCGTCCGATCGACGACAAGCGCGGCACCATCGCCTACCGGACCAAAACCGCCGGCGTGCTGCTCAAGCGCACCGCCGCGATCGCCGCCCAGCGCGCGGGAGGACACTAGCACCATGCCGAAACTGCACGTCACCACATCGGTCAACGGCGAGCCGGTCGAATTCCTGTGCGAGCCCTATGAGACCATGCTCGACGCGTTGCGCGGGCAATTGGGGCTGACCGGCTCCAAGGAAGGCTGCTCCTCCGGCGATTGCGGCGCCTGCTCGATCACGCTCGACGGCCGCCTGGTCTGCTCCTGCCTGATGCTCGCGGCCGAGGCCGAGGGGCATGAGATCAGGACCATCGAGGGCATGGCCAAGGGCGAGACGCTGCACCCGTTGCAGCAGAAATTCCTCGAGCACGCGGCGCTCCAGTGCGGCATCTGCACCTCGGGCATGCTGGTCGCCTCCGAGGCGCTGCTCGCCAAGAATTCCAATCCGACCGAAGAGGAAGTCCGCTTCTGGCTCGCCGGCAATCTCTGCCGGTGCACCGGTTACGACAAGATCGTCCGCGCGGTGATGGAGACCGCGGCTGAAATGCGGGAGACTCGCGCATGAACGTCGTCAACAACAAATGGATCGGCCAGCGCACCATCCGGCCCGATGGCGTCGACAAGGTCACCGGCCGCGCGGCGTTTGCCGCCGACACCACCATGCCCGGCATGATCTGGGGCAAGGTGCTGCGCAGCCCGTATCCGCACGCCCGCATCAAGGCGATCAACACCGCCAAGGCGGAGGCGCTACCCGGCGTGAAGGCGGTGGTCACCTCGCGCGACATCGTCGACTTCACGATCGAGAAGGGTGCCGTGATGCTCGGCATCCAGGACATGCGCTGGATGTGCCGCAACGTGATGGCGCGCGACAAGGTGCTGTTCCCCGGCCATCCCGTCGCCGCCGTGGCTGCGACCACGGAAGCGATCGCGGCCGAGGCCTGCAAGCTGATCGAGGTCGACTACGAGGTTTTGCCCTGGGCGATCGAGATCGACGACGCGATCAAGGACGGCGCGCCGATCCTGCACGAGTTCAACAAATTCGACGGCAAGCCCTCGAACATCATGGGCCGCATCGAATCCAAGAAGGGCGACATCGCGCAAGGCTTCAAGGACGCCGACATCGTGATCGAGCGCTCCTTCACCACGCGCCCGGTGCATCAGGGTTATATCGAGCCGCATGCCTGCCTGATCTCGGTTGCCGCCGACGGCAAGACCACGATCTGGTCGTCGAGCCAGGGCCAATTCATGGTGCGTGCGATGACCTCGATGCTGACCGGCATCCCGCAGAGCGACATCCGCGCCATCCCCGCCGAGATCGGCGGCGGCTTTGGCGGCAAGACCATCGTCTATCTCGAGCCGCTCGCGACCTTGCTTGCCAAGAAATCGGGCCGCCCGGTCAAGATGGTGATGACGCGCGAAGAGGTGATGCGCGCCACCGGGCCGACCTCGGGCTCGAAGAGCACGGTCAAGATCGGCGCCAGGAAGGACGGCACCATCGTCGCCGCGCACGGCAGCTTCTATCTGCAGGCCGGCGCCTTCCCGGGCTCGCCGATCCGCGGCGCGGTCGGGTGCAGCTTCGCGCCCTACGACATCCCGCATGTGCTGTCGGAAGGTTTTGATGTCTGTTCCAACCGCTCCAAGGTCGCGGCCTATCGCGCGCCCGGCGCGCCGATCGGCGCCTATGCGGTCGAATGCGTGCTCGACGAACTCGCGGAAGCCTTGAAGATGGATCCGCTGGCGTTGCGGCTGAAGAACGCGGCGAAGGAAGGCACCAAGGCCGCGCACGGCCCGGTGTTTCCGCGGATCGGCTATATCGAGACGCTGGAAGCCGCGAAGAACCATCCGCATTACGCCGCGCCACTCGGCAAGTTGCAGGGCAGGGGCGTGGCTAGCGGCTTCTGGTTCAATGCCGGCGGCGAATCCTCTGCACAGGTCAACATCACCGAGGACGGCAACGTCGTCGTCACCACCGGCCACCCTGATATCGGCGGCTCGCGCGCCGGCATCGCCAACATCTGCGCCGAGCTGCTCGGCATCGACTACAAGCGCGTCTCCGTCATCATCGGCGACACCCAGACCGTCGGCTTCTCCAACCTCACCGGCGGCAGCCGCGTGTTGTTCGCCTCCTCGATGGTGGTGACGCAGGCGGCTGACAAGGTGATCGCGACCTTGCGCGAGCGCGCCGCGAAGCTCTGGGAGATCGACCCTGAAGCCGTGAAATGGGAGAACGGCGCCGCGCATCCGGTCAGTCCGAACGCCGGCCAGTTCGAGCCGCTGACGCTCGCCGACCTTGCCGAGAAGGCGCCGTCGCAGGGCGGCCCGATCGGCGCCAGCGTGCAGCTCAACACCCAAGGCGCAGAAGGCGGCTTCGGCACGCATATCTGCGACGTCGAGGTCGATGTCGATCTCGGCATCGTCCGGGTGATCCGCTACACGGCGGTGCAGGATGTCGGCCGCGCGGTGCATCCGAGCTATGTCGAGGGCCAGCTGCAGGGCGGCGTCGCGCAGGGCATCGGCTGGGCGCTGAACGAGGAGTACATCTACAACAAGGACGGCAAGGTCGATAATCCGGGCTTCCTCGATTATCGGATGCCGGTCTGCTCCGATCTGCCGATGCTCGACTGCGCGCTGGTCGAGGTGCCGAACCCGAAGCACCCGCAGGGCGTCAAGGGCGTCGGCGAGGTGCCGCTGGTGCCGGTCATGGCCGCGGTCGCCAACGCCGTGCACAACGCGCTCGGCAGGCGCTTCTACAGCCTGCCGATGTCGCCGCCGAAGGTGTCGGAAGTGCTTGATGCACCGACGCAGCAGGCGGCGGAGTAGGGAGCGTAGCGCGGGTCAGGCGAAAGCCGTAACCCGCCGTCTTTCCGGCGGGCGAGCGGCGTAGCCCGGATGAGCGAAGCGATATCCGGGGAAGATCGTCCCGCATATCGCTTCGCTCATGCGGGCTACTCCCTTGCTCGTTTGCCACCGAGCCGCGGCAACGGGCGATTGCGTAGCTGGCCGTACCTCGGCAAGATCGATCGGATGCATCAGGCTCACCGTGACGGATGAGAATGACCAACCCCGACGAGCTGTCCGCCTACATGATCTTCAGCCGGAGCGATTGGGCGGCGCTGCGCGCCAGCACGTCGCTGACGCTCTCGGACGCCGATCTTGCGGCGTTGCGCGGCCTGAACGGGCCGATCACGTCGGCCGAAGTCTCGGACGTCTACCTGCCGCTGACGCGCCTGTTGAACCTGCATTTCGCCGCGGCGCGCAATCTGATGCAGGTCAAGGCGGAGTTTCTCGGCCGGCCGGCGCGCCATTCGCCCTACATCATCGCGCTGGCGGGAAGCGTCGGCGTCGGCAAGAGCACCTTCGCCCGCGTGCTGTGTGCGCTCTTGGCCGGCTGGGCCGATCATCCGCGGGTCGAGCTGGTGACGACCGACGGCTTCCTGCATCCGAACGCCGTGCTCGAGGAACGCGGCCTGATGCGGCGCAAGGGCTTTCCCGACAGCTACGACCTGCCGCGGATGCTGCGCTTCCTCGCGGCCGCCAAGGCGGGCGAAGCCGAGCTGGAGCTGCCCGTCTACTCGCATCTGATCGGCGACATCGTGCCGTCGGAACGCCAGGTCATCCAGCAGCCGGATATTCTGGTGTTCGAGGGCCTCAACGTGCTGCTGGCGCGCGGCACGGCGCCGGTGGTGGTGTCGGATTTCTTCGACTTCTCGATCTACCTCGATGCCGACGAGGCCGACATCCAGTCCTGGTATGTCGAACGCTTCCTCAGGCTGCAGCCGACCGCGTTCCGCAGCCCCGCCTCCTATTTCCACCATTACCGGGACCTGCCGCCCAGCGACGCGCGCGAGGTCGCGGACCGGCTCTGGCGTGAGCATCATCGCGCCAATCTCCGGGAGAACATCCTGCCGACGCGGACGCGGGCCGACGTCGTGCTGCGCAAGCGCTCCGACCATTCGATCGGCGAGGTCTGGTTACGGGAGACGTAGAGCAGAGATGTAGCCCGGATGAGCGAAGCGATATCCGGGAAGAGTGGTCCCGCATGTCGCTTCGCTCATGCGGGCTACTGACCTGCTCACCTTAGCTCTCTCCCCAGCCGCGCGAACACCGTCTCGCAGGTCATCAGATCGAGATGCCCGCCGCCGGCGTTCTTGAAGAAGGTGATGTCGCTATCCGACAGCCGGCCTTTGACCGCACCACCGGCGAGGTCGTAGTGGTCGCCGAGCACGTCACTCTCCTTGATCGCGCCGCTCGCAATCGGTTGCAGGATGTCGCCGACGCCGTCGAACGCGGATTCGCGGCGGTCGACGAAGACGCGCGCGCGGCGCGCCGCCTCGTCGTCGGACTCGCGGGTGTCGGGGGTGAAGCCGCCGACCAGGTCGAGATGGGCGCCGGGCTTCAGGTTCGCGCCCTTGACCAGCGGCTCGCGCGAGCGGGTGCAGGTGGTGATGATGTCGGCCTCGCGTGTCGCCGCGTCGAGATCGGTGATGGCCTCGGCGGCGATGCCATCGGCCTCAAGCAGCGTGGCGAGTTCCTGCGCGCGCTCGATCGTCCGGTTCCAGACCCGCACCCGCTTCAGCGACGGCCGCACCGTGCGATGGCCGCGCACCAGCCAGTGCGCCATCTCGCCGGCGCCGACCACCAGCAGCGTCTCGGCATCCACCCGCGCGAGGTGCTTGGCGCCGAGCGCGGAGTCCGCGGCGGTTTTCCAATGGGTGATCTCGGCAGCGTCCATCACCGCGAGCGGCCGCCCGTCATTGCCGTCGAACAGCACGCAGACTGCCTGCACCGCCGGCAGCTTGCCGTGGGCAAGGTTGCCCGGAAAGCTGGTGTAGAGCTTGGTCATCATGAAGCGGCCGGCATCGACCGCGCTGCGCGTCACCAGTTGCTGGCCCTTGTCGTCGCCGAGATAGCCGTCGTGCACCGCGATCTTGGGCCGCCGGTGCGCAGCCTCGATCGCCTCGATCAGGATCGGGAAGCTCAGGACGCGGTTGACCTCGCTGTCGTCGACAATATGCACGTGGTATCTCCTCCAGGGCGCTGTTGCGCTCCTCCAGGGCGCCCTTGCGTTCCTCGCCGGGCGCCCAAAACCGGTCCGGACTGGATAGCGCGTGGGGAAGGCTAGTCAACCGGACATGCACCGTTGCGCTGCACTTGCTATCCTGCACGTCTGATTCTCTCGCAGGTCTCCGCAAGCCGTGGTTGCATTCGTCGTCGCCGTCCTGATCTTCATGCTGTTGAGTGGCGCCGCGCTTGCGACCATGGCGATCCATGGCCGGCTCGCCGATCATCACCGCAGCGACGAGACCAATACCTCGGTACGTTTGGTCGCAACCCTGTTCGTCACCATGCCGTCGCTGCTGCTCGGCCTGATGATGAACAGTGCCGCTAACACCTATGTGGCGGTCGACCGTAATCTGCACGTCTTTGCCACCGACCTGATCCTGCTCGACCGCAGCATGCGGCCGCTCGGCCCCAGCGCCGACGAGCCACGCAAGCGGCTGCTCGCCTATGTCGAGCAGGTGCTCAAGGATGTCCCGATCTCGCGGGCGAACGAGCTGTCCGAACGTCTGCTCGACGAGGTCGGCAACAGCCTCCGCGAGCTCAGGTTCGACGACGAGCAGAAGGTCGCGCTGTGGAACGACGCGCGGTCGGTCTACCGGCAGGCGGTGCAGCAGCGCTGGACCTTCGTCGAGCAGTCCGACGGTTCGTTTCCGTCGCCGCTGATCTGCATCCTGGTCGGCTGGCTGACGCTGATGTTCGCGACGCTCGGCTTTCGCGCGCCGCGCAACGCCGTCGTGGTCTCGACCTATATCGCCGCCGCGGCGCTGATCTCGGCCGCGATCTATCTGATCCTCGAGATGAGCACGCCGTTTTCCGGTCCGATCCAGATCTCCGACCGCCCGCTGGTGCGCGTGGTCGAGGAGATCAAGCGGTAGGGCGATGGCCCCGTAGCCCGGATGAGCCAACGGGTCGCGCGAACGCGCGCCCCGTTGGCTCATCCGGGCTACGCAGTGGTATTGATGCCGCCCTCGGCTTTATTCCCCTCTCACAGTTGGCGATCTCGAAATTTCTTTCCGTGCCGCCGGCGGAATAGCGCGCGCCCTCAGGCGTCCTACGCATGCAAGCCATTTGCATTCGAACAGGAGACATCATGAAGACATCGATCTCGCTCGCGCTCGCCACCGCCATGTCGTTTGCGCTCGCGTCCGCCGCCTTTGCCGCGCCGCCGACCAAGACCGGCACCACCGCGAAGGGCTCGGTCCTGACCGACGCCAAGGGGATGACGCTGTACACCTTCGACAAGGACGGCGACGGCAAGTCGGCCTGCAACGGGCCGTGCGCGACCAACTGGCCGGTGCTGAAGGCGGAGGCCAGCGACAAGGCCGAAGGCGGCTACACCATCATCTCGCGCGACGACGGCTCCAAGCAGTGGGCCTACAAGGGCAAGCCGCTCTATACCTTCGCCAAGGACCAGAAGGCCGGCGACATCACCGGCGACGGTTTTCTAAACGGCGCCTGGCACCTCGCGCAGCCCTGAGGACCACGGAAGAATGTAGGGCGGGTTAGCGTAAGCGTAACCCGCCGTCTCTCCGCGCGGGCACACCGCGGCGGGTCACGCCGGAGCCTGTCATCGGGCTGCGCTTCGCGCGGACCCGTTGGGCTAACCCGCCCTACGGCTTCTCGCCGAATCGAACCGGGCGCCTTACGCCCTGCGCTTCAGCGCCATGCCCATGCTGATCCAGCTCACGCCGGCGCAGATCAGGTCGACGCTGAGGAAGATGCCGAGCACGTAGAGGCTCGAGACCGGCCAGTGCGCCAGGATCATGGCGCCGAGCACCAGCGTGATCAGGCCTGATATCGCGACCATTCCCCACGGCGCGGCCGAGTTCATGCCGAAGGCGAGGAAGATCCGCACGATGCCGGAGGCCACCAGCGCGATGCCGAGGAACAGCGTCAGCGTCGCCGCCGCGAGCAGCGGGTTCTCGAAGGTGACGAAGCCGGCAACGACATAGAGCGCGCCGAGCAGCAGCCAGAACAGGAACTTGCCCCACGTCTTGAACTGGAATGCGTTCACGATCTCGGCGGCGCCCGCGACGATCATCATGGCGCCGACGAACAGCACGCTGACGACGGTGGCAAACAACACGCTGCCGAAGGCGAGCACGCCTGCGATCAGGTAGATCACGCCAAGGGCGACGATCCAGCCCCATTTCGCGCGGAGGTTGGCAAGCCCGGATCCGAGGCTGTGAGGAGGTGTGGCGGGTGAGCTGGACGCTGTGGACATCGTATCGCTCCCGAATACTTGATCAAACCATGCTACCATAGGTGATCGCGGCGACAAGGGCAGGTGCAAGGTGGCACCAAATGCAGGTGGCACCAAAGGCGCCGCGACACGTTGATTCAAATCAATCGGCTTGCTGCCGCGCAGCATTCGCTCGACGACAGCCGGTTTGCACCAGACGACGGAGTGTCCGGATCAGACTGCCAATTGTCCGGATCGCGCATCCACAGAGGAGGTCGACATGCCCACGACGCACGACAAGGACCACGTCTACAAGATACTCGAACTGGTCGGATCATCGGACAAGAGCATCGAGGCCGCGATCGACAACGCCGTCACCCGCGCGTCAAAGACGATCCGGGAAATGAAGTGGTTCGAGGTGGTGCAGACGCGGGGCCATATCGAAGAGGGCAAGGTCCGGCACTACCAGGTGACGCTGCGGGTCGGCTTCACGCTGGAGTAGGCGGCGCTGCTTGCCGCCATTGCGAGTCCGCAGGATGGGTAGAGCGCAGAGACCCATCCCACCCTCATCTGTCATCGCCCGGCTTGACCGGGCGATCCAGTACGCCGCGGCCTCTCGATTCAAGCACTGCTGTCTCTGGAATACTGGATCACCCGCTTTCGCGAAAGCGGGTGATGACACCGCGTGTTTGACATCTTGAAGCGACAACCATCCTCATCGTCGTCCTGGCGAAAGCCAGGACCCATTACCCCGAAAGCTCATCGCTGGGCGATGCTGGGCCGCAATCCCGTTCACACTGAATGCGGTGGTTATGCGTCCTGGCTTTCGCCAGGACGACGAATGGAAGGAGCCGGGCCCATCACCGCCGCGACAGCGGCGGGGGCGGCGGCGGGGCGGTGGCGCCGGCGGCGAGCGAGCGCTGCACCATCACGGTGTCGGACCAGCGGCCGTAGCGATAGGCGACACCAGGCAGATGGCCCACGCGGGCGAAGCCGAAGCGGTCGTGCAGCGCGAGCGAGGCGGCGTTGTCGCTGTCGATATAGCCGATCATCTGGCGGAAGCCGGCCGCGGCGCAGGTGTCGACCAATTCCTGCAACAGCCGGCCGCCGACGCCCTTGCCGGTGAAGCGATGGTGAATATAGATCGAATGCTTCACCGTGTAGCGGTAGGCCGGACGCTTGCGGAACTGGACGACGTAGGCGTAGCCGACCACCTCGCTGTCGCACACCGCGACGAGATGCGGCAGGCGGGTGTTGCGCAGGTTCTTGCGGCGGTCGCGCAGATCGTCGGGCTCGGGCGTGCCTGAGTCGTCGACGCTCTCCTCGATGCCGTGGCGGATATGATAGCGGTAGATCGACAGCATCGCGTCAACGTCGCTGTCACGGGAGGGACGGACGGTGATCTTGTGATCATTCTCCATTGCGTACTGACCGTTCCCTTATTCGGAGACCACATAGGTGTAGAAGCGGACACGGCCGGATTCGTCAATCTCCTTGTAGATGCCCTGGACCTCGACCTCGAAGCCCGGAAACGCGTTGAAGCTCGCCTCGAACATCTTGAGATAGTCGATCATCGGCTTGCTTCGTTCCGTCAGCCGCTCGCCGGGCACGATGGTGGCGATGCCGGGCGGATAGACCACGAACGGCGTCGCGGCGATGCGGCCGAAGATCTGGTCGATCGGCAGATAGTCGACGTCGTTGCGGATCAGATATTGCGCTGCCTGGCGCGGCGACATCGCGATCTCAGGCAGATGTTCGGGCAGGAATTGCTTGGCCTGCAACGTGCTGACGCCGCCGTCGCGGAAGAAGCGGTGCATGTCGCCGCAGAGGTCGCGCAGCCGCACCCCGCTGTAGCGTTGCGGGCGGCGGCGGAAGAATTCGGGGATGACGTCCTCGATCAGCGCGTTGTCGTCGTGCAGCTTCTTGAAGGCCACGAGCCCGGACACCAGCGTGCCGGCCTTGCTGGCCTCGACGCCGGGCGTCAGCAGGAAGAGCAGGGAGTTGAGGTCGTTCTTCTCGGCGACGATCTGGTTCTCGCGCAGATATTGCGCCACGACCGGCGCGGGGATGCCGTGATCGGCATAGGCGCCGGTGGCGTGATTGAAGCCGGGCGTCAGCAAAGTGAGCTTGTTCGGGTCGGTCATGGCAAAGCCCGACGTCAGCTCGGGGAAGCCGTGCCAGGTCTCGCCGGGGTTGAGCTGCCAGTACGACGGATTGGTCGCGAGCTGGTCGGTCGAGATGGTCTCCCAGGCGACATTGTGCACGCCGTTCTCGCGCGCGACGTCGGGGATCATCACACGATCCGGCACGAACGGCTCGAAGAACCAGCGCCGCTCGGGACGCGTCTCCTTCTCCTCGAACTCGCGCTTCACCGCGCGGATCTTCTTGCGCAGCTCGATGCCGAGCCGGATCGTGTCGTCCCACAAGACTTCGCCGGAGCGGCCCTTCATCATCTGCGCGCCGACGTCGAGCGAGGCGAAGATCGGGTAGAACGGCGAGGTCGAGGCGTGCTGCATGAAGCTTTCGTTGAAGCGGCGGTGCTCGACCCGGCGCTTCTGGCCCTTGATGTGGCGGTCGCGGATGTGGATCTGCGAGGCCTGCGAGAAGCTCGCGAGCTGCTTGTGGGTCGACTGGGTGGCGATGATGCCGGGCGCCTCGGCGCCGAGATTGGCGAGCCCCATCGCGAAGCGGCCGGCATAGATCGGGTGGAATTTCATGAAGCCGGCCCAGGCCTCGTCGAACAGGATGTAGTCGCAGAGATGGCCGATCCGCTTCAGGATCATCTCGGCGGAGTGGATGGTGCCGTCATAGGTGCACTGCTCGACCACCGCGACGCGGAACGGGCGCTCCTTCTTCCAGGCGTTCTCGTCCTTGACCAGCGGGTGCTTGCGGATGTGGTCGCGCAGCGTGCCCTCGTCGAGCAGGTCCCAGCGCATCGGGCCGATCAGGCCCCAGGCGTTGCGCACCGTCGGCACATAGACCGGGATGCCGCCGCCGATCAGAAGCGCGCCGTGATGGGCGGCCTTGTGGTTGTTGCGGTCGAAAAGCACGAGGTCGCCGTCGGTGACCAGCGAGCCGAGCGCGACCTTGTTGGAGGTCGAGGTGCCGTTGAGCACGAAATAGGTCTTCTCGGCGCCGAAGATCCGCGCCGCTTCCTTCTGCGCCTTCAGCGCCGGTCCCTCATGGGTGAGGAGGTCGCCGAGGTCGAGCACGGAATTGTCGAGGTCGTCGCGGAACACGGCTTCGCCGAGATGCTCGACGAACACCCGGCCGATCGGGCTGCGGCTGTAGAACACGCCGCCATTGTGGCCCGGGCAGGTCCAAAGCTGGTTGCCTTCCTCGGCATAGTCGACCAGCGCCCCGAAGAACGGCGTCTTCAGGTTCTCGGCATATTGCTTCAGCCTGGAGATCAGGTTCTTGGCGATGAAGGGCGGGGTCTCCTCGGACAGGAACACGTAGCCGTCGATGAAATCGAGCACCTCGACCGGCAGGTCCTCGAACCGCTTGCGGCGGATCAGGAGGATGATCGGGAAATCGAGGCCGCGCCGGCGCATCAGATTGATCAGCGCCGCGGTCTTGCCCTCGAGCCCCTTCTTGCCCCAGTCGACCACCATGCAGCCGATCGCGGCATCGGTCTGCACCGCGATCTCGGCATCTTCCAGCTTGCGGGCGCGGACCACCTCGAAGCCGGAGCGCTCGATTTCGGTGATGATCTGGTTGAAGCGGATGCCCTCGAGGTCATCGGCCTCGAAAACCGGCGCGGCAAACAGGAAGTTGAAGCGTTTGAAATAGTCCATGCGTGTCCCCGATCTGTACCGGCGCTGACGTGTCGGCACAATTCATGACAAAGAGATGACAATGGGGGTCGCAGGATATCGAATTGGTGCTCCGGAGCGCCGCGCCTCAGGGCGAGGCCCGAACCCGAGGATATTCCAGCTGCGTGGCGACAAAATCTGCCGTCGCCCGGCCATAGCGCGTCTCGATCCCGGCGAGGGTCTGGTCGAGCGCCTGCGCGGGCGGCGTCGTGCCGACCGCGGGCAGCAGGCGGTCCGCAGGCCAGCTGGTTGCCACCGCCTGCGGATAGATGCGCAGGCCGTTGCGGCTCGTCACCGCGTCGCCGGTGGCGGCGAAGGTCGCAGCATGCGAGCGGAAGGTTCGCGACCAGCTGTCGGCGACCAGCGCCAGCGAGACCTCGTCGACACCTGGGACCAGCGCGAGGCCGAACTGCTCCCGGTTCCAGAATGCCAGCGTGTTTCGGATCGCGGTCAGCGCGAAGGGGCGGGTGAACGTGAAGGCGCTGCTGTCATGCCGCGCATCCCAGCCGGGCAGGCCGATCTCGCGGGCGACGGCCTCGGCCTTGTCGCGGCCGGCGATCGCCTCGACCAAGGTGAGCGACATCGGCATCGACGCCGAAATGCCCGTCGTCGTCGCGACGCCGCGGTCGACCACGATGCGGCGGTCGGCGACGTACCGGATCGCGGGATGATTGTCGCGCCAATCCTTCAGGTAGAACCAGTGCGTGGTCGCGCGGCGGCCGTCGAGCAGGCCGGTGGAGGCAACGACCTTGCCGCCGGCGCAGATGCCGACGATCACGGCGCCTTGCTCCGCCTGCCGCCGGATCCATTGCATGACAACAGGGTCGTCGTCGCGGCTCATCGCCGGCACGATGACGTAGTCGGCGCCGTCGGGATGCGCGGCGTCGAACGCGGCGATGGTCGCATCCGGCTCGACCTTCAGCACCGGGAACAGCGTGACGGGACCGGGTCCCGTCGCCAGCGTGACGACATCGGCGATATCGGCGCGTTTGAGGATGCCGTAGGGCATCAGATAGTCGGTGGTCTCGGTCATGTCGTTGATGCCGATGATCGCGATCAGCGGGCGCGCGCGCTTCGGCGGCTTCAGCGCCGCCAGTGTCGCGTCGTGTTCCTGCGTCGCGATCGGCGGCTGAACCCGGTAAGCCGATGCGGCGGGCAGGGTGAAGAGCCAAATGCCGCCGATGATTGGAACCAGCGCGGCCACGGCGATGCCGCTCCACGCGAGAAGCCGCCAGGTCATGATGATCGATCTCGTATCCGCTTGCGTCGCCCGGTGCCGAAGCTAGTTGGCGCGCATGCAGATCGGAATGGCGAAATTCCCGCAAAAACGGACACACGAAAAGTGGTCGGACGGGTAGCCCGGATGAGCACCAGCGACATCCGGGGCCGCTCCTTCCCCGCATGTCGCGGAGCCTGTCATCGGGCGCGCGTTCGCGCGACCCGTTGGCTCATGCGGGCTACACGTCGCGCTCAATAGACGAGATTCGTTCCCGGCGGCTTCTCCAGTGCCTCCGCCAGCGTGCGATACTCCGCGCAGTCCGTGCCGCAGATCTCGGCGATCCGGCTCAGATGATACTGCGCGGCATCGCGGTTGCCCTGTTCGATCTGCCACAGGCCGTAATAGTTCCAGGTCAGCACGTGGTTCGGATCGGCCTTCAGCGCGCGCTCGTACCAGACCTGCGACTGCTTGTAGTCGCCGAGCTTGCGGTAGGAGTAGCCGATCAGATTGGCGACGTTCGGATGATCGTCGTTGCCAAGCGCGTGCAACTGTCCGATCGCGGCGGCGTAGTCGTTGCGCCCGTAGATCGTCGCATAGGCTGCGCGATAGCCGTCGCGGAATGCCGGATCGTCGAAGCTCGACTGCTTGGCGGGCTTCTTCTTCTGGGTGGTCCGCTTGCCCTTCTCCTGAGGGTAGGACGGTGGGGCAGGGGTGCTGTAGCTCGACCCGTAGAGCTCACCGCCGCCTGCTCCTCCTCCTCCGCCGCCACCGCCGGCAGCGCGGGCGGTCTGCTGAGGGGACAGGATGATCGGCGCTGTCAGAAATGCCGCAAGCATTGCGAGCTTCGTCGGTGACTTGATCATGCGCACCTCCCGATTCGACGTGGACCGTCATTGATCTGAAGCACTAACTCTCGATCGCAGGAGACATTCCGTGCGTTCTGAAAAATATCTGTCGATGCGGCAATCGCACTGTCGCTTCCGGACGTTGCACTTGCGCGTGCGGGCTGGTTTGTTCGCCGAAACTAACATCGGTGTTAGAATCTGACGCGCAGCGACAAGGACGATTGATGATGCAGACGGACCTCGCGGCGATCTGTCGGAACTACATCGACTGTCTCAATCGGCAGGATTGGCCGCAGCTCGGCGAGTTCGTGGCCGACGATGTGTCCCACAACGGCCAGCGGCTCGGCCTGTCGGGTTATCGCGCGATGCTGGAGAGAGATTTTCGCGAGATCCCGGATCTCAGCTTCAACATCACGCTGCTGATGTCAGATGCGTCCCATGTCGCGTGCCGGCTGGCGTTCGACTGCGCGCCAAAGGGCACCTTCCTCGGGCTCGCCGTCAACGGCAGGCGCGTCTCGTTTACCGAGAACGTGTTCTATGAATTCCGCGATGGCAAGATCGTGCAGGTCTGGTCGGTGATCGACAAGGCGGCGATCGAGGCTCAGCTGGCGTGAGTGTCGCTCGGACGCGCAGCCGTAGCCCGGATGAGCCAACGGGTCGCGCGAACGCGCGCCCGATGACAGGCTCCGCGATATCCGGGGTTCGTCTTCCCGCATATCGCTTCGCTCATGCGGGTTACCGCCGTTCTTATTTCTGCTCCAGGTGCCAGGCGCCGTCCCAATCGGCGACCGGCGGATTTTGCCTGAAGGCTGCGGCGCGTGCCTTCATGGCGATCGACGGGCCGTCGCCCGGCACCGCGGTGAGCGCCGCGGCGAACGCCTGCTCGGCATCGTCCCAGCGCCGTTCGCGATAGGCGGCGAGACCATCCGCATAGTGCTGCCGCAGTTCGGTCTGCGCCGGCGTCAGTTCGTCCTTCATGCCGATGATCTCGAACACGGCGACCGGCTGGGTCTGGCCGAACACGACCAGCCGGTCGACCTCGCGCAGCTCGATGGTGGTGGCGCAGGCCGCCGCGGTGGCCTCCGAGATCAGGCTGCGGCTGCCGTAGAACTTGTTGGCGCCTTCCAGCCGCGAGGCGAGGTTCACGGTGTCGCCGAGCACGGTGTAGCTCATCATGAATTCGGAGCCGATGCTGCCGACCAGCGCCTCGCCGGTGGCGATCCCGATCCGGATGTCGCAGTCGGCCGGGATCGCGCGCACCCCGAGCAGCTCGGGCAGATCCTTGCGCAGCTTGTTGACCTGGCCGATCATGTCGATGGCGGCAAGCGCGGCCAGATGGGTCTGCTCGGTCTCCTCGACGAAGGGGGCGCCCCAATAGGCCATGATGGCGTCGCCGATATATTTGTCGATGATGCCGCGATGCGCTTGGACCGGCGCCGACATCGTCGACAGATAGAGGTTCATGATCTTGACGAGGCCGCTCGGTGTCACGCCTTCGCTCAGGCGGGTGAAGCCCTTCATGTCGCAGAACATCACCGTCATGACGCGGCGCTGCCCTTCGGTGGCGGCGATCGCCGGCTGTTCGAGCAGGCCCTCGGCGATCCTTGGGTTGATGTAGCGGCCGAAGGTCTCGCGGATGCGCTGGTTGTGGCGCAGCGTCTCGATCATGCGGTTGAAGGCGGCCGAGAGCTGGCCGATCTCGTCCTGGGTCGTGATGGCGATGGCGCCGTCGAGCCGACCCGCCTCGACCTCGCGGGTGCTCTCCAACAGGCGCATCACCGGGCGCGTGATGCCGCTGCCGACCAGCATCGCGAACACGAAGCCGAGGATCGCGGCAATCGCGGTCACGACGCCGGAGATGATGATCGCCCGCTGCTGGGCGCTCATCACCTTGGCCGCGGCCGAGGCGACCTGCGCCAGCATGTCGGTCCGGATGCCCTCGATCCGGTTGTTGAAATCGTCACGCAGGGCGTCGGCACGGAGCATGGTCTGCCGCGCGGCCGCAAAGTCCTTGGCGTCGAGTTGCGAGAGCAGCGTCTTGTTCTCTGTGTTCAGCCGCATCAGCAGGTCGTTGACGGCATTGTCGATGCGGTCATCGAGACGCCCGAGGGCGGCATTGTCTGATGGCGTCGAGGGATCGGCGATGATCGCGTCGATCTGCATGCGTGCGGCATCGGTGTCGCGCTTGATCTGGGGCTCAATCTCGTCGAAGGTCTTGCGCGCCGCCGCGTAGCCGGTGTCTTCGCCCGGCGGCTGCATCTTCGCCAACATCATCCGGCGCATCGCCAGCGACCGCTCCAGCGAGCGGACGTTGATGCGAGCGAGATGGCCATAGGCGGGGATGTAGCGGTTGGTCAGCTCGTCCAGGAGATGGCCGACCTGGCCCGCCATCACCATGGACAGCAGCGAGGTGATCACCGCGAGGACGATCAGTCCCGCGGCAATGCCGACGATCTTCTGCCTGATCGAATTTCGAAACATGCCGAGCCCCGCCGCAGCTGCAATAAGCGAGTCACCCCGCCGTGGCGGCGAACCAGCTAATAGAGTTCCGCGGCCCGCGGCGCAAGCGACCGGTTCCGGTCATCCCGTCGTCAGACGGCCGTCAGGGGCTAGCGCAGGCCTTCGTAGACCATCAGGCCGCGCGCGATGGCGAGCTTGCGCAGGGTCCGCGGCACGAACCGTTCCTGGGGATGCAGGTAACGCCACGAGGTCAGCACCAGGTCGTGCAGCCGGGTGACATCGTCCTCGAACGGGGCGAGCAGGCCGGTGAGGCTCGCCGGCATATGGACCCGGGCGGTGAACGGCAGCAGCAGCAGTTCGAGCTGCGCCTTGGAGCCGGTCTCGGTCGTGGCGGTGATGCCGGCGATCGCCGGCAGGGTCTCTTCGACGACGCAGGTGATGATGTCCTCGATCTCGCCGCGGTTCGCCCCGGTGAACAGGGCGGAAAAGCTCTGGTTCTTGAGGTCGCAGCCGAGCAGGGCGGAGGTGCGGGTGCCGGCGACGCGGAACGGAAAGCGGGTCTCGCCGTCGTAGGACAGCACGAAGATGTCGGACAGCAGCTCGCGCACCGCGGACGGCTCGAACTCACTCCGGTCGGGTGCACGTGCGGTGCCGCGCTTCGCATTCCAATAGGCGAAGAACTCGCGGCTGGAGCTGTGTTTCATCTAAAGAACCTTGCCCGGCACCTGTCTCGGCGGGACACATCTGTCCCGGTTTTGCTCAGGCGCCTTCCCTTCTCTGTTGTGCAGGGAAGGCTGTGCAGCGTCCATGCCGTGGGCCGCGGTTTGGGCGGCTTATCGGCAGCTTTGTGTTGTTAACGTAAATTTAACTATGTCCTTGGCGTCCGCGGGAGGTCCGCATAGGGTCCGCCCGTTCCCGTTCACGCCGGCTGCCCCAAGCGCCGGTGCGGTTGGTACACAGGTGGCTTCAAACAGTTTGGTCATCGTGCGGGGAGGGGTGGGGATGTTCTCCCGGTCCTCCTGGGGCACGACAAGACCGGCCGATCAGGGAGGGTGTTCTCAGCACCCTCCCTTTTCTTTTGTCTCGATTTCGGCGTCGCGCGACACCCGCTGTCCGATTACGGGATTGTGCACTTGCACAGGGGCGTGAAAGCCGCCTATCTCTGATTCACAGCCGCATCGAGGTCGCCGACCCCTTGGACTCCCATCCCGAATCCCCGCTCGCGCCGCCGCCGGAGGCGCCGCGCGAGCCGATCCTGACCCTGCCGCCGGCGCTCACCGCCTACATCCTCCTGATCGCGGTGATCCACCTGCGGGTGCTGCTGCCGCCCGAGATGGAGAACTGGACCATCGACGTCTTCGGCTTCATCCCGAAGCGCTACGATTCGACGCTGCTCGACATCACCTTCCCGGGCGGGGAAGGCGCCAAGGTCTGGACCTTCGTCACCTATTCGCTGCTGCACGCCAACCTCACGCATATCGGCTTCAACGTGCTGTGGCTGCTGCCGTTCGGCAGTGCCCTGGCGCGGCGCTTCGGCGCGGTGCGCTTCTTCGTCTTCATGGCGGTGACGGCCGCCGCCGGTGCGCTCGCGCATCTGTTGACCCATGAGCACGCGATCGCACCGATGATCGGTGCGTCGGCCTCGGTGTCGGGGACGATGGCGGCAGCGATCCGCTTCGCCTTCGTGAAGGGCAGCTTCCTGTCGTTCAGCCGGGGCGACGCCGAGGCGGCCGCCAAGGTGCCTGCGCTGTCGCTGTGGCGGGCGCTGCGCAACGGACGGGTGCTCGCCTTCCTGGCGATCTGGTTCGGCGTCAATATCCTGTTCGGCGCCACCTCGCTGTCGCTCGGCGGCGAGGAAGCGAGCGTCGCCTGGCAGGCGCATATCGGCGGCTTCCTCGCCGGGTTGCTGCTGTTCTCGCTGTTCGATCCGATTCCGCGCGCGCGAGACGATGCTGCGGATGCGTCGTCGGTGGATCAGTCGGGACGCGTCTGATCGCCGCTTGCGGCTCGGTTCGAATTCCTCCATCATCTTTGCGACGCAGAAACAAAGCGGGCCGACAAATCGAGCCCAGCTACCGACCGCGCCCCGGAACCGAAATCGGCGCGGAACTGTTGATTGAAGACTCTGGCGAACAGGCTCGACCCCGCTGAAGTGGGGCACGACGGATTCAGGGAGACGACAATGACGGTACGTTCCATTCTCGATGCAAAGGGCCATCAGGTCATGAGCGTCGCGCCCGGCGCGAAGCTCTCGGCCGCGGTCAAGCTGCTCGGCGAGCGCAAGATCGGCGCGGTGCTGGTGATGGAGCAGGGCCGAATGGAAGGCATCCTGTCGGAGCGCGACATCGTGCGCGTGCTCTCAGAGCGCGGCGCCGGCGCGCTGGACGAGCCGGTGAGCGCGGTCATGACCAGGAAGGTCGTGAGCTGCCGCCAGTCCGACACGGTCAGCGGCATCATGGAGATGATGACAACGGGCAAGTTCCGCCATCTGCCGGTCGTTGAGGACGGCAAGGTGGTCGGGGTGATCTCGATCGGCGACATCGTCAAGAGCCGCGTGCAGGAATACGAGCGCGAGCAGGAAGCGCTGCGCGACTACATCAAGACCGCCTGAACGCCAAAAGACGGCCCTAAGCTATTTCCCGGTCGTTCCCGCGCCGGTCGACGGCGGCACCAGGATATCGATCGCTTCCTCGATCGCGCTGATGGAGCGCTCGGCCGCACGGATGCCGTGCGCGATCAGGTCGTCGGCGCGGTGGAAGTCGAACCAGCCGATCTGGCCGACCCGCGGCGAGATCAGCATGTCCGGCGGATCGCCGGCGAGGCGCGCGCGGGTGATGCGGTCCTGCATGATGTTGAAGGCGTCGACCATGACGCTCGAGATCCCGGGCCGGCTGGCGCTGCCGAAAAATTCCCGCTTCACGGTGCGCTCGGCGGAGAAGAAGCGGCCAAACCCGCGCTTCGGCGGTTCCGGCTCAATATCTGCCTCAGCGGTCGCCGCGACCGTCACTTCGGGCGCGGGGGCCGCCGCGCCGTGATTGTAGATCGTGGTCGAGTGGGCGAACACGTCGCTGGAGAGGTTCGCGGCAATCACGATCTCGGCGCCGAGCGCGCGGGCGGCGGAGACCGGCACCGGGTTGACCAGCGCGCCGTCCACCAGCCAGCGGTCGCCGATCAGGACCGGGGCGAAGATGCCGGGCAGGGCGTAGGAGGCGCGCATGGCGTCGACCACGCGGCCTTGGGTTATCCAGATCTCGTGGCCGGTCCGCACTTCGGTGGCAACGCTCGCGAACTTGACCGTGAGGTCCTCGATGTTGGACTGCCCCAGCGCCGCCTCGATCTCGGCGGCGAGCTTGGTGCCGCCGATCAAGCCGGAGCCGTTGAGGCGGATGTCGAGGTAGCCGAGCACGCTGCGCGGCTGCAGGCTGCGGGCCCATTTCTCCAGCGTATCGATATGGCCGGCCGCATAGGCGCCGCCGACCACCGAGCCGATCGAGGTCCCGACCACGACATTGGGGACGATGCCATGGGCGAGCAGGGTCTTGATGATGCCGATATGGGCAAAGCCGCGCGCGGCGCCGCCGCCAAGCGCAAGTCCGATCACGGGCCGGCGAACCGGTCCCAATCCTACCTTGTCGGGGCCGTCGGAGCTCTTGTGGCCTCGGCCCATCCAGCTATCCAACACGACAATTCTCCTGCCAGCGCCAGACTAGGCCGCACAGCACGGCTGCGCCAGCGTCGTCCGTCTTCATGGTTATTCCCCACAAAGGCATGATTCATGCCCCGGGTGGACCGCGGTAGGCAGGGAATGTGACTGGACCGCGACGATAGGGCTAACATCGGCTTGATCGCGCGGTTCCAAACGGGGGGACAGCCCCGCCAGGACTGTGACGAAGCTTCGACGAAGGCTTGAATTTGCCGCGTTTTCGTTGAAAAGCATGGGGATGATCTCGAGGGGCAACGGCATCGGCGGATGCGGGCGGGGCATGCGGCTCCTTCCGCTGCTGACGCTCGCGGCATTTTTGCTCGCCCTGGTCCCCGGTTCCGTGTCGGCGCAGTTCTTCAGCGACCGGCCGCCGCCGATCCCGCCGGCCTCGGTGCCGGAGGTGCCGTCCGGCCCGGCGCTCAATCTGGCGCCGCCGTCCGGGGCCGGTTCAGGGCCCGTGCTACCCGGCCCGCTGACCCAGCCGACCATCGTCCAGCCCTCGATTGCGACCACGCCTCCGGTGGCGCCGCCGGCCGGCTCGCCGACCGCGGGGCAGGCGGTGCTGTCGCTGACCGCGCGGTACGGCAAGGACCTGCCGGTGATCAATGCCGGACTGGTGTGGCGGGTGTTCGCCGACAAGCCTGACGATAACGGCACCTACAAGCTGGTTCGCGAGGAACGCGGAGCGACGCCCAACGTCGTGCTGCCGCCCGGCAATTACGTCGTCCACGTCGCGCTCGGCCTCGTCAGCGCGGTGCGCGCCGTCAGCCTGAAGTCGGAGACCGATCGCGAATCCTTCGTGCTGCCGGCCGGCGGCTTGCGGATCGAGGGCCGGGTCGGCTCGAGCAAGATCCCGGCCAACCAGATTTCGTTCGCGATCTACAAGGGCAGCCAGTTCGACGGCTCGGACCGTGGCCCCTTGGTGCCCAACGTGGCCGCCGGCGACGTCGCGCTGCTGCCGGAGGGCACCTACTACATCGTCTCCAACTATGGCGACGCCAACTCGGTGGTGCGCTCGGACATTCGCGTCGCGGCGGGCAAGCTGACCGACGTCACCGTCACCCATCGCGCGGCCGTCATCACCCTCAAGCTGGTCAGCGAGAAGGGCGGCGAGGCGCTCGCCAACACCGCATGGTCGGTGATCACGCCGGGCGGCGACGTGATCAAGGAATCGATCGGCGCGTTCCCGCGCGTCGTGCTCTCCGAAGGCGAGTATCGCGCGATCGCCAAGAACGAGGGCAAGGTGTTCGAGCGTCCCTTCAACGTCGTCAACGGCGTCGATGGCGAGGTCGAGGTCGTGGCGCGCTGACGCCAGACCGCGTTGCATTTCATGCAACTGTCATAGTCTCTAACCCGAACTAACCATCGCGCAAAATTGAGCCGTCATAATCGCTCGCGGCACCGCGCGTCATCGCTATTTTTACATGGCGTTAAGCCGCGGCATGACTTGGATGCGGTGGGGACTACGTTTTGCGTGGGGCGTGCCATGGTCATGGCCAACAAGAATTCAGCAAAGACATCGGCCAAGTTCAATTCCGAGATGTTCGCCGACGTTCCGGTGCTGCAACGCAAGTGGCAGGCCGCGGTTCGTCCCGGCGAAAAGCTGCCGCACTATGAAGACGTGATGCTCGGCAGTCTCGGCCGGCTCGCCGATCATATCGTGCTGCTGCGCAACGTCGACGGCGTGCTCAGCGTCTCGCACACCGGCCGCTACGTCCAGACCTGGCTGAACGACGATCGCTGGGACATTCCGCTCAGCGCGCTGCCGCCGGACTGCGCCACCGCGCTGACGGAAGCCGCCGCCAACGCGCGCGAGAACTGCCGGCCCTATCTGGCATCGGCGCACTGCGTGCGCGATGGACTGGTGCGGACCTTTGACGTGCTGGCGCTGCCGACGCGGTCGCGCTGGGGCGGTATCCTGGTCGGCGTCTACGTCAACGAGCGCAGCGCGCAGTACAATCTGCTCGACACGATCTTCTCGGCCACTGATGAGGGCGTGCTGTCGCTCGCGGCGATCCGCGACGCGCGGGGCGAGGCGGCCGACTTCCAGATCGTGCATCTCAACCAAGGCGCAGCCAAGCTCTTGATGCAGCCCGCGACCGAATTGCTGTGGCGCCGGCTCAGCGCCGGCGGCAATCCGCTGGCGGCGCCGGCGGTGATGGAGCGCCTGCGCGGCTTCGTCGGGAGCGGTCCCGGCGGCCAGTTCGAGATCGACAGCGGCGATCGCTGCCTGCGACTCGGCGTCACCGCGTTCGGCGACATGCTGTCGCTGACCGTCTCCGACGTCACCGCGCTGAAGCAGCGCGAGGTCTCGTTCCGCCTGCTGTTCGAGAACAACCCGATGCCGATGTGGGTGTTCGACGCCGGCACGATGGAATTCCTGAGCGTCAACGACGCGGCCGTCCAGCACTATGGATACAGCCGGGAGAAGTTTCTCGGCATGACGCTGCGCGAGATCTGGCCGGTGGACGAGTGGAACGTGCACAGCGCCGCCCTGCGCGACGTCGGCGATGTCTATCAGTCGAGCCGCGACTGGCGGCACATCAGGGCCGACGGCACCGAGATCCATGTGCTGACCTTCGGGCGCAAAGTCGCGTTCGAGGGCCGCGACGGCTATCTGGTCGCGGTGGTCGACATCACCGAGCGCCGCGCTGCCGAAGCCCGGATCGCGCACATGGCGCACCATGACGGCCTCACCAACCTGCCGAACCGCGACTTCTACCAGGAGCGCCTGAGCGAGGCGCTGGAGCGTGGCCGAAGCGGCAACAAGCGCGTCGCGGTGATGTGCGTCGATCTCGATCTGTTCAAGAACGTCAACGACTCCTTCGGGCATCCGATGGGCGACCGGCTGCTCAAGCTGGTGGCGGAGCGGCTGCGCGAAGTGGTCCGCGACGACAATGTGGCGGCCCGCCTCGGCGGTGACGAGTTCGCGATCGTGCTTGCTTCCGACGTGTCGCCGAACGAGGCGAGCGCCTTTGCCGAGCGGCTGATCGATGCCCTGAGCGCGCCCTACAACATCGACGGGCTCGAAGTCGTGGTCGGTGCCAGCATCGGGATTGCGCTGTCGCCGGGCGACGGCACGACGTCGGAAGAATTGATGCGCAATGCCGACATGGCGCTGTACCGCGCCAAGTCCGAGGGCGGCGGCGTGCATCATTTCTTCGAACCGGAGATGGACCAGCAGGCGCAGAAGCGCCGCGACATGGAGCGCGATCTGCGCGCGGCCTTCAACAACGGCGAATTCGAGCTGCACTACCAGCCGCTGGTCGATATCGCGGCCGACCGCATCTCGGGGTTCGAGTCGCTGCTGCGCTGGCGCCATCCGCAGAAGGGCATGGTGTCGCCGGCGGAATTCATCCCGGTTGCCGAAGACATCGGCCTGATCGTCGCGCTCGGCGAATGGGTGCTGCGCGAAGCCTGCGCGGAGGCGATCAAGTGGCCAGCCGACGTGAAGGTTGCCGTCAATCTGTCGCCGGTCCAGTTCCGCAGCCGCAATCTGGTCCAGGCGGTGATCTCGGCGCTGGCGCATTCCGGCCTGCCGGCGCGGCGGCTCGAGCTCGAGATCACCGAGTCGGTGTTTCTCGCGGAGACCGAAGCCAATCTCGCGATCCTGCATCAGCTGCGCGAGCTCGGCGTCAGCATCTCGATGGATGATTTCGGCACCGGCTATTCCTCGCTGAGCTATCTGCGCAGCTTCCCGTTCGACAAGATCAAGATCGACCGCTCGTTCGTGAAAGACCTGGCGAGGCGCTCCGACTGCGTTGCGATCGTGCGCGCGATCTCAGGTCTCGGCCGCAGCCTCAAGATCACGACGACGGCGGAGGGGGTCGAAACCGTCGACCAGCTCGACTGGTTGCGGGCCGAAGGCTGCAACGAGGTGCAGGGATTCCTGTTCAGTGCGGCGAGGCCGGGAAGCGAGATCGCGGCCTTGCTGAGCAAATTTGCGGAGCGCGCGTCGAAGGCGGCGTGAGTCTCAACTCGTCATGGCCGGGCTTGACCCGGCCATCCATCATTCAGACGAGTCTTTCGGGAGATGGATTGCCGGGGCAAGCCCGGCAATGACAGCCTGGCATGATGACGGCTTTCGTAGCCCGGGTGAGCAAAGCGACACCCGGGGCGTCGGTCCCGCATATCGCTACGCTCATGCGGGCTACAAAAGCTCCTCGTTCAGAACCGCGTCACGATATCCGACAGCGCCGGGCGCGGGCGGTCCTCGCTCGGCTTGGTCGGCCGGCCGATATGGATCAGGCCGGCGAGCTTCTCGTCCGGCTTCAGGCCGAGACCGTCGAGCACGTCGCGATCGAACACGAACCAGCCGGTCAGCCAGCAGGCACCGTAGCCGAGCGCGGTCGCGGCGGTGACGATGTTCATCGCGCTCGCGCCGGCCGACAATTCCTGCTCCCATGGCGGCACCTTCGGATGCGGCTTGGTGAAGGAGACCACGCCGATCACCAGCGGCGCATCGGTCAGGCGCTTCTTCTCGACCTCGATGTCGGTGGCCGGCGCACCGGGGTTCTTGCGGGCGAAGACTTTGGCGATCACGTCTCCGGCGCGTGCCCTGGCATCGCCCTCGAACACGATGAAGCGCCACGGCGCCAGCTTTCCGTGATCGGGCACGCGCGCGCCGATCGTCAGGATAGTCTCGAGCTCGGCCGCGGACGGACCCGGGCCGGTCATCTCGCGCGGTTTCATCGAGCGGCGTGTCTTCAGGAGTTCAATGGCGTCGGGCACGGAAATGTCCTTCAAGGGGAGTCGTGCCCCCAAGATGGGGGCACGACCAGTCCTGCGAAAGCCAGTTTAGACCGATTGTGAAGATCAGGCGACGGATCGCGCCCGTTTCACGTCCGGCGGCGTCGCCTCATCCACCAATGCGGCGATCGCCTCATCGGTCGGCATCACGGTCTGGCGTTCGCTGCCGAGGCGGCGGACCGAAACCGAATGGGTCTCGGCTTCCTTCTTGCCGACGACGAGCAGCGCCGGGATCTTGGCCAGCGAATGCTCGCGGACCTTGTAGTTGATCTTCTCGTTGCGCAGGTCGATCTCGACGCGCAAGCCCGCGCGGCGCGCCGCCGCCGCCACCACCTTGGCGTATTCGTCGCCCTCGGAGGTGATGGTCGTGACCACGAGCTGCGTCGGCGCCAGCCAGAGCGGGAAGTTGCCGGCATAGTGCTCGATCAGGATGCCGATGAAGCGCTCCATCGAGCCGCAGATGGCGCGATGGACCATCACCGGCGCCTTCTTCGAGCCGTCGTGATCGATGTAGAACGCGCCGAACCGCTCCGGCAGGTTGAAGTCGACCTGGGTCGTGCCGCACTGCCAGTCGCGGCCGATGGCGTCGCGCAGCACGTATTCGAACTTCGGCCCGTAGAACGCGCCTTCGCCCGGATTGATCTCGGTGCGGATCCGGTTGCTGCCCTTGGCCTTGATCTCCGACAGCACGGTCGCCATCACGCGCTCGGCGTGATCCCACATCTCGTCGGTGCCGACCCGCTTCTCCGGTCGCGTCGAGAGCTTGACCGTGAGTTCGCCGTCGAAGCCGAAATCGGCGTAGGTCGACAGGATCAAATCGTTGATCTTGAGACACTCCTCGGCGAGCTGCTGCTCGGTGCAGAACACGTGGGCATCGTCCTGGGTGAAGCCGCGCACGCGCATCAGGCCGTGCATCGCGCCCGATGGCTCGTAGCGATGCACGACGCCGAACTCGGCGAGCCGCAGCGGCAGGTCGCGGTAGCTCTTCAGCCCGTGCTTGAAGATCTGCACATGGCCCGGGCAGTTCATCGGCTTCAGCGCGAACCAGCGCTTGTCCTCGGCCTCGTCGCCGGCAGACTGCGCCGCGAACATGTTCTCGCGGTACCAGTCCCAGTGGCCCGAGGTCTCCCACAGCACCTTGTCGAGGATCTGGGGGGCGTTGACCTCGTTGTAGTCGCCGAGCAGCCGGCGCCGCATATAGGCGATCAGCTGCTGGAAGATGGTCCAGCCCTTGGGGTGCCAGAACACCACGCCCGGGCCTTCCTCCTGGAAGTGGAACAGGTCGAGCTCGCGGCCGAGCTTGCGGTGGTCGCGCTTCTCGGCTTCCTCGATCTGCTTGAGGTAAGCGTCGAGATCTTCCTGCTTGGCGAATGCCGTGCCGTAGATGCGGGTCAGCATTGGATTGTTGGAATCGCCGCGCCAATAGGCGCCCGCCACCTTCATCAGCTTGAAGGCGTTGCCGACCTTGCCGGTCGAGGTCATGTGCGGACCGCGGCACAGATCGAACCAGTCGCCCTGGAAGTAGATCTTGATCGGCTCGTTGCCGGGAATGGCGTCGACCAGCTCGACCTTGAACGCCTCGCCCTTGTCGCGGAACACCTGCTTGGTCTTTTCGCGATCCCAAACCTCTTTCGTGAAGGGCTTGTCGCGCGCGATGATCTCGCGCATCCGCTTCTCGATCGCGGCAAAATCTTCCGGGGTGAACGGCTCGTTGCGGAAGAAGTCGTAGTAGAAGCCGTTCTCGATCACCGGGCCGATCGTGACCTGGGTGCCCGGCCACAGCGACTGCACGGCTTCGGCCAGCACATGCGCGGCATCGTGCCGGATCAGTTCCAGCGCGCGCGGGTCGTCGCGGCCGATCAGCTCGATCTTGGCGTCGGTCTCGATCGGATCGTTGAGGTCGGCGAGCGTGCCGTCGAGCGCCATCGCAACGGTACGTTTGGCAAGCGAGGGCGAAATGCCCTTGGCGATGTCGAGGCCGGTGGTCCCTTTCGGGAAATCGCGCCTCGCTCCATCAGGGAAGGTGAGGGCGATCTTGTTCACGGGTTCTGCGGGTTTGAGGTTGGACAGGCTGTATTGGAATCCGGATTCGGATTTGGGCGGCGTATCGGCCATGATGTCTCCTGTAGCTCACTCCTGCGAACGAGCGCAGGTAAGCGGAAAGCAGCGGTATAGCAGGGGATTTGACGCCTGCAATCCGGCAATATCAAGAAAATGGGCCTCCGGCCGCGCGGATTCGGCGGAGCCCCGCCTGCGTCCGACGCCGCCGAGCGTTGCGACGCTGCCGATCATCGTCTAACGTCCGGCCTCCATTTTCCGCCATCGCGCGATCCGCAAGGTTCATGTTTTCCCGTCTCCTGTTTTTCGCGGCGTTGCTTCTGGTCCCGGGCGTGTTGCGGGCGGAAGACACACCGGTCGAGAAGGCCGGGTTTGCGAAAAAGCTGACCATCTATCTCGCCAAGGGTCCGGCCAATGCCTGCGGCGCCGGTTGCGATCGCTGGATCGCGATCGAAGGCGAGATCGATCGCGAAGCCGCGCAGCGGATCCGCACCTTCCTGTTTCCCCTCAGGGACAAGCAGATTCCGATCTACCTGCATTCGCCCGGTGGAAATGTCGAGCAGTCCTATGCGATCGCGCGGTTTCTGCGGGCACACAAGGCGATTGCCCGGATCGGCCGCACCAACGTGCCGGCCTGTTCCGCTGGCACGCAGGTCGACGCGGCCTGCCTGAAGATCAAGGCGGCGAAGGGGGAGCTCGAGGCCGAGCTCACCACGCGCAATGCGATGTGCGTTTCGGCCTGCGCCTATCTGTTCCTGGGCGCGACCGACCGTGAAGTCGCGCCCGATTCGGTGGTCGGGGTTCATAACTCCAAGCTGATGTTCGTGGTCCACGGGCATCCGCCGGCGCAGGTCATCGCGGACTTCCGGCGGCGCGAGATGGTGAGTGCCGATCGCGACCGCAACCTGTTCCTCGCGGCGATGGGAATCAGCCATGAACTCAGCGACCTCATCCGCTCGGTGAAGTTCGAGAGCCTGCACGTGCTGACGCGGCCGGAGCTCTATCGATTTGGCATCGATACGCGGCCGTTGCCGGAAACGCAGTGGGCGGTGGAGAAGGAAACGCGGCCCTATCTCCGCAAGATCGTGCAGCAGAAAAAGGGCGACGGCAGTTCGTTCCGGATGATGGAGTGGCGCCTGTTCTGCGAGAACAAGGATCGCGGGCGGCTGATGTTCGTGCGTGAGTTCGACGAGGGCGCCGCCGGCAAGAGCACGGTCGTGATGATGGCCGGCGCCACCAAGGCGATCGCGTTCGGCAGGTTGCCCGCGCGGTTCGGCAGGTACGAGGTCTGGAGCGATCCGGTGACGTCGGACGTCGTCAAGGCGATGCTGGCTGCCCCGCATCTGCAGGTCGGCGAAAGCACGCCGTCGCCCGACGGCAAGCCTGAAGCCAAATCCGAGAACAAGTCCGAGAACAAATCCGACGCCCCCAAGCCCGGCTCGGTGACATTCGATATCGGCACCACCGGGCTCAAGCAGGGCTGGGCGCAACTGCTGGCGTCGTGCCCGGCGGCGACATCTGCTCCGAAAGCTGCGGGCCCGTGGCCGGCGGCGGCATCGCCGAGCGTCAACGCGGCACCGGCGGCTTCGCCGTCGCCGTGAGCGCGAGGTTGCGTGCAAGTGGCGCCATCCGATCACGTGCCATCCGATCATGTGCTATGCATTTAGATGCAGTTGCATTGAGTTCGGGGTCTGCTAACAACGCTGCGTGAAACGCTTCGCTCCCACCGCATTGATGCTCGGCAATATCGTCACCGGCTGCTCGGTGCTGGCACCGGCAGGCATGCTGGCGGAGCTGTCCAACGGGCTCGGCGTCACGATCCACGCCGCGGGTCTCCTGATCACCTTCGGCGCCATCGTGCTGTGCGTGGGCTCGCCGGTGACGGCGTGGCTCACCAGCCGGTTCGAACGCCGCGCGTTGCTGACGGCGACGCTTCTGGTGCTGACGCTGACCAATGCGGCATCCGCCTTTGCACCTGATTACAACAGTCTCCTGATCGTCCGCCTGGTGATGCTCGCGGTCGGCGTGCTCTACACCCCGCAGGCAGCCGGCACCGCGGCGCTGATCGTGCCGGTGGAGAAGCGCGGCAGCACGATCGCCTATATCTTCCTCGGCTGGTCGCTTGCGGCTGCGATCGGGCTGCCATTGATCAACTTCATCGCGAGCCGCTACGGCTTTCGCGCGACCTATGGCGGGATCGCGCTGACCGGGCTGGTGAGCTCGGTGCTGCTGTGGTGGCGGTTGCCGGCTGGATTGCATGGCGCACCGGTTGACCTCCGGACCTGGGCCGATCTCGGCCGCAATCCGACCGTCGTGCTGCTGCTGTCGATCACGACATTGCAGATGTCCGGCCAGTTCGTGGTGTTCACCTTCATGGGCCCGCTGCTCGGCAAGTTGACCGGTGCCAATGCCGACGCCATCGGCATCGTGTTCGCGCTCTACGGCATCTTCGGGTTCGTCGGCATCGCGATCGCAACGCGCATCGTGGATGCCTGGGGCGCATGGAAGACGTCGGTGGTGTTCACCGTGCTGCTGTTCGCCGGCGTGGCCGGCTGGGCACTGAGCGCCGGAGCCTATGCATTGATGGCCGCCTCGGTCGCGGTGTGGGGGCTCGGCTTTGCGTCGACCAATTCGATGCAGCAGGTGCGCCTGGTCGGTGCAGCGCCGGCGCTGGCGTCGGCGTCGGTCTCGCTCAACACCTCGGTGCTCTATATCGGCCAGGCCATCGGCTCCGCGATCGGCGGATTGCTGTTTGCGCGCGAATGGTTGCTGAGCGCGGGATACGTGGCGGCGGCCTTCGTCGCGGCGGCGCTTGCGGTCGTGATCATCACCCGCCCGCGCCCGGTGCGGACTGCCGCAGCCGAGTGAGCTTGCGCGTCACCACTTCACGCTCTGGCTCGGTACGATGAATGCCGTCGTGCTGGGCTTGGTCGAGTTGTGGGTGAAGTAGCCGTAGGCGGCGATGATCACGACGAGCAGGGCGAGCACCGCCAGCAAATCGATCTGCCGGGGATCGTGACCGTTGTGGCTGATTTTCCAGCGCATTGTTGTTTCCTCCCCAAGGAACCTGACGGGGGCGATGAAACAATGCGCCAACTATCGCCACAGTTCCGCCGGGACAGCAATGCGCGTGGCGCTTGGCGATGCCGCAGCGATTGATCAGGCGTCGTTGACGCCGCGCCAGCGGCCGAAGCGCCAGGGCAGGTACCAGTGCGCGCCCGGCGGCTTGACCGATGGCACGTTGTCGATTCCGGAGGTGCCCCAGGGCTGGCAGCGCAGCAGCCGCGCCAGCGTCATCCACCCGCCGGCCCATAGTCCGAAGCGCTCGATCGCCTCATCGCCATAGACCGAGCAGGTCGGCAAATGCCGGCAGTTGTAGCCGACCAGCGGCGACAGCGTGTGCCGGTAGATCCAGATCAGGGCGCGGCCGAAATTGCGCGGCAGGCGGCGCGCGGTGATGGCACACTCCATGCATCGTGGATGATGTGGTGTTGAATGGTCTGTCGACGGCATACGCAAGTATGTACGTAGTCTTGCGGGGGTTCCAAGCCAAGGAACTGTTCTGTTGCAGATATTTACGCCACAGTTCGCATTTAACGCACAGCGCAGGTGGCGCTGCAACAAGGGTCCTATGGACGATCCAGGTAAGCAAGGCTACCGTTCCCATAACGCGCCGATGACAGAATCGTGGCGCATTGCCATGGGGCCATTGCCACCGCTCGCATCACCAAGGGCTTGGGGGAAGGAACCAAATTGAGGCTCGTCAGGTCGCTTCCATCGCGTAGCTGGGCGCTTATCGGCGCAGTTGCGCTGTGCTTCGCAGTTTCCGGCACCGTCACGATGGCGGGTGGTTCCGCGAAGGTCAGCTCGACCCTCGAAGAGCGCAAGCTGCCGATGAAGTTCAGCTGGGTCGCCTGCCAGCCGAATTGCCGGGGCTGGGTTTCGGCTGTCGGGATTATCACCGCGGACAGCCCCAGGGAATTCGATGAATTCGCGCGCAGCCGCCAGCTCAACGGCGCCACCATCGTGCTCGACTCCAGCGGCGGCTCGGTCAACGACGCGATCGCGCTCGGCCGCCGCTTCCGCGGCCTCGGCGCGCTGACCACCGTCGGCACCAGCGTCGCCAATCAGGCGGCGCAGGGCGACCGCGCGAGCGTGCTGCCGGATGCCTATTGCGAGTCGATGTGCGTGTTCCTGCTGTTGTCGGGCAAGACGCGCTACGTTCCACCGGCCGCTCATGTCCGCGTGCACCAGATCTGGATGGGTGATCGCGCCGACGACGCCAAGGCCGCGAGCTACACCGCGCAGGACCTGATGATCGTCGAGCGCGATATCGGGCGCCTTGCAAAGTATACGTTCGACATGGGGGGCGCGGGTGAGCTGCTGTCGCTCGCACTCAGCGTGCCGCCGTGGGAAGACCTGCATGAATTGTCGGCGGCCGAATTGCGGCTGACCAATCTCGTCACCACGGATGCGGTCGCCGACGTGCTGCCGCGGCAGGACAATGCAATTCCCGTTGCCGAGGCGAAGCCGAAGATCGGCGATCGCTTCGCGAGCAGCGTGATGGAGGGTGAGGCGCAGCCGCAGGCCGCGAAGGCGACCAAGACCGCCGAGGCTGTGGTGCCGACCGGCGGGACCGCCGCGCCGGCGCCGGTCCAGCCGTCTCAGTAACGCTGACGCCGGCAGGAAGTCTTAGGCCGGCTGCTTTGCCTTGGCCTCGATCTGGCCGATCGCATCGACCACGGCATCGAAGGTCAGAAGCGTCGAGGCGTGGCGCGCCTTGTAGTCGCGCACCGGCTCGAGCAGCGCGATGTCGGCCCACTTGCCGCCCCGCGGGGGCTGGCCGTTTTCCTTCAGCATCTTGCGGACGGTCTCGCGCAATTCGCGCAGCTCGCCCGCGGTCGAGCCCACCACGTGGCTTGCCATGATGGAGGAGGATGCCTGGCCGAGCGCGCAGGCCTTCACGTCATGGGCGAAGTCCGTCACCACGGGGCCGTCCATCTTGAGGTCGACCTTGACGGTCGAACCGCACAATTTGGAGTGGGCGGTGGCGCTGGCGTCCGGCTCGGCGAGCCGTCCGAGGCGCGGAATATTGCCGGCCAACTCGATGATCCGCTTGTTGTAAATGTCGTTCAGCATGAGGACAGATGCCTGGTTCCGGCCGTGCCGGGCGCTCTTGGCGGCTGGGTTTCACCGTCCTATATATGGACGACGCGGCCGGAAACATAGCCCGGCCATGCGTCCACCGCGGACCACATTCGCCGTTGTGGTGCTACAAAATGGGGACTCAGGCGCCCGGCGGATCGATGATCCGCCCCGTCTGCCCGGTGACACATCCGGCCTGAAGGCAATGCCAGGGCCGGTCGAACGGAGAAGACATGGACGCCTTGATCAAGCCGATTCGCCCCAACAAGCCAACTGACGCGAAGCCAGGCGAGCTCGACCCTGCAGAATTCATGGCGGCGGCCGTTCGTGCCGACCAGCCGCGCCCGTCGCGCGCCGAAGCCGAGGACGCCGTGAAGACGCTGCTCGCCTATATCGGCGAGAACACCGGCCGCGAAGGTCTGCTCGATACGCCGCGCCGCGTCGTCGAGGCCTATGACGAGCTCTATCAGGGCTATCACCAGTGCCCGGCCGAAGTGCTCAACCGCACCTTCGGCGAGACCGCCGGCTATGACGATTTCGTTCTCGTCCGCGACATCGAATTCACGTCGCAGTGCGAGCATCACATGATGCCGTTCTACGGCAAGGCGCACATCGCCTATACGCCGGTCGAGCGCGTCGTGGGTCTCTCCAAGCTGGCGCGGCTGACCGACATCTTCGCCCGCCGCCTGCAGACCCAGGAGCATCTCACCGCCCAGGTCGCGGCTGCGATCGACGAGGTCCTCAAGCCGCGCGGCGTTGCAGTGCTGATCGAGGCGGAGCATACCTGCATGTCGGTGCGCGGCGTCGCCAAGCACGGCGCATCGACCTTCACCAGCCGCTTCACCGGCATGTTCCGCGACAATCCGGCGGAGCAGCAGCGTTTCCTGTCCCTGGTGCGAGGACCGAACCGGTAACCTCGCATTCTCTCGAGCGAGGTTGTCCGTGTCCGCATCGACCCACGATCACGACCGTGAAGAGGGGCTGGCCTTCCAGCCCAAATTCGACGCGGCAGGTCTTGTGACCTGCGTCGCGACCGATGCTGCGACCGGCGACGTGCTGATGGTCGCGCACATGAACGACGAAGCCCTGCGCAAGACGATCGCGACCGGCGAGGGCTGGTACTTCAGCCGCTCGCGCAATGCGCTGTGGCGCAAGGGCGAGAGCTCGGGCCAGACCCAGCGCGTGGTCGAGATCCGGATGGATTGCGATCAGGACGCAGTGTGGATCAAGGTCGAGCAGATCGGCGCTGCCTGCCACACCGGACGGCGCTCCTGTTTCTATCGCGCGGTGAAGGACGAGGGTGGCAATGTCAGCCTGTCCTTTGTCGATGCCGACCGCCTTTTTGACCCGGCAGCAGTCTACCGCACCTAACCATTGATCTGAATCAAAGACGGCGCGCCAAATTTCGCGCTTCGTCACCTCCGGTTTCGCGATGAGCTCTCATCGTCGCGCTGGGGGGCAAAAGGTGACGTATCGTCTTACTCGGTTGACCGCGTTTCTGGCGCTCGCTGCGCTACCGATCGATGCTGCCCGATCGCAAACAACCGAGCGTGCACCCGATACGATGGCCGCGCGTGTCCTTGCCTGCGCGCCCTGTCACGGCGCCGAAGGCGAAGGCACCGGCGACGCTTATTTTCCCCGTCTTGCCGGCAAGCCGGCCGGCTACCTCTACAACCAGCTGATCGCGTTCAGGGACGGGCGGCGGAAATATCCGCCGATGAACTACCTGCTGGAGTTTCAGACCGACGATTACCTGAAGAAGATCGCCGAGTATTTCGCTTCGCTCAGGCCGGCATTTCCGCCGCCGGTCCCCCCGGTCGACAGCAAGGAGATCCTGGCGCGCGGCGAGGCGATCGTGAAGAACGGCGATCCGCAGCACGGCGTTCCACCCTGTTCGGCCTGTCATGGCCCCACATTGGGCGGGATGGAGCCCGGGATTCCCGGCCTGCTTGGCCTCCGCGCGGCCTATATCAGCGGCCAGCTCGGCGGCTGGCGTTACGGCACGCGCACGGCGTTCGCGCCGGACTGCATGCAGATCGTTGCGAGCCTGCTGACCGAGGACGATGTCAAGGCGGTGGCAGCCTACCTGTCGTCGCGTCCGGCACCGGCCGATCCGTCCTTCGCGGCGCGCGGCAGCCTTCCGATGCCGCTCGAATGCGGCAGCGAACCGCACTGAAGGGATCGTGCCGATGTCGCGAACCTCAACAGGACTGCTGGTCGGATTGATACTGGTGCTGTCGCCCATCACGGCACTGGCGCAGCCGAAGGCGGCCGATCCGGCCGTCATCGCCAAGGGCGAATATCTCGCGCGCGCCGGCGATTGCATCGCCTGCCACACGGCGCGCGAAGGCAAGACCTTCGCCGGCGGTCTCCCCATGAAGACGCCGTTCGGCACGCTCTACACGTCGAACATCACGCCCGACTCGCAGACCGGCATCGGCACGTGGACGTCGGACCAGTTCTACCAGATGATGCACAGTGGCCGCTTCCCGGATGGCGGCCTGGTCTACCCGGCGATGCCGTTCGCCTCCTACACCCAGGTCACGCGCGAGGACAGCGACGCGATCTACGCGTATTTGCGCACCGTGCCGCCGGTCAAGCAGCTCAACAAGCCGCATGACCTGACGTTCCCGTTCAACAACCGCTCGCTGATCCTTGGATGGCGCACGCTGTTCTTCAGGGAAGGCGAGTTCAAGCCTGACCCAACGAAGTCGGCGGAATGGAATCGCGGCAACTATCTGGTCGAGGGGCTCGGTCATTGCGGGATGTGTCACACCCCGATCAATGCGCTCGGCGGCAGCAAGCAGTCGCAGGCCTTCGAAGGCGGCCTGATCCCGATGCAGAACTGGTACGCGCCGTCGCTGACCTCCAACAAGGAGACGGGACTCGGCGACTGGACGATCGAAGAAATCGTCGACTATCTGCGCAAGGGCGTGTCCGCCAAGGGCGCCGTGTACGGGCCGATGGCCGAGGTCGTCTACAACAGCCTGCAATATCTCAATGACGACGACGTGCGCGCAATGGCGGTCTATCTGAAGGGTCTCGCGCAAGGCGGTCCGCCGGAAAAGGCGTCGACCGCGCTGCCGTCGGCCGAGAGCAGTCTGCTGCTGTCCTTTGGCAAGTCGATCTATGATCGCGACTGCGCGAGCTGCCATGGCGCGACCGGGCAGGGGATGCCGCCGGATTATCCGCCGCTTGCCGGCAACCAGTCGATCCAGATGGTCTCCGCGGTGAACCCGATCCGGATGGTGCTCAATGGCGGCTATCCGCCGGGCACATCGGGCAATCCGATGCCCTACGGCATGCCGCCGTTCGCGCAGAAGCTGTCGGACGACGAGGTCGCGGCGGTCGTGACCTACATTCGAACGGCCTGGGGCAACCGCGGCGAGCCGGTGTCGGCGCGGCAAGCCAACGAGCTGCGTGCAGCAACACTGAATTAGGGGCGCGATCATGATCAACGCACCTTCGCCGCAACCATCGGCATCCGGCTCGGAAGACGATGATGTCGAGACCGTCGTGCGCGCCGGCCCGGGCGGCGCGGTCGCGGTTGCGGGCATCGCGACGGCCATCGTGGTCGGATTGTGGTTGGCATTCTACCTGCTGGTCTTTCTGCCGCGGAGCGTTCCCTGATGGCGACAGAGACCGACCATGGCCTCGGCGAAGCGGTTGCCGCCCGGATCGAGCGGCGCTGGGCGACGCTGTCGCTCGTCATTGTCGCCTTTCTGGTCGGCATGGCGGCCTATATCGGCATCCATCAGGCGACGATGCCGCAGGGCCGGGTCGAGACCGCCGATCCCAAGACGCTGCATCTGTCCGGCGAATTCATCGAGAGCAATCTCGGCAGCGAAATGCAGCCCGACGGCTCGGTCACCGTGCGCGCGATCGGTCAGCAATATTCCTTCACACCGCAATGCGTCGTGGTGCCCGCGGAGACGCCGATCACGTTTCGCGCCACCAGCGCCGATGTCGTCCACGGTTTCCTGATCGAGGGCACCAACATCAACACCATGCTGGTGCCGGGCTACGTCACGGACCTGCCGGTGCGCTTCAAGGCGCCGGGCGATCACGTGATGCCGTGCCAGGAGTTCTGCGGCATCGGTCACCAGGGCATGTGGGGCAAGGTCAAGGTGGTCGACAAGGCCGCGTTCCGCGACATGGCGGCGGCGAAGCGGAGGCTGACCTGTGTTGATTAACAAGCGGCTGATAGCGGCGCATTTCTGGCTCGCCTTCGTCGTGTTCGGCGCGGCGCTGGTGCTCGGCGCCTGGCAGATGTTCGTGCGCAGCCCGTTGAACGCCTGGCACTTCAATCCGGAATTCTACTATCGCTCGGTCACCGCGCATGGCTCGGCGATGGGATACGTGTTCCCGACGCTGATCGCGATGGGCTTCGGCTATGCGATCACCGAGGCGTCGCTGGAGAAGGCGCTGATCGGGCGTCGCTGGGCCTGGGCCGGATTCTTCCTGGTCGCCGCCGGCGCCGTCGTCGCGATGATCCCGGTGTCGCTCGGGCTCGCCTCGGTGCTCTACACCTTCTATCCGCCGATGGTCGGCAATCCCTTCTACTACATCGGCGTCGTCATGGTCGTGGTCGGCTCATGGATCTGGGTCGCGCTGATGGTGGTCAATTTCGTGATCTGGAAGCGCGAGAATCCGGACAAGCCGGTGCCGCTTGCGATGTATGCCAATGTCGCGGGCTGCTTGCTCTGGGGCTGGACCGCGGTCGGTGCGGCGCTCGAGATCCTGTTCCTGATCCTGCCCGTGGCGTTGGGGCTCAAGTCGACGATCGATGCCGGGCTGGCGCGCGTGTTCTTCTCGTGGACGCTGCATGCCATCGTCTATTTCTGGCTGATCCCGACCTACATCGCCTACTACACGATCTTCCCGCGCGCGATCGGCGGCCGGCTCTACAGCGACGCGATGGCGCGGATCTCGTTCATCCTGTTCGTCGTGGTGGCGATGCCGATCGGCGTGCATCATCTGTTTGCCGACCCGCAGGTCGGCGCCGGATTCAAGTTCATGCATTCGGTATTCACCGGCCTCGTCGCGCTGCCGACGCTGCTCACCGTGTTCACGATCTGCGCGTCGGCTGAGGTTGCCAGTCGCCTACGCGGCGGCCGCGGTGCATTCGGCTGGATCGGCGCGCTGCCATGGTCCAATCCGATCATGCTGGCGACCGCGCTGTCGCTGGTCATGCTCGGCTTCGGCGGCGCCGGCGGGCTGATCAACATGAGCTATCAGCTCGACGCCACGGTGCACAACACGCAGTGGATCACCGGTCATTTCCACCTGATCTTCGGCGGCGCCATCGTCATCATGTACTTCGCCATCGCCTATGATCTGTGGCCGCATTTGACCGGCCGGGCGCTGGACAACTTCGGCATGATGCGCGCACAGCTCTGGCTGTGGTTCATCGGCATGATCGTGACCACATTCCCGTGGCACTATGTCGGCATCCTCGGCATGCCGCGCCGCATGGCGTATTACGACTATGCCAACCCGGCGATCTCGCCACAGGCCTTGTCGGTGACGCTGTCGGCGATCGGCGGATTCATCCTGCTGCTGTCCGGCCTGCTGTTCCTGCTGGTGCTGATCCGCGGGCAATTCGGCGCGCGAGGCGAGGCGGGTGCCTACCGCTTCGCGGTGCCGCTACATATGCCGGCGCGGATTCCGGTCGCGCTCAATTCGTTCGGCCTCTGGCTTGCGTTGATGGTCGGCCTCACCGTCGTGAACTATGGTTTCCCGATTGCGCAGTTGATGGCGCTGAACGAGACCAGCGTGCCCGCGGTCTATGTCGGAGCAAGCCGATGAGCGATCAGCCGCTGTTCTCGCTGCGCAATCCGTGGTTCGGCACCAGCGTCGGCATCACGGCCGCGATTGCCGTGCTGTCGGCCATCGCCGGCCTGATCTGGTTGCCGTTGGCGCAACCGAACCTCAAGCTTGCCGGCGTCTGGGATGCGATTTGCAGCGCGGCCGGCGTGCCGCGTGCTGCCGTGCCGGAGGCCGGCGTCAAGCCGGATTTCAAGACCTCCAATGTCGTCATGACGTCAGAGATGCTGACCAGGGTGAACCAGGTCTCGATCGGCCGTGGCGCGACGCTGGCGCAGCGCTGCGCGATCTGCCACGGACCGCAGGGCGTCAGCGACGCGCACTCGCCGAACCTCGCCGGGCAGTTTGCCGCGGTGACGTACAAGGAACTGAACGACTTCAAGACCGGCGCGCGGGTCAGCGTGGTGATGAGCCCGTTCGCGGCGGCCATGAGCGATCAGGACATGAAGGACGTTGCGGCCTACTACGCCTATCTGCCGCGGGTGCCTTCGAACAGCCTGGATACCGGGCGTCCCGCGCCGGCGGTGGTGGTGACGGGCGCCCCGATGCGCAACATCCCGCCCTGTGGCTCCTGCCACGGCGATATCGACAACAAGGCGGGAAGCCCCTGGCTCGGCGGTCAGTCGGCGGTGTACATCAAGGCGCAGCTCGAGGCCTTCGCGTCCGGGGCCCGCCGCAACGACATCAGCCAGCAGATGCGCAACATCGCGCGCCAGATGACGGCCGAGGAGATCGACCAGGTCGCGCATTACTACGAGGCCCAACCCTGAGCAGGGGCGATCTTAACGTGCCGTTAACCATAATTACGGCAGGTTGACGGGACATGGGTGCCGATTGCCGGCGCCCGGCAAGGCACCCGGACAGATGGCGGTCGACCTCTTCAATGCGACGGCTTCGGCAGGTGTCGATGCTTCGCGCCTGAAGGTCGCGGGCTCGATCAAACAGGCGGCCGCGACCACCGGCACGAGCTTCGAATATCTGCTCACCACCGCGAAGATGGAATCCAATTTCAATCCGCAGGCCGGCGCCACCACCTCGTCGGCACATGGGCTCTATCAATTCATCGACCAGACCTGGCTCGGCACCGTCAAGGAGGCCGGCAGCCAGCTCGGCTACGGCCAGTATGCCGACGCCATCACCAAGAATTCCGACGGCAGCTATTCGGTCAGCGATCCCTCCGCACGCAGCGCTGTCATGAAGCTGCGTGACGATCCCGATGCGGCGTCGTCGATGGCGGCGGTGCTGACGCAATCCAACAGCTTCAAGCTCACGGGCACGCTCGGCCGGCGTCCGACCGATGCCGAACTCTATATGGCCCATTTCATGGGCGTCGGCGGCGCCGGCAAGCTGATCTCGAGCGCCGAGGATAGCCCGAGCGCCAATGCGGCCGCGATGTTTCCGAAGGCGGCGGCTGCGAACCAGTCGATTTTCTACGACAAGTCGGGCAGTGCGCGCAGTGTCAGCCAGGTCTATTCGGTGTTGACCACGCGCTACGCCGCGGCCGCCAATTCCAAGGACACGCGCACCGCCTTTGCCGCGGCGGGCGGCGACACCATGTCGCCTTACGCGATCGCAAGCGCGGCGCCGACGCAAGCGGTGTCGATGGACACCGCGTCGTATCTCTCGACCTTCCCGAATACCAGTGCGGCCTCATCAGCCGGCGCGACCTCGGCCGTCGCATCGGCACAGCCGGCGCCGACCTTCCGCTCGCTCTACCAGGCCGGCGACCGCTCGGAACCGATCTCGCCGGCGGTGCAGGAGCTGTGGGGCAACTCCGCCTCGCTGACCGCGTCGGCAACGCCGAAGGTCCGCGCGCCCGGGCGGCTCGATCTGTTCAGCGACCCCAACGGCACTTACAGCAACAGCTAGCGCCGCGTTGCTAGCGCGCGCGAAGCCGCACGCCGTCGCCGTCTTAACGAAACGTCAATAATCCCAAACGTTTATGGTGAACCCTTTGTTAAGCGTCATGGTTTATTTTTCCTTGTAGTTGGCATCGTAGGTCGATGCCGTTTCGTTGCGTAAGCCGGCAGGACCATGATCGTTCGGCAGTTCATTAGTTGGATTAGGACCGCTCCAGCAGGCGAGCGGGCAGAGGCGACGCGGGCGTTGGCCCGGGCCTGGCTCATTTCAGATCTCACCGAGGACGACCGTATCGCAGCCGAAGGCGCGCTGCTGATGCTGCTCGACGATCCGTCGCCGCTGGTGCGCCAGGCGATGGCCGAGGTGTTTGCGCATAGCGGGGAGGCGCCGGCTGCGATCGTGCGGGCGCTGTCGGCCGACCAGCCGTCGATCGCGCTGCCGGTGCTGGAGCATTCACCGCTTCTCATCGACGCCGATCTCGTCGACATTGTCGCGACCGGCTCCGACGAGATGCAGTGCGCCATCGCGCGCCGAAACAATCTGCCGGCTTCGGTCGCCGCGGCGATCGCCGAGGTCGGCTCGGCGGCGGCCGCGCTCGAACTGATCGAAAATCCCTATGCCGGGCTTGCGCCTTTCTCCTGGGACCGCATCGTCGAGCGCCACGGCCACCTCGCGGCGATCAGGGAATCGATGCTGGCGCTGGAAGACCTGCCGTCCGCGACGCGGCTGGCGCTGGTCGCAAAGCTCTCCGACACGCTGGCGCAGTTCGTCGTCGCGCGAAACTGGCTCGGGGCCGACCGCGCCGACCGGATTGCGGGCGAGGCGAAGGAGCGCTCGACGGTCAACATCGCCGCGCGTGCCTTCGGCGACGACATGCAGAACCTGATCACGCATCTGCGCGCCACCGGCCAGCTCACCGCCGGGTTGATCCTGCGCGCGCTGCTGTCAGGCAATCTCGATCTATTCGGCGCTGCGCTTGCCGAACTCTCCGGACTGCCTTATGGCCGGGTCTCGGCGCTCTTGAACGACCGCGGCGGCAACGGCCTGCAGGCACTGCTGCGGCGGGCCGGCCTGCCGGAATCGACCTACGCGGCGTTCCGCATTGCGCTCGAGGCCAGTCACGAGGTCGGCTATGTCGATAGCGGCGACGGTGCGGCGCGGCTGCATCGCCGCATGGTGGAGCGCGTGCTGACGCATTGCGAGACCGATCATTCCGCCGCCGAGCCGCTGCTGATCCTGCTGCGCCGCTTCGCGACGGAATCGGCTCGCGAGGATGCACGGATGTTCTGCGAGGAGCTCGCCGCCGAAGACGCGGTCTCGGTGCTGCCCTACGACGACGACCTGATCGCGGCCTGAAGGCCGCGTTTCCTTCCGATTGATGGATGCTTGGGTAGCTGCGGCAACGCGGGCAGCCGGCCGACTGCGCCGTTATTCGCTGGGTGCGATGCTCGGCGCGAGGATCGCCTCGAGATGCTCGGGGCGGTCGCGGTTGGCGTGGGTCAGGAATTCATCGGCGATGCCGCGGAGCTGCTTGCTCAGCACGCCGGCCACGACCGCGGTGTCGAGCTTGGTGCGGTTGCGCACGATCGCCTGCACGGCGTTGATGTGGTGGGCAATCAGCTGCGGCGGCACTGCGCCCAGGTCGGGCGCGTGCTCGATGATGCGGCACAGGCTCTCGGCGGCTGCGGCCGCCGACGGATAGCCGAACGTCGCGGCATCGCCCTTGATGTCGTGCGCGGCGCGGAACAGCTCCTCGCGCGTCTTGTCGTTGAAGCCCTCGCGCTGCACCGTGGCATGCGCGGCGGAGAGGCGGTCGGCCTCGATCGTCATCCATTCCTTGAACTCGCCCGACAGCCCGGCAAGCGCCTTCTCGGCGCGGCCCACGGGATCGTCGAGATCGCTCTCCGGCACCCGCAGCAGCACCTTCCGCAGCGGATTCGGCTGCGTGATCACGTGGTGCGTGCCGAAGCTCTTGACCTCGATGCTGCCTGGTTTGTCCTTGGAATTGTCCTTGGCCATGACGGTGTCCTAGATCGCGGAGCGCGCCTTCTCGAGCAGCGAGGGCTGCTGCAAAATCTCGACCTCGCCGCTGCCGCGGCGTTCGGGGCCGATATAGGTATTGGTGGTATTGCGGCGGCGGTCGGGGCCGAAATAGGTCTTGGTCTTGATGAACGGGCGCGGGTTGGCGACCACGTTCATGATGCGCTGGTAGAGGCCCTTGGCCGAGATCGGCTTGGCCAGGAATTCGGTGACGCCGGCATCGCGTGCCACGGTGACGCGGCGCTTCTCGGAATGCCCGGTCAGCATGATGATCGGCGCGTAGGGGTTGCCCTTGGATTCCGGCTGCCGGATCATCTGCGCGAGCTCGAGCCCGTCGAAGATCGGCATCGACCAGTCGGTGATGACGATGTCGGGCACGTAGTGGGTGTACATCTCGAGCGCGGTGGCGCCGTCCTCGGCCTCGTACACTTCGCGCGCGCCGAACGAATGCAGCAGCGTCCGCAGAATGCGGCGCATGTGCGGATTGTCGTCGCAAATCAAAAATCGCAGCTTGTTGAAATCGATGCGATACATGGTCCGGTCCCGAAGGGGCATACCGGGCCAAACGCGGTATTACCCGACGTTAACCATATCCCGCCCGGGGTTAATGATTGGTTGCCGGGCAGGGGGAAGGGGCGCGTGCCGTCAGTAGCCGAACTGCTCGCGCAGGATGCGCTCCTCCAGCGAATGGCCGGGGTCGAACAGCATCCGCATCGCGATGGTCTTGTCTGAGAGTATCTCGACGCGGCGGACGTCGCGGACCTCGTCATGGTCGGCGACCGCGGCGACCGGGCGCTTCTCGCCCTCGATCACCTCGATCACCACGAAGGCGGAATTCGGCAGCAGCGCGCCGCGCCAGCGCCGCGGCCGGAACGCGCTGATCGGGGTCAGCGCCAGCAGCGCCGCGTTGATCGGCAGGATCGGACCCTGGGCGGAGAGGTTGTAGGCGGTCGATCCGGCCGGCGTCGCCACCAGGATGCCGTCGGCCATCAGCTCGGGCATTCGCTCATGCTCGTCGATCAGGATGCGCAGCTTGGCGACCTGGTAGGTCTGCCGGAACAGCGCGACCTCGTTGATCGCGTGATGCAGGTGCACGGCGCCGTGGATGTCGGTCGCGCGCATCAGGAGCGGATTGATCAGCGACTCCCGCGAGGCGGCAAGCCGCGTGCGCAGATCATGCGTCGAATATTCGTTCATCAGGAAGCCGACGGTGCCGCGATGCATGCCGTAGATCGGCTTGCCGCTGCGCATGTTGGCGTGCAGCGTCTGCAGCATCAAGCCGTCGCCGCCGAGCGCAACCACGACGTCGGCATCGGCGGCGGAATGGTTACCGTACATCGCAGTCAGCTGCTCGAGCGCCGTCTGCGCCTCTGCGCTTGGGCTGGCGACGAAGGCGATCTTGTCATACCGCTTGGAGCTGGCCATCGCTCACGAACTCGTTTGGCACGGAATACGCCGCGCTCGTCTATACATCCCGGGCGGCCTTGTCGAGATGGTCCGGGAACGGACCGCACGGCTTACCGGTGCCGCCAAACTAGCGCAGTTTGCCGCTGGATTGCGTAAACAGGGGCGCAGGGAGTGGACGATATGGCTAACAGTTTTGCGACACGGCTCGCCGCGGCGTTGCTGGTGGCCTGCCTCGCAACCGCGGCGCGGGCCGACGATGATATGCCGCAGCCATCGCCGTCGCCGAGCGCGCAGGCCCCTAGCAGTCAGAATCCGAGCGGTCAGAATCCAACTGGCCAGAAGGGGCGGGCGGGGCGCGGCGAGGCGGGCTCCGGCGCCAGCGCGGCGGCCAGCGCCTCGACCGCCGAACAGCATCGCCTGCCGCCGGATTCCACGACCAAGCAATCGGTCGCGCTGCCCGACCGCACGCTGAACTTCAGCGCCACCGCAGGCTCGATCCGCGTGTTCGACGACAAGGGCGAACCGCTCGCCGACATCGCCTACACCTCGTATCAGCTCGACGGCGCCGACAAGTCGAACCGTCCGGTGACGTTCCTGTTCAACGGCGGGCCGGGCTCCGCATCGGCCTGGCTGCAATTCGGCAATGTCGGGCCGTGGCGGCTGCCGTTCGACGGCGCAGTGTCCTCGGCCTCGCCCGAACTGCAGGCGAACGCCGACACCTGGCTCGACTTCACCGATCTCGTGTTCATCGATCCCGTCGGCACCGGCTACAGCCGCTTCGTCACCACCTCGGAGGATGCGCGCAAGCGCTTCTTCACCGTCGACGGCGACGCCAATTCGGTCGCGCTGGTGATCCGCCGCTGGCTGGAGAAATACGACCGGCTGACCTCGCCGAAATATGTCACCGGTGAAAGCTATGGCGGCATCCGCGGGCCCAAGGTGGTGCGCAATCTGCAAATGCAGCAGGGTGTCGGCGTGCGCGGCCTGATCCTGATCTCGCCGGTGCTTGATTTCCGTGACTATACCGGCACCAGCATCCTGCAATATGTCGCGAGCCTGCCGACCATGACGGCAGTTGCGCGGCAGGCGAAGGGACCGGTGACGCGGGAGGATCTCGCTGACGTCGAGAGTTATGCGCGCGGCGATTTCCTGCTCGACCTCGTCAAGGGCCAGGCCGACGCGGAAGCCACCACGCGGCTCGCCGACAAGGTCGCAAGCCTCACCGGCATCGATCAGGCGGTGAGCCGCAGGCTCGCCGGCCGCTTCGACATCGGCGAATTCCGCCGCGAGTTCGATCGCAAGAACGGTAAAGTCACCGGCCGCTACGACGCCTCGGTCGAGGGCTTCGATCCCTATCCGGACTCCAGCTATTTCCGCTTCAACGATCCGTCCGGCGATCCCTTGATGGCTCCGCTCACCAGCGCCGCCGTCGACCTCACCACGCGCAAGCTGAACTGGCGGCCGGACGGCTCCTATCACCTGCTCAGCGAGAGCGTGAACAAGGGCTGGGAATTCGGTCACGGCATCAGCCCGCCGGAATCGGTGACGCAGCTGCGCCAGATGCTGGCGCTCGATCCGAAGATGCGGCTGCTGATCGGCCACGGCCTGTTCGATCTCGCGACGCCGTACTTCGCCTCCAAGATCATCCTCGACCAGCTGCCGGCCTTCGCGGGCCCGAGCCGCACCAGGCTTGCGGTCTATCCCGGCGGCCACATGTTCTACTCCCGCGACGGCTCGCGCCTGGCGTTCCGCAAGGAGGTCGAGGCGTTGGTGAAGTGAGGGGGCTGGCGAATTGATTTCAGGTTACCCTCGCCACGTCCCCAGCCGTCGTCCCTGCGAAAGCAGGGACCCATACTCCGCGGCTTGTGTTGTGATCGGGCTTCGTTGTTCCACCACCGCTCACCAATAACCATTCGTGGTTATGGGTCCCTGCTCCCGTGCGCAATTGCTCACTAGGCAGGGACGACACCGAGTTTGTAGCTTCCGCATTCTCGCGATACGCCTGTCCGAGTTGAGTTGCCGCGGGGGCAACTTGTTTCACCCATACGTCTCCACAATAAAGTCGATCAGGGCGCGGAGCTTGGGCGTCATCTTGCGGTTCCTCGGCCACAGGATCTGGCGCGCGCGGGCTTGCGTGGTGTAGTTCGGCAGCAGCACCTGGAGCCGGCCCGCGGCGATATCCTCGGCCAGCAGCTCGTCGCGCATCAGCACGATGCCGGCGCCGGCGAGGGCCGCATAGCGGATGCCGAACGCGTTGTTGATGGTCAGGCGGCTCTCGACGTCGACCTGCACCTCGCCCTCCGGCCCGAGGAAGGTCCATCGCTGTCCGTCCGACCAGCCGGGATAGCGCAGGCATTCATGGCCGGCGAGATCCCGTGGATGGGCCGGCGTGCCGCGTTCGGCGAGATAGCTCGGCGCGGCGCAGACCACGCCGGTGTAGGGCGACAGCGAGCGCGACATCATGGTGGAATCGGTCAGTGTGCCGACCCGGATCGCGGCATCCAGTCCTTCCTCGAGCAGATCGACCATCCTGTCGCTGAGCACGAGGTCGACCGAGACTTCCGGGTATTTTTTCATGAAGCGCACCAGCGCCGGCGCCAGGCTGTACGATCCGAACGCGACCGAGGTCGCGACGCGCAGCCTGCCGCGCGGCGCGCTCAACGCTTCCTCGACCAGCGCATCGCCGGCCTCGGCCTCGACCAGCAGATGCTTGCAGTGATCGAGATAGCTGCGGCCGAGCTCGGTGAGGCCCTGCCGCCGCGTGGAGCGGTTGATCAATTGCGAGCCGAGCCGGTCCTCGAGAAAACGGATATGCTTGCCGATCATGGTCGGCGACATCCGCAGCTCCTTGGCCGCCGCGGTGAATGAGCCAAGATCGGCGACGCGGGCGAACACGGACATGCTGGTTAGTCGGTCCATTATTATAAACCAATGGTTATTTCACTGCAGAGCAAACCGCCGCTTCTAGCACGTAGCATTTCTATTTATTACCATAAGTGAGCAATTGGCGCGAGAATGCACGCGATTGCTTTGGAATTTGGCCGATCGCGCCCGGAGGGGCCGATCCGCGCAAGGGCTCCAACCAGGACAGGAGTGTCAGATGCCTTTCCAGATCACGATCAATGGGACCAGTCATTCGGTCGATGCCGACGGCGATACGCCGCTGTTGTGGGTGCTGCGCGACGTGCTCGGCATGACCGGCACCAAGTTCGGCTGCGGCATGGCGCTGTGCGGCGCCTGTACGGTGCATCTCGACGACAGCGCGGTGCGCTCCTGCATCACGACGATCGACAGCATCGGCGATTCCAAGATCACGACCATCGAGGCGGTCGGCATGACGGCGGCGGGCAAGAAGATCCAGGACGCCTGGCTCGCGCATGAGGTGCCGCAATGCGGTTACTGCCAGTCCGGGCAGATCATGTCCGCTGCCGCGCTGCTCGCAAGCAAGTCGAAGCCGACCGATGCCGATATCGACGAGGCGATGTCGGGCAACATCTGCCGCTGCGGGACCTATGTCCGCATTCGCGACGCCATCAAGCAAGCCGCGCAGTCGGGAGGTTGAGCCATGACGCTGATCGACAATCTGTCCGAGCGCGCCGCCGACCTGTCGCGGCGCAACTTCCTCCGCGCCGGCGCGATCGCAGGCGGCGGTCTGCTGCTCAGCGTGAGCCTGCCGTTCGCGAGCCGCGAGAACGAGGCCGCGGCCGCCGACGGCTTCGCGCCGAATGCCTTCATCCGGATCGGCGGCGACGGCAAGGTGGTGCTGACCATGCCCTATGTCGAGATGGGGCAGGGCACCTACACCTCGATCCCGATGCTGATCGCCGAGGAGCTCGAGGTCGGCCTGAACCAGGTGCAGCTCGAGCATGCGCCGCCGAGCGACAAGCTCTACGCCAACCCGCTGCTCGGCGTGCAGGCCACCGGCAATTCGAATGCGATGCGCGGCGCCTGGCAGCCGATGCGGAAAGCCGGCGCCACCGCGAAGGCAATGCTGATCGCAGCCGCGGCGAAGCGCTGGAACGTCGAGCCCGCCAGCTGCCGCGCCGAGAACGGCGAGGTGCATCATGCCGCCTCGGGACGCAAGCTGGGTTACGGCGAGCTCGCGGCCGACGCGGCCCAGATGCCGGTGCCGGAGAATGTGACGCTGAAGAGCCCGGCCGAGTTCAAGCTGATCGGCACGCCGGCCAGGCGGCTCGATACGCCCTCCAAGATCAACGGCACGGCGGTCTATGGCATCGACGCGCGGCCGCCCGGGGTGAGAGTCGCGACGCTGGCGCAGTCGCCGGTGTTCGGAGGGCGGGTGAAGCGCGTCGATGATGCGGCAGCAAAAGCGATCAAGGGCGTCCGCCAGATCGTGACGCTCGATGACGCAGTCGCCGTGGTGGCCGATCACATGGGCGCGGCGAAGAAAGGTCTCGCGGCGCTCACGATCGAGTGGGACGACGGGCCGCACGCCAAGCTCGCCACGGCGGATATCGCGCGCGAGCTCGAAGCCGCCACCACCAAGCCGGGCGCCGTCGCGCAGAATACCGGCGACGCCGACAAGGCGATGGCGGGCGCCGCGACGAAGATCGAGGCGACCTATCAGCTGCCGTTCCTCGCCCATGCGACGATGGAGCCGATGAACTGCACCGTGCATGTGCGCTCCGATGGTTGCGAGATCTGGGTCGGCAACCAGGCGCTCTCGCGCGTGCAGACGGTGGCCGCGAAGATGCTGAACCTGCCGCCGGAGAAGGTGGTGGTGCACAATCATTTGCTCGGCGGCGGCTTTGGCCGCAGGCTCGAGGTTGATGGCGTCATTCGCGCCGTGCAAATCGCAAAGCAGGTCGACGCGCCGGTCAAGGTGGTGTGGACCCGCGAGGAGGACATCCAGCACGACATGTACCGGCCGTACTGGTTCGACCGGATTTCGGTCGGGCTCGATGCGTCCGGCAAGCCGGTCGCCTGGAATAATCGCTTTGCCGGTTCGTCGGTCATCGCGCGCTGGGCGCCGCCGGCGTTCCGCAACGGGCTCGACGGCGACACCACCGAGGGCGCGATCGATCTCGTCTACGACATTCCGAACTTCCATGTTGAATACGTCCGGGTCGAACCGCCCGGCATCCCGACCGCGTTCTGGCGCAGCGTCGGGCCCTCGCACAACGTGTTCGTCGCCGAAAGCGTGATCGACGAGATGGCGGCAGCCGCCAAGCAGGACCCGGTCGCGTATCGCAAGGCGCTGCTCGGCAAATCGCCTCGAGCCAAGGCGGCGCTCGAGCTTGCGGCGGCCAAGGCCGGCTGGGGCGACAAGCTACCGGCCGGGCGCGGCCGCGGCGTGTCGCTGCAATTCGTGTTCGGCAGCTACCTCGCGCAGATTGCCGAGGTCGAGGTTGCCAAGGACGGCTCGGTCCGCGTCCACCGCGTGGTCTGCGCGATGGATTGCGGCACCGTGGTCAATCCCGACACGGTGCAGGCGCAGCTGCAGAGCGGCATCAATTTCGGCGTCACCGCCGCGCTCTACGGCGAGATCACGCTGAAGGACGGGCGTGTCGAGCAGACCAACTTCGACACCTATCAGATGCTGCGCATCGATCAGGCCCCGGCCATCGAGGTCCATATCGTGCCGAGCACCGAGCCGCCCGGCGGCATGGGCGAGACCGGGACCTCGGGCATCGTGCCTGCGATCAGCAACGCGATCTTCGCGGCAACCGGCAAACGGTTGCGCAAGATGCCGGTCGATCCGGCGGTGTTGAAGCAGGCATAAGGCGCTACTGGCGCGATCGTGAAGTGGCACGGATTTGCAGGTTCCGCTGATCCGTGCGACAAGCGCGCATGCATGTGAGGCGGCTCGTCAATCTCTGGATTCTGCTGTTCGTCGCGGCCGGGCTGTTGCTCGCGCCCGTGGCGCCGGCGTTTGCCCGGATGATGCCGGACGCATCGGCCGTCACGATGCAGGCGATGTCTGACCATCAGGCTATGTCGGACCACGCGATGTCCGGCCACGCGATGTCCGACAAAACGATGTCCGACGAAGCCATGTCGGGGCAGGCGATGGCGGACAACATGCCGTGCTGTCCGGACCAGACCAAGAGCAAGGGCTGTGACGATTGTCCGTTCCTCGCGCTGTGCATGCTCAGCGTCTCGCTGCCCGCGCCAGGCGGAGCGATGTCGCTGATCGCGCGCCAGCCGTCGCTGAGCGCCTTCGCCGCGCGCGATGACCGCCTGCTTGACGGGCTTGGCGCCAAGCCTCCGGATCATCCGCCTCGAACCATCGTCTGACAGGCGCTCAAAGCGCCTGATCGCTGATGCGTGCGCCCGATCGCGCGCGTGTCGCCGCATGCCGCTCACGCGGTTCATCAGACGTATCGAGGAATCATACCCATGAAGTCTTTCCACCTCGCGCGCGCCGCTGCGGCCGCGCTGATCGGCGTTGCCCTTGCCCACGCGCCCGCCCATGCCGAGATCAAGAACTACGAGTTCCAGCTGGTGCAGCCGACCGTCAAGGCCGGCGCCGATCGCATCGTCACGGTGCGGCTGGTCGACAAGAGCACCGGAAAATCCGTCTCCGACGCGATCATCTTCTCGACCCGGCTCGACATGGCGCCGGACGGCATGCAGGAGATGGCCACCAAGGTGACGCCGATGCCTGGCGCCGAGCCCGGCACCTACCGGTTCAAGGCGACCTTCGGCATGGCTGGCCGCTGGCAATTGTCGCTCGGCGCCAAGGTGCAGGGCGAGACCGGTTCGGTCGAGAACAAGCTTGTCGTCACGGCCGAGCAATGAGCCGCCTCATCTGGGCCGGCGCTGCCGCTGCGATCGCCGCAGCGGCTGGCGCCGCGTGGATCGGCCGCGGTTTGCCGCCGCCACCCTCGACCGCTGCGATCGTCTCTGGCGCGCATGCGGCGGAGACGGCTGCGCCGATCTATTACCGCGATCCCGATGGCAAGCCGATCTATTCGGCGACGCCGAAGCAGACGCCCGACGGGCGTGATTTTCTGCCGGTTTTTCCGGAGCGCGATGCGCAATCCGGCGGCCCCGAGCGGCCGGTAGAGAAGGCCACGGCCGCGAACAGCGAGCGCAAGGTCAAATATTATCGCAACCCGATGGGGCTTCCCGACACCTCGCCGGTGCCGAAGAAGGATTCCATGGGGATGGATTACATCGCGGTCTATGACGGCGAAGACAGCGACGATGGTTCGATCACGCTGTCGCCCGGCAAGATCCAGCGGACCGGGGTCAAGTCGGAGCCGGCCGAGATGCGCCGCATCCGCACGCTGGTCCGTGCGCCCGGCACGATCCAGCTCGACGAACGCCGCGTCTCCGTGATCGCGATGCGGGCCGAGAGCTATGTGCAGAAAGTCGCCGACGTCACCACAGGCAGCCGTGTGACAAAAGGACAGCCGCTGATGGAAATCTACAGTCCGGCGATATCTTCCGCCGCGGCCGAATATGTCGCGACCATCACGTCGAAAGCGACCGCGAATATCGCGCCCTACGGACGAGGATCCAAGCAGCGGCTGACCAATCTCGATGTGCCCGAGCCCGTCATCACCGAGATGGAGAAGAGCCAGACGGTCCCGATCGCCATACCGTGGTCGTCGCCGCGCGACGGCATCGTGCTGCAGCGTGCCGCCATCGAGGGCATGCGCGCCCAACCGGGTGACGTGCTGTTCCGGATCGCCGACGTCTCTGTCGTTTGGGCGCTGGTCGATGTCGCCGAACGCGACCTCGGCAACATCGTGGTCGGCCAGAAGGTCACGGTGCGGGCGCGCAGCTATCCCGGCCGCACATTCGCTGGCCAAATCAGCGTGATCTATCCGCAGGTCAACAAGGAGACGCGCACGGCGCGGGTGCGGATCGAACTTGAGAACGTGGATCTTGCGCTGCTGCCGGACATGTATGTCGATGCCGAGATCGACACCGGCAGTGCAGCGCCGGTGCTGACGGTCGCCGACAATTCCATCCTCGATACCGGCAGCCGCCAGACCGTGCTGCTCGACCGCGGCAACGGACGGTTCGAGCCGCGCGAGGTCAAGCTCGGGCGGCGCGGCGACGGCTATGTCGAGATCCGCGACGGGATCGCCGAGGGCGATGCCGTGGTGATTTCGGCCACTTTCCTGATCGATGCCGAAAGCAATCTGAAGGCGGCGATCAAGGGCTTTGCCGAGGCCGGCACGAAGCAGGCAGCAGGTGAGGGCGGGATGATGGATGGAGGCAAGCCATGATCGCCCGAATCATCGCCTGGTCGGCGCGCAATCTGCTGCTGGTGCTGTTCGGCACCGGCTTCGCCGCGGCCGCGGGCCTCTACGCGCTGCTGCATCTGCCGCTCGATGCGATCCCCGATCTCTCGGACACCCAGGTCATCGTCTACACCGAATATCCCGGGCAGGCGCCGCAGGTGATCGAGGACCAGGTCACCTATCCCCTGACCACGGCGATGCTGACGGTGCCGAAATCGAAGGTCGTGCGCGGCTTCTCGTTCTTCGGCGTCTCCTTTGTCTATGTCATCTTCGAGGACGGCACCGACATCTACTGGGCGCGCTCGCGCGTGCTAGAATTCCTCAACAGCGCGGCGTCGCGGCTGCCGGCCGGCGTGTCGCCGACCATCGGTCCCGACGCAACCGGGGTCGGCTGGGTCTACCAATATGCCGTGATGTCGAAGCAGCTCAATCTCGCCGACACCAGAACGATCCAGGACTGGAACCTGAAATTCGCGCTGGCCAAGGCCGAAGGCGTGGCCGAGGTGGCCAGCGTCGGCGGCTTCGTCAAGCAGTACAACGTGATCCTCGATCCGCAGCGGATGCGCGACCGCGGCATCACCATGCAGCGGATGCGCGACGCGATCCGCGCCAGCAACGCCGATGTCGGCGGCCGCACCGTCGAGCTCTCCGAGTTCGAATATGTCATCCGCGGCAAGGGCTACCTGAAGGACATCAACGACCTCGGCAATGTCGTGCTGAAGACCGACAACGGCACGCCGGTGCTGTTGCGCGACGTCGCCCGCGTCGAGTTCGGCCCCGACGAGCGGCGCGGCATCGCCGAGCTCAACGGCGAGGGCGAGGTGGCGAGCGGCATCGTGCTGCAACGCTTCGGCATGAACGCGCTCGACGTTATCGAGAACGTCAAGAGGCGGTTCAGGGAGATCGCGACCAGCCTGCCGAAATCGGTCGAGATCGTGCCGGTCTATGACCGCTCCAATCTGATCTATGCTGCGATCGACACGCTGAAGCGCACGCTGTTCGAGGAGAGCGTGGTGGTCGCGCTGGTCTGCATCGTGTTCCTGCTGCATGTGCGCAGCGCGCTGGTCGCGATCCTGATGCTGCCGGTCGGCGTGCTGATGGCGTTCGGCGCGATGAAACTGCTCGGGATCGGCTCCAACATCATGAGCCTCGGCGGCATCGCGATCGCGATCGGCGCCATGATCGATGCGGCGATCGTGATGATCGAGAATGCGCACAAGCACCTGGAGCGTGCCGAGCCCGGCCGGTCGCGGGTCGCGATCCTGATCGAGGCAGCATCGGAGGTCGGGCCGGCGCTGTTCTTCAGTCTGCTCATCATCACCGTGTCGTTCATGCCGATCTTCACGCTGGAATCGCAGGAGGGCCGGCTGTTCTCGCCGCTCGCCTTCACCAAGACGTTTGCGATGGCGGCAGCGGCGCTGCTGTCGGTGACGCTGGTGCCGGCGCTGATGGTGATCTTCGTTCGCGGCAGGATCATTCCCGAGCACAGGAACCCGATCAACCGTTTCCTGATCTGGATCTACCGTCCGGTCATCAACGGCGTGTTGCGGGCCAAGACGCTGGTGATCCTGCTGGCGCTCGGCGTGCTCGCCGTCACGGTCTGGCCGGCGCGGCAGCTCGGCACCGAGTTCATGCCCGACCTCAACGAGGGTACGCTGCTCTTTATGCCGACCACGCTGCCGGGCATCTCGGTGACCAAGGCGTCCGAGCTGATGCAGACCCAGAACCGGATCATCAAGAGCTTTCCGGAGGTGGCCTCGGTCTACGGCAAGGCCGGCCGCGCCGCGACCGCAACCGATCCGGCGCCGTCGGAAATGTTCGAGACCATCGTCAACCTCAAGCCGAAGCAGGAATGGCGCCAGGGCGTCAGCCTCGACAGCCTGATCGCCGAGATGGACAAGGCGCTGCAATTCCCCGGCGTCTCCAACGCCTGGACCATGCCGATCAAGGCGCGCATCGACATGCTCTCGACCGGCATCCGCACGCCGGTCGGCGTCAAGGTGATCGGTCCCGATCTTGCCGTGATCGACAAGCTCGCGCGCCAGGTCGAGCAGGTGCTCAAGACCGTGCAGGGGACCTCGTCGGCCTATTCCGAACGCAGCCTCGGCGGCTACTATCTCGAGATCACGCCGAACCGCGAGGCGTTGGCGCGCTACGGCATCGCGGTGCAGGACGTGCAGGATACGATCGCCGCCGCGCTCGGCGGCCAGAGCGTGACCACGACGGTGGAGGGGCGGCAGCGCTTCACCGTCAACATGCGCTATCCGCGCGACCTGCGCGACAATCCCAGCGCAATCGCCAGCGACATCCTGGTGCCGATGCCGGCCGGCGGCGCGGTGCCGCTCGGCGAAGTCGCCGACGTCAAGCCGGCGCGCGGGCCGAGCTCGATCCGGACCGAGAACGGGCAGCTCGCGACCTACATCTATGTCGACATCCGCGATCGCGATCTCGGCGGCTATGTCGCCGACGCGCAGCGCGCGGTGCAGGCGAGCGTGGCGTTTCCGCCCGGCACTTATCTGGTGTGGAGCGGGCAATACGAATATCTCGAACGCGCCGCCGCGCGGCTCAAGATCGTGGTGCCGGTGACGCTCTCGATCATCTTCCTGCTGCTCTATCTCAATTTCCGCTCGGTGGCGGAGACTATGATCGTGATGCTGTCGCTGCCGTTCGCGCTGGTCGGCGGGCTCTGGCTGATGTGGGCGCTCGGCTTCAACCTGTCGGTTGCGGTCGCGGTCGGCTTCATCGCGCTCGCCGGCGTCGCCGCCGAGACCGGTGTGGTGATGCTGATCTACCTCAACCATGCGCTGGACGAGGCGAGGGCCCGTTGTGCCGCCGAAGCGCGGACGGTCGGGCGCGGCGACCTGCACCGCGCGATCATCGAGGGTGCGGTCGAACGCGTGCGGCCGAAGATGATGACTGTGGTCGCGATCATGGCCGGGCTGCTGCCGATCATGTGGAGCACCGGCACCGGCTCCGAGATCATGCAGCGCATCGCCGTGCCGATGATCGGCGGCATGATCTCCTCGACCTTGCTGACGCTGATCGTGATCCCCGCGATCTTCGCCATCGTGAAGGGCATCGAGGTCAGCGCGAGCGTGCCGGAACGGAAGGTCGCTGCGGCCGCCGCCGGCCAGCAGGCATCGCTGTGACCGGGACAGCGCGTTTCTTGAAATGGAGAATCCAATGAGTCACTTCACAAAGCCTGTCATCGCCCTGATCGCGCTGTCGGTCACCGCTGTGCCGTCACGCGGTCACGACAAGCACGGCCACGAATCCTATTCGGCCGGCGAGCCCGGCGATCCCGGCAAGCCGTCGCGCACGGTCGAGGTCGAGATGAAGGAGATGGAGTTCACCCCGTTCCGCATCGAGGTCAAGCGCGGCGAGCAGATCCGCTTCGTGATCAGGAATGCCGGCACCGAGGATCACGAATTCCTGCTCGCCACCACCGAGGAGAATCTCAGACATGCCGAGGTGATGAAGAAGCATCCGCATATGGAGCATGCCGATCCGAACGGCGTTCGCGTGGCGCCGAAGAAGAGCGCGGAGATCGTCTGGAAGTTCACCAAGCCCGGAACCTTCGAATATTCCTGCCTGATCCCCGATCACCGCGACTACGGGATGACCGGCCGCGTCATCGTGAAATGAAGCCCGCAACAAGCGAAAGACCAACAACCATGAACAGGACGATCCGGATTGCCGGCGCTGCCAGCTTCGCGTTGGCGCTGACACTTGGCGGGGCACTGGCGCAGGGCGAGACCATCGACGGCGAGGTCAAGAAGATCGACGAGGGCGCGGGCAAGATCACGCTCAAGCACGGCCCGGCCAGGAGCCTCGGCATGGATGCGCCGATGACGATGGTCTACCGGATCAAGGATCCCGCGCTGCTCGGGCAGGTCAAGGTCGGCGACAAGGTCAAGTTCGAAGCCCAGGAGGGCGACGGCGGCTACACCGTCACCGGCATCCGGAAGGCGAGGTGAGCGGGGCTCCGCCGGGTGGGATCAGCCGGCATTAACTCTGCTGCGACGGTCACGCCGCGGCGGAGGAACGCTATCGGCACTGGCGCGTTGCTGTGCATCATTTGAGCGCAGAAGGCCCCCTCCATGACAGTCAACGCGGCAATACTGGTAGCGGCCTTGGTGCTGTCGGGAACCGTGTTGGCGCAGAGCTCCGGTCCGCCGGCCGGCTCGGCGGGCACCGGGCAGACCGCGGCCAACGTGACCACCACCGGCCAAGCGCTGAACAACAGCAAGAAGACCGGCGACAGCGGCCCGCCGATCGAGAAGGCCGCCCGCCCGGCGAAGCCGGATGCCGGCGCTCCCGGCAACACGGTCGGCGCCAGCCGCCCGCAAAAGCCCGACCGGCGTCTCGAGCACTACCCGTAACGACCGTAATCCTGGGGACGTCGCCTGGTCCGAACCGGTCCGGACGGCGCCAGTCATGATATCGTCATTCCATCTCGGTTAGCCAAAGCGTTTGGTCGAAACGCGGTGGGCGGTGGTGGCAGTGGCGGACCGGGTACGGTTCCTTGGAATGGACAGGCAGATCGCGGGCGTCCTGCTCGTGCTAGCGATCGCGCAAGTGTTCGGGTGGGGGACGCTCGGCCTGCCGGCCATCGTCGGCAACCGGATTGCGGCCGACCTCCACATCGCCCTTCCCATGGTGTTTGCGGGGACTTCGACCCTGTACGTGACGATGGGCCTGTGCGGGCCGCTGCTGGCGGAGCCGTTCCGGCGGGCCGGCGCGCGGCGCGTCATGATGATCGGCAGTCTGGTCGCCGCGCTCGGCTTTGTGGTGCTGGCCTGCGCCCATGGGGCGGTGCTGTACTTCATGGCCTGGACGATCCTCGGTGCCGGCGGCAGCGCGGCGCTCAGCACCGCCGCCTACATCATGCTGAACGAGGTGGCCGGGCGGAACGCGAAGGGCGCGATCGGCGCGCTGATGCTGGTCACCGGACTTTCCAGCAGCGTCTTCTGGCCCACCACAGCGTTCCTCGCCGAGGTTTTGGGCTGGCGCGGGACCTGCCTGGTCTATGCCGCGGCGATGCTGCTCGTCTGCCTGCCGCTCTATGCGTTCGGGCTGCCGCGCCGGGCAGCCGGCAAGGCCGAAGCCACATCCGCGTCGGACAGCTCGGCCGCGCTACCCGCGGCGGGCAAGGGAACGTTCATTCTGGTGGTCGCGGCGATCGGGCTCAACGCCTTTGTCAGTTTCGGCTTCAGCGCGGTGCTGGTCGAGCTGTTGAAGGCGCAGGGGCTGTCGGCGGCCGAGGCGGTCGCATTCGGTTCCATGCTCGGCGTCGTGCAGGTGTCGGCGCGCGCGATCGACTTCCTCGGCGGTGGACGCTGGGACGGCATCACGACAGGGCTCGTCGCCGGCACGCTGCTGCCGGTTGCGATGCTGATCCTGATCGCCGGCCACGGCAGCCATTGGGCGATCGCAGCCTTCATCCTGATCTACGGCCTTGGCAGCGGCGCGCTTGCGGTGGCGCGCGCGACGATCCCGCTGGTGTTCTACGACAAGGGCGCGTTCGCCAAGGCAAGCTCGCATATCGCGCTGCCGATGAACCTGATCTCGGCGGCATCGCCGCCGGTGCTGGCTTCGCTGCTGACCCGGGTCGGCAGCAACGCGGTGCTGGAGCTCGCCTTTGCCTGCTCGGTCGGCGCGCTGGTGATGCTCGCTATTCTCGGCCGCCGACGGCGCGAGGTCGGGATCACCGCGACGTCGTAAAGAAAAAGCCGGCGCGGTCGTCACGACCACGCCGGCTTTCTGCTTGGACGATTGGTGGCTCAGTAGACGAGGCCGGTGCCCGGGGGCTTCTCCAGCGCCGCGGCGAGCGAGCGATATTCGTCGCTGTTGGTGCCGGCGAGCTGGGCGATGCGGTTCAGGTGGTACTGCGCCTGATCGCGGTTGCCCTGTTCGACCTGCCAGAGGCCGTAATACTGCCAGGTGCGCACATGGGCCGGGTCGGCCTTGAGGGCGCGCTCGTACCAGATCTGCGAGACCTTGTAGTCGCCGAGCTTGCGATAGGAGTAGCCGATCAGATTGGCGACGTCGGCACGGTCGTCCTGGCCGAGCGCCTTCAGCTGCTCGATCGCCGCGGTGTAGTCGTGCTTGTCGTAGATCGTCGTGTAGGCGGCGCGATACCCAGCCAGGAACTTCTGATCGTCGATCGCGGAGCTCTTGTCCTTCTTGGCCTTCTTGCCCTTGCTGCCGCTGTCGGACGCCGGCGGCGACGGATTGTCGCTGCCCGCAGCGTAGGCCGAGATGACCGGCCCGGCGGCGAGCGTCATCGAGAGCACTGCGAGGCCCAAAAACTTCGTCGTCTTGCTCATTCCTGGTTGCTCCTGATCGTTCCTGATCGTGCTCGGTAATCCTACACCGAAGCCTGATGACTTGAACACCCAGGGGTGCAGAACATTCCCGGCCGATCCCACGATTGCGTGATCCTGCTGCTCGGTGGCGGGGGAGAACATGACAGAGATGTCATTCACATGAATGAAGTCCGTCCATGCCCTTCAGAACGGGTTCAGTGCGCGACCCCTAAGGTCACGTGCATTGATCGGTGAGGCCGACCATCCGGCCGGACACCTCTCGATCCCGAAGAGGAGGACCACCATGCTGAAGACGATTTCCGCCGCGCTGCTCGCCGTGTCCGTGATTGCAGCGCCCGCGCTCGCCGCCGAGACCGGCAAGGCCACCACGCCCGCCCCGGCGACCACGACTGCTCCGGCGACCAAGGCCGMTCCCGTCATCAAGAGCGAGCAGCTGCCGTCGAAGGTGCGCAACGCCAACGCCAAGATGCACCACAAGCACTATCGCCATCACCGCCACCACAAGCACATGGGCATGCTGAAGGTGAAGTCGCCGAAGCATGCGACCAAGCACGTCCACGCGAAGGTCGCGACAAAGCACGTCGCGCCGGCCAAGCGCGGCTGAACCTGAGCTTGAACCTGATCCGAGGGACGTAGTTCGATCCACATTGCCCCGCTGCGCCCTTTGGATGCAGAACCGGCCCGCCCGTCCATTGCTTCCCCAATGGCGGCGGGCCGGAGTGTGTCCGGGTCTCGCTTGTGAACCCGGATGGAAATAACTCAGTTGAGAATTCCCTTCCGCCGCCCGTCGGTCTATGAGACGCGGCCGGGGACACATGAAACAGCTGACTTTGCGGATTTCATCACAACTGGCGGCGATCCTGCTGCTCTCGATTTCGCTCGCCGGCTGCCTGACCAGCGATGAGGGCGGCGGGCCAACCACCTTTACCGATGATCGCGGCGTCGCCAACCAGCCGTTTCCGGACCGGTACCGTGAGCAGATCGTCGCCTTCATGCGGACCTACCTGAACAATCCGGTCGGGGTCCGCGAGGCGGCCATCGCCGACCCGGCACAGCGCACGGTCGGCGGCCGGCTGCGCTACGTGGTGTGCGTGCGCTACAGCGCGAAGGATACCGACGGCAATTACCGCCCGGCCCGGGAGCGCGGCGTCCTGTTCGTCGACGGCCGGCTCGACCGCATCCTCGAGAGCGCCGCCGAGCCCTGCGCCGGCGCGTCCTATGCGGCGTTTCCAGAGCTGGAAAAAATGGCGCGCTAGGGCATGATCCGGAAAAGTGCGAAGCGGTTTTCCGAAAAGATTGCCCCCGCTGTAGGCGCGGCGGCTCGTCGCAGCTGATCGCGACGTCTGATCGAAACGTTAGCGAACTCCGATCACTTTTCGGGGAGCGTTGAACGTCAGCTTAGCCGTGGCGACATATATGCAGCCGAAATGCGGCTGCTTAACCGGTGAAAAATCCTGCTGTGCCAGGGAACAAACGGGCGTTGTTGCGACCCCGTCACAGCCTGGAAACATCACGGGTCTGGCATTGCCCCAAAGCAACCTAATTGAGGTCACGTTGTTTGGCTTAACAGCGCAGCGTTAGTAACGGGGATCAGCGATGAAGAAGTTTTTGCTCGGCACAGTCGCGCTGGCCGCTTTTGCGGGCCCTGCGTTTGCGGCTGACATGCCGGCCCGCACCTATACCAAGGCGCCGCCACCCGTCACGGCGCCGGCCCTCGTCTACAACTGGACCGGTTTCTATATCGGCGGCCATGTCGGCGGCGCATTCACCGACGGCAACAATCTGATGGGCAGCGATGCGCGCTTCACGGGTGGCGTGCAGGGCGGCTTCGACTATCAGTTCGCCCCGAACTGGGTGATGGGTCTCGAGGCGCAGTACTCCTGGCTGCCCAGCTCCACGAACAATGGTGTGCTGCTGCCGGGCGGAACGCTGGTGACCGGCAATACCGACCAGATCGGCTCGGTGACCGGCCGGCTCGGCTACACCTGGGGTCCGGCGCTGCTCTACGCCAAGGGCGGTTATGCCTGGCGCGACAACAACAACATCACGGCGTCGGTCGGCGGCGTGCCGGCGTCCTTCACCACCGATGGCAGCCACAAGGACGGCTATACGGTCGGTGGCGGCCTCGAATACATGTTCGCCCCGAACTGGTCGGCGAAGGCCGAATACCAGTACTACAATTTCGGCAAGACCAACTTCACCAGCGGCCCGGCCGACCTCGTCGGCACGAGCTTCCGGAACGACGAACATACCGTCAAGGTCGGGGTCAACTACCGCTTCGGTTGGGGCGGCCCGGTGGGCTCCCGTTACTGACACTGATCGCGCGTTTGTCGCATCGAGATCGAAAGGCCGGCCTTCGGGGCGGCCTTTTTTATTGGCTGCCGCTTGCTTGTTCAGCCGGTGTTCACGCCTGATCGTGCAATGCAAAAAATAATTCCTGCATTGCACGGAACTTTCATCGTGATGCGCTATTGTGGGATCGCCGGGCTGGTGGACAAACAAACATGCGTAGCTTTGCGTTAGGGCTGATCCTCTCTGCGGTCTCTGTGCCGTGCTTTGCCCAGACCATCCTTAAATCCGAACCGTTGGCGCTTGCGCCTTATGAGGTCGTGTTCGTGCAGGACGCGTCCTGCTCGGCCGGCAAGGTGCTCAAGGTGACGGGCGCGATCCGGGGTCTGCATCGGCGGAAGATCTGCGTGTCGCTCGCCGCCGAACAGGCCTCGTTGGTGACGGCGACCCCGTAGGGGCAAACACGACAGCCGCGCAAAAGCCCCGGTCCGCGCCATGCGGCACCGGGCGCCCCTGCCGTCCCTCAGTTCAGCCGCGGCTCCTGACGCGCTTCGCGGTCGGCATCGGCCTTGTTCTTGACCGGGTCTTCGTTCGGCTCGAGCTGGCAGGGCCGGATCTCGTAGTCATTGTCGAGCACCGGACGGGGCGACGACTTCGCCTCCTCGGAGACGGCATCCACCACCAGGCCCGATTTCCGGGCGAGCTTCCAGACATCCGCCTCGGTCGGGTAGGCCTTGCTCAGCTTGGCATCTTGATAGAATAGCGCGTACGGCATTCGTCGTTCCCCCAAGCACCGACAACGCCGGCAACCGCCCCGGGTTTCGGATCCGATTGTCCGTTCCGATCACGGAACCGTGAGCATGGATGTGCAGCAAGCATCTGAAAATATGAGCCATTTCGGCCCCTTTTGCGAAGGCGCCTGAGTCCTTAACGGGTCGTAAATCCCGGAAAAAAGAATCCCCGGGACTCTCCGGGTAGAATCGCCGGATGCTCCGGCCCATGAGAGCGATCCACCAGCCCCCCTATGAACGCGTGCAGCTCGCGCTTGCGGTTGTGCTGTTCGCGGCCTGCGCCGCGAACATGGCGCTGGTCTGGTCCTGGCTCTAGGATTCCTGCTCCAGGTTTATCGCCCAGGGTTTCCCGGCTCTGGATTTCCTGGCCCCAGCCAAAATCTGTATGTGGCGGCCACGCGAAAACGCCGGGGCCGCGCGGCGCGGGCGGCGATTGACCGCCGCTTCATTCCTTCCATCATGACCGGCAGAACAAGGGCCTGCCGCTGCGCGGACCGGCTGCTATCGGGGTGGAGGGGACATGATCGAGATGCTGCAGGAGCGGGTCAACGGCGACGCCGGCCTGGTGCGGCGCGGCCGCTTTCTCACCACGACATTCCTGCTCGAGATCGGCAAGGCCACCTGGCTGATCGCGATCCATGAGGGCCGCATCGTCGCGGTGACCAAGGGCCCGTTCGTGATGCCGTCGTGGTCGTTCGCGCTGCGCACCTCGGACGGGGAGTGGGCCAAGTTCTGCGAGCTGAGGCCGCCGCCGGGTTCGAACGACCTGATGGCGCTGATCAAGCGCCGCGTGCTGAAGGCCGAGGGCGAGCTGCAGATCTTCATGGCGAACCTGCGTTACTTCAAGGAGGCGCTCGGCAAGCTGCGCCGCGAGGGAGTGGCCGCATGAGCGCCAGATTCGAACCGATCGTCGGCCGCTACATGCATCTCGAGCTGTCCGGCCGGGCGCACCGCCTCTATGTCGAGGAGGCGGGCGAGGGCACGCCGCTGCTCTGCCTGCACACCGCGGGCGCCGACGGGCGGCAATATCGCGGCCTGATGAACGAGGAGCGCGTCACGCGCAACCATCGCGTCATCGCCTTCGATATGCCTTGGCACGGCAAGTCGTCGCCGCCCGAGGGCTGGCACGACGAGGAGTATCAACTCACCTCGGCGCAATACACCGCGATGATCCTCGCCGTGATCGACGCGCTCGAGCTCGACAAGCCGATCGTGATCGGTTGCTCGATCGGCGGCCGGATCGCGCTGCATCTCGCGCTGGAACATCCCGAGCGCTTCCGCGCCATCATCGGCCTGCAAGCCGGCGCGCATGTCGATCCCTATTACGACCTGAATTTCCTGCACCGGCCGGACGTCCATGGCGGCGAGGTCGCGGCCGCCGTCGTCTCGGGCCTGGTCGGTCCCGACGCGCCGGACAGCGAGAGGTGGGAGACGCTGTGGCACTACATGCAAGGCGGCCCCGGCGTGTTCAAGGGCGACCTCTATTTCTACAAGATCGACGGCGACATCCGCGCCCGCATAGCCGAGATCGACACCAAGCGTTGCCCGCTGTTTCTGCTGTCAGGCGAGTACGACTATTCCTGCACGCCGGCGGAGACGCTGGCGGTGGCGAACAGCATTGCCGGAGCCGAGGCCACCATCATGAAAGGCCTCGGGCATTTCCCGATGAGCGAAAACCCCGGCGAGTTCTTGAAGCATCTGCTGCCGGTGCTGGAGCAGATCGGCGGGCGCTCAGCGCGATGAGATCATCGCGCCCTCAGGCGCTGCGTGTCTCAAGGTTTCGGCTGCATGCCCTGCAAGAAGCGCAGCGGGTTGAGCGGGCCGATGGGGATCAGTTCGAAGCTCATCATATGCGCTTTGCCCAACGGCAACTGTTCGAGCATGTCGTGAGCGGCGGCCGGATCAGTGGCGTTGATGATGAACACCACGCCCGGCTTGCCCTGGAGCGAGTACCACTGCTCGATCTTGCCATCGAGGTAGAGGTCGACGGTTTCCCGAACTTCCTCCGGCAGGACAGCACGCACTTGCGATTGTTCAAAACCGGGATTGATGGTCCCGATGGCGAGAATCTTGGTCGTAGGCGTCGTTTTCATGGCGCCTCCTTGTGCGTTTGCGGAATTGAAGCCGGCCAGCCAGCCCACAAGTGCCAATGCAGCGGCAGCAATGAATTTCATGTTATCTTCCCTCTGTGTGGTATGACACTATCCACGTGGATGGCGTGAACCGGCTGCGCTAGAGGTCTCGATGCTTCCGAAGGCTGAAGCGGCATTTTTCGCGATTGCCGACATCTCCGGCTACACCAACTTCCTCGCGGCGGTCGAGCTCGACCATGCGCAGGATATCATCGCCGATTTCATGGACGTGGTGGTGAAAGGGCTGCGTCCGCCATTTCGCCTCGCCAAGTTCGAGGGCGACGCCGCCTTCGTCTACTCGACCGGGACAATCGACGGCTCGCTGCTGCAGGACGCGATCGAGGGCACCTATTTCAAGTTCCGGCGGCGCCTGCGCGACATCCGCCAGGCCTCGACCTGCGAATGCAAGGCCTGCGTCGCGATGGGCGATCTCGATTTCAAGTTTGTCATCCATCACGGCGAGATGGTGAAGCAGAAGATGGGCGGCAGGGAAGAGCTCGCCGGCCGCGATGTCATTCTGGTCCACCGGCTGCTCAAGAACAGCGTTGGCGAGAAGCTCGGCGGCCGCGCCTACGCGCTCTACAGCGATGCGGCGATCCGCGCCATGGGCGTCGATCCGGTGGCGCAAGGGCTCATCGCGCATCAGGAGGCCATCGACATCATCGGCGACGTGACGCTGTGGGCGCGCGATCTCGAAGCGGCGTGGCAGCAGGACGACGCGCAGGTCCGGATGGAGGTGACGCGCGACGACGCCTACGCGATCCTGGAGTTCGACATCGCCGCGCCCCCGCAGACGGTGTGGGAGTTCATCACCGTACCCGGGCAATGGCAGAAATGGTGGGACGCCGACGACATCGTCGAGGAATCAGGCAAGGGGCGCCGCGGGGTCGGCACCAAAAATCATTGCGCGCACGGCAACCATACCAATGTCGAGGAAACGCTCGACTGGCGGCCGGTCGATTACTTCACGGTCGGCATCACGCTGCCGGTGCCCGGCGCGCCGCGCATCGTGATGACCCGAGCCGTTCTGGAACGCCCGGACGGAACGTCCCGTTTCGAGCTGCGGATCGCCAAGCCGAAGCCGAAGGACAAGGCGTTCCTCGACGGCGCCGCCGCCAAATTCGGCGAACGCATGACCCAGGCGATGGCCAGCTTGCGATCGATGGCGGAAGGCAAGCAGCCTGCCGGTGATGCCATGGAGGAGCCGGCGTTGACGCGACCAAGCGGTCGCTTCCTGACCGAGCCGGTGAAATCCGGCGGGCGGGGCTGAAGTCCGGCAGTCGGTTCGGAATTTAGAGCGCGCCGGTTACTTGCCGGAGCGCGGCAGCTCGCTGTTGTCGCGGATCGCGGCGCGGACCTTGGCCATGGTCGTGGTGCAGTATTCCTCGCGCTCCCTGATGAAGCGCTGCTGTTGGGCACGGAAATTGGCCACCCGCTCCCGCACCTCGGATCCGAAGTCGCCGCGGATGTCGAGTTTTGGGAAATGCGGCGGCTCTGCCGGTGCGGGCGGGACCTCGACGACGGTGACCGCCAAGGGCGACGGCGCGGGAGGCAGGCCCTCGAGGACGGTTGGCACCGGAAGCGGCGGCGGCATGACCACCCGGGCCTCGGCGGCGGGCTTGCTCTCCGGGGCAGCCTTTGCCTCCGCGACAATCTTTGCCTCCAGGACAGGCTTTGTCTGCAAGGCGGCCTTTGTCTCCAAGGCAGGCTTTGTCTCCAAGGCAGGCTTTGTCTCCGAGGCGGCCTTGCTCTCCAGACCGGCGGTGGCTTCGGTCGTGGCCGACGGGGTGGGGGCTTGTGGCGCAGCGGTACGCTGGGCAGGCGCCGGCAGCTCAGCGTCGGGCAGCTTGCCCTTCACCGATTGTACGAAGGCCATTGTCTGCGCGATCAGGAGATCGCGTTCTTTCATCCACTTCATGGCGCACCCTAAGCGCGCGGATTGCAGCAGAGCAACTGTGCGGAATCAAGCATCCGTCATCATGATGGTTGATGAAGACGCCTGTTTCGGGGGCACGGTGACAAAATTGTGACGTGCCCCGCGCGCGAAGGTCGTCAGCGCTGGCGCGGATTGGTGTTCGGGACGAACGGGGTGCCGACGATCCGGACCGGGGTCTGGGTCAGTGCGCGATGGGGGGCCGGCGTTTGATTCGTACCCGGCGGGACCGCGGCACTAGCCGGCGCGGGCGCCGGATCGAGCAGGGCGACGACGCCGGCAGCAGCGATGCTCAGCAGCGTGAAGCTGCCCAGAAGCAGGAGATTGCGGTTGGCTTCGCGGACCCTCATGCGGGGAAAATCGCCTGAGGGGGCAGAATGTTCCGAAAAAATCCTCAGGCAGTTTCGCGCCGATTTGGCGCCTCGCTAAGGTGCTGCGTCAGGAGCAGGGGGCAGATTGGTGGGCCGCCTCGGCGGGCACGCGCTCGATGCTGCGGGCCTCGATCAGGTCAGCGTAGCGGCCATACTCCTCGGCCATCTCCAGCAGTTTCTCACGCACCGTGGCGTCGGTGACCTGGCGGGCCAGCCGGCGCGCCTGATCGGACTGGAAGCGGTAATGTGCTGTGTCGGACATGATGGCTCCTCACACATGTGTAAGGGCCGTCCGGCAAAGGTTCACTGAAGGGTTTGTGAGCGATCGGGACCGGCGCCGCCGGGCTTGTCCTCGCGGACCTCGACCTCGAACCAGCCCATCTCCTTCAGCTCGCGCGCCTTCTTCTCGGCCGCGTCCTCACTGTCGCGCTTCAGCACGATCTGACTGGTGCCATCCCGGGCAAGGATCAAATAGGTCATTGGCTGAGTCCCACCCCATCCGTATTCTGCATACCCCTTTCCCGGCTGCAAGAACAGAAACAAGGCGACGGATGGGTGATCCTACGGGAAGGATCCCACGATTCCTGCCAAGGCAGCATCGAGCCGCTTCCGAGCCGCCGTCGATATCGGCGGGCGACATCGGATCGGACGATTGCCGACATCCGGGACGCGTGAGGCGGCGGCTGATTGGTCAGCCCTGTTGGTTGCCAGCAGTGAGCGTGCGCGATGCGTTTCGCAAAGCGCCGTCGGCGACGTGAAGCATCTCCCGGAGACCGGAAGACTACGGCTTGTGCTGTACGTTGTGGGTAAGCCAAGAGAGGCTCTTTGATTGAGCCGCAAATACATGCTCGGTTCGGATCAGACGACGCGACAATGCACGGCACAAGCCGTGTCGATCTGGATGGAGGACGCGATGCCGAGGCATTTCGGTTTGAAGGCAACATCCACGGCGGGACGGTCGGCGTTTACGGGATCAACAAGAGATTTGCAGGAGCGGACTGCGTCGGCGTCTGCATCGAAGAAGCATGCTGTCGTCGGCTCACCGGCGTCAAAACCTGCTTCCCCGTCGGAGTTGCCGTACTCGCCTGCGAGCTGGCGCGGCTGCCGTGGCCGGCGATCGATCTCGGCAGATTGAGGAACCACGCGACGAGGCCGGTCTTTACGGCTCGGACGGCTCGTGCCTTTTCTCGCGCTTCAGGTCCATGCGATCGATGCGTTCATCGATCAGGCGATTCAGCCGCTCGTCCCGCAGCGTATCCCGCCTGAACAGCCCGCCATGCAGGCGATAGGCGAGCAGCAGCAGGACAACAGCAATGCCCACGAGATAGTAGGACCAGTCCATCGTCGGAACCGCGCCAGGCAGCCTCTATTGCCGCAATGGACCTGAACGTAGGGCCGGAACGGGCGCCTTGTCCAACGCTATCGGCGGTCGCGCCGGCTGGACATGTTTCGAAACATCAATGGGATGTGACAGCGGATTTGCGGCACAAATGGCGGCGGTAACCGCGCCGGGCGGCGGGCCAAACATGAGCGCGGGGGCAGCCTAGTTGGAGCCCGCGAGGATGATCAGATTGTTGTACACGGGCGTCGCGATGAAGGCGACGACATAGGCCATCTGCCGCTCGCTCTTGCCGTGCCAAAGCATCCACATCACGAGATAGGTCAAGCCCAGCTTGGCAACCAGCCACCATTCGCCGAGCCACTCCTGGGTAAACCGCATGAACGGGTTCAGCTCGCCCATTCCGCGCTGCAATATCTCGTTGGTGGTGATGAGATCCGAGTAGCCCATCAGCAGGGCAGAGAACAACAGCATTGCCTTCAGCAAGGATGTCCGTGCCCGCAGCTGCTTTTCCGTCATCCGGTACCTGCCCGAATCCGCCTGTGGCTCCCCAAGGAACAATTTTGCGGAATGTTTTCGGCCAGTGCAAGTCCCCCGACCCGGTGGCCCGACGCCACGCCTGCCAAACGTGGTGGAAAACCGGCGCTCGGCGACGTGCGATGAGCCAGCGGAGCGCTGGTGCCGGCTGAGGGGATTGAACCCCCGACCTTCAGTTTACAAAACTGCTGCTCTACCGCTGAGCTAAGCCGGCGAAATGGGAATGATTTGCGCGCTCGCATAGCAGACTTGGCGCGCCAGAGCCAGAACCCGAGGGCCAGAACCTGTGCGGCCCGGATTCATCACGCCGGCCAGCCGCGGTCCAGCAGCAAAAAGGCGGCCGGAAGGCCGCCTTTTGCGCCGTCGGCGTTTCGCCTGCGCTACTGGCAAGGATGCTGGCGGCCGTCGCTGCCGCGGAACCAGGTGCCGGGGGTGCAGACAAGGCCATTCTGCCGGACATATTCCGCGCTGCCCATCGGGGCGCGGCCATAATAGTCGGGGCCGCCGAACGGGGCGGTGGCGATCGCAGCCGCGGTGCCGACCGCGCCGCCGACCACGCCGGCTGCGACGCCGGCCGGGCCGGGGTCATACCGGTTGTAGCTGCCCTGCCAGTCGCGGTCCCGCCGATAGGTGCGGTGATGATAGGCAGTGCGCGTGGTGCCGCCTGCCATCGTCTGGCATCGGGCGGCCGGGTCGGCATTCGAGCAGCGGGCGGCGGTGCCGATGGTCTGTTGCGCCATCGCGGGGCCGGCCAGTGCCGTGGCGAGCAGGGCTGCTGCGCCGAGGATCTTGAGCTGTGTCATGCAAGGTCTCCTCTCGTCGTTGTGACGAGCTAATCTCGTTGTCCAGCCCCCGTTCCGGTGCGGCCTTGGCCTGTGTTCAAACCCGTGTGAAGTTCCGCAACTCTCGCGCATGATGCGTTCCGGATCATGCTGTCTTTGACGAGAATTGCATGTACAGCGATGTTCGATCTGATGGCGGGGCCGGCACGGGGGATTGATGTTCGGAATCTTGAGTCTTGGCTTTCTGCTCGGCATGCAGCATGCGCTGGAGCCGGATCACATCGCAGCCGTTTCGAGCATCGCGGCGCGCCGCACCCATGTCGGTGACATCGTCAAGCACGGCCTGACCTGGGGGCTTGGCCACACGCTCACGCTGTTCGTCTTTGCCGGTGCCGCGATCCTGCTCGGGCGCGCGATCCCGGAGACGGTTGCCGCGCCGATCGAGACCGCGGTCGGCGTCATGCTGGTCGGGCTCGGCGCGCATGTCTGGTGGCGGCTGTGGCGCGACCGCGTGCACTTCCACACCCATTCGCATGGCGACGGCACCACGCATTTCCACGCCCACAGCCACGCCGGCGAACCGCTGCCGCACACGCGCGCCGCGCACAGCCACGCGCACGGCTTCCGCTGGCGCACGCTGCTGGTCGGCCTGATGCACGGCATGGCGGGCTCGGCGGCGCTGCTGGTGCTGACCGTCTCGCAGGCCCCGAGCCCGGTGATCGGGCTCGGCTATGTCGCGCTGTTCGGCATCGGCTCGATGATCGGCATGGGCGTGCTGTCGAGCGTGATCGCGGTGCCGCTGGCGGCCTCCGCGCGCTGGCTGACCTGGGCCAATCGCGGCCTGCAAATCGCGGTCGGCGCGGTCACGATCGCGATCGGCATCCACTCGATCATCGAGAACGCCTTCACTTGATCCGACGGCGCCGCTGGGCGGGCCGTTAACGATTTCTGAGCCCGCACGGCCGCATTGGCCGGATACCGATGCTTACGCGTTAGGCTTACCGCCAGTTTGGCCCGCGTCCTTAACCCTTCCGCCAAGCCGTTCGATTAGGCTGCGGATGGAACAATTCGGGACGCTGGGTGAACATGCGCGGACGACTGGCGCTGGCGATATTGGCTGCGACGACCTCGACGGCACTGGCCGGCGGCGGCTTCGACATCGTCGTGCCGGTGCGCCCCGGCGTGACCATCATCATCAACGGCGTCGACGCCACCTACGCGGTGGTCGAAAGCGCAATGGGGCTTGCCCGCAACGATTCGCTGGTGCCGACCGTCTATGGCGGCCGCCCGATCAGTCCCGAGCCGAATGTCGGCCACTATTATCCGAGCCTCGGCCGCATGCCGGGTTACGGCCGCCTCGAGATCGAGCCGCCGGCCAACCGCAAGCTGCCCCAGCCGGCCGAGAGCTATCATCAATCGTGGGGCGCGCAATCCGCGCCGCTGCCGGCGCAGTCCAACGTGCCGGTCGATCCGCCGCCGGTGATCTACGCGCCCGAATTCAACGGACGGCGTCCGCTGCCGGGCCCGGTCCCGCGGCCGCCGCGTCCCCGAGGCCCCTAACTCAACCACCACTGAACAAGAGCCCCTCGAACGGGGGCCTTCATAGCCACCAAGAGCTACGCGACGAACAACAGGAGAGAGTAATGCGTCAAATGATCAAAGGACTGATTGCGGCCGTGGCCGTCATGGTGACCGCGCCCGCAATGGCGTGCGGTTTCAACCCGTGCGGCTATTCCGCGCCCGTCGTGAACTACGGCTGCGGCGGTTGCGGTGGCTACGGCTACAGCGCGGTCGAACGTCTGCCCGACCCGGATGCGGTCTATCCCGACGCGGCGCAGCAGTACTATTACGTCAACCAGGGCCCGACCTACACCGGCCCGGGCAATTGGGCACCGCGTCCGTACTACCGCGAAGGCTACGGCCGCCCGTATTACGGCTATCGCCACTATGGCTACCGTCACTACGGCTACCGCCATCACTACGGCTATCGCCCGCACTATGGCTATCGCTACGGCTACGCGCATCGCGCGCCGGCCTATCACTACGGCCACCGCCCGCTGCGCCGCTATTACTGATCCTTCGATCTGTCGAAGCCAGCAACGCCCGTTCGCGTGACGCGAGCGGGCGTTGCTCGTCTGACGATTGAAGTCGGGTCGCTCCGGGAAGGGGCGCCGCATCCCCCGCACGCGACCGCCGCAGGTGCGCTGTCAAAATATCGAAAACAACCCCATGCAAAGGAGCCGGCGGGCTGCCGGCGTTCGACAGGGCGACTTGACACGTCGGGCAACTCAGGGATAGATTTCTAATATTCAGAAATCGCGCGACGCCGTCTCGCGAGCGCTGCTGGCCCGCAGGTGCTGCGGTCTCCGTCCAGATATCAAGCTAACCCATCAGGCCGAGCCGGCTGGCGCCGATATAGAGCGCGAGCACACAGGCGTTCGACACGTTCAGGCTCTTGATCTCGCCGGGCATGTCGAGCCGGGCGACGACCCGGCAGGTCTCGCGCGTCAATTGCCGCAGGCCCTTGCCTTCGGCGCCGAGCACCAGCGCGAGCGGCTGCTGCAACGGAACCTTGCCGAGATCCTCCGAGCCCTCGCTGTCGAGGCCGATGGTCTGGAAGCCGTGGTCATTCAGTTCGTTCAGCGCGCGCGCCAGATTCTGCACGGTAATCATCGGCACCAGCTCGAGCGCGCCGGAGGCGGACTTCGCCAGCACGCCGGTCGCCTCCGGGCTGTGGCGGGCGGTGGTGACGATCGCCTTCACCGCGAACGCCGCTGCCGAACGCAGGATGGCGCCGACATTGTGCGGGTCGGTGATCTGGTCGAGCACCAGCACGATGCCCTCCAGCGCCAGCGTGTCGATGCCGGGCGAGGGCAGGGGATCGGCCTCCGCCAGCAGGCCCTGATGCACGGCATCGGGGGTGAGGCGGCGGTCGATATCGCCGGGTCGGACGATTTCCGGGGTGACGCGGGTTGCGATGTTTTCGTCGGCGAGGCGCTTGGCGGCGTTCTCGGTGAGGTAAAGCTTGCGGATCTGGCGGTCCGGGTTGGCAAGCGCGGCCGAAACCGTGTGCCAGCCATACAGAATCACCGGTCCGTCGGAACCGGATTCGCGTTCCCGCCTGGCCTGGGGGCGGCCGAATTTCGGCCCTTTTTGGAAGGGTTTACCGCCCTTGCCTCGGAAATTGGGTTTGCGGTCGCGATCGCTCATGTGAGGCTTGTGTCACGGGTGTCGAATATTGGCAATTTAACCGGCAAATAGGCGGCCCGCTTGGTTGACTTTGGGGACCGCCTTCCCCCATAAACGCGCCCGACCGCGCACCCGCTTCGGGTCGATGCCGGTTATCAGCGTCATTTCGATGACCCGGTCCGCCGCCACTCGCGCGGCCGGTCTGATGCTGTTGGACGGGGGAGTGTCCCGAGTGGCAAAGGGAGCTGACTGTAAATCAGCCGCCTCATGGCTTCGCAGGTTCGAGTCCTGCCTCCCCCACCACGCTTCGCCCTGACGGGCTTTGCGTGGCGCAGCCACGCCCGGCCCGTCAGGGCGAAGCGTGTCCGGCGTAGCTTGAGCATTAGCGAAAGCGAAGACGGACTGATCGCAAATCCCAAATCTGCGAGCTACGGCTAGGCAAGCCAGCAAAACTCCATCGTAGCGAAGTGAGCGAAGGCTGCCACGCCGAAGCCCAAAGGGCGAAGGCGGGCTGTGTGCTGCTGATTGCGTACACCCTCGTGCCGCTTCTGTTCTCCATCCACAGCGATGACGCATTGGCTTGTGAATTTGTAGTTGCGCATATGGACGGCACATCCCGCCAATTGCATTGTTGCTCTCCCAATTAGAAGGTGGGCTTCATGACGAAATACTTGTTTTGGACGATTACTATCGCGGCCGGCATCATCGCGACGCATCCCGCTCAAGCTAGGTCGTGCTCGGATTATAAAGCTATCTGCCTGTCCAAGGCCGCCAAGCCGGAACGATGCGACGGGGCGTGGAAGAGATGCATGAAGACCGGCATCTACATCGGCCCCGAGAGCGGGACGAACCACGGACAGGCCGACAAGCAATAGCTGAAGAGGCCCCTTCGCTCTCTACCCTCGCGCGGCCAGGCAGGCGCGAATCTTGTCGGCAGCGGGGCGCGGCACCGCGTGCGCCCGACACTGTTCGCGCGTGGGCGATGTTTCGCGTGAAGGATGCGCCGTCGTGATCGACGCGGCTATCGCCACCTGGTCTGGGCCTCAGCCTGATGGCCAGACCTATTGAACATCGAGTTCAGCCTCGCCAAAATCCGGAATAGGCGAACACGAGGCCGAGTATATCGGATCGTCGGGGGCTGCGGCGCAAAGACGCCGCTTCGTTCTTCGTGCCAACGCCGAATATGCCACTGCATGTAGCGCTTGTGGGCGACGCGGTAGTAATGCCTGAACAGCGGATACATCGTCGCGACAGGAATTCTGTGGACCCGCATGCTCTCGGACAGCGCAATTTGCTCAAGCGTGAGAAGCTTCTCGCCCTGGTCGAGCACGGCATCAATCAGCGCTATGGAATCCTCGATCACCGGCAAGTGCTTGGCAGGATCCACGGCGGTCAGTCCGCTGTTGTATTCGACGGATGCTTTCGTGTCGTAGCGATAGCTGCCGACGTTCGGCAGTTCGGCCTCGAAACCAGCCAAGGCCGGGAAGGGGTTTCGCCCGTGAAAGCGGTCGACTGCGATCGATCCGGCGCATGCCATGGACCAGAGCTTGTCGAAGAACCCATCCACGAAAAAAGTGTCCGTGTCCGTCATGACGCAGAAGTTCGGGTTGCGCTTCATCTCCTCGCGGAGGACGCACGGCTTGATGCGGTGATGGTAGAGGCCATCGCGCGAGAACTCCGCGATCCTCGACGTAATGTCGACGATCCGGACCGGCAGCTCGCGATAGCGATCCGGCTTGTCGGTATAGACGACAACGTCCACGGGAGCGTGGAATTTCCAGTGCAGCAGAGTGGCGAGGCTGTACCGTAGTTCCAGATAGAGACGATCGAGATTCCCATATTCGACGTAAATGAAAGTCAGTCCACGCGAAATCATTCCAAACATTCCAGCAACATTCAGTTGCAAAGCAATATTGGAGTTCCGGGACAACCGCAAATAGCAAAATGGATGATTCTTCGCGTCTGACCACGATCGCAGTCCCAAAAAACAAAAAGGTCCGCTGTCCAAAAGAGGCAAGCGGGGCACGAAGGGATCCGCGCGCACGACTTCGCCTTATCCACCGACGTCGGCTAGGCAAGCCAGCAAGACTGCATCGTAGTGTAGCGAGCGAAGAGCTGCTGCGCCGAAGCCCGGAGGGCGAAGGCGGGCTGTATCCGCGAAACGTAATTCGCTTCGTAGCCTACAGCCTGAAAACTCAGCAGCGTCCATCCCCGTCCAAGCAAGAGGCGGGATGCACCAAGCCTGCCGCTCTCTATCCTTGTGCGGCCAGGCAGGCGCGGACCTTGTCGGCGGGCGGAGCGAGTGCACCCGCGGGTCGGCTGGATCGTTCGAGGAGGCGAGGGCAGCGTTCAGCGCCGCATAGGACGTATTCCTTGCCACACGTACCGAGGCCAACTTCGCGGCCTTGCGCCGGCAGCAGGCCTGGATCGAGGAGAAATATCGCCGCTTCGACCGAGGTGAGCGTGTGGACCCGCCCTGGAGCCCGGCACCCCGTCAACTAGCGGATCTTGGTCCCGTTGCCCAACCGGGAGATGCGGTGGTAGCTTCGCCGCATTTCAGATCCTGGGCGGGTTTTTTTCTTGAACAATTTGCGAACGGACCACTCGGACCGATCAGACTCGCTTGACGCGATTCGGGGACTTGCGATTTCGCTTGTCATCGCCCGCCATTACTTCGGCTTCAAGCAAGGCATGCTGGGCGTGGATTTGTTCTTCGTGCTCAGCGGCTTCCTGATCGGCGGCATCCTGCTCGACAGCCGCAACCAGCCCGGATACTTCACGTCCTTCTACGGGCGGCGCGCGTTCCGCATTCTGCCGCTCTACTGGCTTGCGCTCGTAATCGCCACTCCCAAGCACTGGCAGTATTATTTATTCTTCGCCCAAGCGATACCGTGGCTGCAATTCGGCTTCCCGACGGACGAGCCACTCCTCGTGACGTGGACGCTCGCCGCCGAAGAACAGTTCTATCTCGTGCTGCCCGTGCTGATCTGGTGTCTACCGCAACGATGGCTAGTTCGCGTCTTGTGGACCGGCGTACTACTCGCCCCTGTGTGGCGCTGGTGGGCACACGCGTACCTGCCGACCCTGTGCTGGGAGTGGCTGCTCCCTGGTCGCCTGGATGAGCTTTTCGGCGGCGCATTGCTCGCCTGCTTCGTCAGGGGCTATTGCAGATCCGTCGCCGCGTGGATCGCGCTAGCCTGCATCCCCCCACTCTGCGATCTCGGCTACGCCGTCGCTTTCACTCCGTTCTGCTTCCTCTCTGTAGCAGCCGCCACTTGCGCCGCCATCGTATGGGCCAGCACCAAAGTCGCCCGGCCTGTGCTTCTCAGGCCGCTGATCTGGCCGGGCCGTCGCTGCTACGCACTCTACCTGTTTCACTGGCCGTTCTACGTGGATACCGGCCTTGGCCAGATTCCTTCGGGACTCGCGTCCATCGCAGTCGTGTGCGCCTTCGCGGAATTAAGCTGGCGGCTGATCGAGGCGCCGCTCATCGCGTACGCGAAGAGACGATTCCCGAGGGCCGGCGCTGAAGATGTCAGCAGCGCATTTCCTGTTGCCAATCCGGTGGGCCGGCCGTAGCAACCGGGCTCCGCAACCTCTGGTCTCTCGAACAGAGCCCGCCTGATATGACACTCCCTCGGCTTGCGGGGCGCGGCGGCCGCGATGCCGAAGTGTCAATCGGTCGGCTCGCCCACTCCATCCACGTAAACATCTCCAACATGTCCAGCGTGCGCGATGCGGCGAGTCGCTTCCTGGCCGGGCAGGGCCATGTAGCCGCGCGACATCACGCGATCGTCAGCCGGCATGGTGCTGCTGCATCTGGTCGAGATGCCCAAGACCCGCAACAATCCGCAGTTGAGAAATCTGCCGTCTTCCCGGCGTGGGGGACGGCAGCACTACCTCATGGGGAGTCCTGAAATGCGCCTTGTCACCGCGATTGCATGCCCAACCCTGTTATTGCTGGTGGCCTCGGCGGCGCAGGCTCAGGTCATCTTCAATACGGCTATCCCTGCGCCTCCGCCCGGCTTCATGGAAATCACCGTGACGCTCAAGAGCGTCGCCGTGCCTCCCGCGCCGCTCCAGGGCAGCGACCGTGACGTCGCCCTGAATGCGATCAGGCAGGATCTCTACGAGGAAGCGAAGGCGCAGTGCCCGATATTGTCGCAGGTATATGCTGCAACCTGCCGAGTGACCTCCGTCAACATCTTCAGGTCCCAGGCTGCGGCGAAGGACGGCCCTCCCAGCTTTGCGATCACCGGGACGGCCAAATATGAGCTCAAGACGAGCGATGGCGACACCAAGCACTGAGCTGCTTCGGTCGATGAAGCTGCGTTGTCCGGCCCGGCGCCCGCCCGATCTTCACGCGCGCAGGGCGCGCCGCAGCAGCTTGGCGAAATCCTGCGCCACCTGGGACAGCGCTTCGTGGGTCGGGGACAGGATCGCGACCTGATACTGGATCCTCGGCCTGAAAGGGCGCAGGGCGAGGCCTTCGGTAAACGGCTTGCTCACGACCGGATCGACGATGCCGACGCCGCGGCCCTCCGCGACCAGCTGGCACGCGGTCGAGAAGAATTCGGTCTCCGCGACGACGTTCCAGCGCGCGCCCTGTTCGGAGAAGGCGGATGCCAGCTGCTGGTAGATCGGGTCGCCGCGAAACAGCGTGATGAACGGGACACCGTCGAGATCGTCAGGGGTGATCTGCTTCAGCTTCGCAAGCGGATGCGCGCCCGGCAGCATGCACATGCAGTCGTAGGAGAACACCTCCATGTGCGCGGTCGGATAGTCGAGCGGCAGCTCGGCGACCGCGAGATCGAATTGCTGCGTCGAGATCAGCTCGCGGACGGTCGCGGAATTCCGCGTGATGATCTTGATCTGCAGCTCGGGCTTGTTTCTGGCGAATTGCGACAGCAGCCGCGGCAGCAGGTTGATCGAGATGCTCGGATAGGCCGCGATCGCGAGGTGACCGCGCCGGCCGGATTTGATCTCGGCCGCGACGCGGGAGGCGTTCTCGGCGGCTTCGAGCGCCCGCGCGGCCTCGACATAGAACAGCTTGGCTTCCGGGGTCGGTTGCAGGCGGCCGCCGCGCCGCACGAACAGGTTAAGGCCGGTCTCGTGCTCGAGGCCTGCGATCATCGTGCTGATCCCGGGCTGCGACATGCCGAGCAGTTCCGCCGCGCGCGTCATGGTGCCATGGAGCATCAGGGCACGGAAGCATTCGAGCTGTCTGAGGCGCATGGGCGACTATACGAATATGCTATAATGGACACAACTAATATTATTAGAATTGCATGAGCGGCGGTGCTCCAATGGCGCGACAGTGCCTTGAGGAGACATCACGTGACCGCCGCAACCGCCGATCTCACCCGCGCCCGCCTGATCCCAGCCCGCAACGGCGTCGCGGCGCGCCTGAAAGCCGGGGAGACCGTCACCGTGGTCAACACCCATGGCAAGCAGGTGGTCGACACCTGGGCTTTCAATGCCGGCGATACCGGCGAGTTCATGTCGATGGAGCACAGCCGCGCATCGATGCTGCGGCTCATCCCCCGCGTCGGCGATACGCTGACGACCAACCGGCGCCGCGCGATCCTGACGCTCGTCGCCGACACCAGCCCGGGCATCCATGACATGCTGATCGCGGCCTGCGACATTCACCGCTATCGCCAGCTCGGCGCCGTCGGCCATCACGACAATTGCACGCAGAACCTGGCGCATGCGCTCGAGGCGGTCGGGCTGTCCAGTGCGGTGACGCCGGCGCCGCTGAACCTGTTCATGAACGTGCCCGTGACCGGCAGCGGACAGCTGGACTTCAAGTCTCCGGTCAGCGAGGCCGGGCAGTATGTGGCGCTGCGCGCCGAGATGGATCTGATCATCGTGTTCTCGGCCTGTCCGCAGGACATGGTGCCGGTGAACGACATGCGGCCGACCGACGCTCATTTTCTCATTGCCTGATGCCGCCAGCGCGGAGAACCGATCATGCGCAAGCTGCCGCCGCTCAATGCCGTCCGCGCGTTCGAAGCCGCGGCGCGCCACGAGAGCTTCACCGCCGCCGCCAACGAGCTCTGCGTCACGGTGACGGCGATCAGCCACCAGGTCCGGCAACTCGAAGCGATCCTCGGGCGCAAGCTGTTCGAGCGCTCCGGCCGCGCCGTGGTGCTGACCGCGGACGGACATGCAGTGTTCCCGATGCTCCGCGACGGGTTCGATCGCATGGCCAGCGCCTTTGCCGCGATCCGGCCGCCGGCCGATAGTGACGCGATCACGGTGTCGACCACGCGGGCCTTCGCCGAGCGCTGGCTGATGCCGCGGCTCGCGCGCTTCAATGCGGCATATCCGGCCCTGATGGTCCATATCGATGCGACCGAGGAGATCAGGACGCCTGATGTCGACGGCGTCGATCTGGCGATCCGGTATGGACGCGTCGACCGCACGAGCGAGAAATCGGTGCTGTTCAGCGATCGTTACATCGCGGTCGCAGCGAGCACGATCTGTCCGCCAGGGGCCCCTCTTGCCATTGATGATATCCGCTCGCGATCGCTGCTGGCGTTCCGCTGGAAGAACGCTGCGCTGGATTCGCCGGCGTGGTCAGCGTGGCTTGCGGGGGCCGATCATGATCCCGCGCGGGATTTTCGCATCTCCTGGTACAGCGAGGAGCCGCTGGCGTTGCACGCCGCCGAGCGCGGGCTGGGCCCTTTGTTGTGCAGCGATGCGCTGGTCGACGAGCAATTGCGCCAGGGTACGCTGCGCCGGCTCGACGGGCCGGCGCTTCCGGGCTTTGCCTATCGTCTCGTGGACGCGCCGGCCGCGGCCAGGCGCAAATCGGTGACGGCATTCGTCGATTGGCTGCGCGGGGAAGCGGCTGCGTTCCGCGCCGCGCCGGCACAGGTCATGACACGGGCTGCGTGAAGTAGGGCAGGTCCTCGACCCGGACCTGGTAGGTACCTGTCTTGACCAGGCCGTCGACATGCGCGGCGATTTCCTCGAGCGGCGCGAACCAGACCTTGCGTTCGGCGATGATCCGCTCGAGCCAGCGCTCCACGACGCGCCAGCGCGCCAGCCGGCCGGTCAGGAACGGGTGCCAGATCCCCATCCAGAATCCGCCGGTCTCATAGGCGGCCTCGAACTCCTCGAAGGAGGCGGCAAGGCCCTCGCTCGGCGATTTGACCGGCATCATGTAGCCGATCTCCGCATAATGGGCGAAGGGCGGCCAATCGTCCGATCCCCAGTGCGGCGGCATCTCGTAGAGCGACCCGCGGGCGGTGCGCATCTGGTACGGAATGTCGTCGGCCATCAGCGACGAATCGTAGACGAAGCCGTGCTCGATCAGGAGGTCGATCGTGGTCTGGTTGGCGTTGTAGACCGGTGCGCGATAGCCGCGCGGCTTGCGCCCGGTCATCGCGACATGGATGCCGAGCGCACGCTCGAAGGCCTCGCGCTGCTGCGCCGAGGAAATCTCGGTCGGATCCTCGTGGATGTAGCCGTGATGGCCGATCTCATGGCCCGCTTTCAGGATCGCTTCCACCGCCTCGGGATAGCGCCGCATCGTCCAGGCCGGCATGAAGAACGACTGTTTCAGGCCGAGGCGGCGATAGGTCTCCAGGATGCGGGGGACGCCGACGGTCGGCCCGTATCGTCCCATCGTGATCGGATAGAGCCGGTCGAAGGAGTCCTTCGGCCGGGCGATGTGAATCAGGCTGTCGGCGTCGACGTCGAACGTGATCGCACAGGCGCAGCGCGCGCCGTTCGGCCAGGGGATGGGATTGCGTATCATTGGATCATCCTCGTGCAGCCGGCGGGGCGGCCGTGCTTCATTCCGCAGCAATATTAACAGGCCCGTCGATCCCAAGACACTGCCGGACCAGCACCGGAATGGCGGCAAGGGCGGCGGCGAGTGATCGCCGGTGGCGCTCATCGCCGAACTCCTGGTAATCGACGGCGATCAGATGACTCTCCTGCACACCGAGATAGTGGGCGCAGGTGAAGATGTGAGTTTCCAGATGGTTCATGGTCTCCCGCACCCCGCCGGGGCCAAAGCCGAACTCGCCGCGCGAGCTCAGCACCACCAGCGTCTTGCCGCGCATGATCGGCTCGAGCGGAAAGTCGCCACGGGCGAGATCGAAACTGAAGGTCTTGTCGATCCGGATCACCTTGTCGAACCACGACTTCAATGCCCCCGGCATGCCGTAATTGTGCATCGGCGCGCCGATCACGATCACATTGGCGCGCTCGAGCTCGTCGATCAGCGCGTCGGAAAGGCGAAGCTCGTCGTGCTGTTGCGCGGTGCGGTCGCCGGGCGGCGTGAAGGCGGCGGCGACCCACGCCTCCGTGATGAGGGGCGGCGGGTCGCGGCCGACATCGCGTGAGATGACGGTGGCGGCGGGCTCGTGCGTCAGCCAGTGCTCGACAAAGGATTGCGAGAGTTTCCGGCTGATCGAGCGGTCGCCGCGCGGGCTGGCATCGATATGGAGCAGTGTCGTCATCTCTGGGCCTCGGCTGATTGGGCAGCAATGCATCCGCGGCACCATGGCCGAGAGCCGGGCCCGGCGCGATTGACGAATCCGGCAGGTGAGTTGAGAAAATCTCAACAGTGAAGCGGCGCATCATGGCGGTGCGGTGTGCAGGCGCGATCGCGGCGCGGTTTGTCGATATCGGACAGACAAACTTCACTCTCGACGCCGTCTCAACCCGGCTTGAGGATTCCTCATTATCGCCTCGCAGCGATCCGCTGCTCAGATGCCCCCATCCCGGCCCAAATCAATGCGCCGGACAACGGGGGAAACATGTTGCTCAAGCAAACACAGCTTCCGGCACAGGATGAGGCCGGCTTCGATGCCCACGGAATTGAGCCGGTGCCGGCGGCGCACCGCACGTCGTCATCGTTCGATCAGTTCTGGATCTGGACCGGCGCCAACATCGCCCCGATCAACTGGGTGCTGGGTGCGCTCGGAATCCAGCTCGGGCTGAGCCTGCTGCAAACGCTTGCCGTCATCGTCGTCGGCAATCTGTTCGGCGCGGCGCTGTTTGGCGCGTTCTGCCTGATGGGACATCGCACCGGCGTGCCGCAGATGGTGCTGGGCCGGCTGGCGTTCGGCCGCCGCGGCGCCTATCTGCCCGCACTGGCGCAGGTACTGATGCCGATGGGATGGGTCGCGATCAACACCTGGATCGTGCTCGACCTCTGCATGGCGGCGCTCGAACGGATGGGGATCGGCGGCGGCGTCGAGCTCAAATACGCGATCGCGGTGCTGGTGATGCTGTTCCAGGTCGGCATCGCGGCGTGGGGCTTCAACGCCATCAAGATGTTCGAGCGCTACACCATGCCGGTCATTCTGCTGATCATGGCCGTGATGACCGCGCTCGCGTTCCTGCGCGTCGACATCAAATGGCAGGCCGCAACGGTGACCGGCATGCCGGCCTTCGCCGCGGCGACGCAGTTGATGACCGCGATCGGCATCGGCTGGGGCATCTCGTGGCTCACCTATGCGTCCGACTATACGCGCTTCACAAAACCCTCGCTCGGCGCCGCCAGGGTGTTCCGCGCGACTTTCCTCGGCATGTTCCTGCCGACGGTCTGGCTCGCGTTCCTCGGCGCTGCGATCGCGTCTGCGGGCGCCGGGTCCGATCCGTCGAAGCTGATCATTGCCGCGTTCGGCACGATGGCGCTGCCGGTGCTGCTGGTGCTGCTCCATGGCCCGATCGCGACCAACATCGTCGTGATCTATTCGGCGGCGCTGTCCTCGCTCGCGCTCGATCTGCGGCGGCCGCGCTGGGTGATCTCGGTGGTCTCCGGCCTGATCGCCTCCGCGATCCTCTATGGCTTCCTGCAGTCGGGCGACTTCGCCCATGCCTTCGACAACTTCATGGTCGCCTTGATCGTCTGGATCAGCCCATGGGCCGGCGTGACGCTCGCCGATTTCTACCTGGTGCGACGCGGCCGGATCGACATCGCGTCGCTCTATGAAGAGCCGGGTCAGGGTCGCGATTTCAACTGGGCGGGGCTGATCGCCTTTGCCGCCGGCTTCGCAGCCGCGTGGGCCTTCCAGATGGGCACCATCAAGGCCATGCAGGGCCCGCTTGCCCTGGCGACCGGCGGGGTCGACCTGTCCTGGCTCACGGGCATCGGCGTGGCGGCGGTGAGCTATCTTGTGCTGCACCGGCTGCTCGGACGGCCGCTGGCGCTGAGCGGCAAGTTGCCGGCTGCGGATGATGCGTCGGTCGCGCCGGCGCCGACATCGACCTGACAAGTGTTGCGCCGCCTCACTCGATCCGCGCGAACAGCTCGACCAGCGTCTCGCGCAGCCAGCGCTGCGCGGGCACGGTGTCGTTGCGCTGGTGCCAGAACAGGCTGACGATACGCGGCGGCGCCGGCAGCGGCACCGGCACGGCGTGCAGATGCTGTGCCTGGCGGGACTGCGCGCTGAGGTCGCGCGGCAGCACGCCGATCAGGTCGGATTGCCGCACGATCTCGTAGGCGGCATTGTAGTGATTGACGATGGCAACGAGGTTGCGCGACAGCCCGCGTGAAGCGAGAAACTGGTCATAGGTCGGCAGCGTCCTGCCGGCGAGGCTGACATCGACATGCCCAGCGCTGAGGAAGCTGCGCATATTGAGCCGCTTCCGGTTCGCAAGCGGATGATCGCGCCGCATGAAGCAGGCATAGTCGACCGTCCACAGCGAACGCGAACGGATCAGCCCCGGTTGCAGTGCCTCGTTGACATAAACGCTCAGCACGCAGTCGACCCGGTTGTCCTCGAGCTGGTCGGCGATCCCGATGATGGTGTTCGGCGCGGTGCGCAGCCGCGCGGTCGGCGCCATCTCGGCGAAGCGATTCAACAGCCGCGGCGTCACCAGCGACGAAACGTAGTCCGACATCGACAGGCTGAACTCGGTCTGCGCACTGCGTGAATCGAACACCTCCTTGTCGAGCGCGCCGCGGATGCTCTCCAGCGCGCCGCCGATCGGGTCCCACAGCGCCACCGCGCGCTGGGTCGGGCGGATTCCGGTGCCGGATCTGACGAACAAGGGATCGCCGAGCGCGTCGCGCAGCCGCGCCAGCGCGTTGCTGACGGCGGGCTGGGTCATTGTCAGCGCGCTCGCGGCGCGGGTGACGCTGCCCTCGGTCATCAGCGCCTCGAAGACTTTCAGAAGGTTGAGGTCGAGCCTGCGGAAGGACACGGACAGTATTCACCGTGGTGATGTACCAGATAACGATTATAAATTATTCCCATAATGTGGATTTGTCTATCATTCCCCGGCCTGACCTCGCGGCGCGTGCCGACCGCGGGGCGGAGGGGGGACTGTCATGTCGATGATCTCGGCGCGCATCGAGCGCCTGCCGTTTGCGCGTTTCCATGTGCACCTGCTGCTGATGGGCGGCCTGGGCTATCTGTTCGACGCGATGGATGCCGCGGTATTGGCGTTCATCTTGCCGGTGCTGCGCACCGCCTGGGGGCTCACCAATGTCGAGACCGGCGTGCTCGGCAGCAGCACCTTCGTCGGCTATCTCTTTGGCGCGTTGCTCGCGGGCACGCTGGGCGACCTGATCGGCCGCCGCGCGGTGATGATGTCGGCGCTGGCGCTCTACAGTGTGGCCTCGCTGGTCAGCGCGACGGTGGACAGCTGGCCGGCGTTCTTCGCCGCGCGCGTCGTCGCCGGCATGGGCACCGGCGCGGAGAGCGCGATCATCGCGCCGTATTTGGCAGAATTCGTGGCGCGGCGTTACCGCGGCGCCTTCACCGGTGCGCTGGCCGGATTCTTCTCGTTCGGCTTCGTCGCGGCCGCCTTGCTCGGCTATTTCATCGTGCCGGCCTACGACAACGGCTGGCGCATCGTGCTTGTCATCACCGCCATACCCGTCGTGATGCTGCTGTGGTGGCGCCGCTCGCTGCCGGAATCGCCGCGCTGGCTGGAAAGCCGGGGCAGGGCGACGGAAGCCGAAGCCGTGCTCGACAGGATCGAGACCAGTTTCGCGCGCGAGGGCCGCGTGCTGCCGGCGCCGGTCGCCGAACCGGCCGCGCCCGCCGTATCGTCGGGAACGCTGTTGAGCAATTTTGCCGCGCTGCTCGCCGGCCGGCAGGCCCGCATCACCACCATGACCTGGATCATGTGGCTGTCGATCACCTTCAGCTACTATTCCTTCTTCGTCTGGATTCCCGGGCTCTTGGTGCAGAACGGCATGAGCATCACCAAGAGCTTCGGCTATTCGCTCGCGATGTATTGCGCGCAGGTGCCGGGCTATTTCACCGCCGCCTATTTCAATGAGCGGATCGGGCGGCAGGCGACGATCGCGACCTATATGCTGCTCGGCGGCGTCAGCGCGCTCGGGCTCGCCTTTGCCAAGAGCGACGGCGAGATCATGACGGCCGGCCTGCTGCTGTCGTTCTTCATGAACGGCACCTATGCCGGCGTCTATGCCTACACGGCCGAGGTGTTCCCGACATCGGTCCGCACCACGGGCGCCGGGCTTGCTTCCGCGATCGGCCGCATCGGCGCGATCGCGGCACCGATCCTGGTCGGCTACCTCTATCCGAATTTCGGCTTTGCCGGCGTGTTCGGCGTCACCACGTCCGTCCTGTTGATCGGCGCTTTGACCGTCGTGCTGATGGGCGTGCCGACGCGCGGCCGATCGCTGGAAGAAATTGCAAGCAAGACCGCGTGAAGCATGATCCGGAAAAGTGTGAAGCGGTTTTCCGGAAAGATCATGCTCAATTAACTACAGCGGCGTCCTGACAGGAGACTTTCATGCCAACAACCCTCTTCAAGAACGCCGCGCTGCTCGATCCTCTGCGCTCCGACCTGCTCGAAGGGCATCACGTGCTGGTCGAGGATCGTCTGATCAAGGAAGTCTCCGATCGGCCGATCGACGCTTCGGCGGACCGCGTCATCGACCTCAAGGGCAAGACGCTGATGCCGGGCCTGATCGACCTGCATGTGCATGCGGTCGCCGTCGAGCTCGACCTGTCGCAGCAGGCGCGGATGGCCAACGTGCTGGTGACGCTGCGCTCGACCATGCTGTTGCGCGGCATGCTGAAGCGCGGCTTCACCACTGTGCGTGATGCCGGCGGCGCCGGCTATGCGCTGAAGCAGGCGATCGACACTGGCCTGACCGATGGTCCGCGGCTGTTCGTCTCCGGCCGCGCGCTGAGCCAGACCGGCGGGCATGGCGACGGGCGCGCCCGCTCGGATTATCTGGCCGACCCGACCTGCTCCTGCTGCGTGCGGGTCGGTGCCATCGCGCGCGTCGTCGACGGCGTCGATGCGGTGCGCAAGGCGGTGCGCGAGGAGCTGCAGATGGGCGCCGACCAGATCAAGATCATGGCGTCCGGCGGCGTCGCGTCGCCGACCGATCCGATTGGCGCCTACGGCTATAGCGAGGACGAAATCCGCGCCATCGTCGCGGAGGCGAAGGCGCGGCACACCTATGTGCTGGCCCACGCCTACACCGCGGAAGCGATCGAGCGAGCGGTGCGCTGCGGGGTGCGCACCATCGAGCACGGCAATCTGGTCGATTTTCCGACCGCGCGGCTGATGGCGGAGCAGGGCGCCTATGTGGTGCCGACGCTGGTCACCTACGAGGCATTGGCCAACGAGGGCGCGAAATACGGCCTGCCCGCGGCGAGCGTCGCCAAGGTTGCCGACGTGCGCGACGCCGGTCTGCGCTCGCTCGCGATCTACCGCGAGGCCGGCGTCAAGATGGGCTACGGCTCCGATCTGCTCGGACCGTCGCAGCGCCTCCAGAGCGACGAGTTCCGGATCCGCGCCGAATTGCTCGGCCCGCAGGCGGTGATCGCCAGCGCCACGGTCATTGGCGCCGAGGTGCTCGGCATGGAAGGCAAGCTCGGCCGCATCGCGCCGGAGGCGTTCGCCGACCTGCTGGTGGTCGAGGGCAACCCGCTGCGCGACGTGAGCTGCCTGCTCGGCCAGGGCGAGCATATTCCGCTTGTCATGAAGGCCGGGCACGCGGAGGTCGACCGGTTGGGCGGTTAAGCGCGCAAGGCCAGATTACCGCCCAATCGGAAGGCATGGCAGGATCATCGCCCAAATCGGCACTGAGCAAAGCAGGCACCAGCCCGCGATGACGGCCACGAATACGAAGTCGAAGGGAAAAATAACGGAGGCCGCCTTGCTTGGGTCGTCCAAGCCCTTCTTCTCCACGAAGCGCTTATAGTTGGCCTGACCGGAATCCCACACCCATCGCGTGAAGCCCGGCCATCGAACGAGAATGAAGCAGAGCCAGAGTGCGGGAAACGCCGTAAAGAGACCCACAAGCGCCCACAGCGATGTGCCCTGACCATTCTTGTCGGAGATGGTCCAGCCCGGACACGCACCGCCGGTCGGATCGACCAGGACGAGAATGCAAACGGCGATCGCCAGCCACGTCAGGCAGATGGCTGCGCCCCATTTGGCGACCCGGCGGCAAAACTCCGGATCGAAATCGAGAAGGGACGGGCTCTCGTTCATGAGGGCATTCTACTGCCGACCGAGTTTTTCCAGCAAGGCCGGGCAATGTCGTCGCCTTGCCGCGCGCTTCGACAACAGCACCGCCGAGGGCCTTGTACTCACCACACCACGCGCAAACCGGCGGTGCCCTTGTAGCTGTGGTTGTCGCCGGCCTCCTGCAGGCTGGCGCGATAGGTCGCTTCGCCGAATACGGTGTAGCGGCCGTTGCCCCAGCTGTAGCTGCCGCCGCCGCCGATAGAGCCCCAGAGCCGGTCGTTGGCGCTGGCGAAGCTCGTGCCCGCGACATCGACATTGCTGCCGTCGAGGAATTCGTAGTGCAGATTGCCGATCGCGTAGAGGTCGGAGCGCGCGATGCTGGCGCCGTCGCTCCAGCTCTTCTGGTGATTGAGCATCAGGCCGACGCGGCCGAGCAGGCTGTCGGCATTGCCGAGCGCGACCTGCGCGCCGAAGCGGTCGGCAAAACCGTCGAAGTCGACCTTGGAATAGGCGAGTTGCGCCTGCGGGGTCAGCGAGAAGCCGTTGCCGACATTGATGCGTTTGCCGCCTTCGACGCTGAAGGCGTAACCGAGACCTTCATTGCCATGGGTCATGCTGCCGACGAGGTCGGAGGTGAGATCGCCGCGATAGAACATGGTCTGCATCTGGCCGTCGAGATAGACCCCGTTGTCGCCGTACCAGGTAGCGGTGGCGCCGACGCCGGTGCCCTCGGCGCGGATGCGGCCGCTGCCGAACAGCGAGTTCACATACGCCGTGGTCAGGCCGTATTGCAGCGTGAGGCCGACGATCAGGCGGCCGTAGCCGTTCTCGAGCGCGAGGCCGTCGAGCCCGGCCTGTGCCTTGAAGTCGTCGCTGTTCAAGGTCGAGCCCGTGGTGTTCGACGGCCGCAGGCTGGTCTGTCCGCCCTCGACGCGGCCCCAGAACGCCGATTGCGTCCATGAACTGTCGGCCTGCGCCGCCGGCGTGACGCCCATCCGCGCCATCGCCTCGCTCGGGCCGCCATTGCCGCCCCAATAGCGGTTGCCGACGCGCTCCTGCATCGACGGCAGCGCGTTCATGCCGAGCAGCACCTGGCCGTAGTTCTCATACAGCGGCACGCCGGGCTGGTACAACGGACCCGCGGACGTCGTCGGTGCGGCCGGATCACTGGGCGGATTGACCAGGCTGGAGCGCAGATACCAGTCGCCGTCCGTCGGCGTCGAGATGCCGTTCTTCTGCAGCGTGTAGGCATAGGCGCCGGCGACGATCGCCTGCTGGCCTTGCAGCGAATAATTACCCGCCAGCGTGAAGCTGCCGTTGGAGGCACCGAACACGTCGATCAGCTTGATGCCGTCGACGGTCTGCGCGCCGCCGCCGCCCGCGTTGTTGATCCTCACGGTCGAGGTGCCCGATGTGCTTCCGCCGACCAAGAGCCGGTCGGTCGCCGAGCCGTCGCCGCCGAGCACGGTGTTGAACAGCAGCGTGCCGCCGTTGCCGGCGTAGTTGCCGACAACCGTCAGCGCTGTGCCGGGCGTCGCGCCGAACCTGACGGTGCCGGCATTGCTGAGCGCCCCCACGATCTGGCTGAAGCCGTTAAGGTCGACCGTGCTGCTCGCACTGGCGGCAAATGTGGATGCCGCGCTGAACGCATCGGCCGTACCTGCGCGCAGCTTGCCGCCGGTGAGCGTGGTCGCGCCGCCATAGGTATTTCTCCCCGAGAGCGTCTGCGTGCCGCCGGTCAGCGCGAGCCCGCCGGTGCCGCCGATCGCGCCGGCGAAAGTATCGCTGCCATTGGTGATGATCAGTGTCTTGCCGCCGAGCGCGACATTGCCGTTGCCGGCGAGACTCTGGATCGCGGTGCCGGTGCCCGCGAGGCCGGAGATGTCGAACGCCGCATTCGCCACCACATGGCTGGAATTGCTGATCGACCCGGTGCCGGTCAGTGCCAGCGTGCCCGCTGAGATCGTGGTCACGCCGCCATAGGTGTTGGCGCCGGACAGCGTTTGTGTGCCGCCCGCGAGCGTCAGCCCACCGCTGCCGCCGATCGCACCGGCGAACGTATCGTTCGCGGCGGTGAGCGTCAGCGTCTTGGCGCCGAGATCGACGCTGCCGCTGCCGGACAGCCGCTGGATGTTGGTGCCCGCGCCGGAAAGCCCGGCGATCGAGAACGTGCCGTTGGCGATCACCTGGCTGGAAGCGGAAATGTCACCGGCGCCTGATAGCGCCAGCGTGCCCGTCGTGATCGTGGTCGCGCCGGTGTAGGCTTGGGCGCTGGAGAACGCCTGCGTGCCGCCGGTGACCTGCACGCCGCCGGTGCCGCTGATCGTTCCGGCAAAGCTGTCGTGCCCGTTGGTGATGATCAGGTCCTTGGCGCCCAGCGTGACGCTGCCGGCACTGCTGCCGGCGAGGCTCTGGATGTGCGAGGCGGCGTCGGGGACATTGGAGATATTGAACGTTGCGTTGGCGACCACACGGCTTGAAATGGCGAGAGCGTCACTTGAGCCGGCGACCCCACTCAGAGAGAGCGATCCCTGCTGGATCACCGTCTCGCCGGTATAAGTGCTGCTGCCACCGAAGATGAAATTGCCGGTGCCGATCTTGGTCAATCCGCCGACCCCGCTGAAGCCGACGCTGCTGAGAACGGTGAAGCCGTTGGTATCGACGGTCAGTCCGCCGGCGGCGATGTTGTTCTGGGCCGCCGTTCCGGCGGAGGCATTCACGGTATTGATGCGAGCGCGGATCGTCGCATTGTCGTAGTTTATCTGACCGCCGGCGTTGCTGATGCTAAAGCCGAAGCCGCCCATGACTATGGTAGCGTTGCTGACGTTGAGGGTGGCCGTGCTGCTGCCCGCCGGGGTGCCGACGATGAGCCTGTTTGTGGTGCTGACGGTCGCACCGTCCGTGACATTGAGCACGCTTGTGGCGCCGGCGAACAGGGTGATCGTGGCGGCGTTCAACTGCGAACCGGCCCCTGTCACCCTGACGGAGGCCGTACCACCTGCGACATCGCCGATCGAAATCGAGCTCGAACTCGTCAGCGTGCTGCCGTTTTGAATTGTGAGATTGGTCGTTCCACCGACCGCGTCGCGCACGTTCATAGCGCCGGTCGTGCCGGTCGCTCCGGGGCTCACGCCGAGGACGACATTTGAATTGGGCGCGATGTTGACTGCGCCTCCGGCCGGCACCGTTCCACCGGACCAGTTCGAGCCCACCGTCCAGTCGTTGCTGGTGGCGCCGGTCCAGGTCTGCGCCGCGGCCGAGCCCGGTGACAGCGCCGACAGCGCGGCCACCGAGGCGCTCAGCAACAGCAGCCGCTGGAACTGCGCGCGGACGCGGGACGGCGGTTCCGTCCGGCGTGAATTGAGAGTGGTGTCACCAACGTGTCGTGCGATCGTCGTAGCCCCGATGCATTCGCGCATGGTGCCCAGCCCTTTGTTCTTGCCGCCGCCTGGCAGGTTGCATTCCGGCAAACCTTCGCCGCCTTGCGGATGTGCGTCACGCTATGTGACTCACTGTGAGCTGACAAATGAAGCTTGTGGCGCTGGCAGCGAAACGAAGCGCGGTGTGCCCGCCATGCAACGTCCGCGCGTTACAATTAATCGATCGCTAACCAGTTGAGCCGTGCCGGGTATGGAAATCGGTGCGCGAGCGGATGGGGAACGCAGCGGGCAGGGCGGCCACGACCGGTGATACCCGCGATCACGTTACCGCTGGTGGCGTTGACGTTGCCGGGCAGAAGCACGACATACCGTCTGTCAAACCCGCCGCTCCGGAGCCAGCCATGAACGCCCCCAACATCGAGTCCGTCACGCCGCAGTCCGACGGCGACGTTGTGGCGTGGCTGACCAACGAGACCCGCGACCAGCGCTTCATCGACAATATCTTCGCCGAGCTCTGCATCCGGTTACAGAACACCGGCATCCCGCTCAAGCGGGCGACGATGAATCTCCTGATCCAGCATCCGCAATGGCTCGGCGCCCGGATCATCTGGGGCGACGGCAAGCGCGAGGCCGAGATCACGCGGGTCGACTACGATGTCCAGCAGCGATCGGAGTATATCGGCAGCCCGGTCTACGAGATCCACCAGGGCGCCACCGAGGTGCGCGAGCGGCTCGCGCGCGATCCCCGCCGCACGCACGCGCTCTATGACGAGATGCGGGCGCAAGGCCTGACCGACTATGTGGCATGGCCGCTGCTGCATACGCTCGGCAAGCGGCATGTCGTGACCTTCGCGACCGACCGTGCCGGCGGATTCGATGACGCCCATATCGCCAGCCTGATGAAGGTGCTGCCGGTGCTGGCGCTGGTCAGCGAGATCCGGATGAAGAACCGCCTGGCGCGGACGCTGCTCGAGACCTATGTCGGCGCCCATGCCGGCGAGATGATTTTGGCCGGCGCGACGCGGCGGGGCACCGGGACCACGGTCCGCGCCGCGATCATGATCTGCGACTTGCGCGATTTCACCCGGATCTCGGACTCCTGGCCGCGCGACGACGTCATCGATCTCCTCAACGATTATTTCGACGCGATGTCGGAGCCGATTGCGCGGCATGGCGGGGAAATCCTGAAATTCATCGGCGACGGACTGCTCGCGATTTTCCCGCTCAGCGAACCCAGGGCCTGCGCCAATCTGCTGCACGCCGTGTCCGAGGCGCGGGAGGCGATGGCGGCGCTCAGCGAAAAGAACAGCATGATGGGCCGGGCGCCGATGAATTACGGCATCGGCGTTCATGTCGGCGATGTCATGTACGGCAATATCGGATCGCGCAGCCGGCTCGATTTCACCGTGATCGGCCCCGCGGTGAACATGGCCTCGCGCCTCGAAGCGCTGACCAAGCAGTTGAAAAAGACGGTGCTGCTGTCGCGCGCCTTCGCAGACCTTGTCGAGCACGATTTCGCGCTCGAACATGTCGGCGAGCATGCGGTGCGCGGCTTCAGCGAGCCGATCGAGCTGTTTGCCTATAACGGCTGACGCCTGAGCGGCCGGAAATCTAGGCCGGTGTCGTCGGCTGCGCCGGCGCAGCCCGCTCGATGAACCCCTTGGCGAGGGCGTGATAGACGCCTTCCTTGCAGATCAGCTTCGAACTCGCATGCGCGATCAGGGCCGCGGCCATCAGCGGCACCACCATCGCGTGATTGTCGGTCATCTCGGTGACGATCACGAAGGCCGTGATCGGCGCCTGAACGACGCCCGCGAAATACGAAACCATGCCGAGCAGCATGATGGCCGGCAGCGGCGCGCCGTGAAACAGCGGGGCGATGTTGGAGCCGAGCCCGGCGCCGACCGCAAGCGAGGGCGCGAAGATGCCGCCCGGCATGCCGCTGATCGAGGCGAACGTGGTCGCCAGGAATTTCCACACGCTGAAGCTTTGGGGCAATTGCGATCCGGCTTCGAGCGCGGATTTGACCTGCTGATATCCCGTCCCGTAGATCGCCCCATCGGAAGCAATTCCGCAGATCGCTGCGGCCAGTCCGCAGACGGCGGCGAAGCCGATCGGATAGCGCTTGATCGCGCGTCCGGCTGGATTGGCAAATCCGCGCGCCATGACGATCAGGATGCGGCTGAACAGGCCGCCCGCCAGACCTCCGGCCACGCCGCAAAGCGGGATTGCGAGCCAGTCGGTGCCGTTGCGCAAGCCTGTCGCGCTGGTGCCGAAATAGGTGTAGTTGCCCATCAAGGCGAGCGACGTCAGGCCGGCGGCGATCACCGCGCCGATGATCAGGCTGGAGGTCCGCGTCTCGAAGGCACGGCTCATCTCCTCGATGCCGAACACGATCCCGGCCAGCGGGGTGTTGAAGGCGGCCGCGACGCCTGCGGCCGCACCGGCCAGGATCAGGCCGGGTTGACGGCGGGGCGAGAAGCGGCCGAGCGCGAACATGATCGACGCGCCGATCTGCACCGTCGGCCCCTCGCGCCCGACCGATGCTCCGCACAGCAGGCCGAACAGGGTCAGCAGGATCTTGCCGGCCGCCACGCGCAACGAAACCAGACTCTCGCGCGCGGTCTGGTCGGTCAAATGGCGTGCCGCGATGGCCTGCGGGATGCCGCTGCCTTGCGCATTCTGGAAAAAGCGATTGGTCAGAAAGACCGAGAGGGCGAAGCCTGCGGGTGTCAGCACCAGCGAGGCATAATGGAAACGCGATACCACTGCGCCAAAGGCGATCTGCGCCAGATCCGCGAGCTGGGCGAGCGCGACCGCCGCCGCACCGACCGCAATGCCGCCCAACAGGAAGATGGCGCGGCGCTGCCAACGCGCGGAGACCAGTCGGAACAGCCGCCGCTGGCGGTTGGAGAGGAAGTTCATTCTGAAGGCATTCTGGCTATGTCGTGGTCCGGGTACGTTCACGTCACTCCTGGCATGCTCGCATCCGCCCTCTGGGCGGGGATGTTCTTCACCAAGGATATTTTTAAGGGCCAGAGGAGCCGCTTGGCAACGGCGACTTGGCGGCAGGACGTGGGAACGAAGGAGGGTCCCGCTTTCGCTGGGATCGTTTCTCTCGTGCGGCGCGATCCGGCGCGCGTGCGCCGAGGCGACCTCATACCCCGAAGGAATGCCTCATCTGCCGGGCCATGCGCTGGACCGCGTCGGTGTATTGACCGTGGTTGAAGTGCTGATCGGCGATGTAAAGAACCAAAATAATGCCTACGGCAATCAATAGCCCTTTCACGCAATCCTCCTCGAAATCCAATCGCAGATAACGTGCGGATGGGTCGAAGTGTTCCCTGGGGGACAGGGGGTCTTACGCGTCCGGCGGCTTTGATGCGGTCATGGTTCGCTCCACTTCAACCGCCAGTGCTCGGATGTTCGGCGAGCTTGGCGAACAGGGCTTTCTTGGTCGCGTCGGTCGCCAGCCTGCTGATCAGTTCGCACTCCTCGGCCTCGACAAGAAGCTTCTCCAAGTGTGCCTTCATGTCCTTCATCGGATGCTCCCATGTCCGGTGATGCTGAATACGGATGCCGATTTGGGATGCGACGGGAACTCCTCAAGACCGCCAAACGGCGTAGCGGCAGAACCGATTGGTACTCTTGCGCAATGCGCGCCGCTTACCGCCGGCGCCGCTGCTATCTCGGAAACAGCCGGTCGCGGATATAGCGCGAGGTCGCGGTCAGGCGGATTCCGCGGGGCTTCTGCCAGGCGGCGCGATCGATCTCCTTCTTGTCGCCGATCGCCAGCCGTCCCTTGGCGTTCTTGGCGATGAAGATCGCGTCGCTCATCCTGCGGCCCGAACGCTTGTTCTTGGCCGTCACTTCCTTCCAGAGGCTGAGCCGACCGAGCTTGAGCTTCGGCAGCTCTTCCTTGATCTCGCGCTTGAGGCAATCCTTCCCGGTCTCGCGCGCGCGCCGACGGCCGCCGGGGAACATCCACAGCCCGTCAGATCGACGTCGAACCAGAAGGACCTTGCCGCGCTTCGCGGCAACCAGTTTGGAGGACTTGGTCATGTACTGCGCAATATCGAAAACAGAATCGATTTCATTCTAACTTGTCTATTTGGGTAGACAAGTTCTATTGACCTAGTGTTCCACAGCCATGTGTCGGCGGTTTGTCGGTGCAGCAGATCAACGAGGCTGCCGGCTGTGATGGTCTGTCGCGATCTCACCGCGTTGCCGGTGTTTTGCTCTCGCTCGCCGCGATCCCCGCTCCAAGCGCGCGCTGCGTAGCTCTCCTGATCTGGCTTGATGTCTGACACCCTCACGTTGAATTCGTGAGAACGGTGATGGTTCCCGGCGCGGGAAACGCGCGCCGCCCGCGTTTCGATCGACAAAGTCATGACGCGCCGGCTTCGTCGGGTTGACTTTGTATCCTTGACTTTATGTTCTTGTTTTGTTCTTATTGCCTTCCACCGTGAATAGGAGGCCGCCATGGACAACCGTATCAGCGAAATTCGCAGGCAGATCAGGGCATTGCGCGTCAGCATGCTCGAGGCCGAAGCCATCATGCGCCAGCAGATCGACCGGGATGAGGACTGCACCTTCGTCGCCGGGGACCTCCTCAAGATGCGGCTGGTCATGAGCCGTCTGGTCGAGGAGCGCGGCGTGCTGGGCGACCGCGAGCCGATCATCGTGCATGCGAGCGTTGCTCCGCGCCGCCGCGCCGCGACGATTGCGTTCATTCGCCCGGCGAAGCCGGAACGCGTCGCCGGCGAAGCGCGTGCGTGATGACATCGTCAGGATAGCGCGGCTGCGCGCCGAATTGCGCGCACTTGATTCATCCATGAACCAGCTCAGGCGGGCCGGACGCGACAGCGCATCCGTGCAGCTTTTGCTGTCGCGCAAGCGCGCCGAGCTGGAAGACGTGATGTGCCGGAGGAACGATGAGAGAGCCGCTTCGGTATTTCCACGACAGCGATGATCACGCGCCCTGGATCAAGGCGCTGGCCGAGGTCCGGCACATGGCGACGCGGGAAGGCTGGTGCTTTCAACACGTGCAGGCGATCATCGTGGCGATCGACCAGTATGCGGAAACCGCGCTCGGCAACCGCGAGTTCTTCCTCAACCGGCCGCAGACCGTTGGCCCGAAGCGACGAGGCGATGTGCCCTAGCGCATTTTCGATCGGCCGATCCAGAACGCCGAGCACTGCTGCCTCTGGAATACTGGGTCACCGCTTTCGCGGGTGATGACACCGCGTGGCGTGAGACGATGAATCGAGAACTATCCTTATCGTCGTCCTGGCGAAAGCCAGGACCCATTACCCCAAATCTTAATTGATGCGCGACGCTGGGGCCGCGATCCCCTTCATCACCGAATTCGGTGGTTATGGGTCCTGGCTTTCGCCAGGACGACGGCTGCGAACATGGACTCATCCGGGCTATCGGCCGGGATGGTCAACCCGCCACGGCCGACATATCGTGGCGGTCAGCGGCCGAATCTGAGGCGGATCGTTCATCGCCGGGTCATCTATTTCAGGCCATCGTCAGCGCCGCGCCCGCAAGGGGCGGCGGCACATTGCGCAGGAGGTTTCGGATGATCAGGGGCTGGCAGGTTGCGACGTCGGCGCTCGCCATCGTCGTGATGGTTGCAACGCTGGGTGCCGAGGCGAAAGCGGCGCAGTGCGGCAACGGGCCTGGCGGGTTCGAAGCCTGGAAGGAGCAATTCGCCGGTGAGGCGAGGGCCAAGGGCGTCGGTGCCACCGCGATCGACGCGCTGATGCAGACGCATTACGCCAGCGCGACGATCGCCGCCGATCGCGGCCAGCGCAGCTTCGGCCTGTCGCTCGAGCAGTTCATGGCCAAGCGCGGATCTGCGACCATCGTGGCGCGCGGCCGTTCGCTGAAGCAGTCGCAGGCGGCGATGTTCGCCTCGATCCAGCAGCGCTACGGCGTGCCGCCGGGACCGCTGATCGCGATCTGGGGGATGGAGAGCGGTTTTGGCAGCCAGCGCGGCAACCAGAACATGCTGTCGTCGATCGCGACCCTTGCCTATGACTGCCGCCGTCCGGATTTCTTCACCGACCAGCTCTATGCGGCGCTGAAGCTGATCGACCGCGGCACCTTGTCCGGCAGCACGCGCGGCTCGATGCATGGTGAGATCGGCCAGACCCAGTTCATGCCGAAGAACGTGCTCAACTATGGCACCGGCAATCTCGATGTCGCGGCCAATGCGCTGAGCTCGACGGCGAACTTCCTGCGCGCCCATGGCTGGCGCGCCGGCGCCGGATATCAGCCCGGGGAACCCAACTTCGCCGCGATCGAGGCATGGAACGCCGCCGGGGTCTATCAGAAGGCGATCGCCATCATGGGACGGCAGATCGACGGCCAATGAGCGCAGAGCCGGGTTCCTTCACCGCCCGTTAACGCAACGATGCCCAGATCGTTTGCGGTAAAACGGAGCAGATGGAGACAGGCTCCATGCTCAAGAACGGCACCTATGCGGCATGGTTTCGAACGTCGCTCGCCAACGGCACCGGCATCGTGCACGTCGCCGACGGCAGGCTGTGGGGCAGCGACGCGGTCATGCTCTACAGCGGCACCTATGAAGTCGACGGCGAGCGCTTCTCCGCGGTTCTCACCACCAGGCGGCACTCCAACGAAGGCTCAACCGTGTTCGGCACCGACGATCTCGTGGTGCGGCTCGAGGGTGCCTGGAGCGGGCCGATCGCGGTCTGCAAGGGCAGGGCCGATGCGGTGCCCGACCTCGCTTTCGAAGTGACCCTGATGCCGAGCAACGACGTGCCGCCCGAGCCGCCGCCGGATCTGCCGCTGCCGAAGTTCAACCCGAGCAAGCTGCCGAAGCTGCCGAAACGTTCCAGCCGCTAAACAACTTTCCAAAGCACGATGAGATTAGGTTGGATCGTCATCGCGCCTCGGCTCAGTCTTGAGCATGATCTCCGCGCCAACGCGTTCCGCGTTTTCCGGATCCTACGCGTCGCGCGGGCCTGCGGTTTCCGGAAACGGCGCGCCGGGGATGTAGAGCTTCAGCGCGCGGATCTCGTAGACCGCCGACGGGTTGACGCTGCGCAAGTCCCGCGCCGCCGCGATCGCATCGGCTTCATTGGCGCAATCGATCACGTAGAAGCCGAGCAGCTGCTCCTTGGTCTCCGAAAACGGGCCGTCGATCACCATGCCGTGGCCGGGCCCGCGCAGGGTGCTGGCCTTGCGGGTGTCGCCGAGCCGTGCAGCCGGGCCGAGCCGGCCCTTCAGCCGTTGATGGACTTCGCGCAGGCCGGTCATCACGGCTGCGTCCTCTTCGGCGTTCCACGATTTGACCTCGGCTTCGACGTGATAGGCGAGGATGGCATAAAGCATCTCGTGAGCTCCCTGTTTTTGATGCGGCAGGCCCAAGGACGTCTGAAAGCCGCCCACGCCGACATTTCTGATGTAGCGGACCGGGCCGTATTTGGGGGTGCGACAAGGTATCCCGCAGGCTCGCATGGCGGCGGCGAATCGCGCGGTACAACCCGCAAAAAAGGCGCGGCGGAATCGCTTCCGCCGCGCCCCCGATTTTGATGTCTCGCTGGTCCAGGGCTGAGAGCGCCCCGATGCCAGGCTGATTACTCAGCGCCTAGCGGGCGATCCCAGCGAGGTGACAGCGCTTGAGACAAGACACTAGATCACCTCCTTTCTTTGTTGATGGGACTGAGAATATAGGCAGGGAATCCGCGCCTGTTAAGGGCACCGGCTGGCCGGTCCGGGCGCGGAACGGGCGGATTGTGCAGAAATAAAGGCTGTTTGCACGGCGCGACCAGGTCAGCCGCGACAGTTGAGGCCGCCGCCCGGCCGTGTTAGGTGATCCCCGACGCGGGTGTAGCTCAATGGTAGAGCAGCAGCCTTCCAAGCTGAATACGAGGGTTCGATTCCCTTCACCCGCTCCATCCCCGAAATATATTCATGAGTGATCCCCGCTAATTATTGAATTTACGGATGGAATCCGTATTTTTGCCAGAAAGAACGTCCAACATTTCGTCCAACAAAACGTCCAACAGACGATGCGAAATGCCTGATTTTTTGACCAGACGAAACGGCACCTGGCACTTCGCTCGTCGAGTCCCGATTGAGTTTTCGCACCTCGATCGGCGGGGCGTTATTCGGCATTCAACAAAGATTCGGATTGCATCGGACCGCGCAGCGGTTCGTGCGTCACGCGTCGCCGAAAAATTCAATGCCAGTCTTGAGCAACACTGGCGCGCGCTTGCGGATTCAGATTCCCGCAAAGTGGTGAACAGCTACGACGAGGCGAGAAAGCGCGCGCGCCTCCTTGGGTTCGACTACATCGAGAATGCACAATTAGTGTCCGCGCCAGCCGCCGACCGGCTCGAGCGTCTCGAAACGCTCGTTGCCAAGGACCTCGTGAATGACCAAGGCGCAAGAGAAGCAGTCCTCGGCCTAAAAAAGAAGCCTGTCTTCAAAGTCTCTAAGATCTTCGAGGAGTACGAGGCGGAAACGAAAGACCAGGTCCTAGATCTCTCGCCGGATCAACTCAGGATTTGGCGCAATGCCCGGAAACGCGTGGTCAAGAGCTTCACCGGCGTTGTTGGCGACAAGCTTGTCACCGACCTCACCATCGATGACGCGATCGATTTCCGCAACTATTGGCGGGATCGAATTGTACAAGAGGCGATAGCTGCAAAGAGCGCCAACCGGGAAATTGGTCAGCTGAGCGGTATGATCAAGGAATTGAATGTCCTGCGGCGCTTAGGGCTGCCCGACCTATTCAAGGGCTTGCGTCTGAAGGGTGAGGTTGACAAGGAGCCCACTCCTTACGAGACCAAGTTTATCCAAAATCGCCTCCTGGCTGACGGGGTGTTGGATGGCTTGAACGAGGACGCGCGCTACATCATTTACGTTATCGCGGATACAGGACTTCGGCCTTCTGAAGTTGTGAATCTCAACAAGAAGACGATCCACCTCAATACTAAGATCCCATACGTCAGCGTACTCCCAGATGGTCGGCGACTAAAGACGGACGACAGCTTGCGCCAAGTGCCGCTCGTTGGTGCGGCACTCGCAGCCTTAAAATTGAGACCGGATGGTTTTCCCAGATATCAGGATAATTCCTCTACCTTTTCCGCGACGGCCAACAAGTTTTTGCTTGAAAACGGACTGCGTCCGACTGAGGACCATACTGTCTACTCGCTTAGGCATAGTTTCAAAGATCGGTTGATTGCGGCCGAAGCCCAAGACAGCCTAATCGACAGTCTGATGGGCCATGACACCAACAAGCCTAAATACGGCAAGGGACCTTCTCTGGAATTGAAGCGCAAATACCTTCAGCGGATTGCTTTCAAGCCACCACCTTCGTTGAGGTAGCTCTCCAAACGCTGGCGCGCCCGATATTTGATAGCTTCTTTTGTTTTCAAATCGGCGAGTTCAGCCTCGAATTTTTCGTACATCGGCACGTGCACGTCGCCGTCGAGCTCGATGAAATAAGCAAGTAGCACAAGTGCTCGTTCCAGCCGCTCGATTGTGACCGGGAGTCGGTCCGCCAGGTTCGCCATCGCCACTGTACTTTTGTGGTCTCAAACCTGAGACCGCCAAACAATCCGTTCGGGCGATGAAGATCATTTTCGTTGCGAGTTGAAGGTTTCAAAGGTTGACATCGAAGAATTGGATAGAATGTCGCAAGCTGGGCGCAAGGCCGCGCTTGAAAACCAATGGCGGAACTTTTTCGGGGCGCGGGATGCAAGCATCCGTGCGGAGGCTCCGTACGAGGGGCACCATTCAAAAATCAAAATGAAAAAACATGGGGAGACGTGGGGACGCCGCGCGGACTTGCCTTGTGCTTGCACCGCGCGGGACGAGTGTCTCCTCTCGAAAGAAATGCGCGCGATAGCGCGGGGCACGGCGATCGTTACCCGAAGGGCCGATACGACGAAGGCGGCTAGGTGAGCGAAGCGAATAGAGCCCGTTTCCGCCGCAGCGCAGCGCAGGCGGATGCCCGCAAATCTCCGGTGATCGGATGAATCAATTTATGGATGTGATGACCTTTCGGACACGCTTAAAGAATGACAGATTTAGAGGATTCGATTTATCGTATTAGCCCTGCGGGTGACCGATGTCGTTGCCGCCGCTCTATAAGTATCTCAGCGTCCAAGGCGCCAAGCTGACGCTCGGGAACCAATGCTTTCGGTTCGCCAAGCCGTCTGAGTATGACGACCTTGAGGACATGACGGTACAGAGCCTCTTTCCGGACAAGCTGGAAAAGGCGCTGGCAACCATGCCGGACGGGTTCGTGGATGCCGTCATGGCGAACCTGTACGCACCCCCGACCTGTCCTCCGGGACAACGGCCGACCGTGGTGAAGCTGCAAACGATATTCCGACAAAAGCCAGAGCTGAGTCCGATCGTTGCCGCGGGGCTAAAAGAAGATCCGGAGAAGGCCGGGCTTGGCGTTGAAGCCTGGAAGACGCGGTCTGAAGCATTCGTGAAGGAGACGAATGGGTTCATGCAGAACTATCGGGTGTTCTGCGTGACGACCGACAAGACCTCCGAACGCATGTGGAAGGAGTATGCCCAGGAAACCGACGAAGAAGTCAGTCAGTCTGCGCTCGATACCGCCTACAGCAACGCGTTGAATGCGATTTATTCGGCGAGGAAGAGCGAAACGCAGGCGAATGCGGCGACGTCCTTCGACGATATTGTGGCCGCGCGAAACATCGACGTGCTCGATATGGCGGACGAGATGGATATCGCGCGCGGCGTGCTGGCCGATCTGTTCGACGGCGCCATGCTGCGTCCAGCCCGAAAACGGCTCAAGGATGCCGTCTGCGAAATGCTTAAGATCACGAGCGCCATGTTCGATGGCGCGCATGATCTGGCATTGAACAACCCGCGGTTTGGCCACGCCAAGGCAACGGGCGCGCCGGTGATGCGCGCACGGCCATGCGACGAGATTATTCGGGACAGTCCCATGACACCAGAGCGAGTACGCTATTGGCTAGAAGAGGTCTGACCTGTGGACACCTGGATTGACATCCGCCGGAAGGCTCGTGCCTGCCACGCAAAAGCGCTGGCGGCAACGGGCGGCGACCGCCGCGCCGCAACAATCATCGCAGCCGTTCTGAAGGCAGATCGTCTCAAGGTAGAGCCGCACGATTTTCCGGCAGATACGCTTGGCTCCCTGAACCGAAAATTTCGCCTCGTGCGGGTCAAGAAAGGCCTGGCGCCAGAGGACGAACTCGTCGTGGTCGCGCACGAGATCGGCCACTTTCACATGCACCACGATCCGCACAACGAGGTAACGGTGCGCCCCGATGGTCTCGGTGGCGATCCGGTCGACAGTGGCGCCGGCAAGGTCGAGGGGTACTCACCAAGCGAACGGAAGGAAGTTCAGGCCGACATTTTCGCAGGCGAATTGCTGTGCCCCGGCGATTGGCTTCGCGATGAGTTTGTTCTACGCAACCGGCGCCCGGCGGAGATTGCCGGTGACCTAGGGATTCCGGTTTCGTTGGTGCTGAACCAGATGGTGCGCGCCGTGCTGCTTGCGCCGATCGGCCCCACGCCCGAGGTACCGCCTGACACCGTCCATGATCTTGACGAAAGTCAACAAGCCGCCGTGATGTGGGAAGGGGAGCCGTTGCTGGTCGAAGCGGGCCCCGGCACCGGCAAGACGCGGACGCTGGTCCGCCGTATCCAGCGCAAGCTGGATGAGAAGTCGGCGCCGGCATCGTTCCTGGCGCTGCGCGGATCGGCAACCACCGCATGGCGGCGACCTGGACGCCAACGCGGGGTACCGGAAAGGCAGTGAGTGTTACGTCGGCACCAACTCTGTCGGCTGAAGGTGAAGCGATACGCGGCAAGATCGAAGAGTTAAGAGCCGCCGGAATCCCCTATGCGGAGCAAGCGATCCTGGCGCGTTCGCACCTCACCCTTGGGCGGATAACAGGAATTCTTGAACAACTGGGTGTGCCCCTTCTCTATCTCGGCGATCTCTTCGAACGTTCCGAGGTGCGCGATCTCTTGTCGCTGGCCAGTATCGATGCCGAGCTCGGCGGTATCGGCCTCGTGCGCGTAGCAGCACTACCCGACTATGCTGTGACGAAGGCCGACGTTCTGACGCTGCTTGCGTGGGCACGCGAGAACAAGGAGGCGTACTTTGAATGTCTGAAGCGGGCCGACGAGATCGAGGGGCTCTCCGATGCCGGCCGGGCTGGCTTCAAAAAACTTGGCGGCGAACTTGACGGGCTTCAGCGGGCGTCGCCCTGGGTTCTGCTCACGACGTGGCTGTTCGAGCGGAGCGGCTATCCGCCGCCTATCGAAGCGGTGGCCTTGCGGGCGTCGCGGACGCCGGAAGCTCGGCTGCAATGAGTCCGTTGCGTCGCGCAGCGGCCGCGTTCGGCGGCGGCGGGCAAGCGGGCGAGGAGACCGCGAGCACTCCGGCTGAAGGTCAGCCCGATTGGGCGCGCCGCATAAAGCGTGCCCAGACCATTCGGCATGGAGCGTCGGCAGCCGGTCACGCGGTCCGCTCAGGCGATCATGGTGGCAGCGGCTCCTCCGTCGATTTGTCCGAAGGAGAGCGCTGACATGCGGCCACTGGCTTTCGCCACGGGCAGCGCGGCATCACCTCGCACCCATGCACCGTACGACTTGAAACCGATCACTTCATCTTAGGGGCAATGATAGATGTTCAAACGACCTTCCGTTCATTACGGGCGCATGCCCGAGCCGATTACGCCTTATCAAAAGGCAGCGCAGGTTTGGGACGAACGCATCGGATCGGCCCGCGTGCAAGCCAAGAACTGGCGCCTGATGGCGTTCGGTTGCTTGATGTTGTCCGCCGGCCTCGCCGGAGGCCTTGTCTGGCATTCGAGCCAGGGATCGATCACGCCATGGGTGGTCGAAGTCGATCATCTCGGCCAAGCCCAAAGGGTTGCGCCGGCCAACTTCGAATATCAGCCCACTGACGCCCAGATCGCCTACCATCTGGCTCGTTTCATCGAGGATGTCAGAGGGCTGCCGGCTGACGGAATCGTTCTGCGCCAGAACTGGCTTCGGGCCTATGATTTTACGACCGATCGCGGCGCCGCCGCGCTTAATGACTACGCGCGCAATAATGACCCCTTTGCCAAGTTAGGCAAGGCGCAGATCTCAGTCGACGTCTCGAGCGTCATTCGCGCGTCTTCAGAAAGCTTTCGGGTCGCATGGACCCAGCGCACTTACGACAACGGATCGTTGAGCTCGATCGAACGATGGACTGCAATTCTTACAATCACGATCGAGACGCCGCGCGATGCCGAACGCCTCCGCAAGAATCCCCTTGGGGTCTACGTCCGCGCCATCAACTGGTCAAAGGAGTTGAGTCAGTGACCAAGACGTTGTCCGACGTTCATTTGAAACGTCCCATTCCGAACGGCAAGCTCAATTCGACTTGGTCCGAGTTCGTGACCGCGAAGCGAGCGGTTCTGTCTGCTCTTCTGCTTTGTTCAACGGCGCTCGGTGGGTGCGCAACCTATATTCCGCCGGAGATCAGCTATGACGCCGAAGCCCCTCCGTTGCCGGCGCCTCCGACGCCTCTCGACGACAGGTTGCGACCGCTTCACGTTCCGCCGCTCTGGAAACCGGCACTCGGCGGCAAGCCGGGAGGGAAGGAAGACGCTGAGCCCGTGAGCCGGGTTGAGACGGCGAACAGCGCTGCCCGCGTCGAACCGCGCAAGCGGGGATATTTTAACGCAGCTCAGATCTACGCCTATAGCCCAGGGGCGCTGTACCAGGTTTACGCCGCACCGGGGCAGATCACGGATATCGCGCTCGAGGAAGGAGAGCAGTTGACGGGATCAGGGCCAATCGCGGCCGGCGACACCGTGCGCTGGGTCGTAGGCGATACCGAGAGTGGGAGCGGCGACACGCGACGCGTCCATATCTTGGTCAAGCCAACCCGCGCATCGATCGAGACCAATCTCGTCGTCAATACCGACCGGCGCACCTACCTGATTGAGCTCCGCTCCCGGGAGCGGCCATACATGCCATCCGTTGCCTGGTACTATCCGGAAACAGTGCGCGAACGATCGCACTTAGTTGCTCTGAGACCCGTTTTTCCGGATCCCGCGCAGCGTATCTCTCGTTACGCGATCGAAGGGGATAGCCCACCTTGGCGGCCGCTTGCCGTGTATGACGATGGCCGCAAGGTCTATGTCGAATTCCCTCAAGGTATCGTGCAAGGTGAGATGCCTCCGCTTTTCGTCATCGGTCCAGACGGCAAGACCGAACTTGTCAATTATCGCGCCCATGGCAACGTGCTGATCGTTGATCGGCTCTTTGCAGCAGCCGAACTCCGGCTCGGCGGTGAGCATCAGCAGAAGGTTAGGCTTGTCAGGACTGACGGGAGGCCGTCGTCGTGAATACCCAGAATGGAAATGATCACGAGCAGGCGATTCAGCCGCAAACACCAAGCGAGGAGTCCGGGAGCTTCCGGTTAAGAGCGGAGCATCCGCGCGTGACACGGCTGTCGCGGAAGGTCTTGGCCGGAGGGAGCGCGGTTGCATTGCTCGCTATCAGCGTAGCCGTGTTGTGGTCGCTGCAGAACAATCGTTCTAGAAGCGGGGCGGTCGATGAGCTTTACAGCACCGACCATCACAACGTTGCCGACGGCATTGCGGCGCTGCCGAAGGACTATAGTGGGCTTCCACGCCAAACGGTCCCTCAGCTTGGCCCGCCGCTTCCTGGCGACCTCGGTCGACCGATCCTTGCAGCACAGGGCCAGTCGCCGACCGTCGGCGCTGATCCGGACCAGCAGCGCCGGGACCAGGAGACCGAAGCTGCCCGTGTCAGCCATTTGTTTGCTTCGAGCAACGGGAGAGAAGTGGGTCCGCCTGCTGCCGTGGCTCTGGGGACCGATCGCGTCGTGCCGTCGAGCCCAACGAGCACGAGCGACGATGGATCTATGCAGAACGGTCAGGACAAGAAGCTCGCCTTCGTCAATGCATCCGTGGATCGCCGTACGGTAAGTCCTGACCGCATCGCCAAGCCGGCCTCACCGTATCTCGTACAAGCCGGCTCGGTCATTCCAGGAGCCCTTATCACCGGGATACGGTCGGACCTTCCAGGACAAATCACAGCGCAGGTCACCGAGAATGTATATGATACTCCCACGGGACGGTTCTTGCTCGTGCCTCAAGGAGCCCGGCTGATCGGCATCTACGACAGCCAGGTTACCTTCGGCCAGTCACGTGTGTTGCTTGTCTGGACACGGCTGATCATGCCCAACGGTCGCTCGATCGTACTTGAGCGACAGCTTGGTGCGGACAGCGCGGGTTACGCTGGACTCGAAGACCAGGTAGACAATCATTGGGGTGAGCTATTCAAAGCTGCCGCGCTCTCGACCTTTTTGGCAGTTGGCACGGAATTGGGCGAGGGCTCGGACACCGATAGCAACAACAGCGCAATCATTCAGGCGTTGCGCCACGGTGCCGCCGACTCGCTGAACCAAACCGGCCAGCAGGTGGTTCGGCGTAGTCTCAACATCCAGCCGACATTGACCATCCGGCCAGGTTTTCCGGTTCGCGTCATTGTCAACCGCGATCTCCGCCTAGAGCCATACAGAGGATGACGCCCAGTGGCAAAACTCAGAATCTCAGGTATCCCCAGCGATAAGCCCGTCAGAGTCACTGCCGAACTACCCGCAACTGTCCATCGCGACCTCCTTGCCTACGCAGAGGCATTGGCACATGAGACCGGTCAGCCCGTTGATCCACCCAAACTGATCGCGCCGATGCTGGCGCGCTTCATGGCCACCGACCGCGGATTCGCGAAGCTGAGACGTCCATCTCAGTCGCGCGACGTGAGTGTCGGGTAGCGTTCAGTCAACAAGTCCAAAAAATTGAGTAGCACCGGGTTCTCGTTGTCAACTCTCCAATGAGCGTAGAAGTCTATTCGGCTTGGCCCAGTTCCGTCTCGTAGTTCTCGGTAGACTAGCCCAGCAAAGCTCGCTCCGACGTCTGATTCCATGGCGAGACCGGCTCCCATGCCCATACTGACCAGACTCTTGATAATGCCTCGACTGACGTCATGTCGCTCGATCTTTGGACGGTCCTCAGGAAGCGCGAGCTTCGATGTCAAAAGGTCCTCCAGTTCGCGGCCGGGGTCGTATTGGCTTAGGAGGACAGTCTCGTTGCGAAGGTCCGTCCAGAAGACAGTTTCGCGCGCTGCCAATATGTGATCTTCAGGTATTGAAATCATAACGCGCTCACTCCAGAGCAGAAGGTTCCGGCAGTCATCTGATAACAAGCGTCCGGGAGTGATGACTACGTCGAGCGCCCCGCTACGAAGAGCGCTGACAAGGCGAATACGAGAGCGTTCCACTGTTGCCAATTCGACTTGCGGAAACCGTTTCTTGAAGTCCATCAAACTGGCGCGCAAGTTCCCAGCTGACATTGACGTGCAAAAGCCAGCAGCGAGACGGCCCTCCTCGCCGCGGCCGCTCGTCCGTCCCATTACGACCAAAGTATCGACTTGCTCGAGGATCATTCGTGAGAGCCGCAGGATGCGTCGCCCAGCAGCAGTCGGCGCAACCCCGCCGGTGGAGCGCTCAAACAAAGCCACCCCCAGCAGGTGTTCAAATTGCTTGATGGAGCGGCTTAACACGGAATGACGAACGGCCAGAAGTTCAGCGGCTTGGCGAAAACTTCCGCAATCGGCAGCAGCAACTGCCGACCTTAGGTGATGTAAGCCGATACTGGCTGATTGAACAATGTTGGCCATATCCTGGCATGTGTCGTGTTCGGCCGCGAACGATCTAAGCGGCTTTCCTTGCGCCCCGCGGCGTGCTCAGCGACGTCCTTGCGCGTGAACGTCGAGCGATGGTCTGTTGGATCAGCGTAGGGGATTATCGGAATGGCTGAGGGGGGCGCGTTCGACCCTTGCAATATCCTCGAAGCGGGGCACCAAGATCAGGTTCGCCGCCTTAATGAAGACTTGCCGGCGCGATGTCTCGGACACATTGAAGTTGGAATCCGGATCCTCGAGCAGATCGTGTGCGATGTTGTTGAGTGTGGGTACGGTGCTCGCTACCTTCTCCTCCCTCGATGATTGCGTTTGGTGAAGGTTATTGTAGGCAGGTCGACAGCACAATTGGATGGACTAGATATTCTCTATCGGAGTATCGCATGACTTCACCTAAATTTGCGCGGCAATCCCATGTGTGAGCACCGTTGCCATGAATTCGCCCCTTGACCCCATCGACGTCCGCGCCCTGCGAATATTAGTCGTAGTGTACGATCTCGAATCGTTTTCGGCTGCGGCGGATCGCCTGGAGGTTAACCAATCGACGATTAGTTATACGATCGAGCGATTGCGAAAGGCCTTCCAGGATCCGCTCTTCGTGCGTCAGGGAAACGGCGTCACGCCCACTCAACGTTGCGACGGCTTGGTGCAATGGGCGAGGGGAATGATCGCGGAGTTCGAGGGCCTTGCATCTCCCGTTGAATTCGAGCCAACCATCGCCGCCGGCTCGGTAACGATCTCCTGTAACCATCACGAGCGACAGACGATGATGCCCCGGTTCATGGCGCAGCTCCGTGCCGCGGCTCCGAAGGTGAAGCTAGTGCTCCTCGAGGCGGCGGGACATGGGGAAGCACAACTCAGACAGAACTTGTGCGATATCGTCATCGGTCCGATCGGCATCGTCGGCGAGGACCACTTTCGAAGACACATCCTTACCGATGAATATGTGTGCGTCATGGACCCGAGCAACCCGCTTACCCGGCGACGAATGTCTCTTTCGGCCTATTGCAAAGCCGAGCATGTCTTTGTCACGTACAATGGAGAATGGCGACCTCTATACATAGAGGCGCTGAAAGCCAAAGGGGTCGAACTACAGCCGGCCGTCACTCTGCCAACTCACGATTGCCTCGAGCGTATAATCCCCGGCAGTACTCTGATCGCTTCCATCCCGCACCAATTGGCTCGGACATTTCGAGGCGGGCTGCGTGTCCAGCCCCTTCCGTTCAAAGTGCCGATCAGCATCGACATGTACTGGAGCGCAAGAACGGCGCGATCAGGGTTGCACAAATGGGCGCGGAATCTACTCGCCGAAGTGGCAAGAGCGAGCGCCGCCTGAGTTTCCGAGCCTCCATCCTTGAGCATTCGGCCGCGGAGCAAGTTTCCGTTAGGCCGCATCCGCCTTTGCCGCCGAGGTCGTGAAGTCGAATTCATAATTCAGATGGAAATAGTGCTTTCGATCGCGTGACCGTCCGGAGTGGGGTCGGTTTTGGCTGGAGTACGAACTCACGGATCAAGCTATCCTTGAGGCCGAATACCACATTCGGAGCCGAGGTGTTTGTCGCGGGCAACGAACACGACGCATTGGGGCATGCGGGCAGCAATACTCGTTGCTGACAAAATGATCATTCTCGAATATCGCGGGGAGGCGTTGCAATTTGGGGGCGCCGCAGCGGAATCCGCGTATTGCGGCGCTCGATCGTAAGCTCGCGGAGCGCGACTTCGATCCCGAAGTCGCTGCGTCATCAAAGTCGGGCGCCAAGGGCGCTAGAAGGAGTCAAGCTTTGCGCGACGATCGATAATCCGAATGCCAGGGATTATCATAATCGATTTTACTTACTTCACGGCGCCACAGTATAGATTCGATCAAGTCTTCTGCTTGGTGAGTTGCCGACCAACGAAATGGCAACCGCAGCACCGGCCTATCGGTTCGGGCACAAGCCGAAGTCCTACAAAAATATGTCGTGGGGGAGGTCTATCGTGGTTACTAGACGCTCATTGCTCAGTTTCGCGTTAGTCAGTGCGGCCCAATTGCGCACCGCAGCAGCGCAGTCGTCATTGAAATCATCGGCTTCAGACTCAAGTGAGTTGACTGGCAAGATCTTTCTCAGGGGTGACACTGAATATGAACCCCTACGTCAAGCCGCAACCTGGAATGCACGTAAGCCAAATCGCTTCCCTACCGCTATCGTTCTTCCTGAGAATGAAAGAGACGTGATTGCTGCTGTGAAAATGGCCAAGTCACGCGGATGGCAAGTCACCACGCGCTCGGGCGGCCATAGCTTCACAGGCTCACATACTCGGGACAATGCGGTTCAAATCAACCTGGCTCGGATGAAGGAGCTCTCAGTCGATGCTGAGGCCCGCGTTGCTTCGGTGAGTCCGGGGTGGAAATGCGGACCATTCAATAATGTGCTTCGCGAGAAGCACGGCCTGATGTTTCCTGTCGCACATGGCTTCGACGTTGGGTTGGGGGGATTCGTCTTGTGCGGCGGACATGGCTGGAACAGCGCTGTTCTGGGACTAGGGTGTGAGAACCTTAGGGGGCTTGATGTGGTTACCGCAGATGGCGAATTGATTCACGCGGACGAAAAGCAAAATAGCGAATTTCTGTGGGCCGCGCGTGGCGCAGGCCCCGGCTTCTTCGGAGTCGCTGTCCGCTATTACCTGGACATACACCCGCAGCCTACTTACGTAAGGCTAAATCAGTACGTATTCCCATTAGATGTTGCTGACGACGCCGCGGCGTGGGTCGATAGTACGCGATTTCCGGCATTTATGGAGCCTGTCGTCGCATACGTCATCGGCAAAGACGGCAAGCCGGTGTTTGCAGTCATCGTTGTTTCGTTCGCTTCATCTCAAGACGAAGCGAACGCGGCGTCGGCGATCATGAGCGCCTGCCCAATCGCTAACAAAGCGATGGTGAAGACCGTGGATGCGCCAGCGATCATCCCCGCCAAAAGCGAAGCAGAGGATGCTTTCATCGTTCCGACTGGCGGGCGATTCACAGTCGATGGTGCATACTCTAATGCCAGTCTGGCAAAGATGGTCTCGCTCTTGCGCGAGGAGATGGCATCACCGCCGACACCCTACTGCAACTTCGCAATAGGTCGCTGGAAGCCCATCGGAAAGGTCAAGGACATGGCTTATTCGATCTCGGGTCAGCACTATTTCTCGGCTATGGGTGTTAGTTATGATCCCGCGGATGATGAACGCTGTGCTGCTTGGCTGGAGAGGATGATCAAGAAGATGACACCCATAGCCACTGGTGCGCAGATGAATGACGAGAATATGCCCGTCAACAAGTTGCCCTATCTTTCACAGGAAGTATCCGCGCGGTTGGAGGCCTTACGAGCCAAATACGATCCGGATCGGCGATTTGCATCATTTTTGAAGTGAATCTGGCGGCGCACTACGCGATCAGTCAATAGCCAAGGAACGGAAAGGAAGTGGCGTGACTTCGAAAGCTCGGCGGGCAGCCTTTTGCCACGCAACCATGTTTGTAATGTTTGCTTGTTTGGGAGATGTTGCTACGGCCGACACCAAACACGGTGAGGCGTTGTTTCAGACATGTGCTGCTTGCCACCAGGTCTTGCTGGGAGATGGCTTGGGCCCAGACTTACGGAAGGTGCTGGGTCGAAAGGCAGGATCACTTCCAGGCTTTCAATATTCGGAAGCGATGAAGACGAGTGGTGTGATTTGGGATGAGACGACGTTGAGCGCTTTCATTCGTGATCCCCAAGCGGAAGTCCCAGGGACGTTGATGGCCTTCCCGGGTTATCAAAATCCTCTCGACGCAAAGGACGTCGTTGACTATCTGAAAACCATAAAATGACAACTTATGCAGCAGTGGGGGAGCAGCGTTAGGCTGCGCGATCGCGTCGCCTAGCGCCACGGAAGTGCATTTGTGGCGCAGAAGGGGAGCAGGTTGAGGAGGCGGACGCCAAGCGGCTGGGAAGCCCTGGCGCGAACCGACAAGTAAGGAAGTGTCTGACGACGGTGCACACGCTGGACAGCGGCCTGCCTTGCCCATCTCTCAGAGAGAGTTGCTCAGCATGTCCCTGGCCCGCACGGCTGTCGAAGCCAATTGTTCTGTACGAGCTTCCTGCCCGGGAACGTGGATCACGATGCTTTCCAGATCCGGGGCCATCTTGATCAGTCTCCATCGACATGCACTTTAGCACTTCCTCCTCCTTGTCATTCATCGGATGCAAGCGAGCGGCGGCCCTTGGCGGCTTGTATAACGCTATCACCCCCGAGATGGGGATCTCGACAAGCGCGCTCCCGCAGGCATGATAGATATCGTTTTGGCATGATCCCTCAAACGGGGAGTGACGTGGAGAGCTGTTTCGACAAATGATACGGCTAGAGACCACTTTGCAGGAATTATCTACTGAAGAGCAAGAACCGGGCGGCCAGTCCGCATACGGCGCTCTGGTCGACCCGGCCCGGCTTCGCGTTGGTTGTGCGGCAATTTTCTCCGCTCATCCATGCTATCTGGCGTCTTTCATTCGCGGCTCGAACGAAACGTCACTCAGGATGTACATCGGTTCCTTTAGTGAACGGTGACCTCGACGTTCTTGAAGCCTCGCAGCGTATTGTTGAGCAGTCGCTCTGTTTTGCCAAGTTCGAACCGGCGAACGCGTTTGGCCAGGGACGTGAGCAGAGCCGTGATCTCGAGGCGGGCGAGGTTCATTCCGGCGCAGACGTGTTCGCCATAGCCAAAGCCGACGTGCTCGGACGCATTTTTGCGCCGGACATGAAACGTTTCGGGACTGTCCCACTTACGCTCGTCCCGGTTTGCAGAGCCGTTGAGAACAATGACCCGAGAGGACGCAGGTACGACGGCATCATTGAATGTATGCTCGGCGAGCGCATAGCGGGAAAAGCCCTGTATCGGGGATTCAATCCGTATTGCTTCGTTGATAGCATTCGGAATCAGAGATGGATCTTGGCAGACGAGATCCCACTGATCCGGGTTCTGCGCGAACAGCCAGATTGCACTCGACGTTGCCAAGATGGTGGTGTCGAGTGAGGGCCCCATGTAGTCGAGCATCATTGTCTTTGCTTTCTCGATCGGGAGCTCGCCACGGTCGGCCGCATCCAGCAGCATCTCTCCCCAGCTTCCTGGCTTCAGTTTGCCTCGTACACATTCACCTAACGCATAGTCGATCGAACCCTTCAGCGTACCGAAGGAGTTGATCGTGCGCTGGTTCATTGGGCCAGCACAGTTGAACCCGGCGATTGCCCATTCGAGCATCTTTTCGCGACCCTCCTCGGGCAGACCCACGGCGTGCGATACGATCGCCACCGGTAGATACTGGGCGAGATCGGTCGCAGCGTCGAAATTGCCGCGGGTCACCAGGCGGTCTACGAGCGCCTCAGCCTCAATCGAGATTGTGTCCTTCAGGTCGCGGAGCGCGCTCGGCACCAAGGGCTTCATGAGAACGCGGCGCATCTGTTGGTGCTCGGCGCCGTCCGAGCAGAGCAGCATTCCTTTCGTGCTTTCGTTCATCGGCTGGTTCATCATCACGCCGTGGGCCGAAGAAAAGACTGAGGCTGTTCCGAGCGCCTCTCTTGCCTCGTTGAAGCGGGCAACCACGAACATCTGGAGCTTGTCCAGGTAGACTATAGGTCCGGCATCGCGGATCGCGCGGTAGATCGGCCACGGATTGAGGAGCGTTTCGTCGCTATAGATATCTGCTTCCGAAACCGGAATACTCTTCGGCATCTTCGTTGTCCCTTTCCCTTCAGTGACGGTCTGCAACAGGCGCTTCCGTCTCGGGACGGAAGAAAGTCATCAGCGTCGCGAGCATTGGTTGATCGTGCGGAGCTTCGCTGAGCGACAGGCGCTACAACTTGCTGGACCAAGACGTTGGGCAATGTCCGGGTCCCGCAGTCATTGCGAGTTGGATGTACGGTTGATGAATTGAGATGTGTGCCGGAAAGCCGGTCGGAAGATCGCGTGCAGCTTGCGGCTGTCGGCGATCTGCTTCCCGTTGGCGTTCCACCACAGATAGGAAGCGATCGGGAAGGGATCGCGACGCTGCGTCTATGTCGCAAGCCAAGGTCAGGAGCCTAACCGTTTTGGCGTCGATATGGGGCAACTTGGGCAGTCGGAATGGCGACGGTCACGCTCTGATCATCGCGATCCCTATGTTTGAGCTCGCCCAAGAATAATGCGGGCGTGGGACCAGTCGGTCCACATCCGTTGAGCGCAACATCGAATTCAGGCGGTGCCATCTATCCCATCCCTAAGTTTTTCGTTTGGAGGGATGTTGCGGCGGCGATCCGTATGAGTAAAATCGATTTTATATATGCGATAGATTTACATCTTGGATGCGTCTGCGGGTCAACGAGCTGCGGCCGCGAGCAGGCCCAAGGTGAAGCTGCGTCATTCGGCTGCTTGAGACACCCCAAATCAACATAAGATCATCGTCCTTGCGGAATGGTCATCGAGGGGAAAGGTCGAGCCGACGAGGCTCGTCGATTGAGCGCGAGCGCTCCGTGAGCATGCAGACGACCTTACGGGAAACCAACTAGTGGGCCCGCAAGGCCGTCAGCAGCCATTCACTAGGGCTGCTTGCGGGTGGGATCGAACCGCTTACCCAGATCGCGCCAGCAGTCGGTATAGTTTTCGTCCACTTCTTTGGACGTGGCGGCGTAGCCCGTCAGACGCTGCGGGAATCGTGTTTCGAACATGAACGCGAGAGTGCCGGACAACTTGGTCGGGGATAGTTCAGCGTTGCTGCCGTGTTCGAAGGCTTTGCTGTCCGGCCCATGAGGCAACATCTGATTGTGGAGCGAGATGGCGCCCGGCGGAAAACCGTCAGGTTTCGCATCGTAGACCCCGTAGATCAGACCCATGAATTCGGACATCAGGTTGCGATGGTACCACGGCGGGCGGAAGGTCTTCTCCGCCACCATCCAGCGTTCGGGAAAGATCACGAAGTCGACGTTTGCCGTGCCGGGGGTTTCCGATGGGGCCGTCAAGACGGTGAAAATCGACGGATCCGGATGATCGAAAAGGAGTGCTCCGACAGGGGAAAAGTGGCGCAGGTCGTACTTGTAGGGCGCGTAGTTCCCGTGCCACGCGACGACATCGAGAGGCGATTGATCGATTTTGGTAGCGTACAGTTCGCCGCCCCATTTGACGATGAGCGTCGACGGTGTTTCTTTGTCCTCGTACGCGGCGACCGGCGTCCGGAAATCGCGGGGATTGGCGAGACAGTTAGCGCCGATCGGGCCGCGGTCCGGCAACGTGAAGGTCGCACCGTAGTTTTCACAGACGAAGGCACGAGCCGGTCCGTCCAGCAACTCGACGGCGAAGATCATTCCGCGCAGAATCACGCAAATCTCGCCCGGCTCGACGTCGATGATTCCGAATTCGGTACGGAAACGGAGTTTCCCTTCCTGGGCGACGATGAGCAGTTCGCCGTCCGCGTTGAAGAAATATTCGTCTGTCATCGAAGCGGTAACGAACGCCACGTGGGCGGCCATTCCGACTTGCGTATCGGAATCGCCGGCGGTCGTCATCGTACGGAGGCCGTCGACAAACGTCAGTTTTTCGGACGGAATGGGCATGGGCTTCCAACGCAACTGCCCGATCGGAAGCTCGCTTTCATCGCGCGCTTGAGGAGCTGTCCGGATTAGTCGTTTGTCGATCTTCGTGAAACGGCCGCTATGTCTGACCGAAGGCCTGATCCGATAGAGCCACGAACGTTGATTGGTGGCTTGCGGTGCCGTGAAGGGAGAGCCGGAGAGCTGCTCCGCATAGAGCCCGTAGTTGACCCTCTGGGGGGAGTTCTGCCCGATCGGGAGGACATCCGGGAGAGCCTCGCTTTCGAAAGTATTGCGAAAGCCTGACATGTACCGCAACTCGGAGCCATCCTCTGGGTTGCTGAATTTGCTTGATGAAGGTTGGATGTTCATGAGTTCCTCCTGTATAGTTGCAAATGTGACCGTCAATTTTGCAACTATCAAGCCCCCAGAAGGTGCGCCAGGTCGCCAGCGATGCGATCTGATTGCGGCGTTAGGTCCGTGGGCGTTGCGCGAAAGGAGGGAGGATGAAGAAATTGGTTCTCGAGGAGTTCATTCCATATCGGCTGAACCGGCTCGGGACTGCAGTTTCGGAGCGGCTGAAGGGTGTCTATTCGAAGAAGTTCGGACTGACCATTCCGCAGTGGCGAGTGCTCTCAACGCTCGGGCAATTCGACCGCCTGACGGCGACCGAGATCGGCGCCCATTCCGCCATGCACAAAGCGAAGGTCAGTCGCGCGGTCAGAGATCTCGAGCTCCGCCGTTGGCTGAGCCGACTCGAGACCGAACAGGATCGCAGGTTCGAAACATTGCAGCTCACCGCCGCTGGTCGAAAAGCGTACGACGCGATAGTGCCGGACATGGCTCGGTTCGAGGAAAGGATGCGTGGCTCAATGGGAGTACAGCAAACGCGCATCGTTATGCAGGCGCTGGATTGTCTCGAGAAGGCCCTCGGCGTGCGGTCGCAACGCCGAGGTCGTGAGGGAGCATAGCGATGCTCCAATGGGCGGGATCGCGGACTCGTTCGTCTCAGAAAAGCGAGTTGTGAACGCCGCCGTCGATGATCAGGCTCTGACCGATGGTGTAGTTCGCGAACTCGCTACAGAAGAGGGCGCAGAACGCACCGACGTCGTCGGCTTCGCCGAATCTGCCGGCGGGGATGCGCAGGATGTCGATGATCTTCTGGACTTCCGCCTCATAGGAATCGGTATTGCCCGGTCTGTCCGCCCGAAATCGGTCCCGGATCCCGCCGGTATGGTGCATTCCCGGTAGAATGTTGTTCAGGATCACGTTGTCCTTGGCCAGAGATCTTGCCATGGCTACCGTGTAGTTCGCCAGTCCCGACCGTGGCGGGCCCGACAAGAGGCGGAAGTCGATCGGTGCACGGGCCGCAAGCGTCATGATATTGACGATCCGACCCCATTTTCGTGATCGCATACCATCGATAGTGCTCTTCATGAGCTCGATGGGACCGATCATTCCGGTTGCCAGGGCCTGCTGCCAATCGTCCACGGTGACTTCTCGGAAGTCCGGCGTCCACTTAGGCGGAGAACAAGTGATAACCAGGATATCTGGCTCGGGAAGCGAGGCAAGCAATCGTGCTCGACCTTCTGGGGTGCTGTGATCGGCGACCACCCATTTTACCGGAATCTTCGCTTTGTCTTCGATCTCGGCCGCGGCGGCAACCAACCTGTCCTTGTTGCGAGCCGAGATCAGAACTTCGACGCCTTCGCGCGCAAGGGCTAAGGCGCTGCTTTTGCCGAGACCGGCGCTGGCACCTGCGACGATGGCCTTACGGCCGCGAATACCCAAATCCATCTTCTTCCCTCCTTACAGCGACGTCTTTTGAGATCAGGGCCACAAGCGACGCCGGCAGCGATGTGGACCTTTCAACTTGCCTGTTGTCTCTCGCGCCGGCGAGCCCTTCGCTGACTCTGGCATCGGTCGGAAGGGCGTCGAGCGTCGTAAGTCGTCGAGCGCAGTCCATGAGACGGCGGCATGCCTTTCGTACGGGCGACTAGAAGGTGATAACGACCTTCCCGAAGTGCTTCCCGGCTTCCAGATATCTGAACGCGTCCTTTGTCTTTTCGAGATCGAACTCGGCGTCGACCACTGGCTTGATGCGGTTGGCGGCAATGGCCGCGAGCATGTCGCGAAAATCGTCGGTACTTCCGACGCTGATACCTCGGACGGACAGCCGCCGCAGGTTGAGCGAGATGAGATCGATGGGGGCCTCGACCCCGTCGAGAAATCCCACAATCGATATGCTCCCCTCGGGCCTTACCGCAATCATGCTCCGTGCTACGTTACGGCCGCCGATCGTCTCCACGACGAGGTCGACGCCCCGGCCATCCGTCAGTCGCGACACCTCTTCGCCGATGTCAGGATGAGTTCGGTAATTGATTGCTTCGTCCGCCCCTAAGCGTGAGGCGCGCTCGAGCTTTGCGTCGTCTCCCGACGTAATGATGACTTTGGCTCCCTGCGCCTTCGCGAATTGGAGAGCGAAGATCGAGACCCCGCCCGTTCCGTGCAGAAGAACCGTGTTGCCGGCCTTGATCGCGCCGTAAGCGAGTGCGTTCCAGGCGGTCAATCCCGCGATTGGCAGCGTGGCCGCCTCGGTCAGGCTGATCGACTCTGGTATTCGGATCAGCTCATTCGGCCGGAAGATCTTGTATTCGGCGAGCTGTCCCGCAACGCTTCCCGCTCCCGGGCGATTCGAAAGGTCGATATGTTCGTGCTTGTAACGTCCGCTGGCCCAAGAGGGAATGTAGAGAGTGGCGACACGATCTCCTGGTTTGAAATCGTGAACAGCGGATCCGACTTCCTCGATCGATCCGCTGCCATCCGCGACCGGAACGAACGGAAGGGTCAATTTGGGATCAAGCCTGCCCTTGATTGTCGCCAGATCGACGAAATTGAGAGCTGCAGCCCTCATCCGGACCAGAACCTCATCGACTTTCGGTGTCGGTTTCGATCCAGATCGGATCGTTAGGTTCTCGATGCCGAAACCGTTTGCGAGAGCGACGTACCTCATCGGAAATGTCTACCCCGAGCGGAGAGCCGGTCAATCTGGTCATATGGCGTCATAAGCTGAGCAATCCGATCGATCTGAAGATTGCGGAGAGGGCTCGAGCTCAACCGTGCATCGCCGATTGCGCCGCCCAAGTAACCTCGTGAACATCAGCGGCGAAAATATTGGGCGCAATAATCCTGTCCAGAGCTTTGGACTGACACTCTCTGTTGACTGAAATTCGCTAGTGGCGAGGAAGGCCTAGCTTTCGACCATAGGGAGATCGACCTCCCACGGCGGGACCGGCAAGAAGCGAGCCGCCAACTCGTCGACCACAACCCTGACCTTCGGCGTTAGCTGCCGCCCCTGGGGCCAGAGCGCGTGAATGGGTAGTCCTGCGCAGACGCAGTCCGGCATCGAGACTACGAGCGATCCGGATTTCAGATGGGGGGCGATCAACCAGGTCGGCAACTGCGCAATCCCCCGGCCGGCAAGCGCCGCGTCAGCGATGGCATCGCCGCTTCCGAGACGCAAGCGGCCCGAAATGTGTTTCAGCTGCGACTGACCGTCCGCGCCGGGAAAGAACCAGGGGCTATTCCGCCCACCATAGTAGTAGATGATGCAGTCGTGGCTTTCGATTTCGTCGGGAGTGCGAGGAAGACCGCGCTGTCGGGCGTAGGATGGCGCAGCGCAGATTGCCATCGTCTGTACGCCGAGCCGCCGCGCAACCAGGCTGGTGCTGTCGTCGAGATGGCCGATGCGAATGACGAGATCGTATCCTTCCTCGATTAGGTCTACGCGGCGATTGTTGAACGTTACGTCAAGTTGGATCTCAGGATATCGCTGTACGACATCGAGCAGCGCCGGCATTACACATTGTCGTCCGAACACGACCGGAAGGTCCACCCGCAGCTTGCCCGCAGGGACTTGCCTACCCGAGACGAGGCTTAATTCGGCAGCCTGGAGATCGGCAAGTGCACGGGCGCACTTCTCGTAGAATGCCTGACCCTGTTCGGTCAGGCCAAGGCTTCTGGTCGTCCTGTTGAATAGTTGGACGCCAAGACGCTCCTCGAGCCGCGCAATGCTTTTGCTGGTCGCCGACCGCGACAGGCCGAGCCTTTCCGACGCGACGGCGAAGCTCCCTGCTTCCGCAGCGGAGACGAAGGTGCGGATACCATTCAGCAGTCCATCGGAGATCATCCAAAAATATTGGTGACAAAAATTCGCCTGTCAATCGAGAAAAAACGGCTGTCGCGAAATCGGTTCACCAACATAACCTGCTGGTTGCGGCGGACTGACGGCACGACGGGGCCGTCGTAAAGCCCAGCAAACCTCGATCTGGAGTCGGCTTACATGATAGACAGGATGGTCTTCTTGCAGAGGAAGAATACGCTCTCGATCGGCGGATTCCAAAAGCACTGGCGAGACGTCCATGGTCCGCTCGCCGCAAGCGTTCGGGGGCTTCGCGGGTATGTGCAATTGGACGCGATCGGATCGGGTGATGGGAAAGCACGTCGGATGCCGGGTACCGGGCTTGAGATTGACGGCATCGCACTACTTGTTTTCGACGATATCCCGGCAATCGCAGCGGGATTTACGCCAGCCAAAGTAGAAGCGCTGGTGGAAGACGAGGGAAAATTCGTCGAACGCCTGGAGCTAGCGACCACGGTCGCGAATATCGTGGTCCCAGCGAGCATCGAGGCGGCACCGATAAGACTGTTGTCGCTGAACAGGCGCAGGTCAGAGGTGGATGCGGCTACGTTCCATGCGGAATGGTGGCGCAATGGGGTGGCCTTCGCAACGAACTTGCCGAAGGAGGTTGGTTACATTCAGCGCATCGTCATAGAGCACAGTCCGAAAGGACCGAAATCGCTGGAGTCGCAGGAACGATCGTTCGAGGGCGTTGAGGAACTGTCCTTTCCCGACGAGGCGTCCTTTGAGAGAGCCCATACGAGTATTGCACTGAGAGGCGCTCAGGTAGCCGGCGTGGGCGATCCCGTCCTTTCCATCGTGCTGCGAGGACACCGCATCGTGTAGGCGGCAAAACTGTTGGGGGCGGTCCGCCGGATCCCGCGACGGCCAACTTACCGTCGTCCTGAAGGCGTCCTTCGGGAAGGCCGCGCTTGCGGTGGATGTTCGGCCTCGCTGCTACTGGCGAGCGTGCGCGCGCGCGTCAGCAATTTATCGATCGTCCTCTCGAAGCTTTCCCGTTCCGCTCGGGACAGTGGCTCTGTCAGATACCTCTCGCGGTCAATTGCCAACGGCATGATCTTCCGATACAGGGCTCGCCCCGAGCGGGTCGACTGAAGGACCTTTAGCCTACCGTCATCGGGCGATTGCTCGCGTACGATGTAGCCCTTCTCTTCGAGCAACGACGACGCGCGGCTCACCGCCATGGCATCGAGGGTCGAATACTTCGATACGTCCAACGACGATATGGAGCCATTGTCGGCCAGTGCCGCTAGGACGCGCCACTCCTGTCTGGTCAGCCCGAACCTCTCCTCGTAGAGCTCCGAGAGAGATCTCGATATTTGGTCGGCTAGGACAACCAGCTTGTAGGGCAAGAAATCTCTCAATCTTACCAGCTCGGCGTCGTCGGATTCGGCCGTCTTATCAGCCGAAACGGGGTCGCTCATTCGAGGAGCTCTTTTCTGAATGGGGTGTGTCGATGTTAGTAGCTCGGGAGCGGTGTCGCAAGGCCGCGCGCTTGAGTTGACTCAGATCATAACAATGGTTATGAAACTCATAACAACGGTTATAAAGTAGGTGGAGGCGTTGCGTCTTGCGAAACATTCGCAAGCCCAGCGCGCTGCTCCGTAAGGGATGAAGCGGATGAACGACGTGATGCGGGGGCCGAGGCGAATGGCGGGTTCCGAAAGCTTCCCGCAAAACCGGCTCGGGCATATCTCGATCTTGGTTTCTGATTATGGGGACGTGCCGTGCGCGCGTCCCGGATGCGAGCGCGCGGCGTAGGGACGGCGATGCTCAAAACCTACAAGTTTCCGAAATTCGAGTACCGGCCGTCGCCCGAGCAGAGTGGGGCGGTCCCTAATCGACATGCGGTAGTGGTCGTTGGAGCTGGCCCGATTGGGCTCACTGCTGCTTTGGAATTCGCTTCGCGCGGGATTTCTGCCGTCGTGCTCGACGACAACGACACCGTATCGGTCGGGTCGCGGGCGCTGGCCTATGCCAAGCGGTCGCTGGAGGTGTGGGATCGTCTCGGCTGCGCTGATCGTGTGGTCGAAAAGGGCGTGAGTTGGAAAGTCGGCAAGGTCTTCTTCCGGAACGAGCTTCGCTATCAGTTCGATCTGTTGCCTGAGACTGATCACAAAATGCCGGCGATGATCAACCTCCAGCAGTACTACCTCGAGGAATCGCTGATCGAAGAGATCGGCCGACAGCCCTTGGTCGACGTGCGTTGGAAGCACAAGGTCGTGGGCCTGAAGCAGGCGAACGATCACGTGGTTCTATCGGTAGAGACGCCAGACGGCGAATTTAGTTTGACTGCCGACTGGGTCGTGGCTTGCGATGGCGCCAACAGCGACGTTCGCGAGATGGTCGGCGCGAAATTTTCGGGGCAGGCCTTTCAGGATCGCTTCCTCATCGCCGACGTCGTGATGAAGGCAGGATTTCCGCCGGAGCGCTGGTTCTGGTTCGATCCGCCATTCCACCGCAATCAGTCGGCACTGCTGCACAGGCAGGCAAGCGACGTCTGGCGCATCGATTTTCAACTCGGACAGGATGCCGATCCCGATGAGGAGAGGAAGCCGGAGCGGGTCATTCCGCGCATCCGGGCGATGCTCGGCGATGAACACAACTTCGAGCTCGAGTGGGTGTCCATCTATCAGTTTGCCTGCCGCCGGATCGACGATTTCCGGTACGGTCGAGTCCTTTTCGCGGGCGATTCCGCGCACCAGGTTTCTCCATTTGGGGGCAGGGGGGCCAACACTGGCGTGCAGGACATCGACAATCTCGGTTGGAAGTTGAGGCTAATCATCGATGGGGAGGCGCCAATCGGCCTAATAGACTCCTACAATGAGGAGCGCGGCGTCGCCGCAGACGACAATCTCCTCAATTCCACACGTTCGACGGATTTCATCACGCCTAAGAGCGCGACCAGTCGGCGCTATCGAGATGCGGTATTGGAACTTGCGGCGAATAACGAATTCGCCCGCCCGTTGCTTAACTCCGGGCGCCTATCGCGCCCCACGCCCTATGTGAACTCGTCGCTGAACACGCCGGACGAAGATGTCTTCGACAGCAGGTTGGCCCCCGGTACGAATTGCGAAGACGCGCCGATCCGTCGGAATGCCGAAGAGGCTTGGTTGCTGAACCAGCTCGGGAATGGCTTTGTAGTGCTGACGTTTGGCGTCTCTCCCGACCTGGAGACGATCGCTCATGGCCTGGTCAAGGCGAGCATTCTCGTGGTCGGGCGCGATATCGAAGATTGCCGGGGCATTCTCTGCGCGCGCTACGACGGTCGCCCCGGAACCACCTATCTGATCCGGCCGGATCAGTATGTCGCGGCGCGCTGGCGCCAATTCGACGCCGACAATATCAGGAAGGCGCTGGCCCGCGCCATCAGATGCTGCAGGGGGTGAAATGGATTTGCTCACAAAGCCTAACATCGCTGATCCGGACGGATTCTATCAGGAGCTAATCGACTCGCAGCGGGACATGACGGAAGAGGCGGCCGAACTGATGAACTGCAAGCTAGTGCTTATCCTTGCGAACCATGTCGGTGACAGGGGCGTACTTCGCGAGGCTATTAGCCGCGCCCGCGGCTCATCGACCGAGGATTGAAGATGACAGAAGCGACGTACGATCTCGATCAAACGCATGATCCAGAGCTGCGGAGCTGGGTCGAAGCGGCGAATGATAAGAATGGTGACTTCCCCATTCAAAATCTACCGGTCGCGGTCTTCCGTAGGGCCGGCTCCGACGAGCAGTTTCGGGCAGGAATCGCGATAGGTGATTCTCTGATCGATCTGTCTGCGTCTTGCCTTTCACCTCATCTGAACGAGCCAGGACTGGCCGCGATCAATCTTGTCTCGTCGTCGAGCTTGAACGAGTTCATGGCTGCAGGACGTCGCGCACAGCGAGCCTTGCGCAGAAATCTTTCGCGAATCCTGCAGCACGATTTTCCGCAGAGAAAGCGCGTTGCGGGCGCCTTGATTGGCCTTCGTGAAGTTGAATTCAAGATGCCTGCCCGGATCGGCGATTTTTCGGACTTCTACTGTTCCATCCATCACGCCACGAACGTAGGAAAACTGTTCAGGCCGGAAAATCCGATCTTGCCCAACTACCGCTGGCTTCCCGTTGGGTATCAGGGAAGGACGTCTTCGATCCTTCTTTCTGAGCAACCTGTCGTTCGCCCGAGAGGACAGATCCTCACGCCGGGATCCGCCGATCCGATCTATTCGGATTGCCGACGGCTCGACTACGAAGCCGAGCTCGGAGTATTTGTCGGGGCGGGTAACACACTAGGCACGCCAATTCCGATCGACCGCGTCGAGGACCATCTTTTCGGCGTCTGCCTGCTCAACGACTGGTCCGCCAGAGACATCCAGTCATGGGAGTATCAGCCGCTTGGACCGTTCTTGGCGAAGAGCTTCGCGACGTCGATCTCGCCTTGGGTCGTAAGTTTTGATGCTCTCGATCCCTATCGTAGGCCCCATCGCAGACCAGACGGAGATCCGGCTTCCTTGCCACACCTGACATCATCCAACGACGCGACGCGGGGCGCGATCGATATCAAGGTTTCGATCCACCTACTGAGCGCGGCCATGCGCGCGCGCGGGTTGCCGCCGGCTCGCCTCTCCCTGTCGAACTACGCAGATGCCTACTGGACCATCGCGCAGGTCGTCGCGCACCAGACATCGAACGGATGCAATCTGCAGCCCGGTGATCTTTTGGGCACAGGAACGATATCCGGACCTGCGCCGGAGTCGAGAGGGTGCCTCTTGGAGCTCAGTGAGGGAGGCAGCTCGCCGGTGTCGCTGCCGTCCGGCGAGACGAGGATTTTCCTTGAGGACGGCGACACTGTGATCATGAGCGCTTGGTGCGAGGCAGAAGGACGGGGTCGGATCGGATTCGGCGAATGTCGAACGACCGTCAGCAAGGCCGTGTGATCTCAAGGCGTCTTGAGGCCCGATTCAACCGCCTTCCGAATGGTCGAGGTGAGCTCGGGAGCTTGGAGCCTGGCGGACTGAAAGTTCATCGTTTGGAACGTCTTATCGAAACATGCGGATTGGTGCTCAATGGGTAAAGTGTTCGAGAACGCACGTGACGCCATTGATGGCCTGGTGAATGACGGCACGACGCTGATGGCAGGCGGATTCGGGCTCTGTGGGGTCCCTGGAGCACTCATCGAGGCCGTGAAGGAAACGGGCGCAAGGAACCTCACGGTCATTTCCAACAACGCCGGCGTGGACGGGGTGGGTCTCGGCATCTTGCTCGAGACGAGGCAGATCAGGAAGATGATCTCCTCCTATGTGGGCGAGAACAAGCGTTTCGCTCAACAGTATCTCTCGGGTGAGCTGGAGCTCGAATTCAATCCGCAAGGGACCCTGGCGGAGCGAATTCGAGCGGGAGGGGCCGGAGTTCCTGCATTCTACACCAGGACCGGTGTGGGTACCGTCATCGCCGAGGGCAAAGAAGTTCGCGAATTCGGCGGCGAGAAGTATCTGATGGAACTGGGGCTCCGCGCCGACGTCTCGCTTGTCCACGCATGGAAGGCGGACACTGAGGGAAACCTCGTCTTTCGCAAGGCCGCACGCAACTTCAATCCGATCATGGCGACGGCCGGCGGCGTGACCGTCGTGCAAGTCGAGCATCTGCTCGAGCCAGGAGCGCTCGATCCGGATTCAATTCATACGCCGGGAATCTATGTTGATCGTATCGTTCATGTTCCGAACGTCGCCAAGCACATAGAGCAGCGTACCGTGCGCAAACGACCGAATGCTTAGCCACTGACGGAACGGAGATCAGATGCCCTGGACCCGCGATCAGATAGCCGCCCGTGCCGCCAAAGAGCTGCGCGAGGGCTTGTACGTCAATCTGGGTATCGGAATTCCCACACTCGTACCGAACTTCATTCCCGCAGGGATGAAGGTGCAATTGCAGAGCGAAAACGGCATGCTCGGGATGGGACCGTTTCCTTACGAAGGGGACGAGGACGCCGATGTGATCAATGCCGGCAAGCAAACCATCACGGAACTGCCGACGACCAGCTATTTCTCATCGGCAGAGTCGTTCGCCATGATCCGTGGCGGACACATTGACCTGTCCATCCTGGGCGCCCTTCAGGTGGCGCAGAACGGAGACCTCGCCAATTGGGCCATTCCCGGCAAGATCGTCAAGGGAATGGGGGGAGCGATGGATCTGGTCGCGGGCGTGAGAAAAGTCATCGTGGTCATGGAACACGTGAGCAAGGACGGGCCGAAGCTGCTCCGCGACTGCGGTCTCCCTCTAACGGGATCGAGGGTCGTGGATATGGTCATCACCGATCTTGGTGTCTTCCAGATCGACAAGATCGGCTCGAACGTCATGCGGCTCGTCGAAATCGCGGATGGAGTTACCCTCGACGAAATCAAGAGCAAGACCGAGGCGACCTTCGACATTCGCGTTGCTGGCAACTAAACGCGCAGCCATTGCGGCAAAGGACGGGCATGTCTCAATTCTTGCAATTCGTATCTTCCGGACTGACCGTTGGAGCGATCTACGCACTCGCCGCGCTCGGGTTTTCGATCATCTACAATGCCTCGGGTGTGATCAATTTCGCGCAAGGCGAGTTCATGATGCTGGGGGGCATGGCAGGGGCATTCTTGACGGCGGCGGGCATCCCGTTGCCGCTCGCTGCGCTTTTGAGCGTGGTAGCCATCGCACTAGTCGGTCTTATCATCGAAAAGCTCGTCGTCGAACCTGCAAGCGGCTCGGACGTGGTCAGTCTCATCATCATAACGCTTGGAGTTGCGATGATATTGCGAGGCATCGTCCAGGTCACGTTCGGAAAGGCCAACCATTCCTTGCCTGCATTCTCCGGAGACAAGCCCATTGCGGTCTTTGGAGCGACCATCCTGCCTCAGAGCATCTGGATCCTCTGTGTTTCCGCGCTTCTCGTCGTGGGCCTAAGTTTCTTCTTCGGCCGCACGCGCATCGGTAAAGGCATGCTGGCCGCGGCCTACAATCGGCTTGCCGCCGAGCTCGTTGGTGTCGACACCCGCACCGTCTTAATGCTGAGCTTCGTTCTGTCGGCCGCGATCGGCGCCGTTGGCGGCATTCTTGTCGCACCGATTGCGACGACCTCCTACGATTCGGGCGGCATGCTCGGGCTGAAGGGGTTCGTCGCGGCGACGCTGGGCGGCCTTGGGAGCGGGGTGGGCGCCGTCCTGGGCGGGCTTCTGCTGGGCCTTCTCGAGTCGATGACCGCCGGCTACGCGTCGTCCGCATACAAGGATGCGGTATCTTTCGTTCTCGCGCTTCTGATCCTTGGCCTTAGACCTCAGGGCTTGTTCGGCGCCAGGCAGACGGATCGGGTATGAGCACAAGCGGTTCCCTACCGGATGTTCTTGCGCCGCGGAGCAGAGCTCCGGGGCTTCTCGCCGTGACAGTCGTTCTCATGGTCCTGCCGGTGTTCTTGCCGAACGCATTCTACCTGGACGTCGCGATCCGGATCGCGATCAATGCCGTGCTTGCCATCACGTTGAACTTGTTGATCGGTTACACGGGGCAGATCAGTCTCGGTCATGCAGGATTCGTAGGTCTCGGAGCTTATGGGTCGGCCATTTTGACATCCCGCTGGGACATTCATCCCGGCCTGGCCCTTGTGGTTTCTGCGATCGCGGCGGGCGTTCTCGCCTGGGTCATCGCCGGCTTGATCCTGCGCTTCAAAGGGCACTACCTGGCGATGGCTACACTGGGGCTGGGCATCATCATCTCGATCGTCATCACGAACGAGACCGTGTGGACTGGAGGTCCGGACGGTATGTCAGTCGGGGACTTCGTGATGTTCGGCTGGCAGCCGTCCGGTGAGAGGCAATGGTACTGGATATTTGCCGCTTTGTTGGTCGTCACGATTGTGCTTGCCCAGAACCTCGTCGACTCGCCGGCAGGCCGGGCTCTCCAGGCTTTGCACGGTTCGGAGGTCGCGGCGCGGGCCATGGGCATCGACACCGCAAGCTTCAAAACGCGAGTCTTCGTTCTGTCGGCGTCCTACGCGGCCATCATAGGAAGTCTCTCGGCGCACTACTTGGGCTTCATCACGCCGGGGATAGCTGCGTTCCCGCATTCGGTTGAGCTGGTCACGATGGTGGTAGTCGGAGGCATGGCATCGGTTTGGGGTGCCGTGTTCGGAGCCGTCCTGCTGAGCCTTCTTCCGCAGGTTCTCGCGAGCTTCGAAGGATGGGAGACCATTGCGTTCGGCGTAATCCTGGTCGTCACGATGATTTTTCTGCCGCGCGGTATCGTACCCAGCCTTGCGGGCCTGTTCCGGCGTCCGGAGGGTTGAATGCTAAAGGTATCGCACCTATCGAAAAGCTTCGGGGGCGTCCATGCTATCGAGGACGTCTCGTTCGAGATCCCGCGAGGGGGCGTCTACGCCGTCATTGGACCGAACGGAGCGGGCAAGACGACGCTGTTTAATTTGATCACCGGCCTTTACGTTCCCTCGGCGGGATCGATCTCGCTCGCGGGCGAGGAAATTTCAGGCATTTCGTCAAATATCCTCGCGAGCCGCGGGTTGAGCCGTACGTTTCAGAACCTGCAGGTCTGCATGAATCTGAGCGCCGTCGAGAACGTCATGGTGGGGGCTCATCTCAACCTCAATTCGAGCCTGCTCGCCGGCATGATCAGGGCGCCGGGCCTGCGCCAATCCGACAGGGCCTGTCGGATGAAGGCCGCCGAATTGCTCACCTTTGTCGGGTGCAAGAAATTCGTCGCGGCCGATGCCAGTGCGATGCCCTATGGAGCTCTGAAACGTCTCGAAATCGCTCGTGCGCTCGCGATGGAGCCGAAGCTGCTCCTCCTAGACGAACCGGCTGCGGGTCTGAATCATACCGAAACGCATGAAATCGAGGAGCTGATCGTCAGGCTCGCGAAGTCCGGCATCACCGTCGTTCTCGTCGAACATGATATGAGGCTCGTCATGAGCATCTCAGAACGTATATTGGTGCTCGACCACGGGAAGCGCCTTGCCGAGGGGACCCCCGACGAAATCCGCATCAACCGTGACGTTATCGCGGCCTACCTCGGCAGTGAAGTGGGCGAGACCTGAGATGCGGTCCCTTGACATCATCCGAAACGAGCATCGCACGATGTGGCAGCTTGCCACCGCGCTTTCAATGCTCGGCGCTCGCCTCAGGGAGAGTTGGGATGCTCACGACGCGCATACGGTCGAGCTCATCCTCGACTATTTCGAACAGTTCACTGGACGTTTTCATCATCCGAAGGAGGACGATCAACTCTTCGCTCGGTTGCGCGAACGATCGGAGGAGGCCGGCGAGATTCTTGCGAAGCTTCGCGGCGACCACGAAGCCAGTCCGCAAAAACTGGCTTTGATCCGCGCTCTTATCAAGGCAGAGCCTGAGCACGGCTGCGGGCAAGCCCTTGCCGAAGCCATCGAACGTTTTCGCGCTCATCTCGATGCACACATGAAGCTGGAGGAGGAAGTAACTTTTGCGCTCGCGCGTAAGATCTTTACGTCCGCCGACTGGGTCGAGATCGATGCGGCCTTCGAGGCCCACGTCGATCCGTTAAGTCATTCGGGCCCTGCGGGAAAGATGACCCTGCTGCAACAACGCATTACGCCGCTTCTACCTGCGTCGGATGGGCGCGGTGCCGAGAAGGATTTCGGCTCCGTCGTCGCGATCTCGGCGGCGCCGCGTGCCGGACGGGATCTCCTTCAGATACGTGATCTTCGGACTCGCTATGGTCAGATCCAGGTGCTCCACGGCGTTTCCATTACGGTGGGGGAAGGTGAACTCGTTGCCCTGATCGGCGCCAATGGCGCAGGCAAGACGACGCTCTTGCGATGCATTTCGGGAGTCCGGCCGGCGAGTGCAGGGGCCATTCATTTCGGAAAAGAGGCCATCACCTCGGTCCGGTCCGCCGCGCGAGTCAGGTGGGGAATCTGCCATTCGCCGGAGGGTCGGCAGGTGTTTGGCCCAATGTCGATCGAAGATAATCTGGTCATGGGTGCGTATACGCGGCCTGGCAAGGAGATCGCCTCTGGGTTGAGCGAGGTTTACGAGCTTTTCCCGATTCTGCGCGAGAAGCGCGCGTTACCGGCGGGGACCCTGTCGGGCGGTCAGCAGCAGATGTTGGCGCTCGGCCGGGCTCTCATGGGTAAACCGAAACTGCTCCTGCTGGATGAACCATCCATGGGATTGGCGCCGCTGATCGTGGAGGAAATCTTCCGAATCATTCGGACCTTGAAGCAGAGCGGGATGACGATTCTATTGGTCGAGCAGAACGCACGTGCGGCGCTTTCCATCGCCGACTACGCTTACGTGTTGGAGACCGGCAAAGTGACGCTGGAGGGCCGCGGCCATGAGCTGCTCGCGAACGACGATGTCCGGCGCGCGTATCTTGGCATGTGAACGCTCCTCGTACGCCAAGCGCTTGCGTGATGAGTTGAGAGACAGAAGGCGCTGAAAGCGGATGCTTCGGCGGTCACGGGGAGACGACCTCTGAAGATGCACTTCCAAGACGTGTAGGAGAACGTATATGAGCAGCGAACAGAGACTGGCCGATTTCGTTTCGAAGACGAGCTTCGAGGAATTTTCCGAAAGCGCTCGTACGATCGTGAAGCAGATCGTGCTTGCCGTGATCGGAACGGGAATGGCTGGCGCTTCCGAGCAGGGTTGCCGCGAAGTCCAAAAATATGTGCTCGAGGCAGGTGGTAAGAGCGAAGCCACGGTCTTTTTCACAGGGGGCAAAGTCCCGACACGCGCCGCGGCTTTGGCCAACGGGGTAGTCTGTCGCGCACTCGACTATTGCGACGCAATGGCGCCGGGTCTGCATATGGGCTCGTCGATCGTGCCGGTGGCACTCGCCATGGCCGAAAGCATGGGCGGTTGCGAGGGGCGTGATCTACTTGCCGCAATCGCGGTCGGCGCCGAGATCGGATCGCGTTTCAATCTATCGGAGGCGGAGTATCATGGCTTCGATCCCACCGGGGTCGCCGGCGTGTTTGCAGCAGCGGCAACCGCGTGTCGAATTAGGCGGCTCCCGCCCCACCAGACGCTTCAGGCACTTGCATTAGCATTCAATCGAGCGGGCGGCAGCTTCCAGAGCAATGTCGACGGTTCACTCGCCGTGCGGGTCATCCAAGGATGGGTAGCCGAGTCCGGAGTGCTTTGTGCCGACTTGGCCGCCGTCGGCATCACCGGCCCGGCAAACTTCCTGGAGGGCGTCTACGGTTACCGCCGGCTTTTCGCGGGCGACGCGAAAGACGACCGCTTTACGCACGCGCTGGGCAAGGATTTTCGACTCGAGCGGACCGTCTTCAAGCAGTTCCCTAGCTGCGGTTTGACGCAAGGCATCACGCAACTGACTCTCGAGGCAGTTCAGAAGCACGGCGTTCGTGCGGATCACGTAAGCTCGATCTCGGTCCGGGTGCCGCCATATGCCCACAAGCTGGTTGGACACCAGTTCGTCGTCGGCGAGAACCCGCGCGTCAACGCGCAGTTCAGCGTACAATTTTGCGTGGCAAACGCATTGCTCCATGGCTCCTCGGAGCTCAATCATTTCACGCCCGAGTCGGTCGGCCGGGATGAGATCATGAAGCTCGCAAGGAGCGTGGAAGTGCGAGCCGCCCCGACGCTGGATGCCCGAGGACATACCGCCGTTGATCTCGACATCACGACTGTGTCCGGCGAGTCCTTCTGCTTGAAACTGGACCACCCCGATGGATTCCCGGACAGTCCATTGAGTGCCGCGGCGCACCAGCGCCGGTTCGAAGACTGCGTACGCTATTCACCGATCAAGAACGCAGAGGCGAGGGGGCAAGCAATCGCCCAGATGATCGAGAACCTCGATGATCTCGGCGACGCCCGGCATCTCGTCAGCCTGCTTGCCGCCAATTGATTACGAGCTCGATCGAATGGACGAAAACATGGAGGCTTACCTAATCGGATGGCCGCACTCCGCGTTCGGCAAGCTCTCGAAGATGCGCTTGAGCCACTTATCGTCCGGGCTGTCGAGGAAGCTGTGTCCTGCCGCGAATGTGGATTTCGACGTGATGACATGGTCTTCGTCGGAAACCTCAGGGCCGGCATCGTTCCTCAAGGAGTTAGCTTGTCGGCAAATATCCCGCCGTCAAAGCGCGCGACCCGCGGCTCGGCGGCGTATTCGACATGGAAGGCAGCGGCGCGGCGGACTAGGTTTCGATCCTTGAAAGGAAGCGCCCTCAAGCGGAAACGGCGGCCCGCCGCACGGCCGCCTTCAGGTCGAAGGCCGTGTCTCCTGCTTCTTCAGTGCTGATCGCGCAGCCGGCATCCAAGAGCCTTCTGGCGGCCATGTGGTCGCCAGCCCGGTTCACGGATTCAACGCATCGCAGCGCACCATCGGCAAAGCCGAATACCGAGAATGCAGATGATTTGGGATCGCCGCGTGAGACGAACGTATCGCAGCCTCGGACGAGCCCGGCGATCTGAAGTTTGAGACTGCCCTGGTCGCTCCAAAACCATGGCAAGCTATGGAAGGGTTCCGGCTTCCCAACCAGTCTGCGCGCGACGCATTTTGCTTGATCCACGGCGTTCTGAACCGATTCCAGCCGGATCGTCGCTCTCGCAAAAGGATTGGGGTGCCGGGCGCAATCGCCGATCGCGGAAATCCTGGGGTCCGAAGTCAGCAGTGCTTCGTCGACGACGATGCCGTCCTCGCAGACGAGACCTGCGTCGCGAGCCAATCGGTCGTCCGCCACCACTCCGATGCCTACCAGGACGATATCGGCTGCGATTGCACGTCCATCGTCCAGGACTGCTTCTGTCACATGCCCTTGCCAACCTCTTAGTTCGTTGACGCGTCTTCCGAAGTGGAACTGAGATCCTGTGTCTCGGTGGGCATCACGAAAGAAGTCCGACATTTTCGGCGAAAGCGAGCGCGCCATAGGGCGGTCCGCCAATTCGATGACGTTCACCTCGATATTTTTTTTCCGGGCTGCGGCAGCAAACTCCAGACCGATGAAGCCTGCTCCGATCACCAAGGCGCTGCGGCAAGATTGGAGGTCAGCTCGGATTCTGGATGCATCTTCGAGCGTGCGCAGTTCGTGCGAGCCCTGGAGCCCGCTTCCGGGCAACTCCAAGGTTCGGGACCGCGATCCGGTCGCAAGAATCAAGTGCGAGTATTCGAGCGCCTGGCCCGAAGTGAGGCGAACGTTTCGTAGAGCGCGGTCGATCGAGACCGCTGCTTGGTTCACTATATCGATGCGCTTGGTATTGAAGAATGATTGAGCGCGCAGCGAGAGGGCCTCGGCAGGAATATCCCCGTGGATGTACCCCTTCGAGAGGGGCGGCCTTTGGTACGGCGCCACGCCTTCGCCGTTGACTATGGCTATCGAACCGTCATAGCCCTCCTCGCGTAGGGATGCGGCGAGCTGGGCGCCGGCATGGCCGCCGCCCAGGATCACGATAGGTGCCGGGCTCATGTCTGGCGCTCGGGCACATGGATTACGATTCCGTCGAGATCGGGAGTCAGCTTGATCTGACAAGAGAGGCGACTGCTGGGCTTTCTCTCGGTCGCCGTGCAGTCGAGCATTTCGTCCTCGACCGCATTCATCACCGGCAGGCGGTCAAGGAAATCCTCCGCAACGTATACGTGGCAGGTGGCACACATGGCCGAGCCGCCGCATTCGGCCACGATGCCGTCGACGCCGTTCGCCTTTGCGACCTGCATGACGCTCATATTCTCGGGGGCGTTTACGTCGGCGACGGTGCCATCATGGGATTGGTAGCTGATTTTCGGCATGATTCCTCAAGCAGGAGTGACGCGAACCGGCAGGCTCGACAAGGAGCGGAGGGTATTGTTGAGACGCCGAACGGGTTCGCCGACGATTTCGATCGACTTGATGCGTTTGATCATCGACGTCAGGACGACCTCGGCTTCCATTCGCGCGACCATCTGTCCGACACACCCGTGAATGCCCGTTCCAAAGCCCACATGGCCCGTCGTCGAGCGCGTGATGTTGAATTTGTCGGGGTCCTCCCATTTGCGCGGATCGCGATTGGCCGAACCGAGGAAGAGGAGCACCTTGGATCCGTCCGGGATCATGGTTGCGCCGACCTGCACGTCGCGCGTGGTCGTGCGGAAGAACGTCTGAACAGGGGACGCCCAACGCAGCAATTCATCGAAGGAGGGGCGGATGAGCGTCGGGTTTTCCCGCAGCTTTTGCCACTGCTCCGGATAGAGGGCGAAGGCGTGTATTGAGGAGCCGATGCCGATGACAGTAGTATCCAGTCCGGCCGTGAGCATCGCCCGCACCAACACGGGTGCCTCGTCGGGCTGAATCTCGCCTCGATCGAGTGCGTCGTAGACTTGCGCACCGAAGCTGCCGGGGGCCAGAACATCACGCGCACACTTTCCATAAATCCAGGCAACGACCGGCTCCGCCTCTTTGATCGACTCCAGGAAGATCTCGTTCCGGGGCCCGAACGAGTTAAAGATCATGTTGCCGAAGGGCAGGAGGTTCTCGCGCCCCTCCATGCCGATCCCGATGGCGTCCGGAAATGCCCATACTGGGAATACGCTCGCCAGGTCCTTCACGGCGTCGAAGGTCTCTCGCTCTATGAGCTTCTCCACCAACGTGTCGGCTCTGGTTTGCCACTCATCGCGAAGGCGCCGCATGGCCGCAGGGCTGAGAATCTTGCTCATCACGGCGCGGGTGCGCGTGTGGAGCGGGGGATCGACCTCAAGCAGCAGGCTTGGGGGTCGCCACGCCTTGTTCTTGCGAAAATCGTCTATGCCGACGCCCGCCGCAGACGAATAGGTCTGCCAGTCCTGCATGGCCGCGTACACTTCGGCGTGACGGGCAAAGCCCCAAACCTGGTAACGCTCAAGCCAAACGACGGGACCGGCGTCTCGGAGTTCTCCATGAAAAGGATAGGGGTCAGTGAGGAATTCGCGCCCAAAAGGATCTAGGCGAGAGACCGGACAACTGACGAGCGGTTCTGAAGTCAGTTCGGCTTGCAACGGTGCCGTCGACATGCTGGTCCTCCCTGTTTTGCCGTCATCGCGGTGCGGGAGGTAAGCTTCATCGATAGGCGACTGAGGGTCGCCTAGCTCCGATTGGCTCTTCCATCCCGTGTCGCCCGTTTTTCTGAAGGCTGACAGGGGAAACGCTAATGCGAGTCAGTTGGTATGTCAACTCACTCGATGTTCGTGAGAGCCTTCCCATCGTGAATCGGGGCGAGCAACTTCTCTACCGAAGCTTCAGACTAGAGAATGCTGATCAGAGGCAGCCGAGTTTAGAAAGAACCAGAGTGCAGTCGCGTGGCTCAATTCTCCGGTGGAATTACGATGGGACCATTTACGCTGTCGATGCGGGCGAGCATCTTTTTCAGCGCCCGGATAAGCACTTCGCGCTCCTCGGGCCCGAGGTCAGCAGTCAGTCGCCTTTCCCTTTCGAAGGCGACTTGAACGATCCTGTCGTGGAGCGCCGCCCCCTTTTCCGTGAGTGCAACCTCTAGAAATCGGCTTCGCTGGCTGTTCGAACGCACCCGAACCAGGCCGCTCTCCTCGAGCGTACGGATCGCGCGACTGACGGCCGCCTTGTCGAGCCCGATGACCTGACAGATCCGGTTCGGCGAAATCCAGGGTTCGACGATGAGAAGAGCCATGCACCGCCACTCGATGACTCCAACGCCGAAGTGCCTCCGATAGATCTGGGACGTGCCATTGGTGAACTTGTTCGAGAGGAACACGAGCAGCACCGGAATGTGTCGATCGAGGTCGAGCGCCAGACGTCCGCCTATGCGAAGGGACGATTCCGGATCGCGTGGCTTCCTACCCGGTTCTTTCGGGCCTTTCCCGGGCTTTTCAAGTTTCTTTGCGGGCGCTCTTGCCATTTGCCGCCTAGGTCACGTGTTGGGATGAGTTCGCATGTGAGGTCCTAAGTCCGTCGGGGACGTTTGACAACTCCGGGTATTGAGTTGATAATTCAACTCACAATCACGAGCACCACAGAGTGCGTCCAGGGAGGAAACACATGCCGAAGTTCATCGGAGGCCTTAAGACTATCGCTTCGGTGGTCGTCGGCCTTGGTTTGATCGTGTCGCCGCAGTTCGGTGCGGCCGCTGAGCGGTCGATAAGGATTGGTTCGTTCCTCACCACCAGCGGCCCGGCTGCCTATCTCGGTGAGCCCGCAAAAAAGACTATGGAAGCCGAAATCGGCCGGATTAATGCAGGCGGGGGCCTTCTTGGGCGACAGCTCGAGCTGGTCCTTTACGATGACGGAGGAGCGGCAGACAGGGCGGTAGGTTTAGCCAAGCGCCTTCTCGACAACGACAACGTCGATGTCCTGATCGGCGGGAGCACGACCGCCACCAGCATGGCCGTCGCGCCGCTCGCCGAAAAAACGGGAATGCCCTTTATTTCGTTCGGGGGAGCCGGAGTGATCGTAAACCCCGTGCGCAAGTGGGTGTTCAAGGTGCCCCATAGCGACCGGATGGCGGCGGAAAAGGTTTTCGTAGACCTGAAGCGACGCGGGCTAACGAAAGTCGCGCTTCTCTCGGAGGATTCTGGTTTCGGCAAAGCAGGCCGCGATCAGATATTGAACGCGGCTCCCGCGTATGGAATTCAGATCGTCGCGGACGAGATCTACGGGGCGAAGGACACGGACACGACCGTGCAGCTCACCAAAATCCGAGGCAATCCCCAAGCGCAAGCTCTGTTGGTCTGGGGCTTCGGATCGGGAGCCGTCATAGCCGTCAAAAACTACAGGCAACTCGACATGCGCTTGCCGATGTATCAGTCGCACGGCGTCGCTTCGAAGGAGTTCGTGAAAGTGACGGGCGCGGCGGGTGAAGGAGTCCGGATCCCAGCCGCCGCCGGCATCGTGGCCGACAAGGTGCCGGCGGAGGACCGGCAAAAGTCTGTAGTGATGGATTACCAGCATCGGTACGAAACACAGTACAAGGAGCCCGTGTCGGCGTTTGGCGTGAATGCGTTCGATGGCGTTCTTTTATACATCGAGGCCGTGAAGCGGGCGGGCAGCTTCGACAAGGAGAAAGTGCGGGATGCGCTGGAGCGGACGCGCGACCTCGTCGGAGCAAATGGCACATTCAATATGAGCGAGAAGGACCACAATGGTCTTTCCTTCGAATCCCTCCGACTTCTTGAGATCGAAAAAGGCGATTGGAAGATCGTGGATTAAGTGAGCACGGCGCAAAGTCCTCGAACGAGTTCTCCCGAGCTGCCCGATTGGGCGGCCCAACTTGAACCCGGCACACCGTGCCGGGTTTTCTTTTGCGCGGCTGCGAGTGGGAGAAGGAAGCGATCTCGCGCGCCGCAAAGTCGAACTGATGTTGGATGTGCCGGACGTAATCACCGGATCTATTTAGGCCGCGTACTCATAAACCGTCGGCGATATCCGCTTTTCTCCGATAGCGACCGCCCTTGTGCAACCGCAGCAAATGACGCGATCGGCCAATTGCGGAAGTAGCTGCCACACTAAGCACTCGAACTTCGGCGCTGTCAGCAACGCCAAAGCGCTGACGGCTCCCATAATACGAACCAAAGCACAGTCGCCCATTGAGCTTCACATAGGCTTTTTCACGCGCACGATCAGTGACATCGGAGCAATCCGGGTGTCTGCAACCACGGGCTCCTTGCTTGCTAACTCCAAACTAGCACATGGTTCGACGAATTGTTCGATAGTCAGCCCTGCCATAGTGATCATCTCGACCCACTGACTTAGGGTTCTATGAAAGCGAGGGACGCGAAAAGGGCCATCTTGCTGGCGGAGCTCATCCGGCAAGGTCTCGAACCAAAAAGCATCTATACGGCCGTCAATATTGTCGAAGTAACCAGCATTCTGTATGGCTACGCGCCGGCCGTGCTCATCCTTCAGAGTCTTTCGATACGGTGACACAAAGCAGGGATGCAGGATCGAAAATTGCAGGAATGCGCCCGGTCGGAGCACTCGACAGGCTTCTGATAGCGCGGCGCGTTGGTTGGGCACGTCCATCAGGGACATGAATGCGGTTGCGAAATCGAACGTGTCGTCCTCAAAGGGCAGACTCACAGCGTCACCTGTACGATAGGTGATGCCCAGCGGCTCAGTTTGCTCGGCTTCCTCTGCGTGGCGGATAAAGGTGGGCGCTATATCAATCGCGTGCATGTTCGCCCCGAGACGAGCCACTTGCCGCGTATTGCTGCCTTCGCCACAACCGATATCGAGTCCCTTCAAGTCCTTGACTGTCGGCAGGGCCGCGAGGAATGCTGGTGTATTCAGGGCGTCTCGATAAATGTCATACCCGGCCCGGCTGTGTCGCGTCCAAGCATCTGCGTTAGCTTCCCAAGCCCGTCTTACATCATCCGCTTCCATGGCGTCCTCCGTCCACGCTCATTTATCGGATCGCACGCTTTCTCTCCAGTACAAACAGCCGCAAAGCTTTCGGGACCAGTCTGTTTGGTATGGGGGTCATTTTCGACGGTTTCATCGGCGATTGTCGGCAGGTCGATGTCGGCTCCAGCCCGCAAGCGCCGAACGGGGTCGGGCCAGAAGCGTTGCGCTTGGCCAGACCTCCGTGATTCAAACTCCCGAACTGGGGGCTCGAATCATGCGCTACGAACTCGCGGATCATGAATGGACCGCCATCAAGCCGATGCTGCCGAACAAGCCGCGTGGCGTTCCCCGGGTAAACGACCGACGCGTTCTCAATGGAATTTTCTGGGTTTTGCGATCCGGAGCACCCTGGCGTGATCTGCCCGAGGCATTTGGTCCGTACACCACGTGCTACAACCGCTTCGTTAGGTGGCGGCGGGCCGGTGTCTGGGGCCGCACCATAGACGAGCTTGCCGCTGCCCACGATGCCGCTGTCCAGATGATCGACACCTCGATCGTCCACGTTCATCAGCATAGGGCCTGCATCACCAGGAACCAGCGGCAGTCGATGGGAAGGTCACGCGGCGGCTTGACCAGCAAAATCCATGCGGTGGTCGATAATGGTCTCCCGGTACGGCTGGCGTTGAGCGCCGCCGGATCCTTCACACGATCGCGGATGCGATCGTAGCGCGGGCAGAGGAGATCGCGCTGGTCGAATGCATGGATACAGGTCAGCCGTACCGGTTCATGTCGCAGGCAGCTCTTCGCGGGGCCGAAAACTTTCGCTTCTTTGCGGACCGCGCGCCCGAAGCGCGGGATGGCAAGACCCTTCGCACCGTCGATCAGCTCAATCTGACGGGGCGCACGCCCATCGGGCCGGTCGGGATCATCACTCCATGGAACGTTCCGTTCATGCTGTCGACGTGGAAAATTGCGCCCGCCCTGGCAGCCGGTTGCACCGTCGTCCATAAGCCGGCCGAATTCTCGCCGCTAACCGCGCGCCTACTGGTAGAGATCGCGGAGAGCGCCGGACTGCCGAGGGGCGTTTGGAATCTCGTCAACGGACTGGGAGAAGACGCAGGAAAGGCTCTCACGGAGCACCCGGCTATCAAGGCAATTGGCTTCGTCGGCGAGAGCCGGACGGGCGCCATGATCTTGAAGCAAGGTGCGGACACGCTCAAGCGCGTCCACTTCGAGCTGGGCGGCAAAAATCCGATGGTCGTGTTCGCGGACGCCGATCTGGAGCGGGCAGCCGACGCCGCAGTTTTCATGATCTATTCGAACAACGGCGAACGATGCACCTCATCGTCGCGGTTGTTCGTCGAAAAGAGCGTCTACCAGAAATTCACCCGGGCGGTCGCCGAGAAGGCAAAGCGCATCAAGATAGGGCACCCCCTTGATCCAGACACCGTCGTCGGTCCTCTGATCCATCCGGTCCACGAAAAGAAGGTCCTGAGCTACATAGACCTGGGACGTTCCGAGGGCGCGAAAGTCGCCGCCGGTGGCGAGAAGGTCTCGGGCCCGGGCGGAGGGTGCTACGTTTTGCCTACCTTGTTCGTCGACGCGAACAATCGGATGCGGATCGCGCAAGAGGAAATCTTCGGTCCCGTTCTGACCGCCATTTCGTTCGAGGACGAGAGCCAGGCGCTCGCGCTCGCGAACGACGTGCAATACGGTCTGGCCGGCTATCTGTGGACCTCTGACGTCATGCGAGCCCTTCGATTCAGCGAAGAGCTGGAAGCGGGCATGATTTGGGTGAATTCAGAGAATGTTCGGCACCTGCCCACGCCGTTCGGGGGCGTAAAAGGGTCCGGCATCGGCCGAGACGGCGGCGACTGGTCGTTCGACTTCTACATGGAGACGAAGAACGTTGCCTTCGCGACGGCGCCTCGCCGGATCTCCAAGCTAGCCAATTAAAGAAACGCAGGAAGTGGGGAGAAAAATGGCAATACCTGTCGCTAATCTGTATCCGCCCGTCAACATCGTCCGTCTGAGTCACGTGGAACTCGTCGTGCGCGATCTGAAGGCGAGCCGCGCGTTCTATGTCGACACGCTGGGCTTGCAGGTGACGTTCGAAGACAGTCAGATGATCACTCTCCGCGCGCTGGAGGAACGGGGACATCACTGTCTGATCCTGAGAAAGGGCGACGAGCCCGCCGCGCGACACCTGAGCTTCAAGCTTTTCGACGAAAAGGATCTTGATGCGGCGCAGGGGTTTTTCGAATCCCGCGGACTTCCCGTACGTTGGATCGATCGTCCGTTCCAATCGCGTACGTTGTTGACGAGCGATCCGCACGGCACGCCCCTTGAGTTCTACGCGAAGATGGACAGGCTCGCTCCGATCCATCAGAAATACGGATTGTACAAGGGGGTGAAACCTCTCCGCATCGACCACTTCAATTTCTTCATGAGCAACGTCGATGAGGCGGTCGCCTTCTACAACGAGCTCGGTTTCCGGACGACCGAATACACCGAGGACGAGGTGACAGGCCGTCTATGGGCCGCCTGGATGCATCGGAAAGGTGGCGTTCACGATATCGCGTTCACGAATGGTAGCGGTCCCCGTCTTCATCATGTGGCATTCTGGGTCCCGACGCCGCTGAACATCATTGATCTTCTCGATCTCATGGCCACGACCGGCTACGTCTCGAACATCGAGCGCGGCCCCGGGCGGCATGGCTTGTCGAACGCCTTCTTCCTGTACGTTCGCGATCCGGACGGGCACCGCGTCGAGTTCTATTGCTCCGACTATCAGACGGTGGATCCCGATCTCGAGCCGCTGAAGTGGAGCCTCAAGGATCCGCAACGTCAAACGCTCTGGGGCGCTCCTGCACCTCGATCGTGGTTCGAAGAGGGCACGCCGTTCCAAGGCGTCGCCATCAAGGAGCCCGATCTGAAAGCCACGCCCATCGTGGCGCCGTGATCAGTCAGGACGCGATCGAGGCCTTCCATCGGAAGACAATGAAATGACCGAACCTTCCGTCAGGCTTATGAGCTTCTCCCACGCCGGGAGGCCGGGATACGGCCTCGTGAAGGGCGATGGAGTCGTGGACCTGTCTAGACGCTACGGCGAGCGATGGCGCGACTTAAGCGAGGTCGTGGCGGAGGGCGCCCTGGAGCACCTGCTGACGGATGCGTCTGGCCTTCCTGCCGATCTCGAGCTTTCCTCATTGCGGTATGAGATCCCCGTGCCTTCGCCGGAGAAGATCATCTGCGTCGGCGTCAACTATCCCGACCGCAACGAGGAGTACAAGGATAACCAGGCCGCGCCGCCAAATCCTTCGCTCTTCGTTCGATTCCCCCGATCCTTCGTCGGACACGATCGGCCCTTGCTTCGACCTGCCGAGTCCCAGCAGTTGGATTATGAGGGCGAAGTCGTGATCGTGATCGGCCGCGCCGGGCGTCGGATCTCCGAAGCGCAGGCGCTGGACCACATAGCCGCGCTGTCGCTTTGCAACGAGGGCACGCTTCGTGACTGGGTCCGCCACGCGAAGTTCAACGTGACGCAGGGCAAGTATTTCGACGGCAGCGGCTCGATCGGACCATGGCTGGTTCCGTTCCGTGACGAATCTCAGATCGCCGACATCAAGTTGGAGACGCGTGTCAATGGCGAGCTGCGTCAATCTGATCGTACGTCACGGATGATCTTCTCTTTTCGCAAGATCATCAACTACGTCTCGACCTTCACCACGCTCGTTCCCGGGGACGTTCTGGTGACGGGAACGCCGACGGGGGCGGGAGCGCGCTTGGATCCTCCGCGCTGGCTCAAGCCGGGCGACGTGGTCGAGGTCGCTGCGCAAGGCTTAGGAACGTTGCGGAATACGATAGAGGACGAGAAGTAATCGATGCTGACGGACGATGAAGTTGAGGAAGCTGTCGCCAGTCTGGATGCTGCCGAGCGAAACAGAACCCAGATAGGACTGCTGTCGCTCAAATACCCGAATATGACTATGGACGACGCGTACGTCGTCCAGGCTGCGTGGAACAAACGGAAGATCGAGGCGGGCCGGGCGGTCATTGGTTGGAAGATTGGTCTGACGTCGAGGACGATGCAGGCCGCGTTGAACATTGACATCCCCGATTCCGGCGTCCTGTTCGACGATATGGTGTTTGACGATAGCGCAACGATCCCCGCTAACCGTTTCATTCAGCCCCGCATTGAGGCCGAGATCGCATTCTTCATGAGCAAGTCCCTCAAAGGACCGAACGTGACATTGTTTGATGTCCTAGACGCAACGGCTTACGTCATGCCGGCTCTCGAAATTCTTGATACACGGATCGTGCGTTCCGACCCGACTACCAAGAAGACACGGACTATCGTCGATACGATCGCGGACAATGCCGCCGATGCCGGCATAATTCTGGGCGGCCGGCCGGTGCGCCCTGTCGACGTGGACATGCGCTGGATGGGGGCTATTGTCTCACGAAATGCCGTCGTCGAGGAGACGGGGCTCGGAGCAGGCGTCCTGAACAATCCTGCTCGCGGTATTGTGTGGCTTGCGAACCGAGTGGCCGGCTACGGCGAGCGGATCGAAGCCGGGCAGGTGGTGCTCGCAGGGTCGTTCATTCGGCCGATCGAAGCTCGACATGGTGACACGATCCATGCCGACTTCGGATCGTTCGGATCCGTGAGTTGCCATTTCGCCTAAGGCGACTTCCGCGCGTCGACCTCGGATACGGATAGGATCATGGCCGACACTTCAAAGCCCATTCTATATGACTATTTCCGTTCTGCCGCTGCGTATCGGGTTTGGATCGCCGCGAACCTGAAGAGAGCGGACTGCATCATTGATATGGTCAACTCAGGAAGGGCGAGCAGAACCAGGAGCGGTTCCGCAAGGTGAGTTCGGCCGGGTTGGTGCTGTACTGGGTGGAAGGCGAACTGCAACTCGCTCAATCCTCGACCATCTGGACGAGGCCTATCCCGATCCACAACCGCAGCTTCGGTCGAAGCATTCGCGGCAACGAGGCCGGATCGGCAAGCCGACGCAGAGTGACCCGAAACCGCACCGGCAAGTTGGCACAACGAAAGCCGCAAAGGTCCACAGTGACCTCCTACTGTACGTAAAGACGGCATGAGTGATCACCTTTCGTTGGGCGGCGCTCCCTACTTCTTTTCCGGTACTTCAGACATCCCAAAGAACCGGTAACGAGATGGGGCCCCGGAAGACCCAGCCCCGAATCGTAGGGGGAGCATGGTCACTGAGACGAAGGTTGCGGAGACGTTCGAACACCGCCGGCACCACCAGTTTGCCAACGAGTTGCCGTGAGATCCAAGCGCCGGCGCAGAAGTGCGGCCCCGCGCCAAATGCAAGATGTGATTGCTTGGGACGAAAGATGTCAAAGCGGTCGGGATCAACAAAACGCCGTTCATCCCGGTTCGCCGCTCCGACGCAGAGACCGATCTGAGTTCCTTCGGAAAGCGCGACACCCGAAAGTTCGGTGGGACGGGTAACGCGTCGTGGATACATGCCGATCGGCGAGATCCAGCGCACCGCCTCCTCCAGGGCGGTTGGCCACAACTCTGGGTTGGCGAGAACGGTCGCTTTTTGCATCGGCTCCATGAGCAGTCCGAGCGTCAGGGTGAGTATTGCGTCGCGCGGCTCGTTTAATCCGCCACCGATGATCACCTTGATGTTCGCTCGAATCTCCTCGATCGGCATCGGAGGATCGGCATGGACCATCGACGACAAGATCGAAGGGTTGGCATGCGAACGGTGGTAGTCCAAGACGGCTTCAATCGCTTCATCGACGCCTTTGCCTGCCGCCATCGCTTTCCGCTCGATCTCGGAGTCGCGCGAATAGTTGCCTGCGCCATCGATGAGCGACTGCGACCACAAGGCCAGCGTTTCCCAAGAAACGTCTTCGAACCCGATCATCTGCATCAGGCTGAGAGAGGCCATCGGCGCGGCGAGTGCCGGGAACAGATCTGCCTGCCCGGCTTCAATGAATGAGTCGATTAGGTTCTTGCAGATGCCGGAAAAGTGCGGCGCCCAATGCTCCTTGATCGTGCTTGCCCTAAAGGAGGGTTCGATAGCCTTGCGCCCTACAGCGTGCTCGGCGCCGTCCTTGCGCATGAACGTAGGGCCCATGATCTGGTTGACCAGCGAAGTAGGATTATCGGCCGAATAGCCGACGGGGTCGCGTTCGATCCTGGCAATATCCTCGAAGCGGGTTACGAGGGTCAGGTTTGCCGCCTTCACGAAAACGGCCGGCGCGGTGTCCTGGATCCGCCTGAAGCTAGGATACGGGTCTTCGAGCAAATTTTCGTATGTGATATCGTTGATGACCGGTACGGCGCTCGCCACCTGTTTCCTCCCCGATGATTTGTTTTGGGGAAGGCTATTGCGGGCAGGTCAACGACACAATTCGATGGGCTAGATAATGCCTATCGAAATATCGCATGAGCTCCCCCTAAGCTTGCGTTGCTCGCAACCAAGCCTAGTGAACGTAACGGCTGCGAGTTCGACTGGCGCAATTACTTCCTGCTTGATGGAATTGGTAGGCAGATTTTCGATGCCCTTTCGCTGCGCCTCATGTTGGGCAGCTTCTGGCGCCGACCGAGTGCTAGACGGCCGCGGTCGAGGCCTGATTGCCACGAGGTCCTGCAGCGCAAAGGGAGATCGTCACAGACCCGTTCAGCGTCTTTCCTGGTTCGAGAACGACGGTTCCGGTGACGGGGTGCCCATCAGCGAACAGGTTGAACCCGTCAGCGACGTGGCTCACGGGCTCTGCGCAGAGATGTGCCGCATCTGCCGGCCGATGTAGAACGAAGTGGGAGAATACTGGATCTGCCTGCATCTCGATCCGGTCTCCGTTCGTGCGGTCGATGACGCACAACCCGCGCCATCCACTGCGATAAAGCGTCACCTCTCCGAGTGGTAACGGGCCAGGCTTGGCCGAGGCAGAGCGATCCCGCTGGAGCGCGGCGAGATAGTCGGCGGTCACCGGCCAGTCGATTGGAGCGTCGAACGCGATGTGGTCGTCGGGGTCATGCTGGAAGTAGGGATGGAGGCCGATCCCACCCGGCATCGGTGTTTGCCCCTCATTCGTAAGACCCAGGGAGAATACGGCACGGGTCGGTTCAAGATCGATGTCGAGCGTCGCCCTGAACGGCCAAGGCCATTCGGCGCCTCCCGCATATGCATACTGCATCGTCACGTGTGAGTGGGTCAGCGAGATTGTCTCCCAGGCCATCCGGTGGGCATGCCCGTGCAATGTATGCGGACGCGCGTCGGGATGGGGCGTCAGCTCGTACCGCTTGCCCTGGAAGAGAAGGACCCCGTCCTTGATGCGATTACTGTAGGGGACGAGCGGATATATGCCGCCCTTGGGCCAGTGCTGCAACTGAGCCGGCCCGACCTCGTCCGGAAACGGCCGCAACACGCTTCTCGCCAAGCCGTCCCGATCGCTGCTGCACAGGTCGAGAAAGGTCACGCGTCCGCCGGCGGACGCGGAGAAGCCAAGACGAGCCGCACCGGCAATCAAGAGCTGCTTTGTGGTCATGCGCTGCACTTCAAATGATGCGAGCCTGATCTCGGGAGAAAAGGTCTGGCCGCCGCCTCGCTGTCCGGGCCTAGTGTTCCGCCGATTCCGAGACGAACGCGGCCAGTTCGGGGGTGGCGGGTGTGCGCAGGATGTCCGACGATCCCATTTCGTGCACTTTGCCGTCCCGCATGTAGATCACGCGATCCGCCACCTTGCGGGCAAACGCCATTTCATGGGTCACCAGGATCATGGTCATGCCGTCGGCCGCGAGCTGCTCCATGACGCGCAGGACCTCACCGGTGAGCTGCGGGTCGAGCGCCGACGTGACCTCGTCGAACAGCATCAGCTTGGGTTCCATGGCGAGGCTGCGGGCAATCGCCACGCGCTGCTGCTGCCCGCCGGAGAGCTGCTCTGGGTAGCAATCCATCTTCTCGCGCAGCCCGACCTTGGCGATCACCGTGTCGGCAATCTCGCGGGCGTCCCGCTGCTTCATGCCTTTCACCATGCGCGGAGCTAACATGATGTTCTGGGCGACGGTCAGGTGTGGGAAGAGATTGTAGCTCTGGAACACAATCCCGACGTCGCGCCGCAATGCCTTCAGATCGACGTCAGTGTCGTGCAACTGATGACCGCAGATCAGCATCGATCCGCCCTGGATCGTCTCCAGGCGGTCCATGCAGCGAAGCGCGGTGCTTTTGCCGGATCCGCTTTGTCCGATGATCGCCGCTACCTCGCCCTTGTTCACCTCGAAGGTGACGCCCTTGAGGACTTCGAGACTGCCAAAGCTTTTGTGGACGTCCTTGAGTTCAACGATTGGCGACATTGAGCTTCCTTTCGAGCGCTCGGCTCTGGACCGACAGCGGGTAACAAACGGCGAAGTACATCAGTGCCGCGATTCCGAAGTAGAGGAAGGGTTCGAAAGTTGCGTTATTGATGATCTTGGCGTTGTAAGAGAGCTCGGCATATCCGACGACCAGCGACGCGATCGACGTATTCTTGACGATCTGGACCATGAAGCCGACCGTCGGTGGCACGGCGATCCGCAAGGCCTGAGGCAGGATGACAGTTCTCATGCGTTGCCAGCGGCTCAGGCCCAGGCACTCGGCAGCCTCCCACTGAGGCTTCGCCACGGCCTGAATACAGCCGCGCCAGATCTCGCCGAGATAGGCGCTGCTGTAGAGCGTGAGCGCAAAAGTGGCCGCCACCAGGGGTGACAACGAGTTGTAGCCCAGGATGCTCGGCCCGTAGAAGCACAGACCCATCAGGACGAGCAGCGGAAGTCCCTGCAAGACCTGGATATAGGTTGCTGCCCCGCGTGAAATCACCCAAGATGGTGAGATGCGCGCGAGCCCGACCATGAACCCGATCAGGCCGCCGAACAGAAAGGTCAGCACGCTCAGGACGACGGTCGCCCAGAGGCCCTGGAGCAGCGAGAGGATGTAGGCGCTATTCATTTGCCGTCTCCTGCAACTCAGAGAGGGGTTCCAAGCGTGCGGCGGCGGGGGAAGATCGCAAGCCCCAGCAGCGCAAAACCGGAACGCACTAGCACGGCAAGCAATAGATAGATGACGCCGAGCACGACGAAGATCTCGAAGTTGCGATACGTCTCGCTCTGGATGCGATTCGATATGCCGAAGAGCTCCTCGACGCCGACCGATGAGACGATGCTCGAGGCCAGCATCAGGAGGACATACTGACTCGACAGGGCGGGATAAACCCGCTCGAGCGCCGGCCGAATGATCACGTGCAAATACGTCTGGGTGCTCGATAGGCCGAGACAGGTCGCGGCTTCGAGCTGGCCACGGTGGATCGATTCAATGCCTGCCCGGACGATCTCTGTCGTGTACGCGCCGATATTGACGGTCAAGGCGATGACTGCGCCCAGCAGGATGGGCAACCGAATCCCCATGCTCGCAATGCCAAAGATCAGGAAGTAGGACTGGACGAGCAGAGGCGTATTGCGGATGAATTCGACGTAAAGCGAGACGATCCACCGGGCCCAGGCTGGTCCACCCGTCCGAACGACGGCGCAGAAGGCGCCGACCAGGATGCCGAACACGGTGGAGAACAAGGTGAGGCGCAGCGTCGTCCAGACACCCTCCAGCAGGAGGGGCCAGTACGCCAGCACTGCTCCGAAATCGAAATTGTAGATCATGGGACTGCTCGCTCCGCCGTGGATCGCGACATCACTGAGATGCCGCAATGACCTCGTTGGGAAGCTCGGCACCCTGGAATTTCCTGAAGATCGCCTGGAACTTCCCGTTGGCGACGTTCTTCTTGACCCAGCCGTCGACCCATTCCTTCAGGTCGGTATCCTCCTTGCGCATGCCGACGCCCATGGGTGCGGTCCGAAGCGGCAGCTTGAGTTCGAGGTTCTTGGCAGGGTTCTTCTTGTTGATGAGATCGACGAGGGTCGGTACCTGGGCAACCAAGTCAAGCTGGTTGGAGACCACCGCCGTCATGGTGGTCGCCTCGTCCTCAAAACGCACGATTTCCGCATCGCGCGGCGCGGCTGCAGTCACATCCGCGTCGTTCGTCGTGCCTCGCGTGACGGCGATGCGCTTGCCCGACAGGTCCGCGAAGGTCTTGATCTGCATGCTCTTGGGTGCTGCGACATACGAGGTCGCGCCGGAATAGGGCAGCGAGAACGCGATCAGCTTCTTGCGCTCGTCGGTAATCGACAAGGCGGAGATGACGGCGTCCGCGCGATGCGACATCAAGAATGGAATGCGGTTGGCGCTGTTCGTTCCAATGATTTCCATCTTCACGCCGAGATCCGAGGCGAGGAGATTGGCGGTCTCGACCTCCGAGCCGGTGGGATTGAGGTTTTCGTCCTTGAACGCCCACGGCGGCACGCTGAGGTCGATCGCAATGCGAATGACCCCTGCCGACTTGATTTTCTCCAGCGTGTCGGCTGTCGCGGCTTGTCCCATGACGGCAAGCGAGATCGCAGTGATGGTGAGAATTTTCGCAAGATTCCTCATTCAACCCTCCCGGTTGCAATTGACTGTTCAGAGTGAGAGCGGGATCGCTCCGCCAATTTCGTCTAGACGAAGTGCGCGTGGCCTCCGCGCCGAGTGTGCCTGTCGATCCCTTGATCGAGCGTTGCTTCGGGTCCGGACTTGCCCTCGTCGCGGGCGACGCCGGGCATCGCGGCGACGTATGGCCGGGCGGCAATTGCACCTTCCGGCGCGACTGGTCCAAATAGGTTCGCAAGCTGGCTCCTCCAGAATATCGATTGTTCTTGTTATGATTGCGCGAGACGTTAGCGAGCGCGGCTTCGCAGGAGAAGCGCGTCTTTTGTGTTCGCAAGAGAACGTCTCACTTCGTGAGACTGTCGTCGTGAGGTGACCGGCCCGATACTCAATGCTTGCCGGTCATGAAGGAGAACAGAAGCTCGATCTGTCCCTCCAGCATGTGCGTGCCGTCGCGCGTGGCGCAGCCGATCTTTGAGGCCTCCGACAGCAGTCTCGTCGGGACCGGATCCGTGATGACGTCGGCAACGACCATGCGCGGTGCGAGTTGGGCGGGATCGACCGGAAGCGCATCGCTGTCCCGCAAGCCCGCCGAGGTCGCATTGACCACGATATCGCAATCGCGGGGAACGGCCGTAGCGATGGAGATACTCCCAGGGTACGTCGCGCTCAGCTTGTCGAAGAGGCTTTCTTGGTTTGCCGCGTTGATGTCGTGGAATGTCAGGTGGCGCGCGCCCTCTTCGAGCATGGAGACGCCGATCGAGGATCCTGCGCCGCCGGCGCCGACCATGAACACGTTCTTCCCGGCGATGGCATGGCCCACCTTCTTCAAGCCGGCAGTGAGGCCGGCCCCGTCGAAATTGTCGCCGTGCCAGCGGCCATCCTTCTCCCGTCGCATCGCGTTGATGGCGCCGAGCACCCTGGCGCGGTCGGACAACCGGTCGCAGTGCGCGATCGCGCCGAACTTGTGCGGCAGGGTGACGAGAATGCTGTCGATGTTGGGCATCGCCTTGAGCACGGGGAGTGCCGTATCGAGATCTCCCTTCTCGATATGCAGGGGTACCAGCACGCCGTCATAGCCGGCATTCTGCATTCGTCCGGTCAGCCAGCCCGGCGCCAGAACCTGCGCGATGGGCGAGCCGATCAGCGCGTGAACACGCGTCTTCCCTGTGATTGCTATGGCCATGAGAGCGTCCGAACTCCTCTGCCGCTTTAGGACAAGTTCGGCGCGGGCGAGGGCGGTGTCATGGCATAGCCTCTGGCCTCATAGTCGAAGTCATGGAGCTTGTTCACGGGCTCGGCCTTGTTGACGGGGGAGGCATAATAGGCCCGGATCTCGGCGATGCGTGTGATGTCGTCGTTGAACACATACCATTCGTCGCCGCGCAGCACCTCGCCGAGGGCCGTCTTCCAATGCGTCCATTCGATCACCGCTTCGCGGCCGTCCGCGCTTGCGAGAATCTTCTCTATGGTCCAGCGCGATCCCATGGTCTTGACGCACCAGACCCAGCCATCGGCAATAGCCTCGGCACCGCGCCAGGGCGCGCCGGGCAGGCCGGGTGGAAAGTAGTGGACCGCATCGCTCGTGAAGCAATCCAGCAGCGCCTGGTGATCGGCATCGTTGCAGGCCAGGAAGTACCGGCGAATCAGGGCTTCAGCCTGGTCGGCTTTCATTGGTGCCGTCATCACCTCACTCCGCCGCCTGCCGCGCACGCCATTCGGCGTATTCCTTCAGTGTTGTCTCGTTGGGCGGGTAGGTCCCCCAAAGCGGCGCGCCGGCGTCAATCTTCGTGAACAGAAATTTTTCGCGGAGCTCCTGCTCGTGGGAATCTTCCGCGAGCTCCTCGGCGATAGCGCGTGGGACGACGACGACGCCATCGCTGTCCCCGACGATGATGTCGCCGGGGTAGACGGCGACGTCCGCGCAACCGATTGGCAATTGCATATCGACGGCGCGATGATAGGCAGGACGCGTCGAGGCCGTATTGGCCGTGCAGTAGGCCGGAAACGGCATCTTGGAGATCTCTGTCCCGTCGCGAAACGCGCCGTCGGTGACGGCGGCCGCGACGCCCTTGCGCATCATGCGGGTCATCAGCATGTTGCCGGCTGAGGCGGCGCGGGGGTCATTGCGACTGTCGATCATCAGGACCTGGCCTGCGCCAATCGCCTCCACGGCCTCCCACTGCATGTTGTCCTCGCCGCGCTTGCGCAGGTCGGAAAGATCCCAGTCCTTGTCTTCCCGCGACGGGATGAACCGCAGGGTAAAAGCCTCCCCCGCAAACGAGCCGGCATTCGGATTGAGCGGTGTGACGCCGACGAGGAATTGCTGGCGATAGTTGCGCTTGAAGAGCTGCGTTGTCAGCGTGGCAGTCGAACAGGCCTTCAGCTTTTTGAGGATTTGGGAAGCAATCGGAGCCATGCGTGTCTCTCTCCAGGAACGGAACCTTGCGAAATGGAAGCAGTGCGCGCGCCTACCTTTAAGGGCATCACCATAGCTGCCGCGACCACGGGCGGAAGGCGCATCGATATAGAGGCGAGAGCGACGTCTCACATGGTGAGATCACGTGCGCGGAGCGTATCGCCTGATGACGTCGAGATCCGGTTCAAAGCCGATGCCGATGCTGGTTGATGCGCCGACAGAGCCAGTCACCGGCGTGGGCGTACTCGCGAGCCACGCCTCCGGCTCGACGAACAGGAACTCAATCAGCGTCGTCTCCGGCATGAAGGGCAGCATCGCCAGCGTCGCGAAGTAGCCGGGTCCGAAATAGGGCGTGTGCGGCATGGCGACCTTGCCGTTGCGCTCGCATGCGGCCAGGATTTGCGCGAATTCGGAAATGCCGCCGACCTTGGTCATGCTCGGCTGCGGATAGGTGACGGTGCTGATGATCCGCCTGAAATCGAAGGCGGTGCTGGCGTTCTCGCCCGTCCCGACAGGGATTCCGGCCTTCTCGATCTCCGCCATGCTCTGGTAGTCATCGGGTGGGAAAACCGGTTCCTCCACCCAAAGGGCATTGCAGGCCCGGAAAGTCTCGCGCAGGCCGATCGTCTCCTGCATCGACCATGCGCAATTGGCGTCGATCATCAGCGAGATGTCGGGCCCGATGACCTCGCGCGCGTGCTCGATGACGTCAGGCGCGATTTCGTGCAGCTTGATGTGCCGGTAGCCGAGCTCGAGCGCCCGCTTGCATTGTTCGGCGACCAGACCCTTGTCGCCATACCTGACGAGGCTCGCATAGGCCGGGCGGTGCGCGGGCGCCTTCGCTCCTAGAAGGCGCCACAGTGGCACGCCCTGCCGCTTCGATTTCAAGTCCCACAGCGCGGTATCGACCCCGGAGAGCGCGAACAGCGTCATGCCGTAACGGCCAAAGAGATGAAGCTTCTTTTGCACCTCTAGGTTCCAGGCGGCGATATTGTCGATGCCGGACATAATGACGAATGGCGCAATCATGTGATCAACCGCCGCCTTCACTGGCTCCAGACAGAAGTAGGCAAAGGCATCGCCCCAGCCGATATGCCCCTCCTCATCTTCGACGCGGATCAGGACCATGTCGAGGCTATGCCATCGAGAGGGGGTTCCACCCGTGCCGAGCCCGCCGTCGGTGAACGGGATCCGCACCGGAAAGGTTTGCAGCGAGACGATCTTTGGCACAGTGTTGCTATTGGTCATGACGCGGTTTTCCTCAAAGCGTTGCGATCGGGTCGACCAAGCCGCGCTCGCCGACATCAATCGATAGCAAGTGTCCCGACAAGGGCGCGTTCGCGAGGCTTTCTCGAGACAGGCCGGTGCGCGCGCTGGTCACGAAGAGCTCTGACAGGGACGCCCCGCCGAAGGCGATGCCGGTCGGGCTGGGGACGGGTAGCGCGACGGTCCTTTCGATCTCTCCGCTGTCATTGAGCTTGATGATGCTCCAGCCTTCGGACAGCCCGATCCACACGTTGAAATGTTCGTCGACAGCGAGGGCGCGAGGAGCGCCAGAGACCTTGGGAATGTCAGCGAATTTTCGCCGTCGCCCCGTCTTGCGCTCCAGCAAATAAACGCACTGGCGGGATGGCTGCGTCGCGAACAGGCCGGCGTCGCCCGCAAAGGCAAAATCGGTTACTTCGCCCTGCATCTCGAATAGCGACTGGATGCCCGTTTGCTTTCGCCACGGGCCTATTCTGCTGAGATTGGCGTCGGCATCGAACGCAGCAGCCCAAACTTCACCGTCCGCAGAAACGCGCAGGACCTTGAACGAGAGGCCCGGCTTCCCCTCCACGCGCTCTTGCCTCCCTGATAAATTGTCGATGATGACGTCATTGCCGACGGAAAAGGCAACGCCTTGCTCGACAAGACACATGGTGTTGATGCGCTCGGACAGAGCCTGCAGCGAGATCGTGTACTGATTTCCGCCCTCCGCCCTGATCGCAGGGGCCAGCAGATCTGCCCAAACCAAAGTCTGTGTGCGTACTTCCCAACGCGGCGCCGCCCCGATGAATGCTGGGTTGTTTGTCCATACCTGGTAGCCGCCGTGGTCACGCCGCGCGCTCTTGATGGTCGGTGCTAGCAGGTCTGAAATCCGCTTTGCGACGTCGACGAGCTCCTGTCCCAATTGCTCGGCGCGCTCGGCAGTGATGCGAAATGTCGGGCCGGCCACGCTGATGGCGGCCAGCGGCTTGCCTCCGGGGTCGAGAATGGCCGTTCCGACGCAGCGGGTGCCCAGGATGATCTCCTCGTCGTCGATCGCGTAGCCGCGGGCGCGGACGATGGAGAGATGATCCTTCAATTGCTCGGGATCACAGATCGTCTTGTCGGTGAACCTGCTCAGGCCGTCGCACAGCGCAAGTTCGACTTGAGTCTCGGATAGGTGAGCGAGGATCGCCTTGCCCTGGCTCGTGCAATGCATGGGCTTCAGCGCGCCGAGCCTCGCGTTCGATCGCTCGGAATGCGCGCTTTCGAAGCGGCCAAGGGAGAGGACGTGATGACCCTCTTGAACCGCGAGGTAGGCCGTCTCACCCGTCAAATCCCGCAGACGCCTCAATTCCACGGACGCGATCGACGCAAGGTCCGACGACGACCACGCATTCTGCGCGAGGTCGAGGAAGTTGAAGCCGAGGGTGTAGCTTTGAGTCCGGGGATCGGTCCGGATCAGCCCGCGCGAGATCAGGGCGGCGAGAATGCGGTAGAGGGTGGCTCTGGGAATGCCCGTCTGCTCGGCGAGACGTACCTGGTCTAGCGTCCCGGGTGATCTGCCGATCAGCTCGAGAATGTCGCAGGCCTTGCCCAAGAGCGCCGTTCCGACGACGTTCTTGGGATGGATTAGATCCGGCGACCACTCGAGCTCGTTCTCAGGCATCGGGCGATTTTAGTATCAATATGTGAGACCATCCAGCTTTTGGGGCACGGTGCGGGGCATGGATCGACCGAAGTGCCCACATGTTGAGATTCGACCGGCGAGCTCAAGTTTGCCCATGCCGATCGGACCACGGACCCCTTGCCCCTGGAGAAAATGCCAGATCGAACGTTGGCTGGCTTCTCTTCCGAGCCGATCTTGCAATGCACGATCTTGGCCAGCGGATCCGCTCGCTGAAGATCTGCTGGAGGGTCGCTTGAAGTCGAGGAAAACGGCCAAGGCGGGAGTAAGGCGGTGCGGGGATGCTGATCGACCTTTAACCCGTCAAAATATCTTGCCGGGGTTCATCCGGTCCGACGGGTCGAGCGATAGCTTCAAGCGCCGCATCAAGGCGAGCTCGATTGAACTTTTCTGTTGCGACATCTCGTGGCGATGAAGCTGGCCAATACCGTGCTCGGCGCTCACGGTCCCGCCCAGTTCCCAAACGATTGTGTTCGCTACGGTCTCGATCTCCTTCCGCTTTCCGAGGAAGTCGCTCGCTTCGATGCCTTCCGGCTGGCACGCGCTGTAGTGGAGATTGCCGTCTCCCATATGACCAAAGCCGAATGGGACGAACCCTGGTGTTATGAGATCTATCGCAGCACAGAGACGACGATAGAGTTCGGGTATTCTTCCCAACGGTACGCAGTAATCGAAACGGATCGAAGCTCCGAGGAACTTATGGAGCTCGGAAAACGAATCTCGGATCGCCCAAAGTTGCGTTTCTTGTGCCGCCGATTGCGAGAGGACGGCATCAGAACAGAGATCCATTTCTAGAGCACGTGAGGCCAGGGTTTCGAGTTTCTCATGGAGGGACTGCTGACCGGCAAGACGGAGCAGCACGAACCAGTCCGCGCTCAAGTCCAACGGTGGCCGGCAGCGCAGCAATAGTTCGCATGACCGACGAATACCCATGACGGGCATTAATTCGATAGCGGAAAGCTCTCCGGCAGCCATTTCGAGAGCCAAATCGGCGAACTGCGTGGCCGCTTCGAGCGAGTCCACGCGGAGGAGGGCCGACGCACTTACTGTTTCCGCGGCGTGCAATTTCAACGAGGCCGCAGTGATGATACCCAAGGTGCCTTCGGAACCTATGAAGAGATGCTTGAGGTCGAAACCGCTATTGTCCTTGCGCAGTGCCCTCAGGCCAGACCAGAGCTGTCCATCAGGAAGGACTACCTCGAGACCAAGAACTAGGTCGCGGCAATTGCCGTAACGCAGCACGCTCATGCCTCCGGCATTCGTGGCGATGGCACCACCGACGGTGGCACTGTCGCGCGACCCAAAATCGAGGCCGAAGTGGCGACCTTCAGAGCGCGCGGCATCTTGAATCTGTGCGACTGTGCAGCCCGCTTCGGCCACAACGGACCAAGTATGTGGCTCGATAGCTCGGATCCGATTCAATCCGCTCGTGCTGAGAATGATTGATGGCCGACTGCCTTCGGAAGGCACCGCGCCGCCGCATAGGCTGGTGTTTCCGCCTTGAGGAACAATTGCACATCCCAACTTGCCGCCCACAGACAGCACCGCTTGGACTTCATTGACACTACGAGGGCGAGCGAGAGCCACAGCTTCGCCTTTGTGCCAACCGCGAAAGTCCTGACAGCTCGCAGCAATCACACTGCTGTCGGTGACCAACAGGCCCGGGCGAGGCAAAGCGGACCGAAGCTCGTGTTCTGTGTTTTCTTGCCCTTGCACTGGTTTACCCATCATCTCCACCTGGCAGTTGGGCCCATCTCAAAACAACTAACACGCGGCGCATGTCTAAGCATGAACATGATTCTCAAGTAGCCAGTTGTGGAACGTCAGGATCGAGATGTCGGCCTTCACGGGAAGGCGGACATCTCTTTCACTGGCGTGCAGCAGATCGAGCGACGATTCGTTTGATCGCTCCTGTCGGCAATGTCAGCCTTTGCGCATTCTGCTGAGCAGATAGTTGTCGTAATAATTTTCCGCGATCTGCGTGTAGAAGAGCAGCTCCTTCATGTACGCGTCGTGGCTTTCCTTGGTCTTCTTAAAGAGCTCGCTCTTCTCGGCCAATTCGTTCAGATGGTCTTGGGTGGCCTTGTAGCAGGTCTCCATGACCGGCTGCGGAAATGCCTTCAGCTCCGTCCCATTCGCGATCAACCGCTTTAGCGCGGCAGGATTTACGCTGTCATACTTTTCGACCATCCAGGCGCCCGCGGCCGAGCCGGCTTGGTTGAGAATGGCCTGATACTGCTTCGGAAGTGCATTCCACCTCTCATCGTTGACGATCATATGCAGCATCGCGCCACCCTCCCACCAGCCGGGGAAGTAGTAGTACTTCGCAACCTTGTAGAAACCGAGCTTCTCGTCGTCATAGGGGCCGACGAACTCCGCTGCGTCGATCGTCCCCTTTTCGAGCGCCGGATAAACGTCTCCGGCCGCGATCTGCTGCGGGACGACACCGAGCCTTGCTAAGACATGGCCACCCATGCCCCCGATGCGGACCTTAAGGCCCTTTAGATCGTCGACTGTCTTGATCTCTTTGCGAAACCAGCCGCCCATCTGCGTGCCAGAATTGCCGCACAGGATCGCGTGCACTTTAAAAGGCTTTAGCGCTTCGCTGCAGAGCTCGGCGCCGCCGCCGAACGTCCACCAAGATTCCTGGTGGCGGTGGTTCATGCCGAAGGGCACGCCTGTTGCATAGGCGAGGGTCGGCTCCTTGCCGATGTAAAGATAAAGTGGCGTCTGCGCCATCTCGACGGTCGCAACGCCGACAGCATCGAGCGCCTGTAGCCCGGGGACCAACTCGCCCGCTGCAAATGTCTGAATCTGAAATCTGTTATCGGTGGCCTCCGCGACGTATTTCGCAAAGAGCTGTGCAGTACCGAAGATGGTGTCGAGGGACTTTGGAAAGCTTGACGTCAAGCGCCACTTAATTTCCGGCATCGATTGAGCGATTGCAGGTGCAGCAACCAACGTCGCTGCGCCAGCCATGGCGCCGCCCTTGAGGAACGTCCGGCGTTTCATCGTGTGTTCACTCCCTAGTTGTGTGTCTCAGTATGAGCGCCGGCTCTTGGAACCATTGCCCGCATCGCGGTCAAGCACCGCATTGCCCCGTAAGTAAGCGGCGTCGCGCCGCTTCCGTGTTGATAACTGCAAGGACCTCTCAAATCGAGCAGCCGACCGCGTCATACCGAAAGAGCCAATCGTAGCGTTCGCGAACCTTTTCTTCATTCCATTGTGATGTGACATATCTGTGCGCGTCTTCGCGGTCGAACAGTCGCTCATTATGAAATAGGAGGCGATTACGGTCGGCAAGTTCGACGCATCGGTTCGCGCGCTCGATGCGCGCTGCTTTGAATGAAGCGATCGCCTTCTCCGGGTCCGATGCGAAGTGACTGAAGCATCGCGCGAGGATCATTCCGTCTTCGATTGCCATGACGGCTCCCTGAGCCATGAAAGGCAGCATGGGGTGCGCGGCATCGCCGATAAGCACGATATTCCCGCGGGACCATTGCTTGATCGGAGGGCGACTCATCAGGGCCCAGCGATAGTGAACCTCGATATTCTCGATCAACGCGTGCACGTCCTCGTGCCAGCCAGCAAAGTCGGCGGCGCAGTCCGCGCGGTCGCCTCGAGCTGTCCAGGATTCTGTTTCCCAAGCATCGCGCTCAACGACGCCCACGAAATTGATGAGCTCACCACAACGAAGGGGATAGGTGACCACGTGGCGTCCGGGCCCAACCCAATTCGTGCCAACCGCGCGACTAAGCCGATCAGGAAGAGACCTCGAAGCCACTGTGCCGCGCCAAGCGACGCAGCCCGTGAACGAGGGACGCGAGTCGCCAAAAAGGGCCGAGCGGACCCGCGAATGGATACCATCAGCCCCGACCAATGCGAGGCCAGAGACGCGTTCGCCGTCAGTGAGGACCGCAGTGGGGGCTTGGCCATCATCGATGATGTCGGTCACCTTTGCGCCGAGACGAATTGCCGAAGGTGAGGCGGCTAAGACGGCGCGGGCGAGCAACATCTGGAGATCGCCGCGATGGAACATCAAATAGGGATGTCCGAATTCTGCTATCGCCGTGGCTCCAAGATCGAAAAGTGGCCAGGTCTCTCCGCTGTTCCACAGCCGAATCTCTTTGGCTTGAGGCGCGACGGAGACTGCATTCATGGCGTCGTCGAGACCGAGATGAGACAGGACGCGTGTTCCGTTTGGGCTAAGCTGCACTCCAGCGCCCAACTCGCGGAGTTCTTCGGCCTGTTCGAGCACCGTAACTTTAATGCCCTGGCGCAACAGCGCGAGCGCTGCCGTTAGTCCGCCGAGGCCGCCGCCAACGATGATGATGGTGCGGTCGCCCATGACCGGCCTCCTTTGGTAAGGTGAAGACAACGAAGTCCTGTGGGTTGATCATTCGCGGCCGCGACAGCGGCTTTCCATGGCCATCGGTCCCGGAGCTCTAGGCCGGCTCGCGCCCAGAAATTCGATAGACGAGTTCCCGCGGATTCTCCGGGGAGACGTCGCCTCGCCAAGCGACATGTTGATCAGGCCTGGTCAACACTAATGCCCGATCGTAGACGGCAGCGCTCTCGTCGGAATCCACGTCTAGAAGACCAAGCGGCACGCCCGTATGGGCGGCCTCGGACATGAGCTCGGTCACGTCGACTGAGGGGTCAAACCGCAGCAACGTATAGTACGGCCCAAGAGCATCGTAGAGGGAGCGTCCATCGCTCAACCAAATGTGGGGGGCACGGCAGCCCGGAACGGTCGAAGGAGTAAAATCGGCCATGCCATAGACCGGAGCCGACTTCCCATCGTAAGCGATTATGGGAGAGTGGTCGTAAAAGTATCCGAAGTTGAGACCGCCGCAGCAGTATTGCTGAACGTTCAGCTCGTAGGCTTTTTGCCCGAGAATCTTCCTGGCTTCTTCGCCGGCTTCGTCGTCGGCGTCGAGATTGTTGGGCACCTCGCTCCTTTGCCGAGACAACGACAAGGCGTGATTCATCGCGAATACCGAGACCTGCTCGGTAATCGGCAGCCGTTCGGCTTCGTGAGCGTCGAGAATACGGGGAGGGGCCCAGCCTGTTATGTGGCCGGCCAGAAGCCATGCGAGATTGGCCGCGTCGGCGATGCCGGCATTCATGCCGTATCCGGCCATCGGAACCCACAGGTGGGCTGCGTCACCGCATATGAAAACGCGTCCATCGCGGAATTTGTCTGCCACGAGCCGACGGCCAATCCAATCCTCCTTGCGGAGAACCTCGTATTCGAAGTCGGTGCCTACGCCCAAGATCTTGCGCAGCGCCCAGTCGCGATCAACGGATTCAAAATCCTGCTCGTCCTCCCGAAGGTAGTTGTGGACGAGCCATGTTTCCCGGCCGTCGATCGCGTACACGTTGCCCGACCGCTCCGGATTTAGGGAGAAAGTCGCCCAGGCTGGCTTGAGCTTGCTCAAGGACAGCAGCTCGGGGGCCCGGATGTAGGTCGACTGCACGCGTTGCACGACCGCGGTGCCGGTCAACTTCGCTCCGATGGCCTTCCTTATTCTAGATCTACCGCCGTCGCAGCCGACGAGAAACTGCGATCGGATGCGGAGAGGTTCACCCCCATCGAGTTGCTTCCCGTAAGAGATCACGCCAGCGGATGTGTGCTCGAAGTGCTCTATCTCGATACGATTGAGCAGCGTGACGCCAGATAGCTTCTCGGCATGTGCGGAAAGTATCGGCTCGAGGTAGATCTGGTTGATCCTGTGTGGAGGTTCGGGCGTAGGCCACCAAGTGTCTGGACCTCCGCGCGCCGTGTACCGATCGCGCCGGCATGGGATGGGTATCCGCGAAAGCTCCTTACCAGTGAAGTTGACGCGATAGGAGACATCGTTCGGGTAGTCGGCAGGCAACCCACCCTCGCGGATCGCCTTGGCAACTCCGAGACGTCGGAATATCTCCATGGATCTGGCGGAAACGTGGTTGCATTTAACGCTGGGCGGCTCGCCCTTGTGACGCAACTCAGCCACGACGGTCTGTACACCACGCCCCGCGAGATCCATTGCGAGCGTCAATCCGACCGGACCTCCACCGACGACGAGGACCTGAGATTCAATCTCGGTCATGCGATTGCCCGAGAAGACGTTTTCCGGTGGGCGGGATCGGCGTCCACATTGCCTCCGTGATCGACAGCGGAAAAATGCGGGCAATAACCGGCCAAGCAGCCGGATAGCCCATCCGCAGACTTAGCGCGTTATGAACTCGCTGTCTATTCTACGGACATGGCTCGCCGGCCGGCAGAGAAACGATGGGCGATTAGATGGCAGTCGCCTTAGGCTTTCACCGCCCTGCGGGTGCGTTTCATCGGAGCGGCTTCGACAGATTTCGGTTTGTTCTCTTGCGGGAGTTCAGTGGGAGCCTGGGAGCCCAGCAGAGTCGAAATCGTATGGCCGGCCTCGCGGACCAATCGCGCGAACTCCGAGATTTTCTCCTCGCTGACGCGCGCAGCGGGGCCGTAGAGTCCGACCGACCCTACGACGCTTCCCCGGTGATCGAAATAGGGTGCTGCGACGGCTATCGCGCCCACGAAAATCTCTCCACGGCTGATGGTATAACCATTATGCGCGGCCGCGCGCAGCGCCTCGTCCAGATTGGTTCGTTGAGAATCTTTGGGAATGCCTGAAAGAAACTCAGCCTGCCGTTCGGAAGGCATGAAAGCCAGCAGCGCCTTGCCCGTCGCGCCTTGCGGAATTTTCATCGAAGATCCAACGCCGCGGCTGATCGCCAGAACGTGACGGCTTTCGCATTCGAGAATGCAGATGCTGCGATCCTCCTCCAGGCGAAACAACGCGGCCGTTTCCCCGGTGACGTCACGCAATTCTTCTAGGATGGGACGAGCGACGTTTACGACATCGAGGCCGCTCAACCAGACGTGCGATAGTTTCATCACGCCATGCGCGAGCTTGAACCTTTGTGGATCACCTTCGGCGTAAATCAATCCGCGGGTAGAGAGCGTGTGCAACAGCCTGTAAAGTGTTGGACGGCTCAGACCAACGCGCTTCTGGATCTCGATCACGCTCATCGCGGGTTGGTCGGCGGTAAAGCACTGCAAAATCGCGATCGCGCGATCCACGGCCCGCACGCTCGACATTCCGGCCTCCACTTGGGCGGCCTCCTTCCTACGCTGTTTCGCCATCCTACCCCGCGGTGAATCTGAAATCGGTTTTCAGTTCAACAATATAGGATGCCCGGGCTTCGCAACAGCCCTGGAACGGAACAACTGGTTTAAATTTCCCTAAAGCGGGTCATCGAGACACGAGTCCGAGGGGCGGTCAGGTGGGGTCGTCCTGCGGCTGGCCCTGGCTGCGGGATTTCCGGCGGAGAGGGGGCTGTCCCTGAGAATTACTCGCACCTGAAGCTCGATGCATTCTCGACGTCTCCCGAGATGTAGCGGGCGACTCTGGGCCAGGTGCACAGAGGACGCGTGCGGCCAGGCCATGGCGTACCGCTGGGAGCTGTGGCAAGCACCATTTCCGGCACCTTGCCGTTCTCGACCCATTCCTGCACCGCCGTGAGCATGTCGAAGCTGCTGGTTGCTGGGCCACCGCCACAATGTCCCATGCCGGGCACCGAGTAGAAACGCAAGAAGCTGGTCGCATCGCCACCGTTGGCGGCGTTGATCTTTTCCACCCAGGCAGCTGTCTGACCGATCGGAAACGCGCCGTCGGAAGCCCCATGGTAAACGAGCATCTTACCGCCGTGGGCCCTGAAGGCGGAGAGGTCGGTCCCTACGAAAGACTGGTCCCAGCTCGACTCGGGGAAGTCGGCGGTCGAGGCGAATGAACCAGCGATATCGGTCCCGAAATTGAAGTCCAGAAAGTACCGATAGGGCTCCGATCCATTGTTGAGCGTTGCGTGCACCGCGTGAGGCGGAGTTACATAAAGCGTCGCGCCAGCCCGCCCGATCCACAGATTGCCGGATTGCACGGAGTCGTACTTGCCTAGCCACCAGCTCCGGTACATGCCTTCCACGAGCCCCAGATCGTAGTCCCAGGAGATATTATCGCCCGGATAGCTCCCCATCATCTTCTCGAGAGCCGTGACATGAGCGTCATCGAGGCAGTTTGCCGACTGCCCGGGCGCGCAGCGCAGGCTCGACGGTTTAAATTTGGCGCTGCATGCCCGGAAATCTTGGGACATTCCGTCCTGCACGCCGTCGAGGGCGTCGCACTGCTGCGTGACCCCGTTCCGCAGGACCGCCAAATTCGTATCGGTGAATGCTTTGTTGATGAAGGGCAGGCCATTGCGATCGACCAGCCCTTGGTCGCGCGCGAGGCGGCCGAACACCTGTGCGATCCAGGCGGGCCGCACGTTCGAAGACATCGGCGCATTCAGAAGAGGGTCGCCCATGACGATCCCGTCGAACAGGTCAGGATACCGCTGACTGACCATTCCGGCCTCCTGTCCGCCTTTGGAGCAGCCGGCGAAGTAGGACCGCGTCGGCCCATTGCCGGCGAACGCCTTGATCACATCCTTGGCGACTGCGGTCGCGCGACCATGAGAACGATACCAGTTATCCTGTCGTGCGCGGAATTCGAAGCCGAAGGCGCGGATGCCGCCCTTCTCCGGAACGTCGTCGATGGCATTATCATGGCCAGCGTTCTGAGACAGGACGGCCCAACCTTTCGCGAGCGGCGAAACGCTGGTGCCGTTGACGGTCATCGCATTGCCTAGCTCTCCGTTAGAGCCGCCGCCTCCGCTGAACACGAAGCGGCCGTTCCAGGCCTCCCCAATTGGTATTCGCATATGAAATTTTATTGCGTAGGGAAGCCCGTCACTGCCGGTGCGCTCGTCGATCGCGCCGATGACTTCGCAGTGGGCCGGCAATGCAGGCGCTGCGTCGGTTTGGACGGTGGCTGACCGCACTTCAGCCGAAACAATCGTCGCACCATCGGATTTGAAGGTCTTCGCCAAGTCGGCACAGCTCTGAGCGGTGCCGAACGTCCGCGCGATCGAAGCCGTTGGGGCATCCGCTGCAACTGCTTCGCGGCCGCACGGGCCGACGAGGGTCATGATGGACAGAACGCGAATGATCGTATTTTTCGACATGCCGCTCTCCGATTCTTTGGCGTTGCTCGGAATGTTTTGCCGGTTAGCGCCTACAAGGACTGGAGAGTTTCTGCCCGCTCGTCCGCGACCCCATTTCGCAGGACACCGATACCCTCGGCTTCGATCTCGATGGAGTCACCCGGCTTGAGCCAGCGGGGAGGGTTCAGGCGTGCGCCTGCCCCAGTCGGGGTGCCGGTCACGATCAGATCGCCGGGTACGAGGGTGGTGAAGGTGGAGATGTAGTTTATCAGCTTCCTGAAGGGGAAGATCATGCGGCCCGTCCGATCCTCTTGGCGGATCTCGCCATTGACACGCGTGACTAGCCGGATGTCGGCGATCTGCTCTTCTTTTCTGAAGGGCACCAGCCAAGGACCGATTGCGCCGGTTGCGTCGAAGTTCTTCCCCTGAGTGACGTTGAACTTCGCGTGCCTTACCCAATCACGGATGGTCCCCTCGTTGCAGAGGGTGATCGCGGCGACGTGGTCTAGCGCGTTTTCTTCGGCAATACGGCGTCCTGCTTTACCGATGACGAGAACGATCTCTCCTTCATAGTCCAATTGAGGAGATTCAGGCGGTCTGCTTAGGGGAGCCTCGTGTCCCACGAAAGAGCGTGGGAAACGCGGAAACAGTGATGGATTTTGAGGAGCCGCCTGGCCGTCTTTGTACTCTTCGTTCCGGTCGGGATAGTTCACGCCCACGCAAATAATCTTCTCAGGATTGGGCACCGGCGGTAGAAACGTCAATTCCGACATCGGAAAATCTTCTGACAATCCGCCGCTGATCTCGACCAATTTCTCCAGCGCATCGCTTTCGATAACGTTTCGGAGGCTAGGCCAGGTGGAATCAAATCTCGCCGATAGGTCAATGAAGCCCTTGTCGGTGATCGCGCCATAACGCGTCTTCCCTGTGACCGAGACTGTGGCAAGGCGTCCGTATTCGAATTTCATGGTCGATCTCCTGGGTAACGCGCGCCGCCGAGAAGCTTTTCTCGGCGGAGCGCTCGGTCGAAGTCAGGGAGCCACAATGGGTTGGGCGGCCAATACGGACTCGCGGATCGCGGCGTCGACGAATCCGCTGCCCTCTTCAAACCAGGATTTCGGAGCGGGAGCGCCCCAGAGCGTCTGGCGTTGAGGATCCTTGAGGTCCCATTTGATCGGCTCCAGATCGGGATCGACGGTCTGGTAATCGGAACAGTAGATTTCGATCCGATGTCCGTCGGGATCGCGGATATAGAGGAAGAACGCGTTCGAAATTCCGTGCCGGCCTGGCCCGCGCTCGATGTTCTTCACCCATCCGGTGGTGGCCATCAAATCGCAGAGATCAATGATGTTAAGAGGCGTAGGAACCCAGAAGGCGGTGTGGTGAAGGCGGGGACCGCGTCCGTTCGTGAACGCTATGTCATGCACGCCGCCCTTGCGGTGCGTCCAGGCCGCCCAAAGACGACCGCTCTCCTCGTCCTCGGTGTATTCGGTGACCCGGAACCCGATCTCGTTGTAGAACGCCACCGAGGCATCGACGTCGGGAGAGAAGCAGTTGAAGTGGTCGATGCGCAGCGGCTTGACGCCCTTGTAGAGAGCGTACTTCTGGTGAATCGGCGGAAGCCTGTCCATCTTGGAATAGAATTCCAGCGGGATGCCATGAGGATCCCTGGTGCGAAACGTGCGCGATTGATAGGGCCGCTCGACCCATTCCACCGGCAGCCCCTTGTTCTTGAAGAAATGGGCGGCCTTATCGAGATCCTCTTCGCCGAAGACCTTGAAACCCAATTCGCGGGCGAGTGCCTTCGTGCTCTTCTTCAGGACAATGCAGTGATGACCGCGCTCTTCCATGGCGCGAAGGTAGATCGTCTCCGACGTCTCGTCGGTCACCTGCAGTCCTAGGGTGTCCACATAAAATGCGCGGGCCTTGGGAAGATCGGTGACGGCGAGCTCGACGTGGCTCAGACGTACAATATTGAAAGGAGGGTAGAGATTCGGGGCAGGGATGGGCATGGGCGTCTCCTATCAGCGAGCGAGTTTTTGGATCGCGTGCTGCGAAATGGCGAACGCGACGTTTTTGGTTTCCATGTAGAAATCGAAGGACCAGTCGCCGCCGTCGCGACCGATACCTGAGCTCTTCAGCCCGCCGAACGGTGCCGGAAGATGGCGTACGTTCTCGGAGTTGACCCAGATCATTCCGGCTTGCAGGGCGTTCGTGAAGCGGAAGGCCCTGGTGACGTCCGAGGTCCAAAGATATCCGGTAAGACCGTACTGCGTGTCGTTGGCGATCCGCAGCGCTTCCTCCTCGTTCTTGAAGCGAATCGCGCTCAACACCGGACCGAAGATTTCTTCCTGTGCAATGCGCATGTCATTTGTCACATCGGTGAAGAGGGTCGGAGCGACGTAACAGCCTCCGCCGGGCCCGGTGACTTTTTCGCCGCCGGCAGCGAGCGTCGCGCCGCCGTTCTTGCCGATGTCGATGTACTGCAGGACCTTCTTCTCGTGGACCGGATGGATCAGGGGGCCCACGACCGTCTTAGGATCGAGCGGATGGCCGACGGGAATGCGCTTCGCCTTGTCGGCAACCATTGCCGAGAACTTGTCGTAGATCGAATCCTCGACCAGCAGACGCGAAGATGAGGTACAGCGTTCGCCGTTCAGCGAGTAGATCATGAAGACGGCCGCCTCCGCGGCCCGCTCGAGGTCGGCGTCGGCAAAGACGATCACGGGATTCTTGCCGCCTAGCTCGAAATGCACGCGCTTAAGCGTGTCCGCTCCCTGCTTCATGATGAGAGAGCCCGTCCGGCTCTCGCCTACGAACCCGATAGCCTTGATGTCGGGATGCTCAGTGAGTGCCTTTCCTGCATCCTCCCCGAAGCCGTTAACGAGATTCCAGACGCCGGGGGGAAGACCCGCTTCTTCGGCAATCTCGATCAACAACCGCGCCGTAAGTGGGGAGAACTCGGCCGGCTTATGGACGATCGTGCATCCTGCCGCCAAGGCCGGCGCGATCTTCCAGGTGGAAAGCATGAAGGGCGTGTTCCACGGCGTGATGATTCCGACGGGGCCGATCGGCTGTCGGCTCGTCATGTTGATCTGACCGGGAGCGTGCAACGTGTTGCCGTCGCGCGCTTCCGGCGCGCGATCTGCGAAAAACCTGAAGTTCTCCGCGCCGCGCAGGGCTGCTTTCGCCATGAACTTCAAGGACTGGCCCGTGTCCATGCACTCGACGAACGCGATCTCTTCGGCGCGGGCCACGATGGCGTCCGCGATCTTGTGGAGCATCGACTTGCGTTTTTCGCCATCCAAAGCGGCCCATGCCGGAAATGCGCTCTTCGCGGCGGCGGCAGCACGGTCGATGTCCGCCGCTTTGCCGCGGGCGACTTTTGCGATGCACTTCAGATCCACGGGGGACAGCGTTTCAAACGTCTCGCCGTCAATTGCCGGCAGCGACTTGCCTCCGATGTGGTTGAGGACGCCGTGCGTTCCAAAGCGCGCGAGGTACTTCTCCGCCTTCGCGAGATTGACTTCGAGATCCGACATTTTCTCCCTCCCTTTGTCGATTGAGGCGATCAACGCCGCGCGACAGATATACTTAACATGTTAAGTAGTCAATCGCGGAACCGGTTTGGCTGCGGCGATCGGCTCTACTTGACTCCCTCGGACGTTTGCGGGTACACGAAAATGACAATGATGTCCATCCAATGGACACCGGGAGGAGCTGACATGCAAGGCTGGAATTTTTCTCTGCGCGTCCCTGGTTTGGCAATCGCGCTGTCGTTGTTGACCTTTCTTCCGGCTTTGTCGGGCGCTCGCGCTCAACAGCCGTCGATCGTCAAGGTCGGAGTCCTGGGGTCGACCGGTGACGTGGCGCTCCATCTGGCGAAGTCGGAAGGCTACTTCAAAGCCGAAGGTATCGAGGTCGACTTCGTGCCGTTCAAGTCGGGCGCTCAGATGGTTGCGCCACTCGGTACTGGACAGCTCGACGTGGCTGCCGGGGTTGTCGCCGCCGGCCTAAACAATCTTTCAGTTCGAGGCGTCGATCTTAAAATCGTGTCCGACCGGGCGTCCATGCCGCCCGGGCACGGCTATATGCAGTTTCTGGTCCGCAAGGACTTGGTCGAAAGCGGAAAATACAAGACGTATGCCGACCTGAAAGGAATGAACATCGGCACGCAGTCGAAGGGTGGGGCGGCCGAGTCCACGTTGAACGAGCTGCTGAAACTCGGCGGGCTTTCCTTCGATGACGTGAACATCGCGTATCTCGGACACTCCGAATTGGCCGTGGCGCTTGGTAACAAGGCCATCGACGCCGCCTTCGTGACCGAACCGCATGCCACGGTGGCGTTGAACCAAGGGTCCGCGGTTCGTATCGCGACCGGCGACCAGATTTATCCAAACGACGTCCTCGGCGTGATGATCTATTCCGGCGCATTGATGAAGAACCGGGCTGCGACCGCGGTCGGATTCATGAAAGCCTTCCTTCGTGCGTGCCGTCTCTTTGATTCCGCCTACAAGGACGGAAAGATGCTGACGAACGAGGCGGCCGACAAGGTCGTCGCCGCTTACAAGGGATACACACAATTGAAGGACGAGGCGCTTATCCGCGCGATGGTGCCGCACGGCTGCGATCCGGACGGAAAGCTCAATGTCGACGGGATGAAGAAGGACTATGCGTTCTTCAAGGCTCGTGGCCTCATTCAGGGCAACGTCGACATTGAGCAGTTGATCGATATGTCCTTCGCCGAGCGGGCAGTGAAGGAACTCGGAAACAGCGCGAAAACCAATTGACACACACAACCGTCAGGCAGGCCATGAACAAACCCGCGAACGTTGCAGGTGCGGCAGTCATCGAAATGCCCCGCGGAGGTCAGGCCTCCGCTAAGGATGCTTCGAAGTGCAAGGTGCGTTTTTCCGGGGTGCACAAGCACTTCAAGACGGGAGACCGCGTATTCACCGCCATTGATGGCGTTTCGCTGGAAATTCCGGACGGCTCGTTCTTCGTGATCGTAGGGCCGAGCGGCTGCGGGAAGACCACGCTGCTGCGCATGCTCGCGGGTCTGGAAAGGCCTAGCGTCGGCACGGTCGAATGCGCCCAGACGGCGGGCAAGTCGCCGCGTATGTCGATGGTATTCCAGGGAGACGCCATCTTCCCGTGGATGACCGTCTGGGACAACGCGGCGTACGCGTTGAAGCTCAGGGCGGTTCCGGAAGCCGAGATCGCCGAGATCGTCGGTCACTACCTTGATAGGACAGGCCTAACGAAGTTCGCGAAAGCGTATCCCCACCAGCTCTCCGGCGGGATGCGCCAGCGGGTGTCAATTGCGCGCGCGTTCGCCAACGATCCCGAAGTCCTTCTGATGGATGAGCCGTTTTCGGCGCTCGACGAGCAGAACAAGACGCTTCTTCAGGAAGAGTTGTTGCGGATCTGGGACGAGACGAAGAAGACCGTGCTCTTCATCACTCACAGTGTGGACGAGGCTGTCACCCTGGGCGACAAGATCATGGTGATGACGGCTCATCCGGGCCGCATCAAAGCGGTCGTTGACGTGCCGTTCGAGCGCCCACGCAACGTGATCGAGTTGCGCGCTCAGCCTGCGTACGGCGAGATGGTCTATCAGATCTGGGGCCATTTGCGCGAGGAGGTGCAGCAGGCGCGTCTTCAAAGCGAAAGCCAGATGAAAGGGTAGGGCCATGACAGTCTCGAACGAACCGGCAGTCTTCGTTTCTGTGGCGTCAGCCCCTTCAACAAGCAAGGGTGGTTACAGCTTTGGTCCGGCCGTGCTGGAACGCGTGATGACGATCGTCTCGCCGATCATGTTGCTGGTCGTCTGGGAGCTTTGCGGCCGCGCCGGTCTGCTTGATCAACGGTATTTCCCGATCCCGAGCACGATCTTTCAAGCACTGAAGGCGCTCGCTGTGTCCGGGGAACTCTGGTCGAACACCGAGGCCAGTCTCCAGCGGTTGGCCATCGGCTTCTTCGTAGGTGGGGTGCCCGCTTTGCTCATCGGCGTCGCGATGGGGCTCTCTAGGCCGCTCAGATTGATCGTCGATCCGTTGATTGCGGCCACATATCCGATCCCGAAAAGCGCCATCTTGCCTCTCCTGTTGCTGATCTTCGGGCTGGGAGAGGGATCCAAGATCGCGATGGTCGCGATCGGCGTGTTCTATCCGGTGGCGATCAACACGTTGGCCGGAGTCTTGGCGATCAACAAGGTCTATTTCGAAGTCGGCACGCACTTCAAAGCGACGCCATGGCAGACCTTCCGTACGATCGCCTTACCAGGTGCACTTCCCTTCATCATGACGGGCGTCAAGTTAGGCGCCGGTCTCGGACTGGTGCTGATCGCGTTGGCCGAGATGGTCGGAGCCAAAAAAGGCTTGGGCTACATGATCTGGAATTCGTGGGAGCTCCTCGCGGTCGATACAATGTACGCGGGTATTCTGGTCATCGCCGTCATCGGCTTCGCGCTCACGATCTTGTTCAACGAGATCGAGCGGATCGTCGTGCCTTGGGCGACCTCACGCTAAGGCGAAGATATCTCGAGGGAGAGACGCACTATGCTTTCAAGGCGAACGGTTTTGCTTGGAGCACTCGCTGCATCGACGTCGCATGCGTTTGCAAATGCGTCCGGTCCCGTGACGATCATCGTGCCTTTCTCGCCTGGAGCCTCGTCGGATGGCATCGCGCGGATGGTTGGCAACTATCTCTCCGACAACATGAAACTAACCATCGTTGTCGACAATCGGGTTGGCGGCGGCGGCGCCGTGGGACTGATGGCGGTTTCTCGGGCTGGCGCTGACGGCGCAACGATCGGGATAGGGGCGACTGGCGCAGTCGTGATCAACCCGCACGTTTCGGGCGCTCCAGCGTTCGATCCTCTGAAGCAGCTTACGACGCTTGCGAAACTCGTCGATATTCCCTTGGTCCTGGTCGCGAGCCCGTCGTCGGGCCTACGCACGATCAACGACGTAGTCGCAAAGTCAAAGGAGACATCCGGGGGGCTGAGCTTCGGATCAACCGGCGTGAACTCCTCTCAACACCTTTCGATAGAGGTGTTGAAGCAGATGACGGGCGCCAATTTGACGCACGTTCCTTATCGAGGAAGCGCGCCGGCTGCCACCGATTTGATCGGAGGACAGCTACCACTGGCGTGCGTTGACCTGACCTCTGTGGTGGAGCAGATCAAGGCAGGCAATCTGGTACCCATCGGCGTTACCGCGGCAAAACGCTACTCGATCGCGCCGGACATTCCGACATTCGCCGAGCAGGGCTTGAAAGGCTTTGACGTGCCGGCATGGCTCGGTATGTTCGGTCCTGCCGGGCTCTCTGGCGATGTTGTCGAGCGGTATTCGGAAGCATTGGGCAAGGCTATGTCAGACGCGGACGTGGCGGCCCGCGCGGAGCGACTCGCGTGCCAGCCGGCATTTCTTGGGCCCAAGGAATTTGCCTCCTTTCTCAAGGAGCAATCGGAGAAAATGAAGCCCCTCGTCAAACTTGTCGAGGGGACCAAGTAGGCCGTCCGACTACTAAGTCGGACTCCCTGGTGCGCCGTGGATGGTCTGATACTGCAGGAACTCTTCCACGCCGAAACGGCCGTTCTCCCTACCGAAGCCGGACTTCTTGAAGCCTCCGAAGGGTGCAAGGAAGTTCTGCGGCGCACCGTTGAGGCTTACCTGCCCGGTTCGAAGCGAGCTTGCGACGCGCAACGCGCGCTCCTGGTCCACGCTCCAGACACTGCCCGACAGGCCGTAGACGGAGTCGTTCGCGATGGCGATAGCGTCGCGTTCGTCTTCATAGGGGATGATGGCAAGAACCGGTCCAAAGATTTCCTCCTTTGCGATAGTCATCGAAGGATCGACTTTCGAAAATACGGTAGGGGAAACGAAGTAGCCGCGTTCGGGCTCGTTGCGAGTGCCGTCGGCCCCGATCGCTTCTGCACCTTCTGCGGCGCCTCGCGCGATGTACTCCATGACGCGCCGGTACTGTGAGGAGGTAGCTACGGGACCCAGGCGTGTAGCTTCCTGGAGTGGGTCGCCGATGGTCCAGGTCTTCATCGCAGCGCGGCAGCGGTCCTCGATCTCGCCGAGGGATCGACGCGGGACGATCATGCGAGACTGGGCGACGCACGTCTGGCCGCTGTTTGCAAAGCATGACGTCAAGACGGCTGGTATGGCTTTCTCCAATGGAGCATCATCCATGATGATCGCGGCAGATTTGCCGCCGAGCTCGAGCACCACGCGTTTGCCCTGCCGACCGGCTGCCTCAGCTACCGCCATGCCCGCGCGCTCCGATCCGGTGAAGCTGACCATGTCGATGCTCGGGCTGTTGCAGATCGCAGAGCCGATTTCCGGGCCACCCCAAACCATGTTGAATACGCCGGGCGGAAGACCGGCGGCAGCGAGGGAATCCGCAAAAAGAACCGCCGTCGTCGGGGCGATCTCACTCGGCTTCAGGACAATCGTGCAGCCGGCCGCGAGCGCGGCGATGACCTTCGCGACAATCTGGTGCAGCGGGGCATTCCAAGGGGTGATGGCGCCGATCACGCCCACCGGTACGCGGCTAACCAGCGAGGTTCCCATGAACTCGCTCCAACGCATCGTGCGAATGGTATCGATGGCGACGGCACCGTTTCGAAGCGGCATCGGGAGTTGCAGCAGTTTTCCGAACCATATCGGTACGCCGATTTCCCTTGCCATCGACTCGACCAAGGCGTCCGAGCGAGCCTCAATCTCTTTGAGACTTCGCTCGAGGACCGCAGCTCGCGCGTCTGGAGGTGTGGAACTCCAGACCGAGAGGGCCTTGGCTGCGGATTGAGCGGCTGCAGCGACATCCGTAGGCGATCCGTAAGCGACCGTGCCGATTTCGGCTTCCGTCGTCGGATTTACGATCTGAGTGCTATCTGAGCCGTTCGCCTTGGACCACTTCCCATCGATGTAGTTATCGCTGATTCTGTTCATTTGGGCCTCACTTCGGGTCGATGACACTTGCGGCGTCCGGGGTCTTTCCACCAGCGGCAAAGGGCGGGGGAACAAGCCGCAACAGGTGCCAAGGGCTCGGCATCGGCGCGACGCGAGCCTCCACGAGGACGGGGCCTCGTTCGCCACGGCGCTTCTTGAGGAGCGCCAGCAATTGTTGCGGATCGTCGGCCCGTTCGTAGGGGATTTCGAATGCGTCCGCCAAGCGGTCGTATTTCGGGTTGAGCAATTCGACCCCGAACTCTTTTCCGAACTGATCTTGCTGCATCTTTCGAACGTTTCCGAAATGACCATCGTTGAAGATCACAATGACGACGTTGAGATCGTACTTGCGGGCCGTGGCCAGTTCCTGAAGATTCCAACCGAAGCCGCCGTCGCCGTTGATGCTGACTACGATGCGTTCTGGATTCGCGACAGCGGCGCCAAGCGCCGTGGGAAAACCATAGCCGAGTGTGCCTTGGTACCCGGGCGTGATGAACGTACCGGGTTCGTAGACAGGGTAGGCAAGGCGGGCGAAATATCCGACCTGTGTGAGTTCGTTGACGAGGATCCCATCATCCGGAATGCCCTCGCGCAGAGCTCTGACCCATGCTCCTTGCGGCTCGATCTCCTCCATTTGCGTGCCTGCCCATCGACGCGCCCTCCCGAGATCGACGGATAGGGCCGGCCGCTTCGAGCAGGCATTCTCGAGCGCCCGCAAGGCGGCCGCACAGTCCGCTTCAACGGACACATCGCAGGTTCGCGGAGATGCCCACGCGTCTGGATCGAGGTTTACGAAGATGAATTTTTTCTTGCCATCCGCAGGCCAAGAGGGCTTGCCCATGGCCGTATCCACGAACCTGCTGCCGACCACCAGAACCACATCGGCGTGCGGAAAGACCGCGCGTCCATCCAAAGTGTTCAAGGCGAGGGGGTGTCTGTCCGAAATGGCACCCCGTCCGTTTTCTCCCATCACAACCGGCATCTGCAACTTTTCTGCGAACGATGCGAGCGCGGCCGATGCGCGGCCGGCGAGCACGCCTCCGCCCACGTAGATGATCGGAAATCTGGCCGCGTCCAGGAGAGCAGCCGCACGTTCGATCTGATGTTCGTCGACGGGCTGCTTCGTCGCCGGAGTGGGATCGATCACGCCAAGGTCGGCGGTTGCGCTCAGCACATCGTGCGGGATTTCAAGACCGACGGGTAGGGGTCTGCCAGATTCCAGTTCGCGAAAGGCGCGGCGGATGAGGTCCGGCACTTCAACCGGACGATCGGCCCGTCCGTGCCACTTCGTTACCGATCCGAGGATGGAGGACTGGTTGCGGATTTCGTGCAGAAGTCCCAGGCCCTTCCCGACGGCCGACGAGTGGATATCGCCTGAGATGCAGACGACCCGCGAACTGCAAGCATAAGCAGTCGATAGACCGGCCATTGCGTTCAGTAGTCCGGGTCCCGGCACGACCATGCAGACGCCCGCTGAACCCGACGTACGGGCGTAGCCGTCCGCCATGTAGGACGTTGCCTGCTCGTGTCTCGGAACGATGTAGGTGATCTTGTCCGCTACCTTGCGGAGACCATCCACAGCCCAGTCGAGCTGCACTCCAGGTACGCCGAAGACGTGTTTGACGCCCTCACAAACGAGTTGATTGGCCAGTGCGTCGCCGCCAGTTTGCTGCATGATTTTGCACCCTTCAGTTTACCGAGGCCGGAGTGGCCCTCGGTTCGCTCGTGGAAGCGATTGATGAATATTGTATCCGAAGATGAGACATGATGACTCGCGGAGACTTCATAGGTGATCGAGCCAGACGTCCAGGACGGCGCAGCGTCCCTCGTCTCGCACAACTCGGTAGGCCTCCACTACAGCCTCGTCGACCTCCGCTGGATCCTTGACCTTCTTCGCCCAGGCTCCGCCGGCCGCGGCCGCGATTCCAGCGTAATCCGGAACAGGATCGAAGCCGGTGTCCAACTGATTGGCGCGAGATGCGTATCCATCCGGATGAAGTGCCAGAGCAGCCCGCTTGGGCGATTTCCAGCCACGATTGTTGAGGACGACTTGGAGGAATGGCGTCTGATAGCGGCGAGCCATCCAGTGCACGGAGGACGGGACGGAAAACATGTACGATCCGTCTCCGCAAATGGCGACCACCGTGGCTTCGGGGCGCGCAAGCTTCACGCCGACTGCGGCTCCTCCGCTCCAGCCCAGCGAACCGCCCCCGCTGAAGAGCAGCGAGCCCGGCACAGTCGGCATGAGGTGATCGGTTACGATCTTGTAGTTCGTAATGGTCTCATTGAGAAACACCGTCTGAGTAGGAGCATGTTTCCTCAAGCATGAGACGAGATATTCGACTGTGATTGAGCTTTTGGGCATGGCTTCGGCTGCCGCCAGCGCTTCTCGCCGCATCCGATGAATTTCGGTGTAATGCGCGATGCGCTTCCTTACGACTTCGGAATCGATGCGTGCCGATCGCAGCCAGTGCGTCAGTTGCCGGAGGGCGACTTCTGCGTCCGCCCGGAACGAAGCCGTTGCGCCGATATGCCAGAGCGGCATCTGTTCCTTAAGCGGGTCGGTATCGATGTGGAAGATCTTCGCGTCCGGTCGCGGGCGGGATACGGACGGAATCCAGGGAACGTCGCAATCCACGACGACGATGACGTCCGCTTCCGCGAGGAGCGGGCTTTGACGTACTTCGTTCCATTGGCTCCCAAGATAGAGCTCATCGTCGTGGGGATAGTTAAGCCAGGTCGGCACGGAATCGAGCACTCCGATCCCTGCCGCGCGGCAAAACTCGACGAGAGCGGTGACGGCGAGAGGTTTCCGACCTACATAGGACGTTATCAGGAGAGGCCGGCGAGCTTCGAGCAAATTGAGACCGATCTCCTTGATAGCGTCGTCGGCGAGAGCCGACGAGGCCATGGCCTTCCAGGAGGCGGTGGTGTCGGGAAGTGGATCAGTTGTCTCTTCCATGATTTCCCGCGCGCCCATCAAATAGACGGGACCCTGCGGTTCGGAGAGGGCAAACTGCATGGCGCGATGTACCATGCTCTTAACGTTCTTTGCGCTCTTTAGCTCGGCATCATACTTGACGTACCCGCGGACGATTCCTCGTTGATCGTGGACGTCCTGGATCCAGTGGATGAATTCGTTCCGGCTACCCTTGAGCTCACCCTCCTGCGTCACGGGCGAGGCGCCAGCGAATATCATGATCGGCGCACGGCCTTTTGCGGCATTGTGAACGGCGCCGGCGAGAGCCTGCGTTCCACATTCGACGTGCACCAGAGTAGCCTGAGGTTGTCCGCTCGCTTGCCAGTAGCCATGAGCGGCACTCATGCCGACCATTTCATTCGGACAAGTGATCACCGAGGGGATTTTGCGGCCGGTCGCCCGGGCTTCCGCAATCGCTTCTATGACGGCGGGATGGTCGCTCCCGAAATTCGCAAAAAGATAGGACATCCCTTGCTCCGAAAACGCTTCGAGAAGGGCGCTGCTTGTCGTGGGCACGCTGGAAACTCCCGCACGTGGAACTCCGGCGACTTTAGGACGGGTTGACAACCGCCGGCCGGGGCGTCCCTTATACACGCGCAATGAAATAAATGTCCATCACGTGGACAAAACATAAATGCTTGGAGGAGCGCCGGACCGATGTTTTCTCCCCATTTCATCAACAGAGTTATGGCAATCACCATCACGGGATTGCTTTTCTTGGGCGCGCAATGTCGTGCCGCCGAGACGGTGAAGATCGGCGTTCTCGGCACGACCAGCGACCTCCCGATGTATCTCGCTCTTCAGGAAGGCTTCTTCGAGAAGGAGGGGCTTAGCCTGGAAATCGTTCCCTTCAAGTCGGGGGCCCAGATGGTCGCGCCCCTTGGTACCGGCCAACTCGACATCGCTGCCGGCATCGTGGCCGCCGGTCTGTACAACCTGTCCAACCGCGGAGTCGAGTTCAAGATCGTGTCCGATCGCGGATCGATGAGACCCGGTTTCGGCTACTATCGCCTGCTGTTGCGCAAGGACATCTACGACAGCGGCCGCTACAAGGGGTACGCCGACCTAAAGGGTCTTCGGATCGGCACGCAATCGAAAGGCGGCCCCGCCGAATCGACACTCAATCAGGTCCTCAAATTAGGTGGACTTTCATACGAAGACATCGATCCGACCTATCTCGGCCATTCCGACATGATCGCCGCACTTGCGAACAAGGCGATCGATGCGGGCTTCTTCACCGAGCCGCATGCCACCTTCGCGCTCAAGAGCGGCTCGGGCGTAGAGATCGCGCGCGGCGACAAGGTGGATCCCAACGGGAATCTCGGCGTGATGATCTATGCGGACTCCTTCATGAAGAAGCGTAGCAAAGCCGCCGATGGATTCATGCGCGCCTTCCTGCGCGGCTGCCGGCTCGTGAACGATGCGTATCGTAACGGCCAGCTCGACGCAGGTCCGTTGGGCGAGAAGGTCATCAAGGCCTATCTCGGCTTCTTCGAAGTGAAGGATGCTTCGCTGATCAGAGCGATGAATCCGAGCGGTTGCGATCCCGACGGGAGGCCCGACCTCGGTAAGCTCCAGGAAGCTTATGCGTTCTTCAAAGGGCGGGGGCTCATTCAAGGGAAAACCGAAGTCAAGGATCTCTTGGATTTCGAATTCGCGGATCGCGCCAGCAAGGCTCTCGGGCCCTACAACCCCTGACCATAATACCCGAACGTCCACACGACGGACTCCAACCGCGGTGTTGACGTTCGAGCAAAGGCAGGCTAACAAATATGGACATAATGTCCATCAGATGGACAAAAAGGGAGGTACACAAACCGATGCGGAACAGCCTCGGAGCGGCCCTGTTCGTTGCCGCAGCACTTGCGCCGCTACAAAGCTCTGCCCAGTCCGCCTCAGGCGGAATTTCCGATGAGGTCGTCAAGATCGGCGTTCTCGGTGATTACGGTGGAGGCAAGGATCTCGGCGGTCCGGGATCTGTCACGGCAGCGAAGCTTGCCGCGGAAGACTTCAACAACAAGGTGTTGGGCAAGCCGATCGAAATCGTCTCGGCAGACCATCAGAACAAGCCCGACGTCGCGGTATCGGTAGCGCGCAAGTGGTTCGATCTCGAGCAGGTCGACGCCATCACGGACCTGGCAATCAGTTCCGTCGGACTGGCGGTTGCCGGTTTGGCTACGCAGAGCAATCGTTCAGTGTTGATCTCGGGAGCGGCTACGTCGGATCTCACAGGGCCAAATTGCTCTCCCATCATCACGCACTGGGCCGACGACACCTACGTGCTTTCGAAGGGCATCGTGCCCGACGTCAGCACTCGTCTTGGAAAAGACTGGTTCTTTGTCGCGGTCGATTATTCCTTCGGCACGGCCATGTTGCGTGATGCCTCGGACGCGCTGGTGAAGAGCGGTGGCAAGGTTGTCGGCAGCGTCCGGTACCCCTACGGCACGCCGGACTTTTCGTCCTTTCTGTTGACCGCACAATCATCGGGGGCCAAGGTCATTGCGCTCGCCAGTACCGGTTCGGACACTATCAATGCGGTGAAGCAGGCGCACGAATTCGGTCTGCAGGAGGCCGGTCAGACGATCGTCGGATTGCTGACGTTCATCGCTGACGTGCATTCGGTGGGATTGAAGGATGCGCAGGGTATGTATCTCGCATCCCAATATTATTGGGACGATGATGACGGTACGCGCGCATTCGCAAAGCGCTTCTTCGCGATCGAGAAGCGGATGCCGACCAAGCTGCAGGCGGCGACGTACGCGTCGGTGAAGCACTATCTCAAGGCTGTCGAGGCGGCAGGCACCGACGAGGCCAAGACGGTAAACGCGAAGATGCGCAGCCTGCCTGTCGACTTCTTCGGTCGTCCAGCACGGATACGAGCGGACGGTCGCGTGATCTACGACTTGGCTCTCTATCGGGTAAAAGCGCCGTCCGCGAGCAAGGCGCCTTGGGATTATTACGAGAGGATCTCGACGATCCCCGGCGACAAGGCATTCCGCCCTGAAAGTGAAGGTGGCTGCAATCTTGTGAAGTGACTGGTTTCGTCACGTTAGGTTTTCCTCCCAAGACTGCCGGCGGCTTCGGCCGTCGGCATTTTTTTCCGGAAAACGGGCTGTCGTTGATGAACGAGCCAAAGAACCTTAGGACAGAGCAAATGAGCACCAAGAACGGAAAGAACACCAAGAGTGGCCTGCACAAGGTCATGGAAGAAACCTCGGTCAATCTGACCGATCGCGTGGCGATCGTGACCGGCGCTGCGCAGGGCATCGGCGCGGTGTATGCGAGATACCTTGCGCTTGCGGGGTGCAGAACGATCATTGCCGACGTGAACGATACCCTCGGGCGGAAGGTGGAGCAGGACCTCAATCAGGAGGGATGTTCGACGGAGTTCGTGTCTATCGATGTGGCGAACGACAAGTCAGTGTGTCGAGCGGTCAATTCCATCGCTGAGCGGCATGGTCGTATCGATATCCTGGTGAACAATGCGGCCTTGTTCTCCGCGTTGACAAAGAAGCCGTTTGAGCAGATCGAAATCGACGAATGGCGCAGGGTGATGCAGGTCAACGTGGATGGTACGTTCCTCATGACCAAGGCGGTTATGCCTCACATGAGACGGGCGAAGTACGGCCGGATCGTCAACATCTCGTCGACGACGGTCCCGATGGGACGCGGCAACTATCTGCATTACGTCACGTCCAAGGCGGCGGTGCTCGGAATCACACGGTCGGTGGCGCGCGAGGTCGGCGAGGATGGAGTGACCGTCAACGCGATCATGCCAACCCTTATAGAGACCGGGGTGGACACTCAGGTCGTCAACGCGGCCACGTTCGACTACATTTTGGAACGTCAGAGCATTAAGCGGACCGGTCAACCGGAGGACCTTGCGCGGGTGCTGTTGTTTCTGGTGTCAAAGGACAGCTCCTTCATCACCGGGCAGACGATCGTTGTCGATGGCGGCGGCATTCATCTCTAAGGCCGCACTTGTCATGATTTTCGGGCGCACGAGCGCCTTGATTGCAGGAGTTCTGGCCTGGAAAGACCGCTGGATAGCGGCTTTCTGGGCCGAGGCCGCTTTCCGAGCTGAGCACGATTTGGGAAGCTAATCCTTTCGACCGCGCGGGTGACCGCTTTCGTTCGGGAACCACCAATGTCCATGGTATGGACACGCATAGACGGATGGCTGACCTCCCATTGGGAGAGAGGTACCGTGCTTGACAACGGTCGCGAAAGCGCAGAGTTATATTTTGAGAATGATGTCCACCTGATAGACTACTAGTCGATGCAGGATGGTTTCGGGATGGAACAAGCGACCAGGGAACGTCGTATGCCGGCGGTTAAATATATACAGTTCGATGGTGCGGAACAGACGGTGGATGCACCGGTCGGGACGAGCGTCATGCAGGCCGCGCTTACCAATGGCGTGCCTGGAATTCTTGCCGAATGCGGGGGCGCCGCCTCATGTGCGACCTGCCACGTCTATGTGGACGAGGCCTGGGTGGAGCGGTGTGGCCCGCCCGGGGATGATGAGAATGACATGCTCGAATGCACTGCGAGCGAGCGCCGGCCCAACAGCAGGCTAAGCTGTCAGATCGAATTGTCCGACGAGCTGGACGGGCTGATCATACGGACGCCGGAGACACAGTCGTGAGCGGGCCGGGAACCGTCATTGTGGGAGCCGGGCAGGCGGGCGTTCAGGTTGCGCTCTCGCTGCGGGAGTTCGGATATTCCAAGCCGATAACTATCTTCAACGACGAAGGACACCCGCCCTATCAAAGGCCGCCGCTCTCGAAGGCCTTCATGTTGGGAAAGGTGGGTCACGAAGGGATGTACCTCCGCAATCCAGATTATTTCGATCGGGCGAGCATCTCCATAGTGTGCGATCAGGTCCAAACCATCGATCGGGTTGCGCGCAAGGTCATCGGCCAATCCGGAGGCCAAACGGAATACGAGGCGCTGGTCCTCGCCACAGGCAGCCGGAATAGAACGCTCGATGTGCCGGGAGCCGAATTGAATGGAGTGTTCTCGCTGCGGTCCCTGGACGACGCCACAGCACTTCGCGGGCAACTCCAATCGGCGCGGGACGTCGTGGTGATCGGAGGCGGATTCATAGGTCTTGAGTTCGCGGCGGTGGCCTCCAAGGCCGGTGCTCGCGTTCACGTGGTGGAAGCGGCGGCGAGACCGATGGCGCGTGCCGTTTCGCCGGAAATTTCGGCCTACTTCACGCGGCGGCACATGGATCGCGGCGCCACGTTCGCCTTCGGAGACACGGTTCTGCGCATCGACGGCAAAGATGGTCACGTCGTCTCCGTTCAGACCGCCAAGGGAGGGCTGGTACCGGCCGACCTCGTTCTGATTGGCGTCGGTATCGTGCCGAATTCGGAGCTTGCGCACGCAGCAGGATTGGCGACGGACAATGGGATCGTCGTGGACGAGCATCTGGTCACCTCGGATCCTTCGATATCCGCGATTGGAGACTGCGCAATCTATCCGAATGTATTTTCGAACAGCATGTTGCGGGTGGAGTCGGTCCAGAACGCGATCGACCATGGTCGTTCGGTGGCTGCCCGTTTGATGGGGCGCCCATCTGCATATTGTGCCGTTCCGTGGTTCTGGAGCGATCAAGGAGAGGACAAGCTCCAGATCGCAGGAATATCTCTCGTCGGCGACATCGGGTTGACGAAGGGCGACCAGGCGGGCGGTCGCTTTTCGGTCTTCCTATTCCGTAACGATTCGCTCGTGTGTGTGGAGTCTGTCAATCGCGTCGCAGATCATATGGCCGCGCGCGCATTGCTCAAGACGGGAAGACTTGGCCGCCTGACGCCGGACACCGTTCAATCCGAAACCTTCGATCTGAAGGCATACGCCTCGAAGGAGACTGTTGATGCCTAGTCCGCTGCAGCTCATTTCCAAGCGACCTTCCTGACACCGGGCGTCGTTCGCCCAATCAAATCTGGAGAACAACCGCATGCCCCAGAACGAATTCGACAAGTTGGTGGACATCGATAAAGGTTTCGTCAGCCGCGAGATCTTCGTGGACTCGGACGTCTACAAGGAAGAACTCAGCAAGGTGTTTACGCGTGCCTGGCTGATGGTCGGACATGAAAGCCTGATCCCCAATCCGGGCGACTTCTTCACTTCGCGCATGGGCGAGGAATCGGTGATCCTCTGCCGGGACAAGAAGGGCGAGATTCACGTCTTCCTGAACTCCTGCCGCCACCGGGGCATGAAGGTTTGCCGCTACGAGTCCGGAAACACATCCCTGTTTACCTGTCCCTATCATAGCTGGACGTACACGACGGACGGGAAACTGCAGGGCGTCCCGCTCTACAAGACGCTCTACGACGGCGTACTGGATCGCGAAGCCAACTCGCTCGTATCGGTCGCCAAGCTCCACAACTATAAGGGGTCGATCTGGGCGACCTGGGACAAGGACGCGCCCGATTTTCTCACCTATCTGGGTGACGCGAAGATTCACCTCGACCAGGCGTTGGATTGCCGCGACGGCCGCGAGGGCGGCTCGGAAGTGATCGGCGTCCACAAATGGGTTTTTCCCGCGAATTGGAAGTTCGCCGCGGAGAATTTCCTCGGCGACACCTACCACAATCCCAGTCACCGGTCCGTCGACCTGATCGGCATCGGACCGAGCGCTGCCGCCGGCAAGAAGGGACGGCGCGACGATGAGTTGGAGAAGGCGCAGCACGTCTGGATCAGCTTCCCGCAGGGACACGGTGTCCACAGCGCGCTACAGCCCGAAGCGAACGAATACATCGAGTCGTTCATGGACAACCCGATTTTGGAGGAGTACTTCCGTCATTGCTTCGAAGAGCGCAAAAAGCGCTTGGGCGAGAACGCGAAGCTGCTGCCTTTCGTTGGAACCATCTTCCCCAATACGTCATATCACGGTCGTCAACCCCGAGGCCTGTGTGCATGGCACCCGCATAGCCCGACCTCGACGGAAGGTTGGCGCTTCTTCCTCGTCGACAAGGACGCACCGACGGAGGCGAAGGATTATCTACGCCGATACTACATGCGCTACTCGGGTCCCGCCGGTATGACCGAGCAGGACGACATGGAAAACTGGTTGTATGCGACCGCCGCGAGCACCGGCACAATCGCGCGGCGCTATCCGTTCAACTACCAGCAGTCGATGGGCGCCTATACGACGGATCACCAGCTCGGCGGCCAGGTCAGTCTCCAAATCACCGAGCAGATCGCGCGCGGCTTCTATAACCGCTGGGCGTCTTACATGCGCAACGCAGGCTGGGACGAGTTGTTGGGCGCTTCGGCGCAGAACAGGCAGGCAGCAGAGTGACTCAATCCGGAAAGGTCGTGATCGTTTCCGGCGGAACGTTCGGAATCGGTCGAGCCATAACACTCGGTCTCGCGTCGCGCGGCCACAAGGTCGTGGCGTTCGGTCTGGAAGCCGCGCAAGTATCAAGCGTCGCGGAGGCGGCGATCCCGGGCCTCCGCAACGAGCTTGCCTCGCGCAAGCTCGAGGCGACAATTCTTGAAGCCGACGTGTCGAGGGCTTCCGACGTCAAGAGGGTCGTCGATACGGCGATCGAAACCTATGGCCGCCTCGATGCCGTGGTCAATAACGCGGCCATCGGTCCGCTAGGGACCGTGCTCGATACGGACGAAGACTTGTTCGACCGGGTCGTGAGCGTAAACCTCAAGGGTCCGTACCTGATGAGCCGCATGGCCATACCGCACATCAAGAGGCAAGGCGGCGGATCGATCGTCAACATCGGATCGGGCGCTGGCTGGGGCAAGCCGAACATGGCAGTTTACAGCGCGACTAAGGGCGGGCTTCATACGCTTAGCGCCGCGATGGCTTACGACTTCATTTACGACCGGATCAGGGTGAATACCGTCATCCCGGGCGGGGGAGGCATCGTCAGCGGGATGAGTCTCGGACGTGTGGGCGGTGATCAGAGTCGCCTCGGCAAGGGATCGCCGGGAACCGCCGCCGGCCGGGTCGCGACCGGCGATGACATCGCCAACGTCGTCGCATTTCTTCTGTCACCCGAGGCCGAAACGTTGTCAGGAACGGTCATCGATGTCGGCTGCTTTGCCAATCAGGGCGGTCCCGTTCCGCCGAAGCCGGCCGGCTGACGTATTCGAACCCAGGAGCATTCCCATGAACGCAATGGTGCAGGAAAAGGACAAGGTTGCGACCGCGACCGCGACCGGCAATTCGGCTATCCAAAGAACTCCGGAATACTACCGGCTGAAGGCCGACGCGGAGGACTTCTACTACCGCGAATCCGACCTTCTCGACGAGCGCCGCTTCCGAGAGTGGCTGGACATCCTGGCCGACGACATCGTCTACTTCATGCCGATCCGTCGGAACGTCAAGTTCGGTCAGCACGCTGCGCGCGAGAATACCAAGCAAGGCGAGGGCATGAGCTGGTTCGACGAGGACAAGTGGACGCTGTCCAAGCGGGTCGATCAGATCCTGACGGGCGTCCACTACGCCGAGGAGCCGCTCTCCCGGATCACCCACATGGTGAGCAACGTGCAGATCAAAGCCGTTCGCCCTGATCTGGACAAGCCGAGCGAGCTCGAAGTGACCAGCCGTTTCTTACTCTACCAGAACCGCGTAGAGTATGAGACCTATACGTTCGTGGGCCGACGCAACGACACGATCAGGATCACGGAGTCTGGCTGGAAGGTCGCGAGAAGAGAGATCCTTCTCGAGCAGAACATCCTGCTCGCGAAAAACCTGACTATGTTCTTCTGAGCGACGAGGGGATAGTTCGTCATGATCAATGTTCTGGAGATCAAGGTCGGCAGTAAACTTCAGCTCCGAGAAGGCATCGTGGCTGAAGTGGTCGAGAACATGGAGGACGGCATGTGGCTCCAAGTCAAGTATCTCGAAGTTCCGAAAAATCCCGGCGAGATCGGTGCCATCGAGCTCTGTCACGCACAGGACATTGTGAAAGTGTCCGGTGCGGCCGAAGGCGTTTGAAGCGACTGGCAGCAGGAGCCGATGAAATGCTCAGATTCGACTACATGCCGAGCGACTTCCATCCCATCTATCTTTTCTTGGGCGACGCGGCCGATCTGACCGCACTTGCGAACCTACTGCGCAAGTTTTCTCAGAGTGCCCGAGAAGTATCCGTCGTCGACGGCATTCCAGGTTCGAAATCCCGCACGGGGCTTACTCTGGTCCCAGCCGACGACGAATTCGGAATGCGTGAGGTCAACGGCAGCTTCAAGTGGAAACTGAACGCTTGGCAGGCTGCTCGCATTGCGGAGCGCATCGATCTGCTGACGCCGGAGGAAAACAAGTCGGGCTCGGACCTGCTTGAGGTCGGAAGCGACGGGGAAATTCCGGTCAAGGTCTCGCGAGGCGAATTCACGGACGATTTCCTCGTCAGCAAGCGCTGATTGCCAAATGCCGCCTATGGGCGGCGACATCGACCACGACAAAGTCGGCAAGGGGACGCGAATGTCCGGGCTGCCCTCGATCGTACAGACAGCCGAACTCTACCGGGAACGTCGAGCTTCGCCCGTCGAGGTCACTTCCGCACTGCTCGAGCGGATCCGGAAGGTCGATCGGCATCTGTCGGCCTACACGACGCTGACGCCCGAAGCCGCGCTTTCCCAAGCGACATTTGCCGAGGAGGAGATGTCGTCCGGGCGGTACCGCTCGGTCCTTCACGGGATTCCCGTGGCCGTAAAAGATATCATCTATACCAAGGGCATCCCCACCTGCTCGGGGATGCCGATCCATCGGAACTGGGTGCCTTCCTACGACGCGACGGTGGTCACCCGTCTGCGTGAGGCCGGCGCGATCATTCTTGGAAAGACCACGACGACCGAAGGGGCAGGGATGTTTCACCACGCCTCGATGCCGATCGCGAAGAACCCGTGGAATCCAGACTACTGGACCGGAGTGTCTTCGTCCGGCAGCGGTGTCGCTGTCGCGGCGGACCTGTGTTTCGGTGCATTGGGGTCGGATACCGGTGGCTCCATTCGATTTCCGGCTGCGGCCAACGGCGTGACCGGGTTGAAGCCCACCTGGGGACGGGTCAGTCGATACGGCGTCTTTCCGCTTGCGGAATCGCTCGATACGATCGGCCCGATCGCAAGGACGGCCGCGGATTGCGCAGCCATTCTCGGAGTTATCGCCGGAATGGACGCATCCGACTGCACCACGGTTCCCGGCGAGGTGCCTGACTATCTATCGGGACTCGAGGGCGCGGCAGGCGCGCGCGGTTTGCGGATAGGGGTCGATACGGCCTTCAACAATGAACATGGGGACCCTGAGGTATTGAGTCGTCTGGAGGATGCTCTCCAGGTGTTTCGCGGCATTGGTGCCGAGATCGTGGAGATCGAATTTCCCGATCCCACCGAGTTCCGCCAATACATATCTTGTCTGTCGAAGGTGGAAGCCGCGCTGGCGCATCGGGAAACGTATCCTGCAAGGGCGTCCGAGTACGGCTCTTGGTTGTCGCAACGAATCTCGGAGGCCGACAAAACCGATCCCATGCAACTGGGGCGGGCCATCGTTGAACGAGATCGTTTCAAGGGCGCTCTCGCCCAAACGTTCGCTCAGCTCGATGTGATATTCCTGCCGGTGCTCGTGCGTCCCACTCCCGACTTGAGCGCCATAACGGGCGATCCTCAGAACGACACTCCCTGGATGTTCATGTTCGCAAGCATCCTGAATCATGCCCGGGTGCCCACGATCACGTTGCCGTGCGGCCTGACATCGAACGGTTTGCCGACCGCATTCCAACTGGTCGGGCCTCACCTGTCCGAGGCAGTGCTCTTTCGGGCCGGTCACGCTTTCCAGCAGCACACCACTTGGCACGGAGCGAGACCCGATTTGAGCTGGATCGGGACGGACTGAATAGGGACTGCTTCTCTGCTCGACGACCCCGGCAGGTAGCCGTCGTCAGCTCAGTGGGGGTCTGGAGCAGGTTTTCTCGGAAGGGCCCTTTAAGCGGGCCCTCATTGATTATGCCCTGGCGAGCGTTTTTACCCGACGAGTCGGTGGTCGAGGGTGTGGTAGCCAGCACAGGAATGCGGACGACACTTTGAGGTGGATTATGCCGCCAGTAAGTCGTGCAGGAAGCTTTGAACCTGCGCACGGAGGTTTTCGGCCTGTCGGGCCAATTCTCCTGCGGCGCCCTTCATTTGATCCGCGGCATCCCCGGAAGCGTCGACGGTTTTCGTGACACCCTCGAGATTTCCGCAGGCCGCCTTCGTACGCGCGGATGCTTCCTGCGCGTTTCGGGCGATCTCGCGGGTTGCTGCGCTCTGTTCCTCCACCGCGGCTGCGATCGCCGAGGAGGTTTCGCTGAATCGGGTGATGGTTTCTCCTATCGAACCGATGGCGATCACCGTTTCGCCGGTCACCGTCTGCATCGTCTCGATCTGCCTGCTGATCTCTTGGGTTGCCTTCGCGGTCTGAGCGGCGAGACTTTTGACTTCCGAGGCGACGACCGCGAAGCCTTTACCTGCTTCCCCAGCTCGCGCCGCCTCGATGGTCGCATTGAGCGCAAGAAGATTGGTCTTGCTCGCGATTTCGCTGATCATCTCGGTGACAGTGCCGATCTGTTTGGCAGCGTCGGAGAGTGCCGCCACGAGCGCGTCGCTCCGTTTGGCATCGTCGACCGCCTTGGCGGCCATTTCCGAAGACGAGGCGACCTGACGGCTGATCTCGTCGACGGACCCCGTAAGCTCGTTTGCTGCACCGGCGACGGCTTCGACATTGGTCGATGTGTTGTCGGAGGCGGCGACCGCCGCCCCGGCCTGACGCGAGGCTTCACTGGCGGCCGCCGTCATCGACGACGCCGTCTGTTCCATCTCGGTTGCCGCCGAAGCGACCGTATTCACAACCTCGCCGACGCCCGCCTCGAACTCCTGTGCAATTCGCTCCATGGCCACGCGTTTTTCGACCGCCGTCCGTTCCGCCGCGGCGGTCTGCTCCGCTTTCAATCGACCGACCTCCGCCGCATTTTTTTGGAACACGCGCACAGCGACGGCCATCTCGCCGATCTCGTCGCGCCTGTCGGAGCCCGAAACTTCGACGTCCAAGGTGCCTGCGACGAGACGTTGCATGTCGAACTTCATCCGGAGAAGGGAACCGCCGATATCGCGATTGATGCACCAGCATGATGCGACGACCAAAAGGAAGACCAACCCCCCCGTGGCGGTAAGCTCCAGGATCGTCGTGCGGAACGCCGCATCCAGATCGTCGGTATAGGCCGCCGCCATTACGACCATGCCATCCCAAGGACGAAAGCGGGAGACGTAGGCTACCTTGTGCTGCAGCTCGCTCGCCCCGGGCCTCGGAAAGAAGTAATCGACGACGGCATCGTCCGTTCTCGCCAGGGCCGTTTCGATCAGGTCGGTGAGAAGGCGACCGTCCGCGACTTTTGCCTCCGATGATTTGCCTTCGAGCTTTGGATTGGCGCCATGCACGCGCACACGCCCGGCAGAATCCAGGGCGATAATGTAGCCTTCGCCTCCGTCGAAGCGGATCGCATGCACCGCTTCGCGGAACTGATCCAAGGCCTGCTCGCGCGTGAGCTTCTGAGCTCCGACTTGGGCATCGAGCGATTTTGCGAGCCCGGTCGCCGCCTGGACGACGGCATGGAGCTTCTCGACGCGGTCATCCATCATTCGGCCTCGCATAATCGAGCCGGCAAAGGCAATGGATGCCGCAACGGCCAATGCCGCAAGACAGAGGACCAATAGAAGCTTGATACGGATGCTGAGGCGGCTCAAGATTTTCATGCGATGTCCCGTCCCGATCGAAATCTAGTATGCAAACCATGACAATAATGTCCGTCAGTCGGACATTAGCATCCAATCGCTGCAAAACGGTTACTCCCGTCGTCGAGCGGTGACGTCCCGGGAGCCGAGACACAAATCCTCCCGGACGGGCTCAACGCCGCGTCAAGGCCGAATCCGAAAGTTGCTAATTTTCGGGTGCGATGCCCCGTCGTCTAACCGGCAGTCGGGTGCCTAGACGGCACTCGACAATCGAAATAGTGCCGCAGACCGCCTTGCCTGGATGATGAGGCGGCGACACCTACCGCTGCGCTCTGAACGTGAAATCTTGGGCCTTTACCGTTCCTGAAATGAGCCCTTGAGACTTAACCAGGTCTACCCACCAATTCAGAGTTCCTTCGTCCACACCTGCACTCAAGTTGGGAATGCGGGCAGAGGCTACGACCGCGGCGGGAAGCTTGGTCCACTTTGCGAGACTGGCCCGCGCGTCGGCCTCGTTGGCTTTGATGTGACCGATTGCTTCCGCGATCGCGTCCCTGAACTTCACAGCGATTTCCTGGTGGTTGGCCAGCCAAGACTTTGGGGCGACGTAAAAGTCGACCGGGATGCCGTTTGGCACGGTTTGAAGATAGTCTCCAAAGGAGTAACCCACGCCTTGGTCGATCATGCGATTGTAGAACGGGTCGACCGTCACGCCCGCATCGATCTGGCCGGCCTTCATAAGATCCTGCATCTGAGGCAATCCAACCTCGACAAACTCCACCTTGCCGGGATCGACATGGTTTTCCGCCAGCCAGCGTCGGGCCATAATGTGATGGAAGGAGTTGAGGCCGATGACGCCGACCTTCTTTCCGATCAAGTCGTTGGCGGATCTGATCTCCGAACCCGTGCGCGCCAGAATACCGGCATATGCTGGCTTGGGCAGGGGAAATTCGGTCGCGCCACAGACAATCTGCAGGTCGATACCATTGTCCTTGGCTTGGATGATGACCGGCGGGACCGCAAATCCGATGTCCGCCGCCTCCGATACCAGGGAGCTCACGACGACCGATTGGTTGGCGACTGGCGTGATCTCGACCGAGAGGCCTCGCTTGTCGAACATGTGCTGATCGGCGGCGACGTACAGCGCCAACGCGTCGCTCTGACTGATTACGACGACCTTCAGGGTATCGGCCGATCGCGCCGGTGTCGCTGTCGCAATCAAGAGTGTCGCCGCCGCCAAAGCGCACCGCGCGAAAACTGTCTGAATCGTCATGAAGTGCTCCGTGACAAGAATGGGGATCAATGAACGGTTCTCCAGCGCAACAGCCAGCGCTCGAGGCCGATAAGCAACAAGCTGCTCGAGAGACCGAGTGCCGCAAGCAGGACAAGTCCAGCGAAAAGATCCGGCGAACGGAACGAGCGTCCAGCGAGCAGAATCCACTGGCCCAAACCGTCGCGGCTCGCGAGCATCTCGCCGACCACCGTCAGGATCAGCGAAACCGTCATGCCCAAGCGCATGCCCGCGAGGATGTCCGGCAATGCACTGGGAAGTACGATCTTGAACACGACCGCTGTCCGCTTCATCCCTAGCGCTTCGGACAGTTCATAGAGTCGCGGCTCGACGGAGCTGAAGCCGTGGATCGTTGCCAATAGCATGGGCCAAAGTGCACCGAAGCAAATCGTGGCCAGTACCATCCCGTCGGAAAGGCCAAAGAAGGCGATCGCGATGGGGATGACGGCAGAAGCCGGAAGAGGACGTAGGAGTTCGAGGCTCGGCTGCAGGTAGCTACGTATCGTGGAGGAGCTTCCGATAAGCGCGCCGATGGCAATCCCGAAGATCGACGCGCATATCCACCCGTAGAACATGCGCTCCAGCGTGTGAAGGAACTTCAATTGTAGTGCGCCTGCGGCAAAGCCATGTTGCAACGCGGCCCACGTGCGCTCTGGGCTCGGCAAAAACACCGGTGAGACCATTCTGGCATCGACCGCGTATTTCCAAAGCAACACAAACGCCACGGCGACGGCGATGCTGGGGACGATCCAAAGCGAGCGCACTGCCTTCATCGCGTGAAGTCCGTCGAGGTCATCCGGCCGAACAGCCGCTTTTCGGTCCACAGCAGCGCGCTGTTGAGTGTCCAACCGACGGCCGCGAGCCAGCATAGAAGTGCGAGCATGGTCGCAGGTTGCAGCGACTGCTGGGCGCTCATCAATCCATAACCAAGTCCAAGCGGATTTGCGGTGACTTCGACGGTGACAGCGACGATAAGCGCCACGCTGGCGGCGAGCCGCAGCGCCACGAAGACGCGCGGCAAGGCGGCCGGCAGCACAATCTTCCAGATCGAGGCGCGGATCCCGAATCCAAGCGCGCGCGACACCTCCAGGAGGCGTGGTTCGATGCTCGACACGGCGGACCGCGTCAAGAGAAGTGTCGGCCAGAACGTGGCAAAGGCCACGATCGACAGTTCCATGCGGTACCCGAATCCGAAGATCAGCATGGCAATCGGTATGAACGCAATCGAGGGAAGAGCGCGGACGATCTCGATCGATACGAACAACAGGCGATCCAAAAAGCTTGAGATACCGAGAAAGGCGCCCAGGAGAAGTCCGAGCCCAAAACCTATCGAAAGTCCGGCCATCGCGCCGGCGAGCGTCTGCATCGTGGCGTTCCAGAGCGTTCCATCCATCGCGATCGTGGAAAGTGCCCGAAGAACCTCGTGAGGCGGGGCGATGATTTCGCTGTGCACGTCGTTCATCGCGTAGACGATCTCTGCCAAGGACAACAACGCGAGCGGAACAATGAACCCACGCAAGCGAGCTAAAGTGTGTTGCCCCGGATTGATCATCAATGCAGCTCCTTGAAGAGTGTGTGGAGCTCGTGGCGCAGTCGGGTGAATTCTCCGTCTTCGCGCGATCGAAGCTGGTCGCGGGGGCGCGATAGGTTGACGTCGAAAGTCCTCACGATCCGTCCTGGGTTGGGCCGCAGGACGATCACGCGATCGCCCAAATAGATCGCTTCTTCCAGATCATGTGTAACGAAGAATACTGTGGCGCCGGTGCGAGCGACGATTGTCAGGATCTCGTCCTGAAGGGACTGGCGAGTCATCGCGTCGAGCGCACCGAAAGGCTCATCCATGAGAATGGCCTTCGGCTCCTGCGCCAGGGCGCGCGCGATCTGCAGGCGCTGCTGCATGCCGCCTGACAATTGACCCGGATACTTGTCCGCATGTTGCGCAAGTCCGACGAGTTCGAGAACGCAACCGATGCGATCGCGATATTCGGACTTCGGCACCCGCATCGCTTCCAGCGCAAGAGCGACGTTGCCCGTGACGGTCCGCCAGGGCAGCAACGCTTTCCCGTAGTCCTGGAACACGATTGCCACATCCTGATGCGACCGCGTTATCGGCTTGCCGTCATAGAGGACCTCGCCGGCGGTTTGGCGAGCGAGCCCGGCCATGAGCCGGAGTAGGCTCGTCTTGCCACAGCCGGAGGATCCTACTACCGAGACGAACTCCTTGCGGCGGACGACGAAATCTATCTTTTCCAGGATCGGACGACCTGCAAGTGTCAGCGTTGCCTGTCGCAGCTCGAAAAGTGCGGGCTCAGTGCCAAGCGGAGTGTGGACTCCGTCGGCGTTTGCTGGAGCCTCGACTGGCGCTGACCGGGTGGTATTGGCACTGTCGAGCGTGAGAGGGGCCGTCATGAGAGCTCCAGCGTGCCGTGAACGCAGCGTCCCTCGAACAGCGTCGCCAGAACCTTTGTCTCGGCGATCGCTTCGGGAGCGATTTCAAAAAGGTTGCGGTCCAAGACGATCATGTCTGCCGACTTCCCGGGGCTTAACGAGCCGGCACGGTCGTCGATGCGTAAGGCTCGGGCCGGACGGCTGGTGTAGAGTTCGATGGCGGTGGCTAGATCGAGCGCTTCATGGGACGAATGCGTCTCGGACGAATGAGAGTAGGGGTTTCTGCGGGTCACCATCGCTGACAGGCCCGGCCAAGGGCTGGGCGTAGGCGCGATGGCTGGCCAATCCGTTCCGGCGGCCGCGTCGGTTCCCAGTTCGAGAAGACTTCGTATCGGCCATGAGCGCTCCACGCGTTCAGGGCCCAGAAGCCGGCTCATCGATTGCATATGGGCGGACGGGAACCACATCGGAGGGCAGAGATCTGCAAGAACATTGAGCTCGCGAAGGCGTGGCAAATCAGAAGGGGCGATGAAATTAAGATGCGCGATCTGATGCTGCGGGCCGCCCGTTCCATTGTTGGCTCGGACGATCGCGATCGCATCGAGCGTGTCTCGAATGGCCTGGTCTCCGATCGCGTGAATCTTGACGCTGATGCCTTCCCGATCGAGTGAAGTGATCCGGTCGGCGAGGTCCGCAACCGAGTAGAAGGACTGCCCGCGAAAGCGCGCTTGGCCGGCGGAGGGGATCAGATATGGCTCGACGAAAGCAGCCGTACGCATGCTTGGAACGCCGTCCATGAAGAACTTTGCGAAGTCCACGTCGATGTGTGGGGATGCGAACTGCTTCCGCGTCGCGATGGCCTCGGGGCCGATTCCGTCGCGAGCTTGGGCGAGCCCCGCCTCCATGGCAATGGTCATTCCGATCCGGGCAGAAAGACCACCGGCGTCGTCGACCATCTTGTAGATCGACATCGTCGCACGGGATGCGACCGCCAACTGGAATCCCGTGACGCCGAGTCCATTGTAGAGCGCGATGCTTGACCGCGCCGCATCGAGATTCTCGTGCTCCGACCATGGGGCTGCCGCCTCGTCCATATTGAAGGCGGCCGCCTCATGCAGTAGCCCGGTTGGGACGCCGCTTTCCGGGTCCCGCACGATCACCCCGTTCGGCGGATCCCGCGTATCCTTTCGAATACCAGCGGCAGCGAGAGCGACGGAATTCGCAAAGCGGGAATGGAAGCTAACGTCGCGAAGGACCACGGGGCGGTCCGCCGAGACCTCATCGAGGGCGCGGAGCGCGGATTCAGTCGCAAATAGCTCGGCAAGCGCAGGCCCCCACGTGCCACCAGTGATCCAACGGCGTCCGGGCTTGCTTGCCGCTGCTTCGACAATGCCGAGCAGTTCCGAAAGGGATGCGATGGGGCTGATCTCGATCTCGAACAAACGCGAGCGCGCCCCTTCGAAGACATGGCAATGCGCGTCGATGATGCCCGGGAGCACCATGCGACCACCGAGCTCTTTGAACTCGGTGCTTCGATCAACGAAGGGTTCGATGTCCGAGGACGACCCGACCGCCAATATCCGGCCCTGGCCGATGGCGATGCAGTCGGCCCAGGGGAGCGCCGGATCGAGCGTGTAGAACCGCGCATCTCGCAGGACGAGATCGGCCTTGGAACGCTCGGTTGGCGGGTCGCGCGTCATAGAATCTCTTTCTGGACCTCATCCAGTGCGCCAGCGACTGCTGCCACCAAGGTCTCGATTTCGGCACGGGAGATGACAAGCGGTGGCGCGCAGTAGAGCTGACTTCCGATGGCACGCAGCAGGACGCCGCGGCGCTGCAGTGCGGCCATGAGGCGCTCTCCGATGCGTGTCTCCTGCGCAAACGGCGTCTTCTCGGATTTGTCCCTGACAAGTTCTAGGGCAGCCATGAGGCCTATTCCCCGGACCTCACCGACGAGGGCGTGCTCGGCGAACTGTCGCAGGCCCGATTGGAGCAGCGATGCGTTTTCGCGCACTCTGCCAACGATATCGATTTCGTCGTAGATCTTCAGCGCCTCGATTGCGACCGCGGCGCCGACAGGGTGGCCGCTGTAGGTGTATCCGTGTCCAAATCCGTTCAAGGAAGCACTGTGGTCGGCCACGCCCTGATAGATCTTGTCCGACATCATCACGGCCGAAATCGGAAAGTACGCCGACGAAAGGTTTTTCGCGCAGGTCAAAAGGTCCGGGCGCATCGCCATGGTCTGGGATCCCCAATATTCGCCAGTCCGACCGAAGCCGCAGATGACCTCGTCCGCAACGAGCAGAATCTCGTACTTCGCGAGGACCGACTGGATCTTTTCGAAATAGGTGCGGGGCGGCACCACGACCCCACCCGTTCCCATGACCGGCTCGGCGACGAATGCCCCGACGGTCTCAGGGCCTTCACGCAGGATTGCTTCTTCGAGCTCTTGCGCCAATCGGGTCGAAAAATCCTCCTCGCTCTCCATGGGAAGTGCATTCCGGTAGTGATGCGGGCAGGAGACGTGCAGAAAGCCCGGGATCGGCAAGCCGTATCCACGGTGCATGTTGGGCAATCCAGTCAGACTGGCCGAACCGATCGTCGTGCCGTGATAGCCGCGCTCTCGGCCGATGATCTTGCGCTTCTCCGGCTTGCCGATCCCAGCGTGATAATACCAAACGAGCTTGATTGCGGTGTCCACGGCTTCGGATCCGGAGGCCTGGAACATCACCTTGGACATCGGCACGGGAGCGCGCGCCAATAGCATTTCCGAGAGCTCGATCACCGTGTCATTGGACCGGTGCGCGAATGTCTGTTGGTAGGGCAGCTTCGACATTTGCCGATAAGCTGCTTCGGCCAGGCGCCGTTCGCTAAAGCCGAGCGCCGCGCACCATAAGCCGGCCATGCCTTCCAGGAAGCGGTTACCGTCCTTGTCGATGACGAAGACGCCATCGCCACGCTCAATGACCAGAGGCCCGATCGTTTCGTGCAGGCGCAAATTCGTCTGAGGGTGGGCGTGACTCGCGATGTCGCGAGCCTCGAACGAATTTAAAGCCACCGACATCGCGCGCTCTCGCCCTGTTAAATTGATATATAATCAACTCGCTGGTTGCGCGAGCTTTCGCAAATTATAAGTAGCGTTGCGACGTAAGGGCAAGAAGAAAGGGATAAAACTTACCTCTTACCAGGTTATAGAATTGATATATAATCAATTCACTCAATGGAGCGAACGAGCCGATGAAGACCGCCCAGAAGACAGTGCGTTTGTTGAAGCAGTTCTCGCTCGACGCGCCCGAGCTTGGGGTGATCGAACTCAGTCATCGGCTTCAGATGGACCGTGCATCTGTGCATCGCCTTCTGCAAAGCTTGTGCGGCGAAGGGATCGTTCAACAAAACGAACGAACGCGACGCTATTCGCTGGGGCCGGCTATCATGGACATTGCTGCGGTCAGGGCTGGCTGGCCGGGAGTCGCGGACGTCGCGCGGAAGCATCTGAACCAATTGCGTGACCGGACAGGGGAGGGGGCTGCACTTTCTCGAACAGATGGCGCATCCGCCATCTGTGTGACGATGGTGGAATGTCGAAATACAGTTCGGGTCGTCTACGAGCTCGGCGAGCGCATTCCGCTTCACTGCTCCGCCAGCGGGCTGGTGCTGCTTTCGCATCTCGAGCCTGAACGGCGAGCCGCGTTGCTTGCGCAACCTCTGGAGCGCTTCACAACGTGCACGGTGACGGATGCCGGCGAGCTCGAAGCGGAGTGTGGCCGCGTGCGCGAGCTGGACAGCGCGTACGCTGCCGACACTTACCTCGAAGGCGTCCGAAGCGTAGCGTCGCCAATCCGCGATGCGCAAGGTCGCGTGGTTGCCGCTGTCGCGATCTCAGTCCCCTCGGCGAGAATGCCGGATCCATCTATTGCCGAGTTTCGGAAAAACGTTCTCAATTGCGCTTCTGCGATTTCCGACGAGCTTTCGCTCAAAGAGTAGCGAAAATCAGGAGCAGACGAAGGCGCTCGACCATGCTCGCTGGTCATCGCGCCACAAGAAGCGCTGAGCCGCTCCCGGCCTGAGCAATTCGTCAAGGGCTTCCGCAGCAGGGAAACGCCCGCCAGGCCGCTCGCGCCGGCGCTCGAGGGTGCCCTGTCTATCGGCGCAGACTTGTACACACCATCTTTCACATCCATGGAATCTCGCTCTCGCATCCCGGGCGGCGCATTGAGCTCTCGAACAGAAACTGTGCAAAACCACAGCGGACGAGGCCTAAGACCCCGCAGCCGCAAATCCGATCGTAGATCTGCGGCATCTGAAAGAGGAAAGCGCTCGATGAATTGCCGCGGATCGTGGCGCTCGGCTTCTGCCGTCCAAAACATGTCCCCTGAACGCAGGACGGTTCTCCAAGGCAATCTCGTCTCTGCATCGGTCACAACGCGCAACCCACTTTGTCGACTTAGTTCGAGGATCTCAAGATGAAGAAGAGCGATACGACTGCAGGATTCGAATGGGGCGGCTTGCTTCCCGAGCCGACGGTGATTCCCGATACCGCCGAAGTCCGCAGAAAATACAGCGAGGAGCGCGCGAAGAGGCTGGCATCAAACCGGACCGACATATCGGATCTGACCGGCGAGCTCGCGCATTACCTCGACGATCCCTACTCGGTCGCAGTCGAACGCGCCGCTTTGAACGACGAGGTCGATGCTCTCGTCGTGGGGGCGGGGTTCGGTGGGCTCATGACAGCGGCCCGGCTCAAGGAGGCGGGCCTGGCTAGCGTGCGTGTCGTCGATAGCGCCGGTGACGTTGGCGGTACGTGGTATTGGAATCGATACCCGGGCATCATGTGCGACGTCGAGTCGTACATCTACCTCCCGCTCCTCGAAGAGACGGGCTACATCCCCACAGAGAAGTACGCATCCGGATCGGAAATATTCGAGTACTCGAAGCAGATCGCCAGGCACTACGGTCTGTATCCGCTGGCTCTCTTTCATACTACGGTCAAGGAGGTTCGGTGGGACGCAGACGCAGCTCGCTGGGTCGTGCGGACCGATCGTGGTGATGCGATCAGAGCGAGGTACGTTGCCATCTGCAAGGGCATCTTCAACAATCCGAGACTCCCCGGCATCCCGGGACTGGGATCTTTCAAGGGCCGTTCATTCCATTCCAGCCGCTGGGACTACGCCTACACCGCTGGGGACATCACCGGAGGCTTGACCGGGCTGTCCGACAAGCGCGTTGGGGTAGTCGGAACAGGGGCCACCGCAGTGCAGGTCCTTCCCCAAGTCGCGCGACACGCGCTGGCCACATATTTGTTTCAGCGCACGCCGTCGACAGTCGGTCCACGCAACAATCGTCCGACCGATGCCTCTTTTGCAGCAGGGCTGGAGCCGGGCTGGCAACGTCGCCGCATGGCCAACTTTACGGAAATCATTTCCGGCCGTGCTCAGTCGACGGATCTGGTCGACGACGGCTGGACGGCTTTTTACGGGCCGCTGCGGCGATCCCTGGCGTCGTTCGGACAAACGCCGGAGGAGGCTTTGGCCGCTAAAGAACGGTTAGACCTGAAGCAGATGGAGGCGATCCGGGCCAGGGTCGACCATGTGGTGAAGGACCCTGAAACTGCCGAACGGTTGAAGCCTTATTACAATTATCACTGTAAGCGACCAGCCTTTCACGACGACTATCTCGAAGCTTTCAATCGGTCCACGGTGACCCTCGTCGATACCGATGGGCAGGGAATCGAGGAAGTGCTTCCCGACGGCGTCGTCGCCGGCGGCCGGAAGTACGAACTCGACTGCCTCATCTTCGCGACCGGATTCGATTACGAATCGAACTCGATCTTGAAGGGTATCGAGATTAAGGGGCGGGATGGCAGTAGCTTGAGCGATAAGTGGAACAGCGGAATCGCAACTCTGCACGGCATGACGAGCCGAGGATTTCCGAACCTGTTCATCCTGCCCGGGTCCAATGCGCAGGCCGCACTGACGGTCAACTTCTCGCACACCATCCAGGAGCATGCGGCCCATATCGGCTACATCGTCCGAGAGATGGAATCGCGAGGAGTTCGCTTCTTCGATGTCTCGCGAAGAGCCGAGCAGGAGTGGGTTCAGCGCATCGCTGCCGGCGTAGACCGGAGGCCGGCGGAGGTATGTACGCCGGGACGCCTTACAAACGAGGGGCAGCTCGACAAGCGACCGATCGCGAATGCGAACTTTCCCGATGCCATGGGATTTTTCCGGGTCCTGTCCGATTGGCGAGAAGACGGAACGCTGTCTGGTCTCGAGCTGAACTATGGGCAGGATACCGTCCAGGGCGATGCTTCAGGAACCGGATCTCGGGCGACGGCCGAGATGCCTTCCGCCTAAAGGAGGTTCGATTGGCTCTCTGCAATCTCGTCGACGTCATCACCTCTGACGATCTGCTTCTGACCGGGGCGTTCTACGCCGCCGATCGATTGGACAGGCGCGCGCGCATCGTCGATGCCGTACTGATGGTCCACGGCAATGGGGCGAATTTTTATAGTTCGTACCAGCGCGGCTTCGCGGAATTGCTCGCCGGCTCTGGCTATCCGGTTGTGACGGCAAACACCCGTGGTCATGGCTTTCTGAGCATGGCCGTGCGATTGACCGGGCCACAGGGCTATTTAGGCACTTCGATGGAGCGGCTGGACGAGTGCCTAAATGATCTGGATTCCTGGATCGCTTGGCTGAAGGTCCAGGGATATCGACGGATTCTCCTCTGGGGTCATAGCCGTGGCGCGGTCAAAGTCGCGTACTACATGGCGCAGCGGCCGGACGCAGCGACTTGCGCCGTCCTGTCGTCGCCGCCACTCCTGTCGCACAGCCGATGGATGGGAACGTCGAGAAGAGAGGAATTCAGAAGGGATCTTGCACGGTGCGAGGAAAGCGTGCGAGGGGCCGAGCCGAATGCCTTAATCGGAGTGACCGTTCCGTTGCCCTATTTCAGCGGCGCAGCGCAATATCTTGATACTTATGGACCGCACGAAAAGTACAACGTTCTCAGGCTGCTTGAGAATATCTCTAGTCCCGCTCTGGCCATCACGGGGACCGTGGAGGTCGAGGCATTCTTTCCATTTCAAGGTCTCGCCGAACTCCTCGATGAGCATGCGACGCGGTCACCGATCTTCGAACACCTGTCGGTCCCTGGGGGCGATCACGTGTACACTGGTTTACGCGAGTGGGTGCTCAACCGCGTTATTTCTTGGCTCACCGATGGCCCGCCGAGTCGTGCGGTAGCCTAGAATGGTTGGGAACGTCTTCCTGGCCAGCAGCGGAGGGCAAAGGCGCGAACGTTCCGAAGATGCCGTGTCCATCGGACGCGATCAAATCCGTCGCATGCCTTCTACCTTTCGGAACGCTACTTGCCACGTTGGTCGAGGGATCCTTCGAGCTTTGCACGCTCCGCTCTGAGCATCGCGACAAGTTCCGGCAGACGTTTTTCGATTCGCACAAGCGGTCCGCCGATGGCGATGGCCAACGGGCGGTGTCCGGAGGGCGAGGGCATCACCATCGCCACCACGCCGGCCTGTCCGTAAACCATCCCCTTTGAGAAGCAGTACCCGTCCTTTCGAACCTTGGCGACGTCACGTTGAAGTTGATCGAGAGAACCGATTTCGCGCGCCGCAGGATTTCTTTCTATGGTTCGGGCGTGCAGTTTCGCTATTCGAGCGCTGCTTTGGAGGCTCAAAAATGCCCACCCCAGCGCGGAGTGAACCAGCAGAACCTTAGCGCCCACGGGCGTGAAATACTGGATGGGCTGATTGGAATGTATGATGTCGACGACCTCGGCGTGCAGGTCGATCGGTGTCCCTAACAACACGGCCTCGTTAGACTTCCGGCTCAGCAGATGCAATGCCGCGCGTATCGGGCCGCGCTCGAATTCGTTGCTGGTGAGCCAGCTTCCAAGTCGGATGATCCGCTCGGTTGGTATGTACGTGCGCAGCTCGGGGTCGAACGAGAGATAGCTGAGGTCTGCCATCGTCTTCAGAAGCGCGGCCGCGCTTGAGTTCGGCAGGCCCAGCTCTTCAACGACGTCGGTAAGCCGCAGCGGCTTCTGGAGACGCTGAAAGAGCTCCAGGATGTCGAAGACCCGACGGGCCGACTTTATGAGAGCGTTCGACATGAAACAGCAAGAATGCCGGTAAAATCTTGGAGGCTCCGTGCTGCAAATATATCACGCGGCGGCCCATGCCAAGGCTCGCAATGCCCGAGTGGGAGGGCCCGGATGCCTGCGCAGTAAATCCGCCTTCCCGCAAATCCGTAGCCGATTTCCACGTATGTGAAATCTTTACCTGCGGAGGCGATCCGCGAATTGCGGGCGACGACCGACGTCCCGCAAGGTCCTTCCAAGCGACCACGGAGGGTCCGATCAAGGGCCGTTCCCAAGGCGCATCGGAAGAGGGAAGGGAACATGCCATGGGAGCGAACACCGACCACATGCAGAAGAGATGGATCGACAATCGTGTCTTGGTCCCCGTTCTTTGCGGGTTAGTGCAAGTCTTGGACGGCTACGACCTGGCTACGGTGGGCTTCGCCGTGCCATCAATCGCGAGGGAATGGGGGCTCGCGCCGGAGGCGTTTACGCAGGCCTTCGCTTTCTCCAGCATCGGCATCATGATCGGCGCCTTGGTCGCTGGCCCCCTCGGTGACCGGTTCGGCCGGCGTCCGATGATCCTGATCTCGGTGTTGCTGTTCGGGCTTTCTTCTTTGGCCACCGCACACGCCACGTCCGTATGGATGCTCGTCGTGCTGCGCTTCCTGACGGGATTGGGAATGGGCGGTGCAATGCCGACCACCGTGGCCCTCACCGGAGATGCGGTTCCGGAAAAATGGCGCACGGCGGCGATAACCTTCATGTTCTGCGGTGCGTCCTTCGGTTCTTTTGCCGCAGGCCAGGTGGCCGCTATGATCCTGCCGAGTTGGGGCTGGCAGGGGATGTTCCTGACCGGCGGCGCCCTCCCTCTCGCCATCTTCCCGGTGCTGTTCGCACTATTGCAGGAATCGAGCGCGTTCCGTGCATCGGCGAAGACGCGGAATCCGATCGGGGGCCTATTTCAGAACGGATTGGCGGCGACCACTCTCCTGCTGTGGAGCATCTTTCTGGCGAACCTTTTCACAATGTATCTTCTCGGCGCGTGGGTGCCCACCTTCATCACTCTCGATGGAACGACTCCTGCCGAAGCTGCTCACGCCGCGAGCTTCTACCCTGTCGCCGGCATGTTCTCCACTTTTCTGGTCGGCTATGCGTTGTCGCGCTTCAACGCGGAGCGCGTGCTTGCGGCCAACCTTGCCATTGCCGTCATCGCTCTGATCTTTCTCGGTAAGGTGCATTTCTCCGGATTTGCTCTGTGCGCGATGCTTTTCGCTATGGGATGGGGGATCGTCGGCAGCATGCTGGGACTGATAGGCCTCGCAGGTACTCTGTATCCGGCACACTTGCGGGCCACAGGAACCGGGTGGGCTATGGGTGTGGGTCGCCTTGGCGGAATCCTAGGTCCGATCGCGGGCGGCACATTGATCCACGCGGGGTACGCGCCATCGTCGATCATGCTGCTACTCGCCTGTCCTACAGCAGCAGTCGTATTGGCGATTCTTATGCTTCGGCGCGTTCGTGGCGCGGGCGATGTTCGCGAAACGGCTGAAGATCCTCAATCCCAGCTCGCGTTGGAGCGCCAAATTGGATCGACGCGCGCTTAGTCCCGCGTCCTAGACGATCGTCTATCCATAGGGGAAGGCCAAATGAACCTGAATTTCGCGGGCCGGACGGCGTTCGTGACCGGGGCAGCTAACGGCATCGGTCTTAGTATCTGCCGCGCCTTGGCGCGTCGCGGTACCAATATAGCGCTCGCCGATATCGAGGATGAGCCGCTTGAGCGTGCACGATCCGAATTGTCGGAAACGGGCGTCAAGGTCGCCAGCTTCGTCGTGGACGTCACCGATGCTGCAACATTCGAAGAGATCGCTGGCGAAATCGACCGACGAATGGGACCCATACATTTTCTGTTCAACAACGCGGGTGTGGCGCTCAAGACCGCTCCTGTCTGGGAATTGAAGCCATCCGACTGGGATTGGGTGCTTGGAGTGAACGTGCTGGGTGTCGTCAACGGACTTCGAGCGTTCGTGCCAGGGATGATCCGGCATGGCGAGGGCGGTCACATCGTCAACACTGCGTCGATAGGAGGACTTCAGGTCAATCCGGCTGTGCGCAACGGGTCCTATGCAGCCAGCAAATATGCCGTCGTCGCTCTCTCGGAATCGCTTGTCTTCGACCTGGAAGGAACGGGTATCGGGGTGTCGCTACTTTGCCCAGGCGTCGTCGCGACGACGCTCGAAAGATCGTCCGAAAGGAGACCCGATCGGCTGGGCGGCCCGAGTGCCTCGTCGAGCGGACTCTCGGATAGATTCAAGAGAGCGGCCATGTCGCCGGACCTCGTGGGGGAAAGAATCCTCGATGCAATGCTCGCAAACGAGTTCTTCGTTTTCACTCACGAGGACGGTCAAGGCAGGATCATCGAACGGCACGAACGCATTCTGGCCGGCTTTCACGCTTGCAGGAACTACATTCGTGATCGTGCTCAAGCGAAGTAGCAACTAACGGAACCATAAGCTCCGTAGTCTGCCTGGATCGTGTCGCCTTTGCGGGCTTCGATGGGGCGAATGAACGAGCCTGCCAGCACGACTTGGCCTGCTTCCAGCGCCAGACCGTTCGGAGCGATCTTGTTGGCGAGCCACGCCACGGCGGTCGCTGGATGATTCAGGACCCCCGCGGCAAGTCCCGTTTCTTCCAGTTGGCCGTTGCGGTAGCAAAGGGCGCCGATCCATCGGAGATCGGCCTCCAATGGCCGGATCGGGCGCCCACCGAGCACGATGCCAGCGTTGGCGGCGTTATCCGCAATCGTATCGAATATCTTTCTCGTCGCCTTGGTTTGCGCGTCGACACGTTCGATCCGGGTGTCCAAGATCTCGAGCGCGGGCACTACGAAATCGGTCGCGTTGAGCACGTCGAACATCGTGCAGGCTGGCCCCGCCAGTCTCCGCTTCATGACGAAGGCGAGCTCTGCCTCGATCCGGGTCGCAATGAAGCGCTCGGTGGGTACCAGGCCGCCGTCGTCGAAGAACATGTCGTCGAGCAGGACGCCGGAGTCGGGTTCGTCGATGTTTAGCGCGCTTTGCATGGCTTTCGACGTCAGTCCGATCTTGTGGCCCCTCACCACACGTCCCTGCGCGACCTTCATGTCGACCCATCTCTTCTGGATCGCATAAGCATCTTCGATCGTGATGCCGGGATGCTCGAGCGAGATCTGCCGGATCTGCGTGCGGGACTTTTCGGCGCTATCGAGCCGTTCGGCCGCGGAAATGATTGCGTCTTGCGACAGGGCCATGATGCGACTTTCGATTGTTGGTGTCTTCTGATGCTTAACATGTTAAGCGTTTCTGGGCAACTTCGATATGCAAATCGGATTCTTAGAGTTGGATCGATGATGGCAAGACGACCTTCGAAGCTGGCGCACTCCCGCCAGTCTCGCCCGAGGCAGCCGGCCGCGGTACCGATGCGGGAGTTTTCGCAATCTTTGCCGATGGCATTGCTGCGGGCGAGAGAAGCGGTCATGAAGCACTTCAGACCCGCGCTGCGCCAGAGCGGATTGACCGAGCAGCAATGGAGAGTGCTTCGGGCGCTTGCCTGGCTCGGAGAAATCGAGATAACGGAATTAGCTCGAACCGTGGTCATACTGGGCCCGAGTCTCTCGCGTATCTTGCGCGATCTCGAGGCGCGGCGATTCATCGAGCGAAGGACGCCTGAAACGGACCTTCGTCGGACGGTCGTCACGATAGCTGCGGAAGGTATGAAACTGATCGATGCAGTGGCGCCCGCCTCGGAGGCGATTTATGCCTCGATTGCGCGTCGGGTGGGAGAGGGCCGGCTGTCTGACCTTCATGACATGTTGGGTGTGCTCGAACGAAGTCTGGACGGGAAGAACGCAGTGCGGCCCCCGAAGCCCGGAACAAACTCGGACGAGTAGTCGGCGGCGCCGCCGTAGTTGCGCCGCCCGGCGAGTGGCGGAGCGGGGGCGCCCTGCTATGCACCTAGGTCCGACCTTACCAGCTCGGCGGCCTTCTCGGCGATCATGATGACAGGAGCGTTGGTGTTGCCCGAGACAAGGCGGGGCATGATGGACCCGTCGACCACCCGCAAGCTCTGCACGCCGCGGACGCGCAACGCGTTATCGACGACGGCTTCGGGGTCGGACGCCGGTCCCATCGCGCAGGTGCCTACGGGGTGGAAGATCGTACTGGCACGTCGTTGCACCCAAGCCAGAATGTCTTCGTCACTCTCGATCTTGCGGCCCGGCTCGTGCTCATCTTCGATGAAACCGGCGAGTGGTTCGCTGCATACGATCTGTCGTACTTTGCGAAACATCTTAACCGCAAGCTCCCGATCCTCGGGTGCCGTCAGATAGCACGGGTAGATGGAGGGTGGCGCCAGCGGATCATCGGTGTTGATCTCGATCCGACCTCTGCTCTCCGGTCTGAGTGCGCAGGCTGACACGGTGACGCCTGGAAACCGGTGAAGCGGTTCATTTCTTTCATCGAAACTTAACAGCGCGAAATGGAGTTGGGTGTCGGGCCGATCATGATCGGATCCGCTCGAGAAAAATGCACCCGCCCGGAAGATACCGCTACTGAGTTCGCCGGTTCGACCCAGGGCGTACTTCATCATTTCTCGCGCTCCGCGCCACCGGGAGTGCGCGAGCTGGTTCAACGTCTCGATGTCTTTGCAGCGATAGGTCGGCCGTATCTGCAGATGGTCCTGGAGATTGCGGCCCACGCCCGGTAATTCCGCCTCCACCTTGACGCCGAAACGGCCGAGTAGCGCCGGATCACCGATTCCGGAGAGCTGCATCAATTGGGGGGATTGTATCGCGCCACCGCTCAGTATCACCTCCAGGGAGGCGCGGAAGATCTCGCGGCACCCCGCCCGAAGGGTCTCAACGCCGACGGCACGTCCGTTCTCGATGATGATTTTGGTGGCCCGTGCGCCCGTGATGAGGGTGAGATTGGGACGGCCAAGCGCGGGCTTCAGGAAGGCGCGCGCGGTGCTCATCCGGCGGCCGTTTCGAGTGTTGATGGTGAAGTAGCCTGCGCCAGTGTTATCGCCGCCGTTGAAATCGGCAACGGTCGGGATCTGACAGCGTGCGGCTGCTTCGATGAAGGCGTCGGAAAGCACGTCGCGCGGCAGTCGTGAAACCCAGAGCGGTCCGCTGCGTTTCCTATCGGCAGGATAGCCGTCGGTCGTCGTGCCAAGAGAACGATCGAAATAGGAGCGGACGGTCTCCCAATCCCAGCCTTCGTTTCCGAGCGCAGCCCAATCGTCATAGTCCTTTCGATGCCCACGTAAATACAGCATGCCGTTGATCAAGCTGGACCCGCCTGGACCCTTTCCTCGAGGCCACGAAAATCGGCGATCCGCCATCGACGGCTCAGGTTCGGTGACGAATTTCCAGTCGTGGCGGGCATCTCCTATCGTCTTCACGTAGCCGATCGGGATGTGGATCCACATGTTCCGAGGTGTCGATCCGGCTTCCAAAAGGATCACTTTGAGATCGGGATTCTCGCTGAGACGTGCGGCGAGCGTGCAACCGGCAGAGCCAGCGCCGACGATGACGACGTCGGCGGTTTGGAATTCTGAAATCATAACAGGTGCCAAAAGGGGGCGCATCGCACCCATGCTTGAGGTAGGTTCTCCGAAGTGCCGACATCGTCGGTAGGAATATGTCACTTTACGGCCGCCGGTCGCGTACGATCGGCGGCCGGTTCGGACTATTTGTTCTCCGGCATGAACTCCCAGACCTTCTTTTCAACGTTGGGTCGGAGAATGTTGCCCGGGAGGTAGGCATCGCCGGTGTCGCGGAATTTGTACCTGTACACGCCGACGAACTCCTTCAGTTTGGAAAACTCGTCCTTGACCGTCTCTCGGACTTTCTTCGGGTCACTGGTGCCGTCGATGCCGTTCCGCCGGAAGATGTCGGCATAGAGCAAGATGGCATCGTAACCGAAGGACCAATTCGCCAGATTCGGAGGTACTCCGATCGCCTGATCTCCCTTCTCCAACACCCTGCTGACGATGCTTTGATACAGCGCCTGATCCGTGTAACCGGGCATTCCGTCCGCGTTGGTCGAGAAGCCGATGACGTACCAGTTGCGACCATACTCGCCTACCATGTTGATGAATGGACCGGACCAGAGCGTCGATGTATTGAAGACAGGAGCCGTGATGCCCTGTGTGTGAAATTCTTTCGCCAGCAGCATCCCTTGCGCGGGGAAGGCCGAGACCATGATCGCATCTGGATTGCGGCTCTTGATCTGAATCGCAGCCGACGACAGGTCGGTGCTCTTGGAAGAGAATTCGACCGTGTCCAGAACCTGAAGCCCGTTGTCTTGCGCGATGGTCTTGAACGCGTCGGCTGCGGCCTTGCTGGATGCCTCCCGGACGTCGGCCGTGATGACGACGGTCTTTACGTTGGGAAACGCCTTCAGAAACGCTTTGAAGCCCTCGGGAATTTGCGTGTCATCGGGGGGCTGGAGTCGGATGGTCCAGGGTCTGACGTTGATGCCGGGCTTGATCGCATTCAGGGCGATGGAAGGCATTGCGATCTGATTGGCGAGGGGACTGACGGTTTCCCATTGAGTGCCGGTCATAGGGCCAATCGATCCGAAATATCCGCCTCCGGCGTAACGCCTGAAGAGAACGACCGCCTGACCGGGGTCCGTCTGGGAGTCTCCGACGTCGAGCTGAAGCAGGCTGCCGTTTACGCCGCCCTTCGAGTTCACGTCCTCTACCGCGAGCTTTACGAGAATCTCCTGAATCTTCCCGTAGCTGCCCAGCGGCCCCGTCAGCGGGGTTATCAAAGCCAATTTGATCGGCGGTTTGGCCTGTTGAGCTTCTGCGGGGCCGTTCGCGACTGCCGCCAACGCGCATGCGCCGATGGCGAGGATTGTTCGTCTCGAAATTCTCACGGTCACCTCCTTGGATCGTTCGCTATGTGTCTTTTGTTGTCTGGTGGCGCGTCATGGGATTGCCCCAGATAGCTGGCGACGATTGCCGGATCTCGGGACAGTTCGTCGGACGGTCCGGACGCGGCGAACACGCCATGCGAGAGCACGAGCGCGCGCTGGGCTAGCTGCAGAGCGCGCCGGACGTTTTGTTCGACCAACAGGATCGCAACTCCATCATCACGCAGCTCGGCCAGGCTAAGAAATACCTCGCCCGTCATTCGAGGCGAGAGGCCCATCGAAGGCTCATCTAGGAGGAGCAGCCGCGGGCGGTTAACTAGGGCTCGCGCCACTGCGAGCATTTGCTGCTCACCTCCCGACAGGTTGCCAGCGGCCTGAGCGCGCCGCTCGCGAAGGCGAGGAAACCGCCCGTAAGCTTTCTCGAGGGCTTCACCGAATGTGACCGCGGTCGGACGGATCTCCCAGGCGAGGCGAAGATTGTCCTCCACGCTCATGGTCTGAAGCGTGCCTCTGCCCTCGGGAACGTGGAGCATGCCGGCGCGAGCGAGATGGTGGCTTGAGGTCCCGCGGATATTGCGTCCGAGGAAGCTCGCTTCGCCGTCGGAAAGTGGGATGATCCCCGAGAGGGCGCGCATCAGCGTTGTCTTGCCGGCCCCGTTGGCGCCAACGATGGCCACGGTCTCCCGCTCGGCGACCTGGAATGTTAGGCCTCGAAGTGCCCGAATGGGGCCGTAACCCGCGCACAGATCCGTGACGCTCAGCAGGACGGACGTCACGAGACGGTCTCCTCGGTATCGGTTCCGAGATAGGCCTTAAGGACCTCGGGGTGGTTCAGCACCTCCGCCGATGCGCCCTCGACGATCTTGCGCCCGTAGTCCATCGCCACGAGTCTATCGGAAAGACTGCGGATCAGGTCCATGTCGTGTTCGATCAGCACGATGGCTCGGACATGGCGGCGGACGATGGCGATGTCGTCCACCAAGCGCCGCGTTTCGTTCTCGTTCATGCCCGCCGCGGGTTCGTCCAACAGAAGCAGAGACGGTTCACCGACAAGCGCGCGGGCGATCTCGAGGCGCCTCGCGTCGCCGTACGAAAGCGAGGAGGCGATGCGATCGACCTTGTCGGCGAGCTGAAGAAGTTCGAGCCAATGCATCGCCCGCGCGATGGCCATCCTGCGCTCGCGGTAGGCGATTAGCGAGCGGAGAGGATGATCCGCGAACGGTCTGAATGCCACGAGCGCATTCTCGAGAACCGTCATCCTGCGGAACAGGCGAATATTCTGGAAGGTGCGCCCGATGCCCAGGCGGCCGATCTCATGCATCGGCCGATGCGTGATGTCTTGATTCTGGAAGAGAATCGTGCCGCCGGTTGCGCGGTAGAAACCGGTAACGGTATTTAGCAAAGCCGTCTTTCCGGCGCCGTTCGGACCTATGAGGCCGACGACTTCACCCTCGTGGATGTCGAGATTGATGCCGTCGAGCGCTCGCAGCCCTCCGAAGGACTTTTGCAGCTTTCGGACCTCGAGAATGGGCTGCTTCATAGCGAACCTGATTTCCGGGGCGCGGATACGGATGCATGCGCCGTGACGAGGCGGAAGGCCAAGAGACCGAGTGGACGAAATAGGAGCATAGCCAGGATCGCCAGTCCGAAAACCGTCGGACGCCATTCGGCGAGAACTCGGAAGTATTCGGGCAACAACGTCATCAGAGTCGCGCCGATCAGCGGTCCCAGCATGTTGTTGGTGCCGCCGAGAACGACATAGAGAACGACGTAGATCGACAGGAGAACATCGAAGCTCTCGGGACGGACGAAATTCATGTAATGGCCGTAGAGCGCCCCCGCGATTGCGGCGATAGCGGCTCCGGCGGAGAAGCCGAGCAGCCGGATGAAAGTCACGTTTATCGCCAGTGAGGAGGCGACCCGGTCATCCTCTCGTACCGCGTCGCAGATCCGCTGCAGCGGGCTGAAGGAGAACCACAAGAGGAAAGCGCCAACGATCAACACGGCAACGATGACAGCGTTGAGATCCGCGCCCCGCATACCGCCGAATCCGCCGACGCCTCCTACGTAGTCGATGTTCTCCAGGGCGACACGCGCGCAGAATGTGATGCCGATGGTGACCAGGATGAGGTATACGCCTCTCAGACGCAGCGCTGGATAACCTAGTACCGCTGCGATCATGGCAGATAGAATTGCCGACACGAGGCAGGCCGGCAGCAACGGCCAACCGAATTTCACAGTCAGCACGCCGGCTCCATAGCAGCCAAACGCCATGAACGCGCCTTGAGCGAAAGAGAGACTCCCGGTCACCAATCCGATGTAGACGCTCCAGGCGAGAAGGACGTTGATGCCTGTGAAGAAGAGCTGATCCGATATCACGCCCGTTGCTCCAGGCCGTGGGTTCCGCTGCTGAAGAGGCCACGTGGCCGCACCATCAGCGTGACGATCATCGCGAGCCAAACGGTGAGTTCGGACAGCCGGCCGAGTCCAAGGTGGAACATGAATGCTTCAAGCACGCCGATGACGAGACCACCGAGCATCGCGCCGCGGAGGTCACCGAGGCCGCCGATGGCCATGATTGCGAGCGCCTTTAGGCCGAACGTCAAACCGATGTCGGAGCTTGCTGCGCCACTCCTCAATGCAAGGAGCAAGCCGGCTTCCGCCGCCAGCGCAGAGGATACGAAGAAAACCGCCTGCGAGACCCTAAGCACGTTCACTCCGAGCAGTGAGGCGGAGACCGGAGACTCGGCAACGGCTCTGATCTGGCGCCCCACCCTGGTTCGCTGCAAGAGCACGTGGAGGCCGCCGGTCAGGATCGCGGTGGCGAGGACGATGACGATTTGAACGTTCAGGAATTCAACGCCGGCAATCTGGAAACGCCGGGAAAGCCACCCACCACCGATCGGGAGCGACACGCTCTCCGTGCCGAAGACCTTTTGCGTGAGGTCGGTCAGCACGAGGCCAACGGCCATTGAAGCAAGACCCGCGGTGATTTTGGCATCGGCGTCTGTGAAGCGACGAAACGCCGCAAATTCGACGACGAGGCCGAGCAGGCCGCCAGTCGCGAAAGCGGCGATGAACGCGTAGTAGGGCGGCAGGCCGCTTGCGACCACGGCCACGAAGCCGCCTATCATCAACACTTCGGGGTGCGCGAAATTCAGCTTGTCCAGCACGCCGATGACGAGCGTGAATCCTACCGCGACCAGCGCGTACAAGGCTCCGCTCACCAGCCCATTGATAAGCAATCCAACCAGCATCATTCGGCTCCGCGGGTGTGCGACAAGCCTACGTGAAGTCCGCGCACTTGAGCTTTCGAGAAATCGTCATGCGCGCGCCTGAGTTTGGCGGGCAGGCTGCTCGGCATCGAGATTACTGTTCGAGCCAGATCTGGTGCGCAGCTCCAGATCTGGGACTTCTTACAGCCCTGTGAGAATCGATAGATGTCGCGCCTCCTCTTGGAGTCGCGCCCGCTAAAAAATAACAAACGGATGTGAAGCAAGACCGTCGCCTCCCACGTGTCCGTGTGACGGACATCATTTCCAAAATAGTCCTACCCGGTCCTGCCGCCGTGTCAAGCTGGCCGTGGATTATCTGCCCTCGGGCTCGCCGCTGCTGAACGCCCGGGGCAGGCTTGACGACCTGCATGCTTATCCAATATCGGGAACGAAGTCCGTAGAGCGGACATATCCAGAATTAGCCCAATGTGGCCTTCCGAGTGGAGGCCTGATCGAGAGGGATCCATGAAGAACCCCGACACCCAGCTTTACATCAACGGCCAGTGGCGGCCCTCCGGCTCGGGAAGGACTCTCCACGTCATCAATCCAGCTACCGAAGAGCCGATCGGGACGGTGGCTCACGCCGACATGGCAGACCTTGATGAAGCGCTGGCTGCGGCGGAGCGGGGCTTCAAGACTTGGAGCGCAGTGCCGCCGTACGAACGCTCGAAGGTGATGCGAAAGGCCGCCGAGCTCTTGAGGGAGCGGCTCGATGCGATCGCAAGGATCATGACCGCGGAGCAGGGGAAGGTGCTGGCGGAGGCCAAGATTGAGACTGCGACCGCTGCCGATATCATCGAGTGGTTTGCCGAAGAGGGCCGTAGGAGCTACGGACGTGTAATTCCGGCGAGATTGCCGGGCGTATACCAGATGGCGCTAAAGGAGCCTGTCGGACCGGTCGCCGCATTCACTCCCTGGAACTTCCCGATCAATCAGGCCGTGAGAAAGCTCAGTGCAGCGTTGGCTGCGGGGTGCTCGATGATTGTCAAGGCTCCCGAAGAAACGCCGGGCTCGCCAGCGGAGCTGATACGAGCCTTCGCGGACGCGGGGCTGCCGGACGGGGTCATCAATCTCGTCTACGGTGTGCCGTCCGAAATCTCGGAATATCTCATTCCGCATCCCATCATTCGCAAGGTATCGTTCACCGGATCGACGAAAGTCGGCAAGGACTTGGCAGCGATGGCCGGGCGGCACATGAAGCGCGTGACGATGGAGCTTGGAGGACATGCGCCCGTGATCGTGTTCGACGATGCCGACGTGGAGTCGGCCGCCAACATCATGGTCGCAGCCAAATTCCGCAACGCGGGCCAAGTGTGCATTTCGCCGACGCGATTCCTAGTTCAGGAAGGGGTATACGATAAGTTCGTCCGTCATTTCGTGGAGGGCGCGAAAGCGATCAAGGTCGGAAACGGTCTTGATGCCGACTCCAGGATGGGTGCACTCGCAAACGACCGCCGCGTCGCCGCCATAGAAAGCATGGTCCAGGACGCGATCGGAAGCGGAGGCCAATTGAAGACCGGCGGAAGTCGGATCGGCAACAAGGGCTACTTCTTCGAGCCGACCGTGGTGACGAATGTTCCGAAGTCAGCGCGCGCGATGAACGACGAACCCTTCGGCCCGTTGGCTCTGATCTCGCCGTTCGCAAAATTCGATGAGGCCGTGGAGGAAGCAAACCGACTACCGTACGGCCTCGCGTCCTATTCCTTTACGAAGTCGGCCAAGACGGCCGCCGCAATCGGTGCAGCCGTCGATGCAGGCATGATGTCCATCAACAGCTTCGCGCTTGCTTTGACGGAAACGCCCTTCGGAGGCGTCAGGGAATCTGGCTATGGATCTGAAGGCGGTATCGAGGGAATGGAAGCCTATCTGAATACAAAGTTCATCACTCAAACAGGCGTATAGGAAGGTCAGGTCCGCGAGCCGCTACCTTCTCATCAGCGCCCGGGTGAACCGCAGCGGGGGAGTTCGAACCCCCCGCTTGCGGAGAGCCAACGGGCTATGGCACCAGGTAATGCTTATCCCACTCCTGCCGCGGCACCGGCGCGCCTAGCGTGTAGCTGAAAGCTCGGATCCTCAGCCCATCATCGCTCGTTTCGCAGCGATAGGCGACATGATACCATGTGCCCCGACTCCGCAAAGCGGCACCGCCGGCGGCTATAACGTGTCCCTGAACGACGGGATTGGCAAATGCATAGGCGACGAACTCGTCGGGCTTAAAGCCTTGGTGCTCCCGGCCAACGATACCCATCGCACGTGCGTTGCAGCGCTGCTCAAGTCTCGTCTCGGGAGACAGCTCAAGCATCTGCTCATCGTGAGATTTTGCTGCGTGAAGGATGTGAGGAAGCCCGCATATCACCAGGCTAACGGCTAACAAGTATCGGATCACGTGCTTGAAGAGGCGGGTTCGGCGCGGTGTTGGCATATCGTGCGTCGCCTAAATTTGCGGCGGGTTACGTAACGCATAAGCGGCGGCGACACAATCGCTATCGTGCGGCGCGAAAGCGAAGCCCACTACCTCCTTGCGTCCGTTACTCCGAGCGTTCGAACTGCGGCTGCCAGCGCAACAGGTACGACTGCAAGGACCGCACCACCAGCGCCAACAGGATGCCTACGAACATCATGATGAAGATCGCGACCATCATCTCGCTGGCATTGGCGCGCCCTTCAGCCTCGATTATGAGCTTGCCTAGGCCGCGTTCGGCGCCAATGAACTCTCCGACGATGACACCGATGAGTGCGAAGGACACCGCAGGAAGCAGGGACGCGAATACCCAGGCAAGCGCCGACGGAATCACGACGGTGCGGAGAATGGTGAATTCTTTTGCGCCCATCAGCCGAGCGGCGGCGATTTGATCGCGATCCACGGCGCGCGCGCCCTCGAATGTATTGAAGAAAACCACAAAGAAGACGACGAGCCAGGCGGTCGCTACTTTTGACCAGTCTCCGAGTCCAAAAATCAGGATGACGAGTGGGACCAAGGCGATGCGAGGGATCGAGTTGAATGCAATGATGTAAGGGCCGAACACGCCGGAGAGGAAATCCGAGCGGCCCAGAACGAGCCCGACGATAACACCTGTTGTCGAGCCGAAGAGAAATCCCCACCAGGTGTTCTTCAGCGTGACGAGGGTCGCCGTCCACAAATTGTTGTCCGTGCTCTGGACGCACGTGAGAAACTCGCCGGGATCGTTCAAGCAGCCGAGCCGCAAGAAGCTTTGCCAGATCAGCGACGGCTTCGCCACGAAATAAGGGTCAAGGATCTTTGGCACATAGGCTTTCGGCAGGAGCGCCTTGCTCCACTCAAAACCCCACTGCCAAACCAGAAGTAGCAGAACGAGGATCGCCAACTGCCAGAACAGGATTACGGAGCGGTGGTTCAACATGATCAGTCGGCCTTGGTGCGGCGAAACTCTTCGCCAAGAGAATGCCAGATATGCGAATACAGCCGGCCGAACTCGGCGGTCTCGCGCAAATCGACCGGATCGCGTGGGCGAGGGAAGGAGACGTCGAAATCATCCTTCAGCCGTCCAGGCCGTGCGGACAGAAGGATGATGCGGCTCGCCAGCGTAAGCGCCTCGCCGAGATCATGGGTCACAAACAGCACGGTCTGCCGCTCGCGTTCCCAGATGTCGAGCAGCGTCTTGTGCATCTCCAATTTGGTGTGAGTATCGAGCGCACCGAAAGGTTCGTCCATCAGCAGGATCTCAGGCTCGAGAATCAGCGTGCGCATCAGTGCCGCGCGCTGTCGCATACCGCCCGAAAGCATGCGCGGAAAACTCTGGGCAAAGCCGGTCAGTCCAGCCTTGTCGATGGCGTCGGCGACGCGTGTGGCTCGTTCCGCCTTCGGCATACCGGCGATCTCAAGTCCATACCCGATATTGTGCTCGACCGTTCGCCAAGGGAACAGGGTGTCGCGTTGGAAGACGTAGCCGACCTTGGGATTCACCCTGCCGGTCTCGACGACGTCGTCATCGATCAGGATGCGTCCATCCGAACGAGGCAAAAGTCCGGCTACCATGTTGAGGATGGTGCTCTTACCGCAGCCGGAAGGACCAAGCAGGGCGACGAATTCACCCTGGCAAACTTCAAAGGAAACGCGGTCCACGGCGACAAACTCGCCTCGACCTGTGTTAAAACGCTTGATGAGCCCTTGCACGGCTATCCGCTTGCGGGCAGTCACTTTATTCTTCGTTTCTCGCGCAACTGCGAGGCTTGTACCCGGCGCGGACGTCACTTGTATTTCGCCTTTGCTGCGTCGAGAAAGGTCATGTCGATGACGTCCTCGTACCTGGTTTGCGGGATGTCTGTGCCTTTGCGGTGCCAAACCTTGGTACCCCGATCAAAGGAGGCCTTGTCGATGCTCCCATCATAGGCCCACGTCGATTTGTCGAAGCCGAGTTCTGCACTCACCGCGTTTGGGTCGATCCCCGAGAAGTATTTCGGCGTGACGAGCGCCTGCACCTCAGCAAGCGGAGTATCTTTTATCCACTTCATGGCGCGATAGATCGCATTCACTGAGGCTTGCACTACGGCCTTTTCCTGCTCGACCGTGTCATTGAGCGCGTAAATGACAAGTACTGGAACCGTTCCGCCAAAATCCTTTTCGAACACGCCGGGCTTCGAAGTGTCGTAGATCGCTTTGCCGAATCCCTGCCTCTCGGCTTCGACGATCCAGCTCGGCGGCGCCATGGCCCCATCAAACTGCTTTGTCTGCAGCGAGGCGAACGCCGTATTGGGCCCACCTCCCGCGACCCAGTTCACCTTTTCGCCTAGACCCCGGGCCTCGAACAAGTAGGTGCCGTAGACCCAAGTGCCCGAGCCAATTGCCGAGGCGGCGATGACCGGTTTGGTTCCGTCTGCGCGCTTGTAGGCGGCGAGCTTCTCGACAGAGGTGATGCCGCTCTCGTAAAGATCTCGACGGACGACGACGTTGGCGAAAGAGCAAACCATCTCGGTCGCGAGCAGGATCTTGCACGGTTTGCCTCGCGCCGAGAGCTGTAGGGGATGGCTTGCATCACCATGAGCGAACTTCGCCTGGTCGGCCGCGAGCGTCTGCCGACCGAAAGTGCCAGCGTTGCCGGTGAGGAGCTTGGAATCGATTCCTTCGTCCTTGAAGTAGCCCTTCAGCTCTGCGATCATGCCGATCGCATATATGGGAGAGACGGGACCAAACGCGAGCGAGGCGACCTTGTTTTCGGCATGCAGCGCGTGCGGCAGAAGCGACGTGCCTGCAAGAGCCGGACCCGCAATGAGGGCTTGGCGTCGTGTTATCATCATGCACACCTCCCATTCAATGAACGGTGCCGGACACGGCTGCGCGTCCCGGGGCGATTCAGCCGCATCTCACGATATTTCGCTCGCAAAGATCGTCGATGTCCGTTCGCGTTAGACCTAGCTCAGTCAGGATCTCAGCCGTGTGCTGCCCTACAGTCGCTGGTTGGCGCCGCAGTCCTAGGGCATGTCCATTCATTTCCAGAGGTAGTCGCGGGATTTTCGCGTTGCCGCCGGCCGGTGTTTCGACGTCGAGCAAGCGCCCGTTGGCGTTGAGGTGTGGATCCTCGATCAGATCGCTCGGCGTAGCAACTGGCGCGAACGGGCAGCCCAGGTGGTCAAGCAGCTCTATCAACTCGGCCTGGGTATAGCGAGCAATGATCCCAGAAACGAGTGGAAGGATGGTGTCGCGTTCCTTCACGCGATCGGCATTGGTATTGTAGCGGGGATCCGACACGAGATCGGGGCGACCGAATTTTTCGCAGAACCGGCGCCAGTGATTGTCGCTGATGATGCCGAGAAAGATCTTCTTGCCGTCCGCGGTCTCGAACGGATCGTAGATCGTCCAAACTCCAGCCCGTTTGCCGCCCGTCGGGGCCGGCGAGACCCCCGTGACCTGAGCACGCACCATGTGTTGTCCCATAAGGAACGCGGTCGTTTCGAAGAGCGCTGACTTGATCAACTGACCGCGCCCCGACCGCTCCCGCTCGCGCAACGCGGCCTGAATAGCAATAACCGCGAACATGCCGCCCATGATGTCGATCACGGATGCCCCGGCACGGCGCGGCTCGCCCGGGGGGCCGGTCATGTAGGCCAAGCCGCCCATGTACTGGACAACCTCATCGAGGGCCATGCGATGTTCGTAAGGTCCGCTCAGAAAGCCTTTGAGGGAGCAGTAGACCAACCGCGGATTGATACCTGACAGTTCTTCGTAACCGCACCCAAGTCGATCCATCGTACGCGGCGAATAGTTCTCGATAAGGATGTCGGCCTGAGCGGCGAGCTTCTGAACGACCGCGCATCCCTCTGGTGCCTTGAGGTCGATTGCCAAACTACGCTTGTTCCGATTGTAGGTGGGGAAGAAACCCACTGCGACGTCTTTCAGTCGGCGGGTCGGATCCCCGTCGGGGGCGGGCTCGATCTTAATGACGTCGGCGCCTAGGTCGGCGAGGATCATGCCTGCGCTCGGACCCATGACCATGTGTGAGAATTCCATGATCCGGATGCCGGCGAGCGGAAGTGAAGCCGTCGAGGTCTGCGCGGAAATCGCGGGCGCCCCGGCCTGTCGATATGTCGAACTCATCTTTTCGATGTCCGCCTTCGAGATCACGCTGCAGGTACGAGCTTTTCGCGCAGCCTGCGCAAGCTGCCGCCGATCTTGACCGACCCGGGCAGGGGATGTCCGACGACGTCCTCGGCCAAGATCGCGCACTCGATCAAAGCGTCCAGATCGACGCCCGTCTCGACGCCCATTTCCTCGCACATGAAGACTAGATCCTCCGTGCAGACGTTGCCGGCTGCGCCTTTGTTGTGTGCAAACGGACATCCGCCAAGGCCGGCTACAGCTGCGTCGAACCGGCGTACGCCCATTTCCAGGCCGGCGAAGGCGTTGGCGATGCCCATGCCGCGCGTGTCGTGCAGGTGCAGCATCACCTCGATCTCCGGAAAGCGGTCCTGAACGGCACCGACTAGACGTTTGATCTGGAGCGGGGTGGCCCATCCCATGGTGTCGGCGAGATTGATCCGCCGGATGGTCAAATCGTGCTCAGCGGCGACACCGAGCGCATCGGATATCAGATCGAGTACGCACCGCGTGGTTACGGGGCCTTCATAGTTGCAGCCGAATGCCGCCATGATACCGATGCTCTCGATCGGGAGGTGATGCTCCTTCAGCAATTGGATCATCGCCGGTTGGGCCGCCAACTGCTCGGCCTTGCTGCGGTTCAGATTGATTTTGACGAACGCTTCCGTGGTAACCAGCAGAATGGCGCCGCCGACCCTCACACGACCGGTCGCGAGAGCGCGCTCCAAACCGCGCTTGTTCAAGGCTAGTGCCGAATACGTCACGTCCGGGTTCGGTGTCATTCCATTCACCACCGCTTCGGCATCGGCCATGCCGGGCACGCGGCGCGGATCGACAAAAGAGACGGTAGCAATGTGACGTAAGCCAGTCTGCGAGAGCGCATCGATGAGTTCGATCTTGCGTTGGGTCGGGATCTGACCCTTCTCGTACTGAAACCCTTCCCGCGGACCTTCCTCTTTGATCTCGATCGATGCCGGCAAATTTGCCACCGCGTGCTCCTCCGGTTTCTGGTTCGATTACGAACGCGTTTTTCGGGACGGAGTGTTGGGCGAAGCGGTGGGCCAAGCAAGGGACCCGAAACCTATGACATATAGGCGTTGCCCTATATTGGATCCGGGCCTAAGGTTTCCGCATGCTTGCCAGCACGCTTCGTCAGTTGAGAGTCTTCAAAACTGTCGTCGATGAAGGGTCCTTCACCGCGGCGGCCGACGTCTTGGACATCTCCCAGCCATCAGTCAGCGAGCATGTTCGCATCTTGGAAGCGCATTTTGGCGAGCGGCTGCTGGAACGACAGCGAGGGCGCGGGCCGAGGATGACGGAAGAGGGACGGCGCATCTATGAGTATGCAGCGTCTGTTCTCGATGAGTCCGAAAAGGTGGGTGCGGAACTGGCTCAAGCGCGGGCCAAGCGCGATTCCATACTGTCATTCGCTGCCCATATGTTCGTCGCGGACGAATTGTTGCCAAGCGTTCTTGCCAGCTTGACCAAACGATGGCCCCACATCGAAATAAGGGCCAATATCGGCCGCAACGAAGAAGTCGTCCATTTCGTCAAGAAGGGAGATGCAGACCTCGGCTTCGTTCTCACCCGCAACGAACCGGTGCCGTTTGGGTTCCAGGCGGAAAGGATCGGGACGCAATGCTTGCTTTTCGTTGCCGCCGCAAATCATCCGTTGGCTCGGGTCAAGAACATCAGCCCCGAGCAGCTTACGGAATATCCTTTCATCATGCCGAATGAAAATTCGGACTATGGCCGCCGCATGCACGCGATGATGGCGGAGATCGGCCTTAAGAACATCAAGGTCGGCTTGCGGACCCAGCACCTTCGGGCTTGGTTTAAGCTGGTCGCATCGTCTCAGAACATCTGTTTTGCATTGAGCGGACGAATTGCATCCGAGCTTGCACGAGGCGAGCTGGTTGTGCTCGATGTAGCGACCAAACGGATCGATCTGGATATCGTAGTCGTCTGGCGGGACAAGCAACCAATCAGCGACGCATCACGGAAATTCCTGCATCTGATCCGTCATATTCCGAGAGGGGACACTTTTGGACCGCTCTCGCGCTGGAAGGGCTGAGCGTCCGTTTCGCGAGCATCTTCCCTACTACCTGGCTCGATTGTCCCTGTTGCCGACCGCGGGCACGTCGCCAGCCGCGTGGACCCAATTGCGCGCACAAGCACGTTTTCGGACCGCAGATCGCCTAACGCGGAGCCAGCGGAATTGACATGGAGGGCGACGGCCGTTCATACTCAAAATACAATAATAATGTCCATCACGCGGACATATTGAGCTAGGGGTCGCCTAGGGCGGGCGGAAGATGCTGCTTCAATTTGAGCGAGGAAGAGTGTGAAGACCGACATCGTAATCGCCGGCTACGCTGAGACCCCCATCCAGTACAAGTCGGGGCGGAGTGCTTATGATCTCGCCGGAGAAGCGATGGCGGCTCTTCTCGAAGCCACCGGTGTCGACGCGCGAGACATCGACGGCCTCAGCGTGACCGCGCCACTGAGCGAGAGTCCGAACCCGTTCTTCGCGGTCTATATGACGGAAGCGCTCGGCCTGGAGCCGACCTGGCTGAACTACGGAGGAAATGGCGGCTGTTCAGCGACCGGGGGCGTCGCACGCGCAGCCTCGGCGATCCGAGACGGGCACTGCGAAGTAGCATTGGTTCTGTCGGCCGATGCGCCCAGTACGGCATGGCGTTCCAACTATGGAGCCTACAGATCCGAGTTTCAGGATCCGCCGGGCGTGCAGGGACCTCCGGCGTCGTTCGGTTTGTTGATGAGCCGATACCGCCATCAGTACGGTTTGAAGACGGAAGCGTTGGGCAAGATCGCAATTACCCAGCGCGAGCACGCTCTTCACAACGAGAATGCCTATCAGAAGTTCAGAACCCCGATCACGATGACGGACTACGAGAACTCACGCGTGATCGCCGACCCGTTGCGTCTGTTGGACTGTGTCATGTTCTGCGATGGCGCAAACGCTTTCCTCGTCACAACGGAGAGGCGCGCCAAGGATATGGGATTGACCAGGATGGTCTATCCGACGGCATTCGCGGAGGTGACGAATTTCGCCGGACGAGAATCTCTCGCCGACATCACTCAAACGGGGTTCTCGGTAGTGGCGCCGAAGGTCTACAAGCAGTCCGGTCTGACGCCGAAGGACATACGGATGTTTCATCCCTACGACGACTTTACGATCGCAGTCATGATGTGTTTCGAGGAATTCGGATTTTGTAAGCGGGGGCAGGGCGCAGATTTCACCCTCGACACTGACATCTCCTTCCGCGGAAGCCTGCCCCTCAATACCGGCGGCGGTCAGATTTCGGCGGGACAACCTGGCTTGGCCAGTGGTGGCCTAAACCTAGCCGAGGCTGTGCGGCAAATGTTCGGCGATGGGGGCGCTCGTCAAGTCGAGAACCCCAGGAACGCCTTGGTCACGGGCATCGGGGTGATCCCCTATGCGCGCAACTGGAGTGTGAGCGCTGCTATGATACTGGAGGCTTGACGAGAAATGTCCGAGAAAAGCGGGCGCGCGATCCCAAGGCCTTCGGTATACGTGGACACTGCGCCCTTCTGGCAAGCCGCGGCCCGAGGAAAGCTGGTTCTTCAATACTGCAAGGACACTGGACGCTTCCAGCACTACCCGCGTCCGGTGAGCATATACACCGGCAGCCGCAATCTGGAATGGCGCGAGGTCTCAGGCAAGGGCGAGATCTACGCCTACACGGTTGTTCGGGTGCCGGGACCGGGACTCGAAGGAAGATTGCCGCTCCTCGTCGTGACCATTCAGCTCGACGAAGGTGTCCGCATCATTGGCAATGTCCTGGGTGCTGAGCCCGAAGAGCTCGCAATAGGTAGACGAGTCGAGCTGACGTGGGATCAGCTCGGCGAGGACGTCCAGTATCCGGCATTCAGGCTGGTGTGAGGCAATTCATGCGCTTGGAGAAAATCCTCGAATCGCAAGCGCTCAGGCTCGCCGAAAGGACGGCCTTGGTCTGCGGAACCGAGAGGATCAGTTATGCTGCGTTGGTCGAACGGACACAGCAGGTCGCGCTGGGTCTGCGTTCACGTGGTATTAAACCCGGCGATCGCGTGGTGCTGTTTCTTCCGAACGGCGTCGAGATCATCGAACTGTTCTTTGCGGCGTTTATGGTCGGGGCCATCGTCGTACCCGTAACCACGCGTTTGACAGCCTACGAACTCGATCACATCTGCCGGGACTGCATGCCGTCGGTAATCGCAGTGGATGGTGCGTCCGAGGCGGTGGAACAGACGTTGTCTGCGTACCCTCAGGCACTGCGGATAACAATAGGTCGCGACTTCGTGGGGGCCGTGCATTATGCGTCGATCAAGTCCGCCGCGACCGGCGAGTTGCCGAGCCTTCCGGCGGAACCGGACGATGCCTTGATCATGTACACGTCAGGCACCACGGGAAAGCCGAAAGGGGCCATAATCACGCACGCCAACGTCATAGTGCAGCATCGCTTCATCAACGGTGTTGAATGGCGCATTTCGGACGAGGACTGCTTCCTCGTGACGACGCCTCTTGCTCACAGGACGGGGTTCGCGCGTATGGCGAACGCGCTGACCTTGGGTGGAACGCTCGTAGTTATGAAGAAATTCGACGCGAGAGAGGCCGTCGAGCTTATCTGTCGCGAGTCAATTTCTGTCGCAGGTATGGTCCCCACCGTCTGCCGGATGCTTCTACCCGAGATTCAGGCTGATCCCACGAAATGCGCTTCGTTGAGGACGATCGTGGTAACCGGAGAGGCGTTCCCGGTGGATCTCAAAAGGAAGTTCATTTCGCTTCTGCCGTCCGTCCGCCTCGTCTCGTTCTTCGCCATGACAGAGGCCGGAGCTGTTACGTCCCTCTCGCATGAAGAGCAGTTCGATCATGCCGATTCGGTAGGACGTCCAACCGCGGGTGTGGAAACCAGGATCGTCGACGAGAAGGGAAGCCCGCTGCCTGTTGGACAAGCCGGCGAGCTGTTGGTGAGGGCCGGGGAGCCCGGTCGATACTCGGTTATGAAAGGATACTTCAATCGGCCTGCCGAAAACGCTGAAGCGATAAGGGAGGGTTGGATCCACACTGGGGACATCGCGAAGAGCGACGAACAGGGCTATCTGTACATCGTTGACCGAAAGAAGGACATGGTCCTCAGCGGCGGCTTCAACATCTATACCAAGGAGGTTGAGCAGGCGTTGATGGCCAATCCAGACATCGTCGACGCTGCGGTTGTAGGAGTCCCGGATCCGATTTTCGGCGAGGCAGTTGCGGCCTTCATCGAACCGGCGCCGGGCCGTCAGCCGACCGCGGTGTCCGTGATCGAGCACGTCCGCGACCGCATTGCAGGTTACAAGAAGCCGAAACACGTCTTCATAGTCGCCGAGTTACCTCGCAACAGCTTGGGCAAGGTTCTAAAGAACGAGCTGCGAGAGTCCGCCCGTCATGCGGCCGAAGTTCGCAACGAAGCCATAGCCGCCAACGAGATCTAAGACGATCCGCTAGAGCGGCGCCTTGTTTGTGGCGCCTTAGGGTGCACTTTGAGAGGACGTAAGCCCGCGACGTTCGATTGCTCCCCGACGACTGGCAGGCCGAGCGCATCCGAAATGAATTTCGCGGTCGAAACGGTGAGTTTGATGTAGGCCGTCAGCATTTCGTCGTTCATGCGAGCATTCGGAGCGAATAGAGCGACCGAACCGATGACCGCGCTGTTGCGATCGAAAATGGGAGCCGCGATGGATGTTGCGTCGCGGAGGAACTCGCCTCGATCGACCGCGTAGCCATCGCTTCGCGCACGGTCGATCGCATCAACCAGTTCCTTCCGTTCGACATCGCCCGGGGTTCGTAGGCGCGGCTTGTTGTCGCGAAAGGCCAGTATGGCCAAGCCGCTTGCATCGTGGGTCATCGGATGACTTTCCCCGACACGGCGGGAAACCGAAAGGCAATGGCGGCTTCCGCACTCCAAAACGCACAAGGATGCATCGTCTCGAAACAGGAAGAGGGCGGCCGTCTCTCCGGTCTGGTCTCTCAAGTCCTCGACGTGTGCTCGAGCCAGATCGGCAACTTTCGTACCGGACAACCAGGCGTGAGCAAGCTGCATCACTCCCGATGCCAATCGAAAGCGTTCTGGTTCGCTTAGCGTCTCGACTAACCCGGTCGCGCACAGGGTATGCAATAGACGGTATAGGGTGGATCGGCTCAATCCGACCTGATGCTCTAGATCGATCAAGCTCAATGTCGGAGCTTCGGGCGTGAAGCACTTCAGAATGGTTACGGCCCTATGGACGGCCCGAACATGGGACATGCGTCCTGCCATTGGCTGGCCGGTCGGTTGCACGACTTCTCCATGCGATCTCGGGCCGTGAAATGCCGTCATCTGGATTCACCTCAGTCGGCGTCCATTCTGCTCATCTCCCCTGTCGAAATCTTTGAGCCAAATCAATCAAGGCGCTGAAGTTGGGAGAACGGCCTGAAGGGATGCCTTCCCATTCGCAAGGCGTACTAGGGTTCGGCTCTCCGGAGGCTATCCGGCAATTCGAGCTCCACGTGGCGGTCGCGTCTATTGCATGGACATTGGTCTCAATATAACAATCACGGTACAGTTGCGGCCTGTGGGTGGGCCTGGATGGGTTGGGGCGAATCTAGGAGGCGCGCTTGCGCTTTCGGGCGGAGCGCGACCTCTTTGCGTTGGACCGGCATGACGACCAAATCGAAAATCGCTCCCGATCTGCTCGAAAGGCTCGTCCGCTCGGTTGGGCGAGAACATGTCGTTGAGGGCGCGGAGGAGCTCGACTGGGCCGGCCGTTCTGCCTGCGGCACGTTCAACGGGCGCGCCGATCTCCTCGTTCGTCCCGGCTCCACTGCCGAGCTGTCCGAAGTGGTGCGCGTCTGTGTCGACGGCAGAATGCCGATGGTGCCCCAGGGCGGCAACACGGGCCTTGCAGGAGGGGCGACCCCCTTCGGAACCGGCGGGGAGGTCGTGATTAGCCTTAGTAGGATGCGCGCGCTGCGACAGCTCGACATTGAAAATGCGACGATTACTGTCGAGGCTGGCCTCACCCTCAGTGAGGTAAGGACCTACGCGGATCGAGCAGGCCTGCTCTACCCGGTAGGGCTCGGATCTGAGGGAAGTTGTCAGATCGGCGGAAACATCGCCACTAACGCGGGTGGCACCCAGGTGCTTCGGTACGGCAACGTGAGACCCCAGGTTCTCGGCCTGGAGGTCGTTCTGCCAGACGGGCGCATATGGGACGGGCTGCGTTCCTTGCGGAAGGACTCGGCCGGTTACGACATGAAGCAGATTTTCATCGGTTCGGAAGGGACCCTCGGTTTCATCACTGCTGCCGTGCTGCGGCTCCAGCCGCGGCCGAGCGACGTCGCGGCCGCATTTGTGGCCGCACCCAACCCTGCTGCGGCCTTGAAGCTGCTTTCCGCGGCGCGCGGGCGCCTTGGAGAGGCGGTGACGGCATTCGAACTGATGCGGCGTGAGGCCATCGATCTTACGCTTGCTGTAAGACCGGAGTTGCGGATGCCGATCGAGCACTTGCACGATTGGTACGTGCTAGTTGAGGTCGCCGGGCAGGGGGATCCGGGAGGACTGGAGCCCGAGCTTGAAGCGGTCCTTGCATCTGCCCTGGAAGAAGGGCTCATCGTCGACGCAGCGCTCGCCCGGAGTAACGCGCAGCGGCTGGCCATGTGGGAGCTGCGCGAGTGGAAGGCGGAGGCCCAGAAGGCAGCCGGTCCGGGTGTCAAGCACGACGTCTCGGTCCCGGTCTCATCGATTCCGAGATTTCTTGCGGAGGCAGATGCTGCCCTGGAGAACGCTCTTCCCGGAATCCGACACTTCGCGTTCGGCCATCTTGGAGACGGCAACATCCATTACAACCCGATCGCTCCGGCCGGGTGGACGGCGGTCGATCTTGATCCTCACCGCGCGAGGATCAACGAGATCGTCCATGACATCGTCGCGCGCTTCGGCGGCTCGATCAGCGCCGAGCACGGAATCGGTCGCCTGCGCTCCGACGAACTCCGCCGCCGCAAGAGCGAGGTCGAGTACGACATGATGCGCGCGATCAAAGGGACGTTCGATCCGTTCGGGCTCATGAATCCTGGAAAGGTTGTGGCTTGAGTTCGTCGGCCGCGGGAGCGCACGATCAAAGTGTTCGGGACATGTCGGTGGGCGCGGGTACGCGCCGTCTCCGCTTGCTCGAACGGTGCCTCTGCCTGAACGATTTCGAAGCGATCGCCCAGCGCAAGCTGCCGCGCATGCTTCACGGTTTCATCGCAGCAGGAGCCGAAACGGAGACCTCGCTGGAAGCGAATTTCCAGAGTTTTCGCGAGCGGGCTTTTGTTCCACGTGTTCTAGCCCAAAACTTCGATCGCGATATTTCGGCGACGATATTTGGTCGCCGTTATGCTGCTCCGTTCGGAATCGCTCCGATGGGCGCGGCGGGCTTGTGCGCATTCGATGCCGACCTTGCCCTTGCGTCCGGCGCCAAAGCATTCGGCATTCCGATGATGCTGAGTGCGTCCTCGCTCGTTTCGCTCGAGGAAGTCGCTCGCATAGCTCCGGGGACTTGGTACCAAGCCTATCTCCCGGGCGACGACAGGGCGATCGAGGCGATGATCGATCGGGTCAAATCGGCCGATTACGACATCCTGGTTGTGACGGCCGATGTGCCGGTGCCGGCGAACCGCGAGACAAATGTACGGAATGGCTTCTCGATCCCGCTGAAGCCGAGCTTCGATCTATTGTGGCAGGGATCGACCCACCCGGGGTGGGTGACAGGCACGTTCTTGCGAACGTACTGGCGTCGCGGAGAGCCACGATTCGTCAATCTCGAGGCCAGCGGCGGACCGCCCGTCCTTTCCCGTGCGGCCCCGCGCCCTTCCAATCGCCGGGATCGTCTGAGCTGGCAGCATGTGGGGCTGATCCGTCGTCGCTGGCCCGGGCGCCTGGTCATAAAGGGCATCCTGTCGCCGCACGATGCGCGGCTCGCGGCGGACATCGGCGCGGACGGCATCATCGTGTCGAACCATGGCGGTCGTCAGCTTGACGGGGCCGTTGCGCCATTGCGCGTTCTTTCGGACATCAGACAGGCCGTTCCGGCAATGACCGTGATGCTGGACGGAGGAGTCAGGCGCGGCACGGACGTGCTGAAGGCATTGGCGCTCGGTGCGGACTTCGTCTTTCTAGGGCGACCGTTCCTGTTCGCTGCCGTTGTACAGGCAGAGGATGGCGTGCGGTATGCCGCACGCCTTCTTGCGGAAGAGATTGACCGCGATTTGGCGCTGCTCGGTCTGCGCTCGCTGTCCGAACTCTCCCCCGGTTTGATCGTCGACGCCTTTCGATGAGGAAGACGGACGCGGGATACAGGAGCGGCGAAAGAGCGGTGTGCCGATCCCGCGCGAGAATTCGGATGAAAGACAGGGTACGAGCATGGCGAAGCCGGTTTGTCTGATAAGTGGTGGCTCCAGCGGCATCGGTGCCGCCTGCGTGGTCGAATTCGTCCGGCATGGATGGAACGTCGTTGCGTCGTATTTCGGGGATGATGATCCTGATGCGGCCCAGTCGTACGTGGATCGCGAAGTAGGATCGCAGGCGGGCGAGGTGCTTTCGGTTGGGCTCGATGTTGCCGATGAGGAGAGTTGTCGCCGGGCTGCCGTGGCCGCGGTCGCCAGATGGGGGCGGTTGGACGCGCTGGTAAATTGTGCCGGGATCACGAAATTCGTTCCGCATACGGATCTCGAAGGGATCGACGCGGCGGAGTTTCGCCGGCTCTACGACGTCAATCTGATTGGCTGTTTTCAGCTTACGCGCGCCTGCGCAGCTGCGCTTCGGAGCTCCGGCGCCGGCGCAGTGGTTAACATTTCTTCGATTGCCGGGCTGCGCGGATCAGGCTCGTCAATCGCGTATGCGGCATCCAAGGGAGCTTTGAATAGCCTGACTTTGTCGCTCGCGCGCAGCCTGGCACCGAGCGTCCGCGTCAATGCCATCGCGCCAGGGTTCGTCGACGGCGGCTTGCCGCAGCGGATGCTGTCGCATGATCAGTACGAAGAAGTTCTCGGGCGACAAGCAGCGACCGCACCTCTGGGCCGGGTGTCGCAACCTGCTGAAATTGCCGCGCTGACCTGGTTCATGTGCGCATGTGCGCCTGGAATGACGGGCCACGTCGCGGTCGTGGACAACGGGCTCCAACTCTAAGACTGCGCCAGGGAGGAAGGACTTTGACGACATCTTCGAAGAGGTATCGGTCCGCCACCATTCGCGAAGGTACCTTGCGCGCTAGCACGCGCGCCTTTCTTCACGCGCTTGGCCACGACGACGACGAGATCGCGCGCCCGCACATCGGAGTTTTGCACACCGGTGGTGAGATGAGCCCTTGCAACGCTAATCTGAGAGACCAGGCGCAACATGCAAAAACCGGCATCTACGCCGCCGGCGGCATGCCCCATGAATGCCCCGTGGTGTCCGTCAGCGATGGGTTGACGATGGCGCACTCGGGCATGCGTTTCTCGCTGCCCTCGCGCGAGCTCATAGCCGACAGTGTTGAAGCCTCCGTTCGCGGCCATCAGTGGGATGGCATCTTCGCCATTGGAGCATGCGACAAGAACCTGCCGGGATTGATGATGGGCATCGTCCGGTGCAATGTCCCGAGCGTTTTCCTTCATGGAGGGGCCGCGCTACCGGCGCATCTGCCCGGACCGCCAGGATCGAGAGTGCTTGCATCCACCGACACCTATGAAACGATAGGTAAGGTGCTTGCAGGGACGGCTACCCTTGAGGAATTGAACGTTATCAGCCACGCGTGCATCCCAACATCCGGCTCGTGCGCCGGCCAGTTCACTGCCAATACGATGGGAATGGTGAGCGAAGCGCTCGGGCTGGCGCCCATTGGTTCAAGCATGATACCGGCAGTGTACAGCGAACGCTCTTCGCTTCTTCGCCGTACGGGACGGCAGCTCATGAATGCCGTGCGGGCGAGCCTTGATGGCCGCGGCCCGCTGCCACGAGACGTGGTGACTCGTCGATCGTTGGAGAACGCATGCGCCATCGTGTCCGCCACCGGCGGCTCAACCAACGCGGCATTGCACATTCCCGCTATCGCCCACGAAGCGGGCATTCGCTTCTTCCTGGACGACGTGGCCGCCGTCTTCGCCCGGACTCCGCTCATTGCGGATTTGCGTCCAGGCGGCAAGTACTTGGCCAGAGACGTTTATTCCGTCGGTGGGGCGGGCGTGATCTTGCGTAGCTTGCTTGACGCCGGACTTCTTCACGGAGACGCCCTCACTTTCACGGGACTAACGCTGGCGGAGGAACTGGGAGGAGCTGGGGCGCCTGATGGGATCGTCGTGCGTCCAGCTTCCGATCCCATCAGTGCGAGCGGCGGACTGACGGTGCTGAAGGGTAATCTCTGTCCGGACGGCGCTCTGCTTAAGACTGCCGGATTGAAGACGCTACGCCATAGAGGTCCAGCACGCGTGTTCGAGTGCGAGGAGGAGGCTCAGGCGGCAGTGCGAGAGATGCGATATGCCGTCGGCGACGTTCTCGTCATCCGTAACGAAGGACCGCGGGGAGGGCCTGGCATGCGCGAGATGCTCGGAATTACCGCGCTGCTGTACGGGCAGGGGATGGGAGATAAGGTTGCACTGCTGACCGACGGCCGCTTTTCGGGGGCGACCCGCGGCCTTTGTATCGGTTACGCCGGCCCTGAGGCGGCCGAGAAGGGACCCATAGCGGCCTTGCAGGACGGCGATATCGTGAGCATCGACGCTTCGCCGCAGGTCAACTCCATTTCGGTCGAACTGACGGATGGGGAGATCGCCCGTAGGCTGGCCAGCCTTCCGTCCGAGCGGCTCGGCAACGAGCGTATGACGGGCGGCGGGGTACTGGAAAAATACGCGAGCGTAGTGCGGCCGGCATATTGTGGCGCGGTGACTCATTCAGGAGCCGTGCGCTGGCCGAGGGACGACATTGCTCGAAAGGAAACATCCTCAGATGGAGACTCCGGAGCAACGTCCTCGTGAAACTGCACCAATCGTGTGAAAATCCGTTCACATCGTCCTGCCTTGGACATCTCTAAGCCGACGTCGGCGGCGCAGGGTCTTGCACCATGCTTCCGACTTCGCCGACTCTGCGAGTTATCCGGAGTTTGTCCGCAAGATGCTGAAGACCGCTGAGGGATCGACCAAGGCGTGCAGACACCCATGACTCGCGGGACGGGTAACCGATCTCTCCCCGCCTGACTCCGTAACACTTCGCTGTTCTTCAACTGGATTCGACGGTTGCATTTGAAGTGATCGATCGGGCCGGCGCGGCTGCGTCCATGCCCGGAATCGTTCGGCCGTCGATGCACTTTGGAGTGGGGGGCCGCGCACTGCCTGGTGAAGGCTCATAACGGGACCCGTCCGAGCCGCGGACATATATCTCAAAATGTGCCGATCCATTGTAGACAGCGTGTCGACAAGAGACTATGGTGCCTCACAACAAAACATGAGGGAGCGCGCTGGGTGATTTCTTCAATCCTCCAAATCCGGTGCTTGTCGAAACGCTTTGGCGGAACGCATGCGGTCCGAGAGATTTCTGCCGACCTTCAGCGCGGGCAGATTTATGGCCTGATCGGGCCAAACGGGTCCGGGAAAACCACGCTGATCAACCTGATCAGTGGCTTCTACGCCCCTGACACGGGAGAAATCATCCTCGACGGAGAGGAGTTGACCCGACGCAAGCCCTATGAGCTGGCCGGTCTCGGCTTGGTGCGGACCTTCCAGATGCCCAAGACCTTCGCCAGCCTGACCGTGCTTGAGAACGTGTTGCTGCCGGTGGCCGGGGATGGCAGGAGCGAGAGCCTCGATGCTATGCGCGATGCCGCTTTCGATGCGCTCGCGACGACTGGCCTCACCGGGATGGCTCAGCATCCCGCGGGGAGCCTGTCCGGCGGTCAGGCCATGTTGCTCCAGTTGGCCCGTGCGCTGATGTGCGCGCCGGTAAAGCTTCTGTTGCTCGATGAGCCTTTTGGTGGCGTGGCTCCCGCGCTCAAGGAGCGGATTACCCACACCATCCGCCAAATCAATGAGCGATTTCAGGCGACAGTGGTTCTGGTGAGCCACGAAATGTCAACGATCCGCGCGCTGTGCTCCAACGTCATCGTCATGGGAAACGGGCAGGTGATTGCGCAGGGCACGCTCGATGAGGTGTCTGCATCGCCCGAGGTAGTGGCTGCTTACTTAGGAAAACCGGTATGAGCACCGCCGACGCATTGTTGAATGTCGCGGGCCTCGGCGTTGGTTATGTGCCCGGCATTGACATCCTTCGAAATATCGATCTTCGGGCCGAAAGAGGGAAGGTCACGACGATCATCGGCCCCAATGGCGCCGGCAAGTCGACCCTGCTGCGATGCATTTTCGGCCTGTTACCTGCGCGCCGCGGCACCGTAGAGTTCGCGGGCAGCATCATGGAGGCGACTGCTCCCGACCGTCGCAAATTGGACGGCATGGCTTACGTGCCGCAGCACCATAGCACCTGTCCACAATTGACGATCGAGGAGAATCTACGCCTCGGTGGATGGCTATTGCGGCGTCGAAAGCCCGAGATGCAGGCACGTCTCGACGAGATATACGAGCGATTTCCGGTGCTGGCCGAGCGGCGCAGAATCAAGGCCACGCAGCTAAGTGGAGGCCAGCTACGCACGCTCGCGGTGGCCAAGGAGCTAATCGTCCAGCCGCGATTGATGCTGCTGGATGAACCCAGCGTGGGCATGTCGCCCAAAGTCGCGCAGGAAGTCTATGCGATGCTGGCCGCGCTACCTTCGCAGGGCGTGACGGTGCTCTTGGTTGATCAGAACATCACTGACGCAGTCGCCATGTCCGATAGCGTCTATCTCATCGCCGAGGGCGGGGTGCAGCGGCACGGCACGGGCCGCTGGTTCACAGAAAACATCAGCGACGTCATTCGGGAAATGCTCCAGGGCGCCTGAGCTGCTTATTCCACTCTCAATCTTTCCTCGAAAGGACGATCATGGATTTTGAATTGTCTGGCAAGCTGGCGATCGCTGCTGCTGCGGCGGCGTTTCTCACGGCAACCGCCACGAGTGCAATGGCGCAAGCCAATGCGACTCCCGTCAATATCGGCGTGCTTACGCCGCTATCGCCTCCCGGCGACTCGGCTGCCGGCCAGTTGATCGTCAGAGGTGCCGAGCTGGGCGCGAAGTACGTGAACCAGCGGCTCGGCGGAGTATGGAATTCGACGTGTCCAGCGCCAGGACCAGTCAACATCGTCAAGGGCGACGACTCCGGCCTCGCCGAGAAGGGCATGGCGGCTCTTCGCTCGCTGGTGACGAACGATAAGATCGCAGGAGTGCTTGGCACCTACGACAGCACGGTGGCGTTGGCTGTGCAGCCGCTTGCGGAACAATACAAGTTGCCGCTGCTGGTGACGCAGGCGTCCGATGACAAGATCAGCGGCAATCACACGAAGTTCACGTTCATGACTCATACGATCGCCCGGGATCGTAGCGATGTCGTGGAAGCATTCATAAAGAGCTACGGGTTCAAGCGCGTGGCCATCCTCGCCGAGAACACCGATTACGGGACCTCCAGCGGGCCAGACATGCAAAAGCGCTTCGTCGATGGCGGGATGTCGAGCCAGCTTTGGATCTTCGATAAAACGAACCCCGACCTCTTGCCCACATTGCTGCAGGTGAAGAAGTTCGCGCCGGACGTGATCTACAATATGGGCGTAGGCGCGCCCGCTTACCTGATCGTCAAGCAGTCCGCTGACGTGGGACTGCTGCCGAAGACTCCGATGATCATCTCCTACGACCTCCCGATACGGCCAGAGTTCTGGCGTAACCTGGGGGAGCTCGGGAAAAACATGATCTTCCTGTCCTACTACCAGCCCAAGCAAGTTCTTACCGACGCGGGCAAGTGGCTGCAGGAGGAATACCGGAAGTCCTACAACGAGCCTGCTCTCTACAGCTCACTCGCCGCGTTCGGCAATACGATCGTGCTGGCGCAAGCAATGAACGCGGCCTGTTCCACGGAGGGAGAGAAGGTCTCGGGCGCACTCGTCAAAGGAGGATTCACAAGCTGGAACCAGACCGGTGTGGCCTTCAAACAGTCCGATGGCGTCGATTGGCAGCGGAGCGTGCAGCCGATCATGGTCCTTCAGTACACCAAAGCGAACCAAGGCTTCGGTGACGCCACGATCCTCTATCCCCCCAACATGAAAACTGGCGAACTGGTTCGCTGAACCCTGGCATCGAAGCGCTCATGCAGCTCCTGCTCCAATCCCTCACGCTCGCACTCCTGAACGGTGCTATCTACGCACTGATGGCGATGGGTATCACGTTCATTGCCAGCATCATGCGAATCATCAACTGGTCGACGGGCGAGTTCTACATGGTCGGCAGCTTCGCGCATCTAGCGCTGCTGACGGTAATCTTCCCCGCGCTCGGCCTGACGCTGCCGATGGCATGGCTGCTATCGGCGCTCCTTGCGATGGGACTCGTCTTCGTGCTCGGCATGGTCGTGCAAAGGACGCTAATCGCTCCAATGCATCGGCCTGGCACTCAGGCGTTCGAATACGCAACTATCATGACGGTCGCGCTCTCCGTGCTCTTGCAGAACGGGGCCATCATGATTGCGGGCCCGAATCAGTATTCCGTTCCGGACTACATGCGCCCGATACTGTTGGAAGACCTCGAGATCGTGCTTAACGGTAGCCGTGTGGCATCGGGTCTCGCGGCGCTGGCCATCATCCTGCTGTTCTATGTCCTGCTGTACCGAACATCGCTTGGACTGGCATTCCGCGGAATCGCGCAGAACCGCCTGGCGGCTGAAACGGCGGGTCTCAATTTGAAGACTATGGATATGCTCGCCTTCGGCATCGGAACGGGACTATGCGCCGTCGCCGGCGCGCTGTTGGCGCCAGTGTTCTTGGTGCATCCGTTGAACGGCGCCGCCGCGACGATGAAGGGATTCGAGATCATCGTGATCGGCGGCATCGGTTCGCTGGGTGGCGCGGTCGTCGCGGCGTTCGGATTGGCTTTGGTCGAAGGGCTCGGCGCTACATTCTACCGCGCAGAACTGCAGCAGCTCTACGGATTCGTCTTCCTCATTGGCTTCTTGGTTTTCCGCCCGCAAGGCCTCTTCGGGCATAGGGAGCGGCGGGTATGATGCCGCAGTCGTCGATGATCGATCTCCTTTCCGCCACGCGCAAGTTGCCAGCTTCCTGGTGGCCAAACGAACTGACACCTGGTGTGGCAGCGGCTCTCGCGACGGCGTTCTTGCCGCTGATGCTGAACGACTACCAACTGCAAGTGATGTGGGTCGCGTTCTATCTCGCCGTGCTGGCGATTAGTTGGAACCTCGTCGCCGGCTACGGTGGGATGTTCTCACTGGCGCAGCACGCACTCGCGACGATCGGCGGTTATTCGTCGGCTGCGGCCGTACTTGCTCTGGGACTGCCAGTCTGGTGGGGCGTGGTGTGCGGCGGGCTCGCGGCGGCGCTCCTCGGGTATCTGCTTGGCCACGCGACACTGCATCTAAGAAGTCTATACTTTGCTATTGCGACCTGGGTCTTTGCTGAGGTCGCCCGCCAGCTAATCACGATCAACTACGAGATCACACGCGGCGCAATGGGATTGCAGGTACCCTACCTATTCTCGACGCTCGATCCTATCGCGTACTTCTACTTGTTCCTTGGATTGCTCCTGGTAGCATTCGGCGCGAGTGCGATACTGCTCCGGACGAAACTCGGTTATCGCATCCAGGCCGTCCGAGATGACGAAGAGCTGGCCATCGCCAATGGAGTAAATGCCGCGCGGGCGAAGCGAACCATCTTCGCGATGTCCGCTGGCATGGCAGGTATGGCTGGCGCGATGTATGGCCATGCGGTGGGGTTGTTGGCACCGAGCCAGGCCGACTTCTCGCAGATGTCCCTTATCATCATCGCGGCTGTTCTGGGTGGTTACCGGACGTTGTGGGGGCCAATCATTGGCGCAATTCTTATCCAGGCGGTCGCCGAAATGCTGCGCTTCTCGCAGGAGGGCAGGCTAGTCATCTTCGCGGCCTTGCTGATTGTCGTGTTCCGCTTGTACCCGCAAGGCGTGATGGGCGCTCTGAAAATCCTCGCGACGTTGCTTCGCCGCCGGCGACAGGCTGAAGGGAAGACTCAATGATGGAGGTGACGTGGCTTATTCGGAGTTGCGGTTCTGTTGGCTCGGGCCTTTGCATTGAGAGTCCTGCTTTGGCGCGAGATGCGACCTCGCATAAGGATGTCGTGAACGCGCGGCGTCGACGAGGACCTATCATCGGCAGCCAACGTTGGACGACGACCTGGACGGCGTGTGATCGGACGGTCCAAAAGAAAAACGAGAGATCAACGTGTCAAAACCCAATCGCCTAAAGGCTGAGGAGAGACCCAAGGGAAACCGCCCGGTCGACGACGTGCCGTCGAGGGGGCGTGGAAGCAACGCCGACGCGGTTTACCTCCGCCTAAAGAGGTCCATCCTCCAAGCAGAGCTGTCGCCGGGAACCCTTCTCGACGAAACAAGCCTCAGCCAACAGTTCAACGTCTCCCGTTCGCCGGTGCGGGAAGCGTTAATTCGTCTCAACGGCGAGCGACTTGTGCAGACACTCAGGAACAGAAGCACCATCGTTGCACATTTCGACGCCTCGGCGTTGCCGGACTACTTCGACGCTCTTCAACTCATGTATCGCGTCACTGCTCGCCTTGCAGCGCTACATCGTACTGAGCGGCAGCTCGAAGAGCTCAGGGAGATTGACCAGAAGCACAAGACTGCCGCCCGTGGCGACATCCTAGTTAGGATCGAATGCAATCGCGATTTTCACTGCAAGATCGCGGAGTGCGGCAAGAACGTGTTCTTTATCGACTGGACCCGCTCGGTTCTCGATCAAGCTCAGCGCTTGATCTACATGTACCTCGAGCACCACGCGGACGTTCAGGTTTCGTATCCTCTGGATTACCACAAGGAGCTGATCGAGGCGATTTCGCAGCGCGATCAAGTCGCGGCCGAAAAACTCGCGAAACTCGATGCCGAAGTGCTGCGCACCGAAGTGTCGACTCGCCTTGCTGCCTCACTCTCCGCCGCCATCGAGCTGTGATGATTGACTGCATAAACAACTGTGAATCAGGGCTGTCTTGGTCTCCGGCGCAGCAGAGCAGCGCGGTCTCGCGATCGCTCAGAAAAGTTCCGGCCGGAAGGGGGGCGACCGGCTGCCTACCTCGTGCCGACGACTTGGTTGCGAGCTAGATGCCCGGCGATCAGCAGGAGTAATCCATGCAGACGGCAAAGCTACTTACCGCATATCCTTCGCCTTTCGGTCATAAAGTCCAGTGCGCCGCGGCGATCGTCGGTTTCGAAATCCGATTAGAATTCGTGAGCACTCTCGAAGCGGGTAGCGAGCTTCGCAGAGTCAACCCTCTCGGCAAGCTTCCGGTGCTAGTTCCGGTCGGTTGCGAGCCGATCTACGACTCTTCGGTGATCGTTGAATATCTTCAACTTCGCACCGGGACGACGCTCCTGATCCCGCGGGACTCCCAAATGCGCCTTAGCGCGCTACGTGCGCAAGCGCTCGCGGACGGACTGGCGGAAGCCGCGGTTCTCATCTACTCCGAGTTCCAGTGGCGAGAGCCGCCGATGCGCAATACCGCTTGGTTAGCGCATCAGGCGGAAAAGATGGTGAGGTGTCTGGATCACCTCGAGGGAGCGCAGATGTTGAATCCGCGCGCCACAGCAGAACGCAATATCGGGACGATCGCTCTCGGCTGCACGCTCAATTACCTCGCGCTTCGGTTCGGAAATGGCATGGCGAACCGATGGCCGCGGACTTTTAGTTGGGTGGAGCATCTTGCGAGAGACATGGAAGAGTTCGCATCCACGGCGCCGCTTCAGCAAGCGCTTCACCTGAAGTACGTCCCTGCGGACGAGCTCTTTGGGCTGCTGCGTCTTGAGCCGGCCAATACGACGACGCGGCCGTCGCTCGGAGGAAGTTTGGACTAGCCTGACGGTCGAGATCTTATTGCCGGTCCGGGAGTCTTCCGTGGACTGGATAATCCTGAGGAGCAGCACAATGATGAAGCGCCGAAATTTTCTTTCCTCCGCGTTCTTTGCGTGCGTCAGCACCGGCGCAACGGCGGCGGCAACGGAAGCTGGTGCTCAGGCCAGGGCTGATCGGGGAATCCCATTCTATCTGTTCGATTCATTTACCCGAACAGCGTTCTCCGGGAATCCGGCGCCTGTGTTGGTGCTGGAGGAGTGGCTTTCGGACAGCCAGATGCAGGCCCTGGCAACTGAGATGAACCAGTCGGAAGTCGCGTTTGTTCTGAAGAAGGGAGCCGATTGGCACATCAGGTGGTTTACGCCCGTTCAGGAGGTGCCTCTAAATGGTCACGCGACGCTTGCTGCGGCGGCACTGATCTTGAATGACCTCGAACCCGATCTGCCGTCGGTCGCGTTCCATACGCGCACCAAGGGCATTCTCTCCGTCGTCAAGTCCGGTGATAGCTTCCTGATGGACTTTCCTGCAGATGACCCGCCGGTAGCGCGCAGTGTTCCTGTCGGGATCGAAGCGGATCTCGGCGTCAAGCCTGCTGAGTTCTGGGCAAACAATCGCAACATTCTGGTCTATCGCGATGCCGAGGAGGTGAAGGCCGTTCGATCCAAGTTAAGCAGGGAAACAGCTTGGGCCGAAGGAAGGAATGTCATCATTACGGCGCCCGGCACCGACGGAACAGATTATGTTCTACGCTATTTCGCGCCTCTTCTTAATATCCCAGAGGATCCAGTCACTGGAGTTGTCCATTGCACGCTCGCGCCGTTTTGGGCGAACAGACTGAAGAAGACGGCCTTTCAAGTAAAGCAACTGTCGGCAAGGCGGGGTGATGTTACGACGGGAGTTGCAGCGAATGGGCGCGTAGTGATTGGCGGGCCAGCCAAGAAGTACATGAGTGGTCAGCTCTTCATTTCTGGTTAGGAGAAGCCTTAAAGGCTTAGGAGGTGAATATGGACCCCTTAGACAACCAGAAGCCGTGGCGTGTTATTCTCGCGGCCACGATCGGCAATGCATTGGAATGGTATGATTTCATCGTGTACGGCTTCCTGGCAGGAACAATCAGTTCGCTGTTCTTCCCGCCCAACGATCCGTCGATGTCGCTGCTGCTCTCAACGCTGAGCGTCGGCGTCGCCTTCGTGATGCGACCATTGGGCGGATTGGTCATCGGTCTTTACGCGGATCGCGTCGGTCGCAAGAAGGCGTTGACGCTGGTCATCTGGATGATGTTCGTCTCGACCGCTCTGATTGCGGTTGCTCCGACCTATGCGACTGCGGGTGTCGCAGCTACGGTGATCGTCGCCATCGGCCGTTTGTTGCAGGGCTTTTCCACGGGTGGCGAGTTTGGCAGCGCGACCGCGTTTCTGATCGAGTACGCTCCTTCTAATCGCCGGATCTTCTACGGGAGCTGGCAGATGTTCGCTCAGGCGTCAGGTGCATTGGCCTCAACGATAATGGGCGCAATTCTGTTCGGCCTTTTCTCCCAGTCGCAAATCGAACTAGGAGCCTGGCGAATTGCCTTCATGGTCGGGCTGCTGATCGGACCGGTGGGCTATTACATTCGCCGGCGGCTGCACGAGCCCAGCGGTAGCGCCGTCGGTGCCTCGGCGGTCGAACGGGTTACGTTATGGGGTACCATCACCGGATATCCCCGCGAGATAGTCGTTGGCCTAGCCGTAAGTGCAGCGGTCAACGTGATGTCTTACGTCATCATTACGCACCTTCCGCTGTTCGTCCACCTCAGTCTGGGTCTGCCTCAAGCCGTAGCGTTCAACACGCTTCTCGTCGCGGTGACTGTCCGGATGATGTTGATTCCGGTTTTTGGTCTACTGGCGGACCGGATCGATGGCATCACTATCCTGCGGGTGGCGCTTGGGACACTAACGATCAGTGTCTATCCCGCCTACGCCTGGTTGATTGCATCTCCCGGCTATCTATCGCTCACCGTGGTCGAATTGTGGTTCGCAGTTCTCATCGCAGCAGCATACGCCCCCGCACCGACGTTTCTTGCGGATCTATTTCCGACTTACGCCCGGGCGACGGGCCTGTCGATCGTGTACAACGTGGCGGCAACGATCTTCGGCGGGTTCTCGCTCTTCTTCGTGACTCTCATCGGCGAGTTGACCGCCAGCAAGTTTGCACCAGCACACTATGCGGTCCTGTTCTTCATGGCCGCTCTGGCATCGCTCCAGCTCATTCCAAGACCTGCCACGACCTCAAGCGTGGCGAGCGCATCCGCGGCCTAACCGAGCTGTAGCTTTGCCATCGATCTTGTTCGTTCCGTTGAAAACGAATGTGTCTCTTCAGAATTGGCCAAGCAACAGGCCGGTCCTGATCACGCTGAGTCTCCTCAATCGGCGCCGCTGCCCACACACCAGGTAACATCATGTTCAGTTCACTATCTGTCCTTCCGACTGATTCAGTCCTCGGCCTCATCCGGTTGCATGCAGAGGATCCGAACCCGTCAAAGATTGATCTGGGGGTTGGCGTGTACCGAGACGCCGCGGGTAAAAGCCCGATCATGGCGGCCGTCAAGGAAGCAGAGAAGCGGCTCGTTAGCCATCAGCGGAGCAAGACCTATTTTGGGTCAGAGGGCGACCCCGAATTTCTCGCCTCGATAATTCCACTCGTTTTCGGTGAGGCAAGGCTTCCAGCGGAGCGGGTAGTGGCCTGCCAGGCCGTTGGCGGAACGGGCGCGTTGAGACTGGCGGCCACGCTCGCCGCTTTCGCGTCATCCGAACCGCGGATTTGGATCGGCGTTCCGACATGGCCGAACCATCTGCCGGTCTTGCAGTCCGCCGGTCTGAAAATCCAACAATACTCCTATTTCGATCCCTCGACTCAGAGTGTGCAGTTTGAGCTCATGAAGGAAGCACTCAAGCAGGCGAAGCCGGGGGACTTGGTGCTATTACACGCATGTTGCCACAACCCGACTGGCGCGGACCTCACGCCGGAGCAATGGCAAGAGGTTGCCGACCTCCTGGTCGCGCGCAAACTCCTTCCGCTCATTGATTTTGCGTATGCCGGCTTCGCGACGAGCCTTGCAGAAGATAGGCGAGGTATCCAAACAATCCTGGCGCAAGTTCCCGAAGCGTTGATCGCGTTCTCGTGCTCGAAGACCTTCGGTCTATATCGGGAACGGACAGGAGCTCTCTTCGTGCTCGCCGACAGCTCCAAGGCGCGTGCCCCGATCCTGTCAAGTTTGCAGGTACTCGCGCGAACAGTTTATTCAACGCCGCCCGATCACGGAGCAGCCGTCGTGAGGACGATTCTAAATGATCCTGAGTTAACGGCTGGATGGCAAGGCGAGCTACGGCAGGCTCGTGACCGCATCGCTAACCTTAGACGAGAGCTCGGACGATACGGTCAGGTAAACCGGATCAACTTTGCGGCGCTGTCGAAGCAAAACGGCATGTTTTCGCTACTGCCGCTAACCAAAGACGAGGTGGTCCGGCTGCGAACAGGCTACAGCATCTACATGGCAGAGTCGGGACGTATCAACCTGGCAGGGCTTCGGACGTCAGATATGGAGTACTTCATACATTCGATATCAGAAGTGACTGCATAACGCCGGCTCAAGGCATTCATCTTCCGTAATGAGCCAATAACAGGAACTTCATCGAGGGACGGTAAGTCGCGCACCAGGGGCTGTTCCCAATCCGCCGCAGTAGACGTTGGACACCGCTCTCGGGCGATTTCGGGGATGCCGGTGAACGATTGCTGGCTGCGTACATAGACCACACCACCATCGCGCGCATCTCTGCCGTGCTGGCGCAAGTCGAGAGCGCTTCGAGAGACTTGCCCCCGAGCCGCTCCGGCGTCACCACTGCTGTCAACAGGGCCGGTGCTCGAAACCTTCACACTCGACGACGGTGCGGACTCACTCCCGCGATCAAGCACAACTGTTGCCATCCTTTGATCATGGACATGCCGGGGCCGGGGGGCTCCAGGCGAGGTGGCGCCCGCCGGTCGCCTGAAGGTCTGCGCCAGTGATATAGCTGCCAGCGTCGGAGCAGAAGAGCAGGGCGGCACCGGCCATCTCGGAGGGGGCGCCTGCGCGCTGCATCGGGCTGCAGCCCGCTTCGATCGCCTTCCAGGTCGCAGCGTTGACACGGCGCCATTTGTTGCGCTCGGTGGCGATGAGACCTGGGGATAGGTTATTGATGGTGATGCCGTAAGGGGCGTATTCGCGCGCAAGATTGAACGACAGGTTGTGTTGCGCACTCTTGAGAGCGGCGTAGACCGAGAGGGCCGGTTCCGGCGCGATCTGGTTGACGCTGCCGATGGTGAGAATGCGTCCGAACCGGTTCTCGCGCATATGCGGCAACGCGGCTTGCAGCAGTTCGATCGTCGCCTTGAAGTTGACCTGAAGCTGGCGCTCGATCTGATCCGCGGTCACCTCTTCAAAAGGGATCCGGTACTGGATCGAAGCGCACACGACAAGAACGTCGAGACCGCCCAGCAGGGTGCGCGCTTCTTCCACGCATCGCGTCGGCTCTCCTGATATTGAGAAGTCCGCATCGATCGCGCCTCCGGCCCGGCCACGACCGGTTATAGCTGCCACCATTTCCTCCGCTGCATCGTTGCGGCCGAAACCGATATCGGCCTGGCGTGCATGCTGAATGACGACATCTGCCCCCGCTTCGGCGAATGCGAGAGCGATCTCACCCCCAATGCTGATGCTGCCCCCGGTGACCAGCGCCTTACGGCCTGCCATCGAAAAGCGTGCAGCCACACGGCGGCTATTCTCCAAATCCTGCGCGTTTGACATGGTTTGCTCCAGCGTCCATTCGATCTGCTGACTGTTCTTCAGGGCGCGAGACGCTCTCCCGTCGATCTGTCAAAAAGATGAATCCGATCCTCATCTACGGAAAACCGTACGCGGTCGCCGGGCCTGGGGCCAATTCGGTCGCGCTGCGTTACGATCATCTGCTCGCCGCTAGCTGCGAGAGAAAGGAGTGTATCGGTCCCCGTTGGTTCCACCGCCTTAATGGTCGCGCCGACGTCTCCTTCATTCGAAATCCTCAGATTTTCCGGACGAACACCCCAGGAGACCTCTCTGCCGTTCCAAAGCTGCCGCGCGAACGCTGGCAACGGAAGCTCGAGGTCGCCTTTCAGAAAACACCCGCCTTCAATACGCCCATCGATCACGTTCATGGAGGGCGAGCCGATGAACTGGGCGACGAAGCGATTGGCCGGGCGGTCGTAAAGATCCAGGGGCGTGCCGATCTGTTCGACGATTCCGTCATGCATGACAACTATCTTGTCACCCATGGTCATAGCTTCGACCTGGTCGTGCGTCACATAGATCGTGGTGGTACGCAATTGCTGGTGCAAAGCCCTAATCTCGGTGCGCATCTGAACCCTCAGCTTGGCGTCGAGATTGGAGAGCGGTTCGTCCAAAAGAAAGACTGCCGGGTCGCGCACAATGGCGCGTCCCATCGCCACACGTTGACGCTGACCGCCGGACAGTGCGCGAGGCTGGCGATCAAGTAACTTTTCAAGGCCCAGCATTCTTGCCGCGCGATTGACCCTATCTTCCATTTGGGCGCTCGCCGTCCGGCGCAGCCGCATCGAGAAACCCATGTTCTGCCTGACCGTCATGTGCGGATAGAGCGCGTAGTTCTGGAAGACCATGGCGATGTCGCGATCCTTCGGCGCAACGTCGTTCACGACGCGCTCGCCAATGCGAATAGCGCCGCCGTTGATGGCTTCCAGACCGGCCACCATGCGCAGCAGGGTAGACTTGCCACAACCGGACGGTCCAACGAGAATGACGAATTCGCCGTCGGCGATATCGATCGAAACTCCGCGGATCGTCTCCAGCGCACCGTACCGCTTGCGGACATTTTCTATTGAAACGCTCGCCATCGGTCCCTCCCGCGCGCTCTCTAGTTTGAGGCAGCTTTTTGCAGATTGGCGACCGCCGCCGCCTCGCCCGGGAGCGCAATGCGATAAACTCGAGAGGCCGTGCGCCGATAGATCAAATCCTTGTCGTCTTCTGAGAGATCGTCCAGCACGGCGTCGAGATTGCGGATCTGGTCGGCAACCAGGCACATCAATTTCTCGACGGGATAGTTGGTGGCCCACATGCACCGATCCGGTCCAAATAGGTCGATGACCATGCGGACGGGGCCGGCGATGCGCTCCGGCAACCAATTGCGGTCGAGAACCCACAAGCCCGAAACTTTGATTGATATGTTCGCGCACTTCGCGCACTCGCGCATTCCCTGGGTCCATTGGACGATGTCGTCGGGAGTATCGCGGAGCGGAGTGCCGAGGTGGTTTGCGACGAACTGCTGGTCGGGATTCGCGCGAGCGAGCGCGGCAAGCTGCTCGAGTTGCCCGGGTACGACCAGCGTGTCGAATACCAACTCGCGTCGTGTCAATTCGGCGAGACCGCGTTGAAAGTCCGAGGTCAGCATGACGTCCGGCGAGTCGACAAAGCGCCACCGCGGACGGCTGTCCCATGCCAGCGACATGCGTATCCCGCGCATGCGTCCGGAGCGCTGGAAAGACGACAGGAGTCTGCCAACGTCAGGCTGGCGCAAGTCAGCATAGCCGATCGAGGCGGCGGGCAAGCTGCCATCACCGCCAACCGTGTCCACCCAATCGATCTCAGAAGCCCCGGATGCTCCCGCGTTTGCCTCCACGAACACCGACGCGACGACGCCGGCGTCGGCCATGTCGCGTGCGTAGTCGGCAACAAGATAATCCGTCTTCAGCCTGGTGTGATCACCGAAAGGGCGCGGCGGCGAGTCCGGCGCTAGCCACCCATAGGGGAAATGACCAAGCTGCCACAGGTGATGATGGGCGTCGATCCTTTGCCGCAACGGTCCGTCTTTCGTTAGCTAAAAACAGTCCTATTGATAGGTCCGTTTGACAGGAGCGTCAATTGCTGCCGATTGGTTTGACAGAATTAACAGGATCACATATGGTTCTGTTAAATGTTCGGACTGACCGTGCTCAGATCCGCGGTGCCGCAACCGGAAATATGGGAGGACGCCATGCTCAAGCTGCTCGCTGCCGGGCTCGTTGCGAGCGTGGCCGTGATCGGAACGGTTCATCTCGCCAGTGCGGACCCGGTGACGATCACCTTCCGCTTCAACGATACCGAACAGGAGGTGCGGGGAGCAATCGATGCATTCCAGCGCGACAATCCGAACATCAAGGTCGACCTCCAGCGGATCGGCTGGAAGGACGCCCGCAACCAATTCTTGCGCGAGGCAGCCGTTGGGGAAGGGCCGGACGTAGCGCACGTTGCGCAGGTCTGGGTCATCGAAATGGGAGCCGCCGGCGCCACGCTTGCGCTGGACGATTTCATTCGGAAGGATCCGCCGCCCAACGGCTTTGCGGACTTCGCCGCACAAGATTTGGCAAAGGGCAGGGACGGCCACTTCTACGGCCTGCCATGGACGACCGACACCTGGGCGATGGTCTATCGGACGGATTTGCTCAAGGATGCTGGCATTACGGACTTGCCTCATACCTGGGAGGACCTGCGCAAGAACAGCGAGGCGGTCTACAAGAAAACGGGCAAGGCCGGCTTTGGCTTTCCGGCCGGAAGCTCGGCATCGGGGGCGATGTGGTTCTTAGCCAATTTCTACTGGTGGTCGCACGGCAAGGAACTGATCGTTCAGAAGCCTGATGGTTCCTATGCGATCGGGCTGATGCCGAAAGATGTCGTCGAATGCATGAACTACTTCAAGCAGTTCATGGACGGCGGCGATAATCCAAAGACAAATCTTGCAGCCAGCGATGCGCATGATCCGGCCATCATACAGGCTTTGGTCACCGGTAAGCAGGCCATGGGGGCTATGCCTCCGAACACATACAAGGAAATCCTCAAGGCGTATGAGGAGGCAAATCCCGGCAAGTCCATTCCGTTCGCGTCCGCGCCGTTCCCGCACCAAGACGATACCAAAAGTTCAATGATTGGAGGACGCATGCTTGTCATTAACGCCAACAGCAAGCATCCCAACGCAGCCTGGAAGTTCACCAAATTCATGGCCTCGCAAGCAGTCTTCGCCCAATACTACCGTACCCAATTTCCGGCCCAGACCTCGTTGCTGAAGCAGATTGATTTCGGGGCGCCCCTGAAGGGGTTTGCGGAACAATTCCCGCATGCCCGCACGTGGGGAGCTTATGCCAGCGGACCGGCTCCGATTGGCACGCTTTGGAATGTCACGACGCGCACTTTCGGAAAGGCGCTATCGGGGCAAGTATCGACCGAAGATGCTGCGAAGGAACTGTTCGCGGAAATCGGTAAGCAGATGCCCTGAGGTTGGCAAAACGAAATCGGGGCAAGGGGCAATATGCGCGACAGGCTTTTCATTACGACGATGCTTCTGCCCGCAGTGGTGCTCCTGGTCTTATTCTACGGCTATCCGATCTTCGACAATCTTCGCATCAGTTTCACGGATCTGTCCCTTCTCGGCATGAAGAAGGGTGGAAACTGGGTAGGCTTGGCAAATTATCGCGAATTGCTTCATCGCGGCGATTTCAGTCACATCCTCTTCAATACCTTGATCTGGCTGACTGCGACGTCCGTGCTTCTTAGGTTGCTCATTGGGCTTGGGATCGCGGTGTTGCTAAATACTAGGGCCCTCAAGACGCTAAGGCTTGCCTCGGTTGCCCGCTTTGCCCTTCTCGTTCCGTGGGCGACACCGCCGATCGTCGCAGTGGTGATCTGGCGCTTCCTGCTCGAGCGCAATGGTTTCGTCAACGACGCGCTGATGGGGCTGAACATAATTAGTCAGCCGATCGCCTTCCTTGCCGACATGCGCACGGTATGGCCATCCATCGTGACGATCATGCTCTGGAACACCGTGCCGCTGATTGCCCTTTCGCTGCTCTCCAACTTGCAGACGGTTCCCGAGGAATATTACGAAGCAGCAGAACTCGACGGCGCTACCAACTGGCAGATGTTCCGCTTCGTGACCTTGCCGTTCCTTATGCCTGCGATTCTGGTGCTCGGACTGATGTCGGTATTCTGGTCGTTCAACAACTTCGTCTACGTGTGGTTGGCGACCGGCGCCGGGCCGGGTACCTTTACCAACGTGCTCGCCACAGAGGTCTATCTCAAGGCGTTCGTGGATTTCCGTCTCGGATATAGCTCCGCGATCGGCATGGTGATGGCGGTCGTGATGGGTGCGTTTGGAATCTTATATTTGCGGCTTGTGGCGCACCGGCAACTGGAGGAGACGCTGTGACTGCTACGGCGCCCTCACGGCACTGGCGCGATCCGGGCGGATGGCAATTTGTCCTTGCTGTTGTGCTGACGATCGTCACGCTGTTTGTCCTGGTCTATCCGGCCATCTACGTGCTCGTCGGTTCGTTCCGGCCCGGTGGCGGCCTGCTGTCGACGGCGGAGACGTTCACGATTCGCAACTACGTTCGGATTTTCCAGGCCGGCTTCGGGCGCTTCATCCTCAACAGTGTGGTCATCTGCGTGGCCGCTACGGTGGTCTCCACCGTGCTGTCGGTCATGGCAGCTTATGTGTTCTCGCGCTTCGAGTTTCGCGCCAAGCGGACCCTCTTCACGGGAATCCTTTTCGGCCAGGTGTTTCCCTGGATCGTCCTGATCAATCCGCTATTTGTGGCGTTCGCCGCCATGCATCTGATCAACAGCTACGTCGGGATGATCCTCACCTACACCGCCTTCACAATCCCGTTCTCGGTCTACATGCTGGTAGGCTACCTTGTAACCGTGCCGAAGAGCCTCGATGAGGCCGCCATCATCGACGGAGCCTCGCGCTGGCAGGTCATCTGGCTGATCATCTGTCCCGTCATGCTGCCGGGATTTGTGGCGACAGCCACCTATGCCTTCCTGCTGTCCTGGACGGAATACCTGTTTGCGCTCGCCTTCCTGACGCAAACCGACCTCAAGACCTTGCCACTCGGTCTCTACCAGTTCTTTGGCGACGATTACGTCGACTGGGGCGCGGTCATGGCAGCATCTGTCGTCACGACGCTCCCGGTCTTTCTGCTTTTCCTGCCGATTCAGGGGTGGATCTCGCCGGGACGCATTGCGGGAGCCGTCAAATGAAGCGCCGCTTGCATGTCCGGAGCGGCAGTTGAGCGGCCCTACGATCGAGAAGCTGCGCGTGGCCTTGGTTGCGGCTCCGCTTGACACACCGATCGTTGCGCCATTCGGTACGGTAACGACGCGTCACAACCTCCTGGTCCGCGTCGAGACTAGCGATGGTTGCTGGGGTATCGGCGAAGCCTGGGGGAATTTTCCGCCCTGGGGATGCCGTGAGCGGGTTGACATCCTGACCAATGTCGTGCGCCCCGCTCTGATCGGCCAGGCGCTGGACGATCCGGCAAGACTTTATCGTGGGCTTGCTCAGACGATGCGCGCTCTCGCCAACCAGCTCGGAGCTCCCGGTCCTTTCCAACAAGCGCTCTGCGGGGCAGACATTGCGCTATGGGATGCGATGGCCCGGCGTGCCGGCTGCCCTCTGGCCGATTTCATCCGGGGGCGGCCCTCGTCGCGACGCGTGGATGTCTATGCGACGAATCTCCCGATCCAACGTCTCGCCGCGGTCGAGGAGATGGCATCGAAGGGGCACACACGCTTCAAATTCCGCGTTGCAGGGAACGACACGCTATTTCTTGATCGGCTGCGGGAGGCCCGTTCGGTCGTCGGCGCACGGCCGATGATGGCAGACGCGACACAATCCCTTCAGCTTGAAACATTGCGTCCGCTCGTCGGAGCTCTCGACGAGCTTGCGCTGGAGTGGCTGGAGGAACCATTCCTGGTCGATGACGAGAAATCCTATGTTGCCTGGTGCGCCCAGAATGTCAGGCCACCGATAGCGCTTGGCGAAAACTCGTACCGACTTGCAGGGTTTCGGCGGCTTCTTGACGTCATCAGGCCGGAGGTTGTGCAACCCGATATCACCAAGACGGGGGGCATCAGCGAAGGGCAGGAGATATGTCGCGATATCCTCGCAGCCGGTCGACGCGCCTGCCTGCACATGTATGGGGGGCCCGTTGGCCTCTATGCCAGTGCGAATCTCAGCGCCGCAATCGATGGGATGTCCTGGCTGGAAATGGACTCCTTGCCCAATCCGCTATTCGACATGCTTCTTCGCCACCCCCCGACAGTCGAGGACGGCAAGTTGCATCTTGGAGCGGAGCCCGGGCTCGGAGAACTCATCCGGGAGGATGTTTTCGAAAGGTTTGAAGTTATATGATTGCGTGAAACGTAGAGGCGGACGGGAGCAATTATTTGAAGAGGGCGTCCAAACCGTCGACAAAGCGGGGCCAGTCGCGGCGGTTGCGGGAGCGCAAGCAGCGGCTCGGCATCTCGACGTATCGTCGAGTGGCTTCGGTACTGCGGCGGCGCATATCAACCGGAGAATGGCAACCGGGGGATCGCCTACCTGCACTCGACGCGCTCGTTGAAGAGTTCAAGGTTGGCCGTGTCACCGTCCGGCATGCGCTTGACCTTCTAGCCGACGAGGGGCTGATCGTGCGCCATCGCGACAGGCGCGGCAGCTCAGTGACGGCCAAGCCATTAGATCGCCGCTGGTTTACCTTGGCCCTCAATTTGGCCGAGCTCGAAACCCACTCGTCTTCGATCACGGTGACGGAACTCGAGAGCGGACCATGGGGAAGTCGGTTACCCGTCACCGCCACGGAAGGGAGGCAAAGCGACAGTTATCATCGCGTCGTTCATCTCCACCATCATTCTGATTTTCCCCGACCGATCGCCATGACCGAGATTCTGATCGATAGTGCGATCTATGCTGGGCTCGACGCCAAGGCAACCAAACGAAAACGACCAATCCTGGAGCGCTTGGCGGCGCGCCATGCAGATCTCGGACAGATCCAGCAGACCTTGACGATCGGCGAAGCTGACCTCGATCTCGCCCGAAACTTAGGTATTCATGAAGCCGCACCGATAGCCGAGCTGCGCCGCATCATCCGCAACGGTGCCGGCACGATTATCTATTTCGGCCATCTTTTCTTCCGCGGCGACCTTGTCCGTCTCGACTTCTCCGTCGATCTGAAAACTTAGCTAGTTTCATTCTGTTTCTATCTTCGGGTTAGACGAGCAGACAAGTTCGCCGTTGCGGAAGCTGGGCTCGCCCCTGCGGCGTCCTGCGGCACACATTGCCTGGTTCGGCCAACCCATCTCGGTTGCCGACGTTGCCCGGCCCGACATCGATCAGTTCGATAAAGCTGGCTTCATCGTTCGACGCGATTTCCCGTCCGCGGACGAAGGACGACCGCTGGAGACTATCGCGCGTAGAGCTGGCGCCGCCTTAGAGGGGCGGACTCATCTTCGAAATGGTGGGCGATAGATGAGCGGCACTTTGCGTGCCGACACCGCTCGATTCATGTTGACCGTAATACGGTACAGCCGTATTGTAGTTCGATACAAGAGGGTTCGGAACGAGCCGTCGTTCGGTGAAGGTGGGCAACGCATGTCGATTAACGTCCGAGGTATCGAGTTTCAGGCCAATCTCGACAACCCAATGGGGCTGGAATTCTACAACCTGTCCCATCGCTTCGGCTTCCAGTCGCCGAATTGGCCGTATTTCGAAGACGTCAAGATCGAGCGCATCCACTACATGGCGAAGTCGGGTGTGCTGTCCCAGCGCATCACGACCAGCATGCACAACACCACTCACATCGACGCCCCCGCGCATGTCGTCGAGGACACGCCGTTCATTGACGAGGTGCCGCTGCCGCATTTCTTCGGCACGGGAATCGTCGTTTCGATCCCAAAGAACTATTGGGAGCCGATCACCTACGACGATCTCGAAAAGGCAGCCGGCAAGGCCGTGCGGCCGAACGACGTCGTGATCGTCAACACCGGCTGGCACCACAAGTACCGCGACAGCGAGGAGTATTTCTGCAAGTGCCCGGGCTTCGTTCCGTCCGCCGGCGACTGGTTCGTCGAGAAGAAAGTGAAGGTCGTCGGTCACGATACCCAGGCCAATGATCATCCGCTTGCCACCGCGATCGGCCCGCACCGCAACGGCCCGCTGCACCCGCATCTGGCGGACGAATACAAGAAGTGGTCGGGCGGGCGCGACTGGAAGGAAGATCATCCCGAGTGGGAGCCTGTGCACCGCAAGCTCTTCACCAACGGCATCCTGGGCATCGAAAACGTCGGCGGCGATCTCGACGCGGTGACCGGAAAGCGCGTCACCTTCGCGTTCTTCCCCTGGAACTGGGACCGCGGCGACGGCTGCATCATTCGTCTCGTCGCGATGATCGACAAGTCGCAGAAGTACCGGATCGAGGACGGCGCAAGCTTCGGTCCCGGCGCATAAGCGGCCGCATCAACATCAGGACGCGGGAGGACGTGCATGCACGTGAAGCGCTTCGCGGACGCCAAGCCCTATGAGGCACCAAACCATCGCGGCGTCGTCGGCTTGCGTTTACAGGGATTCGAGGCCGGCGGTCCCGCCAATCAATGGGTCGGCTATTCGCAATTTCTGCCGGGCGGCGGGGCGGGGCCCGATTCCACGCCGTTCGAGAAGGTCTATGTCGTCCTCGAAGGCCGCATGACGATCGTTGTCGATGGCCGGGAGACGGTGCTGGGTCCGATGGACTCCTGCACGATCGCGCCGGGCGAGGTGCGCGAGATCGTCAACCGCGAGAACGACATTTGCAAGATGCTGGTCGTGATTCCCTATCCTGCGGGAGTGAAGCCATGACAGGTGCGCCGACTGATCCTCTCGCGCTGTTTTCGGTCGCGGGCAAAGTCGCCATCATCACCGGTGCCTCGGGCGCATTCGGTGCGGTCGCGGCGGAGACGCTGGCGTCTGCCGGCGCCAGGCTGGTGCTGACGGCGGGCAAGGCCAAGGAATTAGCCGTGGTCGCCGCCGCGTGCCGGCAGCGAGGTGCCGAGGTCGAGGAAATCGCGGGGCGGCCCAATTCCGAAGCGGCTTGCGATGCCATTGTCGCCAAGGCCGTTGAACGGTTCGGCCGTGTCGACATCCTCGTGGTGGCATCCGGCAAGAACGATGTGGCCAAGATCGTCGAGATGGCGCCCGAGCGCTTTCTCGACGTGATGGATGCGAACGTCACGCAGAGCTGGCTGATGTCGCGCGCGGCCGGCCGCCAGATGCTGGCGCAGGGTGAGGGCGGTAAGGTCATCCTGATGTCGTCTGCGCGCGGCCTGCTCGGCCATCCCGCCGGATACACCGCCTACTGCGCCTCGAAATCCGCCGTCGACGGCATCACCCGGGCGCTCGGATGCGAATGGGGCCCGACCGGAATCACGGTCAACGCGATCGCACCGACTGTTTTCCGCTCGCCGCTCACCGCGTGGATGTTCGGCGACGACGAGCGCGCGACGACGACACGCGCGGGATTCCTCGCGCGCGTACCGAAAGGGCGTCTCGGCGAGCCTGCAGATCTCTCGGGGCCGCTCCTGTTTCTGGCATCCAAAGCGTCCGACTTCTACACCGGCCACATCCTGTACGCAGATGGCGGCTATACAGCGGGTTGAGCCATGAAGGAGCGCATCGCGATTCTCGGTGGCGGCCTGATGGGGCACGGGATCGCGCAGGTGTTCGCCTGCGCCGGTCATCATGTTCGCGTTACCGACCCCATACGCGAGGTGCGTGAACGGATTCTCCCGCGCATCGAGGCCTCGCTGGATGGGCTCGGTCTCGACCAGGCCGCTTTGTCTAGAATCGAGGTCCTCAACACACTCGGGCCCTGTGTCGCGGATGCTGATCTCGTCGTCGAGGCGGTGCCGGAAGATCTAGAGTTGAAGCAGCGGATTTTTGCCGATGTCGAGCGCGCGACCAGGCCGGACGCGATCCTTGCATCGAACACATCCGTCATCCCCATCGGGCAGATCATGTCCCGTGTGGCCGACAAGTCGCGGGCGATCGGGACGCATTGGTGGAATCCGCCCTATCTCGTTCCGCTCGTCGAAGTGGTTCGCACCGACCAGGCCTCGGACGCCGTCATCACCGCGACGATGGAGTTGCTGCGCCGGGTTGGAAAGTCTCCCGTCGAAGTCAAGAAGGACGTTCCGGGCTTCATCGGCAACCGCCTTCAGCACGCGCTGTGGCGGGAGGCGATCGCACTGGTCGCCGCTGGAGTGTGCGATGCGCGGACGGTCGATGACGTCGTCAAATCGAGCTTCGGCGCGCGTCTTGCCGCGCTCGGACCAATCGAGAATGCCGATCTGGTTGGGCTCGATCTCACGCGTGCCATCCACAGCTACATTCTGCCGTCTCTCGACCGGTCGACCGAGCCGTCGGACTGTCTCGACCGGTTGATCGACGAAGGTCGGCTTGGCTTCAAGTCGGGGCGCGGATTTCTGGAGTGGCCGCCTGAAGCGCAGGCGGCGCTGCGGTCGAAAGTGACGAACCATCTCAAATCGGCCTTCGGCACGTCGACCAAGGAGTGATGCAATGGTAAAGCGGCGTTCGGACAGGGTCATCATCACCTGCGCGATCACCGGCGGCATCCATACCCCGACCATGTCCGACGCGTTGCCCTACACGCCGGCCGACATCGCGGCCCAGTCGATCGCAGCTGCCGAGGCGGGCGCTGCGATCCTGCACCTGCACGCTCGCGACCCCAAGGACGGCCGGCCAACGCCGGATCCCGCCGTGTTTATGCAGTTCCTGTCGCGGATCAAGCAGTCGACCGACGCGGTGATCAACGTCACGACGGGCGGATCGCTCAGCATGACAGTCGAGCAACGCCTGGCCGCACCGCTGGTCGCCAAGCCCGAAATGTGCTCGCTCAACATGGGCTCGATGAATTTCGGCATATTTCCGCTCGCCGACCGCTACCCGACGTTCAAGTACGATTGGGAAGAGCCTTATCTGCGCGGCACGGACGACTTCATCTTCCGCAATACCTTCCGCGACATCGAACGCATTTTGAATATGCTCGGTGAGGAGCACGGCACGCGGTTCGAGCACGAATGCTACGACGTCGGTCACCTCTATAATCTCGCCCACTTCGTCGATCGCGGTCTCGTCAAGCCGCCATTCTTCGTCCAGACCATCTTCGGCATCCTCGGTGGCATCGGCGCTGAGATGCGCAATCTGATGTTCATGAAGGAGACGGCCGACCGGCTGTTCGGTGACGACTATCACTGGTCGGTGCTGGCGGCCGGACGCGCGCAGATCCCGTTCGCGACACAGGCGGCGATGCTGGGTGGCAATGTACGGGTCGGCCTGGAAGATTCGCTCTACATCAGCCGTGGCCAGCTTGCCTCGTCCAACGCCGAGCAAGTTGCCAAGATCCGTCGCCTTGTCGAGGAACTCGGCCATACCATTGCGACGCCGGCCGAAGCGCGGCAGATGCTCGCGCTGAAGGGAGGCGACAACGTTGGATTCTAGAAACTAGCAACGACGCACAACGACGTCGACGAATGGGAGGAAGGGCAATGATGGATTCAGGACGCAAGGGACTGGACGCCAGGGTGGCTTCCCTGACCAGGCGCGAGACCATGCGCGGCGTCGCCGTTGCGGGTCTGGCCGTGCTCGCGGCACCGGCCTTCACCGGACGCGCCATGGCGGCCAAGCCGATCAGGATCGGATTCGTGAGCCCGCAAACGGGCCCGATCGCCGCATTCGGCTCAGCCGACGATTTCGTGGTTAGCGAGATCCGAAAGGTGATCGGCGGTGGGATCTCGATCGGCGGCATCAAGTATCCGATCGAGATTCTGGTGCGCGACAGTCAGTCCAATCCGAGTCGGGCGGCCGAAGTCGCGGCGGAGCTGATCACCAAGGACAAAGTGAACCTGATGCTCGCCTCGAGCACGTCGGACACCGTCAATCCCGTCGCCGATCAGTGCGAGCTCAACGGTGTGCCCTGCATCACCACGGATACGCCGTGGGAGGCCTATTTCTTCGGTCGCGGCGGCGAGCCTGCGAAGGGCTTTGACTGGACCTATCATTTCTTCTGGGGCGGCAGCCAGGTGGTTCAGACCTTCACCGGTCTGTGGAATTCGATCGAGACCAACAAGGTCGTGGGCACGCTGTGGTCGAACGATCCCGACGGCGTTGCGCTGAGCGATCCCAACAAGGGGCTCCCGCCCGCCTTTGCGAAGGCGGGATTCAAGGTCGTGGACACCGGCCTGTTCACGCCACTCTCGAACGATTTCAGCGCCCGGATCGCCAAACTCAAATCCGCGCAGGCGGAGATCGTGACCGGCGTGTTCCTGCCGCCGGACTTCGCGACCTTCTGGGCGCAGTGCGGCCAGCAGGGATATCGGCCGAAGGCGGTGACGGCCGCCAAGGCGCTGCTGTTCCCGGCCTCGGTCGAAGCGCTCGGCGAGCGCGGCGCGGGCCTGTCGTCGGAGGAGTGGTGGTCGCCGGATCATCCGTTCAAGTCGGGCCTGACCGGCCAATCGGCCTCCGAACTATGCGACGCCTTTACCAAGGCGACGGGGAAGCAGTGGGTGCAGCCGATCGGCTTCAAGCACGCGGTGCTCGAAGTTGCGCTCGATGTCCTCAAGCGCACGAAGCAGGTCGAGGATCCCAAGTCGATCCTGGATGCGATCGCGGCGACCGATTATCAGTCGATCGTCGGCCCGGTGAGCTGGAAGAAGGGGCCGGTCAAGAACGTCTCCACGACGCCGCTGGTCGGCGGCCAGTGGGTCAGGGGCGACAAGTTCAAGTACGAGATCAAGATCGTCAACAACTCGGCCTATCCAGATATCAAGACGGTGAAGAAGTTCGAGCCGATCGCCTATTGAACCGCGCCGGCCTCTCGCGTGGAAAGGTCGATTGATGACCATCGCGCTGTCGCTCCGCAATGTGTCGAAATCGTTCGGAGCGATCCGCATCGCCGACGGTATCGACCTCGACATCAGCGAGAACGAGGCCGTCGGCATTCTCGGGCCGAACGGCGCCGGCAAGACCACGATCCTCGGGCTGGTGACGGGGACATTGTCGCTCGACGCAGGCGCCGTGGAGTTCCGGGGGCGCGATATCACGGCGCTGCGGCCGGAGCAGCGCTGTCGGCTCGGAATTGCCCGCGCCTATCAGGTGCCGCAACCGTTCGGCGACATGACCGTGTTCGAGAATTTGATGGTCGCCGCCTGCTTCGGTGCGGGCAAGAGCATCGCCGAGTCCCAGGCTGGATGCCTTGAAATTCTTGAAGACTGCGGACTTGCCGATCTTGCCAACGTCCATGCGGGCCGTCTCACGCTGCTCAACCGCAAGCGGCTGGAGCTGGCGCGAGCGCTCGCGACCAAACCAAAAATTCTGCTGCTGGACGAGATCGCAGGAGGTCTGACCCAGCATGAGTGCGACGAACTGGTGGCGCTGATCCGCCGCGTCCACGGCACGGGGGTGACCATTGTCTGGATCGAACATGTGCTGCATGCCCTGATGTCGGTCGTGGGCCGGGCGCTGGTGCTCTACCAGGGCAAGTTCATCGCCGACGGTGCTCCCGCCGACGTCATTCGCGAGCCGAAGGTGGCGGAGATCTATATGGGGATCGACACCGATGCCTGAAGCGCAGCTGCTGCGCGTCAACGCGCTGAAAACCTTCTATGGCGACTTCCAGGCCCTGTATGGCGTCGACATCGAGGTGTCGGCCGGCCAGATCGTCGCCATCATCGGCGCCAACGGCGCCGGCAAGAGCACGCTGCTCAATTCCATCGTTGGGCTCAATCCGGCGCCGCCTTCCGCGATCCGCTTTTGCGGCACGGATATCGGCGGCGAGGCGCCGTACAGGATCGTCCGGCGTGGGCTCACCATCGTGCCGGAGGGACGGCGATTGTTCACCTCGCTCAGCGTCGAGGAGAACCTGCTGATCGGCGCCGAGGTCAAGCGCCCCGGTGAATGGACGTTGGCGAAAATCTACCAGCTGTTTCCGATCCTGCGCGACTTCCGCAACCGGCCGGCGCGGCTATTGTCCGGCGGCCAGCAGCAGATGGTCGCGATCGGGCGGGCGCTGATGTCGAATCCGAAACTGCTGCTGTGCGACGAACTGAGCCTTGGCCTCGCGCCGGTCGTCGTCAAGGAGATCTACCTCTACATCAAGCGCATCGTCGCCGGCGGCGTGTCCGCCGTCATCGTCGAGCAGGACATCCAGCAGGCGCTGAAGATCGCCGATCACGTCTACTGCATGCTGGAGGGCCGCATTGCGCTTCAGGGGCCGGCGCGGTCGCTGTCGCGCGAGGCGATTGCGGCGGCCTATTTCGGAGTGTGACCATGGAGCATCTGGCGAACGCGCTGGTGCAGGGGGTGATGATCGGCGGCCTCTATTCGATGTTCGCCGTGGGGCTCGCGCTGATCTTCGGTGTCATGCGCCTCGTCAACATCGCCCACGGCGATCTCATCGTGCTCTCCGCCTATGTCGCGCTTGTCGCCACGCAATCGCTGGGGCTGAACCCGCTGGTATCGCTGGTGGTCGTGGTGCCCGTCATGGCGCTGGTGGGTTACGCGCTGCAGCGCGGGCTGTTCAACCGCACCATGGGTGCTGACGTGTTGCCGCCGTTGCTGGTGTCCTTTGGGCTTTCCGTGATCATCCAGAACGCGCTGTTGATGAGTTTCTCCGCCGACAACAGGCGCTTGCAGGCGGGGAGCATCGAAGTCGCCAGCGTGACCTTGACCGATGCGATCAGCATCGGCGTGTTGCCGCTGCTGCAACTTGTGCTGGCGGTCCTGGTGATCTTCGGACTTCAACTCTTGCTCTATCGCACCGCGATCGGGCGTGCCTTTCGCGCGGTGTCCGATGATCCCAAGGTCGCGCAACTGATGGGCCTCAACAACAAGCATGTCTTCGGGCTGGCGATGGCGCTCTCCTGCATGATCGTGGCGCTCGCCGGCGTGCTGCTGGCGATCCGCGCCAATTTTGACCCGGCGACCGGGCCGACGCGACTGATCTTCGGTTTTGAGGCGGTAATCATCGGAGGCTTGACGAATTTCTGGGGCACGCTGGCCGGTGGCATCTTCCTCGGCGTGGTGCAGTCGGTGGCGTCGTCCTTCGATCCGGGCTGGCAAATCCTCGCCGGACATATCGCATTTCTCGTCGTCCTGGCGGTACGGCCCAACGGTCTCTTTGGTGCGGCGAACTGAGCATGTCCGGCTTTCACGTCACACGATCATCCACGCTCACGCTGGTCTCATCCATCGGCGCGGTCGCGCTCGCAGCGGTGCTCGCGAGTGGGGCGCTCTGGGCCTCAAACGACACGCTACGGCTGGCGACGGATGTCTTTCTCTATGTCGCACTCGCCTGCCTCTGGAATTTCCTGGCGGGCTATGCGGGCCTGGTCTCGGTAGGGCAGCAGGCCTATGTCGGCCTCGGCGGCTACGTTCTGTTCGCTTTGGCCGCAAAGGCCAACATGCCGGTGCTCTACACGATCCCTTTGTTGGGGATCGTGGCGGCGTTGCTGTCGGTGCCGTCGGCAAAACTGCTGTTCCGGCTGCGGGGAGCGTATTTCACGATCGGGTCCTGGGTGCTTGCGGAAGTCTTTCGCCTGACCGCGATCCTGATCGTGCCGCTTGGCGGCGGCTCCGGCATGAGCCTCCCGGTCAGGGTGGCGCAGACGCTGGGACGCACGCCGCACGACCGCTTCGTCATGACCTACCTGATCGCCTTGGCGTTGCTGCTCGCGATTCTGGTAATGATCTTCCTGGTGCTGCGCTCGCGCATCGGCCTGGCGCTGACCGCAATCCGTGACAATGAGGTCGCCGCGCGCAGCAACGGTGTCAATGTCGACCGCATCAAGCTCGTGGTCTACGTCGCAGCGGCATCGGCGACCGCAATGGTCGGCGGGCTGATCTTCCTGCAGCGGCTGCGCATCTCGCCGGATGCCGGCTTCAGCGTCAACGACTGGACCGCCCTGATCATCTTCATGGTCGTGATCGGCGGGATCGGCACATTCGAAGGGCCGATCCTGGGCGCGCTGATCTACGTCTTCCTGCGCGAGACGCTGGCGACGCTCGGTCCGGTGTACCTGATCATCCTGGGCGCGGTCGCGATCGCGGTGATGCTGGTCGAGCCCCGCGGCATCTGGGGCTTCGTCCGCTCGCGCTGGGGCGTGCAGCTTCTGCCCCTGGGGTTTTTCGTCGGGAAGTCCCCTCAGCGCTGAAGGTGGAACAGTATCTCGGCGTTGCCGTGACAGACCAGGCGGCGCACATCATCCGGGATCGGTGCGGTCTCGATGAAAGCAGCGGCGATATCGGATCGCTCGAAGGGATAGTCGACCGAGAACAGCACGCGGTCGCTGCCGAGGGCGCTGAGCGCGCAGAGCAGGGGCTCAACCGAGCAAACGCCCGATGTCGTCACCGTGACATTCCGCTTGAAGTATTCGGACGGCGCCAGCGCAAGGCGCTTGTCGCCGCGGTTTGAAATCTCCCAACGGCTGTCCAGACGCCATAACTGAAAGGGCAGGGCCTCGCCCATGTGGCCAAGGATCAAAGTCGCTTTCGGAAAGCGGTCGAACAGTCCGGAGAACACCAGGCGCAGCGCATGATTGGCGGTCTCGACGCCCCAGCTCCACACCGGGCCCCAGAGCTCCGGATGGTCCTCATACATCGCCGGCTTGTCGACGGGATTGCCCGGATGGATGTAGATCGGTGCGTTGAGTTCTTGCGCCCGTTCCCACAGTCCGAAGTAGCGGGAATCGTCGAGGTAGATGCCATTGGTCTGGCCGTTGACCATGGCGCCGACAAAGCCGAGATCGCGGACGCATCGCGTCAGTTCGGTGGCGGCCTCGGCCGGATCCTGCAGGGCGAGGTGGGCGAAGCCGCCATAGCGCGCGGGATTGCGCCGGACCTGTTCGGCCAGGAAGTCGTTGGCTTCGCGCGCAAGGCGGACCGCGGTCGCAGTGTCTCGCTCGATCTGAACTCCGGGGCCGGCAAGGGAGAGGATCGCATGCGAGACCTCGCTGGCATCCATCGCCGCGAGCCGTCGCTCGCCGAAGTCCGCGAGCGCGCCCAGCGCCTTGTCGAACAGGTCGGGACTGATATTCGCGGACGTGCTCTTGAAATAGGGGATGAATTGGGGAGCCATGAAGTGCTCCTCGAGGGCGATCTTTCGCATCAGTGCCTCCGAAATCGAGTTGGTTGCCGATTAGTGCCCGGCCGTGTTGAGAACGGGGGTCACGGCGATCTGGTTTTTCTCGCGGGTCAGCAACAGCACGGCGATCGCGGCGATGATCGGCATCAGGCCGAGCACCAGGAAGACCTCGCTTGCGCCGAGACCATTGCGCAGCATCCAGCCGGTCACCAGCGGTCCGCAGACCTGGCCGCCGCGGGCCATCGCCAATCCCCAGCCCAGCCCGGTGGAGCGGATCAGCGTCGGATAGAACGCGGTCGCCAGTGCGATCACGCCGACGCCGCCACAGCCGAGGAACAGGCCGCTGAGGAATGCCGATGCGATCGTCAGGCCGGGATAATCAGGCATCTGGCCGACTGCAGCGGTGAACACCGTGGCCAGCACGAAGGCGCTGGTCAACAGCTTGAACGGCCCGATCCTGGCGAGCAGTGCCCCACACAGGAGCATGCCGACCACCGCGCCGCCATTGTTCAAGGCGACGACCGCGAACGCCTGTGAGGGCTGCAGCCCGTTCGGCTTCACCAGCAGCGTCGGCACCCAGAGCGGGATGAAGACGAGAATGGTGAAGGCGATGCAGAAGATCACCCACAGCAGCAGCGTTGTCGTCAGGCGGCCGTCCGTGAACAAGCTGCGCACGCCTGAATGGCCATGGGTGTGATCGATGGCGGTGAACTGCTCCTGCGGGTCGACCGCGCTTCCCTTGATCTGGGCTGCGATTGCGCGGACCTTCGGTTGGGTCTTGCCGCGCAGCGCGAGGAACCGCAGCGATTCCGGGACGGCGAGCGCGAGGATGACGGCAAGGATCATCGGCAGGATGCCGCCGACGTAGAAGATCGAGGTCCAGCCATAGGCCTTGAGCAGCGCAGATCCCACAAAGGCGCCGGTCATTCCACCGAGGGGAAAGGACGCCCACATCAGTGCGATGACGAGCGGTCGTTTCCGTGCCGGCGTATACTCGGCCGCCAGCGCCGTGAAGCAGGGCGCTGCGCCGCCGAGACCGAGGCCGGCGCAGAACCGCAGCGCCAGCAGCGCCTCGAACGAGGTCACGAACACGGTGAGCAGGCTGAACAGGCCGAACAGCACGGTCGAGAGGATCAGCATCTGCTTTCGGCCAACGCGGTCGGCGAGCGTGCCTAATCCCAGCGCCCCCGTCAGTGCGCCGAGCAGACCTGCCGCGAAAATCGGTGCAAGTCCGGCCGGTGTGAGCGACAGGACCTTTGCAAGCTCCGGCGCGGCGATGCCGATCGACTGCGTGTCGACGCCGTCCAGGATCGACGCCAGCCCGCACAGGGCGACGACGCGGATCTGGAGCGGGCTAAAGCGGGATTCGTCGATCAGGACACCGACGTCTGTGGCACGCGCATTCATGGATTCCTCCCCCGAGCTACTTCACTATTTGGTGCAGCTGTACGCCATGGGCCGGTGTCAATGCACCGAGACCACGCACTTCTTGATGCCGCGCAGCACGTTGTTGACGCTGCGCTCCATCTCCCTGAGCTCGAACCGCTTGACGCGTTTGGTCAGCGCGGCGAGCAGGGCGCGGATTTCCATGCGCGCGAGATTATTGCCGACGCATTGATGCTCGCCAAAGCCGAAGCCGAGATGCTCGTTGGTGCCGCGCCGGTTCACCTGGAAATGGTCGGGATCCTCCCAGCGGCGTTCGTCACGGTTGGCCGAGCCGAACAGCAGGATCGCGCGCGACCCCTCGGGCAGGACCACGCCGTCAATCTCATGATCCTCGGCGACGTAGCGCGAAAAGGCCTGGATCGGGCTTTCAATCCGGATCGCCTCGTTGATCGCCTGCGGCAGCAGCGCCGGATTTTCGTGGACGACGTCCCATTCCTGCGGATGCCGCGCGAACAGCCAGATCGCGCTGATGGTCGCGAAGATCGTCGTGTCCAGCGACGGGCCCATATAGTCGTTCATCAGGAACGGGCAGATCGCAGGATCAATCTCGCCGCGGTCGGCGGCATCCCAGATCATCTGCGCCCATCCGCCCGGCTTGAGCTTGCCCGGAACGCACTGGGTGAAGGCGTAGTGGACCATCTCGGCGACGACGGGAAATGCCGCATTGGTCCGCGCGTTGATCGGCCCGAAGCAATCAAAATTCGCCGGCGCCCAATCGAGCATCCGTTCGCGCCCCTCTTCAGGCAGGCCGACGAGTTCGGAGACGATCGAGACGGGGAGGTGCGGCGCCAGTTCGGTCGCGACGTCGAAAGTGCCCTTGGCGACGAGCCGTTCCACGATCGTCTCCGCTTCCGCGGTCACGCGCTCGCGCAGCGACGACAGTGCCTTTGGCGTCAGGGGCCGCTCGATCACTTTGCGTAAGACGTCGTGGGTCGGCGGATCGCTGCAGAGCAATCCGCCCTTGAGCTTCTCGTTCATCTCGTCGTTCATGGTGACGCCGCCGGCCGACGAGAACACTTGCCAGTTCTCGAGCGCGCCACGGACCTCGGCGTAGCGTGGAAGCACGAACATGTCGTAGGCGTCGAGCCACACCACCGGCCCTAGATCGCGCAATTGCCGATAGATCGGGAACGGGTCGAGCAGCGCCTCGGTGGTGAAGAGCTCAAGCGACGAAGAGGGAGCCCGTGCCATGATGTCCTCCTTGCATTTCCAGCTTCAGGAACCGGCATCGGCGATGCCGTTTCCGGTCGGTTCTTCGCTCGCGTTGACCGCGAGTCGTATTGTCGACGTCAGATCTCGAAGATCCGCTTTTCGGTGCGATGCAGGCACGCGCTGACGCCGTTGGCTTCCACCAGGTAGTTGTCGCAGATCACGGCGAACAGCTGTTCCGTCTCGTACCCGGGATGCACGGCGAGGCACATGTTCTCGGCGAGCGGCATGGTTTCGTCCTGCCTGATCAGCGGGCGTTCGACCATGTCGTAGCCCTGGCCGTGTGCGTACAGCCGCGTCTCGGGCGGCAATCCACGTTCTTGCATCCATCTGTTGTGGGCAGCATGAACTTCCGCAGGCTTCGCGCCCGGGCGGATCAGGGAGAGCGAGTAGTCCTGCGCTTCCTTGACCGATTGGAAGGCGGCCTTGAGTTCGTTGGATGCACGGCCGAGCACGATAGAACGCGCGATCTCGGTGTAGAAGCCGCCGGGGCCATTCACTTCGATCAGCAACGACAGATGATCGCCGGCCGCGAGCGTGCGTCCTTGCGCCCAGCGCGGCATGAATGGCGAGCGAATGCCGACCGGAGCAGACGCGCCGAGGAAGATGCCCTGCTCACTGCCGAGCACGAGCGCCTGGTCCTGCGCGTAAGCCGTGACGTCGATGTCGCGCAGCCCCGGTCGGATGAAGCCGAGTACCTTCTCGAACACGGAATCCTGCAACGAAGCGGCCTGGCGGATCAGCGCGGTTTCCGCCGGGCTCTTCACTGCCTTGATCCGGTCGATCTCCTCGGTGCCGTCGACGAAGGCGACGCCGGGCCCGAGCGCCTTCTCGATGTGCGAGACGAAACCATGGGGCAGTGCGCCGGGGTTAATCCAGGCGATCGTGCGACAGCCGGCAAGGCTCTCGACGGCTATCTTGGCGTCGTAGGCGGTCGTATAGCTGATCGAGGGAAAGGAGGGCGTGGTGACGAGGCGGCCGACGCCGCGGTGCAGGGGGTCACCGCCTTGCAGGTCGCGCCGATGGTCGAACGGTCCCATTTCCACGACGGTCATCCGGCCCGATGCCGGGAAGACGATGGTGCGCGGATAACCGTTGGTGGCTGGAATATCCGTGAACCATTTGACGTATCCTCCGAGCCAGTCATTGGTGTTCTGGAGGACCAACGCGTCCCAGCCGCGGGTCCGCATCACATCGCGGGCCAGCGACCAGCGCCGTTCCAGCTCCTCGTCGCCGATGCGGGTCAAGAGTCTCGCTTCGGGTGTCACCGCGATCTTCTCCCTCATGGCCTGCGGACGATGTTTTGTATGTCGTCGATGCGGCCCTCGAGATAGGCGCGCATGTTGTCGACCAGCAGCGGCAGCGCCTGCTGCGCGTAGATATCGCTCATTCCGCCGATGCGCGGAGTCATGATGACGTTGTCCATGCTCCATAGGGGATTGTCGGGCCGCGGCGGCTCTTCCGCATAGACGTCGAGCCCCGCGCCGGCGATCTTTCCGTGCTGGAGAAGACGTATTAGCGCAGTCTCATCGACGACATTGCCGCGGGCGATGTTGATGAGGATCGCGCTCTGCTTCATGGCCGAGAGCACCGCGTCGTCGATCATGTGGTGGGTCCGGGACGAGTAGGGCACCAGGACGATCAAAAAGTCCGCCTCGGCAGCCGCCTCGTGGAGGCGTGCGCGCGGGACGATGCGATCGAACCCGCGGGCCTCACTTCGGGAGTCGCTGACGCCGAGCGTCTCCATCCCGAACGCCTTGCATCGCAGGGCGACATCCTCGCTGATGGCGCCAACGCCGACCAGCACCGCCGATTTGCCCAGCAGGAGCCGTTGCGGCCGCCGTTCCCATGCCTGATGCGCCTGGTTCGCCAAGATGCCGCGCAGATTCCGCGACAATGCGATCATGTACATGAAGGCGAGCTCAGCCATTTGCGGACCATGGATGCCGCGCCCGGAGGTGACGATCAGCCCCGCCGGCAGATCCTCTAGGGTATCGAGGTGATCAGTGCCGGTGGTTAGCGCCGCAATCCAGTGCAATCGCGGCATGTCATGGATGAGCTTCTGCGAGACCTCGTGCGCAAGGGCGATCAGGATCTCGGCGTTCCCGCAAACCGCCAGGGCCTCGTCCTCCGACGTCGCCGCATGAATGTGATGGCCATGAAACTCCTGGCGCAGCCGGGTCGCATAGGTGTCGGCTTCTCGCTCGAGGATTAGGATTTCGGGCATCAGGTCACCTGCGCAAGCGCCAGCCCGCATCGCACGAGCAGCGTGACCGATCAGCGACGATTTGAACGCAAAGGATCTGGCAGTAAGCCATCTTTGACCCTCCCCACATTTACTCCAAGGGGCGCTCTTCGGCGCCTTGATGCATCTCATGTACCGGATTGCGGTATATGTGTATCATATCGTGAATATCTTCGCAAGGTCTGCGGCGCTTCTCTTTCGCGCCCGATCCAGTTACGAAAGCATCATGAAGAAGAACGTCGTCCCACGCCGCATCCCCACCGCCGAGAAGAACCAGATCCAGGTGATTTCCCGCGCGGCCGCAATCCTGCGCGTGGTCGAGGAAGAGGGGACGGGCCTTAGTCTCGGGCAGATTGCGACTCGGGTGGACTTGGCACGTTCGACTGTCCAGCGGATTGTCAACGCGCTAGTGGCCGAGGGTTTGCTTTTCGTGGCTGGGGCGGCGGGACGAGTAGTTCTCGGCCCGGCGATTCTGCGGGCTGCGCGCACCTCCGGTCCACAGTTTGCGGAAATAGCTCGTCCGCAGCTCATCAAACTTTCCGGTGATTTGCAGGAAACCGTAGACCTCGCAGCGATACGCAAGGACCGTGCTATCTTCATCGATCAGATCGTCGGCCCCCAGAGACTGCGCACCGTTTCGGCGATAGGTGAATCGTTCCCATTGTATTGCACGGCCAATGGAAAAGCGTATCTAGCAACGCTGGAGAACAGCGAGATCGAAGGTCTCTTGGGCCGCTCCTTCGAACGGCGTACCCCCACTACAATCACGAACTTGAATGACCTGTTGTCCGAACTGTCCGAAGTCCGGGCGCAAGGGTTCGCACTCGATCGGGAGGAGCACACACTTGGTATTTGCGCCGCCGGAGTGGCCGTAAAGGACCATTTGGGCAATCCTCATGCGATCTCAGTTCCGGTGCCGACCGCGAGATTTGTCGACGAGGAAGTCAATATTACAAGGCAACTGCTGAAAACGAGGACCCAGCTATTGAAGCTGGCGGAAACGAAGGGTCATCGCTGAAGCCGAACGTCGTGTTTTCGTGCAAAGATCGGCCCGGATCAGTTAGCGTTGACCAAATGCCGTCATATTGAGACTCGGACGGCTCTCTCAGGCGCCGCGCGGAGTTCGCATGCGGTTCGCCTCTTCTAGCACGATCTCGCGCAGCCACATGCTGGCGGGGTCGCTGTTGTGAAGCGCCGGCCACTGGATCGCCTCGGTGAAGGGGGGAGCGCCATCGGCAGTTCGACGATGCGAATCGGCATTGTCTTGGCGAAATGCTGCGCCAAACGTCTGTGCATCGTCGCGATGCGCTCGGTTCCGAGCACTAGGTGCGGGATCATGCTGAAGTTCTGCACGGCGACCTCGATCCGGCGCTTGATGCCGTGCTCGAGCAGAAGCCACGGCTCGATCGAAGGTTTCGAGTCCGGCCGAATTGCGCCATGACATGTCCCATCGACATATATTTCTTGGAGGTCAGCTTGCCGGACAATTGCCGGTTCGACCGGCACCCGACGCAGAGCAGACGCTCGTCAAACAGTATCTCCTTTGAGTGAGCGGGCGACATGAACATATCTCGGGAAAGACCAGCAAATCGATCTCGCCGCGCCGGATCGGCTCGTCCGGCAGATCGTCGAACTGCAACAGTTCGAAGGTGACTTGGGGAGCTCCCGCGCCACCCGCTCCACGATCCTCCTGAAGAAGACGACGGTCATGAAATCGGACAAGACGACCCGAAACTGGCGGTCGGACTTTGTGGGACCGAAGGCATCGCGTGTCGTGATCGACAATTGAATATGCAGCAGCGCGTCGCGCGTCGGTGCGGCCAAGGATTCAGCGAGCGGCGTCGGAACTAGCTCGCGCCCAAAAATGACGAAGAGATCGTCCCCGAAAAAAGTGCGCAACCGTTGCACGGCCGCGCTCATCGCCGGTTGGCTGAGATTGATGCTGCGCGCTGCTGCCGAGAGATTGCGCTCGGTCCAGAGGGCATCGAATGCGACCAGGAGATTCAGATCGAGACCATTAAAGCGCATGCCGCCTATCATCCATGAGCTGGATATGATCCATCCAAACAATCAATTGTACTAATGACAATCAATATCACTAGGGTCTCCGCCAAACAAAGGGAGGATATGGTGGCGCGGACGGAGTTCGATGTCGCCGTTATCGGCTATGGCCCGACTGACCTTACGGCGGCATCGCTGCTTGGCCAACTTGGACTCCAAGTTGTGATGATCGAGCGCTGGCAGACGCTCCATGGCCGGCCTCGGCTGACCCATATCGATGGCGAGACAGCGCGGCTGCTCAGCTTTGCTTGCGACATCAACGAGGCACTGCGGGAGTCCTCGCCGACGAGGGCAAAGGAAGTGTGATCGTGTTCGGCGGCATGAGTGGGTGGTCAACCGCCTATCGTTCGATGGCGGAGGCCCTATGCCGGCGCGGACTTGACTGTTTGCTGGTGGACGGTCCCGGGCAAGGCGAGAGCCGACTGGAAGGCGCATTTTTCGCTGATGCCGATGTGACATCCGGGTTCAGCCGCTTCGTCAATTGCATCCAGGAGCGTACGCCTGGTCAGCGCATGGGACTCTGGGGAAACAGCTATGGCGGCCTGCTCGCCGCGCTCACGGCGACGCGCGATCATCGCATTGAGGCGTGCTGCGTCAATGGCGGGCCGGTGCTGACGGAGCTGCCACCGTTCCGCACGGCCCAAGAACAGTTTGCCGCGATGTTCGGGACGTCGGAGCCCGCGGCGCTCACGAAGAGTCGCACTGCGCTTGCATTCGATGGCAAACGCGCGCCGCTCGCTTGCCCCACCCTCGTACTTGAGGATGGTGCGGACCCGCTGGTACCGCTCGGCACGCAGCGCGGCTTTCTTGTCGGCAATCGCTACTCGCTGTCGCGCGTTCAGACGTGCTCTGACGGCGAGCACACAATCTACAACCACTCCGCCGAGCGCAACGCACTGGCGGCGGACTGGTTTGCTGAGGCGCTCGCGCCGGCAGCTCGATTATGCCACCGGGAGAAACGAAATGCTCAAATCGCGCATTTTTAGTTACGAAAATTCGGTGATGGTCCTGTTGGGGCTGGCATTTGGCTTCGTTTTCTTCGACAGGCTGGCGCTCAATTTTCTCGCTCCGTTCGTCGTTCCTGAACTGCAACTCAGCAATACCCAACTTGGCGCATTGGCGGCGGCTCTCGGATTAACCTGGGCAATCTCCGGCTATGTGGTCGGGGCGCTGTCCGACTATCTCGGCAACAGGAAGTCCTTGCTGGTAGCCGCAATCCTTGTGTTTTCTGCCTGCTCGGTGATTTCCGGCTTGGCGCAATCGTTCCTGGTGCTCCTGGGCGCGCGCATGATCATGGGGATCGCTGAAGGACCCGTCCTTCCGATCGCTCAATCGATCATGGTGGCCGAATCATCCGAACATCGGCGGGGATTCAACATGGGCGTCATCCAAAATTTCGTGACGTCGATTCTGAACGGCTTTATTGCTCCGCTCGCTCTTGTCGCGATCGGTTCCGCTTACGGGTGGCGGAATGCTTTTTTCCTAGCCGGAGTTCCGGGATTCATCATTGCCATTCTCATTATGCTGTTGGTGCGAGAACCACGAAGCGCAGCCGGCATGCGGCATACAGGAGTTGTCGGCCAATCTATCGGCCTGAAAAAGCTGTTGAGTTACCGCAATATCTGGATCTGCGCGATGATCAGTTGCCTCATGGTCGCGTGGATGTTGATCCAAATGACCTTCCTGCCGATCTATCTGGTCCAGTCTCACGGTCTGACGCCCAGTGAGATGAGTGTTGCGATGGCCGCGACCGGTGTTTCATCGGCGGTCTCCGCGATTATGGTGCCGGCGTTGTCTGACCGCTTTGGCAGGCGCCCCATACTTGCACTCTTCTCGTTGGTCGGCGTGATTGCGCCGGTCGCAGCGGTGATGTTCGGCGGCCCGTTGCCTGTCCTGTACGCGCTGATGGCCGTCGGCTTCCTGTCAGTCGGCGCCAGTGCGTTGTTCATGGCGACTGTGCCTTCGGAGACGATCCCATCGGCCCATGTGGCAACCGCGCTCGGTTTCATCATGGGCGTTGGTGAGGTCGCTGGCGGTTTTGGGGGGCCTGGTCTCGCCGGCGTGGCGGCGGATGCGCTGGGCGCCTCGACCCCACTCTGGATCGCGGCCGGAGCATCCATCATTGCCAGCGGATTGGCTCTCCTTCTCGACGAAACCGCACCACGCATCGTTGGGCAAGCCAAGCCTTTGGAGGCGACGTCCACGGCCTGACCGCTGCCGTCGGTCAGGATCGGCGGAACGCCGTCTCGTAGATGCTACACGGAACCAAGACATGAAAATCCATGACTTATTCGACGTGGGCGGACGGTCGATCGTGGTGACCGGCGGCGCCTCGGGCATAGGCCTGGCGATCGCAAGGGCGCTGGCCGAGAACGGTGCACGCGTGACGATCGCGGACGTGAACTCCAATGCGTTGGAAAAGGCACTTCCACTTTTGGGAGACGACGCAGCCGCCGAACGCCTGGATGTGGTCGATCGCGGGGCTGTCGAGCGGGTGTTCGATGCGATCGATCACCATCGGAACGGCATTGATGTCGTATTTGTCAATGCAGGCATCGGCGGCGGACCCGGCTTTGCGGCTCCGAATGGCGAGCGCGGAGTCAATCACGAAGGGACGATTGACGGGTCTGCTGACGCCGAATGGAACGACGTCATCGCGATCAATCTGACCGGTGCGCGCAATACCTGCGCGGCCGCGGCACGCGTCATGAAAGCCCGCGGGAAGGGAGGGCGGATCATAGCGACCTCGTCGGCTGCTGCCATCTTGAATGCTCCATTCGTCTCGACGGCCTATCATGCGAGCAAAGCCGGGATGGCTCATATGATCCGGCAACTTGCGATCGAGCTTGCACCGCACAACATCCTGGTTAACGCCATTGCGCCGGCGAATTTCGTCACCAACATCGGAGACGGTGCAATGCAGAATCCGGCAGTGAAGGCTCTGTTCGCGCGCAATTCGTTGCTGGGTCGCGTTGCCGAGACGGAAGAAATCTGTGGCGTGGCACTTTTTCTTGCATCGGCGGCTTCCAGCTATATTACCGGTACGCAGGTTCGAGTCGATGGCGGAGCATGCCTGATAGGACCCTCATAGGTCCAGGATCACGTGCCCGACGTATCCAGCCCAACGCCTTCGCCGCGGCGGCAGAGGCGGCGTCGTACCTGCGGAGTGCAAGCGCGAGAGCTTTGGCGTCTTGAATGGATGCGTCGTCACACTGGGCTACGGCTAGGCCCCTCCCAATTTTCCGCCCGACGGCGCGGGGCCATTGTCTCTCGCCACGGGTCCGGCCTAGTCGTTGCAAAAGGCCGCCGGCGATGTAAAGTCGTCGGTATTTTCCGACTATCATTAATCCTCTTGAATTCGACGCCGAGACGATTGCTTTAAAACAAGCTTTTCCTTTGGGAGTGTCCCATGTTTGATGCCGCTACCACCGCGCTATTGCGCGCGGTCCTCGACGAGGTGTGTGAGAACGTTGCCCGTCATAAGACGGGCGCCCGCACCCATGTGGCCTCTAAAATTCTGGAAGCGGCCACCAGAGGCGAGACCTCGCTAGACGGGCTCAAGCAGGCTGGGCGAGCAGCTCTATCCGACGCTCCGACCATGTGACGGTAGTGTGCGCGAGACCTAGGTGAATTTTCAGGTCACCGTCCTCAAGATTTTGGTGAGCTATCCCGGCGGCTTCGCCGTGATGGCCGATCTCAAGCGCGACATGGCGATCCTAGCCACAAGCGGCCGCGACTGGGCCGATCGCACCAAACGCCTAGCTTCTCGCTTGCCAGATCTGGATATCTTTTCTCAGGGTCTAATCGTGCGCATGAACGGTGGGTGGCGGATCACCGATAAAGGGCGCGCTGTGTTGGAACTCATGGAAGCACGCCCTGGCGCCGCAGACGAGGCAAATGCAGAGACCACGCTCAACCAGTCCATTTCGTCAACCGAGCCGCTGCAATTCCCATTCCAGAGGAGCCGGCGCGGTCGCAAACGCCGTGAGCAAAGGCGCGCCGCCAGGCAACGTACTTCCGGCAGGTGAGACTCTGTCGAGTGCTTCAGAGCGTCCCAAGGAAGCCGAGGCGCGGAAGCGCTCTGTCGCACATTCGATCGTCGCCAGGTGGCATCGCTTTTCGGATGGACACCGCCCGCTTCGGCGTTCGGTTCGCAGGTGAAGAACGAAGATATCCGCGGTGACCCGCCTTCTTTCGCCTTCACGCTAGTCCAATTCGTCAGAGACCGACAAAGGCGAGCAGGCCGGCTGTTGTGGGGAACGAACCAGACCGTAGCCTTCCTGCCTTCCACGGTGTTGTATTCGGAATAACGGAGACAATGAGCGAGCTATTGACTACGCATAGCGGCTCCAGTGGTCCGGCTAGCAGCACGGTGCCCGAGTCGGTGAATCACGGGTTAATTTTCTGACAAATTTCGCCGCTTGCCGATCCCCCGACTCAGTCTATGACGCCTTCGTCGCACGAAAAACGCGGGTGCACGGATGCAAAGTTCGAACGACGTCGCGAGCAACGAGATACTTCGGGAGCGAGTCCTGTCCTTGCTCGTCGTGGGAGCCAGCGTGTTGGGCGGAAGCGCCGTTTTGCTCATACAGGCGTTACCACCAATACTTCATGGGTTTCCGTAAGGGCAGAAACGAATTTCGAGCGGCACATGAGCCAAGTTGCCGCGAAGAAGTGTCCAATAAAACGTCCAACAAAGCGTCCAACAAGAAAATCGACCAATCAGCTTAAGTAATTGAAATTACAAAGAAAAATTTAAAGTAATATTTGCGTCGGAGCGCTTCACCCGCTCCAATCATCCCCGGAATAGTCTAGTCTCGCGATCGATGTGCCGATCGGACGGCCATGCCGCCGCAACGCGGACAGGACACGGAATGACCACGCCATCCATCGAAGTCCGCCGCCTGCTGGCGGCCGACGCCGCGCTCTATCGCGACATCCGTCTCGAGGCGCTGCGGCTCAGTCCCGAGGCGTTCGGCAGTGCGTATGAGACGGAGAGCGTGCACCCGGTCGAATCGTTTGCGGAGCGGCTCGCGCATGGGGCGGTGATCCTCGGCGCGTTTTGGGATGGTGAACTCGCCGGCATCGTCGGCTTCTTCGCGGCGGAAGGGCCGAAGCGGCAGCACAGGGGCATGCTGGTCGGGATGTATGTGCGGCAGCAGGCGCGGCGCGCAGGCATCGGCCGCCGTCTGGTCGAAGCCGCGCTCGAGCTCGCCGCGCAATCGGTCGAGCTGGTGCAACTCGCCGTAGTGAAGGGCAACGAGCCGGCCGTCCGGCTCTACGAAAGCATGGGCTTCGTCGCGTACGGGCTGGAGACGCATGCGCTGAAGATCGACGGCCGCTACTACGACGACATCCTGATGGCGAAACATCTGGTCAGTCACGGCTGACGTCGGTCAATCGGTTATTTGACCAGCACGCTCGACGACTGCTGCAGCCGCTGCCAGACCAGGGCCGCGCCATGGCGGGATATCCAGGAGAATAAAATCCTCGGCGCGCGTATCCGAGTGGCATCGGATTTATCGCTTCCAGGTTGTATTGGCGCCGGTGTCACGCTAATCAATGAATTTCCATCATAAGGTGATGCGTGCCAGACCGGTTGCAGACGACAGATCGGGCTGCGCCGCGCACGTCAACTACCGCGAAGCTCGCCGTCAAACGAACGTCCGTTGGAAGAAGAATGGGTGATGGCCGGCCATTTCCTGGAATGACACCTTCCCTAGCGCGCGCATGATTGCCGCAACATCAATTTGAGAACGCCTCTACGCCGATTTCGCTTCGATCAGCAACGCAGGTTTTAATCCACGTCGCAGGGAGCCAGGCATGATCACCACACCACCAAAACCCCGGCCGTACACCCACACGGAAATCGGCGCCCTTCCGATGGGCACCCACGATTATCTATTCGCCGTGACGCAATGGATTGCCCCGTCTTCAACGACTGTTCAGGCTGAAATTCAGGGTGATCCAAAGATCTTCAGCGCCGTCTCGATCACCGCATCGACGCTGACTTTGCAGAAGGTCGATCCCGTGGATGTGCCATCACATACGCCGCCGACATACGATTGGGTCGGCGAGCCGGCCGGTTCGTCGAACGGCGCGCCGCTGACCGTCGCTGCGGGGAGCATGATCACTGTGTCCGTCTCCGTGACTCTTCCGGTCGGGACGGCACCGGGTCCGTTTGCCGCCAAGTTGATCATTGGCGGCGATCCCTTTGCCACCAACCTGTCCCTCACCGGAACTTGCTTAGGGGTCGATCCGAATTCCGTTATCGGCCGCAAATACGCTGCCTTGGGTGGCCAGAGCTTCCTTGGTAACCCGCTCGGGCTGCCGCAAGATCTGCCGAACGGTCTTGGCACGATGATGCGGTTCGAGAACGGCGCGATATGGCAGGTGTCGCCGACCGACGCATTTTTCATCGGCAATCCGATCCTCGCCAAGTGGATGGACAAGTCGGTCACCGACGACAACATCCAGCAGATCCTCGGCGTGCCGGTCGAGGACACCTTTGCGACAGCGGAGGCAGGGTTTGCCCAGCGTTTCAAGGGGGGCCTCATTGTCGCGCGGCCGGGCAACCGGTCTTTCGTGGTGTATGGGGCGATCTGGATCTGTTACCAGGGTCTTGGCGACGTGCGCGCGCCCGGCCTTATGCCGGCGCTCGGCTGGCCAACCTACGATGAGATGGGTTGGGAAGGTGGCCGTCTATCACCGTTCGATCAGGGTGAGATTCATTACTCAGGTACGACGGGCGCGCACGAGATGCACGGCGCAATTCTCGCACGCTGGAAATCGGCAAATCTCATCAAGACACTTGGCCGCCCGACGAGCGATGAGCTGGTCGCTGCCGATGGCGTCGGTCGTTACTCACGCTTCGAGCACGGCATCATCGCATGGGCAGCCCCGTTCGGCGCTTTTGAAGTGCCTGGCGCGCTCTCCTCGACCTGGGAGAACGCTCGGATGATGGATGGATGGCTTGAGTACCCGACCGCCGTCACGCAACGTGCTAATCCGCCGGGGTCTTCAAAGGTTGGTACGCTTGTTCGATTCCAGTACGGCTCTGGCTATCTGCTCGACGACGACGAAGTTATCGTCATCCCGGACGAAAAAACCTTTTCAGCCCAGATCCTGACTCCTGCGGGAACCGCGCTTGGGGGAAACGTCGCGCTGACGGTCCGGAGCAACTCCACTTGGGACTTCGCCTGCCACATGCACGACAGTGGCGCCGATGACTACAGTTTCACGGTCCGGGTGATGTTGACGACGCCGAACGGCGTCGCCCTGGCGTTGCAGGCCAACGGTTCGATTCAAGGGCACATCATAGGCGGGGGCGGCCGCGACTTCCATCACGCGGAATCGAACACGATCTCGGATTCCGCGCAGGTTGCGGATCTGCAATTGAAGCAACAGGTCATCTTTCTCCAGGACCATTGGCCGGACATCGCCGAAGCGAATTTCTCGGTGATGCACGCCTACAAGGATATGGGCATCCTTGGCGACGTCGAGGCGGCAGTGAACGACATTGCAGGCTGGCTCGTCGGCGCGGCGGTCGGTGGGCCTGCACTGGCCAGCATCGTCCTTATCGGGAGTGTCCTGGGAAGACATCTCGGCGTTCGCGTCGTCGGACCAGGCGGGCTCGTGGGAGTCGTTGTCGCGGGAGCATCCGTGCTTTTCCTGGGCCCGCTCGGCTTCACGGTGGGCATGTTGGCAGGCGTCGTCGGCGCAGTCGCCATCAAGCATCGTACCATGACGGATGACGAGTACCGGTTCGCGAACCGGATCTTCAAAGGAACGCTGCCTCCGCAAGACCAAATTATCCTCACCAACGTGGCCGCGCCCGGTGCTCATGGCGACGGTGGCGGCAGATTCACCGTGCCCAACATTGACGGCTCGATCCTCGTCAATCTCGGCGACGCATGTTTCCAGAACCCCATGGGGTGGGCCGGTACGTCATACTACAAGCGTGCGGGCCAGGTTTTCATTCACGAGCTGACGCACGTTTGGCAAATCTATCACCGCAGCTCCGTCGGGGTGCTTTGCGACTATGTCACGCGGCGGCGCGCCAGCGTGGGGTCGGACGTTTACGCCTACGGCAAACCGGACATTCCATTCCATAAGTTCGGCCTCGAGCAGCAGGCGCACATCGTCGACGATTGGTACGGTGGCACCCGTTCCGCCCAATATGGTCACAGCTCGAATATGGGCCTGCCGGAGAACCTCCAGGATCCGTTCTTCCACTACATTGCCAACAATATTTGGCTTGGAGATCCGGGATAGCGCGCTTCGCGGGATTCAAGGAGCGTTTCGAACTGACAGGGCAGATGCGGGCGGAAGCGCCTGATTGGCATCCGGGTCGACACGCTCGCGCGCCGATCCGCGGGCGGCCGCGCCGGCGCGAAATCGGCCGTTGCGGAGAGGCTCGCGAGGGACCAATGTTCCGGCGAGGGAGTTTTGGTCGCGTGCCATGACGGAATGGTATTTCATCTGGATTGACGGACCGCGCGGACCCGAGCCGCAGAAATGGTCGTCGGATGCGCTGTGGGGGCAGGTGGCGCGTCAGGACATCATTGTCCGTTTTCCGCTGAGCGATCGCGAGGCCACCTTGTCGCTCGACCAGCTGGCGCGCTTGCATCCGGTGCCGCAGTGAGCTGCGCCGCAGAACCATGCGGCTGCCTCACACCACCAGCCGTCCTTCGCGCTCCGCGACGGCGATCTGCGCTTCGGTCCCCGAATTGAAATCGAGCCGGTCGGCCTCGATGCCGTCACTGAAGATCACGCCATTCTCCGGCATCAGCGAGCGCACGCTGAGGCGCTCGGCGCGGTCGAGGCTGCCGCAGACCAGCGTGACCTGCGAGGTGCGGCTCGGAAACGGCTCGCGCACCGCAAAGCGCAGCGCGCCGGCGTCCCATGCCTGCGGCAGATAGGGCGGGCCGTCGCTGCCGCCGCCGAAGGCGCCGGCGATCGCGAGCGAGCCGGTGACGATGCTCTTGAACCAGGCGGTCGAGCCGAGCCCGGTCGCGACGATCAGGCCGCTCGAGGACTGCCGCTCCTTCTGCCCGGCGAGCGCGATCTCATAGACGGCCGACGTATGCGTGCGCGCGCCGATGAAGAGGTCGTTGACGGCGTAGAGCACCTGGCCGTTGGTGAGTTCGGCTTTCGCCATCGTCACCGCCTTGTGGCCGCGCCTGTCGGAAGCGACCTCGCGCAGCAGGGTAGGGAGGTCATGCGGCACGAAGGGCAGCAGGATGCCGTCGTAACGCCTGGCATCCGGGTTGAGCCCGATCAGCGGATGGCCGTCGAGATATTTCATCGTGTTGGCGACGACGCCGTCCTGGCCGAGCGCCACCACGATGTCGGACGGGCCGAAGATGAAGTTCGGCAAAAAACTCCGGTCGATGATCTGGTAGCGGCCCCATTGCTCCAGCGCCTGCACGGTGACGCGGCGCTCGGCCTGATAGACATCGTGCTCGCGCTGGTAGTCGGAGAAGTCGGCGCCGAGATGCTCGACATAGAAGCGGGCCTGCGCCGCCGTCAGGTATTTCGCGATCAGCTCCTCGAGCCGCGTCTTGCGGGTGACGAGGACGATCTTGCGGTCATTGTCGGCGGGCACGGGGGGCCTCCACGGCGGCGGGCTTGTCCAGCAGCGTGTTGAGCAGGTCGGGCGAGACGTTGAGCTGGCCGATCTTCTCGGCCTTTTCGGCGATGCCGCTGAAGGCCTGCGCGATCAGCTGTCCCGGCTGCATGCCGGCAGACGCCAGCGCCTGGATCACGCGGGTGTCGACGCCCTCGAATATCTTCATCAGCGCGCCGACGCGATAGGCCTCGGCGTCCGCCAGCGTGCGGGTGTTCTCGGCGTTGAGGCCGACGAAGTCCTTGCGCTTGCTCTCCAGCGTGATGTCGGCGACCATGCCGGCCTCGCGCAGCTCGGCCTGCTTGGCCGCGACGCTCGCCTCAGCATCCATCTGGGTCTCCCGGATCGAACGCTTCTTCTGCTCGACCGCGATCTCGGTGTCGAGCTCGCTCTCGCGGATCGCGCGTTCCTGCTCCACGGCAAAATTGCGCCGCGCGAAGATCGCTTCGTCCGCGCTCTTGAGGATCGCCTCGCGCGCCTCGGCCTCCAGCGCTTTGGCGGTGTCCGGCGTCGGCTTGACGCCGCGGATCGAGACGCCGAGGATTTCGAGGCCGAGCGAGGCGATATCGGCGCGGCCGCGCAGTCCGCCCTCGATCAGGCCGGCGATGCGATCGGCGGCCTGTAACGCTTCCTTCAAGGTCAACTCCTTGACCGCCTGCTGCGCCAGCACCTCGACGGTCGCCAGAATCCGCTGCGGCAGCTTCTCCGGGTCGTCGGACTCATAGGTCTTGCCGTCGGCCTTGAGCGTGAAGTTGAGCATCGCGGCGGCCTTCTGCGGCTCGCTGATCCGGTAGGTGACATGGCCCTGAATGGTCAGCGCCTGAAAGTCGCGCGCGCTCTGCTGGAAGATGAAGGCGGCGTCGCGGCTGCCGATCGGGACCGCGACCAGCGAGGTGACCGGCCCATAGTAGAAGCCGGACAGGCCGGCGCCCTGCTGGGTCACCGCGCCGCCGCGGTATTTCATGAGATAGGTGGTCGGCTGGGCCTTGATGAAGCGAAGTCCGAACATGACGGATACTCCTTAATAAGTGTGTCTGAACAACTAATATAGTTGGACTGTACAACTAAGTATGCTATTGTCAAGCCGGGACGCGAAAAGGTTCACGCCAGCGAAGCGGTTTCGAGCGAACTGGACGCCGGTTCGCGTGAAGACGACGCGTCATGACCAGAACCTCGAAGGAGTGGGGAAGAGCATGCCCGAGAAGCCGGAACTCGACTTTCCGCGGCCGCTGACGACGGTCGACGTCGTCATTTTCGCTATTCGGTCAGACGCGCTCCAGGTCCTGCTGGTTCAACGGCCAAGGGCGGAAGGCGAGCCGTTTCCAGGATCTTGGGCGCTGCCGGGCGGCTTCGTCGACATCGCCGGCGACCGCGACCTCGAAGCCTGCGCGGCGCGCAAGCTGAAGGACAAGACCGGCGTGGTCAGTCCGTATCTTGAGCAGCTCGGCAGCTGGGGCAGTGCCACGCGGGATCCGCGTGGCTGGTCTGCGACGCACGCCTATTTCGCATTGCTGCCGGAGCACGCCGCCGGCGGCGCGCTGGCCGCGGATGCGCAATGGTTCGCGGTGGAGGGCGAGAAGGTGAGGCCGAAGCTTGCCTTCGATCACGCCGAGATCCTGCACGCAGCCGTGCAGCGTTTGCGCAGCAAGGTCGAGTACACCTCGCTGCCCGCCTACCTGATGCCGCCGGAATTCACGCTGCCGGAATTGCAGCGCACTTACGAGATCGTGCTCGATCGTGCGCTGGAGAAGAGCGCCTTCCGCACCCGCATGCTCGCCGCCGACCTGATCGAGCCGGTCGCCAGGATGCGCAAGGGGCCGAACCGGCCGGCGCAGCTGTACCGGTTGAAGAGGGCCAAGGCGCCGGTGTTCTTCGCGCGGACGTTCAATCCACCGGGCTGAACGTCAGACCGAGAGATCGAAGCCGGGCGTTGCGACGCCAGGAAGGAACAAGGCAGGGAACGGCCGTCGCGGCACAAAACCACCACGGCGATGCGCAACGTCTCGTTCGCATAATGGAGGCGCGGCGCGATGCCGGCTCTCCAGGGCAATCCTGAGCGAAACATATTGATACGGATTGCGCAGCGGGACCGGCGCGCCGTCGATTCGGAGGAGATAATAATTCTCGCCGCGTGCATCGATCGGGAACAATTGTCCCGACGTTGCGCCATCCGAGACGATGTGATGGCGTCGGCCGCTGCGGTGCCGATCACCTGATGCAGTGCGGCATGTGTTGCGTCGCGCTCTAGCGGCGCTCGTTATCGAGAGCACGCATGCACAAGAAGGCAGCATGGCCGCCATGCGTGCCGAAAATTGCATTGAAGCAGCGTTCTCGATGTATTGCTGGCAGCCCACGATGAAGCGTGAAACAATGCTGCAAAAATCATGTCGGGAGAAAACTTGATGCCGTTCGAGCGGGAGTTGCATTGCGCCGTTGCGTGCAGAAACCTCAAGTGCAACTCCGTCAAGTATAGGTCTTGGATCGCGTTGCCATTATTCTGCCTGATCAGCGCGTTCGGAGTAATGCATAACGCCGTCGCGAACGAATCCCTGCAGATTGTGGATGCGCGCGTACCGGCGGTCGACAAAGCGGGCGGGGACCTTCCCTTGACGATGACGATCAAGAACGAGGCCGACAGCGCCGACGCGCTGCTCCGTGTCCGCTGCCCGGTCGCCAATTTTTCCGAGCGTCATATCGTCGATCGCGGTGAAGGCGCGCCCGCGATGCGCTCGATATCCAATATACCAGTCCCGGCCAAGACATCGCTCGAGCTCAAGCGCGACGGCTATCACGTCATGCTGCTGCAGTTGCGTCAGGCACTCGCGCCCGGCGAGACCTTCAAATGCGCGGTCGTTTTTCAGAAAGCAGGCACCATCGAGACGGAGGTACAGGTCCAGAAGTGACCCAAGTTTAGTGACCAGGAATGCGGCGAATGGCACAGCCATGCGCCGGGACTCAAGGCTTCTCGCGAGACTGTCCGTATGTGACGGGCGGTTCGATCAATGAAGAATGCTAGATCCGGAGGAAATGCATCTATGACAAGGTTGAATTGGGTTAAGTCTCACATGCTCGCGGCGGCAGTAGCATCCGCTGCGACCTTCGCAGGCTCGTTCGCGCTTGCGGACGATGTCAACCAGGACCGTCTGCTCAATGCTGACAAGGAAGCAGGCAACTGGTTGCACCATCACAAGAACTATTCCGCGACCCGCTTCTCGTCGCTGACCGACATCAACAAGGACAACGTCAAGAATCTGAAGGTCGCCTGGACCATGCATCTCGGCGGCGTCGAGGGCGGCGGAATCTGGGCGCATGGCGGCCTGGAGGGAACTCCGATCGTCGAGAACGGATTCATGTACGTCACCGACGGCTGGGGCTCGGTCTACAAGATCGATGCGCATGGCGGCAAAGGCGTGCTGGTCTGGAAGATGGATCCCAAGACCGACCACGACTGGGCCGGCGCGGTGGCCTGCTGCGGTGTCGACAATCGCGGCGTCGCGTTGTGGGGCAACCTCGTCGTCTCGCACACGCTCGACGGCCGCCTGATCGCGACCAACAAGGAGACCGGGCAGGTCGCCTGGCAGCGTCAGGTCGCCGATCCCGACAAGGGTGAGGTGATCACCGGCGCACCGTTGATCGTGAAGGACATGGCGATCTCAGGCGTGGCGGGCGCCGAATACGGCATTCGCGGCTGGATCGCTGCGACCGACCTGAAGAGCCAGAAGGAAGTGTGGCGCACCCACACCATCCCGGGCAAGGATGAGCCGGGTCATGAGACCTGGAAGGACGACAAGGACGCCAAGGCAAGCGGCGGCGGATCGACCTGGGTCACCGGCAGCTTCGACCCCTCGACCAACACCATCGTCTGGGGCGTCGGCAACCCAGGTCCGGACTGGGACAATGAGTATCGTCCCGGCGACAACCTCTACACCGATAGTTCGCTTGGTCTCGATGCCGACACCGGCAAGATCAAGTGGCACTACCAGCACACGCCGAACGATCCCTACGACTACGACAGCGTGGCGGAGAACGTGCTGATCGACGTCCCCGGTCCGAACAACACGACGCTGAAGCTCGCGCTCGAGGCCGACCGCAACGGCTTTGCCTATGCGGTCGATCGCAACACCGGCAAGTTCGTCTGGGGTCTGCCCTTCGTCAAGAAGGTGACCTGGACCAAGGGTCTCGATCCCGAGTCCGGCAAGCCGGTGGAGTATGATCCGAAGCAGGGCGTGCAGAAGTACAACGCCTCGGTGACGCCGAGCCGCACCAACAAGGAAACGGACATCTGCCCCGGCAACATGGGCGGCAAGAACTGGCCGCCGACTGCGTACAATCCGAACCTGAAGCTCTGGTACATTCCGGTGATCGAGAGCTGCAACCATATCAAGGTCGAGGAGTCGCAGAAGGACAAGCTGAAAGCACGTGAGTTCTGGACGGGCGGCGGACCGAGCCAGAACGTCAAGATCACGGGTAGCGTGACCGCGATCGACGTCACCACCGGCAAGGTGGCGGGGAAGGCGGAGACCCAGTTCCCGAACCTCGGCGGCATCCTGGCGACGCCCGACCTCGTGTTCTCCGGGCAGCCATCCGGCGAGGTGATCGCCTATGACGCGAAGTCGCTGCAGCAGCTCTGGCAGTTCAACACCGGCGGTGGCGTCAACGCGCCCCCGATGACGTTCTCGGTGGACGGCAAGCAGTATGTCGCGATCCTGGTCGGCCTCGGCGGTGCCTGGGACAAGTGGTTCATCGATGCCACGCCCGAGCTGAAGCGGATGCAGCCGGGCTCGATGCTCTACGTGTTCGCCCTTTGACGTCGCAGGCGCGGGAGGCTTCGGTAAGAGGCCTCCCGCGTTGACCTTGGTTCAGAGAAACAAAAGCAAATGAAGCACAACTGGCTGGTTGGCGCGTGGCTCGGCTGCGCGCTCGTGATGGGATTGACGGGTACGGCGCAGGCGCAGTCGGCTGGTGATCCGACCGATGCAGGCAAGGCGGTGTTCAAGCGCGGCAATTGCATCGGTTGCCACAAATGGCATGGCAATGGCGGCGGCGGCTATGGCGGCGACGCCCTGTCGCTGCGCAAGACGGAGCTGACGCGCGAGCAGATCATCGAGACCGTGACGTGCGGACGGCCGGGCACCGGCATGCCGTTCTTCGTGCGCGGCTCCTATGACACCACGAAATGCTACGAGATGAACCGGCAGGATGTCGCCGACCGCATGCCGCCCGAGGCCAATGTGTTCCTGCGGCCGAACGAGATCGAGGCCGTCGCCGATTACGTGCTCGCCCATGTCAAGGGCAAGGGCGAGCCGAGCTATGACGAATGCATCGCCTTCTTCGGCGATGGCTCGCGCGTCTGCAACATCTACAAGGAGGCCGGCCATGCCGCCGCGCCGTCCGACCCAAGCGAGAAGGCAAAGCCATGAGCAAGCACAGATCGGCAATCCGCGGGTTCGTCTTCGCCGCCTCAGTCACGGCCGCGGTGCCGGCGATGGCAACCGCGGGGGACCTGCGCGACATCAATGTCGGAATGGAGATCAGCAAAGTTCCCGACGCGGGATACATCAACCTGACCTGCGCCGGAGAGAAGACCACCCACAGATTGGCGGAATGGGCGCAGTGGCCGAACTGCCCGGAAGGGCCGGACCAGCTGCGCGGCATCAGGTTCGAGTATGACCGCGAGACCGCGCGAGAAGGCACCATGGTGGGCGGCCATCCGGCGATCCTGACCGTGATGATCGACAAGGACGCCAAGATCGCGGCGCTGACGATCGAGACCGACCCCAAGGCGCGGCTCTATCTGCGCAAGAAGGCGTTCCTGCTCGGCCTGCAGGCGAAGTCGCGCTATGGCGAGGACGGCTGGACCTGCTCGGAGGCGAAGCCAAGCGGCGGCAAGCAGGAGGTCGGCGGCGTGTTCGTCGACGAGACGTGCAGCAAGACCACGGACGGCCGGACGGTCGTGATCGAGCGGCATCTCTATCGCGAGCCGAGCAAGGAGCTCAAGGACATGACCGACGAGACCCGGATCACGATCCGCCGCGCCGGGTCTTGAGCGCCTGACCGGAATGGCGATTTCAGTAGCCTTCTAACCGACTGCGAACGAATCTCTTTCGTCATGGCCGGCACAAGGCCGGGCATGACGGAGCTAGGTGGTCTTGCTGTGCTAACGCCGCGCCAATAGCACCACGATGACCAGAGCGAGAATGGCGCACAGCACTTTCCAGAAGGTCACGGGATCGCGGTCGTGCAGCGATTTGCGGGTGGTGACGGCCGGGCCGGCCCAGGTCGCGCCGTTCTCCAGTTCATGCGCGAACTCGATGGCGTCGCCGAAGCGTTGCGCGGGCTCGACGCTGAGCGCCTTGCCGATCACGGCATCGAGCCAGGCCGGCAGGTCCGGCCGGTAGCGTGACAGCGGCGCCGGCTTGCCGAAGCGCGGCCGCGAGAACGGCTCGATCTCGCCAAAGGGATAGTTCGCGGTGAACATGCGGTAGACGGTGACGCCGAGCGCGAACAGGTCGGAGGCCTCGTCGCCGGCCTTGCCGCCGAACAGCTCGGGCGCCATGTAGCTCGCGGTGCCCGGAATGTCCTCGGCGGGAAAATCCTCCAGCAGCGGCACGCGCGCGACGCCGAGGTCGACGAGCCGCAACCCGCCGTCCTTCAAGAGGATCACGTTGTCGGGCTTGATGTCGCGATGAATGATGCCGGCGCGATGCAGCGCCGTGACCGCGCGCACCAGCTTGGTCGCAATCGCGATGCCCTCGGTGAGCGACAGCCGCGGCGCGCGGTTGAGCCGCTGCTCCAGCGTTTCGCCCTCGTAAAGCGGCATCGCCGAATAGAGCCTGGTCTGCCGCTCCGCCGGTACCTCGATGATCTCGCCGATCCACAGGCTGCGCACGCGCGCGGCGACCCAGGCCTCGCGCACGAAGGCGAGGCGGTAGGAGCCTTCGCTCGCGACCCGCGGATGCGGAAATTTCAGCACCACGTCGCGACCGGCGCGCTTGTCGACAGCCTTGAACAGGCGGCTGTAGCGCCCGTCGGACAGCACGTCGCCGAGCGCGAAATCGTCGATCACCTCGCCGCTCAGCGGCAGGTCGAGGATCGGCAGCGTCGCGATCGCATGCGTAAGATCGTCGCGATCCGCCGGCGGCAGGTCGACGACGTCGAGCACCAGCGCTGACGTGTTGTCGCTGCTGCCGGCCGCGAGCGCGGCATCGACGATGCTGCGCGCCGATTCGTCGGGCGGCGTGCGTTCGTCCAGCAATTGCTGAAGCCGGGCATCGGCGAGCGCGCCATGAACGCCGTCGCTGCAGATCAGGAGACGGTCATGTTGCCGGAGCCCGACGGACGTATAGTCGAAGCGGGCGAATTCCTCGAAACCGATGGCGCGGCTCAGCATGTGGGCGAGGTCGCCGCGGCCGGCGATATGATCCTGCGTCAGGCGCTCCAGCCGTCCGTCGCTCAGGCGATAGGCGCGGGTGTCGCCGATATGGATCACATGGCATTGCCGCCGCGACAGGATGATGGAGGAGAACGCGCAGGCCATGCCGCTGCGCGCGGCATCGACACGGCCCTGGCCATAGATCCAGCTGTTGGCGGCTTCCAGCGCCCGCGCGGCGCGGCGGCGGACGCCGAGCGTCTCGGGCAGCGAATAATAGGCGTCGATGAAGCTGCGGACCGCGACCTCCGCGGCCTCGCGTCCGCCCTTGTGGCCGCCGACGCCGTCGGCGACCGCGGCCACGACATCGCGGTGAAGCGTGCCCGGCTGGCCCAGGCAGGCCGCGACATAGTCCTCATTGGCGGCGCGCTTGCCGGTCTCGCTGGCGAAGCCGACGCGAACGCCCAAGTCCGGTTGCGCGCCATTCGCCACGTCCGAGCTATCCTCTCCCTGCGGAGCGGGCTATCAGACGCGCGCTCCCGACACCGCGCCCCAGGTGGTGCGCCAGCGGACCTTGACCATGGCAAGTCCGATGAAGCCAAGCAACGCCAGCGCGCCGAAGAACAGGAAGCCGGCGCCGAAGCCGCCGGTCATGCCCTTGGCATAGCCGAGCGTCTGGGCGAGGAAGAAGCCGCCGACGCCGCCCGCGCAGCCGACCAGCCCGGTCATCAGGCCGATCTCGTGACGGAAGCGCAGCGGGATCAGCTGGAATACCGCGCCATTGCCCATGCCGAGCGCCAGCACGCCGATCGAGAACAGCAGCACCGAGACCCAGGCGATGCGCGGCAGCTCGGTCAGCGCCCAGCCGCCCGGCGTCGCCGCCACCGGGCCTTCGGGCATGAACGCGATCACGACATAGGCGGCGACGACGACGCCGAACAGGATCGAGAGCGAGCGGATGCCGCCGATACGGTCGGCGATCATGCCGCCCACGGGGCGGAATCCCGAGCCGAACGCGACGATCAGCGCGACCAGCATGCCGGCCGCGACGCCGGAGACATGATACTGCACGGTGAAATAGAGCGGCAGCGCGTTGGCGAGGCCGACGAAGCCGCCGAAGGTGATGAAGTAGAAGAACATGAACCAGCGGCTGTCGGAGTCCTTCAGCAGCGCGCCATAGGCCTTCAGCGAGATCGGCTTGCGCTCGCCCGGCGCGTCCTTGGCTGCGAACGCATAATAGGCGAGCACCATCAGCATCGGAATCAGCAGGCATCCGAACACGGCCTGCCAGCCCCAATGTTCAGCGATAGTCGGGGCAAGAAGTGTGTCGAGCACGACGCCCATATTGCCGGCGCCGGCGATGCCCATGACCACGCCCTGATATTGCGGCGGATACCAGCGGCTCGCCTGGGGCAGGGCAACGGCAAACGAGGCACCGCCGACGCCGAGTGCCAGCCCGAACAGCTCGATCGCGAGCTTGCTGGTCAGTCCGAATTGCCACACCGCCGCGGTCGCGGCGATCACGACGAGCTGGGCGATGATGCCGGTGCGCTTGGCGCCGATGATGTCGGCGAGAATGCCCATCGGTACGCGCAGCAGTGCGCCGGCGAGCACGGGAATGGCGACCAGGGTGAACTTCTCGTTCACGGCCAGATTCATGTCGCGCGCGATGTAGACGATCAGCGGTCCGAGCGCGACCCACGCCATGAAACTGATGTCGAAGTAGAGGAACGCGGCAAGCAGTGTCGGCCAGTGACCTGCCTTCTTGAACTCGGCTAGCTTCATCGCAAGCGTCTCGCGTTGATGCGGCGGAGACAGCCGCACAAGCGCGGCTCCCTCAGGCGCAGATAAATCGAATGTGGGTGAATGTATGAGCGCGCTCGTCGTTGAGACGCACTCCGTCAAGAAGTCAGGTCAGCAATTTGCGTGCCATCGAATCGATCGCGCCGCTTTGCCTTGCAGTCGCAAGACGTTGCCGCGAGATCGCGAAGCGGATTCCGTGATCGGAATTGGCGTGGCTTGCAGCAAGAGCCGCCGCGCAAACGCGCACGCTGATGCTTTCTTGTGCGATGCGCCATCGGCATGCGCCGGCGCATCGATCGCGGGTTCGCGATCGCCATCGCGGCCGCTGATGCTGTGCTGCACAAGAGATCATCGCCGTGGCTAAAAATTCGGCCTGCCGTTTGCGCGACAGATCGCCCGGCTGATTCGATGTCCCCGAAAACCGATTGATTCTGCTGCAAAATTCGTCCGCGTCGAGTTGGCACGCGTTTTGAATATCAGTCATTAACGGAACATCGATCGTCATTGAGGACGGTCTGCGCCCGCGGATGGGCTTCCTACAACTCCAACCTTTATCGGTGTCGATCAACGACGCGTGTCGCGTCGCTGGGCATCGCCGTCGGAATTGAAAGGCAGACCATGCTCGACAAGGTGATCAAGCAGAAGCTCGTGGTGATCGGCAACGGGATGGCCGGCATCCGGACGGTCGAGGCGCTGCTCGAGCGCGCGCCCGATCTCTACGACATCACGGTGTTCGGCTCCGAACCCTACGGCAACTACAACCGCATCCTGCTGTCGCCGGTGCTCGCCGGCGAGAAGACCGTCGACGACATCATGCTCAACACCGTCGACTGGTACGAGGACAACAACATCACGCTGCGCAAGGGCGAGACGATCTCGATGATCGATCGCCGCACCTGTGAGGTCGTCACCGAGGCCGGCGAACGCGTTCCCTATGACCGCCTGCTGATCGCGACCGGCTCGAACCCGATCATGCTGCCGCTGCCGGGCAAGGACCTGCCGGGCGTGATCGGCTTCCGCGACATCTATGATGTCGATCGCATGATCAAGGCCTCGACCGACTATCGCAACGCAGTCGTGATCGGCGGCGGCCTGCTCGGCCTCGAAGCCGCCAACGGGCTGATGAAGCGCGGTATGAACGTCACGGTCGTGCATCTGCTCGACACCTTGATGGAGCGCCAGCTCGACCCGGTCGCCGGCGGCCTGCTGCGCAAGTCGCTGGAAGAGCGCGGCATGGTGTTCAAGATGCCGGCGCAGACCCAGGCCATCCTGGGCGAGGACCGCGTCACCGGTGTGCGCTTCGGCGACGGCACCGAGCTGCCGGCCGATCTCGTGGTGATGGCGGTCGGCATCCGCCCGAACTTCGAGCTCGCCAAGAAGGCTGGCCTTTATTGTGAGCGCGGCATCGTCGTCTCCGACACCATGCAGACCTATGACGGCCGCATCTACGCGGTTGGCGAATGCGTGCAGCACCGCCGCCAGACCTATGGTCTCGTTGCGCCGCTGTTCGACCAGGCCAAGGTCTGCGCCAACCACCTCGCGATGAAGGGTTTCGCCACCTACGACGGCTCGGTCACCTCGACCAAGCTGAAGGTCACCGGCATCGACCTGTTCTCGGCCGGCGACTTCGCGCCGGGGCCGGACAAGGAGGAGATCGTGCTGCAGGACGCCAACCGCGGCGTCTACAAGCGCATCATCCTGAAGGACAAGAAGATCGTCGGCGCGGTGCTTTATGGCGACACGATCGACGGCCCCTGGTACTTCCAGCATCTGCGCGACGGCACCGACGTCTCGCATATGCGCGAGCGCCTGGTATTCGGCGCCGCCAATCTCGGCGATGGCGGCGTCAGCGGCCAGAACTCGGTCGCCGCGATGAGCGACGAGACCGAGATCTGCGGCTGCAACGGCGTCTGCAAGGGCGCGATCGTCAAGGCGATCTCCGAGAAGAAGCTGTTCACGCTCGACGACGTGCGCGCCCATACCAAGGCGTCGTCGTCCTGCGGCTCCTGCACCGGCCTGGTCGAGCAGGTGCTGGCGTTCACCCTCGGCGGCGACTATTCGGCGGCGCCGAAGGTCAAGCCGCTGTGCAAGTGCACCGATCACAGCCACGACGACGTCCGACGCGTCATCGTCGAGCAGCAGCTCAAGACCATTCCGGCGGTGATGCGCTTCATGGAGTGGAAGACGCTGAACGGCTGCCATTCCTGCCGTCCGGCGCTGAACTACTATCTGCTCGCGACCTGGCCGGGCGAATACCGCGACGACCAGCAGTCGCGCTTCATCAACGAGCGCGTCCACGCCAACATCCAGAAGGACGGCACCTATTCGGTGGTGCCGCGGATGTGGGGCGGCGTCACCACGCCGAGCGAGCTGCGCGCCATCGCCGACGTCGCCGAGAAGTTCAACATCCCGACGGTGAAGGTCACCGGCGGCCAGCGCATCGACCTGCTCGGCGTCAAGAAGGAGGACCTGCCGGCGGTGTGGGCCGATCTCAACGACGCCGGCATGGTGTCGGGCCACGCTTACGCCAAGGGCCTGCGCACGGTGAAGACCTGCGTCGGCTCGGAATGGTGCCGGTTCGGCACCCAGGATTCCACTGGCCTCGGCGTCAAGCTCGAGAAGTTCATGTGGGGTTCGTGGACGCCGGCCAAGGTCAAGCTCGGCGTCTCCGGCTGCCCGCGCAACTGCGCGGAGGCGACCTGCAAGGACGTCGGCGTGGTCTGCGTCGATTCCGGCTACGAGATCCATTTTGCCGGCGCCGCGGGCCTGCATATCAAGGGCACCGAGTTCCTGACCAAGGTCGAGACCGAGGACGAGTGCCTCGAGGTGATCGTGGCGTTGACCCAGCTCTATCGCGAGGAGGGCTGGTATCTCGAGCGCATGTACAAATGGTGCGACCGTGTCGGTCTCGAGCAGATCAGGAAGCGGGTGGTCGACGACGTCGCCAACCGCAAGGCGCTGTTCGCCCGCTTTGCCTATTCGCAGCAGTTCGCGCAGACCGATCCGTGGGCCGAGCGCGCCAGCCACGGCGTCGATCGCAACGAGTTCGCGCCTCTCGCCGAATTGGAGCTCGCATGACCCAGTGGATCGAAATCGGCGCACTCGCCGACATTCCGCGGCTCGGCTCGCGCGTGGTGCGCACGCCGGGCGGCAACATCGCGGTGTTCCGCACCGAGAGCGACGAGGTGTTCGCGCTCGACGACCGCTGCCCGCACAAGGGCGGGCCGCTGTCGCAGGGCATCGTGCACAACAAGCGCGTGACCTGTCCGCTGCACAACTTCGTCATCGAGCTTGCGAGCGGGCAGGCGGTCGCACCCGATGAAGGCTGCACGCATACTCATCCGGCCAAGGTCGAGAACGGCATTGTCTGGCTGTCGGTGCGGCAGGCGGCGGCGGTGAGCTGAGCGGTCAGGCAATGCCCGTCAAGACCACGTGTCCCTATTGCGGTGTCGGCTGTGGCGTCATCGCGTCGAAGGACGCGGCGGGCGCGGTCAGGGTCGAGGGCGACAAGCAGCATCCGGCCAATTTCGGCCGGCTCTGCAGCAAGGGCTCGGCGCTCGCCGAGACCATCGATCTCGACGGCCGTCTGCTGGAGCCTGTCGTCGACGGCGCGCCGGCCGCGTGGGACGACGCGCTCGATCGCGTCGCCGACGGCTTTAGCCGGATCATCAGCGAGCACGGGCCCGACGCGGTCGCCTTCTATGTCTCCGGCCAGCTCTTGACCGAGGACTATTACGTCATCAACAAGCTCGCCAAGGGCTTCGTCGGCACCGCCAATATCGACACCAATTCGCGGCTGTGCATGGCGTCCAGCGTCGCCGGGCACAAGCGCGCGTTCGGCAGCGACACCGTGCCGGGCTGCTACGAGGATCTCGAGCAGGCCGACCTCCTGGTGCTGGTCGGCTCCAACGCCGCCTGGTGCCATCCGATCCTGCACCAGCGCATGCTGGCGGCAAAGGAAAAGAACCCGGCGTGCAAGATCGTGGTGATCGATCCGCGCCGCACCGCGACCTGCGAGGGCGCGGATCTGCATCTGCCGCTGCGCTCGGGCAGCGACAGCGTGCTGTTCAACGGGCTGTTCGCATTCCTCGCCGGCAGCAATGCCGTCGATCGCGGCTTTGTCGGCAATTGCACGACGGGGGTCGTCGACGCGCTCAAGCAGGTGGGTGGCCAGACCGTGGCGCAGACCGCTGCGACCTGCGGCCTGACCGAAGGCGCGGTCGGGCTGTTCTTCGACTGGTTCACCCGGACCGAACGCGTCGTCACGCTGTATTCGCAAGGCATCAACCAGTCGTCGAGCGGCGTCGACAAGGTCAACGCCATCATCAATTGCCATCTGTTGACGGGGCGCATCGGCCGTCCCGGCATGGGGCCGTTCTCGCTGACCGGCCAGCCCAACGCGATGGGCGGTCGCGAGGTCGGCGGGCTCGCCAACCAGCTTGCCGCACATATGGAGATCGAGAACCCCGCGCATCGCGAGCTGGTGCAGCGGTTCTGGCGCGCGCCGGTCATGGCGGAGAAAAGCGGGCTGAAGGCGGTCGACATGTTCGACGCGATCGCCGATGGCCGCATCAAGGCGGTGTGGATCATCTCGACCAATCCGGTGGTGAGCCTGCCCGATGCCGATCGCGCCCGCGCCGCGCTCGACGCCTGCGAGCTCGTCGTGGTGACGGATTGCATGCGCGACACCGACACCACCCGCCATGCCGACGTGCTGCTGCCGGCGCTGGCGTGGGGCGAGAAGGACGGCACAGTCACCAATTCCGAACGGCGGATCTCGCGGCAGCGGCCATTCCTCGCAGCGCCCGGCGAGGCGCGCGCCGACTGGCGCATCATCTGCGACGTCGCGCAGCGCATGGGATATTCCGGTTTCGACTACGCGTCAGCCGCGGAGGTGTTCCGCGAGCACGCCGAACTGTCGGGCTTCGAGAATGCCGGCCGGCGCGATTTCGATATCTCGGCGCTGGCTGCGCTCGACGACGGCGCCTATGACGCGCTGGCGCCGGTGCAGTGGCCGGTGACGTCGGAGCATCCGGCCGGCACGCCGCGGATGTTCGAGAGCCAGACATTCTTCACGCCCGACCGCAAGGCGCGCTTCGTGCCGGTCGCGCCGCGCGCGGCGCGCAACGCGACCAGCCGCGACTTTCCGCTGGTGCTCAACACCGGCCGCGTCCGCGATCAGTGGCACACCATGACCCGGACCGGGAAGACCGGGCGGCTGCTGTCGCATGTGTTCGAGCCCTATGCCGAGTTCCACCCCGAAGATGCGCGGCAGGCCGGCCTGCAAAACGAAGGGCTGGCGCGGCTGACCTCCGGCTGGGGTGAGATGATCGCGCGCGTCGTGGTCAGCGCCGACCAGCGCCGCGGCTGCGTGTTCGTGCCGATGCACTGGAACGAGGAGTTTGCCGGCGAGGGGCGTGTCAACGCGCTGGTCAATCCGGCGGTCGATCCGCTGTCCGGCCAGCCGGAATCCAAGCACACGCCGGTCAAGGCCGATCCTTACGCGCCGAAATGGCACGCCTTCATCCTGAGCCGCGACACGATCAAGCGTCCGGCGTCCGGCTATTGGGTGTACGGCAAGGCCGGCGATTGCACGCGGCTGGAGCTTGCGCTCGACGTCCGTCCGGAGAGCTGGCGCGACTGGGCGCGGACGCAGCTCGGCCTCGACGGCGTCGAGATCGAATGGATCGCCTATCGCGATCCGGCGGCGGGGCGTTTCCGCTACGCGGCGGTGCGCGATGGCCGGCTCGAAGGCTGCGTGTTCATCGCGCCCGATCACACGCTGCCGTCGCGGGCCTGGCTGACCGGGCTGTTCGCCGAACAGCAATTGTCGGCCAATGCGCGGATGGCGCTGCTCGCGGGACGGCCGTTCGGCGCGGGCGAGGATGTCGGCCCGATCGTCTGCTCCTGCTTCAGCATCGGACGGCACCAGATCACCGCCGAGATCAAAAAGGGCGCCGACAGCGTCGAGGCGATCGGCCGCTGCCTGAAGGCCGGCACCAATTGCGGCGGCTGCAAGCCCGAGATCGGCAAGCTGATCGGCGCCACCGCGCAGCCGCGGCAGGCGGCGATCGCGTCCTAGGGTCTCGAACGAGTTAGCAACCCCGGCAGATGCTCTTCAGCTTGCTGTTGAGCAGGCGGTCCTCTTCGTCGGAGGCCGCCTTGGCGTAGGGATCGTCGCCGTGCCGCTTGTCATCGGCTAATCCGCCGCCGTGCATTGCGCCCCCGGCATGCATGCCGTGACTGTGCCCGCCGCCATGGCCGTGGCCGCCGCGCGCATCCGCCGGCGGCATCGCGGCCGCAACCAGCGTCAGCAGCAGCCCGGCTCTTGTGATCATTCGCATGGTGTCCTCCTCGTCGCGGCAGAATACCGCTGGCGCCGGGACAAATCGGTGTCGGCCATCTTCACAATTTCGCGCGGCGGCAATCGGAGCCGGGCGCGCGACCGCGCGGTCGGGTTCCGGCCAGATCCCCCGGTGCGCCGCACATAGGCCGTCCGCGGATGGCTTCATGCCGACAACGCAGTGCTCGCGGCGCCAAAATGGTGTATCGGCAGGCTCTGGCGCGTCCAGGACACGGGCAAAGACACCCGTCCCGCGCCGGATAATCAAGATTTAGCAAGATATCGGAGGAACGCTTCATGTCGGCTCTGCCACTCTCGGGCATCAAGATTCTCGACCTGACACGGGTGCTCGCGGGCCCGCTGTCGGCCCAGATGCTGGCGGATCTCGGTGCCGACGTGATCAAGATCGAACGGCCCGGCGGCGGCGACGACGCCCGTGCCTTTGGTCCGCCCTATCTCCCCGATCCCGAGGGCAAGGCGAACAACAACAATTCGTTCTACCTCTGCGCCAACCGCAACAAGAAATCGGTCACCGTCAATATCGCCAAGCCCGAAGGGCAGGAGATCATCCGCGAGCTCGCCAAGACGGCCGACGTGATGATGGAGAACTACAAGGTCGGCGACCTCAAGCGCTACGGCCTCGATTACGAGACCATCAAGAAGATCAACCCCGGCATCATCTATTGCTCGGTGACCGGTTTCGGCCAGACCGGGCCTTACGCGCCGCGCGCCGGTTACGACGCCATCCTGCAGGCGATGGGCGGTTTGATGAGCGTCACCGGCCATATCGACGGCGAGCCCGGCGAGGGCCCGATGAAGGTCGGCCCGTCGATCGTCGACTACATGACCGGCATGAACACCTCGATCGGCATCCTCTCGGCGCTCTACCACCGCGACGCCAACAACGGGGAGGGGCAGCACATCGACGTCTGCCTGTTCGACACCGTGATCGCCTCGCTGTCGCACTGGCTGCAGATCTACCTCGTCAACGGCAAGATGCCGCCGCGCCGCGGCACCTGGGGCAATGGCGGCATGCCGGCCGGCGTGTTCCGCTGCACCGACGGCGAGCTGATGCTGGTGGTCGGCAATGACGGCCAGTTCCAGCGCACCTGCGCGGTGCTCGGCGAACCCGAGCTCGCCAACGACAAGCGCTTCGTCAAGAACAACGACCGCGTCGTGCACGGCAAGGAGATCATGGCGATCTTCGCGGGCCTGTTCCTGAAGCATCCGGTGGCCTACTGGCTGGAGAAGCTGGAGGAGGCCGGCGTGCCGTCCGGCCCGATCAACAATTTCGAGCAGGTGTTCAGCGATCCGCACGTGCAGTCGCGCGGCATGCGGGTCAAGGTCGATCATCCCTTCGAGCCGAACCTGTCGCTGATCCGCAATGCGCTGACCTTCTCGGGCACCCCGATCACCGAATACCGCGCCCCGCCGCTGCTCGGCGCCGACACCAAGGACGTGCTGGCCACCATCGGCTATGACGAGGCCAAGGTCGAAGGCCTGAAGGCGCAAGGGATTCTGTAGGCCTGCCCCGAGGCGGCGGTCGATTCCGGTCTGCCGCCCCGTCATCCTGAGGTGCGAGCTCTTGCGAGCCTCGAAGGATGAACGGCCCGGCTGGTGGCCGTCGATCCTTCGAGACGGCCGCTGCGCGGCCTCCTCAGGATGACGGGGATAGAGCCAGGTGGCCCACTATACTTCGATCGTCATCGAACCATCATTGACATCCGCCTGCTAGATTGGCGCCATCGATCTCTCATCGAAGGTGCCAATCATGAAACGGGAAGTGATCCGCGTCGAACCGATCTCGAGATGGCTGGAGCGCTGGAAGGCGCCGGCGTCGGCAGTCACGCGCGCCGGCAATATGATCTTCGTCTCCGGCCTGCCGCCGTTCGATCCCGCAACCGGCGAAATCGCCGCAGGCGCCTCGATCGAGCGGCAGAGCGAGCTGGTCATGGAGCAACTGAAGCAGTGCCTGGAAGCGGCCGGCGCCTCGTTCGACAATGTGATGAAGTGCAACATCTTCTGCACCTCGGCGAAACACTTCGCGACCTTCAATACGATCTACAGAAAATACTTCGCGGATGATCTGCCGGCGCGGATCTTCGTCTGCATCCCGGAATGGACCGGGCCGTTCGACATCGAGATCGACTGCATCGCGATGGTGTAGGGCGCCTTAAGGAGAGGCGCTCACAAATCCTGCCGCGTCAGCCGGCCGTGCACCAAGGTCGGCCGCACCGCCGGCTTGCTCGGCACGTCGCCCATCGTCAGCGCCATCACCGAGACCGTGACCACGCGATCGATGATGGCGCGGACGTCGTCGAGGTTGCATTTGCCTTCCGACAGCCGCAGCAGGCGCTCCTTCTCGCGGATGGTGTGGTGCGCCATCGCCAGCGCGAAATGCAGGCCCCAATACAGCTCGGTATCGTCCCGGCCGGGCATCGCGCGGCGCATCGCCGCAGCGAATTTGCGCAGATGATCGACCTCGCGGTTCTTGATGCGGCGGATCGGCGGCACGGATTCGATCGAGGCGCGGATCATGAAGCGCGCCGCGGTCGAGCCTTCCCGATCCGGCCCGAGGCAGCCGCGCAGAGTGGGGCCGACGAGGGCACGCATGATGTCTTCGATCGCGGCGCGTCCGCCGCCCTTTTCCTCGGCCGCCCGCAATTCATTGAGACGCTCGCGGTTGGTCTGGATGCTGCGGGTAACGAACAGCTCCGCGATCAATTCGTCCTTGGAGCCGAAGTGGTAATTCACCGCCGCGAGGTTGACGTTCGCCTCCGCGACGATGTCGCGCAGCGTGACGTCGCCGAAGCCGCGGTCGGCGTAGAGCCGCTCGGCGGCGGCGAGAATGGCGGATCTGGTGTGGTCGCTGGCCATGGCTGAGAGCCTTTCCGTTATTCCGCGATACGCCGGGGAATGACGAAGACGACAGGGAGTTGCATTTCAAACATTTGTATGAAACTATCGTTTGAAGAGCCGGAAATGTCAATCCGCAGATCGCGGGACGACACTCTGGCACACCACCGCCGCCTGTTCCGCGAACGCCCTTGCGAGCCGCGGAGGCGGGGTCAACAATGCGGCCCAAAAGGCCAAAGCCCATGTCCAAGGCCCAAAAAGGCCAGGTCCAAGTCTAGGAAACGAGGAGCGTCCCATGGATTTCACGATGTCGCCGAAGCAGAAGGAGTGGCTGGAGCGCGTTCAGGCTTTCATGACAACGCATGTCCGCCCCGCCGTGCCGATCTACGAGAAGCAGGACGCCGAAGGCCCGCGCTGGAAGGTGATCCCGGTCCTCGAGGATCTGAAGAAGAAGGCGAAGGCCGAAGGCCTCTGGAACATGTTCATGCCGCCGTCCTCGCATGAGGATGACGAATTCCACGGCGCGGGATTGACCAATCTCGAATACGCGCTGCTGTCGGAAGAGATGGGCCACATCTCCTGGGCATCGGAAGTGTTCAACTGCTCCGCCCCCGATACCGGCAACATGGAAGTGTTCATCCGCTACGGCACCAAGGAGCAGAAGCGCAAATGGCTGCGCCCGCTGATGGACGGCGAGATCCGCTCCGCCTTCCTGATGACGGAGCCCGCGGTCGCCTCGTCCGACGCCACCAACATCGAGACCCGCATTGAGAAGGACGGCGATCACTACGTCATCAACGGCCGCAAATGGTGGTCGTCGGGCGTCGGCGATCCCCGCTGCAAGATCGCGATCCTGATGGGCAAGACCGACTTCAACGCCGCCAAGCATCAGCAGCAGTCGCAGATCCTGGTGCCGCTCGACACCCCCGGCATCAAGGTCGAGAAGATGCTGCCGGTGTTCGGCTTCGACGATGCACCGCACGGCCACGCCCAGGTGCTGCTCGAAAACGTCCGCGTGCCGAAGGAGAACATCCTGCTCGGCGAGGGCCGCGGCTTCGAGATCGCGCAGGGCCGTCTCGGCCCGGGCCGCATCCATCACTGCATGCGCACCATCGGCCAGGCCGAGGAGGCGCTGGAGAAGATGGTGAAGCGGCTCGCCTCGCGCACCGCGTTCGGCAAGAAGATCATCGAGCATTCGGTCTGGGAGCAGCGCATCGGCGAGGCCCGCACCGACATCGAGATGAACCGCCTCTTGTGCCTCAAGGCCGCCGACATGATGGACAAGGTCGGCAACAAGACCGCGCAGGCCGAGATCGCGATGATCAAGGTCGCAGCCCCGAACATGGCGCTGAAGATCATCGACCAGGCGATCCAGGCGTTTGGCGGCGGCGGCGTCTCCGACGACGCCGGGCTCGCGAAGGCCTATGCCCACATCCGCACGCTCCGTCTCGCCGACGGTCCGGACGAGGTGCACAATCGCGCCATTGCCAGGCTTGAAGTTCGGAAGTATGCAAACACGTCGCACTGAGCATGATGCGGAACGCATGGCGTTCCCGCGCACATCGTGCTCAGAATGAAAAAGACAATTGGGAGCGCCGGGCGGCGCTCCCAACAAAACTGAGTTGAGGGAGCGTCATCGTGGCGGACGGCGTCAGGAAAGACGAGGAATTTTCCGGGACAAGGGAAGTCGAGGAACGCCATCGCGTCAACGAGGCTAGTCTCGATGCCTGGATGAAGGAACACGTCGAGGGCTATCAGGGCCCGCTCAAGGTCCTGCAGTTCAAGGGTGGCCAATCCAACCCGACCTACAAGCTCGAAACCCCCGGCCGCAACTATGTGATGCGCCGCCGTCCGTTCGGTAAATTGTTGCCGTCGGCCCACGCGGTGGATCGCGAGTTCCGCGTGATCGCGGCGCTCGGCAAGCAGAATTTTCCGGTCGCGAAAGCCTACGCGCTGTGCACCGACGATGCGGTGATCGGCTCGGCCTTCTACATCATGTCGATGGAGGAGGGGCGGGTGTTCTGGGATCCGACCCTGCCGAGCCAGGAGCCGGACGCGCGGCGGAAAATCTTCACCAGCAAGATCGAGACTCTGGCGAAACTGCACGTCCTCGATCCCGAAAAGATCGGCCTCGGCGATTTCGGCAAGCCCGGCAATTATTTTGCCCGCCAGGTCGACCGCTGGACCAAGCAGTATCGTGCGTCCGAGACGCAGCACATTCCGGAATTCGAAAAGCTCGCGGAATGGCTGCCGAAGACGGTGCCGGAGCAGAAGCGCGTCTCGGTCGTGCATGGCGACTATCGCCTCGACAACATGATCTTCCACGCCACCGAGCCGCGGGTGCAGGCCGTGCTCGACTGGGAATTGTCGACGCTCGGCGATCCCATGGCCGACTTCACCTATCTGTTGATGCAGTGGACCATGCCGGGCCTTGCCAATGCCGACCTCAAGGCGTTGAACATTCCGAGCCAGGACGAGGCCGCGCAGATCTATTGCAGCGTCACCGGCATGGCCGTGCCGGATCTCAACTGGTACTTCTCCTACAATCTGTTCCGCCTCGCCGGCATCACGCAAGGCATTGCGGGCCGCGTCCGCGACGGCACCGCCGCGAATGCCAAGGCGCTGGAGTCGGCCGCGCGCACCGTGCCGCTGTCGAAGGCGTCATGGGAATACGCGCAGAAGGCCGGCGCGGTCTGATACTAAACGCGGCGCGACCCTCACGGTTCGCGCCGCTTTCTCTTACCTCGCCCGGCGTGCGGGGAGAGGCATAGGCCGCCTGCGGCGGCCGTTTCTGAAGAACGCCGAAGCACAGCTTCGGCTATGTCGCATGCAGCGAAGCGGAATGCGATCCGGGTGAGTCTCCGCGAGTCCGACTTTCGCCGAGCTTCCTGAGCTACTTCGTGCCGCGGCGCTGCGGCATGTTTCCGCATTGTAGCCATCTGTGACTTGAGTTCGCAGCGCCGCTTTGGCAAGTCAGTCCGGTCAACGCCCGTGCCCTGGTCCTGATCGGACATTTTCACTTTGCCCCTTTCGTCGAACCTTCGCGGCAGCCTGTTCATGGCTGCGGCCATGGCCAGCTTCACGGTCAACGACACCATCACCAAGGCGGTGTCGGCGGAGCTCAACATCGGCGAGATCCTGCTGGTCCGCGGCCTGGTCGCGATGGTGCTGGTCGCAGCACTCGCTTGGTACCGCGATGCGCTGCGCAGTTTTGCCGCGCTGCTGATCTGGCCGGTGGGCTTGCGCGTCCTTGGCGAGATCGGCGGCACGCTGACCTATCTCTCAGCGATCGCGCAGATTCCGCTCGCCAATGCCTCGGCGATCTTCCAGGCATTGCCGCTGGTGATCACGCTGGGTGCGGCGCTGGTGTTCGGCGAGCCGGTCGGCTGGCGGCGCTGGCTTGCGATCGCGGCCGGCTTCATCGGCGTGCTGGTCATCGTCCGGCCGGGCGCGGAGGGTTTTAGCCAGGCCGCGCTGCTGGCGCTGGCATCGGTCGGCTTCTGCGCGGTGCGCGATCTTGCCACCCGCCGCATCCCGAAGCAGCTGCCAACCGTGTTCATCACGCTGCTGACGACCGTGACGGTGACGACGGCGGGCGCCTTCGTGCTGGTCCCGCTCGGCGGCTGGAAGCCGCCGTCCGGTCAGGCGCTCGGCCTGCTCACGTTCGCCGCAGTGCTGATCCTGATCGGCTATCAATGCATCATCGTGTCGCTGCGCACCGGCGACATCTCGGCGGTGGCGCCGTTCCGCTACACCGCGCTGCCGTGGGCGATGCTGACCGGCTATCTCGCCTTCGGCCACAAGCCCGACGGTCCGATGCTCGCGGGTGCCGCGATCATCGTGGCCTCCGGCCTCTACGCCTTCTACCGCGAACGCAAGCGCGACAAGCTCCGCCCGGCCGCAACCGGCCCGGGCCTGCCGCCGGACGGGTTGTAAGCGCGATCCAGGGCGCGTCTGTCTGGACGGTCCTGATCAGTTCCGGCGCTGAACGTCGAGGATGTCCAGAACCGGGCAATCGGGTGCGGTCGTTCCCGAGCATCGCGCGATTGTCGCTGCCAGCAGGCGTTCGAGCTTGCGGAGATCGCTGATCTTGGCGCGGATGTCGTCGAGGTGCAGCGTTGCGATGTCCCGCACTTCGCGGCAAGACGCCTTGCCGGGACCGCCCAGCCGCAACAGCGCCCGGATTTCATCGAGCGAGAAGCCGAGTTCGCGCGACCGCCTGACGAAGGCAAGCACTCGCGATTCGGTAGAACCGTAGATGCGCCGGCCGTTGGCGGCGCGCAGGGGAGGCGGCAGCAACCTGATCTTCTCGTAGTACCTGATGGTTTCGATGTTGACGCCGGTCAGTTCGGAAATCTGCCCGATCGTCATCCCGTCCGCTCGCGAAGCCGTGATCCCGCGCATGCCCAGTTCCCTTGATCCTGTAGTGACTACAGGATGTAGCCTCATCGGCATGAAGGTCAAGGAAAGCAATATCACCGCTCATTCCAGCCGTGGGTCGCAACTGCTGGCGACCGGCGGCCTGCTGGGCGCGTTTGCTGCGTCGTCCTGCTGCATCGCGCCGCTGCTGCTGTTCAGCCTCGGTGTCGGCGGCGCCTGGATCGGCAACCTCACGCGGCTTGCGCCGTACCAGCCTTATTTCATCGCGGCGACATCAGCGCTTCTCGGCGCGGGGTACTGGCTGACCTATCGGTCCTCGAAGGTTGCCTGCGCCGAAGGAGCGGCCTGCGCACGTCCGCTGCCAAATCGCCTGGTGAAGACGACGCTTGTCGCGGCAACGCTGCTCGCCATCGCGGCCCTCGGTTTCGACCTCCTGGCACCATTGTTGTTCGACACCTGAATGGAGTTCCCCATGAACCGACTGATCACTCCCTTCGCAATCCTGCTTTCGGTGCTGGCATCGTCTGCCACGTTCGCCGCCGAGAAGACGGTGACACTCGCTGTCAGGAATATGGATTGTGCAGCCTGTCCTCATATCGTGAAGGCCAGCCTCGAAGCTGTAGCCGGCGTTACGAAGGTCGCAGTGTCGTTCCGGGAGAAGACCGCGGTCGTGACCTACGACGACAGCAAGGTTGATCTGACGGCGCTTACGAGCGCCACAAGCAATGCCGGTTATCCTTCAGCGCCGAAGGGCTGAGTAGGGGCCGAGCTGAGCACCATGATCCTGCAATCCGTCATCACCTGTCCGCAGTGTGGCACCACGAAGTCCGAGACGATGCCGACCGACGCCTGCCAGTATTTCTATGTCTGCACGGGGTGCGGCGAGCGACTGCGGCCGAAGCCGGGTGACTGCTGCGTGTTTTGCTCGTTCGGCTCGGTGCCCTGTCCGCCGATCCAGGCCGAGCATTCCGGCGCCGCGGACGCAGCCTCGGGCTGCCGGTGCTGAACGCCATGGCCTTATCTGCACCCGCGTCCCGCGACTGGCTAGGCAGCTGGCGCAGCAGCGCGTTGGCCTGGTGGATGCCGCACGCCGGCCTGTTCGTCGGCCTGCTCGTCTCGCTGCCGCTGCGCATTGCGGTGTGGTCCGCAGCACTGCTCTGGATGGCTTTGGCCTGCATCCTCAACGCGCGGCGTTGCGGAAGGACGCACTGCCGCTACACCGGGCCTTACTATCTGTTGATGATCGTGCCGGTGCTGGTGTTAGGGCTTGTTATGCGGTCTGACGACGTCTTGGCATGGCTTGTCGTCGGCGCCGCCATCGTCGCGGGAGACAAGTTCATCTGGTGGGTGACGGAGCGCGCCTGGGGAAAGTTTTCGTAAGGCCTTACTTCGCGCAATGCGTGATCAGCCGTGCAACAAAATCTCCGCACGCCTCGAGCTGCGACATCTCGACGAACTCGTCCGGCGTATGTGCCTGGGCGATCGAGCCGGGGCCGACCACGACCGACGGCACATCCGCCATGCTGACGAACAGGCTCGCCTCGGTGCCGAAGGCGACCTTGGCGTGGTCGTTGCGGCCGGCGAGTTGTTTTGCCAGCGTGACGACCGGATCGTCTGCCGCCGTATCGAGCGCGGGGTAGTCGAGGATCTCCTCGAAATCGATGCCGCACTCCGGATGGCGTTCGCGCATTCTGGGCTCGATCTCGGCCTTGGCCCAGGCGATGATCGAGTCGGTCACCTGCCTTGACTCGGTGATGCCGATGCCGCGGCATTCGAACTCCACCGTGCACTGGTCGGGCACGATGTTCAGCGCGGCGCCGCCATGCACGATGCTGGTCAGCAGGGTGGAGTGCGGCACGTCATAGAGACTGTCGCTCTCGCTTTTCGCGGCGAGAAGTTCGGCGCGGCGGCGGATTTCGGTGATGAGGTCGGCCGCGTATTCGATCGCATTGACGCCATCGGGCGCGATCGAGGAGTGGCGGGCGAGGCCGCGGAACGTGGCGCGCACGCCGTGCTTGCCCTTGTGTCCGATGATCACCTGCATCTGGGTCGGCTCGCCGACGAAGCAGCCAAGCGGCCTGATCGGCTTGCGCGCGACGTCGCGCAGCATCGGCCGCACGCCGACGCAACCGATCTCCTCGTCATAGGAGATCGCCAGATTGATCGGCGTCTTCAGCTCGGCCGCGAGCATTTCCGGAACCATCGCGAGGCAGACCGCGACAAAGCCCTTCATGTCGGTGGTGCCGCGGCCGTACAGCCGGCCGTCGCGCTCGACCAGCTCGAACGGGTCATGGCTCCAGTCCTGTCCCGCAACCGGCACGACATCGGTATGCCCGGACAGAACCAGCCCGGCCTTGTCCTCAGGGCCGACCGTGACCCACAGCGAGGATTTTTGCCCGGTCTCATCGACAATGCGCTGCGCGCCGACGCCGAGCGAGGCGAGATAGCGCTCGATATAGTCGATCAGGGGCAGGTTGCTGCGGTCGCTGATCGTGTCGAAGGCGACGAGGTCGGCGAGAAGTTTGCGAATGCGGTCGGGACGTGGGCTTTGCATGGCCTGTTCGTTTTGGAGAGATTGTGGGTGTGCCGGCGATCTTGTCAGCGAAGTATAGCAGCTGGTTCGTCTGCGAAGGCCAAGCAATATTCGGACCGGTGTTGCCCATTCGACACGACGGGCGCAACGCGCCGCGAGGATGTATGATGTGAAGGCCGGGCAACACACTCGGCGTCGTCCCTGCGAAAGCAGGGACCCATAACCACCCAGGCTGATTATCGCGCGACGCTGGAACGACGAGGCCCGTCGGCAACATCCGCTGCGGAGTATGGGTCCCTGCTTTCGCAGGGACGACAGTGGTGGATGTGGTGGCGTTATCGCGCTGTCCGAACTTCACCGACTCAGCGAAGGGGTGGACGCCCCGGCCAAGTGAAGATCGGGCCAGTTACGGCGAGAGCCTCTTGCTAAATCGGCTTGCCCGTATACGGCATCGACGCCGTCAGGCCGCCGTCGACCGGGATGGCCTGGCCGTTGACGTACGACGCCTCGTCGCTGGCCAAAAACAATCCCATCGCGGCGAGTTCGTGCGGCTGGCCGGGGCGCTTCAGCGGATTGAGCTGGCCGATCTTGTCCTGGGTGCCGCGCTCCTTGGCGCGATCGAACACCGGCTTGGTCATGCCGGTCTCGATCAGGCCCGGGCAGATCGCATTGATGCGCACGCCGGTGCCGGAGAGCGAGTAGGCGGTGGTCTGCACCAGGCTGATGACGCCGGCCTTGCTGGCGCCGTAGGGATGTCCGCTGGCGCCGGACTTCAGGCCCGCGACGGATGCGGTGCAGACGATCGAGCCGGAACCTTGCTTGGTCATGTGCGGAATCGAATGCTTGATCGCAAGGAACGGGCCGATCAGATTGACGCGCAACACTTCCTGCCAATGTTCCGGAGTCTGGTCGGCGAGCGGGACGAGGCCGCCGCTGACGCCGGCATTGGCCCAGATCGCATCGAGCTTGCCGTATTTCGCGACGGCCTTGTCGATGAATGCCTTCACGTCGCTCTCGGAGCCCGCGTCCGCAGTGACGGCTTCGACGATGCCGCCGGCATCGCGCAACAGCTTGGCGGTGTCGTTCACGGCATCGGTGCGATCGACCGCGATCAGCTTGGCGCCTTCCTTGGTGAACAGCAGCGACGCCGCGCGGCCGATGCCGCTTCCCGCGCCGGTGATGATGACCGATTTGCCTTCGAGGCGGCCCATGATTTTCTCCCTGTTCACATGGTTCATTCGCGTGATCCGTGGTGCGTCTGCCGCGCGACGGAATTCAAACAAAATTTCAAACGTCAGAAGCACTTGAGACGATGTGCGGCGTGACGTACAGCGTGACGGGACACTATTGAAGGGCTCATCCGATGTCCAATCCAGAGAAGCCTAACGTGACGGTGACACGCTGGTGGTGGGTTCGCCACGCGCCGGTGCGCAGCGATGGCGGCAACATCTACGGGCAGGAGGACATCGACTGCGACACCGGCGACGTCGAAGTGTTCGAGGCGGTCGCCAAGATGCTGCCGCGCAATGCGGTATGGTATTCGAGCAATCTGAAGCGCACGCACAAGACCGCGGAAGCGATCTGGGCCGCCGGTTTCCCGAAGCCTGCCGGCATGACGCAGGAGCGCGACTTCGCCGAGCTGCATCTCGGCCAGTGGCAGGGCATGAACCGGGCGGCATTTCTCGCCAGCCGTCCGCCGGGGAATCTCTGGTTCGCCGACGTCAATGAGCCGGCACCTGGCGGCGAGAGCTTCATGGATCTCTACACCCGCGTCTGCCGCACCATCGTGCGGATCACCGCAGCAGAGGCGGGCCGGGACATCATCGCGGTCGGCCATGGTGGCGTGATCAGGGCCGCGGTCGGTCTTGCACTTGGCGGCCAGCCGGATCGGGGCCTGTCGTTTGATATCGACAATGTCTCGGTGACGCGGCTCGATCACATCGCGGCGCCCAACGTGTCGACGTGGCGGCTGCCGATGGTCAACCAGCAGCCCTGGATCGCCGATCCCAGGCACGCCGCCATGCATCAGCCGTCCGGACCCGAGGTGCGGCCGGCGAGCAAGCTTGCGTGATTGCTGCTATCGCAACACGACAACGCTGCCTAAGCTCAACGTAGAATTTGAACACCTTACATCAGGGAGAGAACCATGACCTTGTTCGACATGAAGGGAAAAGTCGCCGTCATCACCGGCTCGACGCGCGGCATCGGACGCGCGATCGCCGAGCGCATGGCCGAGCACGGCGCCAAGGTCGTGATTTCCTCGCGTAAGGCCGACGTCTGCGAGCAGGTGGCTGCGGAGATCAACACCAGCTATGGCAAGGGCACCGCGGTTGCGATCGCAGCCAACATCTCGTCGAAGGAAAATCTGCAGAACCTGGTCGACGAGAGCAACCGCGCCTTCGGCAGGATCGACGTGCTGGTCTGCAACGCGGCGTCGAACCCGTATTACGGTCCGCTCGCCGGCATTTCCGACGATCAGTTCAGAAAAATCCTCGACAACAACATCGTCGCCAACAACTGGCTGATCTCGATGGTGGTGCCGCAGATGATCGAGCGCAAGGACGGCTCCATCATCATCGTGTCCTCGATCGGCGGCCTGAAGGGCTCGACCATCCTCGGCGCCTACGCGATCTCGAAGGCCGCCGACATGCAGCTCGCGCGCAACCTCGCTTGCGAATACGGCAAGCACAATATCCGCGTGAACTGTATCGCGCCGGGCCTGATCAAGACCGACTTCGCCAAGGCGCTGTGGGACAATCCCGACAATCTGAAGGCCTCGACCGCGCGCTCGCCGCTGCTGCGGATCGGCGTGCCGGATGAGATCGCGGGCGCTGCCGTGATGATGGGCTCGCGCGCCGGTGACTTCATGACCGGCCAGACCATCGTGATCGACGGCGGCGCGACGATCAGCTGAGGCCGGCGTTGGTTAAGACGTCGGTCGTCATGGCCGGGCTTGTCCCGGCCATCCACGTCTTCCTGCCGCCCTAACGTGGATGCCCGGGACAAGCCCGGGCATGACGGAGCAAGTAGGCAAGAGTTCGCCTCACTCCACCGCCGCGTAAACCCCGTTCCTCACCAGCGAGCGGGTGTATTCGCGCTGGCCCGGGCCCTGCATCATGAAGACCGCGATCAAGTCTTCACTCGGATCGATCCAGAAGAACGTGCCAGCCATGCCGCTCCAGAAGAACTGGCCGACCGAGCCGGAGAACGGCGCGATGCCCTGCTGCATGCGCACCGCAAAGCCAAGGCCGAAACTGTGGCCGGGCGATACCAGCGTGCCCTGGACCTTGACGCCGGCGCCGAGGTGATCGGACGCCATGAATTCGAGCGTCTTGCGCCCGATGATCCTGGTGCCGTCGAGCGAGCCGCCATTGAGCAGCATCTGCGCGAAGCGGGCATAGTCCATCGTGGTCGACACCAGCCCGCCGCCGCCGGATTCCATCGCCGGCTTCTCCAGCATGTTGAACAGCTGCACCTTCTCGTTGGTCCAGGGATCGTTGGCAAAGGCCTCGGCGAGCCGGCCGGCATTGGCTTCGGCGGTGTGGAAGGCGGTCTCGTTCATCTGCAACGGCGAGAGGATGTGGTCGGTGAGGTACGCACCAAGCGTCTTGCCGCTGACGACCTCGATGATGCGGCCGAGGACGTCGGTCGAGCGGCTGTAGTTCCACTCGGCGCCGGGCTGGCAGACCAGCGGCATGCCGGCGAGCATGGTGGCGTGCTCGGCATTGGTGATCTTGCGGCTGCGCAGCCGCGACTGCTTGTAGAGCTCCTGCACCGGGCCGTTGCCGGTGTGGTCATACGTCAAACCCGACGTGTGGCGCAGCAGGTCCTGGATGGTCATCTGCCGCTGCACGGGTACCAGCTCGAGCTTGCCGTCGCGTTCGACGCCGACCTTGGTCTCGGCGAATTCGGGGATGAATTTCGCGACGGGGTCGTTGAGCAGGAAGTGGCCGTCCTCTAGCAGCTGCATGATGCCGACCGAGACGATCGGCTTGGTCATCGAGAAGATGCGGAAGATCGTGTCATGCGTCATCGGCGCGGCGGCCGCCGGGCTCTGCCGGCCGATCGCGTCGAACCAGCCGATCTGGCCGCGCCGCGCCACCAGCACCGTGAAGCCGGGTGCGGTTCCCTTGTCGACCTCGCGCTTGAAGGTGTCGGACAGCGCCTGCAGCCGCGCGCTCGACAGCCCGATCGATTCGGGCTTGGCGAGAGGGAGGGACGGGGTGGCTTGGCTGGCGGCGTGCTTGGTGGCGGTCTGGGCGTTCATGGTCTCTCCCTGGTTCTTGATTCTTGCGGCGAGGCGCCGGCATGGGGGTGATCTTTGGGGTGATCTTGCGGTGATCGTCGAAGTCTGGCGCAGAAGTTTTGCAATGAACAGAAGCTTCGCTGCTTCGCCCTTGCAAACCGGCCATGCCCTGTGCTTGAAACGGCGCGAACCGGCGGTGACGCGGGTTCCCTGCAGGAGTGTAGCTCAATTGGTAGAGCACCGGTCTCCAAAACCGGGGGTCGCAGGTTCGAGCCCTGCCACTCCTGCCAGCTTTTAGCTAACAATTTGAATGCCTTGGCCGAGGTCCTGGACCCCGGCCATGATGGTATTGGCTCACTTGATGAGCGGGCAGCCGCCGTCCTTCAGCGGCCGGAACGCCTGGTCGCCGGGCACCTCGACGAGCACCTTGTAGTAATCCCACGGCGCCTTCGATTCCTCGGGCTTCTTGACCTCGAACAGGAACATCGAGTGCACCATGCGGCCGTCCTCGCGCACCACGCCATTGTCGGTGAAGGCGTCGCGGACCGGGGTCGCGCGCATCTTCGCCAAAACCGGCTTGGTCTCCTTGGTGCCGGCGGCCTTCACCGCGTTGAGGTAGTGCAGGGTGGCGCTGTAGGTGGCGGCCTGGTTCATCGTCGGCATCCGCTTCATGCGCTCGAAGAAGCGTTTGCCGAAGGCGCGGGTGCGGTCGTTGAGATCCCAATAGTAGGCCTCGGTGATGATCAGGCCCTGCGCGAGCTTCAGCCCGAGGCTGTGGATGTCGGAGATGAACATCACGATACCAGCCAGATTCTGCCCGCCCGCGACGACGCCGAATTCGGCGGCCTGCTTGATCGCGTTGATGGTATCGCCGCCGCCATTGGCGAGGCCGACGATCTTTGCCTTCGATGACTGCGCCTGCAGCAGGAAGGAGGAGAAATCCGGCGTGTTGAGCGGGTGCCGGGCGCTGCCGAGCACCTTGCCGCCGGCGGCGCGGACCACATCGCCGGTGTCGCGCTCGATCGAGTGCCCGAACACGTAGTCGGCGGTGATGAAGAACCAGGTGTCGCCGCCGTTCTTCACGATCGCGCTGCCCACGGTGTGGGCGTTGGCGTAGGTGTCGTAGGTCCAGTGCAGCGTGTAGGGCGAGCAGGATTTGCCGGTGATGTCGGAGCTCGCCGCGTCCGTCACGATCATGATCTTCTCGAACTGCTTCGACATCTCCATGCCGGCGAGCGCCGTCGCCGAGGTCGGCATGTCGATGATCATGTCGACGTTCTCGGCCTCGTACCATTTGCGGGTGATGGTGGCGGCGACGTCGGCCTTGTTGAGGGCATCGGCGGTGACGAGCTCGATCGGCTTGCCGAACATCGAGCCGCCGAACTCCTCGATCGCCATCTTGGTGGCTTCCACGTTCCCGGCGCCGCCGATGTCGGAATAGACCGACTGGAAATCGGTCAGCACGCCGATCTTGAGCGGCGTCTGTTGCGCGAGCGCGGGGCCGGCCAGCACCGCGGCGAAGAGGCCGGCAGCGGACAGGCTTGTGGCGATGGATTTCATGGTGATGCGTCCTCCGGGATGTTCTTATCGGTTTGTCCGACAAAGCTAGGTTTGCTCGGTTCCGGTGTCAATTCTGGCCCATCGGGTGCGACAATCCGGCTTGGGGCAGCCCATTTGACGCTCCTGCGGCCTTCTTCTAGACTTTGTCCGACAAACGACAATCGGGGAGTCCAAGGTGCCCGCTACGCCGCTGTTCCGGCGCATCGATATCGCGCCGGCCTACCAGAAGGTCGCCGACGCGATCGAACGCGAGATCATCAACGGCCGGATCAAACCGGGCGAGCCGATCGGCACCGAGCAGCAACTGGTCGCGCAGTTCGGCGTCAACCGCTCGACGGTGCGCGAAGGCATTCGCGTGCTCGAGGAGGGCGGCCTGATCCGCCGCGATTCCAGCCGCCGCTTGCAGGCCTGCCTGCCGCGCTACAACAAGCTCGCCACAAGGCTGTCGCGCGCGCTGATCCTGCATGAGGTGACATTCCGCGAATTGTTCGAGACCTCGATGACGCTGGAGGTCGCGAGCATCGAGGGCGCGGTGGAGCGGGCGACCGTGGAGAACATCGCGGAGCTTACCGGCAATGTCGAACGCAGCGCTCATGTCGTCGGCAATCCCGCGGAGCTTGCCGAGTGCGACGTGGAATTCCACGTGCTGATGGCCAAGGCCTCGCAGAACCGCGTGCTGCAGCTCGCCCGCGAGCCCGCCGCGCAGCTGTTCTTTCCGACCACCGAGATGATCGTCGGCGGCGTGCCGGAGGGCGGTGCGCGCCTCGTCGAGGCGCATCGCCATATCCTCGATGCGATCAGGCGGCGCGACAAGGAGGCCGGCGTGCTGTGGACGCGGCGGCATTTGCAGGACTGGCGGCGCGGCTTCGAGAAGATCGCCTCGCTCGATCGCTCGGTCGAGCACACCTACATGGAACACGCCTACGCCGCCCGGCAATAGCGACGGCGCGGCGGACAACACAAGACAACGACAACAAGCACATTCGGGAGGGACTTATGAGCGAAGACATCGCAGCGACCATCCAGCGCGCCCGCGAGCACAGCATCGGCGACCTGTTGCGCCGGTCGGCCAAGCGCTATCCAGCCAAGACCGCGCTGATCTGCGGCGAGGTGAGCTGGACGTTTGCGGAGATGGACGCGATCTGCAATCGGCTCGGACGCGGCCTGCTCGCCCTTGGCGTCGCGAAGGGCGACCGCGTCGCGGTGCTGTCGCGCAATTCGCACGGCTTCGCCGCGCTGCGCTTCGCGGTAGCGCGGATTGGTGCGATCCTGGTGCCGATCAACTTCATGCTCAATCCCGACGAGATCAATTTCATCCTCGCCAATTCCGGCGCCAAGCTGCTCGCGGTCGGCCCCGATTTCGTCGAGACCGCGCACGCTGCCGCCGCCAAGGGCTCGGCGGTCGAAACCCTGATCTGGCTGCCCGGTGAGGATCCGGCCACGGCGCCCAACGGAATCACGACGTTCGAGAGCCTGCTGCACAGCGACGCCTCGGCGCCGGACGCCTCGGTCGACAGCCGCGACCCGGCGCAGATCATCTACACCAGCGGCACGGAGTCGCTGCCGAAGGGCGCGATCCTCACCCACGAGGCCGTGATGTGGCAGTATGTCAGCTGCATCATCGACGGCGGCATGGCGACCGACGACACCGTGCTGCACGCGCTGCCGCTGTATCATTGCGCGCAGCTCGACGTCTTCCTCGGGCCCGCGATCTATCTCGGCGCCACCAGTCTCATCACCGGCAAGCCGGTGCCCGACAATGTGCTGGCGCTGATCGCGGCCCACAAGATCAACTCGTTCTTCGCGCCGCCGACGATCTGGATCGCGATGCTGCGCTCGCCTTCGTTCGATCGCACCGATCTGTCGACCCTGCGCAAGGGCTATTACGGCGCCTCGATCATGCCGGTCGAGGTGCTGCTCGAATTGCAGCGGCGGCTGCCTGACGTGAAGTTCTGGAATTTCTACGGCCAGACCGAGATCGCGCCGCTTGCGACTGTCTTGGCGCCGGAGGACCAGCTGCCGAAGGCCGGCTCCGCCGGCAAGCCCGCGATCAATGTCGAGACGCGGGTGGTCAAGCCCGACATGACCGATGTTGGGGTCGGGGAGGTCGGCGAGATCGTGCATCGCTCGCCGCATCTGTTGTCCGGCTACTACAACGATCCGGTCAAGACCGCGGCGGCATTCGCCGGCGGCTGGTTTCATTCCGGCGATCTCGCTGTTGTCGATGCCGACGGCTACATCACGGTCGTTGATCGCGTGAAGGACATGATCAAGAGCGGCGGCGAGAATGTCGCGAGCCGCGAGGTCGAGGAGATGGTCTACCGGCTGCCTGCGGTGTCGGAGGTCGCGGTGGTCGGACTGCCCGATCCGCGCTGGATTGAGGCGGTGACCGCAATCGTCGTGGTCAAGGCCGGCGAGAGCCTCGATGCCGACGCCGTCATCAAGCATTGCGCGGCGTCGATGGCCCATTTCAAGGTGCCGAAGCGGGTCATCTTCGTCGACAGCCTGCCGAAGAACCCGAGCGGCAAGCTGCTGAAGCGCGAGCTGCGGCAGCGCTATGTCGGCGGCGCCACGCTGGATCAGGCGGTGCAGACGAGCTTTGCCGGCTAGGCCAGCTATTGGCCGGCCGGCGCCGGCGCCTTGTCCGACCATTCCGGCGGCAGGCCAAGCCTGCCGGCGGCCATGCCGACCAGGCCGGGACTGCGGCCGAACGCCTCGCAGGCGGCATATTTCGGCTTGCCGCCTAGCGACGCCCCCATCTTGTCGAACGATGGCAGCTCCGGCGCCTTGCCGAATGGCGTCGCGCCGGTGACGACGAGCTTGCTGAAGTCGTCGCTGAAGGAGGAGGCGAGGTCGTAGGCGTCGCCGGCGCTCGAGACCATCGGCGAGTTGGTGAATGAATTGGCGCCGCGGGCCCAGACCATCGCCGCCTGCTGGCGGCTGGCCGGATCGCGCACCTCGGCTTCGACCGTCAGGCTGCCGAGCCCGATCGGCAAGCGCGGCACCGGCACGGGGACGCCGGCCCCAAGCGCGGTCGGCAGAATGCCGACCACCTTGGATGCGCCCGCGGCGACCTCGTCGGTCGGCGCCGCCTGGGTGACGAGCGCATGCGCGGTCAGGTCCGCGGGCTGATCGGCGCCGACGACCTGAAGCCGCTCGCTCAGGCCCATGCAGAGCGAACGGTTGATCGCATTTGCCACCAGGCTTCGCTGCTCTTGCGACAGCGTCGGCGACGCTGCCTGGGAGAAGGTCGTCGGTACGATCCGTATGGTCTTCGCGGCAAGCACGTCGTCCTTGTTGACGCGCACCAGCGATTTCGCCAGCAGCCCGTCGGACTGCGTCAGGTTGTCATAGGAGGCCAGTGATCCACCTCGGGTCAATGGCGCGCTGGCGCAACCCGACAACAGCGCCATCGCGACCGCAGCTCCGGCAAGCGAGGATGACCGGTTGTACCGGCCATCACGCCATGCCCGTCCCGTGCTCTGCGCGTATGCCGCAGCGCCGGGTCGAAACTCCACTTTCATGTAACCCCTCGAACGATCGCTCACCCCAAGAACGATCGCAGGTCACGATAGAGCAGGGCCGCCCGGGTCGGGATTAAGAGATATTAAGTCAGATGTAGCTCGCGAAACCGTGCGACCTATTTGTGCCGCATTTGGCCGCGCACGCTTAACAAAACGCTATATTTGCACGCTGCGCATCCGCGGCAGACGCCTCTAAAATGCCGTGATGCAAATCCTGGAATACGACCTCGTGGCTTTCCCCGTCAGCAATGCGCGCATCCTCTGCGTCGAGGACGATGCCGATATCGCGCGCATGCTGGCCGAGGTGCTTGACGATAGCGGCTTCAGGCCGGTGCTGGTCGGCTCTGCCGTGGAGATGGATGCGCTGCTCAAGCACGAGAGCTTCGACCTCATCGTGCTCGACGTGATGCTGCCGGGCGAGGATGGGCTCAGCATCTGCCGGCGCCTGCGCATGTCGTCCTCGATTCCGATCATCATGGTCACCGCGCGCGGCGAGGACATCGACCGTATCCTCGGCCTCGAGCTCGGCGCCGACGACTATGTGACCAAGCCGTTCAATTCCCGCGAGCTGGTGGCCCGCATCCGCGCGCTGTTGCGCCGGGTCGAGAGCGGCGCGGCATCGCGCTCCCGGCCGCGCCCGTTGACCTTCGCCGGATGGCGGATCAATCCCACCACCCGCGAACTGCATGATCCGGCGGGCGTCCGGATCACGCTGACCGGCGCCGAGTTCGATCTGCTGCTGGCGTTCTGCCGCAACCCGGGACAGGTGCTGTCGCGCGAGCAATTGATCGAGCAGGCTTTCGGCGGCCTGATCGCGTCGGTCGAGCGCAGCGTCGACGTCCATATCAGCCGCATCAGGCAGAAGATCGAGCCGGATCCGAAGGACCGCTCCATGATCAAGACGGTGCGGCTCGGCGGCTACCTGTTCACGCCCGCGGTCGAGCAGATCTGATGCGATGGGCACAGCGGCTGATTCCGCGCAGCATCGCCGCGCAACTCATGAGCCTCGTCGCGCTCTCGGAGCTGATCGGCATCACGCTCGCAGCTGCGATCATTATTGTCTTGTTCGATTCTCCCTCGATCAACGACACGCAGAAGTTTCTTGCGGGCCGGGTCGCGGAGCTCACGCAGCTGCTGCGTTTCGCGAAGACGCCAACCGACGCGGGTGAACTGCTGGCGGCAGCCAGGCGCGGCGGTCTCGACGTCAGGCGCGTCGCGCTGGGCGAACTCGTGCCTCGAACCGCCGGAGAGATGCGATCGTTTTCCATGCGAGCGTTCCGACAGCTGGCGGCCGAGCCTGGAATCGAGTTGCTGGAGGATCTCCGCCATCCGGCAGGCTCGTCGTCACAGGTGGTTGTGAAGCTCGACGACGGCCACGCCTTGATGGCCGACGTTGCCGTCAAGGGCGGCTTCTGGTCCTTTGTGCTCCGCCCGGCGGCCGGAGGCGCGATCATCGTGCTGATCTCCATGCTGTTGCTGTCGGTTTACGCGGTGCGCTGGGTGATCGCACCGCTGGCGGACGTCGCACGGGCCGCGACCTCGTTCGGCCGCTCGCCGCGGGCTCCCCAGGTGCTGCGCCGGCGCGGTCCGCGCGAAATCGCCCAGGTCGCCGACGCGCTGAACGACATGCGCACCCGTATCGCTGCGCTGCTCGACGACCGCACCCGCATGCTGGCTGCCATCAGCCATGACCTGCGCACGCCGCTGACGCGGCTCCGCTTGCGCTCCGAGCGCGTCGGCGACGACACCCTGCGCCCGGCGATGCTGGGCGATATCGCCAAGATGACGCGCATGATCAACGAGACGCTGGAGTATCTTCGCGAGGATGCGCGCTCCGAGGCGGTCGCGTGCATCGACCTGCCGAGTTTTTTGCAGACCATCTGTTCGGAGTTCGCCGACACGGGCCACGCGGTATCCTATGCCGGGCCGGCGCGTTTGCCTTACGCCTGCCGGCCGCGCGCGCTGTCGCGTGCCGTCACCAATATCGTGGAGAACGCGGTCAAGCATGGCAGCACGATCACGGTGGCGCTGCGGCCGACGGCCTCCGATCACATCGAGATCGAGGTGGCCGACGACGGACCCGGTATCGCGCCGGCGCTGCGCGACAGGGTGTTCGAACCGTTCTTCAAGGCTGACAGCGCGCGGCAGGGAAGCGGCGGCTTCGGGCTCGGGCTCTCGATCGCCCTCGATATTGCCAAGCGCCATGGCGGCAGCATCGAATTGAAGCCGCGCCAGCCGAGCGGGTTGCGTGTGTCCATGCTGCTGCCGCCGGAGCCCGTCCTGGCCTAGACGGCGCCGCTGCCGGCCGCGATAGGGGCGGCTTCATATCGGCGGGAGCCTTGGACGCCGCGGGCGCTGTCCGGCTATCCCCTTGATTCAAGGGGCCCAATGCTGGTCCGGCCCGAACCGGGCCGGGGCCGGGCGCGACGGTGCCGATCTTGACGTTTGGCTCCTCTCGCAGTAGATACGCGGCACTCGCAGCCGGCCCGCTTTGATGGCGGATATCCGGCGCGGCCTAATTCCCCGAACATTCGAGCTCGTTTATCGGCTCAACCTTCCAAACGAGGGCTGGGTCCGCAAGGTCGGCTGTTCGGATTCCTTGAAACGTTGCAATCGTCCGGAGACGGACGCGGATCTCACGATGGCTTTCAGCCCGTTCAAATTCCTGCAGGAAGTGCGCTCGGAGACCGCCAAGGTCACCTGGCCGACGCGCCGCGAGACGACCATCACCACCATCATGGTGTTCGTGATGGTGGCGCTGGCCTCGATCTTCTTCTTCGCCGCGGATCAGATCATCCGCTACCTCATCACCCTGATACTGGGCATCCACTGATGAGCATGGGAACTCAATTGATGGACAAGCGCTGGTACATTGTTCACGCCTACTCGAACTTCGAGAAGAAGGTCGCGGAATCGATCCGCGAGCAGGCCAAGCAGCGCGGTCTGGAAGAGCTGTTCGAGCAGGTGCTGGTGCCGACCGAGAAGGTCACCGAGGTACGCCGCGGCCGCAAGATCGACGCCGAGCGCAAGTTCTTCCCGGGCTACGTGCTGGTGAAGATGAAGCTGACCGACGAGGCGTTCCATCTGATCAAGAACACCCCGAAGGTGACCGGCTTCCTCGGCGCGGAAAACAAGCCGATGCCGATCTCCGAAAACGAGGCGATGCGGATCCTGCATCAGGTGCAGGAGGGCGTGGAGCGTCCGAAGGCGTCGGTGTCGTTCGAAATCGGCGAGAACGTGCGCGTGGCCGACGGCCCGTTCGCCTCGTTCTCCGGCGTGGTGGAAGAAATCGACGAGGCGCGCTCGCGCGTGAAGGTCGCGGTGTCGATCTTCGGCCGCGCGACCCCCGTGGAACTGGAATTCGGTCAGGTCGAAAAGGTGGTCTGACCGGACGGCGCGGGGTATACCCCCCGCGTCAAGTGAGAGGCCGTGGGAGGGAGGAGGCGGTCGCCAGCCCCTTCAACCGAACCACGGAACCTGAAACCGCCGGCCATATCCGGCACAACAGGAGTGATAAATGGCAAAGAAAGTGACCGGATACCTGAAGCTTCAGGTCCCGGCCGGTGCGGCGAATCCTTCGCCCCCGATCGGCCCCGCGCTTGGTCAGCGCGGTCTGAACATCATGGAGTTCTGCAAGGCGTTCAACGCCCAGACCCAGAAGGAAGAGAAGAACACCCCGATTCCGGTGGTGATCACGATCTACGCCGATCGTTCGTTCACCTTCGAGATGAAGACCCCTCCGATGTCCTTCTTCCTCAAGCAGGCTGCCAAGATCCAGTCCGGCTCGAAGGCGCCGGGCCGCGACAAGGCCGGCCAGGTGACCAAGGCGCAGGTGCGCGAGATCGCCGAGAAGAAGATGAAGGATCTGAATTGCGACACCATCGAATCGGCCATGAAGATGGTCGAGGGCTCTGCCCGTTCGATGGGTCTGGAAGTTGCGGGGTAACGGGCCATGACAATCGGAAAGCGTTTGCAGAAGGCCCGCGAGGGTGTCGATCGCGAGAAGCTCTATCCGCTCGCGGACGCCATCAAGATGGTCAAGGAGCGCGCCAAGTCGAAGTTCGACGAGACGATCGAGATCGCGATCAATCTCGGCGTCGACCCGCGCCACGCCGACCAGATGGTCCGCGGCGTCGTCAACCTGCCGAACGGCACCGGCCGCACGCTGCGCGTCGGCGTGTTCGCGCGCGGCGCCAAGGCTGAGGAAGCCAAGGCCGCCGGCGCCGACGTCGTCGGTGCTGAAGACCTGGTCGAGAAGGTGCAGGGCGGTGCGATCGATTTCGATCGTTGTATCGCGACCCCCGACATGATGCCGCTGGTCGGCCGCCTCGGTAAGGTGCTCGGCCCGCGCGGCATGATGCCGAACCCGAAGATCGGCACCGTGACCATGGACGTCGCCAACGCCGTGAAGGGCGCCAAGGGCGGCTCGGTCGAGTTCCGCGTCGAGAAGGCCGGCATCGTGCAGGCCGGTATCGGCAAGGCCTCGTTCTCCGAGGACAAGCTGGTCGAGAACGTGAAGGCGCTGGCCGACGCGGTCTCCAAGGCGAAGCCGGCCGGTTCCAAGGGCACCTACATCCAGCGCGTGGCGGTTTCCTCCACCATGGGCCCGGGCGTGAAGGTCGAGCCGGGCACGATCCTCGGCTGAGGCCTTTGACCGTGAATAGATAAAGAGGGGCGGGATCGGGCAACCGGTTCCGCCCTTTGTTTTTGCCAAAGCGTTTTCGAGCGAAGTGGTGACCGGTTCCCGTGAAGAAAACGCGTCAAACAAGACTCTGAGTGCCCTCGCAGGAAACAACAACAATGCTCGATAAGGTCCTGGTCTATTCGCGCTTTCCCAAGGCCCAGCTGATCCGTTTCGGCGAGCGCTATGAACTCCTGAACGCGGCCGGCAAGCGGCTTGACGAAGCGTTCCCGGCGGGCGAACTCGCCGACATCCGTGCCATGATCACCGCGGGCGGCACGGCGCTCGGGGCCGACGCCATGGACAGGCTGCCGAAGCTCGGCGCGATCGTCTGCTACGGCACCGGCTATGACGGCGTCGATCTCGCCGCCGCCACCAAGCGCGGCATCGCGGTCGGCCACAGCCCCGGGGCCAACGCGGCCTCGGTCGCCGACACCGCGGTGACCTTGATGCTGGCGTCGGTGCGGCGCCTGCTGGTGGCCGACAATTACGTCCGGAGCGGCGACTGGGCCGGGGCAAAGCCGTCGCCGATGATGCGGCCGCAGGCCGGCATGCGCGGCCGCAAGGTCGGCGTCTACGGCATGGGCGAGATCGGCCGCAAGATCGCCGCGCGCATCGCCGCCTTCGAGACCGAGGTCGGCTATTTCAGCCGCACGAAGTATGACTTGCCGTATCAGTACCTGCCGAGCCTCGAGGCGCTGGCCGATTGGTGCAGCGTGCTCGTGATCGCGGTCCGCGCCGGCGCCGACAATGCTGATGTCATCAATGCCGACATCCTGCGCCGGCTCGGCAGTGACGGCTTTGTCGTCAACATCTCGCGCGGCTCGGTCATCGACGAAACTGCGTTGGTCGCGGCGCTGACCGACGGCGTAATCGCCGGCGCCGGCCTCGACGTGTTCGCGAAGGAGCCGCACGCGCCCGATGCGCTGACCGCGCTGCCGAACGTGGTGCTGTCACCGCATCTCGGCGGCCACACGCTGGAATCGCACGTGGCGATGCAGGATTGCGTGCTCGCCAATCTCGACGCGTTCTTTGCCGGCAAGCCGCTCGCCTATCCGGTGGCAGCGGCGTCCTGACAAGCGTTCAGTTCCGGCGAGGCGCGTGGCGCAGCTTGTCCGGGTTGCGGACGACATAGATCGCCGCGATCCGGTTGGTCTCGCCGTCGATCGCCATGCTCAGCGTGTGGTCGACCTCGCCGTCGAGGAAGATCAGCGCGCCGGCGCTGCCATTGACCATCATCGGTTCGACCCGAACCGCGCTGCCGGCGTTCTTGCCGGCGATGCCGATGATGAAGCGGACGATCTTCTCGGCCCCCTTGATCGGGTTCAGTGCCGCGAGCTTGCGACCGCCGCCATCGGTGATCGCGATTGCGTCCTCACGCAGCAGCTCGGTCAGCGCGGAGACGTCGCCGCTGGCCGCGGCCTTGCAGAATTCCGCCAGCAGCCTTGCATGGCCTTCGGGCGGCTCGATCGGAGCAGGGCGGCTGTCGCGCACGGATTTGCGGGCGCGGGCGGCAAGCTGCCGGCAGGCCGCTTCGCTGCGCTCGAGCGTGCGCGCGACTTCCGCGAACGGCCGGTCGAACACGTCGTGCAGCAGGAACGCGGCCCGCTCGAGCGGTGTCAGGGCGTCGAGCGCCAGCATCAGCGCGAAGGAGAGGTCGTCGGCGAGCTCGGTCGCAGCCTCCGCCGACAGGCTCTCGTCGAACACCGGCTCGGGCAGCCAGGCGCCGACATAGAGCTCGCGCTGGGCGCGGGCGCTCTTCAGCCGATCCAGACAGAGCCGGGTCACCACCGTGACGAGGAACGCCTCGGGATTGCGAATGTCATCAGCCGCGGCAAAGCGCAGATAGGCGTCCTGCACGACATCGTCGGCATCGCCGCGGCTGCCCAGCATGCGGTAGGCGAGCCCGGTCAGCCGCGCCCGATACGGCGCCAGCGGGTCGCGCTCAGGCGGCCTGCTTGATGACATCGATCTGATGGCCGGCGACGGTCACGCGGCGACACTCCTTGGCAAACCCCAGCGCCAGCTTGATCATGGGGAAGATGCGGCCGATTTGTAGGGCCATTGCGAGGTCGATCACGCCTTTTTCGCCCCAGCGCGCGCGAACGGCGTCGCGGCAGGTGTCATCGTCGGCCGAGCGCTGGACGATCGCCTGCGCGAAGCGGAAGCCGAGCGCAGTTTCCGCCGTCATCGCGGCAACATCGCGCCGGAGCACCGCCGTGACCTGCACTTCCGCCATTCCAGCCTCGACCGCCATGTCGGCGACCAGTTGCGCGCAGGGCCCGCAGTCTTCGGCCAGCGCGCCGGTCAGCTTGGCGGCGTAGAAGGCTTCTATCGGTGCGACCTCGCGACAGGCGGCGGCCTTCATCGCGCCGGCGAACTTGAAGAAGGTCGTGGGTGAATGCTTCAACATCATCTCGAGATAGCTGGTGTCGTAGCCGTAGCGCTTGGAGTAGGCGCGCAGCATCCGGCGCGCGATGAAACTACGCATGTTGTTCTCCTTGACTGGGCAGGGCGGAATAGAGGGCGAGTGCCGCGGGCAGGATCACCGCGACCAGGTCCGATACGGCGTGGCGGTTATGGCCGCCGGCAATCATCGCCAGATGCAGCAGGGCATGGCCGGCCAGAAACGCGGCGCCCGCGACCGCCGCGGGCCAGTAGATCGGCCGCCAGGCCCGCGCTGCCAGGCCAACCCCGGCGGCCATGAAGGCGATGCCGACGTCCTGGACCAAGTGGGGGTTGAACGGCCCGGTATCGGCAGCGCCGGGAACCAGCGACCACCAGGTGGAACCGGCTGACAGCATCACCACCCCGTTGCCGAGGTTGAATAGGGCGAGAATTCCTGCAATCCATCGTTTCATGGGTGCCTCCACCGCCCAGACGAGCGACGCGGCCGTCGCGTGACCTGCTCGCGAGAGAAATTTTTCGCGGGGGTCGGCCGCCGAACTGGTCTGAAATTTGCTCTTGGCAAGTCAGACAGGACCGGCTACATAGCCCCTTCCGGGCGTGCTGGCACTTGCTGGCATGTCCGTGCTCGCATTCCGAAAACCTGAGATGATAGGAGATCATTCCTTTCCGCATGCCCGCAAGGATGCTCGAAAGGAAGGAGACCCGTCGCCCCAAAAGGAATGAGAGCAGGGGCCTTCAGCGTGCTGAAGTGCCTCGATCCTGTCCAAGACTGCAGGCGCCCGCGAGAACTTCGTGTTTTCAACGGCTTAATCGCATAGCCTGCATAGACGGGTGAAGACCGGATTTTGTACTTCACGTCGCGGCATGGTCGCGGTGGAAGGCTGGTTTGGTTCGAACCTCGACAGCCCATGGCCGCAAGGCTCTGGGAGGGCAGGCTTCTAGATGTCGTCTTGCCCGGCATGTCCGAGGGGCCTTGCGCTCCAAGGATCAGGTTTAGGGCGGGACGATGGGTGCAACCCGGCGGTCCTGCCTTCGCGGAAAGGCCGCCAACCGGAAAGAGCTTGCTGTGGAACGAGCGGCAAAAAAAGAGTCGGTCGATCAGCTTAACGGGGTCTTCAAGGCCACGTCGGTTGCGATCGTTGCTCATTATTCCGGCCTCACCGTGGCCCAGATGCAGAAGCTGCGCATGCAGATGAAGCAGGCGGGTGCGTCGGTGAAGGTCTCGAAGAACCGTCTCGCCAAAATTGCTCTTGAAGGCACTGACGTCGCTGCCATCGGCTCCCTGCTGAAGGGACCGACCGTGATCGCTACTTCGAACGATCCGGTTGCGGCGCCAAAGGTTGCCGTCGAATTCGCCAAGGCGAACGAGAAGTTCGTCATCCTCGGCGGCTCGATGGGTAAAACCGTCCTGAATGTCGACGGCGTGAAGGCGCTTGCCTCACTGCCGTCGCTCGACGAACTGCGCGGCAAGATCGTTGGCCTCCTCGTGGCGCCGGCGACCAAGCTTGCTCAGCTGTCCAACGCGCCCGCGGCCAAGCTCGCACGCGTCATTCAGGCTCATGCCTCAAAGGGCGAAGCGGCCTGACCCTTCGCTAATCTCAAACCTGGTTCGAACCAAACGTTTAAGGAACTGAACAATGGCTGACTTGCAGAAAATCGTCGACGACCTCTCGAGCCTCACCGTGCTCGAAGCGGCCGAACTCGCCAAGCTCCTCGAAGAAAAGTGGGGCGTGTCCGCCGCTGCCGCCGTCGCGGTTGCTGGCCCGGCTGCCGGCGGCGCTGCCGCTGCTCCGGCTGAAGAGAAGACCGACTTCACCGTCGTGCTGGCTGCCGCCGGCGACAAGAAGATCGAAGTCATCAAGGAAGTCCGCGCCATCACCGGCCTGGGCCTGAAGGAAGCCAAGGACCTCGTCGAAGGCGCTCCGAAGCCCGTCAAGGAAGGCGTCAACAAGGAAGAAGCCGACAAGATCAAGGCCCAGCTCGAGAAGGCTGGCGCCAAGGTCGACCTCAAGTAATGCGCGATCCGGGAGCGCCGCAGGGCGCTCCCGGGCCATGCAGCGGCATGCGACAGGTTGTCGCGTGACGCGCCGGACACAAAAAAGTGTGGGGATCCGTGGACTTAACCCTCGAATCTCCTTTATTGCCATCCCATATCGGGTTGGCAGCGGAAAAACACGGTAGGCGGCGGGAGCGGCAGGGCTCCTGGCGGAAGCCGTTGGGAGACAGTCAGATTTCGGGCTTTTTCAGTCCGTAAAGCGAAGCGTTTGGACGAGCGGGTGCAGTGATGCGCCCCGCGCGTCGTTTTGCGTTTTGGAGGCGATGGGGCCCAAGCCGGGGATTTAATTCCTGACTTAGCGCTTCGTTCCTTCGGGACGATTCGAAATTCAACCCGGGGCCGATGGCAGTCGTGTCCCGGAAGGTTCGCCCCACAAAGGCGACGAAAATGAGAGGCCACGATGGCGCAGCAGACATTCACCGGTCGCAAACGCGTACGCAAGTTTTTCGGTCACATCAAGGAAGTCGCCGAGATGCCGAACCTCATCGAGGTTCAGAAGGCGTCCTATGACCAGTTCCTGATGGTCGACGAGCCGGTCGGCGGGCGCCTCGACGAGGGCCTGCAGGCCGTGTTCCGCTCGGTATTCCCGATCTCGGACTTCTCCGGCACCTCGATGCTCGAATTCGTCCGCTACGAATTCGAACAGCCGAAATATGACGTCGACGAGTGCCGCCAGCGCGGCATGACCTTCGCTGCGCCGCTCAAGGTGACGCTGCGCCTCATCGTGTTCGATATCGACGAGGAAACCGGCGCCAAGTCGGTCAAGGACATCAAGGAGCAGGACGTCTACATGGGCGACATCCCGCTCATGACGATGAACGGCACCTTCGTCGTCAACGGCACCGAGCGCGTCATCGTCTCGCAGATGCACCGTTCGCCCGGCGTGTTCTTCGACCACGACAAGGGCAAGACCCATTCGTCCGGCAAGCTGTTGTTTGCCGCGCGCGTGATTCCGTATCGCGGTTCCTGGCTCGACATCGAGTTCGACGCCAAGGACATCGTGTTCGCGCGCATCGACCGCCGCCGCAAGCTGCCCGTGACCTCGCTGATGTACGCGCTCGGTCTCGACGGCGAGCAGATCCTGTCGATCTTCTACAAGAAGATCACCTACAAGCGAACCAAGGACGGATGGCGCGTGCCGTTCGATGCCAGCCGCTTCCGCGGCTATTCGACCGTCAACGACCTGGTCGACGCCGACACCGGCAAGGTGGTGCTCGAAGCCGGCAAGAAGCTGACGGTGCGCCAGGCGCGCCAGCTGCAGGAGAAGGGCCTCAAGGCGCTGCGCATGTCGGACGAGGAACTCGTCGGCAACTATCTCGCCGAGGATCTCGTCAACCCGAAGACCGGTGAAATCTACGCCGAAGCCGGCGAGGAGATCACCGAGAAGTCGCTCAAGGTGCTGAACGAGCAGGGCTACAAGGACCTGCCGCTGCTCGACATCGACCACGTCAATGTCGGCGCCTACATCCGCAACACGCTGTCGGCCGACAAGAACATGACGCGTGAAGACGCGCTGTTCGACATCTACCGCGTGATGCGTCCGGGCGAGCCGCCGACGCTGGATTCGGCGCAGGCGATGTTCCAGTCGCTGTTCTTCGATGCCGAGCGCTACGACCTCTCCGCGGTCGGCCGCGTCAAGATGAACATGCGCCTCGAGCTCGATGCGCCCGACACCCATCGCACGCTGCGCAAGGAAGACATCCTGGCGGTCATCAAGACGCTGGTCGACCTGCGTGACGGCAAGGGCGAGATCGACGACATCGACCATCTCGGCAACCGCCGGGTGCGCTCGGTCGGCGAACTCATGGAGAACCAGTACCGGATCGGCCTGCTCCGCATGGAGCGCGCCATCAAGGAGCGCATGTCGAGCGTCGATATCGACACCGTGATGCCGCAGGACCTGATCAACGCCAAGCCCGCGGCTGCCGCGGTGCGCGAGTTCTTCGGTTCCTCGCAGCTGTCGCAGTTCATGGACCAGACCAACCCGCTGTCGGAGATCACCCACAAGCGGCGCCTGTCGGCGCTTGGCCCGGGCGGTCTGACCCGCGAGCGTGCCGGCTTCGAAGTCCGCGACGTGCATCCGACGCATTACGGCCGTATCTGCCCGATCGAAACGCCGGAAGGTCCGAACATCGGCCTGATCAACTCGCTGGCGACGTTCGCGCGCGTCAACAAATACGGCTTCGTCGAGACGCCCTATCGCAAGATCAAGGACAGCCGCGTCACTGACGAGGTGGTCTATCTGTCGGCGATGGAAGAGGGCCGCTACCGCGTCGCGCAGGCCAACGTGCCGCTCGATGCCAAGGGCCGCTTCACCGACGATCTGGTGGTCTGCCGTCACGCCGGCGAAGTGCTGCCGGTGACGCCGGACAAGGTCGACTACATGGACGTGTCGCCGAAGCAGCTGGTTTCGGTCGCCGCGGCGCTGATCCCGTTCCTCGAGAACGACGACGCCAACCGCGCGCTGATGGGCTCGAACATGCAGCGCCAGGCGGTGCCGCTGGTTCGCGCCGAGGCGCCGTTCGTCGGCACCGGCATGGAAGGCGTGGTCGCCCGTGACTCCGGTGCTGCGATCGCAGCCCGCCGCTCCGGCGTGATCGACCAGATCGATGCCACCCGCGTCGTGATCCGCGCCACCGAGGATCTCGATCCGACCAAGTCGGGCGTCGATATCTACCGGCTGATGAAGTACCAGCGCTCCAACCAGTCGACCTGCATCAACCAGCGTCCGCTGGTGAAGGTCGGCGACATCGTCAAGAAGGGTGACATCATCGCCGACGGTCCGTCGACCGATCTCGGTGAGCTCGCGCTCGGCCGCAACGTGCTGGTCGCGTTCATGCCGTGGAACGGCTACAACTTCGAAGACTCGATCCTGCTCTCCGAGCGGATCGTGAAGGACGACGTGTTTACGTCGATCCATATCGAAGAATTCGAAGTGATGGCCCGCGACACCAAGCTCGGACCTGAGGAAATCACCCGCGACATTCCGAACGTCTCGGAAGAAGCGCTGAAGAACCTCGACGAAGCCGGTATCGTCTACATCGGTGCGGAAGTCCGCGCCGGCGACATCCTGGTCGGCAAGATCACGCCGAAGGGCGAGAGCCCGATGACGCCGGAAGAGAAGCTGCTGCGCGCCATCTTCGGCGAGAAGGCCTCCGACGTCCGCGATACCTCGCTGCGCGTGCCTCCGGGCGTGCAGGGCACCATCGTGGAAGTCCGCGTGTTCAACCGCCACGGCGTCGACAAGGACGAGCGTGCGCTGGCGATCGAGCGCGAGGAGATCGAGCGTCTGGCCAAGGACCGCGACGACGAGCAGGCGATCCTGGACCGCAACGTCTACAACCGCCTCGCCGAGCTCCTGGAGAACCGCCAGGGCATCGCCGGCCCGAAGGGCTTCAAGAAGGATACCAAGATCACCCGCGCGGTGCTCGACGAGTATCCGAAGTCGCAGTGGTGGCTGTTCGCCTCGCCGAACGACAAGCTGATGGCCGAGATCGAGGCCATGCGGAAGCAGTACGACGAGTCGAAGAAGGGCCTCGAGCAGCGCTTCCTCGACAAGGTCGAGAAGCTGCAGCGTGGCGACGAGCTGCCGCCCGGCGTGATGAAGATGGTCAAGGTCTTCGTCGCGGTGAAGCGCAAGATCCAGCCCGGCGACAAGATGGCCGGCCGTCACGGCAACAAGGGCGTGGTGTCGAAGATCGTGCCGATCGAGGACATGCCGTTCCTCGAGGACGGTACCCATGCGGACATCGTGCTCAATCCGCTCGGCGTGCCGTCGCGCATGAACGTCGGTCAGATCCTTGAGACCCATCTCGGTTGGGCCTGCGCCGGCCTCGGCAAGCGCATCGGCCAGACCATCGACGCCTACTATCAGAAGCAGGATCTCAAGCCGCTGCGCGAGACCCTGAAGAAGATCTACGGCGAGGATGAAACCATCAAGTCGCTGAACGACAACGAGCTGGTCGAACTTGGCCGCAATCTGAGCCACGGCGTGCCGATCGCGACGCCGGTGTTCGACGGCGCCAAGGAAGCCGACATCGAGGAGATGCTGAAGCTCGCGGGCTTCGACGCCTCCGGCCAGTCGACCGTCTATGACGGCCGTACCGGCGATGCGTTCGATCGCAAGGTGACGATGGGCTACATCTACATGCTCAAGCTGCACCATCTCGTGGACGACAAGATCCACGCGCGTTCGATCGGTCCGTACTCGCTCGTCACCCAGCAGCCGCTGGGCGGCAAGGCGCAGTTCGGCGGCCAGCGCTTCGGCGAAATGGAGGTCTGGGCGCTGGAAGCCTACGGCGCCGCCTACACGCTGCAGGAGATGCTGACCGTGAAGTCGGACGACGTCGCCGGCCGTACCAAGGTGTACGAGGCGATCGTGCGCGGCGACGACACCTTCGAGGCCGGTATTCCGGAATCGTTCAACGTGCTGGTCAAGGAAATGCGCTCGCTCGGCCTCAACGTCGACCTGCACAATTCCAAGGTGGGACCGGCGCCGACATCGGAAGCGGCCGAGTAACGCTGTGATTGATGCCCGGCGCCAAAAGCGCGAAGCGCGTCTTCGCGTAGAGGCGCCGGGCCTTCGCGCCCCACTCGGACGTTGAGCGGGGCGCGCGCTGAATAAAAGTTTCGAATTTGCTGCCGGTGACGATCGGCACGCGAGGAGAAGACCATGAATCAAGAGATTATGAATCTTTTCAATCCGACGACGCCGGCCCAGGTCTTCGACCAGATCCGGATTTCGATCGCGTCTCCGGAGAAGATTCTGTCCTGGTCGTACGGCGAGATCAAGAAGCCGGAGACCATCAACTACCGTACCTTCAAGCCGGAGCGCGACGGCCTGTTCTGCGCGCGCATCTTCGGGCCGATCAAGGACTACGAGTGCTTGTGCGGCAAGTACAAGCGGATGAAGTACAAGGGCATCATCTGCGAAAAGTGCTCGGTCGAGGTGACGCTGTCGCGCGTCCGGCGCGAGCGCATGGGCCATATCGAGCTGGCAGCTCCCGTTGCCCACATCTGGTTCCTGAAGTCGCTGCCGTCGCGCATCGGCCTGCTGCTCGACATGACGCTGAAGGATCTCGAGCGGATCCTGTACTTTGAATATTACGTCGTGCTCGAGCCGGGTCTCACCGCGCTGAAGGACCGTCAGCTGCTGTCCGAAGACGAGTATCTGAAGGCGCAGGACGAGTACGGCCAGGACAGCTTCACCGCCATGATCGGCGCCGAGGCGATCCGCGAGCTGCTCAAGGGTCTCGAGCTCGAAAAGCTCGAGCAGCAGCTGCGCACCGACATGGCCGAGACCGACTCGGACATCAAGCACAAGAAGCTCGCCAAGCGCCTGAAGATCGTCGAGGCCTTCCGCTTCTCCGGCAACAAGCCGGAGTGGATGATCATGACGGTCGTGCCGGTGATCCCGCCGGACCTGCGTCCGCTGGTGCCGCTTGACGGCGGCCGGTTCGCGACCTCCGACCTCAACGACCTGTATCGCCGCGTCATCAACCGTAACAACCGCTTGAAGCGGCTGATGGAGCTGCGTGCGCCCGATATCATCATCCGCAACGAAAAGCGCATGTTGCAGGAGGCCGTCGACGCGCTGTTCGACAACGGCCGCCGCGGCCGCGTCATCACCGGCGCCAACAAGCGTCCGTTGAAGTCGCTCGCCGACATGCTGAAGGGCAAGCAGGGCCGGTTCCGCCAGAACCTGCTCGGCAAGCGCGTCGACTATTCGGGCCGTTCGGTGATCGTGGTCGGTCCCGAGCTGCGCCTGCATCAGTGCGGCCTGCCGAAGAAGATGGCGCTCGAGCTGTTCAAGCCGTTCATCTACTCGCGGCTCGACGCCAAGGGCCTGTCCACCACGGTGAAGCAGGCCAAGAAGCTGGTCGAGAAGGAGCGTCCGGAGGTCTGGGATATCCTCGACGAGGTGATCCGCGAGCATCCGGTGCTGCTGAACCGCGCGCCGACGCTGCATCGTCTGGGCATCCAGGCGTTCGAGCCGGTGCTGATCGAGGGCAAGGCGATCCAGCTGCATCCGCTGGTCTGCGCCGCCTTCAACGCCGACTTCGACGGCGACCAGATGGCCGTGCACGTTCCGCTGTCGCTCGAAGCGCAGCTGGAAGCGCGCGTCCTGATGATGTCGACCAACAACATCCTGCATCCGGCGAACGGCCAGCCGATCATCGTGCCGTCGCAGGACATCGTGCTCGGCCTCTACTACGTCTCGATCATGCGCGAAGGCCTGCCCGGCGAGGGCAAGATCTTCGGCGACATGGCCGAGCTCGAGCACGCGCTGCACTCGAAGGTCATCCACCTCCACACCAAGATCAAGTACCGGTGGGAAGGCATGGACGAGGAAGGCAAGATGTCGAAGCGGTGGATCGAAACCACCGCGGGCCGCGTCATGCTCGGCAACCTGCTGCCGAAGAGCACCAAGATCTCGTACGACATCATCAACAAGCTGATGACCAAGCGCGAGATCTCCGGCGTGATCGACCAGGTCTACCGTCACTGCGGTCAGAAGGAGACGGTGATCTTCTGCGACCGCATCATGGCGCTCGGCTTCTACAACGCCTTCAAGGCGGGCATCTCGTTCGGCAAGGACGACATGGTCGTGCCGGCGTCGAAGTGGAAGATCGTGGACCAGACCCGTACGCTGGCGAAGGATTTCGAGCAGCAGTACAATGACGGCCTGATCACCCATGGCGAGAAGTACAACAAGGTCGTCGACGCCTGGTCGAAGGCCGGTGAAGAAGTCGCCAAGGCGATGATGAAGGAGATCTCGTCCACCAAGAAGACGGCGGCGGGCGCGGATGCCGACATCAACTCGATCTACATGATGGCGCACTCCGGTGCGCGTGGTTCGCCGGCCCAGATGCGCCAGCTCGCCGGCATGCGCGGCCTGATGGCCAAGCCGTCGGGCGAGATCATCGAGACGCCGATCATTTCCAACTTCAAGGAAGGTCTGTCGGTGCTCGAGTACTTCAACTCGACCCACGGCGCCCGCAAGGGCCTCGCGGACACCGCGTTGAAGACCGCGAACTCGGGCTACCTGACCCGCCGTCTGGTCGACGTCGCGCAGGACTGCATCATCACGCAGACCGATTGCGGCACCACGCTCGGCATCAAGATGCGCGCCATCGTCGACGCCGGCACCGTGGTCGCCTCGCTCGGCTCGCGCATCCTGGGCCGCACGGCCTGCGATGACGTGCGCGATCCCGCCACCAACGAGGTCATCATCAAGCGCGACACGTTGATGGAGGAGAGCCATGTCGACGCGATCCAGCAGGCCGGCATCCAGGAAGTGAAGATCCGCTCGGCGCTGACCTGCGAGCTGATCAACGGCATCTGCGCCAAGTGCTACGGCCGCGACCTGGCCCGCGGCACCCCGGTCAACCACGGTGAGGCCGTCGGCGTCATCGCGGCGCAGTCGATCGGTGAGCCCGGCACGCAGCTGACGATGCGCACGTTCCACATCGGCGGCGCCGCCCAGCTCAACGAGCAGTCGTTCGTCGAATCGAACTTCGACGGCAAGATCGTGATCAGGAACAAGGCCATCGCCCGCAACAGCGAAGGCAACCTGGTCGCGATGGTGCGCAACATGGTCGTCGCGATCGTCGATGCCGACGGCACCGAGCGTGCAACCCACCGTATTCAGTACGGTTCGAAAATGCACGTCGACGAAGGCGACATGGTCAAGCGTGGCCAGCGCATCGCCGAGTGGGACCCCTATACCCGCCCGGTCCTCACCGAAGTCGAGGGCACGATCGGTTTCGAGGATCTGGTCGAGGGCCAGTCGATCTCGGAGACGCTCGACGAATCGACCGGTATCGCCAAGCGCGTGGTCATCGACTGGCGCACGACGCGCGGCGGTTCGGACCTGCGTCCGGCCATCGTGGTCAAGGGCAAGGACGGCAAGGTGCTGAAGCTCGCGCGTGGCGGCGATGCCCGCTACATGCTGTCGGTCGATGGCATTCTGTCGGTCGACGTCGGCGCGAAGGTGATGCCCGGCGACATCCTGGCGCGTATCTCGACCGAGAGCGCCAAGACGCGTGACATCACCGGCGGTCTGCCGCGGGTGGCGGAACTGTTCGAGGCTCGCAAGCCGAAGGATGCGGCGATCATCGCGGAGACCGCGGGAACGATCCGCTTCGGCCGCGACTACAAGAACAAGCGCCGCATCTCGATCGAGCCGATGGACAAGACCGAGGAGCCGCGCGAGTACCTGATCCCGAAGGGCAAGCACATCCACCTTCAGGACGGCGACATCGTCGAAAAGGGCGATTTCATCGTCGAAGGCAATCCGGCGCCGCACGACATCCTGGCGATCAAGGGCATCGAGGAACTCGCTGCCTATCTGGTCAACGAAATCCAGGAGGTCTACCGGTTGCAGGGCGTGCTCATCAACGACAAGCACATCGAGGTGATTGTCCGTCAGATGCTGCAGAAGGTCGAAGTCACCGATCAGGGCGACACCGACATGATCTCGGGCGAGCAGGTCGACAAGATCGAGTTCGACGCGCTCAACACCAAGGCCAAGGAGGAGGGCAAGAAGCCCGCCACGGGTACGCCGGTTCTGCTCGGCATCACCAAGGCGAGCTTGCAGACCCGCTCCTTCTTCTCGGCGGCGTCGTTCCAGGAGACCACGCGCGTGCTCACCGAAGCTGCCGTCAACGGCAAGGTGGACCCGCTCGAAGGCCTCAAGGAGAACGTCATTGTCGGCCGCCTGATCCCGGCCGGCACCGGCGCCTCGATGGCGCGGATCCGCGAGGTCGCGGTCAAGCGCGACAAGCTGATCCTCGACGAGCGCGAGAAGCAGCAGGCGGCGATCGTGCCGACGGCCCCGGAAGCGGAGCCGCTGGCGCTGCCGCCCGCGGAATAGGCATCCGCAAGACTACGGGTATGGCGAGAAGGCCGGCGTTTTGCCGGCCTTTTTGCTGCTTTCTTTCCCTGCTGCGGTGCAGGGACGCAGTTTGTTCATCTTCCCTTCAGGCAAAAAAGTGCTTTTGCTAGGGTGACTTAGACCGGCTGTTTGGCTCGCGCCGGAGACGACGGAATCCATATGCTCGACTTGGCTATTGTAGGCGGCGGCCCCGGGGGGCTGATGAGCGCCTGGTATCTGAAGCGCAAACTCGGCGACCTCTGTCGCATCACGATCTTCGAGGCGTCCAATCGCCTCGGCGGCAAGATCGTCACGCGCAAATTCGACTCCGCGCCGGCGATGTATGAAGCCGGCGTCGCCGAGATCTACGATTACTCGATGACGGGACCCGACCCGCTGCGCGAGCTGATCCAGCATTTCGGCCTGCAGACGATCCCGATGGATGCCGAGCAGGTGCAGCTCGACGGCGAGCTGCTGGCCGACGTCCCCGGCATGCGCCGCAAATACGGCGCGAAGACCGCGGCCGCGATCGAGGCGTTCCGCAAGCGCTGCAGCGACCTGGTGTCGCCGCACGAATATTACGAGGGCATCGGCGCCCACGACAACGAGCACCCGTGGGCCTACAAGACCGCCGAGCAGATCCTCGACGAGGAGGTCGAGGACGCGACCGCCAAGCGCTTCTTCAAGGTGATGGCGCGCTCCGACATCGCGACCGAGAGCCACAACACCAACGGCCTCAACGCGCTGAAGAACTACGTGATGGATGTCGACGGCTATATCGGCCTGTATTCGATCCAGAACGGCAACGAGCAGCTGGTCGATTGCCTGCGCTCGGAGGTCAACGCCGACATCCAGCTCAACCATCGCGTTCTCAAGGTCGGCAAGACTGCCGACGGCCGCTACCAGCTCAACATGATGAACGGCAAGGGGCCGGAGACGCGCGACTTCGACCTCGTGCTGGTCTGCCTGCCGCACTCCTGGCTTGCAACCATGCGCTGGGACGGCGAGACGTTGCGCAAGTCGATGGTCAAGCACGTCGCCTATTTCGATCGCCCCGCGCATTATCTGCGGGTCTCGATCCTGTTCGACGAGCCGTTCTGGGGCGAGAAGATCCCGGGTGCCTGGTTCATGTCGGAGGCGTTCGGCGGCTGCTGCGTCTACAATGAGGGCGCGCGCCACGACGTCGGCAAGCACGGCGTGCTGAACTGGCTGATCGCGGGCTCCGACGCGCTCGCCTTCGCCAATCTCAGCGACGAGGAACTGATCGACGCCGCGCTGAAGTCGCTGCCGGCCGCGCTCGGCGATGCGCGCGAGCATTTTCTCGAGGGCAAGACCCACCGCTGGCTGTCGTCGGTCAACGCGCTGCCGGGCGGCCTGCCGGTGCGCGATGTCATGACCAATCACCGTCCTGAGCCGAAGGAGCATCCCGGCCTCGTGGTGGTCGGCGACTATCTGTTCGATTCGACGCTGAACGGGCTGCTCGATTCCTCCGATGCCGCGACCGACATCATCGTCACCGAGATGATGCGGCTGCGCCGCACCCGCGCGCAGGACGAGGGCACGCTGTCCGACAAGATCGACCGCAGCTATTTCGAGAATTATCGCGGCGTCGGTCCCTACAGCGAAGTCTGGCGCGATTTCACCGACCCGGCCTATCTGACCGACCTGATCAAGACGGTGTGGGGCAGGGCGAAGGGTTACAAGCTCCTGATCGCCGGCTCCGCCAGCGGCGAATTGGTCGGCGCGCTGCGCGAGCGGGGTATCGATGCCTGGGGCATCGAGAACAACCGCTACATCCACGGCAAGACGCCGAAGGCGCTCAGGAAGTACAACAAGCTCGGCTCGATCGCCGACATGCCGTTCAAGGACAACGAGTTCGACTTCGTGTTCGAGACCTCGTTGTGCCATCTCGGCGAGCGACAGGTCGTGCGCGGGGTGCGTGAGCTCAACCGCGTGGTCAAGACCGGTGTGGTGTTCGCGTCGGTGACCTCGGACATGGCGCCTGCGGTGATCGATCGCTACGACCTGCTGCGCGGGGTGAAGAAACTCGGCACCTGGTGGGAGTGGTCGGAACTGTTCTTCGGCAACGGCTTCGACCTGTCGATGCACCGCCGCGACTGCACCGACGCGCTGTGGACGCTGACGTTGGCCGCCAACAAGGGGCCGGGGCAGTGGTACGCCGACTCCGACAGCCTGCGCTATTCCTTCTTCGACAAGGTCGATACCGACCTCGACGACTAACGGCGGCCACGACGAGCGGCACCTGGCGCAAGGCGATCGGCCTTGCGTCAACCAACTGTCAAACGCGGCGATGCCGTGATGGCGAATCGACGGCAGCGTGTGGCGCGCGCCGGCCGTTCCAAACGCTTTGCCGAATTCATCCTGATCGCATAGGATCGCCGCCGCAGCGTTCGCCGCTGCGGTTTTGATTTGCGGTCATGCCGGCCGTGGAGCATCGGTTGGTTTCATGGCGTCCAGACCTCCTGCATCAGACGATCCGACCAAAGCGGCGGCCGACGATCCCGAGCTGAAGAAGAAGCCCGCAGCCGTGGCCGGTCCGCCCGCGGCGACCGCCGCTGCAAAGCCGGCCGCGCCGGCTGACGACGACGAGGATGAGGACGACGACGACGAGTTCGAGCTCGACGACGACGATGACGAGGACCTCGTCGTCTTCACCGCCAAGGAAGCCGCCGGCGCGCTGTCGACGATCTTCGGCTTCATCAGGCCGATCCTGGCGAACTACAGGAAGCCGCTCGCCTTCGTCACCATCGGCGTGCTGGTCGAGACGTTGTTCAACGTCATCATGCCGCTCAGCCTGAAATTCCTGATCGACGACGCGCTCGGCGAGGAGGATTTCCAGGCGCTCTACAAGATCCTCGGGGTGCTCGCGGTGGCCGGCATCGTCACCTCGATCATCGCGGTCTGGTACGAGCGCTGGGACGCGCGGCTCGGCGCTGGCATCATCGCCGACGTCCGGACCCGGATCTTCGAGCACGTCCAGAACCTGCCATCGGCCTATTTCGCGCGCACCAAGCGGGGCGAGATCCTGTCGCGCTTCTCGATCGACCTGTCGGCCTTCGAGGGCTCGGTCAAGACCTTCGCCAACAGCGCGGCGCTGCCCGGTTTCGAACTGATCGCCGGCATCATCCTGATGCTGTTCCTGAACTGGCAGCTCGCGGCGGTTGCGCTGCTGGTGTTTCCGATCACGCTGATCGGTCCGCGCATCCTGACGCCGAAGGCGGTGCAGGCCAATTACGAGCAGAAGCAGAACGAAGCCGCGCTGCTCGGAACCGTGCAGGAGAACGTCGCCGCGCAGGCGGTGGTGAAGGCGTTCAACCTGCAGCGCCGGGCGCTCGGCTGGTTCACGCTGCGCAACCGCGACGTCCGCGCCAAGGCCGCCTCGGCGATGTTCCTGTCGACCATGGTGGAGCGCACCGTCACCATCGCGGTGCTGCTGCTGCACCTCGTGGTGCTGGCGATCGGCGCCTATCTCGCCACCAAGGGCCAGATCACGGTCGGCACCTTCGTGACCTTCGAGAGCGCATTCTGGGAGGTGTCGTACAACATCGCCCATCTCATGCATTTCATCCCGGTGTCGATCCAGTCGGCGGCCGCGGTGCGGCACATCCAGGAGTTGCTCGACGAGCCGACCCGCGGCGCCGACCGCCCGGGTGCGCCGGATCTGCCGCGCATCACCAATGACATCTCCTTCGACCGCGTCACCTTCCAGTATGAGGGAGCGCAGACGCCGGTGCTCGACAATCTCAGCCTCAAGCTCAACGCCGGCAAGAGCATCGCGATCGTCGGTCCGAGCGGCTCCGGCAAGAGCACGCTGATCAACCTGATCCTGCGGCTCTACGTGCCGGACGAGGGCCGCGTCGCGATCGACGGCGTCGACATCCGCCGGGTGACGCGCGAATCGTTGCGGGCGAACATGGCGGTCGTGTTCCAGGAGAACATGCTGTTCAACATGTCGATCCGCGAGAACATCCGGCTCGGCAAGGAGGGGGCAACCGACGCCGAGGTCGAGGACGCCGCCCGGAAGGCCGAGATCCACCGCTACATCATGAGCCTGCCGCAGCGCTACGACACGCCGGTCGGCGAGCGCGGCGATACCCTGTCGGGCGGACAGCGCCAGCGCATCGCGATCGCGCGCGCCATCATCCGCAACCCGTCGGTGCTGCTGCTCGACGAGGCGACCTCGGCGCTCGACCAGACCACCGAGGCGGCGATTAACCGTACGCTACTCAAGGTCGCCGAGGGCCGCACCATGATCTGGTCGACGCATCGCCTGACCTCGGTGGTCGAAATGGACGAGATCATCGTGATCTCAGGCGGCCGGGCGATCGAGCGCGGCTCGCACGAGGCGCTGCTGGCCCAGAATGGCGTCTACCGCAAGCTGTGGGACGACCAGGGTCTCCATCACGACGCGGACGACGAGGATGACGACGACGCGGACGATGAAGACGACGACGAGGATGAGGACGAAGACGAAGACGAAGATGACGAGGGCGATGACGAGGAGGCCGTGACGCCTGCGCCGCGTCGCCGGTGACCTTCGCGCGCTACGCCCGGTCGGCGGCGTGCGGACGTTGCCGGAAGTGATCGGCCGGCCGTGCCGGTGACGCCTGCGGGCGTTGCAGCCGGCGTAGCGAGCCCCGTCCGAGATAGCCAAGGAAGCGCGCCCAGCGCTGGGCCTGCCAGTAGGGCCCGCTGCCGATCGAGATTTCACGGAAGCTGTACGCCTTGGCGTTCGACCAGGCGTCGCACTCCGTCTTGACCGGATCGTCGTAGAACGCGGTGATCTTCTCCTCGCCCATGCCGTCGGTCGCGAGCCAGGCCGGGATGTGGACGTTGCAGAGCTGGGCGACGTCGGTGAACACCTTGTCGGTCCCGGTGCCGGTGACCGGGCAGGTGCTGGCGAAGGCATCGCCGACCAGCACGACGCCGGCCTGCCGATAGCCGGTGCTGACATAGACGTCGGCGGGCCTGATCTTGATGTCGCCGGCGACGTCGAACTCGCCGGTGAGCCGGCGCAGCCGCGGCAGCGCGGCGTTCAGCGTCTCGACCGGGTTGCGGCGCATCGCCCGCAGCCAGGGATCGTCGGCCGGGCGGTATGTGAAGAGGTTGGCGCGCATCCGGTTCCCGACCGGAAACAGCGTGATGTAGGGGATGCGGTCGCTCGGCCGCTCCGAGAAATAGGTCATGGCCGCGAACGGGAAGGCGGGGCGGCCGACGGGGACGAAATCGAAGCCGAGCGAGATCGAGTGGCAGTGGCTCGTGACCAGCCGCTCGATGCCGAGCATCCGGCGCAGGCCGACGTTCAGGCCGTTGGCGAGCACCACGAGGCGCGCCGAGATCTCCTCTCCGCGGGAAAGCACGATCTTCTGCCGTTCGGAGCTGGTCGCGACATCGACCACCTTGTTGCAGATGAACTCCGCCGGTCCCGCGATTTCGTTCCGAATCGCGGCGATCAGATCGTCGTACATGATGCCGTATTGCCGGCTCGGCTGCCGGTCGAGCAGGTGGCCGAATCGCGCGATCCAGTTTTCGCCGTCCAGCGTCGCCGAACGGAGCACGGATTCGGCGAGGCCGGTCCTGCCGAATCGCTCGAGCTGGAGGTCGCCGCTGATCTTTTCGACGCGGAAATCGAACGGATAGACCTGGTGGGGGTCTATCAGGAGGGTCGGTATCCCGGCACGGCCGAGCATCGCGGCTGCGGTCGAGCCCGCAAGACCTCCGCCGATGATCGCGATGTCGGTGTAGCGCATAAGGGGTTCCGTGGCCGTAGACCCCGATTTTTGCGCTGCGAATGGCAAATAAAGGCTTAGTTTCGAAATTTGCATTCAGGACTAAGTTGGGGAGAATTGTTTCTGATCATATTTTATCCGGGTTAAATATGATTCCGCTCCCGCGCCGGAGATTCGGATCGAGGTGAGGGGAGGCACGGAGGCTGTCACAATCCGTCGCCTGACGAGCGCTGATGAAATGCGAAATACGCAAGCGGCAGAGGCGTTTCTTTGCTTGTCGTTTTGCTTGACTTCACTATCTCTCGATTATACAAGGCGCCCACTTAACGACAGGCGGTGAGCTACGCCAGCGTCGGAACGGAACACCCGAAGGTCCCTTTTCAGGCGCCGGACGGGCACCAACCTCGACGAATGCCGCTCAAACGCTGTCGATGATAGCTAGGCAATGCCAGGACGATATTAGTTCTCTTGAGCACGTCCTCTTGAGAGTGAATTCGGATGCATGACCTCGGTGGCGGACCGGACAGCGAGCGCTGAACGGTTCGGGATCGCGGTCCTCTGTGGCGTCGAAGCGCTTTCCGCTCAGCGATGAGTGGTTGGCGCGATTTCGCTTTGCGCGGGTATTTCTACCGCGTCGAGCGGGCCGTACGGGACGGCTTTTCCCGAGAAGAATTGGCGGGGCCATTCAAGGCTTCGCGAACTAAAGGGTGAAGGCTACATGCCGACGATCAACCAGCTGATCGCAAATCCGCGTGAAGTGCAGAAGTCACGTAAGAAGGTGCCGGCGCTGCAGCAGTCGCCGCAGAAGCGCGGCGTGTGCACGCGCGTCTACACCACGACCCCGAAGAAGCCGAACTCGGCGCTTCGTAAGGTCGCCAAGGTGCGCCTGACCAACGGCTTCGAGGTGATCGGCTACATCCCGGGTGAAGGCCATAACCTCCAGGAGCACTCGGTGGTCATGATCCGCGGCGGCCGCGTCAAGGACTTGCCCGGCGTGCGCTACCACATCCTCCGCGGCGTGCTGGATACCCAGGGCGTCAAGAACCGTAAGCAGCGCCGTTCGAAGTACGGCGCGAAGCGTCCGAAGTAAGCGGGAAACGATCAGATGTCGCGTCGCCATTCTGCTGAGAAGCGTGAAGTTCTTCCGGACCCGAAGTTCGGGAACATCATCATTACGAAGTTCATGAACTCGGTGATGTACGCCGGGAAGAAGTCGGTTGCCGAAAACATCGTCTACGGTGCGCTCGGCATGATCGAGACCAAGACCAAGCAGAACCCGCTCGGCGTGTTCGAGCAGGCGCTCGAGAACGTGATGCCGACCATCGAGGTTCGTTCCCGCCGCGTCGGCGGTGCGACCTATCAGGTTCCGGTCGAAGTCCGTTCGGTGCGCCGTCAGGCGCTCGGCATCCGCTGGCTGATCTCGGCCGCCCGTGAGCGCAACGAGAAGACCATGACGGAGCGCCTCTCGGCGGAGCTGCTCGACGCCTCGAACAATCGCGGCAACGCGGTCAAGAAGCGTGAAGACGTGCACCGGATGGCGGAAGCCAACCGCGCGTTCTCGCACTATCGCTGGTAAGGCGAACAACGGAATTTAAGGAACAGTCTCATGCCCCGCCAACATGCCATCGAGGACTACCGCAACTTCGGTATCATGGCGCATATCGACGCCGGCAAGACCACGACCACCGAGCGCATCCTCTATTACACCGGCAAGAGCCACAAGATCGGCGAAGTGCACGAAGGTGCCGCGACGATGGACTGGATGGAGCAGGAGCAGGAGCGTGGCATCACGATCACCTCGGCTGCCACCACCGCGTTCTGGAACGGCAAGCGCCTGAACATCATCGACACGCCCGGCCACGTCGACTTCACCATTGAAGTCGAGCGTTCGCTGCGCGTGCTCGACGGCGCCGTTTGCGTTCTCGACTCCAACCAGGGCGTCGAGCCGCAGACCGAGACCGTCTGGCGCCAGGGCGACAAGTACAAGGTTCCGCGCATCGTCTTCGCCAACAAGATGGACAAGACCGGCGCCGACTTCTTCAAGTGCCTCGCCGACATCGTCGACCGCCTCGGCGCCAAGCCGATCGCGATCCAGCTTCCGATCGGTGCCGAGAACAACTTCAAGGGTCTCGTCGACCTCGTGAAGATGAAGGGCGTCATCTGGAACGATGAATCGCTCGGCGCCAAGTTCGACTATGTCGACATCCCGGAAGATCTGGTCGAGCAGGCCAAGGAATATCGCGAGAAGATGGTGGAAGCTGCCGTCGAGCTCGACGACGACGCTTTGGCTGCCTTCCTCGACGGCAAGGAGCCGGACGAGGCGACCCTGAAGCGCCTGATCCGCAAGGCCGTGCTGACCGGCGCGTTCTATCCGGTGCTGTGCGGCTCCGCGTTCAAGAACAAGGGCGTGCAGCCGCTGCTCGACGCCGTCGTCGACTATCTGCCGTCGCCGATCGACGTGCCCGCGATCAAGGGCACCGACGAGGACGGCAACGAGGTCGTGCGCAAGGCGGACGACAAGGAGCCGCTGGCGCTGCTCGCGTTCAAGATCATGGACGACCCCTTCGTCGGCACCATCACCTTCTGCCGCATCTACTCGGGCATCCTGGCCTCGGGCACCGGCGTCATCAACTCGACCCGCGAGAAGAAGGAGCGGATCGGGCGGATGCTGCTGATGCATGCGAACAACCGCGAGGACATCAAGGAAGCCTATGCCGGCGACATCGTCGCGCTGGCCGGCCTGAAGGAAGCGCGCACCGGTGACACGCTGTGCGATCCCAACAATCCGGTCATCCTCGAGAAGATGGAATTCCCGGAGCCGGTGATCGAGATCGCGATCGAGCCGAAGTCGAAGGCCGACCAGGAGAAGCTGGGCGTGGCGCTGGCCAAGCTCGCCGCGGAGGATCCGTCCTTCCGCGTGACGACCGACCACGAGTCCGGCCAGACCATCCTCAAGGGCATGGGCGAACTGCATCTCGACATCAAGGTCGACATCCTCAAGCGCACCTACAAGGTCGACGCCAACATCGGCGCGCCGCAGGTGGCGTTCCGTGAGCGTGTCACCAAGCGGGTCGAGCACAGCTACACCCACAAGAAGCAGACCGGCGGTACCGGCCAGTTCGCGGCCGTGACCATCATCGTCGAGCCGAACGAAGCTGGGAAGGGCTACGAGTTCGAATCGAAGATCGTCGGCGGCGCGGTGCCGAAGGAATACATCCCCGGCGTCGAAAAGGGTCTCGAGAGCGTGCTGTCCTCCGGCGTGGTCGCGGGCTTCCCGATCGTCGACGTCAAGGTGCAACTGATCGACGGCAAGTTCCACGACGTCGACTCGTCGGCACTGGCCTTCGAAATCGCCACGCGCGCCTGCTTCCGCGAGGCGCTGCAGATGGGCAAGTCCGTTCTGCTCGAGCCGATCATGAAGGTCGAAGTGGTGACCCCGGAAGACTACACCGGTTCGGTCATCGGCGACCTGAATTCCCGGCGCGGCCAGATCCAGGGCCAAGACATGCGCGGCAACGCCAACGTCATCAACGCGATGGTGCCGCTCATGAACATGTTCGGTTACGTGAACAACCTGCGCTCGATGAGCCAGGGACGCGCGACCTTCACGATGCAGTTCGATCACTACGCCGAAGCTCCGGCGAACGTGTCGGCTGAAGTCCAGAAAAAGTTTGCTTGATTGTCGTTGGTTAGCACTAACGACTGAACGGAGAGTCAAATGGCCAAAGCAAAATTCGAGCGTAACAAGCCCCACTGCAACATCGGCACCATCGGTCACGTCGACCATGGCAAGACCTCGCTGACCGCAGCGATCACCAAGGTGCTTGCAGAAACCGGCGGCGCGACGTTCACCGCCTACGACCAGATCGACAAGGCGCCGGAAGAGAAGGCGCGCGGCATCACGATCTCGACCGCTCACGTCGAGTACGAGACGCAGAACCGCCACTACGCCCACGTCGACTGCCCCGGCCACGCCGACTACGTGAAGAACATGATCACCGGCGCTGCCCAGATGGACGGCGCGATCCTGGTCGTGTCGGCCGCTGACGGCCCGATGCCGCAGACCCGCGAGCACATCCTGCTCGCCCGCCAGGTCGGCGTGCCGGCGCTTGTCGTGTTCCTCAACAAGTGCGACATGGTCGACGATCCGGAGCTGCTCGAGCTCGTCGAGCTCGAAGTCCGCGAGCTGCTCTCGAAGTACGAATTCCCGGGCGACAAGATCCCGATCATCAAGGGCTCGGCGCTCGCCGCCCTCGAAGACAAGGACAAGAAGCTCGGCCACGACGCCATCCTCGAGCTGATGCGCAATGTCGACGAGTACATCCCGCAGCCGGAGCGTCCGATCGACCAGCCGTTCCTGATGCCGGTTGAAGACGTGTTCTCGATCTCGGGCCGCGGCACCGTCGTCACCGGCCGTGTCGAGCGCGGCGTGATCAAGGTCGGCGAGGAAATCGAGATCGTCGGTATCCGCGACACCCAGAAGACCATCGTCACCGGCGTCGAAATGTTCCGCAAGCTGCTCGATCAGGGCCAGGCCGGCGACAACATCGGTGCGCTGCTCCGCGGCACCAAGCGCGAGGAAGTCGAGCGTGGCCAGGTGCTGTGCAAGCCCGGTTCGGTCAAGCCGCACACCAAGTTCAAGGCTGAGGCCTACATCCTCACCAAGGAAGAGGGCGGTCGTCACACCCCGTTCTTCACCAACTACCGTCCGCAGTTCTACTTCCGCACCACCGACGTGACCGGTGTCGTGCATCTGCCGGAAGGCACCGAGATGGTGATGCCGGGCGACAACATCGCGATGGAAGTGCACCTGATCGTGCCGATCGCGATGGAAGAGAAGCTGCGCTTCGCGATCCGCGAAGGCGGCCGCACCGTCGGCGCCGGCGTCGTCGCCGCCATCATCGAGTAATACGCGAATAGGGAATGGCGAGTAGCGGGTGGGTCACCATTCGCTATTCGCTACTCGCCACCCACTAAAGAAAGAGTTCGGCAATGAACGGCCAAAATATTCGCATCCGTCTCAAGGCGTTCGACCATCGAATCCTCGATACGTCGACCCGTGAGATCGTGAACACGGCGAAGCGCACCGGTGCGCAGGTTCGCGGACCGATTCCGCTGCCGACCCGCATCGAGAAGTTCACCGTCAACCGTTCGCCGCACGTTGACAAGAAGAGCCGCGAGCAATTCGAGATGCGCACCCACAAGCGCCTCCTCGACATTGTCGACCCGACCCCGCAGACCGTCGATGCGCTGATGAAGCTCGACCTGGCCGCCGGTGTCGACGTCGAGATCAAGCTCTAAGGTTTTGGATTTTTACGTCCGCCGCTTGCGGACAGAAAGACAGGAAGCACGCCGATGCGCTCCGGAGTGATCGCACAGAAGGTCGGGATGACGCGGGTCTTTACGGAGACCGGCGAGCATATCCCTGTGACCGTGCTGAAGTTGGGCAACTGCCAGGTGCTGGGCCACCGCACGACCGAGAAGAACGGCTATGTCGCCCTTCAGCTCGGCTCCGGCGCCCGCAAGACCGTGTACATGCCCAAGGCCGAACGCGGCCAGTTCGCGGTCGCCAAGGTCGAGCCGAAGCGCAAGGTCGCCGAGTTCCGCGTGTCCGAGGACGCGCTGATCCCGGTCGGCGCGGAGATCCAGGCGGACCATTTCGTGGTCGGCCAGTTCGTCGACGTGACCGGCACCTCGATCGGTAAGGGCTTTGCCGGCGGCATGAAGCGCTGGAATTTCGGCGGTCTGCGCGCCACCCACGGTGTGTCGATCTCGCACCGTTCGATCGGTTCGACCGGTGGCCGTCAGGACCCCGGCAAGACCTGGAAGAACAAGAAGATGCCCGGCCACATGGGCGTCGACCGCATCACCACGCTCAATCTGCGCGTGGTGCAGACCGACGTCGAGCGCGGCCTGATCCTCGTCGAAGGCGCCGTTCCCGGCTCCAAGGGCGGCTGGATCTCGGTGCGCGACGCGGTCAAGAAGCCGCTGCCGAAGGAAGCCCCGAAGCCCGGCAAGTTCAAGGTTGCCGGCGGCGAAGTCGCCGAGGCTGCCGCCGAGAAGGAGGGCGCGTGAGATGGAACTGAAAGTCACGACCCTTGAAGGCAAGGACGCCGGATCCGTCGAGCTCTCGGACGCGATCTTCGGTCTCGAGCCCCGCGCCGACATCATTCAGCGCTGCGTGCAGTGGCAGCTGAACAAGCGTCAGGCCGGCACGCACAAGGCCCAGGGCCGCGCCGACGTCTGGCGCACCGGCAAGAAGATGTACAAGCAGAAGGGCACCGGCGGCGCCCGTCACGGCTCGGCCCGCGTGCCGCAGTTCCGCGGCGGTGGCCGTGCGTTCGGTCCGGTGGTTCGCTCCCATGCGACCGACCTGCCGAAGAAGGTGCGGGCGCTCGCGCTGAAGCATGCGCTGTCGGCCAAGGCCAAGGACGGCGGGTTGATCGTGATCGACAATGCGCAGCTCGAGGCCGCCAAGACCAAGGCGCTGCTCGGTCACTTCTCCGGTCTCGGCTTGACCAATGCGCTGATCATCGACGGCGCCGAGCTGAACGCCGGTTTCGCGACCGCGGCCCGCAACATCCCGAACATCGACGTGCTGCCGATCCAGGGCATCAACGTCTACGACATTCTCCGCCGCCACAAGCTCGTTCTGACCAAGGCTGCGGTTGATGCGCTGGAGGCGCGCTTCAAATGAAGAACATCGATCCGCGCCACTACGACGTCATCATCTCGCCGGTCGTGACGGAAAAGGCGACGCTCGCCTCCGAGCACAACAAGGTGCTGTTCAAGGTCGCCGGCAAGGCGACCAAGCCGCAGATCAAGGAAGCGGTCGAGAAGCTGTTCGACGTCAAGGTGAAGAGCGTCAACACTCTCGTTCGCAAGGGCAAGACCAAGGTGTTCCGCGGCAATCTCGGCTCGCAGTCGGACACCAAGCGCGCGATCGTGACCCTGGAAGAGGGCCACCGCATCGACGTGACTACCGGACTATAAGGCGCAACGACGATGGCATTGAAAACCTTTAATCCCACGACGCCGGGCCAGCGCCAGCTGGTCATGGTCGATCGTTCGGCGCTCTACAAGGGCAAGCCGGTGAAGACCCTGACCGAGGGCAAGCTCGGCAATGGCGGTCGCAACAACACCGGTCGCATCACCGTGCGTTTCCGCGGCGGCGGCCACAAGAAGGCCTACCGCACCGTCGACTTCCGCCGCGACAAGGTGGACATGCCGGCGGTCGTGGAGCGGCTCGAGTATGATCCGAACCGCACCGCGTTCATCGCGCTGATCAAGTATCAGGACGGCGAGCTCGCCTACATCCTGGCGCCGCAGCGCCTCGCCGCGGGCGACACCGTTGTCGCCGGCAACTACGTCGACGTGAAGCCGGGCAACGTCATGCCGCTCGGCAACATGCCGGTCGGCACGATCGTGCACAACATCGAGCTGAAGATCGGCAAGGGCGGCCAGCTGGCGCGCTCGGCCGGTACCTACGCCCAGATCGTCGGCCGCGACCAGGACTACGTGATCGTCCGCCTGAACTCGGGCGAGCAGCGTCTCGTGCACGGCCGTTGCCGCGGCACCATCGGCGCGGTCTCGAACCCGGATCACATGAACATCTCGATCGGCAAGGCCGGTCGTACCCGCTGGCTCGGCTGGCGTCCGCACAACCGCGGCGTCGTCATGAACCCGATCGACCATCCGCACGGCGGTGGTGAAGGTCGTACCTCGGGCGGTCGCCACCCGGTTACTCCGTGGGGCAAGCCGACCAAGGGCAAGAAGACCCGCACCAACAAGTCGACCAACAAATTCATTCTCCTCAGCCGCCACAAGCGGAAGAAGTAAGGAACGCCGGACATGGTTCGTTCAGTCTGGAAAGGCCCGTTCGTCGAGGGTTCTCTGCTCAAGAAGGCAGATGCCGCCCGCGCGTCCGGCCGTCACGACGTCATCAAGATCTGGAGCCGCCGCTCCACCATCCTGCCGCAGTTCGTCGGCCTGACCTTCGGTGTCTACAACGGCCAGAAGCATGTGCCGGTGGCGATCAACGAGGAAATGGTGGGTCACAAGTTCGGCGAGTTCTCGCCGACCCGGACCTTCCACGGCCACTCGGGCGACAAGAAAGCCAAGAAGGCTTGAGGAATAGACGATGAGCAAACCAAAGCGCGAACGTAGCCTCGCGGACAATGAGGCCAAGGCCGTCGCCCGCATGCTGCGCGTCAGCCCGCAGAAGCTGAACCTGGTGGCGCAGCTGATCCGCGGCCGCAAGGCGTCCGCTGCGCTCGCCGACCTGCAGTTCTCGCGCAAGCGGATCGCGGTCGACGTCAAGAAGTGCCTGGAATCGGCGATCGCGAACGCCGAGAACAACCATGACCTCGAGGTCGACGACCTGATCGTCGCCGAGGCGCATGTCGGCAACGGCATCGTGATGAAGCGTTTTGCTCCGCGCGGCCGTGGCCGTTCGGGCCGTGTGTTCAAACCGTTCTCGCACCTGACCATCGTGGTTCGTCAGGTCGAGGCCGAGGCAAGCGCCTAAGAAGGGCGCAGGAGAAGACGATGGGTCAAAAGATCAATCCAATCGGGCTGCGTCTCGGCATCAACCGGACCTGGGACTCCCGTTGGTTCGCCGGCAAGCAGGAATACGGCAAGCTCCTGCACGAGGACGTCAAGATCCGCGAGATCCTGCACAAGGAGCTCAAGCAGGCGGCCGTCGCCCGCATCGTGATCGAGCGTCCGCACAAGAAGTGCCGCGTGACGATCCATTCGGCCCGTCCGGGTGTCGTGATCGGCAAGAAGGGCGCCGACATCGACAAGCTGCGCAAGAAGGTCGCCGACATCACCTCGTCGGACGTCGTGATCAACATCGTCGAAATCCGCAAGCCGGAGCTCGACGCGACCCTGGTCGCTGAATCGATCGCCCAGCAGCTCGAGCGCCGTGTCGCGTTCCGCCGCGCCATGAAGCGCGCCGTGCAGTCGGCGATGCGTCTCGGCGCCGAGGGCATCCGCATCAACTGCTCGGGCCGTCTCGGCGGCGCCGAAATCGCGCGCATGGAGTGGTACCGCGAAGGTCGCGTGCCGCTGCACACGCTGCGCGCCGACGTCGACTACGGCGTTGCTACCGCGTTCACGACCTTCGGCACCTGCGGCGTCAAGGTCTGGATCTTCAAGGGCGAGATCCTCGAGCACGATCCGATGGCCCAGGACAAGAAGATGGCGGAAGGCGACAACACGCCGCGTTCGCGCCGCGACGCCGCTTGAGGCAAAGCAGGAATTTGAGGGCTTAAAGCCATGATGCAACCTAAGAAAACGAAGTTCCGGAAGGCGCATAAGGGCCGTATCCACGGCGTTGCGACCTCTGGCGCGACGTTGGCGTTCGGCCAGTTCGGCCTGAAGGCGATGGAGCCTGAGCGCGTCACCGCCCGTCAGATCGAAGCCGCCCGCCGCGCGCTGACCCGTCACATGAAGCGCGCCGGCCGCGTCTGGATCCGCGTGTTCCCGGACGTGCCGGTGTCGAAGAAGCCCGCCGAAGTCCGCATGGGCTCCGGCAAGGGTGCGCCGGAATTGTGGGTGGTCCGGATCAAGCCGGGCCGCGTGATGTTCGAGATCGACGGCGTGCCGGTGCAGACCGCGAAGGAAGCGCTGTCGCTCGCCGCCGCCAAGCTGCCGATCAAGACGCGCTTCGTTGCGCGCATTGCGGAGTAATCGCCATGGCCGAGATGAAAGTTGAAGACATTCGCGCGATGAGCGACGACCAGCGGGAAGACGCGGTCCTTAACCTGAAGAAGGAACGCTTCAACCTGCGTTTCCAGCGCGCCACCGGGCAGCTGGAGAACACCTCGCGGATGCGGGAAGCCCGCCGCGATATCGCTCGTATCAAGACCATCGCCGCGCAGCTGCGCGCGAAGAAGAAGTAAGGGGCCTGCTATGCCGAAACGTACTCTGCAGGGCGTGGTCGTCAGCGACAAGCAAGCCAAGACCATCGTGGTGCGCGTCGATCGCCGCTTCACCCACCCGATCTACAAGAAGACGATCCGCCGTTCCAAGAACTACCACGCGCACGACGAGAACAACCAGTTCAAGCCGGGCGACATGGTCTGGATCGAGGAATCGAAGCCGATCTCGAAGCTGAAGCGCTGGACCGTGGTCCGGGGCGAACACAAGAAAACGGCCTGATTACCTCGGCCTGGCCGAAGTCATTCAGGGAAATTTTGAGCGCGCTAAAGCGCAGAAAGAGGACGAGGTGCATCAATGATTCAGATGCAGACCAACCTCGACGTGGCCGATAATTCTGGCGCACGCCGTGTCATGTGCATCAAGGTTCTTGGAGGTTCCAAGCGCCGCTATGCCACCGTGGGCGACGTTATCGTTGTGTCGATCAAGGAAGCCATCCCGCGTGGCAAGGTGAAGAAGGGCGACGTGATGAAGGCCGTCGTGGTCCGGGTCCGCAAGGACATCCGCCGCGCCGACGGTTCGGTCATCCGTTTCGACCGCAACGCCGCCGTGCTGATCAACAATCAGTCCGAGCCGGTCGGCACCCGTATCTTCGGGCCGGTGCCGCGCGAGCTGCGCGCCAAGAACCACATGAAGATCATTTCGCTCGCGCCGGAGGTGCTGTGATGGCTGCCAAGATCCGCAAGGGCGACAAGGTGATGGTGCTCACCGGCCGCGACAAGGGTCGCACCGGCGAGGTGTTCGAGGTGCGTCCGGACGAGAACAAGGCTCTCGTTCGCGGCATCAACATGGTGAAGCGTCACCAGAAGCAGACCCAGACCCAGGAAGGCGGCATCATCTCCAAGGAGATGCCGATCGACCTTTCCAACATTGCGTATGTCGGCAAGGACGGAAAGCCGACCCGCATCGGGTTCAAGATTCAGGCCGATGGCAAGAAGGTTCGTGTTGCCAAGAGCTCGGGAGCAGAGATCGATGGCTGATACAGCTTACACGCCGCGTCTGCGCGCGGAGTACGACAAGAAGATCCGCGGCATGATGACCGAGAAGTTCGGTTATGCCAACGTGATGCAGGTGCCGCGCCTCGACAAGGTCGTGCTCAACATGGGCGTGGGCGATTCCGTCAACGACCGCAAGAAGGCCGAGACCGCCGCCGCCGAGCTGACCCAGATCGCCGGCCAGAAGGCGATCGTGACCTATTCGCGGATCGCGATCGCGACCTTCAAGCTGCGTGAGAACCAGCCGATCGGCTGCAAGGTCACGCTGCGCAAGGCCCATATGTACGAGTTCATCGACCGCCTGGTGAACGTGGCGCTGCCCCGCGTCCGCGACTTCCGCGGCCTGAACCCGAAGAGCTTCGACGGCCGCGGCAACTACTCGCTCGGCATCAAGGAGCACATCATTTTCCCCGAGATCGACTTCGACAAGGTCTCGGAAGCGCGTGGCATGGACATCACGGTCTGCACCACCGCCAAGACCGACGACGAGGCGCGTGCCTTGTTGACCGCTTTCAATTTCCCGTTCCGGCAGTGAGTAGCTGAGCCAAAGCCACTCAAACGCGGATACTCAGGAGCCAAGCATGGCAAAGAAGAGTTCAGTCGAGAAGAACAACCGGCGCAAGCGGATGGCGAAGAACGCCGGCCCGCGCCGCGAGAAGCTGAAGGCGATCATCGCCGACAAGACCAAGCCGATGGAAGAGCGCTTCGCGGCGACGCTGAAGCTCGCCGAGATGCCGCGCAACTCGTCGCCGACGCGCATCCGCAACCGTTGCGAGCTGACCGGGCGTCCGCGCTCGAACTATCGCAAGAACAAGCTCTCGCGCATCGCGCTGCGTGAACTCGGCTCCAAGGGCCTGGTTCCCGGCCTCGTGAAGTCGAGCTGGTAAGGGAGGGTCGGAACCATGTCTACGCACGATCCGATCAGCGATCTCATCACCCGCATCCGCAACGCGCAGATGCGTTCGAAGTCCAAGGTCTCGAGCCCCGGCTCGAAGATGCGCGCCAACGTGCTCGAAGTGCTGAAGTCCGAGGGCTACATCCGCGGCTACGCCAGCGTCGAGCATGCCTCGGGCCGCAGCGAGCTCGAGATCGAGCTGAAGTATTTCGACGGCGAGCCCGTCATCCGCGAGATCGAGCGGGTGTCGAAGCCGGGCCGCCGCGTTTACGCCTCGGTGAAGAACCTGCCGCGCGTGAACAACGGTCTCGGCATTTCGGTGTTGTCGACGCCGAAGGGAATCATGGCTGACCACGAGGCGCGCGACGCCAACGTGGGCGGCGAAGTTCTCTTCACGGTGTTCTGAGGAAGGATTTTACGATGTCACGTATCGGCAAGCGGCCGGTGGCGATCCCGTCGGGTGTGACGGCGACCGTCGAGGGCCAGACGGTGAAGGTGAAGGGGCCGAAGGGCCAGCTTCAGTTCGTCGTGCATGACGACGTCGAGGTGAAGTTCGAGAACGGCCAGGTCAAGGTCGCTCCGCGCGTCAAGACCAATCGCGCGCAGGCGATGTACGGCACCGCGCGCGCGCAGGTCGCCAACCTCGTCGAGGGCGTCACCAAGGGCTTCGAGAAGAAGCTCGAGATCACCGGCGTCGGTTACCGCGCCGCGATGCAGGGCAAGAACCTGCAGCTCGCGCTCGGCTACAGCCACGACGTGGTCTACGCGATCCCGGAAGGCATCACCATCGCGGTGCCGAAGCCGACCGAGATCACGATCACCGGCAACGATCCGCAGCGCGTCGGCCAGGTCGCCGCCGAGATCCGCGCCTACCGTCCGCCGGAGCCCTACAAGGGCAAGGGCGTGAAGTACGCCAACGAATTCATCTTCCGCAAGGAAGGCAAGAAGAAGTAACGGAGCCGGTCATGTCACTCAAGGTTACGAATGCCCGGCGCAAGCAGCGCGTGCGCCTTGCGCTTCGCCGCTCGGCAGGCGGCCGTCCGCGGCTGTCGGTGTTCCGCTCGTCCAAGCACATCTACGCCCAGGTCATCGACGACCAGAAGGGCGAGACGCTCGCCTCCGCCTCGTCGCTCGAGAAGACCATGCGCGACGCCGGCAAGACCGGCGCCGACATCGATGCGGCGAAGGCGGTCGGCAAGCTGCTCGCCGAGCGCGCGGCGCAGAAGGGCGTCAAGGAAGTCGTGTTCGATCGCGGCGCCTACATCTATCACGGGCGCGTCAAGGCGCTCGCGGATGCGGCGCGCGAAGGCGGATTGAGCTTCTAAACGAATCGATCGATTACAAGGAAAGAGGCGTAAGGCCTCCTAGAGATTGGAAAACACCATGGCAGGTGAACGCGAACGCGGCGGACGCGAACGGAGCAGGGAGCGCGAGGAGCGCGACAGCGAGTTCGTCGACAAGCTCGTCCACATCAATCGCGTGGCGAAGGTCGTCAAGGGCGGCAAGCGCTTCGGCTTTGCGGCGCTGGTCGTGATCGGCGATCAGAAGGGCCGGGTCGGTTTCGGCCACGGCAAGGCGCGCGAAGTACCGGAAGCGATCCGCAAGGCGACCGAATCGGCGAAGCGCAACCTGACGCGCGTCGCGCTGCGCGAGGGCCGCACGCTGCATCACGACGTCGCCGGCCGTCACGGCGCCGGTCGCGTCTATCTGCGCACCGCTCCGGCGGGTACTGGCATCATCGCCGGCGGCCCGATGCGCGCGGTGTTCGAGACGCTCGGCATCCAGGACGTGGTGGCGAAGTCGATCGGCTCGTCGAATCCCTACAACATGGTTCGCGCCACCTTCGACGCGCTGAAGCACCAGGATTCACCGCGTTCGGTGGCTGCCCGCCGCAACATCAAGGTCTCCACCCTGCAGTCGCGCCGCGTCGGCGGCGATGCCGAAGCGGTGGCGGAATAACAACGCGCGCTTCTCGAAGCGCTACTCGGAGTTACTGTCATGGCCAAGGCCAGCAAGACCATCAAGGTCGAGCAGATCGGCAGCGCAATCCGCCGCCATCACTCGCAGCGTTCGACGCTGATCGGCCTCAAGCTCAACAAGATCGGCCGGGTTGCCGAGCTGCAGGACACCCCTGAAGTTCGCGGCATGATCAGCAAGGTTCAGCATCTCGTCCGCGTCGTCGGCGAGTAAGCAGAGATAAGGAGAAGGGCGATGAAGCTCAGCGATATCGCCGACAACGCCGGCTCGCGCAAGAAGCGCATGCGTGTCGGCCGTGGCATCGGTTCCGGCAAGGGCAAGACCTCGGGCCGCGGCGGCAAGGGCCAGACCGCGCGTTCGGGCGTCCGTATCAAGGGTTTCGAAGGCGGCCAGATGCCGATGCATCGCCGTCTGCCGAAGCGCGGCTTCAACAACATCTTCCGGCTCGACTTCGCCGAGATCAATCTCGACCGTCTGCAGGAAGCGATCGACAACAAGCTGGTCGATGCGAGCGCGACGGTGACCGTCGAGACGCTGGTCAAGGCCGGCGTGCTGCGCCGCGCCAAGGACGGCCTGCGGCTGCTCGGCCGCGGCGAGATCAAGACCAAGCTGACCATCGAAGCGCACGGCGCTTCCAAGTCGGCCATTGCCGCGGTCGAAAAGGCCGGCGGCTCGGTCAAGATCCTGGCCCCCGCCAAGGACGAAGGCGAGGCGGCGTAACATCTGCGTCATTGCCCGCTGCCGCAGCGGGCAATCCGCAGATCGAATGATGGACTTATCGAGGCCGAGCACCAGATAATGTCCGGTGTCTGCCGATGGCCCCGATAGAACGAGTTCTTGGGGCGTCGGCGAAGCGGGCTCCGGGAGAAAGCCGAACATGGTCTCAGCAGCCGAACAACTTGCCGCCAACCTCAATTTCGGACAGCTGGCGAAAGCCGACGAGCTGAAGAAGCGCATCTGGTTCACCCTGGGTGCGCTGCTTGTTTATCGGCTGGGCACCTACATCCCGCTGCCCGGCATCGATCCCAACATCTGGGAACAGGTGTTCCGCAGCCAGTCCGGCGGCATCCTCGGCATGTTCAACATGTTCGCCGGCGGCGGCATCCACCGCATGGCGATCTTCGCGCTGAACATCATGCCGTACATCTCGGCATCGATCATCGTGCAGCTGCTGACCACCGTGTCGCCGCAGCTCGAGGCGCTCAAGAAGGAAGGCGAGGCGGGCCGCAAGACGCTGAACCAGTACACCCGCTATCTGACGGTGATCCTGGCGCTGTTCCAGTCCTATGGCATCGCGATCGGCCTCGAAGGCGCCGGCAATGTCGTCAGCGACCCCGGCATGTTCTTCCGGATCTCGACCGCGATCACGCTGACCGGCGGCACCATGTTCCTGATGTGGCTCGGCGAGCAGATCACCTCGCGCGGCATCGGCAACGGTATCTCGCTGATCATCCTGTCCGGCATCGTCGCCGAGCTGCCCTCGGCGCTCGCCAATATGCTGGAACTCGGCCGCCAGGGCGCGATGTCGACCGGCCTGATCCTGATCGTCATCGTGATGGCGGTCGCCGTGATCGCCTTCATCGTGTTCATGGAGCGCGCCCAGCGCCGGCTGCTGATCCAGTATCCGAAGCGCCAGGTCGGCAACAAGATGTTCGAGGGCCAGTCCTCGCATCTGCCGCTCAAGCTCAACACCTCGGGCGTGATTCCGCCGATCTTCGCCTCGTCGCTGCTGCTGCTGCCGACCACGGTCGCGAACTTCAACGCCGGCAAGGGGCCGGAGTGGTTCCAGTGGCTCACCACCCAGCTCAGCCACGGCCGTCCGCTGTTCCTGCTGCTCTATCTGGCGCTGATCGTGTTCTTCGCCTTCTTCTACACCGCGATCGTGTTCAACCCGACCGAGACCGCGGACAATCTGAAGAAGCATGGCGGCTTCATCCCGGGTATCCGGCCCGGTGAGCGCACCGCCGAATACATCGACTACGTGCTGTCGCGCATCACGGTACTCGGCGCGATCTATCTCGCGATCGTCTGCCTGATCCCTGAAATTCTGATTTCCTACGCCTCGGTCCCGTTCTACTTTGGTGGCACGTCGCTCCTGATCGTCGTCAGCGTGACGATGGATACGGTGTCGCAGGTGCAGGGCTATCTGCTCGCCCATCAGTATGAAGGGCTGATCAGGAAGTCGAAGCTCAGGGGAGGCCGCCGCCGCTGATCGCGGCGCGGCGCCAAACTCAAAACACAGGTGTGCGGACGTCGCCCACCTAGCCGGGGGGCGAAACAGATATGAGATTGATCCTTTTGGGGCCGCCGGGCTCGGGCAAGGGAACCCAGGCGCAGCGGCTGGTGCACCGGCATGGCATCGTTCAGCTCTCGACCGGCGAGATGCTGCGCGCTGCGGTCGCCGCGGGCACCCCGGTCGGCTTGCAGGCCAAGGAGATCATGGCCAATGGCGGCCTGGTTCCAGACGAGGTCGTGGTGGGAATCATCGCCGATCGAATCGAGGAGCCCGATGCCAAGAAGGGCTTCATTCTCGACGGCTTCCCGCGCACCGTGCCGCAGGCCGAGGCGCTGGACGAATTGCTCCGCAAGAAGCACCTCAAGCTCGACGCCGTCGTTGAGCTGCGCGTCAACGAGAGCGCGCTGCTCGCCCGCGTCGAGAAGCGTGCCGAGGAAACCCGCGCGCGCGGCGAGGAAGTCCGCCTCGACGACACGCCGGAAGTGCTGACCAAGCGCCTGGCGCAGTACCGCTCGCTGACGGAACCGCTGATTCACTATTATTCGGAGCGGCGGAAGCTTTTGACCGTCGATGGCATGATGACCATCGAGCACGTCACCCGCGAGATCAACCGGATCCTGACCGCGCTCGGCGCGCTGGAACCGAAAGATCACGAGGATCACGCCCCCAAGGTGGCCAAAAAAGTCGCCAGGACGGTAAAGAAGACCGCGAAGAAGACCGCCAAAGCGGCCAAAAAGGCTGCCAAACCCGCCCGGAAGGCTGCCAAGGCGCCCTCCAGGGCCAAAGCGGCCAAGAAGGCTGCCAAGAAGGCCCCGAAGAAGGCCGCTCGTGCGGCAAATGCCCGGAAGGGGGCAAAGACCGCCAAAAAGGCAGCAAAAAAGCTCACGAAAAAGCGAGCTAAACGCTAGGAGCGGTTGACGAAACCGACATGAATCCTTTAATAAGCCCCGCATCCAAGTTGGATAGTTTTATGACGATGCCGGGCCCCGAAGGACATGAGGGGAAGGGCGTCGTGTTCGCGTTTGTGGACACAAGCCCGAGAGAGCAAGAACTTGAGAAGCCCGTATCCGTGATGGAGCGGCGACAGGAGAGAAGTCCGTGGCCCGTATTGCCGGCGTCAACATCCCGACCAACAAGCGCGTCCTGATCGCGCTTCAGTACATCCATGGTATCGGCCAGAAGAACGCGGCCGACATCATCGAGAAGGTGAAGATCCCCGTGGACCGTCGCGTCAACCAGTTGACCGACCAGGAGGTCCTCCAGATCCGCGAAGTCATCGACCGCGACTATCTGGTCGAGGGCGACCTCCGTCGCGAGGTCGGCATCAACATCAAGCGGTTGATGGACCTCGGCTGCTATCGCGGCCTGCGTCATCGCCGCGGTCTGCCGGTGCGCGGCCAGCGCACCCACACCAATGCGCGCACGCGCAAGGGGCCGGCCAAGGCGATCGCCGGCAAGAAGAAGTAAGTTTTGCGAATTGCAGGTGGGGAGTAGCGAATCGAAATTCGCTACTCGCCATTTGCGTTTTGAGGTGTAGCCGCTGGCACTACGGCGGCGCTTGAGATCACAGGAAAGGTTTGAAATGGGCAAGGAAGCCACCCGCGTACGCCGCCGCGAACGCAAGAACATCGCCTCCGGCATCGCGCACGTGAATTCGTCGTTCAACAACACGACCATCACCATCACCGACGCGCAGGGCAACACCATCGCCTGGTCGTCAGCCGGCACGATGGGCTTCAAGGGTTCGCGCAAGTCGACCCCTTACGCCGCGCAGGTTGCGGCTGAAGACGTCTCCAAGAAGGCGCAGGAACACGGCATGCGCACGCTGGAGGTTGAAGTGGCCGGCCCGGGTTCGGGCCGTGAGTCGGCGCTCCGCGCGCTGCAGGCTGCGGGCTTCACCGTCACCTCGATCCGCGACGTGACCACGATCCCGCACAATGGCTGCCGTCCGCGCAAGCGTCGGCGCGTTTGATCTGTAAGTCGCGGGCGGCCTCTGGCCGCCCTGCGATGGTTTTTGGAATTGACCGCGCGGACTGATCCGCGATCTCCAACGCCAGGTTCGGCCATTCGATTGGCCCGATGACCGGCAAAGGGTGAAAAAGTGACGATCCAGAAAAATTGGCAAGAACTCATTCGACCGAACAAGCTGCAGGTGACGCCGGGCTCGGACGCGAGCCGGTTCGCCACCGTCGTCGCCGAGCCGCTCGAGCGCGGCTTCGGCCAGACGCTCGGCAACGCGCTGCGCCGCATCCTGTTGTCCTCGCTGCAGGGCGCGGCGGTGCAGTCGGTGCACATCGACGGCGTGCTGCACGAGTTCTCCTCGATCGCCGGTGTCCGTGAAGACGTCACCGACATCGTCCTCAACATCAAGGACATCTCGATCAAGATGCAGGGCGAAGGCCCGAAGCGCATGGTCGTGAAGAAGCAGGGCCCGGGTGCCGTCACCGCCGGCGACATCCAGACCGTCGGCGACGTCACCGTGCTCAACCCCGATCTGCAGCTTTGCACGCTGGACGACGGCGCAGAGATCCGCATGGAGTTCACGGTCACCACCGGCAAGGGCTATGTCGCCGCCGAGCGCAACCGTCCCGAGGACGCGCCGATCGGCCTGATCCCGGTCGACAGCCTGTTCTCGCCGGTCCGCAAGGTCTCCTACAAGGTCGAGAACACCCGCGAGGGCCAGATCCTCGACTACGACAAGCTGACCATGACGATCGAGACCAACGGCGCGATCACGCCGGAGGACGCGGTGGCTTACGCTGCGCGCATCCTGCAGGATCAGCTCAACGTGTTCGTCAACTTCGAAGAGCCGCGCAAGGAAGTCACGCAGGAGATCATCCCCGATCTCGCGTTCAACCCGGCGTTCCTCAAGAAGGTCGACGAGCTCGAGCTGTCGGTGCGTTCGGCAAACTGTCTGAAGAACGACAACATCGTCTACATCGGCGACCTCGTGCAGAAGTCGGAAGCGGAAATGCTCCGCACCCCGAACTTCGGCCGCAAGTCGCTGAACGAGATCAAGGAAGTGCTGGCCCAGATGGGTCTGCACCTCGGCATGGAAGTGCCGGGCTGGCCGCCGGAGAACATCGACGAGCTCGCCAAGCGCTTCGAGGATCACTACTGATCCGTTTTCACCGTCGTGGCCGGAAACTTTCCGGCCACGATTTTTTTGCGGCACGATCCCGGAAAAGTGCGCAGCGGTTTTCCGACAAGGATCATGCCCAAGTTAAGTAGCAAAAGCGCGACGTCGCGCTTTTGCGGGCGAACGCAGGATGCCCACCTGCACTTGTCGCTGAACCACCGCGACAGAATTGAAGAAGGAATAAGTCAATGCGTCACGGCAAGGTTCATCGGAAGCTCAACCGCACCGCCGAGCACCGGCGTGCAATGTTCGCCAACATGGCGGCCGCGCTGATCAAGCACGAGCAGATCGTCACCACGCTGCCGAAGGCCAAGGAGCTGCGGCCGATCGTCGAGAAGCTCGTCACCCTCGGCAAGAAGGGCGGTCTCGCCCTGCGCCGCCAGGCGATCTCGGAGCTGCGCGACCAGGATCAGGTCAAGAAGCTGTTCGACACGCTGGCGACCCGCTACAAGGACCGCCAGGGCGGCTACACCCGCATCATCAAGGCCGGCTTCCGCTACGGCGACAACGCGGCGATGGCCGTGATCGAATTCGTCGACCGCGACGTCGATGCCAAGGGCCAGGACTCCGGTCCCGCCCAGGGCAACGAAGCCGAGGCGGCGTAAGCCGGTTTGGAGCCAAGGTTTTGAAAGCGGCGCCCTCGGGCGCCGTTTTTGTTTTGTGGCTAGCCGGCGCGGATCGTCGCGATGAAATTGTCGAGCTCCTGCCTCAGGCGGCCGTTACCGTCCGACAGCAGCCGCGACGAGCTCAGCACCTGGGAGGAGGCGCTGCCGGTCCTGGAGGCGCCGCTCGCCACCTGTCCGATGCTGACGGCCACCTGCGCGGTTCGCTCCGAGGCGATCTGAACGTTTTCCGCGATGCTCCGCGTCGCGCTGCCTTGCGCGTCGATGGCCTTGGCCACGTCGGAGGCGATCTGCGCGATCCGCCGGATGATGCCGGCGATATCGCCGATCGCGCCGGCGGACTGCCGTGTCGCGGCCTGGATATCCGCGATCTGGCTGCGAATGTCCTCGGTAGCATCAGCGGTCTGCCTGGCGAGCGTCTTCACCTCCTGCGCGACCACGGCAAAACCCGAGCCTGCCGCGCCGGCGCGCGCGGCCTCGATCGTCGCATTGAGCGCGAGCAAATTGGTCTGCCGTGCGATCGCAGCGATCAGCTGCACCACGTTGCCGATGCGGTCGGCGGCGGAGGCGAGCTGCGCCATCCGCGCGTCGGTCTGCTGTGCCTGGGCGACGGCGTCGCTGGCGAAACTGGCGGATTCGCCGACCTGGCGTCCGATCTCGGCAGCCGATGCGATCATCTGCTCGGTCGCCGCCGCAACCCGCCTGACATTGTCGGAAGCCTCTTCGGAGGCGGCCGCGACATTGGCGGACAGGTCCTGGGTGTGATGGGCGGTGTCGCTGAGGTCGCGGGCCGAGGCCGCAAGCTCTTCGGAGGCCGCCGAGACCGTGGCGATGACGTTGCCGGCGCTGGCCTCGAACGCCGCCGCAAGCCGCGCCAGCTCGGCCCTGTGCCGGTCGGCCGCGCGGCGGTCTTCCTCGCGCCGGGCGTCGAGCTCGGCGCGCGCCTTGTCCTGCGCCCTGGTCTTGAAGCTCTCGACCGCGCGCGCCATGCCGCCGATCTCGTCGCTGCGCTCGAGGCCGGGCAGGACGACGTCGAATTGTCCATCGGCGAGCTGGCGCATCGCCGCGCTCATCCGGCTGATCAGGCCGGCGACGCGCCGGCCGAACAGGATGGCAAACAGCGTCAGGACGACGGCGACGATCCCGATCAGCCAGGTGAAGGTCTGCCTGAAAGCGTCGGCCTTTTGCTGCGCGAGCTCGGCGCGGGCGTTGGCCGCTTCGGCAACCTTGACCAGGGCGGGACGGGTGCGGTCGAAGATCTGCGACAGATCGTCCATCTGATCGTCGAGCGTCTGGCGCGAGACCAGGAAACCGGCGAAGGCGAGCTTGTAGGCGCGCGCGAGGCCGAGCGTTTCGGCCTTCATATCCGCCGGCAGCGTGGACGCCGCCAACGCGGTCTCGAATTCGTCCTCGCGTTCGTTGAGCTGGTCGCCGAACCGCTCTTCGCCGCTCAGCGCAAAATCCTTCTCGAGACGGCGCATCGTCAGCAGCAGGATGGTCAGGCGCGGCTGATCGATCTGTCCGACTTTGGTCTCGAATTGCTGGACTGCATTGCGCAGCTTGCCCTGCAAGCCGTCGTTCGGGTTCATGCCGAGGATGCGTTGCGCGCCGACGATATTCTGGAACCGCGTCGCGTAGAGATTGATGCCACTGCGCAGCGACGCGACCTGCCGGATCGGATCGCCTTCCGGCGCGGTCGCAGCAAAAGCTTCGAGCCTGTCGAGCAGGGCGATCTCGTCGGCAACACGGCCGGAAAGTTTCTTCACGAGCCCTTCATCGCGCGACTTCAGGAAGCGGGACGCGATCTGCTGCGTCTCCAGGAAGCCATCCGAGAGCTCGGAGAGTTGCGCCCGGAAGCGCATGCTGTCATCGGACTCGCGCTGAACACGGGCCGCGTAGTCGAGGCCGCCGAGGCAGGTGACGCCGATGATGGCAACGCCACCGATCCCGAGCATCGCGATCTGGCTTTTGAGGCTGGGACGAAATCGCTTCAGGACATCAGCGGCGAACGGCTTCATCCTGGACACAACGAACATCTGGTGCATTCCTGTCAGTCGCGGAGCTCCGGACGTCGTTGTCGAAGTGAGGGGCGCGTCCGGTTGCCAACACAACAGCTCGCGCTGTTTGCGGCGACGCTTAGCCGTGGCCAATTGACAATGTGTGAAAGCAACCCGCGTGTGCGCGATGTTTCATATGAAGATTGCATGAAGGCTGGAGAGACGATGCATCAACCAAGATTGCGCGGGACAATTCGAATAGCGACGAAAGCACGCAGCGCGCCGCACGCGTCATTCGCGCGACATGGTTGTCATCGGTCGCCGGCGGTGCTGAGATGCCGCTCTGCACTGCCGCCAATTTGCGCATACGTCTGTCTCAATCCCGGTTGCATCGGCGTGCGCGCATCCAAATATGTCCGACACCGCTGACAGGAGACCTCTCAAATGAAAATCGACCTTTCCGGAAAGACTGCGCTGGTGACCGGCTCGACCGCAGGTATCGGCAACGCCATTGCAAAAGGGCTCGCTGAGACCGGCGCCGAGGTCGTGGTCAATGGCCGCGGTCAGGCCAAGGTCGATGCAGCCGTCGCCGCCATTACCAAGGCGGTGCCGGGCGCGAAGGTCCGCGGCATTGCCGCCGACGTCTCGACCGCAGCCGGCTGCAAGGCGCTGCTCGCGGCGCTGCCCGAGGTCGACATCCTCGTCAACAATGCCGGCATCTTCGAGCCGAAGCCGTTCTTCGACATTCCGGACGAGGACTGGAGCCGCTTCTACGAAGTCAACGTGATGTCGGGCGTGCGGCTGTCGCGCGGGTACATGCAGGGCATGCTGAAGCGCAACTGGGGCCGCATCGTCTTCATCTCCTCGGAGTCCGGCCTCAACATCCCGACCGAGATGATCCACTACGGCATGACGAAGACCGCGCAGCTCGCGATCGCGCGCGGGCTTGCGGAGTTGACCAAGGGCACCGCCGTCACCGTCAACTCCGTGCTGCCCGGACCGACGATGTCCGAAGGCGTCGAGACCTTCGTCAAGGATCTCGCCAGGCAGAACGGCCAGTCGGCCGAGGAGGCGGCCGCCAATTTCGTCAAGCAGCACCGGCCGACCTCGCTGTTGCAGCGCTTTGCCAGCACCGAGGAGATCGCCAATCTCGTCGTCTACGCCTGCTCGAAACAGGCCTCCGCGACCAACGGCGCCGCGCTGCGGGCCGAGGGCGGCATCGTCAACACGATCGCGTGAGGCCGCATGGCGGCCTACGTGATTTCTGAAGTCGAGATGCGGGACCCCGCGGCGTTCGAGGCCTATCGAACGCTGGCGGCGAAAACCATCGAACAGTATGGCGGTCGCTACATCGTGCGCGGCGGTGCCGTTGAAGTGGTGGAGGGCGGTCCGCCGCCCAACGCAATCGTCATCGTCGAGTTTCCGACCATGGCGCGCCTGCGCGAATGGTACGCGTCCGCTGAATACGCCGAAGCGCTGAAGCTGCGCGCGACCGCGCTGGAGCGCCGGCTGCTCTTCGTCGAGGGCGTGCCGCAGCTCTAGAGCAGAGTTTGAATCGAGTCGGCTTGGCCAGGAGCTGCTTGACCTCTCCCCATCGGGGAGAGGTCGATTTGCGAAGCAAATCGGGTGAGGGGCCGCAGCTCCAACGAGGGACCGTAAACCCTCACCCGGCGCTACGCGCCGACCTCTCCCAAGGGAGAGGTGAACCTCCGCGGCCAATCCAGGTCAATCTCATCACGCTTTAGGAAGCTACCCTTTGGCGCCATCAAGAAACTCGCTGAATCCGGCGGGACGGTAAGGGCCGAAGCATATCTGCTCCAGCACGCCGATCCCGGTCCGGTCGCCCTGACGGGCGCGTACCACCTGTTGCACGTGCACGTTCTCGCGGGCCAGCGGGTCGAGCGTGGCAGGATCGAACGACTCGCCGCCGATCTCGAGCTCGCCCTTCCACATGCCCTGGCCCCATTGCGGATGGCCGTAGCCGAGGCCCTTCATCTGGAATTTGAGGATCGGGTCGAGCGCGATGGTCGTGGTGTGGCCGTCGATGTCGACGAGGTCGATCTCGGCCGACTGCGCCAGCCGGGTGTTCGGCACGTATTTGACGCGATGCCGCGCAGTCGCCATCCGGCGGTCGAGGCCATCGACGACGCCGGGGATCTCGGCCTCGCTGCGGTAGAGTGGTGCCGTGATGCCCTCGCGGACCAGCGCCTCGCCCTGCGTGCCGTCGAAGAAGATGGTGTGCGAGATGTGGTCGTCCCAAACCAGCGGCGCCCAGAGGAAGAACACGCTCGGCGGCGGCATCGGCGCGCCGCCGACGTCGCGTTCGCCGACATTGCGCACGCCCCAGGAGCGATCCTTGGTGCCGTAGCAGGTGCGATCGTCGACCTTGATCCCGCCGTCGGGGTGATGCACGACCCCGTTCCAGCGGCCGAACTGGTCGAACCGGGTCGAGTCCATCGCGCGGCGGTCGCCCGACCATAGCGTCTGGCGCGCTTCCTGGATCGCGGCTGTACGTGCCGAGAAGGTCAGGTCGCAGGCGAGGCCGGTCGCATTGTCGTCGAGCACGACGCGGGTCCGCAGCATCGGTTCGAGCACCTCGAGCCTGAACGGGCCGACCTGCATCTCGGTGCGCTCGATCGGCGCCCGCCGCGAACCGTAGAAGCAATGCTGCCGGCCGCCGCGCTCGACGACGCTGAAGGCGCAGTCGAGGATCTTGCGGTGCGGATAGATCGCAATGCCGATGCCGAAATAATACGAGCCGTCGGCGGTGTAGCCATTGAACCAGGTCCGGTCATAGACATTGCGGTCGCTGGTTGAGGGAACCGCGATCGGCTCCGGCGTCTGGTGGATGGGGAAGTCGTCAAGCTTGTTGAGCACGAGGATCCCTCTCGTTTGTTAGTCCTGCCAGTATGAGAAACTGTCGTGATCCAGGGCTTGCGCGCAGGCGCCACGGGTCATTTTCAGGAACAGCGCATCGCCGCGCTCGGAGCGCTGGACGCTGAGCGCGGAGACCACGCCCATCATGATGCCGTGCAGGGTGTAGCGCCGGTAATCCCGCCAGCAATCGTCCCAGCCATAGTCCTGCACGCCGCGGCGGATCAGCTCGGAATGATAGAATCGCACCAGGTCAATTTCATGTAATCGCCGCTCGATTGGGTCGATGCCGGCCGACAGGAAATAGGCGACGTCGACGATCCCAGGCCCGACCGTCAGCGTCTGCCAGTCCAGTGTCGCCATCGGACGGCTGTTGCCGCGGACTTCGAACAGCATGTTGTCGAGCCGGAAGTCCGCATGCTGCAACGTTCGCGGCGTCGATCGATCGGACTGGTAGCGCAATATCGCGTCCGGAAGGCGGTCGATCAGGTCAAGAAATTCCGGCTCGATCACACCGTGATATCGCTCCTTGTAGCGACCTATGATGGCGGGCAGCACCGCGCGAAGGTCTCTGCGCCGGCTGGCAGCCACCACGAAGCAATGCACCGCGTCGAGCGCCGGATCGTTCCATCGCGGCGCATGCAACGCGGCGGCCTCGGTCATCGCCGTCAGGCAGTCCGCGATCGCGCATCCGGCGAGCTGGTCGCCTTGGCGTGCCGGCGCCAGGTCTTCCAGGATCAATGTGAAGTCGTCGGTCGCCGGATCGATTTCAGCGAGGATCGGGCGCGGGGTGTGAATGGCGACGGTCGCCGCCAGCTCGCGATAGAACGCGACCTCGCGGACATAAAGCGTGTGCGCGGAACCGGAATGGCGGCTGTCGGGATCTGCGGCCGGGAACTTGCCGACGACGCTTAAGGGCGCGCTCGGCTCGTCGCCATCATAGCTCAGACGAAAGCGGTAGCTGTCGCCGACGAGGCCGTTGCCGACGGGCTTGCACGTGAGATCAACGACCCTGACCTGATCGATCACACCGGCTTCGCGCAGCGCTCGCGTCATCCACTCCGGATCGATCCGCGACGGATCGGCCGTGAGCAAACTCATCGGCGTCCTCCCATCCCCTTTGCCTACCCTTGGGGCGTCACCACCGCTCCGGCCGTGTCTTGCACGGCCGGATTGAAGACGGGGTGATCGTTGCGCAAATCATACAGGCGATCGTGGCTTTGGCAAAAGCCACCGGACGGCCTGTGGGGATATCTCGGAAGGTGCGTAGGGTGGGTCGGCTGCTCCTACCGCGTTGCAGCCGTTTTTCCCGGATTCTGTGATGGTAAGGGAATCCAGCGTCACTACGACCCGTCATTGCGAGCGAAGCGAAGCAATCCATCTGCCCTCAGACGCGGTTGGATGGATTGCTTCGTCGCTATCGCTCCTCGCAATGACGACGGAGGCAAAGCCGTGGCCTAATCCCCGTACCGCCGTGGACTTACCAGCCCTCCAGCACGATCTTGCCGCGCGACTTGCCGCTTTCCAGCAGCGCGTGGGCGCGCTTGAGATTCGCGGCATTGATGGTGCCGAAGGTCTGGTCGAGCGTGGTACGCAGCACGCCCTTGTCGATCAGGTCGGCGACATCGTTGAGCAGATAATGCTGCGCGATCATGTCTGATGTCTGGAACGACGAGCGCGTGAACATCGACTCCCAGTGGATCGACACGGCCTTGCCCTTGAACGCGACGATGTTGAACTCCGGCGGATCGTCGATCAGGCCGAATCTGCCCTGCGGCGCGATGAAGTCGGCGATCGACTTGTAGTGCTGGTCGGTGAAGGTGAGGCTGGCGACGAGGCCGACCGGCGGCAGCTTCAGCTTCTCGATCTGCTCCTTCATCGGCTGCGAGTGATCGATCACCGCATGCGCGCCGAGGTCGCGGCACCACTTCTGCGACTCCGGCCGCGTCGCGGTCGCAACCACGGTCAGGCCGGTGAGGCGGCGCGCAAGCTGGATCAGGATCGAACCGACGCCGCCGGCGCCGCCGGTGATCAGGAGCGTGCGGGGGTCGAGAGCCTTGCCCGGCACCGCGCCCAGCCGGTCGAACAAGAGCTCCCACGCCGTGATCGAGGTCAAAGGCAGGGCGGCGGCCTGCGCGAAGGACAGCGAGGTGGGCTTGTTGCCGACGATGCGCTCGTCGACCAGATGAAATTCCGAATTGGTGCCCTGGCGCAGGATCGAGCCCGCGTAGAACACTTCATCGCCGGGCTTGAACAGCGAGACGTCGGGCCCGACGGCGTCGACCACGCCGGCCGCGTCAAAGCCGAGGATTTTGTAGCCGCCGTCGGTCGGCGCCGCGCGCTTGCGCACCTTGTAGTCGACCGGGTTGGCCGAGATGGCCTTCACCGCGACGCGGATGTCGCGCCCTTTCGGTTCGGGCTTGGCGATCTCGAAATCGACGAGCGAATCCGCCGCCTCGATCGGCAGCGACTTTTGGTATCCGACGGCCTTCATGGCTGGTCTCCGTGGTGGGCGATTGCCTGCCGTCTAACTGTCGCGCTGGCGTCTATTTGGCAAGTACTGTAAAATCAGGGAACTAGTCCCCGTTTGTATACTATTGGGAAATATCAGATGAAACGGAAGAATTTCGCGCGCCGGCCGGGCTGCGCGGTCGAGGCCGCGCTCGATCTGATCGACGGCAAATGGAAGGGCGTGATCCTGTATCATTTGCAGGCCGGCACCCAGCGCTTCGGCGAATTGCGGCGGCGGATGCCCGGCATCACCCAGCGCATGCTGACCAAGCAGCTGCGCGCGCTGGAGGATGATGGTCTCGTGATCCGCAAGGTCTATGCCGAAGTGCCGCCGCGGGTCGAATACACGCTCTCCGAACTCGGCGAGAGCCTGCGTCCGGTGATCGATATTCTGAAAGCCTGGGGCGAGGGCCACCAGGAACGGCTGTCCTGCGCGCCGGCGCCCGAGGTCGTCGTGAAGAAGAAGCGCGCGGCCTGATCGGCGTTCCCGCTTCACCTCTCCCGGAGGGAGAGGTCAGATCGCATCGCAAGATGCGATCCGGGTGAGGGATTACGCTCCACCGAGGAAGCGGCACCCCTCACCCGAATTGCTTCGCAATTCGACCTCTCCCCGTCGGGGAGAGGTAAGTCGCGTCAGAACGCAACCTGCGTGCGCAGCGCGACCGCGTCGAACTTCGAGCCGACATCGGCAGTCGACGTCGCCGAGGCCTGCTTGGCGATGTCGCCGTGCAAATAGTTCAGCATGAAGCGGACGTTGTTGTTGACGTACCAGTTCAGCGCGGCGGTGTAGACGGTCTGCCGTCCACCCGCGACGCCGACCGCCTGCGCGATCTGATCGTTCAGATCCATCGTGCTGACGCGGCCGGCGATTTCCCAGGCGCCCCAGCCGCCGCCGGCGAACGAGAACGGATCATGCGGCTTGATCCCGCCATAGGAGGCCGTCGCGGGATTGTAGGCGTGGTTCTCGCCGGTCAGCACATAGCCGACCTGCGCGTAACCGCCGTCGAATTTCAGGCTCGGCGCGCCGAACGGCGGCAGCCCGGTATTCGCAGAGCGGTCGACATTGAACCAGTAATATTCGCCCTGCGCGATGAACGGGCCATAGGTCGCCGCCGCCTCGACGCCGTAGACCTGCGCGCCGGAGACGTTGGCGATCGCGCCGGTCGAGATCAGCGTGGTCGGATCGATGCGCAGCTCGGGCCGGTCGCTGAGCGTGAGCGTCTGCGCCTGCGTCAGCTGGTTGCGCGGCGGCTGCACCAGCCATTCCGCATCGGCGCCGATATGCACCGAATAGTTCTTGCCGCTGATCGGATTGCCGGCGACGCGGATCACGCCGCCATACTGCTCGGACGTTCCGGCCGGCGCGGTCGAGGACGCGGAGTGGATCGAACCCGTGGTCGGTCCCGTGACATAGCCGCCGATCCAGAACTGGTCGTTCCACCAGCGGGTGCCGGCGCCCGAACGGAAGTCGCCGGCCGCGATGTTCTGCGCGATGATGCCGACCGAGGCGCGCTCCATGAACAGGATGTCGTTGGAGCTGGTCGCCTCGTCCAGCGTCCACGGGATGTCCATGATGCCGCCTTCGATCGCCATCTTGCCGCCGAACGGCTTGAAGCCGGTGTAGCTCAGATAGGCATTCTCGACGCCGGAGGTACCGCCGCCGGGCAGCGAGCCCGGGGCCGCGCCGCCGAACCCGTCGGACGAGCCGCCGAAGTCGTAGATCAGCGAGTAATTCCAGTCGCCGAAGAACTTGCCGACGATGCCGATGCGCGCGCGGCGGAGGTTTTCGCCGCTGTCGAGCTTCTGCGGCGAGGTGTTCGCGGTGTTCGGGCGATAGTCGTAACCGCCGACGTCCCAGTGGATGCGGCTCGTGATCGCGACGCAGTTCTGTTCGTCCGCGGTGCAGATCGTCGGCCGGTTGTTCGGCATCGTCACCACGACGCCCGACGGCGCGACCGGGCCCTTGACCGGGATAGCGGCGTTGGCGCTTGCGACGCGCGCGGCTTTGGCATCCGCCGCCTTCGCATTGGCGTTCGCGCTGGCCGCGGTGGCGGTGTTGGCGTTGGTCTGCTTCTGCAGTTTATCGAGCTTCTGCTCGAGCATCTTCAGCTGCTGCTTCAGCAGCGCGATCTCCGCATCGCTGCCGCCTCCGGCCGATTGCGAATAGGCCGGCGAGGCCGCGAGCGCCCCTGCCAGCCCTATGGCGATTGCACCAACTTTTGTCGCACCCATTGTGCACCCCTGTTGTGTTTGAAGTCCCCACTCACTCACTGGACGGTCCTAGGAGTTGAACGTGACTGACGCACGACAGCGCTTCCAGGCATCGCAGTTCCGCTTGTTGTCCGCGGGCAACAAGCGGAGCGGCGCAGTGAGATGACAGCCATCATAGGAGTTTGGCGGCGCGCTTCAACGCGGCAGCCGCCGGTTTTGCACCGGTCCGGCAGGGGGCAGTTATCCGGCCCGGCGCCCTTCAATTGCCCGGCGAACACGCCTATATTCCGGCGTTTTCCACGAGAGGTGAGAATGCTCCGACCCGTCCGCTTCGCTGCCATATCCGCGCTGTGCACACTGGCTTTCATGGGGAATCTGTCCCCGGCCGCGGCCCAGGACCGCCGGGTGCCGTCCTCGCAGGCCGAGCTGCAGCTGTCCTATGCGCCGATCGTGCAGCGGGTGCAGCCGGCGGTGGTCAATGTCTACGCCGCCAAGACGGTGCAGAACCGCAATCCGTTCATGGACGATCCGTTCTTCCGTCGCTTCTTCGGCGCGCCGGGCCAGCAGCCCGAGCAGATGCAGCGCTCGCTCGGCTCCGGCGTGATGGTCGACGGCTCCGGCCTCGTGGTCACAAACAATCACGTGATCGAGGGCGCCGACCAGGTGAAGGTCTCGCTCGCCGACAAGCGCGAATACGAGGCCGAGATCGTGCTGAAGGACAGCCGTACCGACCTCGCGGTGCTCAGGCTGAAGAATACCAACAAGGAGAAGTTCGCCACGCTCGACTTCGCCAATTCCGACCAGCTCCAGGTCGGTGACGTCGTGCTCGCGATCGGCAATCCGTTCGGCGTCGGCCAGACCGTGACGCACGGCATCATCTCGGCGCTGGCGCGCACGCAAGTCGGGATCACGGATTATCAATTCTTCATTCAGACCGACGCCGCGATCAATCCCGGCAATTCGGGCGGCGCGCTGGTCGACATGACCGGCCGGCTCGCCGGCATCAATACCGCGATCTTCTCGCGCTCCGGCGGCTCGCAGGGCATCGGCTTTGCGATCCCCGCCAACATGGTGCGGGTGGTGGTGGCCTCCGCCAAGAGCGGCGGCAAGAATGTGAAGCGGCCATGGCTCGGCGCGCGCTTGCAGGCGGTGACGCCGGAGATCGCCGAGACGCTCGGGCTGAAGCTGCCGACCGGCGCGCTGGTCGCCAACGTCGCGCCGAACAGCCCCGCGGCGAAGGCCGGCTTGAAGCTGTCCGACCTGATCGTCGGAATCGACGGCACGCCGATCGACGATCCCAACGCGTTCGACTACCGCTTCGCGACCCGTCCGCTCGGCGGCAATGCGGAGATCGAGGTGCAGCGCGCCGGCAAGCCGGTGAAGCTCACCGTGCCGCTGGAGACCGCGCCCGACACCAACCGCGATGAGATCGTGCTGACCGCGCGCTCGCCGTTCCAGGGCGCCAGGGTCGCCAACATCTCGCCGGCGCTGGCCGATGAGCTGCATCTCGACGCGGGCGCCGAGGGCGTCGTCGTGATCGAGCTCGCCGATGACGGCACCGCGGCCAATGTCGGCTTCCAGAAGGGCGACATCATCCTGGCGGTCAACAACGAGAAGATCGCGCGGACCAGCGACCTCGATAAGGCGTCGAAGGCGGGCTCGCGGGTCTGGCGCATCACGCTGGTGCGCGGGGGCCAGCAGATCAACGTGACGCTCGGCGGATGAGCCCCAAGGATGAGCGCTAAGCGACCGCACGAGGCCAGCAACCTGTTCGCTGCGGCGGGGATGGAGCAGGACGCGCCACACCCGCTGCCGGACCGGCTGCGCCCGCGCACGCTGGCCGACGTCGTCGGCCAGGATCACATTCTCGGGCCCGACGGCGCGCTGACCCGCATGCTGGAGACGCGCACGCTGGGCTCGCTGGTGTTCTGGGGGCCGCCCGGCACCGGCAAGACCACCGTGGCGCGGCTTTTGGCCGACGCCACCGAGCTGCATTTCGAGCAGATCTCCGCGGTGTTCTCCGGCGTCGCCGACCTCAAGAAGGCGTTCGATGCGGCGCGCGCCCGCCGCGAGACCGGCAAGGGCACGCTGCTGTTCGTCGACGAGGTGCACAGGTTCAACCGCGCGCAGCAGGATTCCTTCCTGCCCGTGATGGAGGACGGCACCGTGGTGCTGGTCGGCGCCACCACCGAGAACCCGTCCTTCGAGCTCAACGCGGCGCTTCTGTCGCGCGCCCGGGTTCTGGTGTTTCACTCGCTCGATACGGCCGCGATCGAAAAGCTGTTTGCCAATGCCGAGAAGATCGAGGGCAAGGCCCTGCCGCTCGATGCGGAAGCGCGCGCCGTGCTGGTGCGGATGGCCGACGGCGACGGCCGCGCCTCGCTGACATTGGCCGAAGAAGTCTGGCGCGCCGCGCGCAAGGGCGAGGTGTTCAACGCCGAGCAGTTGCAGGCCATCCTGCAACGCCGCGCGCCGATCTACGACAAGTCGGCCGACGGCCATTACAACCTGATCTCGGCGTTGCACAAGTCGGTGCGCGGCTCCGACCCGGATGCGGCGCTGTATTATCTCGCGCGCATGCTCGATGCCGGCGAGGATCCGTTGTTCCTGGCGCGGCGCGTGGTGCGCATGGCGGTCGAGGATATCGGCCTGGCCGATCCGCAGGCGCTCGTGGTCTGCAACGCCGCCAAGGATGCCTATGATTTCCTGGGCTCGCCGGAGGGTGAGCTCGCGATCGCGCAAGCGGTGGTCTATCTCGCCACCGCGCCGAAATCGAACGCGGTCTACACGGCGTTCGGCGCCGCGATGCAGACCGCCAAGCAGGGCGGCTCGCTGCTGCCGCCGAAGCACATCCTGAACTCGCCGACCAAGCTGATGAAGTCGGAGGGCTATGGCTCCGGCTATCAGTATGATCACGACGCGCCCGACGCGTTCTCCGGCCAGGACTATTTCCCGGAAGCGCTGGGCCGCCAGACCTTCTACGATCCGCCCGACCGCGGCTTCGAGCGCGAGATCCGCAAGCGGCTGGATTACTGGCAGCGGCTGCGCAAGGAGCGGGGCGGGAGCTAGCGCAAGGTGAGACGAGGCTGCGGCCGCGAAGTGCGCGCGTGCCCGTTCCCGCCTGCGGCGTGAAAGCGTCGCTTGCAGAAGCCCGCAAATGCCATGTGCAGCAGCCTTGCCGCTGAAGGGCGCGTGCGCAATTTCGGAATATTAGAAGAATACCCCTGAGTTGCCCGACGTGTCAAGTTGGTTGGTCGAACGCCGGCCGCCGCCGGCTCCTTTGCATGGGGTTGTTTTCGATATTTTTGGCCGCGCCCGCTGTGATCCATAACTTCATGGTGCTCTGGCGCTCACTTCACGCTCTTCACGAACTCCAAAATCTCGTCGGTCAGCCGGGTGTCCGGCGTGTTGATCGCATAGACCTCCGACATGTGGCTGTGCTGCGGCAGCATGAAGCTGCGCGCGCAGCCGGCGGGCCGCTTGCAACTGGCCTGCTTCAACAGCTCGAACTGCTCGACGAAGCGCGGCGGATCGAGCTCGGCCGCGGTGATCAGGAACGGGATCGGGCTTGCGAGCAGGCCCTGTAGCGAGGAGCGTTCGGCATACCGCGACGGGTCGGAGCCGTAATAGGCGAGCTCGGCGTCGCCGGCCGGCGAGGCGGTCAGATCGTAGATGCCCGACACCATGATCGCGCCGGCAAGGCCGCCGCCCTTCACGTTGTGGAATTCGCCGTGCGAGACATAGCTCGCGACATGGATCGCGCCGGCCGACTGGCCCATCAGGAAGATGCGCCTGGGATCGCCGCCGCGGGATGCGACGTTCTCCGCGACCCATTGCACGATCGCGCCCATGTCCTCTGCGCCGGCCGGCCACGGAAACGCCGGCGCCAGGCGGTAGGTGGCATTGATGCCGACGAAGCCGCTCTTCGTCGCCCACAGCATGACGTTGTCGTAGAACGGGCTGCCCGGCGCGCGCTTGTTGCCGGCGACAAAGCCGCCGCCATGGATGTAGATCAGCACCGGCCGTGCCGGGGCTGCGGTGTCCGGCGTGAAGACGTCGAGCAGATGGCGGTCGGCCGGGCCGTATTTGACGTCGCGCTCGACCTTGACGCCCTGATAGGGCTCTTTCTGTTGCAAGGGTGCGTAGAGCGCGGCCGTCCTGGGCGGGTCGACGACGCGGCCGAGTTCCAGGAGCTTCCAGGCCAGATCTTCCGGCATGGGGTCTTGCGGCATCGGGCTCTCCTGGGCCAGCGCGGGGCCTGTGAACATGAGGGCCGCCGCCAAAGCCGATATCGCCAGTCTCATTCCAGGGGCTCCCCATCGCTTGCCGCGCGCGGCCGAACATGGCCGATGTTGCGCCGGATTCACACCGATTTCGCCGTGACGATTCGCGGCATTTGCGCTAGGCACAATGCAGGTCTGGAGCCGAAACACCACTATGAGCCGCCGCATCAAGAGAACCACATCGCCGGGCGATCGCGCCAAAGGCCGTGACCGGGACCGCGCCGGTGATCGTGGCAAGGAACGCGGCAAGGGCGGAGCGACGCAACGCAGCCGCAAGCCGGACGACCGAAAGAGTGGCGACCGTCCGTTCGCGCACCGTGCGCCCGGAAAGCCGCCGCGCTTTGCCGAGCCGCGCCGCGACCGCCAGGAGCGCGCGGAGCCTGCCGCTGCGAAACAGGCGGCCGAGCAGCCATTGCCGACCAAGGTGCAGACCGTCGTCGTCACGTCAGACGAGAACGGCATGCGCGTCGACCGCTTCCTCGAGGCACGGTTTCCGGGCCTGTCGTTCTCCCATATCCAGCGCATCGTCCGGAAGGGCGAGCTCAGGGTCAACGGCAAGCGCGCCGATTCCAAGGACCGGCTGGAGGAGGGCCAGAGCGTGCGGATTCCGCCGCTGCGGCTCGACACGCCGAAGACGTCAGGCACGCTCTCGGAAGCCGAGGCGAAGACGCTGCAGGCGCTGAAGGACATGACGCTGTACGAGGACGACGACGTGCTGGTGCTGAACAAGCCGGCCGGCCTCGCGGTGCAGGGCGGCTCCGGCATGACGCGCCATGTCGACCAGATGCTCGAGGTGATGCGCGACGCCAAGGGGCAGAAGCCGCGGCTGGTGCACCGGCTCGATCGCGAGACCTCGGGCTGCCTGCTGGTCGCCAAGACCCGCTTTGCCGCCACGCATCTCACCGGCGCATTCCGCCATCGCTCCGCGCGCAAGATCTATTGGGCGCTGGTCGCCGGCGTGCCGAAGCCGAAGCAGGGCCGGATCTCGACCTATCTCGCCAAGGAGGAGAGCGAGGAGGACAGCATCATGCGGATCGCGGAGCATGGCGACGAGGGCGCGAGCCACGCCGTGACCTATTACGCCGTGGTCGAGACCTCCGCGACCAAGCTCGCCTGGGTCTCGCTCAAGCCGGTGACCGGCCGTACCCATCAATTGCGCGCCCACATGGCGCATATCGATCACGCGATCGTCGGTGATCCCAAATATTTCAACAAGGAAAACTGGCAGCTCCCGGGCGGCCTGCAGAACCGGCTGCATCTCCTCGCCCGCCGCATCGTGATTCCGCACCCGCGCGGCGGCGTGATCGATGCCACCGCGCCGCTGCCGCCGCACATGCTGCAATCCTGGAATCTGCTCGGGCTCGAGGCCGATCGCTTCGACCCGATCGAGAACGCGCCCGAGGAGTGACGGGGCGGGCGCCGCTTCCCAATATCCACCGCGGACAGCAAGAACGATCAAACCGCGCCGCGCACAGCCGCTATGTTGCCGCGCGCCGGTCGTTGCCGGCATGCAATCAGCAAAGAGGCTGTCCATGACCGGCACCTGGTTACGCGTCGCGCTCTTCCTCATTGGCTCGGCTTTTGCCTCGGCGGCACATGCCGAGACCGTGGTGCTCCGGGGCGGCACGCTCTACGCATCGGTCGATGCGGCCGCGCTGCCGGATGCCGTGATCGTGATGACGGATGGCGTCATCAGCGCGGTCGGCAAGTCCGGCGACGTCACGGTGCCCTCCGATGCGCGGACGATCGATTGCAGCGGCAAGACCATCGTTGCCGGGTTCTGGAACAGCCACGTGCATTTCACGCAGAAATCCTGGCAGAACGCCGGTGCCGCGCCGGCCGAGGCGCTGACCCAGCATATGCAGGAGATGCTGACGAGCTGGGGCTTCACCACGGTGTGGGACCTCGGCTCCGATCCGAACAACACGCTGGCGCTGCGCAAGCGCATCGCCGCGGGTGAGGTCGCCGGTCCCAACATCCTGCTCGCCGGCAATGTGTTTCCCAAGGGCGGGCATCCTGTCTACCTGCCGCCCGAAATTCAGCTTCCCGAAGCCGCGACACCTGAGGAGGCGGCGAAGTGGGCCCGCGACTGGCTCGCGATGGGCGAGGACGGCATCAAGCTGTTCACGGGCGCGTTCATGGGCGACAAGCCCGTCGTCAACATGGACCCGGCGATCGCCAAGGCCGCGGTCGACGTGGCGCATGCGCAGGGCAGGCCGGTGTTCGCACACCCGCAGAACAAGGTCGGCGTCGAGACGGTGATCGCATCCGATGTCGACGTGCTCGCGCACACCACGCCCAGCGAGCGCGCCTATACCGAGGACCAGCTTGCACGCTTCAAGGCGCAGAACACCGCGCTGATCCCGACGCTGGCGTTGTTCACCACGGTGGTGCTAGATCCGAACGTCACCAACCGTCTGGTGGCGGCGACCGTCAACCAGCTCAAGCAGTTCTCGGACAACGGTGGCACGGTGCTGTTCGGCACCGATGTCGGATTCACCAAGCAATACGACACCACGCAGGAACTCCAGCTGATGCACCGCGTGCTGTCGGAGCGCCAGGTGTTGGCCGCGCTGACGACCAATCCGGCGCGATTCTTCAAGGCCGCGAAGAAGGGTAGGGTCGAACAGGGTTTTGACGCCGATCTCGTGGTGCTCGACGGCGATCCGCTGAGCGATGTCGCAAATCTTGCGAAAGTGAGCACCACGATCCGCGCCGGTCACGTGATCTATCAGAAGCCGTGACGGCCAGCCGGTGGACGCTGCGTCGATCTACCTGGCCGGAATGCGCAGCGTGGCGAGGTCGGAGCCGACGATCGTCGTGGCGGTGAAGCCGCCTGCTTCGGCGGCGGCACGATAGTCCGCTTCGGTCAGCGCGCCGCCGGGCACCTTGTAGGGGCCGTGATGCGTCGCCCCGACCTGCGGCGCCAGATGAGTCAGCATCAGGTATTTGGCGCCGGTGCGTTTCGCCATGGCGCCGAGGTCGGGCGTCAGGCTCTGGCGATGATAAACCGGAGCCGGCATGCCGCTGTCACGCTCCGGACCCATGATGGGATGCATGGTCGAGTGCACGATCACCTCGGCGCCCTGTGCCAGCCGCTCGACCTGTGCGGATGTCGAGGTCGGGCGGGGTGGCGCGGGGCTGTCGTTGCTGGCGTCGCCGCCGATCACGACGCTGCCGGCGGGCGTGTCGACGCGGTATGAGGCGTGGCCGGCGACGTGGGTCGAGCGGATCGCGCTCACCTTGACGTCGCCCTTGCTCCAAACCACCTGCGGCGCGTCGCTCGGCTCGAACGTGATGAGGTGCGCGAGCTCGGCGGGTCCGCCGGCCAATCGTCGCTTGTCCTCCGAGACCCGTTGCGCGATCTCGCCGGACTGAACAAAGGCGTCACCGATATGCGTCACAAACTTGCCGCAGCTCATGGTAAAGCCGAGCGGTGACGACACATCGTTGCTGCACACGACATCGAGCCTGGCTCCGCTGGAGCTGAAGTTCCAGCGCGCAAGCAACAGGTCGACGAAGCCCTCGGTGTGGTCCGAGTGCATATGGGTGAAGAAGATCGCATCGATCTGATCGGGATCGACGTTCAGTTGCGACAGCCTCAGGATGGTGCCGCGGCCCGCGTCGAATTGCAGCTTCATCGTGCCGCATTCGCTGCTGTCGTCGCCATAGCGCACGAGGGTGCCGGCGCCGGCGACACCGTTGATCAGGGCCGGCCCGCTCATCGTACCGGTCAAGGTCACGAGCATGCAGGGCGCGGATTGGGCAGGAAGCGGAAGGAAGAGCCAGATGGCGGTCAGCAAGGCCGTCGGAAGCAAGAAGCGCCGCATGCTATCGGCTCCGGTGTCGTTCCGATGATCGAACAGACTGCCGAAGTTCGCGCCGTACCACAAGCGCCCGGCCACACCGCATCGAGACCTTGTGATCATCGGTCCGCGTTGTTCTGATGTTCGCACAAACGAAATCCGCCGGCCTTTCCGGCCGGCGGATTGGTATGTGTCGTCAAATGCGGGCGTCAGTTGTTCCAGTTGCCGCCCTGGTCGTTACCGTCACCGTGGTGATGGCCGCCGCCGTCGAAGTCGAAGAAGTCGAACAGGTCGCTGAGCGCCGGGCTGTTGACCGGAACGTAGGGATTGCCGGGCGCTGCAACCGGGTTCGGGTAGTTGTCGCGGCTGCGATGGGTGATCGGCTCGAGGCGCCAATTCCGCTCGATGAATTTGATGATCGAGACGTGATCGGCATATTCATGCGAGATGTGGCCCTGCCGCGCGAACGGCGACACCACGATCAGCGGAATGCGCGTGCCGTCGCCGAAATAGTCGAGCGGCTGCACATAGCCCGAGTCGAAGTAGCCGCCACCCTCGTCGAAGGTGACGAAGATCGCGGTGTCCTTCGCGTAGTCCGAGGCCTGGACCTGGTCGATGATCTTCTTCGTGAAGCCTTCGAACAGGTTGAGCTTGGACGACGACGGGTGCCCGTCGGTGAAGCCGCTCGGCTTGACGATGGAGACCGCCGGCAGCGAGTGCTTGGAGAGGTCGGAGTACAGATCAACCGAGTCCTTGATATGGGCTGCGACCTGTTCCGGGTGCGACATGATCGAGGTGTCGTACTGGAACGGATTGCAGATGTTGCAGTACTCGTCGGCGGTCGGACCGGCTACGCCCCAGTTGAGCTGGTAGGGATCGTTGACGTAGTTGTTCCACTGGTCGCCGTAATACTTCCAGGAGATGTTGCGCTCGTTCAGGCTGTCGCCGATGCTCTTGCGGGTCGACGGCGGGATCGTGAACGGCGTGTTGGAGGGATTGGTGTCGGTGTAGGCGTTCTTGCCGTTGCCGAAATAACCGGGATTGTAGTTGTTCAACAGATAATAGTGGCCCGGTTCGCAATTCGCATTGATCCGGATGTTCTTCAGATAGTCCAGGATCGGCTTGACGCCGGGCTGGGTCGCATCCGAGCAGTCGCTGTAGGAGCCGCCGCCGGACACCGGGCTCGTCTGGTAGGGCGGCGCGAAGCCGCCATTGCCGCCCGCGCCGTAGCCGTCCTCGGTGTACCAGTTGTTGGTGCCCGTGGCCGGGTTCGGATTCTCGATCTGATGGACGATGCCGGCGTCGGGCGTGCCGCCGAACACCTGCGTGCCGTTCGGCGGCACCGCGGCGTTGCCGTAGGTGTCGCTGAAGTAGAGCATGTCGGCATGACCGAACATGATGTGGTTGGCACCGGTGCCGCCGTTGACCGACTGGTGGAAGTTGTCGCTCATCGCGTATTTCTGCGCGAGCGAGGTGAAGTAGGGCACGTCGCCCTTCTGCACGTTGTAGAAGCCGAGCGCGGTCGAACCCTCACCCGTGGTCGTGGCGGTCGGCGAGTACTCCGTGGAGAAGTTGGAGGGCAGCGCCGCGCCGTTGGCGCCGGCGCCGACGGTCACTTCGACCCAGGCGAACAAATTGCCGCCGCAGCCCGACGGATTGTCGCGGCTGGCCGCCGAGTGGTTGCAGTTCAGCTGCTGCCACATCTGGTAGAAGCGATGCACCGGGCTCGCCGAATACGAGTCGTAGGGCATCGCATCGCTGTTGGTGAGCTGGAACGGACCGGCCGGCAGCGCGCTGACATTGGTGATGCGCTGGTCGGGGGTCTGCGAGGTCTGACCGGTGCCGCCGGAGAGCAGGTACTGGTAGTACTCGGACGGCAGGCCGGACTCCGACTGCTGCGCCAGTGCAAGCGACGCCTCGCAGGTGGTGATCGGCGAGCTGCCGCATTTGTTCGGGATGTAGGAGACCTTGGGGCCGCCGACTAGCGGAGACGGCAGCTGATCCTTCGGGAAGTTCTGCTTCGGCGGGCTCAGCAGGAACGCATCGTTCGGGCCGTTATCCATGGCCGCCTGCTGATGCGCCTTCTCGAAGTTGGGGCCGGGGATCGCGTTCTTGTTGTGATCGAGCTTGACGATGCCCTGCGACAGCAGGTTGAACACGCTTTCGCCGGAACGCTGCGGCACGTAGGTCGCGAAGACGTGGTCGAAGCTGCGGTTCTCGCCGATGATGACGATCACGTGCTTGATCGGCGACCGGGTCTCGTGTCCGCCGTGGTGGTCCCAGTCCTGCGCCAGCACCGGGCCGGCGGTGAACTGGCCCAGCGCAAGTGCGCTGAGAGTGAGGCGGCATCCCTGCAGCCAACGTGACTTGTGCCTGTCGCGCATTAAAGCTCTCCTTTTTGCTCGTTGAGCGGCTTGGTGGAACTTGCGGTGTCGCGCGGCACGACCCTGATCCGTCCCATCATGCCGCCGTCCTCATGCTCAAGGACGTGGCAGTGGTAGACGAAGGTGCCGACGATGTTGGGATCGCGGAAATCCATGCGCAGACGCACGCTCGGATATTTCAGCATCCGCCCGTTGTAGTAGGGGACGTTGACGGTATCGCGCAGGAACGGCTCGTTGACGGCGACGCCGGACCAGTCGAGCAGCTGGAAGTGAAGCTGATGGATGTGGAAATCATGCAGCTCCATCGAGCGGTTCTCGATGATCCAGTCCTCGACGTCGCCTTGCCTGACCGTGATGTCGGGAATGTCCGAGTGCGGATCGAACGGCTTCGGGGTCTCGCCGTCGAGCGTCATGAAGAACTTGGTCGGGCTGTTCGGGTCGTTCGGATTCTCAGGCTGCTCGGAGAAGAACAGTTTCCTGACGCGCACCGGTGCGACGTTGCCGACCCACGGCCGTTCAGGTCGCGGCAGCGGATCGGCGCGGGCGGGCAGCGCAGCCTGCGGCTCGCTTGCATCGGCCGAAGCCGTGATCGCCAGCAGGGCGCGGTTGGGGTCGTTCTCGCCGGCGGGTCCGGTGTCGACCGCGCGTGTCACCAGCAGGGCCGAGGCGCCGGCCGGCGGGCCTTCGACGATGAACTCGGCGCGCGAGCCCGGCGGCAGGCCGATATGGTTGACCCATTGCACTGACAGCGACGGGCTGCCCTGGAATTGCAACGGCACGCCATCGAGCCCGACGATGCCGATCTGCTGCGGCGCGCGGCCGACCAGCAGCGCGAGGTTGAGATAGGTGATCGCGGACGCGTTCAGCACGCGCCAGAGCTGGCGCTCGCCCGGCTTCATCGTGAGCCTGGCCGGCGGATAGTTCGGATAGGGCACCGGCACGAAGTTGACGGAGAGATCCTTCGACGGCTTGCCGAAGCCGGTGCCGGAATTGGCGACGTCGCCGTCATTGTCGAGCTGGCTCTTGGTCATGACCGGCTCGAATCTCGACGGCGGCGCGTCGGGATTGACGAGATCCTGGTCGCGGATCACCAGCACGCGCTCGGGCAGGCCGGCAAGCTGTGGATCGGCGCGCTCGATCCCCTCGATGACGATGGCGCCGGAGGCGCCGCCGAGCACCTGCGTCTTGCTCAGGCCGTGCAGATGCGGGTGATACCAATAGAGCCCGGGCGGCGCGTCGTCCGGAATGCGCAGGCGATAGTCGAACGGCGCATCGTCGGGCTGGATCGAGGTCTTCAGCACCTCATCCTGGTGGCAGACCGGCGGCACGGTCAGCCCGTGGAAATGCAGATTGGTCGAGACCGGCGTCATCGCGCCGCTCGCGCAAACGTCGACTTTCGGTCTCGTCGTGCAGATCGGCGCGCCGTCGAGCGGCTTGTCGATCGCGGGCGTTGCCGTGTCGAGGTCGACGAGATCGTTCTTGAAATGGATGACGAGCTGATCGCCCGGCTTCAACCGCAGGGTCGGCGACGGCTTGCCGTCGGGCGTCAGGTAGCAATAGCGCGACGTTCCGTCCGACAGTTTCTCATCGTGGATGCTGAGATCGGTTTCGAGCACACCGTCGCGGCTGCGCAATTCGCCGGGTTCCGCGATCGCGCTTCCGGGCTCGGGCCTCGCACAAACGTTCTGCTGGGCTCGCGGCGCATCCTGCACGCCCGCTGCGGCGAGCCAGGCCGTCGCGCCACTCGCGGCAAGCCCGAGGCAAGCTGCGGCGATGACACAACATGCGGTCGAAAGTCGTCGTGCCACGCCGCCCTGCCAATACGTCGCCATCGGCGCGCAAACGCGCTACCGGCGCCGTGCGTGACGCCAGTCCACGTCTTGCGACCGAATGGTCGACAAATGCTTCTGTTTGGTATGGGAAGGCTAGCGGCGCGTTGTTGCCGAAATCTGGCAGGTTTTTAACACGCAGATGACAGAAACTTGCGGCACTTCGACGCATAACTGCGCGCGATGTTCAAACCTGTTGAGCGATCAATCGGATGAAGCATTCACGGACTCAATTGCGGAGATACGGAGACGCGCAGGCAATCGGCAGAAATTTTTTCGGCGTCGCTGTTCCTGTCATGTGAAGTCGGGCGCGGCCGTTTGGTTCCAGCGAATTGTTTCGCGGCCGACACGATCGCGGCACGCGATTCGCAGATTGCTTGCTACCCCGCGACGGCGCTCGGAAGGAACTTGGCGTCCTGTTCGGCAGGCTCGCCCAGTTCGTTCTCCCATTTCGCGACCACGGCGGTTGCGACGCCGTTGCCGATGACATTGGTCATCGTCCGTCCCATGTCGAGGAAGGCGTCGATTCCGATCAGCAGGACGAGGCCGCCGGCCGGCAGGCCGAAGGTGGGGAGAGTGGCGGCGGCGACCACAAGCGACGCGCGCGGCACGCCGGCGATGCCCTTGCTGGTGATCATCAGAAGCAGCAGCATCGCGATCTGGGTCGTGATCGGCATCTCGATGTTGAAGGCCTGGGCGACGAACAGCGCGGCGAAGGTCTGATACATCATCGAGCCGTCGAGATTGAACGAGTAGCCGAGCGGCAGCACGAAGCCGGTGATCCGCTCCGATACGCCGAACTTCGTCAGCTGCTCGATCATCTTGGGGAAGGCTGCCTCGCTGCTCGATGTCGAGAAGGCGATCATCATCGGTTGCCGGAGCAGGCGCAGCAGGTTCCTGATCGACCCGCCGAGCACGACGCTGCCCGCGCCGATGATGATCACCCAGAGCACCAGCAGTCCGAAGTAGAAGGCGCTGACGAACTTGCCATAGGTGACGAGGACCCCAAGCCCCTGCGTAGTGATGACGGCCGCCATGGCCGCGAACACGCCAACCGGCGCAAAGCGCATGACGTAGTCGGTGAACTTCAGCATCACGGGCACGATCTGATCGATAGACCGTGCGATATCCGGGGCAAGCGTGCCTTTGACCGCGCTCAGCGCAAAGCCGAAGAACATCGCGAAGACGAGGATTTGCAGCACCTCGTTTCCGGCCATCGCCTGCACGACGCTGATCGGGAAGACGTGGGCGGCGAAATCCTTGACGTTCAGGCTGTTGGTCTGAACGTTGGCCGTGGCATTGGCGTCGGGGAGCGCGAGACCGAGGCCGTGCCCCGGCTGCAGCAGGTTTGCGAGCACGAGCCCGACCGCGAGAGATATCACCGATGCGGTGATGAACCAGGCCAGCGATTTGACGGCAATTCGCGCCACGGCACCGCCGCTTGCGCCAAGGCTGGAAATCCCTGACACGATGGTGGCGAACACCAGTGGCGCGATGATCATCTTGATCATGCGCAGGAAGATGTCCGACAGGATGGCGAAATAGCCCGCGATCGCCTTGGCTTGTTCAGGGCTTGCGAGCGTGTTGCACGCGTAACCGACGGCGATGCCGAGAAACAGGCTCACCATGATGTATGTGGTGAGCTTGCTCGAAGTCTGGACTCTGCTGCCTGCCTGCATGACGTGATCCTTCGCCACCGGGGAGTTGCGGCATCCGAGCTGTGGCGCGCCTTCCGGCGTCTCGGAGTGCTGCTAGAGCATGATCCGGAAAAGTGGAGACCGGTTTTCCGACAACATCATGCTCAAACAAGGAGAGTTCGAACGGAAAGCCGGTCCGGCTAACCGAGCTTGGACAGGACCGCCGTACGGGCCTGGATTGCTGGCGCGTTGCGGGCGCGGATGGCCTCGATCAGGCGGTCAATGTCCTCAGTGGTGTTGAACATGCCGAGCGACACGCGGATGCCGTCGCGCTCGGGCGAGACACGGATGCCGTTCTGCGTGAAGTAGTCCAGCCAGTCGGCAGCCGGCAGGGCGATGACATAGATGTGCGGCGCGCGGTGCTGCCGCTCGCGCGGGCCGACCAGGCCGACGTCGAGCCGATCGAGGCGTTCGATCAAATAATCGCCGAGCTCGAAGCAATGTTGCTGGATCTTCTCGATCCCGATCTGGTTGATGAGATCGATCGCGGCGCCCAGCGCCTGAATTGCCGGAAGGTTGAAATTGCCGAGCTCGAAGCGGCCGGCGGTCGCGGGCAGGGCCATGTTGTCCGGTCTCGCGATGAAGTCGAGCGGCGGTTCGGCAAGGCTTGCCGCCGCGAGGTAGGCGGGCTCCAGCTCGGTCCGCGTCGCATCCCAGTAGAGCAGGCCGAGCCCCTGCGGCACCAGCAGGCCCTTGTGCGTGCCGGAGCCGATGAATGTGGCCTTCATGGCCTTGGCGTTGATCGGGACCACGCCGATGCCCTGCATCGCGTCCACGACGAAGTAGAGCGAAAGCTGCGCGCAGAGTTCGCCGACACTCTCGACGTCGAAACGATGGCCGGCGTGAAAGGTGACATGCGACATCGAGATCGCGCGCGTCCGCTCGTCGATATGCGGCCGGAAGCTCTCTGCATCGACCACTTCGGTCATCGGGATGAAGACGATCTCGACGCCCTTCTTGCGCAGGTTGAGGAAGGCGTAGGCGTTGTTGGGGTGATCGCCGTGGATCATCAGAACCTTGTCGCCGGCACGAAGCGGCAGCGCATTGGCCGCGATATTCATGCTCTCGGAGGTGTTCTTGGTGAAGGCGATCTCGTGCGGCCCGACCCCGAGGAAATCAGCGACTTTCGCGCGGGTCTCTTCAAGGCGGTTGAGCCAGATCTGCTTCGGGCCGGCGTTTTCGAAGCCTTCCCACAGAAAGCGTTCGTAGGCCTCCTTCACCGGCCGGGAGAGCGGCGTCTGAAAACCGCTGTCGAGATAGACCACGTGCTCGGCGGCCGGGAAGGCCTTGCGAACGGCTGATACATCGTAGTGCTGGCGCATGGTCACTCCGGTGGCTTGGGCACGGCAACGCGTCCCGCCGGACGGCCCGGCGGCGGTCAGTTCTGGTGACGTCGAAGTGGACTTGAAGTTGACTTGGAAAGAACTGCCTAGATCGTGGTCAGCTCGATCATCTGCCGCAAGGATACACAGGATTGGTGTTAGATCGAGATTTCATTCAGAAAATGAGAGTATTTATTCCGAAAAGTGAGAATCTTCGAAATCTTCTTCATGATCCTGTAAAATGGTTTCAGACAGCAGTGTCGCCGCCTCCTGCAATGGGGCGATGAAGGCATCGAGACCTGCGAAGCCGACCCGCGCCGCGGGCACCGACACGCCGAGGCATGCGATCAGATCGCCGGCCGGCGAGACGATCGGCACGGCGCACCCCACGACACCGCGCACGAATTCCTCGTTGGTCTTGGCCCAGCCTCGCCGCCGTGTCTCCTCGAGCAGGGCCAGCAACGCATCGGGGTCGGCGATCGTGGTCGGGGTGTAGCGGACGAGGGGCAGTGAATTGACCAGCCGCTGGCGAACCTTCGCGGGCAGCCGGCTCATATAGATCTTGCCCGTCGACGTGCAGTGGAGCGGCGCCGCTTCGCCCGGATTGAATTGCAGCGCCTGCTGTTGCTTGGAGCGAACGCTGTCGACATAGACCACGACGTTGTCGCGGACGACGCCGATCTCGCACTGTTCGCCGATCCGATCGGCCACCGCGCTCAGCACGGCGTGCCGGCGCACGGTGCGAAACGCCGCGCCGATGGTCTTGGCTGCAAGCGTCACCAGCTTGCTTCCGACGACATAACGCTTCGTGCCGAGAGCCTTCTGAATAAGGCCTCGCGCTTCGAGATTGCCGATCAGCCGATGCGCGGTCGGAAGCGGAAGCGAGAGCGCGGCCGCGATCTCGGCGGCCGACAAAGCTTTCTTCTGTTCGGCAACGAAGGTCAGGATCGCGATCGCCCGATCCAGCGGCCCGTCGTTGGAATTGCTGGCTTCGTGAGCCACGATGAATCCCTCTGCGTCGATGTCGCCAAAGCTTTTTATAGCAACACAAACGGAAAGGCTTCCTCCGAAATCGCAACGATGCTGGCCGCGACGTGGTGCGGATCATCGTTGCTACCGCCTGAACTGTGCCAGAAACATCCGCAAGGAATCGTGCGGGCTCTCGACGTCCGCAATCACCCAGCCGTCGGGACCGTTGACGACGATGAAGTTGAGCGTGACCGCGCGGCCCTCATTGTCGAACGTGACGGTCACATCGGTCTTGTCGAACTGCCGGCGCGGGATTGCGATCGAGATCGGGCCGAGCCGCCAGGTCGGGCTCTGCACCAGGAAATCGTAGGGCGCGTCGTGCAGCGCCGTCCAGGCGCCGCGCAGGCTGGAATCGAAGAATTGCCGGGCGGTTTCCTCATCGCGCGGCAGGCCATTGGAAAATTCGGCGCTGCCTCGCCCGTAATGGGCGTAGACGTTGCGGATCAGCGATTCCGGTGTGCGGAACCCGGCATCGACGGTGGCGGCGGCCGCGAAAACCGCTGCCACCAGCGAAAAACCCGCGAGGAATTTGCAGCGTCCCATCAGCTTTATTTGCCCTTGCCGCTGACATATCTTGCAGGGAAATCCTTCGAAACGAAAGCCGGCCGGCGCGATGCGCGAACTCTTCGACGATATCCCTGAACAAGCTCCGCTCGATCCGCAGGAGGCGGTGCGGCGCCACATCCGCACGCCCCAGCGCAAGCGCTTCTACAGCAGCGCTGGCGTCACTGAGGCCGATGGTGGATTTGCGATCACGCTCGACGGCAAGCAGGTCCGCTCGCCCTCCGGCAAGCCGATCGTGGTGCCGACCCGCGCCATTGCGGACGCGGTCGCGGCGGAATGGAATGCGCAAGGAGAGACCATCGATCCCATGTCCATGCCGCTGACGCGGCTGGCCAACAGCGTGATCGAGGGGGTGATCGATCGCGTCGACGAGGTCGCCGACGATGCCGCGAAATTCCTCGGCAGCGATTTGCTGTTCTATCGCGCCGGCCACCCCGAGACGCTGGTGGCGCGCGAGGCCCAGCACTGGGATCCGATCCTGTTCTGGGCGGCCGACGCGCTCGGCGCCCATTTCGTGATGGCCGAGGGGGTGATGCATGTCGGCCAGCCCGAGCCCGCGATCAGGGCGGCGCGGGCGGCGTTTCCGACCGATCCATGGTCGGTCGCAGCGCTTCATGTAGTGACGACGCTGACCGGCTCGGCGCTGCTGGCGCTGGCGCTGACGCACGGCGTCCGTGACGAGGACCAGGTCTGGGCCGCCGCCCATGTCGACGAGGACTGGAACATCGAGAAATGGGGCGTCGACGAGGAGGTCGCGGCGCGCCGCGCCGCCCGGCAGGCCGATTTCAAGGCCGCCGCCGGCGTTCTCAGGGAGCTCAGGCCGGCTGCCGGTTAACGAGGGGTTTACGGCGGCGGGCTAGCCTGCGGCACGTCCCTCGCGCCTGGCCGAGACCTCCGACATGGCAATTGCCGTCAATCCCGTGCTGCCGGTGCTCGCCTCGAAGGAGGCGGACAGCGTTGCACCCGACCTCACGCTCGAGGCGGGCAGCGTCGTCAATGCGCAGGTGCTGAAGATCCTGTCCGCCGACCTGGTGCGGATCGCGATCGCGAGTCTGTCGATCGACGTTCAGACCGAGGTGCCGTTGCAGCAGGGCCAGAACCTGCAGCTCGCGGTGTCGCAGACCAATGACGGCATCCGCCTGCAACTGGTCGGATCGGGCGCGGACACCGGCGATGCGGTGCAGCTATCGCCGGCGGCGGCCAACGTCACCGCTACGGCCGAGCCCATCGCCACGGCGCCGAAGGTTGCGTTGACGCCGCTGGAGCGCGTCACCATCACCGCGACCGCCCAGCATGCGGCGGCGGTGCAGGGCAGTCAGGCGCCGCTGTTTGCCAACCTCGCGGCGGTGGTATCAGCCAATCTGCCGCCAAGGCTGCAGGCTGCGATCGCGCAGGTGCTGGCGCAGCAGACCGGCCTCGACGACAATCTGAGTGGTGAAGCCGTCAAGGCCGGCTTGCAGAAGTCCGGCCTGTTGCTGGAGGCGAACCTTGCCGCGGGCGTTGCGCCGGCGAGCGGCAGCGTGCCGGATCTGAAGGCCGCGCTGATCGTGCTGCGCCAGGCGCTGACCTCGCTCGGCGCTGGCGATGCCGCCAAACCCGCGTCCACGCCGCTGCAGCAACCGGCACTGCCCAGCGCCGGCACGGCGCCGAGCCTCGTGCCGTCAGGCACGCCCGGCCTCGAGGTTCAGGAGATCCTGCTGCCGCAGGCCCGTGTGCCGGTCGCCGAAGATCTTACCCGCGGCGCCACCGGGCTTGCCGGGGCGCTGGCAGACGCGCTCGATGCAGGTCCGTCATCCGGCGGCGCGCTCAATCTCATTCAGGAGGTGCTGCACGAGCTCGGCAATCCGGCACGGCAGGGCACAGGGCCGAGGGAGATGCTGCCCGGCGATCTGCCTGCGCGCGGCGCTACGCCACCGCCGCCGTTTCACGGCGCGCTACCGGCGGCGCAGGCCGTCGCCGAGCCGTCGATTGCCCCCGGCACGCCGCTCGCGACCACCGCGCATCGCCTACTGGAAAACACCGACGCGGCACTGGCGCGGCAGACGCTGCTGCAAATCGCCTCGCTGCCGGATCGCAGCGATGGGTCGCGCCCGCAGCTCGACGCCATGGTGCCGCGCTGGAATTTCGAGATCCCGTTCCTGACCCAGCAGGGCACGGCGATGGCGCAGTTCGAGATTTCCCGCGACGGAGGCGGCAATGAGGTCGAAGCCGCCAAGCGGGTGTGGCGGGCGCGCTTCACGCTCGACGTCGAGCCGGCCGGCCCGGTGCACGCGCTGGTCTCGCTGAACGGCGAGCGCACCTCGGTGCGGATGTGGGCCGAGCGTCCCTCGACCGCCGCGCAATTGCGCGCCGGCACCTCCGAGCTGAGCCAGGCGCTGACCAGGGCGGAACTCACGCCCGGCGACATCGAGATCCGCGACGGCAGCCCGCCGCAGCCTGTGCCCGCACGCGCCGGCCATTTCCTGGACCGCGCATCATGAGCGACGCGAAGAACCAGCTTGCGGTCGCGCTGCATTACGACCACGCCGGCGCGCCGCGGGTGGTCGCAAAGGGCAAGGGCGCGATCGGCGCCAAGATCATCGAGGTCGCCAAGGCCAACGACATCCCGATCGAGGAGAACGAGGTACTGGCCGGCGCACTCTCCAATGTCGAGCTCGGCGACGAGATCCCGGCCGAGCTCTACAAGGCTGTTGCCGAGGTCCTGGTGTTCGTGCTGCGGATGTCGGGCCGGGCGCGCTGAGCACTTTCAATCGAAGACGCTTGTTGCCATCCTTTCACCACGATGGCATCCACCATCGTCGTCAACCCGAACCAGTTCAGGTCCCCGTGATCCATCGCCGCCATGCGCTCGGTCTGTTTGCTGCCGCCGCCGTCCTGCCGTCGCGCAGCTTCGCCAATGTGTCCTACCAGCGCAGCGAGTTTCGCGAGGATCTGCAGAAACGGTTCTTCGATCTCGGCACCGAGGGCACCTTCGTCGGCTACAAGATCGACGACTACCTGATCATCGCGAGCGACAAGGTTCGTTCAGGCGAGGGCAAGCTGCCGGCTTCGACCTTCAAGATCCCGAACGCGCTGATCGCGCTCGAGACCGGCGTGGTGCAGGACCCCGACAAGGACGTGTTCAAGTGGGACGGCGTGACCCGCAGCATCGAGGCCTGGAACAAGGATCACACGCTGCGCTCGGCGATCGCGGTGTCGGCTTTTCCGGTATTCCAGGAGATCGCGCGCCGGATCGGCGAGGAGCGGATGAAGAAGTATGTCGACATCATCGACTACGGCAATCGCGACATCGGCGGCGGCATCGACCGGTTCTGGGTTTCCGGCAATCTGCGGATCGATCCGGTGCAGCAGATCGATTTCCTCGACCGGCTGCGCCGCGGCGTGCTGCCGGTCGGCAAGCGCAGCCAGGAGCTGGTGTGCGACATTCTCCCGGTCACGAAAGTCGGCGACGCCGTCATTCGCGCCAAGACCGGGCTGACCGACAAGGAACACGGCTCGCTCGGCTGGCTGGTCGGCTGGTCGGAGAAGGGCAGCGACATCACCGTGTTCGCGATGAACATGGACTGCAAGACCCAGGCGCAGATCGACGCGCGGATGAGCGTCACGCAGCAATGCCTCACCGATATCGTCGCGCTGTGACCATCTGATCTGCGCGATCATAGCTGGCTGGTGCTGGCCAGCTCGACTAGCATCCTCCGATAAATCAAAGCGGAGGAATCATGCATTCAGCAACAGTCTGGCTCTCGTCGCTCACGCTGGCCGCGGCCGGCGGCTGGCTCGCCGCCACGGTATTTGCGGCGCCGGCCACCAGCAAGGAGCCGCGCTTTCCGCAGCTCACCATGGAGCAGCTCAACGACCTGCAAAAGCCCCTCGGCGAGCAGATCATGAAGGTGTCGAGCGTCGGCATCGGCGGTCCCTACAATCCGATGATCCGCAGCCCGGTGCTCGGCCAGCGTCTCTATGATCTGTTCTATTATCTGCGCTGGCAGACCTCGGTGCCGACCAGGCTCAACGAATTCGCGATCCTGATCATCGGCCGGCAGTGGCGCTCGCAGGTCGAGTGGTTCGCGCATGCGCCGCTCGCCGCCAAGGCCGGGCTGTCGGCGGATGTCATCGCCGAGCTCAAGGCCGGCAACCGTCCGACGAAAATGGCCGACGACGAGGCCGTCGTGTACGACTTCGTCACCGAGCTCACCACCACCAAGAAGGTCTCCGACGAGACCTATGCGCGGGCCAAGAAGATCTTCAATGATCAGCAGATCGTCGATCTCACCGCGCTCGCCGGCAATTACGTGATGGTCGCGATGATCCTGGCGATGGCCGAGGAGACCGTGCCGCCCGGCAAGGAGGAGCCGTTCAAGGTCGGCGAGAAGTAGGGCGCTGCTCCTGCTTCACCTCGCCCCGCGTGCGGGGAGAGGTCGGATTGCATCGCAGATGCAATCCGGGTGAGGGGGCTCTCCGCAGACGCGGCTGTCACCGTGCACGCGGAGGCAGCCCCTCACCTGAACCCTCTCCCCGTAAGAACGGGGCGAGGGGGCGCAGCGCCGTTGCTGCTCGACATAGCCTCAGCGCCCGATCGCCCGCTGCAAGGTCGGCATCAGCTTCGGGTCGCGGCATTGCGCGACGTTGAACCGCATGAAGGCGGCGGCCGTCTGCGAGGCGCTGAACACATTGCCTGGCGCCAGCACGATGTTGTCCGCCAGCGCCAGGCGCGCCACGTCGGCGGAGTCGCGCCCGTCCGGCAGATGGCACCACAGGTAGAAGCCGCCGCGCGGCATCAGCCAGGGCTCGATGCCGATCCGCTGCAGTTTCTCGCCGACGTCGCGGCGGGCGCGGGCGAGCCGCCGGCGCAGCTCCTCGACATGCTTGCGATAGAAGCCGCTCGACAGCACGCTTGCGATGATCTCGGTCGCGACCGCGCTCGGACCGCCGAAGCCAGTCGCGACCTGAAGGTCAACGAGATCCTCGATCCAGTCGGTGCGCGCGGCGATGAAGCCGCAGCGCAGCGACGCCGACAGCGTCTTGGAGAAGCTGCCGATCCGGATCACGCGGTTGAGCCCGTCGAGCGCGGCGAGCCGCGCCGACGGCTCCGGCTCGAAATCGGCGAAGATGTCGTCCTCGACGATCGTGAGGTCATGGGCTGCGGCGGAATTCAGCACGCGGTGCGCGGTCTGCGGCGACAGCGTCGCACCGGTCGGATTATGCAGCGCCGAATTTGTGACGTAGAGCCGCGGACGTTCGGCGGCGAGTGTCGCCTCGAAGCTTGCGACGTCGGGGCCCGATGCGGTGTAGGGTACGCTTACGATCTTCACCTGATGCGCGCGCAGCAGCGCCCGGAAATTGAAATAACAGGGATCGTCGACCACCACGGTGTCGCCCGGCCGCAGCAGGAAGCGGCAGACCAGGTCGATCGCCTGGGTGCCGGACGCGGTGAGCAGCAGTTGCTCGGGCGGCACCTCGAGGCCCTCGTCGGCAAACCGCGCCATCAGGATTCGGCGCAGCACGAGCGAGCCGCGCGTCGCGCCATAGTCCGTGAGCACGGCGTCATCGGCGCGCGCCAGGCCGCGCAACGCCCGCCGCAGCGCTTCGGTCGGCATCCACTCGGCCGGCAGCCAGCCGCAACCCGGCTTCAGCGCGCCGGTCTCGGCATCGAGCGATTGCCGCGACACCCAGAACGGATCGACGGCGCGGTCGCGCTGCGGCTGGTCCTTTGCCAGTGCGAGCGGCGGCAGCGCCGCGGAAGAGACGTAGAAGCCGGAGCCGGGGCGAGGGCGGATCAGGCCCTCGGCCACCAGCCGGTCATAGGCTTCGACGACGGTGGACGGCGAGACGCCCATGGTGGTGGCAAGGCCGCGGATCGAGGGCAGACGGTCGCCGGCGACCAGCGCGCGGCTCGCGACCTTGGCGCGGATCGCGCTCATCACGTCTGTGGTGCGCGTCGCTTTCGGCGGATCGGATTGCTGTTGCAAGTGTATGCCTACCTTTGCCCATACAGTTTGGCTGTATTGTACTGATCTGTAGCTGCCTTGGCGAGGGCCAGACGGCTATGTTCGTCGCTCGGAAGGCAAGGTGTGATGGACAAGGCTTCGATCGACGGCTGGGGCAGCGGACTGCTCGGCGTGATTATCTTCAGCGGCTCGCTGCCGGCGACCCGCGTTGCGGTGGCGGGGTTCACGCCGCTGTTCCTGACCTCGGCGCGGGCGGCGATCGCGGCGCTGCTCGGCGCTGCGCTGCTTGTGGTGCTACGGCAGCCCTGGCCGCAGCGCAGGGACCTGGTGTCGCTGACCATCGTCGCGCTCGGCGTCGTGATCGGCTTTCCGCTGCTCACCGCGCTGGCGCTCCAGCACATCACCTCGGCGCATTCGATCGTGTTCATCGGCCTGCTGCCGCTGTCGACCGCTATATTCGGCGTGCTGCGTGGCGGCGAGCGGCCGAAGCCAATGTTCTGGCTGTTCTCCTGCGTCGGCAGCGCGACGGTCGGCGCATTCGCGCTGTCGAGCGACGGATCGGCGTCGCTGACCGGCGACCTCTTGATGGTCGCCGCGATCATCGTCTGCGGTCTCGGCTATGCCGAAGGGGCGGCGCTGTCGCGGCGGCTCGGCGGCTGGCAGGTGATCTCCTGGGCGCTGGTGCTCGCGGCACCGGTGGTGCTGCTGATGACCATCATGACGCTGCCGCCGAGCTGGCAGGGCATCGGCGCGCCGGCCTGGCTCGGGCTCGCTTACGTCTCGATCTTCAGCATGCTGGTCGGCTTCGTGTTCTGGTATCGCGGCCTTGCGATCGGCGGCATCGCCAGCGTCGGCCAGTTGCAGCTGCTGCAACCGTTCTTCGGCCTCGCGCTGGCCGGGCTGCTGCTGCACGAGCAGGTCGCCTGGTCGATGATCGCGGCAACCATGCTGGTCGTCGTCTGCGTCGTGTTCGCGCGCCGCTACGCGTGAGCGGGCATCGGCCCTCCCGAGGCTGAGAATCTATCCGTCATTGCGAGGAGCGATAGCGACGAAGCAATCCATCTCTGTACTTGCCGCGCGATGGATTGCTTCGCTTCGCTCGCAATGACGGGGCAGGCGGCTTCACGGCCCCTCAGAACGAAGGAATATGCGCTTCTCCGCTAGCCCAGCTTGAACAGGCCCTGCAGGAAATCGCTGACCGCCTTGCGGGCCTCGATCGCGGTGGTCGGGTTGCCGCCGACATGCGGGCCGAGTTCGACGCAGGCATCCTTGTAGCTGAACGGCGCCTGCGTTGCCGCATTCATCAGCACGCCGCCTTCGCCTTCCTTGATGGTGCAGTGTCGCACGGTCTGCGATCCCTTCGATTCCACCACCGTGTTGTTGCCGATCAGGCCGGCATCGAAGCCATGCGCGGAGTCGGGATATTCGGTCAGCACCACGTCGCGCTTGGCCTCCATGAGCCGCGTGACATAGGCCTTGCAGCTCGCGACGGGGTTATAGTCGTCGGGCGAACCGTGGAAGATCCGGATCGGCCGCGGCGCCACCTCGGTGTCGGTGAGATAGCTGGTCGAGCAGTCCGGATAGAACGGAATATAGGCCGCGAACTGCGCGCCGGACTTGTTCCAGAGCTTGTTGAAGCGGTCGAGGCTCGCATAGAGCGTGGCCTGGCCGCCGCGCGAGAATCCCATCAGCACGATCCGGTCAGGATCGACCCGCGGATGCTTCGCGAGGATCTCCAGCGAATGATAGATGTCGACGATCAAATTGAGCCGGCCGAGCAGGGCCTGGTTCGGCCCGGTCGCGGTCAGGCCGCGGCCGGAGAAGCCGTCGATCACGAAGGTCGAGATGCCCATGCCGTTGAAGTGGCGCACCCAGGCGTCCATCCCGGCGCCGACGCCGCTCGAGCCGTGCATCAGCACCACGACCGGCAGCCGGCCGGTCCCTTGCGCGATCTTGAATTCGCCGCCGACCGTCACCGCCTTGCCGTTGGCGTCGCCGGTCAGGAATTGCCGGTCGGAGATCGTCAGTGAGGGGATGGCGTAGATCTCGGTGCGCGCCGCGATCTCCTTCGGGATCTGCTGGGCGCTGGTCTCGATGCAGGTGAACAGCACGGCGCAGCAGAACAGGATCGCGGTCGCGGCCAGGCGCCAGTCTGTCAGCATCGGTTCACCCAAATGTAGTCTTATGATCCGCGACTACACCAATCGAGACGCAGGCTGTCAATTTGCCTGGCGCGTCTGTCGACATCACGCCGTCATGCCCGGCCTTGTGCCGGGCATCCACGTCTTTGCTTCAATCTATGAGAAAAGCCGTGGATGGCCGGGACAAGCCCGGCCATGACAATGCGTTGTGAAAGCTTGCGCCCCTAAGCCGGCCCCTGCGTCTTCCCGATTCGCCCGAGATGGGTGTAGCCAAAGCCTGCGGAATATTTCAGCCCGTAGCCGAGCGCGCGGTCGATCCCGATATGGGCGAGCCAGATCATCGCAATCGAGAGCACCAGCGGTCCTTCGCCGGCAAAGCCCAGCGTCATCAGCGCCACCGGCGCCAGATAGGTGTGGGCGGCGTTATAGGCGATTGCGCCGGCCCGTGGGCTGATCAGGTAGGCGGCAAAGCTGATATCCGGCACCAGGAACAGCAGGACGTAGATCAGCCAGGAGCCCTCCCACTTGTAGTAGAGCACGGTCATCCCGACGAACAGAACCAGTCCTTCCAGCCGGAGCAGGGTGCGCACCCCTCCGGTCGCGGCGCCGGTTTCGGCCGTAGTGGTGTCGGTCATCGCTGTCTCCCCCAGATGTCGGAAAATCCTACCGTTTTTGCGCCCGAACCCGTCCACAAGCGGCTTTCCGGTTCCGAAATGGCCGTGCTAAAGCCTTTCCGAACGAAGCGGATACCGGCTCGAGCCGGGACGCGGACTGTAGCTAACACGGGCGGAAACAAATGAAAGATATCCTCGACACCCTCGAAGAGCGGCGCGCCGGCGCCAAGCTGGGCGGCGGCGAAAAGCGCATCGAGGCGCAGCACGCCCGCGGCAAGCTGACCGCCCGCGAGCGGATCGAGCTTTTGCTGGACAAGGGCTCGTTCGAGGAATTCGACATGTTCGTCGAGCACCGCTCGATCGAGTTCGGTATGGAGAAGAGCAAGATCCCCGGCGACGGCGTCGTCACCGGCTGGGGCACCGTCAACGGCCGCAAGACCTTTGTCTTTGCCAAGGACTTCACGGTTTTCGGCGGCTCGCTTTCCGAAACCCACGCGCTGAAAATCACAAAGCTTCAGGACATGGCGATGAAGGCGAGGGCGCCGATCATCGGCCTCTATGACGCCGGCGGCGCGCGCATCCAGGAGGGCGTGGCGGCACTCGCGGGTTATTCCTATGTGTTCCGCCGCAACGTGCAGGCCTCGGGCGTGATCCCGCAGATTTCCGTCATCATGGGGCCCTGCGCCGGCGGCGACGTCTATTCGCCTGCGATGACCGACTTCATCTTCATGGTGAAGAACACCAGCTACATGTTCGTCACCGGCCCCGACGTGGTGAAGACCGTCACCAACGAGGTGGTGACCGCGGAGGAACTCGGCGGCGCCTCGGTGCACGCCACGCGCTCCTCGATCGCCGACGGCGCCTTCGAGAACGATGTCGATGCGCTGTTGCAGATGCGCCGCCTGATCGACTTCCTGCCGTCGAACAACACCGACGGCGTGCCGGAATGGCCGAGCTTCGACGACATCGGCCGGGTCGACATGTCGCTCGACACGCTGATCCCCGACAATCCGAACAAGCCCTACGACATGAAGGAACTGATCCTGAAGGTCGTTGACGAGGGCGATTTCTTCGAGATCTCGGAGACCTTCGCCAAGAACATCGTCACCGGCTTCGGCCGTATCGCCGGCCGCACGGTGGGCTTCGTCGCCAACCAGCCGATGGTGCTGGCGGGCGTGCTTGACAGCGACGCCTCGCGCAAGGCGGCGCGCTTCGTGCGGTTCTGCGATGCCTTCAACATCCCGATCGTCACCTTCGTCGACGTGCCGGGCTTCCTGCCGGGCACCGCGCAGGAATATGGCGGCCTGATCAAGCACGGCGCGAAACTGCTGTTCGCCTATTCGCAGTGCACGGTGCCGCTCGTCACCATCATCACCCGCAAGGCCTATGGCGGCGCCTTCGACGTGATGGCGTCGAAGGAGATCGGCGCCGACATGAACTACGCCTGGCCGACCGCCCAGATCGCGGTGATGGGCGCCAAGGGCGCGGTGGAGATCATCTTCCGCTCTGACATCGGCGACCCCGACAAGATCGCCGCGCGAACCAAGGAATACGAAGACCGCTTCCTGTCCCCCTTCATCGCCGCCGAGCGCGGCTACATCGACGACGTCATCATGCCGCATTCGACGAGGCGGCGGATCGCGCGGGCACTCGCGATGTTGAAGGACAAGAAGGTCGAAATCCCGGCGAAGAAGCACGACAATCTGCCGTTGTAATACTGCTGTCGTAGGGTGGGTTAGCCAAGCGTAGCCCGCCATCTCCGTTCGGCATGATCGGCGGCGGGTTACGGCTTCCGCCTAACCCGCCCTACAGGTTCGAATCCGATGACCGAAGACGAGCCGATCGACGAGATCTCCGAGATCGAGGCGCAGATCGAGGAGCTTGCCGAGAGCGCCGAGCGATCCCGGCGGATCATTCTTGGCTCGAAGGTCGCGATCGCGGGCGGCTTCGTGCTGCTGCTCGTTGCGCTGCTCGGCCTGCTGGGCTCCGGTGAGACCGCGGCACTCGGATCGATCGCGCTGGTGCTGGGCGGCATCGTGTCGCTTGGATCGAATGTCAGTACGCTGCGGCAGACCGAGGCCGCCATCAGCACCGCCGAGGCGCGCCGCGCGCGGCTGATCGGAAGCATCGATCTGCGCCTGGTGCACGATGCGTCGTTGAAGCTGATGTAATCACGCTGCGCGTACTCCACCCATCCTGCGAGCTGTATCCCTATCCTGAGCTGTCATCGCCCGGCTCGACCGGGCGATCCAGTACGCCGCGGCCTCTCGGCTCAAGCACTGCCGTCTCTGGAATACTGGATCACCCGCTTTCGCGAAAGCGAGTGATGACAGCGTGCGGGCTTTTTGAGATGTGAATCGGTGTCTGTCCCCACGTCGTCCCGGGCAAGCGGAGCGCGACCCGGGGCCCATAGCCACAGCTCGGTGTTGTGGCGCGACGCTGGGGCCGCAGCTTGCTTCAACAACGCAGCCCTGCGGTTATGGGTCCCTGCTTTCGCAGGGACGACGGATGGACAGCAATCCTACTTCGACGCCAGTGGCACGTAGTCGTACTCGCCGACGCCTTGCAGGATCAGGAAGGTCAGCGACGTCGTGCCGGCGTTGGTGACGAGGTGAGGGCGGGTCGGCCGCACGGCGTAGACTTGGCCGACCTTCAGGTTCACCTCCTCCTTCGGCTCCTGCAGGAACAGCCGCATCTGCCCTTCCAGCACATAGAACGTGTCGGAGATGTTGCTGTGGGTGTGCCACGGCACCTTCTGGGTCGGCGAGAGCTGCAGCTCCATGATGCGGAAGCCGGGGCGGGCGGCGTGCTGGGCGCGGCGCTCGACTTCGTAGAGATGGCTGGCATCCTTGAGCGGTTGTCCTGACTTCATGGCGGCCTCCCGGAGCTGTTCTTGGGCGCGATCCTAGTCCCGTTCAATCGCGCGAGACAGTGGCGGAATCGGCATGACGGCCAAGATGCCGCGGCGTGCTCGGGCGGGTGATGCTGAGCCGCGCCGCACAAATCCGCTGCGCCGCCGTGATGGTTGTGCGATGTCACGGCGCCTCGAGCGCGGCGCGCGGCGTCGAGTTGCGCGAAACCTGACTGCGCGGTTCAGCAAGCGTTCAGGTCGCAGCGAAAAAACTCGGCTGGTGCAGTTGGTCCAACTTAGCAACAAAGGAAAACTCTCATGGAACGCCGGGATTTTCTAAAGTTCGCCTTCGGTGTCGCCGCCGGCGCGGCCACCTTCGTCGCGACGGCGCAGGCGGCGCCGCTCGCGCCGCTTCCGCTCAAGGAAGATGCCCACTCGGACGCAGGCCGCGATGCGCATCCGGCCGTCACGACAGGTGACGAGGTCGATCGCCTGAAGCCCGAGGAGGTGCGTTGGCATCACGGTCACCGGCGCTGGCATCATCGGCACTGGCATCGCCGGCATTGGGGCTGGCGCCGCCACCATTGGCGCCGTCATCACTGGCGCCGCTGGTGACACCTCGAGAAAAGAAAAACCCCGCGCAAGGCGGGGTTTTGTTTGCGCAGGTTTGCCGCGATCAGATCGGGCGGCAACGGCCATAGCGCCAGGCGAAGCCATAGGGGCAGGCGCGGACGCGCGGCGCCACCACGACGGGGCGCTCGACCACGACCGGCGGGCGCACAACGACGGCGCCCGGGGCGACGACGACGGGGCCGCGGTTCCTGACGCAGCCGCCATAGGGGCCGCGGTGCCAGCCGGGGCCGCAACCGCCGGCCGCATCAGCGGCGCTGATGCCGGCGAATGCCGTCGTCACCAAGACTGCTGCTGCAAAAAGATACTTCATGTCTTCTCCTTTTAATTGGGCCGCGCTGCGGCACCGCAACAAACTTTCGTCTACCGATTCGCCCGGCCGGATCATTGCAGAAGCCGTGCCCGATGTCGCCGACCATAATGTTGCGGTCTGAATGCGACATGAATGTTGCAGGTCACGCCTGCGTCAGGGCGCCGCAAGCAGGCCCAGCATCAATTCGAAATATTTCTCAAGCGCGAGCAGGGCTGCGCACAGCCCCGGCGAGGATAAAAATGTATCGGAGTGCGAGGCTAATCGCCCGCGCCGAACAGTGCCGCGAACCGCTTCTCGCCGTTTCGCGAAAAATTGACCACGCGGCTGCCCGGTGCAGAATCCCGCGCGGCCCACTTCAATTCGGTGAAGCGGTCCATCATGGCAGCGCCGAGCGTGCCGGCGAGATGATGCCGCCGCTCGCTCCAATCGAGGCAGGCCTTGCACACCGGACGGCGCGGATGGGTCAGCGCGTCGGCGTCGATCTGCAGCTCCTCGGCCATGAAGCGCTTGCCTTCGCCGGTGAGCTCGATCGCCTGCTTGCTCTGGCGCACAAGCTTCTGCCGCTTCATGCTGTCGAGCATCTGCACGCCGAGATCGCCGGCGAGATGGTCGTAGCAGATGCGGGCACGGCGCAGCGCCGGATCCTTCGGCCCGGTGCGCACACGCATATGGCCGGCGCGGGCGGCGATGCCCTGCAGGCCTTCGAGCACGTCGGCGACGTCGGGATCGCTGAGGCGATAGTAGCGGTGGCGGCCCTGCTTCTCCGGCTCGATCAGCCCGCCGGCCTCGAGCTTGGCGAGATGCGAGCTCGCCGTCTGCGGCGTGATGCCGGCCTCCTGCGCGAGCTCGCTCGCGGTCAGTGCGCGGCCGGTCATCAGCGCGGTCAGCATGTTGCAGCGTGCGGGGTCGCCGACCAACGCGGCGATCCGGGAGATGTCGGGTCCTGCTTTCATAGTTCGATGATAGCCGAAGCATCGAGGTCGGGCAAGGCGGTAGTCTTCACCGTGCCGTCATTGCGCGGAACGCAGTGACAGAAAAATTCCAGAGGCCATCAATGACCATCACCGTCTTCATCCGCTACCAGCTCGATCCGTTCAAGCGCGCGATGTTCGAGGAGTATTCGCGGAACTGGCTCACGATCATCCCGCGCTGCGGCGGCGAACTGCTCGGCTACTGGATGCCGCACGAGGGCACCAACAACATCGGCTTCGCGCTGATCTCGTTCGAGAGCCTCGCCGCTTACGAGGCCTATCGCGCCCGGCTGCGCCAGGACAAGGAGGGCGTGGCGAACTTCAACTTCGCGGAAGAAAACCGCTTCATCCTCGCCGAGGAGCGGACATTTCTGCGCAAGGTCGAGCTATAGTTGGGCCACGACAACCATGCGGAGGCACTCATGATCGCCGTGATCTTCGAAGTCTGGCCGAAGGCTGAGCACCGGAATCTCTATTTCGACCTCGCAGCCGAATTGAAGCCGATCCTGCAGGAGATCGACGGCTTCATCTCGGTCGAGCGGTTCGAGAGCCTCACCGAGAAGGGCAAGTTCGTGTCGCTGTCATTCTTCCGCGACGAGGCCGCGGTAGAAGCCTGGCGCAACACCATCGAGCACCGCCGCACCCAGGCCAAGGGCCGCGCGCGGATTTTCGACAACTATCGCCTGCGCGTTGCCAGCGTGATGCGCGACTATGGTTTGAACGAGCGCGAGCAGGCCCCGAAAGATAGCCGCGCGGTGCATGAGCCGCACTAGCAGCGCGAATGCCGCGTGCCTATCTCTGCGCGGGCCAACGACTTCAGGGAGCGACCAATGCCACTGACAACTGCTGACAAACGAGCCGCCTTCAAGAAGCTGCACGAGAGCGGGTGCTTCATCATCCCGAACCCGTTCGATGCCGGCAGCGCCCGCGCCTTGCAACATCTCGGCTTCAAGGCGCTGGCGTCGACCAGCGCGGGCTTTGCCTGGACCATCGCCAAGGCCGACAACCGCGTCACCATCGATGATGTCTGCGATCATCTGGCCGCGATGTGCGCGGCGGTCGATATTCCCGTCAATGCGGACTTCGAGGGCGGCTTTGCCGTCGAGCCGGAGAAGGTCGCCGTCAATGTCGCGCGCGGCGTCAAGACCGGCGTCGCCGGGCTCTCGATCGAGGACTCCACGGGTGATGCGGCCAACGTGCTGTACGAGCACAAGCTCGCGGTCGAGCGCATCAAGGCGGCGCGCAGGGCTGTTGATGCCGACAACAGCGGCGTGCTGCTGACCGGCCGCTGCGAGGCGTTCCTGTGGGGCAAGAAGGACCTCAATCTGGTGATCGAGCGCCTGCAAGCCTATTCGGAAGCCGGCGCGGACGTGTTGTATGCGCCGGGCATCTCGACCAAGGAGGAGATCACCGCGGTCGTGAAGGCGGTGGCGCCGAAGCCGGTCAATCTTCTGATCGGCGGCGCGTCCGATTTGACGCTGCAAGCGGTTGCCGATCTCGGCGTGCGCCGGATCAGCGTCGGCGGGGCGCTGGCACGGATGGCCTGGACCGGCGTCATGAAGGCGGCGAAGGAGATGGCCGAGAAGGGCACCTTCACCGAATTCGCCAACGGCTATCCCGGCGGCGAGCTCAACAAGATGTTCAAATAGACCGCGCAGGCAGAAAAGCAGCGGGCCTTTTGGGGGCCCGCTGCTCGCGCCTGGTCAGTGTCGTCAGTCGTTACTTCGGATTCCCTGCCGGGGCGGCCGGCTTGTTTGTGTCCGACTTGTTCATGTCAGACTTGTTCATGTCAGACGGTGGGGTCGACGGGTTGGCCGGCGCTGCGCCGGTGGTCGTGCCGGGCTGGCTGTTCGGCTTCGGTGTCACGTCGCGCATGCCCGGAGGCGGCGCGGCCGGGTTGGCCGGCTGCTGCTGCGCGGTCTGCGTCGACGGCGTGGTGCCTGCCTCATGCACCGACGTATTGTTCAACCCGTAGAACAGCGCGCCGAGCACCACGGCCACCGCAACTGCGAACATCGCGACCTTGGTGCTGCTGGCCGGTCCCTCCTGGAGTTCCGGATCCGGCTGCAGCTCGTTGTCCAGGCTGTTGAAGCGCGCCTGACGGCGGATTTCGTCATCGGTCAGGTTGGCGCGATACGGATCGTCAGGGTTGTAAGCCATTGCAAAGTTCCTCCGTTAGCACCCCAAAGCTAATCGCCGGGGACAATAGCTGGCGCGTTCGGATGTTCCGCGCCAATGTTGCAACCAGTTCATGCAGGAACCGTCGATTCCGTGGGTTCCGAACCTGTTCCATGAGGCTTTTTCAATGTGGACCATGCCGCCCACCGATTCGGTGCTGCACGTGCTCTCATTCGTCGCCGTTGCGGCGCAGTCGATGACGGCGGCGCTGGCGGCCGGCAGGCGCAGCATGGATTGGGCCGGCGTCTGCATGCTGGGCGCGATCACCGCGCTCGGCGGCGGCACCATCCGCGACGTGCTGCTCGGGCACTATCCGCTCGTCTGGGTCGCGCATCCGATCTACCTTGCGATCGCGGCGGCCGGCGCCTTCGCCACCATCCTGCTGGCGCGGCTGGTGGTCAGGCTCAATCTCGCATTTCTGGTGCTCGATGCGATCGGGCTCGTGGTGTTCACGATGGCCGGCTGCGATGTTGCCTGGCAGGTCGACGCCTCGCTGCCGATCGTGATCGTCGCGGGCATGATCACCGGCTGTGCCGGCGGCGTGCTGCGCGACATCCTCTGCAACGAGGTGCCGCTGTTGTTTCGCAGCGAGCTCTACGCCAGCGTCTCGGTGGTAACGGGGCTGTTCTATGCAACCGCGTTCGGACTGAACCTCAACCCGCCGGCCTGGACCTTGCTGACCTTCGCGCTCGGCCTGAGCTTCCGGATGCTCGCGATCCGCTACCGATGGGAGATGCCGAAATTCGTGTTCTCGGACGAGGAGCGGTGAGGTGCCATCTCGCCGTCCGCGCCTTCATTTCGATATCCGCGCCTCATTTCGCTGCGCGGGCCCTGGCGACCTCGTCCGCCGTCACGGCCGGTGCCGCATTGCCCCAGGAATTGCGGATGTAGGTCGCGACGTCGGCGACCTCCTGATCGCTGAGCTTCGGATAGGCCGGCATCGAGCCTGCGTTGGGCGCGCGCGGCGTGGTCAGGGTCTGCGCGCCGTCGAGGATGATGCGCAGCGTGCTCGCAGGATTGGCCGATTGCAGGTTGGCGTTGCCGGGCAGCGGCGGATAGATCCGCGGGGCGCCGGAGCCGTCGAGCTCATGACAGGCGACGCAGGCGCCGCGATAGATGCGCTCGCCGTTGCCCATCTGCGCCGGCGAGGGCGGGGTGACCTGCGGCTCCGGCGCGCCGGTGGGCAGGCTCTTCAGATAGACGGCGATCGCGCGCACATCGGCGTCGCTCATCTTCGAGGTCGAATTGACCACCACCTCCGACATCAGCGGACCGGCGTTGCTGTGGCCGTTGCGGCCGCTCTGCAGATATTCGGCGATATCAGCCGCGCTCCATGACTTCAGCCCGCTGCGCGCGGCGCCATCGAGCCTGGGTGCCAACATGCCCTGGACCATGCTGCCACTGAGCGCCTGGTCGCGCTTGTCGGCGCCGAAGCCATTCTTCGGCGTGTGGCAGGCGCCGCAATGGGCGAGCGCCTCGACCAGGTAGCGGCCGCGATTCCATTCCGTCCCCTTGCTCTGGTCCGGCTGGATGATGCCCGGCGTGAAGAACAGCGCATTCCAGGCCCGCATCAGCACGCGGTAGTTCAGCGGCCAGCGCAGCTCGGGCGGCGGCGCCTTGTTGCTGACCGGTGCAAGCGTCGCGAGATAGGCGCGGATCGCCAGGATGTCGTCGCGGATCAGCTTGGTGAAATACGGGTAGGGGAAGGCGGGGTAATAATGCGCTCCGCTCGGTGAGACGCCACGACGCAGCGCGCGGAGGAAATCGTCGTCGCTCCAGCTGCCGATGCCGGTATCGCGGTCGGGGGTCAGGTTCGGCGAGAACACCGCGCCGAACGGCGTGTCGATCCGCTTGCCGCCGGCGAACGGCTTGGCCGGGTCGGCGGTGTGGCAGCTCGCGCAGTCGCCGGCGATCGTGAGCGCCTTGCCGCGGGCGATGATGTCGTCGGTTGGGGCGGCCGCGCATTCGCGGGCGCCGAACGCACTGCACAACAGCGCCGTGACCAGAATCGCACCCGTCGTTCGAAATCGTCGCCGCATCCGTTCACCTTCCGCACCTTCCGGTCCACAAGACGCGTTACGCCATTTCGCCGCGGGCCTGTCCTGCGACAGAAACCGAAACGGCTCTCCGATATTCCCGGCACGAAATTGCGATTTTTGGGCGACGGGCCTGGTCGCCCAGAATTGTGCTGCGCGGGCCGGAAAATCCGACATAGACTGGTTCTAACAAGTTCGGATGACTAGCTAAAAAGCAGTCGTCGCGACCAGCGCAAAGAGGGCTAAATGGGAATCAACCAAGGGCCTATCAGCCTCGACCAGAAATACACTCAGGGCACCGGTCACGTCTTCATGACCGGCATCCAGGCGCTGGTCCGCCTGCCGATGGCGCAGATCAGACGCGACCGCGCCGCAGGCCTCAACACGGCAGGCTTCATCTCCGGCTATCGCGGTTCCCCCCTCGGCGGCTACGACCAGCAGCTGTTCGCCGCCCGCAAGCATCTCGAGCAGTACAACATCAAATTCCAGCCCGGCGTGAACGAGGATTTGGCGGCCACCGCGATCTGGGGCTCGCAGCAGCTCGGGCTGTCGTCCGGCGCCAAATATGATGGCGCGGTCGGCATCTGGTACGGCAAGGGCCCCGGCGTCGACCGCTGCGGTGACGTGTTCCGCCACGGCAATGCGGCGGGCTCGGCCAAGCATGGCGGCGTGCTCTGCCTCGCCGGCGACGACCATGGCGCAAAATCCTCCACCGTCCCGCATCAGTCCGACCACGCCTTCATCTCCGCGCTGATGCCCTACCTCTACCCCTCCAGCATTCATGAAATGATCGAGATGGGCCTCCTGGGTATCGCGATGTCGCGCTACTCGGGCTGCTGGGTCGGCATGAAGGTGATCACCGAGACGGTCGAGACCACGGCCGAGATCGACCTCACCGACGAGATGACGCCGTTCATCATCCCGGCCGATTTCGAGCTGCCGCCGGGCGGGCTGAACATCCGCTGGCCCGACGACCGCTTCGAGCAGGACCGCCGGTTGCAGGACTACAAGGGTTTTGCCGCGATCGCCTTCGCCCGCGCCAACAAGGTCAACCGCATCACCATGGATTCGCCGAACGCGCGCTACGGCATCATGGCGTCCGGCAAGAGCTACGAGGATATCCGCCAGGCACTGCGCGAGCTCGGCATCACACCCGAGATCGCCGCCAAGATCGGCATCCGCCTCTACAAGATCGGCATGCCCTGGCCGCTGGAGCCGGAAGGCGTGCGCAACTTCGCGGTCGGCCTCGAGGAAATCTTCATCGTCGAGGAGCGCCGCGAGATCGTCGAGAACCAGGTCAAGCAGGAGCTGTTCAACTGGCGCGACGACGTGCGCCCGCGGATCGTCGGCAAGATGGACGATCACGACAAGCGCTTCCTGACCTTCGCCGCCGAGCTCAGCGTGGCCTCGCTTGCGAGCTCGCTGACCGAACGGCTGCTTCGACTTAATCTCAATCCTGAAATCGCCGAGATGCTGCGCGCCAAGGCGGACTGGTTCAACGGCCGCCAGTCGACCCAGATGCAGGCGACCGCACCGGTCAGTCGCACGCCGTATTTCTGCTCGGGCTGCCCGCACAACACCTCCACCAAGGTGCCGGAAGGCAGCCGCGCGCTCGGCGGCATCGGCTGCCACTTCATGGCGCTGTGGATGAACCGCTCGACCGAGACCTTCACCCATATGGGCGGCGAGGGCGTGCCGTGGGTCGGCATCTCACCGTTCACCAACGAGAACCACATCTTCGCCAATCTCGGCGACGGCACTTACTTCCACTCCGGCATTCTCGCGATCCGCCAGTCGATCGCCTCCAAGGCCAACATCACCTACAAGATCCTCTACAACGACGCGGTCGCGATGACCGGCGGCCAGCGCCACGACGGCGACCTGTCGCCGCAGCAGATCACCTTCCAGCTCCACGCCGAAGGCATCCGCGAGATCTACCTGGTCTCGGAAAATCCCGACGCCTATCCGGCCGACACCATCGCGCCCGGCGTCAAGCTGTTCCATCGCGACGAGCTCGAGAACGTTCAGAAGATGTGCCGCGACACCAAGGGCACCTCGGCGATCGTGTTCGTGCAGACCTGCGCCGCCGAGAAGCGCCGTCGCCGCAAGCGCGGCTTGATGGAGGATCCGGCGCGCCGCGTGCTGATCAATCCTGCGGTCTGCGAAGGCTGCGGCGACTGCTCGGTACAGTCGAACTGCATCTCGGTCGAGCCGCTGGAAACGGAGTTGGGGCGCAAGCGCACCATCAACCAGTCGACCTGCAACAAGGATTATTCCTGTGTGAAGGGTTTTTGCCCGTCCTTTGTAACGGTCGATGGCGGCACCCTCAAGCGTCGCGCGCCTACCGAGCTTGGCGATATCGGCGCCTTGCCCGAACCGGCCTCGAAGCCCGCGCTCGACCGGCCCTACAACATCGCGGTCGGCGGTGTCGGCGGCACCGGCGTGCTCACCATCGGCGCGCTGCTCGGCATGGCCGCGCATATCGAGGGCAAGGCCTCGATGATCCTCGACATGTCAGGCCTTGCGCAGAAGGGAGGAGCGGTGCTGAGCCACGTGCGGCTGTCCGAGCACACGGCAGATGTGACCTGCTCGCGCATCGTGACGGGGACGGCCGATCTGGTTCTGGCGGCCGACGAAGTCGTGGCGGTCTCAAAGGACACCATGACGCTTTGCGAGCCGAGCCGCACCGTCGGCATCATCAACAGCCACATCATCCCGACCGCGGATTTCATCCTCAACCGCGACTTCAACTTCCAGAGCCGCAAGGTCACCGGCGTGCTGGAGACCGAGCTGCGCAAGGACTCCGCCTTCTTCGACTTCACCAAGCCGGCCGAGGCGCTGCTCGGCGACTCCATCGCCACCAACATCATGATGATGGGCTTTGCCTATCAGCGTGGGCTGCTGCCGCTGTCGGCGGAATCGATCCAGCAGGCGATCGAGGTCAACGGCGTCTCGATCAAGATGAACACCCAGGCGTTCCAGCTCGGGCGTCTGGCCGCGGCCGATCCGGCGCGCCTTGCGGCGATGATGAAGGGGCAGGATGGGGACGCAGCCCCGGTCAAGACGCTGGATGCGATGTCGCTCGACGAGATCATCACCCATCGCATGGCGCTGCTGACGGACTATCAGAACGGGCGTTTGGCAAAACGGTACCGCAAGCTGGTCGACCAGGTCCGCGACGCCGCCACCAAGGGCGGCTATGGCGAGGCGCTGCCGCGCGCGGTCGCGATCAACTACGCAAAACTGCTCGCCTACAAGGATGAGTATGAGGTGGCGCGGCTGTTCACCGATGGCCGCTTCGAGAAGCAGTTGCGCGACCAGTTCGAGGGCGAGTTCAAGTTCAACTTCAATCTCGCACCGCCGATCCTCGGCGGCGGGTTCGATGCGCAGGGCCGCCCGAAGAAGCGCGCGTTCGGCTCGTGGATGATGTCGGCCTTCAAGGTGATGGCGCGATTCCGCTTCCTGCGCGGCACGCCGCTCGACATTTTCGGCTACAACGCCGACCGCAGGCTCGAACGTGATCTGATCGCGGGCTACGAGAAGGATGTCGCGACGGTGCTGAGCCTGCTGTCGCCGCTCAATCACGACATCGCGGTCGAACTGCTGTCGCTGCCCGAGCGCATCCGCGGCTACGGTCCGGTGAAGGAGAAGGCGGTCAAGGAGGCGAAGGTTCGCTACGCGCAACTCGCCGCCGACCTCGCCAACCCGCCGCCCGCGCCGCGGCAGATGGCGGCGGAGTAGGGAGGCTTCGTAGGGTGGGTTAGCGAAGCGTAACCCACTACTGCTTTCGCCACGCTGAAACGATTGCGGGTTGCGCCTTCGGCTAACCCGTCTCGCTAGCTAGCCCATCTTATGGGCGTGCTTGCCGTGGCGCTTGATGAGTAATTTCCGAACGATGTGAACCGCGCCGAAGCCTAAGGTGATGGCCAGGATCACGACAGAGAAAAATACGGCAAGCGTAAACGACACCGCCATCGCTGCGCCGACATCTCGGTAGCAATTGATGCCGATGTAGCCTTCAAGCCGCCTTTCATCGATGATGATCCAAAGCTGAAGCCCCATGTGGCAAAGCCAAATGACGAGGCAACTGACGACGTAGACCAAATTGCCTCGAAATATGACGGATGCTCCCGCCGGAATGAGCATTAAGGCCGCGAACGCATACCAAGTTGCGGGCACGCTGTTTCCTGATTCAGTACAGGCGGCACTAAAACGGTACGAATACCAGGTCCACTGCGCGTCGAGCAGACATCCTGACAGCACGAAGCAGAAAAAGAGGAGAAGTGATCGCTTGGTCAACACGAGCGGTCGCCGGTGGTTTGCATGTAGGTCGGCTGGACAGAGACTAGACCGCGGTGTTCGCTCTATGCACGTTAAAGTATTGTGCATTTTCCTTGCAGCCTTGCGGGGCAAAGGCACACGGCCGCTCACTCACGACATCGCGGTCGGACTGCTGTCGCTGCCCGATCGTATCCGCGGCTACGGCCCGGTGAAGGAGAAGGCGATCAAGGAGGCGAAGGTTCGCTACGCGCAACTCGCCGCCGACCTCGCCAACCTGCCGCCCGCGCCGCGGCAGATGGCGGCGGAGTAGGGCTGGTGCGCAAGCTGCGCTAGTTCATCGACCGATGCAACTTGCGGTAACGAGGCTCGCCGGGTAGAGAAGCGTGTGAGGGCGCTTGTCGAATGCAGGTGGAGCATGACGTTACGTGGTCTTCTGATCTTGGGCTTCGTGGTGCCCGCGCTGGCGGTATTGGGTCTCTACTGGAATCAGCACGGCATCGAGCGCGTGATGCGCGATGGCTATGTCACGACGGGAACGATTACGTCGGCGGCGCAGACGTCTTCAAGGTTTCCGATCTCATTCGACGACGGATCGCTCCGCTACGTCGACGAGCATCTCTCCATCGGATTGCGCTGGACCGGAAAGGACGGCGTTGAACGAACTCGGACCGGCGTCGGCGTGAGCGGCGCCTTTGCCGCGCGCATTCTGGTTGGCAATCGTGTCAAGCTCGTTCCTGTAGCCATTCGTGCGATCGACGACGACGGGTCTCTTCCGGTCGTGATCGAGGATGCGAATGATCGCTTGCAGGATATTCGATCGCAGTTCGGTTTCATGGCGAAGTTGGCGGTGCTTTTCGCCGTCCTGCTGGCCGCGTTGATTGGCTGGCAAAAGTGGTCGCAAAGCCGCAGTCCGGGCTCGGCGGAAGCCGGGCAAAAGCAGCGGCGCGCAATTCCCGTCGCTCTCGCGATGATGACGGCCATTACGCTTCCGGTCGGAGCGTTCATGCTTGTCAGCTCGTATTTGGAGCAGGGGGCGGCGGCAGAGATGCTCGACCACGGCGATGAAGCCAGCGCCGATATCACCCGTGCGGTTGCCGAAGTGCAGAAACCCGGCGCTGCTCCCAGCTATCTCGTCACGCTGGCGTGGACCGACAAGAGCGGACAAAGGCAGACGTTTGGTCCAACTCATATCAGCGCCGGGTTCTGGCGGCAGATCACGCGCAATGACGTGCAGACCGTCACGCAAACGAAGATCCGCTACCTCGAAGGCAGGCCGACTGTTCGTCCGCTCATTGTGGGCGATGCCGCCGAGCGGCTCTTTCAAGACCGCGCCGGCGTGACGGGCGGGGCTGTGTTCCTTGCCCTTGGCTTGGTCCTGGCGGGACTGACGATGTGGCGGTTTCGCGCGAACACGAATGCGGCTTCTATGCCGGCTGCCGGAACATGAGCGCAGGCAAATAAGGTGCGCTTCTCGTCGCTCCCTCGCTGAGCGATGGTGGCGCGCCTGCGTTGGTCGACGCTCCAATTCCGCGCGCGAGCCGATACGATTGCCGTCGATAATCGTATCGGGTCGCGCCCGTCACCGCAGTCTCGCCTGACGGAATATTTCCGCGCTTGCCAAGGTCGCGTCGTCGGTTCAGAAAAACGCTGGAGCGAAAAACGCCAGCGGAGAGCGATTTGACCATCAAGGGCAAGGCCTACATTGCCGGGATCTACGAGCATCCCACCCGGCATGCACCCGATAAATCAACAGCACAGCTTCACGCCGAGGTCGCCAAGGGTGCGATCGAGGATGCCGGGCTGACCAAGGACGATATCGACGGCTATTTCTGCGCCGGTGACGCACCGGGCGGGCTGTGGCCGATGGTCGACTACCTCGGCCTCAACACCAGGAAGCTGCGTCACGTCGACTCCACAGAGACCGGCGGCTGTTCCTACCTGATCCATCTCGGCCACGCCGCCGAGGCGATCGCCGCGGGCAAGTGCTCGGTCGCGCTGGTCACGCTGGCGGGCAAGCCGCGCACTGGCCCGATGCCGCCGCGCGCCTCCGGCGCCGAGGCCGATTTCGAGTTGGCCTACGGGGCTACCACGCACAATGCCTATGGCATGTGTGCCATGCGCCATATGCACGACTACGGCACCACCTCCGAGCAGCTTGCCTGGATCAAGGTCGCGGCCTCGCATCACGCGCAATACAATCCGCATGCGATGCTGAAAGAGGTCGTCACCGTCGAGGACGTGCTGAACTCGCCGATGATCTCCGATCCGCTGCACCGGATGGATTGCTGCGTCGTCACCGACGGCGGCGGCGCGATGATCGTCACCACGCCCGAGATCGCCAAGAGCCTGAAGAAGCCGCTGGTGCGGCTGATCGGCCACGGCGAGGCGATGAAGGGCCCGCGCGGCGGCAAGGATCTCGATCTGACTTACTCCGCCGGTGTGTGGTCCGGCCCGCGCGCCTTCGAAGAGGCGGGCGTGACCCCGAAGGACATCAAATACGCCTCGATCTATGACAGCTTCACCATCACGGTGCTGATGCAGCTCGAGGATCTCGGCTTCTGCAAGAAGGGCGAGGGCGGCAAGTTCGTCGCCGACGGCAATTTGATTTCGGGCGTCGGCAAGCTGCCGTTCAACACCGATGGCGGCGGCCTGTGCAGCAACCATCCCGTCAATCGCGGCGGCATGACCAAGATCCTCGAGGCCGTGCGCCAGTTGCGCGGCGAGGCGCATCCGAAGGTGCAGGTGAAGAACTGCGACCTGGCGATCGCCCACGGCACCGGCGGTCTGCTCGGCGTTCGCCACGCCGCCTCTACCTGCATTCTGGAGCGTGCGTGATGTCTGAAGCGAAGAAGTACAATGCCCCGGTGACCAACCCGGAGACCGCGCCGTTCTGGGAAGCGGCGAAGGCGGGCAAGTTCATGATCAAGCGCTGCACCACCTGCGGCGAGGCGCATTATTTCCCGCGCGCGATCTGTCCGTTCTGCTTCTCCGACAAGACGGTGTGGGAAGAGTCGAGCGGCGAGGCGACGGTCTACACCTACAGCCTGATGCGGAAGTCGCCGACCGGTCCCTATGCGATCGCCTATGTGACGCTGAAGGAAGGCCCGTCGCTGCAGACCAACATCGTCGATTGCGATCTGGAGACGGTGAAGATCGGCCAGAAGGTCAAGGTGGTGTGGAAGCCGACCGACGGCGCCCCGCTGCCGTTCTTCACGCCGGCGTAATTTTTACCCTCTCCCCTTGTGGGAGAGGGTGCCTTCGCCGAAGGCGAAGGCGGGTGAGGGGTCTCTCTCCGCGCAGAGGATCTCTCTGCGGCGCGAACCCCTTACCGAAGCGAGTTTGCGATTTGCGCCGGTGTAGCCCTCTCCCACAAGGGGAGAGGGCGCAGTAACGAGCAGCGGCGAAGAAGAACAGAGTTCGGGGAGAAAACAACAATGCCAATCGTGTACGAACAGCTGATGGCCCTGAAGAACCTCGGCCAGAAGTACAGCTACAGCGATCGCGACGTGATGCTCTATGCCTACGGCATCGGCCTTGGCGCCGATCCGATGGACGAGAAGGAGCTCGCCTTCGTCAATGAGGGCGTGCTGACGCCGCGTCCGCTCAAGGTGGTGCCGACGTTTGCGTCGGTGGCGGCCTGGGGCGCCGGTCCCGGTGAGATGAACCTCAACCGCGTGATGGTGGTCGACGGCGAGCGCGACATCACCTTCCACAAGCCGTTTTCGACCGCGGCCCACATCACCGCCGACTCGACCGTGCTCGACGTGTTCGACAAGGGCAAGGACAAGGGCGCGGTGATCCGCCACCAGACCGTGCTTAAGGACGAGAAGGGCGAGAAGCTCGCCACGCTCGTCGCCTCGCGTTTCGCCCGCGGCGATGGCGGCTTCGGCGGTCCGTCCGACGGCCAGCCCGAGCCGCACAAGGTGCCGGAGCGCGCGCCCGACAAGGTGGTCGACATCAGCACGCGACCCGACCAGGCGCTGATCTACCGGCTCTGCGGCGACCGCAACCCGCTGCACTCCGATCCCGAGTTTGCCAAGAAGGCCGGCTTCCCGCGGCCGATCCTGCACGGCATGTGCACCTACGGCATCACCTGCCGCGGCGTCTTGCAAACCTATGCCGATTACGATCCCGCAGCCTTCAAGCAGCACGCGGCGCGGTTCTCCTCGCCGGTGTTTCCCGGCGAGACCGTGACCATGGAGCTGTGGAAGGACGGCAACGTGGTGTCGTTCGAGGCCAAGGTGAAGTCGCGCGGCGTCACCGTGATCAAGAGCGGCAAGACGGTGCTGGCGTAGCCACTTGCGCTGGTCGTCGGCTCCCTCTCCCCGCAAGCGGGGAGAGGCGAAGAAGAAACAACAACGGAGAAACAACCATGGGATTACTCGACGGCAAGGTGGCGCTGATCACGGGCGCGGGCGGCGGACTGGGTGAAGCCTACGCAAAACTGTTTGCGCGCGAGGGTGCGGCCGTGGTGGTCAACGATCTCGGCGGCCCGCGCGACGGCTCGGGCTCCGACAAGTCGATGGCCGACAAGGTGGTGGACGCGATCAAGGCCGAGGGCGGCCGTGCGGTCGCCAACGGGGCCGACATCTCGACGCTCGCCGGCGGCCAGTCGGTGTTCGACGACGCCATCAAGCATTTCGGCCGCGCCGACATCCTGGTCAACAACGCCGGCATCCTGCTCGACGAGACCTTCCACAAGGCCAAGGAAGCGAACTGGGACAAGGTGATGAAGGTGCATCTCAAGGGCACCTTCTGCTGCACCCAGCCGGTGTTCAAATGGATGCGCGACAATGGCGGCGGCGTCATCGTCAACACATCCTCGACCTCGGGCCTGATCGGCAATTTCGGCCAGAGCAATTACGGCGCTGCCAAGGGCGGCATCTGGGGCCTCTCCAACGTGCTGGCGATCGAGGGCCGCAAGTACAACATCCGGATCTGGACGCTGGCGCCGGGCGCGCTGACCCGCATGACCGCGGACCTGCCGCGCTACAAGGAGAATCCGGGTGCGGCGCTAGGTCCGGACGGCATTGCGCCGGCCGTGCTCTACATGGTCAGCGACCTCTCCGGCGACCAGACCGGCAAGGTGCTCGGCGTCTCGGGCCCGCGCGGGGTCCGCGAGATGCGGATGATGGAAATGGAGGGCTGGAAGCCGCCCTTTACCGGCTGGAAGGCCGAGGACATCGCCACCCACGCCAAGGACATCTTTTTCTCCGAAGAACAGATCAAGATGGGCGCGCGGCGGTTCTGATGTATACCGTCATTCCGGGGCGATGCGTCAGCATCGAACCCGGAATCTCGAGGTTCCGGGTCGGGCGCTTGCGCGCCATCCCGGAACGACGGACCAGAGGATAACAAATGACCAAACTCACCGCCCAGGCCGCTGGAACCTTTGCGATCGCGCCGACCCCGTTCCATGACGACGGCCGGATCGACGAGGCGTCGATCGACCGGCTGACCGATTTCTACACCGAGGTCGGCTGCGACGGCGTCACGGTGCTGGGCATTCTGGGCGAGGCGCCGAAGCTCGATGCCGCCGAGGCCGAGCAGGTCGCGCTGCGCTTCGTCAAGCGCGCCAAGAAGCTGCAGGTGATCGTCGGCGTCTCGGCGCCGGGCTTTGCCACGATGCGCTCGCTGGCCAAGAAGTCGATGGATGCGGGCGCCGCCGGCGTCATGATCGCGCCGCCGCCGCATCTGCGCACCGACGACCAGATCACAGGCTATTTCAAGCAGGCGCAGGAAGCGATCGGCGATGACATCCCCTGGGTGCTGCAGGACTATCCGCTGACGCTGACCGTCGTGTTCACGCCCGCCGTGATCCGCAAGATCGTGATGGATTCGCCGTCCTGCGTGATGCTCAAGCACGAGGACTGGCCGGGCCTCGAGAAGATTTCGACCTTGCGCAACTTCCAGAAGGACGGCTCGCTGCGGCCGCTGTCGATCCTGGTCGGCAATGGCGGCCTGTTCCTCGATTTCGAGATGGAGCGCGGCGCCGACGGAGCGATGACCGGCTATGCTTTCCCCGAACTCCTGATTGATGTCGTCAACCTGTCGAAGGCGGGCAAGCGCGACGCCGCGCATGATCTGTTCGACGCGCATCTGCCGCTGATCCGCTACGAGCAGCAGCCGGGCGTCGGCCTCACCGTGCGCAAATACGTGCTGCAGAAGCGCGGCATCATCTCCTCCAGCGCCCAGCGCAAGCCCGGCGCCGTGATCACGGCGCAGGCGAGGGCAGAGGTCGACTATCTGCTCTCCCGCGTGGCGCGCGTCGACCGCCGCGCAAATTTGCAACCGCAATCCAGTGCAGCAGGCTAATAATGACCGAGATCGTTGCCCCCCGCCTTGCTTCGACCGTGCTGCTGCTGCGTGACGGCGGCAGCAGCGAAATCGAAGTCTTCATGATGGTCCGCCATCACCAGATCGAGTTCAACTCCGGCGCGCTGGTGTTTCCGGGCGGCAGCGTCGACAAGAACGACAAGGAGATCGCCGCCGATCCCGCGCTGTATTCGGGCGGGGCAGGGCTCGACGGCGACGCGCTCGGCTTCCGGATCGCGGCGATCCGCGAGACCTTCGAGGAGAGCGGTATCCTGCTGGCGCGGCCGGCATGCTCGAAGGCTCTGATCGACGCCAGGCGCGCGAACGAGATCGCGACCGCGCACCGTGCGGCGCTGAACGAAGGCAAGATCAGCTTCCTCAAGGTGCTCGCGGACAATGGTATGGTGCTCGCGCTCGACGAGCTCGTGCCATACGCGCACTGGATCACGCCGGAGGGCATGCCGAAGCGCTTCGACACCTGGTTTTTCCTGGCCGCGGCGCCGCCCGAGCAGCTCGGCGCCCATGACGGCAAGGAATCGACTGACTCGATCTGGGTATCGACGCGCGAGGCGCTGGAGGGCGGCGAGACCGGCCGCTTCAAGCTGCCGTTCCCGACCACGCGCAATTTGATCAGGCTCGGCAAGCAGCCGAACGTCGGCGCCGCGCTCGCCGACAGCCGTGGCAAGCCGATCGTCGCCGTGATGCCTGTCATGACCAAGACCGCCACTGGCCGCCAGCTCCGCATCCCCAAGGAAGCCGGCTACGACGGCGAGGTGTTCGACGTCGGCGCGCTGGGGTAGGATTCCACAAACAGCGCAGCACATTCGGTGTCGTCCCGGCGAACGCCGGGACGACGATGGGATTCACACTTCGGTCTGAACCGAAGGATTATCACCTCGCATCACTGTAGATTCCGTCTCCACCATCGAGTCGGAATCCTCAGCCCATGACCACCACCCCACGCCAACCCAACATGGGCTTCGAGCTGGCCCTGCTGCTCGCGCTCGCCACCCTGTGGGGTGGCTCCTACACCTTCATCAAGCTCGGGGTCGCGACCATCCCGCCGATCACGCTGATCGCGGCGCGCACCGCGATCGCGGGGCTGTTGCTCGTCGTCCTCATGCGGATGCGCGGCGTCACGATGCCGACCGACAGCGCGACTTGGCGCCGCTTTATCTTCCAGGCTTGTCTCAACAGCGTGATTCCGTGGACGCTGATCGCCTGGGGCGAGCGTTTCGTCGATGCCGGGCTGGCGACCATTCTCAATTCGGCGTCGCCGATCTTCACCTTCCTGTTCACCGCCGCGATCACCCGCCACGAGGCCGCGAGCCCGCGCAAGCTGTTCGGGGTCATCGCCGGGATGGCGGGGATCTGCCTGATCGTCGGCGTCGATGCGTTCCGCGATCTCGGGCAGGGCATCGTGGCCGAGGTCGCGATCGTCGCCGCCACGATCTGCTACGCCTGCGCCGCGATCTTCAGTCGCGGCTTCAAGGGGCTCGATCCGATGGCGCCGGCAGCGGGCTCGCTGCTCGCGGGCGCGGCTATCCTGATTCCGCTCGGTCTGGCCGTCGAGCGGCCCTGGACAGTGACACCGTCGACGACGTCGCTGCTGGCGTTGCTGGCGCTTGCGGTGTTCTCGACCGCGATCGCCTTCGTGATCTACTTCCGCCTGATCCAGACCCTCGGCTCGGTCGGCACCACCGCACAGGCCTATCTGCGGGTGCCGATCGGGGTTGCGCTCAGCGTCACGTTCCTCGGCGAACGGCTCAGCCCGACGGCGTGGATCGGGCTCGCCTGCGTCGTCGTCGGCGTTGCCGCGATGACCATTCCGGCGCGAAGAACCGTCGCTGCATGAGGTCATAGCCGCGATGACGATCCCGGCGCGGAAAACAGCAACGCCCTGAAGTTTCGTCTCCCGAAACCGGTGCCTTGCTGCCGCCGGGCAATCCCTGCATCCTGCCGGCAACGAGATCACAGGGCGGGAACAGGACGATGCTGCGGCGGATCAGCCTCATTGCCGGTGCGTGCGTGATGCTGCTGGCATTGGCGGGCACGGTGCGCGCGCAGGACTTCCCGAGCCGGCCGGTCCGCATCGTGATTCCCTATGCGCCCGGCAGCGTCGCCGATGTGTTCGCGCGGATCATCGCGCAGGACATGCAGGAGCAGTGGAAGGGCACCATCGTCGTCGAGGCCAAGTCCGGCGCCAACGGTTCGATCGCGGCCGAGGAGGTCGCGCGGTCCGCGCCCGACGGCTACACGTGGCTGCTGGTGACGACCTTCTTCACCGCAAGCCCGGCGTTGAACACGCAGCTGCGCTGGGACCCGGTCAGGGATTTCGTGCCGGTCGGCCAGATCTGTCTCGCGCCGAACTTCTTCATCGTGCCGACCTCGCTGCCGGTGAAGTCGGTCGCCGACTATGTCGCGCTCGCCAAGGCCAAGCCGGGCACGCTGAACTACAGCCATCCCGGCAAGGGCTCGACCGGCCACCTCGGCTTCGAGCTGTTCAAGCGGCTGGCCGGGATCGACGTTACCGCGATCGGCTACCGCGGCTATCCGCAGATGGTGCCCGACATCGCGAGCGGCCTGATCACCTCGAGCTTCCTGTCGGCCAACCAGGCGCTGGCCCAGGTGCAGTCCGGCAGCATCCGGATCATCGCCGCGATCAGCGACGGCCGCTCGAAGTATTTCCCTGAGGTGCCGACCATGGCCGAGCAGGGCTTTGCCGAGGCGCAGGTGACGCCGTGGTTCGGCTTCGTGGTGCCGGCAGGCACGCCGCGGCCGGTGGTCGAGCGCATCAGCGTGGCGCTGGAAGCGGCATTGGCCTCCGACGACGTGCGGAAGAAGCTCGATGTCGCCGGCTGCGACGCCAGGAGCGCGCCGCTCGCGCACTTCGCCGACATCATCAAGGCGGACGTCGCGCTCTGGGCCAGGGTGGTCAAGGAGGCAGGCATCCCGCCGGACTGAGCCCTTTGCACTGTGCCGAAATCGGCCACCGGTGCCCGCCCGGGTGACAGAGATCACACCGCCGGGAGGTCGGGCCTACAGCATGTTTCCCCAAAGCCCGTAATTTCCCGTATATTGGGGCGCATTGGACCCCGGCCTTGATGACATGACCGCTGAATTGCCGCCGAATTCGCAAGCGCCGCGTGCGTTCTCCCTCTCGATTGGCCAGCTCACGTTCGGCAGCTTCCTGCTGGTGCTGGCTGTGATCATCATCACATCCACCGCCAGTGTGATCGCGATCCGCCATATCGATACGACCTTCGCCGAGCTGCAGCGGCTGCAAAGCGTCGGCGACATCGCCGAGGATATCGACCGCCGCACCAACGAGCTGCGGCTGGCTGCGCGGGACTTCGTCACCGAGCCCGGCAACCAGTCGGCCCAGGTCGCCCAGGCCGCCCAGTCGCTGAGCGAGATCCTGAAAAAGACCCGGATCGAGCTGGCGCCCGAGCAGCAGGACATGATCGACGGCGTCACCCAGCGGCTGGCGACCTATCGCAGCGGGATCGAGCGTATCTCGGCGTTGCTCAGCCGCCGCGCCGAGATCGTCGCCGGGCTGCCGCCGCTGCGCGACGCCTTCGACAAGGCTGTCGCCGCGAGCAACGATGCGGCGCTGGCCAACGCGCTCTCGCAGATCCAGAGCCGCGTTGCCACCGCGCTGCTGGCGCACAACACCTCGGCCGCCGAGCAGGCGGCGCAAAGCATGCGGGCGATGACCATCGCCGATCCGACGCTGCGCAGCGCCGTCGACAAATATGCCGAGGCGATCAGCGCGATTTCGGTGCGCGAAGGCCAGATCGCCGACATCGACCGCGAGGTGCTCGGCGCCGAAGGCGTGTTGATTCAGAAGGTCACCGAGCTGCTGCGCGAGCTCAGCTCCCGCCGCGGCCATGTGCTGTCGCGCGATTTCGCGCGGACGCTGGCCGAAGCGAAATGGCAGAGCATCGTGCTCGGGACGGCGGGCGTGCTGATCGGCCTGTTCGCCGCGGTGCTGGTGGTTCGCCGCACCGTTCGCCCGCTCGCCCGGATCGCCGGCTCGATCCGCAAGGTCGCCGGCGGCGAGAAGAGCGCCTTCATCCCCGGTGCCGATCTCGACAACGAGATCGGCGACATCGCCCGCGCCGCCGAGGTGTTCCGCCAGACCCTGGTCGACGCCGACAGCGCCCGCGAGGCGGCGCTGCGCGCGCTCGCCGAGCAGCGGCTCGCCGAGGAGAGCTACCACAAGCTGTTCGAGGCGTCGGTGGAGGGCATCTATGTCACGACGCCGGGTGGCACGCTGCTCAACGCCAATCCGGCGCTGGCGCGGATGATGGGCTACGCCACGCCGCAGGACCTGATCAACGGCATCGACGATATCGCCACCACCGTGTATGTCGATCCGGCGGCACGCGAGCAGTACCAGCGACTGATGCAGCGCGACGGCACGGTGCGCGACTACGAATACCAGGTGCGCGCGAGCGACGGCACCGTGCTGTGGCTCTCGGATTCGGCGACCGTCGTGCGCAACGACGTGGGCGAGGTGATCCGCTACGAGGGCACGGTGCGCGACATCACCGACCAGAAGCGCGCCGAAGATGCCATCGCCGAAGGCCGCCGCATGTTGCAGATGGTCATCGACACGGTGCCCGCCGTTATCAACGTCAAGGAACGCAATTTGCGTTACGTGCTGATGAACCGCTACATGGCGGGAATCTTCGGCATCGAGCCGCAGGATGCGATCGGCCAGACCACCGCCGAGCTGATGTCGCGCTATGGCGCGGCCAAGACCGACGAGAACGACAAGCGCGTGCTGTCGGCGCGGCGCGAACTCGGCTTCTATGAAGAAGAGTACAAGGACGCCGCCGGCAACATGCGGCAATGGCTGGTCAACAAGCTGCCGATCCTCGACGCGCAGGGCGAGATCGAGAACATCGTCACGGTGGCGCTCGATATCGGCGAGCGCAAGCGCTCCGAGCAGGAGATGCGCAAGGCGAGGGATTCCGCCGAAGCCGCGCTGCGCAACCTCCGGGAAACCCAGAATTCGCTGATCGAGGCCGAGAAGCTCGCCGCACTCGGCCGTCTGGTGGCCGGTGTCGCCCATGAGGTCAACAACCCCGTCGGCATCAGCCTGACGGTGGCGTCCGCGCTGGAACGCAAGACTGCGAATTTCGCGAGCCAGGTCGAGCGCGGCGACCTGCGGCGCTCGAGCCTCAACGATTTCCTGAACACGGCCCGGGACGCGTCGTCGCAGCTCGTCGCCAATCTCAACCGCGCCGCGGAGCTGATCCAGTCGTTCAAGCAGGTCGCCGCCGACCGCAACTATTCGGACCAGCGCACCTTCGATCTCGGCGATCTCACCGAGCAGGTGGTGATGAGTTTGCGGCCCGGCCTGCGCAAGCACAATCTGACACTCAACATCGATTGCGAGCCGAACCTGATCATGAACTCCTATCCGGGACCGTATGGCCAGGTGCTGACCAATCTGTTCCTCAACGCGGTCGCGCATGCGTTCCCGGACGGCAAGGCCGGCGAGGTCGAGGTCCGGGTCCAGGCGTCCGGCGGCGACAATGTCGAGGTGATCTTTGCCGACAATGGCTGCGGCATGAGCCTCGACGTGCGCCGCCGCGCCTTCGATCCGTTCTTCACCACGCGGCGCGATCAGGGCGGCACCGGGCTCGGCCTGCATATCGTCTACAGCATCGTCACCACGCGCCTCGGCGGCCGGCTCTCGCTCGATTCCGCGCCGGGCAACGGCACCCGGATCCAGATGATCCTGCCGCGCGTCGCTCCGTTGGAGCAGGCCGCGGAGTAGGGACGCGCGCTCCCGACCAAGAGCATCGATATTCGACCAGCATCGATCAATGCGCGAACGGCATTGGACCGTCAGCGACAACGCTCCTACGGCTCGCTCAGCCGGCCTGCCGATCAACGGCCGGCGCGAGCAGGGGAGAAACGACATGATCTCACGGCGCAATCTGGTTGCCGGCATCGGTGCGGGCGTGGCGAGCGCAGCCGCCAATCGCGCGATGGCGCAGTCGTTTCCATTCAAGCCCAATCAGCGCTATCCGGATCCGGCCATCGAGATCCTCGATCCGGCCTTTGCCAAGTACCGGCTCTACAGCTCGACGCTGGAGCAGGTCGCAACCGGCATGCGCTGGGCCGAAGGGCCGGCCTATTTCCCGGAAGGCGGCTATCTCTTGTTCAGCGACATCCCCAACAACCGCATCATGAAGTACAGCGAGAAGGACGGCAGCCTCAGCGTATTCCGCAGCCCTGCCAACTTCGCCAACGGCAACACCCGCGACCGCCAGGGGCGGCTCGTCACCTGCGAGCATTCGGTGACGCGGCGGATCACGCGCACCGAGAAGAACGGCAAGATCACCGTGCTTGCCGACAATTTCGAGGGCAAGCGCCTCAACTCGCCGAACGACATCGTGGTGAAGTCCGACGACACGATCTGGTTCACCGATCCGGTGTTCGGCATCGCCGGCGAGTGGGAGGGCTTCAAGGCCAAGCGCGCGCAGGACAGCACCAACGTGTTCCGCATCGGCACCGACGGCAAGCTGACGGCGGTCATTACCGATCTTGTCAATCCCAACGGGCTTGCCTTCTCGCCGGACGAGAAGAAGCTCTATGTCGTCGAGTGGAAGGGCACGCCGAACCGCAGCATCTGGAGCTACGACGTCAATGCCGACGGCACCGTCTCCAACAAGTCCAAGCTGATCGACGCCGCCGATCAGGGCTCGCTCGACGGCTTCCGGGTCGATCGCGACGGCAATCTGTGGTGCGGCTGGGGCAGCAACGGCGCGCTGCAGTCGGAACCGACTGACGTCGGCGGCCGCAAGGTCTATCAGCTCAAAGGCAAGCCCGAGGATCTCGACGGCGTGATGGTGTTCAGCCCGCAGGGCAAGCCGCTCGGCTTCATCCGCCTGCCGGAGCGCTGCGAGAACCTGACCTTCGGCGGGCCGAAGAACAACCGCCTCTACATGGCGTCGTGCCACTCGATCTACGCGCTCTATGTCGACGCGCATGGCGCGACGTGAGGCGACTGCTGCGCTTCGTTCGCCGTGACTTCTCTCACCGTCATCCTTGTAAGTCAGGACGTGCTGGATGACGGTCTGTTAGCTTCGGATCGCTAATTGATATCCGCGAGTTTGTGCAGCGTTGCGCCGAAGATCAGGCTCGCCTTGCCGACCAACGCGGTTCCGCTCATCGTCCCGCGGGTATCGGTGAAGGTGCCGGAGACGCCGATGCCGACTGGCGCAGGCCCGCCAAACAACGGATTGTCGGTGTCGCGCGGCGTCGTGTGGCGTTGCACAAGGACCTCGCCCTTGAACGCGTCGCCCTTCACCGTGTAGCTGCCGGTGTAGTATAGATAGGCGTCGCCGCCCAGGATCTGGCCGTCGCGGAAGAGAATGACGCCACTGCCCTTGCCGACGCGTCCGTCCAGCAGGGTGACGTGAATTGAGTACAGCCCGTTTTTCATAACGTCCCATTTGCCGGCCGCCGCGCCCACGGCAAGCCGGTTGGTTTTTTATGCCAAAGCGAGCAACCTCGTGCAATGCGGCAGGTTGATTCCCGGGTGTCCGGAGTGGCCGTGAACCCTCGGTTCCTGCCAGGCGGTGTGACGGCGCGATGACAGCGGACCGTGCGCGCGAATCGGACTGGCCCGCGAAATGCATAGCTCTGGTTGCACTGGCCGGTGAGTGCTGGAGCAACATACATGACAGACAGGATGGAAGCTGGCGGCCGCCTTGCGGGCCGGTATGACGATCCCGGAACCCTGACCCGCCGTCGCGGCGGCCGGATGCGGGTCTCCCTGCCGCTCGGCATGGTCGCGCTCTTGTCGGTCGCCGCTGCGCAGCTTGCGCAGGCGCGCGATCCCGACGGCCGCTACGCCAATTCGCCGCTGAAGGAATGGTTCGACGGTCTGCGTAGCGGCAAGGGGCCGTGCTGCTCGGATGCCGACGGCAGCGCCGTCAGCGACGTCGATTGGGAATCGAAGGACGGACACTATCGTGTGCGCCTCGATGGAGCCTGGATCGATGTCCCCGACGAGGCCGTGGTCACCGAACCCAATCGGGTCGGCCGCGCCATGGTCTGGCCGATCAAGAGCTACATGGGTATGACGATCCGCTGCTTCATGCCCGGCAGCATGACTTGAAGCGTTTTCGAGCGAAGTGGGGTACCGGTTCGCTTAAAGAAAACGCGTCAAAACAAAAAATCCGGAGCCCGTTCCGATCCAATCGGAACGGGGCTCTGGCGCCTCGCTCACACGTACTTGTTGTCGCGCTCAAGTAGCTCGATCGAGATGCCCTGCGGGCCGCGGATGAAGCAGATCCGCACGCCGGGACGGATCGTGGTCGGCTCCTTGGTGAACTCGACGCCCTTGGCCTTGATCTCGGCCGCGACCGCGTCGATGTCCTTCACCGTCAGCCCGAAATGATCGAGCCCCTGATACGGCGTCACCGGCGGCGCGTTGACGCCGTCGCCCTGCGTCACCTCCGCGATGAACACCTTGGCGCCGCCGAGCTGAACGTCGATGCGGCCGGGACCGCGGATGATCTCGCCGCCGAGGATGTCGCGCAGCCAGGTCGCGGTGGCCTCGGGATCGGGACTGCGCAGATGGACGTGGTCCCAGGTGACGACAGGCATTGCGAACTCCTTATTGTTTCTCGTGCCGCTTGGGTGCGCGGCATTCGCTCGCGGGCGGCGCAAAATAGCGAGCAGCCGGCTGCGATGCCATCCCTCCGTGGCGCCTGTCGCAAGATTGTCGTCCCGGAATGAAACCATTCCCGGCGTCAGCGATTGTTCTCGCGTGGCCGCTCGACCTGTAGCCGTCCCCGATGCCGCTCGCTGCGATGACTGCGGCATCCTTGCTGGCGGCTTGATCGGGCGTCGAGGGTGAGGGCACGACGATGCGGATCGGCTTGGCGTCGTTTCGAAGATTTGGCGCCGGACGTCTCGGTGAGCGCGGCTTCTATGCCAGTCTGCTGCTGCCGCTGATCGCGCTGGCCGGAATCTGTGCATGGTTCATGCTCCCCGAGCCCAGCGACGCCGGAGACCAGGGTGTCTGGCCGGTGTCGTCAGCCACAATCCGCGCCGCACAGAATACCGCGACCGGGGCGCAAACCGCCGAGGTCGCAAAAGATGCGCTGGCCGTACCGGCAGATGAGCCGGCCACCGTCGGGGTGGCGACCGCTCCGCCGGCGGCAGCGGAGATCCAGCCGTCGGAGCCCGGCTCCGACAGGTTGCCGGTCGACAAGCTGCGGATCGCATCGCAAATCTGGCAGCGCGGCGGGCTCGGTTCGAAGGCGCTGGTCACCATGACGCTGCGCAATGCCAATGATTTCGCGGTGAAGGACATCGAGATCGCCTGCGCCTTCATCCGCCGTGACGGCAGCCCCGTGACGGAGCGCAAGCGGCTCATCCCCGACACCATTGCCATGAAGAGCCGCAAAACCTATTCGCGGATGCTCATCGGGTTCGTAAACGTCAATGCAAACAAGGCCAAATGCACGGTCGTGACCGCCAGCCGCCTCTAAACCCGCATCTCGAAAAAGTGACCGGGAATTGACTTGGCGGGTGAACCGTAACGGCCGGGCAGGAACTAACTAATAAGCCGACCGTTAGAGAACGACCCGGAAGCGCCGATGGCGACTTTCGGGTGATCATGCGCAGACGATGAACTCGCCGCGCGATGACTAATGTCGTCGCGCCGAGATGAACCGCGCCCGCTGCGCGCGGGGGGGAGCTTCCAAAATGCCTGTAGCGCGTTATTTCCTGTACGTTGGTGGAGTGCTGCTCGCGCTGCTCTTCGTCGTGACCGCAATCGTGCCGCAGGAGACCGTGGTCCCCGGCCAAAGCCAGACCATCTCGTCGCCCGGTGTCGACAAGAGCATGGTACGGATCCGGTCGACCCAGAAACTGCCGGAGCGGGTGGTCTACGACACCAACCTGCCGACCATTATACCGTCCCAGGTGAACGCGGTCGCCGCGGCCATCCCGCCGGCGACGGGCGACGCGTCGGCGCAGGCCCGCGTCCGCAACACCTTTGCCCAGTTCATTCCGCCGGAGAAGGCTGACGCGCAGAAGGCCGTGGCCGAGGCGAAGCCGGCCGAGCAGCCGGCGCAGGCACCGAAGAAGCGCAAGGTCGCGCGCTACCACAGCCATCCCCAGCAGCCGATGCGGTTGGCACAGCCCGGTATGTATCAGCCCTACCGCGTCGCGCAGCAGCAACCGCGGATGGGCTTCTTCGGCGGCTTCGGAACCTGGTAGGCAAGGGCCGCCGCAGCCGGCAATCGATCCGCCGCCGCAATCACTTGCGGCGGCATTTTCATGTCCCGCGACAGCAGCCGGGCCGCCGGCGCAATTAGCGCGGCAGGCGCGGAATCTTGTCGGCGAAGCCGTTGTAGCAGGTCAGCCGCTCGTCCTCTTCCTTCACGAAGCGGCATTCGTTGACGCCCTTGGCAGGGGCGGCCTTCGGCTTCGGCTGCGGCTTGAAGATGTCGTCGTAGCAGATCAGCCGCTCCTTGGTGGCGTCGTCGATGTCCTGACAGGCCTGGAGCTTCTGGGCGACCGACTGCGGCTTGCCCGGCGCGGCCGCCTTCTCGCCCTTCTTGGCGGCCGATTTCTTGCCGACCTGGACCAGCGGCTTGTCGCCGACCATCGGCTGCGAGGCCGCCGCCGGCTTGTCGGCGGAGGCGGGGGGTGGAGTGGTGCCTTGAGCAAGCGCCGCAGCCGGGCAGAAGAGCGCCAGCGCGAGGATGATATGTCTCATGTCGAAAATGTCCGAAATGGCGTGATGACCGGAAGGATTGCGCCGGGGATCGGAAAAGCCCGGCAAGTGCCGAGGCTTATCGCAAGTTTTGTCCGAATCCTACCCCCAGAGATGGTCCGCCTGGCACCGATCCACCGGCAAAAACAAGGGCAAGTCGCCGCCGGTCCGGCCGCAAGGCAGCGTGATTTGCCTTTGCCGCGCCGGGCGGCTATCAGGACGCCATCTGCGCGACTGGCGCTTGGATGGACCACCATCGGGGAGCGCAGAGACTGAACGCCGCGCGCCTGGGCACCGCTTCGAAACGGAGGTGCCATGACGGCGAACATTCTCGATGGGCATGCACATGCCCAGATTGTCATCGACAAAATTGCGAACGAACTGGACCGGCTGCCGCGCGCGCCGGGACTTGCGGTCGTGCTGGTCGGCAGTGACCCGGCGAGCCAGATCTATGTGCAGAGCAAGGTTAGGATGGCCGGGCGGCTTGGGTTGCGCGGCGAGGTCGAGCGCCTGCCTGATGACGCCAGCGAGGCCGATCTGCTGGCCAGGGTCGCGGCGCTCAATGCGCGCGACGACATCGACGGCATCCTGGTCCAGCTGCCGCTGCCGGCGCATATCGACGCCCTGCGGGTGATGGCGGCGGTCGATCCAGCGAAGGATGTCGACGGCCTGCACGCGCTGAACGCAGGCCGGCTGTTTCACGGCGACGATGCGCTGGTGCCGTGCACGCCGCTCGGCTGTCTCCGGCTGATCAAGTCGATCCGGCCCGATCTCACCGGCGCCCATGCCGTGGTGATCGGCAGCTCCAACATCGTCGGCAAGCCGATGGCCGCGCTGCTGTTGCAGGAGCAGGCGACCGTGACCCAGACCCACATCCACACAAGAGGCATCAGCAAGATCTGCCGCCAGGCCGACATCCTGGTCAGCGCGGTGGGCAAGGCTGGGCTCGTGCGCGGCGACTGGATCAAGCCGCAGGCCATCGTGATCGACGTCGGCACCACGCGCGTCGAGAAGCCGGACGGCGGCTACGCGGTGTGCGGCGACGTCTCCTTCGACGAGGCGGTGCAGGTCGCGGGCGCAATCACGCCGGTGCCGCGCGGCGTCGGCCCGATGACGATCGCCTGCCTGATGGAGAACACCGTGAAGGCCGCAAAGGCGAGGGCGGCCCGGCTGCAATAGCGCGGCATGCGTACGGCGAGGCGCGAGCGGCCGATGTCGCTCGCGGGCCTGCGCGAAGTTCATGACGTCTGAGGTAATGGAAAGCCCGCGGCGTTCCGATATCGTCGCGCGACAGATGGAGGCGCGCGATGCTTTATGCGGAAGATCTCACCGAGGGCCAGACCTTCAAGCTCGGCAGCTACACGATCGGCGAGGCCGAGATCCTGGAGTTCGCCGGGAAATATGATCCAGTGCCGATCCATACCGATCCCGTCGCAGCCGCTGCCGGCCCGTTCGGCGGCCTGATCGCGAGCGGCTTCAACACCATTGCGATCTATCAGCGGCTGGTCGTGGAGGCGATCTGGAGCAAGGTGGCGGGCATCGTCGGGCGCAGCTTCGAGATTCGCCTGCCGAGCCCGGTTCGCCCGGGGACGACGCTCACCGGGCAATCCGAGATCCAGAAGATCACCATCAGGCCGGAGCGGCGCGACGCGGTCGTGATCTTCAAGACGGAGCTCTTCAACGACGAGCAGCGCCCCGTGCTCGTCCTCGTGCTCGATGCGCTGATCCATATGCGCCCGGTGGAGCAGGGTCGGACATAGGCTCTGCATACAGGAAACCCCGAGGTCATCGGCCTCGGCTTATCGCGCTTGGACAGGTGCCTTGCATTACATGGTACCTTGCTATATATAGTCCCTGTGACGCGCAGGAGTTCGATGGCGGAATCGACGATCCAGGTTCAGCTCAAGAAGGGAGCGCTCGAGATGTGCGTGCTGGCGCTGCTGGCCCGTGGCGAAAGCTATGCCTATGAGATCGCGAGCACGCTCGCCTCGGGCATCGGCATGGGCGAGGGCACGATCTACCCCTTGATGCGCCGCATGCAGGATGACGGGCTGGTCGATACGCGCCTCGTCGAGTCGAACAGCGGCCCGCCGCGGAAATACTACCGGCTGACGACGGCCGGCCGCGCGGCGCTCACGGCCCAGAAACGCGAATGGCAGGCGTTCACGGACGCGGTCGATCAGCTGCTCGGAGAGCGCAAATGAACAGGGCCGTGTTCCTGCGACGTCTCTCCGACGGGTTGGCCGGCGTTCCGGCGCGCGAGGCCGAGGACATCCTCGATGACTACAGCGCCTATTTCGACGAGGGCGTTGCGGCCGGGCGCAGCGAAGAGGACGTCGCTGCCGCGCTTGGCGATCCCGCACGGCTGGCGCGCGAGCTGCGCGCCGAGACCGGCCTTAAGCGCTGGGAAGAGGACCACAGCCTGCGCAATTCGGCCTCCGTGCTGCTGGCGCTCGGCGGTCTCGCCGCGGTCGACATTGTCCTGCTGCTGCCGCTGCTGTTCGCGGCGCTGCTCACTGTGCTGATTCTCGGCCTCGTGATGTTCGTGCTCGGCATCGTCGGGCTTGGACTCCTGGTCAGCGTCTTCAAGCTCGCGGGCGTCGCGTCGATCGCGAAGCTGGTGCTGCGCACGGTGGCAGGCATCGGCCTGATCTCCGCCAGCGGCGGGATCGCGTTGCTGCTGCTGTTCGCCGTCAATGCCGCGGTCGGCAAGCTCGGCAGCTACGCGCGGCTGCATTACCGACTGCTCAAGCCGGAACAGCACGCCGGCTAACAGCGCCGGCATCAGGAGGATTGCGACGATGCCCGGATCACAGATTCTCAATCCAGCTCAAACCCTCGATCGCCGCAGCGTGCTGGCCGGGCTTGGCGCAAGCCTGATCGTGCCGCCGGGCGCGTCAGCGCAACCGTCGGCCGAGGATATTGCCCATCGCCTCGCGCAGGCCGAGAGCGCCGGCAGGATCAGCGGGCTGCACGCGCTGCTGGTGAGCCGAGGCGGCAGGCTGGTGTTCGAGCATTACGGCAACGGCGACGACGAGTCGGAGATCCAGGGGCGGCTCCGCGACGTCGCGTTCGGTCCTGATGTCCCGCACGATCTGCGTTCGGTATCGAAGAGCGTGATTGGTCTCGTCTATGGCATCGCGCTTGCGGCCGGCAAGGTGCCGCCGCCCGAGGCGAAGCTGTATGACCAGTTTCCCGAATACGCCGATCTCGCACGCGAGCCAGGCCGCGACCGCATCACCATCCATCATGTGCTGTCGATGACGCTCGGCATCGAGTGGGATGAACTCACAATCCCCTATGGCAGCGATCTGCGCAATTCCGAGATCGCGATGGAAGCCGCACCGGACCGCTTCCGCTTCATCCTCGAACGGCCGATCATTGGCGAACCGGGCACGCGATGGGCCTATTGCGGCGGCGCTACCGCGCTGCTGGGCCGTTTGATCTCGCGCGGCACCGGCGAACCGCTGCTCGCCTATTGCCGCCGCGTGCTGTTCGAACCGCTGGGCTTCGGTGCCGTCGATTGGGCGCAGGGACGCGGCGACGGCCAGTATCGCGCAGCATCCGGCCTGCGGCTGTTGCCACGCGACCTCATGAAGATCGGCGAACTCGTTCAAGCCGGAGGCGCGTGGGGCGGGCAACAGGTCGTACCGCGCGACTGGCTGAAGCGCGCACTCGTGCCGGCCGTCGTAATCCCCGACGGACGCCGTTACGGGTATCATTGGTACCTCGGTGCGTCCTTCGCGGCGGCCTTGCCGCACCCGGAGCGCTGGGCTGGCGGCATCGGCTGGGGCGGGCAGCGCCTCTATGTATTTCCGGCGCTCGATCTTGGCGTCGCGCAATGCTGCGGCAATTATGACAAGTCGGCGGCCGAACAGCGGCGCATCAATGACGCCATCGTTGACGAGATCGTGCTGCCCGGCATCTAGTCGACCTGCGGTGCAGGCATTGCCTTGGGCGGATGTGCGGACGTGAAACGCAGCAAGCAGACGCGCGAAGTGATCGACGGCAAGCGGCGCAAGGCCGAGGAGTGGCGTCGCTTGCAGGCGCAGAACGCCGCCGAGAAGCAGCGTCTTCGCGAGTACAGGGTTGCGCTCGCGCGCGACCAGGTTCCCGTCGATACGACGCGGCTGGCGCCCTCGAACAGCTATTCGATCCCCGGTTTCGTCGAGCGCGGAACCTATCGGCCGGAGCCGTTCGTCTGCAAGGATTGCGGCGTGGCCGAGGTCTGGACGCCGCTTCAGCAGAAATGGTGGTACGAGACCGCGAAGGGCGACGTGTTCACCAACGCCGTGCGCTGCCGGGCCTGTCGCAGCAGGGAGCGCGCACGCAAATCCGCCGCGCGCCGCGTGCATCTGGAAGGGCTCGCCAGGAAGAAGAAGCCTCCCGCATCGTGAAGACAGGCGAGACGTCGCGCCGAGCGTCACGCATCGATCGACAGGGAACCCGCGCGCAGGGCGGTCAATGCGTCGCGCGTGCGGAACGTTTCGTTGCCTGATCGGTTCGAGACTTCGAAGCCCCCGAACGCGGGGTGGGCGGGGAGGCAACCAGCCAAGGAAACCGTTCAAGGAAACCGTTCAAGGCCGGAACCAACGAGAAGGAGCAGCGGATGAAGCTCAATTCCACGCAAGTCAAGCAGACCATGTCGCAAATGAACGCCCAGGTGCTTCCGGATGATCATCCGGCCGTGGCGCAACTGAACAGCGTGTTTGGCGAGCACACATTCTTCGTCGATACCAGCGGGCTCAAGGTCCTCGAACCCGCGCAGACCTCCGACAGGCCGGGGCAGACCGGTGAGGTCGTGAGCCTCGCCGAATGGAGCGATCCGGAGCTGACGTCGCTTCGGCCGCACGAGCCCGAGCCGACCGGCGTGCTCATCACGCTTGAACCCAGCAAGCACTGACGCGCGCTCGAGCGCAGTGGGTCGTGCCGCATCATTCGGCACGGCGATCGGCCGCTGATGGCGATAGCCCCGCCTCGTCAAGAGGTGCCGAAAGTCACATGGCAAATCAGCGCCGCCTGCGTATGCATCGGTTCGAGATGGGTATCCAGGCGGTGAGGGGCAGATGGGGATCGTGCGGCGCTGGAGCTCTGACGAGGACGAAAAGCTCAGAGAGCTCGCCAGGGCCGGCAAGAACGCTCTCGAAATCAGCAACGAACTGACCCGCAGCGCTTCGGCCGTGCGTCGGCGCGCCGAGGTGCTGTCGGTCCTCATCATGGCGAAGGCGTTTCGCGCGCGCCCGTCGCATGTGGCCACCCATCTCGAACGAGTCGCGATCGACGCGATCCGCAATCGCCGTCCGTTTCCCGCGGGCGTCGGCCCAAGCACCATTGCCGGAATGATCGAGAAGGGTTGGATCGTCCCGGAGATGGGGCGAAGATATTGCGTCACCGACGCCGGCGTGGAGGCGGTGCGCCGCAAGATCCCGAGCGGGTGAGCGGACGGGCAAATCGGCCCGCCACGGGGGCTGTGACGTACGCCAAGCCATGCCATCTTCCTGATGGCCGCCTTGTAGCGGCGAGCGCATAGACTGGCCACGGACTGGTCGCGGCTCCCGGAGGACATCGGCGGTGTCGGGCGAAAGCAATCTGGCGAAATTGTTGCGGGACATGAATCCCGTTTTGGGCGAGGGCGTCTTCGTGTTCTGCACGTTGGCGGCCGACGAGGGCATTCCGGCGGACATCACGCCGCAGCTGACGTTTCGCGAACCGGAAGGCCTGACCGTCGTGCTGCGGCGCGAGGAAGCAGAACGCGCCGGGTTTCGCTACCAGTTTGTTTGCCGCCTGATCATCTTGACGGTCCACTCCTCGCTTGAGGCGATTGGCTTTCTCGCCGCAGTCACGGCGCGTCTTGCGAAAGCAGGCATTAGCGTGAATGCGGTGTCGGCATTCCATCATGATCATTTGTTCGTGCCGGAGCATCGGGCGGATGAAGCCGTCGTCCTTCTGCGCGACATGTCCGCACAGACCTGAACACCGTGCAGGCGGGAGGACAGGCGGGGTTAATTGTGATCGAGCCCAATATTCTGCGCCCGAGACGAGCGCTTGCGCCGTTGAAGGAGAGGGGACACTGAGAGCCGGCGGTCTCCGGTATGTCCAACCATCCGGCCGATCGCACCGATGCTCAACGTCCAGCAAGCTCCAGCCGACCGCTACCAGCGTTTCGCCGATCTCGCGCCTTTCGTCGGCGAAGCGATCGACACCATTGCCGCGTTGACCCCGGCCCAGCGGGTCGATGTGGACTTCCTCGAACGGGAGTTCATCCCTGCGCTCGGGCTCAATGACGAGCTGCTGCACGAGCAGCCGCCGGAGCTTGCGCCGAGCTTCGGCAAGGGCCTCCACCTTTGGCAGTATCCGAACCAGCTCGCGCCGTATCTGGCCTGGCTTGCGCGCAACGCATCCGGCATCTCGTCGTATATGGAAATCGGCTGCCGCTGGGGCGGCATGTTCATCCTGGTTGCGGAGTGGCTCCGGAACAGCGGTGCCGAGCTCAAGACCGTGATCGCGCTCGATCCGATCGCGCCGACGCCGTTCATCTCGACCTATTTCGATCTACTGCAAGAGCAGGCTGATATCGAGCCGATCTACATGCAGGACTTTTCAACCTCGCCGCTGGTCGGCGCGCATGTCGGCCGGCTCAAGCCCGACTTCGTCTTCATCGACGGCGATCACAGCCTGCGCGGCGCGCTGCAGGACCATCTCCTGGTGCGCGCCCACGCCAGCATCATCGTGCATCACGACATCCACTCGCAGGCCTGTCCGGATACGACCTTGCTCTGGAAGGCACTGAAGGAGTTCGAAGCACCTGGCTTCGATACGTTCGAATTCACCAGCCAGTATCCGTCCGTCAACGGCGCGTTCCTCGGCATCGGCGCGATGAAGCGGCGGTCCGCATAGGACAGGCCGGGCCTAAGGCGTCGGCGGCGTCTCGAACGCTCGCCAACCCGAGAGCCTCAGATCTCCGCGAATGCCTGATGGCCGCGCACCTCTTTCTCCCAGCCCCACGAGCTGTCGGTGCAGGACTGGAAACTTCGCAGCAAGCGTTCCGCTGCTCGGGGGATCGCGCGTATCGGTCACGGTCAGGCTGACCAGGTGATAGCCCGATCCGAAGGTCTGTTCGAACGCGCCTGGGTCGACCTTGCGGATCGTGTTCGGATCGTCGATGTCGTCGAAGGTGACGAGCGTCGGTGTTCGGCCGGGAGGAAAGCTGCCATCTGGCCGGACGACATCCGGCCTGAGATATGACCAGAGCGGCATCCCGTCGAGCGGATAGTGCAACGGCAGGAAGACGTGTCGCCGGCTGCCAAGGTCGACGTGAGGCGCTTCACCGGTTTGCCATGTGGTGCTCGTGACTGCGGCCGGATACCACCACGGTGCGTGGTTGTTGACCATCTCGATCACGGATGCGCCGCGCGCCGTGCCGTGCGGCGTTGCCACCTCGATCGCAACCCGCTTGCGGGTCGGCTTCGATGAGGAGGAGCCGCCGAACACCAGCAGGTATCCGCCGCCGAGCACAAGTAGCCAGATCACAAGGCGCCGGGTCAGGTTGGTCCGCTGCATGCGCTGCTCCATGCCCTGGCGATCTCACCGATCGGCCCAAGGACGCAGCAGCTATCCTGGAGCATCTCTCCAAAGGTCTGATTAATGGGCGGCGACTGGCCGGTCGCCCAGATTGAGCTTGCTCTTGTCGCCACCGGCCCAGGCCAGCGTCTTCGGATCCATCACGCGGAACCAGAGCGGCGGGATCGCAGCGAGCCCGAACATGCCGGTGTAGCCGTTCGGCAGCCGGGGGATGTCGTTGAAATCGCGCAGCGACTGGTAGGGGCGCATCGGGTTGGCGTGGTGGTCCGAGTGCCGTTGCAGGTGGAACGTCATCAGGTTCGAGACGATGTGGTTGGTGTTCCAGGAGTGGCGCGGTTCGACCGCCTGATAGCGGCCGTTCGGCAGTTTTTCGCGCAACAGGCCGTAATGTTCGACATAGTTGGCCTGGGTCAGCGCGTACCAGCCGAGGAAGTGATGCGCGACGATGAACGGCGCGACCTTCCAGCCGAACAGCGCAATCAGGATCGCCGCGACGACGAGCGTCAGCGCAAAGCCCTGCAGGATCTCGTTGTTGACCGACCAGACCGGCTCGCCGCGCCGGGTCAGCCGTTCGGCCTCATTGCGCCAGCCGCGCTTGAAGGCGCCCGGCAGTTCGCGCGTTGCGAACGCATAGATCGATTCACCGAACCGTGCGCTGGCGGGGTCCTCGGGCGTTGCGACCCAGGTGTGGTGGCCGCGATTGTGCTCGACGCGGAAATGGGCGTAGCCGACCGCGCAGTTGGCGAGCATGCCGAAGAAGATGTTGAGCCGATCCGCCTTGTGGCCGAGCTCGTGCCCGATCAGCAGCGCGCCGCCATTGATGGTGCCGACGCCGAGCAGCAGCGCGACATAGGACCACCACGGCAGCTCCTGCGTGCCGAAGAAGGCGATCAGGGCGACGTAGTTGATCCAGGGAAACGCTACGGTGATGCGTGCAAGCCGCAAGTAATACGGATCGGCTTCCATCGCGGCGACCACCTCCGCCGGCGGATTGTGGGTGTCTTCACCGAAGAGGACATCGAGCAGCGGGATCAGGATGAAGATGAAGACGAACGGAATCAGCGTCACCACCGGATTGTGCGTCCGCAGGAAGAGCCAGTAGGACAATAGCGGGATCAGCGGCGGGATGAACGAGAGCATCCAGAGATAGCGCTTGCCGTCCTTGTAGGAGATCGTTTCGCCAGCGGCATTGGTGCCCGTGAAGATCATCGCATTCCCTCCAGAATCTCGTTCGTGCCGGCATTCGCCGTTGTTGCCGCAAGGATGCCGCGAGGCGGGCCTGCGCCGCCAGTTCCCAACAGGCCAATTTTGTGGCATTTTGCGCCAAAACCTGAGGGGCTGGACGTTCGCGAGGGAGGGCGCCGAGGCAATGCAGGGATCGGAGGCGGATGCCCTTCGCACGCCGGTGTCGGCGAGCTATGCGCGGGCGCTGGTGCGGGCGTTCGGCAAGACGCGCGGTGAGCGCGATGAGCTGCTCAAGGGCACCGGCGTTGAGCAGCAGCTGCTTGACCAGCCCGGCGCACACATGCCGGTGTCCGCGCTGGTGATCCTCGCCGCCAATATCACCCGCCTTCATGGCGAGCTGTGGCCGTTGTCGGCCGCGGCAGTGTGGTCGACATCGCTGCAAGGGGCGCTCGACGTGGCGACCCGGACGGCGCCGACCATCGAGGACGCGTTGAGCACCGGCGCGCGCTTCGGGTCGACCCGCGCCCCCTTCATTCGCAACCGGCTGCGCCGAACAGCGCGCACGATCCAGATCGAAATCTCGCCTGCGGTGCCGATGGAAGGCGCGCTGTGGCGCGCCGTGGCACTCGCCGTCAGCCTCAATGTGCACGCGGTGTATGTGCAGTTGCTTGAGGATTCGATCGACCAGGCGAGGCTGCAATTTCCCTGGCCGCCGCCCGCGGGTGCGGAGCAGCTGGTGCAGCATTATTCGTGCGCCGTGACATTCAACGCGGCGGCCTTCAGCTTCGAGGTGCCGAAAGAACTGTGCGCGCGGCCATCGCCGTTTGCCGATCCGGAATTGCACGCCAAGGCGATCGAAGCCCTGGAGGCGATCGAGAAGCCGCGCTCGGACAGCGCCGCGCTGGCGCGGATGGTCGAGAGCCTGATTGCCGCGCGCCTGCCGCATCGCCTCGGCGAAGAGGACGCCGCGCGTCTCGTCGGCACCTCGCGGCGCACGCTGGTGCGGCGGCTGGCGGAGGCCGGCTGCGCCTTCCGACCGCTGCTCGACGGTGTGCTGCGCGAGCGCGCGCGGACCATGCTCGCGGCGGGCACCCAGTCGCGCGACGAGATGGCGGCCGCGCTGGGCTACACCGATGCAACGAGCTTCAGCCGCGCTTGCCGGCGCTGGTTCGGCGAGAAGAACGTGCGCGGCGAGCAGATCAAGTGACGCGCGTCACGCTTTGCGACGCATCGAGTAGAAGAGGTGGCGCTCTCGCAGAGATACAGACTCAGAGCGACCGGACACATCTTGCAACAAAGCAGTATCAGCGCTGAGCCCGTGAAGACACATGCGGTGGACGACATGCACGCCCGTTAGGCGCGAGCGGCTGTTCCAGCTTGACTTCGGTGACAACTACAGGACAATCGCTGTTAACGTTTCCATCTGAGGCTTTGGCTATGGGCGACATTGCGCGTGCATGCTGCAGGTTGGCGCGTAACTCTGCTGGCAAGCATTTTTCGATTTTTGTTCTGACGATTTCGACGCTCTTGATCACGCTGGCGCCGCTGCAGACAGCGTCCGCCGCCCATGAGCATGATGCTCATGTCCATGATACTCATATGCATGATTCAGCGCATGCGGCCGCGATGGCGGCGCATCCCGACGATTCGGTGAAGCGCGACGAACACGCCGCCATGCTGGATTTGGCCCCCGTCGCGGAGGCGACGTTCACGGCCAGGCAAAGCGGCCGCTGGCTCGACGCAGCGACCTGGAGCGGGAACGAGGTGCCCACGGACGGCGCGCGCGTCGTGATTCCCGGCGGCACCGACGTCGTGCTCGATGGCCGGATCGCCGATCGCAGCTTCGAGTGGGTCCGCGTCATGGGCAGCCTGCGACTGTCATCGGATAAATCCACGCTGTTGCGCGTGATCACGCTGCTGGTCGACGTCGACGGCACGCTCAACATCGGCGATGCCGCGAACCGGGTTGCGTCGCTTGCGGCTGCGGAGATTTGCTTCATGCCGCGCAAGGGGCGCGATCGCGACCGCGATCCGCTGGATCTGGGCGGCGGCCTGCTGTCCCACGGCTTCATGAAAATCTATGGTGCGGCGAAGACGCCCTATGGCATCGCGTCGGCGCAGCTCAACAAGGGGGACCAGTGGGTCTCGCTCGATCGAGCCGTCGACGGTTGGGCTAAGGGCGACAAGATTCTGCTGCCCGGCACGGAAGCAGACGTCAATCACGATGAGGTGCTCGAGGTCGCCGAGATATCGGCGGAGCGCACGCGGGTGCGCCTCGACAAGGAACTTGCATTCGATCATTTCTCTCCCTTCAGCCGATCGATCCCGGTGTCCAATTTGACGCGCAACGTGCGCTTCTATTCCGCCGAGACGACGCCGCTGGCCGCGCGCGGCCATGTGATGATCATGCACCGGCAGACCGGCACGGTGATCGACGGGGCCTCCTTCGAGGAACTCGGGCGCACCGACGCCTCGCGGGCGCAGACGATCCCGCAACTCGACGCCGACGGGAAACTGAAGCCCGGCACCGATGACAACTCGATCGGCCGCTATGCCCTGCATTTCCATTTGCGCTCCGGTGCGCGGATCGAAGTGGCCCCGCATATCGTGCGCAATAGCGTGATCATCGGCTCTCCGAAGCTTGGCCTCGTCAATCACGGCGGCAACGTCATCGCCGAGCAGAACATCGGCTATCGTATCGTCGGCTCGCACTTCTTCGCCGAGAACGGCAGCGAGATCGGCGCCTTTATCGGCAACGTGGCGGTGCGTTCGTCGGGGTCGGGCGACCGCATCCGTGCACGTGACATGACCTATGATTTCGGCCATGGCGGCCACGGCTTCTGGTCGCAGAGCGGCGGCATCAGGATGTCCGGAAACTATGCGTTCGGCCATGCCGGCGGCGCCTTCGTGATCTTCGGCTACCCGTTCGTCGAAGAAGGCCGCACGGTGTTCTTCGACGGACACAATATCGGCGATCCCAAATACGCCGATGCCCTCGGGCACGTGCTGATCTCGAACGTCAATTTCGTGTTCGAGAACAACGTCGCGGCGGGCTCGCAGAACGGATTGGAGATCTGGAATCACAAGATCTACAACAATCACGACGAAGTCAGCCGGGTCGACGGCTTCAAGGCGTGGGGCGTGCGCGAGTACGGGGTTTTTCTGCCCTATGTGAAGAACACCGCGTTGAGCAACCTTGAGCTCGTCGCCTGGCCCCAGCCCAGCGCTGCCGTCGGAATTGCCGGCAATACGCTCAGCGAGAACATCGCGTTCGACAACATCAAGGTCAGCGGCTTCGCGCTCGGTATCGCCTTGCCGCGTCGCGGCACGGTGTCATTGCGCCATGCGACGCTGGCGAACCGGCAGAACATCGAGATCTCGAACGCCAACAAGCCGGGCCGACTGATCGAACTGTCGGACCTCAAGCTCGGGCCGCCGCCGGCCGTGCCGGTCGCCGCGGTCGCATGGCGGCAGACGCTGAGAAATTGGTGGCATGCCGCGAAGAGTGCGGCTCCAGCGGAGCATGTCGACATCAATTTCCGCGATCGCATGCTGCCGGAGAACGGTGACATCGCGATGCTGTTCGAACCCGATCACATCTACCTCACGGATGAGACCGGGCGCCATCGGCTGTATTTCGAGACACAGCTGGCGCGCACGGTGGTGCTGCGCGACGATGGGCCGTCGGCGTTGCAGGGCCTTACGGCGAAGGAAGTGTTCGACAAGTTCGGTCTGGCCGTCGGCGATCAGCTGGCGCCCGGCAATGTCGAACGGCTTGCTGCCTCCAGCGCGTGGATCGACCGGTCGACGGCGGTGGCGGACGTACCGGCTGCAAGGGAGCGTCGCGGCGTCAACGAGATCTATCCGATGTCGTCGGAGCATTTCCTGCGGGCCGGCAGCAACGTGACCGATCTGTGGAAGGTGGTCGAGGGACAGTCCAGCAAGGTCGTGTTCGTCGATCGCGAGCCGCCAAGGTTCTGGTTTCTGCCCGGCCTCAGGCCATTTGAAATCCATCCGGACGATGTCCAGTACGGTTACCGCATCATGGGCTTTGTCGCGGACCACGTCGGCAAGAAGATCACGGTGCGGGCCTTCTCCAAGGAGTACCAGGATCTGAAGGTCGATCCGGACGGATATGTGCGCGTGTCGTTCACCGTGAGCGACATGGCGGGAAATGAAACCAAGGAAGACGTGGCGCTGCTTGTCACCGACAAGGCGGTGCGACGCGGTGCCAACATCAATTTCTTCGTCCAGAAGGCCTATTGCGGCGAGTGCGGTTACGACACGTTGTACCAGGACATCGCGCGCATGTTCGGCCTCGGAGAGGACGCTACATTCATTACACAATAAAATCGTTACACAAAAAACTTCGCTGACGCACGTGCGCGTATGTAACCTAGTCCGCTGGACGATCAATGAACTGCTGCGCCGCTTCGGGGTGGGTCGTCCGTCCGTGACGATCGATCCCGAGGGCAGGAGGGCAACGGATCTGGCTCGCGCGGTTCAGATCGCACCCTCCTTGACGAAGTCCGAGCTGGATCGGCTGACGGACAATGAGCTCGATACGACGCCTGCCTGGTTGCTGCATTGCCCGCTCAGCCACCCCAAGGTCTCCGACGGGGTTTTCATCAATCGGCCTGTCGATACGTCGCGCAGCGGCGATCAGCGCTATGTCGATCCATACTGTGTTTCCGTCCGCGTCGATGATGCGCTGGACAAGCCACGGCTCGCATTCCGCGTTGGAGACGACGGCCGGCCATTCGCCAGCATCGACGCGCCGACATGGGACGGATCCGGCTTCCGTCTTCATCACTTCGAGTTTGATACCTCGCCGGACTTCACCTCACCCAATCTATGGCGTACGCCCACACTGTTGACTGCGATCGACGGCCAGAATCTCGGTGATGACCGGGGTCTTGCCCATTACGTGATGCAGACGCGGGAACGCAACCAGCATAGCGGCCTGTCGCCCGCGGTGTCGTTTCCGTTTCCGGCAGCCGCGATGTGCTTGCCCGACCGGCGAAGCGAGATCGGCGTCCGGCACATCGAGATGCTCGCCGCCGCGCTCGGCAGCGAGGGGACGGCCGCGGGCACGATCGATGCAGTGTTTCGTTATGCCCAGGCCAAGTTCGCATGGGCGAACGACACGGTTTTCAGGCCGCCCGTCGAGGTGCTTCGCTCGAGCATGGGCGGGTGCGGCCATGTCAACTTCCTGGCGGCGTTGCTGCTGGAGCTCAATGGCATCCGCTGCCGTGGCGTTGCCGGCTTCGACCCGGCGCTGCGTGAGGCCTATCCCGGGGCTGGTCACACCGCGATCGAACTGCTCGATCCGGCAAGCGACCGCTGGGAGTATTTCGACCCCTATCTCGATATTCGGCTGCCAGGACGCGCTGCGTCGCAATTGCCTGATGACCCCGAAGCGCTCGGCATCAGGCTTGCGGAGATCAGCCCGGAGTTCCGCGGCCTTGGTGACTACATCGATCTCGGCCGGATCTTCCGCTACCGCATCTATCTTGATCCGCTCGAGCGCTTGCCCCAGGCGACCATGCTGCAGTTGAACGGTCAGGAAGATTTCTATGGCCGGCATTGGCGCTTGTCGGGTCCGAGCCGGAAAGCCGGACCATGTCCGTCATCCCGGCGCGCGATCCACGCACGGGCGCGGTTCATCTACAGCGAGCAGCCGATCTCGACATCGTATTTGACCACGACGCAGGCGCCGGTCGCGTCGCCATGGGCCTACGCGACGATCTGAACCGGGGCCGCGGCTAGGGTCCGTCGATGTCCTGCTGTCTCACCAGCTCCGTCATCAGGACGAGCAATTCCCGCCCCATCTGATTGCCATCAATCTGCGATGGGTTGGCAAGCAGGCCCGCGATTTTGCCGGTCCAGGCCGGGCCGGCGGAGGAGCCGGCATAGGCCATCGACCAATCGGGGAAGCGCCGCGGCGTCGCGGGCCGGAAGGTCAGGAGGGTGACGTCCCGATGCCTCGGATCGCACTCGATGGCGCTGAAGATGTTCTCGACGGCGGCCTGTTCGCCTTCAAGCACCTGGCAAAAGTAACCTTCGCTGAACAGCAAGGCACCTGTCACGCCGAGCCGGGCATTCTTGGCCCGCGACTGCGCCAGGATGGTGCCGATGATCTCGCGCGCCGAAGCGTCGTGCACGCTGCTGTTGCTGCGGCTGACGTAGATCAGGGCATGTTCGGTTTGCGACATCTCCGCATTGCCTCAGCGCGCCAACGAGAAGGATACGGCCCGCGAGTGACACGCCGCTCAAACGAAGAGGGGCCGCGTCACGCCAACGGCCCCCACCGGGAAAAATCTGAAAAAATCGAACTTGATCGAAATAGCCCGGTATCTGGCTGTTAGCGCGGATCGCTGCCGAAGTGGATTCCGGACAAACACGGGAACCGAAAGGCGCCGAGTTCAGCCGAACATTCCGCCTCGCGTGCGTGGTCCGGCTTCCGTCAATTGGGCGCTGTTGCACGGCGACATCGTCGCCAAAGGGGCGCCAGGAAACGCCAAGCGGCTATCTCCATCCCGTCAATGCGTATGCAGGGCGTCGTAGGCGTGGGCAACAAAGACAGCGGCACTGACGCATAGCAGCGCGACGATCATCGCTTCCATCATGACACTTCCCCTTATTGTTTGGGGAAACGCTACCGGCCAAATGTTTCCGCCCGGTTTCATGCGCTGGGGAAAATGGTTTCGTGGGGCTATGGGATGGGGCCAACAGAGACGGCGATGTCTAGCTGCTGGCGCGCTCGGAGAGATCGCAACTTCAGATGTAAACAATTGTAAATCCGCCGTTTTTCAGTTCGATCCCAGGACGAGTGTTGATTTGAGTGGTTGGGCGCTGCGCTATCGGTTCCGCAGTCAGTTATCCACAGCCTGATTTGGCAAGCCCAAAGCCACCGAAGTCCCCTCACGCGCTGCTTGAGGTAGCAACAAGCTAACTTGAAACTCAGGATTAGCACTCTCGTAATCGGCGACCGTAAGGAAAACTGACGATTATCGGAAATGCTATGAGCAGCGGACATTTTGCACTGCCGCTGTATTGGTGCCGGGGGCGATCTAGCATCGCATTTCTGACGTTCAACCACCGTTTGCAGAAATCATTGATCGGGGACGGGCTCCGGAATTGGAAGCGCTGCGTTCGCTTTGCAACCTGCGCGTCCGTTATCGTCCAGAATGCGATTATGTCGTGCCTTGTTGCAACCTGCGAACCAGCATCTGATCAGTGATCCACGGGACGGCCACAGAGGCGGCGGTTCACGATCGTAGTGAATATGATTTGATAAAAAAGGAGATGGTTCAAATGCAGGAGAAGACTGCGAGCAAGCGTCTGGTGCTTCCGCGTGAGGCCCGTTCGCGCATACCGTGCGGCAACACGAAATTGTACGGCTTGATCAACGAAGGTCGGATCGTCGCATACAAGAACGGTCGCCGAACGATGATCGATCTTGATAGCATCGAGGCTTACCACGCTTCGCTGCCGCGTATCGCTCCGAAGCCGAAGGTCATGTCTAAGTAGGTGGTTCCCGATGCCCGCGACCTTCAACATCAGCGCCCACGTTTTTGATCCCGCTTAGGGCGGTCCCCGCGTGGCATCACGAGGGCGACGCCACGATACGGGCGATCAACGACGCGGCGTAACCGCAGACAAGCCGTGCCCCAATTCAATATTCAAGACCAGTGTCGGGCGGCTGAGCGCCCGCGCCCGCCGCACGGGCTGTAACAGCACCGTGCGGCGACCAGAGAACCAGAGAACAGAGAGCAAAAAATGAAACCGTTTCGCAAAGGGATCAACGAACAGTGTTCGCCAGCGAAGGCGAGCCTGTTGACCAAGGTCAAGTCCAATGCATGCCAATGCGCCGCCTGGCGGCTCTGCGTCGCCTATCGCTTGTACGCCTGATACCAAGTGCCTCACGATCGATTTTCTCAAGACGTTGTTCGCTCATACGACCCAGCCCGTCTACGTTTGCAGTTTCACGAATGAGCGCATCGAGGGCGCCGAGCGTCACGTGATGACGCGCAAGCCGATCGAGATCGAAGCGTTCAAATCCCAATGGGACATCGCAGGGCGCGGGATGTTCTTCGCGGTCGGCACCGTCAAAGGCAACAAGCGCCACAAGCCGACGATCGCAGAAACGATCGGGCTTCACGCCGACATTGACTTCGACAAGGTAGACGGAACGCCGGACCTCGCCGAAGTGTTGCGGCAAATTTCCCGGCTTCGCTAGCATCCGCGAAACGGCGGAGGCGATCCACCGCGACAGCAACCTCGTGGCGGGGTTTCTGCCGGACTGCGTCGAATTTGATCCGAAAGCGCGGATCAAGGTCGCAGACTTCTGCCTGGCATTCTCGGCGTGGTTCGTCGAGCAGAAGGGTGAGGACCGACGGCCGCCATCCAATGACAGCATAAGGAAGGCGCTGAAGGCGGTCGGCGACGGCCGCATCGTGACCGAGCGCACCAAGACGAGCCGATACTACTGCGGCGTCGCGCTGAACAAGCTGGGGCTGCGCTACCATCAGTCGGCTTACGAGAGCCACATTTTCGAGGGGAAGACTGCCCTGACGAAGGCGCCAGGTAGCGATGTGAACTCCCTGATCCCGGCAGCCTGGGACGAAAGGGAGAGCATCATCGCGATGCGGGCGTATCACCAGCGCGTCACCGATGCCACCTCTGGCGTCACCGATCAGCGTAATGAACGGCGTGACCTGGCAGAGATCGTTGGCGAGGACGACGATGATGAGTGACGGGTGACGCGTCCAGCGCGGTCGAGCGCCGCGCGTCACCGAGCGCGTCACCGAGTTAATTGTCTGTTCTGGTGCGGTCTTCTCTAGTTGATGACACGGGTGACGCCAATATCTGGCATTGGATAGAAAAGGAGGATGAAAGGAAGAAGTTGGAGAAACAATGTTGCGGAACGGCTAGGTGTGTCGGAGTAGGGCGTTTACGGCGTCAACCGCGTCACGCGTCACCGAAATCAGGTCGTCGAGGCACGGCGTCGCGGGTCCTTCCTGGCACCGGGGCAATGCGGGTCGCGCTCGCGGTCATTGGGTATTTAGTCCTAGACCCGCATAGGGGGTTGATATTGGCGAATACCCCCGACACCGTCTTGTTCAGGGGCCAGTCAGAGGATTGGCCCCTTGTCCCAAAGATTGGCAGGCTTGTAGTAGATCGACCTGTGGTTGACGCGGAAAAAGCGATCCTAGAGACCTTCAAGCAGCAGTCTCTTCCCTTTCTCGAAAGAGCACCCCTCTCAGATTGGGAGTGGCTCGCAATAGCCCAACATCATGGTCTTCCTACCCGCCTCCTTGATTGGACACTCAACCCGCTAGTCGCATTGTGGTTCGCGGTTGCGAGCCCGCCGTCGGCAAGGCGTGATGGGGTTGTCTGGGTATTCCAACCGAATTCCGACGATTTCGTAAGCATAAATCACGAGGGACCATTCTCCGGCGACCGTACGAAAGTATTCCGACCTTCCCATGTAGCCGAAAGAATTAGAGTGCAGGCAGGCTACTTCAGTGTCCACAAGTACCTAGAAAAGGAACGTCGGTTCGTCCCGTTCGATAAGATTGCGTTGTACCAGTCACGGCTCACGAAAGTGATCATTGCACGTGCCGCATTTGCAGACATTCGTTTTCGTCTGGATCAGTACGGCGTGAATTATTCGACTGTGTTCCCGGGACTTGACGGGTTGTCGCGCCATATCGAATGGTTGCACAGTTTCCTCGGCGATGAGAAAAACCTGCGCCGATCCGTCGCTGATATGCGTTGGGAAATACCGAACTGAGCTGCTCATGTCTGTTCAGGCCACAGTCGGCATTCGCCACGTGCTCGAAATGTGGAGCGCACCACAATAATCTGCTTTGCACGTGGCGTGCTCCATGGACGGGGCCTGCCAAATTCGCTCTCCGCCGCATAGGCTGGCCGAATGCGAAACCCTTTCCGAAAATCACCCATGCAGGAACTTGAAACCACTATCGTCTCGCTCACGAAGCGCGGCGAGCAGCTTGTCGTCAAACGTTTCGCCGCACAGGCAGCGGCTGACAAGGCGATCAAGGCCCGCCAGCATGCCTTGCTGTCGGCCGATCTGGACGACCATCGGGCACTCGACAAGGTGCAGAGCGCCGCGGCGACGGCAAGCCTGGACCTGGCGGCTATCGACGATGCGATCGCCGTGCTGGCGCAACAGAAGGCAGAAGCCGAGCATCGGCTGGCGGCTGAACGTGAGCGCATCGAGCGCGGCGCGGCGGCAGAAGCGCTGACCGACCAGGTTGCCGCCATCAGGGCGGCGTTGCCGGGTTACCTTGAGCATTCGCGGGTGTTCGTTGACGCCTTGTCCGAGATCAGCCTTTGGCATTTCGAAAGCGACCAAATTGCTAGGTTTGCTCAGAACACGATGGCTCAGATCGAAGTGGCGGCTAACTTCGCAATGTCGGAGTTGGCGGCGATGCCGGACGCGATCCGCGAGGGTCGGCAGGCCATTCCGGGAACGCCGATGTCCGTCCCGGTCATCGCTCCCGTTGAGCCCGCCGTCGCGCCGCTGATCGAACACAACCCAGTGCTGCGCGAGGCCAATTTCACCGTGATCGACCGCAGCCAGGAAGCGCGCTCCATCGAGATTGAGGTGCCGCGCACATGAAATCAGCCCCTCCTGGATGGCAGCCCCACCGAATTGTCACGCGGATCGACGGCTGGATTGTCGATCCGAAGAACGGCCGCCGCGTCCCGGCGGCCATTGCGGAGATGATCGCCCGTGCCGCGCCGCGCTCGGGTGATAGCACTGTCGCGGCCATTCGCTCGCGCATGCTCGCGCGGCACAAGAAGGTGCTCGGCCATGTCTGAAGAAGTTCCGGCTGAGGAAGGATCAGCGGCCTTTCTCGCCAAGACGGAGGCCGCTGTCGGGGTCGGATTGGTGGCCGATCTCGGCGGCGGCCTCGATGACCAAAGCGACGGGTACGACAGCCTGCTCGCGTCGCTCGGTCGCACTCACGACGAGGATATGCGGATCGCTGTCCATGAAGCCGGGCACGCCGTTTGCGCGCGTCTCTTGGGGCATGAGGTCGGTGGCATTACCGTGAACCCCGACGTGGTTCGTGGTTCAGAGGGCTTGTGTTGGGGCGTTGGTCACGCTGAGGCGTTTGCGGAAGGTCGCGGCGATGTCTCCGACGTGCAGGATGCGCTTCGCTCGGTCATGCCGCAAGCGGGCGAAGATCGTCAGCCCGTCGCCGATGTTTTTGCAGGCATCTACGCTCAGTGCATCGAGTTTATGGCAGGCCGGGCGGCGGAACGTATGCTGCTTGACGGAGAGCCTCCCGTGCCTATTGATGATCTTCGTCAGGCACGGGAACTGACCACGCTGATTTCCGCCAGTGATGAGGCTCTTGATGCCTTTATTTTGCATTGTGATTTGACTGCGCGCGACTTGCTGATGCCTTACGGTGATGTCGTGATGGCGTTGTCTATCGTCTTGCGTATCAAGCGGACGTTGAATGGCGCAGAGATTGATCAGATCATCTGGCAAATGGAAGCCCGGAAGGCGTTGGCGGTTGAGCAGCAGCGGCGCGTTCAACGGCGCGAGCGCGAGTTGGCGGCGAGAGGGGTTCTCGCAAAATGTGACTAGCTACCGGTCGGGTTTAGCGCGCCACTCGGAAAGCAGCACCGTAGCGGATGCAATCAGCCTGTTGAGGCTCTTCAAAGTGTCTCTCCGCTTTCCCCTTTAGCCGATCATGCTGACGATCACTTACGTTTGGGGTCGTGCATTAGCAACGACGACGGATATCAACTTCTGCGTCGTCACCATCAGAATGAGAAGGTGAATGGGCACCAGAAGCAGCAACGCGAGTGCCCACGGGTCGTAGGACAACCACCCAGGGGCTATTGCACGAGGAAAGTCCAGGGTAATCAAACTGGGAACAGTTATTACTCGCCCAGAAATGACGACACCTAAACGCTGAGAAATTGCAAATAGCGAGTAGATGAGGACGCCGATTGCAAGTGGCGCGAGCGCATAGAGGAAAGCATACAGTCTTCCCAAAATGTCGCGGGTCTCGAACGCGAACCAATAGTTGCCAGAATTGAACTTCCCGTGCGGAAGGCGCCGAACCCGCCTCCACAGTTCAAACGAAAAGACAAAGTAGACTAGCGGTCCAAGCCGAACCAGGACAGTACTCGAAGCATTGATGCCGAAGTAGGAAGTGTCACGTTCTTTCTGCTCGTAAGCCTGTTGGACCGCGTCGTCGAGGCGATCGGGCGTGAAGTGCCGTCCCAGCGCGTCGTTGGCCGTATTCAGAATGAGGTAGTCGACAGCCTGTGCATGGAGGAAGACGTACTCATCCGAGAGACGTACGTACCTTCTCATCGCTTCCGGGAGCAGCGGCAAGACGATCTGGTTCGCGTTTCGGAGAGGATAGTTCGAGAATATTCGTTGTTCCGCTCTGCCAAGAAATTCTTCTTCCAGTGTTCGCGGAATAGCAAAAGCGTGCTGACCATCATCGAGTTGAAAGATAAGTGCCTTGAATTCACCGCTAGGACCTGGACCACACTGGTTGAAACTTGCGAGTTGGGCTGCTTCACTCGTCACCGTATGTGCTTCGCCTACGATCATAATCGTAATGAAATTGAAGGTCTGGCCCGGTGCCAACCGCGTAACCAGAGCATCGCAGTTTCCGCTGGCGGCCATTCGCATTGGTACACCACGAACCCGTTGCGAACGATCAAGTGGAGTGTCGCTGAATTTCGACTTGGCCTTGGGCGTTCTCTGCTGATCTTTTCTGTCCGGGTCGAGCTCTTCAACGATCTCGTTAAAACTCTCTGACATTGCATCTGAGTAGAAATGCGGAAGATCTCTTAGCGTCGCCGGTCTGCTGAATGTTGGATTGCTGCCGGTCAGGTATCGCAACGCGAGCAATTTATCCAAGTTTACTAGTTTAGTCGTCGCTTCATTGTGTTGATAAAGACTGACCCCCACGTATCCATATACGAGCATGAACGAAATGATCGTGAGGTAGATTGCTGCTATCGAGGAAATCAAACTGTCTGTGAAGTTTTCAATCGGGCGGTTCACCAGTTTTGTCGGCACAGCTCAACGTTCCCTATTCAGAGGCTTTCATGGCCCGCACCCCGGCATGCATCAGCATTGGGCGAGCAGCGTCAAGCACGGTATGCGGACTTAACGAAACGCTAGTCACGGCTTCCTGGCCGCCTCCAACAGCGCACGTCGAAGAAGTTGATCGATCAGTTGGCGTGCCTCGCTTAGCTCCATCGGTTTGCTCGGTCGCCTATACTTGCGTTTGGCATGGCGAACCCAATTTGCTGTCTGCTTGAGTAGTTTGATCCTCGGCTTTAACGCCCAGCCTAGCGACAAGAACGCTTCTTCGGCCTTCTTTCCTTGGCCGCCAAACCGGAGGATGAGCGTTTCGAGCGTCTTGTAAATATCGAACCATTCTGTGGCCGTACCGAAGTACACTAGGGCATCATCCAACAAATCATCTGTGTCTGCGAGACTGACCCACGCCTGCACGTCACTTTCTTGAGCTGGAGCGGGCGGGACGGGCTTGCCGTCAGGTCCGATCACGGAAACGGCGGCGATAGTGTCAATCACGTCCAGTTCATCGAACATCTCGGTGAAGATCGTTCTGTGGCGCTTCCCATCGGACATGAATTGGGTAACGCCGCCGGCGAAGCGAAGCGATCCCGCATGACAGGACAGAGCCATAGCACCGTTGATACGTCCAATAAGAGCGGCAGCTCGATCCCGCACCTCGGTAGCGGTCAGCAATGCGTCCAGGGTCTTCGAGCGCAGTATTGTCTGACTGTCGTGGTTCTCTACCCAGGGGTCGAACGGCTTCTTCAGGGCGGCCTCCCAAGCGGCCATGTCTTTGTCCTTGCCCTGGACCGCCGCTCCCCAGCCTATACAAAGTGCCTTTGTCACGTTCAAATCCTTGCCTGGTTGGGGCGCTGTCGCTAGGCTCACTCGCTTATGTTCCGGCTCCTCGTGTTCGGCGGCGGCGATGGCTAGAATTTTCAGCCTTCGGGGCAGAGCATCTTCAGCAGTCGGGTACCGTTGGTTTCGGGCGCCACAAACTTCCAGTCCAGTGGTTTGTTATGGCTACCGCGCCCGCGAACTTGAATGCTTAGTTCGCGCATCATCCGCTCTGAACAGTTTAGCTCATAAAAAATTCGCGCAGCCGGTTCGATAGAGCCGATGTCGGCAGTCACTTCGTATCGGATAACCGCTATCTGCTCGTCAGCCGACAGTTTGACGAAATCTGCGATGGGAGGAACGTAGCGCGACACGACTTTGTGCGCCGCTCCATTGACGATTTTGCCATCAAAATCCTTCTCGATGTCGACGGCATCCATTTCACTTTGCAACAGGCATTTAGCCCAGACGCGAACGTGCCGATCGGCATGCCGTTCGGCGGTACTTGCATCATAGAAGCAGTGTTGGTCGTTGTCGGACCACCCATATAGTTTCCAGTCGACTTCAGTTGCCTGCGCGGCAGCTCTGAACGAGAGGACGGCACAGAATATGATTGGAACAATCATTGCCACCGTCAGGCGTGCTGCCATCAGTTTCATTGTGAAAACGTTCGTTTGCGATAAGCATCAATCATAGCGGTAGTCACGTCGTGGGGATAGCAGATAGGAGCCGCACCGCCGGGCCGTGCGTATGCGCTTCGTCCGCCGCATGCCCTTCCGTTCCGCATCAGGTCGTCGGGGCAGGCGCACGGCTTGCCGCTCGTGTGATACTGATCTCTACTCGCCTTGATTAGGATCGCCGCGATGGCTGCTACGGTCAGCGCCACCTCAACACGACGTTTTGGCTCTGCTTTCAGCGGAGGTTTGTCAGATGCGTTCGCATGATCGAGGGGCGGGTCACGCGTAAGGCCAGATGAAGGAAACTCAAACGGCTGCTTCTGCGGCGCAGCAACGACAGGCGCATCAACCAATGCGAGCGGCTGTGTACGAGTAGCAGCGAGTGAAGTGGGCGTCGGAGGCGAGATAGTTATCGTCGCGCTTTGATGGCCTATCGAATAGGCCGCAAAGGCTGTAACGACTAAGAGCAAAAAGATAACTCCGCCCCGCATGACCGCTTCTCTACCGGCTGTAGTTCTTCCCACCAGTGCTAATGGTGTACAACGTCTCCGAATACGGTAGACGCGCGAGGATGCGCGCCTCCTTGGCTACCTTGCCCATGACTACCCCTCGACATAGGAGGCTCACACCGCCAAGTTTGCGGTCGCAGACCGCGTCGGCGCTGTCGATGAAGTTCAAGTTTGTAAGTCGAGTAATGACGACAGTTCGGCCCTCGGGTATGGCGCCGATGGGCTGAATGACAAAGATCGTGACAAACTGCGCTACAACAATAAACGAGACGATGAGCGCACCAACGCCCAACCAGTATTTCATAAAAAACGGTTTCCTCGCTTACATTGGCTATACTACCACGGTTGTGTCTTACGGGCGCCACTTCAAGCGCCTGCGGGTCCTTGAGCAATATCGATCACATGCCGGTCGGCGCCAACTGTAATAACAATCGTGTAAGTCTTCGCGCCACCAGCCTGATCAGTTGGTGGCGCAAGATGCAATTGGCCGCCGTACCACTCACCTGACATGAGCGTGTTGTCCTTGATCACCGACTGCTCTAGTGCCGCCATATTACGCTGTCCCGCCTCCACTGTGGCGGCGACCATCGCGTCGTTTTGAGCCGCTGCGTTGCCTTGGGCGATTGCGGCGGCGGTCGGGCTGTAGAACGCGCCTGTGCGACCGCTTGGGGTCGTGTAGCTGCCATATCCTGCTTGCGAAGCACTATAGGTATTGCCTGCTGCCGCTAGACCCGTAAAAATGGCCCGTGCGACCTGGCGGTTCTTTTCTTCCTGCACGAGCATTTCATACGTCACGACCTGCATTGAATGATCAGTTCCGCCGACGTGTTGGATTGCTTCGACTTGCGATACCCGGAAATCTACGGGGGCCTTACCAAGATTATTGATGCCCACGACAAACACGGGGCGGCCATTGGCTTGAAACTGCCGAGAAGCAGGGCGCACAAGGACGAGCGAATTCTTCTGCCGAGATACGAGGGCTGGCTGTCCATCGCGCATGAGCGCCTGCTGTTGCGGATTGGACGTTTTGAACTGAACAATTTCGCTGTTTGTTACACACCCCCCCAACATGGCGCAAAGCGCCACAACGCCCAGCCTACGCATTATTAATTCCCCAGACCCGAAAGCGAGATAGAACCGCAACCGGAGCGGGATATCAATATTCAGCTTCAACTCACAGCATAGACCTTAGTTGTGTGTACGCGAGTGAGCGGGACACTGTAGTTGCACTGGCTGTTTGAACACGAATGACCGTCGCGAAGACGGTCCGCATTTTAGGGAGGATTGCTTTGAAGAAGGTGACAATACTTGCGGTGGCGCTGCTTTGCTCAACCACATTTGCAGAAGCACGGGGCGGGGGCGGTCATGGCGGAGGCCGGGTTTCCTATGGAGGAGGTCATCACACGTCTAGTCACGGTGGATCATACTCCGGCGGGGTGGGGTCGTCCCACAGAGGCGGCACCTATTCGAACCCGAGCACCGGTAATCGGTACGGAACGCACAGGTAGGTCATCCCACGTCCCGGCATCAATCAGCGATGTCGGGATGTGCATCCTACTTTTCCACCTCGCACCTCAAATCGCCTCGTTTAGACGACTTGTTGAAATTCAACCTTAGCAAGTTGCCAGTTGGCGGTTCAACGCGTTTCCATTATCGTTAGCGCGCGTTGCGTCGGGGGTTTTCGAGCTGAGGGGGCGTCTGTGCGTTCGACATTGGCATGCCTGATTGCCTTTGCGCTTGGCGCCTGCACATCACAAGCTGAAAAGGACCGACGCGAAACAGCGCGTTCGGCGACTTCCGAATGTATGGCGCGGGAAACCGTTGTCGCCGCTGCGCAGCCAGTTGACTTGGACACTGCTGCTCGCGCCGTTCTGGCAAATTGCGATTTCCCCGGCGTAATTGAGCGACCATTGATCGCAGACCATCCTGGATACCGTGATTATGTTCATGAACAGGTGCAGCGGAGATATGGTGAAATGCTGGATACGGTACGGGGGCAGATCGCTGTACTTCGGACCCGCTAGAGCTGAGTAGGCATCGCATGCCTGCGCTCAATGATCTTTTGAATGTCGAATGGCATATCTTTTAGCGCTTGCTGGCTGACGGCCTTTTGGTTGCGTCAACGATCACAATGTCGGCCGCGCGGTACCCCGCCTTACGCTGAGCCTTCTGGGTAGCGAGAATCTTGAGCCCTTTCTTGCCGAGCTTTCCGACATTTATAACAAGAAATAGTCCCTCATCGGTTACTGCTGCTGTCTTATAGACGCCGAGCTGGGTCCTATAGCCGTGTTCTACGGTGCCAGTAGAAAGCTTTATCTCGACCAGGAAACGACCTGCGTAACCAGAGGAGAATTTGAAGTCGACGGGTCCGCCGCCCGCATTTACCTCCGGAGAGATATCTATGTTGTTCGCCTTGCAATAGCTGTCCGCCACGCCAAAGAACACGAGCTGTGACGATTTTTCGCTTCGAGGTTTGCTGCCGTGCCAGAGCAGCCGCGAGAGATCATTATGCTCCACCAAGTGCTTGAACTGGGCAACAATCAGATCGACCACGCGCTTCAACTCGGCGGCATTTTTTTTAGTCGGCGCCTCAATCTTCAGCGGAAATTTGCTCGAAGTCTCAGTAATTGCTTGCCGCAATGCTTCGATTGCGCGCTTGTCCTTCGAAAAGTCGTAACTCTTGAAATGCTCGCCGAGCATATCGTCGAAGAAGCGTTTGAAGCCCTTTGCGGACGATAACGCGGCCTGTTTCAGTGCTCGCTTTTTGTCCGTGACGGTAGCCTTCGTGATGTCGCCGAGCATCTTGTTGACTGCGTCGCGTAATACTGCGTTGTGCGAAACGACCCGATCGATATCGGACCAATCAGCAGCTACAGGCAGTTCACGTAGAATGTCTTTAGGCACCAATGCAAAAGCGTGCTCAGGATCGAGCGGATTTTGGGGGAGGTTGTATGTTGCTCGCCCGATGACAAAGTTTTTGGTGGGAACGCCGTGGGTTTTGCAGAACCCCTGCGTAATCTCTTCCAGGATCGGCATGATAGAGTTCGTCGTGAGGTCGCTTATCGTGTCGGGGCCAACTTTTTCCTCAAGAATGCCCATCAATCCAATAATCTCGGGGTTCTTCATGCCGAGGTTTACAATATCTCTGGCTGTTGTGAGGATTTTCGTCTTGAGGCTTACCGGTCTGCTGCTGCCAGAAGTTCCTCGTCCGCCATAGCCCAGACAGGTCTCCCGTCGCTCGTGAAGATCGAGGAGCCTAAGCGCCGCAGTCCATGCCGGTCCGCTGTTGGTCGGAGTTGCGAGCAACAGATCGACAATGTCCTTCATTCGCTTGCGGAATGTCGCGAGCCCCTTGCCACTGATCAACGGATTGCTGCTATGCCGGAGCAGGAGCGGATCGATGAAGAGCTTGGTGTCTGCGTTGAGAAATGGGTCGAGCAGGCCCGCTTTTTGGAGTGCAGAAGGATCAATGCGGAATTGCTGACTGAATAGTCTTGGCCTAAAAAGCTTTGCCACAACGATACGCCTTCGTACACCGCTAAAAATGGCGCATGCTATGCAAACAACTAGCAGTTGACAACATACGTGGTGGTGGCGCTGTACTAGACCTTAGTTGTGTGCATGCAAATGAGCTGTGTCGCATATTTTTGATTGACCGAAGCATCCATTGCTCGTGACGCTGTTGAGCAAATCAATGTTGTGTTGCCAGAAGCGGAATTCTCGTGCGGATCATTCCTTCAAACGTGTTGTCATCATCGGACCTGGTCGTCGATGCCATCTATGAGGGCGGAAGACAGGGAAACGCAGCCGACGATCCAATCTCTAAAATCCTTGAGGGGGTTGGAAACCAAGGCGGATTTCGCGCCGCCGGGCGCGGGCCGGATAAGAAGTACGTCGTGCTCTACACCAGCGGGGAAGACAAAGACTGGCCCGATACATTGGACTTGAGCACAGGACAATTCATCTACTTTGGTGACAACAAGACACCTGGACACGAACTGCACGAGACGACACGTGGTGGCAATGAACTCTTGCGGCGTGCATTCGAATTCCTGCACGCGTCGCCGCTGATGCGCGCAAAGGTGCCGCCGTTCTTCATTTTCAAGAGATACCCAACTCCCGCCAGTGGCCGGTCTGTACAGTTCAAAGGGTTGGCGGTCCCTGGGTTTCCTGGCTTGCCTTCGACCGCTGACCTGGTCGCGGTTTGGAAGACGACCGAAGGGCAACGTTTTCAAAACTATCGCTCGATTTTTACAGTCTTAGACGCTCCTGTAATCACACGCACCTGGCTACAAGAACTAGCTGCCGGACCTGGTGCAAGTACGGCCGTTTCAGCCCCCGCCGCTTGGCTGGATTGGGTGCGGTCTGGCCGAGCGAAGGCGCTGGCTTCGGAAAGCACTACGATCATTAGGAACGTCGAAGAGCAGCGACCAGACACCCCTGCCAAGACTGCGATCCTGCGCGTCGTCTTTGAATATTTCGAGCAAGCACCGATTGCATTTGAGGCGTTCGCCGCGCGTGTCTTTCAGATGCATGATCCGCGTGTGATTATCGACACCATCACGCGGGGTAGCGTCGACGGTGGTCGCGATGCCATTGGTCGCTATCTCCTCGGCCTTTCGGGCGATCCAGTGTACGCGGAATTTTCGCTTGAGGCGAAGTGCTATCAACCGGGGTTCGACGAAACGACGCCGAATACTGTTGGAGTTCGAGAAGTTTCGCGCTTGATCTCACGAATTCGCCATCGGCAGTTCGGAGTTCTGGTGACTACCTCAGTGATCGCGCGGCAGGCGTATGAAGAGGTTCGCGAAGACCGCCATCCGATCATCTTCTTCAGCGGACGAGACATTGCCGACATTCTTGTCAACAATGGCTTCAACACGCCAGAATTGGTGATGTCTCTTTTGCACACGGAATTTTTGCTGACGGAGACAGCCTGACTTTGTTGGCTAGCGGTTAACGGCACCGAAGACGGAATGGAGGGGTGTGGATATGAAATCATGGAGTGGAATATGGCCGCGTTAGCGGAGGGGTATATTCATCTGAACCCCTACATGGCATCTCGTGCACGGCTCGTAGAGATTGGCGAATTAAGTCAAGCCGCGGCCATTGACATTGCCCAACGGGTTTACGGGGGCAACGTCACGCTTCACGTCAAGATTGAAGAGGGGTCCGCGAAAGCATGGTTCGGGGTTGCAGCGGGTCTCGCCACAGCCATAGGCATGTACCCGAACCTAAGGACTGGTACCATCGCTCTGGTAAACGACGCTCGCGAGTTCGGCGGATACATCAACTCGACTTTCATAGAGAAATCGAAAGCGAAGGAGGAGCAGGTTTTCCGAGTTGAGCGACGCACCAAAACACCGGGTAAAATCGCCCGGGTCATCAAGAGACTGGATGAACTCAACGAAACGCCTGCCAAACCTGAAAAGCGGCGGCTAGAACTGGCAATGGTGAGACAGGAACTCGAAGCGATCGAGAGGGACTTGCAGCAGCAAGAAATCGAGGTACTGCACGCGGGCCTCGTCTACGAAAACCTCCCTCCGCTGCGGCCACAGCCAAATAAGACCGGCGTGCTTGGGCCAACGCTTGGAATGCCTCCGAGGCCGGAGGCTCGACAGATGGGCTTGCCGTATGATCTGACGTTCGACGCGAATGTGCGTTCGGCAGAACCCGCCGGAAGCCCGGTCGTCTACATAAAGACAGTGTTCGTTCCTACTATAGGCATTCGCCTTTCAGAAAATCAGCCCCTTCCTCCTCGCAAACTTGAGCCGCCACTAGAGCACTAACCCGTTGGGCTCCGCACGATGTTGAGTATGTCGGTCTGGTGTGTCTCACAGCCCAGGCAGTTGACCCTTAGGCAGCGGTATCCGGCATTCAGGGCTATGGCGTCGACATCTCTACGCGCGTCCCGGGGCGGCCCGCTCGGTGAGGCGCCGGACCGTGGCGCCGAACCGGTGTTCGCGGGATTTGGTGCCCATGGGCGGTAATATGTCTGCGGCGGTAGCCTATGTGCAAATTATCAATCCGTTGGGGATCGGAACGGCGCTGGGCTACCGGGCGTCGAGGGTGCGTGCATGGACCCGCTGTCAGCAGTTGATCGGGCGCAGGGCTAAGGCTAGGCCAAATCCGAATATCTGTGGACAAGCCACGCGGTCAGAAATGTGGTTTGGCACAGGACTGACACAGCGGACGAACGCAATGCCGATCGCCTCACGTCATAAGCGCGTTACGCGAAAGGCGTTGTTCCTTAGCAGGGGACGTTGCGGCGTTTGACGGCGGTAGACGGGCAGGTAAATCAGCGCGCAGATAGAGACCGTCCCCCGAAGGGCTCTCATGTATTTCAATGGAGAGCCGCGTCATGCACAATCGACTACAAGTCAGCCTCTGGGGGCTGCATCTCACCGCCGATGGTATTGTGGCGATAGCGGCAGCACTGTTGATTGTGCTCGCAGTTGTTGCTGCATCTCGCCTTTAATTTGGGTCGAGCGGCTGATGACTGACACAGGATTTCAATGACGCCGCGCTCTTTTCCGAGAGTGCATTGGCTTTGGTCCCGTCTTGACGAGAACACAAGTTGACCGCCAAATATTCGACAATGACGATTTCACCCCAGATGTGGTCCTTTACTGAAAGGCACCAGCGCATTTTCCAACTGAAGGAGTGCGTTGCAACGAGGGTTGGCTCGCCATGCCACGGTCGGATCGTTCGCGCTCATATCATTCCTCGATCTCAGTTGAGACAGATAGCGCAGCGAGGTCGTGTCATCGCTGTTCCAACATCCCTGACCGCCGTGATGAGGATGCAGCGAAGTCAGTTCGAAGCCAAGGAGATCGGCGTTGGCGAGTTCTCGACGATGAACTGCTTCTGCGCCAACCACGACAAGGCTCTCTTCGCGAGAGTTGAGGACGTGCCGCTGAACTTTTCCTCCGAGCAACTTACATTGCTGCACTATCGAGCCGTTGCCGCTGAGTTCTATCATCGTAGAAACCAACTAGAGTCAGCAGCCTTAGAGCATGATTTGGAGACGGGCGAACCGAATGACCTCAGATTTTCCTGGATTGTCACGTGGAGCGGCAAAGCGTTTCACGAAGCGCATGACGCTCTGAGGCGCACTGAGAAATTGATTGCGGCTCGGCGCTTCAAGGATATCCGCAGCCTTGTCGTACGGTTCGATGCGCCGCCTGATGTGATGACGGCTGGCGCCTTTCGGCCGCAATACGATTTCGCTGCGCGCCGTGTTCAGAACCTTGCCGAAGACTGTTCTTACGTGGCGATGCACTTGCTTGCCGCCAACGGTGCGGCAGCACTGGTTTTTACTTGGCTGCAAACAGATGCCGCAGTAGCGGAGCAATTCGTTGGCTCGTTTGCCGCTCGGCCGAGAGAGCAGATGGCATCGCTCGCTGTCCAATGCGCCTTCGAGCACATCGAGCATACTTGCATGTCAAATACGTGGTGGAGCGATCTGAAGCGCTCGATGCGGGCCGCGCTCCTTGAGCGCGTCAGGCGAGCGAATTCCCTAGCTTACCGGCGCTCACCCCGCTGCCTATCCTACCGCCTGCACTATGCCGACTGGCCCGTCGCGGACATTCGGTGATCATCGTGGATGACGGTCTTGGCAGGGCCAGTCAGGCGACTTGCCTAAAGTCAGACACTTTCCCAATCGGCTTCAGGGCGTAGTCCGCCCAAGCCTGCAAAACTTCACACCGCTTCCGCAATGCGGCGCCGTGCTTGTACGCCTTCTCAGCGGCATCACCCGTAATGTGATGCATGCAGTGCTCCACGATCTCGACTTCAAAGTTGGTTTCCTCCTGCGCCCATGTTCGAAATGTGCCGCGCAGACCATGAACCGTCAGTGTCGGATCACCGGAAAGCTCCTTGAGCCGCTTGAGCATGGTGTTATTGGACATGGGACCAGCGAGGTTGCGGCCAGGGAACACGTAATCGCTGACCCGGCTATCGTGCATTTCGCGCAGGATCGCGACGGCTTGGCGCGGGAGCGGCGTCAGCTTATCGATGTCGTTCTTCGTGCCTTCGCCGCCGTCAGTGTCCTCCGGGATGTCGCTAGCCTTGATCTCCCATAGTCCGGCATCGAGGTCGAGTTGCGACCAACGCATATGCATGATCTCAGCCGAGCGCGCGACGGTCAGGGTGAGAATTTCAATGGCGCGGGCGCTCTGATCTGGGCTTCCGCCGACCTTGCCCATGAAGCCCGGCAAGCTCTGGTGCGAGATGCCCTTGTGATGACCACGGACCCGGCCACGCTTGGGCGCTTTGCCCATCTTGGGGCGCAGCCTGGTGTCGTAGTCGGCTGGATTATCCTTGCGCAGACCGTCTGCGATGGCGGCATCAAAGATCAGCTTGAGGCGTTGTCGAACATCGCGCGCGTTCTCGACCTGATGCTGGATACGGTCAAGCACGAGCTTAATCACGTGATCGGTGACGATTTCATCCATCCGCATCTTATGGAGCGCGACGCAGTGCACATCGACGTTGCGCTTGAGCTTGTTGCGCGAGGCGAGGTGCTTGAGGCTCTTCTCATAGGTGTCACGCCAGGCGGAAGCGTAGGCGCCAAACAACGGGCAAGCCTGTGCCCGGCGCTCTTCGTTTCGGTGCTCCTTGGGGTTGATGCCTTTGGCGAGGAGACGGCGGGCGTCAATCGCTTTGTCTTGGGCTTCCGTAAAAGAAACATCCCGCGCTGACCCGAAGCCCATGCTGTCCTTGAGGCCGTTCCGTTGAAAACGAAACAGCCAACGACGAGCGCCAGACGGCGCCACTATGAGATACAGATTATTGCCGCAGGGATAATCGCCACCCGGAACGGTGAGGTAGTTCTTGGCCGAAATAACGTGTCGAGAAGCGCCCATGCCGGTGAACCCCCGCGCGGCCGTTCGGCGCCGATCGCGGCGTTCTCCGAACCCACATTCTCTATATAAAGGAGCTTCTAACTCGGCGCGAGTGGTGGTTGGAGGGGTAATCGAGCTCGCGAATGGCCGCGAACGAAAACGCACGAATTCGATGATCTGCGGACGGTAAATTACTGTGAATAATACTGTTTTTGATTTATTGGCGAATGATCGCGAACGCTGATGAACGATTATGAACTTCGAATTGGCGCGCTCGGAGAGATTCGAACTCCCGACCCTCGGAATCGAAATCCGATGCTCTATCCAGCTGAGCTACGAGCGCGTTGCGGGTCGATTACCAGACTTGGTCAGCCGGGGCCAGCCGGGACGGCGCGGCGTCCGCGTGTCCCGCAGGCCGTCCGAGGACCTCAGAAGCAGGGGTGCCGGCGGCGGTCCTGGCCGATATAGGCGGCCGAGCTCTGGTAGCACTTGTTGTTCGTGGGGCCGTCGTAAAAGGCGAAGCTGCCGGCGGTCGGGCCGGGGCCGTAATTGTGCAGATAGCTGATGTGGTAGGGCAGGCCCCAATAAGCGTGCCGGTGGTGGTGATGCCGGTGGTGCGGAGTGGCCGTAAGGTCGGCCGCCGCGGCCGGGACAGCCAAGGAAACTGTCAGGGAAACGGTCAAGGCGAGGGCGGCGAAAAGCTTGGTCTTGGTCATTGGCGGCCTCCGGGCATCACGCTGGAATCGGCCTCATTGGCCGGTCCCAGCCTCATTTAACCCGGAATTCGGTCAAAAGCTGCGGGAAATCGGCCACAGCGCGCCAAATTCTGCCTTTTTGCGGATGCTTAACGGATTGCCAACACAGTCCGGCCAGAGTCTTGCGGTCAGGTCCGGCCGGGCCGTCTTTCCCTTGGTTTTGAACATTTCATGCGCATCACGCTCCTTGCCGCCTTGCTGCTCTCGGTTCTGGCTGCGACGCCCGCGCGGGCCGTGCTGCACATCACGCGCGACCATGGCGGCTATGTCGAGGAGTACAAGGCCAAGTACAAGCTGATCCGCGACCGCCGCGAGCGCGTCGTGATCGACGGCATCTGCAACTCGGCCTGCACGCTGGTGTTCGGCATCGTGCCGCTGAACAAGATCTGCGTGACGCCGAAGGCCAGCATCGGCTTCCACCAGGCCTATTACGACAAGGCGTTCACCTTCGGCATCAAGGTCACCAGCCTCGAGGGCACCTCCGACCTGATGTCCTACTACCCCGATACGGTGAAGGACTGGATCCGCCGCAATGGCGGGCTCACCACCGAGATGAAGAAGATCAAGAACGGCGTCGATCTCTGGAAGATCGTCGATCCCTGTCCGGACGAGTGGTAGGGCGCCCGTTCCGCCACGCTCCCGCACGTCAGGTTTTCGGCCTGACATCGCCATCCGACACCAGCAGCACCGACGCTTTCGACTTGCCGAGCACGGCGGTCGCGACGCTGCCGAAATTCAGGCTGTCGCCCTGGATACGGTCGACGCCCATCACCACGAGGTCGGCGCGACTTGACGATATCTCCTGCAGGATCGCGGCCTCGGGGGCGGTGCTGGCGCGCAGCCGCGTCGCGACATTGATGTCGTAGCGAGCGGCGGTCGCCGCGATGTCCTTCAGGATCGCTTCCTCTGATGCCAGCGACATGCTCGGGCTCGCGCGGCGGGCGCCCTTGTCGCGCGTGGTCGAGACATAGACCACCTGGAGCGGCTCGGCACTGAGGCGAGCCAGCACGATCGCGACCTCGGCGCCGCGCCGCGAAACGTTGCTGCCCGACACCGGCACCAGGATTTTCCGCGCGTTGGCCGTCGGCTCCTTCTCGTGCGCGCCCTTGGCGGCGGCGATCGCCAGCGGGCCGCCGAAGCCGGAGGTCAGCTCGTCGATCCGCCTGTCGAAGCCGCCATCGGGACCGGCGACCTCGTCCACACCGACCACGAGCAGGTCAAAGCCCTTTTTGGCTTCCTCGGCGATCGCCTCCGGCGCGGTCTCCTCGCTGATACGGCTGATGACCTCGACATTGCCGCCGCCATCGGCCTCGGCCTTGGCGCTCACCTTCGCTGCATTGATGACCGCAGCCTCCGGGCTCTCCGCGTCGGCGCGGTTCTGCTCCTGCCGCTTGGCCTCGGCGTCGACATGCAGCACCGTGATCGGCAGGCCGCGCCCGCCGGCGAGCAGGCCTGCGAGATGGGCGGCGAATTTCGCGTTGCTGCTCTCGTCGACCGCGAGCAGCAGCCGCTCGAGATTGGCGACGAAGCCGCGCTGCTCATATTCCTCGCGCTCCAGCCGTTCCTTCTCGTCCTTGCCGAGCGGCAGCCGCGCCAGCGCGCCGCGCAGCATCGGCGGCATCGCCATCGTGGTCAGGATCGCCATGGTCACGATCATCGAGAACATGGTCTGGCTCAGCACCCCCATCGACAGGCCGATGGTGGCGATGATCACCTCGGTCGAGCCGCGCGCGTTCATGCCGCTCGCCAGCGCGTAGGATTCCTGCCGCGTCAGCCCGCCCAGCGCGCCGCCGACGAAGGCGCCGCCGAACTTGCCGATGCTCGCGATCAGGATCAGCGCTCCGGTCAGCAGCAAGAGTTGCGGATCCCTGAGCACGGTGAGGTCGGCGCTGAGGCCAGCGAGGCCGAAGAACACCGGCATGAACAGGCTCGAGATCAGTCCACGCAGCCGCTCGTCGATCTGTCTGGTCAGGATCGGGGATTCCCCGACCAGCACGCCGGCGATGAAGGCGCCGAGCACGGTATGCACGCCGATCAGATGCGTGATGCCAGCCATCACGCTCATCAGCAGCAGGATCGCGGTGATGACAGCCGCCGATGAGACCAGATTGTCGTTGGCCCAGCGGATCAGCCGGAACACCAGCCGGCGGCCGATCGTGAAGCTGATCGCGAGGAAGGCGAGGGTGCCGAACAGCGCCTGCGCGATCGAGAGGACGTCGAGGGTGCCGCGCGTGGCGAGGCTGAAGATGATTGCGATGATGATCCAGCCGATGGTGTCGTCGATGATCGCGGAGGCGACGATGATCTGGCCGACATTGCGGCGCATGAAGTTCATCTCGCGCACCACGACGGCGACGATCTTCACCGACGAGATCGAGAGCGCGGTGCCGAGGAACAGCGAGGCGATCAGCCGCGCTTCGGGATGCGGCAACAGGCGGTCAGGCAGGAACTCGCCGAGCGCAAAGCCGCAGACGAACGGCACCGCGATGCCCGCGACCGAGATCGTGGTTGCGGCGCGGCCGACCTTGCGCACCAGCTTGAGGTCGGTCTCCATGCCGGTCAGGAGCAGCAATAGCAGGATGCCGAACTGCGCGATGCCGTCGATCAGCGCTTTCTGCTCACCGGACGGTGGAAAGACCACGTCATGCGCAGCCGGCAACAGCCAGCCGAACAGTGACGGGCCGAGCAGCAGGCCGCCGAGCAGTTCGCCGATCACGGAGGGCTGGCCGATCCGCTGCATCAGCTCGCCGAGGCCGCGCCCGACCGCGATCAGGAGGGCGATCTGGGCGAGCAGGATGAACTCGGACGGCTTGCCCGCCTTGTCGGCTTCGGCACTGGCGGCCGTGGCGGTCGCAACCAGGATGATGACCGCCCAGATCGTCGGTTGAAGCCGCCGCCTGTGGATCACCATTGCGTCTCCGATTGCAAATTCCAGCGCGGCCCGGCGCGCTTGCCGCGCCGCATGCGATCAACGCCCGGGTTCCAAAAGCGATCCACAAGGGGCAGATTTTGGAACCGGGGGCGCCCGCCATACGTTTTGCTCATGAGGCGTTCATCCTCATGATGCGATTGTCTCCAGGCGAGACTGACATGAGCGAGCCTGACCGCCGCAGCGGCTACGTCATGGCTCCCCCTCGGCTCGCGGGCACAGGAGGCCGCGATGGCAACCAGATCCAATCTTTCGAAGGCCGAACTCGCGCGCAGCGTTGCCGGCGCAACGTCAGCGCTGGTGCTGAGCGCGCTCGCTGTGTTCGTCGCCGCCCATCATCTGAGCGGCGGCTAGGGCCGCGCGCGTGCAGCGTTCATTGGCCGCGTCCCGATGCGCGATGGCAGGTTTCGCGCAGTCGCGGGCCGGTGGCGTGTCAATCAGGAGAGCAAAAAGGTCCCGATCAAGAGACCGGCTGCAAATGCCCACAGTCCCAAGGTGCATGCCGATATGACCCGGATGAAATTGCGGAGATCCACATCCGGCGAGCGGGATTGATCTGTCAATTGCAGGCACCCCCTGCGGTGGCCGCCTTTGCGCTCGGCGAGGCAGCCTGTTCCTCATAGGTGCCCAAATCAAGGCGACGGACGGTCCGGCGGCATCACGCATTTGCGAGGTGCGTGCCGGTCAAGTCACCCGGCGTTTGGGGCCGCGAGCACGGGCTGAGGGGCTCTTCGCGCTCCGGCCTATCTCGAACGAGACGTCTGCCGCGCTTCGCGCGGTGTCTCGGTTTCACCGTTACCCGTGCTCTCCGGTTGTACGACTTCGAACCTGGACTGGCTGAACCGGCCCAATCCGCTGAGCTCATAATAATCGTCGCGTTCGTGAGTCCGTGTCACCTCGTAGACTCGCCCCACCGAGAGCGTGTTTCGCTGCAACGTGTTGTCGATGCAGCGAACGCGGAAAATCGTGCCGGTTTCGACCATGCGCTCATCCTGAATTGTTGGTCTTGTTGGCGTTACCTATCGCGCGATGTCGCGATCGCAACCGGTATCCCTGCGATGGGCCGATCACGATATTTCGTTCGGCAATTTCCACTCACGCGCGGGTTCGCAGACTTCGCTGTCGCACGGAATCCGCTTCATGTGATAGCCGGCAGGAAGCAGCTGGCCCGGCGCCTCGTGCGCGACCGGTACATCGAAGATCAGCCCGCAAATCAACGCATGTTCCCAGGCTTGCTTCTCCGTCGGAAACGCCTGGTCGATTTGATTGTCACGATCGAACAACGCGTAGGGCATCTCTCGTCCCTGAGCATCGGCTGGGCGCGGGCGGTCTGGATCCGGCGCGCCCGATAGCCTGAAAACGTCTCTGCCAGGCGAGCGTTCCTAGCTTCCGAGGCTTCACTTCCAAGGCTTCACTTGCAAGGCTTCACTTGCAAGGCTTCACTTGCAAGGCTTCACTTGCAAGGCTTCCCGCCTGTTCGCCGCGTTGGGGCCTGCGGTTTGCCTTATGCCGGCGCATGTCCTATCAGATTGGCTTTCGAAGGACGCGAGCAAGGCTTGATCGATTCCTATCAGCTCCATGCGACGAAGGCGCGCTCCCCGAGGCAAGAGGGCGGCGGCGGGCAAGGCCCCGGGAAGACCTCGTTCAGCATATCGGCCAACGCGCGGATCGTGATTGGATCGGCGCTTTTTGCGTTGGTGTCGAGCGCATTCCTCTATCTGCTTCCGGCGAGCCCGATCGACAGGAACCTGCTCCGCGGCAGCTTCTACTATTTCAAGGGACATGCGTTCCAGATTCCGGTCAAGTATCTGGACGGCGAGCTCAACGCTGCTCGATTGTATGAAGATGACAAGCTGCTCGGTCCGGCAAACAGCGACCGGCAGGAGATCGTCACCAAGGGCGGCGGCCGCTTCCAGGTCTTTCGGGACAACACCAGCTTTTTCGGCCCGGTCTTGCTGCTCTCGACGAGCGACAACAGCAATCCGAATACCAACGGCAGAAAATATCACCTCAGGTGACGATCTGAAGCTGCACGGCATCGGCGAGAGGGCGTGGGCCCGTCGATGAGAGCCAGTGCGAGACGCAATCTCGTGGAGGGGTCCTTTCCCCACGCCGCGGACCGCAGTCATCCGAAAGGATGATCAATTCGGCTGTGCACGGAGCGCGCGGGTGGTTTATTTCCGTTTTGTAACGGACTATACAGGCGGTTGCCTAAATAATGTGCAGCCACTTGAAGTATAGCTGATGTGACTTCCTTTCTCCTTCCGTTTGCATGCCTCCTGCTGCTCATCCTGTGTTCGCGGTTTGCCTATGGCGTCGGCTTTCACGCGGGCCGCGAACAGGGAATGTCGGATGTCTATCATCTCGTAACGATGGACAAGGCGCGCCCCTCATTGAAAGGGGTCCAGGACAATATCAGCGGATCCGTCGCGATCGGCTCAACCATCTTTGCGTTCGCTGCCAGCGCATTTCTTTTCCTGCTGCCCGCACAGCCGATCGACCGCTCGCTTCATGGCGAGTTCCGTCGTTGGCAGGGCAATGCCTACGTGATTGTGGTCAAATACCCGCTGAACCGCCTGCGCGAGGCGCGGCTTTATGAAGACGACAAGCTTCTCGGTCCGGCAAACAGCGACCCGCAGAAGATCTGGGCGCAAGGCAGCGGCCTGTATCGGCTCTACAAGGAGGCCGACGAACTCGCGCCGATCCTGATGTTTTCCGCAAGCGACAACACCGATCCCAACACGAACGGCAGAAAGTATCGCCTGGAGTGACGATCTCGGCCCGGCCGAATGGGTGCTTACTGCAAGATCAATGCAGCAATCCTGTGCTTACCCTGCCGTCACCCGGTCGAGCATCCGGCGCGCGCGGCGCATCACGCCGGCTGCCACGCGCCGCGGCGTGTAACGACTGGTCGCCACTTGCAGTGCAATAGGGGGAGCCTCATCGAGTTGCTGATCGCCGATGTGGAAGGTGCCTCCGTCGCCGACGGTAGCGTCCCATTTGGTGGAGACGCCGATGCTGAACGTGCCGTCCGGTAGCGAGACCTCGCAGCGGCCATCCTTGATGGGCCCCCAGTAACTGACGCCGTCGGTCGCCCCTTGCGGGAAGATGTAAGCGACCAGTGGCGCCGCGCCATGCGCGGCCACCGCGCGCACCATCAGTTCATCGGGAATATCCAGCGTCACGCGTCTATGCGGGACATCGGCCAGATCGAACGGGATTTGCGCGCGCAATACCTCGAACAGCCCGCGCCATGTCTCCTGCGTCTCCTCCGGAACGATCTGCGCGTGCCAGACCGCGGCGAGCGACGGGAAATAGCTGTCGAGTTCGGCTTTGGCAGCGTCGATCGCATCTGCCCAGCCGGCCATATCCCTGGCGGGATCATTGAAGCAGCGCAACGATTCGTCCGGCGGCTTGGTGATGACGGGCGACATGCCGAATTGCAGGATCTCGTCGCGTGCAAACCGCACCAGGTTCGGCAAGTCGAGAATGTTGGATTTCATCACGCACATCGAAATCCCGATATTCGCCTTGGGCGACGGCGCAGCTTTCACCACCTCCTTGAGCAGGCGAATGTTGGCGCGCACCTCGTCGAATTTCGCCCCGACGCGGACGCGCTCGTAGGCCTCTCCCGTGCCGTCGAGCGACACGTTGATGGTCATGTTCTTGAATCGCCGAAGGCCGGTGAGCACCGGCTCGGTGACGATGGTAGCGTTTGTCGAGGTGCCGAAGTCGAGATAGGGGTTTTTCCTGGTGTCGAAATTCGCCAGGAACCGTCGCCAGATCGGCAACAGAAACGGCTCGCCGCCACCGGCGATCAGCCGCACCAGATATGGCGCGAGGCGTTCGATCTCATCGGCTGCGTCGGCACGCTTGATTTCGGCGTCGCGCGTCGATTCCTGATAGCAGTGGGTGCAGCGGATGTTGCAGCGATGCGACGGCGTGTAGGAAATGATGGTCGGCTTTGCCTCGAGCACCGTCGCGCCGCGGGCGATCTCATCCTTGAGCACCGCGATGTTGCGGCCGTGCGGCGTCTCGGTATCGTCATCGGCGTCGCTGTCGTAGTCGAACCCGAGGCTCATGCCCTGCCTGACGGCGTGGCACTTGGCGCAGCCGGCCGCGGCGAGGTCGCCGCGTGCCATGCCGGCGCGAAGTTTCTGGTACGCAGGGCCGTTCCAGATTTCCTCGATCGACTGCTCTTTGACGTTCCCGACTGGACTGTTCAAGTTCTCATACGCGCCCCAATAGCAACACGGCGCAGCAGCTCCGGTACTGTCAATGATCATCTGTTGCCAAGGGATATGGCAGCGCGGCGTTATTGTGTTGTTCTCGGCCATTCTCAACCCAAGTTAAGCGATGTCCCTCCGACGCGGGCTGCAAGCAGCTGCGACCGCTCATCGGCTGTTTGCACATGTGCGTTGACTGGAGGGCGAATTGCCGCACTCGGTCGTTGAGCACGGATACGTCGATTTCTTCAGTTGCCTTGTTAGTTGTCTGGCGCAACTCGTTCCGGCGTCGTTTGTTCCTCGCCTTGTTTCTTGTGGGCGCAAGAGTGGCGGACGATCGTGGCGATCTTGGGGGAGCGTGCGTCTTGAATTCGGCAGGGAACAATCGAGCAATCAAACAGCGGCCTGGGAAAGAATTTCCCATCTGTATTGTTTCGCAACACGACGCGATTGTTGCTGAGGTCGCGTAGCGCCCGGCCGGTCACATGAAGCCCGGGTTGCGCGGCAGATACTGGCCCCAATCGCCGAACTCTCGCGACGACATCAACAGCATCGGACATTTGATCCGCATGCCGTGTGCCATCGCGGTATCAAGCGCCGCCTTGCTCGCACCCGGCAGGAATGCCGATATCCGTGGCGCGCCGCGCTCGGCCGCCAGGTGCAGCGCGGTTCTCAAGGCGGGGGCGACGGCGTCGGGTTCCATCACTGCGAGCGGGCCGATATGACCGCCGGCGTCGACATAGACGTAGCCGGCCCAATCGTTCCCGTCGTGCAGATTGAATCCAGTCGCCGCGCCGTCATCGATCAGATAGCGATGATGCTTTTCGCGCGAGACACCGAGGGTCCGCTCGTCCGCCTGCGCGAGGCGGTGCAAGGTCGAAGCCTCCGCCCTGAGCGGCGTGACGTCGTATCGCGCGCCGTGCAAATGATCGATCAATCGTTCGCGCGGTGCACTGACGGTGTAGATCGGAAATCGCGGCAGCAATCCGTGACGGATGTAGAGTCCCTGCGACGCCGTGTTGAAGCTGAAGGTGATGAGCACCTTGTTGGACGCGCCCGATGCCTCAGCGTGCGCGATGGTCCGCTTGATCAGTTCGTTGCCGATGCGTCGGCCCTGCTGATCGGGCGATACGAACAGCTGCGCCAGAAACCACATGTCGCCGCAGACCCAGCTCCAGGCGAAGCCGAGGATCCGCTCGTTCTCCTCCGCAACCCAGAGGCCGTCGGGATCGTCCTTCATCGAGAACAACTGAAATTTTGGAGGAGACGAAACCGCCATCGGGCCGAAGCCGTGCCGTTCCGTGAGATCGTTGATGCTGGAGACCACGAGGGCGTCGGCGAACTCCAGATCCTCTGCGCGGGCCGGCCTGCAAACCACTGACATCAGGCAACTCCGTTGGTGGCCGGATAATTTTCAGAACCTCATCGTGCCGGGATCGAGCCCCAGCGCCAGGCGGCCGGCGATGATGTAATTGTTCGGGCTCATCGCGATGTGCTTCGCGGCGGCGCGCGCATCGCGGCCCGCGCGCTCGATGGCGCAGGTCTCGAAGATGGCGGCGGCGCCCGCGCTCGCGGCCAGTTCATCGGTGATGGACATGGCGGTCTCGGCTCCATATGCGTTGGCGATCCGGACGTCCGCGCGCGCCGCAACCAGCCGGTCGCCGCCGGTCTCGGCCGCGGCCATCAACTCCGTCATGGCATCGATGATGAAGGCGCGGGCGGCGCGAAGCGTGGCTCTTGCCCGTCCGAGCGTTGCCTGGACGGTTTCGTGATCGCGTAGCACGGAGCGGGTGCCTTGACGGCCTTTCCGGCTGGCGAGCTCCGCGAACGCGGTCATGGCGCCGGAGGCGATGCCGAGCGGCACCCCGCAGATGCTCCACGCAAACACCGATGATGGCGGCAGGCGATAGAGCAGTCCGGGCTGGGTCGGTCGCAGCCCGATGAACGGATGGGCGTGAGCGGCGGGCATGAAGATATCCCGTGCCTCGAAATCGCAGCTTCCGCTGCCGCGCAAGCCGGACACATGCCAGTTGTCGTGGATGGTCACGTCAGCCCGATCGGGATAGCAGCAGAGCAGCGGCGAATCCGGATCCCCGGGCGCGACGCTGGCCAGCACCATGAAGCGCGTCGCATGATGCGCGCCGCTCCCGAATGGCCAGCGCCCGGACAGGCGATAGCCGCCCGCGACGGCGGTCGCGGTGCCGACCGCTCCGGTCGAACTCGCGACAAAAGCGCGCGGGTCGGCGAACCACTCGCGCACGACGGTCTCATCGAGATAGCCGCCGATCCGGCTCATGCCGCCGCCGTTGCCGACCAGCCAGCCGACGGAGCCGTCGAGCGCGGAGGCGGCTTCGACGACGCGCATGAAGTCGACGGGAGACAATTCGGGTCCGCCGAGCGCGCGCGGCAGCCAGAGCCGGAACAGGCCGGCATCGGCCAGCGCGGCGAAAACCGCGTCCGGCAACCTCCGTCTGCTATCGAACGCGGCGCGTTGCGCAGCGATGAGCGGGGCCAGCGCCTCGACGGCCTCGAGCACGCGGCAAAGCTCGGCCGGGGCCCCGGCCTTCACCACCGGACCGGAACGCGCCGTCGGACCGCCCGCTTCCGTCGCATGACCTGGATCGCGCATCGGGCTCTCCTCGAAGTTCTGTACTGCCGCAGCATGATCGCGGGCTTCTCCGAGGTCCTGAATCCGTTCCGAAAAAGTTGGGAAAAATGTAGTCTTCCGGCCATGGCGACGATCCACGAATTCGGGCCCTACCGCCTCGATGCCGAGGCCGAGATGCTGTTCCACGAGGCCGAACCGGTCGCGCTCGGACGGCGCGCGGTGGTGCTGCTCCGGCTGCTGGTCGAGCGAGCGGGGACGCCGGTTTCCAAGGACGCGTTGATGCAGGCGGCGTGGCCGGGGCTTGCGATCGAGGAGAGCAATCTGACGGTGCAGATCGCCGCCCTGCGTCGGGTCTTTGCCGGCGTCGACGGCGGCGCGACCTGGATCGAGACGCTGCCGCGCCGTGGCTACCGTTATGTCGGGCCGCCGCTCGCCGCCGATTCCGGAGCAGGGCTGCCGATCGTGCCGGCACCGGCAGTGTCCGACAGGCCGTCGCTCGCGGTGCTACCGTTTCTGAATCTGAGCGGCGATCCCGGGCAGGATTATTTCTCCGACGGGATCACCGGCGACATCATCGCCGAACTGTCGCGGTTCAGGTCGCTGTTCGTCGTCGCCCGCCATTCGAGCTTCGCCTACAAGGGGAAGACGTCCGAGATCAAGCGGATCGGCCGCGAGCTCGGTGTCAGGTACGTCGCCGAGGGGAGCGTGCGCAAGGTCGGCGACCGGGTGCGGGTGACCGTCCAGCTGCTCGATGCCGCAACCGGTTACAGTCTCTGGACCGCGCGCTACGACCGCGACCTGGAAGACATCTTCACCCTGCAGGATGAGATCGTCCGGGCGATCGTGGCCGCCCTGCCGGGCCGCCTGGAGGACGCCGGCCGCGAGATCGCCAGGCGCAAGCCGACCTCCAGCATTACCGCCTATGACCTGGTTCTGCTCGGAAACGAGCGATGGCGTCAATTGACCGTGAAGGACATGGCGCAGGCGAGGGCGTATTTTCGCAGCGCCGTCGCGCTCGACCCGCAATATGCCCGCGCCCATGTCAACATCGCCTGGACCATCGTCTGCGATGTGTTTCTGGAATCGCCGACCACCGCGACGGTGGGCGAGGCGTTTCGCGAGATCGAGACCGCGCTCGACATCGATGACGGCGACGCCTGGTCTCATGGCGTGTTCGCGCAGCTGCTGTTTCTGTCGAAAGAGGACGCCAGGGCGGAAATCCATTTCGGCCGGGCGCTGGCGCTCAATCCAAACGATGCCGACGTGGCGGCGGTGTTCGCCAACATCCTGGTCTACTGGGGGCGCTGGCGCGAGGCACTGATATGGATCGGGACGGCGAAGCGGCTCAATCCCTTTCCGCCCAATCTGTACCACTGGTATCACGCGCTCGCGCTTTATTCCGGGCGTGAGTACGAGCAGGCGATCAAGGCATTGCTGGAGGCGCGGTCGTTCGATCGATGGTCGCACGGGCTCCTTGCGGCCTGCCATGCCCAGACGGGGCGGCTCGCCGAGGCGCGGTCCGAGGTAGACGCATTCGTTCGCGAACGATGCCGCGAACTGAATGCCAATGGCAAATCCGCACCCGCAAAAACCCTCGACCTCGCGCGGGTGAGGGCCGAACGCTATCGCGATCCCGGTGACCGCGAACATTTCCTCGACGGATTGCGCAAGGCCGGTCTCACCGGTTGACCGCGTACAGCCGGACTGTTTCGAAATCCAAAGCTCAGACGGTTCTTGTCGCGAGAACGCGAACGTTTGACTCATAGATCGGATAACAGACTCGCTGTCGTCCCAGCGGAAGCAGGGACCCATAACCACCGATGTTGATTGCTGTACGTCGCTGGAACGACGAGTCGCGTTCACAAGCCGGGCCCCGGAGTATGGGTCCCTGCTTTCGCAGGGACGACGGTGTGCCTGGGGCGCCAACCCCGCCAAAATTCGCGATTGCCGGCTGCCCCATCTTCAGGCAATGACGGCCTGCAATGAACAAGAGCTTCGAGGAAACTGCCGCTCGTCTGGCGCCGGCGATCTTTGTCGTGCTGTGGAGCACGGGATTCATCGGCACCAAATACGTCATCAACAATGCGGAGCCGCTGACCTATCTGGCGATCCGGATGGCGTTCGTGGTGGTGGTGATGGCGGTCATCGCCGCGGTGGCGCGGCCGAAATGGCCGGATCGCACCGGCGTCTTCCACAGCGCGGTGGCCGGCATCCTGGTGCACGGCTTCTATCTCGGCGGCACCGCGATCGCGATCGCGCATTCGATTCCGGCCGGGCTCTCGGCGTTGATCCCGGGCTTGCAGCCGATCCTGACCTCGACCATCGCCAACCGCTGGTTGGGGGAGCGCGTCACGCCGCTGCAATGGGGTGGGCTGGTGCTTGGCCTCGCCGGCGTCGTCTTGATCCTGCACAACCGGCCGATGACGGGCGACGCCGGCTGGGGCTGGCTTGCCTCTGGCGTCTCGCTGATCAGCATCACGCTGGGCACGCTCTATCAGCGCCGCTACTGCAACCGGATCGACTGGCGCGCCGGCAACCTCGTGCAGTACATCGCGGTGACGATCTTCTTTGGCATCGGCGCCTTCTTGTTCGAGACCAATGTGGTGCACTGGACCGGCGAGTTCGTGCTGGCGCTGGCCTGGCTGGTGTTCGCACTGTCGATCGGTTCGATCTCGCTGTTGTACTGGCTGATCCGCCACCATGCCGCGACCTCGGTCGCGAGCCTGTTCTATCTGGTGCCGGCAACGACCGCGCTAATGGCGTATCTTCTGTTCGACGAAAAGCTGGACTATGTCGCGATTGCCGGCATGACGGCCTGTGCCGCGGCGGTGCTGCTGGTCAACCGCCGCTAATCCTTGCCGCGGATTTTCGCGTATGCCGCAAGTGCGCGTTCGCGGCCCTGCTTGTGATCGACGATCGGCTGCGGGTAGCTCTTGCCGAGCTTGATGCCGGCACTTGCGAGCTCGATCGGCGTCGCGGTCCAGGGCTGATGGATCAGCTCGTTGGGCAGTTGCGCGAGCTCCGGCACCCAGCGCCTGACATAGGCGCCGTCGGGATCGAACTTCTCACCCTGCAGGATCGGATTGAACACGCGGAAATAGGGCGCGGCGTCGGCGCCGGAGCCGGCGACCCATTGCCAGTTCGCCGGGTTTGAGCCGGCATCGGCATCGACCAGCGTGTCCCAGAACCACTGCTCGCCGGCGCGCCAGTCGATCAGCAGATGCTTCACCAGGAACGAGGCCACCACCATGCGCACCCGGTTGTGCATCACGCCGGTGTGCCAGAGCTCGCGCATCCCGGCATCGACGATCGGATAGCCGGTCAGGCCGCGCTGCCAGGCCTTCAATGCGCGGGCGTCGCGCTTCCACGGAAAGGCGTCGAACTGCTCCTGCAAATTCCGCTCCGCCAGGTCGGGGACGTCGTACAGCAGATGGCGGCAGAACTCGCGCCAGCCGAGCTCGCTCAGGAACTTGTCGATGTCGCCGGCAAGGCGCGGATGCTCGGCGGCGGCGAAACGGGCGGCGTACCAGAGCTGGCGCGGGCTGAGCTCGCCGAAGCGCAGATGCGGCGACAGGCGGGAGGTGCCGTCGCGGTCGGGCCGGTCGCGGTCGCTGCTGTAGCCCGCGATACCGTCGTCCAGAAACGCCTTCAGCCGCGCCTGCGCGCCGGCTTCGCCCGGCGTCCAGGTCTCGCGCAGGCCGCCGGCCCAATCCGGCCGGGTCGGCTCGAGCTTCCAGTCGTCGATGGCCTCGCTCGCGATACCGCCGATGCAGGTGAGCTTCTTCGGCGCCGGCAGCGGCTTTGCCGGATCGCCGAGGCCCTGCACGCGCCGCCAGAACGGCGTGAAGACGCGCAGGCCGCGATTGTCCTTGTTGCGGATGGCTTTGGGATCGACGAGCAGGTCGCCGGGGAAAATCTGCGAGTCGATGCCGTCACTTGCGAGCGCGGATTCAACGTCGCCGGCAATCGCTTGATGCGGCGCCTGCGCGATGTCGTTCCAGAACACGGCGCCCGCGTTGATTTCGCGTGCCAGCGTGGCGATCACGTCAGCCGCCGGTCCTCTACGCAGCACCAGCGTTCCACCGGTCGCCTGAAGGCTTTTGCGAAGTGCGCGCAGCGATTGCGCGAGCCACCAGCGCGTCGCGCCCCCGAGGGGGCGCGCGGCTGGAGGTTTCAGGGCACGGCTTTGTTCGTCGCGGACATAGAGGCCAACCACGGGCGTGCCGCGGCTGGCTGCTTCGTGCAGGGCCGGGTGGTCCGACAGTCGCAGATCGTCGCGGAACCAGACGATAACGGGCTGTGCGCTTGCCACTCGACCACGTCGTTCCGGCCGTTACTTCGGCTGCGGCACGATGCGGATATAGGGCTTCGGTTCCTTCCAGCCCTGCGGGTAGATCGTCTTGGCCTCGTCGTTGTTGACCGAGCCGGCGATGATCACGTCCTCGCCCTGCTTCCAGTCAGCCGGGGTGGCGACGCGATGCTTGGCGGTGAGTTGCAGCGAGTCGATGACGCGCAGGATCTCCTGGAAGTTCCGGCCGGTGGTCATCGGGTAGACCAGCACCAGCTTGATCTTCTTGTCGGGGCCGATGATGAAGACGTTGCGGACGGTCTGGTTGTCCGCCGGCGTGCGGGTGAGGGGATCGCCTGAGGTTGAGGCCGGCAGCATGTCGTAGAGCTTCGACACGTTGTAGTCGGTGTCGCCGATCATCGGATAGTTCGGCGCGGCACCCTGGGTCTCCTTGATGTCCTCGGACCATTTGGCGTGACGGTCGACCGGATCGACCGACAGGCCCATCAGCTTGACGCCGCGCTTGTCGAACTCGGGCTTCAGGCGGGCGAGGGTGCCGAGCTCGGTGGTGCAGACCGGGGTGAAGTCCTTGGGATGAGAGAACAAAAGCGCCCAGCTGCTGCCGATCCAGTCGTGGAATTTGACCTTGCCTTCGGTGGTCTCGGCTTCGAAGTCGGGAGCGAGTGCGCCAATCTGAAGTGCCATGATTTTACCTCATCTCTTTGATGTTGCAGCTAAAATTGCATTTGAGGTGGTCGGGTTCCATTATAGGGCGCATCGACGCTTAAGTGAACGGGTTCTGAAAGAAGATGAAACATTTCTTCTTGAGGGAGGAATTCCAAGCAACTTGTTTTGATCGATGCCCCTGCGGCGAAATATCAGCTGCGGCACAAAAGCTTGGAAATGCCCAGATAAAGCCGCTTATCGCCGTCATCACGCCGGCCCCGGCTGCTATAGGACTGAACCGTGACAGCTTCCAAAGCGACCAAATAGCAACCATCTAAAAATCTCGGAACCCAAGTTCCGAATCGTTAACCACTCGTTTACGCCCGCATGGAAAAGCTGGCCTAAGATAGGAATTGAAAGCCCCCCACAATGTCTACCCCAAGTACCAAGACCGCTGAGGCTCTCAGCGGTGCGTTGCATCCGTCCTGCCGCAAGACCGCCGCCCACGCGCTGACCATCGTCCGCGACGGCGTCATCACCGGCGAAGGCCCGACCACCAAGGGCCGTATCCATTTCTCCCGGTCGCTCGATGCCGATGACGCTGCCTGGTGCGCGCGCATCTTGACGGCGGCCGCGGTCGAGCATCAGCCGGTCAGCCGAGCCGAGATCGAGGCGCTGTTCGCGATCAACGAGGCGGCTGCCGAGCGCAGCGATGGCGGCCGGTTCGACGACCTGCTCGCCAAGGCGATCGCCCACCATGCCGCGTCCGAGTCCGGCCTGCCGGTGCCGCCGCGCACGGTGGCGCTGTCACCCGAGACCGACATCGGTCGCTGGGCGCCGACGCAGGGCACCAAGATGGACACCAAGGTTCTGGAGTGGATTGCCGGTCGCATGCGCGGTCAGCGCCGCACCGGCCGTGCGCTCGCGGCGATGGTTGCGACGCTGGTCGGCGCGACCGCTCTGCCGCTCGCAGCGCAGCTGCCCAACGTGTTCGACATCGGGATGATGTGATCATCCGGGGCGATGTCCTGCATCGTCCCGAACGAAAGGCTACAAGCAAGACGGCTTCAGGCGAGAGCGGCGGGGATCACTTCCCCGCCGTTTTCTGTTTGCCGCCGGTCTCCTCGAGCCCGAGCGTGCGCCCCGGGAAGCCGGCGACGTCGAAATAGCGGGTCGAGAGCACGCGCTGGAATTTCAGCACGGTGCGCAGGCCGTTGGCCGACGGCTTCTTCGACATGATGGTGCCCTCGGCCATCTTCGGCACGATGCCGTTCGGCAGCGCCTCCGACATCACCCGGCCGATCAAGCCGCCATTGTTCGGGGCGCGCAGGCCGAGCAGCTGGGCTGCGGTCATGCCGACATCGGCGTTGCTGACCGGCAGCGGGTCGACATAGCCCGCCTTGAAGTCGGGGCCGATCGCGGCGGTGAAGTTGAAGGTGTCGCCACGGCTGAAGCTGCCATGCATGCCCTGGCCCTGGCGCAGCACGGTGTCGGCGATCTGCACCGAGCAGTTGGTCGGGATCTCGCAGCCGCTCGACCAGGAGCGGAAGTTGACCACGATCGACGGGTTCGGCGTCACTGCCTTGCCCTTCAGATTGAGGTTCGACATCGGCAGCGTGCCGGGGAAGGTGCCGAGCTTGTCGTCGACGAACAGGCCGCTGACATAGTCCTGCTCGAGCAGCGCCTTGACGACGCGGTCGGCGAGCTTCTTGTCACGGTTCGGCAGATAGATCAGGTCCGAGCCGCCATTGGTCGCGATCACGACGTCGGGCTTGGCCGGGTCCTGGCCGAGCACGCCGTTGCCGGCCTTCGGGTGGGCGTTGTCGGCGACCTTGGCGTTCTTGTCGTTGGGGTCGAACAGCGGCAGGTTCAGCGCCTTCGCGAGATCGATCGCCAGGAAGCCCATCGGCAGGAAATCCTTCGGCGTGTCGTCGAAGGCGATCTTGGCCGAGGGGCTGGTCTTGCTCTCCTTCGAGATCGTCGAGAAGCCGTGGTCGGAGGAGACCATGATGTTGGTGGTGGCCGACAGCCCGAGCTCGTCGAGCGCCTTGCGGAGCTGGGCGAGGTTGTTGTCGGCATTCTTGATGCCGGCCATCGAGGTCGGACCGTTGATGCCGGGGGTGATGGTGTTTAGGCTGTCACCGGTGTTGTGCTGGCTGCCGTCAGGGTCGCGCGACCAGAACACCAGCACGAACGGCTTGTTGCGCGCCTTGAACATCGGCAGCACGACCTTGGTCGCGACGTCGGCCATGTAGCCCTGCTGCGCGACGTTGGCGACCGTGGTGCCCGGCGTCTTGGCGTCGCCCGCCTTGGCGTTGTCGCCGCGGCTCGGGGTGGCGAGCGGCAGGCCGGCCTTGGTCAGTGCCTCCTTCATCTCATCGGACAGCGGCACGCCGGTCTTGCCGCCGGTGGAATCGTCGACCACGATCGTGTTCTTGCCGCGATCGGTGTGGTCGAACAGCAGGGTCGGACCGACCTTGCCGATGGCCGCGGTGCTGAAACCCTGGCCGCGGGCCATCTTCAGCAGCGTCTCCTCATTGAGGTAGTCGCCGTTGAAGTGATCGTCGATATCGGCGAGTACCGCGTCGTTCTCGATGAACGGCACCACGGTGTCGCCGGCCGGCACCGAGGTGTAGCCGGTATAGATCGTGTTGGAGAAGGTGCCGGTGTCGCCGAGATAGTGGCCGGTCGACAGTGCCGAGCTGTTCGCCATCGTGAAGGTCGGGAACAGCGAGTGCGAATTCTTGAAATGAACGCCTTTGTCGCGGATCTCGGCCATCGCGGGCGCCGTCTGCGGCGTCACGATGCCGCCGCGCAGGCCGTCGGGGACGAACAGGATCAGGTTGCGGGGCTTTGCGTTCTGCGCGGACGCGGCGCCGGCTGAAAGCGCGATTATGCTCGCGGACAATAGTGTGATGGCTCGACGCATTTTCTCGCTCCCCCATAGGGCCCCGCGGCAGATCGCCGCCGCCTTCGTTTAGTTTTGCCATATGACAGAAATGTTACAGCGCTTGTTTGGCGCTGTAACTGCCGGATTTTTCTTGGCGAGCGCCGGTCGACACGCCGTCATTCGGCAGGCTGAATCGCGGACCTCTCACCGCGCGCAGCGCTGCCGGCATGCCCGTACCGTGCATAGAGCGCGGGCAGCACGGCGAGCGTCAGCAAGGTCGCGCTGATCAGGCCGCCGATCACGACGGTGGCGAGCGGCTTCTGCACCTCGGCGCCGGTGCCGGTGGCGAATGCCATCGGCACGAAGCCGAGCGAAGCCACCAGCGCCGTCATCACCACCGGCCGGAAGCGGGTGAGGGCGCCTTGCTCGATGGCGTCGCGCATCGGCACGCCGCGCTCGCGCAATTGCCTGACGAAGCTCAGCATGACGAGCCCGTTCAGGACCGCAACGCCGGACAGCGCGATGAAGCCGACGGCGGCCGAGATCGAGAACGGCATGCCGCGCAGCCATAGCGCCGCGATGCCGCCGGTGAGCGCCAGCGGCACCGCGCTGAACACCAGCAGCGCGTCGCGCGCCGATCCCATCGCCGCCAGCAGCAACAGGAAGATCATCGCAAAACAGGCCGGCACCACCACGGCAAGGCGCTGCCGCGCCGCGGCGAGGTTTTCGGACTGGCCGCCCCAGGTCATCCAGTAGCCCGGCGGCAGCGCCACCGATTGCGCGACCTTGGCCTGCGCTTCCTCGACCACCGAGCCGAGATCGCGGCCGCGGACATTGGCCGTCACCACGATGCGGCGCTTGCCGTTCTCGCGGCTGATCTGGTTCGGCCCTTCGGTGAAGGAGAATTGCGCGACGCGGTTGAGCGGCAGGCTCTGCACCGGCGAGCTCGGCGTTGCCTTCGGCAAGGCGACCGGCAGATTGCTCAGCGCCTCGAGATCGGAGCGCACGCTCTCCGGCAGCCGCACCACGATGTCGAAGCTGCGATCGCCTTCGTACACGACGCCGGCATCCTGGCCGCCGACCGCGGCGCCGATCACGTCCTGGACCGCGGAGACGCTGAGGCCGCGCCGCGCGATCGCCGCCTTGTCGACCTTGATCTCGAGCACGGGCAGGCCGCTGGCCTGTTCGACCTTGACGTCGGTCGCGCCGCGCACGCTGCGCAATGCGGCCGCGATCTGGTTGGCGGCCTTCTGCATTGGCTCGAACTCGTCGCCGAACACCTTCACCGCGATGTCGCCGCGAACGCCGGCGAGCAGTTCGTTGAAGCGCATCTGGATCGGTTGGGTGAATTCGTAGACGTTGCCGGGCAGCCGGCCGACCGCCTTCGAGATGTCCTCGATCAACTGCTCCTTGGTCAGTGATGGATCCGGCCATTGCTCGCGCGGCTTCAGGATGATGAAGGTGTCGGAGGCGTTCGGCGGCATTGGATCGCTCGCCACTTCGGCGGTGCCGGTCTTGGAGAACACGAAGGACACCTGCGGGAAGCGGCTGACGGCCTTCTCGACCGACAGCTGCATCGCCTGCGACTGCGACAGCGCCGTGCTCGGAATCCTGAGCGCGTGCATCGCAATGTTCTTCTCGTCGAGCGAGGGGATGAACTCCTGGCCGAGACGGAAGAAGGCGAACAGGGCGGTCGCGAACAGCACGATCGCCACTGCGATAACCGGAACGGGCGTTGCGACCGCGCGGCGCAGCAGCGGGCTGTACCCGCGCTTCAGCGCGGCAACCAGCCAGTTCTCCTTTTCCTGCACGCGGCCGGTGATGCCGATCGCGATCAGTGCCGGCACCAACGTCAGCGACAGCACGAAGGCGGCCGCGAGGGCGAGGATCACGGTCAGCGCCATCGGCTCGAACATCTTGCCTTCGACGCCGGTGAATGTGAGCAGCGGCACATAGACCAGCAGGATGATGGCCTGGCCGTAAAGGCTCGGCTGCACCATTTCGACGGCGGAGGCGCGCACCGTCGCCAGCCGTTCGTCGCGCGTCAGCACACGGCCGAGCGCGTGCTGCCTCTCGGCGAGGTGGCGCAGGCTGTTCTCGGTGATGATGACGGCGCCGTCGACGATCAGGCCGAAATCGAGCGCACCAAGGCTCATCAGATTGGCGCTGATCCGCCCCTGCCACATGCCGATGGCGGTCATCAGCATGGCAATCGGGATCACCAGTGCCGTGATCAGCGCTGCCCGGAAATTGCCGAGCAGCACGAACAGCACGGCGATCACGAGCAGTGCGCCTTCTGAGAGGTTGCGCGCAACGGTGCCGATCGTCGCATCGACGAGCTGGGTGCGATCGAGCACCGTCTTGACCTCGACGCCCGCCGGAAGGGATGGCGTGATGGCACGCAGCTTGGCATCGACGGCGGCGGAGACCGTGCGGCTGTTGGCGCCGATCAGCATCAGCGCGGTGCCGACCACGACCTCGCGGCCGTTCTCGCTGGCGCTGCCGGTCCGCGTCTCGCCGCCGATCGAAAGCGTCGCGAGATCGCGGATCCGGACCGGGACGCCGCCGCGGGTGGTGACGACGACGGCGCCTAACTCGTCGATGTTCTCGAGGCGGCCGCCGGATCGCACCACATATCCTTCGCCGTTGCGTTCGATGTAGCGCGCGCCGCGGCTGACATTGTTGCTCTCGATTGCCTTGGCGACGTCGGCAAAGGTGAGGCCGAGCGCGATCAGCTTCGCTGCGTCGGGATGGACCTGGTACTGCTTGAGGTAGCCACCGATCGAATCGACGCCGGCGACACCAGGCACCATCTTGATCTGCGGCTTGATGATCCAGTCCTGCACCGTGCGCAGATAGGCGTCCTTCTCGACTTCGCTTTGCAGCACCTGGCCGTCCGCCGTCAGGAAGCGGCCGTCGCTTTGCAGCCCCGGCGCGCCATCGCTCTGCACTTTTTGTCCGGAGTAATGGACGGTCCACATGTAGATTTCGCCAAGGCCGGTCGAGGTCGGGCCGATCCGCGGCTCGATGCCTTGGGGCAGGCGCGCGCGCACTTCAGTCAGCCGCTCGCCGACCTGCTGGCGCGCGAAATAGATGTCGGTCGCCTCGCTGAACACCGCCGTGATCTGCGAGAAGCCGTTGCGCGACAGCGACCGCGTGCTCTCCAGCCCCGGCGCGCCGGCGAGTGCCGTCTCGATCGGGAAGGTGATCTGCTTCTCGATCTCCGCCGGCGACAGCGCAGGCGCCACGGTGTTGATCTGCACCTGCTTGTTGGTGATGTCGGGCACCGCATCGATCGGCAGCTTCGTCAATGCGAGGCCGCCGAGGAACATCAGGATGGCCGCCAGGGTGACGACGACCCAGCGCCGCTGGATCGCAAGACCGATGATGCGCTCAATCATGGCCGTGCTCCGCCTCGTCCTTTTCGATCTCGGCCTTCAGCGTGAAGGTGTTTTGTACGGCGATGGTCTCGCCGGCGGCGAGGCCCGAAACGATCTCGATATCGTCGTCGTCCTCGCGGCCGGTCCGCACCGATCGCGCCTCAAAGCCATCGGCATCGCGTACGAATACGGTCGATGTCCCCTTGATGGTTTGAATGGCTTTCTTTGACACGATGACGGTCGACGGCGCGCCCGCCAGCGGCACCTCGGCGGTGACGAAAGTGCCCGGCTTCCAGCGGTGGTCCTTGTTGGGCATGGTCGCGATCACCCGCGCGTTGCGGGTCTCGCGATCGAGCAGGGGGCTGACGAAGATCACGCCGGCGCTGGCCTCGTCCTCGGTGCCGATGGCGCGGATCTTCACCGTGACGCCTTCGCGGACCGCGCTGATGTCTTCCGGTGAAACTGCTAGGTCGACCCAGATATCGTCGAGATTGACGATGACGTAGAGCTCGCTTTCCTGGCCCTCGCGCCCGATCAATCCGCCGAGGTCGACGCGGCGTTCGGAGACCCGGCCGCTGATCGGTGCACGCAGGAACTGGGTCCGCAGGCTCTCGGGGGGCTGGTTGGGCAGATCGGCGATCTCGCTCTCCGACAGGCCCAGCGCGAACAGCTTCTGCCGTGCGCCGTCGAGCTTGATCTGGGCGTCGTTTGCGGTCAGCCGCGTGCGCAGGAATTCGTTCTCCGACACGATGCGGGTCTCAACCAGCGTCTTCTGCCGCGCATAGAGCGTCTGCTGCAGATCGTTGGTCAGCCGCGCGGCGAGGTATTCGCTCTTGGCGTCGGCGACCTCGCGGCTTTCGATCGCGGCGACGATCTCGCCCTTCTCGACGACGTCGCCGAGGCGCTTGCGCAGTTCCGTGACGGTTGCCAGCACGCGCACCGAGACGCGGCCGATATGGTCGGCGTCGGGGATCAGCGATCCCGGCGCGAGGAAATGCCGCTTCAGCATGCCGCCGCCGGCCGGCGCGAAGGTGATGCCGGCTTCCCGGACCTGCTCTTCGCTCAGCTCGATATGTCCGGGCGCCTCATGCTTGCCCTCGGATTTCTCCGGGCTCGTTGACGCAGTCTCCTGCGGCGTGGTCGGGAACTTGATCGGCCAGCCGATCCATCCGGCCGCCACAACGACCAGTGCGATGCCGGCGGCTACGCCGGCGAAAAATAGAACAACCCGTTTCATATGCGCCTCTCCGCAGCACAGGCCGCTGGCCATGCGCTGTCGCGACATCGATCTGTGCGAAAGCGTGCGCGCTGCCTGATGGCAGCGGTACACGGCCGGTCACGTTGACCGGGTCAGGCGCGGGGTGGTTTGAAGGGAGAGAGGCGCTCGGCCGACGCCGGCAGCTCGATACGGCTGTCGCTATAGCTATGGGGCGCATAGGCGATCGGGAACGCCGTTTCCTGCGGAGCGACCGAGGCGACGTGCGTCAGGCAGTGATCGCCATGCAGCGAAGCCGGATGCGCGGGAGCCTTGCCGCCCGTGTCGTTGATCGACAGTGCGATCGAGAAGCCGGGAGCTGCATCATCATCATCATCGAAGGCCCAGCCGTGGAAGAACGACAGCACCAGCGCGAGCGAGATCAGTCCCGCAAGCAGGCTGCGCCAGCGGCGCGATCCCGTTGCGTGGGGGGAAGACTGAATCATGGTGCGCGACGCGTCCATGGCCCTCATTAACGCCGTGACCGCGCGCATTCAAGTTCGAGACCGCGACAGATTGGCCGTGGATACTATAACGTTACACGCCGTCTGCGGTCCGGCGCAGCAGCCATCGGCGCGCCGCGACGACGGCCCAGATCGCTTCGACGAGGCCGAACGGCCAGGCGCCCTGCAGGAAACCGTAGGCCGAGCCGAGCGCGCAGGAGACTGCGAAGGCCAGGATGAACCAGGGGCTGCGATCTTCGGCCGCGTAGCAGACGAGCATCATGGTCACGGCGAACAATCCGAACAGCGTCAGCGCATCCATTCCGCGGTACAACCCCTGTTGTAACACCATTGATATCTGAGCATGCTTGGGATGGAATATCCATCCAGTGCCGCCGCCCGAAAGGATCGTCCCCATGAAGCGCATGCATGTTCACGTCGCCGTCAAGGACATCCCGCAATCGGTCGGCTTCTACTCGGCGCTGTTCGGGGCCGAGCCGACGGTCGTGAAATCCGATTATGCAAAGTGGATGCTCGACGATCCCCGCGTCAATTTCGCGATTTCGACCCGCGGCCGCGAGCCGGGCCTCGATCATCTCGGCATTCAGGTCGAGAGCGCCGAAGAGCTCGGCGAGGTCTACGGTCGGCTGCGCAAGGCGGGCGGCGAGGTCGTCGAGCAGGGCCTGACGGTGTGCTGCTATGCCAAGTCCGAGAAGTCGTGGATCGACGATCCCGCGGGGATTGCGTGGGAGACCTTCCACACGACCGGTGAGAGCATCGTCTATGGCGACGGCACCGGCGAGCGGACCGCGCGTGTCGCGCACGAGAAGCAGGACGGCAAGCAGAGCGCGTGCTGCGCGCCGCAGCCGCAGGCGGCAGCGCCCGAGGCTTCGGCTTGCTGCAATTCGTGAGGTCGAAGCGGCCGCACGTATCAACGCCAGGAGGCCGCCGCCGGCAGTCGCCGCAACCAGCTACCGCTGTAAGCAAAGGCTTAATGCCTGCGACATATTATCCCGACGTCGACTCCCCTCCGTGCTAACAGCCCCTTAACCATGCGGCTCTTGCCACTCAAGGACCCTGAGCGGTCCTGGCGTCACATCAAGGCACAATGGAAGAAGGACGCTGAAGGCGTCGGTGAGGATTTTGCCACCTTCGGCGGCGTCGTGGCGTTTGAAGCGCTCACCGCCAGGGAAGGTGACGGTCAGGGGCTGTATCACCTGACCGACGGCGAACGGGTCCACGCGGTCTGTCAGGTCAGGCGTCTCTTGATGAGCCGATATTCGGCGCCGGCTCTCAGCGCGCGCTTCGTCAATGTGTCTCCGATCTACGATCTCGGCGTCGCCGATACCGGCACCTACGCGCAGATGCTTGTGGCGCTGTTCTCCGGCGTGGTCTGGCTGTCGCGTGATGCGTTGTCGGCAAACCACATCCGGTTTCTGCTCAAGAGCCCGGGAGACTCGCAGTTCTTCGCCGCGCTCAAGGCCGTGACGCCGCTCTCACCGTTCTCGAAATTCACCATCGAAGGCGCGTTGATCGAGTGCAGCCTGAAGGAGGCGTCCACGGCGCCTGTGGCGGCCGTCTCCTGACGATCTTCCCGCCGACCGCGTTCGCCTGCGCATCCGCCTTAACCGTCCGATAACTGATTTTCCTAACCACCCCTTGGGTTGTGTTCCCGTAGAAGAGCACCCGCAGGGGCAGGAAAATGTCGATTGTTTCAACGGACAGCGTGATGCCGGAACACCGGCGGCTGTCGATCAAGGGTGTGTCGCGCGCCAGCAGGATGGGCGCCATTCAGTGGCTCGTCCTGAGCGCCGCGCTGCTGGTGCTCGCGATCACCCTTGGCACCGGCTACCTCGCGCTGCAGTTTCGCGAGCGCGCACTGGAGATGTCCGAGCGCGAGCTCAACAACACCGCGCTGCTGCTGTCGCGGCACTTCGACCAGCAACTCACCGACCTCCAGCATGTCCACGACGACATCTTGAATTACCTGCGTTCGGAGCAGGTCGAGACCGCCGATCAGTTCGAGAAGAACATGTCGCTGTTGAGCGCGCACGAGATGCTGCGCACACGGCTGGCGGCGCTGCCGCATGTCGGAGGGCTCAATCTGTTCAACGCCAAGGGCTGGTTGATCAACTCGTCCGAGATGTGGCCGGTGCCCGATATCAGCATTGCCGACCGGCGCTATTTCCAGGAGTTCATCTCGGGGCGGCCGACGTCGCCGGTCATCGTCGAGCCCGCGATGAGCAAGGTGACCGGCAACTGGACCACGATCTTTGCGCGCAAGATCACCGGGCGCAATGGCGAGATCATCGGCTTTGCGAGCCGCGGCGTCGAGCCGAGCCATTTCGAGGATTTCGTGGCCTCGTTGGCGCTGAACGGCGACACCGTGATCTCGATGATCCATCGCGACGGCACGATCATCGCGCGCTATCCGCAGGATGCCAGCGCGGTCGGCCGCAACATCAGCGACCAGTCGTTGTTCCGGAAAGTCATCGGCCTCGGCGGCAACACGTCGGGGCGGTTCGTCGGCTCCGCCGGCGAGGAGAATGTCGGCGCGGTCAGGTCGTTGTCGCACTTTCCGATCCTGATCCTCGCCACCACCAGGACCTCCAGCGCGCTGGAGGACTGGCGCGCCCAGACTAAGCTGCAGTTCTGCGCCGCCGTGCTCGCGGTGCTGATTGTGATCATGATGGTGTTCCTGATCGTCCGCCAGTTGCAGCGGCAGCACGATGCGGCGCAGCGCCGGCTGTCCGAGCAAAGCCAGCATCTCGACACCGCGATCAACACCATGACGCAGGGCCTGCTGCTGTTCGACGCCTCCGCGCGGCTCGTGATCTGCAACCAGCAATACATCGACATGTTCGGCCTCTCGCCCGACATCGCCAAGCCCGGCTGCCATCTGCGCGACCTGATCCTGCATCGCCAGGCGCTCGGCTCGTTCGTCGGCGATGTCGACGAATACTGCGCACGCTTCACCAACCCGAGGGGTGACGAGGTCCGGGACTCCGTGATCGTGACGCCCGACGGCCGCAGCATCCGCCTGATCTACAAGCGCGCGCCTGACGGGGGCTGGGCCACCACGCTCGAGGACGTCACCGACGGGCGGCGCACGCAGGCGCGGATCGAGTATCTCGCGCATTACGATGCGCTGACCAATCTGCCGAACCGGACGCTGTTCCAGCGCCACGCGGAAGGGCTGCTGCTCGAGTCCGCCGCGCGCGAATTCGCCATCCATTATATCGATATCGACGAGTTCAAGCGGATCAACGACACGCTCGGCCATCCGATCGGCGACGAATTCCTCCGGCGCGTGGCCGAGAAGCTGCGTCAGTCGGTTGGGTCGAACGATTTCATCGCGCGTCTCGGCGGTGACGAGTTCGCGATCGTCCAGCACGATATCGCCTCCGACGATGACGTCAGCGATCTCGTGGCGCGGATCTATCAGTCGCTGCGTACGCCGTTCGACTGCCTTGGCCATCATTTGGCGAGCGACGCCAGCATCGGCATCGCGATTGCGCCGCGCCACGGCTCCGATCTGTTCCGTCTGCTGAAATGCGCCGATCTGGCGATGTATGCCGCCAAGGCGGCCGGCCGCCGGACCTATCGCTTCTTCGATCCGGCGATGGAGAAGCAGGCCAATCTGCGCCGCGCGCTGGAGGCCGACTTGCGAACCGCCCTGGCGGAGGGCAGCTTCGAGCTGCACTACCAGCCGCTGGTCGACCTGCGCAGCGACGAGGTGACCGGCTGCGAGGCGCTGCTGCGCTGGCGCCATCCGGTGCGCGGCATGATCTCTCCGGTGGAGTTCATTCCGGTCGCCGAGGAGACCGGGCTGATCGAGGAGATCGGGCAGTGGGTGCTGCGCACCGCCTGCATAGAGGCGGCGGGCTGGCCGGCGCATGTCCGCGTCGCGGTCAACGTCTCGCCGATCCAGTTCAAGTCGGAGACGCTGGCACTGAAGGTCGCGAATGCGCTTGCCGAGAGCGGGCTCGACCCGCGCAGGCTCGAGCTCGAGATCACCGAGGCGGTGCTGATTGCCGATGACGACGCGGCGCTGGTCACGCTCGGTCAGCTCCGCGGGCTCGGTGTCCACATCGCGCTCGATGATTTCGGCACCGGATACTCGTCGCTGCAGTATTTGCAGCGCTTCCCGTTCGACAAGATCAAGATCGACCGCAGCTTCGTCAAGGAAGTGACGCGCAACTCGGGCTCGGCCTCGATCATCCGCGCCGTGGTCTCGATCGCCGCCGATCGCAACATGATCACGACCGCCGAGGGCGTCGAGACCGATCAGCAGCGCGACACCGTGCAGATGCTCGGCTGCACGCAGATGCAGGGCTATCTGTTCAGCAAGCCGGTTCCGGCGCAGGACGTCCGGACGCTGCTCGCGGCTGAAGGGGTCGAGCACGCCGCCTGAGCCGCGGCGAATCCGTTCGCAGGAACAATCCGCCCCGTCTCCGATTGAGAGCGAAAGCTCTCGAAAGGCGAGGCGACTCGATGAAAAGCAAGCTCGTATCCGACGCTCCCAGCGCACAAGTCCACGTCGTCGTGCTCGATAGCGGCGAGGAGGCATTCGGTACGCTGACGAAGTTCGCCAATGATGCGAGGCTGACGGCGGCATCGCTCACCGCGATCGGCGCATTCGAGCGGGCGACGGTCGGCCGGTTCGATTTCGAATCGAAGAGCTACCTGAAGATCGAGATCAACGAGCAGTGCGAGGTGCTGTGCGCGGTCGGCGATATCGCGACCGGTGACGACGGCAAGCCCAGCCTGCATATGCATATCGTGCTCGGACTGTCCGACGGTTCGACGCGCGGCGGCCATCTGCTCGCCGGCACCGTACGCCCGACGCTGGAGGCCGTGGTCACGGAAGCGCCGGCCAGCCTGAGGCGCCGGAAGCGGCCCGAGCTCGGCATCGCCCTGATCGATCCGGCCGCGGGCTGATCGCCGGACGCGCCCTGCCGAAAGGTTCCAAAAAGTCGATCGGACTTGGAACCGAAACCGCGGAACCGCGTTCCCTTGCGGGGCTCGACCGGCAAGGCGATCAATGAAAACCGCAGTTGCGTCCGCGGCCATGCTGCTGTTTGCCTCGTCCATGGCGAACGCTGAGAGTGGCCTTGCGTCCTATTATCGTGGCATCGGCAGGAGTGGCGAGATGACCTGCGCGCACCGCAAGAGGGCATTCGGCAGCATGATCACCGTGTCCTATCACGGTAAATCGATCCGCTGCCGGGTCAACGACCGCGGCCCGTTCATTCGCGGACGGATCATCGATGTCTCGACCGCGGCAGCCCGCGCGCTCGGCATCCTTCAGCTCGGCGTCGCGCATGTGGTGATCGAGTAGGGCGCGGCCGACGGGTGCGGTCAGGGCTTCGAAGCGGTCGCTCGCTGCTCGACGATCGCCTTGCGGAGCGTGCGCGACAGCGCCTCGACCGAATAGGGCTTCTGGATCAGCTCGAAACCGCTGTGCGCGTTCTCGGCGAGCACGTTGCTGTAGCCGCTGGTCAGCACCACCGGCAGGCCGGGAAAGCGATCGCGGATCACACCGGCGAGCTCGACCCCGTTCATGCCGGGCATGATCACGTCGGAGAACACGAGGTCGGCGGCGAACTCGTTCTCGGAGAGGATCGAGAGCGCTGCGTTGGCATTCGCCGCGCGCTTGACCGAATAGCCGAGATCCTCCAGCAGTTCGGTGGAGAACTGGCCGACATCGTCATTGTCCTCCACCACGAGGACGCGATAGCCGCGGCCGATCGAGGCCTGCTCGGTGCCGGCGCTGGCGGCGACCTTGGTGTCCACGGGACGCATTGCCTGCGGCAGATAGATCGTGAAGGTCGCGCCGTGTCCCGGCGTGCTGGTGACCTCGATGTCGCCATCGGATTGCTTGACGAAGCCGAAGGCCTGACTCAATCCGAGACCGGTTCCCTTGCCGACCTCCTTGGTCGTGAAGAACGGTTCGAAGATCGCGTCGAGATTTTCCGGTGAGATGCCGGTGCCGGTATCCTGGATCGAGACCGTCACGAAATCGCCGCTGCGCGAGGCCTGGGCGCGCAGGGCAGGGATGTGCTTGACCTTCCTGACGCCGATCGTCAGCTGGCCTTCGCCGTTCATGGCGTCGCGGCCGTTGACCGCAAGATTGATCATCGCGGTCTCGAACTGGCCGATATCGGCGATCGCAAAGCAGTCGGGATCCTCGATCCTGACCTCGATGTGGATCCGTGCGCCGACCAGCGGCCGGATCAGCTGCGTCACGCTATCGACCTGGGTCCCGACATTGAACACTTCGGGATTGAGCGGCTGCCGGCGCGCAAACGCCAACAGCTGCGCGGTGAGTTTGGAGGCGCGCTCCACGGTCTCGGAGATCGCATCGATGTAGCGGCGGCGCCGTTCGTCCGGCAGCTCGCGGCGGCGCAGGAAGTCGGTCGCGGAGCGGATGATGGTGAGCAGATTGTTGAAGTCGTGCGCGACGCCGCCGGTGAGCTGGCCGACTGCTTCCATCTTCTGCGATTGCCGCAGGGCTTCCTCGCCGCGGCGCCGTTCGGTGATGTCGACGGCCTCCGGCACCGCGCCGACGATCGTGCCATGCTGGTCCTGCAGCGGCCGCATCGCGAAATCGAAATAGCGCTCGCCGATCGGCAGTTGCAATTGCAGCTCGATCTTGACTTCGTCGCCGCGCATCGCGCTCGCAAATGCATTCTGGATCACGCGCGGCATTCCGGCGGAAGCAGTGAACCACGGCGTGTCCCAGAACGGCTTGCCGACGACGTCGGCGGCGTCAGCTCGAATGCCGGCCAATGCGGTCTGGTTGGTGTAGAGCAGGCCGCCATCGCGGTTGAGCAGCATCTGATATTGATGGCTGGTTTCCAGGATCGCGCGGGTCTGGGCTTCGCGGGATTCGAGCTGCGCGGTGCGCTCCAGGATGCGCCGCTCCAGCGACTCGTTGAGCTTGCGCAGCTCGATCTCGGCTTCCTTGGCGGCGGTGATGTCGTGGGCGACGCCGATGAAGCCGATATGCTTGCCGTTCGGGTCCCAGCGCGGCTGCGATTCCGAGCGCAGCCAGCGCCAATCGCCCTTGGCGTTGCGATAGCGGGCTTCGAGCACGAACGGCTTGAGCGAGAGCTCGCCGGTGATCTGCTCCTGAAGGATCTGCGGCAGGTCGTCCGGATGCAGCGCCTTGCGCCAGTCGAACACGATCGCTTCCTCGAACGGCAGTCCGAGGAAGTCGAGATAGGCCTGGTTGGCGAAGGAGCGGGTGCGGTCGAGCTTGGTGACCCAGATCGGGACCGGCGCGCTGTCGGCGATCAGGCGGAAGCGTTCCTCGCTCTCGCGCAGGGTCTCCTGCGCCAGCATCTGGTCGGTGACGTCGAGATCGGCGCCGACCAACCGCAGCGCGCGTCCGTTGCGGTCGCGCTCGATCTTGGCGACGACGCGGATCCAGCGGCTCTCGCCGTCGTTCGGGCGGACGATACGGTATTCCGTGGTGTAATCCTCGCCGCCGGCCTTGAGCACGCCGAACAGGTGCTTGATGGTGCGCTCGCGATCGTCGGGGTGGATGCGCGCGACCCAGTTCTCGTAGGTCTCGTTGACCTCCTCGGGCGGCAGACCGTGCACCAAGAGATATTCGGGAGAGCGGCGGTTGCGCACGCCGTCGCGGAAATCGATCTCGAGCCCGCCGACCCGCGCGATGCGCTGGATCCGCGCCAGCTCGGCCTCGCGCTCCTGCAGCTCGCGATGGGCGCGATCGCGTTCGCGCGCGATCTCCTCAAGGTGCTGCCGCAGCCGTTCGGCCGCCGCAGCTTCGGGGAGCACATCAGAGGGATCGGGTGGGGTCATACGCGCCGGCAACCTCTCGGTGCAGTGTCACACAGGACGAGGCGGCTTTGCCAGCTTGATTTATCGCGATCACTTGCCGTTCACTCGCTCGTCACTTCCCCTTCACTTCGCCTTGGGCGGACGGCAATTGTAGGCGCGGCGGAACCCGGCAGCCTGCGCATCCTCCTCGGAGCAGAACCAGCGATCCGGATTGCCGAGGCCCGGGTAGCTGCGGCATGCCTGCAAATGATAGATGCCGATATTGCCGGTGACGCGTGCACGCACGGCGTATTTGCCCTTGATGTTGCAACTCGCCGGCATCGGCAGGTCTGCGGGGAAGAGCGCGTCGCGGATTTGCGTGTCGCGATCGGCCGGGCAGGCGTTGCCGAGCAGGGCGCCATCCTTCTTGGCGGTGCGGAAATCGCGCGGCGCCACGAAGCAGCCCTTCCAGAGCCCGGCGCGATTGTCCTTGGCGGTGGCTTGATCCGGCTTGAATCGGCCAGTGGCCGACCCGTCGACGTTAAGGGCGTAGCCTTTCTGGACCAGCACCTGGCTGAGGCTGGTTGGATCACCCTCGATCTTGCAGACGCCGAGGCGGCGCTTCTTGAAGGTCGGATCGACGCCGATATCGTCGCAGTGGATGGGCTTGCCGCCGATCAGCTTGGTCAGTTGATCGCGCGCTTCGATCCCGCAGGTCCAGACATCGGCGTGCTCGTCGATGCAGAGCTGGTCGACCGCCGGCGCGTCGATGCCGTCGAGCCGATAGGTGGTGTTGCCGAGCTGAACGGTGCCGGCGTCCTTGATGATGGCCGACACCGCGGGGGCAGCGGTCGCAGAGGAGCCGGGGATCGCAGACAGGCAGGTCAGGAGGAGCGTCGTGACGACCGGATTTCGAAACCGCATTTTCTCACTTCAGATCTTTGGCGGGCAGCCGGACTTCTAGCACAGGCAGGTACCATCCAACCAAGGACAGTTCGCACGCGCCGCGTGCGCGCCGTCACATCCCGCTCGGCATTCCGCGACGTAGAACGGCCGGACATGTTCATGGGAAGGGATGCCGGCATGGCCGAGTTCATCATCAACATTCTCGTCGACGTCGTCACCGACATCCGGACCCTGCAATGCCTCGCGCGTTGGCGGTGGAAGAAGAAGCCGGCTCCGGAAACGGTGTTCGCTCAAAGATCCGATTGACTTGATGAGAACAAAATAGGAACATGATGCTCCACCTGAATCCCGGATACACCATGATGTCTGCACGGCCCGAATCTGACGACGATGACGGGCTGGAAGCGGCTGTCGATCAGGCCATTTCCGCCTGCGGCGGGAATCTGCGCGCGACCATTCGGGCACTGATCGTGGCCAATGAATTCCTGGAGAACGAGGTCAGCGAGCTGATGAAAGCCGTCGCGAAGGCCCATTCCCGCGGCCGCTTCAAGACCTATTCGGGCTGAAATACACCTCAGGCTACCGCCGACGACTGGCGTCGGGCTGGTCAAGGGCCGGGCAGGCGCTGCATTAGACCGTTGCCTCCGGGGCAATTTGCTGTACCAACGGAGTGGCCCGTGCCGGATTGCGCGGGGAGGAATCCTGCCAAAGCCCAAGCCTTAAAAAGCCAAGTCCTAAAAAGCCCAAGCAAGAAGAGCATGTTCAAACGAATTCTGATCGCCAACCGCGGCGAGATCGCCTGCCGGGTCATCAAGACTGCGCGCCGTATGGGGATTGAGACGGTCGCCGTCTATTCCGAGGCCGACCGCGACGCGCTGCATGTCGAGATGGCCGACGAGGCCGTGTTGATCGGCCCGCCTGCCGCGGCCGAGAGCTATCTTCTGATCGACAAGATCGTCGAGGCCTGCCGCAAGACCGGCGCGCAGGCGGTGCATCCCGGTTACGGCTTCCTGTCCGAGCGCGAGGCGTTTCCGCGCGCGCTCGAAGCCGCCGGCATCGTCTTCATCGGCCCGAACCCCGGCGCCATCGCCGCGATGGGCGACAAGATCGAATCCAAGAAGGCGGCTGCGAAGGCCAAGGTCTCGACCGTGCCGGGCCATCTCGGCGTTATCGAGGACGACAAGCACGCGGTCCAGATCGCCGACGAGATCGGCTATCCCGTGATGATCAAGGCCTCCGCCGGTGGCGGCGGCAAGGGCATGCGCATCGCGCATTCGAAGGCGGAGGTCGCCGAAGGCTTCAACCTCGCCAAGGCCGAGGCGAAATCGTCGTTCGGCGACGACCGCGTCTTCGTCGAGAAGTTCATCGTCGATCCCCGGCACATCGAGATCCAGGTGCTCGGCGACAAGCATGGCAACGTGATCTATCTCGGCGAGCGCGAGTGCTCGATCCAGCGCCGCAACCAGAAGGTCATCGAGGAGGCGCCGTCGCCGCTGCTCGACGAGACCACCCGCCGCAAGATGGGCGAGCAGGCGGTCGCGCTGGCAAAGGCCGTGAACTACGATTCGGCCGGCACCGTGGAATTCGTCGCCGGCCAGGACAAGAGCTTCTACTTCCTGGAGATGAACACCCGCCTGCAGGTCGAGCATCCCGTCACCGAACTGATCACCGGCATCGACCTCGTCGAGCAGATGATTCGCGTCGCGGCCGGCGAGAAGCTCAGCCTCGCGCAGAAGGACGTCACGCTGACCGGCTGGGCGGTTGAATCCCGCGTCTATGCCGAGGATCCGTTCCGCAACTTCCTGCCGTCGATCGGCCGCCTGGTGAAGTACCGTCCGCCGGCCGAGGCCAGCCATGACGGCATCACGATCCGTAACGACACCGGCGTGCAGGAAGGCGGCGAGATCTCGATCCATTACGATCCGATGATCGCCAAGCTCGTCACCCACGCGCCGTCGCGCGCCGCCGCGATCGAGGCGCAGGCGACCGCGCTCGACGCCTTCTATGTCGACGGCATCAGGCACAACATTCCGTTCCTGTCCGCCTTGATGAACCATCCGCGCTGGCGCGAGGGCCGGCTCTCGACCGGCTTCATCGCGGAGGAATTCCCCAAGGGGTTCTCGGCGCGCGCGCCCGAGGGCGAGATCGCGCGGCGGCTGGCCGCAGTCGGCGCCGCGATCGATCACGTGCTGGGCGAACGCAAGCGGCAGATTTCCGGCCAGATGGGCGGCCGCGTCGTGCTGCGCGAGCGCCGCCGCGCGGTGTGGCTCGATCGTGCCGAGATCGCGCTCGACGTCGCGCGTGAGGCCGACGCCATCGCGGTGCGCTTCATCGGCGCCGACGGATTGCCGGGCAATCCGCACAACCTGGTGTCGAGCTGGGTGCCGGGCGAGCCGGTCTGGCAGGGCACCATCGACGGCAATTTCGTCGCCGTGCAGGTGCGGGCGATCAACAACGGCTTCCGCCTCGCGCATCAGGGCTTCGAGGTGCCGGTCTATGTCTTCACCGAGACCGAGGCGACCTCGGCGCGGCTGATGCCCGTGGTCTCGGCCGCCGACACTGGCAAGAAGTTGCTGTGCCCGATGCCCGGTCTCGTGGTGTCGATCGCGGTGACCGAGGGCCAGGAGGTCAAGGCCGGTGAGACGCTTGCGGTGGTGGAAGCCATGAAGATGCAGAACGTGCTGCGCGCCGAGCGCGACGGCACGGTCAAGAAGATCCACGCCGCCGCTGGCGCCACGCTCGCGGTCGATGCGCTGATCCTGGAGTTCGCATAAAAGAGCTCCGCCTTCGCGAAGGTAGCGGCGATCGGTCGTCGCCGGCGCCTTCGCAAGGACAGACAAGGAGTCCGAGACATGGCCTTCCGCAAACGCCGCGAAGCACTGCGATCGATCCTCAGCGGATCAACCTGCATTCGCCCGGGCTCGGTCTATGATGCGACCTCGATCCGGATCGCGGAGGATCTCGGTTTCGAGCTCGGCATGTTCGGCGGCTCGGTGGCCTCGCTCGCCGTGCTTGGCGACCCGGACATCGCACTGATCACGCTGACCGAGTTCGCCGAGCAGGTGCGCCGGATGTCGCGCGCGTCGACGCTGCCGGTGCTGGTCGATGCCGACCATGGCTACGGCAATGCACTGAATGTCCGCCGTACGGTACAGGAGGTGGAGGCCGCCGGCGCCGCTGGTCTCACCATCGAGGACACGCTGCTGCCGCAGCCGTTCGGCCAGGCCAAGACGCAACTGATCTCGCTCGAGGAAGGCGTCGGCAAGATGAAGGCCGCGCTCGACGGGCGCAGCGATCCGTCGCTCGTCATCCTCGGCCGCACCGGCGCCGTCTCGATCAGCAATCTCGACGATGCGATCGCACGCGCGCGGGCCTATGAGGCGGTTGGCGTCGATGGGTTGTTCTTCACCGGCATCAAGTCGCGCGGTGAGCTCGAGGCGCTCTCGGCCGCGACGAGGCTGCCGATCGTGCTCGGCGGTGCGCCGGAGGAGATGACGGCGCTGGACTATCTGGCAAGCCAGCGCGTCAGGATCGCGCTGCAGGGCCACGCGCCGTTCGCGGCGGCAACGCAGGCGGTCTATGAGACGCTGAAGGCGCTGCGCGAAGGCACCTCGCCGAAGAACCTCAAGGGCGTCGCTTCATCCGAACTCACCAGCCGCGTCATGCGCGAGGCGGAGACCAAGGCGCGCAGCGGCGAGTTCCTCGGTCTGAAGAAATGAGCGGCGTGATCCGCCACGTCACGATCACAGGACGCGTCCAGGGCGTCGGCTATCGTGCCTGGGTTCACGAAAGCGCGAATGCGCGCGGCCTCGAAGGCTGGGTCCGCAACCGCCGCGACGGCAGCGTCGAGGCCGTGTTCGCCGGCCCCGAAGATATCGTTGCCGACATGATCAAGGCGTGCGGCCGCGGCCCGATCTCGGCGCGCGTCGACAGGGTGCAGGCAGGTGCCGGCACATCAGACCTTTTGAACCTGCGCGGGGCAGGCGAGCGGTTCGCGTTCCTGCCGACGGTCTAAGCGGCCGAGATCACCAGCGCCTGGATCTTCCCGTCGATCGGACCGGTGCCGAAGCGGCGCGCCAACGCCTCTGCCACGCGCTCTGTTGCAGCCTCGAGACTCGGTTGCCCCTGCGCCTCGATCTCGCCGCGCATCGGCGTACCCTGGCAGTAGGCGACGGCGACATCCTGCGGCGAGGCGGCGGGGCTGCGATGGGTGACCAGCTCGATGGCGATGTCGCGGAAGCCGGCCGCGGTCAAATCGTCGCGAATGCGCGCCGGGTCGTGATAGCCGTGCGGCGTCCGCGCCATGAATTGCGGCGGGTTGTTCGGAAACACCTGGTGCATGGTCTGCTGCATCACGTCGGCGAAATCGTTCTCCTCGATCTTGTCCCAGACGTTGAAGAGAAACCGTCCGCCGGGCCTGATCACCCGCCGCGCTTCGGCGTAGCCCTTGACGCGGTCGGGGAAGAACATCGCGCCGAATTGGCAGGCGACGATATCGAAGCTCGCATCGGCAAACGGCAGTGACAGCGCGTCCGCCTGCTGCCATCGGATGTTTGCCTTGCCGGCGAGGTGCGTCTTCGCCTGCGCCAGCATCGGCTCGTTGAGATCGGTCGCGGTGATATTCGTCTCGGGCAATTCCGCAGCCAGCACGGTCGTGACGGCGCCGGTGCCGGCCGCGATCTCCAATAGATCGCGCGGCTGGTGGCTCTTGATGCGCTGCGCGAGGTCACGAGCATAGGGCGCAAAGATCATCGGCACCATGAGCCGGTCGTAGAGCTGCGGGACCGATCCCGCGAAGACCTTGTCGGAAAGGGGGGCCGTCATGAGCGTTCCTTCGCGAAATGCGGATGGCCGTCGTAGGCCATCACGGGCAGAAGCCGCGTCCGAAGTATGGACCAGCGGTCCGCCCCCGCCAACGCCCCGAATTGCGTCCTGGCGCCAATTCCACGGTCGACGGCGGCCCTTGACTTCTGCTCCGAATAATCTGATATTTCTGTCATGACAGAAATAACTGCCAAGAAGAAGCTTCCCGCCGCCGTCGAGCGCTTCATTCTGCATTGGGGCGACATGGGCGACCAATGGGGCGTCAACCGCTCGGTCAGCCAGATCCACGGGCTGCTCTACCTCGCCGAGGCGCCGATGACGGCGGAGGACATCGCCGACACGCTCGGCATGGCGCGCTCCAACGTATCCAACTCGATCAAGGAGCTGCTGTCCTGGGGACTGATCAGGCGGGTGCCGATCCTCGGCGACCGCCGCGACCATTTCGAGGCCGAGGCCGACATCTGGGAGGTCGCGGCAAAGATCGCGGCCGGGCGCAAGGAGCGCGAGATCGATCCGGCGCTGGCGGCGCTGCGCGCCTGCGTCTCCGATGCGGCCGACGATCCGGCGATCGCTCCGCTCGCCAGCAAGCGGCTGAAGGAGATGCTGACTTTCACCGAGCTGGTCGACCGCTGGTACACGCAGATGCTGAACGTGCCGCGGCCGCGTCTGGTCGCGCTGATCAAGCTCGGCGAGAAGATCGTGAGTTTCCTGCCCACAGGCAGAGCCAAATAGGGGCGGCGGCGTAACGGGAGTGTGCGATGGCGTCAGCAAGGATATCCACCTTAAAGACAGCGCCGGCTTCCGATACAAAACTGCTCGACGATCATCGCTTTCGTGCATTGCTGTCGGACGAGGATTGGGGCCGGCTGCCGGTCGCGATCTGGCGGCGGTTCTCGAAGCGGTTCGAGGACGGCAACACCGTCGTCTATGTCGGTGAGGTCGAGGAGGCCGCGAGCAGCCGCGCGGGCTGGTGGCTGGCACAGGCCGCGCGGCTGATCGGCGGGCCGCTGCCGACCGGCACCGAGACCCGGGTGCCGATGATCGTCACCGTCACCGAAGACGCCGCAAGCGGCGGCCAGATCTGGACCCGCATCTGCGCCCGCCGCGACGGCTTTCCGCAGGTTATTCATTCCGCCAAGCGCTTTGCCGGGCCCTCCGGGCTCGAGGAATATATCGGCTTCGGCTTCAGCATGGCGCTGCGGATCACGGTCGAGCACGAGGCGCTGGTGTTTCGCAGCGTCGGCTATTCGCTGCAACTCGGTCCGTTTCGCCTGTCGCTGCCCGACTGGCTCACGCCCGGCGATCTCACCGTGACCCATTCCGATCTCGGCTGCGGCGACTTCCGCTTCACGCTGGAGATCATCCACCCGCGTTTTGGCCGGCTGATCCGTCAGTCTGCCGTGTTCAGGGAGGCCTCGTCATGACGCCGCTGCTTTGGACCCTGGTCGCCATCCAGATCGCGATGGGCGCCTTCGACACCTTCTATCACCATGAGTTCACGGAGCGGCTGGCCTGGCGTCCGTCGCAGCGTCATGAGCTTCAGCTGCACAGCGCGCGGAACATGCTCTATGCGCTGCTGTTCCTGGTGCTCGGCTGGCTCGAGGTGCACGGCATTCTTGCGATCGCCGTCATGGCCGTGCTGGTGGTCGAAGTCGTCATCACGCTGATGGATTTCGTCGAGGAGGACCTCAGCCGAAAATTGCCGGCGAGCGAGCGGATCAATCATACGCTGCTGGCGATCAACTACGGCGCTATCCTCGTGCTGCTGGTGCCGGTCCTGATCGGCTGGGCGATGCTGCCGACGGCTGTCGTGCCGGCATATGCGGGCCTTTTGAGTTTGTTCGCGACGGCCGCGGCGTTCGGTGCCGCGCTGTTCGGCGCGCGCGACTTTGCCGCCGCCAGGCGCCTCGGACGGATGGTAAGCCGGCCGGCCGCGATGCTGGTCGAGAAATTGCCGGCGCGGCAGACCTTGCTGGTCACCGGCGCCACCGGCTTCATCGGCAGCCGCCTGGTCGCAAGTCTCACGGCCTCGGGCCATCAGGTGATCGCGTTGATCCGCAACCCGGCCAAGGCCGAGATGCTGCCGCCGCCGGTGACGCTGATCACGAGCCTCGACCAGTTGCCAGCCGAGACCAGGATCGACGCCGTCGTCAATCTCGCGGGCGAGCCGATCGGCAACGGCCTGTGGACCGAAGCCAAGCGCCGCAGGATCATCGCCTCGCGGATCGACATGACGGCCGAGGTCGTCAAGCTGATCGCGCGGCTCGAGCGCAAGCCGGCCGTGCTGGTGAGTGGATCGGCAATCGGCTGGTACGGGCTCTGGCAGGACCAGGTGCTGACGGAGTCGGCGAAATCCCATGCCTGCTTCAGCCATGAGCTGTGCGAGGCCTGGGAGAGTGCGGCGAGGCCCGCGGCCGATCACGGTGTGCGCGTGGCCTATTTGCGGATCGGTCTCGTGGTCGGCACCGATGGCGGATTCATCACCCGGATGCTGACGCCGTTCGAATTCGGTCTCGGCGGCCCGCTCGGCTCGGGCAGGCAGTGGATGTCGTGGATCGAGCGCGACGATCTGGTACGCCTGATCGCGCATGTGATCGCAAAGCCCGAGCTTTCCGGTCCCGTCAACGCGACCGCGCCGATTCCGGTGACCAACACCAAGTTCACCGAGGAGCTGGGCCGCCGCCTGCACCGGCCCGCAATCTTCCGCGTGCCCGCCGCGCTGCTGCGCATGGCCGGCGGCGACTTTGCCGAAGAGCTCTTGCTCGGCGGACAGCGCGTGCTGCCGAACAAGGCGCTGAGCAACGGCTTCGTGTTCCGGCACGAAACCCTGCGCAGCGCGTTCGAGGCGATCTTGTGAGGAGGCTTGAATGTCCAGCACCTGTTCCCGTGCATTCGGCGGCTGGCTTGCGGGCTGCGGCGCCGCAACGGCGGTGATCTCCGCCATTGGTCAGACCTTGCTGATGTTCGCGGCGCGCGGCGATGTCGGTCGGCTGCTCTACGGCATCGTTGTGCTGTTGATTCCCTCGGCGGTGGTGTTCGTCATCACCTGTCTGCTGACTGCCATTCCCGCGGCGATCGTCGTCTGGCTGAGCGAGGAACTCAGGATCCGATCTGCCGGCTTCTTCGCGGGTGCGGGCGCGGCGATCGGGGCCTTGAGCATCACCGTGCTGCTGCGATCTCCGGCTGTCTGGACGTCCGGGCTGGTTGTTCTGTTCGCCGCGGCCGGCTTTGTAGCGGGCCTGACCTACTGGTTCGTCGTGCGCGAACTGACGGCCCGCGCGCGCTTCATGTGACGTTGCGTGACGCGTTACGCCGCGACGACGCTCCGGAACGTCGCTGCCAGCGTCCGCAACGCCGCGAGCTTGGCGGGGTCGCTGACCTTCGAATGCAGCATCACCTTTGATGAGCCGAGCCGCGGCAATTTGTGCGCGGGGCCGATATCGATCAGGCCGGGTGGCGCGATGCGGCGGACCAGGGGCGCGACGGCAAGCCCGGCAAGCGCGGCCGCGGCCACCGCGGTGACGCCGCCGCCGACGAAGCTTTCGCTCCAGGCAATGCCGGCCTTGTCGAGCGCCCGCACCGCGAGCGCGCGCACCCCGCAGGGCGTCGCCAGCGTTGCCAGCGGCAAGGCGTCGCCACGCGGCCAGACGAAGCGCTTGGCGGCGAACCAGCCGAATTCGTCCTCGGTCAGTTTCTCGCCGCCGCGGCGGCTGCCCTCCTGGCGCACGATCACGGCGTCGAGCTCGCCGGCATCATAGGCATCGAGCATCGCGCGCGAGAAGCCGATGGTCACGGAGAGCGCAAGCTGGGAGGCCATCGCATGCAGCCGCTCCAGCAGCGGCACCAGCTCGGGGCCGGCGGCGTGATCGCTGATCCCGAGCGTGAGCTGCTGGCGCGCCGGCTTCTCGCCGGACAGCGCGCGGTCATGCACCTCGATCAGCGCGCGGGCATGATGCAGGAAGGAAGCGCCGTCGGCGGTCAGCCGCACCGCGCGCGGTGAGCGCTCGACCAGCCGCTTGCCGAGCACCGTTTCGAGCCGCTGCAATTTCATGCTGATCGCCGCCTGCGTGGTGCCGAGCGCCTCGGCGGCGCGGGTGAAGCCTTGCAATTCGGCGACCAGGAGGAAGGCCTGCACGGTGTCGATGTCGAGCGTGGCGGTCATGATCAACAATCGTTATCATTGGTATCCATATAGATAAGATACCAAGATGACGCGGAAAGGTCTAGCTAGGGGAGGCGCGATTGACCGCGCCAACGAATTCAAGGAGACCGATCATGCCGCTCATCACTGTCACCTATGCGACCTCGCGCGAGAGGCCGTCATTGAAGTCCGACGTCGCCGCCGCGGTGTCGGAGCTGACCGCAACGATCCTGCACAAGGATCCCAAGGTCACCGCTGTTATCGTGAAGTCTGCCGTCGCCGCCGACTGGTTCGCAGGCGGCAAGTCGCTCGCCGAGCAGGGGCTCGCGAGCTACTGGCTCGACGTCCACGTCAGCGAAGGCACCAACACCAAGGACGAGAAGGCGGCCTATCTCGCCGCGCTGTTCAAGCGGATGGGCGAATTGCTCGGGCCGCTGCACACCGAGAGCTACGCCCATGTCGACGAGGTGAGGGGCGATGCCTACGGCTTCGGCGGCCTGACCCAGGAGCGCCGCTACATCGCCGGCAAGCTCGACGTCGCGCCGCAGAAGGCGGCCTGAGCCCTAGACGGTCGCTTCCGGCAGGTGCGCCGCGGTGTCGCCGAACACCTCGGTAAAGGCCTGCCGGAGCGCGACGTCGACATCGGCCATCGTGACCGGCAGCCCGAGATCGACCAGCGAGGTGACGCCGTAGCGCGGATCGACCACGCCGCAGGGCACGATCGCCTGGAAGTGCGCGAGCTCGGGCTCGACATTGATCGCGATGCCGTGGAACGAGACCCAGCGGCGCAGCCGCACGCCGATCGCGGCGATCTTGTCCTCATGGCCGGGTCCCTTGTCCGGGCGTTTCACCCAGACCCCGACGCGGTCCTCGCGGCGCTCGCCGCGGACATTGAAGGCCGCAAGGGTGCGGATGATCCATTCTTCCAGCGAGGCGACATAGGCGCGCACATCCGGCCGGCGCCGCTTGAGGTCGAGCATCACATAGGCCACGCGCTGGCCCGGGCCGTGATAGGTGACCTGGCCGCCGCGGCCGCTCTGGAAGGTCGGAAAGCGCGGGTCGAGCAGGTCGTCGGCCTTGCCACTGGTGCCAGACGTATAGAGCGGCGGGTGCTCCAGGAGCCACACCAGCTCCGCGGCCTCGCGCGCGGCGATCGCCGCTACCCGGGCGTCCATCGCGGCGAGGGAATCAGGGTAGGGCACCGGACGATCCGAAATCCGCCATTCGACCGCGGCGCCGCCGGAAGGGCGCGCAAAGGTCGTCAAATCGAGGCTTTGTCGGTCGTTAACCATTAGCTAACCCTAACGTGGTTAGGTGAAACCACAATTTAGTTCCCGTTCGGCGGTTCAGAAGTGCCCACCCTCGATAAAGTCAGCGTTGATCTCATGGTGGTTCTCGGCACCACCACCATGCCGATTCACCAGGTCATGCGGCTCTCCCGCGGCGCCATCATCGAACTCGATGCCACCGAGGCCGACGAGGTCAAGATCCTCGCCAACAACCTGCCGGTGGCCAGCGGCGTTGTCCTGGTCGACCGCAACCGGATTGCGGTCGAGGTCAAGCAAATGCTGCCGAAATCTCCCGGAGTTCGCAGTTAATTCGCACATTAATCGCCTTGTCCCTGCACCGATGATTTGTTACATGGCCCCGTCGATCCGGCGGCGCCTTAGGGTTCCAACCGGCATCCCAGCGCTCGTGGCGGAATTGGTAGACGCGCTGCCTTGAGGTGGCAGTGGGTAACACCGTGGGGGTTCGAGTCCCTCCGAGCGCACCATACCTCAGCTGATCATTGAAGTTGTTGCGGTTTTAGCTCCCTTGCTGGCGGCACGAGGCGCGGGTGGAGACCCGGGGATAACAGGATTTCGGTCCGCGCGCGGCTCGCGCAAGAGTCCGCCATCACGACGCCGCCTGCGTTCAGCCACCGCAGAGAATCTTCCCGTTCGAAATCTCTATCTTCGGCTCTTCCTCGGCTTGTCCAATCCCGAGGGAACGGGGCGCTGGCTCATCGCTTCCACCATCGGCTGAAGTAAATGAGCAGCATCGCGCCGGCCATCGCGGGGCCACCAGGGAGCGGGAGCAGGGCGAGGGCCAGCAGGATCACCAGTGCCGTGACGAACCACGGCCGTTTCCTGCTCGGTGCCGTTGCTGGTCCCGCCGCGGGAGCAGGCTGTGGGCCGGCCGCGCGCGGCGCGCCCGCCGGCGGTGGAACATTGCGCCAGGGCGACGGGCTGGGCGGAGCAGTGCGCGCTTGCGCGGCCCGCTTCTTTTCGTCCTGTCGCGCCAGCGCGACCAAGACCGGGTCCGGTGCTGGCGGCGGCCGCTCCGCGGGCGTCCATTGCCGGCCGGGTGGCATCTCTCCGGCGGCCGCAGCCTTGCGGAATGCGGCGCGGGTCGGGCGCCGCGCGGAACGGGTTGGCGCATGCTGTGCGGCGAGGCGTAGCGCTCGTTGCAGCAAAGGCGCGCCGCTCTCCGGATCGACCATCACGGCGAAATGCCCGAAGCCGAGCAACGACCGGATCACGTCCTTGCCGGGGCCAAAGTGCTTGCCCGCCGGCCCGTGGCGCTCGACCTGCTGCAACACGGCGCGGTAACGGCGCAGCAGATCGCGCGGCACGGCCACCGCCTCGTTGACGGTGAGGCCGGTGACTTCCTGGCGCGACGAGCGGCGCATCACGCGCGTCTTGTCCGGATGGACCTTGAACCCTTCGGCCTCGACGATGCCGTGCACGGCCTTGAGCAGGGTTCCGATCTTTCTGATCGCTTCGCCCGAGGCGGAGAAGGTCAGGTCGTCGGCGTAGCGGCTGTAGACAAATCCGAGTGTGCGCGCGAGGCCCACAAGGCGTCGGTCGAGTTTGCGGCAGATCAGGTTGGTGATCGCCGGGCTCGTCGGCGCGCCCTGCGGCAGCAGCCGCGGGCCATCGGCAATGAAGTGGCGCTCGCCGTCGAGCGCGACGTCGTCGACCATCGGCTCGGTGCATAAGAGCGCGAGCGGGATCGCGACCGCTTCGGCATAGCCCAGCGCCTCGAACAGGCCCTTGACGCGGGCGTAGGTCAAGGTCGGGAAGAAATCCTTGAGGTCGAGATTGATCACCACGTCGCGGCCGACATGGTTGCGCGCATTGGTCAGGATCGAGCGCTGCGCCGCAAATCCGTGCGCGGCATCATGCAGCGGCACCCGCGCAAGGATGTTGTCGAGCACCCAATACTGCGCGCGCTTGAGGCGCGGCATCGGCGCCGAGATCAACCGCTCACCGCCGCTCTTCTTGGGGATCGTGAAGCGCTGATAGTGATTGACCGACGCCACTTTTCTGTTGAAGGCGAGGAAGCGCAGCTCGCCCAGCGGCACACCCATTGCGTCGGCCAGCGCCTTGGCATCGGCGAGCGGGGGCAGGCCATCGCGCAGGGGCGTCGTGGTCGTGCGGGTGTGAAGGCCCGGCGAGACGTCCGCGCCGAGATAGAGCACATCGCGCTTGCGCCGGTCGTACCAGGCAAAGGCCCGGCTCTGCCGTGCTTCAGCGTTGCGGCGCTTGGTCTCCTGCCGCCGCGCCATCGCTTCGGCCTTGCGGCGCTTGTGCATTTCCTTCAGCGCGCGCTCGGGATCGCCGAGCACGGCGTTCTGGCGCTGCAGTTCGGTAAGCTCGCGCATCGCCTCCGCGCGGTCGCGGATCACCTCTGCGGCCGGCGCCGGCGCGTCTTCGCCGTCGGGCCAGAAACCGAGGCGGATCATCTCCTCGAGGATGACCTCGTCCTTCGACGACTGGCGGATGCGGTCATAGAGTTCCTGACGCGTCAGCGTGCCGGGAGCAACAGTCTCGTTCACGCGGCCAGCCCTCCGGTCAGGAGTGCGGCGGCGGTCTCGCGAAGCAGGGGGATCGGAAAGGGCGCAGGCCGGATTGCCTTCGTCTCTTCTAAGAACTGGATCGATCCACTCGACGCCGGGGCGTCCACCCCTACGCAATTGGGTTCAACGAACCCATTCTGCGATTGCGTAGGGGTGGACTGCCCCGGCCCAGTGAAGATCGGGCCAGTGACGCATGCGTGGTCATGGTGCAAGGACGGCGATACGCCGCCCGGGTTGCAAGGTCCTGACCGGCCTGCGCCCTTCCGAATGCAGTGATACGCGAATTGGTGTCGCCGGTTCAAGCCGGCTCTGCGGATGGTGGCTTTCATGTCACTCATCTGATGGCGGGTCCGTCCTGGGCGACGCCCTCGACTTGTGAGTGGAAGATCCGGCGCAGTGCGAGCATGTGCTCGCAGGGGCCGCGCATCATCTTGTTGTGGCCGTAGAAATGACAGCTGCATCGCGCCTCGACGAGACGATCGTCGTCGTCGATGACGAGGCTCACCTGCTCGGTGCGGGCATTGTCGAGCACGCTGCCGTTGACGGCGCGAACGCCCTGATTGCGATCAATGTTGCCGATGGTCACGAGGTTGGCGTTGATCAGGCGATCGGCCTTCTCCTCCTGCGCGCTGGCGAAGCGCAGCTGGGCTGATGACAGCGGCTCGCGCGTCAGTTCGCGCAGGCGATAGAGCGACTTGTCGAGGTCGAACATCACGCGTCCGGCCTGGGTGTAGGCCGTGAGCGCCGCATGCACGAGCGTCTGGTCGACGCCGGTCTGTTGCGCCAGCTCGGCAGCGGTGGCCGCATGGGACTTGCCGAGTGCAGCGAAAACGCGCTGGGCACTGTCGTTGTCGACCTTGTGGCGCGGCGCGAGCAGGTCGAATTGCCCGGCCGACGACCAGTCGTTCGCAGTCCAGCCGGACAGGCCGAGCGTGAAGCGCAGACCGCCGAAATCGACGACGAAGAACGACGGCAGGCCGGTTCCGGTCAAGTGCACCCGCACCGAGCGCGCCAGCGGCAGCGCCCGCCCGAGGATCGCAAGTCGCCGCCGGCCCCAGATGCGGACCTCGGCGGCGGACTTGCCGCGATAGATCGAGCGGCGGAAGGTGAGCCTGTCGTGCCACGGCTCGATGATCACCTCCACGGGCGCATCCGGCTTGAGCACGAAACGCAGCGAGCGCGGGCCGGCTTTCTCCTTCTTTTGCGCGAGGCGAGTGAGGATGTTGGCCATGTCAACCGGATGCAGGTCGAAGACATGCGCCGGCAAGGTCATGGCGCTCGACACCTGCAGGAAGCCGCGCACCCAGCTGTCGGGCAGGTCGATCTTTTCTTCGCGGAAGTCGAGGTCGTCTCCGGTCTGGACCTCGAACCCTGTGGGATCGATGGTGAGGGTGGTGTCGCGATAGGAGCGGATCTTCTGGAATTCGTCGTAGAGGGCGTGGCTGTAGTCGATATTGGTGGTGCCGAACGCCATCTCGCCAAGGCTCTCGAACACGTCGTGGTCGCACGACAGCCGCCCGTAGCTCGATTCGTCGAGGCTGAAGCACTCGAAGAAGATCTCGTCCGGATGCACCGTGATCACCGGATCGAGCACGATCCAGGCGTCACGGTTCTGCTTGTAGAGGAAGTTGAAATAGGATTGCCGCGCCGCCCAGAACGGCTTCATCAGCCGATCGCGTTCGCGGTCGAAGCCGCGGATGCGGTCCTGCAATGCCGCGATGCGCGGCTTGAGCGCCTCGGACTGCGCCGTCGCCTCGGCGAGGAAACTGGCCTCGCTCTGCTTCAGCCACTCGAAATAGGCGGTACGGTCGCGCGGCTTGAAGCGCAGGTCCGACACCACGACGTGATGCAGCGCGGAGATCGCCTCGCGGAACGCGAGATGGCGCGCGACCTTGCCGGTGAAGAAGGTCGGCTGGCGCAGCGTGTCCGGCGCGAAAGCGAACGACGACGAGGCGGCGTCGGACGAAGCGCTGGTGCTGCCGAGAAATCGATAAGCGAAGTTCATGCGGCGCTCCCGCTGGTTTGCGAGCTGCCGCCTGACGGCGCGCGGCCGGCGCGGGCTACGGTGACGGGCAGCGGGAGATCCGGCCAGGCATGCGCGATGTCGCGCAGGATGATCAGCGCCGGTGCCTTGTCACGCAGCGTCACGCTGAGCGTGAAGTCGTGCAACAACTGCGCGATCACCGCCGCGCGGTCCCGGTGCGCCAGCGCCTCGTTGCGCAGCGCCGTGAAGATCCGGTCCTTGGCGATGCGCCCGCGGTTGATCTGCATCAGGATGATGCGGGCCTGGGTGAGGAATTTGGCGAAGATCGCCGGATCCTCCAGCGAATCGTCTGTGATCAGTTCGGTGACGAAGAGGTGGAAGCTCCCCGAGGGATGCTCCAGCACGCGCCCCAGCACCTCGGCGATATTGCCCTCGGCGAGACTGCGCCGCAGCAGCAGGCGGGCGCCGTCCTGCACCGCCGGCACCGTCGAGTCCGCCATGACGGCCAGCGCCGCGGCCGGCAGCGCGTCGCTGGGCCATGCCGTGAGGCGGTTCACTGCGGTCGTCCGGACATCGTCCCACTCGCTCTCGACCAGCAGCACGGCATTCTGCGGGTCGGCGCGGAAGCGGGGCTCGTCGGCCGCGAACGCATCAAGCGCGAAGCGGCGCACGGCGGCGAACGGATGATTGCCGAGCCGGGCGAGCTGGCGGACCGAGAAGCGCGACGGGTCGCGGCTTTCCAGCAATTTTGCGCCCAGCATCCGGGCACCGGCCGCGCGCGCCTGCAAAAGGCGCCACAGCGTGCCGTCATCGATCGCGGCCGCGGCCTGCGGCAAGGCTTCGACGAACAGCGTGACCATGTCGGCGGCATGGCCTTCGACCGGCTCGGCGCGGAAGAAGCCGGCCATCAGCATGTCGCGCAACCGGATGGCAAAAGCCTCGTCGGTCGCCGCGAGGCGCGCGACCAGCGGACGCGCCGCCGCGCGCAGTCCGGCATGGGCGCCGGTGGCTGCCAGTACGATGCCGTCGCGATGCTGCGCGAGCGCGGCGTCGTCGAGCCGCGCCAGGAGGCTCATCGAGGCCATGCGGATTTCCGGCGCATCGGCCTGCAGGATCGCCTGCCAGAACGCTTCCGGCAGGTCGCCAGGCCGCGTCGGGGTCACCGCGATGAGCTGGATGCTGGCCGCCTGCACGTCGGGGCTGGCGTGGCCGGTCAGGCTTTCGATCACCTCCGGCTCCAGCGGGCAGTCGCGATCCGGCCAGAGCTGCGGCAGCAGCGCGAGCGCAGCGGTGAGGCCGGCGCGCAGCTTGTCGTCCAGTTCTGGCGGCAATTGCGCGAGCCAGGCCGCGAACGCTTCCGTCGCGCGGGCGCGTTGCTCCCGCGAGGGCGCGCGGTCGCGCAGCCAGCCCCGGGTGCGGCCCTGCACATGGTCGTGCGGGCTCGTCAGCGCGGCGCGTGCAAGGGCGGGGTCGGCCCACGGCCAGTCGGCGCGGTTGTCGATGGCGCGGATCGCCAGGTCGCGCATTTCAGGCACATCAGCCTCGAGCAGCGCGGCGATCAATGCCGCATCGGCCTTGCCGGAATCGATCAGGCGCCGCGCGATCGTGGCCGCGAGCGTGGTGACCTCGGGATAGGGCGAGGCGAGCAGGCCGCCGATCGCGGCGACGTCCATCGCTTCGGGCCGCGGCGGCCCCTGTCGCAGCGCCTCGGCAGCGAAACGCGCCGCCTCGTGATTGCGCGCCAGCGTCGCGATGCGCAGCAGCCGCTGCGGCTGGGCATCCCAAAGCGCGGGGAAGGCTTCTTCGCGCTGTGCCGTCGCACGCGCACCGAGATGGCGATGCGTGAGCGACCTGGCATTGAAGTCGCTGGTTGCGGCTGTGGCATGCAGCAGGTGGCTGACGCTCCAGACCCGGCTCAGCGCCTCGGTGGTGTGAGGGGTGAGACGGTAGCCGCCGTCGATAAGGGCATACTTGCTCGATGTCGCCGGCTTGATGCCGTCGGCGTCGGTGAAGGCGAGGAGAAGCTCACTCGCCATCGCCGTGAAGGCGTCCTGTCCGAGCTCGGCGCGCTTGCGCAGCATGCGCCAGGCGCGCCGCTTGAAGTAGAGCAGCGTCTGGTCGGACAGCGCGAGGCGCGGAGCCGCGCTCTGCTGTTCCTCGCTGAGGTTGAGAGCCTGGCGCGAACCGGGCAACCAGACGCGGTCGTTGTAGACCCGGCCGCGATAATACATCGGCGTCGCCAGCTCGAACTGCCGCGCAGTTGCGGCAAACAGCGGGCCGTCGTCGGTGAGATCGGCATATTTGAACAGGCGCCGCAGCACCTGCACATAGGGCGGGCGCGGGCTCATCGCGTGCACGGCCGCGAGCAGCGTCTTGCGCGCGGCGTCGTCGGCGAGCGCATGGTGGGCGAGGGCAATGAGGAACTGGTTGGCGAACCCCGGCTGCGTCGAATTCGCCGCCAGCAGGGCCTGGATCAGGCCCGCGCCATTGCCGTTCGCCAGCGCCGTCTCGATGTCGCGCGTCGCCGCAGCATCCGTCGTTCGCGGCAACGACAGGCGCGGCGACGACCGCCGCGGGCCCATCAGCTCGCTTGCGAGGGCGTAGGCCGCGTAGTCGCGCGTCACCAGGCTGACATTGTGGTCGGCGCAGCTGCGCAGCAGATCGGCGGCGTCTGCACCGCCGCAACGCGCCAGCGCGTAGACGAGGCTGTAACTCGCGTTCGCCGCGCCGGTCTTCCCGGCGAAGGCTGCGAGTTGGGGATAGGCGGCTGTGAGCCGGATCACACCGAGGCGCCAGAACAGGCGGTCGCGCTCGTTTTCGGGCCAAGCACCGCGCGCGCAGGTCGCGAGCTTCCTGAGTAGCTCGGTGTCACGTCCGTCGGCATCGGCGCCGGTGTCGCGAACGGTCAGCGGTGGAGCATCGCCCTCGGTGCGGCGATAACCGCCGTTGATCTTTGACACCACGACACTGTCGAACAGCTTTTCTGCGTTCGCGCGGGTGACCGGCGATGGGGTCTTGGTGCCATCCCTCAGCGACGTGCCGCGACGGCCATATCTGAAATTGACCAGATAGCGTGCATCGTCGTCGGCGCGTTCCAGATCGACGAGATCGACTTCATAGAGCTTGTCGGATCTGCCTTCCTTCATCCAGAGGCGAACGGAGCGAACGACTTGCATTGACCACCCTGGGATGTCCGGGGCGATTTACATCGCAAGCCGGCCGCGCCGCGTCAATGGGGCGACGCTCCTGTAACACTGGTCGGGTAGGGTAGCGGATGCATGGCCTTGCTGGTATGGCGTCGCCGGACCGAGGCCGCTGCTTCCCCCGATCGCGCGGCCGCAAGCCTGCCCCACCCGGAGCGCCTGATGATCTTTGCCAGCTACGTCTATCGTGTCGTCTCCAATTTCGTGTTCCTGGGGCTGGTCTATTTCACGCTGAACTTGCTGGAGAAATACGAGCAGCGTGCGACGGTCGCGATCCTGGTCCTGGTCTATGCGACGATGCATGCCCTCTCGGGCCTGCGCTCGTTCTATTTCTTCCAGCGGATCGAGCGCCTCGAAGGCGAGACGCGGCGGTTGGCCGCAGCGGCCGGCGAGGGGCCCAATGCGTCAGCCTCGCGCAAGCAGATCGTCGCCGATGTCACCGAGCTCAGGCATGCCGGCGAGATCAAATCCTATATCGACATCTTCTTCCTGGCGCTGGTGATCCTGCTTTGCGTCGCCAAGATCGTGGCCAGCTAGATCACGTCAGTCAGGCACGCGCTTGCTGGTCGCCGTGGCTTCGGCGCGCGGGGTGCGTTTGGCGACGCGGACCGAAGCATTGCTCGCATTGGGCGGCGCGGCATGCGGGGCTCTGCCGTGAGCCGCTGCGGGCGCCTGATGCGCGGCCTGCTTCGGATGCCGGGCCTGGCGCGCGGAGAACGCTTGCGCGCGCGGCGCGCTGACGCCCGGAGCAGTTGCGCGCTGTGCGAGGCGGCGGCTGGCCGTCGAACGGGCCGCGAGCAGGGTCAGGTCCAGCGCTTCGGGAACGCGAAACACGTCCGCCGCCGGGATCGGCAAGCTCGAGACGGAAGCGAGCTGCGAGAGCTGCGGCTGCGGCCACAGCGTGCGGACGGGCACACCGACGCGGGCGCGCTGCGCGTGGTCGAGGATGTCGGCATCGCGCCAATCCATGTCGGCAAAGACAGGCGCCGGTAGCGTCCGCGTCGCGGTGAAGACGAAGTTCGGAATTTTGGGCCAGCGCGTGGTCGCCACCGTCTCGGTCGGCGGATGCAGGAACCATTGCTGCGGCTGGGTCGGCGTCGCCGGTCGGTCCGGAGTTGCCGGCACGACGTGAACGATGCGGTAGCCGCGTTCCTTCAGCGTGGCGAGGATGCGCGGCAGCGCCGCGACGGTGCGCGGCTGGATGTCGTGCAGCAGCAGGATGCCCTTGCGCTTGGCCTCGATGCGCTGGATCGCGAGATCATAGACCCGCTGCGGCGAGATGTGGCGCCAGTCATCGGCCGGGAAGTCGGCGCTCCAGACCTGGATGCCCTGTGAGGCCAGATACGCTTCGGGGATCTCAGCGCGCATCAGGCCGGGAATCCGGAAGAATGGCGCGAGCTTGCTTTTGTCGCCATTGAGGGCTGCGAGCGTCGAGGCGATGCCGTCGTCGACTTCCTGCCGTACCTTCTCGAGCGGCATCTTGTTCATCGTCAGCGGATGGTTCTGGCTGTGCGTGCCGACGGTGTGTCCGGCCGCGATCAGCTTGCGCACGCCCTCCGGATTGAACCGGGCCTGGGAGCCGATGGTGAAGAAGGTCGCCTTGACGCACTGGCTGGCGAGAATGGCCAGCACCTGGTTGCTGTATTTCGGCAGCGGGCCGTCGTCGAAGGTCAGCACCACCTCGTGGTCGGCAAGCGGCAAGGTCTCCGGATACTGCATGGTGCCGATCCGCGGGTGCTCCCTGGGATCGACCACGAGGGTCCGCGAGGTGCCGAGTGCGTTGGGGTTAGGGCAGTCCGCGGCGAGGGCGGCCTGCGGCGTCATCAAGCCGCAGCCCAGCAGCGCCGCGCCGATCACGGTCCGCGAACGCTTCCGGATCATCGTCAGGACGTTTGCAATCATCGAATCTCGGCCGCATTCCAAACGCACTGACGAATCCTTAGGTACGGCGCCATGAACGCCGCCTTAACAGTCTGTAATACAGTCCGTGTTCCGGGTTCAATGTGTCCGGTCGGACACGGTTTTCATCGCCGCCGGGACGATGTGGACGACGTGATAATTATGCTCCTGCAGGTACCTCAGGAAGGCGGGCAGCATCTGGGCTGTCCGCATCTGCGGGTCATGCAGCAGGATAATTCCCTTGCGGTGGCCTTCGAGCCGCCCGGTGAGCAGCTTGAGTTCCTCCTCAGGCGTCATCTTGTTCCAATCGCTGGCCCAGAAATCGGCTCCGAACACCGCGATACCGCGCTTTTCCAGATGGTTCAGCAGGGTCGGCGTCGACTCGAAATAGGGGAACCGGAAGAACGGCGTGCTCGGGACCGTGCTCGCGGTGCCGCGCAAGGCCATCTGGACCGCTTCGATCCCTCGATTGATGTTCGCCTCGGCCTGATCCGTCGGCATTTTGTTGAGATGCGGATGGTCCCAGCTGTGGTAGCCGATGCTGTGGCCGAGGCGCGCAATCTTGCGGACCATATCGGGATGATCGGCGGCGTTGCGGCCGACCATGAAGAAGGTGGCCTGCACGCATTCGGCGGCCAGCGCCGTCAGCACCTTGTCGGTGACCCCCGGCGTCGGTCCGTCGTCGAAGGTCAGCACCACCTCGCCATCCCGCAGCGGCAGGGTCTGCGGAAAGCTCTTCAGCCCGACGCGCGGATAGGTCGCTGGGTCGACCTCGAGCACACGTGAGGTGCCGAGCGCGTCCTTGCGCGTGCACTCGGCGGCATGCGCCGGGCCAACCAGCACGCAAGGTGCGAGCGCGATCGAGATCAGCATCGCGACAATGTTCAGGATCGGTCGCGGTGCGCTCGACATATTTCTCATTGCACTGGCCCCCGCCCATTAGGTAATCCGTTCCGCACTCATCCAACCAGTTTTTCCCCTCCTGTCAAACCGGCGAAACACGGCATGGCCGAGAAAATCGACGTTGCCGAACCCGCCGAGGCCGACCTGCTCGCCCGGATGCCGATGCGGGACGAGGAGGGCCAGCTCCGCCCCGAATTCGTCGAGGAGATCACCCGGGCCATCCACGCCGCCGACCGGCCGCTGCTCTGCGAGGTGGTCGCGGAACTGCATGAGGCGGACCTCGGCGACCTGATCGCGGCGCTGGAGCCGGACGACCGCGTCACCCTGGTCGAGATCACCGGCACCGATTTCGACTTCTCGGCGCTCAACGAGGTCGACGAGACGGTCCGCGAGGAGATCCTCGAGGAACTCGAGCCGGAGACCGTGGCCGAGGGCGTCCGCGAGCTCGAATCCGACGACGCCGTCGAGCTCCTCGAAAGCCTCGACAAGGAGGACCAGGAGGAGATCCTCGAGAAGCTGCCGGCGGCCGAGCGAGGGGACATCGAGCGCAGCCTGCTGTATCCGGAGAACACGGCCGGCCGGCGCATGCAGACCGAGTTCATCGCGGTGACGCCGGATTGGAATGTCGGTCAGGCGATCGACTACATGCGCGACACGCCCGATCTGCCTGATCGATTCTACGAGATCTACGTGGTCGACGCCGAGCGGCACTTGCTCGGCGCCGTGCCGCTCGACGTGCTGTTGCGCACGCGCCGTCCGGTTCCGATCAAGGACCTGATCGACGAGGACCGCCGCCGGGTCTCCGCGCTGGAGGACCAGGAACAGGTCGCGCGGATGTTCGGCAAGTACAATCTGGTCGCAGCGCCCGTGGTCGACACCATCGACCGGCTGGTCGGCGTCATCACCATCGACGACGTCGTCGACGTGATCGAGGAGGAGGCCGACGAGGACCTCAAGGCGCTGGGCGGTGTCACCCATCCCGAAGAGCTGTCCGACACGGTCTGGACCATCGCCCGCGGCCGCTTCAACTGGCTCTTGGTCAATCTCGCCACCGCGTTCCTGGCCTCGTCGGTGCTCGGCCTGTTCGAGGGCCAGCTCGAGAAGATGGTGGCGCTCGCGGTGCTGGCGCCGATCGTGGCAAGCCAGGGCGGCAATGCCGCGACCCAGACCATGACGGTCGCGGTGCGCGCGCTCGCCACCCGCGAGCTCGGCGCCTACAACGCGATGCGCGTGGTGCTGCGCGAGACCATGGTCGGGCTCGTCAACGGCATCGCCTTTGCCGTCATCACCGGCATCGCCGCGGTGGCGTGGTTCAAGATCCCCGGCCTCGGCATCGTGATCGGGCTTGCGATCATCTGCAATCTGGTCGCCGGCGCGCTCGGCGGCATCCTGATCCCGATGGTGCTGGAGCGGGTGCGGGCCGATCCCGCGGTCGCCTCCGGCACCTTCGTCACGACCGTCACCGACGTGGTCGGCTTCTTCTCGTTTCTCGGCATCGCGACGCTGTGGTTCGGGCTGAAATAGAGCATGGTCCGAAAAAGTGCGAAGCGGTTTTTCGAGAAAGATCATGCGGAGAGAGGCGCCTGACGGCCGGTTTATCGTTAATCGCGCCTTAACGGGGTTGGCGGATGATGCTGCCATCTCCAAAGCGGCCATCACGGGGGCCATCATGCAGCGGTTGCGGCTCAAGGCGGACGGACGGATCGTCGAATTGCGCGACGGGCAGGAAATCCCGCTCGTGCCCGCGCTCCCGGCCGAGGCAGCGATCTCGCCTGCGGCCGCGCAGCCGGCGGTGCGCGATCTGCGCCGCCGGGCCCAGCTCACCCAGCTCGAATTCGCCGCCAAGCTCGGCGTGCCCGTGGAAACCATCCGCAACTGGGAGCAGGGCAAGCGCGCCCCGCGGGGACCCGCCCGCGCGCTGCTCGCGGTGATCGCGCATTCGCCGGAGACGGTGTTCGCCGCGCTGTCGAGCGAGCCGACGGCGGCGTGAGCGGGCAGGGCGTTGTCCCGCCTCACTACCAGCCGATAGATCACGCTTTCACGCCGCATCCTCCGCCGTCGTCCTGGCGAAAGCCAGGACCCATAACCACCACTTTGCGTGATGAAGGGGACAGCGGCCCCAGCGTCGCGCAACAATGCGCAGTTGGGGTAATGGGTCCTGGCTTTCGCCAGGACGACGATGGGGGTGGTTCTCGATTCAAAATGACAGACACGCGATGTCATCACCCGCGCATTCCCTCCGCGCGTCATCCCTGCGAAAGCAGGGACCCATACGCCGCGGCGGATGTGGTGGAAGGGACTCGTCGTACGAGCGTCGTTCAACGGTAGCTATTCGTGGTTATGGGTCCCTGCGTTCGCAGGGACGACACCGCGTATGTTGCGCGGTCGGTGGTCATGGATAAGCGATCTCGCGACATGATCTGCCCGAGTCTTGCCTTTCGTTTCGCCGCCCTGTGAACAAAGGGCGCAGGGAAAGCCGGGTGCCGATCGCACCCATGGGCTCCGCTGTGGGGGCTCGCGCCATCGGGCAACTCAGTGATTGGCGATTCCGCGAGAGCCGGCCGCAGCGTTAGCACTCGGGGCACGGCGTCATGGGGGCTTGCCAGGAAAGCGGTTTGGCCGCTTAATCGGAGGATTGCTGTAATTTTTATTTCCAAGCATGGATTTTTCCCATGAATGCCATCGAGCAGATCATTGCCGGCTATGTGTCGTTGAAGAATCGTCAAAAGCTGGAAGAGCTCAGGGACCATCGCCAGCGACTGCTGGACGATGTTCGAGCCTCCAGCGTCCCTGGTTTCAAACCATCGGTCGTGCATGACACGCTCCGCGAGGAGATCGAGCTGATCGAGGCGGCCTTGGCGCGCTTCGACGAGGACGCGTAGTTTGCTGCCGCGGCGCTAGCCCGGCCGGTCATCGTCTTTCTGCGATTGCGACGGACTTCTGTTTGGGAGGTGCTCATGATCGATCAGAGAACTGCTCCTTATGCTGCCTTCTTGCTCCGCGTGACGCTTGCCGGGCTATTCATTGCGCACCTCTACGGCAAGTGCGTGCTCAAGCCGATCAACCTGTGGTGGAACGGCCTTGCCAAGCTCGGTTATCCCGAATGGGTTCTGGCCTATGCCCTGAGCGCCGAATTCGGATCGGCGGTTCTGCTGTTGCTTGGCATCTATACGCGCTGGGTGAGCATCTACACGATCCCCATGATGCTCGGCGCAACCCACTTCTGGATGCTGCGCAAGGGCTATTGGTTCACGGAGGCGGGCTGGGAGCTGCCGTTCGTGTGGGCGATCATGCTGGCCGTTCAAGCGCTGCTGGGCGACGGAGCGTTTGCGGTGAAGGTTCCCAGGCTGCCTTGGGAACGCCGGCTGCAACCGACGCCGGCCTGACGGATTCGCATTCAGGCTGGCGCGTGCGCAACCGATGCGCCGGCCCGGGGTGACATTTTCAATGGGGAGGACATTGCCATGCTGCGTATTGCCGTACTGCTGTTGCTCGCTTCTGCCACCACAGCTCACGCTGAGATCGTCCGCAAGGAATTGAAGCGCGCCGACGTGGCCGGGACCAACATGGAAGCCATTGAGGTCTATCTCGAGGTCCCGCCGGGAGAAAGTCTCCCGCGCCACACGCATCATGGCGAGGAGATCGTCTATGTCATTCAGGGAGCGACCTTGCTCCTGCCGGATGGTTCACAAAGAGAATTGCCCACCGGCGCCGGCGTGATCAACCAGCGCGGCGTGCCGCATGCGGGTTTCAAGATCGGCGGCGACAAGACGCTGAAGCTGATCAACGTCTTCGTGGTCGACAAGGGCAAACCTTTGACCGAAGTCGTTCAGTAACAATCAGCCGCAGCGGGGCTGCTTGCCACGCCATCAACATCGAGGAGCCCGACGAATACAACCGGATCGTCGGCGAATTCCTGGCGCAGGTGGAAAGCGGCCGCGGGCCGCAGCGCGATCCCCGGGCGGTCAGCGCCTCGATTACGGGAATGAAGGACTAGGGCCTCCATTGCCCCGTGCTCAGATGCTCGTGCGCCAAGAGCCAGCCAGAGTGCTCCTTGCGGAACACTCTGGTTCCTCGGCCACCGCCGCCAACGTTCTCGCCGCGGACTTTGGCTGTCCATGCGAAGCTGTAGATGACGGCGGCCGAGCTGTCGGATTGCGTGATCCAGATCGAGTCCAGGGTGGAGTACTCGTAGTCTTCAACCAGCCTCCAGTTGGCTTGCATCGTGGCGGAAAACACCTCCTTGCCTGATATCGCCGTCCCGTTGCTGTAGAACAGCACGACGTCATCGGTGAGAAACGTCAGCGCGGAATCGATGTCCCTCTCGATCAACGTTGCGGTAAAGTCGGCCATGCAAGCCTGTGGCGTGTTTGCGGGCATGTCTGCTCTCTATCCCCTGTGATCCGGAGACCGCTTCGCTGATTGGCCCCCGGTGACCGGGGCAACGCATTCGTCTTGCATGGTGATCTCCGTCGCTAGGCGCGGCTCTCCGCCGCCCAGATCACGGCGTCGGCACCGGCGGGGATGCGCATCGGGCTCGACGGATCGGTCACCGCGCGCCACACCGCTTCGGCCACATCCTTTGCATAGGTGACCGGCCCGGCTTCGCCAAAGCGTGCGAAGACGCTCTCGACGAGGTCGGCATAGGCCTCGTGGTCGAGACCTTGCACACGGGTGCGTGCGGTATCGCCGAACCGCGTTTCCGGCGAACGGCCCGGCAGCACCAGGCATGCGCGCACGCCGAATTGCGCGAGCTCCAGCGCCATCGACTCGGTGAACGCGTTCACCGCCGCCTTGGTCGCGGTGTAGGACGCGATCAGCGGAATCGATTTCAGCGTCACGGTCGAGGTGACGTTGACGACAACGCCGGACCCGCGCTGCCTGAACTGCGGCAGCACCGCCTGCGTCAAGGCCATGGTACCGAACGTGTTGGTCTCGAACAGCTCGCGGATCGTCGCCATCGGCGTGGCCTCGAACGGCGATGCCGCGCCGAAGCCGGCGTTGTTGACGAGGGCGTCGATCGGTCCCGCGGCCTCGACGGCCCGGCGGATGCTCTCGGGATCGCTGACGTCGAGCGCAAGCACGCGCAGATGCGCCGATCGCGGCAGCAGATCCTCGCGCGGCGTGCGCATGGTGGCGACGACGTTCCAGTCGCGGTCGAGAAAGTATTTCGCGGTTTCAAGTCCGAAGCCGGACGAGCATCCGGTGATCAAGATGGTGTGCATGGTGTTCTCTGGGGGCTCTTGGAAGTGATTTGACCGGCACAGACGATAGGTGTCAGTGGCCGGACCCTCTATGTTTGATAGTCCAAGAGTCATTTGCAGGAGTCCGGATATGATCGACCCGCTTGCAGAGGTCGTCACGCTGCTCCAGCCGAGCGCAGGGTTTTCGAAGGCGGTGGTCGGCGCCGGGGCGTGGCAGGTCCGCCGCTCCGATGTCGGGCACCCTTTTTATTGCGTGGTGCTCGAGGGCGGGTGCCGGCTTGAGGTCGACGACGACCAAACGATCGAGCTGGGCGCTGGCGACTTCATCCTGATGCCCGCGGCTCACGACGTTGCGATGTCGAGTCTCACGCCGCCTCCCGGGGCGGGTGCCGTCACGCCTCACGTCGCGCTCGCCACCGGAGAGTTCAGAATCGGGGACCAGCACGGCCCGACCGACCTGCGGATGCTGGTCGGCCATTGCAGCTTCGGCTCGCCGGACGCAGGTCTCCTGGTGTCGCTGCTTCCCGAACTGGTGCATGTGCGCGGCGAACCGCGGCTCGCTACCTTGATGCAGTTCGTACGGGACGAATTCCGCGAACGGCGTCCCGCGCGCGAAGTCGTTCTGGCACGTCTGCTCGAGGTTCTCCTGATCGAGGCGCTGCGCTCGACCGCCGGCACCGCTGCGTCGCCCGGCCTGGTGCGCGGGCTCGCCGACGAGCGCCTCGCGGTTGCGATCCGGCGGATGCATGAGAGCCCGACGCGGGCGTGGACCGTCGCGCAACTGGCGAAGCAGGCGGCGCTGTCGCGCTCGGCCTTCTTCGAGCGGTTCAGCCGCGCCGTCGGCGTTGCACCGATGGAGTATCTGCTGGCCTGGCGCATGGCGATGGCCAAGAACATGCTGCGTCGGAGTGAAAGCGGCATCGCCGAAATCGCGGAGCGCGTTGGCTACGGTTCGGCAAGCGCGTTCAGCGTTGCGTTCACGCGCCACGTCGGACTGTCGCCGACGCAATATGCGCGCGGGCAGATCGGCTCGTGACGCGCGTCCCTCGTCATCGAGATCAAGATCGATTCAATCATCGCTCGCAGTCGCTGCAACCGACGCGTGAATCGAACGCGTGATGATGAATCGTTGTGTCGATGTGTTGCTCGCACAAAACTTACACAGGGCTGTCATCGGCGATGGCTAACTTGTCGCAGGTCGACGTCATAAATCTGTAAAATCAAGGGGCACTACGTGAAAGCCAAATTTCTTTCGACGGTCGGAGTCTGTCTGGTTGCTGCCGCTGCAATTGCGTGCAGCGCTGCCGCGCACGACGACAGGGATCACGATCATCGTCATCCGCACGACATCCACACTGCAACGCCGATCAAGCATCTCGTCGTCATCTTCAACGAGAACCGCTCGTTCGATCATTACTTCGCGACCTACCCGAATGCGGCCAATCCGACCGGCTCCATTCCCTTCACTGCGAAGCCGCATACGCCGAAGGTGAACAACCTCGCCAACGCCGGACTGCTGACCAACAATCCGAACCTCAACCCGGCCAACGGCACCGGCGCGACCAATCCGTTCCGTCTCGACCGCACCCAGGCCAACACCAAGTCGCAGAACCACGCCTACACGCCCGAGCAGCAGGCGGTGGACAACGGCAAGGAAGACCTGTTTCCGGAGTTCACGGGCCGCGGCACCGCCGGCGGCGTCGGCGCCTTCGGCACCAACGGGCAGGTGATGGGCTATTTCGACGGCAACACCGTCACCGCGTTCTGGAACTACGCCCAGAACTTCGCGATGAGCGACAACAACTGGACCGATACCTTCGGTCCGTCGACGCCCGGCGCGATCGAGGTGGTGTCCGGTCAGACCAACGGTGCGCAGAACATCGTCGGCACGTCGTCGTCGATCGCCGACGGCCAGGGCGGCCTGACCCTGATCGGCGATACCGACCCCGCCTACGACTCCTGCTCGAGCACGACCAGCCAGGTCCTGATGACCAGCAAGAACATCGGCGACCTGCTCAACGCCGAGCAGATCAGCTGGGGCAGCTTCATGGGCGGCTTCGACCTGACGCTCAAGAACAGCAACGGCACCACCAATTGCGGCCGCAGCACGTTCTCGAGCAACGTCAACGGCACCATCGTGGACTACATCCCGCACCACGCTTGGTTCCAGTACTACAAGTCGACCGCCAACCCGACCCATGCGCGTCCGAGCTCGGTCAATGCGGTCGGCCACACCTACGTGCCCGGCAGCAAGACGGTCGATCCGGCCAATCATGCCTACGACCTCGAGGACTTCTACGCCTCGGTGAAGGCCGGCAACTTCCCGGCCGTGTCCTACATCAAGATGCCGGCCTATCAGGACGGTCATCCCGGCAATTCCGATCCGCTCGACGAGCAGGCGGGCAATGTCGAGCTGATCAACTTCCTGCAGAAGCAGAAGGAGTGGGGCGAAACCGCGGTCATCGTCACCTATGACGACTCCGACGGCTGGTACGACCACCAGTACGTCGCACCGATCACCGCCTCGTATGATCCGACCGCCGACCAGGTCAACGGTCCCGGCCAGTGCGGCCGCGGCATCGGCAAGCAGACGCAGCCGAACGGTCTCGAAGGCAAGCCGGTGAACGGCCGCTGCGGTCCCGGCACGCGTACCCCGTTCCTGGTGATCTCGCCCTTCGCGAAGCGGAACTACGTCAGCCACACGATGATTTCGCAGGCCTCCGTGGTGCGTTTCATCGAGGACAACTGGCTGCACGGCCAGCGTCTCGGCGGCGGCTCGTTCGACGAGAAGGTCGAATCGATCGCCGACATGTTCGACTTCGAACGCGGCCATGGTCAGGACCACGAGTACCGTCAGGACACGCTGTTCCTCGATCCGACCGCCGGCACGGTGATTGTCAGCCCGCCGGATGAGCATCACCACCACTAACGCTCTGGGAACACTGGACGTCATATGAACGGCCGCATTCTGTGGCTTCTCGGCGCCGGCCTGCTCTGCATGGCCGGCGCCGTTGCGGCAGTCGAAACGCAGCAGCTTCCGGATGCAAAGCAGCTTCCGGGGACCAACCCGAACCCGGTGCAGCTCAGGCGTCCGCCTGTGGCCCCGCTGTCCGCGATGGCGCAGCTCGGCCAGAAGATTTTCTTCGATGCGTCGCTGTCGTCGTCGGGCGCATTGTCATGCGCATCCTGTCACAGCCCGGACCACGCCTATGGCCCGCCCAATGACGGGCCGGTGATGCTCGGCGGGCCCACGCAATCCCGGCAAGGGACGCGCGCCGTGCCCGGCCTGACCTATCTCGAGCGGCAGCCGAATTTCAGCATCGGGCCCGAGAAGGACGAGGACGACAACGTCGTCGACTTTGCGCAACTGGCCGCGCTCGGCCAGCAGGCGGCGCGCGCCAAGAAGGTCGCGACCGGCACCGCTGCGTCCGCGGTCAACATCGTGCCGCAGGGCGGACTGTTCTGGGACGGCCGCGCCGACACGCTGCAGGACCAGGCGATCTTCCCGCTGCTCGATCCCAACGAGATGGACGGCGGCAGCATCGAGGTGGTGGCGCAGAAGCTGCGCCAGGCGAGCTATGCGCCGCGCTTTGCCGAACTGTTCGGCGCTGGTGTCTTCGACAATACGCGGCTACTGGTCGCGGAAGCGATGTTCGCGGTTGCGCGCTATCAGGTGGAGGAGCCGAGCTTCCATCCCTACAGCAGCAAGTTCGACTACTGGCTGGAGGGCAGGGCGCGGCTGAACGAGAGCGAGCTGCGCGGCCTGCAACTGTTCAACGATCCGGAGAAGGCCAATTGCGGCGGTTGTCATACCTCGCAGCCGACCCGCGACGGCCTGCCGCCGCTGTTCACCGACCATCAGTATGAGGCACTCGGCGCGCCGCGCAACACAGCGCTCGCCGGCAACGGCGATCCCGATCATTTCGACCTCGGAGTCTGCGGCCCGTACCGCACCGACATCGCCGAGCAGACGCAATATTGCGGGATGTTTCTGACGCCGACCCTGCGCAACACGGCAACGCGCCGCGTGTTCTTCCACAACGGCGTCTTCACCAGCCTCGAGCAGGTGCTCGATTTCTATAATTTCCGCGATACCAATCCGGAGAAGGTGTTCCCGCGTGCCGCCGACGGGACGGTGCGGAAATACGACGACCTGCCCGAGAAGTATCACGGCAATGTCGACGTCAGCGATCCGCCGTTCGAGCGCCATCTCGGCGACACGCCGGCGATGACGGCGCAGGACGAGGCCGACATCATCGCCTTCCTGAAGACGTTGACCGACGGTTACCAGCCGGAGCGGTAAGCCGCAGTGGCGGTCCACCGCGGAACCGAACCGTGAGTTGGCAGGTCCTGGTCATGCGCGCATAATGGCCGCATGAATGTCGTCGAAGGCAACGGCGCCAAGATCCCCGCGATCGGGCTTGGGACATGGGAGCTGCGCGGACGGACCTGCGCGCGCATTGTCGAGCAGGCGCTGCGGCTCGGCTACCGGCACATCGACACCGCCGAGATCTATGACAATGAGCGCGAGGTCGGCGAGGGGCTGCGTGCCTCCGGCGTCAAGCGCGACGAGGTGTTCGTCACCACCAAGATCTGGACCACGCATTTCATGGCGAAGGATCTCGATCGCGCCGCGAAGGAGAGCCTGGCGCGGCTGCGGCTGACCGAGGTCGACCTGTTGCTGCTGCATTGGCCCAGTTCGCAGGTGCCGCTAGCCGAGACGCTCGGCGCGCTGGCGCGGGTCAAGCAGGCCGGGCTGGCGCGGCATATCGGGGTCTCGAACTTCAATGCGGCGCTGATCGGGGAGGCGGTGGCGGCGTGCCCCGAGCCGCTCGCCTGCGACCAGGTCGAATACCATCCATATCTGGACCAGGCCGATGTGATCGGGGCCTGCGCGCGCCACGGCATGGCGTTCGTCGCCTACAGCCCGATCGCGAAAGGGCGGGTCAAGGGCGATCGCGCGCTGGCGCGGATCGGCGACCGCTATCGCAAGACATCAGCCCAAATCTCCCTGCGCTGGCTGGTGCAACAGAATGTGTCCGCGATCCCGCGCACCTCGAAGCTCGAGCGGCTCCAGGAAAACCTCGACATCTTCGATTTCGAGCTGTCGGATCAGGACATGGCCGAGATCTCGGCGATGGGGAGCGCTGAGGCGCGCTGACTGGCCCCGTGGCGCATCGGGTCGTCGCCTGGGCAGCAGGTCGCGGAAAAATGGCTGGGCCCTGATCCGGATCATGCTATTGCCCGCTGGCCGATTGCCGCTTTGGACCGAATGGGGATTGAGGCAGGCGGGTTCCGGCCGGTATTATTGCCGGCGGGGAGACATCACCGACGTGATCGAGTGGGATGAAGTTTCGGCCAAACGCGGATCTGATGGCGTCGGTGTTCGTGCACCTGATGCTGCTCGGGCTGATTTTCCTGTATTCGGAGGTCCATCAGTTCGATCCCGTCGCCGCTGACACGGTGCCGGTCGAGATCGTGACGCCGCAGGAGGTCGCCAACTCGGAGGTGACGCCCGATCCGGTGCCCAGCCCGTCGCCGACCCCCGAACTGCGATTGCCGTCGCTCGACAAGCCCGTGGACTCAGCCAAGCCCGAACCCGCGGCGCAGGCGCCCGCGCCACAGCAGAATCCGCCGCAGGCACAGAAGCAGACGCCGCCGGCGCCCAAGCCCAGCCCTAGTCCGCAACATGCCGCGGCTGAACCACCGTCCGCGACACCGGCGCCTCAGATGCAACCGACGCCGCAGCCGATGACGCCCCAGCCAACCACGCCGCAACAGGCGGCGCCGTCACCGCCGGCCTACGCCAAGCCCGAGCCTGACCTGTCCGTCAAATACAATGTCATGCTCGGCCTGCCGCCCGACATCTCCGTGAAGCCGCCGGCCGACGCGCCGTCCGGCCCCGGTCCCGGCAAGGATAATTTCGACGCCGCCGCCACCGAGCAGGCCGACGTCGGCTCCAGCGTGGCCGCCGAATTCCGCCGCCATCTGAAGACCTGCTTGAAGCTGCCGCCAACGCTGAGCACGGGCGACGACGTCAGGGTCAAGCTCAGGGTGTTCATGAAGCCCGACGGCAAGCTTGCCTCATCGCCCGTACTGATCGAAGCCACCGCATCCGAAAAGGGGCCGCTGCTGCTCAAGAGCGCGACCGAAGCACTGCAGGCCTGCCAGCCCTACGCGATGCTGCCGCGGGATCGCTACGGCGAATGGAAGGTGCTCGATCTCGATTTCAGCCCCCGCGATTTTGCCTCGTAGGGCGGGCGCAATAACCGCTGTGGTCCCGTGTCGCGCGCAAAAACGAATGGCACCCTACGCAAGCTTGTTTGTCACCCCGCCAGCGGGCGGCCCTAGGCCGCCTGATCGCCGCTCAAAGTCACCGGCGGATGCCGTAGAGGACCATGTCGCCACTGGCGATATTTCCCGTTGAGGTAAAGAACGTAAGACCAGTCATCGGCGTAGGCCCCCCCCGGAATCCGGTTGATGTCTGCGCGATCGATACTCCATCAGGACGCATACGTAGGCCCTTAAAATTTCCAAAACCGGATAATCCGTTGCGTTAGGTGTCCGGAATTGCAGCACACCAGACGCATGATAACCGCCGCCGTTACCGACACCTTGGCCGCTGCCGGTCCGGGTCAAGACAATTCGTTCGCTGATCGAATCCGGCGCCGAACCCATGTCGGCTCCCCCATCGGCGACCTTGTACGGGCCACGCTCGTCGACTGTCTTGGCCAGGCCGTCCGCACCGAGCGGCGACAGCATGGTCCCAGTCGGCGGCGCGGCCCGCCGAATTGAAGGCGATCTCCGCGCCGACACCGTGCGCAAACACCCGTGGCCACGGCCGACGAATTCAGCGCGACGATTGCAAAGGATCAATTTGGTTTCTGTCCCGACATGCCGCCACATTGTGGGGGCGCGACCGGGATGCGTAACCCTGACGCGTGTCAGGGACACTGATCAGTTGCTATCTGAAGAAAGTCAGCTGTTTGCGTTGCCAGCTCGTGGATTTGATCGAATCCCACTTGACGAAATCAAACCTTAGCCGCGAGCGCTCGTAGATCAAAATGCCGCGTTCGCCGCTTCTCACCATGATTGCCGATAACGTTCCGCCGGTGGTCTCAAGCGTCGTTTCGGACGCTTTGTTGAGGACCTGTCTCATAGAATCGACTCCCAAAGCAAAAGAGAAGATAAGAATGGCCGAGCCAGCGCCCAGCATAATGACACGGATGCGCGTCGCTGGATCGATCTCGAACCCAAACGTGAGCGCCATGAGCACGAGCGCCACGACGCACGCCACATAGGTGGCTGAGGGGTTAAAGTAGAAGGCAATCGAAGCGAACAGAATTCCGATAGCGGGAACGAGGATACGAAACCACCTAACTCGAGCTGGTCGCTTTCGCGTCTCCTTCTTGGTTGCCTCGATCGGGTTCTGGAAGCGAATAATTGAATCTGAGACAACATCGCCCACGAGCAGAGAAACCGCTGTGAAGATGGCAAATGGAAGTGCCGGAATCGCAAACGCCAGATGCTCAGTGACACTGAAGAGAGAGAACGCTGACAAGCCAATTGGGAAGAAGGAGCCAACCTCCCATGACATGGCTAAAGCCGATCCCACTAGCGGGACCAACACAACGGCATCCTTGGCAAAAGCCAATCCCCGGTCTTTTTTATCATCTGCCATCTAGGCCTCCAAAATAGAAGTCGGCGAAAACATTGGCGCTGACACCTGTCGTGGTTTTTCGTTCCCCCTTCCTCGATAAGGTCTATTCAAATGAATGCAGCCCCGCCAGTGTTGGGGGCAACAGCGTCGCGAAACGCTGCCACCGCTGGCCAACCCTGGCAGGGAGATCCGCACGACGATCAGTCTCTGTTTCGCCGACCCGCCGCTGCTACGCAAGGACTGCACAGGAAGCGGCCAGACGCATCCGCGCGCCGAGCTCCGTCGCGCCTTATGCCGCATATCGTCAGTGGGCGGACTGTCATGGTGCCCGAAGGTGTCGACCCCGGCTTTGCCTATCGACCGGGCGAACAACCATTGGCTGATGTCCAGGAGTGATGGTATTGAAAATTGTTTCTCGATATTTCAGCTTGGCAAGGACTATTTGGGGAGTGATCGTGATGCTTAGGCGTGGGGTGGCCCTGGGTCTCCTTTTCGGAATCAACTTGGCCTTGATAAGCACGACGGAAGTGCAGGCTCGCTGCAGGGATGCAAGAAAGACCTGCAACTATGCTGTGTTGTGCATGACCGTCAATTGGTCACACAGGCCGGGAATTAGGCAGGGAGCTGCCACCGGCGTTGGACAACAAGTGTGGGGTGAATTGGCAGGGTGCGAGAGATCCGGGTTAGAGGTACCGTCGGACAATTGGCCGACCTATAAGCGCTCGTTCGAGAGCGTGTCGCGTGGCTGTACTGATTTTGAGTATGTCCAGATCGGCAAGGCTGCCCTTTTGGTGCTCGATGGTAACGGAGGGGCGTGCAACCAGTTTCCAGAATAAACGGACTGGTTGATTCGTTATTCGCGGAGCGTCCATAAGCGGCAGCAAATTAGCCTCAAGATCGCTCCCCGCTGTTAGCCTGACGGAGCGCAGGTTCGAGTCCGAGTTTCGCCGCCGCATGCAGCGCTGAAGCTCGGACTTGTGCTTGCTTTAAAGGACTTTCAACTCGGACTCGCGACGTTCGCAGCCGCAAGTCGAGTTCGTATCGTCGCCGCGCGATTTATCGATGTTTTTGTGTACGCCGCGCGGCCCTGGTGACATTCGATCTTGCACGGCGGCCTATTGTGAAAGTGCGCCGCCGCTCGGCTAAGCCTTTGCAAATCCGCCACTTCCCACCCATTCCCAGTCAATCCCGGAATTGCCCAGGGGTGTCACTCGAAACTGCGCGTCGCATCCCGGCCAAGCGAAGCGCGAGCCGGGACCCGTAACCACCGATCTTCGCGTTGTACGATGCATGGGCCGCAGCGTCGCGCCCTTACCTAAAGCCGTGGTTATGGGTCCCTGCTTTCGCAGGGACGACGTGAGATCAATGCCGGAAATCACCGTGCGCCGGTGAACACCATGGCAACGGAAGGCTCGGCTTCAACTTCCCATCGCCTGCCAGGCGTTCGAGGCGAACTGCCGGCGCCAGATCACGATCACGACCGCGGCGGTGGTGGCGAGCAGCACCCACGGGCTGACGAACCAGCCGAGATAGCCGAGCGCGAAGAAGAACGCGCGCTGACCGCGGTTGAAGTGCCGGCCCGCGGTCTCGAACAGGCGGGTGGTGCGGATCACATGGGCCTCCGCCTCGGGCGTATCGCGCTGGCCGGCCGGCGGCATCGCGCCGAACAGGATCGCGACATAGTTGAACAGGCGATAGGCCCAGGCGAATTTGAAGAAGGTGTAGATGAAGATCAGGATCAGCCCGATGCACTTGATCTCCCACAAGGCAGGCGAGGGCGTGAGGTTGACCGGCAACGCACCGAGCACGGCGAGCGCGTCGCTGGTGGCGCGCAGCAGCGCCAGCGCGCCGCCGATCGCAATCAGGCTGGTGGAGGCAAAGAACGCGGTGCCGTTCTGCAAGGAGGCCATGATCTGCATGTCGACCATCCGCGCGTCGCGGTGGAGCAGGTTCCTGACCCAGATCTCGCGATAGACATGCATCCGCGCCGACAGGCTGTCGCGCCCATACGCGGTGTGCTCCAGCGTGATGGCGTAGACTAGCCACTCCAGCGCAAAGAAACTGACGGCTAGGATGTCGGCCCAATAGCCGGTCATGGGGCCTTCCTTCGTGAACGCGCGGGCAGCCGCTCCGCGCCCGCATCCTGCGTGATGTACAGGTTGAACGCGTGCAATGCACTATGGCAAACTACGCTGGCAACAGGATTCCCCAACCAATGCTCAAGCTCGTCATCGGCAACAAGAACTATTCGTCATGGTCGATGCGCCCGTGGCTCGCGCTGCGCGCCAACGACATCCCGTTCGAGGAAATCTTCGTTCCGCTCTACACCGACCAGACCGACAAGGACCGCATCCTCTCCTTCAGCAAGGCCGGCAAGGTGCCGACGCTGATCGACGGCGACGTCACGGTGTGGGACTCGCTCGCGATCATCGAATATCTCGCCGAGAAATTCCCCGAGGCCAAGCTGTGGCCGGCGGACCGTGCCGCGCGCGCACACGCCCGCGCGATCTCGGCCGAGATGCACTCCGGCTTCGTGCCGCTGCGCAGTGAATGCGGCATGAACCTGCACCGGCCGATCCGCGCCGTCGCGCTGTCGGACGATGCGCGGGCCAATGTCGCGCGCATCGAGGAGATCTGGGCCGATTGCTATGCGCGCTATGGCAAGCAGGGCCCGTTCCTGTTCGGGGCCTTCTCCGCAGCGGATGCGATGTACGCGCCCGTGGTGCATCGCTTCCGCACCTACGCGATCCCGGTGAAGCCCGAGGCGAAGCATTATGTCGACGCCATGATGGCGCTTCCGGCATTCCAGGAATGGACCCGCGACGGCCTTGCCGAGACGCTGCGGATCGAGCGATTCGAGGATGCCTGACGGTCGCAGCACTGCCGAATTGTGACAACGGCGGCAAAGATCGCGGCTTGACGCCGCGGGGCCGAAGGCGTCGAATCCGAACGGCTGGTTTTGCAAGTCGTGAAAGGACTTACGCTATGGGCATTCTCGATTCCCTGGAGAATTCGCCGGAGCTGAAAGGCATGCTTGGGCAACTCGGGGCGGCGGTGATCCCGGTTGTGCTCGGCGAGGTGATGGGCAATGGCGGGCAGGGCGGCTTGTCCGCGATCGTCGCCAAGCTCGAGCAGGCCGGACTCGGCGAGCAGGTCAAATCCTGGATCGGCACCGGCCAGAACCTGCCGATCACGGCCGACCAGCTCCAGCAGGTGCTGGGCAGCGACACCGTCAAGCAGCTCGCCGCCAGGTTCAACATTCCGGTGGACCAGCTGTCCCAGGTGCTCGCCCACGCGCTTCCGGCCGCGGTCGATGGCGCGAGCCCCAACGGCAAGCTGCCGCATACCGCCTGAACCGCTGGAACCGGGTTCCAGCCGGGCTCGGCGGGCAATTTCCAGCTGGCACGTAAATTGCCGCCTATCGCCCTGAAAAACCTGAAATAATTGCACCTTCGCCATGCCTCAATCCTGCTGGATTTGGGGCGGTGCGATGTGCTAGCTTGCCGCAGGGTTCTCAAAATGCCGGCTTGAGCTAGCGGGACTGTCAGCTCGGCCAGCAATCTCTAAGAAAATGGAGAGGGCGTTGAAGCATAAGTACTCGATTGGCGAGATCGTCTATTTCACGGCCAGCAACGTGGCGCGCCCCGCTGCGAGCGGCACCTATGAGGTGATCCGCCTGCTGCCGACCGACGGTGACGACTGCCAGTATCGCATCAAGAGCTCGACCGAAGCTTTCGAACGGGTGGCCAAGGAGAGTCAGCTCGCGCTGACCTGACGGAGTTGTGCGCAAGCCGGTGGCAGCAGCGGGTTCCGCGCCGTCGCCGTCAAAAGGCCCTGTTCGCAGACCCATTGTGCTGAAGGTTGGACGTCGGGGTGGCGGCGTTCGCCGTCGCAGATTGTGCTTACGCTGCGTTGAGGGACATCGCGCATGAATTGGGCTTCCTCGCTGGACCAGATCTGGCGCTCACCGACCTTCCCGATGTGGTTGACGCTGGCCGCAGCGGGGTTCTTTGGGATCGTCGTTCTGGTGACGCTGCTGCGCGCGGAAAAATCCGTCGCCAACGGCGCGCTGACCGTGATCACGCTGCTGTCGATCGCGGTTGCGGTGGCCGCCACGATCCGTGGCTTCGGGCCGGGCGGACCGGCCGCGCCGGCCGAGACCCGCACGGCGCAATTGACCGGCCAGACCGTGCCGGCGCTCGCCTGCGTCGACGACCTCGCCGGAGATGCCGTCCTCAACGCCTGCGAGAAGGTGCTGTTCGGTTCATCGGATACAGCCGCGGCGGCGGTCAGCTACGCCGCCGCGCAGGTCTCGCGCCTGACCGCATTGGGCGACCTCGCAACCGCGGAGCGCAATTCGACCACCGAGCTGCAGGCGCTGCGCCGCGCCATCGAGCATGATCGCTACGGCCTGGTGGCCTATGCGCTGATGGCGCGCGACCACTGCACGCCGACCGCATGTCCCGCGTTTCGCTCGCTCGGCGACAACCATCAGATTATCGCCAACATGAACGAGCGCACCTACGAGAACCTGATCACGCGCTACGCGGGGGCCTGGAACGCGCCGGCCGCGGCCCAGCCATCGGCTGCAGGCCTGGTCGCGGCGCTGCCGCCGTCGATGCCCACGGGCAAGCCGACCAATGCGGAGTTTCCGAGCTCGGCGGACACCCCGCCGATCAGCATCATGACGCCCGTACCGGCGAAGCCGGCGGCTGCGGCACCGCCGCCGGCCGCCCGGGCTGCCGCGGCTCCGGCGCCCAAACGGCCGCCCGCCGCGAAGCGTCCGGTTCAGATTGCACCTGCACCCGCGGCGCCTGCGCCGCCGCCTGCCGCGGCGAGCGCGCCGGCGGCCGCAAACCAGGAATGAGCGTGATGACGGCCGCTTGAGCGGTCGTCGTTGCACGATTCCGCGCGCTAATCCCGATATCCACCGCTGCCGGCAGCGCTCCCTTTTCAAAGCGCGCGCCGGCCGCTACATCCGCCGTATGCCACTTCATCTCATCAGGCTCGCCGTCGGTTGCGACTCCGTCAAGGAACTCAAGGGCTGGGTCGCCGAACGGATGGCGACAGCGAAGAAAAAGGGCCTGCCGCTCCGTCACGTCCACATCACGCGGATGACCCCGAAGCGCGAGGAGGAGATCCTCGCCGGCGGCTCGCTGTACTGGGTGATCCGTGGCGAGATCGCCGCGCGCGAGAAGATCGTCGCGATCGAGCCGTTCCGCGACAAGGACGGCATCGGACGCTGCCGCATCGTGATGCAGCCCAAGGTGATCGCGGTCTCGCCCCGGCCGATGCGGCCGTTCCAGGGCTGGCGCTATCTGACTGCGGACTCCGCACCCGCAGACCTCACCAAGTCGAGCGCGGCCAGCGTGGCGTCGATGCCCGAGCCGATGCGCCGCGAGCTGCGTGACCTCGGCTTGCTCTGAGCAATCGGCTCGGCAATTACTGAGTGACGAGATGCAGCCGGCCCCATTCGGAGGCCGGGATCTCGACATAGCGGCCGCCCCCGGCATTGCTGACGGCGACGTCGAGCAGCTCGTGATCGATCCCCATCTCGCCGAGATATCGCCGGAACTGGTCGGTGAAGATCGAGGTCAGGCTCTCGCGATGCTCGGCTGAGACGTTCGGGGCGAGCCGGTTGTGGATCGCCATGCCGCTCAGCACCACCCGGCTGCCCGCCGGCAGGCTGCGATGCACGCCGCCCGACAGCACCAGCACGCAGGCCAGATCGCAGGCAATGCCGGTCAGCTTCTCCTTCGCATCCAGCGGGCCGCCGGGCCGCTTCAGAGCAAAGCATTCCTCGTCGGATTTGCCGGTACAGGCCTCGACCTCGGTCGCCGCGACCGCGGCATCGATCCCGCGATCGCGCAGGATGCGGCCAAGGCTGGAGGCGACATTCAGGTTGGATTCGCCCTTGATGTTGATCACCACCGGCAACTTGCGTCCGTTCTGCCGGTCGAGGATCGCGAGCAGGCGCTTGTAGGTGTCCCATTGCACGGCGCCCTCGGCGGCGATCCAGTCCGAGCAGCCCGGGCCGCAGGTATCCGGCGCACCATGCGCGACATAGAAGATCATCGCGCCGGGTGCCGAATTGACCCCGCCGACCGGCGGCCGGGTCTGCGCCTGCACCAGGCCAGCGGCCAATAGCGCGACGCCGAGAAGAATGCCTTGCCTGAAGTAACTGACCATTCCGATCGCCCCTGAAAGCCGCGATCATCCCTGCGCCGCGGCCCCCGCGCAAGCGAACGACATCACACTTTTCCCGATGCCACCTACACCGCGATGTTGTCGATCAGGCGCGTGCTGCCGATCCGTGCCGCCACCAGCATCCGCATCGGGCCGTCCTTCAGCGAGCCGATCGGCGCCAGGGTGGCGGCGTGGCGAACCTCGAGATAATCGAGCACGAAGCCGGCCTTGGTGATGTCAGCGGCGCCGGCGGCCATTGCGGTTGCGGTGTCCTCGCCGGCGCGCAGGCGGCCGGCCGCCTGCTTCATCGCACGGTTGAGCTCGGGGGCCGCGCGGCGTTCCTCCGGCGAGAGGTAGACGTTGCGCGACGACATCGCGAGACCATCGCGCTCGCGCACCGTCTTGGATCCGATCACCTTGACGCCGAGGTCGAGGTCCGCAGCCATCTGGGTCACGACCCGGAGCTGCTGAAAGTCCTTCTCGCCGAAGATCGCGACGTCGGGCCGGACCTGCGTGAACAGCTTGCCGACCACGGTGGCGACGCCGCCGAAGAAATGCGGCCGGAAGCGATCCTCGAGCCCGGCGGTCGCCGGTCCCTCCGGGACGATCCGCGTGGCGAAGCCGTCCGGGTACATCGCCTTCACCTCGGGGTGCCAGATCAGGTCGACGCCTTCGGCGGCGAGCTTGGCGACGTCTTCCTTCCAGGTGCGCGGATACGAACCGAAGTCCTCAGTGGGAGCGAATTGCGTCGGGTTGACGAAGATCGAAACGACGACGCGCTTGGCGCGGCGCTTGGCGAGCCGCACCAGCGACACATGGCCGTCATGGAGCGCACCCATGGTTGGGACCAGCGCGACGGTCGCCTTCTTGGCGCGCAAGGCGTCGACGGCGCGACGCAGGGCAGGGACGGTGCGGACGACGGTGGGATTTCTCGGCATCTGGTCTCGGCTCGTGAGGCAATCTGGGTGGGACGAATTGAGGTGGAACGGTTGGCATTCGGCAGGTCACGGACCTTACCAAGACCGGGCCGCACTCGGCAAACCGACGCGATAAGCATTACCCGATCCCGGACGCGCGTGGCGCGCACGTGTCGTGCCGCCGATCGACGCAGCAGCGTTGCGCGATTCATCATTAAGGACGGCCGCGATTGATTTCCACTTGGAGTGATGCATTTCACTTGACCGCAGCGGCGCGCGATTTGAAGATCATTGCCGGGATTGAATCATGTTAGTTCAGGCCAGTCAGGGTCAAGCCGGCTCCGCGCATGTCGTTGTGCTGGGCAACGAGAAGGGCGGTTCGGGCAAGTCGACCACCGCCCTGCATATCGCCGTCGCGCTCCTGAAGGCCGGTCAGCGCGTCGCCAGCATCGATCTCGACTGCCGCCAGCAGAGCTTCACCCGCTACATCAGCAATCGCCAGGCCTGGGCCCGGCGCTCCGGGCTCGACCTCGAACTCCCCGCGCACCATTGCATCAAGTACGGCGAGACGATGCAGATCGAGGAGAACGAGAACGCCGAATTCCAGCAGTTCATGGAAGCGGTGAGCGCGGTGGAACATGCCTATGATTTCATCGTCATCGATACCCCGGGGTCGGACAGCTACCTGATGCGGCTCGCGCATTCGATGGCCGACACCCTGGTGACGCCGATCAACGACAGCTTCCTCGACTTCGACGTGCTGGGCACCGTCGATCCCGCGACCTACGCGGTGACCGGGGAGAGCCACTACGCCGAGATGGTGCGCGACACCAGGCGCAAGCGCCGCCAGCTCGACGGCGCCTCGACCGACTGGATCGTGGTGCGCAACCGGCTGTCGATGCTCGGCTCCCGCAACAAGCAGCTGGTCGCCGACGGCCTGAAGCAGCTGTCGCTGCAGCTCGGGTTCCGGGCGGTCGACGGCTTTGCCGAACGGGTGGTCTATCGCGAGTTCTTCCCCCGCGGGCTGACCGCGCTCGACGACATCGACGAGGCGACCCTCGGCACCCGCCCGAGCCTCGGGCACGTCACCGCCCGGGAGGAGGTGATGAGCCTGCTCCGCCAGCTCAAGCTGCCGCTCGACGAGCGCGGCCGCCGCCGGGCCGCCAACCGGGCCGAGTGGTTCAGCCAGGTCGACAAGCCGCTCGAAGTCGACGACATCATCGGCAGCTAGCGATCGTGAATTCGCAGGGGCCGCTCTCCGCGTCGCCCGCGCGGGAGGCGCGTGGCCAAAATATCGAAAACAACCCCATGCAAAGCAGCCGGTGGTGGCCAGCGTTCGACCAGGCTACTTGACACGTCGGGCAACTCACCGGTATTTTTCCAATATTCCGAAATTGTGCGCGTGCGCTCGGGGGCGATTTGGAGCGGTTGTCGACCTGGGATGTCCTGCACGCCGTTGATCTCGCGATCACTGCTTTCGTCACATGCACGGTCGTAACCTGGATAACCCCTCTCCTGATGGGGCGGCCCGCGGAGCCGGTTGGAATCCTTTGGGCGGTGATATCGGCGGTGTTCGTGTTCAGGGATACCCTCGAACAAAGCCGGTCGGCTGCGACATCGCGGATCCTTGCGACTTTTATCAGCTTCGCGCTGTGCCAGATCTACTTGCTGCTCTTTGCCGCCAATTCGCTTGGCCTGTCGGTGTTGATCGTGATCGGCACCTTGCTGTTGATGCTGGCCGGCCGCCGCAACGAAATCGGTCTGCTGGCGATCACCACGGCGGTCATCATGATCGTTGCCGCCGAACATCCAGAAACGGCCTGGCAACAACCCTTGTTGCGCCTTGCGGATACCGCCGCGGGCGTCGTGGTCGGCGCCATCTGCAAATGGATTGCGTCATCCTTGTATGACCGCCTGAGTGGACAGGACCGGCGCTGATTACGCCGGCCCTTGATGCACGGAACTCTTCCCCTGTAAGCCTTCACTCAGGAATGCCGGATGGAGCGATCCCGATCGTGAGCAGCAGCGCGTTGACGGCGATCGATCTGGGCGGTCGGGGCGCAATCGTCGGATTGTCGTTGCTGATCGCAGCCGTGTTGCTGCGCGATCGCCGTGATACGGCGGCTCGCCTCGGCGCCGCGGTGCTGGTCGCCACCGCCGCTTCCGCAATTTCCGGGGCACCGGGATTTCCGCGGCCATGGCCATATTGGGCCCTGATCCTGCTGGCGCTGTCGAGCAGCGGAGCGGTCCTGTTCTGGCTCTGGGCGCGCGCGACCTTCGATGATGATTTCGTGCTCCGGCCCTGGCACGGCGCCGTGCTGGTCGGCGTTGTCGGTGTCCAGTTGTTTGACGTCTGGCCCACAAGAGGCGCGCTCAGGGGCGATCTCGATCAGACGATGTCGGTCATCTATCTTGGCCTCGCTGTCCTGGCGGCGGCACAGACGCTCACGACATGGCGGGCGGACCTGGTGGCGGGACGTCGGCGGTTGCGAGTGATGGTCCTGCTCGGCGCAGTGGCCTGGAGCATCGCAGGTTCTTTTCACAAGTTTTGGCCGGACCTGATTGCCAGTTCCTCCGCCTGGAGCGTCGCCAACGGATTCGTGCTGTGGGCGCTGCTGGGGCTGATTGCATGGAGCCGGTTTCAGGCGGCCTCAACGGAGCAAGCACCCGTCCTGCTGCCCGTAGCGGCTGGAATTCCCAGCGGTGCCAGCACAAAGCCACTTGAAGGAGAGGACAGGCCGCCCGCGGTCGACGCCGAATTGTTGCGCCGGCTAAAGCGGCTGATGACCGTGGAACGCGCCTATCGGCGCGAAGGATTGACTATCGGTTTGTTGGCCGCCGAACTCGGCGTTCAGGAGTATCGGCTGAGGCAGTTGATCAACGAAGGCTTGGGGCACCGCAACTTCAATGCCTTCCTCAATCACTATCGGCTCGAGGATGCCAGCGCCGCCCTGGCCGATCCCGCCCAAAAGCAGGTGCCGGTGCTGACCATCGCCATGGACGCCGGCTTCCAGTCGATCGGCCCGTTCAACCGGGCCTTCAAGGCCGCCACCGACCTGACGCCGACAGAATTCAGGCGGCTTGCGCTGGCGAAACACGCGTCCGAGGCGGGCAAACCGGACGACCGCCCAGGAATCGGCCAGCAGGACCTGAGGAATCGGCCAGCCGAATTCTGAAGCCGGCGAGCGCGGACTGAAATTCTCGGGCAGGTTTTGCGAACGATCGGTTTGGGCGGTCGCAAACTGCGAAGCGAGGATCGAATGGAACGGCGCCAATTCATGTCACTGCTCGGCGGAGCTGCGTTGGCGCCGCTCGCCACCTTGCCGCTGTGTGCCGAACCGACCGACGGCTGCGGTGTTCCGGTCGCGCGAGACGACGGATGGCCCGTTGCCTCCGTCGATGAGGACAAGCTCGTCGATCGCGGTGCGTTGTGCAGGATGGCCGATCGCCTCGCGAAGACTACCAACGTGCACTCCGTCCTCGTCGCGCGCGGAGGCAGCCTGGTGTTCGAGCGGTACTTCAGCGGTCCCGACGAGGTGGACAACCGCAAGCTGAGGAACGTCGTCTTCGATGCCGATACGCTGCACGACATGAAGTCGGTCTCGAAGAGCGTCGCGTCGCTCGCAACAGGTATCGCGATCGATCGCGGCCTGATCGCCAGCGTCGACGAACCGATCCTGAATTTCTTCCCCGAACTGTCCGATCTGCGTTCCCCTGAGCGGGACCGTTTCAAATTGGTGCACGCACTCACAATGTCGATGGGTCAGAAGTGGGTGGAGGCGACACCGGAGACGGGAGACGAGGACAACGACGAGGCGCGCATGAACAGGTCGCCCGATTCCTGCCGGTACGTCCTCGGTCTTCCGGCGACGGCCCCGCCGGGACAGGAGTTCTTCTACAACACCGGCGCGCTCGCGCTCGTATCGGCCATCGTGCGCAAGGCGACCGGACGCCCGCTAGACGAATTTGCTCGGGAGGTGTTGTTTGAGCCTCTTGGCATCACGGCCGTGGAGTGGAAGCGCCGCAAGGGTGACACCGACGCCGGTGGCGGATTGCGGCTGCGGCCGCGCGACATGGCAAAGATCGGCCAGCTTGTTCTCGCGGGTGGCCGCTGGAACGGCCGCCAGATCGTCCCGCAGGCATGGGTCGAGACCTCGACGGCTGCAAAGCTCAAGGCCACGGGCCATCAATCCTACGGATACCTGTGGTGGCTCGGCCAGACCTCGCTCAATGGGCACAAGGTCAACTGGGTTGGCGCGCTGGGGCGGGGCGGGCAGTCGATCCGCATCGTCCCCGAGCTCGATCTCGTCGTCGTGGTGACCGCGGGATATTACCAGGACTACAGCCCGCAGGCGTTCCAAGCGCAGTACGGCGTCTTCAGGGACGTCTTGCGGGGGATTTCGCCTCCGGTCTGAACCGGACGCCGGGTAATTGGGCTTGCCGATCTCGGGCGGTCAATAAGCCGCTGGAACTCCACGACATAATCGGCGACAACCCCGCCAGGCATCTCGGCGGGTGGCGATCGAGGCCGGGTTCCCGGCGACGAGCATATGTCAGATGACGATCGTCACTTCAGCAAGCTCCGAAAGCACGGTAGTCTTGCGGAGCTTTCGGCCATTTCATCGCCAATATGCCGGAACAAAGCTGGCCAAATCCGGTTTTCCTAGGCTATCCGAGCCGTGGCTTATTCGTCGGGTGGCCTTGAGGTATCATCGTGCCGCAGATCTACAGCGCCAGAAGCGATTGCACAAAGGTTGTGTGCACCGCACAATGAACGTGCTGCGAAGTCCCAACATTTAGACTTCCTGTCACGGCGCTGTGACATATATTCTCAAAAGGAGGCCGAAGAGTCTCCGGCCAAGAATAGCCCTGAAAAGGCGGGCACCTCGAGGACGTCATGAAGCGTGGAATTCTCGTTCTGCTTTCTCTCTCCGTGGTCATCACGGCGGCGTACTTCACCGCGAGCAAGTGGGCGATCCGTCACGAAACTCTCATGTTCAAGGATCCGACGCGCGATGAGCGGCCGGTCGCGGTCGATGTTGCCGTGCGCTTCGACAAGGAGATGCAGGCCGACGCCGGCATGATCAAGCTTCCGGTTGCGATCCTCAATCATGGCAATACCGTCAAATTCACCGAATATTCCTTCCTCGCGAACGTGTTCGCGGCGCGCGGCTATCTGACCATCAGCATTCAGAACGACCTGCCGTCGGATGGACCGATGGTGACCAAGGTCGGCGAGCTCTATGTCGGGCGGCTGCCGCAGTATCAGCGCGGCATCACCAACATCAAATTCGCGATCGAGGAGATGAAGAAGCGTCAGCCGAACGCGGACTACAGCAAGCTGACGATGGTTGGCCATTCCAATGGCGGCGACATCGCGATGTATTTCGCCAAGCAGTATCCGGACGAGATCAAGAAGGTCGTCACGCTGGACAATCTGCGTGTGCCGTTCATGACCGACGGCAAGTTCAAGATTCTCTCGTTCCGTTCGCATGATCAGCAGTTCAAGCCCGATCCCGGCGTGGTGCCGGACGAGGAGGAGTGCGAGAAGGCCGGCATCACTGTCGTGAACACCAACTTCCAGCACAACGACATGCGCGACACCGGCCCCGAGAAGGCCAAGGACTCGATCCAGGCCATGCTCGATAAATTCCTGGCCGACACCGACAGCGCGATTGCGCCGGTCGACACCAGGAATGCGCCGCCAAAGATTCTGGAGCCTGGTCCGGTCTCGCTCTACGTGCCGGTCGAGAAGCCTCAGACCCTGACCGAGAAGCTCAAGAAGTCGCTCTCGCTGACCAAGACCGAGACCAAGAAGGATCCGTCGGTCACGAATTGACGGGGCTGCCGGGCAGGCCCGCCACGTTGACCGATCCGATATGGCGGCCCACATAGTGTTTGCTGTACGAGGCAAGCGCTGATGGCCGGCAAGATAATCAAACCGACATCCGGAAGCGATGTACGTCCGGCCAACGCGCCCGACGTGCCGACATCGAGCGCGAACGACATCGCCGCGTTCGTGGCGAAGGCGCGGGCGATGTCGCCGCATCGCGCCGGCGCACGCGGTCGCCTGGTGTTCGCGCTCGACGCCACCATGAGCCGCCAGCCGACCTGGGACATGGCGTGCACGCTGCAAGCCGACATGTTCCGCGAAGCCGGCGCGCTCGGCAGCCTCGATATCCGCCTGGTCTATTATCGCGGCTTCAACGAGTGCCGTGCCACCGGATGGATTTCCGACAGCGCGCAGCTCGCGCGGCTGATGAGCAAGATCGATTGCCAGGGCGGCAATACCCAGATCGGCAAGGTGCTGTCGGAGACACGCCGCGAGGCGGTCGCCTCGGCGGTGCGTGCGCTGGTGTTCGTGGGTGACGCGATGGAGGAGAGCGCCGACGACCTCTGCGCCAAGGCCGGCGAGCTCGGCCTGCTCAAGGTGCCGGTCTTCATGTTCCAGGAGGGCTCGGACGCGACCGCCGAGCAGACGTTTCGCGAGATCGCGCGGCTGACCGGCGGCGCATGGTGCAGGTTCGATCCCGGCGCGGCCGCGCAGCTCCGCGAGTTGCTGCGTGCCGCCGCAGCCTACGCGGCCGGCGGCCGCGAGGCGCTGCTGCAATTGGCGAAGACCACGAGCGGCGCGGCCAAGCTGATCGGCCAGATGAAATAGCGCGGCGGCGCGTCAGGCTTGGCCCGACGTCGCGACTTTTGCAATTGTGCCGAGCAGCGTCGACATGTTGGCTGAGACCTGCCTGGTCGCTTCGGCAATGCCGTGCCGTTCCGCGAGCCAGGCCGGATCGTTGTAGGAGAGCCAGCAGTCGCCGGCCTCGTCCTGCCAGACCAGCGCCTTGAGCGGCAGGTCGATCCCGATGGTCTGCGCTGCCTGCATCAGGGGCGTGCCGCCCTTCGCATTGCCGAAGACGAAGACCTCGGTCGGACGCAGCGCGAGGCCGGCAGCCGCGGCACCCGCGGCATGATCGATCTGCGCAAACAGCGTCAGCCCGCTCGCCTCAAGTTCGGCCTTGAGCCGGTCGGCGGTTTGCTTCGGTCCAACATTGCTGCGAAGGCTGATCAGTCCGTCTCTCGCCATCAGGTTTCCTTTGCCACGGTTGGCAGTTGCGGGAGGCCGCACGGCCGTGAATCACGGTAGAACCGGAAGTGCCCGCTTGACGTCGGCCAGTGACGAGTCATGTTGCCGTGATCCAAGAAACTCGTGGCGATACTGGCCGGGTGCCATCCCCGTAGCCTGCCTGAAAGCGCGAGTAAAATTGGCCTGGCTGGAAAAACTGAGCGCCAGCGCGATGTCGACCAGCGGCTGATCATGCTGCAGCAGCATGGCTTTCGCGCGCTCGAGGCGTCTGGTGCTGACGTAACGATGCGGCGAATGTCCCAAGGCTTGCTTGAACGCCCGCGCGAAATGGTATCGGCTCAGACAGGCAATCGACGCCATGCGATCCAGGGTGAGATCACCCTCGAGGTTCGCTTCGATGTAGTCCAGCACACGGAACAGTTTGCGTCGGTCGAGCCCCGCTCTTGCGAAAAAGGCGGCCGACCGCGCGGTCGATTGATTCATGTATCTCTGAACCAGCCTTGCCGCGATGCTGTTGGCCAGCGACTCGACCATCAGCCTGCCGGTAGAGGTTTCAGCCTGCAGTTCCGACGCGATAGCACGGGCCATCTCGCACAGCAGGGGATCTTCGAACGCGCTTTCATATCGCAGCGAGCCAAGCGCCAGTTCATCGATGTCGACGCCGAGCTTGCTCGGCGAGAACTGACTCGGGGTGAGGTAGATATGCATGATCTCGGGCAGATCGTCGGCGATGTCGATCAAGCCGTCTCGCCAGCCCACAGGAGACAGCCAGACCGTACCCCGGCGCGTGACATTTCGATCTTCGATCCCGGCGGCCCGTCGGGTGACCGGCGACCCGCTGCCGCGGATATCGACGAAGACCTCGACGTCAGATGGCGCACAACGCCAGGGAATCACGCTCTTGCCATGAGCCCGCAATTCGGCCGACAGGCCCGACCAGCCGCGACTCATCGAAGACAGCAGCAGCTTCGACCGTCCGGTGGTGCGCCAAACATCGCAATAGGGCTGAGGCTCGGTTCGGCTCGCGGCAGGCCGCTGTGGACGCTTCTCCATGACGCGCTCCCAAAAAGACAGAGGCTGCGCTTGCGCCCTTGAACCAGGCTTTTCGCGCAGCATAACGAAGAAACCGGGACAGGTCCTTGAAAACATCGACCGCATCCGATGGATGGCTTGGAACCGATGTCGAGGTTCCGCGCCTGCGCTTTCAGCTTCGGTCTATCCGAGACTGGTTGCAGTCGTGAGCAGGTGCAACGGCGGGCGTGCGAACCCTACCGATCATGTTCTGAACCGGAGCGGGTTTCCCGCCTTATGGAGAGTTCGGTCCCGAACGGCTTTGCTGGGATTGCCGTGATGTTGTCATTGCTTGCTTTCGGGGCGAGCAAAGCAACGTCTCCGGGCGCCTCGCGAAACGCAGTGCGCCGGGATGGTCAGCGGGTCAGGGAGCGAGACCAAGCTTCGCATGCTTTTTGCCGCCGGGCCGCTTATATTCCGGGCATGCCAACTCTGATCGCCGGCGTCGTCGCCGTTGTCGTCCTTTATTCCGCGCTGCAGATGTTTCGTGCGGCCAATCCTGCCGTGCTCGCGCGCGCGATCAAGATCGGCGGCGGGGTGCTCGCGCTTGCCGTTGCGGCCTTCACCGGTGTGCGGGGCGAACTGGCGGTGGCCATTCCGCTCGGCATCTTCGGTGCCGGACTGCTCGGCTGGTCGCCGTTCGGGACGACCGGCCTACCCAATTTCGGCGGCATGTTCGGCGGTTCGCGCACGCAGGGACAAAGCTCGCGGGTGCGCTCGCAATATCTCGACATGAGCCTCGATCACGGCAGCGGCGTGCTCACGGGCCGGATCGTGGCCGGACCGCAGGCCGGCCGCATGCTCGACGAGTTCGACCTGCCGCAGCTGCTCGCGATGGTCCCGAGCTTCGATGCCGAAAGCGTAGCCCTACTTGAAAGCTATCTGGACCGCCGTTTTCCCGCCTGGCGTCAGGACGCACAGGGCGACCGGGCAGGGGGGCAGGGCCGTACGGCGGCGAGCGGCAAAATGACGAACGAGGAGGCCTATCAGATCCTTGGCCTGCAGCCGGGCGCGTCGCGTGACGACATCGGCCGGGCTCACCGCACCCTGATGAAGAAACTCCATCCCGACCAGGGGGGCTCGACGTACCTCGCCGCCCGTGTGAACGAGGCCAAGGATACTTTGCTTCGCACGCATCTCTAACTCCGACGCTACCAACGCCACAGCCGAGAGCTGCCTTCCGTTTCTGATTGATGCCCCGTCTGGCCCGCCGCTGTCCGGCGTGGCCGATCGCTCTTTCGGGAAAACTTAACCGTAAAATCTTGACGAGAAGTTTTCATAACGGCGCCGCGCGCATCGGGGCGGCGTTCGTGTCGGCCATGCAACAGAGCCGGTAAAGCAAAGGGGCCGACGCTTGCGGCGCCGGCCCCTTGAAATCAGCAGATGCATGATCCGGAAAAGTGCGAGGCGGTTTTCCGATAAGATCATGCTCAAATATGAGCCCAAAGCGCGATGAATCGCGCTTTGGCGTCGATCAGTTGCGCACGGTGATGCAGGAGATCTCGGCGCGCTTCAGCGTCTTGCAGGCGGCTTCGGCCTGGTCGCGCTCGAGACCGGCAAAGCGGGCGCGATAGAGCTTGCGATTGTCCTTGGCGACGACTTCGGTGAACGGGTCCGCCTTGCTCAGCAGGCCGCGGGCCGAGCTGCGCGCAAGGTCGATGCGCTTGTTGGCCTCGCCCTCCGACTCCAGCGCGCCGACCTGGATGATCCAGCCGGTGTGCGCGACGCCAGGCTTGACCGCGCTGGTCTGCGGGGCAGCCTGCAGGCCGCGGGTGGGTTCGATCGACGCCACGGCCTGCGGTGCTGCCGGGGCGGGCGAATGGACGGAAGAGGCCGGCAGCACGCCGAGGATGCCGTTCCCGGTGCCGAAATTGGCCGGCTGCGGCGGCATCTCGGGCCTTGAGGTCTCGGCAGCCCGCGCCATCATCGCATTGGAGGTCTCCGGGACCTCGCCGCGGGACGGGATCGTGCTGGTGATCGGGGGCGCCGCCTGTGCCGGACCGGCGGCGGCGAGCTTGATCTGGCCGGCCTTGACCTGGACGGTCTTCACCTTGACCGGCTTCATCGGTTCAGCCGAGCCGGGGATCGCGGCGAGCTGCTGGGTCTGGATCACGCCTGAGGTCAGCGGTGCCGGCTCGGGCTTGGGCTCGAACCTGGCCTGCGGCTCCGGCTTCGCCGGGGGCGGCGGCAGGGCGGCAGCGGCCGCCGCCATCAGCGAGGGTTTTGCGGGGCGCGGTGCCGGCATTGCCGCAGCCGCCGCCGCGGGCTCCGACGCCGTGACCGGCGACGTGTCGGCGCTGCGGGCGTCGTCGGCATCGGCAACCTCGACATTGGCGTCGGCGGGGTTGCGCTCGGTGATCGCTGCGACAGTGCGGTTGGTCGCACCCCTGCCGATATTCTCGGCCAGCAGGTTGCGCATGATGGCGTCGCGGGAGCCGCCGCTGCGGCCGCCGAGCACCACGCCGACCAGGAAGCGATTGCCGCGGTGGATCGAGGTCACGAGGTTGAAGCCGGAGGCGCGGGTGTAGCCGGTCTTGATGCCGTCGACGCCCTCGACGCTGCCGAGCAGACGATTGTGACCGGTGATCGTGTGGCCGCGGAAATTGAATGCCGTGGTCGAGAAGTAGCGATAGTAGCGCGGGAAGCGATCCTGGATGGCGCGGCCCAGGGTCGACTGATCGCGCGCCGTGGTGACCTGCTCGTCGTTGGGCAGGCCCGAGGCATTGCGATAGACGGTCCGGCTCATGCCGAGCGCGCGGGCCTTGCGGGTCATCATCCGCGCGAAATCATCTTCGCTGCCGCCGATCGCCTCGGCGATCACCACTGCGGCGTCGTTGGCGGAGCGGGTGACCAGGCCCTTGATGGCGTCTTCGACCCTGATGGTCTGGCCGGGGCGCAGGCCAAGCTTGGTCGGGTCCTGTTCGGAGGCATGCTCGGAAACCGGCATCTCGGTGTCGAGCTTCATCTTCCCGGAATCGAGGCGCTCGAACAGCAGATAGAGCGTCATGATCTTGGTCAGCGAGGCGGGGTGGCGCAGGCCGTCGGGACTGTTCGATGTCAGCACCGAGCCGGTATTGCCGTCGACGATGATCGTCGCGAATTGCGGGCTGTAGCTCTCGCGCGCGGACTCGCTGTGATGGTGACGGGCCGTGTGGCGCCGGTGACGGCGCGCCTCCGCGCTATCACTCGTGATCAGGATCGCCGTCGTGACGGTTACGAGCCCAAGAACGCCAACTCGCAGCGCCCGCGAGGAGGCAAAGGTTGTTCGAAGCATCTACTTCCCCGTCCCAATTTCTATCTAGATCACTGGCTCGTGGGGCGAAATTGTGCCCGGCGGCCGTCGATCCTTGCCTGTGCAACAGACCATTTCGGGCAGATCCATCGGCCCTGTTGGCGGCTCAGGTCGCTCTTCTAGCTAAGGTGTTGTTCACAAACAGCTTTCGAGGCTGCCTGTCGGAAGGCGAACAAAGTCCGGGAATCAGGTTAGGCGGCCCGAGTTTCCAAAAGATTAAGCAACCGTTGCGTAGTCCCCCGGGGTTTAGCGCAAATGCCGAAGATTCGGGCTGTGTGATTTTGCGTTGCACAATATTTGTTGATTTTATTGTGCGATGCGGTATTCTGATCAAGTCAGGGGGCCGGGAGCTTCCCGGCAATGGGAATTTGCGCCTTCAAGTCTGGGAAAAGGAATTCCATCCATGGTCAAGATCGAAGACATTCAGAACTACGGCAAAGAGCATTTCGAGTCGGTCACGGCGTCTGCGAACAACCTGCAGAGCGGCGTCCAGGCGATCGCCACCGCTTACGGCGACTACGCCAAGAAGTCCTTTGAGGACACCAAGTCGTTCGTCGAGAAGCTGTCGGGCGTGAAGTCGCTGGACAAGGCGCTCGAGGCGCAGACCGAGTACCTGCGCTCGTCCTACGAGACCTTCGTCGCGGAATCGCAGAAGATCGCCGGTCTCTACAGCGACTGCGCGAAGCAGACCTTCAAGCCCTATGAGGGCCTGGTCTCCAAGTTCACGCCGGCTGCCCAGTAAGCAGCGTCGATCTGAACAAACGAAAAGCCCGGCCGTTGCGGCCGGGCTTTTTTGTTGCGCGTGAGGCGGGCGGTTACTTCGCCAGCCGCAGCTTGCTCAGGGCCGTTCCGATCGTGTTGAACGTCGTCAGGATCTGGGTCGAGCTCGTCAGCATGAAGAACTTGTCGGGGCTGCTGGCGCAGTTCTTCAGCACGGTCGAGGTCGGATCGGCGGGCGAGTGCGTGTTCACCTGGATGGTGTAGATCGTGTACATCGGCGACCCACCGGAATCCTTCGCGTTCTGCAGGTTCTGGCACATCAGGGCCTGCCTCGCATCGATCGGATTGCCGGACGCCTGCGTCCTGCCGTCGCCGTAGTCGGGCCAGCGGTCTTCGGTGTTCAGACCGTCGGACAACAGGATGATGACCCGGTTGTAGGTCGTGTTGGAGTCTTCCGCCGGCGTGTTCAACGGTCCGCCCACCAGCAGGGACTGCCACGCCCAGGCCAATCCGACCGCCTGGTTGGTGCCGCCGGTCGGCTGCATGGCGTTGACCGCAGTCTTGAGGGCGGTCCAGTTGTAGCTCAGCGGAATGATCGTCTCGAGCTGCGTCGAAGAGCTGCTGCTGCAATAGGCGGTGCTGTTCTCGTAGATCTCGTTGGCCGGAAACAGCGTGGTGACGTCGGACGTCGCCGGCAGCACGCCGGTCGCATCGTTCGGCTGGGTGCGGTCCGTGATGCAGCCGGTCCAGGTGCTGATCGGATTTGAGGAGGCCTGGCGCCAGTCATTGGCGACCCCAACGGCGGTGGGCGTCCAGATGTGCTCCGTGTTGGTGGTGCTGGTGGGGTCCCGATACCCGACGATGGCGGAAACCCTCGGCTGATTGGTGTTGTGCGAGGTGTCGTTGGGGCCAGGCTGCGTCCAGTTGTGAACGTAGGTCCATCCGGTGCAGGACCGGCCGCTGCCGCTGCCGCTGCAGGTGCAACCCGAGACGTTGCTGCCCGACGAATTCTTCGGACAGCTGCACTTCGAGCTGCCGCTGCAAAAGGTCTCCTTGTTTCCAGCCGCATTGGCCGCACTCGGCTCGCTGGTCCAGCAGCCATTGTAGAGCGTCTGGGAATTGCCATCGACGGTCGGGCAGATCGGGTTCTGGATGCTTGCGCCATTGACCGTCAGCGTCGTCGACTGGATCGTCGACGTGGTCGAACTGTTGCGGGTGGGGCTGACCTGGCAGACGAATGCTCCGTTCGCGCTGCCGTCGGTGTTGCCGGTGGTGTTGGTGAACGGGCACCTCGAGCCCGGTCCGACAGCATGCCAGTTGTAGGGAAGCGTCGCCTGCGTGCTGCCGTTGGCGGGCTGCGTGGTCGGCGGATTGAGCCAGTCGGTCCAGTCGATCCAGCTCGCGCCGTAATTGCTGGAGCCGACATTGACGTCCTTGAAGAACGGAATCAGGGAAATATAGACGTCGCCGTTGTTCTTGCTGAGCGCGCTGAGCTGATCGATCAGTCCGCCGGTTCCGGCCACCGCGTTTCGCAGCGCGACGATCTTGTTGTCATCGACCATCGATCCGGTGTTGTCGAGCGCGAGCGCGACGCGCATCTTGACGTTGCCCCAGGTGGTGGTCGTCGAGCTGCTGAAATTCAGCTTCGGAAAACCGGCAAGCTGCATGAAATCGGAGTTGATGTAGCCGGATCCGCCGAGGAGAATGGTCGCCGCCGTGTTCGCGGTCGGGGTCGTGTAGGTGGCCGAGACCGACACGCCCTTGCCGTCCTTGTTGGTATAGAGGGCGGTGAAATAGGTCTGGGCCTTGCTTGGGATCTGCGCGGCCGTGATGCTGCCCATGGTCAGATCCTTGGACAGCATCAGCGCGGTCGAATCGAGCGCCGACTGCATCGCGGTGCGGGCGTTATTGGCGCGGGTATAGTCGATCGCGACGCCCACGAAGGCGAAAATCGGCAGGATGGCGAGGGTGAAGATGACAGCGACATTGCCGTCGGTTGCCCTGGAAAACCGGCGGATAGCCGCGCGGCCGCGATTGAAAATGGCTGAACCAAGCATGGCGCTCTCATCGAAAAGGAATGCGCGGCCATCTCGACGCGTGCGGCTAAACAGATGGTGAATCGGGCTGGGGAAACCCGGGCAACCGGCCCGGCGGACGGTCAAAAGCAGGGCAAAAGCGCTTGCTATCCTGAATGCCTTCTAAAGGGGATGCCCTGATCCTTTGTCAAACCGGGCAGAAATGATTAACCTTCCGAGGGTTGCCGCGCCGGGAATCGAACCGGTGGGCCGCGGCGGGACAGCGCTTGCGGGAGGACCTCGTGAGGCCCATATTCTGGAGGTCGATCCGGCCGCCGGATCGGACCGGGAGCGGCAATCTGGAAAGCATTGCTGGGGGTTCCGCGATCAGTCTTGCGGCAATCGCGACACTTCCAACTGCCATCCGGCTTTCCGCCGGTCTCCCTAGGGGAATTCGAACGCCTGAACCATGTTGCGATCCACGTTGACAGTCCCGATCTCCGAGCCGGTTTCGGCCATGCCCGCGGCGTTCGCCGCGCCGGTACCGAAAATGAGCAATGACGACAACCGCAATGGCACGGGCAGCGGCCCGTCGACCTCGGTCATCACCAAGGTCAAGCCGAAGACCAAGCGCCCGAACCTGTATCGCGTCCTGATCCTGAACGACGACTACACGCCGATGGAGTTCGTCGTTCACGTGCTGGAACGATTCTTCCAGAAGGACGCCGAGGCGGCGACCAAGATCATGCTGCACGTTCACCATCACGGGATCGGCGAGTGCGGCGTGTTTACCTACGAGATCGCCGAGACCAAAGTGACGCAAGTCATGGACTTCGCGCGCAAGCATCAGCATCCACTGCAATGTGTGATGGAAAAGAAATAGTTCGCTGGAACGATTGACCCCGCCGCGGGGAGCGGGACGGGTCTTGCATCGCGTTTTGTGACGGTGATGAACGGCGTTCCCGTACGATCACGGGGCGCGGCGGGCGACGTTCGGGCGCCCCGAATTTAGAAGAAAGCCATCACCGCGGGACCGGTCTTTCGCCACGATCCGTCGTAACTATATCAAGGGCGATCACGAAGGTTGTTATTGCCTGACCCGGTAATGGCGATCATGATGGCCGGGGGCCATAGAGGACGCGAATGCCAACTTTTTCCCAAAGCCTTGAACAATCGCTGCACCGTGCATTGGCGATCGCAAACGAGCGTCACCATCAGTATGCGACGCTCGAACATCTGCTGCTGTCGCTGATCGACGACTCGGACGCGGCGGCGGTGATGCGGGCCTGCAGCGTCGATCTCGACAAGCTGAGGACGAGCCTCGTTAATTATCTCGAGACCGAATTCGAAAACCTGGTGACTGACGGCGCTGACGATGCGAAGCCGACCGCCGGGTTCCAGCGCGTGATCCAGCGCGCGGTGATTCACGTCCAGTCGTCCGGTCGCGAGGAAGTGACCGGCGCCAACGTGCTGATCGCGATCTTCGCCGAGCGCGAGAGCCACGCCGCGTATTTCCTGCAGGAGCAGGACATGACGCGCTACGACGCCGTCAACTACATCAGCCACGGCATCGCCAAGCGGCCCGGCGTCTCCGAGGCGCGGCCGGTGCGCGGCGTCGACGAGGAAACCGAGGCCAAGGGCAACGAGGACGCCAAGAAGAAGGGCGAGGCGCTCGAGACCTATTGCGTCAACCTCAACAAGAAGGCGCGTGACGGCAAGATCGATCCGGTGATCGGCCGCAATGCCGAGATCAACCGTGCGATCCAGGTGCTGTGCCGCCGCCAGAAGAACAACCCGCTGTTCGTCGGCGAAGCCGGCGTCGGCAAGACCGCGATCGCCGAAGGCCTCGCCAAGCGCATCGTCGACAGCGATGTGCCCGAGGTGCTGGCGGCTGCGACCGTGTTCTCGCTCGACATGGGCACGCTGCTGGCAGGCACCCGTTACCGCGGCGATTTCGAGGAGCGGTTGAAGCAGGTCCTGAAGGAGCTGGAGGCGCATCCGAACGCCATCCTGTTCATCGACGAGATCCACACCGTGATCGGCGCCGGCGCCACTTCGGGCGGCGCGATGGATGCGTCCAATCTGCTGAAGCCGGCGCTGGCTTCGGGCACGATCCGCTGCATGGGCTCGACCACCTACAAGGAGTACCGTCAGCACTTCGAGAAGGACCGCGCGCTGGTGCGGCGCTTCCAGAAGATCGACGTCAACGAGCCGACGGTGGAAGACGCGATCGCGATCCTCAAGGGTCTCAAGCCCTATTTCGAGGATTACCATCGGTTGAAATACACCAATGAGGCGATCGAGGCGGCGGTGCAGCTGTCGTCGCGCTACATCCACGACCGCAAGCTGCCCGACAAGGCGATCGACGTGATCGACGAGTCCGGCGCGGCGCAGATGCTGGTCGCCGAAAGCAAGCGCAAGAAGACGATCGGCATCAAGGAGATCGAGACCACGATCGCGACCATGGCGCGGATCCCGCCGAAGAGCGTGTCGAAGGACGATGCCGAGGTGCTCAAGCACCTCGAGCAGACCCTGAAGCGCACCGTGTTCGGTCAGGACAAGGCGATCGAGTCGCTGTCGGCGTCGATCAAGCTGGCGCGGGCCGGCCTGCGCGAGCCGGAGAAGCCGATCGGCAGCTATTTGTTCTCAGGTCCGACCGGCGTCGGCAAGACCGAGGTGGCCAAGCAGCTGGCGGCGTCGCTCGGTGTCGAGCTGTTGCGCTTCGACATGTCCGAATACATGGAGCGGCACACCGTGTCGCGCCTGATCGGCGCGCCTCCCGGCTATGTCGGCTTCGATCAGGGCGGCCTGCTCACCGATGGCGTGGACCAGCATCCGCATTGCGTGGTGCTGCTCGACGAAATCGAGAAGGCGCATCCGGATCTGTACAATGTGCTGCTGCAGATCATGGACCATGGCCGGCTCACCGACCATAACGGCAAGCAGGTCAACTTCCGCAACGTGATCCTGATCATGACCACGAATGCGGGCGCGCAGGATCTCGCGCGGCAGGCGTTCGGCTTCACGCGCTCGAAGCGGGAAGGCGACGATCATGAGGCGATCAACCGGCAGTTTGCGCCTGAGTTCCGCAACCGGCTGGATGCGATCRTCYCGTTCGCGCACCTCAATGCCGAGGTGATCGGCATGGTGGTCGAGAAGTTCGTGCTTCAGCTCGAAGCGCAACTCGCCGACCGCGACGTCACGATCGAGCTGTCCGAGCCCGCCAAGGCCTGGCTGATCGAGCACGGCTATGACGAGCAGATGGGCGCGCGTCCGATGGCGCGTATCATCCAGGAGCACATCAAGAAGCCGCTCGCGGATGAGGTGCTGTTCGGCCAGCTCAAGAGTGGTGGGCACGTCCGCGTCGTCCTGATCAAGGACGAGGCGACCGCCAAAGACAAGATCGGCTTCGAATATGTCGAGGGCCCGGTCACGCCGAAGCCCGAGAACCTGCCGCCGCGCAAGCGCAAGCCGCCGAAGGGTGGCCCGAACAATGGCGGCGGAGGCGGCACCAAGGGGCCGGTCTCGAAGGGACCAATGGTCAAGGCCTGAGGCGCGAGCGAGTGATCAAAATGAAAAGGCCGGCTGAACAGCCGGCCTTTTTGTTTGTGATCGTACGGCCGGAGTATAGGCAGCTAAACTGGGGATGAGTTTTTGGTTGAATTGGCTCGGCGCGGCCTTGGTTCACCTCTCCCCGTCGGGGAGAGGTCGGATTGCGAAGCAATCCGGGTGAGGGCTCTTGCTCTCTCGATAGACTGTAACCCCTCACCCGGCGCTACGCGCCGACCTCTCCCAAGGGAGAGGTGAACTTCCGACGCCGTTCCAGCTCAACCTAATCTCATCAGGCTTTAGCTGAGCCGGGGCTTAAGCTCCCTCATAGTCGGACAGCAACTTTGCAAGCAGTTTGAGTTCGTCAGGGGATTTTTCGGTCGGATCATTGATGACGTTCTGAAGCAAATAGAACTCAGTTTCGTTTTTGATCCGTCCGCGCCTCAGAATCTTGGCGTAACCTCGCGAGTATCGTCTGCGCAATTCGGAGAGGGTGATGATCCCGCGGCTGATCAGCTCAGCATCCAAATTCGCAACTTCAGCTGGATCAAACGACGAGGAACGTTCCACGCAGTCATTGATTGCTTGACGCAGTCCGTGGAAAGCCATTCGAGGGCTTCTCTTTTCCATGGCCTCCAGGACAGCCAGAGGCTGCTCCTTCGGCGGCACAGTCTCCATCGGCATGTATCGTTCAACATAGAACGAAAAGAAATTCTTCAGCTGCGCATACTCGCTTCGATTGAAGTTCTGCATCGCTGCGTACCTTATGGATCGCCACCAAGCTCGAACCTGCGGTGGACGGCTGTTCCCAGGGAATGTCGCGCCGTCGCACTACGGATTCTTGCCCGACGGATCGCACCTCACTCGCCCTTGAGCCGCTGCCCCTCTTGGACCCGCACCCGCTCGGCGCCGCGGCTGCCGGCGGAGGACAGCCGCAGCGTGCTGAGGAGGGCGCCCACGACGGCGAAGCCGACGCCGACCATCAGCGAGATCCTTGTGCCGTCGGCTGGATAGCGCGCCAGCAGCAGCGCCACCAAGGCAGCGCCGATGGTCTGTCCGAGCAGCCGCGCGGTGCCCAGCATGCCGCTGGCGCCACCCGAGCGCTCGCGCGGAGCGGCGGCGATCATGGTGCGGTTGTTCGGGGTCTGGAACAGGCCGAAGCCCGCGCCGGCGAGCGCCATGCGCCAGATCACGTCGATCGGTGCCGCGTTGGCCGGCATCAGCGCTAGCGAGCCCAATCCGGTCGCGAAGATCAGCAGGCCGATGCCGCCGAGCAGCCCGGCCGGATAGCGCTCGACCAGCCAGCCGGCAATCGGCGCGGCGAACGCGACCGCGATCGGCCACGGCGTGATCAACAGGCCGATCTGCACCGCCGAATATCCGAAGTGGTTTTCCAGATAGAACGGCATCGCGACGAAGGCCAGCATCTGGCCGCAGAACGAGGCGATCGAGGTGCCGATCGAGAGCGCGAAGATCGGAATCCGCAACAGGTCGACCGGCAGCAGCGGCGAGGGCAGGAGATGCTGGCGCCGGTACAGTAAATGCGAGGCGACCGCGGCAACCGCGAATTCCAGTGCGCAGACATACAGCGCCTCGCCATGGCCGGCGCTGTCGATCGCGCTGATGCCGAACCCGAATGCGATCGCGCTCATGGCGGCGCTTTGCCAATCGAAGGCGTGAACCGCGGGCCTGGTGTGCGGCAGGAAGCGCCAGCCCAGCGCCAGGGTGACGATGCCGAGCGGGACGTTGATGGCGAACAGATAGGGCCAGGTCCCGACCGCCAGGATGAACGAAGCGATGGTCGGGCCGGCCGCGGCCGAGATGGCGACGACCAGCGCGTTGACGCCGATGCCGCGGCCGAGTTGGGAATGCGGGTAGATGAAGCGGACCAGCGCGGTGTTGACGCTGAGGATGCCGGCTGCGCCAAACCCTTGCAGGATGCGGGCAACCGTCAGCAGCGGCAGCGTGTGCGACAGCGCGCAGAACAGCGAGGCCAGCGTGAACAGCAGCAGTCCCGCCAGATAGACGCGGCGATAGCCGATGATTTCGCCGAGCGAAGCCAGTGGCAGCAGCGAGATCGTGATCGCCAGCTGATAGCCGTTGACGATCCAGATCGAGAACGCCGGGCTGGCGTTGAGATCCCGCGCGATGGTCGGCAGCGCGACATTGGCGATCGAGCCGTCGACGACGGCCATGACGAGGCCGAGTGCGATCGTGAGAATGGCCCAATTGCGCTGCGGCTGCGGCAGCCCGTCGGGATGCTCAATAATCGCGGACGACATGTCGTGGAGGGGCTCTCGGTTCCGGCGTTGCGGGCCTACCGCATGCTGGATTAGCCCCGCGTTTGCAACCCCGAATGCCGGATGCCGGCCGCGATCAAAACGATGGCTGGGAGCCGCGCAAAGCGGCTCAGCCTCGATTGTTAGCCTTGATCGTCAGCCCTGGCCGAGCAGTTCCTTGATCCGGCGCTGCAACTGCCGCTTCTTGATCTCGCTGCGGCGGACCCGCTCGTCGAGGTCGCTGACCGGGGTGTCCGAGGTCATGATCCGGAAGGCGAGGCCAACCTTGTTGGCCTGCCGCCAGATCAGGCGCGCCAGGAACGAGCGGCCCTTGCGTGCGATGTTAAGATTCATCTCTTCGGGCAAACGGGTGGCGTCGCCGAATTCAACGCAGGCGCCGCCTTCGCTGATATTGCGGACGACGCAATCCATCGTCGAGCCGCGCTCGTTGATCTCCGCAACCGCACCGTAAAACACCTTGTCGCGAGCGCGCTGGCGCCGGTCCTGCATGGGAAATCCTCCAACAATGAACGGCAGGACTGTACCGTTCCGCCTCAGCGAAAAGAAGGGTATCGGGGGAACCGGTTGGAGTTAGTGTAAATTTTTGCATCTGTGCAGGTCCGGATTCACGGCTATTTTGCGCCGCAAATCACCCTTGGGAGCTTGCTTTTGAAGCGTTTTCGTTGTGCGAACCGGTATCCGCCGCTCCGCGCGAAGCCGCGTCAGTTCGGCAGCCGGCTCTGCCGCCAGTCGCGCGGCGACAGGCCGTAATGGTCGCGGAACACGCGGCCGAAATGCGAGAGATCGTTGAAGCCCCAGGCGAACGCGATCTCGCCGATATGGCGATGCGCATGGGCCGGCGAGGCGAGGTCGCGCTTGCAGCGCTCGAGCCGCTGCGCCAGCACGAAGCGCTGGAACGAGGTGTCCTCATCGGCCAAGAGGCTGTTGACGTAGCGCGGTGAGATGCCGAGGGCTGCGGCGGTCTCGGTGAGGCCGAGCTCGGGGTTCGGCAGATGCGCGAGCACATGCGCCTTCAGCCGGTACAGGAGCGCGGAGCGGTGGGTCGACGCCGGCAGCGCCACGCCGCTGAGCCGCTCGCTCATCGCCATCGCGAGCAGGTCCGCGGCCTGATCGGCGAGGCGGATCGCATTGTCGGGATCGAGCCTGTCGGCGATGTCGGAAAGTCCGCTGATGAACTGGTAGGCGAGCCGCTGCACCGGACGATCCGACGTGAACGTGGTCGCGGTGAGGCCCTGGGTGCCGGCAAAGCGCCGGTGCAGCATCGCGCGCGGCACCTGGAAGATGGTCTGCGTGAAGTCGTCGTTGAAGCGCAGCTCATAGGGCCGCGTGGTGTCGTAGAATGCGAACTCGCCGGGCCGGATCACGGTCTCGCGGCCGTCCTGCACCACGCCGCCCGAGCCGCTTCGGCCGAGCGCGAACAGAACAAAATCCTCGCTGGCGCGTGCGATCCGCGACGGTGTGCGCAGCACGCGCTGCTGGCCCGACGAGACGATCGAGCACTTCGCCGGACCCAGCTGCGCGCTGGTGATGGCGCCGTGAAAGGCTGTGCCGAGCTCGGACTTGCAGTCGAGCTGCACGAACACGTCGCAGACGATGTCCTGCCAGAGCGCCAGCCGCCGATGCGTGGGCGCGTCTTCCGTGGTGAACAGGGCCGGCATGATTTCCTCCCTTCACGAGTGCAAACGCTGGCCACGCAAACAAAGCAAGCTTTGTACCGGGGGCGGCTGGGGGCATCTCCTCGGCAGTCGAATTTTCCTTCCGTCCTGGTCGAACGGCGGTCCCGGTCCCGGGGCAGCATGATGTCAGAGGCCGCCATGGCCGATCAAGCACGAACCGGCCGGGATGCCGGCACGAGGAGGACATCATGGGCATCGAACACCCGAAATATCGCGTTGCGGTGGTGCAGGCGGCGCCGGCCTGGCTCGACCTCGACGCCTCCATCGCCAAGTCGATCGCGCTGATCGAGGAGGCCGCCGCCAAGGGGGCGAAACTGATCGCATTCCCCGAGGCTTTTATCCCCGGCTATCCCTGGTACATCTGGCTGGACTCGCCGGCCTGGGCGATCGGGCGCGGTTTCGTGCAGCGCTATTTCGACAATTCCCTGTCCTACGACAGCCCGCAGGCCGAGAAGCTGCGGCTCGCGGTGAAGCAGGCCGGAATGACCGCGGTGCTCGGGCTGTCCGAACGCGACGGCGGCAGCCTCTATCTCGCGCAATGGCTGATCGGACCCGACGGCGAGACCATCGCCAAGCGGCGCAAGCTGCGGCCGACTCACGCCGAGCGCACCGTGTACGGCGAGGGCGACGGCAGCGACCTTGCGGTGCATGACCGCCCCGGCATCGGCCGCCTTGGCGCGCTGTGCTGCTGGGAGCACCTGCAACCGCTGTCGAAATACGCGATGTATGCCCAGAACGAGCAGGTGCATGTCGCGGCCTGGCCGAGCTTCTCGCTGTACGATCCGTTCGCGCCGGCGCTCGGCTGGGAGGTCAACAACGCGGCCTCCCGCGTCTATGCAGTCGAGGGCTCGTGCTTCGTGCTGGCGCCGTGCGCCACGGTCTCGCAGGCGATGGTCGACGAGATGTGCGACCGCGACGACAAGCACGCGCTGCTGCATGTCGGCGGCGGACACGCCGCGATCTACGGGCCGGACGGCAGTTCGATCGCCGAGAAGCTGCCGCCGGAGCAGGAAGGGCTGCTGCTCGCCGACATCGATCTCGGTGCGATCGGGATCGCCAAGAACGCCGCCGATCCGGCCGGCCACTATTCGCGGCCTGACGTCACGCGCCTGCTGCTGAACAAGAAGCCCTCGAAGCGCGTCGAGCATTTCGCACTGCCGCTCGACAGTTTCGAGGAGATCGACGCGGCCGCGAGCTGAGTGCATCAGCCAAATCGAACCGGAGGCGACTGCCATGGAATCCGCGATTCCCCCTCATTTGCAGACCGAGCGCTCCCGTCATCGGCGCGTACCCGATGACTACGCGCCGCCTTATCCATCCTTCGTCGCGCGCCACAAGCCCGCGGTCGCAAGCGTCATCATGGCCTATTTCGGCGTGCAGTTTCGCGGCGAGCCGACTGCCGCCGTGACCGATGCGCTGACGCAGATCGCAAACCGGTTTGGTGGCGACAACGGGCCGACGCATTGGGACCGCGCGCAATATGTCGACCAGGCCGGGTTCACCAACGTCGTCTCGGTTGCCTATTGGGACGACGCCGGGCGTTTCGATGCCTGGTTCGACGGCGCACGCGAGGCCTGGACCGGCGCTGGCGTCAGCGCTGGCGTCGGCCGCTTCATCGAGGTGCTGCGGCCGCATGTGGCGCGTTACGAGACGCTGTTCTCGTCGCTCGGGCGCCCGGAGGGCGTCGCGGTGCTTGCCGAAGGCATGAGCGCCGAGGTGCAGGAGCACGCCTATTGGGGCGGCATGCGCGACCGCATCCCGCTCTCACAGACCGACGCGATGACGCCGGGCGGCGAGCCGCGCGTGATCCGCGATGGTGCGCGGATCCGCGTCGTGGCACATGACAATCTCTGCCTGATCCGCTCTGGTCAGGACTGGAGCGACACCGAGGCCTCGGAGCGCAAGATGTATCTCGACGATGTCGAGCCGGTGCTGCGTGAGGGCATGGATTTCCTGCGCGACGACGGCCTGCCCATCGGCTGCTACGCCAACCGCTACATGCGCGTGGTCGATGCGCAGGGGAGGCCGACCGAAAAATCCTACGGCCAAAGCTGGTGGAAGAGCCTGGCCGCGCTGGAGCGCTGGGCGGAATCGCATCCGACCCATGTCAGGATTTTTGGCGCGGCGATGAAATATCTGTCGACGTTGGGGCCGAGCGCAAAGCTCAGGCTGTATCACGAGGTCACGGTCGCCGCCGCCGACGAGCAGTTCTTCGAATATCTCGGCTGCCACGAGCGGACCGGCATGCTGGGCGCGGTGCAGTGAGCGTAAGCGGCTTGCACACTTGTCGTCCCCCGGCTTGACCGGGGGACCCAGTACGCTGCGGCTTCTCCGTGACTGACTGGTGTCTCTGGAATACTGGATCGCCCGGTCGAGCCGGGCGACGACACTGTCGGTTTGGAAAGCGATGGTGCTGAATGCTCGGTCTGCCTTAAGCGACGCGCAGGCCCTTCGCGATTTCCTTCTGTGCGTCGAATTCCCGCCGCAGCCTTGCCAGCTCGTCGGCGCTCAGCGCGTCGGCGTTGCTGTAGTCGCGCTTCCAAGAGGCATCCTCGCTCCAGCGCAGCGGCGACTGCACGGTGGTCTGCGGACCGGGGGCGGACTCCAGCACGCGCAGCGCGAGCTCCAGCGTGAAGGCCTGGGAGGCCTCGTCGTGCGGCTTGCCGGCGGCATTGCCGAGCGGGAAATCCGAGAACAGGAAGCGCGGCACTGCGGCGTGCTCGACGATGTCCTTGGCGCAGCCCATCACGACGGTGGAGATGCCGTTGGCCTCGAGGTGCCGCGCGACCAGGCTGACGGTCTGGTGGCAGACCGGGCAGTTCGGCACCAGCACCGCGGCGTCAACCTTGTCGTCACGGCAGCGCTTGAGGATTTCGGGGGCGTCGGTCTCGATGGTGACGCGGTGGCTGCGGTTGGTCGGCGCACCGAAGAAGCGCGGAGCGACGTCGCCGATCGTGCCGGCCGCGGCGAGCCGCTTGAGTTGCGCCAGCGGGAACCAGGTGCCGCTGTCGGTCGCCGTGGTGTGGGTGCGGTCATAGGCGATGTGCGAAATCCGCAGATCGTGCTGCGCTGACGTGTCGCCGTCATAGACCGAATAGAATTTTGCCCCGCCATTGTATTTCGCGCCGGGGCCCTGGTCGCCTTTGGCGGGGTCGAACGGCGCCGCTGTCGTGATGAGGGCGACGCGGGACTGGTTCAGCGGCTTCGTCAGCGGCTCGAACGGGGCGGCGGTGTAATGCGCCCAGCGGTAGGGGGTGGTGTAGCCGATCGCCGCGTAATAATCGCGGGTCCGCTTCATGTAGCCGATCGGGGCGTCATCGTCGGGGGCAAAGCCGGTTTGATCGTCGGACGCTGCGGCCATTTTGCGCTCCCTTTTGCGCGCCATCATTTCAGTCCATAGCTAGACCACGAGCTTGCGGTGTCAAGCCGCGCCAGCGCGGGAACAGATTTGCCATGCGAACAGGTCTTTGCGCCGCAATGGTCCTGCTTGTGCTGCTGGTGCCGCCGGCCGGCGCCGAAGATGCGCCTGCCGCGGCCCCGGCGACGCCGCCAGGCGCCGAGCGGCCCGCAACGCCGCCTTCGGACAAGCCCGCCGAGAAACCCGCGGAGGCGCCTGCGGAGCAGCCTGCGACGCCTCCGGGCACGCAGGCCGAGAAACCTGCTGCGCCTCCAGCGGACGCCCCCGCGGCGCCTGCCGACAAGCCTGCTGCGGCACCGGGCGACCCGCCTGGGAAACCCGCGGCCGAGATCAACAAGCCCGCGACCGACAAGCCCGCCGACGACGCGCGTGAGAGCGACACCCGCGAGGCGATGTGCCTGATGATCGAGTCGGCAGCACGGGCGAACGACTTGCCGCTCGAATTCTTCGCGCGGGTGATCTGGCAGGAGAGCCGCTTCCAGGCCGACGCGGTTGGTCCGGTGACCCGCAACGGCCAGCGCGCGCAGGGGATCGCGCAATTCATGCCGGGCACCGCCAACGAGCGCGGATTGCTTGATCCGTTCAATCCGGTGCAGGCGCTGCCGAAGTCGGCCGAATTCCTCAGCGAGCTGCGCAACCAGTTCGGCAATCTCGGCCTCGCGGCCGCCGCCTACAATGCCGGCCCGCGCCGGGTGCAGGACTGGCTCGCCGGCACCGGATACATGCCGCAGGAGACGCGCAATTATGTCTCGGCGATCACCGGCTCGAGCGTCGACGACTGGGCCGCTGCCGCCCGCAACAACGGCAAGATGCCACAGCGCGCGCCGGCCCAGAGCTGCCGCGAGCTGATGGCGCTCTTGAAGCGCGCGCCCAATCCGTTCGTGGCTGAGCTCGAGCAGCACATCACGCTGTCGGCGGCCAAGGTCTGGGGCGTGCAACTCGCCGCCGGCTTCAACCGCGACAAGGCGCTCGCGATGTATGCCCGCGCCATGAAGCGGTTGTCGAACGTGATCGGCGACCAGGACCCGAGCCTGCTCAGCTCGCGGCTGCGCACCCGCGGCAGCGCGACGTTCTACCAGGTGCGCATCGGCGCCGACACGCGCCCCGAGGCCGACGGCCTGTGCAACCGCATCCGCAAGGCGGGCGGGGCGTGTTTTGTGCTCAAGAACAGGGCGTGAGGGGAAGGCCCACCGCGTCATTGCGAGGAGCGCAGCGACGAAGCAATCCATCCGTCCGCGCATGTGGAAGCGTGGATTGCTTTGCTTCGCTCGCAATGACGGCTGGGGCACCACTGCCGCATACCAGCGCTGTGCTGCCATTCGCTTGACCGTGGTTTCGTGCCGCCCTAATCCGCCACCATTGCAAAACCATCCGGTTCACCGTGGCGCTTCCTCCGCTCGATTCCCCGCAGTGGCAGACCTCGTTCCGCGCCTTCCTGTGGGGCGCGCGGTCGATCGGCGCGACCGTGCTGACGCTGGTGCTGTTTGCGACCTATCTCGGGATCGGTGCGCTGGCGCATGATAGCGGCTTCTCGCTGGGCTGGACGCTGGCGAGCACGGCGTTCGTCTGGGCGGGGCCTGCGCAGATCATCGTGATCACGACGCTCGGCTCCGGCGCCACCGTGCTGCAATCGGCGATCGCGGTCACCGTCAGCGCAATCCGGCTGTTCCCGATGGTGGTCTCAGTGCTGCCGTTGATGCGCACCGAACAGACAAAACGTCGGCATCTGATCTTGGTGGCGCATCTCACCGCAGTGACGCTGTGGGTCGAATGCTACCGCTTTCTGCCGCAGGTGCCGCGTAACCGTCGCATCGCCTTCATCCACGGGCTCGGCCTGGGGCTGGTCTCGGTCTGCCTGATCGCCAACACGATCGGCTACACGCTTGCGGCCAATCTCACGCCGCTATTGGCCGCCGGCATGCTGATGCTGACGCCGCTCGCCTTCCTGTTCTCCACTGCGCGCAACTGCCGCGAGCTCGCCGATGTCATCGCGCTGGTGCTCGGGCTCCTGCTGTTCCCGCTGGCGGCGATGCTCAACAGCGGCGTCGACATCCTGGTCAGCGGCGTCGTCGCCGGAACCATCGCCTATGGCGTGCACCGGGCGCGGGCGGGGACGGTGAGGGCGCGCGCATGAGCACCTTCATCGGCGACTGGCACGCGCTCGCAATCCTGTTCGTGGCGGGCGTCATCCCCAACCAGATCTGGCGCATGCTCGGCCTCTGGTTCGGCGGCGGCATCGACGAGAATTCGGAACTGCTGGTCTGGGTGAGGGCGGTCGCCACCGCGATCCTCGCCGGGATCATCGCGCAGATCGTGGTGCAGCCGCCGGGCGCGCTGGCCAGCGTGCCGGACTGGCTGCGTTACAGTTCGGTTGTCGCAGGCTTCGTGGCGTTCATGCTGGCGCGGAAATCGATCTTCGCCGGCGTGATCGTGGGCGAGGTCGTCATGATCGCAGGCAAATACTGGCTCGGCTGATTGCGGCGACCGCATTATCCGCTACTCTCGTTCCCCAACAACAAGACAACGGGGAAACGGCATGCAGCGGCGCGCATCATCGCTATTCATTGTTGCTCTGACGGCGTTGCTGGCGGCGGCGCAGCCTGCGCGCGCGGCCGACTATCCGGCGCGTCCGATCAAGCTCGTGGTGCCCTATGCCGCGGGCGGGCCGACAGATGTGCTCGGCCGCATCGTCGGCGAATATCTCGGGCGCGATCTCAAGCAGGTGGTCGTGGTCGAGAACAAGGCCGGCGCGCAGGGCGCGATCGGCGCCGAGGCCGTGGCGCGCTCCGATCCCGACGGCTACACGCTGTTCGTGACGGCGGCCTCGATCTTCGTGCTCAACCCGCTGCTCTACAAGAAGCTGCCCTACGATCCCACGAGGGATTTCCGCCTGCTGTCCGTGATCACGGATGCGCCGATGATCATGGAGGTGCATCCGTCGGTTCCGGCCAAGACGATCGCGGAGTTCGTCGCCTATGCGAAGAAGAATCCCGGCAAGCTCAATTTCGGATCGGCCGGCACCGGCGGCACGGTCCATCTCGCCGGCGAGATGTTCAAGCAGATGGCCGGCGTCGAGATGACCCACGTGCCCTACAAGGGCGCCGGACCCGCGTTGCAGGATTTGCTGTCCGACAATATCCAGCTGATGTTCGACACGCTCGGCACCGCGCTGCCGCCGGTCAAATCAGGCATGCTGCGCGCGCTCGGCGTCAGTTCGACCGAGCGTATCCCCGACTTGCCCGATCTGCCGACGATTGCCGAGAGCGGCTATCCCGATTATGCGGTCAGCGTCTGGTATGGTATTGCAGCGCCGTCGAAAGTGCCTGACGACGTCGCCGCTAAGATCAAGGCGAGCCTGGACCGGGCCTTGAACGACGAGGCGTTCCGCGCTTCGCTGGTCAAGATCGGTTTTCCGCCGCTGCGCGCGAAGAGCCAGGCCGAGATCGACAAGTTCGTGGATACCGATCGCGCGCGGTGGGCGGGCGTGGTCAAGGCGCTCAACATATCGCTGGACTGACACATGGTACGTGAAATGGAATTGCGCCAGGGCGAGGTCGCCGTCGACATGCCGACGGCGCGCGATGCCGGGCTCGTCTTCATCGGCCGCATCCGCACGCCCTGGACCTCGCGGCTGGCGACGCCGCGGCAGGGGCGGCACGACGGCCCGGTGTGCCGGCTCGAGATTTTCGAGCCCTGGGTCGCGGCGATCAAGGGTGTCGATTTCTACAGCAATCTCGAAGTGTTGTACTGGCTGCACCAGTCGCGCCGCGACATCGTGCTGCAAAGTCCGAAGAATAACGGCAACACCCGCGGCACCTTCTCGCTGCGCTCGCCGGTGCGGCCGAACCCGATCGGCACTTCGATCGTCAAGCTGGTCGGCGTCGAGGGCAACGTCATCCTGGTGCGCGGCCTCGACTGCCTCGACGAGACGCCGCTGATCGATGTCAAGCCCGACCGCTGCGAGTTCACCCCGCTGGCCCCGCCGCAAGCGGGGGATTTCGAGACGGAGTGAACCTCTCGGTTGTCATTGCGAGGAGCGAAGCGACGAAGCAATCCATCGTTCCGCATGCGCCGAACGATGGATTACTTCGCGGAGCCTGTCATCCGGCGGCGCTCCGCGCCGACCGGGTGGCTCGCAATGACGAGGAGAGGCCGCTACTTCAGCGCCGCGATCAGCTTCGCCGCGTTTGCCTCGAGCACCTTGCCGTCTTCCTTGTGGCTCGCGGGCGGCAGCAGCGCGACGCCGTCCTTGCGCGGCATCACATGCATGTGGAGGTGGAAAACCACCTGGCCGCCGGCCGGCTCGTTGAATTGCTGCACGGTGATGCCGTCGGCCTCGAACGCCTTCATGCTGGCGGCCGCGATCTTGTGCGCCGCGCGCGCGACATGGGCGTAGTCGTCGGGCGTGATGTCGAGGATGTTGCGGGCAGGGGCCTTCGGGATGACGAGCGTATGCCCGGGCGAGCGCGGCATGATGTCGAGGAAAGCGAGCACGTGCTCGTTCTCATAGACCTTGTAGCAGGGAAACTCGCCGCGCAGGATTTTTGCGAAGGGGTTGTTGTTGTCGTAGGCGGCGGGCATGGCGGCGTCTCCTCAATTTTATTGCGCTAATGTCTAGGTCGCGGCCCAAACGTCAAGCGTCGTCGTCGACGGTCTTCCGGAACGGACCGGCCTCGGCGAGCTCGCGGCCGACCTCGGCGACATAATCACGCTCGCGCTTGAGGTAATCGGCGATCGCCCGGCGCAAGCCGGGATCGGCGATGAAATGCGCCGAGTAAGTGGTCTGCGGCAGGTAGCCGCGCGCCAGCTTGTGCTCGCCCTGCGCGCCGGCCTCGACCACCTTGAGCCCGCGCTGAACCGCGAAATCGATCGCCTGATAGTAGCAGACCTCGAAATGCAGGAACGGGTGATGCTCGATCGCGCCCCAGTTCCGGCCGAACAGCGTGTCCGAGCCGATGAAGTTGATGGCGCCCGCGATCCAGCGGCCGTTGCGCTTGGCCATGACGAGCAGCACGTCGCGGGCCATGCTCTCGCCGATCAGCGAGAAGAATTGCCGGGTCAGATACGGCCGGCCCCATTTGCGCGAGCCGGTCTCCATGTAGAACTCGAAGAACGCGTCCCAGGCGTCTTCGGTGATGTCGGAGCCGGTCAGCCAGTGGATGGTGATCCCGGCGGCTAGAGCCTCGCGGCGCTCGCGCTTGATGCCCTTGCGGTGGCGCGAGTTCAGCGAGCCGAGGAAATCGTCGAAGGTCTTGTAGCCCTCATTGTGCCAGTGGAACTGCTGGTCGGTCCGCTGCAGGAAACCGTGCGCGCCGAGGAACTTGGCCTCGTCCTCGCGGGCAAAGGTGACGTGCACGGAGGAGGCCTCAGTGGCGTTGCAGAGCGCGCGCAGGCCCCGCACCAGCGCCGAGCCGATCACCTCGCGGTCGACACCGTCGCGGATCAGGAGCCGCGGCCCGGTCGCGGGCGTGAAGGGGACGGAGACCTGGAGCTTCGGATAGTAGCTGCCGCCGGCGCGGTGATAGGCCTCGGCCCAGCCGCGGTCGAACACGTATTCGCCCTGCGAGTGCGATTTCAGATAGCAGGGCACGACGCCGGCGATCCGGCCATCGAGCTTTGCGATCAGATGCCGTGGCCCCCAGCCGGTCCGCGGGCAGGCCGAATTGGAGGCTTCGGCAGCGGCAAAAAAGGCATGGGAAACGAATGGGTTATAGCTCGAACTTGCGGCGGTCTGACAGTCGCCTGCGGAACCGGGCGAGGCCAGGGTGTCGAGGTCATGGATGCTGCTGGCGCCCGCCTTCGGATTGGCGCAGGCATCCCATTCGGCCGCCGGTACGGCGCCGATGTCAGCTACAGCCTCTAAGGTGATTTCAGAAGACGCCATCGAGAATGAAGACCGGTGCCTCGTTTGAGCATGATCTTTCCGGAACAGCTGGCTCCACTTCCGGATCATGCTCCGCATTCCGCCATCGGCGATGACGACCAACCTCCGACAACATCGTGCGTCGCAGCGACGAGTTCAAGGCTGCCGGTGACATCTCAGGTTCCCGGCACAAACCCCTCGAAAATCATCTGGTCGGCGTAGCGCGCCGCGCGTTTACGCTGTTCCGCGGTCCGCACGGTCCAGGCCAAAAGCGGGCAGCCGAACACGTTGCGGGCGATCCAGGGCGCCGGCGCCGGGAGCTGGTTGACCCAGAAAGCAACGAAATGCGGCTCGGTCTTGAAGCCGTGGCGCAGATACAGCATGCCGTCGCGCTGCGCCGGGCTCAGCTTGTCCCAATGGCCGTCGTCATAGCTGCGCTGGGCGGTGATGCCGCGCGGCAGGTTCGGCATGATCTCGCGCAGCGCCAGCACCTGATCGGGATCGAACGACATGCCGACAACAGGGCCGGAATAGGACGACAGCACCTCGGCCATCCGGCGCACCAGACTGCGGTCGCCATCGAAATGGCTCTTCACCTCGACCACCAGCGGAACGCGGCCGGCGACCAGCGTGCAGAGATCGCCGAGCGTCATCATCTGCTCGGCGGTGTCCTTGAACCTGACCGCCTTGAGCTCGGCCGCCGTCTTGGTCGCCAGCAGGCCCGACCCCTCGGTGAGGCGGCCGAGTGCATCGTCGTGATGCACCATCGCCTCACCGTCGGCGGTGAGCTGGATGTCGCACTCGATCGCGAAATTGCCTGATACCGCGGCGTTGGCCGCGGCCGGCATGTTCTCGATGACGCCGCGTGCGGCGTCGTGCAGGCCGCGATGGGCGACCGGCCGTTTCGTCAGCCAATCCGGCGCGCGCATCGATCAGGCGACTTCGAAGACGCCTTCGACTTCGACCGCGGCATCCGCCGGCAGCGAGGCGACGCCGACGGTGGTGCGGGCATGGCGGCCCTTGTCGCCGAACGCTTCGACCATCAGGTCGGAGGCGCCGTTCAGGACCTTCGGCCCGTCGAAGAAATCGGGCGCCGAATTGATGAAGCCGCCGAGCCGCACCACGCGCACGACCTTGTCGAGGTCGCCGAGCGCGGCCTTGATCTGCGCCAGTAGGTTGATCGCGCAGCCGCGCGCGGCAGCGGCGCCCTGTTCGAGCGTGACGCCGGCGCCGAGCTTGCCCTTGGCGATCAGCTTGCCTTCGGCGTTGAAACAGACCTGGCCGGAGACGAACAGCAGGTTGCCGCTGCGGACGAAGGGGACATAGTTCGCGACCGGGGAGGTCGGCTCGGGAAGTGTGATGCCCTGTGACGCCAGTTTCTGTTCGACGGTACCCGCCATTTTGTTCCCCAATTGGATTGCACGAAGCCTGAAACGCGGTCAGGGCCGAGTTTGTTTCGATTGTTTCGCGCATCGTGCCGCCGGTTGCAAGCGACTGGACGGCATGCGTCATGCCGCCGTGAGCTGCGGAATCGCAGGGAAAACTGCCGAAAATGACGGCACTTTCGCCGCGCAGATTACTATTTTGTCAGACTTGCCCCAGTTGCGGCGCAATACCACCGTCACTATTGTGGCGAATCCCTGCCTCCTCGAGGAAAAACAATGACCCTGCCGTTTCGGACTCCGTTGCGTGCCCTGGTGCTCACGATCGCCGTTGCCGCAGGATCCGGACTGGTTCAAGGGTCCGCGGCGGCCGCCGCAAGCGGGCCGTTTCTCGCGCATCAGGCCCTGTATGATCTGAGCCTGGTGAAATCGCGCGGCTCCAACTCGGTCAGCGATGCGCGCGGGCGCATCCTCTACAATTTCTCCGGCAACTCCTGCGAAGGCTACACCTCGGAATTCCGCCAGGTGTCCGAGCTCGACAGCGGCGAGGGCAAGGTGACGTTGTCCGATCTGCGCTCTAGCTCCTGGGAGGACGCGTCGGGCAAGAGCTACCGCTTCAAGATCGACACGCGGATGAACGACAGCGACTCGTCCCCGGTCGACGGCATCGCCGAGCGCGTCGGTGATCATATCACCGTGAAGCTGACCCAGCCGGTGAAGAAGACGTTCAATATCGACGGCAAGATTGTGTTCCCGACCGAGCAGATCCAGCACATCATCGCTGCCGCCCGTGACGGCAAATCGGTGCTCGAGCAGACCGTCTATGACGGCTCCGACAATGGCGAGAAAATCTACAACACGCTGACCGTGATCGGCCGGCCGATCGCCGGCGATCGCGCGCCGTCATCGCCCGATCCGTCGACGGCGAGCGATGCGATGAAAACCATGACGCGCTGGCCGGTGACGGTAAGCTATTACGACAGCGATGCGCGGGCGAAGGACGGCGAGCAGACGCCGGTCTATGCGATGTCGTTCGAGCTCTACGAAAACGGCGTCTCCCGCGCGCTGGTCCTTGATTACAACGATTTCGTGATCTCCGGCGCGCTGGACAAGTTCGACGTCAGGGATTCCAAGCCTTGTAAATAAGGGGCTGGCTATAGCCACCCACTCGCCGTCGTCCCGGGCAAGCGAAGCGCGACCCGGGATCCATAACCACGACCGGTAATTGTCGTGCAGCGCTGGAGCCGCAGCGGCCTTCGACAACTGCTCCCTGTGGTTATGGGTCCCTGCTTTCGCAGGGACGACAGCGGAGCAAAAATCCCCCGCGAGACCGCTCTGGCCTCAACCGTCCGACCCGAGTACGCTTGCCGAAACACGCGTTTCAGGGAGGCACATCATGAGCAAGATCGATCATCTTCGCCCCAGCGGCCTGCATCACAATCCGGCTTACTCCCACGTCGTCGTCGCGTCAGGTGCGCGCACGGTCTACATTTCCGGACAGGTGTCCACGGACGAGGAGGGCCGGGTGGTCGGCGCCGGCGATCTCGCCGCGCAGACGACGCAGGTGATGCAGAACCTCGGCATGGCGCTGAAGGCGGCCGGTGCGAGTTACCGGGATATCGTCAAGATCACGACCTTCGTGGTCGGCTACAAACCGGAGTTGCGCCCCATCATCGGCAAGGCACGTTCGGCCTTCTTCGAGGGCATGGAGCCGCCGGCCTCTACTCTCGTCGGCGTGACGTCGCTGGCGGCGCCGGAATGGCTGATCGAGATCGAGGCGGTTGCGGTCGCGGATTGAGTCAGACGACCTTCGTCATTGCGAGGAGCGAAGCGACGAAGCAATCCATCGTTCCGCATATGCCGAAGCATGGATTGCTTCGCTTCGCTCGCAATGACGGCCGGTGAGACTGGAGTAATTCCTACTCTTCCGCGCTCTTCCCCGGCCCTTCATACGCAATCCCCCGGATCACGGCGGCATTGCCGAACTTCTTGCGCAGATTGTCCATCGCGCGTTCGGCGTGCGCCGAGCGGCGGTCGAGCATGTCGGAATCGTTGGCCTGCGCGCCCGGGCGCAACGCGCTGACGCCGGCGCCCATCAGGCGGAAGGCGGTGCCGTCGATCTCCTTGGCCAGCATCTCGCGCGTCACCGCGAAGATCTTGGCGGCCAATTGGGTCGGGGTCTGGATCGATTGCGAACGGGTGCGCTGGCGGAAGTCCGCGGTCTTCAGCTTCAGCGTGATGGTGCAGCCAGAGAGGTCGCTGCTCTTCAGACGGGCCGAAGTCTTCTCCGACAGCTTCCAGAGCAGCTTTTCCAGGATCGCAAAGTCGCGGATGTCGGTCTCGAAGGTGGTCTCGCTCGAGATCGTCTTGGCGCCGCGGTCGGGCACCACGCTGCGGTCGTCGATCCCGCGCGCCAGCCGCCACAGCCTGCGGCCTTCGCTGGCGAATTGCTTCATCAGCTCGTTCTCGTCGGCGCGCTGCAAATCGGCGATGACGCGGAAGCCGCGCTGCACCAGCTTCTCCTGCGTCGCCGGGCCGACGCCGTAGATGAAGCCGACCGGCTTGCCGGCCAGCATCTCGCGCGCCTCGTCCTGGTCGAGCGTGGCGAAGCCCCTGGGCTTGTCGAGGTCGGAGGCGATCTTGGCCAGGAACTTGTTGCAGGACAGCCCGACCGACACCGTGATGCCGATGTCGCGTTCGACGTCGCGGGCGAACCTAGCGAGCACCTTGGCCGGGATCATGCCATGGACGCGCTGCGTGCCGGAGAGATCGAGGAACGCCTCGTCGATCGACAGCGGTTCGACCAGCGGCGTCAGCGCCTGCATCGCGTGGCGCACCTCGCGCCCGACCCGGACATATTTCGCCATGTCCGGCGGGATCACGGTGGCGTCGGGGCAGAGTTCCAGCGCCTTGAACATCGGCATCGCCGAGCGGACGCCATAGGTGCGGGCGATGTAGCAGGCAGCCGACACCACGCCGCGCTTGCCGCCGCCGATGATGACGGGGCGGTCGGCGATGTCAGGATTGTCGCGCTTCTCGACGGTGGCGTAGAACGCGTCGCAATCGATATGCGCCAGCGAAAGCGCGGGCAGGGTGCGATGCCGCACCAGCCGCGGCGAGCCGCAATGGCTGCACCGCTTCACCTTGATGTCGAGATCGCCGAGGCAGTCTCGGCAGAAACTGAGGGGGCCGTCGGAAGCTGCCGCTGCCGTCGTCACGGCACGTCGCGCTCCCATCTCGGATCACCCAGCGCCTGATGGGCGGCCGCGATGTTGGTCGGATGCAATTCGGAGGCGGCTGCGAACGCCTTCACTGTGGCATCGTCGCGCATCACGAAATCGAGCACGCTCGCCAGAAATTGAGGATTGGACGCCGCGTTCCGCAGCGTCTCTGGACCGATTCCGGTTTCGGCCAGGAACAGACCCAGCCGCTCGGGATCGCCGGCAATGAAGCCGAGCGCCTGAATCGCAACGATTTCAGCGACTTCCCGCGGGTTGTGAACAGGCTTTTTCAACGCGCCGGTTTGCCTTTCCGTTAACTTATGGTCTCTATTGAGAGGCCCATCATGCCCGAGTCTTCCGCATGTGTTCAAGCAACGGAAACCACGCTGCGGAAGTTGGACTAACGGGTTAACGGGTTAGAGCGATTCTGGCGCTAGTTTGAATTCACATTTTCGACGCGTCCCGAGCGCGGTGCTTGAAGTGCCGCAGCCGGGCCTGTTTCCTAAGTCTGGGAGGGACGGGATGGCCAAAACCGTCCTGATCGTGGAGGACAACGAGCTTAATATGAAGCTCTTTCGCGATCTGTTGGAAGCGCATGGCTATCAGACTTCGGGCACCAGCAATGGCTTCGAAGCGCTCGATCTCGTCCGCAAACTGCGCCCCGATCTCATTCTGATGGATATTCAACTGCCTCAGGTTTCCGGCCTCGAGGTCACGCGCTGGATCAAGGACGATCCCGATCTGCGCACGATTCCGGTGGTCGCGGTCACCGCCTTCGCCATGAAGGGCGACGAAGAACGCATCCGCGAGGGCGGCTGCGAAGCCTATTTGTCCAAGCCGATCTCGGTCGGCAAATTTATTGAGACTGTCCGACGCTTTATCGGATAGGGGAGTTGTGGTGCCATGTCCGCGCGTATCCTCGTCGTCGATGATGTTCCGGCGAACGTCAAGCTGCTGGAAGCTCGCCTGTCGGCCGAATATTTCGATGTGCTGACCGCGTCCAACGGGACCGAGGCGCTGGAAATCTGCGCGCGCGCGGAATGCGACATCATCCTGCTCGACGTCATGATGCCCGACATGGACGGCTTCGAGGTCTGCCGTCGCCTGAAGTCGAATCCGGCGACGCATTTCATTCCCGTTGTCATCGTCACCGCGCTCGACAGTCCGGCCGATCGCGTCCGCGGGCTCGAGTCCGGCGCCGATGATTTCCTGACCAAGCCGGTGTCCGATGTCGTGCTGATCGCGCGCGTGCGCTCGCTGACGCGGCTGAAGATGATGACCGATGAGCTGCGCATGCGCGCCATCACCTCGCTCGAGATCGGCATGCAGGCGCCCGAGCGCAGCGCGATCGCCGACAAGGGCACCGGTGGGCGCATCCTGCTGGTCGACGACCGTCCGTCGTCCTACGAAAAGCTGGCGCCGATCCTCTCCACTGAGCACACCGTCGACGTCGAGACCAATCCGTCGGAAGCGCTGTTCCACGCCGCCGAGGGCAATTACGACCTGCTGATCGTGTCGCTCAGCCTCGACAATTTCGACGGCCTGCGGCTGTGCAGCCAGGCGCGCTCGCTTGAGCGGACGCGTCAGGTGCCGATCCTTGCGATATCGGATGCCGACAACAACACGCGGCTGATGCGCGGGCTCGAGATCGGCGTCAACGACTATCTGCTGCGGCCCGTCGACAAGAACGAGCTGCTGGCGCGGGCACGCACCCAGATCCGCCGCCGCCGCTATACCGATCATCTGCGCGACAATGTGCAGAACTCGATCGAGATGGCGATCACGGATGCGCTGACCGGCCTCAATAACCGGCGCTACATGGAGAGCCATCTCGCGACGCTGGCCGAGCAGGCCTCGATCCGCGGCAAGCCGCTGGCGCTGATGATCCTCGACATCGATTACTTCAAGGCGATCAACGACACCTACGGCCACGATGCCGGCGACGACGTGCTGCGCGAATTCGCCGTTCGCATCCGCAAGTCGATCCGCGGCATCGATCTCGCCTGCCGTTACGGCGGCGAGGAGTTCGTGATCGTGATGCCCGAGACCGACCTGCATGTCGCCGGCATGGTCGCCGAGCGGCTGCGCCGCTCGATCGCGGGCGAGCCGTTCACCGTCGACAAGGGCGGCAAGCGGATCACCGTCACGATCTCGATCGGGCTCACCACCTTGGAGCGCAAGGGCGAACAGGTCTCCGACGTGCTGAAGCGTGCCGACACCGCGCTCTATCGCGCCAAGCACGACGGCCGCAACCGCGTGGTATCCGCGGCGGCTTAACGACCGCGCTTCACACCATCCACAACACCGGTGGTCATACCCTGCGCATGCGGGGTATCCAGTACGCTGCGGCCTCTCGTTTCAAGCTGAACCGTCTCTGGAATACTGGGTCACCCGCTGGAGCTGTCATCGGGCGGCGCTTCGCGCCGACCCGTTGGCGGGTGACGACAGCATTTGTCATGGATGCAGATGCTATCGCCTGGGCTTCACCGCGTCATAGGCCAGCCGCTTGAACTCGAACGAGAACGGATGGACGAACGCCATCTGGCGCTGCGCCATCATGACGCCGGCGATGCCTTTTCTGGGCGAAATCCACCACTGCGTGCCCGCGACGCCGCCCCAGTAGAACTCACCGGCCGCATCGGGATGATCGATCGGCGAGGGGGTGAGGATCAGGCCGCCGGCAAGCCCGTGCGCCTTGCCGGGCTGTTCGCCCATCATTGCGAAGCGGATCCATTGGCCTTCGGGCAACTGGTTGGACATCATCGCTGCAATCGTGTCCGGCTTCAGCAGCGTCGGTCCGCCCGGCAGCAGGCTGCGGATCAGCGCGACCATGTCGGGCAGTGTCGACACCAGGCCGCCGCCGCCATTCAGCCGTGCGACCGGACGCAGATAGGCGCCGGGGAAGGGCGCATTGTCGGTGCGGGTGAGGCCCGGCTTCATCGGCTCCATCAGGTCGGCGCCAGCGTAATACGCGACGAGGCGACCCTGGTCCTGTTCGGGAACGACGAAGCCGGTATCGACCATGCCGAGCGGATCGAGGATGCGCTCCTTGATAAACTTGTCGAAGCGCTGGCCGCTGACGACTTCCACGAGGCGTGCGATCACGTCGATCGCGAGCGAGTATTCCCACGACGTGCCCGGCTGGTAGATCAGCGGCAGATCGGCCAGCACATCGACCATCTGAGCCAAGGTCGTGTTCGGATTGTGCACGCCGCGTTCGTTCAGAGCCTTGAAGATGACGGTGCCGGGATCGAAGAAACCGTAGCTCAGGCCGGCGCTGTGGCTCAGCAATTGGCGAATGGTGATCGAGCTCTGCGCCGGCTCGGTGTCATCGATCGATGTCGCGCCCGGCCGCAGCACCTTGCGGTTTCCGAGTTGCGGGATGTAGGTCTCGATCGGATCGTCGAGGTGGAAGCGGCCGTCCTCGAACAGCAGCAGCGCCGCGCAGGAGGTGATCAGCTTGGTGTTGGAGAACACCCGGAAGATGTGGTCGGTGCGCAGCGGGGTCTGTGCTTCCTTGTCGGCCCAGCCGACGCAGGACACATCGACCAGCTCGCGGCCGACCATGACCGCGGACGAGATGCCGGACAGCAGATTGTTGTCGATATAGCGCTGCATGGCGGCGCGCGCCGGCGCGAAATCGTAGCCGGTGGCCGTCACCTTCAGATCTTCCATGGTCGTCCCCCTGTTGCGCCGGGCTGTTTGCGCGGTCGTCGGCAATCTCGCGCGACGGAATATTTCATTCGGCCATCACGCACGCTTGGCGCTACCAACCAAACGGAACCTGTTTGCGCAACCGGATTTATCCGCCGCGCTTCTTGTCCGCGGAGCCTGCGACCTTCACCCCGGCATTCGCCAGCAGCACACGGGCGGCTTCCCTGGCCGCGCACGCCATGGCGGGATCGTCGCGCACCAGGTCCTGTGCGATCGAACCATCGACCAGGAGCGTGAGCTGGGTCGCCAGTCCCTCGGCATCGGCGACATCGAGCTGGCGGAGCAGATCGCGAAACCAGATCCGGCGGCTTTCCTTGAAGGCAATTGCGATGTTTCTGACGGTGCGGTCCTCGTCATCAGGACCGAGCTCGGCCACCGCGTTGACGAACGGGCAGCCGCGGAAATCCTTCGCCGCAAAGCGCCGCTCCAGCGAATCGAAGGTCGCGAGAATCTGCTCGGCCGGCGGCTTGTCGGAGGGGCGGGGCTGCACGAAGCGGCGTTGCAGATAGGCTTCGATCAGCGCGTCCTTCGACGGGAAGTGATTGTAGAGCGTGCGCTTGCTGATACCGATCTCGGCCGCGATGGTGTCGACGCCGATCGCGCGAATGCCCTGCAGGTAGAACAGTTTGTCGGCGGTCTCGAGGATCCGCTCCTTCATGGTCTGTTTGGGAGGCGGGGAAGCCATGCGCCGGCCGTGATCCTCTTCGCTTGACAGCAGCGCTTGTGTATAGCCTAATTACACAGGTCTGTGTACCTAAAATATGCGGGAATCGCAGGCTGCGGCTATCGTGCCGCGCCCCTTTGGGAGAACAAGAACAATGCCCCTGTTGCAGGTCCTGCGTCCCACGCTTCCCATTCTGATCGGTGCCTCCATCATGCTCACGCTGAGCATGGGGCTGCGGCAGAGCCTCGGCATCTTCATGCAGCCGCTGACCCACGACATCGGCATTTCGGTGTCGCATTTCACGCTGGCGCTCGCCGTGCAGAACCTCGCCTGGGGCTTCCTGCAGCCGGTGGCGGGCGCGATGACGGTGCGTTACGGCTTCCGTCCGATCATGGTGGTCGGCGCGCTGGCCTATATCGCGGGCCTCGTGCTGATGACGACGGCGCATGGGCTCGTCAGCATCATGATCGGCGCCGGCGTGCTGATCGGCATTTCGCTCGCCTGCACCGCGAATGCGATCGCAATGTCGGTCGCCGCGCGCGCAGTGTCGGAGACGGTGCGCTCGACCGTGCTCGGCATGGTCTCGGCCGCAGGCTCGCTCGGCGCGCTGCTGTCGGCGCCGATCGGCCAGATGCTCAATGAAGGTTTCGGCTGGCGCGTCGGGCTTGCCGGTTTTGTCATCCTGTCGATCGGGATGATCCCGGCCGCGCTGTACGCCGGCCGCGTCGACAAGATTCCGCTGCCGAAGCCAACGGCCGATGATATCGGCAACGCCACGGCGGCGACTGCGGCGAAGACCGCGTTCGGCAATGCGTCCTTCGTGGTGATGACTTGTGCCTACATGGTCTGCGGCATGCAACTCGTCTTCCTCACCACGCATCTGCCGTCATATCTGGCGATCTGCGGCCTCGATCCGATGCTGAGCGCGCAGACGCTCGGCATGATCGGTGGCTTCAACGTGCTGGGCTCGCTGTTCTTCGGCTGGGCCGGCCAGCGCTGGAACAAGCTCGCGCTGCTCGGCGGGATCTACATCCTGCGCTCGCTCGCGCTCGCCTGGTACTTCATGCTGCCGGCAACGCCCGCCTCGACGCTGCTGTTCGGCGCCATCATGGGCTTCCTCTGGATGGGCGTCGGTCCGCTGGTCGCGGGTGCGGTGGCGGAGATGTTCGGGCTGCGCTGGCAGGCGATGATCCAGGGCCTTGCCTTCATGAGCCACCAGATCGGCAGCTTCCTCGGCGCCTACGGGGGAGGGCTGATCTACGACTCGCTCGGTTCCTACACCATGGCCTGGCGCATCGGCGTTGCCCTCGGACTTGCCGGCGGCATCATCCAGGTGGCGTTCGCGCTGATCCGGCCGTCGCAGCCACCGTTGCTCAAGGCCGCCTAAGCTTCCGATCCAGGTAAACCGGCGACTGCCCCATACGCGGGCAGCCGTCGGTTGCTGCCTATTTTTACATCTACCGCCTGCTGCGAGAACGTGCAGTGGAGCGCGAAGCCGTTTCGCGCGTGGATCGAATTTGCAGTATCTTCAACGTGTTGCTCGACCTGCACCGGTGGCACGAATCTTGATTGAATCTGGCTAGAAATCGTGCCGGAAGCCGTCGCTGAGGTTCCGGCCTGGGGACCCATGGGAAGGGCTGGCCGCGATGAGGCTAGTCGCCGTCACTCTCCAGCCATCCGCGCACCACGGCCTTCGCCGCGCCGCCGAGCAGGCGGCCTTTGTGCCTCGCGCCCGGCCTGCCGCCGCTGCGACGTCGCTGCATCCCGCCAGCCGCACCGCGGCTTCGAGAGATCCCGATACCGAACGCGCAATGTTTCGCCGTTCGTGCTTCGAACGCGGCGCGCCCATTCCGAACACCAGCATTTCTTGTGATGGGAGGACGATGATGGAGTCTGCGACATACACGCGCCCGAAGCTCGTGCGGATCGTGATTGCTCTGCTGGGAATGGCGTTTCTTTGCCTGCTGTTCAGCGACCTCGCACTGGCCGAGGACGCTGCGGCACCGCCTGCCTGCGGCGGCAAGATTCTCGAGAAGTGCACGCCGAATTCCGGCGACACCGCCTGGATGCTCACCTCCGTCGCACTCGTCCTGATGATGACGGTGCCGGGGCTCGGCCTGTTCTACGGCGGCATGGTGCGCAAGAAGAATGTCGGCGATACCGTGATGACCAGTTTCGCCGTGACCTGCTTGGTCACGATCCTGTTTGCCCTGCTGACCTACAGCCTGGCGTTTCGTGCCGGCACGCCGTTTATCGGCGGGCTCGATCGCATGTTCCTCAAGGACATCCTGAGCGATATCGGCAAGGGTGGTATCGGCAATCCCAATCCGCTCGCCGCGACCATCCCTGAGTCCGTCTACATCTGTTTCCAGATGACGTTCGCCATCATCACGCCGGCACTGATCGCCGGCGCGTTTGCCGAGCGGATGAAGTTCTCGGCGATGCTCTGGTTCATCGGACTGTGGGCGATCTTCGTCTATGCGCCGATCGCCCACTGGGTCTGGGGGCCCGACGGGATCTTCTCGGCGGGTAATGATGCTGCGTATGTCAAGGTTCTCGATTTTGCCGGCGGCACCGTTGTGCATATCAATGCCGGTGTGGCCGGCCTGATGTGCGCGATCATGCTCGGCAAGCGCGTCGAGACGGGGCCGGCGCACAACATGGTGCTGACCTTCATCGGCGCCTCGCTGCTATGGGTCGGTTGGTTCGGCTTCAACGCCGGCTCCGCCGTCACCGCCGGAATGCAGGCGGGCATGGCCATGCTGGTGACCCAGATCGCTACCGCAGTGGCGGGCTTCACCTGGATGCTGGTGGAATGGGCATTGAAGGGCAAGCCCACGGTCGTCGGCATCTGCTCGGGTGCCGTCGCTGGCCTCGTCGCGATCACGCCTGCTTCCGGTTTCGTCGGGCCGGTCGGCGCCTTCGCCATCGGGATCGCCGCCGGCGTCTGCTGCTATTGGGGATGCACCGGCTTGAAGCGCATGTTCAGCTACGATGATGCGCTGGATTGCTTCGGCGTTCATGCCCTCGGCGGCATCGTCGGGGCGCTGCTGACCGGAGTGTTCGCAATCGAGCAGTATGGTGGAACGGCCGGCGTTCTGGAGGGGAATCCCGGGCAATTCCTCAATCAGTGCATCGGCGTCGCGACGGTTTTCGTGTATGATGCCGTCGTGAGCCTGATCATCCTGTTCGTGATCAATCTCTTCGTCGGGCTTCGCGTGACGCGAGACGTCGAGCGCGAAGGGTTGGATCTGGCGCTGCACGGCGAGGTCGTGCAGTAGACTTGGCGGCATTCTGCGCTGGCCGGCGATTGCCGCCGGCTGGCGCGGGTCAAAGCTGTTCGAGGTGATCCGATGAACTGGTTCTATTGGAACACAGCGTGGTCGCTGTTCTTCAGCCTCGTTTGGTTCATGACCATCACACACAATCCGGATGCGCGCATTGCGGATGCGAACCTGCCCGATGAGGCGTTCGGCGGCCGCTAGAGCATGATCCGGAAAAGTGCGAAGCGGTTTTCCGAAAAGATCAACGCTCAGACAACGAGCTGGAGCGCGATGACGATTCAACCAGATCTCATCGCGCTTTAGCTGCGATAGTAGCGCCACATCCTGAGGAACGTCCGGTGGATCTCGTCGGGCGTCCGGTCGAATGGCTCGAGATCGATGCGGACCACGCCACGATGGTCCATGCGCCACGGCAGGCGCATCAGGAGCCGATAGGGTGGCCGCTTGCGCCAATCGGCGACCAGCGCGCTGCCGAGCGGTCCGCTCAGTGCGATCTGCAACTCGTGAACGGTCATCGCGCGCTCGGCGATCTCGACGAGGTCGATGCGCGTGATGGCGCGCCAGCGGATCAGCCCGAAGGCCTGGATGAAGATGCCGTACTGGTTGGCCCCGATGGTCGGACGACCGGCCTCCAGCAGGGGGATGTTGTAGTAGGTGAAGCCGCCGGCTGCTGCCGCCAGCGCCAGCCAATAGAGTGCGCCGGTGATCCAGCTCGTGGTCAGGAAGATCGCGGCGAGCGCGGCCGTGACATAGACCGGAAAGTAGATGTCCTCGCGGCCGTAGGCGACCGAGTAGCCGCCGACATTTCCCTCGTCCAAGCTTGCGATCATCTGAGCCCTGCGCCCGGGACCGGCCCGAAAAACATGAGGGATGACGCCAGGCTACAAAGCAAAAACGGGGCCGCGAGGGCCCCGTTTGAAACGTCAGAAGCAGCCGATCTTACTTGATCTTGGCTTCCTTGAACTCGACGTGCTTGCGCGCGACCGGGTCGTACTTCTTCTTGACCAGCTTGTCGGTCATGGTGCGCGAATTCTTCTTGGCGACGTAATAGAAGCCGGTATCGGCCGTCGACACGAGCTTGACCTTGATGGTGACCGCTTTGGCCATGTGCAAATCCTCGAAAATGAAGGGGTATCGGGAGCCGGCCAAATCGGCCCGCGTTTGGCCCGGAAACTAGCCACAAACCGTGAGAAGTCAAGGATTTCCCGGCCGAAACGGACCCGATTCCGGCCAATTAGCCCTCGAAGAACTGGTTTTTCGGCCGCGGCAGGCCCAGATTTTCGCGCAATGTCCGCCCTTCGTACTCGGTCCGGAAGATTCCGCGCTTCTGCAGTTCCGGCACCACCTTGTCGACGAACTCGAACAGGCCCTGCGGCAGATAGGGGAACATGATGTTGAAGCCGTCGCTGCCGTGGCCGGTCAGCCATTCCTCCATCTGGTCGGCGATGGTCTGCGGCGTGCCGACGAAGGCGAGCCCGCCATAGCCGCCGACGCGCTGGGCGAGCTGGCGCACGGTGAGCTTGTCGCGCGCGGCGACGTCGACGAGGCGCTGCCGGCCGCTCTTGCTTGCATTGGTTTCCGGGATCGGCGGCAATTGCCCGTCGGGATCGAAGCCGGACGCATCGGTGCCGAGGATCACCGACAGCGAGGCGATCGCGCTGTCGTAATGCACGCGGCTGTCGAGCAGCGCGCGCTTCTCCTTGGCTTCCTCGACGCTGTCACCGACCACCACGAAGGCGCCGGGCAGGATCTTCAGATGCTCGGGATCGCGGCCGATCTTCTCCATGCGGCCCTTGATGTCGGCGTAGAGCTTCTGTCCGTCGGCCAGGCTGCCGCCGCCGGTGAAGACGGCTTCCGCGGTCTCGGCCGCAAGCTGCCGGCCGTCGTCGGAGGCGCCGGCCTGCACGATGACCGGCCAGCCCTGCACCGGGCGGGCGATGTTCAAGGGGCCGCGCACCGAGAGATATTTGCCCTTGTGGTTGAGCACATGCATCTTGCCGGGATCGACGAACAGGCCGGACTCGACATCACGCACGAAGGCGTCATCGGCAAAGGAATCCCAGAGGCCGGTGACCACATCGTAGAACTCGCGGGCGCGCTTGTAGCGCTCGGCGTGCTCCATGTGATCGTCGAGCCCGAAATTCAGCGCCGCGTCAGGATTTGAAGTCGTGACGATATTCCAGCCGGCGCGGCCGCCGGAGATGTGATCGAGCGAGGCGAAGCGGCGGGCGACGTGATAGGGCTCGTCGAAGGTGGTCGAGCCGGTCGCGATCAGGCCGATATTCTCGGTCACGGCGGCCAGCGCCGAGAGCAGCGTGAACGGTTCGAACGATGTGACCGTGTGGCTGCGCTTCAGCGCATTGATCGGCATGTTCAGCACGGCCAGATGGTCGGCCATGAAGAAGGCATCGAACTTGCCGGCCTCGAGCTTCCGGATCAGCGTCTTGATGTGGTCGAAGTTGAAATTGGCGTCGGGCCAGGCCCCGGGATAGCGCCAGGCGCCGGTGTGGATGCTGATCGGCCGCATGAACGCGCCGAGCTTGAGTTGACGCTTCGCCATTGCCCCGTTCCGTTCCTGATGTCGTTAGCGGAACAGATAGGGAGGCCGGCGGGTAACGCCATGAGGGTCCTCAAGAAGAATCTTGCAATCTGGGCGACGAGAAGAGGATATTTTCAACCCGATGCCTTTGTCATTGCGGCGGGGGACATGATTTATCCGGCAAGGCCTTTGCGGATCTTTGGCTTCCTGGTCGCGCTGATGTTCTGTCTTGGCAGCCCGGCGCGGGCCCAGATCGTTGCGATCGGCGCGAGCAATGTCGCGGGCAGGGGTGTCAGCAGTTCGGACGCCTGGCCGGCGCAGCTGCAGGGCATGCTCGCCGCCAAGGGCCGCAATGTCCACGTGACCAACGCCGGAATCAATGGCGACACCAACGCCGGCATGCTGGCCCGGCTCGATTCCGCGGTCCCCGAAGGGACCAGGATCGTGCTGCTCGACCGCTATGGTGGTGGCTGGAACGCCAGGCGATTGGGGCAGGGCGATCAGAACGCGGAATTGGCTGCGATCGAGGCGAAGCTGCGCAGCCGGCACATCCGCGTGATCCCAATGTGGTGGAATGCGGTCCTGCGCAACTACCTGCAGCCGGACCACATTCACTTCACGGTCGAGGGACACCGGCTGGTTGCCGCGCACATGCTGCCCTCGGTGGCGTCAGCGGTTCGCTGACCTGCGATCGGAGCTCTACGCCCCGAGCACGTCCTTCTGCATCTTGCCGCCGTAGAAATGGAAGAACGGCACCGGCGCGTCGTGGCGGAGCGGGCCGGTGGCGAGGCGGCGGTCGAGCTCAGCGAGCACGTTCTTGGTCATGGCGTGCGCATCGGCGAGCGGCTCGGAGCCGATCTCGACCCAGACCAGCTCGACCAATTCCGCATCCGCATGCACCACGCCTTCGACACGATGCGCGATCGTCGAGGCGTCCGCAGTGAAGAAGCGCGTGTCGAAGCGGCGGACGCGGCCGGGCGGGGTGATCGCGCGCGCGATCAGGAACAGGCCGGACGGATCGGGCAACAGACCCGCGTCGGCGAACGGCGCCCACGGGCCGTCGAGCTTTGCTGTCTTCTCGACCTTGCGGCCGAGGCAGAGCCCGGTCTCTTCGCAGGCTTCGCGGATCGCCGCATTGGCGAGCGCACGCGCGCGGCCGGGCGTGATCTTCGGACTGCCTTTCAACAGATTGGCTTCGAGCTCCGGCGTGATCGGAGCCGCGACCGGCACGCGATTGTCGGCCTTGTCGACGCGGCCGCCGGGGAAGACGAATTTGCCCGGCATGAACACGACCTTGTCGTGGCGCTTGCCGACCAGCACCTTCGGCTTGGCGCCGGAGCGATCGATCAGGATCAGCGTCGCCGCATCCTTCGGCCGGAAATACGCATGATGATCGGCTTCTTTTTCGCCCTGGTGGACCACAGCGGCGGGTGCGGCGGCTTCAGTCATCTCATCCCTTTCATTTCTTCTTGTGGTCCGGTTTAGCTAGACCGGCGGGATGTCGCTAGGGGGATTCTCGTCAAAGCCATGCATGCGCAGAGCCCATTGCAAGCCGATCACGGCTCCCTTCACCGGCTGCAACAGCGCCAGCGATGCGAACAGCGTGAACGGCAGATAGATCGCAAGTTGCAGCCAGACCGGCGGTGAATACTCGGTCTCGATCCACAGCGCGGTCGGTACCACCATATGGCCGACAATCACGATGACGAGATAGGCGGGCAGATCGTCGGCGCGATGCGGCGAGAAATCGAGGTCGCAGACCGGGCAATGGCCGTCGCATTTGAGAAACTTGCGGAACAGTCGGCCTTTTCCGCAGCGCGGACAACGGCCGCGGAACCCGCGCTTCATCGCGCCCCACACGTCGCGCTTCTCGGGCTCGGCCGCGTCGCGAGTCCAGACCACCGTCGGCGGTGTCACTTCCATGACTTGCCTCGCTTCGATTTGCCGGGCTTCGACTTCGCCGGCTTGCGGTCCTTCTTGTTGCGCGCCTTGCGTTCCTTGTGCGCCTTCTTGCCGGATCCCTTGCCTGGCCCCTTGCCAAATCCCGCGGCGCGGCTCTCGGCTCTCTTGCCGTCGCGTTTTCTGTCGCGCGGAATTGCCTGGCCGTCGGATAATAGCTCAAAGCGCAGTGCGCCCGCCACTGGCGCGGCCTCGACCAGCCGCACGTCGACGACGTCGCCGAGCCGATACATGGTTCCGCTGCGCGAGCCGATCAGCGCGTGGCGGGTTTCGTCGTAGTTGAAATATTCGCTGCCGATGGTGCGGATCGGGATCAGGCCGTCGGCGCCGGTGTCGTCGAGCTTCACAAACAGGCCGGCGCGCGTCACGCCGGAGATGCGGCCCTGGAACGAGGCGCCGACCTTGTCGGCAAGGAAATGCGCGATCAGCCGGTCGGTGGTCTCGCGCTCCGCCTTCATCGCGCGGCGCTCGGTGACGGAAATCTGCGCGGCGATTTCGGCGAGCGTCTCCACGCTCTCGTCCGTCGGCAAGGCGCCTTCGCCAAGGCCGAGCGCGCGGATCAGCGCGCGATGCACGATCAGATCGGCGTAGCGGCGGATCGGTGAGGTGAAGTGCGCGTAGCGGCGCAGGTTCAAGCCGAAATGGCCGTAATTCTCCGCGGAGTATTCGGCCTGTGCCTGCGAACGCAGCACCACCTCGTTGACCAGCGGTTCGTAGTCCTCGCCGGCGACCTGCGCCAGCACGCGGTTGAATTGCGATGGACGCAGCGCCCCCTGTTTGGTGAAGGGCAGGTCGAGCGTCTTGAGGAATTCCTGGAGGTTGTGCACCTTCTCCTGGCTCGGCTCGTCATGCACGCGGTAGATCAGCGGCAGCGCCTTCTTCTCCAGCATCTCGGCCGCGGCGACGTTGGCGAGGATCATGAACTCCTCGATCAGGCGGTGCGCATCGAGCCGCTGCGGCACGATCACCCGATCGACGGTGCCGTCCGGCTTCAGCAGGATCTTGCGCTCCGGCAGATCGAGATCGAGCGGGTCGCGTTCGTTGCGGGCGAGCTTGACCAGCTCGTAGGCCGACCACAGCGGCTTCAGGATCGGATCGAGGATGGGGCCCGTCGCGTCATCCGGCCTGCCGTCGATCGCGGCCTGCGCTTGCGCGTAGTTGAGCTTCGCGGCCGAGCGCATCAGCACGCGGTGGAACGTATGCGAGCGCTTGCGGCCGTCGGCGCCGATCACCATCCGCACCGCGAGCGCGCCGCGCGGCTCGCCCGGCACCAGCGAGCAGAGATTGTTGGAGATGCGCTCGGGCAGCATCGGCACCACGCGGTCGGGGAAATACACCGAATTGCCGCGCTGGAGTGCGTCGCGGTCGAGCGCCGAGCCGGGCCGCACATAGTAGGCGACATCGGCAATTGCGACATGGACGATGAAGCCGCCCTTGTTGTTGGGATCAGTGTCGACCTCGGCATGCACGGCGTCGTCGTGATCCTTGGCGTCAGGCGGATCGATGGTGACGAGCGGCACGTCGCGCCAGTCCTCGCGACCCTGCAAAGTCGCGGGTTTTGCCTCTTCGGCCTCGCGGAGCGCAGAAGACGAAAACACCTGCGGGATGTCGTGGGTGTTGATCGCGATCAGGCTGATCGCCTTTTCGCTCGCGATCGAGCCGAGCCGTTCCTTGACGCGGGCGGAGGCGAGACCAAAGCCGCGGGTGCGGATCAGGTCGACGCTGATCAGGTCGCCGTCCTCGGCGCCGCCGGTATCTGGCTTGGCGATGTTGAGCTCGCGGCCGGCCTGCTTCTTGTCGACCGGGATCAGCCGTCCGCCGCCGTCGGGATTGCGACGGAAGATGCCGAGGATACGGGTGCGGCCGTGATCGATCACCTTGATGACGCGGCCGCGATAGGGCGTGCGGTCTTGCTCGTCGCTCACCTCGACCCGCAGCAGCGCGCGGTCGCCGACGCCGGCGGTGGTGCCGGGCTTCGGCCGCCGCGGCGTCTCGATGCGGATTTTCGGGGCGGTGCCGTTCTCTTCCGTGTCCCACTCGGCGGGGGTGGCGATCAACTCGCCGTCAGAGTCACGGCCGGTGATGTCGGCGAGCACGGTCGGCGGCAGCGCCGCCGGTTCGTGGATCCTGCGGCCGCGTTTTGCAATTGTGCCGTCGTCGGCGAGATCGCGGAGGATCCGCTTCAGCTCGATGCGGTCGGCGTTCTTCAGGCCGAACTCGCGCGCGATCTCGCGGGTGCCGACCTTGCCTGGATTGGCGCGGATGAAGGCGACGATGGCGTCCCGGCCCGGAAAGCCATGGTCGGGTTTTCGTTTCACTTATCCTCGTGCCTTGCCGGCGCTCTTCTTCGCGGGCGCTTTCGCTGACGTCGATGACTTTGCAGGCGATGTCTTGGCCCCCGAAGCGACCGGCGCGCGCGCCTTGCTGGCCGCATCCGATTTCGGCTTCGCGGCGGCCTTCTTCGCAGCCTTCTTGGCGGGCTTGGCCTCGGCATCGTCGCCGTCGGCGGCCTCAGCCTTGGTCTTTTCAGATTTGGCTTTGGCGGCCTTGGCAGGCTTTTCCGCCTTCGCCTTCTTGACCTTCTTGCCGCCGCCCTTGGCCGCGCGCTCGTCGATCAGCGCGATGGCTTCCGCGAGCGTGACCTCGTCGGGCGTGCGGTCGCTCGGGATCGTCGCATTGACGCCGCCGGCCGCGACATAGGCGCCGTAGCGGCCGTTCTTCAGCGCGACCGCGCCGAGCGTTGGGTGATCGCCGAGCGGCTTGCCGGGATCGGCGCCGAAGCGGCGGCCGCTCGGGCCCTTCGCGATCTTCTCCGCGATCAGCGTCACGGCGCGGTTCAAGCCGATGTCGAACACCTCGTCGCCGGCCTCGAGGCTGGCATAGGTCTTCTCGTGCTTGACGAACGGCCCGAACCGGCCGAGGCCGGCGGTGATCGGCTGCCCGGTTTCCGGATGCTTGCCGATCTCGCGCGGCAGCGACAGCAGCTTCAGCGCCAGTTCGAGATCGACATCGGCGGGCGAGGTGCCCTTCGGGATGCCCGCGCGCTTCGGCTTCTCGCCTTCAGCGTAATCCTTCTGCTCGCCGAGCTGGATATAGGGACCGAAGCGGCCGGCCTTCACCGTGACGTCGAACCCGGTGTCGGGATCGGTGCCGAGCACGCGGTCGGCGCTCTCGGCGCTGTCGGCCGCGAGCGGGCGGGTGTAGCGGCATTCCGGATAGTTCGAGCAGCCGACGAAGGCGCCGAACTTGCCGGCCTTGAGGTTCAGCCGGCCGGTGCCGCAGGTCGGGCACTGCCGCACGTCGCCGCCATCCGCGCGCGGCGGATAGATGTGCGGGCCGAGCATCTCGTCGAGCGCGTCGAGCACCTCGGCGACGCGGAGGTCCTTGATGTCGTTAACCGCGCCGATGAAGCCGCGCCAGAAATCCTGCAGCACCTGCTGCCAGGCGATCTCGTTGTTGGAGATGCGGTCGAGCTGCTCCTCGAGATCGGCGGTGAAGTCGTACTCGACGTAGCGCGAGAAGAAGTTCTCGAGGAAGGCGACCACGACGCGGCCCTTGTCCTCGCCGTGCAGCCGCTTCTTCTCAAGCTTGACGTAGCCGCGATCCTTCAGCACCTGCAGGATCGAGGCGTAGGTCGAGGGACGGCCGATGCCGAGCTCTTCCATCCGCTTCACCAGCGATGCTTCCGAGAAGCGCGGCGGCGGTTCGGTGAAGTGCTGGGTGACGGCGAGGCTCTGGCGCTTCACGGCTTCGCCCTGGCTCATCGCGGGCAGGCGGCGCGAATCCTCGTCCTCCTCGTCGTCACGGCTTTCCTGGTAGAGCGCGAGGAAGCCGTCGAACTTGATGACCTGGCCGGAGGCGCGCAGCTCCAGCACCCGGGAGCCGGCCTTGGCCTCGATATCGACCGTGGTGCGCTCGAGCTCGGCCGATTCCATCTGGCTCGCGATGGTGCGCTTCCAGATCAATTCATAGAGCCGCGCCTGATCGGCATCGAGCCGGCGGCCGATGGTGGCCGGACGCCGCGACAGATCGGTCGGACGGATCGCTTCGTGGGCTTCCTGCGCGTTCTTGGCCTTGGCCTGGTATTGGCGCGGGGCATCCGGCACGTAGGCGTTGCCATAGTCCTCGCCGATCACCTTGCGCGCCTGGGTGATCGCCTCGGGCGCGATCTGCACGCCGTCGGTTCGCATATAGGTGATGAGGCCGGTGGTCTCGCCGCCGATGTCGATGCCTTCATAGAGCCGCTGCGCGATGCGCATGGTATGCGCCGGCGCGAAGCCGAGCTTGCGGCTCGCTTCCTGCTGCAGGGTCGAGGTAGTGAAGGGCGCCTGCGGATTGCGCCGCGCCGGTTTGGCTTCGACGGTCGCGACCTTGAACAGCGCGGCCTCGATCGCCTTCTTGAAGTCCTCGGCTTCCGCGCCGGAGCCGATGTCGAGCCGGGCGATCTTCTTGCCGTCGGCGCCGACCAGCCGCGCCTCGAAGGCTTCGCCGCGCGGCGTCAGCAGCGTCGCGACCAGCGACCAGTACTCCCGCGGCACGAACTTCTCGATCTCGAGCTCGCGGTCGCAGACCAGCCGCAGCGCGACCGATTGCACGCGGCCGGCAGAGCGGGCGCCGGGCAACTTGCGCCACAGCACCGGCGAGAGGGTGAAGCCGACGAGATAGTCCAGCGCACGGCGCGCCATGTAGGCGTCGACCAGCGCGCCGTCGATCTGGCGCGGCGCCTTCATGGCCTCGGAGACGGCCTGCTTGGTGATGGCGTTGAACACCACGCGCTCGACCTTCTGGTCCTTCAGCGCGCGCTTCTCCTTCATCACCTCCAGCACGTGCCAGGAGATCGCCTCGCCCTCGCGATCGGGGTCGGTTGCGAGGATCAGGCGGTCGGCACCCTTCAGCGCCTTCGCGATGTCGTTGAGCCGGCTCGCGGCCTTGGCATCGACCTCCCAGATCATCTGGAAATTGGCGTCCGGATCGACGGAACCGTTCTTGGCCGGGAGGTCGCGAACATGGCCGAACGACGCCAGGACCTCGTAGGAGGACCCCAGATATTTGTTGATCGTCTTGGCCTTGGCCGGCGACTCCACAATGACGATATTCATGTCATTCCAATAGCTTACGGGAAAACTTGAAGGCAGGTTCCGCTAGACTCGCGACCTGCCGTGTCGGGGCGAACATGGGTGCTGGGGCGGTCGGTGTCAAATCGCCAGATATTGAAGGGAGGGCCGAAGCTGTGGAGTTTCTATCCCAAGGGTTGAAAAATGCGTCCTAGAGTTGCGGCCGGAAAGGGCGTATCTCTTTATATATAGGTAGGAATCGGATTAGGCCTTTTGAGCAGCACAGGGGGCGGGCGCAAGCCCGGGCCGTCCGGCCGACGGCGACCGGCGGGCGACGAACCAGGTGGGAAGGGCGACCCGGATGACGCCCTGGTCCTGATCGCGGCCGCAGCGACCGAACTTGCCAAACTCGCCCAGCGCCACAAATTCGAGGTGCTCGACCACCTGCTCGCGATGACCCGCCTGGAGGCCGACGAGCAATTGCGGGCGAGGAGCCGAAGGAAGCTGTCGTGAGGGAAGTCGGTGCCAAGCGAGGAGTGGCACCGACAGCCAGGTTCTCGGTGTCATCACCCGCGCGAAAGCGGGTGATCCAGTATTCCAGAGACGTCAGTGCTTGAGCGGAGGGGCCGCGGCGTACTGGATCGCCCGGTCAAGCCGGGCGATGACGGTGTGGGTGTGGACGCAGCTTCTCGCTCTCGCGCGCAACTTCGCGCCGAGAGGCGCATCCAGCAATGACGGCGGAGAGGGTTACACCAATGCGCGCCGGGCCGTCTTCTTCACCGGCCGCGGCTTCAGCGTCGTGTCGGCTGCGCCGAGCACGCGTCCGTCCTGCGACAGCAGCGCGAGCTTCCTCACTGGTCTGCCCTTGTCGCGGTCGACCATGATGGTCGCGATCTCGTCCGGATGCTCGTCGAACTCCTCGGTCCATTGCCGGAGCGCGACCAGGATCGGGAAGATGCCGTGGCCCTTCGGCGTCAGCACATATTCCTGATAGGCGCTGCCGTCGGAGGCGGGGACTGTCTTGAGAATGCCGCGCTCGACCAGCGTGCGCAGCCGCGTGGCGAGGATGTTCTTTGCGAGCCCAAGGCCTGCCTGGAATTCGCCGAAGCGGCGCCGGCCGAGGCTGGCGTCGCGGATGATCAGGAGCGACCACCAATCGCCGAACACGTCGAGCGCGCGCGCCACCGGGCAACTATCGCCTGCAAGGCTGGTTCGTTTCACGGCTGTCTCCAGGAATTTCGCTCATCACGATCTTGTGTGGTTGCAATATTAAACTTGGTGCTCTAGTTAGGCAATGAAGTTTAATAATGCAACCACATTGGAGGCGGACATGAGACTGGCAAACAAGACGGCGTTGATCACCGGCGGCAACAGCGGCATCGGGCTTGCGACAGCAAAGCTGTTCGTGGCCGAAGGCGCCAAGGTCGTCATCACCGGGCGCAACAAGGAGACGCTTGCGGCGGCAGCGAAGGAGCTCGGGCCGAATGCACTCGCTGTCGTGGCCGATGCCACCGACGTCGCGGCGCTGGAAGCCGCGGTGAAGCAGGGCGCCGAGAAGTTCGGCAAATACGACGTGCTGTTCGCCAACGCGGGCATCCCCGGCCAGACGCCGGTCGGCGGCACAACGCTTGCCGCATTCGAGAATGTGATCCGCACCAATCTCACCGGCGTGTTCTTCACCGTGCAGGCGGTCGCGCCTTATCTCAACGACGGCGCGTCCATCATCCTCAACGGCTCGGTGATTTCGGTGCTCGGCAATCCCGGCTACTCGGCCTATGCCGCGAGCAAGGCCGGCGTGCGTGCGATGGCACGTGTGATGGCGTCAGAACTGTCGCCGCGCAACATCCGCGTCAACGTGGTGGCGCCGGGCGCGGTGCGCACGCCGATCTGGGGCGCCGCGATCGCAACGCCGGAGGCCGAGAAGGCCTTCGAGAAGCGGATCGGCATGACCACTCCGCTCGGGCGGATCGGCGAACCCGATCACATCTCGAAGACCGTGTTGTTCCTGGCCTCCGATGACGCGGCCCATGTGCAGGGGCAGGAGCTGTTCATCGATGGCGGCTCAACGGCGTCTCCCGCCGGCGCGCCGATCTATCGCGGCTAGAGTCTTTCGTTCCGATTGAATCAGAACGGGCTCTAGACTTTATCTTGACGCGTTTTCCTCACGCGAACCGGTCTCCACTTCGCTCGAAAACGCTCTCAGTTTGTTTCTCATTGTAGCGAACGGCCGGTGTGAAACGCTTCACACCGGCCGATTTCGTTCGCGACTATCATCGCGCGCATTGAACCTTTGACGTACTCGCCGGACTCCTGAAAAGGGCGGGGATTTTTTTCACCACGGAATCATTTGGAGTGCCGTCATGCCGAAAGCAGCTGCCCGCATTTCGACGTCGATCCCGGTTTCGTCCGAATCCGAAAGTTCGGACACGACACAGTTTGTGACGGTCGCGTTGTTTTCCGGCATCGGCCTGCTGATTTCGCTGGTCGCCGTCATCCTCGGCATTCAGGGCGTCTGGTTCTGACGCCCCGCCCACAACTGTCATATCCCGCGCATGCGGGGTATCCAGTAAGCCGCGGACCATCGGTTCAACAGCAACCGCCTCTGGAATACTGGGTCACCCATTTTGCGGGTGACGACAGGCGGTTCCGGAACTAGGCGGCGTTCAGGCTGCCGGCGGCCTGGAGCGCGCCCGCAACCGCCTTCTCGCGATGCTCGGGGCCGACCTGGATGCCGTCAGCGGGGATGAATTCGAGATTCCTGACACCGATGAAGCCGAACACACCGCGCAGATAGGTCTCGAGGTGCTCGAGCGCTGCCATCGGCGTGTCGGCGCCGTAGTACCCGCCGCGCGAGATCGCGATGATGACGCGCTTGTTGCCGGCCAATCCCTCAACGCCGCCGGCGCCGTACTTGAAGGTCTTGCCTGCGACGACGACGCGATCGATCCAGGCCTTGAGCTGGGATGGAATGGTGAAATTGTACATGGGGGCGCCGATCACGACGATGTCGGCGGCGAGGAACTCGTCCAGAACCGTCTGGCCGGTCGCGATGTCGTCGCGCACCGACGGGTCTGGGGCTGCGCCCTGACTGGCGGCGAGGTGGAGGCCGGACAGGTGGGCGAGCGGGGTCTGGGTGAGATCGCGGTAGCTCACGACGAGGCCGGGATTGGCCTGGCGCAGCCGCTCGACGGCGGCGGCGGAGACCTGGCGGCTGACGGAGTGGGGGCCGAGGACCGAGGAGTCGATGTGCAGAAGTTTCATGGCTGAGGTCACCTTTGGTATAGGTTTGTAACTGGCGCTATATGAGTGACCGCCCTAAATCTCCGCAAGAACGCACATTTTTGAAACCCGAGCACACCGATGAGACCCGAGCACATCCATGTAACCGACCCGCCGCTCAATCCGGCGGAGCATCAGGACTGCCGCGGCGTCGCCTCCGTGCTGTCGCGCGTCGGCGACAAATGGAGCGTGCTGGTCATCATGCTGCTGCGCGACGGACCGCGCCGCTTCAACGAACTGAAGCGGATGATCAACGGCATTTCGCAGCGGATGCTGACGTTGACCCTGCGCGGGCTGGAGCGTGACGGGCTGGTGACGCGCACGGTGTTCCCGACCATTCCGCCGCGGGTCGATTACGAGCTGACCGATCTCGGCCGCGGGCTCGCCGTCCCAGTCATGGCGCTCGGCGAATGGGCGTTCGCGCATCTGCCGCAGATCGAGGGCGCGCGAAACGATTTCGATGCGCGCAACGCGGAGTGATCAACTTGTTATCCGTCACCCTGAGGAGGCCGCAATGCGGCCGTCTCGAAGGGTCGACGGCCACAGTCGGGCCGTCGATCCTTCGAGACGCGCTACGGGCTCCTCAGGATGACGGACTGACATTTGCGCGAGCAAACAATTCGCCAGCTAAATCATCGACACCAGCCCGCCGCCGTGACGTTCGAGTCTGCCGGCTAGTTCGAGTTCGAGCAGCACCGCGCGGACAATGGCGGGCGAGACGTCGGCCATCCGGATCAGATCGTCGAGGCTGATCGGGCTCGGGCCGAGCAGGTTGATGATGCGGGCGCGATCGCCGCTATCTGTGGCAAAATCCAGCGGCTCGTCTTCCTCACGCGCGCCAAGCATGACGGGCCGCTCCATGATCGGCGTCACCGCGCTGATGACGTCGGCAGCTTCGGTGACCAGCGTGGCGCCTTGCTTGATCAAATCGTTGGCGCCGGCGGCGCGCGGATCGATCGGCGAGCCCGGCACCGCGAACACCTCGCGGCCCTGTTCGGCGGCCATTCGCGCCGTGATCAGCGAGCCCGAGCGATGCGCGGCCTCCACCACCACGACGCCGAGCGAGGCGCCGGAGATCAGCCGGTTGCGGCGGGGGAAGTCGCGCGCCCGCGGCACGTGGCCGAGCGGCATCTCGGAGATCGCGGCGCCGTGTTCGAGCAAAGCGGCCAGCAAATCCTCATGCTCGGGCGGGTAGATGCGGTCGTGCCCGCCGGCGAGCACGGCGACGGTGCCGCTTGCGACGGTGGCGCGATGCGCTGCCTGATCGATGCCGCGGGCCAGGCCGGAGATCACGACAAAGCCGGCATCGCCGAGATCGCGCGCCAGGGTGCCCGCAAATTTCAGCCCGGCGCCGGAGGCATTGCGGGAGCCGACGATCGCGATCATCGGCCGCATCGTGGTGTCGCGCGCACCGCGCACGCCGAGCAGCGGCGGCGCGTCGTCGATGGTGGCAAGCCGCGTCGGATAATGCGCCTCCTCGGGCGCGACGAGATCGATGCCGAATTTGCGGCAGGCTGCGAGCTCGGCTGTGGCGTCGGCCTCGCTGCAGATCCGCCCGGCGCCCGATGCGCCGCCGCGGCGGGCGAGATCGGGCAGGCGCTCCAGCGCGTGCGCCGCGTCGCCAAAATGGCGGAGCAGCGATGCAAAGGTGCGCGGGCCGACATTGTCGGAGCGGATCAGCCGCAGCCGGTTGAGCCGTTCGGCGTCGGTGAGTTTTGCGGGGCTGGGCGAACGGTCATGCATGCAGGATGCAGCTTCGCCCAACCTGAGATTGTGATCAACTGCGACATTGGCGCAGCCGCGCGCGACGCGCTAAAAGCGGCCGCCAATGTCAGGGAAGCCGCCCATGATCTCACTTGCCGACCTCAAAGCGCGTATCGAGCAGGGCGCGCTGTCGCCCGATGCCGCCATCGGCCAATCGCAGGACGCCATCGCAGCCCAGGACAAGGCGATCGGCGCCTTCGTCCGCCATGACGCTGCGGCGCGTGCGCAAAGCGCCGGACCGTTGCGCGGTATTGCGGTCGGTATCAAGGACATCATCGACACCGCCGATTTCCCGACCGAGATGGGCGCTGCGATCTATCGCGGGCACCAGCCGCGTGCCGATGCGCCGGTCGTGATGGCGCTGAAGCAGGCCGGCGCCACCATCATCGGCAAGACCACCACGACCGCGTTTGCGGCCAACGATCCGACCGCAACGCTCAATCCGCATAATCACGCCCATACGCCGGGCGGCTCGTCGTCGGGCTCGGCGGCCGCGGTCGCCGCCGGCATGGTTCCGCTCGCGCTCGGCACCCAGACCGGCGGCTCGGTGATCCGCCCGGCCTCGTTCTGCGGCGTCGCCGCGATCAAGCCGAGCTACCGGCTGCTGCCGACCGTCGGCGTGAAGTGCTTTTCGTGGACGCTCGATACCGTCGGGCTGTTCGGCGCCGGCGTGCGCGATGTCGCGCTGGGGCTGGCGGCGATGACCAGGCGGGCGGACCTCGTGGTGCCGTCGCAGGTCGCGGCGCCGCGCATCGGCGTGGTGACGCAGGCCTTCGCCGGCGCACCGGAAAATTCCGGCGCGGAGGCGTTGCAGAAGGCCGCGCGGGCCGCCGAGCAGGCGGGAGCGACCGTGCGCGAGCTCGCAATGCCCGAGATCATCGCGGAAGCCTGGCGGATCCATCCGGTGGTGCAGGAGTTCGAGGCGCATCAATCGTTCGCCTGGGAGTACGGCCAGAATTACGATGCGATGCCGCCGCTGCTGCGCGGCCGGCTCGACGAGAGCAAGGGCGGCACGCCAGCCGAATACGACGCGGCGATGGACGTCACGCTGCGCGCGCGGCAGGCGCTGGCCGCGATCCTCGGCGAGGTCGACGTGCTGCTGACGCTGTCGGCACCGGGGGCTGCGCCGAGCGGCTTGGCGTCGACCGGCGATCCCCGTTACAACCGGCTTTGGACCTTGATGGGCGTACCCTGCGTCAACGTGCCGACGCTGACCGCCGAGGGCGGATTGCCTGTCGGCGTGACCGTGATTGCGGGTTTTGGCGATGACGCCAAGGCGCTGGCGGCGGCGAGCTTTGTCGAGGACGCGTTGAGGGCCTAACGTCTCGTCACTTCCTCTCGCCGATCTTGCCTTCGGTGCCGGCCTGCAGGCGCTGGATGTTCTCGCGGTGCTTGTAGAACAGCAGCAGCGTCAGTACGACGAACAGCGAGGCGAGCGCGTTGTGGCCGAACCACCACAGGAACAGCGGCGTCACGAACGCGGCGATCAGGGCCGAGAGCGAGGAGTAGCGCGTGGTGTAGGCGGTGCCGAGCCAGATCACGGCAAAGATCAGCGCCGCCGGCCAGAACAGGCCGAGCAGCACGCCGATATAGGTGGCGACGCCCTTGCCGCCGCGGAAATTGAGCCAGACCGGGAAGAGGTGGCCGAGGAATGCGCCGAGCGCCGCCAGCATCGCCGCGTTCGGGCCGTCGATGGTCCCGGCGATGATGACTGCGACCGTGCCCTTGAGCATGTCGCCGATCAGCGTCGCCGCGGCGAGGCCCTTGCGGCCGGTGCGCAGCACGTTGGTGGCGCCGATATTGCCCGAGCCGATGGTGCGCAGATCCTGCGTACCGGCGAGCCTGGTGAGGATCATCCCGAACGGGATCGAGCCCAGCAAATAGCCGATCAGGAATGCGACCAGCAGCATCGCATCAGCAGACATCGCAGTGGTCCCCTGGACGGTCGGTCCGACTCATGTCGGATAATCCCGTCAATGAAATATTAACCATAAATCCGCACCATCGCCTTGGAAATGAAGGAGCTTGTCATGGCTTCCGTTCGCAGGCGGCTGGAGCAGTTCTTCTTTGTCGTTTACGTCGCAGCCATCGTGGTCGGCACCACGATGGAAGCAATGTCGCAACTCGCGGCGCGCTGAGTTCCACTCTGATTGGGCATGATCTTTTCGGAAAACCGGTTTCCACTTTTCCGGATCATGCCCTAGACGTGCTCGTACACCGTCCGTCCGCCGACGATCGTCCGCGTCACGCGGCCCGAGAAGCGGGCGTCGTCGAACGGCGTGTTCTTGCATAGCGATTTGAGCTCGTCGCGGTCGAGCACCCAGGGCGTGTCGGCGTCGATCACGATCACGTCGGCCGGTGCGCCGGCGCGCAGCGTGCCACCGGGTAGCCCAAGCAGTTCCGCCGGCCGTGTCGACATCGCCCGGATCAGCGTCTTGAAGTCCATCTCGCCATTGTGGATCAGCCGCAGCGCCGCCGGCAGCATGGTCTGCAGGCCGACCGCACCGCTCGCCGCTTCCGCGAACGGCAGCCGCTTGACCTCGACGTCCTGCGGATTGTGATCGCTCATCACGACGTCGATCAGCCCGGAGGCGAGCGCGGCGACCAGCGCCTTGCGATCCTCCTCGGTGCGCAGCGGCGGCGCCAGCTTGAGGAAGGTGCGGTAGGGCCCGATGTCGTTCTCGTTCAGCGTCACGTGGTTGATCGAGACCGAGGCCGAGACGTTGTGGCCGGCATCGCGGGCACGCTTGAGGATTTCCAGCGATTCGGTCGAGGTCAGCGAGGCCGCGTGATAGCGCCCGCCGGTCAGGGCGGCGAGCCGCATGTCGCGCTCGAGCATGATCGACTCGGCGGCGGTGGGGATCCCGGCGAGGCCGAGCCGGGTCGCGAACTCGCCCTCGTTCATGACGCCTTCGCCGACCAGATGCGGGTCCTCGGTGTGATGCACGATCAGCGCGTCGAAGTCGCGGGCATAGGTCAGCGCGCGCCGCATCACCTGGGCATTGGTGACGCTGCGGTCGCCGTCGGTGAAGGCGACGGCGCCGGCGGCCTTCAACAGGCCGATCTCGGTCATCTCTTGGCCCTGCATGCCCTTGGTCAGCGCCGCCATCGGATGGATGTTGACGATCGCGGTGTCGCGGGCGCGGCGCAGCACGAAGTCCACCGTCGCCGAATTGTCGATCACCGGCGAGGTGTCGGGCTGGCAGATAATGGTGGTGATGCCGCCGGCGGCCGCGGCCTGGCTCGCGGAGGCAAAGGTCTCGCGGTGGCTGGCGCCGGGTTCGCCGACGAAGGCGCGCATGTCGATCAGGCCGGGGGCCACGATCTTGCCGGCGCAATTGACGATGTCGGTGCCTTCGGGGACGCCGGCGGCGCCGATGCCGCGCTTGGCGTCGCGGATCACGCCGTCGGCGATCAGGACGTCGCCCGGACCGTCGAAATCACGCGAGGGATCGATGACGCGGGCGTTGGCGAGCAGGATGGGGCGGCGATCGGTCAGCATTGGTCTCACGCGTTCGGCAGGTTGCGGGCGAGTGCTTCGAGCACCGCCATGCGTACCGCCACACCCATTTCAACTTGTTCACGGATCAGCGACTGCGCGCCGTCGGCGACGAAGGTGTCGATCTCGACGCCGCGATTCATCGGGCCCGGATGCATCACCAGCGCGTCCGGCTTGGCGTAGCCGAGCTTCTTCTGGTCGAGGCCGAAATAGTGGAAATACTCGCCCGACGACGGCACGAAGGAGCCGTTCATGCGCTCGCGCTGCAGCCGCAGCATCATGACGATGTCGGCGCCGTTGAGCCCCTCGCGCATGTCGCGCGCGACCTCGACGCCCATCCGCTCGATGCCGGGCGGCAGCAGCGTGGAGGGCGCCACGACGCGGACGCGGGCGCCCATGGTGTTGAGCAGGAAGATGTTGGAGCGCGCTACGCGCGAATGCAGCACGTCGCCGCAGATCGCGATCGTCAGCCCCTCGAGCCGGCCCTTGTTGCGGCGGATGGTCAGCGCATCGAGCAGCGCCTGCGTCGGGTGCTCGTGGCTGCCGTCGCCGGCATTGATCACGGAACCGTCGACCTTGCGCGCCAGCAGCTCGACCGCGCCGGAGGCGTGGTGGCGTACCACCAGGATATCGGGGTGCATCGCGTTCAGCGTCACCGCGGTGTCCATCAAGGTCTCGCCCTTGCGGGTCGACATCGATGACACCGACATGTTCATGACGTCGGCGCCCAGGCGTTTTCCGGCGATCTCGAACGAGGACTGGGTCCGGGTCGAGGCCTCGAAGAACAGGTTGACCTGGGTGCGGCCGCGCAAACTGGCGCGTTTCTTGTCGACCTGGCGGTTGAGCTCGACATACTCCTCGGAGAGGTCGAGCAGGCCCGTGATGTCGTCAGCGGAAAGGCCCTCGATGCCCAGCAGATGCCGGTGGCCGAGGACAAAAGTCGATTTCAATGATGGGGTCATTAAAGCGAGAGCTATAGGCGCGGATGGCCGGTGGGGCAAGCGCGAAGAGGGCCGGGGGGAGTTTTCCCCGAGTAAGATGCGGCCGGGCTCTGGGCGCCAGTACCGGGCAGCCGCGCCTTGCTTCTGCGGGCGTTTCCGGAACATGACTTGGACGGCCAGATCAGCCCTGCCATGACGTGGGAGCGAGGACGCCGTGAAAATTGTCGTGATCGTCGTCGCTGCCGTCATGAGCCTGGTCGCACCGGCCCTTGGCCAGAACCTCCCCGGCGACTTCGCGTTCCTCCGCGACATCGATCCGACCATCATCCAGGACATCCGCTACGCCGGCGCGAACAATTTCATGGGCCGGCCGATCGCGGGTTATGGCGCGGCGGAATGCGTGGTGAAGCGGGAGGTGGGGCTGCGGCTCAGGGCGGTGCAGCAGGAACTGGCCCGGCAAAAGCTGTCGCTGAAGATGTTCGATTGCTACCGGCCGGCCCGGGCGGTCGCAGACATGGTGGCCTGGTCGAAGAATGGCACCGAGACCGCCGCCGAGCGGCGCTACAATCCGGCCTTCTCGAAGGCAGACCTGTTCCGCCTCGGCTACATCGCCACGCATTCAGGGCATTCGACCGGTGCCGCGGTCGATCTCACGCTGGTCGATCTGACCGCCGACAATTCGCGCAGGTTCGACCCGGCGAAGGACTATGCCGACTGCACCGCGCCGGTCTCAGCCCGCGCCCCGGAAGGCAGCGTCGACATGGGCACTGGCTATGACTGCTCCGACGTGAAGGGCCATACCGCCTCCGGCGCCATCACGCCGGCGCAGAAGCGCTGGCGCACCACGCTGGTCGCGGCGATGGCCCGGCAGGGCTTCGTGAACTATTCCAAGGAATGGTGGCACTTCTCGCTGCCGGGAGCGGGCGGGACCGCCTACGACTTCCCGATTTCGCGGGCGCGCTAGCGGAGAATTTTCCTTCAAATTCGAGGCACCCCGGCAAGACAAAACTTGCCATCGCATAAGTGGCGATGGGTGCATTCAACACTCCTTAATTGCAGCCGGATGAAGTGCGGCGATTGCGGGAGCACGAAACATGCGTCTAGCAGCCATTGCGATTGTTGTTGTCGGCGCTGCCGGCATCGCGATCTACGATCAATACGACAAGGGCGCGAATTATCAGCGCGTCGATGCACGCATCAGCGGCGTCAGCGACCAATGCTATCTGGAAAAGGTCGAGCGCAACGTCATCACCAAGACGACGTGGACGTCCGACCTGACCCGCTGCGAAGTCGCCGAGCTGCTGCGGAAGGAGCATCCGAAGTGGCAGGGCTATGACCTGAAGCACAAGATCGAGGTGCGCGTGGTCTTTGTCTCGCCGGTCGATGGGGCCACGCACCAGTCGAGCTTGCAGATGTCTTATTTCCCGAACGGCAAGCCGCTGCGCGCCGGGGATATTTTTCCGGTGCTGGCCTCCAAAACCAAGGCGGACAAGACGCGTTCGATCTGACCGCCACGGCGGTTCAGCGGAATCGGAGTCCAACCATGCGTCTCGGCCTCTACGGGATGATCGCGATCGGCGTCGTCGGCTTCTACGCCTACAGCGAGTTCGACAAGCGGGTGAACTTCCGGCCGATCGACGCGCGCGTCAGCAGCGTCAAGGAGCAGTGCTATCTGGACAAGACCGAGGGCAATCGGAGTTCGAGCTCCGATCTGCTGCCTTGCGAGATCGCTGAGCTTCTGGCGCGCAACCATCCGAAGTGGCAGGGCTACGACATCAAGCACAAGATCGAAATCCGATTTGCCTATATCTCGCCGGTGGACGGGGCCGCGCACGAATCCAACCTGCAGATGGCGGAATATCCCGATGACCGGCCGCTACACGCCGGCGACATCTTTGCTGTGCAGGCGTCCCGGAGCAACGCCAACAAGACCAGGCCCAACGACTGGCTCGACAGGCGGCTCGGCCGCCATGCGCCGAGGCACGGAAGCATCTAGCGGAAGCCGCATTTTTCGCTGCCCGGCGCCGGTTCGCGGGCTTATGATCCCTCGATTCCACTTCGCCACCATTGGCCCGGCTGTCCGGGCCGCATGGGCGCAGCGAGACCAATTCCCGAGGAGAGCATGACGCAGGCTCCGTTCGCCACCCACGACGTGCTGAACCAGTCGCCGCCGCTCGAGAACGTCGATCTGTTCACGACGGACGCGGCGCTGGTCGCGGCGGTCGCCGCCAATGGCGGGGTGGGCGCAACGGCTGAACTGTCGGATTTCGGCAAGCACTGGGGCTCCGCCGCGATGGCGGAGCGCGGCCGCGCCGCCAACGAGAACACGCCGAAACTGCGACTGTTCGATGCCAGGGGCAATCGCCGCGACGAGGTCGAGTTTCACCCGGCCTATCATGAGTTGATGGCGCACTCCGCCCATGCGGGCGTGCACAATTCGACCTGGACCGCCGACGGCAGGCCGGCCGGCGACGCCGCCGAGGTGGTGCGTGCCGCGAAATTCTACATCGCCTCCCAGGTCGAGACCGGCCATCTCTGCCCGATCACGATGACGCGGGCTTCGGTCGCGGCGCTGGCCTCGCAGCCGGACATCCTGGCGAAGACGATGCCGGTCATCCGCACACGCGCCTATGACCCCGGCTTTGCGCCGTGGTGGACCAAGCGCGGCATGACGCTCGGCATGGGCATGACGGAGAAGCAGGGCGGCACCGATGTGCGCGCCAACATGACGCGCGCCGAGTGCGACGGCGGCGCCTGGCGCATCACCGGGCACAAATGGTTCATGTCGGCGCCGATGTGCGACGCGTTCCTGGTGCTGGCGCAAACGGAGCGCGGCCTGAGCTGTTTCTTCATGCCGCGTTTTGCGCCCGGCGGCACGGTCAATGCGATCCATTTCCAGCGCCTGAAGGACAAGCTCGGCAACCGCTCGAATGCCTCCTCCGAGGTCGAATTCCACGGCGCCCATGCCGAACTGATCGGCGAGGAGGGTAAGGGCATCCGCACCATCATCCAGATGGTGCAGCTGACGCGGCAGGATTGCGCGATCGCATCCGTAGGCCTGATGCGCTCGGGGCTCGCGCATGCGCTCAATCACGCGCGGCATCGCAGCGTGTTCCAGAAGCATCTCGCCGACCAGCCGCTGATGCAGGCGGTGCTCTCGGACATGGCGCTGCATGTCGAGGCGTCGGTCGCGCTGGTGATGCGGCTGTGCCGCGCCTTCGACCGCGCACCCGGCGATGCCGGAGAGGCCGCTTACATGCGGCTGCTGACGCCGGCGATCAAATACTGGACCTGCAAGAGCGCGCCCGGCTTCCTCTACGAGGCGATGGAGTGCCTCGGCGGCAATGGCTATGTCGAGGAAGGCATTCTGGCGCGTCACTACCGGGAATCGCCTGTCAACGCGATCTGGGAAGGCTCCGGCAACGTGATGTGTCTCGACGTGCTGCGGGCGCTCGGCCGCGAAGCCGATGCCGCGCTCGCCGTGCTGCGTGCGCTCGCCGACGCGACCAAGGGCCTGCCGGGCGCGGCCGAGGCTGTCGCATCGATCGGACGATCGTTCCGCCGGCCGGACAGCGAGCGCATCGCCCGGCTTGCGGTCGAGCAGCTGGCGCTGCTGGCGACCGCCGCCGCGCTCAACCAGGTCTCGCCCAAAAACGCCGAACTGTTCGCGGCGACACGACTTGCCGAACGCCACGCCGGCATGTACGGCGCGGTGGACCTCTCCGATGCCGATCAGCGCGCGCTGCTGGCGCGGGCGCTGCCATGACCACATTCACCACCGTCATGCCCGGCCTTGTGCCGGGCATCCACGTCCTTGCTTCGATGAAGCAAGAAAGACGTGGATGGCCGGGACAAGCCCGGCCATGACGAACCGATAATGCCGAGGACTGCTGATGGACGCTCTCAATCCCGATACGCCGCCTGCCGCTCTCGAGGCTCCGCCACGCCCGCCGCGGGTCTGGAAGTTCTGGGGCACCGCGCTGTGGGGCCTTGTGATCTTCGCCGCGATGTTTCTCGGCCAGCTCGCGGTCATCATCTACCGCATCATCGCGCAGGGCGGGGAGCTGTCGGCGGCCGGGATCACCCATGTGGTCGCCGACGGTCTGACGATCTCACTCTCGGTCCTCGCCGGCCTGCCGATGGTGCTGCTGGTGCTGTGGTTCGCGATCCGCCGCACCCGGATCTCGTTCGCCGATTATCTCGGACTGCACGGGACGTCGTGGAAGAACGTGATCATCGGCGTGGTCGCACTCATCGTGCTGGTCGGCGCCTGGGATATGGTGTCCCGCGCCGCCGGCCGCGAGGTGACGCCGGGCTTCATGGGCGACGTGCTGAAATCGGCACAGGAGCACAGCGCGCTGTGGCTCCTGGTGATCGCCTTCGCCGTCGCCGCACCGCTCTGGGAAGAGCTGTTCGCGCGCGGCTGGCTCTATCGCGGCTGGTCGGAATCAAGGCTCGGCCCCTATGGCGCGATCGTGCTGTCGTCGCTCGTGTGGACCGTGATGCACCTGCAATATGACTGGTTCTTCCTCTGCCAGGTGCTGACGATCGGATTCCTGTTCGGCTATTTGCGCTTCCGCACCGGTTCGACCTGGCTGACCATCCTGCTGCACGGGCTGAACAATTTCGCGGCGACGATCCAGACCTGGTGGCTGGCGGGCTGACCGGCCGATATGTTAGGTTGAGCTCAGGCCCACCTTCGCTGCAAAATTGTTGCAGAAAAATCCAGCATGTCGAACTTCGAGAATACCGGCGCGCGGATCCCTACATCGCCGCCGCCGCCGCGGACCTGGGACTTCGCGGGGACCGCATTCGTCGTCCTGATCGCCTACGCCATTTATTTGATGGCGGGAGGTTTTGCCGTGGCGTTCATCGTCGCGCTGCAAGACGGCGTAGCCACGATGTCACCGGCTCAATTTCAGGATTTCGCAGCCCAGGGGCGATGGCAAGGTCCAGCCATCATCATCGCGAGCCCGTTGGCGATCGCCGTGCTTTGGATCGCGATCCGAACGGCGGGCCGAGGGTTCGCCGAATATCTTGCACTCAACTGGCCGAGCAGAAATGAGGTGGTTCACGCCCTGGTGGTCACGGCCATTATAATGGTTGCCGAGAGCTTGAGCGGATTTCTCGTCGGTTCGGAGGACGGTACACCCGGTTCATTCCTGATTGTTAAAGGACCCAGCGGGTTATTGACGCTCCTTGTTGCTGTCTGCATTGCCGTGCCAATCATGGAGGAATTCGTTGTCCGCGGTTTCATGTTTCGCGGCTGGTCGCAGTCGTTCCTCGGTCCGACTGGCGCCATCGTCCTGACGTCAATCGTGTGGGCGATGATGCATACTCAGTACGATTGGTTTTGGCGTTTCTGGATTTTCGTCTCAGGTCTTGCTCTTGGCCATTTTCGCTGGCGCAGCAATTCGACTTGGCTGACAGTGATTGTTCATTCCGCCATGAACATGGTTTGTTTTCTTGTGAGGGGCCCCTACACGTAGGCTTCGCCGGCAACCAGCGATCAAGGCGAGCAGGGGAGCGTCGCCGCCATCGGGAACCTGACGGAGGCTGCCGCCGATCCCGCAAAAGTGCTATGATCTAGATCAATGAACGAGCGCGGGCCGGATCGAAACTAGGCAGCGGCGGCTGCCGTCGTGCGAGCTCTTCCCATGGCTACGTTGTTGCGAACTCTTCTGGCCAGCGTCGTCGCGCTGGCGTCGCTCGGTGCCATCACGCAGCAGGTGCGCGATGGAGGCGTGACCGATACCGAAATCCGGATCGGCAATCTGATGCCGTATAGCGGCGCGCTGGAGATTTTCGGCCAGATCGGCAAGGCGGAAGCCGCCTATTTCGAGATGATCAACGAGCGCGGCGGACTCAACGGCCGCAAGATCCGCTTCATGTCCTACGACGATCTGTCGGATGCGTCCAACGCCATGGACCTGACGCGCATTCTTGTCGAGACCGACAATGTGCTTCTGATGTTCGGATCGTTCGGTACGCCGGGGAATCTGGCCGTGCGGAAGTACCTCAACGAACGGCAAGTCCCGCAACTCTTCGTCGCCTCCGGCGATCAGGACCTCGGTGACCCGTCGGTCTATCCGTGGACCATGGGCTGGCAGCCCTCATACCGCGAGGAGGGGCGCATCTACGCCAATTACATCCAGGCGTTCTATCCCGGGAAGAAGATCGTGGCGCTCTGGGAGAATGACCAGTTCGGGCGCGAATTGTTCAAGGGACTGGTGCAAGGGCTGGGTGACGTCGCCCACAACATCAGGGTCGACATCGCCTACGATGTCGACGATCAGCATCTGGACGGCCACATATCGATCCTGAAGCAGTCGGGCGCCGAGGTCTTCGTGTTTGCCGGCGTGCCGGAAAATGCCGCCAAGGTGATCCGGGCTGCGGCTGAACACGGCTGGCGGCCGGTGTTCGTCCTGAACCAGATGGCGTCGTCGATCGAGACCGTGCTCAAGCCGGCCGGCACCGAGAATGCGACCGGCGTCATCACCGCCGCCTTCCTGAAGGATGCGAGCGATCCGGCCTGGAGAGAAGAGCAGGGCGCCTGGCACAGCTTCCTGGACAAATATACCAAGGCCGGCGGCAAGGACGACGCTGCCGCAGTCTACGGCTATGCCGCTGCCGAAACGATGGTGCAGGTGCTCAAGCAGTGCGGCAACGATCTGTCGCGCGAAAACGTCATGAAGCAGGCCGCGGCGCTGAGGGACTATCAGGCGTCCGCCTTGCTTCCGGGCATCAAGATCAACACCGGTCGCTTCCGGCCGGTCGAGCAATTGCGGTTGCTTCAGTTTGACGGCCGCAGCTGGCAGCCGATCGGCGATGTGCTCGATACGGCGTTCACCGGCTCGAGCGGGAAATAGCGACGATCAGTGCAAAGCGATGCGCAATGGTGCGGGCACGGCCTCAGCGAGCCCGCCCGCACAAGCGCAAGTCTCGCCGTAAGGCTGCGGCGATCACAAACGGCATCGCGGCCGCTCTGTCCGGTTTTTCGCTGAAAAAGATGGCTTGTTGCGCGGACGGCACAGAAATCTCCGGCAAATTCAGTTACATTCAGACCATATTTGAAAAATTTGGCATCATCCGGAGCAGTGCGTGGCGTCGGACGCGGTCAGCCTGGTGGGTACAACAAGTGTAGCCGATGCGACCGCTGCACCCGCGCGGTTTTACGTGAAGATACTGACGCGCGGTGAGATCGCTGATAGCCCTGTCTGGGCTGCCACCTTCGCCGAGCTGCGCAAGGATCACCGCTACTACGAGATTGTGGAGGATACGCTCCGCGACGGCGTCGAGTACCGGTACTTCGCGATCGTCGACCGGGCAGACTGCATCCAGGCGGTACAGCCGTTCTTTCTTCTCGAGCAGGACATTCTCGAAGGACTTGGCGCGCAATGGCAGCCGTTGCTGGCGCGCATCCGGCGCGTCGTCCCCGGGTTTCTAAAAATGCGCACCCTGATGGTCGGGTGCTTCGCCGGAGAAGGGCATCTCGCCGGATCAGACGCGGTGCCACCTGCCGAGATCGCTGAGATTCTTTGCCGCGAGATCGTCAATCTCGCAAGGTCGTGCCGGGCGCAGCTTATCGTCCTGAAGGAATTCCCTGCGCGCTACCGGCCGCTGCTGGATTGTTTCATCCGGCGCGGTTTCGCCCGTGCGCCGAGCATGCCGATGACGGCGCTCAATATCGCGCACGACGATTTCGACACCTACATGCAAAAGGTTCTGCCGCGATCGGCGCGCTGGCAACTGCGCAAGAAGCTCAAGGCAACCGACGGCGAAACCATCATCCTCACCGTCACCGAGGACGCACGCGATGCCGTCGACGAGATCCATCCGCTCTATCTGCAGGTCTTCGACCGTTCGAAACTGCATTTCGAGAAGCTGACGGCCGACTATCTCCGCCGGCTCGGCAGCGACATGAAGGACAAAGTCCGCTTCTTCATCTGGCGCCGGGGTGGGCAGGCGGTCGCCTTCAGCCTGTGCATGGTCGAAGGCGACAGTCTGTTCTGGGAGTATGTCGGGCTGGACTATGGCGTCGCCCTCGACCTGCATCTCTACTACTACACCATTCGCGACATGATGAACTGGGCGATGGCCAACGGCTACAAGTGGCTTCGCAGCACGGGTCTCAGCTACGAACCGAAATTCCGGATGCGGCACGATCTCGATCCGCTCGACCTCTATGTCCGCCTTCGCTCGCCGCTTCCGAATGCGATCTTCAAGCTGCTGCTGCCCTGGATCGTGCCGGCTCGTTATGACAAGACCCTGCGAAGGTTCGCGAACTACCGCGAGCTTTGGTAGCGGCTCCCAGGCGGGCCGCCCCACGCCGTCCCGGCTCGAGCCAAGCCTGCCCGGGTCTGCCCTCTAAAGCCCGACTGCCGCAATCACGATCGGCATCGTGATCGCGGCGAGGATCGTCTGCAGCGTGATGATCTGGGCGAGGAGGGGGGCGTCACCGCCCATCTGGCGCGCCAGCACATAGGCCGACGGCGAGGTCGGCACCGCGGCGCAGGCGGCGACGATGGCGAGATTGGAGCCGGTGACGCCGAACCACACCGCGAGCGCGACCGTGAGCACGGGCATCAGGACCAGTTTCAGGACCAGCGCGACGCTGGCGGCGAGGCTCGGGCGAAACATGCCTTCCAGATGCAGTCCGGCGCCGGTCACGAGCAGGCCGATCGCCAGCGACGAGCCGCCGAGCGCGTCGGCGACATCGTACCAGATCTGCGGCAGCGGGATGTGCGCGACATTGATGACGAGCCCGATCACGCAGGCCCAGATCAGCGGGTTCTTGACGATCGTCATCACGATCGCGCCCGCGGAGCGCTTCTCGGACGAGGCGTATTTCGCCAGCACGGCGACGCTGAAGACATTGACCAGCGGGATGATCGCGACCATCGCGACGGACGCGAGCGCGAGGCCTGTGCTGCCAAAGAGATTGCGCGACACCGACAGCGCGACATAGGTCTGCCAGCGGGTCGCGCCCTGGAAGATCGAGGTGAAGGCCGGGCCGTCGATCCCGGCGCGGGCAAGCGGAGCTCTGAGCGCGAGGCAGAGCAGCGACATCGCGAGCGCCGCGAGCAGCAGCGCGCCGCCGACGCCGGCAACCGGCACCCTGGTCAGGTCGGCCTTCACCAGCGTCTGTACCAGCAGCACCGGGAACAGCACGTAATAGGTCAGCTGCTCCAGCCCGTGCCATTGGGTGTCGAGCCGCATCAGCGTGCGCTTCAGGACGAAGCCGAGCACGATCAGCAGGAACACCGGCAACAGGGCCGCGATCACCACGGCCATCGTCAGCGGTCCCCGCGCAGTTTCGCGAGCCGGTCGAGCGCGCCCTGCAGGATGAAGATCGCGGCGTGCTCGTCGATCACCTCGGCGCGGCGGGCGCGGCTGACGTCCATCCCGATCAGCTCGCGCTCGACGGCGGCGGTCGACAGCCGCTCGTCCCACAGCCCGATCGCAAGCGTCGTGAGGCCAGCGAGGTTGCGGGCGAAGGCCCGGGTCGATTGCGCGCGCGGGCCTTCGCTGCCGTCCATGTTGATCGGCAGGCCCAGCACGAAGCCCACGGCATTGCGCTCGGCCGCGATCGCGAGCAGCCGCGCCGCATCGGCCTTGAACTGCTTGCGCTGGATGGTCTCGACGCCGGTCGCGAGCCGCCGGTCCGGATCGGAGACGGCAACGCCGATGGTCTTGGTGCCGAGGTCGAGGCCGACCAGCGCGCCGCGTTCGGGCCAGTGCGGCGCGGCTTCGATCAAGGGAAGGATGGGGGCGGGCATGGTCTTGCGCTTAGCACGCGCCCGCGCGCCGAGGCAAAGCCCTTGCTTCACCTCTCCCCGACGGGGAGAGGTCGAATTGCGAAGCAATTCGGGTGAGGGGGGCTGTGCTTCATAGAGGGGACGTAACCCCTCACCCGGCGCTGCGCGCCGACCTCTCCCGATGGGAGAGGTGCATACGCGCACCACGTCAAGCGGCGATCACCCGATCGTCGCCGCCAAGGCAGGCCGCGAGTCCTTGCAGCGGGCTGTATTGATGCGCGGTGCGGCGCTGGATGAACAGCGTCTCGACCAGCGCGTGCTGCGGGTTGAGCTTGTGGAAGATGACGTCGCGCTGCACGTGGTCGCGTTCGACCACCGCGCGCGGCAGCAGCGTCACGCCCATGTCGGCGGCGACGCAGCCCACCATGCCGTCGAGCGTGCCGAACTCGAAACGCACGGCGGACGGCCAGCCGAACTCGGTGAACACCTGTTCGAGCCGTTGCCGGTAGGTGCAGCCGGTGCGGAACACCAGCGCGGTCGGGCCCGACTCCGGGGTGCCGGCGCGCAACGCGGCGAGCGACTTCCAGCGCTGCGCGGTGACGAGCACCAGTTCCTCGGTAAAGGCGGGCGTTGCCATCAGGTCGGCGTGCTCGATCGGGCCGGCGACAAAGGCGCCATCGAGCGAGCCGTCGAGCACGGCGGCGACGAGGTCGGCGGTCGGCGCGGTGCGCAGCGTCAGGCGCACCGCCGGATAGCGGCGATGAAACTCGGCAAGCAGCGCCGGCAACCGCACCGCAGCCGTCGTCTCCATCGAGCCGATCGACAGCGGTCCCTTCGGCTCGCCATCGTCGCGTGCGGCAAGCACCGCTTCGCGCGACAGCGCGGCCATGCGCTGCGCATACGGCAACAGGCGGCGCCCGGCGCCGGTCAGCGACATGCCGCGGCTGTGACGTTCAAAGAGCGCGGTGCCGATCTCGGCTTCCAGCGCCTTGATGCGTTGGGTGACGTTGGACTGCACGGTGTTCAGCTCGTCGGCGGCACGGGTGATGCCGCCAAGCCGGGCGACGGAGGAAAAGGTGAGCAGGTCGGTCAATTCCATTTGGGACCACCGTTTCAATTTAGAGATGGCATCGTTCTCTAGTATTCATTATCCGAGAATGATAGGCCCGGTTAGGCTGGAAGTCCAGAACAGCAAGGTCAGGGAGCGAGCGCATGCCGATCAGCACCGAATTGACGGCGCGTCTGGGCATCGAAAATCCGATCCTCGCGGCGCCGATGGCGATGATCACGGGCAGCCGGCTGGTCAAGGCGGTGAGCGACGCCGGCGGCTTCGGCATTCTGGGCGGCGGCTACGGCGACAAGGCGTGGCTCGAGGCGGAGACGGCGCAGCTCAAGAGATCTCGCCGTCCGTTCGGCATCGGCTTCATCACCTGGAGTCTCGCCAGGCAACCCGAACTGATCGATATCGCACTGGCGGCGCGGCCACGCGCGGTGATGCTGTCATTCGGCGATCCCGCGCCGTTCGCACCCAAGATCAAGGCGGCCGGCGCGCTGCTGATCTGCCAGGTGCAGAATGAGGAGCTCGCGCAGCAGGCGCTCGATTGCGGTGCCGACATCCTGATTGCGCAGGGCACCGAGGCGGGCGGTCACGGCGCCTCGCGCACCACACTCGACATCGTGCCTGCGATCATCGATTTCGCCGCAGGGCGCGTGCCTGTGGTCGCGGCCGGCGGCATCGCGGATGGCCGCGGCCTGGCTGCGATGATGATGCTCGGCGCTTCCGGCGTGCTGATGGGGACGCGTTTCTATGCCAGCATCGAGGCCGACGCGCCCGAGCGGGCAAAGCAGCTGATCCGCGCCGCGAAGAGCGGCGAGACGGTGCGCGGCGTGGTGATGGACTGGTCGCGCAAATTGATGTGGCCGGCGCCGTTCACCGCGCGTTCGCTTGCCAACGATCATCTGCGGCGCTGGTCTGGCCGCGAGATCGAGCTGATGCAGCGCGCGGACGAGATCGCGGTGGAATATGCCGCGGCGAGGGAGGCGGGCAATTTCGATATCGCCGCGGTTTTCGCAGGCGAATCCGTCGGCCTGATCCATGATATCGTTCCCGCGGCCGAGATCGTCGGCCGCATCGTCACCGAGGCCGAGCAGTCGCTGCAGGGCCGGCGCAACTTTTTTCCTTCTCCCCTTGTGGGAGAAGGTGGCGCGGACAAAGTCCGCGCCGGATGAGGGGTCTGTCCCGGCGGAGGAGAAACCCCTCACCCGACTTCGATGCTTCCGCATCGAAGTCACCCTCTCCCACAAGGGGAGAGGGTAATTCCGAGCAAGCAGGAAAGAGGCACGCCATGTGGCCGGACCGTCGATTGATCGATCGTTTCAAGACCGAATTCCCGATCGTGCTGGCGCCGATGGCCGGCGTGATGGACGCAGAGCTCGTGATCGCGGTGGCGCAAGGCGGTGGGCTCGGCTCGCTGCCTTGTGCGATGCTGTCGGCCGAGAAGGCGCGCGAGCAGGTCAACATCATCCGCCAGCGCGTCTCCGCGCCGGTCAACCTCAACTTCTTCTGCCACAGGGCGGTCGACGCCGATCCGGCGCGCGAGGCGATCTGGCGGCAGCGGCTGGCGCCTTACTATCGCGAGCACGGCCTCGATCCGAACGCGCCGATCAACGCCGCGAACCGCGCGCCGTTCGATGCGGCTTTCTGCGCGGTAGTCGAGGAGTTGAAGCCCGAAATCGTCAGTTTCCACTTCGGACTGCCTGAGCCGAAACTGCTGCAGCGGGTGAAGGCGGCGGGTGCCACCGTGATGTCGTCGGCGACCACGGTGAAGGAGGCGATCTGGCTGGAAGAAAACGGCGCCGACGTCATCATCGCGCAAGGCGCCGACGCCGGCGGCCATCGCGCCATGTTCCTGACCGAGAATATCTCGCAGCAGCCCGGCACGTTCTCGCTGCTGCCGCAGGTGGTGGACGCGGTGAAGGTGCCGGTGGTCGCCGCCGGCGGCATTGCCGACGGGCGCGGGATCGCGGCGGCCTTCGCGCTCGGCGCCTCGGCCGTGCAGATCGGCACGGCGTTCCTGCGCTGTCCGGAATCCAAGGTGACCGCGCAGGGCCGCGTCGCGCTGGCCCAGGCGAGCGACGAATCCACGGTGATCACCAATGTCATGACCGGGCGCCCGGCGCGCGGAGTCGCCAACCGCGTGATGCGCGAGGTCGGCCCGATCTCGCCCGATGCTCCCGCATTCCCGCATGCCGCGACCGCGCTCGGGCCGCTGAAGGCGGCTGCCGAAAAACAGGGCAAGGTCGATTTCACCAATCTTTGGGCCGGGCAGGCGGTGCGGATGGGCAAGGAAATGCCGGCCGCCGAGCTGACCCGGGCGCTGGCCGGGGCCGCGCTGGCGCGGATGGGGCAGCTCGGGGGCTGATTTCGCCCCGTTTGCAGCGCGGTTGCGGCGCAAAACCGGCCTCTGCTATACGGCAGGCTGACCTTTCAGCCTGACCACCCGAGGCCCTATATAATGTCCGTAGACGCCACGACCGTCCGCCGCATCGCGCATCTGGCGCGGATTGCGGTCAGTGACGCCGAAGTTCCCCATCTCCAGGGCGAGCTGAACGCGATGCTGGCCTTTGTCGAGCAGCTGTCGGAAGTGAATATCGACGGCGTCGAGCCGATGACCTCGGTGACGCCGATGGAGATGAAGAAGCGCGCCGACGTGGTCAATGACGGCGAGATCGCCGATGTCATCGTCCGCAATGCGCCCGACACCGTGAACGACTTCTTCCTGGTGCCGAAGGTGGTCGAGTAACGGATACCGGTTCGCGTGAAGAAAACGCGTCAAACAAAAGCGACAAAGTCCAATGTGTCTGCTCTGCGACGATGAGAAGGCCTACAAGGCCTATATGGACTTCCTCGATGCGGTCGAACGCAAGGGGAAGGTCGCCGATCCCAATGCGGCGATGGACGCCGTGCTCGATCATCTCGAGGCGCTCGATGCCGAGCGCGCCAGAGAAAACGTCAAAGCCCGGCAGGATGACCCCGCCAACGACAAGACCCTGTCTCCGTTCTTCTGCAGCCCGATCAATAAATGACCGATTTGACATCGCTGACGATCGCCGAGGCCCGCGAGGGCCTGGCGAGCAAGTCTTTCACCGCCCGCGAACTGACCGATGCGCATCTCGCCGCCATCGAAGCCGCGCGCGTGCTCAATGCCTATGTGCTCGAGACGCCCGACCGGGCGCGCGAGATGGCCAAGGCTGCCGACGAGAAAATTGCAAAGGGTGAGGGTGGCCCGCTCGCCGGCATTCCGCTCGGCATCAAGGACCTGTTCGCGACGCGCGACATCAGGACCACTGCGTGCTCGAAAATCCTCGGCAATTTCATTCCGCCCTATGAATCGACGGTGACCTCGCAGCTCTGGCGCGACGGCGCGGTGCTGCTCGGCAAGCTCAACAATGACGAGTTCGCGATGGGCTCGTCGAACGAGACCTCGTGCTTCGGTCCGGTCACCAACCCGTGGCGGCGCGAGGGCAGCAACACCACGCTGGTGCCGGGCGGCTCGTCGGGCGGCTCGGCCTCCGCGGTGGCGGCGTCTCTCTGCATGGGCGCGACCGCGACCGATACCGGCGGCTCGATCCGTCAGCCTGCCGCGTTCACCGCGACCGTCGGCATCAAGCCGACCTATGGCCGCTGCTCGCGCTGGGGCATCGTCGCGTTTGCATCCTCGCTCGACCAGGCCGGCCCGATCGCGCGCACGACCCGCGACGCCGCGATCCTGATGCGCTCGATGGCGGGTCACGATCCCAAGGACACCACCTCGGTCGACATCGCGGTGCCGGACTATGAGGCCGCGATCGGCAAGTCCGTGAAGGGCATGAAGATCGGCATCCCCAAGGAGTATCGGCTCGACGGCATGCCGGCCGAGATCGAAAAGCTCTGGAGCCAGGGCACGGAATGGCTGAAGGCCGCCGGCGCCGAGATGGTCCCCGTGTCGCTGCCGCACACCAAATACGCACTGCCGGCCTATTACATCGTGGCGCCGGCGGAAGCTTCGTCAAACCTCGCGCGCTACGACGGTGTGCGCTTCGGGCTGCGCGAGCCGGGCAAGAACATCGTCGAGATGTTCGAGAACACCCGCGCCGACGGCTTCGGCGACGAGGTGCGCCGCCGCGTGCTGATCGGCACCTACGTGCTCTCGGCCGGCTACTACGATGCCTATTATCTGCGTGCGCAAAAGGTGCGGACGCTGATCAAGAAGGATTTCGAGGACTGCTTCGCCAAGGGCGTCAATGCGATCCTGACGCCGGCGACGCCGTCGGCGGCGTTCGGCATCGGCGAGAAGGGCGGCGCCGATCCGGTCGAGATGTATCTCAACGACATCTTCACGGTGACCGTGAACATGGCGGGCCTGCCGGGCATCGCCGTGCCATCAGGCAAGGACACGCAGGGCCTGCCGCTCGGCCTGCAACTGATCGGGCGACCGTTCGACGAGGAGACACTGTTCTCGCTCGGCGAAGTGATCGAGCAGGCGGCCGGCCGCTTCACGGCGCCTAAATGGTGGTGAGCGATGGCGGATTTCCGCGGCAGTCTCGCTGACTCCGCGCCTGATGGTGCGTTGTCGCCGCCGCTCGCCGCATTGTGGTGGGCGAGGAAGGGCGACTGGGACCAGGCGCACCGCATCGTGCAGGACGAGAGCGACGTCAATTCGGCCTGGGTGCATGCCTATCTGCATCGCGTCGAGGGCGATCTCGGCAATGCCGGCTACTGGTATCGGCAGGCCGGCCAGCCGGTCGCAAAGGACACGCTCGAGGCCGAGTGGGAGCGGATCGTCACCACGCTGCTGACACAGCGCGGCTAAAGGACACCGGTGCGGTGGCACCGCGAGCATTAACCGTGTTTCGGCCGCCATGCCGCCGCCCAGATTGGCCGTGATAGGCTTACGGAACCGGGCGGGGGCCAGCGGCAAAGAGAGTATTCGTGCGTGGGTCGGGCATAGGGGGATGGCTGTCGGCGTTGCTTGTGGCCGTGGCGGCGGCGGGCCTCGCCGGCTGTGCGTCCGTCTACAATCTGCCCGGCAATGTGCCGCTCGGTGCCGCGCTCGCCGACAACAGCAGCGCCCACGAAATTCCCCCTTACGAAGATGATCTGCTGCTCGCGCTGTCGTTCTCCGGCGGCGGAACGCGCGCCGCGGCGTTTTCGTTCGGCGTGCTGGAGGAGCTTGACCGGGTGCGTTCAAGTGCTGCGGGCACCAAGACGCTGCTCGACCGCGTCGACTTCGTCTCCGGCGTCTCCGGCGGATCGATCACCGCGGCCTACTTCGGATTGAAGCGCCGCGCGGCGCTCGCCGATTTCCGCGAACGCTTCCTGCTGCGCAATGCCGAGGAGGGCCTGAAGACCAAGATATCGCTCGGCAATATCGGGCGCGCGCTAGGCGGCGGCGTCAACGACAGCCAGTTCACCGACTGGCTCGATCAGAATCTGTTCGACGGCGCGCGGTTCGAAGCCTTGCCCGACGACCGCCGGCCGCGGGTGTGGATCAACGCGTCGGACATCTACAACCGCACGCCGTTCGTGTTCGGCAAGACGTCGTTCGACGCGCTGTGCAGCGACATTCGCTCCTATCGGGTCGCCGAAGCCGTGGCGGCATCCGCCGCGGTGCCGCTGGCATTCGCCCCGATCGTGCTGCAAACTTATCCCGGCGGATGCGCCGCGCCGCTGCCGCCCTGGTACGATCGGGTGCGTAACGATCCGAATGCGCAACCGTTGCTGCGATCCTATGCCGAGGCCCAGGCGCGCTACCGCGACGGCTCGATGCGCTACGTCAAACTGCTCGATGGCGGGCTGGTCGACAATTACGGCTTGTCGGGGCTGAGCATCGGCTTGCTCGCCGCGCAGCGTCCTTACGAGCCGCTCGACGAACGGCAGGCGGCCAAGCTGAAGCGCATCCTGTTCCTGGTGGTCGACGCCGGCCGCGGCATCTCCGGCGACTTCGTCCAGACGCTCGAAGGACCGAACGGCGTCGAGCTGGTGTCGGCGGCCGCTGACACCGCGATCGATGCCAGCGTGCGCTCGAGCTACGCGGCCTTCACCGCGCTCGCCAATGACTGGTCGGGCAAGCTGAAGCGCTGGCGCTGCGGCCTGTCGGCGGCGGATCGCGCCCGGCTCGGCGTCGGCGCCGGGTGGAAATGCGGCGATGTCGCGATCTATGTCGAGCGGCTCGGCTTCGACCGGCTCGGACCGGAGCGTGCCGGCATCCTGAACGCCATCCCGACGCGGCTGTCGCTGCCGCCGGAGCAGGTCGACCAGCTGATCACGGGCGGCGCGGACGCGCTGCGCTCAAGCAAGGCCTATCAGCAGTTCCGGCGCGGGCTCTGATCGGGGCTTAAGCGCCGGCGCGGGCTGCGAAGGGACACCAAGGCGGCTTGACTGGCGCGATTGGTTGCGCGAAGCCCAATCCATCCCAGATATCACTTTATCCGGAAACCGAGATCCATGACCGCAGCTGCCGCCCCGCACAAACTGATCAAGAGCGCCACCGGCGATTGGGAGGTCGTGATCGGCATGGAGATCCATGCCCAGGTCACCTCGAACTCAAAACTGTTCTCCGGTGCATCGACCGCGTTCGGCGGTGAGCCCAACTCCCATGTCTCGCTGGTCGATGCCGCGATGCCGGGCATGCTGCCTGTGATCAACGAGGAGTGCGTCCGCCAGGCGGTGCGCACCGGTCTCGGGCTGAATGCGAAGATCAACCTGCGCTCGGTGTTCGACCGCAAGAACTATTTCTATCCCGACCTGCCGCAGGGCTACCAGATCAGCCAGTACAAGTCGCCGATCGTGGGCGAGGGCGAGGTCGAGCTCGAGCTCGACGGTGGCCGCAGCGTCACGATCGGGATCGAGCGGCTGCATCTGGAACAGGACGCCGGCAAGTTGCTGCACGATCAGTCGCCGACGATGACCTATGTCGACCTCAACCGTTCCGGCGTCGCGCTGATGGAGATCGTCTCCAAGCCCGATATCCGCGATGCCGAGCAGGCCAAGGCTTACGTCACCAAGCTGCGCTCGATCCTGCGTTACCTCGGCACCTGCGACGGCGACATGGAGAAGGGCAGCTTGCGCGCCGACGTCAACGTCTCGGTGCGCCGCCACGGCGAGACCACGCTCGGCACCCGCTGCGAAATCAAGAACATGAACTCGATCAACTTCATCGGCCAGGCGATCGAGTACGAGGCGCGGCGTCAGATCGAGATCATCGAGGACGGCGGCTCGATCGACCAGGAAACCCGGCTGTTCGACCCGAACAAGGGCGAGACGCGCTCGATGCGCTCCAAGGAAGAGGCGCACGACTATCGCTACTTCCCGGATCCCGATCTGCTGCCGCTCGAATTCAGCCAGGCCTTCGTCGACGAGCTCAAGGCGCAGCTGCCGGAACTGCCGGACGAGAAGAAGTCCCGTTTTATTACGGGCTTTGGCTTGTCGCCCTATGATGCGAGCGTGCTCGTCGCCGAGCGCGAGAGCGCGGAGTTCTACGAGACGGTGCTGTCAGGCCTCGCCGACAAGGCACGCGACGGCAAGCTCGCCGCCAACTGGGTGATCAACGAGCTGTTCGGACGTCTCAACAAGGAAGGCGTTGCGATCGCAGCCTCGCCGGTGTCGGCAGAGCAGCTCGCCGCGATCGTCGATCTGATCGGCGAGGGAACGATTTCCGGCAAGATCGCCAAGGACTTGTTTGAGATCGTCTGGCAGGAAGGCGGTGATCCGCGCGCGCTCGTCGAGACGCGCGGCATGAAGCAGGTCACCGATCTCGGCGCGATCGAGAAGGTGGTCGACGACATCATCGCGGCCAATCCCGACAAGGTCGAGCAGGCCAAGGCGAAGCCGCAACTGGTCGGCTGGTTCGTCGGTCAGGTGATGAAGTCGTCGGGCGGCAAGGCGAACCCGCAGGCGGTCAACGACCTCCTGAAGTCGAAGCTCGGCATCTGAACGAACAGGACAATGATGTTGTCCTTGGCGCATGATCCAACCGGATCATGCTCCCGCGCGATCGCCTCTCGCGCCGTCGCGCGCGCGTGAACGCGGCGTGACCCTGCCTCACACCCTCGGTCGACGGTCGCACTGACGCCCTCGGCTCCGAATCGCCGAAGCTGCGATTCGTTCGCGAATCCGGCTCGGACGACCTCAAACGAGGCAAAAGCCGTCTTTCCCACGAAAATTTTTTCGTTGCCAAAAATTACGACTCGGCGTCGGCGACGCGCCGCTTTTCGTCGTCGCGCGCGACTCAGCGCAACGACGATCGTGCGTCGATCGCTTCAATGCGAATTCATGGAAAGCCTGCAATACAAGGCATTTCCTGCAACGTTGACAAATGCCGATGTCGGCCGCTGTTGCACTTCTTGCATCGTCGCGCGAATGCATCGTCGATTTGAACGGCGGCGCGCGCCGTCCGCACTGCCACCGCTGCGTCAACACTTCCTTAAGCGGGACACTGTTTTTTTCAGTCTGTTGGTGTATTCGGGAAGTAGTGCATATCGATTCCCGAGTGCACGCAGCGAAGTAGAGCCATCTCACATACTGGAGGGCAACATGGCTAAGAAGGCAAAGAAGGCGAAGAAGGCGAAGAAGGCGAAGAGCGCAGTGAAGAAGACTGCGAAGAAGACCCGCAAGGTCGCCAAGAAGAAGTAAGCCTCTCGCCTTGAGAGGATTGCCGGCGGCTTGACGCCGGCACGTCGCGAGAGCCAGCGGACGGACTGCTGAGAGGCACATCCCACCCCAAGGCTCTGGCTGACGAAAGAGGGTGTCGGCGAGACATCAGGTCAAACGGCTGGATCGTATTTCGGAGAGGGCAACCTTCCCAAAACCGGTCCGGCAGAAGAAACAGAGATTTCTTCGTTCGGTGCGGAGCCCGCTTGGTTCCGCAATTTCGCCGGCGAGAATGCCGAGCTGAAATCTGGTCCTGACGTGTTCGCCGACCCCCTCGTTCCGGCGGCCCGCGCAGTCCGCGCCCGGCAGCCACTTTCCCATTCCAGTTCCGGATCGACATGAGGCCTGACGGCCTCGCTTTGCATTTGTCCGTGCACCCGCCCGCACGCGGTCCGCTGGTCGTGCCATCCCTCCGCCAATTTCCGGACTGACTGCCCGCCCAGGCTGGCGATCGCCCGCGGCCATTGTCCGCCATGGTTATCGTTGTCCGAAACAGCAGGGTAAACCGGTGTTCATGAATGCAAGGAAGTGCCTGCGGCACAGGCACTTCTTCGATTCCGGCAGGCGTGCCCGGCGGCGCCGGTTTACATCCCGTTCATCGCGATACTTAAACCGCTCTTCAAATTTGATGGGCCATGATCATCCCAACAAGCCGGCAAACGGCGAGCGCATGATCCAAAGGATCAGCGCGGGAATAGCAGGGTAGTTCAACAGTGGACGGGGGCCGCGCTCGGGGGAGGGCGGCCAACAACAAAAAAGGGGAATGACGACAATGTTTCAGGGGGTCATCGATCAGGAAAGCGCAGTCCCGGTTGCTGCGACTGCAATCCAGGACGTGCTGTTCGAACGTGGCATGTACTGGGCGAGCGGTCGCTCCGGGGTGGTCAACCTCGTCGCGGCGCACAAATGGTTCAACCTGGCGGCGCTCAAGGGGCGTACTGACGCGATCGCGCACCGCCGCGAAGTCGCCGAGCAGATGTCCGATGTCGAGATCGCGGCCGCCCAGCGCGAAGCCCGCGCCTGGATGACGACGCATTAGGTTTCGTTTGACGCGCTTTCTTCACGCGAACCGGTACCCGCTTCGCTCGAAAACGCGCCGGTCGTTATCGAGCCGGGAGCCTCGGCTCCCTCGCTCCATCTAGCACCAGTATCGCGCGGCATAGATCACGGTCATCACCGCGCCAGCCACGATCACGAACTGCCGGACGACCGGCCCGGGGAGAATCCGGATCAGGTAGCCTCCGGCATAGCCGCCGGCCATGGCGCCGAGCAGCATCGTCGCCGTCTCCGGCCATCGCACCGCGCCCTGAAACACGAAGATCAACGTGGCGGCGAGCGACACGCAGGTCGCGAGCAGGTTCTTCAGCGCCTTGATCGCCCTGATGTCGTTGGGTTCGGTGATCGATAGCACCGCGGTCAGGATGACGCCGAGACCGGCCCCGAAGAAACCTCCATAGACGCACGCCAATCCCAGCACTGCACTGCTCGCGCCGTTCGGCGGCAAGGTCGCGGTCTTCCGGCGGGCGATGGTCCATCCCTGGATCTGCGGCGCGAAGGCAAACAGCAGCGTCGCGAATGCGATCAGGGCCGGCACCGGCAGGACGAACAGCCGCTCGGGAAGCAGCAACAGCACGCCGGCGCCGACTGCGCCGCCAAGCGTGGAGACGGCCATGAAGCTGATCGTGCGTCGCGTCGCCGGCGGGAGCTTGCCGCGATCGGCGAGCGCTGCGATCAGATGTCCCGGCGAGATCGCCACCGCATTCGATGCATTGGCGATCACGGCGGGCAGGCCAGCCGTGAGCATCGCCGGAAACGTGATGAGCGTCGCGCCGCCCGCCAATGCGTTGATGATGCCGCCCGCGACACCGGCCACGAGCAGCAGAAGACTTGTCCGGATATCCATCCTTCACCCCTTTGCAGCGCGAGCAGGCTAGCGGACGGAGCAACGGCTGGTCTGGAATGTCTGTGACGGCGCTTCAGTCGCGCCAGTAGACGCCCGGCGTCGTGCCGAAGGTGCGACGGAACAGGCGGGTGAGGTGGCTCTGGTCGGAGAAGCCCGTATCGGCCGCAACGGCTGCGATCGGCTCGCCGGCGCGCAGCAACTGCCGGGCATGGTTGAGCCGCGCCAGCAGGCGGAACGCATGCGGCGCCACGCCGAGCTCACGCCTCACCATGCGGCTGAAGCCTTCGCGGCTTCGCCCGAAGCCTGCGGCAATCGCGCCGATCGGCTCCACACTCGCGGTCAGGGCGATGCCGAGCTCGCTCCTGTCGATCAGCCTGGCCGACGGTGATCGCTCGCGCGACAGCGTGTCGTCGGCGATCTCGCGGATGTGGTCGGGCGATATCTCGTCGGCGTTTCGCCACCGTGCCCCAATGCGGAGGATGCTAAGCGATGACGAGGCGCGGCTGGCCGGAACATAGGCGTTCAGGCATACCGTCTCGTCGTCCGGGGTCGGCACCGGTGCGTGCAGCATCCCCGCCGGGATGAGCGCGGCATGGCCCGCAGGCACGGTCACGGTCGCACCGTCGATGCGAAAGGCGCGTGATCCCGACAGCACCACGACGATCTGGCTCTCGTCATGGAAGTGGGGCCTGAGGCCAAGCGAGCCGGCACCGCGCCACGATGCCAGCTCGACGATGTCGTCACGGTCCGCGCGCCGGTATGTCCAGGTGGTGGCAGAGGCAGAGCGGGTCATCGGCGAAGCGATCGGCTAATTCAATTGGGCGGAAAGGGTAGAGCACGCGGCGCATTTGCCCGGCCGCAGCGGTTCGCGGACGGTCTCTATCGGCCGGCTGCAGCCGCCGCGCCAATTTTCGCATTGCGCGGACGGACGATGCAATCGGCCATTTCATCGAGACTCGTCCAGCTCGCGCGCGTGATGCGTGCCCCATTCGCACAGCGCAAGCATGATCGGCTGCAGGCTCAGGCCGAGCGGGGTGGCGGAGTAGTCCACGCGCGGCGGGACCTGGCCGAATACCTTGCGGTCGACGAGGCGATGTTCCTCGAGCTCGCGCAGTTGCTGCACGAGGACCTTCTGGCTGATCTGCGGCAGCAGCCGCTGCAGAGCCGACAGGCGCTTCGGTCCATCCATCAAGTGATAAAGGATCACGGCCTTCCAGCGTCCGGAGATCGTCTTCAAGGCCCGTTCGATCGGCAGGGACGGCAGCCTGTTCACGACCCTCGTCATGGTCACCTCCGGGTGTCTTGGGGAGCAAATGGTGCGTAGAGCCAGATAGCATATCCAGGGCAGTTTCCTGAAAACCCACTGGGAACTCTGCCATGCAAGCTGTTGTCCTGAGCCGCTTCGGCGGACCTGACGTGCTCGACGTCGTTGATATTCCTCGGCCGGCGCCTCGCGTGGGCGAGGTGCTGATCCGCGTGATGGCCGCCGGGGTGAACTACTTCGAGGTGCTGATGAGGGCCGGCCGTTATGGCTTCACGCCGCAGCTTCCGATGACCCCGGGCGTCGAAGTCGCTGGTGTCGTCGAGGACATCGGCGGCAACGGCCACGCCGGCACAGTCGTCGGCAGCCGCGTTGCGGTTCCGCTGTTCGCTCATGGCCTCGGCGGGGGCTACGCACAATTCGTGACGGTCGACGCCCGTGCCGTGCATCCGATCCCGGATGACGTGCCCTTCGATGCCGCTGTGGCGGCTATGGTGCAGGGGCTGACCGCGCTCCATGCCGTGCGGCGGTCACCGGCAACCGGCAAAACGGTGTTGATCCCGGCCGCCGCAGGCGGCGTCGGCGCCCTCATCGTCCAGCTCGCCCGACGGCAAGGCGCGCGCAGGATCATCGCGGCCGCCGGCTCCGACGAGAAGATCGCGATTGCCCGGGCTCTTGGCGCGGATGCCGGCGTCGTCACGGCTTGCGACGGCTGGGGGGCGGCGGTTGCCGACGCGGCGAGCGGCGAGGGTATCGACGTGGTCTACGACTTCGTCGGGGGAATCGCGCACGAGTACCTTGCTGCGCTCGCGCCGCAAGGCCAGGTGCTGTTCGGTGCGCTCGGTCGGGCCGATCTCGATCACGCGGCCCTCAACGCGATGTTTGGTCAGAACCAGTCGTTGGAAGGGCTGGCGCTGATCCCGCTGCTCACGGCCGAGAACGTGCGCACCGACCTGGCGGAGCTCTATGCGCTGATCGGACGCGGCGAGCTCACGGTGCGCATCGCTGGTCGATACGCCCTCGGCGAGATTGCGAGGGCGCATCGCATGATCGAGGCGCGCAAGACGACCGGCAAGGTCGTCTTGCTACCTTAAGGGCCTGGCCGGCGGCTGCGTCATGCCTGCGCGACCGAGGCGATCGGCGAGGCCGTTCGCATCGTCGCGACAGCGATGAGGGCGGCGACGAGGTTGGCGGCTGCGCTGATCGCCACCGGAATGAAGTAGCTGTGGCTGATATCGAATGCGAAGCCGGCGGCGCTGGGGCCGAGCAGCGTGCCGAACGCGACGCTGGTGTAGAGGATGCCGATGATGCCGCCGACATTGCGGCCGCCGAAATGGTCAGTGACCACGGCGGGCAGGATCGCGACCCAGCCGCCGTAGAACACGCCGAACAGCAGCGCGAAGGCCGTGAGCGACCAGAAGCTGCCGGCGAGCGCCCAGATCGCCAGCGAGACCGCCATGCCGAGATACATCGCAACCAGGAACGCATCGCGGCCGACACGGTCGGCGATGCCGCCGAGGAAGAACCGGCCGGCGGTGCTGCCGACACCGATCATCCCGAGCAGCAGCACGGCGAGCGTCGGCGCCACCTGGTGGTCGACCGCAAAGGGCACCAGATGCACGAAGGGCACGAACACCCCGAACGCGCTGATCAGGCAGGCCGCATAGAGCCCGGCGAAGCGGGCGGTCCGCACCGCATCGCGGATCGAAACACCCTGGCGGAGTGGCGCGGCCGATGCCGCCTCGAGCGGATCGCCGTCGGGCCCGGTGCCGTAGCGGCGCGGATCGTCCGCGATCAGGAGCGATGCTCCGATGCCGGCGACGGCGGCAACGACACCCAGCACGACATAGGCATCGCGCCAGCCGAAGCTCGTGATCAGCCAGGTTGCGAGCGGCGGCATCACCAATGTCCCGACGCCGATCCCGCTGACGGCAAGGCCCGATGCGAAACCGCGCCGCCGGACGAACCAGCGTTGCACGGCGCCCAAGGTCGGGACGTAGGCGCAGCCGACGCCGGCGCCGATGCCGATGCTGTAGGCGGCATAGACCTGAAGGATGGTCTGTGCCTGTCCCGCCAGCACCATGCCGAGGCCGACCAGCGCCATTCCGACGCCAGCAAGCCTGCGTGCGCCCCAGCGGTCGGCGAGCGGGCCGGAGACGATGCCGAGCCCGAAATACAGGAAGCCCGCGAACGAGAACACCAGCGAGACCGAGCCGCGCGAGGCGCCGAACTCCCGCTGCAAGGACTCGACGAAGGACGAGAACGTGTAGGCGCTGCCGAAGCCAATGAGCGTCACGACGAAGGCTGCCGCGACGACATACCAGCCGTAGAACGGCTTTGCGCGTTGATAACCGGCGTGCATCACGGCGTTCCTCATGTTCGTTCTCCCTGTGCCGCGCGCTCGCCGGCCTTGGCCGGCGGATAGAGCAGCATCTGCGTGCAGCGAAACAGCGCGATGGTCTTGCCGGTCGCCTCGCTGCTGACATCGGCATCCCAGACCTGGGTGGTGCGCCCGGCGTGAACGAGGCGCGCCGCGCAGCTCACGCCGCCTTCGCGCGCGGCGCCGATGAAGTTCGTCTTCAACTCGCCGGTGGCGAAGCCGATGGCGCCGTCCGGCAAGGAGGCGAGGCAGCCGAACCCGCACGCGGTATCCGCCAGCGCGACGATGCTGGCGCCGTGCAACAGCCCGTGCGGCGAGAAGTGTTTCGCGGCAATCTCGAAGCGGCCGCGGATGAGACCGCGTCCGGCTTCGAGCCAATGAAAGTCCAACAGGCCGGGCAGGCTGCCGGCCTGCGACGCGTTGATGCGCTCGACGAGTTGGCTGGCTTGGCCGCCAGCACCGATCTCGTGCGGCGCGAGTTTATTTGGGACCTCAGTCATTCTTGTCGGGGCTCCATCCGGGAACCGAAAGCCACCGCCGATAGCCCTGGAGAAAGCTTAGAAAATCTAACTTTCATGATTCGGGCCTCTCTGCGTTGACGCGGCTTTTGGCGTTAAGATAGGCTGATGAAACGCCCGTGCGGCCGAGCTGGCAAACCAGATTTGCTGTGCATTGTGGATTAGAAAATCTAAATCATGGAAAGCAGGCTTCCACCCCTGAATGCGCTCAAGGCGTTCGAATCCGCCGCCCGCCATCTCTCGGTGAAGCTCGCGGCTGAAGAGCTGTATGTGACGCCGGGCGCGGTCAGTCAGATGCTCAAGACGCTGGAGGCCCATCTCGGCGTCAAGCTGTTCGAGCGGGTGCCGCGCGGCATCTATCTCACCGATGCCGGGCGCGACTATCTGCCGTCGATCCGCAACGCGTTTCGCCAGATCGCGGAGGCCTCGCGCCGCGTCGCTGCGTCAGTCGACGTCGGCACGCTGACGGTGAGCGTCACGCCGTTCTTCGCGTCGGCCTGGCTGGTGCCGCGCATGGCGTCATTTCAGAATGCGCATCCCGAGATCGACCTGCAGATCGTCACCAGCAACACGGTGGTCGATTTCTCGCGCAGCGGCGTCGACGTCGCAGTGCGCCATGGCCTCGGCCGCTATCCGGGGCTGCGCAGCGATCGCGTCGTCACGGTCGAGATGGTCGTGGTGGCATCGCCTGCGCTGGTCGCGCGTCTCGGGCTGCCGAAATCTCCCGGCGAACTCGCGGGCTGGCCGCAGGTGCATGATGCCGACCGCAAGGGGTGGAGCCTGTGGTTTCAGGCCAACGGCATCGCGGAGGTCCGCACGCCGCGCGGACCGTCGTTCGACGACAGCGGTCTGCTGCTGAAAGCCGTGCTGACCGGGCAGGGCGCGGGGCTGCTGCCGGCGGCAATGGTCGCGCATGAGATCGAGAACGGCGAACTGATCCAGCTGCTCGAGACCGCGCATCTGGAGGAGTTCGCCTATTATCTCGTCTGCCCCGACAACCGGCAGGGGCTTCCGAAGATCGCGGCGTTCAGGGATTGGATCCTGGGGGCGGCCGCCCAGTCAGCGGCTGCGGAGCGATAGTTCTCCGCCGCGACGGCCTAGCGATAGAACGCGTTCGGCGGCACGCCAAAATGCCTGCGGAACATCGCGGTGAAGGCGCTCTGGCTGGCATAGCCGGCATCGAGCGCGACATCGACCACCCGTGCGCCGCGCGCCAGCCGTTCGAGCGCGAACAGCAGGCGCGCCTGCTGACGCCATTCGCCGAACGTCATGCCGGTTTCCCTGGCGAACAGGCGATGGATCGTCTTCTGCGTCAGCTTCAGCCGGCGCGCCCACTGCGCGGCGGTCGAAGTATCGTCCGGGCGGGCCACCAGCGCCGCGCAGATCCGTGCCAGCCTCTTGTCGCGCGGCGTCGGCAGATGCAGCGGCAGCACGTCGATTTCGCGCAGCTGGTCGAGCAGCACGCGCATCAGCCGCTCGTCGGAGGTCGCCGGCGCATAGTCCAGCGGCACGCGCATCGCGGCCACGAACAATTCGCGCAGCAGCGGCGAGACCGTGAACACGCAGCTGGTCTGCGGCAGATTGGGGGCCGCGTCGGCGTCGACGAACACGGTGCGGATCTTGACCGCGCCGCACATCCGGACCTCGTGCTCGAGATCGGCCACCAGCCACACCGCGCGATTGGGTGGCACCACCCAGGTGCCTTCGGCGCAGCGCACGACCATCACGCCTTCGATCGCGTAGAGCAACTGGCCGCGCGGATGCGCGTGCAGGCCGGTCGAGGCGCCGCTCGGATAGTCGATCTCCATCGCCGCCATCGGCCGCGCCGTGGCGTGATAGCCGAGATGCCGTGTGATCAGCTCGTCCAACACATCTTCATCTCGCATGTCCCAATCTCGCTAGGCGCGGTCATTCTAGCGTGAGACGGACCTTGGCGCGACAGGTAGTTGCTGGTGCGTCCTTCACAAACGCTGTCAGGTCATGTTCAGGAAGAAAGCCGCACTTCTCTATCCCTTCGTTGCCATCGTGCTGTGGGCCGGCAACGTCATCGTCTCCCGCCTCTCGGCGCACACGATCGGTCCGCAGGCGATCACCTTCTATCGCCTGCTGGTCGCGGTGCTCCTGATGTCGCCGTTCGTGGCGCGCGGCGCCTGGCGCAATCGCCGCGCGATCTGGCCGCATCTCGGTCCGCTCGCGATCCTCGGCTTCCTCGCGATGTGCCTGTTCCAGAGCCTGTCATACCTCGCGGCGGAGACCACGACTGCGACCAACATGGCCGTCTTCACCGCGCTGACGCCGCTGTTGACGGTCGGACTCAGTGCCGCGCTGCTCGGCGAGCAACCGACGCTTGGCATGGTCTGCGGCGCGCCGCTGTCGTTTGCGGGCCTCGTCTATCTCGTCAGCGGCGGCGATCTGTCGTCGCTGCTGCACAATGGCGTGCACGCGGGCGACGCCTTGATGCTGCTCGCCGCGATCGTCTACGCGCTCTACGGTGTGCTGCTGAAGCGCTGGAATCTGCCGATCAGCGGATGGCAATCCACCTACATGCAGGCGCTGTGCGCGCTGGCGGTGATGTTTCCCGCCTTCCTCGCGACGCCGGCGCCGCTGCGTCAGGTCAACGCCGAAACCTGGCCGCTGATCGTCTATGCCGGCGCGCTGGCCTCGGTGGTGCTGCCGTTCCTCTGGATCCGCGGGGTCGCGCAGCTCGGCCCGAACCGCTGCGCGATCTTCATGAACCTGCTGCCGGTGCTCACGGCTGTGGCCGCGATCGTGATGCTGGGCGAGCCGGTCAGGTCCTTCCACGTCATCGGCGGCGGCCTCGCGCTGCTCGGTGTCGCCTGCGCGCAGGCTTTCCCGCGGCCGATGACGACCGCGCGCGCGGTAGCTCGCAGGTGACCGATTGGCGATCTCGCTGTTTTGATCGCATGTGAGAGGTCGGGGCAGAATACAGCGCTACGCTCGGTGATCACCTGTATGGTGAAACGGAGCGATCGCGATGCGTGTTTCCTTGCGTGTTTCCTGGCGTGGTTTGTTGCATGTTGCCTCGGCCTTGATGCTGCCCCTTGTGCTGCTGTGGAGTGCGGCTGCCGACGCTGCAACCGCGCCTCACAGGCGCGTGCGACAACACCTCATCATCCGTCCAAGCGAACAGGTGGCTCCTCCGGGCTGGTACCGATATCCCGGCTTCGGGCCGATCCCGCCTGGAGAAAACCGAAATCTCGATCCATCGACCCGCGGCAGCGGTTGACGTCGGTCGGCGCAGCGCCGGAGCCGCATCGCGTTCTGCCCTAAACCGCGACAATGCCTTGGAGGCTGGATTCGGCTCGGGCAAATCTTCGTTTGGCGTAACCGATGAGCGGCGCCTCGATCGTACGCCAGCTGATTTCCGCGGCGATACACACGATCGGAAGCGCGATCAAGGCAGTGAACTGGCCGCCGAGGCCGACGAACATGTTGTACACCAGCAGATGGAATAGATAGAGCGCATAGCAGCGGCGCCCCATCCAGATCAGCGGACGGAGCATGATCGGCCGTTGGGTGACGGCGCCCGACCAGACGGCAGCGCTGCAGATCAAGGCCGTGACCGAGAGAAAGTAGGCGAAGGGGCCAGCCACCACGAAATAGGCAATGTCGCAAAGCGGCGGCAGGCAGGCCAGCATCGCCCACGTGATGCGGGAGCGGCAATAGCCGCGCAGGAAAGCGGCGAGCAGAACGCCGCCGAACAGTCCGTCCAGACGACCGGGCAGCAGATATTCCCAGGAAAGGTCGGGCAAATAGGCGTCGAACAGCCAGCGCCAGACCGGGGCGAGCAGCACGCCGCTCCAAAGCACGGGGATCAGCCAGCGTCGTGGCAGCCAGTAGATCAGCGCCGGCAGGATCAGGTAGAACTGTTCTTCGATGGCCAGCGACCAGGTGACGAAGGTCGGTTCGTGCAGGGGATAACCGAACTGCAACCACGGCACGGCTTGGGCGAAGAACAGATAGTAGCCCCAGTGAGCTGGCGGAGCGATCAGCAGGAGCAGCCAGTACAGCGGCAGAATGCGGAACGCGCGCCGTCCGTAGAAGGATGAGAAATAGCCCGGCTGTTCACGGCTATCCAGCAGAATGCCGCCGATCAGGAAGCCGCTGAGGACGAAGAACAGGTCGACGCCGACCAGGCCGAATGTGAAGCCGACGTAGTGGCAGGCGATGACCAGCGAAATCGCCAGGCCGCGGAGCGCGTCGAGCGGCTCGGAGCGGCTCTGCCGATGGGTGGGGTCCGATCGCATCGTGCTCATGATGAATCGGCCAGAACGCGACGCGAAATCAATGCCATGAAATAAGTCTCGCTCGAAAGAGGCCATCCTTCCGCAATCGGTGTCAGAGGGCAAGGGTTACCGCTGACCAAGGTAAAGGGCTCCGTACTGTCCGTTGGGCCGGGAGGAATGTGTGTGACGGCCGTTGTGCTGCCGATCGTCTATGCGGCGTGCCCACCCACGCGCCTGAGTGACCCGCCTCACATCATGTCCGGAGCCGGTCTGCGAGAGTTCCGGCCGAGGCGATGCAATGGTGCGTCGGCCCAATTGTGGAGGAGGGTAAATCATGCGTTCAGTTACACTGAGCTTCGCCGTTGCAACTGCGATTGCTCTGTTCACGTTCGGTCAGTCGGCATCTGCTGCCCCCATCGGAGCAGTCGTGAAGGCGTGCGACAGAACCGCAGGATGCAACTACACCCTGAACAAGGCGGGAGACTTGTCTGGCTGTTCCTCGAAAGCCTGCTTCTATTGCCCCAACGACGGCAAGCGGCAGTGTTTCGGAATCCAGTGAGGTAGCAGAGGGGCCTGCGTCCAGCGGGCCCCTTTGACGTTGCGTCTCGACCGTGCCCGCAGGCGCGCCCCTGATTTCTCCGGCCGCTCGAAAGAAGCGCATGACGGCCTGCGGCCAGCGGACCGCGCGCGGCGCGGCTCAACGAGGTTGCGCAGGATGAACGGGACCGGCGCGATGAGGCGAGGGGACCAACTCGATTGCACCGAGTGCAATGTTTTGATTGCACCGCGGTCGTGGTCGAAGCAGTTTGCCTGCATCAATCAGATTGTACGCCGCAATCGGCCCGAGCGCAGACGCGCTCCGGGCCTGTGGCTCCCGTGGGACGACAAGCATGGAGTTGACACTCACCACCGTCGTGATCGCCTTCGCCGGTGTATTCTTGATCTGCTTCATGAAGGGCGCGTTCGGCGGCGGGTTCTCCATTGTGGGGATTCCGCTGCTGTCGTTCGTGATGGATCCGGTGACGGCCGGTGGCCTGCTTGCCCCCTTGTTCATTGCAATGGACCTGTTCGCGCTGCGCTACTGGAAGCCGTCGACCTGGTCGAAACCCGACCTCGTGCTGCTGTTGCCTGGGCTCGTGATCGGCATCGGGCTCGGCTATTTGCTGTTCCGCGTGCTCGACCATCGCGCCGTGGCGATTGTCATGGCAATGGTGACCCTGACATTCGTCGGTCTCTGGTTGCTGGGAGGTTCGGACGCGACGGTCCGTCCGCGATCGTCACCCAAGGCGGTTGCCGCGGGCCTTGCGTCGGGAGTTACGACCATGGTCGCGCATTCCGGCGGGCCGCCGCTTGCGATGTATCTGTTGCCGCTCGGCCTCAGCAAGGAGGTCTATGCCGGAACGACGAGCCTGTTCTTCACCGTCGGCAACGCGACCAAGGCAGTGCCGTGGCTGCTGCTGGTGAGACCAACGGGCAATGTCTGGATCGTGATGGCAGCCTGCCTGCTCGCCATCCCCGCCGGCGTCTGGCTCGGCTGGCGGCTGCATGGAAGGCTCGATCAACGACAGATCTACCGCGCTTGCTACGGACTGCTGGTCGTGACTGCGCTGAAACTGCTGTGGGACGGTGTGTCCGGATATCTCGGCTAAGGAAAGAGGCCTGGGGCTGTCCGTCAAGCCGGGAAAAGCGTGTGACCGACGGCGTTGTGGCTTGAAACGATTTTCGGGAGCGAGGTCTTCCACACGCACTAGCCGCTTGCTCGCAGCTTGCCGTCTTGCACCATCCGGTGTTGCGGCCGCGTGCCTGAGTGAGTCACCTCATATCGCTTCAGGACTGCGATTGCCCTGCTCACGTTTGGTCATCCAACAGGAAGTGGGTCAAGGACCGCGCTATGCCGCGTCGGTGACCAGCTTGTGCTGGGATGTCTCGGTGACACGCTTTTCGAGTGTGGCGATGGTTCCCTTGAGATTGGCGTGCCGCTCATTGAGCGACCGTGCCAAGATGGGATACCTTGCGTCCGACCGGTCATAAATCCCCGCGCGCGCTTCTTCGGTCGCGATGTCGGCTTCGATCTGCTGGCAGGCCAGGACGAGATCGGACAGCATCTTGCTGATCGTCGACTCTTGTCCGGTGCGTCCGCGAGCTGTCTCAAAACGATGATGCATGTTCATGTGCGTGCTCCGAATGTCTGAGTTCGGTACACCGAGAACAGCTGGCGCCGAACTATTCACGGCTACATCGCAAGTAGCCTGCCAGTCGGGAGGCCGTAAGAATACGGTCGGGGCGGTCTGGCGCGGGATCGGCCACCGGGTGGCGATAGCCTGATGGGTCTGGCCGACTATTCTCGCCGCCACGCCGGAATGCAGGCGCCCAGCGTGGCGCGCTTGTAGTCTCGTGCGGCGTCGTGATCCCCAACCTGTTCAGCAAACCTAATCGCCGCCTCCATGTCCTGGGCGGCGGACGCGCTGTCGCAGAACAGGCTGCGAATTTCAGCACGGTATCGATAGGCCCTGTAGTTCATCGGGTTGTATGAAAGCGCCAGATTGTAGTTGTCTTGCTCTTCAGTGGCGACCCGGCGCGCTTCATCCGACTGGCCCTTCAAGTTGGTGAGGCGATTGAGGGACTGGAGTGAGCCGAGCTCCATGTAACGCAGCGACATCGCGCCAAGGCTTGCAGGAAGCGCATCGTCCGACGAAGAAGCTTGCTTCGCCGCGCTGTTCGCGCGTTCGATTTCGATCTTTTTGTACTTGATGGCGTTGTCGTAGTCCCGCAGGCTCTGGAACGTGCTCGATATTTCGCCATTGATCGGCGCGATAGAGGCGGTCGAGAGCCGCCGGTCGCTCAGCAACTTGAGGCATGCCCGTATCTTTGCCTGCGGAGGCGAGACGTCGCGACATTCCTTGTCAACCACACGCCACTCGTCCGGCGTATGCACCGTCGGCGGCGTCTGCGCAGCAGGCAGTACGAAGACCAGTGCGAAGCAGATCGCTAACCTGGGACCGCGACTTGGGCCATCCATTGTGTTTCTTCGCCCTCAGCCCGGTTCTTCTGCTGGGCTCGTGGTGATTTGATGCCAAATAATCAGGCCGAGGGGAAGCTGACACTGGTCTTGGATGGACTCAAAAGTGAGGCCGTTCGTGACTGGGAAAGACCGAACGGCCCCAGCCGGCCCTAAGTGCCAAAAATGGAAGAAATGGGTCGGCGGTCCAGCTACGGAGCGGCGGGGCCAATGGTTTCACCCGTCGATTGACATCGCGACGCTCCGCCGCTTTTCGGAATGTTGGATCAGATCACCTTGGCTTCTTTGGTGATAGCCGCAATCGAGGGGCCGGATTTCCGGATTATTGAGGCAAACTGTTGATCGGAGACTCTTAGCCGCTTCTTCAATACTTTGACCTGGACCTTGTCGCGCAGATCCAGCGAATTGCGGAAATAGGTTTGCCTGCGTTTGTTCATGGCAATTTGGCTCACATAGAAGTTGTTGCTCGCGATGTTGCGGCATTGCGTCGACATCGACTGGTCGACGATGGGACCGGTTGCTCTCGCGAACATGCCGTCGCCGCCTACGCAACGCTGAGCCGGCGGCAACGTTCCTGCAGGCCGCCTGCTATGAGCGAGCAGGGTCGGCCTGACGACAGGTCGTCAAAACAAACGCCGCCTTGCTGCATTGCCACTCGCTGCCAAGCGCGGCGCTCGAGACGGGCCGCGGGGCAGCAACGATCGCCAGCAGGACAACCATACATGCGAGAGAAGTTGCGATCACGAGCCTGCCTGTTGCGGATGAGAAGCGCGGCCGGAACCAGGGATCCAAATCGACTGAGCGACGAAGCTGGGCGTTACGCAAAACCTGGTCGAGATCCTGGAATTGGATGCCACTGTCTTGCTGCATGGCTTTACCCCGGAAATGTTCAGGTGAAAGGAAACAATGCGGGGATGCTGCGCGCGGTTTGTTTCGCGCTCGCTTCGAGGTGCCGGGAATGATGTTTCGTTCACGCGGAGGTGACTGCCGGTTCACACCGGGCGGGCCAACGCCCGAATGTCTCCATAGGGATCCCTGGGGATCGTGGTTGGGCAGCCGGTTGTGGGGCTGGCGGAGAGGGAGGGATTCGAACCCTCGATACAGCTTGAGACCGTATGACGCTTTAGCAAAGCGTTGCCTTCAGCCACTCGGCCACCTCTCCAATGGCGCCGATATGCCCGAGTGGGCGCTGAGCCGCAAGCGGCAGATTCAGTTTGCGGCAAGGTGATTTAGTGACAGCGCCGCCGCGGGCGGCCCCGGAATGGGCGCTTAGCCCTCACACGGTACCCTCACTCGGCGATTCTGATGCCGGAATGCACAAAAAATATAAGCGATAACAATATCTTAGACTGGAGTTCGGTCGAGGAGGGGCCCGCCGCTCGCGAGGCTGTTGAAAACCGCCTGCGCCGGCTCATTCCACGCTGGCGCCACGGCGCAAGTCGGCCTCGATCTGCAATCTGGTGCCGCCGCCGAAGCGGGCACGGTAGACCTGCAGGTTCTCCATGATGCGCTGGACGTAGTTCCGCGTCTCCGAGAACGGAATCAGCTCGACCCAGTCGACCGCGTCGACCTTGGGATCGCGCGGGTCGCCATAGCGCTCGATCCATTTCTTCACGCTGCCGCGGCCGGCATTGTAGGCGGCGAAGGTCAGGATGTACGAGCCGCGATAGTCCTCGAGCAGGCCGCCGAGCTCGGCGGCGCCGAGCATCGCGTTGTAGACCGGGTCGGTCTTCATCCGGTTGAGGTCGAAGCCGATGCCGGCGCGCTTGCAGACATAGCGTCCGGCGTCCGGCGTCACCTGCATCAGTCCGTAGGCCTGGGCCGGCGACACCACCGCCGGATTGAACGCGCTTTCCTGGCGCGCAATCGCATAGACGACGCTCTGCTCGACCTCCGGCCCGACCTGGCGGAACGACGGGATGCCGTTCACCGGATAGGCGTAGTGGTCGAACGGCAGTCCGCGGTTGAGCGCGGCCTTGCCCATCAGCAGCATGCCGCGGGCATCGCCATGGCGCGCGGTGAGCTCGCCGAGGCCGGCCAGCGCTTCAGGATCGCCATTGTCGCCGAGGTCGCCGAAGATCGGGATTGCGAGCTCGCGCGCGTCGATCTCGTAGAGCAGGGCGACTGCACGCACGATCTCCAGCCGATCGGCGCCGCGGCCGCGCGGCGCGCTGTTCAGCTCGATCTGCGGCAGGCCGAGTTTTGCGCGGGCAAGCTGGCCATAATAGCTGGTCGACTGTTCGGCCGCGCGTGCATAGGCCGCGCGCGCCTCCTGGCCGCGGCCGGCAGCCTCGGCGGCGCGGCCCTGCCAATAGCCGGCACGGGCGAGCGCGGTGGGATTGGCGCTGCCGACGCCGATCCGCGCGAAATGCTGGGCGGCGAGGGCGGGATCGTTGAGGAAGCGCAGCGCAATCCAGCCCGAGGTGAATTCCTGCTCGGTCTTGTAGATGTCGCGGGCCGGCAGCGCCGCGTCGCGCGCGATCAGATAGGCGGTGCGAAACTCCTCGGTGTCGATCATCTTGCGCGCCAGCAGCCGGCGCTCGATCCACCATTCGTCGACATTGTAGAGGCGCGCGGGGTCCTTCGGCGCGCTCAGCATCAGCCGCGCGGCCTCAGTGAATTTCTCCTCGCGGCGGAGCAACTGGATCTTGGCGAACAGATAGCCGGTGTCGCCGGAGAGTTCGCTCGGCACCGCTTCCAGCAGCGCGCGCAGGTTCGAACCCTTGCGGGTCGCCGCGATCCGCGCCTTGGCCAGCGCCACATAGCCGGAGCCGAGGCGTCTGGCTTCGCGCATGCCGGCGGCCTCGTTGTCGGTGCCGTACAGCATGGTGTCCATGCGCGCCTTGTGGTCGCCGGCCGTCAGGAACGAGCCGAACAGATCGAGCGTGGTGTTCTCGGTATCCTCGCTCATCCCGTCGTTGCGCCAGGCTTCGCGGACCAGGCGCTCGGCATTGCCGCGGTCGCCGCGGCCGATCATCACCTTGGCGAGCGCGAGCCGGCCCTTGGCCGAGACCGGCGATTCATTCTGGAACCAGGCCCAGACCGCGGAGTCGTCGCGGTGGTCGTCCCACAGCGAGGCCTCGATGCGGCGGCGCAGGAAGGTCTGCGAGGGCCAGCTCGGATTGGCGTCGAGGAAGGCGCGGTAGCGCTCGACCGAGGCGCCATTGTCCTCGCTGCGCAGGATCAGCCATTCGGCAAGCTTGCGCGCGACCGGATCGGAGATCGAGGCCTCGGCCTCGGTGGCGTCAGAGGGCCTCCGCTTGCGCAGCAGCTCGACGACGCTTGCGAGCGCCTCCTTGTCCGACTGCGATGTCGCGGATGTCGCAGCGACCGCCGCTGGCACGACCGGCTTGCGCACCACAGGTGCGGCATGCTGGCGGGTCGCCGGAACCAGCGAAGGCGCGGCGGCACGGGCGGGCGCCGGCTTGTTGGTCGGCAGACTTCCCGTTGCGGCCGGAGCGGCAGGCTTCGACGCAGTGGGCTTGGCTGTGGTGGGTTTGGCCGTGGTGCTCTTGGATTCGGTGGTCTTCGACGCCGCAGGCTTATGAGCTTCGGTCTTGGCAGGCGCAGCCTTGCCGCCGTCTGGCTTGACCGTGCTGGACTTGGCGGCGGCCGTCTTATGCGCTTCGGTTTTTGAAGTATCAGTTTTGGGAGCGTCAGTTTTGGCCGCGTTGGTTTTGCCAGCGGCGGGCTTGGCTGCCGTTGATTTTGAAGCGGCTGGCTTGGCCGCGGCCGGCTTGGAAGCCGTTGCCTTGTCGGCGGCCGGCGCCGGCACATCCTCGGCGGCCCATGCACCGCCCGAGATGGCGGCGAGGCCGACAAGGAGCGCCAGGCTCGTTGCCAGCGCCGTCGATCGCAATGTGCCTGCGCGGGCGGAACGGATCACAGAAGTCCTCTGCGGCCCCGAATCATCTGGTCGTTTGGGCCATGGGTTCTTATTTGATTGAAAACGTAGACAAAATACTAAGAAGCCTGCCGGTGCGGCTGTTTGCGCCAGCACAACGGCAAAATCGCGGCTGGAAGCGGTTTCGCGCGCCGCGGATTACCGTTGGGAATAGGTACGGTACGGCCCTTTCGCCTGTCCGCCAGACCCGATATGAATTGCCTTTCATGGCGTTTCGCATCAACCGGGTGCCGGTTGCACGGACGTGAGCACGACAACAACAAGGGTCCGTCGACCTAGCCTTTAGCCTGAAGCGTTTGGAGGAAGTCCATGGCAGCCAAGACAAAATTCCGGGGATCATTCACTGCCTTGGTGACGCCCTTCAAAAACGGCTCGGTGGACGAGGCGGCGTTCCGCGGGCTCGTGAACTGGCAGATCGAAGAGGGCACGCACGGCCTGGTGCCGGTCGGCACCACCGGCGAGAGCCCGACGCTGAGCCACGACGAGCACAAGCGGGTGGTCGAATGGTGCATCGAGGAGGCCAAGGGCCGGGTGCCCGTCATCGCCGGCGCCGGCTCGAACTCGACCAAGGAGGCGATCGAGCTCGCCGAGCACGCCGAGAAGGCGGGTGCCAACGCGGTGCTGGTGGTGACGCCGTACTACAACAAGCCGACCCAGGAAGGCATGTACCAGCACTTCAAGGCGATCAACGACGCGATCGGCATTCCGATCATCATCTACAACATCCCGCCGCGCTCGGTGATCGACATGTCGGTCGACACCATGAAGCGGCTGTTCGAGCTGAAGAACATCGCCGGCGTCAAGGATGCGACCGCCAGCATGGTGCGGGTCTCGCAGCAGCGCGCCGCGATGGGCGAGGACTTCAACCAGCTGTCCGGCGAGGACGCCACCATCATCGGCTACATGGCGCATGGCGGCCATGGCTGCATCTCGGTGACCTCGAACGTCGCGCCGCGGCTGTGCTCGGAGTTCCAGACCGCATGGCAGAAGGGCGACGTCACCACCGCGCTGAAGATCCACGACAAGCTGATGCCGCTGCACACCAACCTGTTCATCGAGAGCAATCCGGCGCCGGTGAAGTACGCGATGTCGCTGCTCGGCAAGCTCGACGAGAAGCTGCGCCTGCCGATGGTGCCGGTCGCTGAATCGACCCGCCAGGCCGTCCGCAGCGCCATGGTGCATGCCGGCCTGATCAACTGAGCCGGAACGGTACCGCCGTGAACAATGCCGTGCGCAATGTCGAAGAGAAGGGGATGGGCATGCTGAAGGAATTCCGCGAGTTTGCCATGAAGGGCAATGTCGTCGACCTCGCCGTCGCCGTCATCATCGGTGCTGCGTTCGGCGCGATCGTCACCTCGCTGGTCGGCGACATCATCATGCCGATCATCGGCGCGATCACGGGCGGCCTCGACTTCTCCAACTACTTCACCGGGCTTTCCAAGGCCGTCAACGCAACCAACCTGGCCGACGCCAAGAAGCAGGGTGCGGTGCTGGCCTGGGGCAACTTCCTGACGCTGACGCTCAACTTCCTGATCATCGCCTTCGTGCTGTTCACGGTCGTCCGCTTCATGAACCAGTTCAAACGCAAGGATGAGGCCAAGCCCGCCGAGCCGCCGAAGCCGTCCGACGAGGTCGTGCTGCTGACGGAAATCCGCGACCTCCTCAAGAAGGGCTAACGTGGCCGAGAAGAACGAACGCCCGATCAAGGTTGTCGCCGAAAACCGAAAGGCCCGCTTCAACTACGCAATCGAGGACACGATCGAGGCCGGCATTTCGCTGACCGGCACCGAGGTGAAATCAATCCGCAGCGGCAAGAGCACGATCGCGGAATCCTATGCGGATTCCAAGAACGGCGAGCTGTGGCTGATCAACGCCAACATCCCGGAGTATCTCCAGGCCAACCGCTTCAACCACGAGCCGAAGCGGCCGCGAAAGCTGCTGCTGCATCGCAAGCAGATCAACAAGCTGCTCGGCGCGGTCGACCGCGAGGGCATGACGCTCATTCCGCTAAAACTGTACTTCAACGAACGCGGCCGTGCCAAACTGCTGCTCGCGGTCGCCAAGGGCAAGAAGCTGCACGACAAGCGCGAGAGTGAGAAGAAGCGCGACTGGAGCCGCGAAAAGGGCCGCCTGCTGCGGGCGCGGGGATAGGACTCAAGCCGTCATTGCGAGAAGCGAAGCGACGAAGCAATCCACCCATCCAGTGCACGTCGCTATGGATTGCTTCGCTTCGCTCGCAATGACGCTCAGGGAGATGTAGGCCGATGACCCAGAGCAGCCTCACCGATGTCGACTGGAGCAAGATCCCGGCGCCCACGGACGACGGCGGCGCGGCGCATCTCGTCGGCATGACGATCCCGCCGGTCCGGCTGCGCGCCACCGACGACACCTCGGTGGCGCTGTCGGCGCTGCAGGGCCGCACCGTGGTGTTCGCCTATCCGCGAACCGGCGAGCCCGGCAAGATCGGGCTGGTCGATGATTGGGACATGATCCCGGGCGCCCGCGGCTGTACGCCACAGACCTGCGCGTTCCGCGACCTGTTCGCCGAGCTGAAGGCGGCCGGTGCTGCCCAGGTGTTCGGGCTGTCGACCCAAAGCAATGCCTACCAGACCGAGATGGCGTCGCGCCTGCATCTGCCGTTCCCGGTGCTCTCAGACGAGGCGCTTGAGCTGACGCACACGCTGAGATTGCCGACGATGTCGGTGGCCGGCCTGACCCTGATCAAGCGGCTCGCGCTCGTCATCGACGATGGACGCATCACGCATGTGTTCTATCCGGTGTTCCCGCCCGACCGGAATGCCGGCGACGTGCTGGAATGGCTGAAGGACAATCCGCGGAAGGACTAGGCCAGAGCGTCGCCGCAGGGGGCGCTGCCAAAATATCGAAAACAACCCCATGCAAAGCAGCCGGCCGCGCCGGCGCCCGGCCAGCCGACTTGACACGTCGGGCAACTCAGGGATATTTTTCTATTATTCCGAAATGGTGCGGGTTTGCTGTGGCGTTGCGGACTTCGGATAGCGGTTCGCAAAGTGGATGCCGCCCGAGCGCTGCGCTAGCCGAGCTCCTTGCGCACCGTCGCGAAGACCTTGCGGAACATGTCGGTCGTCAGCACGCCGGTGTTCGTGTTGTAGCGCGAGCAGTGGTAGCTGTCGTACAGCTTGAATTGGCCTGCGCTATGCACTGCACCGTGCACAAAGGGCGCTGCGGCCAAGCGGATGTCCAGCGCTCTCAAGGTTGATTCGTGGGCGATTCGCCCGAGCAGCACGATGGCGCGCAGCTTCGGCATGGTGGCGATGGTGGCGCGGAGGAATTGCCGGCAGGTGTTGATCTCGGCCGGCAGCGGCTTGTTCTGCGGCGGCACGCAGCGCACCGCATTGCTGATCCGGGCGTCGACCAGCTTCATGCCGTCGTCCGGCCGTGCCTGATAGACGCCGCTGGCGAAGCCGTATTCGAGCAAGGTCGCGTAGAGCAGATCACCGGCGTAATCGCCGGTGAAAGGACGGCCGGTGCGGTTGGCGCCCTGCATGCCCGGCGCAAGGCCAACGATCAGTAACCGCGCATTCGGGTCGCCGAACGATTCCACCGGAGAGTTGAACCAGTCCGGGTTGCGCGCGCGGGCTTCTGCGCGGAAGTCGGCCAGCCTTGGACAGAGCTGACAGTTGCTGTCGGGACGCTGGGATGCGGCGACGAGATTACTCGTCGAAATCGTCATCGGCTCCCCGTGGGGCCATGGTGGTCGCGCGCTGCAGGAATTGCGGGGAGTGATGACGCGGTTCGCGGGGTTCGCGCGGGGCCGGACGTTCGGACGGATCGCGGCCAAGCTTGGATTGCAGCTCGACGAGGTCGGTGAAGACGTCGGCCTGGCGGCGCAACTCGTCGGCGATCATCGGCGGCTGGCTGGCAATGGTGGAGATCACGGTGACGCGAACGCCGCGGCGCTGGACGGCCTCGACCAGCGAGCGGAAGTCGCCGTCGCCGGAGAACAGGATCATCTGGTCGATGTGCTCGGCGAGTTCCATGGCATCGACGGCGAGCTCGATGTCCATATTGCCCTTCACCTTGCGGCGGCCGCTGGCGTCGATGAATTCCTTGGTCGCCTTGGTGACGACGGTGTAGCCGTTGTAGTCGAGCCAGTCGATCAGCGGACGGATCGACGAGTACTCCTGATCCTCGATGATCGCCGTGTAGTAGAACGCACGGAGCAGCGTGCCGCGACTCTGGAATTCCTTGAGGAGGCGCTTGTAGTCGATGTCGAAGCCGAGCGTCTTTGCGGTTGCGTAAAGATTGGCTCCGTCGATGAAGAGCGCGATCTTGTTGGAAACAGGTGACGACATCAAAGTGTTCTCGCGTGGTTGTTAGTGTTCTTAGCGCAGCGGCGATCAACCGCGCGCAATTTCCTGCGTTGCTGCCTAAAGTTCTGTGAATCTTTCCCCACGACAGTCACCACCGCAATTATGGTGAGGCGAGGGCAAAAAGCCTAGACCTTTGACATTGCAATGAAGAGATTTACTTGCCTGGGACAGCAACCTGGCCATGTCGTCAGACGCTCCGGCCCTTCTGGCCCCGGCAGACCGAGTTATCAGAGCCTGTTCGGAAGGCAAATCACAAATTTTACCTTGCGAAACGGGGGCCAGCCCTATAACTAACCCTCATAACCTACATGTTCGGTCCCTTTTACCACGGAGCGCCTCGAGATGGCTCGCGTCACCGTCGAAGATTGCATTGATAAGGTCGACAATCGCTTCGACCTCGTCCTGTTGGCCGCGCACCGCGCCCGGATGATCTCGTCGGGCTCGCAACTCACGGTTGATCGCGACAACGACAAGAACCCGGTCGTCTCGCTGCGCGAGATCGCCGATTCGACGATCTCGCCGGAAGACCTGAAAGAGGAACTCGTGCACTCCCTGCAGAAGTTCGTCGAGGTCGACGAGCCCGAGCCCGACACCGTGCCGCTGATCGGTTCCGCCGGTGCCAGCGTCGACGCCGACGACACCGAGGTCGCGGTCGAGCGGATGACCGAGGAAGAGCTGCTGAAGGGCCTCGAGGGCCTGGCGCCGCCGGAGGAGCAGCCCGAGGAAGACGAGTAGGCTCGTCGTTCAGCTCCTGGTTTCCAAGAGATTTGCCAAAGGCCCGGACATCGTTCCGGGCCTTTGCTTTTGTTGACAATTTTGCTGTTACGGTGCGTCCTATGCGGACGCGGGAAATTGAATGGTTCCGGGGCCCGCGCGGGGTGCAGCTTCATTCGAAAGCGCACTAGATTGAGGAGAGTGGGACGTTCTGGTCCCGCACGAGAGGCAGCGAGTTCATGGCGTATCGACGCCGCAGTTCCATCCAGATGCAGGCTGCAACCGAAACGGTCGCGGTGGCGCCGGCGTCGTCCGCGGCGGAGAGGCCGGCCAAGCCGCGGACGCGCATGATGCGACAATATGACCTCGTCGAGCGGGTCCGTTCCTATAACCCCGACACCAACGAAGACCTGCTCAACCGCGCCTATGTCTACGCCATGAAGGCGCACGGCACGCAGATGCGTGCCTCCGGCGATCCCTATTTCTCGCATCCGCTCGAGGTCGCCGCGATCCTCACCAACCTCAAGCTCGACGACGCCACGATCGTGGCGGCGCTGCTGCACGACACGATCGAGGACACCGAGGCGACGCGGGCCGAGATCGACACCGTGTTCGGCCACGAGATCGGTGCGCTGGTCGAGGGCCTGACCAAGCTGAAGCGGCTGGAACTGGTGTCGCGCGAGGCCAAGCAGGCCGAGAATCTGCGCAAGCTGCTGCTGGCGATCGCCGACGACGTCCGCGTGCTGCTGATCAAGCTCGCCGACCGCCTGCACAACATGCGGACCATGGAGTTCATGCCGCCGGCCTCGCGCCGCCGCATCGCCGAGGAGACGCTGGATATCTATGCGCCGCTGGCCGGCCGCATGGGTATGCAGGAGATGCGCGAGGAACTCGAGGATCTGTCGTTCTTCGTGCTCGATCCCGAGGCCTATGCGGTGGTCAAGCAGCGGCTCGATTCACTGGCCGAGCGCAACCGCAACCTGATCGGCGAGATCGAAACCCAGCTCTCCAAGAACCTGCAGAAGAACGGCATCACCGCGCGGGTGTTCGGCCGGCGCAAGCAGCCGTTCTCGATCTGGACCAAGATGGAGCGCAAGTCGGTCGGCTTCGAGCAACTGTCCGACATCTACGGGTTCCGCATCATCCTCGACGATGTCGGCGCCTGCTACCGTGCACTCGGCATCGTTCACACCACCTGGCCGGTCGTGCCGGGCCGCTTCAAGGACTACATCTCGACCCCGAAGCAGAACGATTACCGCTCGATCCACACCACGGTGATCGGTCCCGGCAAGCAGCGCGTCGAATTGCAGATCCGCACCGAGGAAATGAACCAGATCGCCGAGTTCGGCATTGCCGCGCACGCCTTCTACAAGGAGGGCGAGGGCTCGCCGCACGAGCGGCTGAAGCACGAGTCCAACGCCTTCGCCTGGCTGCGCCACACCATCGGCATCCTCTCGGAAAGCTCCAATCCGGAAGAATTCCTCGAGCACACCAAGCTCGAGCTGTTCCACGACCAGGTGTTCTGCTTCACGCCGAAGGGCAAGCTGATCGCACTGCCGCGCAACGCCAACGTGATCGATTTCGCCTATGCCGTGCACACCGGTGTCGGCAACAGCGCGGTCGGCTGCAAGATCAACGGCAAGTTCGCGCCGCTGTCGTCCGAGTTGCAGAACGGCGACGAGGTCGAGGTGCTGACCTCGAAGGCGCAGTCGGCGCCGCCGTCGGCCTGGGAAGCGCTCGCCCGAACCGGCAAGGCGCGTGCCGCGATCCGGCGTGCCACCCGTGATGCCGTGCGCGACCAGTATGCCGGCCTCGGCCGCCGCATCGTCGACCGCCTGTTCGCCCGTGCCAAGATCGAATATGCCGACGACAAGCTGAAGGGCGCCTTGCCGCGGCTCGCGCGCACCTCGATCGAGGAGGTGATGGCCTCGGTCGGACGCGGCGAGATCAAGGCCTCCGACGTCGCGCGGGCGATGTATCCCGACTACAAGGAAGAGCGGCTGGTGCGCTACGGCGCCAAGAAGGGGCTCGCCGCCAAGCTGAAGACGCAGAACCCGCCGCATCCGGCGCGCGCCACCTCGGTGATCCCGGTGCGCGGCATCAATTCCGACCTGCCGGTGAAGTTCGCGCCGAACGGCGGCGCGGTGCCGGGCGACCGGATCGTCGGCATCGTCACGCCGGGCGAGGGGATCACGATCTATCCGATCCAGTCGCCGGCGCTGAAGGATTTCGAGGAGGAGCCGGAGCGCTGGCTCGACGTGCGCTGGGACATCGACGAGACCATGCCGCAGCGCTTTCCGGCGCGCATCCTGATCCACAATGTCAACGAGCCCGGCAGCCTCGCCCAGATCGCGACCGTGATCGCCGAGCACGACGGCAACATCGACAACATCCACATGTCGCGCCAATCGCCCGATTTCACGGAGCTGACCATCGATCTTGAGGTCTATGACCTCAAGCATCTCCTCGCTATCATCGCGCAGTTGCGCGCCAAGGCCGTGGTCGCGAAGGTCGAGCGCGTCAATGGGTAAGCACAGGCGAGCGGAAGCGACGCCGTCCTTCAGACGGCGATGCCCGCGCGTGACAGGCTAGAATTGCAGGTCAGGGAAATGACAAAGGCTGCTCCGCTCCGTCTCGGTATCAATGTCGATCACGTCGCGACCCTGCGCAATGCGCGCGGCGGGGCGCGGCCCGATCCGGTGCGGCTGGCGCTCGCCGCGATCGCGGCCGGCGCCGACGGCATCACCGCGCATTTGCGCGAGGACCGCCGCCACATCCGCGACGAGGACATGGCGCGGCTCAAGGCCGAGATCTCCAAGCCGCTGAATTTCGAGATGGCGGCGACCGACGACATGCTGCGGATCTCGCTCGCCACCAAGCCGCACGCGGTTTGCCTGGTGCCGGAACGGCGCCAGGAGCTCACCACTGAAGGCGGCCTCGACGTGGTCGGCCAGCACAACGCGCTGGCGCCGTTCATCGCACGGCTCAACGATGCCGGCATCCGGGTCTCGCTGTTCATCGCCGCCGATCCCAGGCAGATCGAGATGGCCGCGAAGCTGAAGGCGCCGGTCATCGAGATTCACACCGGCGGCTGGTGCGACGCGGTGGTCGACGGCCACAAGGACAAGGCTGAGGCCGAATGGACGCGGATCGTCGCCGGCGCAAAGCTCGCGCAGGCGGCCGGGCTCGAGGTCCATGCCGGCCACGGGCTCGACTATGAGACTGCGGAGACGATCTCCGCGCTGCCCGAAATCCGCGAGCTGAACATCGGCTATTTCATGATGGGCGAGGCGCTGTTCGTCGGCATCGCCGCCACGGTGCGCGAGATGCGCGCGGCGATGGACCGCGGCCGCGCCAAGGTTGGCGCATGATCATCGGCATCGGCTCCGACCTGATCGACATCACCCGGATCGCGAAGGTGATCGAGCGCCATGGCGAGCGCTTCCTCGATCGCATCTTCACCGACGCCGAGCGCGCCAAGGCGATGCGCCGCGCCAACAACGAGAAGATGGTGGTCGCGACCTACGCCAAGCGTTTCGCCGCCAAGGAAGCCTGCTCCAAGGCGCTCGGCACCGGTATCCGGCGCGGGGTGTGGTGGAAGGACATGGGGGTGGTGAACCTGCCGGGAGGGCGGCCGTCGATGCGGCTGACCGGCGGGGCGCTGGCCCGGCTCCAGGAACTGACGCCCGAGGGCATGCAGGCGCAGATCGACCTTTCGATCACCGACGATTGGCCGCTGGCGCAGGCCTTCGTCATAATTTCGGCGGTTGCCCCCGCCAGATGAGCGCGCGGCGGCGGAATCTGCCAGAAAACTTCAGCAAACTAAAAAATCATTGATATTTCAATGAATTGCGAAGTTTTGAGGCGGCGATTGATTGCGCCCCTGCGAACAACCGTCTAAAACGCCGCAGGGTTATATCGAGCGAGACGCTGATTCCGGGTTTAGGCCGGAATTTGCCCTCAAGATCAGTATCAAGGCCATTTTCCTCACGCGAAGGCCGAACGCTTCGCGCGAAGAGAACGTTCTGCCACCGCGTGGGTCAAGGCCTGCGGGAATTGGGAAAGCAATGAGCGTGACCACCGGGACCAAATCTGAAAGCGGCTTGGGCGAGACCATCCGCGTTGTCATCCATGCCCTTCTGATCGCGCTCGTTATCCGCACCTTCCTGTTCCAGCCGTTCAACATCCCGTCGGGGTCGATGAAGGCGACGCTCTTGGTCGGCGACTATCTGTTCGTCTCGAAATACTCCTACGGCTACAGCCACTATTCGATCCCGTTCTCGCCGAACATTTTCTCCGGCCGCATCTTCGGCTCGGAGCCGAACCGCGGCGATATCGTGGTGTTCCGCCTGCCGCGGGATGACTCCACCGACTACATCAAGCGCGTCATCGGACTGCCGGGCGACCGCATCGAGGTGAAGGGCGGGCTGCTCTACATCAATGATGAGCCGATCAAGCGGGAGCGGCTGAGCGACTTCGTCGGCGAGGACCCGTGCGGTTCGGCGGATGCCACCGCCCGCGTCAAGCGCTGGAAGGAGACGCTGCCGAACGGCGTCAGCTACGAGACGCTGGACTGCACCGACAACAGCTACATGGACAACACCATCGTCTACACCGTTCCGCCCGGGCATTTCTTCATGATGGGCGACAACCGCGACAATTCCACCGACAGCCGCTTCCTGTCGCAGGTCGGCTACGTGCCGTTCGAGAACATCATCGGGCGCGCCCAGATGATCTTCTTCTCGATCGCCGAGGGTGAGCAGGCCTGGATGATCTGGCGCTGGCCGTTCGCCGTGCGGTGGAATCGCCTATTTTCCATCGTGCGATGAACGACGATACCGCAGCCATCAACGATCAGGCGCCCAACGGCGAGCCGAGCCAGACGCCTGCCGCCGACAGCACGGCCGCGCCGAAGAAGCGGCGCAGCAAGGCGGCCAAGGCCGCCGAAGCGAAGGCCGCGATCGCCGGCACCGAGGCGCGGATCGGCTACACCTTCTCTGACGCAGCGCTGCTGACCACCGCGTTCACCCACGTCTCCGCGCTGAAGCCCGCGACCCGCAACCGCGCCGACAGCTACCAGCGGCTGGAATTCCTCGGCGACCACGTGCTCGGGCTGATCGTGTCCGACATGTTGTTCCGGGCGTTTCCGAAGGCCGACGAGGGCGAATTGTCGAAGCGGCTCGCCGATCTCGTGCGCAAGGAGAGCTGCGCCGATGTCGCCAAGTCGCTCGGGCTGCTCGAGGACATCAAGCTCGGCATGGTGAAGGCGGTCGAGGGCGCACGGCTGCGCAAGTCCGTGCTCGGCGATATCTGCGAGGCGGTGATCGGGGCGATCTTCCTCGACGGCGGCTACGAGGCCGCGCGCCAGTTCGTCGAGCGCAACTGGACCGAACGGATGCACAAGCTGCGGCGGCCGCTGCGCGATCCCAAGACCGTGTTGCAGGAATGGGCGCAAGGCAAGGGATTGCCGACGCCGGTCTATCGCGAGGTCGAACGCACCGGCCCGCACCACGATCCACAATTCCGCGTTGCCGTTGACCTGCCGGGCCTGGCCTCCGCCGAGGGCCTCGGCGGCAACAAGCGCGCGGCAGAGAAGGCAGCAGCATCCGCGATGATCGAGCGCGAAGGCGTCGGTACCAATGACTGACGAAGCTAAAGGGCAGGGAGACGCGACGCGCTGTGGCTTCGTCGCGCTGATCGGTGCACCCAACGTCGGCAAGTCGACGCTGGTCAACGCGCTGGTGGGCTCCAAGGTCACCATCGTGTCGCGCAAGGTGCAGACCACGCGGGCGCTGATCCGCGGCATCGTGATCGAGGGCAACGCGCAGATCATCCTGGTCGACACGCCCGGCATCTTCGCGCCGCGGCGCCGGCTTGACCGCGCCATGGTGTCGACCGCCTGGAGCGGCGCGCACGATGCCGATCTCGTCTGCGTGCTGCTCGACGCCAAGTCGGGCATCGACGAGGAGGCCAACGCGATCCTGGCCAAGCTCGAGACCGTCGCGCATCCGAAGATCCTGGTGCTCAACAAGGTCGACCTCGTGCAGCGCGAGAAATTGCTGGCGCTGGCCCAGGCCGCCAACGAGCGGATGCGCTTCGAGCACACCTTCATGATCTCGGCGCTGTCGGGCGACGGCGTTGCCGACCTGCGCCAGACGCTGGCGAAGCTGGTGCCGGCGGGGCCGTTCCTCTATCCCGAGGACCAGATGTCGGATGCGCCGATGCGGCATCTGGCGGCCGAGATCACCCGCGAGAAGATCTACAGCCATCTGCATCAGGAATTGCCGTATCAGTCGACGGTCGAGACCGACAGCTGGACCGACCGCAAGGACAAGTCGATCCGGATCGAGCAGACGATCTTTGTCGAGCGCGAGAGCCAGCGCAAGATCGTGCTCGGCAAGGGCGGCGCCACCATCAAGTCGATTGGCGCGCAGGCCCGTGCCGAGATTGCCGAGATCATGGGCGTGCCGGTGCATCTGTTCCTGTTCGTCAAGGTGCGCGAGAACTGGGGCGACGATCCCGACCGCTACAAGGAAATGGGACTGGACTTCCCCAAGGAATAAGAACCGGCGTTTGCATGAACGTGCCCAAGGCAATGAATGTGCCCAGAAACGTGCTGTGGTTTGAGGTGCTTCTCTATCTCTCGCTGACGCTCGACGCGCTGTCGGTGGCGTTCCAGGACCGCACGCCGACCGCCGTGAGGACCGAGCAGATGATCACGGGCGAGACCCTGACCGCCGGCTGCATGATCCTGCTGCTGGTGTATTTCGTCCGGCTCGCCGCCCAGCACCGCAAGAACTGGCCGCGCTGGGCGCTGGCCGCGATGCTGGTGCTGTCGGTGATCTCGCTGGTGCAGGTGATCGGCGAGAAGGGCCTCGAGATCGACAGCGCGATCGAGATCGTGTCCTGCATCCTGACCACGGCCGGGCTGTATTACTCCTTCACCGGCGACGCGCAGGGCTGGTTCAACGCGTAGCGCCAGACCTCACGATCGGTACGCGTGGAAGATGACGATCCCGCTCACCACGATAACCCAGAAGACGAAGCCCACGATGACGCCGAGCGAAGCTGACAGGACCATCCGGCCCTGAGGCGAGCGAGTGATTCTGGGAATACCGATCCAGCTGATCTTGCCGTCGGGGCGTTCGATGGTCACCTTGCCGAGCGTTGCGGCGAAGACCACCGGATGCATTTCCCAGAACGCCCAGAACACAAGTTCGAGCACGCCGGCGATCAAGTCGCCGATGAGGCTAGCCATTACGATCATCTCGCATATGTCGACAACTTCAGTATCGGACCGGTTGGCGGTATAGTTAGCACATGGAATGGACCGACGAAGGCATTGTGCTGGGCGTCCGGCGGCATGGCGAATCCTCCGCCATCGTCGAGCTGTTGACGCGCGAGCATGGCCGTCATCTCGGCCTGGTGCGCGGCGGCGCCAGCTCGCGGATGCGGCCGCTGCTGCAGCCCGGCAACAGCGTCACCGCGGTGTGGCGGGCGCGGCTCGACGAGCATCTCGGGATGTATGCGCTGGAGGGCACCCGGCTGCGCGCGGCAACGCTGCTCGCCTCGTCGCACGCGGTCTACGGCGTCACCCATCTGGCTGCGCTGGCACGGCTGCTGCCGGAGCGCGATCCGCATGAAGACATCTACGAGATGCTGCAGGGGACGCTCGACGATTTCGAGGACACAGGCGTTGCCGCCGTGCACGTGATCCGGTTTGAGCTCGCCATGCTGACCGAGCTCGGCTTCGGGCTCGACCTGGAAAATTGCGCAGCCACCGGCGAGACCACCGACCTGGTCTATGTGTCGCCGAAATCCGGCGGCGCCGTGTCTCGTAGCGCCGGCGAGCCGTGGCGCGACCGGCTGTTGCCGCTGCCGGCGTTCCTGCGCGAAGGCGAAGGCGGCGCCAACAGCTGGTCGGACCAGGACCTGATCGACGGCTTCCAGATCACCGGCCTGTTCCTGCTCCGCCATGTGCTGGAGCCGCGCGGGCAGGGCCATTCCGACGCCCGCGACGGATTCATCAATGCCGTGGCCAGGCGGCGGAGCCGGCTGGCGGGGACCTGAGGCGCAGACCTTCGCGCGCCCCTGTCATGCATCGAGGTGACGGGAACGAAATCGCCCTGTGGCGCGTTCCGGACCCGTGGTTCCATCGAAGGGCGACCGATGTTTCTGCGGGGAATTGTCATTTCGGCGGCGTTGCTGACGCTGGCGCCGGACGCAAATGCCGGCGAGCAGGGGGGCGTGCTGCGTCGCGTCTCCTGCACGGTGGTTCGCTACTACGTCGCCAAATACTCGGCCGCGGCGGCCGAAGGCTGGGCGCGAGCCCACGGCGCAACCGACGCCGAGATCGAGATCGCCCGCCATTGCCTCAAAGAGGCTCCGGTCAGGACCGTGCGGGCGGCCAACCAGGCCACGCAATAATTGCGCGAATCAGGTGAATCGGTGCGCGTTTGAGCTGATTCGCGGCTTGCCCGATTCAGCGCAAAAGTTTAACGCCTCCCCATGGGAAAGCGACAGACCCCGCCGGAAGAGCCGGCCGAAATTCACGAGGTGCCGCTGCGTGATGCGCTCGAGGAGCGCTATCTCGCCTATGCGCTCTCGACCATCATGCACCGTGCGCTGCCGGACGCCCGCGACGGGCTGAAGCCGGTGCACCGGCGCATCCTTTACGGCATGGACCTGCTCGGGCTCGACCCGCGCGCCGCGTTCAAGAAGTCGGCCAAGATCGTCGGCGACGTGATGGGCTCGTTCCATCCGCATGGCGACCAGGCGATCTATGACGCCATGGTGCGTTTGGCGCAGGATTTCTCCTCGCGCTATCCGCTGGTCGACGGCCAGGGCAATTTCGGCAATATCGACGGCGATAATCCGGCCGCCTACCGCTACACCGAAGCGCGCATGACCGAGGTCGCGCGGCTCCTGCTCGACGGCATCGACGAGGACGGCGTCGAGTTTCGGCTCAATTACGACGGCCAGTCGAAAGAGCCGGTGGTGCTGCCGGGCGGCTTCCCGAACCTGCTCGCCAACGGCGCGCAGGGCATCGCGGTCGGCATGGCGACCTCGATCCCGCCGCACAATGCCGCCGAGCTCTGCGACGCCGCGCTGCATCTGATCGAGAAGCCCGACGCCAAGTCGAAGGCGCTGTTGAAATGGGTCAAGGGCCCGGACTTCCCGACCGGCGGCATCGTCGTCGATTCCAAGGAAGCGATCGTCGAGGCCTACACCACCGGGCGCGGCTCGTTCCGCACCCGCTCGCGCTGGACCCAGGAGGAGGGCGCGCGCGGCACCTGGGTGGTCGTCGTCACCGAGATTCCGTGGCTGGTGCAGAAGTCGCGGATCGTCGAGAAGATCGCCGAACTCATCAACGAGAAGAAGCTGCCGCTGGTCGCCGACGTCCGCGATGAGTCGGCCGAGGACGTGCGGCTCGTGATCGAGCCGAAATCGCGCACCGTCGATCCGGCGCTGATGATGGAATCGCTGTTCCGCCTCACTGAGCTGGAAAGCAAGATCTCGCTGAACCTGAACGTGCTGATCAAGGGCCGCATCCCGAAGGTGGTCGGCCTTGCCGAGTGCCTGCGCGAATGGCTCGACCATCTGCGCGACGTGCTGGTCCGCCGCTCCAACTTCCGCAAGACGCAGATCGAGCACCGGCTCGAAATCCTCGGCGGCCAGCTGATCGCCTATCTGAACCTCGACAAGGTGATCAAGATCATCCGCACCGAGGACGAGCCGAAGCCGGTCCTGATCAAGACCTTCAAGCTGTCGGAGGTCCAGGCCGAGGCCATCCTCAACATGCGGCTGCGCAATTTGCGCCGCCTGGAGGAGATGGAGATCCGCACCGAGGACAAGGATCTCCGCAAGGAACTGAAGGGGATCGAGGGGCTGCTCGGCTCCGAGACCGAGCAGTGGGCCAAGGTCGGCGAGCAGGTGCGCAAGGTCCGCGACATCTTCGGGCCCAAGACGCCGCTCGGCAAGCGCCGCACCACCTTCGCCGATGCGCCCGAACACGACCTCGCCGCGATCGAGGAAGCCCTCGTCGAGCGCGAGCCGTGCACCGTCGTGATCTCCGAGAAGGGCTGGGTGCGCACGCTGAAGGGCCATGTCGAGGATCTCTCGGGGCTCGCCTTCAAGACCGACGACAAGCTGGAGCACTCGTTCTTCGCCGAGACCACCTCGAAGCTGTTGCTGTTCGCCACCAACGGCAAGTTCTACTCGCTCGACGTGGCAAAGTTGCCGGGCGGCCGCGGCCATGGCGAGCCGATCCGCATGTTCATCGACCTCGAGCAGGACGCGGCGATCATCTCGCTGTTCGTCAACAAGGGCGAGCGCAAGTTCCTGATCGCGAGCAGCGAGGGGCAGGGCTTCATCGTCAAGGAAGAGGATTGCGTCGGCAACACCCGCAAGGGCAAGCAGGTGCTCAACGTCGAGATGCCGAACGAGGCCCGCGCGATCACGACCGTGAACGGCGACACCGTTGCCGTGATCGGCACCAACCACAAGATGGTGCTGTTCGGTCTCGACCAAGTGCCGGAGATGGCGCGTGGCCGCGGCGTGCGCTTGCAGAAATACACCAGCTCGGAGCTGTCCGACGTCGCGGTGTTCGATGCCAAGGCCGGCCTGACCTGGAAGGATTCCGCCGGCCGCGAGCACAGCATGACCATGAAGGAACTGGCCGACTGGCGCGGCAACCGCGCCGACGCCGGCCGGCTCGCCCACGGCCTGCCGAAGTCGAACAAGTTCAATCGCGGCGTGGAGTGATTGCGTAGGGCGGGTTAAGCGCAAGCCGTAACCCGCCGCTGCGGTGTGATAGTATCCACATTTCACCGCGCTATAACCGTCGCCGACACATTCGGGCGACGGTTGCCATGGCGCACAATCACGACCACGACCATGACCACAGCGGTCATTCGCACGGGCACGCCCATGGCGGCCACTCCCACGCGGGCCATTCCCATGCCGGGCACAGCCACGCGCCCGACAGTTTCGGGACTGCCTTTGCGGTCGGCGCGTCGCTCAACACCGCCTTCGTCATCGCGGAGCTGATCTTCGGCTACTCCGCCAACTCGCTCGCCCTTGTCTCCGACGCCGTCCACAATCTCTCCGACGTCATCGCGCTGCTGTTGGCCTGGGGCGGGGCGTGGCTCGCCGGCCGGCGCCCGACCGACACCCACACCTATGGCTACCGCCGTGCCTCGATCCTGGCGGCACTGTTCAATGCCGGGCTGCTGCTGATCGCGGTCGGCGGCATCGCGGTCGAGGCCATCAACCGCTTCCGCGAGCCGGCGGAGGTCGCGAGCTGGACCGTGGTCTGGGTCGCGGCGCTCGGCATCCTGATCAATGGCGGCACCGCGCTGTTGTTCATGCGCGGCCGCGACAGCGACCTCAACGTCCGCGGCGCCTATCTGCACATGGCGGCGGATGCCGGCGTCTCGCTCGGCGTCGTGATCGCCGCGCTGCTGATCATGGCGACCGGCTGGCAGTGGCTCGATCCGGCGATCAGCCTCGTCATCGCCGTGGTCGTGCTGCTGAGCGGCTGGGAGCTTGCCCGCGACAGCGTCAACCTCGCGCTCGACGCGGTGCCGAGGGGGATCGACCTCAAGCAGGTGAGGGACTATCTCGCCGCGCTCGAGGGCGTCACCGAGGTGCACGATCTGCACATCTGGGCGATGAGCACCAGCGAGACCGCGTTGACCGCGCATCTGGTGCGGCCCGGCGGCCATGACGACGTCTTCCTGCATCGGGTCTGCGCCGAGCTCTCGGAGCGGTTCAGCATTCACCACGCGACGCTGCAGGTCGAGATCAGCAGCGAGACCTGCCGGCTGGCGCCGGCCGAAATGGTCTAGCCGGCGGCCGTCACGCCCTCGCGTTCAATTGATCGGCCGACCTATCTCCATGTCTTCCTCGGGCGGCGGCGGCACGGCAGATTACGACCGCGCGAATAGCCGGCGCGATCAACGGAGGGCGACGTGAAGAAGGCAATCAGTCTTGCGATGTTGCTGTGGATCGCCGGCGCGCCGCCGCATGCGGATGCCCAACCGGCGAAATCCGGCGTCGAGCGGCTCTACATCCTCAACTGCGGTGAAGGCGTCGCCGGCGACATTTCACGCTGGTCGCCCGGCGTCAACGAAGGCAAGTCGATGGACTTCGTCGACAATTGCTACCTGATCAAGCACGCGCAGGGCTGGTTCCTGTGGGACACCGGCATTCCCGACGCGGTGGCGGCGATGCCGAACGGCCTCGCGCCGGCCGATCCCAAGGCGATCACCTGGCGGCGGCCGAAGACGCTCGCTGCGCAGCTCGACCAGCTCGGGGTGAAGCCTTCGGATATCAAGGCGATCGCGGTCTCGCACACCCATCCCGATCACATCGGCAATGTCGAGATGTTTCCGGCCGCGATGCTGTATGTCCAGAAGGCGGAGTATGAGTGGCCCGGCGTCAACAACGCGCCGCGCTTCAAGCCCGAGCATCCCGTCACCAAGCTCGAGGGCGACCGCGACGTGTTCGGCGACGGCAGCATCACCATCCTCTCGACGCCGGGCCACACGCCCGGCCACCAGTCGCTGCTGGTGAAATTGCCGAACACCGGCGCGGTCGTGCTGAGCGGCGATGCCGTTCATTTCAGGGATAATTGGGACAATCGGCGGGCACCGAGCATGAACGCCAGCAAGGAGCAGACGCTGGCCTCGATGCAGAAGATCGCCGACACTTTGACGAAAGAGAAGGCGCAGCTCTGGATCAACCACGACAAGGCGCAGCGCGACGGACTGAAGCTGTCGCCGGAGTTTTATGACTGAGCAGCCGTTGCCGCGCGGGGGTTCGACCAGCTTCGAAAAAGCTGCGCGGTCTCCTCGTCCATTGGGAAGAAGCTCTCGATCCGCAATTCCTGCAGCGTGACGTCCTGCGGCGTCCCCAGCGTTGCGATCGTCGTGAACAGTTGCAGGCGGACGTCGCCCTTGCGGAACAGCATCGGCAGTACCGGTCCGGATGTTGGGGGCGGCGCCGCCAACGCGGGCTCGACGCCATCATAGGCTAGCAGGCGCTTGAGCAAGTCAGCCGTTGCGGTGGTGCCGTCGACGGCCGCATCGGCCTCGACGCTGCGCACGAAGTAGCCGGCGACCTCGGTCCAGTTGGTGAGATACGGTCGCAGCACGCCGGGCGCGGCCAGCGCGTCGGCGAGGTTGACCGCCGTACCGGGCGCGAGCGGCCCGACCAGGAATTCCACCAGCCGGCCGGCGCCGGCATTGGCGAGCAGCAAATTCCAGTGCCGGTCGACCACAACAGCAGGGAAGGGCTCCTGCTGCGCCAGGATGAAATCGAGCGCGTAACGGATCTGGGCGAGCTCAGGCGCCGCAAGATCGGTCTGCCGCCATACCGGCGCGAAGCCGGCGGCGACCAAGAGCGCATTCTGCTGGCGCAGCGGCACGTCGAGCGCCGCGGCGAGCCGGATCACCATGTCGCGGCTCGGTGCGGCGCGGCCGAGCTCGAGGAAGCTCAGATGGCGCTGCGAGATGTCCGCGCGTCCGGCCAGCTCGAGTTGCGAGTGGCCCTTGCGCTGCCGCCACCAGCGCAGGCTGGCTGCAAAATCGCGCTGCTGCGACATGAATACCTACCAGGTAGTTGCCGGAATGATCTCGCTGGGCAAGATGCCACAAGCGAGCGCGAAGCGCATGGGCAGCAGGATGGGCGAGTGGATCGGCGTTGCGATTGCACTGGTCTCGAGCTGCCTCGGCGGCACGGCGGCCGCGATCACGCGTTATCTGGCAGGCAATGCCGACCCGATCACGCTTGCGATCCTGCGCTGGGCGATCGGCTTCCTCTGCGTGCTTCCCGCCGCGCTCCTGCTCGGGGCGAAATGGCCGCGGCGCGCCGATTTGCCGGCGGTCGCAGCACTCGGCGTGGCGTTCTTCGGCGTGTTCTTCGTGCTCTATAATCTAGCGATGTCCTACACGACGGCGGCGCGCGCCAGCCTTGCGCTGGCGACGTTGCCGCTCTCCACCATGGTGGTCGGCGCCGTGCTCGGCATCGAGCCGTTGACGACGCGCAAATCGGCCGGGGTCTCGATTGCGGTGCTTGGCGTGGCCGCCGCGCTGGCATCCGGGCTGTCGGCGGCGCCGCCGGGGGCTTGGCGCGGCGAGCTGATCATGGCCGCCGCGGTGCTCTGCATGGCGTTCTACAACGTGCTGTCGCGACCGTTCATCCGCCGTTCCAGCGCGCTCGGCTTCCTCACCGTGGGCATGGGCGCGGGCGCTGCGGCGCTGGTGGTGGTCGGGGCGTTCACCGGCAGTCTGGCGACGCTGCGCGATTTCGGCGCATCGCAGTGGATCGCGGGGCTCTATCTCGGGATCGCCGGCGGCGCGCTGGCCTTCATCCTGTGGGTGCTGGCGCTGGAACGGGCCTCGCCGACCCGCGTCGCCAACACCATGACGGTCAATCCGATCGCTGCCGGGCTGCTGGCGAAGCAGCTGGTCGGGGAGCCGATCACGGCCAATCTGGTGCTTGGCCTGATCGCGGTCTTCGCCGGAATCTGGATCGCGACGTCGGAAACCAGATCGGGCTGATCAGTCGTGCGGGGCGGTCGGCGCGGCGACCGGTGCGGCCGGCCCATGCTTCGGCTTCAGCGTGCCGGCGTAGAACGACAGGGCGAAGACCAGGATCAGGCCGCCAAGATAGACCCCATAGGATTGCGGCGGCGTGATCGCCCATTGCATGAGCCGTCGGATCGGATTGGGCGGATTGCTATCCATGCCGTGTTGTGCGCGAACGCCGCGGCAAAAGGAAGCGCAAATCCTGTCAGGATGCTCGCAAAGGTTGCATCGTAAGTATTGCAGTGCTAAAGCTAGAGGCGGCGATGCGATTTGCGGCTCTTGACCAGGAATGAGGTCAACATGATCAGCAAGATTGCCTGCACAGTTGCGTTGTTGATGCTGGGTTGGGTTGCGCCGGGTCAGGCACAACAGCCGGCACCTGCAGACTCCAACGCCTCGATTGTAGCCAATCCCGCCGTCGAACGAATTCTCAGGGATCCAAAGCAGGGCGAGGCCACCGTCGTGCTGGAGGGCTATGTCGGGCTGTCGACGCCGGAGACGGTGCGGCTGTACAGCGACCTGACCCTGCAGCGATATTGGGACATACCGCGCAATGAAATTGTGCGGCAGGTGCAGGGCAATGACCCCGAGAAGGATCCCATAAAGCTCTACGTTCGATCGTCGACGCTGGTGGCTTCGGCCAGCAAGATGACCGCCGAGATCGCCACAATGCAAAGGGCGATGTTCGATTCCAGCGGAAAAAGGTCGATGCGGCGGACCTCGTCGAAGTCCAGATTTGCCGGCACCGGCGCAATGGCAGGCATAGAGGTATGCTCCGGCTTCTGTGAGGTATGCGCCCTTGGCGCGGGGGCAGCGTGTCTGCTGTGTGCGGACTGCGTTCTGCAACCATGGCCGGATTGATGAACCGGTAAAGTCCGGCAGGCCTGTCCTTGGGCGGCCTGTGGCGAGGCTCAGCGGGCGCCGCCGCCAGGTTGGGCTTGGCATGCGCCGTCAAGCCTTCCTCCCGCACCGATTGCCCGGCATAATCCAGCTTATGGAACTGACGCCCCGTTTGCGCCTCATGAATTGGCTGGTCCGCCAGGGTCTGACGGGCCTGCCGGAAAACGACCTGCTGCGCGGCTTCTGCGAGCGCTGCCGGGCCGCAGGCATGCCGCTGTCGCGGGCGATCGTCTTCATCGACACCCTGCATCCGATCTTCGAGGGACGCGGCTTCCGCTGGAACGACGGCGAGAGCAACGAGGCCGACATCTTCGAATACGGCTCGACCAGCACCGGCGAGGCCAGCCAGACCTGGCGGCGGTCGGCCTTCTACCACATGCTCGAAAACGGCCATGACGAGATGGTGATTGATCTCGCCGGGACACATGATTTCTCGATGATCGGCGAGCTTGCCGAGAAGGGCCACAAGCACTTCGCCGCCTTCGTGCATCGCTTCGGCGAGGCCGGTACGATCGGCGAGATGGACTGCTTCTATTCCTACTACACCACCCGGCATTCGGACGGCTTCGGTGAGAATCACATGGCGGCGCTGCGCGACCTGGTGCCGGTGCTCGGGCTCGCGATCAAATCGGCCGCGCAGGTCGAGATCGCCCGCACACTCGGACGGGTCTATCTCGGCCGCGAGACGGCGGAGCAGGTGCTGCGCGGGCGCATGCAGCGCGGCATCACCGAGAAGATCAAGGCCGTGCTGTGGTATTCCGACGTGCGCGGCTCGACCGCGATCAGCGAGCGCATCGGCCCCGACGAGATCATTCCGTTCCTCAACGACTACGCCCAGGCCTCGATCGACGCGATCCATGATGCCGGCGGCGAGGTGCTGAAGCTGATCGGCGATGGCGTGCTGGCGATGTTCACCGGAGAGAATTTGGCAGGCGCCAAGCGCGCGGCGCTGCGGGCCGAGCACAAATTCCGCAACAACATGGATGCGTTGAACGAGCGCCGCGCCGCGGACGGGCAGCCGACCACGACGGCCTATGTCGGCCTTCATGTCGGCGAGGTGTTTTACGGCAATATCGGCAGCGAGGACCGGCTCGACTTCACGGTGGTCGGACCCGCCGTCAATGAGGTCAGCCGGATCGCCTCGATGTGCGCCTCGGTCGATCGCGAACTGCTGGCCTCGACCGCGTTCCGCGCCGGGCTCGACGCCGCCGGCCGGAACTACCTGGTCTCCACGGGCCGCTTCGTGCTGCGCGGCATCGGCCATGCGCAGGATCTCTACACGCTGGATCCGGCGGTTGCCGCCGACGAGGTCGTCGGCGGCAAATATGAGCGGTACCTGGCGAGCTAGGGTGAGGGGCAGGGCATCATGCTGTTGCTCCGTTGCCAATCCAAGGTTGTGCGGTATACTCGACCCACCATGATGATCCGTACCCTCAATATCGCATCGGTCTTCTTCCTGAGCCTGTGACGGCACCGCTTTCCAAGCGGTTGGAAGACGAATGAGCTGATGGCCGCGCGGCCTGAGGCATTTCTCCGGACCGAATGAGCCCGACTGTTCTGCTTCGCGCAGACGAGTGTCGTTGGCTGAACGATATGAGGACTTCATGCCCCCCCGTGACGACGAACCCGTGTGCGCCCTTGGCGACGCACAGATAGAGCAATTCATCCAGGATGGATTTGTCAGGATCGACCACGCCTTTCCACGGGCGCTGGCCGACCAAGGCCGCGCCATCCTGTGGCGCGATCTGCCGTGTGATCCCGCTGATCCGGCGACCTGGACGCGGCCGGTCGTCCGGCTGGATTACTACGGCGATGAGCCGTTCAGGCAGGCCGCCAACACACCGGTGCTCCATGCGGCGTTCGACCAACTGGTCGGCAAGGGGCGCTGGCTCCCACGACCCAACCTCGGAACGTTTCCGGTGCGATTTCCAAGCCCGCACGATCCGGGCGATGCCGGCTGGCATATCGACGCGGGCTTTCGCAGCGAGGCCAGTGATTTCTCGTCCCGGCGGTCGAATGTCACCTCGCGCGGCCGCGCGCTGCTGATGCTGTTTCTGTTCTCCGACGTCGGCGTGTGCGACGCGCCCACGCGCATCAAGGTCGGATCGCATCGTGACATCGCGCGGTCACTCGAACCGGCCGGCGACGCGGGCCTGTCTTACGTCGAGCTCGACCAATTGGGTACGGCGCTTGACCGGCCCGAGGCGCCGGCGACCGGTGAAGCCGGCACGGTCTATTTGTGTCACCCCTTCCTCGTGCACGCAGCGCAGATGCATCGTGGCACGGAGCCGCGCTTTCTGGCCCAACCGCCGCTGGCTCCGGCCGAACCGTTCAGGCTCGTCCGGGAAGACGGCGGCTATTCGCCGGTCGAAATCGCCATCCGGCTCGCGTTGCAGGAAAAGCGGAGGTGATCGCGATGCGCGTGGTGATCCTTACACGAGCGTCCGGCTCCGGAAAAACCGCCATTGCGTCGAGCTGGTCTGCGCACGTTTGACGTCGGCGTAGACACGATCGTTACGAGGAGCCGGTCACTTTCGGCTCCTCGCGATGACGATCGTTCAGCAGCGCACGGGCTCGCCGACCATGTCGGGCTGCCGCGTCAGCGACACCGCGGGCGACAGCAGGATCACCAGCGCCTGGGCGGCGAAGATCGCGGCTGCGAGGTAGAGGCAGGCTTCGGCACCGTAGAAGCCACCGACGATGGCGCCGAGCACGGAGCCGAGCGGACGGGCGCCGTAGCTCATGATGTTGATCGCCGAGACGCGGCCGAGCAGCGACGGCGGCGTCACCGACTGCCGCAGCGTGGTGGTCGAGATCACCCACAGGATCGGGCCGACGCCGAGCAGGAAGAAGCCGAGGCCGGCGAGCAGCGGCGTCGCGATCCAGGTGGTCAGCGCCATCACCAGTGAGGCGACGAGCCCGGTCACGGGGCCGAGCCCGATCACGGTGCCGAACGCCAGCCGCTTCATCACGCGGGTTGCGAACAGCGCGCCGACCACCATGCCGACGCCGTACATCGCAAGCGTGGTGCCGACGCCGGTGGCGCTGAGCCCGAGATGGCGCACCGCATAGGGCACGAACACGGCGAGCAGCAGGAACGACGCCGTGTTGAAGATGAACTGGGTGATGAAAACAGGTCGCAGCAAGGCGTGATGCATCACGAAGGCCGCACCTTCCTTGATGTCCTGCAACGGATGACGCCGCGGCGCGGGCGCACGCGCCGGCTCGTAGAGGCCGGCGAGCAGCACGACCGCGATCGCCGACAAGGCCGCGGCGAAGCCGAATGCAGGCGCGGCGCCGACCCAGCCGACCAGCACGCCGCCGAGCGCGGGACCGCTGGCGAAGGCGACGGTGCGCGCAAGCTCGATGCGGGCGTTCGCCGCCGGCAATTGCTGCGACGTCACGAGCGAGGGGACCAGCGCGGGTGCGGCGACGCTGTAGGCAACCGTGCCGCAAACCGCGATGAAGCCGAGCAGAGCGAGCAGCGGCAAGGTCATCGCGCCGAGCCAGAGCAAGAGCAGGATGGCGGCGAGGGCCGCCGCGCGCAGCGCTTCGGAGCCCGCCATCACCCAGCGCCGCGACACCCGGTCGGCGAGCAGGCCGGCCGGAATTGCGAACAGGATGAAGGGCAGCGTCAGCGCGGTCTGCAACAGGCCGGTCTGGCCTTCGCCGACGCCGAGCACCAGCACGGCGACGATGGGTGCGGCCGCTAGCGCGATCTGCTCGGCCGATTGCGCGGCGAGGTTGGACCAGGCCAGGCGATTGAACGTGCTTGGCAGGCGAGGCGTATCGGCGGACATGGCAGAATCCTTGGGGACATTCGATCTGGCCATAGTGTGTGGTTGGAAGACGCTCGATCCCACCCGTTTCCCGACAACCCCAAAACAAAGGCCGGTTCGCTGCCTGTTGTGACGGCGCAAGACTCTCACCGTCTCGTCCTCACCTCGATTCACCCTTTAGGGGAATTGCGACTTGAAATCGCGCGGCGTCGAATTGGCGCAAGCAGCCCGGTCGCTCGCCAGACGCCACCCACGGGAGACGAGACATCATGAGCCAAGCCCCCTACGAGAGTTTTGCAGGCCAGCCGAATCCGGAGCGCCGCCGGCTCCTGAGCATCGCCCTTGCAGGCGTCGCCGGGGCGGTGCTGCCGGCAGCATCGCGCGCGGCCGCCGCGGGGCCGTCCGAAAAGGTCGATGTCGACGATATTGCCTACCTGACGGCCGGCGAGGCGCTCGCGAGATTCAAGGCCAAGACGCTGTCGCCGGTCGAACTGTTGCGGGCGCAGATCAAACAGGTCGAAGCGTGGGAGCCGACGCTCAAGGCAACGACGTACACCTATTTCGACGAGGCGCTGGAACAGGCGCGGATTGCGGAGCGCAAGTACGTGCGCGGTGAACCGGTCCGCCCGCTGGAAGGCATCACGCTTGCCATCAAGGACTATCACTCCGTCAAGGGCAAGATCACCACCTACGGCTCGCGGCTTTACAAGGATTTCGTTCCGGACCAATCTGCGCCGACCGTGGAGCGCCTTCTCGCCGCCGGGGCGATCATGCATTGCCGCACGACGACACCGGAGTTCGCGCATTCAGGTGTGACGGCGTCCTTGCTTTGGGGCGTCACGCACAACCCGTGGAACCCGGCATTTACCCCCGGCGGCTCGACCGGCGGAGGCGGCGCGGCGCTGGCCGCCGGCTACACGACCTTGTCGGACGGCACGGATGGCGGCGGGTCCATTCGCATCCCGGCTGCGATGAACGGCGTGTTCGGCTACAAGCCGCCATGGGGACGCAACCCCAACGACCGCGAGCACCCGAATGAATGGCTGATCCACTATGGCGAGCTGGCCCGCAGCGTCGGCGATTGCGGGCTGATGCAGAATGTCACGTCCGGCCAGCATCCGGCCGACATGTCGTCCCTGCGGGACAAGGTGGTGATCCCGCCGACCTTCGACGGCATCGCCGGCATGAGGATCGCGCTGTCGATGGACCTGGGCTATTTCGCTGTTGATCCTGAGGTCGAGAAGAACACACGCAATGCCGTGTCGGTGCTGCGTTCGCTCGGCGCCGTGGTCGACGAGGTCGACATCGGCTGGACCAAGGAAATCGAAGACACATGGAACACAAGGTGGCAGGGCGTGTTCTACGCGCTCGCGGGCAGTCTTCTGACCAAATCCCGCAACGACGTGGACCCCTACGTCATCAAGATTCTCGAAGAGGGCAAGAAGCTCGACGTCACGAAGTTCTACAACCTGAATACCGTGCGGCAGAAGATGTACGCATCCATGACGAAGCTCTTCGAAACCCACGACGCGCTGATCTGTCCGACGACCGCGACGACGAAGATCGTCGCAGGGCGCAGCAGCGAAGCGCCGCTCACCATCAACGGGAAGTCGGTGAACCCCTTTATCGGCTGGTTCATGACGTATCCCTTCAACTTGGTCGGCACCCTCCCGGTGATGTCCGTGCCCACCGGTTTCGATGCCGAAACAAGCGTGCCCACCGGGATGCAGATCGTCGGTCCAGCCTATGACGACCTGAGGGTGTTCCGCATCGCGTCCGCATTCGAAGGCGCGACGCACCCCTGGCAGCGCCGGCGACCGAAACCGGCCGCCTGAAGCATGATCCGGAAAAGTGCGAAGCGGTTTTCCGAAAAGATCATGCGCAAACAATAACCTAAAGCGCGACGGTGCTTCATCCTGATCGCGCTTTAGCGTGGCTTGACACCTGCGGGCCGCAGGAAGACCATCATGCCCCATGATGAGAGATGGACCTTGATGTCTCTCCCGGCAGCAAACGCATTTCCCACTACCGACCGCGAAGCCCTGATGGGATGCTTCGCGGCGGACCTCGAACGGGCTGACGACCTCGAGTCCGCCCTGGATGCGTTGCATCAAGCCCTGTCGGGCCTGGGCTTTTCCTCCTTCGCCTACGGCATGGCCAGCACGCCGAGAGCGCAAGACGGCAGCTTCACGTCACCCGTCGTGAAGACGCGCGCCTTTCCAAATCGATGGGACCGGCACTGGAGCCACCTCTGCGATCCCTACTACCGGTTCTGCTTCACGACGACCTTGCCCGTAAAGTGGATCGACGTGCAAACCCATGAACGTCTGAGCACTGGCGAGCGGGCGTGCGTGGACCACCTGAACGACAAGAACCTGCATTACGGAATCACGATTCCGATGCACATGCCGAACGGATCATTTGCGTTCGTCAGCGCGATTTCGGAAAGCGCGACCAAGTACGAGACCGGTTCTTCACCGACGGTCGTCAATGGGTTGTTCGCATTGTGTCATCAATTCCAGAACACCTCTCTCAGGAGATGGTTGTGGAACGAAGCCGCCGACAGCAAGGCCTGGCTCAGCGCGCGCGAGAAGGAGTGCCTGTCCCTCGCCGCGCAAGGGAAGACCTCGGATGACATTGCCCTGATCCTCGGTTTGTCCTGCGAGACCGTGCGTTCTCACATGAAGCGTGCGATCGCGCACCTCAACGCGTCGAACAGGCCGCATGCAATAGCGAAGGCGATCCAGCTTCGGCTCATCGACATGCCATTCGCCTAGAACGAATTGTTCAACTTACGGCGGACTTGCACGCGCGACAGTGCGCATCTGTCGATGCGATCCGACCTCCCCCCAGCGGGGGGAGGTGAAGTGCGGGAGGTGAAGTGCGTCTGCCATCAGGCTGCTTCAGCCTGCCACTACGGCGCCTTCATTGCGGCGTGGCCGCGAGCTGGCCGGTGATGGTGCCGGACAATGTGGCCGGCCGGGTGTCCTCGCCATTCGCAGGTGCTGCGACCTCGGCCTTGCGCTGCGCCAGTGCGCTGGTCAGGCTGGTGAGCGCGTCAGACCCGGCCGGGAAGCCCGCTTCCGTGAGGATCTTGTCGATCATCGGCTTGAATGCCGAGACCGACAGCAACTGCGCGGCGAGGCCGTCGCCAAGCCCGAGACCGCCATTGCCATTGGCGTGGCCGTTGGCGCCGCCGCGGCCGAGCATGCTGCCGGTGTCGAAGATCCTGATGTCGGAGATCTTCTCGATCGGCTTCACTGCTTCGGCGAGCGCGCTCGGGATCACGTTGATCCGGGCGAGGTTGAGATCGTAGTCGATCATCTCGGCGCTCAGCTTGTTGCGCGCCTCCGCCTTCATCGTCGCGACCTCGGCTTCGGCCTGGCCGAGCGCCTTGACGCCGGCGGCGCGGGTGGTGGCGGCTGCCGCATCGGCCTTGGCGAGCACGTTGGTGGCTTCCGCCTTGTTGGCGGCGGCCTGGCGTTCGGCTTCCGCCATGACCGTGATCGGCATCGCGTCGGTCTCGGCCGCCTTGCGCGCCGCGATCACGTTGATGATCTTGTCGCGCTCGGCGATTTCGGTGGCGCGGGCGGTGGTGACCTTTTCCTCGGCGGCGATCGCAACCGCGCGCGCGGTCTCGGCGATGGTCTGGGCCTCCGACTGCTCCTTGCTCTTGGCCGCGACCGCGATCGCGCTTTCCTGGGCGACGATCTGTAGGTCGCGCTCCATCTCGGTGTTGCGGCGCTTGACCGCGAGATCGGCCTCGATCTTGCGGGTGTCGCGGGCCTGGTTGGCCTCGGTCTGCTTGTTGGCGACCGCGAGCTCCTGCTGGATGCGGTATTCGGCCTCGTTCTGCAACGCGGTCTGCTCGACCTGCGCGGTCTGCGCGCGCATCGCGGCGGTCTTGTTGGCGATGTCGCGCTGCTGGGCCAACTCGGCCTCGCGCTTGGTGCTCTCGATCGTCAGCGTGGTCTGCCGCGCCACCAGGTCCTGCTGGGCGATATTGACCTCGGTGGTGCGGACGATCTGGTTGCGCTCCTGTTCGCGCTCCTTGGTGATCTTGGTCAGCGTGGTGAGGCCGTGGGCGTCGAAGAAGTTGCTCGGGTTGAAATGCTTGATGTCGCTCTGGTCGAGCCGGGTCAGCGACACCGATTCAAGCTCGAGACCGTTGTTCTGGATGTCGGCGCCGACCGCATCCTGCACCGCCTTGACGAAGGTCGCGCGCTGCTCCTGCAATTCCTCCAGGTTCATGGTCGCCGCGACCGAGCGCAGGCCGTCGACGAATTTTGCTTCCACCAGCTCGCGCAGCTCGGTCGCGTCGTTGGTGCGGTTGCCGAGCGTCTGCGCGGCAAGCGCGATCGACGACGAGTCGGGTTTGACGCGCAGGTAGAACTCGGCGCCGATGTCGACGCGCATGCGGTCCTTGGTGATCAGCGAATCCGGACCGCCGCGCGCCACCTCGAGCCGCAGCGTCTTCAGGTTCACCGCGGCGGTGGAGTGGAAGATCGGCAGCACCAGCGAACCGCCGTCGAGCACGACCTTCTGGCCGCCGAGGCCGGTGCGGACATAGGCCTCATCGCGCGTCGAGCGCTTGTAGAGCTTGGCGAACAGCAGACCGATAACGAGAATGACAATGACGCCAATGACGACGGGTATAGCAAGTTCCCACATGTGTTATGCCCTGTTGGAAGATCGTTGTTGTTCGACGAGGTCGGCGGGAGCGGCAATCGCAATGAAACTCCTGGCGTCGCGGTCGACCAGCAGCACGCTAGTGCCGACCGGCAAAGCCTCGGACTCCGCGCTGGCACGCGCCGACACGGTATGCCAGTTGCCGAAGACATCCTTGAGACGGACCCTGCCGGGCAGACCCTGATCGAGCGGGCCGACCGACACGGTTGCGACCTTGCCGACGAAGTCGCTGTCGTTGACCGCATAGCTCTCGTCGCGCGGAATGATGCGGGCGAGGCCGCGGCTGGTGTTCCTGATCACGGGGATGCTGCCGGCGGCGGCAACCACGGCAGCAATCGAGACCGGGATGGCGGTGCCTGCGGCATGCGCCAGTCCCTGAAGCAGGAAGCCTCCGATCGAGAAGATGCCGAGGATCAGGATGATCAGGATCAGGAGGGGAAGCCGCCCGGCGTTGATCCAGAGAAACAGGCCACTGAGAGCATTGTGGCTCTCGGCCTCGACCGCGAACTCCTTGCCGATGAGTTCGCTGATCGAAAGTCCGACCATGGTGGTCAGCAGCTCGATACCGCCAAGTGCCACCATGATCGCAGCCGCGACCGCGAACGGCCGCACGTCGGGGGCGAGCAGGATGTCGCCAACTGCACTCATTTTTCTGACTTGATCCTTTCAAGCCGCGCCGCGATTTCCTTTTCGCGATGCAGGCGATCGAGTTCGTCAAGCTCCTTGTCGCCGAGCACGCTGGAAGCGGGAACACCGGTGACCCGGGCGATCGCCGCCATGGCGCGTTCGGCACTCAATGTATTGGTCGTCGATGGGCCCCGGCTGGTTTCGTCCTTGGCCTCGCGGAGCAGACTTTGTTCGAGATCGGCCAATCGCGTCTCCGCCTCGCGGCGCGCGCCGAGCATGGCCTGCAGCGCCTTGGTCTGTTCATCGATTTCGAGCTCGATGAAATCCATTGCGCGTTCCAGCGCGATCACCTGCGACTCCAGATCAATTTGCCGTGCGACGCCGGCGCGTGCGAGGTCTTCGCGATTTTCCGCAAGTGCGAGACGAATCTTTTCGTTCAGAGCAGTGGTTTCGGTATCCAGTTCCTCGCGCCGTTTCTTCAAGCGGAATTCTTCGGCGCGCGACTTGCCGAGCGCGTAGCGCGCCTCGTCGGCGCCGGCGTCGATCTCGCGGATCGCCTGCTTGACCAGCGCGACCTTGTTGTTGCTCTCGACGTTGTCGATGGTCTGGCTCGCGATGGCGGCAAGAAGCCGGCCCATGCGCGCAAGGATGCCTTCGTGAAGCATGGTCTTCTCCTCCGGTTGTGCTGATTTCGATTTGACGGCGATGTGGATTTCGTAGCCGCGTCCATCCGAGATCAAATGTGCCGGGAAGGGACTTTCCCAGCCCGAGACATATCCCGGTACGTCGAACGGCACCAAGACGCGTCCGCTGACAGTGCTAATGGTCAGTGAAGTTGGACCCTTGATCGCAAACAACTTGTCGTCGAGCGGTATCCGGCGGACGGCGGCGCCTGCGATGTAGTTGGCGCGATCGCGCAGGCCGAGCGTCACGAGGCGCGCGGGCAGGCCGGTCTCCCTGCGGATCCTCTCATAGGCCTGGGCGTGCAGCGCGACGAGGTTGGCACCGACCGGGGCGACCTCGGCGAGAACAGCCATCATCCGGTCATAGGCCGCAAAGGTCGCTTCGATCGCCTCGATGCCTGAAGGGTCAGGGGCGAGGGCGTAACGCAGCGTTGCGGTCGGCGTCTCGACGGGCAGTTTGATCATGCATCTAACGTAAAGCACTTCCTCAGTACTTTACAAGGAGCGCGGCTGGTATCATTTTCGTGAGCCTAGATGCAGTTGCAAATGAGTTGCAATAACGGGGGAGATCGGCCATCCTCGCCGCATGGACGCTCGAACTCCTGAAATGTCTTCCGTTTCCGTTCCCCATGGCGTGCCCGGTGGCTGGCGCGACGATGCCGGCCATGCGCGCAGCCTTCCCGAGGTGAACGCGACGGTCGCGGTGCCGACCGGCGGCCTGTGGTGGCGGCGGCTGCTGGCCTTCGCGGGGCCGGGGTACCTCGTCTCGGTCGGCTACATGGACCCCGGCAACTGGGCCACCGACCTCGCGGGTGGATCGAAGTTCGGCTACACGCTGCTGTCGGTCATCCTGCTCTCCAATCTGATGGCGATCCTGCTGCAGGCGCTCGCCGCGCGGCTCGGCATCGCAACCGACCGCGACCTGGCGCAGGCCTGCCGCGCGACCTATTCGCGGCCGGTCAATCTGCTGCTGTGGCTCGCCTGCGAGGCCGCGATCATCGCCTGTGACCTCGCCGAAGTGATCGGGACCGCGATCGCGCTGAAGCTCTTGTTCGGCATCCCGCTGATCGGCGGCGCGCTGCTCGCGGCGCTCGATGCATTCTTGCTGCTACTGCTGATGAACCGCGGCTTCCGCTTCCTCGAAGCCTTCGTGATCGCGCTGCTGATCGTGATCGCGGTCTGCTTCGTGGTCCAGATCGCCGCCGCCGCGCCGCCGATCGCCGGCGTGCTCGGCGGCTTCATGCCGTCGCGCGAGATCGTCACCAATCCCGAGATGCTCTACATCGCGATCGGCATCATCGGCGCCACCGTGATGCCGCATAACCTCTATCTGCACTCCTCGATCGTGCAGACCCGCGCCTATCCGCGCACCGAGGAGGGCCGGCGCGACGCGATCAAATGGGCGACCACAGACTCGACCATCGCGCTGATGCTGGCGCTGTTCGTCAATGCCGCGATCCTGGTGCTGGCGGCCGCGACCTTCCACAAGAGCGGCCACTCGGATGTCGCCGAGATCGACCAGGCCTTCGAGTTGCTGTCGCCGCTGCTCGGGCTCGGCATCGCCTCGACGCTGTTTGCCGTGGCGCTGTTGGCGTCCGGCCTCAATTCGACGGTGACGGCGACGCTGGCCGGCCAGATCGTGATGCAGGGTTTTCTCGATTTGCGGCTGCCCGACTGGCTGCAACGGCTGGTGACGCGCGGCATCGCGATCGTTCCGGTCATCGTGGTCGCGGCGCTCTATGGCGAGAGCGGCACCGCGCAGCTCCTGGTGTTCAGCCAGGTCGTGCTGTCGATGCAGCTGCCGTTCGCGGTGATCCCGCTGGTGCGGTTCGTGTCCGACAAGCGCAAGATGGGCGCGTTCGCGATCTCGCTGCCGGTTGCGGTGACGGCGTGGATCGTCGCCGGCCTGATCGTGAGCCTGAACGTGAAGCTGCTGATCGATACGTTCTTCGGGACCTAGCAGACGCTAGTCCTGCGGCTCGGCCAGCCCTTCGCCTGACGCGTCGACGCGCAGCCAGCCCGACGGCGCGAGCCGCTGCTGCGGCAGGAAGCGGCCCTTGTAGTCCATCTTCTTGGAGCCCTCGATCCAGTAGCCGAGATAGACGTAGGGAAGGCCCTGCCGGCGGGCGCGGGCGATGTGGTCGAGGATCATGAAGGTGCCGAGCGAGCGGGCCTCAAGCCCCGGCTCGAAGAAGGAATAGACCATCGACAGCCCGTCGCTGAGCACGTCGGTCAGCGCCACCGCCATCAGCTCGTCGCCGCGGCCGGTGATGGCGCTGTCGGCGTTGCGCTTGCGATACTCGATGATCCGGGTCTCGACATGGCTGTCCTCGACCATCATCGCGTAGTCCAGCACGGTCATGTCGGCCATGCCGCCGTTGCGGTGCCGGCGGTCGAGATAGGCGCGGAAGACCGAATATTGCTCAGAGGTCGGCACCGCCGTGCGCTGCTCGCCGATGATGTCGGCGTTGCGGGCCAGAACCTTCCGGAAGTTGCGGGAGGGGCGGAATTCGTTGGCGACCACCCGGACCGAGACGCAGGCCCGGCACTGGTCGCAGGCCGGGCGGTAGGCGATCGACTGGCTGCGGCGGAAGCCGCCATGGGTCAGCAAGTCGTTGAGATCGCCCGCTTTGTCACCCACCAGGTGCGTGAAAACCTTCCGCTCGTGTCGACCCGGCAAATACGGGCAGGGCGAGGGCGCCGTCAGATAGAACTGCGGGGTGTCACGCGAGTGCTGGGTCACGTCAGATCGTCGGGCTCCACAAACAATACAGGCAGCCGAGCTAGCATCGCCCCCCCGAGGCTAACGGTCAATTGGTTTAGGCGGGCCTAATAGGAGGCCCGCGCGGCCGGAGATACCTGGGTCCGGACCGAGCTGTTGATAACAACGGTTCCGAGGATGATGTCGTGGAGCAGCCGGCGGCGGCCGTTGAGCAGGCCGACCAGCAGCACCAGCGGCGACAGGAACGAGATCGTCACCCAGAACAGCACCGCGTGGGTAGCGCCGAGCACGAAATAGCCGCGTGCGCCGTACCAGGTGCGCAGCTCCAGATCCATCATGCGCATGCCGATGGTGGCCGAATGCTGGCCGCCGATCGAGGCGCCGTAATAGACGATGGCCCAGACGATCGAGGCCGGCGACACCAGCCAGAACAGCGCCCAGCCGAGGCCGAGCGTGACGACACCGAAGATCGCAATAAAAATCACCGCCAGGATCACCGGCACCGACAGCACGAAGAGGTCGATCAGGAATGCGAACACCCGTCGCGTCAGCACGCCGCGGAACAGTTCCGGCTGCATCAACGGATCGAATGCATGCGGAGGAACGCCGCCGTCGTTGCGCCAGGCATCGTTGTACCTGGTGCCGCCGTCATTGCCGTAGGACATGACCAACCTCCGATGAAAGTCCCGCGCAGGACATGGGAACAGGAAGCGTGTCTGCCAAGCCTGCACGAACATTAACTAGCCGAAATATTCCGGCGATTCGGCGGCCATAGGCGGTCGCGGAACGTGTATGTTGCGTCCGGCAAGCCGAGAGGAACCCATGAGCACACGGATCGGGCTGCGCTGCAGGTGCGGACAGGTTTTCGGTGTCGTCTCGAACCCGTCGCCCAAATCGGCCAATCGTGTGACCTGTTACTGCGACGACTGCCAGGCGTTCATGCACCAACTCGGTCGCGCCGATCTGCTCGATGCACATGGCGGCACCGACATCGTCCAGATCGCGCCGTCGTCGCTCAGCTTCGTGCAGGGCCAGAACAAGATCGCCGGCGTGCGGCTGACCCCGAAGGGGCTGTTCCGCTGGCACACGACCTGCTGCAACACGCCGGTCGGCAATACGCTGACGCCGCGGGTCCCGTTCGTCGGAATTGTCGCGCAGGCGTTCGACGGCGGCGCGCCGCGCGCCGATGAAGCGTTCGGCAAGCCGGTCGGCGCGATCCTCGGAAAATATGCGGTCGGCGAGGCGCCGAAGGGCTCGACCGGATTGAACCTGGCGCTGATCGCGCGCGCCATCGGCAAGGTGCTGGGCTGGCGCCTGCGCGGAAAGGCTTGGCCGCATCCGTTCTTCAAGCGCGAGACCGGTGAGCCGGTCTATCCGCTGACCGTGCTGTCGCAGCAGCAGCGCGACGCATTGCGTCCGCTATGTGGCCCGCATCCGACGGCGCCGGCCGCGGGCCAGACCTAGTCTAGGATTCCGCCTTGATTTTCTCGGCGGCCTGCGGCGCGAAATAGGTGAGGATGCCGTCGGCGCCGGCGCGCTTGAAGCCGACCAGGCTTTCCATCATGGCGCGCTCGCCGTCGATCCAGCCGTTGGCGGCGGCGCCTGCGATCATCGCGTATTCGCCGGACACCTGGTACACGAAGGTCGGCATCGCAAACGTATCCTTCACGCGGCGCACGATGTCGAGATAGGGCATGCCGGGCTTCACCATCACCATGTCGGCGCCCTCGGCGATGTCGAGCTCGACCTCGCGCAGCGCCTCGTCGGAATTGGCGCTGTCCATCTGGTAGGTTCGCTTGTCGCCGGTCAGCGTCTTGGCCGAGCCGATCGCGTCGCGGAACGGGCCGTAGAAGGCGGAAGCGTATTTCGCCGCATACGACATGATCTGCACGTCGCCGAAGCCATTGTCGTCGAGCGCCTCGCGGATCGCGCCGATCCGGCCGTCCATCATGTCCGACGGCGCGATCACGTCGCAGCCGGCCTCGGCCTGGGTCAGCGCCTGCTTCACCAGCACCGCAACCGTCTCGTCGTTGAGGATCTTGCCGCCTTCGATCAGCCCGTCATGACCGTGGCTGGTGAAGGGATCGAGCGCGACGTCGCAGAGCACGCCGATATCAGGGAATTCCTTCTTGATCGCGCGCACCGCCTGGCAGACCAGATTGTCGGGATTGAGCGCTTCCGAACCCTGCTCGTCGCGCAGCGCCGGCTCGGTGAAGGGGAACAGCGCGATGCAGGGGATGTTGAGTTTGGCCGCGCGCTCGGCGTCGCGGACGATCTGGTCGACGGTGAGCCGCTCGACGCCGGGCATCGAGGCGACAGGCGTGCGGGCGTTGTGGCCATCGACCACGAACATCGGCCAGATCAGATCATTGGTGGTCAGCACGTTCTCGCGCACCAGGCGGCGGGCCCATTCCGTCTTGCGATTGCGGCGCATCCGGATCGAGAGGTCGAGCGAGGGCGAGGCGAGGGCATCCGTCTGGCGCCGCGGCGTGTCGCGCAATTCGATCGGGCGCCCGAATTTGATCGCCATGATGTCTTCTCCTCGAGGGACGGCAACTCTAGACCTAATAGCAGGCCTGGACCTGATATAAGTCGAGTTCTAGCACCTCACAGGGGCGCCGTCATTGCGCCGCCGTTGCGTCTCCATTGCGTCCCGGGCGCCCTTGATTTGCCGCAACGGCAATTGATTTTGCGGCCCCGGCGGGCCAAGACTGCGCCATGAACCCCATTTTGCAGCCGTTGCGCGGCGATTCGGATGTCTGACACCTCTGCACGCGATCAAGCGCGGGACAACGCCATCTCGGTGAGCGCGATCTCGTCCGACCGGATCGAGCCGGACGACAATGCGTGGACGCGGCGCCTCGTCATCTTCCTGCGCATCATGGCCGTCGTCTCGGTCGCCAAGGGCCTCTATCACTGGGCCCAGGTGACCGGCTTCGTCGGCGGCGAGGAGGAGGCCTTCGAGAACCAGTCGATGGCCTGGCAGACCGCCACGATCTATTTCGCCGTCATCGAGCTCGTTGCCGCGGTCGGGCTGTGGCTCGCGACGCCGTGGGGCGCCGTGGTCTGGCTCACCACCGTGGTGTCGATGGCGGTCATCGAGCTGATGTTTCCGGGCATCTATGGCGGCAGCCTCACGGTGGTCGGGCTCGAGGCCGTGATGCTCGCGGCGTATCTGGCGCTGGCCTGGATGTCGGCGCGCGAGCGCCCGCCATAGGCCGCGTGCAGCGATCGCCCGATACACTGTTGCCACGCTGCGACAGGGCGACGAATAGCTGGGGACGGCCGGCAATATTTGCCAGCCGTGCGCGCAACGAGAAGACAGCATCGCTGGTTCTGCTAGGTGGACGCCGACAGATCGCACCCCTTTCGAGACGCGCCGTTTCCGGAGCATCTCCACGGGACCTGCCGTCGGGATCCATTTCACCGGATCTCGGTGCGTGTGCCGGCCGGCTTTGCGCGGGCCGACGGCGGAACCGGTCTGGCCGCGGCGACGATTGATGGCCGCTTGCGCGCATCGCGCGCGTCTCGCCACGATGCACTCCGATAAAATTTTCAAAGAATTTTCCGGTAACCAATCGGTCACCGTAAAGGGTTCCCTCACACACCTTACGCCGTCGTTTCGAATTCAGACGATGCTGTTTCCGAATGTGACAGGGGAGGCAGACGAAGCGTGAACAAGGGTCCGCCACCGTCAATGAAAAGTTGCGAAAAGCCCTTGATCCATGGGCTTAATCCACGATTCACTGTCTTAAATTCATGATCTCTTTATTCTCTTATTTAAGCGGATATTCAAACGGCCCCCTTACGTTGGACCTATCAGGCGGGACACAAGTTTCGTCGAATAAAGTCGATAAAAACGACAAACAGGGGAAGTGTCATGATGAAAGCCGTTGCGACAACGGCGGCGGATGCCGCTGATCGCGCTGCCGGTCAAGCTCCGGTGCAGCCGCTCTATCTCGAAGCCCTGACTTTGGTGGAGCGGCTGCATCGCCGGCTCCTCGACGTCATCAAGGATGAATTCGATCGTCGTGGCCGCGCCGACATCAACTCGGTGCAGGCGCTGCTCCTGTACAACATCGGTGACAAGGAACTGACCGCCGGCGAGCTGCGCACCCGCGGCTACTATCTCGGCTCCAACGTCTCCTACAATCTGAAGAAGCTCGTCGAGCTCGGCTTCCTCGATCATCAACGCTCGCGCGTTGATCGCCGCTCGGTCCGCATCCGTCTGACCCCGCAGGGCCAGGAAGTCCGCAAGATCGTCGACGCGCTCTATCAGAAGCACGTCAAGACGGTGGAGCAGGTCGGCGGCATCTCGAACGAGGAGTTCGCGAGCCTCAACAAGTCGCTGCATCGCCTGGAGCGGTTCTGGACCGACCAGATTTTGTATCGGCTCTGATAACAACTTTCAGACACGTAGCCTGTTACTAGGTGGCCAAGAAGGACTCAAAGTGAACCAAAGTGCACGTAGAGGCACACGGTTCGCGCCAGTTCGCGCCATGCCGGGCATGCCCGCCCGTTACCTCCAGTGAAGACACAAAGTGCACGCTAGAAGGCACGTAGAACGCGATTAGGCGCCCCTGGGGCGCCTTTTCCTTTTAGAGGATGAGCACGGCTTCAGGGTGAAGGATGCGAACGGCTTCTTCATTTGCGGCATCGCCCATCGCGAGGATCTGCACCGGGGCAATTACCAGCACGCCAACAACTTCCTCTCACGGGAAGAGGCGAGGCGTATCGGGAAGGCCATCTCCAGGCTGCCGGAGCTGTTGCGGCGGCCGCAGTATTGACCGGCCCGACGTATCGGGCCGGCTTGTGTCAGTTCTGGGTGCAGACGAAGTGCGTGCCGTTCTTCGTCGTGCCCGTCGCCCGGTTGCCCTTCTTCGCAACCGGGTAGTTGTTGCCGGTACGGAAGCCGGTGAGATGGATGTAGGCGCTGTCGCCGCCATCGTATTGCCCGGTGATGAGACCGGGGGCTGAGCAAGTCCACGCCGCGCAGGCAGGGATGCTGCTGACTGCCAATAAGGCAACGGTGAGAGCGGCCTTCACCTTACCGCCCATCGCGGCACTTCCGGTAGGGCTCGGCCTTCTCGGCGGGAACGGTGTAGGCACGCCACTCCGCGTAGGTGAAGCCGTACTTCTTCATGCAGGCCAGCGCATGAGGGGTGTTGTTCTTGGGCTCGGCAAAGGCCGAACCGGTCGAGAGAGCCAATAAAGCAGCAATCAAAGCAAATCGCATGGGTATCCCCTAGGGTTGAAATTGGGGGAACATAGCGACCTCTAGTGTACCCGCAAGGTCCGGCATCGTGAACACCGCACATTATTTAGGGTGATGTGTCCTAGCTACTGCTTGTCTCCGGGCCGATGGCCGGGCGGCTCACGATTCAGCATGCAAACAAATCAGCGCTTGAAGCGGCGTCGGCCTGGTCGGCCAACCGGCAGCGGTCTCTTGGCGAGCGCACCGTTCCTGTTCGTGTGCCAGTAAGCCTACCGCGGAGATTGCCTGCCAGATTGGCCACAAGCGGTTCGGTCACGACATGACTCTTCGGTACATACCGAGCTTGCCGGATTATCTGGTGAAGAGTGCCGCCGCTTTGGAAAAGCTGCTGCAGGAAGTTCTCGCGCCAGCTTCGGGCAAAAAGGTCGAAAAAGCAGCCTGATTTCAACCTGGTGCGGTTGGGGACCGACCAGATCCTGTATCGCCTCTGAGCCTTCCCGTTTTCGCCTGATGGCCAAGCCGGCCGCTTCAGAAGACCGGCAGCTTTCCTCCAGTCAACGCATCGGTCATGCCCGGCCGATGCGTTTTTCATGCTGCATGAGTTTCATGCTGCACTTGCGAAAATAAATCGGTCCGGCGAGGAACCAAGACGTTCCCAGCGCTTTATTTCGTCTCCCAACGGAGAAGCAGGACATGCTGGTTGAGCGCGAGATCGAGGTGCTGAATGTCGAGGTCGTCGGTGACGCCTACGCGATCGCCTCGAACTATCTGCGCAAATCCGGCGCGATTCCCGACACCTTCGCCACCAATGAGCGCCTGCTCGGCATCATCGTGAAGCTGTTCCAGCGCGGTGAGCTGAACCGGCTCCGCCTCGCCAACAAGGCGATCGCGAAGTTCGAGGCCGAGACGCTGGTGGTCGCCTGAGCGTCAACCCGGAGACTTCAATGGAAGCCGCTATCGATCGGATCATGCAGACGTATGATCTGCTGCTCAATCGCACGTCCGCTGCAAGCGACGAAGCGCGTGCGAAGGTGACAGAGTACGTACAGACGCTGTTCGACGCGGGCGAGCGCGATACCCATCGGTTGACCGTATGCGGGCTGACCTATCTGCGCCAGCTCGACGGCAGCACCGATCACGTGAAGGCCGGGTATACCGGGCTGTAGCGGCCGGCTGTTGCCGTTGCTGTCAAACCGCTTGTTCGGTGTCATCACGCGCGCGAAAGCGGGTGATCCAGTATTCCAGAGACAGCGGTGCTTGAACCGAGAGGCTGCGGCGTACTGGATCGCCCGGTCGAGCCGGGCGATGACAAGGTGTGTGGGACAAGACTCTCCTCCCCACGTCGTCCCTGCGAAAGCAGGGACCCATACTCCGCGGCTTTCGTTGTTACCAAGACTCGTCGTTCCAGCATCGCTTACCAATAGCTATTTGTGGTTATGGGTCCCTGCTTTCGCAGGGACGACGCTGAGTTTTGCTGTCGGGTGACCCGGCTCCTATTCGGGGGGCATCAGCCCCGGCGACGACAGCCATTCGCTCACATGAGCAGCCGTATCGGCCTGCCGGGCCTTCTGCAGGAGCAGGTCCTTCTCGATGCCGGTGGGAAGAGCCCTTGCTTTCTCGCGCAGGCTCTTGGCCTCCGCGATGAGGCGCTCTTCGAGCGAGTGCGCTTGCCTGAAACGACGACGCTTGAACATGCGCTGTCCTTTCCTGCTTGAGGAGGCGGGAGCGCAACTGGCGTTCTCATCACCGATGGATGCCCAAGGCTTTGCGGTGATGCTCAGTTAACTTTTGGGCAGCGGCAGGTGTTCCCGCGGTTCCGTTGGAACCATCTGGAACCGGAAGAGTCGACTTTCAGCTCCCGGCCTTTGCCCCCAAGCCCTCCGGGAGTAGCGATCCCCGGTGCTGCGAAACCTCCGGTACCGGGGGTCGCTGGTTGCGCCCGGCGGAGCTGTGCCCGCTCGACCCGTTCCGCGTCATGGCGGGCGAGGGCGGCGCGACATCGCGGCGCGTTTCAATCGCTCAAATCAATGCAAGCGAAAAGCGACCGCCCAGCTGCGGCGATTTGCAGCACGGAATAGTCGCGCCGTCCGGCTTGCCGAAGGCTGTGGCGAATGGTCGCTAAGGACACGCAGACGCGAGATCGGCGAGCGATTCCTCATGCGATGGGGACCGCGCTTTCCGGCCGGCGATGCGACCATGTGAGCGGATGCAGCGGGCGATCGGCAGGCCGCATCCGAAAATTCAGGAGGAAGCCCATGATCTCGTCCCGCATGCGCCTGTTCGGCGCGGTCGTCGCGTTGTTGCTTGGGGCGAGTGGTCCGGCAGCCGCGCAGCAGCTCGAGCTCAAGCTGATGGCACCCGCGGCGCCCGGCGGCGGCTGGGATCAGACCGCGCGTTCGATGCAGCAGGCGTTGGTGGCCTCAGGTGTCGCGCGCAGCGTCCAGGTCACCAACGTTCCCGGCGCCGGCGGCAGCGTCGGCATCGCGCAGTTCGTCAACAGCGCCAAGGGCGACGGCAACCAGATGATGGTCAACGGCTTCGTCATGGTCGGCGCGCTCGCGATGAACAAGTCGCCGGTGACGCTCGATCAGGTGACGCCGATCGCGCGCCTGACCGAGGAGATCCAGGTCATCGTGGTGCCGGCGAATTCGCCGCTCAAGACGGCGCAGGATCTCGCCGCCGCGGTCAAGGCCGATATCGCCAAGGTGACCTTTGCCGGCGGCTCGGCCGGCGGCGTCGATCACGTGATGGCGGCGCTGTTCGCGGGCACGGTGGGCGCCGACGCCAAGAAGATCAACTACATTCCGTTCTCCGGCGGCGGCGAGTCGCTCGCAGCCATCCTCGGCGGCAAGGTTACCGCCGGCATTTCCGGCCTCAGCGAATACGAAGGCCAGATCAAGGCCGGCAAGCTGCGCGCGCTCGGCGTCACGTCGGCGCAGCGTCTGCCCGGCGTCGACATCCCGACCTTCAAGGAGCAGGGCATCGACCTCGTGCTCGCCAACTGGCGCTCGGTGGTCGCACCACCCGGCATCACGCCCGAGCAGCGCAAGGTGCTGAGCGATGCCGTCGAGAAGATGGTGAAGTCCGATGCCTGGAAGGAGATCTTGAAGCAGAAGGGCTGGGATGACGCCTATCTCGGCGGCGATGCCTTCGCGGATTTCCTGAAGAAGGAAATCGTGCGTGTCACCGACGTGCTGAAGTCCGTCGGCCTCGTGAAGTCATGACGCCGGACACGGCCTCCGAGAATCCGCCGCGCGCGCCGGCGCGGCGGGTCGACCGCGCCGGCGTCGTGATCGCGGCCGCGCTGGCCGTGCTCGCCGCGGTGCTGGTGTGGGACGCGAGCAAGCTGCCGTCCACCACGATGTACGGAATGGGGCCGGAGGCGATGCCGGTCGTCATCGCGATCGGCCTCGTCATTCTGGCGGCCGGCAATCTGATCGATGCGCTGCGCGGCAACCTGCCGCCGCGCGAGAGCATGGACCCGAAACCGGTGTGGCTGATCATCGGCGGGCTTGCGCTCCTGATCGCCATCATCGGCTTCGGCGGCGGCTTCATCCTCGCGACCTCGGCGCTGTTCATCACCACGTCGGCCGCCTTCGGGCGCCGCGCCGTGCTGGCCGACACCGCGATCGCGCTCGTGATCACGACCCTCATTTATCTCGCGTTCGACAAGCTGTTGACGTTGAGCCTTCCCGCCGGCCCGCTGGAGCGACTGCTGTGATGGATACCTTCGCCGCGCTGGCGCATGGCATGGCGGTCGCCATGCAGCCGATGAATTTGCTCTACGCCCTGATCGGCGTGTTCCTCGGCACCGCGGTCGGCGTGCTGCCGGGCATCGGTCCGGCACTGACGGTCGCGCTGCTGCTGCCGGTGACCTACAAGCTCGATCCCGGCGGCTCGCTGATCATGTTCGCCGGCATCTATTATGGCGGCATGTATGGCGGCTCGACCACCGCGATCCTGATCAACACGCCCGGCGAGAGCGCGTCGATGGCGACCGCGCTCGAAGGCAACAAGATGGCCAAGGCCGGCCGCGGCGGTCCCGCGCTGGCGACCTCGGCGATCGGCTCGTTCGTCGCCGGCACCATTGCCACCATCGGCCTCGCATTCCTCGCGCCGTGGCTGGTCGACTTCGCGGTGCGCTTTGGTCCCGAGGACTATTTCGCGCTGATGTGCGTGGCCTTCGTCACGGTGTCGGCGACCTTCGGCGACTCGCCGGTTCGCGGCCTCACCAGCCTGTTCATCGGGCTCACGCTTGGCCTGGTCGGCATCGACAAGCTCACCGGTCAGGCGCGGCTTGCGTTCGGCATCCCTGAATTGCTCGACGGCGTCGAGGTGACGACGCTGGCGGTCGGCCTGTTCGCGGTCGGCGAGGCGCTCTATGTCGCCTCGCGGCGCCATCATGCCGAGGAGAAGCTCGAGCCGGTGCGCGGCTCGCTGTGGATGACGCGGGAGGATTGGCGGCGCTCGTGGAAGCCGTGGCTGCGCGGCACGCTGTTCGGCTTTCCGATCGGGGCGCTGCCGGCCGGCGGCGCCGAGATCCCGACCTTCCTGTCCTATTCGACCGAGCGGCGACTCACAAAACATCCCGAGGAGTTCGGCAAGGGCGCGATCGAGGGCGTCGCGGGGCCGGAAGCCGCCAACAACGCCTCTGCCGCCGGCACGCTGGTGCCGCTGTTGACGCTCGGGCTGCCGACCTCGGCCACCGCGGCGATGATGCTGGCGGGCTTCCAGCAGTATGGCCTGAACCCGGGGCCGCTGCTGTTCGCGGAGCGGCCCGACCTGGTGTGGGGGCTGATCGCGAGCCTGTTCATCGCCAACGGCATGCTGCTGGTGCTCAACCTGCCGCTGGTGGGCTTGTGGGTGCGGCTGCTCGCGATCCCGCAGCCATGGCTCTATGCCGGCATTCTGGTGTTCGCCACCATGGGCACGATCGCGGCCAAGCCGTCGGTCGTCGAATTGTCGATGCTGGCGGCGTTCGGGGTGATGGGCTTCCTGATGCGGCGGTTCGATTTCCCGATCGCGCCCGTGGTGATCGGGCTGATCCTGGGGCCGATCGCCGAAAGCCAGCTGCGCCGGGCGCTGGCGATCAGCCTCGGCGATCCCATGGTGCTGCTGCAAAGCCCGATGTCGGCAACGCTGCTGGGCATCGCGCTGATCGCGTTGCTGGCGCCGTTCGTACTGAAGGGATTGGGACGCTTCAAGGCCAACGAGGATTAGCGCGTGGACGCAGCGCTAGCCTTGCGACGCCGCGCTCGATGCTTGCCCCAGGCGCGGCTCTGTCCCGGCCAGCAGCCGTTGAATGTTCGCGCGGTGGCGCGCGACGACGTAAAGGCTGCCTGTAATGACCAGTAGCCGGTAGGGCAGCGGCTGCTCGAGGCCGCAGACGAGTGCGATCGCCGTGAGCGCCGCCAAGATCGAGCTGAGCGAGACAATCCGGGACATCGCCAGCACGACGCCAAACGCCGCGGCCGCACCCAAACCGACCGGCCAGGACATCGCCAGCAAGACGCCGAGCCCCGTCGCTGCGGATTTGCCGCCCGTGAAATTCAGCCAGATCGAACGGCTGTGCCCCAACAACACGGCAAGTCCGGCCAGGCAGACAGCCCAGGGCAGCCAGGTTTGCAGGTCAAGCGCTGCCGGTGGCGCGACCGACGGCAATGCAAGGAGCCAGGGATAGAACCAGCGGGCAAATGCGATCGCCGCCACGCCTTTCAGCACATCGACCAGCAGGACAACCAACGCAGGCCATTTCCCGAGGGTCCGCAACACGTTCGTTGCCCCGGTGGATTTGGAACCATGCTCGCGGATGTCGATGCCTCTGAGCAGCTTGCCTGCCAGATAGCCGGCGGGCGTGGCGCCGAAGAGATATGCGATTGCCAAACCAACGATGCCCGCTATCCAGAAAATCATCCGTCTGCCCTCGATGCGCCAATGTCGGGCAATCATCGGTTCGAGTCTACCGCTCAGACGGGTTGATGTTCGCGCAGGGAACGGGCAGGGCGATCGATGCGGCGCCGCAGTATCGATGCTGAGAAAGCTGAAACCGGCGCGTGCAGTCGCCGCGCGATGCCTCTGACCCCTTGGGCGGCCGCGGGAACCCTCGGCACGTAAAAGGCCCGCTCCGGGGCTCGCATTTCGGAGCGGGCCAGTCTGGGCACGGCAAATATCGCCGCGGCAGAAACCTAGCGCGACATGCTGACACCACCCTGACGACGGTCAAAAAGAGAGGCGGCCGATGCCGCCTCTCTGTCGCAACGGTATTTTTGTGAACGGAACCGGCAGCTCACCATTTGTAGGCGAGGCTCGCCGTGATGCGGCGGCGATCGCCGTAGTAGCAGGAACTGATGGTCGCGCAGCTCGCGACGTAGATCTTGTCGGTGACGTTCACGACATTGAGCGCCGCGCGCCAGTGATTGTCCCATTCGTAGTGCAGGGCGAGATCGCCCAGCACGAAGGAGGGGACGGGCGCGGTGTTCGCCTGGTCCGCAAAGGACGCACCGACATAGCGCACGCCGCCGCCGAGGCCGAAGCCGGCGAGCGGGCCTTCGCGGAACGTATAGTCGGTCCAGATCGAGGCCATTTCCCGCGGTGTGTTGGTCGGAACGGTGCCGACCAGCGCGGGATTGAGGTCCTTGCTGACGAACAGCTCGTAATTCGTGTAGCTCGCGACCAGCTTGAAGTCGCGCGTGATGTTCGCGACCGCCTCGAGCTCGACGCCGCGCGAGGTGACCTCGCCATTCTGGGTCTGGAACAGCGGGTTGTTCGGATCGGTGGTCAGCGCATTCTTCCGCTTCAGGTCGAAATACGCGACGCTGAATCGTGCGTTGAGCCCGACCGGCTCGTATTTGACGCCAACCTCGCTTTGCTCGGAGGTCTCGGGCAGCAGCAATTGCCCGGCCGCATTGAGGCCGATGACCGGGTTATAGCCGGTCATGTAGGAGACGTAGGGCGCGACGCCATTGTCGAAATTGTAGATCGCGCCGACGCGGCCGGAGAACTTGCTGTCCTGCCGGCTCTGGTCGGCGCCGATCCGGTTCTGGTTGTCGAGGTCGACCCAATCCTGGCGGCCGGACAGCACGACCGTCAGCCGGTCGAGCTTGACCTGATCCTGCAGATAGAGCCCGGCCATTGCCTGCGTGAGATAGGCGTTCTGATACAGCGCGCCGCTGTAGGGCGCGTTGACGCCGTAGACCGGATTGAACACGTTGAAATTCGTGCCCATCCCAAAACCCTGCCGGTCGTCGATGCCGTAATGCTTGAGGTCGACGCCGACCAGTGCGGTGTGCTGCAGCGCCCCGGTCGCGAAGCGATATTCGAGCTGGTTGTCGAGGTTGAACTGATTGGCGACGCCGCGGGCGTAGAAATTGCCGCGCGTGATGTCGCCGGCGGCCGGCGTCGTCGCCCAGCCCAGCCCGTAGAGGCCGGTATAGTAGACGTCGACATGTCCGAAACGCGCGTTCTGGCGGAAGTCCACACTGTCCGTGAGGTTCTTCTCGAGCTGGTAGCCGAGCGTCTCCTGCTCGCGGCGGAACTGGTCGGCGCTGGGGTCGCCGATGAACAGGCTGGTGGGAATGCGCCCGAACGGCGCGTTGGTGACGGTGCCGACATAGGGCAGGAAGTTCTCCGCCCGCGTGTTGTTGTGCGCGGCCGTGGCGTAGACGGTGAGCTTGGTATCGACGTCAGGCCGGAAGGTGACCGACGGCGCGAAGAAGAAATTGTTGTCGTAGGTGTAGTCGGTCTGGGTGCCGCCGCCTTGCACCTGGCCGACCATCCGGTACAGCACCTGGCCGTTGCCGGACTGCGGGACCGCGCCGCCGATGTCGAACGCGGTGTAGGCGTTGCCGAAATTGTTGACGCCAGCCTCGATATAGCGAATGGGCTCGGCCTGCGGCAGCTTGCTCACCGCGTTGACGAGACCGCCGGGCGCCGAGCCGCCATACAGGATGCCGGAGGGACCGCGCAACACCTCGACGCGCTCGAGGTTGAACGGTTGCAGCTTCCAGCTCGCATAGGAGGTGTAGAACAGCTGCAGGCCATCGAGGAACAGCGACTCGTTCTGTGCCGGGAAGCCGCGGATCAGGAACCAGTCGTTGCGGAAATCGGAACCATAGGTGCCGCCGATCACGCCTGGCGTGTAGCGCAGCACCTCGTCGAACTTGCTGACGATCTTCTGGTCGCGGATCTGCTCGGCCCCAATGACCGTCACTGATTGCGGGGTCTGGATGATCGGCGTGCTGGTCTTGGTGCCGCTCGAACTCTGCCGCGCCAGATAGCCGGTGACCGGGCCGTTGGCGCGCTCGTGTCCGCCGCCTGCGCCTGCGGCCTGCTGTGCGGCCTGCGGCTGTGCGCTCACCGGGGCGGTCGTCGCGCGGCGTGCGGCGCTGCGTGCGCGCGTGGTGCGTTGCGCGGGCTGCTGCGATCGCGCCGCTTGCCGTTGCGATGGCGCATCGACCGTCACGGAAGGCAATTGCGTCTGCGCGAAGACATCGTCAGCGCCAGCAACCGAAAGAGCCACCAAGGCCGAAGCAGCAAGCCGCTGCGGCCGAATCCATCCGTCCGTCATTCAACGCCCCCAAGGAGAAGTTTTCCTCGGCGTCGTTATCACGGTGATGTTCGTTGACAGCCCGCGCGCAGTTAGAAGCTATCGAAGCGGTACGCTAAGTGCGCATGTGTGATCGACAGACAACGGAGTAGGCCGCGTTGTTGCACGCATCGCGTGAGAGCTTTGAATCGATCCAGTGTTGAACGATTCAAGAGTTGAACGATTCAAAATTCGCCTCGCATGTCTCATCGTCTCGTGACCCGATACATCACGATCGAACGGGTGATGTTCGAGAGCGTCGCGAGTTGCGCAGTTCTGTTCTTGCGAAGTACGAGGGAGACCGGCGCGGCGGTTACCAGTCCGCACGTGCGCGATCGAGAAGGGGCAGCGTCGTTGCGATTGATGGCCGCCGTAGCCGGGCCGCGCCGGACGGCTGGAACCCGGGCCAGGGGCGGCTGGAATCGGGGCGGCGGCGCGGGTGCGCGGCCGGCTGGCAATCCCCGCCATCCCCACCATATCTGGCATAATTGACCGCCGAGGACCGCAACCGCTTGGCCATTTTGGGGCGATGTGGTAACGCTCTGAAACCAGCTTCGACCGCCACTCGTGACCGTCCGCATCCTGCCTAAGGGCTTGCGGCGGTGGAGATATTTCGCCGATGACCTCATCCTCCAAGACCGCTTCCGCGCCCGATTCCTTCTTCACGGCTGGTCTCGCCGAGGCCGATCCCGAGATCGCCGCCGCGATCAAGGGCGAGCTCGGCCGGCAGCGCCATGAGATCGAGCTGATCGCCTCGGAAAACATCGTCAGCCGCGCCGTGCTGGAGGCGCAGGGCTCGGTGATGACCAACAAATACGCGGAAGGTTATCCGGGCGCGCGCTACTACGGCGGTTGCGAGTGGGTCGACGTCGCCGAGAACCTCGCGATCGACCGTGCCAAGAAGCTGTTCGGCGCCGGCTTCGCCAACGTCCAGCCGAACTCCGGCAGCCAGATGAACCAGGCGGTGTTCCTGGCGCTGCTGCAGCCCGGCGACACCTTCATGGGTCTTGATCTCGCCGCCGGCGGCCATCTCACCCACGGCTCGCCGGTCAACATGTCCGGCAAGTGGTTCAAGGCCGCGCACTACACCGTGCGCCGCGAGGACCAGATCATCGACATGGACGAGGTCGAGAGGCAGGCCCAACAGGTCAAGCCGAAGCTGATCATCGCCGGCGGCTCGGCCTATTCGCGCGCCTGGGACTTCAAGCGCTTCCGCGAGATCGCGGACTCGGTCGGTGCGTATCTCCTCGTCGACATGGCGCATTTCGCGGGCCTCGTCGCCGGCGGCGTGCATGCCTCGCCGGTGCCGCACGCCCACGTCACCACCACGACGACGCACAAGTCGCTGCGCGGTCCGCGCGGCGGCCTGATCCTCACCAATGACGAGACGCTGGCCAAGAAGCTGAACTCGGCGATCTTCCCCGGCCTGCAAGGCGGCCCGCTGATGCATGTGATCGCCGCCAAGGCAGTGGCGTTCGCCGAGGCGCTGCGGCCCGACTTCAAGGTCTACGCCAAGAACGTAGTCGAGAACGCCAAGGCGCTGGCCGAGACGCTGCGCAGCCACGGCCTCGACATCGTCTCCGGCGGCACCGACAACCATCTGATGCTGGTCGACCTCAGGCCGAAGGGCCTCAAGGGCAACATCTCCGAGAAGGCGCTGGTGCGCGCCGCCATCACCTGCAACAAGAACGGCATCCCGTTCGATCCCGAGAAGCCGTTCGTCACCTCGGGTCTTCGCCTGGGTACGCCGGCCGCGACCACGCGCGGTTTCGGCGTCGCCGAGTTCAAGCAGGTCGGCGGCATGATCGCCGAAGTGCTGAATGCGCTGGCGCAGTCGCCAGACGGCAAGGCGCCGCTGGTCGAGGCCGCGATCAAGGAGCGCGTCAAGGCGCTGACCGATCGCTTCCCGATCTATCAGTAAGAAAAGGGGCGCATGATCCGGAAAAGTGGGTACCGGTTTCCCGAATAGATCATGCGCAAATAAAGGTCCCGTCGGATGCGCTGCCCGAGCTGCAATTCTCTCGATACGCAGGTCAAGGACTCGCGTCCGACCGAGGACTCCGCGGTCATTCGCAGGCGGCGCGTGTGCATGGCCTGCAACTTCCGCTTCACCACCTTCGAGCGGGTGCAGCTGCGCGAGCTGACCGTGATCAAGCGCAACGGCCGTCGCGTGCCGTTCGACCGCGACAAGCTGGTGCGCTCGCTGCAGATTTCCCTGCGCAAGCGCCCGGTGGAGTCCGAGCGGGTGGAGAAGATGGTGTCGACCATCGTCCGCGAGCTCGAAAGCGGCGGTGAGGCGGAGGTCTCCTCGGAGGCGATCGGCGAGATCGTGATGGAGCATCTGCGCCAGCTCGACGACGTCGCCTATGTGCGCTTCGCCTCCGTCTATCGCAATTTCCGCGAGGCCAAGGATTTCGAGGCCGTGCTCGACGAGTTGACCGGCGAAGAGGATCCGCGGCTCGCAACGTTGCGAAAATGATCTTTCGCATTCTCGAAGACCAGTTCGCGCAAAAAGCCAAAGAGGCCAAGGAAACTGCCAAGGCCGCCGATCTGCGCTTCATGCAGCTCGCGCTCGCACTCGGCCGCCGTGGCCTCGGGCGCACCTGGCCCAATCCGGCGGTCGGCGCCGTCATCGTCAAGGACGGCGTGGTCGTCGGTCGTGGCTGGACCCAGCCGGGCGGCCGCCCGCATGCCGAGGTCGAAGCGCTCCGGCGCGCCGGCGACGCCGCGCGCGGCGCCACGCTCTACGTCACGCTCGAACCCTGCTCGCATTTCGGCCGCTCGCCGCCTTGCGCGGACGCCGTCGTCGCGGCCGGGCTTGCCCGCGTGGTTTCGGCGATCGAGGATCCCAATCCGGAGGTCGGCGGGAAGGGGCACGCGAAACTGCGCGCTGCCGGCATCGCGGTCGATGTCGGGCTGTGCCAGGCGGAGGCCGCGCGCGACCATGCCGGACACTTCCGTCGCATCACGGACAAGCGCCCGCATGTGATCCTCAAGCTCGCGGTGTCGGCCGACGACAAGATCGCCGCGCACGGTCACAAGCCGGTTGCGATCACTGGCGAGGCCGCACGGACCCGCGTGCATCTGTTGCGTGCGCAGAGCGATGCGATCCTGGTCGGCATCGGCACGGTGAAGGCCGACGATCCGCTCTTGACCTGCCGGCTACCCGGCATGGCGGCGCGCTCGCCGGTGCGTGTGGTGCTGGATCGCGCGCTGCGGATCTCGGGCGACAGCCGCCTGGTGCATTCGGCGCGCGAGACGCCGCTCTGGGTGATGACCTCTGACATGGCGGAGGCGCCTGCCGCGGTGAAGCTCGGCGCCGCCGGCGCGCACGTGATCCGCGTTGCCGCCAGTGCGCCGGAGGGGCTTGATCTGCCCGCAATCCTGCATGCGCTGGCGGAGAAGGGGATCACACGGCTTTTGGTCGAGGGCGGCGCGCGCGTGGCAAATTCTTTCCTGGCGGCCGGCCTGGTCGATGAGATCTGGCTGCTGCGCGGGCCTGAGGCGGTCGGCGCCGACGGCGTTCCCGCGCTGGACGCAATGCCGCTCGACGCAATCACGCAGTCGCCGGCCTTTCGCCTTCGTGCTAGCGAAACTTTGGGCAGTGATATTCTGACCATCTACGATCGTTCGTAGGCCGTCATGGCCGGGCTTGTCCCGGCCATCCACGACTTGCCTGGTCGCGTGTGGTCAAGACGTGGATGCCCGGGACAAGCCCGGGCATGACGAAGAGCAAGAGGTTTGTCGTGTTTACCGGAATTGTCACCGATATCGGCGAGATCGTAAGCCTGAAGCCCGTCGCGCAGGGGCAGCTGCACCGGCTGCGGATTGCCTGCGACTACGACCAGACCACGATCGCCGACGGCGCCTCGATCGCCTGCAACGGCGTCTGCCTCACCGTGGTCGCCTCCGGCACTGCCGACGGCAAGACCTGGTTCGATGTCGACGCCGCGGCCGAGACGCTCGGCATGACCACCGCCAAGCACTGGGCGCAGGGCGGCCGGCTCAACCTCGAGCGCGCGCTCAAGATCGGCGATGAACTCGGGGGTCACATCGTGGCCGGGCATGCCGACGGGATCGCGAGCATCGTCAAGCGCGACGATCTGCCCGACATGGCGCGCTTCGAGCTTAGAACCACCCGCGAACTGGCGCGCTTCATTGCGGCGAAGGGCTCGATCACGCTGGACGGCGTGTCGCTGACCGTGAATACGGTCGACGACGTGACGTTTTCGGTGCTGATCATCCCGCACACGCTCAGCGTGACGACCCTGAGCGGCTGGAAGGCCGGCAGCGAGGTCAATATCGAGGTCGATCTGATGGCCCGCTACGCGGCGCGGCTGTCGGAGATGAAATAGCCTCGATCCGGGATTGCGGCCGAGACGGACATCCTTATGTGCCAATTCGGCCCGGGCGACTTCCGGCCGGATGTCCCATGCATTGCTGACGAAGCCGACCTGAAAAATCGGGCCGATCGCGGTGACATCCAGGCCAGTATTGCCCTTGGCTTTGCCGCCTGCTGCGCCTAAAACGCTGCACAAATCCTCCCCAAGTTCCGATTGGTTATTGCAATGGCTGACGCGCGGCGCGCACCCCTGAAGGACCAGACCGACATATCAGGCGCACGCGTGCTGATCGTCGAGGCCCGGTTTTATGACGACATCCAGGACGCGCTGCTGGAAGGCGCGCTCGCCGAGCTGAAGGCGGCCGGCGCCAGCCACGACGTGATCACGGTGCCGGGCGCGCTGGAGATCCCGGCGGCGATCGCGATTGCGATCGATGCCGCTGAAACGAACGGCAGGCCGTATGACGCGGCGATCGCGCTCGGCTGCGTGGTGCGCGGCGACACCATCCATTTCGAGATCGTCTCGCAGGAATCCTCGCGCGGACTGATGGATCTGGCCGTGAGCCGGAAATTCCCGCTCGGCAATGGTATCCTCACGGTCAACACCGAGGCGCAGGCCTGGGCGCGGGCGCGCGCCAGCGAGTTGAACAAGGGCGGCGACGCGGCGCGTGCGGCGATCGCGATGCTGCGGATCAAACGCCGCCTGGCAAAGGCCTGACGATGGCTGACAACAACAAACCCGGCAAACAAGCTGACAGGAAAGCCAACCGGCGCGGCGCAGCACGGCTCGCCGCCGTGCAGGCGCTCTACCAGATGGATATCGGCGGCGCCGGGATCAACGACATCTTCGCCGAGTTCGAGAGCCACTGGCTCGGCAACGAGGTCGAGGGCGAGAAATATCTGCCGGCGGAAGCCGCGTTCTTCCGCGACGTGGTCTCCGGCGTGGTGCGCGATCAGGCCAGGCTCGATCCCTTGATCGACGAGGCGCTGTCGAAGGGCTGGCCGCTGAAGCGGATCGACGCGATTTTGCGCGCGGTATTGCGGGCGGGCTCCTATGAGCTGGAGCACCGCAAGGACGTGCCGGGCCGCGTGGTGGTGTCCGAATATGTCGACGTCGCGCATGCCTTCGTCGAGAAGGACGAGACCGGCATGGTCAATGCCGTGCTCGACCAGATCGCGCGCCAGTTCCGCGGCGACGAGTTTGTGCGGAACTGAACCACGTATTCCGCCGTCATCACCCGCGAAAGCGGGTGATCCAGTACGCCGCGGCGGTTATTGGCAACAACAGCTGCCGCGGCGTACTGGATCGCCCGGTCAAGCCGGGCGATGACAGCTGAGGGGAAGGCGCGCGAGATGGCAGAGCGTCACGACGGCCCCTCCGGCGAAGACTCCCTGATCGCGCGCTATTTCAAGCCGCTCGCGACCGATCCGGGCGCGTTCGGTCTCGACGACGACGCCGCCGCGCTGCGGGCCGCCGGCGAGGACATCGTGGTCACCACGGACGCCATCGTCGAGGGCGTGCACTTCCTCCCTGATGATCCGCCCGACACGCTGGCGCGCAAGGCGCTGCGGGTGAACCTCTCCGACATCGCGGCCAAGGGGGCGGAGCCGGCGGGCTTCGTGCTGACGCTGGCGCTGCGTCGCGCCGAAGAGGCCTGGCTGAAGCCGTTTGCCCAGGCGCTCGGCGAGGACGCCGGCCATTACGGCTGCCCGCTGCTCGGCGGTGACACGGTCTCGACGCCGGGACCGCTGATGGTCTCGATCACCGCATTCGGCCGGGTGCCGCAGGGCAAGATGGTGCATCGCGCCGGGGCAAAGGCGGGCGACCGCGTGTTTGTCACCGGCACCATCGGAGATGCTGCGCTCGGCCTCGACGTGCTCCGCGGTGGTCCGGTCGCGGCTGATCTGGCGGTCGATGTCGTCGGCCGGGATTTTCTGGCAGCCCGCTACCGTGTTCCGCAGCCGCGCAACGCACTTGCCAAGGCCGTCCGCGCCCACGCCAGTGCGGCGATGGATGTGTCCGACGGTCTCGCCGGCGATCTGGCCAAGCTTTGCGTGGCCAGCGGCGTGGCGGCCGTGATCAACGTGCCGAGTATCCCATTATCGTCGGCGGCCGCGGGGCTGCTCGCGCGCAAGGCGATCGATATCGAGACCGTGGTGGCCGGCGGCGATGACTATGAGCTCTTGTGCGCGGTCCCGAGCGATCATGTCGACGCCTTCCTGCGGGAGGCACGGCAGGCCAGGGTCGCGGTGACCGCGATCGGCGGCCTGATCGCAGGCGTGTCGCCGCCAAGCTTCCTCGACGGACAGGGCCGGGAACTGGCGCTGAAGCGGCTGTCCTACAGCCACTTCTAGAGCGTTTTCGAGCGAGGCCGGCACCGCTTCGCATGCAGAAATCGCGTCAATACAAGAATCTAAAGCCTCGTCCCGACTAGATCGGAACGGAAGGCTCTCGAAGTACCGCGCCGATTCTCCTTCTAAATAGCTGCCGATATCGGCTTTTTCGGCCACAGGTGGCGTTGCACAGCGGTAACGATTTTGGCAAGGTCGCGCCCGATTTGAGGCAACCCGTTTTTGGGGAGGGGTGTCCTCGAAAAATAAGCGCCTGCCGCCCCCTAGCGGCACAAAGAGGCGCGGGGGTTACATCAAGGATCTGAGGCAACATGACAGCTTTATGGTTGATTGTGCTCTGCGGGGCGCTTTCCATCGTCTACGCGATCTGGGCGACCCAGTCGGTCTTGAACGCGGATGCGGGCAATGCCCGCATGCAGGAAATCGCGGCTGCGGTGCGCGAGGGCGCACAAGCCTATCTGCGGCGGCAGTACACCACGATCGGCATGGTCGGTATCGTGATCTTCGTGGTGCTGGCCTACTTCCTAGGCTTGCCGGTGGCGATCGGCTTTGCGATCGGCGCCATCCTGTCGGGTGCGGCCGGCTTCATCGGCATGAACGTCTCGGTGCGCGCCAACGTCCGCACCGCACAGGCAGCGACCACCTCGCTCGCCGGCGGCCTCGAGCTTGCCTTCAAGGCGGGGGCGATCACCGGTATGCTGGTTGCGGGCCTCGCGCTGCTCGGCGTCACCATCTATTTCATGGTGCTGGTCAAGTTCATGGGGCTCGAAGCCGGCAGCCGCACCGTGGTCGACGCCATGGTGGCGCTCGGCTTCGGCGCCTCGCTGATCTCGATCTTCGCGCGTCTCGGCGGCGGCATCTTCACCAAGGGTGCTGACGTCGGCGGCGATCTCGTCGGCAAGGTCGAGGCCGGCATCCCCGAAGACGATCCGCGCAACCCGGCGACCATCGCCGACAATGTCGGCGACAATGTCGGCGACTGCGCCGGCATGGCGGCCGACCTGTTCGAGACCTATGCGGTGACCGCGGTCGCCACCATGGTGCTCGCGGCGATCTTCTTCGCCAAGACCTCGATCCTGGTGAACATGATGACGCTGCCGCTCGCGATCGGCGGCATCTGCATCATCACCTCGATCATCGGCACTTTCTTCGTCAAGCTCGGCGCCAGCCAGTCGATCATGGGTGCGCTGTACAAGGGCCTGATCGCCACCGGCATCCTGTCGCTGGTCGGCGTCGCGGCCGTGATCAACTGGTTGATCGGCTTCGGCAAGCTCGAAGGCGTCGACTACACCGGCATGGCGCTGTTCGAGTGCGGCGTGGTCGGCCTCGTCGTCACCGGCCTGATCATCTGGATCACCGAGTACTACACCGGCACCGATTATCGCCCGGTGAAGTCGATCGCGGCGGCCTCCGTCACCGGTCACGGCACCAACGTGATCCAGGGCCTTGCGGTCTCGATGGAAGCGACCGCGCTGCCCGCGATCGTGATCATCGCCGGCATCCTGGTCACCTACAGCCTGGCCGGCCTGTTCGGCATCGCGATCGCGACTGCCACCATGCTGGCGCTGGCCGGCATGATCGTCGCGCTCGACGCCTTCGGCCCGGTCACCGACAACGCCGGCGGCATCGCCGAAATGGCGGGGCTGCCGAAGGAGGTGCGCAAGTCGACCGACGCGCTCGACGCGGTCGGCAACACCACCAAGGCGGTGACCAAGGGCTACGCGATCGGCTCAGCCGGTCTCGGCGCGCTGGTGCTGTTTGCGGCCTATAATCAGGACCTCAAATTCTTCATCAGCGACGCCAACGCCCATGCCTACTTCAAGGGCGTCAACCCGGACTTCTCCCTGAACAATCCTTACGTCGTGGTCGGCCTGCTGTTCGGCGGCCTGCTGCCGTATCTGTTCGGTGCGATGGGCATGACCGCGGTCGGCCGTGCAGCGGGCGCGATCGTCGAGGAGGTGCGTCGTCAGTTCCGCGAGAAGCCCGGCATCATGCAGGGCACCGACAAGCCGGACTACGGCAAGGCGGTCGACCTGCTGACGCGGGCGGCGATCAAGGAAATGATCATCCCCTCGCTGCTGCCGGTGCTGTCGCCGATCGTGGTCTACTTCCTGATCTACTTCATCGCGGGCGGCGGTGCGGTCGGCAAGTCGGCGGCGTTCTCCGCAGTCGGCGCCATGCTGCTCGGCGTCATCGTCACTGGCCTGTTCGTCGCGATCTCGATGACCTCGGGCGGCGGGGCGTGGGACAACGCCAAAAAGTACATCGAGGACGGCCATTATGGCGGCAAGGGCTCTGACGCCCACAAGTCCGCGGTGACCGGAGACACCGTCGGCGATCCCTACAAGGACACGGCGGGCCCGGCGGTGAACCCGATGATCAAGATCACCAACATCGTGGCGCTGCTGCTGTTGGCGATCCTGGCGCACTGAGCCGCGCGATAGGACTGAAACGAAACCCCCGCGGTGAGCGCCGCGGGGGTTTTGCTTTAGGGGGCGCGAAATATCGCAACGTCATTGCGAGCGGAGCGAAGCAATCCACCTCTCCACAAGCGGAGACATGGATTGCTTCGTCGCTGTCGCTCCTCGCAATGACGGTGGGCGCGCCGACGATATGCGACTAGAACCAGACGCGAACAACACGGAGATCAATCGATGTCGCTCTCATCCGCACGCAACTATGCGCTCCGCGCCTCCAAGTCGCAGGACCAGAAGGAGGCCATCGAGCTACTCTCGAAGGCGATCATGGAGCTGGCGATGTCGATTGAGGCAACCGACGCCAAGGTCAAGAAGATCAACAAGTCGTCGTAGCGTTGGTCGCAGCGCGCCGCAGATCGATTGTGACGACGGCCGTCACTTGACCTCCATCTGCAAGCCTTCCTTCTCGATGATGGCGGCGAACTTCTTCGTCTCGGCATCGACGAATTCGGAGAATTGCTGCGGCGTGCCGTAGTCGGCGCGCGCGCCCATGCCACTGATGTTCTTCCTGACGTCGTCGCGCTCCAGCATCGCCTTGATCTGGCGGTTCAGCTCGTCGACCACGGGCGCGGGCGCGGTCTTCGGCAGGAACACGCCGAACCAGGAGGCGACGTCGAACTTGGCGAGCTCCGGCGCGCCTTCGCGCATGGTCGGGAGGTTGGGCGCGAAGTCACTGCGGTCGGTCGTGGTGACGCAGAGCCCGTTCAGCTTGCCGTCCTGCACCTGCGGCAGCGACGGATAGAGATTGTCGAACAGGATCTGGATGTCACCGGCGAGCCCGGCCTGCAGTGCAGGGCCGGCACCGCGGAACGGCACATGCGTCATCTTCAGTCCGGTGAGTTGCAGGAACCAGGCGCCGGTGAGGTGAGGGCTCTGTCCGGTGCCGGACGAGCCGTAGGTCAGCTTGTCGGGGTTCTTCTTCAGATAGGCGATCAATTCGGGGATCGACTTGATGCCGGTCGATGGATGCGCCGAGACGATGTTCGGGATCCGGATCATGTTGGAGACCGCCTGCAACTGGTCGGCCTTGTAGGTCAGGTTGCGGAAGATGCTGTAGGCGATCGCGTTGGGGCCGGGATTGCCGATCAGGATGGTGTGGCCGTCGCCCTTGGCGCGTGTGACCTCAGCCGTGCCGATGGTGCCGCCGGCGCCGGAGCGATTCTCCACCACCACCGACTGGCCCCAGAGCGGCTGCAAATGTGCCGCCAGCAGCCGCCCCATGACGTCTGTCGATCCGCCGGCCGCCGCCGGCACGATGATCCGCACCGTCTCGGTCGGCCGCCAGTCGCCGGCCCCTAAGCTGGCGCGCGGCAGGATCGACGCAGCCGCCAATGCGGCTGTGCCCGACAATACCGTACGACGGGAAAATCTCTTGGCTCTCACGCGCTTACCCCCTGCTCAGGCTCTTGTTTGCGAGCGAGCCTAGGGGACCGCTTGCCCGTCGGGCAAGCGCGACAACTTGGCGCAGTTTCTTTCGCACTAAAAGCGCGATGCCTTGCGCGCGCTAGTTGAAGCTCAGCAGCTTGAAGAGCGGTGTCAGGTAGGACATTTCCTGGCCCGACGTCGGCGTGGTGCGGCTGACGAAGTCGAAGATCTTGCCGTCCTTCAGACCGTAATTGGCGAGCCGGCGCACCTGGCGGTTCTTGTCGAAATAGACCGCGATGACGCGCTGGTCGATCACCCGCTGATTCATGAAGGCGACCGGGCGCGAGGTCCGCTGCGAGATGTAATAGAACACCTCACCGTCCAGCGTTGCGACCGTTGAGGGTGTGCCGAGCACGATCAGCACCTGGTCCTGGCTCGCGCCGATCGGAATCTGCTCGAGCGCCCCGTCGGGCAGGATGTAGCCCTTCTGGAATTGTTCACCGGTGCAGCCGCCGAGTGCGGCGGTGCACACGAGGCCAACGACCGCGATGGCGCGGAAGCGCGAAAAGAACCCGCGCGCGGAAGCCGCGCGAGACTGTCTTGGAAGGGTGTGGTTCATCGGCGGATCTGATCCGTCCTCTTGCATCGGCCGGGGCATTGACGTACCGGGCAGCTCAATGGATTGCAATAATGCCGAGCTCCAACGGGCGACCCCTCAACAGGCGTCCCCGGGGGACCGGCAGCCGGAACCCGTCATGCTTTGGCCGTTCAATCACTTCAGAAAACCCCGGGTGCCCGCGCGCAGCACCATTGAGACCATCTATGGCATGATCGTGACGCAGGCGCGAGAACCGTTATTTTACCGTGACTTGAGCGTTCCGGACACGGTTAATGGCCGTTTTGACCTGCTTCTGATGCATCTGTGGCTGGTGCTGCGGCGACTCAAATCCGCACAGGGCGGCGCGGAGCTGTCGCAGGCGCTGTTCGATCATTTCTGCATCGATATGGACGACAATCTCCGCGAAATGGGGGTCGGCGACCTCACGGTGCCGAAGCGCATGCAGGCGTTCGGCGAGGCCTTCTACGGCCGCACCGCAGCCTATGATCTGGCGCTGACCGACGGCGAGGAGGCCTTGGCCCAGTCATTCTGCAAGAACATCCTCAATGGCCAGAACATCGACAAGGCCCGCGAGCTCGCCACCTATGCAAGGGAGGCGATGGCCGAGCTGGCGCGCGCCGATCTCGCGGCGCTGACCAAGGGCGCGTGGCGCTTTCCGGTGCCGCAGGCTGCGGGGAGTGCGGCATGAGCGGCGGCGGCACAGGACGGGGCGATGCAGTGCGCGACCCCTGGCGCGTGCTGATCAACGTCGCGCAAATCCCGGAGACCGGCCTGCATCGCGAAATCACCGCCGATGAGGCGGCGCGCAAGGCGATGGCCGAAGTCGCGGAGCTGCGCGACGTCATCTCCGCGCAGGCCGAGTTCGATCTGCAGCCCAAGCGCGACGGCAGCTACCACGTCACTGGCCGGGTCCGGGCAAGGATCGGGCAGACCTGCGTCGTGACGCTCGATCCGATCGAGAACGAGATCGACGAGCCGATCGATGTGGTGTTCGCGCCGCCCGAGCAGATCCCGCAAATGGCCGACCTGGTCGACGACGCCGAGGAGAGCGATGAGGAAACGCCGGACCCGCCGGAGCCGATCGTCGGCGGCTTCATCGATATCGGCCGGCTCGCCACCGATGCGCTGTTTCTCGGCATAGACCCCTATCCGCGCAAGGTGGATGCGGTCTTTGAGCGGGAGGTTGAAGCGCCTGATCCGGAAAATCATCCGTTTGCGGCGCTGAAGGCGCTGAAGGAAAAGCCTGACGGCAAGAAGCCCAAGAAGGGCAATTGAGGGGAGCTCTCGTCACATTTGCGGGGATGGCTCGCCTGCACCCCTGTGCGAACGGTGTCGGTGGCCACTTCAAATAAGTGTCACAATGCATTGAAATACAATGAATTTCCTGTATATTTTGATGTATTGCGTGACGGTTCGGCCACTGCCTCGTTTGTGGTCAAGAGGTTGTGTCGGACCGCGGACACGCTATTGTCGCGGCCCGGCCGGGACGCGAGTTGGTGTTCCGCCGCGCGCCGTTGACGGCGGTGACTTCAAGCTCGCGGTCTTCGTCTGAAGGGCTGTGGGAGAGCAGGCTTCCGGGACGTTCATGCCTCAAAAGGTTCGAATCGCGCTTGACGCCATGGGGGGCGATGTCGGCGCTTCCGTCGTCATTCCCGGCGCTGCGATTTCGTTGAGCCGTCATCCCGACAGTGAATTCCTGCTGGTCGGTGACCGTGCTCAGATCGAGCCGGAGCTCGCCAAGCATCCGGCGCTGAAGGCGGTATCGAAGGTGATCCATACCGACGTCGCGGTGAAGGGCGACGAGAAGCCGAGCCAGGCGCTGCGGCGGACCCGCCGGGCCTCGTCGATGTGGCTTGCGATCGACGCCGTGAAGCACGGCGAGGCCGACGTCGCGGTCTCCGCCGGCAATACCGGCGCGCTGATGGCGATGGGCGGCATCAATCTGCGGACGCTGCCCGGCGTCGACCGTCCGGCGCTCGCAGCGGTGTGGCCGACGCTGCGCGGCGACTCCGTCGTGCTCGACCTCGGCGCCACGATCGGGGGCGATGCCCGCCACCTGACGACGCTGGCCGTGATGGGCAGCGCCATGGCGAGCGTGCTGTTCAACCTCGAGCGGCCGACCGTCGGCCTGCTCAATATCGGGTCCGAGGAGATCAAGGGCCATGACGAGATCCGCGAGGCGGCCGGAATGCTCCGGGCGATGAACTCGACCCAGTTCAACTATATCGGCTTCGTCGAGGGCGACGGCATCGGCAAGGGGCTCGCCGACGTCATCGTGTCGGAAGGTTTCTGCGGCAACATTGCGCTCAAGGCCGCCGAGGGAACCGCGCGCCAGATGTTCGCGCTGTTGCGCGAGGCCATGTCGTCGAGCTGGCTGGCGCGGATCGGCTATTTGCTGGCCCGCGGCGCATTCCAGAAGCTGCGCGACAAGCTCGATCCCAACAAGGGCAATGGCGGCGTGCTGCTCGGCCTGAAGGGCGTCGTGGTCAAGAGCCACGGCGGCGCCAGCGCGGAAGGCTTTGCCTATGCGGTCGATGTTGGCTATGAGATGGCCCACTTCGATCTCCTCACCAAGATCAATCAGATGCTTAATCGCGACGGCAGTGCGCTGGTAAAGGCGCAGACCGCGCAGGAGGCTGTCTCGTGACTGCGATACGTTCGGTAGTGCTCGGCTGCGGCTCCTATCTGCCGGAGCGGGTTTTGACCAATGCCGAACTGGCCAGCCGGATCGACACGTCGGACGACTGGATCGTGCAGCGCACCGGCATCAGCGAGCGCCACATCGCCGCCGATGACGAGTTCACCTCGCATCTCGCGATCAACGCGGCGCGCGCCGCGCTCGCCGATGCCAAGATCGACGCGCAGTCGATCGACCTGATCGTGCTCGCGACCTCGACGCCGGACAACACCTTTCCGGCGACCGCGGTCGCGGTCCAGCACGGGCTCGGCATCAACCACGGCGTCGCCTTCGACCTGCAGGCGGTGTGCTCCGGCTTCGTCTTCGCGCTGACCACGGCGGACAATTTCCTGCGCGCCGGCCATCACAAGCGGGCGCTGGTGATCGGTGCCGAAACCTTCTCGCGCATCCTCGACTGGAACGACCGCGGCACCTGCGTGCTGTTCGGGGACGGCGCCGGCGCCGTCGTGCTGGAGGCGCAGCCGCAGTCCGGCACGACCGACGATCGCGGCGTGCTGACGACGCATCTGCGCTCCGACGGGCGCCACAAGTCGAAGCTGTTCGTCGATGGCGGTCCCGGCTCGACCCGGACGGTCGGCCATCTGCGGATGGAGGGCCGCGAGGTGTTCAAGCACGCCGTCGGCATGATCACCGACGTGATCGTCGATGCGTTCAACGCCACCGGCTTCACCGCCGAGGACATCAACTGGTTCATTCCGCACCAGGCCAACAAGCGAATCATCGATGCGTCGGCCCACAAGCTGCATATTGCGCCGCAGAAGGTGGTCCTGACGGTCGACAAGCACGGCAACACCTCGGCGGCCTCGATCCCGCTGGCGCTGGCGGTCGCCGTCAAGGATGGCCGCGTCAAGAAGGGCGATCTGGTGCTGTTCGAGGCGATGGGCGGCGGCTTCACCTGGGGCTCGGCGCTCGTGCGCTGGTAGCGCGTCGCCAAACAGTGCTGAAAGGTTGCTGGTATCTTTCCGGCGTCCAGATGCTGGTCGCTGTTGACCATTGCGCGCTAAGCTTTTAATTTCAGTCAAGAAATTGTTCGCCGAGAGTGCGGGGCAGGCGATGACCACGGGAACCGGAAAAACAGTTACGCGTGTCGATTTGTGTGAGGCGGTCTACCAAAAGGTGGGTCTGTCGCGCACCGAATCGTCGGCGTTTGTCGAGTTGGTGCTGAAGGAGATCACCGATTGCCTGGAAAAGGGCGAGACGGTGAAGCTGTCCTCGTTCGGCTCCTTCATGGTGCGCAAGAAGGGCCAGCGTATCGGCCGTAATCCGAAGACCGGCACCGAGGTGCCGATCTCGCCACGGCGTGTGATGGTGTTCAAGCCGTCGGCGATCCTGAAGCAGCGGATCAATGGCCACGTCGTCACCAACGGCGATGGCAGCAAGGCCGACTAAAGCGCGGTCGCGCTTTAGCTTGTTGTTTGAGCATGATCTTTTCGGAAAGCCGCTTCGCACTTTTCCGGGTCATGCTGTAGCGCGTTTTCAAGCGAAGTGGATACCCGGTTCGCGTGAAGAAAACGCGCCAAAACCAGCATCTGGAGCCCCGTTCCCATTCAATCGGAACGGACGAGGCTCCAGGCATTGAAGCCAGAGGAGCGGGCATTTGGACAAGGCGCCGGATGCGTTCCGTACCATCAGTGAAGTCGCAGACGAACTCGATATTCCCCAGCATGTGCTGAGGTTCTGGGAAACGCGCTTCGCACAGATCAAGCCGATGAAGCGCAGCGGCGGCCGCCGCTATTATCGCCCCGACGACGTCGACCTGCTCAAGGGCATCCGCCGGCTGCTCTACGGCGAGGGCTACACCATCCGCGGCGTGCAGCGGATCCTGAAAGAGCATGGCATCAAGTCGGTGCAGGGCATCGCCGACCAGACCGCGGCTGTCTCGTTCGGCGCGGTCGAGGAGGCGGTCGGCAACAGCATGGCCGAGCCCGATGATCTCGAGAGCAATGACGGCCTGGATTTCGACGGCGAGGAGGGCGACGGCGACGAGCAGGGCATCGACTACCGATTCGTCGATCCCGACGAGGATCCGATCCTGTCGACCTACAAGGCGCACGCCCAGCCGGGCAAGCCCCAGCCGGGCAAGGCGTCCGCTGCGGCGCCGGCGGTGCGGCCCTCCGTTCCATCGGCGGATCGCGAGCGGCTCGAACGCGCGCTGCAGGAGCTGGTGGCCTGCCGCCAGATGATCGACGCGGCGATGAAGGACGGCTGAGGCAAGGACCGGCCCGGCAGACCTGTCGAGGCAACCTGCCATCGGAACCAGCGTCCGGATTGCAGCCCTCAAAGGCCTGCTTTGCCTTGCGCGAACGCAGGATCGCAGCTAATGGAACGGCATCGGAGCGTGGCGCAGCCCGGTTAGCGCACTAGTCTGGGAGACTAGGGGTCGGAGGTTCAAATCCTCTCGCTCCGACCATCAGTTGGCCGGATTTCAGGGCATCCGGATTTCGGCAAGCGTAACGGATCGAGCAGCGTCTCCGCTGCTGATTTACCTCTCGCATCTGCACCCTTCAACGCCTCTGCGTCACCCGCCGCGGCGGCGATTTTCCAATTCTGCCGGCCGCGCGCACTTCAAGGAACTTCCGGCTCGTCGCGGCGCGCCGTGCGAACACGGCGGTAGTTCTACGGATTTGCTGGGCGTGCGCCGGATCAAGCCATTCCGACTGCCGAATCAAGGCTTTGGCGCCCGAATTTCTGCGAGGGCAGCAACCTTTGCTCCTGCGCGATGCGCGCGTGAGCGCCAGCCTCAATAGCTGGTTAACGATGACCGCGCATCCTCCGCCCGAACCTTCGGCGTCCGCGAGGCGGGACGTCGAGATCGGCTTCGATAGAGCGGTTGAAACGAGCGATGACATCCACAACCGGATTGCAGAGGGATCAGGACAGCGGGTCGCCGGCGCCCTACAGCACGCCGCCAACGCCCGTCGTCCTCCCCGATGAATCGATTGAGGCGCAGGCCGCGGTGAGCGGCTCCGGCTCGGGCGGCGTAGGTTCTGTCGTCGCGGAGACCTCCGGCGGGCTGACGATCAACCTGATCTTCGACGCCGCCGCGATGGCGGCGCCAGCCAGCTTCCGAGCAGGAGTCGAGCAGGCGGCAGCGCTTTTGAGTGCAGCGATCTCCGACAAGATCACGCTCAACTTCAACGTGGATTACAGCGGCACGGGTGGCGGCGCTGCAGCCGGTCCCGACAATGGACAGTGGCTCAGCTATTCGACGGTCAGGGCTGACCTGGTGAACAATGCGTCGGCGGGCGACAAGACCTTCAACGCGCTGCCGACCGGAACGTCGATCCAAGGTCAGTCTTCGGTTGCGGTGTGGAACGCGCAACTCAAGCTCTGGGGCGTGATCGGCGCGAACGACACGACGACCGACGACGGTAGTCTGACCTTTGCCACCGACATCAGTCCCGGCCTTCTGGTTGGCGTCGCGCTTCACGAACTCACCCACGCCATGGGCCGCGTGCCGTACGGACCACAACCGGATATTTTCGATTTCGACCGCTTCACCAGTACCGGCGTCCGATTGTTATCGGACAGTATTCCGACATCCGCGGCCTATTTCTCCCTGAACGAAGGCAGCACGAAGCTCGCGGACTACGGCCAGAACTCGGATCCGAGCGACTTCCTCAACAGCGGCGTGCAGGGTGCAAACGATCCCTTCAACGAATATTACACCGACAGCACGTTGCAGAAACTCACATCGATTGATCTGCAGCAGCTCGATGCCCTGGGGTTTCACCTGGTGGCAACATCGGCGCCGACGGTCGTCCAGACCACCAATATTGCGAGCCAGCTTGCGAATGGTCAGATCGACGTCTTGCAATACGGCTCCGGCAATCTGACCGGCTCTTCGCTCACTCCCCAGAGCTTCTGGAAAGTCCTTGGCGATGTTGATTTCGACTCGACCGGCAGCAGTCAATTCGTCACGCAGTCAAATGGCCAGGTCGACCTGCTTTGGTTTTCCGGAGGCAAGCTGTCTGCATCGCTCCTGCTTGCGGGCAGCTATTCGGACATCAAGGGCGCAGGTTTTTTCAGCGGACAGGCGAACCCCGGCTTCGTGACTCAGGTGAATGGCCAGATCGACTTTCTATGGTTCAATTCGTCAGGCCACCTGACCGCGAGCTATCTTACCAACCAATCGTTTTGGAATGTCGTCGCAGTTGGGGACGTCAATGGTGACGGCCATTCCGACGTGATCACCCAATCCGCCGCCGGCCAAATCGACATTCTGTACTTCGATCAAGGCAAGCTGATTGGGAGCAATCTGTTGCCGGGAAGCTACGATCCCGTTCATGACGTCAAGAGCATGACAGCCGGAGTAGCGGAACTAATAACCCAGAACAGCGCCGGTCAGGTCACCGAACTCGCGTTCGATGGCAATCACGTCACCCAGGTCGTGCCGGCTGGATATTCCGGGACTGCGTTGGTTCAAGCGGGCGCGGCATCCGATCAGTTCTTTGCCTCGGCCGCGCAGGTCCATGTGGTTCCCTCGGACCCGGCTCCGAATGCCGCAGCACTGGCGGTCTTCGACGGCACGACGTTGAATCTGCAACAGCCAGCCACGTTCAGCGGCCAGATGATCGGGTTCAGCGGAGATGGCGGTCAGGGGGCCGACAAGATCGACTTGCACGGCATCGATTTCAACACCGTCCATTCCAGCTTCGACGATACCTCCGGCGTGCTGTCAGTGAGCGATGGCTCGAGTATCGCCACGCTGCATTTCCTCGGAGGGTATGCGCAAGACAATTTCCAGTTCGCCAGTGACGGGAACGGAGGAACATTGGTTGTCGCGGCGGCGTCGGGTCAAGCCGGCAACCAGATCTCCAATGCGGCGGCGCAGGACACGTTCGTGTTCGCCGAAAACTTCGGCCAAGTCACACTCGCGAACTTCTCGCCCGCGACCGATACGCTGCATTTCAGCAAGAGCGTCTTTGCGGATCTCAACGCCCTGGTTGCCGCCACCCATGACGACGCGTCGGGCAACGCGGTCATCACCGATGCTGCCCATGACACGATCACGCTCCAGCATGTCACGACGGCGCAGTTGCTCGCGCACCAGAGCAGCTTCCAGATCGTCTAGAATCACACCCCCGAGTGCAAACGCGGTCCGGCGAGCCGCGTGCAGCGTCTGCTCCAGGGTTCCAGTTCGCCTCGTCCGGGCGGGGACCGAACGCGGTCGTTGTTTCAGGCCTCGGCTTCCATCGCGACGATCAGGCACGCCTTCTCGAGGCGGTTGGTGAGCATCGCCAGCTTGCCGGTGAACTCGGCCAGCTCCTGCTCGCTGAACTCCTCGAAGACGGTTTTCTTGAACGCCTTGTGCTGCTCGGCAAGGCCCGCCAGGTGCTTTCGGGTCTTGTCGGTCAGCGACAGGCGGACCACGCGCGCGTCGGCCGGAGAGGGTGCGCGCCGCAGCAGTTCCTTCTGCTCGAGCAGCTTGGACTGGGTGGTCACGAACGACGGATCGACGTGCAGCAGCTTCGACACCACGTTGATCGGCACCCCGTCATCCTTGTCGAGATCGGAGATCGCGATGAGAATCATCCATTGCGGACCGCTGACGCCAAGCGCCTTGCCCCAGAACTGACGGACCCGTTCCAAATGCGAATTGATGGACGAAATCTCGAGCGTGAATCGCTTGATGATGTCGAGATGTTCGATGGCGCGTTGGCGCGTCGTATCCTTCCTTGTCACTGACACAGCTTTCCTCTTCCCCAGGTGCCGACTCAGCTTTGCGCTGATTTATTTCTTGTTTCCCGCACCGCAGCGGTATTTTTCCCGTAAGCCATCAACGAACGCAAGTGAACGTAAAGTAATTATAACGGTCGTGTGACGATTAGACTATTTGGGGTGTGACAAGTTTTGCCCTGTGGGTAAAGGGCTTACGGGCAGCGTTGCCGGCGGGCCACAGTGTGGCCGCATTCGCATTCCTGACTTTATAAACTATTTTGATTGGCGAACTTGCCAATGCATATTGAACCCGGCGGTAGGGGAATCTCGATCGTCCCGTTGCGGTGATCGTTCAAGTCCGTCGCACACCACAGATTGATCTGAGGGTGCGGGGTTTGGGGAAAACGGTCTTGGACAATGCGGGAGGATCACGGGGCGCTCGCGGCCTCGGACTCTCCGCATATGAGCAACTTGGAGGTTTAATATGAATTCGGTGAAGAGCCTTATCCTGGGCTCGGCGGCTGCGCTGGTCGCGGTCGGCGGGGCGCAGGCGGCCGATCTTCCTGTCAAGGCCAAAGCGGTCGAGTACGTGAAGATCTGCTCACTTTATGGTCCGGGCTTCTACTACATCCCGGGTACCGATACCTGTATCAAGCTGGGCGGCTACCTGCGTGCTGACGTCGTCGTGAACGGCAACAGCGTGTACGGCCCGAACATCAACGGCGCCAGCGGTGCCAACAACCGTTTCACCAACGGCTACACTTGGCGTTCGCGTGAAGACTTCAACATCGATACGCGCACCGCGACCGAGTACGGCGTGGTCCGCACCTATTTCGACGCGGTGTTCACTTGGACCTCTGACACCTACGCCGGCCAGGGCAACGGCTCGACCATCTACTCGGCGATCGGTACCGCTTCGGCGCCGAACAACGCCAATGCCGGTGCAGTCGCGGCTGGTACCGTCGGCGTCTACTACGCCTTCATCCAGTTCGCCGGCTTCACCATGGGTAAGGCGGTCTCGCAGTTCGCTGCTCCCTGGAACGGTTATCCGGGCAACAACTACGACGGTCTCGTCGGTGGCGTGAACACCACCAACGGCATCAACCAGTTCACCTACACCGCGCAGTTCGGCAACGGCGTGTCGCTGGCTCTGTCGGCGCAGGACCAGGTTGCGTACATGCAGGCTGGCGTGAACAACCTCGCGGTTGGTGGTGCGTACGGTTCGAGCGACTACGCCGGCACGATCGCGCCGGACTTCGTCGCCGCGCTGAAGGTCGACCAGGCTTGGGGTATCTTCCAGGCGTCGGTCGCCGCGCATGACAACCACGCTGCCTACTACGGCGGCACCGAGTTGACCGGTCATCCCGACGACAAGTGGGGTTGGGCTGGTGCACTGGCCCTGTCGATCAAGAACATCCCGACCGGACCCGGTGACACCATCAACATCCAGGGCGTCTACACCGACGGTGCGACCCGCTACAACATCCAGGAACTGGCCAGCCAGGCCAGCTCGGTCGCCATCTACGGTGGCTCGAGCCTGCCGGGCGTCTATGGCAGCGTTGGCTTCGGCACGGCACCCGACACGGTGTTCGGTCTGAACGGTCAGCAGCAGTCGATCAAGACCTGGGGCTTCCGCGGTGCGTACACCCACAACTGGGATCCCTACTGGAACACCGGTATCTACGGTGCGTTCGCGTCGGTCATGTACAACGACACGGCTAAGTCGCTCATCTGCGGCGTTGGCGGCGTCGGTGGCACGTTCCGCACTGCCTTCGGTGGCGGCGCTGGCGTGACCAACTGCAACCCCGACTACAACATCTCGCAGATCGGCGTGATCACCCGTTGGACCCCGGTCAAGAACCTGACCTTCTCGGCCGACGTGACCTACGTCCACCTCGATCAGAAGTATGCCGGCACGATCACCACTTCGTCGGCTTCTATCGGCAAGCCGACCGCGACCTACGAGCTGAAGGATCAGGACACCGTCCAGATGCTCTTCCGCGCTCAGCGCAACTGGTAATACCGGTTGATCTGATCAAGATCCAAGAGAACCCCGGCAGGCAACTGCCGGGGTTTTTCTTTGGCAGAAATCAGTCGAAGAGGATGGGGGCGATTTCGTGCGAGGTGGATGCCGGTCGGCGTGACGACAACGCGTCATCGGATGCGAACGGCTGCCGCTGCGTCATTTCGGTCCACGCGAAGCGCGAAGACGAGCCATGCGATTCATTCGTCTGCAAACTTATTTACTTACCTGATCTACTAAACTATATACGGCGAAGCCAACACATTGCATGATGGCCCTTAGCTTGCTGCTAAGCCTCCCAAACCTCCGGCAATGCCCTGCCGGAGGTTTTTGATTCAAGGTCCGGAGCCTGCGCCGGTGCGCGAGACGCGCGGTCATCACGAATTGCCGCCCGCAGGCGGGCTCACACCGTCGAGTCGATTCGAGGCCGTCAAGATTTGACGGAATCAATCCGCAGTGCATTCTCGTCATTCATGGGACGCTTCAAGAACAGCCGCCTGGCTCGGATGAGCAGCGGCCATTATTGCTTGATACGGGATCTCGGGCTGGTGAAGGGCGGCAAGGGATTGCGGCACCATGAGGTGGTCGTCGACTTCTCGTGGCGCGGCCTGCTGAAGCTCGCCGTGAGCGTCTGCACCGGCGTCCTGCGACGGCGTGCGCCGGTGCGCATCGAGACCGCCGAGTAGCACCGGACCAAGCCTGCGACGCAAGCCTTACGTTCGCGAACAGGCGTTCGGGTTGGCTCGGCACCGTCACAGCCCACACGCGGCAACAGCGCGCTCTTCAACATCGCGGATCAGCGTGATCCGTCTGCACCGGCGCCGTCGCCCCGCTTCGACGCCGTGACCGCAGCGGCAAGAGACGCGGTCGACATTCCAGCCGCGATCGCCATCAGCGTTGTCGCGACCAATCTGTTCAGGACGTTCACGATCATCGTCTCCGATTGTCGATGTCGGATTGTTCGCTGTGCGGAATGAATTCGTTACGCCACCTGCGGCTCACTTGCGCGTGAGGAGTGGGCGCCGTTGCTGCGCGATAATTCGGTGATGTAGAGTGCCGCAGCCAAGCGGTTGGGACTGCGATCCATGTCCAACCGAAACGAAGAAGAAGCAGGGAAGGAACGGATCTCAGATGAAGGATTTTGCCGGAAAGATTGCCGTCATCACCGGTGGCGGCACGGGCATGGGCCGCGAGCTCGCACGGCAGCTCGTTGCCGAGGGATGCAATGTCGCGATGTGCGACGTCTCGGCCGAGGCGATGGCGGAGACCAAGCGGCTGTGCGAAGTCGAGAAGCTGCCGCAGGGCCTGCGCATCACCACTCACGTTGCCGACGTTTCGATCGAGGATCACTACAAGCGCTTCCGCGACGAACTGATCGAGCAGCAGGCGACCGACAAGATCCACCTGCTGTTCAACAATGCCGGCATCGGCGGTGGCGGCAGCCTGTTCACCAACACGCGCGAGCAGTGGGAGCGCACCTTCAACATCTGTTGGGGCGGCGTCTATCTCGGCGTCCGCACCTTCCTGCCGCTGCTGGTGAAGGCGGATGAAGCGCATATCGTCAACACCTCGAGCGTCAACGGCTTCTGGGCCTCGGTCGGCCTCGGCGTGTCGCACACCGCCTACAGCGCCGCGAAATTCGCCGTGAAGGGATTCACCGAGGCGATGATCAACGATCTCCGGCTCAACGCACCGCATGTGAAGTGCTCGGTCGTGATGCCCGGCCACATCGGCACCTCGATCGTGTCGAACTCGCGCAAGGTGCAGAACGGCGCCGATCAGCTCAATCCCGACGAGCTCAAGCAGGCGCGCCAGCGCCTGCAAGGGCAGGGCATCGACGTCGCCAAGATGTCGGATGCCGACATCCAGCAGCTCGCCCTCGATCGCGCCCGCATCTTCCACGACGAGGCGCCGACCACGGCTGCTGCCGCCGCCAAGATCATCCTCGACGGCGTGAAGGCCGATCGCTGGCGCATCCTGGTCGGCGACGATGCCCATCTGCTCGACGAGCACGTGCGCAAAGCGCCGGAACGGGCCTATACGCCCGAGTTCTATCAGGACATCGTGGCGGCGACCGGTTGGAAGGTCGGCTGATCACGCAGGAGCCGTCATGCTGAGGAGCGCGGAACGCGCGTCTCCAAGTATGCACGGCCCGGCTAGCGGCCGTCGATCCTTCGAGACGGCCGCGTTGCGGCCTCCTCAGGATGACGGGATCGGCGCTTCCAGTGTTGCTACTAAGCTACCCTCGCATCGCACGCTGGCGCGAACCGGCCTGATAGGCGAGGCGGTAATGCCCTGAGCAGTAGGGCATGCCGCCGAGCGGTGTGTTGCCGCAGAAGCAGAAATCATCGGCGCCCGGGCTGCTGATCGGCCAGCGGCAGCGCTGCTCGCTCAATTCGAACAGCGAGCAGCTGTTGGCGCTGACGATCGGCGTATCCTCGGGCTCTTGTTCGTAGACCGCTTGCAGCAAGCGAAGTTGCTGCTTTGCGGTCGCTCGTTGCGCGGCGTGCGCAGCGGATTTCTTGCGCCGGGCCCGGCGTTCGTCCGGCGTCGTGCGCGTGAGGTTCAGCCGCGACAGCTTGCCGATCACCGCATTGCGGCTGACGCCGATATTGACGGCGATGTCACGGCAGGAGAGGCCGGCTTCAAAATAGATCTTGAGTTGGTCGACGCGCTCCGGCGTCCAGGTCTCTTGGTTGACAATCATCTGACGGTTCCACGTTCTGTGTTGAACCGCCGCGCCGACGCGCGCGCCCCTTAAGTCTTGAGCATGATCTTCTCGGAAAACCGGTCTCCACTTTTCCGGATCATGCTCTTAGGGCGTGCGTCCGTTGTCGCGGATTGCAAGCAACCCGTCCTTGATGGCGAGTCGAATGCCTTCCTCGATCAGTGTCCGTGCAACGCCCGGGACGCTCGTGCCGTGGGTGCCCTGTCTCACCAGCTTCTCGAGATAACCAATGGTCGAGAGCGCCAGCGTGACCGGGACGCGGTCGGTTTCGGCCTTTTCCGTAGCCATGAAGAAACGCTTAACCCTGAACGCTTGTACTGAAAAGTATCTATTTAGAGTCTATTTAGGAATGATGCAGTCCGTCAAGCCGGGGACTGCAAAATGCGAGCGCCGCGCCGGAGGTCAATTCCGGCGCGGCGTCGCGGATAGATTATTTAGGTATATGAATGGGTTATGGTCGTAGCTCGACCTTGACCGGGAACTTCTTGAGAAGCCGCTCAGCCGTTTCCGCCTTGTCCGGAGGCGCTTTCACACTCAGGTACAGGCCGCGGGACGGATCGGTGATGGCGTCGACACTGACTTCGCCGGACAACCCCTCCAGCGCGAGCAGCTCGCGCGCGGCCTCGCCGGCGGCGATCTCGCGCAGCTTCGGCTTGAAGATCTTGCCGACCGGCGTGACCGGCATCTCCGGAATGACTTGCACCACGCGCGGGCGCGCCGGTGGCTCCAGAATGTTGTCCTGCACGAAGGCCGCGAGTGCCTGCGGATCGATCTGGACGCCGGGCTGTGCCGAGACGAACAGCATCGGCACTTCGCCCGCGTAGGTGTCTGGACGGCCGACGGCTGCGGCAAGCGCCACGCCCGGAAACGCCAGCGCAGCGTCCTCGATCGCGCGCGGGTCGATGTTGTGGCCGCCGCGGATGATGACGTCCTTGGCGCGGCCCATGATGTACACGAAGCCGTCGGCGTCGATCCGGCAGATGTCGCCGGTGCGCAGCCAGCCGTCGCGGAACGCTTCCTCGGTCTGCTTTTTGTCGACGTAGCCGGCGAACACCTGAGGCCCGCGCGTCAACAGTTCGCCGACCGGCGACGGCCACGGCCCGGTATGCAGTCTGCCGCCGTCGAGGATCGCAAGCTCGACCAGCGGATTGCGGGTGCCGACGCTCTCGGCGCGCGGCTTCACGCCGTGCACGTCATGGGTGATGGCGCCGGCGAGCTCGGTCATGCCGTAGAGTTGCTGGATGCAGACGCCGCCCCAGGTCGCAAGATAACGCCGCTCGATTTCCGGCGGGCAGATCGAGGCGCCGGTGGCGGTGACGCGCAGGCTCGAAATGTCGCTGTCGGCGACCGGGACGTCGGCCAACGCCCCGAGGATCGTCGGCACGTTGCCGGCGATGTTGATGCGGTATTGCTCGATGATCTGCCAGAAGTTTCGGACCAGCGCCGGATCGCGCGCACCGGCGGGGCCGGGGATGACCATTGTCGTGCCGGCCGCCAGGCAATTGGCCGTGGTGCAGAACAGGCCGCCGACATGGAACAGCGGCATCGTGATCATCGCGCGTTCGCCGCGGTGGAAATCGAGCGCCATGCGCGACGAGACGGTGGAGGCGACCATCGCGCGGTTGGTGAGCCGCGCCACCTTGGGATGACCTGTGGTGCCGCCGGTCGGCAGCATCACCGCGACACGGTCGGCCTCGCTCGTATCCCTGGACTTGCCGTAGTCGTCGCGCCAGGCGGGATCCGGGTGCAGCACTTGGCCGTCGAACGAAATGCTGCCGTCGAGCGGCACGATCACGATGCGCTTGAGCGACGGCACCTCGCGCTGCAGCCCCTCGACCCTCTCATAGAGCCCGCCCGGTGTGCCCGGCGGCGGCGCCAACAACAGTTTTGCGTTGATCGCATTGAGCTGGGCCACGATCGCATCGCGCGTGAACAGCAGATTGAGCGGTTCGGCGACGCCGCAGGCGGCCGCGCCGAAGATCGCCACCACGGTCGCCGGACAGGCCGGCAGCAGGATCGCCACTGCGTCATCCTTGCCGATGCCCTGGCCGCGAAAGTAGGTCTCGGCCGCCTTGATGGTGCCCATCAGCTGATCGTTCGAGAGCACGACCGGGTTCGGATCGAGCGGCGAGCGCAGATAGATCGCGGCTTCGGCGTCCGGCGCGGCCTGTGAGCCGCGGGCAATGAGATCGAGGATGCGCGGGCAGGCGGCGAGCGTCTCCTGCATCTCCTTGTCGCGCGCAGCCTCGTCGGCCGGCGAAAGCCTGTCCTTCAGCATATCCATCCCCGTCCATTTTTGTTCGTTGGGGCGGAGATTGTACCGAGCCGCGCTTGCGGAACACAAGTGCGGCTTATCGACCGCCGGTCAGCCGTGGACGACCGATTTGGCGATCATGCAGTGAATGCCCTTGGAGCCGTTGACCGTCTGCGTCACGCGCAGGTCGGCGGCCAGGCTGCACAGCGTGTAGGCGTCCTCGCGCGACAGATTGCGCTTCTCGCCGAGCAGCACGATCATGTCGCGCAGCGCCCGCACCACGCACTGGTCGAGATCGGGATCCATCGCCATGGTCATGTAGTGGTCCGCGGTCTCGGCGCGCGGATAGGCAAGCTTGAGATCCTTGCGCAGGGCGAGGCGGAAGCGGCCGGTGAGCGCAGTCTCGATCGCGGTGACGCAGACCTCGCCGTCGCCCTGCACGCCATGGCCGTCGCCGCAGGAGAACAGCGCGCCCGGTACGAACACCGGCAAATAGAGCTTGGCGCCGGCGCCGAGTTCCTTGTTGTCGAGGTTGCCGCCCATCGCGCGCGGGATCAGCGAGGAGATGCGGCCCCAGGCCGGCGGCGGCGAGACGCCCATCACGCCGAAGAACGGCTTCAGCGGCAAGTCGAGCCCCCAGGGCATGCGGCCGACCATGCGGGCGCGATCGAGCGGGATGTTGAGGATGCGGGTCTCGTGGAAATCGTCGGGCAGGGTGCCGGACAGCGGCTTGATCAGATTGTAACCCCAGTCCTGGCGAAGCTGGACGTCGAGGATATCGACCTCGAGCACGTCGCCGGGCTCGGCGCCGGCAACTGCGATCGGGCCGGTCAGGATGTGCCCGGGCACCATCCGCTCGCTCTTCGCATGGATGTCGTCGAGCTCGGGCGGGACATGGAATTTGCTGCGGTCGGGCACCACGTCGGCGCCGCCGCTGACGGTCTCGATCGTGACCTCGTCGCCACTGGCGACGGTGAGAACCGGCTTCAGCTTGGCTTCAAAGAAGCCCCAATGGCAGGTTTCGGGACTGGACTTCAGGTGATGATGGGTCATGTGACGTCTTTTGATTGGTTTCCCAGCAGCGTATGACGCTGTAGCAGAACTTCGCAGAGGCTTCCCTTGTTTTTTGTGCTCTCCAAGACGCTCGGCATCATGCTGCTGCCGGTTAATTTCCTGATCGGTCTCGGCGTGTTCGGCGGCGTGCTGTTGCTGACGCGGTTTGCCCGTCTCGGCCGCAGGTTGATGGTGGCCGCGCTGCTGCTGCTCGCGATCTGCGGCTTCTCGCCGCTCGGTAATGTCCTGATCGCCACACTGGAGCAGCGCTTCCCGCCATGGGATGCCTCGCGCGGCGCGCCCGACGGCATCATCGTGCTCGGCGGCTCGATCGATGCAGACCTTTCGGTCGCGCATGGCACGCCGGTGGTGCGCAGCGCGGCCGATCGCGTCATCGCGGCGGCCGCGCTCGCGCGCAGATATCCGAACGCGCGGCTCGTGTTCACCGGCGGCAGCGCCAACCTGATCTCGAACGATGCGCGCGAAGCCGACTATGCCGCCGAGATGTTCGAGAGTCTCGGGATTCCTAAATCGCGATTGACCATCGAACGGCGCTCGCGCAACACGGTGGAGAACGCCGAGTTCTCCAAGGCGCTGGTCGATCCGAAGCCGGGCGAGCGCTGGCTGCTCGTCACGTCGGCCTATCACATGCCGCGCTCGGTCGGGCTGTTCCGCAAGGCGGGATTCAATGTCGAGGCCTATCCGGTCGATTGGCGCGTCGGCGACGTGTTCAGCCCTGTGACGCTTGCGATCGAGGGCCTGTCGCGCACCGATCTCGGCACACGGGAGTGGATCGGGCTGGTGGCCTATCATCTGGCCTGCAAGACCGATGATCTGCTGCCGGGGCCGGCGCCGCGCTGAGGCGTAAGGCACTTGTCGCGTCGTCCGACCATTCCGGCTAACATGGGTGCAACAGGCGGCGCCAAGCCGCGACCACGGGAGTTCACGCCATGCAACAGCAGACACCGCCGGAACAGTTCGACCTCGGCGCGATCGTTTCCGATCTGAACAACCTGCTGCGGCTGAAGACCACGGTCATCGGCATCAAGATGTTCGCCCGCGTCGAGGAGATGGAGGCGATCCCGAAGATCCGCCGCCCGTCGGCGGTGCACACCACGGATCAGATCGTCAGCATGGCCTCGCGGCTCGGCTGGACCGTCGGCATCACCGGCGACGATCTGGTCGGCGCGCAATGCCGCGCGGTGATCGGTCTCGCACCACAGGACGAGAAGTGGCTGGCCGGCGAGAACTATGTCGGCGTCTGGCACGGCACGGCAGAAGACGCGCGCAAGCGCCAGGAGGCGCTCGACGTGGTGCCTTACGGCCAGTACCAGGCGATGGCGGTGAGCCCTTTGACCAGCGGCCGCCTCAATCCGCCCGACATCTGCCTCGTCTATGCGACGCCGGGCCAGATGATCATCCTGATCAACGGGCTCCAGTACACCGGCTACAAGAAGTTCGAGTGGGGCGTGGTCGGCGAAACCGCCTGCGCCGACTCGTGGGGGCGGGCGCTGAAGACCGGCGAGCCGAGCCTGTCGCTGCCGTGCTTCGCCGAGCGCCGTTATGGCGGCGTGCCCGACGAGGAGATGCTGATGGCGCTGCCGCCGGCCTATCTGGTGAAGGCGATCGCGGGCATGAAGCAGCTCGCCAAGAACGGCCTGCGCTACCCGATCGCGCCCTACGGCATCCAGGCCGACGTGCGCGCCGGCATGGGCGTATCCTACAAGAAGTAGGGGCCAGCGTCATTGCGAGGAGCGATAGCGACGATGCAATCCATCGCTCCGCACGCGCGGTGAAATGGATTGCTTCGCTTCGCTCGCAATGACAAAACGGGGCAATTTCGTTGTGTGGGAGCCTGATCCATGTCCTCGTCGAAACTCGATATCGTCGTCTACGGTGCGACCGGCTTCACCGGACAGCTGGTCGCCGAATATCTCGCGGCGCATTATGGCGACGGCAGCCTGAAATGGGCGATGGCCGGGCGCAGCAAGGACAAGCTCGCCTCGGTCCGTGACGCGATCGGCGCACCTGCCGATACGCCTTTGATCGTCGCCGATGCCAGCGATGCTGCATCGCTGAAGGCGATGCTGGCGCAGACCAAGTCCGTGATTTCGACGGTCGGTCCGTATCAGCTCTACGGCAACGAGCTGATCGCGGCCTGCGTGGAAAGCGGCACCGACTATTTCGATCTCTGCGGCGAGCCGGTCTGGATGCGGCAGATGATCGACAAGCACGAGGCGGCCGCAAAAGCCAGCGGCGCGCGCATCGTGTTCTCCTGCGGCTTCGACTCGGTGCCGTTCGAGCTTGGCGCCTTTTTCGTCCAGGAGGAGGCCAAGCGCGTGTTCGGCGCGCCGGCGCCGCGCGTCAAGGGCCGGGTGCGCGACATGCGCGGCACGCTGTCGGGCGGCACCGCGGCGAGCGCCAAGGCGACCTTCGATGCGGTCGCCAAGGACCTCAGCCTGGTTGCGATCCTCAACAATCCCTTCGCGCTGACGCCGGGCTTCGAGGGAGCGAAGCAGCCGCGCGGCAGCAAGCCGGCCTATGAGGAGGACCTGCACTCCTGGACCGCGCCGTTCATGATGGCGCTGATCAACACCCGCAACGTCCACCGCTCCAACATGCTGATGGGTTTTCCGTACGGGAAGGACTTCGTCTACGACGAGATGGTCCTGACCGGTCCGGGCGAGAAGGGCGAGGCCAATGCCAAGAAGGTGATGGCGCTGAATTCCGAGAAGACCGGTCCCAGCGCGCCGAAGCCCGGCGAGGGGCCGTCAAAGGAAGAGCGCGAGAACGGCCGCTACGATCTGCTCTATCTCGCGGTGGCGCCCGACGGCCGCATGGTCCGCGCCGGCATCAAGGGCGATCGTGATCCCGGCTACGGCTCAACCTCGAAGATGATCTCGGAATGCGCGATCTGCCTGTTGCGCGATACGCCCGACGTCGCCGCCGGCTTCTGGACGCCGGGAGCTGCGATGCAGGGTAGACTGATCAAGCGCCTGGTCGATCACGCCGGGCTCACCTTCGAGGTCGAGAAGTAGCTTTTCGCAGCCTTCCTCGGTGTCATCGCCCGGCTCGCCGCCTCCGCTAAAGCTTCGGCGCGCCGGGATGCGTGGCCACGTCGAAGCCTTGGCGAAGACGGGACCGGGCGATCCAGTATTCCAGAGACTGTTGTGCTTGAGCCGATAGGCCGCGGCGTACTGGATGCCCCGCTTTCGCGGGGCATGACAGTTCGGGCTACGCCGCCGCCCGCGGATTGTACGCGTACATAAAGTCCATGCCCTTGGACGACACCGGCAGCAGCAGCTTCAGCATGTGATCGCGCAGCCAGGCGCCGGTCGGGCTGAACTCTCGCTTGCTGTTACCGTTGCGGCGGGCGATCGCCACGATCTTCTCGGCGCGCGGGCGCCGCTCGTGCTCGAAGGCCTGAAACGTCATGCCGAGCTCCTGGCCGTCGCGCATCATGATGCCGAGCCGCAGCGCATCCTCCAGCGCGAGCGACGCGCCCTGGCCGGCATGCGGACTGGTGGCGTGTGCGGCGTCGCCGATCAGGAGCGTGCGCTTGCGCGACCAGGTCGGCAACGTCGCGACGTCGAGCGTGTCGGTCACCACGATGTTCTCGGCGGCCTCGATGATCTCGGGGATCGGCGCGTGCCAGCCGGCGTGGAAGTCACGCAGGTGCTGCTTGATCGCGTCCTGGCTTTGCAGGCGATAGGCGGCCGCGGTCATGCCGTGCGACGGCTGCGTGCTCCACCACATCGCACCCGTGTCCGGATCGGGGCTGCACAGCCCGTAGCCGAAGAAGCCGCTCTGCCCGAACGTGGTCTCGACCTTCCGGCCGATCGGCAGACGCTCGATCATGGCCCGCGGCACGAAGCCGCCGAAGCCGATCAGGCCGGTGTCGAACGGCGTCGGCCCGTCCGGGATCACGTGCCGCCGCACCGCCGAATGCACGCCGTCGGCGCCGATCACGAAATCGCCCTCGGCGGTGGTGCCGTCGTTGAAATAGGCAATGACCGGCTGGTCGCCGCGGTCCTCGATCTTCACCAGCTTCTTCTCGAAGAACACCGAGACGTTGGAGCCCCAGGCCTTGTCGATCAGCGTCTCGTTCAACGTCGCGCGGCACATGTTCACGGCAGGCTGTCCGAAGCGCTGCTGCATGTTCTGATTGAGCGAGCCGAGCTTCTTGCCGCCCTGCGAATAGAAGTCGAAGGATTCGGCGATCGAGCCATTGCGGATCAGTTCGTCGGCGAGGCCAAGCTCGGCCAGCACGTGCATGCCGTTGGGCGCGATCTGCAGGCCGCCGCCGATCCCGGTGGAATAGGGCCAGGCTTCATAGAGTTCGGCCTCGATGCCGGCGCGGGTCAGGAACATCGCGGTCACGGGACCTGCGATGCCGGCGCCAATGATCAGAGCTTTACGGGGACGTGAGGTCATGCCTTGCTCCATGCATCCGTGTGGGCTACGAAAGGTTAGTTGCTAATTATCTTAGCATATAAGATATTAGGCGAGTAAGATATAGGAGCCGCTTTGTCAAGTGCGAAGTCGCGCGATGCGCTGATGCAGGAACTCGAGGAGGCGATGCGCCGGTCGTCCGCGCAGGGCGTGATGTACGGCCAAGCCGTTGCGGAAGTTGCCGGAATCTCCAATTCCGACATGGAGTGCATGGACATCCTGCTGCTCGAAGGGCGGGTCACCGCCGGCCGTCTCGCCGAGGTAACCGGGCTGACCACAGGCGCCATCACGGGCGTGGTCGACAGGATGGAGAAGGCGGGTTACGTGCGCCGCGAGCGGGACGAGAGCGACCGCCGCAAGGTCTTCATCTCGGTGATCGAGGAAAAGGCCGCCGAGATCGGCAAGTTCTACGTGCCGATGCAGGAGGCGATGCTCAAGGTCTGGAGCGGCTACACCGAAGACGAGTTGCGGCTGCTGCTGCGCTTCGCCAATGACGGTTACAAGGGTGTGCTGGAGGCGACCAACGCGCTGAAGAGCGTGATCGACACGCCGCCCGAGCAGCGCGCCAAGCTCAAGATGCCGCCGAAGGCTCGCCGATGACTTCGGGCGAGGCCGCGCGGAAGCGCTCGGCCGCCGCGTACATGCCCCACATCGTGCCCAGCATCATCCAGAAATGCCGCCAATGGTCGGTATCGATGATGAAGCTCTCCCCGACGAAGCCGAGGAACGCCGAGAACACCGCGAGATAGCCGCGCTGCCAGGGCACGCGCGTGTACACGTAACGGAAGCCGATGATCGCGGTGACGAACACCAGCGCCGGATAGCACACCCCCGAGATCCAGCCGCCCGACATGAAGGCGTTGAGGTAGGAGTTGTGGGTGTCCTCGGGGAAGTAGGTGTGGAATTGCAGCGGCCCGATGCCGAACGGCAATTCCAGGGCCATCTGTGCGCCGAGGATGTGGCGGCCGAAGCGGCCGAAGCGGCCCTCGTCATAGCTCTGGTCGAAGCTCGCGCGCTGCTTGAACATGTCGGCGACCGAGCCGATCGAGAGCAGCACCGCGATCAGCGCCACGGCCAGGATCGCCGCGATCAGCGTCATCACGATGATGCGCGAGCGCTGCGCCTGCGAGCGGCTGGTGAACACCATCAGCGCCAGCATGAAGGCCGCGGTGATCACGAGGCCGCCCCAGGCGGCGCGGGAGAACGACAGCAGGATCGCCAGCGAGATGATGCCGAAGGCGATCGCATTGCGGAACGCCTTGCCGAAGCGGTCGGAGACCACGCTTTGCAGCGTGAACAGCGCCGGCAGGATCAGGAACGCGCCGAGCACGTTGGGATCCTTGAAGGTGCCGCGGGCGCGATCATACAGCGTCAGGAGATCGTAGCCGCCGGGCACCAGGTGGAAATAGCCGGCGATGCCCGCGAGCGAGGCGATCATGGCGCCGACGATCAGGCCGCGGCGCAGCATGTCGAGGCGGGCGTCGGTGTCCTCCGACATCACCATCGCGAAGAAGATGACGGTGATGGCCATGTACCAGGAGGTCAGGATCCAGTTCACCACCTCCGGCTTGTCGAGGAACGGCACCGCGCCGATGCTGTAGCCGACATTGAGCACGATCAGCGTGAACAGCAGCGGCATGAACACCAGCCGCATGCGCAGGCCGGTGGCGAAGAACAGCACGCAGGCGGTCAGCGTGACCAGTTCGTACGGGCTCGGTTCGATGAACACGATGGCGCCGGACGCGCCCGCCAGCCACACCAGCGCGCGCTGCAGCGCCAGCACGCCCGACGGTGCTGATGTCAGCGAATGGGACGTCCCGGCTGTCGCCGCATAGGCCATCGGATACTCACGCAACTCGGTACAAACACACGATAGACACTTCGTCATTGCGGGGAGTGAAGCGACGAAGCAATCCATCTATCCCGCGCTGCGACATGGATTGCTTCGCTGCGCTCGCAATGACAGCAGCGGACTCGGCTCTCAGTACGCGTTCTCGTTCTTGGTCAGCAGCGCGAGCGGCGTCTTGAGCAGGATGTAAAGGTCGAACAGCACCGACCAGTTCTCGATGTAATAGAGGTCGAACTCGACCCGCTTCTGGATCTTCTCGTCGGTGTCGACCTCGCCGCGCCAGCCGTTGATCTGGGCCCAGCCGGTGATGCCGGGCTTGACGCGGTGACGGGCGAAGTAACCGTCGACGGCCTCGTCGAACAGCTGGTTTTGCAGCTTGCCCTGCACGGCGTGCGGGCGCGGGCCGACCAGGGAGAGATTGCCCTTCAGCACCACATTGAACAGCTGCGGCAATTCGTCGAGCGAGGACTTTCGGATGAAGCGGCCGACGCGGGTGACGCGCGGATCGTTTTTGGTCACCACCTTGGAGGCGGTGGGATCGGCCTGGTGGTGGTAGAGCGAGCGGAATTTGTAGACGTCGATCCGCTCATTGTTGAAGCCGAAGCGCTTCTGGCGGAACAGCACCGGGCCGGGGCTGTCGAGCTTCACCGCGAGCGCCACCAGTCCCAGCACCGGCAGTGCGGCGAGCAAAGCGAGACCGCCGACCACGCGGTCGAACAGCCATTTCAGCACCAGATCCCAGTCGGTGATCGGCGCCTCGAACATGTCCAGCGTCGGCACCTTGCCGACATAGGAATAGGAGCGGGGATGGAAGCGCAGCTTGTTGGTATGGGCAGACAGGCGGATGTCGACCGGCAGCACCCAGAGCTTCTTCAGCATGCCCAGGATGCGGGCCTCCGCCGAGATCGGCAGCGCGAACAGCACGAGGTCGACGCGGGTGCGGCGGGCAAACTCGACAATGTCGTCGACCTTGCCGAGCTTCGGTGAGCCGGCGCAGGTGTCGATGGCGCGGTCGTCGTTGCGGTCGTCGAACACGCCGAGCAAATGGATGTCGGAATCATCCTCGGCTTTCAGCGCCTCGATCAGCTGTTCGCCGTTCTGGTCGGCGCCGACGATGATGGTGCGGCGGTCGAGCCGGCCGTCATGCGCCCAGGCGCGCACCATCGAGCGCAGCGCCAGCCGTTCGGCGATCAGCACCACCAGGCCGACACAGAAGAAGGACGACAGCCAGACCCGTGAGACTTCGCCGCCGAGCTTGACCAGGAACGAGACCCCGATGAACAGCAGGAACACAAAGGCCCATGACGAGATCATCCGCGTCATCTGGCGGAGCTGGCCGCGGAAGATCTGGACCTGATAGATGTCCGCGGCCTGGAAGCAGACCACTGCCACGGCCGACATGCCGAGGATGGATGAGATATATCCCCAATGGATGCTGCCGCCCGCGAGCGGCCTGACATAGGCGAGATAGAGCCCGACGCCGACCAAGCTGAGCAGCACGAAATCGGCGAGGCGAACCACGCCGGCGATCACGACCGGCGAGTAGGCGCCGCGAACTTTCTGATTGGTGACGGCGAGCGCGGCCGGCGACAGGCGGCGGCGGCGTTCGACCTGCGGCTGACCGGCCGTTGCAGACGTAGCCGCATTCAGCATCGAGCGTGCGTTAAACGGTTCCACGAGTCCACGTCCATTCCTGCGCATGCAGATGGGCATCCGCGCACAGCAGCGAAATTCCCCTGGACGTGACTTAAGGGGACAAATCGGAAGAAACGGTTACGTGTGCAAGAAGTGGTTAACGTTTGGCAAATGCGTCGCGATAGCCGGCCAGCACGCCCTCGACCATCGCGTTCTGCGAGAAATGCTCGGAAATCCGCTCGCGCAATTTCCCGGCGCGCGCCGCGGTCGCCGCGGGATTGTCGAGCGCGGCCTTGATGGCGTCGGCCATCGCCGCGGCATTGCTGGGCGCGAACAGCGCGTCGGTGTGGGTATCGAAGATCTCCGGGATGCCGCCGACATTGGCGGCGATCATCGGAACGCCGGCCGCGCCCGCCTCGATCACGACATAGGGCATCGAATCGCCGCGCGAGGGAACCACCAAGAGGCTGCCCTTGGAGAAGCCGAAGCGCGCCTTGACGTGACCGATGAAGCGGACGGCATCGCCGAGCGACAGCCGCTTCACCTGCTCCTTGAGCCGCTCGAACTCCTCGCCGTCGCCGCCGAGCGTCAGCGTCACCGGCTTGCCGTCGGCGCGCAGCTTGGCGACCGCGTCGATCAGGAGATCAGCGCCCTTGATGCGGCGGAACTCGCCGACATAGGCCACGTCGGTGGCGTCGTCGGCCTTGGGGACAGGTTCGAATTCCTCCGACGTGACCCCGTTGAACACGCAGCGCACGAGGCCTGCGGGCTTGCCCACGGTACGCTGATAGGTGTCGCGGGCAAAGGCGCTCTCGAACAGGAACAGGTCGGTGCTGTTCATCAGCGTGCGCTCGAGCTGGCTGTAGAAGCGGCCCTTCCAGGTGTCGAGCGGGTAGTGCAGGGAGCCGCCATGCGGCGTGTAGACCCGGATCACCTTGTTCGAGCGCCGCCGCAGCCGGACATACGCCCCCGCCTTGGCGCCATGGCCGTGCACGACATCGGGATTCAGCTTGCGGATCAGGCCGGCGATATGAGCCCAGACCATGAAGTCGGCGAAGCGCGGTTCGCGGCGAATGGCCACCCGGTGGACGCCGAGCTTGAGACGCGGCTCGATCTCGGCCAGCACCGCGTCGGCGCGCGCGCCGCCGGTCAGGCTGTCGGCGACGATGCCGACATGATGGCCGCGCTCGATCTGGCCGTTGGCGACATCGAGGATGTGGCGAATGATGCCGCCGACCGGAGCACGGACGACATGCAGGATGCGGAGCGGTTGGTCCTGATTTTGATCCTGCGCCATCGGTCAGAACCAGCGTTCGCCGACGAACACGGTGTCGCCGGGACCGATCGGGGTGCCCAGGGGCGCGATGAAGCGGCCCGCGCCGGACGCATCGGTGTGGGTGAGGGTGACCTGGTCGCGCTTGGCGCGCGGCGAGAAGCCACCGGCGATCGCCACTGCGCTCTCGACCGTCATGTTGGGCACATAGGGATATTGGCCGGGAGCCTGGACTTCACCGAGGATGAAGAACGGCCGGTAGGCCTCGATCTCGACCGCCACCGAAGGCTCGCGGATGAAGCCGTTGCGCAGCCGCGCGGTGATCTCGGCCGCAAGCCCGGCAGGCGTCCGGCCACGCGCCGGCACCGAGCCGATCAGCGGCATCGTGATCGCGCCGGCGGCGTCGATCGCATAGGAGTTGGTCAGGCCTTCCTGGCCATAGACCACGACGCGAAGCTTGTCGCCGGGGCCGAGATTATAGGCCTCGCGCGGCGGCGCGGGCTCGGCATAGGCGATCGGCCCGGCAAAGGAGGGTTGCCCATAGGCCATCGAATCGAGGGCCGGGTCGCCGCCGACCGGCGACGTCCGTCCCATGCAGCCCGACAGCGCGAGCGCAGCAATCAGACAAACGAGGGGAGCGCGCAGATCGCGCATGTGAGGAATCCCGCGACAATATCGGCCCCGATTAACGGCACTCATGGTTAACAAAGCATGACGGATCGGGTGGTGGCGGTCATGTCCGTCAACCGCGCCGATTAACCCAGCAGCAACCTTAATGGACTGTAATCGCCGCCATTGAAGTGGAATCGCGGCGTCCGCGGGAGTTCGTTATGCGTTTTGCATTCTGGCGTAGAGGCGAGGAAAAGGCCGTCGTGCAACGGGCGTTGCCGAAGTCTGCGCCCGTCGCCGACGAAGCTGTTGTGAAGCCGGCAGCGCCGAAACCCGCTTCCGAAAAGCCGGCGCGTCCAGCCGAGGCGGCGGATCTCGATCTGCATGTGCTCGGCCGCGCACTGGCGCGCAAGCGCGGCTGGATCATCGTGCCGACCGTGCTGGTGTTTGCCTTGTCGCTTGCCGCCGTCAACGTCGTCACGCCGCGTTACAAGTCGGAAGCGCGAATCCTGATCGACAATCGCGAGAACGCCTTCCTGCGCCCGAACGGCGAGCGCGATCTCGAGCGCAGCTCGCTCGACGCCGAGGCCGTGACGAGCCAGGTGCAGCTTCTGCTGTCGCGCGATCTCGCGCGTGACATCATCAAGAAGAACAAGCTCGCCGAACGTCCGGAGTTCGATCCGGTGCTACGCGGCTTTTCACCGTTGAAGTCGCTGCTGGCGCTGTTCGGCATCGGCCGTGACCCGTTCAGCCTGACGCCGGAAGAGCGGGTGCTCGATTCCTATTACGAGCGGTTCCAGGCCTACGCGGTCGACAAGTCGCGCGTCATGGTGATCGAATTCCAGTCGGAGGATCCCGAGCTTGCGGCACGCGTCGCCAACTCGATCGCCGACGGCTATCTCGTGCTGCAGCAGGCTGCGCGGCAGGACCAGGCCAAGTCCGCCAGCACATGGCTGCTCGGCGAGATCGACAAGCTGCGCACCAAGGTCGCGGACGCGGATTCGCGCGTCGAGGAATTCCGCTCGAAGTCGAGCCTGTTCGTCGGCACCAACAACATCCCGCTGTCGAATCAGCAGATGGGTGAATTGAACACCCAGCTCAACAATGCCCGCGCGCTGAAGGCGGATGCGGAGACCAAGGCGCGGCTGATCCGCGAGATGCTTCAGGGCGGCAAGCCGATCGAGGCTTCGGAAGTGCTCAATTCCGAGTTGATCCGGAGACTCGCCGAGCAGCGCGGCACGTTGCGCGCCCAGCTCGCCGAGCAGTCGTCGACCTTGCTCGACAACCATCCGCGCATCAAGGAATTGAAGGCGCAGATATCAGATCTCGACCGCCAATTGCGCGAGGAGGCGGGCAAGATCTCGCGCTCGCTCGATAACGACGCTCGTGTTGCCGATGGCCGCGTGCAGGCACTGCAGGCGAGCCTCGACCAGTCGAAGAAGCAGGCGTCGTCGAGCAACAGCCAGGACGTGCAGCTGCGCGGCCTGGAGCGTGAAGCCAAGGCGCAGCGCGACCTGCTCGAAGCCTATCTTGCGAAGTATCGCGAGGCGACGGCGCGCGAGAATATCGAGGCCGCGCCGACCGACGGCCGCATCATCTCGCGTGCCACGGTTTCCAACACGCCGGCCTACCCGAAGAAGCTGCCGATCGTGCTGATCGCGACGCTGGCGACGCTGCTGCTGTCATCCGGCATCATCATCACCGGTGAGCTGCTGCGGATCTCCGCGCCCGGCGCGGTGGGCCGTGCCTTCGCGCCGGCGGCTGCCGTCATCAGGCGCCGCGAGCCGGTCATGGAAACCGCAGCCATGGACGAGCCGGCACTGACGCTGCCGCCCGAACCCGCGCTCGCATCGCCGCTCGCACCCAGCCTGCCGCCGCAGCCTGAGCTGCCGCTGGGACCCGCAGTTGCGCAGGAGCCCGTCATCAGCGAGCCGCCGCAGCCTGCGCCCGCTGAGGCAGTCGACGAGATCGAAGAGGTCGCCGAACGCCTGGTCACAGCCGGCCCCGCCGCCCACAAGGTCACGGTCCTCGGCCCCGCCACCGGCGAGAGTGTCACGTGGACCGCGTTGACGCTCGCCCGTCTGATGGCGCGCCAGGCCAAGGTCGTGGTGGTCGATCTCGTCGCGTCCTCGCCGGTGCTGACGGCGGCGACCGTCGATCCCGCAGCACCCGGTCTCGCCGAATTGATGCAGGGCGAAGCGACGTTCGCGCAGATCATCACCAAGGATCGGCAGTCGCGGGTTCAGATCGTCAGCGCCGGACGCCCGGGCTTCGATCGCTCGCATCTGCAGTCGCCGCGGCTGGTGCTTGCGATCGACGCGCTGCTTCGGGTGTATGACCATGTGCTGCTCGACGCCGGCTCGGCCGTCGACCTGCCGGCCGAACTCTTGACGGCGAAGGCGCAGGCCGTCGTCGTGCCGGACGCCGCCATGGCGCAGGATGCCCGCCGTTCGATGGTCGATCAGCTCAGGGCCGTCGGCTTCTCCGAAGTGACGATGCTGAGCAAGCCGTGCGCGCCGTCGGAGACGGTCGCGCGGGGGCCGCGGGTGGTGGCGGCCTGAACCTGGTCACTGGAGCGCGACATAATTCATCGCGCTCCAGCTCTTCGTTTCCGCATGATCTTGTCGGAAACCGCTCCGCACTTTTCCGGATCGTGCTCTAGTGCGCCATCATCGGCTCGCGCATCGATCGCTCCAGGACCGGATCAATTCGCAGCCTGATCGTGACGAGGGCGCCGATCAATCCGACGACCGCGAGCAGCAGCAGGCCCGCGGTGAACCCACCGGTCAGATCCTTCAGATAACCCATCGCGAACGGGCCGGCGAAGCCTGAGAGATTGCCGAGCGAGTTGATCGCGGCAATGCCGGCCGCGGCGGAAGCACCGTTCAGGATGCTGGCCGGCATCGGCCAGAACATCGGCGGCACCGCCGACACGCCGATCTGCGCGAGGCAGAGCAGGCCGATGATCAGCACGGGACTGGAGACCAGTCCGGCAAGGCCGATGCCGACGGCGGCGAGCGTCAGTGCACCGGCGACATGGTATCGCCGCTCGCCGGTCTTGTCGGAATGGCGGCCGAGCAGCACCATGCCGACCGCGCCGAACACGAAGGGCAGGGCCGCGATCAGGCCGGTCTGGGTGTCGGTGACGCCAAACGCCTTGATGATGGTCGGCAGGAAGAACGCGACGCCGTAGCTCGCCGCGTTGAGGCAGAAGTAGACGAGGGCGCAGGCGAGGACCCGCGAGTCCGTGAGCGACTGCAAGACCGAGATGTGCTCCACGGCTTCCTTCTTCTGCCGCTCAATCTCGAGCGTGTTCTGGACCCATTTGATCTCGTCGGGCTGCAGCCAGCTCGCCTGACGCGGGAAGTCGGGCAGCATCGCCAGCACAGCGAAGCCGACCAGCACAGAGGGCAGCGCCTCGCAGATGAACAGCCACTGCCATCCCGTCAGACCGGCCCCCGACAAATTGAGCAGCAGGCCCGAGATCGGAGCCCCGATGATGCTCGAGATCGGGATCGCGAGCATGAACAGGCTGATGACGCGGGCGCGATAGATCGTCGGGAACCAGAGCGTCAGATAGAAGATGATTCCGGGGAAGAAGCCGGCCTCGCATGCGCCGAGCAGCAGGCGCAGGAAGTAGAAGATCCATTCGCTCGAGATGCCGCTCGCCGCGGACATCTGCGGGATGAACGCGAATGCCGCCGAGACGACGCCCCAGCTGATCATGATGCGGGCGATCCAGCGCCGCGCGCCGAACCGTTCCAGCAGGATGTTGGAGGGCACTTCGAAGAAGAAGTAGCCGACGAAGAACAGGCCCGCGCCGAGCCCGTAGGCGGCTTCGCTGAGGCCGAGCGCCGTGTTCATGTGCAGCTTGGCGAAGCCGACATTGACGCGGTCGAGATAGGCCACGAAGTAGCACAGGATGAGGAACGGAATCAGCCGCCGCATCATCTTCCCGATCGCGCGCTTCTCGACATCGTCGCTCATCGTTCCCATCCCTTCTGGCTTTTCGATTTGGCGCACGGTCACCGCGCTGTCCGGCGTGGTACATTGTACACCCGCAGCGGTCCGTCGCTCCGTCCTTGCAAGTCTGCTTGCAAGCCTTGCGTTCATTGTTGTGTAATTGACGGCCGCGTGACTAATGGCATTTGGGAATGGAGCCACGGCGAAACTGTCATGATGCACCGCGGTATGGCGGCGGGAACCCGAGTGTTTTCAGCGAGGTGGGTACCGGGTCGCGTGTAGAAGACGCGTCGAGACAAGAAGCTGGAGTTCTGTTCGTTCCGATTGAATCGGATCGGACGGCTCTTGCCGGGGCAGGATGGTGACGGGCCGTGATCAATAATCTGAAATTGCGCCAGTTGCGCCTGCTGGTCGCGCTCGACAGCGAGCGCAAGCTGCAGCTCGCCGCCGAGCGCCTCAACATCACCCAGTCTGCGGCATCCAAGATGCTGGCCGAGATCGAGGCGGTGGCGCGGGTTCCGTTGTTCGAACGGACCGCGCGCGGCGTCGAGCCGACGGCCTACGGCTCGATCCTGATCCGGGGCGGCCGCAGCGTGCTGGCCGACCTCGACCGGGTCACCAATGAATTCGCCGGTTACCGGTCCGGCGAGCTCGGCACCGTCTCGGTCGGAACGGTCGCCAAGCCCAGCATCGACCTCGTCGTCGATGTCATGCAGTATCTCGGCGAGAAGCTGCACCGGGTGAACATTTCGCTCGATGTCAGCACCAGCCCGCCGCTGGTTGCGCGTCTGCTCGCGCTCGAGCTCGACTTCGTCGTTGCGCGAATTCCCGTTGGCGTCGATCCCGGGCAGTTCGACTATCACGAGATCGGCGCCGAACAGGCCGGCCTGCTGGTTCGCGCCGAGCATCCGCTGGCCGGTCTCGACAGCGTCAATCTGGAAGACACCGTCGACCTGCAATGGATCGCGCAGCCGCGGGAATCCTTCATGCGCCAAGGGCTCGAGCGCCTGTTCCACAGCCGGGGCATTGCGCCGCCGCAGCGCATCATCAACACCGAGTCTTTCTTCGCGTCGCTCGGAATTGCGGCGGGGATCGACGCCGTCGTGCCGGTCCCGATGCTGGTGTTCGATCTGGTCGATCCGCAGCGCTTCAAGATGCTGCGCATCCGCGATCAGTTGATGCTCGAGAGCTACGGGCTGATCAAGCTGCGCAAGCGCGCACTGTCGCCGGCCGCGATGCTGGTGTTCGATGCGATGATGCGGTTTGGCGCAGCGAGCGGCCGCCCGGCGGCGGATGGCCCGCCCGCGTAACGTCGCCCGCGGTCGTTCTCAGCGGAACATGCTGCGCAGGTTCTGCGCGATCTCGAACAGCGCCGGATTCTGCTTCACGGCGCGCTTGGCGCGGCTGATCGCCGACAGCGCGCCGGCCGCTGGCTTGCCGCGCAGGCTTAGCGGAATGAAGCTGTCGACGATCACCTCGTCGTCCTTGCAGAACAGCCGCTTGTATTCGTCCGAGCCGATGCCGAGATCGAGCGCGCGGTAGTCCTCAGCCGCATGACGATCGATGATGTCGCGCATCAGGATCAGGCCGGGGCTGTGCTTGGAATTGGCCGACATCGTGTAGGTGTTGAACATCATCGAGAAGCGATGACCGTCGGATACGCCGGCGAAGATCGCGATCACTTCCTCGTCGCACTCCAGCGCGTGGATGTCGATCGCATAGCCCTTGCCGTCGGCGCGCGGCGCGAGGCAGGCGCTGCGGATGAATTGCTCGACGCCAGGCTCGGCGAACACGTTCGGCAGCTTCTGCTCGGCCATGCGCTGCGGCTTGACGCGGAAGAACCAGTCGAGCAGGCGACAGACGTCGGCGCTCTCGGCCGCGACGTGATAGCGGTAGCCGGGCAGCGCCTGCAGCTTGCGCTCCTTGCCCTTGAGACGGCGGCGGAACGAATTGCTGACCAGCGCCGCGGGCGCCATGCCGGGCTCGATGACAAGCAGCGGGCAGTCGTTGACCGAGGGCTGGTGCGGCAGCAATGCCAGCGGATTCGGCAGGTCCTGCCAGCGCAGCGGCTGCTGACACAGCACGAGCGCGTCGACGCGCGAGCGCTCCGCGATCGAGCCGGTCAGGGCCGCGATATCGGCCTCGGTTGCGTTGGCTGCGAAATCCTTGTCGCACAGCGCCATGTTGAAGGTCGCGTGCTTGCCGCCCATGAAGCTCGCGCAGGTCGCGCCCAGGCGGGATTCGACGGCGAGCGGCAACAGCAGCAGCGGCCGGCGTTCGCCGTCATGGGCGACGATGATGAAGGGCCGCAGGCCCTCGCGCTCGCCGACCTGGCTCTGCCAGCTGGCGAGAAAATCGAAGCGCTGATAGGGCGTGTAGCTGTGTTGCGGCGTCTCGAGGCTGCGCCACGTCGCCTCGGCCGCAGTGAGATCATGAAAGATGTCGACGCCGGCAACGCGGATTGCGTTCGGCCACGTTCGCGTCCCGGCCGTCTGGCCTTCGATTGCCGCCGCCATGGTCATCTCGGAACCCAAAATTTTTTAAGGTATTAATTTACAGTTCTCGGCTGCGGCCGACCTTCGCAGGGAAACGTCAACAGAGTAATAACAATGGTCCGGCGGGGGCTTGGCGGTGTGGGAACCGCCCGGACGGGACAAGGACGGGTAGGGGATTTTGGCGCCGGATAACCGGATTTTGCGGCGGGCGAAAGCGGAGCTCGCGTATTTCAGCGGCGCGTTCAGGCTGCGTGAGCGGGAGGCCGGTGGCGCCGGGGCGATCCTGCGCTTCGCGCGCGTTCGTCCGGCGCAGAGGGCGCGATTTCAGCCGCTGAAGTCGCAGGAGATCACACCGGCGTTCCTCGATCGCACGATCCGTGCGCTGAAGCGCTGGAACTACGACATCGTCGGGATCGACGAAGCCTGCCGCCGCGCGGTGACCATGCCCGGGCGCCGGCGCTTTGCCTGCCTGACCTTCGACGGCGCCAGCAAGGACATCGTCACGCAGGCCTATCCCGTGCTCTCAAGGCATGGCGTGCCCTTCACGCTCTACCTGCCGACGGCTTTCCCGGATGGCGTGGGCGTGGCGTGGTGGCTGGCGCTGGAAGACATCATCGCGCGCGAGACCCGCATCAGCCTGGTGGTCGACGGCAGGGAACGGCACTTCGCGATTTCAACCCTGTCGGACAAATACGAGCTGTTCGATTTCCTGTCCGGCTGGCTGCGCAAGCTGCCGCCGCCGGATCTGTTGTATGCGGTGAACGATCTCGGCCGACGCTATGCCGCCGATGCGGCGCAGCTGTCACGCAGCGCCTCGCTCGACTGGGCGGATCTGGCGAAGCTTGCCGCCGATCCGAACGTGACGTTCGGCAGCGCCACCGTGAACCACCCGGCGCTGTCGAGCCTCAGGGACGCCGCCGCGCAGCGCGAGATGGCGATGGGAAGGGCGGTGGTCGAGAGCGCGTTGCGGCGGCCGGTCAAGCATTTCGCGTACCCCTTCGGCGACCGCGACGCGTTCAGTCGCCCTCATGTGGTGATGGCCGAAGAGGCGGGCTTCGCCAGCGCGGTGTCGACCATTAGCGGGGTCGTCGAGGCGCAGGGGCGCACCAATCTGCACGCGCTGCCGCGCATCGCATGGGACGGCCGCGTTCGGTCGCTGCGAATGATGCGGGTGCTGCTGTCGGGCGTGATGTTCGCGCCGGTGCGGCCAACGCCGCACGCGCGACCAGAGCGGGATTTGGGTTAGGCGCGGTCGGGCCGCGACATCCAGGAGACGATCGGCATCGCCGGCAGCACCCAGCCGAGCCCCGCGACGACGTAGAAGATCGCCTGCAACAGCCCGGAATTGGCGAGCCACGGCGTCTGGGCCACCGTCATGCCGAGCAGCGACCACACCACCACCAGGATGAGCAGGAAGATGGTTCCGAGCAGTTTGCGGGTGCGTATGGCCATGGCGGATATGTGCAACTCGTGATCCAGAGCGTCTTCAGCGGCGCTTGCGCCGCGGGCGCGGCGGACTATAAGGGGCCCGAAAATCCAATCAAGTCAGGGCGAAATGGCCGGTATCTCCGCAAAGACATCGCAGCTCCGCGCCGTCCGGGTATGGCTGATCGCGGTTGCTGCCCTGATCGCGCTGATGGTGCTGGTCGGCGGCGCCACGCGGCTCACCGAGTCCGGCCTGTCGATCGTCGAATGGAAGCCGGTGACCGGCGCGTTGCCGCCGCTGACCGAGGCGCAATGGACGCAGGCCTTCGAAGGCTATCAGAAGATTCCGCAATATCGCGAGCTCAACGCCGGGATGACGCTCGCCGAGTTCAAGACGATCTTCTGGTGGGAGTGGAGCCATCGCCTGCTCGGCCGGGTGATCGGCGCCGCCTACCTGCTGCCGTTCCTGTATTTTCTGTGGCGCGGCGCGGTGAGCGGTGAGCTCGGGCGGCGGCTGTGGGTGATCTTCGGCCTCGGCGCGCTGCAGGGCGGCGTCGGCTGGTGGATGGTGGCGTCCGGCCTCTCCGAGCGCGTCGAGGTGTCGCAGTATCGGCTGGCGACGCATCTGGTGCTGGCGCTGCTGATCTTCGCCGCGATCGTCTGGACGCTGCGGCGCCTGACCGACCGCCCGTCCGTGATCGCGCCTCTCAGGCTCAAGATCACCAGCGCGGTGCTGCTCATGCTGACCTTCGTGCAGCTCTATTTCGGCGCGCTGGTCGCGGGCCTACGCGCGGGCAGGGTCTACAACACCTGGCCGGAGATCGACGGCGGCTTGATCCCGTCGGCCGACCGGCTGTGGTTCGAGACGCCGTGGTGGCGCAATCTGTTCGACAACACGCTGACGGTGCAGTTCGAGCATCGCATGACCGCGTATCTCTTGTTCGCGCTGGCGATCGCGCATGCGATCGATGCGGTGCGCGCACGTGCCGGCGGCGCTGTCATCGCAGGCGCCTGGTGGCTGGTTGCGGCGATCACGCTGCAGGCGACGCTCGGCATCCTGACGCTGCTGCATCAGGTGCCGATCGATCTCGCACTGACCCACCAGGCGGTCGCGATCGTCGTGCTGACGCTCGCGGTGCTGCAGGCCGAGCGCTTCGCCGCGCGCCGCACCGAACGGGACCAGCCGACCCTGGTTGCGGTCGGCCAGCCCGGTTGATTCCTCAACCCGGTTGATTGATCAACCTCTTTGATCGATCACGACAGATAGTCGAGCCCGATATCGAGCGCGGCCGAGCTGTGGGTGATCCAGCCGACCGAGATCAGGTCGACGCCGGTGGCGGCAATCGCCGCGGCGGTCGCAGCCGTGATGCGGCCGGAGGCTTCGGTGATCGCCTTGCCGCGCGCCATCTGAACCGCCTGGCCGAGCTGCTCGGTCGTCATGTTGTCGAGCAGCACCGCGTCGACGCCGAGCGCCAGCGCTTCCTCGAGCTGCGACAGCGTGTCGACCTCGACCTCGATCTTGACCATATGGCCGGCATTGGCCTTGGCGCGCTCGATCGCGGTGCGGATGCCGCCGGCGAGCGCGATATGGTTGTCCTTGATCAGCATCGCATCGTCGAGCCCGAAACGGTGATTGCCGCCGCCGCCGGCACGCACCGCATATTTCTCCAGCGCCCGCAGTCCGGGCGTAGTCTTGCGGATGTCGACGATTTGTGCGCGCGTGCCCGCGACCGCTTTCACCAGCGTGGCGGTCGCGGTCGCGACGCCGCTCAGATGGCAGAGGAAGTTGAGTGCGGTGCGCTCCGCGGTGAGCAGGCTGCGCGCCGGGCCGTCGATGATCGCGATGACTTCGTCGGGCTCGACCGTGCTGCCGTCGGGCCGCTCGGCGCGCAGCTCGATCGTTGGCGAAACCATCTGGAACGCGGTGCGCGCGACGTCGAGGCCTGCGATCACGCCAGGCTGTCGCGCCCGCATCACCAGCCGCGCCTGCTGGCCGGCCGGGACGATCGCGTCTGCCGTGATATCGCCGGCGCGGCCGAGATCCTCGCGCAGGGCGGTCTGCACGATCGGCTCGTAGAGCAGCGGCAACAGGGGATTGAGGGTCATGATAGGGCACTCCTGGCTGAAAGCTCGGATTCAACGATGTCGCGCGCGGCGGCGAGCGCCTCGGCACGGGTGAGCGAGGACGGTTCCGCCGACAAGGCGGTGTGCGGGAAATCAGTGCGGAAATGACCGCCCCGGCTTTCCTCACGCCTGTATGCGGAAACCGCGATCATCAGTCCGACCAGCGCCGGATCGGACACCGCGCTCTGGCTCCGCGCGAGCGGGTAGAGGCTGCGGATCGCGCGAGCGATGCCGTCGCGATCGCGCAGGACGCCGAGCCCCTGGGTGAGGATCGGACGCACGGCTGAAGGATCGGAAGCCTGAGGCATCGTGTCGTCGCGCAGCATCGCGCGCGGACCGGCGCTGACGCCTTCGATGCTCTCGGCGACCCAGCGTGCGCAGACGATCGCTTCCATCAGCGAGTTGCTGGCGAGCCGGTTGGCGCCGTGCAAGCCGGTGCGCGCTGCTTCGCCGCAGGCCCACAGGCCCTGCACCGTGCTGCGGCCGTAGCCGTCAACCGCGATGCCGCCCATGTGGTAGTGAACCGCGGGGCGGATCGGGATCGGATCACGGGCAGGATCGATGCCCGCCATCTTGCAGAACGCAGAGATTACGGGATAGCGCCGCGCGAAATCTGCGCCCGGATGCTTGCGCGCGTCGAGGAAGGTGCGATGCCCCGCGGCACGGTGACGCCACACCGCGCGTGCGACGATATCGCGCGGCGCGAGCTCGGCGCCGGGCTGATCGGCCATGAAGCGTTGGCCGGTCTCGTCGATCAGGAATGCGCCGTCGCCGCGGATCGCCTCGGTCAGCAGCGGCATCGGCCGCGACGGCCCGTCGAAGGCGGTCGGATGAAACTGGACGAACTCGATGTCCGACAGTTTGGCGCCGGCATCTGCGGCGAGCGCGAGCCCCTGGCCGAAACAGCCGCCCGGATTGGTGCTGTCGGCGAACAGCCCGCCGATGCCGCCGGTCGCGATCACGACGCGGTTGGTTGAGATCGTGAGCCGGCCGCGGTCGCTGGCTGCAAGCACGCCCCGGACCGCATTGTCCTCGACCAGCAGCCGGCGCGCCTCGACGCCTTCCAGCAGGGTGATCGATGGCGTCTTGCGGACCGCGGCGATCAGCGCGCGCATGATCTCGCGGCCGGTGCCGTCGCCGGTGGCGTGCACGATGCGATTGCAGCGATGCGCGGCCTCGAGCCCGAGGCGCCAGCTGCCGTCGGCGTGCCGGTCGAAAGCAACGCCGAGCTCGGCGAGATGCTCCACGGCGGCGGGCGCCGCGTGCACGATCCGGGATGCTGCCGCCGCATCGCAGAGGCCGGCGCCGGCCGCGAGCGTGTCGGCGAGATGGAGCGCAGGGCTGTCGTCAGCGCCAACAGGCGCGGCGAGGCCACCCTGCGCCCACATGCTGGAGGCTTCGGCGCCGAGCGGCGACTTCGACAGCAGCACGACCGGCTCGGGCGCGAGTTGCAGCGCGGTCATCAGCCCCGCGGCGCCGCCGCCGATGATGACCGGGCGGCCGTTGAGATCGGAGAGATCGATATTCATATCGCCAGCATCCTTTCCACGCTCTTGCGTGCGCGCTCGGCGATCGCAGGGTCGATCGTGACCTCGTGCTGGTTGGTCTCCAGCGCGTGGCGGATGTTCTTCAGCGTGATCCGCTTCATGTGCGGGCAGAGATTGCAGGGACGGACGAAGTCGACGTCGGGATTCCGTGCCGCGATGTTGTCGCTCATCGAGCATTCCGTCAGCAGCACGACACGCGGCGGACGCTTGGTCTCGACGAATGTCTGCATCGCAGCCGTCGACCCCGCAAAGTCCGATTCGGCGACGACGTCAGGCGGGCATTCGGGATGCGCCAGGATGGTGACGTCGGGATAATTTTCGCGCAGCTGGCGCACGTCATCGGCCGTGAACAGCTCGTGCACCTCGCAATGGCCCTTCCAGGCAATGATCTTCTTGCTGGTCTGCTTGGCGATATTCTGCGCCAGATATTCGTCCGGCAGCATGATGACGCGCTCGGCGTCGAGTGATTCAACCACCTTCAGCGCATTGCCCGAGGTGCAGCAGATGTCGGACTCCGCTTTGACCGCGGTTGAGGTGTTGACATAGGCGACGACCGGCGCGTCCGGGTAGCGCGCACGCATCAGGCGCACATCCTCCGCCGTGATGGAATCCGCCAGCGAGCAGCCGGCCTTCAGGTCGGGGATCAGGACGGTCTTGGCCGGATTGAGCAGCTTCGCCGTCTCCGCCATGAAGTGTACGCCGGCAAGCACGATGACGTCGGCGTCGACCTTGGTCGCTTCACGCGCGAGCAGGAGGCTGTCGCCGACGATGTCGGCGACGCCGTGGAATATCTCCGGCGTCTGGTAATTGTGCGCGAGCACCACCGCATTGCGGCGGCGCTTCAGCTCCAGGATCGCGTCGACGTCCTCGGCGAAGGTCGCCCATTCGAACGGCGGGATGACGCGTTTGACGCGCTCATAGAGCGGCGCGGTGCGGGTGAGCAGATCGGTATCGAGCAAGGCCATTTATACTCTCCATGAGCATAAGATGGCTTATACTTATCCTGAGCATAAGGCGTGTCAAGTGCGCGAAAGCGGAAGCTTGGTGCCGGCGACGGCCCGTTCGGCCAGCACGGCATGGCGGAAGCGGAACAGCTTGGCCGGCCGTCCGACGGTATCGGCGGCCATTGCGCCAGTCTCTTCAACGAGTTCCTGCTGCTCGATGAGGCGGCGGAAGTTCTGCTTGTGGACCAGCCGGCCTGCGAGTGCCTCAACACTGCGTTGCAGTTGCAGCAGGGTGAACTCGGCCGGCATCAGCTCGAATACCACCGGACGGTATTTGATCTTGGCGCGCAACCGCGCGATCCCGGTCGCCAGAATGCGGCGGTGATCCGCGGTCATCGGCTTGCCCGGCACGACCGGGGCCTCGCGACCGCGCGAGTGGTTGGCTTCCGGGATCAGCGAGGCCTCCCAGAGCAGCTCGTAGCGCTGCAACACCAGTTCTTCGTTCCAGTCGCGATCGTCGAGGCCGAAGGTGATCGCGCAGCGCTGCCAGCGTTCGCGTTGCAGCGTCGGTGATGACGCTGCCTTCGCCCATGCCTTCAGTTTCGGCGCGATCGACCTGGCAATGAAGCCAGGCGCACCGGCGCGATGATCCTCCCAGGGGAAGTAGTCGTACCAGCCGGACCAATGCGCCTCGAAACCTTCACCGACCTTGTCCTCGCGGGTCAGGCCGAGATAGCTGATCGAGACGCTGTGCGGCGACTTGGCGTCGCCGGACCGGCCGCGGTCGGCGAAGGTGTAGAGCTGCTCGACATAGCCGAGCGGATGGCCGGTCTGCGCCTCGACCCAGGCCCGCAGCGCGGTCTGCAGCGAGCGGTGGGTGAACTCGAACGGGCCGCTCGGCAGCGCGGAGCCGCCGGCGATGGTCATGATCTTTGGCGCGCCGTCGGTGACGGCGACCAGCACCGCGACGAGATCGGCGGTGACGGCATTTCCCGAAGCCGGTGCGCTGGATTTCTGCGGCGATCTGGCCACGCGATCGTCCCGGGCTAGCAGTAACCGTAGACGCCGCAGGCGTAGGGCAGGCGGTCCCAATAGGTCACATAGGCGCCGCCGTAATACGGGCCGAGATAGCTGTAGGAGCGATGGTCGCCGTAATAGCCCGGCAGCGCCGCCGATCCCGGCAGCAGTGGCTCGCCGGGCGGGAACACGATGTACGGCTCGGAATTGAGCGGGATCACCTCGGGCTCGACGACCACGAGCTGGCGGCCGCGCCGCACATAGGTCGGCGCTGTGATGGTGGTGCGGTAGACGTAGTGCCGGCGCGGCAGGCCCGCCGGCAGCTGGCGCGCAGCCTTCACGGTGGCGCTCTTCGGAGGGACGGGGCCGTCGGCAGCATCAGCAGGCGACATCGCAAACAGTGCGATCGCGAGCGGCAATATCCAGCGCAGCATCAATGGTCTCCCGAATCATCCGGAGCCTATCACTGCCACTTTAAGCCGGATTGAACGTTAACGAGAGGCCCGTCGGTATTAAGCGTTAACGGGGCCCGGCGCTTTGGACAAGTGGCCGGAGCGGTGCGGCCGCGCCGCTCCGGAACCAACCAACGCGGGATCAGGCGCGCAGCGCCTGGTCGAGGTCGGCGATCAGGTCTTCCTTGTCCTCGATGCCGATCGAGAGCCGCACCACCTCGGGCGCCGCGCCCGACTTCACCTTGGCGGCGTCGTCGAGCTGGCTGTGGGTGGTCGAGGCCGGGTGGATCACCAGCGAGCGGGTATCGCCGACATTGGCGAGATGCGAGAACAGCTTCAGGTTTGACACCAGATTGACGCCCGCGTCATAGCCGCCCTTGAGGCTGAAGGTGAACACCGCACCGGCGCCCTTCGGCGCATACTTGCGCTGCAGGGCGTTGTACCTGTCGCCGGGCAGGCCGGCATAGTTCACCGCCGAGACGGCGGGGTGGGTGGAGAGGAATTCCGCCACCGCCTTGGCGTTGTCGCAGTGCTTCTGCATGCGCAGCGGCAGCGTCTCGATGCCGGTGAGGATCATGAAGGCGTTGAACGGCGACAGCGCAGGGCCGAGGTCGCGCAGGCCGAGCACGCGGCAGGCGATCGCGAAGGCGAAATTGCCGAACGTCTCCTGGATCCGGATGCCGTGATATTCCGGTCGTGGCTCGCTCAGCATCGGATATTTGTTGTCCTTCGACCAGTCGAAGGTGCCGGCGTCGACGATGATGCCGCCGAGCGAGTTGCCGTGACCGCCGAGGAACTTGGTCAGCGAGTGCACGACGATGTCGGCACCGTGGTCGATCGGCTTGATCAGATAGGGCGAGGCCAGCGTGTTGTCGACGATCAGCGGCACGCCGGCCTTGCGCGCGACAGCCGCGATCGCCTCGATGTCGGTGATGCTGCCGGCGGGGTTGGCGATCGACTCGATGAAGATCGCCTTGGTGTGCGGCGTCACCGCGCGCTCGAAGCTTTCGATCTCGTCAGGATCGGCCCAGGCCACATTCCAGCCGAACGCCTTGAAGGCGTGGGTGAACTGGTTGATCGAGCCGCCGTACAGCTTGCGCGCGGCAATGATCTCGTCGCCGGGCTTCAGGAGCTGTTGCAGCACGACGAGCTGCGCGGCATGGCCGGAGGCAACGGCGAGTGCCGCGGTGCCGCCTTCGAGGGCCGCGACGCGCTCCTCGAGCACGGCGTTGGTCGGATTGCCGATGCGGGTGTAGATGTTGCCGAATGCTTGCAGGCCGAACAGTGAGGCAGCATGGTCGGCGTCGTTGAAGACGAATGACGTGGTCTGGTAGATCGGCGTCGCCCGCGCGCCGGTGGTGGGATCAGGCTGTGCGCCCGCATGCACGGCGAGGGTGGAAAATCCCGGAAGGCGATCGGTCATTCTCTGTATCCTGTTGTGGCCTGGTCGAAACGCGCGGCATGCTGATGGCGGCGGCGCCCGCCGTCAAGCCGCGTTGGTGCGCGCGCCGTGGTTTGAAACGGGCATGCTGCGCTTGACCGGATGATCGCGGCGAATATTCCGCTGAAACGTCAGGGCGTCTCGGTTTTGTTTTTCGCAGCGCGGTCGGATGCCGCAGTCTGGCCGCCGCCAAAGCTCGTGCGGTTGAGTGACAGCCGCATGCCCTGGGTCGGGATCGGCGCGCGCTTGGAGCTCAGGGTGCGCGAATTGACGCCCATCCAGGAGATCTCCGACGAGAGCCGGCCATACTCGATCTTCGGGCAGCGGTTCATCACCACCTTGAGGCCGGCGGCTTCCGCCTTCTCGGCCGCGGCATCGTCGCGTGCGCCAAGCTGCATCCAGATCACCTTCGGCAGCGGCGACAATTTCAGCGCTTCCTCGACGACGGGCAGGATGTGGCTCGAATTGCGGAAAATGTCGATCATGTCGATCGGGCGGCCGATGTCCGCAAGCGAAGCGACGAACGGCTTGCCCATCAGCTCCTTGCCGACATGGCCGGGATTGACCGGGATCATGTCGTAGCCGCGCTGCGCCAGATATTTGAAGGCAAAATAGCTCGGCCGCACGTTGACCGGCGAGGCGCCGACCATCGCGATCGATTTGACGTTGTTCAGGATGCTGCGGATGTAATTGTCGTCGTAGGCGTCGTGGTTCATTTTGCTCTTACTTATCTTGCCACTTCGGATCGCGTTTCTCGATGAAGGCGCCGATGCCTTCCTCGGCGTCGCGCGCCATCATGTTTTCGGTCATCACCTCCGCGGCGAAGCGGTAGGCGTCCGCGAGGTTCATCTCGGCCTGGCGATAGAACGCCTCCTTGCCGAGCTTGACGGTGTAGGCCGACTTCAGCGCGACCTTCTCGGCCAGCGCGATCGCGGCGTCGCGTTCGGTGCCTGCTGATACCACGCGGTTGACGAGACCGATGCTCTGCGCTGTTGCCGCGGAGACCGGTTCACCGGTCAGCAGCATCTCCATCGCCTGCTTGCGCGGCACGTTGCGCGACAACGCCACCATCGGCGTCGAGCAGAACAGTCCTATGTCGACGCCCGGCGTCGCAAACGCGGCCGCATCGGAGGCGACCGCGAGGTCGCAGCTTGCGACGAGCTGGCAGCCGGCTGCGGTCGCGATGCCCTGGACGGATGCGACCACCGGCTTCGGCAGGTGGACGATCGCCTGCATCATCGCGCTGCAGGCGTTCATGATCTGCGCAAAATAGGCCCGGCCGCGGTCGGCGTCGGTACGGCGTGCGGTCAGCTCCTTGAGATCGTGGCCGGCGCAGAACGCAGGCCCATTGGCGGCGAGCACAACGGCACGGATGCGCTTGTCAGCGCCGATATCGTTGAGCGCCGCGTGCAGCTCGCCGATCAGGCCCTCGGAGAGGCTGTTGCGCGCCGCCGGACGATTGAGCGTCAGCAGCGCGATACTGCCGACGGTCTCGCGCAGCAGGATCGGCTGCTGTTGCAGCGCTTCGGCACGGGCGGCTTGGGCGGACATGATGAAATTCCTCTATCGCGTCTGTGACAATTTAATGTAACAGGCAGGCTGAAGCGAGGGCAGGGACCGCATGGCGATTGCGAAAATGAGCGTGGCTGAGCTGGAGGAGTTCCTGCGCAAGGAATTTCCCCAGGCGTTCACCCACGACGACATCCGGATCGAAAGCGCCGACGGCGAGACGGCCCTGCTGCGCCAGCGCTTCAGCGAGCGCATGTTGCGCCCGGGCGGCACGGTGTCCGGACCGACCCTGATGGGGCTGGCGGATTTCGCGATGTATGTGGTGCTGCTGTCGGCGATCGGGCCGATCGGGCTTGCGGTCACCACCAACCTCAACATCAATTTCCTGCGCAAGGGCCAGCCGGGGCAGGACGTGCTCGCGGTGGCCAAGCTGCTCAAGCTCGGCAAGCGGCTTGCGGTCGGCGAGGTGAACCTGCTGTCCGGCACCTCGCCCGATCCGATCGCCCATGTCACGGCGACCTATTCCATTCCAAATCAATAGCGTTTTGTGAGGTATTATTGCACCATAATTACAAGTCATTGTTTCGGCTGATGTAATTACGCTGCGTCGACGTTGACGTGCGGCCGCGGCTTCTCTAGAAACCCACCCAGTTCGGCGCATACGGCGCCGATTTCTTTTTCACGGATTTCACACATGAGCACGTTCTCGGCCAAGCCCGCCGAAGTGACGAAGAAGTGGGTCGTGATCGACGCCAAGGGTCTGGTCGTCGGTCGTCTCGCCACCCTCGTCGCGATGCGCCTGCGCGGCAAACACCTGCCGACCTACACCCCGCATGTCGATTGCGGTGACAACGTCATCATCGTCAACGCCGCGCATGTGGTGCTGACCGGCCGCAAGCGCGACCAGAAGACCTATTACAAGCACACCGGCTTCATCGGTGGCATCAAGGAGCGCACCGCGAAGCAGATCCTCGAGGGTCGCTTCCCCGAGCGCGTCGTCGAGAAGGCGATCGAGCGCATGATCCCGCGCGGTCCGCTCGGCCGTATGCAGATGGGCAATCTGCGCGTCTATCCCGGTGCCGATCATCCGCATGAGGCCCAGAGCCCCGAGAAGGTCGATATCGCTTCCCTGAATCGCAAGAACACGAGGGCCGCATAATGTCCGATACGTTGCAGTCCCTCGATCAGCTTTCGCAGGTCAAGCCGGCGGCGCCCGATGCGCCGAAGTACGTCAAGAAGGTCGACAAGTACAACCGCGCTTACGCCACCGGCAAGCGCAAGGACGCGGTCGCCCGCGTCTGGGTCAAGCCCGGCTCGGGCAAGATCTCGGTCAACACCCGCGAGTTCGAAGTCTACTTCGCCCGCCCGGTGCTGCGCATGATGATCCAGCAGCCGCTGGTCGCTGCCGCCCGTAACGGCCAGTACGACGTGATCTGCACCGTCGCCGGCGGCGGTCTGTCCGGCCAGGCCGGTGCTGTCCGTCACGGCATCTCGAAGGCGCTGACCAATTTCGAGCCCGAGCTGCGCAGCGTCCTCAAGAAGGGCGGCTTCCTGACCCGCGACAGCCGCGCGGTCGAGCGCAAGAAGTACGGCAAGGCGAAGGCCCGCAAGTCCTTCCAGTTCTCGAAGCGCTAATTCGAGTTCTAAAATTCGCGGCAATTGCCGCGAGCATCGAGTTGCAGAGGGCGCCGCGAGGCGCCCTTTTTGCTGCGCTGAGCGGGGCGTGCTTCAGCGCGAATTAACGCAGTTTTTCATGAAAACTTGCGTGTGCGTGCAAACGAAATTGGAACTCGGGCCTTCTAGCGTGCGGGCTCGCACTGGCGCTGCATCACCGTATTTAATTGCGCCTGCGAACGTTGCATCACACCGGGCTGGGGTGACTTTATGTCGTTCGATCCATCGACGCTTTATTTGTTCGCCACCATGGTCGCGGGCATGCTCGGCGCCATGCTCTGGTTGTTCGGCAGGCAGGAGAAGATTGCCGCGCTGAAATGGTGGGGCACCGCCTATCTGCTCGGCGCGGCCTCGGTCGCACTCTGGACCGTCGGCAGCTCGACGCTCGATCCGATGGTCCTCTTGGGCCTCAATGCGATCGGCTTTGCTGCCTGCGGCATGGTCTGGAATGCCTCGCGGATTTTCCATGGCCGCAAGGCCAATCTGCCGGGCCTCGTGCTCGGGCCGATCGCGTGGATCGGTGCGGTGATGACGGTGGAGGATCCGGCGATGCGTCTGACCGTCGGCGCCGGGATCGTTGCGATCTATGCCGCGCTGACCGCCTCCGAGCTGTGGAGCGAGCGTCGCCGCGCGATGCAGCGGCGCTGGATCGCGATCGTGATCCCGGTCGCCCATGGCTGCGTCCTGATGCTGCCGATCCTGGTCGGCGACCTGCTGCGGCTGAACGGCCAGAATTTCATCAGCAGCTTCTGGGTCACGCTGTTCTCGATCGAGCTCGTGCTGTACGCGATCGGCACGGTGTTCGTGATCTTCATGATGGTGTCGGACCGCGCGGTGGCGGTGCACAAGACCGCTGCATCGATCGATCCGTTGAGCGGCATGCTCAATCGGCGCGGCTTCACCGAGGCCTGCATGCGGGTAATCGAGCGCGAGGCCACCGCCGGCCGGCCGGTCACCGTGATGATCTTCGATATCGATCACTTCAAGTCGATCAACGACCGCTTCGGTCATCCCGCGGGTGACGAGATCCTGAAGCTGTTCTCCGCTGTGGTGGTCAACAGTCTCAGGATCAGCGATCTGTCGGGCCGGATCGGCGGCGAGGAGTTCGCGGCGCTGCTGCCGTGCTCGCTGGAGGAAGGCGTGCTGGTCGCCGAGCGCGTGCGCGAGGCCTTCGAGAACAGCAACATCACCTGCGAGGACGGTGCGGTCGACACCACCGTCAGCATCGGCGTCGCCGGCGGTCCCGCCGGGACCGAGCTCGAGGTGCTGCTGGCCTCGGCCGACACCGCGCTCTACCAGGCCAAGCGCGGCGGTCGCAACCGCGTCGAGGCGGCGGAGGAATTGCCGCTCTCGCTGGAGAACTGGCGGCGCAAGACCGCGGGCCTGCCGGCCTCGGCGCGGCAGAAGCCGGTGACCGCCCGGGCTTGAGCGCGGTAACGACTGGTTAACCATTCGATCCGATGCTTTCGGGCATGGAGTCGATCCGTACCCGCAACCTGCAATCAGCCCTGATGTCGCTCGAAGCCGACGCGGTTTCGGCGCGCAGCGGCTTCGCCTGCCTGTTCTCGGACTCGCATGAATACGAGACCGCGCTGATCGCCGAACGGCGTGCGCAAGGGCGATACGAACCGCCGAGGAGCCGCTGGCCGGTCGTGATGCTGCTCGGCGTGATGCTGATGGTTGTCGGCTCGGTCCTGCTGTTGAACTGAACGGCTGCAATTTCGGCGGAGGAGGCGCCCGCGCGGGCGCCTTTTGCTTTTGTACCGGCTGGGCTAGAGACGGGGCCTTCACAAGGGAGGCCCAAGCCCCATGATCACGGAAATCGCACAGATCGACGTCAAGCCCGGCAGCGAGAAGGATTTTGAGGCGGCGGTGGCCAAGGCGCGCCCGCTGTTCCTGCGCGCCAAGGGCGGCAAGGGGTTCGAGCTGCACCGCTCGATCGAGAAGCCGTCGCGCTACCGGCTGGTGGCGAAGTGGGAGACGCTGGAGAACCACACCGTCGATTTCCGCGGCTCGGAGGATTTCACCGCCTGGCGCGCACTGGTCGGTCCGTATTTCGCGGCGGCCCCCGAGGTCGAGCACACCGAGACCGTGCTGACCACCTGAGGCTTGTTTAGGCTGCCTTTGCAGGCGCTTGGTTCACCGCCTTGAAGTGATCGATCATCACCTTGGCGATCGCCATCAGCGGCAGCGCCAGCGCCAGCCCCCAGATGCCGAACACGACGCCGAGCAGGATCTGGAACGCGAACAGCGTCGCCGGCGGGATGTCGAGCGCCTGACGCTGGATGATCGGCGTCAGCACGTAGCTTTCCAGCGCGTGGACGCCGAGGAACAGGACGAAGGCCGACAGCGCCGCGATCCACCCCGTCGCGAGGCTCGCCAGCACCACGATCAGCCCGCCGAGGATCGCGCCGACCGTCGGGATGAAGGCGAGCAGGCCGGCCTGGATGCCGAGAATGAACGAGCTCGGAATGCCGATGATGGCAAGGCCGATCCAGGTGACGAGGAACACCGCGGTCATGGTGATGATCTGCGCGATCAGCCAGCGCTCCAGCGTCTCGCCGATGCGGTCGACGATGATGGTCGCCTGCGCGTGCCATTTGGCCGGCGCGATGAACAGCAGCCCGGCGCGGTAGATGCTCGGCTGCGCCGCGAAGGCGAGCCCGAGAAACAGCACGATGAAGAAGTTGCCGACCACGCTGACGGTGCCGAGCAGCACCTTCAGCGTCTGGCTGATGATGGCGCCGCCGCTGGAGGCCAGCGCGCCGGCGCCGGGGATGCCATGCGATTGCGACGTTGACGGTGACGTCGTTGTGGGGGCCACGGCGGTGCCTTCGCCCTTTGCCTCGCCGGCGGCATTGGTGAAATCGAGATAGCTGGTGTCGACACCGTGCTGCTCGAGGAAGTCCTTGACGCTGCCGAGCTGCGATTTGATCGTGTTGCTCAGCACCGTGGCCTGCTGCGCGATGGTGGTGCCGCCGAGGAACACGATGCCGGACAGCAGTCCGGCCATCGCCAGGCAGACGATCGCAAGCCGCAACGCGTGAGGCAGCCCGGTCAGCCGGCCGAGCAGGGTGGTCATGGCGTTGAGGGCGACCCCGAGCAGCATGCCCGCGAACAGCAGGAACAGGGTCGCGGCAAATTGCCAGGCGAACATCAACAGGGCGGCGAACAGCACGATGCCGATGCCGCCGACGGCGATCGCCCACGCCAGGTCGTTGCGGGCCTGCAGGCGATTGTCTGCCGAATCTGTCACGGGTGATTCCCCCTTCGCGACGGTGTCCGGAGCAGTCTTTGGCGAAAATCCCGCCGGGATCAAGCTGCCGGGACCGTGCCGGTTTGCCGCTGAGGCGCCGATGGCGCCGCCATGGCACCCTGAATTGGCACCCGGCATGACCGCCGGCCATCTGGCCCGATTTGGGGGCTCCCGGGGCAGCGAATCTGTGCAGGACTGCAAGCCCCCCTGTGCAGATATAGACGGTTGATCCGGCGGGAACTCGAAGGCATGATCCTCTCCGCAACGTCGCAAACTTAGAAGAATCATTGCGCGAGACTTCAATAATGAGACGGCCCGTGGTCGGCGTGATCGGAAACGCCCATCGCATCGAAAATCGTTTCACAGTCCAGATGGTCGGGGAGCGCAACCTTCGCGCGGTTGCCGAGGTCTCGGGTGCGGTCCCCCTGATGTTCGCGGGCAGCCCCGAAATCACCGAGGTCGGCGCCCTGCTCGACGTGGTCGACGGCGTCGTGCTGACCGGGGCCCGGGCCAACGTTCATCCGACCCGCTTCAACACCGAACCTTGCGCCGCGCACGAGCCCTATGACATCCACCGCGACGACGTCGCGCTGGCGCTGTCGGAGGCCTGCGTCGCGCGCGGCGTGCCGATCTTCGGCATCTGCCGCGGTCTGCAGGAGATGAACGTCGCGTTCGGCGGCTCGCTGCATCCGGAGATCCGCGAGATTCCGGGCCGCATGAACCACCGGATGCCGCGGCTCGAGAACGGCGAGATCCATCCCGATCCGACCGTCGTGTTCGCCGACCGTCACGATGTCGCGCTGACGCCGGGCGGCGCGTTCGCAAAAATCCTTGGCTGCGAGACCATTCGCGTCAATTCGCTGCACGGGCAAGGCATCCTCGAGCCCGGCGAGCGCGTCGTGATCGAGGGCATCGCCGAGGACGGCACCATCGAGGCGATCCGCATTGCGGACGCCCCCGGCTTTGCGCTCGGCGTGCAGTGGCATGCCGAATATGATCCGCAGCGCAATCCGATCAACCGCGCGCTGTTCGAGGCCTTCGGCGACGCGCTGCGCGAGCGGCGGCGGGCGGCGTAGGGGGCGAACACCGCTGTCGTCCCTGCGAAAGCAGGGACCCATGCTCCGCGGCGGATGTTGTGAATGGGACTCGTCGTTCCGTCGCCACGCAACAAGCAGCTTAGGTGGTTGTGGGTCCGATGGCTACGCCGACCTTGCGACCCATCAAGCTGCGCATTTTCTCTTTAGCTATCGCGGAGCGACCATAACTCGCATCAACGCGCCGACCATGGCCATGGCGACGGTTGCGGGTTGTTGGCGCGCGGCCGCGCCGGGGGCGGCGCCGGCTTGCGCGTCTGGGCGACACTGCTCGACGGCCGCGGGCGCGGTATTGGCGGGCGTGGTATTGCTATGTCCGGGGTTGCCGTTGCTTGTTCAGGACTCACCTTCGGCTGTTCGGAGCTCACCTTTGGCTCTTCGGGCGCCACCTTTGGCACTGACGTGTTGGCAATGACACCGGCCAGTTGCTCCTGGCTTGCGTTGAGCCGGTCGGTGATCGCCTGGCTTTCGCGCGCCATCTGAGTCTGGCTTGCCTTGATCTGGTCGATGACAGCGTTGTTGCGCGTCAATTCCGCCTGACTCGCCTTGAGTTGGCTTGCTACGTCTTCATTGTCGCGGACCAATTGTTGTTGCCTCGCCTCAAGCTGTACGACCGCTTGCCTCAAGGCGGCGAGATCGCGCGCCATCGACGCGAGCTGCTGAGCCGGGTCGGACGAAGGTGCAGCGGCAGTCGGCGCAGCGTCCTTCGGTGTAGCGTCTTTCGGCGTGGTTTGCGCAACAGGTGAGGGGCCGGCGGGAGCCACCATCGGCGTCTCACCGGATGACGACCACCACCAGGCAGCGCCACCAATGGATGCTGCCAACAGAGAAACGATAACAGCAAGGTGGCGCCAATCGGCCAATCGATGAAACGTTGCCGGCCGCGCGCGAAACGCTTTCACGCCGGTCGGCGGGCCCGAAGGACTGAGTTCAGCTTCGCGCGCGAAATTCGAAAGCTGCTCTTCCAAGCTCGCGAGCCGCCCCTTCACGACCTCGTCGTCCAGCATGGAATCCATTTTGTGCTCCGCATCAAATGCGCCTCGCCCGCCATGAGAGCGGATCCGCTCTTCGGCGAGCTAACATTCAACGGCACGCAGGTGGGGTATTTGCAGCCTACCCGAAAATGAGCGTGCAGCCTGCACGTCACATCGGCTTTTTCCTATCAGCTCACACCTCCGGAACTGTCCGGGATTTTGGCCGAGATCTTGTTGGACCGCAATGATACGGGGTGGCTGCGCTTGAAGCGATGGCAGCGCTGCCTCCGGCCTATGCACCCCGCGGGCCCGAGAATCGGGGTCTGGTTCGGCGTCGTCAGGACAGCGCGACGGTCCGGTTCCGGACGGCGGCATTGAGAGCGCCGCCAAGCGCCAGAGAGACTGGGCCGGCCCCGCGGATGCGGGCATCGGGCACGCGCCGAAACTGTTCTTTCTCCGTACTAATACGGATACGAAAGTGGCGGATTGGGGCGCCGGACTCGGCTAAGCAACAGGGGCTAGCCACCGGATATTTTGCCCCGGCGCCGACGATCCTTTCCGATACTGATTTTCCTTTTCCATTTTCCGGTGCTGCCGACACGATGAGTTGGTCGTGATGAATTTGTCGGGCCGTCTGGCGATGGGAATGATGCTTCCCGTCGTCGCGCTGCTGTTTGCGCTGGGCTTCATCCATGGCGTCACCTGGCCGGGCGTTGCGCTCGCGGGCGGCGCGGTTGTGGTGGTGTTGATGACGGCTGAGCTGATTGCGAGATCGCTGTCCGGGAAGCCCGCCCAGCTGGTGCGGGCGGCGGAGGCGCTGTCGCGCGGCCAGCAGATGCCGATGGTGGTGGGGGGCAACGACGAGACGGCCCAGCTTTCCGCGACGCTTGCCGAGCTGTCGGCGCAACTGGGCAGCCGGCAGCATTTGCTGGAGAAGACCGTCGAGAGCATCCGCGATCCGGTGGTGGTCGCCGATGAGCACGGGATGGTCGTCATCGTCAACGCTGCGGCGCGGCGGCTGTACGGTGTCGAGCCCGGGTTTGACACCATCAGCGGCGTTCGCAGGTTCCAGAACTATTATGCCGACGGCACCACCGTGATGCCGATCCCCGACACGCCGATGGCGCGGGCGCTGCGCGGCCATGACGTCGACGATTTCGAGCTGATCGTAAAGCCCGACGGGCCGGAACCGGCTGTCTACCTCGTCGCCAACGCCCGGCCGCTGCGCGACGATGCCGGCAATCTGCGCGGCGCGGTCGCCGTGCTGCACGACGTCACCGCGCAACGGCGGGCGCATCAGGCGCTGGTCGAGAGCGAGCAGGTGGCGCAGGCGATCATCAGGACGGCGCTCGACGCCTTCGTCCAGACCGATCAGGACGGCATCATCCTCGACTGGAGCCCGCAGGCCGAGGCGCTGACCGGCTGGACGCGCTCGGAGGCGGTCGGCTATCGCGTGGTCGAGCTGGTATTCCCGGAGGAGCTCCGCGTCGCGCATCGCCAGCGCATCACCCGCTTCCTGCAGGAGGCCGGGGGCGGCGGCGGCATGGGCATGCGCTATGAAACCGCCTCCGTGCATCGCGACGGCCACCGGTTCCATGTCGAGGTGTCGCTCAATGCGCTGCGCCGCGGCGATGGCTGGATCATCAATTCCTTTGTCAGGGACGTCACCCAGCGCCGGATCGCCGAGGAGCAGCTGATCCAGGCGCAGAAGACGGAATCGCTCGGGCGGTTGACCGGCGGCATCGCACACGACTTCAACAACATGCTGACCGTGATCACCGGCACGATCGAGATCCTCGCCGACGGGGTCAAGGACAACCCGCAGCTCGCCGCGATCGCCAAGCTGATCAGCGATGCCGCGGATCGCGGCGCGCAGCTCACCTCGAGCCTTTTGGCCTTCGCGCGCAAGCAGCCGTTGCAGCCCGCCGAGACCGACGTCAATGACCTGGTCGGCGAGGTGGTGCGGCTGTTGTCGCAGACGCTGGGTTCGCAGACCGAGATCAGGACGGAGCTTGCCCGCAGCGCCTGGCTCGCCTTTGTCGACCGTAGCCAGCTCGGCGCGGCTCTGGTCAATCTTGGCATCAATGCGCGCGACGCCATGCCTGACGGCGGCACGCTGACGTTTGCGACCCGCAACATCCAGCTCGGGATTCCCGATGCGGTGGCGCATGGCGTCGAGCGCGCCGGCGACCATCTCGTGATCGAGGTGACCGACACCGGGACCGGGATTTCGCCGGCACATCTGGAGAAGATATTCGATCCGTTCTTCTCCACCAAGGAGGTCGGGCAGGGCACCGGGCTCGGGCTCAGCATGGTGTTCGGTTTCGTCAAGCAGAGCGGCGGCGGCATCGAGGTCAGGAGCGAGCAGGGGCGCGGCACCACATTCAGGATCTATCTGCCCAAGGCGGACGGCATCACGCAGCGCGCGGCCGAGGAGGACGATCTGCCGGTCAGGGGCGGCGACGAGACCATCCTCTGCGTCGAGGATGACCCTACGATCCGCGACTACGTCACCGGCCAGCTCGAAAGCCTCGGCTACAAGGTGCTGGTCGCGGCAAACGCGGATGCCGCGCTCGCGATCGTTGGCAGCGGCACCGCGTTCGATCTCCTGTTCACCGACATCGTGATGCCCGGCAGCATGAACGGCCGGCAATTGGCGGATACGCTGATGGCGGGACGGCCGTCGCTGCGGGTGCTGTTCACCTCGGGCTACAGCGACGGCGCGCTGCCGGCCCAGCAGGGACGTAGCGGTCATGGCATTCCGCTGCTGACCAAACCCTATCGGCGCGGCGAGCTGGCGCGGATGCTGCGGCGCTGCCTTGATCTTCAGGTCGATTTCCAGGGCGATCCGGTTCCGCAGCCATACTCCGTGCAGCCCGATCTCGAACGTTTCCTGCGCGAGAATCCCCCGGAAAAAAGCTAGGTTCGGGACGCGCTGACCGGCGCGACGGGCGTGGTGATCATCCCGCACCGCGATCCACAACAGCTGCGCAGCCGGCAAGCCCGCCGGGGAGAAGCCTGCAATGACCATCACGATTACCGCCTTCGAGCGGTCGCCCGACGGCGGCAAGGGACTGGCACGGGATACGCGGGTTCGATGGGCGCTTGAAGAGGTTGAGCAACCCTACGCGGTTCGCCTCCTTTCGTTTGCTGCGATGAAGGAGCCCGAGCATCTGGCGCTGCATCCGTTCGGCCAGATACCGACCTATCAAGAGGACGGTCTCGCTCTGTTCGAGACGGGTGCAATCGTGCTCCACCTCGCCGAGCGCCATGCCGGCTTGTTGCCTGATGACGCGCATGCCCGGGCGCGCGCGATTTCGTGGATGTTCGCTGCACTCAACACGGTTGAGCCGCCAATCCTCGAATTCGTAACTGCATGGTTGTTCGAGCGCGACAAGCCGTGGCACGAGGCACGCCTGCCACTGGTCAAGGATCGCGTCCGGCAGCGACTGGACCAGCTGTCGGTGCGTCTGGGCGGGGCCGATTGGCTCGATGGTGCATTCAGCGCGGGCGACCTGATGATGGTGTCGGTGCTGCTCCGGCTGAAGCCTTCGGGCATGCTCGAGGGGCATCCAGTCCTGGCTGCCTACGTCGCCCGCGGCGAAGCGCGGCCCGCGTACAAGCGGGCCTTCGCGGCTCAGTTGGCGGTCAATAATCCGCAAGCTGCCGGCTGATTGAGGGCAGCCCGTAGGATGATGGGTAAGCGATGCGAAACCCATCAACTTTTCGGCCGCGGCTCGTACCTTTGAGGATTGGATGATGGGTCGCGGCGTACCTGAATTCACGACAAAGGGGTGGCTAATGGGCGCAAGCCTTTTTGCATTCTTGCCGTTCGTAGCTGCAGTATTGCAGAGCCATCCGCTCGTTTAAGAATCCACCGGGCTCGCGTGCTGCCTGGACGCAATTCCGATAGCGCGCATCGCAATCGCATGACGCGGGGAGCTGAACTAGTTCTATCGAGGGCGATGGCGATGGCGATGGCGGGCCGTCTTTAGCAAGCGTAGAGCTGGTGGCGATCCCTAGCGGTGCAGAAATTACGACGAAAGCAATTGCAAGGCTCCGCGTCTTTGTCATGGTGAGTTCCTCAAATTTTCGCTAACCACTCATGTGGCATTGGCCAACAAACATCTGCTGCAACGAAGGTCATGACGGGCGGCTCTTGACTGTGAAGCGCGTCGCCTTCGCCGCTGCCCTCTCTTTCAGTTGTTGCATCCCTCTTGGGGCTTGCCTGGTCTGCAAGCTATGCGTCGCAGCTCCGTCACGAGATAGGTTCCGGCATCCTTCGAGGCTGCCTCCGGCGACATGCCGCCGCGTATTTTCTCGACTGTCTTACGAGCGACCTCGGTACAGATCGTCGCGACTGACTCATGAGCTACGCGAAACGGTAGCTTAGCTGCCATTTGCTCGCAGCCCTGTTCCATGGAAGCTTGGGCGGCGGCGACCGCTTCTTCATCGGCGCGGACGGCCGATAGGTTGACAACGAAGCCCATACACGACGCGGCTATTACGACAATGAGCTTCATTGAATGATCCCCGCAATCCGAAACCGGGTTACCCATAAAGCGGTTGTAGAATTGTATCATACCCTATTTGGGGTAGAACACGTTGTCCAGTTGCCCGACACAGGACGAGCGGAGACAAGACACCCGCCGAGGCCGGTAACATTGGCAGAAACCTTCAGCAAACTTTCCTGCTGCCCTCGCTGCGATCGTCAGGCATTCACAGATTGGCTCAACCGGACGATGAATTCCGCGGCATTGATGGAACGCCTCTTGAACAACTGAAATCTTTAAGTCAGCTTGCTTCGAACGGAAGATGTCTGCCGGAGATATGCCGGAGACCGGTCGACATGCGATGTCGCCGAGGTCATTACCGCAAAACCGATGCATGCCGAACATGGCCCAACCACACGACCACTTCGATGATCGGCTGTCGGGCCTGATCGACCATCTCTACGATGCCGCAATCGATGGTCGACTGTGGGCCGGGCTCGCCCCGAAAATCGCAGAAGCCTTCGACTCCCGCAGCGCGGTCCTGAAGTTGCACAATGGGCCGGATGTGCATCTGCTCGAATGCACGGAGAACATGATGGTACCGGACAGTCGCCGCGGGTGGGCGGAAGACTGGCACCGGCGGGATCTATGGCTACAACGAACCATTCCGTATGGACTGTCGACGATCGTGACCGACCATGACCTCGTGACCCCAGAGGAGCAGCTCAAAAGCGGCTTCTACCAGGAATGGCTGCGCGAGCTCGACATCTTCCATGTCGTCGGCACCGCTTTTTCCGCTGGGGACGACGCGATCGGCGTTCTCGGGATTCATCGCCCGAAAGGAGCGCAGCCCTACACGCGCGCTGATCAGCACAAGGCCACCATTTTCCTGCCACACCTTCGGCGCGCCCTTCAACTTGGCCGGCGCCTGTCCTCCATCGGGCATGCGGCGGCGTTGGCAACGCTGGATCGCCTGCATACAGGCGTGCTGGTCGTGGACCAGTCCTGCCGCGTTCTCCACGCCAATCCTATGGCCGAGGGCATCCTGCGTGTCGAAACAGTTGTCGGCATTCTGTCCGGTCGGCTGCACATCCGCTCGCCGGTCGTTCACGAGCAGCTTATCCATCTCGTCCGTGCCTGCATCAGGACGGCAGCCGGTCGGCCGGAGCAGCCGAAGACAGCTATGGCGATTCCTCGCGCGGATCGACTGCCCCTAACGCTGTCGGCTGCGCCGTTGCGTCCAACCGGTATCTTTTCCGCGTCCACCCCTTTTGCACTTGTTTTTCTAAGCGATCCGGAATTCCCGGCCATTTCGACCACCTGCTTGCGCGATTTGTTCGGCCTCACACGGACAGAAGCAGCCATCGCGGCCGACCTCGGCCGCGGCCTCTCGCTGGAACAAATCGCCGCCCGGCGGCGCATTGCGCTCCAGACTGCGCGCGCACACCTCAAGCAAATTTTCGTAAAGACAGACACCAACCGGCAAGCGGAGCTGACGGCACTTGTCACGCGTAGCGTGGCCGCTTTCCGGCCACAGCAGCCATCGTCGTCAGGTGGCTAGTGGAATAATGCGAACGCTCGCTGTGAACCGAGGGTCAAAGCCAAGTGCCGGGCATTACCAGCCGCAAGCCCTCGCGCAATGCGCGGTGAAGCTGGGTACGCGACGCTTCGTCGCCGCGAAAATTTTGGGTCGTCAGAGACACTTTCGGTTGCGATGAAGCTGGAAACAGGTGCCCGAATGTCCATGTCCCGTGACGACGATCTTAGGCAGAATTTTGCTACCGATGATCCTGCCCGGGATTTGGAGCGGTCATGCTACGCCGTCACTGACTCGCTCACTTATGATGAAAACGCCTTGTTCTTGTGTTTTAAAATCGAAACCATTGCCCAACTTCGCGGCGTGAAGGATTTCGACGCGCAAAAATTCGGCGTGGCGCTGTTCGAATGTTTCCGGCAGCCGGATATCAGAGATGAAATAGAAAGTTTGCAGTCGAGCCAGAAGCAGATTGCCATCGTTCGGGCTGAAAATCGGGAAACCGGCGTAGAGCCGCCGGATGCCATGACGGCAAAAATTCCCGCCTTTATTAGGCAAGGTCTGGCGAGACTCAGCTTATGCCTCGACCTCGTCTCTCAACGTCCTTCCTTGAGCCGGTTGCTTGATGACGAGTTTACCGGAGATTTGCACTGATGTTGCCGGCTCGGCGTGGTCGCCAGCCGCCGTCCGCCCGATGGGCGAACGGCGACCGTCCTTCCATTCCTCAAGCTGCCGGCGGCACCCCTGCTGGCGAGCCGGTCCGGAGCAGTGCCGGCAGCCGACCGGTTCCAGCGAGACGCCGCTGGGCGACTTCAGCCGAGGACGCCTTCGCGAACCGCCTCAAGCGCGGCGAAACTCATCAACTTTTCGGCTGCAGGGAGAGATGATGGGTATCGCTTCCGCCTTCGCTCTTCGAGCTACGGCGGACAAGTCGGTCCACCCACCCTACTGACTACAATCGGTTCGGCGAAGGAGAGCAGAGCGGTGCAGGATCACATCAAGATCGCGATCTTCGACGGCCACAATGACGCGGCCCAGCACCTCGTCGAGTACCGGGAAGATGGACGGGATTTCCTGGTGCGTTCGGAGGAAGGCCACCTCGATCTGCCGCGCGCCCGGGAAGGCGGCATGGTTGGCGGCCTGTTCGCGATGTACGCCAAGGCAGAACATCCGCGACAAGGCGATTTTTCGCGAACCGCCGATGGATACGAGGTGCGTCTCGCAGAGCCGATCGATGCGGCCTATGCGCGCCGCACGATCGATGCCCAGCTGAGCGGGCTGGAAGCCATGGTGGCCCGTGCCGGCGGAACAATCCGGTGGGCGACGACCGTGGAAGCGATCGCGGCCGCACGGCGGGACGCTGTGTTTGCGATCGTGCTGCACCTCGAGGGCGCCGAAGCGATCGACGCCGACCTCGATGGGCTGGCGCGGCTCTACGCCCGCGGGTTGCGTTCGCTCGGCCCGGTGTGGAGCCGGCCCAACATCTTCGGCCATGGCGTGCCGTTCGCCTATCCGCGCTCCCCGGACACCGGTCCCGGCCTGACCGACGCCGGGAAGGCGCTTGTGAAAGCCTGCAACGAACTCGGAATCATGGTCGACGCCGCCCATCTCAACGAGCGCGGCTTCTGGGATCTGGCGGCGATCAGCACCGCGCCCATCGTGGTCACCCACGCCTGCGCGCATGCGATATGTCCTGCGACCCGCAACCTGACCGACCGGCAGCTCGACGCCGTCAAGGCATCGGGCGGCGTCGTCGGTTTCAATTTCAGTGTGTCCGAGGTGCGCCCTGACGGGCACCGTGATCCGGACGCCCCGATCGAGACGGTCGCCAGCCATCTCGGCTACCTGGTCGAGCGGATGGGTGACGATCACGTCGCGCTGGGATCCGATTTCGATGGTGCGGTGATGCCGCGTCCGCTGAGGGACGCAAGCCATCTGCAGAATTTGATCCAGGCGTTGCGGGTGCGCGGCTTCGATGACGCCACGCTGCGCAAGATCGCTTTCGACAACTGGATGCGGGTGTTGCGCCAAAGCTGGCGGTCGTAGGATTGGTATCGCTTCGCTCCACCCACGCTCCGCGCTATCATCGCTCCCGCAACAATGGCGCGGCCGGTCAACGGCCCGATTTCAGGGAGTAGATGGATGCAGGACCGCAAATGGTCGAGGCGCGACTGGCTGAAGGTGACGGCGGCGACCGCGGCCGGCATGGCGTTCGCCGAACCGCTGCGCGCGGCGGCGCCGCCGGCGGAAGCCGTGACGCCGGAGCTGATCGCCGCGGCGAAGAAAGAGGGCAAGATCTCGTTCTACAGCGCGCTGGAGCTGAACACGGCCGAGCGCCTGGCGCGCGACTTCGAGCAGAAATATCCGGGCATCAGCGTTCGCGTCGAACGCTCCGGCGCCGAACGCATCTTCCAGCGCATCGCGCAGGAGCAGGGCAGCGGTATCCACGCCGTCGACGTCGCCAACTCGACCGATCCGGCGCATTACCTCGACTGGAAGAAGAACGACTGGCTCGCGGCCTACATCCCGGAAGACGTCGCAAAACATTTTCCGACCGACCAGATCGATCCTGACGGCACCTCGGCGACATCCTGCGCCTGGTTCGAGGTGATCGGCTACAACACCGAGCAGGTGAAGCGCGAGGAGGCGCCGAAGAGCTACGCCGATCTGCTCGATCCCAAGTGGCGCGGCAAGATCGTCAAGGGCCATCCGAGCTACTCCGGCGCGATCATGACTGCGACCTTCGTGCTGGCGCGCGATCTCGGCTGGCCGTATCTGGAGAAGCTTTCGCAGCAGCGGGTGATGCAGGTGCAATCGGCGGCCGATCCGCCGAAGAAGATCCTGCTCGGTGAGCGCGCCGTGATGGCCGACGGCAACGACTACAACCTCGTGCTCGCCAAGGATCAGGGCAAGCCGGTCGAGGTGGTCTATCCAGCCGAAGGTGCGCCGCTGATCATCGTGCCGAGCGGCATCTTCAAGAGCGCACCGAACCCGAATGCGGCGCGGCTGTTCCAGAGCTATTTCTTCAGCGCTGAAACCCAACAGATGCTGGCGGACGAATTCGCGCACCGCTCGTTCCACGGCAAGGTGATGGAGAAGGCCGGCCACGTGCCGCTCGACAAGCTGAAGATGCTGAAGGCCGATCCAGCCCAGGTGCAGGCACAGTCCGAGGAAATCAAGGCGCGCTACGCCAAGCTGTTCAGGGTGTAGGCGTTCGCCGAGTTAAGCCAATAGCGTCAATGCGAGCGAAGCGAAGCAATCCATCTCTCCGCGTGTGCGGATGCATGGATTGCTTCGTCGCGTCAGCGTCACTGGCCAGTGACGCATGCATCGCGAGCTCCTCGCAACAACGGGTTAGTGCTCGGACATCTTGGGCGGCGCGGCGAGCGGCTGAGGCTGGCTACCCTCCGACTTCCGCGCTGAGCAAGGGTCCGAACAGCTCCCATCTCTCGCCTTTCAGTCTTCTGAGCTGCATCTGCTTGATCGGCGCGAAATCGATTGAACTGGTGTTCATCGTGATTCCAGGCAACAGGTTGCTGGTCCGGAAGGCCTTCAGGTTGGCGGCTTGTTTCATCACGTTCGCTCGGGTGAGGTCGTCGCCACACTGCTTCAGCACCTGAACCAGCGTCTGGGCGGCATTGTAGCCTGTCATCACCAGGCTGTCGGCCCGATTGGCTTCCGGGAAATATTTGGAGAGATACTCGTCGAACGCCTTCATGCCGGGATCGTTCTTCCATTGCGGATCGAGCGGATCCATCAGGTAGGCGACTGAAATGATGTCTTGTGCATTCTCGAAGCCGGCCGGCTGGATCACGGCGCCGATCGAGGAGCCGACCGAGTTCAGGATGTGCAGCGGCTTCCAGCCGATCTCGGCCGCCTTCTTGATGGCCTGCGCGGCGAATTTCGGCGTGGCGATGTTGACGAAGACATCGGCATTCAGCGATTTCATCTTGACGATATGCGTGTCGATGGTCGGCTCGGCCACCTCATACGCGTCCTCGGTCACGATCATCGCCGCTGCCTTGTCGCCGAGACCGTCCTTCAGGCCCTTGAGATAGTCCTTGCCGTAGTCGTCGTTCTGGTAGAGCACCGCGATCCTGCCCGCCGGCTTTTCCTTCAGGATGTGTTTGGCGTAGATCCGTCCCTCGGCCTGATAGCTGGGCTGCCAGCCCATGGTCCACGGAAAACTCTGCGGATCGTTCCACTTGGTCGCGCCGGTCTGGATGAATAGCTGCGGCACCTTCTTCGTGTTCATGTACTTCTGAATGGCGCTGTTCGAGGCGGTGCCGAGCGCGGCGAAGATCAGCAAGACCTCGTCGCCTTCGACCAGCTTGCGCGCCTGCTCGACCGTTTTCGGCGGGCTGTAGCTGTCGTCGTATGTAATGAAATTGATCTTGCGGCCGTTGATCCCGCCTTCGGCATTGACCTTGCGGAAATAGGCTGCCTGGGCCCGGCCGTTGGTGCCGTAGGCCGACGCGGGGCCGCTGTAGGGCATGATATTGCCGATCTTGATTTCAGTATCGGTTGCACCGGTGTCGTATTTCTTCTGGGCAAAGGCGCTGTCCGCACAGACAGCGAGAATGATGATGGCGGTCGAAAGCGCCGCCATTCGTCGTGCGACGAAAGACATCTCGTTTCTCCCCATGCACAAATGAATGTGTCTGCTTTTATCGCAGGCCGCTTCCGGGTCCTTACGATCAGTGAACACCCGACCTCAGATGTTGTCGATTCCGAATTTCGCGCCTTGCGTGCGATGTCGCGCCACCCCGCCGGGTTTGTCAGCGTTACTGACCGTAGTCTTCCGGAAATCCCACTACGCTGCGTGCATCGTGCGCTGCGCGCGGTAGGCTTGCGGCGACAACAGCGTCAGCTTGCGGAAGGCCTTTCGAAAGCTGCTCTCGTCCTCGTAGCCGGTGGCGCGGGCGATCGCCTTGATCGGCTGCGCCGTCGTCTCCAGCAGCGTGCGGGCGTGCTCGACACGGCGCCGCATGATGAAGGCCTGCGGCGGCTCGTGGGTCAATTCACGGAAGCGGCGGTTCAGCGTGCGTTCGCTCAGGCCCAGCGCGTGCGCGAGACCGCGCACGGTGATCGGCGCCTTGCCGGTGCGGCGCACCAGCATGTCCGCCTTGATCAGCAGCGGATCCTGTCCGAGCATGTAGCCGAGCGGCATGAAGATCGCCTGCGTGCGCTGCGCGGTGTCGATCACGGCATAATCGGCGCAGACTTTCGCGACCTCCGCGCCCTCGACGAGCTCGATCAGCCGCAGCAAGAGATCGACCCATGACATCGGGCCGGCGGCGCAGACCAGGCGATCGGCCTGCGTGATGACGGCGTCGCTGGCGAGATCGATCCTGGGATGGCGGCGGCGCAGTTCGCTTTGCAGCCACCAGGTGATGGTGGCGCGGCGGCCGTCGAGCAGGCCGGCATTGGCGAGCAGCAGCACGCCGCTGCAGAAGGCGCCGATCAGCCGGCCGCTGGCATGTTGCTGGCGCAGCCAGGCGCCGGCGCGGTCGTATTGCGGCTGCAGACGCTCGGCGGTCAGATGATCGACCAGGCTGCCCGGCACGATGATCGCGTCAAATGCCGTCCGCTTGCTCACGGCGCCATCGACGGCGAGCAACTTTCCGCCGCCGGCGCGCACCGCCTTGCCATCGAGTGAGAGCGTTTGCCAGCTGAACCGCGCCTTGCCGCCGCGCAGCGCCATCACATGGTTGCCGAGCGTGAGGATGTCGGCAATGCCGGCGACCGCCGATTGCATGCAGCCTTCCAGCGCGAGGATCGCGAGCTTCATGAGACCTCCGGAGTTTGCCGTCATCCTATCCGATCGGCGAAGATCGGCGGTGGCAGATATTGCCCGATCTCTGTCTGATCGGCCACTGCCTGTTCGCGGCTCGCCGGTCCATCTTCGCTCCGTTGTCACACCCTCAGCAATGGAGAGAGACCATGCCTTACGTCACCATTTCCACCGTCCGCGGCATTTTCGATGTTGCGCAGAAGAAGGCGCTGCTCGAGCGCGTCACCGACCTCATGGTCGAGGTCGAAGGCCAGGGCGACCCGGACTTCCGGAGGAACGTCTGGGTCAAGATCGAGGAGGGCGAGCCGGCGAGCTGGTCGGTCGGCGGCATGATGCCGACGCCGGACATGATCGCGGGCAAGTTCGGGGCGCTCGATGCCGGCGGCCGGCGGGTCGCGAAGGTGAAGGCGTAACCGAGGCTTTCACCACATCGTCATTGCGAGCGAAGCGAAGCAATCCATCTCTCCGCAGGCGCGGACGCATGGATTGCTTCGTCGCTTCGCTCCTCGCAATGACGGATACCTCCAAAAACAAAAGGCGCTTCCGGTGGAAGCGCCTTTCGCATTTCGTCAGTGCTGCAAAGCTTACAGCGAGTAGTACATCTCGAACTCGACCGGATGCGGGGTCATTTCGAAACGCGCGACCTCGGTCATCTTCAGCTCGATATAGGCGTCGATGAAGTCGTCGTCGAACACGCCGCCGTTCTTGAGGAACGCGCGATCCTTGTCGAGGCTCTCGAGCGCCTCGCGCAGCGAGCCGCAGACGGTCGGGATCTGCTTCAGCTCTTCCTTCGGCAGGTCGTAGAGGTCCTTGTCCATCGCCGGACCCGGATCGATCTTGTTCTTGATGCCGTCGAGGCCGGCCATCAGCATCGCGGCGAAGCCGAGATAGGGGTTGGCCATCGGGTCGGGGAAACGCACCTCGACGCGCTTGGCCTTCGGGTTCGCGGTGTAGGGGATGCGGCAGGCCGCCGAACGGTTGCGCGCGGAGTAGGCGAGCAGCACCGGGGCCTCATAGCCCGGGACCAGACGCTTGTAGGAATTGGTCGACGGGTTGGTGAAGGCGTTGATCGCCTTGGCGTGCTTGATGACACCGCCGATGTAGTGCAGGCAGGTCTCCGACAGGTCGGCATACTTGTTGCCGGCGAAGGTCGGCTTGCCGTCCTTCCAGATCGACTGGTGGACGTGCATGCCCGAGCCGTTGTCGCCATAGACCGGCTTCGGCATGAAGGTGGCGGTCTTGCCGTAGATGTGCGCGACCTGGTGGATGCAGTACTTGTAGATCTGCATATGGTCGGCCATCAGCGTCAGCGTGTCGAACTTCATGCCGAGCTCGTGCTGGGCAGAGGCGACTTCATGGTGATGCTTCTCGACCTTGACGCCCATCTTGGCCATCGCGCCGAGCATCTCGGAGCGCATGTCCTGCACCGAGTCCTGCGGCGGCACCGGGAAGTAGCCGGCCTTGGTGCGGATGCGGTGACCGAGGTTGCCGCCCTCATATTCGGTCGAGGAGTTGATCGGCAGCTCGGAGGAGTCGAGGCGGAAGCCGGTGTTGTAGGGGTCGGCGGAGTAGCGCACGTCGTCGAACACGAAGAACTCGGCCTCGGGGCCGACGAACACGGTGTCGCCCACGCCCATCGACTTCACCATCGCCTCGGCCTTCTTGGCGATGCCGCGGGGGTCGCGGTTGTAGGGCTCGCCGGTGGTCGGCTCGAGCACGTCGCAGGTGATGACCATGGTGGTCTCGGCGAAGAACGGGTCGATCGTCGCGGTCACCGGGTCGGGCATCAGGCACATGTCGGATTCATTGATCGCCTTCCAGCCGGCGATCGACGAGCCGTCGAACATCGTTCCCTCGGCGAAGATGTCATCGTCGATCATGCTGACGTCGAAGGTGACGTGCTGCCACTTGCCGCGCGGATCGGTGAAGCGCAGGTCGACGTATTTGACGTCGTTGTCCTTGATCGATTTCAGGACGTCTTTGGCGGTCTTCATGAATACCCCTTATGATGTGCGGGTCGGTTTCCAGCGGAGAGCGACGTTATTCCCGCTTTTGGCGAGTTCGTGTGACTACTCAAACGAAATCAGGCTGCCGAAGCAGCCTTTTTTCTCTTTTGCCGTCAGAAATTCCGGATAGCACCGCCCTTAAATAGCGTCCAGCCCGGATTCGCCGGTCCGGATGCGGATGGCTTCCTCGATGTTGGAGACGAAGATCTTGCCGTCGCCGATCCGCCCGGTCTGGGCCGCGCGGCGGATCGCGTCGATCGCCTTCTCGACCAGGTCGTCGCCGATCACGATCTCGATCTTCACCTTGGGCAGGAAGTCGACGATGTATTCCGCACCGCGATAGAGCTCGGCGTGGCCCTTCTGGCGGCCAAATCCCTTGGCCTCGGTGACGGTGATGCCTTGCAGTCCGACTTCCTGGAGCGCTTCTTTCACCTCGTCGAGCTTGAAGGGCTTGATGATGGCTTCAATCTTCTTCACTGAGCGCCTCCCGGGCATTGCAGATTGCAGGGTCGAGTTCGATGCGCGTGGGGCGCAGTCTGGTTGGTCTTAAGCCTTCCGGCCGGTGGCCGGAAACACGCGCAATGGTCGCATCGAGCGGCCTTGTGCACGGCTTCCTCAAAAGCAGGGTCTATGCCAAGTTGTTAAGGTCCCCGATTTCGGAATGTTATCAGCCTTTTAACAGGCAATCGGCTGATATCGAACCACATGGGCTATGATATCCAAGCCCAACAAATAGGCAAATAGATCAATCTATATGCAAACGGCCAGTAGAAACCCTGCGAACGTCACAGGAATTGCCTCTCGAAAAGGCGAAGCGATTGAGGATTCGGCATGGACGTTCTGACCACCACCGAGATGGAGCGTGCCGACCGGCTGACCATCGCCGCCGGCACGCCGGGCTTCGCGCTGATGATGAGCGCCGGCCAGGCCGTCGCGGAAGCGGCGATGGACCTGGTCGAGGAGGGTCCGATCGTCGTGGTCGCCGGCCGCGGCAGCAATGGCGGTGACGGCTTTGTCGCCGCCGCCGAGCTCGCCGCGCGGGGCCGCGAGGTCTCGGTGATCCTGCTCTGCGAGCGCGACAGCCTGCAGGGCGACGCGGCGCTGGCGGCGAAGGGCTGGAAGTATCCGGTGCTGCCGTTCAACCCCCAGGCGCTCGGCAAGCCGGCGCTGATCATCGACGCGCTGTTCGGCGCCGGGCTCAACCGTCCGGTGAAGGGCGACCCGCTGGAGATGATTGCGGCGATCAATGCCAACGGTACGCCGGTGCTGGCGGTCGACCTGCCGAGCGGCATCAACGGCACCACGGGTGCTGTCTTGGGCGCGGCGGTGCAGGCGACCGAAACCGTCACGTTCTTCCGCAAGAAGCCCGCGCATCTCTTGCTGCCAGGGCGGATGTATTGCGGCCGGGTCCGCGTCGCCGATATCGGCATCGACGCGCAGGTGCTCGACGAGATCAAGCCGCTGACCGCGGAGAATGCGCCGGAAGCCTGGCGCTGGTCGTTTCCGGTGCCGCGGATCGACGGCCACAAATACGCGAGGGGCCACGCCGTCGTGGTCTCGGGTGATATCGCCTCGACCGGCGCGGCGCGGCTCGCCGCGCGCGCAGCGCTGCGCGCCGGTGCCGGTCTCGTGACGCTGGCCTCGCCGCGCGATGCGCTTGCTGTCAACGCGGCGGCGCTGACCGCGGTGATGGTGCGCGCGGTCGACAACCCGATCCAGTTCGCCGAGCTGCTCGACGACAAGCGCCTCAATGCCTGCGTGATCGGTCCCGGTGCCGGCGTCAGCGCACGTACCCGCGACTTCGTGCACACCGCGCTGTCGGCGCAGCGGCATCTGGTGCTGGACGCCGACGCATTGACGAGTTTTGCCGGTTCGCCCGACCGGCTTTTCGAGGCGATCAAGGCGAGCGACGGTCAGCAGGTGGTGCTCACCCCGCATGAGGGCGAGTTCCCGCGGCTGTTCAGCGACATCTCCAACAAGCATCCCGGCCGCTCCAAGCTCGAGCGCGTGCGTGCGGCGGCCGAGCGCTCCGGCGCGGTGGTGCTGCTGAAGGGCGCCGATACGGTGATCGCTTCTCCCGACGGCCGCGCCACCATCGCCGCCAACGCGCCGCCGTGGCTTGCCACGGCGGGCGCCGGCGACGTGCTGTCCGGCATCATCGCGGGCTTCCTGGCGCAGGGCGTCGCGGCCTTCGAGGCCGCCAGCATCGGCGTGTGGCTGCACGGTGAGGGCGGCAGCGAGGCGGGGCCCGGGCTGATCGCCGAGGATCTCACCGAAGTACTGCCGGCCGTGTTCCGCCGCCTCTACGATGAGTTCGGGATTGAGTATTAGGCCGCTCGCGCTCGCCGACATGGACGCTGCCGCGCGTGTGCATCGTGCGGCGTTCGACGATGCGCTGCCCTGGCTCGCCGGCCTGCACACGCCCGACGAAGACCGCTGGTTCTATCGCGAGCGGATGTTTGGATCGAACAGCTCTATGTGCTGCCGGCCGCGCAGGGGCACGGGATCGGCGGCGCGCTGCTCGCGACCGCGCAGCAGGGCGCGGACCGGCTGCAACTCTGGACATTTCAGCGCAACGCGCGGGCGCGTCGCTTCTACGAGGCGCGCGGCTTTGTGTCCGTCGAGGAAAACGACGGCAGCCGCAACGAGGAGAAGGAGCCGGATGTCCGCTATCTCTGGACGCGCGCGGCCGGCGGGCATTGATCGGGTAAGCTGAACAACTGGTTAGATATTTGCGTTTCTGCGATCGATCCGGCTGGCCTATAGGATCGGCTTCGTCGTCACCGAGCGTGGAACCGTCAGATGAACGCACCGAGCAACCTGCTTTCTTCAGCCTCGCGAACCGCCGCTCCGCCTTACGCTGGCGTCGACCCTGCGTCCTATCGCGCGGCCATGCGCCATCATGCCGGCGCCGTGACGATCCTGACCGCGGGCGGGCCAGGCGACCGGACCGGGATGACCGCGACATCGGTCTGCTCGCTGTCGGACACGCCGCCGCGGCTGATCGCCTGCGTCAACCGCTCGGCGAGTGCGCATGGGCTGATCCGGCGCACGGCGGCGTTCGGCGTCAACATGCTCCATGCCGACCAGGCGGAACTGGCAAACGTGTTCGCGGGCCGCCGCGGCATCGAGCGGGACGATCGTTTCGGCGACGGCGATGGCTGGCTGTCGCTTGCAACGGGCGCGCCGATCCTGAAGGCCGCGCTGATCGGGCTCGATTGCGAACTGATCGACGAGCATGCGCATGACACGCATTCGATCTTCGTCGGCGCGGTCCGCGCGATGCATCTGCGTGAGGGCGAGGCGCCGCTGGTCTATTTCGGCGGCGCATTCCGCGCGCTCGCTCCGGTGAGATGATCGACGTGAATGCAGCGGCTCAGGAGCGCGGCTTGAGGAACTTGTGAACCACTGACGTCAGCGCGCTCGCAGCCGGCGAGAATGATTGTCCGCGCAGCGAGACGATGCAGACGGTGCGCTCCAGCGTCGGATTGACGATCGGCAGCGCCTGCATCGTTTTCCTGACCGGTCGCGGCAGGGCCACCTTGGGCAGGATGCCGACGCCGAGGCCGGCGCCGGCCAGCGCGGCCAGCGTATAGCTGTGCTCGACCTCGAATTTGATCTTCATTTGCAGGTTGCGCACCGCGAGCGCGCGCTCCAGCATCGAGCGCAACGCCGCCGATTTGGAATTGAGCAGGATCGGGTAGGCGGACAATTCGGTGAGGTCGACTGCGCTGCGCTTGCGAAACGGAAACGCTTTTGTCGCCAGCGCATAGATCGGATCGTTGAACAGCGGCGCAAACTGAAACTCGGTCGAACCCTCCATCTCCGGCCCGATGCCGAAATCGGCCTCGCGGCGGCGCAGGCAGTCCAACATATCTTCCGCCGCAAGCTCGCGCAGATTGATGTTGATGCCGGGATAGCTCGCCTGGAAGGCATGCAGCGCCTGCGGCAGGATGGTCGCGGCAATGGTCGGCACACAGGCGAGCGACAGCGTGCCGCGCTGGATGTCGATCACCTCTCGGATCTCGCGCAAGCCGTTCTCCCATTCACCGAGCGCGCGCCGCGCATGGGTCAGCAGTTGCAGCCCCTCGGCGGTCAGCTCGACGCGCCGCGTGGTGCGGTGGAACAGGGCGGCGCCGACCTGGTCTTCCAGGAGCTTGATCTGCATGCTGACCGCGGATTGCGAGCGATTGAGCTGCTCGGAGGCCTGACGAAAGCTTTTGTTCTCGGCAACCGCGATGAACATGTGCAGCAGCTTGAAATTGATCTGCGACATCGATTGGCCTCTTGCGGCGATCCGCCGATTAATCGGAGGAACTGAACAGTTCTTAAGATAATCTCGTTAGAAAGATCAGTGCTGGACATCTAGCATGTTTGCGTTGGCCGCGGGAGACGATCCTGCGGCGCGATGCAGAAAAGATGCTCCAATGTCCTTCACCGTCACCAAGCCGCGCACGCGCCGCGTCCAGCGTTCCGAGCTCGCGGTTCCCGCGACCTCGACCCATTTCTTCGAACGCGCGGCCAGTGGCGCGGCCGATTTCATCTTTCTCGATCTGGAGGACGCGGTTGCGCCGCCGCGCAAGGTGGAGGCGCGCGAGCTCGCGATCGAGGCGCTGAACCGGATCGACTGGGGCAGCAAGACGCTGGCGGTGCGGATCAACGGCCTCGACACCGAATGGGCGCATCGCGACATCATCGAGATCGTCAGCCGCGCGCCGCGCCTCGACCTCGTCATGGTGCCGAAGGTCGGCACGCCTTTCGACGTCCGCTTCGTCGACGCATTGCTGACCGGCCTCGAACGCGAGTTCCCGCGGGCAAGGCCGCTCGGCATCGAGATCCTGATCGAGACCACGCTCGGCCTCGCCAATGTCGAGGACATCGTGCAGGCGTCGGAGCGGCTGGAGGCGGTCATCTTCGGCATCGGCGACTATTCGATCGACCTGCGCACCTGCGGCGAGGTCATCGGCGCCTCAGATCCGCGCTACGCTGTTCTCACCGATGCCGGCGAAAGCGGTACACGGCATGTGCACTGGAACGATCAGTGGCATTTCGCGCTCGCCCGCATCGCCAATGCCTGCCGCGCCCACGGCCTGCGGGCGATCGACGGCCCCTACGCCAATTTCGGCGACGCCGCGGGCTTTCGCGCCAGCGCTGCGCGGGCCGCCGCGCTCGGCTTCGAGGGCAAATGGGCGATCCATCCGTCGCAGCTCGAGACCGCGAACGAGGTGTTCTCACCGACGGCGCGGGAGATCGCCTGGGCACGCGAGATCACGGCGAAGATTCAATCCGCCAGTGCCGGCGGCGACGGGGCCTTCGGCCAGGACGGCGTGCTGATCGATCTCGCCGTGCTGAAGCGTGCGCAGGCGATCATCGACCGCCAAGAGGCGATCCTGGCCGTCGCGGGGAGGGAAGGAGCACGCGATGTCGCATGAGCCACCGCTGGCGGGCATTCGCGTGCTCGACATCGCGACCTTCGTGGCGGCGCCGTTCTGCGGCACGGTGCTGTCGGATTTTGGCGCCGAGGTGATCAAGATCGAGCAGCCGGGCTCCGGCGATCCGCTGCGCCGCTTCGGCACGCCGAGCGAATGCGGCGACACCTATGTCTGGCTCAGCGAGGCCCGCAACAAGAAGTCGGTCACGCTCGACCTGCGTAGTGCGCAGGGTGCTGCGCTGTTCCGCGAGCTGGTTCGCCAGTCCGACGTCGTGCTGGAGAATTTCCGGCCCGGCACGCTGGAAAAATGGGGCCTCGGCTTCGAGGCGCTCGCCGAGATCAACCCAAAGCTCGTGATGCTGCGCATCAGCGCCTACGGGCAGGATGGCCCACTGCGCGACAAGCCCGGCTTTGCCCGGATCGCGCACGGCTTCAGCGGGCTCGCCTATCTCGCCGGCGAGGCGGGACGGCAGCCGGTGATGCCGGGCTCGACCTCGCTTGCCGATTATATCTCGGGGCTTTGGGGCGCACTCGGCGTGCTGCTGGCGCTGCGTCATGCCGACGCCACCGGACACGGCCAGGTGGTCGACATCGGGCTCTATGAATCGGTGTTCCGGCTGCTCGACGAGATGGCGACTGTGTTTGCGAAGACCGGCTTCGTCCGCGAGCGGCTCGGCGCCGACACGGTCAACGTCGTGCCGCACAGCCACTACCAGACCGCCGACGGCAAATGGGTGGCGCTGGCCTGTTCGAGCGACAAGATGTTCGAGCGCCTGGCGCAGGCGATGCAGCGGCCGGAACTTGCGACCGATCCGCGCTATGCGGCGATGGCCGGCCGGCTCGAACGGCGCGAGGAGGTCAATGGCATGGTCGCCGCCTGGATCGGCTCCATGCCGCTCGAAACGGCGCTCGCGGAATGCGAGCGCTACGACGTGCCCTGCGGGCCGATCTACAGCATCGCGGACATCTTTGCCGACCCGCAATACCGCGCCCGGGGCAACATCGCCGAGGTGCCCTCGCGCGCCGGGCCGATCGCGGTGCCGAGCGCGATGCCAAAAATGTCCCGCACGCCGCCGCAGTTCAAACATGCCGGCGTGGCGCTCGGCGCTCACACCGACGAGATCCTGACCTCGCTTGCCGGCGCGACGGCGGCGGCGCTCGCCGCGCTGCGCAGCGACGGGGTGATCTGACATGAATCTATTCTTCCGCGGCCACGAAAGAACGACGCCATGACCAGGCAGATGAAACTGATCGGCTTCCTGCAAGCCCAGAATTGCTCGAACTATCCCGCCTCGTGGCGCCATCCGGACTCCAAGCCGAACTGGTTCTCCCGCGACTATTATCAGGAGATCGGCCGCACGCTGGAGCACGGCAAATTCCATCTCGCCTTTTTCGACGACCGGCTCGCGATCCCCGATCGCTTCGGTGACGATTTCCGCGAGACCATCCGTCACGGCGTGCGCGCGGCAAAGCTCGATCCGGTCTCGGTTGCATTGACGATGGGATTGGCGACCGAGCGGCTCGGCATCGGTGTGACCTATTCGACCACCTATTACGAACCGTTCCACGTCGCGCGCGTGTTCGCGACCATGGATTTGCTGCTGAACGGCCGCGCCGCCTGGAACGTGGTCACCTCCCTGAATGACTCCGAGGCCGCGAATTTCGGCGCCTCGCAGCATCTCAGCCACGATCTGCGCTACGACCGCGCCGATGAGTTCATGGAGGTCGTGCTCGGGCACTGGAACAGCTGGGAGGACGGCGCGGTCAGCTTCGACCGCGAGAGCGGGCTGTTCGCCGATCCGGCCAAGGTCCACCGGCTCGACCATCACGGGCAGTTCTTCCGCTCGCGCGGGCCGTTTACCGTGCCGCGCTCGCCGCAGGGGCATCCGGTGATCATCCAGGCCGGGCAGAGCGGCCGTGGCAAGACGTTCGCGGCACGCTGGGGCGAGCTGATCTTCGTGATCTATCCCAATCTCGACATTGCGAAGAAGCAATATGCCGATTTGAAGGGAACGCTCGCCAAGACGGGCAGGGACATCAGCATCGCGCCGGCGGTCTATCCGGTTGTCGCCGAGACCCAGGCCGAGGCCGAGGACAAATTCGCGACGATCAACGCCCTCGCCAAGCCGATCGACGCGCTGACGCTGCTGTCGGAGGTCTTGAACTACGACTTCGCGGCCAAGCCGATGGACGAGCCGTTCACGTCCGATGAGCTCGCCTCGATCAGCGGGCTGCAAGCGATCCGCGACCGCGTCATGAACCTCTGCGGCAAGCCCAATCCGACCCCGCGCGACTTCGTCCAGTTCAGCGGCCGGGGAACGCTCGCCGAGCTGCCGACCTTCGTCGGCTCGCCCAAGGCAGTCGCCGACCAGATGGAGCGCTGGTTCGCGGAAGGCGGCTGCGACGGCTTCGTCATCGCCGCCACCCATGTGCCCGGCACCTATCAGGACTTCGTGCGCCTCGTGGTGCCCGAGTTGCAACGCCGCGGCCTGTTCCAGCGCGAGTACCAGGGCGACACCCTGCGCGAAAATCTCGGTCTGCCGCGGCCGCAGGCCGTGCATGCAAGCGCCGACGAGGAGGCGCGCGTCTCGACCGGATAGAACGGCACAAAATTCGACGCAGACAACGATCAAAACAAAATCAAAATCAGGGAGGCTGAATTGACCACGACAGGCGTCAACGCGGGTGGGCGGCTCGACAGATTGCCGATCGCCGGATTTCACTACCGGATCTTCGCGCTGATCGGCGCCGGACTGTTCGTCGACGGCTTCGAGATCTTCCTCGCCGGCAGCATTCTTGGTGCGCTGGTGCAGTCCGGATATTCCGACCTCGCCCAGAATGCGCGCTTCATCTCCGCGACCTTTGTCGGAATGCTGATCGGCGCCTGGCTGGCGGGCGTTGCTGGAGACCGCTTTGGCCGCAAATTCGCCTACCAGGCCAACCTCCTGATCTTCGGCATCAGCGCGCTGGCGGCGACGCTTGCGCCGTCGATGAATTGGTTGATCGCGGCGCGCTTCGTGATGGGGCTCGGGCTCGGCGCCGAGATCGTCGTCGGCTATGTCGTGCTCAGCGAATTCATCCCGCCGCAGCAGCGCGGCCGCTGGGGCGCGGCGCTTGCGACCTGCACCAATGGCGCGCTGTTCGTCGCAACTCTGGTCGGCTGGGTCGTCATCCCGCATCTCGGCTGGCGCTGGATGTTCGCGCTGTGCGGCATCGGCGCGATGATCGTCTGGTTCCTGCGGCGCTCGCTGCCGGAATCGCCGCGCTGGCTCGAGACCCAGGGCAAGAGCGCGGAAGCGGAGGCCGTCCTGACGGCGATCGAGCAGGAGGTCGGCAAGGGCAGGACGCTGCCGGCTCCGGCCTATCAGCCCGCGCCGGTGCAGCCGGACGTCAGCTTCACGCGGCTGTTCTCGCGCGCGCTGATTGCGCGCACCGTCGTCGGCTGCGTGATCCTGATCGGGCTCAACACCGCGGTCTACGGCTTCATCGCCTGGATCCCGACCTTCTTCGTCAAGCAGGGCATCAACCTGTCGTCATCGCTCGGCTACACCATGCTGATGACGCTCGGCAGCCCGCTCGGCACGCTGTCGGGCATGTGGATCGGCGAGAAGATCGACCGCAAGCCGTCGCTGATCGTGCTGTCGCTCGCCGCCGCCGGGCTCGGGCTGATCTATCCGATGTTCATCAATCCCGTTGCGTTCGTCGTGATCGGCTTCCTGCTGGTCTTCACGGTGGCGGTGATGTTGGCACTGGCCTGGGGGCTCTATATCCCCGAGCTGTTCCCGACCGAGCTCCGGATGCGCGGGTCCGGCATCTGCAACACCGCGGGTCGCCTGATGTCGATCGTGACGCCGTTCATCGTGGTCGAGCTGTTCACCCGGTTCGGCGTCACCGGCGTCGTCTCTGTCGTGGCCGGGCTGCTGGTCGTGCAGGCGATCGCGGTTGCCGTGCTCGGCATCGAGACCCGCAAGCGGCCGCTGGAGGCATTGCGGCCGGAAGTGATGGACGGCGAGGCGTCGCCGGCGCAGGCGCGCGGCAAGCTGCATCCGAGCACCGGCGGGATCGCCGGAGGCGGGGAGTAGGCGTCGGGCCAGAGGCTCCGGTGGGAAACAGCCGCGTTACAGCGCCCGCACTGTGCTCAGATGCGGGCGTTCGGCGCTGACCTCAGGTCGATTTCATTCCGCTGCGGAAATCAGCGTGGTTTGGTTCACCCGGGTCTCGCCCTTGAGATTGTCGACGGTGACGTGCGTGTCGTACCAGGTCAGCCGTGGCCGCGCTCCGAACCGTTCGGTGAGCTCGGCGATCTTGGCTTCGGTAAACCAAGCCTCGGCCGCCTCTCGGCTCTCCCACAGATAGACGCCGCCGGTGCCGGCCTCGCCGTTGAGGTAGTCTTTGCGGATCAGCCCCTTTGTCGCGAGCTTTCGATAGATGGGGGCGGTGCCCATGCCGCCCCTGATGGCCTGTTCTTCAGTTCGCTTCGGAAGGTCGAATTGAACGACGACGATACACTGTGCCATCCCTGTTCTCCGATCTGAGTTCACACGGTGTCAGGTTCGCTCGGCGGCACGCCGATCGGGCTGAACACTACAGCATGCAGCCCGCGCTTGTCCCGGTCCGCGCCGAACTGCGTCCGGGCGTAGCCCTTGACATTTAAGACGACCGGTCATATTGAATGCTCAGGAGATCAGAGCATGGCAAGACCAAGCGTCCGGGAACAATTGATCGAGGCGGGGTTGCAGACCTTGCATCGGCATGGCTTCAACGGAACCGGCGTTCAGGACATCACGGATGCCGCCGGCGTGCCGAAGGGATCGTTCTACAATCACTTCGAGAGCAAGGAAGCTTTGGCGCTGGAGGCGCTGGAGCGGTACTGGCAGAACGGCGCCGCTCGGCGCGCGCAGCTGAGCGACGCAAGCGTCGACCCCGTGGAGCGGCTTCGTCGTTTTTTTCGTGGCTTGTCGGACCTTGCCATCCGTCAGAACTTCCAAACCGGATGCATGATTGGGAACTTCAGTGCGGAACTTTCCGTGCAGAGCAAGGAGGTCCGCGATCGCCTGGCCGAGATCTACGCTGCCTGGAGCCGCGCGATCGAATCCTGCGTGCGCGAGGCCGAGAAGGCCGGCCGCGTCCAGCCGCGCCTGCCTGCGGCGACCATTGCGACATTCCTGGTCAACTCCTGGGAGGGCGCAGTGCTGAGGTCCAAGGTCGAGCAGGACAAGTCGCCGTTCGATCAGTTCGAACGCGTGGTGTTCGCAAGCATCTTCACCTGAGCCATCGAGAGCCATGGGTATCAAAGAGCCGGCGGCATTAACTTGTCCCGCAGTTAAGATGACCGGTCATATTGGAGAGAGAATATGAAGCTTTCAACTCCGTTCCAGCTTGGAGCCTTTCGGCTCGCGCACCGCGTCGTGATGCCACCGTTGACCAGGATGCGCGCAGCCAACGGCGTGCCGTCGCCGCTCGCTGCGACCTATTATGGCCAGCGCGCGTCCGAAGGCGGGCTGATCATCGCCGAAGCGAGCCAGATCTCTCAGCAGGGGCAGGGCTACCCCCAGACGCCGGGAATTTACACTGCGGACCAGGTCGCTGCGTGGCGGAGCGTCGTGCAGGCGGTCAAGGGTCGCGGCGGGGTGATGTTCCTGCAATTGTGGCACGTGGGAAGGATATCGCACTCCTCGTTCCAGAAGGACGGAGGCCTTCCCGTTGCACCGTCCGCCATCCGACCGGCGGGCAATGCCTTCAAGAGCGATTTTCAGCGCGCGCCTTATGAGACGCCGCGCGCGCTCGAGTTGAACGAAATCGCGCAGATTGTCGCCGACTACCGCAAGGCCGCGGAGAATGCCAAGCAGGCCGGATTCGACGGCATCGAGATTCATGCGGCCAACGGCTATCTGCTTCAACAGTTTCTGGAGGACAAGACCAATCATCGCACCGACCGCTACGGCGGCTCGATCGAAAACCGCGCGCGGCTGCTCTTTGAAGTCCTCGATGCCGTCTCGGACGTATGGCCGACCAATCGCATCGGCGTTCGGCTGTCGCCGTTCAGCAGTGTCGGTGATGTCGCAGACAGTGACCCGATGGGTCTGTACACGCACGTGATCCAGGAGCTTGGCGCACGTCAAATTGGCTTCCTGCACCTGATCGAGGCGCGGGTGCGCGCCGGTCTGGTGGATCAGACCGACGACGCGGCACCGCAGTCCGTCGCCACGCTGCTGCGCCCGTTGTTCCCCGGGCCGTTCATCGTGTCGGGCGGCTTCACCGCCGCAACCGCGGAGCGGGCGCTCTCCGCCGGCACGGCTGACCTTGTCGCGTTCGGGCGCGCCTTCATCGCCAATCCCGATCTGCCGCGGCGTCTCGCGCTCGGCGCCCGGCTCAACGAGCCGGATCGATCAACGTTCTACGGCGGCACCGAGCGCGGCTACACGGACTATCCGAGCCTCGACGAGGTCGGCGTGTTCAGTGCTTGAGGCGGGAAAGGCACGACAGCAATGGACGCGGTGACACGGACCAATTTCGCCCAAATGATAGCCGCGTTGGAGCGTCAGGGATGAGCAGGGCAAGCGCTGGATCTCGCTCGAGGACGATGCCGTCGCTCCGGTCGACGAGCTCGTAATGTTGCCGCGCTTCGCCAGCGGCTATTAGGGGGAACGTCAATGAGGCTTTATGGCTTCGGGCCGGCAGCCAGCGCCCAGCGTGTTCGAATCTTTCTGGCCGAAAAGGGACTCGACGTCCCGATTGAACAATTGAACGTGCGCGACGACCATCAGTTCGCCGCAGCGTTCACCGCGAAGAATCCGTTCCATTGCGTGCCGTTTCTTGAACTGGACGATGGCACCGTGATTGCGGAGTCGGTTTCGATCTGCCGCTACTTTGAGGAACTGCATCCGGAGCCGGCGTTGTTCGGCCGCACGGCGGTGGAGCGCGCCATGATCGATATGTGGCTGCGGCGCTTCGAACTGGATGGCCTGGTCCCGATGGTGCACGCGGTGCGCAACCATGTGCCGATGTTCGCCGGCAAGGTCGTGCCGGGTACACGCACTGGTCTGCCGCAACTGCCGGCAATGGTGACCCGCGGCAAGGAAATGATGGAAATCTTGCTCGGCCGCATCGAGCCCCATATCGCCAGGAACGAATTCGTCGCCGGGCCGGAGTTCACCGTCGCCGACATTACCGGATTCTTCGCCGTGCGTTTGACGTACGCGTTGGAGATGGACATTGCCGCACGCTATCCGGCCGTCGCTGCCTGGTTCGCCAAGGTGTCGGCGCGCCCGACCTTCCAGCTCTAAGGAGATCACCATGAGCAAACCAGTTTGCATCGTCACCGGCGTCGGGCCCGAGCATGGCACCGGCGCCGAGATCGCCAAGCGTTTCAGCGAGGGCGGCTACCAGGTCGCCATGCTGGCCCGCAATGCCGATAACCTCGATGTGCTGGCTCGCAAATACGAGGACGCACGGGCCTACCCGTGTGACGTTGGCGATCTCGACGGCCTGATCAAGACCGTCGCGCGCATCAAGGTGGAGATGGGCGCGCCCAAGATCGTGGTTCACAACGCGTTGCGCGCGACCCGGGGCAGCATCCTTGCGATGGACCCGAACGATCTTGAAAGGAATTTCCGGGTCAACACCACGGCATTGCTGCATCTCGCTCGCGAGACGCTTCCAGCGATGCTGGAAGCGGGCGAGGGCGCGATCCTGGTGACCGGCAATACCTCGTCCATCCGGGGCAGGACCAATTGGGGCTTCTTCGCCTCGACCAAGGCGGCACAACGGATTCTCGCGGAATCGATGGCGCGTGAGTTCGGGCCCCGAGGCATTCACGTCGCCTATATCCTGATCGACGCCTCGATCGACACGCCGCGCACGCGCCCGGTGCTGGCGCCCGACAAGCCGGATGACTTCTTCGCCAAGCCTTCGGCGATCGCCGAAGAAATGTTCCGGGTTGCCCACCAGGACCGCTCCACGTGGTCGTTCCTCGTCGAACTGCGTCCGTTCGGCGAGGTCTGGTAGCCGCAGGGAGCGAAGCGAAGAGAAAGCGGCCGAGACAGCCCGACGCAACTCTTCCCCACGATACTTCCGGTGGACGCGTCGGGAGATGCGGGCTAAAGCCCGATAACATTCCCTCGGCACCGTGAATCTCGCTCGTGAGTGGCAGGCAGAACAATTTCTTCGCTCAGGCGCTGCAACAAGGCGCATTGGCGTTGCGGGCGCAGCAGTTTGCTCAGGCGGAGCAGATTGCGACAGGCATCCTGAAATCAAACCGCACGGACAGACACGCCGCGCTTCTGTTCGCGCATGCGCTGATGGGGCAGAATCGGGGCGGCGAGGCGATTGCCCCGCTCGAGCGGGTTGCGCGGCGCGGTGACGATGCCGAGGTTGAGACCTTGCTCGGCGCGCTGCTGTGCGGTGCCGGGCGGGTCACCGACGGGATCGCGCAGCTTCGGCGCACGGCGGCGCGCCGCCCGCCATATTTTCCCTCGTTTCAGGAACTCGCCGGGCAGCTCGCCAAGGCCGGTCAATACTACGAGGCGATCGGCGCGATCGAGGCGGGCCTCGCGCTGGCGCCTGACAGCGTCGATCTGAAGCTCGACCTCGGGCGCATGTTGCATAACGTCAATCAAATCGCGCGAGCCCTGAGTGTCTTGCAATCCGCACACGATGCTGCGCCGGGACGCCCCGATGTTCTTACCCAGCTCGGACGGGTTCTGATCGTTCACGGCGACTACGCCGCGGCCGCGGATGCGTTCCGCCGCGTGCTCGCGTTGTATCCGGACGATCGCTCGATCCGCGCCCATCTTGCGACGTCGCTCTTCGAGCAGGGTGAGCGCGACGCTGCCGAGGCCGCGCTGCGCGCTGTCATTCGTGGCCAGCCCCAGTTATTGGGACGCGCGGTCGTCGTCATGGCCTCGGGATCGCATGGCCGCTTCTTCTTCTCCCAGACTGATGCCGCGAAATTCCTCGGCGGACAATCAGGCTGAGCGCAGCGGACGAAATCTCGTCGCGCCTCAAGCCCTGAAGTTTCTGCGGTAGAGGTTGGGCTGCCGCCTGAGTTCGGTCCGCAGTTCGCCGACGCGCTTGGCGTCATCCTCGGTGAACGGCGATGCCTGCGCGGTCCAGTCGTCCCGCTTGACCGGAATACATTGCGCGATGGGCGTCCCCTTCGGGAGCACGCCTTTGAAATTCCGATCGTGCCAGTACGCCGGAAAGTGCACCCAATTGTCGGCATAGAGATCGGAATTGACCAGGCCGCTCAGCGTGGTGAATGGCAGGTCGAAGCGATTGACCGGATGCGTGAAGTAGACGGCGTAGCCTTCCGGGGCTTCGACGGTCCAAAGATTGTGAAATTTGAGAAAGAAGCGGCCCTCTTCGAACAGAGGCGTGCCCGTGACCTGACCCGGATCGTGGAAACCGATCGGCGAACGGGGAAATTCCGGCATGCCGCCCGGCGGCAGGTCCTGGTCCCAGGTGATCTGGCCGTCCTCCACTTTGAGATCGCAGACCAGCGGCAGCAGGAACCCGCAGGTCATCGCGTCGACGAATGGTGGGCAGCGCTTGATGGTATCCTCGTCGTGCAGGTTGATCGAGCTGAACGCCGTCGCCGGCATGGCCTTGAGCCAGTCGGGAACGCCCTGCGCCGCCGGGATCGGCCGCGGTATCAATCCCTCAAGCTCCGTTGGGCAACGGAATTTGAGCGTCAGCTTGTCGTTGGTGGCCATTGGGCGCTCCCGTGTCCTGATGGCCTACATGAATGCTTCGCGAAGGTGAAGCGGGCAGCCACCAGTCCGCCGCTAGCTCACGAGATACTTCGCAACTGCTGCCTCGTTCCATTCGATGCCGAGCCCGGGACCGCGCGCGGTCACTGCGCCGTCCGTGATCTCGGCGGGCTTTGCCAGGATCGCGCCGGCAAAGTCGAGGAATTCGAGCCAGTGCGCGGTCGGCGTCACCGCGAGCAGATGCGCGCTGACCTCGGCGAACAGATGGCTCGACATCGGGATCGAGGCGGCGTCGGCTTGTCCTGCGACCTGCATCCAGCCGGTGACGCCGCCGACCTTCATCACGTCGGGCATGATGAAGTCGGACGCGCCGGCTGCGATCGCTTCCGCAAAGCCGCGCGGAAACCACCAGTTCTCGCCGGCCTGGATCGGCGTCGGCGAGGTCTCGCGAACCTTGGCGTGTCCGGACAGGCTTTCCTGCGGCACCGGCTCCTCGATCCAGTGCAGATCGTAGGGCGCAAGGCGGGCGATGCGGCGCGTGGCCTCGGCCGGGTCGAGCGACTGGTTGAAGTCGATCATCAGCGCGACGTCGGGGCCGAGCAGGGCGCGCGCACCCTTCACGACACGCTCGTCATTGGCGGCATCACCGTCGCCGCCCTTGATCTTGATGCCGCGAAAGCCCTGGTCGAGCGAACGGCGCAGCGCGCGCTCGTCGGCAACGGGATCGACCACGCCGTAGCTGTCATAGGCCTTGATCGGCTTCACCGAGCCGCCGAGCAGTTCGACCAGCGGACGGCCGGCGAGCTGGCCGAGCACATCCCAATAGGCCATGTCGAGACCCGACACCGCCATGCCCACGAGCCCCTGCCATCCGAGCAGGCGAAACCTGGCGTCCATCGCCTTCATCAGGTCGAACGGCGCGACCGGCTTGCCGACGAGCTCGCGGCCGATCTCCTCGATCAGATGACAAAGCGGGTTAAGTGTGAGGTTGCTGTAGGCGAAGATGTAGCTGCGGCCGGTAACGCCTTGATCGGTCTCGACATCGATCAGGACCAGCGGGCCGGAATCGATCACGCCGAAGGCGTTCTTCACCGGACGCTTGAGCGGCACCACGACGCTTCGCGCCTTCACTCCGCGGATCGCTGCAACCGTCTGGCTCATGGGTGTTTCCTCTTCTTGTTATGGTTATTATTGCACACTGTACCATCGGACCAGGCGCGGCGCGGCCCAATCGGTCGCGACCTGCTCGATCAGATAGCGGCCCGGATATTCGGCGAGGAAGGCGATGCGCTGGGTCTGGCCCGGTTCGACCGCGAGCGTGTCGAGCCAGAACGGCTTCCAGCCGTCGTCGAGCTTGTCGAGCAGACGGAAGTGATGGCCATGCAGATGAAAAACGCTGGCGATCAGACCGCGGTTGGTCAGGGCCAGCACGACGGGCCGGCCGGCCTTGGCCTGAAAGGCCGGAGCCGTCGTCGGCTTGAAATCCGCCGGGCGGAACCATTCGGTCGGCGTGCCGAGCGGCAGATCGAATCTTGCCGCGCTTTTGAGATCGAGTTGGGCCGGCATGTCGTTGCCCGGGAGCGGCGGCGCCGGCGGGAACGGCGCGGGGCGGACTGGCGGTTCGTTCGAGACGATGAGCTTGCCGACCGGGCGGGCCTGCTTTCCGTCGTGGAGCAGGATCGCGAAGCTCGTTCCGGCTGGCCCGGCGGCATCGACGAAGACGTCGGTGCGGCCTCCCGGAGCCAGTACCAGCGCACCGTTGCGGGCCGCGAACGGTTCGGCCGGCTGGCCGTCGATCGCCATCACCCGAACGTCGAGATTCTCCAGCTTGACCGCCAGCACACTGCGTTGGCTGCCATTGATAAAGCGGAGTCTGAGGCGGGCGTTGGCCGGTGCCGAGACCTCGTATGAGGTTTTTCCGTTAATTGTATGAATCGGCGTCGAATCTTGTGGATCGCTTCCGGCCGGAATCGCGGTTCCATCCGGCCGCAGGCGCCACTCCTCGATCAGCAGGACCTCGTCGCGATCGACCGCAACCGGCGAGGCGCCGGTGACAATCAGCGGGCGCGGCCGTGCCGGCACCGTCCCGCCGTCGCCGAACAGCGGCTCGCACAGGAAGGTGCCGGCGTGCCGAAGCGGCAGCTGGAAGGTATCCTTTGCCCCGGCGGCAAGCGGCGCTCGCGAGGCCAGTGGCTCGGCGGCCGGGACACCGTCGAGCCCGCGGCAATCGAGCGCGGCCTGGACCGGCAGCTCGTTGCCAAACGTCACGTCCAGCACCTCGCCGCGCTTGAAGCGGAGGTCGCCGCTGCCGAGCGACCAGATGGGGGTTGCCGGCCCGTCAGGACGAAGCGAGATACGGTCGGTTTTGGCCTGGAGCGCGACCGCGGTCCGGCCTTGCGCCGAGCCGGTAGCCGGCCATGCGGGGCAAAGCGCGACCGCGGCACCGAGCGCGCCGATCAGGTCGCGCCGGGTGAGGGAAAATTCGGGACTTGCTAGGGGACTTGCCATCCGGCCGATGCGGACCATTTTCAAGTGTACCTGTCCAGTCGCGATCGGTCGCAGGGCGGGCTCTCAAGCGGCCATTTTTTTGCTGCGAACCGGTGGGCGCATGTTATAAGCCCGGCCGCCCGCGGCATCGCGGCCGGACTGGATGCTTTTCGCGCGGGCGTGGCGGAACTGGTAGACGCGCTGGATTTAGGTTCCAGTGACGAAAGTTGTGGGGGTTCGAGTCCCTCCGCCCGCACCAAGCGCTTACAGCGTTTGCATGACGAATTCTTGGAGAACCTTGGGCCCCGAAGGGGACGAGGGTTCGCCGAACCCACAGACGTCAGGCCGCAAGGCTTAAGCGTCGAACAGATTGAACACTGCCACGGCCGCTCGGGCCGCGGCAAAAGCGGAAGAAGATTGATACCATGCAGGTCACCGAGACCCTCAACGAGGGATTGAAGCACGAGTTCAAGATCAGCGTCCCGGCATCCGATCTCGATGCCAAGGCCGACGCCAAGCTGGTCGACCTCAAGGACAAGGTCCGTCTCAACGGCTTCCGCCCCGGCAAGGTGCCGGTGGCCCATCTGAAGAAGATCTACGGTCGCTCGGTGATGGCCGAGACCATCGACCAGACCATCAGCGACACCAACAAGCAGATCTTCGAGGATCGCGGCTTCCGCCTCGCCGGCGAACCGAAGATCACGATGCCGACCGAGAAGGACCAGGTCGAGGAATTGCTGTCGGGCAAGACCGACCTGACCTACACGGTCGCGATCGAAGTCGTGCCGCAGATCCAGCTCGCCGATTTCAAATCGTTCTCGGTCGAGAAGCCGGTGGTCGATGTGTCCGACGCCGACGTCGACGATGCCATCAAGCGCATCGCCGAAGGCAGCCGCCCTTACAACGCCAAGACCGAGGGGACGGCGGAGAAGGGTGACCGCGTCACCATCAGCTTCAAGGGCACCATCAACGGTGAAGCGTTCGACGGCGGTACCGGCGAGGGCATCCAGGTCGTGATCGGCGCCGGCCAGTTCATCCCGGGCTTCGAGGAGCAGCTGATCGGCATCGGCACCGGCGAGACCCGCACGCTGAAGGTCGGCTTCCCGAAGAACTATCTGAACGAGAAGCTCGCCGGCCAGCCGGCCGAGTTCGAGACCACCGCGACGCTGATCGAGGCGCCCGGTGAGACCACGATCGACGACGAGTTCGCCAAGACGCTCGGCCTCGAATCGCTCGACAAGCTGAAGGAAGCCGCCCGCGAGCGCCTGACCGCCGAGTTCGCCGGCGCGACCCGTCAGAAGGTCAAGCGCGCGCTGCTCGACCGGCTCGACGAGAGCCACAAATTCGAGGCGCCGCCGTCGCTTGTCGCCGAAGAGTTCAACCTGATGTGGAACTCGATCAAGGCCGAGATGGACTCCTCCGGCAAGACCTTCGCCGACGAGAACACCACCGAGGATGCGGCCAAGGAAGAGTACCAGAAGATCGCCGATCGCCGCGTCCGCCTCGGCCTCGTGCTGTCGGAGATCGGCGAGAAGAACAAGATCACGGTCACCGACGACGAGGTGTCGCGCGCCGTGATCGAGCGTGCGCGCCAGATGCCCGGCCGCGAGAAGGAAGTCTGGGACTACTACCGCAGCAACGCCCAGGCGCTGGCCCAGATCCGCGCCCCGATCTACGAGGACAAGGTCGTCGACTTCGTCCTCGAGCTCGCCACCGTGACCGAGAAGAAGGTCACCAAGGATGAGCTGTTCAAGGATGAAGACGCCGAGAAAACTGCCGCCTAATTCCGGCACCTCGCGTTAATGATGAACCGCGAAAGCACGCTTGGCGGGGGGCCCCGTCGCTAGGCGTGCGGAAGCGAATCAGCTTGAACTTCCGCGACCTGCCCAGATGGGTAGTGCGGCCAGGTGCCCGGTCTTGTCGGCCGGAAATTGGCCCATATCTGGGTTAAGCCTTGAGCCAGTAGCCTTAAGCAAAGTTCTGCATCACCCCTAACCCTTGGGTTCTTTCATGCGCGATCCCGTTGAAACCTACATGAACCTCGTGCCGATGGTCGTCGAGCAGACCAATCGCGGCGAACGCGCCTACGACATTTTCTCGCGCCTGCTGAAAGAGCGCATCATCTTCGTCACCGGTCCGGTGGAAGACGGCATGTCGACGCTGATCGTCGCGCAGCTGCTGTTCCTCGAGGCCGAGAATCCGAAGAAGGAAATCTCGATGTACATCAACTCGCCGGGTGGCGTGGTGACGTCGGGCCTTGCGATCTACGACACGATGCAGTTCATCCGCCCGCCGGTTTCGACGCTGTGCACGGGGCAGGCGGCCTCGATGGGCTCGCTGCTGCTGGCCGCCGGCGAGAAGGACATGCGCTTCACGCTGCCGAATTCCCGCATCATGGTGCACCAGCCCTCCGGCGGCTTCCAGGGCCAGGCCACCGACATCATGCTGCACGCGCAGGAGATCCTGAATCTCAAGAAGCGCCTCAACGAGATCTATGTGAAGCACACCGGCCAGACCTACAAGGCGATCGAGGACGCGCTCGAGCGCGACAAGTTCCTCACCGCCGAGGACGCCAAGGCGTTCGGCCTCGTCGACAAGGTCATCGACAAGCGTCCCGAGGATCCGGCCTCAGCGAAGGCCGCCTGATCCGGGCAGGCATTCCGGGGCGTCCTGTGATCTCCACATTGACGCCTCACATAACCGGCAAAGCAGGACGGCGGGGTACCCCGCAAGCGCATGAGCATGAGCGGAAAGTTCCGCTTTCGTGCTCATCGTCCGGCGTGGTAATCCCGCAACGTTCCGTGGATTTCGACGCGTATTCCACGTGCGATCGTGGAAAATCACGGTATTGTCACGGTCTTGAGCCGGGCATCCGATTAGCGAATTCTTGATAGTCGGGTGCCAGCATGGTTGGCTGTAATGCATCGGCTATGATCGCGGAGATTCGAATAAACCGTGATTGGTACGGTCAGTATTGCGTAGGGTCTTTTTTGGTACGGAATTTGCTCTATCTACCCAAGACCCCGGTTTTGTGCCGGATTGGGTCGATCTGGCAAACAAGATCGAACGGCGGACGGAGATAATGAATGAGTAAGGTCGGCACGAGCGACGCCAAGAACACGCTATACTGCTCGTTCTGCGGCAAGAGCCAGCATGAAGTTCGCAAGCTGATTGCCGGACCGACTGTCTTCATTTGCGACGAGTGTGTCGAACTCTGCATGGACATCATTCGCGAGGAGAACAAATCCTCGCTGGTGAAGTCGCGCGACGGCATTCCGACGCCGAAGGAAATCTGCAAGGTCCTGGACGACTACGTGATCGGCCAGAGCCATGCCAAGAAGGTGCTGTCGGTCGCCGTCCACAATCACTACAAGCGGCTTAACCATCAGACCAAGCACAACGACGTCGAACTGGCGAAGTCGAACATCCTGCTGATCGGTCCGACCGGTTCGGGCAAGACGCTGCTCGCGCAGACGCTGGCCCGCATCCTCGACGTTCCCTTCACCATGGCTGACGCGACGACGCTGACCGAGGCCGGCTACGTCGGTGAGGACGTCGAGAACATCATCCTGAAGCTGCTGCAGGCCGCCGACTACAACGTCGAGCGGGCGCAGCGCGGCATCGTCTACATCGACGAAATCGACAAGATCAGCCGCAAGTCGGACAATCCCTCGATCACCCGCGACGTGTCGGGCGAGGGCGTCCAGCAAGCGCTGCTGAAGATCATGGAAGGCACGGTGGCCTCGGTTCCGCCGCAGGGCGGCCGCAAGCATCCGCAGCAGGAGTTCCTGCAGGTGGATACCACCAACATCCTGTTCATCTGCGGTGGTGCGTTCTCGGGCCTCGAGAAGATCATCTCCGCGCGCGGCCGCTCGACCTCGATCGGCTTCGCGGCGCAGGTGCTCGCGCCGGAGGATCGCCGCACCGGCGAGATCTTCCGTCACGTCGAGCCGGAAGATCTGCTGAAGTACGGCCTGATCCCGGAATTCGTCGGCCGTCTGCCCGTGGTTGCGACGCTGGAAGACCTCGACGAGACCTCGCTGAAGAAGATCCTGACCGATCCGAAGAACGCGCTGGTGAAGCAGTACCAGCGGCTGTTCGAGATGGAGAACATCGAGCTGACCTTCGCCGACGAGGCGCTTGGCGCGGTCGCCCGCAAGGCGATCGAGCGCAAGACCGGTGCGCGCGGCCTGCGGTCGATCCTCGAGAGCATCCTGCTCGAGACCATGTTCGACCTCCCGGGCCTGGAAGGTGTCGAGGAAGTCGTGATCTCGCGCGAAGTCGTCGAGGGAACGGCGCGTCCGCTCTACATCTACGCGGATCGTTCCGACCGCGCCGTCGAGAGCAGCGCGAGCGCCTAAAGGCGGTCGTCTCGACCTGTCAAGATTGCACGGCTGCCGGGCGCTCCGGCGGCCGCGGTTGCGTAGCAACGGCGATCATTTTGGCATTGCAGTAAATGCCTGTTTAGCCTGAATTTCCGGGCACTTCTCAGACTTGACACCCCCCTGCCTGATAGCCACCTAATGCTATCGGCGAGGGATCTCATGCGTTGAGATTCGTCGCTTTTCGATGCGGAATAAGCGGCTGCTGACGGCAATCTTTTTCCGGATCACCAAGGCACCTTGTGGCGGTTGCGCAAGCAGGCGGACTGCGAGCAAGGGGGCAAAACAAAAGGATAAGGCCATGACGACCTCAAAACCCCGGCCAACGATCGTCCACGGCGAAAGCCACTCCTATCCGGTGTTGCCGCTCCGCGACATCGTCGTCTTCCCGCACATGATTGTGCCACTGTTCGTCGGCCGCGAGAAATCGATCCGCGCCCTCGAAGAGGTGATGAAGAACGACGCGCTGATCATGCTCGCGACGCAGAAGAACGCGTCCGATGATGATCCGGCTCCCGATTCAATTTACGAGACCGGTACGCTCGCCAGCGTGCTGCAGCTCCTGAAGCTGCCCGACGGCACCGTGAAGGTGCTGGTCGAGGGCCTCGAGCGCGCGCGCGTCGAAAAGTATTCCGACCGCAGCGAATATTACGAGGCGACCGCAGTCGCACTCGCCGACACTGACGCCAACTCGGTCGAGGCCGAGGCGCTGGCGCGGTCGGTCGTGTCCGACTTCGAAAGCTACGTGAAGCTGAACAAGAAGATCTCCGCCGAAGTCGTCGGCGTGGTTCAGGCGATCACCGATTTCGCCAAGCTCGGCGATACCGTTGCCTCGCATCTCGCGGTCAAGATTGCCGATCGGCAGGCGATCCTGGAGACGTTGTCCGTCACGCAGCGCCTGGAGAAGGTGCTGGGCCTGATGGAGAGCGAGATCTCGGTGTTGCAGGTCGAGAAGCGCATCCGCTCGCGCGTCAAGCGCCAGATGGAGAAGACCCAGCGCGAGTATTATCTGAATGAGCAGATGAAGGCGATCCAGAAGGAGCTCGGCGACGACGAAGGTCGCGACGAGCTGGCCGATCTGGAGGAGAAGATCTCCAAGACCAAGCTCTCCAAGGAAGCGCGTGAGAAGGCACAGCACGAGCTGAAGAAGCTGAGGCAGATGTCGCCGATGTCCGCGGAAGCGACCGTCGTGCGCAACTATCTGGATTGGCTGCTGTCGATCCCGTGGGGCAAGAAGTCCAAGGTCAAGAAGGACCTCGAGGCCGCGCAGGCGGTGCTGGACTCCGATCACTACGGGCTCGAGAAGGTCAAGGACCGTATCGTCGAGTACCTCGCGGTGCAGTCGCGCGCCAACAAGCTGACCGGACCGATCCTGTGCCTCGTCGGCCCTCCCGGCGTCGGCAAGACCTCGCTCGGCAAGTCGATCGCGAAGGCCACGGGGCGCGAGTTCGTGCGCGTGTCGCTCGGCGGCGTGCGTGACGAGGCCGAGATCCGCGGTCACCGCCGCACCTATATCGGCTCGATGCCCGGCAAGATCATCCAGTCGATGCGGAAGGCGAAGACCTCAAATCCGCTGTTCCTGCTGGACGAGATCGACAAGATGGGCGCCGATTTCCGCGGCGATCCGTCGTCGGCGCTGCTTGAGGTCCTGGACCCCGAGCAGAACTCGACCTTCAACGACCACTATCTGGAGGTCGACTACGACCTGTCCAACGTGATGTTCATCACGACCGCGAATACGCTGAATATTCCGGGCCCGCTGATGGACCGCATGGAGATCATCCGGATCGCCGGCTACACCGAGAACGAGAAGGTCGAGATCGCGCGCAAGCATCTGATCCCGAGCGCGATCTCCAAGCACGGTCTGGACTCCAAGGAATGGTCGATCGACGACGCGGCCTTGCTGTTGATGATCCGCCGCTACACCCGCGAAGCGGGCGTGCGTAACCTGGAGCGTGAGCTCTCCACACTCGCCCGCAAGGCGGTGAAGGAGCTGATGATCTCCAAGAAGAAGTCGGTGAAGGTCACCGAGGCGAATATCGAAGAGTTCCTCGGCGTTCCGAAGTATCGCTTCGGCGAGATCGACGACGAGGATCAGGTCGGTATCGTCACCGGCCTGGCCTGGACCGATGTTGGCGGCGAGCTGTTGACCATTGAAGGCGTCATGATGCCCGGCAAGGGCAAGATGACCGTCACGGGCAACCTGCGCGACGTGATGAAGGAATCGATCTCGGCGGCGGCGTCCTACGTCCGCTCGCGTGCGATCACCTACGGCATCGAGCCGCCGATGTTCGATCGGCGCGACATCCACGTTCACGTCCCGGAGGGCGCAACCCCGAAGGACGGTCCGTCCGCGGGTGTCGCGATGGCCACCGCGATCATCTCGGTGATGACCGGCATTCCGGTCCGCCACGATGTCGCGATGACCGGCGAGATCACGCTGCGTGGTCGCGTGCTGCCGATCGGCGGTCTGAAGGAGAAGCTGCTGGCTGCGGCGCGCGGCGGCATCAAGACGGTGCTGATCCCGGAGGACAACGCCAAGGATCTCACGGAGATTTCCGATGCGATCAAGGGCGGCATGGAGATCATTCCGGTCTCGCGGCTGGATGAGGTCGTTGCCAAGGCGCTGACCCGCGTGCCCGCGCCGATCGTCTGGGAAGAGGAGACCAGCAAGGTCGACGTCAAGCCGGACGCTTCGGATGAAGCCTCCGGCGGCCTGACGGCGCACTGAAGCGAGTTCTAACGGAAAATATTGAAACGGCGCCTTCGGGCGCCGTTTCTGTTTTGGTGGTTCGCAAAGGAGGCTAGCAGGGCGGGCCCTCGCGAAGAGGGCCGGGAGCTCCGTCAGATCTGGGCCCAGCCACCATCGACGCACAGCTCTGTGCCTGTGACGTAGGCCGAGTCATCGGAGGCGAGAAACAGGACGGCTGTCGCGATCTCGTCGACGGTGCCGCTGCGGTGCATTGGAATTTGGGCGTGCACCTGGATCTTGGTCTGCTCGATCATCTCCTCGCTCAATCCCACTTTGCGCGCTTGGTCGGTATCGATGTGGCCAGGCGCCATTGCATTCACCCGGATGCCCTTCTCGGTCAGTTCCGCGGTGAGCGACCGCGCCAGTGAGCGAATCGCCGCCTTGGTCGCCGAATAGACGCTGACATAGGGGCGGCCCTGTGTGCTCAGGGTGGACGTGTTCAGGATGATCGACCCGCCCGATGTCATCAGCGGCTGGAGCTTCTGCACCGTGAAGTAGGTGCCCTTGAAATTGGTGTCGACCGTGAAGTCGAACTCTTCTTCGGACATGTACTCGAACAGGTTCGGCCGCCCGCCGCCGGCATTCGCAAAGATGATATCGAGGTGGCCATGCTTCTTCGCGACGTGTTCGCGAAGCGCGTCGATATCGGACATCACCGACATATCGCTGCGGACGGCGTCAGCACCATGGCCGATGCTTTGAACCGCGGTGTCGAGCGTCGCCTGATCGCGGCCGGTGATGACGACCTTGGCGCCTTCGCGTGCGAACAGCCTGGCCGTCGCCAGTCCCATTCCTGAGTTGCCGCCTGTGATGACAGCGACCTTTCCGTCCAGTCTACCCATTTCCGTCTCCTGATTTCTTTCCCAAAGACACTCGCCGGCAACCTGCCGAAGGGCTGGAGCGACAGCGACGGGCCGGATATATGAAGCATTCTTCAGGTTTGGATTCGCATATGGGAAAGGCCTCACGACCAACGCTAAACCGCCGGAAATTGCCGCGTCAGGCCCGATCCGCGGTCACCGTGGACGTCATTTTCGAGGCGACCATTCAGGTTCTGCTGAGCGATGGTCCGATCCGCCTCAACACCACGCGCGTGGCGCGACGCGCGGGCGTTTCGGTGGGAACGCTTTACCAATATTTCCCGAACAAGCAGGCGCTGCTGTTCGCGGTGCTGGAACGACATCTGGCGGTGCTGGCTGACGCCATTGCGAAAGCGTGTGACGAGAACCGATGCGCGACAGTTGAGAAGATCGCCGAGACCGTGGTGAAGGCCTATCTGAACGCGAGGATGGCGCAAGCTGAAGTCTCTCCCGCGCTTGCCCTCGTCGCCATGGAGCTCGACGCGCGCGAGCTGATCGACGCGGCGCTCCGGCGGAGTGAAAAGGCGATCGAGACCATGCTGTCGACCGCCAGCGATAGCCGTTTCGTCGATCCGCGCGTGATCGCCCAGACCATCACAGCCGTGATCTACGGGACGGTGCCGGCATTCTGCCAGCGGGTGATGTCCCCGGCTGCACGTCGTGAGGCCGAAAAGCAGCTCACGATCATGTTTCGCTCCTATTTGATCGCGCAGCGGAGCAGCGCTGCCGAAGCCAGGCGGGCGACTACTCCTTCTTCTCGATGATGAAATTGCCGATCGCCCCGAGTGCCATCAGCACGCTGGTGCCGAGGAACACCGCGCGCATGCCGATGTGGCCGCCGATGAATCCGCCGGCGAGTGGGCCGATCACCTGGCCGGCATATTGTGCCGAGATCGAATAGCCCAGCATGCTGCCGGTGACCGCATCAGGCACGTTGTGGCGGATCACGCTGGCGATGCAGGGCAGCAGGCCGCCGAGCGCCAGCCCCATCAGGAAGCGCAGCGCGATCAGCTGCCAGCCGCTGACCACGAAGGCCTGCGGGATCAGCAGCAGCGCCGAGACCGCAAGGCAGACGGTGATGATCCGCCAGTGGCCGACACGATCGGCAAGCTTGCCGAGATGCGACGACGACAACAGGCTGCCGAAGGCCGCCGCCGACATCACGACACCGGCCACGAACGTCACCTGGGGCGCCTCGACCAGTTGCGCGACATAGACTGTGATGATCGGCTCGATCGACATGTTGGCGATCATCAGCAGCAGGCCGGTGCCCCACATTGCAATCACCGGGCGCTTGTCCGGAACCAGCGCCCAGCCGCCGCGCGCTTTGCTGCCTTTCGCGGTCTTCGGACGCGCGCCCTCGCGGATCAGAAACGTCGTGCCGAGGAAGGTGATGAAGATGACGCCACCGATCAGGAAGAAGGTCTCGCGGATGCCGATCAGTCCGGGCAGCACGCCGCCGATCAACGGGCCGACCAGGCTGCCGGCCATGATGCCGGCCGACAGCACGCCGATCGCCCAGCCGGAGCGCGCTTTCGGCGTCTGTGCCGCGACCAGCACGGTCGAGCCCGAGGCGTAGCCGCCGAGCAGGCCGGTCAACAGCCGCAGGCCGACCAGCTCGTAGACATTGTGCGCCATGCCGATCAGCGACATCGCGACCGCCATGCCGAGGCTCGCGCGGATCAGCATCAGCTTGCGGCCGTAACGATCCGCGAGCCGTCCCCACAGCGGCGCGGTCAGCGCGGCGCTGAAGAAGGTCGCGCCATAGGCGACACCCGACCATTGCACGATGGCGGCATGATCGGTCACGCCGAGCTGCTCGACATAGAGCGGCAGGAACGGCAGCAGCAGGGTCATCCCGATGATGGTCGTGAAGGAACCGATCACGCAGACGATCAGATTGCGCTTCCAGGGGCCGGCGTCGAGCAGGGCTTCGCGATCGACTTCGATGTTCATGTCAGCGCAGCCCGATGACGGCGAAGCCGCGCGCCCGCAGGCCGCGGCGATCCTCGTTCAGCGAACGGAGCAGCCGATCGCGGGTGTCGGTGATGTGATCGGCGGCCTCGCGCGCGGCAGAATCCGGATCCTTGGCCTTGATGAAGCCGAGGATTCGCCGGTGCTCGCGCCAGGCCTGCTCGCGCGAAGGTTCGGTCCACACTTCGAGCCAGCGCGCCCGCGACAGCCGGGTCATCGCGCCGGCGATCGCCTTGACGATGAAGGGATTGCCGGAGAGGCGCGCGATCTCGACATGGAAATCGGTGCCGACACGGTGCCATTCCTCGCGCGGCGCGCCGGACTGGCAGGCATCCAGCATCTCCTCGACGCCGGCGATGTCGGCCTCGCTGGCCCGCGCGCAGGCGAGGCGGACCGCCGTGGTCTCCAGCGGAATCCGAAACTCGGCCAGCGCCTCGAGCTCACCGAGGTCGATCGGCGCGACGATCCAGTTACGGCCGTCGCGGCGGACCAGCTCTTCGCCTTCGAGCCGCACCAGCGCGGCGCGGATCGGGGTGCGCGATCCCTCGAAGCGGCTCTCCAGCCAGCGTTCGGTCAGCCGCTCGCCGGGGCCAAGGTCGAGGGAGAGGATCATCTCCCGGAGCTGGTCGTGGATCTGAAGCATCTGCGACATGGGCAGGTCCCTGGCCGGTGCATGAAAGGGGGGCACCTTGAAAAGGTATCCCATTTCGGTATCCCAAGAAAGACCGGTTCGGGATACCAGGATTGCTCCGTGAGGGCGCCAGGCAGGCGGCTGGCCGATCAGAATGGAACAGGCCTCCGGGGGGCTGCTTTGTTTGACGGAATTGGGAGAGCGCAGCATGCAGATCGACGGGCAATGCCATTGCGGGGCCGTGACCTATCAAGCCGAGATCGATCCCGAGCGGGTTTCGATCTGCCATTGCACGGATTGCCAGGCGCTGACCGGTTCGCCCTACCGCGTCACGGTGATTTGCACCGCCGAGCAGGTCCGGCTGACCAATCGCGCGCCGAAAGTGTATGGCAAGCGCGGCGACAACGGCCGGATCCGTTTTCAGCATTTTTGCGGTGATTGCGGTTCCCCGTTGTTCACGAGCGGCGAGGACGGCGGTCCCGACGACTTTGGCATCCGCTGGGGAAGCATTCGCCAGCGCGGCCAATTGACCCCGCGACGTCAGGTGTGGTGCCGCTCCGCCGCGCCCTGGATCAGCGATCTCAAGGGATTGCCGGCGCGACCCATGGATTGAGGTTGACGGATTGAGGCTTTGCGGCCTTGCACCTCGGGGGCAGGCGAGGCTAAAGAGGCGCGCAGGTCAGGGCGGTTAGCTCAGCGGTAGAGCACTGGTTTTACACACCATTGGTCGGGAGTTCGATCCTCTCACCGCCCACCAGCCTTCGCCCTGCGGGCTACGGCTGGGCAAGCCAGCCTTTTGTGATCATCTCATCGCCTTGTTCGGAGCGCAGGGCGAAGGCTGTCACGCCGAAGCTCGAAGAGCGAAGGCGGACGGACGCAGCATCCGGCCCTATTGCTGAAGCATCCTGATTGTCGAGATCGGCCATTTGCCGATGTGCCCCGCGATCGAGATGCGCAAGCCGTGAGACTCGTCAAGAAACACGCCCTCGACGGTCCCCGCAGTTCCGTCGGTGAGAACCGCGGCTCGCCCGACAAGCTCCGCCTCCGCTTGCACATGCTCGCGCAAAATGGCGATGGCGCGGTGTTTCACGAGCTGCAAGGCGGCCTCTGGTTGAAGAGCCCTACACGGTAACGCCATTGCGCGGTCCTCTGTGAACGCGAGGAGAGGGCGCGATCCCGGCCGTGGGGTAGTAGATGGGGTGGTCGGGACCGCGCTTGCTCCGCGCTGGCGTGCCGAATGTCACGGGATATCCGACAGCGTGAAAGGTGCCGAAAGTCACGCGCTCAGGTTTGATGCCGACCGTGCTGCGATGCTATTCTGTCCGCCTAACCGGGAACTCGATGCATGCGCAAACTCGCCGCGATTTTTCTTCTTGCCATGATTGCCGGACCTGCGTTCGCGCAGTCGGATCACGTCCAGCGCTATCGCGAAGAGGTCGAGAAGTCGCCGGCCGATACGGCCAATGAGGCGCGGCAGCAGCGCGCCTATCAGCGCGCGCTGAGCGGCGTGCCGGACCAGAAGCCGACCGACCCCTGGGGCATTGCGCGCCCCAATGACGGGCAGGCCCCCAAGGCCGCCAAGACGACCCCGGCGCCGAAGCAGGCCAAGCCGACGAGTGCGGCCGCCAAATAATCCCCGAGCGCGGACCAGGTCGATGAAATACTACGTCTGCAAATTGACCGGACCGCGCCCGACCTTTCCGCAGGACATGACGCCGCAGGAAGCCGCGCTCATGCAGGCGCACGTCGCCTATTGCGGCGAATTGCTGCAAGCCGGCAAGGCGCTGATCTTCGGGCCGGTGGCCGATCCTGCCGGCGTCTGGGGTCTCGGCGTGCTGCAACTGGCTGACGATGCCGATCCGCAGGAGATCGTCGCCAACGATCCCGTCACCAAGGCCAATGCGGGATTCACCTATCAGGTCACGCCGATGTTGCGCGCTGCGACGCGCGAGACCTGTTAGGGTCGACCAAATTTCTCAACAAGGTTCGATCGCATGAACGCTGGTCACCCGCAAAACGCCGATCAGATTGCCTATTGGAACGGGCCGGGCGGTCAGCGCTGGGCGAGCCGGCAGGCCGCGCAGGACATCGTGCTGCAGCCGGTGCTCGATCTCCTGATCGATCGCGCCGCGCCGAAGGCCGGCGAGCGTGTGGTCGATGTCGGCTGCGGCAGCGGTGCCTCGGCGTTTGCGCTGGCGGCCAGGGTTGCGCCGGATGGTCGCGTGCTCGGCGTCGATGTCTCGGAGCCGATGCTGACGCGGGCGCGGCAGAGCGCGCCGCAGGGGTTACCGGTCGAGTTCGCATTGGCCGATGCGACGGTCTATCCGTTCGCACGCGAGAGCTTCGACTTGCTGGCCTCGCGCTTCGGCGTGATGTTCTTTGCCGATCCGGCGGCATCGTTCGCCAATCTGCACAAGGCGATGAAGCCGACGGGGCGTCTGGCTTTCGCATGCTGGCAGGAGCCGCGCGAAAATCCGTTCTTCATGGCGCCGTTGCAGGCGGTCTACAAGCACGTGCCGAAGCTGCCGCCGCTCGGTCCCGAGGATCCCGGTCCGTTCGCGTTTGCATCCGAAGCCCGGGTGAAGCGGATCCTGGGCGAGGCGGGCTTGTCCGGCATCGCTATGGAGCCGTGCAAGGTCGAGCTCGATGTCGCGACCGGGCGCGGCATCGACGCAGCGATCCAGGGCGCGCTCGAGATCGGGCCGGCCAGTCGTGCGCTGGAAGGCCACCCGGATGACGTGCGCGCCGCCGCGATCGCATCGATGCGCGAAGCGCTCATGCCCTTCGTCAAGGGCGACGCCGTGCTGCTGCCGGGCGCAATCTGGATCGTGACGGCGAAGGCCTGATCAGGCCCGCTCTTCCCAGATCATCGCCAGATGCACGATGGTCTGTACGGCCTTTTCCATGTCCTGCCGGCTGACCCATTCGAGCCGCGAATGGAATGCGTGCTCACCGGCGAAGATGTTCGGGCAGGGCAGTCCCATGAAGGACAGCCGCGAGCCATCGGTGCCGCCACGGATCGAGGTCTTCACCGGCGTCAGTCCCGCGCGCTCGATCGCCTCGATCGCGTAAGCGACGATCTGGGGGTGACGATCGATCACCTCCTTCATGTTGCGGTATTGCTGCTTGACCTCCATGCGATAGGTCGAGCGCGGATATCCCTTCATGACATCCTTCACGATCGCCTCGAGCAGCGCTTCCTTCTGCTTCAGCCCGGTCTCGGTGAAGTCGCGCACGATGAAGTCGATCCGCGCGTGCTCCAGCGCACCGGAGATCGCGACCGGATGCAGGAAACCTTCCTTGCCCTCGGTGGTCTCGGGCGAGCAGGTGTCCTTGGGCAGGCGGTCGACGATCGCAGCCGCGATCTTGATCGCGTGCTCCATCTTGCCTTTGGCAAAACCCGGATGGGTCGCGACGCCTTCGATGATGATGCTGGCGCCGTCGGCGGAGAAGGTCTCGTCCTCGATGTGGCCCGCGGTCTCGCCGTCCATGGTGTAGCCGAAGTCGGCGCCGAGCTTCCTGATGTCGACCTTGTCGACGCCGCGGCCGATCTCCTCGTCCGGCGTGAACAGGATCTTGATGGTGCCGTGCTTCACCTGCGGGTTAGCGACCAGGAAATGCGCGGCATCCATGATCTCGGCGAGGCCGGCCTTGTTGTCGGCGCCGAGCAGGGTGGTGCCGTCGGTCGTGATGATGTCGTTGCCGATCTGGTCGGCCAGCGCCTCGTGCTCGGCGGCGCGGATCACCTGCGAGGCGTCGGCGGGCAGCACGATGTCGCCGCCGGCATAGTTCTTCACGACCTGCGGCCTGACGTTCTTGCCGGTGCAGTCGGGCGAGGTGTCCATATGCGAGCAGAAGCAGATCACCGGCACCGTCTTGTCGGTGTTGGCCGGAATCGTCGCATAGACGTAGCCGTGCGGATCGAGATGCGCATCGGATACCCCCATCGCCTGCAACTCGTCGACCAGCAGGCGGCCGAGATTCTTCTGCTTCTCGGTGGAAGGCGTGGTGGGTGAATCCGGATCGGACTGGGTGTCGATCACGACATAGCGCAGGAAGCGCTCGGTGACGGTGTGCTTGAAGTCGAGAGCCGGTGCCAGCATGAAGACCGCACAAAGTAAGGAAAAGGAATAAGGCGCTTTGGCGAAGTTGGTTCGCGCAGGCAAACCGCGTCAAGGCGAGCTCGAAAGACAATTCTATAACAGAAAAGCGCCACTCCGGGGCCGCGTCACGAGCCGGAATGGCGCTTTGCCTTAACGGAAAGAGAAAGACCTAGACGGCTTCCTTCAGCTCCTTGGCTGCGCGGAAGGCGACCTTCTTGCTCGCCTTGATGTGGATCTGCTCGCCGGTTGCCGGGTTGCGGCCCATCCGGGCGGCGCGCTTGCGGACCTGGAGGATGCCGAGGCCGACGATCCTGATACGCTCGCCCTTCTTGAGGTGCTTGGTGATCCTCGTGACCATGTCGGTCAGGATCGCCTCGGCTTGCTTCTTGGACAGCTCCTGCTCTTCGGCGATGGCCGCCGCCAGGTGCTTCAGCGTGATCGTCGCCGGGGTCGCTGCTTTCTTCGCCATGTGTGGCCCTCCTCGTTGCTGAATGGCTGGATTGCTGCTTTCACGCGAATGGCGCGCCGTTCGCGTCGGGGAATGCGTCCGGAAAGGTCCTGAAACCGCCGGTTCTGGGAACGGGCAGCGCCGGGCCGGCCACAGGAAACCCAGACCTATCAGGCCTTATTCGATTCGGGGCTTTACTGACTACGCCGTTTCGCCTGAAAACAGGCGACAAGTCGCGCCGGCACCCGCAAGAACGCCCGTGCTGTGCAGGGATCCGCAACGCGCTTGACTATCCGGATGCGGCCCTTTATGCCCTCGGTCCTGCGCGGATCAATCCGATGATCGGCATCCGCGGGAGTAGCTCAGTTGGTTAGAGCGCCGCCCTGTCACGGCGGAGGCCGCGGGTTCGAGTCCCGTCTCTCGCGCCATCAATTTCAGCGCAAATTCAGCAGCTTACAGAGATGACCGGCTATCGCCGGAACCGCCAAGCGTCACGCGAGGCGGCGTCATGACGCGTTTAAATGCCCCTTGTTCGGACCAGGGCTCGTCGTCCAGTTCCAGCCACCTCATCCGGGCGCGCAAGCGACGATGGAAGACCGTCGCTATTCGCGTCGGCGGTGTTGCTCAGCACGTCGAGGCCATCGCCGGCGCGTAGCTTCGGGGACCATCGCAATCGCTACCGCATTTCGGACGGCCCGAAGGCAAGTTTCCGAACATCAGCTCGCAGCCAGATCCGCGCAGCCTGCGGCGATACGCAAAAGTCTCATTGTGATTCCCCGAGTAACAGTCACAGTAACCGCAACCATCGGATAAGATCGGCGCCGGCCACGGCGCGCTGATGATGGCGCCCCGAACGAGACGCGAAGAGCCCAACCAGGAAGGACGAGGAACGGAATGTCGGAGCAACCTATTCGGCGCGATGATTTGGTCCGCTATCTGCAGGCCAAGGCCCTCAGGCCTGCTTGCGAATGTTGTGGCAATCAAAACTACGATCTGTTCGATGAAACTCAGGTTGATCCGCCCGGGATGGACGGCTCTCCCGCGACCAAAGGCCGCCTGTCGCTGTTGGCATTCCTGTTTCCCGGCGTTCCCGATTTTTCGCGAGCCAAGACGCTCGATGTTTGCGCGATCTCCTGCACGAATTGCGGTCACGTGCGGCTGTTTTCGCGCGCGAAAGTTCTTCAGTGGATTAGCGCCAACCCATGATCCGATAGTGGGTTGGAAATAGAACTGGCTCGTGAGCCTTGCGGCCGTCGTCGGCGGGCGATTGCACGACGCCATTCTTCCGTTCGAGTTCGGAAAGGATGATAAACAGCCGCCACGATTTCCTGAGTGCGATTGCTGTTCAACTCGAACGTCCGTCGGTGTCACCTGACGATCGCAGTTGCTCGCATTGAGAGCAGGAACGACATCAGCGGTTCCATTGCTCCCTGGAACTCACGCGCTTTCGAGGTGTCTTAAAGTTGCCGGAGAAGCCGGAGACACTCTCAGCGAAGTTCAATTGACGCTAGCGCGGGCGAGGGCTGGTAGCGTGCACAACAAGGAGCAGTGCTGATGAACTGGAGCTTGTGGCTGAACGAATACTATAAGGACGCACTCGAAAAAACCAATGCCGCATGCGTACGAGGCGAGCCTGCGTACGAGGCGTTCAAATGGATCGACGATCCGTATCTGTGGAATGTGCTTCTCTGGAAGGAATATGACGGCTTTGAAGCGATCAAGGCCACCATTCCCGATCCGCCGGACGCCGGGACCCAGAAAAACTGGAGCGGTCGTTCCGGAATGGAGCTCGGTGCCGCAGTCGTCGAGACCTATCGTCTATTGCACGACAAGATCAGGCTTCATCTGGACAAGCCATTCGAAGACTGCGCCGTGTTGGACTATGGCTGCGGCTGGGGCAGCGTGCTCAGATATTTAATGAAGGATGTGCCGCTGCGCAATCTGCATGGATGTGACCCCCACAAGGGCATCATCCAAGTCGCGCAACGCTCCAACCCTCACGCCGACATCGTGCTGTCGGACAGCCTGCCAAGACATCTTCCGTTCAATCAGAAATTCGATGTGGCCTACGCGCTGTCGATCTGGACGCATCTGTCCCCGGTTGCGAGCGACGTTTGTTTAGCTGCGGTTCACGAGGCCCTGGAGGATCGTGGTCTGTTCCTGCTGACGGTGCGGCCACCGGCCTACGCATTCTATGAGCCGATTTCCAAATTGCCTGGCTGGGATCAGCAAAAGATCGCGGAAACGGTGCGGCGGGACGGCTTCTACTTCTATCCTCAAAGCTATCCGGTCGATGGCGAGATGACCTACGGCGAGACGATCATCACCAAACGGTATATCGAGCAGCATTGGACCGACCTGTTCGATCTGGTCGACGTCGGCATGAACGGGATTTCGCCGTATCAGAGCATTATCGTTCTTCGCAAGAAGGCGAGGCTGCACTAGGCCGCGAGGCCGACGACGTTGATGGGCTGCGCTGCCTGTTGCTGATGATGCGAGGCTTCCGCTTGCTGTTCGGGCGTCAGCCACCACAGCAGGAACAGCAGCGCGATTCCGTTCGACAAAAGGCCGGTCGTGAGCGGCACGTTCATGATGGCCTGAACGGCGATGCCTGACGATACCGCGATGAAGCGCGGTGACAGGTGCCGCGAGACCATCGATCCCAACGACAGGATCAGGCCGCACACCAGCGCCGAGATCGGCGCGAGCGCGAGACCGACCGATGCGATGCCTTCGGTGGCGAGGAAGGAGGCGTTGAAATTGCCGTCGCGATAGATCGCTCCGAGCGTCGGGCCGAGCTCGCCATACGGGCAGGCGGTCACATGTCGCAGGACGGTGATCTGGCAGAACCGGGTCAACTCGCGGTGCGCGAAGAAGTCGGCGTATTGATCGAGCGCCAGTGACGGGATTGCGAGGAAGCGCAGATTGATGGCGCTGAACAGCACGTAGTCGCTGTCGACGGTGAGAACGGCGAAGGCCGCGAGCCCGATGATCATCGGAACGAGAAATGCGAGCACCGTGGCCAGCCGCGGGGTGAACCGGCCAAACAGCCAGAACAGAAATGGCAGCCAGATAGGCAACAGCAGCACGGTCTTGTTGTTGACGACGGGATAGAAGCCGAGTGCAAACAGCAACACGCCGGTCGCCGCCAAACATCGCCGGCGCGATGCGAAATGCGCGAACAGATAGGGCAGCACCGCGCCGATCATGATCCCGGTGAGATAGTTGAGCAGCGCCGGCCGCACCACGGCGGTGCGGGCTGCGCCATAGGGATTGCCAAAATTGATCCCGTAAGAGATGTCGCCGATCAGCACGGCGAAGGACGTTGCCAGCAGCAGCAGCGCGACGCGCTTGATGGCCGCGTCCGACAGCCCGGGCCGCCAAACCGGGACGGTCTGGAACAGCAGGGGGATGATCGCTGCGGCCAGCGCGGCGATCATGGCCCAGCGCGCGACGGCGTGCGGGTAATCGAATGCGCTGAAGAAGCTGAGCCAGACGAAGCCGAACACGGCTGACAGCAGCGAGAAGCCCACCAGATAGCCGAAGCTGAATCGCCCCGCGACGAATACCGGGATGAAGACGACCATGATGGCGGTGCCAAGGACGGCGTGGGCGGTGATGCCGGATCGCCAGACATGCATCGCCGGGAATGCCTGCCCGCAGGCGATCATCGAGGCGATGCTGAGGACGAAGAACCCGAGGATCGTGCCCCCGACAATCAGGTCATCGCGCGTCATTGCATCGGCCCGTCCGAATCGAAAGCTGTGCGACAGCTAGCCAGCCGGTCCCGGACGACGCAAGTTAAGCAAAGTTAAGCGACGGCGCGCTCTGTGTTGTTATGTTTCCGCCGGGTGATCCGTCACCGCGGCGCCGTATTGAATTCACAATCGGCAACGCGCCGCCTTGATCAGGCAAAGAATGCGGCGACCGCGTTCAGGTCGGATTGCCCCGGGGCCTCGCCGCGCAAATTCGCGTCGATGATGCGGCGGCAGGCGTCGACTGTGTGGGTATCGCCCAATTCGTTGGCGGCCTCGAGGATCGACCAGACCGTATCCAGGGGAACGTCAGTCTGCATGGTCGCATTCGGATCTGACAGCATCGGCGGCGTCGGGGTTAGAATTCGAACAGGTCGCGGCCGCGCCGCGCCAGGATGTGCAGCTCCGCCACCGTTCCGCGCACCGCGTTGCAGCGGCGGCATTCGATGATGGTGTCGCCGGACGCGTGCGCCGGATCGGCGACCTTGATCGCCAGGCTGCCGCAATCCGTGCAGATGATCTTGAAGCCGCTCGAAATTACTTGCTGTTGCAAATTCATTTTGGCCTGCGCCTCTGTTGACGCCGACCTTAGCCGAACAATTTTTAAGACTGGGGTCGCGGAGCGGATTGCAATCGAGCGACCGCGTTAGGACGCGGTTAAGATTTCGCCGCCGCGGCGCGGCCCGGCAGATGCAGCGTCGGCCGGCCGAACCTGGCTGCCGCAGCGCGCACCGCCTCGCTTGCGTTGACGGTGATAATACCGGCGGCGTGGGCCCAGACCGCGAGGTCGGACGCGCTGTCGCCGGCGTAGATGAAGCCGCCGGGAAAGCTTTTGCGCAGCAGCGCGGCCTTGTTGGCGCCCTTGAGATTGTGTTCGCCGTCGGAGGCGAGCACCTGGTCGATCCAGGGCAGGCGCGATGCCAGCCTGTCCGCGAGCAGCGCGTCGGCCGCAGTCGCCAGCACGACGCGGCGGCCGCTGGTTTTCTCGCGCTCGGCCAGCGCGACGACGCCCTGATGCAGTTCGATCCGGCTCCACTCGATACGCTGGCGCAGCGCGAGCTGGCGCTTCAGCGCCGCGCGGCCGCGCGTCAGCCACGCCGCGCATGATGCGACGATCAGCGGATTGCGGCGCAGGATCGAGAAGAAGCTGAGATAGAGCAGGTCGCCCTTGATCAGCGTGCCATCGAGGTCGAGCACCAGCGGCAGCGACGCCGGCAGGCCGAGCAGCGCGGATGACCCGTCAGGGCGGGAAACGGTCTGCAGATTGTCGCCGCCGGTAAGGCGAGGTTCAGTCATTCGCGGCGCTCAGCCGGGTTGCGACCTTGCACACGTCGATCGCGCGCGCGCCGGTCTCGGTGGTCCTGCAATCGCCGTAGCCGAACCTGGCGGCAAAGGCCACACCGTCCTGGTCCGAGCTCGAGACGATCAGGACTTGCGGCGCGCCGTGATTGGTGGCGCGGAACCTGGCGACCGACGCGACGTCGGGTGCATCCTGCCAATCCGCCGTGGCGCGCATGAAATCGTGAGCCTCGACATATTGCAGAGGGAAGTAGCCGAAATAGCGCGTCGAGGGCAGCGGCGAGGACAGTCCGACGCCGCCGCCCGCAAGCGCTGCGGTCTGCGCGGCGTGCAGGGTCGGGCGGATGCGCCAGGCGAACAGATGGCTGTCGCGCCGGGCGATCAGGTCGGTATTGGCAAAGCTCTGGCCGGGATTTTCGCGGCCGGCGGCGAACTCGCTCTCCAGCGTCGGTGCCCAACTCTTGTAGGCGACGGCACGGACCGCGGTCTGTCCGATCAGGCCGGACAGTGCCGCAAGGCAGAGCGCGCGGGCCAGCGCCGGTGCCGGCTGGCGGCTGGCGATCGCGAGCACGATCGCGATCCCGCTGAAGGGGGCAAGGCGTTCCGACAGCAGCGCCGAGCCGGTCTTGAGATTGAGCAGCGACAGCGCCACCACGAGAACGAAGAAGACCGGCCACAGCAGGTCACCCGAACGGACGCGCCGCAGTGCGATGATGCTCGCGAGCGCAATGGCGCCAAGCATCGGGGCGAGCGCAATCACCTCCCACCAGGTGAAGGTGAAGAGATAGGTCGCCGCCATGATGCGGCGGACGATCTGGGCGATGCCGCCCTCGGTGCTGGCGGTCTCGCCGGCAATGTTCTGGTAGGCGAGCAGGAAGCTTGCGATCAAAAGCAGCACCGGCAGTGCTGCCGCCGCGGCCCACACGCCATCGCGCAGCAATCGCTGCGCGGCGGCCTTGATGCCCTGCCGCTCGAATGTCGCAACAGCGCGCGCGATGCCGTCGGCGGCAAGCAGCAGGCAGGCGGCGACGACGGAGGTGATGTGGGTGAGGTACAGCGCGGCCAGGAACAGCGCGGTCGCGATGAATGCGAGGATGTCGCGGCGCCCGTTGAGGCCGCGCCAGAAGCGCGCGAACAGCAAGAACAGCGGAATGCCGAGCGCGAAATTGTAGAAGCCCCAATGGATGAAGACGCCGAAGGCGATCGGCAGCAACAGCAAGGCCGGCAGCAGCGGCCGCTCGGTCTCGGCGCGGCTCACGGCGAAGGCCGCGACGATCCAGACCACGCCATAGAGGCTGAGGAACAGGCTGTTGGCGACGAGCGCATCGCCGGTCAGCCGGATCAGCGCGGCGAGCAGGAGATAGATCGCCGAGTTCGGCTCGATCCGCGGATTCCACTGATAGAACGCCGCCGCCGGCCCCTCGAGCGTGCCGCCCCAGCCGAAGCGGGCGATCAGGTCGGCCTGCGCCAGATGCACCGGCCCGTCCTGGGTCGGCACCAGCTTCACCAGCCAGATCGGGCCATCCAGCAGCACGAGCAGCGCGGCGAACACGAGCGCGACGGCGACGACGCCGACATTGGCTTTCGGCGTCTCGAACGGAGTTGCGATCGACATGGTCAGCGGATCCCGCCGAGACGGATCAGGTCCGAACTGGTGAGGCTGTTCAGCCAGGGCAGGTCGACGAAGGTCAGCACGCCGAACAGCGCCATGGTGACCGCGGCCGCAATCAGCATCGCCGGCTGCCGCATCAGTTCTTCCGGCCGTGCCGCTGCGGAGTCCGGGGTCAGCGCCAGCCGCATATAGGCCGCGAACAGCGCGATCAGCATCGGCACCACGACGAGATATTCGATGCGGTACTTCAGCAGGAAGATCGCCATCATGAAGGCAAAGCCCTGGGCGTAGACGAGACAGCTCGTGACCAGGCTCGAGTGGGTATAGACCGCGAAGGAGGGGCGGTACGCCGCGAGGTTGGCGGTGCCGCCGACCTCGACGATCGCACGATGCTCGGAGACCCGTTTTGCGGCCATCAGGAAGGCGCCGCCGAACCAGTAGGCGAGCAGGATCGACACCGGCGGCGCGATGCTTGGCACCACCGCGAACCAGCCGAACAGGAAGCGCAGCGGATTGTTGAGGGACTCGACGATGACGTCGACGAAGGCGCGGTCCTTGGCGCGGATCGGACGCACATTGTAGATCACGCCGAACACCGCGAACACGGTTGCGGTCGAGGCGAAGGCGTAACCCAGCCGGTTGGCGGCCCAGATGCCGACGGTGGTCAGCACAACATACTGTGCAAGCACGATGGTCGGCGACATCGCGGTCTGCACCGCGGGGCGCGCACGCTTGGTCGGGTGCATGGCGTCGAACGGGGCATCGAGCCATTCATTGATGGTGTAGTTGGCCGATGACAGCGCCATCGCCACGAACAGGCAGATGATGAGGCGTTCGGCGAGCGTCGCAAGCTCGATCGGCCCGGTCTGCGACATGATCAGTGCAAAGGCGACGCCGGGAATGATCAGCACATGCTTGATCCAGTGGTCGGGCCGGGCGATCGCAATGTAGTCGGTGATGCCGGCGGCCGGCTGGGCGTGGTTGGTGACGGACATCGCAATCCTCCAAACTCTGCCTGTCCCGCATCGGGGCGCGCGCGGGCTAGGACGGTTTGCGAGGGGCAGCGATCGTGCCGCATTGCGCGCAACGGCCGCCGGTCGAGGCGACCGGTCTGCAACGCGGTTAACGCTGGTAGCGGGGGAGGGACTTGTTGCGGTCTCCGGCGTGATCGACCGGTGTCCGGCTTGGTCAGGACCGCCGCTGCCATTTGCTCGCGGTGGTCGGCCGTTTCGCGGCCTGCGCCGGAATGGCACAGCTGTTTCAGTTCGGCTGCGCGCAACAAAAAAGCCGCCCCAAGGCGGCCGTTTTGTCTGCCGAAGCCTGAAAGCGTCTTAGCGGACCGTCGAGGTGCCCGAGGAGGTGATTGCGACCGGCTTGCCGGCCTTGATGACCTGGGTGGTCTGAGCGGTCTGGGTGAAATCCGCGTTGTTCCGCGCCGAGATGCCGAGAGCCGCAATCCCGATGGCCGCAACAAGGGCAACCACCACGATCTTGAGGTGGGTCGCGCGGTCAGCTGAATGGATCGAGTGGTTCATGGTCGCCTCCGGGCGTCTATGCGCCGTCTATGGCAGGTACTGGTAAGCCCCATCTGTTTCCGGATCGTTTCGTGAGTTCCCGGAAATGGTTTCGTGCCACGGGCCGATTGGTTTCACCGTGCCTTGCGTCACACAGGCGGAGGGCTAAAACAGATCCCAGGCGCCGACTGCGCTCGGGAGAAAAACAATAATGAAAACAATCAAGATGACCCGCCGGCGGGTGCTGGGAACCGGCTCGGCTGCTCTGGCCGCGACGATGTTTGGTAAGCCAGCTCTTGCCGCCGCTGAGTTCGACTTCAAGCTCGGCGTCAACACTCCGGAAACCCATCCGCTAACAATCCGTCTGGTCGAGGCCGCCAAGGCGGTCGGCACGCAGTCGTCCGGCCGGGTCAACATCACGGTGTTCGCCAACAGCCAGCTCGGCGGCGATCCGGAGATGCTGTCGCAGGTCCGGGCCGGCGGGATCGAGCTGTTGGCGGCGCCCAGCATGACGCTGTCGACGCTGGTGCCGCTGTCGGGGCTGCCCAGCATCGGCTTCGCCTTCCAGTCCTACGACCAGGTCTGGGCGGCGATGGACGGCGGCGTCGGCGACCTCGTGCGCGATGCGATCACCAAGACCGGCGTCGTGCCGCTGAGGAAAGTCTGGGACAACGGCTTCCGCCAGATCACCTCGTCGTCGAGCCGCCAGCTCAACAGCGTCGACGATCTCAAGGGTTTCAAGATCCGCGTGCCGGTGACGGCATTGCTGACCTCGCTGTTCTCGGGGCTCGGCGCGCTGCCGTCGAGCATCTCCTACAGCGAACTCTATTCGGCGCTGCAGACCCACATCGTCGAGGGCCAGGAGAACCCGCTGGCGCAGGTCTCGACCGGAAAGCTCTACGAGGTGCAGAAATACTGCGCGCTGTCGAACCATTGCTGGAGCGGCTACTGGATCCTCGGCAACCGCCGCGCGATGGCCGGCCTGCCGCCCGATCTGCTCGAGATCATCAACGCCGCATTCGACGCGGCCGCGGTGAAGGAGCGCGCCGACCTGGTCGAGATGGATCGCTCGTTGCAGGCCGAGCTCACCGAGAAGGGCATGACCTTCAACAAGCCCGATCCCGTGCAGTTCAGGGCCGCGCTGGTGAAAGCCGGCTTCTACACGCAGTGGCAGAAGACCTATGGCGCGGACGCCTGGGCGGCGCTGGAGAAATACACCGGCAAGCTGACGTAACGCGCGCAGATCGCCAACAGCAGTGCATCGGCCGATCGCGCGGGCAACGCGATGCGCGATCGGCATGCTTGCACAAGTATCCGGCAAATCCTCACACGAACGTGTCGCGCCGGCGCGAAGATATACGGGGACATCCTTTGTGGCGCAGAAGGCACACCGTCGCGCTTTCGGTTTCATTTTGGTTTTTTGTCATGCGGCAGGATGTCTCAGGAGATACAACCTCACGCTGAGATTTTCAGTGGCCGCGCAGCGCGCGGCCCAAGTTGGAATGCCATGCGCGTGCACGTTGCGGAACGCTTCCGTTATCCCCGTTTGCAACGGGTCGCGGTAACCCTTGCTCTGCTCGCCGCGTGCGGGACTGGCGCATACGCCCAGACGGTGCTGAACGCCAGCGACGGTGCGAGCCTCGTCACCGCGCTGACGACGATCGATAACAATCCGGGCATCAGCTACACGCTCAACATCACGAACAACATCACGCTGACCGCCGGGACGACGCTCCCGGTCATCAATTCGAGCAGCAGCGTGACCATCAACGGCGGCAACTTCACGCTCGACGGCGGCGGCGTGCAGCGCGGGCTCTTCGTCTACTCGGGTACTGTCGCAGTCAACAATCTGACGATCCAGAACGCCGTCGCCAAGGGCGGCAATGGCGGCAGCGGGCAGGATGGCGGCGGCGGCGGCGGCATGGGCGCCGGCGGCGCGCTGTTCGTCGCCAGCGGCGCCAACGTCACGGTGAGCAACGTTGCGCTCGCCAGCAACCAGGCCAATGGCGGCAACGGCGGCAATTATGGCTTGGGCGTCTCCGGCGGCGGAGGTGGCGGCGGCCTCGGCGGCAACGGAGGTAACGGCGGCAACGGCGGCGGCGGTGGCGGCGGCGGGCTTGGCCTCGGCGCCAATGGCGGGACCGGCGCGGCTAACCTCACAGGTGGCAACGGCGCCGCCGGCATCGCCGTCGGCGCTGCTGGCGGCGGATCAGGCGCCCCCGACTCCGGCGGTAGTGCCACGCCCGGCACAGGGGGGGTCAACGGGGGCGGCGGTGGCGGCGGGGCCCTGGGAATTAGCTTCTCTACTGGCGGCGGCGGCGGTGGAATCGGTGGTAGCGCTGGTACCAGCAGTGGAGGTCCGGCCGAGGGTGGCGGTGCTGGCGGCTTCGGCGGCGGTGGCGGCGGCAGTCTGAACAGCGCGGGCGGGGACGGCGGTTTCGGCGGCGGCGGCGGGAGCGTGCGCTGCTATCTCAACGCGGGCAAGGGCGGTTTTGGCGGCGGCGGCGGCGGCTCCAGTGGCAATGACGGCGGCAGTTGCGGAAATACCGGCGGTTTCGGCGCTGGCAATGGCGGCAACGATGCTCAAGGCGGCGCCGGCGGCGGGCTCGGCGCGGGCGGTGCCATTTTCGTGCAGGGCGGCGGAACGCTGACTGTTGCCGGTGCCTTCACCGTCAACGGCAGCAGCGTCAGCGGTGGCACCGGCGGTGTCGGCGCCGGCAATGGCTCCGCCTTCGGCGCGGGCATGTTCCTGCAGGGTAGCGGGACGCTGACCTTCAATCCTGCCGCCGGGCAGAACCAAACCGTCTCCGATGTCATCGCCGACCAGACCGGTAGCGGCGGCACCGGCGTCAATGCCGGCAGCTGGAGCCTCGCCAAGACCGGCGCCGGCACGCTGACACTGACGGCCGCAAATACTTACTCGGGCGGCACGACGGTCGGCGGCGGCTTGATCAACTTCAACGCCGCGAGCAATTTCGGCTCGGGCAACATCACGCTCAACGGCGGCGGCCTGCAATGGGCCAGCGGCAACACGACCGATATCTCGGGCCGGCTGAATGCGATCGGCTCCGGCGGTACGACGTTCGACTATAATGGCAATGCCGTGACGCTCGCGACGGCATTGACCGGCACGGGCGGCGTGACGGTCGCGAACTCAGGTAGCGGCGCTGCGCTGACATTGACGGCAGTGGAAAGCTATTCCGGCGCGACGACCATCAATTCCGGCGCGACGTTGGCGCTGTCGGGCGTCGGCAGCATCTCGAACTCGAGCGCCGTGACGGTCAATGGCACATTCGATATTTCGGCATCGTCGGCCGTCCTCAACAGGATCACGACGCTCGCCGGCGATGGATCGGTTGCGCTCGGCGGCAACGCATTGGTGATTACCGGCGGTTCAACGGAGTTTTCCGGCGCGATCAACGGCGCGGGCGCAGGGGGCCTCGAAATCGCCGGTGGTACGCAGACCCTGTCCGGTGTCAACGGCTACGTCAGCTTCACCCAGATCGATGCCGGCGCGACGCTGGCGCTCAAGGGAAACGGCTCGATCGCCAATTCGCTCGCGGTCGCGTTCTTCGCTCCCGGCGCAGGAATCAGCACATTCGACATTTCGCAGACCAACGGCGGTGCCAGCGTCGCCGGCCTGGTTGATCCGACCGGCCGCGGCGTCGTTTCACTCGGCGCCAAGACGCTGACCATCACCCACGCCACGGGTACTTACAACGGCGTTATCCAGGACGGCGGCATCGGTGGCGGCACCGGCGGCAATGTGACGATCGCTTATGGCGGTCTGGCGACCTTCGGTGGCGTCAACACCTATACCGGGTTGACCACGATCAACGCCGGCGGCGAACTCAATCTGGTCAGCGGTGGCAGCATCACGTCGTCGAAGTCCGTCATCAACGACGGCATCTTCGACATATCGGGTCGCGCCGGCGGCGCTTCGATCGCGAGCCTTTCCGGAGCCAGCACTGGCATCCTGAAGATCGGCGCCAACACGCTGACCCTCACCAACGCCAACGGAACGTTCGCCGGCGTCATCCAGGACGGCGGTGCGGGCGGTAGCGTGGCGATCAACGCTGGCAAGGAAATCCTGACCGGCATCAACACCTACACCGGCTCGACCACCGTCAACGGCGGCACGCTGGAAGTGGACGGCTCGATCGCCAGCTCGTCGAACGTGACGGTCAATTCCGGCGGCACCTTGAGCGGCACCGGCATCGTCGATCCCGCGACCACGACCATCATGAGCGCCGGTACATTGGCGCCCGGCAGCGCGGCCAACCCCACGGGCACGCTGACCATCACCGGCAATCTCGCCTTCCAGTCGGGTGCGATCTATCTGGTTCAGGTGACGCCGGCGGTTGCGGCGTCGACCAATGTCAGCGGGACGGCGACGCTCGGCGGCGCTACGGTCAATGCAGCGTTCGCCAACGGCAGCTACATCTCCAAGCAGTATACGATCCTGAACGCGGCTGGCGGCATATCCGGTACCTTCGGTGCGCTCGCCAACACCAATCTGCCGCAAAACTTCAGCGACACGCTGAGCTATGACGCCACCCACGCCTATCTCAATCTGACGCTGAACTTCGTGCCGCCACCGTCCGCGCCGAACTTTGGCGGCGGCCTCTCCCTCAACCAGCAGAACGTCGCCAACACGCTGGTCAACTATTTCAACACGACCGGCGGCATTCCGACGGTGTTCGGCACGCTCGCACCGGCAGGGCTGACGCAGGCGTCCGGCGAGCTCGCGACCGGCTCGCAGCAGACGACATTCGACGCCATGAACCTGTTCATGGGGCTGCTCACCGATCCCTTCATGAACCGGACCGGCGGAGCGGGAGGAATGCCGGGAGCGTCCGGCTATGCGGAGGAGGGCGAAGCGAGCGCCTATTCCGGAACGAAGAAAACCGATGCGTTCGCGATGTTCACCAAGGCACCGCCGGTGCCGTTCGTGCAGCGCTGGAGCGTCTGGGTCGCGGGCTTCGGCGGTTCGCAATCGACCAGCGGCAACGCCATTATCGGATCGAACAACACGACCAGCAGCGTTTTTGGCACTGCGGTCGGTGCCGATTACCTGTTCTCGCCGAACACCGTTGCGGGCTTTGCGATCGCTGGCGGCGGTACGAACTTCTCGGTCGTCAACAGCGGCAGCGGTCGATCCGATCTGTTCCAGGCGGGTGTCTATGTTCGCCACACCGAAGGGCCGGCCTATGTCTCGGGCGCGCTCGCCTATGGCTGGCAGGACATCACCACCAACCGCACCGTCACCGCGGCCGGCATTGATCAACTCCGCGCCGAGTTCAATGCGAACGCCTATTCGGGCAGGCTTGAAGGTGGCTATCGCTTTGTCGCACCATGGATCGGTGGCATCGGCATTACGCCCTACGCCGCGGGCCAGTTCACAAGCTTCGAACTGCCGGCCTACGCCGAGCGGATGATCTCGGGTCTACCGACCTTTGGGCTGACCTATGCCAGCAAGAGCGTGACCGACACCCGCAGCGAACTGGGTCTCCGCACCGACAAGTCCTTCCTGGTGCAGGACGGCGTCCTCACGCTGCGCACGCGGTTTGCCTGGGCGCATGACTACGATCCGAACCGCTCGGTCGCCGCGACCTTCCAGGCGCTGCCCGGCACCAGCTTTGTCGTTAACGGCGCCGCGCAGGCCAGCGACTCCGCACTGACCACGGCGTCGCTCGAGATGAATTGGCGCAACGGCTGGTCGGCTTCGGCAACATTCGAAGGCGAGTTCTCCAACGTCACCTCGAGCTACGCCGGCAAGGGCGTGGTGCGGTACCAGTGGTGAGGGAGAAACACGCCGGGAAGTCGATGTAACGACGAGCGGGACGGCTTTTTGATCACATCACCGTCCTCGTTGAGGCGTCAGCAGCCGGGTAAATCCATCGTCGCTCCAATCGTCGCTGCCGACGCCGTGCCGGACGAAGAACAGGCCCTGCGGATCGTATGTCTGCTTGACCCGCAGGAGCCGCGGATAGTTCTCACCCCAATAGGCCTGCTGCCAGTTCGATTCGAAGAAGCTGCTTTCCGCGAGATAGGCGCCGCCGTCCGGCGCCACCTTTCTCAGTTCACCGAACGCGTTGGCAATGGCTGCGGCATGCTTGCGCGCGTCGGCCAGGTCCGGCTCGTGGCCGCTCAAGCCCGGATAGGCCGGCGGGCCCTCGCTTGCGATGATGGCGAGCGCGAAGGCATCGATGACCGCCGGGTTCGTGGCGGTCTCCTTGGTGGCGGCGATTGCGCTCTGCGATCCGCCGGCCAATCCTTTCTGAAAGTGCAGCTCGACGGTCGAATGCCGTGCGGCCGCAAGCAGGGCCTCGACAAGCCGCGGGCGCTCGTCGTCGCGCAGCAGCGAGGCCGGGAGCCAGAGCGATTCAAAACCATGGATGAAATGCCCGGCTTCACTCAGATTGGCGGCCCAGAACACATTCTCTGCGGGCGCTCCGGGACGGTCATCGGACAGGATCGCCTGCGGAGCGCGCTCTCTGATGTAGGCGGCGTCCCAGCGGCGTGCCGCCGGACCGGTGCGGATCGATGGTGGGTGAACGAGGGTGAATTCGTCCCGTGCCTCGCTGACGAAGCCAATGAAGGGCTGCCACAGCTCGTCGGCCTGTGGCTTGGCAAGGCCCTGGAACGAAAGCTGGATCTCGAGCACATGGCTCGGCTTGATGTTGACGATCTCGCCCCAATGAGGGTTGTGCAGGCGCGCAGCGTAGAGATCGATGAACGCACCGACGAGCTTGCGGAATGACGCGCCTGAAGCGGCCTGGATCGTCATGTTGGCGAAGCCGAAGACGTCGGGCAGTTGATGGGTCCGCAACGTCACGCGGGTGACGACGCCAAAGGTGCCGCCACCGCCGCCGCGCAGGGCCCAGAACAGGTCGGCATGGTTGCGGGCATTTGCGATCCGCACGAGGCCGTCGGCGGTGACGATCTCGGCTTCGAGCAAGCTCGCTGCGGCCGTGCCGTAGGTCTTCGAGTAGCTGCCGAACCCGCCGCCCTGCACCAGACCTGCGACACCGACGGTTCCGCAGCCGCCGCCTTGCACGTAGCGGCCGCTTTTGGTCGTGACCTCATTGTAGACATGCATCCAGATCGCGCCGGCGCCGACGGTGACGGCCGGTTGTGGCGGATCTTCAGAACCTTGCGGGACGAAGCCGTCATGCAGCGTGATGTCGTTCATCGCGCGCGTCCAGATCATCAGCGAGTCCGGCGCACTCGACGTGCCGAGATAGCTGTGGCCGCCGCCCCTGATGACCAGCCGCAGATTGTTGTCGCGGGCGAAATTGACGGCCGCAACGACGTCGGCGGTGTTTCGCGCGGCGATGGCATAGACGCTTGGCTCCGATGTCCAGGCGTCGAGATAGCCCGTGGTCTGGGTCAGCGCCGCGTCGTCGCCGATGTAGTAGGGGTTCTTCAGCTCCTTGAACACATCGCGGCACGCCGGTCCGGACGGATTGTCCCGACACGCCGCCAGCGGCGACTCCACCTTGACGAGACGGCCCTCCGTTTGCTCGTTGAGCCGGTTCCAACTGGCGGCGGACGGCCACGCGGCATCCAAGGGGCGGGTTCGCCGCAACAGTTGGGCGGCATTGCTCGTACCTTGCGCCACGGCGGCCGGCCCCGGCGCGATCCAGTGCGCCAGCGGGGTCAGGGCCGCGCCGATCAGGAGGTCGCGACGATTCATCGGCGGGTCACCTGTCCGTGAGCAAGCCGGTTTTGCGGACGGTGGGGACCGTTCCCGGTCCTGTACCGCGCGACGACGGTCGCTCGCTCGTGATAAGGGTTTGGCTGCGTGACGAACCACAATTGGGCGCCCGACCTGGCCATCGGGGCAGGCGACCTCGCGAGTTGCAGCATCTACGCCATCCCAACATGTCCACGACACAGCCAGAGAATTCCATTGAACGCGGCATCGATCGGCGCGTCGAGCGGGGTTGGGACGAGCAAGCGGATTCCGGGGACGAAAATCGATCCGATGTGACGGCGATCCGATCGCGCGGGTCGGAGCGCGGCCCGATGCTGGTCTATGGCTGGGTGGCGCTGCTGATCGTGGCGAGCGGCGTGGTCAACGTCTTCTCCTCCGTGAACGAATTCAAACCGTCCGCGGGCTTCGCACCGCTGCGCATGCCGGTGCTGCTCGAGGTGACGAGCGCGATTGCCTGGATCCTGTTTCTGCCGCTGCTGCGAAACGGCATCGCCCCATTGCGCGTTGGCCGCCGACGCGTGATCGCCGTCACACTGGCCGGAGCGGCGACGCTGCTTTACGCGTTCGCCCATCTCGTCACCATGGTCGCTTTGCGCAAGCTGCTGCTGGGTGACGGCTATTCCTTCCACTGGGCCACGGCGTTTCCGCACGAGTTCCAGAAGGACGTGGTGTCGTCGCTGATGGTGGCCGTGGTGATCTGGCTGGTCGACCGCAGGACGCCGGTAATGCCGGCAACGCCGGCTCTGACGGCCGAGGCGCTCGTATCGCCGTCGCCGGAATCGTCTGTCGCCAGTCCTGCACTCTGGCTTCGGGACGGCGCCACGCGCTTTCGGGTCAACCCTCGCGAGATCGTGGCCGTGACGTCGGCCGGCAATTACGTCGAGTTCAGCCTTGCCGGCGGACGTCGCCTGATCCGCGGCACGCTGGCGCGCGAGGAAGATCGCCTCAGGCCGTTCGGTATTGTCCGCGTGCATCGGGCGCGACTGGTGAACCTGGCGCGGATCGTCGCGGTCGAGCAGCGCCCGGCGGGCGATTTCGTCCTGCACATGGACAATGGCGAAACCCTGGCCGGCAGCAAGCGCTACCGGGATGTGGTGGCGCCGTTCACCGGACGGTAGCGCAGGGGCGCGCTTACCTTCCACGTAATCGCGCGTGGGATCTCCCTTTGCGATGGTCGTGCATCGGCGGCGTTGTCGCCGATCGATCCGCAAAGGGAGACATGTGATGGCAAGCCGACCGCTTTATGCGACCACGAAGGACGGCACGAAACTGTTCGTGCAGGATTGGGGCTCGGGCCGGCCGGTGCTGCTGCTTGCCGCCTGGACGTTCAATTCCGGCATCTGGGGCAGCCAGATCGTGGCCTTGAATGCAAAAGGCTATCGCTGTGTCGCGCCTGACCGGCGCGGCCATGGCCGCTCCGACATGCCGATGACCGGATACGATCTCGACACGCTGACCGATGACGTCGCCGCCGTGATCGAGCAGCACGATCTCCGCGACGTCACCATCGTCGCGCATTCGATGGGATCGATCGAGGCGGTGAACTATCTGGCGCGGCATGGCGCAGGTCGCATTGCGCGGCTGGTGCTGGTGGCGCCGACCACGCCGTTTCTCGTCCAGACCGAGGACAACCCGGACGCGGTGCCGCGGGCGATGGTCGAGGCGCAGAATGCCGCGATCGCGCAGGACTTTGCGAAATGGATGGGCGAGAACGAGGCGCCGTTCTTCATGCCAGACACACCCGAAGCCACGCGCGCCTGGATCCGGGAGATGATGCTGAGCGTGCCGCTGCCGGTGGCGCTGGCCTGCCGCAAGACCATCTCCCTTGCCGATCTGCGCGCCGCGGCCAAAGCGATCGACCTCCCGACGCTGATCGTGCACGGCGACAGGGATGCCAGCGCGCCATTGGAGCTCACCGGCGCAAAAACGGCGGCCCTGATCAAGGGAAGCAAGCTCGCCGTCTACGAAGGCGCGCCGCACGCGTTGCCGCTGACGCACAGCGCGCGCTTGATGTCTGACCTGCTGGCCTTCATCGACTAGCTCGCGCGCGCGATATCTGACCGGATCCAGCGCGCCGCCCAGACGAACAGCAGCGCGCCGAGCGTCGTGGTCACCGCTGCCGACAGCAGCGAATAGCGCACCGCGTCGACGCCGTAGGTGCCCTTCAGCGCGTCGTTGATCATGCCGACGGCGAGGGGGCCGACACCCTGGCCAAAGCAGGTGGCGGTCAGCAGTACGATCGCCGAGGCCAATGCGCGCATACTGGGCTTTGCCACCGTCTGGGCGATCGCGAAGATCGGACCGAGATGGAAGCCGACCATGAACGAGGTCAGCGCCAGGGTTGCGACCATCAGCGTGAAGCTTTGCGTCAGCATGCACAGCGCGAACACCGGACCGGCGAGGCCGGACATGATCGCGGGCGCCCACAGCTTCCAGCGGTCGTCGCGGCGGCCGATCTGCGCCACCACGAGGCCGCCGATCAGCGTGCCCGCCATGCCGGCAAGCCCCTTGAAGGTGCCGGCATAGGTGCCGATCTCGGCGCTCGTGAGATGATGGATGCGGGCCAGGAACGGCGGGATCCACACCGCGGTGGCGTAGTTGGTGTAGGTCGTCAGGCAAAAGCCGACCAGCACGATGACGAAGCTCGGCTGCGATGCGAGGAAGCCCAATGTCGGCCCGATCGGCTCGGCCTTGAAGGTCTCGGCCATCGTACCGCGCGCAGGCTCCGAGATTGTCAGCCATAGCACGGCGGCGAGCGCGATGCCGGGCAGGCCGGCGGTGAAGAACGCCATCCGCCAGCCATAGTGCTGGTTGACATAGCCGCCGATGAAATAGCCGAGGAAGACGCCGAGATAGGTGCCGATCGCGTAGATCCCGAGCGCGCGGGGACGCTCGTTCTTGTCGAACAGATCAGCGATCATCGATTGCGAGGCCGGTGTGCCCGCGGATTCCCCGATGCCGACGCCGACCCGCGCCAGCGCCAGCGTCGTGACGCTGGAGGCAAGGCCGCAGAGATAGGTCATCGCGCTCCAGAACGCGAAGGCGATGGCGACGATGTTGCGGCGATTCAGACGGTCGGCCATCCGCGCGATGGGAATGCCGAGCAGCGAGTAGAACAGCACGAAGCCGAACCCGGCGAGCAGGCCCATCGTGGTGTCGCTGAGCAGGAACTCCTTCTTGATGGGCTCGATCAGCACGTTGAAGATCGTGCGGTCGAGGAAGTTGAGGGCGTAAATGATCGTGAGCAAGGCGAGCACGTAGTAGCGACGCGCGGCAGGCCTGGCGCCAACCTGCGTCTGCGCTGCCGCTTGCGGTGCGAGATCGACCATGCTTCCCCCGAATTGTCTTGTTGTTGTTTGCTTGCGTGCCGGCTCTACGCCTCGCGGATGTAATTCCCCGCTTCGAACTCGACCGGGCTCGTGTCGGCGTCGAACGACACGCCGATCGGGTCGCGGCCGGCGGCCAACGCCTCGAGCTGGTCAGAGAGCATCCGGCGGATCATCAGGATGCCGCGGTCGCTCTGGCCAAAGTGCTCTTCGGAATGGATCGTCACCGGTCCCTGGCCGACCTGCGCCTCGTAGTCGCCGGGGAATTGCTGGTGCTCTCGCTCGGTCATGTCCCACCAGAACTTGCCGTTGAATTTCGAGCGCATGCGTCCGATATCGCCCGCGTTCTTGACCCGGCCGGCGACATAGATCCGGAATGAGGTGTCGTCGATCGGCAGGGTCCAGCCGATCGATTCGACGCGGGCGAATTGCGCGACCCGCGGGTTGGGTACGATCCGCAGCGTGGGGAGGGCGGCCTCGCTGACGCGATAAAACACCTTGCCGTCGTCCTGCCTGCGGATCGAGCGCACTGCGACGCCGCGCGGCGACATCTCGAACTTCACCTCGGGGATCGAGGCCATCATGGTGGTGAATTGCGGTCCAGAGAACGAGCCGTGCAGCACCGGCACGTGGTAGGGGTCGACCACGTTCTCGAAATGCTGCAGCCAGTTGCAGGGGATCACCGCCGGGCCGCCGCCGCCGATCGAGGAATCGTCGGCCTCGACGAATTCGCCGTCGTCCATGGTCTCGAGGCACTCGTAGCGCGGCAGCACCGGCTTCTTATCGGCCGGGCCCATATAGGCGAAGATCAGGCCGTAGCGTTCCTGCACCGGATACCAGGGCTGGCGCACCTTGTCCTTGAACAGGCCGCCTTCGGGCTCGCAGGGTTGTTCGAGGCAGTGCCCCTCGGTGTCGAACTTCCAGCCGTGATAGCAGCAGCGGATGCCGTCGTCCTCGACCTTGCCGTAATAGAGTGTGGTGCCGCGATGGCAACAGCGCGCGTGCAGCAGGCCGGTCCGGCCATGCCTGTCGCGGAACAGGATCAGATCCTCACCGAGCGCACGGACTTTTCTGGGGATATCAGTGGCGTCGCTGGAGAGGCCGACCGGGTGCCAGTAGCGGCGCAGTAGCTCACCCATCGGCGTGCCGCGGGCGACCGAGGTGAGCTCGGTCCGGGTGGTGGACGGCTTCATCGCATAGGCCGTGCCGAGGTCGCGGTCCCGCTGGGTGATATTCATGTTGTTTCCTCCCGCCGCTGGTCTGGTGCCGGTGGCCGATCTATCGTTGATCAAGTCAACGGTATATCGATGACAATGTCAACGATATTGATAAGCTTGGCAGCGACCGGCTTTGTTGGCAGAGGTTGGCGATGACTGAGAAGCTCAGGACAGCGAAGGTGTTACCGCCGGCGGCGATTGCCGATGCCGAACTGGCGCCGGTCACGGCGATGATGTCGTCGCGGCTCATGGTGCTGGCGAACTTGCTGAGGCGCGGTGCGATGCTGCGCTACAAGCGCCTGACCGGACTGTCCTCGGTCGAGTTCGGCCTGGTGGTCTCGCTCGGCCGGCGCCCGCCGATGAGCGTGGTGCGGCTTGCCGAGGCGGTCGGCATGGACAAGGGGCAGATCAGCCGGGCGCTCGCCGAACTCGTGGCGCGCAAGCTGGTCGCCAAGGCGGCCAATCCGCGTGACAATCGTGAGACACTGATCTCGCTGACCAAGGCCGGCCTCGCTGCCCATGACGCCATCGTGGCCGGGGCGCAGGAGCGAAACCGGCGCCTGCTGGAACAGCTTGATCCACAGGAACTTGAGCTCTTGCTTGGACACATCGACCGGCTGACCGCTACGGCCGCCGAGATGCTCGCTGCCGAGCGGGAGCTGGGCTGATATGGGGAGAGCGCAGGGCTCCGGATGGCCGCCTCGGCGTTGCCCGAAGAGGCAAGCGCATCCGCCCGATGCGGCCAAGAGCCCGCCGGAAGGACGGTAAAAGCGTCAAAATAGCTTGTCTTGCGCCCCCTGTTGCGCTGCGCTAAAGCCTCAAGAACAATTCCAATCAACGAATCTGCGGCACGTCCGAAACCGCAGCAAGAAGGCCTCGCCGATGACCGGCATCCTGCAGAATTACCTCCCACTTGTGGTCTTTATCGGGGTCGCCAGCCTGATCGGTCTGGCGCTCCTGATCGCGCCGTTCCTGGTCGCGTTCCAGTCGCCTGATCCGGAAAAGCTGTCCGCCTATGAATGCGGATTCAACGCATTCGACGACGCCCGCATGAAGTTCGACGTCCGCTTCTATCTGGTGGCGATCCTCTTCATCATCTTCGATCTCGAAGTGGCGTTCCTGTTCCCGTGGGCCGTGGCGTTCGGAAAGCTCGGCGCCACCGGCTTCTGGTCGATGATGGTGTTCCTGGCCGTGCTGACGGTCGGGTTTGCATATGAATGGAAGAAAGGTGCGCTCGAATGGGATTGAGCCCCACCGCCGCATCCTCGCAGCCGGCCATCGCGCAGGCCCCGAGGGGCATTCTCGATCCGTCGACCGGCAAGCCGGTCGGCGCCAATGATCCGTTTTTCCTCGAGGTCAATCACGAGCTGTCCGACAAGGGCTTCTTCGTCGCCGCCGCCGATGACCTGATCACCTGGGCGCGCACCGGCTCGCTGATGTGGATGACCTTCGGCCTCGCCTGCTGCGCGGTCGAGATGATGCAGGTCTCGATGCCGCGCTACGACGTCGAGCGGTTTGGCTTCGCGCCGCGCGCTTCGCCGCGGCAGTCCGACGTGATGATCGTCGCGGGCACCTTGACCAACAAGATGGCGCCCGCGCTGCGCAAGGTCTACGACCAGATGCCGGAGCCGCGCTACGTCATCTCGATGGGCTCCTGCGCCAATGGTGGCGGCTACTACCACTACTCCTACTCGGTGGTGCGCGGTTGCGACCGCATCGTGCCGATCGACATCTACGTGCCGGGCTGCCCGCCCACGGCGGAGGCACTGCTTTACGGCGTGCTGCTGCTGCAGAAGAAGATCCGCCGTATCGGCACTATCGAACGCTAAGGTTTTTACGTCATGGACGACGGCAAGCTCGACGCCCTTGGGCAGACGATCGTGAGCGCGCTTCCCGGCGCCGCCACGGCGCACTCGGTCGCGTTCGATCAACTCACTATCGACGTCGAGATTGGCAGAATCGTGGACGTCGTCACTTTTCTGCGTGACGATGCCGGCTGCCGTTTCGTCAACATCACCGACGTGACCGCGGTCGACTATCCGAGCCGCGAGAAGCGCTTCGACGTCGTCTACCATCTGCTGTCGCCGACGCTGAATGTGCGCATCCGTTTGCGCGGTCAGGCCGACGAGACCTCGCAGGTGCCGTCGATCATCGGCGTGTTCCCGGGTGCCGACTGGTTCGAGCGCGAGACCTACGATCTCTACGGCGTGATCTTCACCGGCCATCCCGACATGCGCCGCCTGCTGACGGATTACGGCTTCGACGGCCATCCGCTGCGCAAGGATTTCCCGCTCACCGGCTTCGTCGAGGTTCGCTACGACGACCAGGAGAAGCGGGTGCTGTACGAGCCGGTCCGGCTCAACCAGGAATTCCGCAAGTTCGATTTCCTTTCGCCCTGGGAAGGCGCGGACTATCCGCTTCCCGGTGACGAGAAGGCCAAGGCGGAGCCGAAGCCATGAACGAGCAACCGCAAAATCTTCGCAACTTCACCATCAACTTCGGTCCGCAGCATCCGGCGGCGCACGGCGTGCTTCGCCTCGTGCTGGAGCTCGACGGCGAAGTCGTCGAGCGCGTCGATCCGCATATCGGCCTGCTTCACCGCGGCACCGAGAAGCTGATCGAGCACAAGACCTACCTGCAGGCGATTCCGTATTTCGACCGGCTCGACTACGTCGCGCCGATGAACCAGGAGCATGCGTTCTGCCTCGCGGCGGAAAAGCTGCTCGGCATCACCGTGCCGCGCCGCGGCCAGTTGATCCGCGTGCTGTATTGCGAGATCGGCCGCATCCTGTCGCATCTGCTCAACGTCACCACGCAGGCGATGGACGTCGGCGCGCTGACCCCGCCGCTTTGGGGCTTCGAAGAGCGCGAAAAGCTGATGGTGTTCTACGAGCGCGCCTCGGGCTCGCGCATGCACGCGGCGTTCTTCCGCGTCGGCGGCGTGCATCAGGACCTGCCGCCGAAGCTGATCGACGATATCGACGCGTGGTGCGATCCGTTCCTCAAGGTCGTCGACGACCTCGATCGGCTGCTCACCGGCAACCGCATCTTCAAGCAGCGCAATGTCGATATCGGCATCGTGCCGCTGAAGGAGGCCTGGGAGTGGGGCTTCTCCGGCGTCATGGTACGCGGCTCCGGCGCGGCCTGGGACCTGCGCAAGGCGCAGCCCTATGAGTGCTACGCCGAGATGGATTTCGACATTCCGATCGGCAAGAACGGCGACTGCTACGACCGCTACCTGATCCGCATGGAAGAGATGCGCCAGTCAGTGCGCATCATGAAGCAGTGCATCCAGAAGCTGAAGGCGGCCGACGGGCAGGGCCCGGTCGTGGTCGAGGACAACAAGATCGCGCCGCCGCGCCGTGGCGAGATGAAGCGTTCGATGGAAGCGCTGATCCATCACTTCAAGCTCTACACCGAAGGCGTCCACGTGCCGGCCGGCGAAGTCTACGCCGCGGTCGAGGCGCCGAAGGGCGAGTTCGGCGTCTATCTCGTCGCCGACGGCACCAACAAGCCCTACAAGTGCAAGATCCGCGCGCCGGGCTTCGCCCATCTGCAAGCGATGGATCACATCTGCAAGGGCCATCTCTTGGCCGACGTTTCCGCCATCCTTGGCTCGCTGGACATCGTGTTCGGCGAGGTCGACCGGTGATGATGTCCGCATCGGCACCGCGCGCTAATTGAGAGTTTGATCGATGTCCGTCCGCCGCCTTGCCCCGAAGGAATTGCAGCCCGCGAGCTTCACGTTCACGGACGAGAATTTGGCCTGGGCCAAGAAGCAGATCGAGAAGTATCCGCCGGGTCGTCAGGCTTCGGCTGCGATCGCAATCTTGTGGCGCGTGCAGGAGCAGCATGACGGCTGGGTCTCGGAAGCCGCGATCCGCGCCGTCGCCGACCTGCTCGAGATGCCGCATATCCGCATGCTCGAGATCGCGACCTTCTACACCATGTTCCAGCTTTCGCCGGTCGGCAAGAAGGCGCATGTGCAGGTCTGCGGCACCACGCCGTGCCGGCTGCGCGGCGCCGCCGACCTGATCGAGGTCTGCCAGCATCGCATCCATCACGATCCGTTCCAGCTGTCGAAGGACGGCAACTTCTCCTGGGAGGAGGTCGAGTGCCTCGGGGCCTGCGTGAACGCGCCGATGGTGCTGATCTGGAAGGACACGTATGAGGACCTGACCAAGGAAAGCTTCGGCAAGGTGCTCGACGGCTTTGCCGCCGGCAATCCGCCGAAGCCGGGTCCGCAGATCGACCGTCAGTTCTCGGCACCCGCAGGCGGGCCGACGACGCTGAAGGAAACCACCTGATGGGGGGCTTTCAGGTGCAGGCAACGGGGACGGGGAGGGGCGCAGCGATGAAGGCCTGGCGCACGATCGCGCTGCATACCGCCGTCGCGGCCGGCTTCATGTTCCTGCTGCAACGGTACGGCCTGAGCGCCACGCTGGAATCCAGCCTGTTGTGGGCCATCGTGTTCGGCGGCTGCGCCGCCGGGCTCGCGTACTCCCAAGCCAATCGGTGATGTTCGGAAAGTTTTTGTTATGCTCGACGACAAGGACCGCATCTTCAAGAACCTCTACGGCCTCCATGATTGGGGCCTCGAGGGCGCGCGCCGCCGAGGCGCCTGGGATGGCACCAAGGGGATCATCGACAAGGGCCGCGACTGGATCATCAACGAGATGAAGGCGTCGGGTCTGCGCGGCCGCGGCGGTGCGGGCTTCCCGACCGGCATGAAGTGGTCGTTCATGCCGAAGGAATCCAAGGACGGCCGTCCGAGCTATCTCGTCGTCAACGCCGACGAGTCCGAGCCCGGCACCTGCAAGGACCGCGAGATCATGCGGCACGATCCGCATCTCCTGGTCGAGGGCTGCCTGCTCGCGAGCTTCGCGATGGGCGCGCACGCCTGCTACATCTACGTCCGCGGCGAATTCATCCGCGAGCGCGAGCACCTGCAGGCTGCGATCGATCAGGCCTATGACGCCAAGCTGGTCGGCAAGGACAACATCAACGGCTGGCCGTTCGACATCTATGTCGCGCACGGCGCCGGCGCCTATATCTGCGGCGAGGAAACCGCGCTGCTCGAGAGCCTCGAGGGCAAGAAGGGCCAGCCGCGGCTGAAGCCGCCGTTCCCGGCCAATGTCGGTCTCTATGGCTGCCCGACCACCGTCAACAACGTCGAGTCGATCGCGGTCGCGCCCGACATCCTGCGCCGCGGCGCCGCCTGGTTCGCGGCTATCGGCCGGCCGAACAATGTCGGCACCAAGCTGTTCTGCGTCTCCGGTCACGTCGAGCGGCCCTGCAACGTCGAAGAGGCGATGGGGATTCCGTTCCGCGAACTGATCGAGAAGCACTGCGGCGGCATCCGCGGCGGCTGGGACAATCTGAAGGCCGTCATCCCCGGCGGCTCGTCGGTGCGCATGGTGCCGGCCGAGCAGATCATCGACACGCCGATGGATTTCGACAGTCTGAGCAAGCTGCGCTCGGGCCTCGGCACTGCGGCCGTGATCGTGATGGACAAGTCGACCGACCTGATCCGGGCGATCGCGCGCATCTCCTATTTCTACAAGCATGAGAGCTGCGGCCAGTGCACGCCGTGCCGCGAAGGCACGGGGTGGATGTGGCGCGTGCTGACCCGCATGGCCGATGGTCGCGCCCACAAGCGCGAGATCGACATGCTGCTGGAGGTCACCAAGCAGGTCGAAGGTCACACCATCTGCGCGCTCGGCGACGCTGCGGCGTGGCCGATCCAGGGTCTGATCGCGCATTTCCGTCACGAGATCGAAGAGCGCATCGATCAGTATTCGCACAAGGCCGATCTCGACGATCAGGGCGTTCGTGATCCCGTCCACATGGTCGCGGCGGAGTAGAGAAGAGACATGAGCAAGATCATCGTCGATGGCAAAGAGATCGATGTGCCGCCGGAGTACACGCTGTTGCAGGCGTGCGAGGCGGCCGGCGCCGAGATTCCGCGCTTCTGCTATCACGAGCGGCTGTCGATCGCCGGCAATTGCCGGATGTGCCTAGTCGAGGTGAAGGGCGGCCCGAAGCCGGTCGCGAGCTGCGCCTGGGCCGTGCGCGACTGCCGTCCGGGCCCGAAGGGCGAGCCGCCGGAGATCTCGACCCGTTCGCCGATGGTGAAGAAGGCGCGCGAAGGCGTGATGGAGTTCCTGCTGATCAACCATCCGCTGGACTGCCCGATCTGCGACCAGGGCGGCGAGTGCGATTTGCAGGACCAGGCGATGGGCTACGGTGTCGACACCAGCCGTTTCGCCGAGAACAAGCGCGCGGTCGAGGACAAGTATCTCGGCGCGCTGGTCAAGACCTCGATGAATCGCTGCATTCAGTGCACGCGCTGCGTCCGCTTCTCCGCCGAAGTCTGCGGCGCCCCGGAAATGGGTGCGACCGGCCGGGGCGAGGACATGGAGATCACCACCTATCTCGAGCAGGCGCTGAGCTCGGAGCTGCAGGGCAACCTCGTCGACATCTGCCCGGTCGGCGCGCTGACCTCGAAGCCTTATGCCTTTGCGGCGCGCCCCTGGGAGCTCGGCAAGACGCAGTCGGTCGACGTCATGGACGGCGTCGGATCTGCGATCCGCGTCGACACCCGCGGCCGCGAGGTGATGCGCATCCTGCCGCGCATCAACGAGGCGGTGAACGAGGAGTGGATCTCCGACAAGACCCGCCACGTCGTCGACGGCCTGCGCACGCAGCGCCTCGACCGGCCCTATGTGCGTGAGAACGGCCAGCTCAAGCCCGCGACCTGGCAGGAAGCCTTCGCCACGATCGCCGCCAAGGCCGGCCGCAGCGACGGCAAGCGGATCGGCGCGATCGCCGGCGATCTCGCCGCGGTCGATGAGATGTATGCGCTGAAGGAGCTGCTGGCTGCGTTCGGCTCGGTCAATCTGGCGGTGCAGGGCGGCGACGCGTTCGACGCCAAGGCCGGCCGCGGCTCCTACATCTTCAACCCGACCATTGCCGGCATCGACCAGGCCGACGCGATCCTGATCATCGGCTCGCATCCGCGCAAGGAAGCCGCGGTGTTGAACGCGCGGATCCGCAAGCGCTGGCGCACCGGCGGGCTCAAGGTCGGCATGATCGGCGCCAAGGCCGATTTCACCTATGAGCACGACTATCTCGGCGCCGGCACCGACACGCTCGCCGATCTCGTGGCTGGCAAGCACTCTTTCGCCGACGTGCTGAAGAACGCGCAGCACCCGATCATCCTGGTCGGCGCCGGCGCCTACAACAGGCACGATGGTGCTGCGGTGCTGGCGCAAGCCGCCAAGCTCGCCGTCGATGTCGGCGCGCTGAAGGACGGCTGGAACGGTTTTGCCGTGTTGCAGGACACCGCCTCCCGTGCCGGCGCGCTCGATATCGGCTTCTCGCCTTCGGCCGGTGGCCTGACCACGGCGCAGATGACGACCTTCGGCACGCTCGACGTGCTGTTCCTGCTCGGCGCCGACGAGATCAAGGCGCCGGACGGCACCTTCGTGGTCTATATCGGCACCCATGGCGACCAGGGCGCGCACCGCGCCGACGTGATCCTGCCGGGCGCGGCCTATACCGAGAAGTCCGGCATCTACGTCAACACCGAGGGCCGGGCGCAGATCGCCAACCGCGCTGCGTTCCCGCCGGGCGAAGCCCGCGAGGACTGGGCGATCATCCGCGCGCTGTCCGACGTGCTCGGCAAGAAGCTGCCGTTCGACTCGCTGCAGGCGCTGCGGCAGGCGATGTTCAAGACCTATCCGCATTTGATGCGGCTCGACCAGATCGAGGCGGGCAAGGCTGATGACGTGAAGGCGCTGGCGGGCAAGGGCGGCAGCGTCGACAAGGCAGCCTTCAGGCCGACCGTCGAGGACTTCTATCTGACCAACCCGATCGCGCGAGCCTCTGCCGTGATGGCGGAATGCTCGCGGCTGGCGTCGGGCCGAATGCTGACGGCAGCGGAGTGAGCGTGACCTGATGGCTGAATTCTTCGCAAGCTCGTTCTGGACCGGCTTCCTCTGGCCGCTGATCATCATGGTCGCGGAAAGCCTGTTGCTGCTCGTCGTGCTGCTGATCGCGATCGCCTACATCCTGCTCGCCGACCGCAAGATCTGGGCGGCGGTGCAGATCCGCCGTGGCCCCAACGTGGTCGGACCGTTCGGATTGCTGCAATCCTTCGCCGACCTCCTGAAGTTCGTGCTGAAGGAGCCGGTGATCCCGTCCGGCTCCAACAAGGCCGTGTTCCTGCTGGCGCCGCTGGTGTCGTGCATCCTGGCGCTGGCCGCCTGGGCCGTGATCCCGTTCGATCTCGGCTGGGTGATCTCCGACATCAATGTCGGCATTCTCTACATCTTCGCGATCTCGTCGCTGTCGATCTACGGCATCATCATGGCCGGCTGGTCGTCCAACTCGAAGTATCCGTTCCTGGCCGCGCTGCGCTCCGCGGCGCAGATGGTGTCCTATGAAGTCTCGATCGGCTTCGTCATCATCACCGTGCTGCTCTGCGTCGGCTCGCTGAACCTGTCGGCCGTGGTCGAGGCGCAGAACACCCGCGGGCTCGCGCATTTGATCGGCCTGCCGCAGCTCACCATCCTGAACTGGTATGTGTGGCCGCTGTTCCCGATGTTCGTCGTGTTCTACGTCTCGGCGCTGGCGGAAACCAACCGTCCGCCGTTCGACCTGGTCGAAGCCGAATCCGAGCTGGTCGCCGGCTTCATGACCGAGTACGGCTCGACCCCGTATCTGCTGTTCATGCTCGGTGAGTATGTCGCCATCACCACGATGTGCGCGCTGGCGTCGATCCTGTTCCTGGGCGGCTGGCTGCCGCCGGTCAATCTGCCGCCGTTCACCTGGATTCCGGGCATCGTCTGGTTCGCCCTGAAGGTGTTCTTCATGTTCTTCATGTTCGCGATGGCGAAGGCGATCGTGCCGCGCTACCGCTACGATCAACTGATGCGGCTCGGCTGGAAGGTGTTCCTGCCGTTGTCGCTGGCAATGGTGGTGATCGTGGCCGGCGTGCTGCAGTTCGCCGGCATCGCGCCGAAGTGAGGCCGTCATGAGTGTCAATGTCAACGCAACAGCCCGCTCGCTTCTGCTGTCGGAATTCGTCTCGGCGTTCTTCCTGGCGATGCGCTATTTCTTCCAGCCGAAGCCGACGCTGAACTATCCGTTCGAAAAGGGCCCGATCTCGCCGCGCTTCCGCGGCGAGCATGCGCTGCGCCGCTATCCGAACGGCGAGGAACGCTGCATCGCCTGCAAGCTGTGCGAGGCGATCTGCCCGGCGCAGGCGATCACGATCGAGGCCGGCCCGCGCCGCAACGACGGCACCCGCCGCACGGTGCGCTACGACATCGACATGGTGAAGTGCATCTATTGCGGTCTGTGCCAGGAGGCATGCCCGGTCGACGCCATCGTCGAGGGACCGAATTTCGAATTCGCGACCGAGACCCGCGAGGAACTCTACTATGACAAGGCGAAGCTGCTCGCCAATGGCGACCGCTGGGAGCGCGAGATTGCGAAGTCGATCGCGCTCGACGCGCCGTACCGGTGAGGTGAGGGCATGATCCTTCCGGCGCTGTTCTTCTATCTGTTTGCCGCGGTCTGCGTGGCTTCGGCGGTCATGGTGATTGTCTCGCGCAATCCCGTGCACTCCGTGCTGTTCCTGATCCTGGCCTTCGTCAACGCTTCGGGCCTGTTCATCCTGATGGGCGCCGAGTTCCTCGGGATGATGCTGATCGTGGTCTATGTCGGCGCCGTCGCGGTGCTGTTCCTGTTCGTGATCATGATGCTCGACGTCGATTTCGTCGAGCTGCGCGAGGGCTTCATCCAGTACCTGCCGGTCGGCATCGTGATCGGCGGTATCTTCCTGTTCGAGCTGCTGCTCGTCGTCGGTGCCTGGGTGATCAACCCGGCCGTGACCAAGACCATCACGGCGGCGATCCCGACCAACATCAGCAACACCGAGGCGCTCGGCCTCGTGCTCTATACGAAGTACATCCATTACTTCCAGCTCGCCGGTATGGTGCTGCTGGTCGCGATGATCGGCGCCATCGTGCTGACGCTGCGCCACAAGGCCAACGTCAAGCGGCAGAACATCAACGTGCAGAACGCGCGCACGCCCGAGATGGCGATGGCGATGCGCAAGGTGGCGTCGGGGCAGGGCCTGCAGGATGCCGATGCGGCGGAGTGGGTGAAATGACGATCGGGCTGGGGCACTATCTGGCAGTCGCCGCGATCCTGTTCACGCTCGGGATCCTCGGCATCTTCCTCAACCGCAAGAACATCATCATCATCCTGATGTCGATCGAGCTGATCCTGCTGTCGGTCAACATCAATTTGGTGGCGTTCTCGACCTTCCTCGGCGACATCGTCGGCCAGGTGTTCGCGCTGCTGGTGCTGACGGTCGCCGCTGCCGAGGCCGCGATCGGCCTCGCCGTGCTGGTGGTGTATTTCCGCAACCGCGGTTCGATCGCGGTTGAAGACGTCAATCTGATGAAGGGCTAGAGCAGTCATGGTTCAGGCAATCGTTTTCCTGCCGCTGCTCGGCGCCATCCTTGCGGGGATCATAGCGCTGACGGGCGCGCATGCGCGCTGCCCGAGCGGCGATACCGTCGATCATCATGACGATGCGCATGGCGACGCCCATGCGTCAGTGGCCCACGATGACCATGCTCATGATGACCATGGCCATGACGACCACCACGTCTCCGAACCGCCGGCGGCAGGTTCGCGGCTGGCCGAGCTGATCACAACGGGTCTGCTGTTCGTCTCGGCGGCGCTGTCCTGGTTCACGCTGGTCGATGTCGGCTTCATGCACCATGACGCCCGCGTCGTGCTGCTGCCCTGGATCACCTCGGGCGACCTGCAGGTGGCCTGGACGCTGCGGGTCGACACGCTGACCGCCGTGATGCTGGTCGTGGTCAACACCGTGTCGGCGCTCGTCCACCTCTACTCCATCGGCTACATGGACGAGGATCCGAACCGGCCGCGCTTCTTCGGCTATCTCTCGCTGTTCACCTTCGCGATGCTGATGCTGGTGACCGCGGACAACCTCGTGCAGCTGTTCTTCGGCTGGGAGGGCGTGGGTCTGGCGAGCTACCTGCTGATCGGGTTCTGGTACCAGAAGCCGTCGGCCAATGCGGCCGCGATCAAGGCCTTCGTGGTCAACCGCGTCGGTGATTTCGGCTTCGCGCTCGGCATCTTCGCGATCTTCGCGCTGGTCGGCTCGACCGATTTCGAGACCATCTTCCACGCGGCGCCGGGGCTGACCGCCAAGACCACCGACTTCTTCGGCTGGCAGGTGAATGCGCTGACGCTGACCTGCCTGCTGCTGTTCATGGGCGCGATGGGCAAATCGGCCCAGTTCCTGCTGCACACCTGGTTGCCGGACGCGATGGAAGGCCCGACCCCGGTGTCGGCGCTGATCCATGCCGCGACCATGGTCACCGCCGGCGTCTTCATGGTGGCGCGGCTGTCGCCGCTGTTCGAGCTGTCGCCAACCGCGCAGGCGGTGGTGATGTTCTTCGGCGCGACCACGGCGTTCTTCGCCGCGACGATCGGCCTGGTGCAGAACGACATCAAGCGCATCGTCGCGTACTCGACCTGCTCGCAGCTCGGCTACATGTTCGTGGCGATGGGAGCAGGGGCCTATTCGGTCGGCATGTTCCACCTGTTCACGCACGCCTTCTTCAAGGCGCTGCTGTTCCTGGGCTCCGGCTCGGTGATCTACGCGATGCATCACGAGCAGGACATCCGCAACATGGGCGGCCTGTGGCGCAAGATCCCGTACACCTTCGCGGTGATGTGCATCGGCACCCTGGCGCTGACCGGCTTCCCGCTGTTCGCCGGCTACTTCTCCAAGGACGCGATCATCGAGTCGGCCTACGCCGCGCACAACCCGTTCGCGACCTACGCCTATCTCTTGACGATCGTGGCCGCCGGCCTGACCTCGTTCTACTCCTGGCGTCTGATCTTCAAGACTTTCTTCGGCGAGCCGCACGACCAGAAGCATTACGAGGCTGCGCATGAGAGCCCGGTCTGGATGCTGGTGCCGATCGGCGTGCTCGCCGCCGGCTCGATCCTCGCAGGTCTGCCGTTCAAGGAAGTGTTCGCCAGCCCGCACGGCGTCGAGGAGTTCTTCCGCGAATCGGTGAAGATGAACCCGCACATCCTCGAAGACATGGAGCACATGCCGAGCTGGCTCGCGCCGCTGCCCACCGTGATGATGGCGCTCGGCCTGTTCGTCTCGTACATGTTCTACATCCGCAGGCCGTACCTGCCGGTCGAACTCGCCGAGCAGCAGCCGATGCTGTACCAGTTCCTGCTCAACAAATGGTACTTCGACGAGCTGTACGAGTGGATCTTCGTGCGTCCGGCCAAGTGGCTCGGCTACACGCTGTGGAAGAAGGGCGACGGCTTCATCATCGACGGCTTCGGTCCCGACGGCGTGTCGGCCCGCGTGCTCGACGTCACCCGCAACGTCGTAAAATTGCAGACCGGCTACCTCTATCACTACGCATTCGCGATGCTGATCGGGGCCGCCGGATTGATCACCTGGTTCATGTTCGGCTTGGGAGGCCAGTAAATGACAACCTGGCCCATCCTTTCGGTCACGACCTTCCTGCCGGCGGTCGGCGCCATGCTGGTTTACCTGCTGGCGCGGGGCGGTGACGAGACCGCGAGCCGCACGGCGCGCTGGATCGCGCTGTGGACCACGCTGATCACCTTCGCGGTGTCGCTGATCTTGGTGGCGCGCTTCGATCCGGCGAACACTGACTTCCAGTTCGTCGAGAAGGCGTCCTGGCTCGCTACCGGCATCACCTACCACATGGGCGTCGACGGCATTTCATTGCCGCTGCTCATCCTGACCACCGCGATCATGCCGCTCTGCATCATCGCGAGCTGGAGGTCGGTGACGCAGCGTGTCGGCGAATACATGATGGCGTTCCTGATCCTGGAAACGCTGATGATCGGCACCTTCTCGGCGCTCGACCTCGTGCTGTTCTACCTGTTCTTCGAGGGCGGCCTGATCCCGATGTTCCTGATCATCGGCGTCTGGGGCGGCCCGCGCCGGGTCTACGCGTCGTTCAAGTTCTTCCTCTACACGTTCCTCGGCTCGGTGCTGATGCTGCTCGCCATCATGGCGCTGTACTGGAACGCCGGCACGACCGACATCCCGACCCTGATGCACACCGCGGTGCCGCGCGGCATGCAGACCTGGGCGTGGATCGCCTTCTTCGCCTCGTTCGCGGTGAAGATGCCGATGTGGCCGGTGCACACCTGGCTGCCTGACGCGCACGTCGAGGCGCCGACGGCGGGCTCGGTGATCCTGGCCGCGATCCTGCTGAAGATGGGCGGCTACGGCTTCCTGCGCTTCTCGCTGCCGATGTTCCCGCTGGCCAGCCACGACTTCGCGCCGTTCGTGTTCGTGCTGTCGATCATCGCCATCATCTACACCTCGCTGGTGGCGATGATGCAGGAGGACATGAAGAAGCTGATCGCGTACTCGTCGGTCGCGCATATGGGCTTCGTCACCATGGGCATCTTCGCGGTGACTACCCAGGGCGTCGCCGGCGGCATGTTCCAGATGGTGTCGCACGGCATCGTCTCGGGCGCGTTATTCCTCTGCGTCGGCGTGGTCTACGACCGCATGCACACCCGCGAGATCGCGGCCTATGGCGGCCTCGTCAACCGGATGCCGCTCTATGCGATGACCTTCATGGTCTTCACCATGGCCAATGTCGGTCTGCCCGGCACGAGCGGTTTCGTCGGCGAGTTCATGACGCTGCTCGGCACCTTCAAGATCTCGCTGCCGACGGCGTTCTTCGCCACCACGGGCGTGATCCTGTCGGCCTGCTACGCGCTCTGGCTCTACCGCAAGGTGGTGTTCGGCGCGCTGGTCAAGCCGTCCTTGATGTCGATCAAGGACCTCACCTTCCGCGAATGCGTGACGCTGTTCCCGCTGATCGCGCTGACCATCCTGTTCGGCGTCTATCCGAAGCCGGTGCTCGACATGTCGGCGGCCTCGGTGCAGCAGCTCGTCAACAATTACCAAACCGCCGTGACTGCCGTGAAGGCAGCCGCGCTGACCGTCCAGTAAGGCCCTCGTCATGAGCTTTTCCAGTGCAGGTTATCAGTTGCAGCCGGTGCTGCCGGAGCTGGTGCTCGCGGTCGGCGCCATGGTGCTGTTGATGATCGGAGCCTATCGCGGGCAGGGGACGACGCGCCTCATCACCGCGCTCGCGGTGCTGCTGCTGGTCCTGACCGGTGTGCTGGAGCTCTGGCTGCCGGCCGGCAAGCTCGTGACCTTCGGCGGCAGCTTCATCGTCGACGATTTCGCCCGCTTCCTGAAGATCCTGGCGCTGATCGCATCCGCAGCGACGCTGATCCTGTCGACCGAGTATCTGTCGCAGCCGTCGAGCCGCAATTTCGAGTTCTCGATCCTGGTGCTGCTGTCGACGCTCGGCATGATGGTCTTGATCTCGGCCGGCGACCTGATCTCGCTCTATCTCGGCCTCGAGCTGATGAGCCTTGCGCTCTACGTCGTCGCCGCCAGCCAGCGTGACAACGCCAAGTCGAGCGAGGCCGGCCTGAAGTACTTCGTCCTCGGTGCGCTGTCGTCGGGCATGTTGCTCTACGGCGCCTCGCTGATCTACGGCTTCACCGGCACCGTGAGCTTCGCCGGCATCGCGGCCGCCGCGACCACCGGCAACATCGGCATCGTGTTCGGCCTGGTGTTCCTGCTCGCCGGCCTCTGCTTCAAGGTCTCGGCGGTGCCGTTCCACATGTGGACGCCCGACGTCTATGAGGGCGCGCCGACCCCTGTGACCGCCTTCTTCGCCTCCGCCCCGAAGGTCGCGGCGCTCGCCGTGTTCACCCGCGCGACGCTGACCGCGTTTCCGGGCATCGTGACGCAGTGGCAGCAGATCCTGGTGTTCGTGGCGATCGCCTCGATGGCGCTGGGCTCGTTCGCTGCGATCGGCCAGACCAACATCAAGCGGCTGATGGCCTATTCCTCGATCGGCCACATGGGCTTCGCGCTGGTCGGCCTGGCCTCCGGCACCGTCGAGGGCGCGCAGGGCGTCCTGATCTACATCGCGATCTACGTCGCGATGACGCTCGGCTCCTTCAGCATCATCCTGGCGATGAAGCGCAACGGCCAGCCGCTGGAGCAAATCAGCGATTTCGCCGGCCTGTCGCGCACCAACCCGCTAATCGCCTTCGTCTTCGCGATGCTGCTGTTCTCGCTGGCCGGTGTCCCGCCGCTCGCCGGCTTCTTCGGCAAATGGTACGTGTTCGTCGCCGCGATCAAGGCCAACCTGTTCACGCTCGCCGTGATCGGCGTGCTGACCAGCGTGGTGGGCGCGTTCTACTATCTGTCGATCGTCAAGGTGATGTATTTCGACCAGCCGCTCGGCAAGCTCGACCCGGTCCGCGTCGAACTGCGCACGGTGCTTGCGGTCGCCGGCATCTTCAACATCTTCTACTTCGCCTATCCGGGCCCGCTGGTAAGTGTGGCCACGGCGGCGGCGAAGTCGCTGTTCTAAAGCGCATGGTTCCGAAAACAGGATGCTGGCTTTCGGAACGGATCATGCGCATAAGTCCGACATGACCTTCACGCTCGGGCCCCGGGCCATTGCGGCGGGCACCAAGCTTGCCGCCTTCGATCAGATCGGCTCGACCAATGCCGAGGCGCTGTTGCGCGCCCGCGACGGCGAGCGGGGGCCGATGTGGTTCGTGACGCCAGAGCAGACCGCGGGCCGCGGCCGGCGCCAGCGGGTCTGGGTCGCGCCGCGCGGCAATCTCGCCAGCTCGATCCTCGAGGTGACCGACGTCCAGCCGGCGGTCGCCGCCACCCTCGGCTTTGCTGCCGGGCTGTCGCTCGAAGCCGCGCTGCAGAAGGTCTCGATCGAGGCGGCGCTGCGGCTCGGGCCGGACAGCCCGAAATTCACCCTGAAATGGCCGAACGACGTGCTGGCCAACGGCAAGAAGCTGTCGGGCATCCTGCTGGAGGCCGAGGCGGTCGGCAGCCGGCTCGCGGTCGTCGTCGGCATCGGCACCAACGTCATCGCCGCGCCCGAGGGGACGCCGACGCCGGCCGTGTCGCTTGCCGCGCTGGGCATCCAGATCGGCGCGGAAGAGCTGTTTGCCGCGCTGTCGGACGCCTGGGTCGAGTTTCGCGGCATCTGGGACGATGGCCGCGGCTTTCCGGAGATCCGCCGGCTGTGGCTGGAGCGTGCGGCCGGGCTCGGCGAGCCCGTCGCGGTCCAGACCGGCTCGGCGACCCTTGAAGGCACCTTCGATACCATCGACGACACCGGCTGCCTGATCGTTCGTACGGCGAACGGCGAACGGCTGCCGGTGACGGCCGGCGAGGTCTATTTCGGCAGCGCAGCCTCAGTGAGGGCGAACTGATGGCGCGACCCGACGAACTCACCTTTGCACCGCTCGGCGGCGTCGGCGAGATCGGCATGAACCTGTCGATCTATGGCCTCGGCAACCGCCACCAGCGCTCGTTCCTCGCGGTCGATCTCGGCGTCTCCTTCGGCGACGAGGAGCATCTGCCGGGCATCGACCTGATCATGCCCGACGTCCGCTTCCTCGAGAAGGAGCGCAACAACCTGATGGGCCTCGTGCTGACCCACGCCCATGAGGACCATTTCGGCGCCATCATCGACCTCTGGCCGAAGCTCGGCTGCAAGATCTACGCGACGCAATTCTCTGCGGCGCTGTTCGAGGCCAAATGCGCCGCCGAGCGCAATCCGCCGAAGATCCCGATCACGGTGATCCCGTCGGGCGGACGGGTCGATATCGGCCCGTTCAATGTCGAGTTCATCCCGGTCGCGCATTCGATTCCGGAATCGCACGCGCTGGCGATCAAGACCGATGTCGGCACCGTGCTGCACACCGGCGACTGGAAGATCGATCCGACCCCGGTGATCGGCCAGCCGACCGACGAGCGGCGGCTGCGCGAACTCGGCGACGAAGGCGTGCTGGCGCTGGTCGGCGATTCCACCAACGCGGTGCGCGACGGCCGTTCGCCCTCGGAGACCGAGGTTGCCGCCACCATCAAGAAGCTGGTCAAGGCGGCCAAGGGCCGTGTCGCGGTCACCACCTTCGCCTCCAACGTCGCCCGTGTGAGGGCGGTGGTGGACGCCGCCAACGCCGCCGATCGCGAGGTGGTGGTGGTCGGCCGCGCCATGGAGCGGGTGGTGCAGGTGGCGCGCGAATGCGGCTATCTCGACGGCTCGCACAAGTTCCGCAGTGCTGATTATTACGGCCATTTCCCGGCCGACAAGGTGCTGGCGCTGTGCACCGGCAGCCAGGGCGAACCGCGCGCCGCGCTGGCCCGGATCGCCAGTAACGACCATCCGCAGGTGACCCTGAACAAGGGCGACACCGTGATTTTCTCCTCCCGCACCATTCCCGGCAACGAGAAGGCGGTCGGCGGCATCATCAACGGGCTGGTGACGCAGGGCATCGAGATCATCACCGATCGCGAGCACCTGGTGCATGTTTCCGGCCATCCGCGCCGCGACGAGCTGCGCGACATGATCTCCTGGGTGCGGCCGCAGCTCCTGATCCCGGTGCATGGCGAGGCGCTGCATCTGGCCGAGCACGCCAAGCTGGCGCGCGCCGCCGGCGTCCCCAAGGTTTTGACCTGCCGCAACGGCGACCTCGTCAGGCTCGGGCCCGGCGAGCCCGGCATCGTCGGCGAAGTGCCGGCGGGCCGCCTCTACAAGGACGGAACCATCCTGGAGGATTCCAAGTCGCGCGCTGTGGTGGAGCGGCGGCGGATGGGCTTTGCCGGCTGCGCCTTCGTCGCCATCGCCATGACCGCGCAGGGCGAGCTCGTCGACGATCCCGAGGTTGATCTCGTCGGCATGCCGGAGAACAATGCGGCGGGCGAGCTGCTCGACGACATCGTGTTCGATGTGGTGGTATCGACGATCGAAGGCCTGCCGAAGCCGCGCCGGCGCGATCCGGATGCGCTCGGGGAATCCGTCCGCCGCGCGGTGCGGGCCGTGCTGAACGAGCAATGGGGCAAGAAGCCGATCTGCGTCGTGCACGTTCTGACGGTTTGATGTGCGGCTAAGGCATGATCCGGAAAAGTGCGAAGCGATTTTCCGAAAAGATCATGCTCAAACAAGGGAGAGACATATGTTGGGCCGGCTCAATCACGTCGCCATCGCAGTCAAGGACGCCAAGCAGGCCGCGAAGATCTACGGCACCGCCTTCAACGCCGAGATTTCCGATGCCGTGCCGCTGCCGGAGCACGGCGTCATCACCGTGTTCGTGACGCTGCCGAACACCAAGATCGAGTTCATCGAGCCGCTCGGCGAAGCCTCGCCGATCGCGAAATTCGTCGAGCGCAATGCCGACGGCGGCATCCACCATGTCTGCTACGACGTGCCCGACATCATTGCGGCCCGCGACCGCATGATCGCCGAGGGCGCCCGCGTGCTCGGCGACGGCCAGCCGAAGATCGGCGCGCACGGCAAGCCGGTGCTGTTCTTCCACCCGAAGGACTTTTCCGGCGCCCTGGTCGAGATCGAACAGGCCTGAGGCCGCAATGAGCTTTCAGATCTCGGCGTACCAGATCTCCACCGGGCTCGCGGTCTACTTCGTGCTTTGGTGGCTCGTGCTGTTCCTGACGCTGCCGTTCGGCATCCGTAGCCAGCACGAGGACGGCGTTGGTGCGCCCGGCACCGACCCCGGCGCGCCGATCCTGGCGCGGATGGGCCGCAAGCTGCTGTGGACCACGGTGATCTCGGCGGTGATCTTTACGATCGGGATGTGGGCCTATTACGCCGGCTATCTCTCGGTCGAGCGGCTGTCGCGGCTGATGGGGATGCCGGAGTTTCATAACTGACGCGGCGAAGTCGCTCGCATGAGCCGTCGGGTCGTGTGAACGATGCGGATGCCGGTCTGACCGACGAGCGCCGAGCTCAGCTTTGCTCCGGCCGGAACCACTCCGGTGACGGGCCGGAGATCGCTTCGATCTCGGGCACGAAGCTGCGATCGAGCGCCGCGACCAGCGTTGCAAGATTATCGGTAATCTGCGTCCACCGCTCGGCGCTGCCGATCGGAAACTGGCTCGGCAATTCAACGCCTCTCACGTCGCCGCGCACCGCGTGGCGCGACGCATGCAGCGGCAGCGTGGCCTTGAAGCCGTGCCCGTTCACCATGCCGATCACCTGCATGAAGGCCACCACCGAACTGTTCCAGCTGCCGACATCGACCTGGAGCCTGACCGTGAGATTGCCCGGCGTGCGCCGTTGCAGCCTGAACGAGCCGCTCTCGCCGCGGCAATCATAGCCGAGCGGCGCGAAGGCGCGAACCAGATCGGGTTTCTTGGGCCCGGTGCCCGGGCTTCCGTCAGGAGCTGTTGCGGCCAGGCCCTCGAGCTGAAGGGGCAGGTCGTGCGGCAAGGTATCGAGCAATTCGCTCATGCCGACCCGATAGGTTCGCACGACCGTGCGGATGGCCTCGTCCATCTCAGGAGACAGGCCGCCGGCGGGCGCGGCAGCTGCCGCCGCAGCGGCAGGCGCCGTGACCATCGGGACCTGCACCGTCTTGCGCACCTTGCCGCAGGCCGCGAGCAGGGCCGCGATCTCGTCTGGAGGCGCCGGCAACTTCTTGGCCTGCGGGTCGGCTTCCACGATCCGCAATGCGGCGAGCGACCGCTGCCGTCCGTTCACCCACCACTTGTCGTGCACGCTGATGCCTGGCGAGGTCGGGTGACCGGCGCCGATGTCGACGCCGGCGCGCATCAGGCCGCGCAGCGTCTGCAGGTCGGGCTGCGCGGGCAGCTGCGGACCGTCCGAAAACCCCGGCACCGAGAAGTGCAGGTCGATGGCGTGGCATGGAAACGACTTCGGAACGCCCGCCGCGATCTCCCGGAGGATCGCAAAGTCGATCGGCTCGACGGCGCCGCTCTCGGTTACGTTCGACATCCGGCGGACTTCCGCCTTGCCGGGCCCGACCGAGCCCGTGGTGCGCACGTGGCGCTCCAGTTCGGGCCAGCGTTTGATCAGCCTGGCGATGCTGGAAATGCGCTTTGTCCCAACGGCCGCCTGCACGGCGGCGATCTCTGCCGTGAGCGGCGGATCGGACAGCGTGAAGCGCACCGTCGGCTCGCCCAGACCGGCGCCAAGGAAGCCCGCGCGCACTTGTTCGACCATGTCGACAAGCGCGTCCTTGCGGCTGGCAGCAAATATCGAGAACACGGCGACGAGCATGGGAACGTCCTCCACTCGAAAATTGCATCGTGAATTCTGAAATAACGCGGGCGGGGTAGGGTCTGATCGATCCGTGGTTCGGGGACTTCGTCTGGGGCATTGCGGCGCGTCCCGTCGCCTGCGATTGTGGGCGTCGAACCGGGCCGTCAGCTCTTGCGGCAACGCGTCCGGAATAGCACAACGAGTGGCCCACAACGAGCGGCCAATGGCTCGGGCTTGAGTCTTGGGCTTGAGTCTTGGGCTTGAGTCTTGGGGAGGCGACCACGATGAACCTGCAGGCACAACCAGCCTCCGGGCAGAGCGGATATCGGATCCTGCGGGAAGCCGATCTGCGCGACTATCTCGCGGGCCTTCCTGCCATCGTCATGCAGCTCGGCGGGGCGCCTGCCGACTGGTCGATCAGCGAGGTCGGCGACGGCAATCTCAACCTCGTCTTCATCGTCAAGGGCCAAAGCGGCGGCATCGCCGTCAAGCAGGCGCTGCCTTACGTGCGGCTGGTCGGCGAGAGCTGGCCGCTGCCGCTCTCGCGGGCGCATTACGAACATCTGGCGCTGGTGCATCAGGCGCGGCTGGCCGCAAGCCTCGTGCCGGCTGTGCTGCATCACGACGCGCCGCTCGCGCTCACCGCGATGGAGCTGCTCGAGCCGCATATCATCATGCGCAAGGGCCTGATCGAGGCGGTGCGCTATCCGCGCTTCGTCGAGGACATCTCGACCTTCCTGGCACAGACGCTGTTCTTCTCGTCCGATCTCGCGCTGTCGGCCGCGGAGAAGAAGCAGGGGATCGCTGATTTCGCCGGCAACCATGCGCTCTGCAAGATCACCGAGGACCTGATCTTCACCGATCCCTATCGTATCGCCGAGCAGAACCGCTGGACCACTCCCTATCTCGACGCAACGGCGGCGGCTTATCGCGAGGACCTCGACCTCCATATCGCAATTAGCAGGCTGAAGCTGAAGTTCATGGCGAGCCCTGAGGCGCTGCTGCACGGCGACCTGCACACCGGTTCGATCATGGTCACCGACGGCGAGACCAAGGTGATCGACCCCGAATTCGCTTTCTATGGCCCGATGGGCTTCGATATCGGCGCCGTGATCGGCAATCTCCTGATGGCCTACCTGGCCGCCGCCGGCCACGAGCGCACGCCGGGCGAGCGCGCCTCATTCGAGGCTTGGCTGCTGGAAACCATCGAGGGTGTCTGGACCGAGTTCTCGCGCAAGTTTCTCGCGCTGTGGCGCAACGAGGCAAAGGGCGACGGCTATCCGGTGTCACTGTTCATGGGCGAGGCGGGCGCCGCGCGGCTGGAGGCGGAGCGGCAGGCCTACATGGCGCGGCTGTTCCAGGACACGGTCGGCTTCGCCGCGGCCAAGACCATCCGCCGCATCCTCGGCCTCGCGCACAACATCGATTTCGAGTGGATCGCCGACGAGAAGCAACGCGCGATCTGCGAGGCACGGGCCCTCAAGCTCGCGCGCAACATGATGCTGGAGGCGCCGTCCTATACGACGATCGGCGCAGTGACCTACGCCGCGCGCGAGTTGCGCCATTGGCAGCCGGATTTTGCCAGATGAACGGGACGTATCGCCAGTCGCGTACGTAAGCCGCTGCGGCACGGACTAGCTTTCGGCCGGACGCACGAAACAGAGAATTCCGGCCTCAGGCGTGAAACAGACCACGGCGCGGTTCGTCGGGTTGTCGGTTCTGTTGATGATCCTGTTCGGCGGGACCCGCAGCCAGAATGGGCGCGACAGCTTCCAGCGACCGTCGATCAACACCTCGTAGCCGTCCCGGTCCTGCCGGAACTCGACCGTTCGGCAATCCGCAATCGAGCAGCACGACGCACCGGTCCCCGGTTGCGTCAGGCTCTCAAACCATGGGGCAAGCGCGGGATTGGGGTTGTCGGGCGGTGCCGCACCCGCGGCCTGGCTGAGGGCAAGTCCGACTGCAACGGCGATGGTCCTGCCAATCCTGCCGCCTGTCTCCCGATTTGCCGTCCATGCTGACAAAGGCGTAACCCTCCGCTGTCCACCAGAGGATAGCGCCGGCTCGGTTGGACTGGTTGGAAATTTCGACGCAATTGCAGCGGGGCACAAGTCCGGCGTGGCCATGAGCGTCCGTTCGGCCCACCGGCCTCCATGTCCGCTTCAGGGGGTGCGAGCAGACGCGGGCTGGGAGGCGCACAACTTCCGCTCACGACCCAAGACGGAAGTAAGCGAGCCCGGTGGCGCCTTCGACCAGACGGTTTATCGTGCGACAAGCATCGCAAGCCGCGATGCAAGCAATTTTCCGATGAGTTTCATCGGGTATGTTTGATAGCCCGGTGCATCGCAAGGAATTTCTGTGTTGGCCAGGCGATACTTTGTTTGAGTCCGCATCTCGATGGGTGGGAGGTCGCCCTCAAAGCGCGCGCGATACATCGACACCCAGTGGCCGCGGCCGAACTTCAGAAACATGCCTGAGTTGCAGCAGGACGCCACGAACCGCTGCGTGGGTGCACTGTCCTTGATTTTGTAGCCGACCAATAGGTCTGCGCCGGACACGCAACTAAATCGGTCGTCGCGGTAGCTCAGATAAGCTGTCCCGCCGTCAGCATCGAGGACAGGTGCGGCATTCGGCAGCCTTTCGATCTCCTGGCCACCTGTCTGACAGTCGTCGCAATAGCACACCACACTCAAGATTGGCGCGCCAACGGCTCGGCACTGAACCTGGCGGCAAGCGCATGACGACATTCTGATCGTCTGATGTGACCTGGCCATCTGGAACTTTCCTGCTTCGTGCGCGGACCTTCTTGTCGCAAGTCTATTGTCAACGACATTTAACGTCAAACGAGCATCCGGATAGTAGAACATGCATTAATTGCATGGACAATCATCTCCGGACTCGGCCGTCATCCCGCGGCGTCCCCGGCTTGCCCTGCGCCCTCTGCAACAGGGAGCGCGAAACGAAATGTAGAACTCGGATAAATCACGTCGCGAGAATGCGAAACTGCGTCCCCGACCAAGCCTGTCATCGCCCGGCTCGACTGCGCAATCCATTACGCCGCGGCCTCTCGGCTGTCTCTGGAATACTGGATCACCCGCATGCGCGGGTGGTGACACCGCCTGTTTGACAGTTTGAATCGAGAACTATCCACATCGTCGTCCCTGCGAAAGCAGGGACCCATAACCACAGGCATTTATTGTTGAGCGATGTCTCGTTCACAACTTCCGCCGCGGGAGCATGGGTCCCGGCCTTCGCCGGGACGACGAGCGGAGAGAGCAGTGCGCTCGCCCTTGGTCGTGCTAATCCGCCGCCTGCTCGCGCAGCCGCTGCGCGTACACATTGATGATCAGCGCCGCCAGCAGGATCAGGCCGCGGATCAGGATCTTCAGGAAGCTGTCGATATTGACGTGGTCGAGGCCGTTGTTGAGCACGCCAAGCACGAACAGTCCGACGATGGTGTTGCCGATGCCGCCGCGGCCGCCGAACAGGCTGGTGCCGCCGACCACGACGGCGGCGATCGAGTCCAGGAGGTAGGTGTCGAACTCGTTCTGCTGCGCGCTGCCGAAATGCGCAACGCCGAGCATGCCGCCGATCCCCGAGCACACCGCCGAGATCACCATCACGCTGCCGAGGATGAGCTTGACGTTGAGGCCGGCAAATTCCGCGGCCTCGCGGTTGCCGCCGACCATGTAGACGTAGCGGCCGAAGCGCGTGTAGGTCAGCACCAGATGGCCGCCGAGCAGCATGATCGCTGCGACGATCACGATCCAGGGGATGCCGCCGATCGAACCCGAGCCGAGCGTCGTGATCAGGTCCGGCACCTTGTAGGCGATCTGGCCGCGCACCAAAAGCGCCGAGACGCCGGCTGCGATCTGCATCATGGCAAGCGTCATGATGAAAGAGGGGATGCCGATCATGGTCAGCCCCAGCGCATTGACGAGGCCGAGCAGGGCGCACAGCGCCAGCGCCAGCAGGATCGCGACGACACCCGGCATCGGGACGTTGGCGATGTTGACGTAGGATTCCTGCAACGTGAAATACGCCACCGCAATGCCGGTGACGTTGGCGATGCTGGCGATCGACAGGTCGATCTCGGCGCACAGGATCACGAAGGTGAGGCCGACGGCGATGATGCCGGTGACCGACACTTGCGTCAGGATGTTGCCGACATTGTCGATGGTCGCAAACGACGGGCTCGCGATCGCGAAGAAGCCGCTGAGGAAGATCAGCGTCAGGAACGGCGCGATATTGCGCATCTGCGACCGCAGGAAGGACGCCAGCCCGCGCGGCCGCTTGTGATCCGCAGGTGCCGTCGCGCTGTCACTGCTTGCCATTATGTCTCTCCATCAAGCCCGATGACACGGTCATCGCGCTTTCTTGATTTGTTTGTGCATGATCTTATCGGAAAACCGCTTCGCACTTTTCCGGGTCATGCACTACGCAGCCTCGAGCAGCCGATCCTTGCTGACCGCCTCGCCGGCAAATTCGCGCACCACCGCGCCGCGCTTGAGCACCAGGATCCGGTCGGCCAGCGACAACACCGTCTCCGGCTCGGTCGACAGTACGATGATCGCCAGCCCCTTGGCACGGAGATCGCGCACGATGTTGATCACGTCGTTCTTAGCGCCGACATCCATGCCGCGGGTCGGCTCGCACAGCACCAGCACGCGCGGCGGGTAGGCGAGCCATTTCGCCAGCGCGACCTTCTGCTGGTTGCCGCCGGACAGCATGCCGAGATCGAGGCCGACCACCGGCGGCCTGATCTGCAACTGCTCGACCTGACGCTGGGCGATCGCGCGCTCGCGCACCGGCTTGAGCAGCAGCGCCGAGATCCGATCGAGGATCGAGATCGAGATGTTCTTGTAGACCGGTTCCTGATGGAACAGCATGGCGCGGCGGCTTTCCGGCACCAGCGCGACCCCGGCGCGCCGGGCCGCCGCGGTGCTGCGGAAGGTCCTGGCGGCGCCATCGACCGCGAGCGTGCCGCCGTCCGGCCGGAGCTTGCCGAACAGGATCCGCGACAGCTCCAATTGCCCGCAGCCCATGAAGCCGTAGATGCCGAGCACTTCGCCGGAGCGGGCCTCGAACGAGACGTCCTGCAGGCTGCGGCGAAGCGAGAGCTGATCGACCTTCAGCACCGCCGGGCCGGCGCCGGATTGCGGCAGCATCAAATCATCGGTGTAGCTGTGCTCCAGCGCCTCGCCGCCGCGGCCGATCATGGCCTCGATCAGCGCCCCCTTGGTGGTGTCGGCGGATGCGGTCTCGGCGATCTTCCGCCCGTTGCGGAACACGGTGACCACGTTGGAGACCCGCAGGATGTCCTCGATGAAATGCGAGATGAAGACGATGCTGGTACCTTCGTCGCGGAGCTTGTGCAACGTCGCGAACAGGCGTTCGACCTCGGGCGGGGAGAGGGCAGAGGTCGGCTCGTCCAGGATGATGATGCGCGCGCCGGAGAACAGCACGCGGGCGATCTCGATCAGCTGCTGCAGGCCGATCGGCAGGTCGCCGAGCCGCGTCATCGGATCGACGTCGATGCCGAAGCGGGCGAGCTGCTCGCCGGCCTCGCGCGCCATCCGCCGCCATTGCACGAAGCCGAGGCGGTTGGTCGGCTGGTTACCGAGAAAGACGTTCTCGGCGACGGTGAGGTCAGGCGCGACACTGAGCTCCTGATGCACCATGCCGATGCCCGCGGCATGCGCGTCGCGGGTGGAGCGGAACCGGGTCTCCTTGCCGTCGAGCATGAAGCGGCCGGAGAACTCGGGATGCACGCCGGCGATGATCTTCATCAGCGTGCTTTTGCCGGCGCCGTTCTCGCCGACGAGACCATGGATCTCGCCGGCGTGAAGCGCGAAGTCGACCCCACGAAGGGCTTCGACACCGCCGAAGGCCTTCGTGATCTGGTTCAACTCGAGGATCGGGGAGCGTCCCTGCGACATGCGGCCCGCTCAGATCAGGAAGTGATCCTCCATCCATTGCATGCCGGCGGCGTTGGCCTTGGTCACGACGGGACCGTCGGTCACGACGTTCTTCGGAATGCCCTGGCCGCTCTTCTCGCCGCCGACCACGGCGGCAACGCCCGCGACGATCGCACCGCCATGGATGCGACAGGACGGGTTGCGCACGGTTGCGAACATGCGGCCTTCGCTGACCGCCTGGATCGCCGGCGGCATGGCGTCGACGCCGCCGATCAGGATGTTGGTGCGGTTGCGCGCCTTCATGATGTTGTAGGCCGCGAGCGCCATGTCGTCATTGTGGAAGAACGCCGCGTCGATCTGCGAATATTTCGTCAGATAGGTTTCCCAGAGCCGGGCGGTCTTGGAGACGTCCCAATCGGCGGGCTGGGTGTCCAGTACCTCGATGTTCGGGAACTGCTTCACGACCGAGTTGAAGCCCTTGGCGCGGCCCTGCGCGCCGGTGTGGCCGAGCGCGCCCTGGGTCATGATGACCTTGCCCTTGCCGCCGATCGCGTTGCACAGCGCCTGGGTCACCGAGGCGCCCATGAACTCGTTGTCGGGTGCGAGGAACGAGTGGACGTTGATCTGATCGAGCGGCGCAATCAGCGTATCCATGTCGATGACAGGCGTGCCGGCGTCGATCATCTTCTGCACCGGCTGGGTCAGCGTGCCGATGCCGAACGCCTGGATCGCGACGAAGTCCCATTTCTGCGACGCCATGTTGTCGATCGCGGCGCGCTGCTTGACGGCGTCGAGCTGGCCGTCGAACCAGGTCACCTCGACGTTGAACAGCTTGCCCCAGAACTCGGCGGCCTGTTTGCCCTGCGCGCACCACGTCGCCTGCAGGCCGGCGTTGGAGAATGCGGCCTTCAGCGGCTTTTCCGAACGTCCCATTTCGGCTGCGAGCGCGGACGTCGTCATGCCCATTCCGCCGAACAGGCCGGCCGCAGCTCCACCTGCCGCCGCCATTTGCAGAAGGTCGCGCCGCGTCGTCGACGCCTTGTCCATCCCCTTGTCGGTGCCTGGCATTGTTTGCTCCCTCTTCGTTTTTCTGACCGTCGGCGTCAGTTGCACGCGCCGCGGATAAAGGGAGTGTGTCACAATCGGAACGGTGACGCTACGCCCTCTCGTCCACGAGATGTTTCTGCTGCAGCACGATGGCCTCGATGTCGCGGAGCAGCTTGTGCCACGCAGCATCGATCTCGGCCGACCATTGCTCGCCGAGAAGTTCACGCAAGCAATCCGCGATCACCGCGAAGAATGCCACGAACAGTTCGCGCGGCGTGCCGTAGGCGTCGTGCGAAGACACTTCCGATTCGATCAGGCGAAAATGTCCGCGCCGTTCGCCGGCGAAATCGAGGATGGCTTCGATCGCGAGCTGTAGCATCGAGCCTTTCACCGGTTCGCTGCCTTCGGTGCGAAACATCGCTCTCGTCTCGGGATACGCGCGATGCAGATGTTGATAGACGAGCGGCGTCAGATCATCGCAACGCGCGGCTGCGAGTTCAAAGCTCTGTTCGATTGGATTGGACGATGACGTCATAGCGGTTTGCGATCATCACATAAAAAAAGAGCAGGGCTCCAAGCCCTGCTCTAAAAATTGTGTCGACCCTATTTGCCCCAAAAATTCGATTTGATCTTGATTGATGGGGTGACGCTGCTTGTGCGCGTCGGGCTCCTCCCGAGACTTGGACCACCAGGACACACCTCGCGGCTGGCCTGAGCCCGAATTGGTAGACCATCTTTCCAGGCTTGTCATCATTTTCGGCAACGATTGTTCAATTTTCGAGCAATTTGCGAAATGATTGGGATGGCGCCACCGCCGGTTGCGAAAGTCGCCCGAAAACACGTGACGGGGTAAGGGGATACGACGGCTTTCGGAGAGGGCGTGACGCAAGTGCCACGCCCGGTCATTTCCGTCAGCCGGAAGAAACCGGGCGCGTCCGCGATCTCGACTTCCGACGCCCATGGTGGTTAGTTCCGTGGCGGATGGGTTTTGCGATGCGCCGGCGGCTGAAGAATTTTCTGCCCATAGTCCTGGTTGCCCTGCTGGTGCAGATTTTTGCACCGATCGGGGCCTGCTGGGCGGCGAGCCTTGCCGCGTCGGACCCGCTCGCGGCGGCCACCATCTGCCACGGCGATACCGGTTCGGGAACCGGGCAGGGCGACCAGACCGGTCACGATGCCCACGACGGCTGTTGCTCGGCGTGCAGCGTGCTGCAGACCGGTGCGCCCGTTGATAACCCGCAAGTTGCGGCGCAGGCCGTCGAACGGCTGCCGAGCCGGATCGCCTGGCTTGATTTTGCCGCCGAGTTCGATCGTTCGCCGGCTGGCCTCGCCGCACAGGCTCGCGCGCCACCGCTGTTTTCCTGACGACGATGTCGCTGCCGGCGCATGTCCTGCGCTGGCGAGTGCCCTTGAACAAGCCGGCCGGAGAGCCGGTGTCAGGATTCATCCATGTTTCGGTTTCACCCGTGGGGTGGGGCAAGTGCGCTGATACTGGGCGCGGTCCTTTCCACCATGACGTCTTGGGCGAAGGCCCAGACGGTACTGCCTTCCGTCAACGTCGAAGCGCCCCGGACGGCGACGCGCGCCAAGCCCGCGGCGGCCAAGCCTCGCGTTCGTGCGGCATCGGTTCGGCGACCGCCCAAGCCGCGCGCGGCGCCGTCGGTGGCTGCGGACGCAGCGCGCGGCGCGAAGCCGGCGGAGACGGCCGGAGCGGCCCGCGACGGTTTGAACCGGGCGCCCACAGGCCAGACCCAGACGACCATCGATCGCAGCCAGTTCGACAATCGGCCGGCTTTTTCCGTCGCCGACGTGCTGCGGGACAGTCCCGGCATCTCGATCAAGCAGGGCAACGGCCCGCGTGACTTCGGCATCTCGATCCGCGGGTCGAACGCCCGCAATGGCTTTGGTATCCGCAACCTCGTCATCTTCGATGACGGTTTCCCGGTCACCCAGCCGGACGGCCTGTCGCGCAGCGACCTGATCGATCCGCATGCCTATGGCGCGATCGATGTGGTCCGCGGGCCGTCATCGGCGCTGTACGGCAATTACGCGACCGGTGGCGCGTTGAATTTCCGCACCCGGCCCGGCGGTACGATCGATGGCGTGGAGTACGGCGTCGATGGTGGCAGCTTCGGTTATCTGAATAACTATCTTGCCGCAGGCAGGAAGGTCGGCAATTTCGAGGGCTCGCTGTTCGCAAGCGACAGCCGCGGCGACGGCTATATCGGCAACAGCTGGTTCAATACCCAGACGGTCAATTTCCTCGGCACCCTGCAAGTCACGCCGGATGACCGATTTACGGTGAAGCTGATCAACAACGACCTGTCGGCGCGGCTGCCGATCCGCTCGTCGCTCAATCAATTCTATCAGAACCCGTTCCAGCAAGGCTGCGCGACCGGAGCGACGGCTGCGCCGGGATGCGGAACCGTGACCTTGTTCAACAACGGTTTCAATTCGGCGGCGGGGACCGAGAAGGAAACCGCGGTGCAGGCGGGCCTCGGGCGCGACGACCGCCGCACCATCGTCGGCGGCCGCTGGGAGCACGATTTCGACAACCAGACCACCTGGCGCAACCAGTTCGTGTTCGACGACCGCAACATCAACCAGCCGACGGGCTCGACGAGCGCGATCGGCGACTTCCCGTCCTACAACTACATGAGCGACATCGTCAGACGCGGCGACATCTTCGGGATGGATTCGACAGCCTATTTCGGCGGCTTCTACAATACGCTCACGGCTTCGAGCGACACCCGCAATGTGATGCCGGGCGGCAATGCCACGCTCGGAAGCCTGTCCAGCAATCTGCTCAGCACGACGACGAATTACGGCCTTCGCGCGCGCGAGGAACTAAGGCTCACGCCGGCGTTGACGGCCATTGCCGGCATCGGCTGGGAGACCACCAGTCTCACCGGGCGAAACACTGCCTATACCTACACCGGCGCGGCCGGGGCGACGACCACCGCGATCACGACGGCGGACCGGCAATTCCAGAACACCGCGCCCGAGCTCGCCTTGCTCTACCGCCTGAACAGCGAGTGGCAACTTCGCGGACGGGTGGCAACGGGATACGGCACGCCGCAAGTGAGCAATCTCTTCATCCTGCCGAGCGGGGCGTCCGGCAACAACACCCAGCTGCGGACCCAGAAGAACCTCGGCTACGACGTCGGCGCCGACTGGACGCCGAACAACGCGGTCAAGGTGAGCGTCACCGGGTTCTACGAGTTCTTCAAGGACGAGCTGGTTTCGCAGGCAACGCCGCTCGCGGGCATCTCGTATACGTTCAACGCGCCGCGATCGGAACATCGCGGTGTCGAACTGGCCGCCGACTGGAAGTTCCTGCCGGGCTGGCGCGTCTCGGCGGCCTACACCTATCTCGACGAGGTCTACACGGAATACACCGAGAACATCACCAATGGCGCGGTGTTCAGCTTCAATCGCGCCGGCAACAAGATTCCCGGCATCTCGCCGAACGAACTGACGACCCGATTGGGCTACGACCAATTGTCGGGTCCATTCCAGGGCCTCGGCGCGTTCGTCGAAGTCCAGTGGAAGGACGGCTTCTACATGGACAATGCCAATCTCCTGAAGGCACCCGGCTATGAGCTCGTCAACCTCAACCTGCACTACAAGACGGATCTGATCTCCGACTACTTCAAGACGCTGAACCTGTATTTCGAGGTGCGGAACGTGTTCGATCGAACCTACATCGCCTCCGCGAACAACATCGCGAACTCGGTGACGGCAGCGGGCGTTCAAAATCCTGCGAGCATACTGGCGAACACGACCGGTTCGATCTATGCCGGATCGCCGCGCGCGTTCGTGGCGGGCATGAAGATCGCGTTCAAATGAGGAGCGCATCGATGACTTCTCGCAAATCAGCTGGTTGGATCGTGCTCGCGACAGCCATGCTCGCGGCCTTGCCGAACCTCGCCAAGGCGCAGATGAGTCACCAGCACGCCTCGGAAGCGGCGTGCGAGGACACCGCCCTGCGTTGCGCGACCAAGGTCACGCCCGCCTTCGCGCCGGACGGGACGCTATGGCTGACGTGGATGGCCGGAGGTCAGATCTCGGTCGCGAGCTCGAAGGACCAGGGCAAGAGCTTCTCCACGCTGGTCCAGGTGACCCGGGATCGGCTCAACCTGGATTGGGGGCCGGACGCGCGGCCGAAGCTTGCGATCGACGCCAAGGGGGACATCGCGCTGGCCTTCTCGATCTTTCGTGATCAGGCCTTCAACGGCCAGGTGCTGACCACGCGATCGACCGATGGCGGGCGCAGCTTTGATCCGCCGAAGCCGATCACCGCGAACAATGAGAGCCAGCGGTTCGAGGCGATCGGCTTCGATCCCGCCGGCGCCGTGTTTGCGGTCTGGCTCGACAAGCGCAACCGCGTCCCGGCGCAGCAGCGCGGCGAGAAGTATGACGGGGCCGGGCTGTTCTTTGCGTCGTCGAAGGACGGCGGCGCGACCTATTCCGATGCGCGGCTTGCTGCCGACAACACCTGCGAGTGCTGCCGTCTCGCCCTGGCGTTCGACGGCGCAGGCCATCCGGTGGTGGTGTTTCGCAACATCTTCGAAGGCGGCGTGCGCGACCATGCGATCGTGACGTTCACCGATCTGGCCACTCCGGGTGAGGTGCATCGGGTGAGCCGCGACGACTGGCAGATCGCGGCATGCCCGCATCATGGTCCCAGCCTGACGATTTCGTCCGAAGGAACCTATCACGTGACGTGGTACACGAACGGCAAGGCGCGCAAGGGATTGTTCTACGCACGCTCGCGCGATGGCGGCAAAACCTTCTCCGATCCGCTTCCCATTGGTCAGTTGAATCGAAGCCCGTCAAGGCCGCAGGTCATCGCAGGCCCACACGGGCTCGTGATGGCCTGGAAGGAATTCGATGGGCAGAAGACCTCGATCAATCTGATGACGTCTCACGACGACGGCGCGACCTGGTCGAAGCCCGTCGTGATCGCCGACACCACCGACAGCTCCGACCATCCGTTGCTCGTGACCGACCGCCGGCAAACCTACCTGTCCTGGATGACGAAGGCCGACGGCTACCATTTCCAAGCAATCGAGGGCGAACCATGAAACGCCACTTCCTCGCTGCGCTGATCCTGCTTGCAACGCTGCCGTCCGGACTCGCGGCGGAAGCGGGCACGCCAAAGCCGTTTGAACGCGGCAGCTGGCAAAAGCTGCTGCACGCGCATGCCGGCCATCCGACCCTGGTGCATTTTTGGGGAGTGACCTGCGGGCCCTGCAAGGTCGAGCTGCCGCAGCTCGGCCGCTTCATGAAGGATCACCCGGATATCGACGTCGTGACGATCAGCGCGGATCTGGTTCCGAACCTGCCGGAGGCGACCCGATCGATGCTGGATGGCGCGGGCCTCGCGTCGGCCGAGAACTGGATGTTCGGCGATGGCTTCGCCGAACGCCTGAGATTTGAGATCGATCCGGCCTGGCAGGGCGATATCCCGCGAACCATGCTGATTGCCCGCGACGGGACCATCACGACGATCGAAGGATCGGCCGAAATCGCCGATCTGGACAAATGGTCTGCCACCCAGGCCGCAGCAAGCCGATAACACGACGACTTCAACCTGAAAGGAATCCGTCGCCATGAAGACGCTCTCCCGTATCCTCGCTCTCGCCGCGCTGACCGCAGCACTCGCGACCACATCCGCGCGCGCCGAGGACGTCAAGGCCGGCGACCTGGTGATCACGCAGACATGGACGCGCGCGACGCCGAACGGTGCCAAGATCGGCGGCGGCTATCTGACGATCGAGAACAAGGGCACGACGCCCGACCGGCTGGTGTCGGGGGCCGCTGACGTCGCGGGCAAGGTCGAAGTGCACGAGATGTCGATGGACAACGGCGTGATGAAGATGCGCGCGCTCGACAAGGGACTGACCATCGAGCCCGGCAAGACCGTGAAGCTCGCGCCCGGCGGCTATCATTTGATGATGTTCGACCTGAAGGCGCCGCTGAAGCAGGGCGACAAGGTGCCGGTCACGCTCGAGTTCGAGAAGGCCGGCAAGGTCACGGTCTCGCTGGACGTGCAGGCGGTCGGTGCGCAGGCGCCGGGCGGCGGCGATCATTCCGGCCATGGCGACCATTCCGGTCACATGGACATGAAGAAGATGTGAGGAAGCCATGAAGGTACGCGCGCTCCTCATTGCCACGGCGGCGCTGTTCGCAGCGCAGCCTGCGGTCGCCCATATCACGCTTGAAGGAAAGCAGGCGCCGGTCGGATCCTACTACAAGGCGGTGTTCGCCGTGCCGCATGGCTGCGCGGGATCGGCGACGATCAAGATCCGCGTGCAGATTCCGGAAGGTGTAATCGGGGTGAAGCCGATGCCGAAGCCCGGCTGGACGCTCGACACGGTCACCGGCAAATACGCCGCCCAATACGACTATCACGGCGCCAAGCTGTCCGAGGGCGTGAAGGAAGTCGCCTGGAGTGGTGGTAAGCTCGCGGATCAGAACTACGACGAGTTCGTGATGCAGACCTTTCTCACCGATACGTTGAAACCCAACACCACGCTGTATTTCCCTGTCGTGCAGGAGTGCGAACAGGGCGTCGGCCGCTGGATCGATATCCCACCCGAAGGGCAGGGCGGCGGGCACGACCATGGCAGCAAGACGCCGGCGCCCGGCGTCAAGCTGCTGCCGAAGCCGTAAACCCGTGCGGCCCGTCGCAAGTCTTGTCGTCAAAAGTCTTGTCGTCAAAAGGCTTGCCGCGCTGTTGTCAGCGCTGGTGCTGGCGCTGTGCCTTGCGACCGCGGCCCAGGCGCATGCCGTCCTGATCGGCGCCGAACCGGCGGACGGCAGCGTGGTGGCGGAGGCACCGAAGATGGTCGTGCTCCGCTTCAACGAAGCGGTGGCACCGACCGCGGTCAGCCTGCTCGATGCGGCCGGCAAGCCGCGCGACGTCGCGATCCGTGCCGTCGATCAATCGCTGATGGTGATGCTGCCGGCTGGCCTGCCACAGGGCACGCAGGTGGTCAGCTATCGCGTGGTGTCGCAGGACGGTCATCCGGTTGCGGGGTCGCTGCTGTTCTCGATCGGCGTCGTCACCGGCTCGGCGGCACCGTCCGGCGACGGCGTGCTCCATGCGCTGATCTGGCTGGCGCGGCTTGGGCTCTATCTGGGTCTGTTTGCCGGCGTCGGCGGCGTGTTCTTCGCCGCCTGGATCGGGCAGGGCCCGGCCGGCGAACGGCTGATCATATGGTCGCTGAAGATCGGCCTCGTCGGCGCAATCGCCTCGCTTGGCTTGCAGGGCGTCGACCTCCTGAACTTGCCGCTCGCGGGCCTTCTGACATGGGCGGCGTGGGCCAGTGCCGCCGGCACCAGCCTGTTTCCGGCCCTGCTGCTCGCGATCGCCGCGATGTTGATCGCCGCGTTTGCCTGGCGGAGTCCATCGTTCGGCGCAGCCTTCACCCGCACCGCGATCGCCATGATCTGCGTCGGGCTGTCGTTTGCGGTCAGCGGCCACGCCGCCACCGCCTCGCCGCAATGGCTGACGCGGACCGCGCTGTTCATCCATGGCGTCGGCCTCGCCTTCTGGATGGGGGCGCTGGCACCGCTCGCGGTGCTGGCCTGGCAGCGCAAGGAGCCGCTGTTGCGGGTGCTGCGGCGCTTTTCGATGATCGCGGTGCCGGTCGTCGGATTGATCGCCTTGTCGGGGCTCGCGCTCGCCGTCGTCCAGCTCGAAAGTTTCGGCGCGCTGATCGACACCGAATACGGCAACATTCTCGTTGCGAAACTCGTGCTGGTGGCGCTGCTGCTCGGCTTCGCCGCGCTGAACCGTTGGGTGTTCACGCCGGCCATCGCGCGCGAGTTTCACCGGACACGGCCGCTGCAACGCTCGATCGCGCTCGAATTCGTGCTCATGATCGCCATCCTCGGCCTCGTCGCGCTCTGGCGCTTCACGCCGCCGCCGCGCGTGCTGGCGATGTCGGAGGATGTTCCGCTCGCGGTCCACATCCATACCGATGCCGCGATGTTCCAGGTGCTGATCGCGCCGGGCAAGGTTGGGCAGAACGACTTCGTGCTGCAGCTGATGAATGGCGATGCCAGCCCGTTTGCGGCCAAGGAGGCGACGCTGACGCTGAGCCTGCCCGAGCGTGGCGTTGAGCCGATGGAACGCGCTGCCGCGCTCGGTCCCGACGGCTATTGGCACGTGCGCAAGGTGCCGTTGACGGTCCCGGGCCGCTGGCACATGCAGATCGACGCCCTGGTGACCGATTTCAAGAAAGTGACGCTGGAAGACGATTTCGAGGTCAGGTAAACGCTCGATCAGCGCGCTGGACAGGTCGGTGGGACGCAATTCGCTGCAATGGCCGAAATTCGCCTGATTTGAAGGGTTTTTGATCTGAAGCGGCCTTGTGTTTTCACACCCGATCCGGTTTCACTGCAGCTCTTCCCACGCTTTCCTGATTCCCGAGTAACGCCATGCGATTGTCGCGGTTTTTCCTGCCCATCCTGAAAGAAAATCCGAAAGAGGCGGAGATCGTCTCGCATCGGCTGATGCTGCGTGCGGGCATGATGCGGCAGGAGGCGGCCGGCATTTATGCCTGGCTGCCGCTCGGCTTCCGGGTGCTGAAGAAGATCGAGCAGATCGTGCGCGAGGAGCAGGACCGCGCCGGTGCGCTCGAACTCTTGATGCCGACGCTGCAACTCGCCGATCTCTGGCGCGAAAGCGGCCGCTACGACGCCTACGGTCCGGAGATGCTGCGCATCCTCGATCGGCACAAGCGCGAGCTGCTATACGGACCGACCAACGAGGAAATGATCACGGAGATCTTCCGCTCCTACGTCAAGTCCTATAAGAACCTGCCGCTCAACCTCTACCACATCCAGTGGAAGTTCCGCGACGAGCAGCGTCCGCGCTTCGGCGTGATGCGCGGCCGCGAATTCCTGATGAAGGACGCCTATTCGTTCGACCTCGACGAGGCCGGCGCGCGGCGCTCCTACAACAAGATGTTCGTGGCCTATCTGCGCACCTTTGCGCGGATGGGCCTGAAGGCGATCCCGATGCGGGCCGAGACCGGCCCGATCGGCGGCGATCTCAGCCACGAATTCATCGTACTCGCGGAGACCGGCGAGTCCGGCGTCTACATCAACCGCGATGTGCTGGACCTGCCGGTGCCCGGCGAGGACGTCGATTATGACGGCGACCTCACGCCGATCATCAAGCAATGGACCTCGGTCTATGCCGCGACCGAGGACGTTCACGAGGCTGCGCGCTTCGAGCAGGAAGTGCCCGAGGCGAAGCGGCTGAACACCCGCGGTATCGAGGTCGGCCAGATCTTCTACTTCGGCACCAAATACTCCGACACCATGAAGGCAATGGTGGCGGGGCCCGATGGTGTCGACACGCCGATCCATGGCGGCTCCTACGGCGTCGGCGTGTCGCGGCTGGTCGGCGCGATCATCGAGGCTTGCCATGATGATGCCGGCATCAAGTGGCCCGAGGCCGTCGCGCCGTTCCGCGCCGCGATCCTCAACCTCAAGCAGGGCGATGCCGCGGTCGATGGCGCCTGCGAGCAGCTCTACCGTGAGCTCTCGGCGAAGGGCGTCGACGTGCTCTACGACGACACCGATCAGCGTGCCGGCGCCAAGTTCGCCGCGGCCGATCTGATCGGCATCCCCTGGCAGATTCTGGTCGGACCGAAGGGGCTGGCGGAAGGTAAGGTCGAGGTGAAGCGCCGCAGCGACGGTTCACGCGACAATATGAGCCCGGCCGACGTGGTCGCGAAGCTCGCGGGTTAAAGTTTATTCACGCCGCGCGATCGGCGGGGTAATCCGGCCACATTTGGCCCGAATCATGGGATTATCGAGAGATGGATGAGACCATGAACGAGCCAGTCCGTACCCCGCCTTTTGCGCCATTCGAATGGCTGCTGTCCGGACGCTATCTGCGCGCGCGCCGCAAGGAAGGGTTCATTTCGGTCATCGCCGGCTTTTCGTTCCTCGGCATCATGCTCGGCGTCGCCACGCTGATCGTGGTGATGGCGGTCATGAACGGCTTCCGCAAGGAATTGCTCGACAAGATCCTCGGTCTCAACGGGCATCTTCTGGTGCAGCCGCTGGAATCGCCGCTGACCGACTGGAAGGACGTCGCCGATCGCATCAGCCAGGTCCAGGGCATCCGGCTCGCTGCGCCTGTCGTCGACGGGCAGGGGCTCGGATCATCGCCGTTCAACGCCGCCGGCGTCTTCATCCGTGGCATCCGCGCCGACGATCTCAACAACCTCACCTCGATCGCCAAGAACATCAAGCAGGGCTCGCTCGAGGGTTTTGACGAGGGGCAGGGGGTCGCGATCGGCCGCAGGCTGGCCGATCAGCTCTCGCTGCATGCCGGTGACATGATCACGCTGGTCTCGCCGAAGGGCGCGGTGACGCCGATGGGCACCACGCCGCGCATCAAGCCGTACAAGATCACCGCGGTGTTCGAGATCGGCATGTCGGAATACGACTCGACTTTCGTGTTCATGCCGCTGACCGAGGCGCAGGCCTATTTCAACCGCAACAACGACGTGTCCTCGATCGAGGTGTTCACCACCAATCCGGACAAGATCGAGACCTACCGCAAGCTGGTGACGGAGGCCGCCGGCAGGCCGGTCTTCCTGGTCGACTGGCGGCAGCGCAACTCGACCTTCTTCAACGCGCTGCAGGTCGAACGCAACGTGATGTTCCTGATCCTGACCATGATCGTGCTGGTCGCGGCGCTCAACATCGTTTCAGGTCTGATCATGCTGGTGAAGGACAAGGGGCAGGACATCGCGATCCTGCGCACGATGGGGGCCTCGCAGGGCTCGATCATGCGAATCTTTCTGATCACCGGCGCCTCGATCGGTGTGGTTGGAACGCTGACCGGCTTTGCGGTCGGCATGCTGATCTGCCTGAACATCGAATCGATCAGGCAGTTCCTGTCATGGCTCACCAACACCGAGCTGTTCTCGCCGGAGCTGTACTTCCTCTCCAAGCTGCCGGCTGAGGTCGATTTCGGCGAGACGCTGGCCGTCGTGATCATGGCGCTGACGCTGTCTTTCCTGGCGACGCTCTACCCGTCGTGGCGCGCCGCGCGCCTCGATCCGGTCGATGCGCTCCGGTACGAGTAAGGAGCGCACATGGCGGAGGGGGCGGAAGACGTACCGGTCGTCTATCTTCATGACATCAAGCGGGAATACCGGCAGGGCGAAGCGACGCTGACGGTTCTCAACGGCGCCAAGCTTGCGCTGTGGCCAGGTCAGTCGGTGGCACTGGTGGCGCCGTCGGGATCGGGCAAGTCGACCTTGCTGCACATCGCGGGTCTGCTGGAGAGCCCCGATGACGGCGAGGTCTATGTCGCGGGCACCCCGACCTCACAGATGTCCGATGTCGACCGCACGCAGATTCGCCGTTCCGATATCGGCTTCGTCTATCAATCGCATCGGCTGCTGCCGGAGTTTTCGGCGCTCGAGAACGTCATGCTGCCGCAGATGATTCGTGGCCTCAAGCGCTCCGAGACCGTGAAACGGTCGACCGAGATCCTGTCCTATCTCGGGCTCGGCGATCGCGTCACCCATCGTCCGGCCGAACTCTCGGGCGGAGAACAGCAGCGCGTAGCGATCGCGCGCGCGGTTGCCAACGCTCCGCGGGTGCTGCTGGCGGACGAGCCGACCGGCAATCTCGATCCGGGCACGGCCGATCACGTCTTCAACGCGCTGATGCAACTGGTCAAGGCGACCCGCGTCGCCATGCTGATCGCGACCCACAATCTCGATCTCGCCGCCCGGATGGATCGCCGGGTGTCGCTCGCGAACGGACAAATCGTCGAGCTCGAATAGTGCGTTATCGCGCGAAGCGGCTGCCGGCTTGCGTGAAGAACGCGCGCTAACGCCAAGACTCTAAGCCGTTTTTCCGCTCAGCTTCAACTGGAACGGAAAGGCTGTCTCCCTCAATGGGCCGGTCGGGACCGTCTATTATACGCCCTCGGCAGACGGTCGACCGGCGGCCCGGCATAATAGGGGTTGTTGATGCAGATTGCGGGCAGGCCGGACGCCGTGGCCTGGCACTGCGCCAGCGACGTGTAGCCGCAGTCGGTATCTTCTCCGCCCCAACGGTAGTTGGTTTTGCAGACCGGCGAGGTCGAGTCGTATTTCTGCGCGCTCGCTGGTGCGACCGCCGCAGTACCCAGAGCCAACAGGGCCAGAATCAGGCCGCGCATCAGGATCTCCCGTCGACCAGGCGCCTGCGACGCTCATGCTGAGCATGCGCGTGAATAGGCGGCTGTGCGGGTGTGCATCAACTCACATTCCCGCGCCCGTTTCTGCCGGATCGGCGGTCAGTGGATGAACAGGTCGAAGAAGCTGTCACCGCGCTCCCGCGCGGGCGTATGAAGATACGAACGCGGGTCGTTGTCGCCGGCATAATAGGGGTTGGCGATGCAGGTCTGCCCGATGCCCGATGCGGTGGCGAGGCATGCCTGATAGGACGGATAGGAGCAGTTGCTCAGACCGGGATAGCGGTCGCCCTGAATGCAGAACGGGTAGCGCACGCCGACGGCATGCGCCGGTGCAGGACCCAGCGTTGCGAATGCGACCACCGACGCCGCAGCAAGAATCATCGTCCGCATGTGCATTCCTTATGACTCGCGAAGATTTCGATCTCGGCGACGATCCAAATCGGACAAGCCGGTTCCGGTCAACACGATCTTGCGCGCGGCTTCTGGACGCGGATTTGAATTGTGAAAATTATGCGGCAGCTATGTGGCAAAAGTTCCAAGAAGTGCCTGTAATACAGTATTAACTTCAAATTTGAGCGAAGTCGTTTGGGCCTGCCTGTTGCAGCGAAGTTACAGCAATTCCGACGAGGGCTGCTATGACGGTGTCTCGCGGCCTTGGGGGCCTGTAGAAAAAGTTGGAACGGGAAAATGAAAAAGATTTTGCTTGTCACCGCCAGCATGATTGCGCTCAGCGCGACGGCTGCCTCCGCGGCTGACCTCGCGGCTCGCCCTTACACCAAGGCTCCGCCGCCGATCGTCGCGACTGTTTATGATTGGACCGGCTTCTACATCGGTATCAACGGTGGTTGGGCCCAGAGCCACGACAACCGTTCGGTCGATGGCTTCGGCCAGGCCGGCAGCTACGATGCCAACGGCGGCACCGTCGGTGGTCAGGTCGGCTACCGCTGGCAGACCGGTGGTTGGGTGTTCGGTCTCGAAGCTCAGGGCAACTGGGCTGACCTGACCGGCAGCGCTTCGAACAATTTCGTCGCGGGCGGCGTTGTCCGTTCGAAGACCGATGCGTTCGGCCTGTTCACCGGCCAGATCGGCTACGCCTGGAACAACGTCCTGCTCTACGCCAAGGGCGGTGCTGCGGTCACCGATCGCAACTACCAGTTCCTGGCTCCCGGCGGCGTGCTGGCGTCCCAGACCGGCTACGACACCCGTTGGAGCCCGACGGTTGGTGTTGGCCTCGAATTCGCCTTCGCCCAGGGCTGGTCGCTCGGCGTCGAGTACAACCACATCTTCGAAGACACGCATGGCGCGACCTTCGTGACCCCGGCCGGCGTTGCCGTGACCGGCTTCCACACCGGTGGCGACACCGACATGGTCCTCGGCCGTCTGAACTACAAGTTCGGTGGTCCGATCATCGCGCGTTACTGATCGCTCGCTTAATTCAAGCGGCATCGAAAACCCCGGGCTTCGGCCCGGGGTTTTTTGTTGGCTTGACGGATTGACCGCCGGCGCGGCGCGCGGTTCGTTTTGAGGGTGGGGGTTTTCGACCAGCCGTCGACGTCACATATTCGAGCCATGACGGAACCGCGCCTGATCTCCGAACTGACCTGCCCATCCTGCGGCCATGTGTCTGCCGAGACCATGCCGATCGACGCCTGCCAGTTCTTCTACGACTGCAAGGGATGTGGCACCCGGCTGAAGCCGAAAGCGGGCGATTGCTGCGTCTACTGCTCATACGGAAGCGTCCCGTGCCCGCCGATGCAGGCCGGGAAATGTTGCGGGTGAACAGCGGAAGCTCTGCGCTGCTGGAGGCGGATGAGCGCCCAGCTGGCCCGACACCTCGCCGGTCGCGCCATTAACTATCGACCTCAGTTTCCAAGGCGGCCCGCTGGCCGTTGCTTGACTCCAAGAACAAAAAAGGAACAATGTTCTTCATACGTTCCAGTTCAGGGAGAGCGGCCATGTTGAAGATTTTCGTGCAGGAAGCTGCGGCGCTGGCATCGATCACGCTGTTCGTCGGGATGATCGCGGTTTGGGCTCAGCTGATCACCCAGTTCTGAAAATGTGCGCGCGGGGACAGGGGCATAGCTTGTCCCTGGTGACCTCTCCCATGCCCCCTGGGGAAAAGCGGGAGGACCTGCCGCCACGTCGCGTTCGGCGTGGACTTGGCAGGGGCAAGGCCCCACGATGGGGATGCGAGTCGGGTCTGACGCTTCCGAGTTCCGGCCTTGGCGCTCGCTCCATCCCTGACTTCAAGAGATCCCGTAAGCAGCCATGCCGAATGCCGGATTCGTTCATCTTCACGTTCATTCCGCCTATTCGCTGCTGAAGGGCTCGATCAAGATCGCCAAGCTCGGCGAACTCGCCAAGGCCGACCGCCAGCCGGCGCTCGCGCTCACCGATACCGACAACATGTTCGGGGCGCTGGAATTCTCCGACAAGATGGCCGGCTACGGCATCCAGCCGATCGTCGGCTGCGAGGTTGCGGTGGATTTCGGCGACGTCGACCCGAATACGCGGAGCATCCTGGCGACGACCGGACCTGCCCGAATCGTGCTGCTGGCGGCACGCGAGCGCGGGTACCAGAACCTGATGCGGCTGAACTCGCGGGCGTTCCTGGAGACGCCGGTCAACCAGACGCCACACATCAAGCTCGACTGGCTCACCGACGCCGCCGACGATCTGATCGCACTGACCGGCGGCCCCGACGGGCCGATTGCGCTCGCGCTGCGTGCCGAGCAGGCGGCGCTGGCCGCCACCCGCTGCGAACGTCTGGCCGGCCTGTTCGGCGATCGGCTCTACATCGAATTGCAGCGCCACGGCATCGACAAGGAGCGCCGCACCGAGGGCGGCCTGATCGATCTTGCCTACAGCAAGGGCCTGCCGCTGGTTGCGACCAACGAGCCGTATTTCGCCAGCAGTGACGACTACGAATCGCATGACGCGCTGCTGTGCATCGCCGGCGGCCATCTGATCGCCGAGACCAACCGCGAGCAGCTGACCCCGGATCACCGCTTCAAGACCCGCGCGGAAATGGCGGTGCTGTTCGCCGACATTCCGGAGGCGCTGGCCTCGACGGTGGAGATCGCCGAGCGCTGCTCGTTCCGGCCGAAGACCCGCAAGCCGATCCTGCCGTTCTTCACCGTCGGTGCCGCGCAGAGTTCCGATGCTGCCGCCGACGAGGCCGCCGAGCTGAAGCGCCAGGCCGAGGAGGGGCTCGCGAATCGTCTCCGGGTGCATGGTCTCTCGCCGGGCATGACCGAAGAGGACTACAGCAAGCGGCTGGCCTTCGAGCTCGACGTCATCACCCGCATGAAATACGCGGGCTACTTCCTGATCGTGTCGGACTTCATCAAATGGGCGAAGGCGCAGGGCATTCCGGTCGGACCGGGCCGCGGCTCCGGCGCGGGTTCGCTGGTCGCCTGGGTGCTCACCATCACCGACCTCGATCCGATGCGGTTTGCGCTGCTGTTCGAGCGCTTCCTCAATCCGGAACGCGTCTCGATGCCGGACTTCGACATCGACTTCTGCCAGGACCGCCGCGGCGAGGTGATCCAGTACGTGCAGGAGCGCTACGGCCGCGACCAGGTGGCGCAGATCATCACCTTCGGTACGCTGCAGGCGCGCGGCGTGCTGCGCGACGTCGGGCGCGTGCTGCAGATGCCGTACGGGCAGGTCGACAAGCTGACCAAGCTGGTGCCGCAGAATCCCGCGGCTCCGGTGACGCTGGCGCAGGCGATCGAGGGCGAGCCCAAGCTGCAGGCGTTCCGCGACGAGGATCCGGTGGTGGCGCGTGCGTTCGACATCGCGCAGCGTCTCGAGGGCCTGACCCGCCACGCCTCGACCCACGCCGCAGGTATCGTGATCGGTGACCGGCCGCTGAGCGAGCTGGTGCCGATGTACCGCGATCCGAAATCCGACATGCCGGTCACCCAGTTCAACATGAAATGGGTCGAGCCGGCCGGCCTCGTGAAATTCGACTTCCTCGGCCTGAAAACGCTGACGGTGCTCGACGTCGCGGTCAAGCTGCTGAAGCAGCGCGACGTCCATGTCGATCTCGCGACGCTGCCGATCGACGATGCGCCGAGCTACCAGATGCTGGCGCGGGGCGATGTGGTCGGCGTGTTCCAGGTGGAAAGCCAGGGCATGCGGCGGGCGCTGATCGATATGCGGCCGGACCGCTTCGAGGACATCATCGCGCTGGTGGCGTTGTATCGCCCGGGCCCGATGGCGAACATCCCGACCTATTGCGCGCGCAAGCACGGCGATGAGGAATCGGAATATCTGCATCCGATCCTGGAGCCGATCCTGAAGGAGACCTTCGGCGTCATCATCTATCAGGAACAGGTGATGCAGATCGCGCAGCAGATGGCGGGCTATTCGCTCGGCCAGGCCGACCTGCTGCGTCGCGCGATGGGCAAGAAGATCCGCGCCGAGATGGACAAGCAGCGCGACATCTTCGTCGCCGGCGCGATGAAGAACGGCGTGGGCAAGGGCCAGGCCGAGACGATCTTCGAGCTGCTCGCCAAATTCGCCGACTACGGCTTCAACAAGAGCCACGCGGCGGCCTATGCGCTGGTGTCGTACCACACCGCCTACATGAAGGCGCATTATCCGGTCGAGTTCCTCGCGGCGTCGATGACGCTCGAACTCAACAACACCGACAAGCTGTCCGAATTCCGTTCCGAGGCGCAGCGGCTCGGCATCAAGGTCGAGGCGCCCAACATCAATCGCTCCGGCCCGACCTTCGAGGTCAGCGGCAACACGATCTATTACGCGCTCGCCGCGCTGAAGGGCGTCGGCATCCAGGCCGTGGAGCAGATCATCGCCGAGCGCGACAAGGGCGGCGTCTTCACTTCGCTGGCCGATTTCGCCGCGCGGGTCAGCCCGCGCGCGGTCAACAAGCGGATCATCGAGAGCCTTGCGGCGGCCGGCGCATTCGACACGCTCGACCCGAACCGGGCGCGCGTGTTCGCCGGCGCGGATGCGATCCTCGCCGCCTGCCAGCGCAGCCATGAGGCAGCGACCTCGGGCCAGAACGACATGTTCGGCAGCGCGCCGGACGCGCCCAGCATCATCCTGCCGCAGGTCGAGCCCTGGCTGCCGGCGGACCGCTTGCGGCGTGAATATGATGCGATCGGCTTCTTCCTGTCGGGCCATCCGCTCGACGATTACGCCACCGCGCTGAAGCGGCTGCGGGTGCAGTCCTGGGCGGAATTCTCGCGCGCGGTGAAGACCGGCGCGACGGCAGGCAAGGTCGCGGCAACGGTGGTGTCGCGCATGGAGCGGCGCACCAAGACCGGCAACAAGATGGGCATCATGGGCCTGTCGGACCCGACCGGCCATTTCGAGGCGGTGCTGTTCTCGGAGGGCCTCGCGCAATACCGCGACGTGCTCGAGCCGGGGGCGGCCGTGCTGCTGCAGCTCGGCGCCGAGCTGCAGGGTGAGGACGTGCGGGCGAGGGTGCTGCACGCCGAGCCGCTGGATCACGCCGCGGCCAAGACGCAAAAGGGTCTGCGCATCTTTGTGCGCGACACCAAGCCGCTGGATTCGATCGCCCGCCGGCTCAACATGCCGGACGCCGCACCCGCGCCGGGTGGCGCTGCAAAGCCGCCGGCGGTCAAGCCCGCGCCGGCAGCTGCGCCGCCGGCAGGTGCAGCCGACGGCGACGTCTCGCTGGTGATGATGCTGGACCTCGAAACCGAGGTGGAGATGAAGCTGCCCGGCCGCTACAAGGTTTCGCCGCAGATCGCCGGGGCGATCAAGGCGGTCGCGGGCGTGGTCGACGTGCAGACGCTGTAGGGGCAGGGCGATCGCATTCGGCTTCTAAAGGGGCGATGTTTCGCTGCGCCCGCGAGGAGTGGGTTGTAATTTCGGAATATTGGAAATGTGGCGGTGATTTGCCCGACGGGTCAAGCTGCTCGTCGCCGCCGGCTCCCTTTGCATGGGGTTGTTTTTCGATATTTTGGCCGCGCGCACCCGCGATAGGCCTTGGGACGCCAAACAGGGCCGTTTCGGCACCATTTGGGCCTGTCCGGCCGGTGTAACCGGCCGTATTTCCTTGCTTCTGGCGCAAATCGCGCTATATAGCGCGCCATCTCACACGGAAACATGGCTCTCAAAGGCCGTCCGGTGGCAGCCGGGCCATTCAGGCTCGTCTGCTCACACGTTTCCGGAGGAACCAACCGGAGAATTAGACCTATGTCGCTGCCCGATTTTTCTATGCGTCAGTTGCTTGAAGCTGGCGTTCACTTTGGCCACCAGGCCCACCGCTGGAACCCGAAGATGCAGGATTACATCTTCGGCGCCCGCAACAACATCCACATCATCGACCTCGCGCAGACCGTGCCGATGCTGCACCGTGCCTTGCAGGCGGTCAGCGATACCGTCGCCAAGGGCGGCCGCATCCTGTTCGTCGGCACCAAGCGGTCGGCCCAGGACGGCGTTGCCGATGCTGCCAAGCGTTCGGCGCAGTACTTCGTCAACTCGCGCTGGCTCGGCGGCACGCTGACCAACTGGAAGACGATCTCGGCCTCGATCAAGCGCCTGCGTCATCTCGACGACGTGCTGTCGTCGGGTGAAGCCAACTCCTACACCAAGAAGGAGCGGCTGACATTGCAGCGCGAGCGCGACAAGCTCGACCGTTCGCTCGGCGGCATCAAGGACATGGGCGGTCTTCCCGACATGATCTTCGTGATCGACACCAACAAGGAAGACATCGCGATCCAGGAAGCCCAGCGGCTCAACATCCCGGTCGCCGCGATCGTCGACACCAATTCGGACCCGAAGGGCATCACCTATGTGGTGCCGGGCAATGACGACGCCGGCCGCGCAATCTCGCTGTATTGCGACCTCGTGGCGCGCGCCGCGATCGACGGCATCTCGCGCGCTCAGGGCGAGTCCGGAATCGATATCGGTGCGTCGACTGCGCCGATGCAGGAAGACCTCCCGGCGGCTGCGCCGTCCGGCTTCCAGGGCCTGGCTGGTCCGCGCGGCACTGCCGACAACCTCAAGAAGCTCACCGGCGTGTCCGGTGCGATCGAGAAGAAGCTCAACGACCTCGGCATCTTCCACTACTGGCAGCTCGCCGAGCTCGACCACGACACCGCGCACAAGATCGGCGAAGAAGTCGGTCTGCCGAGCCGTGCCGACGCCTGGGTCGCCCAGGCCAAGACGCTCGCCGAGGCGGAATAAACGCTACGCGGCGTGGCCGGGGTCTGCCCGGCCGCCGCTTCTATTCCACGAACAACGATCTCCCTGTCGCAGACTGCGGCGCCATCGGGCGCCGCGGTTTCTGTACAGGCAAGAAGGACATTGAACGATGGCAGCGATCACAGCAGCGATGGTCAAGGAGCTCCGCGAGTCGACCGGCGCGGGCATGATGGATTGCAAGGCGGCGCTGACCGAGAACAGCGGCGACATGCAGGCCGCGCAGGATTGGCTGCGCAAGAAGGGCCTCTCCAAGGCCGCCAAGAAGGCCGGCCGTGTCGCGGCCGAGGGCCTGATCGGCGCGCTGACCTCGGGCAACAAGGGCGTGCTCGTCGAGGTCAACTCGGAGACTGACTTCGTTGCGCGCAACGAGCAGTTCCAGGGCCTGGTCAAGATGATCGCCCAGGTCGCGCTGCACAACGGTGCCGACGTCGAGAAGATCAAGGCCGTCAAGGTCGGCGACGTCACCGTCGAGACCGCGATCTCGGACGCCATCGCGACCATCGGCGAGAACATGACGCTGCGCCGCGCCACCTCGCTGGAGGTGAGCAAGGGTGTGGTGTCGAGCTACGTCCACAACGCCGTCGTCGAGGGCGCCGGCAAGATCGGCGTGATCGTGGCGCTGGAGTCCGCCGGCAAGACCGACGAACTCGCCGTGCTCGGCCGCCAGCTCGCCATGCACGTCGCGGCGGCGAAGCCGCTGGCGCTCGACCCGGCCGGGCTCGATCCCGAGACCGTCAAGCGCGAGAAGGACGTGCTGGCCGACAAGTACCGCCAGCAGGGCAAGCCCGAGAACGTCATCGAGAAGATCGTCGATTCGGGCCTGAAGACCTACTACAAGGAGGTCTGCCTCCTCGATCAGGCCTTCATCCACGACAGCGGCAAGTCGGTTGCCCAGGCGGTGAAGGAAGCTGAGGGTAAGGTCGGCGGGCCGATCAAAATCGCTGGCTTTGTGAACTATGCTCTCGGTGAGGGAATCGAGAAGCAGGAAAGCGACTTCGCCGCCGAAGTCGCGGCCGCCAGCGGCAAGAAGTAGCCGCTGACACCAGGCCCCCGGCGCTTTGCGCCGGAGGTCCGCCTGCGCGGGATAAGAAAGCGATCGCATCATGGCTGAGCCGATCTATCGTCGCGTGGTGATCAAGCTGTCCGGCGAATATCTGGCCGGCTCCCACGGGTTCGGTATCGATCAACCGACGGTCGATCGCGTCGCCGACGACCTGATCGCGGCCCGCAAGCTCGGCATCGAGGTCGCCGTCGTGATCGGCGGCGGCAACATCGTCCGCGGCGTCGAGGTCTCCTCGCGCGGCGTGTCCCGGCCGACCGGCGATACCATGGGCATGCTCGCCACCATGATGAACTGCCTCGCGCTCGAGGCGGCGATCGAGCGCAAGGGGACCCCGGCGCGGACCCTGTCGGCATTCGTGATGCCGGAGATCTCCGAGCTGTTCACCCGTAGTGCGACGCACAAATATCTTGCCGAGGGCCGCATCGTCCTGCTCGGCGGTGGAACCGGCAATCCGTTCTTCACCACCGACACCACCGCCGTGCTGCGCGCGGCCGAGATCGGCGCGCAGGCGGTGCTGAAAGCCACCAATGTCGACGGCGTCTACAGCGCCGATCCGAAGAAGGACCCCAAAGCCAAGCGCTTCGACCGCCTGACCCATTCGCAGGCGATTGAGGGCGGCTACAAGGTCATGGACGCGACCGCTTTCGCGCTTGCCCGCGAGACGTCGCTGCCTATCATCGTGTTCTCGATCGCGGAGCCCGGTTCGATCGGTGCGATTCTGCGCGGTACCGGACACGGCACGGTCGTCGCCGGCTGATTGCCGCGCCTCCGGGACTTTGGACCCGAGGGCGTCGACAGCCGGTTTCTAGTGAAAGGGAGAACGTCATGGCCGCACCTGGTTTTGACATCAACGACGTGAAGCGCCGCATGCAGGGCGCCACACAATCGCTCAAGCACGAGCTCGGCGGTCTGCGTACCGGCCGCGCGGCGGCCTCCATGCTGGAGCCGGTCCAGGTCGAGGCTTACGGCTCGCATATGCCGCTCAACCAGGTTGCGACCATCAGCGTGCCCGAGCCGCGCCTGCTCTCGGTGCAGGTCTGGGACAAGACGATGGTGAAGGCGGTTGAAAAGGCGATCGTCGATTCCAATCTCGGCCTGTCGCCGGCGACCGAAGGTCAGGTGCTGCGGCTGCGCATTCCCGAGCTCAACGAGGAGCGCCGCAAGGAGCTCGTCAAGGTCGCGCACAAATACGCCGAAGCGGCCAAGGTCGCGGTGCGCCATGTCCGCCGCGACGGCCTCGACGTGATCAAGAAGCTCGAGAAGAATCACGAGATCTCCGAGGACGATCAGGAGCGCCTGTCGAACGAGGTGCAGAAGGCGACCGACGGCATGATCGTCGAAATCGATCAGCTGCTTGCCGCCAAGGAAAAGGAAATCCTGACGGTCTGAGACGGTACAGGAACAGCCGATGTCGAACGCCGCCGCCCCAGCAGCTGACGGACCGGATCGCTCCGGCAGTCCGTTGCATGTGGCGATCATCATGGACGGCAACGGGCGCTGGGCCGCTTCGCGCGGGCTGCCGCGCGTCGAGGGCCATCGCCGCGGCGTCGAGGCGCTCCGCCGCGTGGTCCGTGCCGCCAATGAGCTCGGCATCCTTTATCTCACGATCTTTTCGTTCAGCTCGGAGAACTGGTCGCGGCCCGCCACCGAGATCGGCGATCTGTTCGGCCTGCTGCGCCGCTTCATCCGCAACGATCTGGCGACGCTGCATCGCGACGGGGTTCGGGTGCGCGTGATCGGCGAGCGCGACGGGCTTGATGCCGATATCTGCGCGCTGCTCAACGAAGCCGAGGAGCTGACCAGGAACAACGACAAGCTCAACCTCGTTGTTGCTTTCAACTATGGTTCGCGGGCGGAGATCGCTGCCGCGGCGCGGCGGCTTGCGCGCGAGGTCGCCGACGGCAAACGCGACGCAGGCTCGATCGATGCCGACACACTCGGTCAGTATCTCGATGCCCCGGATATTCCGGATCCTGATCTGATCATCCGCACCAGCGGCGAGCAGCGTCTGTCGAACTTCCTGATGTGGCAGGCCGCCTACAGCGAATTGGTGTTCGTGCCGATTCACTGGCCGGATTTCGACAAGGCGGCGCTCGAAGGCGCGATTGCGGAATACGGCAAGCGCGAGCGCCGGTTCGGCGGCCTCGCCGCGAAAACCGGCTCGTGACCGAGGGCGAAGCCGCGTCGGCGGCAGCAAGCGAGCAGCCGCAGGCAGCAAGCGAGCAGGGGTCGCGCAACCTCGTGATGCGCGTGGTTGCGGCGCTGGTGCTGGCGCCGGTGGCGATTGCGCTGGCCTATATGGGCGGCATCGCCTGGTCGCTCCTGGTGACGTTGGCGGCGATCGGTCTGTTTGCGGAATGGCTCGCTGTCACCGGGCTCGGACGCGAACTCCGTGTTGTGGTGCCCGGCGTGATCGCGCTGCTCGTCGCCGGACTTTGCCTGATGGCCGGCCGCATCGATGCGGCCCTGGTTGTCCTCGTGATCGGCGTGGTCGTCGTGGCGCTGACGTCGGGCGCGCAGCGCAACTGGGCGATTGCGGGATTGCTCTATGCGGCAGGGGCCGAGATTGCGTCGGTCGTGCTGCGCCTCGATCCGGCGAAGGGCTTTGCCGCATTGATGTTCGTGTTGCTGGTCGTATGGGTCACCGATATCGGAGGCTATTTCGCGGGCCGCAGCATCGGCGGGCCGAAGCTCTGGGTGCGCGTCAGTCCGAAGAAGACATGGGCTGGTGCGGCCGGCGGCTTCGTGGCGAGCCTGCTCGTTGCGGCCGGCTTTGCCGCCTTCGAGATCGGGACGACCGGGCCGCTGCTCCTGCTCGGAGCCGTGTTGTCGGTGGTCTCGCAGCTCGGCGATCTCTTCGAATCCGCGGTGAAGCGGCGGTTCGGAGTGAAGGATTCGAGCCACATCATTCCCGGCCATGGCGGCCTTCTGGACCGCCTGGACGGATTTGTCGCGGCCGTCATTGTGGCGGCGATTTTCGGCTTTCTCCGCGGCGGCGCCGATGGCGTCGGGCGCGGTCTTATGGTTTGGTGATGAGATGAGCGCAGTTCCGTTGCGTAACAACAAGGCCGTGGCGGCGTCCGCCGTGCGGACCGTGACCGTCCTCGGTGCCACCGGCTCGATCGGCGACAGCACGATGGATCTGCTGCGCGGCACGCGCGACCGTTACCGGGTCGAGGCGCTGACCGCGAACAGCAATGTCGAAGGGCTCGCCAAGCTCGCCAAGGAGTTCGGGGCGCGGTTCGCTGCCATTGCCGATCCGGCGAAGCTTCCGGAGCTGAAGGACGCGCTGGCCGGAACCCGGATCGAATGCGGGGCCGGGGACAGCGCGATCATCGAGGCGGCGGCGCGGCCGGCGGATTGGGTGATGGCGGCGGTCAGCGGCGCGGCCGGACTGAAGCCCGCGCTTGCCGCGGTCGATCGCGGCGCCACCGTCGCGCTCGCCAACAAGGAATGCCTGGTCTGTGCCGGCGATATCTTCATGGAGCGGGCCAAGAAGGCCGGCGCCTGCATCCTGCCGGCAGACTCCGAGCACAATGCGCTGTTCCAGGCGCTGGCGTCGGGCAATCGCGAGGAACTGACGCGGGTGATCATCACCGCGTCCGGCGGGCCGTTCCGCACCTGGGCTCCGGCGGATATTGAGCAGGCGACGCTGGAACAGGCGCTGAAGCATCCCAACTGGAGCATGGGGCAGAAGATCACGATCGATTCCGCGTCGATGATGAACAAGGGCCTCGAGGTGATCGAGGCGTCCTATCTGTTCGCCTTGGCGCCCGACGAGATCGACGTGCTGGTGCATCCGCAGTCGATCATCCACGGCATGGTCGAATTCTCCGACCGCTCGGTGGTGGCCCAGCTCGGCACCCCCGACATGCGGATCCCGATCGCGCATTGCCTCGGCTGGCCGGACCGCGTCGTCGGCCCGTCCGCCAAGCTCGATCTCGCGAAGATCGGACAGCTCACCTTCGAGGCGCCGGACTTCGAGCGCTTCCCCGGGTTGCGGCTGGCCTATGAGGCGCTGCGGATGGGGCGCGGCGCGACGACGGTCTACAATGCCGCGAACGAGATCGCGGTTGCCGCGTTTATAGCCGGCAAGATCAAGTTCGGTGCCATTGCGCGGCTGGTCGAAGCGACGATGAACGATTGGATCAGGTCCGGGAATCAGCCACCACTGCACTCGGCGGACGATGCGATTTCCGTTGACCATATCGCTCGAAATAAAGCTGCCGCCCTATTGCCTCAAATTGCCTTAAAGGCAACCTAGAGGGTCGGGGACGGAGCCTCATGGCTCTTGTCGAGGGGAGTTCGAATGCCCGAGTATTTTCTTCATAGTATCAATGCGTTGAGCCATGGGCTCCTCGGTTATATTGTTCCCTTTCTCTTCGTCCTGACCATCGTTGTCTTCTTTCACGAGCTCGGCCACTTTCTGGTTGCGCGCTGGGCTGGCGTGAAGGTTTTGACGTTCTCGCTGGGCTTTGGGCCGGAGCTCGCCGGCTTCAACGACCGCCACGGCACGCGCTGGAAGATCTCGGCGATCCCGCTCGGCGGCTACGTCAAATTCTTCGGTGACGACAGCGAGGCCTCGACGCCGTCGACCGAATCGCTCGCGGCCATGACGGCGGAGGAGCGTGAAGGCAGCTTCCATCACAAGTCGGTCGGCAAGCGCACGGCTATCGTCGCGGCCGGGCCGATCGCCAATTTCATCCTCGGCGCGCTGATTTTCGCGGGCATGGCGCTCTATTACGGCAAGCCGAGCACGATCGCCCGGGTCGACGGCCTGGTCGCCGAAAGCGTCGCCGCGAACGCCGGCTTCAAGGTCGGTGACGTCGTCGTGGAGATCGACGGCAGCGCGATCCAGAGCTTCGCGGACATGCAGCGGATCGTAGCTTCGAATGCTGGTTCAGAGCTTGGGTTCAAGGTGAAGCGGGATGGCGCGGTTGTCGCGCTCAAGGCGACGCCGGCGCTGAAGGAGGTCAAGGATCCCTTCGGCAATGCCCACCGAATCGGCGTGCTCGGGATCGAGCACAAGGCCCAGGTCGGCGAGGCCACCAGCGCCTCGGTCGGGGTGCTGGAAGCCCTGAAGATCGGCGTCGAGCAGGTCTGGTACATCATCGCCAGTACGCTCAAGTTCCTGGGGTCGCTGTTCGTTGGAACCGGAAATCCGGGAGAGGTGAGCGGGGTCATCGGAATCGCCAAGCTGTCCGGGCAGGCCGCCAGCGCCGGGTTCCAGTTTGTCATCAACCTTTGCGCCATCCTTTCGGTGTCGATAGGCCTGCTGAACCTGTTTCCGATCCCGCTTTTGGATGGCGGGCACCTGCTGTTCTACAGCGCGGAGGCGCTCCGCGGCCGCCCGCTTTCGGAGCGGACGCAAGAGGTGGGTTTCCGAATCGGGCTGGGTTTGGTTCTGATGCTGATGGTGTTTGCGACGTATAACGACATCCTCAGGATCGCCGGGTCCTGAAACAGGGCTTTTCTGTGGCGTTGCCGATGGGCAACGTCTTGGTATGAAAATGGAAATGTTCAGCTGTAGTAAGTTTGCCCCCTTGGCAAATTTGGTTACAAGCTGAGCGGCAGGTTGGGAATCTGTCGGGTCGTTGGGGAACGATCTGGCACCGTTAAGATAAGGGCGCGTTGCGCATGATGTTTGGAATGCGAGTGAGGGGGGGGCTGTTCGCCGCCTTGGTCATGTTCGCCGCGCCGGTGGTTGCCACCTTGGCGACCGTTGCTGTGTCTGCGCCTGCGTATGCGCAGACCGTTGATTCGATCACGGTGGAGGGGAATCGCCGCGTCGAACTCGAAACCATCCGTTCCTACTTCCATCCCGGTCCGGGCGGTCGGCTGGGTCAGGCCCAGATCGACGACGGTCTGAAGGCGCTGATCGAGACCGGCCTGTTCCAGGACGTCCACATTGACCAGCGGGGCGGGCGCCTCGTCGTGGTCGTGGTCGAGAATCCGGTGATCGGCCGCGTTGCCTTCGAGGGCAACAAGAAGGTCAAGGACGAGCAGCTCACCGCTGAAGTCCAGTCCAAGCCGCGCGGCACCTTCTCGCGCCCGATGGTCCAGTCGGATGCCCTGCGCATCGCCGAAATCTACCGTCGTTCCGGCCGCTACGATGTGCGGGTCAATCCGCAGATCATCGAGCAGCCGAACAACCGCGTCGACCTGATCTTCGAGGTCAATGAAGGCGTGAAGACCGGCGTGCGGTCGATCGAGTTCATCGGCAACAATGCCTATTCGGCGTCCCGTCTGCGCGACGTCATCAAGACCCGCGAATCGAACATCCTGAGCTTCCTCGGCGGTAACGACGTCTACGACCCCGACCGGGTCGAGGCCGATCGCGATCTGCTGCGCCGCTTCTACCTCAAGAACGGCTATGCCGACGTCCAGGTGGTGGCTGCGCTGACCGAATACGATCCCGACAAGAAGGGCTTCCTGGTTACCTTCAAGATCGAAGAGGGCCAGCAGTACCGCGTCGCGGCCGTCAACTACACCTCGTCGATCAACACGCTCGACCCGAACGCACTGCGCTCGTTCTCGCGCGTCAATGTCGGCTCGCTCTACAACGCCGAGGCGCTGGAGAAGTCGGTCGAAGAGATGCAGATCGAGGCGTCACGCCGCGGCTACGCGTTCGCGGTGGTCCGGCCGCGCGGCGATCGCAATTTCGACAATCATACCGTCTCGATCACCTTCGCGATCGACGAAGGTCCGCGCACCTACATCGAGCGCATCAATATCCGCGGCAACAGCCGCACCCGCGACTACGTGATCCGCCGCGAATTCGATATCTCGGAAGGCGACGCCTACAACCGTGCGCTGGTCGACCGCGCCGAGCGCCGGCTGAAGAACCTCGACTTCTTCAAGACGGTGAAGATCACCACGGAACCGGGCTCCTCCAGCGATCGCGTCATCCTGATCGTCGATCTCGAGGAGAAGTCGACCGGCGACTTCTCGGTGTCGGGTGGCTATTCGACCACCGACGGCGCGCTGGCCGAAGTCAGCGTCTCCGAGCGCAACCTGCTCGGCCGCGGCCTGTTCGCCAAGGCGTCGGTGACCTACGGCCAGTACGCCCGCGGCTACTCGCTGTCGTTCGTCGAGCCCTATCTGCTCGACTACCGCGTCGCGCTCGGCCTCGATTTCTACCAGCGCCAGCAGCTGTCCAACAGCTACATCGCCTACGGCACCAAGACGCTCGGCTTCAGCCCGCGCCTCGGCTTCAGTCTGCGGGAAGATCTGTCGCTGCAGCTGCGCTACTCGATCTATCAGCAGGAAATCACCCTGCCGTCGACGCTGGCCAACTGTAACATGAACACCAGCAACGGCCTGCTGGCGTTCAACCCGTCGCCGGCCTGGGTGCAGTCGAACGGTGCGGCGGCCGCGAACGCGCTCGGTGCGACCGACTCGTCGGGCATCGGCCTGTGGTGCTACAGCGATGGCGAAGCCTCGCTGCCGGTCCGCAAGGAGCTGGCTGCCGGTCGGACCCTCACCTCGGCGCTGGGCTACACGCTCAACTACAATACGCTCGACAACAACAAGAACCCGACTGACGGTCTGATCATCGACTTCAAGCAGGATTTCGCCGGTGTCGGCGGCGACGTCAGCTACATCAAGAGCGCGATCGACGCGAAGTACTACACCCCGCTGGTGTCGGACATCGTCGGCGTGATCCATGCTCAGGGCGGCATCCTGAACAAGCTGGGCAGCGACGAGCTGCGCATGCTGGATCACTTCCAGATGGGCCCGAACCTTGTCCGCGGCTTCGCGCCGAACGGCATCGGTCCGCGTGACATCAACCCCTACGGTACGCAGGACGCGATCGGCGGCACCAAGTACTGGGGCGTGTCGGCGGAATTGCAGATGCCGTTCTGGTTCCTGCCGAAGGAAGTCGGGCTCAAGGGCGCGGTCTATGCCGACGCCGGCGGCCTGTACGACTACCAGGGTCCGACCTCGTGGGCGGCGACGGGCGAAGTCAACACGCCCGGCTGTATCAAGCCGACGCAGGCTCCGTCTCCGGGCACCTGCCTTGGCCTGCAGTTTGACGACAGCAAGGTTGTCCGTACCTCGGTCGGTGTCGGTCTGATCTGGCAGTCGCCGTTTGGTCCGCTGCGCTTCGACTACGCGGTGCCGTTGACCAAGGGTGCGTATGACCGCGTGCAAGAATTCCGGTTTGGCGGCGGTACGACTTTCTAATACCGCTGCTCGACCGGACTGCGACGGATGGAATGGCGCAGCCGATCTTCTTCAAGAGTCCTCCTTCGTCATCGCTGGCTGAAATTGCCGCGCTGACGAAGGCGCAACTGGTCGACCCCGAAAGGGGCGCGCTTCAGATCAGGGGGCTGGCCTCGCTCGACGAGGCCGGTCCGATGCATCTCGCGTTTTTCGACAATCTCAAATATGCCGACCAGCTCGCCGCGACCAAGGCCGGTGCGTGCCTGGTCAGCGCGCGCTTCGAGGCGCAGGTGCCGAAGGGCACGGCGGTGCTGCGGGCCGCGAAGCCGTTCTTCGCCTTCGTCGAGCTCGCCCGTGAATGGCATGCCGATGCACTGCGGCCGCAATCCTGGTTCGGTACCGAGGGCATCGCGCCATCGGCGATCATCGACCCGACCGCGCGTCTCGAGGACGGCGTCATCGTCGATCCGCTGGTAGTGATCGGCCCGCGGGTCGAGATCGGCGCGGGCACCATCATCGGCGCTGGTGCCGTGATCGGCGCCGACGTCAAGATCGGCCGCGACTGCAATGTCGGCGCCAAGACCACCATTCAGTTCGCCCTGATCGGCAACAATGTGCTGATCCACCCCGCCTGCAATATCGGCCAGGACGGCTACGGCTTCATTTTCTTCGGGCCGAAGGGCCATGTGAAGGTGCCGCAGACCGGCCGCGTGGTGATCCAGAACGATGTCGAGGTCGGCGCCGCCTCGACCATCGACCGCGGTTCCCTGCGCGACACGGTGATCGGCGAGGGCACCAAAATCGACAACCAGGTCCAGATCGGCCACAATGTGATCATCGGCCGGCACTGCCTGTTGGCGGCCCAGATCGGGCTCGCCGGCAGCCTGACCATCGGCGACAATGTCGCGCTCGGCGCCAAGGTAGGGATCAACAACCACCTCAAGATCGGCGACGGCGCCCAGGTGACGGCGATGAGTGCAGTCAAGGACGACATCCCGGCCAACGGTCGCTGGGGCGGGCATTTCGCCAAGCCGACCAAGCAGTGGTTCAGGGAAATTATCGCCGTGGAGCGCCTGGTGCGCGACAACGAAGCCAAAGGCAAGGAACAGGAGTGATGGAGGAGGCACCGGTCAAATTCGAGCTCGTGGATATCAACGATATCCTGAAGACGCTCCCGCATCGCTTTCCGATGTTGCTGATCGACCGGGTGATCAATATCCGCACCGATTACAGCGGTATCGGCATCAAGAACGTCACCTTCAACGAGCCGCCGTTCCAGGGACATTTCCCGGATCGCCCGGTTTACCCCGGCGTCATGATGATCGAGGCGATGGCGCAGACCGCCGGCGTGATCGGCATCAAGTCGGTCGAAGGCACCGAGAAGCCGCGCGCCGTGTACTTCCTCACCATCGACAAGTGCAAGTTCAGGAAGCCGGTGATGCCGGGCGACACCATCGAGTACCACATGCGCTCGCTCGGCCGCCGCAAGACGATGTGGTGGTTTCACGGCGACGCCAAGGTCAACGGCCAGGTCGTTGCCGAGGCCGATGTCGGTGCGATGCTGACGGACTAACTGACGATCGCCTCAGGACGTTCGACAGGCGTACCGGCCGTCCGCGCCTGCGATCCGCAACACGCGGTTGAGATAGATGCCCATCGACGGCGCGATCATCAGCGCGTCGAAGGTCTCGGCAGGCACGCCGCAATAGTGCTGGTAGCTGCCTCTGACCGCGACCAGCAGCCTGCGTTCGCCTGCGCTGTAGCAGACCCGCTGGACGATCGTGTCGTTTGCAACAGGCCGTCATGATACGTCACTGGACAGGGCGGGCAAAGTCGCGCTAACGACCGCCCAAATCGACAGCATTGCGCCTTGATAGCACCTTGGCGCCATTAACGAATTCCGGATCGAAACTTCATGAGCATGATCGACCCCACTGCGCGGATTGCGGATGGCGCTGTGATCGGGGCCGGCACCGAAATCGGTCCGTACTGCATCATCGGCCCCAACGTCGTGCTCGGCGAAAACTGCAAGCTGATCGCGCATGTCACGATCAGCGGGCACACCAGGATCGGCGCCGGTTGCGTCATCTCGCCGTTTGCCGCGCTCGGCGGGCCGCCGCAGGATCTGAGCTATCGCGGCGAGCCGACCCGTCTCGAGGTCGGCGAAGCCTGCACGATCCGCGAGGGCGTGACGATGAACGTCGGCACGATCAAGGGCGGCGGACTCACGCGTGTCGGCGATCGCGGCTTCTTCATGAACAACAGCCATGTCGGCCATGACTGCATGGTCGGCAACGGCGTGATCTTCGCGACCTCGGCGACGCTGGGCGGCCACTGCGAGATCGGCGACTTCGTCTATATCGGCGGCCTGTCGGCGGTGCATCAGTTCACCCGCGTCGGCTCGCAGGTGATGATCGGCGGCGTCTGCGGCGTGCGCGGCGACATCATCCCGTTCGGATTGGCCAACGGTCAGTACGCGGTCCTCGAAGGGCTCAACATCATCGGCATGCGGCGGCGCCAGTTCACCAAGGCGCGGCTGGCCGTGGTGCGCGCGTTTTATCAGAAGCTGTTCCACGGCCCCGGCATCTTCGCCGAGCGACTGGCGTCGGTACAGCCGCTGGCTGGCGAGGATCCCGCGATCGCGGAAATCCTCGCCTTCATCGAGGGCGGCAAGCTCCGGCCGCTCTGCCTTCCCGCCGATAGCAACTGAGCAGGGGATGGCCGCCAGCATGATGTCAGCGGCTCCCTCGCTTTCCTCGCCGGTCGGCGTGATCGCCGGCGGCGGCGCCATGCCGTTCGCGGTCGCCGATCAGCTCGCCGCGCGTGGTATCACGCCGGTGCTGTTTGCGCTGCGCGGCGCCTGCGATCCGGCGCGCGCGCAGCGCTTTCGTCACCGCTGGATCTCGGTCGGCCAGCTCGGGCGGGCGACCCGGCTGTTCCGCGACGAAGGCTGCCGCGACCTGATCTTCATCGGCACGCTGGTGCGTCCCGCGCTGTCGGAGATCCGGCTCGACTGGGGCACGCTGCGGCTGCTCGGCCATGTCGTGCGCGCGTTTCGCGGCGGCGACGATCATCTGCTGTCGAGTGTCGGCCGCATTCTCGAGCAGCAGGGATTCCGCATGGTCGGGATCAAGGACGTCGCGCCCGACCTCCTGATGCCGGAGGGCACCGTGACGCGTACGACGCCGGACAGCGCTGCGCTGGCCGATATCGCGCGCGGGCGCGGCGTGCTCGATGCGCTCGGCCCGTTCGACATCGGCCAGGCCGCGGTGGTGATCGACGGCCACGTGGTTGCGGTCGAGGACATCGAGGGCACCGATGGCCTGTTGGCGCGCGTGGCGCGGCTGCGCGCCGAGGGCCGCATTCGTACCAAGGCCGGCCGCGGCGTGCTGGTGAAGGCGCCGAAGAGCCAGCAGGATCTGCGCTTCGATCTGCCGACCATCGGCCCACGGACGGTCGAGGGTGCGGCGGCGGCCGGCATCGCCGGGATCGCCGTGATCGCCGGCAACACGCTGGCCGCCGACCCGCAGGCCCTGATCGAGGTCGCGGATGCCAAAGGGCTGTTTGTCATCGGATTGGCCGGCTGATGCAGGCGCACAGTCCCAGCGCGGTGCGCAAGATCTTCCTGATCGCGACCGAGGAGTCCGGCGATCGTCTCGGCGCGGCGCTGATGCAGGTGCTGCGCGCGCGGCTCGGCGAGGCCGTGCAGTTTTCCGGCGTCGGTGGCCGGGCGATGACCGGCGAGGGCATCGCGCCGCTGTTCCCGATCGAGGAGCTCTCGATCATGGGCTTTGCCGCCGTCGTGAAGCAATTGCCGAAGATTTTGCAATTGATCCGACGCACCGCCGATGCCGTGCTCGCCGATCCGCCTGACATGCTCGTCATCATCGACAGCCCTGACTTCACGCATCGCGTCGCCCGCCGCGTTCGCGCGCGCAATCCAAATATTCCGATCATCGATTACGTGTCGCCGTCGGTCTGGGCCTGGCGGCCGGGCAGGGCGCGCGCGATGCGAAGCTATGTCGATCACGTGCTCGCGCTGCTGCCGTTCGAACCGGAGGAATATCGCAAGCTGCAAGGACCACCATGCAGCTATGTCGGCCATCCCCTGACCGAGCAGCTCGCCTCGCTGCGGCCGAACGAGGAGGAGCAGAAGCGGCGCGACGCGCAGCCGCCGGTCTTGCTGGTGCTACCCGGAAGCCGGCGCAGCGAGATCAGGCATCATCTGGCGCTGTTCGGCGCGGCGCTCGGCCAGCTCAACAAGCAGACCCCGTTCGAGCTCGTGCTTCCGACCATGCCGCATCTCGAGGCGATGGTGCGCGAAGGAATCGCGTCGTGGCCGGTCGCGCCGCGGCTCGCGATCGGCGAGACCGAAAAACGCGCCGCGTTCCGCGTCGCGCGCGCCGCGCTCGCCAAGTCAGGCACGGTGACGTTGGAGCTCGCGCTGTCAGGCATTCCGATGGTGACGGCCTATCGCGTCGGCGCCGCCGAGGCCTTCATCCTGCGCCGCGCGATCCGGGTGTCGTCGGTGATCCTCGCCAATCTCGTGATCGGAAGCGATATCATTCCCGAGTTCCTGCAGGAGAACTGCACGCCGGACAAGCTCGCGCTGGCGCTGCATGACGTACTCGCCGATACGCCCGACCGTCTGCGGCAGCTCGTGGCGTTCGCCACGATGGATGGGAAGATGTCGACCGGCGACCAGCCGCCGAGCGTCCGCGCCGCCGACATCGTGCTGGCGGAGATGGCCCGGCGTTCGGCCTAGCCAATCGATCATGCCCGCGTTCCAGCGGCGGCATACGACCGCAACGGTTCCGCTTTCCTCAAATATTTAGATTGCGCTAATATTAGTGTAGTCTAATATTGATCGGAGCTTGCCCATGAAGATCGACCCCGTTGCCTATGCCGGAGCCATTGTTCGCGAGGTCGCCGTCCGGGAGCACGACGGCAAGCCGGCGCGGGCGGTGATTGCGACCCGCAGCTACGACACCGACATCGCCGACCTCTGGGATGTGTTGACCAATGCTGAGCGCATACCGCGTTGGTTCCTGCCCATCTCGGGCGACCTGAGGCTCGGCGGCCGCTATCAGTTCCAGGGCCAGGCGGGCGGTGAAATCACGACGTGCGAGCCGCCGCGCCGGCTTGCGGTGACCTGGGAGGCGATGGGCACCGTCAGCTGGGTCACCGTGACCCTTGCCGGCGACAGCGCGGGTGGCACGCGGCTCGAGCTGGAGCATCTTTCCCTGATCGAGGGAGATTTCTGGGATCGCTACGGACCGGGCGCAGTCGGTGTCGGCTGGGATCTCGCCTTGATCGGGCTGGCGCTCTACATCGCCGCGGGGCCGGGTGCTCAGTTCGATCGCGCGGCCGCGGCGGCGTGGCCCGGCTCCGAGGACGGCAGGGATTTCATCCGCCGCAGCAGCGCGGATTGGTGCAGGGCTTCGATCAAGGCGGGCACGGACGAGGCGGCGGCGCGCCGGGCCGAGGCCAACACCACGGCGTTCTATTGCGGCGAGCCTGAGCCGGGCGGAGGCTAGCGCACCGTGGACGCCTTCGACATCCTCGGCGACCCCGTTCGCCGGCGCATCCTGGAACTGCTGGCGACCGGCGAGCATAGCTCCGGCGACGTCGTCGCCGTCGTGCAGCGCGAATTCGGCATCACCCAATCTGCGGTCTCGCAGCAGCTGCGGATCCTGCGCGACGCCGGTTTCGCATCGGTGCGCGCCGACGGCACGCGCCGCATCTATGCCGTGGAGCCGGGGCGGCTGCGCGAGGTCGATGACTGGCTCGACCGCTTCAGGGCGTTCTGGCTGCCGCGCCTCGATGCGCTCGCAACCGAGGTCGCGCGCGGCAAACGAAAACGGCGCCGTCAGGAATGACGGCGCCGTCCCGGATTCGCCTAACGGCGAAGCTTACTTGCGCTTGTCGATCGTCACATAGTCGCGGCGCGCGACGCCGGTGTAGAGCTGGCGCGGACGGCCGATCTTCTGCTGCGGATCCTCGATCATCTCGCTCCACTGGCTGATCCAGCCGACGGTGCGGGCGACCGCGAACAGCACGGTGAACATCGAGGTCGGGAAGCCCATCGCCTTCAGCGTGATGCCCGAATAGAAGTCGACGTTCGGGTAGAGCTTGCGGTCGATGAAATAGGGATCGCTGAGCGCGATTTTCTCGAGCTCGAGCGCGACCTTCAGCATCGGGTCATCGCCGTGGCCGGTCTCGGCCAGCACCGCGTGACACATCTTCTGCATGATCTTGGCGCGCGGATCATAGTTCTTGTAGACGCGATGACCGAAGCCCATCAGGCGGACTTCGCTGTTCTTGTCCTTCACCTTCGCGATGAACTCGGGGATCTTGTCGACCGTTCCGATCGAGGACAGCATCGCGAGCGCCGCTTCATTGGCGCCGCCATGCGCCGGGCCCCACAGGCAGGCGATGCCGGCCGCGATGCAGGCGAACGGGTTGGCGCCCGAGGAGCCGGCGATACGCACCGTCGAGGTCGACGCGTTCTGCTCGTGGTCGGCATGCAAGATGAAGATCTTGTCGAGCGCGTCGGCGAGCACCGGGTTGATCTTGTAGTCCTCGCACGGCACCGCGAAGCACATCTGCAGGAAGTTCTCGGCGAAGGAGAGCGAGTTCTTCGGATACACGAAGGGCTGGCCGATGGTGTATTTGTAGGCCATCGCAGCCAGCGTCGGCACCTTCGCGATCATCCGCATCGAGGCGATCATGCGCTGCTTCGGATCGTTGATGTCGGTGGAGTCGTGGTAGAACGCGGCGAGCGCGCCGACGGCTGCAACCATGATCGCCATCGGATGAGCGTCGCGGCGGAAGCCCTGGAAGAAGCGGGCCATCTGCTCGTGCACCATCGTGTGATGGATCACGCGATGATCGAAGTCCTTCTTCTGCGCCGGGGTCGGAAGCTCCCCGTAGAGCAGCAGATAGCAGGTCTCGAGAAAGTCGCCGTGCTCGGCGAGCTGTTCGATCGGATAGCCGCGGTATTCGAGGACGCCGGCGTCGCCGTCGATATAGGTGATCTTCGACTGGCAGCTGCCGGTCGAAGTGAAGCCCGGGTCGTAGGTGAACACCCCGGCCTGGCCGTAGAGCTTGGCGATGTCGATGACATCAGGCCCAACCGTGCCGCTCAGGATCGGGAAATCGTAGTTCTTGTTGCCGATGGTGAGTGTGGCTGTCTTGCTGGATTTTGCGTCCATCGTGATATCCCCGATGAATTCGTTGCGAAAACCGACCATGCCCAGTCGCTAAATTGCGGCCCATGGCCGGGCGGAACGGCTTGTTGAGAAAGCGTCCGGGATTGGGTAGCTCATTGCCATGTGCGCTGCAAGATGGACCCTGGAGGGGGTCCATGCAGGATTACGCCGCCTGATCGCCGAGACGGGCCAGACACTCCTGGCGTCCCAGGACGGCCAGCACATCGAAGATGCCCGGCGACGTTGTGCGTCCTGTCAGCGCCACCCGCAGCGGCTGGGCGACGGCGCCGAGTTTCAGATTGTTCTGCTCGGCGAAATTCCGCATGGCGGTCTCGGTGGTTTCCGCCGTCCAGTCGTTCACGGCCTCGAGCGCGGTGCGCAGGCGGCCGATCAACGCGCGGGTTTCCGGCGTGAGCAGCGCCGCCGCCTTCGGATCGAGCTCGAGCGGCCGATCGGCGAAGATGAAGTAGGCCCCCGCGATCAGCTCGATCAGCGTCTTGGCGCGCTCCTTCAGGCTCGGCATCGCCCGCAGCAATTGCGCGCGGGTGGTGTCATTCAGCTTGGCCTTCAGCGCAGCGCCTTCAGGAACATAATCCAGCACGCTCTCGAACTGTGTCACGAGGGATTGATCGTCGCTCTGCCGGATATAGTGGCCGTTGAGGTTCTCCAGCTTGGCGAAATCGAACCGCGCGGCCGAACGGCCGATGCCCGGGAGGTCGAACGCGTCGATCATCTCCTGGGTCGAGAAGATCTCCTGGTCGCCATGGCTCCAGCCGAGCCGGACGAGGTAGTTGCGCAGGGCGGCCGGCAGATAGCCCAGCGCGCGGTAGGCATCGACGCCGAGCGCGCCATGGCGCTTCGACAGTTTCGAGCCGTCGGGACCATGGATCAGCGGAATGTGGGACATGCTCGGCAGCTCCCACTCCAGCGCGTCGTAGATCTGCTTCTGACGCGCGGCGTTGATCAGATGGTCGTCGCCGCGGATAATGTGGGTGACGCCCATATCGTGGTCGTCGACCACGACGGCGAGCATGTAGGTCGGGGTGCCGTCGCCGCGCAGCAGGACGAGGTCGTCGAGGTTCTCGTTCTGCCAGACCACGCGGCCCTGGACCTGGTCCTCGATGACGGTCTCGCCGGTCTGGGGTGCCTTCAGGCGGATCGTCGGCTTGATGCCATCAGGGGCCGTCGCCGGATCGCGGTCACGCCACATGCCGTCATAGAGGCGGGTGCGGCCCTCGGCGCGCGCCTTCTCGCGCATCGCGGTGAGCTCCTCCGGCGTGGCGTAGCAGTAATAGGCCCGCCCGGCGGCAAGCAGGCCCTCGGCGACCTCGCGATGGCGGGCGGCGCGGCTGAACTGGTAGATGACGTCGCCGTCCCAATCGAGCTCGAGCCATTTCAGGCCGTCCAGGATGGCGTCGATCGCCTCCTTGGTGGAGCGTTCGCGGTCGGTGTCCTCGATCCGGAGCAGCATCTTGCCGCCGAGCTTCCTGGCATAGAGCCAGTTGAACAGCGCGGTGCGGGCGCCTCCGATATGGAGGAAGCCGGTCGGTGAGGGGGCGAAGCGGGTAACGACGGGATTGGTCATGATCGAGCGAGACGTATGCGTGGACGGCGGTGGTGTATAGCAGGAACCGGACATAACTAAAGCCTCGGCTGACCTTTTGCCCGCCAAACCAGACTTGAAACCAGGCCACAAACCAGACCTTGGCCGGACGGCGCGAATTTGGCAGAAGGTTGGGCTTGATCCTCCAGGGAACCCTTTGATGACGACTGACACGACGGCAGAGGCAGGGCGCGACTTCATCCGCGACATCGTCCAGGCCGATCTCTCCTCCCACAAGCACAACCGGATCGTGACCCGCTTCCCGCCGGAGCCGAACGGCTACCTGCATATCGGTCACGCCAAGTCGATCGCCCTGAATTTCGGCATCGCGCAGGAGTTCGGCGGCCAGTGCAATTTGCGCTTCGACGACACCAATCCGACCAAGGAGGAGCAGGAGTATATCGACTCCATCCAGGCGGACGTGCATTGGCTCGGCTACGACTGGGGCAAGAACCTCTTCTATGCGTCGGATTATTTCGAGCGCCTGTATGATTGGGCCGAGGGCCTGATCAAGGCGGGCTATGCCTATGTCGACGACCAGTCGCAGGAGGAGATCAGGCTGTCCCGCGGCACGCTGACCGAGCCCGGCAAGAACTCGCCGTTCCGCGACCGCTCGGTCGAGGAGAACCTCGACCTGTTCCGCCGCATGAAGGCTGGCGAGTTCTCGAACGGTGCCCGCGTGCTGCGCGCCAAGATCGATATGGCGTCCGGCAACATCAACCTGCGCGATCCGGTGCTGTACCGCATCCTGCACGCCCACCATCCGCGCACCGGCGACAAATGGTCGATCTATCCGAGCTACGACTATGCGCACGGCCAGTCGGACGCCATCGAGGGCATCACCCATTCGATCTGCACGCTGGAGTTCGAGGATCACCGTCCGCTCTATGAGTGGCTGCTCGACAAGCTGCCGGTGCCGTCGAAACCGCGCCAGTACGAAATGGCGCGGCTGAACCTGACCTACACGCTGCTGTCCAAGCGCGTGCTGACGCAGCTCGTCCGTGACGGCCATGTCTCGGGCTGGGACGATCCGCGGATGCCGACCGTCGCAGGGCTGAAGCGGCGCGGCGTGCCGCCGGCCGCGGTGCGCGAATTCATCAAGCGCATCGGCGTCGCCAAGGCCAACAGCGTGGTCGATGTCGGCATGCTCGAATTCTGCATCCGCGAGGAGCTGAACCGCACCGCGCTGCGCCGCATGGCGGTGCTGCGCCCGCTCAAGGTCGTCATCGAGAACTATCCGGAAGGGCAGGTCGAAGAGATCGAGGCGATCAACCATCCCGACAATCCGGAAGCCGGCACGCGCAAGATCGCGTTCGGCCGCGAGCTTTATATCGAGCGCGACGACTTTATGGAGAATCCGCCGAAGAAGTTCTTCCGCCTCTCGCCCGGCAATGAAGTGCGGCTGCGTTATGCCTATTTCGTCAAGTGCACCGGCGTGATCAAGGACGATTCCGGCGAGATCACAGAGCTGCGCGCGACCTACGATCCCGCAACCAAGGGCGGCAACGCGCCCGACGGCCGCAAGGTGAAGGCGACGATGCACTGGTTGCCGGCGGCGCAGTCGAAGCCGGCCGAAATCCGCATCTACAATCAGCTGTTCGCCAACCCGAGCCCGAACGCCGCCGATTTCGCCGCCGACCTCAACCCGCAGTCGCTGGAAGTGCTGAGCGACGCGCGGGTCGAGCCCGCAATCGCCGAGGGCAATTCGCCCGACGCGATGCAGTTCGAGCGCCAGGGCTATTTCGTGCGCGACGCAGATTCGACGCCGGACAAGCTCGTGTTCAACCGCACCATCGGCCTGCGCGACACCTTCGCCAAGGAAGTCGGCGGCAAGGGTTAGGCAAGGACTAGGGTCCATTGCGACAACAGACGGAGGCGATCGATGCCTGATGCAGCCGACGAGATCGCCTCCGCCATTATCGCCCAATGGTCTGCGGGTTTCGGCAAGCTCGATGCGGATGCGCTTGCCGCGCTCTATTCGAAGCATGCATTCTTCTTCGGCTCGAACCCAACGCTGTATCGCGGCCGTGATGGCGTCAAAGCCTACTTCAACGGCCTGCCGCGCTGGCGCGCGCCGCGGGTTCAGTTCAGCGATGTCAGGGCGGAGCGCGTGAACGACGGCCTCGTCAACATGGCTGCTATCGCGTCGTTCTTCCTCGACGGCGATGCGCCTTCGCTCGTCGTCAAGATCACCTGGGTGATCGCGCGCGAGGACGGCGACTGGAAGATCGCCTGCCACCACGTCTCGTCGCAGACGCCATTGATCTAGGCGCCGCCTGGGCGCCCGCGCCCAACCGTCCCCGCAGCTCACAGCCTTCGGTTGCGTGTTTCGGTTCCGTTCCGCTAGTCGGGTGGCTGCGGCATCCGCTAGCCTGCTGCCCGGCAGGGATCGCAAGCGGAATGGCGGAGCAGGGCATCACGCCGGGCGGCAAACGCGGCTACGCGGGGACGTGGCCGCCGCGCGCGGCTATCCCGGCCGGCGGCTATGTCCCGGTGCGCGTCAGCATCTGGGGGCCGTTCGTCGAGACGTTGCGGCAGTGGGTGCGCGCGGAGGCGGGCGCGGGCCGGCTATTGCCGTGGGTGCCGGTGGCGTTCGGCACCGGCATTGCGTTCTATTTCGCGGCCGAGCACGAGCCGGTGCTGTCGGTCGCGGCGGCAGTCGCAATTATGCTCTGCCTGCTGGCTCTGCTGCTACGGCGGCGGCGCGCGTTTCCCGCCGTCGTGATGCTGGCCGCGGTCGCCGCGGGCTTTGCGATGGCGACATGGAAGACGGCGCGGGTTGCGCACGGCGTGCTGGCGCGGCCGATATTTTCGGTAACGCTGACCGGCTTTGTCGAGACACGCGACATCCGTGAGAAGACCGACCGCTTCGTGCTGCGCGTCGTTTCGATGGAGAGCCAGCGCGAGGTGCCAAAACTCGAGCGTGTCAGGCTCTCGGTGAAGAAGGGGACCGCGCCCGAGGTCGGCAGTTTCGTCGAATTGAAGGCGCGGCTGATGCCGCCGCTCGGGCCGCAGCGCCCGGGCTCCTATGATTTCGGCCGCGACCTGTATTTCCAGGGTATCGGTGCCTCCGGATTCGCAATGGGCGCAGTCAAGACCCGGGAGCCGCCGGCGACCGGCGGCTTCGCGCTGCGCTACGCCGCCTTCATGCAAGGCCTGCGCGATGCCATCGACGCGCGCATTCGCACCACGCTCGACGGCGATCAGCGCGCGATCGCGACCGCACTGCTCACCGGCCGGCGCGATGCGATCACGACGCCGGTCAACGACGCGATGTTCATCTCGGGGCTCGGCCATGTGCTGTCGATCTCCGGCTACCACATGGCCGTGGTGGCGGGCGTCGTGTTCTTCACGATCCGCGCGCTGCTTGCGCTGTTCCCGGCGCTGACGGCGGGGCACCCGATCAAGAAATGGGCGGCGGCGGCCGCACTCGTTGCCGCGGCCTTCTATCTAATGCTGTCGGGAGCCGAGGTCGCGACGCAGCGATCGTTCTTCATGACGGCCGTGGTGCTGATCGCTGTCATCGTCGACCGCCGCGCGATCACCTTCCGCACGCTGGCGGTGGCGGCGCTGATCGTGCTTGCGATCGCGCCGGAAGCGCTGGTGCATCCGAGTTTTCAAATGTCCTTCGCCGCGACGCTCGGGCTGGTGGCGCTGGTGCAGATCGGGCTGCCGAATCTGCTGGCGTCGCCCGACCATTCGGTGACTGCTCGCGTCGCGTTGTGGGGCGGGCGTGAGCTCATGGTGCTGATGCTGGCTTCGCTGGTGGCGGGGCTCGCGACGACGCCCTATGCCGCGTTCCATTTCCACCGCGTCACGCCCTACGGGCTGCTCGCGAACCTCGCGGCGATGCCGGTGGTGTCGGCGGTGGTGATGCCGGCCGGCCTGCTCGGGCTCGTCGCGATGCCGTTCGGCTTCGACGGCGTGTTCTGGGCGATCATGGGGTTCGGCATCGACTGGATGATCCTGGTGACGCAATGGGTCGCCGCGCTCCCCGGCGCGGTCGGCCGGATGGCGGCCTTCGGTACCGGGCCGCTGATCGTGGCGAGCGCCGGTATCATCCTGCTCGGGCTGTTGCGCTCGCCGCTGCGCTGGTCGGGCGCCGTGCTGCTGGTGGTGGCATCGGTCTGGGCGCTGCTTGTGCCGCAGCCGGACGTGCTGGTCTCCGCCGACGGGCGCAACGTCGCGGTGCGCGGCGGCGACGTGCGGCTGCATCTGATGCACAGCGCGAAGGATGTCTTCCTCGTCAAGGAGTGGCTGGCCGCCGACGCCGATGCGCGGACGGCGACCGATGCGTCGCTCGGCGAGGGTGTCTCCTGCGATCCCGGCGGCTGCGTGACGCAAGGGCTCGGCGGCGCCTTCGTCGCGCTGGCGATACGGCCGGAAGCGCTGGCCGAGGATTGCGAGCGCGCGGCGCTGATCGTGACGGCGCGGCCAGCGCCGAAGGACTGCGCCGCCTCCGTGATCGACGCCGAGCGGTTGCGGCGCCATGGCGCGCTGGTGCTGCGGCGGATCAGGGGCGGTTATGCCATCGATGCGGTGAAGCCCGGCGGGATCGACCGGCCGTGGTCGCCGGCAGTTCCCGGCGACGGCGAGAGCGAGACCACGCTGCGCGTGCCCGCCAGCGCGCCGCGGCCCACGGTCGATGCGACGCCGGCCGAGAGCGATCTGCAGGGCGAGGATTAGCCGGGATCGAGCGAGGTGCCGGAGGGCAGCTCGAACAGGCCGAGATGGTACTCGTCGGAATCGGGGCCGCTGTCGGGCTTCTTGACGAGGGTGAAGACCGCCTCGGGAAATTGCTCCCAGACCTTCAGGTCGTCAGCCGTGACCGTCAGCCAGCCGAACCGAAACATGTAGCGGCCCGGTTCCGTGACGCGTCCAGCTTTTTGCCATGTGACCTTATCGACCACTGCGCCGGTTTCCGTGAGTGCACGTCCTCCGTGCACGATAATGCGGCAAGCCGCTCGGCGACGCAAATATCCATATGCGCCCCGGAACCCGACGTCCGGGGTCGCTCGAAATCGCTTAGGTCACGCGCCGCCGAACGGTTCATTTCCGCGGCGACGATGCGTTCAACCCAAAAACAGCGATGCGAATGCAGAGGGCCGCCGCTCCACAACCTTCGGCTTCTGCTCGACCGGCGGATGCAGTGCCGGCAATTGCAGCACGCTGACGCGCTGACCCTCCACGAGCTGGGTCACCAGCACATGGCTGCCGTCGGGGAATTCGACCGCGTCGTGATGGCGATCGGGCACGTCGGGCTCGACTTCGTTGAATACGCCGACGCGATAATTCAGCGTCTTGGTCCAGATCCAGCGGCTGTCGTAGCGAACGTTCTCGGCGAAAGCGAGCTCGGTGCCCGGCAGCATACAGACCGCGACGGTGGGATCGTTCTCCGAAGCAAAGCCGCGGGTCGACGTGCCGCGGAAAGTCGTGGTGATCAGCGTCTCTCCGACAAGGGCGGGGCGCGATGCCACGGCGTGCAGACTATAGTCACACATCGGATGGCTCCTCATTGAGGTAGCGACCCGTGCCTCTCCTTGAGGCATAGGCCTCTACCAGAGTGGACGATAGCGAACGAGTGTCAGCTCGTTTCTGGGCGATTGTACGACTGGCCGGAGCGCGCCTCAATCACAAACACGCGACGCTGCGTGAGAGGTATCGGAGCGCATCGGGTCAGGCCGTACGTTACGCTATCTTCCAAGGAACGATCCGACGTGTTGCTCGTTCCTCGCCGCCGCAAGTATTTGCAGATCAGTATTTGCGATAGAGCCCGATCAGCTTGCCCTGGATGCGGACCCGGTTCGGCGGCAGGATGCGCACTTCATAGGCAGTGTTGGCCGGCTCCAGCGCGATCGATGCACCGCGGCGGCGGAAGCGCTTCAGGGTGGCCTCCTCCTCGTCGATCAGCGCCACCACGATGTCGCCGGTGTTGGCGACGTCGTTGCGCTGGATCAGCGCCATGTCGCCGTCGAGGATGCCGGCATCGACCATCGAGTCGCCGCGCACTTCCAGCGCGTAATGCTCGCCGGAGCCGAGCATGTCGGGCGGTACGCTGATGGTGTGGCTGCGGGTCTGCAGCGCCTCGATCGGCGTACCGGCGGCGATCCGGCCCATCACGGGCACCGCGACCGGACGGTTGCCGTCGTCCTCGGCGATCGGCGGCGTGCTGGTGCGCTTGCCGAGGGTGCCTTCGATGACGCTCGGCGTGAAGCCGCGGCGGCCGTTGCCGCCGCCGGCCGACAGCTCGGGCAGCTTGATGACTTCGATGGCGCGGGCGCGGTTGGGCAAACGGCGGATGAAGCCGCGCTCCTCCAGCGCAGTGATCAGGCGGTGGATACCGGACTTCGAGCGCAGGTCGAGCGCATCCTTCATCTCGTCGAAGGAGGGCGGTACGCCGGCCTCTTTCAGACGTTCATTGATGAAACGCAGAAGTTCGTACTGTTTGCGCGTGAGCATCTCGAGTATTCCCCCGGTTGATAGCGTCGTTCGATTCCGAGACTCTTCAGTGGGGCCTGCAGGCCGGGCCTGACCTCAGGAGCATTGTGCTTGTTGCAAGCGCTCCCTGGCGGCCTCCCGTTTGTAGACACCAGTACTCGAAACAAATCATGAACGGACACTATATGTTCGATATGTGTTCCGCAACCACTTAATTTCAGGTGAACGTTTCAGGCAACGCACAATGAGCGGGCCGCGAAAGCCTCACTCGGGCAGCATCAGGATCTCGCATGCAGAGCCTTTGACGGCGGCAGGCGCAAACGGCGGGCGCACGAGAAGTGCCCGTGCCGCAGCGAGATTCCCGAGCAGCGAGGAGTCCTGCTGCATCACGGGCGTTGCGATCAGCGTGCCGTCCTCGCGCTCCTCGAGACGCGCGCGCAGATAGTCCTCGCGCTGGTCGTTGGCGGCGAGGTCGCGGCCGAGCAGGGCGCTCGCGCGGACATGATGGACCGCATTTCGGCCGCTCAGCGAGCGAATCAACGGCACCAGAAACAGGAAGGCGCAGACATAGGAGGACACCGGATTGCCGGGCAGGCCGATCACCCGCATCGCCCCCAAACGGCCGTGCATCATCGGCTTGCCGGGCCGCATCGCGATCCGCCAGAACGCCATCTCGACGCCCTCGGCCTCCAGTGACCGCTTGACCAGATCGTGGTCACCGACCGAGGCGCCGCCGGTGGTGATCAGAATGTCGGCACCGGTCTCGCGCGCCCGGCGGATGCCGGCCGTGGTCGCCTCCATTGTGTCGGCGGCAATCCCGAGATCGACGGTCTCGGCGCCTTCGGCGCGCGCCAGCGCGCGCAGCGCATAGCCGTTGGAATAGACGATCTGGCCCGGGCCGGGCTCCGAGCCCGGCATCACCAACTCGTCGCCGGTCGCGAGCACCGCAACCTTCGGGCGGCGGCGCACCGCGAGCTCCGGATAGTTCATGGCGGCCGCCAGCGACAGCGCGCGGTCGGAGAGGCGGCTGCCGGCGGCGAGCAGCACGTCGCCCTCGCGGAAGTCGACCCCGGCGGGGCGGATGTGCCGTCCGGCGGCAGCTAGCTCGGTGATCGTGATGAGGTCGCCCTCGGTCCTGGTGTCCTCCTGGATGATGACGGCGTCGGCGCCATCGGGGATTACGCCGCCGGTGAAGATCCGCACCGCTTCACCGGCGCCGACCGTGCGCTCGAACGGCCGGCCGGCGGCGACCTCGCCGATCACCCTGAGCCTGGCCTTCAGATCGGCCGCATCGGCGGCACGCACGGCATAGCCGTCCATCGCCGACATCGGCTGCGGCGGCTGGGTGCGGCGCGCGGCGAGGTCGCGCGCCAGGGTGCGGTGGTAGGCGGCATCGAGCGCGACCATCTCCTCCGGCAGCGGTGTGGCGCCGGCAAGGACGGCGGACAGGGCATCGGCAACCGGCATCAGGGCCACGCTCAGAGCTCCTTCATTCCAGGATTCAAGTCCCGGCGTTCAAATACCAAGTGCAGTGAGAGCCCTTGCCACGTCATCCGTCGACGTCACGTGGATGGCATGAAGGCCGCGCGCCCGCGCACCTTCGATATTGGCGGCCAAATCGTCGAAGAACAGGATCCGCGACGCCGGCACGCCGATCGCTTCTACCACATGATCGTAGGCCTCGGCGTCGGGTTTCCGGAAGCCGATGCTCGAGGACAGGAAGACGGTCCGGAAATGGCTGAGCAGCTCGGCATGGATGACCGAGAAATGTGCGACGTGGGCCGGATTGGTGTTCGAGAAGGCGTACAGCGGCATCCGCTCCGCGGCGGCCGCGAGCAGCGGGGCGATGCCCGGCATCTCGCCGGTGAAGATCGCGTTCCAGCCTTCGAGGAACTGGGCGTCGGTGATGTCGATGCCGAGCGTCCGGCGCAGGTTTTCGAAGAACGCCGCATCGTCGATCCGGCCGATCTCGTGATGCTTGAAGCTGTCGTCGACGACGAAGCGCGTGGCGAGCTCGGCCGGCGCGCAGCCGGCATGCTGCGCCCAGTGCGCCATCACCTTCTCGAAGTCGATGTCGAGCACGACGCGGCCGATATCGAACAGCAGCACGTCGACGGAGTCGGGGGAGAGTTGTGAGGTCATTGCGTGAACCGTGTACGAGAATTGCGGGCAGGCGGCAATGTCCCCGATTTGTGCGGCAGGCATGCGACGGGCGTTGGGCGCGCCGTCGTCGCTGCACGCACGGTGTCATCGCCCACGCATGCGGCTGATCCGGTGTGTGAGTCCACGGCTCTTCCCGCTTGTCGTCCCGGCGAAGGCCGGGACCCATACGCCGTGGCGGATGTTGGTGAAGGGGCTCGTCGTTCCGACATCGTGTAACAATTTGCCTTTGGGGTAATGGGTCCTGGCGTTCGCCAGGACGACGCGGGGGATGGTTCTCGATTCAAGACGTCAAACACAAGGTGTCATCGCCCGCGCAATTGCGCACGGGAGCCGGGACCCATACTCCGCGGCGGGTGTGGTGAACGGGACTCGTCGTTCCAGCATCGCTCACCAATAGCTGTTTGTGGTTATGGGTCCCTGCTTTCGCAGGGACGACAGCGAGGATGTGGCGCGGCCTGTGAGTCATACGCTCGCATTCTCGCGACATGAATCGTCCGAGCTTTGCATCTCGTTTCGCCGCTCTAAAATCAGAGGGCGCAGGGAAAGCCGGGTGCCGATCGCACCCATGGGCCCCGTGCAAAAGGTAGAAAGCACGGGGGGTAGGACCACAGGTGTAACCGGAGCAATCCGGCTTTCCCTGCGCGATGGGCTACGGCTTATACGTGCTCTCCCCGGCGAGACTGGGCTTTGTTGTCACCGCTCTCTGCAAAGCGCTACGCGCTTTGCAGAGAGGACACCTACCATTAGGGCGTCAGGCCTGCACGACTTCGCCGTCCGCCTTGCGCGCTCTCGTCAGTACCACGCTCGGCGTCCACCGCATCTCGACCCGCGTTCGTGACGACCGCGAAGCGCCCTCGTGTCGGGCGAGACTTCGGATTTATAGCATTGAGTTGTTATTCTGATAAAGCGAAATATTTTTGCCGCGGGGGCTTGCGCCGCCGGGCAGATCGGTGATTGGGCCATTCAGACGTTTGGCGCACCAGGCGAGTGGGTGCCTTGCCGGGCCGGCCGCCTACATCCTGGAAAGTGCCAGGCCGAGATAAGCGATCAGCGCGCCGGTGCTGAGGATGATGACGACCAGCGCCTGCTCTGAGCGTGCCTGCAAGGTTTTCCGGGTCACGGCGATGACGCTCCATCTTCGAAATCATCCACTCCAACTAACGCGGGTTAGTATCCGTTCCTGTTCCTGTTCGGGAACATTCACGAATGTCCGCCGGTTCCAGGCCAGAAATGCGCAACGCCGCCCGCGTTGAAATACGAACGGACGGCGTTGGTTCTAGCCCCAGGAGGGATGGCAAAATCCTGACCTGTACGGATACGGATGAGGGAGCAATAAGGTTCACGTCGTTGCCCCGTATGATTCCGGTCATCCGAAGGAGCGCAGCAAACTATCGGCGCAAGGTCTAGGATCGGGTGACTGAGTTGCTCTGGCCCCAGCGTGAAACCCCCTCGCTGGGGTCCTTTGTTTGGGCCGCGGCGATCTCGAAGGATGACGGCTTGCGTCGCCAGCTTGCGGCGCCGCGAGGGCTCACCCTTCGCCCAGGTCGATCTGCGTCAGGATGCCTTGCCGGAGCGCGAGGCGGACCAGCTCGATATCGCTGCTGACGCCGAGCTTGTCCTTGATCATGGAATGCAGATTCGCGACCGTCTTGGGGCTGAGGTGCAGCGTCCCGGCGATCTCGTCGGTGGTCCTCTCCGCGAGCAGCATGCGCAGCACCTCGAACTCCCGCGCGGTCAGGAGGTCGGCGGCGGCACGCTCGCCGGCGAGGTGGCTGAGCGCGAGCTCGTGGTCGATGTCCGGGCTGATCGCGATCTTGCCCGCCAGGGCATCGATCACGGCATGCAGCAGCGTCTCCGGCGGGCTGGTCTTGGTGACGTAGCCGCTCGCGCCGGCACGGATCGCCTGCACGGCAAAGGCCGCGTTCTGGTGCATGGTGAACACCAGGATCTTTGCGCGCTTGTCCCACTGCCTGAGGCGCCGGATGGCCTCGATGCCGCCGATGCCGGGCATCGATAGATCCATGATGACGAGGTCGGGCCCGGTCTCCTTGTAGAGGCGATAGGCCTCGACGCCGTCGGAGGCTTCGGCGATGACCGAGAGGCCCGGCTGCTTTTGCAGCATCGAGCGATAGCCCTCCCGAACGACGGCGTGGTCGTCAACCAGCAGGATGGTTCGCGCTGTATCGCTCATGCCGCGCGTTCCACGGGCGCGGCGTCCGCGCCGGCTGCGACGGGAACGGTGACGCGGAGCGACGAGCCGTCGGGCCGTCCGGACTTGAAGCTCAACCGCCCGCCGAGCGCGGCGACCCGCTCGCGCATGCCGAGCAGGCCCATGCCGGATTTGACCTGACGATCACCTTCGGGATCCCCGGGCCGGCCGTCATCGTCGATCGTGAGCACGATGTCGCTGTCGCCGCCCGAAGCCGCCTCGCGCATCTGGAGCCGCAGCATGACGCGCGTGGCGCCGGCATGTTTGGCCGCGTTGGTGAGCGCCTCCTGAACGATGCGGTAGAGATTGGCGCTGACGGAGGAGGGGATGTGCTCGAATGATCCCGATAGGGCGATCTCGAACCGTGGCTGCCCGCGGCTGCGACCGTTCCAGCCGGCGATCAGGCCCTCGAGGCTCGCCGCAAGTCCGAGTTCGTCGACATCGGGCGGGCGCAGCCTGAAGAGCGTGCCGCGCAGCGTCTCCATCATGTCGGTCGCCGTCCGCGCGATGCCGTCGCATTCGGCGAGCAGAGGCGGGCAATCCTGGGCCGCGGTCAGGCGCGCGGAGGCGGCGAGCGCACGGATCGCGGCCAGCGATTGTCCGAACTCGTCATGCAGCTCGCGCGCGAGATGCGCCCGCTCCTCGTCCTGCACCAGGATCAGCTTCTGCGTCAGCGCGTTGCGGTCGGAGAGTGCGGTGGCCAGGCGCTCGGCGAGCTGGTTGAAGACATCGCCGATCGCCGACAATTCGGCGAGATCGAACGGCGGCAGGCGCGCGGCGAGATCGCCTGCGGCGATCCGCTCGAGCCCGTCGCGGATCTGCCGCGTCGGCCGCAGCGCGCGCGCCAGCGCCGCATAGACCAGGCCACAGAGCAGCGGCAGCGTCATCATCAGCACGGCCATCAGCCGGCCGGCGTCGTGCCAGGCTTCGGCCGTCAGCACGGCCGGATCGACCCAGACCACGGCCTCGCCGATCGCCTGGCCGCGCGAAACCACCGGTCGCACGGTCTCGCGGCCGGGATCGAACAGGCGGCGATAAAGTGCCGCAAAGGCCTGCGGCGGCGCGGCGGTGTCGGTCTGCGCGCCGCCGCAGAAGCGCTGGCTGATCTCGCCGCCGGTGCTGCGAAATGCCAGGCACAGTCCGGGCGCCATGACCGAGGCGGCAACGCCCTCGAGATCGGGGAATTCGGAGCGCGCATTGTTCAGCCACTGGATCTTGCTCTGCTGCAGCTCCAGCGTCCTGGCGGCGACATCGGCAACGGCATCGATCCTGGCATGCACGGCGCGGTCGGCCTCGATCAGGAAGTAGCCGGAGATCGCGGCAAAGCAGAGCATCGACACGGCAGCCACCCGCAATGTCAGCCGCAGTTTCAGATCGCTTCCGGACCAATTCCACATTGGCGTATCCTCGAGGTCGCAGACGAGCCTCGGCACCCGGTCGCGGGCAGGGCCGTCGTGCCCATTAAACGGCAGAACGGCAGCGTCGAGAAGCACCGCCATGGGCTTTCGCCGGGCGCGGAGTGCGGTCGTGAAATTTTCCCGGCACCGCCCGGGAGACGCTCCGCTGCGGCGCGGAGGCCAGCCGGCTTACACAGTGATCGAGCCGCCCGCAGCAGCACCTGAAAGGTCTCGATCATGCGCCAGTCCCGCCTCGTCTTGCATGCCCTCGCGTTGCTCGGCCTTCTGGCCGGGCCTTGTCTGCTCCGTGCCGAGACCGGTACAGCGGCGGCGTCGCCGCTCAGCGTCAGCATCGATGATTTCAGTTATCTCGATACCTCGGGCGAGGTCGTCGATCAGACCGCCGCGCACCAGAGGCGGCTGGATACGCTGATGCAGAAGCTGCGCGCCGATGTCGCCGCGGAGCAGCGCTATCGCCTGGTCCCATCGACGGCGGCCGCGGGCGAGGCCCGGATCAAGGTGATCGGCGGCGTGCAGAAGATGAGCACGCTGATCCAGTGGGCCAAGGTGGCGGTGATCGATGTCGGTGCGAACCAGGTGCTGTACGAGAAGCTCTACACGTTTCGCGGCGACACTGACGAAGCCTGGGACCATGCGCGGATGTTCGTGTCGCGCGAGGTGCGCGCCGCCCTTGCGGCCGCGCTGCCGCCGGCGCCGACTGCAGCCTCGGCGCCGATCGGGCTTGCAGTGTTCGAGTTCGAACTCGAGGATGCCACGGCGGCACCGGCGTCCGGCCTTGCCGGCGCCGATGCGGCCACTCTGGCCGACGTGACCAAAGGCGTGCGTGACCAGCTTGCGCAGTCGGGCCGCTATCGTCTGGTCGACACCGGCGGCGTGACCACGGAGGCGGTCAAGGCGCGTGCGCTGCGCGACTGCGACGGCTGCGAGGCCGCGATTGCGCAGCAGCTCGGCGCGGACCAAGCGCTGATCGGCGTGATCAGGCGGGTCAGCCGCACCGAATACACGGTCGGCTTCCAGGTGCGCGACGCCCGCAGCGGTGCGGTGGCCTCGCGCGGCGACAGCGGCTTGCGGATGGGGGCCGATTATTCCTGGACCCGCGGCGCGGTCCGCCTGGTCGGCGATCATCTGCTCGAGGGCGGGGTGCAGCGATAGCGCGTTCGGCGCGCAACGGGCGAACCATAGCAAAGCGCGATAGCTGCTAGACACGCCGTCGTCTATCGCCGGGCTCACCTGTGGGTTATCACGTCGGCTGATCACCGCACAGGAGCCGCCGATGCGCTTGCCCGCCGTCCTTTTCGCTTTCACGCTCGCCGCGAGCCCCGTGGCGGCAGAGGAGCTGTCGGGCACGCTGCAGAAGATCAAGGAGACCAGGAAGATCACGCTCGGCTTCCAGGAGGCTTCCGTTCCCTTCAGCTACCTCGACGACAACGCGCGGCCGATCGGCTTTGCGCTCGATATCTGCCTTGAGATCGTCGATGCGGTGAAGAAGGAAATAGGCACGCCCGACATCGCGGTCGACTATCTGCCGGTGACCTCGTCGAACCGCATCCCGCTGATGGTCAACGGCACGATCGATCTGCACTGCTCGGCGACCACCAACAGCGCCGAGCGCCAGAAGCAGGTGACCTTCACCAATTCGCACTTCCTGAGCGCAACGCGGTTCGCCGCCAAGAAGGCGTCCAACATCAACACCATCGACGACCTCAAGGGGAAGTCGGTCACCGCCGTTGCCGGTTCGGTGAACCTGACGCAGCTCGTCAAGGTCAATACCGAGCGCAAGCTCGGCATCAACGTTCTCCCGGCCAAGGACCAGGCCGAGGCGTTTCTGATGCTGGACACCGACCGCGCCCAGGCCTACGCGCTCGACGACGTGCAGCTCGCGGTCGCTATCGCGCGGTCGAAGGAGCCTTCGCTCTACATGATCAGCGAAGAGGCCCTCTCGAAGGCAGAGCCGTTCGGCATCATGCTGCGCCGGGAGGACGCGCCGTTCAAGGCGCTCGCCGACCGTGCCACGGCGGAGCTCTACAAGAGCCCGGCGATCGAGGTCATGTACAAGAAGTGGCTGGAAGCGCCGACCCCGCCGAAGGGCATCAATTACAACGTCCCGATGTCGCCGGCGCTGCGCAATGCGTTCAAGAATCCGAGCTCGAGCTACGATCCCGACGTGTATGAGGTCGCGAAGTAGCGCAAGAGACGAGCGAGTAGCCCGCATGAGCGAAGCGACATGCGGGGGAATGCTGACCCGACGCGCGTCCGTGCTACCACGACGGGTGCAGAGACAATCCGCCAGAGAGGCTCGCCATGAAGCTATTCTGCGCGCCCGGGACATTGTCCCTGCTGCCGCGTATCGTGTTTCTCGAGGCCGGGCTGGCGTTCACGGCCGTCAAGATCGACGAGCACACCAAAGCCATCGAAGGCGGCGGCGACTATCGGACGGTGAATCCGCTCGGCTACGTGCCGGCGCTGCTGTTCGACGACGGCACCTTGCTGACTGAAGGGGCCGCCATCGTTCAATACATCGCCGATCAGGTCCCCTCCAGACGGCTGGCGCCGCCCAACGGCACGATCGAGCGCGCCAAGCTGCAGGCGTGGCTCAACTTCTTTTCCAGCGAGATGCACAAGGGCGCCTATGGACCGCTCTTCCACAAGGGGATTTCGGAGCAATCCAAGGAGATGTTTCGTGATCGGCTTCGCGCGCGCTACGCGCACCTCGATCGGCACCTTGCGGATTGCGAGTACCTGATGGGAGGCGACTTCACGGTTGCGGACGCGAACTCTTTCGCGATCACGGACTGGGCGCCGCGCGTCGGCTTTGATCTTTCCCCTTACCCGCACGTCCTCGCCCACCATGCGCGCATCGGCCGTCGTCCGGCGGTCCAAGCTGCGATGGAAGCCGAAGGGCCGATACCGAACACGTAGCCTGTAGCCCGCATAAGCGATAGCGACATGCGGGTGCCAACGGTGGCGAGCCGACGGAGTGGTCCCGGATATCGCTTCGCTCATCCGGCTACGCTTGTTTGTTGATGGATAAGGATTCCCGCGTGACGTGCGCAATCTTTGGAACGGCCTTTCGCGCGCGAAGCCAAAAACGAAATAGCATCTCATATACTTCGGCAGATTTTCTCCTAAGCTTGCGGCGTTGTGACTGCTGATCGGGAGCAAGCCGTTGACCGCGCCATTTGTTCTTTCTCGACGCTCCGCGCTCGGCGTGCTCGCCGGAAGCCTGTTCGCGGGCGGTGTGCGCGCGGAAACCGGGGCGGGCGGGGGCGCCGACCTCAGTGGCGTCACGCTGCGCGTTGCGTATTACAAGGGCGGCTGGCGGCCGCTGCTGCAGGCGGCCGGCGAGGACAAGACGCCCTACCGGATCGAATGGAGGGAGCTCAACAACGGCGTGCTCCACATCGAGGCATTGAACGGCGATGCGCTCGACATCGGGTCGGGCAGCGAGATTCCTGCGATGTTCGCCGCGCGCCAGAACGCCAAGGTGCGCTTCATCGCCGTCACCCATGAGGATCTCAACATCCAGGTCACGGTGGCCGCGAAGGATGCGCCGATCCATTCGATCGCCGACCTCAAGGGCAAGCGCGTCGGCTATGTGCGCGCGACGACCGCGCATTATTTTCTCGCGAAGCAGCTCGAGGAGGCCGGGATCGGGTTTGGCGATATCGAGGCGATCAATCTCACGCCGTCGGACGGCTATTCGGCATTCGCCTCCGGCAAGCTCGATGCCTGGGCGATCTACGGCTACAACGGGCAGCTCGCGATCGCCAAGCAGGGCGCGCGCCTGCTGAAGACCGGCGTCGGTTATCTCTCGGGCAATTTCCCGATCTACGCCAATCCGAAGGCGGTCGACGATCCGCTGCGCCACGCCGGCGTGAGCGATTTCCTGCTGCGGATCCAGCGCGCCTATGCATTCGCCAACAGGAATTTCCCACTCTATGCGGCCGCGCAGGTGGCGGAAACCCATCTGCCGTTGCAGGACATCCTTGACCAGTTCGCGCGTCGCAGCGACGACTTCTCGCTCGCCGGCGTGACGCCTGATGTGCCGGAGACGCATCAGAAGGTCGCCGACACCTTCCTCAAGCTCGGCGTGCTCGACGCGCGCACGGAGGTCGGAAAATTCTGGGACACGAGTTTCAACGACGCGATCGCCGCGGGCGCGGCCAGCCTCGCGCGGACATGACGGCCGTCATGCGAATGTAGCCCATATGGGCTAGGCGATGCCCAAGCAGCGCGCGCGGTTCCAGGAGATCGCGTCACACAGCACACGGATGACAAAAGTTCCGGCACCGCCGCGGCCGGCTCTGCCGTGCTGCCATGCAGACTGGAAAGGTTGCAGGCCACGCCAAGACCGTACCATGATGAGGCCGGCTCGACTCGAATGCGGGTCTGGCCGACGACGCCGGCAGCGGTGCCGGGGCCATACATTCTGCTTGCAGCTGATTTCTCTCGTTGATGGCGATTGCTGTTGGGAGCTGACATTGAATCACGACGCATTGGCCAAGCTCACCGTCACCATCATCGTCCTGGTCGCGCTGCTGGTGTGGCGTGTCGCCGACCAGAAGAGATCGATTGAATGCGGAACAAACTGCCCGACCGATGTATCGGCGAGCCGCAAGTCCGCGCAATAGGATTGCGCAGCTCCAGAAATCGCTGATCGATTTTGCCGTAGTGCTGCGTGCATGGCGCGGCCGCGGAGCTCTATCGGGCATCGCGCGCTGCGTATATCGTCGGGCCAACACCAAGATCGGCCCGGCTTGCCGGGTACCGACGTCAGATGAGGAAACGAATGTCCGACAGACTGCTGTTTTCGCCGATGACCATCCGCGGCGTCATGCTGAAGAACCGCATCGTGGTGCCGCCGATGCACCAGTATTCCGCCGAGCAGGGCTTTCCGACCGATTGGCATCTGATGAACGCCGGCAAGTTCGCCGCCGGCGGCGCCGGGCTCGTGATCGTCGAATCGACCAAGGTCGAGCGGCGCGGCTGCGGCACGATCGGCGATCTCGGCATCTGGGATGACAAGTTCATCGCGCCGCTCGGCCGCCTCGCGGGCTTCATCAAGCAGCAGAATGCGGTGGCCGGCATCCAGCTCGGCCATTCCGGCCGCAAGGCGCGCGCGAGCAGGCCCTGGGAGGGCGACCGCCCGCTGGAGCGCAGCGCCGAGATCGAGGATTGGGATGCCTGGACGCCGGTGGCGCCGAGCGCGATCGCCCATAGCGAGCGCTGGCCGGTGCCGCGGGCGCTCGAGACCCACGAGGTGAAGGACCTCGTCGCGGCCTGGGGACAGGCGGCGCGGCGTGCGCACCTGGCCGGGTTCGAGGTGCTCGAGCTGCACGGCGCCCATGGCTATCTCGTGCACGAATTCCTCTCGGGGCGCTCGAACCAGCGCAGCGACGCCTATGGCGGCTCGGAAGCCAACCGGATGCGGTTCCTGATCGAGGTGACCGAGGCGGTGCGTGCGCATTGGCCGGATCACAAGCCGCTGTTCGTGCGGCTGTCGGTCGAGGACAATGCCGGCTGGGGTCCGGAGCAGAGCGCTCGGCTGGCGACGATCCTGAAGGCGAAGGGCGTCGACGTGATCGATTGCTCGTCGGGCGGAATCAGCGAGATGGCGCCGATTCTGGGCAAGGAAATCAAATACAACTATCAGGTGCCGCTGGCGGAATATGTCCGCTCCCATGCCGATATCATGACCATGGCGGTCGGCCTGATCATCCACGGAGACCAGGCTGAGCAAATCCTGCGTGATAAACAAGCAGATTTGATCGCGGTCGGCCGGGAAATCCTCAATAACCCCAACTGGCCGATGGATGCGGCATTGAAACTCGGGGTCGAAGGGCCATTTCGCAATGTTCCACCGCAGTTCGGCTATTGGCTGGGCACGCGGGCCAAGCGCGGATTCGGGACCCAGCCGTCGACCTGGCAGAACGGCCTGCTGGAGGCTGGGCCAGAGGCCGACCGGGGGCAGACTTGAGGTTGAATTGGCGATGATCAGGGCATCGTGACAGGACCGTAATGGTCCGGTGACGAGGCGGCCTTGATCCGACCAAAAAGCCGTTGTGTGGTGCCCCGCGTCGGGGTGGGGCCGAATGTTGCGAAACGTTGCCGGCCGAAAGCGAAGGGATCACGGATAATGCGCAAACATGTTGGCTTCTTCCTCGGGACGGTCGCGGGCGCGTGTCTCACCCTGCTCGTGGCCTCGCCGCAGGGGGCGCATCTGTTCGCCGTCGCCAATGCCGCCGCGCATTCCGACAACAGCAACACCTATTCGCAGCTCAATCTGTTCGGCGAGGTGTTCGAGAAGGTCAAGAGCGACTACGTCGAGAAGCCCGAGGACTCCAAGCTCGTCGAAGGCGCCATCAACGGCATGATCTCCTCGCTCGATCCGCACTCTCGTTACATGAACGAGAAGGGCTGGACGGAGATGCAGGAGACCACGCATGGCGAGTTCGGCGGACTCGGCATCGAGGTCACGATGGAAGACGGCTTCGTCAAGGTGGTGGCGCCGATCGACGACACGCCGGCCTCGCGCGCCGGCATCATGTCGGGCGACGTGATCACCTCGATCGACGATGACCAGATCCAGGGCATGACGCTCGACCAGGCCGTCAACAAGATGAAGGGCGCGCCCAACAGCTCGATCCGGCTGAAGATCATCCGCAAGGACGCCGACAAGCCGATCGAGCTCTCGATCACCCGCGAGATCATCCGCGTCCGCCCGGTGAAGTGTCACGTCGAGGGCGGCGACATCGGCTATATCCGCATCACCTCGTTCAACGAACAGACCACCGAGGGCCTGCGCAAGGCGATCGGCGAGATCCAGAAGCAGGTCCCGCAGGACAAGCTCGTCGGCTATGTCGTCGACCTCCGCAACAACCCGGGCGGCCTGCTCGACCAGGCGGTCTCCGTGACCTCGACCCTGATGCAGCGGGGCGAGGTGGTCTCGACCCGCGGCCGCAATCCGGAAGAGACCCAGCGCTTCACCGCCCATGGCGGCGACATGACCAAGGGCAAGCCGCTCGTCGTGCTGATCAATGGCGGCTCGGCCTCGGCCTCCGAGATCGTCGCCGGCGCGCTGCACGACCACAAGCGCGCGACCCTGATCGGCACCCGCTCGTTCGGCAAGGGCTCGGTGCAGACCATCATTCCGCTCGGCACCGGCAATGGCGCGCTGGCGCTGACCACGGCGCGCTACTTCACGCCGTCCGGCCATTCGATCCAGGCGCTCGGCATCAAGCCCGACATCGAGGTGCTGCAGGACGTGCCCGACGAGTTCAAGACCCGCTCCGAGATCATGAGCGAGGCCAAGATGCGCGGGCATCTCGCGGCTGAAGGCGCCGAGCAGACCGGCTCGCAGTCCTACGTCCCGCCGGACGAGAAGAACGACAAGGCGTTGGCTGCGGCGCTCAACCAGTTGCGCGGCGTCACCGTGAACGCCGACGCCAAGAACGCCGATACCAAGGCAGCGCAGAAGCGGCCGGTGCCGAACTAGGCGCCGACATATCGGTAGTCATGGTCGGGCTTGACCCGGCCATCCACGCTTTTCCTGGCGTGGAACCAGAGACGTGGATGCCCGGGACATCAGCGCGAAGACGCGCTTCGCGCTTTTGCCCGGGCATGACGAGTGATCAGTCATCCAGCTTCCGAATTCACGCCGCGCCGGCGACCGGCTTGCGCCGGCGCGTGGTGCTCGCACCGACGGCGGGCCCCTGACGGTGCCCGGCCAGCAGCGCGCGGATTTGCGCCGCCGGCGCCGGCGCGCTGAAAAGATAGCCCTGCATTTCCGAACAGCCGAGCTCGCGCAGCAATTGCTGCTGCTGCGTGGTCTCGACGCCTTCCGCCGTCGTCGTCATGCTGCGCTCGGCGGCGATGTTGACCACGGCCTCGACGATGCCGGCCGAGCCGTGCGGCTCGGCGATGTCGGTGACGAAGCAGCGGTCGATCTTGATCTTGTCGAACGGGAAGCGCTTCAGATAGCTCAGCGACGAATAGCCGGTGCCGAAATCGTCGAGCGCGATCCGGATGCCGATGGCGCGGAGCTGGTGCAGTGCGGCCAGCGCCGTCTCGTCGTCGCGGATCAGCACGGCCTCGGTGATCTCGAGCTCGAGCCGGCTCGCCGACAGCCCCGATGCCGCGAGCGCCGCGATCACCTTGAGCGCCAGCGTGCCGCTGCGGAACTGGACCGGCGAGACGTTGACCGCGAGCCTGACATGGTCGGGCCAGTTCACGGCCTCCTTGCAGGCGGTCATCAGCACCCACTCGCCGAGCTGGTTGATCAGGCCGGTCTCCTCGGCGATCGGCACGAAGTCGGCCGGAGAAATCATGCCGCGCAACGGATGGCGCCAGCGCACCAGCGCCTCGCAGCCGGTGATCGCGTTGCTGCGCAGGTCGACGCAAGGCTGGTAATACACTTCGAGCCCGCTGCCGGCCGAGATCGTCTGCCGCAACTCCATCTCGAGCTCGCGGCGGGCGCGGGCGTCCGCATCCATCGAAGGCTCGAAGAAGCGCGACGTGCGGCGGCCGGCCGACTTCGCCGCATACATCGCAAGGTCGGCGTTCTTCATAATCTGGTCGAGATCGGTGCCGTCCTTCGGCGCCAGCGCGATGCCGATGCTGGCGTCGGTCGTGACCTGGTGGCCGAGGCACTGATAGGGCGAGCGGATCACCTCGTAGATGCGCGCGACGAGGTCGGTGACCTCGAACTCGCTCTTCACGTCGGTCTGCACGATGGCGAATTCGTCGCCGCCGAGCCGGGCGACGAAATCGCCGTCGCCGATCACGCCGCTCAGGGTCCTGGCAACCGATTTCAGCAGTTCGTCGCCGACCATGTGGCCGAGCGAGTCGTTGACGCCCTTGAACTCGTCGATGTCGATATAGAGCACCGCCAACTGGCTGTCTGACGTGACATGCGGCAGCTCGCGCTTGATCTCCTCGTGGAACAGCGCGCGGTTCGGCAGGTCGGTGAGCGCATCGTAGTGGGCAAGATGCGTGATGCGCTCCTCGGCGCGGCGGCGCTCGGTGACGTCCTCGTGGGTCGCAAGCCAGCCGCCATCGGCCAGCGGCTCGTTGACGACCTGGATCGAGCGCCCGTCGGGCGTCGTGATCACCATGGTGTTGCGGATGCCGACGTCGCGCAGCACGAGGTTGACGTAGCGTTCGACGTCGCCCTGGAACGAGCCGGTCTGGTGACGATGCACGATGACGTCGCGGAAGCTGCAGCCCGGCCGGATGACGTCGCCGGACAATCCGTACATCTCGATGTAGCGCTTGTTGCAGATCACGAGAAGCTGCGTGGCGTCGAACAGCAACAGCCCCTGCGTCATGTTGTTGACGGCGGTATCGAGCCGGAGCTTCTCCAGCGTCAGGCGCTGCTGCTGGGCGCGATGCTGCTGCACCAGCTTGCGCACCACGAGCGTCAGCAGGATCGCGATCGCCAGCACGGAGATGCTGGTTATCGCGATCAGGATGCCGATCTGCTCGCGCCAGGTGGTGAGAGCCGCTTCCGTCGTGGTCGTCGCCACGACGACGATCGGGAATTTGGTCAGCGCCCGCGACGACACCAGGCGATCCTTGCCGTCGACCGGGCTGGTCAGCCGCGAAGTGCTCTGCGGCAGCTCGAACACCTGCTGCTGGTTGGCCGGGCCGGTGCGGAAATTCTTCCCGATCAGCTCCTCGACATGGGGATAGCGCGCCAGCAGGGTGCCGTCGCGATGGTGCATCGAGATCGCGGCGCCTTCGCCGAGCGCAACGGTGGAGAAGAATTTCTCGAAGGTCGCCGGCTCAATGCCGCGGCCGACCACGCCGAGGAACTCGCCATGCGGCCCGGTAACCTTGCGGACGATGACGGTGGTCCAGCCGCCATTGACGCGGCTGACCACCGGCGCGACCAGCATGTCGGGCGAGTAGGGGCTCGATTTGAAGATCTGGAAGTAGGTGCGGTCGGCGATATTGACTTGCGGCAGCGGCCAGGCGCCCGAGCTGTTGATCAGCACGCCGTCGGCGTCGAACACGTTGAGGCTGCCGACATTGGACAGCGCCTCCATCTTGGACTTCAGCATCGCATGGATGTCGGCGGCCGACATCCGGCGCCTGTAATTCTCCGCCGTCGCGATCCCGTTGTCGCGCATGAACGCGATCAGGTCGCGCTGGACGACCTCGAGATCGTCGAGCTGCTGGTCGAAATGCCGCGCCAGCAGCAGCACGGTGTTCTCGAGCTCACGCTCGCTGTTATGCAAGGCGCGCTCGCGGAAATTCTCGGCCATCAACGTGGCGCCGATCGCGATCGCGGCCATCAGCACGGCGCCGCCAAGGATCAGCCAGCGGATCGGACCGCTGCCGATCACCGAGGTGAGCTTGAACGAGGCGCTGCCGTTTGGATTCATTTGAAGCAATCGTATCCCCGCGTTTCACCCGGAGGTAGGTTTGATGCACCTCCGGCCCGCGAAAGTCGTATCCAATCGAAATGGAGCAGGGGTTAGCGAGGTTGGTTAACGAAACGTTACGGATGTGCGCGAATGGCCATCCCGCGCATCGCTCACCGATCACTCGCCGGCGCGGTAGTGCCCGGACTTGCCGCCGATCTTCTCGATCAGGTGAATGCCTTCGATGCGCACGCCGCGCTCGACCGCCTTGATCATGTCGTAGATCGTCAGGCAGGCGACCGAAACCGCGGTCAGCGCCTCCATCTCGACACCGGTCGGCCCGGTCACCTTGACGCTGGCGCGGACGATGCAGCCGGGCAGCTTGCGGTCGGTCGTAATATCGATCGTGACCTTGGTCAGCGCCAGCGGATGGCAGAGCGGGATCAATTCCGAGGTCCGTTTCGCCGCCATGATACCGGCGATCCGCGCGGTCGCCAGCACGTCGCCCTTCTTGGCCTGACCCGTTTCGATCAGTGCGAGCGTGGCCTTGCTCATCAGGACGCGGCCTTCGGCAACGGCAGTCCGCTCGGTCGCGGGCTTGGCCGAGACGTCGACCATGCGCGCGTCGCCCTTGGCGTCGATATGGGTGAGGGCGGTGCCGGGGCCGCCGGCTGGCTCGGCTTTGGTCTCGGCTCTGGTCTTGGCTTTGGACTTCCGCGCCATCGCGTCAGCGCGTGCCGGTGGCGCGCGGTGCGCCCTGCCGCGTCAGCAAGGCGCGGGTGGCCGCAGTGACGTCCTGCTGGCGCATCAGGCTCTCGCCGACCAGGAAGGTCGACATCCCGACGCGCTCGAGGCGGGCGAGATCGTCAGGCGTGAAGATGCCGCTCTCGCCGACCATCAGGCGGTCGCGCGGGATCAGCGGCGCCAGCGCCTCGCTGGTCGCGAGCGTGGTCTCGAAGGTACGCAGATTGCGGTTGTTGACGCCGATCATCGGCGAGCGAAGGTTCAGGGCGCGCTCGAGCTCGGCGCGGTCGTGGATCTCGATCAGCACGTCCATGCCGTAGCCGAGGGCTGCGTCCTCGATCTCCTTTGCCGCCACGTCGTCGAGCGCGGCCATGATGATCAGGATGCAGTCGGCGCCGTGGGCGCGTGCCTCCGCCACCTGGTAGGTGTCGAACATGAAATCCTTGCGCAGCACCGGCAGGTTGGTCGCCGCGCGGGCCGCGACCATGAAGTCGAGATGGCCCTGGAACGACGGCGCATCGGTCAGCACCGACAGGCACGCCGCGCCGCCGGCCTCATAGGCTTTCGCGAGGACGGGCGGATCGAAGTCGGCGCGGATCAGCCCCTTCGAAGGCGAGGCCTTCTTGACTTCCGCGATCAGCGCGAACTCGCCGCGTGCATGCTTGTCCTTCAGCGCGCGGACGAAGCCGCGCGAGGCTGAAGCCGCTTTGGCCTGCGCCTCGACCTCGGCGAGCGGACGCGCGCGCTTCGCGGCAGCGATCTCCTCGCGCTTATAGGTCTCGATCTTGGTCAGGATGTCGGACATCGCTGGATTCTCAACCGTTGGACACTGCGACCAGATGCTTCAGCCGCGCGGCAGCCGCGCCGCTATCGAGCGACTGGGTGCCGATCGCAACGCCTTCCTTCAGATCCTTGGCGCGGCCGGCCACGATCAGGGCCGCGGCGGCGTTGAGCAGGGCGACATCGCGATAGGCGCTCGGCTTGCCCTGAAGCACGCCGGAGAGCGCGATCGCGTTGGCATCGGCATCGCCGCCCTTCAGCGCCTCGCCGCCGACGCGGCCGAGGCCGGCATCTTCCGGTGTCACCTCGGAGGTCCTGATCTCGCCGTTCTCCAGCGTCGCGATGAAGGTCGGGCCGGTGAGGGTGATCTCGTCGAGGCCGTCGGAGCCGTGCACGACCCAGACCTTGTCGGAGCCGAGGTTCTTCAGCACCTGCGCCAGCGGCTGCACCCATTGCCGCGAGAACACGCCGACCATCTGCCGCTTGACGCCGGCCGGGTTCGACAGCGGGCCGAGCAGGTTGAAGATGGTGCGGGTGGCGAGCTCGACCCGGGTCGGGCCGACATTCTTCATCGCCGGATGATGCGCGGGCGCGAACATGAAGCCGATGCCGGCCTCCGAGACGCAGCGTCCGACCTGCGCCGGCGTCAGGTCGATCTTGACGCCGAGCGCGGCCAGCACGTCGGCCGAACCCGAGCGCGACGACAGCGCGCGGTTGCCATGCTTGGCAACGGGCACACCGGCGCCGGCCACGATGAAGGCGGCGCAGGTCGAGACGTTGACCGAGCCGGAGCCGTCGCCGCCGGTGCCGACGATGTCGACAGCCTCCGCCGGCGCCTTCACCGGCAGCATCTTGCCGCGCATCGCGCTCACCGCGCCGGTGATCTCCTCGACGGTCTCGCCGCGCACCCGCAGCGCCATCAACAGTCCGCCCATCTGCGAGGGCGTGGCTTCACCCGACATCATGCTGTCGAAGGCGGACGCCGCCTCGTCACGCGTCAGCGTGGCGCCGGTGGCGACTTTTCCGATGATCGATTTCAGGTCGTCCATTCGCGGGCTCAGGGTCTGTTGTTGGAGCGGTCCGGGCAGCGCGTCGCGCTGACCAGATCATGCTCAATTATTTGCGCCTGTCACCTGTGCGAAGGCTGCCTGGTTGACGGTCACACCGATGTCGGTCTCGATCTTGGTGACATACTGCGCGACCTGCTCGTCGCTCAACGAGCGCCGCAGCGCCTCGGTGAGCTGCTTGACCTCGCTGGAGGCAAAGTCGATCGGGGGCACCGTCACGTCGGTGACGCGGAAGACGACCCACTGGCTGCCGCCGGCAGCCGACGTCTGTCCGTCGCCGTCCTTGGCGGTGCGGAATGCGGCCGCGATCACGCCGGCCGGCACGTTGGGCAGCGTGGCCTCGCGGCGGAAGTTCGCCGCGGTCTCGACCTTAACGCCGGCCGCTGCAGCCTCGTCGGCGAGCTTGGCGCCGCTGTCGAGCTTCTGGACGATCTCGGTCGCCTTGGCGCGCAGCTTGGCGGAGATCTGGTCCTCGCGCCACTTGGCTTCGACCTGGTCGCGGACCTCGTCGAGGGTGCGCTCGCGCGACGGCGTGATGCCGAGCACGTCGTACCAGACATAGCCGTTGTTAAATTGGATCGGGTCGTTGTCGACGCCGACGTCGCTGTTAAAGGCCTGCGACACCACGTCGAGGCCGCGCGGGATGTTGGATGCGACCTGGCCGTTCGGCAGACGCCCCGAGCGATCGACCGCGTCGATCGTGATTGGGGTCAGCTTCAGCTTCTGCGCCGCCTCGATGACGCTGGAGCCGCCGCCGCGCTCGTCTTCCATCTTGTCGCGCAGCTCGGCGACCTTGGTGCGGGCGCGCTCGGAGGCGATCTCGTTCTTCACCTGCTGCGCGAGGCTCTCATACGTTGGAGTGTTGCCGGGCTCGATCTTGCCGACCTTGACCAGCGCGACGCCGAAGCGGCCCTGGACCGGCTGGCTGACTTCGCCTGCGGGCAGCGAGAACGCAGCATCGCCGACCGCCGGATCGAGGATCGCCGACTTCGCGACCAGGCCGAGATTGACGTCGGCCAGATTGAGGTTGCGCTCCTTGGCGATGTCGTCGAACGAGGTGCCCGAGGTGATGCGCGCGCGGGCCGCCTGCGCCTCACCGGCGTCCGGAAACACGATCTGCGAGACTTCGCGCTTTTCCGGCGTGCTGAGCCGGTCCTTGCGCTCGTCGAACAGCTTCCTGGCGTCGGCGTCCGACACCGTTTCCCACTTGCCGATTTCCTCGGGCGTGATCGCGACGAAGGCGATCTTGCGGTATTCGGGCGCGCGGAACTGGACCTTGTGGTCCTCGAAATAGGCGGCGAGCGCCTCGGGCGAGGGCGCATCGATGGTGCCGGCCTGCGCGGCGCCGAGCGTGACGTAGTCGATCGAGCGTTGCTCGTTCTGGAAACGGGTCAGCGCCTCGACCATCGATTTGGTCGGCTCGATCCCGGACGAAACCGTGCCGGCGATCTGCCGGCGCAGACCGACACGGCGCTGCTCGGCGATGTAGCGGCCCTCGGTATAGCCGAAGTTGCGGATCACGGACTGGAAGCGCTGCGGATCGAACTGGTTGTTGAGGCCCTTGAAGTTCGGATCGTTGTAGATCGTGCGCAGCACCTCGGCGTCGGACTGGTTGAGGCCCATGCGGCGCGCTTCCTCGTCCAGTGCGGCTTCCGCGAGCGTCTGCTGCAGCACCTGACGGTCAATGCCGAAGGCGCGCGCCTGGTCAGGCGTCAGCGGACGGCCGAACTGGCGGCCAAGCTGCTGCAACCGGTCGGTATAGGTCTGGCGGAACTGCTCGGCCGAAATCTCGGTTCCACCGACCTTGGCGAAGGTCGACTGGCCAAATCCCTTGAAAATGTCGGCAATGCCCCAAATTCCGAAACTGACGATCAAAACGCCCATCACAACGGCCATAATCGTCTTGCCGAGCCAGTTTGATGAGGCTTTCCGCATTCCTCGAAGCATGGGTCCAACTTGTTTTGCAGGTGGGGAACCGGGTCGTGCCCAAGTGGGAGTTAAAAGTCGAGACTTTTGTCCCGCAGCAGGGCGTCACCGAATTGAAAACGCTTATAAAGTGGCGGAAGCGCCCCCGCAACCATGGGTGAGGGGACGGATTGAAGCGGTGATGCGCCGCGCGCCATGGCGAAGGCGGTGTCTGGAAGTCGCAGCCGACCTCTGATAGCGCAGGGGACGCTTGAACGATGGGAAATCCGATATGACCGACGCCATCCGGCCGCTGATCGCCGGCAACTGGAAAATGAACGGCCTGAAATCCTCCTTTGTCGAGTTCGACGCGATGCTGGCTGGGGCCGGCGATGTCGCCGGAAAGGCCGATCTGCTGGTCTGTCCGCCCGCGACCTTGGTCGGGGCCTTTGCCGACAGGGCGCGCGGCTCGAAGGTTGCCGTCGGCGCCCAGGATTGCCATCCGAAGGCGTCGGGCGCCCACACCGGCGACCTCTCGGCGGAAATGTTCAAAGACCTCGGTGCGGTCGCCATCATTGTCGGCCACTCCGAGCGGCGTGCCGACCATGGCGAGACCGACGCCTTGATTCGCCAGAAGGCGGAGGCCGTCTGGCGCGCGGGACTGACCGCGATCGTCTGCATCGGCGAGACCCGCGAGCAGCGCGACGCCGGCAAGACGCTCGATGTCTGCGGCAGCCAGCTTGCGGGCTCGCTGCCCGACGGCTCGACCGCGGCCAACCTGGTGGTGGCCTATGAGCCGGTCTGGGCGATCGGCACCGGGCTCACCCCGACGGCTGGGGATGTCGAGGAAGTTCATCGGTTTATCCGGGGTCAGCTCACCGATCGCTTCAAGGGCGAGGGAAACCGGATCAGGATCCTCTATGGCGGCTCGGTGAAGCCGTCGAACGCCGCCGAGCTGATGGCAGTTGCCAACGTCAACGGCGCACTGGTCGGCGGCGCCAGCCTGAAGGCCTCGGATTTCTTGGCGATCGCGGCGGGTTGCTAGGCGACCGACGCTCACCGCGCTGGTTCTCTCACCGTCACCCTGAGGAGGCCGCGAAGCGGCCGTCTCGAAGGGTAGACGGCCACGAGCCGGGCCGTGCATCCTTCGAGACGCGCTACGCGCTCCTCAGGATGACGGGATTGGCAGCGAAGTTGGTGCGACGGAATCAAGTGGCGGCCGCTGCCGCCGCGCCGATCCGCTTCCAGTAGATCATCGTCCCGGTGAGGCCGCCATGCGGCTTCAGCGCGTAGTCCGGGATGATGCCGCTGAGCTGAAAGCCGGATCGCTCGTAGAGCGGTGCGGCACCCTCGTCGACCGCGGTGTCGAGCACCAGCAGTGTGCGGCCATGCGCGATCGCAAGCTGCTCGGCGGCGCGCAGCAATGCGGTCGCGACGCCGCGATGGCGGTGGCTGAGGCGCGTCATCATCTTGGCGATCTCGGCGCGGTGCGGCTGGTTCGGCGGCAGCTTGAGCAGCAGCGTCACGGTGCCGATCAGATCATTGCCGTCGAACGCGCCGAGCACGATGCGCTCGCCACGCGCGGCTGCGCCAAGTGAGTCCTGCCAGAACGCTTCGGCGTCGTCACGCGATAGCGGATGCATGAAGCTGACGGAGCCGCCGCTGGCGACGGTCTCGATCAACAGCTCGCTGAGCGCGCTGCAAATCTCAGGCGCATCCTCGAGCGGTGTGATGGCAAACTGCGGCATGCGTCAGCTCCGGGCCAGGGTGACCACATAGGTGCACGCGGTACTGGTTTCGTTGGCGAAGGTCGTTTCCGCCGGCGGGCCGAAGCCGAGGCAATCTCCGGCCGCGAGCACGTGGCGCGTGCCGCCTTCGGTGATGACGAGGCTGCCGCTCAAGACCCAGACCAGTTGGCGGATATGGGCATAGGACGAGGCGGGCAGGGTCACGGTCTGCCTGGACGGCAGCTCGACCCGCACCAGCTCGACCGGATGATCGGGACGGCTGAACACCTGGCGGCGCAGATAGCCGGTTTCGGGATCGCGCCAGACCGGCTGCGCGGCGGCGCGCGACAGCCGTTCGGCCTGGCCCTCGGCGCGCAGCATCAGGCCGGCCAGCGTGAGGTCGAAGGCCGAGGCGAGCCGCACCAGCACCACCGCGGTCGGGCTCACCTCGGCGCGTTCGATCTTGCTGATCGTCGCCTTCGAGACGCCCGAGCGTTCGGCTAGCTCGGCCAGCGACCAGCTCCGGCCGTCGCGTTCGAGCCGGATCCGCTGCGCCAGACGCTGGCTCAGATCGTCTATCAAAGTATCCATACGTCTATTATAGTAGAAATGACCGGTTCCGATCAAGGCGCGGGCGCGCGCAATCGGGACTGCTTGTGATCATTGCGGCTGCGACTATCTCGGGGGTGACAATGCCCGGTGCAATCGTGTAACAGGGCGCGACTTCACGAAACCCGCAAAGCCGATAGCGCCGTTTGTCTGGCCGCTTGGCGGCTTGTGACGGAAGGCTTGCGATGCAGACTGTCGTTATCATTATTCATCTCATGATCGTTGCCGTCATGATCGGCGCGGTGCTGCTGCAGAAGTCCGAAGGCGGCGGCCTCGGCATGGGCGGAGGCGCCGGCTTCATGTCGAGCCGCGGCACCGCGAATTTGCTGACGCGGACCACGGCGATTCTCGCGGTCGGCTTCTTCGTGACCAGCCTGTTCCTGTCCTGGTACGCGGGCTACGACCGCAAGCCGAGCTCGATCATCGGCACCGGCGCTCCGGCGCAGACCCAGCCGGCCGGCGGCACGCCGATGAATGCGCCGACCTCGGGCGGCATCCTCGATTCGCTGAAGAAAGCCGACGAGCAGCAGGCGCCGCAGGCCCCGAGCGGCCCGCAGGCGCCACGGTCGCAATAAAGCAGGGTGGCCATGCAGGATGGCCCGCTGGCATCCTGCATCCAAAACCCCCATTAATGCTCTGAAATCGCTCTCAGTTTAACGTAACCCACAGCCCGGTGATTTGTTTGCCGGGAACGGCCGATTCGTTTTGCGAATCGCCGGAAGCGGATTAAAGGTAAAGTCCCATGGCGCGGTACATATTCATCACCGGCGGCGTGGTCTCCTCGCTCGGAAAAGGTCTGGCATCAGCGGCGCTCGGCGCTCTGCTGCAGGCCCGAGGCTACAAGGTCCGCCTTCGCAAGCTCGATCCCTATCTCAACCTCGATCCAGGAACGATGTCGCCGTATCAGCACGGCGAAGTATTCGTGACCGACGACGGCGCCGAGACCGATCTCGATCTCGGCCATTACGAGCGTTTCACCGGTCGTCCGGCCACCAAGGCCGACAACATCACGACCGGGCGCATCTACCAGGACATCATCACCAAGGAGCGCCGCGGCGATTATCTCGGCGCCACCATCCAGGTGGTCCCGCACGTCACCAACGCGATCAAGGAATTCGTGCTGTCGGGCAACGACGAGTACGATTTCGTGCTGGTGGAGATCGGCGGCACCGTCGGTGACATCGAGGGCCTGCCGTTCTTCGAGGCGATCCGCCAGCTCAAGAACGAGCTGCCGCGCGATCACGCGGTCTACATTCACCTGACACTTCTGCCGTACATTCCAAGTGCCGGCGAACTCAAGACAAAGCCGACGCAGCATTCGGTGAAGGAGCTGCGCTCGATCGGCATCCAGCCGGACATCCTGCTGTGCCGCACCGACCGCGAAATCCCCAAGGAAGAACGGCGCAAGCTCGGCCTGTTCTGTAACGTGCGCGAGAGCGCGGTGATCGAGGCGCGCGACGTCGACAACATCTACGCGGTGCCGGAGGCCTATCACGCGGCCGGTCTCGACGACGAGGTGCTGGCCGCGTTCGGCATCACGGCGAAGATCCCGCCGGCGCTGCAGAGCTGGAACGTGATCAACGAGCGCGTCCGCAATCCGGAAGGTGCGGTGACGATCGCGATTGTCGGCAAGTACACCGGCATGAAGGACGCGTACAAATCGCTGATCGAGGCGCTCTCCCATGGCGGCATCGCCAACAAGGTGAAGGTCAATCTCGACTGGATCGAGAGCGAGGTGTTCGAGAACGAGGACCCGGCGCCGTTCCTGGAGCACGTCAACGGCATCCTGGTGCCCGGCGGCTTCGGCCAGCGCGGCGCCGAGGGCAAGATCCGCGCGGCGCAGTTCGCGCGCGAGCGCGACGTGCCGTATTTCGGCATCTGCTTCGGCATGCAGATGGCCGTCATCGAGGCGGCCCGCAATCTGGTCGGCATCGAGGAGGCCAACTCGACCGAGTTCGGTCCGACCAATGAGCCGCTGGTCGGCCTGATGACCGAATGGCTGCGCGGCAATGAGCTCGAGAAGCGTTCGCAGAGCGGCGATCTCGGCGGCACGATGCGGCTCGGCGCCTATCCCGCGGCGCTCAACCGCGGCAGCCGGGTCTCGCAGGTCTATGGCGGCGCGACCGAGATCTCCGAGCGGCACCGCCATCGCTACGAGGTCAACACAGCCTACAAGGATCGCCTCGAGCAGCACGGCCTGCGCTTCTCCGGCATGTCGCCCGACGGCGTGCTGCCGGAGATCGTCGAATACGAGGACCATCCCTGGTTCATCGGGGTCCAGTTTCATCCGGAGCTGAAGTCGCGGCCGTTCGAGCCGCATCCGCTGTTTGCGTCCTTCATCGAGGCGGCGGCGAAGCAAAGCCGGCTGATGTAACAGCGGTCAGCTGCGCCGTCACACGACAGCGCAGTCCTCGCTGGCGCGGCGTTCCTTCTTGATCGGTAAAACGTCAGCGCCGGCCGCCGGCGCGGCGTCACGCGTGATCAGCCTGTATTGCGGGCGTCGCGTCAGCCGGTAGACCGCAGCGGGTGGCACGTTCATGATCGCGCGATCGACCAGGGTGGCGCGCAAGCCGAGCCGGTCGAGGATCGGCCGCCGTATCGGGCAGCGCATGCCGTAGGTGAATTGATAGAACGCGGCGCCGGGACGCATATAGCTGAACGCTCCGCCGACGATCGCCATCACCTTGCGCGGCGACATGTTGAGCAGCGGCAATCCGCTGACCACGGCGCCGACCGGCGCGCCGTCGTAGAGCCGTTCCGAGGCCAGCCGCGCGGCGTCCATCCACAGCACGCGCGCGCCGGGAAAGCGGAGCTGCAACAGCCGCATGAAATCCGAACCGTATTCGATCAGCGTGAGATCCTGCTGGCGCACGCCGCGCTTCAACAGCTGATAGGTGAAGGCGCCCGTGCCCGGACCGAGCTCGAGCACCGGGCCGGTGTCGGCGCTGATGTCGCGTGTGATCAGTTCGGCGAGCGCGGCGCCCGACGGCGCGATGGCACCGACGCGGCCGGGGGCTGCCATCCACGCGGTGAAGAAAGACAGGAGATCGTGTGACATTGGGCTTCCCAACAAAGTGTCATGCCGCTTCGACTCGATTGCGAAGCGTGACGCTTGGTTTGCGGGAGCCGCATTGCGACAACATTGCGCGATGTTGCGCGAGTTACGAAACGAACGGCGCCGGCGGTAATGTGAGACGGAAGCATGCGCCGCCCTTCGGTCCGTCGAGCACGGAGACGTGACCGCCATGCAGCCGTGCGATCTCGCGCACCATGTTGAGGCCGAGGCCGGCGCCGCGGTCGAGCGGCGCGAGCCGGTAGAACGGATCGAAGATCCGCGCGCGCTCGTCCTGAGGAATGCCGTCGCCTTCATCGATGACATCGATCGTCGCGGCGCTGCCGACATGAATCATGATGGTGCCGCGGCGGCCGCCATGCTGGATGGCGTTCTGCACGAGATTGGTGAGCGCCCGCTCCAGCGCGGCACGGTCGCCCAGCGTTTCGACCCGTTCGATTGCGGCATCGAGCGAGAGTTCGTAGCCGGCCGCGATCGCCAGCGGCGCGAGGTCGGCGGCGACGTTGCGTGCGACCGCGACGAGATCGACGCGCCCGTACGGATTGCGGCACTGGTCGAAGCGCTGGATGTCGAGCAACTGCTCGGCCAAGGTCGCAAGCCGCGCCGAATCCTCGAGCAGGCGGGTCTTCTCAGGGCCTGGCGGAAGCGATTCCAGCCGCGTGTTGAGGATCGCGATCGGGGTGCGCAATTCGTGCGCCGCGTCGGCGACGAAGCGCTGATGCCGGGAATAGCCGTCGTCGAGCCGCTTCAGCGCATCGTTGATTGCAGTCACCAGCGGCGCCACTTCGAGCGGCAGATGATCCGCCGAGAGCCGGCTGCCGCGCTGGCGGAAATCGATCCGGCGCGCTTCGTCGGCGGTGGTGTCGATGCCGGCAAAGGCGCGCCGCACCACCATCGGCGTCGCCACGAAGGTCGCTGCCGCCATCAGCAGCAGGCCGGGCAGTGCGACGGCGAGGAACGCGAATGTGGTGGCGAGCGCCGTCTTGGCGCTGGACATCGGCCCCTGCGTGGCGGTGAGCACCTGGACCGGACCGGCGTCGGAAGTGACGCGCTTCATCCGCGCCGGCGGCTTGCGCGGATCGTCCTCGAACATCTGCCAGCCGAGCCGCGCCTGGCTGATCTGGTCGAGCGCGCCGCCGATCCCCGAAAATTCCGGCGGGACCGTGCCTTCCGCCAGCGAATGTCCTTGGCGGTCGCGTACCAGGAACCAGAGGTCGGGCGTGTTGTCGCGAAGCTGCTTCAGCTCCGCCGTCGGGCGCAGCACCAGATCACCCTGCGGGTCACGTGCGACTGCGCGTTGCACGATGTCGATGACATGATCCTCATCGCGCGGAACGATCAGGAAGCCGGTGGCACACAGCGCGCCGATCAGGCAAAGGATCAGCATCGCCAGCAGCAGCGCCTGCATCGCGACCAGGCGCCAGCTCAGTTGCGAGCGCAGGCAATAGTGCTCGGCCTGTTCGCTCATGATGTCTGTTTCAGCAGGTAGCCGACGCCGCGGATGCTGTGGATCTCGACACCGGCATCCGCGTCGGCAAGCTTGCGCCTGAGCCGCGAGACGTGGGCGTCGAGCGCGTTCGACTGGATCTCGTCCTCGAAATTGTAGACGGCTTCCTCCAGCGTCGCGCGCAGCACGGTGCGGCCCATGCGGCGCAGCAGCGTCTCCAGCACCAGGAGCTCGCGCCGCGGCAGGTCGAGCGGGCGGCCGTCGACGCTGGCCTCGCGATGGCTGCAATCGAAGGCCACGCGGCCGGCCTTGATGATCTCGAGCTGCAGGCCGGCGGGGCGGCGCAGCACCGCGCGCAGCCGCGCCAGCAGCTCCTCGACCGCGAACGGCTTGGCCAGATAGTCGTCGGCGCCGCTGTCGAGACCGGTGATGCGATCGGCGAGGTCGCCGCGCGCGGTCAGCACGATGATCGGGACGCCGTCCGCCTTGGCACGCAATTTCGGGATCAGCGTGAGCCCATCGCCGTCGGGAAGCTGGCGGTCGAGCAGGACCGCGCCATGCACGTCGGCGGAGATTGCTTCCTCGGCCTCGGCAAGGTTCGGCACATGGTCGACGACCATGTCGTAGCCCTTCAGCGCCTGCGACAGCGCCGCCGCCATTTCGGCCTCATCTTCGACCAGCAATATCCGCATGCCGCAAATCCGGGTTTCAAACCGCTGGTTCTAGGGGCAGCAACATTGCAGCAACATTGCGGGGGCCACACCCACAATGTGCGGTACCAAGGTATGGTATGGCCAGTAAGCAATCCCGGTTCGTTGCCGGGATCAGTGGGCGGCCGCGCCTCCGGCGGCAGGCTTGGCTGAGGTCGTCGCGCCCAGCTTCTTCAGGCGGTCGAGCTCGAACGCGGCGCAGTCGTTCTCGATATAGTTGATCACGCCGATATCGCGTGTCTTCTGGAAGGAGGCCTGCGCCTGCCTGATGTCGCCGAGCGCGAGGTTGCGCAGGCCGATATAGAAATAGGCTTCGGCCAGTGCCATCTGGCGCTCGTCGCCGGCCTTTTTCTCGAGCGATTTGAGCAGCTCGTCCGGCGACATCAAGCCGGCCAGCATGGCGAGGCCGGCACGCGGCCATTCACCTTGCGCTTCCGCTCCGGCGCGCTTGACCATGTCGTCGGGCACCGGCTTGCCGAGGCGGCCGTAGGTCGCAATCAGCCACATGTCGCTGTAGATCCGGGCTTCCCGGTCGCCGAGTTCGCTCGCCTTGGCGAAGTCCTCGATGGCCTCCTGCATCCGGCCGGCATAGACCTGCGCTACTCCGCGCCAGCGGAATGAGATGCCGATGCCGTCGGCGCCGCCGCCCAGCGCGATCGCGTTGGAGTAGTCGGTCACGCTCTTGTCGAACTGTCCCGCCCGAAAATAGACGCTGGCGCGGCAGGTCAGCATGTTCGCGGCGGCCGGAGCGAGGCGCACGGCGGTGTTGACGTCCTGCAACGCCTCGTCGACGCGGTCGAGGTCCGCCTTGGCATGACCGCGCAGGCAATAGCCGTTGGCCAGATCGCTGCCGGAGAGCTTGCCGCCATCGATGATCTCGGTCGTCTTCTTGATGGTCTCCTCGTGCTGCTGCTGCAGACGGTGCGTGATATCTGCCTTGGCGGCATCATTGTTGAACATCGCCTTGTTGACCGCAAAGGCGTTGCCGATTGCCTTGTTGAGCGAACGCAGGTCCTCGGCATAGCCGGAATAGTCCGCCGGCTCGACCGACGGCTGCAGCGTTTTCAGCTCGACGGTTTTCCTCGCATTGCTGCCGCGAAAATATTCGGTGACCGTGGCGTTGAAATACTTGTTGGAGACGGTGTGCTCGCGCGGGTCGATGCTGATGCTGACCTGTTCGGGAAAGCTCATCTCGAAACTGTATTTGCCGTGGAACGGGAAGCCTGGAATCCGCAGCGGCGTGGTGCGGTTCGCCGATTGCGAAGCGATCAGGACATTCTGCATATTGTCCAGCGCGTAGCCGACGACCCAGCTCCCTTCCGCCTCCGTTGCGAGCTTGGGAATCCTGTAGTGCGCCGAGATCGAGAGCTCGTTCTTCACGATGTCGTTCTGCACGGCCGGTTCGCCGACCAGCGTCGCGCCGGGATAGCGGCGTTCCAGGGCGTCACGGACGAACCTGGTGACCTGCTCGTGCGTCGCCCGTTCAAGCACGACGCGCAGTTGCTCGGCGCCAAGCCCGCGCCAGACGCGCCGGACGTCGAGCTGGCCCTCTGCGCCGAACTTGGCCAGCGTGGCGCGTTCGGTGATCTCGTCTCCGACGATATCGCCGGTGTCGGCAGGAATGCGCGAGACGGAATCGGTCTCGCGCGCCACGACGAGGACCTGGACCCCGCCATGCGCCTGGCCGGCGCGGTCGAGCTCGCCATGCTGTCCGAGCCGCGTCGGATCGAGGAAATAGGGCTTGCCGCCGACCATGGCTTCGACGATGGCATGATCGAAGAACTGCGGGCTGGGCAGCGTCTTCTCCAGTCCGCCATGGCGTCCGATCTGCAACAGCACGGGCTGGCTCTTGATGCCGAGTTCGCGGAGCAGAGTGACGAGCAGCAGCGACTTGTCCTTGCAGTCGCCGTAGCGGCGCCGCAGCACCTCGTCGGGCAAGGTTGGCCGGTGCGAGTTCTCGCCGAGCGCGACCGAGAAATGCCGGATCTGGGATTGCACAAATTCGAGCGCGGCCATGGCGCGGGCCGGCTCCGACGGCAACGCCTTGATGCGCTTCACGACGTCCCGAAACTCGCCGTCCTGTGGCGCGGTCGCCGCGAACAGGTTGCTGGCCCATGCAGAGACGTCGCTCCAGTTCGCAAACTCGGAGAACTGCACGAAGCGGAGCCCGAAGTAATCGGGCGGAGCCATCGTCTCTCCGGGAAATCCGGGCAATGGCTGCTGGTCGAAGCTGACGCGTCGCATGCCGTCGCGTACGGTTTCGGTTGGCAGGAGAGGAGGCAGCGCCCGGTCGCCGACCACGCGCCAGGCGATCGATCGGTCGGTTGGATAATTCAGCACGACCCGCCGACGCAGGGTCGGCGCGCCCTGGTCCCACGGCGACAACCCGAAGGCCTTGCCGCCGAACACCGGATTTTGACCCGAGCTCGTATAGGCAATCTCGATCGTATCGCCGACGCGCAGGTCGTCGATCAGGATGGAGGCGGTCACCCGGCCGCTATAGACGCCGCGCTCGAGATCCTGCTCGCGTTGCAGGAAGCGGATGTTGGACGTCTGGGTCCGATCGAACTGCTCCTGCCCGCGATAGATGCGGATTGCATGAAGCTGGACATGTTCATATTCGGGGGCGAATGCGATCGAAAGGCGTCCGGCTGCCGTAAGCGCCGCGGCATCGTTGATCTGCGTCACGCGCCGGACGTGGAGCGCGGGAACCTTTCCGAGCAGGTACTGACTGTCGGCGAGACGGACCACCACCGGCAATGACGCGGTCTTGGCGAGCTCCGGGATCGGCAGTTGCTCGACCCAGGCCGGCAGCTGATCGCCCAGGGTAAACGCGTCCTTGCCGAGCTGGACCTCCTTGAGGCGGTTATCCGTCGCCTGTTGAGCGGTGGCGCCATGACATCCCAAAAGACATCCGAGTGCAGCCACCAGCAACAAGCCGGCGCGCAACCATCTCAAGAGATACATTCGCCACCTCTTTCACTTATGGGTTGTATAGATGATGGCGGTCCGCCCGGCAATTATTGCAAGCGGCCAAGTTTGTCAGTGAGGTGAAGCGGGCGTGAAGATGCGCGGCGCGTGCGGACGGGCCATGCCGGAGGCGAGGGGCTGGGCCACGCCATTTTGGCTTGGCCGTTTTGACTTGGTCCGGGTTTGTTGTCAGAACTTGCGCGCTTTCGCGAACAAGATCTGAAAGGATCGCCAATGATCTACGAGACCCGCGTCTACCGCTGCCTGCCGGGACGGCTGCCGGCGCTGCTGAAACGGTTCGAGACCATCACGTTGAAGCTCTGGGACAAGCACGGCATCAGGCAGGCCGGCTTCTTCACGACGCTGGTCGGCGAATCCAACCAGGAACTGACCTATCTGTTGGCCTGGGAGTCGCTCGCCGAGCGCGAGCAGAAGTGGACCGCGTTCGCGACCGATCCGGAATGGATCGCCGCGCGCGCCAAGACCGAGGAGGACGGCCAGATCGTTCTCAACATCGTCAACCAGCTTTTGGTGCCGACCGCGTTCTCGTCGGTGAAGTGAGGCGGTGGATAAGGCGCACATGTGACGCATAGAACCCTCCGGCAGTCCTGCCGGAGGGTTTGTTTTTCCTGATTTGAACGGCCTCCCGTCAAAGGGAGATCGGTGCCTTTCACCCCCTTCCGCGTTGGCGAGGCCGAGCGTACGTTGGGATGGGGTGCTGCAACGGAGATGAGCCGACACACGGGAGAAAGCCAAATGACCCGATCAAATGCGATGATCATTCGCAAAGCCTACGAGGACTTTGCACAGGGAAACGTCCCTGCAGTCTTTGCAGCCTTCGATCCGAGCATCACCTGGCACGTTCCCGGTCATAGTCCATTGTCGGGCGACTACGCCGGGCACGACCAGGTCGGCAGCTTCTTTCAACGCACGATGGAGCTTTCCGGCGGCATGTTTGGCGTTGACGTGCAGAACGTATTGGCCGATGGCGATCTCGTCGTTGTTTTGGCCACCGTGAACGCTCAGAGGAACGGGATCTCCGAGTCCTTTCCAGAGGTGCATGTTTGGCAAATGAAGGATGGAAGGGCGATCGAGTTCCGGGAATATCAAGGCGACGAGCGCCGAGAGGATCGCTTCTGGTCCTGAAGCCGATAGTTTGGCCGGGCGCTCCTATTGCGCGCAGCCGGAGGTCTGGTCGCCCTCGCGGACCATCGGCTTGCCGTTGATGAAGACGCCATGGCTGCCTGAGGTCGTCTTGCCGCCGCAATGGGTGCGGTCGCCCATCACCACCGCCGGCTTGCCGTTGATCAGGACGTTGGGCACGCCCTCAACCAGCGGGCCGCCATTGCTGGTGGTGTCGCCGCTGCGCGCTGCCGGCTTGTCGTTGACCGTGACACCGTTGGCGCCGCTGGTGACGACTCCGGGCTGGCTGCTGGTTTGGCCGTAGGTGACGCCTGACATTGCCGACAGGGCGGCCACGGCTACGATTACAAGCAAAGGGCGCATGTCGTTCCTCATGGGAATCTGTTCCGCGCCAGTCTAGAGCCTTTTCCGTTCCGATTGAATCGGAACGGAGCTCTGGATTTATTGTTTTGACGCGTTTTCTTCACGCGAACCGGTACCCACTTCGCTCGAAAACCCTCTATAGGGGCGGTTAGGGCAGGATTGTGATAGCACGGCGCACCCACGGCGTCAGCGCAACCCCCTCATCGTGCGGGATGGCTTGATCCCTCCCGCGCGGGATTGCATGGTCGCCCCAAAAGGATGCAGCATTTTGACCAATCAGAATTCCGCGCAGGCCGCCGCGCCGATCGTTGCCGTCGGATCGGCCAAATTCGGCAATGCCTTGCCCATGTCGATCATTGCAGGTCCCTGCCAGCTCGAGAGCCGCGCGCATGCGCTGGAAGTCGCCTCCGCGCTGAAGGAGATCGCGGCCCGGCTCAAAATCGGTCTGGTGTACAAGACCTCGTTCGACAAGGCGAACCGCACCAGCGCGTCGGCCGCGCGCGGCATCGGACTGACGCAGGCGCTACCGATCTTCGCCGAGATCCGTTCCTCGCTCGGGCTGCCCGTGCTGACTGACGTGCATGAGCCTGACCAGTGCGCCGAGGCGGCGCAGGCGGTCGACGTGTTGCAGATTCCGGCCTTCCTGTGCCGGCAGACCGATCTCCTGCGGGCCGCGGCTGCGACCGGCAAGGTGGTCAACGTCAAGAAGGGCCAGTTCCTGGCGCCGTGGGATATGACGAACGTGGTCAGCAAGATCACCGGCGCCGGCAACGCCAATGTGCTGGTCACCGAGCGCGGTGCGTCGTTCGGCTACAACACGCTGGTGTCAGACATGCGCGCGCTGCCGATCCTTGCGCGCACCATCGGCGCACCTGTCATCTTCGATGCCACCCATTCGGTGCAGCAGCCGGGCGGCAAGGGCACCTCGTCAGGCGGCGAGCGTGAATTCGTGCCGGTGCTGGCGCGCGCGGCGGTCGCGGTCGGCGTCGCCGGCGTGTTCATCGAGACCCATCCCGATCCGGATCACGCGCCGTCCGACGGCCCCAATATGGTGCCGCTCCGTGACTTCGAAGCCCTCGTCAAGCGGCTGATGGCCTTCGACGCGCTGGCCAAGACGGCAGCCTGACGGGTAACGACGACATGACCGCAACCAGCGGCATGCCGCCGGCCCTCAACGTCATCACGCTGGCGACCTTCGCGGCAAGCCTGTCGGTGCGCGCGCTCGATCCGGTGCTGCCGCATGTCGCTGATGATTTCGGCGTCAGCATTGCGACCGCGGCGAGCTTTGCCGCGGTGTTCGCCTTCACCTTTGCCGCGGTCCAGCCGGCGATCGGGGCCGCCGCCGATCTGTTCGGCAAGGCGCGGCTGATGACGATCTGCCTCGGGCTGCTCGGCGTCGCCAACATCCTCGGCGCGCTCTCAACCTCGTTTCCAATGCTGTTCGTGACCCGCGTCCTTGCCGGCATCGGCTCGGGCGGCGTGTTTCCGGTGGCGCTGTCGCTGACCAGCGATCTCGTCGGCCCGGACAAGCGGCAGCTCGCGATCGGGCGAACGCTGGCGGGCTCGATGACCGGCAATCTGCTTGGAGCTACGGCCTCCGGCCTGATCGGCGATTTCCTCGGCTGGCGCGGCGTGCTCGCGGTGCTCGGCGGCCTCGTCATCATCGTGGCGCTGGCGGTTGCGGCCGGCTTCCGCGGCGCGGAGCTGAACCGTCCGCCGCGCACCAGCCTGAAGGCGCTGCGCCATGGCTATCGCACCATCTTCACCAACCCGAACGCGCGCATCTGCTACTCGGCCGTCTTCATCGAAGGCTGCTGCGTGCTCGGGCTGTTTCCCTTCGTCGCCTCGTTCCTGTTCGAGCTCGGCGAAACCTCGCTGTCGATCGCCGGCATCGTGATCGCGGGCTTTGCGATCGGCGGATTGCTCTACACGCTGACGGTGTCGCGCCTGCTGCCATGGATCGGGGTGCGGGGCATGATGATCGTCGGCGCAACGCTGGTCGGAATCCAGCTCGTCGGCGTCGCCTTTGGGCCGCACTGGAAATTGCAGATGGCGGGCCTGCTGGTGATGGGCCTCGGCTTCTACATGATCCACGGCTGCCTGCAGGTGTTCGCCAGCGAGCTATCGGTCGAGGCGCGCGCCACCGCGCTGTCGCTGCACTCGTTCTTCTTCTTTATGGGCCAGACCGTCGGCCCGATCGCCTATGGTTTTGGGCTGCAACATGCCGGCAAGACCGCGACGCTGGTCTCGGCCGCTGCCGTGATGGTCGTGCTCGGATTTATCTGTGCGCGATTTTTGAAGCAGACGCGCCCGGCGGACGCCGCCGCGCGGCCGGACGTCGAACCGTAGCGATCGCCCGTCCAGCCAAGCGCCAATCACGTTAGGACGCTGCCTGCCGGTCCGCGTGGCGATCGGACTAATCGGAAGGCGATTGGCCGGTCGAGCGGCCCAGGAAATCGAGCAACGCCTCGATGCAACGTTCGGGCTCGTCGTGTTGGACCCAATGTGTCGCATCTCCCAGATAGACTGCCTGGCTGCTTTCACACAGGAGTAGACTGGCCTCGGCCAGAGCACGTACGGCGAAGGCGTCACGCTCGCCCCAAATCAAAAGGACAGGTGGCCTGATCCGTAATTTCGCGCTAGCCGGCAAGTCCTTGCGCCATAGGGCGCGATACCAATTGAGCATGCCGGTGAGCGCGCCGGGCGCACGCCACGCCGCGCGATAGCGGTCCAGCGCTGCCGCCGTGACAGTGTCGGGTCGCGCACGCTGACGGACGGCGTCGGCCAGAGCCTTGAAGCGTCTCAGGCGAAGCAGCGCCTCTGGCAACCGCGGCAGCTGGAAGAACCGCACATACTGGCTTTTGCGGCGCTGCTCAGGGTGGGACTGCATCGCCTCGCGCCAGACGGACGGGTGCGGCGCACTCAGCGCGACGAACTGTTCCAGGCGCTCGGCATGACAGGTCGCGATCCACCAGCCAACAGCTGCTCCCCAGTCATGACCCACAATCGCGAAACGACGTCGTTCAAAATGGTCGGCAAGGCCGAGAACATCGCGGGCGAGCGAGTTGAGATCGTACGCCGCGACGTTTGACGGCTTGTCGCTCAGATTGTAGCCGCGCTGGTCGGGTGCCAGGACGCGATAACCCGCCGCTGCAAGCGGCTCGAAATAGCGTTGCCAAGCCTCCCAGTACTCTGGAAAGCCGTGCAGCAAGATGACCAGGCGGCCATGCTTCGGACCCGCCTCGGCCACATGGAGCCGCACGCCATTTACGTCGATGTGCGAAAGTTCAACGTCCATTGCGCATTCTCAGCGAGTGCGAGCTGCTCAAACGACTCGACCGTCAATCGTTGAACGAGAATGCCGCGCACCACGGCCACACCGGATCCTGTGGCCTCAGCGTTTGCCGGCGTTGCGTCCCGTCAACTCATGACCATACATATCTGTATGGACATTATTGAATGCGTTGGCGCGGGTCAATACACTTGTGTATGGTGGCCCGGCATGGGGCATCGTCAACTGTCGCGCGCCCGATTGCCGTTGAAGGCAGCTAGCCCCGCCCGCGATACGTCGCGACGCCCTGATCGGGAACCCAGAGGCCCTTCGGCAGGCGCCCGGTCTGGAAGAACACGTCGATCGGGATGCCGCCGCGCGGATACCAGTAGCCGCCGATGCGCAGCCATTTCGGCTTGATCTCGTCAGTGATCCGCTTGCCGATCATGACCGTGCAGTCCTCATGGAATGCGCCATGATTGCGGAAGCTCGCGGCGAACAGTTTCAGCGACTTGGATTCCAGGAGCCAGCGGCCCGGCACATAGTCGATCACCAGATGGGCGAAATCCGGTTGACCCGTCACCGGGCAGATCGAGGTGAATTCCGGCACCGTGAAGCGCACCAGATAATCGGTACCAGCCTGCGGGTTGGGCACGCGGTCGAGCTGCGCCTTTTCCGGCGCGTCGGGCCATTCCACCGCACGGCCGAGTTGCAGGCCCGGGGAGGTCGTTGATTTGCTGGATTTCTTCGCCATGAGGGGTCTCCGTGGGGTCCTCATAGAGCATGATCCGGAAAAGTGGAAACCGGTTTTCCTGCAAAACAACCCCATGCAAAGGG